>NZ_CP092070.1:0-5067215 GCF_022477975.1 Pectobacterium sp. PL64
CCAGTAGGATCGCCAAGCGATTTTGCTCCAACCCGACCGCCACGCGACGTGGGTTAGCCATCATCGATTGATCCACCAGCGCCTGAATTTCGACCAGCAGTGGACGCGTCCCTTCCCACACCACCATGACCGAACTGCCGGACGTGATTTCGTCCCCGCGGCTGAGGAAAATTGCCGACGGATTGCTGATCTCGCGTAGACCCTGTTCCGTCATCGCGAACACGCCCAGCTCATTAACAGCACCGAAACGGTTTTTATGGCTACGCAGGGTACGGAAGCGGGAATCGGCATCGCCATCCAGCAGCACGGAGCAGTCGATGCAGTGTTCCAATACTTTTGGCCCGGCGAGCGAACCGTCTTTGGTGACGTGGCCGACCATCACGATAGCAACGCCGCGTGTTTTGGCGAAGCGTGTCAGGTAGGCGGCGGTTTCACGCACCTGCGCCACGCTGCCGGGAGACGATTGAATATCAGCGAGATGCATAACCTGAATGGAGTCGATCACCATCAGCTTCGGCTGTTCCTGTTCGGCGATCAGGCAAATCTGTTCGATGCTGGTTTCCGACAGCATATTGAGATTCTGGGTCGGCAGGTTGAGACGATGCGCCCGCATTGCCACCTGCTGTAGTGATTCTTCACCGGTGACGTACAGGGTTTTCATGTTCTCTGACAGCTTGCAGAGCGTTTGCAGCAGTAAGGTACTTTTACCCGCGCCGGGGTTACCGCCGATCAGAATCGCACTGCCGGGGACGACACCGCCGCCCAGAACGCGATCAAACTCCTGAAAGCCGGTAGAAAAGCGCGGCAGAGCTTCAAGACTGATTTCCGAGAGCTTTTGTACCCGGCTGATGCCAGCGCTTTCGCCCGCATAGCCAGTGAGACGGTCGGAACGTGATGCTGACGCCGAGGCCAGACGGACTTCGGTAATGGTGTTCCAGGCATGGCAGGCGCTGCACTGCCCTTGCCAGCGCGGGTAGTCAGCCCCGCATTCATTACATACAAACGCCCGTTTGATGGCTTTTGCCACGTCTCACCTCCAACTGATTAACGCTTTTCGTGTCTCATACTGCCGCTGAGAATGCACAGCACGCCAGTCAAATCGGCATGACGGATGGTTACCGCAGACTGCTCATTGACCTTCGGTTTGGCGTGATAGGCAATGCCTAAGCTGGCTGCCTTGATCATCGGCAGATCGTTCGCGCCGTCGCCAATCGCGACGGTCTGATGCATTGGAATTTCCAGCTTTTCCGCCAGCTGTTGCAGCGTGGTCGCTTTATATTTTGCATCGACAATCGTGCCGATGACGTCGCCAGTCAACTTGCCGTCTTGCATGCCTAATTCGTTGGCAACGGCGGCGACCAGACCTAATTCATCACGTAAATAATCGGCAAGAGTAGGTAAACCCGCCCGATGCAATCGCGACGTGCCAGCCTGCTTCCTGAAGCTGGCTAACCATATTACGCAGGCCCGGCATCAGTGGCAGCGTTTTACGCACCGTCTGTAAGATATTGGCGTCGGCACCTTTTAATGTCCCTACGCGCTGGCGCAGGCTGTCAGCGAAATCCAGCTCGCCGCGCATGGCGCGTTCGGTGACTTCAGCCACCAGTTCACCCGTGCCTGCCAGTTTGGCGATTTCATCAATACATTCGATCTGAATCGCAGTGGAATCCATGTCCATCACCAGTAAACCCGGCGAACGCAGCGTTGGCGCGTTACGCATGGCCGCGACATCGATGCCCAGTTCGTGGGCCAGCTTGGTTGCGCGCGGCGTCAGCGTGCCAGCTAAACGCACGACCTGATAATCGCCCACGTTCCAGGCGCTCACGATCACCATCGCGCTCCCCAGCTTACGCTGGTAGCGGGAAATCAGGTTTTTATCGAGGACGTCGCTGTAGATCAGCCAGCCAGTGTCGCCAGCGCGGTAGTCAAGCGGCATCACTTCGTCACCGCTTAATGATAGTGGCAGTCCCGGCCAACAGTTGATCTCATCAGGGAGATCACGATAGGTCAGACTATTCGACATGGGGTAAATCCTCTGCTGGCAGTAGTGCGATAAGTCGTGCGATAAAGAAGGATGCGGCGTCGACCAAACATATCCCTCCAAAAACTGGGCAACAAGCTATCCTATCGTCGGCGCTTCTGGCAACATGAAAGTATCCAAATCGTGTAAGGATTATCATGGTTCGCGCCCGGGTGAAATTTCGTCTACACCGCACGGCAATTGTGCTGATTTGCCTCGCTCTGCTAGTGGTATTAATGCAAGGTGCGTCCTATTTCAGTTTGAGCCACCAGATGGCGCGATCTGAACAGGTTGAAGATCTGGCGCGTACGCTCTCCAGACAGGTGGCTTACAGCCTTTCTCCGCTGATGGGCAGCGTGGATGATAATAGTCAAAAAATTAATACCATCCTCAAACAGCTTACCGATCACAGCCGCATTCTGGATGCCGGCGTGTATCAGCAGGACGGCTCGCTGGTAGCGCATATCGGTGAACAGGTGCAACTGAGAGACAGGCTGGCGCTGGACGGCAATCGGGTCGGTAGCTACTTTAACCATCAGTTGGTTCAGCCGATTGAGGGAAAAGAAGGGCCGATCGGCTTCCTGCGGATTACCTTAGATACCCATGTGCTGGCGACCGAAGCCAGACAGGTGGATAACACCACCAATATTCTGCGTCTGATGATTTTGCTTTCACTGGCTATCGGTATCATCCTGACCCGCACGCTCTTGCAGAATCGCCGTACCCGCTGGCAGCAGTCGCCTTATCTTCTTACTGCAAGTACGCCAGTGAAAGAAGAAGATGAGACCGAAAATGACACGCAGCCAGACAGCGGTGCGGTAGTGAAAAAAGACGGGGAAGAGAAAAGCCTCTGACACACGAACGGCCGCCCCGTACAAACGCTTTGTTTGTACGGAGGGCGCGGCGGGTTATTTCAACGACAGTTGAAACTCCAGCCAGTGGCTATGGAATTGATTGAGTATCGAGGTGTATTCGCTTTTGGTGTAGCGATCGGATGCAGTAACGGAAATATAGTTACGAAAATTGCTGAACATGGCGTCGTTGTCGTTTGATGCCGCCAGAGAAAAGATTTGCTGGCGTTGAACCTGCGTGGCTGACGTGCCTTCCGCGTTTTTCTGTAGTTCCTGGAAAGTCGCGTTCGCCTTATCGGTATCTCCCGCGTCGACGCTGCGCTGATACTCATCTTGCAGAATATGTTTTTCCACATTACTTAGCGCATCAGACTGGTACTGGATGAAGTCCTGAATATCCTTATCGGCTTTCGGTTGCGCGCTGCTATCCACATAGCGGTTTTTCAGTTCTTCCAGCTTTGCCGCTTTTATGGTGATTTCCATGCTATCGGTGGTGTAGTTCCATAATCTCACGTCGGACGGTCTCGACAGCGCCTGATTCACCAGACCGACAAACTCTTCTTTACTGATGCCGCTGTCTTCTTTGAGGTGATTTGACCAGTCTTCGAGCGCCATTTTGTTGGTCTCGACGTGATTAACAGATAGATTGATGCCCAAGGTGGGTTCCGTGGCATTTCTTTGTCGTGCGAGATGTAGGGCTTGTGCCTCTGTCCGCTGCGCATTTTCATCTATCTTGGTCAGGCTAGGATGCAGGGGCTTGCCAGCATTTTCTTTCAACCGTGCCATCGCTTCCGCAGAGATTTTTATATTGCTGGGAAAGGTGAGCGCCGTTTTCCCGGTAATCGGATCGATGATGCGTGTGATGTCGCTGCTGGCCGTGGTGGGTTCTGTTGTCGTGGAACGTGCCGTGTTCGATGATGTCGCGGTGCTTTGGGCCTGAGAATTGCCATAACCCGTATTATTTACAGACAAGCTCATACTCTCTCCTTAAGTGCGATCATGTGGTTAAATATTGACCCAAATGTTATCGGCAAAGATAAATGATAACTTTATAAATGATTTATGGCGTAATTGTTGACGGCGGTATCAGAACGGTGACTGCGGGCATGATGTCTCCGCGCTGTTTATGCCATCACCGATTGTGTCTGCACGTTAAATCAGGGAAAATGCTCGGCTATAGTTTATTTCCGCTTTGCCTGACGATCTGACATCGGTGTGTTGTTGACTTGATGCTGACGCCGGGTGGCTAACAAAAGAAACCTGAAAATCATGTCTCCAAGTGAATACGCCCGCGAAGTCTCCAAAAGAAGAACGTTCGCTATCATTTCTCACCCCGATGCCGGTAAAACCACGATTACCGAAAAGGTCCTGCTGTTCGGACAGGCGATCCAGACTGCCGGTACGGTAAAAGGGCGTGGTTCGAACCAGCATGCGAAATCCGACTGGATGGAGATGGAAAAACAGCGTGGTATCTCCATCACCACGTCCGTGATGCAGTTTCCCTACCGCGAATGTCTGGTGAATCTGCTCGATACCCCAGGGCACGAAGACTTCTCTGAAGATACCTATCGTACGCTGACGGCGGTGGACTGCTGCCTGATGGTGATCGATGCCGCAAAAGGCGTCGAAGATCGTACGCGTAAGCTGATGGAAGTCACCCGCCTGCGCGACACCCCGATTCTGACGTTCATGAACAAACTTGACCGTGACATCCGCGATCCAATGGAAGTGCTGGATGAAGTCGAGAGCGAGCTTAAGATTGCCTGTGCGCCAATTACCTGGCCGATTGGCTGTGGCAAATTGTTCAAAGGCGTGTACCACCTTTATAAAGACGAAACCTATCTGTATCAGACCGGTAAAGGCCATACGATTCAGGAAGTGCGCATCGTTAAAGGGCTGAACAACCCGGAACTGGATACCGCTGTTGGCGAAGAGCTGGCTGCGCAACTGCGTGAAGAACTGGAACTGGTGCAAGGCGCATCGCACGAGTTTGAGCTGGACGCGTTTCTGGCAGGTGAACTGACGCCGGTCTTCTTTGGTACGGCGCTGGGTAACTTCGGTGTTGACCACATGCTGGACGGCTTAGTTGCCTGGGCTCCTGCGCCGATGCCACGTAAAACGGATACCCGTGAAGTGACGGCAGCGGAAGAGAAATTCACTGGTTTTGTGTTCAAGATTCAGGCCAACATGGACCCGAAACACCGTGACCGCGTGGCGTTTATGCGCGTGGTGTCCGGAAGATATGAAAAGAGCATGAAGCTGCGTCAGGTGCGTACGGGCAAAGACGTAGTGATTTCAGATGCGCTGACCTTTATGGCGGGCGACCGTTCCCACATTGAAGAAGCCTACCCCGGCGATATCATCGGGTTACACAACCACGGCACTATCCAGATTGGCGATACGTTTACACAGGGTGAAGATATGAAATTCACCGGTATCCCCAACTTTGCGCCGGAACTGTTCCGCCGTATCCGCCTGCGCGATCCGCTCAAGCAGAAACAGCTGCTGAAAGGGCTGGTACAGCTGTCTGAAGAAGGCGCAGTGCAGGTCTTCCGCCCATTGACCAACAACGACCTTATCGTGGGTGCCGTCGGTGTGCTGCAGTTTGACGTGGTCGTTGCCCGTCTGAAAACGGAATACAACGTTGAGGCGATTTACGAATCGGTTAACGTTTCTACCGCACGCTGGGTTGAGTGCAGCGATGTGAAGAAATTCGAAGAGTTTAAGCGTAAGAACGAACTGCATCTGGCGCTGGATGGCGGTGATAATCTGGCCTATGTGGCACCGACGATGGTGAACCTGAACCTGACGCGGGAACGCTATCCAGAAGTGACGTTCCACCAAACGCGCGAGCATTAATTTTGATCGGTTGCGCGACGGTTTCATGAAAATCATCGTGACTGTGGCGTTTAAATCGTGACCACATTGTTAAAATAATCATCACCCGGTTATGCTTGGCTTTAGGCCAAAAATGCCGGGTGTTTTTATTTTTAAATGTTTTTAAAAACAATGCATTACCCTAGATTTTTTCCCTGCTGTGATTTCTCGCTTCAGTGCAACAGACAAATCTGAATTGCTGCGCATATTCTCTTGCTCCCCTGTGATTTTCCATTCTGTAGGCTATAGTTAACAGCGTGTTAACTGATTTAGCTTGTTCAACTGTTGGTGCAATTTAAGTTGGTTCATTATTTTGATTTGTTTCGTCTTTGCAATTCAATACTCTGGTTTTTTTATGTAAGCAGAGGAAATCATCGGAGTGTTGATAACGTCATTATCACCTTGATTTGCTGATGACGGTGCAGGCGTTAACGTGACCCAAATCGGTTATTTCGGGTTTATAGAAGAACATAAGAAGGAAGACATCGATGAAAAAGACCAAACTGACACAATCGCTGATCGTAGTTGCTCTGGGTTCGATTCTGGCTGGCGGTGCCATGGCTGAGGAAACGTTAGGGCAGAAAGTAGAACGTATCGCGGACACAACTGGTGCAAAAATCGATAGCTCCGCCAATAAAGCATCTGGCTACGTCAATGACAGCGCTATCACAGCAAAAGTGAAGAGTGCGTTGCTGGAAGATAAATCGATTACCAGCAGCGACATTTCCGTTGAAACATCAAATGGCGTCGTCACGCTGAGCGGCTTTGTCGGTAGTCAGGAATTGAGCACCCGTGCGGTGCAAATCGCTACGCAGGTTGAGGGCGTTCAGTCCGTCAGCGATAAACTGCAGGTGAAAGATTCCCAATCACAATCGGTTGGCGCTTACGCCGATGATGCTGTGATTACCAGCACGATTAAAGCCAAACTGCTGGCAGATGACATTGTTCCGTCCCGTAAAGTGAAAGTCGAAACGCAGGCTGGCGTTGTGCAACTGAGCGGCGAGGTGGACAGCAAAGCACAGTCAGACCGGGCTGAAAGTATTGCGAAGGCCGCTGACGGTGTGAAAAGCGTCAAGAACGACCTGACAGTTAAATAACCATTTCACACAGGGTTATCCGTGATAGCGGATAACCCTACCTAATCCGCATAATAAAACACCATCTGTGGATACGCAGTCAGGACGTAAGAATCGCGTCAGGATGACCACCATGATTTTTCATTTTGTCTGGTAAGGAGAGCGTATGTTTCGTTGGGGCATTATATTTTTAGTTATCGCACTGATCGCGGCGGCACTGGGTTTCGGCGGATTGGCCGGTACAGCAGCTGGCGCGGCGAAAATCGTCTTTGTGGTCGGTATTATTCTGTTTCTGGTTAGCTTGTTCGCGGGTCGGAAACGGCCGTAGCACAGCACATCCTTTCATTCTTTCTCTATAGAAAGAAATGTCATACAGAGCACACAGCCGCGCCACGCGGCTGTCACATTTTACCGGCACTCTATCTTCTATTGGCATACTATCTTTTACTGACACTACTCGCGTATTTGCTGCATTTCGACAGTTTATCAGGAGGGTTATGATGAATAGCGATATCGTTGTTGGCAAATGGAAGCAGTGGAAAGGGAATTTCCTGGCGCTGTGGGCCGATTGGTTTGACAGCGACTGCGCCTGGCTGGAAGGGAGTAATGATTACCTGTCCGGCGTCTTGCAAGAGGGTTACGGAAAAGCACACGAAGAGGTATCCTCAGAGAAAACCACGTTACACTGAGGCCTTACCGCAACGACCAGTCCGATTCTGCCATGAGGCTTTGGCAGGATAGTACTTGGGCGTAGATTAGGTCGCCTCACCTTGACGTGCCTAATCTTGACGGAGAGAAGCAACGTGCTTTCTGAACGACACCGCTTTATCGATACCCACTGTCATTTCGATTTCCCCCTATTTTATGATGATGCACCGGAAAGTTTGCGACTGGCGCAAGACGCTGGGGTTGAGCGCATTATTATTCCGGCTGTGGCCTCTCAGCATTTTGAGCGCGTGTTGACGCTCGCTCGCACCTACTCTCCACTTTACGCCGCACTGGGCCTTCACCCGCTTTATATCGCCGAACATCAGGAAAGCGACCTGCTTCGTCTGGAAGAGGAACTACGCCAGTTGCCTGCCACGCTGGTGGCGCTGGGGGAGATTGGGTTGGATCTCTATATGCCGGAACCGCAGTTCGAGCGGCAGCTTACCTTTCTTGAGGCTCAGCTTCGGCTGGCGAAAAAATACGATCTCCCAACTATCCTGCATTCGCGGCGCAGTAACGACAGGCTGGCGCAGTTGCTCCGCCGTATCGACGTGCCGCGTACTGGCGTGGTTCACGGTTTTGCAGGCAGCCTGGCGCAGGCGCAAGCCTTTATCCGGCTGGGCTATTACATCGGTGTCGGGGGAACTATTACCTATGACAGAGCGAATAAAACGCGTCAGGCGATTGCGCAGTTGCCGTTAGATCGGCTGCTGCTGGAAACCGACGCGCCCGATATGCCGATGAGTGGCTATCAGGGACAGCCCAATCGACCCGAGCGCATTTCGTATGCGTTTCAAACGCTGTGTGAGTTACGTGCGGAACCGCCTGAAGAGATCGCTGAGGCGCTGTGGCAGAATTCATTCAGACTGTTTGGACGGCTTACCCCAACGTAACGTCGAGAGTGTTACGTCGCTACCCGTTACACCACTGCTATTCCCCCAAGTGGAAGAATCTTTTCTTCCGCTTTTCGCTTATTTCTGTGCAACAGCTGACAGAACAGTCATTCCGATTTCATATACCAACCATAAAATTGTGATGAAGATCACTTTTCGGTATTTTGGACTGTTCGATGTTGTATGTATTTGTGACATAAATTAGCGACCTTTACGGGCCTGTCTTTATAATCGGCTCGCCAGCGCGTGCTTACCGTTCTGGCGAAACGATTTTTATTATGCTCTCACTTTTTTCACGCGTTATAGGGAACTGCACATGCAACTCGTTATGAGTCTCATCGGCATGATTGTTCTGATACTGTGCGCGGTTATGCTGTCCAATAACCGTAACGCTATCAGATTGCGCACCGTAGCCGGTGCTTTCATTCTTCAGATCGGTATTGGTGCACTGGTGCTGTATGTACCAGTAGGCCGCAAGGTTCTTGAAGGTTTGACGGGCGGTGTAGCAAACGTTATCGCCTACGGAAATCAAGGCGTTTCGTTCATGTTTGGCGGTTTGGTCTCCGACAAAATGTTCGAAGTATTTGGCGGTGGCGGGTTTGTTTTCGCACTCCGCGTATTGCCGATTATCGTCTTTTTCTCTTCCCTTATCGCTGTGTTGTACTACATGGGCATTATGCAGTTGGTCATCAAGGTACTCGGTGGCGGATTGCAGAAACTGCTGGGAACCTCCCGTACTGAATCCCTCTCTGCGACGGCCAATATCTTTGTCGGCCAAACGGAAGCGCCGTTGGTGGTCCGTCCGTATATTGCCAACATGACGCAGTCAGAGCTGTTTGCGGTAATGTGTGGCGGGTTGGCGTCGATTGCAGGTGCGGTGATGGCGGGTTATGCCCAGATGGGCGTGCCGTTGGAATACCTGATTGCGGCCTCCTTCATGGCTGCACCGGGCGGGTTACTGTTCGCGAAACTGATGGTGCCGGAAACGGAAAAAACGCACGACCATGATGAGATGGTTGGCTTTGTCGATGAAGACGATCGTCCGGCTAACGTCATTGATGCCGCGGCAAGCGGCGCGGCTTCCGGTATGCAGCTGGCGCTGAATGTGGGCGCGATGTTGCTGGCGTTTATCGCCTTGATCGCCGTGTTGAACGGTATTCTGGGCGGCATCGGCGGCTGGTTTGACTACCCGCAGCTGTCGCTGGAACTGATTCTTGGCTGGTGCTTTGCGCCTGTCGCGTTCCTGATTGGTATTCCGTGGAGTGAGGCAACCGTGGCGGGCTCGTTCATTGGGCAGAAACTGATCGTCAACGAGTTCGTTGCTTACATGAATTTCAGTGAATATCTGAAAGCGGATGATGTGGTGCAGGCCGCGGGTTTGCAGGTTCTGTCGGATCATACCAAAGCTGTGATTTCGTTCGCGCTGTGCGGCTTTGCTAACCTTTCGTCTATTGCTATCCTTATTGGAGGTTTGGGCAGTATGGCACCGACTCGGCGTCAGGATATTGCCCGCTTTGGTTTGAAAGCGGTTGCGGCAGGTACGCTTTCGAACCTGATGAGCGCCTGCATCGCAGGGTTCTTCCTGGCCCTGTAAATGTAACCAGGCATTCTTGCAGTAGCGAGATGATGGGCGGCGAAAGTCGCCCATTGTTCGTTTAAATCCCTACATTTTTCAGGGGTTAAACGTGGCCTATGCAGCATTTACCGAATGCGGGTGCGATATGCTTGCCTGAGTGGAGCAACATGCTTTCTGCTTTTATTGATGATGTTGAATGGATTACTTTTCCACGGGCAACGGACGGTGCCGCCTACCCAGGTATTACTGCTCGCTGCCATTTTCATTTGTCTGCCTACGACGACGCGCTTTTTGCCGAGGCGAACATTCCTTTCTCCGACGCGCTAGAGCGCGCCGTACCGAAACGACGCGCCGAATTTCTGGCCGGACGCTGTGTGGCCAAACACGTATTGAACAAGCTGGAACACCCTGATTTTGTTCTGCATAGCGGGGAAGACCGCTCGCCGCAGTGGCCGGGCAATATTGCCGGTTCGCTGAGCCATAACAAAGACAGCGTACTCTGCGCCGCCCATTTACGGAGTGATGCGCTATCGTGCGTGGGGGTGGATATCGAAGGATTTATGTCCGACGAGCGTGCGCAGTCGCTGTGGCCCGGCATCATTGGCGACGAAGAATTCCAATGGTTTCAGGAGCGGGATGAGGCATTTAGCTGCTTGCTGACGATCAGCTTCTCGGCGAAGGAGAGCCTGTTTAAGGCGCTTTACCCGCAGGTCCGGCACTACTTCGATTTTCTGGATGCCAGACTAGTGGCGTTGGATATCACCAAACGCGAGTTCGAGCTGGAACTGCTGACGGATCTCACTCCGACGTTTTACGCCGGACGCCGTTTTAAAGGCGCATATCTGCTGAGAGAGTACGACGTCACTACATTTCTCTGCTGCTAAAAAAGCCCGCGTTAGCGGGCTAGAGTCATTCATCAGAACTTATAGCTCACGCCGCCGTACACCGTACGTCCAGACAGGAAGTAGTCGTTGTTGGTAGCGACGTAATCCCGTTTTTCGTTAGTCAGGTTCGTGAGACCCAGCTTAAGGTCTACGTTTTTAATTGGCGTATAGGTTGCACCGATATCCACGGTATTAAAGCCGCGTGTCTTACTGACTTCTTTATCAAACAGATACTGATTGCCCGTGTACTGGTAAGAAATATAGGTTGATAAGTTATCCAGTGCCTGCCAGCTCAACTGTGTGTTAACCGTATTTTTCGGTGTTTGCTTCAAGCGCATTTTGGTGGTGCGGTCTTCGGCATCGACGATGGTCCAGTTGGTTGTCCAGTTCAAGTCATCTGTCACATCGACCCAGAACGAGGTTTCAATCCCCTGAATCCGTGCTTTGTTGACGTTTTCATAAGTGAGGCGTGTCGCGACTCTGTCCCAGGTTTGGACCTGAATCATGTCTTTAATATCGTTATTAAATAGCGTAACGCCCGCGCCAAAGCGTTCGGCTTCATAAGCGGTGCCAATTTCATAGCTGATTGACGTTTCAGGCTTCAGGTCTGGGTTACCTACCGTCTGGCAACGGCCACGGCAGGCCGCGATGGCATAAGATTCCGATGATTGCGCAATGGAAGGTGCTTTAAACGCTTTGCTGACGCCGCCTTTTACCACCCAGTTGTCAGTTAGACTATAGGTAGCATAAGCGCGTGGGCTGAATTCTGTACCGTACGTCTCATGTTTATCGACACGTCCGCCGAAGGTTAATGCCAGATCGGCGAGTTTGAATTCATCTTGCAGGAAGAGTGCTCCCTGACTCACGTCAATGGTGCCGTTGGGCAGATTCATGCTGTGTTTTAGTGAAGTCAGACGGTATTCTCCTCCACCGGTCAGTAAATGGTCGCCCAGATAACCAGAGACTTGTCCGTCAACGGTGTGGTTGTCCTGCGTAATATCTGCTTTGCCATTATTGAGCTGGGAATTATCCATCAATTCTACATTTTCATAGAAGTAGCGCAGACGCGTATCGGCGTTATCCCAACTGCCGTTGTGCGTTAACCCCAGCCCCAGTCGCTCCATTTTTTGGATGTTACGCACCGCTGCACCATAGTTATTCCAACGTACATCACGGTCGTCTTTGGTATATGTTACGTCAAAATCCAGACTCTGTTGGGAATCAAGCAGCCACGTCAGGTTTCCTATTACGTTGTAATTGTCACGTTTTTCCAGCGCATCAGTATTCTGATTGATCGACTGTTCCGTTTTCCATGCGTCACGTTTTCCGCCATCGGCCAGCAGGCTTCCCAGTAACGTATTCTCTATCAGTGGACCGCTGATATAACCGTTCAGACGGTTATGATCGCCGCCGGAACCTTCTGTTGGTGCTTCAAAGTTATAGCCAATTTCACCTTTGAGGTCGTTACCTGGTTGTTTCAGAATTACGTTAACAACGCCGCCTAACGCATCGGCACCGTACAGCGAAGACATCGGGCCACGGATGACTTCGACACGATCGATAGCAGAGATAGGAATCGCACTCAGATCGAAATCGTTCCCCATGTTGCCCGCAAGTGCATCGCGAGAATTTACCCGGCGGCCATTGATGAGCAACAACGTGTAGTCTGCTTTCATGCCACGGATTTTGATTTCGTTACGGCCATAGCTGGTAGAGGGATTGATGTTAATGCCCGGCAGCTTTTTCACCGCGTCAGAAACGTTATTCACCGACATCTTTTCCAGCTCGGCGCGGGTGATGGCAGAAACGCTGGCGGGGGCGCTTAGCGTGGTGTGTTTCGTCTGTGTTGCTGTCACGACGATTTTTTCATCTGCCGCGTTTTCTGCCTGTGCGAGTGCAGGCAGTGCCAGTAACCCGGTCACCAGCAGGGCGCGATACACCTTGCTGTGTGGGAAATGATGATATGAAAAACGACTTTCCTGTTTTAGCTGCATGTCAAAGACCCCATCAAAGAGTGGAAAAAATATCCCCGTAAATAGCGTGTTGTGTTGCGTATATTGCCGACCCACTCGTACGTGAATCGATCGGTTTATTGCCCTGTATACCCGTCATACTTCAAGTTGCATGTGCGTTGGCTACGTTCACTCACCCGAATCACTTACCTGAGTAAGCTCATCGGGATTCCTTCTCTTGCCGCCTTCCTGAAACTCGAATTATTTAGGGTATTGTCTGTGCCGTTTGGCGTGCGGCCATCTTTCGGCTGCGTTCAGCCAGCTGCGGAATCAGGCGCATGGTCAGCAGCATGGCGGCCAGCGCAAATACGGCGCTGGCGATAGCAAGCTGTGAGAAGCCGTCAATTTTTCCCTCGGCAGAGGTGCTCAGATAAGCGGCAGAAGCGACGCTGGCAAGCCCCGACGCCACGTTGGCCGCGGTTCCCTGATAGGACATGAAGGCGGCGCGCTGATGCGGTAGCGGAATACCTGCGGTAATCGCCAGCGTGCTGCTGGAGCGGGCTGCGCTGAGCGCCATGAACAGGGTGAACACCAGATACAGGGAAAGTGAAAATGGCAAAACGAAACCGCAGAGAATGACAACGGCCAGCAGCAGCGTCGTCACCACGATTGTCCGGCTGGCATAGCCTCGATCCAGCAGATTGCCGCATAGCTGCATGGTCACCATGCTTGCCAGCCCGCCGCAGAGATAGAGCAGGGAAATATCATCCCGTGGGAAAGCCAGATTGAACTGAAAGTAGTTGGAAAAATGGGGGATCAGCAGGAAATGACCGAACATTTGCAGCGACATGATCGTCAGCCCCAGCAGGAAAAGCGGCGATGCCAGCAGGTCATGTAATACCGAAGCGCGCGCTGTCGTGGGCGAAGAACCTTGCTGAACCCGGTGCGTCGGCGGCATGGAAGGAAAGCGCCACAGCACCAACAACACCAGCAACAGGCCGCCAAGGCCGAAAGTATAAAACGGCGCTTGCCAGTTAATACGGTGCGCTAA
This sequence comes from Pectobacterium sp. PL64, assembly GCF_022477975.1. Taxonomy (NCBI): domain Bacteria; kingdom Pseudomonadati; phylum Pseudomonadota; class Gammaproteobacteria; order Enterobacterales; family Pectobacteriaceae; genus Pectobacterium; species Pectobacterium sp. PL64. The sequence goes on from NZ_CP092070.1 coordinate 13,889, forward strand.
CTCTAGCGACAGCGGCATGATGACAATCGCCGCGAGCGAAAAGCTCATGCCGACATACGCCAACTGCTTTCCGCGCTCGTTGGCTGGCACGATATCGACAACCGCCGCCATCAGGACGCCAGATGCCGGCCCGGCCACGCAGCCCGCCAGAATAAACAACAGTAGAAGATGGGTTTGGCTGGTGGCAAACATGCAGGCGGCCGTCAGGCCGAAGCGTAGCGTTAGCAGCACGATCAGAGCATGTTTACGGTTAAATCTGTCCAGATAGGGAGCGGCGAGGAAGCCGACAATGGCAGAGGCAAACGTTGCGCCGCCGCTAATGTAGCCGATGTTCTTGGCATCCATCGACAGTGCACTGATGAAATCGGGGCCTAACGGCATCACCATCATCAGGCTACCAAGGGAAAGCATGTTAATTAGCAACGCCAGATGCACAACAGATCGGGTGTGCGGGCGGTACATGCTTTCATCCATGACAGGCTCACATTTAGACACAGTTAGTAAAATATTTGCGCAGTCTAGCGCAGCTTAATTTTCCTGACAATGAATGATAAGTATTTTCATTATCATTTGTGATGTGGGTTTTATAATCAATACATTCCTGTTGCTAACCATTATCCATTCTGAAACATGCACAAAAAAATTGATTAACATCAATATAACCCCTAATTATAGGGCGTGAATAACCATTCTGTGGAAGGATTGACCGAACACGTTACTTCAGTGTAATTTAACTGCGCTTAATATAAATGATAATGATTTTAATAATCATTGGTATTTAATTTGCGAGCGCAGGAGCTGTCTTGTGGATACACTGATTACAGAAACTGAAGCATCTAGCGGGCTAACCTATTCGGAACAGACCGCTTTTTTATATGCATCGGAACACCGAAGCCTTTCTACTTCTGGCTTATTTGAACGTATTTCTTCCCCTGTTTGTGTTCCGGGCTCGCACGATGACAGGCTTAGCCCTGCAATCGCGCAGGCATTCCAGCGAGCGCGTCAGGCAGGGCAGTCGCTGCCTATTGTTGTGGGGGCGATTCCCTTTGATACCACGCAACCGTCTTGTCTCTATATCCCTGATAGTTATACCGTTACGACGAAGTCTGAACTCGTCAGCCGTGCCCGTAAGCACACGGCTGCGGGTCCTACCGCGTTAACGTTAAACAGCGTCCCAGACGAATGTCAGTTCAAGTCCATCGTGGCTGAGGCCGTTGAGCGCTTCCGCCGTGGTGAGCTGAGCAAAGCGGTGCTGTCACGTATTCTGGACATTGAGCTGGCGAGCCCCGTTAAGGCGCAAACGATCCTCAATAACCTGATGGTGCAGAACGCGGGTGGCTATCACTTCTCGCTGCCGCTACCGGACGGTTCGGTCTTGCTGGGGGCGAGCCCGGAACTGCTGCTGCGTAAGCAGGGGAACGTCATTGTCTCTAATCCGCTGGCGGGATCGGCGCGACGAATGAACGATGAACATCTGGATTACCTCAACAGCCAGCGCCTGCTGAAATCGGGTAAAGACAAGCACGAGCATAAGCTGGTGGTGGACGACATCCGCCAACGCCTGATGCCGCTGTGCGCGTCGTTAACGATTCCATCGGCTCCTTCGCTGATGCACACCGCTTCCATGTGGCACCTGTCTACCGCTATCCGCGGTGAACTGGCGAATCCAGAAATGACTGCGCTTCAGGTCGCCTGCCAGCTCCATCCGACCCCCGCGTTGTGCGGCTTCCCCACGCAGGAAGCGCGCCAGCTGATCGCTGAACTGGAACCGCACGATCGCGGTGTATTCAGCGGCATTGTCGGCTGGTGTGATGCCAACGGCGATGGTGAATGGGCGATAGCGATTCGCTGCGGCACCATCAAACACAACAAAGTCCGCCTGTTTGCTGGTGCGGGTATTGTTGAGGCGTCCGTCCCCGAGGAGGAATGGGCTGAAACCGCCGCCAAATTAAACACGATGCTGAATGCGTTTGGGCTTAACTCAGGTGTGGATGGACTATGAGCATTGAATTTACGCCCTGGCCAGAGGAACTGGCACAGCGTTATCGCGACAAGGGATACTGGGTCGGCCTGCCGTTAACGGATGCCTGGGAACGCCATCTGGTGACACAGCCTGACGCCGTTGCGGTGGTGTGCGGTGAGCGCCAGTGGAGCTATCGGGAACTGGATCGACAATCTTCCGCATTGGCATCGCGCCTGACGGAAAGCGGACTGCGCTGTGGTGATACCGCGCTGGTGCAGTTGCCGAACGTGGCCGAGTTCTACCTGACCTTTTTTGCGTTGCTGAAAATGGGCGTCGCGCCGGTTAACGCGCTGTTCAGCCATAACAAAATGGAGCTGCTGTCGTACGCCACGCAGATCGAACCGCGCTTGCTGATCGCCTCCGCTGAACATCCACTGTTTGGCAACGGTGAGTTTTTGGATCGGCTACAGACGCAGGTTCCCCGCCTGCAAACGGTGGTGATGCTCGGCGACAGCCCGCTGGGGCACAGTCTGTCAGACTGGCTGCAGCCACGCGCGTCGACCAGCCAGTATCAGCCTTCTGCGTCGGGACAGGTGGCTTTCTTCCAGCTTTCTGGCGGCAGTACCGGTACGCCGAAGCTGATTCCCCGCACTCATGACGATTATTACTACAGCGTGCGCCGCAGCGTAGAAATTTGTGAGCTGACGCCGCAAACCCGCTACCTGTGCGCCTTGCCCGCGCCGCATAACTTCCCGTTAAGTTCGCCCGGTTCGCTCGGCGTATTTTACGCCGGCGGACGCGTCGTGCTGGCCCCGGATCCGGGGGCGATGACCTGCTTCCCGCTGATCGAACGCCATCAGATCGACATTACCTCGCTGGTGCCGCCCGCTGCCGCGCTGTGGATCCAGGCGGCCGAACAGTTTGGTGGCGCGCTGCGTAGCCTGAAAATCTTGCAGGTGGGTGGTGCGAAGCTGAGTGAAACCGTCGCGCGTCGTATTCCGGCGGTATTGGGCTGCCAGCTACAGCAGGTGCTCGGGATGGCGGAAGGGCTGGTGAACTACACCCGACTGGACGACAGCGACGAGCACACGTTCACGACGCAAGGCTATCCGATGAGCCCGGACGATGAAGTGAAAGTGCTGGATATCGACGGCAATCCGGTGCCGAGAGGCGAAGCGGGTTTGCTGGCGACGCGCGGCCCGTATACCTTCCGTGGCTATTACCGCAGTCCGGAACACAATGCCCGCGCCTTCGACAGCGAAGGTTTCTACCACTCGGGCGATGTGGTGCAGATGACCGAGGATGGCTATTTGTGCGTGGTCGGGCGGGAGAAAGATCAGATTAACCGAGGCGGTGAAAAGATTGCCGCGGAAGAGATCGAAAACCTGCTGCTCAAGCATGACGGCATTCTCCATGCCGCGCTGGTGTCCATGCCCGATCCGATTATGGGCGAAAAGAGCTGCGCTTTTCTGGTGGTCAGCGATCCCTCGCTGAAAGCCATTACGTTAAGAAAATATCTTCGTAATCAGGGGATTGCTGAATTCAAACTGCCGGACCGCTTCGAGATGATCGACACCTTGCCCGTTACGCCGGTTGGCAAGACTGATAAGAAATCACTCCGTCAGCGCATCCAGACCCAACTTAGCACTCAAGACCGAACGTAGTATTCAAAACCAATAAGGATTTTGTGATGGCAATCCCTTTTATTGCTTCTTATCCCCTGCCGCGCGCACAGGATTTCCCTGAGAACAAAGTTTCCTGGGCGTTTGAACCCGAGCGCGCGGTGCTGCTGATTCACGACATGCAGGACTATTTCGTGAATTTCTATGGCGCGGACAGCCCGCTGGCGCAGCAGTTGATCGAGAACATTGTGGCGTTGCGAACCTACTGCAAAGCACAGGGGATTCCGGTGGTGTATACCGCGCAGCCGAACGCACAAAGCGCGGCCGACCGGGCGCTGCTGAACGACATGTGGGGCGCAGGGCTGAATAATCATCCTGAAAAACAGCGCGTCGTGAGTGCGCTGGCACCAGATGAGCACGACACGGTGCTGGTGAAGTGGCGCTACAGCGCATTCCACCGTTCACCGCTGGAACCGATGATGAAGGAGATGGGCAAAGATCAGCTGATCATCTGCGGCGTTTACGGGCATATCGGCTGCATGATTACCGCGACGGATGCCTTCATGCGCGATATCAAGCCGTTCATGGTCGGCGATGCGGTGGCGGATTTCTCACTTCAGGAACACCAGATGGCGCTGAAATATGTGGCGACGCGCGCTGGACGGGTGGTTAGCACGGCAGAACTCACAGGAGCAAAAATGGCCCAGGCACTGACGAAACAGGGATTGAGAGCGCACCTGCTGACCTTGATCGACGAAGAAGAAGATCAGTTCGATGAAGATGAGAACCTGATCGACTACGGTTTGGATTCTGTGCGCATGATGTCGCTGCTGACCGAATGGCGTAATCAGGGCGTCACGCTGAGCTTTGTCGATCTGGCACGTAATCCCAGCCTGAATGCCTGGTGGACGCTGATCGAAAAACAGCAGGGAGCCGCATCATGAAGCCCTTGAGCGTTGCGCAGCGCGGACTGTGGTTAGGCCATGCCCTGAACGATGATAAAGCGACGTTCAACACGGCGGAGTGCATCGCGTTTGATGGCAAGGTCGACATTGAGGCCATGCTGAGCGCGATCCGTCAGGCGGTCATGGAGTGCGAGTGCCTGTACTGCCAGTTTGTTGAGGTTGCCGGTGAACATGCTGACCAGCCGGAAGTCGGCTTTGTGGCTTCACAGCTGCCAGTGCCGATTGGCGTGCTGCCGATTATTGAACTGTTGCCTGCGCCAATGAAGGATGAAGAGCAGACGATACGCCAGTGGGCGCGCGAGGAAATCGCTCAGCCGCTGGATTTGCTGAATGGATTACCCTGCCGTTTTGCGCTGCTGTGCGGTGAAAAGCGTGATTTTCTCTACAGCTGTGTCCACCACATCGCGCTGGACGGCTTTGGCACGACGATGCTGTTTCAACGCATTGCCCAGATCTATAGCGCGCTGACGGCGGGGCAACCTGTGGCGGTGGCGGAGTTCGGCCCGTTCAGCGAGGTACTGGAAGAAGAACAGCAACGTGATGCCAGCGGGCAGACGACGCAGGCGCGTGATTTCTGGCTGGAAACGCTAAATGTGATGCCGGAACCGGCCAGCTTCAGCGAGAAGAAAGCGCCGATTGCGGCGCGTTTTTTGCGCCAGAGCAGCGTGTTGCCGACGGATATCTGGCAGCCGCTGACGGCGCTGTGTGAAGGCAACAAAATCAGCTGGCCGGATCTGTTTCTGGCGATGCTGGCGACGCACCTCAAGCTGGTGTCCGGCAGCGACAGACTGACGTTCGGCATGATGGTGATGAACCGTATCGGCTCTGCCTCGCTGACGGTGCCGAGCATGCAGATGAATATCGTGCCGCTGTGCATTCAGGTGGATGAGCAGGCGGACTTTGTCACATTGGCGCAGCAGGTTGCCCGCACCAAACGCACGCTGCGTCGTCATCAGCACTATCGCTATGAGCATTTACGGCGCGATCTGAACCGCGTTGGTGGTGAACAGCGGCTCTTCGGCCCGCTGATCAATATCATGCCGTTCGATCATCCGCTCAACTACGGATCGCTGTCGTCCAGCACGCTGAATCTCAGCGCCGGACCGGTAGAAGATCTGACGATCGAGATCCATTTCAAACCCGATGGCACACCGGTATTGGATTTTGATGCCAACCCGGCTTGTTACAGCGCGGAAGCGCTCGCCAGCCTGCAAGAAACGCTGTTCACGCTGCTTCAACGCTGGCTGGCACAGCCGCAGCAGACCAGCGGCGAGTTGTTAGGACGCTGGCTGCGTGAAGAACGTGAATTGGCGCTGATCACCAGCCGCGAGCCTGAACCCTTTGTCGAACCGGTTCTGACTGTGATTGCCAAGCAGGCGCGTAAAAACCCGCATCATCCAGCGCTGACGCAGCGCGACCGACAGTACAGCTACCAGCAGTTGCTGGATCTGAGCGGTCAGGCCGCTGCGGCGCTGCATGAGCGCGGCGTTCAGCCCGGCGAGCGCATCGGCATTATGTTGAACCGCAGCCTGGAAACCATTATTTGCCTGCTGGCCGTGATGCAGTGTGGCGCGGTATATGTGCCGCTCGACCCTGAACAACCGCACGAACGTCAGCAGCACATCATCCAGATTGCCGGGCTACGCACGATTGTTACGCAGGCGGATTACCAGCATCGGCTGGCGTCGGTCTTTTCCGGCGAGATCGTTCTGGCGGGGCATCTTTTGTCATCCAGCGCACAGGCCGCCGCGCTGCCGCCTGTGGACGCGAGAGACGGGCAGATTGCCTATGTGATGTTCACCTCGGGATCGACCGGATTGCCGAAAGGCGTGGAGATCGGCGCCAGCGCGTTGGATCACTTCACGGCAGCGGCACGCCAGCGCTACGGCCTGCGTGCAACGGATCGCATGTTGCAATTTGCTCCGTTCAATTTCGATGCCAGCATTGAAGAAATTTTTGCCACGCTGACCAGCGGTGCGACGCTGGTGCTGCGCACCGATGAGATGCTGGAATCGATTCCGACCTTTGTCGAACAGGTCGAAGAACAGGGGATTACCCTGCTCGATCTGCCGACCGCATTCTGGAATGAGTGGGTGGTGGGGCTGAAAACCGGCACGCTGACCATGCCTTCTGCACTGCGCGCCATCATCATTGGCGGTGAAGCGGTGTACCCCGAGCAGTTGGCGCAGTGGCAACGCCATGCGCCGAATACGCTGCGCTTAATCAACACCTATGGCCCAACCGAAACCACGGTGGTGGCGACCAGTTGCGATCTGCAAGCGCAGTCTGCCGATGTGGCACAGCTTCCTATCGGTCTGCCGCTGGCGGGTGTCAATGCCCTGATTCTGGCGGCGGGCGATCGCCCTGCGACAGAAGGGGAACTGGTGCTGCTGGGGCCAACGTTGGCAGCAGGTTACATCGGTACAGAACACACGGCGTTTACGCAAATAGCGGTGGGCGATCAGGAGCTTCCTGCTTACCGCACCGGCGACAGAGTGCGGCTGGAGAAAGGGCAGCTGCTGTACCTCGGACGCATGGACAACGAATTTAAAATCAGCGGCTACCGGATTCAGCCAGGGGAAGTCGAAGCCCATCTGCTGGCGCAGCCGGACGTTGATGAAGCCTGCGTACAGGGCATTGTTTACCCCAACGGCGTGCGGCGTCTGGTGGCGTTTGTCGCCACGAAAGCAGGCGAGATTGATGCGCGTGCGCTGAAACAGCGTCTGGGCAGCGTGCTGCCGCCAGCGATGATCCCGACCGATTACCGCGCCTTCCACCAGTTGCCGAAAACCGGCTCCAACAAGGTCGACCGTAAGCGCTTGCTGGCGGAATACCGCGATGAGGCACCGGCGCAGGCGTTAGCCAGCGAAACCGAGAACCGGGTCAGCGCCATCTGGCAGCAGATCCTCGGCGTATCGGGGATCCAATCGCGGGATAACTTCTTCGAACTGGGCGGACAGTCGTTGCAGACCATCCAGATCGTTAACCGTCTGGCCGCTGAATTTTCCGTCAGCATCAAGGTGTCTGATGTGTTCGATCATCCCCAGCTCAGCGACTTCTGCCGCTATCTGGACGACAGGCTGTCACAGGATGAAAACAGCGTGGAAATGGTGTGGTAGGGAAAATGATGAACAAGGCACAACCTCTTCAGTTTGATTTCAGCGGCCAGACCGTCTGGGTCACCGGTGCGGCGAGCGGCATTGGCGAAAGCATTGCCCGCCAGTTTGTCGCACTGGGCGCGAACGTGATCGGCTTCGACCGCGCATTCCGACATCAGGATCATCCGTTTACCTGCGTGACACTGGATATCAGCGAGCCGGACAGCGTGGCGGCGGTCTGTCGCCAGCAGCTGGCAGAAACGGGACTCGATGTTCTGGTCAACGCCGCCGGGATTCTGCGTTTGGGTGACATCGATGCGCTGAGCGTGGACGACTGGCACCAGTGCATCAACGTCAATGCTTCTGGTGCGTTTTACTTGCTGAACGCACTGGTTCCGCATTTCAAGCAGCAGCGCCGTGGCGCGATTGTCTGCGTCGGCTCCAATGCCGCGCATGTGCCACGTCTACAGATGGCGGCGTACTGCGCGTCAAAAGCGGCGCTTACCAGCCTGTCTCATTGTGCCGGTCTGGAGCTGGCGCCTTACGGCGTGCGCTGCAATCTGGTGTCGCCGGGCTCGACGGATACGCCGATGCAGCGCGGCATGTGGCACAGCGCTGATGCCGAACAACGCACTATCGCGGGCTTTCCTGACCAGTACAAACTGGGTATTCCGCTGGGCAAGATTGCTCAGCCGGAAGAGATCGCCAATACCGTGGTTTTTCTGGCTTCCGATCTGGCCAGCCACATCACCATGCAGGACGTGGTGGTGGATGGCGGGGCAACGCTGACGGCCTGATTTGCTGAGAGAGTGACAAGTCATGAAAGATATCGTAACGCTGTTAAAGCAGCTGGAACGGCAGGGCGTTCGTCTGGCGTTGAATGCACAAGGGCAGCTGATTTCGCAGTCCAACAAAGACGCGATCACGGCAGACATTGGGCGCACGATTAAGGAAAACAAAGACGCCATCGTGCGCTGCCTGACGGCGCAGCAGGCGTTTGAGCGTCCCATCACGCCGCAGAATGCCACGTCTGGCCCGCTGTCGTCATCGCAAAGCGGACTGTGGTTTATCGAACAGTACGAAGAGCAGTCACACCTCTACAATATGCCGGTCTATTTTCGCCTGACCGGCACGCTGGATGTGGCCGCGCTGGAGTTTGCCTTTGACGCGCTGGCGCAGCGCCATGCCAGCCTGCGCACGCGCTTTGTGGTCAATGAACAGGGCAAGGGTGAACAGCGTATCGATGCCTATCAACCGTTTGTGATACAGCATGATGACTTCTCGCTGCTGCCGGAAGCCGAGCGGGAAGGGCGTTTACAGCAGCAGGTGAAAGCTGAAATCAGCCGCCCGTTCGATCTTTACGGCGGGCGATCTCACCCGCGTGCGGCTGGTGAAAATGAGTGAACGGGTGCACGTGCTGATGATCACCCAGCACCATATTATTTCCGATGGCTGGTCGGTGAAGAATATGTTTGCGGACTTCAAACCGGCTTTTCTGGCCTGTCAAAACCGCCAGCCTCATCCTGTCGAGCCGACCCAGCTTAACTATATTGATTACGCACACTGGTTCAATTCAGCGTCGTTTCTGGATTACCACAACGAGTTCAAGCCGTTCTGGGTTGAGCGACTGACGGGGATCCCTGAGGTGCACAGCTTGCCGCTGGATAAACCGCGTCCGGCGCACCAGAACAGCGGCGGTGAGGTGATCTTCTCCGCGATCAACAACGATCTGTGGGATAAATTCAAACGCCTGTGCCAGCGCTACAATACGTCTAACTTCATTGGTCTGCATGCGGTGTTTTCCCTGATGCTGGCGCGCATCAGCGGCGAGAAAGACATCGTCATTGGTTCGCCGCTGGCCTACCGCGAGCGGCCGGATATCGAAGATGTCGTCGGCTTCTTCGTTAACACCATCGTGCTGCGTACCCAGTTGCAGGACAGCCAGAGTTTTGTCGATTACCTGCAATACTGCCGCGAGCAGGATCTGTCGGCTTTCGATCATCAACTTTACCGTTTTGAAGCGCTGAGCGAGGCGATCGGCTCCGATCGCACCACCGCGATCAACCCGATCTTCCAGGTGATGCTGGTGTATCAGGCCAAAGTGGATTTCAACGATCTGATCCCCGGTTGTGATGCAGCGGAAGAAACGTCGCCCGTGCTGCCTGCGAAGACTGATATTTCGGTCAAGGTGACGGAGCTGATGGGCGAGGTACGGCTGGACTGGCTGTTTGCGACCGCGCTGTTTGAGCGCCAAACGATCCAGTATTACGCCGACCGTTTTATCCGGCTGATTGAGGCCGTGGTTGAGGCACCGGAAACCGATGTCTGGCATCTGCCGCTGATGGAAGCGGATCGCTTTGCTGCCGTGCTGGCGGAAAGCCAGCAGCTGCCGCGTAGCTATCCGCAGCCCCAGTTGACGGTAACCGACGTGATTGAAGCCATCGCCCAGCGCGATCCCCAGCAGTTGGCGATAGCCTTTGATGGCGAACAGCGCACCGATACGCTGACGTACGCTGAGCTGAACAGGCAGTCGAATCAACTGGCGCACTGGCTGCACCGTCAGGGGCTGGGCGAACAGTCGCTGGTTGGCGTGCTGGCGAAGCGCGATCGCTATTTTGTTATTGCGCTGCTGGCCGTCTGGAAAGCGGGTGCTGCCTATGTGCCGCTGGATCCCGACTATCCGCCGGAGCGACTGCGCCACATCATTACCGATGCCAATCTTGCCGTCATTCTCGGCGGCGATAGGCAGCAGTTGGCACAGTGGTCCGCCGAACAGTGCATCGATCTGACCGATCCTACGGTTGTCGCACAGTGGCACGATCTGCCGGGCGATGAACCGCCTGCCATTCCGCGCCATGCACAGCAGCTGGCACAGGTGATCTACACCTCGGGATCGACCGGTCTGCCGAAAGGCGTCATGATCGAACACGGTTCGTTGATCAATCTGTTGGACGATCATCGCGATCGCATCGCATTCACACCGCAAAGCACCATGTTCAACTGCATGTCGCTCTCATTTGACGCCGGTAACATGACGACGCTGCTGCCGCTGAGCAGCGGTGGCACGTTGGCGTTCGGCGAGCCCAACGATCGGGCGATTGTGCAGGCCGAACAGGCGGGTGCGACGCACCTGATCCTGCCGGCGGCGCTGATGTCGATTCTCGATCCACAGCACGTTAACGGCATTCAGGCGATTGGCATGGGCGGTGAAGCCTGCCCGAACGCCGTGGTGGAAAACTGGGCTGACAAGGTCGCGTTGTACAACATGTACGGGCCGACGGAATGTACCGTCACCGCGTTGAGCACCCGCCTGCGTAAAGGTCAGCCTGTCACCATCGGGAAACCCATCGCGCATATTCAGGCGCTGATTCTGGATGCAGCCGGACAGCTGTGTCCGGCAGGCGTGCCGGGTGAGCTGTGTCTTGCGGGGCTTGGGCTGGCGCGTGGCTACCTCAACCAGCCGCAGATGACCGCCAGCCGTTTTGAACATATCTCGCTGAATGATGTGAATAATGTCGAACACGGCTCGGCGACGCTGCGCATTTATCGCACGGGTGATAAGGCCAGACTGCTGAACAACGGCGACTATGAATACTGTGGCCGTATTGATGAGCAGATTAAGCTGCGTGGCTACCGCATCGAACCGGGTGAAATTGAGGCACAACTGGCGGCGGTATGTCCGTCGCTGAAGCAGGTTAAAGTCATCGTGGCGCAGGTCGGGAACCGTCCGGCGCTGGTTGCTTATGGCGCGGTGAAAGCCGGTAGCAGCAGCCCAGAGCCTGCCGCCGTGCTGATTGATGTCGCGAAGCACCTGCCGGAATACATGGTGCCTTTCCGGCTGGTTCTGCTGGAAGACATGCCGCTGACGCCGAACGGCAAACTCGATACGAAACAGCTGCCACCAGTGCTGGAAGCCAGCGAGGGCGACGGCGAAGCCGATAATCCTCTGGAAGCGGACGTACTGGCGATTTGGCGCAGCGTGCTGAATACGCCGCTGGGCGTTGAGGATGATTTCTTCCGCTTAGGCGGCGATTCCATCCTCAGTATTCAACTAACGACGCGCCTGCGCAGTGCGGGCTATGTCTGCACGGTGAAAGACGTTTTCGAGGCAAAAAGCGTACGGCGTTTGTGCCGCGTGCTGGCACAGAATACCCATGACACAGGGATTATCGCGGAGCAGGGCACGCTGGAAGGCGAATTTGCACTGCTGCCGATTCAGCGCTGGTTTATGGAACAGCCGCTGGCGCGCCCTGATCACTGGAATCAGGCTGTGATGATCCAACTGCCGGACGTGGATACCGAACGCCTGACTACGATGTTGCAGGCGCTGATAGTGCAGCATGACGCACTGCGTCTGGTTTGTGATGCCGACGGACAGCGCTATCTGACAGATGTGCCTTGTCCTACATTGCAGACGCTGGATTATCGCCAGCTCGGTGACGACGGTCTGCAACAGGCGTTTACCGCGTTGCAGAGTGAATTCGATCTCACGCAGGGAAGAATGATGGCTGCCGCACTGGTACGTCACCATCCGCAGGCGGACACGGCGGTGTTCCTCGCTTTCCACCATCTGGTGATTGATGCCGTGTCCTGGCGCATTTTGGTCGACGATCTGGAGCAGCTGTATCTCGGTGAGCCGCTGTTGCCGAAAACGTCGAGCTATCGCCAGTGGGGCATGGCGCTGAGTAACTATGCTACGCAGCATGCGGAGCAGCTGACGTACTGGCAGGCGCAGGAAGACGGCGTGGATCAGACGGCGCTGCTGGCGGCGAAAGATCCGCAGGGCCAGGCCAGTGCAGCGATTCTGACGCTGGATGCGGAAACCACAGGCCAACTGGTGAGCGAGGCCAACCGCGCCTTTAATACCGAGGTCAGCGATTTGCTGCTGGCGGCGCTGACCCGCACGCTAAACGATCTCGGCTGGGGTGACAAAGCACGCATCATGCTGGAAGGGCACGGTCGCGAGGCGATTGATCCGACGCTGGATGTCAGCCGCACGGTGGGGTGGTTTACCAGCACCTATCCGGTGTGTCTGCAAGATCGATCCGACTGGGCTTCCCTGATTAAATCCAGCAAGGAACAGCTGCGTCAGGTGCCGGATAAAGGCGTCGGGTTTAATCCGCTGCGCTACCATCATCCGCAGGGCGGTTCGCTGACGCTGTCGCCAATTGTGTTCAACTATCTCGGGCTGTCGGTTCAGGCGGCTGGCGTGTGGCGTCCGGTGGATGTCGCACCGGGAGGCTTCGTCGCGCCGGAGAATAAACCGGCAGAGGTTATCAGCCTTCACGGCGGTATTGCGGGCGGACAGCTGACGCTGCGTCAGGTCGGTTGCCTCAACCAGCGTGACAGCGAACGCCTGATGGCACGACTGACGGAAAATCTGCGTGCGCTGACGGAAGCCTGTCTGGCACAGCTGAATCACGGAACCGCCTTTACCCCTAGCGACTTCCCAGCGGTGACGTTGAGCCAGAAGCAGCTCGACAGCCTGTCACAGCATTATGACATCGACACGCTGCTGCCGCTGTCATCGCTCCAGCAGTCGATGTTGTATCACCGCCTGCGCTGTCCACAGGACGATGCTTACCATCTGCAAACGCCGATCCGCTATGCGCAGGCGCTGGATGTGAAAGGCTATCGTCAGGCATGGCAGCGTCAGATTCAGCGTTTCCCGGCGCTGCGTGCCGCGCTGGAAAGCGAGTGTGCCAGCGTACAGGTGATTGTGACGCAGGCAGACCTGCCTTTCTACTATCAGGATGTGGCGCAGGAGTCCGATCCACTGGCGGTTATCGAGCGCTATCGCCAGCAGGATTTACGCACCGGATTTAACTTGTCGCAGCCGCCGCTCTTACGCATTGCCTGTTTCCGTTTGGGTGAGCAGGATTATCGGGTGCTCCTGAGCTGTCACCACAGCGTGATTGATGGCTGGAGCGGCCCACAGCTGCTGGGCGCGGTACATCGTGATTACCTGCTGCTGATGCGCGGTGAAACATTTATGCACGGCGAAACATCCGCGATTCAGTCGGATCGTGCTTATGTGGATCATGCGCTACACGCCGTGGCGCAGCAGCCCGCTGTCGATGCCTTCTGGCAGCAGCGGCAGCCGCTGCTGGCGCAGACGAACGATGTGGCGATGCTGTTTGCGGCGGCGGGGAAACGCGCCGATCTCAGCCAGCACCTGACGCAGGTTGAACCGCAGGTTACCGGCGTGAGTCTGAACGAACAGGATCAGGCTACACTCATTGCCTTTGCCCGCGAGGTGGGCGTTACGCACAGCATTATCGCGCAATACGCCTGGCACCGGCTGCTGGCGCGGTCAACCGGCGATGCGGTCAGTATTGTCGGGAACGTGCTGTCGGGCAGGGAAAGTCCGGTGGAGGACGTGGCGAGCAGCGTGGGTCTGTACATCAACAGCCTGCCGCTGGCGCTGAGCTGGCAGCAGCCAGTGTCGTTGCAACAGCATCTGGTACAGTTGCAGAATGAGCTGATGGCGATGAACCAGCATGCTACGCAGTCTCTGATTGCGCTGACGGCCGGACGTCCGCGTCTGTTCAACAGCCTGTTTATCTATGAAAACTATCCTGGCGCAAAAGCAGAACAGGGCCAACGTGCTGATGAGCCGCATCGGTTATCTCCCGAATTCTCAGCTGCTTATGAAAAAGTCGAGATGCCGCTGAATCTGGTGGTGCGTGAGCAGGCGGGCTGCATGCTGCTGCGCTTCGAGTTTGATGCTGATGTGCTGGACAGCGCGCAGGCGCGTCGGGTGCTGATGCGTTGGCATGACGAAGTGGTGGCACTGGTGAATAGCTCACCGAAGCAGCCAGCCGAGATTATTGGACATCATAAGACGGTCGCCGTGGCGGCACACGACACAACGCAGCAAACCGCGTCGGGTAACCACGTTGGCTCGCCTGATACGCCGTCTGCCCAGTCGCTGCTGCGCGTGTGGGCGCAAACGCTGAAGCTCAGTGAATCTAGCCTCAGTGAATCCGGCCTCTGGTCGCAGACGCTGTGTGAAAGCGGTGTCGATTCGCTCCAGCGTATTGCGCTGGCACAGGCATTGAGCCGGACGTTAGCGCAGCCGGTGAGTGTGGCGTTACTACAACGCTATCCTTCACCGCAGGCGCTGAGCGGGTATCTGGCACAGTCGAGGGTTACCGCCAATGAGGAAACGCTGTCATGACAGGGAACGATGAAGCAGTGGGGAATCCGCTGGCGGATATCCAACAGCCCACGGCCTTCGGGCAACGGGTGGGTGCCGCGCACGGTGAACAGCGGCACAGCAGTGAACTGATTAAGCACTATCCTGCTTCGCTGGTGAGCGCGGCGTGGAGCTGGCTGCTGTACAAATACAGCGGTGAAGAGCAGGTGTGTGCGGCGCTCGTCACGGCCGATCTTCCTGACAGCGTGAGGCCATTGATCGCCAATTTTCAACAGCGCGATCGTCTCGTCAGCGAGTGGATCGCTGCCGTGGGATCGTCATGCGATCCGCAGTCTGCGTCAGAGATGCTGACCACAGATACCCAGCATGCGCTGTTTAGCAGCCTGCTGATCGTGGGGGAGGCTGCATCGTTACCTGTAGTAGTACAAAAAGCGGCGCAAAACGTGGCGCTAATCGTGCAGGTTCAGAACGATCGGGTCATTCTGACTGCGCCTGACGGGCAGTTCGACAATCGGCAGCTACAGCGTATTGCCCGCGATCTCACGCAGCTACTTGATGGCCTGCTGGCATTGCGCTGGGAACGGCTGGCACAGATTCGCCTCAGCCCGCAGGTGGTGCCGCTACCGCACAGAGCGACAACGCTTGCGCTGCATGATGAACTGCTGGCACGCCTTGCTCAGGAAACGCGTCAGGATCGCGTGGCGATCGTCTTTCAGGAGCGCGAAATTCGCTATCGGGAACTGCTGCAACGCGTGGCGCTGATTCAGCAGGCGCTGGCAGCGCAGGGCGTGACGGCCGGTCAGCGCGTGGGGCTGCATCTTAGCCGTCAGCCTGACACCGTGGCGGCGCTGCTGGCCTGCCTGTTTTCTCAGGTGACGTTTGTGCCGCTGGAGCCGGATTTTCCGGGAGAGCGTCTACAGGCGATTCAGCAGGAAGCGGCGTTGGCAGCGGTCTTGCAGGACGGTTATACCGGCGGCTTGCTGGCGTTTGACTGCCCGATACTGAACCTGTGTGATTTACCGTATGCCGCCAGTGATTCTACGGCGAGCGTACAGTTGGCGCGGACCGGTGGACCGGAAACGGCGGCCTACATGATGTTTACCTCCGGTTCGACGGGGAAACCCAAAGGCGTGGTGATTGGTCAGCGGGCGCTGCAAACCTTTATTCATGCCAGCGTAGATCGGCTGGCTTTAACGGATAAAGCCAACTGGCTGCTGATTACCACGCTGGCGTTTGATATCTCCATGCTGGAAGTGTTTGCGCCGCTATGGGTCGGCGGCGTGCAGCACCTGACCACGCACGGGGAGTACAAAGATCCGCAGGCGGTGGCGGCGTATTTGCAGACTCGGCCGGAGATCAACGTATTGCAGGCCACGCCTGCTTTTTGGCGCATGATGTTCAAAGCAGGCTGGCAGGGCAAACCCGATCTGGTGGCGCTGTGCGGCGGTGAAGCGTTGGATCTACGACTGGCGCAGCGGCTGGTCAGCCGTTGCAGGACGCTGTGGAACTGCTATGGGCCAACCGAAGCGACAATTTGGTCGCAGATGGCGCAGATTGATGGCGCGGCGTTGGAGAACCAGCACACGGTCGCGCTGGGCAACACGCTGTCGGGCTATCAGCATCTGGTGATCGATGACGATCGTCATCCGCTGGCGGAAGGGATGGTCGGCGAACTGTGTATTCTCGGTGACGCGCTGAGCAGCGGATACTGGCTGCGTGACGATCTGACGCAAGATCGTTTTATTCAACAGGTGGAATCCGGGCAGAGAATGTACCGCACCGGCGATAAAGTCCGGCTGCTGGTGGACGATCGTTATCAGTATCTGGGGCGTTTCGACGATCAGGTGAAATTACGGGGATTTCGCATCGAGTTAGGGGAAATCGAGGCACAATTGAAGCGGATCGAGCAGGTGCAGGATGCGGCCGTCAAACTTCAGGGGGAAGGAGATGAGGCGGTGCTGGTCGGTTACGTGGAATATAAACCCGGCTCGGAGATGACGAAACTGGCGCTGCGCAAACAGCTGCATCAATTCTTACCGGTTTATATGGTGCCGGGGCGCATTGTGGTGCTCGACAAACTGCCCAAAACCGGCAGCGGTAAGGTCGATCGCAAGCGTTTGACGGACGTCTGATAGTCAGTGGGGCAGCGGTGCTGCCATTTCACTGCGATGAGCGGTTTCCTGATCACATTCTATGTGAATGCGGAGATGGTTTCGTGCGCCATAATACTGCTATTTTCATGCTACCTCGTAGCACGCGCCCGCACAGGGCGGCTCAGTTGCCGTCGCCCTGTGAACCCTGGCTTCCGGCTAAATTATGCCGCTGACGCGGTGCCTTCGTCGGTATCAGGTTTAACGGACCGCTTGCGACACGTTTACTCGCCCCATAAATGGGACTCTCCCTTCGGGCCAGCACAAGTGCTGTTCAAAAACGTCTCGACGTTTTTGTCAGACGTGGCGCAAGCTTTCGCCGCGTCCATGCGGCTCATCCTAAACCTGTTCCCGCCTCAGCATAATTTCTTACGCCGGGTAACGGTCAACCCCAGTTTCGCCGCTATATTATTTGTATATAAAACAGCACGATGATAGGGGGGCTTACTGGTGCTCCTGATGGGCGTCATCGCCAAATGTGATCGCACGTCCACGTGCATCCATTTGCGCTTTATCGCGGTTGAAGCCCATTTTGGCTCGAACGCCGCCCAGCATGCCGCTGCGTTGATAGATTTCGTTCGCCCGATCGT
Source organism: Pectobacterium sp. PL64 (assembly GCF_022477975.1). Lineage (NCBI taxonomy): Bacteria > Pseudomonadati > Pseudomonadota > Gammaproteobacteria > Enterobacterales > Pectobacteriaceae > Pectobacterium > Pectobacterium sp. PL64. The sequence continues at coordinate 31,436 of NZ_CP092070.1, forward strand.
GGTTGTACTGGCTATCAGGGCTGATTTCCAACGCGCGGTCGATCCACACTTTTGCCAGATAGCTATTCTGGGCTACGCCCGCGCCGTTACGGAAAGCATACGCGTAATAACCAGCCGCATAGTCGCGGTTATCATCCATTTCGTCGTCCCATAATAGGGGGAGGACCTCATCCACACAGCGCTGCTGATCTTCAGGAATACCGCTAAACAGCAAGTGTGTACTCAACTCCCGTGCTGAACGTTCCCACACTTGTCTGCCCAGGTTAGGGCTACGCAGTACGCTGAATAAGAGTTTGCTCACACGCTGATATTGTTCCGGCGTCAGCGCATCATTTTCATTGACCAGATTATAAGCCACGTTGTACATGCTTATGACGTGGCCTTTCTCCGCTGACACTTCCTTCCAATAGCGTGATTTTTCGTGATCTTCATAAGGTGAAGGATCGCGACCATACATGCGTGATAGATAGCCGGAATAGAGGTCACCCAGTGAGGCCATTGAGGACACTTCCCCCCAGTTGGCCGCTTCGTGTAACAGAAAAACGCCTGCTTCTTCGGAAACGGATTCAAACAGGTTGGCGGCGGCCTGACCAAAATTGACATCAGACTTGATAGTGCTGCAACGCGCGAGTAACGCATCGCTGTCGAATTGGCCCTGAGCGATGCCATAGAAACCAAATTTGCTGGCGAGCGCGGCGATAGTGGTTTAATACGCTGAATCTGCCCATGCCTGACAGCGTTCCAGAAATTTCGGCATTAAATTAAAGCTATCTTCGATACCGGCAAAATTCACACAGCTTATTAAGGTATCAAGCGCACCTTCATCTGGGTGTGATTCAGGAAGATCAACCTGCCAGGCCTCAACCATCAGGTCATAGGCCAATTGCATATCGACTTTATTCCAGTGGATATCGTCATTTTCTTTCGTTCGTGCATAGGTACTGAGGAAGCTGGCATATTTCCGTAGTACCTGAGCTCGAACATCCACGCTGAGCTCAAGCGTTAGCAGCCAATCGAGGGTTTTTCGGCAGTACGCGACGCTTTCTGTGTCCTGAGCATCAGGCAGGAGCGCGTCATAGCCAACATAGTCCCAGCACTGGGTCACGCGCAGGCTGTTACGCTCTTGCTCTGTCAGAGCTTCACACAGTGGCCCATCAATAAATTGCGTCATTGCCTCATGGCTGCCGCCCCAGCGTGGGTACAGGAAGTAAACGCACTCTTTGCGAATCGCCAGATCCTGTGGGCGAACGGCTAATGTGACGCGCAGCCAGTAGTTCATGGGATCTTCCCACTCGTGATCCTCCCTGGCTGGCAGTGGAGCCGGTAGCGCGACAGGAAGCTCAACAAGCGTTTGTGCCCCTTCATTGCGCAGGTGCTGTAGACCCGCTTCCCAAAGCTCGGGCTCAATCTGTGCCTGACGCTGTGCGTAGGTCAGTGGCTCACCGCCTTGTAGTAATACGCCGAGCCACTGTGGTTCCCCTAAATAGCAGGTCAAACGAAACAGGCGTGAAAAGGTCAGGGCGGGTCGCTGATGCAACGCGCTGGCGCGCAGATATGCTGCGACGCCCAGATCGCGAGCCAGCTCCGCTCCCATCCAGCGGTCGTTTTCTACATATTGCCCACCGTTGGCAGTACGTATCCGCGCCGCGGCATTCTCCCAATACTGCCCGGTCAGGTGAGTGGCGTGATAGCTCTCAGGATGGGCTGCAACCCAGGCCTGCAAGTGCGACAGAATATCGGCATCAGGCAGCGCTGGGTCAAAGAGCGAATTGATGTGCCAAATATAGGTATAAGGCAGGTTAGGGCCGTCCAGCCAAACCTGGTGTTCTTGCTCCAGCAGGGTATCAAGTGCATCGAATTGATGCGTCGTGAACATCTCGCGCAGCTGCGCGCGGCGCTTCACCAGTGCGGTGAGTGATTCAGAGATTGATGTCATAGCGTAAATTTTTAGCCTGTTGTTGAGTCATCACGCCGGCACAAGGTGCTTCATCAGCAACATGTGCAGGCAGGATTTCGGGGGGTTACTGTGTTGTATCTACTTGATAATGATTATAGTTATACCAATAAACCGGTTTTCAGATATCGATATTTACATAAATGTAAATAACCGTTTAAAAGTGTGTAAATGAGGGCGGGGGAAGCGGAGACGGCAGGACGTTGCTGGTTTAGATCGTTGCCTGAACGTCGACTCTGGATGGACAAATGGCAAAATTTTTAAACTGCCGCGCTAACGCCATACTTTGGTATTCAATACTTCCACATTGATGAGGCATAAATAGAATTGTCATAAAACCATGATAGTCTATCAATATTATAGAATTTCCATGATAATAATTTATCTTATAATTATATTCTCCGTAGTGAATATCCATCCCAATCGTATTTCCTCATTGCGTAGTAGATATGTATTGAATTAAATAACCAAAAATAACTATTTTTTTAGTTTTTTAACATGAATAAACGATGCATATTGTAATTAACGTCCTGTTTCTAATGTTTTCTTCTCGTTTAAAATTGATGCTATTTCAATAATGTAGACGAAATAAAAAAATAAACAAAAAATTTTCACCCCTATTGAAGTGTTGTTTTCAGCGAATAGAATCGAGCTGTTGGTCTATTTAATTGAAATAAATATAACGTGTGTGGTCTTTTGATTGTTGCACTTGGTTTACCTGGGAAAGTATACCCCCCAACTCTATGGTACATAGGAGATAACCATGTCTATCATTTTATCTAATCATACCCCAACGGATTCCTATAAGGGGTGCACACCGGGTTCACGCCGTAGTGCGCTCCGTGAATTATTACAGCAGCAAAAAGGCATTCGTGTGATGGAGGCTCACAGTCCGCTTTCTGCTTTATTAATAGAACAAGCCGCTTATGAAGATGGCGATATTCATTATCAATTTGATGCGTTTTGGTCGAGTTCACTCACAGATTCGACGTTGCGGGGGAAACCCGATACCGAGCTAGTGGATATCAGCCACCGTTTCCATGCAATTACGGAAATATTTGATGTCACCACTCGCCCGTTAATTTTTGATGGCGATACTGGCGGACAAACGGAGCATTTGGCCCACCGCATCCGCGCTGCCGAAAATCTGGGTATTTCCGCCATGATTATCGAAGATAAAACCGGCCTGAAGAAGAATTCTTTATTTGGTAACGATGTAAAGCAAACGCAGGCTTCCGTAGAGGATTTTTGCGAAAAAATTACGACGGCCAAAAAAGCACAGCTGACGCCCGAGTTTATGCTGATCGCGCGTATTGAGAGCCTGATTCTGGACGTCGGTATGGAGGATGCGCTAAACCGCGCCCTGCATTATGCTGATGCCGGTGCCGATGGCATTATGATTCACAGTCGACATAAGAACCCTTCTGAGATTTTAACGTTCGCCAGGCAATTCCGCGATCATTACCCCCATTTACCGTTGGTTTGTGTTCCAACCAGTTTTAACGATATTACTTTCGATCAGCTAATTGATGGCGGGTTCAATATCGTTATTTATGCCAATCATATGTTACGTGCGGCTTATCCTGCCATGAAATCTATTCTGCCAGAAATCCTCAAGCATGGTCGAACGCTGGAAGTTGAGGATAAATGCATGTCGATAAAAGACATTCTGGATCTGATACCCGGTACGCGATAACGCCCTCTATTAGGTAGTCAGTATAATTATTTTATAACGCGATTATTTGGCGCTGTAGGCTTATTGCTGTTGTTGAAGCAAAGCCATTATGTTGCCCCTCATTATCCATGCCAAATAATGAAAAAATGAAGGCGTTATCATCGCTATTAAATACAGTATGAAGCGAAATGGAGGTTTATTGTGATTGACCCGAATAAGCTGATCGAATTTCTTGTTCAACATGGCGTGCATTTTTTCAGTGGCGTCCCAGATTCATTATTAAAAGCATTTTGTCTGGCGATTGGAAGTAATAATGGGGGGCTTGCCCACCGTATCGCGAGTAATGAAGGTTGCGCGGTGGGCATGGCGATAGGGCATTATCTGTCGACGCGAACGCTGCCCGTGGTTTATATGCAAAACTCGGGGTTGGGCAATGCGATCAATCCCCTCTGCTCTCTGGCTACGCCGGATGTTTATGGCATTCCGCTGTTACTCATTATTGGTTGGCGTGGCGAAGTCGATGACAGCGGTAAGCAACTGCACGATGAGCCGCAGCATGTGATGCAGGGGAGAGTCACGTTGCCTCAGCTCAATGTGCTTGATATTCCGCATATTGTGCTGGATAGCCGTAACACGCCGCCGTGGGATGACATTCAGGCGCTGCTCCAGCGTGCGCATGATGAACACCGCCCTGTGGCACTGGTGGTAAGAAAGAATACCTTTTCCTCGCCAGCGGCATCTGCCAATCCAAAGGCTGAATCGGCGCTGATGCGGCGAGAAGCCATCGTCGCTGCCTGCCTGAACGTGCTGCCGTCTCATCTCCCTATCGTCAGCACCACGGGCATGTTGTCCCGTGAACTCTATGAACTGCGTGAACAGCGCGGGGAAGGGCATCAGCGAGATTTTCTGACCGTCGGTGGAATGGGCCTGGCCAGTCAGATCGCACTGGGCCTGTGTGATGCGCAGCCGCAGCGGAAAGTCGTGTGTCTGGATGGCGATGGGGCGTTGCTGATGCACATGGGCGGACTGACGAACACCGCCCAGGCAAGCAACCTGATACACATCGTCATCAACAACGGTGCCCATGACTCCGTGGGAGGGCAGCCCACGGCGGCGTCCCGCTTACCGCTGGCACCCATCGCTGCCGCCAGCGGCTATGGCGCAACGTACTATGCCGAGACAGAAGACGCCTTACAGGCTGCGCTGCAACAGGCGTTGCAGGCGCAACGTAGTCAATTCATTGAGGTGCAATGCCGCGTGGGTCATCGCAGCGATCTGGGGCGGCCAGCGACCTCTCCCGCGCAAAACCGCGATGCATTTATGCAGTTTCTTAATACACCTCCTCAGATCTCTTGATAAGCGGCAATACCTGAGTATTGCCTACCCCTTAGCGACAAGGATTGCCGATATGACTCATTCTGTTTCTTTAGTTGGTGTTGGTGTATTAGGAAAAGCGATCTCGCTCAGACTATTACAGCGGCATTTTTCGCTTAGTGTGTTCAACCGGACTCATCGCAAAGCGAACGAGATTGCTGCCGAAGGTGCTCAAGCCGCCCCCGAACTGCACCAGCTGTTCACGCAGGAAAAACAAATTGTGCTCATCTGCCTGAAGGATGCGGAGGCGATACGTGACGTTTTTCAGTCTGAAGAGGTGATACAGAAGCTGACCCGTTATCGTCCTGTGTTACTCAATATCAGCACGATAGGGCCGGAAGAGAGCCGCTGGATGGAGGCCTTTTTTCACCAGCACGGCGCGCATTATGTGGAATGTCCGGTGTCGGGCGGGCCAGAGGGCGCGCGGCAGGGCAAACTTGCCGCCTGGGTCGGGCCTTATGCGGATGACGTTGCCAGCGCGGTTAACGACGTCATCACCAGCCTGTCGGATCGCTACGTGCTGATGGCGAGTAACCACAGCGCACAGACCATGAAGGTGATTAATAACTATTGTGAGGCGGTGCACCTGCTGGTGGCGGCGGAAGCGCTATTGCTGGCGGAAGCCCACGACATCGCCCCGGAGGTGCTGGCAAACGCGCTGACGTTGGGACGTGGACGCTCGACCTATATGGAAGTGATGCTGGATCGCTATCTGAACCCGCGTGAAGCCGTATCTGTCCCGCTATCCATTCGCCTGAAAGATCTCGATCTGGCGCAGACGCTTTTCCAGCGATCGACGATTCAAAGCGAATTCTTCGATACGGCGCGCCAGTGCTATCAAAATACGGCGGATCTCTCGGCCGATCCTCAGGATCAAACCGCCTGCTTTGCTTATCTCTCAAGGACTTTGCCAGCGGGGAGGGACTAGATGTCAGAGCTAACACAGCGACAACGTTGGATGTCCATCCTCGCCCACAGCGATCCTGCCGCGCTGGAAGCGCACTGGAACACGCTGCATTTTCCAACGGACTACCAGCTCTTACGCCCGACGCAGATCGGCTTGATCCAGCTACAGGGGAGAATGGAGGTCGATGGCCCGCGCTTTATTGTGGGTGACATGACGGTGACGCGCGCGGCGGTGCAACTGGAAGATGGAACGTGCGGCTACAGCTATATCGCGGGCAGAAACAAGCCGCATGCCGAGCTGTGCGCCTGGATCGATGCACTCCTGCAAACCCGATCCTATTTCCATGAAATATGGGAGCGCATCATCACACCGCTAGCGGACCAACAGCGTGCGCGTCGTGAACAGCAACGGCACGACGTCGCGGCCAGCCGAGTGAATTTCTTTACTTTGGTCAGGGGGGAATGATTTGTCATGACAACGATGACGGGCTTCGCCCACCCCGTATTTGGCACACAGCTCTGCTTTCGCAAAATCGTGAAAGCCATGAGCGAGCCGGGTTCTCTGGTCACGGTTCCGAATGTCTCCGGTCTGGAATCGATGTCGTCCGCCACGGCAGCCACGCTGCTTACGCTGACCAGCCACACCACGCCGCTGTTTATCGATCCCAAGATCGGTAACCCGTTGCTGCTGCGCACGCTCTGCCTGCATACGAACGTGCCGATCGCCACGACGCTCGACGATGCTGACTTTGTGCTGCTGAGCGGAAACCGTTTTTCTTATGACCTGATGGCGCTCTCCTGCGGCAGCGAAGTCGAACCAGAAAAATCCACCACCGTTATTGTCGAGGTGGAAGGGATGCATGACGGGCCTTGCCTGAAACTGACCGGGCCGGGTATCAAGACACATCGCATTATCTCCCCCCGTCTGCCCGGTAGCGTCAGGGACTACCTGTGCAACCGCCCCCACGCCTTCCCGACAGGACTGGATTTTCTCTTTACGTCTGGGAAAAAGCTCTTTGCGATCCCCAGAAGTACCCACGTGGAGGAATGCTAATGTACGTTGCCGTCAAAGGTGGGGAAAAGGCCATTGAGGCCGCCCACCAGCTACAAGCTTGCCGCCGCCGCGGGTGCACGGATGTACCAGAATTAGACTGTTCACAAATAGAACAGCAGCTTAATTTAGCCGTCGATCGCGTCATGACCGAAGGCAATATTTACGACCGCCAACTCGCCGCGCTGGCCATTAAACAGGCCAGTGGCGATCTGGTGGAGAGTATCTTTCTCTTACGAGCCTACCGTTCCACGCTGCCACGCTGGGGAATTAGTCAGCCGCTTAATACGCCAGATATGCGTCTTGAACGCCGTGTGTCGGCCATTTTCAAAGATTTACCGGGCGGGCAGCTACTCGGCCCTACCTATGACTATACCCATCGCCTGTTGGATTTCTCGCTGCTGGCCAACGGTGAGGATCCTGTCGCGCCGCAGCCTGACGCCGTTGATGAAGATGACGCGATGCGTGAACACATTCCTCACGCGTTTCAGTTCCTTTCTCAGCAGGGCTTCGCGCCTGAACGAGACAATGGTGACGATCGCGATCCGCCAGATATCACGATGGATCCACCGAGTTACCCCGGCACGCGGGCATCGCGTCTCCAGCAGCTGTTTCGCGGTGATGAAGGGTTTCTTCTCTCGCTTGGGTATTCCACCCAGCGCGGCTATGGCCGCAACCATCCGTTTGTCGGAGAGATCCGCACGGGCTATATCACCGTTAGCATCGTCGCTGAAGAGGTCGGCTTTGCCATCGATATTGGTGAGATCTTGCTGACCGAATGCGAGACCGTGAACGGTTTTGTGAAACCTGCCAACGACGCACCGCATTTTACCCGTGGCTATGGGCTGGCGTTTGGCCGCTCGGAACGTAAAGCCATCACGGTGGCGTTAGCCGATCGCGCCCTTCAGGCGGCCGATTACCAAGAGGAAATTCGCGGTCCTGCTCAGGATGAGGAGTTTGTTCTTTCGCATGCTGACAATGTGGAGGCGGCGGGGTTTGTCTCGCATCTCAAGCTGCCGCATTACGTCGATTTCCAGTCAGAGCTGGAGCTATTAAAACGACTACGTGAGGAATACCTCGCGTCTGTGCCAAGGAGTAACGCGTAATGGGCCAGACAACGATCTTCCGCCAAAAAGACAGCCAGCCAGAAACGGAATGTAGCGGTTCAGACACGGAATACAACTATGCCTATCTGGATGAAAGCACCAAGGGCATGATACGGCGTGCGATCCTGAAAGCGATCGCCATCCCTGGGCATCAGGTGCCGTTCGGTAGCCGGGAAATGCCCATGCCTTACGGCTGGGGCACCGGCGGCATTCAAATCACCGCCAGCATTATCGGGCCAGACGATACGCTTAAAGTGATCGATCAGGGATCTGACGATACGACCAATGCGGTATCGATCCGCGCCTTTTTCCGCAAGGTGGCACAGGTATCAACCACGGAAAAAACCAGTGAAGCGACGCTGATCCAAACGCGGCACCGCATTCCTGAAACGCCGCTTAAAGAGGATCAGATCCTGATCTTTCAGGTGCCGATCCCTGAGCCGCTGCGCTTTATTGAACCGCGCGAAACCGAGACGTGCAAAATGCATGCGCTGGAAGAATACGGCGTGATGCAGGTGAAGCTCTATGAGGACATCGCGCGTTTTGGGCACATCGCCACGACCTACGCCTATCCGGTGAAGGTGAATCATCGCTACGTGATGGATCCGTCACCCATCCCGAAATTCGACAACCCGAAGATGGACATGATGCCCGCGCTGCAACTCTTTGGTGCCGGGCGCGAGAAGCGGGTCTATGCCGTTCCGCCCTATACCTCGGTAGAAAGTCTCGATTTCGACGATCACCCTTTCACAATACAGCAGTGGGACAAGCCGTGTGAGCTGTGTGGCGCGCGAGACAGCTTCCTTGATGAAGTGGTGATGGACGATGACGGTACGCGCATGTTCGTCTGTTCCGACACCGACTATTGCCAGCAGCGCCAAAGCCAGGGAGGAGAACCGTCATGACGACAGAGCATCACGCATCCGACAGCCCACTGCTCGATGTGCGACACCTCACGCACCTGTATGCACCGGAAAAAGGCTTCCGCGACGTGTCGTTTCAGCTGTGGCCGGGGGAGGTTTTAGGGATTGTCGGCGAGTCGGGCTCAGGGAAGACCACGCTGCTGAACGCGATCTCTGCACGGTTGGCACCGCAGGACGGTGAGGTTATCTACCGCAACGCCGAGCAGCAGACGCTCTCGATCTATGACATCAGCGAACGGCAGCGGCGTGCGCTGGTGCGCACCGAGTGGGGGATTGTCTGGCAGCATCCGCTGGCAGGGTTACGCCCCACGGTGTCTGCGGGCGGCAATATCGGCGAGCGGCTCATGGCTATCGGCAATCGGCATTACGGCGATATCCGCAGCAAGGCGGCGCAGTGGATGGAAAACGTCGAGCTGCCCGAAAACCGTCTGGACGATTTGCCGACCACGTTTTCCGGCGGGATGCAGCAACGCCTCCAGATCGCACGCAATCTGGTGACGGCACCGCGACTGATCTTTATGGATGAACCCACCGGTGGGTTAGACGTATCGGTACAGGCGCGGCTGCTCGATCTGCTCAGAACGCTGGTTGTGGAGATGCAGCTTTCCGTCGTCATCGTGACGCACGATCTCGGCGTCGCCCGCCTGCTGTCGCACCGTCTGCTGGTGATGCAGCGTGGGCGAGTCGTCGAGCAGGGATTGACGGACAGGGTGCTGGATGATCCGAGCCACCCTTACACCCAGTTGCTCGTTTCTTCCATTCTGTAAATCCAGACAAAAGGACGCTTGATGGATACGCAATTACGCATCGAGAACGTTGATAAAACGTTCGTGTTATATAACCAACAGGGCACAAGATTGCCGGTTTTCCACGACGTTAGCCTGTCTGTGAAAGGCGGTGAGTGTGTGGCGCTGCACGGGCATTCAGGAAGTGGAAAATCCACGCTGCTGCGTTCTCTGTACGGCAACTATCAGCCTGACGGCGGGCACATTTGGGTACGCCATCGCGAACGCTGGGTCGATATCGTCAACGCGGACGCCCGCCATGTGCTGGAAATCCGCCGTGAAACCGTGGGCTGGGTCAGCCAGTTTCTGCGCGTCATCCCGCGCATTAGCACGCTGAACGTGGTTATCCAGCCGTTGCTGGAACGCGGTATGTCTCGTCAGGAAAGCGAGATTCGCGCCGGTGAACTGCTGACGCATCTGAACGTCCCTGAACGGCTCTGGTCGCTTGCGCCTGCCACCTTTTCCGGCGGTGAACAGCAGCGCATCAATATTGCTCGCGGGTTTATTGGTGATTACCCGATCCTGCTGTTAGACGAACCGACAGCGTCGCTGGATGCCAAAAACCGACTGGCTGTCACACAGCTCATCAACAATGCGAAAGACAAAGGGTGTGCCATCGTCGGTATCTTTCATGATGACGAAGTGCGTCAGGAGGTTGCCGATCGCCTTTGTACGATGTCAGTGAACGCCATGTCGATGAATACGCTGCCGATCGCTTCCAACGCTCAGGAGACCGCAAATGATCATTAATAACGTCAATATGGTGCTCTCACGGGAAATCGTTCATGGCTCACTGGAAGTGCGCAACGGCGTGATTCACCACATCAGCGACAGGCCTAGCCGTCATCCCGGTGCGCTGGATGGCGAACAGGCCTGGCTCCTGCCGGGGCTTGTCGAGCTACATACGGATAATCTCGATAAGTGTTTCACGCCGCGCCCCGGCGTTAACTGGCCGTCTGAAGCGGCGATGCGCAATCATGACGCGTTGATTATCGCCAGCGGGATCACCACCGTGCTGGATGCCGTCGCGGTGGGGGATGTGCGCGATGGCGGGCATCGGCTTGAGAACCTGCGGCGCATGACGGATGCGGTCTTGCACAGCCAGCAGCACGGCACCAATCGGGCGGATCACCATTTGCACCTGCGCTGCGAACTGCCGCATCAGGATACGTTTCCCCTCTTTGAGCAGTTAGCAGATATTCCGCTGGTCGCGCTCGCGTCATTGATGGATCACTCTCCGGGGCAGCGGCAATTTTCCTCTCAGGAGAAATATCATCAGTATTACAAAGGCAAGTATCACCTGAATGATGAACAGATGGCCGCGTTTGAAGAGGAGCAACTGGCCGGTTCACGCCGCTGGTCGCAGCCTAACCGCGAGGCGATTGTCCGTCTTTGTCACGACAGAGGCATCACGCTGGCCAGCCATGACGATGCAACGCCGGAACATATTAGCGAAGCCCATCAGCATCGCGTCGCTATTGCCGAATTCCCTACCACCGAGATCGCGGCGCAGCAGGCAAATGGCGTTGGCATGAACGTGCTCATGGGCGCGCCGAATGTCATCTGCGGCGGCTCGCATTCCGGCAATGTGTCGGCACATCATCTGGCGACGCTTGGCGTGCTTCACATTTTATCTTCAGACTATTACCCGGCCAGCCTGCTGGAGGCGGCGTTCATGATCGCAGAGGATGAGCGCAATGATTACGACTTGCCGCGAGCGATGGCGCTGGTCAGCCATAACCCCGCTCAGGCGCTGCAATTTGACGATCGCGGCTGCATTGAAGAAGGGCGGCGAGCCGACCTGCTGCTCGTCAAACGGCACGCGCCGCAAATGAAGCTGCTGCGAGTGTGGCGTCAGGGCGTCCGGGTATTCTGATCATGACGAAACTCATCTACCTCATTGGTCCTTCCGGCGCAGGCAAAGACAGCCTGCTGCGGGCGATTCGTCAGCTGTCGCTGCCACGCCTACTGGTGGCGCACCGGTACATTACTCGTCCCGCTGAAATACAGGGAGAGAACCACATTGCGCTGACCCCGGAGGAGTTCGCGAACCGTCAGCAGCTTGGCCTCTTCGCGCTCCATTGGCAGGCGCATCAGTGCCATTATGGTATCGGGATAGAGATTGATGACTGGCTACAGCGGGGGAATGACGTCGTCGTGAATGGTTCACGGGCTTACCTGACTCAGGCGCGTGAACGTTATGGCAACACGCTGTTTCCGATATGCCTGACTGTCTCTGAATCGGCACTGCGAGAGCGGCTACGCGCCAGAGGGCGGGAAAGTGAACAGCAAATTGCCACGCGTTTGCAGCGTGCCGAAGAAGAGCAAAGCCGCTTGGCAAACGACTGTGTTTTATTGAATAACGACGGCGATCTGCAACGCACCTTATCCACCTTTCGGTCGCTGCTGCCGTTCGACAGCGCCTGTAAGACGCGCCGCGAACGATAGGCCGAGTGGCAAACGCTCCGGAGAGCAGGAGAAAACCGATGGCAGCAAATATGGCAGCAAATAGTGACGGGATCGTTTTTCACTTTTTGGGAACCGGCGGCGCACAGCAGGTTCCCGCCTTTGGCTGTGAATGTGAGGTTTGCCAGCAGGCGCAACGCGATGAAAAAAAACGGCGCCGTGCCTGCTGTGCAGCAATCACGACACAGGACCGGATCATCCTGATTGATGCCGGATTACCCGAGCTAGCGCCGTATCTGCTTCCTTATCCGACTCGGCATATTTTGCTGACTCACTATCATATGGATCACGTTCAGGGACTATTTCCCCTGCGCTGGGGCTACGGCGATCCCATTCCTGTCTTTGGGCCCCCGGATGAAGCGGGCTGCGACGATCTCTTTAAGCACCCAGGGATTCTGCATTTTCAACCGCCTCTGATACCTTTCCAGCCTTTTGAGCTGGATGGCATAAGCATCACACCCGTTCCTTTAATCCATTCCAAATTAACCTACGGTTACCTCATCCAGACGCCGACGCATACGCTGGCCTACCTGACCGACACCATCGGCCTACCGCCTGAAACCGTCCAATTTCTCTCATCCCACAAGCTGGACTATGCGATTGTCGATTGCAGTCATCCTCCCCAAACGACGCCACCGCGCAACCACAATGACATCACCCGTGCGCTGGAAATTTTCACTCAGCTAAACCCCAAACAGCTGTACCTGACCCATATCGGCCACGAACTGGATCGCTGGCTCCAAACGCAAACGCTGCTGCCTGAGAACGTTCATGCGGCGTATGACGGGCTGGTGTTGGGGCTGTAGGGGTGAGGTTAATTTATTCAACAAAGTCGTTTCTTAATTGAAGAAAGTTAGAAACATGACGATACCATATAATCAACATTTGAGATTATTCTTACATCCAATTGTTGCATTTGGAAAGTTGGCGGATTGTTGATAATTAAAAACTATTGTTTTTCTATTTATATCAGCATTTAGCTATCACATCAGTGGAATGATGAAAAAAACACCGTATTGATAATTTTTCATGGAGTTGAATTTATGACGTTTTCATCATTCAAAGTGAAGCCCCTTGCGGTGGCTGTCAGTGCTTTTGTCGGATTGCTGTCCACTTATCAGGCCGTTGCTGCATCGAATGACATCCTTGTTTCAACCAGCACCCCTGGCCTCATTCTGACGACCAGTAATTACCCTTCTCTTGATTCTGTGGAGATCACCAGCACGGGTGTGCTGAGCGGTGGTTACTACGGGCTCAACAACAGCACGACCATTGGGACCTTAACCAATGCAGGCACCATCAGCGGCCCTGAGGGGATTTTCTCTACAAAAACGATCGGCAGCATTATCAATAGCGGTTTGATTCAGGCCACCAGCGATGCCGCTATCTGGGGAAGCGGTTCGGCAAGCACCGTCAATTCTATCTATAACAGCGGCACCATTACGGGTGCTGTCGGGGTGGTTTTTCAGGACGGGGCCCATCTGGGAACGCTCACCAACACTGGTACCATTAATGCTGACTATGCCATTGCCAACTTTGGTGGTGAAGGAGCGATAGATCACATCATCAATACCGGGCTCGTCAGTGGCAGTAACGCTATTTACAATTCCTCCGGTGCCTTTGGCCCGATTACCAATAGTGGTGTGATGGCGGGTGATATCTATTCTGCGTCGGGATTGACCTTCAACGGTGGCGAGGGGACAACCTTTGGTACCTTGACGGGATATGGTCAGGCAATGCAAGGGAATATCTACATCAGCAATGGTGATCTGGTTTTTGCCTCCGGCAATATGCTTCTGAACGACAACGTCACCGTGAGTTCGGGTGTGATGTCCAATCAGGCGGCGGCGTTGCAGATCAACAATACCGTTACCCTGAACGGCAACTATGTGCAAGGCAGCGATGCCAGCCTGTTGATTGGCGTAGCGGATGACGCGGTGGCGACGGGGGATATCAGCACCGACAGCGGCTATGGGCGTCTGGTGGTTTCCGGCACGGCCAATATCGCCAGCGGCTCTACGGTATCTCTGGTGAGCCTGAATAGCTATGCGTTTGCGAATGGGCAACGCTATGTGGTGGTTCAGGCTACCGCAGATGGCACCGAGTACAATGCCAGCAGCTTGAATTATCTGGCTAGCGGTTATAGCGGCGCGATGACGGGCAGCGCCCAAACTGACAGCGTTGACAACAGCCTGAGCGATCTGGTTGTGACGCTCGGTACTTCTGGTCCTTCCCGCAACGCAACGACTGGCAATGCGATCTCCTCGATCAACGGTCTGTTCAATTATGGTGGCACTAACACGTCGCTGCTGAATGTGTTCAATGCCAGCGCCGCACTCGGTTCCAGTGAAGAAGCCAACCGTGCTGGTGCGCGACTGAGCCCGGCGGCGGTGGCCTCTGCATCAGCTAAGGCTTCTTCCGCACCAACCAACGCTATCCTGAATGTGATTGCCCAGCGTGCGAATGTGATCCGTGTTGCAGGTGGCAGCAGCGGTGTTGCCACGGGTGAAGGCGACAGCGATGTGGTGATGTGGGGCCAGGGTTTTGGCGGTACTGCCAACCAGGGGCAACGTAATGACGTTTCCGGTTACGATGCGCGCTTTGGCGGCTTGTTGATCGGAGCGGACGGCGCAGTCAGCGATAGCTGGCGTCTGGGGGGATTAGGCAGCTATGCCACAACCAACGTGGATAGTACTGGAGACAATGAGGGCAGCGCTGTACGAATCAAATCCTATGGCCTGTTCGGTTATGCCAATTACGATAGTCGTCCTTGGTTCCTGAACCTGTCCACCGGTGTGGTGCGTCACCAGTATGATACCCAGCGCCTGATTGATTTTAGCGGCTTTAGCGGTAACGCCACAGGATCGTTTAACGGTACGCAATACATCGTTTCCGGCCAGACGGGCTATCCGTTCAAGCTGGGGGCGACGGATACTACGCTGACGCCGATTGCTGGTTTGACTTACAGCATCCTCAAACAGCAAGGTTATACCGAAGCGGGTGGCAATGGAGCGGGCTTAACGGTAGGTGATGCGACCTCGACGTCTCTCAAAAGCGATCTGGCGCTGAAACTGGATCGTCGTATTGCGCTGTCGGGTGGCGAAGTGCAGCCGTTTATTCAACTGGGATGGCGTCATGAGTTCCATGATGATGCGATGCAATCCGCCGCCAGCTTCGCTGCTGACAGCACTGGCTCCACCGACTTTGTCACTACCGGCTCTCGTCCGGTGGCCGACAGCGGTGTATTGTCGGTTGGGACGACGATCGTGAGTAAACGCAACCTGAGCCTGACCCTAAAATACACAGGGGAAGCCGCTCGCAGCTACGAAAGTCATTCCGGTAACCTGCAATTGCGCTGGCAGTTCTAACGCTGTTTTCCAGGCGGGAGATATTCCGCCTGGACTCTTTGTTTTGATCACTGTCGATGCTGCGTTGTTACGGAGTTTGAATTGAAAATCACCCGGCTGATCGTGCTGCTTTCTATGCTGGTACTCGGCTGTAGCAGCGATCCGCAACGCCATGCGGATGAGTTAGCGCAGGCGGCGGGTTTGCAGCGCGAAACGCTGCATGCATCTCCTTTTGTTCTGACCACCTATGTGCGTATCACACGTGCCGATCGTCCGCTGAATATCTATATCGAAGGGGATGGGCGAGCATGGCGTACCCGCAATCTGCCAGCCGATGATCCTACGCCGCATCGGGCGTTAGGGCTGAGTCTGGCGGCGGCAGATAATGCCGCCAATGTGGTTTATATCGCACGTCCCTGCCAATTTACGCCGCCGTCCGCGAATCCGGTATGCCAGCCTGATTATTGGACCGGTAAACGCTTCGCACCGGAAGTCATTGCGGCGATGGATCGGTCGATCACGCACTACGCGGCAAAGGTTCCTACTCAGCCTATCGTGCTGACGGGCTATTCCGGTGGAGGAGCCGTAGCGGTGCTCATTGCGGCGCGGCGTCATGATATCGCGCTGTTGCGTACGGTCGCGGGTAACCTCGATCATGACGCGGTGAATCGGTTTCACGAGGTATCGTTGATGCCAGACTCTCTCAATCCACGTGATGTCGTGAGGCAGGTTGCCGCCATTCCACAATGGCACTTTAGCGGCGCAGATGACCGCATTGTGCCGCCTTTTGTCGCTGAACGTTTTGCTCGCGCGGTGGGGGAATGTGCTCAGGTACGTATTATTCCCGGTATGGGACATGAAGGAGATTGGGGGTCGCTCTGGCCGTCACTGATAAACCTGCGAACGCCATGCCAGCACAGCAATCTGTAAGCATCCCGGTAAACCGGACCATTCACTTTTTGAGATCTTTCGACATACTGATTGTATCTGCTTATATGTAAAATAAGGCTCGATTCGAAAACTCTAAATACCCTTTTCAAATCCCCCAAAACATAAGATCAATAGCATCCTTAATCTTATCGGCATACTCGCCAAGATCCGCGATAGCCTCACCAATAACCTCAACTGAAACGCTCGATAGTTCGTATGACAGGCTGGTGTTCGGGTTGTAGGGATGGAGCGTCGGCGAGTGATTTAAGGCGAACAGGTAACATAGATGTGCCATCAACAATGATGGCAGTGTTCTGTGTTAGAGCATGACGCAGCCTGATAGTCGGCGAAGCACTGTGAGCGGACTCGCAAGCCTTACTGTGGGAGAACGAAATGGTGTATTGAATGACTCAGTGGCCGTGAACAGTCAATCCTACCAACCGGGTAACAATAGGACGGACAATCAGTATGCAAACAAAAGCGGCTGGCATGGCAACCTGATAGGCATTCATCACATTTTCCATGTAATGTGGCCCCATTCCAAATTCGGCCAGAATGATGACCAGACACATCAGAAATGCCATGATGGTCGCCATATAAAGAGCAAATACGTAGGGTGAAGTGTGCTTAGGGAAGCGGAATCGCGGGGGCTTTTTGGCAAGAGCATTAGTCATCAAGTTATCCTGGTTAACAACGGTTAGTGAAACGGTTGCTAACCTATCAAGCTAACTAGGATGGTAGTAGAGCAGCTATGCTTTAATCATTATTAAATAAAAGTAACGAATCAAGCGTTGGGGATAATATGGATGTGTTAGGGCTGATTAGCAATTTTATCCGCGTGGTAGAGAACGGCAGCATTGCCGCGGCGGCACGAGCTAAAGGTATGAGTCCGGCGGCGGTAAGCCAGAGCCTTTCACGGCTTGAGACACATTTGGGCGTGCGCCTGATATCGCGCACCACTCGTAGCATGACATTAACCGAAAACGGTAAACGCTATTTCGAGAAGGTACGCCATATTCCACATGATATCGAGCTCGCCTCTCAGGCTGCGGCGAGTGAAACCAAACTGCAAGGTCCGCTGTGCATCGCGACGACTGCCGCGTTTGGTCGGTACGTTATCGCTCCACTGATGCCTGCTTTCAAAGCGTCTTTCCCCGATATTGATATCGAACTGATTAGTACCGATCGCAACGTCAACCATCGGTTGGAAGGTGTTGATGTTAGTATCCGCATCGAGGCACAGCTGAACGATCAACTGATTGCCAGAAAAATTGCATCGATGCCATTTATATTCTGCGCGGCTCAGGCCTATCTGGATCGGGCGGGCACCCCTCAGACTCCCGAAGAACTTAGCCAGCACGCCTGCCTGGTCTTCCGCTATCCCACTGATGGACGTTTTCTTCCCTGGACATTTATGGTCAACGGGCAGCCTGTTAACGTGAAGCTCAACCCTAAATTCATCAGTGATGATATTGATATTATTGCAAAAATAGCAGCAAACGGAGGCGGCGTTACGCGTCTGGCAAGCTTTGTTGCCCAGCCGTTGATAGACAGTGGTCAACTCACGCCTTTGTTCTGCTCAGACCACAGTAACGGTAACCGCGTAGAGTCTTTACCGATGAATATTTATGCCTGTGTTAATGAACGTTCGGCACTGAATTCAAAGGTAAGAGCATTTATTGCGTTTTTAGAAGCTGAGATTTAAGACGAGGACGTGGTGATTTTCTGGGTGAATAACTTTAAATGAAGGCTCAGTGCTAGGCTGGTTTTTTAAATTAGTGGTGCCCGGACTCGGACAAACGCCGGAGGCGTTGAACAGCGCGCTGACCCTGAAAGGGTGAGCCGCTTGCGGCGAATAATCGAACGGTGTTCGATGGAGAGTTCCAATCCCCAAAAGCAAAAAACCAGCCGTTAGGCTGGTTTCTTTAAATTAGTGGTGCCCGGACTCGGAATCGAACCAAGGACACGAGGATTTTCAATCCTCTGCTCTACCGACTGAGCTATCCGGGCAACGGGGCGCATTAAACCTTAATCCCGTATGATCGTCAACCCTATTTAGGGAAAAGCTGTTCAACTGCTTAACTTTACGGCAATCTGATCGGGTAGGCATCGATTTTGCACAAATCTTCCAGAATTGATGCCTATGAACGGGTAATGCTGATAGCGAAAAGAGGGGAGCGAGATGGCGAACGACTGGCTTGAGCTACGTCAGCATGCAGATACGGGGATTGAAACGATCAAGGCGCATTTTGAAGGGCACGCCTACGATCCACACTGGCACGACAGCTACCTCGTGGGCGTGACGCTTTCCGGTACGCAGCAGTTTCATTGCCGCCGTGAACGACATCATAGTCGGCCTGGTGATGCCTTTTTGTTGGAGCCGGGTGAAATCCACGACGGTGACGCGCCGGTCGATGGTGGGTTTACCTATCTGACGTTTTACCTCGATGAGCAGTGGCTGACTAATGCGCTGCACGGCTTATATGCTTCCACGCCAGGAAGTTACTCGCTTCATTTTGCGCAAACACTCACGCGTGATCCACAGCTGGTTCGTTCGATTGGTGACACGTTCGCCACGCTTCACAACGATGAAATGAAAATCGTGCAGCAGAGCGCCATGGATAACCTGCTCTCGCAGATCACCGCACATTGTCACTGGCGAAAAAGGTTACCTTCGCAAGTGCAAAGCACGGCGGTGGCGCATCGCGCACGCGATTATCTTTATGCGCATCTGGGCGAAAATATCGGTCTGTCTGACCTCGCGCGGGAGACGGGCACCGATCGCTTCACGCTGACACGTTGCTTTAAACGTGAATTTCATCTCGCCCCGCACGCCTGGCTTATCCAACTTCGTTTGGCGAAAGCGCGGCAGCTACTGGCATGCGGCGATCAGCCTGCCGACGTAGCTGCGACCCTAGGTTTTTCCGATCAAAGCCATCTTGGCCGTTGGTTTCAGCGGGCGTATCGGATCTCGCCTGCCCATTACCGTCGGTTGTGCACAAACCTTCCAGACGTTTCCAGAAAATAGCGGCACAGTCAGGGCTCTTAAAAAGGAGTGACCTGTGAGTTTGATGCCGTTTCTGCTGTTTGCATTTGTCGCCTCGATAACGCCGGGGCCAACGAATATCCTGATTTTAACCAACAGCCAGCGCCATGGCGTGAGAAACACGCTACCCGCAGTGGTCGGTGCCTGTGTGGCGGCAAGCGCTATCGTACTGATTTCCGGTGCTGGCGCGGGGGAGATGCTGCGTCAGTATCCGGTGGTTCGTCAGGTGATGAGCTGGGCGGGCGTACTGTGGCTAAGCTGGATGAGCTGGCAGTTATTCAGGGCACCTGCGGCTACTCTCTCTGGCGAATCGCACAGCCGTTTTACGGCTCGCGCTGCGGCGTTGTTACAGGTGATTAACCCGAAAACGTGGATGATGGCATTGGCCGTCGTCAGCCTGTTCGCCCCTGCGGGGGAACATGCATTGCGGGAGATATCGATAATGGCGCTGTGGTTTTTGATTATCTCGATGGCCTGTCTGGCGTGCTGGGCAGGGCTGGGGAAAGCCGTGAACAGGGTGTTTCGCACCACCGTTGCAATGGTGCGCTTTCAGCGCCTGATGGCGCTGTGTCTGTTCGTTTCCGCCTGGGCAGGCATGCTCGCTTAGGTCAACGCGCCGTTTTTTCGGCACAACGCAAAGCGTAAGACATCTTCTGCTAACCGCTGTGCGGTGGCGATGCTGGCGGCCTGATGCTTGACCAGCAGGTTGCTCAGGCAGCCTTCCAGAATCAATTCCATCTGCTGTGCCACCATCTCAGGATCGTCGGTTTCCAGCTCTTCCAGCAAATCGCGAGTGTACTGGTAAGACGCCAGCTTCTGCTGTTCCGCAATCTGGTGGATAGGGTGATTGATATCAGGGAAGAAGCTGCACGCCGCAATAAACAAGCAGCCCGGATAACGCTGTTTGTTCACCGACTCATGAAGCACCTGATAGCGTGCCAGCAGCTTCTGCTCGATGCTTTTCTCGTCGTCCAAGAGAAGCTGACGCCGCCAGGTATCAACCTGTTGGCTATGGTGGCGCAGGCCGTCGTACAGCAGCGCCTCCCGATCCGGCCAGAATGGCGTCAGTTCCTCTACCGGAACGCCGAGTCTCTCCGCCAGCATATCCAGCGTTGTCATGGCAAAGCCGTGCTGCTCCAGCAGAGTAAGCGCATGTTCAAGAACATCTTCCCGTTGCATTAGGTCTCCTCCAGAAGCACATATATCGTCGTTTATGGGCTGAATTTCTGCAAATGCGCCTTAAACTGTTCAGCGTTCATAAAACCGGTGACGCGCGAACCGGGGATTTCTTTCCCCTGAGCGTCAAAAAATACGATGGTCGGCAGCCCTAAAACCTGTAGCTTTTTCAGCAGCGCGTTTTGTTCTTCGCGGTTAGCGGTGACGTCCGCCTGTAGCAGCGTGATGCGCGACAGATGGTTTTGCACCGCCGGGTCGCTGAACGTGTATTTCTCGAACTCTTTGCAGGCAACGCACCAGTCAGCGTAAAGATCGAGCATAACAGGCTGAGCGCTCTTTGCCAGCGAACTGTTGAGATCGGCAATATTGGCGACAGGGGCAAAGTTCAGTGCTGAGGTGTGGGCTTGCGCCACGCCAGCCGGAGGAAATGCCCAGTCTTGCAGCGGTTTAGCGCTGATCACCACGCCTGCCAGCAGCAGCAGCTGTACACCGCGCATCCAGCCTTTGCTGCTGCGCAGCGTCAGCATGAGTGCCCAGCCGAAGAAGGCGATACCTAACGCGCTCCACAGCCGCATTCCCCACGTCTCGCCCAGAATGCGTTCCAGCAGGAAGACGGGCAGCGCCAGAATAATGAAGCCAAACGCTTCCTTAACGTACTGCATCCACGGGCCGCTGCGCGGCAGCAGTTTATTGCCAAACAGCGTGACCAGAATGAGCGGTAATCCCATGCCGAGCGCGTAGAGATAAAGCGTGCCGCCACCTGCCAGCATGTTACCGCTCTGGGCGATGTAAAGCAGGATGGCGCTGAGTGGGGCGGTGGTGCAGGGGGAACAAATTAGCCCAGCCAGCGCGC
Source organism: Pectobacterium sp. PL64 (assembly GCF_022477975.1). Lineage (NCBI taxonomy): Bacteria > Pseudomonadati > Pseudomonadota > Gammaproteobacteria > Enterobacterales > Pectobacteriaceae > Pectobacterium > Pectobacterium sp. PL64. Next base: position 53,028 of record NZ_CP092070.1, read on the forward strand.
CCATGCAGAATACGCCAGTGACGGAGCCGCCTTGCTGACGGTTGCTCCACTCTGTCAGTCGGGTTTGCACCGAGGACGGGAGCTGGAGCGTATACAGGCCAAACATGGACAGCGCCAGCGCAGCAAACATCACCGACAGGCCAATCAGAATGTACGGATGCTGGAGCGCGGCCTGAAAGCGTAATCCGGCGGCGGCGACAACCAGCCCAAGCAGCGTGTAGGTCAGCGCCATACCCTGAACGTAGGTCATCGACAGCAGCAGCGTGCGGCGCGGCGTCAGCTGTTCTTTTCTGCCCAACACCAGACTGGCAATCAGCGGGTACATCGGCAGGACGCAAGGGGTAAAGGCGACGCCGATACCAATCAACAGCGCCCACCACGGCGAGAACGGCATCGGCGTGGTCTGCGGCGGTGCCGTCTGGGCTGATGCGGTATTCGAGGTATCCGTGCCTGCATTAGCAAGCACCTGACTGAGAGGGACGACGCGCGTTTCCGGCGGATAGCAGAAACCCGCATCGGCGCAGCCCTGATAGGTGACTTTAACCGTCGCGCCGTTTTCGGCCTGTTGAATCGGAACCGTTAGCGCCAGCCGATCCCGCAAGATAAAGACCTGACCGAAGAACTCGTCGTTATGGCTTTCGCCCTGCGGCAGTTCCACCTTGCCCAGCGTGGCACCGTTTCCTTCGATCTTGATTTGTGCGCGGTACAAGTAGTAATCGGGATGGATATCCCAGCGCAGGTTGAGCTGGTTATCCTGCTGCTGAAATTCAAAGGCGAAAGCGCCATCGACCGGCAGAAAGCGTGACGTCGTGCTGTTGCCAAACAGTTTCTGACCGAAAGAAGAAGCGGCCACATTGGGTGTGCCGAAAGCCGTCCATAACAGGAAAATCAGCGTAAAGATGCGTTGAGCCATGTCAGATAATCGCTATCGCCCCCGGATACCGGCAGGACTAACAGCTCCGGCGTATCGTAAGGGTGTTGTTGTTTCAGGTGAGTCAGCAGTGCTTGCTGATGTGAGGTATCGCTTTTTATCAGCATTTGTACTTCTGATTGCTGTTCGAGCTTGCCTTCCCAGTAATAGAGCGAACGTGCTCCGGGCAGCAGGGTGACGCAGGCGGCAAGCCGCGTTTCCAGCAGCGAGTCGGCAAGCCGTTGCGCGCAGGCGTCGTCAGGTGCGGTACATAATATGACGACAGCATCGCAAAGCGGGCGGTCAGACATCACATCCTCCGTGTCAGATGAACAAATTCCAGACAATCAGAGCCACACTATACCTTGCTTTATTGTTTGAAGGGAATGAACTGCGAGAGTGGAACGCAGCGGATCGACGAGTTACGCCGATCCGCGAGGGACTGTCTGAAAGGCAATGTTTAGATCAGGATGCTGCCGAGGATAAAGCCAAATATCACCGACAGCGTAATCGCCATCACGCCCGGAATCAGGAAGGAGTGGTTAAACACAAACTTGCCGATGCGCGTTGAGCCGGTGTCGTCCATCTCCACGGCGGCCAATAGAGTCGGATAAGTCGGCAGAACGAACAGAGCGGAAACGGCAGCAAAAGACGCCACGGCCGTGACCGGAGACACGCCCAACAGCAGCGCAGCAGGCATCAGCGCTTTTGCCGTTGCCGCCTGTGAGTAAAGCAGCGTCGCGGCAAAGAACAGCACGACGGCCAGCATCCACGGGTAGCTTTGCAGCAGCGCACCAGCGGTATCCTGAATATCGGAAATGTGCGCTTTAACAAAGGTATCGCCCAGCCAGGCCACTCCCATCACGCAGATACAGGCGCTCATGCCGGACTTAAACGTGCTGGCAGAGAGGATGCGCGCGGTGTCGATTTTGCAGGTGATGCAAATCAGCGTGGCGATCGTCAGCATAAAGACCACAATCGCTTCGTTACGTGGCAGAACCGGATTCTGAATCAGCCCAACCGTGCCGCTGATCGCCGTGGCATACAGCACGACAGCGACGATGCCGATCAGAAATAGCATCACGGAAAGTTTGGCGCCCGGTTTGATTTCATGCTGGCTATTACCGCGCAGCGTGGTTTCGCCTTTTTTCAGACGTTCCTGATAAATCGGATCGTCTTTCAGCTCTTTACCCAGGAAGTTGGTCACAATTGCCGTCAGCAGGATGGCAGCGAGCGTGGTAGGAATACAGATGCCTAACAGAAGAAGATAGCTGACCCCGTGCGGCTCAAGAATACCCGCGACAAACACCACCGCCGCCGAGATTGGCGACGCGGTAATGGCGATTTGCGAGGCAACGACGGCAATCGAAAGCGGACGAGAAGGGCGGATACCCTGCTCTTTGGCGACTTCGGCGATAACCGGCAGGGTGGAAAACGCGGTGTGTCCGGTTCCGGCCAGAATCGTCATGAAGTAGGTGACCAGCGGGGCGAGAAAAGTCACGTATTTCGGGTGCTTACGCAGCAGTTTCTCCGCCAGACTGACCAGATAATCCATTCCGCCCGCCACCTGCATCGCGGCGATGGCAGCGATAACGGCCATGATAATTTCAATGACATCAAAAGGGATCACGCCGGGCTTTATCTGAAACCCCAGCGTAAGAACAAGCACTCCCAGGCCACCGGCGAAACCAATGCCGATGCCTCCCAGTCGTGCTCCCAAATAGATGGCAAGCAGAACGATCAGTAACTCAAGACCAAGCATGACTATGCTCCTTAATTAATAAAAAATTCATAACTTATTCTTATGGCCGTAGGCGGCAAAAAATAAAGGCACGCTGTTCTTCGTGAACGGACGTGCCTGTGGGTATTAGGTGTTGGTGTTAAGGAAGCTCGTTTTCATCGGTGTAGCGTTTGGCTTTGTACGCCGGATGCATCAGGTTCTGGATGGAGAAAATGTCATCCAGTTCGGCTTCGGTCAGCAGGCCGCGCTCCAGTACGACTTCACGCACGCTTTTCCCCGTTTCCGCGCAGATTCTGCCGACGATATCGCCGTTGTGGTGGCCGATGAACGGGTTCAGGTACGTCACAATCCCGATGGAGTTGAAGACATAGGCTTCGCAGACGCTCTTGTTGGCGGTGATGCCGTTGACGCATTTCTCCAGCAGGTTGTAGCAGGCGTTGGTCAGAATGTGGGTCGATTCAAACATCGCCTGGCCAATAACCGGTTCCATCACGTTTAACTGCAATTGCCCGGCTTCTGACGCCATCGTGACGCAAGTGTCGTTACCGATGACCTTGAAGCACACCTGATTGACGACTTCCGGCACGACCGGATTCACCTTGGCGGGCATGATTGAGGAACCTGCTTGCAGTTCCGGCAGATTGATTTCATTCAGGCCAGCGCGGGGGCCAGAAGAGAGTAAACGCAGGTCATTACAGATCTTAGACAGCTTTACGGCCAGCCGCTTCAGCGAGCTGTGCACCATCACATAGGCACCACAGTCTGACGTGGCTTCGATCAAATCTTCTGCTGGCACGCACGGCAGACCGCTGACTTCCGCCAGACGCTGCACCGCCAGTTGCTGATAGCCGTCTGGCGTATTCAGGCGCGTACCGATTGCAGTTGCGCCCAAATTGACTTCAAGCAGCAGTTCCGACGTGCGCAGCAGGTTTTTGATTTCTTCCTGTAACAGCACGTTAAATGCATGAAATTCCTGACCGAGCGTCATCGGCACGGCGTCCTGCAACTGGGTGCGGCCCATTTTCAGTACGTCTTCAAATTCTTTGGCTTTGCGTTCGAAGCCATCGCTCAACTTCGCTATCGCCTCTGTCAGTTTCAGGACGGCCGCGTAGACCGCGATACGAAATCCGGTGGGGTAGGCATCATTGGTGGACTGGCATTTGTTCAGGTGATCGTTGGGGTTCAGATACTGGTATTCGCCTTTCTGGTGGCCCATCAGCTCCAGACCAATATTGGCTAATACTTCGTTGGTATTCATGTTGACCGACGTGCCAGCGCCCCCTTGATAGACATCTACCGGGAACTGATCCATGCATTTGCCGTTATTCAGCACTTCATCGCAGGCGCGGATGATGACGTCGGCGATTTTTTTCGGGATAGTTTGCAGCTCTCTGTTCGCCAAGGCCGCGGCTTTCTTCACCATGACCATGCCGCGCACGAACTCGGGTATGTCACTGATTTTATTGTTACTGATATAGAAATTCTCGACAGCGCGCAGCGTGTGAACGCCATAATACGCGTCTGCGGGAACTTCTCGGGTGCCTAACAGGTCTTCTTCAATACGGATGTTTTCTGACATGAGAGTGCTTATCCTGTTGTGCGACTAGTGATGCAACTAGACGTTGTGGGCTGGTGTGTCGGGCGGCGTTATCTCGAAAAACCCTTATCTCGAAAAGTCATTATCTTGAAAAACAATGTGGTCTCGGATAAAGCGTCTTATCTCGGCAATAGTCTCGGGATGTTTGACCAACCATGAATCCATTGCCGTGAGGATATGTCGTTACGACAGCGAAAAACAGGTGTTTAGATCACTATACTGGCGTTCTCTACCACGATGGTAAATGAACTGTGACTGTAGTCACGAGTCACTATTTTAGAACAATAATCGTAGGGCGGCGGCTTGAAAATGCGCAAAGTCGTACCCACTTCAGTAAATCATGATGTGCCGGATCGCAGAGCAGGCGCGCATTTTACCTAATCCATTGGTAGTAAATCCGATGGGTAGTAAGGCGTACTGGGTTTTCAATAGCGATGGCTTAACACGTTCTTATTAACAGACGTTTTTATTAAAACAGTACGCGTAAAACACACAGGAGTACCGGGTGCGCTGGTTACCGTTATTACTTATTTTTCTTTTGGCTTACATCGAGATATCGCTGTTTATTCAGGTGGCTGAGGTGCTTGGCGTCGCCATGACCCTGCTGCTGGTTGTCTTCACGTCCTGCGTGGGCGTCTCGCTGGTGCGTAATCAGGGGATGAAAACGCTGGTGCAGATGCAGCAGAAAATGGCGGCAGGTGAAAGCCCGGCGGCCGAGATGGTAAAAAGCGTTTCACTGGTGCTGGCAGGCTTCCTGCTGCTGATTCCGGGCTTCCTGACTGACTTTCTGGGGCTGCTGTTACTGCTGCCACCGGTGCAGAAAAGACTGACGCTCAAGCTGATGCCTCACCTGCACGTTTGGCGTTCTGGTCCTGGAGCTGGCCCCGGCGCATCGTCTTCCGGCGGTAACACCTTTGAAGGTGAATACCAGCGCAAGGATGGCGGGCGCGCAAATATTGAACACCGTGACGATAGTGACAACCGTTAACGTCAAGACGAATTGAAAAGCAGATAAGGATTATCATATTGATAATCCTTATTTTTTATCAGGTGCCAGCGATAGGCAGACGCCTAACGCAAAAAAAATGAATTTTTTCCCTTGAAGGGCGGTGAAACGCCCCCACTTAGAACACCACAAGGCCGATTATGAAAAGCATAATCGTTATGAAACATAGTTGTTATGAAGACATAGTCGGCGTTTATCCTAAACCGATATGGACTTTCTCAAAGGAGAGCTATCAATGAATATTCGTCCATTGCATGACCGCGTGATCGTCAAGCGCAAAGAAGTTGAGTCAAAATCTGCTGGCGGTATCGTACTGACTGGTTCCGCTGCTGGTAAATCTACCCGTGGTGAAGTTCTGGCCGTAGGTCACGGACGTATCCTGGAAAATGGCGAAGTGAAGCCGCTGGATGTGAAAGTTGGCGACATCGTTATTTTCAATGATGGCTATGGCGTGAAAGCAGAGAAGATTGATAACGAAGAAGTGTTGATCATGTCTGAAAGCGACATTCTGGCAATTGTTGAAGCGTAATTGCGCGTAATCATCTGAACTGAAAGAATTTGAGGGAAATAGACCATGGCAGCTAAAGACGTAAAATTCGGTAATGACGCTCGCGTAAAAATGCTGCGCGGCGTAAATGTACTGGCTGATGCAGTGAAGGTTACCCTGGGCCCGAAAGGCCGTAATGTCGTGTTGGATAAATCCTTCGGTGCACCGACCATTACTAAAGACGGCGTATCTGTTGCGCGTGAAATCGAGCTGGAAGACAAGTTCGAGAACATGGGCGCACAGATGGTGAAAGAAGTTGCCTCTAAAGCGAATGACGCAGCAGGCGACGGCACCACGACCGCAACCGTATTGGCGCAGGCTATCATCACTGAAGGCCTGAAAGCTGTTGCAGCGGGCATGAACCCGATGGATCTGAAGCGCGGTATCGATAAAGCCGTTATCGCCGCTGTTGAAGAGCTGAAAGCACTGTCTGTACCGTGCTCTGACTCTAAAGCTATCGCTCAGGTTGGTACCATCTCTGCTAACTCCGACGAAACCGTAGGCAAAATGATTGCCGAAGCTATGGATAAAGTCGGTAAAGAAGGCGTGATCACCGTTGAAGAAGGTCTACCGGTCTGCAAGACGAGCTGGACGTGGTTGAAGGTATGCAGTTCGACCGTGGCTACCTGTCTCCGTACTTCATCAACAAGCCGGAAACCGGTGCTGTAGAACTGGAAAGCCCGTTCATCCTGCTGGCTGACAAAAAAATCTCCAACATCCGCGAAATGTTGCCAGTACTGGAAGCCGTAGCGAAAGCTGGCAAACCGCTGGTTATCGTTGCTGAAGATGTTGAAGGCGAAGCGCTGGCAACGCTGGTGGTTAACACCATGCGTGGCATCGTGAAAGTTGCTGCGGTGAAAGCACCGGGCTTCGGCGACCGTCGTAAAGCAATGCTGCAAGACATCGCTACGCTGACTGGCGGTACCGTTATCTCTGAAGAGATCGGTCTGGAGCTGGAAAAAGCGACGCTGGAAGATCTGGGTCAGGCAAAACGCGTTGTGATCAACAAAGACACCACCACCATCATCGATGGTACGGGTGAAGAAGCTGCGATCCAGGGCCGTGTTGCTCAGATCCGTCAGCAGGTTGAAGAAGCAACGTCTGATTACGACAAAGAAAAACTGCAAGAGCGTGTGGCTAAACTGGCTGGCGGCGTAGCTGTCATCAAAGTTGGCGCAGCGACTGAAGTTGAAATGAAAGAGAAGAAAGCACGCGTTGAAGATGCCCTGGCTGCGACTCGCGCCGCGGTAGAAGAAGGCGTGGTTGCTGGTGGTGGTGTGGCGCTGGTTCGCGTTGCAGCCAAACTGGCTTCTCTGACTGCTCAAAACGAAGAGCAGAACGTGGGTATCAAAGTTGCGCTGCGCGCGATGGAAGCGCCACTGCGTCAGATCGTTTCCAACGCTGGCGAAGAGCCATCTGTCGTTGCGAACAGCGTTAAAGCGGGCGAAGGTAACTACGGTTACAACGCAGCAACTGAAGAATACGGCAACATGATCGACTTCGGTATTCTGGATCCAACCAAAGTCACCCGTTCTGCGCTGCAGTTCGCGGCTTCTGTTGCGGGCCTGATGATCACCACCGAATGTATGGTTACCGACCTGCCGAAAAGCGATGCACCTGACTTAGGTGGCGCTGGTGGTATGGGCGGCATGGGTGGTATGGGCGGCATGATGTAATGTGACCCCCTTGTTGCCGGAGCGATTTTCCGGCAACGGGAGTCAGGTTACAGAAGCACGTCTTTCTGTCCTTTAAAGAGCACTATCTGGTCGCGAGACTGGGTGGTGCTTTTTTTATGCGCGGCATTGCTGAAATGTTGCCGTATCGTTGATGAATGCGTTTATAGCCTGTTATCGGGGGAAGCATTCTGCGCTACAATGGCGGCGTTACTTTATTTACGAATACCTTTTTATTCAAAACAACCCTGTTCGGAGTAGGGACAATGTCTGACGATGCGTCTACGCTTCTGCGTTCTATTTCCTGGTTTACTGAGCCCCCTTCGGTATTACCTGAGCACATTGGTGACTGGCTGATGGAAACCGGCTCCATGACGCGGCGACTTGAAAAATATTGTGCCCAACTGAAGACCATCCTGTGCAGTGAGAAATTCATTACGCCACAGGCGCTGGGCGAAGAGCGCGAACAGCTGCCTTACAGTGAGCGTTACTGGCTGCGTGAAGTGGTGCTGTATGGTGACGATCGTCCCTGGCTTTTTGGCCGTACCATTGTTCCGCAACAGACGCTCGACGGCACGGATTCAGCCCTGACGAAAATAGGCAATCAGCCGCTAGGCCGCTACCTGTTTGGACAAAAGGCGCTGACGCGTGACTATATCCATACCGGATGCAGTGAAGGCTTATGGGCGCGGCGTTCCCGCCTGTGTGTCTCTGGTTATCCGTTACTGTTGACTGAGCTTTTCTTACCGGAATCACCGATTTATTTCAGCCGGTGATGAAGGTTGGTAGGTAATTTGAGGAGATAAATCCTTGGAAAGAAGTGTTACAGCAGGGAAATGGCTGGCTTATTGTCGCTTGATGCGAATTGATAAACCGATAGGTTCTCTGTTGCTGCTGTGGCCAACGCTATGGGCGCTGTGGCTAGCGGGTGGGGGAGCGCCTGCACCGTGGACGCTGTTTGTTTTTGTCGCTGGCGTTTTCTTGATGCGTGCGGCGGGCTGCGTCATCAATGATTATGCCGATCGCCATTTTGACGGCCATGTAAAACGTACTGCTTCTCGCCCGTTGCCTAGCGGCGAAGTGAGCGAGCGAGCTGCCAAAGTGCTGTTTGTCGTGCTGGTCTTGCTGGCGTTTGGCTTGGTGCTGACGCTGAATAAGATGACGATCTGGCTGTCCGTTGCGGGGCTGGGTCTGGCATGGGTCTATCCGTTCATGAAACGGGTCAGCCATCTTCCTCAGTTTGTGCTGGGCGCGGCGTTTGGCTGGTCAATCCCGATGGCTTACGCGGCGGTGAGTGAAAGCCTGCCAGCGAGCTGCTGGATGATGTTTGTAGCGTATATTTGCTGGACGGTCGCCTACGATACCCAATATGCGATGGTGGATCGTGATGACGACCTGAAGATCGGCGTGAAATCCACGGCGATTCTGTTTGGCCGTTTTGACAATATCATCATCGGGTTACTGCAGTTCAGTATGCTGGCGTTGCTGCTGGCTTTGGGCATCACTACCGGATTAGGAACGCCATACACTATTTCTCTACTGGTGGCTGCGGGGATGTTTGTTTATCAGCAAATCCTGACCGCTGAGCGCGAGCGTGATGCCTGTTTCAAAGCCTTTCACAATAATAAATACGCGGGTATGGCGATATTCATTGGCGTGCTGTTTGGCCTATAGGTCGAACTGACAGAAACAAAAAAAGCAGCGATTTCCCGCTGCTTTTTTTATGGTGGAAGCTCAGACGTGTTTGTTATAACAAACGTATTCACGGCTTGATGGCGGCGCGTCGTCCGCCATTTTCCCGTAATTGTCCGGTTAATCCTGTTTTGTTTCTTCGACCTTTTCTACCGGCTGACTGGCGGCTTCCATTTCAGCTGGTGAGCTGGCGCTTTCGATAGTCAACCGCACTTCCGGGGTGATTAGATCGCCGAGGATGTTGTAGATTGCCACGATATCGCTTTGCGCCGTTTCCGCGCTGTCGGTGATATATCCTTCTGTACGTAAGGTCGCGACCAGCGTTGAGAACACCGCTTTATCAAAGAATTCCGGCGCGTTGATACCGTGCAGGACGGACAGGCGCTGCGCCATGTTCCGGCTTTCTTTCTCCAGCGTCCCACGGTTGATCTCTGGGTTCGCACACAGCAAGGATAGTGTGATCGCATAGCGTTGCAGCGTTTCACGCACGCCTGCTGACAGCAGTTGCAGCGTACGGATACGTGGCGGATTGATGGCTAATTGACCGTCACGGCTGCACAGCAGCTCTTGTCGAATCAGTTCATTAGCCAGCGTTTCCAGAACGCCTGGCAACTGCTCTTTGGAATAGTGCAGGAACAGCTCCGCTTGCAGCAGCGGATAGATCAGCGCGATCTGTCGTACGACTTCGGCAAGCGTAATCCGGCGATGGTGGATGACGATGCTGGCGATCAGCGACGGCAAGACCAACAGGTGCTGGATGTTATTGCGGTAGTACGTCATCAGTACCGCCTGCTCGCGCGGCAGAATGATGATATCGCCAATGCTATCCTTCTCGACTTCAAACTTGTTCATGCCCAGCGCGTGTTCCAGCAGTTCATCCGCTGTCTTCTTCGGTGCCGTAATATCTTTGTGATAAGGCACCTGGCGCAGCAGCTGGAGGTAGCAATCCAGCTGTTCGTGCATTTGTTCGCGCGTTAGTGAACGCTGGCGCGAGGCTAATAAAGCCGTAGAGCACAGGTTCATTGCGTTTGCTGCCGCAGAATTGTTGATACGCACCATGATATCCATAGAGATATCCTGCACCGTCGGCGTTAGCCAGCTTGGGCGCTGTGCCTCAATAGGATCGATCGCATCACGCCATTGCGGAACATGCTGGTTCAGGTAAGTTGTCAGCGGGAGTGGTTCACCGAAGTTCACGTACCCTTGGCCGAGATTACGCAGTTTGCGCAAACCGCGCACCATCTGCATAAAGCCTTCTTTTTCCTTCACCGCACCGCGCAGCTCTTTCGCATAGGTGCCGACTTCCATCACGTGCTCGTAACCGACATAAATCGGTACCAGCGTGATGGGGCGCGTACCGCCTCTCAGCATGGCCTGAATGGTCATCGCCAGCGTACCGGTTTTTGGCTCTAACAGCCGGCCCGTGCGTGAGCGCCCGCCTTCCATGAAGTATTCAACCGAATAACCGCGGGCAAACAGCTCACCCAGATATTCACGGAAAATCGTGGAATACAGCTTGTTGCCTTTGAAGGTACGGCGAATAAAGAACGCGCCAAGACGGCGGAAGATAGGACCTGCTGGCCAGAAATTCAGGTTGATACCGGCGGCGATGTGCGGTGGCACTAAGCCTTGATGGTACAGGACGTAGGACAGCAGCAGATAATCCATGTGGCTGCGGTGGCAGGGCACATAGACAATGCCGTGGCCATCCTGCGCCAACTGACGAACGCGTTCGGCGTTGTGGACGTTAATCCCCTGATAAAGGCGGTTCCACGTCCAGCTTAATACGCGATCCGACAGACGCACGGCTTCGTAGGAGAAGTCAGCGGCGATTTCTTCCATTAGCGCAATAGCGTTCTGCTGCGCTTTCTCAGTAGAAATCTTCTTACTGCGCGCCTCATCGTCTACGGCTTTCTTGATCGCTTTGGAATCCAGCAGCTTGTTAAATAGCTCCTGACGCACCGGCAAACGTGGCCCAACTGCCGCCAAACGTTGGCGAGAGAAGTGCATACGTGCGACACGCGCCAGTTTGTGGGCTATGGTTTTGTCAGTACCATGCTCGGTCGCCATATAACGTAGCGACACCGGGCTGGAGAAGCGGACAAAGCTGTCGCGGCCTAGCCACAGGACGGCGAAGAATTTCTCAATGCCGTTGAGCAAGCGCAGATGCGGTGTGGCCTGAGTGTGGCCTTCCCGACCCGGAGAGCGCCCAAACATCACAGAAACTGGCACCATCTGTACGTCTAAATCTGGATTGGCACGATGCAGATCCAGATAGTCGTGAAACAGCTTGACGGATTTCTGTTTGGGAACGTAATAGCGGAAGACGCGCGGCCCGTCATTAATAAAGACGTGGCTAGGAAGTTCGACGCCATTGAATTCGAACGACTGCGAGGGATCGGGTAGCCCCAATGCCAGGCATTTCGCACGTAGCGTCAAGAGATCCGCCTGAGAGTTATAAGGCAGAACATAGAGTATAGGACGTGAGGGATCTAACCCTAGCTCGACCACCGGATCTGCGGGAATAACTTTGCTCTTCACCAACAGTTTCAGTGGGAGATTCAATAATTTATAGTAAATTTTACGCCAACCTGACATAACAACATGGAGCCTCTTGTTAGCAATGCGCCGCAAGGATACCAGAAACTGCGCCGGAGATCTGTGGTGATGAGACAACGTAAGCGCGTTAAAATGCGAACTATTTTGCATAAATAGCGGAGGATAAATGAATAAAGCAACGGGGATGACCCGGATCATTAAAGCGACCGGTTATTCCTTTAAGGGGTTGAAGCAGGCGTGGCAGCATGAGGCGGCATTTCGTCAGGAAACGATACTGACCCTTGTCGGCGTCATTATCGCGTGTTTACTGCCGGTTACGCTGGTCGAAAAACTGCTGCTTATCGGGTCTGTGGTACTGATTATGCTGTTTGAGCTGGCCAATAGCGCCATTGAAGCCGTGGTTGATCGCATTGGTCTCGAGCACCACGAATTATCCGGTCGGGCGAAAGATATTGGCTCGGCGGCTGTCTTTGTTGCCATCCTGTTAGCCGCTGTCGTCTGGGGCAGCATCCTCTGGCAACATTTTGCCTGACGGCGCGCATAAATGAGTAAAAGTCAGGGGCTTTGCCGAGATCTCCATTCCCAATTGTGGCTTACCTGTATATACTCACAGCAAGACTGTATAAACAACCAGGGGGCGGAATGAAAGTATTAACAGCAAGGCAGCAGCAGGTTTATGACCTGATCCGCGATCATATTGCGCAAACCGGAATGCCGCCAACGCGCGCGGAAATTGCTCAACAGCTGGGGTTTCGCTCTCCTAATGCGGCTGAAGAGCATCTGAAAGCGCTGGCGCGTAAAGGCGTGATTGAGATTGTATCGGGCGCGTCTCGTGGTATTCGTCTGCTAATGGAAGAAGAGACGGGTATTCCTCTGGTTGGCCGCGTGGCCGCAGGTGAACCCCTGCTGGCACAGGAACATATCGAGTGTCACTATCAGGTTGACCCTGCGATGTTCAAACCTAGCGCTGATTTTTTGCTGCGGGTGAGCGGCATGTCGATGAAAGATATCGGTATTATGGATGGTGATTTACTGGCCGTGCATAAAACAGAAGATGTGCGCAACGGTCAGATTGTCGTCGCGCGTATTGACGATGAGGTGACGGTGAAGCGCCTGAAAAAGCAGGGCAATACGGTACACCTCCTCGCTGAAAATGAAGAGTTTGCCCCGATTGTTGTCGATCTGCGTCAGCAAAGCTTTTCGATAGAAGGCTTAGCGGTTGGCGTGATTCGTAACAGCGACTGGAGCTAACCATTCGCAGAGATGCACTGCTCGTTTGTCTGGGTCAGTGCATCATGTTCTGTTTGTTAATCTGCTAACCATATACATTTAGTTACATTTCGCGTGCGTTTTCTACTATCCCATTACCTCCTGTTTTTTCACCGCTTTTTGCGGTTATTTTCCCTTTATCAATGCTCGTTCCAGTTACAGATTCCTGATTTTTCATTCAAAGTAAAATATTCGACTATAATTTTTATCAAGGTAAGCATTTTTATCTTGATTGTGTGGCGATAGATCAGTTTGACGATCGAGTATTAGCCATCACATTTTGATAGCCCGGTAATCAAGGGAGACAGTGGCGAAGAGCACCGTCATGGTTCACAGAGTTATGATGCTGCTTACTGAATACATCTATTTATCTGAAACTGACGCATACGTCGGTAGTTACGATTTTTTATGCGAAATTCACCTAAGGTACGGAGATTCTTATGAATAAAGACCAAGCCAGCGGTAACTGGAAACAGTTTAAAGGTAAAGCGAAAGAGCAATGGGGCAAATTAACGGATGACGATCTGACGGTCATCGAAGGTAAACGTGACCAACTGGTGGGGAGAATCCAGGAGCGTTACGGGTACGAAAAAGAAGCGGCAGAGAAAGAAGTGAAACACTGGGAAGAGCACCACAAATATCATTGGTAGCTATCACTGGTCACCAAGGTGATGTATCCCCACAGAAAAAACGATAGCCCTTGGGCTATCGTTTTTTAATCGGAACGGTATGGTCGTGACCGCAATGGTCCGGCTGCTTGCATGATGCAACTTCCTGACAGCCTCCACACAAGCCGTGTGCTTCCACCACGCTGTGACGCAGCGTAAATCCCGACTGTTGCGCCAGACTACGCAGCGTTTCTTCCACACCTTCGGTTTGACGTTCTGTAACCTGCCCGCAGCGGTCGCAGATGAAAAGGGCAGACGTGTGACTGTGGTCTTCGATATGGTGGCAGAGCACGTAGCTGTTGTTGGATTCGACGCGGTGAATGAAGCCTTGTTCCAGCAGAAAATCCAGCGCGCGATAGACAGTCGGCGGCTTCGCCTGAGGTTCGGAAACGCGCAGCAGGTCCAGCAGGTCATAAGCGCTGATAGCACCGGACTGCTGTGCCATAAGGCGTAAAACCTCTAACCGCTGTGGCGTGAGACGCACAGCGCGCTGCTGACAAATCTGTTCAGCCTGGGCAAGAAGTTTGTCCTGTTTGGTTGAATCCATTGTCATATCACCCTGACGCATTGAGGAACAAGACGGATATCTTACCACGACTGAATAAAAACGCCGAACTGGCGGCGTTTTCCTGTGAAGACGAGGATAGAAGCGCTATACGACCAGATCGATGAGCAGCGCCCGCAAAGGCGACTCTGCCTGTAGCGTCAACGCCGTTTCTTCCTTAATGAAGGCTCCGTCGCCGCAGTGCAGTGTTTCACTGTTCTGATTGCCTTTTACCGCCATTGAACCGTGGATCAGTTGGAGGTACGCCTGATTTCCCTTTAGCGCGATGGTGCTTTGCTCATTCTGCTGGAGATCGACATGATGCACCCAAACCTGCTGGCGCAGTTGCAGGCTATTGTGTTCGCCTTCCGGTGAGGCAAGCAGTGTATGGTTTACTGAATTCAATCCCATGCGCTGCAACGGGCTGTTCTCGCGGGTCTGGCAGGCATTCAGCCATAATTGCAGCCGCGTCAGCGGCTTGTTGGCGTTGGTATTATGTTCGCTATAGCTGACGTTTGGCTGCGTGGAGAGCAGCAGCACATCTCCGGCTTTGGCCTGAATGTGGCCGCCGTTGCTGTCGCGGTATTCCGCTTCGCCCTGAAGAATAATGTTCAGAATATCAACCCGTGGGTAGGTTCGCGGCTGGAATGATGCCCCCGGTGCCAATACTTCCTGATTGAGCACGCGCAGAGACGCGTAGCCCAGCAGCTGTGGGTCAAAATAGTGACCAAAAGAAAAGGTATAGCGCGCCTGCAACCAGCCATAGTCGGCCTGGCCGCATTGCCCCGCTGCTCTTCGTGTGATCATAATTGTTATCCCCCCCAGAGAATTATTTATTGAACTGATAGTAATTGTGTGGACGTTGGATTGTTAGCTAGTTAATCTGGTGGGTATGTTCAAAATTCCTGAATGAGTACGAAGATGGCGAAAGAACGAGCATTGACGCTGGAAGCTTTGAGGGTGATGGATGCGATCGATCGTCGTGGCAGCTTTGCCGCTGCGGCAGACGAGCTGGGTAGGGTGCCTTCGGCGCTGAGCTATACCATGCAGAAACTGGAAGAAGAGTTAGATGTGGTGCTGTTCGATCGTTCTGGACATCGTACTAAATTCACGAATGTCGGGCGGATGCTGCTGGAACGTGGACGTATTCTGCTGGAGGCTGCAGATAAGCTCACGACGGACGCAGAAGCGCTGGCGCGCGGTTGGGAAACGCATCTGACGATTGTGACGGAAGCGCTGATTCCTACTCAGCGAATTTTCCCGTTAATCGATAAACTGGCGCTTAAAGCCAATACGCAGGTATCGATTCTGACGGAAGTGCTGGCCGGGGCGTGGGAGCGTCTTGAGCAAGGGCGCGCCGATATTGTGATTGCGCCAGACATGCATTTTCGCGCGTCTTCTGAAATGAATACCCGCAAGCTGTACACGATGAATAACGTTTATGTCGCCAGCCCAGATCATCCAATTCATCAGGAGCCTGAACCGCTGTCGGATGCAACTCGGGTGAAATACCGTGGGATTGCGATGGCGGATACTGCGCGCGAACGCCCGGTACTGACCGTGCAGCTGTTGGATAAACAGCAGCGTCTGACGGTGAGTTCGCTGGATGATAAACGGCGTGCGCTACTGGCGGGATTAGGCGTCGCGACCATGCCTTACCCAATGGTTGCACAAGATATTGCAGAAGGGCGTTTGCTGGTAATTGGGCCTGAGCATCAGATGGAAAGCCAGATTATTATGGCGTGGCGGCGAGACAGCATGGGCGAGGCGAAATCCTGGTTCCTGCGTGAAATTCCAAAACTGCTGAACCAGCCCTAAATCCCGCGCTTTTTGCGGCAAGGTGTGGTTCCGCACCTTGCCGCACTGTTCACTACTTCACTACTGCGTAGCGAAAATCGACAAAACCCTAGTATAAATCGACAAACGTCTTATCGCGATGGTGAGGCTGGTTCAGATCTTGTTCTGGACCCAGCGAAATCACACCATGCGGATTAATCGTGCCGTGGCTACGATAGTAGTGGTGACGAATATGCGCCATATCGACGGTATCGGCGATGCCGGGCATCTGATAAATATCACGCAGAAAACCGAACAGATTGGGATAATCGCTCAGGCGGTATTTATCGCATTTAAAATGCGTGTGATAGACCGGATCGAAACGGATCAAGGTCGTCCACAGCCGCAGGTCGGCTTCGGTTAACTGCTCACCCGTCAGATAACGCTGTTTTGCTAAAATGCTTTCCAAATCGGAGAGCGCGGCGAAAACGGTCGTGGCGGATTCATCATAGGCTGACTGGCTTGTCGCAAAGCCGGCTTTGTACACACCGTTGTTGACCTTGTCGTAAATCCAGCCGTTCAATTCGTCAATCTGAGCGCGTAGCGCCTCTGGATAATAATCTCCCGCCGTTGCTCCCACGCCATCAAAAGCGCTGTTCAGCATGCGGATGATATCGGCAGATTCGTTACTGACAATGGTGTGCTGCTCGGTATCCCACAGGACAGGCACGGTCACCCGACCGCTGTAGTCTGGCATAGCGTGCAGGTAGAGCTGGTAGAGGAATTCGTGCTGATAGAGTGAGTCACCCGTTGCGGCTTCAAAATCGGTACCGAACGTCCAGCCATGATCGAGCATGAGCGGATGAACCACCGAAACGGCGATATGATCGGTTAACCCTTTCAACTGTCGCATGAGTAGCGTGCGATGTGCCCACGGGCAGGCGAGCGAAACGTAGAGATGATAACGGCCGGACTGAGCAGGAAAGCCACCTTTGCCGGTGAGGCCGGGTGCGCCATCGGGCGTTACCCAGTTGCGGAATGCGGATTCTGAACGCTTAAAATGGCCGCCGGTAGATTTGGTTTCATACCAGGTATCGTGCCATACGCCGTCAACCAGTTGTCCCATAAATCCTCCCGTTAGTGAGTGATGATAAAACAACGGCAAGCCTTATCTGCTTGCCGTCTCATTCGTTATTCGACTATTAAGTGTAGTACAGGCCGGAAAAGGTTCGTCTTACCACTTTTTGCCCAGCAGGCGGTCGATACTGAATGCGCCTGGGCCCGTTACCGCCAGCAGGAGGTAGCCACCAGCGATGGTCAGGTTTTTCATGAACATCAGTTGGTTCATGCCTTCTGCAAAGTTAGAGTGGAAAATCAGAGCAGTCAGCAGCGTAAAGCCTGCAGTGAACAGCGCGACGGTACGCGTCAGCAGACCGAACAGAACCGCCAGGCCACCACCCAGTTCCAGCAGAATGGTCAGCGGCAGCAGGAAGGACGGTACGCCCATCGCCTGCATATATTGTTGTGTGCCTGCATAGGCATCACCCAGCTTACCGTAACCTGCAACGATAAACAGAATTGGCATTAAGATACGTGCAACCAGCAGTGCAGTGCTTTCTAAATTTTTCATCATCTCTCCAATTAATATTGTTGTGGGCTATATTGCCCTGTTTTGTTTGTTGTAGCAGGTGTGGTCTGAAAACTTGGCCCGCCATCAGGTTATGGGCAGATAGTATAGAGAGATGATTTGCGCTTCCAGCGAGTATAATTGTCGCTGTATTTCAGAAAAATTGATGTTCAGTGAACAACTGTGCAAGAACGCGCTGTAATGGCATGAGCGCGTTAGGTAAAAGTCAGATGAAAAATGTCTTATAGATAAGGCAGATAGCCGAGGCGATAGGAAGAATTACGGACGTGGCTCAAATGTTTTGCGAACGAGTCTGACTGTGCCCCACAGCCCGACGAGGCGGCGTCCCCAGCGAATCATACGGCTGGGATGGCGCACGCCATAGAGCGCCACGAGGCTGGAACCCACGATCCAGTATTTACGCCACTGCATCAGGCTTTGCCAGCCGCGATCGTAACGGGCAGTGGTGTCCAGCCAGTGTTTTTTACCTGCCGATAAATCCAGCCGCTGCTGCTGTATCTGGCGCAGTAGCTGGGTTTTTTCTCTGTCTCGCTGCTGACGCTGGTTCACTTGGTATCTTCCTCCAGCAGCGATCTGTCGGTCGCCAGCTCTTTACGCGTCGCTTTGAGCAAGGTGGAGCGACGTACCTTCACGAGTGTCCATATGCCGCCTATCAGCGCCAGTCCGAGCAATGTGGCGGTAATACACCCCAGCGCAAAGAGGCGATATTGCGGATCGATGCCCCAGATGATCAGCGCGATCAGGCTCATAATGCCAAAAGCGGCAAAAAGCAGCGTCAGGCCGACCATAATCAGCAATTGAATCAGATTGGCTTTCTCTTCCTCTAATTCAATGACTGCCAGTCGAACGCGGCTTTCCACCATACTGACAATAATGGAGATGATGCGCTGAGCAGAAGCCATGACCCCGCTTGCGGGGCCTTGTTGTGATTTATCTGTCATAGCAATCCGCTAATTAGCGACGAGACAGCAGGACGCCAAGCACGACACCGACTGCTGCGCCAATGCCGACACCGGTCCACGGATTCTGGCGTACATAATCGTCCGCAGATTCAACCGCTTCCTTGGTTTGGGAAGCGATGCGCTCACCGGTCTCGCTCAGGCGACTGCGCGTTTCTTTCAGCGCGCTTTCTGCCTTATTACGCAGCTTGTCGAGTTCCGCTTTAGATTTATCGCTGGAGGTGCTTAATACTTCTTCCAGCGTGTCCGCCAGTGATTTCAATTCGGCGCGGAGGTACTCAGAATTTTGATCTTTAGCCATATTAGTAACCCTTCATGTTATAAACCTGAAAGTTAACTATAGCTGAAGCTGAAATTTATGCCGCCCCAAACGGGTACGGACAATTCTGATAACTCGCTGTAAATTTTAGCGATTTGTTTTTTGAATATAAAATGAACAGTTGCTGTGTGTTTTATAAGGGCACTGTATTGATGGATTATTGCGATGCGGCACGTTCCGCTGCGCGTAATTCCTGCTCGGCTTCAGCCAGCTTTCTTTCGCGCTTAAGGATCTTTTCGGCGTCATCTCTTTTCTGCCGGCTTTCGTTCAGTTCCTGCTGCCGTTCAGCGACGTCTTTACGTTTTTCCGCAATGGCTTCCTGACGCTTCTCTGCTAATCCGGCATCCGTGCAGTGGGTTTTCACGCCGTCCAATGCTTTCTCTAACCCATTGATGCGATTCTGATTGCCATGCTTACGCGCTTCATCGATTTGGCGCTGAATGTCTTGCGCTTTCTGCTGACAGGTCTCTACCTGATTGGCGGTATTCGCCAGTGCATGACCAGAAAGCAGGACGGATAAGGCAATAATGGATGGAGATAGTTTCGATGGAGATAGTTTCATAGTCGTCACCCCAGTTTGGATTGTTTCTGTGTCAGTTTCTGCTGCCAGAATGGTGTCGGGATTGTCACTTGCTGCGCGGTAATCGTGACTTTAGGCAGAGACAAACGCAGGACATCTCTGGCAGCGATACTCTGTTCTGGCGAGGCCAGACGGACGATCAGGCTATCTTGCTCTGGCGTAATGCTTTTGATCGCAATCCCTTTTTCGTTGAGACGCTGATACACGTAAAAGCCATCTGGCAACGCGGCACCATCATAAGGCTTGATGTGTAGCATAGCATCGTCTTGGGAACGGCGTAGCGACTGGGACTGCGTCAATGCAATCATCGGTAGAGCAAGCAATAGCAGTATGCGACCTGCTTTCCTGGAGAAGAGCCTAGAGAATAACCCGCTGATTGACACGGTTAGCTCCCTTTTTCAGCGTTATCTGCTTTAGCGTCACGTTTTTTACGCCACAGGACAAAGAGCGATCCAAACAGGCCGATAAACAGCAGCGCCAGCGGTAGCATCATCAGGCAGAACATCAGCTCGTCTTCATATTTCAGGAAGACCGTTGTTTTTCCTAAGGCGAAGCCCAGCGTAACCAGAATAAATACCCACAGGAACCCGCTCATCCAGTTAAAGAACTGAAAGCGCGCGTTATTCAGGCCAGACAAGCCTGCGATGGTAGGGAGTAACGTTCTGACAAAAGCCAGAAAACGCCCAACTAAAAGTGCGGACAAACCATGACGGTGGAAAAGCTGGTGGGCGCGTTGGTGATAGTGTGCGGGCAAATGTGATAGCCAGCCCTGAACCACTCCCGTATTGCCAAGCCACTTCCCTTGAATATAGCTGGCCCAACAGCCGAGGCTGGCGGCTGTCGTCAGGAGAAATATCGTAAAAGGGTAATTCATTGTGCCTTTGGCAACGAGGACGCCGACCAAAATGAGCAGGCTATCGCCGGGTAGGAAAGCGGCTGGGAGCAGGCCATTTTCCAGAAAGATGATCAGAAACAGTAATATGTAGATGGTCCATACCAGCTTCGGGTCGGCTAAAATATCGAAATCCTGATGCCAGAGTGCGTTTAACAGTTCTTTGATTAATTCCATCCGGTATTCCTAATACTGCTGTTGCATTTTAGCCTTGGCGACAATCACGCTTCTGGACATGATAAGAGTGAATACAGTGTTAATCCCGTCATACTCCAAGTTGCCTGAAACTCGAATTATTTAGGGTATATCAGGGCACAGGATTATGATTTTTTGATGATCTCTGTTTTTCTGCCTGATGGTGGAACTGGCGTCTGACTTGATGCTCGCTTTTCGCTGCGAACCCGATAAACAGGCTGCTTGGGGATTGTTTGGTCTTGGCAGACTTTGCATCCAAAGCGACGGATTAAGCGTAAGAAAGACGCGTTAACTGTAACAAAATAGGTGTTACTGAGACAGAAAAATATTACGACAACTGGGGCGGTTTGGGGGGATTTTTCGAAGAAGAGTGGGGATTTCTGCGATATTTTACACTCGCTGACAGAAATCAACGTTTTCTGACTTTTTCCCTTTGGTGCAAAATTTTCCCCCTTCGCTCAAAACAAGGGGGAGGATGCATAGTTAGGACTTGCCCGTATGTATCTGGTCGAGGTGGACGACCGGATTCTCGGCGAACATATAGCGGTCAACGTTAAACTCGAAATCATCAGTCGTGGCGCGAAATAGCATCTGTTTGGTATTTTCCAGATGTTGCCACATTGCCAGTTTAGCCGCGTAAGGATCTTTGCGAATCAGTGCCTTAAGGATGCGATCGTGCTCTTCGCACCAGCTTTCAATCGATTTGTCGTCAATGTGTTCATGCAGTTTGCGCCAGTAAGGATTATGAATCCGTTGGCTCCACATTTTCTCGACGATGGTCGCCATCGCGGAGTTCTGTGTTGCCAGCGCGACCTGAACGTGGAATTTGAGATCCCACTGAGAATCACGAAAGCGATCTTCTTGCCGCGCGTATTCCTGAATTTCCATCAGCTGGATGATGTCCTGACGGGTCACCTGCGTGGCCGCAAATTCGGCAATGTTACTTTCAATAAGCTGGCGAGCCTGAAGCAGCTCAAATGGGCCCGCCGCGACAAATTCAATATCGCCGCTATTAATGAACGGATTCTTCTGCTGGTTGGAAATAACGTGAATGCCTGAACCCTTGCGTACTTCAACGTACCCTTCGACTTCCAGCATAATAATCGCTTCACGTACCACGGTGCGGCTGACGTTCATTTCTTCAGAAATATAGCGTTCTGCCGGTAATTTTTCGCCGACCTGATACATACCGCTTTCGATGCGTTGTTTTAATTCTGCGGCTAACTGCTGGTATAGCCGTCGGGGTTCAGTGAGTGCCATGATGATGTCTACTCTCGATAGATGACGGTCCATGTGCCACGTCAGGGCCTGAGTGTCTATCTCGTTAATCTTTCAGGGATGATTTGTTATACCACTTAATCATAGCAGCAACCAATGTTGTGGTCACAGTTATCGCGGTGTGTTATCGGAGGGAGGTGGCTCACCCAGTCGCAGATCATACCGGATGAGCCAGGATAATGCAGGGATTATCAGTGCTGGTTGGCTTCTTTCAATGTTTCCGCCGCGGCGGCGACTTCTGATGCGGGTTGGTTTTTCAACACCGTCCAGATGACGACAGCACCTAGCAGATCGAAGACGGCCAGTGCAGCAAACAGTGGGCTGAAGCCCAGCGTATCGGCCAGCGCACCGACAACCAGTGCAAATAGGGTGCTTGCCATCCAGGCTGCCATTCCGGTTAAACCGTTCGCGGTCGCCACTTCATTACGACCAAATACGTCAGATGACAGGGTAATCAGCGCGCCGGACAATGACTGGTGCGCGAAACCGCCGACGCACAGCAGAGCGATGGCGACGTAAGGGCTGGAGAACAGCCCGATCATGCCCGGTGCAATCATTAGTACTGCGCCCATCGTGACCACCAGTTTGCGGGAAACGATCAGGTTCACTTTGAAGTGTTTTTGGAACAGCATCGGCAGGTAGCCACCCAGAATGCAGCCGATATCGGCAAACAGCATCGGCATCCAGGCGAACATGGCGATTTCTTTCAGGTTAAAGCCGTAGGCTTTAAACATGAACAGCGGGATCCACGCATTGAACGTTCCCCAGGCAGGTTCAGCCAGGAAACGCGGCAGTGCGATACCCCAGAATTGACGGTTACGCAGGATCTGCCAGGCAGACATTTTCTTCGCGTTATTGGTTTGGTGCTGCGCTTCTTGCCCGCTAAGAATATAGTCGCGCTCTTCGTCGCTGAGTTTTTTCTGATCTTTCGGGTGCTTATAGAAAACGAGCCAGCAGATGGCCCAGATCAGGCTTAGCGCTCCGGTAATGATAAAGGCCATTTCCCAGCTGTGTGCCACAATCGCCCATACCACCAGCGGTGGCGCGATCATGGCGCCGATGGATGACCCCACGTTGAAGTAACCCACCGCAACAGAGCGCTCTTTTGCCGGGAACCATTCGCTACTGGCTTTCAGGCCGGCAGGGATCATGGCCGCTTCTGCCATACCGACCGCGCCGCGGGCGATCGCTAAACCTCCCCAGCTATTTGCCAGCGCGGTGCCCATACAGAAGATGGCCCACAGAATGGCGAACATGGCATAGCCGATTTTTGTACCCAGCAAATCCAGTACATAGCCGGCGATGGGCTGCATAATGGTATAACAAGCTGAGTAGGCAGCAACGATGTAAGAATACTGCTGTGTGGTGATGTGTAACTGATCCTGTAGCGTCGGTGCAGCAACAGAAATTGCATTACGCGTCAGATATCCCAGCACGGTGCCAATGGTCACCAGGCCGATCATATACCAGCGTAATCCTTTGATTTTACGCATTTACTTTCTCTCCGAGTCAATAAAAACACTGTGATGGCTCTTGAGTGGCGTCACGGTGTAATGTGTCTTGTGATGTTGTACGACACGTTTTGTTGTTGTGCTGAACAGGAAAACCCTTCTCTTTGTGAGATAGCGATTGAATCCCTGCTTAAGGCAGCGCTACAATAATTTGTCATACAACTTTAAAAGTTGAGTGATATCACAAAACCATTATTTTTATATGGAATAGCGGATTCCTCGTTTAAACCGAGAGAGACAAGCCTTTTACGGCGATAAATGCTGAGTTATTGTACTGTTTGTTACATTTTTGCGATCATGACCTCACAAATACTGTGAGATATCGAGCATAATTGGTGTGATATCTTTTAACGGTCAACTAATTTGGTGCACAAGAAGCACGGTAAGGAAGAGAACATGCCCCAGTTTCTGAGTGAAGATTTTCTGTTAGACAGTGAATTTGCCCGTCGTCTTTATCATGAGTATGCCGTCGACCAACCGATATTTGACTATCACTGCCATTTGCCGCCTGAGCAGATTGCGGAAAATTATCGCTTCAAAAATTTGTATGACATCTGGCTGAAAGGCGATCACTACAAATGGCGTGCGATGCGCACCAACGGCGTGCCTGAGCGTTTGTGTACAGGTGATGCCAGCGATTGGGAAAAATTTGAAGCCTGGGCTGCTACCGTGCCACACACCATCGGCAACCCGCTCTACCACTGGACACACCTGGAACTGCGTCGTCCGTTCGGCATCACCGGCACGCTGCTGTCGCCGAGCACGGCAAAAGACATTTGGGATCGTTGTAATGCCATGCTGGAGCGCGATGACTTTACCGCACGCGGCATCATGCAGCAGATGAACGTGAAAATGGTGGGTACGACAGACGATCCGATTGACGATCTGCGCCACCATAAAACCGTTGCTCAGGATGCAAGCTTCTCTATCAAAGTGTTGCCGAGCTGGCGTCCAGATAAAGCGTTCAACATTGAGCTGGCAGCCTTCAACGACTACATGGCGAAACTGGGTGAAGTCTCCGACACCGACATTCGTCGTTTCAGCGATCTGCAAACGGCGCTGACCAAGCGTCTGGATCACTTCGCCGCACACGGCTGTAAAGTGTCTGACCACGCGCTGGATGTGGTGATGTTTGCCGAAGCCGATGACGCAACGCTGGATAACATTCTGGCGCGCCGCCTTGCTGGTGAAACGCTGAGCGAACATGAAGTGGCACAGTTCAAGACCGGCGTACTGGTCTGGCTGGGTGCGGAATATGCGCGTCGCGGCTGGGTTCAGCAGTACCACATTGGCGCACTGCGCAACAACAACCTGCGTCAGTTCAAACTGCTGGGGCCGGATGTGGGCTTCGATTCCATCAACGACCGTCCGCTGGCTCAGGAACTGTCTCGCCTGCTCAGCAAGCAGAATGAAGAAAACCTGCTGCCGAAAACCATCCTTTACTGCCTGAACCCGCGCGATAACGAAGTGCTCGGCACCATGATCGGTAACTTCCAGGGTGAAGGGATGCCGGGCAAGATGCAGTTCGGTTCCGGCTGGTGGTTCAACGATCAGAAGGACGGCATGCAACGTCAGATGACTCAGCTCGCACAGCTTGGTCTGCTGAGCCGCTTCGTCGGCATGCTGACCGATAGCCGTAGCTTCCTGTCTTATACCCGCCATGAATATTTCCGCCGCATCCTGTGCCAGATGATTGGCCGCTGGGTGGAAGATGGTGAAGCGCCAGCCGACCTGCCGTTGCTGGGCGAAATGGTGAAAAACATCAGTTTCGATAACGCTAAAAACTATTTTGCCATCGAGCTGTAATTCCACCGCGTAGGTGTGAGTTGCGCGAGGGACGTGGCAGTAAGACTCCTTAAGGGAATTACGCCGCGGCTCTCGGTGTCTCGGTCTTTTGTCATCTGCATCGGTGGTGATTCGGTGCAGGTGAATGTATACCCCAAATAATTCGAGTTGCAGGAAGGCGGCAAGAGAGGGAATCCCGATGAGCTTACACAAGTAAGTGATTCGGGTGAGTGAACGCAGCCAACGCACATGCAGCTTGAAGTATTACGGGAATGAATATAGGGCAAGGATGACGGTGGTTCGGTCGTGCCCTGAATGTGAGATTCGTCCTAAGGTAGCCTGTTAATGCAAACGTTAAATCGTCGTAACTTCCCCGGTCGTCAACACCCGGATCGTGTTATCCAGTTTGGTGAAGGCAATTTCCTGCGCGCCTTCGTTGACTGGCAGTTGGATTTGCT
The DNA here is from genome assembly GCF_022477975.1 of Pectobacterium sp. PL64. Taxonomy (NCBI): domain Bacteria; kingdom Pseudomonadati; phylum Pseudomonadota; class Gammaproteobacteria; order Enterobacterales; family Pectobacteriaceae; genus Pectobacterium; species Pectobacterium sp. PL64. The sequence continues at coordinate 78,635 of NZ_CP092070.1, forward strand.
GAATGAGCACACCGATCTGGATGCGGGGATTGTTGTGGTTCGCCCGATCGATTCCGATTTCCCGCCCGCGCTGGACACGCAGGATGGGCTGTACACCACGATTATTCGCGGTCTGAACGAGCAGGGCGAGGCGGTTCGCGAACCCCGCCTGATCCGTTCGGTAAACCGTGAAATTAACGTGTACCGTCAGTTCGATGAGTATCTGGCGCTGGCACACGATCCGAATATCCGCTTCGTGTTCTCCAATACCACCGAAGCGGGTATCAGTTACCACGCGGATGACCGACTGAACGACGCACCGCCTGTCAGCTTCCCTGCGAAATTAACCCGTCTGCTGTATGAGCGCTTCTGTCATTTTGACGGTGCGGCGGATAAAGGCTGGGTGCTGCTGCCGTGCGAGCTGATTGATTACAACGGCGTGGCGCTGAAAGAGCTGGTGCTGCGCTATGCCGCACAGTGGAAACTGACGCCAACGTTTACCGCCTGGCTGAACGATCACAACACCTTCTGCTCGACGCTGGTAGACCGCATTGTGACGGGTTACCCGCGTGCCGAAGTGGAAGCGCTACAGCAGGAAATGGGCTATCAGGATACCTTTTGGGATACGGCAGAGCATTTCTACCTGTTCGTGATTCAAGGGCCACAGTGGCTGGCGGAAGAATTGCGTCTGAACAAGCTGGATCTGAACGTTCGTATCGTTGATGACATCAAGCCGTACAAAGAACGTAAAGTCGCGATTCTCAACGGTGCTCATACTGCGCTGGTGCCGGTCGCCTTCCTGGCAGGTCTGGATACCGTTGGCGAATCGATGAATGATGCGCTGATTGGTAAGTTCGTGGAAAAAACCATTGCCGAAGAGATTGTGCCGGTATTGGATTTGCCGCATGACGAACTGACGTCGTTTGCTCAGGCTGTGCTAAGCCGCTTCCGTAACCCGTTCATTCAGCATCAGCTGTTATCTATCTCGCTGAATGGCATGACCAAATTCCGGACCCGTATTCTGCCGCAGTTGCTGACCTACCGTGAGCGTCACGGTGAACTGCCTGCTCGCTTGACGTTTGCGCTGGCGGCCTTGATTGCATTCTATCGCGGCGAGCGCAGCGGTGAAGGCGATGCGTTACAAACCTATCCGTTGCAGGACGATGCACACTGGCTGGAGCGTTATTCCACGCTGTGGGTGGGCGTAAAAGAAAACACCGTCAGCCTGGCTGAACTGGTGAATGTTGTACTGCGCGATGCCGATCACTGGGAACAGGATTTAACACAGGTTCCTGGCCTGGCTGCGCAGGTGACTGAACAGTTACAAACCATCGTTGAGCGCGGCATGCGCGCAGCTGTGGAAGATTATTGCTAATCAGCAAGAAGGGTTATCCATGCAAAGTATTATAAAAATTCATTCTCTGGACAATGTGGCTGTCGCCCTGCGTGATGTCGAGCAAGGCGAAACGGTGTCGGTGGATAGCCATACGGTGACACTTCAGCAACCTGTCGTGCGCGGACATAAGTTCGCGCTGGAAACCATCGCACCGGGAGAAATGATTACCAAGTATGGCCTGCCGATCGGCCATGCGTTGGTGTCTATTGCTCCCGGAGAACACATCCATTCTCAGAATGCGAAAACCAATCTGAGCGATCTGGATGAATATCAGTATCAGCCTGAGTTCCTCGAACTGCCGCCACAGATGGGCGATCGGGATGTGCAGCTCTATCGTCGCAAAAATGGTGATGTGGGTATCCGGAATGAGCTGTGGATCCTGCCAACCGTTGGCTGCGTGAACGGGATTGCGCGTCAGATTCAGCAGCGTTTCCTGAAAGAAACCAACGATGCGGAAGGGATCGACGGCGTTTACCTGTTCAGCCATACCTTCGGCTGTTCACAGCTTGGTCAGGATCACGAAAACACCCGTACGATGCTGCAGAACATGGTGCGTCACCCAAATGCGGGTGCGGTACTGGTGATAGGTCTGGGCTGTGAGAACAATCAGGTTGACGCATTCCGCACGACGCTGGGCGATTTTGATTCCGACCGCGTGACGTTCATGGTGTGTCAGCAGCAGGATGATGAAGTCGAAGCCGGTCTGGAACGGCTGCATACGCTGTATGAGGCGATGCGCCACGACAAACGTGAACCGGGTAAGTTGAGTGAGCTGAAGTTTGGTCTGGAATGCGGCGGTTCCGATGGGTTGTCTGGTATTACTGCGAACCCGCTGTTAGGCCGTTTCTCCGACTATCTGATCGCCAACGGCGGCACCACTGTGCTGACCGAAGTACCGGAAATGTTCGGTGCGGAACGTATCCTGATGAGCCGCTGCCGTGATGAAGCTACGTTTGAGAAAACTGTGCACATGGTGAACGACTTCAAACAGTACTTCATCGCACACAACCAGCCGATTTACGAGAACCCCTCGCCGGGCAACAAAGCGGGCGGGATCACCACGCTGGAAGAGAAATCACTGGGCTGTACGCAAAAAGCCGGACAGAGCAAAGTGGTGGACGTGCTGAAATATGGTGAGCGCTTACATACCCCAGGGCTCAACCTGCTCAGCGCACCGGGGAATGATGCCGTCGCCACCAGCGCGCTGGCGGGTGCCGGTTGCCATATGGTGCTGTTCAGTACCGGACGCGGCACACCTTACGGTGGATTCGTGCCTACCGTAAAACTGGCGACCAACAGCGAGCTGGCGAAGAAGAAACCACATTGGATTGATTTCGATGCGGGGCGTCTGATCCACGACATGCCGATGGATGAACTGCTGAGCCAGTTTGTGGAGCTGATTGTCGAGATTGCTGACGGCAAACGGACGAAGAACGAAGTGAACGACTTCCGCGAATTAGCCATATTTAAGAGCGGCGTGACGTTGTAAATCTCATCCATTCCAATTAAAATAAAACGGCGTTTCATTTTTATAATGGCGCCGTTTTTTTTCGCCACAACTTTTATTTGCTACAACTTTTAGAGGCAGGGATCATGACACATTATTGGATTGCCCAGTCTGTTGGTGTACTGGCATTTCTGGTCGGTATCACCATGTTTTTCAACCGTAACGATCAAAAATTTAAAATACAGCTCTCGGCATACAGCGCCGTTATTGGTCTGCATTTCTTCCTGATGGGGGCAAATGCGGCAGGTGCCAGCGCATTGTTGAACTCGGCACGTACGCTAATCTCACTGAAAACGCACAACATCCTCGTGATGTTTGTCTTTATCTCACTGACGCTGCTCTTTGGGTTGTCGGGCATGAACCATGCGATGGAACTGCTGCCGATAGCGGGCACGGTCGCCAGTACCTGGGCGCTGTTTCGTACGTCGGGGTTGACGACGCGCTGCGTGATGTGGTGCTCAACCGCCGGTTGGGTCGCGCATAATATTTGGCTGGGCTCGATTGGTGGGTCGCTGATCGAAGGCAGTTTCCTGCTGATGAACGGCTTTAACATCATTCGCTTCTGGCGCATGCAGCAGCGAGGCATCGATCCTTTCAGCGTAGAGAATAAAGCGTAATTTCAAGTGTTTCTCTTAATCTCACGCCGTTCGTTTTGACGCGAACGGCGTGAGAGGAAAGGGGATAATCACTCCCTAATCAGTTACAGCAGATTCAAGCGCTCTTTTTCCGCCAGCTTGGCATCTTCCGCGTGGCATACGGCGGCGATGAACATCACGTCCGTCGAGGAGTTCACCGCGGTTTCTGCCGAGTCCTGCAATACGCCGATGATGAAACCAACCGCAACCACCTGCATGGCGATATCGTTGGAGATACCGAACATGCTGCACGCCAGTGGAATCAACAGCAGTGAACCACCCGCCACGCCCGAGGCACCACAGGCACACAGTGAAGCCACGACGCTGAGCAGCAGCGCGGTCGGCACGTCAATCTGAATACCCAGCGTATGGGCGGCGGCCAATGTCAGCACCGTGATGGTAATCGCCGCGCCTGCCATATTGATGGTTGCACCCAGCGGAATGGCGACAGAGTAGGTGTCTTCATCCAGATTCAGCTTGCGGCACAGTTCCATATTCACCGGAATATTGGCGGCGGAGCTGCGGGTAAAGAAGGCCGTCACGCCGCTTTCACGCAGGCAGCGCAGCACCAGCGGATAAGGATTGCTGCGAATCTTCCAGTAGACGATCAGCGGGTTGACCACCAGCGCGACCAGCAGCATGCCGCCGATCAGCACCATCAGCAGATGAGCATAGCCCCACAGTGCGCTGAAGCCCGTTTCCGCCAGCGTTGAGGCGACCAGACCGAAAATCCCCAGCGGTGCGAAACGAATCACGACGCGCACGATCATGGTAACCGCGTTGGAGGCATCGGTAATCATGTTCTTGGTGCTGTCCGAACCGTGACGGAATGCAATGCCCAGCCCAACGGCCCAGACCAGAATACCGATGTAATTTGCATTCAGCAGCGCGTGAATCGGGTTGGCGATGACGCTCATCAATAGCCCCTTCAGCACGTCGACAATCCCTGACGGTGGCGTGATGTCGGCGGCCTGCGCGTTGAGCGCCAGCGTGGAAGGGAAGAGGACGCTTAGCACCACGGCAATCAGCGCCGCTGAGAAGGTGCCGATGAGGTAAAGAAACAGGACTGGGCGGATATTGGTTTTCTGCCCTTGTTGGTGGTTGGCGATAGACGCTATGACCAGCACTAATACCAGAATGGGGGCGACGGCTTTCAATGCGCCGACGAACAGCGTTCCCAATAAGCCAGCCGCCAGTGCGGCCTGCGTAGACAGCGAGGCCAGAATAATACCAGCCGCAAGCCCCAGAAGAATCTGTTTAACCAGGCTGCCGTGGGTAATGTACTGCAAAAAACGAGAGTGTTGAGTGTTCATAATTTTGACGGGATAACCGTTCCGCTAAGTAGTTGTCTGTACGGAGCTGACACCTCTGGCCTGCGCCGGGTGGCTTTTTCTTTCCGTAACGAAGTGTGTTTGCGTGTATCAGTATATGAAAATTTATTTTTGAGAAAAGCAATGATGTGGTTTTTTATGACGGACATCCTTGTCCATCACCCTGCGGGCCGTTGCTATGCAACGTTGAAAAACGCTCCCGACGTTTTTTTATGACGGACATCCTTAGTCCGTCACCCTGCGGGCAGTTGCGTAGGGCGTGTGTCGAAACGTATGTATGAATGTAGAAAGCATTAATGGGGAAACCTCTCCGCACAGTCGAAGCCGTGCGGAGAGGTGAAAAGCAGGATTAACGCTCGGCGCGTTTGTTCACCCAGACGTTGATCAGCATGGTGATGACCAGAATGCTGGCAACGACGCCCAGAGAGACTGCCACCGGAATATGGAAAATGTCGATGAGCATCATCTTGGTACCGATGAAGATCAGGATGACGGCCAGACCATATTTCAACAGCGAGAAGCGTTCAGCCACGCCAGCCAGCAGGAAGTACATCGCACGCAGGCCCAGAATAGCGAACAGGTTTGATGTCAGTACGATAAAGGGATCGGTCGTGACGGCGAAAATAGCCGGGATACTGTCTACGGCGAAAATCACGTCGCTGATTTCAACCATAATCAGCACCAGAAACAGCGGCGTGGCATACAGGATACCGTTACGACGGACGAAGAATTTTTCATTCTCGATGCTATCCGTCATGCGCAGACGACTACGCAGCCAGCGCACCAGCGGCTTGTCGCCGATCGCGCCGCCATCTTCTTTCGCCAGCGCCATTTTAAGGCCGGTGAACAGCAGGAATGCACCGAACACGTAGAGCAGCCACTGGAACTGCGTGACTAACCAACTGCCGCCAAACACCATCAGCGTTCTGAGAACGATGGCACCCAGCACGCCGTAAATCAGCACGCGACGTTGGTATTGCGGGGGAACGGCGAAGTAGCCGAATAGCATCAGCCAGACGAAGACGTTATCGACGGCAAGCGCTTTCTCGATCAAATAACCGGTCAGGAAGGCGAGCGACTGGGCGTTGGCCACCTCGCGACCCATCGTACCGTCCAGATACCACCAGAAACCGGCGTTGAACAGCAGAGAGAGCGTGACCCAGATGATAGACCAGACGGCAGCCTGTTTGAACGTCATTACCGTCGACCCTTTGCGCCCTTGATAGAGCAGGTCGATGGCCAGCATCACTATAACAATGGCAGCGAAGCTGCCCCATAACCATGGCGTGCCGATGGTGTGCATAGCAAGATCCTTAAATAGAAACAAAAACGGCCAACATCGGAAGGACGCTGGCCGCTTGTTATTAAAGCTGCAGATGCACCTCGCCTTCCGGCAAGGTCTCACTTACAACATTAATGAAGCTGTCTCATCAAGGTTGCCCGGTAACCGGATGCGTAAAGCATCGTAATGACGATTGACCGGCGGAAAAGTTACTCCCCTTTGCCTGACAGAAGATAGGTGAAAAGATGATCTTGGTCAAATAATTATCGCTGTCTTACTCCGCATTTCCCGGCGTCGCGGCATCGGCAGGAAATACGACACCCGTTTGGCGGCGAATTTCCGTCAGCAGCCCCGCAACGGTGCGCGATCGTGCCAGTTCCGCATGGTTAATGTCGTTATCGTTTACCAGCATGGCAAAGACCTCGGCTTCGTACAGCATGCTATTGATATGCTGCGGCTGGCTGAGATCCACTTGCTTACCTTCACGCGGAATGAATTTCACGTTCTGGCATTCGGACACTTTTTCAATCACCAGCGAACCGTCTTCCCCCTGAATTTCACTGGGTATCGCGGAGTGGCTGACTTTGGAGTGGACGATGGTCACATCGAAATCGCCATAATTCAGGATGACGCAGCCATGTGCGTCTACGCCGCTTTCCAGCAGTGTCGCACTGGCTTGCGTGGTGCACGGTTCGCCCCACAGCGCCACGGCGAAGGCTAAGCAGTAGTAGCCGATATCCATGATGGAACCGTTGGAGAATGCAGGATTAAACGTATTCGGGTTCTCGCCCGCCAGATAGCGCGGGTAGCGTGAAGAATACTGGCAGTAATTCAGCACCACTTTACGCAGCCTGCCGACTTTTGGCAGCGCCTGTTGTATCACGCTAAAATTGGGCAGGCTGGCGGTTTTGAACGCTTCAAAGAGCACAACCTGATTTTCTCTGGCGCAGGCGATCATCTGTTCGACTTCATAGCGGTTGGAAGCCAGCGGTTTTTCGCAGATGACGTGCTTGCCGTGGCTCAGGAAAAGCAGTGCCTGTTCGCAATGCAGGGAATTAGGGCTGGCCAGATACACGGCGTCGATAAGATCGGATTTCGCCATGGCTTCCAGTGAATCAAACAGCGTATCCACCATGTAATCGGCTTGAAACGGCTGCGCTTTTTCTGCCGTACGTGAATAGATGGCGGTGAGCTTCAGTTTGCCGGTTTCATGGGCGGCATCAACAAACTGACGGGTGATCCAACTGGTTCCTACAATGGCGAAGCGAATCATAAGCGTTTGGTATCCTGAAGGCATGGATGATGACTATGCAGATTATCACGGTGAAATGACAAGGCAATGTCAATCATTTCCGGTTCTGGCAGAGAAAAGCATTTACTGACGGGCTATTTTAAGGGATAAACAGCGCAAATTTTATGATGCAGGAGAGGCTAATGAGCCAACTCGAATTGGAAACGTGCAACCTGACGTTGGTGCGTTACCCTCAGGTCGCTGAAAACTCGGCGCTACAGGCGTGGGATGCCGCAGATGAATATCTGCTGCGTGAACTGGCTACCATGGAAATCGCGCCGGGTCCGCGCCTGATTTTCAATGATACGTTTGGTGCGCTGGCCTGCGGTTTACAGGCGCAATCGCCCGTTAGTATCAGCGACTCTTACCTAAGCCAACTGGCGACGCGACATAATCTGGAACTGAACGGTTATGATGTCGATGCGGTCACGCTGCTGGATAGCATGGCGGAACTACCGGATGCGCCCGCGCTGGTAGTGATAAAAATACCGAAAACGATCGCGCTGCTGGAACACCAGTTGAGAATGTTGCGCAAGGTTGTTACGCCGCAAACGCGCATCATCGCCGGGGCGAAAGCACGGGATATTCATACCTCTACGCTGCAACTGTTTGAACGCGTGATGGGGCCGACGAAAACCTCTCTGGCCTGGAAAAAGGCGCGTCTGGTTCATTGTGAGTGGGCGGAACTCAAAGTCAGTGAGCAATCACTTACTACTGAGTGGGAGCTGGATGGCTACGGCTATCGCATTCAAAACCTGGCTAACGTGTATTCGCGTAATGGGCTGGATATCGGCGCACGCTTCTTTATGCAGCATTTGCCGGAACAGCTAGACGGTAAGATCATCGATCTCGGCTGTGGCAACGGCGTCATTGGGCTGGCAGCGCTGAAAGCCAACCCAGAGGCTACCGTCGGCTTCTTTGATGAATCCTACATGGCGGTGGCATCGAGCCAGACGAACGTTGAGGTTAACTGCCCGCAGGATATCGAGCGCTGTAGCTTCGTGGTGAACCACGGATTGGCCCGTGTGAAGCGCGATACGTTGCAGGCGGTGTTGTGTAATCCGCCATTCCACCAGCAGCAGGCGGTGACGGACGAAATCGCCTGGCAGATGTTTATGGATGCCCGCCGCTGCCTTCAGGTCGGCGGAGAACTGCGCATTGTGGGGAATCGCCATCTGGATTATTTCCACAAGTTGAAGCGTCTGTTCGGTAACTGTGAAACCCTCGCCAGCAACACGAAGTTCGCGGTACTGCGCGCCGTGAAAACGGGCTCGTCCCGCTAAGCGGCTCCTGCTTCGTGAGGCTGAATTAGCCTCACGAAGCGGAATCTGTTTCGCAAAACTGATTTTTCTTCTCTACGAACTTAGTGTGTCCCACGAACTACAATATTAACGCCAGCCGGGTGGCCTGATCGATCGCTCTGCGTGCGTCTAATTCCTGCGCCACATCGGCACCGCCAATCAAATGAACGTGACACCCAGCAGCGAGTAAAGGGTCATACAGCTTACGGTTAGGTTCCTGACCGGCACAAATAATGATGTTATCCACTGGCAAACAGCGCATTTGCTGGTCGTGGATAATGTGCAGCCCCTCATCATCAATATGATGATATTCCACGCCGCCCAGCAGCGTTACACCGTGGCGCAGCAGCGTGGTGCGATGTATCCAGCCTGTCGTTTTCCCCAGATTTTCACCGGGCTTGCCGGTCTTCCGCTGTAATACGGTAATGTCCCGCTGGTGGGGAAGCCCGTCAGGATGTTTAGGCAGCAGGCCGCCCCGGTGCTGCAATTGTTTATCGATGCCCCATTCCGCATAAAAATCGCCATGTCCTTCCTGAGAAGACTGGGGATTAAGACGATGGTTCTTGCTAAGAAGGCTGTTATCGCTAAGAAGACTATTCTCGTTTAGAAGATAGTGCGCGGTATCGAAACCGATGCCGCCTGCACCGATAATCGCGACCCGTTTGCCGACGGGCTTTTTGTCGCGCAGCACGTCCAGATAGCTCAGCACGCTAGGGTGATCGACACCTGCAATCGCGGGAATACGCGGCACGATGCCACAGGCCAGAATCACGTCATCAAAACCAAGTAAATCGGCGGCCGTTGCCTGCGTGCTCAGGCGAAGCGTGACGCCGAGCAATTCTAGCTGCCGACGGTAGTAGCGCAGCGTTTCATAAAATTCGGCTTTGCCGGGTATCTGTTTGGCAATATTGAACTGTCCGCCGATATAGGAAGACGATTCGAACAGCGTGACCTGATGGCCGCGTGCGGCGGCGTTGACGGCAAAAGCCATGCCAGCAGGCCCCGCGCCGACAACCGCAAAGCGTTTACCGACTCTGGCGGGCTGGATTGGCAGTTCAGTTTCGTGGCAGGCGCGTGGGTTAACCAGACAGGACGTGACCTTGCCAGCAAAAATCTGATCGAGGCAGGCCTGATTACAGCCGATACAGGTATTGATTTCATCTGCACGTCCCGACTGCGCTTTTGCTACCAGTTCCGCATCGGCGAGAAAAGGGCGCGCCATCGACACCATGTCGGCACAGCCTTCGGCTAAAAGCTGTTCCGCGACGCCAGGATCGTTGATGCGGTTGGTGGTAATCAGCGGGATGCGGACTTTCCCCATCAGCTTCTGCGTGACCCAGCCGAAGGCACCGCGCGGCACCAGCGTGGCGATAGTCGGAATACGCGCTTCATGCCAGCCGATACCGGTATTGATGAGCGTGGCGCCTGCCTGCTCAATCGCCTGTGCCAGTTGCACAATTTCTTGCCAGCTTGATCCTTCTTCTATCAGGTCAAGCATCGATAAACGGTAAATCAGGATGAAGTCTGGGCCCGTTCGTTCCCGCACGGCGCGAACAATCTCAAGCGCGAAGCGGCTACGGCGCTGGAAATCGCCGCCCCATTCATCATCGCGATGGTTGGTGTGTGTCACCAGAAACTGATTAATCAGGTAGCCTTCCGACCCCATAATTTCCACGCCGTCGTAATCCGCCTGCTGCGCCAGCGCGGCGCAACGGGCAAAGTCATCGATAGTTTGCACAATATCCTGCGTACTCATTTCTCGTGGTGCAAAGCGGTTAATCGGTGCCTGAATAGCTGATGGCGCGACCGGATCGGACTGATAGCTGTAGCGTCCGGCGTGGAGAATTTGCAGCGCGATCTTCCCGCCCGCATCGTGTACCGCCTGCGTCAGCACCTGATGATGCGCGAGCTGCGCCTCGTCATGCAGGGTCGCGCCGCCTTTGGCAACGGCACCTTTGGCGTTTGGCGCAATGCCGCCGGTGACAATCAGGCCAACGCCGCCCTGCGCGCGCTCACGGTAAAATGCTGCCAGCCTTTCGGTGCCGTCCGGGTGTTCTTCCAGACCGGTATGCATGGATCCCATCACCACGCGGTTCTTTAACGTTGTGAAGCCAAGATCGAGTGGGGAAAGCAGCGTGGGGTAGGCAGTCATTGCACTCTCCGGTGAAGTTAACTGGTCTGATGAGTCATGGTGTTCAATCTAGCCGTAATTGAGGGAGTTGTGAAATTTATGTTTCTTTATTGTGATTGATGTCATTGCTAACCATAGGGAGAAGCGCGTGCAGGCAAGGGATCGTACGCTGGAGTATTTGTTGTCGGGGGCGTGTGACATTATAATCCGCGAGTTTATTGGGCAAAGGTATCGTTATGCGGGTGGAAGAGTTGGAATATCGGCTGGATAGCGCGCTTCGGGCGTTAGAGCAAAGCGTTCAACGTCAGCAACAGACGTGGCGGCAGGAACATCAGTCCCTCCAGCAGCAGTTGCTTCAGGCGAAAGAGCGTGACGCTTACCTTTGTGCGCAGATTGAACGGCTCTCTGCACAGCTGAGCTCGATGGATAGCTCGCCGGAGCGTAATCCGCTGATTCAGAAAATGAAGGTCGTTCATGCCCATCTTGATGTGTTGGCACAAGAAGCCAGCGCCTTTAGGCGTTCACTGCGGTAACGCGTTAACGCAATCCTTCCGCTTCCTTACACAATTCCTCCTCATTCTCCATAATTGCCGCAAATGTGGAGCCGACACTTGCAGAGATTTACCCTTGCTCTAATTAACTGAAGGTGTCGGGCCTATACTTTCTCTCGTAGCACGGCACTCGCCGTCGACAAGTCAATTCAGAGAGAGGAATAGAATATGCGTAAACTCACTGCAATGCTGGTTGCTTCTTCTTTGGCATTGGGCGCGGCAGGTATCGCGCATGCTAATGACGCACCGAAAGGTCCTGGCCCGGAACACAAGATGATGATGAAAGAGGGTCGGGAGCATCGTGGCATGATGGGGCCGGATGCGATGTTTAAGGAGCTGAATTTGACGGAAGCGCAGAAGCAGCAAATTAAAGACATCATGAAAGAGTCCCGCGAGAAAATGCACAAAGCGATGCAAGACGATCGTCGTGATATGCATAGCCTGGTCGCATCCGATACGTTTGATGCCGCAAAAGCACAGGCACAGTTGGATAAAGCCGACGCCGCGCACAAGGCCAGAATGCTTAACGGACTGGAAACCAAGAACAAAATTTACAACGTTCTGACGCCAGAGCAGAAAAAGCAGTACAACGACAATTTTGAAAAACGACTGACTCAACCGCCAAAACCTGACGGCAAGCCTGTCCCTGCGGAATAACGCGTCCGCAAGATAACTCACTGAGTCAACAAGACCACCGGATTGACGTATTACCTCACGGGTAATGCCTCGGTCCGGTGGTTTTTTATTTATTTTCCCGCCGCCATCGCACTGTGAGTAGGGAAATGATTAATGCTATTCTCACGCGGAGACAGCAGGTGAAATGATCGGACAGCGGGCGGTAAAGGACAGATGAATCACGATTTGACGTTGAAAAATATAAAGTTCATGCCGCTGCTGTTTCTGACCACTCTGGTAGTGAGCTGTCTGGGATTTCGGTTTCGGGTGTTGGATGAACTGTCGCTGTTTTGGCCCGCCAACATTCTGGTGTTTTGCCTCATGATCATTTTCAGAGCCAGAAAAGGGACGATAACAGGTAAAACGCTCTCTATCTGTAGCGGTTTTTTGGTGAGTTATGCGGCGATGCTGTCGGCCGCGTTACTGATGGATAATAGCTCACCGTTAAAAACCAAGGTGCTGTTATGTTTGTGCAATATGGTTTTTGTGGTGACGGCCTGGTGCGCCTTTTGCCTGATGTGCCGGTTTACCGGCAAGTGGTCGACATTTGAAAAATTCAGCAAATATTACGTCTATATTATTTTTGCTGCGACGTTTGTCGGCGCATTCTTGTCCGGCGTGGCGTATGGGGTTTATGCGTATGTCTACGATACGGGAAACCGCTATGCCGAGTTTATGGACTGGTTCAGTGAGCAATTGGGAACCGGTATTATTCTCGCGTTCTTTTTCCTGCGGGGTAAAGACATCCTGCGCGCGTTACGGAATATTCCGCTGTGCCCTAAGAACATCAGAGAAAATATCTTTCCCTTTCTGGTTTTCATCATTTTCTTATTAGTGAGCCTCTTTTTCCTTGATGCCAGTCTGATTACGCTGTCCGTTATTCCACTCACGCTGTGTGCGTTCAATTACTCTTTTCCGATCATGTCGCTGCTCTGTGCGATTACCGGCGTAATACTGAATTATCTCTATATTAATCAGGTCGGTATACTCATCAATTCGAATTCCGAAGCGTACATTAATTCGTTTCTTACCACGGCAAGGCTGAACATCGCGATGTTAATTATGGCGATGTTAAGCGTCTCTCATTTTGTTTCGATGAACCGGCGACTGATAAAGATCATCGAAAGCAGCAGCCTGAAGGATGCACTCACGAATACCTTCAATCGTCGCGCTTTTCTCAGCATGTTGAATGGACGGCAGGGCGTGCTGATGAATAAGAAAAAGCGCCAATTAACGCTGTTGTTTCTGGATATCGATTATTTTAAGCAGGTCAACGATACCTACGGTCATGCCTGCGGCGATGAACTGATCGCCAGCTTTGCCCGTATGTTGAGCGCCACGATTCGTCCGAGCGACATCCTTTGCCGCTGGGGTGGGGAGGAGTTCGTGATTGCGGCTTATGACCTGACGGCTGAGCAATCCGAAGCGATGGCTGAAGCGCTGCGGCATCTTACGGAATCCACGGCGCTGAGGCTGTCCGACGGCCGGGAAATCCGTTTTACGACCAGTATTGGCGTTGCCACGTTTCCCCAGTATGAAGGCGGCAATATTTACGATCTGATCGGGCTGGCGGACGAGCAGTTGTATAAAGCGAAGGCACAGGGGCGTAACCGTGTCTGTATGCGTCTGGTCGAAGAGGTCTGACTCTTCCCTTGACCTTCCCCTTACTGGAACGTCTACCCTCAACCGTACTGTGACTGATTGAGGGGTTATGATGAAGAAAGTCCATTTGTTATTAACGGCAGCGTTGCTGGTTCCATTTCTCTCGTTCGCGGCCGACAGCGCGCATAGCGGCCACGGTGCTGCGAACGGCGCGTCGTCCTCCCAGCAGGCATACATGAAAGGGATGGATGCGATGCATAGCGAGATGATGGAAGGGATGCAGTCCAGCGATCCTGATATTGCCTTTGCCAAAGGGATGATTGCGCACCACCGCGGCGCGATTGATATGGCAAAAACGGAGCTGCAATACGGCAAAGACCCGGAGCTGCGCAAGCTGGCGGAAGAGATTATCAAAGCTCAGCAGCCGGAGATCGACCAAATGGAAGCCTGGTTGAAGAAGCAGGGCAAACAGTAAATGTGCCGATGGCGCTTCTTCTAAGAAGCGTCATTTTTTTATCCCGCCGTGGAGTGAGTGGCTTCGCCCGATTGGTAAAAATTTAGTGACTGTTTTCACAGAATAAAACGTAGAGATAGCTTTCTCAGCGTGAACTTGTTAGAAAACAGGAAAGGACGTCACCAGAATTTTCTGGGCGAGACCTGGATAAAGCAGCGTATAGCACGCTGCTTTATCCAGGTTTTTTTTTGCTTATTTTCCAGCTGGCCAGCGGACAACAAGCGGGATGACGTGTATCAGGCAGTTGCAGCCATTGACGAAACGGGAAGTCATTATGAATAGCAAAGTGCTCGCTGAAAATATTCTGAGGTTGGTCGGAGGGGAGACGAACGTTTCTACTCTGGTGCATTGTGCAACACGCTTGCGCTTTAAGATTGTCGATCACGGTAAGGTGGATGTGGCTGCGCTTGAGGCGCTGGAAGGCGTCATTACGGTTATCAACGCATCAGGGCAATTGCAGGTGGTGATCGGGAACCGCGTGCCGGAGGTGTACCGCGCGTTTGGTGCGATCTCCAAACTGCTGGAGGACGGCGGAGAGAAACGTCAGGCGGCAGAAAGTGAGGCATCAACGTCTGCGATGGGGCGGCTGATTGATCTGGTTGCCGGGATTTTTACCCCATTGCTGGGGGCGATGGCGGCAGCGGGTGTGCTAAAAGGGGCGCTGGCTATCGTTATTGCGCTCGGTTGGCTGAATACCAAAGAAAGCACCTATGTCATTCTGCATGCCGCATCCGACAGCCTGTTTTACTTCCTGCCGATGCTGCTGGCGATTACCTCCGCGCGTAAATTCGAAACCAACATTTTTGTGGCAGTGTCGATTGCCGGTGCGCTGGTTTACCCGACGATTCAGGGATTGTTTGATGCCGGTCAGCCCGTGACGTTCTTCGGCCTGCCCGTCGTCATGATGAAATACACCTCCTCGGTGATTCCGATTATCTTCAGCGTGTGGCTGATGTCGTATATCGAGCGTTTCCTGAATCGCCATATTCACGAAAGCGTGCGCAATATTCTGACGCCGTTCTTCCTGCTGGTGCTGATGGTGCCGCTAACGCTGATGACCATCGGGCCGATTGGTATCTCGGCCAGTAAGCTGATTGCGTCGGTGTTTGTCAGTATCTATAGCTTCAACCCGATTATTGCCGGGGCACTGATTGCAGCGGCATGGCAGATTTTAGTGATCTTCGGCGTGCATTGGGGCTTCGTGACCGTGTTTATTAATGACCTTTCGGTCATGGGACACAGCTACCTCAAAGCGGCATCCAGCCCGTCGGTCTTTGCTCAGTCTGGTGCGCTGTTGGGCGTCATGGTGCGTACCAAAGATAAAAAGCTCAAAGCGTTGGCGGGCAGTACCTTTATCGCCTCGCTGTTTGGTATCACGGAACCTGGCGTTTACGGCGTCACGCTGAAGCTGAAAAAACCGTTTATCTGTGCGGTGATCGCCGCTGCACTGGGGGGCGCGATCGTCGGTTACGCGAAAAGCTCGGCGATCTCCATGGGAATGCCCGGCTTGCTGACGCTGCCGATTTTCTACGGCGAAGGCTTTATCGGGTTCCTCATCGGCTGTGCGATTGCTTTCGTGGCAAGTTTTGTCCTGACGGTTATCGTTGGGTTTGATGAACCGACGCAGCCTGCCGAGAGTACGCCTGCTCCCACGCCTTCACCCACCACGACACCGGCTGCGCCAGTATCACGCCAGCAGGCCAATGTGTTGCCGCTGAAAGACGCACCGGAGACGGCGGAACAGCTGGGGTCGCCGGCAAAAGGTGAACTGATCTCGCTGGAAGAGGTAAATGACAAGGTGTTCTCTTCCGGCGTCGTCGGGCAGGGGGTTGCTATTCTGCCACAGGAAGGTCGTATCTATTCGCCGGTGGACGGCATGATTGCCAGCACGTTTGCCAGCGGTCACGCCGTTGGCATTCTCTCGCAAAATGGTGCGGAGATTCTGATTCATGTCGGCATCAATACGGTACAGCTGGAAGGCCTGCATTATCAGATGCACGTTGCGGAAGGCGATAAGGTGACAAAAGGCCAACTGCTGCTGGAGTTCGATCTGGACGCGATCCAGAAGGCGGGCTACGACATCGTGACGCCGATGGTGATCACGAATGCGGAAGAATATCGCGTATTCAGCCTGGGGGCTGCACGTCAGCAGCAGGCCGGAGAGACGGTGATTGCGCTGGCATAGGATGATGGATGATAAGAGCATTTACCGCCACATAACGTGTGGCGGTGTGCAGCTCAAGACGTCTGAGGAAACCTAAATGATGAAGAAGACACCGCTGGTCGCGGCGATGCTTGCGGCATTCTCACTGTCCGGTCAGGCGATGAGTGCCGATTTTTCCGCCCAAATCGCCAGCCCGCGTCCGAACGTGGTGCTGATTGTGGCGGAGGATATGAATCCCCGTTTGGGCGCATACGGGGATACGCAGGCGCGAACGCCGAACCTGGACGCGCTGGCAAAAGAGTCCGTTGTCTTTACGCAGGCCTTCACGATGGCAGGCGTATCGGCACCGTCTCGAGCGGGGCTGATTACCGGCATGTTTCAACATACCACCGGGTTGCAGCATATGCGCACGGCGACCCGACCTGCTGGCGGCTATTTAGGCGTGCCGCCTTCTTACGTGAAAGGCTATCCCGAACTGCTGCGCCGCAGCGGTTACTTCACCTATAACGACACCAAGACGGATTACCAGTTTACGAAAGGCCATGCCGATGTTGGCCCTTTCACCCTGTGGACGCAACACGGGGAGTACAGCAGCATGGACGATCTGCATATTCAGCTGGCCTGGCGTAATTATGATCTGAAGGGTAAGCCGTTCTTCATGAATTTCAACCCGCAGATTACGCATGAATCGGCGCTCTTTACGGCGGAAAACCACCCGGCAGGTCAATCACGCTTCGTCAAACAGTGGGATACCTTCCGCCAGCAATACCGTTATACGCCAACGGATCCGCAAAGTCTGAAACTGGAGCCTTATCTGCGGGATACGCCGCAAACCCGACAGGAACTGGCGCAGCATTACGACAATATTCATATTATGGATATGCAGGTCGGTAAGCTGTTGGACGGGCTGAAAAAGGACGGGCTGTGGGATAACACCATCGTCATTTTCACGGCGGATAACGGCGATGGGATCCCGCGTCATAAGCGTGAGGGCTACGACTCCGGCACTCATGTCCCGCTGATCGTGCATATCCCTGAGAAATATCGTCCGGCAGGCTGGTTGGCGGAAGGGAGCAAGAACGATCGGCTGGTGTCGTTCGAGGATCTGGCACCGACCATTCTGGGGTTTGCCGACATCAAACAGCCTGACTATATGCGCGGTATCAGTCTGGCGCAGGATTTCGCGCCGCAGCGCCAGTTTGTCTACGGCGTGCGCGGGCGGATGGATGAATACGACATGCGCGCCTATTTTGTCCGGGATCGTGACTATCAATATGTCCGTAATCTGGCGACCACGCCGGGGGGCATCGGCATTGCTTTCCGTAACGCGCTCGGATCGATGAAAGATTTGAATGCGGCGCACGATCAGCACCAGCTAAGTGCCGAGCAGCAAAGCTGGTTTGCCGATAGTCCGGCGGAAGAGCTTTACGATCTGCAACGCGATCCTTTGCAGTTGCATAACTTGGCGGCCGATCCGGCCCAGCACGCCGTACTGGTGCGGATGCGTGAGGAGATGGATCGCTGGCGTAATCGTGCGAACGACATGAATCTGATCGCGGAAGATCAGATGGTGGCGGATTTGCTGGATGAGCAGGGCAAGCAGCGCGCCACGCTGACGCCCGTGGCGCAATGGGATGCGGTCAGCCACAAAATTTATCTGGCTAACCGCACGCAGGATGCCTCTATTGGCTACAGCTGGGATGGCAAAGAATGGGAACTGTACACGGGCAGTATCACGCCGCTGAAGAGCGCATCGCAGCTGCAATTCAAGGCGATTCGCTATGGCTGGCAGGAAAGCCCGGTCGGTACATTGCCCATTCAGCCGTGAAAGTAATTATCTGAATCTGTTCACATCCCTTGATGATGTGAGCAAGCTAAAACGACACTCTGGGGGATGGAAGATGATGAAGAAACAGGTCATGGCGCTCTCTGTCGCGACGGCGCTGCTGGCTGGGCCGGCGGCCGCTGCGGCGGTGCAGGCTAAGCCGAATGTGATCATCCTGTTTACCGATGATATGGGGTGGGCCGATATGTCGGTACAGGGCGCGAAAACGCCGACGCCTCATCTGGATAAGCTGGCGGCAACAGGGCAGCGCTGGACCAATTTTTATGTCTCTTCGGCGATCTCTTCTCCCAGCCGCGGCGGATTGATGACGGGCCGCGTCGAAACCAAAACCGGGCTATACGGCACGAAAATTCCCGGCGTGTTTATGGATGAAGATCCTGATGGTTTCCCTGACGATGAAGTCAGCATGGCGGAATCACTCCAGCACAACGGTTATCGCACCATCATGTACGGCAAATGGCACTTAGGGACGCAGTCGAATGCGTTTCCAACGCGCCACGGCTTTGACGAATGGTACGGGATCCCGACCAGCAACGATCGCTTCAGCACCGTTGTCGATCAGGTGGAGATGAATCGGCTGGCAAGCACCGATCCGAAAAGGCGTGAACTGCTGAGTAAAATGGAAGCGATCAACCGTGCGCCGCAGCAGGAATACTGGAACGTGCCGCTTTATCACTCCTACAAAGACAAAGGAAAGCTGGTTGATTACGCCGTGCCGCAGGGCTTCCAGCAGGCCAGTTTTACCAAGGATGTGACGAACAAGGCGGTGCAGTACATTACCGACAATAAAGATCAGCCGTTCTTTATGTATATGGCTTACCCGCAGACCCACGTACCGCTGTTTACCTCGCCGGAATTTAAAGGAAAAGGGCATAACCCTTACGGCGATGTGATGCTGGAGATCGACTGGTCGGTGGGGCAGATCTATCAGGCGCTGGAAGCGAACAAGCTGGCGGAAAACACCATCGTGATTTTTACCTCCGACAACGGCCCGTGGTTGCAGTATGACAAAGACGGTTTGGCCGGTTCGGCGCTGCCGCTGCGTTCGGGTAAAAGCACCGTATTTGAAGGCGGGCAGCGCGTGCCGTTTATCGTGAACTGGAAATCCCATATCGCGCCGAAAGTGGTGGATGATATCGGCAGTACGCTAGATCTTCTGCCGACGCTGATGAAGATCACCGGTAGCCAGCATACCCAGCGCGATCTGGACGGCGTGGATCTCAGCGCCGCCTTCCTGAACGGAAAGCCGAGCGCGCGTACCTTCATGCCGTATTTCTATTGGGGCAAGATGGATGCCTACCGTGACGGCGACTACAAGGTGGTCTTCCGTGACAAGAAAGCGGGTATTCCGGTCGATCTGGAAAAACCGCTCATGTTCAACTTGCGCGATGACGTCTCTGAGCAGCACGATCTGTCGGCGAAAGAGCCGGATCGCTATCGGGCGTTGATTGAGAAAGCGCGGGCGTATGAACAGTCGCTGGGTGAGAAGAAACCGCCGCTGTTCGATCTGTAATCGCAAACGATCCGCCGACCAGGAGGTTGGCGGTGATTTTCTCAGGAACGAGAATCTCTCTCAGGGAAAGAACATCGTGTAGTCGGTAAGTTACGTTGAGGTACCAATGAGTCAGTCTATTGCCAATTTTCAGTTGATGGCCAAGCCTTCAGGATCCGTGTGCAATATCGATTGCTCATACTGTTTTTATCTGGAGAAAGAGCATCTTTATCCCGAGCGCAAAAGCCGCTGGAAGATGGATGGCGATACGCTGGAAAACTATGTGCGCAAGAACATCAGTAGCCAGCAGGCACCCGTCGTTGATTTCCCGTGGCAGGGGGGCGAACCGACGCTGCTGGGCATCGATTTCTTCCGCGAAGCGGTGCGATTGCAAAACCAATACCGTGGCACAAAGCAGATCAATAATTTCTTTCAGACCAACGGCACCAATATTGATGACGACTGGGCGCGTTTTCTGAAAGAGAACCAGTTTCTGGTGGGGTTGTCGATTGACGGTGACCGTATCAGCAATGATGCGCATCGCCTCACGCGAGCAGGGAAAAGCACCTTTGATGACGTGATGAAGGGGCTGGAAGCGCTGAAGCGTCATCGGGTCGAGTTTAATACCCTGACAGTGGTGAATGCGGAAAACGTGAAACGCCCGCTGGACGTCTACCAGTTTCTTAAACGCATCGGCAGCCGCTACATGCAGTTCATTCCGCTGGTGGAGCGCCGCGCTGCCGAGCCGGATGACAACGGACTGGTGCTGATTCAGCCGGACTTTTCGGGCCAGTGCAGTGTGACGGAGTGGTCAGTGCCCGCCAAAGCGTATGGCCGTTTCCTGAATACGATTTTTGACCATTGGGTGCAGCACGATCTGGGCAATGTGTTTGTCATGAACTTCGAGCAAACGCTGACCAAAATGACCGGGCAGCTTAGCGCCTGTGTTATCAACGAAACCTGCGGCGGCAATCTGATTGTTGAAGCGAACGGTGACGTGTATTCCTGCGACCATTTCGTTTATCCCGAAAATAAGCTCGGCAATATTAATCAGGACGATCTGGCGTCGCTGGTGAATTCGCCGCAAAACCTCGCTTTTGGTGAAAATAAGCGAAAAAACATCAGCAAAGATTGCCTGAACTGTGAAGTGAAAGCGGTTTGTCATGGCGGCTGCCCGAAGCATCGGTTTGAAATTTCCAGCGATGGGCGACCGAATAAAAACTATTTCTGCGATGGCTTTAAAACGCACCTATTCCATGTGTTACCACGCATGAATGCCTTGCTCTCTCAATTGGGACGCCAGGAATCGATGAAGAAAATAAGAAGGAATATAAAAGCCGAGTTTTATTAACCGATGCCGAATACTCTTCGAGCGCTCTGGGAAGGGATGGCATAAAAGGAAAAATAATGAAAAGAAACAGACTTCTGGCCCCGATTACGCTGGCCTGTATGCAAGCGGCTGGGGGACAGGCTGCCGCGGCGACTTCTCCTGCAACGACGGTGCCGTCGGCTGATGGCAAGCAGACAAACGTGGTTTATATCATTCTTGACGATCAGCGCTACGACGCGTTCGGCTTCCTGAACTCGGCTATTCACACGCCGAATATGGATAGCATCGCCAAGGAAGGGACGTATTTTAAGAATGCGTTCGTGACCACTTCGCTGTGCTCCCCTAGCCGTGCCAGCATCCTGACGGGAATGTACGTGCATAATCATGGGGTATCGGATAACAATCCGTCCGATCTCTCTCATCTGAACTATTTCCCGGAACTGCTGCGCGACAACGGCTATCAGACCGGTTTCTTTGGCAAGTGGCACTTCGGCGGCGCGGATAAAACGGCTACGAAAGGCTTCGCCGGCTTCGATCGCTGGGTAGGGCTGCTGGGGCAAGGCAGTTATTATCCGGTTGATAACTATGGCAAGCCGACCATGCTCAATATTGATGGCAAGATGGTGCCGCAAAAAGGCTACATCACCGATGAGCTGACGGATTACGCCGTAGACTGGCTGAATACGCTTGATAAGAAAAAGCCGTTCATGATGTATCTGTCGCATAAAGGCGTGCACTCCGATTTCCTGCCCGCCAAACGCCACCGTGGCAGCATGAAAGAAGTGACGTTCCCTGTGCCGGATACTTATGCCGATACGCCGGAAAACTATGCCGGCAAGCCGATGTGGGTGAAGAACCAGCGTAACAGCTGGCACGGCGTGGATTATCCCTACAACACGGACATGGATCTTCAGCAGTATCAGCGCGACTACTATGAAACGCTGCGCTCGGTGGATGACAGCGTCGGGCGCGTACGCGACTGGCTGCAAAAACAGGGGCTGGATAAGAACACCATTATCATGGTGATGGGGGATAACGGCTTTATGTTCGGCGAACATGGGCTGATCGATAAGCGTAACGCCTATGAAGAGTCGATCCGCGTGCCGTTGATTGCTTCCGGGCCGGGCTTCGCCAAAGACAAAGTGGTGGAAGACATCGTCAGAAACATCGACGTGGCACCAACCATTCTGGAAGCCGCCGGTGTTGCCGCGCCGAAGCATTACGACGGGCAGAGCTTCTGGCGTCTGGGGCTGGATGGCTATACCGTACCGAAGCGCAAAGACTACTTCGTCTATGAATATTTCTGGGAATACAGCTTCCCGCAGACGCCAACCACGTTTGCGATCCGCACGCCGGAATACAAATACATCCAATATTACGGCGTGTGGGATAAAGAAGAGCTTTACGACATGCAGAACGATCGGGAAGAGAAGCACAACCTGATCGATTCGACCGATGAGAAGATCGTGAATGTCAAAATCGCGCTGCGCAAAAAGCTGTATGAAGAGCTGAGTAATCGACAGGGGAAAAATGTGATCCCCTATAACCAGCGTACAGGGCAAGGACAGGTCTATCGCTATGAAGGCACTGGTGAGCAGCTTGCGCCGTTCCCACGCGAATGGCTGAAAGGGTACAACCACGAGGAGATTCTCGCTGGGTTTATCCCCGATCAGGTCGGTAAAGAAGCGAAGGTGAAAGCCTCGAACGACGCGGTGAAAAAGAGTGAGCCGCTGCTGAAAGAACTGATGGATAAATAATCCAGCGTAATAAATCAGACGGCGCTGTGTGAACGCGCCGTCTGATTTTCTCTCTCATCTTATGTGCTATAGCGTTACAGCGATTTTCCGTTGCTGTTAATCACATCCTGATACCAGTAGAAGCTGTCTTTGCGCCGACGCTCCAGCGTGCCTTTGCCGTCATCATCGCGATCGACATGAATAAAGCCGTAGCGTTTTGACATCTGCGCCGTCCCCGCGCTGACCAGATCGATTGGTCCCCAACTGGTGTAGCCCAGCAGTTCGACGCCATCGTCGATGGCTTCACGCACCTGAATCAGATGGCGACGCAGATAATCAATGCGGTAGCTGTCGTGAATGCTGCCGTCCTCTTCCACCACATCGCGTGCGCCCAGCCCGTTTTCCACGATGAACAGCGGCTTCTGATAGCGGTCATACAGCTCATTCAGCAGGAAGCGCAGGCCTTCGGGGTCAATCTGCCAGCCCCATTCGGAGGCTTCAAGGTGTGGGTTAGGAATCAGACGGATGATATTGCCGCGCGAGGACTGGTATTTCTCCGGCTCGAAGGTCGCGCAGCCGCTCATGTAATAGCTGAAGGAGACAAAGTCTACGGTGTGGCTCAGATCGTCTTTATCCTGCGCGGTAATGGTGAGTTCGACGCCATTTTCCCGGAAATAGCGCTGGATCCAGGCCGGATAGGTGCCGCGTACCTGCACATCGCCGAAGAACAGCCATTCACGGTTCTTGCTCTGCGCTTCCAGTACATCTTTCGGATGGCAGGTCATGGGGTAGCGTACCGCACCCAATAGCATGTTGCCGATTTTGGCATCCGGGATGATGTCGTGACAGGCTTTCACCGCCCGTGCGCTGGCAACCAGCTGGTGGTGAATAGCCTGATAAATTTCCTGCTTCGAGGGTTCACCGCCCAGCCCGATGCCCGTAAAGGGCGAGTGCAGCGCCATGTTGATTTCGTTGAAGGTCAGCCAGTGCTTCACCTTGCCTTTATAGCGGCTGAAAACGGTACGCGCATACTTCTCAAAATGGTCGATGACGGCACGATTTCCCCAGCCTCCCAGTTTTTTCACCAGCCCGTAAGGCATTTCATAGTGCGACAGCGTAATCAGCGGCTGAATTTGATGCTTCGCCATTTCATCGAACAGACGATCGTAGAAGGCCAGACCGGCTTCGCAGGGCTCGGCTTCATCACCTTCGGGGTAAATGCGCGTCCAGGCAATCGAGGTTCGCAACACCTTAAAACCCATTTCGGCGAACAGCTGAATATCCTGCGGATATTGATGATAAAAATCGATGGCCCGATCTTTGATGCAGTTAATGCTCTCATCGCGTTCCGTCACCGGACCATGCACGCCCTGTAGCTGAAGATCGGAGGTCGACACACCTTTACCGTCTTCATTCCATGCGCCTTCAACCTGGTTTGCTGCAACTGAACCGCCCCATAAAAATCCGTCGGGGAATGCTTTCATGGTATTTCTCCTTATCGTTTTCTACATCATTACGCTGCGCCGGGCTGTGGCTCCGCGCTGGGAACCGCCGGATGACAGGCAAAAAAAAACTTGGGCAGAAGAGAGTATCACTACTCACCTCTGCCCAAGTCTCGCCCGCCATTGGCGGTAACGTCTTGTTAGAACACTATACAATCCTGAATCTCTGCGGCAATGCCCCCGTCTGGTTATGTGACGCGAGTCACGCCATCTCTGCTGGCATCCCCTTTCACACTGGAATGGCAGGGCTATCAGCCGATCGGTCGCTGATTTATCCTGCTCCCCCGCAGTAAGCCGGTAAACCATGTTCGTGGCGTACCGGTTCTTCTTCATCGACGTGCATAACGGAAGGAGCAGATGAACCAGAAGTGAGCGGCTGTCTCTGGTCCTGCACCACCGTGATGCAGCTACGCTGCACGACATTCCCTTGTTTCCCCCTCTCTCTCGCTATATCTGGTCGTGCATAACGGTGGCACGCAACTTGCTTCTCAAACATATAGCGATTCCGCAGGCTTACCTCAACGGTGAGTGAAGCCTCGGTCAGGACAATGGCGTCCACATCATCATGCTTTTCGCATTACGGCGAGAGCAGGGGGATGTGGACGTTTTTTTATGTCTGGATTCGTCAGGTTCAGCCTTTCTTTTACGAGGTTGTGACACGTCGGTCCGATGGGAGTCAGTCATGAATGCCAAATCCTCAGCGTGTGTAAAGAGTGTTTGCCCTTACTGTGGGGTCGGTTGCGGTATGGTGATGGAAGTAAAAGATAATCGCGTGATCAAGGTATCAGGCGACAAGACGCATCCCACCAACTTTGGTCGACTGTGTACGAAGGGAAATACAAGTGGTCAGGCTCTCGCTGAATCAGGACGGTTAGAGTACGCCTACCTGCGTGCGGACCGTCAGCACGAATCGGTCAGGGTTGATATGGGGAAGGCCATCAAGGAAACCGCACGGCGGTTACGGGCGATCATTGATACCCACGGCCCTGATGCCGTGTCGCTTTACGTCTCCGGTCAGATGTCGCTGGAATCCCAATATCTGGCGAATAAGCTTGCTAAGGGCTTTATCGGGACGAACAACATTGAGTCGAACTCGCGCCTGTGTATGGCCAGTGCGGGGAGTGGCTACAAGCTCTCTCTGGGGTCGGATGGGCCGCCGGGCTCCTATCAGGATTTTGAACATGCCGATGTCTTTTTTGTCATCGGTGCGAACATGGCCGACTGCCATCCCATCCTTTTCCTGCGGATGATGGATCGCGTTAAAGCAGGCGCTAAGCTCATCGTGGTTGACCCACGCCGCAATACCACGGCGGACAAAGCGAATCTGTTCCTGCAAATCAAACCCGGTACGGATTTGGCGCTACTCAATGGCTTGCTGTATCTGCTTGTCCAGAATGGGCACACCGATCCTGCATTTATCGCCGAGTTCACCGAAGGGTGGGAGGCGATGCCTGAGTTCCTTGACGACTATCGCCCAGAGACGGTGGCGGAGATCACCGGGCTACCAGAGGCCGACATCCGCAAGGCGGCGGAATGGATTGGTACTGCGCCGGAGTGGATGAGTTGCTGGACGATGGGGCTTAACCAAAGCACGCACGGCACCTGGAATACCAATGCGATCTGCAACCTGCATTTAGCCACGGGGGCGATTTGTCGCCCTGGGAGCGGCCCATTTTCTCTGACGGGGCAGCCCAATGCGATGGGCGGGCGTGAAATGGGCTATATGGGGATGGGATTACCGGGGCAGCGTTCGGTGCTGGTGGAGAAAGATCGCGCGGCTATTGAAGCTCTCTGGAACGTCCCTGCTGGTACGTTGCGTACCGATCTTGTCGGGGGCACCGTCGCCATGTTTGAAGACATGATGGCGGGCAAGATCAAGGCGTGCTGGATTATCTGCACCAATCCGGTCGCCACGATCCCCAATCGCCAGAACGTGATTGCCGGGCTGCAAGCTGCTGAGCTGGTCATCACACAAGATGCGTTTCTCGATACCGAGACTAACCGTTATGCCGATATTTTGCTGCCCGGTGCGCTGTGGGCTGAAGCGGAAGGCGTGATGATCAACTCCGAGCGAAATTTGACGCTAATGCAAAAGGCCGTTGAACCGCCCGGTGAAGCGATGGCTGACTGGCAAATCATTGCTAACGTGGCCTGCGAGATGGGCTATGCGCAGGGATTTAGCTACAGCTCGGCATCTGAGGTGTTTGACGAAATCAAGCAGTTCTGGAACCCGAAAACCGGCTATGACATTCGTGGTGCCAGCTATGAGCGCTTACGGCAGGCGCCGTTGCAGTGGCCCTGTCCCCCTGATGATAAGCAAGATCGGCACCCCATTCGCTATCTTAATGACGGCGTGAGCCAGACGTGTAAAGACCTACCAGACGGCACGCGGCCGCGTCTTGTTTTTGCGACCGAAAGCGGTAAAGGGGTATTCCTGCCTCGACCGCATATGCCACCTGCCGACATGCCGGATGGGGATTTTCAGTTCGTGTTGAATACGGGTCGCTTACAGCACCAGTGGCACACGATGACGAAAACCGGAAAGATTCCAGCGCTCAACAAGCTCAACCCAGGGCCTTTTATCGAAGTGCATCCCGAAGATGCCATCGCGCTTGGCATTCAGGATAAGGATTGTGTGGAAGTCCGTTCACGTCGAGGGCGTGCCGTCCTTCCTGCCATCGTTACTGATCGAGTACGTCCCGGCAACTGCTTTGCGCCTTTCCACTGGAATGATGTCTTTGGTGACGATCTGGCGATTAACGCAGTCACCAGTGACGCCATTGACCCGATTTCCCAGCAGCCTGAATTCAAGTTCTCTGCGGTGGCGCTGGCGCGGATCGCTGAACCATCAGCGCGTCTTTCTCCAGAGCGGGAGAGCCATTCTGCTGCTGTTCCCGTATCGGAACAGACTGAGGCGGGTACGCCGAATAACGACATCAAGGAACTCGACATGAAACACATTGATGCGCTGGCCACGCTACTTGGTCTTGATGCGCCTCCGGCGGTGACGCTGAGTACGCACGAACAGCATTATCTGCAAGGGTATATTGCGGCTTTGCGTACCGATGCATCACGATTGGCTGGTGGCGTACCCGTGCTGCCTGCTACCGCACCATTGGAACCCTCAAGACGCCTGATGCTCGACGGCATGCTGGCGGGGCTTTTTGCTCGCACCTGGCTGCCTAATGACGGTATCGCGTCGCGACCCATGTCCTCTCCTGTGGTCGCGGCAGCGACATCACCGTCACCTGTTTTGATTTTATGGGCATCATCGACTGGGAATGCAGAAGGATTTGCAGCACAGTGCGCCGAACGTCTGAAAGCGGAGGGGCATGTCGTCACGTTGTCCGAGATGGATAGCGTCAAGAGTGGAGATCTGCCTGCAACGCCGCGCGTGCTCTTTATCGCCAGCACGTTTGGTGACGGCGATCCTCCCGATAATGGTACGAATTTATGGACGGCATTGCAGGCGGAGACGGCTCCCAGACTGGCTGACGTGACGTTCGCCGTGCTGGCATTGGGTGATTCAAACTACGACCAGTTTTGCGGCTTTGGCCGTCTGCTCGATGCACGGCTGGAGGCACTGGGTGCGAAGCGTCTATTAGCTCGAATCGACTGCGAGCCTGACTATCAGGAGGCGGCAACCGCCTGGCTGGACAGTATGGTTAACGTGCTTGCGGGAGCACATGCGCCAGCGGCAAGCCACATGGCTACCGCGGCGACAGCGGTACTGGCTGATGGGGATGAAGAACGTGTGCTAGCGCCTGCCGTGGCAGCGGCTCCCACCTTCAGTAGGAATGCACCTCTGCCAGCACGCCTTGCCATCAATCAACGACTTAATGCACCGGGCGCGGAAAAAGAGACCCGGCAATTCGCCTTTGATATTTCAGGCCGCGATATGAGTTACGAGGCGGGTGATGCGCTCGGCATCTGGCCAACGAACAGTCCCGAGCTGGTAAGCGATGTGCTCTCTGCACTCAACCTTTCGCCTGCTACTATGGTGACCGTCAAGGATAAAGGCGACATGACGCTTGCCGAGGCATTATCTCAGCATGTCGAGATTGCTCGTATCACGCCGGAGATCTTGCAGTTTGTTCGTGAACGTTCGGGCCATCCTGTTCTTGTCGATCTGTTGAAAGAAGAACGCAAGGAGGAGCTCAAGCAGTGGCTGTGGGGACGGCAGATTATCGATTTACTACGGGCGTTTCCGATTCAGGTTCAGGCTGACGAATGGCTGGCCGTGCTCAAGCGC
This sequence comes from Pectobacterium sp. PL64, assembly GCF_022477975.1. NCBI lineage: Bacteria > Pseudomonadati > Pseudomonadota > Gammaproteobacteria > Enterobacterales > Pectobacteriaceae > Pectobacterium > Pectobacterium sp. PL64. The sequence goes on from NZ_CP092070.1 coordinate 107,152, forward strand.
ATTCAGCCGCGCTTATACTCGATCTCTTCCAGCCCGAAAGTCACACCGCATCAGATTCACCTGACGGTCTCGACGGTGCGCTATAGCATGGAGGGCAAACAACGTGGTGGTGTGTGTTCAACCTTTCTGGCTGACCGAGCTGTAGAGTCGACAGCGGTGCCCATTTTCATCCAAAAGTCAGCCCATTTTCGCATACCGAAACACGCTGGTACGCCAATCATTATGGTGGGTGCAGGCACGGGCATCGCACCTTTCCGCGCTTTTCTGCAAGAGCGACGAGCGACGAAAGCCCAAGGTAAGAATTGGCTTTTTTTTGGTGAGCAACGCGCCGCGACCGATTTCTACTATCGTGATGAATTGGAGGAGATTCAGCGTGATGGTTACCTGCACCGATTGGATACGGCCTTTTCGCGTGACCAACGCGAGAAAATTTATGTGCAGCACCGCATGTGCGAACAGGGCGCTGAACTGTGGCACTGGCTAGAAGAGGGGGCGTATTTCTACGTGTGTGGCGATGCCAGTCGCATGGCTAAGGATGTTGATTTAGCGCTCCGGCAGGTGGTACAGGTTCATGGCGTAATGAGTAGTGACGACGCGGCAGCCTATGTTGCCAAAATGGCGCAGGAAAAACGCTATGTCCGCGACGTGTACTGAGTTTGCAGTGACTTTTGCTGTTATCAGGCGCATTGCCTGATGGGTGACATTATTCTTGAGGTCGATGCGTTAGGTGTTTTACCACCTAAACGCATCTGATAAGGCGAGGATTACGCTTTAGTTTGCAGAGCTTTGACAACCGCTTCGCCAAGCCCTTTCGCTGATGCAGGGTTTTGACCTGTAATCAGTCGGCCATCTACGACGACTTTATTTTCAAAGATCGGTGCTTCTTCGAATTTTGCGCCATCTTTTTTCAGCGCGGCTTCGAGTTCAAACGGAACGATCTTGTCGTAATGGCGGAAAGCCTCTTCTTCTGCGGTAAAGCCGGTCAGGCGGCGGTCTTTAATCAGCAGTTGACCATTGCTGAGCTTCACATTCAGCAGACCCGCCGGGCCGTGGCAGACGGCACTGATGATGTCATTTTTCTCGTACATGGTACGCACGATGTTGATCAACTCAGGGTTGTTAGCGAAATCCCACATCGGTCCGTGTCCGCCGACGAGCAGGATCGCGCTATATTTCGCTGGATCAACCTTTGCCAGCGGGATGGAATTAGCCAGTTTGTTGCGGTGTTCTGGGTTAGTCCAGAAATCCAGACTCGCCCGATCTTTGAGATCGAATCCGTCAAACGGAGGCATCCCACCTTTGGGACTGGCGATATCGTAAGGCAGACCGACTTTGTCGAACACTTCGACCGGGTGGGTCAATTCAGGAAGCCAGAAGCCGCCAACGAGATCGGGTGTTTTTTTATCCAGACTGGAGACGACGATTAAGACCTTCTCTTCTTTCAGATTAGCCTGGGCGAAAACGGGGGAGGCTGCGGCAAACACAGCCATCGCGGCGATAAGACCAGCACAGCGCTTGATGATTGACATAAAAAAACTCCTTTCAGCAGGTGGTGATGGTCGCCACTATATCCGTGATAATGGGTGGAAAACAGGCGGTAAAAGTGGAATGCATTGTTTAAAAAATCGATGTAATCACTTTATATTGGCGTGATAAATTATCGTAAAATGCGTTTGATGATCCCTGTGTTGCATGACGATGAGGAACCCTGATGGGGCAATCCGATAGCTTTGATGGACTGGCAGAATTTCTGGCTATAGCGAAACGCTTGAGCATTCGCAAAGCCGCGATCGATCTGGGTAAGACGCCGGGATCGGTGAGTTTGTCGCTCCAAAAACTTGAGCATCGCCTCGGCGTGCTACTTTTCCACCGCACGACACGTAAGATGGCATTGACGGAAGCAGGGGAAGATCTGCTGCTGAGAATCGGGCCTGCGGCACACGTTATCGCAACAGGTTTTGAAGATGTGGCGCAATCGGCAAAAAAACCATCGGGGACGTTGAAGCTGATCGTAGAACGCTTGGCATTACCCCATGTCATTGAGCCGCTCATCCCTGCATTTCGTCAGGCGTGGCCGAATTTGAATATCGATATCACGGTGAGTAATCGTCACGATAACTTCGTCTCTGGAGGCTATGATGCTGGCATCATGATCGGTTCCTATATCGAACAGGATATGATTGCAGTACGGCTCTCCCCACCATTTAAGTGGGCGGTATTCGGTTCGCCGGAATATTTCAAAGCAAACGGTAAGCCTAAAGCGACGCGCGATCTGGAGCATCACGAATGTATTCGCTTTCGCCGCCCTGAAAAGGGAGATATTTACCGGTGGGAGTTTGTCGAAAATAAAGAAACTGTAAGAGTTGAGCCAGCCGGCACAATTACCGTGAACGATGGCGAGCTCATGCGTAGCCTCGCGGTCAGGAGCGTTGGGCTTATTTACTCATCCACTTTCCATACCTCACGCGAGCTGGCAAACGGCACGCTGGAAGCCGCGTTACTCGATCTCTCGCCGGGAAATGACGGCCTCTTTCTTTATTTCTCAAGAGCCGCCAGGAATCAACCTAAATTGCGCGCGTTTATCGACGTGTGTTCGCAAATAATTAAGACGTGAATGAATAGGCCGAGCTAGTCCGTCAGTCTTTCGAAGCGTATTCAACTGAGCCTGTTTTACATTCGTACATGGCAAACAGCGAGTGTGTTTTCTGTGGGCCGGAAACGGTGACCGCTAAGTTATAGAACTCGGGGTCGGATAACGTGGGTGAAGCGGCTTTATCAAAAGCAATCACTGGTGTTGCGGTACCGAGGTTTTCGGGTTGGAATTTAGTCCAGCGCGGAATACGGTGTGTCAGGAGATCGTGCTTCACATGGTCAACGGCTTGCTCATACGTCACCTCCAGGCAGGACGGGCCACTATGTCTGAGGTAATAATTGTAGCCAGCTAAGGCGATGACCGCTGCCGCAACGCAACAGATCGTCTTGGTTCTCCATCCCATATCTCTTCTCCCTGATAAATATAAACAGACGCCCAAAAATAAAGGAGCTGCGTGATTAACGCAACTCCTTGAGTTTGGTGGCCCCTGCTGGACTTGAACCAGCGACCAAGCGATTATGAGTTTTAAGTCACTTAAATCACTGTTTTTACTTGATATAGAAAAATCAGTAATTTATCGCTTACTCATCCCCTCCAATATACCCTAATATTACCCATAATTACCTATGTGAAATATCCCCGGCATATCCCCGGGGTTGGGGAATAGATGGAAACCTTGAGATTCACAAAGGCCGCTCTTATCGCGATTGAACCCGATCAGAGTAAGCGCCTGGAGTTCGCTGATAGCGTTGTTCAGGGCTTGCGCTTACGAGTTACGCCAACGGGCGTAAAGTCTTTCTGTGTGACGCGGTACCGAGATAATAAATTTATCCGTGTGACGTTGGGGCGCTTCCCCGATCTAACCGTTGATAGTGCCAGAGCCAAAGCGTTGGAATTACTTGGTGAGGTGGCGGCGAACGGCAAGAACCCAAATGTGTTAAGGCGTGCAAAGAACAAAGGCACGGTAACGCTGGAAGAGGCCATCAATACTTATATTCATAACCGTGGACACCGACTTAAAGCGACAACAGAACATCAATATAGAGCAACACTCAATAATTTCTCTGGTGACTGGATGAAGCAGCCAATGGCGAACATCAGCCGCGAGCGAGTAGAAAACCGACACAAAGCCATTACAGAAGGCACTGTATGGTTTGGGGTCGATAAAAGCACTCTGCGTTCTGGTGTAGGCTCCGGCAGTAAAGCACAGGCAGATTTATGGGCGAGAGCCTTACGCGCTGTTTATCGATTCTCCTACGATCATTACCGGGATGATGAAGGGAAAACCTTGCTCCCCGAACCGCCTACGATGGTGCTGAGCACTAAACGTCAGTGGCATGGAACGGTCAGAAAAACCGAGCGTATCCGTACCCATGACTTAGGGCGCTGGTTGAAAGCCGTTGATGCCGTTAGAGAGAAAGCCACAGAAACCCGGGATGATATTGCTGTATCCATGTGTGATGCGATCGATACCGCCTTATTTACTGGCTTGCGCCGTTCGGAGGTCTTCGGCCTGACGTGGGACAGGGTGAATATGGGAGGTCGCTATTTTTGGATTGATACCACCAAAAACGGCGATCCGCTGGAATTACCCATTACCGAAACCTTACTGAAAATATTCCGGCGTCGTCTCCAAGTAAAAGGAGCAACAGACACTCAGGTTTTCCCTGGTCGGAATGGTGGAGTTATCCGGGAACCGCGCAGGGTGATTGCGCGTATCGTCGCAGCCACTGTTCCAGAGTCTAATCCTGACGCTCTGCCTGCAATCGAGTTCAAATGTCATGATGCCCGTAGAACGTTTGGCACGGTGGCGGAGCTGGCTGGGGTTGGATCTTATATTCTGAAACGTCTTATGAATCATAGAACGTTGCGCAGCGCTGATGTAACGCAGGGTTATCTTCATTTCGGTGCTGATGAATTGCAGGAACCAGCCAGAAGGATAGAACAGGCCATTCTTGAATATGCTGGGCTGGTGGAAAAGGTTACTAGTTTAGATGCTCAACTGCTGTCAGTAATGGGGACGATGGCGGAAGAGGAGAAAAGAAGAATGCTTTTTGCATTACTTAACCAATCAGATAGTGGAGCGCAAAGGTGAGCGATCTATTGCCTAGAATAGATAGTTTAATTAGAGAGGCATCTAAGGATTCAATTGATTTGTCAACGATCCCTTGGGATGAGCTTGTTTTAATAGTTAAGGCTATTACTGTTGATAAAGGTTTATATGAAGAACCTATATCCGGATATATAGCGAAAGAACACGAAGATGAATATAATTTCCTTAGAAAAAATGGGAAAGTTGAAGAAGCAATTGAGTTGTTTAAAAGAAATGGGGTATTGGATACACATGAAGATACTAAAAGCTTTTGTGCGGCAGTACTTATGTATTTCCAAGGGGAGAGAGAAATTGCTCAGTCTCTAGCTGATACCGTTTATGCTTCGATGTTAAGGCGAAAATATTATCCACGGCTGTTTAATAAAGTGGAGGACAGTGCTTATAAAAGTAAGTTGCGTGAAGTAGCTAGGAAACCAAGAAATCCTAATTATGATGAAGCTATACGAATAGCCTCACTAACATGGAAGAAATTCCCCAAAGCTAGTAAAGGATCTATGTGTAGGAAATTACATGATTTTTTTAAAGAAAAGAAAAAGAAAGTGAGCATTGATACTTTAGATAAATGGATAAGAAATTCAAAAATACAACCACCTAAACCAAATGCATACGTTAATTTCTCACTTGTAGTAGAAGAGGGGGAGTAGCGGTTACCCCCCCCGCATAACCGCTACACAGTCTATCCACTACCATTTTTCACGCCCATAGTTTCACCGTTGTTACCTAACTGACACGGTGAAGCGTTATGAATGCTATTGAAGCAAAACCTACTAAATTTACTCGACCAGAAGCAGCCGATTATATCGGGGTGAGTCCGCGAACGTTGGCGAATTGGCATAGCTCTGGGCGTGTGAAAATTCCCTTCTATAAAGTCGGTCGCAAGAAAACGATCTATCTCAAATCGGATTTAGATGCCTATCTGGCGTCAGTTCGGCAGTGTGCGTGAGGTGGCGAATGGATGAAATGAAAAACGCCCGTGCTACCGAGCGTCAACTTGAACAAATAAAACCTGCTGCGCAAACTAATATTGCTGGTGGACATAATAGCCAGCCAGAGCGGATAAGGCCAGTCCCTAAGAAGCATCGCGCAAGGGTTTTCATGTTGCGTTCCGGTGCTGGTGGGTTTACTGAGAATGACATTCTCCGCCATTGCCGCCTTTCTTCTGGTCGGAATTACGCTACTGAATTAGAACGCCTGCTTGATATTCAGTTAGAGCGTATTGACGAACCGAACACAGACGGGATCGGCAGTCACTATCGTTATCGGTTTGCAAAGCGTGATGATATTTCCCGCGTCATTCGCCTGGTAAATACCAATGCCGATATTAACGGCCACCAGCCGCTTACCCAACAGGAAATTAACCATATCCTGAGCCTGTACCCGGATTACGCCGCCAGCTAACGGAGCCTGATTTTATGACATCAAAAAATAATGACCTTAACGGTCAGGGATTCGCTCACCCTGAAAACAGCCAGAACGATATTTCCAGTTGGTTTAATGGTCGAATTTCTCAGTACGGTTTTGTGCAAGGAACATATTTTGATCAATTAACACCGGAATGGGTGGAAATTACCGGAACTGGTCACCCTGATGTTGATTACACCATCGCTTCGGACATGGCAAAACATTTGGGGGTAATCATGCGTAATGCTTCCATACTGTTAATCAACACTGCGCACACTGTACGCAAAAACCGCTTGCCGTTTGCTGTAAGTATGGGCTATGGTCATATGGCACCAGCAAAATCTGGTGCCGGGATTGGCGTCCCGGTAATGTTACAGGCGACACATGACGCGCCTAGCGTCTTTTTTTGTGTCCTCACATCTGCACACCCTTTTTTCAGCGTTGCGGTTATAATTCGCGGCGCTCACAGAGTAATGGTGGGCTGGATGGGGGCGGAGCAATCCGCGCCGGTTTCCTGTAACGCCGGTTACGCCAACCCTGTTCAGCTCACCACCAGTGAAATTGGCGTTTCCGGTGGTGGGATTACATCCCAGTTACAGGAGGCTGCTACATGTCGGCTACTACCCCTACCCAAAAACCGCAATTTGTTTGGCTTATTGCCGCCGTTCGTCGTGACGGTGCGACGATCACCCCTGTTATCCACCATATCCCTGCTGTTTCTGAGCGTGAAGCCCGCCGCGTATTGGTTCGTGATCATGTCTGCTTTTTCGCTGGTCGCCTGCCCGTTCAGGAGGTGCGCTATGTTCGATAACACCCCGTTAGAACTGGAAGAAATTATCGACCAATGCCGCGCACTGGCCTACGCCGCGGTTAGTACCGATGAACCTCAAGCGCGTGAAATTCTGCTGTTTGTCCTGCAAGAACGTATCGATCACCTGTACCGCGCCAGTCAGGCAGAACCTGCACAAGCGGAGGTGTCCCATGACTAGTAATGCGCAAAACACAGCCGCTAACCCGTTCAAAGGCATGGCGATGAATGCCGAGGATGCGATCACTAATATTGCCGGATTGCTGAATGCGGGCATGTTTCTGATGAACACCGAGCGCCACCGTAGCGTAGGCATTGAGTTAATCGATATTGCTCATGATTACGCCTGTGAAGTTTCTAAAGGGGGTAGCCATGCCTAACCAGACACCAACCATTACCGCCACGCTGCAAGTTACCCCTGATTTCACAGGGCGCGTGCTGGTGTACGTGAAGAACGGCAGAGCCACCAGCGACCGCCGACTATTCGATGATGAGCTGGTGGCCGGACTCGATACCTTTCTGGAGCTGGCAACCCGTGCGGGCTATCAGGTGATTTCACCGGACACAGGGGCGGCAGCATGAGCAGACAGGTTTATGAAATCCAGTGCAAGGTTGAGGAAGCGTTACACCACGTCAAAAAATCGAAAGAGATCCTTGATATGTGGCTGAACCTCATCCCAAACGATGAAGCCCGCGAGGGTGAATCTATCCGTGTCGCTATCGTGATGGATCAGGTTATCGAAGCCATTTCCTGTCTGGAAAAGGCGGAAGAGATGGGTGTGAGTAAGACAGGAGACACAAAGTGAATCGACTACTTCCCTTTTCCACGCTGGCGACGCAATTCGCCAGTGACCACATCGAGGCGCTGCCCGAAGGTATCCGCATTACGCTTCAAAACGCCGCCACACAAGGCAGTGAGGTGCTGCTGATATCCTTTGATGAAGGCGTTGCTCGTCTGGATAGCGATGCTTACGACCATGCCTTATTAACCGGTATTCACATGATCCGCGCACTCACTGACGCCGTTGTGCTGGGTTACTTCCAGCCCAGTGACAGGCAGCAATTGATTCTATGGCGCTGGTTCGTCTCGGTGAAATTCGTGCTTGAACAGGAAGCGGCAAATGGCCATATCACTGTATTCGATGAGCAGGGACGCCAGACGACCGCCGTACTGTATCGCGGCAAATACGGAGATATCCCTATTTATCCCCATGCCGAACGTTCTGCTATCGCCAGCACTGTAGAGCGCGGGCTGGTGGAGTGTTATGGCGAAGAGGAAGGATTACGCCACGCGCTGACGTTCTATGTCGCCATGATTGACTTTGCCGCTGACGGGCTAACCGATATCGGACGCGGGGTGATGGCAAAGTTGCATGACGGCGCCATACAGACCATCAAACTGGGTGGCGTTCCCCCAACACTGACGGCGCACTGAGGGCGAGTGAATGCGTAATATCGATTTTATTCGCAAGGTATCCGCCGCTGCTGGTGGACGCTGGCCTGATGTGCTTTCTCAATTGGGGATCGAGGTTCCCCGTCATCCAACAACGCTAACCCCTTGCCCGGCCTGTGGCGGTACCGATCGCTTTCAGTTCGATAATCTGGAAGGGCGCGGGACATGGCATTGCCGCCACTGTGAGCCGGAAGCCGGTGACGGGCTGGCGCTGGTGATGAACGTTCGCCAGTGTGCCGCGATGGACGCCGCGCAGCTGGTGGCGGAGGCGTTGGGTATCGATAGCCAGATATGGGAACAACCCACCCGCCAAAGTGAACCGCCAACGGAAAATAACGGGAGTTCCCCTGCCGTTGAAGAAAAATCCCAGCGCTTTGCCGCACGGCTGGCGACGCTGACCGCACAGGCACAGCCGGGGGAGTCTGCTTATCTGGCTGGGAAAGGGTTAACCGGCTTTTCTTATTCGCTGCTGCCTGATGGCTCCCTGCTGCTGGTGTTACAGGACGCGAACGGTGCCACCATCGCCGCACAGACAATAAAACCTGATGGTAATAAGCGGCTGGTGACGGATTCCACCAAGCGCGGGGCGTATCACGTTGTTAATGCCTCAGAACAGCCCGATACGGTGATTATTGGTGAGGGACTGGCGACTGCGTTAAGTGCTCACCTGATGCGCCCTGATGCGCTGACCATCGCCGCTATCGATGCAGGCAACATGGTGCCGGTCGCAAAGACGATGCGTGCTCTGTATCCCAATGCGCAAATCATCTTTGCCGCGGATAACGACATCGTGGCAGGTAAGCCGAACGCGGGGAAAGACTGGGCAGAGAAAGCCGCCCGTGAGGTGAACGGCTGGGTATCCCTACCGCCCACCAGCGAAAAAGCCGACTGGGACGATTACCGCCAGCAACACGGACTGACCGCCGCGACACAGGCGTTTTCCGATTCGCTCTATCCGGTGCCTAGCGGTGATAAACCGACACGTGACGACCCGTTAAGGCCGCGTGTAGAAAGCCGAAAAGATGGCGTTTTCTGGCTTACCCCAAAAGTGGATAAAGACAGTGGCGAGGTGATCAACAACGAAAGCTGGCTATGCTCCGCGCTGAACGTGGTGGGCATTGGTCGGGATGAAAAAGATCAATACCTGATACTACGCTGGCGGGCAATCGGCGCGAACGCAGATACCACGCAGGCTATACCACTGGCTGATATCGGTGAGCGCGAAGGCTGGCGAACGCTGAAAAATGGCGGTGTGAACGTCACCACCAAAAACAGCCTGAGGGCGATACTGGCCGACTGGCTCCAGCGCAGCGCGGTGCATGAGATTTGGCATATCGCCCACGCCACAGGCTGGCAGTGTGGTGCCTACATCATGCCGGACGGTGAAATTATCGGACAACCCGACAGGCCGGTACTGTTCAACGGTCGCAGCTCTGCGGCGGCGGGCTACACCGTCAAAGGCACTGCCGAAAGCTGGCGTCACAGCATTGCGCGGCTGGTGGACGGCAACTATTCCATGATGACCGGCATAGCGGCGGCGTTATCTGCTCCGCTTATTGGGCTATCTGGTTCGGACGGGTTCGGTATCCATTTCTATGAGCAATCCAGTGCCGGTAAAACCACGGCGGCGAATGTCTCCGCCAGTCTGTACGGCAACCCTGATTTACTGCGCCTGACGTGGTACGGCACCGCGCTGGGGCTGGCGAACGAAGCCGCCGCCCACAATGACGGCCTGATGCCACTGGATGAAGTCGGGCAAGGCGCTGACCCGGTGAGCGTGGCGCAAGCCGCCTATGCCCTGTTTAATGGTGTTGGGAAGCTACAGGGAGCCAAAGAAGGCGGCAACCGGGATTTAAAACGCTGGCGCACGGTGGCGATCAGCACCGGCGAAATGGATTTGGAAACCTTCATCGCCAGCGTAGGCAGAAAGACCAAAGCCGGGCAACTGGTACGCCTGCTGAATATCCCGTTAAGCAAGGCGATGCGCTTTCATGAGCACAACAACGGCAAACAGCACGCCGATGCGCTGAAAGATGCCTATCAGCGGCACTACGGCGCAGCCGGGCGCGAATGGATCAAGTATCTTGCCGACCACCCGCAACAGGCTATCGAGGCTGTGAGAGCAGCCGAAATGCGCTGGCGCGGGTTAATCCCCTCCGACTATGGCGAACAGGTTCACCGCGTGGCCGCACGGTTTGCCGTGATGGAGGCGGCGCTATCGCTGGGCAAGGTTATTACTGGCTGGGATGAGCAGACGAGCCGCGACGCGATACAGCACAGCTTCAATGCCTGGGTGCGTGAATTCGGTACCGGCAACAAAGAGCACCAGCAGATTATCGAGCAGTGCGAGGCGTTCCTGAATGCGTGTGGGCGAAGCCGGTTCGCGCCACTACCTTACGATAGCGCCAGCCTGCCTATCCGGGATTTGGCCGGATACCGTGACCGCGGCAAACACGACGATTCACCGATGGTGTTCTACACCTTCCCCGCCGCGTTTGAGGGCGAAATTGCCAAGGGATTTAACGCCAAACAGTTTGCCGAAATCCTGCGCAGCGCGGGTATGTTGACCCCGCCCACCAGCGGGCGCGGCTATCAGCGTAAGTCTCCGCGTATTGATGGGCGACAGATAAACGTCTACGTCCTTCAGTATCGCCCGGAAGACGGCCAGCCAGAATAGGATTGCTTCACACACGTAGAAAGTGTGTTGGTTCAGTAAGTTCAGTTGGTTCAATGTGTAAAGATGATTGTTATGTAAGGAAAATATTTCCTATTTTGAACCAACACTGAACCAACAAACGGGCATTTTGAACCAACAGCGATAAACGGCTGAGGAGAGGAAAACAACCATGACAGCACAAATTTCCGCTTATGGTCGCCTGGTGGTGGACGTGCAAAGCCGTACCACCAGCAACGGTAACACGATGAGTTTCACCCGCATGGCGGTACCGCTGCCCTGTCAGAAGGCAGAGAACGGCGAGGCCACTTTCTGGCTGGCGGTGACGGCCTTTGGCAAACAGGCGGACGCGCTGGCGAAACACCAGAAAGGCGACCTGATGAGCATATCGGGCAACATGCAGATCACCCAGTGGACAGACGGCCACGGTAACGCGCAGATCGGTTATCAGGTAATTGCCGACAGTGTGGTAAGCGCCCGCACGGTACGACCCGGAAGCCGCAAAGGTGCGGCAGGCCAACCCACTGATGCGCTACGCCGCGCACATGAACAAAGCGCACAGGCTGACGGCCGTCACGCATCTGATTTCAGCGATGACGCGCCATTTTGAGGAGCACCACAATGACAGAGAACACACGTACCGTATTGCGTCTGAAGCGTGCCACCGTGAACAAGGTAACAACGCCGGGACATGTCACAGCCAAACCTTCACAGGCAACGGACAAAACAGGCAATAAGCAGCACCGCAAGAACCGGAAAAAACTCGAACGGCTGGTTTTACTCTGGCCGGATACGTTCAGTCTGGAAAATCCCCGCCCGCTGGCTATCGGGATCGATAAGGCGCTGGCGGCAGATATTGAACGTCGCCAATTATCCGGCGCGGGTTCGCTGCGTTTTTCGCTGGGGTTGTATGTCCACCGCTCTGCCTACATCAAAGCGCTGGCCGCTGGTGGGCAACGCTATGACCTGAACGGCAATCCTCTGGGGGAAGTCACCACCGAACAGCAGGAGCGTGCCAGAGCGCAGCGCAAGCAGAAAACCGCCCTGCGCACAGAGGATGCAAAATGCGACTGACGCAGGCACAGAAGGCGGAGATTATCCGCCTCAAACGTGGCGGGATGGGTTACCGCACGATAGCCACGCATATGGGTATGAAACACCCGACCGTGCGCAGTGTCTGCCAGCGAAGCGGACTGTTTGCGGACAATCCGGCGCATAGGGCGATGTTCTCCATCCCTGAACCGCGTTACAGCACCGCGCTGGCGACCGTCAAACCGTTACCCCCACAACGGGTGATTACCGGACACCGCCAGACAGATGCGTATCTGTGGGTGCTGGAGGTTATCAAGCTGGATGAGCCTGCCCACCTGCCAGCGGCCGAAATCGCCCTGCAAAAATTCACCATCACACCGAAGGAGGCTGAAAAACTCTACCGCAACTGGATGGTGTCGCAGGGGCAAGAATTGTTTATTGCGGCATTCAGTACCATCGGGATGGATAATCCGCAACGCTGTATTGAGAACGCGAGGAAAGCCATTGATACCGCCAGCCAGGTACGGGCGTATTACGGCAGCTATGAAGCCGCGATGGAGCCAACCGAGCCAGAGCGTCTGATTGAACAATCCGGCTTGCTGGTGGATAAGCACTACGGTATGACACCGGACGAGGTAACGAGCGGAGAATTGAAAGGGCTACGTTGCGTGGATGTAGCTGATGCCCGTTCAGTCGCTCACCGGGGCTTTTGTGACATTCTGCCAGAGCCTCACACGCTTTCGGATGTGGTGATCGAGTTTGAATACTGGAATTGGCTCTATGCCGTGCGCAACGCCGCCAGCAAAGAACTGGGGGATATGTCCTATGAACACAATCCATGCGTCTGTGATCGGGAAGATTGGCTGAGTGGCAAACTATCCACGATCAGCCCGATCCACCAGCAGGAGGCACTCGCCGTGCTGAAATGGTTCCTGAAAAGCGACCGGCACCAAGAATATGGCGGGAATAACGATGCGGTGTACCTCAACTTGCTGGGTGGCGGGCTGGATGGGTAAAAGCACTGATGAACAGCTATATTCTGAATCAAATACACTTCACCAATATTGATAGAGGATGTGATTGATAATGAATGAGATAGTAATTTGGATTAAAGAATACCGATTGGATTCTATTTTTACCTTCCTATCTGCCATATGTTGGTTAATTTCCAGTCTTTACACATCAAGAACAAAGCCCAATGTGGTAATACTCGCCATGGGAGAAGGTAAGAAGCCAGTAGACATGCATAACTTGGTATTAAGTATGCAAACCCAAGCGAAATGGAATCGATTTGCCGCCTTTTTCGCATCAATAGGGTTTATATGTCAGACGCTTTAGTTTACAGGGCAATGTGTTACCTATTTAGTTAAAGACTGAAGGCACCCACCAACCGGATCAATCCGGTTTTTTTACATCTCAACATCCCATTATTTGCAACATAAATTGATATCGTTTTAATTTATGCAATAATAACCACTGTATAAATATCATGTATGGGGTGTTATATGACCGCACGCGGGAAAGTGGTACCAGTATTACTCAGTAAAGAACAGGTCAGCACAATTCGCCGTCTTCAGGAACAGGAGCGCAGCAAGTCACCGCTGGGCGTTGCGCCCACTATCCATGTGATTGCACGCAGCCTGATGGATAAAGCGCTAAAAGATATCGAGGTAGCACATGGCTGAAACCATTGATTCGCTGCTGGTATCGCTGGGGCTGGATGTTGATAAAAAATCGTTCAAGGAAGCCACCGACGCACTGAAAGGTGTCAAGGATACTGCCCTGCTGCTGTTCTCTGCTGCGGGGGGTATCACTGGCCTGAATGTGATGACGGCAGGCTTTTCCCGCATGGTGACGGATTTAGAGGCATTCAGTAAACACGCCAACATTGCCCGTAATGATGTGCTGAGACTGGGTTATGCGATGGAGCAGTCTGGGGGGAAACGCACCAGCGCCAACAGCCTTATCGACAAGGCCAACTCATGGGCGCTCACCGCCACCTATGGCACGTTCAGCGATAAAGCCTTTATGAATAACGCGGGCGTTAACCCTCATGACCTGCAAGGCAAGGACAGCGTGGAAGTGATCAAGACGATGGCTGATTACTATAACCAGGCGGCGGCGTCCGGCTTTGATGGCCTGCAAAACTTCCGCGAAGGGATGAACATCAATGAAGATGATGAAAAGCTCTTTCGTATGGGGCGTGCAGGCATTGATCGATACTTTGCCGAATTCAATAAGCGCAGTACCGGCGTCAGCGACGATGACGTGAAAATCGGTACGGAATACCGGACGGCGGTCACTGACCTTGCCACCAACATGATGGATCTGAATAACTCCATTGGCGCACTGCTGACGCCAGAAATTACCAAACTTATCCAGAAAACCGACGAATGGCTGCTGGCGAACAAAACCGATATTGTTTCGTCTATCCGTGAAAGCCTGCCCTATATCAAAGGGATCGCGGCGGGTGTGGCGGTACTGGCGGCGGCAAAAACGACTAAGGCGCTGGGTATCCCCGGCTTACACAAACTGGGTTTACCCGTGGCGGCGGCGGTGACTGCTGAGCCGTTTATTGATGGTGCGTTGAATAGCATTTTTGGCGAGTCTGAATACTTCCAGAATATCCGCACAGCACCGAGCTGGGGCGATTTCGGACAGGCACTGATCGGTAATGGCAAAGGCCGTTATGAAAATGGCCGCTGGATTTCCCCCAACGATAGCCCCGCCACCAGCCCAACGATGCCACGCAGCGGTGAGCATTCACTGTTTTCCTCCTTAGAAGGCAAATACGGCTTACCGCCCGGCGTACTCAATGGCCTTTACCAGACTGAATCCTCTGGTGGCAAAAATCTGATATCCCCCAAAGGCGCACTGGGACCATTCCAATTTATGCCCGGCACAGCCAAAGACATGGGGCTGTATGGCTCTGATGTTTTCAATCTGGAGAAATCCGCTGATGCGGCCGCACGCTATATGCGCCAGTTGATGGACAGGCACAACGGCAATCTGCCCAAAGCGCTGGCGTCGTATAACTGGGGTATGGGGAACGTGGACGAGTACGGCATGAACGCCATGCCAGCGGAAACGAGGAAATACATCGGCAAGGTGACCGGTCACATGCCCACCAGCCCTACATTTAACGAACTGATGGCACCCTATAATACGTCGCCATCCTATCCCCGCCCACGCAACAGCTATAACGATGATGACGGCGAGTATGGCAGCGGCTCCCGCTCATCACGTCCGGTAACGATTTCCAACCAGATCACCATTAGCGGCGTGGCGGGCGTAGAAGAAACCGAACGCGCCGTTCGTCGTGTGATGGATGAGCAATCGCGTGAATATGTGGAGCTGATAAAAGATGATGGTCGATAACGTAAATTATCAGTTTGGTCGGGACTACCTGATAACCATTTCAAGCAGTAGCAGCAGGGGAACCCTCACATTTTCCCCGCCGATGCAGGTTATTTTCAATGTGTCCCATACGCCGGGTAACAAGACCGGTAAAGCAAAAATCACGATCTATGGCACATCAAAAGGTATGCGCTGGGATATTTTTAATAAATACGACACGGTAGAGATAAAAGCCGGTTATCAGGGCAACTGCGGGCTGATTTACCGAGGGCAGATATTTAACCGCTCAACGCAACGTGAAGGTGTGGCCACCACGCTAACGCTGTACTGCTTCTGTAATGGTAAGAAAATGTCCAGCTCCTTCATCGCACACACATGGGGTGAGAACACGCCTGCTATTGAGATTATCCGGGATACCGCTAACACCTTTGGCCTGCCAATGGAAATCATCGGCGACTTCTCTGATCTGCCCCCCGCCATTCAAGGCAAAACCCTGATGGCAATGACCAAAGACGCGATGGACGCCCTGAAGCGTATTTACGATTTTGAATGGTGGCTGAAAACAGACGGCGTGGCCATCATCCGTAATGGCGCAGAAAAGCGCGGCAATCCGATAGTGATCGACATGAACCATGGCATGGAAGGCATACCGCGCATCTATATGGATTATGTCGAGGTCGATGTCAGATTGAATCACGTCATTACTCCCGGTGATGTCATCCGTGTGTATTCCGAGCATGAACAATTGGGCTTTAGTGATATGTACCACGTCAATATGCAGGAGTATTCACAAGCATTCCGAAACAAAAGCAGGCTGGTGGTGAAAAGCGTCGATCACATCGGCAATTTCTGGCGCGATGACTGGACAACCACCATTACCGCTTATATACGCAGCAACAAGGTGGCACAGCCATGGCAATGAGTAATTCACAGGAAAACCCGCTATACCGCACAATGGAAGCGGTGAAAGCCTCCGCGATACGGGATGTGATGACGACGATCCCCGGCCATATCATGGCCTACAATCCAACGACCCAACGCGCACAGGTACAGTGCGGCATTCAGCGCAAGTTAGCCGGTCGCTATGTTGATGTACCCATTATTATCAATGTGCCGGTGCGCTTCTCTGGTACCGCTGAGTGGGCTGTCTTTCACGAGCTGCCAGCAGGCACCGAAGGGCTTGTCCATTTTGCCAAACAGTCTATCGATGCGTGGATCGATCAGGGGGGCATTGTTGCGCCTGCTGACGAACGTCAATTCTCCGCTGACGATGCGTTTTTCTCACCCGGTTATCGATCGCTGAAAACCGCTATTCCCGACCTGCCCACATCTGGCATAGGAATGACAAATCGTGACGGCTCTGTGCGTATTCACTTGACCGATAGCGGCATAACTCTGACGTGCGGCGGCGTTTCGTTGACGGTTTCACCTGAAGGGATAACGCACAGCGGAAAAACAACGTTAGACGGGCGGACAGCGGTTACCGCTGGTGGCCTGTCAGTAGGGAATATCGAGTTTAGTGATCACGTTCATGACGGCGTGGAAACGGGTACGGGTAGCACGCAGCGACCACGATAACGCTTTATCGAATACGATACCGGATTGGTACCGGACAGCTACCGGCCACCAGCAGAACGCGAGGATACGACCATGTTAATGAGTAAGGCCGAATATGCACGGCATTGTGGCGTAAGCCGTCAGACAGTGTACGACTGGGTTAAGAAAGGTGAGGTGATTCTTTCTGGCGCGAAAATCGATGTCGCAGCGACCGAGCAGAAACGTGCTGGTGGAAATCATGCCAGCGATTCACCGTGGCCACATCGCACGATGGAAATGACGTGGAAACAGGCCGTTGAATGGGTGAGCCAACACGATGGCGAAAAACCTGATGAGGATAATCATGACGATCGCTTAACTCGTCTGGCGGCTGCTGCGGAGGAGTTGGGCTATGACGTTGATAGCAGCGAATACGACGAACAGGAATCCGTAATTGCTTTGTACATGGGCGGTAGTGTACGACACGAATTCTACGATGAAGGATGCGTGGATGCGGCGATCACTTTTTTACGGGCAGAACTTTTCTATGTCGCATTCCATGTTGATGATGAGGCTGATTGGAGTCCTCAGGGATTATCAGCATTGTGCTTACGGCAAGGCACCAAAATATAAACCACCAGCCAGGTGAAGGGCAGCAATCTTGACAGCTCTTGACGCTTTTGATCTGAGTATCACGCTAGGATGCGCAGAAATGCTAGGTTTGCCGTGAATCTTACCGTGATAGCGTCAAGAATCCCCCAATGTGTAAAGCGCTCATATAGAGATTTATATAGGTTATCGGCAGGATGTCGGGCGTAAATCAGCGCGTTCCTCAATTCTGAGGAATCGTTATCACTTTGTCTTATCAGTCAGTTATCAGATATGCCTCACCCCACCGGTGGCATTAGACACCTGTAAAGCGCCCGACCATTAATGTGTAAAGTGTCCGACCAAAAAAACGGTCGTGAAACTGGACGGTCGGACAAAATCGCTATGCCAAAAATCAATTCTTCAAATTGAAAATCAAATTGCCCGCCAATTGAAATCAATTTGCTGATATTGCCGCAAAACCGCGTGAGAGCTGGCTTTGTGCTTTGCTGGTGGCTTTTTACTGGCTGGCTCTGTAGTAGCTGGTGGGCTTAATGGATTGGGTAAGCAGTCATTTAATCAGCGGGAAAGTGTCAATTTGCGCGACCAGTACGATGTATAGAAATGCTAAGGTTTGCTGTATCGGAATGTATCGGCTTTGCTGGTGGATGTGCAGAGTTCGTTCCTAACTAATCATAAAGGTCCAGCCAAAAACGAACCTGATACGTGCTTCCACTTTGCTGGGACTTCAATAGATGCGCCCATGTGTTTACAACAACCGAAGATCGCACTTATGAAGTGGGCACTATAAACATAGTGTAATTGTGTCCCAATTTTATCGTGAATTCTGAAAGCATTTAAAAAATCATGAATTTTTGTAGAGAGATTTCAAAGGAGTTGAATTTTGTTAATTAAGGATTGTGGAAAAGCGTTACTCAAAATTGAACAATGTTTTTATCGGTGCTATATTACGTTTAAGTAATCAGTGACGCATGGAAAAACGCCGATGCCATGCAGACCACCGAAAGGTGGACCGATGAGGAAGAACGCTGAGCACTATGGTTTATTCGCATTAAATTGTGGAAAACCGCTCAGGGTGGCGTACCTCCATTGATTACGCCCTATAAAGGCCGTCTTTTGATGGCACGAACTTTGGCCTCGGGTGCGTGATACGCAGTTACCGGGGCCAAGTCGTATATAGAGATCTCAATAATTGCCATCCCGAAAAATCGGTTTTTTCCTATCATTATCCCTTTCTGATCGTTCAAGATGATGCCCTGCTGTTCGTGCCCCTTGTTTATGGCCACGATACTTTGTGATGAATATGACGCTGCTAGTATCACAGCAACATCTTCCCAACTGAGCCCATCACTACTACGTGATGATAAAACGTGCTGGATATGGCGTGGGTAGATTGTTATCCCTGGGCATGTTTGTGGTGGCCAATCGTTTTTTTCACATATCTGATTTAAATGGTTGAGCTGCTTTCTTGTCATCAGGTACGTCAACAACGGCGAGTTCCACTGTTCGTCATTGATCGGTTTCCCTGATGTCGATATGTCGTTAATTATTTCTGTAAAAAAGAAAAACGCATCCCGTAGCGCTTGATCGCCAATTGCCATTTTGATTCTCGTGATTAATTTTCCCCAATCATCACGGTGATGAAATATATAGTCAACACTACAAGATATATGATTTTACGTGTATGGCTTACTGATATTTATAAAACCCAAAAAAATCATATCGTTATGATTAAGAAACCGCTTTCTCACACAAGATTCAAATGCGGAACGATGTCCTTAAGGAGTTCTCATTAATCATGCATCTGCGATTTTATTATCATTACACTATTCATCGATTAAGTAGCTTGATGGTTGTGGCAAGCAACAGGCTGGAGGTGGCCCACGTTGATGTCACGAGAGGGGGCGGAACGCGCTTATTAAGACTGGCGTGAAATTTTGACTGATTATGACGGATTGCTTACGCCAATTCACTGCAAACCCTTATACAGATTGGTTTACAGCGTGATTACTCAAAAAAAACGTCTTAATTCTTCTCCGCCCTGTCCGCGCAATTTCACCAGGAAGTTAGACAGGGTTAGACGGATCGGGATAACGAAAAACGGGTAACGCCTTATCTGGCAAGCGATGTAGGCCAACAGCTACAAATTTCCGTCCAAAAAGCCGAGATAGTTTTATTTGCTTTTACATAATTGAGCGTGGCTTTTGAGCCTATCCTGCGCCAGAGCTGTAAGAAATAGTAACGCTATGAGCGTTACATGCCGGAAGATGGCTACTGGTGGAGCTATGCCACCAGCAACGGACACAAACAACGGTACAGACTCAGCCATGAATGCCGATATCATTCCTGTACATCTGATTATGAGAGGTAACTTTATGCGATGGAACGTGGCACTACTGACAGCATTACTACCGTTTTTTATTGCTGGCTGTTCATCGGGTATTTCCAATCAAAAGATTGAGCAAGATAAAAAATGGAATACCACGATGGCAGAAAAAAATAAAAAAATGCAGGCAGATCAGGAGCGGGCAGAAAGGGAAGAAATAGCAAAGCGTGAGAAGGAAGAGGCACGCATAGCTTCAATACCCCGCCAAAGATGCTACCTGCAAGCACCTGGTAGTGACCAAGTCGTTAAGAAGTTGCTCGATATTATCAATCGGGAGAATGTCACATGCCGATTGGATCGAGTCCCTGTCAAGGTAACACCGTTATGGCCGTCTGGTGTTCGCGAGGACAAATATGATGTACGGGTTAATGGACGAGATTTCTTTTATTTAGGTAAGAATGGTTTTATAGACCACATAGACTATCAGGCAACCGAGTGTCAGCCCCATGATATGCCGTGGAATACGCAAGGTATGGTATATAACAATTGTGTGGCTTACCTGGCTAAAGGGCTGCGCATGTGGGCAGCTATGACACGCGACAAGTCAATCTCAGACGAGACATTTCGCTCCTATTTATTCTATGCGAACCGGGTAGATTTTGGGGAATGGGCGCTTTTCCTTTGGCAGTATAAGCGCGCTCAATAGAACGCATCACCATATGAACCGGCTACAGAGCCGGTTTTTTTGTACCCACTCAAACGGTAACGGCAGCAGCGGATCATGATGTTGGTTCAATCAGGGGTTCGTGTTGGTTCAAAATGGCATGGTGTCGGTTCAGTTTTTGAGGAAATAGTTAGTTAAAACAACCGTCTTTACAAATTGAACCAACTGAACCGACTGAACTAACATACTTTTGCTTATATATGCGTTTTCAGAGAAGTGAACTATCGAACCGATCAGGGCTGTAAAGCTATAGTGTGAGCATAAAATAGCCAATAATCACCATGATTACCCCTGCAAAATATCCCCGGCATATCCCCGAAAAAACAAAGGAGTCGCGCTATTAACGCAACTCCTTGATATGTCTGGTGGCCCCTGCTGGACTTGAACCAGCGACCAAGCGATTATGAGTCGCCTGCTCTAACCACTGAGCTAAGGGGCCGAATGGGCGATGATTATACGGTAATGTGAGGGGGGAGGTCTATAGCCTATCTGTCGGGTGGTGGTTTTATACTCAAGATAGCTTGTTGTTATTCTTATCAGAATTTACGATGGCTGTAGTCAACGGAAGTAGGGAAAGACATGATTACCGATATTCTGGCCATGAATCTTCAGGTTGTTTTCTGCGGCATCAACCCTGGGCTGTCGACGGCTCATCACGGTTACCACTTCGCGAACCCCAGTAATCGCTTCTGGAAAGTGATTTATCAGGCAGGCTTTACCGAACGTTTGCTGGCACCCGCGGAAGAACAGCATCTGCTGGATACCGGATGTGGCATCACCATGCTGGTGGAGCGCCCAACGGTTGAAGCCACCGAACTGGGGCGAGACGAGCTGCTGCAAGGCGGCAATGCGATTGTTGAGAAGATGACGCGCTATCAGCCGCGTGCGCTGGCGGTATTAGGGAAGCAGGCGTTCAGTCAGGCGTTTGGTATCAAGAAGGTTTCGTGGGGGCGTCAGGAGCAGCGTATTGGCGAGACTCAGGTTTGGGTACTGCCGAACCCTAGCGGGTTGAATCGGGCGACGCTGGAGTCGCTGGTGGCATCTTATCAGGAACTGCATCAGGCGTTGCAGGATAAGGCGTAAATGCAGGCCGAGCGTGTTCTTAGAGGTAAAAAATAACCCCGGTGAACCGGGGTTATTTAGTGTGGCTATCTAACGTGCAGATTAGCTGAGGAATGAATTAATCATCCAGGAAGCTACGCAGCACTTCGGAACGGCTTGGGTGGCGCAGTTTACGCAGCGCTTTCGCTTCGATCTGACGAATACGTTCACGCGTAACGTCAAACTGTTTGCCCACTTCTTCCAGCGTATGGTCGGTGTTCATATCGATACCGAAACGCATGCGCAGGACTTTCGCTTCACGTGCGGTCAAGCCAGCCAGAACGTCGTGTGTCGCAGAACGCAGGCTTTCCGACGTGGCGGAATCCAGCGGCAGCTCCAGCGTCGTATCTTCGATGAAATCGCCCAAATGTGAATCTTCATCATCACCAATTGGGGTTTCCATTGAAATCGGCTCTTTCGCGATTTTCAGCACTTTACGGATCTTGTCTTCCGGCATCAGCATACGCTCAGCCAGCTCTTCCGGCGTCGGCTCGCGACCCATTTCCTGCAACATCTGACGAGAGATACGGTTCAGTTTGTTGATCGTCTCAATCATGTGTACCGGAATACGGATAGTACGCGCCTGATCGGCGATAGAACGCGTGATCGCCTGACGGATCCACCAGGTGGCATAGGTCGAGAACTTGTAGCCACGGCGATATTCAAACTTATCTACCGCTTTCATCAGACCGATGTTGCCTTCCTGAATCAGGTCGAGGAACTGCAAACCACGGTTGGTGTATTTCTTCGCGATAGAAATAACCAGACGGAGGTTAGCTTCCACCATTTCTTTCTTGGCGCGACGCGCTTTCGCTTCACCAATCGACATACGGCGGTTGATGTCTTTAACTTGCTCGATCGTCAGGCCAGTTTCTTCTTCGATCTGCTGCAGTTTTTGCAGGCTGCGGGTGACGTCTTCTTCAACATCATTCAGCTTTTCAGACCATGGCTTGCCCATGGCGACTGCTGCGGCAAACCAGGTGTTGTTGGTTTCATTGCCAGTGAACATCGTGACGAAGTTTTTCTTCGGCATTTTGCACTGTTCAACACACAACTTGATGATCAAACGTTCCTGAGTACGAACGCGATCCATCATGGAACGCATGCTGTTAACCAGGAAATCAAACTGTTTTGGCACCAGACGGAACTGTTTGAAGACTTCGGACAGATTCAGGATTTCCTGTGCTGCCAGCGCATGGCTACGACCGTGAGCTTTGATAACCTGACGAGTCGTTTCATATTGCTCACGCAGCTCGGTGAACTTCTCACGCGCCAGCTCAGGATCGATGCTGTTGTCGTCTTCTTCTTCTTCGTCGTCTTCTTCCTCGTCGTCATCGTCCATTTCTTCGCTCGAAAGCTCAGAACCAACGTGAGTCGCGGTAGGCGCAATGTCCTCTTCCGCATTAGGATCGACGAAGCCAGTAATCAGGTCGGACAGGCGGCTTTCGCCCGCTTCGACGCGGTCATACTGTTCCAGCAGGTAAGTAATGGCTTCAGGATACTCCGCAACAGAGCACTGAACCTGGTTGATACCGTCTTCAATACGCTTGGCGATATCGATCTCGCCTTCGCGCGTCAACAGTTCAACGGTACCCATTTCACGCATGTACATGCGAACCGGGTCGGTGGTGCGACCAATTTCCGATTCAACACTGGATAGAACCTGCGCAGCAGCTTCTGCCGCATCTTCATCGGCATCATTGGTGTTTTCGGCTAGCAACAGATCGTCTGCATCCGGTGCTTCTTCCATCACCTGGATGCCCATGTCGTTAATCATCTGGATGATATCTTCGATCTGATCCGAGTCGATGATATCTTCCGGCAGATGGTCATTGACCTCAGCATAGGTCAGGTAGCCTTGCTCCTTACCACGGGTGACAAGCAGCTTCAGCTGTGACTGCGGGTTTTGCTCCATAAGACGGTATCCACACTTCAGAGTATTTGGGTTGGTGTCGGTCAGCGTAGTTCGCTAACAATAGCATTAGGGGTATTTTTCTTATCGCCGCGGCCCCTGTAGCGGCTCTTTGCAGGGCTCAACCCTGCTATTTATCGGCAATTAAGCCTCTGTATCAGTGTTTTCTGGTCAACGCCAGTTGCAACGACCAAAGCTCTTTTTTTTCTTTGGCGTTGAGCCCATGCGTTCTGTCACGGGCAATCAATGTTTCTTGTCGCTGTTTCAACAGCTGATCGTAGAGCTCTGCCAGACTGATTCTGAACTTCTCGTCGAGCTCTTCCTCTACGATCATATGGTTCCATGAAGCCATAGTTTCAAGCTGCTTGCGGTACTTGCTGTCGCGATATTTTTCCAACAGCAGACCCATGTTCATCCCAGGGCTGGCATTGCAGGTTTTCACCAAGTCCTGAAACAGGGATAAACCCGCCACTTTGTCTTCTTCAATGCCTTCCAGCGCGAGGTCAGGCACCTCTGCTGCCAGTCTTGGGTTTTGTACTAAAAGCCCTATAAGTATACGCATAGTTGTGACTTTTAGTTGCGGCGGCTGGTAGGATTGAGCCTGCTCAGCCACTTTTGGGAGCAGTCTGTCCAACTGGCTGTCGTCCAAAATGCCCAGCTTGTTGCCGAGCTGCTGGCGCAAATACAGCCGCAGCGTTTCTCCCGGTACCTGGCCTATCAGCGGCAGTGCCAGCGTGCTGAGCTTGGTACGGCCATCGGGTGAACTCATGTCCACCTGCTGTTGCAGCGTTTCAAACAGAAACTGCGACAGCGGCAGGGCCTGTTCCATGCGCTGTTCAAAGGCGACTTTGCCTTCTTGACGCACCAGCGTATCGGGATCTTCACCGTCCGGCAGGAACATAAAGCGTAGCTGACGACCATCGTTCAAATAGGGTAGCGCAGTTTCCAGCGCACGCCATGCCGCTTCGCGTCCGGCACGGTCTCCGTCGTAACAACACACCACCAGATCGGTGGCGCGAAATAGTAACTGAATGTGATCGGCGGTCGTGGAGGTACCCAGCGATGCCACCGCATAATCAATACCAAACTGCGCCAGCGCCACCACATCCATATAGCCTTCAACAACCAAAAGTCGCTTGAGCTCTGGGTGATTTTGCTGCGCTTCATAAAGGCCGTACAGCTGGCGACCTTTATGAAAAATTTCTGTTTCCGGCGAGTTAAGGTACTTTGGTGTACCGTCGCCTAATACGCGTCCGCCGAAGGCAATGACTCGTCCCCGTTTGTCGCGGATGGGGAACATCACACGCTCGCGGAAGCGGTCGTACATCCGGCCCTGATCGTTAGTCACCAGCATGCCGGCATCGTTCAATGTGCTGCGATCGTCATCATTGCGGCCAAAGCGCTTTAAAACGTTATCCCAGCCGGGCGGGGCGAAGCCAATCGCAAAATGGCTGATTACTTCTGCGCTTAAACCGCGCTGTTGCAGATACTGCAACGCTGGCGCACCGACTGATTGGCTTAATGCTTGTTGATAAAACCCGCTGAGCTGTCCCATCAATTCGTACAGACTTTGCCGTTGGTGACGCTCTAACTGGGTTGGGCCAGTGCCGGTTTCATAAGGCACTTCGAGGCCGTATTGGGTGGCAAGTTCTTCAATGGTTTCAACGAATTCGAGACGATCGTAATTCATCAAAAAGTCTATGGCGTTGCCGTGTGCGCCACAGCCAAAACAGTGATAGAACTGTTTGTCACCGTTTACGGTGAATGAGGGGGTTTTCTCGTGATGGAACGGGCAGCACGCATGGTAATTTTTGCCCTGCTTTTTCAGTTTGACGCGCGCGTCAATGAGATCGACGATGTCGGTGCGAGCCAGCAGGTCATTAATAAATACGCGTGGGATTCGTCCAGCCATAAGCCCCTGGTGTATACCCTTCTGTAAGGTGATTACATTGGATATAGCTTATAAACGACAACAAGCCGCGCTTCCTTTCGGAAAGCACGGCCTTACGTATGCAACTGCTAAGTCTGCGGATTAATCACGCGTTGGAGGGAAACCCTCCTGAAAATTAATACAGACGAGTGCGGCGTGCGTTTTCTCGAGCCAATTTCTTCGCGTGACGTTTCACTGCAGAAGCTTTAGCGCGCTTACGTTCGGTCGTTGGTTTTTCATAAAACTCACGACGACGAACTTCAGCCAGAACGCCTGCTTTTTCACAGGAACGTTTGAAGCGACGCAGAGCTACGTCGAACGGCTCGTTTTCACGTACTTTAATTACCGGCATGTGCCTCTCACCTCAATAAATTCGGTTTGCCGCTGGCCTTGTGCCAGCCTTTTCAAAATGGTGCGGAATTCTACTGCAAACGTGACGCCTTTGTAAAGCATTGCGGTGATCATAAAACACCCAACCGCGGCCAGAGCAGAAATCAGGCCGCTTATGGTAGACTATCCACAGTTTGAAGCAAGCGACATTCAACGGGCGCTTGTATCGTCATCAAAGTTAGGAACAGCAATGCGCGTATTGGGTATCGAAACATCCTGTGATGAAACCGGCGTGGCCATTTATGACACAGAGACCGGTTTGCTCGCCAATCAGTTATACAGTCAGGTTAAATTACATGCTGATTACGGCGGCGTAGTGCCTGAACTTGCCTCACGCGACCACGTGCGTAAAACGGTTCCGTTAATTCAGGCGGCGCTGCGCGAAGCAGGGCTACAGGCTGACGATATCGATGGCGTGGCTTACACCGCTGGCCCTGGTTTGGTTGGCGCGCTATTAGTGGGCGCGACGATCGGTAGGTCATTGGCATTCGCCTGGGGTGTGCCGGCGATTCCTGTGCATCATATGGAAGGGCATTTGCTGGCACCGATGTTGGAAGATAACCCGCCAGCGTTTCCCTTCGTGGCGCTGCTGGTTTCTGGTGGCCATACGCAGCTCATCAGCGTGACGGGCATTGGTGAATATCGCCTGCTGGGCGAGTCGATTGATGACGCAGCGGGTGAAGCGTTTGATAAAACAGCGAAGCTGCTGGGGCTGGATTATCCCGGTGGCCCAATGCTGTCGAAAATGGCGCAGGCGGGGGATTCCCAACGCTTCACGTTTCCACGCCCGATGACCGATCGGCCGGGGCTGGATTTCAGCTTCTCTGGGCTAAAAACGTTTGCGGCTAATACGATTCGTAGCAACGGCGATGACGATCAAACACGTGCCGATATTGCACGTGCCTTTGAAGATGCCGTTGTAGATACGCTGGCGATAAAATGTCGTCGTGCGCTGGATGAGACGGGCTTTAAACGACTGGTCATGGCAGGGGGCGTCAGCGCAAACCGGACGCTGCGCCAGCGCTTGGGTGAAGTGATGGCGAAACGCGGTGGTGAAGTGTTTTATGCACGCCCTGAATTCTGCACAGATAATGGCGCGATGATTGCCTATGCGGGCAGTGTACGTCTGGTTCATGGCGCGAGCCAGACGCTGGGCGTATCCGTTCGGCCACGTTGGCCATTGGCTGAATTGCCTGCGGTATGAGGCTTTAAACGCATAGTCGCTACGTGTAGCGGGTCTACACGTAGCGGAAAACGTAGTAAAAAATACGTAGCAAAGAACGAATTACAAAAAACGGTAGCGGACGAGCGGATTACAGCTCTTGTTCGAAGAGCACCAGAATAGCTTCGTAGAGTTGTTTGACGCTGAAGCCTCTTGCCGGGGTGGTAAAGATGGTGTCATCACCCGCGATGGTGCCGAGAATACCTTCTGACTTACCAAGTGAGTCCAGCAGGCGAGCAATGAGCTGCGCGGCTCCAGGGCTGGTATGGATCACGACAACGGCATCATTGTAATCTACGTCCAGCACAAGGTTCTTCAGCGGGCTGGACGTCGTTGGAACGCCAAGCTCGGCAGGGAGACAATACACCATCTCCATTTTGGCATTGCGCGTGCGCACGGCACCAAATTTCGTTAGCATGCGTGACACCTTGGATTGGTTGATGTTTTCAAATCCTTCGTCTTGCAATGCCTGAACAATTTCACTTTGAGAGCTGAACTTCTCTTCCTTTAACAGCGCTTTGAACGCTTTAACGAGGTCTTCTTGTTTTGTCGAATTTCGCATTCTGCACCGGATTAATTGTTATGGTTAATCTTCCTATTATGCAGTTGTGTGAATTTTTATGCAATTAAATCGCGTATAATTCCAGTCCCTTTCACCAGATATGCGTTAGTCGCTGTTTTCAAAAAAAATCGACTCTCGGGTAGTCCGAAAAATGCGTCCTGCGTCACATAAAAGTAAATCAAATGTTATCAGAATGATGTTGTTTGGACGCCATCGATCGGTGTAATGTAGCGCACAGGTTAATCGCACGTGAATGAACACCGCGTTATAGCTCAATAGCTTATTAACTTTACTTACCTTTCAAACGAATGGTTGTTTTTGATTTATTATTAGAGACATAGCGTATTTTTTGTCTCTCATGTCATTTGTAGAAAGATAAGTAGGTTGCTCGTACCCCCATTTTTATATTCTGTTTATAACCAAATGAATTCACGGCACTTTTTTATTTTATGATAATAAGGAGTTTAGGATGAAAGTTGCAGTTCTCGGAGCAGCAGGTGGTATCGGTCAGGCACTCGCACTCCTCCTCAAAACCCAGCTTCCTTCAGGTTCAGAACTATCCCTTTACGATATCGCCCCAGTAACCCCGGGTGTTGCCGTCGATCTGAGCCATATTCCTACAGCAGTGAAGATCAAAGGCTATAGCGGTGAAGATGCTAAACCAGCGCTTGTTGGTGCAGATATCGTGCTGATCTCCGCAGGTGTGGCACGTAAACCTGGGATGGATCGTTCCGATCTGTTCAACGTCAATGCTGGCATTGTGCGTAATCTGGTTGAGCAAATTGCGGTTACTTGCCCGAAAGCCTGTATCGGTATCATCACCAACCCGGTGAATACGACCGTTGCCATTGCAGCCGAAGTGCTGAAAAAAGCTGGCGTATACGACAAAAACAAACTGTTCGGCGTCACAACGCTGGATATTATCCGTTCCAACACGTTCGTTGCTGAGCTGAAAGGCAAACAGCCGCAGGATATTAATGTGCCTGTTATCGGCGGACACTCTGGTGTGACGATCCTGCCTCTTCTGTCTCAGGTTCCTGGTATCAGCTTCAGCGAGCAGGAAGTGGCCGATCTGACCAAGCGCATCCAGAATGCGGGCACCGAGGTTGTTGAAGCTAAAGCAGGTGGCGGATCGGCAACGCTGTCGATGGGGCAGGCTGCGGCACGCTTTGGTCTGTCTCTGGTTCGTGCGCTGCAAGGCGAAAGCGGTGTGGTGGAATGTGCATACGTTGAAAGTGATGGCAAATATGCCCGCTTCTTCGCTCAACCGATTCTGTTAGGCAAAGACGGCGTCGCCGAGCGTAAAGACATCGGTACATTAAGCGCTTTTGAGCAAAATGCGCTGAACAGCATGCTGGATACGCTGAAGCAGGATATTGAGTTAGGCGAGACGTTCATCAAGAATTAATCATTGAGATTCTTGTAATACGTGACGTTGAATAAAAAGCCGGAGATCGATATCTCCGGCTTTTCTTTTTTAATCGGGACGGATGAGTCTTTTTCTGTCGATAAGCTCATTGGTTTCTGGATTGTAGTACCGGCTGGGCCAAATCTCTGAAGGGTGAATACCCAGCGCATCGGCAATAAGCCATTCCCCCTTGGGCCAAGGGCGTGAGAGCGCATTAGCTAACGTCGATGAGCTTAATCCGGCCGCTCGCGATACCGCCGCCAGCGTCGTGTTTTTCTTGCGCAGTGCAGCAATGATATCTGCGGGATGCCAGTCTTGTTTCCTTAAAATCATAATCCTTCCCTTATTTGCTATAAGACGACTGTCGATTAGTGGTATAAATAACGGATGTTAGTTATATGCCGAACTAACATGACATTATTATTTGGAAATAATATAGCATTAATTTTCCTTAAAATTCTCAATTAATTTCCAAATAAGCGCGTTTTTGTTAGGGATGGCACTATCAGGATGAAAGGCAATGAAAAAAGAGTGGTTTGCTACCAGCGAATTGGTTGGAGTCGGCGGCCTTCCGAAATCAAGACAAGGATTAAATAAGCGCGCCCGCGAGGATGGATGGGAGAAACGTCGCCGTAAAGGCGTCCAGGGAAGAGGAGTGGAGTACTCAATTCACAGCTTGCCGGATACGGTAAAGAAATCCCTATTACTCGAAATCGAGCCTTCCGCCTACTCGGCGAAACAGCCTGCGGCACTGGCCGTATGGATGCAGATTTACCAGCAACTATCTGAAAAAGAAAGAGATGATCTAATCGCTTATATTCTGCGAGTCGGGGTGTCCTCCACGCTGAGTCAGTTGGGTATTACGCCATCGGATGAGGAGCCAATCTCATCAATGGGCATTGACTGAGCTACCGAGGGTGAACTCTTAGATTGCTGACGTTGGTGGTAAAAAGGAACCTGTATTGTCTTTCGCTTTACCGTATTGCTTCTGGCCGCGATGTTGCAGCATCGCGCTGGATTTAATCATTTCTTTATTACTTAGGTGTGTCGGTAACGTGTAAAAGTTAGCGGTTTAGGTAATTATAGTCTATTATATGGAAACTTTTGGGCGAGTTGACGTAATGCCTGTTCAAAACAAACAAGGGAGTGACGAGTATGGACAAAGAATGGTTTGCAACAAGTGAGCTGGTTGGCGTAGGTGGATTGCCTAAGTCGCCGCAGGGGTTGAACAAGCGGGCGCGAGACGACGGTTGGGAAAAGCGCAGGCGGAAAGGGGTTCAAGGGCGCGGTGTCGAATATTCTATTCGCAGTTTGCCGAACGAGGTCAGGAACTCTCTACTGGTAAAAGAGAATCCGCCAACCGAATATTATCGTATAGATAATGAGCCGACCCTGCTGTCATCGTGGGTGCATATTTTCCATCAACTTTCCGTTGATGAACGAACCCGGCTGATTAATTTCATCTTGCGTGAAGGGACAATAGCGATGTTGTCTCGGCTGGATGATGTCACAATCGACCAGACTGCCTAAGTCTGGCGAACGAGTAGCGCTGCAAGACAGCGCTACTTATGAACCAACGATCTTATCTTATAAGAACCTTACACCACGTTAGAAATCGCGCTGTACGGCTAAATGGGCAAGGCCCTCGAGCGCCATGCGGTATGGTGTTTCCGGCAGTTGCTGCAGTGCGCTAATTGCCTTATCTGCCTCTTCTTCGGCACGCTGGCGCGTATAATCAAGTGAACCACATTGCTGCATGGCGGAAAGAACCGGTTCTAGCAGATGACGCCCGTTTCCTTCTTCAATGGCCTTGCGAATCAGCGAGCTCTGTTCTGCATTTCCATGACGCATCGCATGCAGTAACGGCAGCGTTGGCTTGCCTTCATTGAGGTCATCGCCCGTGTTTTTGCCCAGCGTTTTGCCGTCTGCGCTGTAGTCGAGTAGATCGTCAATTAACTGGAATGCGGTGCCCAGGTAGCGGCCATAGTCCTGAAGCGCTTTTTCTTGCTCTGGCGTCGCGCCGGCAAGGATGGATGAAGATTGCGCTGCGGCTTCAAATAAACGCGCCGTTTTACTGTAAATGACGCGCATGTAGCTTTCTTCAGTGATATCCGGGTCGTTGCAGTTCATTAGCTGCAAGACTTCGCCTTCAGCAATCACGTTCACTGCTTCTGACATCAGCGCCAGCACGCGTAACGATTCGAGGCTGGTCATCATCTGGAAGGCGCGGGTATAAATGAAATCCCCAACCAACACGCTCGCTGCGTTGCCAAAGGCGGCATTGGCTGTCGCTTTACCCCGACGCATGTCGGATTCGTCTACCACATCATCATGTAGCAGCGTTGCGGTGTGGATAAATTCGATCAGTGCGGCGACGGTGACATGCTTATCACCGTTATAATCGAGGGCTCTGGCCGCAAGCACAGCAATCATCGGGCGTATACGTTTTCCACCACCGCTGATGATGTAATGTCCAAGCTGGTTTATCAAAACGACGTCGGAATTCAGCTGTTCAAGAATGACGTTATTAACAGCCGCCATATCCTGCGCAGTCAATGCTGTAATTTGTTCTAGATTCATGGTTTGTGCCAACGTATGTCTTCAACACTGCCGTAAGATTGCTGTTGCATATCGGCAAGACGGAACTTATTGGGCCGATTGTACTTGAAAAATGAGAGAGATAAACGGCAGTTGATACGTTGTATTCTTTTTCTTCACATCCGTTGATTATGCACTTGTCATCCTCAGTATTTTTGCGTAGAATTCGCGCCCTATTATGAATATTTATAGCGCGCTCTGAAACCTATTAACGGGTGCGCGGAAAGCGGAGTTTTATATGTACGCAGTTTTCCAAAGTGGTGGTAAACAACACCGAGTAAGCGAAGGTCAAACCGTTCGCTTGGAAAAGCTGGACATCGCAACTGGTGAAGCCGTTGAGTTTGACCAAGTTCTGATGGTTGCCAACGGTGAAGAAATCAAAATCGGCGTTCCTTTTGTCGATGGCGGTAAAATCAAAGCTGAAGTTGTTGCTCATGGTCGTGGCGAAAAGGTGAAGATCGTTAAGTTCCGTCGCCGTAAACACTACCGTAAGCAAGCAGGCCACCGTCAGTGGTTCACTGACGTGAAAATTACCGGCATCAGCGCTTAAGATTAGGAGAGCGGATTAAATGGCACACAAGAAAGCTGGCGGTTCAACCCGTAACGGTCGTGACTCTAACGCACAACGTCTGGGCGTAAAACGTTTTGGCGGCGAAAGTGTTCTGGCTGGTAACATCATCGTTCGTCAACGTGGTACTAAATTCCACGCAGGAACTAACGTTGGCTGCGGGAAAGATCACACTCTGTTCGCTTTGACTGATGGTAAAGTTCAGTTTGAAGTTAAAGGCCCAAAAAACCGTAAATTTATCAGCATCGTTGCTGAATAATTTTTCGCGTTAGGTCTTACGGATTTAAGCCCCGCAATTCTTTGCGGGGCTTTTTACATTCTGATTCTGAGTAAACCATCTGGATAAGTATGAATACTAAACAACAGACGGGTATCGGTCTGTGTCTGGCGCTGACTACGGCTGTTTGCTGGGGGGCGTTACCGATAGCCATGAAACAGGTTCTGGTGGTAATGGAACCTTATACGATTGTTTGGTATCGCTTTTTTATCGCTTCGATTGGACTCGGCATTATTCTGTCATCCCGTAAGAAGTTGCCGCCAATGCGGGTTTTCCGGCATCGGCGCTGGTGGGTTCTGCTACTGATTGCGACGGCTGGACTACTGGGTAACTTTGTTTTCTTTAGCTCGTCTCTGCAATATCTGAGTCCAACAGCGTCTCAGGTTATCGGGCAACTTTCGCCTGTAGGCATGATGTTCGCCAGCGTACTTATCCTAAAGGAAAAGATGCGCGGCACGCAGGTCATTGGCGCGATCATGCTGATTTGCGGTCTGCTTCTGTTCTTTAATACCAGCCTGATTGAGATTTTTACCCGGCTGACTGACTACACGCTGGGCGTGCTGCTGGGTGTTTGCGCCTCGGCGGTATGGGTATCCTATGGTGTAGCGCAGAAAGTTCTATTGCGACGTCTGACATCGCAGCAGATTCTGTTTCTGTTATATGTGTTGTGCGTCGTCTTTATCACGCCTTTTGCCAAGCTTGAAGTTATTTTTCAACTGAGCAACTGGCAGCTTATTTGTCTGCTATTTTGCGGTGCGAATACGTTGATTGGTTATGGCGCTCTGGCAGAGGCAATGGCCCGCTGGCAGGCATCACAGGTTAGTGCTGTCATTACCTTGACGCCGTTGTTTACGCTGCTGTTTTCCGATCTATTGGCATTAGGATGGCCGACTTTCTTTGCTGCGCCAGTGCTGAATTGGATCGGCTATGTGGGAGCCTTTGTCGTTGTTGCGGGCGCAATGTTTTCCGCTATCGGGCATCGCCTCTTACCCGGCAAGAAAGAACCCGTGCCGCCATTGATGGTGCGGAAATAGCCTAAAAGAAAGCGTATTGCAGCGGTCACGGCCGCCTTTTGACATACTGCATGTGTTGTTTATTTTTAATACAGATGAAATTATTGGAGCAGGCAGGTACAATCCGCTCCTTTGCTGGAATGCGTTCTGGTGCGTCAGTTTTTTAATGGTGAGTAGAAC
The DNA here is from genome assembly GCF_022477975.1 of Pectobacterium sp. PL64. Classification (NCBI taxonomy): domain Bacteria; kingdom Pseudomonadati; phylum Pseudomonadota; class Gammaproteobacteria; order Enterobacterales; family Pectobacteriaceae; genus Pectobacterium; species Pectobacterium sp. PL64. Next base: position 140,939 of record NZ_CP092070.1, read on the forward strand.
TACGCTACATGCCGTAAAATCAAAAAGTTACGCCAAGAAGAACCAATAACAAGCCTAAAACACGTAGATATTCTCTATTGGTTTTTTGCGGAGAGAATCAATGAAGTTTGTAGATGAAGCCACAATTCTCGTTGTGGCAGGCGATGGCGGTAACGGTTGTGTCAGCTTTCGCCGTGAAAAATATATTCCCAACGGCGGTCCGGACGGTGGTGACGGCGGCGATGGCGGTGACGTTTATCTGCTGGCAGACGAAAACCTGAACACGCTGATTGACTATCGTTTTGAAAAATCCTTCCGCGCTGAGCGTGGACAAAACGGGCAAAGTCGTGACTGTACGGGTAAACGCGGCAAAGATATTACGATTAAAGTCCCTGTTGGTACCCGTGTTCTGGATCAGGGAACCGGCGAGGTGCTGGGCGATATGACGCGCCATCAGCAGAGCCTGATGGTAGCGAAAGGTGGCTGGCATGGTTTAGGTAACACGCGTTTTAAATCGTCCGTCAACCGTGCTCCTCGTCAGAAGACCAGCGGTACGAAAGGCGAAGAGCGTGAGCTGACGCTGGAACTGCTGTTGCTGGCTGACGTGGGCATGCTTGGCCTGCCTAACGCAGGCAAGTCGACCTTTATCCGCGCAGTATCAGCAGCGAAGCCGAAAGTGGCTGATTATCCGTTTACTACATTAGTGCCGAGTCTTGGTGTTGTCCGTATGGATAGCGAGCAGAGCTTTGTTGTGGCGGATATCCCTGGTTTGATTGAAGGTGCATCTGAAGGCGCTGGGTTAGGGATTCGTTTCCTGAAACACCTTGAACGCTGCCGTGTACTGTTGCATCTGGTTGATTTAGCACCGATTGATGAGTCAGACCCGATTGAAAATGCCAAAATCATTATCAACGAGTTAGAGCAGTATGGCGCGGGTTTGGCAGAAAAACCGCGTTGGCTGGTTTTCAACAAGGTTGATTTGATCGACAAGGCTGAAGCGGAAAAACGTGCCAAAGAGATTGCGGCTGCGCTTGGCTGGGATGATAAATACTATCTGATTTCTGCAGCGAACCGTGAAGGCGTCAACCCACTTTGCTGGGATGTGATGAACTTCCTGAAAGCCAATCCGAAAGTAACGGCGATTGCCGAAAGCGCACCGGAAAAAGTGGAGTTCATGTGGGATGATTATCACCGCGAACAGCTGGCTGAAATAGAAAAAGAAGCCGAAGAAGAGTGGGATGATGACTGGGACGATGAAGATGATGAAGGTGTTGAAATCATCTATCAAAAATAATTCGTTCTTCTGTTAGTCAGGTCTTACATACGCGGGCTTATCCAATCAGGGTAGGCCCGCGTTGTTATTTTAATTGCTCTGATAAATATCTTTGTAGAGACGACTTTCAAATCTCACCAGAGGGACGCGACGGGCACGCTGGTCTTCTGGCGGCACGGCATAGCCGGATAGGAACTGGACGAATGCCATACGCTGGCCGCTCGCGGTAGTAATGAAGCCTGCCAGATTGTATACGCCCTGCAATGCCCCGGTTTTAGCCGAAACCTTGCCATCCACGCCAGCTTCATGCAGGCCGCCACGATAACGCAGCGTGCCGTCATAGCCGGAAAGCGGAAGCATGGTGATATAATTCAGTTCATTATCGTGCTGTGCGATGTACTGTAAGACCTGCATCATCGTTTCCGGTGAAATCAGGTTATGGCGTGACAGGCCAGAACCATCAACAACAATGCTGTTTCCTAAATCCACACCAGCCTTCTGACGCAGAATCTGTCGCACGGCATCTGCACCCGCGCGCCACGTACCCGGCACGCTAAAACGCTCATGTCCAATAGTACGAAAGACTGTATCGGCGATCATGTTGTCTGATTTTTTCAGCATGATCGTGAGCAGGTCGTGCAGTGGCGCTGATTGTGTCTGAGCCAGTACGCTTCCTGCAGGACCTGGCTGTGTTTGGCGACGAAGGCTGCCTTTAATACGGATATCTGCCTGCTGTAGCTCATCTTTAACGATAGCACCGGCATAGCTGGCCCCATCCTGAATCGCGAACGCCAGAGGAAGCGGCTCTGTGCGCTGAACCAGACATCCCGTTAGCGTAAAGCGGTTCAGTTCCCCGGGAACCACATCCAGTTCGCAGTATTGGGCATCGGTTGAGCCCTTAGCCAGCGTGCGGACTTCGCTGAACATTTGCACCGGATAGTAGGATGCAACGCGGATAAACGCATTATCACCCGCTTTAGGCGCACTGTAGAGTGAGACGGAGAAGCAGTTGCGATCGACAATCGCGGCACCCGGCGGGGCGCTGAAGCACTGTGTCATGTCGTTCCAGGGCCAGCCCGGCGCTTTATCGTGACTGGCGAACACTGAGGTGTCGATCAACACATCTCCTGAGATTTCCTGTATCCCGCGCTTCCTTAATTCCTGCACCATATTCCGTATTTGCTGACGCTTAAGCGTAGGATCGCCGCTAAACCGTACGATGAGGTTACCGTTCAGAATACCGCTGGTAACAGGCCCGTGGCTTTCCATCGTGGTGATGAACCGATAATCTGGCCCCAATTGCAGTAATGCGGCTAATGCGGTTATCACCTTTTGTGTACTGGCTGGGAGCGCCATTTGCTGGCTATTGAAGGCCATACTGGGTGTTGTTGCGCCAACTTTTTGAACCAACAGCGCCAAATTGGCACCGTCTGGTAAATATTGGCGATGATCCTCAACAGAAGCTGCATTGGCATGCAGAGCAAAAGCGCAGGCAAGTCCGGTAACAATCGATGAAAAACGCATAATCTCAGCTAATAACGGGGTAACGTGTGGTCATACTACGGCGCAACAAGGTCTAAAGTAAACGATGACCCTCATTGAACTCTGGGGTAAAATACGTATCAAAATGCAAAACCGCTGCTAGCCTGGAAATTTTGTTCCGGGGCTGGTTGCTTTTGTTTTATGTCCAGTGAGGACTGGCACGTTGCAGAGACTCCGTCGCCTTTGATTTTTAGCGCGTCAGGATGACGATTATTTGAGTCTTACGGACTTTTTTAGAGGTATAGACAATATGAAACAATTTCCGATGACGTTGCGTGGTGCTGAAAAATTGCGCGAAGAGCTCGACCACCTGAAATCTGTGCGTCGACCTGAAATTATTGCGGCGATTGCCGAAGCGCGTGAGCACGGCGATCTGAAAGAGAATGCGGAATATCACGCTGCACGCGAGCAGCAGGGCTTCTGTGAAGGGCGTATTCAAGATATTGAAGCTAAATTATCTAACGCACAGGTTATCGATGTTACGAAGATGACGGCGAACGGGCGTGTTATTTTTGGTTCCACCGTGACGGTGATGAATCTGGATAACGATGAAGAGCAAACTTATCGGATTGTTGGTGATGACGAAGCAGATTTTAAACAGAATCTGATCTCGGTAAATTCGCCCATCGCGCGTGGTCTGATCGGCAAAGAGCAAGATGACGTTGTGGTTATCCGTACGCCGGGCGGCGACGTGGAATATGAGATCCTGAAGGTCGAATATCTGTAAACTTTGCCGTATTGTTGATTAAAACAGCAAAAATTGTAAAGAAAAGAAAAAGGCCGCTTGCGGCCTTTTCTCTAACCGAGAGGCGTGGCACCTTTCCGTTAAAACCGAGTATCCAGAAATAAAAAGTGTTATCGTGGTAACACAATTTTACGTTCTTTCGCAGGACGGTAGAGCACCAACGTATGGCCGATAACCTGAACGTTAGCGGCACCCGTTTCACGAACAATCGCTTCAACAATCAAGGCTTTGGTTTCGCGGTCTTCTGTCGCTACTTTTATCTTGATCAGTTCGTGATGTGCCAATGCTTGTTCGATCTCAGCCAAAACACCTTCGGTGAGACCGTTATTGCCCAGCATGACAACCGGTTTTAGCGGATGTGCCAAGCCTTTCAGGTGTTGTTTTTGTTTATTACTTAGGTTCATTGTCTTTTTTACTTAGGTTGGGATTGAAAACGGGTCATTCTACCGCCATCTCATGATTATAACCAATTTGACTGTTCTGATTGGTAATATGTGAGAAGTTTCTCCCCACCACGAGCGTGTTACTGAGAATAGTTGGAAAATCGATGGCGAATAAAAAGCGTTCTGCAAGTTCCAGTCGCTGGTTGCAGGAACACTTTAGCGATAAATATGTGCAGCAGGCCCAGAAAAAAGGGCTGCGCTCGCGTGCTTGGTTTAAACTTGACGAAATACAGCAGAGCGACAAACTGTTTAAACCCGGTATGACAGTTGTGGATTTAGGCGCTGCGCCGGGCGGCTGGTCACAGTATGTGGTCACGCAAATTGGTGGAAATGGTCGAATTATCGCGTGTGATATTTTGCCGATGGATCCGATTGTTGGCGTCGATTTCCTGCAAGGGGACTTTCGTGATGAACTGGTCCTCAAAGCCTTGCTCGAAAGGGTTGGCGATAGCAAAGTTCAGGTGGTGATGTCTGACATGGCCCCTAACATGAGTGGTACACCAGCCGTTGATATTCCGAAGTCGATGTATCTGGTTGAATTAGCACTTGGTATGTGTCGGGATGTATTAGCACCAGGCGGAAGTTTCCTGGTGAAAGTGTTTCAGGGAGAAGGCTTTGATGAATACCTGCGGGAAATTCGCTCCCTGTTTACGAAAGTGAAAATTCGTAAACCAGACGCCTCACGTGCCCGGTCTCGTGAAGTGTATATTGTAGCGACAGGGCGGAAACTGTAGTACCCTAACGCTGTTTTTTAACACAGTTGTAATATGAGGTTAATCCCTTGAGTGACATGGCGAAAAACCTAATTCTCTGGTTAGTCATCGCAGTGGTGCTGATGTCTGTTTTCCAGAGCTTTGGGCCCAGCGAGTCGAATGGCCGTAGGGTGGATTATTCAACCTTCTTGACTGAAGTGAATCAGGATCAGGTCCGTGAAGCACGTATTAACGGGCGTGAGATCAGTGTTATCAAAAAAGACAGCAACAGATACACGACTTACATTCCTGTCAATGACCCCAAGCTACTGGATAACCTGCTAACGAAGAACGTGAAAGTCGTTGGTGAGCCGCCGGAAGAACCGAGCTTGCTGGCTTCTATCTTTATTTCTTGGTTCCCGATGCTGTTACTGATTGGCGTCTGGATCTTCTTCATGCGTCAAATGCAAGGCGGCGGCGGTAAAGGCGCTATGTCCTTCGGCAAGAGCAAAGCGCGCATGCTGACTGAAGATCAGATCAAGACGACGTTTGCTGATGTAGCGGGTTGTGACGAAGCGAAGGAAGAGGTTAGCGAACTGGTCGAGTACCTGCGCGAACCTAGCCGTTTCCAGAAACTGGGCGGTAAAATTCCAAAAGGCATTCTGATGGTCGGCCCGCCGGGAACCGGTAAAACGTTGCTGGCAAAAGCGATTGCCGGTGAAGCGAAAGTGCCTTTCTTTACGATTTCCGGTTCTGACTTCGTTGAAATGTTTGTCGGTGTCGGTGCTTCTCGTGTCCGTGACATGTTCGAACAGGCGAAGAAAGCCGCACCTTGCATCATCTTTATCGATGAAATCGACGCCGTTGGCCGTCAGCGTGGCGCAGGTCTGGGCGGTGGTCACGATGAACGTGAACAAACGCTGAACCAAATGCTGGTTGAGATGGACGGCTTTGAAGGCAACGAGGGCATTATTGTCATCGCCGCAACTAACCGCCCTGATGTTCTTGACCCTGCGTTGCTGCGTCCAGGTCGTTTTGACCGTCAGGTTGTGGTTGGCCTGCCAGATGTCCGCGGTCGTGAGCAGATTCTGAAAGTTCACATGCGTCGCGTACCGCTGTCTCCAGATATCGATGCGTCAGTGATTGCACGTGGTACGCCAGGCTTCTCTGGTGCGGATTTGGCTAACCTGGTTAACGAAGCCGCATTGTTCTCCGCTCGTGGCAACAAACGCGTTGTTTCGATGGTCGAGTTCGAGAAAGCGAAAGACAAAATCATGATGGGTGCAGAGCGCCGTTCCATGGTTATGACTGAGAAGCAGAAAGAGTCGACGGCGTATCATGAAGCTGGGCATGCGATCATTGGTCGTCTGGTGCCAGAACACGATCCGGTGCATAAAGTGACGATCATTCCGCGCGGTCGTGCGCTAGGTGTGACGTTCTTCCTGCCTGAAGGCGATGCGATCAGCGCCAGCCGTCAGAAGCTGGAAAGTCAGATCTCTACTCTGTACGGTGGTCGACTGGCCGAAGAAATCATTTACGGTTCGGAACATGTATCGACGGGCGCGTCCAACGACATCAAAGTGGCAACGTCGATTGCTCGTAACATGGTGACGCAGTGGGGCTTCTCTGAAAAACTCGGTCCATTGCTCTATGCGGAAGAAGACGGTGAGGTATTCCTCGGTCGTTCCGTGGCAAAAGCCAAGCATATGTCAGATGAAACCGCGCGTATTATCGATCAGGAAGTGAAATCGCTGATTGAACGCAACTATGTGCGTGCTCGCTGAACTGTTGATGGCAAACATGGATATTCTTCACTCAATGAAAGATGCGTTGATGAAGTATGAAACCATTGATGCGCCGCAGATCGATGACCTGATGGGACGTAAGAAAGACGTACGTCCGCCAGCAGGTTGGGAAGAGTCTCGTTCTGACAACGATTCTGGTAACGGCGGTGGTACACCTAAAGCCCCTACTCCAGTGGATGAGCCGCAGACGCCTAATCCTGGTAATACGATGTCTGAGCAAGTGGACGACAAATAATCCGTCTGTGATTCACATCTGTAACCTACGAAACCCCAGCTCAGGCTGGGGTTTTTTACTGGGAGTGTTCTTCGAACCACATTTCATGCTAACTACACCAGAATGCGGAGGTAAATCATGCAACTGGTCGCCAGAGACTCAACGCTGGATCTGTCCTGCCCACACATCATGGGTATTCTTAACGTCACGCCGGACTCTTTTTCCGATGGTGGTAAACACAACAAGCTCGATGCGGCATTACTGCACGTTCAGGAGATGGTTAACGCTGGTGCGACCCTGATTGATATTGGCGGTGAATCGACGCGTCCCGGTGCGGCTGAGGTGAGCACGGAAGAAGAGCTAGACCGTGTGGTACCCGTGGTTGAAGCCATTGCTAAACGCTTTGACGTATGGATCTCGGTCGATACCTCAAAGCCGGAAGTGATGACAGCATCGGCGCAGGCGGGAGCACATCTGATTAATGATATCCGCGCTTTGCAAGAGCCTGGAGCTTTGGAGGCAGCGGCGGCAACAGGTTTGCCAGTATGCCTGATGCACATGCAGGGTATGCCGAGAACCATGCAGCACAAACCGCATTATGATGACCTGATGCAGGACATTGGCGATTTCTTGCAGCAGCAGATTGATCGCTGTGTTAACGCCAATATTCCGAAAAGTAAGCTATTGCTGGATCCTGGGTTCGGATTCGGTAAGAATCTTGCCCATAATTATGCGCTTCTGGCCCGTCTGAGCGAGTTACATCGTTTTGAACTGCCTCTTTTGGTTGGCATGTCGAGGAAATCCATGATTGGACAGATCCTCAATGTGCCGCCTGCGCAGCGAGTTCACGGCAGCATTGCCTGCGCAGTGATTGCGGCGATGCAGGGAGCACAGATTATTCGCGTGCACGATGTTAAAGAAACGGCTGATGCCATGCGCATTGTTGAGGCCACCCTTTCTGCGAAGGAATAAAAACGAGATGAGTAACCGCAAATATTTTGGTACCGATGGTGTACGTGGCAAGGTTGGTGATACGCCGATTACCCCTGATTTTGTGCTTAAACTGGGTTGGGCCGCTGGAAAAGTTCTCGCGCGACATGGTTCTCGTAAGATTATCATCGGCAAAGATACGCGTATTTCTGGCTATATGTTGGAATCTGCGCTGGAAGCCGGGCTGGCAGCTGCGGGTTTGTCAGCTTCTTTTACCGGTCCAATGCCGACGCCTGCGGTTGCTTATTTGACCCGTACGTTCCGCGCTGAAGCGGGTATCGTGATTTCTGCTTCTCACAACCCGTATTACGACAACGGTATTAAATTCTTCTCAATTGACGGCACTAAGCTGCCGGATGACGTAGAAGAAGCGATCGAGGCTGAGCTGGAAAAACCGCTGACATGTGTTGAGTCTGCTGAATTAGGCAAAGCCAGCCGCATTGTTGACGCTGCCGGACGCTACATCGAATTTTGTAAGGGGACGTTCCCAAGTGAACTGAGCCTTAACGGTTTAAAGATCGTCGTCGATTGCGCCAATGGTGCTACCTATCATATCGCCCCTAGCGTATTGCGCGAGCTTGGCGCTAAAGTCATCGCGATTGGCTGTGAGCCTGATGGGATGAACATCAATGAAGAATGCGGGGCGACGGACGTCAGACAGCTACAGGCGCGCGTACTGGCTGAGAAAGCGGACGTTGGGCTGGCGTTTGACGGCGATGGCGATCGGCTCATCATGGTCGACCATTTAGGCAACAAGGTTGATGGCGATCAGATCCTGTATATCATCGCCCGTGAAGGTCTACGCCAAGGGCAACTGCGTGGTGGCGCGGTGGGCACGCTGATGAGTAACATGGGGCTTGAGGTGGCGTTAAAGCAGCTGGGTATCCCGTTCGCTCGTGCCAAAGTAGGTGACCGCTATGTATTAGAAATGATGCAGGCAAAAGGGTGGCGCATCGGGGCAGAAAACTCCGGTCATGTGATCCTGCTGGACAAAACCACGACGGGCGACGGTGTGATTGCCGGTTTGCAAGTCCTTACCGCGATAGTGAAAAACCATATGAGCCTGCATGATTTATGCAGCGGTATGAAGCTGTTTCCACAGATTCTGGTCAATGTGCGGTTTACGGGTGAACACGATCCGCTGGAAGACAAAAACGTGCAGCAGATTACGCAGGATGTGGAAAAAGAATTGGCCGGACGCGGACGGGTATTGCTGCGTAAATCCGGTACTGAGCCGCTCATCCGCGTTATGGTTGAGGGTGAACACGAAGAGACGGTCATCGCGTCGGCGAATCGTATTGCCGATGCGGTGAAAGCAGCCGGCTGAGGGCGTTTTTGATTCGCCAATCAGGTAGATAAGGCTTTCGATAGGTCTCTTACGTCGAAAGCCGCTGTTTTTTTCTGCAATCAACCTGTGGTGACTAAATTACCCTTGCGTACGCTACATCCTTTGGTTAGTATTCAGACCCGCTTGATAAGGGATGTTCTACATCCTGCTTAGCGGAATGACACGCGGTTTACCGCCAGAATATAGCATCTCCATGAATCATGGGGAAAACGGTTAACGGGTACGACTATGTACGAAGCTCTATTAGTGATTTTCCTGTTAGTATCGATCGGGCTCGTTGCCTTGATCATGCTTCAGCAGGGTAAAGGTGCTGATATGGGAGCGTCGTTCGGAGCAGGTGCTTCTGCCACTTTGTTCGGTTCGAGCGGCTCTGGTAATTTCATGACCCGCATGACGGCGATACTGGCGACCCTGTTCTTCATTATCAGTCTCATTCTGGGCAACTTGAGTTCGCTGCAGAAAAGAGGCGGTGCATGGGATAACCTTAGCCAGCCAGAAAAAGCCGAGCAGACGACAACGCCTGCTGCGCCTTCAACGCCGGCGAGTGACATTCCGAAGTAAGCGTTTTAAAGCAGTAACTGTGATGCCGTGGTGGTGGAATTGGTAGACACGCTACCTTGAGGTGGTAGTGCCCGATTGGGCTTACGGGTTCAAGTCCCGTCCTCGGTACCAACATAAAAAATAGACGTCAATGGACGTCTATTTTTTTGTCTTTAATTTACTGTTTCAGCGCCTTACAGCCGCACCAGCTGCTTGCCAAAGTGTTTGCTGTCTAATAAGTCGATAAAGGCTTGGGGCGCATTCTCTATTCCCTCAATAATGTTCTCTCGATATTTTAACCGCTCTTTCTCCACGGCATTCAATAGCCAGATATTTGCTTCCGCATAGTCTTTGAACCATTCTTTCACAAGAAAAAAGCGGCTTAGCGGGGCATCGGGCAGAGAAGAGAAAAATGCTACCGTGCTGGATGCGTCAACGTCAGGATCCTGATTGTACGGTTGAAATTGCGTCGCAGACCGACAAAAAAAAGCTCTCTTGATGGATATCAAACAGGATGACGCCTTCCAGATAAAGATAGTCGCTAAGCCCCGATACCAGGATGAGAGCAATAATGGGCAGATAACCTTGCCAACGGCTGATGAGTTTCAGTACACCGGAATAGATCGCGGTTATTAACATCGCGATACCAGATATCGCCAAACGGTTAACAACAGGGGATGGCCCGTGTTTTCTCCTCACTTACGTCATAGAATTGCCGTCCTGCGTTTGAAACCACAGACGGCGAATGTGTTATTGCCATACTTTTTTGAGCTGCTGCGCCATTTCAAAAACGATAGTTGCGCCGAGAGACTACCCTCCGAGTACCAGACGAGAGTGGTGAACGATGTCGCCAGCTTCTGAGAGATAAAAAGCGGCAAGCACTTTGATATCGGCGTTATAAGGCTGGTTAATACTGATTTTTCGGGGCATGGAACGCTACGCATTTTTCTACTGAGGGCAGGGGTAACGCGCCATAATTTATCTTATCGTTGGCGGTTAATGGCATCGCGTCTAGCCATACCCAGCGTTCTGGCTGCATATAGTCTGGCCGTTTTTACTGTGGTCGCCGAATAATCCTGCAACTGATGCAATAATATCATTGATCAGAATGTCATAAATAGTAGGGGGGTGTGAGGTATCCATAATGTATCCACGATGATTTTTCTATGAAATAGCGATTTTTAACTTCTGTTGAATATTAATTTGGTGTGATGGTTTGTAGAAAAATTGTTTTCTCTGCTTCTCTACGACGAAGGAATTCTTCCACGACTTGCTCACCATTTTTTTCCCAACGTGGAAATTGATCGGCAGCGGCAGCATAGTCACCTTGGTTAAGCAGTCGTAATAATGTCGACGTCTTCAGGATATTTATTCCCAGATTATAGGTAAATGACGTTAATGCAATAAATTAATTCCCGTGAGATCAACGGTCACATAATGCTGAACAGCAGTTGTTGTCGTTCTTAATTCCTGTCGTAACAATAAGTCTGCTTCAGGGTAATTCCGTTACCAAAATTTTCATTCGACAGTATTAAATGTTCATATCCAATCGTAAATTTTCCTGCTATGTCACGATACTTTGTTAATTTCAGACCTTAAAAATTCTTAATTAACGAGAGGCCCGCTTCATTGAACGTGTCCGGAATATTAGCCGCTTTTCCTCTTGCGTTATTCGGGGGAGAACGAGATTGGTGTATTCATCAATTAACCTCATGATGCTTTCTGGAGGATTCAGCGCAGTCAATTGCATTTCTATATCGACGTGATGCCGGGGATCGAGTTGAATCGCAAGTGTCTTTGGGGTTAACACGTCATCAGCGTCACGTTCAAAAAAAGCTCGAGAGTCCGTTGATATTGATGAGCGATAAATTGATTAGCGGTGGTGGCAGCATGCTGCATACCGCGAGCAATGTCTGCTAGCGTCATTGCCTTTGATGACGTCATGCTATCGTTCTGTGTGAAACGAGGATTTTCCCTTGGGTATTATCACTCTTGTCTGTTTTTATTTTTTACTGTTTTAAATTGGTAGTAAATTTTTTATGAAATAATTACGCCATTATGTGTTATTTTTTAGATGATATTTCACTGCTGAGAGCATTCCTCTTTGGGGCAGTTTTCTGAAATTATTATGTCAGTGTGCGCGAATAAATATGGCTCAGTCTATAAGGTGAACGGCATATGCAAAAATGGCGTGATATAATATCTTTCAAGATAGGCTAAAGTTTCTTAGAGGTCATTTTTAAATATGGCATTTTAAAATAAAAGTAAATAGAGATTGCAAAGTGAATGTTGTTTTGTTGACAAACCCCCTTTTTTCATTCAGGCGTTATCTGTTTGGTTGAATGATTTTATGCACGGTGCCAATATTGTTGGCGTAAAGTAAATTAACAATGTATGGCCTTTCCTCGAGTAGATGAAAAACGCTTTTATTTTATTAAATTGTAATAAAGAAAGTGGAGAGTACAGTTTTTTCCTGGAGGCACTGCATGAGAAATATATTAGTGAAAGGTAGCATGAGGTTCTGTAACTGATTGCGTCAGGGCTTCTAATAAACAAATCATCCGAACATTAAACATCAGTGCAGGAACCGTGAAGTCACATCTGGAGTCGATTTTCAGGCGGCTTAATGTGTGTAACAGAACACAGGCTGCGATCGTACTATTAGAAGAAGAACGAAGATAAGTTCTATCCTATTATATCATTCAGTTATTGTTTGATTTTTAAGCATCAGGGAATCCCCCACAGCGTCACTCTTTTAGCTATTTCTGGCGTCCGTGTCTTTTTGCAACGGTTGGCCCGCTTTGCGGTTTGCGTGACGACACAAAATTTGCTTCCTACAGTGGAATGCCCATCATCGCGATGGTCGCTTCTACGCCCTTTATGATTCTTGACAAAAAAACGTATTACACGTATAAAAATCGCCTTCGAACCAATCCTATAGATGACTTGCATTTATGCAGTTGTCAGCGTAGTATTTGCCACGATTTCGGACGCGGGGTGGAGCAGCTTGGTAGCTCGTCGGGCTCATAACCCGAAGGTCGTCGGTTCAAATCCGGCCCCCGCAACCACTTAACTTCCAGTAAAGTGTTTTTTCAAATACGTTCTTCACTCAATTTCTATCTCTTTTTGCAGTGATTTTTGAAAAAATCCTTCACCGAAAGTTATGCCGCGCTGGTTAGCGGTATTAGGGTCCAGTTGCATAAAGCCCCGATTCTTCGGGGTTTTTTGTTATTTGGCAACAAACAACTGGGCTATTAGGCCCTTTTTTTATGTCTTGGGGGTGGACTTGTCCACATTAGAGCAAAAATTAACAGAGATGATTTCAGCACCCGTTGCCGCATTAGGCTACGAATTGGTTGGGATTGAGTTCATCCGTAGCCGCCAATCGACGCTGCGTATCTATATTGATAGTGAAGATGGGATCACTGTTGATGATTGTGCTGATGTCAGCCACCAGGTCAGTGCGGTATTGGACGTAGAAGATCCAATCACTGTCGCCTATAACCTGGAGGTTTCGTCTCCAGGGCTTGAGCGTCCGTTATTCACGGCAGCACATTATCTGCATTTCGTCGGTGAAGAGGTCACAGTGGTGCTGCGTATGGCAGTCCAGAATCGCCGTAAATGGTTGGGTGTCATCAAAGCTGTTGACGGCGAAATGATCACCATAACAGTGGAAGGCAAAGATGAAGTATTCGCGCTGAGCAACATTCAGAAAGCGAATCTTGTACCCCACTTTTAAAGTTTGGATGAGGCAACTAGGATGAACAAAGAGATTCTGGCTGTTGTTGAAGCAGTTTCCAATGAGAAAGCCCTTCCGCGCGAGAAGATTTTTGAAGCGCTGGAAACCGCACTGGCGACAGCGACCAAGAAAAAATATGAGCAGGAAATTGATGTCCGCGTCAGTATCGATCGCAAAACGGGCGATTTTGATACCTTCCGTCGTTGGTTAGTTGTGAATGAAGTCACTCAGCCAACCCGCGAAATTACGCTTGAAGCGGCGCAGTTTGAAGATCCTGCTCTTGATGTCGGCGGTTACGTTGAAGATCAAATCGAATCCGTAACTTTTGACCGCATTACGACGCAAACGGCAAAACAGGTTATCGTACAGAAAGTGCGTGAAGCAGAACGTGCGATGGTTGTTGATCAGTTCCGTGAGCAAGAAGGCGAGATTATCACCGGTGTCGTGAAGAAGGTGAACCGTGATAATATTTCGCTTGAAGTCAGACCAATCGATGGCTCTAACACCAGTGCAGAAGCGGTAATTGGCCGTGAAGACATGCTGCCTCGTGAAAATTTCCGCCCTGGCGACCGTATTCGTGGCGTGCTGTACTCTGTTCGTCCTGAAGCTCGCGGTGCTCAACTGTTTGTCAGCCGTTCCCGCCCGGAAATGCTGGTTGAACTCTTCCGCATTGAAGTGCCAGAAATCGGTGAAGAAGTTATCGAGATTAAGGCAGCGGCCCGCGATCCGGGTTCACGTGCAAAAATTGCAGTGAAGACGAATGACAAACGTATCGATCCTGTCGGTGCTTGTGTCGGTATGCGCGGTGCACGTGTGCAGGCTGTTTCCAGCGAGCTGGGCGGCGAGCGTATTGATATCATTCTGTGGGATGATAATCCTGCACAGTTTGTCATCAATGCCATGGCACCTGCCGATGTGGTATCGATCGTGGTTGATGAAGATACCTGCACGATGGATATCGCTGTTGAGTCGAGCAATCTGGCTCAGGCGATTGGTCGAAACGGGCAGAACGTACGTTTGGCTTCCCAACTGTTGAAACAGCATCGTTCAGACGATCGTTGGGAACTGAACGTGATGACAGTGGAAGATCTTCAAGCCAAGCATCAGGCTGAAGCACATGCTGCAATCGACGTCTTTACCAAGCACCTTGATATTGATGACGAGTTTGCCACTGTGCTGGTTGAAGAAGGTTTCTCCTCACTTGAAGAACTGGCTTACGTGCCAATCAAGGAACTGTTGGCCATCGAAGGCCTTGATGAAGAAACCGTTGAAGCATTGCGTGAGCGTGCGAAAGCCGCATTAACAACGCTGGCACTGGCACATGAAGAAAGCCTGGGTGACGGTCAACCTGCTGAAGACTTGCTTGGCTTGCCTGGGCTGTCGCGTGAGTTGGCATTCAAGCTTGCTGCGATCGGTGTTTGTACGCTGGAAGATCTTGCTGAACAGGGTGTTGACGACCTGACAGATATTGAAGAGCTCAATGATGAGCAAGCGGGCGAATTGATTATGGCCGCACGTAATATCTGTTGGTTTGGCGACAACAACGAATAACGAACTGTAGCAGGAAAGGAACAGCATGACAGATGTAACCGTAAAATCGCTGGCCGCAGAGATTCAGACTCCGGTCGACCGCCTGATACAGCAGTTTGCTGATGCGGGAATGACCAAGTCTGCATCAGACTCTGTGACCCAGCATGAAAAAGAAACGTTATTGGCGCATCTGAACCGCGATCGCGGTAATGCGCCGAGTAAATTGACGCTGCAACGTAAAACGCGCAGCACGTTAAATGTCCCTAGCACCGGCGGAAAAAGTAAGTCGGTGCAGATCGAAGTCCGCAAGACACGCACTTATGTAAAACGCGATCCGATTGATGCCCAACAGGCTGAAGAGGAAGAGCAGGCACGGCGTGAAGCGGAAGAACAGGCACAACGTGCCGCTGAAGAGCAGGCTAAACGCGAGGCCGATCTGCGCGAAGCTGCTGAGAAAGCGAAGCGTGCTGCCGACGAGCAAGCCAAACGTGAGGCCGCTGAAAAAGCTAAGCGTGATGTAGCGGAAAAAGAAAAAGTGACGAACCAACAAAACGAAAATATGACCAAGCCGGCTCAGTCTGAGAAAGCGAAACGTGAAGCGGAAGCTGCCGAACTTAAGCGTAAAGCAGAAGAAACTGCACGTCTTAAGGTTGAAGAAGAAGCTCGTCGTATTGCTGAAGAAGCTCGCCGTATGGCTGAAGAAAATGCCGGGCGTTGGGAAGCGGAAAGCGCTAAACCAGAAGAATCTGCCGATTATCATGTGACGACCTCTCATCATGCCCGCGAAGCGGAAGATGAAAACGACCGTCAGGTTGAAGGTGAGCGCCGTACCCGTACTCGCGCAGCCAAAGTCACCAAGCAGAAGAAAGGTAATCGCCAGTCTGAGTCCAAGGCTGACCGTGAAGAAGCGCGTGCTGTTACCCGTGGTGGTAAAGGTAAACGTAAGCCAAGTACACTGCAGCAGAGCTTCAATAAGCCTGCTCAGGCAGTGAACCGTGATGTGATCATCGGCGAAACGGTTACCGTTGCTGAACTGGCTAACAAAATGGCGGTTAAAGGCTCTCAGGTCATCAAAACGATGATGAAACTGGGCGCAATGGCAACAATCAACCAGGTCATCGACCAGGAAACCGCGCAACTCGTCGCGGAAGAGATGGGCCATAAAGTCATCCTGCGTCGTGAAAACGAGCTGGAAGAAGCGGTAATGAGCGACCGTGATACGGGTGTTGCAGCGGAATCTCGCGCGCCAGTCGTGACCATCATGGGCCATGTTGACCACGGTAAAACCTCACTGCTTGACTATATTCGTTCAACCAAGGTAGCAGCAGGTGAAGCGGGTGGGATTACCCAGCACATTGGTGCTTACCATGTTGAAACCGACAACGGTATGATCACCTTCCTGGATACGCCGGGACACGCCGCGTTTACCGCAATGCGTGCTCGTGGTGCTCAGGCAACGGATATCGTGGTACTGGTTGTCGCAGCGGATGATGGCGTGATGCCTCAGACCATCGAAGCGATCCAGCATGCGAAAGCGGCTCAGGTTCCGGTGGTTGTTGCAGTAAACAAAATCGATAAACCTGACTCTGATCCAGATCGTGTGAAAACGGAACTGTCTCAGTACGGCATCATGCCGGAAGAGTGGGGCGGCGAATCTCAGTTTGTCCACGTATCCGCTAAAGCAGGTACTGGTATCGACGAACTGCTGGATGCGATTCTGTTGCAGGCCGAAGTTCTGGAACTGAAAGCGGTCCGTAGCGGCATGGCGAACGGTGTCGTGATCGAATCTTTCCTGGATAAAGGTCGTGGCCCAGTTGCAACCGTACTGGTTCGTGAAGGTACGCTGAATAAAGGCGATATCGTTCTGTGCGGCTTCGAATATGGCCGTGTTCGTGCGATGCGTGATGAATTAGGTCGTGAAATTACGTCCGCGGGTCCTTCTATTCCTGTAGAAATTCTCGGTATGTCCGGTGTGCCTGCTGCAGGTGACGAAGCGACGGTTGTTCGTGACGAGAAGAAAGCACGTGAAGTAGCCTTGTATCGTCAGGGTAAATTCCGTGAAGTTAAACTGGCTCGTCAGCAGAAATCTAAACTGGAAAACATGTTTGCCAACATGGACAGAAGGTGAAGTTTCTGAGCTGAACATCGTTCTGAAATCTGACGTTCAGGGTTCTTGTGAAGCGATTTCCGATTCACTGCAGAAACTGTCTACTGACGAAGTGAAAGTGAAGATCGTCGGTTCCGGTGTGGGCGGTATCACAGAAACGGACGCCACGCTGGCAGCGGCATCGAATGCTATTATCCTTGGCTTTAACGTTCGTGCAGATGCATCAGCTCGCCGCGTAGTGGAAGCGGAAAGTCTGGATCTGCGTTATTACTCCGTCATCTATGATTTGATCGACGAAGTGAAACAGGCGATGAGCGGTATGCTGGCGCCGGAATATAAGCAAGAGATCATCGGTCTCGCCGAAGTGCGTGATGTCTTTAAATCACCGAAATTTGGCGCTATCGCCGGTTGTATGGTGACGGAAGGTATCGTTAAGCGTCACAACAAGATCCGTGTACTGCGTGACAACGTGGTGATCTATGAAGGCGAGCTGGAATCTCTGCGCCGCTTCAAAGATGACGTTAACGAAGTCCGTAACGGCATGGAATGTGGTATCGGCGTGAAGAACTACAACGACGTTCGCCCTGGCGATATGATCGAAGTCTTTGAAACGATTGAGATCAAACGTACGATCGCGTAATCCGTTTTCAGCGACGACGTAAGTGATTCGTAAGGGGGGCCTAGTGCCCCCCGATTTTTACTGGAGAATTTATCATGGCAAAAGAATTCAGCCGCACCCAGCGCGTTGCGCAGGAAATGCAAAAAGAAATCGCCATTATCATTCAGCGTGAAGTGAAAGACCCGCGTATCGGCATGGCGACCGTATCCGGTGTAGAAGTGTCTCGCGATCTGGCGTATGCCAAGGTTTTTGTGACCTTCCTGAATGATAACGAACCAGAGCAAGTTCAAACGGCAATCAAAGCACTGCAGGATGCGTCTGGTTTTATCCGTACTCTGGTTGGCAAAGCAATGCGCCTGCGTGTTGTCCCGGCACTGACATTCTCCTACGACAACTCGTTGGTTGAAGGGATGAGAATGTCCAATCTGGTGACCAATGTGGTCAGAAACGATACGGAACGTCGTTCTGTTACGGGCGAAGATCAGGAGGATTAATGAGTCGTCCTCGTCGCCGTGGCCGTGATATACACGGCGTATTGCTATTAGATAAGCCGCAGGGCGTGTCGTCTAATGATGTTTTGCAGAAGGTAAAACGGATTTTTAACGCCAACAGAGCGGGCCATACAGGGGCGTTGGATCCATTAGCCACCGGTATGTTGCCGATTTGCCTTGGGGAAGCGACGAAATTTTCCCAGTATTTGCTGGATTCTGATAAACGCTACCGTGTTATTGCTCGGCTAGGGCAGCGGACTGACACCTCTGATGCCGATGGCAACGTGATTGAAGAGCGTGCGATTGGTTTTTCTGCTACCGATCTGGAGCAGGCGCTGGAAGGCTTTCGTGGTACCACGCAGCAAGTGCCGTCCATGTACTCGGCGCTGAAGTATCAGGGGCGTAAGCTGTATGAGTATGCGCGTCAGGGGCTGACGGTTCCACGTGAAGCGCGTGAAATCACTGTGTACGAACTGCAGTTCATTCGCTGGGAAGGTGATGAGCTAGAGCTGGAGATTCACTGCTCGAAAGGCACGTACATCCGTACCATTATTGACGATCTGGGCGAAAAGCTGGGCTGTGGCGCGCATGTGATTTACCTGCGTCGTTTACAGGTTGCCACCTATCCTACCGAAAGAATGGTGACGCTGGAGCAGCTAGCGGCTTTGGCCGAGCAGGCTCAAACACAAGAGCTCCCACTTTCGCAGAGTCTCGATCCGCTGCTTATGCCGATGGAAAGCCCAGTCATTGATTTTCCTGAGGTGAATTTGACGCCGGTTGTCGCGGGTTATTTGAAGCTGGGGCAAGCGGTTCAGGCAGCGAGTGTGCCCTCGAACGGCATGGTGAGAATCACCGAAGGCGACGAACACAAATTTATCGGAATGGGTGAAATTGATAGCGATGGCCGCGTTGCGCCACGTCGTCTGGTTGTTGAGTTTCCGGTGTAAACCCGCCTGTTGCTGCCTTGCTATCGCAGAACGCTGAGGGTAGAATAGCGCGGCTTGACTATTGGGTGGCTGAATTAGAGATCGGCGCCTGTTTTTTTATCTATAATGTTTGGAGTATTACAATGTCTCTAAGTGTTGAAGCTAAAGCTAAAATCGTAGCAGACTTCGGTCGTGGCACTAACGATAGTGGTTCTACTGAAGTTCAGGTTGCTTTGCTGACTGCGCAGATCAACCATCTGCAAGGCCACTTTTCTGAGCACAAAAAAGATCACCACAGCCGTCGTGGTCTGCTGCGTATGGTTTCTCAGCGTCGTAAGCTGCTGGACTACCTGAAGCGTAAAGATGTAGCACGTTACACCAGTCTGATCGAGCGTCTGGGTCTGCGTCGCTAAGTCTTCTGAGTTTCAGTGGGAAGGGGCCTCTTTTGGCCCCTTTCTTCTAGGAAGCGTTAGCAAAACAGAGTAGTGTATTGTTGTTAATATGATCTTTCATTACAGAGGTTCGCGCGGCTAATGAGAGGCTTTATCTGCATAAGCAAGATAAGGGTTGTCATTAGTCGTGAGGATGTAGTGTAAAGGTCGGGAGTTCACTGGCGCGTTTATCTTGAATACGTGTAGCGCGCCCCAGCTAAGGATATTATTTTGCTGAATCCGATCGTCCGTAAGTTCCAATATGGTCAGCATACCGTCACGTTAGAGACCGGTATGATGGCACGCCAGGCTACCGCCGCTGTGATGGTAAGCATGGATGACACCGCGGTATTCGTTACCGTTGTAGGCGCTAAAAGTGCCAAACCTGGTCAAAGTTTCTTCCCATTAACGGTTAACTATCAGGAGCGTACTTACGCTGCTGGACGTTTCCCTGGTGGTTTCTTCCGCCGTGAAGGCCGTCCAAGCGAAGGTGAAACGCTGACCTCTCGTCTGATTGACCGCCCGATCCGCCCTCTGTTCCCAGAAGGTTTCCTGAATGAAGTTCAGGTGATTGCGACCGTCGTTTCTGTTAACCCACAGGTTAGCCCTGACATCGTTGCCATGATTGGTGCCTCTGCGGCGCTGAGCCTGTCTGGTATTCCGTTCAACGGTCCTATCGGTGTTGCACGCGTCGGTTACCTGAACGATCAGTATGTCCTGAACCCAACGATGGATGAGCTGAAAGAAAGCCGTCTGGATCTGGTGGTTGCAGGTACAGAAGGCGCGGTTCTGATGGTGGAATCCGAAGCTGAGTTGCTGAGCGAAGATCAGATGCTGGGTGCTGTGGTGTTTGGTCACGAGCAACAGCAGATCGTTATCCAGAACATCAACGCTCTGGTTGCTGAAGCAGGCAAACCGAAGTGGGACTGGCATGCACCAGAAGTTAACGTTTCTTTAGAGCAGCGTGTACAGGCTTTGTCTGAAGCACGTCTGGGTGACGCTTACCGCATCACTGAAAAACAAGAGCGTTATGCGCAAGTTGACGTCATCAAAGCTGATGTTGTTGCCGCTCTGCAAGCCGAAGACGAAACGCTGAATGCGGGCGATATCCAGGAAATTCTGGGTAACGTTGAGAAAAATGTCGTACGTAGCCGCGTGTTGGCTGGCGAACCGCGTATCGATGGCCGTGAAAAAGACATGATTCGTGGTCTGGATGTGCGTACTGGCGTACTGCCGCGTACCCACGGTTCTGCACTGTTCACCCGTGGTGAAACGCAGGCGTTGGTAACCGCAACGTTGGGGACTGAGCGTGATGCGCAGAATATTGACGAGCTGACCGGTGAACGTACCGATCGCTTCCTGCTGCACTACAACTTCCCTCCGTACTCTGTTGGTGAAACTGGTATGGTCGGTTCGCCTAAGCGTCGTGAGATCGGTCACGGTCGTCTGGCTAAGCGTGGCGTGTTGGCAGTTATGCCGAAGGCGAACGAATTCCCGTACACCGTGCGTGTGGTGTCTGAAATCACGGAATCCAACGGTTCTTCTTCCATGGCGTCTGTCTGCGGTGCTTCTCTGGCACTGATGGATGCGGGCGTGCCAATCAAATCAGCCGTTGCGGGTATCGCGATGGGTCTGGTGAAAGAAGGCGACAATTTTGTTGTTCTGTCTGACATTCTGGGTGACGAAGACCACCTGGGCGATATGGACTTCAAAGTTGCTGGTAGCCGCGAAGGTATCACCGCGCTGCAGATGGATATCAAGATCGAAGGGATTACCCGTGAGATCATGCAGGTTGCTTTGAATCAGGCCAAAGGTGCACGTTTGCACATTCTGGGCGTGATGGAGCAGGCGATCAGCACGCCACGTGGCGATATCTCTGAATTCGCACCGCGTATTCACACCATCAAGATCAGTACCGATAAGATTAAAGACGTGATCGGTAAAGGTGGTTCTGTGATTCGTGCGCTGACGGAAGAAACGGGCACAACTATTGAAATCGAAGACGATGGTACTGTGAAGATCGCTTCAACCGACGGCGAAAAAGCGAAACACGCGATTCGTCGTATTGAAGAGATCACTGCCGAAATCGAAGTCGGCCGCGTGTATCAGGGTAAAGTTACCCGCATCGTTGATTTTGGTGCTTTCGTCGCTATTGGCGGCGGCAAAGAAGGCCTGGTGCATATTTCTCAGATCGCCGATAAGCGCGTAGAGAAAGTGACTGACTACCTGCAAATGGGTCAGGAAGTGCCGGTCAAGGTTCTGGAAGTTGATCGCCAGGGTCGCGTGCGCTTAAGCATCAAAGAAGCAACTGCGCAAACTCAGGAAGCGGCAGCCCCGTCTTCTGAGGAATAACGACTGTTAGATAACGGTCTTATGGCACCTTGCCTGATTATCATGGCAAGGTGCTGCGTGTATCGTAAGGGAATGGATGACCTTGCGTTGAGCGGTCCGGGACAGGATGTTCATCCAATGTTTGTCTTCGGGAGTGGGAAATGAAGCCTTTCTTGCGCTGGTGTTATGTTGCAACAGCACTCATGCTGGCAGGATGCAGCAACACGGATTGGCGTAAAGACGCAGTATTGGCGATTCCGTTACAGCCTACTTTGCAGCAGGAAGTGATCCTGGCACGCATGGAACAAATCCTTGCAAGCCGGGCATTAACCGATGATGAGCGAGCACAGCTATTATATGAGCGCGGAGTGCTGTATGATAGTCTCGGGTTACGGGCATTGGCGCGGAATGATTTTTCACAAGCGCTGACGATCCGCCCTGATATTCCAGAAGTTTTTAACTATTTGGGTATCTATTTAACGCAGGCAGGCAATTTTGATGCTGCCTATGAAGCGTTTGATTCTGTACTAGAGCTTGATCCAACTTACAATTACGCGCGTTTAAACCGAGGCATCGCTTTGTATTATGGCGGTCGCTATCTGTTAGCGCAGGATGATCTGCTGGCGTTTTATCGAGACGATCCGAATGATCCTTTCCGTTCGTTGTGGCTGTATCTTGTGGAGCGAGAAATCAATCCAGAGACGGCCAAAATTGCGTTGAAGAAACGCTATGACGACGCCAAGAAAGGGCCTTGGGGATGGAATATTGTCGAATTCTATCTGGGCAGTATCAGTGAAAAAACACTGATGCAGCGTTTACAGGTAGAAGCTACGGATAACACTTCGCTCGCTGAGCATCTCAGTGAAACTGACTTCTATTTAGGTAAGCACTACCTAAGTCTGGGGGACAAGAACACCGCTTTGGCGCTGTTCAAGCTGACGGTTGCCAACAACGTTCATAACTTTGTTGAGCACCGCTATGCATTGTTGGAATTGGCGCTATTAGGCCAAGAGCAAGACGACCTATCAGGATCGGACCAGCAATAGCTGACGAACACTTAATCAGCCTGAAAAAACTTCGGTTATCACCTTAACGGGTGAGGGCTTTTTTGTTCGCTTTTTAATCCAATTTGAGCCGGTTCACACTTTTCAATGAAAATGACTGAAAATTTTCACGACGAGTTATGTAGACTGGCCGCCATGTTTAATGAGGCACGTGTACATGACTGATTTAGTAACTTCTTTTGCCGATTTGGGGCTGAACACCTCTATCCTTAACGCCCTGACTGATTTGGGCTATGAAAAACCGTCTCCGATTCAGGCGGAATGTATTCCTCACCTGCTGAACGGTCGCGATGTGCTGGGTATGGCACAGACCGGTAGCGGTAAAACAGCAGCGTTCTCTCTGCCATTACTGAACAATCTGAAACCTGAACTTAAAGCACCACAGATTCTGGTGCTGGCACCGACCCGCGAGCTGGCGGTGCAGGTAGCAGAGGCCTGCAATGATTTCTCCAAACATATGCACGGCGTGAACGTCGTCGCACTGTACGGCGGTCAGCGCTATGACGTGCAACTGCGCGCTTTGCGTGGCGGTGCACAGATCGTTGTGGGTACGCCGGGCCGTCTGCTGGATCACCTGAAACGCGGTACGCTGGATCTGTCCAACCTGAGTGGTTTGGTGCTGGACGAAGCTGATGAAATGCTGCGTATGGGCTTCATCGAAGATGTTGAAAACATCATGGCTCAGATTCCTGCTGAACATCAGACTGCCCTGTTCTCTGCGACCATGCCTGAAGCGATTCGCCGCATTACGCGCCGTTTCATGAAAGATCCGCAAGAAGTTCGCATTCAATCAAGCATTACTACGCGTCCAGACATCAGCCAGAGCTACTGGACGGTGCAGGGTATGCGTAAAAATGAAGCGCTGGTACGTTTTCTGGAAGCGGAAGATTTTGATGCGGCGATTATTTTCGTTCGTACCAAAAATGCGACGCTGGAAGTGGCCGAAGCCCTGGAGCGTAGCGGTTACAACAGCGCCGCGCTGAACGGTGACATGAATCAGGCGCTGCGTGAGCAAACGCTGGAACGTCTGAAAGATGGTCGTCTGGATATCCTGATCGCGACCGACGTTGCGGCGCGTGGTCTGGACGTTGAGCGTATCAGCCTGGTAGTGAACTACGATATTCCGATGGATGCTGAGTCTTACGTTCACCGTATTGGCCGTACCGGTCGTGCGGGTCGTGCGGGCCGTGCTCTGCTGTTCGTCGAAAACCGTGAGCGTCGCCTGCTGCGCAACGTTGAGCGCACAATGAAGCTGACCATTCCTGAAGTGGAATTGCCAAATGCTGAATTGCTGGGTCAACGCCGTCTGGCTAAATTCGCCGCTAAAGTACAGCAACAGCTGGAAAGCAGCGATCTGGACATGTACCGCGCGCTGCTGACAAAACTGCAACCGCAGGAAGAGCTGGATGTCGAAACGCTGGCTGCTGCGCTGCTGAAAATGGCGCAGGGCGAACGTCCTCTGATTCTGCCACCAGACCCGGTATTCCGTCCTCGTCGCGAATTCCGCGATCGTGATGAGTCTCGCAGTGATTCACGTGGCGATCGTCGTCGTGATCCTCGCGATTCTCGTGACAGCCGTGACGGTGACCGTCCACAACGTCGTGAGCGTCGTGATGCTGGCGAGATGGAACTGTATCGTATCGAAGTGGGTCGTGATGACGGCGTTGAAGTTCGCCACATTGTTGGTGCTATCGCCAACGAAGGTGATATCAGCAGCCGCTACATCGGTAACATCAAGCTGTTCGCGTCTCACTCGACGATTGAACTGCCGAAAGGTATGCCGGGCGACCTGTTATCACATTTCACCCGTACGCGTATTCTGAACAAACCAATGAATATGCAGTTGATGGGTGATGCAGTTGCACAGCCAGAGCGTCGTGGCGGTGGTCGTCCTGGTGGCGAACGTCGTGATGGCGCAGCACCACGTCGCTCTTTCGGCGGTGGTGAACGCCGTGAAGGTAACGGTAACGGCGGTGAGCGTCGCGAGCGTTCTTTCAACCGTGATAACCGTGACGGCGCTTCACGCGCTCCACGTCGTCGTCCTGCTGACGCGTAAGCTACGATTTTTTTAAAATCTACTGCAATACAAAACGACCCTTAACGGGTCGTTTTTTTTGGTCAGAACAAACTCACTCATTCGATATTACAGCGTCTGCCGTACATCCATTGCGATTTCAAACGATCGCAGTCGCGCCTGATGATCAAAGATTTGACCGTTGATCATCACTTCATCCGCCTGCGTTTCACGCAAAAGGCTCTGCAATCCATGACGGACTTTCGCGCTATCGCCAACAATCGACAGCCGCAGTGCTTGCTCCGCACCAAACTGTTCGGCAGGCGATCCGACTGTGTCGATATTCTCTACCGGCGCGGGCAGCGGGCCCGGCGTACCACGGCGCAGGTTGATGAACTGCTGCTGCATCGAGGTAAAGAGGAAACGCGCGTCCCGATCGCTATCGGCCGCAACCACATTGATGCAAACCATCGCGTAGGGCTTGGCGTGGGTGGCAGAAGGGACAAAGTTTTCACGGTAGAGGCGGAATGCTTCCAGCAACATGTCGGGTGCGAAATGGGCGGCGAAGGCAAAAGGTAATCCCAGTCTCGCGGCCAGCTGTGCGCTGTACAGGCTCGATCCCAATAGCCAGATCGGAACGTGTAAGCCCTGTCCAGGGACTGCCTGTACTCCCTGACCCGGCAGTGCATCGGCAAAATAGCGTTGCAATTCCTGCACATCGCGTGGGAAATCTTCGATATCGGCATTAAGGTGACGACGCAGCGCCATCATGGTGCGCTGATCGGTACCGGGTGCACGGCCTAATCCCAAATCGATACGGCCGGGATACAGCGACTCCAGCGTACCGAACTGTTCAGCGATGACGAGCGGCGAGTGGTTCGGCAGCATCACGCCGCCGGAGCCGAGACGAATGCGCTGTGTTCCCGAAGCAAGATAGCCAAGAAGCACTGATGTTGCCGCGCTGGCGATACCTGTCATGCTGTGGTGTTCCGCCAGCCAATAGCGGTGATAGCCCCATTTTTCTGTATGTTGCGCCAGATCTAACGAGCGATTGAAGGCGTCACGCGCTGTCGCACCTTGCGGAATCGGCGCAAGATCGAGGACGGAAAACACGGTGGGTTGAGAAGACGTAGACATAATATGGCTCACTTTGTTGTTCACTGACTCCACCCATTCGGTGGATGCTAACGCCGTCAGTCAATGATGAAAGTCAGAACAGTATGCGGGAATGTTGCAGCGCTATGTAATTCAAAAGGTGCGCTTAGGAAGGAAAGGGCGGCTGACCGCCCTGATAGAAAAGGAGTTATTGAACGAGTTCAAGGCCAGCGACGCGACGCCAGTAGCCGTTGCAATCCGCCTGATTTTCCAGCGTTAATGGCGCATTGCCTTGTTCGTTGGCGCGGAATTTATCCAACATCGCCGGCGTGCTGATATCGTTCGGGGACAGCCGGACGATATCGACCAGATCCTGCATTGATGTCAGTTCGTTGCCGAGGTTGTAGCAATAGCCGCTTTGCGTCTGAATGCCGTTGAGGACAAACACCTGCTGGTTCTCCTGCGACAGCATTTTTCTGCCTTGCGGATAGCTGAGACAGCAGGTTTCGCATTCATCCTTTGGTCGATCTTCTGAACGAGCGGTAAAGCAGCGGGCGGAGTAGGCTAACGGTAAATGGCCGTAGCTGAGCACCTCCACTTCAAACTGATGGCGAAAGCCAAGCTCGTCACACTGATTCAGCAGGTTTTGCAGCCAGTCTCGGGAGAGTTCAACGGGCATGCACCAGCGCACCATGCCTTGTTTATGCAGGACTCGCAGGGTGTACGCGTTGTAGCAGTTGAGCGCGTGTCCGGCGACAAACGGCAGATTGCGTTCGGCGGCGATGTTAACGGCACCCAGATCGTTCGCTTCCAGCAAGAACTCGCCGTTCTCCACATAGCGTTTTAGCTCGGTAAGTTCAGACGGCGCTTGTAAGAGCGCAAGCGTAGAGATCACCACCTGTTTACCGCTGTTGGCGACCTCACGAGCGACATTGAACCAGTCTGCCACCTTCATCAGACGGCGCTTGCTGCACACCGTTTCGCCGAGATAAATGATATCGGCGCTGCTGTTCACCGCGGCCTGATAAAATGCCTCAACATCCTCTTTCGGCCAATAGTAGAGAATATTCCCTAATGCGTATTTCATGTGTTCTCCTGCTACTGCCATTTGCGGTGATAAGCGCCGAGCGTGGTCTGCGTGCCTTCTGCCACCGCACCTAACGCATCCATCCAGGCCTGAGTGGGAACGAATGTCTCAGGATTGGCGCGGCAGCGATCGATAGCCTGTCGCCATACCTGCGTAATCTGGCTGACGTAGGCCGGGCTGCGCTGGCGGCCCTCTATCTTCACGGAGGCAATATTGGCAGCCATCAGTTCAGGCAGCAGTTCCAGCGTGTTTAGGCTGGTTGGCTCTTCTAGCGCATGGTAGCGCTGTCCATCGACTAAATAACGCCCTTTGCACAATGTGGGATAGCCGGCGTTTTCATCGTCCTGATAGCGGTCGATCAGGATGTCGTTCAGGCGTGATTCCATGCCGTTTTCCGTCTGCTGCCAGCGTACAAATCGCGCTGGCGAGCAGGCACCTACAGTATTCGGTGATTCACCAGTCAGATAAGAAGAGAGATAGCAGCGGCCTTCCGCCATGATGCACAGGCTGCCGAAGGCGAACACTTCGAGCGGCACGGGGCTGGTGCGGGCGATTTGCTTCACCTGATGGATGGACAGCACGCGCGGCAGCACGATGCGTGAGACATCGAAATGGCGATGATAGAAACGGATCGCTTCGGTGTTTGTCGCGGAAGCCTGAACCGACACGTGACGCTCGATGTGGGGATAGCGCTCGGCAGCATATTCCAGCATGGCGAGGTCGGCGAGGATCAGCACGTCGGCCCCGATCTGCGCGGCCATGTCCACGGCGCGCTGCCAGCGCTGATAGCCGTCCGGGTGCGCAAACGTATTGATAGCGATATGCAGCTTACGCCGGTGGCGGTGCACGTACTCGCGCGCTTCCTGTAGCTTCTTATCGGTAAAGTTAAGCCCGGCAAAATGACGTGCGTTGGTGTCATCTTTCAGGCCGATATAGACCGCATCTGCGCCATTATCGATGGCAGCTTTCAGTGCTGGCAGGTTGCCAGCGGGGCAAAGCAGTTCCATACACAATCCTTCATTAATCCCTTCGGGGCCGTAGCTGCTCGGTACGATCAATGATGTTCAGACTGACGATCGCGTTTATGACGGGCATTCTGCCTCTCGCCCTTGCGGGTCGCCGTAAGCGATTTTTTATCAGTCGATGAATGTTGTTAACGATTGGGAATCTTAATTAACCAAATCGGTAAGGACTTTGATTTAAGGCAGTTTATGGTGCTAATCGTCGCGTAAGGACAAAATCTGTTGGGCATAATCGGATAACCGACTAAATTATTGACATAGACCTCTGCCGCGTGCGGTGGATGTGGCAAAATACTTGCAGATTATCTGAACAGTCAGATTGCTTTAAGAGGAGTACGCCAGTGTTGGAAAAACTACGAGCGCAGATTGTGCGTCAGGGGCCGAGCTTATTAGGTAAGCCACTCAAGTTCACCCCCTTTGCGCTACAGCGTCAGGTTTTGGAACAGATGTTGGGCTGGCAGTTCCGTCAGGCGCTGGAAGAGGGCGATCTGGCATTTCTCGAAAGCCGCTGGCTGAAAATTGAGGTGCGTGATGTCGGCTTGCAGTGGTTTATGACGCTGCGCGAGGGCCGTCTGGTAGTGAGCGACGCTGAGACGCCGGATGTCAGTTTCAGTGCAGATGCGAACGATCTGATTTTGATCGCCGCGCGTAAAGAAGATCCCGATACGCTCTTTTTCCAGCGTCGTCTGCGCATTGAGGGCGATACCGAGTTAGGTTTGTATGTGAAGAACCTGATGGATGCCATTGAGCTGGAAGCCATGCCTGCGCCGCTGCGCATTGGCCTGCTGCAACTGGCAAACTTTGTTGAAGCCGGCTTACAGGAGGGCGCAGTGCAACCAGCGAATCACGCGCCAGTATCATGCTAGTTCGGGTGGAAATTCCCGTTGATGCCGCAGGGATCGACAACTTATTGCGCCGTGCTTTTCCAACGGGTGCGGAAGCGGATCTGGTTCATCAACTGCGTGAAGATGGTTTATTGACGCTCGGCGTTGTGGCGACTGACGATGAAGGTGGCGTGGTGGGCTACGCGGCATTCAGCCCGGTGCTGATCGACGGTGAGGATCGCCAGTGGGTGGCGCTTGCGCCGTTGGCGGTAGACGACAGCCTGCGCCGACAGGGCGTAGGGGAGAAGCTGGTCTACGAAGGGCTGGATGCGCTGAATGAATTTGGCTACACCGCTGTCGTGGTCTTGGGTAACCCCGCGTATTACTCCCGTTTTGGCTTTGTGCCGGCGGTAGAGCAGCAGCTACATTGTCGCTGGTCAGACAGCGAATCGGCTTTTCAGGTCTATCCGCTGGCAGATAATCATGTTGTCGGTGAGGGGAGTCCTGAGGGCGAAAGCGGGTTTGAAAGCGCGAGCGGGCTGGTGGAATACGCCGAACCGTTTAACCGCTTTCTCTAACGCGACTCGCTGACCGATAGCGCATCAATACATCGTGTCTGAAATGCATAGCGTCTTGGGCTGGTCTTGTACCAGCCTTTCTTTTTGGTTTTTGCTCAACTGCTTAATGCGATATTCCAGTTTGAGTGCGTCTGAGCGACCGCCCACCAGACAGTGAAACACCAGCGTTAACTCGCCTTTTCCCCGCAGCGCTTTTGCCCCTTTTCCCGTTTGATGCTGATTCAGACGACGGCTGACATCCGTTGTGATACCCGTGTACAGCGCCCCAGCGACCGTGCGCAGTATGTATAGATACCAGTGAGAATCTTCGGCGTGTTCAGTCATCGCATTGTCTGTGGATTATTGTCTGTGGATTATTGTTTGAAAAAGCTGCTCGGCACAGCTAAACATAAATAGCACTTCCCACCAATCGTATTTCAAATAATTAGCATTTCAAAGCACTAGCATTTCAACGCTCTTGCCTTTCAAAGAACGGACACTGCATCACATTAATGGCTGTTATTCAAAGACATGCATTTCTTTTACGGATAGGGAAAAACGTATGACACTGAAACGATATATACCTCCCGCGCTGGCCGTGGCGTTTTCTTCTTGCTTCCTCTCACTGGGCTATGCAGCTGAACTGGCAGAGAAAGATCGGGAAACGATTGTGAACGCTGTCGCAAATTACTCGGGCCAGATGACGACAGTTGCTCAGCAGATATGGTCAAAGCCCGAACTGGGCTATTTGGAAACCAACACCTCCCAGCTGCTACAGAATGAGCTAAAAGCCGCTGGGTTCAGCGTTGAAGCGGGCGTCGCGGGTATCCCAACCGCGTTTGTGGCGACGGCGGGGAAATCCGGTGGGCCGGTTATCGGCATTCTGGCCGAGATGGACGCGCTGCCGGGCTTCTCTCAGGCTGCAACGCCGGAACGTTCGCCGGTTGCGGGTATTGAGGCCGGACATGCCTGTGGGCATCACCTGTTTGGTGCGGGATCGGTGGGCGCGGCGATTGCGCTGAAGCAGTGGCTGGAAGCGACGGGCAAACCGGGCCAAATCCGGGTGTACGGCACGCCAGCGGAGGAAGGCGGTTCCGGTAAAGTTTATATGACGCGCGAGGGGCTGTTTAAGGATGTGGATGTGATGCTGCACTGGCATCCCAGCGATGAGAATTCTGCCTCGCAAGACTATTCGCTGGCGAACGTGAACGGTAAGTTTCGTTTCTATGGTCGCTCCGCACATGCCGCGATGGCACCAGAGAAAGGGCGTTCGGCGCTGGACGGCGTGGAGGCGCTGAATTTTATGGTGAACGCAATGCGGGAGCATGTGCCGCAGGAAACGCGCATTCACTACGTGATTACCGATGGCGGTAAAGCGCCGAACGTGGTGCCGGACTTCGCCGAAGTGTATTACTACGTGCGTCACCCCGATCCGGCCGTGGTCGCCAGCGTGACCGATCGCATCCGTAAAGCGGCGGAAGGTGCGGCGCTGGGAACCGAAACGCGTTATGAATTTGAAATTCTCGGCGGCGTTTACAGCCTGTTGCCGAACGACGTGTTGGGAAAAGTGATGGATGACAGCCTCAGAAGCGTCGGTGCGCCGCAGTGGGATAAGGCGGATACGGATTTTGCCACCGCGCTACAGAAAACGTTGGAGCAATCCAAACTACCGCCGCTTTCCAGTGCCGGCCAGATCGCGCCGTACCATTTTGGTGAAACGGGCTATGCGTCGACCGATGTGGGCGATGTCAGCTGGGTGGTGCCGACGGTCGGGCTGGGAACGGCGACCTGGGTGCCGGGCGTACCTGCGCACAGCTGGCAGGCAGTGGCATCCGGCGGCATGGCGATTGGCTATAAAGGCATGGACGTTGCCGCCAAAACGCTGGCTGTCACAGGAGCGAAGCTGCTGAGCGATCCCGCATTAATTCAACAGGCAAAAGCGGAGTTCGACAAGAGCCGTGGCGAGAACTTCCACTATAAGCCGCTGCTGGGCGATCGAAAACCCGCGCTGGATTACCGTAAACCTTCCGCAGGGAAATAATTTTCCTGCTCTGCCCGCAGTTTCTCCCTGTACTTAGGGAGAAGCCGCTATGCTTACTCCATACCCGTCATACTTCAAGTTGCATGTACGTTGGCTTCGCTTAGTCACCCGAATCACTTACTCAGGTAAGCTCATCGGGACTCCTTCGCTTGCCGCCTTCCTGAAACTTGAATTATTTAGGGTATATACATGAATTCAATTAGAAGCATCGGGCGATCTGCGACCGCGTGCAGACGCCTCTTTATTCCTTTATGAAGGGCGGAGCTGGTAGACAAGGTTGTCAGCGCTATTCCCCGGCTTGGCCTCATTCAGGGGAGTATGTGTGATAAAAATCACATATAATCACTATCTATTGCATTTCTCTTACATCAAGTGTGAATGAATGCACAAAATAGTCCGGCATGGCGTGTTCAAATGTCTGATGAGTCGTCTTTTATTTAATGAATAAATAGGTTTCTTTCGATGTCGTTCTTTCGGTGTTGAAATAGTCACAGAATGAAGGGTAGAGGAAGGCTGATTGCGGTGAGAAGGATCTCGGTGCCGCTACAGGTTGTTTCGCCTGGGCGCTATCTTCAAGGAACCAAGTCCGCTCGCCAAACGTGCTGGTTTTGCACCAGTTAATGTTCAGGGCCGGTTAGACCGGCTGACGAGTTGGAGTGTTGTATGACCAAGCTGACCACGGCCGCGCAACGTGCGCTGGCGCTGATGGATTTAACCACGCTGAATGAGGATGATACGGATGAAAAAGTGACGGCGCTCTGCCGTCAGGCGAACAGCCCGGCCGGAAAAACGGCTGCTATCTGTATCTATCCACGTTTTATCCCTCTGGCGAAAAAGATCCTGCGTGAGCAGGGTACGCCGGATATCCGCATCGCGACGGTGACCAACTTCCCGCACGGCAATGATGATGTAGCAATTGCTGTTGCTGAAACCAAGGCGGCAATCGCCTACGGCGCTGATGAAGTTGATGTCGTATTCCCTTACCGCGCGCTGATCGCAGGCAATGCGCAAATCGGTTTTGAGCTGGTGCAGGCATGTAAAGCCGTGTGTCAGGATGCCCACGTACTGCTGAAGGTGATCATCGAGACGGGTGAGCTGAAACAAGAAGCGCTGATCCGTCAGGCGAGCGAGATTGCCATTGATGCGGGTGCCGATTTCATTAAAACCTCGACCGGTAAAGTGCCAGTGAACGCGACGCCAGAAAGTGCGGCGATCATGCTGAAGGCGATCCGCGATAAAGGCGTGGGTGAGCGCGTCGGCTTTAAAGCGGCCGGCGGCGTGCGTAACGCAGAAGATGCCGCCATCTACCTGCAACTGGCGGACGATATCATGGGCGCGGAATGGGCGACGGCACAGCATTTTCGCTTTGGCGCATCCAGTCTGCTGGCAAGCCTGCTGACCACGCTTGGCCACGCGACAGCGGCTCCGCAGGGTAGCTACTAATTACGTGCACACAGCGTACGATTTTGTTCACAGCAAATGTGCTCGCAGCGATAGGCTGCTGAGCCACATCAGAATTCATCAGGAGTACAGACCTTGTTTCTGATTCAAGAAATTATTCGTAAGAAGCGTGACGGAAAAACTCTGAGCGAAGAAGAGATCCGCTTCTTTATCAATGGTATTCGTGACAATACCGTCTCCGAAGGCCAGATAGCAGCGCTGGCGATGACCATCTATTTTCATGACATGTCGATGGACGAGCGCGTGGCGCTGACGTTGGCAATGCGCGACTCTGGCACGGTGCTGGACTGGAAGAGTCTGAACCTGAACGGCCCGCTGGTGGATAAACACTCAACTGGCGGCGTCGGGGATGTCACTTCGCTGATGCTGGGGCCGATGGTCGCTGCCTGCGGGGGCTATGTCCCGATGATCTCCGGGCGCGGCTTAGGGCATACCGGCGGCACGTTGGATAAGCTCGAAGCGATTCCGGGACTGGATATTTTCCCGAATGATGAAGATTTTCGCCGCATCATCCAGCAGGTTGGCGTCGCGATCATTGGGCAGACCTCATCGCTAGCTCCGGCGGATAAACGTTTTTACGCCACGCGTGATATTACCGCCACGGTCGATTCAATCCCGCTGATCACCGCGTCGATTCTGGCGAAGAAACTGGCTGAAGGGCTGGATGCGCTGGTGATGGACGTCAAAGTGGGGTCGGGAGCGTTTATGCCGACCTATGAACTGTCCGAACAGCTGGCGCAGGCGATTGTCGGCGTAGCGAACAACGCTGGATGCCGCACCAGCGCATTGCTGACGGACATGAATCAGGTGCTGGCCTCTAGCGCAGGCAACGCGTTGGAAGTGCGGGAAGCCGTGCGTTTCCTGACGGGGGAGAGCCGCAATCCGCGCCTGTATGATGTTACTATGGCGCTCTGTGGTGAGATGCTACTGGCGGGCGGACTGGCAAGCTCGGCGGACGATGCGCATTCACTTCTGCAAGCCGTGTTGGATAACGGCAAAGCAGCCGAAGTCTTTGGTCGCATGGTCGCCGCACAGCGTGGTCCAGGCGATTTTGTCGAACACTACGATCGTTACCTGCCAGTAGCGACATTAAGTAAGCCGGTATTCGCGACGCGTGAAGGCATCGTGACTGGGATGGATACCCGCGCGCTGGGCATGGCCGTCGTTTCGCTGGGCGGTGGACGCCGTCAGGCCACGGATACGATCGATTACAGCGTCGGTCTGGATAGCATGATCAGTCTGGGTGAGCGCGTTGATGCGCAGCGCCCGCTGGCGGTGATCCACGCCAATACGGAAGCGCAGTGGCAGCAGGCGGCGAATGAAGTCCGTGCTGCGATCCAACTGGGCGACACTGCGCCAGAAAAGACCCCGATGGTCTATCGTCGAGTGAGCGCAGAAGCGTGATCGCACAGGGCTGCTTAGTGGTCGTCTTGAATTGATTTTCCCCTGCCTGTCGGCAGGGCGTTAGCGCATAGCTGCGCAGGAGAAAAAGAATGAAACGTGCATATATTATGGTTCTCGACTCGTTTGGCATCGGCAGCAGTGCTGATGCAGAACGTTTTGGCGATGTCGGTTCAGATACGCTGGGCCATATCGCTCAGGCGTGTGCCGCGGGGACGGCGGATAAAGGGCGCAGTGGCAAGCTGCATTTGCCGAACCTGAGCCGTCTGGGGCTGGGTAAAGCCGCTGAGGCCTCAACGGGAACGTTCCCGCCAGGGCTGGATGAAAACGCAGACATCATCGGTGCTTACGCACACGCTAGCGAAATCTCCTCGGGTAAAGATACGCCGTCGGGTCACTGGGAAATTGCCGGTGTGCCTGTCCTGTTCGACTGGGGCTATTTTAAAGATGAAGAGAACAGTTTTCCGCAGGAGCTGCTGGATAAACTGGTGAAGCGCGCCAATCTGCCGGGCTATCTGGGCAACTGCCACTCTTCCGGTACGGTGATTCTGGATCAGCTGGCTGAAGAACACATGAAAACCGGCAAGCCGATTTTCTACACCTCTGCGGATTCTGTGTTCCAGATTGCCTGCCATGAAGAAACGTTCGGTCTGGATAAGCTGTACGAGCTGTGTGAGATTGCCCGCGAAGAGCTGACCGAAGGCGGCTACAACATCGGGCGCGTGATCGCACGTCCGTTTATCGGTGACAAACCCGGCAACTTCGAGCGTACCGGCAACCGTCACGATCTGGCCGTTGAACCGCCTGCGCCGACCATCCTGAAAAAAATGGTGGATGAAAAAGGTGGCGAAGTGGTTTCCGTCGGTAAGATTGCGGATATCTACGCGCAGGTCGGTATCACGAAGAAAGTGAAGGCGACCGGCATCGATGCGCTGTTTGACGCCACGCTGAAAGAAATGGATAGCGCGGGCGACAACACCATTGTGTTTACCAACTTTGTTGATTTCGATTCCGCCTACGGCCACCGCCGCGATATTCCGGGCTACGCTGCCGCGCTGGAGCTGTTTGACCGCCGCCTGCCAGAAATGCTGTCCCGCGTGAAGGGCGACGACATCCTGATTCTGACGGCTGACCACGGCTGTGACCCAAGCTGGCACGGTACCGATCACACCCGTGAAAATGTACCGGTGTTGATCTATGGGCCGAACGTGAAGCCGGGCTCATACGGCCATCGTGACACTTTCGCCGATATCGGGCAGACAGTCGCGGCTTACTTTGGCCTGTCGCCTATGGACTACGGCAAATCGATACTGTAAAACACACCGTTTTTTACGTGAACTTGATTAATAAGGAATAAACGCATGGCAACGCCACATATTAATGCAGAAATGGGTGATTTCGCGGACGTTGTACTGATGCCGGGCGACCCGCTGCGTGCTAAGTACATTGCGGAAACCTTTCTGGATGATGCCCGCGAAGTGAATAACGTGCGTGGCATGTTAGGGTTCACCGGGACTTACAAAGGCCGTAAAATTTCGGTAATGGGTCACGGTATGGGTATCCCATCCTGCTCAATCTATGCAAAAGAACTGATCACCGAATTCGGCGTGAAGAAGATCATCCGTGTGGGTTCCTGCGGTGCGGTACGTGAAGATGTTCAACTGCGTGACGTCGTGATCGGCATGGGCGCCTGTACGGATTCCAAAGTGAACCGTATGCGTTTCAAAGATCACGACTACGCGGCGATTGCCGATTTCGACATGGTGCGTAATGCCGTTGA
Source organism: Pectobacterium sp. PL64 (assembly GCF_022477975.1). Classification (NCBI taxonomy): domain Bacteria; kingdom Pseudomonadati; phylum Pseudomonadota; class Gammaproteobacteria; order Enterobacterales; family Pectobacteriaceae; genus Pectobacterium; species Pectobacterium sp. PL64. Next base: position 177,030 of record NZ_CP092070.1, read on the forward strand.
TGCTGCTAAAGCTCGCGATGTTTCTGTCCGCGTTGGTAACATTTTCTCCGCCGATCTGTTCTACACGCCAGATCCGCAGATGTTCGACGTGATGGAAAAGTACGGCATTCTGGGTGTGGAAATGGAAGCGGCCGGTATCTACGGCGTAGCGGCAGAGTTCGGTGCGAAAGCGCTGGCCATCTGTACCGTTTCTGACCACATTCGTACCGGTGCGCAGACCACGTCAGAAGAGCGTCAAAACACCTTCAACGAAATGATCGAAATCGCGCTGGAATCCGTTCTGCTGGGCGATAACGAGTAAATTCACATCAGCCCGGACGTTCGCTCCGGGCTGTTTTTTCCTGTTTTTCCCTTCACATCTTTCCGTAAGCAACCTGCTGATTGTCCGCTGCTAGCGGCGCAACGGAAGGCTCGTCTGTGTGGTTCTCTGTGTGCGCTTTCTTCTCTGCTTCGAGCGGCGTTAACCGTATCTGATGTCTGAAACTGGCCTGTACGGCAGGCTGGTGGCTGACGGCCAAGACAATGGTTTGTGGCAGCGTAATCCTGATGTGTTCTAGCAGTTGAAGCGCCGCTGTGTCATCGAGCTGGCTGGTGGCTTCATCCAGACAAAGTAGCGTCGGGCGCAGCAGTAGCGCACGCGCGAGCGACAGGCGCTGTTGTTCGCCGCCCGATAGTTCCCGACTCCAGTTCGCCTTGTCGTCCAGACGAGGAATCAGCGCGGTCAGTCCGGTTTGTTTCAGCACTGCGGTCAACTGTGCGGTATCCGCTAACTGCGCCTGCGGGTAACACAGTACCTGACGCAGCGTGTCCTGCGGTAAATAGGCTTTTTGCGGCAAAAATAGCGCGCGGCCCGCTGGGAAATACCAGTCTCCTTGTGAGACAGGCCATAGCCCCGCCAGTGTGCGCAGCAGCGTGGTTTTCCCCGTGCCGCTGGCCGCGTTAAGCGTCGCCCATTCGCCAGCCTGAAGCGTGAGCGTCAGCGGGGCGAAATACGGCGAACCATCGGGACGCGGTACGGACAGCGCGTTGATATGCAGAGTATGGCCTTCATGGCGCGGAGCGTCTGGCGTTGGCAATTGCTGTAAGCGGTGCTGGAATTCCCACAGGCGTTCAATCGTGGAAGACCACTGAACTAACTGCCGATAGGCATCGATAAACCAGCCAAAGGCGTCCAGCACATAGCCGAAGGCGGATCGCGCCTGCATAATCGCCCCGAGGCTAATCTGACGTGCGAGAAACAGTGGCAGCGTAGCGAAAACCGGGATAATCAGGCTAAAGCGGAAATAGCTGGTCGTAAAGCTCTCCAGCCGGAATTCCCGCGCCATTAAGCGCTGCCAGTTTTGCACGATGGGCTGGAAATACTGCCGCATCCGCTGCTGCTCGGCGTCACTCCCTTGGTAGAACGCAATCTGCTCGCTGTTATCCCGCACCCGCAGCAGCGTGGCGCGATAGTCGGCCTCTGTCCGCTGACGTTCAATATTCAGCTTGTGCAGGCGGTGCCCCAGCAGGTGCGTCACGATGCTGGCTACTGCGGCGTAAACCAGCGCGATCCACACCAGATAGCCGTGTATCGTGATGGTGTAGCCGCTTAGCGTGAAGGTATGGACGCCGGAAAGCTGCCAGAGAATCGCGATGAAAGAGAAAAAGCGGGCGGTATTTTTCAGCAGCGAAAGCAGGAGTTCGAGGCTTTGTTCGATCAGCAGGCGAATATCTTCCGCGATGCGCTGATCGGGGTTATCCAGCCCTGAGTTGAGCTGATAGTGGGCGTGATTGCGCAGCCAATCCTGCTCATACTGCTGCGTCATGGTATCGCGCCAGCGGATAATCAGCTGTTTCTTGAGCCAGTTGCCGCAGATGATGACCAGCACGAACAGCAGCGTATAGGCCAGATAGCGCACGGCCATATCGTAGACTGAGGCGTGCTGAAAATAGTCGGCCAGCGCGTCGTAAAAATCCCGGCTCCAGTTATTGTACTGCACGCTGATCCACACGACGGAGAGCGTCAGGCTCATAATCAGCAGCAGCAAAAACCACAGCAGCGTGGCGCGTGTAGTCAGCCAGAAAGGCGCGACCAGTGAATAAAAGCGTCTAAGAGTTTGCATAATGGATGGGGCGATGGCCTGCCAGCATAAGCCGGCAGGCGTGTTCGCTTAGAAATTCCACTTCGCAGTTAGCATGAAATTACGTGGATCGCCGTAATAGTTGTTGCCGCTAAGATGGCGGTTGTTCAGGTTTAAGAAGTAGGTTTTATCCGTCAGATTATTACCCACCAGATTGAAGCTCAGGGTTGATAACGGATATTGGCGTTAAACAGGGTATAGCCGCCCTGATGCAGGCCATAAGCCCGATTAGGGTAGGTTTGCGTCTCGGTCTGTGCCGTCATACCCGCGCCAATCGTCCATTGGTTCAACTCACCCGGCAGATTGTATGAGGTGTAGAGCTTGAACATATGCTTCGGCGTGCGCGGGCTGAACTGTGCGGCTCTTTCGCTTGCGCTGCCTTCAAGATATTTACTGTTGGTCAGGGTATAACCCGCCTGAATCTGCCAGCCTTCGGCCAGTTTGCCCGTGACATCGAACTCGACACCCTGGCTGCGTACTTCGCCTTGAGCTTGGGAGCAGCTTGTCCCGATCAGGCAAACCGAGCTATCCGCGACCGCCATCGCACGGTTCGCCTGAATGATGCGGAACAGCGCCAGCGAGGTATTCAGATCGCCATCAAAGAACTCGCCCTTCACGCCGGTTTCATAGTTGGTGCCGGTAATGGCGGGCAGCAGCTTACCGTTGCGGTCTTTCTCACTCTGCGGCTTGTAGATCTCGGCGTAGCTCAGATACCAGGTGTAGTTGTCGGCGAAGTCCCACAGCAGGCCGCCGTAAGGCACAAACTCATTGCTGGCATGCAGGCTGCTGAGTGAGGACGTATTGCGGAAATGGTTAGTGAAATATTCGTCATAGCTGTAGGCGCTGTAGCGGCCACCCAGAATCAGCTTCCAGTCATCCGCCAGCTCGAATCTGGCCGTGGCGAACGCGCCGCGCTGATACAAATTAAAGCGGTCGTTGTAGTGATTGCTGTAGAGACTCGTATTTGACCAGTCTGGTTCTGCCAGAGAATTCGGCTGCCAGTTGAAGATATTCACGGTGCTGGTGTTGTTGATGCGGATGTGGTTGTTATTGAAGTTCTCTTTCTGATAATCACCGCCTACCACCAGTTCATGGCTGCGTCCCAGCAGCTCGAACGGGCCGTTCAGGCTCAGGTTGTAACCCCACTGTTCTGCCTTGTTGTCGTAGCGCAGGTTATTGTTCAGCGACGAATTTCCCGTTGCTGGATTGACGCCGCTGGTGCCGTTCATGATACCGATATAGCTGCTGTCCGCACGGGAATGGATATAGTTCAGCGCGGTTTTCAGCGTCCAGTCGTTATCGAAGTGGTGCTCCAGTTCGATAAACGGGTTAATTTTTTCAAATTCGATACGGTTCCAGCTTGCGCCCAGATAGGTGGATCGCGGCAGGTTCAGGCTACTTTTATTGGTAGCAAACGGAACGCCATACACATCAGGCACGCCCCGGGTCTTTTGCCAGTTGATGCCGCCGGTGACCGTGGTGGACGGCGTTAGATCGTAGGCCAGCGTACCGAACAGCACTTTTCTTTCGCTGTGCTCGTAATCTTTAAAGCTCTGTTTATCCTGATAAACCCCAACGAGACGGCCTCGCAGGCTGGCATCGTCGTTCAGCGGCCCGGAGACATCGAGCTCGTTGCGGTAATTATCCCAACTGCCCGCGCCAACGCTGCTGGATGCCTGAAAGTTGTGGGTAGGCTGTTTGCGCACCAGATTAACGGTGCCGCCGGGTTCGCCATTGCCTTGTGACAGGCCGGACGCGCCGCGCAGGATCTCGACGCGGTCATAAATCGCCAGATCGGGTGATTCGCTGGAAGCTTGCACCGCGCCCATGTTGGAGACGCTGTTCTGGCTGGAGAAGTTAACGCCGTCTTCCTTGATATTATCCATCACGAAAGCACGCGATTCGTACTTCACCTGATAGCTATTCTGATTGACCACGTTAATGCCGGTGGTTTGCTTCATCGCCTCATCCAGTGAGGTCATATTCTGATCGTCCATCCGCTGGCGTGTGACGACACTCACCGACTGCGGCGTTTCTCGCGGCGACAAATTCAGCTGCGTTGCGGTGTTCATGCTGCGCGTGGTGTAGGACTGGGTGCCTTCGGTCACGCCGTTGCGGTTGACGCCCGCTACGACCAGCATTTCATCCCCCTGCGGTATTCTCTGTAAGCGCCAGACGCCGTTAGGCTGCGGAATCACCTGAAGCCCGCTTCCGGCGAGCAGCGCCGAAAATCCGCCGTCGACGCTGTAATTCCCTTGCAGGGATGGCCCGGTTTTTCCGGTCGCCAGCTGTGCATCGCCGACCAGATAAACGCCCGACTGGGCGGCAAATTGGTTTAGCTGCTGGTTAAGCGGCCCAGCAGGAATCGCGTAGGTTTTGGTTGCCGCCGCGACTGTTGTTTCTGCCGCCGTTGCGGTGGAATGCGCGAAGAGCGGTGCGCCGCACAGCAGCAGATGAACGGCCATTGCCAGTTTGGACGGTGTGCGCTGTGTAGAGAAAAATGGAATCAATGCCATGAAAATTCGCCTTCTGACCCAGAGTAAAAATTGGTGGTTTTACTGTGAATCGAACGACAGTGGAAAAAGGGGAACTCAAAAGAGAAAATTTTTATCTGTATCCCAAAAAACGGTATCCAAAAAAGTGGTATCCGAAAAAGCAGGCGAGTTCAGCGCGGTTCGACGGTCACCCACCACGGAAAACGGCGATGGATGCGAACCGGGAAGGCCTGCGCCAGCATGTTCAGTGCCATGTCGGTATCGGCTAAGGGGAAGGTGCCCATCACGCGTAAATCCGCGATAGCAGGCTGGCACGCCAGATATCCGTGGCGATAGCGGGACAGCTGTGCCACAACGTCCCCCAGCGGCATGTTGTCCGCCTGGAGCACGCCGTGTGACCAGTCGGCGTCGTTCTGCTGGTTGGGTGAGATGTTACCCTGACCATCGGCGTTAAAACTCAGGTGATAGCCCGCGTTGACCCGACGTGTGGTGGTGGCGTTCTTGGCACTGACGTCGACCGCGTGTTGGTAAACGGTCAGCGTGGTGGTGTCCGGTTCCTGCGCGACGCTGAAGCGTGTGCCCAGCGCCTGCAAGCGCCCTTGTGCAGTGGTGACGAAGAAAGGGCGGGCGTCGGCGGCGGTATCAATCAGAATATCCCCCGCCAGCAGGGCAATTTCCCGACGCCGATCGCTGTAGCTGATATCAATCGCGCTGGCGGTGTTCAGCCACAGTCGGGTGTTGTCCGGTAAGGTCAGCGGTTTGATTTCTCCTACGGCGCTGTGATGATCGGCCGTCATCGCCAGCAGCGAGCCTTTTAACGGCGTGTGGCGGTAAGTCAGCCAGGACAGCAGAGAACCGGTGCTGAGCAGCGCAGCGAGCTTGAGCGCACGGCGGCGTGTCATCGGCGCAGGCTGGTGCAGCAGCGTATTCAGCGCGGGTTGTTGACTGTCGCCACGCAGCGGCTGGAAACGCTGGCTGACCGTTTGCACGAATTCCCAGGCCTGGCGATGTTCCTCACTTTCGTCCATCCAGCGCTGCCAGTGGTGATAGTGCTCGTCGCCAGGTTCCCGATCGCACAGCTGGGCGTACCATTGCGATGCCTGCTGCAAGGCGATAAAGCTGGGCTTATTCATGAATGAACGGCCTGATCGTCCGCGCCTATCTCCGCTTCCAGCAGTACACAGTGCAGCATGGCTTGCGCCATGTATTTTTTCACCATGCGTTCGGAAACGCCCAGCGCCGTAGCAATTTCCCGATAGGGCAATCCCTGAACCTGCGCCATGATAAAGGCGGCGCGCACCTTTTCTGGCAGCGCACGCAGCATGGCATCAACCTGATACAGCGTTTCGAGAATGATGTTGCTGTCTTCCGCCGACAGGGCAACTGGCTCCGGCTGTTCAGCTAATGAGGTGAGCCAGACGCGCTCAATTTCCCGTTTGCGCCAGAGATCGACGCACATGCCTTGTGCCATCACGCTCAGGTAAGCTCGCGCGCCTGCGTGGCTGTCGAACTGGCGCGGTTTCAGCAACAGCCGTAAAAATACATCCTGCGCGAGATCGGCCGCATCACACAGATTCCCCAGCCGTTTGCGTAATAGCCCCTGTAACCAGCCATGATGCTGACAATAGAGCTGGTGCAGATCTGCTGAGGTATCAATATTGGCTGATGACATGTCTGGTGCCTGAAACGGAGCGATAGGAGGTCAAATTTCAGGCGCATATTAGTTGAGAATGATTTTTATTTCAATGCTAAGGAAAATGTGGGTACTGATGGGGAGAGGGAAAATATTCCACCCGCGTACGACTATTAGGGGGCGTTTAAGTAAACCCGTGGGAGACTGACATTTAGGTTGATCATGGCGACTCAAGCTTCACATTTAACAGCGCCTTTTCCATCAACTGTCCCAGAACTGCCTGCACGTTGTGAATGGCTTGATTCTCAGTCCTTTGCTCCAGCCTAATGCCGAGAGTCCCTGGTGAGGGTAAAACATTCCCCATTATGTGGAGATTGTTGGGCATCCCGATACGTGTACGCACGGTAATACCCAACCCGGCCTGCACTGCTGCCCAGATACCGCTCAGGCTATGGCTGATAAACACCACTTTCCACGCTATACCCGCCCGGTCTAAGCAGGTTGTGGCACGTGAACGCATCAGGCACGGGCTTTCAAGCATCACTAACGGCAAGGGTTCCCCCCGTGCTAGTAGTGTGTTGATGTCTAAATCTGGATGCTGTATCCACTCCAACTGGCACTGGTCGATCAGTCGGCCTTCACGCGTGGTGTTCTCCGGCTGCCACAGTAGTGCCATATCAAGTGCGTTGTTATCCAGCGCGGTGAGCAGCGCCTGGTTACGATCTACTTGCGCAATAATCCGCAGTCCCGGATGGTGGCGTTTGAACTCGCCCAAAATACCAGGCATCAGCGACTCACCAAAATCTTCCTGCATGCCAATGCGGATTTCCCCCTGCAATAGCTCACCTTTCACCGCTCGCTGCGCCTCATCATTCAGTGCCAACAGACGACGGGCATAGCCTATCAATATCTCGCCTGTATGGGTCAACACCAGGTGACGGCCCTGCTTTACCACCAGTTTGGCACCGCACTGTTGTTCCAACTTTTTTAGTTGGGCGCTTATCGCCGAGGTTGAGCGGCAAAGCCGTGTCGCAGCCAGTGCAAAGCTGCCGCACTCCATACCCGTCACAAAACTGCGTAGTGCATCGAGGTCAAGCGTCAGTGAAAGTTTGTCCATTATCGTCCTGAAATTCGGGATGGTTATTTGAAAATAATTTGATTTTCGGGATGAAACTATCGCGCCAGAATTGATCTACTGTCAATACGGAGAAAATACCATGGCGAAATCGCTTGATCGTGAAACGTTGGCTCGCGTCGCACCGAAACTGGCCGAACTGAGCATAGACACACTGTTTAATGATATTTGGAAGCGTGAAACGCTTTCTCCGCGTGAGCGTAGCCTGATCACTCTGGGCGCCCTGACGGCGCAAGGGCGCGTGCAGCAGCTTCCTTGGCATATCAACTTCGCACAGCAGAATGGGTTAACCCGTGAAGAAATCGTTGAGGTTTTCACTCATCTGGCATTTTACGCAGGCTGGCCAGCGGCCGTTTCCGCCCTTGGCTGCTTGGAGGAATAAGGAAATGCCTTTCACCCGTATCACCCTGCGTCAGGGTTATAGCGACGCACAGATAAGTCAGCTCTCCGATATTCTGCAACAAAGCCTGATAGGTGAGTTTGCTGTCCCGCCTGCCGATCGCTTTCAAGTGTTTGAAACGCTACCAGCTGGCCAGCGCATATTTGACAGGCATTATAAAAGTGGCGGACGTAGTGACGATTTTATGCTGTTCCATATTTTTGCGGGAAAACCGAGAACCCGTGAGCAAAAGCGAAACTTCTTCCGCATGCTAAGCGAGCGACTGCATAGTGCGCTGAATATTCATCCGGATGATGTGATGGTGATAATCCAGTTCAACACTGCCGATGAATGGAGTTTCAGCAACGGCCAGATGTTGTCGGAGGAGGGATTATGATTGTGATGCAATACCGTTTCACTCTGCTAGCTCCCAACTAACTAAGCAAAAAAGCTGCTATCGCCTAATGAAATAGCAGCTTTTATCAACATATTCTCTTAACTGACCAGCATGAGACTTAAGCTCCAGGTTATCCCGACACGTTACTTAATGGCCTGAGCTGGAACCTGTGCAGCGCTGTTAAAGCTGATCTCGTTGATGGCGCTCCATTTGTTCACATCGGTGCCAAACGTATCCAGCTTGAAGAATTTCGCTTTAACGGCAGGGAAGGTGAATTTTTCACCGGCTTTGGCGTTGTTGGAGGTGACCAGATTGTCAGCCAGTTTTTGCCAGGTTTTCCCATCGGTGGAGTAGGACACGGAGAACTTCAGTTTGCGCTCATCCGCTTTGAAAGGAACCAGAACAAAGTTCTCAACCGACTGTTCTTTATCCAGTTCTAACTGAACCCAGCTCTCGCCATTTGCTGCCCAGCGGGTTTTTACGTCGCCATCGGCAATGTTGGCAGGTTTGTGGCCCTTGTCTGAATCATAAGCGGAAGCTGTCACCGCCGTTACTTGTACCGCGTAAGCGGAAAGAGAGAATAAGCCGCACAGGAGCGTCGTAGCCAGAGTGTATTTTTTCATATTATTCCTCGTAGATAACGGATAAACCATACATGCCTGCAAACCAGAAACATGAAATGGAATCGTATTGTGATAAAAAAGAAACGAGGTTTTATTTATGGCGATCACGTTGCGGGGATTTTTCTGGCAGGAAAAAAGGCAGAGCGGGACGGGGCGCACATTTATAGCACTCTCCTTGTGGCGAGTGCCGTAGATAAAGGTGTTAGCCGAGCGGCAGCGCCATGAGAATCGCGTCTTCCCGGCCTTGTGCGGTGGGGTAGTAATCGCGGCGCACGGAGACTTCGTTAAACCCCAGACTTTCATACAGCGCGATGGCTCGCGCGTTTGACTCGCGAACTTCCAGCCACAGCGTCAGAATTCCGCGTCGCTCCATTTCGTCGATCAGGTGTTCTAACAGCTGGCGACCCAACCCCTGACGCTGATGATCGGGATGCACCGCGATATTGAACAACGTCGCTTCATCCAGCACGACCTGCGTGATGGCGTAAGCGGCAAGCTGCCCGTCATGCTCCAGTTTCAGGTTGAAATAACGCTCACCCTGATTGCTGATAAACGTCTTTTCCGACCAGGGAAAGGCGTGGCTGACTTGTTCAATTTTAAAGGCTTGTGCCAGGTCAGCTGGCGTCAGGGAAGATATCGTGTTCATGTTCACAGATCTGTTGCCACAGCGCCCGTTTGGCGTCGGCATTTTGATAAAGTTCGGAAAGCAGAGGGCTGGAAAGCTGAACGCCCTGTAGCGCAATGGGTTCCGCGATGCCCAACCTCCAGCTGTGGCAGCGTGCATCGGCGGGCAGCATTTCGATCTGCTGTGGCGTCAGGCGATAGGCTTGCGCAGGTGTGAGCGCCAGACTGTGCAGCACGTCGGTTAGCAGCGGTTCATCATCGGCCAGCGGCTCGGCGGAGACGATCACCAGACGCACCTGTGCGGGCAGACTGACGGCGATTTCGCCTTGCAGCACTGTCGGGCGACGCAGCGTCCACTGCGTAATCCCCAGTTGCTGTAGCAGACTGTCACGTCTTGATTCCATGCGTTATCCTGTCTGGCGTGCGAGAAAATGATTCGTGCCTATGCTAACAAACCCCGTCAGGCTGCGCCAATGTCGGTGCGGTTATTTCCTCTCCGCTCTGCAACTTCGGGGACGAAGCGTATATAATCCCCCGCTCAATGATTAAGGAGCCGTAGCCCGATGTCCGCATTAACCCCCGCCAGTGAAGTCATACTGCGCCATAGTGACGAATTTCTTTCACGCCGAGTTCTGTTTGCCGGTGATTTGCAGGATACCCTGCCCGCTCAATTTGAGGCGGCGTCGGTGCGTGTCCATTGCAACCAATATCACCACTGGCAACAGATGGCAAAGCCACTTGGGGATAATGCTCAATATGGTCTGGTTGCGGATGCGGCGCTGGTGGCGGATAGCGACACGCTGATTTATTACTGGCCGAAGAGCAAACAGGAAGCCGAATTCCAATTGCGTAACCTGCTGTCCCTGATGCCGATCGGCGCGGAAATCTTCGTTGTTGGGGAAAACCGCAGCGGCGTGCGCAGTGCTGAACCCGTGCTGTCTGACTTCGTTGAGCTGGCAAAAATCGACAGCGCACGTCGCTGTGGGCTTTACCACGGTCGGATTGACAAGCAGGCCAGCTTCACGCTGGATGACTGGTGGGACGAGTATGTGACGGACGGTGTGACCGTCAAAACGCTTCCGGGCGTCTTCAGTCGTGATGACCTGGATCCGGGTAGCCGACTGCTGCTGTCTACGTTTGAGCCGCACATGAAAGGCAAAGTGCTGGATATCGCCTGTGGTGCAGGCGTGCTGGCATCGGTGCTGGCGAAACAGTCGCCGAAAATCCGCCTGACGCTGAGCGATGTCAGCGCAGCCGCTGTCGAATCCAGTAAGGCAACGCTGGCAGCGAATGCGTTAGAAGGCAACGTGATTGCGAGTAACGTTTATTCAGACATCGACGGTCGCTTCGATATGATCGTGTCTAATCCGCCATTCCATGATGGCTTGCAGACTAGCCTGCAAGCCGCGGAAATGCTGATTCGTGGTGCGGTGACCCATTTACCGATTGGCGGACAGTTACGCATTGTCGCTAACGCCTTCCTGCCTTATCCGGCGCTGTTAGATGCCGCCTTTGGTAGCCATGAAGTGCTGGCGCAGACCGGACGCTTTAAGGTGTATCAAGCCACCGTGGGTCGTCCGCCGCGCACAGCCAGTAAAGGTCGTCGTCGGTAATTACTGATACTTCATCTACTGATTTAGTGCCGCCATGCTCTCCTTGCCGTAGCGTTCACCTGCTGCGGCATCGGGCGGGAAGATGGCATCAATGGCGGCCAGTTCCTCTTTCGTCAGCGTGACATCCAGCGCCGCGACGTTCTCTTCCAGATAGCGGCGGCGTTTAGTGCCTGGAATCGGCACGATGTGTTCACCCTGTGCCAATACCCACGCCAGCGCCAGCTGTGATGGCGTAACCTGTTTTTCCTGTGCCAGTTGGTTAATTTTCTCTACCAGTTGCAGATTCTTGCCGAAATTTTCCCCCGAGAAGCGTGGATTGGTATGACGGAAATCGTCGGCAGCCAGATCGTCTGGGCTGCGAATCGCGCCAGTCAGGAAACCACGCCCCAGCGGGCTGTAAGGCACAAATCCGATACCCAGACGCTCACAGGTGGGCAGAATCTCGGTTTCCATATCGCGGGTCCACAGTGAGTATTCGCTCTGTAGCGCCGTAATAGGGTGTACGCGATGCGCACGTTCCAGCGTGGTGGCGGAGGCTTCACTCAGGCCGATGTAGCGAATCTTGCCTTCCTGAACCAGTTCGGCCAGCGTGCCGACTGTCTCTTCAATGGGAACGGTTGGATCAATGCGGTGTTGATAGTAAAGATCGATAACGTCGGTGCCGAGTCGCGTCAGGCTGCCTTCCACCGCGCGGCGGATGTAGTCCGGTTTACCGCAGACGCCGCGTGCATTGGGGTTTGCCGGATCGCGGATGATGCCGAACTTGGTCGCCAGGAAGACTTGCTCACGCTTGCCTTTTATTGCTTTGCCGAGCAGTTGCTCGTTGGTGTGGGGGCCATACATGTCGGCGGTATCCAGCAGCGTGACGCCCAGTTCCAGTGCGCGATGCAACGTGGCAATGGATTCTTTTTCATCCTGCGCCGTGGAATAGAAATCACTCATTCCCATGCAGCCCAGCCCAATAGCCGACACCTGCGGGCCGTTCGCGCCTAATTTGCGTTGTTGCATTGTCATCTTCCTCATCTCGTTGGCAGTGAAAGCAGTCTGGTTGTTTATCCAACAAAGATAAATACCGCTTTTTATGCAACACTATTCAAAAATAACCAACAATGGTGGCGGCGATGGATCATATTCAGGCGATGCGGGTTTTTGTGCGTATTGTCGAACTGGGCAGCTTCAGCCGCGCAGCGGAGCGACTGATGCTGCCACGCGCGACGGTGAGCAACACCATCAAACAGCTTGAAGCACGGCTGGGGGTTCGTTTGCTGCAACGTACGACCCGTCAGGTGCAGATCACCGATGAAGGGCGCGTTTATTATGAACGCTGTTTGCAATTGCTTGCGGAAATTGAAGAGATCGACACGCTGTTCACGCAGCAAAAGCAGCAGCCGGTGGGCAAAGTGCGGGTGGATATGCCGCATTCGCTGGCGCGGGAAATCGTCGTTCCGGCGCTGGGCGAGTTCTACGCGCGCTATCCGCAGGTGACGCTGATGCTGAGCGCTAACGATGCGGCGATTAATGTGCTGCGTGAAGGTGTCGATTGTGTGCTGCGTGCCTGGCAGACGGACGACGAAACGCTGGCGACCCGCCATTTGCCGTCAATGCCGCAGATTACCTGTGCGTCGGCCGACTATCTGGCGCGATACGGCGTGCCGCGTTCGCTTGATGAGCTGTCAGGGCATCAGATGGTTGGCTATTTCTCTTTGCGTACTGAACACCGTTATCCGCTGGAATTCATGTCGGGCGAGGAGTGCATTACGCGTATGCTGCCCGGTGCGTTGCAGGTTAACGGCACCGATGCCTACATCGCCAGCGCGCGTGCCGGACTGGGGATTATTCAGGCGCCGCGTCGCGGCCTGCGCCCGTTTCTGGAAAGTGGGGAACTAGTGGAGATCCTGCCGGAAATGCCGCCGCCTGCGATGCCGCTTTACGTGATGTATGCGCCCGGTCGTTTTCTCGCGCCACGGATTCGGGTGTTTATAGAATGGCTCGATGAGCTCTTTACACGCAACGCCGCAGCGAGATGATGATTTTTGCAGCAAACCCCGCATTCCAGAGGAAATAATCATTGACGTGAACGCGAAAACCTCTAGAATTCGCCCCCGTAGTGGTATTGCGTAAAGCAGTGTTGCGAAGGTGGCGGAATTGGTAGACGCGCTAGCTTCAGGTGTTAGTGTTCTTACGGACGTGAGGGTTCAAGTCCCTCTCTTCGCACCAACATCACTACAACGGTTCTAGTTTGTCGAACCGAAGCAGTAAATCAGTATTGCATAAGCAGCATGACAGAATTGCGAAGGTGGCGGAATTGGTAGACGCGCTAGCTTCAGGTGTTAGTGTTCTTACGGACGTGAGGGTTCAAGTCCCTCTCTTCGCACCATGTCGTGATAGATTTACCGAATAAGACAAACAACGTTCTCAGTGCGAAGGTGGCGGAATTGGTAGACGCGCTAGCTTCAGGTGTTAGTGTCCTTACGGACGTGAGGGTTCAAGTCCCTCTCTTCGCACCACAGACTTGCTCTGTACTCCCCTGATTTTCCCCCTATTTGTTCTCTTTTATCCCGTTTCTGGCTTTTCTGTACCTGTTCGTTGTTCGAAATTCTGGTTCTTTGCATCTTGCCACGTCTACTTATCCATTTACTGATCAACGCAGATTTACAGCGTCGTCAGGTTAAACGTGACGGACAACGCCGCCAAACCGCCAGCCAGTGCAATGCAGGATGGCAGCAGTAAATAGTGGCGTAAGCGTTGATGGAACAGCATGACAAGCGTCGCCAGCAGGGCGATGGCGATAATCACTTTCAGATGTGTCAGATTCAGGTTGAGCAGTGCCAATAGCGGCATGATGGCACAAGGCAGCAGTACGCCCCACGCACTAGACAGATGCTTCCCCATACACCAACTCACACCCCATAGCCCGCAGGCTGTGATCATTGCTGTCAGCATTTTTCTACCCGTCAAAAATGATAATGATAACTAATATCATATAAGAATTTATATCAATTACTAGCTTTTTGACGAGCAGATTGTTGGAATTTTCTACCTAGGCGCGTTAATCGGGATGCTGAGTGCTTAAATGCTGGCGTATCAGGTGGATCATATTCACGATAGCGGGCGATCGTTCATGTTTGCGCCAGATAGCCGCAATTTGTGTATGGATTTCGGGCATGCCGATATCATGATAGGTCACATTATCCGCCTTAATACAGGCGAGAGACTCCGGCACAAGCGTGATGCCGAAGCCCGCGGCCACCATCCCGACGGTGGCCGTTAACTGTGGAGCAAATGGGCTGGGTCTAGGGCCATAGCCTGATAGATAGCAGGTGCGGATAATCATGTCGTGTAGCCCCGGACACACCTCGCGTGGGAAAATAATCAGCGGTTCCTGACGCAGCTCGCTAAGCGAGACCTGCGCCTTATGGCTAAGCGTATGCCCGGCAGGTAGCACTAGTTTCATCGGCTCTTCAGCCAAAATTTCCCCGTTAATGTCATCACTAAGATCGCAGGGTAGGCGCAGAAATGCGATGTCGATATTGCGTTCTTGCAGCGCCGTGATGAGCGCTGCCGGATTTTCTTCTTTTGGCAGAGGCTGAACGTGTGGATACTGCTGACAGTAGCGATGCAGCAGCGCAAGCACGGTCGGGTGGAACATGGCCGACGGCGAAAACCCTACGTTCAGGCTCCCTTTTTCGCCTCGCGCAATGCTTCTGGTTCGCGCGATTGCCGAATCGGTCAACTGCAAAATCTGGCGCGCGTCCTCATATAGCGCCTGTCCCGCTTCCGTCATTTCTACGCCGCGCGTCAGTCGCTTGAACAGCGGTGTACCGATCTCCTGCTCGAATTTTTTGATCTGTTGGCTGAGTGGTGGCTGTGACATCCCGAGATTTTCCGCTGCACGCGTGAAATGCTTAGCTTGTGCAACAGCGACAAAGTAGCGCAGATAACGTAGCTCCATTTACGTGACTCCATATGTATCCGATCTTGAAATGACCTTAATTGCATATTGGAATTTTGTCCTCTTCCACGTCAATCTTTATCTAAATATTAGTATTGTTTAAGTAATTGGTGCGATGAGAAGGACGGTATGAAAACGAGTGTCAGTGACCAATCCTGTGAAGAAGCCTTTGTTAGCTACGCTTATGACTTTCGTCGACAGCATGCAGACAGCGTTATTTATCAAACCTCATTAATGAGTGGACTAATAAATGGCGTATACGAAGGTAGCCGAACGATGACCGAATTACTGGAACATGGCGACTTTGGATTAGGGACATTTAATAGTTTGGATGGGGAACTGGTTGCCTTGAATAGCCAGATTTTCCAGCTGTTATCCGACGGCAGCGCACGGGCGGCAAAGCCAGAGCAGAAAACGCCGTTCGCGGTGATGACGTTCTTTCGTCCGACAGAAACGATCCGTTTTGATCGCTGGACCTCGCGTGAAGACGTGCATCGTCAGATCGATGAGGTTGTGGGAACGGATAACCTGTTTTGCGCCTTGCGGATTGACGGGAATTTTCGCTGTGTTGAAACCCGTACCGTCCCCCGACAGTGCCGACCTTATAAACCGATGCAGGAAGCGGTTGAAGGGCAACCGACATTTCATTTTGAACACCGTAGCGGCAGCGTTATTGGTTTTCGTAGTCCAGCTTACACTCAGGGAATTAATGTCGCGGGTTACCACGAACATTTCATTACTGACGATCGCCAAGGCGGCGGACATATTCTGAATTATGACGTCGAACACGGCACGCTGACGTTTGGCGTGATTGCCAAACTGATCATCGATCTGCCTCAGGATCGGGAATTTCTCAATGCCGACCTGTCCTCAGAAAACCTCAACAGCGTCATCAAGTCAGTAGAGAGTTAGTCATTTCATCGGAGTCATGTCATGGAAAAGTCCACCGAACAGCAAAGCTGGAGTAGCGGAGCCGAGCTGATTGTAAAACACCTGGAAGCGCAGGGCGTGAAGCATATTTTTGGTATTCCCGGCGCAAAAATCGATCGCGTGTTTGATGAGCTGGAAGACTCAACGATCCAAACGATCCCCGTACGGCATGAGGCAAACGGCGCGTTTATGGCGGCAGCGATAGGGCGTCTCACGGGGAAAGCGGGGGTGACGCTGGTAACGTCCGGCCCCGGTTGTTCCAACCTGGTCACCGGGCTGGCAACGGCAACCGCAGAAGGTGATGCGGTCGTGGCGCTGGGCGGGGCGGTTAAGCGGGCGGATAAACTTAAGCTGACGCACCAGAGTCTGGACACCGTTAGCCTGTTTCAGCCGGTCAGCAAATTCAGTGCGGAAATCACGGCATCCAGTGCGATTTCTGAAGTGCTGGCGAATGCGTTCCGAGCAGCGGAAAGCGGCCGTCCGGGGGCGGCGTTTGTCAGCCTGCCGCAGGATATCGTCAATGAACCGGTGATTAGCCCGGTGCTGGCTTGCCCACATTTACCGCTGTTAAACGGTGCGCCGCATAGTGATGTTGCCGAAGCGGCCAAGCGGTTACGGCAGGCTAAAAATCCGGTGTTACTGCTCGGGTTAATGGCTAGCCAGCAGGAAAATGCGCAGGCGCTGCGTCGTTTCCTTCACCGTAGCAAACTGCCTGTGACCAGCACGTATCAGGCTGCTGGCGTGATCGATCAGCAGCAGTTCGATCACTTTGCCGGACGTGTCGGATTATTCAACAATCAGGCTGGCGATAAGCTACTGCAACAGGCGGACGTGATCGTGACCGTGGGTTACAGCCCGATTGAGTACGATCCGGTGTTATGGAATAGCGGTAAGGCGACACTGATCCACATCGATGTGCTGCGGGCGGAGATCGACAGTGCCTATCGTCCCGATATTGAGCTGCTGGGGAATATCGCGATGACGGTGGACACGCTGAATGCTTGCATCAGCGAGCCGTTTATCTTGTCTGCTGATACACGGCTCGTATTGGAGGATCGTCAGCGCCAGCGTCACGATCTCAGTACGCGCGCGATCGACATGGCTGGATTTGCGATCCACCCTCTGCGTCTGGTGCGGGCGATGCAGGATATCGTGAATGAGGATGTCACGCTGTGTGTAGATATGGGGAGTTTTCACATCTGGCTGGCGCGTTACCTGTATAGCTTCCGGGCGCGACAGATTCTGATGACCAACGGCCAGCAGACGATGGGGGTTGCGTTACCGTGGGCGATCGCCGCATCGCTGGTGCAGCCCGGCAAAAAAGTGGTGTCCGTCTCCGGCGACGGCGGGTTTATGCAGTCCAGTATGGAGCTGGAAACGGCGGTGCGCCTGAAAAGCAATCTTCTGCATATCATCTGGGTGGATAACGGCTACAACATGGTAGAAATCCAGCAGTTGCATAAATACCACCGTCCGGCGGGCGTGTCGTTTGGGCCGATTGACTTCAAAGCGTATGCGGAAGCATTCGGTGCAAAAGGGTTTGCCGTTGAATCTGCGGATGAACTGGTCAGCAAACTTCGTCAGGCGATGGACGTTGACGGCCCCGCTGTTATTGCAATCCCCGTTGATTATTCCGACAACCACTGGCTGATGGAGAATCTGAATATTAGTGTGCTGATCTGATAGTGCAGGTAATCACCCGCCCGTGTGGTATCGGGCGGGAGTGTGTCGTATTTCCCTAAATAATACTGTGTGTCTGCATGATTTTCTTTAGAATCATCTGCATCGCTACACGGTAACGGTAAGGGAAACGAGCATGCTAATGAAATCAGCCCGGCGCATTGTCAGACGTGGGCTCATTGTGATTGGGGTGATCGCGATGACGCTGCTGGCTATTCGCGTTTATGATACGCAAAGCGGGCCGCCGCTTGCACCCTGGCATACCTATGTGCCGGATGAACTGTCCGCTGATGAGTTGGATAAAAGCGATTGGACTGCGTATGTAAAGCAGGAAGCACTCATCTTCCAGCAAGTGAATCAGCACGTCACGCAGGAACTGGACGAAGATGAACAGCGTCCGGTCAACCGCTATTTTTCGGGTAGCCCGGTTTATCCTGGGAAATTTCAACATGACTGGAATCGTTCCTATGAACTGTCGCCGGAAGGGGAACTGAAAGGCGCGGTAGTGATGTTGCACGGCCTGACCGACTCCCCCTACAGCTTGCGACATGTTGCGGAGCGTTATCGCCAACGTGGTTTTTTCGTGGTCGGGATTCGTTTACCTGCTCACGGGACGGTGCCGGGGGCGCTGACCGATGTGGAATGGGAAGATTGGCTAGCGGCTACGAGGCTTGCTGTGCGTGAAGCGACGTCACACCTGACGGTGCAACAGGGCCAAAGGCTGCCGCTACATATTGTCGGCTTTTCCAACGGCGGTGCGCTGGCGCTGAAGTACGCACTGGATGCGTTAGATAATCCCGCGCTGGTGCGCCCTGACCAGCTCATCCTCATTTCCCCGATGATCGGTATTACCAGCTATGCGCGTTTTGCGGGACTGGCTGGGTTACCCGCGATCTTTCCCGCCTTTGCCAAATCTGCCTGGCTGGGTATTTTGCCGGAATTTAATCCCTTCAAATACAATTCATTTCCGGTAAATGGTGCTCGCCAATCCTGGCTGTTGACGCATGAACTTCAGAGTCAGCTAAGCCGTAAAGCGCAGGCGAGCACGTTGGTCAATCTGCCGCCGGTGCTGACGTTCCAGTCGGTGATGGATTTTACCGTTAGTACGCGTGCCGTTATTACGGCGTTCTATAATTTGTTGCCTGCTAACGTCAGTCAGCTGGTACTCTTTGATGTAAACCGTACCGTTAATTTTGGCCCGCTTCTGCGTGAGTCAACGAATGGTGCTGTCAGCCAACTGCTACCTACCGCTCCACGCCATTACGATACAACGGTGATATCCAACGCTGCCCCGCATAGTTCGCGTGCCGTAGCGTTTGACGTCGCCGCGGGGACGACGCAAGAACAGACGCGCGAGCTGGGAATGGATTATCCATCTGACGTGTATTCACTATCGCATGTCGCGCTGCCGTTCCCGGATTCAGATTCGCTGTATGGCCGTTTCTCACAGAACCCTACCGAGTTTGGCTTGCCGCTGGGGAAAATTACCCCAAGAGGAGAACGTGCTGCGCTGGTGGTCGATCTGGATACGCTGCTGCGACTGTCATCGAATCCGTTTTATCCCTACTTGATCCAACGTATTGAAGAGAAAATTCCACGATAGTGAACGGCCACCCGCGGGATATCGCGGGTGGCGTTGAGATATTCTCAATAAATAGATCGATACAGCGCTTTAATCTCATCGATATTCGTATCGCGCGGGTTGCCGCCGGTGCAGACGTCGTCAAAGGCGGCCTGCGCCAGTGCTGGAATATCCTCTTCTTTTACTCCGACATCACGCAGTCTCGGTGGAATATCCACGTCGTGGGAAAGCTGCCGCACGGCGTTAATCGCGGCTTCCCGCGCTTGAGCAATCGACATCTCTGCCGCGCCTTTTACTCCCATTGCCACAGCGATGTCTCGGAATTTTTCACCGGTATAATCCGCGTTGTAGGCCATGATATGCGGCAACAGGATCGCGTTAGCAACGCCGTGTGGCGTGTTGTAAAACGCGCCAAGCGGGTGCGCCATACCGTGTACCAGCCCAAGCCCGACGTTCGAGAATCCCATGCCAGCGATGTATTGCCCCAGCGCCATCTCTTCCACGCCTTTTGGTTTCCCGGCGACGGAATCGCGCAGTGAGCGGCTGATAATCTCAATGGCCTTCAGATGCAGCGTATCGGTCAGTTCCCAGGCGGCTTTGGTGGTGAAGCCTTCAATGGCGTGCGTCAGGGCGTCAATCCCCGTAGCGGCTTTCAGCGAGGCAGGCATGCTCATCATCATGTCGGGATCGACGATGGCGACAATCGGGATGTCGTGCGGATCGACGCACACGAATTTGCGGCGTTTTTCTTCATCCGTGATGACGTAGTTGATGGTGACTTCTGCGGCCGTTCCGGAAGTGGTCGGGATCGCGATAATCGGGACGGCGGGGCGTGGGGTGGCCGCGACGCCTTCCAGACTGCGGACATCGGCGAATTCAGGGTTATTGATAATAATCCCGATGGCCTTACAGGTATCCTGCGGTGAGCCGCCGCCAACCGCGATCAGATAATCGGCCTGTGATGCCTTGAAGCGCTCGACGCCTCTTTCCACCACGGTGATGGTTGGATTGGGAATCACTTCATCGTAGATATCGTAGGGTAAGCCTGCCGCATCCAGCTTCGCCGTGACGTTGGTCACGACGCCAAATTTAACCAAATCCTTGTCCGTCACCAGCAGCGCTTTTTTGAACCCCCGCCGCTTCACTTCATCGACGATGTGCGCAATCGCGCCCGTGCCAAAGTAGGATGTTTCGTTAAGGATCATTCTGTTAGCCATCATCTATCTCCTAATCACGTTTGATTTTGATAAAGCGAAAAATACATGTCGCGCAATTCCTTGCTATTAGTGTGGGATAAGTCAGTTCTCAGCGCCTTCCGTCAAGTGCCATGTCATTTTGTTCGCTGGCACTGAGATAAAGACGCCTGAGAAGCGGTTCACAGAATCGTGATGATGATGGCGGAAGGGAGGGCGTCAGGTTGGGAGTCGTTGTTGGGTTTTGATTGAAAAAATCTAATTTAGGTTTGTTTTTATCATTATATTATCTAATCCGAATGGCATTTTCAGTTGGGTGTCAATGCCTGCGTTAGCCAGTTTTAATGTCATTAATCTGTGGTTTTCGCTGATTTAAATAATTTACGTGCTTATTTTTGTTAATTACTAAGAATATTACGCTACTTTGTTTTTTGTGGACGATTCGACTTTCTTTGTCTTCTATATAATTTATCTTATGTCTGAGAGAGTGGTTTAACCTGCGCGTCGGTGGTAAGTTCAGTCATAAGATATCGTTTGCGCAGTGTGTTTTATCGCCTGAACGCCATGCGCTGAAGAGGGATGAAGAATGGCAAAGCAGACCCCGTTGTACCAACAACATCTGGCCGATGGCGCCAAAATGGTGGATTTTCACGGCTGGATGATGCCGCTGCATTACGGTTCCCAACTGGATGAGCACCACATTGTGCGTCGGGAAGCCGGCATTTTTGATGTCTCCCACATGACCATCGTCGATTTGCACGGTGTGAGAACGCGTGAATTCCTGCGCTATCTGCTGGCGAATGATGTCGCCAAACTCACACAGCCGGGCAAAGCACTTTATAGCGGCATGCTGAATGCCTCCGGCGGTGTCATTGACGATCTGATCGTTTATTTTCTCACGGAAGACCATTTCCGACTGGTCGTGAACTCCGCGACCCGTGAAAAAGATCTCGCCTGGATCGGGCAGCACGCTGCACCGTTCGGGGTTGAACTCCGTGAGCGCGACGATCTGGCGCTGGTCGCGGTGCAAGGTCCGCAGGCGCAGGAAAAAGTGCAAGAAATCCTGAAGGCAAAAGGCCTGAGTGATGCCGATGTGGCTGCGGTCGCTGGCATGAAGCCATTTTTTGGCAAGCTGGCGGGGGATTTCTTCGTTGCCACGACAGGTTATACGGGCGAAGCCGGTTATGAAATTGCGCTGCCGAATGAGCAGGTGGTCGACTTCTGGCAACAGCTGCTGGCAGTTGGCGTGAAGCCATGCGGACTGGGCGCACGCGATACGCTGCGGCTGGAAGCGGGGATGAACCTGTACGGTCAGGATATGGATGAAGGCATTTCGCCGCTGGCGGCCAATATGGGTTGGACAATCGCCTGGCAGCCGGAGGATCGCGAGTTTATCGGGCGTGAAGCATTAACGCATCAGCGCGAAAAAGGGACCGATCAACTGGTTGGTTTAGTGCTGACGGAAAAAGGCGTATTGCGCAATGATTTACCTGTGCGCTTTACTGATAGTGATGGCGTGATGCGCGAAGGGGTCATCACCAGCGGATCGTTCTCGCCGACGCTTGGCGTGAGCATCGCGCTGGCGCGAGTTCCGGTGGGAATTGGTGAGCAGGCGATTGTGCAGATTCGTAACCGCGAACTACCTGTCCACGTGACCAAACCCGGCTTTGTCCGCGCCGGAAAAGCCATCGTTCAGTATTGAATAACTTCTTATGTCATACCCTAAATAATTCAGGTTGCAGGAAGGCGGCGACACAGTGAATCCCCAGGAGCTTACACAAGTAAGTGACTGGGGTGAACGAGGAAAGCCAACGCACATGCAGCTTGAAGTATGACGGGTAGCGCACGGGATTAACGACTTTAGGAAAGGGGATGCAATGAGCAACGTACCAGTAGAATTAAAATATACCACGTCGCACGAATGGGTGCTGCACGAAGGCGACGGTATCTACAGCGTGGGCATTACCGAACACGCGCAGGAGCTTCTGGGTGACATGGTCTTTATCGATTTGCCCGAAGTGGGCACGGTCGTTGCCGCAGGCGATGACTGCGCGGTGGCGGAGTCGGTAAAAGCTGCGTCGGATATTTATGCGCCCATCAGCGGTGAGATTGTGGAAGTGAACGAAGACCTGGAAAGCGCCCCTGAGCTGGTCAACAGCGCGCCTTACACCGATGGCTGGCTGTTCCGCATCAGAATTTCTGATGAGTCTGATTTGGACGAACTGCTTGATGCCGAAGGCTATCAGGCGTCGTTAGAAGAAGACGAGTAGTTATCGCGCCCCCGGTTTTGCTGAACCGGGGGCGTTTTGTTTTATTCGCCCGCGTCGTCTTTCAGCGCGGCAGCGATCACGATTGATGCAAGCACGATTAATGCAGGAAATTACTGTAATGACCCAGACACTCAGTCAACTCGAACATGACGGCGCGTTTATCGAGCGCCATATCGGTCCTTCCGTCAGCCAACAGCAGCACATGCTGTCGGTGGTGGGCGCGACGTCGCTGGATGCGCTGATCCGCCAGATTGTCCCGGTGGACATTCAATTGCCCAGCCCGCCAGCGGTGGGAGAAGCAGTGACGGAACATGAAGCGTTAGCTGAACTGAAGGCCATTGCAGGACGCAATCAACGTTATAAAAGCTACATCGGTATGGGCTACAGCGCGGTGCTGATGCCGCCGGTGATTTTACGCAACCTGCTGGAAAACCCAGGCTGGTACACCGCCTATACGCCGTATCAGCCGGAAGTCTCTCAGGGGCGTCTTGAAGCGCTGCTGAATTTCCAGCAGGTCACACAGGATTTAACCGGTCTGGATTTGGCCTCCGCCTCGCTGCTGGATGAAGCGACCGCGGCGGCGGAAGCGATGGCGATGGCAAAACGCATCAGCAAACTCAAACAGGCTGAGCGTTTCTTCGTCGCCGACGATGTGCATCCGCAAACGCTGGACGTGGTGCGTACCCGTGCGGAAACTTTCGGTTTTGAGATTGTCATCGGTAAGGCTGCAGAAGCACTGAAAGACGATGCGGTGTTTGGCGTACTGCTGCAACAGGCGGGGACAACGGGCGAACTGCACGATTACAGCGACCTGATGGCCGCTCTGAAAGCGCGCAAGGTCGTCAGCTGTGTGGCGTCGGACATCATGGCGCTGGTGCTGTTGACCGCACCGGGCAAGCAGGGCGCGGATATCGTCTTCGGCTCCGCACAGCGCTTTGGCGTGCCGATGGGCTACGGTGGGCCACACGCGGCGTTCTTCGCCTGCCGTGATGAACATAAACGTGCTATGCCGGGACGTATTATCGGCGTGTCGCGCGATGCGGCAGGCAATACCGCGCTGCGCATGGCGATGCAGACGCGTGAACAGCACATTCGCCGCGAGAAGGCGAATTCCAATATTTGTACCTCGCAGGTGTTGCTGGCCAACATTGCGGGGATGTACGCGGTATTCCACGGGCCGGAAGGGCTCAAACGTATTGCAGGACGCATTCACCGTCTGACCGATATTCTGGCGGCGGGGATTAATGCAGGGCGGGCTGCTGCTGCGCCATCGCAGTTGGTTCGACACCTTGACTATCGAAGTCGCGGACAAAGACGCGGTGCTGAGCCGGGCATTAAGTTTTGGCATCAACTTGCGCAGCGATCTGGCGAGTGCGGTAGGCATCACGTTGGATGAAGCGACCACGCGTGAAGACGTGCTGGCGCTGTTTGCCGTGCTGTTAGGTGACGATCACGGATTGGATATTGACGCGCTTGATGCGGCCATCGGCCAGAAAGCGGCAACGATCCCCGCCGGGCTGGTACGCCACGACGCGATCCTGTCGCATCCAGTGTTCAACCGCTATCACAGCGAAACCGAGATGATGCGCTACCTGCACCGTCTGGCGCGTAAGGATCTGGCGCTGAATCAGGCGATGATCCCGCTTGGTTCCTGCACCATGAAGCTCAACGCGGCGGCGGAAATGCTGCCGATCACCTGGCCGGAATTTGCCGAGCTGCATCCATTCTGTCCGACGGAACAGGCGCTGGGCTATCGTCAGATGATCGAACAGCTATCGGGCTGGCTGGTGCAACTGACGGGCTATGACGCGATTTGCATGCAGCCCAATTCGGGTGCGCAGGGCGAATATGCGGGGCTACTGGCGATCCGTCGCTATCATGAAAGCCGCAATGAAGCTGGCCGCAATCTCTGCCTGATTCCTAGCTCCGCCCATGGTACGAACCCGGCATCGGCGCAGATGGCGGGGATGGACGTGGTAGTGGTCGCCTGTGACAAGCAGGGCAATATCGATCTGCACGATCTGCGTGAGAAAGCGCAGGCGGCGGGCGAACAGCTTTCCTGCATCATGGTGACCTATCCATCCACTCACGGCGTCTATGAAGAGACGATCCGCGAAGTGTGCCAGATCGTGCATCAATACGGCGGTCAGGTGTATCTGGACGGTGCGAACATGAATGCGCAGGTTGGCATCACGACGCCGGGCTACATCGGCGCAGATGTGTCGCACCTGAACCTGCATAAAACTTTCTGTATTCCACACGGCGGCGGCGGTCCGGGTATGGGGCCGATTGGCGTGAAAGCGCATCTGGCACCGTTTGTACCGGGTCATCAGGTGGTAAAAATCGAGGGTGTGCTGACGGAACAAGGCGCGGTCTCTGCGGCACCGTTCGGCAGTGCGTCTATTCTGCCGATTAGCTGGATGTATATCCGCATGATGGGCGCGGAAGGGCTGAAACAGGCTAGCCAGATGGCGATCCTGAACGCCAACTACATCGCGACGCGCTTGCAGCAGGCGTATCCGGTGCTCTACACCGGCCGTGACGGTCGCGTGGCGCACGAATGTATTCTGGATATTCGTCCGCTTAAAGAGAGTACCGGCATCAGTGAGATGGATATCGCCAAGCGCCTGATCGACTACGGTTTCCATGCGCCGACCATGTCATTCCCAGTAGCGGGTACGCTGATGGTGGAACCAACGGAATCGGAAAGTCAGGTAGAGATCGATCGCTTCGTTGACGCTATGCTGGCGATCCGTGCCGAAATCAACCGCGTTGCACAGGGCGAATGGCCGCTGGATGACAACCCGCTGGTGAACGCACCGCACACGCAGGCGGAGCTGGTGGCTGACTGGGCGCACCCGTACAGCCGCGAGCTGGCGGTCTTCCCGGCAGGCAGCGAACACAAATACTGGCCGAGCGTGAAGCGTCTGGACGATGTGTACGGTGACCGTAACCTGTTCTGCTCGTGTGTGCCGATGAGCGATTATTAATAAGTTCGGTGTGAATATTGGCCTCGCATGTATTTTAACGCATGCGAGGCCAAATGTATTTGGCTCTACGGGGAATTTGAAACTGATACCAGAAGGAGTTTTTGGTTTATTCAATCATTACTCGATATTCAGCCTCTCTTATTTATAATAAGAGAGTGAATTAAGCTGTCTTTCATTTAGAGACTGAAATTTGCTTTCCGTTATTTTTATAATAGTGGGTAATAGTTTCTTAATTTTTTCATGACCATCTGGCTTAATAATCGCAATCACTTGAATATGCAGGGGATGGATATTGTGTATCGCAAACACTAAAAAATTATCACTGACTCTGCGATGAAGAAGTTGTGATGCAGGCCACGGAGCCTCTTCTCCTGGAATACGAATATGAGATTTGTAAATCCCAGAAAGGGTAGATTGAGGTGAACGTTCAAAGCCCCCCATCTTTCCAATATATGCAGAGACTTTTCCGTTGTTTTTATAATTTGCTAATGCTTTAGCAAAGAAATTTTCCAATTGACCTGCGGCTGCATCAATAATAATGCTTACGCGGTTTTCCATGCTGGCGGCTCCATGCCAAGTCTTTTGTGGCTGTCTTCAACTGACTTTTTGAAAGCAGCTAATTCTTCATCACTAAATTCCTCTGCTTCTTCGTATTCAAGAGGAAGAAACTGAGTGCCGAGAGTGGCTAAAGCCATAGTCAACTTCTTGTATTCAATGAATGTGTTGATCGCGTGGTTTTTCATTGTCATAAGCGTGGTGAGATGTGGCAACCAGGCTTTGTTATTTTCGGCAACAAAGAAGGTATAAAGAAGCCTCGTTATGCCATGATCTATTTGATTAACCTGATTGTTTAGCTTGTCGATGTCACTACGCTGAATGTCTAGTGCCGCAATGTCCTTATCGGTTCCATTGCTAAGGGTATCGATAAACTCTTTATATTTTTCACAGTTTTTTTCAACGGGTGTCATGACTTTGTAGATGACTTTCAATGCATCGGAGGCTTGTTTTTTCGAGATAGAATTCCCGTGACTTCTGTCAAAGTCAGATATGGATCGCTCAATAGGCTGAGACACGTTATTGAAAACGCTCTCTATCTTATCCGGCCCTTGGTTGACGATAGCCATAGCTTCAAGCCCTAGCATGATTGATTCCTTATAATTTTACAGGTTAAAAATGATACAGCAAAGTCAGTCACTCTTCCCAGCCGTATTTTTAGGGACTTCGAGCCTTCCCGCAAATCACCTGTCAAAACGCAGATGAATCGTTCGCAGGCATATTTTCCCTACCCGAAAACAAACTGTCATTAAACTGACGCCCCACTGACACGCTAGCGTTCTAGGGTAAGGCCTCTGTGTTTCACACTGAGCGACCTTTGAGTTATGCGTGCAAAATGCTTTCCCTATCTTGTGCTGTTGCCGACGCTGGTTTTTTTGCTTGCCTTCACCTATTTCCCCCTGTTGCGCTCGGTCATCGACAGCCTGTATGACACCCGGCTGAATGCCGATACGCCGCTGTTTGTCGGGATGGATAATTTTGTACGTCTGGTGCAGGACGCAGTGTTCTGGCAGGCGTTGCTGAACAATGTGCTGTATATCCTGATGACGGTGGTGCCCGGCGTGCTACTGGCGCTGTTGCTGGCGGTATTGCTGTGGGAAAACACGCGCGTTAACCGCTGGCTGCGTACCGCCTTCTTCTTTCCGATGATTATTCCGCTGGTGAGTGCCGCGACGCTGTGGCTGTTCATCTTTATGCCGGGGCTGGGGCTGCTGGATTACTATCTGGCGAAAGTATTCGGCCCGGTGAACAACAACTATCTCGGCATGAGCGACAGTGCGCTGGTGGCGGTGAGCATCATCGGCATCTGGAAATTCGCTGGCTACTACATGCTGTTTTTTCTCGCCGGTCTGCAAGCCGTTTCAGCCTCTGCACGTGAGGCGGCGCTGATGGAAGGGGCTTCACGGCGTCAGGTGTTTTTCTACGTCACGCTGCCGCTGCTGCGGCCAACCATCGCCTTCGTGGTCACCATCGCCTTTATCTACGCCATTACCCAAATCGACCATGTTGCCGTGATGACGCGCGGCGGGCCGAATAATGCGACGACTGTGCTGCTCTATTACATCCAGGATCTGGCGAATGACACGCACGATCTGGGCAAAGCCTCTGCGGCGACCTTCCTGACGCTGGCGATGCTGTTCGCCTTTTCCATTATGAATCTGAAAGTGCTGGAGAAAGGGGCGCACTATGAACGTTGAAAATCCGAGCGTTGATCGCCCGAATGTTGAGAACCTAAGCGTTGACGTTCGGCATGTTGCTAACCGCAGCGTTGCCAATCGTCATCCGCTGCGCATTACGACGCGGTTCACGCTGCCGCTGCTGCTGATTTGCGCCGCGTTACTGTGGGTCAGCCCGTTTATCTGGATGCTGTCTTCTTCCGTCAGCACCAGCAGCTTTGGCGTGGACATGGCCTCGCTGTTGCCGCGTCTCCCGCTGACGCTCGATAACTTCCGCGATGCGTGGGATAGCGCCGACTGGTTACGGCTTTACACCAACACGCTGATCTTTGCGGTCGGCACGTTTCTGGTACAGCTGGTGACGATCACCACGGCGGGCTACATCTTTGCCTACCACGAGTTTCGCGGCAAAACGCTGCTGTTCTACCTGCTGTTGATTCAGATGATGATCATGCCCGTCGTCATGATGGTGCCAAACATGATGACGCTCAAACAGCTCGGCCTGCTTAACACTCTGACTGGCGTGATGATGCCGTATTTCGCCTCGGCATTTGGCGTATTCCTGATGCGTCAGGCGTTTCTCAATATCGCCAAAGAGATTGAAGAAGCCGCGTTGATGGAAGGCTGTCGCTGGTGGCAGGTGGTATTTCACGTCCTGATCCCGATGACCTGGCCGTCGATTCTGGCTTTTGCCACGGTCAGCATTACCTACCACTGGAACGAATATCTCTGGCCGCTGATGGTGCTCAATGACCCTGACAAACAGGTGCTGACCATCGGGCTGGTGTCGTTTGCTATGGGCGCGGAGTCCGGGGGGCAGTGGGGATTGATCTGCGCGGGTACGCTGCTGGTGTGCCTGCCGTTGATGGTGGCTTTTGTGGTGTTCCAGAAGCAGTTCCTGAGCAGCTTCGGCTTCTCGGGCATTAAGTGAATCGCCAACGGGCGAAATAACGATGAGGTGGTAGTTATGTTGCTGGCACAAATTTCCGATCTGCATTTTCGCAGTGAGGGGCGCAAGCTCTATGAATTTATTGATATTAACGGAGAAAACGCCAAGGTCATTAACCAGCTAAACGCGCTGAGCGAGCGGCCGGACGCGGTGGTGATTAGCGGCGACATCGTCAACTGCGGAAGCCCGCAGGAGTATCAGGTGGCACAGCGCGTATTGCAGATGCTGGATTACCCGATGTACGTGATTCCGGGCAATCATGATGATAAGCAGCATTTCCTCAATGCGATGCGCCCGCTTTGCCCGCAATTGGGCGATGATCCAGAGAACATCCGCTATGCGGTGGATGACTTCCCGATGCGCCTGCTGTTCATCGACACCAGTTTGGCCGGGCAGGCGAAAGGCTGGCTGACGCCGTCCACGTTGGGCTGGCTGGAGCAGCAATTGCAGGATCACTCAACGCGCGAAACGGCGATCTTCATGCACCATCCGCCTCTTCCTCTGGGATCGGCGCACATGGATCGGATCGCCTGCGAAAACGGGAGTGAGCTGCTGACGCTGATCGAGCGTTTCCCGCAGCTTACGCGGATCTTCTGTGGACATACGCACCGCCTGATTATGACGCAGCATCGGCAGGCGATTATCGCCACCGTGCCGGGTACCGTCCATCAGGTACCGTATTTCTACTATGACGATACGTCGTACTACAACCTGGAACCCGCCAGCGTGGTCATGCACCGCTATGTGCCAGTCACCGGGCTGGTGAGCTACAGCCAGTCGATCACCTCGTATCCTGGACCTTACCTCTACGATCCGCGTATCAGCTGCCCGGTGGATGCGTAATGGCCGTGATTCAGTTACGTAATATCAGTAAACGCTTCGAGCACATGCAGGCGCTGGCGTCGCTTTCGCTGGATATCGCTGACGGTGAGTTTCTGGTGCTGGTCGGGCCGTCTGGCTGCGGAAAAAGTACGCTGCTGCGTATGCTGGCCGGTCTGGAAGACGTGAGCGATGGGCAGATCCTGCTGGGTGACGACGACATTACGACGTGGAGTCCGAAGCAGCGCAATTTCTCGATGATTTTCCAGAACTACGCGCTGTTTCCGCACCTGACCGTCGAGCAAAACATCACTTTCGGGATGCGGATGCGCGGTGAGCCGAAAGCGGAGTATCCACAGCGCGTGCAGCGCGTTGCCAGCCTGCTTCAGCTTGAGCCACTCCTGAAACGTAAGCCGGGAAAACTGTCCGGCGGTCAGCGTCAGCGTGTAGCAATGGCGCGGGCGATCGTGCGCGATCCGCGCTTGTTTTTGATGGATGAGCCGCTGTCGAATCTGGATGCCCGCCTGCGCAGCGATGTGCGGGACGGCATTATGGATCTGCATCGGCAGTTGAAAACAACCACCGTTTACGTCACGCACGATCAGATCGAAGCGATGACGATGGCGGACAGAATTGCGGTGCTCGACCGTGGCGTGCTGCAACAGGTTGGCACGCCAGAGCAGCTGTATTCTCACCCCGCGAATGTCTTTGTCGCCGGATTTATCGGCACGCCCGCGATGAATATGGTGACGCTGCCTTGTGCTGATGGGCAAGCATTTCTACAGGCATTGTCTGTGGCGCTGCCCGCCAGTGAAGAAACGCGTTCACTGACCAGTGTGCTGCTTGGTATTCGCCCTGAGCATATTACCGAACACGCCGCGTCAGACGGCGACTTGTCATTGTCGGGAACGGTGAAGCAACGGGAGCTGTTTGGTGCGGAGTATCTGATCCATGTGGATACGCCGTTGGGAAATATTCGCTACCGTCGGCCAAATCGCGATGTCGTGCCGGATGTCGGCGCCTCCATTGTGCTTCATTTTTCACCGCAGGATTGTCATTGGTTTTCCGGGCAAACCGCCCGTAATTTATCCCAGGAGAAAAGAAATGCGTAAGCCCCGTATGATGGCGCTGGCGATAGCCTTGCTGATGTCCGGCCCCGCGTTGGCGAAAGAGAGTATCGATTTCATGTTTCCCGCGCCGGTTGATGGCAAGCTGACGATGGAAATGACGCGCATCATCAAGGAGTACAACCAATCGCAGGATCAGGTTGAAGTGCGCGGGATCTTCACCGGCAATTACGACACGACGAAGGTGAAAGCGGAAGCCGCTGCTAAAGCGGGCGATCCTCCCGCGCTGGTAATTATGTCGGCAAACTTCACTGCCGATCTGGTCATCAAAGATGAAATTCTGCCGATGGACGAGCTGTTCAAATACGGCAAAGAAAAGGCCACGCCTTTCCTGACTAAAAATTTCTGGCCCGCGCTGCATCAGAACGCGCAGGTGATGGGCGTAACTTACGCGATCCCGTTCCACAACTCGACGCCGATCCTTTATTACAACGAAGACATGCTGAAGAAGGCCGGTTTCAACGAACCGCCGAAAAACTGGGATGAAGTGATTACGGTCGCGAAGAAACTGACTGACCCGGCAAAAGGGCAGTGGGGCATCATGATTCCGTCCACGAACGATGACTACGGCGGCTGGATGCTGTCTGCGCTGACGCGAGCCAACGGCGGGGCGTATTACAATGCCGACTATCCGGGCGAAGTGTATTACAACACCGCCTCGACCAAAGGCGCACTCCAGTTCTGGCGCGACTTAGTGTATCGCGACAAAGTGATGCCCGCTGGCGTGCTGAATTCCAAACAGATCAGCGCCGCGTTTTTCTCCGGCAAGCTGGGCATGACGATGCTGAGTACCGGCGCGCTGGGCTTTATGCGTGAAAACACCAAAGATTTCCAGCTTGGTGTGGCGATGATGCCGGAAAAAGAGCGTCGTGGCGTGACCATCGGCGGGGCAAGTCTGGTGAGCTTCAAAGGGATTTCCGAAGAGCAGAAGAAAGCGGCCTGGCAATTCATGAACTATCTGGTCAGCCCTGAAGTGAGCGGTAACTGGAGTCGTTTTACCGGCTACTTCGCCCCGCGCATGGCGGCCTACGATCTGCCAGAAATGAAGGACTATCTGGCGAAAGATCCGCGTGCGGCCATTGCGCTGTCACAGCTGCAATACGCCCATCCGTGGTACGCCACCTATGAAACGGTTGCAGTACGTAAAGCGATGGAAAATCAGCTGGCGGCGCTGCTAAACGATCCGGCGAAAAAGGTCGATGACGCCGCTGCTGCCGCACAAAAAGAGGCGGATGGCATCATGAAGCCTTATGTGGATAAAACGGCGTTGCGAGATGTGAAATAGTAATATCGTGCCCCGTTGGTATTAAACCGATGGGGCGCGATAATGTTAATGCGCAGCCTGAGAACTCATCCCCGCCGAGCTACGTGACGATGACAGCGTAAAGGCAGAGATTGCAGTGAAGGTAAGCGCGATGCCGCCCAGAATAAGGTAAGTCTGGTTGAAGCCGATGCGGTCATACAGATTGCCCGCCGCGGAGGAGAGGAATATCGCCATAAACTGCTTGGCGAACTGGAAGCCCACCAGATAAATCGTGGCCGACAGGCGCGAATCAAACGTATTGGCGATGTATTTGAAAATCCCGATGAGCAGCAGCGGCACTTCAAAGGCGTGCAGCATTTTCAGTATGATCACCTCCGTGACGGACGTGGCACAGGCCGAGCCCAAGATCCTGATCGACATAATCGTGCCAGCCACCAGAAGCGCATTTTTAGCGCCGATCCGGTTAATAAGCCAAGGCGTACAGAACATCACTAGCGCATTTGCAGCTTCCCCCGCGGTGGTGACAAAACCAAAGATCTGGTTGCCCTGTTCCTGCGAGCTAAAGAACGATTTAAAGAAATTAGCGAATTGCTGATCGTAGACGTCATAAATACAGGCGACGCCGACCACGTACAGCACCAGCAGCCAGAACTGACGGTTGGCCAGCAATCCTAACGCCAGCTTCACACTAAAAGGCGAAGCGTTAGCCCCGAGCGAGTCCATGACGGCGGCAGTCGGGTTGCTTTCCGTCTTCGCCAGACACAGCAACACAATCAAGATAATCGCCGAGCCGGATCCCATCCAGAACACGATATCGGGGTTGATGTTAAACAGCATACCCGCCGTTGAGGCGCAAATTCCCCAGCCAAAACAGCCAAACATGCGCGCCTTGCCGTACTCAAAGTGGTGCTGTCGGCTGATGCGTTCGATGTAGGCTTCAATGGCTCCGGCTCCCGCGCTGAAAGAGAACCCGATATACAAACCACCGACTAAAGCACCCAGTATCACGTTGATTTTTAACAGCGGTGCGAAGACATACAGAAAGAAAGGGGCAAAAAAGAGCAACAGCACCGAGATCACCCATAGCAGGTGCTTCTTCATACCCAGCTTATCGGACAGGATGCCGAGGAAAGGCTGAAACAGGATCGCGAACAACGACAGGAAGGAGAAAACGATGCCAGTATCGGTCTTGTTGAGCCCGATAACGTCCGCCAGCCAAATTGGCAAAAACGGAAAGCACGTTGCCATGATAAAGAAATAAAGAAAGAAGAACGCGCCGAAAATCCAGAAGTTACGGTTATTTTTGTAGTAGCACGAGGTTGTAGGCATCTTACTTTCCCCCTGGAGGGTATACCCGTCAATACTTCAAGTTGCAGGTGTGTTGGCTGCGCTTAGTCACCCGAATCACTTACTTGAGTAAGCTCATCGGGATGCCTTCTCTTGCCGCCTGCCTGCAACTCGAATTATTTAGGGTATCGGTGTGTGGTTATGTGTTGGTGTCCCATGATTGCTATACAGCAAAAAAGCTAGCTGCCAGCGGTGTCCGGCACTGCGGAAAGCGCGACCAGAATCGCGGTTTCCGGCGTCAGGACGGGCAGGGCAAGGCCGGCCTGCATCAGCCAATCACCGGAAACCACGATCGGCTGACGTAACCAGGGCGGAAGCTCACGCATAGTGCCGCCGCCTTCTCGCACCGTTTTGATTTCCGGGCCGTCCAGCAGCGTGACCTCATAGCGTGCGTCAGGCTGTAGACCGGGGATGCGGAGCGTCCCCGCCAGCGAATAATCCGGCATACGTAGCTGAGCTACCTGGAAAACGGCGTGTTGCCGATCGTTGCTCACCACGCCGGTGACCTGCACCGTATCGTCCGGCATCTCGACCCGCCAGGTGGTGCCGCTGTGCAGCAGTGGGCGCAGCGTTTTGTGCAACTGGATGTAGTGGCGATAGCCTTCCAGCTCGTCGTCGTCAGCCTTCACGGGATCCAGCTCAATGCCCATATGGCCGAACAGAGCCGTCAGGCCGCGAAAGGCGATGGTGTGACGCCGATAGGTGGCGTGGCAGCGAGCGTGCCCAATGTGTTGCCCCATGACTTCTGGTGGAAAGAAGTAGCTCATGCCGCGCTGGATAGTCTGGCGCTCTAGCGCGTCGTTGTTATCCGACACCCAGAAGCGCTGGGTACGCTCCAGTACGCCGTAGTCGATGCGTCCTCCACCGGAGGCGCAGGATTCAAATTCGACATGAGGAAAGCGCTGGCGCAGGGTATCGAGCAGACGATAGAACTGCCGAGTTTGCGCATCGGCGGCCAGACGCCCTTCATGGCCGGGTTGCACCAGCTCGCGGTTCATATCCCACTTCACATAATCGACCGGGTGTTCGCCCAGCAGCCAGCTCAGCCGCTCCAGCAGATAAGCAAAGGCCTCGGGCTGGTTTAAATTCAGCACGTACTGGTAGCGACCCGTTGGCTGTGCGTAGCCGGGCAGTTGCAGCACCCAGTCAGGATGGGCGCGGAACAGGTCGGAATCGGGGTTGATCATCTCCGGTTCGACCCAAATGCCGAACTCCATCCCTAAGGCTTTGACGTGCTCAATCACTGGCATCAGCCCGTTAGGGTACTTTTCCTCGTCCAGATACCAGTCGCCGAGCGCGGCTTGGTCGTGGTGACGCCCACGGAACCAGCCGTCATCGATAATGAAGCGCTCCACGCCGACGTCGGCGGCCTTGCTCGCCATCTGCATGATGTACTCGGGGTCATGATCGAAATAGATCCCTTCCCACGTATTGAGGTGTACCGGGCGTGGTTTATCGCCGGAAAATTGGATCAGGGACTGGCGCAAGAAGGTGTGATAGCGCTGGCTCATGCCGTTTAAACCGGCATCGGAGAAGGCGGCGTAGACCCACGGCGTGGTGAGGGATTCCGACTGCGCCAGCGTGATTTCGCCCGGCAGATACAGGGCTTCCGCCTGGACGACACGACGGCCGTCCGTTTTGATATCGGCACGCAGGCGGTGGTTGCCACTCCAGCCTAAATGCACACCCCATACCGATCCACGCTGTTCGCTGAACGCGGACTCGCCGAGGATAAAGGCGGGGAAATATTCATGGGAGCTTCTGCCCCGACGGCTTTCCTGAATAAAACCGCCATGCTGCAACGTGAGGCGGTGGGCCTGAAACTCACGCAGCCAGCGGCCGTGGAATGCCATGACGTCGCTCGCTCGTTCCGGGATGGGCAGCGTGACGGCGAGGCGCTGTACTTGCCAGGCATCCGCACGCAGATTCTCTAGCGTGTGGCGCAGTTGCAGGATGTCGGTCTGCGGATCCAGACGCAGTTCGCTGATCAGGCGTAGCCCTGCCAGTTCATCTTCCGCCGTGATGGTGAGCGTATTGCCCTGAACGTCAGCCTGCGTCGTCGTGAAGATCGGCGCGGCGTTATAGCCTGAGCGGTGCCCCTCAATACCCGGCGAACCGAACTGACCGCGCCCGTATTCCATCGCCAGCGTCAGAGGAAGATCCACATCCAGACGACCGTTAGCGACGGGGCGTTGCAGAGAAACGATATCTTCTGGTGAAAAACCGCGCAGCCGTGGTCCCCAGTAGAGAATTTCCGCCGCTGGGGCGCAGCGTACGATGACATCGCACTGTGCGCTGGTTAATTGAACAATATCACGCATCATGAGGAGGATTCCAAATTACGAATAGTGGATCTCAGTGAAAACTTAAACGTTTAAGTCATCAACTTAAACGTTTAAGAAATGTGATATTGTTAAAATAATCGTTAGAAAATGGAAAAAGGTTGCGATGGGGATGTGAAGATCATCTCGCTGACGGCTGGCGTCGCAAACCAACCGGTGGCTTTATGAAATGTGGCAGAGAGCGGGATAGATTAGGCGGGAAAACTCGTGTTACCGAGGCGTAACGTTGGCTGCCATAGCACCTGCAAGTTTTCTACGGCTTCGCCCGCGATCAGCGCCTGCATCATGCTGGCAATCTGTTCGCCAACCTGCTCGCGTGTCGCCTGTTCGATGGCGGTCACGGTGATGTCGGTCAGGCTGTCCTGTGGCAGGCCGTCATACATCACTAATGCGATAGGGTGTGAACCAGAAAGCCGCCCCGCCTGCTGCAATGCGGCAACGGCACCGTCGCCGTAGACGTTGCCGTCCATCACCATCGCGGTGGGCGGTTCAGGCAGCGCCAGAAGATCGAGCATGGCCTGATAGCCCGCGCGGCGCGTGGGGTTCACACAGCGCAGATAGGCATCGTGAAACGGCAGGCCGTGGTGTTGCAGAGCATCGCGATAGCCCTGACGACGCTGCATGATAAACGCCTGCGGGTGATCTTCGCTTAACATGGCGATACGGCGATGCCCAAGCGCGATCAGGTGTTCGGTTGCCAGCGCCATACCTGCGCGGTTGTCAAAATCGAACCAGGCGTAAGGATGGGGAAGCTGGCTTCGACCCAGCGCCAGAAAAGGCACGTTGTGGCGTTGCAGTAACGTCAGTCGTGCATCCTGCTCGCACGTATGCGCCACAATCAGCGCATCGATACGGCGGCTGGCGATCAATCTGGCGGCACCCTGACAGGCGTCTTGCTCGTCAGCCAGCAGGAGAAAATCGACTTCATGCTGTGCCAGCTTGCGGCTGATCGCGCCAATCATCTCAAAAAAGATATCGTTACTCAGTGAAGAGGCGTAGGGATAGACCAGACCAACGGCGTTGCTTTTGCCCATTTTCAGACGGCGTGCGTGGGTATTGGGGCGGTAGCCAATGCGCGCCGCTTCTTCCTGAATACGCTGGCGCGTGGCGTCGGAGATATCGCTATGGCCGTTCAACGCACGACTCACCGCCGCCACGGACAAACCCAGGTTATTCGCGATTGTTTTTAAAGACATCACCCTCTCCTGACGTGCATGCCCGGCGACGGGGCGTCTAGCGGGAAAACCGAATTATAGCAACCAGCCCTTGGCTTTGGCGTCTTCCAGATGTTGCTGGAGGTATTGCCACAGTTCTGGGTTGATTGTGGAGATGAACTCGGCGCGGTCAAGAACCTGTTCCAGACGGATGCCGTTTTCTACCCAGCTTTGGCCGCCGTTAGACAGGTTCATCAGCATCGGCATGACGCGGTCAAGCACCAGAGCGAACTGGGCGCTGGGGGTTTCATTCGCTTCGTATTCTTCCCACAGATCGTGGAATTGCTGACGCTGTGGCTCGGGCAGCAGGCCGAAAATACGGGCGGCGGCGGCGACTTCCTGATCGTGAATCGCCAGACGAGCGGAAAGATCGTAAACGAGCACATCGCCCGCATCAATTTCGACGATGTCGTGAATCAGCGCCATTTGGATCACGCGCTGGATATCCACGCCTTCACCGGCATAAGGCGCCAACGCCATTGCTGCGACGGCAAAGTGCCAGCTGTGTTCGGCAGAATCTTCGTGACGTTCGCTGCCGATAATTTTGTTACGGCGCTGCACGCTTTTTAATTTATCGATTTCTATCAGAAAGCCGAAGACATCGGTCATGGAACCGAAATTCAGAGTAGATGGGGCAGATGACATGAAAAACTTACCTCTTGCAGTGAACACGATGCAGTAAAAATCATGCAGTGAAACGATATGTAGCGAAAACCAAAACGATATGTAGCGAAAACTACAGGAAGGCGCTGTGAGCGTCAGAACCGGATGACCGTTAACGCGAATAACCGGTAACAACGGCAGAGCCCTTCAAAAAACAGGGAGATATCAACGTCGATCATTGTAGGGGATGTCGCCCGAGATTGACATGAATGATTACACGCTCAGTGAGAGAGAAAACCGGAAATCAGGTGAGTGTAAATATTTTAGCTTACACGTGTACACTGAAACTATTCTCAGTTAATCTGCTCAAAGGTTAAGCACCTGCACCTGCGTCCCTGCATGAAAATGGGAAAGGCAAGGTGGATAACGTCAGCACACGACGTGTACTGTTGAATACTGCGGAATCGATTGATGTCAAAAAATGAACACATGCCGGATTACTCTCTGGCAGAGGAAATTGCGAACAGCATAAGCCATGGAATCGGTGTGATTTTCGGGATTGTGGGGCTGGTTTTATTGCTGGTGCAGGCGGTCAACAATGACGCTGGCAGCGTCGCGATTACCAGCTACAGCCTCTATGGCGGCAGCATTATTCTGCTGTTTTTGGCATCGACGCTGTATCACGCGATCCCGTCTCAGCGTATTAAGCCGTGGCTGAAGAAATTCGATCACTGCGCCATCTATCTGTTGATTGCCGGAACCTATACGCCGTTTTTGCTGGTTGGGTTGAATTCGCCGTTGGCGCATGGCCTGATGGTCGTCATCTGGAGCATGGCGCTGTTGGGCGTGATCTTCAAACTGGCGTTTGCTCACCGTTTTGAAGTGCTATCGTTAATTACCTATCTGGTGATGGGCTGGCTGTCGCTGGTGGTGATTTATCAGATGGTGATGAAACTGGCGGCGGGGAGCGTGACGCTGCTGGCGGTGGGCGGCGTGGTGTACACGCTGGGGGTGATTTTCTACGCCTGCAAGCGCATTCCGTATAATCACGCGATTTGGCACGGATTTGTGTTGGGCGGCAGCGTCTGCCACTTTCTGGCTATTTATCTTTATATCTGAGCCTGCATAAAACGCATGAGCCAGACTGGCTCATGCGTGGTATTACTCGTCGAATTAATCCGTTATTTCATACGGCAGCGGCTGAACCGTGAGCTGGCTGTCGGCATCTTCACGGACGCGCAAAACGTTCTCTGCGGTAAGATCGTTATTCAGCACCGCCTGTACCCACACGTCACCGTTCTGCAATTGGCTGGCTGCCAACACCGTACCGGTACGACGCCAGTTCTCACCGAGCTGCAATTCGAGGTCATCCCCCGCCTGCGGCACCTTGCTTGCCTTACCCGCTAGCCAATAAAGCGCACGTTTGTTGGCACCACGATATTTTGCCCGAGCGACCATTTCCTGACCGGTATAGCACCCTTTGCTGAAACTAATTCCATTTAATGCCTGTAGATTAGTCGCTTGCGGGATGAACTGCGCACTGTTTGCGCTGTCAATGATGGGCTGACCTGCTTCAATATCCAGCGTTAGCCATTGACGGCTGTCATTCAGGCTGACTTTATCGCCGAGCTGTTCAAGCAGCGACGCACTGTGCTCAGGCGACAGAACCAGCAAGAAACGTTCTGCAGGATGGGCGAAATGCAGTAAGGTAGCCCCTTCGTGCTGCACAACAGGGTGTTCAGCGTCAGGAAGCTGGCTAAATACAGATGCCAGCAGATCGCGGATGCCCGCACCCGCCGCGCCCAGCAGGATGGCGTTGTCGTCCGGTGCGATGGTTGTTTTCGAGAAAACGGCGTATTTTTTCAGTTCGTTAAGCTGGGCGTCGCGTAGATTACGACGCTCAATAAACGCAAAGCTTTCGCCGTGATGGAACAGACGCAGGTTGCTCCACATTTTTCCTTTCGCGTCGCAGTGGGCGCAAAGGATGTGCCCATCGTCAGGCAGCGCGCCGACATCTGCGGTGACCTGCCCCTGAAGATATTTGACGGTATCCGGCCCGACCATCGTGACCAGTGCCCAGTCATCCAGTGAGATGAGCGTAGCGGCCAGTTGAGCGGAAGCAAATGGGGGTTGTGATGCAAAAGGGCGTTGATGAGCCGTATGTTGATTAACCATATAGTACAATCCTGCGCTAAGGGCGATACCCGAATGACCTAATGGTAAAAGAGCGCTCAGGGTTTGCAAGTGGTTATTCACGCTGCGTTATTAGAGAGCACATCCTGATACTGATGAGCGCACTCGGCGCGGCGCACGCCGGTAAACTATGTCAAAATGTTACTATTAGTTGATACCCGCTACCGGAATCAGAGTACACTAGCGGCAAGCAGCGATAACAAGGTGGACATGAAATATGGAAATCGATAATAAATCACGCATTCATTGGGCATGCCGCCGTGGTATGCGCGAATTGGATATCGCGATCATGCCGTTTTTTGAGCATGACTATGACACACTTAATGACACTGATAAGCGCACGTTTGTACGCTTGTTACAAAGCGACGATCCCGATTTATTCAACTGGCTGATGAACCACGGTGAACCGGAGGACGGAGAGCTGAAACGCATGATTTCCCTTATTCAGACGCGAAATAAAGATCGTGGCCCAGTGGCGATGTGACCTTCGCGTTTCCTGGCGCATGCAACTGCTGTCATTGGTTGTGCATGGCCTATTAGTATTGCTCATTCTGCTGGCACCGTGGCCGGACGGCTACGCGTGGCTATGGCTATGCCTGGTCACGATGGTGATGTTCGGTTTTATCCGTAGCCAACGGAATATTAAATCCCGACAGGGGGAAATCGTTCTGCTCAGCGAAACGACCCTGAACTGGCGGCAGCAGGAATGGCAGATCGTTAAACGACCGTGGCTGCTGAAGAATGGCGTATTACTGTCATTACAAGCGGTTAACGGTAAAGACAAGCAACAGCTGTGGCTGGCATCGGACAGCATGGGCGATGACGAATGGCGTCACTTGCGCCAAATTCTTTTGCAGCAGAAACACTGGGCAAGATAGCCGCGCGTTGGACTGGTTTTTATTCGGTCATCGTTTGGCCGTGCTTTGAAATTGATTGGATATAACTGATGACTAAGCCCGCAGTGCAAAAAAATGGTCTGCACCCTCGTAATCGCCATCGCGACCGTTATGATTTCCCCGCGCTCAAACAGAGCTATCCTGCGCTGATCCCGTTTGTAAAGGTGAATGCCTACGGTGATGAGTCTGTGGACTTTGCCAATCCTGAGGCGGTAAAAACGCTGAATCAGGCGCTGTTGCAGCATTTTTATCAGATTGAGCACTGGACGATTCCAGAGGGCTTTCTGTGCCCGCCGATTCCTGGTCGCGCCGACTATATCCACCATCTGGCTGACTTGCTGGCGGAAGATAACCGTTCGGTGGTGCCGCGCGATGCGTCCGTGCTGGATGTCGGCTGTGGTGCCAACTGTATCTATCCGCTGATTGGACATCGCGAGTACGGTTGGCGTTTTACCGGCAGCGAGATCAATCCGCAAGCGATGAAAGCCGCCAATGAGACTATTGAGGCGAACCCTGGATTGAACCGGTCGATTCGTCTGCGTCGTCAGAAGAACAGCAAAGCGATACTGGCAGGGATTATTCACAAGAACGACTCGTTTGATGCCGTCATGTGTAACCCGCCGTTCCATGCGTCTGCGGAGGATGCCCGTCAGGGATCGCAGCGCAAACTGCATAATCTGGGGCTGGATAAGCGCTCACCGCTGAATTTTGGCGGCCAGCAGGATGAGCTGTGGTGTGAAGGTGGTGAGTCTGCTTTCATTGGTCAGATGATCAAAGAGAGCGCCAGTTTCGCCCGTCAGTGCCTGTGGTTTACATCGCTGGTGTCACGCAAAGAGAATCTGCCGGATATTTATCGTGCGCTGGAAGCGGTTGATGCGGAGAAGGTCAGAACGATAGATATGGCGCAAGGCCAGAAGCAAAGCCGCTTTGTCGCGTGGAGTTTCCTTGATACCGCCGCGCGTACCCGCTGGTTACAAAAGCGCTAAGCCATTTCAACGTCTACAAATATCAATATTCGCGGATACCGGTCACAACGGTATCCGTGAACATGTTACTCGACGGTAATCGTATCCGGTTCCTGTTGGGTCACCTTCAACGACGTTCCCAGAATCGCCATAAACACCGCTTCCCGCCGGGTCAGATAGCCTTTGACGGGATGCGGTTTAATCGCGCCAGTCAACGTGGTATCGGTGATGATGCCACAGCCTGTTGCATGCGCGATTTGTTGTGCTGTCTCATCAAACCTTGAGAAATCGATAGCGTAATACTGCGGCACATCGCATTTCCCGCCCAGATTTCTGGCGTATTCCTCTGTGCCTGTTTGAGCACAACCGGCAAGCAACAATCCTGCGACCGCTATGAGTAACATTTTCATCGTGCTTATCTCTGTTGAGTCGTACGGTTTACAGCAGTGACGCCATTTCTTGCAGGATCTGTTCGCACCACTGTTCCAGCCGTTCATCGCTGAGATCGTATTGGTTCACCTCGTCCAGCGCCAGCCCGACAAAGTGTTTGCCGTCGGCGGTCAGCGGTTTCGGGCTGGTGAATTCGTAGCCTTCTATCGGCCAGTACCCAATGAATGTGACACCCAGCGGCAGCAGTTGGTCATGCAGCATGCCCAGCGCATCAAGGAACCATTCGCTATAGCCAAGCTGGTCGCCCATACCGTAGAGCGCGACGACTTTGCCTTTGAGGTTTAGCGTCGCTAGTTGACCCCAAATGTTCTCCCAGTCTTCCTGAATCTCACCGAAATCCCAGGTGGGGATGCCGAGAATCAGCGTACTGTAATCTTCCATACGTTGAGGGTCGACATCCTTAAGATTGTGCAGATCCACCAGTTCTTCGCCCAGAATGTCGCGAATTTTTTCCGCCGCCATTTCGGTGTAGCAGGTGCTTGAGCCGTAAAACAGACCGATTTTCATACTATCTATAAGTCCATGATTTAATTATTTTCTACAATCAATGCGTTGGTTCCGTCTCTGCGCAGCGATGTCACTGCAAGGCCATCGCTCATTTGCAGCAGAAAACAGGTAATGGCTGCCATATTCGATGATATTGAGGTCTTTTACAATCGCTGGTGAAACTCGCGGCGCAGAGCTATTGGCTTAAATGGCGGGGGAAAGAACCGTATTGGGGGGATGATTTCAAAGGAAAGCACATATCTCATTACAACATTCAGGATCTCTGTATTAGCACACCCGCGTATATGTCGAGTGTGCTAACGAAGAGAACTCATGGCAACACGAACGCTTAAAGCGCTAACGCATTCACTACTGCTTCCGGCATGGATGGTCGACCATTGGTCAGGCAAGTAGCGACAAACGTGGCTTCTGCGTAAGGGACGCCGCCAACCTTGATTTGCTGAACGAAATTGACACGATTACGTTTCTCGTTCTTTTCCAACTGGCAGGTCACTTCTAATTGATCGCCTTTTTGCAGGCTTTTACGGAAGCGCAGAGTGTACTCAAGCACCATGTAAATCTTTCCCTGCTTGAACTCTTCTTCAATATCAATGCCCAGCGCCTCTTTCATAAAGGCATGGCGCGTCCACTCCATGTAAAACGGGTAATAGAGACCGTCGACGACGCCCTGAAAGTCGATATGGCTGTCCTCAACTTCATAATGTTTTGAAAACATTTTTTGCATCCCAATCTGGTTGTATGTACTGAACAGATTTGTTGTACCGAATGAATTTGTTGTACTGAACGGATTTGTTACACCGACAGGCTTGTTGGTATACCTCACTTGATTAGCGTGGTAAATGCGAAAATGTATCAAAGTGATAATAACGTGGGGTTATGGTTTGAGCGGGGCTGAGCGGTGTGGTGACATCGTGAAAAGGAAAGGTGCAGTGAGGGCCGTAGCCCCCACTGAAGGGACATTATCCCAGAGACTGGTGACGCGTTTCTTTGGTTGCCAG
The DNA here is from genome assembly GCF_022477975.1 of Pectobacterium sp. PL64. Classification (NCBI taxonomy): domain Bacteria; kingdom Pseudomonadati; phylum Pseudomonadota; class Gammaproteobacteria; order Enterobacterales; family Pectobacteriaceae; genus Pectobacterium; species Pectobacterium sp. PL64. The sequence continues at coordinate 220,551 of NZ_CP092070.1, forward strand.
CAGTGCGATCAGTGTCAGCGACGCCATGGCTGCCAGATAAACGCCGACGTAGAACAGGCCATAGTTAGCCGTCAACCACGCCGCGATATACGGTGCAACCGATGCACCCAAAATCGACGAAACGTTATAGGAGAATGACGCGCCGGTGTAGCGCACTTCCGTCGGGAACAGCTCCGGCAGCAGCGCACCCATTGGGCCGAACGTCAGTCCCATGATGCTCAGACCCAACACCAGGAAGCCCATCACCAGCGCCTGATTACCTGAACCGAGCATATAAGGGAACAGCATGGCGAAGACGATCATAAGACAGGTGATAGTAATCATGGTTTTACGGCGGCCAAAAGCATCCGCCAGATAGCCGGCTACCGGCACCATCAGACCAAAACCGATCACCGCGATCATCAGCATCAGCAGGAAACTGTTACGCGAGAAGCCAAGCCCTTTAGGTTCTGGCGTCGTACCGTACGTCATGGAATAAACGGTCATGATGTAGAACAGCGTGTAGGTCGCCAGCATGATGAAGGTGCCGAGAATCGTGACTTTCATATGCTTGCTGAGCAGTGTGCCCAGCGGCATACGTACCTGCTTGCCGGCTTTGACCGCTTTGGTAAAGACGGGAGCTTCATGCAGAGAGATACGGACATACAGACCAACCAGCACCAGCGCGGCAGACGCGACGAACGGCACGCGCCAGCCCCAGGTCATGAACTGCTCTTCCGTCAGCAGCCAGGACAACAGCAGGAAGGTACCGTTAGCGAAGAAGAAGCCAATCGGTGCGCCAAGCTGAGGGAACGACCCATACAGCGCACGTTTATGGGACGGGGCATTTTCGGTCGCCAGCAGCGCTGCGCCACCCCATTCACCGCCCAGACCCAGCCCCTGGCCGAAGCGTGCCAGTGCCAGCAGAATCGGTGCAAAAATACCAATGGTTTCGTAGGTCGGTAACAGTCCAATAAGAACGGTTGAAATCCCCATGGTCAGCAGAGAAGCGACCAGCGTGACTTTACGTCCGACGCGGTCACCAAAGTGACCGAAGACCGCCGAGCCAATCGGGCGAGCCACAAAGGCAATCGCAAAGGTTGCCAGCGACTGTAGCGTGGCGGCAGTCGGATCGCCTTGTGGGAAGAAAATGTGCGGGAAAATCAGCACCGCGGCAGTGGCGTAGATATAAAAATCGAAAAATTCGATAGCGGTGCCAATTAATGACGCAACAATCACTTTATTGCGTGAGTTTACGGGTGGTGCTTCCGCTTCGGCATCGAGAGTGGGAGTGACGGTGGTGGCTTGCATAATGTTTCTTTATTTTAACAACACGAACGACCATTCTACGCACAGAAAAATCGGCTTTTCAACGTTGATTAAGTAAGGGCAATGCCAGTCGGTACGCGGCTTCAAGGAGCCTGTTCCAATATATTATCAATACATAAAATATAATGTGCCACGGCCTTATTTTTGCCGGAGAATGTTATGGCGATGTTGATGTTCACGGGATATGTGAGATCGCACACAATTCTGTTTGCGAGAGAATGCGGACTTGATGAGGGTGTAAAGTCGCCGCTTCATCGGCATAATATTGCCAATCAGTGAAGAAGGACACAGCGATGCAAGAACACGATCAGGCGCTTATCGAACAGTTTCTCGATGCGCTGTGGCTGGAAAGAAATCTGGCAGAGAATACGCTGGCCTCTTATCGGCTGGATCTGCGAACGCTGGCAGAGTGGCTTGCGCACCATGACAACGATTTATTGCAGGCACAGTCGCTCGATCTTCAGGCGTTTCTCGCTGACAGAGTTGAGGGGGGCTACAAGGCAACCAGCTCGGCTCGCTTGCTGAGCGCGATGCGTCGCTTCTTTCAGTACCTTTATCGGGAAAAGCTGCGCAGTGACGATCCGAGTGCCGTGCTGTCATCGCCAAAACTGCCGCAGCGCCTACCCAAAGATTTGAGTGAGGCGCAGGTGGATACGTTGCTCAACGCCCCAAGCATTGAACAACCGCTGGAATTACGCGATAAGGCCATGCTTGAGGTATTGTATGCGACAGGACTGCGTGTTTCCGAGCTGGTCAGTTTGACGATGAGCGATGTCAGCCTGCGGCAGGGCGTGGTACGCGTGCTGGGGAAAGGCAATAAAGAACGGCTGGTGCCGCTGGGTGAAGAAGCGGTGTACTGGATCGAGTATTATCTGGAACATGGTCGTCCGTGGCTGCTGAACGGGCAGACGCTGGATGTGCTGTTTCCCAGCAATCGCGCACGGCAAATGACGCGCCAGACGTTCTGGCATCGTATCAAGCATTATGCGGTACTGGCGTCCATCGACAGCGAAAAGCTCTCGCCGCACGTCTTGCGTCACGCGTTTGCGACCCATTTATTGAACCACGGCGCGGATTTACGGGTCGTACAGATGCTCTTGGGGCACAGCGATCTTTCCACGACGCAGATTTACACCCATGTCGCGACGGAGCGGCTGAAACAGCTGCATCAGCAGCACCATCCGCGCGCCTAGGGATAACATAACCAATCGAGTCACTATCAGAGTAACAGGACGTTATCTGGCTGACGGGACACCCCCGTTCACTATCACAGCGCATTGGTACAAGGCTATTTTGCTACGAACCATGTTGCGACAAACAGGATTGATGAAATGAAAAAAGGGTTATTACTGCTTTCTTTGCTGGTGGCGACGGCGACCAATTTTGCGCACGCCGATGATGCCGCGATCAAGCAGACGTTAACGCGTCTGGACATGCAGGGGGCGGAAATCCTGCCTTCGCCGATGGCGGGCATGAAAACCGTCATTACCGACAGCGGCGTGCTGTACATCAGCGAAGACGGTAAGCATTTGCTGCAAGGCCCGCTTTATGACGTGAGCGGCACCATGCCAGTTAACACCACCAATAAGATCCTGATCGGCAAGCTGGATGCGCTACAGGAACAGATGATTGTGTATAAAGCCGTGCAGGAAAAACACGTGATCACCGTGTTCACCGACATCACCTGCGGCTATTGCCACAAACTGCATGAACAGATGAAAGACTACAACGCGCTGGGCATTACCGTGCGCTATCTGGCCTTCCCGCGTCAGGGTATGAAATCGCCGGCAGCGAAAGATATGCAATCCATCTGGTGCGTGGCCGATCGCAATAAAGCGTTTGATAGCGCGATGAAGGGTGACGCGATCTCGGCAGCAACGTGTAAAACTGATATCGCCGCGCATTACCAACTGGGCATACAGTTTGGCGTGCAGGGCACCCCTGCCATCGTGCTGCAAGACGGTATGGTCGTACCGGGATATCAAGGGCCGAAAGAAATGCTGGCGATGCTGGAAGCACACAAAGCTTCGAAGAAAACCGGCGGTTAATGCTACGTGGATATGATTACCCAACTCCGTCGGCGTCCGCTGGCGGAGGACATTGATTTACCTGATACCGTTCCGCCCTTGCTGCGTCGCCTTTATGCGCAGCGCGGCGTGAAAGGGGCGCAGGAGCTGGAACGTAGCCTGAGTGGTTTACTCAATTACCGTTTGCTTAGCGGCATTGATAAAGCGATTGATCTGCTGCAACACACGCTGGCCGAAAAGCGCTGTATCGTCATCGTTGGTGACTTTGATGCCGATGGTGCCACCAGCACGGCGCTCACCGTATTAGCGCTGCGCAGTATGGGCGGCGTGAACGTGAAATATCTGGTGCCGAACCGTTTTGAAAACGGCTACGGGCTAAGCCCGGAAGTGGTGGCGCAGGCTGCCGCGCTGGGCGCTGAAGTGATTGTGACCGTGGATAACGGGATCTCTTCTCACGCGGGTGTCGAAGATGCGCATCGGCGCGGTATCGCAGTGCTGGTGACCGATCACCACCTACCGGGCGAAATCTTGCCTGACGCCGATGCGATGATTAATCCCAATCTGCCTGACTGCCAGTTTCCCTCGAAGGCGCTAGCGGGCGTGGGCGTCGCGTTTTACCTGATGATGGCACTGTTCGTACGCCTGCGTGATAGCGGCTGGTTTACGCAGCCCTTATTTACGCAACAGGGGCTGGCGAAGCCGAACCTCACCGAATTACTGGATCTGGTGGCGCTGGGCACGGTCGCTGACGTGGTGCCGCTGGATGCGAATAACCGCATTCTGGTTGCTCAGGGGTTGAATCGCATTCGTGCGGGCGAGTGTCGTCCGGGCATTCGGGCGCTGCTGGAAGTGGCAAACCGCGATGCCAGCCAGCTGGTCGCCAGCGATTTAGGCTTTGCGTTAGGCCCACGGCTGAATGCTGCTGGGCGATTACACGACATGAAAATCGGTGTCGACTTGTTGCTCAGCGATGACATTGTACAAGCACGCATCCTTGCCAACGAACTGAATGAAATGAATCAGGATCGTCGGGAGATCGAACAAGGGATGCAGGTCGAAGCGCTGCGCCTGTGCGAATCGCTGGAGCGCACTCGTACTGAGTTGCCTTACGGGTTGGCAATGTATCACCCAGAGTGGCATCAGGGCGTTGTCGGCATTTTGGCGTCGCGTATTAAAGAGCGTTTTCATCGTCCGGTGATTGCCTTTGCACCCGCGGGCGACGGCATGCTGAAAGGGTCAGGACGTTCCATTTCCGGTTTGCATCTGCGCGATGCACTGGAGCGGCTGGATACGCTGTATCCCGGCATGATGCAGAAATTCGGCGGACACGCGATGGCGGCAGGGTTATCGTTGCATGAAGATCGGTTCGAGGATTTTCGTCAGCGCTTCGGCGATCTGGTTGGCGAATGGCTCGATCCGTCTCAGCTTGAAGGCGTCGTCTGGTCTGACGGTGAGCTGATGTTGCCAGAACTGGATCTGCTCTCAACGGCAGAAATGCTGCGTTACGCAGGGCCGTGGGGACAAGCGTTCCCCGAACCGACGTTCGATGGCTGCTTCCGCATTCTGCAACCCCGCCTACTCAAAGAACGCCATTTGAAAGCGATGTTTGAACCGATCGGCGCAACCGGGCAAGTGCCGTTGTTAGATGGCATCGCGTTCAATATCGATACCACCATCTGGCCGGATCCGAGCATTAAAGAAGTGGAAATGGTGTATCGGCTGGATATTAACGAGTTTCGCGGTAAACGCTCGGTGCAATTGATGATTCAACATCTGTGGCCGCGCTGATAGCGTGAACCGAATACGGCGGGCAGAAAGTCTATAAAATGGGCCTTTTATCCGCTAGAATGGCGGGTTACACCATTCCGTTGTCAACGACTTAACGTAAGAATATAAAAAATCATGTTTGAAATTAATCCGGTAAAAAACCGCATTCAGGATCTGTCTGAACGTAGTGCCGTTCTTAGGGGGTATCTTTGACTATGATGCCAAGAAAGAACGCCTCGAAGAAGTAAACGCCGAACTGGAACAGCCTGATGTCTGGAATGAGCCTGAACGCGCTCAGGCATTGGGAAAAGAACGTTCCTCGCTGGAAGCTATCGTCGACACCATCGATCAACTGACTCAAGGTCTGGAAGATGTGAATGGTCTGCTTGAGCTCGCGGTGGAAGAAGACGACGAAGATACGTTTAATGAAACGTCGGTAGAACTGGACGCGCTGGAAAATAAATTAGGCCAGCTCGAGTTCCGTCGCATGTTCTCTGGCCAGTACGACAGTGCGGATTGCTACCTGGATATTCAGGCGGGTTCTGGCGGTACGGAAGCGCAGGATTGGGCTAGCATGCTGGTGCGTATGTACCTGCGTTGGGCGGAAGCCAAAGGGTTTAAAACCGAAATTATTGAAGAGTCAGACGGTGACGTGGCCGGTACGAAATCCGCCACCATCAAGATCATCGGTGACTATGCGTTTGGCTGGCTGCGTACTGAAACGGGCGTACACCGTCTGGTGCGTAAGAGCCCGTTCGATTCCGGCGGCCGCCGTCACACCTCATTCAGCTCCGCGTTTGTCTATCCGGAAGTGGATGACGATATTGATATCGAAATCAATCCAGCCGACCTGCGTATTGACGTGTACCGCGCATCCGGTGCGGGTGGTCAGCACGTTAACCGGACAGAGTCCGCGGTGCGTATTACCCACATTCCGACCAATATTGTTACGCAGTGTCAGAATGACCGTTCCCAGCATAAAAACAAAGATCAGGCGATGAAACAGCTGAAAGCGAAGCTGTACGAGTTTGAGATGCAAAAGAAAAATGCTGAGAAACAGATGATGGAAGACAACAAGTCTGATATCGGCTGGGGCAGCCAGATTCGTTCCTATGTTCTGGATGATTCGCGCATCAAAGATTTACGTACCGGAGTGGAAACACGTAACACTCAGGCGGTACTGGATGGCGATCTGGACAAATTTATTGAAGCAAGTTTAAAAGCGGGGTTATAAGAATTCACATGGCTGAATCACAATCACAGGGTGCCGATCAGGCGCAAGATCTGAATAACGAATTAAAAACGCGTCGTGAGAAGCTGGTGGCGCTGCGTGAAACCGGGATCGCATTCCCGAATGATTTCCGCCGTGACAGCACGTCCGATCGTCTGCACGCTGAGTTCGATGCCAAAGAGAACGAAGAGCTGGAAGAACTGGGCGTTGAAGTGACTGTCGCGGGCCGTATGATGACCCGTCGCATCATGGGTAAAGCCTCTTTCGTGACCTTGCAGGACGTCGGTGGCCGTATTCAGCTGTATGTGTCCCGCGACGATCTGGCGGAAGGCATCTATAACGAGCAGTTCAAGAAGTGGGATCTGGGCGATATTCTGGGCGCGCGCGGCAAGCTGTTCAAAACCAAGACGGGCGAGCTGTCCATCCACTGTACCGAACTGCGTCTGCTGACCAAAGCGCTGCGTCCGCTGCCGGATAAATTCCACGGTCTGGCCGATCAGGAAACTCGCTATCGTCAACGTTATCTGGATCTGATTGCCAACGACGAATCACGCAATACCTTCCGTATCCGTTCTAACGTGATGGCTGCGATTCGCCGCTTCATGGTGGATAATGGCTTTATGGAAGTCGAAACGCCAATGATGCAGGTGATCCCAGGCGGCGCATCTGCCCGTCCGTTCATCACGCACCACAACGCGCTGGACATCGACATGTACCTGCGTATCGCGCCGGAACTGTACCTGAAGCGTTTGGTTGTGGGTGGTTTTGAGCGTGTGTTCGAGATCAACCGTAACTTCCGTAACGAAGGCGTTTCCCCGCGTCACAACCCTGAATTCACCATGATGGAACTTTATATGGCGTATGCCGATTATAAAGATCTGATTGTGTTGACGGAGAACCTGTTCCGTACGCTGACGCAGGACGTGCTGGGCTCGACGACGGTGCAATACGGCGACCAGACATTCGACTTCGGTAAGCCGTTCGAGAAGCTGACGATGCGCGAAGCGATCTGCAAATACCGTCCTGAAACCAACGTTGCCGATCTGGACGATCTGGAGAAAGCGACCGCGATTGCTCAGTCTCTGGGGATCAAGATCGAGAAAAGCTGGGGTCTGGGCCGCATCGTGACCGAGATCTTCGAAGAGACGGCAGAAAGCAGCCTGATCCAGCCGACCTTCATCACCGAATATCCTGCTGAAGTGTCGCCGCTGGCGCGTCGTAACGATCAGAACCCAGAAATTACCGATCGCTTTGAATTCTTCATCGGCGGCCGTGAAATCGGTAACGGCTTCTCCGAGCTGAACGATGCCGAAGATCAGGCAGAGCGTTTTGCACAGCAGGTGAATGCTAAAGACGCGGGCGATGACGAAGCGATGTTCTACGACGAAGACTACGTGACTGCGCTGGAGCACGGCCTGCCGCCAACCGCGGGTCTGGGTATCGGTATCGACCGTATGGTGATGTTGTTCACGAACAGCCACACCATCCGCGACGTGATCCTGTTCCCGGCGATGCGTCCGCAAAAATAAGATAGAGAAAGTCAGACTGACGTTGTCGTCAAACTTCATTAAGCCGGTGCAACTGCACCGGTTTTTTTATTATCGACAATGTAAAATTTTAGGGGAAACACGGGGATGAGGTTCCCGTAGGGATACCTCGCACCGTGGTAGCCCCGTGTATCTCGATCTCACCTCGATAGTATTATCATCTCGTTTTCCCTCCGTATTCTTGCCGTCATTCTGTGATTGTCGCCCAACGGGCGAAGATGCTATTTTCAGGCATTCATTCACTGCCGGAACACCCTCATGATGACGTACCGCGATGCCTGGTTCGAACTGGCGCTGTTAACCAATGGCCGCAGTTTTCCACGGCATACGCACGACGAGTTCGTCATTAGCGCCAATCTCAGCGGATTGGAAACGGTCTGGCTGGATGGAGAGACTTTTGTTGCCACCAACGATATGGTGACGACCTACAATCCCGATCAGCTACAGGGCAGCGATAACGAATTTGACCGCTGGCAGTGCGCATCCTTGTATGTTCACCCACAGGCATTCGAGCATTATTTCCACCAAACCTTTCGGTTCTCACGGGGCTGGAATCCGTCAGCACAGTTGGCGTCCGAGCTAAAACAGCTGGTCATCTCTGATTTGGACGACAGCACGCGTCAGGAGCGCATTATCCTGCTGCTCGCGGGGTTGATGGAAAACCAGCATCATGTGCCGTCTCAGGGTCAGGTCAAAGAAGCAGAGCGGATCACGCGGATCAAAGACGGGTTGCTGAACGATCTCAGCGATGTCCCCACGCTCGACCAGCTCGCGCAGCAGGAAAATCTGTCGGTCGCACATCTGGTGCGCTCGTTTAATCAGGCGGTTGGGCTGCCGCCGCTGGCGTGGTTGATGCAGCGACGCATGTGTAAAGCACGGGAGTTGCTGCGGCAGGGCGCTGCGATTAGTCAGGTTGCGGGCGATGTCGGGTTTGCCGATCAGGCGCATTTCACCAAGGCTTTCAACCGTTATAACGCTATGACTCCAGGGCAGTTCCGCCGTATCAATTTTTGACAATACAGCGTTTCCCTTCGGCTCTACACTCGCCTTATTGCTTAACGCTCGAAGGGAATACCATGCTGTTAGTTGTCTTCACGGGGATGCTGCTATCCCTGTCACTTTGTCTCGATCTGGGAATGGTCAATACTGCGATTATTAACCGTGGGCTGCGGCACGGCGCGCGTTCGGCGTTTTATATCGGGCTGGGTTCCTGTTTCGGCGATCTATTTTATGCCACGCTGTCAGTGCTGGGTTTGGCGGTGGTGTTTAACCTGACGCCCGTTCGCTGGGTGTTATGGATTGGCGGCGGGCTGATTCTGATCTGGATGACGTTCAGCATGGCGCGCGCGGCATGGCGTGACTATCAGGTTAAACGCTTCGCCGACCTGTCTGCGACAGCGAATGCGGCGGATTTTACTGCATCACCTGCCCGATATACCGAGTTTTTCAGCGGCGTCGGCATGGCGCTTGCGTCACCGACGGCGCTGCTGTGGTTCGCTGCGATTGGCGGCACGATTATCGCGCAGTCTACGGATGGTTCAGCCTTCATGATTAGCCTGTTTCTTCTAGGCTTTTTCGTTGGCGGCGTGCTGTGGACGTTCTTCCTTGCCGCACTGGTGAAGTACGGTCAGCGCCTGTTGAAAGAACGGATCTCATTCTATTGCAGCCTGATTTCCGCGCTGTTATTTGCCTACTTTGCCTGGCACGTCATTTCCAATGGCTATGAGACGCTGTTTCTACCGCTCTCGACAGCCGCATAACCGGCTAAAACATCAGCACTTTGCCGGGTTTTTTACTTGCTCGGCAACGGCATAGCGCTATAATGCCAGTCGCTTCTGCGTGCGAGTGTAGTTCAATGGTAGAACGGCAGCTTCCCAAGCTGCATACGAGGGTTCGATTCCCTTCACTCGCTCCAAGCTCTCTTCTCTCAATGTCGACCCAAGTCCATTAAATCCAACAATCACAATGCTTCGCGCTACTTCTCAGTCGTTTAGGGAAAAACCGCGTCTATCTAAATCTACAGTCTAATGTGTATAGGGTAATCCCCGAAGAAAGGAGAGTATTCATAAGCAGAATTTTCTCGCAATCTGAATACAAGAGATTATTATAAATAATATCTCTATTATCATAGGGTTGTGCGTTATTTCTATTGGTTTTTTACGCCACGTTACTGAGGTCAATGCTTATGAAACCACATCCGATACGCGAAATTATTGACGCCTGTGATAAAGCAATTTCTGAGCGAAATTTTGATGCTCTGATGAGTTATTACGCTGAGGATGCGGCGCTGGTCATCAAGCCAGGCATGGTTGCGAGAGGCAAAGATGATATAAGAAAAGCATTTGTCGCTATTGCCGATTATTTTAAAAACCAACTCATTGTTGAACAAGGAAATATGCAGGTCATTGAGGGCGGTGGAGACGCTTTAGTTATCATGGAAACCGTTCTTCATTACCCAGATGAGCAGGGGAGTATTGTCACCACCACGCGACGAGCGACCTACGTGTTCAGGAAAGAAACTGATGGGAACTGGCGTTGCACGATTGATAACTCCTATGGAACGACACTGCTTGACTGATTCTGTTGAGCAATGCAGGCGCGTTCAGAGAAGTTACCCTGACGCGCTTTACTCTGATTGAATTAACGTGGCGGCTCTAACACGTCCGCTACTATGATTGAATTTGAGGCCAGCGAGTAACCTCAATTCCTTTCATTTACCCGGTTTCACCACCGTCGTCGTCCAGTAGGGTAAATCCCAGGTGCCGCCGAGTTGAATCATGCGGCATGAGCCTGTAAGCGATGCACTGCTCCGCTGGAATGTTTTACCATCCCATGTCCAGGCTTCATAGCTCATGCAGTCCGCGAGTCCGCGCCCTTTCTGCACTGAGGTAATTTCACCGTTTTCGTAATCTGTGCCATCTGTCGTCACAAGCTGCGGCTGAGTCTGCATGGCGTTATCAATGACCCAGTAGGCGTAGCCTTCGTTATAAGCCGCGCGCCAGCAAAGGGTGCTGAGCAGGGACATGCTGTCATTAAGTGGTGTGAGCTCAATGGGTTCGGCCTTTTGGTCATCTTGCGGTTGCAAGCTATCACAGTCGGCATTGAGCGTTTTAAGCAGTTTTTTCTGGATAGCAGACTGTTCTGCGTCCGTCAGAGTCCGCGATGCCTCCTTCTTAGTGACTGCTGCGTAGATAACGGGGGCGTCTACAGCAGGTAACACACTGCTTTTATTTCCTTTTTTGGTGATGGCATCCGTTGTACCGATGCGACCTTGTTTCTCATCCATCTTTAGCAGTACCGCGTAGGCACCGGCCCCAGACAGTTCGGAAACGACGCCATTGTGATGAAACGCCACTTTCCCGCTTCCTTTTAGGGCCTGTAGGATGAGGGGAATTTGCTTCTCATTTAGCTGCCAGAGGTTGTCTCCGGTTGAGATGAGTCGTCCTTTATCTACGCCGTCAACGGTTAGCGTGAGTGTGGTGCTTTTAGGAATTGCCTGGTATACCTCTGCGAGTATGACGTCGGCCGTTATTGGCGTATTTTGCCCGGCATGACGTGTGAGAAGCAGTGAGACACCGGGAATCTCCTCCTCTTCTCCCGTGTACTTCTCTTCTGGCGAGTAGCCGGCAGCCCGACACGTTAGCGTGTTATCGCAGACCACTTCCCAGTCTTTATGAAAGAAAGTGCTATCGGCGAAGGTTGTGGCGAACGCCAGAACAGGAATCCCCGTGATAAGTGCGGTTAGTATAGAGATACGGGAAGGGAGAGAAAAAGTCATTTTCCATCAAGTCCTTGATTATATTGTGGCTTGCTGCCGGCCTATTTTAGCTGCAACAAAGCAGCCGCTTTTTTGAAATATACCAAGATGTTAGCGTTAGACGGCGTGATATTGCGAATATTTCTTGTCCGACCACTCCTTTATTAAACGTGAATCGGGTATGATGCCGCTGCCGTTAACCGTTCATCGGCTGCTCAAAATCCCCTCAGTGTTATCAGCATGTTTATTCTGCTTTTTAACCTCACGCGCGATAACGGCCAGAAACAGTTTTCCACACAGTTGAAACGATCCCTATAAAAAAGTGTCATGATAGATGTAGCGCGATGAGAACGACTCTTTATGCGGTACGCTGTTAATCACTTAAAGACGAGTATCATGAAGATTAAGCAAACATTTACCAGGGCATTACTCCACCCGCGCTATTGGACGACTTGGTTCGGCCTTGGCGTGCTGTTTTTATTAGTTCAACTCCCTTACCCGCTGCTGATGAAACTCGGGAGCAGTGCGGGCCGTCTATCCCGCATCTTCCTGAAACGCCGTGTGTCGATTGCCAGACGCAATCTTGAATTGTGCTTCCCTACGATCTCCAACGATGAAAGAGAAGCAATGATCGACGGTAACTTCGCTTCGCTCGGGATGGCATTAGTCGAAACCGGTATGGCCTGGTTCTGGTCCGATCGCCGCGTGCGCCAGTGGTTTGATGTTTCAGGGCTGGAGCATTTACAGCACGCGACCGCAAAAGGTCAGGGCGTAATGGTGATTGGTATTCACTTTATGTCGCTGGAGCTGGGCGGTAGGGCGATGGGATTATGTCGACCGATGATGGCGATGTACCGTCCGCACAATAATAAAGCGATGGAAATGGTACAAACCTGGGGGCGTTCTCGTTCCAACAAAGCGATGATCGACCGTAAAGATCTGCGTGGCATGGTGCAAGCGCTAAAACGGGGCGAAGCGGTATGGTTCGCGCCCGATCAGGACTACGGCCCTAAAGGCAGCGTTTTTGCCCCGTTCTTTGCGGTGAAAAATGCGGCAACCACTAACGGTACGTACACTATCAGCCGTCTCGCAAAACCGGCGATGATGACGACCGTGCTGATCCGCAAACCCAATGCCTTGGGTTATCAACTGGTGATTCAGCCTGAATTACAGGATTATCCTTATCACGATGAACAGGCTGCGGCGTGTTACATGAATCAGGTGATCGAGAAAGAAATCATGCGTGCGCCTGAACAATACCTCTGGCTGCACCGTCGCTTTAAAACCCGTCCTGCAGGGGAAGTGTCTCTCTATGCCTGATGGCATAAAGCACGTGTGATATCGGATGGCGCTTCTGCGCCATCACGGTATGGTGAGCAGAATCTGTTACGCATCGTGTAAAACAAAAATGGCTACCGGATGGCAGCCATTTTATGGTGGTTAACGTACTTGAGTACGATTAACGGAAGATAGCGTGGGGGTTAACACCGCGATAGGTTTTGCCCAACGCTTTTAATATTTGATTGATTTTGCGGACAACGCGCATCTTTTTATCCCCACGATTCTTAAATAATTATTGGTTGAAAGTACCAAAGTTGATGTTGATGTTTTCAAACATAGCGATGATTTTGTTCAGCAGTTTCATGGTCATTTCCTCGTTGTTAGTTGATTTGTTTTCTGTGATGCTGTTCACGTTTTTAAGAATACTCGCACTGATACGGGTGGTCAACTTTTTTGTGATGCGAATCACAAAAAAATGAACGATCAGTTTGTGAGGAGTAAACCGCTGTTTTGATTTTTGTCTAAGAACCCTTTCTGCTTTTTCTTCATACTGACCCACTTTCAGCGAGTGGTCTGATTGAGTATTACCTGTACTGGCCGTGCGCTTCCTTATCGGACAGATGAAGTGAGATAGGTAAATTGTCTCGATTAGCAGTTGAAATAAGCGCGGGTGAAGCGGGATAATCACGCGCTTCACATTGCCTGACACCGTCTTATCCAGCTTGTCTTAGTTCAGCCTGTTTTTGATACAGCAGTGTCTTGATATAGCAACGTTTTCCAGCTTTGCATCCAGTGAGTTAATCGTTTGCGTGCGGGGCTATACCCTAAATAATTCGAGTTGCAGGACAAAACGTTAGCGTTTTGAACAACGCAAAGCGTTGGCCCGCTAGGGCGAGACCCATTGATGGGCCTCGTAACGCGGCAAGAGAGGGAATCCCGATGAGCTTACTTGAGTAAGTGATTCGGGTGACTGAACGCAGCCAACGCACGTGCAGCTTGAAGAATGACGGATATATACGGTTCATGATGCGCCAGCGATGCTGGTGCGTTCGCGGAGCAAGGCCGCGGGAACCGTCAGAATCGATCTTAAATAATAATGGCATTTCAGGGGATACCACCATGTCAAACACCACCCGTCAGGCAGGCTCTCAGGGCTCGCTTGATGCTTTTTTCAAAATTACACAGCGCGGCAGTAACGTGCGTCAGGAAGTGTTAGCTGGCCTGACGACGTTCCTGGCGATGGTTTACTCCGTGATTGTGGTGCCAAGTATGCTGGGCAAGGCCGGCTTCCCACCGGCGGCCGTGTTCGTTGCAACCTGTCTGGTTGCCGGGCTGGGGTCGCTGCTGATGGGATTGTGGGCTAATCTGCCAATGGCGATTGGCTGTGCGATTTCGCTGACGGCGTTCACCGCGTTTAGTCTGGTGCTGGGGCAACAAATCAGCATTCCTGTAGCGCTGGGTGCGATCTTCCTGATGGGTGTGCTGTTCACCATCATTTCCGTCACGGGCATCCGTTCCTGGATCTTGCGTAACCTGCCGATGGGCGTGGCGCATGGCACGGGGATTGGTATCGGTTTGTTCCTGCTGATTATTGCCGCCAACGGTGTCGGTCTGGTGGTAAAAAACCCGATTGACGGCCTGCCGGTCGCGCTCGGTGATTTCACTTCTTTCCCCGTCATTATGTCCCTGCTGGGGCTGGCGGCGACTATCGGTTTAGAGAAACGTCGTGTACCGGGCGGTATTCTGCTGGTTATCATCGCGATCTCTATTCTTGGGCTGATCTTTGACCCGAATGTAAAATACGCGGGCTTCTTTGCGTTGCCGAGCCTGACGGCGGCTGACGGTTCGTCGCTGATCTTCAGTCTGGATATCATGGGCGCATTGCAGCCGATGGTTCTGCCGAGCGTGCTGGCGCTGGTGATGACTGCCGTGTTCGATGCCACGGGGACGATCCGCGCGGTAGCCGGACAGGCGAACCTGCTGGATAAAGACGGGCAAATCATCAACGGTGGTAAAGCCTTGACCGCAGACTCCGTGAGCAGCATTTTCTCCAGTCTGGTCGGGACGTCTCCGGCAGCGGTTTACATCGAATCCGCAGCGGGTACGGCAGCCGGTGGTAAAACGGGCTTAACGGCAACCGTTGTTGGTGTACTGTTCCTGCTGCTGCTGTTTGTGTCTCCGTTAGCGTATCTGGTGCCTGGCTATGCCACCGCACCTGCACTGATGTACGTTGGCTTGCTGATGTTGGGCAACGTCTCCAAACTGAACTTTGATGACTTCGTCGATGCCATGTCCGGTTTGGTATGTGCCGTATTCATCGTGCTGACCTGTAATATCGTGACCGGTATCATGCTGGGCTTTGGCGCGCTGGTATTAGGCCGCATCTTCTCTGGTGAATGGCGTAAATTGAACATCGGTACCGTGGTTATCGCGGTGGCACTGGTGGTGTTCTACGCTGGCGGCTGGGCGCTGTAATCCCTTCCAACAGACCTTCTGGCGCCGTCCAGAAGGTCTGTTATTCCTCGTCTTTCCTTCTTCTTTCCCTTCCTTAGCATTTCTCACGCCAAACGCGATTTTATGTGCCCTTTTATTGGCTTTGGGTTGATGTAACTTGTGTGATAATCAGTAAAGTAATTACTTCTCTCCTCCAACCAGAAATCCATTTTCATACCGAGCTAAATGCGTTAAATATGGAAGGGCAGTTTGCTCGCTAACAGGCAGAATTTTTTGATTTAGGAGTACGTCTAAGGAAAGCATGGAAATATTTTTTACGATTCTTATTTTGACCCTGGTTGTATCCCTGTCTGGGGTCGTTACCCGCATTTTACCTTTTCAAATCCCTCTGCCTTTAATGCAAATCGCGCTTGGTGCCATTCTTGCCTGGCCCCAGTTCGGTTTGCACGTTGATTTCAATCCCGAGCTGTTTATGGTGCTCTTCATTCCGCCGCTGCTGTTTGCCGACGGCTGGAAAACGCCGACGCGTGAGTTCCTGAAACACGGCCGGGAAATTATTGGTCTGGCGCTGGTTCTGGTGCTGATTACTGTGGTGGGCATCGGCTATTTCATCTACTGGATGGTGCCGGGCATGCCGCTGATTGCGGCCTTCGCGCTGGCCGCCGTGCTATCGCCGACGGATGCCGTCGCGCTGTCTGGCATCGTCGGTGAAGATCGTATTCCGAAAAAGCTGATGGGCATTTTGCAGGGCGAAGCGTTGATGAATGATGCGTCCGGCCTAGTGTCGCTGAAATTTGCTGTCGCGATTGCGATGGGCACGATGGTGTTTACGGTTTCCGGTGCGACTCTGGAATTCATGCAGGTTGCGCTGGGAGGGTTGCTGGCGGGCGTCGGCGTGACCTGGCTATTCGGTAAATCGCTGCGCGCTATCAGCCGCTGGAGCGGTGATGATGCCGCAACGCAGATCGTACTGCTGCTGCTGTTACCTTTCGCGTCGTATCTGATTGCTGAACACATCGGCGTGTCGGGCATTTTGGCTGCGGTGGCGGCGGGGATGACCATCGGGCAGTCGGGCGTGATTCGTAGTGCGCCGCTGACGATGCGGCTGCGTGCGAACGGCGTGTGGTCGATGTTGGAGTTCGTGTTTAACGGCATGGTGTTCATCATGTTGGGCCTGCAATTGCCGGACATTCTGGAAACCTCGGTGACGCAGGCAGAGCTGGATCCAACGGTTGAAACCTGGATGCTGTTTACCGATATCGTGATTATCTATGGTGCTTTGCTGCTGCTGCGTTTCTGCTGGCTGTGGGTGATGAAAAGATACAGCATGCACATCCAGAAAAAGCGCCCGATGATCTTTGCCGAGTTTTCCACGCGCGAGCTGTGGATCGCGTCCTTTGCTGGCGTGCGCGGGGCGATTACGCTGGCGGGTGTGCTATCCATTCCGTTGCTGTTGACGGACGGCACCGCGTTCCCATCACGTTATCAACTGGTGTTTATCGCTACGGGCGTTATTTTGTTTTCTCTGCTGTGTGGCGTGCTGGCGTTGCCGTTTCTGCTGCGTGGTGTGGTAGTGGCGGACAAGGCCGCGCATGCCAAAGAAATCCGCATGGCGCGCATGGCTGTGGCAGAAGTGGCGATCAAAAGTATGCACAAAATGGAGGAGCGTCTGGCCGCCGATCGAGAGGAAAACATTGATGAGCAGGTGCTGAAAGAAGTCAGCGCGCGCGTCATTGGTAATCTGCGCCGACGGCTCATTGATAAAGACGATCCTGAAAATGGCCTGCTGATTGAGAATCTGGAGCGGCGTTTTCGTCTGACCGCGCTGAATTCCGAACGTGCGGAGCTGTATCACCTGCGTGCCACGCAGCAAATCAGCAATGAGACGTTGCAAAAAATGCTGCGCGACCTCGATCTGATGGAAGCGCTTCTGATCGAAAATGAGTAAGACGCGGTGAGACGATCCTCGTTACCGCGTTGATTTCTTTCTCTTCTCTTTTCTTCCTCTGCATCCCCATGGCGTAAGCGATGGGGATGTTTTTTATGCGCCCAGTCTAAGAACGACGTCAGGCGATTGTAAACTGCTTGTCACTAAATGATAATGATTGTTATTATCCGTAGGACTTTTCTCATAAGTGAAAAGTAGAGCAGTAAAAAACAGAAAACTAAAAAACCAGAAGCACAAAACGGCCCGCACGGTATCAACATCGTGTGGGGTGAATGGCTGTTTGAAGGACCAGATAAAATAAACGGACATTAACCCTAAATTAATTAGGTAATAAGCCACGTTTATAGGGGAACATTATGCGTGTATTAGTGGTTGATGATGATTCTGTGCTGTGCCATTGGCTGGGGTCTAAATTACATTCCCACGGCCATTCTTGCCGAATGGTGCACGATGGCGCACACGCATTAAAAGCGATCAAGGATGAAGTTTATGATGTCGTTCTGTTAGACAGAATGTTACCCATCATGGATGGATTTACGGTATTACGTGAATTACAAGGATCACGCCATCCGCCTATTATGCTGCTCTCGGCGCTGGATCGTGATGTCGATCGGGTGATGGGTTTAGAGCTTGGTGCGGAGGATTATCTCGGCAAGCCTTTTAATTTTAATGAGCTTAGATTACGTCTGGATATTATGGCGCGGCGCGGTAAACGCCATGTCGATAATCCTTCCATGCTGACTTTTGAAGACCTGCAGCTTGACCGTATGCAGCGCGTTGCATGGCGCGGCGGCAAGCGCATCGATTTGACCGATAAAGAGATCAAGTTACTGATTATATTGATGGAAAATCCGGGTCAGGCGATTACGCGTACGATGCTGTTAGAGCGCGTATGGGGCTATAATTTTGATCCGCAGACCAATCTGATCGACGTTCATATGTCAAAACTGCGGGCGAAAATTGATAAAGGCTTCCCGCGTCCATTAATTAAAACGCTAAGAGCGATGGGCTACGCATTAGGCGCGGTAGATAAGGACAAAACCGATGTTGGCAGCCACGCTGAATAAAATAAAAATAAAGAAGCTCGGGCAGCGCTGGCAGGTAAAAATAAAACACTGGCAATTACTGGGGGCAAGCCAATATCCCGGCTTTTTATGCACCTCTAATTTTCGCCAGGCAATAACCATTGTTTTTCTGTTCTTATTGATGATGCTGATGTGTATTGTCGGCTTCAGTTCATTAAGTGAAACGCTGATTAGAACGCATGTCCGCGAAGTTATTCTGGGTAATATTTACGACTATTCGATGCAGTCGCGTTTAACGAATGCCGATAGCCTGATTACGCAATTACGGCAGGATAATCGCGCGAAAGGGGATGAATTACCGCTGTTTCTGGTGATGGATAAAGATGGTGATATTCTGTATCACAATCATCCATTAAGAACGCATCTACTCCCTCCCCATTCTGCAAACTCACACCCTCTGGAAATGCGGCAGCATACTGATTGCCAGATGGATGTCAGCTGTCTTAAAGCCGAAATTTCCAGCCCTGACGACCCGAATCTGATCGGTTTATCCGTGATGTTGGATGACGGGGGCGTGCTGTTTACCGCTTACAACATTCGGCCCATGTTAGAACGGGTGAGAACCATCCCGCTCGTGGCGGGGGCGGGACTGTTTGTCGTGCTGCTCTTTTGCCTGTTTGTCAGCCGCCATTTCAGCTTACGCAGTTTGCGCAGCGTGGAGAAAATCCGTGCGGCGCTACATCGCTACAGCAGCGGTGAGCAACAGGTGCGTATGCCGCTGTCGCCTTACGACGATGATTTTGACAGCCTGAGTGCCGATATTAACCAGAATCTGGAACGCATTGAGCGCCTGATGGAGCAGGTGCGTAGCACCTCCAGCCATGTTGCGCATGAACTGCGTACGCCGCTGACGCATCTGCAAAATCGCCTGTTCAATCTGACAGAGCGGGCAGGGCTGGATAACGACATTCGTGATGAGTTGAATCTGGCGGTGGACGAGGTGCATAAAATCCTCGGGCTATTCCGTACCGTGATGCGCATCGGTGAAATCGAAAGTGGGCGCTGTGTGCACCAGTTTGAGAACATTGAAGCGCGCCAACTGCTGGAAGAAATTGCCGAATATTATCAGCCGCTGGCGGAAGAGCGCGGCTGTCGCCTGAAGATTGAAATCAAAGCCGGAATTCAGCTCTTTGGCGACCGGGCGCTGTTGTTTCAGGCGCTGGCCAATCTGGTAGAGAACGCGCTGAAATACGCGGCGCAGGGAAAATACATCACGCTGAGCGTGACGCTGTATCGTGGCTGGATCGCTCTGAGCGTTGCTGACCGCGGTCCGGGCATTCCGCCGGCGCTGCATGCCAAAGCGCTACAACGCTTTCAGCGGCTGGATACCTGGTTTCAGTCTGGCTATGGGCTGGGATTATCTCTGGTTCAGGCAATTACCGACCTGCACGGTGGCAAACTCTATCTGGACTCTTCAGAGCCGGGTTTGAACGTTTACCTGTGCCTTAATCGCTGCTAATCCTCTTTTTCTCGATGAAATATGGCGCGCGGTGAGTGGGTTTTCTCTGCTTACCATGACGATTTTCTCTTGATCGTTTATGAATATCCCTGCAAAAAACATGAATATTTATTAATTTTCCCCGCAATGAAAACTGTGTTAATTATTGATTTGTATTGATAATTTTTTGTATGGAAAGATTAACGAATATTAATGTTCTACTGCTTGCGGCTCTTGATAATAAGTCTCATTATTAATCTTATTATCATCATGGCTCCCCCCGAATTTCCGAGTAGGCCATGATTTCTTTGCCTGCGGATTAGAGAGTCTTCCCATGAAAAACATGAAAGCAAAATTGCGTTCTTTCCTGCGTGACGAGAGCGGTGTAACGGCAATCGAATACGGCATTCTTGCGGCGGCAATGGCGGCAGCTATCGGCGCTATTTTTGGCGGCGACGGTATCTTCGTGAAAGCGCTGAATGAGAAATTCAGCCAAATCGCCGATCAAATTACCGGTACGGGCACCAGCGGCGGTACATCCGGCGCCGCGAAATAAGCGCGAGATGGCGGATTACACGCACTGGCCACAGACGGTACTGCTGATGGGGTGCCTGGTGTGGTGTATCAGTACCGACCTGTTAGTACGCAAAATTACCAATCAGGCGGTACTGATTTTATTGCTGGGCTGGCTGTTTTTCAGCGCTTCACATGTCCTGCAATCCGGTGCGTTAGATATGTTGGCACTACGGAAAACGCTCTGGGCGCTGCCAGGTGCGGCGGCAGTACTGGTTGTGGGATTTATGCTTTTCCTCACCGGCAGATTAGGCGCCGGGGATGTCAAGCTGATGAGTGTACTGTGCCTGTGGGTTGGGCAAGGACACCAGATCGTTTTCGTCATGGTGACGGCGCTGGCTGGCGGTGTTTTGGCGCTCAGCCTGCCGCTGCTGAATACCGTACCCACAGCGGTGGCGATGGGCATTCAAACCACCAACCGGATATTCAAGAGTCGGTTGCCTATGCCACCCGCGTTGCCCACCGATCTTTCTCAAGGCATACCTTACGGAGTCGCCATTGCGTTCGGCGCGATGTATGTCCTGATTTTTCCCTTGTTTTAATTCTGTCGCAGCTTTAAGACACACACGCTAGGGTAGGCAAGTTGAAATGAAAGTGAACTCTACATACGTACTGTCAGGCGCACTCGTTCTGGCAGGTATTGTTGCGCTGATGGTGCGTAGCCATCTCTCTTCTGAACCCCCTGCGCCGCCTCCGGTCGTGGTTAAAGCGCCGGAAAAAACGGCTGTTTTGGTGGCCGCGAAAGATCTGCATCCCGGTGATTTCATTGATTCTACCTCGTTACGTTGGCAGACCACGGATGAATCGGTTTCCCGTGCGTTTAACTTCGTTCGCGGTCAGGACAAGCAGTCCCTGCTATTGGGTGCGACCCTGCGTGAAACGGTGAAGGAAGGCGCGTGGCTCAGCAGTAATGTTGTGGTGAACCCCAATGAGCCGGGTTTTGTCGCTGCTGTGCTGCGTAAAGGGATGCGTGCTATCTCCGTTCCCACTAGCGCTATTGCGAGCAATGCCGGGCTAGTGTCCGCTGGCGATCGTGTTGATGTGATCCTCAGTATGAGACGAGACGATCAGTCAGAGCTACCTGCAAGCCGTAATCAGCCTGTTGTGATGCCGCTGCTGGCATCACAAACGATCGTGCGCGATTTACGCGTATTGGCGCTGAACGATAAAACCGGTACGCCGGTATACCCACGCTTTGATACCACGGAAGACGGTACGGTGCTTGATGCTACCGCCAAAAGCCGTGAGTCTGCCGTGCGTTCTCGTCCTGCAACCTATCAAACCGTTACGCTGGAAGTGACGCCTCAGCAGGCTGAAGCGCTGGCGGTTGCCAAAGAGCTGGGCATTCTGCATTTGGCGCTGCGCAGTGCCGATCTGGATGACTCGGTCGATCCGGCCACAGGGCGACCACATGTGACCACGGTTCCGCTAGCGACCGATATCTACGGAGCACTATCCGTAGGATCCGGTGGACACAAAGTGAAAATCTATCGCGCTGAGCAAAAAGACGTGGTGACGTTCCCCTCCCGATAGAACGAGTACGCAATCTGACAGCCTGCGGGGAGCCGCGAGCTGCTCATGGAAAAATGAAGCCCATTACGGAAATTAAGTAAATGACGATGTTTTCGCTGTTTTTGAAATCGGACTTTCGGGGTACGTGCAAACGATTGCTGGCCGCTGGCCTGTTTAATGCGGTATTGCCTGTCACGCTGACGACGATGATGTTGCCTGCAACCACGCTGGCGGCTGGGGTATCGGTAGCGCCTGTAACCGATGAGGTGCACCTGACCGTGCACCAGGGACGGTTATTGCAACTCAACGAGCTGCCGGACAGCGTGCTGGTGGCCGATCCGAATATTGCCAGTTTCGAACTGCCTTCACCGGGTAATCTATTTGTCTACGCTAAAAGCGTCGGTACCACCACGCTCTACGCGATGGATGAAAATGGCAATGTGATCAACGCCATTCGTCTGGTATCCGAGCATGATTTGAAAGCGCTGGGTGAACGCATGAAGCGTGAATTCCCCGGTGCGGATATCCAACTGGAAGCCTCGATTCCCAGCGGCGTGATTGTGCGCGGTAGCGTCGATACCCCGCAGGATGCCAAGCGTGTGATCGACAGCATACAGGCTTATATCAGCGCGTCCGCCGGCGGTGGCGGGCAGGGTGGTGGAGGCGGTGGCGAAAGATTGCCAGGCTCCAGCGAATCCTCCGGCAAAGTGATCAACCAGCTCAAAATCAAAACGCCTTCGCAAATCAATATTCAGGTGCGCGTAGTGGAAGTGTCCCGCAAGTTAACCAGCGAACTGGGCTTCAACTGGGCGGCATCACTGAGCACCGGCAGCGGCAACATGACCGCAGGCAGCGGATCGCGTCTTAATCTGTTCAACGCCACGACCGGACGATTTGCTAACCCAACGGATGCGGGCTTCCTGAACTTCGGCCGTTCCAGACTGAGCGGATTGTTAACCGCGATGAACCAACAGGGCATGGCAACGGTATTGGCTGAACCTAACCTGACGGCGATGTCAGGGGAAACCGCGGCGTTTGCTGCGGGGGGTGAAGTGCCAATCGTCCTGATCACCAATAACAGCGTCAGCATCGATTACAAATCCTACGGTGTGATTCTGCGCATGACGCCAACGCTGCTGTCTGCCAATCGCATCAGCCTGCATATTGCACCGGAAGTCAGTGAGCTAACTGACGTCGGTTCCGTGCAGCTGGAAGGCGGATCGCGTATTCCTGCATTAACGGTACGTCGTGCGGATACCACGGTAGAGCTGGCCAGCGGACAGAGTTTTGCCTTAGCAGGCATGCTGCGTAGCGCTGGTAGCCAGACGATCAACGGCGTGCCGGGATTAAGCAGCGTGCCGATGTTTGGCCGCCTATTTGAAAGCGAATCTACCAGTCAGGAAGAAACGGAATTGGTGATTATTGCGACCGCCTATGTCGTTGAGCCCGTTAACGCGGGCGATCTTCAGACGCCAGGACAAGGCGTAAAAATGCTGGATTCGTCCATGCCACGCTCTGCATCTATCGGCTATCTCTACTGAGTCCGCAAGGGGCAATAAAACATGAAAACGATCAACAACAGTTACCCCCTGCTTCGCCCGCTGCACATGCGTGTGGCGGTGCTGACCGCCGTTGTTCTGCTGGCGGGATGCGGATGGAATAAGCCGATTAACGACGTCCGTATGCAGCGCTTCGATCAGCCTGGGCTTCAACCGATTGCCGTCCAGCCTTCATCGGTATCAGTGCCGTTACTGGTTGCACCGAGCGGGCGCGGGTTCCTTCCTGAATCCCTGAAACAGCTGAATATCATGCTAAAGGATCAGGGACGGCTATCCGCACAGACGCTGACGCTTATCCCGCACAGCACAAGCGGTGAGCAGATGGCAGGACGACTGGCTACCGTGCTGAAAAATGCCGGTGCTAATCCACAGAATGTGAAGCAGATGCGCCGCTCTACGACGAGTGGACAGAATGGCGATCTGGAAGTGATCTCCGAAGCGCTGGTGGTCAAAACTACCCGCTGCACGATCAACGACCCCAATCAGTTGATGGTGAAGCCCTATGAGGCAATGGGTTCTCTCGGCTGCGCCACGCAAAACAATCTGGCGATGATGGTCGCCGAACCACGCGATCTGATTCAGGCAAAAGCACTGGATAGTGCGGATGGTGTGGCGGCGGTCAATAGCATCGAACGCTATCACAAAGGTGAAGTGAAAGAGCTCATCGACATTAACTTTGAAGAAGATTAAGGGCGTGACATTCCATGAGTGAAATTACCCCTAACGATGGTGAAGAACTGGCGCTGCCGCTGGTGGCGTTCGCCAATGACGTACGCGATGTAGCCGATATCGGCGATCTCTTTACTCGCCTGAAACAGCCGGATGTACCGGTGATGTCCGGCGGTATCGCTGCGGCGCGTCAATGGTGTGAACTGAATGTCCCGCCGCGCATTTTGCTGGTGGATCTGGAAGGGGCGCACTGGCCGCTTCCGGCACTTGAAGAGCTGCTGAGCGTTTGCGGCCCCACCAGTCAGGTGATAGCGACGGGCAAAGAACAGGATGTCGGCTTGTACCGCGCCTTGCTTCAGGCGGGCGTGGTGGACTATCTGGTGAAGCCGTTCACGCTGGATCTGCTGGCAGCAACGCTGGCGAAGTGTGAAGGCCAACAGGCCGGACCGGAATATGCCCGCATGGGCAGGACGATTGCGGTCGTCAGCGCCAGCGGCGGAAGTGGTGCCAGTACTGTGGCGATGGGGCTGAGCCGCCTGCTGTCCGGCGAGCGTCATTTGCCTGTGGCACTGGTGGATTTTGACCGTCGTAACGGCGACCAACTGCTGTTGCAGGGGCAAACCGATAATGCGGGTCTGGCGGCAGTGTTGGGAACGCAGGAACTGGATACCCGACTGCTGCAGCGCGCCATGCTGCGCGTGGATACCCGTTTGCACCTGCTGGCACAGAAGCCAGAACTGGGGGAATTGGCCCCGGTTGACGTCGATAACGTGCTGAATCTCGGCGGCGCGCTGTGCCGCATGTTCAATCAGGTGATTTGGGATCTGCCCAGCAGCTACCCGACCGGTGCGCTCGACGTGCTGACCTACGCGGATCTGCGCATCATCGTGACGGAATTGACGCTTCAGGATGCGCGTAATGTACGGCGCGTGCTGAATGAGATCGGTGACGAAAGCGAAGGACAGCGCCTGTTGCTGGTGCATAACCAGAGCCGTTTTGCTACGACAGCGCCGTTAAGCCGCGATCAGTTCGAACAATTTACCGGCCGGAAGATTGATGTCGTGCTGCCGAATGCGGGCCACGCGTTATCGCAGAGCCTGATGCTCGGCGCACTGAATCTGGCTGCTGCACCCGCTTTCCAGCAGGGATTACGTCAGCTGGTCGATCTGGCCTGCGGCGTGCGCGCCAGACCGGCGGAAAAACGCTGGTTCTCGCGTTGGTTAAAACGCGCCTGATGATGTTCAGCGTTTACCGTTTTTCAAAGGGCTAACGGACTATTTTAGGGTTACGGACATGTTGATTCGTAAGAACAACCTGCAAAAAAGTGAAGCAGGAAAAAGCACGCCTCAGCCTGCGCCTGCTGCCAATGTGGCAGAACTGAAAACGCGCCCGGCTGCGGAGAACCGCACACAGCCTGCGGCGAACACGTCTTCTGGATCTGCACCGGCTACCCGCCAGACGGACAACCGAAACAGCCAGCGTCGGATTATCCGCGCACAGCTCTACGATCAGATCGACGCGGGTAAAGCGGCGATGATGGGGCGCGACAAGCTGTTGGTACAGATCGAAACGGTGATCCGCCGCATCTGTGATGAGCAGCGCTTGCAGCTTTCTCGCCAGGAAGAGGAAGCGATCGCCACCGAAATGCTGGATGAGATGACCGGGATCGGGCCGATCCAGCCGCTGCTGTCGGATGACACGGTCAACGATATTCTGGTCAACGGTGCCGGTCAGGTGTTTGTCGAACGCTTTGGCAAGCTGGAACTGTCGCCGATTACCTTCATTGATGAAGAGCATGTGTTTAACACCGCGCAGCGTATTGCCGCCGCGGTGGGTCGTCGTATCGACGAAGCCAGCCCGATGGTGGATGCGCGTCTGCCGGACGGTAGCCGCGTCAACGTCATCACCTATCCGCTGGCGATCGACGGCACCATGATCTCGATCCGTAAATTTATGCGTCGCAACCTGTCGCTGGAAATGCTGGCAGAGCGCCGCTGTATGTCCTACGCGATGGCGGATGTCCTGAACAAAGCGATGCAGGCGCGCGTTAACGTGATCGTCTCCGGCGGCACGGGCGCGGGGAAAACCACCTTACTGAATGCGCTGTCGCAGAAGATCGGCAGCACCGATCGCATCATCACCATAGAAGATGCCGCCGAACTGCAATTGCAGCAGGAGCACGTGGTGAGACTGGAAACGCGTCCTGTCAGCGCCGAAGGCACTGGCCGCGTCGATCAGCGCGATCTGATGCGTAACGCCCTGCGTATGCGCCCTGACCGTATCATTCTGGGCGAGGTGCGCGGCGGCGAGAGCTTTGACATGTTGCAGGCGATGAACACGGGTCACGACGGTTCGCTGTGTACGGTGCACGCCAATACCTCGCGCGATGCGATACAGCGTCTGGAAAACATGGTGATGATGGCGAACATGCAGCTGCCGTTGATGGCGATCCGCCGTCAGATCGCCAGTGCAGTTCATCTGATCGTGCAGATCGAACGTATGCGCGACGGCATGCGCCGCGTGGTATCCATCACCGAAGTGTGTGGCATGGAGAACGAAGTAATCCAGCTTCAGGATCTGTTCAGCTTCAATATTCAGGGGATGGATGGACAGGGTCTGTTGACCGGTGAATATGTTCAGCACATTCAGCGTCCGCAGTTCTACAGCGATAAAGCGCACTTGTTTGATGCGCAATGACGGACTGAGGAGACGCCGATGAGTGATTTACGCCTGAATCTGATCACGCTGCTGGTATTTGGCAGCGTGCTGATGCTGTTTCTGGCGATCAACGCCTGGAAAAAGTCACGGCAGCAGCGCATGCAGCGCGAACAACGCTGGCAGCAGATTTTGGATGAGGTCAGTCCGTCGGCCGCCGCCGTGGCGTCTGATTCCATTCTGCGTGACGAGATCAGAACACCGCTGATGGGTGTCCCGGTGATTGGACGCTGGCTGGCGATCCTCTGGGCGCAGATGACGTTCATCGGCTGGAAAAAGAACCTGCTCCAGCGTTCCCTTGCGCTGGCGGCGGTGAGCCTGATTCTCGGCATGATTCTGGGTCAACGTACCCTGCTGCCGCTCACGATGGGGCTGATATTTACGCTGGTGCTGTTTATCAGCATCGGCATGCTGCTATTCCGTTCGACGCTGCAAAAACACCTGAAAGCGCTGCGCGAGAGCCTGCCGGAAGCCATTGATGCCATTACCCGCAGCTGCCGTGCCGGTGTGCCGGTGGCGAATACCTTCTCAATTGTCGCGGAGCACCTGACCGGGCCGCTGGCGAATGAATTCAAGACGATCGATCACTGGCTGCGGCTGGGGATTCCGCTGCGTCAGGTAATCCAGGCCTCAGCTACGCGGGTGCCGATGTCCGAATACCGTTTCTTCGTGGTGATTTTGATCATCAATCAGGAAGCGGGTGGGCGACTGGGGGAAACGCTGGAGCGTCTGTCCGCGACGCTGCGTGAACGTCGTGAATTGCAACTGAAAGTGCAATCCAAAACGTCGGAAGCGCGGGCGTCCGCCAAGATTGTCGCCGCACTGTTCCCAGGCTGTCTGGCCTATCTGTACATGAAGTCACCGGAGGATTTCAGTTTCTTATTCTCCGATCCGGTAGGAACGACGGTACTGATTTACGCCTTGTGCAGCGTCTCGGTCGGCATGTTGATCACGCACGTGATGGTTAAACGGATAGGGTAAAGGGAGATCCACTCATGACTGTTTTTGACGATCCCTTACTGCTGCTGGCGCTTGTGCTGATGGTGGCTGGAATCTATCTGGCCCGTACACAACATAAAATCCAGCAATACAAACAGCTGGAAATCCGCATGCGTGGGCATTTACCCAGCGCCTCTATAGAGGCGGCCTCTCAGGAAAACATCCTGAGAGGCCAGGGAACCACATTATCTCCCCTGTTGGAAAAGCTGTTGCAGCCTCTCGCCACGCAGGGCGAGCGCCTTTCAGGATCGGATCGCGATCGCCGCAATCTGCGCCGCCTGCTGGATCTCGCCGGGCTCCGCCGCAACGAAGCGGTGGGCTGGCTGGTGATGGGAAAATTTGCTGCCGGGGCGCTGCTCGCTATCGCGCTGGTGTGGGGATGGTTGCCACCTGCTGACCGTGCAGGCCTGACGGGCGTCGCGGCGGGGCTGATTGGCTTCTTTGTCGGTTCGATGGTGCCGGAATGGTGGCTGAAGTGGCGTGCGGCAAGCCGGGGCGAAAAGCTGGCACGAGCGGTGCCGGATGCGTTGGATCTGATGGTGGTCTGCGCCGAAGCCGGTCTGCCTATCGGACGCGTATTGCAGGTGGTATCGAAAGAGCTGGGGCTGTCTTCACCGGAAATGGCGGATGAACTGCACTACACCGCCGCCGAATTACAGATCCTGTCGGATCGTACGCTGGCGATGAAACATCTGGCGGAGCGTACACGCGTCAGCGAGATCGAAAGCATGGTGGCGACGCTGATTCAGGCGGAGCGCTACGGTACGCCGCTATCTCAGGCGCTGCGTACGATTGCGGATGAAAGCCGCAAGACGCTGATTCTGAGTCTGGAAGAGAAGGCGGGTAAATTGCCTGCGCAGCTGAGCGTGCCGCTGATGGCACTGATCCTGCCACCGATTATCGCCATTATGGCGTCGCCTGCACTGGTGCGAGTGGTCCGCCTGCTGGCGCAGTAGCGTTTTATTTGCAACACATTGATTTTAATGTGTTTATTTTAAAATCATCGATTCCCGGTATATGCCGGAAATCACAACGGTTACAACCGATGGAGTTATCGAAGATGGTCGATCTGGTAGCAAAACTTAAGCGCGGCGCGCCCATGCTGGCACTGCTGATTGTCAGTACCGTGCTGGCGGGATGCAGCAGCTCGATGGCGATTAAAGGCAGTAAAGATGAAGGCCTGCGTTTGGCACGTCTGCTGCGCGATCAAGGGCGTGTTGAAGCGGCGACGGAAGTGTACGCGCGCCTCGACAGCCGCGATGCGCTGAAAGGCGCAGAGATGCTGGAGTATGCCAGCGTGGCGGCTTTGGCACGTTCACCGCAGCAAACGCTGGAGCTGTACGGACGAGCACGTCAGGCACTGGGTGGCGATACCAACAAAATGACGCTGGAAGAAGCACTGGCGGTGTGTCTGGGAATGGGGCGTGCACAGTTAGCATTAGGACGTAATGCGATGGCGCAAACCGACTTTGCCTGTGCGCTGAAAGCACAACCGAACGACGCTGGTGCACTCAATGGCATGGGCGTGGTGATGGATGCTTCAGGTAAACACGCCGAAGCGCGTCAGCTGTTTGAAAAAGCATTGCAGATAAACCCGGCAGATGTCGCGGCACTCAACAATCTGGCGCTCTCATGGCTGGCAAGCGGCAACGCGGACAAAGCGATTTCTCTACTGCGTTCAGTGGATGAGAGCAACGCGACGGGCAGATTGAATCTGGCACTGGCCTACCTCTCTGGCGGCAAAGACGATGAAGCGCGTTCGGCGCTGGCGACCATTGCACAGCCACAGCGTATTGATGGCCTGATTGACGAGCTGAATCAGCGTTTACAGCAGATGCAGCAGGATAAATCACGTGGTGAAGCGCTGCTGTTATCCAGCCGTCAACGCCTGCAATTGAGTACGCCTGAGTAATGGCGTGGCTTCGTAATCTCGGCCCGTGGCGTGATGAAAGCGCAGTGCAAAGTATTGTGCCGCGCCATGAACGCCACTGGCGCAGTACGCGCGGCGTGATCGCGACGGAAGTGGCGTTTCTGGTGCCGGTGGTGCTGGTCGGGGTGATGATGCTGTTTGAACTGGCACGTATCGGGCTGGTGATCGCCGCTGGCAGCGCCGCGCTGGATAAGGCCGTGCAGGCTTTCCGCCTTGATAACCTCGCATCGGACAGCGCGGAACAGATGGGAACCCGTCTAAAGGCGCGCATGGTTGAAGCGGGATACGGCTACCTCAAAGAAGACGATTTAACCGTCAGCGTGTTGCATTTCGACAATCTGAGCCAGCTTGGCGGGCTGACCAACGGAAATGGCAATCAGGACAACCCGAATGGCGAGGAAACGACGACGCTGCCGGTGTGGTCCGTGACGGTACAGATTAAAAAGGCGTTTATTACGCCGCTGCCGGAAGTGTTAACGCTGGGTGACACCTTCCGCTATCAGTACAAGCATGTGTTTGGGACGGAATTGCGCAATGACTGATCGTTTACTGAAAACCAGTCGTTTACTGAGCGGGATACGCCGCTTCTGGTTTTCTCGCCGTGCTTCTACTGCGGTAGAAACGGCGTTAGCGTTCCCGATTGTGTTGGCGATTGGGTCGCTGTGCGCGGATATCTACACTGTCGGGCTTGAGCGTACACGCATGGAACAGCGTGCGGGCGCCATCGCGTCAGTATTAGCGATGCAGCAGAAGCTGGATGAGAGTGGGCTACAGGGGCTGCTCGATACGATGTTGCCAACGGAAGGTGTAGGAAATTACCAACTGTTAATCAGCAACGTGCGCCAGACCGGTGAGCTGCACTGGCAGTTGAGCAGAGGCACGGCAGAGGCGCTGTGCGAAGAAAGTGAAACCCTGCCGGGCGAGGAGTACCTTCCTGAGCTGCCGGAAAGAGACCGTGAAGAGGGTAGCAAGAATATCTCCATGATCGTGGTCGAGATCTGCCGTCAGGGGAAAGATGTGAGCCTGCTGGGCGGCCTGTCGTTGGGCGGTCTGCTGCATGCGTCGTCGGTCAACCGGGTCGCTGTCGACGTGGTTGAACTGGATGAGGTACTCAGAAAAGAGGCCGGTCTGGAAGAAAAAGATCAATAGCTACAGGTTTTATACAAAACACAGAAGCGGCAATAGACCGCAAACGGCAGCGAGCTTCTCGTTACCGGAATAATGAAACCATTAAAAATCTATAGGCATATGAGCAATGTCGTTTTTATTTTCCCGTTTTATGGGCGGGTTGAGTACGCGCTGAATCCAGGAATACAGGATAGGAAGGAATGAAAAAAACCTTACAGAACAGAAGAGTAAAAAAAGACGCTACCGGAATTACTCTGTTCTGGCGTGAACGCCTGTCTGCCTTTATTCAGCAGGAAAAAGGCGCGGGCACCGGATTCTATGCACTGGGTGCGATGGCGTTATTGGTGACAGCGGCTTTTATCGTGGATACCTCCACGGCAACCGGTGATGCAACGCAGATCAAGCGCGCGACGGATGCCGCCGCGTTGGCCGTCGGGCATCAGGCGACCATTAATGGCGAAGAATACAGTCAGGAAGAGACCAATAAGCTGGCGTATGACTACGTCAAAAATAATCTGGGGATGAATAATGCCCTGAGTGAAAAACTGGTGGTGGGCGATGTGGCTGTCACGGAAGGGCGCAACAGCGAGACGCGTAAAACCTATACCGTCACCGTCGCCTTCGAAACCAAGCCCAGTTTGCTGAACCTCGGGGCGAGGAAGCAGGAAGTGTACTCGACCGCCGAAGTTATCAACCGCCCGACCGAAGTGGCCTTTGTCATGCCAGTGACGGGGGATATGAGCGAAGGGGATATCCGTTCGCTGAAAAGTGTTAGCAGCAGTTTCGTCGAGCGCATGCTGAGTAGCGCAGACGGCAAACGTGACAATCTGTGGCTATCGCTGGTGCCGTACAGCCAGTCGGTGAATGTGTACGATGCGGAAGACGCCAACCGCATTCGGCGCTGGTCTGCACCGGGTGCGCTGAACCCGCCAGAGCTGCGTTCGCTGTTTGCCAGCGGCGTGGTCAGTAGCATGGCCGACCGCCGTTTCCCGGATCGTCGCGCTAACCTGCTGTGCATGTACCGCGGGCTGGGGCGGGAAGAAAATTTCTTCTGGGATGAACCTCCCGTTGCTCAATTCCAGATCTATTACCGCCACGATTTGCCGCAAAACGGCAGTCCCGGCGCACCGCCGATCTCCTGGCGCGGCCCTAATCCTGATTTTGACGATAACAATGCGGTGGATACCCGCTGGATCGTGGCAGACAAAGGGTGCCCCAATGCCGCACTGATGCCGCTGACCAATGAAGAAAACAGGCTGAATCAGCGTATCGAACAGTTTTCTGCCCGTTTCAATACGAATTACGCCATCGCGATGTCATGGGCGGGCGCGGCGCTGTCGCCCGCTATGCGTGGTTCAGACGGCTGGGGCGATGCCACGCTGCCGCTGGATTTCAATCTGGACGGCAACGGTGACGGCCAAAAGGTGATCGTGATGATGGCTAACACGATTGGTAACTGGTTCGACACCGACAGCTACAACTTCAACCGAAATGCATTCAGTGGTCAAACCGGCACGGATCCCGCCCGTACCTTTGCTGCGCAGCGCTTCCGCGATCTGTGTTCCAGCTTCCGCGCGCGCAACATCAAATTCTATTTTGTCGGCATTCGCCCCGGCGACCCAGAGGATTTTGGCCGCAACCTGTTCGACGCCGAAGCGACGCCAGGCCTGCTGGTCTGCACCGAGGGTGAGAAACGCATGAGTTTTATCGACGGTGCAGGCTTCGGTGCCGAGGGCGTTGAGGATCAATTGATCCGACGTCTGGATCGTATTGCCGGCCAGATCGAAACCGAGGGCGGCTATGTTCGGCTGGTTGAATGACCGCTGAAGGTAGCCAGGAATGACGCGATTTGCCCCTTTATTACAGGACATGACACGATGACTTTTTCCCGCTCAAAATCTGGTTCAGGCTTAACGCGCACGCCGCGTCAGGCGTGGGTATTGGAACCGCGCATGATGTTTGATGCCGCTGCCGTGGCAACGGTGGCGGATGTAGCCGCGCAGGTTGTGGTGGCAACGGATACCGCGCCGGGTGTTGATGCGACACCCACCAAGGCGACAGTCACGATTACCGATACCAGTGACAGCTTCCCGGCGGTCGATCTGTTCAGCGATGTTCGCGTGTCAGCAGATAAAGACGGGCAGGAACTGAAAGATCTGGTGATTACCGTCAACCGCACGGGAGCGAATCAGGCATTAGTCATTGACGGTAAAAGTATCGCACTGGTATCGGGAAGTGGTACGACACGAGCAGAGAATGATGGCTTCGCATACAACGTGGTGGTGAGCGGCGAAACGACCACGATAACCGTTAATATCGACAGTTTTACCAGTGACTTGGCGGATACCACGGCGTTAATTGACGGTATCGCCTATGAACCGCTAGATAACACCGTGGCTGGCGGTGATGTGGTGGTCACGCTGAAAAGCCTCAGCGACGAGAGCGATACTGCCGAGCTGAATATTGACGCGACGGTCACCATAGACAGCAAGATCAATGTTGCACCGGTGGTGGCGGGGGAAGTGTTACTGGAGGCTGAGTCATTAACCGCCGGTACGGACATCGCCTATTCCGCCGATGGGAAACAGGTTTTTGTCGTCGGTTCGGATGACACTATCACGGTCTTTACCGTAGGCGATCTGGGGCGTTTGACGCAGAAGCAGGTTTTGTCGGTTGAGAATTTGGGCAAAATTAACGGTGTGGAGGTCAGCGCCGACGGTAAATCGCTGTATACCCTATCGGGCAACGGCAACCTGATGCAGTTTAGCCTTCAGGATGGCACGCTCAGCCATACCGCAACGATCTCCGTCGGGGGAGGATCGAACGGCGGGCTAGCGATTGCCGATGACGGTTCACAGGTTTATGTCGATGCCAGCGGTGGTTTTGGGCGCGATGTGCTTGTCTATCAGCGCAATATCGAGACAGGGGAGCTAACGCGTGGTGACTCACTCCGCCACCGTAATGGGGTGATCGCGACAGTTGGCGATTATGTTTACATTGCGCACAGCGGCGCGATAGTAACTGACAATCATGAGTTGCAAGTCTACCAGCGTGATAGTGAGGGTAAACTGACCTTACTGGGCCGTATCTCTCTCGGCATAAGTGGACAATCCCCCGTCGATTATGCGTTGGCTGTCACGGCCGATGGGAAATCTATCTATGTCGCGAACCCCGTAACGAATGACATTGCCCTCTATCGTCTTGGGGCGAATAACGAACCGACCTTAGTGAATACTTTCGCCAGCGCGCCCGTCGGCAGCATGGTGTTGAATGCTGAAGGCACGCGACTGTACGCGGCAACGACGGAGGGTAAGGTCTCCGTTTATGCGGTTGCGACTTCCGGTACTCTGGCACTGCTGGGTCAGGTCGCGGGAAGTACGACTGGCGGAGATATTGCGTTATCGCAGGATGGCCGTTCATTACTCGTTGCAGGTGACGGGGTGAGCCGCTACTCGACGGTTTTGACCCAAGTTCCCGGAATGGGGGTCGTGATTGGCAGTGGCCTGAGCGTATCAGATGCTAACTTTGACGCCTTGAACGCGGGAAATGGCAACTATGCTGGCATGCAATTGATCGTATCGCGTGACGGTGGTGCTTCAGACAAGGATGTGTTTAATTTCAACAGCGCAAATGATCTGCGGCTGGAAAATGGTCAGATTTTTCAGGGCGATCGTGCTGTTGCGGCATTCAGCCAAAGTGGTGGAACACTGACGATAACCTTCCTGTCGAGTGTCAGCCGGGCAGAGGCGAATTCGGTTTTACAGCAGATCACTTATCAGAACACCGATACTGCCGATGGCGGTGTTGTGCAGCTGTCTCTGCGGGCGAATGACGGCAAACTGGATAGCCAGTCGGTGACGCTGGCGGTGATGGTGGCAACCAATACTGCACCGGCATTGACGGTGACCGCCCCACCGCTCTCAAGCTACGACACGACGGCGACAGCGGTTAATTTGTTCGCCAACACGCAAATCAGTGCGGGCGAAGCGGGACAAAAAATACAGAATATCACCCTGAATGTTGGCGGTCTGGCACAGGCTGCTAACGAATTTCTGGTAGTTGATGGCACGCGAATTGATCTGACACAGTCTGGCGAGGGCACAACGACAAGCGGCTACGCCTACACCTACACGTTAAGTGAGGGTAACGGCGTGCTGAAGATTGATGATGCTGCTGGCATGACGATGGCGGCAGCGCAGACGCTGATTAACGATGTCACCTACATTAATGAGACGACAAAGGCGACAACGGGCAACCGTACTGTGACGCTCGTGAGCGTGCGCGACGACGGGGGTTCGACAGGGCAGAATAAAGATACGGCGGTGCTCAATGTCGCCGCGACCCTGACGTTAGCTATTAATAATGCACCCACCATCCAGACCGATATCCCCGTCGATCCTAATTTGTACTACTCAAAACGGCTTGCTCACAGGCTATAGCAGCCATGTGAGTAGCATTGTGCTATCCGACGATGGCCGCACGCTACTGGTCATTGGCACCACGTCCCCCAATTATGGTGGTGACGCCCGGGTAAGCCTCTACCAGCGCGATCCCGATACGGGGAAATTGACGTTATCGCAGAGCTTTATTCCGGGAGAGGATGATGGCAACGCAGACAACGGTCTGGAAGTCAGTGGACTGATCGGACGCGCAGCCGTTTTCTCGGCGGATGGTTCCACGGTTTATCTGAGTGCCGATTCGACGGTTCTGGTATTCAGTAAAGATGCTGACACCGGTGTGTTAAGCCTGACGACGCGTGTGGAAGGGTTAGCTGGCAATGTGTTGAAGATGGCACGGTCCGATGACGGGAAAAGCCTGTATGCGCTAACGTCCGGTACGTTGTACCACTATACCATTGGTGAAAGTGGCACACTGAGCAATACAGCGACATTCGATCAAATTAATGGCACGACGCCGATTGGCTTGTCTGTTGATGCCAACGGTACGGCTTATGTATTGGGTAGCAGTGGCAAGATCACGATTTACACGACTGACGCTACGGGGGCATTGAGTTATGCCGGGCAACTGGCGCGTGGTGAGGATGGGGTAACGCTTACCTATACCGACAGTGAGGGTAACCAGAAAAGCGCCGGAACATTGGAAACCAGTAATGAACTGAATCACGCCAATGCTGCTTTTAGTGTGACGGATGAGGGATATATCTATGTGGTGACCAGTAACGTGGGGAATCGTCTCACGGTGCTGCATTACGACAGCGAAACGAATGCCGTCAATCGGGTTGAGGCGCGGCAGTTTACCAATCCATGGAGCGTGACCGCCACTTCGGATGGCAAAACGCTCTATGTCGGCACCAATGGCGGTGCCGTGACGGTTTATGCGATAGGAACTGATGGCCGCCTCGCCGAAACCGGAAAGCTGGCGGTTGGCCGACCTATCACCACGCTGACGGTATCAGAAGATGGTAAATCGCTGTATACCGGGGCCCGCTATTTTAATACGGGTGTGATGGCGTCCAGTGCAGCGGCACACGCGGACTATAGTCAGGCGGTGGCGATGCCGTTTACCACAAGCATCACGCTGTCGGACCAGGATCTGGACGTTGCTGACGACTATAAAGGCGTGGCGATCGCCATTAGCCGTAACGGTGAAGTATCGGCAAATGACCACTTTGCTTTTCAGAACGGAAGCGGACTGACGCTGTCCGGCAGCGAGATTCAGTATCAGGGGGCGACCATTGCCACCTTTAACGTCAGTGAAGGTACGGTGACGATTGTCTTTACCGAGAGCGTCACTAAGACGGTAGTCAATCAGGTTCTGCATCAGGTGACCTACCGTAACGAGGGCGACACGGCAGGCTCAGCAATTTCTCTGAAGATCGGATTTAGCGACGGTGGCAAAGATACCAGTCTGTTACTGATGATGGTACCGAGCAAAGCACCTGTGGTGGATAACGATGAGTACACTCCACCATCTGCGACGGTAGGGCAATCGTATAATGAAGAGCTGCCAGAAAACCTGTTCCTCAATCCTAAGAATGGAGCGCTGACGTGGCAGGTCAGCGGCCTTCCTGCTGGGTTAACCTTCGAGCCTGAAACACGTACGATTTCCGGTACGCCAGCGCTTAATGGTGCAGGATCCTTTGCTATTACCGTCGTCGTAAGCGATGAATCGGGCGCGCAGGCTGAGCAGACGCTAACGCTGAGTATTGCATCCGATCCTGCGCAAGTCCCAACTATCGGCGGCGAATCCAGCGCCCTGCAGAGTATCGGCACCCTTGATGGCTACGACTCCAATAATTATGTGGATGTGCTGAGCGGGGTGAAAGACAGCGAACTCTCTGCGGATGGCAAAACGCTCTATGTCGTGAGTTCACCGGAGAGTGGATCAGCGGTACTGAGCGTCTTTGTGCGCAATGAGGAAGGCAATTTCACACTGTCGAAGACCTTCTTTAACTATCGATCCGTTTATAACGCTGAGACGGAACAAAACGATGAGGTTGTTGACCATGCAGGACTGGCGGGTGCATCAGATGTCACCCTGTCTTCTGATGGACAATACCTGTATGTGGTCGGCAGTGAAGGCAACGCGGTGACAATCTTCCGTGTTGGCAGCGACGGTGAATTGACGCAAGCGGACGTTCTGGATCAGGCGGAGTTGGGCGGGCATTCGCTGGATGTGCGTTCCCAGATTGTTTCTCAGGGCGATTACCTCTATCTCACCGCTGCCCAGTCTGGCAGTGATAATGATAGCCGCAGCGTGCTGGTGTTTAAGCGCGGGGCAGACGGTCTCCTGACGGCGGTTTCTCAGACCGATAATCTGATTGGGGCGAGCCGTCTGGTGCTTGATCCAACCGGGCGTTACCTGTTCGTATCGGGTTTAGGCGATACAGTTGGTGTCACTGGGTTCAGTATTGATGCAGAGGGCAAGCTAACTCAGGTTTCCCAGATTCGTGCTGAAGGCGATGACCTGTATTACATCAATTCGCTTGCCCTCTCACCTGATGGCAAAACCCTGTATGCGATTAATGCTGATGGAATTCAGTACATGCTCAATACGATAACGGTAGGTGCGGATGGCGCACTCACGCTGGTATCGACGGAGCTGTTTGCCGATGACGGTGGCGATTCCGGTGAGGCGTTGGCAAGCAACCTGGTAGTTTCCGCTGATGGTACTGCGCTATTTGTGATCGGGAAGAACATCACTATCTTCTCCCGCGCTGAAGATGGCAGCCTGACGCTGAAACAGACGGTTAGCAGCGGCTGGGATAGCTCACTCGGCATTAGTTTCTCATCGTTACAAAACATAGAGTTGAGTACAGATGGCAAACAGCTGTACCTGATTGGCGGCGATAAGGTTCATGTGTTGAATGTCGGGACGGCTGGCGCAACCTATACCGAAGGCAATGATGCCACGGTGCTACTGCCATCAGGCCGCCTGTCCGATCCGCAGCTAGATGCGCTAAATAACGGTGTGGGCAATTATAACGGTGCCACCATCACGGTGGGTCGACAGGAAGGTGGGCAACCGGAAGATACCTTTGGCCTGAAGACGGATAACGGTTTAACGCTCGATGGCGACAATATCCTAAAAGATGGCGCGGTAATCGCGACCTTTACCCAGGCGGATGGGGCGCTGACGGTTAAATTTATTGCCGCGGTAACCCAAGCCGATGCGCAGAACGTGTTGCGCCAGATTACCTATCAAAACACCAGTAACGATCCTGAACTGGCGGGCTCGTCGCCAGCATTCACCTTCAGCATTAATGACGGCGACAATAACACCACTAGTATGGATATCACCGTCAATCTTATTGGCGTGAATAATCCGGCAGAATTGACGACGACGGTGCTCAATCCACAGATTCCGGGCAATGGTGAGTTCGTTAAGCTGTTTAAAGATACCCATGTCGACACCATCGAGAGTGGACAAACCATCTGGCAGGTCGTGTTAACGTTTGATGTCTCAGGGCCTAACGAAACGATCAGCGTGGATGGTTCGACGATCGTACTTGAAGCCTCCAGGGGCGCGCCGCACACAGCTGGCGGGTTGCAATATTCTGTTACGGTACAAGACGGGAAAGCGACGGTACTCCTGTATGTCGCGAGAGACGGGAGTGGAACCGCCGAGATTATTGACAGCATCGGCTACAACTATCTGGGCAGTGAGTCCAACGGGGAACGCCATGTCACCCTGAAGATTGTGGAAAATAACTATAACGGCAGCGCACCGGAAACCACGCTGGATCAGGCGATTACGCTGACGCTGGTGCCTGCGGCAGAACCCAATACTGCGCCAGTTATCACGGTTCCGGGCGCGACGCCAACGTATACCGAACGTGCCGAACCTATCGTGCTGGCACCGGACGCGACGGTGTTCGATTCGCAGATGGATAAACTCAACGGTGGCAAGGGCAACTACGACGGCGCGACGCTGAAGATTACGCTGGGTGACGGTAAAACGGCGCTGGATAAGCTGGGCTTCAGTGCTGATAACGGCTTGACGTTATCGGGCAATACGCTTCAGAAAGACGGTGTCACCATTGGTCAGGTCAGTAACCAGGATGGCGTGCTGACGATTCGCTTCAACGCGAATGCAGGCACGATCCCGACCACTGA
Source organism: Pectobacterium sp. PL64 (assembly GCF_022477975.1). NCBI lineage: Bacteria > Pseudomonadati > Pseudomonadota > Gammaproteobacteria > Enterobacterales > Pectobacteriaceae > Pectobacterium > Pectobacterium sp. PL64. Next base: position 260,055 of record NZ_CP092070.1, read on the forward strand.
AGATGTGCAGAATACGCTGCGCCAGATTACCTACGCCAGCGACAGCCGTACGCCAGCCGCGCAGGTTGCGGTGACGGTGACGCTGTCCGATCGCTATCTGGACTCTCAGGTCACAACGTTGTCGGTGGCGATTACCGCGATCAACGACACGCCGGTTGTGGCGAACGATCCCGTGCTCTCTGCCGATGAACTGCGTCTGGTGAATACCTATACCGCCATTAGCGGACTGGGCACGTTGACGGCTGCCGCTCGCACGACAGACGGGCTGGCGCTGTATGTCAGCGATGATAAAGGCGCGATTGCCTTATTCCAGCGCGATGCGAACAGCGGCGAATTAACCTATGTGCGTACCTTTGCCGCCGCAGAGGGCGTGACAGGAATAAGCCAGCTACAGGTTTCCGCCGAGGGTAACAGCGTGTATGCGCTGCGTGCCGACGGCAATGCGATTGTCTGGTTTAGCCGCGATGCGAACGGCGAGTTGACCCATAAAGCCACGATAGCAAGTGATTATGATATCGATAATGGCAATCTGAATAATATCAAAGGAATTGCTCTGTCTGATGATGGGAAGAATCTTTATCTCATCAATAGCTACAGCGACCAGTTAGCCTATTTCAGCCGCGACACTGCGACCGGTGCATTAACCTATGTTGAGGCGCTGGGCGGTAGTATGTGGAGCGAGCCTTACCTGTGGGCCCCGACCAGCATCCTCAGCCGCGGTAATCTGTTGTTTGTCACCACGGCAATCAACGACACTTCGACGGTGATTGTTTATCAGCGTGACGACAGCGGCAAACTGACGCCGTTGGGACATGTCCGCGACTTTACCGACGCGACAGGTAATACCGTACAACTCTCAGGGCTGGAGCAGATAACGGTCAGCGCCGATGGACGTAGCATCTTTGTCGCCAACGCAGGGCAGATTGATGCCTTCTCGCTGGATACCGCTACGGGCACCTTCACGCATCTGGCTCGCGTCGCGGCAGAAGGCACGGTGAGTGATATTGCCCTTTCTGCGGATGCGCGGGTGCTGTACGTCACGCAAAGCGACGGTGCGCTCACTCGCTATGTGTTGAACGACCAAACGCTGACAAAACTCGATACGCTGAAAAACGCGGGTACGAGCTTCGCTCATCTGCTGCCGGTTGACGGTGGTCTGATTGCGCTTGGCAACGGTGTGTCGGTGCTGGATGAAGTCTCTCGTCTGCCGGTTTATCGCGTCGATGGCTCGGCAATTATCGTTGCACCGTCTATCGTCCTCAGCGATGCGGAACTGGATGCATTGAACGGCGGTGCGGGAAATTATCAGGGGGCTTCCATCACGCTACAGCGTGGTGAAACGGCATCAGCCGGCGATCGCTTCGATTTTACTGCGGGCAACGGTTTCACCTTAGCGAATGGCGTCATTAGCAAAGACGGGCAAGCGGTAGCCACCTTCACGCAGGCAGACGGCAAGCTCACCGTGACCTTCACTGCTGCCATTTCCCGTGCGGATGCGACAGCACTGGCACGCCAGATTAGCTGGGCGACGAGCGCCCCGCTGACGGGGAATGCGACATCGCTGACGCTGGTGCTTAATGACGGTGTAGCCGATTCTGCCGCGCAGGCGCTCGGCGTTACGCTGTCTAGAGAGGTGAACCTGCCGCCAGTGGGTCATGCTGAGCAGTTCACGCCGCCAGCGGCACAGGCGGGCACCCACTGGTCTTATACCTTACCGGGTACGTTATTTACCGATCCTGAAAATAATGCGCTGACGTTTACTGTTAATGATGCGCAACTGCCAGACGGCGTGCGCTTTGATAGTGCAACACGGACGTTCAGCGGCACACCGTCAGCAGCCGGTGTGTTCAACCTGACAATTACCGCCACGGACAGCGCAGGCAACGCGACGGCAATGAATGTGGCGCTGACGGTCAATGCCGCTTCAACGCCAGTCGACCCCGGCACACCAACAGAACCAGTCAATCCTGATAACACCACCACAGCGGCACCGGTGATTCTGGTGCAGCAGGGCGTGAGCCTGCCTGTTGATTTGAGCGAAAGAGAACGCGACCAGCCGCTGGGAGCGATTGTCGCCGATCTGTCTCGCCCGGAAGCGCAACCGCTACCAACCAACATCATCGCTGAACCTGTGCGTCAGCGCGATGCCGACACGGCACGTCAGTCGGATGCCCCTTGGGTGCTCGATCCTGTCATGTCATCGCTGATGCCGACGCTGGAGCAGGTCAACTTCTCTTCGCGCGCTGAAGCGTCTACACGTGATAACGCCGCGCTGCGTCCGGCTGATTCCAACTTATTCCTGAGCGTACGCGGTCAGACAACAGCGCTGGAATCGGCTTTCAGCAGCGTGCAGGGCGCGTTACAGCCGGATGCCTCCGGTGCACTCGCCTTTAGCCTGCCGCAGCGCATGTTCAGCGTGCGTGAAGGCAATGCCACGCTGACGCTGCAACTGGCGAACGGGCGTCCGCTGCCTGCGTGGGTGCAGTTCGATGCCCGCAACGGCGTGGTGCGTATTACCGATGCCAGCGCGGTGCAGGTGAATCAGATCCAACTGGCGCTGAAAGCGCAGGCCGCAGACGGCACCAGCCGGATCGTACCGATTACGCTGCAAACCGGGCAGGGCGATGGCGCAGAGATGGCAACTGACCGTGGCGCGATGCAACTGCCTGCCCACTCTGATGCGCTCCCTGCAGAAAACCGCGATGCAGAGCGGTTAGCGCCTGCGGGGAAAACCGCCTTTACCGAACAGCTGCGTCAGCATCAGCCTGAACAGGATGCGCTGCTGGCGGCGCTCAGTGAGCTGAGCAGTCTGCGCGCGTAACCAAGCGCAAACCTGGTAAAGCGCAGATCGAATATCGAGACGAGATTTTATTACTTAACCACTAACCCGGGCGCTTGCAGGCGGTAACCAAACCACCACCTGCAAGATGAAGGGAACAGACAAATAGAAGATGGGGAGAACCCGGGTGAATCAGCACATAGCGCATTTCTGGGATAGCCAGCAACACGACAGTCAGCAGCAGAACGTTCAACACGAGGCTACACCACGTACCGCGGGTTCCCGGGCGTTACGGATCGCGGTAGCTCTGGCCTGTCTGGGGCTGGCTGGCTGTGCCGTCAAACCTGAGCCGGTGACGATCGAACAGCAGGTTGCACAGGCGCTGAGCGACAGAACGCAGATGTTCGCCAATCAGGAACCGGTGCGTGGCACGATCACGCTGGATGAAGCGATTGCCCGTGCGCTGAAATATAACCTGCAACAGCGGGTCGCGCTGCTAGAACAGGCGATGGAAGATGACCTGTTGGGCGTACAGAATCTGGATATGCTGTTACCGAAACTGACCGCGCGCGCCGGGCTACAAACCCGCGACAACGTGGCCGGTTCCAGCAGCCAGTCAGTGACCACCGGTCGGCAGTCTCTGGAAGCGTCGACCAGTCAGGATCAAACCATGCGTACCGCCGATCTGACAATGAGCTGGAATGTGCTGGACTTCGGTATCAGCTACTTCAATGCCAAAGTACAGGCGAACAAATCGCTGGCGGCGGAAGAGCGTCGTCGTCGTGTAGTTGCGGATATCACCCGCCAGGTACGGACGGCCTATTGGGAAGCGGCAACGGCACAGCGTTTGCAGCCAGAAGTGACCACTGCGTTGACGCAGGCGCGTCAGGCGCTGGAATATGCGCGTCAGACCGAACAGCAGCGCTTGCTGGCACCGGTTGAGGCGCTGCGTTTCCAGAAAAACATGCTGGAGATGGTGCGCCAGTTAGAAATTGTCGACAGCGATCTGGTGGTGGCGAAATCCCGTCTGGCGGCGCTGATGAACCTGCCGCCGTCGAGCAAATACGATGTCGTCGTGCCGAGCGAAAGCAGTCTGGTCGCGCCGAAGATGGCCTACTCGCTCGACGATCTGGAAAACTTCTCGATGGTGAAACGTCCTGAAGTGCGCGAAGAGAGCTATCTGGCGCGCAATAGCGTACTGGAAACCCGTAAATCACTGCTGCGTCTGCTGCCGGGCGTGTCGCTGTTTGCTGGTATCAACGGCGACAGCAACAGCTATCTGGTCAATCACCAGTGGGCGAACGCGGGCGTTCAGGTCAGCGGCAACCTGCTGAACGTGCTGTCGTGGTCATCGGTGAAACGCGCCGGACAGGCGAATGAAGATCTGGCGGAAGTTCGTCGTCAGGCGCTGCGCATGGCGGTGCTGACGCAGGTGAACGTCGCCTGGCAGGAATACCAACAGAGCACGCAGATGTTTGGCCGCTATCAGGAACTGGCGCGGATTCAGCGCGGCATCCTTAATCAGACCACGCTCAGCGTACAGCATCGTGCCGAAACGCAGATGGAACAGGTACGCGTCAGCACGGAAACGATTCTGACGACCCGCGCACGCGACCGCAGCTTTGCCGATGTGCAGAACGCGCTCGGAGCGGTGTATCAGGCTGCCGGACTGGATGTGCTGCCGGATAACGTAAGCGATGTTAGTCTGGCTGCGCTGAGCAACTCGATTGCCCGCACCACGGGTAACCTTGAGAAAGGCGGCGTTGCGGTACCACGCCTGTCTCTGGCAACACCGGCTACGCCAGCCACCACGACGGCGTCGACTAAAACAGTCTCTACTCCATCCTCTACGCCAGTCGCGAAGCCGATTGCTGCCTCGACGACGACGACATCGTCGGCTAGCACGGGGAAACCTTATCGCGTGGTGAACACGGATATGTGGGATAACCTGCAATCCCTACAGGCGGGAGGTTCGCGTTAATGGCTTTCGGCATGATGCGTCCGCTATTGCTGGTCAGTGCGTTAGGTCTGCCCCTGTTGGGGCAGGCTGCGACGACGGGAGACATTCGCGTACAGCTTAGCGCACAGCGCTATACCGTGTTATCCAGCGAAATTGCCGGAAAAGTGACGGATATTGCGGTGAAAGAGGGCGAACACTTCAAACAGGGCGATACGCTGGTGACGTTTGACTGTACCGTGTTGCGCGAAAAGCTGAATTACTCAAACGCGGCAGAGAATGCCGCGCGTAAGAAGCTGGCGATTGCCGATCGGTTGGATAAGCTCAATTCGATCAGCCTGTCGGATGTCGATCAGGCGCGATCGTCGGTGTCGATGGCGCAGGCCGAAAGCGGCGTCAATCGCGCCATGCTGCAACGCTGTGTCATTAAAGCGCCGTTCTCCGGTCGCGTGACGGAAACCAAGGTGAAGCGTTGGGAATCCGTGCCGGAAGGCAAAGAGCTGTTGGCGATTTATGATGACAGCGCGTTCGAGCTGGAAATGATCGTGCCGTCGCGCTGGCTGGTGTGGTTAAAGCAGGGTAGCGCCTTTCAGGTCACGCTGGATGAAACCGGCCTGAGCTATCCGGCGGAAATCAGCCGCCTTTCTTCGGCGATCGATCCGGTTAGTCAGTCGGTAAAAGTCTTTGGCCGCATTACCCAGTCTACCGCTGGACTGCTGCCGGGCATGAGCGGCGTGGCGCAAATCGTACCGCCTGATGCCGGTAGCGTGTCGCCATGACCGAACGGAACACGACGGCAGCACAAACTGAACAGGATACCCGGCTGGCACTGCTGGCCGAATTGTTACAGCTGCAAAGCCGTGCCAGAGCGCGTGAGACACTGGATGAGCTGGCGTTTTTCATCGTCAACGAGACGCATAATTTAGTGAAGTATCGGCAGGCGCTGCTGTGGGACTGCGATAAACAGCGCTTGCAGGCGGCTTCCGGGCTGGCTTCGCTCGATCACAACGCGCCGTTTTGTACCGAATTTAGCCGCCTGTGCCGCCAGTGGCAGGAAGAAGGGCGTCAAACGCAGGCGCTGCAATGTCGCGAGCTGCCTGCCGATGACCAGATTTTGTGGCAGGAACATCTGCCGGAATTTTTACTCTTGCTGCCGCTGCGTTTGTCGCAGGGCGATACGCCGCTGGTGCTGGTGTTAGCGCGGGACAGCGCGTGGCTGCCTGCCGAGATTGTGCTGCTGGAAAAAATGGCAGATGCCTATGCACACGCCTGGTCGAGCCTGTGCAAAGTGCGTCGCCGCCCGTCGAAAACGCCGCCTGCCAGACGCCGTTTGATCGTTGCTGCGATCGTGGCGCTGGTACTGATCTTGTTGATCCCGGTTCGCCAATCGGTGCTGGCGCCGGCAGAGATCGTCGCGCATCGTCCTGTGATGGTGCGCGCGCCTGTGGCGGGCGTGGTGGATGACATACTGGTTCGCCCTAATCAGTCCGTCAGCGCCAATCAGCCGCTGGTACGACTGGACGTGCGTGAATTGGAAAATCGCTTGGAATCGGCCCGACAGGCTTTTGCTACTGCCGATGCTCAGTATCGTCAGGCGCAGCAGCAGGCGCTGTTCGATGCCAATAGCAAAGCCAGTCTGGCCGTGCTGCAAAGCCGTCGCGAGCAGGCGCAGAGCGATGTGGATTTTCTGCAACGTCAGCAGGAACGCATGCAGCTCGCTTCCCCGCGTGACGGTGTGGCGATTTTTGACGATAGCAGCGACTGGATTGGACGCTCGGTGGCGGTGGGGGAACGCATCATGATGATCGCCGATCCGCACGATGTTGAGCTGGAGATCCAGTTGCCAGCAGCGGATGCGATTGCGCTGGAAAACGGTGCGGATGTGCGCCTGTTCCTCAACGTTGCGCCGAATTCAGCACAGGAAGCGCGGCTTGAGCAGATTGGCTATCGCGCCGCGCCGACGCCGGATAATGTGATGGCCTATCGGCTGCGGGCCAGTTTTACACAGGATGACCCGCAGCTGCGCGTGGGCTTGAAGGGTACCGCTAAGCTATACGGAAAACGCACGGTGCTGTTCGTTTATCTGCTGCGTAAACCGCTGGCCTCCCTGCGCGTCTGGCTGGGTGTCTAACGATGGCCGGAGGCGCGACGCCAGCCGCTGGGCTCAGCCCGCTGCGTGATGAGCTAATCCTGCACGCCGGGCCGGCTAACCGCGACGGATCGCCCAGTTGGACGCTGGAAGATCCGCTGCGCGGCCTCTATTTTCGTATCGGCTGGGCAGAAATGGCGATGCTATCGCGCTGGTCGATGGGGAACGCGGCGCAGATCGTAGCCGAGATTAACCAGACTTCCGCGCTGACGCTCGATGACAGTGACGTGCAGTACTTCAACCGCTTCTTGCAGGCCAACAGCCTGACGCGCGTTTCCGGTGATGACGCACTGGCGCAGTTTTCCCGTCAGGTAGAGCAGTCGCGCGTTTCTATCTGGCGCAAATTGCTGAAGAACTATCTGTTTTTTCGCATTCCCTTATGGCACCCCGATCGCTTTCTGGGCGCGACCCTGCCGTGGGTCGAACCGTTTTTCAGCCGGACTTTCCTTAAACTGACGCTGCTGGTGGCCGTGCTGGGGCTCTTCCTCGCCGGACGCCAGTGGGAAACCTTCAAGCATACGTTCCTGCACTTCTTCACGCTGGAAGGCGCAGCACTGGCGGGGCTGACGCTGTGCTTTACCAAGATTCTGCATGAGTTCGGCCACGCTTACACCTGCAAGCGCTTTGGTGCGCGGGTCGCCACCATGGGCGTCGCGTTTTTGGTGATGATGCCGGTGCTGTACACCGATACGTCCGGCTCGTGGAAGCTCACCCGCCGTCGGCAGCGGATGGCGATTGGCGCGGCGGGCATGATGACCGAGCTGGTGCTGGCTGCATGGGCGACGCTGGCATGGAGCTTCTTGCCGGACGGCATGCTGCGCAGCGCTGCATTTATGCTGGCGACGACGACCTGGATCATGACGCTGGCGATTAACCTCAGCCCGCTGATGCGCTTCGACGGCTATTTCCTGCTTTCCGATGGATTGCAGATGCCGAACCTGCAAAACCGAGGCTTCGCTATCGGCCGCTGGCAGATGCGGGAATGGCTGTTCGGTTTAGGCGATGCGCCACCGGAGCACTTTCCGCGCTGGCTGCAACGCACGCTGGTGGGCTATGCCTTCGCGGTGTGGATATACCGTTTTTTCCTGTTTACCGGTATCGCGATTCTGGTTTATCACATGACGTTCAAACTGCTGGGGATGCTGCTTTTCGCGATTGAAATCGGCTACTTCGTGGTGATGCCGGTGGTAAATGAAGTGCGCGAATGGAGTAAACGCCGTAAGGATTACCGTATGAATCGTAATATGACGACAACGCTGGTCGTGAGTGCCGTGGTTCTGCTCTTGCTGATGATTCCCTGGCAGCGCGGCGTGTACGCCCCGGCGCTGCTGCGGGCGGAACAGCAAAGTAGCCTGTATATGCCCGTGCCTGCGATGATTCAACGCATTGACGTGAAGGTCGGCCAGCCTGTGCAAGCGGGACAAACGCTGTTTACGCTGTCGTCTGACGCGCTGACGCACGAACGGCAACAGCTGGAGCGACAAATCGCTACGCTGAACTGGCAAAGCACCTTTCAGGTATTCAACAAGGAAGCGGCTGGCGATCACCAGCGGGTGAAGCAGGAGCATGAAGCGGCGCTGCAAAAGTTACAGGTCTTGCAGCGTCAGTCTGAACAGCTGACGGTGCGTGCGCCGATAGACGGCGTGGTGGCAGACATGACTACGCCGCTGGAAATCGGCGAGTGGCTGGGGCAGGGCGAATGGCTGGCGGTTGTCACCAAGCCAACCGGCGGACTGGTGGAAGCGTTCGTCTCGGAAAAAGACTGGCAGCGGCTCCACACGGGCGCAAAGGGGACGTTTTATTTACAGGATGTCAGCCGCTCGTCGCTGCCGCTCACCATTGTGGAGATTGCCAGCACGGCAACCCGCGATCTGAATGCCGCGCCGGAACTGGCATCGATTTATGGCGGTGATATTGCCACGCTGAGCGATGCACAGCGCAAGCTGCATCCTGAACAGGCCGTTTATCGCGTGCTGCTCAGCCTGCCTGACGACTATCGTGCTCAGCCGCAGGTGCTGCGCGGCACGGTGGTGATGGACGGTGAGGCGCAAAGCCTGTTGATTCGCGGCTGGAAAGTGGTGTCCGCCGTACTGATCCGCGAACTGTCATTCTGATCAGTTTTGATTTCTGCGATGTCGATCCTGACTTTCTTCCCGTTATTGCCAGATTCTTGTTTGTGCTGGCAGTAGCGTGAAGGAGGGCGCTTATCCCCCTCGATTATGTTGTTCCCATCACGGCTATATATTTCAAATAGCGGGAATTTTTTTGATATCTCAGGCTACACCCAATTTTGGATATTAGGGGAAACACGGTGATGAGGTTCCCGCAGGGATACCTCGCACCGTGGTAGCCCCGAGTATCTCGATATTGAAGCGGCAGTGGCCTGAACGGATGCGATAAAAACTCTGTCTAACCAATTGAACACAAGAGGGCTGACTGTGAAGCGATCTGTCTTGTTGTTGGTAGGGGCCATGCTGGCACCCTACAGCTATAGCGCGCAGGATAATGCGGTGTCGTTATCCGTTTCTGGTTTGAATACTGTTCTGGATAACGGCTTGCTAAAAGTCGCGTTCGGGGAGGACGGCAGCGCGACGAGCATGGTGACCGGAGGTAAGAATATCGTTACCAACTTGTCCGGTGCAGCGCGCGACCCAAGCAAAACGCGTAGCGCTTATCTCGATTACTATATTAATAATGACCGTATTAACGATGCTCATGCTAAAGGCGTCAAAGATTTTGTCCCCGAGCGGGTAGAGGTGCTGCGCAACGATAGTGATATGGCACATGTCGCCTATATCGACGATCGGGACGGGTTGTTACGGCTTGAATATCACCTGATTATGCGTCGCGGTGTTAGCGGACTTTATAGCTATGTCGTCGCTGAGAATAGCGGAACTCAGGACGTTAAAGTCAGTGAATTGCGTAACGTCTATCGCTTCGATCCCGCCCGGTTAGATCATCTCTACAATGGCGATCGTCAGGGTAAACCGCTGCTCTACAGCCAGCTTGAAGCGTCGCCGAAGGTGCAGGATGAAACCTGGCGATTGCCGGATGGCAGCATTTATTCCAAGTATGATTTCGCCGGTTACATGCGTGCCGCGCCTTTCTGGGGCGTTTTCGGTAATGGCGTAGGCGCGTGGCTGATTCATGGTAATCGGGAGTATTTCTCCGGCGATGCGCTCAAGCAGGATCTGCTGGTGCATCAGGATGCGATCATCCTGAACTACATGACGGGCTCACACTTCGGCACGCCGGATATGGTGGCCCCACCGGGCTGGAAAAAATTCTACGGTCCGTGGTTGCTATATATCAATCAGGGAGATACCGGACACATGCTGGCGGATGCTCAGCGTCAGGCGCTGACGGAAACCGTCAGTTGGCCGTACAAATGGGTGGACGATTCCCGCTATGTGCGCGATCGCACGCAGGTGAGTGGACGCGTTGCCAGCCAGCAGCCCGTAACCGTGGTGCTTTCGTCATCGCTGGATGAACCGTTTGATGTGCAAACCCGCGGCTATTCGTATCAGGCAACCACGGATACTCAGGGGCATTTTGCGATTCCCCATGTCCGTCCGGGCAATTACCATTTGGCGGTATACGCCAACAGCGGTACGCAGCCAGGGATATTGGCAGAACAAACGCTGTCCGTTTCCGGTGATAAACAAGCGCTGCCAGTGATAACCCTACCCAAAGCCGAACCGGTTGTGTGGGCCATTGGACAGGCCAATCGGCAGGCGAGTGAATTCCGCTTTGGCAATGAAGCCCGCAACACCCGCTGGCAGCATGAGGTGCCGGCAAACCTGACGTTCGATATTGGCCACAGCGACTATCAACGCGACTGGTATTACGCGCAGACCAAACCGGGAAAATGGGATATCCGTTTTGTCCTGCAACCTGAGAAGAAAACCTATTTCCTGAACATCGCGTTGGCGGCCGCGAGCAACAGTGGCATGAGCGAACCGACCATGCCACAGCTGGCGGTAGCGGTAAACGGCAGCATGCTGGAAACGCTGACTTACGAAAACGACAAAACCATTTATCGCGGTGCGCTACAGAGTGGTCGTTATCACATCGCCCGTATCCCTGTGTCATCCCGCTTTCTGAAAAACGGCAACAACACGATCACGCTGCAATTAAAAGGCGGTAGCGTGATGTATGACGTGGTGACATTAAGCGAGGAATAAATCCCGTTTTAATAACTCGTAGCACTGGGTTTCGCAGAGTCGTGGGCAGGGATAGCCCACGATAAAAAATTGCAGGAGCGATTTTCAACAACGCGTAGCGTTGGCCCGAAGGGGCGTGGGCAGGGATAGCCCACGATAAAAAATTATTTCTGCTCGCTGCGGAGCAACTGCGCCATTTCTTCATCGGACAGTTGGGTAACGCGTTGAACTAGCTCCTGCTCCATCTCGCTTTGCAGCAGTTGGCGAGCGATGCTTAGTGCGCTGGCTTTCATCCCTTCTTGCATACCTTCCTGTAGCCCTGCTTGCATCCCCTGCTCAAATCCCCTTTGGTGTAATTGCTGTGCAATGGTCATTGTGTCCTCCTTATGCGTTGACAGGGGCTCAGCCACTGAGTCAATGAACCTGTCTATGTCAGATGTATTGCCCACTGTCGCGACGTACAGTAATAACGCGTGCCGCAGTGGCAAAGACAGGTTCCAGTGTTCAAATAATAGCCCGATGTCGTGTGCTAATTCCAGCATATCCCGTGTTCGGATGTGTTTTTGCACAAGTTCCAGCAGCGCAGCACGGCGGTGCGTTTTGATCTCTTCATCTGGAATAACGGTCAGGTCTATCAGCGGAAAGGCATGATGGTAAACCTGTGCTGCCAGCGGTGGATCGGTGAAATGATCCAGCCACTGCATACTATACGGATAAGGACTGCGTTTGCCGTGATAGAACAAAAGCGGAATAACCACGGGTAACGACTGATGGCCTTGGGATAAATGCTGCTGCATAGCATCAAGGCAATAGCGCAATAACCGGAAAGCCATGAGCTTGTCGGGGCGGCTTTGATGCTCTATGACGCAATAGATATATCCAGAGCCAGAACGGGTTTGCAGTGAGTACAGCATGTCTGACAGACGCGAACGTAATGTATTTTCGATAAACGATGCAGATTCCAACTGCAATGTACCGAAATCGCACTGCTGCTGAATAGCGGGTGGTAAATGGGCGGCAAGAAAGTCTCTGGCGATATCAATATCACTCAAAAACTGTTTGAAGATGGCGTCGTGAGGTTGCATCGCATCCTTTCCCTGTGATGTTTATGCAGACACCCTAGCGGAACGTTCAGGGAAGAACAGAAGGCCGATAACTATCGTGAAGCCGCCCCGCAAAAATCTTTCAATAGCGCAAAGCGTTGGATTGCAGAGAAGAACTGGCCCGCATTTCGCGGGCCAGAGAGAGGAATATTAGTGGGAACTGCCTTTTGATGCGCCGACGCCGGTTTGTGAGCGGACAAACTGTGCGTGGAAGCGTGCGCGTTCCTGCTGTCCGGCTTCGGAGCGATCGGTGATGGAGAAGAACCAGATCCCGATAAACGCAACCAGCATCGAGAACAGCGCTGGATAGTCGTAAGGGTAAATAGGCGTAGCATGACCGAGGATTTTCACCCAGATAGTCGGCCCTAATATCATCAAAATGACGGCGGTTAACAGGCCCGCCCAGCCGCCGATCATCGCGCCGCGCGTGGTCAGCTTCGACCAGTACATGGAGATGATAATAATCGGGAAGTTACAGCTCGCGGCGATGGAGAACGCCAACCCGACCATGAAGGCGATGTTCTGGTTCTCAAACAGGATACCGAGCGAAATAGCCACGACACCCAGCACCAGTACGGTGATTTTCGAGACTTTCAGCTCATCACGCTCCGTCGCTTTCCCTTTCTTGATCACGTTAGAGTAGAGATCGTGGGACACGGCAGAGGCACCCGCCAGCGTCAGACCGGCGACCACTGCCAAGATAGTAGCGAAGGCCACGGCAGAGATAAAGCCGAGGAAGAAGTCACCGCCGACCGCATCGGCCAGATGCACCGCCGCCATGTTATTCCCACCGATAAGCGCACCCGTTGCGTCCTTAAACGCAGGGTTCGCACTGACCAGCAGGATGGCACCAAAACCGATAATGAAGGTCAGGAAGTAGAAATAACCCATGAATCCGGTGGCATAGAACACGCTTTTTCGTGCTTCTTTCGCATCGCTGACGGTGAAGAAACGCATCAGGATGTGCGGAAGACCAGCCGTACCGAACATCAGACCTAACCCAAGGGACAACGCGGATATCGGGTCGGAAACCAGTCCGCCGGGGCTCATGATTGACGCGCCTTTTGGGTGAACCGCCATTGCCTGTTTGAACAGAGTGTCAAAGCTGAAGCCCACGGATTTCATGACCATGACAGCCATGAAGGTGGCACCGAACAGCAGCAGGACGGCTTTAATAATCTGTACCCATGTGGTGGCGAGCATGCCGCCGAACATCACGTACATCACCATCAGAATACCGACCAGCACCACGGCAATGTGGTAATTGAGGCCGAACAGCAGCTCGATGAGTTTCCCGGCGCCCACCATCTGTGCGATGAGGTACAGCGCCACAACCACCAGCGAACCACAGGCGGAGAGGCTGCGAATCGGGCGCTGTTGCAAACGGTAGGATGCGACGTCAGCAAAGGTATAGCGCCCGAGGTTACGTAGCCGCTCTGCGATCAGAAACAGAATAATTGGCCAGCCGACCAAAAAGCCAAGTGAGTAAATCAGGCCGTCGTAGCCGGAGGTATAGACCAGCGCAGAAATACCGAGGAAGGATGCGGCAGACATGTAGTCGCCCGCAATCGCCAGCCCGTTCTGGAAGCCGGTAATGTTGCCGCCCGCCGTATAGTAATCGCTACGTGAACGGGTTTTCTTCGACGCCCAGTAGGTGATATACAGCGTGCCGCCGACGAACAGCAGAAACATCACGATGGCCTGAATATTCAGCGGCTGGCGCTGAACATCTCCTGTGAGGGCATCCGCGGCCCACGCAAGCACTGGCAGCGTCAAAAGCCCGAACAGCATCATAAAGCGTATTTTCATTGCTTTACCTCATCCAGTAACTGCTTGGTCAGACGATCAAATTCACCGTTAGCGCGATACACATAGACGCCGGTCAGAATGAAGGAAATCGCAATCAATCCCACACCAATCGGAATGCCGCGGGTAATGCTGGAATCTGGAGCGATCGGCGTTCCCAGCCAGCCAGGCGCAAAGGCGATCAGCAGAATAAAGCCGACGTAAAGCACTAGCATGATGAGTGAAAGAAAAGCGGCAAAACGCTGTCGCTTGTTGACCAGTTCTCTGAATAAGGGGTTACTTTCAATCCGTTGATAAATGGCATCATTCATCGTAAGTCTCCAGTAATCTGTAGGGTTGAGTGCGACCGCGACGTCACCTTCTGACTTATCGCCACCCACATTCCCGCAAGCCACATCATGGCTTACGGGAATGGAGAGAGTGGTGGGTCAGAGAGTTATTGAGAGGCGGTACTCATAGCCTGCTTTTCTTCGAGCAGTTTTTCGACGACGCCAGGATCGGCCAGCGTTGAGGTATCCCCCAGATTGCTGGTGTCACCGGCGGCGATTTTACGCAAAATACGACGCATGATTTTACCGGACCGCGTTTTGGGTAAAGAGTCAGTCCAGTGCAGGATGTCCGGTGTAGCAATCGGACCGATTTCCTTACGCACCCAGTTGCGAACTTCTGTATACAGCTCGCTGGACGGCTCTTCGCCGTGGTTCAGCGTGATGTAGGCGTAAATAGCCTGCCCTTTCATATGGTGCGGAATGCCGACCACGGCTGCTTCGGCAATTTTGGGGTGTGCAACGAGCGCTGATTCGATTTCCGCCGTCCCCAGACGGTGCCCGGAAACGTTCAGCACGTCGTCAACACGACCCGTGATCCAGTAATAGCCATCTTCGTCACGACGCGCGCCGTCACCGCTGAAGTACATGCCTTTAAAGGTGGAGAAATAGGTTTGCTCAAAGCGGTCGTGATCGCCAAACAGGGTTCGTGCCTGACCCGGCCAGGAATCCACGATGACCAGATTGCCTTCCGTGGTGCCTTCCTGTGGGTTGCCGAGGTTGTCGACGAGCGCAGGCTGTACGCCGAAGAATGGCCGCGTCGCGGAGCCGGCTTTCGCTTCAATCGCGCCGGGCAGAGGGGTGATCATGAAGCCGCCCGTCTCCGTTTGCCACCAGGTATCGACGATAGGGCATTTGCCATTGCCGATTTTGTTGAAATACCACTCCCAGGCTTCTGGGTTGATCGGCTCACCGACGGAACCCATGATCCGAAGTGATTCACGCGATGTTCCTTCGATCGCTTTATCACCTTCAGCCATCAGTGCGCGGATTGCGGTGGGGGCGGTGTAGAGAATGTTGACCTGATGCTTATCGACCACTTGCGCCATACGTCTGGCATCCGGCCAGGTTGGTACACCTTCAAACATTAGCGTAATCGCCCCGCATGCCAGCGGACCATACAGCAGGTAGCTGTGCCCCGTCACCCAGCCAACGTCTGCCGTACACCAGTAAATGTCGCCAGGATGGTAGTCAAAGACATACTTGAAGGTCAGGGCAGCATAAACCAGATAGCCACCAGTGGTGTGCAACACGCCTTTGGGTTTGCCGGTCGAACCTGACGTATAAAGAATAAAGAGCGGATCTTCCGCATTCATCTCTTCTGGCGGACAATGATCGTCTGCTTTTTCAACCAGATCGTGCCACCACAGATCGCGCCCGTCCTGCCATTCACCGATCTTACCCGTGCGGCGGAAAACGATAACGCTGGAAATGGTGGTGACGTTCGGGTTCTTTAACGCCTCATCAATATTCTTCTTCAGCGGAATCACTCGTCCGGCGCGTACGCCTTCATCGGCAGTGATAACTAATTTGGCATTGGAATCGATGATGCGCCCGGAAATCGCTTCGGGAGAGAAGCCCCCGAAGATCACCGAATGAATCGCCCCGACTCTGGCGCAGGCCAGCATTGCCACTGCCGCTTCCGGCACCATTGGCATATAAATAGCAACAACATCGCCTTTTTTGACGCCCTGCGACTTCAGCACATTGGCGAAGCGGCACACGGACTGATGCAGCTCACGGTAGGTGACTTTTTTACTTTCTGTCGCGTCATCACCTTCCCAGATGATGGCGGTTTGATCGCCACGCTCGGCCAGATGGCGATCCAGGCAGTTTGCTGCCACATTGAGTGTACCGTCTTCAAACCAGCGGATACTGATGTGGCCGGGGTCGAATGAGGTGTTCTTGATCGTTCTATAAGGTTTGATCCAGTCGACGATCTTTCCTTGTTCGCCCCAAAAGGCGTCGGGGTCGTCAACGGACAGCTGATACATATTTTTGTATTGCTGGGCATTTATCAGTGCATTTTCCGCAATTGAAGCGGGAATAGCGTGTTTATTATGTTGTGTCATAGCGCTTCTCCTTAAACATGTTAATGCTATGTCAAATAATGGTTAATTCTAGTTAACCAGTTATCTTTGTTTCTTTTTTGCGCGATTGATCACGCAATGCAGGAAAAGCAGTGGGGGATTACTTAAAAGATAGTCTTTCGGCTCAGAAAACAGGCAACTTTTTCGTGGTAGCCAAAATGCAGTAAGTGATGTATGTCACAATATGACTGCCAGCAGAATTATCAGGGCTGTTATAATGTCATAAACGATCAATTCATTGTTTTCAATAGATTATATCTATTGTTATCAAGTTTTTGATCGCCCTTTACGATCAAAAGGCATAAAGATCCCGCTTATTCAGCCGATAGTAAAAATCCTGTTCAGAGTATATTCCTACGTAGGCCAGCTATTTAGCGCGTTCAACTATGGCTGATGTGTTGAAATTTTGTTCCAGTTGTTAATTATATGTAGACTATTAATGAAATAGATTTATCTGATTATCAACGGGCGGATAAGTGTGAATAATCTACACTTTAGGTGGGTTCCACAGCACAGATGTCGACCTTCTTAAAAGCGTAAAGATGCCGTGTGCTAGCCGCTGAAAAAGAAAAATGAAGTGTTATTTTTTGTATCTGATTCAGAAATATTCGGTTTCCAAAAATAAATAACATAGATATACCCAACATCACTGACGCTGAGTAAGGCGGCAGATGTTTGAGCCCCGGTAGCCTGAGAACGTGTAAACGGTTCCGGTTAGCGAAATTCACTATTTTCATTAGGTGATTTTCTGGGGTGGGGAAGAACACTATTAGTCCGGAAACCTTTTAAATTCCGGTAGGTTGATTGCTTATCAATGGTGCGCCGTGGCGTCATAGCGCGCTGTGAGATATCTTTTTACATAGCATGATGCAGAGGAAACAATGAGTCTGATATTTGGCCGGAATGAGATTTTAGGCATGCTTTCTCAACCAGTTCAGAATGATAGACGTGCAGTGGCGGTGATTGACGAGAAATGTAAGGTCGTCTGTGCGAATTCTGCCTTCAACGCCCATTTTGGATTGCGTGCTGAAATGAATACGCCCGTCTCAATTGATGATGTACTACCTATCAACGTGAAGTTTGCCTATCACGATTTTATGACGAATTCCAACATGTTGAGTACGCGCGTGGTCTCGGATTTGTTGTCTGATGGCTTTACCAAAAAGCAGCTAAGTACGCTGTCTTTTTCGAAACTGAACGTCGAAAACCGGGTGCTTTCTTTGCTGATCCTAAACCAGGATGCAGTTGAGCCTTCGACAAATCTGGCGTCGTGAGCTTGAGTAATCGTAGATTATCTGGCCGGAAGAGTAGAGTTGTGTATTTTTCAGTGAAAAATAACGACAAAAGAAAAATTGTTGCTATTAATAACGTTGCTATGGCTAACTTAGCCCCGTTTTCTCTCAAGTAATCGATTTCTCTAATACTCACTGACGGCCAGCAGAATGATAAAGCAACACGTAGCTTTTGTGGATGGAGAATAAAAAGCGTTCTTTATTAGCCACAATGATGTGAAAAATTAATAAAAATAGATGGTTAACTATTTTATTGCATATATTATGCCTGTTTAAAATAATCAGCGAAACGTTTCGCTCTTATCCAACCCTGCTTCTTGCCTATTCACTCTCCCTTCTGATTACGCGTGAATTATTCCTGTAGACACCATGGTTTATTAAACGCTAGCAATAAGCTCTGTAAATTTTCTTTATTTTTAGCGTGTTGAATCCGAAAGGATGACGAATAAATAATTAGACTATCGTCTAATTATGGATGTGGTTTAGCTTATATAGCGCTTATCGCCATATAGCACGTTTTGATAAAATCGACGTCAGTTTTTATTAGTCGCCGTATCGGTTTACCAATATTGGCAACGTATTTTCCCTAATATTTCTGATTGATAACGATTACTTTAATTATTTTTCGATTTCTGGTTCCCCTTTTTACTTTCTCAATTGGCATAGCTTCTGAAAACAAGCGTTTCTTATGCGATAGGGGATAAATAATGGTTAAATTCCGTACCCACCTATTGGCGCGTACTTTACGTGCCGGGGTACTTGGGGCATCGTTTGCCTCAGTGCTGCCAATGGCGGCGGCCTATGCTGCGTCTGCGGCACCTGTCCAGCAGTATGCGGTGTCGTCTGGCCCGCTCAATCAGGTGCTCAATCAATTTGCCCAGCAGGCTGGCGTATTACTGTCTTACGATCCGGCTGTCGTGGCGGGTAAGCGCGGTGCGGGGTTGCAGGGGAACTACAGCGTTGAGCAGGGTTTCCAGCAGATCCTCAGCAACAGCGGCCTAAGCGCACAGTACAGTGCCGATGGTAGCGTGACGCTGGTGCAGCGTACGGCGAGTGAGCCTGTTCCTGTATCAGCACCTGCTACCGCTAAAAACGATCGGATCGTCGTTACTGCTCCACCGAATACAGCAATGAAGCTGGATGTGCCGATTTCAGAGACACCACGTGCGGTGGCGGTGGTGACGGAGAAGCAGATCGAAGAGCGCGGCGCGCAAAAGATCGATCAGGCGCTGCGCTATAGCAGCGGTATTCTCGCGACGCCATACGGGCCGGACAATAAAGCCGAATGGGTGACTATTCGTGGATTTAGCGATCAGTCTCGGTTTCAAAATGGCCTGGCGACGCTGAATGAAGATGGATTCTACGGCCAGCAGATTGAGCCGTTCGGCGTCGAGCGTATCGAAGTCCTGAAAGGCCCAGCCTCCGTTCTGTACGGGCAAAACCCGCCGGGCGGTCTGGTTAACGTCATCTCCAAACGACCAACGCGTTTGCCGCAGGGGAAAGTCGAGCTGGAATACGGCTCTAACGATTATCGCCATCTGGCTGTCGATAGCGCAGGTCCGCTAAATGATGACGGCTCGGTGCTGTATCGAGTGGTTGCGTTAGCGCGTGATACCTCGGGCGAGATGGATTTCTCGAAGAGCAAGCGCCTTTATCTGGCACCGAGCGTCACGTTCCTCGGAGAAGACACGGAATTGACCGTGTTAGCCAGCTACATGGATACGAAATCCGACACGACCAACGGCTTTAAGCTGCCGTACGGTACACTACAGGGCACGCCGTTTGGCAAAGTCGGCTATAAAACGTCGCTGGGCGAACCGGGTATGAACCGCCATGATACCCGGCAGTTCACTCTGGGCTATGAATTCACGCATCATCTGAACGACACCTGGACGTTCCACCAGAATGTGAATTACGCCTATCTGAATTTGGATCTGCGCAATGCTTATGCGCTGAGTATGGCGAACGATCGTCAGGCTAATCGTGGGCTGACCTACCGTGACGGCTTTGCACAAAACTGGGCTACGGACAACCGTTTAGTGGGGGAATGGCAGTGGGAAGACATTGAAAATACCCTGCTGCTTGGGTTCGACTACCGCCGTGCCAATACGCAAAGTCGCGATGGAAACCTGTACGCCTTTGGTAGCCCTATCGACATCTTTAATCCGGTTTACGGCAACTATACGTCGCCGGACAGCCAACTGTTTGCTCACCGCTCTGGCCGCCATCAGACCGGGTATTATGTTCAGAACCAGATTAAGTATGACGAGCGTCTGATCTTCTTGCTGGGTGGACGTTACGACGTGGCGAAGTCTCGCGACCGTAATTTTTCATCAGGCGCTGATACTCGCACCGACGATACCAAATTTACCAAGACTGCTGGGGTAATGTACCTGTTTGATAACGGTATTTCTCCTTACGTCAGCTACTCGGAATCGTTTCTGCCAGTGTCGGGTCGTGATGGTTACGAACGTCCTTATGTACCGGAAGAAGGCCAGCAGACGGAAGTTGGCGTGAAATATACGCCAGAAGGCTTTAACGGCTATGCTTCTGCTGCCCTGTTTAATCTGGAACAGAAAAACGTTAAAACGACAGATCCTAAAAACCCAAGTCTGACTATTCAGGCGGGTGAAGCACGTTCACGCGGCCTTGAATTAGAATTGAGCGGTGAGGTGTATACCGGTCTGACGCTGACGGCAAACTACACATATAACGAAGTGGAAACGACCAAATCAGGTACCGTCGGTGAAGTGGGTAAACGCCTACCGGGACTGCCTGAACAGATCGTATCTGGCTGGGCGACTTATGCCTTTAACGGCAAGCTGGAAGGATTAAGTATCGGCAGCGGTGTGCGTTATGTTGGCAGCTCTTACGGTGACATTGCCAATTCAGCGGACATGAAGGTTCCAGCTTATACGCTGTGGGATGCGATGATCGCCTATGATTTCAGCAAAGACTGGCGGTTGCAGGTTAATGCAACCAACCTGACAAACCGCGAGTATGTCAGCGCCTGTAACTATTGGTGCTACTACGGTGAAGGCCGTAACGTTAGCGCGAATGTCAGCTATCGCTGGTAATCCTCCTTCTCGACTCTCACTGGAAGAAGCCCTCGGGCTTCTTTCTTTTTGCATGCAATCCCTACACGCCCTCCTTTTTCGCGTAATCGACATGATAAACGCGAATAGTCGTTGACTTTGCTTTTAATGATAATGAAAATCATTTCATTGCTGTCACATTGAGCGAATACCGTGAAGAGTCCCGCCGCTGCCTGCCCCCATCAGCCTGAAACCTTAAACGTTCAGCAGATTTATCATGACCATCATGCCTGGTTACAGGCGTGGCTGCGTCGACGTTTGGGGTGTTCTCAGCAGGCCGCGGATCTGGCGCAAGATACGTTTCTACGTTTGATCTGCCAGCATCAGGCCGATCGCATTCGTGAACCGCGTGCCTGGCTAACGACGGTTGCCCACGGGCTGGTGGTCAATCACTGGCGACGTAAAGACATCGAGAATGCCTATCTTCAGGTGCTGGCAGAGCAGGAGTTTACTTTTTCTCCCTCGCTGGAACAGCAGGCTATGGTGGTGGATGCGCTGATGGCCATCGACCAAATGCTGGCGACGCTGCCGGGCAAAGTGCGTCAGGCATTCTTGCTTGTGCATCTTGATGGCCTAACCTATCGGCAGGTTGCTGAACAATTAGCCGTTTCCGAGCGGATGGTGAAAAAATATATGGCACAGGCAATGCTGAATTGTCTATTGTGTCAGGACTTATGATTTCCTCTATTACTTCTTCTATTCCGAAAGATGTTCTTCATGCCGCCGCTGAGTGGTATGCCACGCTGTATGACGAAGACTGCTCCGAACACGAGCGTCAGGCATGGCAGCGATGGTTACATCAGGATGATACCCACCGGCTTGCCTGGCAGCAGGTTGAACAGATTCACGCCCGCTTCCACGCGGTAGACAGCCAATTAGCCTCTTCGGTGCTGAGCAAGCGGGGTGGGGAACGTCGGCGCATGCTCAAACTGTTGGCGATTGCCAGCCTTACCGGAGGCGTGGGCTTTAGTCTGCCGTGGGAAAGCTATGCGGCGGATTACCACACGGAAACGGGCGAAACGCGTGAGCTCAACATCGAAACGGGGATGACCGTCTGGCTCAATACGGATTCGGCATTGAATCAGCAGGGCAACCCCGCGTTGTCTCAGCCGCTGACGTTTCAATTGCTCAAAGGTGAATTGATGTTGGATAACCGAACGGCTCACGCCGCCCGGTTGACCACGCCCCATGGCGATCTCGCAGCTTCTGCGCATTCCTGTCAATTAGCGCTGCGCTATACGTCCGCCCACAGCGTTCTCTCCGTTTTTAGCGGTGAGGTCTTGCTACAAACGGCTGTACCCGCTGCGCAGCGCGTGACGACAGGGCAGCAGGTTATCTTTACCCGCGACAGGAGCAGTGAACCCGCGCCCGTTGAGAATTTCCGCCAGAGCTGGCGCAAAGGGCAACTGGTCGCGGATAACATGCCGTTAGGACAGTTCGTTAATGAAATTGCCCGCTATCACCACGGTTATTTTCATGTTGATTCTGCGGTGACGACGCTACGGATTTCGGGCGTTTTTCCGCTACATGAAACCGATCGCCTGCTTGACGCCGTTGTGCGGACGCTACCAGTGAAGGTGAGCCGGCGTTTTTCCTGGTGGGTGGATATCCGTCCTAGCTAAAACACGGCTGGTATTTCGCTGATAAAACACCAAAAATATCCCTCGTTTGTTATCACTCACAGAATAGACGTAAATCTGGCGCATATATATCAATCTGTTGGTACCGAAAAAGGCGTAACATACTCCACAAAGAGTACCCTCAGCGTTGCCTCTTCATACGGGATGTCATCATGCAGTTACTGAATCTGAAACAAGCTCGCCTGCTGAGCTTTTTCTTTATTATGGGCGGCCTGCTTCTATTGCTGCCTTTACGCCTGCTGGCCTGCTTTATCGCCGGTTTTTTGGTGTATGAAATTGTGAATTTACTGACGCCCTATTTTCAACGGGTCATCAGCGGTAAGCGCGCCCGCTGGATTGTGGTCGCCGTGATAAGCACGTTGGTCGTCAGCCTGTTGAGTCTATTGTTTGGCAGTCTGGTCGGGCTGTTGATGCAGGAAATGAAGGATACGGCGGCCTTCAATGTGCGCATTGGCTATATCCTCAATGATATTCAGCAGCAGATCGTCCATTACTTACCGGGGTATCTGCCAGTCAGTATTGAAGAGCTCCAACATGAGCTGCTGCAATGGGTTCAGGCGCATATTGTGATGTTGCAGAACATGGGGAAAAGTTTTCTACATGGCTTTGTGACGATGCTGATTGGTATGGTGCTTGGCGCGATTGTCTCGCTTTATAACGTCGATAAAGATACGGAAAAACCGTTACTCAAAGCGGAGTTACTCCGTCGGGTTTCTCTGCTGTCGGCTTCGTTCCGCAACATCGTTTTCGCTCAGGTGAAAATCTCTGCGGTTAACACGGTGCTGTCTGCCATTTTCATTCTTGGCGCGCTGCCGCTGTGTGGCGTCCATCTGCCGTTTGCCAAAACGCTGGTGGTGCTTACCTTCGTTTTCGGCCTGCTACCCGTGATTGGTAACCTGATCTCCAATTCGATCGTTTTCCTGTCTGGCTTATCGCTTTCATTGCCGATTGCGCTGGTCGCGCTGGTGTATTTGATGCTGATTCACAAGTTCGAGTACTTCCTGAATGCACAAATCGTTGGGACGAGGATCAAAGCGCACGCGTGGGAAATCCTGCTGGCGATGTTGGTGTTTGAAGCGGCGTTTGGCTTGTCCGGTGTTATTGCAGCTCCGATATATTACGCTTACCTGAAAAGCGAATTGAAAGAAGCTGCGTTGATTTAATCCCGCCCGAACGGTTAATCAAAACATGGCGCACTAAATGAATCAGCCCAATACGAGATTGGGCTGATTGCTTTACCTGATACCTGTCTTCAATTAATGCTGTGCAGTGGCAACCTGCGGTTTAGCCTCTTCTGACTGAACGCCTAATGGGTTGTTACCCCAGCACTTCTCATATTCCCAGCCTGTCAGCTCTTCTGCGACAGCGCGAGCATGAGCTGGGACATCGGCAATCGCGCCGCCCGCTTTGATACGTGCAATCTCTTCCAACAGAATGGCGTGGTTTTTACGATCCAGCTTCATCTGCGTGGTGTAGTAAATCGCAACCAGCGCAAGACCGATAACACCCAGCGAGAACACGCCAACAATCGCCTGTACGGCAGTTTCCGGCTGCACTGACTGCCCAGAGACAAAGCCGAATTGGCTCAGCGTCCAGCCCATCGCGAAGACAATCACAGAGCGAACCATTTTACCGGCAAACGTCATGGCACCGGCGTAAATCCCTTCACGACGACGCCCGGTCAGAACTTCATCCACATCGGCCAGGAAGGTATAAACCGTCCAGGGAATGTAGTAGATACCGCCCGTGCTCAGGCCAAATACGGCGGTAATCGCGAACAGAACAAAGATGGTCATGTCTTCTGACCAGTTAGCGAAATAGAGCGCGGCATACGCCATCACGCTGACAATCACCACCATCAGAGCCAGACGGAATGGTCGAGCAAAGCCCATTTTGACGCAGATACCGATGAAGGCTGCGGTAGAAATGAGCTGCATAATTGAGCTGAAGCTATTGAGGTGTGATACCAGCGCCGTATTCTGCTTCAGACCAAAGACGATGAAGTAGGTGAACGCGGAAGCGAAAAGCCACTCAGCGCCGAAGCCAAACAGGTACATCCCTAGATGTTTGCGGAAAATACGCAGACGGAAGGTGGAAACCATATCCACGCTAAGCTTTTTCATCGCTTGCCACAGGCTGGATGTGCTTTCACGGACGATTTCATTGACCGGACGCTCCCAGGATGTCATATACAGCGCGATCATCGCCGCACACATAATGGCACCGTAGACCAGACCGGTGTAGAAGAATGGCGTTGCCGAATCTTTACCGTAGATGGCAATAAACTGCCCAGGAATGAACGCAGCCAGAAAGTTGGCGATTTTACCGAAAATGGCTTTAGAACCTGTCAGCTTAGAGCGCAGTTTAAAGTCAGAGGTCATCTCGGTAGCCAGCGTCTCATACGGCACCATGATCGAGGTGTAAATCAGCTCGAACAGCACGTACGTCGCCAGATAGTACCAGAAGCCAAAGCCTTCAACCCATAGCATGGGGTAGACCAGCACCAGCGGGACACCCAGCAAAATAAAGAAGCGGCGGCGGCCAAATCGGCGACCAACCCGGGTGTTGTAGAAGTTATCGCTGATGTATCCCATGATGGGGTTACTGATCGCATCGATGATGCTGGCAACGGAGAAGATAGCGGCAGCCTGAACCAATGTTAATCCACAGAATGTGGTGTAAAAGTACATCAGCCATGCGCCGCTGATAGCAAGCGCGCCACTGCCAAGCAGGTTCGCGCTGCCGTAGCAGAACGTGTGTTTAAAAGAGATTGGTTTATTCATGATCAGCCTAATTACAAAGATGAAACAATATTTCAGTTCTATTGAACTATCATTTCTTTATCATTTGCTCTATTGAAAAGAAAGTAAACTGACGATCACGCTTTAGCGCGCTTTTAATGACGATCTGTCAGACAGATCATGAAATAAGATATTTTAATTTGCTTTTTATGATTTTTTGATAGTGCATTTGTGTTCTTAATTTACAAAATATGTAGATTTATTACGGAAAAGCGGCGCGCGTGCAGATTGGTGACGAAGTGATAGTGGGCGCTACCCCACAAATCGATAGCGTGATGTGAAATAACGCATTGACCGCAGAGAGGAAATGTCGTCATCATCCCGCCCAGTTTACTTTATCGTATTCCCTCATCAGGAGCCGTAACGTGAGTCATTTGCTGGTCTATGCCATTATTTATGTGATTTTTATTGCCGTGGTTGGATTGTTTGCTTTTCAGGCGTGGTTGCCTTCGTCCGCCCCGCGTGGGCTGAGAGATCGTGCAGGTATTTTGGTCGGGGTATTGCGTTGCGTTACGCTGTTTCTCGTCGTTTCCGCACTACAAATTCTGTTTCCCAATTCGCTGTTGGACAAGCTCGTTTGGTTGGTTGCCGTGGCGATGTTAGTGATCGCGGTCATCGGTGGGGGAATGAGCTGGTCAGCGCTGCCGTGGCTGGATGAAACAAAGGGGAAAAGTCGCACTCTGGTGTTGGGTGTCCAGAGTGCGTTATACCTTGCGCTGCTTGGATTTATCGTTATTTAAAGTCTTGTACCAGTGCGGCCACGGTGTTCTTTGCGCCGTGATCGCGCAGCTTCAGATAAGCCTGTGCGATAGCGTTGAAGACATCGTGGTTTGCTGACAGATCCTCGCCGAAAATAGAACGAATATTAAGAAACGCGCTGACCCGCTCTGCGCTATCTGACGTTTCCGCAACAACCTGTCTGAGTGTATCAGCCAGCGGATCGCGGATCTCGATAGGGTTGCCTGCATCATCTTTCCCGCTGACATAACGCATCCAGCCAGCGATCCCTAATGCCAGACAGCGATAGTCTCCTCCATTACGCACGTGCCAGCGAAGCGATTCCAGCATGCGCTGGGGCAGCTTTTGTGAACCATCCATCGCGATTTGCCAGGTTCGATGCTTGAGCGCGGGGTTGGAAAAACGAGTAAGTAGCTGAACGGCATAATCTTTCAGGTCGATATCCACCACGCTGAGCGTCGGTGCCTGCTCCAGCAGCATGAGATGAGACACGGCGCGGCGATAGTTCTCGTCATTCATACAGTCGCTGACGTGATCATAGCCGGCGAGATAGCCCAGATAGGCTAAAAACGAGTGGCTGCCGTTCAGCATGCGCAGTTTCATTTCTTCAAACGGCAGTACGTCATGCACCAGCTGCACGCCCGCTTTTTCCCACTCAGGGCGTCCGGCAGTGAAATGATCTTCGATCACCCATTGAATAAAGGGTTCACAGGCTATCGCACAGGGATCGGCGACGCCAAGGTGATCGGCAATTTCCTGCAACGCTTCTGGCGTCGCGGCAGGGACAATGCGATCCACCATCGTATTCGGGAAAGAAACCTTAGCCTCGATCCAATCGATCAGGCTCTGATCTTTGAGCCCCGCCGATTCCAGCACGGCGGCTTTGGCCGTTTTGCCATTTTCCGGCACGTTATCGCATGAGAGGATGGTGAACGGCTCAATCCCGCGTTCGTGACGCAAGCGCAGCGCTTCCGCCAGCAACCCCGGCACTGAGGCTGGATGACGAGGATCGATGAGATCCTGCTGAATCAGCTTGTTGGTCCGATCCAGCTTGCCGCTCGTCCCGTCCATGCAATAGCCTTTTTCGGTAATCGTCAGGGAAACGATGGCGGTTTCGGGTGCGGCGAGTTTCTCAATAATGGCGGCAATGCCTTCTACTTTTGCATGTAATGATTCACACACGGCACCGACGACAATCGGCTGATTGCCCGTCGCCGCTTTTTCCAACACGGTAAATAGATGATCCTGTTGGCGCAGCGCAGTGATCATGGTGTCGTCGCTGAACAGCACGACTTCACAAATTCCCCAGTCTCCTCCCACCATATTCAGCACGCGATCGGTGAGCAGTGCCTGATGAGCGCGATGGAAAGCACCAAAACCGATATGGACGATGCGTGGCTTCAGCGCCTTACGATCGTAGTGGGGGAATTGGACGCTAGCAGGCAATTCGCAGGTAGCGATATTTTTTATTTTATCAGTCATTTATTGCGCTTCGGGTGGGGGGATTTATAACGTTAAAAGTAGCTGTGATTTGCAGGCGGTGCAATACGTGACGCGCAGATAGGTTACGGTGCGCACGTTTTTTTCTCTGCGCAAATTTTATCGCTTTTTCAGATTCGGTTCAGCGGTGGAGCTCGGTTTTGTGAGGCGGCTTCAGCGTAATAATGTAACGCTGAAATTTAGTCTTGTTTTTACTAACTTATCTCCATTTCTTCTACATCATCAAGTGCGTTTCCCGATCGCTGTCTGCTATTTTGTCTGGATATTTTCCTCACTCCAACGATCAACAAAAAGGCCCGTAAGATGAAACTTGAATCCCTCGCGCTACATCATGGTTATGAATCTGAAGCGACAACGAAGTCCGCAGCCGTGCCGATTTACCAGACGACCTCTTACACATTTGACGACACGCAGCACGGCGCCGATCTGTTTGATCTGAAGGTGGCGGGCAATATCTATAGCCGTATCATGAACCCGACGAATGCGGTGCTGGAGCAGCGGCTGGCGGCCATTGAGGGCGGCATCGGTGCGTTGGTGCTTTCATCCGGTATGGCGGCAATTACGTATTCGCTTCAGGCGCTCACGCAGGTTGGGGACAATATCGTCAGCACCAGCCAACTGTATGGTGGCACCTATAACCTGTTTGCCCACACGCTGCCGCGTCAGGGGGTTGAAGTACGGATGGCCTCTTTTGATGATTTTACGACGCTGGAATCGCTGATTGATGAGCGCACCCGCGCTGTTTTTTGTGAATCTATCGGGAATCCGGCGGGGAATATCGTCGATATTGCCAAAATCGCGGAGATTGCGCATCGTCACGGCGTCCCGGTGATTGTTGATAACACGGTGGCGACGCCCGTGCTATGCCGACCTTTTGAGCACGGTGCTGATATCGTCGTCCATTCACTGACCAAATACATCGGCGGTCATGGCACCACAATTGGCGGCGCGATTATCGATTCCGGCAAGTTTGACTGGGTCGCGAACAAAGCGCGTTTCCCGTTACTGAATGAGCCCGATCCTTCTTACCACGGCGTGGTGTATACCGACGCTTTCGGTCCGGCGGCCTATATTGGGCGCTGCCGCGTGGTGCCGCTGCGCAATACTGGCGCGGCGCTTCCTCCTCATAGCACGTTCTTACTGTTGCAGGGCCTGGAAACTCTCAGCCTGCGCATCGAACGCCATTGCAGCAATGCCGAAGCGCTGGCTGGCTACCTGAATCAGCATCCGCTGGTGACTTGGGTGAACTATGGTGCGTTGCCGGATAGCCCTTATAAAGCAAACTGCGACAAAATTACTTCGGGTAAGGCGTCTGGGATTATCAGCTTTGGCATTAAAGGCGGGAAAGCATCAGGGGGGCATTTTATTGATGCGCTGAAGATGATTTTACGGCTGGTCAATATTGGCGATGCCAAATCGCTTGCGTGCCATCCGGCAAGTACCACGCATCGGCAGTTAAATGCGGAAGAGCTGGCAAAAGCGGGCGTGAGTGAGGATCTGGTCAGAATTTCGGTCGGCATTGAGCACATTGACGACATCATCGCTGATGTGGCGCAGGCGCTGGAAGCCTCACAGAAAAAGTAAACGGTAGGGATATTAGAGAAACGCGTTGGAAACCTGAATGGGTTTCCAACGCGTCATCGGTGATTACGAACGGTTAGCGTCAGCTGCGGTCGTCGTCTGTGCTTCAACCGGTGCGGCATTTTGCACGGCATTGAGGCTATCTTGCGGCTGTGCTTCTGGTGCAACAGGTGCCGCAACAGATTCAACCGGAATGGCTGGCGTGGCTTGTTCGATCAGACCATTGATTTTGGTCGGCATACCAGAACGTCTCTGGATTGCCTGATCAACTTCGCTGGTGTTCACGCTGGCGTCGGCCAGAACTTTGCTCACTTTTGGCGTCATGCTGATTGGTGCCGGAGAATCAGAATGGAATTCTTCTACCGTGCGAGACAGCGGATTGTGAACTTCAACATAGCGTGAACCATCTGGCTCAACGGTGGCTTTCACTGGCTCATTGATGAACTGAACGCGCGTACCGACCGGAACGTTGTTGAACAGATACTTGATATCATCGTCGCGCAGACGAACGCAGCCGTGGCTTACGCGCAGACCAATACCGAAGTTGGCGTTGGTACCGTGGATCGCGTACAGGTTACCGATGTACAGCGCATACAGCCCCATTGGGTTATCTGGGCCAGCTGGGAAAACTTTTTGCAGGGTTTCACCGCGTGCCGCATATTCTGCGTGCATCTTCGCGGTTGGCGTCCAGGTTGGGCCCGCTTTCTTGCGCTGAACAGACGTTGTCCAGTTAATCGGCGTATCTTTACCTAACTCACCAATGCCGATTGGCAGCACGACCACAGTCTTGGAGCCTTTCGGATAGTAGTACAGACGCATTTCTGCGCTGTTGATGACAATGCCTTCACGCGGTGCATCTGGCAGAATCAACTGATGAGGAATGACCATTTTGCTGCCGGGAATCGGCAGGTAAACGTCCGCATCTGGGTTGGCTTCCATCATGTTGCTCAGGCCCATTTGGAACTGTGCTGCGAAATGTTCCAACGGCTGTGTGCTGTCTTCCGGTACGGTGATTTCGATATTCTCGCCTACCAGTCGGCTGTTAGCCGCAGGCAGAGGATAAACAACGGCAAAAGCGGCCTGGCTGAATGCGGCGGCTGCAAGAACTAAAGTAAAGATCGCGCGAATACTCATTTTCGTTTCTTTATTTGAGTGGTAAATGCACCCCCCGAATCAGGAGGCTGGTCTGCTAGGGTCGCCATGACGACCGGATGCGCATTATATGTGCAGAATGGCCTCCGAGGGAAACAACATGTGTAACTAATCACACTTTTTGGCGCATGAATGAGAAAGTAAGCAGTTTAGAGTGAACCGCGACTCAATTTTCCCCGTCTAACGTGGGTTTTTGAAAGCGGCGATTAGCCAGTACCGGGAGAATCTGACGGGCATACGCCAGCCGTTCTGGGTCAATGTCGGCATAGATGAGAGCCGGTGTTTCCGGTGCCTGAACCACGACAACGCCTAAAGGATCGACCACCATACTGTTGCCGATATTCTTGACGCCGCACTCGCCAACGGCGACGAGATAGGTCGTGTTTTCCAGTGCTCTGGCGCGCACCAATAATTCCCAATGCGCTTCTTTCAGCGGCCCCTTAATCCAGGCAGAAGGGAGAACGAGTACGTCTGCGCCGTCCAGCACCAAGCGGCGTGCAAGCTCGGGGAAGCGAATGTCATAGCAGGTCATCAGCCCGACGTTCAGCCCGGCGATGCTCAACAGCGGTGGAACCTCTTCGCCTGCCAGTACGTTTTCCGATTCCTGTACGGAAAACGCATCGTACAGATGCAGCTTCCGGTATTGAGCAACGATCTCGCCGTCGCGCAGTGCCAGCAGCGTGTTCCAGACTTTCCCTTCGCCATTCGGGATATGCACACACAGCATGGTCGTCAGATTGCTGCCTTTACTGGCTTCCAGCAAATGCGAGATAAACGGGCCATCAAGCGGTTGGGCCGCAGTGAGCACCATGTTGGGATTGGTGATATCGCGAGCCAGTACGCCTTCGGGCAGCACCAGCAGGTCGGCACCGTTTTGCTGTGCTGACGACATAAACTCAGTGATGGTCGTGGCGTTTTGCTGCCACTCGCGGTCAACGGCGAATTGTCCCAGTGCGACTTTCATGCTTGCTCCTTCGTGGCCCGATTAATCGCGCTTGGCTGGCATCATGCGCAGCAGCGTGTTGTCTTTCATAACATAGTGATGGAAAAGGGCGGCGGCGGTATGCGCGGCAATGAGCCAGTAGCCTAATGGTGCCAGCGTTTCATGCCAGCCAATCAGCATTTCAGCCAGGTCGAAATTCGGCGTCGCGGCTGTTGGCATGCCGATACCAAAAAGCATCCAGTCCCGACCGCTGTAATAGCGCGAGGCAACGCCCAGTATCGGCAGCGTGATAAACAGTAGGTAAATAACGGCGTGGGTGAGCGAACCCAGTGCACTTTGCCAGCGAGGGGGCTGTGGCGTAATGGCGGGCGAGGTATGCCGATGGCGCAAGAACAGGCGAGCCAGCATAAGAACCAGTATGGCTACGCCGCAGCTAAAGTGCGTCACAATCATCACGGTACGCAGCAGCGAACCGCGTTCAGCAAACCCGCGTAGCTCGATGGTGGCATAAGTCACAACGAGCAACAGAAAAACCAGCCAGTGCAATGCAATCTGCGATGGTGCGAACTTTCCTTTCATGTTTCGTCCTCTGCGACGTTGAGAGCGGTTTGACACCGTAACGAGCGAATAATCTCATAAAGTATAAGGTAACTTGCGTCTTGTCAGCCCCTCTTTACCATGCCTGACAAACTGGACTATCCGCGCTGGATTCTTCGGTATTCAACCTCGTTTGGGTAAGGGAAAACGCAACGGCCCGTAAGGGTGACGGTCAGGGATGGCAAGCCATAAAAAGTTTCCGGGAGAAATTTTTAACGTTGCATCAGCAACGGCCCGTAAGGGTGGCGGCCAAGGATGGCACGCCATAAAAAAACCGGCCGAAGCCGGTTTGGGCGGAACGATTATTCCTGCGGGTTTTTCTCTGCCTTGCCTGCCATCATCGTCAGGAAGTCAAAACGGCGACGCAGATCCAGTTCCGCTTCTTCATAGAGCTGCGCGGTTTCTTCCGGCATCATGCTATTCAGGCGGCGGAAGCGTTGCTCTTTCATCAACGTTTCACTCAGGCTGCTTGATGGCGGACGAGAATCAGTTACCAGCGCAGCTTTCCCTTCTTCGGCACGACGTGGGTCGAAGCGGTAGAGCGGCCAGAAGCCCGTTGCCGTCAATTGACGCATCTGATCGTGGCTGAATGCCAGATCGTAGCCGTGCTCTTCGCATGGGCTGTACGCGATAATCAGCGATGGGCCCGGCCAGGCTTCGGCTTCCTGAATCGCTTTCACCGTCTGGTTCAGCTGCGCGCCCAGTGAAATCTGCGCGACATACACGTGACCGTACATCATGACGTTGATGCCGAGATCTTTACGCGCTTTGCGTTTGCCTTTCTCGCCAAACTTAGTGACCGCGCCCAGCGGCGTCGCCTTAGACTGCTGTCCGCCGGTGTTGGAGTAGCACTGCGTATCCAGCACCAGCACGTTGACGTTTTCGCTCAGGCTCATGACGTGATCCAGCCCGCCGTAGCCGATATCGTACGCCCAGCCGTCACCGCCGATAAGCCAGATAGATTTATCGACAAAGTGGTCGGCTTCGCTCGCCAGCACCTTGGCGTCGTTATCATTGATAGCTGCCAGCAACCCACGTAGCTGTTCAATCTGCTGACGGCGCAGATCGGGCACAATGGACTCTTCTTGCAACGCGTTAACCAGATCCGGCGGCAGTTGCGGTGCCAGTTTGTTGAGCAGGCGAACGGCACGCTGGCGGTGCTGATCGACGCTCAGGCGGAAGCCCAGACCGAATTCGGCGTTATCCTCGAACAGCGAGTTAGCCCAGGCCGGACCGCGGCCGTTGGCATCAGTCGTCCACGGCGTGGTGGGCAGATTACCGCCATAAATAGATGAACAGCCCGTCGCATTCGCGACCAGCAGACGATCGCCATAGAGCTGGGTCAGCAGCTTGATATACGGCGTTTCGCCACAGCCGGAACAGGCACCAGAGTACTCGAACAGCGGCGAAATCAGCTGAGAAGTACGGATATCGATACGCTCCAGCGTGGATTTGTCGATTTCCGGCAATTGCAGGAAGAAATCGTAGTTCTCTTTCTCCGCCGTCAGATTATCCAGACGGGATTCCATATTGATGGCTTTGATTTCTGGGTTCTGACGGTCTTTGGCCGGACAAACTTCCACGCACAGGTTACAGCCGGTGCAGTCTTCCGGGGCGACCTGCAGCACGTATTTCTGACCGCGCATGTCGCGTGCTTTCACATCCAGCGATTGCAGTGAAGCGGGTGCATTTTCCATCGCATCAGGCTGGACGACTTTGGCGCGAATAGCCGAGTGCGGGCAGGCGGCGACGCAGTGGTTACACTGTGTACAAAGCTGCGGCTGCCACAGCGGAATCTCTTCCGCGATATTACGTTTTTCCCACTTGGTGGTGCCGGTTGGCCAGGTGCCATCGGGCGGCAGGGCGGAGACGGGCAGCGTATCACCCAAGCCAGCCAGCATCGCGGCCGTGACGGTCTTGACGAAATCGGGTGCGGCGTCGGAAACCACCGGCGGGCGCTGCGGGCTGTCTGGGTTGACTGCTTCCCGCGGCACTTCTGCCAGCGCTTCCAATGTGGCGCTCAGCGCCTGCCAGTTACGCTCAACCAGCTCCTGACCTTTACTGCCGTAGCTCTTGGCGATGGCGGTACGCAGTTTTTCCACCGCGACATCGGCTGGCAGAATCTGTGACAGGTGGAAGAACGCCATTTGCATGACGGTGTTGATGCGCGCGCCCAGATGACACTCGCGGGCAATCTTGGCGGCATTGATGCAGTACACGCGGGCATTGCGCTGATTCAGTCCTGCCTGCACTTCCTGCGGCAAACGGTGCCACAGATCG
Organism: Pectobacterium sp. PL64; assembly: GCF_022477975.1. Classification (NCBI taxonomy): domain Bacteria; kingdom Pseudomonadati; phylum Pseudomonadota; class Gammaproteobacteria; order Enterobacterales; family Pectobacteriaceae; genus Pectobacterium; species Pectobacterium sp. PL64. Next base: position 294,047 of record NZ_CP092070.1, read on the forward strand.
TCGCTGCTATACGGCGAGTTGATCAGGAAAACGCCGCCGGGCTTAAGCCGTTCGACCATGCTGTACTTGTCGATAAACTGCCACTGATGACAAGCGACGAAATCGGCTTGATCGATCAGGTAGGCTGAATTGATCGGGTGCGGGCCCACACGCATGTGGGAAACGGTCAGGCTACCGGCTTTCTTCGAGTCATAGACAAAGTAGCCCTGCACAAACATCGGCGTAGTTTCACCGACGATTTTGATCGCATTCTTGGTCGCAGAAACGGTGCCGTCACTGCCCAGACCGTAGAACAGGGCTTCGAGCGATGCGCCGCTGGGAAAATGCTGTTCCGGCAGCGGCAGAGACAGATTGGTGACGTCGTCATAAATCCCGACAGTGAAGCGCGGTCGTGGGTTAGCAAGCGCTAACTCATTAAAGATCGCCTGTATGCACTGCGGGGTAAATTCTTTGGAAGACAACCCATAACGGCCACCAATCACGCGTGGCATAAGTGAACGCTCACCTGCGGAGAACGCCTCGGCCAGCGCGGTCATCACATCGAGATACAGCGGTTCTGCCAGCGCGCCTGGCTCTTTCGTGCGGTCCAGCACTGCGATGCTCTTCGCCGTTTGCGGAATAACGGCCAGTAGATGTTTGGCGGAGAATGGACGATACAGGCGGATTTTCACCACGCCGACTTTCTCGCCGCGCGTCAGCAGCGTATCGATCACTTCTTCGCATGTGCCGACGCCAGAACCCATCAGGACGACGATTTTGGTCGCTTCCGGGTGGCCGTAGTATTCAAACGGCTGGTACTGGCGTCCTGTCGCAGCGGCGAAATCGTTCATCGCCTGCTCAACGTGTTCATAAGCCGCGTCATACCAGCGGTTGGTTGCTTCGCGCGCCTGGAAGAAAGTATCCGGGTTAGAGGCGGTACCACGAATCACCGGACGTTCCGGTGTGAGCGCTCGCTCACGGTGTGCGTCAATGGATGCCTGTGGCAGAAGCTGGCGGATCACGTCATCGCTCAGCGGCTCAATCTTATTAATTTCGTGTGAAGTACGGAAACCGTCGAAGAAATGGATAAACGGCAAACGGCTGTTCAGGCTGGCGATTTGCGAAATCAGCGCAAAGTCCTGTGCTTCCTGCACATTGCTGGCGCACAGCATGGCACAACCGGTCTGGCGCACGGCCATGACGTCCGAGTGATCGCAAAAGATAGAAAGCGCATGCGTCGCAACCGTACGGGCAGCGACGTGCAGGACAAACGGGGTTAGCTCACCGGCCAGCTTATACAGCGTGGGGATCATCAACAGCAGACCCTGCGATGAGGTGAACGTGGTGGCGAGTGTGCCCGTCTGCAATGCGCCGTGGACGGTAGCGATCGCGCCGCCTTCCGATTGCATTTCAACAACGCGGGGCGTATCTCCCCATATATTCAGCCCGCCGTCGCTCGACCAGGCGGCCGCGTGTTCAGCCATGCTGGAACTGGGGGTGATGGGATAAATGGCGATGACTTCATTGGTGCGCCAGGCCACGGAGGCGACTGCGTTATTACCGTCGGTGGTGATCATGACTTATAGCCTTCTTGCTCACTAAGCCTTTCATTTTACATGGTCTTTTTGGGCGATGAAAATGATTGGGCATAAACGAAAATACGATTTTTATCGGGTGATTATCGCATTTCAGGAAAAAAGAGGGTGGAACGATGTATGCGGAGTTGTATCAAACTGTGTTTTATCCCCGTCACACTTCAAGCCGCATGCGAGTTGGCTTTCTATTCTATCTACATCTACACGCGGCACCGGCTTTAGGAGGTCCGCGTTTCCTAAAGTTGGGCATATCATACACCTCAGCGCGTATTGATGTCTTTTTGTACCTATTGAAGGGTATCGCCGCATGATTTTGTTTGCTCATTAGTGCCATGACAGGTAGCGTGCTTATACTAAAATAACATCTGTAATCAATGTATGAAGGAACCGAACGATGGCAAATGATGAAATAAAAAATAAATTGGTTTCCGTACTGGCTTCACAACAGGCGCAGGGAAAAACGCCAGAACAGGCCGTCGAACACATCCTCCAGGCATTGGGTGGACGGGCTAATGAGGTGTCCCGTATTTCGATTTTGACGTCGACATTAATCGCCGATGTGCTGTATACCGTGTATCAGGATGAGATAACACACCAGCAGATTGCGGTTATTCTACGCAAACTGTGTTACGCCGCCCGTGACATTGCCACTGCATTACACGTCATTTATCCCCAACTCACCGCCCATGAAATCGGCCAGCTTTTGCAGAGCCCGGAGATTTATCCGACGATCGATCGTGCCGCATTGCTTGATGCGCTGACCTACGCCACTTTTTCCAAAGTGGAAAGCGAGCAGGTTGCTGACGCTCTCGGCATTTAATACCAGAATACTTTGCTACCGGATTGCTACCGGAACAGCACCGATAATCAGACAGCCAGGCTTGTGATTTTTCTATCGCCGCTATCCGTTCGTTATGGGATGTGTCACCAGCCTGTGTAACAGGTTTTTAATCCACTGGCTGGCTTCCGAACGGCTATTGCGGCGATGGCTGTATATCTTCACGCGATAGGGTGGCACGGTGAAAGGCAAGGCGTGAATCCGTAACGGCAGGAGTTGCGCAAAGATTGTCGCGACGTTGCGTGGTAATGCCATGATCAGCTTTGAATCGGCGATGATAAACGGCGCACTCATCATGGATGGCGTTTTTAGTGCGATATGGCGCTTCTTGTTGAGCTTATCCAGCGCGTAGTCAATTACCCCACGTGACTCATTCCAGGGCGTCACGACAAGATGTCGGGCGGCGAGGTAATCATCCAGCGTCAGCGCCTCGCCTGACGGATAATCAGCGGCGGTGATGATGACATAACTGTCTTCAATCCAGTCTATCTCCTCAATTTCCCTGTTCTCCGATTGCGTCATATCGGTGAACCCTAGAGCAAAGTCGATTTTCCCTGCCAGCAAATCCGTAATCGCGACCTTCTGCGGCGAATAAACCAGATTGAATTTGATATGGGGTGCCAGCTTTTCCATGTGCGCCATCAGGGTTGGAAACACCGAGAATGCGGTGTAATCGGTGATGGAAAAGGTGAAACTTTCCGTGCTGCGGGCGGGATTAAAGCGTGGACGCGGCGTCAGACCTTGCATCAGCAGCGCCAGACTTTCCGCGATCGGCTCTGCAATATCGTCCGCCACTACGGTCGGATGCATGGTGTTGCCAACCCGAAAAAATAGTTCGTCGGAAAACGTATTGCGCAAACGCGTCAGCGCGTGGCTGACCGCTGATGCGCTCATCGCTAGCTCTTTTGCCGCTGCGGCGACGGATCGATGCTGGTACACGCTGTTAAATACCACCAGTAAATTTAAATCGATACGTCGTAAATCCAGATGCATGATGTTCATCAGTCGCTGTAGAGAATGCAGTTCATACAGTATTTTTAATCCGGTAGCATGGCAAGTCTTGGTCATGGTTAGCATTGGAAAAATTAGCACCGGAGAAGAGAGACGTTATGAACCCAGCCCTTATGAACCCAGCCGTTATGGATATAGTCATCCGCCCCGCGCAGAAATCAGATGCGAGCGTGATTCTGGATTTAATTATCGAGCTTGCCGTGTACGAGAAAGCGCGCCACGAAGTGCTGGCCTCGCTTGAGGATATTGAGCGCTCGTTATTTGGCGAAGGAGCGACGGCTGAAACGCTGATTTGCGAGATTGATGGCAAGCCTGTTGGCTATGCAATTTTCTTCATGAGCTACTCAACCTGGCTGGGGAAATATGGCATCTATCTGGAAGACCTCTACATTGCGCAGGCGTATCGTAATGCGGGAGCGGGCAAAGCGCTGCTGAAACAGGTTGCACGTCTTGCACAGGAAAGACAGTGCGGACGACTGGAATGGAGCGTGCTGGACTGGAACCAACCCGCGATCGATTTCTATAAGAGCATTGGCGCGAAGCCGCAGGATGAGTGGGTTCGCTATCGGATGGACGAGAAGGGCATCGCTGATTTTGTCACGGCATCGTAACGGTGTCGCTCCTGCCAGCCTGAAGGCAGCAGGAGCCAGTCAATTAACGCGTTGACGCCGCCAACGTGGTGCCTGCCAGAATAAAGATCCCGCCCGTCGAGCGGTTAAACAGCTTGATGCGGCGCGGGTTGGAGAAAAGGCCCGATAAACGACGGCCGGTGCAGGCATAGATGAACATGATGCTGAAATCGAAGACCGCCCAGGTCACAGCGAGAATGATGAGCTGCAAGGCGTGCGGGGCGCTGGTATCGATAAAATTGGGGAAGAGCGCGGCGAAAAACAGCAGATCTTTCGGATTACTGATCCCGACCAGAAAGCCTTTGCGGAATAGTGGAAACCAGCCCGGAGCCGAGGCTTCCTGCACGTCCTGCTCCGCAGTGCTCATATCCTTAGAACGCCATGACGCGATGCCCAACCAGATGAGATAAACCGCACCAATAATTTTTAATACCATGAAAGCGGTGGTTGACGCAGCGAGGATGGCACCTAGCCCCAATGCTGAACAGGACATCAGAATCATTGCCGCGCTGACGCCGCCGAGTACGGTTGCGGTCGCGCGTGAAGCGCCGTAGCGTAAACCGTGCGACATGCTGATCAAGGCGGATGGGCCCGGAATGGCAATCAGGGCGATGATGATGCCTGTATAAGCCAGCCAGAGGTGAAGGCTCATGGTTTCTCCTGCGTGTAATTCACTGTAAAAGCGACATTGAGAGCGGTGATGTGAAGCGATATATATTCACATACCTATCGCTATTTTCCAACGCGCGATAATAACAGAAAAGGGGTCAATAGCGCTCGCCCTCTTTATCAACATTCTGTTGCTGACGCTGGTACGGAGTTCAGCAATAAACGGGCATTTCTATGAAGTCTCCCCGCCTTCTGATAGGTCAGGGAGAACAGTTGAGCATGAAAATAATCTGCTAACCGCGCCTGATATTATTCCTTCACGCTTAAATCGATATCGCCAAAATAGCGTTTCTGTATTTTCGCATAGATGCCTTTTTGAACGATATCTTTCAGCCCCTGATTGATGAGCTGTTTTGTTTCCGTATCGTCTTTGCGTATACCGTATGCAGAACCGAGGCTAAATAAATCCGCATCGGTTACTTCCGGGCCTTTTAGCTCAAAATCTTTACCCTGTGGGGTTTTTAAAAATCCAAACGCGACGGCAACCGATGGGCACAGTGCGCCTTCCACTCTTCCTGACTGTAAATCCTCATAAATAGCTTCCTGATCGGGATAGTTTTTAACAATCACCCCGGCGGGTAGCCAATATTTATTGGCGTAGGCTTCCTGAATGGTGCCTTGCTGTACTGCGATATTTTTCCCGCGCAGCAGTTCAGCTTGGGGAAGAAGATTGGAGTTTTTCCTTGCGACCAGCTTGGTGGGAACGTGGAAAACATAGTCACTGAAATCTATCGATTCCTTTCGCTTACGTGTCACGCCAAGTGGCGCAATGACGTCTATTTTTTTGGCGAGAAGGGCGGGAATCTGGGAATCGAACGTGTTCACGATATAGTCACACTTTGCATTTACCGATTTACAGATAGCATCCGTTACCTCGATTTCAAATCCCGATGGATTACCATTTTTATCCATGCTCTGAAAAGGGGGATACGTTAAATCGACGCCGATACGCAGTATGTCTGATTTGGCAAATGCAAAGGGAGAAATAGCAAAAATGACAACGATCTTCAGGAGAGATAATTTTCTGAACATAGCAGTAACACCTCTTTTTAGTCGTATAAAATGAATATCAACATTCCGGTATTCGTATTATCACCAGTGATTGGACGTAAATTGGAACGCACATTGTCATCCAGTTCACGTTTGAAAAACTGACGTTAATTTACACTTGAAATTATAACAAATTGTTATTATTTGCTTTCGTGATGTAAAATTGCGCTATCGGTGATGTCCAAACGTGTAAACAGGAAATACATCCCAGTGGATGATTTCATTTCGGCGGGGAGCTGATGTTCATTGCATACCGAAAACCGACCTGAGCGAGTTTCCGGCATTTTAATCTATTAACCTTACTAAATGTGCCAATAATACGGTGGAATTGGCGACCTTGAAGGTGAGCGCTACTTGTAGGTAAACCGATAATCGACAATATACGTGCCGAGTTCATTGACTCGCGCGGTGATCCATAACGCATCCATTCCTTGCCTTCTTTTTTTAAATAACGTTTCTCTATTGGTACATAGCTGTTTCAACTGACCAGTATGGACATCTCTAATCCATAAACCCGCTTCACAACGACTACTTTTCCCTGTGGATGGCCCAGGAAAAACAATCTCATAATCGGATGTGTAATTAATCACGTCATCGGGGAACAGATAAACGTACACATCAAAAATATTCGCGATAGAAAGAAATCCCAACACAAAGCCATACAGGAACATTTCGAGCATATGCTTTAGTTTCTTCTTTACCGCTCGAGAATAGAGCGCACGGCCAGCAAAGATAAGCCCCAGAACGATCCCAAAGGTGAGGTAGATGGTGAAGTCAGGGAGTGTATCGATCAGTATCGTACGACGTGACAGCTGCGAGGCCCAAAGCATGTACCAGAAAATAGATAGCATGATGGATAAGACGAGGAGGGTAACAAGAAAATCCTTCGACAATAAATAAGTTATCGTTTTTTTATAAAGACGGTGCATCTATCCATGACCTGTATCAACAGCGTGTTTTGTTGGTATTTTACATGACTTGATGGCGTAAAGGATCAATAGGATTACTTGTTATGGTTCGGGGATTTGGGCTGGCGGGAGTTGAACCCGCATCCGAAATCCCTGCATACTATTTTTACCACAATGAAAGAAATTTTTAGATTTAAAACAGTATGTTAGTGTTATCGGTGTTTGTCCATTTTATGCATTTTTAATGCTCTGCCGCCAAAGTGTCACTACGTATCATCATTCGGTTGCATCAATTCTGTCATAGTCGAATATTTTGTCTAGACAAACCTCTAACTTGTAAAAATCAGTGAGGGGATAAAGTTTCACAAGATCTTCGTCAATATCAATAATTCCAAACCGTTTCTCTCTGAATTTGAGATGTTCCATTGCATCAAGCTGTGCCTGAGTTTTGCTACCATCAATCTGATAATCTAAAGTCTTCAGCACCTGCCAAGAAACAGGGGGAGTAAAATTAAATAATGAAGATAGTTTTGGACTATAATTGTTTTCTGATGTTTGTTTATATGTCGACTTAGGCGGAAATACTACATTTATAGATAGTCGTGAATCTTTTGTTTTTTTCATTCTAGTTGAAAAATAAGATATTCCAACAATTGAAGATTGAATCCGTTGGCTAATCCATTGCATTAATAAATTTGGTATTATATATTCCTGTGTGAAGTGAGATGTGGCGTTTTTCTTTATAAAACTACATGCGATAATTAATGGCCAAAGTAAAAGGTACGATCCTTTCTTTTGTGTTAGTGTGGTAGGTGAATCGTCATATTCATATATTTCATTTAGTAAACTTGGCGCGAAATTTAGAACTCTTGATTTTTCATCTTCTGTTACAAATGAAGATATGTAAAGTTTGTCAAAATCTGGTTTATTCATTTCTTGCCAACATACATATAGTGATGTCCCAAGGTATAAACAAGGAAGACCAGCAATGGAGTACCGTTGTGCGCTAACAAGATGTCGTTTTGAAAAAGGAATATGAAAAATCTCGTTTCTTTTTTCTAATGGTGAGTCTGATTTTCTTACGCGGTATAATGGCTGTTTTTCATTACATATGGATTTTAGTGGTATTGATATGTATTGAATGTGTTGTTTTATTTTCTCTTGCCCTAAACATTCTTCAAATTTCTCATAAGCTGATTTTATATCACCAGATAAAAAGTGTTTTAGACATTTTTCAATATCGTTTTTTAGCGCCTCTATTCGCTCCAGAGCTATATCAATGCGGAATTTTGTGTTGTTGCTTGTTGCGTATTTTTTTATCATCTCAATGTATTTGTTACAGCGCTCATTGAAATCATAAACAATATCTTTTTTTAATTCAAATGGCGGATTTAAATAATCATCAGAGAAAAGATTTTCTAGTAATTCAGTTACTGTGTCATTGTTTGTTTTTTGAGTGGCCATTTTATATACCTAATATAGTAAGCGGATCTTTAGTTACAGTATCTTCATGATAGTTTGGTGAACAATGGGCATAAATCATAGTCATCTTTATATCGGCATGACCTAAAATTTCTTTAAGTACAAGTATGTTTCCGCCGTTCATCATGAAGTAGCTGGCGAATGTGCGTCGTGGCACATAGGTACATTGGCCATCTGGCAAATCAATATCAGCTCGCTTCATTGGACGCTCAAAGGCTTTTCTATATGATGGTGTGAATAACTTCCCTCAGTTCTTTGATAGTTCTTCATACAGATTCTGCGATATAGATATAATCGGCAAGGATAACTAACGGGTAGGGGCCAATGCTCTTCTTTGCGCATTTCTTGGCGACAGGGCGAATGTAGCGAAACTGCCAGATTTTACTGCCGCTGGATTTATAAGTAACTCAAGGCCATCGCCATCATAGAGAACGTAATCCGTTTCCTTAGGTTTGGCGGCTTCGATTTCTTTAACGGATAGAGGTTTGGTTTGTCTTGCCATTGCTGGGTTTCCATAGTTTTAGGCACCTCAAAAACAATAAAGCTTATTGAGGTGCCTAAAAGGTTCGGATTTAATTAGTTCACTTCAGACTTCTCAGGACAAATTACAGACATAAAAAAGCCGCTGAACCTTGCGGTTAGCGGCTTTTTCACGTTTCCGGCCTTATCTGGTAATAACCGGAATCGCTGGGGAATCTGAAAATTCAATATAACATTTTGATATTTAAACTTTAAGTGTGGGTTAAGGCTATTATTAATAGGCCTAAACGTGAGCCTACGAAAAGTTACGATGAGTATGTGAGGTAAAATGAGATCAATTTTCACTCAATTCTTTACGCGCCAAATAAAAAGATTTTGCACAAAGCTGTTCACCCTCTTCACCAAAGGTTTTTATTTTTAATAATCAATAGATCAATGTGTGATGAGTTGGTCAGCAGGTGACGAGTTACTCATCACCTTGATGGTAGGTATGCTGCATAGCAAGGAAGCCGCGAGTTTAAGACATCCGCGTTTATAGTCGGTCTTTCGCTGTTTTATAAACGTCTGAGCGTTCCCGTTTGCCCACAGCTAAAACCAGCACCACGATCTCATGCTCAAGTACTTGATACACTAACCGATAGCCAGCGGAACGAAGTTCGATTTTGTAGCAGTCAGCCATTCCATGAAGTCGGTTGGCGGGAACGTGGGGATTTTGTAAAACCTCTTTCAACTTTATGGTGAACTGCTCCCGCACGGGCGCACCCAGCTTCTTAAATTCTTTCAGCGCGTGCTCTTCAAACTCCAGCTTATAACTCATCCAGATCGACCTTCACACGTTTCCCCTTCATCCGGGAACGGGCGATTTTGGCAAGTTCGATATCTTCCTGATAATCGGCCAGCGCTTCCCATGTTTCCGGGGAAACATAATAGCCAGAGATACGGCCATTGGTTAGCACGGCTACAGGTTTGCCGTTAGCTTTTTTAAGCGCGGCATTGGGCGACTTTTTAAAGTCGCTGATACTCACGGCTGCATTTGCAAGGATAGGTTGCACGGACATAATCAGCCTCTTTTAAGTATGATATTTGATACTGAATTTAGCACTTAATCAGAAAAGCAGCAACATCACGGTATAAATGTGAATTTAGCTCTTAATCAAACGTATTACTATCAAGCAGTAACCGGTTTAGAGATTACAGCGGCGGCGCTCATCCTCTCTGGGCAACCTTATCTCCCGGTATCAGGAAAACTATCCGCAGCTACAGCGACGCCCGGAACGAGTGTTGCTTCCAGAGTATCACGAGCTTTGCTAAGAGATTTACGCTTCCCTTATGGGTTAAGACCGCTCACGCCTATGGGAAAAAACCTTGCGACATTGAAGATGGTTCCTACGAATAAAATCGCCTCTTTTGTTGGTCGTTATATTCCATGGATAGGCTACGTCCAATTGATAGCTATAATGCAATGGGTAGCAAGGGACACTCGTAGACAGTATAACCTGATCGCTAGGCCAGAAGACCGCATTGAATGGACGTATTTCTGATGAGCAAAAGAGATATCGAAAATGAGGTTATTCAATACCTCATGGAGCGTTACCCTATTAGGGAACATTGGTTTAAATCCGGTATTAGGCAAGTCACTAAAGACTGGACGTTACAGGATGATTATCAGTTTCTACCGGAAGATGCTCACGATTTTCTTCTCGATGTATTTGGACATTTTAATATTGATTATTCAAACTTCGAGGGAAGAAATTATTTTGAATATGAGTATCCTATCTGGCAAAAGAAACCACTATCGCAAGCGTTAAAACCGCTCACTGTCGGGATGATTATTGAGTCAGCTAAAGCAGGGAAATGGTTATACGATTAGAGGCATCTAATTATTGATGTGTTTGTGTGACGTAAAAAACTGGCTGGAGCCGTTTTTGTCGTTTCTGGTGTCTACCTCGCCGACTCACATTTGGGCAGCCAGTCAGCGTCTGATTCATCTTTCAGCTCAAGATTAGCCTGTATGTCCTGCTTTCGTAGGCCTAAACGTATACCAATAGTCACCGGATTCAGGCGAATATCGTCGGACTGTTACAGACATAAAAAAGCCGCTGAACCTTGCGGTTAGCGGCTTTTTCACGTTTCCGGCCTTATCTGGTAATAACCGGAATCTAAATTGGTGGAGCTGGGGGGATTTGAACCCCCGTCCGGAACCACTCTACCGTCGGTACTACATGCTTAGTCTATCTTTACATTCGCTTGCCAGCTGCGAATAGACACGCCACTAACAAACTAGCCTGATTAGATTTAGTGCTTCAACCCCAGGCAAGGCATCCACACGATCTCTTTTGGGTTTGACCTCTCTTGATCCCCGTCCTAAGAGCGGAGGCTAGGGAGAGAGGGCTCAAAGCAGGTTATTAAGCTGCTAAAGCGTAGTTTTCGTCGTTTGCGACTATTTTTTTGCGGCTTTTTACGAGGCAAACCGCCCCTCGGCATGCACCTTGGGCTTTGCAAATCCCGTCGAATCCAGAATCAGCCCCCAAGAAACTGTCGCCAGTATATCAGAACTTACCGTTGTTAAGCCAGTGGCTTAGCGATTGGCGTTCTTCATGATACGGGCTTTGTCTAACTTCCATTCACGTTCTTTGATGTCATCACGCTTGTCGTGATCTTTTTTACCTTTCGCCACGCCGATTTTGACTTTGCTCCAGGCATTTTTCCAATACATGGATAGTGCGACGACCGTGTAGCCATCGCGACTGACGCGGCCAAACAGTGAATCCAGCTCGCGCTTGTTGAGCAGGAGTTTGCGCGTGCGTATGGGATCGCACACAACGTGTGATGAAGCCACATTCAGTGGCGTGATCGTTGCGCCAAACAGGTAAGCCTCACCGTTCATGAAGGTGACATAGCTGTCGCTGAGGTTTGCTTTGCCTGCGCGCAGTGATTTGACTTCCCATCCTTGCAGCGCAAGGCCGGCCTCAAATTCTTCCTCAATGAAGTATTCGTGACGGGCGCGTTTGTTCTGCGCAATGGTGGCGGAACCGGGTTTGTATGCTTTTTTCTTTGTCATAGTGCCGTCATTATACTGGATGTCATTGGGAATGAAATCCCCGCCGTGCGTCCGTGTCGTGGTTAATGATATCGTGCGATAAGCTTCGCAGAATTTTTGTCTGTCGGGCTATCAGTGCTATTATTTTGCGCGTTTTATGAATCACGGAAAATAGTATGCCAAAGATAAGTCGTTCCGCACTGGTGCCGTTCAGCGCTGAACAGATGTACAAGCTGGTGAATGATGTCGCTTCCTACTCCGCGTTTTTACCGGGCTGTACGGGGAGCCGCGTGCTCTCCTCCTCAGAAGGGGAGATGACCGCCGCAGTGGACGTTTCCAAAGCCGGTATCAGCAAGACCTTTACCACACGTAATACGCTGACACACAACCAGAACATCAATATGCAGCTGGTCGATGGCCCGTTCCGTCAGTTGGGTGGCGACTGGCATTTTACGCCGCTGAGCGCCGATGCCTGTAAAGTCGAACTGCATCTGGAATTTGAATTCACCAATGCCTTGATTGAACTCGCTTTTGGCAAAGTATTCAAGGAGCTGGCAGGAAATATGGTGCAGGCTTTCACGCAGCGAGCAAAAGAGGTCTACAGTGTCCGCAATGCAGGTTGATGTGGTCTACGCGTTGCCGGAACGCCAGTATCTACGTACGGTGAAGCTGGAAGAAGGCAGTACGGTTGAGCAGGCTATTGTGGCATCGGGCCTGCTGGAACTGCGCCATGACATCGATTTACAGGTGAATAAAGTCGGTATTTACAGCCGCGCGGCGAAGCTGGCCGATGTGGTGCAGGAGGGGGACCGTGTGGAAATTTATCGTCCGCTGATTGCCGATCCGAAAGAACTACGTCGTCAGCGTGCAGAGCGTGCTAAGAGCAAATCCTGATCGGTAACGCTAAACGGCACATGACGTTTTACTGAGCGTCCCTATCGAAATGCCCTTACAAAAAAACACAGGCAAACCTGAAGTGTTCAGATTTGCCTGCTGTTATACCCGTCATACATCAAGCCGCGTATGCGTTGGCTGCCTTCAAGTACTCCACCCATTGTGGGCTTCGTCTTAGCGCGCCGCCTCTGGCTGTCAGAATCGTTCATCCTGATTCAGCCGAACGGCATTGAAAGCATTAATCCAGCGCGGGTTTGTTGTTGATGTTGGTTAACACGCCACTGCCGCTGAAGGTCAGCGTCAATGTCTGCTGTTTTATCGATTCATGACCAGGTTGCTGGCGGAAGACGTAAAACCAGGTATCGCTGCCAAACGGATCCTGCATCATAGGAGTACCCAGCGTATAAGCGACCTGTTGTTTGGTCATGCCGGTGTGAATTTTCGCAACGTCAGCCGGTGCCAGATAGTTTCCCTGATTGATGTCCGGCCGATAGACCACCTTTTCCAGTGTGGAACAACCGGCAGTCAGCATAACAACCACCGCGGCGACGACAGTCAGCGTTTTACAGCGCATAGTGATTACATTCCTTAAGGGCATAGGTTGCCGATGATAATAGACCTTGCAGGACTTGGAAACCTGCAAGGCGATTGTATGACCTCAGGAAGGTAAAAAAGTTGAGCTTTTTTACCCGTGATGCACCTTTCTCGCCCTTGTCGGTTGTGGATTTTAGGCTGCCAGCAGTTCTTTGGCATTTGCCAACGTATTTTTGGTGACGGCGCTGCCGCCCAAGAGACGTGCCAGTTCTTGTAGCCGAGCACGTTTATCCAACGGTTGCATCAGGGTTTCCGTTTCTGCGCCGTCAGTTTGTTTACTCACGAAGAAGTGCTGATGACCGCAGCCCGCGACCTGTGGCAGGTGCGTCACGCACATCACTTGCGTAGATTCGCCAAGCTGGCGCAGCATTCTGCCGACGATGGCGGCGGTTGGCCCGCTAATACCCACATCGACCTCATCGAATATCATTGCTGGTGTGTCCATTTTCTGCGCGGTGATCACCTGAATAATCAGCGCGATACGAGATAGCTCACCGCCCGAGGCCACTTTTGCCAGCGTCTGATGCGGCTGTCCGGGGTTCGTGGTCACGCGGAATTCAATACTGTCGGCACCGGTGGCTGTCAGGTTGTCTGGCGTAAATTTCACATCAATGGTGAAGTGGCCGTGTGGCATTGCCAGCTCACGCATATTGGTGGTGATGAGCTGTGCCAGTTCGCTGGCGTGGTGCTGGCGGCGCACGTGCAGCTGTTCTGCAAGGTGCAACGCCTGCTGATGATATTCGCCGACGGAAGCGCTAAGCGCGTCATGGTCGCTTTCCTGCTGTTCCAACTGTTGCTGTTCTTCCAATAGCTGCTGATGGAATGCAGGGAGCGCCTCTGGAGCAACATGATGCTTGCGTGCCAGCGCGAGCTGACGCGATAGACGTTGTTCCAGTTCATACAGGCGAATCGGGTCGAGATCCATTTGTTCGCTGTAGTGGCGCAGTTCATCGCTGGCTTCGCTAAGCTGAATGCCTGCTTCTTCGAGCATGGACAGCACGCCAGACAGTTTGTCATCCATGCTGATGAGTTCGCCAAGCTGATGTTTTACGCTGTGCAGCATACTGATGATGTTCTGCTCTTCGTCTTCGCTCAGCAGTTGCATGGCCTGTTGACTCATTGTCAGTAGCTGACCGCTATTCGCCAGACGCTTATATTCAACGTCAATTTGCTCGTATTCGCCGGGCTGTGGGGCGAATTCGTTTAGCTCTTTTAATTGGTATTGCAGCAGTTCCCGGCGGGCCTCGCGCTCAATGGCCGCCTGTTGCAGTTGCGCCAGTGCGCGGCAGCTTTGGTGCCACTGATGCCAAACCTGCTGCATCGCAATCAGCAGCTTCGGTTCATCGGCATAGGCATCCAGCAGGTGTTTTTGATGATCGGTGCGTAGCAGTAACTGATGAGCATGCTGACCGTGCACTTGAATCAGATGCTGGCCGAGCTCACGCAACTGAGACAGCGGTACGGCGGTGCCGTTAATAAAGCCGCGCGAGCGGCCATCAGCGCTAATAACGCGGCGTAGCAGGCATTCGTTGCTGTCATCTAACTGGTTTTCTTCCAGCCACTGACGCGCCGTCGGGGTATCCGCCAGCGCAAAGCGGGCGCAAATGTCGGCGCGGGCAGCGCCCGGTCTGACCATGCTGGCGTCAGAACGATTTCCCAGACATAAACCGAGGGCATCAATCGCAATTGATTTCCCCGCACCGGTTTCCCCGGTGATTACGCTCATTCCTGACTGAAAATCGATTTCTAATTCGCGCACGATGGCGAAGTTACTGATAGTGAGTTGCGCCAGCATGATAAACTCCTGTATATAATCACATGTGATTGCATACAGTATAAACTGGTTTTATATACAGTAAAGTAGCTGGGTAAAATTTTAGAATAATTTTTTTGACCAGCCGAGTTTTGAGCTTAGCGTATTGAAATAGCTGTAATTTTTTGGGTGAATCAGGTTCAGGTAATGTTCGCTGCGGCGGATGAGGACTTCTTCGCCTTCCTGTACTGGTAGCGCAATCTGGCTGTCGCAGCTGATTTCCAGGTCATTGGTAATGCAGGAAAATTTCAGCCGAATCGTGCTGCTGCTGTTGATGACCAGCGGTCGTGCAGACAGCGTATGCGGGAACATGGGTACCAGCGCAATCGCATCCAGTGACGGCGTCAGAATCGGGCCGCCAGCGGAAAGGGAATAGGCGGTGGAGCCGGTAGGCGTGGCGATAATCAGGCCGTCTGAGCGTTGGGAGAAGGCGAACTTGTCGTCAATATAGACTTCAAATTCAATCATGTGTGCGACTTTTCCGGGGTGCAGCACCACTTCGTTAATGGCGGTACTGATGCTGTCCTGCTGGTTTGCGCGGCAAACGTGCGCTTCTAACATGAAACGCTGTTCGCTCAAATAATGGCCGTCGAGAACGTCAGAAAGCTGCTGCTGCGCCTGATCAGGGTCGAGATCGGTTAGAAAACCGAGGTTGCCACGGTTCACACCGATCACCTTGATGTCATAGCGCGACAGCACGCGCGCGGCGCCGAGCATGTTGCCATCACCGCCAACGACAACCGCTAAATCCGCCTGCTGGCCGATATCGGCAAGGCTCGCGGTCGGTGCGTCTTTTAGATTCAACTCACGGGCGATCTGCTGCTCGATCAGAACCGAGTAACCTTTGTCGGTGAGCCAGTGATAAAGCATCTCATGCGTTGCTAGCGCCGTTGGGTGGCGCGGATGGCCGACAATGCCAATACAATTAAACGGCCTGTTCATTGTAAGCGGTGTGTTCATTGCTGTTTTTGTCCTCAGCGTGGTGTATCGGCAGCGGCTGGAACCAATATATGACTGGTTCCCTTGAATCCCCGATTTTGATCCCCATAATAAGCAACTAGCGAGATTAATGCTAAACCGCGGAGAATTTCATGAGTAGTAAAGAACAGAAAACGCCTGACGAGCAAGTCCTGGATCAAAAGGAAGCAGCAAAAGGGCAGCAAGCGGATGCCGCGCCAGAGACGGCAGACGTAGCTGACCCGCGTGATGCGCGCATCGCCGAGCTGGAAACCCAGTTGAGCGAACTGCAACAGCGTGAACGTGACAATATGCTTCGCGTCCGTGCTGAAGCCGATAACATTCGCCGCCGTGCGGAAATGGATGTTGAGAAAGCGCACAAATTTGCGGTAGAGAAATTTGCCAGCGAAATGCTGCCAGTGATCGATAACCTGGAACGTGCGCTGGATACGGCGGACAAATCCAACGAATCACTGGCCGCGATGATTGAAGGTGTTGAACTGACGCTGAAATCGTTGCTGGATGCTGTACGCAAGTTTGGCATCGAGGTTGTAGGTGATGTGGGCGTACCGTTTAACCCAGAAGTACATCAGGCAATGACGATGCTACCTTCGGCCGATCACCAGCCGAACCATGTCATGATGGTCATGCAAAAAGGCTATACGCTGAACGGTCGCTTACTGCGTCCGGCGATGGTCGCGGTATCAAAAGCACAAGACTGATTCTTTCTGCTTTTACGCACTATTTGCTTTCTACGCACCATCATGTGCAACGTATCTTCATTCCAAACCCCGTGCTTCCGCATGGGGTTTTTTGTTTATATTTTGTTAAGGTTTGTTTGATAAAAAAGATGTTTTTTAGGTTTTGAATGACTCATCATCATTAGCTATCAAAAGAATTGGTATTACCACTCTAAATGCACTTGATAATCATTATCGTTTTTGTGAGAGTAATATAACACCAGTGTTAGAAGGGTCATACTATGCCGGGTAGCCGTGTTATTGAGTCAACAAGCCGCACATCAAGGAAGGTCAAACTTTCTCTGATGGGGCCGGCGTTTATCGCGGCGATTGGTTATATCGATCCGGGTAACTTTGCCACTAATATCCAGTCTGGCGCGGCCTATGGCTATACGCTGCTGTGGGTGGTGGTGTGGGCGAACCTGATGGCGATGCTGATCCAACTGCTGTCTGCCAAATTGGGGATCGCAACGGGTAAGAACCTGGCGGAACATATCCGCGATCGCTTTCCGCGTCCGGCCGTTTGGGCGTATTGGGTGCAAGCCGAAATTATTGCGATGGCGACCGATCTGGCCGAGTTTATCGGTGCGGCGATTGGTTTCAAACTGCTCTTGGGCGTGTCGCTGCTGGAAGGCGCGATCCTCACCGCCATTGCAACCTTCCTGATTTTAATGCTGCAACAGCGCGGGCAGAAGCCGCTGGAGATGGTCATCGGCGGCCTGCTGCTGTTTGTTGCCGCGGCGTATATTGTCGAACTGGTCTTCTCTCAGCCTGAGCTGTCTGCGTTAGCCAAAGGCATGGCGATTCCTAGCCTGCCAACCTCCGATGCCGTGCTGCTGGCCGCTGGCGTGTTGGGGGCGACCATTATGCCGCATGTGATTTACCTTCACTCCTCCCTGACACAGCATGAAGGTAGCCATACCCGTGCCGAGCGTTATTCGGCAACGAAAGTCGATGTGGCGATTGCGATGACCATCGCCGGATTCGTCAATCTGGCCATGATGGCGACGGCAGCGGCGGCGTTCCATTTCAGCGGCAATCAAGATATTGCCGATCTGGATAAAGCCTACCTCACGCTGGAGCCGCTGTTGGGTAAAGCCGCCGCGGTCATTTTCGGGCTGAGTTTGGTGGCTGCGGGCCTGTCTTCTACCGTCGTTGGCACGCTGGCGGGCCAGGTGGTGATGCAAGGATTCGTACGCTTCCATATCCCACTTTGGGTGCGCCGCACTGTGACGATGCTGCCGTCGTTTATCGTAATCCTGTCCGGTATGGACCCGACGCGAGTGCTGGTGCTGAGTCAGGTGGTGCTGAGCTTCGGGATTGCGCTGGCGCTGGTTCCGCTGCTGTCCTTCACTGGCAACCGTGAACTGATGGGGACGATGGTCAACGGCAAATGGGTTCAGCGCATCGGGCAGCTTATTGTCGTGCTGGTGGTTTCCCTGAATATGTATCTGCTGATTGATACGATGTTGGGGATATAAAACGGGTGCCACCGATTATTACGTCGGAATAGCGTGGCACCTTTCCATTCTTTATCACTCGCTTTCTTACTTGCTGGCCTTCCTCAATTCCGTCACCGGCACGCCGCCGATTCCCCAGTTGTCCGTTTCGACCTCATCAATCACCACTACGGTGGTTTTGGGGTTTTTGTTTAGCACATCGACCAGCAGCTGGGTCACGCCCTCAATCAACTGACGTTTTTGTTCAGCGGTGACGCCTTCATTGGTGATTTTGATGTTGACGTATGGCATGGGTTCTCCGGGATTAGGATTGTGGCCGACGGTAGGGAAAACAGAGCCCTGCCGCGATGAAAAGTGCTGCTGCGCTGCACAGGATCGCTGGCGCGACAGCGTTGGTATTCGTTAGGGCGCTGGTGAGCAACGGGCCAAGAATCTGGCCGATGCCGTAAGTGAGCGTCACGAGCCCAAGCAGGTTGATGCCATGTGGCACGTGTAGCCGCTTGGCTAAGGGCATCACTAGCGAGGTCGTTCCCATAAAAGTAGCACCAAAGCCGATACAGCTGAATATCAATGCCACGGGAGAGTGGCTGAACAGCGTCAACAGGACGCAGCTTCCCTGAATGAGCAGGTTCGCCGTCAGGCAGGGTAGCGTTCCCCAGCGGCTGGCTGCCCATAGCCAGAAAAAACAGCCAGGAATCACCGCCAGCCCAACCAGCGACCATAAATGCAGGGATAAACGCGGTATGTCCAGTGCGATCACCATCAACGGCAGATAAGTGGCGATGATGATGTACCCGAAGCCAGCGAGTCCGTACAGCAGCGCAAGCCGTCGCCAGCCAAGCTGAGGCGGTTCATCAGCATTGACCGTCGGCTGCTGTGCGACGGTGGATTTATGCGGTGAAAGAATGATTAAGGCGAGCAGAAGTAGTACGGCGATCAGCGCCGCTCCCCACCACAATAGTTCGGCAGTGAGGGCGTAATGCCGCCCGATGATGATGTATTCATTGCCCAATACGATCCCCACGCCAACCCCAGCATAGAGCGAGGCGATAACGTGCACATGCTTTGTGTGGTGCAAAATAGTCAAAGAGCCGAAGATCATCATCGCCGCGCTGGCGATCCCGGCGAGGAAGCGAACGATCATGACCAGCGTCGTATTGGTGGTCAGAGCCATCGCGAAGAGTAAAACGCCGGTTGCGGCGGCAGCGCTAAACAACAGGAACACCGGTTGAGCGGTTGAGGCGCGGCGGCTGAAAGAGAAAAACAGGCTACCGAACAGATAACCGGCGTAGTTCGCGCTGGCAATATAGGACAGTTGGCCGAAGGTGAAGCGACCTTCCTCCAGCATCACAGGCAGCATCGGCGTATACAAAAAGCGCCCAAGCCCCATTCCTAACGCCAGCACGATCGTCCCGAAAAGAGCAAGAATCAGCGTATCTGATAGGGCGATGAGGCGAGGGCGTTCCGTCATTCGATGGCTCAGAGTTGAGAGAATATGTCGTTATCCTGCCCATTTTCTCGTCAAATGAAAGTGAATAGTAATGAGTAGGTTGGTGACGCAGAGAGAACGCTTTTGGCAGGACAACGACGGGGAGAAGTGCGCATCGGATATATCGAACCCGGCTCCATTGGGATTGCTCTTGCGGGAGTCGGGCTCTTTTAACGTGGCTGCGGTTAAGCGATGGTTTTACTGAACGCGTCGACGGCAACGATCGCGTGGGCGACATCTTCGGCCGTTAACTTGCTGTCCAGATTTTTCAACGTATCGGCGTCGCTGCACGCCAGCTCACCCACTTTGATCAGATTCTCGAACGGCTCATTTTCCAGATGCAGATCTTTTAGCAGGGTCGGCATGTTGATGGCGCGGTAGAAGCGGATGTAGTGGGCGATTTCCTCATCAGGCCGCTGCTCCAGCACCATATGCGTTAACGTGCCGTAGGCAACTTTTTCCCCGTGCGTGAGGTGGTGGATATCGCCTTTGATCGCGGTAAAGCCGTTGTGGATGGCGTGAGCGCCCGCCAGCCCGCCGTTCTCAAAGCCCAGACCGGAAAGCAGCGTGTTGGCTTCAACCACGGATTCCACCGCCGGTGTGACCACGCCTTTTTCCACAGCTTTATAGGCGCTGTAGCCGTAGGTTAGCAGCGTTGTTTCGCAGGTTTCGGCAATGGCCATGCCCGCCAGCGTAGGTTTACCGCCCACCATGGAGAGGGCGTGAGAGCGCTGAACGGCCTGTGCTTCGACAAACGTGGCCAGTCCATCGGCAATGCCGGAGGCGAACAGACGTGCGGGTGCCTGCGCACACACGGCGGTATCGACTAGTACCAGATCGGGGTTCTTATTGTAAAAACGGTAGGATTCAAACACGCCGTCATCGGTATAGATGACGGACAGCGCGCTGCACGGTGCATCCGTTGAGGCCACGGTCGGGACGATAGCGACGTTGTGTTTTAGCTCATCGGCGACGGCTTTTGCCGTATCCAGCGTTTTACCTCCCCCTAATCCGACGACGATGTTTGTGCCCGCATCACGCGCCAGTCTGGCAAGGCGCGTGATTTCGTTGCTGGAAGCCTCACCGTTGAAGCGCTCGTAATGATGGCCGATGCTCGCCTGTTTGAGTGAGGCATCGACGCGCTGGCCGATGATGTCCCACACCGTGCTGTCCGCCATCAGAAAGGCTTTCGTCCCCAGCGGTTTTAGCTGTTCGCCTAGCTCATCCAGCACGCCACGACCCTGAACATATTTTCTAGGTGAAGAGAAAATGAAATGACTCATGTTATCTACCTCGATGATGTTGTTGAAGAAATGATGCGGTATTGAATCCGCGTGAATCATGGAAGGCGGTTGCGATAAGCGCGTTATGACGAATTGACGGTGGTTATAGGGCGACGAAAACGCAGCGACTTCCCGGAACGTGAGTTACTGAAGATTCAGTATAGACGATGCACGCATGCCGGATGAAAGGGGCGGTCGGATTGCCGAGGATTTCACGTTATATAAATCATGTGGTTAGCGTTTATTGAACGAGATGTTTCCGTTTGGCTTACGTTGCACTGCCCGTTTATGCAGGGGCTAAAAGGGGATATGATGAATCTGCACCGTTATAATGAAAACAATTGTAACGAAGCGTTGTCACCGAAAAATCCCTTCAGTCATCGAGCATCGAGGTGTTTGCATGTCGTCTCCCATTGATATCGTCGAAAAGAAGCTGCTATCCGATAACTGGTATATTCTGAACAAGTATACTTTTGATTTAAAAAGGAATAATGGCGGTGTGGTTCGCCAGGTTCGTGAAGTTTATGACCGTGGTGATGGCGCGACGATTCTGCTGTACAACCGGGCGAAAGGCACGGTGATTCTGACACGACAATTCCGTATTCCCACCTACGTCAACGGCAACGAAAGCGGCATGCTGCTGGAAACCTGCGCGGGTTTGCTGGACGACCATTCGCCCGAAGAATGTATCCGTAACGAAGCAATCGAAGAAACCGGTTATGCGATCGGCGATGTGGAAAAGCTGTTCTATGCCTACATGTCGCCGGGCAGCGTGACGGAACGCGTGCACTTCTTCGCTGCTGAATACGATGAGTCGCTGCGGGATAATGAGGGCGGCGGTGTGGACGATGAAGATATCGAGGTGCTGGAGCTACCGTTCAGCGAAGCCGTTGCGATGATGAACGATGGCCGGATTAAAGACGGTAAGACCATTATGCTGCTACAGCACGCAATCATCCGCGGCTGGTTTGCCAAGGCATAGACATGTTTTACGGCACACGGATATCCCATGTGCCGCTTGATTTTGTGTGGTAACGCTTTCATTTTTGCGTAATTCCACGGTGAAGGTGTGATTATGGTTAATATGAGCTGATTAACCTTTTTATACTGTCATTTTTTGTTTTATTTTCAATTGTTTATGGTGGTTTTTGTTTTTGTTTTTATCATTTTTATGGGCTGGAATGGACTTTATGGGGGGAAATTTTTCCTAAATTTTTTGTATTTAGATCGAATATTTCGTCATTTTTCTCCCTGTTGTGTGACCCGTATCACCGGATGAAAGAATGTAAGCGGTGTAACTCGTTGCTTCATTATGCAGTAACTCATATTCTCTCTTTACAAAAAGTAAAGAAGGACTGCTCTGATGAAGATCAAGAATAAAGTATCTACCCTATTTGCAGTTTCATTCCTCACGCTGGGCTTATCGAGTCAGAGCCTGGCTGCTGAAGTCACCGTGTGGGCCTGGGATCCTAATTTCAATGTCGCGGCAATGCATGAGGCATCGTCGATATATAAAAAAGCCGATCCAAGTTTTAGTCTGAAAGTGATCGACTCAGGTAAAGAAGATATTGAGCAGAAATTAAATACCATGTTGGCTTCAGGGGTTAAAAACTCGCTTCCTGATATTGTGCTGATTGAAGATTATAATGCTCAGAAATATCTTCAGGCTTATCCTGATTCGTTTATCCCATTACAGGACGCTATCGATTATAGCCAGTTTGCACCTTATAAAACGAAAGTGATGACGGTAGGGGATAAGGTATACGGTGTTCCTTTTGATTCCGGCGTGGCAGGAATGTTCTATCGACTCGATTATCTGGAGGCTGCCGGATATAAAGAGAGTGATATGGTGAATATTACCTGGGATAAATATATTGAAATCGGTAAGCAGGTAAAAGCGAAAACCGGTGTTGATATGCTGACCTACGATATGAATGATGTGGTTCTCCCTCATATTATGATGCAGTCCGGTGGCGAATGGTTCTTCGATAATCAAGGGCAACTCAATCTCACCAAAAACAATGCACTGAAAGAAACATTAAAAACGATTAAAGCGATTAATGACGCGAAAATTGCACGTCCTATCTCTGGTTGGTCGAGTTTCGTGGGGAGTTTTAATGCCGGAAAATCGGCGAGTGTGGTTTCTGGTGTATGGGTGATTGGCTCCATTAAAAGTGCTGAAGATCAGAAAGGAAAATGGCGTGTCGCGCCGATCCCACGGCTGAACCTCGATAAAGCGGTACATGCTTCCAATCAGGGGGGATCGAGCTGGTATGTCTTAAAAGGTGGCAAAAATACTAAACAGGCCATTGAATTTTTGCAGAAAACCTTTGCGGCAGATAGCAACATGTATCAAACCCTTTTGGTTGATCGCGGTGCGCTCGCGACCTTCCTTCCCGCCACGTCCGGCCCTGCTTATGCGGTAAAGGATCCGTTCTTTGGTGGTCAGCCCGTGTTTGCTGATTTCTCTAAATGGGTGACTGAAATTCCACAGGTTTCCTACGGTATGTATACCCAGGAAGTTGATAACGCCATTGCTGCTGAAATACCTGCATTACTGAAAGGCGATTCTGTTGATGACGTTTTAAAACGCGCCGAAGCTACATTAAAAAATCAGATTATGCAGTAGCGAGTGTGAGCTTGAGGGCGTAAAGCCCTCAAGTATTTCTCTCCAGAAATCGATGGTGTGATAATGATGTATAAACCTAAAATGAATAGGCTTTATAACATCAACGGCTGGGCTTTTGTCGCTACGGCTGTTGGGTTAATTGCCTTAATGACGATATACCCTATTTTCAAATCACTTTGGCTCTCTTTTCAGTCTGGCCGTGGTGTGGTGACACAATTTGTTGGCCTGGGAAATATCATTCGTTTATTCAGTGATCCTATGTTCAAAACGGCACTTTGGAATACGCTAACGTTTCTGGTAATCCAAGTTCCTATTATGATTCTCTTATCACTGGCTATTTCTTCTTGTTTGAATTCGTCTCAACTTAAATATCGCCAATGGTTTAGAATTGCCATCTTTTTGCCTTGTGTGACCTCTCTGGTGGCCTACTCAATTCTTTTCAAGAGTATGTTTGAATTGGATGGCGTGATTAACTCATTCTTGCTGTTTATTCATGTTATTGACGATCCGATCCCGTGGTTATCCGATCCTTTCTGGGCGAAGGTGACCATCATTATTGCGATTACATGGCGTTGGACGGGATATAACATGATATTTTATCTTTCCGCTATGCAGAATATTGATAAATCCATTTATGAGGCCGCCCGAGTTGATGGCGTCAGCCCAATTAAGCAGTTTTTCTTCATCACCATACCCTTATTGAAACCGGTTATTCTTTTTACCAGTGTGACATCAACCATTGGCACATTACAGCTGTTTGATGAAGTCATGAATATCACGAATGGCGGTCCGGCAAATGCGACGCTGACGTTATCGCTTTATATTTATAATCTGTCATTCAAATTTGTACCGAACTTTGGCTATGCGGCAACGGTTTCATACGTGATTGTTGTTTTTTCAGCAATACTTGCGCTGATTCAGTTTAAAGCAGCACGGAAGGGATGATATGAGAAAAAGTAAAATTAACAGCATGCTGATGCATATTTTTCTTGTGCTGATGAGCATTTTCTCGCTTTTCCCATTCTATTGGATGGTGGTCTCGAGCACGAATAGCACCAGCCAAATCAACATGGGTAAATTCACGTTTGGCGATCAGCTATTGGTCAACTTTACCAATCTGACGAGCCAGGTGGATCTGGCATTAGTGTTTTGGAATACCTCAAAGATTGCGTTGATTAGCACGGTATCGACGCTGGTGGTGTGCTCTATCGCGGGCTATGCCTTTGAGATTTATTCCAGTAAGAATCGTGAGCGTGTCTATGTCGCGCTATTAACGACGATGATGATTCCGTTTGCGGCATTAATGATCCCGCTTTTCACCATGTTTGGTAAGGCAGGCTTACTGGATACGCATTTTGCCGTTGTCATGCCGACGGTGGCAGGCGCATTTATTATTTTCTACTTTAGGCAATGTACGAAAACGTTTCCGAGAGAGTTGATCGACGCTGCACGCGTGGAAAGCGTCGCGGAGTGGAAAATTTTTCTTTATGTCTACGTACCGATTATGCGAGCCAGTTATTCTGCTGCGTTTATCATTGTTTTTATGACGTCATGGAATGCTTTTCTCTGGCCGCTTATTGTCCTCCAGTCTAATGAATTAAAGACGATTAATCTGGTGTTATCCAGCTTTGCTTCTGCCTATTCTCCAGACTTCGGGCTTATTATGGTGGGAACAGTCATCTCTACTCTTCCTAGCTTACTTATCTTCTTCGCCATGCAAAAGCAATTTATCGCAAGTATGACGGGCGCAGTGAAGTAATGCGCGCGCAATGGCAAATTAAGTTTGAGGTTCAACATGGCTGATATTTTATTAAAAAATATAGTGAAGCGTTACGATAAGACTGAAACAATCCATCGTATTAATCTTGAGATTAATTCAGGCGAATTTGTAGTCTTTGTCGGCCCGTCGGGCTGTGGTAAATCGACGTTGCTGAGAATGATCGCAGGACTGGAAGAGATCACGGATGGCGAAATTCATATTGATAACCGTTTAGTTAACCATTTTGATCCCGCAGAGCGGGGGATTGCGATGGTGTTCCAGTCTTACGCGCTGTACCCGCATATGACGGTGGCTGAAAATATGGGATTTGGGTTGAGAATGAACGGGCACCCCAAAGCTGAAGTCGAAAAAATGGTGCGCAAGGCGGCGATGACGCTCCAGCTAGAAGCCTTGTTAGATCGTACACCGAAACAGTTGTCTGGTGGGCAGCGTCAGCGCGTTGCGATTGGGCGGGCAATTGTGCGCGATCCTAAAGTGTTCTTATTCGATGAGCCCTTATCGAACCTCGACGCCGAATTACGCGTGGAAATGCGTTTACAGATCGCCCGGCTTCATCAGGAAATGCGTAACACCATGGTTTATGTGACGCACGATCAAGTGGAAGCGATGACGCTGGCGGATAAAATTGTGGTGTTAAACAAGGGATATATTGAACAGGTTGGGACACCGATGGCGCTCTACCATAAGCCAGAGAATCTTTTTGTCGCTGGTTTTATCGGTTCGCCGAATATGAACTTTTTACCCGGCGAAGTGCTACAGGTTGAAGGGAGTAACGTGAGTATCTTGATCAATAAGCTCAATACACTTTCCGTTAATCTTGCTAGCCACGGATTGCACGCCGATCAGAAAATTACCGTGGGTATTCGCCCTGAACACCTGAGTATTGACCCGAACGGCGGGGACGTCAGCTTGTCGATCAATAGTGAGGTCACTGAAAGGTTGGGTAATGCGACCTATATTTTTGGTGCGTATTCTGGCGTTAATAATTTCAAGGTTCATTTGTCGGGTGACAATAATATTGTGCCTTACTCAACGATTCCGCTGACGTGCCGTAGTGAACATCTGCATTTTTTTGATGAGAATGGAAAGCGGATTAATTAACAACGAATAAATAGCAAAAGTCAGATAGTTAATTGAGCAGCCTGTCATATTCATGTTGGCTGCTTATTCTATTAAGCGACATTCACTTTGATAAATATAGTCTTTTTTTATAAATATATAGCCTTGTGTTGTTATTCTGTCCCCGAACGTTACGTGATAAATACCATTTAAGAGCATCGCCTCAAGGAGAAATGAATGAAAAAGAATAATTATTCAGGAATCATCTCTGTATTGTTAATGCTGTTTATAGGGTTCATGTCAGCCAATCTGGCGAAAGCGGCGCAGCCGTTTGCTTATGGCGCGGATATTGGCTGGGTAAAGCAATTAGAAGATCGAGGGGTAAGCTGGCGCGATGATGCAGGAACGCCGCGCGATGTATTACAGATATTGCGCGATCACGGCATAAACGCTGTACGGTTACGCATTTTCGTTAATCCCGACCCCAGTGCGCTATGGCATAAAGATAATACGACCTGGACGATGCTTGGCTATACGGATAAAACCCGCGTGGTGGATGCCGCACAGCGCGCCAAAGCGATGGGAATGCGCGTCATGGTGGATTTCCACTACAGTGATGTTTTCGCGGATCCGGGTCATCAAATAAAGCCAGCAGCGTGGGCGAACTACAATCTGAGCCAATTAACGACGGCCGTTTATAACCATACACATGAGGTGATGACTGCGCTGATATCCGCAGGCGTGACGCCGGAATGGGTGCAGGTTGGTAACGAAATGAACCCGGGAATTTTACTCCCGGAAGGCAGTACAAGCCGGTTTGCCAATTTAACGCAGCTACTGAATGCGGGCTATGATGCGGTTAAAGCCGTCAGCCCTTCTTCTAAGGTGATCAGCCATCTGGCGCATGGGAATAATAATTCAAACGCTCGCTGGTTTTTTGACAATTTCCTCACCACGCATGGTGGGAAAACCGATGTGATTGGCTTTTCGTTCTATCCCTACTGGGAAGGGAAAAACTATTGGGAGCTCACCGGCGCACTGGCGAGCAACCTCAATGATATGGCGAGCCGGTATGGTAAGGAAGTCATGGTCGTTGAAGTCGGCGGCTTGGAAACTAACCCGACAGACAGTTACTGGACGATTAGGGATACGATTAATCTTGTTAAAGCGGTGCCGGGAAATAAAGGGATCGGGGTTTTTTATTGGGAACCTGCGGGTAATGCAAAAGTGTTACCGGATGGCTACGCGTTAGGCGCGACGACGCAAGTTTCAACCAATGTATTGCAATTTACCCGAGCGCTGGACGCGTTTGCCGAATCACAAATCAATTTTATCAACGGAACCCGCTATAAGATCGCTAATAGACAGAGTGGCAAATCGCTTAATGTCGTGAGCGGTTCGCGTGAAGACGGCGCATGGGTTGAACAATACACTGACGGCAACTGGGACAGCCAGCGTTTTTATTTTAACGCGATTGGCAATGGTTACTTCAATCTGGTGAATGTGAATAGCGGAAAATACATTGATGTTAATTTCAGTGCCAATGAGGATGGTGCGCAAATTCTCCAAATGTATAACACCGGCCATTTTAGCCAGCAATGGCTGATTTTGGATGCGGGCGATGGCTATTATAAAATCATGAATAGGAACAGTGGGAAGCTCTTGGATGTTAACAGCCGTTCAACAGAGAACGGGGCATCCGGTATTCAATGGCATGATAATGGGGGATGGAATCAGCTGTGGAAAATAACCGCTAATTGATGTTCTCTGGCCACGTAGCTTGCTTACGTGGCCACTTTATTTGTAAGGGTAGGAAAGATAAGAGGGCGTATTATAAAAGGGCATCGTTGAGCGTGAAGCTTTCGCGCCATACCATCTCATAACCAATCTGTACGTGTTTCTTATAATAGCGTCCGGCCACCAGCTCTAAAAACAGATCGACGGCGGCTTCGCCCATTTCAGTGGGGTAGAGTCGCATTGTGGTCAAACTGGGATTGAGATGTTGTGCTGTGGGGATGTCATTCATCCCAATCACTTTTATTTGCTTAGGGATGGAAATACCTTTCTCTTGAATCGCCCGGTACACGCCAATAGCGATAATGTCTGTTGCCGCAAACACCACATCAGGCCACTCTTTTTGTTGCAGCAACTCATTCATCGCCTGATAGCCGGACTCAATACAGAATAACTGACTGACCTTGCATCGCGACTCGTCGTAGATACCGTGTTTTTGCGTTATCTCCTGAAAGACATGCAATCGGCTCTCATTGTTCCCTATAAATGCGGGGCGCTGAGCGCCGCTATTCACAATGTAATGTAATACTTCGCGTGCAGCTGCCTCTCGGTCAAAAAGCACGGCGTCACATTGTTTATCGAGGGGGGCAGAGTCGATAAAAATCAGGTTTTTATTTAATGAATAAATTAAGGCGATATCGTTATCGCTAAAGTGACCTACGCAAATGATCGCCTGCGCCTGAGATAACGTATGGCTATTGGAGGATAAATTTGTGGTGAATAGATTGCGTAACGAAATATTAAAATGATGGCAGCGGTTTTCAATGCCAATGCGCATTGCGGTGAAATAAGGGTCGTTGAGTTCTTCTGAGGGCGTAAGAAAGTGGACGACAGCGAGATTTAATAAATTGTCATTATCCATTTTGAAATGAGAGCGGACAACAAGCGAGTTCTCTAACTTTTTTTTCTGCTGCTTACGTTGTGTCGGCGATAAATAGGCCAGCTCATGGGCGATTTTCTTGATGAGTTGGCGCTTTTCTTTGGTTATGGACAGGCTGGGATCGTTATTAAGTACGCGAGAAACCGTTGAGGCTGCTACCCCGGCTTTTTGAGCGATATCTGTAATCGTTGCCACAAAAATTTTCCATAATTTGCCTATGAGGATGATAGTAGCCAATGCCTTACTGATTGAACATGCCCAGTAACTAAAAATGCGATGAAACTTTCAGCTATCGCCGTGTCACCCGCATGGGCGGTATCCTGTCCAGACGGGGCTATCAGGGATGGAGGCTTATGCGTGTTGTACTTGTGGGATCATCCGAACGAGGGGATGCAGCAGCGGCAGGAAAACCGCTTATCAATTTATCGCTTATTGGGCGCGCTTTCCTGCTCTGGGGTGATGCGGACGATATGAATAATCAGGTACAGCATTTCATCGTTAGAAATGTCGATGTTGAGCAGGTTATGAATATAATCTTTGATCAGTCGGCTGCATTTATAGGCATCAGGATATTCTTTGGTAACCTGCTCAAAAATAAAGTCATCGTTTGAATGAATCAGGCTATTTTCCAACAGACGCTGAATAAAGAATTGCATATGCGTCAGGAAGCGTGAGTAGTTAATAGACTCTTTATCAATCACGATATGGAAGTTGTACTGAATAATATTAAAGATATCTTTCAGCATCTTGACCGACTGGAGCGTGTTTTCCATATTCTGGACGTCGGTTTGGGCGTTGACCAAATGGAACGCGATATTGCCAGCTTCCTCTTCGGGTAATTCCAGATTCATTTGCTGGTTAATGTCGTTGAGCGCCCGCGAGGCAATCGCAAATTCCTGCGGATAAAACCGTTTTACTTCATAAAGCAGACGATTTTGTATGCTGATGCCTTTGCGATAGCGCTCAATCGCAAAGCTGATGTGATCGATCAGCGTAAAAAAGACCTGTTCGCTCAGGCGACCATGAAGCTGTCGGTTCGCATCATCAATAATCTTATTCACGATGTGAACATATTCCTCCCCGACGTGCTCAATCAGACGAGCAAATTCGCGTGGCGATGTGCCATCCTTGAGAATAAAGGTCTTCTCAATTTTGGCCGGATCGAGAATATCGCCGGTTTTGCTGTTAAAACCGATCCCTTTCCCCATAACAATGATTTCGTTGTTATCTGCATCAGAAGATAACACCAGGCTATTGTTCAGTATTTTTATTGCTTTTATCGGTTCAGCCATCATGCGTTTCTTGAGTGATTCGGTAGGAAAGTCAGTGAGATAAGATTGCCTCTGATTTGTCACGTTGCGGGAAATCGGCTTCCTGCAACGTGAAATATCCGGCGTCGTGCTTATCCCCGTTTTAACACGGTGTTCCGGGTATCGGCGGTATCACGGGACGCGAGGAAATAAGCGCGCTCCATTTGATTCTATGACACCTTGATACCAGTAAAAACTTTTCTTTTTGATGCGTCGCAGATCTTTCAGATCGAATTCATCGCGGTTCACATAAATAAACCCGTAGCGTTTACCGTAGCCCTGATGGGTGCTGACCACATCGATCGCCGACCACGGACAATAGCCAATAAGATCAACGCCATCGCTGATAGCGAGCTGCATCTGTTCAATGTGGCGGGCAATAAAATCGATGCGATATTGATCGTCGATCGTACCGTCGGCCTCAAGTTTATCCGGCGCACCCATGCCGTTTTCCGTAATCAGGATTGGCAGATGATAGCGCTCGTAGGTTTTACGCAATGTGAGTCGAAGGCCAATGGGATCGATCACCCAGCCATAAGGCGTTTTATCCACGTGCGGGTTTTCCGCTGCGCGATAGACGCCGGGTTCGCCCAGCATGATTTGCTGATCGCCTGCACGCGCGCTGACATCCGATGCATCGCCTTTACTGGCGGCAATGGTGGCGGTGGAGTAGTAGTTAATCGCGACGTAGTCGGGCTTGCCTGACAGTAGGATGTCGTCATCGCCGGGCAATGTCTCTGGCGCGAGACCGCGATCTTCCAGATAACGCCAGGCCAGCGCGTTGTAGCGGCCGTGCACCGCGACATCCAGAAAGCTCCAGCAGCGCAGCGTTTCCCAGTTGTGCGCGGCGATGGCATCTTCCGGCTTGCTGGTGGCCTGATACATAGAGGTGGTATTGATCGCCGGGCCAATCAGGCCGTTGGGGGCGAGTTCGTGGCACAACGCCATGACCTGCGCCTGCGCCAGCATCATGTGATGGTTCTGCTGGTACAGCGCCTTTTTGGATGGCAAAACGCCACCTTCCGGCAGGCCAATTGCGCCGGGGTGCAGAATCATGGTGTTCTGCTCGTTAATTGTCAGCCAGTATTTCACCTTGTCGCCGAAATGGGTAAACAGCGTGCGGGCGTAGTGAACAAAGGCATCAATCGTGGCGCGGTTCTGCCAGCCGCCCTGTGCTTCCAGAC
The DNA here is from genome assembly GCF_022477975.1 of Pectobacterium sp. PL64. Lineage (NCBI taxonomy): Bacteria > Pseudomonadati > Pseudomonadota > Gammaproteobacteria > Enterobacterales > Pectobacteriaceae > Pectobacterium > Pectobacterium sp. PL64. The sequence continues at coordinate 325,594 of NZ_CP092070.1, forward strand.
AATAAGGCAAATCGAAATGGTAGAGCGTGACGACCGGTTCAATATTGTGCGCGTTCAGTTCATCAATCAGGCTGTTGTAAAACGCGATGCCCAGCGGATTGATGGCACCGGTGCCGTCGGGAAGAATACGCGTCCAGGCGATAGAGAAGCGGTAGGCCTTTAATCCCAGTTCAGCAAACAGCTGCACGTCTTCTTTAAAGCGGTGGTAGTGATCGCTGGCGACGGTGAAGTCGGCGGTGTTTTCTGGGTGCAGACACTTATCAATGATCGACGGGCTTTTTCCATCGGCCTGCCAGCCCCCTTCAACCTGGTAAGCCGAAGTCGAGGCTCCCCACAGAAAGCCCGCAGGGAAGTGTTTTTGTTGTTGGTAATGCATATTTTCTCTCACATCCGGGAAGACGGAAAAGGCATCGGGCAGGGCACCCAATGCCTTTATGGGGATTAGGCGTTCACTTTAATGATCGTATCCAGTGGTGCGATCGGCTGTGGGGCGGTACAGACGACGCTGGCGTAGTCATCGCTGTTGATGATCACCACGGGCGTAATCGGGTCGTAGCCCAGACGCGTGATTTCATGCAGATCGAAGCTAATTAGCCTGTCGCCCGCGCTAACCCGGTCGCCCGGTTTGATATGGCCGGTAAAGTGCTTGCCGTTGAGGTTCACCGTATCAAGGCCGACATGAATCAGTAACTCTAGACCGTTATCTGTCCGGATACCGACAGCGTGTTTAGACTCAAGGAACGTGATGATTTCGCCACTAACCGGTGCGACCACTTCGCCCTTGTCAGGAATAATCGCCACGCCTTGTCCCAGTAATCCCTGTGAGAATACGTCATCGTTGATGTCATTCAGTGCGACCAGCTTGCCGGACATAGGGCTCATAATCGCTTGCGGTTCAGCATGCCCTTCCGCCGCCTGCGGCTTTTTGGTGGTTTCTGCGACTGGTGTCGGCTGGCTATTGTTGGCTGGTGCGGTGTCGGTTTCATCTACCGGATCGTCGAATCCCATGATCCAGGTGAGCGCAAACGTGACGACAATCGCAATGGCGCAGGTGATCAGCGCATGGACGATGTTCATCGGGTTTTCACCAATGAAAGCGGGCAGCGCCGCCAGACCCGGTGAGACGAAGGCGTAGCGAACCAGCCCAGCCAGCCCAGCATAGATCCCTGCACAGCCCCCGCCGATCATAGCGGCAATCAGCGGTTTCTTCAGCTTCAGCGTTACCCCGTACAGGGAAGGCTCGGTGATACCCAGCAGGGCAGTGAAGCCTGCGGAAGAAGCCAGCTGTTTCAGATTCTTGTTCTTGGTTTTAAACGCGACGCACAGCGTGGCAGCACCCTGCGCAATGTTGGAGGCCAGCATGCCGGGCCCGTTGATCATCTCGAAACCGTTGCGAGTCAGCTGCGAGGTAGCAATTGGCGTCATCGCCCAGGCGGTGCCGGTGATCACCAAAAACGGTTGCAGACCGCCCATCAGCATCGGAATGAGCCAGCTCGCTTTTCCGTCGATGATGGCGGCACCGCTGGCGACCAGATCGTTGAGGAAAATCCCGAAAGGCCCAATCACTACCAGCGCGAGCGGTGCGGTAAACAGCAGCACGATCATCGGCTTGGTGAAGAAGGTGATCATCGACGGTGAGACTTTTTCAGCGAATCGCTCAATGTAGGACATGATCCACACGGTGAGGATGATCGGCAATACCGATCCAGCATAGTCCGCCAGCCGCACCGGAATACCGATAAAGCTGATGGGGCCGCCTGATGCCAGTAGCTGAGCCAGATTCGGATGCAACAGTGCGCCAGCAATCGTCATTGCCAGAATCGGGTTACAGGCGAACTTGATGGAGGCACCGTAAGCCAGCAGGACGGGCAGGAAGAAGAAGGCCGCATCGGAGATGGTGTCCAGCAGGCGATAGGTCGTGCTGTCGGCGGAAATTAACCCCGTCAGTTTGAGGATCGCCAGCAGCGCTTTAATCATCCCTGCGCCGGTAATCGCCGGGATAACGGGCGTGAAGGTGGTGGAAATCACGCTGATGATTTGCGAGAAAATGCCGCCTTTTTTCTGCGGTTCTTTACTGCTGGCAGTGCGCTGGCCGTTCATCTCGCCAATCTCGTTCAAAATCGCGCGATAGGTGGTCTGGACATCGTTGCCGATGACCACCTGAAACTGACCGCCTCGATCCACCACGCTGATGACGCCGGGGAGTTTGGCAATCGCCTCTGCCTGTACGGCATCGCTGTCGTTGAACTCAAAGCGTAAGCGGGTGGCGCAGTGGGTCAGCTTGCTGACGTTCTGCTTGCCGCCGCTTAACGCGAGGATGTCGACTCCAAGTTTTTGATAATCCATTTTTTGATAATTCATAGTTTTACCCTGTGTTGACGCCAATTAGGCCAAAAAAAAAGACCAAAATAAAAATGCACCTCTAAAAAAGAGGAAATGCATTTTTACTTTGGTCTTGCCTGCCGAAGCAGTAGCACGCCGCGATAAAAATAGGCTGGTGCAACTTATGGTGTTGCGCCGCAATATCAGCATGCGGCGCTGGAGTGATGCAATGTGGTCAGATGAATTAATAGATCTTGATCACAAACAATGTGGCTGCTTGCGATCCTTTTGCGCACGGTATTGCAGTTTTATCGCATCAATTTTACCGCATCGCCGCTTTACTTCAGCAGCGCCTGCGCTTTTTCAACGACATTATCGACGGTGAAGCCGAATTCTTCGAACAGCAGCTCAGCCGGAGCCGATTCGCCGAAGCTCGTCATGCCGACAATCGCGCCGTTCAGGCCGACGTACTTGAACCAGTAGTCCGCAATACCCGCTTCAATCGCTACGCGTGCCGATACGGCTTTCGGCAGGACTGCTTCACGGTAGGCTGCATCCTGCTTGTCGAACGCATCCGTAGACGGCATCGACACGACGCGTACCTTGCGGCCTGCGGCAGTCAGTTTGTCATACGCGCCGACAGCCAGTTCAACTTCCGAACCAGTGGCAATCAGGATCAGCTCAGGTTGACCCTCGCTGTCTTTCAGCACGTAGCCGCCTTTCGCCACGTTCGCCAGCTGTTCAGCCGTACGTGACTGCTGCGCCAGGTTCTGACGGGACAGGATCAGCGACGTTGGGCCGTCCTGACGCTCAATGGCGTATTTCCACGCCACCGCCGTTTCCACCTGATCTGCCGGACGCCAGTTGCTCATGTTCGGCGTGACGCGCAGGCTGGCCAGCTGTTCAACCGGCTGGTGCGTCGGGCCGTCTTCACCCAGACCGATAGAGTCGTGGGTGTAAACGTAGATGCTGCGGATTTTCATCAGCGCGGCCATACGCACGGCATTACGCGCGTATTCCACAAACATCAGGAAGGTCGCCGTGTACGGTACGAAACCACCGTGCAGCGCAATCCCGTTGGCAATCGCTGTCATACCGAATTCGCGCACGCCGTAGTGGATGTAGTTGCCTGCGTGGTCTTTATCCAGCGATACCGAGCCGGACCAGATGGTCAGGTTGCTCGGCGCCAGGTCAGCGGAGCCGCCCAGGAATTCCGGCAGCAGTTTGCCGTAGGCTTCCAGCGCGTTCTGTGACGCTTTACGGCTGGCGATTTTCGCCGGATTCGCCTGCAAATCGTCGATAAATTTCTGTGCGTCAGCCTGCCAGTTGGCCGGTAGTTCACCGCCGGTGCGGCGTTTGAACTCGGCAGCCAGTTCAGGGTACGCGCTGGAGTAGGCGGCAAACGCCTCATCCCAGGCCGCTTCCTTACGCTGACCGGCCGGTTTGGCATCCCATGCAGCATAAATATCAGCCGGGATATCAAACGGCGCGTGCGCCCAGCCCAGCTGTTCGCGGGAAGCCGCCACTTCTGCATCACCCAGCGGTGCACCGTGGGAATCATGCGTACCGGCCTTGTTCGGTGAGCCGAAGCCAATCACGGTTTTGCACATCAGCAGCGACGGCTTGTCGGTCACCAGTTGTGCTTCACCGATAGCGCGCTTGATAGCGTCAGCGTCGTGACCGTCTACGCCGCGCACAACGTGCCAGCCGTAGGCTTCAAAGCGAGCCGCGGTATCGTCGGTAAACCAGCCTTCAACGTGACCGTCGATGGAGATGCCGTTGTCATCATAAAACGCGGTCAGTTTGCCGAGCTTCATGGTGCCTGCCAGCGAGCAGACTTCGTGAGAAATCCCTTCCATCATGCAGCCGTCGCCCAGGAAGGCGTAGGTGTGATGGTCGACAATCTCGTGGCCCGGACGGTTGAACTGCGCGGCCAGCGTGCGCTCGGCAATCGCCATCCCGACCGCGTTGGCAATACCCTGACCCAGCGGACCAGTGGTGGTTTCAACGCCGGCGGTGTAGCCGTATTCAGGGTGGCCTGGAGTTTTGGAATGCAGCTGACGGAAGTTTTTCAGTTCTTCAATCGGCAGGTCGTAGCCGGAGAGATGCAGCAGGCTGTAAATCAGCATGGACGCGTGGCCGTTGGACAGCACGAAGCGGTCACGGTTGGCCCAGTTGGGGTTGGCCGGATTATGGTTAAGATAATCGCGCCACAGCACTTCGGCGATATCGGCCATGCCCATCGGTGCGCCCGGGTGACCGGATTTGGCTTTCTGCACCCCATCCATGCTCAGCGCACGGATAGCATTGGCAAGTTCTTTACGAGAGGACATGCTTGACTCCTGAAATTACAGCTTGGCTGCCAGCAGCGCTTCCAGCTTTTGTTGATCGGCGGCGAACAGACGAATGCCTTCCGCCAGTTTATCGACGGCCATCGGATCCTGATGGTGCTCCCAGCGGAATTCAGATTCAGAAAGCGGAGAGGGATGATGGAACCCTTCGGTTGACGGTGTCAGTTGGCGTTCAACAGGCGCATCGCTGTTTTTCAACTGTTCCAGCAGCGCAGGGGAGATCGTCAGGCGATCGCATCCAGCCAGCGCCAGAATCTGCTCCACTTTGCGGAAGCTGGCACCCATGATCACGGTTTGGTAGCGGTGGCGTTTGTAGTAGTCATAGATATTACGCACGGAGATGACGCCGGGATCGTTTTCTGCCTGATAGTCGCTGGTGGGCTGCCTTTCCTGATACCAGTCATAAATTCGGCCCACAAACGGGGAGATCAGAAAGACGCCCGCTTCGGCACAGGCGCGCGCCTGTGCGAATGAGAACAGCAGCGTCAGGTTACAGTTGATCCCTTCTTTTTCCAGCTCTTCAGCCGCGCGAATCCCTTCCCAGGTGGCGGCGAGCTTAATCAGAATGCGTGAGCGCGGAATCTCTTTTTCCTGATACATCCCAATGAGCTTGCGTGCTTTCGCCACGCACATACCGCGATCGAACGAGAGGCGGGCATCCACTTCGGTGGAGATGCGCCCCGGAATGCTTTTCAGTACTTCCGCACCGATGTTTACCGCCAGTCGGTCGCTGGCGTTGATGAGCTGAGTCTCTTTGCTACCGCCTTGCTGATGCGCATAGGCAATCGCGTCATCAAACAGCGGCTGATACTGCGGCAGCGTCGCGGCCTTCAAAATCAGTGAGGGGTTCGTAGTGGCATCTTGTGGTGAAAATTGGCGAATGGAGTCGATATCGCCGCTATCGGCGACCACCGCGGTAAATTGTTTAAGGGCTTCGAGTTGGTTCATGAGTGAGCTCCTTGATGTAAAAGAGAAATGGCATGCGCAAAACAGAGCCAACACACTGCACCATGAGGTCGTGAAATAACATGCGCTTTTTCCGATTGCTGCGGTTGGGCTCTTTCGGTGGAACGTATAAATGGGTTGAACGAAACGTAAGACTGACGGCCAGTCAGTCTGGGGAGCGCTGCGGGCCGTCAGACAGGATTACCGGTGATTTTCCTGATGTTCGTAGTAGCTGATTTTCTCAACTTTTGGCGCTGATCCGCCGCCTTCAAACTCGGCATCCAGCCAAGCGCCGACAATCTCTTTTGCCAGTTCGGGGCCGATAACCCGCGCGCCCAGTGCGATCACCTGAGCATCGTTACTTTTTCTAGCCCGCTGGGCGGAATAGGTGTCATGGCACTGAGCGGCACGAATGCCATTGACCTTGTTAGCCACGATACACATGCCGATCCCCGTGCCGCACAGTAGGATCCCACGCTGGTGCTTACCGTCTTTAATCGCGTGGGCCAGCGTGTAGGCAACATCGGGGTAGATTGGATTTTCCCCGGTAGGATCGTAGCTGTAGTCGGTCACCGTCAGCCCCTTCTGCTGTAAATAATCAGTAATCGTGTTTTTCAAATCAATCGCGGCGCTGTCTGCACCAATTGCAATCGAGAGCATATCTATCTCCTGCCTGGCTAAGGGTCAAAGTGAGCCTGATATGTCGCTTTCGTTAGTTTGTTTATAAAAACATTAATAAACAGTAACTAACGAGAATCTCTCCGCATGATTCCGTACATTTCCGGCCTTTTCATGGCTAAACATATACCGCTTCTTTCAAATGTTCAATGTATGATTATTTGTTTTTTGTTTTGTCAGAGAAGAAAAGAGGATTGAAAGCGTGATCTTGGTCGCTTTTACGCCTTTTAAGGCGTTATTTTACCTTTTTGATACATATTTAGATCATGCTCACAATTTTCAAACAGAGAGATAGGCAAAAGATTGGAGCAATTATATCGTTCATATGTTCATTATGTGTATTAATGATCTGTATCTTTAGAGGGCATAACAATGTGTCAGACCTGTATGCAAACGATAAAAAAGACAACAAATAACAAAGGTCACACCGGGTATCGAATGACGAAAGAGGATGAAATGCAGGAACAGCCTGGCGTAGAGGCGATGTCATGGAAGGGATTGACTATCGGTAGTAAGGGGGCTGTATGAGTAAAGTATCGGTTGCAGCAACGGCGGGGCAATCTGCCACAAAACCGTCCACGACAACACCATCTGCTGTAGAACAGTCGGCCATTCGCAAGATCTCCTGGCGTCTCGTGCCTTTCGTCGGCCTGATGTTCTTTATTAACTTCCTCGATCGTACGGCCATTTCGTTCGCTGGGCCGAATGGTATGAATGCCGACCTTGCGCTGACCGTGGCGCAGTTCGGGCTGGCTTCAGGCATTTTCTTTATTGGTTATATTCTGCTGGAAGTCCCCAGCAATCTGGCGCTGCACCGCTTCGGGGCGCGCAAATGGCTGTCGCGCATTATGGTGTCGTGGGGCATCGTGTCGTTGCTGTTTACCTGGGTAAGCAGTATTGAAGGGTTGTATATCCTACGTTTCCTGCTGGGGATAGCAGAGGCGGGGTTCTTCCCCGGTGCGATCTTGTTCCTCAGTATGTGGGTACCAGCCCGCTATCGCAGCAGAATCCTGTCACTGTTCTATCTGGCACAACCGCTGACGGTAGTGTTAGGCGCGCCGTTGGCTGCCTGGCTGATTGAGCAACATGGCCTGTTTGGGTTGTCCGGTTGGCGGGTGATGTTCCTCGGTGTCTCTGTTCCAGCCATCATTGTTGGCCTCATTACCTGGTTTTATCTGGTTGATCGTCCGTCTGATGCCAAGTGGCTTAATGCTGATGAGAAACGTTGGCTGGTTAGTGAGCTGGAAAGCGAACACGCCACCAAAAATCACAGCAAACACCCTGGCGTCATGACCGTGATGTTTAACAAACGCGTGTGGGTACTGTGCCTGATTTACTTTGGTTTTATTTACGGTCTCTATGCGCTGGCATTCTTCCTGCCAACGATTATCGCGGGTTTCCAGCAGCAGTTCGGCACGACGTTCAATGTCATGGATAAAGGATTGATTACGGCCATTCCTTATTTGCCAGCGGCCATCGCGATGTACTTCTGGTCGCGTGATGCAACGCGTCGTGGCTGCCGTTCATGGCACATTGCTATCCCAGCGCTAACTGGTGCGATCAGCATTCCGCTGGCGCTGTTCATGGAATCCCCTACGGCGACAATTGCGGTGATCACCGTGACTGCCTGTTCCATCTTTGCTGCGCTACCTAACTTTTGGACGTTACCGACTCAGTTTCTTACCGGAGCATCAGCGGCTGCGGCCATCGCACTCATCAACACTATTGGTAATGTCGCTGGATTCTCAGCGGGATACATCACGGGTGCCGTGCGGGGCGTAACCGGAACCTACGTGATGCCTATGATGATTGTTGGCGGGTTTATGCTGCTTTCCGCAGTGTTAATGGTTCTGCTCAGTCGTTCGGATCGGGTATCGAAAGCCGCCTCAGTAACACAGGAGCATTAATATGACGTATCTGTTCAACCAACCTTCCGCCTTTGCCCGGGAACTGACCGAAGGCTTTGCGGCTGCGCATGCTGACAAAGTGCGTCAGGTGCCTGGCGGCGTGGTCAGGAGCACTCGCAGTCGTGAAGGTGGGGTCGCCATTGTGGTCGGGGGTGGCTCCGGCCACTACCCGGCGTTTGCTGGTCTGGTCGGGCAGGGGCTGGCGCACGGCGCAGCGATGGGCAACCTGTTTGCTTCGCCATCTGCCCAGCAGATCTGCTCCGTTGCTCGTGCTGCACACAATGGTGGTGGCGTACTGCTGACATTTGGTAACTATGCGGGCGATGTGCTCCATTTCGGACAGGCCAAGGCGCGTCTGAATGCGGAGGGGATTCCGTGTGAGCTGCTGGCAGTGACCGATGACATTTCCAGTGCGCCACTGAACGAATCGCACAAACGCCGTGGGGTTGCGGGCGATCTGATGGTCTTCAAGGCGGCCTCTGCGGCGGCGGAAGCGGGCTACGATCTGGCCGCCGTGCTTGAGGTTGCCGAGCGTGCCAACCAGCGTACTCGTTCACTCGGCGTGGCCTTCTCTGGTTGTACGTTGCCGGGGGCGGAGCACCCGCTGTTCACCGTTCCTGAAGGCATGATGGCGGTAGGCATGGGGATTCACGGTGAGCCAGGTATCCGCGATGTTCCTATTTCAACCGCCGATGAACTGGCTGAGCTATTGGTCAGTTCACTGTTGAAAGAGGTGCCACAAGATATTGCGACGCTCTCTGGGCAGCGGATTAGCGTGGTGCTCAACGGCCTCGGCGGCGTGAAATACGAAGAGCTGTTTGTGGTTTATCGCCGAGTTTCGCAACTGCTGGTTGAGCAGGGGCTGACGGTGGTCGAGCCGGAAGTGGGAGAACTCGTGACCAGCTTCGATATGGCCGGTCTGTCGCTCACGCTGTTCTGGCTGGATGAGGAACTGGAGCGTTTTTGGCGTGCACCTGCTGATGCACCGGCCTTTCGTAAAGGCAGTGTGTCTCCCGCCGAACCGCTGGCTGAGCAGACATTCACAGCAGAACTCGATGTGATCCCAACCGCTACGGCGGCATCGAAGGCGGCGGCACATTGTGTTGCGGCGGCGTTGAATGCAGCGCGTGACATTGTGCTGGCTAACGTCACCGAATTGGGCCGTATCGATGCGATTGCCGGTGATGGCGATCACGGCATTGGCATGGAGCGCGGGGTGATTGCCGCGGCGGAAAAGGCGGCAGAGATGCTGGAACGGCAGGCGGGTGCCGGTACGTTATTGCAACGTGCGGCAGATGCCTGGGCCGATCGGGCTGGGGGAACGTCTGGGGCAATCTGGGGCGTCGCGTTGAATGCGTTGGGAACCGTATTAGGTGATGAACAACGTCCTGACGGTCGCCGTGTGGCAGATGGTGTGCGTCAGGCTAAAGAAAGCGTGATGCATTTCGGCAAGGCGAAACCGGGAGATAAAACGCTGGTAGATGCGTTGATCCCCTTTAGTCTGGCACTCACACAACGAGTGGAAGCCGGAATGAGCTTGCCAGAAGCCTGGCAGCAGGCCGCGCAGTGCGCCCAGCAGGCGGCTGATGATACCGCGCAGCTGTTACCCAAAATTGGTCGTGCCCGCCCGCTGGCAGAAAAAAGTCTGGGAACACCCGATGCGGGGGCGATATCGCTAGCGATGATTCTTACTGCTATATCGACGGTGTTGAACAGCGATGCAACGTCGACTCCTTCACGCCAGGCGACGACGCAAACGGAGAGTGAATGATGAGCTCTCGTAAATTGACGCTGGGCGTCAGCCTGAAAATGTATTTCGGCTACCAGCAGACGCTCGATTGGTGCCAACACATTCAGGCGATGGTGGCACAGCATCCGTTGTCGTCACTGCCCTCAGTTAGGCTGTTTGTTCTGCCTGCTTTCCCGACGTTAGCGCCCGTTGTGCAACGGTTTGCCCAGTCTCCCATTCATGTTGGTGCGCAAGATCTGCACTGGGCGGATAACGGAGCTTTCACTGGGGAAGTGAGCGGCACCATGCTGCACGAAATGGGGTGTCGCTATGTTGAAATCGGGCATGCCGAACGCCGCCGCTATTTTGGTGAAACGGATGAACATTTCGCGCTGAAAACGGCGGCGGCCTGGCGTAATGGGCTAACGCCAGTGCTATGCGTCGGCGAAGAGAAACGCGGTTCGACGCAGCAGGCGATCGACACCTGTCAGGCTCAGTTGGCGGCGGCGCTGGATCTGGCGCAGAAGCAGCAGTTGACGGGTGAGCTGGTACTGGCCTACGAACCACAGTGGGCGATTGGTAGTGCGGAGCCCGCCCCGACGGCATACATCAGCGAGGTCTGTCAGACGTTAAAACAGCATTTTCCAATACAGGCCGGCGTGCGCGAGGGGCGAGTCATTTACGGCGGTAGTGCGGGGCCGGGGTTGCTTAGTCAGCTTGGCGATTCGGTTGATGGTCTGTTTCTGGGGCGCTTTGCCCACGATCCGGCAGCCTTTAACGCGATTATGGATGAAGCTTTCGCGCTCGGCTCGCAGGCGTAAGAGAGAGGAAATACACATGGCAATCGGATTAAGTACTTATGCGTTCTTCTGGCGGGCCTCTTCTCGCGTACCACACCCACTGGGATTGGACGCCATGCTGGAGCAAACGGCAGAGTCTGGTGCAGGCGTTTTTCAGATTTGTGATTACGCTGCTGTTGAAACACTCACGTCCACCGAGTTGGAAACGCTACGACAGCACGCTGCCGATTTCGGCATTCAACTGGAGCTGGGGACACGAGGATTAGATACGGCGCACCTGACGCGCTATCTCACGATAGCCCGTGCACTGGATGTTCGTTTTATCCGCACGATGTTCAATACGGCAACACATAAACCGACGCAAGACGAGGCACTTACGTTACTGCGCCAGGTGCTGCCTGAGTTTGAACGGCATCATATTCAATTGGGGCTGGAAACCTACGAACAGGTAAAAACGTGCGACGTGCTCGCCGTAGTTGACGCAATCGACAGCCCAGCACTGGGAATTTGTCTCGATCCCGGCAACTGTGTGGCCGCGCTGGAGTATCCGCGCGAGGTGGTTGAACTGACGGCTCCACGCGTGGTTAACCTGCATATCAAAGATTTTGCTTTTGCCCGTCAGGAAGGGTGGGTGGGCTTTACCTATTCCGGCTGCCTGCTGGGAACTGGCCTGCTGGATTACGACGTACTTCACCAGATCGTACGCCCGAACGAACGCAACATTAACCAGATCGTTGAGCATTGGCTGCCGTGGCAAGCCAATGCGGAAGAAACCTGCCGTCTGGAAGACGCCTGGACGCGTCATAGCCTGAACTATTTGTATACCCGAAATCCGTATGCTGGCCGTTCATTACCCATAACACATTCTATTTAATCACTTTTTATTATTGCAAATCCGAGGAGTAACAATCATGGCTGCTGAATTGAAAACCATTACCGTACTGGGCGCTGGCGGCAAAATGGGCATGCGTATCTCTGCCAATTTCCAGAAAAGTGACTATCAGGTGTTTTACTGCGAGAACTCTCCACGCGCGCAGGAGCAGGTCGTTGCCGCAGGCAGGGAATTGTCCGTTGCCGAACAGGTTATTCCTGAAAGTGATGTGGTGATTTTGGCTGTGCCGGATATTGCGTTGAAGGTGGTCTCCGGGCTTGTCGTTCCACAGATGAAAAGTAATGCGGTGCTGCTGACGCTGGACCCGGCTGCGGCCTATGCCAATCTTATCGCCAAACGTGATGATATCGATTACGCCGTTGCACATCCGTGCCATCCTTCCGTATTCCTGGATCGCTTCACGCCAGAAGAGCATGCTGATGCATTTGGTGGCGTGGCGGCGCCGCAACACGTTGCAGCATCTTATGAAACAGGCAGTGACGAGCAGAAAGCGGCATTGGCTGGTGTGGTTAAAGTGATGTATGGCCCGGTGCTTGACGTGCATTGGGTGACGGTAAAACAGCTAGCCTATCTGGAACCGACGCTGGTTGAAACCGTAGCCTGTATGGTAGGCACCTTGATGAAAGAAGCGCTGGATGAAACCATTAACACGATTGGTGTGCCAGAAGCCGCTGCAAAAGCCATGCTTTATGGCCATATTCAGATCGCGTTGGCGGTGGCTTTCCGCAGTACTAATCCGTTTTCGGATGCGTGTATGATCGCCATTGAATACGGTAAAGAAAACATCATCAAACCGGATTGGAAAAAGATTTTCGATGAGAAAGAGCTCGATCTGGTGATTGCCAAAATGCTGAAGATCGATGCCATTCAACGGTAATCCCCTCCCGTTGCCGGAGCCAGTTTTTTCGGCTGGCTTACGGCACGGCTATCTTTGTCCATTTGCGCCACCGTCAGGGATAATCGCGCCGGGCTTGAGCCTCTCTTCCCGGCGTGCAACAATTATTCATCGCGACTGTTTTCATCTGTAGACACAGCGTCTGTATAAACCGATCCCCTTGCGTAAGGAAAATGTGACCAGATGGAAAAACAATCAGGATCTCAGGAAAGCGAACTTCTGACTGAAATCGCCGTCGCTTATTATCAGGACGAAATTACTCAGGAAGAGATCGCCAAGAAATTTGGTATTTCGCGCATTAAAGTCGGGCGTTTGCTGAAGCGGGCGAAGGAAGAGGGCATTGTTGAAATTACCGTGCGCTATCATCCGGTATTCAGCACGCGTCTCGAACAGCAGATGCTGGAGCGCTTTTCGATAAAGCGCGCCCTGATTGCGTTAGATCATCAGGATGAGGAAGAACAGCGGCGGCAGGTTGCGGCGTTGGTTTCCAACTATCTGGCTGTGTCGTTGAAGGACGATACGGTGGTGGCGGTGGGGCAGGGTCGTAATGTGGCGGCGGTTGCAGACCATGTGAGCAATGTGACGGAACGCAATTGTCGCTTTATCTGCGGTATCGGCGGAACACACCGTCCCGGCGATGCCATTAACGCCGACCATATCAGCCGCCGTCTGGCAAAGAAATTCGGGGGCAGCAGTGAAACGCTGTACTCACCTGCTTATGTCGAAAACCGGGCGCTGAAAGAAGCGTTCATGCAGAACGGCACGATTAAGGAAACGCTGGATCGGGCGCGCAAGGCTGATATCGCGCTGGTGGGCATTGGGGATATGAATGAGAACAGCTACATGGTTAAACTTGGCTGGTTCACCCCGCATGAAATTATTGATGCCAGCCTGAATCAGGGCGTTATTGGTGATATTGCCGGGTATGATTTCTTTAATGCTCAGGGCCAGCATGTCGATACGGTGATGAACGAACGGGTCATCGGCGTGAGTATTGAGGAGTTACATAAAATTCCCTGCGTGATTGCCATTGCCTCTGAAAACACCAAAGCGTTAGCCATTCTCGGTGCGCTACGCACGGGAGCCATCGATATTATCGCCACCAGTGCGGGCAATATTCGTACTATTCTGAATATGACGCAGTAACCCACTTTTCTCCGTTGCGTGGTGTTTTACATCACGTGACGTCTGTGCCTATTAGCTCCGCCTCATTCCCCCCTGAATGGCTTCCGAACGGCCTATTCGGCGTACCTGATGCCATTTTTTGAACGAAAAACCGTCAAATAAAATAACTATATTAACCAGCATTCCCCCTCAGTTTTTGCCATTCTCGGTAGTTTAGCCATTGGCAAACACTATACTGGGTACTCTTGACCCTACAGACACAACAAAACCGAAAAGGTGCGTAAAATGGATGAACAGCTAAAGCAAAGTGCTCTTGATTTTCACCAGTATCCGATCCCCGGAAAAATTCAGGTTTCCCCGACTAAACCGCTGGCGACGCAGCGCGATCTGGCGCTGGCGTATTCTCCCGGTGTCGCCGCACCCTGTCTGGAAATTGCGGCAGATCCGCTGGCTGCCTACAAATATACCGCGCGTGGCAATCTGGTCGCCGTGATCTCTAACGGAACGGCCGTTCTGGGCCTCGGCAATATCGGCGCACTGGCCGGTAAACCAGTAATGGAAGGCAAAGGCGTTCTGTTCAAAAAATTCTCCGGCATTGATGTTTTCGATATCGAAGTCGACGAGCTGGATCCAGACAAGCTGATCGACGTGATCGCGGCGCTGGAGCCGACGTTCGGCGGTATCAATCTGGAAGACATCAAGGCACCGGAGTGCTTCTACATCGAGAAGAAACTGCGTGAGCGCATGAAGATTCCTGTGTTCCATGACGATCAGCACGGCACGGCGATTATCTGTACTGCTGCGGTTCTGAACGGCCTGCGCGTAGTAGAAAAAAATATCTCTGATGTGCGTTTGGTGGTGTCCGGTGCGGGTGCAGCGTCTATCGCCTGTCTGAATCTGCTGGTGGCGCTGGGTCTCCAGAAGCACAACATCGTGGTGTGTGATTCGCGCGGCGTGATTTTCCATGGTCGTGACGAAAATATGGAAGAGACCAAAGCGGCGTATGCGGTAGAGGATAACGGTGCCCGCAAGCTGGCGGACGTGATCCCTGATGCTGATATCTTCCTCGGCTGCTCCGGTCCTGGCGTACTGACGCCGGATATGGTGAAAACCATGGCACCGCGCCCGCTGATCATGGCGTTGGCAAACCCGGAACCAGAAATTCTGCCGCCGCTGGCGAAGGAAGTGCGCCCGGATGCGATTATCTGTACCGGCCGTTCTGACTACCCGAATCAGGTGAACAACGTACTGTGCTTCCCGTTCATCTTCCGTGGTGCGCTGGATGTGGGGGCGACTACGATTAACGAAGAGATGAAACTGGCTTGCGTGCACGCGATTGCCGATTTGGCGCTGGCGGAGCAGAGTGAAGTGGTGGCATCTGCTTACGGCGATCAGGAGCTGTCATTTGGCCCGGATTACCTGATTCCGAAACCGTTCGATCCGCGTCTGATCATCAAGATCGCACCAGCGGTAGCGAAGGCGGCAATGGATTCCGGCGTGGCGACGCGTCCGATCGAAGATTTCGATGCCTACATCGAAAAACTGACCCAGTTTGTCTACAAAACCAACCTGTTTATGAAGCCGATCTTCGCACAGGCGCGTCAGCAGCCGAAGCGCGTGGTATTCGCGGAAGGTGAAGATGCGCGTGTGCTGCATGCTACGCAGGAATTGGTGACGCTGGGTCTGGCGTTCCCGATTCTGATTGGTCGTCCGAGCGTCATCGAAATGCGTTTGCAAAAGCTGGGACTGCAACTGACCATCGGTAAAGATTTCGAAGTGGTCAACAACGAATCGGATCCTCGCTTCAAAGCATACTGGAGCGAGTATTTCGAACTGATGAAGCGTCGCGGCGTATCGCAGGAAAAAGCGCAGCGCGCGGTGATCGGCAACCCAACGCTGATCGGTGCCATCATGGTTCACCGTGGCGAAGCGGATGCGCTGATTTGCGGCACGATTGGTACCTATGAAGAGCATTTCGATGTAGTTGAGAAAGTGTTCGGCTACCGCGACGGCGTGCAGGCTGCGGGCGCGATGAACGCGCTGATGCTGCCGAGCGGCAACACCTTTATCGCCGACACTTATGTCAACGCCGATCCGACGCCGGAACAGCTGGCGGAAATCACGCTGATGGCGGCAGAGAGCGTACGCCGTTTCGGTATCGAGCCGAAAGTCGCGCTGCTGTCGCACTCCAGCTTCGGCACCTCGGACTCCCCGACGGCGCAGAAGATGCGCGCAACGCTGGCGCTGGTCAACAAGCTGGCACCGGAACTGGAGATCGACGGTGAGATGCACGGTGATGCCGCGCTGGTAGAAGCCATCCGCCGCGAGCAAATGCCGGACAGCCCGCTGAAAGGCTCGGCTAACATCCTGATCATGCCGAATATGGAGTCTGCGCGTATCAGCTATAACCTGCTGCGTGTGTCGTCTTCAGAAGGTGTGACGGTCGGCCCAGTGCTGATGGGGATCTCGAAACCAGCGCATATCCTGACCCCGATTGCCTCGGTTCGCCGGATCGTGAATATGGTGGCGCTGGCGGTGGTAGAAGCACAAACTCAGCCTCTGTAAGCCATTTCCTGTCATACAGACAAACCCAGCCGATTTCTGGCTGGGTTTTTTATTTATCGCAATTTATCGACCAAATAGTCGCCTGGCTAAGATGAATCAATGGAATAATTCTGGTTTTATGCCATGATCCCACCTCGTCTTTAGGGGGCTTCCCCAGACTCGATAAAAAAACCAACGAGCGAATATCGGTTATGGCAACACGCGCAGTGAACGAAAATACAGTAGAAAAAAGCGGTACAGGAAAGCGTCTTCCTTCGCTGTTTGGCGGGTCGATGATTATTGCAGGAACGATTATTGGCGCCGGGATGTTTTCCCTGCCGGTGGTGATGTCAGGTGCCTGGTTTTTCTGGTCATTTGCCGTGCTGGTGTTTACCTGGTTTTGCATGTATCACTCGGGGTTGATGATACTGGAGGCGAACCTCAATTATCCGACCGGCTCCAGCTTCGATACGCTGACCAAAGATCTGCTGGGTAAGCGCTGGAATGTCATTAACGGCATATCGATTGCCTTTGTCCTCTATATCCTGACGTACGCCTACATTTCGGCGAGTGGTTCAATTATCCATCACACGCTTGCTGAGATGTCGATCGATTTCTCTGCACGCATAGGCGGTTTTTTGTTTGCGCTGTTTGTCGCGTTGACCGTGTGGTGGAGTACCGCGGCAGTGAGTTGCATGACCGCTTTTTTTCTGGCGGCAAAGGTACTGACCTTTTTCATGACGTTTGGCAGCCTGCTGTGGAACGTAAAGCCCGTTGTTTTACTCAATGTGGTGGAAGAGGCACCCAGCTATCTTCCGTATGTGCTGATGACACTGCCATTCTGCCTGGCGTCTTTCGGCTTTCATGGCAACGTTCCCAGCCTGGTGAAGCACTACGGCCGTGAACCGCAGATCATCAAGCGCTGTTTGTTTATTGGCAGCGTGCTAGCGCTGGTTATGTATGCCATCTGGCTGATTGGCACGATGGGAAACATTGCCCGTCCTGACTTTATCGGGATTGCGGAGCGGGGCGGTAATATCGATGTGTTGGTTCAGGCGTTGGGTGGGGTGTTGAATAGCCCTTATCTGGACGTGCTGCTCACCGTCTTTTCCAACTTTGCCGTAGCCTGCTCGTTTCTCGGCGTGACGCTGGGGTTGTTTGATTATCTCGCAGATTTGCTGAAGTTTGACGATAGCCGAATGGGAAGATCCAAAACGGCAGTGGTGACGTTTCTGCCGCCGGTCATCGGCGGTCTGCTGTATCCGAACGGCTTTATTTATGCGATTGGTTTTGCCGGGCTGGCCGCTGCTGTATGGGCGGTGATTACGCCTGCACTGCTGGCTTACGCATCGCGTCGTCGTTTCGGTAGTCCGCTGTTCCGCGTGCGGGGCGGCAATACGATGATTGCGCTGGTGCTGCTATTTGGTATCAGCACCGCGCTGATACATATTCTTGCCAGCCTCGATCTGCTGCCAGTGTATCGCTAAGTAAGTAGCGCTAAGTCAGTATCGCCATCCTGTTTTGCCTGCTAAAAGCAGCAAACACGGGATGGCGAGTCTTTCAGGTCATTATGGCTTTTTTGACTGCTGCAACCACTTGTCCAGCTCGTTAGCGAACTGCTGGCGGTCCCGCTGGTTTAATGCGCTGGGGCCACCGGTTTGTATCCCGCTGGCGCGCATGGTATCCATGAAGTCCCGCATATTTAGCCTTTCCCGAATGGTATCCGGCGTATAGCGCTCCCCGCGCGGATTCAACGCGATGCCGCCTTTTTCTATCACTTCCGATGCCAGCGGAATATCCGCTGTGATCACCAGATCGCCGGCTTCAACGCGTTGCACAATCTCATTGTCGGCGACGTCAAAACCCGCTGAGACGCGCAGCGTGCGAATAAAGCGCGACGGCGGTACTTTGATGGTCTGGTTGGCAACCAGCGTGACCTGTGTTTGTGTGCGATCCGCCGCGCGAAATAGCACTTCTTTGATGACGTTAGGACAGGCGTCGGCATCGACCCAAATCTGCATGACTTATGCTTCCTTGTTTTGCGTGTGACTTTCTGCCAGCCAGTCTTTGGCCGGTAAAAAATCTTGATACAGCAGGGCTTCCGGGCTACCCGGTTCAGTCTGATGCTGGTATTCCCAGCGCGCCAGCGGTGGCATAGACATCAAAATTGACTCAGTGCGTCCACCGCTTTGCAGACCAAACAGCGTACCGCGATCCCAAATCAGGTTAAATTCCACATAGCGGCCGCGACGATAGAGCTGGAATTCGCGCTCGCGTTCTCCCCACGGCAGATCTTTACGCCGTTCAACAATGGGCAGATAGCCATCGAGGAAACCGTTACCGACGGCACGGATGAAGGCAAAGCTGGTAGCAAAATCTGGCTCGTTGAGATCGTCGAAGAAGAGTCCGCCGATACCGCGCGCTTCGTTACGGTGCTTCAGGAAGAAGTAATCGTCGCACCACTTTTTATAGCGCGGGTACACATCGTCACCGAACGGCTGGCACAGGTCGTGAGCGGTCTGATGCCAGTGCACCGCGTCCTCTTTGAAACCATAATAGGGCGTAAGATCGAACCCGCCGCCAAACCACCAAACCGGCTCTTCTCCCGGTTTCTCGGCGATGAACAAACGCACATTGGCATGGCTGGTGGGGAGGTAAGGGCTCAGCGGATGAATCACCAGCGAAACGCCCATTGCCTGAAAGCTGCGGCCAGCCAGATCCGAACGATGTGTGCTGGCTGAAGGCGGCAACGACTTACCGATGATATGAGAAAAATTTACGCCAGCGCGTTCAAAGATGCGTCCGCCAGACAACACGCGACTGCACCCGCCGCCGCCTTCGGCACGCTGCCACTCATCTTTGGCGAAATCGGCTCCGCCATCGATCGCTGCAAGCTGCTGGCAGATATCTTCCTGTAAGCTAAGCAAAAAATGTTTTACCGCATTGACGTCAGACATAGTGGGCATCTCGTTTCTTTGGCAATGGAGCGCAATAATAAAGGCGGGCAGTATACCATCAATAAAATCGATCCCCGGTCACCTGTTGTGTGATTCCTGACGGCGGCGCGCAATTTGAGATTGCGTCTGATAAAAATCACGCGATAATCACGATTTACCTTATTGCAAAATGGCGACTGTGATGGAAATCCGCATATTCAGGCAGGATGACTTTGAAGCCGTGATCACCCTCTGGGAACGCTGTGATTTGCTGCGCCCGTGGAACGATCCTGAAATGGACATCGAACGTAAGCTCAATCACGATCCCGATCTGTTTCTGGTCGCAGAGGTGAACGGCGAACTCGTGGGATCGGTGATGGGCGGTTACGACGGTCACCGTGGATCGGCATACTATCTGGGCGTGCATCCTGATTTTCGTGGGCGCGGCATTGCGAATGCGTTGATTAGCCGTCTGGAGAAAAAACTCATTGCTCGTGGCTGTCCGAAGATTCACCTGATGGTGCGCGAAGACAACGATGCTGTCATCGGCATGTATGAAAAACTCGACTATGAGATCGTTGACTGCATCACGTTGGGAAAACGGTTGATTGAAGATCGGGAATATTGATTTATTCCGATCTTCAAGCGATACCCGTTAATATTTTTTCTTCTCTAGAATATTCCTAATGCTGAGAAAAGGTGCGCCGTTAATGGTGCACCTTTTCTTATTTATGCACTAACCCATTGTCGTGACTGTGTTTGCCAGTGTAGGTGCCGTTTAATGTTTGGTTCATTCTGATTAAATTTATTAATTCACCATTTGGTGAGGAATTTACGAACCCTATCGCAATGGTAGAGTTACTGATCGTAATTATTTCAATGGTTCTATTTATTCCACAGGACAATTCTGGTTATTAAACTCCTTTAAAATAAAAAATGATTAGGATCTTGCATTATACCCTCTAATTTACGGTGTGAATCGTGAATTGATATAGCCATGATGGCAGGTGAAGCTATTTGTTTTATAAATGAGGCCAATAAATGAAAAAAGATGAAAATTTTCAAAGTGAAAGTAAATTGGAAGTTAATTTTTATGGAGGAAACGAAACAGAAGAAAAAGTAAAACCTGAAGAGATAAAAAAACGGCGACCTGGATGTAAACGGGAAAAATGTTTTTGCGCACGATGAAATTTATTCTGAAAAAGGGGAGTGAAAATGGCGATATACAAGGTAAGTGATGTAACTACTGGAACTACAGTTGATTGTCCTGATGATGAATATATATTGGATGTGTTAGAAAAGGCAGGAGCGGATTTGCCATATTCATGCCGTGCAGGTTCATGTTCTTCATGTGTGGCATTATTGATTGACGGAAAGGTAGATCAAAGTGATGGTTCTTATTTAGAGGAAGAAGATAAGGGGGTTTTTTTATTAACCTGCGTAGCTTACCCTCTTAAAAACTGTGTTATTAGAACGGGTGTTGAAGAAATGTATGGTGATAGAGTAAAAGCGCGCCGACAGATTCTTTCAGACCGGTTACGTATTAATATTGATTTTTTATTAGAGTCTGAAGGGTTTAAAACAAAAGGATATGTTCCTAAAAATGACAAGGGGAAAACAGATGAAAACTCAGGGGTTACTATCGGTGGAGGTGTGGATTTAGGACAAAGAGATAAAAATGAATTGCTACGTGATGGTGTACCGCAAGATCTTGTGGATATATTATCACCTTATACCAGAATTAAAGGGAATGTTGCTGCTGAAAAATTAAGGAACTCACCATTAACTTTGAGTGAAAATGATGCTGACTTCTTAACCTCTATTTACACACAAAAAGCAATAAGAGATGTAGGAAAGCGTTTTGACGCTGAATCAGTCGGTTTGAAGTTTAATGAGTTACCGACAAACACAAGGACGGCAATAGTAGATTTGGAATTTCAATATGGGAATCTAAAAGTAAAAACGCCAAAGTCCTGGGGGTATATTACTCGTAATGAATGGGATTTATTCTTAAAGGAGCTTAATGATTTTGGTGATGATTATAAAACAAGAAGACAGAGGGAAGCGGCATTAGTTCAGCATGATCTTGCGATGCAGGCTTATTTATACGAAGAACATATGCGGGAGGTGATGCGTTTCTTTGAAAATGATTTTTGGTTGTGGCGGTAATTGAATGGTTTTTTTAAATAACAATCAGTATCGCTGAGCGTGCCGATAGGACAGAGGCGATTTATTAACATCGGTATGAAACTGGAACTGTTTATCTAAACAGTTCCAGTTTTTTTATTAAAGAGTTGATATTTATTGAATCAATAGAATGTTTAGAGACCGTAATTTAAATTGCACATTGGCTGACTTTGGGTAGTTCACTTCTGCTATGGAAGCTGGCAGATGATGAACGAAGAGATACCATAAAGTGCTTGTAGTCGAATTGTCTAAAAAGTGTTGCATCGTGTCACTGGCTTAGATGATAATGAGTATCAATTAAACTAATCTCATCTGCTTTTTGCCTGTTGAAACCACTATGACGCAGCTAACTTCTTTCTGGAGTGATTTTTACCAGACCCACCAAGGATGGCTGCGGGGATGGCTTTGTAAAAAAATGGGCTGCATTCATCAGGCAGATGATCTTACTCATGACACCTTCCTAAAACTCCTGACGCTTGCCGACCCCACAGCTATCCGACAGCCGAAGGCGTATCTGATGGTGACGGCGAATCACGTCATGATCGATCAGTTCCGTAAGCGTAAGCTGGAACAAGATGCGTTATCTGCATTAGCGGTATTAGTTGATGGGGAAGAAGAGCACTCTGCGGAATATCGTGTTGCGATAAGTCAACTTGTGGCGACAGCGCTACATATTCTGACCCATGAGTTAGATGAAAAGGTACAGCGTGCGTTTATTATGGCGCGTGTGGAAGGACACGATTATCGGGCGATTGCTGAGGCGCTGCACGTGAGTGAAAGTAGCGTAAAGCAATATCTGGCGAAAGCGATGGTGCATTTCCATAGCCGGATCTTTTTCCAGGAACATGATGAAGCATAACGCTGACTTTGAGCAGATTCAGCAACAAGCAGCTGAATGGGTACTACGCTTCTCGGAGGTCGAGCAGGATAGCGACGACGCGATATTACTGCACAAAGAGTGGCAGCAGTGGTGCCAGATCGATGCTCGCCATTCTGTGGTTTATCATCAGATGCAGCAATTATGGGCAAGTGCAGCCATCACGCCAGCGGCGACATCCCGAAAATCACGCTCATCCCGTTATGCTGCCCTGGCGATTTTCATCGCAGGTGGTTGGTTACTAAGCCAACTGCCTTATGCTTATTGGTTGGCCGATCAGCGCACTGTTGCTGGTGAAGTTCGGCGCATTGTTCTGGATGACGGCAGCGAATTGATGCTGAACAGCAATTCGGCTGTGAATATTTCCTTCACATCACAAAAACGAACAATCACGTTGCTACGTGGTGAAGTTTACGCGCATGTTGCCAAAGATCCGCGTAGCAGACCGTTTGTGATTGACAGTGCACAGGCAGCGGCTCAGGCACTGGGTACTCGCTATAGCGTACGTGATACAGGAGAGGATACGCTGGTGAGCGTTGACGAATCTCGAGTACGTGTTACTGCAAATGAGAACTCGGATATCCGCCTCGACCTTGGTGCTGGTCAGCAGGTTGGACTCGATCGGCTCCATATTACCCGGCCAGTGAGGGCATCAACGGAAGCGGGTTGGATTCACAACCAATTGATTTTTGAAAATGCCCCGTTTATTCAGGTTGTTGATGAACTTTCCCGTCATTACCCGGGGCTCATTTATCTGGATCCGCGTCAGCGTCAGGAATTAGACAGTCTGCACTTTACCGGCGTTCTGCCATTGAATGACAGTCAGCAGGCGCTCGAGCTACTGAAACATTCCCTTCCCATCTCCGTCCGGCAGTCTCTCGGCTACATTGTCTGGATTAGTGAAAATAAAAAACGTTAATAATCAATGGTAAAGAATTAATTTAAATATAAATGATAATTATTTTTATTTTCTTCTGCCCGATTTTTGCTGAACAACGTCTTCTCTCCTGAAAACATAAAATAATTCAGGGTAAATTCATGCGTAATTTTTTGGGGATGCGTAACACAATTTGGCCGACTGCGATGCTAACGCTGGCGTTAAGCGGAGGCGGCTCGGCGTTTGGCGCAACGGCGCCAGCACAATCAATACACCTTCCTGCACAGTCATTGGAAAAATCATTAACACAGTTGGCACGGCAGACGGGCGTCAACTTTGGTGTTGATAGTCAACTGGTGGCAGGGAAGCAAGCTCCTGCGTTGGAAGGAAACTACACGGTGGAACAGGCTTTGGACAGGTTATTGAACCGTAATAACCTTTATGCAGAGCCTACAGAAACCGGTAAAGCTTTTATCATTCGCCCAATGGCTAGCGTGCCTGCGGCGGATGATGTACAGAGCATACCTACGGGTGCAGAGAATAGCCGCGCAGGAAATGAAGGGCGCGGCGATGTGATCATGGTAAAAGCGCAGATTACGCCGGGGCCGATGGAGATCGGTAGCCAACAATTGGTGGCTGAGGAAATCGCAAAAAAGCCGACAGCTAATGGAAATATTACTGAATTGCTGCGCACCAATCCAAACGTGCAATTCTCTGAAACCTCACGCAATAGTGAGACTCCGGGAGAACTGGCCCCGGATGTTGTCTCGTTTCACGGTGAGAAATTCTATAACAACAACTTCATGATCGATGGGATGTCGAATAACGATCGCCTGAACCCCGGTGTGAATGTCGGTGAGGTGGGGGCTACAGCCAATGGGAATGCGGCTAATGATTTCCCATCTGGTCATCCTGAATCCTTCTGGATAGACAGTAGCCTGATTGAAAGCCTGTCGGTTTATGACAGTAACGTGTCTGCTAAGTATGGCCAATTCACTGGCGGTGTCATTGATGCCAAACTTAAGAAACCCTCGTTTACCGAGCCGTCTGGTTCTGTCTCTTACCGTACAACGCGTTCGTCATGGACGAAATATCATCTGGAGAAAAAAGATGAAGCCTCGTTCAGTGCCGCTACTACGGCTAAGAGGCAGCCTAAGTTTACCAAAAATTTTTATAACCTGAATGTGAGTCAGCCACTAAGTGATAATGCTGCGCTGATGTTTGTGTACAGCCGTAAGGAATCTGACATTCCGTTCTGGCATACGATTTTTCAAAGATGGGAAGATCAGTCGCGCGAATCTGAAACCTATATGTTACGGGGCGCGTGGGATGCTAATGAACGAAATCAATTTAGTTTATCACTCATGCATTCACCTCATAGTGCAAGTTATGTACGCACCAATACAAAATATGGTGACTTTACTGCTGAAGGAGGGGGATATAATGCCAACCTGAAGTGGGATAACCAGAATAAATTGGGAAAAATTGCCACACAGTTAATATGGAAACAGAACGAAAATACTATTAAGAATAGAGGCAATGATTATTATAATTGGCTTAAAACAGACAGTATTGACTGGGTATCGAGTTTCTCTGGAACCACAGCTCAAGAGGGAGGATATGGCACGGTAAGAACCGAGCAATCCGGCATTAACTTTAAACAGGATTGGCAGCTAAATCCTTTTTCTGTATGGGGTGTACAACATCAGTTTGATTTCGGCGTTGATACCGATTTCTCAGAAGCTCGCTATCAGCGTAAAAACAATTCCTATGCTTATGCTAATGCGAACAGAAAAAATACTGTGGTATGTAATGGTGATACTGCATGTATTGACGGCGAGCAGTATTTCCGCCAACGAACAGTATATGAAGCGTCTGATGTAAAAGTGGCGGCAAGCACTTATGCAGCTTATCTACAGGATACATTGACCTATTCCCGTGTGACGATGGTTCCCGGTGTTCGTGTTGATTATGATGATTACATGAAAAATGTGAACGTCTCACCGCGCTTTAGTTCGAGCTATGATGTTTGGGGGGACCGTTCCACAGAAATTTTCGGTGGAGTTAACCGTTACTATGCAGGGAATGTGTTGGCCTATAAGTTAAGAGAAGCGCGTAAGCTGGGCTATACCGAATGCCGTGTTGAGCATTTGAATTCATCTGGAGCATGTGGTGCAGCATCAACGGGTTCCAGTAATACGCCTGGTGATTGGGTTTACTCTCGTAATCTTTCCAGTACTAGTTACAGATACACTTCATTAAATACCCCTTACAGTGATGAATTGAATCTCGGTGTGCAGCAGCGTATTTATGACACCGTTTGGGCACTGAAGTGGGTTCATCGTGAAGCAAAAGATCAATTTTCTGCTGAGCGAAATGAAACCACAAAAGCCTATGAGCTCACTAATAACGGTAAATCAGAATCCGATACGTTTAGCCTGGTGGTAAAACCCGTTGCTCCAATTGAATGGAATTCCGCGGTATTTAGCTGGACGGCGGGAGGGAATATTCAGAAAAGTACTTCCTCAAATAAAGACTATGACACCGAAGCGGATCTCGATAGCTATATTCTCTACAACGGGAAAATGATCCGTGCGATTGATAAACCGGCAGATAATTTCAACCGTCCTTGGACAGCATTTATTGAATTGAATACTGAAATTCCTAACTGGCGTTTAGATTGGACGCAACGCTTAAGCTATGTGGGTGGCTATAAGGCGATGACGCGAACTGAAACTATTAACTGTCCAGATGATGACCGTTGTTCCGGATATGTTGGTGCTACCGATGTTTATGAAGAAGAGCAGTATGGCAACAATATGCTGTTGGATTGGCGTGTGACTTATACCCAGCCATTAGGTAAGCAGAATCTAAAAGTGGGCGTAGATGTACTCAATGTCCTGAATAAAGCCAATAAGAACGAATCTAACTATGGATTAGGTCGTCAGTTTTGGCTGGATGTGACGTATTCATGGTAAGTGAGAAAAATAATAAAGGTCAGTGATGAAAAATAAAATAATGTACTGGCTGGCGGGTGCTATTTGCCTGTTAGCTGGAAGTGTTGTGAGCCAGGCTGAAGAAGTGAAAAGCCCATTGCCGGTCATTAAAGAAGGGACGCTGGCGAATGGATTTCGCTACACCCTCGTGCCGCTGGAAGGGCAGAAGTCGCGGATAGATGTTCGCCTGATTGTTGATGTCGGTTCGATTGATGAGAAGGACAACGAATCCGGTGTGGCGCATATCGTGGAACATATGGTGTTCCGCGCCAGCGAGGCATTTCCTCAAGGCGTAAGTACCGAGCTGCACAAACAAGGTTGGGTACGCGGTCAGAGTTATAACGCCGTGACCAACTACGAGCGCACCATGTACATGATGAGCCCGCCGAAAGGGAATCGCGATCTGGGCACGACGTTGCAGGCGCTGAGCCAGATGACGAGCCATGCGAAACTACTGCAAAGCGATCTCGATGATGAGCGCAAAATTATTCTGGAAGAGTGGCGTGGCAAGCTGGGCGTAGCGGAACGCATGAACCAGCAGCGCGTACAGGCAATTCGCCATGACTCTCGTTATCCTTCCCGCCCGACGATTGGCACGGAAGCGTCGATTAACGACACGCCAGCCAGCGTACTGCAAGATTTCTATCAACGCTGGTATCACCCGTCGAATATGCGTTTGATGATTATTGGTGATATCACGCCTGCGGATGCAGAACGCGAAATTCAACGCTATTTTGCACCGCTGCCAAATGTCGCTGTGCCAGCCCGTGATTACTACGAGCCGTTACTGAAACCGAGACTCAATGTTGCCCGTTTGCAGGATAGCCAAAGTGGCAGCAGCCAGGTGTCATTTGTCTACCGTTTTAATGACAAGGACACATTCGGTCAGTCTGACTACTATCACCGCGTGCTGACGCAAATCACGATGTCTGCGGTAGGACGTCAGGTTCGTCGTCAGCAAGCGGAGCTGCCGCAAGACGCCAGTAGTCTGGTGGTGCGTAAATCGGATATCGGTAAAACAACGGCAGCGCTGGGCTTCTTCGCGAATGTGATGCCGGGTGGTCATGACGCAGCGATGTCTGCTGTGCTGAAAGAAATTGAGCGGTTTAAACGCTATCCGTTAAACGAGCAGGACATCACGGAGATCAAATCCAACATTCGTGAAGCGGCACAGCGTATGAGCGATGCGCCTGAAAAACGTGAATTTGCAGACTGGGTTCAACTGTTGACTATCTCATGGCAGCAGGATCGCCCTTATGTTGGTAGCCAGCAGCGCGGTAAAGATGCACTGGACATCTTGAACACGATCACGGCAGAGGACGTGAACCGCCAATGGCAACGCTGGTTAGCCTCACCGGATACGTTGGCACAGTTTAGCGTGCCGGGTGCGACGCCTTTCACGTTGCCGAAGCCGGATGCGATTCGTAAGTTACAGGCACAGTGGGCGGCAGCGACGCTGGCACCGTTACAGATAGAAAAAGAGAAAGTCATCCCTGAATTGCCTGCGGTAACGCAAACGGGGAAACGCACGGCGGTGAAGACCTTTGCCGCTCAGAAGGTAGAGCAGTGGCAGTTGAGCAATGGTGACCGCGTGGTCTGGCTGCGTGCGCCAGAAGCGGGTAAAAAAGTCTACCTGACGGCAGTGAGCGACGCGGGATATTTGTCGACGTCGACCAATCCGTGGCAGGTACAGCTGGCAAGCCAATTAGTAAACCAAAGCGGACCAGCAACATGGAGCGGTGAAGCGCTCAGTAACTGGAAAAAGGAAAAAACGCTGTCGCTGGGTATCAATCAGGAAGCGGATCAACTGACGGTAAGCGGGAATGCGCCAACGGGTGAGTTAGCAAACCTGTTAGCGTTATACCGTGAGCTGAATGTGGCTCCAGGTATCGATCCTGAAGTGATGAAAGAGAGCATGATGGGTCTGGCGCGTCAAAAAGCCAATGACGATCAATCGGTTTCAGGAACACGGGCCAGTGACATTGCCAAACTGCGTTTCGGTGCGCCAGCCTGGCAGCAGCCTGAAATTGCAGAGCTGAAGCAAATTTCAGCGCCCGCGCTGCTGTCACAGTGGCATAAAGCGGTGTTTGCTCCGGTCACCTACTATCTGGTGGCAGATATGCCAGCTGCACAGATTTTGCCGCAGGTTGAACGCTATTTAGCGACGATCCCGCGTCAGTCTGCTGGTGAGGTGAAATCACATCTGGCTCTGCCGGGTAAACGTGAAGCGACATCGGCCATCAGTATCGAACCACGTGCTGATATCCGCACCTGGAGCTTTACGCCGCATGCATGGACGCCACAGGCTGCCGTGCAGGTGAGCGTTGCCCGTAATCTGGCGAATAAGTATCTCAAAACCAGCCTGCGTGATGATGCGTTAGGTATTTACCGCATGCGTCTCGATAGCGAACTGGAAGATAAAAGACAGCGTATTGAAACGGAAGTGAGCTTCTCCAGCGCGCCTGAACGCGCGCAGGAATTGTGGACGCTGGCTGAGAAAGCCTTTGCTGAACTGCCGACGAAGATCACTCAGCAGGATGTCGATGAGCAGAAAGCACAGTTCATCCGTGCAGAAAAAGGGCGTCAGAGCGATCTCATGACGATAGAGCGTCGTCTGCTTCTGAGCTACCGCCACTATAACGATCCACGTTATCTGAGCAACGTATCCAAACTGGCTGACAGCATCACGCTGGAAGAGGTACGGGCGATGTCGGCGAAGCTGTATAACCCGGATAACCGCGTGCTTTACATCACCTTGCCGCAAGAGGTGAAAGAGTGAAAAAGATAGCGGCACAGTTTGTCGATCTCTGCCGCCCTTTTTGGCGGGGAAAACAAGGCTTATTAGCTCTGTTACTTCTTGTTGCTGCCATCAGTATGGGATGGACCATCGTCTATCTCAACGTATTGCTCAATGATTGGAGTAAAACGTTTTACGATGCGCTAGGGACGTTTGATAGCAGCTTGCTGCTCTCTCTCATGAAAGAGTACGGCATCTATATCCTGATTTATATCGTGGTATTTGTGCATCAGGACTGGTTCACTCGCTGGCTGATCATTCGTTGGCGCAGTGCCATGACGGAAGAGTTAGTGAATAGCTGGTTGGCAAAGCGGGCGTTTTATCGGATGTCGATAGTGGGAAAAATCGATAACCCCGATCAACGTATCGCTGAGGATATCAGCTTATTTGTTGATAAGACGGTGAGTCTGGTGGCGTCATTTTTGGTTGTGACGGCCCAGTTGTCATCTTTCGTCATCATTCTCTGGGAACTGTCGGGAGTACAGCGCTTTACGCTGTTCGGTGAGGAGTGGGTAATCAAAGGTTACCTGGTCTGGGCCGTCATTATCTATACCGTGTTCGGCACCTTGATTACGCATCTGATCGGTAAACGGCTGCACGGTATTAACTATGAGAAGCAACGTGCTGAAGCGAATTTCCGTGCGTCTTTGCTGCGTAAGCATGATAACGCGGAGCAAATTGCGCTATATGGTGGCGAACAGCAGGAAAAAAGCCATCTTAAGCGTCAATTTTCTGCGATTGTCTCTAACTGGTGGCGTTCAATGAATGCGGAACGTAATCTGGGTCTTTTCACCACGGGTTACATGCGTGTTAGCTTGATCGTCCCTATTTTTGCTGCATTACCGGCCTTTCTCAGTAAAACGGTAACGCTAGGCGGGTTGATGCAAATCCGCGGAGCGTTTGCTCAGGTGCATGGTGCGTTGAGCTGGTTTATTCGTATGTATCGGGAATTCATGGAGCTTTCCGCGAGCATGGAACGTCTGAGCCAGTTCAAACAGGAAATCAAACGCCATCAGTCTGAAGATGAAGTGGTTCCGGTCGGTGAACGTCTGCAACTGGATCAGCTTTCTTTCACCACGCCGCAGGGTTCTCCGCTGCTGCAAAAGGTGGATCTGAGCTGTGAAGTGGGTAGCTGGAGTAAGTTTTCTGGCCGCAGCGGGCTGGGGAAATCCACGCTGCTGCGTACGTTAAGCGGCCTGTGGCCGTATTACGATGGCCGCTGGCAGTCGCTGGAAGGTCGCAGCCTGCTGTTACCGCAGCAAAGCTATC
This sequence comes from Pectobacterium sp. PL64, assembly GCF_022477975.1. NCBI lineage: Bacteria > Pseudomonadati > Pseudomonadota > Gammaproteobacteria > Enterobacterales > Pectobacteriaceae > Pectobacterium > Pectobacterium sp. PL64. The sequence continues at coordinate 355,721 of NZ_CP092070.1, forward strand.
TGGGGCAGGGTACGCTGGCAGAGATCCTCTGCTATCCGCACCCCGCACTGGCTGACAGCGAGATGCTGCGTCAGACGCTTGATAGCGTTGGGCTGGGCGCGTGGCGCGATCGTCTGGATGAGCAGCTAAACTGGGATCGCGTATTCTCCGGCGGGGAGCGGCAGCGTGTTGCCTTTGCCCGTGCGCTGATTGCTAAACCCGACACGCTCTATCTGGATGAAGCGACGAGCAATCTGGATCACGATGCAGCCAGACAGCTTCTGGCACTGGTCAAGCTGGCATTGCCAGCGTGTACCGTGGTGGCGATTACGCACCAGACGGAGCTGGACGATCTGTTCACGCACCGTTATGACTTAACGGATTTTGCCTCACAGCGTAGTTGATGTTGTTCGCAGGCCTTCCGGCTCTCGGGAGGTCTGCGGTTCTGGTAGGTTTCTCGTCCCATGCCCCCTATAATCTTCCGCAGGATTATCCCGTCTTTACGGCACTTTTCGTCGCTTGCAGACTCCAATCCCCATCTTACTAGGGTGGCTGATGACGAAAGCCGTTCAATCTTGAGGAGTACATGCCATGAATTTTCGCCCGCTGGGTTTATCGCTGGTGCTGGGTTTACCGCTGTTGCTGACCGGATGCAGCACGCTTTCCAATTTCTCCTGGTCCAGCCTGTCGCCGTTTAACTGGTTCGGTAGCTCGCTGGAAGTGACCGATGCGGGTGTCGGTGGAATCAATGCCGGTACGCCATTGTCCGAAGGGGCGCTACAGAGCGCGCTGGATGGCAGTTATCAACTGCGTAGCGGAATGGGCACGTCCAATGGTCAATTGGTCGCATTTTATCAGGCGCTGGATGGCAAAGACGTGAAGATGATCATCAGCGGCCAGCCGAAGGGCAGCGTACGCAAAGTTGAGGTCATGGATCCAGCGATTGGTAGCGCAGGCGGCGTGAAAATTGGTGATGTTTTTAGCAATACCTACAGCAAAGCGTTTGAATCCTGCCAGTTGGGGCAAGGTGATGATGCGCAGAGCGTGGAATGTGCCGCACCGCAGAGTACGCATATCAGCTACGTCTATTCCGGCGAGTGGAGCGGCCCGGAAGGCTTGATGCCGCCCGACGATATCCTGAAAACCTGGAAAGTGAGCAAAATTGTGTGGCACGCGCAGGGGCGTAACACATCTACTTTATGAAGGAGTGTCTCGTAAAGGACTAATTTGTCTTTACGCAAGGTAAAAGCCAGGCGGCTTCCGGTATGATAGCTGCTCTGTCTGGCATGTGCTGTGGCAGCCGCAATCTTTTATGACCGCAGTAATAAGCCATAACCACAGTAGTAAAAGCCATAACAACAAAGAAAAAACTGACGCTTGAGGAAGCAGAAATGACACCAATTCAAAGCGGTATTTTATTGGAACACCGCCGTTTTGCCATTTTTATGGAAGCGATGATTCAGGGAGAGTTTGATGCTATCCGGCAGGGATGCAAAAAATTCTGTCAGACGTTACAAGAGTTACAACAGCAGTATCCCGATGCGGGATTGGGCGCGGTGCTGGCGTTTGGCAGCGATGTCTGGCGCGATCTGGACTGCAACCACGGCGCGGCGGAGCTGAAGCCGTTTACGCCGTTGGGCAACGGGCTTGCTCCTGCTACACAGCGTGATGTGTTGATCCACATTCAATCGCTGCGCCATGATGTCAACTTTACGCTGGCACAGGCGGCGCTGACCGCATTTGGTGGCGCGATTCGTATCGAAGAAGAAACGCACGGCTTCCGTTGGGTGGAAGATCGCGATTTAAGCGGCTTTGTCGACGGCACGGAAAACCCGCAGGGCGATGCCCGTCATGCCGTGGCGATTATCCCTGAAGGCCAGCCGGATGCAGGCGGCAGCTATGTATTTACCCAGCGTTGGGAACACAATCTGAAGCAGCTGCAGCGTTTTAGCGTGGAACAGCAGGAACAGATGATCGGGCGTACCAAGCAGGACAACGAAGAGCTGTCTTCCGATGAACGCCCTGTAACGTCGCATCTTAGCCGCGTAGATTTAAAGGAAGACGGCAAGGGGCTGAAAATTCTGCGTCAGAGCCTGCCTTACGGCACCGCGAGCGGGAAAAACGGGCTCTACTTTGTCGCTTACTGCGCACGTTTGCATAACATTGAGCAGCAGTTGCTGAGCATGTTCGGCGATCGTGACGGTAAACGTGACGATATGCTGCGCTTTACGCGTGCCGTCAGCGGCAGCTACTTCTTTGCGCCTTCTCTGGATCAGCTTTTGTCGCTGTAAGATCTGACGCATTTTCCTGATGCCTGCACCTGTGCAGGCATTCATTCTCTCCCTCTCCGCTTTCAATTTTTCCACTTCCCTGCCTTGGAATCTGACCGCGCCTTTGGTTTTTCAGCATGCTTTTTCTTCTCGTCTCGCTCGTTTCGGGGTTATGTCCTTTAGCGCTTAAAAAGCCCGAAATGTTATATATAAAGGTTATATGTTAGCCGCCACTTCCCCTTACACTGATTTACGCTGTACCCGTCATACTTCAAGCTGCTTGTGCGTTGGCTGCCCTTACTCACCCCAGTCACTTACCTGAGTAAGCTCCTGGGGATTCGCTCGGTTGCCGCGTTACAAGGCCATAAATGGGCCTTGCCATAAAGGGTCAACGCAGAGCGTTGTTCAAAACGCTAACGTTTTGTCACGCAACTCGAATTATTTAGGGTATATACAAAAACGGCTATGAAACGGCCCCTATAACAAGGCCTACCGAATAGGCTCTAACTCTGGCAGGACATAAGATGAATCAAGTACAGGTGAAAGGCTGGCTGGTGAAAGGTTCTCTGGCGCTGTCATTGCTGCTGGGCGGGCAGAGTGCTGTCTCCGCTACCGAGCTGCTGAACAGCTCCTATGATGTGTCGCGTGAGCTCTTTGTTGCGCTCAATCCCGGCTTTGAAAAACAGTGGCTGTCGCAGCATCCTAACGATCCGCTGACGATCAAACAATCGCATGCTGGTTCATCTAAGCAGGCGTTGGCTATTCTGCAAGGCCTAAAGGCCGATGTCGTGACCTATAATCAGGTGACGGACGTCCAGATCCTGCACGATCGCGGTCAGCTGATTCCGGCTGATTGGCAGGCGCGTTTACCGAATAACAGCTCCCCATTTTACTCCACCATGGCCTTCTTGGTTCGCAAAGGCAATCCTAAAGGGATTCACGACTGGAACGATCTGGTGCGTGATGACGTTAAGCTGATTTTCCCGAATCCGAAAACCTCCGGCAATGCCCGTTACACCTACCTTGCGGCCTGGGGTGCGACCAGTAAAGCCAACGGTGGCGACGAGGCCAAAACGCGCGCGTGGATCACGCGTTTTCTGGCGAACGTCGAAGTCTTTGATACCGGCGGCCGTGGCGCAACCACCACGTTTGCGGAACGCCAGTTGGGCGATGTGCTGATCAGCTTTGAATCCGAGGTGAATAATATCCGTAACCAGTATGGCGCCGAGAACTACGAGGTGATCGTCCCGAAGGTCAATGTGCTGGCGGAATTCCCTGTGGCGTGGATCGATAAGAATGTCGAGAAGAACGGCACTGAACAGGCGGCAAAAGCCTATCTGAATTATCTGTATAGCCCGGAAGCGCAGAAAATCATCACTGATTTTTACTACCGTGTGAATAATCCTGAATTGACGCAAACGCTGAAATCCCGCTTCCCGGAAACCACCTTATTTCGGGTGGAAGATCAGTTTGGGACGTGGCCGCAGGTGATGAAAACTCATTTCGACACCGGTGGTGAACTGGATAAATTGCTGGCGGCTGGTCGTCAGTAATGTCTTTGGGGGCGGGTAATTTTTTTTCTGGTTCAGGTAAACGGGTGCTGCCGGGATTCGCGCTGAGTCTGGGCAGCAGCCTGCTGTTCGTCTGTCTGATTCTGCTGCTGCCCTTAAGCGCGCTGGTCATGCAGCTCTCAGAAATGAGTCTGGCGCAGTACTGGGCGGTGATCGCTAATCCGCAGGTGGTGGCTGCCTACAAAGTAACGCTGTTGGCGGCGGGGCTGGCAACGGTATTTAATGCAGGATTCGGCCTGTTAATGGCGTGGATTCTGACGCGTTATCGCTTTCCCGGCAGGGCTCTGCTGGATGGGCTGATGGATTTACCCTTTGCGCTCCCCACTGCCGTAGCGGGGCTGACGCTGGCCGCGTCTGTTTTCAACGACCGGCTGGTACGGCGCATGGCTGGCAGAGTACGGCATCAAGGTGTCCTATACCTGGCTGGGGATTACGGTCGCGATGGCGTTCACCAGCATTCCTTTTGTGGTGCGCACCGTTCAGCCCGTGTTGGAAGATCTGGGGCCAGAATACGAAGAAGCGGCGCAAACGCTGGGGGCGAATCGCTGGCAGTGTTTTCGCTACGTCATTTTACCGGAGTTAACTCCGGCGCTCTTAACGGGCACTGCGCTGTCGTTTGCCCGCAGTCTGGGCGAGTTTGGCGCAGTTATCTTTATTGCAGGGAACATTGCCTGGCAGACGGAAGTCGTTTCGCTGATGATTTTTATCCGCCTGCAGGAGTTCGATTTCCCTGCCGCCAGTGCGATTGCCTCCGTCGTATTAGCCGCGTCTTTATTAATCCTGTTTGCCGTCAACGTGCTGCAAAGCCGTTTTGGTCAACGGACCCGGAGCGTGTAATGGCAGAGATACCGACTGTAACGCCACGGCGTCAACCTCATCCGGTTCGGCAGGAACGCAACGGGGCGAGAGCGGCGTTGATTGCGCTGGGCGTGATATTATCGCTCATCATGCTGGTCATCCCCCTGGTGTCAATTTTTGCCGCTGCGCTGTCGCACGGGCTGGGGGGCGTCTGGCGTAACCTGAGCGACCCTGACATGCTGCATGCCATTGGCCTCACGCTGCTGGTGGTTGCGATCGTCGTACCGGTGAATCTGGTGTTTGGCACGCTGCTGGCGTGGCTGGTTACGCGCTTTCAGTTTCCGGGGCGGCAACTGTTGCTCACGCTGATCGACATTCCTTTTGCCGTCTCACCGGTGGTTGCGGGTTTGCTGTATCTGCTCTTTTACAGCACTAACGGCCCGGTTGGCGGCTGGCTGGATGAGCAGGGGATACAGCTGATGTTTGCCTGGCCGGGCATTGTGCTGGTAACGATATTCGTGACCTGCCCGTTTATGGTCAGGGAGCTGGTTCCGGTGATGATGAGTCAGGGCAGTCAGGAAGAAGAAGCGGCGGTGCTGCTCGGTGCGTCAGGCTGGCAGGTGTTCTATCGGGTGACGCTACCGAATATTCGCTGGGCGCTGCTGTATGGCGTTGTGCTGACGAATGCCCGAGCGATTGGCGAGTTTGGCGCCGTGTCTGTGGTGTCAGGCTCGATTCGCGGTGAAACCTACACGCTGCCGCTACAGGTCGAATTGCTGCATCAGGATTATAACAGCGTGGGGGCGTTTACCGCGGCGGCGCTGTTAACCGTGATGGCGATACTGACGCTGTTCATCAAAAGCGCCTTGCAGTGGCGGATGAAGCGGCAAATGAATAAACACTAACTCTACTCTTTTCTATCACTCGCGCTGCACGCGTGAGGTTTTTAGGACTCAACTTGTGACAACGCTTGAGCATTGTATTGGCAATACCCCGCTGGTGAAATTGCAGCGCCTGACACAGGGGTTGAATAGTGAAATCTGGCTGAAGCTGGAAGGAAATAACCCCGCTGGATCGGTAAAAGATCGGGCGGCGCTATCTATGATTCAGCAGGCGGAGAATCGCGGTGACATCGCCCCCGGTGACCGGCTCATTGAGGCGACCAGCGGGAATACCGGCATTGCGTTGGCGATGATTGCGGCGGTAAAAGGCTATCGTCTGCGCCTGCTGATGCCGGACAACATGAGCTATGAACGTCAGACCGCGATGCGCGCGTATGGCGCAGAGCTGGTGTTGGTTAGTCGCAAGCTGGGAATGGAAGGGGCGCGGGATCGCGCAAAACAGATGGTGCTGGCGGGAGAAGGGAAAACGCTCGATCAGTTCAATAACCCGGACAATTCGCTGGCGCACTTTCTTACGACTGGCCCAGAGATCTGGCAGCAGACGGCGGGTAAGGTGACTCACTTTATCTCCAGCATGGGAACGACTGGCACGATTTCTGGCGTCAGCCGCTATCTGAAGCAGCAGAACCCAGCGATTTGCACGGTGGGATTACAGCCTGCGGAAGGCAGCCACATTCCCGGAATTCGCCGCTGGACGCCGGACTATATGCCAGGGATTTTCCGTGCCGATCTGGTCGATCGCATTCTGGATATGACGCAGGTGGACGCTGAGAATACGTTACGCCAACTGGCACGTCAGGAAGGTATCTTCTGTGGCGTCAGTTCCGGTGGCGCGGTGGCAGGTGCACTGCGGATCGCAGCGGAAAACCCCGGCAGCGTGATTGTGGCAATCGCCTGCGATCGCGGCGATCGGTATCTGTCCACCGGGGTATTTGACTGACGACTATTCCCGCTCCAGCGCGTGGATCGGTTCCATCCGCGCGGCACGACGGGCGGGGAAGAAGCCGAAGATAATGCCGATTAGGCTGGAGCACAGGAACGCGGCAATAATCGAGGAACTGGAATAGATCATCGCGAAATTGCTACTGAACTGGGCGAACAGTACGCCGATAGCCAGCGACAGCCCCACGCCGATGATGCCGCCGAACAGGCAAACCAGCACGGCTTCGATCAGAAACTGCTGCATGATATCGCTGGTGCGTGCGCCAACCGCCATACGAACGCCGATCTCTCGGGTTCGCTCTGTGACGGAAACCAGCATGATGTTCATCACGCCGATACCGCCCACCAGTAGCGAGATCAGCGCGATCATCGACACCAGCAGCGTGAGCGTGGTGGTGGTTTTCTCGATCATCTGACGGATGCTGTCGGTGTTCATGATGAAGAAGTCTTTCGTGCCGTGCCGCTGCGTCAGCAGTGCGGTGATGCTTTTCTCGGCGACGTTCATATCGATATTGTCTTTCACCCGCACCGTGATGCTTTTCAGGTAGGACTGTCCGACCATACGCTTCATCACTGTGGTGTACGGTACCCAGACGTTCAGATTTTCATCGCTGCCGAAGCCGCCCTGATTCTTACTGACGACGCCAATAATCCGTACGGGCAGCGAGCCCAGCAGAATCACTTGTCCAATGGGATCTTCGCCGTGAGGAAAAAGCTTATCGCGCGTGTTTTTATCAATCACGGCGTCCTGCTTCAGTTCATCGACGCTGCTACGAGGGAAAAGCACGCCGCGTTGCAGGGTATAGCCACGCACGGTGAAGAACTGCTCGCCAACCCCGGAAATGCTGGCGGAAACGGCAATGTTGCCGTAGCGCATCGTTACGCTGGTGGAGATAGACGGCGTGACGCTGTGCACGTAGGGCTGCTGCGTCAGCGGCTGGATATCACTGGCACGTAAGGTCTGGATGGCGCTGGCATCCATGTCGCCGAAGTCTTTGCCGGGGAAAATTTCCAGCGTGCTGGTGCCCATCGAGTTGATGTCGGCCAGTACCTGTTCCTGTGAGCCTTTTCCCAGTGCGACGACTGAGACGACGGAGGCAATGCCGATGATGATGCCGAGCATGGTCAGAAAGGTACGCATCCGTTGGGCGTTCATCGCCAGCAGCGCCATTTTAAACGCGTCAATAAAGCGATCTTTGAATTGATTCAGGGCGGACGTCGCCGGAGAGCTGGCGGCTTCCTGTGACGGTACTGTGGCCTCTTCGGGACGCGTTTGCCGGTCGGCAATCACTTCGCCATCGCGCAGTTCGATAATGCGATGAGCGTGTTCGGCAATCGTCATATCGTGGGTGACGATCACAACGGTATTACCCTGCCTGTGCAGATCGCGAAGTATGCTCAGAACCTCGTTGCCGCTGTGGGTGTCGAGCGCACCGGTGGGTTCATCCGCCAGAATAATACCGCCGCCGTTCATCAGCGCCCGCGCGATACTCACACGCTGCTGCTGGCCACCGGAAAGCTGGCTGGGCCGATAGTGGAGACGATTTTCCAGCCCTAGCCGAGTGAGCAGCTCTGCCGCCCGTTGACGGCGTGCCAGCCGACTTTTTCCGGCATAAATGGCCGGAACTTCAACATTCCCCAGCGCTGTTAGATCGCCGAGTAAATGATAGCGCTGGAAAATAAAGCCGAAATGCTCGCGGCGCAGCTCTGCTAGCTGGTCGTTATCCAGTTCGCCAACAGCGCGTCCTGCCACCTGATAATCACCAGCGGACGGTTTATCCAGACAGCCGAGAATATTCATCAGCGTGGATTTTCCCGATCCGGACGCCCCGACAATCGCCACCATTTCTCCCTGATTGATGGTTAGATTGATGTCCTTGAGGACGGTGACCTCCTGTTCGCCGTTGGAAAAGCGGCGGGTAATACCGGTCAGCTTCAGTAAGGATGTGGACATACGTTACATCCCCATCGGTGGGCCAGGATGCGTAGACGCGACATCGCTGGACGATGGGCTGACAACGACCTGTTCCCCCACGCTGAGCCCCGAACGAATCTGGGTGCGCACGTTATCATTGAGGCCAAGCGTCACCAGACGCGATTCAACCTTCTTGTTCGCATTCACCACCTGCACGTACCACATGCCATCGCGCGAGGTTAACGCCGTTGCTGGAACGACAATGGCGTTTTTCACTGAAGACAGCAGAATATATACCTGTGCCGTCATGGAAATGCGCAAGACGCCGTCAGGGTTTTTCACATCGAACAGACCGTTGTAATAGATCGCGGTGCTGGATGATGAACTGGAACTGCTACTTGAACTGGATGAGGTTGTGGTCGAGTCCGTGTTGATGGAGTCTGGCGCTGGCTCAATCGAGCTCAGCGTGGCTTCGTAACGGTTATTCGGTTCGCCCAGAATACTGAACCACACGGGCATGCCGGTTTTCACCTTGACGACGTCGGCTTCTGAGATTTTCACCTTGATGGTCATGGTGTCCAGATTGGCGACTTTGGCGATGGTCGGCGTCGTCTGAATCGCGTTGACCGTTTGCCCAGCTTCAACCGGAATGGCCACCACGGTACCGTCCATCGGTGAACGAATTTGGGTGTATCCCAGATTAACCTTGGCGGTGTTGACGGTAATCTGTGCCTGAATGATTTGGGCGTCCAGCGCGTCAATATTGGCTCGGGTGGCATCCAACGTCGCTTTCGCACTATCGTAATCAGCCTGTGCGCCAACGCCGCGTTTCATCAGCATTTGCTGACGCTGCCAGCTTAATTCGTTATTACGCAATTCCGCCAGTTTGGCTGCTCGCTGTGCCTGAATGTTTTTTAACGCGGCCTCACCGTTTTTTAGCGTGTCCTGCTGGGTGAGGTCATCAATCTCGGCGATCAATTGCCCCTTTTTCACCTTATCGCCAAGTTCGACGTGCAGCGCTTTGATTTGCCCCGAGGCCTGTGCACCGACGCTGACCTGCTTTTGTGCCTCAATTTTGCCGTCAGCGAGTACCGTCTGTTCGAGATCCGCAATTTCGGCGGTGGCAGTAAGCGCATTGGGCTCGTGTGATGGCTTGTTGAAAAACAGATGAAGAACGACAGCAGCAGCGATAAGGCCAAGCGCGATCGTCGTACGGCGTCGTGTAAAAAATCGTGATTGCATCAGGGGGAGTCGTCCTTAATTCATGCATCTGAACGGAAATAAATAACGTAGGTGAGTAATTTACCCCGAGTCCGTAAAGGTAGCGGTAATCTTTGCTGAAAGAAATGGTAAGGATTAAGTAAATCTGGCTGCGAATATTCACGCCAGGCCTGAGAATACATCATCTATACCCATCATACTTCAAGCTGCATGTGCGTTTCCTTCCCGCAACTCGAATACGTAGGGTATACCCGATTAATGAGGACAGGATATGAATATTTTACTGGTCGATGACGACGTAGAGCTGGGCGACATGCTCTGTGAGTATCTGAATGCGGAAGGGTTTTCAACCTCGCGGGTGCTGACGGGCAAAGAGGGCGTCGATGGCGCGATATCGGGGGATTACACCGCGATGATTCTGGATGTGATGCTGCCGGATATGAGCGGGATTGACGTGCTGCGCCAGATCAGAAAAACCCAGCAGTTGCCCGTTATTATGCTGACCGCGAGAGGCGACAACATCGACAGAGTTATCGGTCTGGAAATGGGCGCGGATGACTATATGCCTAAACCGTGTTATCCGCGTGAGCTGGTGGCAAGACTGCGGGCGGTACTGCGCCGCTATGACGATCAGCCGAGCACAAAGCGCGACGAGAGCCTGGCTGCCAGCGGCGATCTGGTGTTGAACCCCGCCACGCGCATTAGCGAATGGCGGGGGAAGCCGTTTGATCTGACGGCGTCTGAGTTTAATTTGCTGGAGCTGCTGTTACGTTCCCCTGAACGGGTGGTGTCAAAAGATGAGCTGTCCGAAAAATGCCTGGGGCGTCGCCGTGAAGCCTATGACCGCAGCGTGGACGTGCACATCAGCAATATTCGTCAGAAGCTCGGCGCCTTGCCGGGCAACGCCATGACGATTGAAACCGTGCGCAGCGTGGGATACCGGATTCGCTGATGATGATTCGTGGACGACTTTTCTGGAAGATACTGCTCGGGTTCTGGCTGACGTTCCTCGTCATGTCTCAGCTGCTGTGGCTGGCTTTTTCTTTTTACGGCGAGCGACATAAGCCGCTGGAAGAAATCGTGGTGTCGCGCATTGCGACACTGCAAACGGAGATGGTGGCTGCGGCGCTGCAACATGGTGGCTTGGGTGAACTGAACGATGTGATGTCGCTGCTGCCGCAGCAAGAGCAGCAATACATTTCCGTCACGGAATCGCCGCTGCCGCTGTCCGATCAGGAGTTGGTTTCCGGCTCGCAGAACGCGTTGCTCGATGAGGCTTTTGCGCCGGATAAACGTGGCATGCCGCGTGCCACGCATATTATCAAGCAGGTCAGCGGCCCAGCCGGAAAGTGGTATCAGATTCGTTATGATGCTGAGCTGCTGCGCAGCGAATTTCGTCCCCCTAGGCCAGTCGAATTTCTCAACGTGCCCGTGCCGTTTGTCATCATTGCGGGGTTGGGTGGCCTGTTGTTCAGCTCGGTACTGGCATGGAGCCTGGCACGTCCGCTAAGTCAGATTCGTGCGGGCTTTGATCAGGTTGCGCAGGGCGATCTGAACGTGCGTCTGCTGCCAGTGATGCATAAACGTCATGATGAAATCAGCGATGTCGCGCGGGATTTCGATTCGATGGTCGAACGACTGGACAGTCTGGCCAGCGCGCGTGAACAACTGCTCCATGATGTCTCGCATGAACTACGCTCCCCGCTGGCGCGTTTGCAGCTCGCTATCGGGTTGATAAGACAGAACCCCGACAATATAGAGAGTTCCTTGCAGCGTATTGAGCGTGAAGCTTTGCTGATGGATAAGATGATTGGCGAACTGTTGACGCTATCGCGCACGGAGCATTCCGGCATTGAGGAAGCCTATTTCGATTTGCTGGGGCTGGTGACGGCTGTGGTCAACGATGCGCGCTACGAAGCGCAGGTCACCGGCGTTGAAATCCTGCTGGCGGCGGATGAGGACGAAGACTACACGATTAAAGGCAACGCGGAGCTAATGCGCAGGGCCGTCGATAATGTGATGCGCAACGCGCTACGTTTTTCTGCTCCCACGCAGCAGGTTTCCGTGTCGCTCATTGGCACTGAACATGAGTGGACGATTCTGGTCGTCGATCAGGGGCCTGGTGTGGAGAAAAGTAAGCTCTCCAGCATCTTCGATCCTTTCATTCGTGTTGATTCACCGCTGTCTGGCAAAGGCTATGGGCTGGGGCTGGCGATTACTCGTAAAGTCGTGCTGGCGCACGGCGGGCATATTGAGGCGGAGAATGGTGAGCAGTGCGGGTTAGTGATTCGCCTGTGCATGCCGCGCTGGAAAGCCTGAAACGAAAACGGCACCATCCGGGTGCCGTCTCGTGCAAACGTAGTAAACCATCCGTAGAAGACGGCTTACTTTTTGATACGGATAACCGGCGTTTCGCCGACAACAACCGTACCACTCAGTTTGGTCAATTCCTTGATTTCATCCATGTTGGAAATAACCACTGGTGTCAGAGTAGACTTCGCTTTTTCTTCCAGCAGAGCCAGGTCAAACTCGATAACGAGATCGCCTTTCTTCACGCGCTGGCCTTCTTCGGCGATGCGCTTGAAGCCTTCGCCTTTCAATTCAACGGTATCAATACCAAAGTGCACAAACAGCTCAATGCCGCTGTCAGACTCGATGGAAAACGCATGGTTGGTTTCAAAAATCTTACCGATGGTGCCGTCTACCGGTGCGACAATCTTGTTGCCAGTTGGCTTGATGGCAATACCGTCACCGACGATTTTCTCTGCAAATACGACATCAGGAACGTCTTCAATATTGACGATTTCACCGGACAGCGGGGCAATGATTTCGATGCTGCCAGTGTCTTTTTTGTCGTCAGAAACCAGAGACTTCAATTTATCGAACAAACCCATGATTCTCTCCTAAGCATTAATATTGGGCCAGCGTATACCCTAATCTTTCAAGTTGGTGTGGCATTGGTTTTCTTCGCTACCCCGACTGCGAATCTATCGCTTGTCGGGGTGCTGATTGCCACCTTGAAACCTATTAGGTAAAGCAGAATCAGCAGAGCGTTTTTTCTTTAATAAAGCGGCTCACCAGATTGCTTAACTCTTGTGCTGTCGGTTGAGCGAGTGCTTGCTCCGCCAGCGCCTTCGCATCTTCGTAATTCGCATTACGGATGATTTTCTTGATGCTCGGGATAGAGATCGCACTCATGCTGAATTCGTCCAGACCCATTCCCAATAACAGTAGTGTAGCACGTTCGTCACCGGCGAGCTCACCACACATCCCTGTCCACTTGCCTTCGGCATGGGATGCGTCGATGACCTGTTTGATCAGGGTCAGGACGGCAGGGGACATCGGGTTATAGAGATGAGAAATCAGCTCATTACCGCGATCAACTGCCAGAGTATACTGGGTTAAGTCATTTGTCCCAATACTAAAGAAGTCGACTTCTTTGGCTAAATGTGGCGCGATAGCAGCGGCGGCAGGTGTTTCCACCATCACGCCGACTTCAATGCTTTCGTCGAAGGCTTTACCTTCTTCTCTCAGCTGTGCTTTCAGCATCTCCAGCTCGGCTTTCAGCTCACGCACTTCTTCCACGGAAATAATCATCGGGAACATGATACGCAGCTTGCCAAATTTTGATGCGCGCAGAATGGCACGCAGCTGAGCGTGCAGGATTTCTTTACGATCCAGACAGATACGGATAGCACGCCAGCCAAGGAACGGGTTCTCTTCCTTCGGCAGGTTCATGTAGGGCAGATCTTTGTCGCCACCGATATCCATGGTACGGACGATAACGGCCTGAGCGCCAACGGCTTCGGCAACTGCCTTATACGCCTGGAACTGCTCTTCTTCGGTAGGCAGCGAGTCACGATCCATGAACAGGAATTCGGTACGATACAGGCCGACACCTTCTGCGCCATTACGCTCAGCACCCGCGACATCACGCACGGTACCGATGTTGGCACAGACTTCAACCTGATGACCGTCCAGCGTGATGGCTGGCAGATCTTTCAGCTTGGCCAGCTCATACTTTTCAGCGTGGTATTGCTGCTGAACGGCTTTTAATTCTTCAATTTTATCCGCGGTCGGATTCTGATAGATCTGGTTGTTTACGGCATCCAGAATCAGATAGTCGCCGTTTTTAACCTGCTGGGTCACATTGGTCGTGCCGACGATCGCAGGCAGCTCCAGCGAACGGGCCATAATGGACGTGTGAGACGTGCGGCCACCGAGGTCAGTGATGAAGCCCAGCACTTTGTCCAGATTCAACTGCGCGGTTTCTGACGGTGTCAGGTCCGTAGCAACCAGAATGACTTCATCCTGAATATCGCCTAGATCGACGATGGTCATATTGAGAATGTTGCGTAACAAACGCTTCCCGATATCACGCATGTCCGCAGCGCGTTCTTTCAGATATTCATCATCAAGCTCTTCCAGTGCTTTAGCCTGGTTTTCGATGACGGAAAATGCAGCAGCGTCGGCGGAAGCATGCTCATCTTTAATCAGGGCTATGATTTCCTGCTCGAACTCTTCATCTTCCAGCAACATGATGTGGCCTTCGAAGATGGCTTCTTTCTCTGCGCCCAGCGTCTCGCCCGCTTTCTTCTTGATCGCTTCCAATTGTACGGATGCTTTGGAACGGCCAGTCAGAAAACGTTCAATTTCCTGCTCTACCTGATCCGCAGAGATTTTTTTCCGGTTGATGAGAATTTCATCTTCTTTCAGTAACAGTGCCTTACCAAAAGCAATACCCGGTGATACTAATATGCCTGAAATCATAACCCTACCTTACTCGATTCTGGTGTTCACTAAAAAACTCGTTGTTTACTCGAGCTCAGCCATCAGCTTGACCAGGTGTTCAACCGCTTTTTGTTCGTCTTCGCCTTCCGCAGCGATAGTAACCACAGTTCCTTGTGTTAAGCCGAGTGTTTGTAATTTGAACAGGCTCTTGGCGCTAGCGCTCTTGCCGTTGGACGTCACGGTGATTTCTGAGGTGAAGCCTTTGGCTTCTTTGACGAACTGAGCAGCAGGACGAGTGTGCAGGCCATTCGGTGCGGTGATAGTCACTTCTTGCTGGAACATGCTTTTTTCCCCAACTTATGGATTAGATTAATGTTGTGGAACTAAAGTCTAGTTGATTCACTGAACTTTAGCCTGTTTGGTTAGCTCCTGATTTATGTTACAGGGGCGGGCCACGATGCGACAAGAAAACCGTCAAACGTATTTCCTGAATAAAATACCATCAAACACCGCAGCTTCCGCTACCCATTATCTTAACCTCAGTCGCAAAACGGCGATGTGGGCTATCGTGCGCAGGGGAAAAGCATGTGACGGGGCGTGGTATTTGTCGGATATTAATTTCACGCATCAAAATAATTGTTCGGTTAAATACTAAACCTGATGTAGAAAAGCAATCCACATGTGGTGGAAAGTTTGAACTGTGCCACAAAAAAGCACCTAAATAGGTGCTTTTTTAACACATTGGTCACTTGTTGTTCGAGTGTGACCGGGGGGTTATTGTTGCAGTTCCTGTTCGGTGAACAGGTCGGCAAAGAGTGCTGTGCTGAGGTAGCGTTCGCCAGAAGAAGGCAGAATAACGACGATAGTTTTATCTTCAAATTCTTTTTCTTTGAGCAAGTTCAGCGCTGCGGCAACGGCTGCACCGGAAGAAATACCAGCCAGAATGCCTTCTTCCTCCATCAAACGGCGCGCGGTGCTGATCGCTTCTTCGTTCGTCACTTTCTCTACGCGGTCAATTAGTTTCAGATCCAGGTTACCCGGAATGAAACCTGCGCCGATGCCCTGAATCTTGTGCGGACCTGGCTTCAGCTCTTCGCCTGCCAGCGCCTGAGTGATCACCGGTGAATCGGTAGGTTCGACTGCCACGCTGATGATGGCTTTGCCTTTGGTGTTCTTGATATAGCGGCTGACACCGGTCAGCGTACCGCCAGTACCGACGCCAGAGATAAAGACATCAACCTGACCATCGGTATCTTCCCAGATTTCAGGGCCGGTGGTTTTCTCGTGAATTTCTGGGTTAGCAGGGTTGCTGAACTGCTGTAGCAGCAGATAACGCTGTGGATCGCTGGCAACGATTTCTTCTGCCTTGGCGATAGCACCTTTCATGCCTTTCGCGCCTTCGGTTAGCACCAGATTAGCACCCAGCGCTTTCAGCAGCTTGCGGCGCTCGATGCTCATAGTTTCCGGCATAGTGAGCGTGAGTTTGTAACCGCGAGCTGCGGCGACATAGGCCAGGGCAATCCCTGTGTTTCCGCTGGTAGGTTCAACCAGCTCAACACCTGGTTTGAGAACGCCGCGTTTTTCTGCATCCCAAATCAGGTTGGAGCCGATACGGCATTTTACGCTGAAGCTGGGGTTGCGGGATTCCACTTTAGCCAGAATGCGTCCGTTGCCGATACGGTTCAGGCGAACCAGCGGCGTATGGCCGATTGTGAAAGAATTGTCTTCGTAGATCTTGCTCATAGCCTGTCCTTATAACTGTATGAAATTTTTGCGAACGTAGAGAGAATACTCGTTCACACTTTTCAGTGAAGTAAAGAATTGCTATATCGTTATGTTCTTAAGAAATATCTTTTCATTACAATAGAAAGCACTGGCCGTTATCAGCCAGTGCTTGCGGTCTTTTTATGGCGCTTTTTTCGGCAGGGTGGCTGATAGGTCGCGATAACGATCCACCCACAGCTGCGTTGCACCGCATACCGCAACGGGCATGATGACCAGATTCAAAAAAGGCACCAGCGTAAACAGGCTGACCAAGGCACCAAACTGCATATTGGCGACTTTATGGCGACGTAATGCCTGACGCATCGTGGCAAAGCCCACTTTGTGGTTATCAAAAGGATAATCGCAGTATTGAATCGCCAGCATCCACGCGCTGAACAGGAACCACAGTACCGGAGCGACAGTTTGTCCAATGCCGGGGATGAAATAGAGCAGCAATAGCACAATGGCGCGTGGCAGGTAATACGCCAGCTTTTGGACTTCACGCTTCATGATGCGTGGGACGTCTTTGGCGATGCCGAGTATGCCGCTGTCCGGCAGCGTTTGGCCGGTGAGTTTTGCTTCCAACTGCTCTGCCAACAAGCCGTTAAATGGTGCGGCGATAAAATTGGCGATCGTGCTAAATAGGTAGCTGAATACCAGCAAAATGGAGAGCACAGCAAGTGGCCAAATGAGGTAGCTGAGCCATTGCAGCCAGCTCGGAATATGGCTCATGATCTGCGGAATCCAGTCATTCAACTGGGTGAAAAGCCACCAGAAAGCCCCGCCCATCAGTACGATGTTCATCAGCAAGGGCAGAATAACGAAACGTCGGATGCCCGGCAGTGAGATCAGACGCCATCCGGCAAGAAAATAGTGTATGCCGCTGCGAACCTGGCCAGTGGTGTTGCCGTAAGGCGATTTTTCGGAAGATGATGGTTTTTCTGAAGACATAGTGCCGATAGACTCAGTCATTTGTTTGTTGAGGCATCATATCGGGATGGTCTTATGCTGACTAGCCCGCATTTGGATGAAAAAACAGCAAAAAAGTGCGTTGTATCTATCTTTATTGTCATAAAGTACCGTGCAGGCTTGCACTTGTGTACTCAGGCAAATAGAGTTAGTAGTATAGGTATTTGCCGTGGTGGCAATGTTTTGTTGGAACAATTGGGATAGCAATGATGCAGGACTTGCGTCTGATATTAATCGTTGTTGGCGCGATCGCTATAATAGCGCTTTTACTGCACGGCTTGTGGACTAGCCGTAAAGAGCGCTCGTCCCTTTTTCGTGACCGCCCAGCTAAACGTGTAAAGAAAGCGCGTGATGAAACGCCGCTTGACGATCTGGATGAAGGCGTGGGCGAAGTCCGCGTGAAGGGTGCCCGCCCGCAGCAGAGCGAGCCTTCATTTGGCAGCGCTTCACTTGATAACTCATCATTTGATAACGCGTCATTTGATAACGCGTCATTTGATAATCCTCCATTTAATAATCCTTCACTTAATAACAACAGTGCACGCGAAGATGTTCGTTCAGAGGCGAAATCGCCGTTTGAGCATCTGTCTCCCGTGTCTTCTTACGATCCTCTGCTGGATGAAGCTACGCCGGTAGATTCTCCGCGTGCGCAGGTACGTGGCGAGACTAACCCGCAGGTTGTCGTCCCTAGAGAAATCCCGACTTCTGAACCGAGCATTAACGCTCCGCGTGAGTCGTTTGCGTATGATGCACCAGCATCGGCTCCACAGCAGCCTGTTGCACATTCGCTGCATGAAAAAGTTCAGCCCGCGCCTGCACAGCCTCAGCAACCGGTTGAGCCAGTTGAACCCGCTGCGGCAAAAGAAGCGGTTCTGGTGTTACACGTTGTGGCGCATCAGGGCGGTGTCATTGGCGGTGAACTGCTGCTGCAAAGCCTGCTTCAGGCCGGCTTCCAGTTTGGTGAAATGAACATTTTCCATCGCCATGTGAACCCCGCTGGCGCAGGCCCGGTGTTGTTCAGTCTGGCCAATATGGTTAAACCCGGTTCGTTTAATGTCGATGCCATGTCCGAGTTCTCGACGCCCGGCGTGTCCATTTTCATGATGGTGCCGTCTTATGGCGATGCCAGCCAAAACTTTAAACTGATGTTACAGTCTGCACAGCGCATTGCTGACGATGTTGGCGGTGTGGTGCAGGATGACGAACGTCGTATGATGACGCCGCAGAAAGTTGAATCCTACAAAGCCCGCATTCGCGATGTGCTGAAAGCCAACGCCTGATATAACGTTTGCGAATGCAGTGGGTGAGAGAAGCCTCCGTTAGTGGAGGCTTTTTTTATGCTTCGATCCGACAGCGGCGTGGTGTAAAAAGTAACAAAAGGTGAAACGTAGTGAGTGAAGCAAAAGGATTAAAACAAGAGCTTGGGCTGATTCAGGGCGTAGGGCTGCTTTCTACTTCTCTGCTGGGGACTGGGGTGTTTGCGGTTCCCGCGCTGGTCGCACAGCTGGCACAGCAAGACAGCCTATGGGCGTGGCCGATCTTGATTCTGCTTGTTTTTCCTATCGCCATTGGTTTTGCCGCGCTGGGGCAACATTTTCCTAATGCGGGCGGGGCCGCGCACTTTGTTAACCTTGCTTTTGGGCCGCGTATGGCTCGGGTGACCGGCTGGCTATTCCTGTCCGTTATTCCGCTAGGTCTGCCTGCTGCCTTGCAGATTGCCGCCGGATTCTGGCAGGCGGCGTTTGGCTGGAGCGATCTGGGGCTGCTCTGCGTACAGTTGCTGACGCTGGGCGGTATCTGGCTGCTTGGCCTGCGCAGTGCAGGATCCAGCGCCAACATTCAGATCGTCATTGCAATGCTGGTGGTGGGGTTGGTTGCTGCAATCTGGTGGCAGGGCGATATCACGCCTGCGCATATTCCCTGGCCGTCGGTGAGTGAACTGTCATGGCCTAACACCTTCGGCGCGCTGGCTGTGATGTTCTGGTGCTTTGTGGGTCTTGAGGCTTTTGCCCATATGGCGACAGAATTTCGGGCACCGGAGCGCGATTTCCCACGCGCTTTACTGATCGGCATGTTGGTCGCTGGTGCGGTGTATTGGGGATGTACGGTGGCCGTGCTGCATTTTAAGGCCTACGGTGAAGGGATTGCCGCAACCGCCTCACTACCGGGTATCGTCGTGCAGCTGTTTGGCGAACACGCGCTGTGGATTGCCTGCTTTGTCGGGTATCTGGCCTGCTTTGCCAGCGTGAATATCTACACGCAGGGCTTCGCCCGTTTAGTCTGGTCGCAGGCATCGAAAGGAAGCGCATTAGCGAAGCTGTCTGCAGGGCAGGCACCGGTGAATGCGCTGTCGGTTGTGGTGGCCTGCTGTCTGGTGTGTTGCCTGTTGATTTACTGGCTCAGGCTGCCGCTGGATATGCTGATTGTGTACGCGAACGGCATCTTTGTGCTGATTTATCTGCTGTGTATGCTGGCAGGGTGGCGTCTGCTAAAAGGGCGCGCGCGCGTGATGGCGGCAATCGGTGGCCTGCTCTGCTGTGCGCTGTTGCTGATGATCGGCTGGAAATCGCTGTATGCGTTAATCATGCTGGCCGTGCTGTGGCTGTTCCTGCCGCGTAAGCAGGTTGAACTGATTTCCCACTGAGTCGTTGATTCTGAATTCAGTGGTGTAAAATCTGCACTTCGGATAGGCGGGGTAGGGAATTGAGCAACGCCCTGATTAGGGCGCTGCATCGCGATGATGACGCGTTGTTGTGATGAGACGAGTTATTGTGATGACTGGTCGTTTTCCGGCGCTGCGGCAGGCTTTTCTTCCGTAGACAGTTTCGCTTCCAGCTCGGTCATACGCTGTTCCAGACGGGCAATCTTCTCGCGCGTGCGGAGCAGAACCTGCGTCTGAATATCGAACTCTTCACGGTTCACCAAATCCAATCGGGTCAGCTGTGCCTGCAAGACCTGACGAATCTTTTTCTCCACATCATCACCCAATTCCCGGATACCTTTTGGCATAGATTCATGCACTTGACGGGCGATTTGCTCAATCTTCTTTGGGTCAATCATGTCGCTTTCCTGATTAGGTTATGTAAGTTGTTACTATAGCAAGTGTAATGGGTATAAATAAAATCTGACATCGGCTTTGCACATATTCAGCATGGTTTTACTGTAATTCAGAATAATTTTACTGTAATCCAGCATACGTTTTGCCCTATTTCCTGTGGCGGATCAATTGCCCTATCGAGGTATTAGCGTTATAGTAAACCTGCTTATTCTCAGGGCGGGGTGTAATTCCCCACCGGCGGTAAACCAGTACACATACTGGAAGCCCGCGAGCGCTCTCGCTGTTTTCTTCGATATTAATTATCGGTTTCGCAGCGTGGGGTCAGCAGATCCGGTGTAATTCCGGGGCCGACGGTTAAAGTCCGGATGGGAGAGAGTAACGGTATCTGTCGGGCTATATGCCCGCTCGCGTTATTTTTGTTAACTATTACTATGCAACCAGTAGTAGTGGTTACTCCTCAAGCTCGCCCTGATTCTGGTAATCCATAATAACATTGAGGTTTTTTACCATGAATCAGACATTACTTTCTGAATTTGGCAATCCTACCGAACGCGTAGAACGCGCACTTGATGCATTGCGTCATGGCCGCGGCGTGCTGGTGTTGGATGATGAAGATCGTGAAAACGAAGGTGACATGATCTTTTCCGCTGAAAATATGACCGTTGAACAAATGGCGCTGACGATTCGTCACGGCAGTGGCATCGTGTGCCTGTGCCTGACGGAAGAGCGTCGCCAGCAGCTGGAATTGCCGATGATGGTGGAGAAGAACTCCAGCCATTACCAAACGGCATTCACGGTGACGATCGAAGCCGCCGAGGGTGTGACGACGGGCGTTTCTGCTGCTGACCGCCTGACCACTATTCGTGCCGCGATTGCGGATAACGCCAAGCCGAGCGATCTGAATCGCCCTGGTCACGTATTCCCGCTGCGCGCCCAACCGGGTGGCGTGTTAACGCGCGGTGGTCACACTGAAGCGACGGTTGACCTGATGACGCTGGCGGGTCTGAAGCCGTCTGGTGTTCTGTGTGAACTGACGAACGATGATGGTTCAATGGCGCACGCGCCGGAAGTGATCACGTTTGCCAAACAGCACGATATGCCGGTACTGACGATTGAAGATCTGGTGGCTTATCGCATCACGGCAGCGCGCAAAGCCAGCTGATTCACGCAGCGTATAGAGAAGTAAAAAGGGCCGAGTAATCGGCCCTTTTGTATTTTATGGGGTTACGGCTAATCGGTGCTTACGGCTTTCTTGCCAGCAGCGTGGCGAAGCGCAGCTTGATGCGGTTACCCTGCGCATCGGTTTTGTGTAGCTCACCCATATCCTCGTTGTATTTGAGGATCTCCCAATCGGCGTAATAGTCCTTTAGCTCGTTTTCTTTAAAGGTGAACGAGAAAGGCATTGGGCACGGGCAATCTTCCGTCGACATCGCGGCGATAATCAGGTTATAGCCGCCGTTAACGGTGCTGTCCTGCATATTGCTGATGATGTGCGGAATGCGATCGCGTTCGAGGAACATCAGCACGACGGTCGACAGGATAAAGTCGTACTGCTCTTTGATTTCCGCCAGATTGATGTTGTAAACGCCCGCCCGGATGTTGTCCAGCGCTTCGCTCTTGATGATGTTATTCAGCGAATCAATACTTTGCTCATGCTTATCACATGCCGTGACATCAAACCCGCGCAGGTTCAGATACAGCGAGTTGCGCCCGCCGCCGCAGCCTAAGTCCAGCGTTTTGCCCGGCTTGATGTGCTGCACCGCGTTGATCACTTCGGAATGGGTACGCGTCAGACCGTATTTTTTATGGTAGAAATCTTCTGCCGAGCAGAAAAAGCTGAGCTGACATTCGAGATTGTCAGAAAACGAGACGATGCGGTGCCACGCCTGTGGCTCAACAAACGGCGGCTGGTTCTGTTCGGAGAACTGGAATGTCTCCAGCGTATCGCCGTCTTCGGTCAGCATGGAGAAGGTCATTTCCCCTTTCAACACGGTCAATTTTGCCCAGGTGCCTTCCTGCGTGTTGTGCTTTTCCTGAAATGCGGCAGGCAGCGTCTGGCTGTTCCACTGTGGCATCTTCTTATAACAAATGAGATCTTGCATCTTTACCTCGGTCTGTAAATTCTAAAAGCGATAGCCGTATTCTATTAATCCGCATGCAGGCTGACCAGAAAATATGTATTTTAAATACATTATTTATTTTGCTGTCTCAGGCCATGGTTTAACTCACCGTGGAAAGCTGTCGCAGCAGCGGAAATGCCTCTTTCATCCGCTCCCCGCCGACCACAAAGGCGCGTAGCACCTGTTGACTATCCAGCGCTTTTGCTACCATCCCCTGTTCGTTCCATTCCTGCTGCCAGTGTAAATCACCGCCGGTGGTATCGCCTGCCATCTGTAAGGGAAACAGCGGCGTCTTGATTTTTACCAGCATCGGCGGCAGCGTTAGCATCTCGTTGGTGCCCAGCAGGTTTTTCGCCAGTGTAATCGCGCTGAGCTGAATCGGCTGCAGGAAGGGCAGGAGCTTACCGCCAATCTCCGCGCAGTCGCCCAACGCATAAATCAGTGGATCCGTGGTCTGCAACTGCGCATTGGTCTGAATACCTTTCTGCACCGTTAACCCCGCTGTTTTCGCCAACTGCGTGTTGGCCTGCAAACCGATAGCGGAGAGGACTTCGTCCACCTCGACAGAACGACCATCGGTAAATGTGGCCTGTATGCCGGTTTCGGTTTTCTCCAGCTGTTGCAGGGTCGTGTTCAACAGCAGTGAAACACCCTGCTGCGTCAGCGTAAATTGTAGGCGCGCGCTGACTTCGGGCGGCATCAGCGCGGGCAGAATGCTGCTGGCGCAGTCAACCAGCGTGACCCGTTTTCCGGCGCGACCCAAATCCATCGCCAGCTCAGTACCAATGAGTCCAGCACCGAGCACCAGTACGCGTTCAGCCTGCCAGAGCCGATTTTCGTGGGTGCGATATTCCTGCTGACTATTGAGCGTCAGCATATGTTCGCGTCCCGGAAGCGGCGGCACCATTGCGCTGGCACCCGTTGCGAACACCAGCTTATGGTAATCATAACGATCCGTGCCGCAGATGACCTGTTGCGCCTGGCGGTCAATGGCGGTGACGCGCGTATTGGCCAGCAGCGCAATGCGGTTCTCTTCAGCAAACGCGGTTGCCGACATCTTGGTCAGATCGTCGGCGTGCTGTTGCAGGCTCATCACATGGCTTAGATCCGGCTTGTTGTACTCATCGCCGCTGTCGGCAGTAATCAGGCGGATAGGGCAGTGCGCATCCAGCTTGCGCAGCTGTCGGATGAGCTGGCGGGCGGCAAAGCCCGCGCCAATAATCACGATGTCTTTCATCATCCTCTCCTTAGCGAATCGGATTGAAAACGTCTTTGCCCAGCCCACATTCCGGGCAGAGGAAGCTGTCTGGTACGTCCGACCACATGGTGCCAGGGGTGACATCCTGCATCGGTTCGCCGAGTGCAGGATCGTAGATCCACTGGCAGACGCTGCACACCATACAACCGTTTTCTGACTGTACCGCTGGCTGTGCGGTTGACTGTGGTGCTGCGACTTCATTGCATCCGCAGGCGCTCTCGGCTGGGGCGCTCACATTCTGCGGGGCGGTGGTGGCTTGCGGTGCCGCGGCGGTCTGTTTTACGGGCGAGATGACGCGACGGGCTGGCGTGTCATCCAGCGGATGTAATGCCCACTGACGGGCGATTTCACGACCGTGTTCACGACAAATTTCCAGCGCGGAACCATCGGGACGCCATTTGGTTTTCAGCGCTAGCGTGGTTTCAAAACCGGCATCCATCAGGCGGGTTTGAACGCGGTCTACCGCACCGCCGTTCCAGCCGTAGCTGCCGAACGCCGAGGCTTTCTTGTTTTGGAAACGCAGGCCGGTGATCTCTTCCAGCATGGCGGCGACCTTCGGCATCATCACGTTATTCATGGTGGATGAACCGACTAGCACGCCTTTCGAGCGGAACACCTGCGTCAGGATTTCGTTCTTGTCGTGACGGGCGACGTTATAAATTTTTACCGCTACGCCGGGATCGACATCGTTGATGCCTTGCGCAATGGCGTCGGCCATCATGCGAGTGTTATTGGACATGGTGTCGTAAAACAGCGTGATGCGATCTTCCTGATAGCTGTCCGCCCACTTCAGATACAGGTGGATGATCTGGGCAGGATCGTCACGCCATACCACGCCATGTGAGGTCGCAACCATCGACAGCGGCAGGTTGAAGCCCAGCACTTCGTGGATCTTTGCGGTGACTAAGCGGCTGAACGGCGTCAGAATATTGGCGAAATAGCGTTGGCACTGCTCGAACAGTTCGGTCTGATCGACTTCGTCATTAAACAGGTGCTCATCGCAATAGTGCTGGCCGAACGCATCGTTACTAAACAGCACGGCATCTTCGGTCATGTAGGTCATCATACTGTCCGGCCAGTGCAGCATTGGCGTTTCGATAAAGATCAGCTGTTTGCCGTTGCCGATATCCAGCGTGTCGCCAGTTTTGACTGTGTGGAAATTCCACTCTGGGTGATGGTGGTGTCCGGTAATGGAATCGATCGCGTTGTGGGTACAGTAAATCGGCGTGTTGGGAATACGCGCCATCAGTTCTGTCAGCGCCCCGGCGTGATCCTCTTCGGCGTGGTTGATCACTATGTAGTCAATCGTGTTCAGATCCACTTCCGCCATCAGATTCTGCACAAACTCACGACTGAATTTGTGATCGACGGTATCGATCAGCACGGTTTTCTCTTCGCGGATCAGGTAGCTGTTGTAGCTACTGCCTTGCAGCGTTTTGTATTCGGTGCCGTGAAAATCACGGACTTCCCAGTCGCGTTGTCCAACCCAGTGGATATTGTTCTTAACGTGAATTGTCATGTTCTGAAACCTCAGTAGTCATAGTCGGGAATATGCTGTAGAGATTGCAGGAAGCGTGCCAATTTTTAATTAATTGATTTATAACGTTTTAATAAATAGTGGTTGTCAAAATGACATGCTTTATCTATTGTCTTAATGACACAGGTTCTGTCATTAGGACACACTATGACGCTCTCTATTAACGCCCTTGCCCGCATTGCTATCGAGCTGCAAATGGGGCTATCGAATCAGGATCGCTTCCAGCGCTTAATCAACAGCCTGCGCCAACTGCTGCGCTGTGATGCCTCGGCGCTGCTGCGTTACGAGAATCAGCTGTTCCGTCCGTTGGCGATCGACGGTCTGGCGCCGGACGTGCTGGGGAGACGTTTTCGTCTGTCCGATCATCCGCGTCTGGAGGCGATTGCCCGCGCGGGTGACGTGGTGCGCTTTCCGGCGGACAGTCAGCTTCCCGATCCCTATGACGGTCTGATTCCCAGTCAGGAGGATCTTAAGGTGCATGCCTGCGTCGGCTTACCGCTGTTTGCCAATCAGAACCTGATCGGGGCGCTGACCGTGGACGGCATGGATCCCTGTCAGTTCGACCATTTCAGCGATGAAGAACTGCGGCTGGTGGGGGCAATGGCGGCGGCGGCACTGAGTAACGCGCTGCTGATGGAGCGTCTTGAGCGGCAGTTACCCGCACCAGTGCGGGCTGAAAGTCCGGCGGCGGAAAGTGTCGAGGAAATGGTCGGACTGTCAGAACCGATGCAGCGGCTGAAGAAAGAGGTCGATATCGTCGCAGGTTCCGACCTGAACGTGCTGATTATGGGGGAAACCGGCGTCGGTAAAGAGCTGGTGGCGCGGGCGATTCATCGCGGTTCCAGCCGGGCAAGTCATCCTCTGGTGTACCTGAACTGTGCCGCGCTGCCGGAGTCGGTCGCGGAGAGCGAGCTGTTTGGTCATGTGAAGGGCGCGTTTACCGGAGCAATCCACCATCGAACCGGCAAGTTTGAAATGGCGGATAACGGCACGCTGTTTCTGGATGAGATTGGCGAACTGTCGCTGACGCTACAGGCGAAGCTGCTGCGCGTATTGCAGTATGGCGATCTCCAGCGCGTGGGTGATGACAGCAGCCTGAAAGTGAACGTGCGCGTGCTGGCGGCCACCAACCGCGATCTGCGGCAGGCGGTGCTGGATGGCGCTTTCCGTGCTGACTTGTTCCACCGTCTGAGCGTGTTCCCTCTGTCTGTACCACCGCTGCGTGAGCGCAGTCAGGATGTGGCGCTGCTGGCGGGATTCTTCTGCGAGCGCAGCCGCGTACAATTGGGGCTGGCGCGTCTGGCGTTAACGGCCGACGCGGGCGCACTACTGGAACAGTACGACTGGCCGGGGAATGTGCGCGAGCTGGAACACGCTATTTATCGCGCGACCGTGCTGGCGAGAGCAGGGCAGGAATCAGGCGAGGTGCTGTTAGGCCCTGAACATTTCAATCTCGAACTTCCCTCTCAGTCCGTTCATGCTGCCGCAGGGGCGTCGAGCGCTATCGACACTGCACCCGCGTATTTCATCAGCGGCGGCCTGCGGGAGGCAACGGACGACTATCAGCGGCGGATCATCCAACAAACGCTGGCGCGCCATGAGGGCAACTGGTCATCCTGCGCAAGAGAACTGGAAATGGACAGCGGCAACCTGCACCGTCTGGCAAAGCGGTTAGGCATCAAATAAAAAACGCCCCGAAAATCGGGGCGTTGAGGTTGCTGACAAAGTCCGTAGAGCGGGAGTAACGGATAGATCGTAAAGACGCTGCAAGTACGTCCATGTAAGCTCGGCTTGCGCAGATATGAATCTCATCCCTGAGATTCACCCTTTCAGGGCCGTCGCTAGCGACGTTCAAAAACGTTCCTGACGTTTTTGTCCATGGCGCAAACGCTTTACTCTTCTATTCCGTTACTCCCGTTTTCATTCGGCAAATAGGTTTGTCAACGGTCTGAAAGCGCCCCGACAATAGGGGCGTTGGCACACGAAATATTGCCTAACCTCTAATGACTACAGAACTGAGTTAACCGCATTTCACGCATTTAGCGCTCTGAATCACCTGGAAGAAGTCGTTGCCTTTATCATCGACCAGAATAAAGGCTGGGAAATCTTCGACTTCGATTTTCCAGATCGCTTCCATTCCCAGCTCCGGGTATTCCACGCAGGTCAGGCTCTTGATGCTGTTCTGCGCCAGAATCGCGGCCGGGCCGCCGATGCTGCCGAGGTAGAAGCCGCCGTGTTTATGGCATGCGTCGGTCACCTGCTGGCTGCGGTTGCCTTTTGCCAGCATGATCATGCTGCCACCGTTGGCTTGCAGTAAATCGACGTAGGAATCCATACGGCCAGCGGTGGTTGGGCCTAACGAACCGGACGGGTAGCCTTCTGGCGTTTTCGCCGGGCCCGCGTAGTAAATCGGGTGATCTTTGATGTACTGCGGCAGGCCTTCGCCGTTATCCAGACGCTCTTTCAGCTTGGCGTGAGCAATGTCACGACCCACGATGATGGTGCCAGTCAGGGAAAGACGGGTGGATACCGGATACTGCGACAGCGTTTTCAGGATCTCGGCCATCGGACGGTTCAGATCGATTTTAACCGCATCGCCTTCGCCCGTTTCACGCAGATGTTCAGGAATGTATTTGCCCGGATTCTGCTCTAACTGCTCCAGCCAGACACCTTTACGGTTGATCTTGCCTTTGATGTTACGGTCAGCGGAACAGGACACGCCCATACCGACTGGGCAAGAGGCACCGTGGCGCGGCAGGCGGATAATCCGCACGTCGTGCGCAAAATATTTCCCGCCAAACTGTGCACCCAGACCCAGATCGCGCGCGGCTTCCAGAATTTCCTGTTCCAGCGCGACATCACGAAACGCCTGACCGTGCTCGTTGCCTTCGGTCGGCAGTTCGTCGTAGTACTTGGTTGACGCCAGCTTAACGGTTTTCAGCGTGGTTTCTGCCGAGGTGCCGCCAATGACAAACGCGATATGGTACGGCGGGCAGGCTGCGGTGCCCAGCGAGCGCATTTTCTCAATCAGGAAACTTTTCAGTTTACCCGGCGTCAGCAGCGCTTTGGTTTCCTGATACAGATAAGTCTTGTTGGCAGAACCGCCGCCTTTGGTGACGAACAGGAATTTATAGTCTTCGCCTTCGGTACTGTAGAGGTCAATCTGCGCGGGCAGGTTGGTGCCAGTGTTAACCTCTTTATACATATCCAGCGCGGCGTTCTGTGAGTAACGCAGGTTGTCTTCAACAAACGTGTTGTACACGCCCTTAGACAGCGCTTCGGCATCATTACCACCAGTCCAGACGTTCTGGCCTTTTTTACCGACGATGATCGCCGTACCGGTATCCTGACAGGTCGGCAGAATGCCCTTGGCGGAAATTTCTGAGTTGCGCAGGAATTGCAGGGCAACGTATTTATCGTTTTCGCTGGCTTCCGGGTCGCTAAGAATATCGGCAACTTGCTGCTGGTGAGCGGGGCGGAGCATGAAAGAAGCATCGTGGAAGGCTTGCTGAGCCAGAAGGGTCAACGCGGCTGGCTCGATCTTCAGGATGTCCTGACCTTCAAATTGTGCGACAGAGACAAAGTCGCTGCTCAACAGGCGATATTCGGTGTCATCTTTACTGAGTGGAAACGGATCTTGGTAATAGAAGGGTTTATTCGACATTTTTTTCTCACTTGCAATTGCATCAATTAGTAAATTTTCACCTTATAGGATTCAGCATCTTATTATTAAGGCGTATTACTGCAGCACTACAGGGATGTCTCGAATACAAAAGTAGTAATCACCATAATAGTATGGTTTTTTGTCGGGAAGTACTACTTTGGTACATCACAATAATAATGATGTGCGCGTTATTTTTTCCCCGTAGCAGACGTGTGGAACGGTGGCACAGCATAGGTTTCCTGTGTGCGGACGCCACGGGAAAGGGCACGCGATTTAACGTGAAAATATTCCTCTTTTAATTGTCTTAATTAAGTAAAGTAAATGGTGAAATTAAAAACAATAACCATTTAATCCTTAATGTTATTCGTTGGCGATATAAATAAACCGTTATTGGCTTTTTATCGTTTCATGAAAAAACAGGCCGATCACTAAAGTCACGGTGCGGTGGCAGAGGTGATGACGGATGTGATTTTACCAATGCCGTGACGGAGTTATGGCTGTGTAGTCTCTTGTTGGGCAAGGAGATTGTCGATCATCCACAGTCCTGCTGGGCCAGGCGGATGGGGCTTGGACCAGACAACGTCCACGTCAATCCACTGCGGCCAGCCTGCGACAGGCAGCTCCACCAGTTTCTGCTGGTCGTATTGCGCCACCAGCCAGCGTGGCAGAATGCTCCAGCCGTGCCCCTGCTGCGCCATTTCCAGTAGCATCAGGTAGGACGGCGCAGACCAGACGATCCCTTCCGGTTGTAGTCGATCGCTGCGTTTATAGGTATTGAGATAGAGCTGGCGGACGGTCGCCAGTTGGCTGCGCGTCACGGTTTTTTCCGTTGCGAGCGGGTGCGCTGCCGACACGAAGATGGCCATGTCGGTCTTAATCTGCAAACGCGCGGCGGCAATATCGGGCGGGTAATCCGTCTGGGCGCGCAATAGCCCGACATGCGCGCGGTTCATTTGCAGCAGATCGATCACGTCATCACCTTCCGCAATCAGGCATTCAAACTCAATATCAGGAAAATGCTGGGCGAAACGCTGAAGCACGAGTTCGTAGTGAGGCGCTTGCCAGATATCGGACAGCACAAACGTCAGACGGGGTTCGATATGGTCGGCCAGACGGATCGCCAGCCCATCCAGATCTTCGCTGGCAGATAAAATCGCCTGTACGTGGGAAAGCACTTTTCTGCCCGCCAGTGTGAGCACCGGCTGGTGACCGGATCGATCAAACAGCGTCAGCCCCAGATCGGCTTCCAGATTGGCGATGGCCGCGCTGATGGTGGACTGGCTTTTATGCAAGCGCCGTGCGGCGGCGGAAAATGAGCCCGCATCAACGGCGGTCACAAAAGCCAACAGGGATTCCGGTGAATATCGCATTTCTATCTATACCCTAAATAATTCGAGTTTCAGGAAGGCGGCGACGCAGTGAATCCCCAGGAGCTTACTTCAGTAAGTGACTGGGGTGAGCGAGGACAAATCGTCTTAGCCGATTTGAACGCCGCTTGCGGCGGCCCTTCAGGGCGAGGCTCAGTGATGAGCCGAGTATTGCCAACGCACATGCAACTTGAAGTATGACGAGTATATCGTTTTTATCGATGGAATCTAACTGTACTCTACCACCTTATGCGATGAAAATAAGGGCGTAATACGATGCCATCCATGGTCATGGCGAAAATTGACCAGTAACTCGCAATAAATAAAAGTGAATGTGCTATGCAGAACAAAACCAGTAAAACCTTACGTGAGCGTGTGTACCATGCGGTGGGCTTTGAGCTGATTGCTACGATGATCTGTGCACCAACGGCAGCCTGGTTGATGAATAAGTCCGTTTTCGATATGGGGGCGCTGACTATCATGCTGGCCAGCGTCGCGATGATCTGGAATATGATCTACAACACGATATTCGATCGCCTGTGGCCAGCGGATCGCGTTAAGCGTCGTCTGCCGGTTCGTATCGCTCACGCGCTGGGGTTTGAAGGCGGTTTTATCCTGATTGGTTTGCCGCTGGCGGCGTGGATGCTGAACGTCACGCTGTGGCAGGCGCTAATGTTGGAAATTGGCTTCTTCCTGTTCTTCCTGCCGTACACCGTGGTGTATAACTGGGCCTACGATACGCTGCGGGAGCGCATAGTGAACCGCCGTCGTCACGTTCAGCAGGTATCGACCAGCTCTCGTCTGCGCTAATCCACCTGCGGTAATGCTGCGCGTTACCGGTGTGTCAGCTTAAAGCTCTGATATGCCGGTAGCTCAAGCGCTCGCCATAAATACCAGGATGCCACCGTGCGATAAGGCTGACAGTGCAGGCTGAGTGCCTGTAACTCGCGCGGTTTCGGCATGTCCTGCAAATCATAAACATAGCGTAACCCCTGCCGAATACCGAGATCGTCGAGCGGCATGATATCGGTGCGTTCCAGCGAATAAATCAAAAACATTTCGACCGTCCAGCGCCCGATCCCCTTGAGCGACGTCAACTGCTGAATGAGCGTGTCATCATCCCTCTCTGCGGCCTGTTCGAGGCTGGGCACCAGACCAGTCAGCGCACCTTGGGCGATGCCATGCAGTGTATCCGCTTTGCGGGCGGAAAAACCGCACTGCCGCAGCGTGTCGGTGGAGCAGGCCAGTATTTGTTCCGGGGTGGGAAAGACATCGCCATGTACCCGCAGGAGCTTCGCGACCATCGCATCCCCAGCACGCGTCGTTAGCTGCTGATAGGCAACCGCACGCATCAGTGCCTCATAGGGTTCCCTATGCGGCGTGGTCTGATGGCGACAGTCGCCAATCTGTTCAATCAGGCTAGCCCAGCGTGTATTGATGGCGCTGAGATGGGTTTTGGCGAGCTGCGTGAAATCCGACGGCGAGTGGGATGGCATAAACGGCTTCCGTGATGAGAACGCAAGGACAGAAAACGAGCATAGGAGATTGCCGCATAGCGTGCCATGTGGGAAGGGATATTTCAGCGGCAGGTTATGCCGCTGTTACGCGTTAATAATACTCGCCGTGGCGATAGTCCCAGGTGGTGAAGGTATCAGACAGTAGCGACATCACCTTGTCCACATCCAACCCCTTGCGTATCAGCGCCGGGCACGGATATACGCTCCGTCTCCCTTTCTGTTCCGGTATCAGTTGACCGTCTGTATCCACCATCGACACCATCACGCCTTGCTCGTAGCGTGTGTCATGGGATTTATTCGGCTGGATAGATTTCACGTAATCGTCGGCTTCGATAATCAGATCGGCAAAGGCACTGATCCGTTCACCGATCCCCTCCACCTCGCCCCGATTGCCTTTGCCAGACGGGTTAGCCGAGCTGGCAAAGGTTAATTTACCGTACTTTTCCCACAGCTCCTGCGTGAGGATTTCGCTCGGTTTACCGAACTTAATCACGAAACAGCTGGTTTTGCGATCGTCCATCATCAGCGCTTTCGAGCCGTCTTTGGGGATACGCACTAATGCGCTGTCGTGCCAGGGAAGAATGCAGCCCAGCAGCACGTCGGCATCCCAATGGCGTTGATATAACTGTTCGATTTCTGGGTTTAGCTGCGCCAGCGCTTTCAACTGCGCGATGGATCCACACAGCACGACACCCGGCTTGCTTCGGCTACGCTGTTTGGCATCAAATTTGCGTTCCAGCCCGGCCTTATCTGAAGCCATGATGATGTAACCCACCTTGGTGGGCGAAACGATGATTCCCCCACCGCGTGACATAATCTGCACCGCATCGTCATGCAAACCGCCATTCCAGTGAACTTTATTTCCGCTCATGTTGCCCCCTGATTGCTGAGAAAAAGCTGAGTCTCACCGTGTACCATTTATTC
The DNA here is from genome assembly GCF_022477975.1 of Pectobacterium sp. PL64. Taxonomy (NCBI): domain Bacteria; kingdom Pseudomonadati; phylum Pseudomonadota; class Gammaproteobacteria; order Enterobacterales; family Pectobacteriaceae; genus Pectobacterium; species Pectobacterium sp. PL64. The sequence continues at coordinate 388,228 of NZ_CP092070.1, forward strand.
ACATCACAGATTTGTTCAAAAAGTAACCGGTAATGTCGGCGGAAATATCAACATCGGGGCGATCCGAATGAAAAAGCAAGAGTTGAACGTGTGCGTAAGGTCGCTCTGGTTTAGCGTTAGCGCATGGCGTGACTTTTAGTTGTATCAAGACGGGCAGTAGTATTAAGACTGACAGTAATATCAAGACTGGCAGTCAGACTGAGATTGGAATGAGGTTGAGGTGCCTATGATGCGTAACGATACACCGTTTCAGGATGCCGACTCGCGCTGGCAGGCGGTGGTGACGCGTAATCAAGCGGCTGACGGCTGCTTTATCTATGCGGTGAAAACCACGGGGGTTTACTGTGCGCCCTCCTGTGCATCACGTCAGCCCCGACGTGAAAATGTGGTGTTCTTTGCGACGGCCGACGAGGCGCAGGCGGCGGGTTTCCGTCCGTGTAAACGCTGTCGTCAGGGAACACTTTCGCGGCAGGAACAGCAGGCGCAGCAGATTGCCCGCGCGTGCCGGATGATTGAGCAGTCTGAGCATCAACCGACGCTGGCGGTGCTGGCTCAGGCCGTGGGGATAAGCGCGTTCCATTTTCATCGCGTGTTCAAAACCATAACCGGTCTGACGCCAAAGCAGTATGCCAGCGCCCATCGCCATCGGCAGCTACGTGAACAGTTGTCAGATAGCGGCACGGTGACTGACGCGATTACGGCGGCGGGCTATGAGGCCAGCGGGCGCTTTTATGCCGAAGCGGGTGCGCATTTAGGGATGACGCCGACGGCGTTTCAGAACAAAGGAAAAGGGATGACGATCCACTTTGGCGTTGGCCGCTGCTCACTCGGTGAGGTGCTGGTGGCAGAAAGCGAGAAAGGGATCTGTGCGATCCTGCTGGGAGACGATCCTGAATCTCTGCTCAATGCGCTTCAGGAGATGTTTGCTAACGCACAGCTGATCGGTGGCGATGCGGCGTTTGAACAACGCATGGCGCAGGTTGTCGGGTTTGTCGACGATCCGACTATCGGGTTCACGCTGCCGCTGGATATTCGCGGTACGGCATTCCAACAGCGAGTCTGGCAGGCGCTACGGGCGATTCCGGCTGGAGAAACGCTGAGCTATCGTGACGTCGCTGAGCGCATTGGATCGTCGGCCGCCGTACGCGCGGTCGCGGGGGCCTGTGCGGCAAACCGGCTGGCGGTTGCGATTCCCTGTCATCGCGTGGTCCGACATGACGGTGCGCTGTCAGGCTATCGCTGGGGCATTGTGCGTAAGCGTGCCCTGTTGGATAAAGAGCAGTTGGACAAAGAACTGCTGGAGAAAGAGCTGACCGTACATCTGCAAGGGGAATCGTCATCGTGAATTTTGATTTATTTGCCGATGAAGCGCCGCGTCGTTGGACGGAAACGCTGGCACCGGGGGCGGTCATCCTGCGTGGTCGCGCCTATGACGATGCTCCGGCGCTGCTTACGGCGCTGAAAGCTGTCACTGCGCGAGCGCCGCTGCGGAATATGGTCACGCCGGGCGGTTTTGTGATGTCGGTGGCGATGAGTAACTGCGGGCCGCTCGGTTGGGTGACGGATGAACGCGGCTATCGTTACACCGCACACGATCCGCTGAGCGGAGAGGCGTGGCCCGCGATGCCAGAGGTTTTTTCCCGACTGGCGAAGCAGGCGGCGAGCGAAGCGGGTTTTGCTGATTTTGAACCGGATGCCTGCCTCATCAATCGCTATGATGTCGGTACGCGTATGTCTCTGCATCAGGATAAAAACGAACGGGATTTTCACCAGCCTATCGTGTCCGTCTCGCTGGGGCTCAGCGCGATGTTCCTGTTTGGCGGCATGGCGCGTAGTGATAAAGCGCAACGTGTTCCGCTGACACACGGCGATGTGGTGGTCTGGGGTGGTGAATCGCGGCTCTATTTCCACGGCATTCTGCCGTTGAAAAGCGGCAACGTGCCGGAAGGGATGTCCGACGAATGCCGTTTTAACCTGACGTTTCGTAAAGCTGGATGAGTGGAATGCTATTCCGCTCGCAGTGAATCCCGTTTGAATCTATTCCTCTCAAATAAAAGCCAGCCCGCATCGGCATACAGGCTGGCTTAAGTACTGGTGCTTATTTCTTGCTGAACTTCATATAATCGAGGGCGCTTTCTGCCGCGATACGACCGGAGTTGAGCGCAAAGCCAAACGTGCCGCCGCCTAACAGCAGGTCATAGGTGTCACCATACATGCCAGCAGCATCATTACCCGTGACGTACAGACCCGGAATGACCTCACCGGATTTATCTATCGCCTGCATTTTCTCGTCGATCTTCACGCCGCCTAATGTGCCTAGCGCTGCCGGTTGCATTCTCACCGCATAGAACGGACCGGTTTTGACCGGACGCAGGTAATCCATGTTTTTGTTAAACACCTCATCCCGCTTTTGCGTCGCAAATTTGTTGTTTTCTTCCAGCGTATTCTTCAGCACGCTCGCATCAACGCCCATCTCTTTTGCCAGCCCGTCGATGGTGGCGGATTTGAAAACGAAGCCGCGATTTTTCTGACTTTCCTTCGTAAATTCGCTATCAAATTTAGTCAGCTTGGTATTGGCGATCACCCATTCGCCAATCGACACATCAATGCCGTCTTCGACGTAATGCTTACGGGATGTCTCGTCAAAAATGGAGTACATGATGCCGCCCGCTTTTGACAGCGCATTGCCGGAGTGTGGCCAGATGATGACGTTGGATTCATCGGTAAAGCGGCGGCCATGTTGGTCAACCCACAGATAGGGCTGACGCGCGGCGGCCAGCAGGTGAGAGTTCGGAGCGTAGTCTGGCAGGCCGGGGCGATAGGCTTGCAGCAGACCCAGACCGTCCGGTTTGGCACCGGCTTTCCAGGCCATATTAATCCCGTCGCCGTCTTTACCGACGTTACCGACCATGATGGTATCGGGGAAAGCGGCGTATTTTTGCAGCATCTCTTTATTGTTGGCATAGCCGCCGGTCGCGATGATGACGGCCTTGGCGTCTATCTGGATGGTGTTGCCCTCGCTATCTTGCGCGATAACGCCCGTCACCTTGCCGTCTTTCACGACCAGATCTTTACCCGCCGTTTTCACCAGCGTGGTGACATCCATGCTTTTAAACTGCTCGTGGAATGTCTTGATCAGGTGGCGTCCGTGGCCGGGGCCGTCGATCACATGCCAGGTCAGCATGCCGCCAGGACCGCCGGGGCCGATATATTCAAACTTGATGCCTTTTGATTTCACCCATTCAATTGTGTCCGCAGAACGGTTGACGAAAGCACGCACCACGAAGGGATTAGCCATCCAATGGCTGTAATCCATGATGGTCTTAAAGGCCATATCCGGCGTGACCACAATCCCCTGACGTTTCTGCAGGCTGCTGTTGGCGGCGAAGATGCCTTCGGCAAAGTTACCGGTGCCACCGACAATCGGTTGTTTTTCCAGTAAGACGATTTTTGCCCCTTTCTCTGCGGCAGCCATCGTTGCCGACGTGCCCGCCGCGCCTGCGCCTATAATAACGATATCCGCGCTTTTCGGGATTTCCGGCTTTGCCGCGTCCGCCGCCTGCGCGGTAGACCAGCTCATCATCGAGAGACAGAGCGTCGCGAGTACACTTTTTCTGAAGCGTGTCATGATGTTTTCCTTAATGTCATTCGTATTCTTACAATGCAGTCGTGCTGCGCGTGGAGAACCAACGGGATTAATTCGCTTTAGCCTGTGAGTACGCGTCTTCTGCTGCTTCTTTCACCGCACCGCTGGTCATCGTGGCACCGGACACGCCATCAACCTGAATGCTCTGTTTTTCGGTCATGGTTTTTGCGAGTTCTATAGCTGCTTCCCCGCCGACTTCCGGCGTTTCTTCCGGGGCATCAATCGTCGATTTAAGGACTTTCCCCTGCGCATCGATATCGAGCGTAACGGTGACGTCCCCGCCGATACCCTGTCTCGCGGCGGAATAGGTGCCAGCTTTAAAATTCCCTTCTTGCGCAACCGCGGTTCCCATTGCGAATAACAGGCAGAGTGGAAGGATTCCTGAGCAGATTTTCATATCAATAGTTCCAGTAGTTTTTGAATGAATACGGTGAGTCACAAATTTATCTCCCATGAATAAAGTGATAGCCGTCGTCGTTATTGAGGGGCTTGAATATCAGGCAGCAAATGGGTAAGCCAATGCCGAGTAATAAAAACAACAGGCTGAAAGGGTTAAGGTTGAAGAGAATTTCAAACTGAGAAAGAAAGCGTAATATCGGAAACGTCAGCGTCATACTGAGCATGACGGAAAGTAATTGGCTAATGGTCAGCAGGTTATTACCGCTGTGGTACGTGCTGTTATTCAGGTTGCTAAAGGCCAGCGTGCCTGCTGCTGAATATAAGGTTGAAATCAGCACGCCTAACAGCAGGGCGATGATGCCGATGAGCAGCATCGATTTCTCTTGTACGGCGACGCTCAGGGCGAGGATACACAGCGACGTGATGCTGGTTGTCAGCATCAACAGCCGACGGTAGCCAATACGCTTGACCAATGGTTCGAACAGCAGTTTTGACAGCAGTGCGCCGCTGGAAAAGAGCAGCAGAACCAGGCTGGTTTCCGCGGGTTTACAGGCCAGCGTCGTTTGCAGCATTAACGACAGCACGACGGGCGTCGATGCCAGTAATGTTCGCGTCGCGATGCCGCCAATAACGCCGACTGAAAAGGTTCTGATGCCAAACAGGGCGCGAGGGAATAATGCCGTTTCTGCAATGAGATGCTGCCGATAATAAATAAATACCAAGCCCAACATGCTACAAGACAGAAATAGCATGACGAACGTTGGCAATATATTTTTCGTAGCGGTGGTTAACATGAAGGCCACGAGAAATAACATCAAAATGGGAAAGACGACTTCATAGGCACCCGTGCGGGTTGTCTCTTTTATGGCAGCAACAGGAATATATTTAGTTGCCAGAAAAAAGCAGAGTAAAGCCAGCGGGATATTCACGAGGAAAATAGCCTGCCATGAGAGAAAACTAACCAGAATATTGCCGAAAACGGGGCCGATCAGGGTGCCGAGTAATCCCAATAAGGTCACCCGATTCAGGAAGCGTAATTTCAACTTCTGCGGCGTGGTGCGCAATATCACGGTTCTGATGATGGGCAGCATGAGCGCACCGCCGATGCCCTGAATAAAGCGGAAAACGCTTAAGCTGCCGAGTGTGGTTGCCGTCATGCACAGCAGCGAGCCGAGCGTGAAAATGGCCATCGCGATCTGGTAGGTTTTCCGTTCCCCTAGTCGTTCCGCCAGCCAGCTATTGGCCGGCGTAAATGCGACGACCGTGACAATATAGGCGATCACAATCGCTTCCATATGCAACACCGGCTGGTGTAGCGACTGCGCGATGGCAGGAATGGCGACATACACCATGGTGGTATCCAGGGATTGCATGAAAAAGGTAGCCGATGCAATCCAGAATAAGACCCATGACGTGTTCATTCAGGCCACCGTCATTTGTCCGGCATAAAGCACGAACAGTCGTAGCAGGAACACGCCGAACAGGCTCATGGTGGCTAATGTAATCAGCTGGCCTTTGCCGGAATGCGTGGAAGGCTTGCGCACCTGATTGGCAATGAATGGGATCACAATGCCGATGCCAATAATGCCAATCCAGAATACACCCCCCCAGAAACCCGACAGCGCGGTCTGCGCAGCGACAACCTTTTGCCCGCCGCCAAGCAGCAGCCCGATAAAGAACGCGAACAGCAGGAACAGTTCGGCGTACACCACTGGCGTTTCCACACGGTGGATGAAATGCAGGGAGTGTGAATGCCCCGACGTATTGCGCCCCCATGCACTGGCCAGCAGCATGACAGCAATGCCGGAGGTGGTGCCGGATACCAGAAACAGGACGGGCAGAACGGGGTTATTCAGTAACGGGAACGATTTCAGCGCGGACAGCAGGAAGCCGGTATAGCAGCCGAGCAGGATCGCCAGCACCAGCAGCAGGTTTTCAATCACCGTGGACTTTTTGACGATCATCGCCGTTAACTTACGCGCTCGCGCAGCCAGCGCGGGCCGGTGCCAGACGGTCTCAAGCTGCGTCAGCCATCCGTCGTGATAAAGCGTGATGATCCATAACAGCATCACGACGAAATACACCTGAAAGAGCATCACGCCAAGGGACATGATGGAGGTCGGGTTGTAAAAAATCATCAAATACCAGAAGGCTAGCGGTCGAGTCAGATGAAAAATCAGAATCACCAGCCCGAGGATCACGGCGAGCGGTGCCACGATGGCCGTGGCTTTGATGACGCGATTACTGCCGCGATATTCACTGGGAACGTAGTGTCTGAGGAGCATCGAGAGCGACACCATGCCCGCCGAAATGCCGACCAGAAGAAGATAAATGGCGATGGGCCAATCCCATACCAGCGTGTCGAACGTGAAGGCATTATGCATTGTCGATTTCTCCTCGTTTCCCCGGCATACGGTAGAGCTGGGGTTCAGTGCCCAAATAAACCTTGGAGCGGTAGGTCGCGTTGCTCGCGATCATCTTGGCAATGTTGCTTTCAGGATCGTTGAGATCGCCAAATACCAAGGCTTTGGTGGGGCAGATTTCGACGCAGGCGGGCTGCTTCCCGGCGGCCAGATTGGTTTCCCGACAAAAGTTACATTTGTCTGCCGTCTTCGTGACTGGGTTGATGAAACGTACGTGGTAAGGACACGCGGCAATGCAGTAGCGGCAGCCCACGCAGCGTTTATCGTTGACGTCGACGATACCGGTGAGCGCGTCTTTGAAGGAAGCTCCCGTTGGGCAGACCGCAACGCAGGGCGGATTCTCACAGTGCTGACAGGATTTACGGAAAAATTGCTTAATGGCGCGCGTCTTCTCGACGGCGGGAATATCGACGGTTTGCAGTATATCCAGTCGGGTTACGCCATCGGGTACGTTATTAGTCTCTTTACAGGCCTTGATACAGGCTTTGCAGCCGATACAGCGCATTTCGTTATGCAATAAGCCATATTTAACCGCTAATTTACCCTGCATTTTTTCGGGTTCATTTTGCGCTTGTGCGAGACCGATATGCCCACTAATAGCAATCGTACCTCCCATATAGGCAATAAAACGACGGCGAGATAATTCTTCCATATTATAAATCTTCACATTGGGGTGATAGCCGCGCGAACGCCAGATAGTAGTAATCCAGCAATAGCGTTAATATTTCGCAGTGTGGCGCTAATAGGGAATGATGCTTCATTATTACGATGAAAATAATAAGTAGGCCACGTTGTTATTGTGGTTTTATTGGAACATGGGAATTAAAGGGTAAGTGTGCGGTTGGTCACGTTTATTTTTTTGTATATCCGTATATAACAAATGTCGATTTGTTATAAATGCATTGTTATTTTTCTCGTTCGTTTAAGAAATTGTGTTTCTATTATATGGATGCAAATTGCTGTTTTTATTTCTGTGATAAAAACGAATAATTGATGTGTATCAGATTATCTATTTTTTATGTGAGTAATAAAATGGGGGGGAGTGGATAATGACTTTTTCCGTAACAAATAAAAAACGTTAGTGCATATTTAGCACTAACGTTTGTTTAACAAAATAATAGAGGGATATACTAAAAACCGTAAACGGGTATTAAGGTTTTAGGTGCTTATCAAGAAAGCGGACGGTAATCTGCATGATTTCCGGTTGCAGCCAATGCGGCCCGCCGTGCTCGGCACCTTTGACGCTGTAGTAGGTGGATTCGATATTTCTCGCCGTCAGAGCCTGATGCAGTCTCTCGGTCTGGCGTGGAGAAACCGAGGTATCGTTTGTGCCGTGCATAATCAGGAACGGAGGTGTGGTGCCGCTGATAAAGTTAATCGGGTTGGCCGCTGCGGCTTTATCGGGATAGCGAGTAATTGCGCCCCCTTCATTAAATACTGCGGTGCCGTTAACCCAGATAGCTTCTGTTGCGGAAGGTGATGCGTGTTTCTGAACGACATCGTCTGGGAAGCCTTCACCGACGAGCGTTAGGTCGGATAAGCCATAGAAATCAATGACAGCCTGGACATCACTGCTTTGGTCGAGGTGATCGCCTTTATCGTAGGCTTTTGAGCCATTTGTTACTCCGGAAAACGCCGCCAGATAGCCTCCTGCCGATGAACCGAAAACTGCGGCATGTTGGCCGTCGATACCAAATTTTTTCGCATTAGCGCGCAGATAGCGAATGGCGGACTTTACATCCTCTAGCGGCGAGGGGAAAAGCACGGTAGGCGCGACGCGGTATTCCATGCTGGCAACCACATAGCCCGCTTCGGCAATGCTAAGGCGCTGTTGCAGATAATTATCTTTATTGGCGTTAATGAAGCCGCCGCCGGTAATGAATAATACGACCGGAAGCGCGGTTTTAGATTCAGGCTGAAGGATATCCATTTTTAATGCGACGTTAGGGTAGCCGCGCATCGATACCTGAGAATAAACGACGTCAGAGATTAATTTCACCGAGGTGGTTTCCTGCTTTACGGTGATTTCATGTTGGTTTTGTGCCGCGTTGATTGCGGTGGAACTCATCATCGTCAGTGAGGCTAATACTATTTTGGCTGTTTTCGGATAGTGCATACTTTCAGTCCTTTGTTAGAAGCATGTAAATCAGAGAGGTTTGTGAAGAACGATGTTGTGTTTGTAAAAACAATATTAAAAAATCTTTAATAATATGGAGTGGGCTGTCTTAAGTTAATGAATTATTTCCTCCTTGATAATAAGTTGACTATATCTACCATTAACGCTATTTCTCATGAATTAAATGTGCATCTAATCACATTTGATTATTTACAGGCCCCTATAATTGTTATTATGGGTGGTTATAAACGAGACAGTTGATGCGTAATATAAAACAATGTTCAGTATAAAGCGTGTGATTTATTATCAGGAACTCATCCGGGTCGGGAGTTTCACTAAAGCGGCGAAGGCGCTGAATATCTCTCAGGCTTTCTTGTCGCAGGAGATCGCGCGGCTGGAACTTGAAACGGAAAGAAAACTGATTAACCGAACCACCCGGCAGTTTTCTCTGACGCCCTTCGGGAAGATCTTTGCTGACAAAATTCAGGGGATGATTAAAGAACATTATGAGCTGGAGCAGTTCGTCAGCAGCTATGAGGAAAGCACGGATGGCGCGCTGCTGGTTGGCGTGATCCCGATTTTTAATCGTCTGGCTCACTACAATATGTTTAACCTGTTTCAGAAAGCCTATCCCAATATCGATATCTCTTTTATTGACGGCGTCAGCACCGATTTACTGGAAAGGGTGCGCAATGGTGAAATCCACCTGTCTTTCTCGACACCTTTTGATGAGTACCTGAACGATCCGCTGTTTCATCACACCATTTGTCAGATCGATGACATTGTTGCGGTGATGGCAAGATCGCACCCGCTTGCCGACAGCAAGACGCTCAGCTTGCCGCAGATGGTCAAAGAAAAGCTGATCGTGCCGCAGAAAGGGACGGGGGAGCATGCCGCGGTTTCCAAATCCTTCACTCAACAGGGCATCAACCCAAGCTATTTTCGCGAATGCAGCAACATGGACATCATTATGGATCTGGTGATTAACCTGTCCGGCGTGGTCTTTCTCTGTTCGTCTGTCGCGAAAAGCCTGACCGCTTACGACGTCGCGGTTATTCCGCTGGAAGAGCAACTGAAAAGGACTTTCGCCATTAGCTATCTAAAGCGCAGCACGAACATTCCCATGGTGCGGCTGTTTCTGGATTTCCTGCAAGACTACAACAGCGAGTCCGTCCGGTAGGGGCTTTCCCTTGTTTGGGAGGTGCAGATAGCCAGCGCATGTACCGCAACGGAGAACATGTTCCGCGTGCGTCCAATTCCTGATGCATTGACCGCGTAAGCCGCCGCCTGCCTCTTATTTCCTTACGTTTTATCCCCTCGATGCACCTCGGTTTCTCTTCCCGATCTTCATGGCTTTTAGATAAATGTTGCAAATGTGAATAAATGTGAGGTGATTCAAATTATCTCGATTAATATACTTGTATGGTAGTCAGCATAAACGAATGGCTACATGCACAGAAGGATAAGTAACGTGAAGATTGTCAGCGCTGAAGTGTTTGTCACCTGCCCGGGGCGAAACTTTGTCACCCTGAAAATTACGACAGATAGCGGATTAACCGGCCTCGGCGATGCGACGCTCAACGGGCGTGAGTTGCCGGTCGCCTCTTACCTCAAAGATCATGTGTGTCCGCAGCTGATTGGCCGCGATGCGCACCAGATCGAAGATATTTGGCAGTATTTCTATAAAGGCGCGTACTGGCGTCGTGGCCCGGTGACGATGTCCGCGATTTCGGCAGTCGACACCGCGCTGTGGGACATCAAGGCCAAAGCTGCCAACATGCCGCTCTACCAACTGCTGGGCGGCGCATCACGCACGGGCGTGATGGTGTATTGCCACACCACGGGCCACTCGATTGATGAAGTGCTGGACGATTACGCCAAGCATCGCGATGAGGGTTTCAAGGCGATTCGCGTACAGTGCGGCGTGCCGGGTATGAAAACCACCTACGGTATGGCGAAAGGCAAAGGGCTGGCGTATGAGCCGGCGACGAAAGGCAACTTGCCAGAAGAGCAACTGTGGTCGACGGAAAAATACCTCGATTTCACGCCGAAGCTGTTTGAAGCGGTGCGCGACAAGTTTGGCTTCAACGAGCACATGCTGCACGACATGCACCACCGCCTGACGCCGATTGAAGCGGCGCGCTTTGGTAAAAGCATTGAAGACTATCGTCTGTTCTGGATGGAAGATCCAACGCCTGCGGAAAACCAGGAGTGCTTCCGTTTAATCCGCCAGCACACGGTTACGCCGATTGCGGTGGGTGAAGTCTTTAACAGCATCTGGGATTGCAAACAGCTGATCGAAGAACAGCTCATCGACTACATCCGTACCACGATTACCCATGCGGGCGGGATCACTGGCATGCGTCGCATCGCCGACTTTGCCTCGCTCTATCAGGTGCGCACCGGTTCACACGGGCCGTCGGATCTGTCGCCTATCTGCATGGCGGCGGCGCTGCACTTTGACCTCTGGGTACCAAACTTCGGCGTACAGGAATACATGGGTTATTCGGAGCAAATGCTGGAAGTGTTCCCACATAACTGGACGTTCGATAACGGCTACATGCACCCAGGCGAAAAACCGGGGTTAGGCATTGAGTTTGATGAAAAGCTGGCGGCCAAATACCCCTATGACCCCGCTTATCTGCCGGTTGCCCGTCTGGAAGACGGCACGTTGTGGAACTGGTAAGAGTGGAATAGGTAATCAGAGGCCAAAATATGAAAAGCATTGTGATACAGCAGCCGAATTCGCTGGTGATTGAAGAACGTCCTATTCCGCAGCCAGCGGCAGGTGAAGTTCGGGTGAAGGTAAAGCTGGCAGGCATCTGTGGCTCGGACAGCCACATCTATCGCGGGCATAACCCTTTTGCTAAATATCCGCGCGTGATCGGGCATGAATTCTTCGGCGTGATTGAGGCGGTCGGTGAGGGCGTGGAGGCATCCCGTCTGGGCGAACGCGTCTCGGTCGACCCGGTAGTGAGCTGCGGCCACTGCTACCCTTGCTCAATCGGCAAGCCGAACGTCTGTACTTCGCTGGTGGTGCTGGGTGTGCATCGCGACGGCGGGTTCAGCGAGTACGCTGCCGTACCGGCGAAGAACGCGCACATCATCCCGGATGAGATCCCTGATGAGTTCGCCGTGATGGTCGAGCCCTTCACGATTTCCGCCAACGTGACCGCACAGGTGAAGCCGACAGAGCAGGATGTCGCCCTGATTTATGGTGCGGGACCGATGGGGTTGACCTCGGTTCAGGTACTGAAAGGCGTGTTCAACGTGAAGGAAGTCATCGTCGTCGATCGCATTCCTGAACGTCTGGATATGGCATTACGTAGCGGAGCGGACAGGGTTATCAACAACGCCTCGCTGTCATTAAAAGATGAGCTGGACGCGCTGAATATCAAGCCTACGCTGATTGTTGATGCTGCCTGCCATCCGTCTATTTTGCAGGAAGCGATTACGATTGCTTCTCCTGCGGCACGTATCGCCATCATGGGCTTTTCCAGCGAACCTTGTCAGGTCAGCCAACAGGGAATCACCAGCAAAGAGATCTCCATTTTCTCATCGCGCTTGAATGCCAACAAATTCCCTATCGTAATTGAGTGGCTGAAAGCGAAACGTATCGATCCGGCCAAACTGATTACCCATCGGTTTGATTATCAGCAGGTGGTACAGGCGATTGAGGTCTTTGAAAAAGATCAAAAACGCTGCTGTAAAGTCCTGCTGACGTTTAATGATGAATGACACGTTATTAACAACAAGGGATATATAAAAGGAAAAACTATATCGACTACAGAATAATATAATGATTCCTTTGAAGTAATTATTTCTCTCTTAATCACTCCAGACCATCAATAACGGGCTGGAGTGGATTGCGACACCATGATGAACGGTAATTTTACTTACTGTGCTCTACCATAATTACAAATCGTCGAGAGTATATATATGAATACGCAGATCGCATCTGGACAAGATAAGCCTGTAAGAAGTACCTCTGATTTAGTCAAGGCGGCGGTGTCCGGCTGGCTGGGCACCGCATTAGAATTTATGGATTTCCAACTGTATTCGCTCGGTGCGGCATTGGTCTTCCATGAAATATTCTTCCCTGAACAATCGGCGGCGATGGCGCTGATTCTGGCAATGGGAACCTACGGCGCAGGTTATGTCGCACGTATCGTCGGTGCCTTTATTTTCGGCCGGATGGGGGACTCCATCGGTAGAAAGAAAGTGCTCTTTATCACCATTACCATGATGGGGATCTGTACCACGTTAATTGGCGTGCTACCAACCTACGCACAGATTGGTATTTTCGCGCCCATCTTGCTGGTGACCTTGCGTATCGTGCAGGGGTTAGGGGCGGGTGCCGAGATTTCCGGTGCCGGTACCATGCTGGCTGAATACGCGCCGAAAGGAAAACGCGGGATTATTTCCTCACTGGTTGCAATGGGCACCAACTGCGGCACGCTCAGCGCCACGGCTATCTGGGCCGTCATGTTTTTTGCCCTCTCGAGAGAAGAGTTACTAGCGTGGGGCTGGCGTGTACCGTTCCTGGCCAGCGTAGTCGTGATGATCTTCGCGATCTGGCTGCGTATGAACCTGAAAGAAAGCCCGGTTTTTGAAAAAGTGAGTAATGATGTCTCTGATACTGAAGAGCCGTCACCTGCTCTGGTGGTTGAGCAAAGCGAGCAAAAATCAGTACTGTCCATGTTCAAAAGCAAGGCGTTTTGGCTGGCGACAGGATTACGTTTCGGACAGGCAGGAAATTCAGGATTAATTCAGACTTTCCTCGCGGGATATTTAGTTCAAACGCTGTTGTTCAATAAATCTATTCCGACCGATGCATTGATGATCAGCTCCATTATTGGTTTTATCACCATTCCATTATTAGGATGGCTCTCGGATAAAATTGGTCGCCGCGTACCGTATATTATTCTGAATATCTCGGCGATATTGTTAGCCTACCCAATGCTCTCTCTTATCGTTGATAAAGAGAATAGCGTTAACGTAATTGTCGTCAGCATTATCATTATTCATAACTTCGCGGTACTGGGATTATTTGCGCTGGAAAATATCACGATGGCGGAAATATTCGGTGGACGCAGCCGCTTTACGCAAATGGCGATTGCCAAAGAAACGGGTGGTCTGGTTGCCGTTGGTTTTGGTCCGGTGTTAGCAGGTATTTTCTGCAACATGACCGGTTCCTGGTGGCCGATTGTCGTGATGATGATTGCTTACTCAGTGATTGGTTTATTCGCGGCTATCTGTATGCCGGAAGTGAAAGACCGTGACTTGGATGCATTAGACGACGCGGTATAACAGAACACCACAGCGCTCCTGTTTGCGGAGCGAAAACGGGGGTAATGGGATAGAAGAGTAAAGCGTTTGCGCCATGGATGGCGCAATCCGAGCGTACAGGGATGTATTCACAGCGTCTTTACGATCTACCCATTATCCCCGTTCCTCTCAGGTTTCCAGCAGTTGACGTATTTTTTGAATCACCTATCAGGGATAACGATGAGTATCAGTGAATTTTCCACTCTTAAATCGCAGGTTGTGGTGCCGCGTTACAACCGCAGCCAGCTAAAAACACGTATTGCGCATATTGGCTTTGGCGCATTTCACCGGGCGCATCAGGCGGTCTGTGCCGATAAGCTGGCGGCGGATCACGGTAGCGACTGGGGCTATTGCGAAATCAACCTGATTGGCGGCGAGCAGCAGATTGAAGCCATTCGCCAGCAGGATTTACTGTGGTCGGTTTCCGAAATGGCGGACAGCGGCTGGAATAGCCGGGTCATCGGCGTAGCGACCAGCGCGCTGCATGCGGAAGTCGAAGGCATCGAGGCGGTGCTGGAAGCGCTAAGCGCGCCGGATATCGCCATCGTATCGATTACCGTCACGGAGAAAGGCTATTGCCACCATCCGGCGACGGGGCAGTTAAATAGTGAACATCCGCTGATTTGCCACGATCTGGGGTTACCCGCAGAACCACGCTCCCTGCCCGGTGTGATTCTGGCTGCGATCAAACGCAGACGGGAACGCCAGCTACCGGCATTCAGCGTGATGTCCTGCGACAATATGCCGGAAAACGGGCACGTCACGCGCAACGTGATCGTGCAACTGGCCGAGCTGCAGGATATCGAACTGGCGCGCTGGATTGAACAGCACGTCACCTTTCCGTCCACGATGGTGGACAGGATTGTTCCGGCTATCACCGAGGAAACGTTGGAGACAATTCAGGGACTGCTGGGCGTAGGCGATCCCGCGGGGATCGCCTGTGAACCATTCTTCCAATGGGTGGTTGAAGATAACTTCGTCAACGGCCGTCCTGCATGGGAAAAAGCCGGCGCGGAGCTGGTACAGGATGTCCTGCCGTTTGAGGAAATGAAGCTGCGTATGCTGAACGGCAGCCACTCGTTTCTGGCGTATCTGGGCTACCTGGCTGGCTACCAGCATATCAGCGAGTGCATGCAGGATAGCGACCTGGTCGCGGTGGCACATCATCTGATGCTGCGTGAACAGGCTCCGACGCTGCGTACACAGGGTGTCGATCTCGCCGCCTATGCGGATGCGCTGCTCGATCGCTATCGTAACCGTGCGTTAAAGCACCGCACCTGGCAGATTGCGATGGACGGTTCGCAAAAACTGCCACAGCGGATGCTGGACTCGATCCGCTGGCATCTGGCACGCGGCAGCCGTTTTGATGCGCTGGCGCTCGGCGTGGCGGGATGGATGCGCTATGTGGGCGGCGTGGATGAGCAAGGAAAACCGATTGAAATTAGCGATCCGCTGAAAGATCTGATCGCTGAAACGGTGCAACGCAGCCCAGAAGGTGAAAGCCGAGTCGCGGCACTGCTGGCGCTGACGGCGATTTTTGGTGAGGACTTACCGAAGAACCCTGTCTTTGTCGATGCGGTGACGCAGCATTATCTGACGTTGCTAGAAAAAGGCGTGAAAGGGACGTTACAGGCAATGGACTGGTAATTTCAAAACCGATCGCGTTGGCTATGTTTGTGACCATACAGGGCAAGGGAAATACGGATGGCCCCTTGTCCTGCAATATCTCTATCTCACCGCAACAGGATTGCGGTAACCATGACACCTGCCATATTACGTTGAAGATCAACTAAAAAGGACTTTCACCATTAGCGCTCTGAAGCACAGCGTTAATGTTCCTATGGTTCGCCTGCCACATCCTCTTTTCCCTCTTGATGCATTCCTGTTCCTCCTTCTGCTATTTATGATTTTTCGATAAATGTTGCAAATGTTAATAAATGTGAGGTGATTCAAGTTATCACTATTGGTGTACTTGTATGGTAGTAGGTAATGGCGGATAAATGAGCTAAGTTGAACAGGTGCCAAAAAGTTGCTGCGAAGTGCTGGTAGATATTCAGTCATGATGATGTCCATCGTGGAATGTTGGTCTTAGAAATGAGATGAAAAATATGCAAAGAATTAGTTTTGATGTCATGAAAGAGACTGTAAAGAAGGCATTTTTGAACGCGGGATTAAGCGAGAAAAAAGCGGATGTTTGCGCACAGATTCATACAGAATCCAGTTGTGATGGGGTTTATTCGCACGGCTTAAACCGCGTATCCCGGTTTATTGACTATGTCAAAAAAGGTTGGATCGATATTCAGGCTGAGCCCACTCAGGTCAAATCATTAGGTGTGATTCAGATCTATGACGGTAATCAGGGGATTGGTGTCACCAACGCCTTGTTTGCGGTTGAAAAAGCAGCGGAGATAGCGCGTGAAAATGGCATAGGGATTGTTGCTTTACGCAATACTACCCACTGGATGCGTGGAGGCGCGTACGGCTGGAAAGCCGCGGAACAAGGTCTTGCCGCAATGTGTTGGACGAATACGGAATCGTGTATGCCTGCGTGGGGGGCTAAAAATACCCGCTTAGGTAACAACCCTTTTGTGATGGCGGTGCCGAGAGAAAAAGGGCCGATCGTATTAGATATGGCGATGTCGCAGTACTCATACGGCAAATTACAGGTTACGCGGCTTAAAAACGAACGTCTGCCTTTCCCTGGCGGTTTTGATCAGCAGGGAAATTTAACCGATGAACCGGGGCCAATTGAACAATCTATGCGCATCCTTCCAACCGGATACTGGAAAGGTTCGGGGCTGGCCGTTTTGTTAGATGCGATGGCGGCGTTACTGTCCGCAGGCCATCCGACAAATGAGATTGATAAAATTGGTAAAGGCAGTTGCACCGGAGCCAGTCAGATTTTTATTGTTTTCGATCCAGCCCAGCTTGGCGGCAGTGAATTTAGCGAGCGTATGGCTGACAGCGTGGCGGATTATGTCAAGACATCGACGCAGGCAGAAGGTCAAACAGAGGTTTATTATCCCGGAGAACATTCAGCTAAAAATCGGCAAGAGAATCTTGTCAAAGGCATCCCTGTTGATGATGGCGTATGGGCTGAAGTCGTGGAGCTGGCACAAGAAGTGAAAAGATGATCATTGGTAATATTCTGCAATGCGATAGAGGCGGCGCTGAGTGACCTGAGATAATGATTAAATAATGTTTGACTAATGGGTAAGGTCAATAAACCGTTAGTGATGATGTAAATAGTCTATTTTTCTGATAACTGAGAAGTGGGGGATTTAATTTCGATGTGTTGAATTAGCGTATCTAGTATTTTTACATTCATGATTTTTCCTTCGGAGAATAGAAAGATATGTCAAAATATACCTTAACTTTCGAAAGGAAGTATTTTTATGCTTTAACACCGAGGATATGC
Organism: Pectobacterium sp. PL64; assembly: GCF_022477975.1. NCBI lineage: Bacteria > Pseudomonadati > Pseudomonadota > Gammaproteobacteria > Enterobacterales > Pectobacteriaceae > Pectobacterium > Pectobacterium sp. PL64. The sequence goes on from NZ_CP092070.1 coordinate 405,558, forward strand.
AGAAAAATAGCACTTGCCTCATTACTTTCGCTTTTTACCTTATCTTCCGTTGCCGCCAAAACATATGATTTCAACCTGAGCACTGCGTTAGCTCCGGATGATCCTGTTTATGCTGGATTTAAGGAATTTAAGAAAAACGTTGAAAAACGCACTGATAAAAAAGTGCGTGTGAGGTTATTTCCTAGCGGTCAGTTGGGAGCCGATGGTGAATTAATTCAGCAGGCTCAAGTTGGAAGTAATGTTGGCGTTCTCACTGATGGCGGTAGACTGGCGCAATTTGTGCCAGAATTGGCAATACTGAATGCCCCCTTCTTATTGTCAAATTATGAGCAAGCTTCGAAATTTGTCACAACACCCATATTTAAAGAATGGGAATCGCAGTTACAGGGCAAATCGGGCTTGGTCAGCCTCTCGTTCAATTGGTATCAAGGTTCTCGTATGATGATTACGAAAAAACCTTTCACCCAGCCAGCCGATTTAAAAGGTGTCAGAGTAAGGGTACCTGATGCGCCTATCGTTATTGAAACAATCAACTGCATGGGAGCATCACCAACGCCAATGGCTTGGTCCGAAGTGTATTCCGCCATTCAGACGGGCGTAGTGGATGCTGCCGAGGCGCACCTAACGGCGTTATACGGTTCCAAGCTTAATGAGGTCGCTAAATATATTACTAAAACCAACCACTACCACTTAATGACGTCGATTATTGTTGGGAGTAAATGGTTTGACCAACTTCCTGCCGAATATCAGAAGATTCTTCATGAAGAATCTTATAATGCCGGTGCATTCGCATCCCAAAAAATTATAGAGCAAAGTGCAGCCGTTTTAGAAAAAATGTCCAAAAGTGGCGTAAAAGTGGAAGAAATCGATCTCACTCCCTTTATAACCGCCTGTGCAAATGTACCTGCTAAACTTGGATTGGAAACCGCTCGTGACAGCCTTAAAACAGCGTTGGACACCAAATAAATTAGCTTGATTACCTCTGTGCCGATCCCGCCTTTTCGGCGGGACGTTGTGTGAGATATTTCAGATGAAAACACTGATTAAAATAGAAATAGCCATTGCAAAGATTATGTTTATCATCATGGTGATACTTATTCTGGTCGCGGCTATTGGACGAGCAGTGGGGTATCCACTGATATGGTCTATAGAGATATCAATGGTTTTATTCGCTTGGGTAAGTATGTTCTCTATCCATTATGCTCAAGCCAATCAACGTAATATGGGAATTGATTTTTTATCTAAGCGGTTACCTGAGAAAGTCCAAACTGGAATAGATTATATTAATAGAATTTTGATTATCTTATTTCTTGGTTTTGGAACTTACTCTGGATATCTTTTTACCTGGGATACACGAGCACATGTATTACCCATTTCAGAATTAAATCATGTTTTTTTAAGTGCGGCAGTTCCGACAGGGTGTTTGCTAATGATATTGACCTGTGTTGAGCAACTGATTGATAAAGTTAATACCCGTCGAGCATTATCTATTAGAGGGGATTTACCATGATATGGTTGACCGGTGTATTATTCGTCGTTTTCATGCTGATGGGCATGCCGGTAGGATTTGTCATTGCCATATCAAGCCTGGCCTATTTCTTCACGTCTGATTTTCTCCCTCTTGGTATCGCTTTTCAAAAGTTTGCCGCTCCGACACAGTCATTTCCGATGATTGCTGTCCCTTTGTTTATCTTGGTTGGAAATTTACTGACGCGAACAGGCATTACAGAGCGTTTATTGGATTTTGCGCGTTTACTGACTGGCTGGATGATCGGAGGATTAGCGCAAATTAACGTATTACTCGCGATGCTTATGGGGGGCGTTGCTGGTTCGGCAGTCGCTGATGCGTCAATGCAGTCACGTATGCTCGGTTTCTCTATGATTGAGCGGGGCTACCCACGGGCTTACACGGCTGTCGTTATCGCTTTTGCGTCATTGATCACGGCTACATTACCTCCAAGCATCCTGTTAATTTTGTTTGGATTTGTGGGCAATGTCTCTATCGGTAAATTATTCCTCGCTGGCATTATCCCCGGTTTTTTACTGACGATAACCCTGATGATAACGAATTACATCATGGCTCGTCGTATGAAAATCCCACCAGAAACATTGTCAAAGCCGACGTTCAAAGAGGTTGTGGTTAGTTTTCGTCGCGGTTTTTGGGCGTTGATGTTCCCAGTCATTCTCATCGTAGTGATTCGTTTAGGGCTGTTTACTACTTCAGAAGCGGGGGCATTTATCGTTCTCTACGCCATTATTATTGGTGGTCTGGTTTATAAGGAACTCACGTGGCAAGGGATGCTTGAGACATTGACTGAAACGCTAAGCGATCTGGGTATTGTCATGCTTTTGGTTATGGCTGCCTTTATTCTGGGACATATCAGCGTATTGGATCAATTGCCTCAGGCAATGACTGAAATCATTACCGATTTTACAGAAAGCCCTACTGGTATCATGCTACTGATTTTTGCCTTGGTACTCATTATTGGGATGGTTTTGGATGCCAGTCCTCTGGTATTGCTGTTGACGCCAATATTACTGCCCATCGTGACAGAAATAGGCTATGACCCCATTCATTTCGGCATTATGTTTATTACCTTAACGTTGTTGGGAGCGAATACGCCGCCGGTTGGTATTTGTATGTATACGGTCTGTGGTATTTTAAAATGTGACACAGTACATTTTATGAAAACTTCAGTACCGTATTTATTGGCATTCCTCATTTTCGTCGCGGTTCTCTTTTTATTTCCGCAAACGGTAATGTTCTTGCCTAATTTACTTATGCCATAGTTTGATAGTCGTTTAATATAGTGTGATAGTCGTTTAATTATGTATTTTTGAAATAGAGGATAAGCGTCTAAACCAGTCGAATACAGGCGGCAACTGAACGATATGCTCTTTGGGAACGTCCGGCTGCGGGTCTCCTGTGAAAGATATGCTGTTCCTCATTATCCCCAGCCACTGACTCATGTGAGTGGCTGGGGCGTGAGGTAAGCGAACAAACGTGCAGTTTGAGGTATGACAGACAAGTATGGCGGGTATAGTCCCTAATTAACATGTATCATAAACGGTAAATTTCTCGGGTAAGCACAACGGCATGGACACCTCTTTTCAGATCAACAACAACGAACCAGTCAACCAGCAAATTTATCGCGTACTGCGCAAAGACATTGTGGAATGCAATATTCCGCCGGGTAAGCTGCTGTCTGAAAAAGAAATTTCTGTGCGTTTTGACGTTTCCCGCCAGCCAGTCAGAGAGGCTTTTATCAAGCTGGCAGAGGCCGGACTGGTGCAGATCCTGCCGCAGCGCGGCACGTTTGTGATGAAGATCTCCGAGCAGCGCGTGGCAGATGCCCGCTTTATCCGCCAGGCTCTGGAATGTGCGATTGCGCGCCGGGCGGCAGAAATGGTGACAGAAGAACAGCTGCTGACGCTGGAGCATAACTTACGCCGTCAGGAACTGGCTGCGCAGAACGATCAGGTGCGCGAGTTTCTCAGCCTTGATGACAGTTTCCATCAGTTGCTGACGCAGATTGCCAACTGTCCGCTGGCGTGGGAAACCATCGAATCGATTAAAGCGACGATGGACCGCGTACGTTTTCTCAGCCTGAGCCAGGTTTCACCACCGCCCAGCCTGATTCAACAGCACTACCTGATTTTTAGCGCCCTGAAAGCGCGCGATCCTGATGCCGCGGAAAAAGCGATTCGTGAGCATTTGCAGGAAATGATCTATTCGATCACGCCGATTGCGCAACAGAATAGCGACTGGTTCGAGCACGCCTGATCCTTGTTTACTGGCTGCTATCACCGCATGAAATTTGATGTATTCATGCGGTGAGTGTTTACACTTCTTAACTGGATAACGCCGCAATTTCAGTGCTGCTCAAGGCACCTGCGTAAATTTTGAAATAATCATAGCGCCCCTTCATGTAGGGATCGGTCGGATATTGTGAACGGCCAAGGTAGGCGGCACTCAATTCACCGAGCTGGTAAGGCGCTAGTGTTAGAGTTTCACTCCGCACGACCTCTTTCCCGTCAATATACATAATCCCGATATTACCAGACTGGGCCAGTGCGACGGTGACCCAACGACCAACGGGGAATGTCTCGGTGGTGGGTTCAAACGCTTCCATCATGTAGCCATGCAAACTGGATGTTCTGAATGAGGGTTTACCCAGATTGCTGTAAGGCAATAGGGCGATCCAGCGTCGGGTGCCAGAACCCATATCGAAAATACGCGCCCAGGTGCGCTTGTCGTCAGCACAGAAGCGGGTAACGACGGTGAAATCACCTAAATTTTCCATCACTTTTCCGGGCAAGCTGACATGACCATCGACACCATCTAACACCAGCGCAACGCCAGCACCATCCGGCCCCGTTCCCCAACTGGCTCCGCCATGTAAGGTGCTGGCTTCCCATTTTCCTGTGTTGTCAGCCAGCGTGGTGCCTGAACCTTCGTTAAACGCCAGATGAAAAATTTCTTCTGTTTTTATCGCAACGCTCACGACATCAGAAGCCAGTGTTTCTCCACCATTCACCAGTGCTTTAACACGATAGGTGTAGCGGGATGCACTGGAGATAATATGCTGATCGGTATAGGTTAATAAGTCGGTAATGTTGTAAGCGATTGGGCTGAATGCCCCATTCGCCGAGGTTGAACGCTCAAGCGTATAGCTAGTGGCTCCGACGACGCCCCACCATGAAAGTTCGATACTGTCGCCACGGCGATAAGCGGTTAAGCCAGTTGGTTTCAGTGCTGAACTCTCGACGAGCAAATCGCGAGTGTACAATAGCGTGCCGTAGCCCGTACCATCGCCACCGCCACCATTCTCTGGTGTGATTTTCTGTACATACTTATAAACGTAGGGCGTCGCAATTCCTTTGCGTTTAGCGTAATGGTTGTAGATTGTTTCCCAGCACGGACGGTTATTTCCCTGGCTGACGGTGCCAAGCCCTTCCATCAGGCCATGGCGATTACGATAATTTTTCCACGGAACGGAAAGGAAACCGCCATTGCTATCAGACAGATTGGATTTCGCCACATATTCGGCACCGGCGAGGAAGCGGTTATTGGCATAACCGTAGATATCATCCCCCTGATTCCACGCCATTTCGCAGAATGCGACACCCAGACTCATACCCAACGTGGTGTGCCCCTGATCGCGGCCACTTTCTTGCCATTGCCCCAGATAGCCGGGGTGTAAATGTACAACGGCCTGCATTCCCGCCCCATTTCCCTGACCATACTTGTAGTAATCAATGGCTTCCTGATAGATATCAGGTCGGTCGCACAGCACGCCGATCGCCAAAATATTGGCAATCGCACACTGATCCCAGTTCGCCCAGTAGTTCGTAATCTCTGCACCGTTGTGAACGTCTAAAAAATTACGCGACATCGGGTAGAAGATCGTCAGCATCATGTTTTGGAAATGCTCAAAATCGGTGCGCGCCCAGCCGGAGTAAGTACGCATAATCTCTGCGACGTTAGCGAATTGATAGCCATAGATACCGGCTGCTAACCAGCGGTCTGCGTTACCCGTGATGGTTTTCAGAGTAGAAGACCAGGCGTTGAGATACCTCAGGGCTTCATCGGCATAAGCCTTATCCTGCGTAATCTTCCAGCGTACCGCCAGACGGTAGGAGCGTTGCACATCGATATATAAAACCGGGAAGTTTTGTCCCTCGCCGCCGCGTACGAGATTATCGGTTGCGCGCGGATTCGCTCCCAACTGTGAATAGCCATCCTGTATGAACGGGGTCCAGGCATTTGTCCAGGGTTGTTCTTTTCTGGCAATTTTATCTCGGATGCGAGAAAAATCCTCTTCGGTATGTAATAGGCCGGGATGTGTGAAGATTCGTTCTTCGGCATAAATTGAGGGAGCAATCGCGCCCGTTGCGACTGCGGCGATGGCTCGGGTGAGGAAACTTCCTTTGAATTGGCCTAGCAATCCACTGAAAGCTGCACCCGCTCCGGCTTGCAAAAAGCGGCGGCGAGGTAACGACGCCGGTCTTGCTGCGTCCGTATGTGAGCCCGTGGATGTGTTTGCATGATCGTTGTCCGTCTGTTGTGCTATTTTTTTCATGGTGTTTTAACTTCCCTATTTATGTGTGTTCAATCATTTCACCGATGATCAACACTGCACCGGTTTTTCCATAACCTGTCGATGATCAGGCCACGAGAAAAAGGGCTGCGAGATTTCATCGTTGCTCTGTGCTCGTGTTTTTTGGGCGGTATTGCCATGCCGAATATCGAAAATAAGGCTTTCTTTATTGATGTGTCGAGGGAAATCGTGCTGGATAGTTTTTGCACTAGCTGGTGGGCTAGTCTGGGAGTAGCTCATTGATTTTTCTTATTAAAAACCAATGAGCATAAAATGTTATTCCTGTCCTTTTTTTGGGATTGATTAGTCTTTTGCGCTGCTTTTGGGGGCAGGCATTAAACACTGCCTTGGTAAAAGTAAGATCTTATTGAAGATGAGACTTCAATGGTTGTGCCAGCTGAATCACCCACAGTTCGTTATCGGCTTCTGGCTTCTCCAACGGTTTGATGGCTAACGTCGTCTCGACCGCCTTGCCATCTCGCGTCAGTTTGCCATCGGCAGTAACCTGATAGTCGTCCGCTTTATCTTTCGCTTTCACCGGGGATTGCAGCACGGATTGCAGACCAAAGTCATTGTCGTTAATGACGGCCAGCGTTTGCTTATCAACCAGCGCCAGACCTTCCACTTTCTCCTGCTGCCAGCCGAGCTTGCGCAGATCCACCAGCTCCTGCTTGCTCGCCAGCGTAATGCCGCGTTTTTCCAACTGGGCGAGATCGTCAAATTCCGGCGACTTACCGTCAGCATCGAACGGTGTCAGGTCGCTCGCCTTGCTGAGATCGACCAGATAGATGCGGTTCTGCATTTGCTTGTCTTTATCCGCGCCTTGCTCGACCAGCAAAATGCGCTGATTATCCAGCGCGACGATATCGCCGATCTTGGCATCCTTTGCTTTCTTATAGCTGTCGATGTTGATGGGGTAACCCACCATACGGCTGGTTTTGGTTTCCGGGTTAAACATCACCAGACGCGTAAACTGCGCTTTGTTTTTGCTTTTGCCGTCGATATCCAGCGTGCTTTGCACGGCCATGACAATCGTGCCGTCCGGCAGGCGGGTCAGGCCTTCAAAACCCCGATTCGGCTGACGCCATTTGATGATATTCGGTAAACCGCTGGCGACTGAATGCTCGCTGCCCGCAGGCGTTGGCCCGAATTTTTGCAGGATCTTCCCGCTGGCATCAACGTGGATCAGGAACGGGCCGTATTCGTCACACAGCCAGAAGCCGCCTTTGCCATCCGGCGTAATCCCTTCGGTGTCCAGCCCGCGCTGGCTGGTGCTAAGCGGTTGCAGCGCATCGTTCAGCGCCACTTCGTTAGTGGTGCCGATAACGTCTGCGGGCAGCGGCAGGCCGGTGATATTGCCCTCAGCATCGTGCAGCGGACGGGCGTTGATTGCCTCGGCGGCTTTCGCGCTGACCCGAATATCCATCATCAGCGGCGCGTAGTCAGGGCTGGCGAAGATCTTGGCCTCTTTCTCGTCGACCAGCGGCGCATCGGCATTCGGGCCGCGATCGGTGACGGTGGTGAATATCAGATCGTCACCCTGTTTACCGGTAAAATAGAGCCCGGAACCAATACCGACAGGCAGACCGTTGGGGAAGTTCTGGGCGAATTTGCCCTGATACGCAACGCGTTCGCTGTCTGGGAAGGTGACGACATAGCGCGTCACTTTCTCTCCTGCGGCCTGAACGCTGAACGGCAGAAATCCGGCAACCAGCAGTGCTAACAACGTGTGTTTCATGCTATTCCCCATCAAATGTCATTCTGGTGGTGGCTACGGTGCGTTGACCGTACCGACTGTCGTAGATGAAGGGCTGTTTTCCTTCTCCTTATCTTTCTCTTTCATGCCACCCGGATCGGGCCGCGGGTAATCATAATCAATGCGCAGAGGATGCGCGTACTCGCTATTCCACAGTTGTGTATAGAGCATGTCTACCCGCTGCGCCATCGCTGGGTTCTGAATTACCATCTCCAGATTGCGCGAGTTATCCAGATAGCCGCCGCTCCAGTTGCTGGTGCCGATCCAGGCTTTCTTGCCGTCGATGGTCATGATCTTACTGTGGATCACGCGAGCAAACGGGATGAAGCCACTGCTGGCTTGGGGAATCGACACCGTTTTTATCTGGATATTGGGTAACATTGCCAGACTTTTCAGGTAGGCAATATTCGGCATTTTGGTGCTCCATTCGGACACCATCAGCTCGACTTGTACGCCGCGTGCGGCGGCGGTGCGAATCGCGTTATCGATCACCGCGTAGTACGGGCGTGTTTTCTCCGGTCCGTAGGAGAGTGGGACGTAATCCATCACCTGAATGCGGACCAACTGCTGGGCTTCGGCCAGTAAGCGGGGGAGTTCTTCTTCGGAATCTATCACACCAGCGGGATTAAACGCTTTGGGGCTGGCAACCAGATAGTTGCCCGAACGGTCAGCGGGTTGCGTTGCGGTGGGCAGCGGCGGAACGGTTTCGCCTTGGGCCAGTCGCGCCTGCGCCTGCCAGTCTTGTTCAAAAATAGCGCTAATCTGAGTCACTACGCGGGGATCGTCGATCAATAATCCCGTTTCGTGAATGTGCTCCAGCGCCCGCCAGTCAAGGTTCTGGCTACCCATGTAGGCCTGTTTTCCATCAATCAGCAGGTATTTGGCATGTACAATACCGCCGCTCAGGCGTTCAAAAGGAATCACGCGCAGCTCGAGATTCGGAATCGTTTTGAGCTGTTCCAGCGTGTCCTGGGTGGAAATTTTTAGCCCTTTCTCTTCAAGCAGCAGGCGGATTCGTACGCCGCGTTCTCCGGCGGCACGCAGATGCTGTAAGACGGTATCAAAGCGTGTTCCCGCCTGATTGGCGACATAGAATTGACCCAACTCAATGGTGTGTTGGGCATGATCAAACAGCGATATCCACACCGCATCGCTGGGGCGTAGATCGGGGGCGATCAGCGTGGTTTCCACCGGGGCGTCATACACTAATTCATAGCCGGGAATACGATAGCCGCTAGCGCTGGTGTCGGCATAGGCTGACACACTCACAATAAACAATACGCCTCCTGTCAACAGCGTTTTGATGCAATGCTTCCAGCATTGCCCCGGGTTGATGAAACCACAACGATTAAGCATAGCGTTTCTCCGCCATCGCTTTGTCTGTCACGGCACTGTCTGTAATGGAATTGTGCGTCACAGCCGGGCCCGCTTTCTGTTGGCGAGTATGCGGCATTCCGGCGCGAATCAGCAGGACTTTCAGCATTTCGTTGATGTGTTCCATTCGGCTTTGCAGGAAATTGTTCCCCAGCAGGCAAACCAGCGCGATGGCGATCCCCAGTCCGGTGGCGTACAGCGCGGTACCCATCCCGGCAGAAACCTGGCTCGGGTCGGAGATGCCAGCAGCAGATAGTGCTTTGAAGGTTTCGATAATCCCCATGATGGTGCCGAGCAGCCCCAGTAGCGGTGCTGCGGTGACGACCGTTTCCAGAATCCAGAGTCCGCGTGACAGCAGCGGCTTACTTTGCAGATATTGTGCGTCGATCAGGTCGTTAAGTGCATCGCGGTTTTCTGCCTGATGTGACTGCGCCAGAACGGGCGTGACGACGGCGATGGGCAGGCTAGGGCGCTGGGTCAGCGCGTCCGGCAGATCGTGAACGTGGCGAATATCTGCCGTCAGCGCGCGTTCCAGCCGTTTGGCCTGTCGACGTGTATAGGAAAAATAGAGACTGCGTTCGATGATGATCATCAGGGCGATCACCAGTGAGGCGTACATGACGTAGAAAATAATCTCGTGCAGCATATCGGCGTTCATGGCCTGATCCTTCTGTTGCCTTGTTGGGCGTTGTTTGTGATTGATGACGACATGCGTCGGGCGGGTGTAATGGGTAGATCGTAAAGACGCTGCAAGTACATCCTTGTAAGCTCGAGCCGCGCCATCCCTGGCGCGGACGCTTTACTCTTCTATCCCATTACTCCCGTTTTGCTCTGTATGTAGACTATTAACAGATTAGAACGTGGCTTCCAGTGAGGCGCTGAAGGTGCGCTCTTCTCCGACGTTATAAAACGGTGTGCCTGCCGATACGCCGTTATACGATTGTGAGTTGAAGCTCACTGAACGTGCAGAGTCGAGATACTCTTTGTCGAACAGGTTGTTGACGCCAAAGCGTAAGGTGGCGCTTTTCACGATCTTCTTATCCACTGGCAGATAGACACCAGCGCTGAGATCGAAAACGGTACGTCCACCGATCTTCTCGTCGTTGGTCATATCGCCGTAGAACGACCCGACGTAGCGGCTGTTCACGCCGGCATAGTAGAGGCCATCGTCATAGCCCAGCCCGAGGTTGAGCATATTTTTCGGCGCGTTGGCGACCTGCTTGCCCATAGTAGGAAGCTGGCTGCCACCGGTGGCGAGATTGTTTTTCTGCTCGGTGTCGGTATAGGTGTAAGCCGCAAAGTAGTTGAAGTTATGTGGCAGCTTGCCGCTCCACTCCAGTTCCAGTCCTTTGTTTTCCACTTTCCCGGCGTTGATCATTTCGTAATCGCCATCGGCGTTACGGCTGGAGATCTGGCGATCGGTAAACTGGATAAGGAACAGCGAGGCGCTCAGCAGCATGTCCTCGTTCTGGAAGCGCCAGCCGAGCTCCTGATTCCAGCTCAGCTCAGGTTTGGTATTGATGGAATCGCCAACGTTGTACAAGACGTAGTTGGGCGGGGTACGCATGTTGCGCGTGATGTTATAGAACACCTGATTTTCGGTATTGATGCGGTAGGCCGCGTTAAAGCTGGGCAGGAATTCGTGGTACTTCTTGTTCTTTTTCTCTGCGACGTTATACAAGCTGCCGAGGTTAGTCCCGTCACGCTCTACGTGCTGATAGGCCAGACCGCCGGTGAACGTCCATTCAGGGGAGAAGAACCAGGTGTCCTGAATCCAGATTTTATGGGCAGGCGTGACGGTAAACTGGTTACGGCCTTGAACCACTTTCCCGTTCGCATCGGTGATCTGATCCGCATCGCCGGGTTTGCCAGAGATGTTAGCTGGAGTGCCGTCGCTCTTAATAGGAATGAACGGCTGCGTTTGACGCTGGCGGGCACGCTCGAACCAGTAGCCGATATCCAGACTGTGCTCGTCGCTAATATCCCACTTCAGCTTGGTGGTGATACCCGGCCGCCAGGTTTCCGTCCACGATGGGCGGTAGTAGGTGTTAGAGGTCAGGTTGCTGAGATCGTAGTTACCTGCGCGGTCTGATGTCGCGGACAACACGCTGGCGCTCCCGCTGCCGAAGCTGCCGCCGTTCGTCGAGAAATAGTAGGGCTGTAACGTCAGCGCCATGTTATCGCGCAACTGCAACTTCTGCGTGAACGTGACATTCAGCGTTTCAAAGTTATTGCGGTTGAGTTTGTAGTATTGGGAAATTTGCCCACGGCTGTTGTACACCGGCGTCGTGGCGTAATCCATCTTACGCCCGTTTTGATCGAACTGCCGTTTGCTCAACGTCGAGTAGTTGATGGTATCTTGCTGATTGTATTTCACAATCAGGCTGCTGCTGTGGCCATTTTCATGTTCATACAGGCCGTTCCACTCGACTTTATCGGCACGAGAATAGCCTGCGCCGCGCCATTTGTCGGAATCGGTATACGAGTAGGAGAGCCAACTGCTGAAGCCGTTGTGTTGACCGGTTTCCAGACGTGCGAAGGTCTTGCTGAGGTTGTTGCTGCCGAATGTTTGCTTAACGAAGCCGCCAAAATCTTTCGCCGGACGGTGGGAAACCAGCCCGATGTTACCGCCGCTGGCCCCGATGTGCGGGCCATCCATTTCTGACGAACCTTGGGTAACGAAGATCTGTTCCAGGTTTTCTGGGTCGCCCATCCCGTTCGGGTACACGGCGTAGTCGCCGGAGTCATTGACGGGAATGCCGTCGGATGACAGGCCGACCTGATCCGCACTCATGCCGCGCATGGTATAGCTGACGCCGCTTAAGCCGCTGGCGTCGTTGCTGCTGACGTTCAGGCCAGCGGTGTATTTCAGTTTATCAATGGCGTTGCCTGCTGCGGGCATCTTATCCAGCGCGTCTTTTGTCACGGTCGAGCGCGATTTAGCGTTGTCTTCCTGAACCATTAATCCTGCGCCGAGCGGTTGTCCCTGTACGTTGATCGTGCCGACATTTGTCGCTTCTTCCGCCAGCGCGGAGCCTGCCAGTAATGCGCCGACGACGGACAAACATACCCCAGAAAGTTTGAACGGTTTCATTTAACAATCCCAGTATTATCAGTGGTTTATTAATCAACATGTTGTTGACGTTATTTTTGCTGATTCACTCTCTTACTCAGGCGCGGAACACTACTGCGCCTGATAATCGAACGTGGCTAAAAAGCGTTTTGTGTTTTGTCCTGCAAAGGCGTCGGCGGGGAAGGCTCGAACCTGTTTGATGCTCTGTAAGCTGGCTTGCGCCGCCCGGTTCAGCAGCATGCTGCGTGCTTTGTTGCTGATTCCAGAATCGATGACGCGTCCTGTGCGATCGACCTCCAGCCAGACTTCAACGCGACCTTCGGGACGTTCGAGTGACGCCTGACGTCCGGTCGGGTAGCGTTTGGTTTGTTCAAGCTGCGCACGCAGCGCCTGCGCATAGCTATTTTCCAGCGCAGCGACATTCACCGCCGGCGCGGAAGGGGCTGCTGGTGCCGGGCGCTTGGCCGGGGCTTCTGGGCGTGGCGTAGTCGGCTTGGCTGGCGTGGGCACCGGTTTAGGTTTGGCTTCCGTCTTGGGCTTAACCTCTGGTTTCGGCTTTGGCTTCACTTCCGGTTTCGGCGGCGTAACTGGTGGGGCTTCTAAGATCGGATCGGGCTCATTAACCGGAATCGGCTCAGGCTCGGGTTCCGGTTGTGGCACCGGTTCTGGCTCTGGCTCAGGGATCGGTTCGGGCTGGGGAATCGGTTCCGGCTCAGCCAGCGTGAGCGCCATGACCGTTTCGTCGTATTGCTGCTGAACTTTCAGCGGCGGCTGTTGGCTGGCGAAGAACAGGCAGGTAGCAAAGACCGGCAGCGGCAACCAACTGATGGCGTGGCGTGAGCGATAGAGCAGATACATGTCACAATTTCCGGGTAGCGATAGAAATGGACGAGAACCCACCCTGACGCAGGGTATCCATGACGGCTACCAGACGCTCAACCTCGACGCTTTTATCGCTGTTGATAATGATGGTGGTTTGCTGATCTTGCTGCTGCTGTTGCAGCGTCGTAACGAGATCGCTCAGTGCCATCGGCTGTCCGTCCAGCTCAAGATGATCCTGTGCGCCAAGCGTGATGATCGCTTTTTTCTGCGGCTTAAGTTGTTGTGCGCTGCCTGCGGCGGGGAGCTGCGTTTTCAGGCCTAGCGCAGGAATGACGTTCATGCTGATCAGTACAAAAAAGACCAGCAGGAACATCATCACATCGATCATGGGAACCAAATCGATGTGGGCTTTTTGCTTCTTTGGTTCGTTCCAGTTTCTCATTACTCACTTCCCTACAGGCGCGAATGTCTGAATTTCTGAACAGGGCAATTCGCGTGGCGCCGAAACAAAGCAGCCAATATAGGTAGGGTTTGTTTAAGTTTTTTTACATTTATGTGATTAATTTTTCATATTGATACGCATTGGTGGTAATTTTTTGTCAAAAAATAAGTTTTTTTGATGTTTTTACATCATTTATAACAAGAGGATGAATCCCCTGAGAAAGGGAGAGGTGTATAGGGTGGGGGCTCATCGAGAGAAATGAATGGCCAGCAGAGTCGCTGGCCGGATCGTTATCCTTTTCCGCGCGGTTTCCTGAAAGCGAAAAAGAGTTGCAGCGTATTGCACAGCACCAGAACGGCGGTGATGACGAACACCCAGCGGAAGCCCATCAGGGCGGACACACCGGAACCCACCAGTGGCCCCAGGACGTTGCCCAGATACATGAATGACTGGTTATAGCCGAAGATGCGGCCTGTTACCTGCTGGCTGCTGTATTTGACTAACAGCGCCTGCACGGTTGGCATCAGTGCGCCATCTGCAAAGCCCAGCAGAAAGCGCAGGATGCCGAGCTGTGTAGGGCTTTGTACCATCGCCATGACCAGAAACAGCAGCACGCTGATCGCCAGTGCGGCGATCAGGACGCGATGTGCGCCGATCCGGTCGCCTAAACGGCCAAGTCGCGGGGCGGATAGCAGGGCGGATACGCCGGGAATCGCGGCGATCACGCCGCTGATAAAGGCAATATTGTCGGTACCGGGAGCCAAATCGCGGATGAACAGCGTCAGGATGGGACTGATGGAACCGTTCGCCATCTGGATCATCATTGTCGTAATGAACAGGCAGATGATGAGCGCCGGATACGGCAGCGACGCGAAGACGGCTTTCCCGCTGAGTCGATTCTCTTTGGTGACCTTAACCACGCTCTCTTTAATCGCGAAAAGCGTAATCAGGAAGCTGGTAAACAGCATGCCGCCAGTGATGAAAAAGACGATGCGTAGCCCGATGTAGTCGGCCATAAAGCCGCCGAACAAGGGGCCGAGAATGACGCCAGCGATCTGCCCGGTTGATAGCATGCCCAGCGCCCAACCGCTTTTTTCACGCGGAACCTGTGAGGCGATCAGTGCCATCGCGTTGGGAATGTACCCGGAGGTCAACCCCATGAGCGAGCGCAGGATGAACAGCTGCCACACATTGGTTGCCAACCCTTGCAACGACATCACGATTGCCATACCGAGTGCGGCGCGCAGCAGCATGAGCTTTCGCCCTTTGCGGTCGGCGAGGCTTCCCCACAGCGGCGCAACAGCGGCTGAGATGAGAAAAGACGAACTGAAGATCAAACCGGACCACAGGCTCAGCGACTCGTGCGAGTGAACGCCAAGCTGCTCAATGTACAGCGGCAAGAAGGGTAATATCTGGCTCATGGCCAGCCCGGTGAAAAAACATCCCAGCCAGGCAGAGAAGAGGTTAAGTTTCCAGGTTTCCATGGGGGTAGGAATGGGCCTTCATCAGCGAATAACCAATGGCGAAACCGTGGTGACTGCGCGTGAAAAAGTGTGCTAACCGACAGTGAATAGCGCTCAATTGATAACGGACAGTGACTAAAATTTCGTCTTTCATCATGAGCATAGCATAGCCAGCGGCATATTGGTCACTGATGGTAATGATTCGCAACAAAAGAAAATCAGCGTGGGTTGAGGGGGATTGGGGGAGAGGACTGGTGAATTTTATTGTGTGACTTACATCACAAAAAATGGGCTTTTGCTCAGCAAGGGTGTACAATTCATCACCATAAAGCGGGGCACTGCCATTAAGACAAGTCATCGCTAAAAAGTCATTCCATCGCGTCATTAAAATAACGAATTAAGTCAAACCAAGGTGAAAAAAGTGCGTAACTTCTTTAAAAAAATGCTGGCGGCTTACCTGAATACCTATAAAGACGTGCCGCCCGGCGCACTGTTCTAAGAATCTGTGCTATGCATCGCATGAAACAGGCCGCCTTATTGGCGGCCTGTTTTGTTATGGGGCCGACTTATTTTGAGAGTCAACGTAACGTGGTTCTGAGCCGGTCCCTTTTTTGTGGTGACATTACTTTGTGCTGTAGACCGGAACGGCCGTCACTTCTGGCACGGCTTCGGTCAGGTAAGCACCGGCAGCACTGCTTCTGACTTCATTTTCATCAATAAAGCCATAGAACACGCCCTGCGACGCGGAAGCGCCGCGAATTTCCGCATCTCCACGCATCTGCGCATTGCCTGACAGCACAATGCCGCGCTCAAACGCACCTGGCCCCATGAAGACCGTATGCAGCCGCGCGTTATCACGCACGATGGTATTGCCCTGCATCACCGTCAGGCCGCCGACAACGGCGCGTCCTTCCACTGTCCCGCTCAGAATCGTTGCACGATCTTCAATTCTGGCGTTATCCCTCACCGTCCCGCCGATGACGCGAGCATAAGGCCCGACGTACGCGGTAGGGGCGACATTGGCTGCGTTGGATACCCAGCCGCCGCCGTTGGCGTGACGAGAACCGTTAGCGGTTGGATTCGGTGCGCCAGGCTGGCTGCCTTCCGGCCAGACGCCGGTGAAATCAGCCATCCACGGATAGCGGTAAAGGGAGTAGTAAGCCTGATCCCACTTGATCTTCTGCATTTGCGACGGTGTACCCATGACCACCATGTAAATGCCGCGGTCGTCCTGACGAATCGTGAAGTTTTTCACCGTGGCAGACGCGCCGCGCTGCAATTCACTGTAGCGAGAAACGCCGTCCGAACCGACAGCGACAATCCCCCAACGCCAATCGGAATTAGGCTGCGGCATGGTTGCCGGATCGTTTTTCAGCCCTGGGAAGCGGGTAATGGCCGATTTACTCTGCACCATGCCACGGAATTTGACGGTGATCTTCGTCGCGCCGCTTTCCGGGATCAGCCGAACGATGTTGTAGCCCAACTGTTGTGGAGCCTGATCGAACGGTACGGAGAAGCGACGGAGGCTGGCACTGGCGCCCACAACCGGCTCAAGCGCCGTGGTTCTCAGCAGACGGTCGGCGTTATTCTGGTTGGGTTGTACCGCGCCATAGCCGCCGTAGGTTGAACGATAGAAGCGGCCACGATCGAAACCGTCTGGATCGACGTAATCCCAGTTGACGTTGTGCATCGCCCAGTCGCCGAAGACGTCGTTGAATTCAGACTGGCTCCAGCCCATGTTGGTACGCAGAATGGACAGTGGATCGGCAGTAGACTGGCCACTTTCGCCCCATTTAGGCGCTTTTGCCCACATATCGTTGATGGCGCCATAGCCAAAGCGATTCTTCAGGTATTCCATAAACTGCCAGTTGCAGTAACGGTTACGTGTTGAACCCAGGTAAATATGCGAGTAGTTGACCTGCATTTCCGAACAGTGTGCCGACGTACCGCGGAATTCATCCATCTGGTGCGTCATCCAGTTCGCGTGGGATTCCCAAATCCAGCCAACGTAGTTATCGCCTGAACTCTGGAAGCCGCCGGTTTGCCCTTGCAGCGCATGGGTAAATTCGTGCGCTAGCCCCCAGTTATCCTTGAGTGACGCAGGGCCGATCCACATCCCCATACTGCCACCGCCCGCAATACCCCCGCTGAGCCCAAAGGTCGGGTCGATGTGAATATTGGCTTTATATTTCACGGTCTGTTTGCAATAAGGCTCGGGGAACTCAATTTGGTTAATAAATTTATCCCAAATTTGTTCCAGCTTTTGCCCTGCGGCAACGGCATCATTACGGTTAACGTCGTTATTATTCCAGCGGAAGGCAAAGTGCTCAGTCTGGTATTTCACGGAAGGCATATCGGTGATGGAATTATCCACCTGCCAGTTTCCCGCGACACAAGCCTCAGCGGCGTTTGCCGTATTGACCATCAATGCGCCACTTAAAACGAGTAGACAGTTTAGCGGCGTGAGAAGTGTTTTTATTTTTGGCATAAATCCTTTTCCTAGCATGAATATTGCTAATCAGCCTTATTATTTCACGAGGGAGAATTTCTCGTTGATAGATAAGGCCCCATCCCAAGGCCATCGTGGCCTATTTTGCTTAAGTAAAAAACATATCGGCCTCTGTAAGAAGAGGCCGAGTGGATTATAGGTTAAATTTATCTTGTTACCTATTTCATTTTAAATTTTGGTTATGCTCGAGTTTCTTAAAATAAACATAATTATTGGTGTAATGCTTTATTATCCAATAAAGCAGGCTGGCGGCCAGTAACGAATTAAATGCTGGTACGCCCCACTCAAAGGCTAATCCGACGAAGGCCCCGGCAATGCTGGCAATAATAGCGGGCCAGCCAATCAGCGGCGTTTGAGCACTGTCGGGTAATTGGCCTTCGGCCCGACTGGTGTCGAGCAATACTTTGTGGGTGCGCAAAATATAATAATCGACCAGCATCACGCCGATAATCGGTGGGAACAGCACGCCCAGTAGCGTCAGGAAATCAATAAAACGGTCCAGAATACCGGCAACGGAAAGCAGTGTGCCGATGAGTCCAATCACTAGCGTGATGGAGACATAGCGTAATTTCTTCCCCGTGACGCCTTCTATGGCATTGGCGATTCCCAAAGAGGAGGAATAGAGATTGATATCATTTACACGCAGTGTCGAAAATATCACGGCAATCAGCCCGATGCCGCCAGCCGCCTGAGACATGATTGTTACAACGTCTGCGGTATTGAGCGCACGGGCAATAATGATGGCGAGGCCATTCACGATAAATTCCCCGACGATAATCGACAGCATCGTCATCCAGAAAACGTGCTTTCCTTTTTGGGAATAGCGCGTCATGTCTGGAGTAATTAAACTGGCGACGATACAGCCGCCCACCACCATTGTTGCACCAGCGCTAATGGAAATGGCTTCACCGTTAGGCGCGGAAGCAATCAGTTCAGCAATATTGTGGCCGGAGAGCGTCATGATCGAGATATAGCCGACGACGATAACAAACATCGGCACGGCAATTTTGGCCGTGAAGCGTAACGCCCTGAAACCAAAGGCAACCAGCAGCGTCAGCGCAATGCCGGACAGCGCGGCAGACCAGCCAAAGCCGAGCTTATCCGCCATCGCAAAGTTAAGCGCTTTGGCGAATACGGCATTCTGGACGCCGAACCAACCGATGAGGCTAACGGCGATCACCAGCCCAATCAGGACGGAACCAATACGGCCAAAGCCGCACCAGCGTGCGAGCAAGCTGCCCGACATCCCTTCTTTCATTCCTGCGTAGCCCAGCCCTACGGTCACTACACCAAAATATGACGCTGCCAATAAAGATGGCGAGAAATGCCTGACTTAGCGTCATGGAATGGCCGAGCACCGCGCCTAACATAAACTGGTCTAGCGCGGTTAACATGCCGATGTGCACTAATGCCACATTTAAAAAAGGCAGTCGGACACTCAGCGGAACGCGGCTGACCGGGTAGTCATCTATTTTTTCCATGTAGATAGGTTCTCTTATATAAATTGAATGCCTTTCTCGATGAGAGAGTTAGGAATATAACCATCGATCCCAAGATGGCGACAAAACTCCTCAAATTGAGGTAATGAATGTGCCTCTGCCTTTTGATACATATTATATATTCTGTTTTCTATTGTTTTTGGTGATATATTCATTTTCCTTGCTATTTCTTTATTTGATAAACGTTGTAATATCAGGAAGATAATATCCAACTCTGACTTGGTAAAAATATTTGTCGTTAATTCAGTTTGTAATGTGGTCGGCTTTTTTTGATCTATATAGATGAGTGGAGACCGCGTATCTAGAGGCCTGGCGTTCCACATTGTACCGATGCAAAGCTTATTTTCATCAAAGATGGGGATCTTTTCGCTGACGAAGGGGGTCAGCGTTTTCTTTCCATACCAATAGTGTGTTTCAATAACAGTGACTCTTTTCTCACTATTTTCTGTCAGCCTGTCGTGTTCTTTTAAATCGTCAGAAAGCTCCGTCCAACTGGCAGGAAATTCATCATCTAGTCGTCCTTCAATATCAAAGCGCATTGGCGTATTGGTATAAAGGTAAGCGGCTTTATTCATGTAAACATGGCGTGATGATAAATCTTTAATACCCCATGGTTCATTTAAACATTCCATCATAATAATCAGATTACGAATATAATCAGTCATGTTTGTTTGTGATGATGGCATCCTGCCCTCCTTAATAGGCTGGGATTAATTCAGCGGATCAATTTAGCTAAGTAATGACGAGTATGCTTGTACGCATATCCCGGTAGGTTTCCATACTCTTTGTAGCCCAATTTTTCGTAAAACCCCTTAGCCTGGAATCCGAATGTATCTACGTAAGTCAGATGACAACCACGTTTTAATGCTTCTTTTTCAGCAGCTTGCATAAGTTGACGCCCAAGCCCACTTTTACGATATTTCTCACTCACCCAAAGATATTGAACTTCTAATGCACCCCACCAGGTTCTGGAGATTAACCCTGCGATAATATTATTTTCATCGTCTTTGAAATTTAAGAATAGAGGGGAAATATCAACAGTTTCGTACTGTTCATTGTGTTTCCAAAGGCTTGCTATTACAAATTCTTCTTCATCTGAATCTGGTGTGTTAGTAATATTTAGATTCATTACAATAAAACCTCATTATTAGCACGCTAAATTATACTTCCAATATGAATATTTCTTTATCATATAAAAAACATTTAGGCAAGAGTGAATTTCACTCGTTCTTAGGTCCCTATATTGTTCTATGATAAGAAACATAATCTGATATGTATTGATGGTAATCAGAAAGTAAGCACGTATTTGCCTCACCAGGGGAAATACCAGGTAATTTATAATAAGAATGTATCTTCTGTCGAAAAATATGTTTTTTATGAGTAAGTTACTCCTCTATTTTTCTTCTTAATTAACTTATTACTCAGCCCGGTTTATGCCAGCGACACGCCCCCTGTTTCGCTGGCGTTCCTCTCCTCCGCCAACGTATGTTGCAACCTATGCAAAAAGGCGACATTGTTATTGCCACGTCAGAGCGTGGTTGCTTCAGTGCAGAGTTACTGCCTCTCATGACATTGTTCTGACGGGTTGCTCGATAGCGCGCCATTTTGCCATTCACGTTTTGCTATTCATGTTTTTCTATTCACGCATAGGCCGGAGAGTGGGTTGCATGTCGTTAAAAGCCTTACGCACGTTAGTCGCGATTGCTCAGTATGGATCGTTTGCCCGTGCGGCTGAAGCCGTGTGCCTGACGCAATCGGCCGTCAGCCTGCATGTTCGTAGTCTGGAAGAAGACTTCAAGGTGTCGCTTTTCGATCGCTCACGTCGCATTCCGGTACTCACGGAAGCCGGACATCGCGCGGTAGAGCAGGCGCGTGACATTCTTGCGCAGTATGACGGTATTGCTGCCGAGTTAGGCGAGGGTGGGGAGTTGGCCGGACGCCTGCGAATTGGCGCGATCCAGACCGCGCTGGCTGGCGTTTTGCCCGCCGCGCTGGCCGCATTGCGTCACGCTCATCCACTTCTGCGTGTTCTGGTGAATTCGGGGATGTCGGCAGAGCTGGCAATTCGCATTGATGCCGGTGAACTGGATGCCGCCGTGACTACCGAGCCCGTAAAACCTTACCCAACTGGCTTAGTGAGCACGCCGCTGTATCAGGAAGGATTCTGGATCGTTGCTCCCTCGGCGCTGGCGTCTCTGGATGCCAGACAGCTTCTGCAAGATCACCCTTTCATTCGTTTCGATCGTCGTGCTTGGGCTGGGCGAACCATCGATCGCGAGCTGCGTCGCCAGCGGCTGCGGGTACATACTGATATGGAGCTGGACAGTCAGGATGCGATTATGCAGATGGTCACCAGCGGGCTTGGCGTGGCGGTGATTCCGCTGTCCGAACGTGAGGTGAGTCGTTTGGATAATCTGCTATGTATTCCCTTTGGTGAGCCTCAGCAGCAGCGGCGCGTTGTGCTGCTAGAGCGCGAAGATCGTCCGGCAACGCGCCTCGCTACGGCACTGGCGGAAGCGATCCGAACGCAGTCTGGTGACGATGCCATTCATGAGAAATAATTGAGCTAACGTCGAGTTAATCTCGTTTTTTTCTCATCAGAAGTCCCGCTATGGTAGTGCCAGTTTCTTCAATTCAGGTACTGAACCATGGCGTCCAACCCGCAGTCTTTCTTTCTTTTACCTTCTACGCCGTGGTGTGTCAGCCGATGATCGTCTCACTCCTGCTGGCGCTGTTGCCGATCGCGCTACTGCTCGTGCTGGGCTCGTGGTTACGTCAGCGTGCTTTTCTGACTGCGGCATTTTGGCCACAGGCTGAAAGGCTGGGTTATTACATTCTACTTCCTGCACTATTTCTGCATGGGCTGGCGACGGCGCGTCTGGATGGCGTGCCGGTAACAGCGATGATCCTGACGCTGGTGTGCTCGACGCTGGCTGTCTCTATCGGGTTGGTCGCAGTACGCCGCTTCTTTCCCGTTGATGATGCGGCGTTTACCTCGATATTTCAGGGCGGTGTCCGTTTTAATAACTACGTTGGCGTGTCTGCCGCCGCTGGGCTGTTTGGCGCACACGGCGTAGCGCTCGCGGCCGTCGCGAACGCGGCGATTGTGCCGACGGTCAATATTCTCTGTGTCTTGGTCTTTGCCCGCTACGGCAACGCCGGGACGCCGTCATTCAAGAATATCGTGCGACTGCTGGCGCTGAACCCGCTGGTGGTGGCCTGCGCGATCGGCATTACTTTGCAGATTACCGGATTAGGCTTGCCGCCGGGGATTGAACCGGTAATGAAATCATTGGGACAGGCGTCGCTGCCGCTGGGGCTGCTGTGCGTGGGCGCAGCGCTGGATTTCTCTGCCGCGCGTAGCTGGCTGCGGCCTGTTGTGATGGCATCATGCGCGAAATTCATTGCGATGCCGCTGGTGACGATTGCTGCCTGCCACCTCTTCAACCTGTCTGGCTCGGCTGCGATTGCCGCACTGCTGTTTCAGGCGCTGCCGACGGCATCGTCGTCCTACATCATGGCTCGTCAGTTGGGTGGTGATGCGCCATTGATGGCGGGCATCATTGCGGTTCAAACACTGGTAGCAGGCGTCGCGCTGCCGCTGGCCGTCCTTGGGCTGAGCGGACTGTTATAAATTCCTCGTATGTTCTTTTTGTAACAATGTCTTGTTAACGGCATGGTGATTTATTCTTTTCTATCTATTTGTATTTTAAGTGAATTAATCATTGTATTGAAATGACAATAATAATGCGTATAGTTATCATTTACTTTTCTGTGCAAATGTTGACAAAAAACGCCTCAGCATCTCGCCAAAATCACCATCAGTTAACCGAGGATATACCATGTCTTTTAGAGTTACTCGCGCCGGAAAAACGCGCGTTTGTGATTCTTCGCTGGCCGGAGCAAAACCATTCGGAGTCTCTCTTCTCGCCCTGTTGATCTCTGCCTCTTTTCTGCCCGCTCAGGCTGCTGCCGAAGAAAACCCTGCTTCAGGTGATACGCTCGTCGTCAGCGCGAACGCTAATGCTAACGCCGAAGCCAGCGACCCGCAGGATTACAGCGTGAAAGTGACTAACGCCGGAACGAAGATGACGCTGACGCCGCGTGATATTCCGCCGTCGGTGAGCGTGATCAGCCAGCAGCGTATTGAAGATCAGGGCCTGCAAACGATTGGCGAGGTAATGGCGAACACGACCGGTGTGTCCTCTAAAATTATCGACTCTGAACGTGTGACGTATTTTGCTCGCGGTTTCCGTATCACTAACTACCTGTTCGACGGTATTCCGACGGTGGTTAATGAAATCTGGGATTTTGGTGATTCAGGTTCAGACACGGCGATCTACGATCGTATCGAAGTGGTGCGCGGGGCGACGGGGCTAATGACCGGAACGGGCAATCCTTCTGCCGCGGTAAATATGGTGCGCAAGCATGCGGACAGCCGCGAGTTCAAAGGCTCGGTATCCGGCAGCTACGGGTCGTGGGATAAACAACGGATGGTGGCCGATCTGTCTGCGCCGCTGACGGAGTCTGGTAATGTGCGTGGACGTGTCATTGCGGGCTATCAGGATAACGACACCTGGCTCGACCGTTACCACAACCGCAAAAAATTCCTCTACGGCGTGATTGATGCTGACGTGACTGATTCGACGACGATCTCCCTCGGTTATGATTATCAGGAAGCTAATACCGATAGCCCAACGTGGGGCGGATTGCCGACGTGGTTCACTGACGGCAGCCGTACGCATTTCGGCCGTAGTGCTAACTCCGCACCAAACTGGAGCTACTCGGATAAAACGTCGAGAAAAGTCTTTGCCGATCTGACTCAGCGTTTTGATAACGGTTGGCAGGTGCGTATGAACGGGACGCATGGTGAAACCAACTTCGATTCCAAGCTGATGTATGCCAATGGGTTCCCAGATAAAGATACCGGAATACTTGTCGATCCGTTCGGCGGTAATGTCGGTGCTTACGGTGGATGGAATAAGGGCACTCGTAAGGTTGATGCGATTGACACTTACGCCTCAGGCCCGTTCGAGCTACTGGGACGCCAGCATGAGCTGGTGATAGGTGGCAGCTACAATCGACAACGCAGTCAGTTCTATAATACGCAAGCCACGATCAGCCCGACAGATATGGGTAATTACTACAATTGGAATGGCAACATTGCCGATCCGACATGGGGATCTTGGGTTAATGGGACTTTTGTGGGGGGCGTTTGGGCGGACTATGAGCACTCAACTACGCGCCAAAAATCGCTCTATACCTCAGCGCGTTTCTCTCTGGCCGATCCGCTACACCTGATCGCTGGCGCGCGGTATACCGACTGGAGCATCATCGGTTCGACGGGGGATACCAGCAATAATCGCGTCACGCCTTATGTCGGTTTGGTGTATGACATCGACGATACCTGGTCGGCGTACGCCAGCTATACCGATATCTTCCAACCGCAAACGCAGAAAGATATTAATAAAAAATATCTGTCTCCAACGACGGGTAAAAACTACGAAACCGGTGTGAAAGGGGACTGGTATAACAGCCGCCTGACAGCATCGGTATCTGTTTTCCGCATTGAGCAGGATAACGTAGGGCAATCAACGGGAATCGCGATTCCTGGCGGTGGCGGAGAATTTGCCTATCGTTCAGTTGATGGTGTCGTCAGCAAAGGGATCGAATTTGAAGTGAACGGCGCAGTGACGGATAACCTGCAAATGACGTTTGGCGGTTCGCGCTATGTCGTTGACGACCAAGATGGTCAGTCGGTTAACCCAGAACAGCCGCGCACGTCGTTCAAGCTGTTCACCCGCTACCAGTTACCAACGCTGCCGGATTTGACCGTTGGCGGCGGCGTGAACTGGCAAAATGGTATCTGGCAGGAAGGCTCTGGCCCGCAAAACACCACGTTGCGCGCCGAGCAGGGCAGCTACGCGCTGGTTAATCTGTTTGGCCGCTATCAGGTGACCAAACAGCTGGCGGTACAGGCGAATATCAATAACCTATTCGATAAAGAGTATAGCGACTACCTTGCGCCTTATGCCGTGTATGGCACGCCGCGCAGCGTCTCGATGACCGTTAACTATGCTTTTTGACGCTCAGCGCTTTCTGACGATCAACGCTTTCTAATGATCGTTAATGATGTCTGAATCTTAAGTGAAACATCATCCCCCGCCGACAGCATCGGCGGGGGATTTTTTCAACGAACCAGTGATGGCCGTTTGGCGTTAAACGACCAGTTGGGAATTAAAAACTGCATACCGAGCGCGTCGTTACGGTTTTTATCCGGTAGTGACTGATAAAGCCGGTGCGCCTCCTCCACCCGTTTCCTGTTCAGCGTAATCCCTAATCCCGGCCCTTCCGGCAAGTGCAAATGGCCTTTTTCAATTCGCGGGGCTTCATGGGTGAGCTGCTGTCCATCCTGCCATATCCAGTGGGTATCAAACGGCGTGATGCGTTCGCCCGGCGCGGCAGCACCCAGATGAGCGACCATAGCGAGCGAGATATCGAAATGGTTGTTGGAATGGCAGCCCGTAGTCAATCCCCATTCTTGGCACAGCTGCGCCACGGTATTGGCATGGCGCATGGTCCAGAAATGCGGGTCGGCCAGCGGAATATCGATAGCGTTCAACTGAAGCGCGTGGTTAAGCTGACGCCAGTCGTTAGCGATCATATTGGTTGCCACGGGAATGTTGGTGGCGCGTCGGAATTCGGCGAGGGTTTCCCGGCCGGAATAGCCGTTCTCTGCGCCGCACGGGTCTTCCAGATACGGTATTTGCCCCTGTAGCTCTCGCCCCAAGCGTATCGATTCATCCAGAGACCAGCTGGCGTTGGGATCCACGGTAACCCGCGAGCCGGGGAAGTGGCGCAGCAGCGCTTTTACCGTCTCAACCTCTTTTTCGCCGTGATGCACGCCGCCCTTGAGTTTGAAATCATTAAAGCCATAGAGATCGCTGGCGGCTTCCGCCAGAAGGAGCACGCCGGCGTCGTCCATGGCTGCCTGGTGGCGCAGATAAAACCAGTCATGTTTTCCGGTTTCGCCGGGCAGGTAATTCATGTCGGTTTTCGTGCGGTCGGCGATGTAAAAAAGGTATCCGAGAATCGGAATCGACTCGCGCTGCTTACCGCTGGCCAGCAATTCTGCGACCTGAAGATTTAAGAACTGACCGGTCAGATCCAGTAGCGCGGCTTCCGTCGCAGCTACCGCGTTATAAAATTTCTCCGGGTTCATCTGCGGAATGTGAATTGCGGTGTTGTCGGTTTGTCCGCTACTTAGATTGCGCTGATCGCTTTTAAACAGCGTGCTCAGTGTGGTGTTCAGCTTGAGCAGCGTTGTTCCCTCCACCTGCGGAATAAAATCGTTGAGCACCGCGAGCGTGCTGGAATGGCAGGGACATTCTCCTACGCCGGTATTGCCCGCGCTGTCTGTCAGCGTCACCAGAATTCGGGTGAAGTAGCAGTTGTGCGCACCGCCAATATTCAAAAGCATACTGTCATATCCGGCGACCGGAATGACCTCCATTTTTTTAATGATAGGGCTGTCAGACATTTCGATGCTCCATAGGTTTGAATGAACTGGGCGGCGTGGTGTGTGTGTGACGCAGCAATAAGAACAGACCGGTCACGACGGAAACCGCGGTCAGGGAATAGAGTCCGCCCGTTGTGCTGCCGGTTTTTAATTCCAGATAGCCAAAGACGGTAGGCGCGACGAAGCCCCCGAGGTTACCGATCGAGTTGATCAGCGCGATCCCCGGTGCGACGATGGACGCAGGCAGGTTGCCCTGCGGCATGGGCCAGAAGAAGGTGGCGCTGACCTTTGATCCAATGCAGGCAACGATCATGGCGAAGAAGCCGAACCACGGCGATCCGATCGTCGCCATAAACGTACCGCAGGCGGCAATCAGCATGGCGACGCCCAGCGCTTTAGGTAAGTGCTGGCGATGTTTGTCGCTGAATTTGCCAACCAGATTGATGGCGATAATGGCACACAGCCAGGGGATGGCGGTAAGCAGCCCGATACCGAAACTGCTGAATCCCTGAATGCGTTGGATAATTTGCGGGAGCCAGAACACCAGCGTGTAACCCGTCATGGTCATGGTAAAGAAGATGGCACAGTAGAACAGCGTTCTGCGGTCCGTTAGTAAGCGCAGTTTTCCGGTATTTTCCTGCTGCGCGTCGCGCTCTATTTCTTCCTGCTGTAGCTGTTGCCCGAGCGCCTGTTTCTCTTCTGCGCTGAGCCAGCGGGCTTTATCAGGGCTGGATACCAGCACAAAAGCCGCCAGAACCCCGACCAGAATCGACCCTGCGCCTTCTAAAAACATCACCCATTTCCAGCCTGCAATACCGAGGAAATCATGCATCATCAGGATGGCTCCCGTAATCGGGCCGGAGAAGAGAAACGCCCCCGCGCTGGCACTGAGGATCAGCGCCGTTGCCCGGCCACGCCAGGCGTTAGGCACCCAGAGCCGGAAGTAATACAGCACGCCGGGGAAGAAACCCGCTTCGGCTACGCCGAGCAAAAAGCGCAGGACATAAAATTGTATCGGGCTGGTGACAAAGCCGGTCGCGACCACGACGGCTCCCCAGGTAATCATGATGCGTGTCAGCCACACCCGCGCCCCGAATTTCTTCATCATCAGGTTGCTGGGGACTTCAAACAGCGCATAGCCGATAAAGAAAAGCCCTGCGCCAAGGCCAAATGCCGCCGCACTGATACCGGCATCGGTCTGGAGTTCTGCTTTTATAAATCCGATATTTGACCTATCTATCTGATTAATAATCAACATAATGGCCAGCATCGGGATAATACGCTTGAAGAATTTGGCAATGGCTGAGGCGAGATGCGCCTCTCTGGTGTGGTTAGATGATTCGGTTATTGTCGTTGTCATTTTTTACACCCTGCGTAGGTAGGTTACGAAAGTGTTATAGAAAATGAGTGAAAGGAATAACCATGTGCAGATGCCCAGCATGCGTTGGGCTACTCCACAGTGGCAGCGAAAATGAAGGCGGCCAGCGCGATTAGGAAAAAGTGAGGAAATATCACGTCTGCGACGGCGGTCACAGCCTGACGGGAGGCGAGCGTCGGGTATTGACGCTTTTTATTCGTTTGCTAAGGTAATGGAAAAAACACGCTCTTCACTCATCATCATTACCCGTCAGGAAGACAGAGAATGATCTCAACGCAATACATCAGCCGAGTTGCACTGGTTCACGAAAAGGTGGATTCATTCGAGGCCTATCCGTTTTCTATTCCGTCGATTCGCTCGCTGGATAAGCTGGAACTGCACCCGAAAGTCACTTTTTTTATCGGCGAAAATGGCGCGGGAAAATCCACGCTGTTGGAAGCCATCGCTGTTTCGATGGGGTTCAACCCGGAAGGCGGTACCCGCAATTTCAACTTCGGCACCCGTACGTCGCACTCCAGACTGTCGCATTTCCTGCGGGTGGCGAAAGGCATTAAGAAGCCTAAAAACGGTTTCTTCTTACGCGCGGAGAGCTTCTTCAATGTCGCGACGGAGATTGAACGGCTGGATAGCGAACCCGGTTTTGATCCACCCGTGATCGATTCCTATGGCGGCCATTCGCTGCATGAACAATCCCACGGCGAATCCTTCATGGCGCTGCTGCTCAACCGTTTTGGTAAAGAGGGGATCTATCTGCTCGACGAACCGGAAGCCGCGCTGTCGCCCAGCAGGCAATTAACGGCGATCGCCCGCATGCACGATCTCATCCGTGAAGGATCGCAGTTTGTTATCGCGACGCACTCTCCGATTCTGATGGCGTATCCCGATGCGACTATCTTTCAGTTCGGTGAAGACGGAATACAGCAGGTCGCGTATGAGGACACGGAGCACTACCAGATCACGCGTGCTTTCCTGAACAACCCTGAGCGCATGCTACGTGAACTGATGGCGGAATAGGGGTTAACCTCGCTATAAATAGCTCAACGTAAAATTCGCCGTTGCCATGAAATCGCCGGACTGAATCAGATCGTCGCGTATCTTTTCGATGCGGGCTGAAAAGGGAATGGCGTTGTCTCCGCTTTGCAGCACAATGCTGTCCGTGCTGCTATTGATGCCGACCAGTTTGTTCGCATGATAAATGCCAACTGCGATGCCTTTGGCACCGGAAGGCGTATCCAGCGCCAGCCGCTTGGGCAAGAGCGGTTCTTCTTTGCCTGAAAAGCGAATCGTGACGTTTTGGTAGGTATCCAGATTGCAGTCCGTGAGGTTGATCGTGAAGTCATGCCAGTCGCCGTAGCGATTGGCTTTTAAATAGCGGTCAGAGACTTCACTCATGTCCACCACAATCGCCTTGCTCTCCGTACTCACATTACAGGCGGCGTTGACGACTAAAACGTGGAAGGTCACTTCGTGATCGTCCAGCACGGTCATCTGCTGCGCGAAGGATGTACCTGAATGCAGCGCGATGATGCCAAGTGCGAAGGCGAGTAGGTGGCCGCGCGACGTGGTTTTCGCTACCGTATTGTTGTTCTTTATCATCGTTGCGATCTCGCGTAGGAAGACGGATTAATGATAATTAAACCGTAGGATAATATTTTTCTCGGTATCGCCGACTACCGCGGGGCCGGCCGCGTAGAGTCGAGCCGTATAGCGCCGTTCAACCTGGCCGCTCGATGCCGTCAGGCCGTCAACCAGACCGATGAACTGGTTAAACACCACGTTATTGCCGCTGCGCGTATCTTCGATCTTCAGCGTGGAGCCATTTCCCATGTTCATGCCGTCTATCCCGACGAGTGAATTTCCCCGTGACGAGGCATCAAAGTTGATATCCAGATCGAACCCTTTTCCGCAGTCTTCTCCGCCGTCGGTCGATACGTTGATGTGGAATTCCGTTTGCGCCAGTGCGTTGGCCTCTGTACCCGACCACGCTTGGACCGTACCAAAATCGACATAGCTGTCGGGCGAGACGTTGATCTTCGCGGCGCATTGCATAATGTCGATGCCGTGTAGTCCTGACAGGCTGAGGCCATAGTTGCTGTCGGGTTTGTTGTTGATGCCCCCTTCACCGTCGATCTGGAAGACGCGCAGCGAATCGACTCCCGCCGTGGTATCGGTGATATTTCCCGTTTTTTCGAGATAGAGCTGTACCGTGACATTCAACATGGTTGGGTTGGACGGCGGTGATGAGCCGCTTGGGCCCGGTAAGATCCACTGCCCTGTGGAGACGCGGGATGCGGTCGTGCCGCCATTGGTAATCACCCCAAGATCCTGCCCGTTATAGATGATGCCAATTCCGACTCCTTGGCTGATGGCCTTGCCTTCAGGGTTGGGATAGAAATAGGACATCTCACCCTGTGGGCGTACGGATTTATACGCCCAGCAGGCCAGGTTGCGGGTATAGGGTTTTGACGTCCACAGACGGCTGCCGATAGGCAAGGTCGCGGGGATTTTTAGCGTACCGATATCCTCATAATCGTTTACCGGGCCGGTCACGGTGCCCAGCCGGCATTCCAGCGCGTTGGCGTTAAACGCCGTTAAGCCGAAAAAGAGCGACGCATAGAGGGCAACACAGCGATGTTGACGAGCAGCTAACCAAGACATGGCGGGTTCCCTGTGGTTTATTTACGGATGATGGGCTGGCACTGGTTTTGCGCGCAGGTAAAAGGCAACTCCAGATGGCCGCCGTAGTCATTGACGTAGTACAGATAGAAGCGATCGACCGCGCCGTCATTCACCTCAACTGACAGCGTTGAGCGTGGTGAAACCATAAAGGCGTTTCCCTTCAGCAGGCTGGTGGGGTTGGCGCGCGTCGCTTTGGGCTGTTTCAGAATGCCGCTGACCGTGATGTAGTACGGCGTGGGGTTTTCTACCTGAAAGGTGTTTCCCGTTTTACGGACGATCAGTTTTTCCTGCCATATTTCGTCTTTGGCTGGCTTTACACCACGGGGGCGGAAGAACACCTTAATTTCAGACTGAATGGCGATCTGTAATACGTTAGGTTTGTCCGTCTTGGGCGGAATTTCCCGGACGTTAAGGTAAAACAGCGATTCGCGGTCGGTTGGCAATTGGCTGATTTGCTCTGTTTTGACCAGACGAATCAGGCTATATCCTTTCGCTTCGATGCGCTGTAATGGCGGCAGCACCATCAGCGGCGTCGTCACTTTATTGTGCCGATCGTCCGTCAGCCAGGACTGCGCCAGAAATGGATTCTCCGCATTTTGGTTCATCAGCATGACCGTC
This sequence comes from Pectobacterium sp. PL64, assembly GCF_022477975.1. Lineage (NCBI taxonomy): Bacteria > Pseudomonadati > Pseudomonadota > Gammaproteobacteria > Enterobacterales > Pectobacteriaceae > Pectobacterium > Pectobacterium sp. PL64. Next base: position 436,791 of record NZ_CP092070.1, read on the forward strand.
GCGGATTGCTCCTCATCGTTAAAAATAACGCGGGTGCGATCTAGGCTCAGTGCGCTGTAGGCTGTGGGCATCAAAAACAGGCAGCCGATAATGAATCCTGCTGCTCGCTGATAAAATGTGTGTTTCATAACGTACTCTCCAGATTTTTCTCTTTCTTCGCGCCGCTTATTTACAGGGAAGCAGCAGGGCATCAAGGTGATTTAAGGTGGCGGGCAGGGTGATGGCACACTGTGTTCTCCCCTCCCAGATGACGGACAGCGTTTCGTCAGGCGACACGCCCGTGATGTAGGCCTGACCGCCGTTGGCGATCATGGCGATATCGCGGCCTTTCTTGTTTTTGATCTGGGCGGCGAACGGGGGATTTTTGCCATCGGCCAGCGCGACGTGCGCCAGGATTTTTGCCCCGCTCACTACGTCGAACTTGCGGTAGCCGATGGCGCCTTCGGTCAGCGTGCCTTGAACCACCGTCGTTACCGCTTCAATGTGTTGCGGTAATTTCTGAACATCAATGCGGGTCGACACGTCGTAGTAGCTGCTGGTGCCGGCAATCACGGCCAGACCATAGCGATTGGTCTCGACCTGACTACCGGTGAACGGCACGCCCGCTTGGCCTGCATCGACCATGATGCGTGTGCCGCCCTGATTGCCTTTCGGGTGTGCTGCGACGCCGTGGCGGGTGGCGGTAATCCCGCCGCGCAATGAACCGTTCAGGTAGGTATAGCGATCCTGCTGCCAGGCGACGCCCACGGTGGCATCCGTCATCGGTGCCAGATGGGTATAGTTGCCGCTCAGGTAAGTATTCTCTTTGCTGTCGTGCCGGGTGCTCAGATTCCAGGTACGGCGCGGATCGGCGTTATTGGAATAGGTCAGCGCCTGATTGCTGCCGTCGTTGTAGCGCCCCATGCTGTAGCTCAGGCGATCCTTCTCTCCGAGCGGGATAGAAAAGCTCAGATACAGGCTGTCATCGTTACGGCGGTTGAATTCGGTGCGATAGACCGAGAGATTCGCGGCAATGCCTTTCAATGCGCCGATATCGAAATATTTGTTCAGTGAAACCCCGTAGCGATCCTGCTCGGCTTCATTCCAGTAGGTTTGGCGCGTATAGGTAACGTAGGTCGATAGCCCGCTCAGCACGGGGGAGGATTCCCGCGTCGCGAAATTTTTGGAGAGCGTAATGGTGTAGCGCTCTTTTTCATTGCGATAGCGACTATCGAGATTCAGCGCATAGAGATATTGCGCCATGCTCATGTAGGTCTTTTCTGAAAAGCGGTAGCCCGCAAAACTGATCTGGCTATCGATCGAGTTGAAGTATTTAGACCAGTTGAGTGAGAAAGCATGCCCCATCTGAGACGCGGATGTTGCCGGGAGCGTCGCGCGTGACTGTGTGATATCCGCCGACAGCGCGCCCAGCAGATAGAGGTTCTTCCCGATGCCTGCCGACCAGGACTGGTAGCCATCGGACAACATGCCGCCGCCGTACACCGACCACGCGTTGGATAATCCCCATGAGGCTTCGGCAGAAGAAAAGGCCGGACCTTGCAGACGGTGGTTGGTATTTGAGGGTTTACCGGCAGCGAGTTTGTACTGCACGTGCCCCGGCCGCGTCAGGTAAGGCAGGTTGGCCGATTCGGTCTGGAATGTCGTCACCGTACCGTCTTCTTCCGTCACGCGCACATCCAGCGTGCCGCTGACGCCGTTCTTCATATCCTGAATGGCAAAGGGACCAGCAGGCACGGTGGTTTCATAGATCAGCCTGCCATTTTGCGTGACGGTCACCGTCGCGTTTGACTTGGCGACGCCGCGGATTTCGGGCGCATAGCCGCGCAGCGAAGGGGGAAGCATGTTCTCGTTATTGGCTAATGACACGCCGGTAAAGCGATAGCTATCGAACAGGTTGCTGCTGAAATACATTTCCCCCAGCTTGAGATCGGCCGAAAGCGTTGGCAGCGGACGATAGGCGTAAAACTGATCCCACGAGAAACGATCGCGATTCGCGTTGCGCGATTTTTGCAGAAAATAGCGGTAATCAGCACGATAGCGCCAGGCTCCCTGATTAAATCCGGTGGTGCCGTAGCTGCTGAGATAGTGTGATGTGCCTTTGCCGTTGGTATCACGGCGCACGTTCCCGACGAGGTTGTAGTCCAGCAGCGCACCGTTGATGCCGTGGTCCCATTGTTCAGGCGGAATCCAGTTGCGATCGCTGTACGCTAGCCAGGCCTGCGGGATCGTAATATTTAGCGTTCCCATGCCTATCTGGTTAGAGACGGTGACGCCAGCGATAGGCGTCAGATCGACACACGCACCGTTATTCCATAATTCGGCTTTGTCACGCGCCTCTTTTTTCAGCGCTAGTTTATCGACGAGTTCGGGCGAGAGGCAGGCTGTTGGCCGAGCGTGATGATTGCCTTCCGGCAGGTAATCAATTATCTGCTGTTGTATTTCACGCGCGTTGACTTTAATTGATAAAAGATAGGTGCCGGGCGTGACGTATTCGGGATCGGAAAAATGGCTAAGATCAATTTCAGTACGATCGTCGACATCCAGTACGTTAACGTTAAATTCCGTTGCACTGAGCGATGTTGTATTCAAAGAAAAAATAAAAATACCGCAGCGAAATAACGCGAATTTTATTTTTTCTTTGAATGTAATATTCTTCATTGCCATAGGAATAGATACTTGAATAGATGCCGCATTGTGGTTATCCATTCATATCAATCGATATGTGGAATAAATAAGGTATTAGGGGAGGAGGCCTCCCCCATTTGATTGCCTATCCCTGTTGTTAGCGCAATAGATGGTTAGCGCAACAGAATGTTATTGATAGGACACAACAAAATTAGCCGTGCTGGCGAAGGAACCGGTCGTGATTACTGGTGATTCCCCTTCCTGTGGGGTTGGCAGTTTTGCGACATAAGACGTGAAGGAGAAGATATTATCTCCATTTGCCAATGGTGTTGCTGGAACGGCTGGTGTGGTTCCGTCGAATTTAATTTTTTCGCCGACACGCTCTACAGCAATACCTGCACCAGTTGCGCTGCCGTTTAATGCCAGCAGTTCATTATTGGTGCCAGATGCCACGCCGCCGGAGAAAACAATTTTGGCGCTGGTCGCGGTATCCAGACTGCAATCTTTTAATGTGATATCAAACGGCTTAATTTCGGAGGTGCCACCGTTTTCCAGCACGGTTTTACTGATTTCGCCAAATTCGACCGTTTGGTGCAAATCATCCTGAGATACTGAGCAAGGCGTATCAATAATTTTTCCTTTGAACGTCACCGATCCATTATGTGAATCTGCAGCATATGCGCCGGCAGACAATATGACGGAGATAAGGGATGCCAGGGTGATTTTTGATAATTTCATATTATGCTCTCTCTGTTGGTTACTTTGTTTAGAAGTGAATGTGTTTAGAAGTGAATGTGTTTAGAAGCGAATGTTTAAACGTTAGCGCTACTCTCATGAATACTCATACGTTCATTCATAACGACTAATACCTTCTCTTTTGTAATGCCTTTACTGACGGGGTAGCGGTTTATCGTATTTTCACGTAGGGAATATATTTCCCGCTTGCCTAATCAGTGGCTCTGGAACAGGGGAGATGGTAGTGCTGAGTGACTTTGTGGTCAAATATATTGTTTTAATTAGTTTTATTTAGTTTAAATCTTTAAAGTTTATATTTATTTAGGTTTTTGTTCTGTTTTTTGGTTTTGATGTCCTAACAAGACATAATGGGCTATAAATATAATTGTCGAGATAATTTATTTTAATTCAATGTCTTATTTGTTATTTTCTATCTTCTGGGTTGATATGGGGTGAAATGTTTTCTGCTTTATAAAAATAATGAAATGTCTTTTTATTTATATAGATCTTAAATGAAGGGTAAATAATCTTTGACAATAAATAGGTAAGTTTTTATCCTTGCCTGAGATAGAGCCTGTGAGATTGCATATATAATTTATTTTTTATAGATAACGTGTTTTTTGTCATGGCGTAGTAAATTTAAGACTATTCCATAGGTTTTATTATCATAAGTGATGTATCTATCAGGCTGATTATAACAAATGAATAGCGCTTCTTAATCTTGATGGAAAAAGTACGTATGGTTTATTTGATTAATGATTTAATCATTTTTAATGAGGGAGAAGGAACACTAGCATGGATAGAACGTGAAAATGAAGCCATCTCTCTGAGCCTTCCTATTTCTCGATTGCTCTGCTTGTTCATTGAGAATCCAGGGGTAACGCTAAGCCGCGAATTTTTGTTGAAAGAGGCATTGGAAAAGCACGCACTTTGCCCTTCTCTTAATAATTTAAACAACTATTTATCTCTGCTAAGGAAGGTATTACGCGAATTCGACCTTGCGGATTCGATTGTAACCATCCCCAAGCTGGGTATTGTTTTTAACGCGAAAAGCATTGTTTTCTATCCAACAGAGAATGGGGGGAAAGAAGAGAAAGAAACGCTAAATCAGGGAGGTGAGAAGAACGTTGAAGAGGAGGTTTACGAAGAAAAAAAGCCATTTTCTATAAAACACCGCGCCATCTCTGAGCCAGTAAAAAAACAGCAATACATCCGGTTTCTTCTCATCTGGATAACGATAGTGGGGGTTTTTCTGATCGCGCTGGTAAGCGCAAATCGCTTCCCGTATCGACACCTTGTTGACGTTAAGATGAGTGGGAAATGCGATCTTTTCTATTTATATGACAGCGTAGGTTATCCCCTTCCGACCGACTATGAAAATCTGTGTACCGACAACACGTTGTTCTTCCTGTCGAAAAAAATCGTTATATCTGGAATGCTGGATAAGAAAAGTGAAATCGTTATTTCCTGCAAGAAAGATGGGAAGGGATGTGTAACTTATGTTAATAATTAAAGTCAGAAAGAAGATTTTTTGCACTGTATTAGTGCTTTTTATTTCATTTACGCTGGGAATCCTTTTTTATTTAAAAAGTAATTTATACCGAAATCCGCTGGTCTGTCAGGCTGAGGTAAAGCACTACGTAGAAGATCAACAAATCAGAAAGGAATATGACGTCTATTTTTATCTCAATAAACAAAACAGGGCGCTGGTGTTAGTCAACGGCTTTTACCTCGGTGAAGACGGCGTACCGCTAACGATTCGGCGCACGTTCAGCTTTGATTCAGTGTGGGAAGGGAACCGTCTGGTGGTGAACAATATCGTGATTAATAAGAATATCAATGATAATGCACCCGATGAAGCGATCCCCATCCTGGCTGAAAATGATGTCATCCAGTTCGAAATGTTGACGAAGTATGCTTATCTGATTAGCACCGTCCAATCAAAAATGGCCTGTAATATCCGTGATTAATGCGTGTTGAAACGGCGTGTACACATTAATCGCAATTCTGGGCGTGCTGCTCATGCGCTTCACAACACGCGCTGTATGAAGTCATCAATATCTTCCGTTGCTTGCTGAAAATCAGCAGGCGTAGGGTTAATAATGAGATGGTCAGAGTAGCCGTTTAACAGCGCGCCTAGCTGGCGGGAAACGCGCTGAGTATCGGTATTTTGGAAAGCACCGGACGCGACGCCTGATGCGATGATCTCTTCCAGTAAGGCAAACCATTTCTCTGTCATTACATGGGCGAGTTCTGCGTAAGCGGTATTGTGAACGGCCAACTGCCATAGCGAGCCATACAGATTCCAGATGACATCGGTGGTATCCGGCAGGTAATTCTTCACCAGCGCATGCAGTTTCTCTTTCGGCGGTAATGTGGCGATTCCTGCTGCAACCTCTTCCAAATCCGCCTGCATGAACGCCGTTAGCGCCTCAATCGACAGTGTTTGCCAGTCAGGAAAGTAGTGATAAAGATGGCTGCGCGAAATACCAACGTGTTCCGCCAGTTCGCGCGTGGTGACTTTCTCAATACCTTTCTCAATAAACAGCTCGATTGCGCCATCAAGGATTTTGTCTTTTAGCGCTTTCGTCGTCTCTTTCATTACCGTCCCCGCGTTGACTTTGAGCAAGTGCTCAAATACAATTTTTTCTCTTGAGCAACCGCTCAAGTATAACTCTGTTAAATACGATTCTCATGCAAACCCATAATATCAGCGAACCGGTCAAGGTTTCGCATAGTGCCGCTGTCACCCTTAAAAAACTCGGAAAGCTGCATGGCAAAAAACTGATTCTCACTCTGCTGTTAGTCGTGGCGGAGAATGTGACTTACCTTCTTTATCCCCTGATGGCGGGTTTCGCCATTAACGCTATTCTGAACGCTCAGCCTTGGCACGCGGTGCTGTATGCGCTGATGGTGTTCATTATGTGGGCGATTGGCGCGGCACGGCGCAGCGTGGATACTCGCACGTTCGCCCGTATTTATGCTGCACTGGCCGTACCGGTGATTCTGGCGCAGAGAAAAGAAAACCATAACCACTCAACCATCGCGGCGCGCGTGGCACTCTCACGCGAATTCGTGGATTTTTTTGAAATCCACCTTCCGGTGCTGATCACGTCGCTGGCGTCGATCATCGGTGCGGCCGTGATGTTACTGGTGATTGAATCCTGGGCGGGCGTGGCCTGTATCGTCATTCTGCTGTTTTTCGCGTTGTTCCTGCCAAGCTATACACGCAAGAATGAAGCCCTGTTTGGCAAATTAAATAACCGTCTGGAAAAAGAGGTTGGCTTTGTCAGCAGCGCGACGGCGGCATCATTGACCAAGCATTATCACGTGCTAGCCGGGCTGCGCATTCGCCTGTCGGATCGTGAAGCGCTGGGCTATCTGGCTATCGGGGCCGCCGCTGCCGTCCTGTTTTCACTGACGATTGTGTATATGACGCTTAACGGCGGAACCAATGCGGGGCATATCTATTCGGTGATGACTTACATGTGGATGTTTGCCATGAGTCTGGACGACGCGCCTGGCCTGTTAGAAAAATACTCGCAGCTAAAAGATATCGGTAAGCGCGTGGATACGGGCGTGGTGTGAGTAAATCGTGGGGGCGATGAAATAAGTAATACGCCAGCTTCCCCGCTGAACAAAAAACCCAGCGATGCCGCTGGGTTTCTTATTCTGTGTTCGAGACGGCTTTCTGCTACGCCTCTTTCAATGGCAGTGTCGTCATGCAGGTCTGACTGTCGTCATAGGTCGCAAACGGTGAGCTTGCCACGCGTCCCTGATAGGTAACATTAATCGTTCCTTCAATATTGCGTGGTAACCATACGCCGACAAAACCGTTTTGGTGGCTGCTCAGTGTTTTTTGCACGATAACGTTACCGGCTTTATCCGTGATTTTTACGTCAAACGTGGTATTGGTGAGCTCACCCTGACACCCGGATAAACTGTGGTTGAAGCAGGGATGCGTTTGCTGAATATAAGGGGCGAATGAGAGATAGAATTTATTGCCCAGCGGATAGCTATACTGCTGCTGCCCATCGGATAATTTCAGTTCTTTGCTGGTAATCGACGCGCTGTAGGGCAACGGTCTTGCCTGCGGCGATTGATCGATCGTATCGACGATCTGCTCGACGCTTTTCCCCGCCAGCCCTTGTTTAGCCAGAAACGCGTTGGCGTCCGTCGCCGCAGCGAAACCCGGCCCGCTCAGTGTCAGAGCAAGCAGCGCCGCCATCATCTTTATCTTCATCATCATTTTCCCTCAATTAGAGTCATTAGCCTGGAATCACAACTTATGACGTTACACCTTCCCCCTACGGGAAGGTCAAAAGGTGGGGAGTATAGAAAGGTAAATTAATGTATTTACTGATTTTTTATTGATTTTGGTCAATTTTAAATCAGGGTGAATGGCGGTGATATCAGCGCCATTATTGATGTGGGTTGGGTTATGTTTTATAGGTGCTGTGCGCTGCACCTTTGCACCATCGCGACAATCACCTGGAACAGTTCATCTTTAGCCTGCTGCTCCGTAATAATCCCTTTAACGGCGGCATAAGATAATCCTTCGGCTGAACCGAGCATCGCGCGTAATGCGGCATCATGAAGTGGCTTACCTGCGCAGAATGGGGCAAAGAGATCGCGGCATTTTTCCGTGAAGGTGGCATCGTACTCTTGCCTGATTTGTTCAAGCTCGGGGGTTCCGGTGAGCGCCGCCATGACATTAGGCATTTCACGGCCCTGAAGCAGTACGCAATCAATATACGAAGTGGCAATCACCGCAGCCAGCTTATCGAGCACGGGCTCAGTTTTACGGATAATGTCATCCATAATCGTCGTCTGGCGGGCATCGTATTCCTTATAAAGTGCAGCTAACAGCCCCGAACGGTTAGTAAAGTGATCGTAAACTACTGGCTTCGTTACACCAGCCTGTTCCGCCAAATGCCCAAGCGTCAGCGCTTCCGTACCTTCCTCTCTAATAATCTGCCAGGCGGCTTTGATCAGTTGTCTATGGCGATCTTCTCTTGATAAACGCTGTCGTGCCTGTGGTTTGGACATTGGCGATATTATCCTGTTGACATTCTTATGTACCAAAAGTAACTTACCAATAGTAGGTTACTGTTAGTATATTAGATTATCGCTGACATCGTTCTATAGCAATAGGAGTACCCGGAATGCATGCATTACTTGTCGTTTCTCATCCTGTTCATACCTCACTAACGCACAGTGTCGCTACCGCGATTGCGGAAGGGATCGCTGGGGCAAACCCAGAAAATACGTTTGAAATCGCAGATCTTACCCAGGAAGGCTTCAACCCAGTGTTTTCTGTGTCAGATATGGCGGCTTTCCAGTGTACAGGCGCAATACCGCCTGACGTCATTGCTGAGCAGTCCCGTATTGATAACGCAGATGCGCTGGTGCTGGTGTTCCCGATTTACTGGTGGTCCATGCCGGGGCTGTTGAAAGGATGGATCGACCGCGTGTTTTCAAATGGCTGGTCCTATGAAGAAACCGCCGATGGGAATGTGATAAAGAAACTGGGACATTTACCGGTGCATCTTGTGGCGCTGGGTGCAGCTAACCAGAGAACATTTGAAAAGCGTGGCTATGCGGATGCCTTTCATGCACAGATCGATCACGGGATTTTTGACTACTGCGGTGCTTCAGTATTGACGTCTGAAATGCTACTGATGCCGGAGTTGGGAACGCCTGAGGCGTGTATCGATGCCGCGCGCCATATTGGTGGCCGCATTTTCCAGTAATCGTTATTTTAAACCATCGATAACAAATCCTATTTTTAAAATAATAGCGTCTTTAAATCATGATGTTTTAGTCCCTTATTTCTTCTGGCCGGATGGTAGATGGCTGATTACCGTTCGGCCAAACGGATGATATGTTTTTAGCCTCATTTCCGCATCGTCATCAATGACGTGCTAGATCGTAAACTCATCCTCGCTATGAAATCAGAGAATAAAGGGAAATATATGAATTCCGCTGAGCATATTAGAAGTATTTCAGAAATCATGATGATGCCTTTGGCCGCAAAAGCATTATGCGTTGCAGCGGAAATAGGGATAGCCGATAAAATAGGGGAGAAGGGGATAGCCATCGCTGAATTGGCAAAGGAATTTCAGGCGAGTGAAAAGAACATTTTTGATATTATCAAGGTGCTTGAGGTCTTTGGCTTTTTTGAAGTGAAAGATGAAAGTATTATTAAAAATAACGCACGTTCTTCGCTGCTGATGTCGGATAACATCAGCTCAATGAAGCATTTCTGTATGCTGTTCGGCAATGAATACTACCAAGGGTTTGATGGGCTATTGCACACGAGCCGTACGGGGGAATCAGGCTTTAAGCAGGTCTTTGGGCTGACATTATATGAGCATCTGGCGCACTCCGCATCACGAGCAGAAATTTACGATCTTGCCATGCGGGATTTATCTCGCCCGGTTGGATATGTGCTGGCGAAAGAATATGCGTCTCTTTTTAAAGCGGCTGGCAGCGTTGTTGATATTGGCGGCGGTAGCGGCGTTATTCTGACTGAGCTTATAAAGCAGTATCATCATTTAACGGGTTGTCTTTTCGATATGACCGGTGTCTGTACCCGAAGCGAAAAGCGTGTCGCACAGCACTATCCTGAATTGAAAGAAAGAATGGTTTTCACTCCCGGCAGCTTCTTTGAGACAATTCCTTCTGGTTATAATATCTATCTGCTTAAAAATATATTGCATAACTGGAACGACGAATTCTGCCTGAAAATATTAAAAGCCATCGTGCAATCAATTGGGAATTCAACGCTATTAATTATCGAACCCTTGCTAGCGCATGAGGAAACTTCACCAAGATTATTGATGAATGCGCTTTTTCAATCTGTCATCTGCCAGGATGGCACGCGATACAGAACGTTGAAAGATATGGAAGATATTCTGACGTTAAGTGGATTAACCGTCGTTGGCACAAAGAAAATAACCACTGGCCATACGGTCGTTGAGATTAAATTAAACGCGGCGCTGAAGAGATAAATATGGCAAGTGCTCTATTTTTCTGTATTTTCCTCATGCGTTTCTAATGACTACTGTTATTAAAGCCATGTTATTAAAAACAGTATTGACACTGTTTTTAAAATCCGTAGATTGGTTACTAACAGCAGTGAATTTTCAGCCTGCTGTGATGTTGAAGACATCGAATATGTTCTTTAACACGTATTTTGCGATACAGGTCACGAAATATTTTTGTATGGGAAATCGATGTTGAGAAAACTTCATATTCTCACTCGATGATGCTCTAAGGCCACGTAGTCAGTACCGACAATCGCAAAAATGGGGTGAAAGCGCGATGATGTAAGGCCATGATTTTGTTTTTATTGGTTGCGATTAGGTGTTGGTTTAGTGATGTGAAAGATATCGCAACGGGAGTAAGGCCACGCATCAAAGAGTCTATATCGCGATGGGGGATGTACTTGTTAACCTGCCATATCTTTGAATGGTGATAAGGTTGGCAGACTGTTTAAATCAGTAAATATAGGGAGGTTTAGCTCATTTTAGTACCCAATATTATCTGTTATAAACGTGTACATTTGAAGCAGTACCAATAGTAGTAAATGTTATTAAGTCAATGAATGTTAAATCTTAAATCTGTAGTACCTTAAAAGCCCTGGCTAATATAGTCAGGGCTTTTATCATTTGGAACCATTGCTATATCAAGCCGTTATTTCAGGTGTTTTTGCAACTCTGCGCCCGCCTGCTCCAGCGCGGTGATGACTGTCGGCTCCTCGCTCAGCGGATTCAGCAGACCGTAATCATGGATCATGCCGTTGTAGCGAGTCACGGTCACGGGTACGCCTGCTGCATCCAGCTTACGTCCGAACGCTTCGCCTTCATCGCGCAGTACATCCAGTTCTGCCGTCTGAATCAATGTCTGCGGGAAGCCCTTCAACTGTTCAGTACTGGCACGCAGCGGGGAGGCTAGAATATTGTTACGGTCTGCCGCACGGGTCGTGTAGTTATCCCAGAACCACTTCATCATATTTTTCGTCAGGAAATAGCCCTTTTCGTACTGGTTGTAGGACGCGTTATCGAAGTTTGCATCCGTTACAGGCCACAGCATGACGTTATAACGAATTTTCGGCCCGCCGAACTGTTTAGCCTGTAGGGCAACAGACGCGACCATGTTGCCGCCGACGCTGTTGCCGACCAACGCCAGACGATTGCCGTCCACACCAATTTCCTGACCGTGCTCGGCTACCCACTGTGTCGCTTCATAAGCCTGATTGATGGCTACAGGGAAGCGTGCTTCAGGGGACGGAGTGTAATCCACGTAAACCGCTGCGGCACCAGACGCCCTGACCAGATCGCGGATTAAACGCTCGTGAGTTGGGAAATCACCGAGCACCCAGCCGCCGCCATGGAAAAACATGAACACCGGCAGCGTACCGGATACATTTTCCGGCTTCACAATTTTCAGCTTAATAGCCTGACCGTTCACCTGGATGGTTTTTTCAGACACCTGTGCGGCTGGCAGTTTCACGCCCTGTTGCGCACCGATCAGAACCTGACGTGCTTCCTGTGGAGTCATCTGCTCTATCGGCTTGCCCTTACCGGAATTCAGGACATCAAGAAACGCCTGTACACCAGCGGTCGGTGCAGGGGCATTGATCGGCTGCGCAGAAGCGATGGATGTCATAGATGCGAACACGGCAGAAGTCAGGATGGTGGAGACGGTTTTCATGATGTTGGCCCTTTTTAAAATTGTGTGGTTGATAGGTTCAATCGGGTTGCCTTTCATAGCTGCACGATTAAATCGTATAGATAATACTTGCGTACAAGTTACTTTTGGTCAAACGTTATTTATAATTTTTTTTAAGCTTGTGAGTAACGGAGTATTTAAAATGAAAGAAAACAGTACCCTGGGTGAACTGCTGTGCTTCTCTCTGTATTCGGTCGCCAATGCACTGATCCGTCAGTATCGGCCGCTGCTGAAAGAATTCGATCTGACTTACCCGCAGTTTGTCGTCCTTCTGTCCCTGTACGATCAGGACAATATCCTGCTCAAGGAACTGAGTGAAAAAACGCTGTTTGATTCCGGCACGTTGACGCCGCTTGTCCAGAAGCTGGAAGCCAAGGAATTTTTAAACCGGGTTGCGGTTGCGGGTGATGAGCGGATGAAAAAAGTGGTGCTGACTGACAAGGCGCTTGCGTTGAAAGAACGGATCGTCGACCTGCCAAATCAGATGCGTTGCTCTATGCGTATGAAAGATGAGGATCTGAATATGCTGCGACAGCTTTCCAAAAATCTGCTGGAAGATTTATAGCTGGGTGAGGGAAGCTCGATTTCCTATCGAGGATTTTCGAACCATCGGGTCGATCTGGCGATGAGAACGGATCAAAAGGGATGGTAAGCGGCAGATGCCACACCGACTCTCAGGTGTGGCATTGCGTGTTATTGTGCGCGAACTCGCACGCCCGCAAAAACAATCACCATTGCTGATACCAGCAATAATCCGCTGCCAGCAAACACACCGCTGGCTCCGTTGAGGTCAAATATCACCCCGCCACCCGCAGCTCCAGCCCCGATCGCAAATTGGATCGATGCTACCAGTAAACCGCCCGCGCTTTCGGCTTCGTCCGGTACGGTTGTCGCAAGCCAGGTTGACCAGCCCACGGGAACCAGACCAAACGCAAATCCCCACATCGCCACCAGCAGACCATCCAGTATCGCCAGATGTCCAAAGGCCGCCATGGTCAGTGCCAGAACGCCCATCACAAATGGCACCAGTGCCAGCGTCAGGCGCAAGTTTCGCGCCAGTAGATAACCGGCAATCGAAGTACCGACAAAATTGGCGAGGCCAAAGCCGAGTAAAATCAGGGAAATATTCTCGACGCTTGCCTGCCCGACGGTTTCCAGGAACGGGCGCAGGTAGGTGAAGAAGGCAAAATGTCCGCTGAAGATCAGCACGGTTGCCAGCAGTCCGCCGATCATGCCCGGACGGCGCAGCACGCGAAGCAGTGTTCCCAGGCTACCGCTGCTTTCCGGCTTCATCGATGGCAACACCCACAATTGCCAAAACAGCGCCACAACGCTCGGCAGAATGCAGAGGATAAAGACGTTTCGCCAGCCAATCAAACTCCCCAGATAGCTGCCAAGCGGCGCGGCAACAACGGTGGCAATAGAGACGCTGGAGAAGATCACCGCTAGCGCTTTGGGCACTTTATCCTTGGGCACAAGGCGCATCGCCGTGGCGGTGGACATGGCCCAGAATCCACCAATGGCAACGCCTAGCAGTAAACGTCCGAATAGCAACACATGCAGATTGGGGGCAAACGCCACCAGCAGGCTGGAGATGATTTGCAGCACCGAGAAAAACATCAACACCCAACGGCGGTCGATACTTTTGGTTGCCGATGTGATGAGCAAGCCGGTCACCAGCGCGACCAGTGCCGTTGCGGTCACCGCCTGGCCTGCCATTCCCTCTGTGACGCCTAAACTTGTCGCCATCGGCGTTAATAAACTGGCCGGTAGAAACTCAGCCGTAATCAGGCCAAATACCCCCAGTCCCAGTGAATAAACGGCTCGCCAGGCGGGTTTTGCGGGCGCGATGGCCTCACTTGCCGCTATACATGAATTCATCTGTTGCTCTCTCGTTAGAAAAATGTGACAACCGTCACGAAGCATAGAGCGTTCCACACGGACGATCTATGACATATAATCTTCACTTATTGATTATTCGTCCGGAGTTGCCGTCATGACCGTTCAGTCACCCGATTTGATCAGCGAGCTTCTGCGTGGGATGCGTCTTTCCGGGGTGACATATCGCCGAATTGAAACCCATGCCCCCTTTGGTGTGTCGTTCCACTATGAGCCCGGCAGAGCGCAGTTTCATTTTGTCAGCCAGGGTACGGCGCTGCTGCGCATGGAGAGTGGCGCGACGTTTGTGCTCAAAAGCGGGGACGCGCTGTTTATCCCCAATGGGAATTCGCATGCGTTGCTCTCTGATGAAAAGGCTGATGTCACGCCGGTGTCGGCATTTCCCAGCGAAGCGATTTGCAATTCGGTGTGTGCGATCGGCTGCGAACCGTGCCCCGATACCGAAAACACGGTGATTTTCAGCGGATGTATGGATTTTGAGCTGGGTGGAATGCAGCCGCTGATCAAAGCGATGCCGGAAGTCATGATGGTGAGCCGCCTGATGTCGACCTGGCCGGAAATCCATCCGATTCTTGCGGCCATGGAACGTGAGTCGATGACGCGTCAGGTAGGATTTGCCGGCATTCTGGCGCGACTGGCTGATGTGGTCGCGGCGCTCATTGTGCGTGGATGGGTTGAAGCCGGCTGCGGTAAAGCGACGGGCTGGGTACAGGTACTGCGCGACCCGCGACTGAGCCGGGCGATTTACGCGATGCATCAGCAGCCGGGCGTCAACTGGAGCGTCGCGGAGTTGGCAAAAGAGGCGGGCACCTCCCGTTCCGTTTTTGCCGAACGTTTTCTCTCTGCAACTGGCACCACCCCCGCGAAATACCTTAGCGAGTTGCGCATGCGTCTGGCCGTCCAGTACATCCGGCATGAGCATCAGGCGATTGAAACGGTAGCGCTGCGTCTGGGTTACGGATCGCTGGCGGCATTCAGCCGGGCATTTAAACGCATCGTGGGCCACGCACCGGGAGCGCTGCGGGAAATCGGTCAGGCTTCTGAGGAGGTTTGATGGGGAGCTGAGTTAGAGATCATATTGGAAGTGAATGCGGCAGCTGTATCGATCGTCGCTGGCTGCGGTACCAAAAGCTTCTTCACGCCGTTCGATAGGAAAGTTGCTCCCCATCGTGCCGACAAAAACGTAATGAGATAAGCTTTACGCAAACTGTATAATTATTCTCCAGAGGGAATAAAGGAGGGGCATCATGCTAGCAGTAAAAGATGTTTCTGCTAAACGTGTGACATTAAATTTACGTATCAAGCCTGCCGAACGCGATCTTATCGATCGTGCGGCGAAAGCCAGAGGAAAGAATCGCACTGATTTTGTTCTTGATGCTGCCCGTGCTGCCGCAGAGGAAGTGTTGATTGAGCAGCGCATCATCATGGCAGATCCCGATGCTTATCAGGAATTCTTTGCCCGTTTGGATCAGGCTCCTTCGCTGAATTCCGCGCTGTGTAAAACCATGCAAACACTCGCACCGTGGGAACAGGAAAAATGATCTCAGCCCCTGAGCCACCCCACGCTGTATTGGAAGGTTCATGCGAGCAGAGACCTAAATGCGCTATCTAATTTGTTGTATTGTCTTTCCCTTTGACCAATAGGGAAGACAATAGTAGTGAAAAAACGTATAAAAAAGATACTGTTAAGTAAAGCGCTGGATAAGTATTTTTCCACGGTTTCGCGACATAAACGAGGACAATTGCAGGAGTTCTATCGAATCAATGTTATCAAGCGTTCGCGTTTGGCTAACAGAAATATGGATGAAATTTCATCCATAGACATTGCAGAATATAGAGATAATAGATTATCGGAATTTAACGCCAGAACGCAAAAGCCGATAAGTGCGAATACTGTGCGACTGGAATTAGCATTGTTATCGGCGCTTTATAATCTGGCAAAAGTTGAGTGGGGCACATGCTCTATAAACCCTGTTGAAAATGTTCGCAAGCCTACCGTATCGTCAGGCCGTACCCGAAGGTTAACCACTCAGGAAGAAGGACAGCTAACCAGATACTTCAAAGATAAAAATCCTGAATTATTGGCTATTTTTCAGATCGCATTGGAAACGGGAATGCGGCAAGGCGAAATTTTGTCGTTGCGATGGGAATATACCGATCTTCGCCTCGGCGTTGCCCATTTGCCTTTGACGAAAAATGGGACATCGCGAGACGTTCCATTATCATCAAAAGCACGGCAAATTCTGTGTGGCTTGGGTGAACGGCCACATCATGAGAATGGCTATATTTTTAGCTACACGTCGAGTGGGTTTAAAAGCGCATGGCGTGTGGCTTTGAAGGCTCTTGCTATCGACGATCTACATTTTCACGATCTCAGACATGAGGCAATCAGCCGATTCTTTGAACTGGGAACGTTAAATGTTATGGAAGTGGCGGCGATATCAGGCCATAAATCAATGAATATGTTGAAACGCTATACCCACCTTCGTGCAACCCACCTCGTGAGCAAACTGGATGCACATAAGAAACAGGCTAAAAAGCTCGCATCCATCTTTGTTCCTTACCCAGCGGATATTGATGTCGATGATACAACGGTTACGCTGAAATTCTCCGATCTTGATAACCTATCTGTGACGGCTTCAACGCATGATGATGCCCTGAAAATTGCCTCTGTGGAATTACTTAGATTTCAGGCTATAGCGGCGAAAAATGGTAAGAGGCTTCCGCCACCCGGTGCTATCTCAGTGAATTCGGTTGATAGGGTTCTTATCAGCCCACTTTAGCAATGTAGGTAACTTTTATATGACGATGTTGAGCTAAATATCGTCATTTTTTATGTCGGGAATCTCGACTAACCAGACTGTCTATCCAGACGACGTGTTTTACATATCACACTGATAATCCGGTGCGGCATCAGGCAAAATCAGCAGGCATCATCTTTCTGAGGTGCTAAATTAATTATTGCTATCGACCCAATGACCCGTAACATCCATATGTTATGTACAACAATCACTAAAACACACCGGATTATCAGTATGGCAAATGAACGTATTACTGAATATAGCGCTAAACAGAAAGAAAATGCTGAATTGAGTTGCAGTATTGATGCTTTGGCTGAGGGCCGACAGGATGAGTCTTGTTCATCACTTTCCGATATCAGCAACGACCTCTTTGAGATCCCGAGCGCTACCCCGAATTTTCGCACCGAACTGGCTGGTCAGCTTGCCGAACTGATTCCTGAGGTTGTTGCTGATGGCAAGCTGGATGTTGAAAAACTCCGTGAGTTGCTGGCCGATGATGCGGCTGACAGTAACGAGCGCTTTGGCCTGTTTTGGCCGGGGAAAAAACGAGCTCTGCGTGCCGCACAAGCCCCGACAACTGCAACACTGAAACCAGACTTTGCTAACTCAAAAGACTGGGACGCGACGCAGAATGTGTTTATTGAGGGAGACAACCTTGAAGTACTGAAGATCCTGCAACGACACTATCACAACAAGGTCAAGCTGATTTATATAGATCCCCCTTACAACACTGGCAACGATTTTGTTTACCCTGACAACTACAGAGAGGGGCTGGATACTTACCTTGAGTGGACGCGGCAGGTGAACGAGGAAGGTAAGAAGGTTTCCACCAATAGCGAGACCGAGGGGCGTTATCACTCCAACTGGCTGAACATGATGTATCCACGCCTGAAGTTAGCACGCAATCTGCTTACTGATGATGGTGTGATTTTTATTTCGATTGATGACCATGAACAGGACAACCTGAAGAAACTATGTAATGAAATATTCGGAGAAAGGAATTTCATTGCCCAACTTGTATGGGAAAAGAAAAAGAAAGGAGCCTTTTTATCTGAAAGTTCAACAAATATAAAGGAGTATATTTTTGTATATTCTAGGAGCGTTTCTAATTTCAATGGACTTATTGGTGAAATTGCAAGAAATGTAGAAACATATCCTGTAATTAAAACTACGAATTCTCGTGGTGTACGCCTTATCAAAAAAGGGATACCGAGTAGATTCAAATCAAAAAATCATATTGTTCCAAGCGGAAGCCGGATTAGCTCCGGCAATATGGAGATGATTTTACTATCAGACCTTGTTATCAAAGACGGTTTTTTGGCTGAGGACGTCAAAGTTGATAGTAATTGGATTTATTCCCAAAAACTCTTGGATAGCTATGCTGATGAGAAGAGCTTGTATGTTACGCAAGATCTTTATTTTCGTCGTATTGTCAGTGAACCTAGAGAGAAAAAGCTGAAAGATCTACTTCCAATGAGGGGGAATTCTTCCTCTGGAGCAAATTTTTCAATTTCGGACGATTTATTTTCTGATGGTTGGGGGACGAATGAAGATGCCTTTGATGAGCTGCATGCTATCTTTGGGCTTCAAAATGTAATGAGTTTTCCGAAGCCAACAAAGCTATTGGCAAAACTATTCCTTGCTGCAAGCCGCTATGATCCCGATTGCATCGTTCTCGATTTCTTCGCCGGCAGTGCCACCACCGCCCACGCCGTAATGCAGCTTAATGCTGAAGACAACGGCAAGCGTCGCTTTATCATGGTGCAACTACCCGAACCTACTCCTGAAGCTTCAGAAGCGCGAAAGGCAGACTTTGCCACCATCGCTGATATCTCGCGTAAGCGCATCAAACTAGCAGGTGAGAAAATAAAATCTGATTTTGCAGAAAGCCAGGTGGACACCGGCTTTCGCGCCTACAAACTGACGGACACCAATTTCACCAAATGGCGCGTCACCAGTGATATCGAACCTGACAAGTTAACCCAACATTTGCTCGACCTGCGCGACAGCAGCACTGATGATGCAAGTCCTGACGACCTGCTCACCGAGCTGTTGATAAAGCTTGGTTATTCATTGAGCGAACATCTCAGTACACAAGTTATCGCCGGGCTGGACATCCATGCCATCGCTGGCGATGCCGACAAGCCGCGTCTGCTGGCCTACTTAAACGAGCGAACCAAACCCACACTGGAACAATTGCGGGAACTAGTGAATGCTGAGCCTATGCGCCTGATCGTTCTGGAGGATGCCTTCCAAGGCGACGACGAACTGAAAACCAATATTGCTCAATATGCCAGGAGTAAAGGTATTGAGCTGAGGACGGCGTGATGAACCATCATTCTCAAAATACGGGCTTTCAATTTGATTCGCAGCAGCAGTATCAGCTTGATGCCATCAATGCCGTGGTGGATTTGTTCGATGGTCAGCCAAAGGATGCCGACAAGATCTCGATTGCCTTGCGTGGCAATGTTGCCAGCCGGGAAGGTGAGCTGGATTTAGGCATCGACCAGGAGATTGGCGCTATCGGCAATAATCTGGTACTGGATGAAGGCACTATCCTTGCTAACTTACAAACGGTACAGGATCGCAACGGGCTGGAGGTCAGCGAAAAACTGGTTGATGACAAACTGGATTTCGACATCGAAATGGAGACCGGTACGGGTAAAACTTACGTTTATCTGCGGACTGTTTTCGAACTGGCAAATAAGTACGGTTTCACCAAGTTTATCGTTCTGGTTCCCAGTGTTGCCATCCGCGAAGGCGTGAACACCAGTATTCGCCTGATGCGCGAGCACTTCCGCAGCCTCTATCCGGCGCTGCCTTTCGATGCCAATGTCTACAGTGGCGACAGAGCTGAGGAAGTGCAAGCTTTTGCCACCGCGACTAACGTGCAAATACTGGTGATGACGATTGACGCGATACGCGGTGATAAGAATACGCGCATCATTCATAAACCACGCGACAAGCTCAATGGCTTGCGTCCATTGGATTACCTCAAAGGTACGCATCCCGTGGTGATCATGGATGAACCACAAAATATGGAGTCGTTACTGTCGCAGTCCGCAGTGGGCGAACTCGATCCCGTATTTACGCTGCGTTATTCGGCCACGCACAAGCAGTTGCGAAATTTGGTTTATCGGCTCGATCCGGTTGATGCACACGAGCTCGGTCTGGTGAAACAGATTGTCGTAGCTGAAGTCGCACAGCACGGTGCGGACGTTGCGCCTTACGTCAAACTACTGGAAGTGAACGACACGAAAGCCGCGAAACTTGAGCTGGCTTGCCGCAAGGCCGATGGTTCTATTGTACGTCGTAGCAAAAAGGTCAAGCCGCATCAGGAATTGTCCGATGTCACGGGAAATCCGGCTTACGCTGGCTGGCGTATTAATGCGTTGAGTATCGCCGCTTTCGGTGAGTCAGCCAGTATTGAACTGACGCCAAATGGAAGCCTGCTGTATGAAGGTGAATCCTTGGGAGGCGCAACGGGCACGATTTACAAGGAAATGATTCGGGAAACCGTGCGTGAGCATTTGCGCAAAGAGGCCATGTTGCGCCCGAAAGGGATCAAGGTGCTGAGCCTGTTTTTCGTAGACAAAGTGGCGAGTTTTCTCGGTGACGGGGTGAACAACGAAGACGCAAATGGTGAGTTCACCAAGTGGTTCGATGAGGTGTTTAGAGAAGAGCGTCGCAAGTCTGACGTCTACCAAAAATTGCTGCCGCAGGATCCTTGCGAATTACGGCGAGCGTATTTTTCCCAACTGAAAACGCGTGGTGGAACGACCTTTGTGGATTCGTCCGGCACAACTGCCAAAGATGACGACGCCTACAAACTCATTATGCAGGACAAGCAGCGTCTGCTGGACGACGCAGAACCCGTACGTTTCATCTTTAGCCATTCCGCATTACGCGAAGGCTGGGACAACCCCAATGTGTTTCAGATTTGTACGTTGCGTGAAATGGGCGCGGAAACGGAACGTCGGCAGACGCTGGGGCGTGGTCTGCGCCTGCCGGTAGCGAAAACAGTAAAAGGCTATGAGCGTGTTACTGACCGTAGCATTGCTCTGCTCACCGTGGTTGCTAACGAATCCTATGCTACGTTCGCTCAGAATCTGCAAGCCGAATACAAAGATGCGGGCGTTGCCATCGGACAGGTGCGACCCAATGAATTTGCCAAATTGATGAAGCGGGATCCTGATGGTGCGATGACCGATGACATGCTGGGGTTCAGGATGTCTTCTGCCATATTCAAG
This sequence comes from Pectobacterium sp. PL64, assembly GCF_022477975.1. NCBI lineage: Bacteria > Pseudomonadati > Pseudomonadota > Gammaproteobacteria > Enterobacterales > Pectobacteriaceae > Pectobacterium > Pectobacterium sp. PL64. Next base: position 457,837 of record NZ_CP092070.1, read on the forward strand.
CATCTGGAAAAAGCAGGATTCATCAAGGATGGTAAGACAACTTCCATGTTTCTGCCGGATGCAGAAGGATTCTCACTACATTTGCCGACGGAGTTTAGACCCTACGAAACAGATATTATCCACTGCATTCTTAATGCGGGTATTGAGAAATATGTGAAGCCTGTAAGTGCGCGGGCCAAACGGAAATTCAACAAAGAGCTCTACGCCTCGCCGGATTTTGAGAGGCTTTGGAGCGCTATCAGCCAGAAAACCACTTATCGGGTGACAGTTAAACATCCTATGCTGGTTGAGACGTGCATAAAGGCGATCAAGGCTGAACCCAAAATCCAGCCGTTACGTATTGATGTCACTCGTGCGGGTGTCAGGGTGCTGCGTGGCGGTACGCAAGGGCTAGAACTGGGGGCACGAACTGTCGATCTCAAAGGCAGCTATGACCTGCCGGACATTATCGGTGAGTTGCAGCAAGGTACGTCTCTTACGCGCAAGACGCTGGTGGACATTCTCATCGGTAGCGGCAGATTGGATGAGTTCATTGCCAATCCGAACGACTTCATGGCGATGGTACGTCGTTGCGTAGAGGGTGAACTACAGCGCGTCATTGTTGAAGGCGTTCAGTATGAAAAGGTCGGCGGCTCCATCTATGAACTCCGCGAGTTACAAGCCGATGGCCTTGCCGAAAAGGATTTCTTCAAAGAACATCTGTACCGTGTTGAACACCCTGAGAAAACCGATTTTGATTATGTCGTGTTCGATGGCGGGCCGGACAGCCCAGAGCGAAAGTTCGCCGAGTTTCTCGATCACCGCGAGGATATCAGGCTGTTTATGAAGCTACCGCCAAGATTCCAGATCGACACACCAGTTGGCCCTTATAACCCCGATTGGGCCATCATTAAATCCGAAGACGGAGAAGACCGCATCTATATGGTTCGCGAAACCAAGAGCACTATGGATGAACAAAAAAGGAGACCTTCCGAAAATGCCAAAATCAAGTCTGCTGAGGCACACTTCAGGGAAATTGGCATCGAGTATGCGGTTTCAGTACCTGAACAGTGGAATATCTGACAGTTTGCTGTAGCGGTATGGGTCTGTGAGGAATAGGCTGGATAATCAGTGTGGTAAACCTGTCTTTCTGCTGGAAGGCAGGTTTACCAGATTCCCGTATCAGGAGACTACATGAGATACGGCCTTACGAATTATTGACCAGTCTTTATTTTCAACCCAGACAAAGAGGCATCGACCTTCACTGCGTCTGGCCCACAGTTCTTCGATTCGTTTCTTTTCTCGGCTGTCCACGGCGATGATAATCCGGTGTTCCATGGCCGTGCTCCTCTTTAACCAAGCGCTTTATATTTTGCAGGAATCTTAGCAATAATGCTGGCGGGGTCTAGAGAAAGTAAACGGGCGATATGGATAAATTCTACTATGTCTAATCTTCTTTCCCCGTTCTCAACTTTGGCGATAAACGATTGAGGGCGATCCAGTGCTAGCGCCAGATTTCCCTGCGTGATCCCTTTGGCAATGCGTGCTTCACGTAATGCCTTGATAACGATTTGATATTCATCAGAGTAAACAGAAGCCATCGATTCAACCCCATAAAATTTGGGATCAAATATCAGTCGCTCACTGCTTTATCCCAAAACGGGATAAATGGTTTTTTTGTGTTGATTACTTAATGCTATCTGTTTGTATTTTATGCGCTATTTTTTCTAAAACCGTGGAGGCGTCTACAGATAGCAAGTGAGCGATGTGGACAAATTCAACAACATCCAGCCTACGTTCCCCATTCTCGATTTTGGCTACAAAAGACTGAGGTCGACCTAAAGCGTTGGCTAAATTTTCTTGGGTCATGCCTTTTTCGATTCTGGCCTCTCGCAGTATTTTTATAACTGATTGATATTCATCTGAATAAATCGATGCCATTTTGGTGACCTTGATTGATATCCCAAAATCGAATATCAATCATTTCTCTTTTTATCCCAAAATGGGATAATTGAGCCAATTCATCATAGGGAGAGGTGAGAGAAATGGATAAGCACGATTGGCATCCGGCAGACATTATTGCTGGCTTAAGAAAGAAAGGAACAACGCTGGCGGCGGTATCAAGAGCGTCTGGATTAGCGTCTTCAACACTCGCTAATGCTTTAACGAGACACTGGCCGAAAGGTGAGAGATTAATTGCTTGTGCATTAGGAAAGCAGCCGGAGGAGATCTGGCCGTCACGCTATCAAAGTATGAGTACGAATCATGGGGAAGGGGAGGCAGGATAGTTCTCTCGTAGAGAACCGAACAGAGTTCAAAACCCCATTCCCCAAAAGCAAAAAACCAGCCGTTAGGCTGGTTTCTTTAAATTAGTGGTGCCCGGACTCGGACAAACGCCGGAGGCGTTGAACAGCGCGCTTTTCGCGCTGGCCCTGAAAGGGTGAGCCGCTTGCGGCGAATAATCGAACGGAGTTCGATGGAGAGTCCACAGGCCAGAAACGAAAAACCCCCGCCAAAGGCGAGGGTTAAGAATTAGTGGTGCCCGGACTCGGAATCGAACCAAGGACACGAGGATTTTCAATCCTCTGCTCTACCGACTGAGCTATCCGGGCAACGGGGCGCATTAAACCGTATTGGCCACGTGGCGTCAATGGGTTTCTGTCACAAAGCGGAGCGCCTGCGCTATTTTCAGGCAATTGTATTATTTGCTAGCCGATTCCTGGCGATCCTTTCAGCACGCTTAGCGTGGTAACGTTTCTTTCTCTGATTCGTGCGGCATGTTTCGTTGCACTTTTTACCGCCTTGAGTGCAGGCTGGATTGTTGAATTTGATGAAGAATAATGCCACTATTGCGCGGTTTTTAACGTCTCGTTCACCTGAACGCCCCTTTAAGCGTAGTTAGCGTTAGCTAAAGAGGATCGCCGATATGTCAGATTCATTGCTCATGGTGCTGCACGCTCGCGCCAGTTCGTTGATGACGTCGCTGCGCGTTTCTTCTTATCACCACTGCGCGGTTTACTTTTCTCCCCGTCGATTATCCTCCTTCACCATGCGGTGAGGCGTTCGTTCGCTCGCTGTTAGGCATGAGTAAAAATAGAGTCCGTCTCTGCTTTTACTGATGTCTATCGGATGGTGCTGGCTCCAGTTTTTCCATTCTTAGCCTACAGTTTACCTGTAGGGATCATACGCTTGTCGTTATTGATTGGCATTGTGATTGGTCGGGATTGTTATCCCTGAACGGTGTCTTCCAGGCACGTACACTTACCTTTAACCGTTTGGGTTTGGTTACATGAAACAGTTAAAAATTGCGGCGAATGCAGCGGTTGCCACCCGTTTAATCACAACGCGCGAGATTGTCGCGTTGAGTCAGACCGACTTCACTGATGTGGCGGCGGTCGTGGTTTCTATTGAAGAAGCCCGTAGCGGTATTCTGTCGATATTGCAGCACACCGGTTTTAGTATTCCGGCGTTTGTCGAAGAGCCTGATGAAGATAAAGAGTTAGATGTGCTGCCTGCGGGCAGTGAATGGCTGATTCTCGATGACGAAGGCGAGCACGCGAACGTGTTGGAACGTGCGGCGAAGGCTTATCAGGATGCGATACTGCCGCCGTTTTTCGATACGCTGACCAAGTACGTCAACATGAAAAACACGACGTTTGCCTGCCCGGGGCATCAGGGCGGTCAGTTCTTCCGCAAACACCCGGCGGGGCGTCAGTTTTTTGAGTTTTACGGTGAGAACGTTTTTCGTTCGGACATCTGTAACGCGGACGTCAAACTGGGTGATTTGCTGATCCATGAAGGGGCAGCGAAGAAGGCGCAGAAGCACGCTGCACGCGTGTTTAACGCCGATAAAACCTATTTCGTGTTAAACGGCACCTCCTCGGCGAACAAAGTGGTGACGAACGCGCTGCTGGCGCGTGGCGATCTGGTGCTGTTTGACCGCAACAACCATAAATCCAACCATCACGGTGCGCTGATTCAGGCGGGTGCGACGCCAGTTTATCTGGAAACCGTGCGCAATCCGTTCGGCTTTATCGGCGGCGTAGATGCGCACTGTTTTGATGAAGCCTATCTGCGCAAGCTGATTGCGGAAGTCGCGCCAGAACGCGCCAACGAGGCGCGCCCGTTCCGTTTGGCCGTCATCCAACTCGGCACCTATGACGGCACGATTTATAACGCGCGTCAGGTGGTCGATAGCATCGGGCATCTGTGCGACTACATTCTGTTTGACTCCGCCTGGGTCGGCTACGAGCAGTTTATCCCGATGATGGAGCAGTGCTCGCCGCTGTTGCTGGATCTGAATGAGAACGATCCGGGGATTTTCGTGACGCAGTCGGTACATAAGCAGCAGGCTGGCTTCTCCCAGACCTCGCAGATCCACAAGAAAGATACGCACATCAAAGGCCAGCGTCGTTTCTGCAACCATAAGCAGCTGAATAACGCCTTTATGCTGCACGCTTCGACGAGCCCGTTTTATCCGCTGTTCGCTGCGCTGGACGTCAATGCCAAAATGCATGAAGGGGCAAGCGGGCGTCGTATGTGGATGGACTGCGTGAAGCTGGGCATTGAGGCGCGTAAGCAGCTGCTGACGCGTTGTTCGCTTATCAAACCGTTCGTACCCGTGACGGTGGGCGGCGCGCTGTGGCAGGATCACGATACGGAGACGATCGCGCAGGACGTGCGCTTCTTCAATTTTGAGCCGGGCGAGAAATGGCATGCGTTCGAAGGGTACGCCGAGGATCAGTATTTTATCGATCCTTGCAAGTTACTGCTAACGACGCCGGGTATTGATGCGACTAGCGGTGATTATACCGAATTTGGTATTCCCGCGACGATCCTTGCCAACTACCTGCGCGAGCACGGCATCATCCCTGAAAAATGCGACATGAACTCGATCCTGTTCCTGCTAACGCCGGCGGAAGACGCTGCAAAAATGCAGGAGCTGGTGAATGCGCTGGTGCATTTCGAAACGCTGATCGCTCGCGATGCGCCGCTGAGTGAAGTACTGCCTAGCCTGTATCAGAAATACAAAGAGCGTTATCGCGGCTACCGGCTGCGTCGGCTGTGTCAGGAAATGCATGATTTTTACGCTCAGCACAACGTGAAAGATCTGCAAAAAGCGATGTTCCGCAAAACCGAGTTTCCGTCCGTGGTGATGCTGCCACAGGATGCCAACAGGGAATTTGTGCGCGGGAATATCGAGCTGATTCCTATCGACGAAGCAGAAGGGCGTATCGCGGCAGAAGGCGCATTGCCGTATCCGCCGGGCGTATTGTGCGTTGTGCCGGGGGAAACCTGGGGCGGGGCGGTACAGCGCTATTTTCTGGCACTGGAAGCAGGCATTAACCTGCTGCCGGGCTTCTCACCAGAATTGCAGGGCGTCTATAGCGTCGCGGAAGAAGATGGCAGCAAGCGCCTGTACGGTTACGTGGTAGAACAGTAATTACCTTTCTCTTCAGACCATGAAACTCAGGCTTGGAAACGAGCCTGAGTTTTTTCTGTCTTAACGCAGGCTGGATTCCTGCTGGTTGGCGAGCTTCACGGCTTCTCGCTGTTTTTTCAGCCCGCGCCAGCCGATAATCAGCATGATCGCCAGTACCGGAATGGTTGCAACCGTCCAGGTGCCGTTCGGGTAATCAAACGCCATCAATCCCAACACACTCACCAGAAAAGCCAGCGTCAGCCACGATGTCACGGGCGCACCGGGCATTTTGAACGCCACCGGCTTGGCTTTCCCCTGACGAATTGCTTTGCGCAGCTGCATCTGGCACAGAATGATGAACGCCCAGGAGCAGATAATGCCGAGCGAGGCGATATTCAGGACGATCTCGAACACCTGCGACGGCACCACGTAGTTCAGCACCACGCCGATAATGTGGATGCCGACCGTGACCAAAATACCGGTATACGGCACGGACTGGTTGCTCATTTTCGACAGGAAAGCGGGAGCCGAACCACCCAACGACAGCGAGCGCAGAATGCGGCCCGTCGAGTACAAGCCAGAGTTCAGGCTCGACAGCGCGGCGGACAGCACCACGATATTCATGATCGTCCCGATATAGGGAACGCCCAGCTTGCTGAAGAAGGTCACGAACGGGCTTTGTCCTGCCTGATAGGCGTTCCACGGCAGCAGGCAGACCAACAGCGCGACAGAACCAACGTAGAACAGGCCGATACGCCAGATGACGCTGTTGACCGCTTTCGGCAGCACCTGCTCTGGGTTTTTACATTCGCCTGCCGTGGTACCGATGATCTCGATACCGGCAAAGGCAAATATCACCCCCTGAACCAGCACCAGTGCGGGCAGAATGCCGTGCGGGAACAGGCCGCCGTTATCGGTAATCAGGTGCAGGCCGGGCGTGTTGCCATCTAGCGGGCTGCCCGTGCCGAGATAGACCGTGCCGACCACCAGAAAGATAGCGATGGCCGCGACCTTAATCAGCGCAAACCAGAACTCCATTTCGGCAAACCACTTCACACCGATCAGGTTCATCAGCGTGACGATGGACAGCGCACCCAGCGCGAACAGCCACTGCGGGACATCGGCAAACGTGCCCCAGTAGTGCATGTAGAGTGCGACGGCGGTGATATCGACAATCCCGGTCATCGCCCAGTTGAGGAAATACATCCAGCCTGCCACGTAGGAGGCCTTTTCACCCAGAAACTCACGCGAGTACGACACGAAGCTACCGCTGGTGGGGCGATGCACGATCAGTTCGCCCAGCGCGCGCAGGATGAAAAAAGAGAAGATGCCGCAAACCAGATAGACCAGCGCCAGCGCTGGCCCCGCCATTTGCAGACGGGCTCCCGCGCCAAGAAACAGCCCGGTGCCAATGGAACCGCCAATGGCGATCATCTGCACATGGCGATTGCCGAGACTTTGGTGATAACCCTTTTCGTGGAGACGCTGTTCGGCGGCATGACGCTCGCCATGAGGGGAGGAATGTTCTGTCATTGGTGTCCGTGCTTTCCTGTCTGTCACGCATCTTGTGGTGACGCGTTCGCTATTATTATTTAGAATTCAACTGGTTATATTTTTTCTTGAGGCGTTTTTTTATGTCGTACATCCCTGTACACCACCCTTCGGGCCGTTGCTACGCAACGTTGAAAAACGCTCCCGGCGTTTTTTTATAGTGCGCTGAGCCGCATGGCGGAAAACAACGGCAGCGATGCTACCTTTTCCTGTGTTCTGTGGCAAAAAATGGATAGAAGGAAAGTGTGTCAGAGCGTGATGGTGTGGAGGATCGCGGTGCGTCAGGTGGGGAACACACTTCACCGCTCCGGTTATGTGATAAATACCGGAGCGGGATGAAGCGCAAAAGGTGACGAATTACGCGCCGATATCTGCGCGCGTCGGTCCCTGAAAATGGATGGCGTTGATATGGCAGCTACGCGGCTGGACGAGCACGAAACGCATGGTTTCCCATATCGAGCGGGCGTTCAGCAAATGCTCGCCCATTTTTTCCCCGCTAGCCGGATAGTCATCCAAGCCAGTGACCTCAAAGTCTGGCGGGTAAAATCCTGTCACGCGAATGTTTTCCTGCGCGACATGGTGCGCCAGATTCTGGCTAAAACCGCTCATGCCGTGCTTGGCGGCGAAGAACGCGGGGTGGGCGATAGAGTCGTGGAACTGTGGTACGCCGCAGACGGAAACCATCGCCAGAATATCGGCACCCTGTGAACGGCGTAAACTCGGCAATAGCGCTTTCGTGAGCAGGATAGACCCAGTCAGGCCAGAGTTGATGGTGCTGACGATATCCGTATCGGTGTCTTCTTCCCCCAATGCGCCTTCCAGCCATTGGGCGGCGCTGAGTACCAGAATATCGACGGGTGTGCTGTCTTCCAGCAGCTGTGCGGAAAAATTGCTGACCGAATCAGGATTGGCAATATCGCACTGATACGCACGCGCCGTGCCGCCTTCCTGATGAATGATGTCGACGCTGGCCTGTGCATCGGCCAGTTTACGGGCGCAAAGATCGACTTTCACGCCTTCGCGAGCCAGCCAGACGGATACCGCTTGTCCAAAATCGCGACCTCCGCCGGTGACAATCGCGCGTTTACCTTTCAGCATCATGTGTTCCCTTGGTAAAGAATATTCTTCCGTTACTGCGTATCCGGTGACAGGGCGGGACGCAGCATAAATGTGTTCGTTAGGTTTTCTGTGAAGCTGCCTGTGCGGCATCTTCTTCCGCCTGCCGTAAAATGGCTTTGGCGACCCACTGCGTGACATCCTGAATGCCGTCTTCTTCCAGATGCCAGATATCTTTCAGCACCAGGAAAACCTCCGAACCATAAATAAGCGATAAGGCATAAATTACCCGCTGTTGTGCTTCCGGCGTGATTTTTCCTTCCAGCGGTTCGGTGGCAATTTTGAGCAGGCGTTTACGATTGCCGCGCGTCAGCGTATCCGTATGCAGGCGATTAGAACGGCGGTCGGCCCATTGTTGCAGTGACAGATGTAACGCTGCACGCAGCGCACCTTCATGCTCCAGCATTCTCGGGTAAGCAAAGTGCAGCAGTTCAGCAACGCGTTCGCTGGCATCCGGCTGTGTCGGGTGCCACGCCAGAATCGGGCCAAGGCTTTCGCCGACAACGGCGGAGACTAACGCACTTTGCGTCGGAAAATAGCGGTAGGCTGTCGCGCGTGAAAGCTGAGCCGCAGCGGCAACATCCGTAATGGAAGGGAATATGCCTTGGTCGAACATATTCATGGCAGTATCAATTAGTAAACGACGGGTTTTCGCCCGTGTTGATGTCAGTTTTTCATCCCGTTCAATCACATAGACCTCATTGAATTTTCGGGCCGGACGCTATCGGGCAGCACGGCGTTGTCGCCTGAACTATAGCAAATTGAGTGATTCTTGTGCCACGTCAAGCTTTCTTACTGTTAATGTAATGCCATACATAACATTTTGAGACTTTTGTCTCATTTGGGTATTTAATGGTTTGTCTTTCTGATACTCAAGTCTCAATATGGCGACAAATTAATCTTTTCTGTTTTTGTCTTATTGTAATTGCTATTTATATCAATCTGTTAATTGTTTCACTAACGGTGGGAGGGATACCAAGTGGGAAGTGAATTTGGCAGCGTTTATATTGCAAGTACCGCTGATACTAAAGGAAAAGAACAGATTTACGTCCGCGATCTGATTGCCGCTACGGGCTTAAAAACGGTCACGGTCGATCTGTCAACGACACCGCCGTCAGCAGATACACGAGCGTCAGAAGCGACAGATATCAGCGCCGCAACGGTGGCCTCTTACCATCCGCAGGGCGCATCGGCGGTGTTTTGCCATGACAGAGGGCAGGCGATTGGCGCGATGGCCGTTGCGTTTGAGCACTTCATGCTGTCCCGCAATGATATTGCCGGGGTGTTGGGTCTCGGCGGCTCCGGCGGAACCGCGCTGATTACGCCCGCGATGCAGGCATTACCGATTGGGATGCCGAAGCTGATGGTGTCGACGATGGCCTCCGGCGATATCTCCGGTTACATCGGAGCCAGCGATATCAGCATGATGTATTCCGTTACCGATGTGGCGGGCCTGAACCGTATTTCTCGTCAGGTTCTCGGCAACGCCGCGCACCAGATCGCCGGCGCCGTGAAGTTTCATATTCAGGAACATCATGATGATAAGCCCGCGATTGGCCTGACCATGTTTGGTGTCACGACGCCGTGCATTCAGGAAGCCAGTGCATTGCTGGAAGCGGAGTTTGACTGTCTGGTCTTTCACGCGACGGGCAGCGGTGGGAAAGCGATGGAAAAGCTGGTGGACAGCCATTTGCTCACTGGCGTGCTCGATCTCACCACGACAGAGGTGTGCGATTTACTGTTTGATGGCGTGCTGGCCTGCGGGCCGGAACGGTTTGATGCGATAGCCAAGACGCAGGTGCCTTACGTGGCGTCCTGCGGTGCGCTGGACATGGTGAATTTTGGTTCTCCCGCCAGCGTGCCGGAGAAATATGCGCATCGTCTGTTCTACAACCACAACGCGCAGGTCACCCTGATGCGGACCACGATAGACGAAAATATCGCGATGGCGCGCTGGATTGGGGAGAAGCTGAACCGCTGTGAAGGCGATGGTGCGCTTCCTGATTCCGGAAGGCGGCTTCTCCGCGCTGGATGCACCGGATCAGGCATTCTGGCACCCGGAAGCACGTGACGCGTTTATCAGCACGCTGGAGAGCGTCGTGCAGCAAACGGCAAGACGACAGATTATTCGTCTGCCTTTCCATATTAACGATCCTTTATTTGCCCATGCAGCTGTCGATGCGTTTCGGGAATTAGTGAAATAAGAAGGGAAAAAGTATGAAGTCAGGCATGAATCGTCAGGAACTGCTGGCAAAATTCCGCGACATGATCGCGCGCCGCGAACCGATTATCGGCGGTGGCGCAGGCACCGGCCTTTCCGCGAAATGTGAAGAAGCGGGCGGCATCGATCTGATCGTGATCTACAACTCCGGGCGCTATCGCATGGCGGGGAGAGGTTCGCTGGCTGGTCTGTTGGCTTACGGCAACGCGAATGAGATCGTCGTGGATATGGCGAAAGAGGTGCTGCCAGTTGTGAAGCACACGCCGGTGCTGGCGGGTGTGAACGGAACCGATCCTTTCTGTCAGTTTGATAAGTTTCTGGATGACCTGAAAGCGCTGGGTTTCTCTGGCGTGCAGAACTTCCCAACCGTTGGGCTGATTGACGGTAATTTCCGCGCCAATCTGGAAGAAACCGGCATGGGGTACGCGCTGGAAGTGGACATGATTCGTCTGGCGCATGAAAAAGACATGCTGACCACGCCTTACGTGTTCAGTGCGGCAGATGCCGTTGCGATGACGAAAGCGGGGGCAGATATTATTGTGCCGCACATGGGGTTAACCACCGGCGGCAATATTGGCGCGGAAACCGCGCTTAATCTGGCAGATTGCGTCCCGTTGATTAATCACTGGGCGGATGAAGCGAAATCCATCCGTAAGGATGTGATTGTGTTGTGCCACGGCGGACCGATTTCAACACCGCAGGACGCACAGTTCATTATGGATCACTGCCCGCAGTGCGATGGTTTTTACGGTGCCAGTTCTATGGAGCGACTGCCGACAGAAACCGCATTAACGGCTACTACACAGCAATTCAAAAAAATTAAGCGTTAACAGACTTTTTTGGCTCTATACCCAACAGACTTCCTAAAGCGGGAAAGAAGGAAGAAAGGCGGGTAAATTTTGCGCCAATATCAGGGAATGCGGCCAGCACATGCTGGCCGTAGTTTTTTGTGTATTAAACAGAAGTACTAAATAGCGTTTTAGGTCGCATCGGTCAGAAAGCCATTGTTATAAATGCTATTTTTCACAGCACGGAAACTTCGGAGAAATAGGTATGACATGGCGTATTACGATAGGACTACTCACGAACTTACTACTCAGCTTTGGCGTGATGGCAAACGCGGGCATTGGGTTTCAACAACTAACGCTAGCGGATGAGGCCACTAACAGGCCGCTGGACGTCGCCGTATTTTATCCAGCGTCATCACCCTCACAGACGACGACCATTGGTGAAAATATGGCTTTTCCCGGCATTGTTGTGAGTAAAAATGCCGAGCCGGAGTCTGGTGAACACCCTTTGATTGTGGTGTCACACGGCTATGGTGGAAGTTGGTTTAATCAACTCTGGCTGGCGCAGGCATTAGTTAAACAAGGCTACATTGTCGCCGCGCCCAATCATCCCGGAACCACGACGAAAGACATGCGCCCTGAGAACGCTCAGGTACTGTGGCAACGGCCTCATGATATCAGCCGCGTCATTACGGCATTACTCGCTACGCCAGAGAAGGCGGGGCAGGTTGATGCGAAGCGCATTGCCGCTGTGGGGCACTCGCTGGGAGGATGGACGGTACTTGAGCTTGCTGGTGGGCGCTTTAGTACGGAGCAATTTGAGAGGGATTGTCTGACGCACGGTGGGCTGGCGTCCTGCAAAGCCTATGAAAAGATGCAGGTCGCAAAAAGCGCCGCATCGCGCGTGCAGCTTGATAAATCACTCGCCGATCCACGCATCAGCGCGGTGGTATCGCTGGATATGGGGCTGGCGCGAGGGTTTACCGCAGAGAGTCTGGCGGCGATAAACATTCCCGTATTGATTATGGCGGCGGGGTATCCCAATGACGAGCTACCCGCCAAGCTGGAATCCTACGATCTGGCGCAGAAGCTATCACCAGCGCATTCAGCGTATAAAGAAATTGCTGACGCAACGCATTTTAGTTTTATGCAGCTTTGTAAGCCGGGTGCTGTTGAAATCATCAACGCCGAGAGCCCAGGCGACGGCATGATTTGTCTCGACGGCGGTGAACGTTCGCGTGAGCAGATCCATCAGGAAATAGGGAAGGATGTCAGCGATTTTCTTCAGGCGGCGTGGCGGAAACCGTAGTCTGTTCCTGAAGTGGGTACTGACTACGCCATACGCTCGGACTCATCCCCGTTAGCCGCAAAAATTCGCGGTTGAAGTTTGATTTAGTCTGAAACCCGCTGGCCAGCATGATATCCGTGATTCGGTCATCCGTTTGGCTGAGGAAGCGCTTAGCCTCCTCTATGCGATATTCGTTCATCACCTGCGAGAAATTACGACCGTGAACGCGGTTGATGGTTTCGGACAGGCGTCTGAGCGGTATGCCCATGCGCCTGCTCAGACGCTGAAGCGTCATGCCCGGATCGGTGTACAGCGCGTGAGTGCAGATAAAATCATCTAACGTTTTCGCGAGCTGGTGTTCGTCTTCGGTGGCGGGTACGGCTTCAGGCTTCTGGTCAGACGGAGCGGCAAGCCCTGCCTGCGGGGACGTGCGGTGTGTGACGATCAGCAGGGTCAATATCGCCAGCATGACGATGTGGAATGCGGTGATGATGGTCGCCGCGCTATTGCCGCTGTAGAACGCGATATCCAGAGCAATGACGGTGTCGATAGCGCCGGAGATAAGCAGATACAGCCCGGCGATAAACGGCGCGCTTTTCCATCTGGGTAATGAGGTTTGCAGACGGCGAACGCTGTAAATCAGCGACGCCCCATAACCGAAGTAAATACTCACCAGCATCAGATCGATGAGCGGAACGGTTGTTCGGTTCTGGATGGCGCTTGCGCCAAGGATGAGTAAAGGCGGTAACAGCTGCCAGAGAGATCGTCGGCGTCTGCGGGTTACGTCTTCAGATTCTTTGTCGCTGTGAGGGAAAAGACACAGCCATAACAGCGGTGGAATCGATGCGGCAATCGCGGGTTGAATAAACGCGGGTAAGGCAACATGGCTGCCCCAGCGTAACGCCACCAGCATCAGGGCAAGACAGCTTACGCCGATGAGTACCGCTTCTGCTGTTGCACTGCGTTTTTTGGTGTTCTTGTTATGGGAATGGTTGTGAATAGCCAGAAACTGGATGCGAAAAAACAAAATAACCAGCAGAAGTGCAGTAATAAACGGTAAAGGAATCGCGGTCATCGTGTTTATCAACAACGTTATTGTAGCTATCTGATCTGATGAAACCGCGCTACCGGAATAAACCCGGTAGCGCGGCGTTCTGTGATGCGTGTGAATTAGCGGCGGTAATTTTTCTGTGCCGTGTTCACTTTGTACAGATAGCGACGTGATTCGCCAGACGGGTGTTTCGTCGTCAGCGTTTGGTAAACATCGCTCGGTGACATGTTGTTGATAATGCCCACGGCGCGATCGCGATCGCTGGAGAAGACGCGCAACACGCTGCCTGCGCCACCGTTATACGCGGTGATGACGGCATAGCGTTTCGACGTCGGGTTCTCAATGCCGGCCAGATAGCTGTTCTTCAGAATCGACAGATAGGCGGTACCCGCGTCGATGTTTTGTTCTGGATCGAACAGATAGCTGCGGCTTGGTTGTCCCCATTTCCCTTTCATTTTGAAGACGTCGCGTCCTGCGCTGTGCTGCACCACCTGCATCAGACCCAGCGCATCGGAACGGCTGACGGCGTAGGGGTTGAAGCTCGATTCTGTCTGCATAATCGCCAGAATCAGCGACTCTTCAATGCCGTAACGCTCGGAGGCTTTACGTACCAGCGGCAGGTATTTGTGCGCACGTTTATCCAGATGGTTAGGGACAAGCTGCATCGTGACCGACCAGATAACGTGCATGCCGGAGGTGCGTTTTTGCAGACGGTTCTGGAGCAGGTAATCCGCAAAGCTGGCGGCACGGCCTTCCCAGCGGATTGGCTGTCCGGTGTTATCCAGCACCTGTCCGTACAGCAGCGGTTCGCGGCTGATTTGAATATCGTTAGCGTCGGAATACAGATCGGTGTTACTGGCGTCATCGCCCATCAGCAGGGTGGTGATAATCGCCTGGCGCAGGCTGGCAACGGAGTCGGTTGCCGAAATGGTTTCGATCGTGATTGAACCGGCATCAAAGTTGATGTGGCTACGCGTCTTATATTGATCGGTGTATTTGACGTAGTCTTTCGGGCCCGCGATCAGTACTTCATTCATCCCCCAGATATTTTCGATGTTGTTGGCGAACTGGCCCATCAAAATATCGAAGGCGTTAGTATCCTTGAGAAACTCTTCGTCGTTGGCATTCCCTTTGTTTCCTGAACAGGAAACCAGCAGTGGTGCAATCACCAGCAGAGCTAACATTTTCTTCATATAACAAGCCGTGTCGGAATGGGGACGTAAGCGGGCCCGAAAGCCCGCCATCTCAGTGGCTCGGAGGCGTATAGCCTTCGATGTGTACGTCCTTCCCTTCAAACAGGAATTTGATCATTTCCTGTTCCAGCAGCTTACGGTCGTCAACATTCATCATGCTGAGTTTTTTCTCGTTGATCAGCATGGTTTGCTTGGTTTGCCACTGCGCCCAGGCTTCTTTGGAAATTTCGTTATAGATGCGCTTGCCCAGATCGCCGGGATAGAGCTGGAAATCCTGCCCTTCGGCGTCGCGTTGTAAAAAAGTACAAAAAATCGTTCTGCTCATGCTTCTTCCTCATCAATTTCGCAGGCTTTTAAATGTGTTGACTGCGGGTGGGCCAACTCCCTCAGCAGGCGTTCTACTGGGGTGGCCAGTCCGACAGACGGCGGCTGCGCTAAGTTATACCAGAGACCTGCATCGTCATCCATGCAGGACCTGTTTTGTGAGCGATCGGTCTGCGATACGTCCAGCCAGAGCGGAACGATATCCAGATGAAAATGGCTAAAGGTATGGCGGAACGCGACAAGCTGTTGCAATCCATCAGGATTCAGACCACGTTGGTGCATCCAGAGTTCCAATTCCCGACGTTCGCTGAACTGTGGGAAGCAAAATAGTCCGCCCCACAGGCCGACGGCAGGACGCTGTTGCAGCCAGACCTGAGAACCCTGTTGCATCAGCAGGAACCAGCCGGTTTTCTCCGGCAGCGTCTGCTTCGGTTTCTTGCCGGGATATTGCGCCCAACTGTGGTTGGCGTAGGCAATGCAGCCGGTGTTCAGCGGACACAGCTCGCACTTGGGGCGGCTGCGGGTACAAACCATCGCACCGAGATCCATCATCGCCTGATTAAACTGGCTGACGCCCTCGGCTGGTGTGACGTCTTCACTCCGCGCCCACAGTTTCTTTTCGACCTCTTTCTTGCCCGGCCAGCCGTCAACGGCATAGCAGCGTGCCAGCACGCGCTTCACGTTACCGTCGAGAATGGGGTAATGCTGACCGAGCGCGAGCGACAGCACCGCGCCTGCGGTGGAACGTCCGACGCCCGGCAATGCCGCGACTTCATCAAAGGTGGTGGGGAACTCGCCGCCGTGGCGTGACACGATGGTCTGTGCCGCTTTGTGCAGGTTGCGCGCACGGGCGTAGTAGCCCAGCCCGGTCCACAAGTGGAGCACTTCGTCCAGCGGCGCTGCCGCCAGAGCATTTACGTTCGGAAAGCGTTCCATAAAGCGTTGGAAATAGGGAATAACCGTGGTGACCTGCGTTTGTTGCAACATCACTTCGGATAGCCATACTTTATAGGGAGTTTTCTCAAGCTGCCACGGCAGGGTTTTGCGGCCATAGCGTTGATACCAGTCCAGCACCTGATGGGCGAACTGTTGCGCTTGCATCATAAAATGGGGTCACTATCCGACAGATAAAAAGTTTGACAGCGATTCCAGCACAGAGTGAATGTGCTGTAAACCGGAACTTTCCGAGGCAGTGGGCTTGCTAAACCACGGTATCCTTGCATAATGCGCGTTTCATTAACGAAATCGGACAGCAAGTAAGCACTCTTTATGATTAACAACGTCATTTCACCGGAATTTGATGAAAATGGGCGCCCGATGCGTCGTATCCGCAGTTTTGTCCGCCGTCAGGGGCGCTTGACTAACGGGCAACAGCTGGCGCTGGATAACTACTGGCCGGTGATGGGCGTGGAATATCAGACCGAGCTGGTCGATTTTAACGCGCTATTTGGTCGTGACGCGCCGGTGGTGCTGGAAATTGGGTTTGGGATGGGCGCCTCGCTGGTGACGATGGCGGCACAGCATCCTGAGCAGAATTTCCTCGGTATCGAAGTTCACCTGCCGGGCGTGGGAGCCTGTCTTGCTGCCGCACAGGAAGCAGGAATCAGCAATCTGCGCGTGATGTGTCACGATGCGATCGAAGTGCTGATGAATATGATCCCGGATGGCTCACTGTCCATGGTTCAACTCTTCTTCCCAGACCCGTGGCATAAAGCCCGCCATAATAAACGCCGTATCGTCCAGGTGCCTTTTGTCCAACTGGTACAGAGTAAGCTGAAGGTCGGCGGCGTGTTCCATATGGCAACAGACTGGGAACCTTATGCGCAACATATGCTCGAAGTGATGACCTCTGTCACCGAGTACCGTAATCTTTCCAATAATAATGAGTACGTTGAGCGGCCGGACTCCCGTCCGTTGACGAAATTTGAAGCGCGCGGCCAGCGTTTGGGGCATGGCGTGTGGGATCTGATGTTTGAGAGGATAAAATAAAATGGCACAAGCTCGTAGCCGTCGTTTACGTAAAAAGCTTCATATCGATGAGTTTCAGGAATTAGGTTTTTCTGTCAGCTTCCGCTTTCCAGAAGGCACTAGCGTAGAAGATATCGATCAGCTGATGGATAAGTTCGTTGACGACGTCATTGAACCACAAGGACTGGCATTTGAAGGCAGCGGTTATTTGCTCTGGGAAGGCCTGATCTGTCTGCAAAAAATTGGTCACTGCACCGAAGAGCATCGCCAACTGGTTAGCCGCTGGTTGGAAGAGCAGAAACTGACTGACGTGAAAGTCAGCAACCTGTTCGATATCTGGTGGGATCTGCCAGAACACCTGCTGTAATCCTTGGTCTTATCAAGGCATGCCTGAGCTGATTCTGGCTCAGGCGTTATCCGCCTCATCAAAGGGTGGATTGCCGCTCTCCCGCTACTGCCGTTGTTTTCTTCAGGAGAAAATATGTCGCGTAAAATAACCTTGGGTTTATTGATGTTGCTGTCCTGGCAAGCGCAGGCGGCCTACCAGTGCAACGTGAACCCGCAGGACGACATCATTATCAGTCCGCAACACGTACAGGTCGTGGGTGCAAGCGGCAACTTACAACTCTCCCCGCAGGGCGATATCGTCCGTAACGGTACACCGCTGACTCTGAATGCCGAGCAGCGCCAGAAAGCCAAAGCCTATCAGGCGGATTTACGCCAGCAGCTGCCGTGGATCGACCAGGGCGCGCAGCAGCATCTTGAAAAAGCGCGAGTCGCGCTGGATAACGTCATCGTGCAGGAGCTTGGCAGCGACAGCAATGTGCGCAATCGTCTGACGACGTTGGATAAACAGCTTAAGCAGCAGATGAACCGAATTATCGAACACCGCACCGATGGCCTGACGTTTCACCATCAGGCGATTAAGCAAGTTGAGCAAGATGGCAAGCAGCTCGTGCAGCAAAGCATGGGCGGCGTCTTGCAGGACAGCCTGAACGAAATGGGCGTAAAACAGATGTCCAGCGGCGGAAACCCGCTACAGGCGATGATGGGCAACCTCGGCGGTTTGCAGAAAGCGATTCAGGCCGAGTGGAACAATCAGGAACTGGAGTTCCAGCGCTTCGGCAATGACGTCTGTAGCCGCGTCACATCGCTGGAAAACCAGCGCAAGAGTCTGTTGCAGACGCTGAAGTAAACTGACGTCGCTTAAGAAAACGGGCTGAGGCCCGTTTTTTGATCGTCCTTTTCCTCTCTCTCCCTTCCCCGTATTTTCCTTTTCGGTCTGACCTCTTTACCTGTAACCGAATGCCTCATGAAATTCATTGATTGTTACCTTCATGCGTTATGATTATTTGTACTAGTAACATAGAGTGACAATCACATTTGTGTTCGAACAGGGTGTCGTTAATGCTCTCGATGTGGAAAATCCATCCTTTCAAAAATAATCCTTTTAACAACCATTTATACCGTGTGCTTGCGATGGGGTTACTGCTGTTTTGTCCTGTAACGTTATGGGGAGCAGATAATTTTCGGACGGCGGAGTATGAGCGGAACGGTGCTGCACTGGATTCAATCAACGCCGCAGAGGCCTACAGTCTCGGTTTCTCGGGGAAGGGCGTTGGCGTTGCGGTCATTGATGCGACCGGCGAACTGAGCGGTAATGAATTTGCCGGACGGGTGGATTCGGGCGCGGGGTGGATCTCATCCCCGTGGGATGGCGCGTTTCATGGCTACGCGGTGGCGGGCGTCATTGGTGCGGCGAAAAACGATAGCGGCATTCACGGCATCGCCTATCAGGCGAACCTGCTGCCGCTAGGAACCACTTTTTCATCGAATACATTGGTGAATGCCCAGCTTAACGTACTCGATCGTCCAGATATCAAGATCGTCAATAATAGCTGGGGATACCAAATATTTAACGACACGGTGCAGACGTTCAGCGCCGATCGTCAGATTGAATTGCTGGACGGTATCATCAATAACAATATGGTGATTGGTACGGAGATGGCAAAGCAGGGTCAGTTAACGGTGTTTTCTGCCGGGAACGAAGGGCACCTGACGCCGTCGATTAATGCTGGGTTGCCAACGCTATTAGATGCCTACGGAATTGACAATACGATTGCCAATAACTGGCTCAGTGTTGTGGCTTACGATCCTTCTCAGCGCCCTTCCAGTGCGGCGTTTATTGCATCATTCAGTAACCTGGGATTTGGGGCGTCGGCTTATACGCTGCTTGCGCCGGGCGTGAATATTGTTTCTACCAGAGATGCGAACACCACTGACACATTCAGCGGCACGTCATTTTCGGCACCTTACGTTTCGGGCGTTGCCGCGCTGGCGTCTGAGGCGTTTCCGTATCTGAACGGTAAGCAGCTAGCCGATATTCTTTTGTCCACGGCCATGCCGCTCACCGGTAGTAATACCCCGCGTGCGGTGTTGCTCATCCACAAGAATTACGATGACCATCAAAACCATCTCAGTAGTGAACTCAATGTTTATTCGACGGGTAATGCTGTCACGTTTAGCGATGAAGAAATGACCGTCTTTCTGGCACGGGTCAGAGAGGATGCGTTCTTCGATAATCTTACGGATGAACAGGTGCGCAGCGCGATTCGTGCCCGCGCCAGCGCGCAAAATATCAATGTGCTCACGACGGATGATTACCAATCGCTATTTGGTCAGGGGATGGTGAATGCGTATAAAGCGGTGCAGGGGCCAGGCGCATTGAATGCCCAGAGGCTGAGCAATAGCGATCTCAGTAGTGGAACGTTTAACGGTAACTACGCGATCTACGGGGTTGATACGCAAGGATATTCCAGCACCTGGAGCAATGACATCGCACAGGTGAAAAATACGACCAGCAGCAGTTCCCTGTATCAGTTAGATGTCGGTTTACGCAAGCAGGGCGCAGGAGCGCTTTATCTGACGGGTAATAACACCTATCTCGGGCCGACCATTGTCGAAGGCGGCAGCATCATAGTGGGCAAAGTTGCGCAGGGGAGCGGTAGTCTGGCGGGGGATGTCTGGGTGCAATCTGCGGCGACGCTGGGCGGGCATGGCAAAATCGCCGGCACCGTCACGCTTGAGAACGGCTCCACGCTTTCACCCGGTGCATCCGTTGGTACATTAACGGTGGGCAATGTGGTGTTTCAATCCGGCAGTATCTATCACTATGAGATTGATGAGCAGGGCAATGCCGATGGCCTGAATGTTACACAGGATGCGACGCTGGCGGGCACCGTGGTTCTGGATGCGCCTTCGCAGTCATTGGGCGATCGGTTTACCCTGTTGAATGTCGGTGGCACCCTGAGCGGCAGCTTTGATGGATTAACATCCAACTCAACCCAGCCTTTCCTGCAAGATACGCTGAGCTATGGCAACAAGCAGGCTTATCTGGACGTGGTGCGCAATAATCGCGCCTTTAATGACGTTGCTACCAGCCTTAATCAACGTGCCGTTGCACAGACGATCGAGAGCCAGAATAGTGGGCCAGTTTTCTCTGCTATCGCGAACAGCCGCAGTGAAGCGACCGCACGGGCGGCGTTTGATAACCTCGACGGTGAGATCTACGCCGCCTCGCGTGCCGCATTGCTCCAGCGTAGCCGGTACGTGCGGGACGAGATCAACAGCGCACTGCACGATGAAAATGCACAGTCGCTTTGGCTGAGTACGTGGGCGAACAATGGCCAGTTCGATGAGACCGCTGAATCCTCACGCGTTAACCACAGCGGCTATGGTTTCTTAATCGGTAACGGTAGCCCAGTCGGCGAAAGCAGCACGCTGGGTGTCGTCGTCGGTGCAGAGAAAAGCAAGATCAAAACCGATGCGCGTGCCGCCAGTAACGATGTGACGGCTTATCACGTTGGCAGCTATTGGGGAACGAACTATAGCGGCATCGCGTGGCGATCCGGTCTGGTCTACAGCTATCTGGATATGGGCAGCGAGCGAGACATTCAGGTGCCCGGACTCACGAGCCGCGCTCAGGCAGATTATCATGCGCACCTTTTTCAGGGGTTTGCGGAAGGAAGTCATCGGTTTGCGTTCAATGACAGCCTAAGCGTCGAGCCTTATGGCAACTTCTCGTATGCCTGGCTCGATCTCGCGGGCGGACAGGAGCACGGTAGCGCCGCCGCGCTGCGCTGGGAACGTCAGGACAGCGGGGCGGGATACTCAACGCTGGGCTTACGCGGCGAGGCGCGCTGGTCTTCACTCTCGCCTGTCCGGCTCTATGCCGATGCTGGCTATCAGCGACGCCTGACGCCGGATCGTAATCAAACGCGGCTGAGTTTTGTGCAAGGCGGCGATGCTTATACCGTCCACTCTGCCACTGACGATCGCGATGCGCTGCTAGTACGGGCGGGCGTCACGTTGGCGATTAAGCAGAATGCGACGCTGTTGTTGGGCTATCAGGGCTTAGTAAGCGATAAAATGCGCGAAAACAGCGCCAAACTGCAGTTTGGACTCACATTCTGATACTTGAAAATCATCCCCCACGCGCGGGTAAAGCCTTGTGTGGGGCGTTTGATGCAGGGCTGTCGCCCGGTGAGATAATGCGTTGCCGATAGCCATACATTGTTAGCAGCCTATCGAAAAAAGTTCATTTTTGTGCCATGCCTGATTAACGAGACAGACATATTCCCTCCTCATAATCGTACGATATTTATACATCTCAGCGTTCTCCTTCCGATTCGTATTGATGTTCCCTGTTTCTGGGAGATTTTTTATGACGCAGTTGTCCAGACATCCGACCACGCTCTATCAGGCGATTGCCGCCCGGCTAGAAGAAGAGCTACGCGAACGCTACAAATGTGGCGACTATCTTCCCTCTGAAAAGCAGCTGGCGACGCACTACGCTGTTAATCGCCATACGTTACGCCGCGCCGTGGATGATTTGGTGAAAAAGGGGCTGGTTCAACGCCGTCACGGCGTGGGGATCTTGGTGCTTATGCGACCTTATGATTACCCGCTGCATGCGCAGGCTCACTTTAGCCAGAACCTGTTGGATCAAGGCAGCAGTCCCTCCAGCGAACGACTCTTTGCGATGTTAAGTCCAGCCAGTCAGGAGATTGCTACCACGCTGGGCTGTGGTGAAGGCGATAACGTCATTCATTTGCGCACGCTGCGCCGGGTGAACGGCATACCGGTCTGCGTCATTAACCATTTCCTGCCCAATCTTTCCTGGTGGTCGCACCTACAGCAGTTCAATAGCGGCTCGCTGCACGATTTTATTATCGAGCGACTGAATCAGGTGCTGGTCCGTACGCAAACGCGCATCAGTACGCGTTTGGCTCAGGCTAAAGAGAGCCGGCTGCTGGAAATCGACGCGCAGGCACCGCTGCTGTGCTTGCGCACGCTGAATAAAACCGCAAACGGTGAGATCGCCGAGTACTCCGTCAGCCTGACGCGCGGCGATATGATCGAACTGACGCTGGAGCACTAGATGGATACGCTAACACGCCGTCAACGCTGGCTCTCGGTGCTGGCATTCAGCCCGGTTGCCGAGCTTGAAAAACGCTGGCACGCGCTTAATTTACACCCGCAGTACGCTTTGCTGCGCGCGGCTGAAATTGGCCTGACTCGCCTACAGGCGAGAATGGGGGGAACGGGCAAGCGCTTTGTGCTGGGGGATATGACTATCACTCGTGCCGTGGTGCGTCTGGCGGACGGTACGTGCGGGTACAGCTATGTGGCTGGTCGCGATAAAGCCCATGCCGAGCGCTGTGCCGTGATTGATGCTCTGTTGCAACAGCCGGACAACCACGATCGGTTACAGGAGCATCTCATTACCCCTCTGGCGGCGCAGCGTGCCGAGCTGTGTGAACAGCGCGCGCGTGAAATTGCCAGTAGCAAGGTCGATTTCTTCACGTTGGTCCGCGGAGATAACTGATGTCTATACAGGCGAGCTTTGCGCAGCCGGTGGCTGACGCGCAGTGTACTTTTCGGCGCATCCTCAAAGCCGTAAGCGAGCCGGGCGTAACGGTGACCTTACCGTTACAGCAAGGCTGGGGGCGGCTTTCTCCCGCTTTGACGGCGGTGATGCTGACGCTGGTCGATCGCGACACGCCGCTCTGGCTGGATGATGCATTGGATGATGACACCCTCCGCAGCAATCTGCGTTTTCATACCGGTGCGATATTGACCCACGATGAATCGGCGGCCTTCGCCTTGCTTCACGTTTCATCGGCCACGGCTATCGCGCTGTCGCGGTTTTCTGCCGGTGACGTCATGTCGCCGGAAAAGAGCACCACGGTCATCATCGAGGTTAGTTCCCTGACCGGCGGCACGCCGCTGCGCCTGAGCGGGCCGGGGTTGGAAACCTCACGCGTCGTCGATCCGCAATTGTCGCCGGACATCGTGCGCTATCTCTGTCACCGTCCCGATCCCTTTCCGCAAGGTATCGATCTGATGTTCACCTGTGCCGATGCCCTGATGGCATTACCGCGCACCACCCACGTGGAGGTTTGCTGATGTATGTCGCCGTGAAAGGGGGAGAGAAAGCGATCGAGAATGCCCATCGCTTACAGGAAGATCTGCGCCGTGGGGATCGTGATATCCCGGAAATTGGCTGCCAGCAGGTTGAACAACAGCTCGGGCTGGCGGTCGATCGCGTGATGACCGAAGGTGGAATCTACGATCGTGAACTGGCGGCGCTGGCGATCAAGCAGGCCAGTGGCGATATAGTGGAAGCTATTTTTCTACTGCGGGCGTATCGCACGACACTGCCGCGCCTGGCTGACAGTTTGCCACTAATAACGGCAAACATGCGGATTGAGCGACGCATTTCGGCGGTCTACAAAGATGTGCCGGGCGGTCAGGTTCTCGGCCCTACCTACGATTACACTCACCGCTTGCTGGATTTCACGCTGCTTGCCAACGGTGATACACCCGCGCCATCCGTGGCGGATATACCACTGGAAGCAACGTGCCCACTGATATTTGATCTGATGACTCGCGAGGGCTTTGCCGTCAGGGAAGAGGATGACGGCAGCGAGCCGTGTGATATCACCCGCGATCCCCCGAGTTATCCCGCCCCGCGTTCGGCACGTCTGCAACAGCTGGTGCGGGGGGATGAAGGCTTTCTGCTGGCGTTAAGCTACTCGACGCAGCGCGGTTATGGCCGCACCCATCCCTTTGCCGGTGAGATCCGCACCGGCTTTGTCACGGTAGAGATTGTGCCGGAGGAGCTGGGCTTTCCGCTGGAAATCGGCGAAATCCTGCTGACCGAATGTGAAATGGTCAACGGGTTTACCGACAGGGATGAGGAAGCGCCGCACTTTACCCGAGGCTACGGGTTGGTGTTTGGGCGAGCGGAGCGTAAAGCCATGTCGATGGCTCTGGTCGATCGCGCCCTGCAAACCGCAGAGCATCACGAGCGGGTGACTAGTCCGGCGCAGGACGAGGAGTTTGTGCTGTCGCACGCGGATAACGTCGAGGCGGCGGGGTTTGTCTCTCACCTCAAATTACCTCATTACGTCGATTTTCAGGCGGAGCTGGAGCTATTGAAACGCCTGCGTCAGGAGTATCAGGAGGGTAAAAATGCATGAGTTAAGCGGCTATAACCCTGGCTATCTTGATGAGCAAACCAAACGTACGATCCGGCGCGCTATTTTGAAGGCGGTGGCGATTCCCGGCTATCAGGTGCCGTTTGGCGGGCGGGAAATGCCGATGCCCTACGGCTGGGGAACCGGCGGCATTCAGCTCACCGCCAGCCTGATTGGTGAAAACGATGTGCTGAAAGTGATCGATCAGGGCGCGGACGACACGACCAATGCCGTCTCTATCCGACGTTTCTTCCAGCGCGTGAGCGGGGCGGTGACCACCGAGCGCACCGTCGAGGCTACGCTGATTCAGACGCGCCACCGCATTCCCGAAACGCCGCTGAAAGAAGATCAGATTCTAATCTATCAGGTGCCGATCCCCGATCCGCTGCGCTTTATTGAGCCGCGTGAGGTCGAAACGCGCAAAATGCATGCGCTGGAAGAGTACGGCATCATGCAGGTGAAGCTGTATGAGGATATCGCTCGCTATGGTCATATTGCGACAACCTATGCGTATCCGGTGAAAGTGAATGACCGCTATGTGATGGACCCTTCGCCCATTCCCAAGTTTGATAACCCCAAAATGCACAGAATGCCCGCGCTGCAACTGTTTGGCGCAGGCAGAGAAAAACGTATTTACGCTTTGCCTCCCTACTGTGACGTGAAAAGTCTGGATTTTGACGATCACCCGTTCTGTATTCAACGCTGGGATCAGCCCTGTGCGCTGTGCGGTTCGCATGACAGCTACCTTGATGAAATCGTGATAGATGATGAAGGATCGCGTCTGTTTGTCTGCTCCGATACCGACTATTGCCGTCAGCAGCAGGAGAAACAAAGCCATGAATCGCAGTGAACAGCCGCTGCTGGCGGTCAATAACCTGACGCACCTTTATGCGCCGGAAAAGGGTTTTGAAGACGTTTCGTTTGAGCTTTTTCCGGGAGAAGTGCTGGGGATCGTCGGCGAGTCGGGTTCGGGAAAAACCACGCTATTACAGGCTATCTCGGCACGTTTAACGCCACAGCAGGGAACGATTGACTATCAGGGGCGCGATTTATATCGCCTGAGCGAAAGTGAACGGCGACGTCTGCTGCGCACCGAATGGGGCGTGGTGCATCAGTATCCGCTTGATGGCCTGCGCCCGCAGGTTTCGGCCGGCGGCAATATTGGTGAACGGCTGATGGCCGCCGGGCAGCGCCACTACGGTGAAATTAGGCAGCAGGCAAGCCAGTGGTTACAGGACGTTGAGATCCCGGTGGCGCGTATTGACGATCTGCCCACCACCTTTTCTGGCGGTATGCAGCAGCGTCTGCAAATTGCCCGCAGTCTGGTGACGCGCCCCAAATTGGTCTTCATGGATGAACCGACCGGCGGCCTTGATGTTTCCGTACAGGCTCGCCTGCTGGATCTCTTACGTACTCTGGTGCGTGAACTGAATCTGGCGGTGGTGATCGTGACGCATGATTTGGGCGTTGCGCGGATGCTAGCCCACCACCTGATCGTGATGAAACAAGGGCGGGTGGTCGAAAGCGGCCTGATTGACCGCGTGCTGGACGATCCCAGACACCCTTATACGCAACTGCTGGTTTCGTCAGTCCTGAGCTGATGGAAGCCGCGCAAATCCCGCGCTAGCGCGGGTGAATCAGGTTGTAATCAATCGGAACACGCCATGAACACACAGCTTCGCGTTGAGCATCTTTATAAAGTCTTCGTGTTACACAATCAGTACGGTGCTGCTTTGCCCGTGTTGCATGACGCTAATTTTGAGGTCAAGGCAGGGGAATGCGTGGTGCTGGATGGTCATTCCGGCAGCGGTAAATCCACGCTGCTGCGTTCGCTGTATGCCAACTATCAGCCTAACAGCGGCCATATCTGGGTAAAGCACCACGATCGCTGGGTCGATCTGGTGAATACCCCGTCACGGCAAATTCTTGCCATTCGCCGCGATACCATTGGCTGGGTTAGCCAGTTTTTACGGGTGATTCCTCGCGTCTCCACGTTGGATGTCGTCATTCAGCCCCTGCTGGAGCGTGGTATGGCGCGCGCCGAGTGTGAGGATCGCGCCAGACAGTTGCTCGCTCGGCTCAACGTACCAGAACGACTCTGGTCGCTACCGCCATCGACCTTTTCTGGGGGAGAACAGCAGCGGGTAAATATCGCCCGAGGGTTTATCGCCGATTATCCGATTCTCCTGCTGGATGAACCGACCGCGTCGTTGGACAGCGGCAATAGCAACGTAGTGGTTCAACTGATTGAAGAAGCCCGTGAGGGCGGGGCGGCGATTGTCGGCATTTTCCATGACGGCGCGGTGCGTAACCGGCTCGCCACGCATTTACACGCTATGCAACCTTATCCCGGGGTGCAGCAACATGATTATCAATAATGTCCATTTGGTATTGGAAAATGAGGTGGTTTACGGATCGCTGGACGTGCAAGACGGCCTCATTACTCACGTCAGCAACGCATGTAGCCAGCAGCCGGGGGCTTTTGATGGTGAAGGGGGATTCCTGCTGCCGGGGCTGGTGGAGCTGCATACCGATAATCTCGATAAATTTTTTACCCCGCGGCCAAAAGTGGATTGGCCAGCCTACTCGGCCATGAGCAGTCACGATGCGCTGATGGTGGCGAACGGTATTACCACCGTGCTGGATGCGATAGCCGTGGGAGACGTGCGGGACGGTGGTCATCGCTTCGATAATCTCAATAAAATGGTTGAGGCGATCCGTCAGGGACAGGAAAAAGGGCTAAACCGCGCCGAACACTGGCTGCACCTGCGCTGCGAACTGCCGTATGACGCCACGGTGCCGCTGTTTGAACAATTAATGAATACTCCCGACCTGCTGCTGGTGTCATTGATGGATCACTCGCCCGGCCAGCGTCAGTACACATCGTTGCAGAAATACCGTGAGTATTTTCAGGGAAAATATCATCTCAGTAACCTACAGATGGACGCGTTTGAAGAAGAACAGAGGGGGTTGGCCGCTTGCTGGTCTCAGCCCAATCGGCTGGCGATCGCGGCACTCTGCCGTAAAAAAGGGATCGCATTAGCCAGCCATGACGATGCCACAGTAGAACACGTTAACGAATCCCTTCAGGTGGGCTGTGCGATTGCTGAATTTCCCACTACCGAGGCGGCGGCGAGATACTCACACGACCGAGGGTTGCTGGTGTTGATGGGCGCACCCAACGTGGTACGCGGCGGCTCGCATTCGGGCAACGTATCCGCCAGCCAACTGGCGCAGCAGGGCTTATTGGATATTCTCTCTTCTGATTATTACCCCGCCAGCCTGCTTGATGCTGCTTTTCGTCTGGCACAGGATGAGAGCAATCCTTATGACCTGCCGCGTGCTATCACTTTGCTGACGCGCAATCCCGCCCGTGCCATTGGATTACACGATCGCGGTGTGATTGCTGAAGGAGGGCGTGCCGATCTGGTTCTGGCCCATACGCTTCACGGCCATGTTCATATTCGTCATGTGTGGGCAAAAGGGCAGAAGGTGTACTAATCGATTGATTTGCTTATTAGCGGATTTTGGCGCGGCTAAGGATAACCTCACAAATCGTTTCAATTGGTCATTATTTAATCACCTGTTATTCATTAAATCATCATGCCATCTGTTCTTAATGAGGGTGCTACCTCACCACAGTGGATATCAAGATGGCACAGGCACAATTGAAATCTGGCCTCGAATTCAAAACGCAGTTGCAGCCCGTTCAGCCGCAAAAGGTGCTGTCCGTTCGCGGCGTGGGGAAAGCGTGGTCTCCACAACACCGGGTGCTAGACGACGTTAACTTCGATCTGCACACGGGAGAATTCGTTGCCGTCATTGGCCGTTCCGGGGCGGGAAAATCGACGCTACTGCATCTGTTAAACGGCACGATTTCAGCCTCTGGCGGTGAAATCATCAATTACAGCGGTGAGCAACCACAGGATATTATCAAGCTAAGCTCGCGCCAGATACGCCAATGGCGCGCCCATTGCGGCATGATTTTTCAGGATTTCTGTCTGGTGCCGAGGCTGGATGTCCTTACCAATGTCTTGCTGGGTCGCCTTAGCCAAACCTCCACGCTCAAGTCACTCTTTCGTGTGTTTTCCGACGAAGACCGCGCTCGCGCCATCGAGTTGTTGCAATGGTTAAACATGCTGCCACAGGCGTTACAACGCGCGGAAAACCTCTCAGGCGGCCAAATGCAGCGTGTCGCTATCTGTCGGGCCCTCATGCAGCAGCCCAGAATTTTGCTAGCCGATGAACCGGTTGCGTCGCTCGATCCCAAAAATACCCGCCGCATCATGGATGTCTTGCGGGAAGTGAGTCAGCAGGGGATTAGCGTGATGGTTAACCTGCACTCGGTGGATCTGGTGAAGCATTACTGCACGCGGGTTATCGGGATCGCCCAAGGGCGCATTGTTTTTGACGGGCATCCAACGCGATTGGATGAGCCGCTGCTTCATACGCTGTATGGCGATGAACTGAACGCACATTAGTGCGATGTGTATTTAAGACTATATGCATTTAAGACAATGTACGTTTAACACGATGGCCTTTGACACGAGAACAGGTGATAACAATGAGAAAGATCTTTGGTTTGGCGATGATGTTAACCAGCTCACTGACCGTCTTCAGCGCGACGGCGGCGGGGATGCCCAAAGAGCTGAATTTGGGAATTTTGGGCGGGCAAAATGCGACACAGCAGATCGGTGATAACCAGTGCGTCAAACAGTTCCTTGATAAAGAGCTGGGGGTTGAGACCCGGTTGCGTAACGCCTCGGATTACTCCGGCGTCATTCAGGGACTGCTGGGAGGAAAAGTCGATCTGGTTTTGAGTATGTCGCCATCGTCTTTCGCCTCCGTCTACCTGAAAGATCCTAACGCGGTGGACATCGTCGGTATCGCCGTTGACGATAAAGACCAGTCACGCGGCTATTACTCTGTGGTCATGGTCAAAGCCGACAGCCCGTACAAAAAGCTGGAAGACCTGAAAGGGAAATCTTTTGGCTTTGCCGATCCCGATTCCACCTCGGGCTTTCTGGTGCCCAACCAAATATTCAAACAGAAATTTGGTGGGAACAACGACAACAAATACAACAATTTCTTTTCCAGCGTGACGTTTTCTGGCGGCCATGAGCAGGACATTCTGGGCGTACTGAACGGTCAATTTGACGGTGCCGTCGCCTGGACATCAATGGTGGGCGATTACAACACGGGCTACACCGCCGGCGCTTTTACCCGCTTGATCCGCATGGATCATCCAAATCTGATGCAGCAGATCCGGATTATCTGGCAGTCCCCGATCATCCCGAACGGCCCGATTCTGGTCAGCAATAAGCTACCTGCTGATTTCAAACAGAAGGTCATTACTGCGGTGATGAAGCTGGATAAAGAACAGCATGAATGCTTTACCAAGGCGATGGGCGGAACTCAGCATATCGGTCCGGCAAGCCTGAATGACTACAAACACATCATCGATATGAAACGCGAACTGACGAAAGGCAACCGCTGATCGAGAGCTGGCGCGTCGCTATTCCCTCAACGCCCGTTCGGACGTGACATCGAACGGGCGACAACATTTCAGTCCGCTCATCAAAGTCAGGGTAGGACGTATCGCCCGGTAAACAGGACACTGCTTTGAATAATGACTTTGAGCAATATTATCAACAGATTAAAGGGCGACAGAAGCGTGAGGCGCTATTGTGGTCTTTGCTGCTGGCCTGCCTGTTTCTAGGAGCGGGAAAGGTCGCTGAATTCAGCCCTGCAATCATCTGGCATTCTCTGCCGAGTTTTTTCAGCTACTTGCGCGATACGCTACCTGTATTGCACTGGCAGCAGCTTCTGGCTAACGCTCACACCGAAGGCTCTCTGGCTTATTGGGGATATCGGCTGCCGATACAGCTGCCGCTGATCTGGGAAACGCTGCAAATGGCGTTGGCTTCCACGATCGTTGCGGTGGCGGTTGCTACGATGCTGGCATTCTGTGCCGCCGCCAACACGCAAAACTCAATGCTGCTGCGCGTGACTATTCGCGCGCTGGTGGCGTTTTTACGCACCATGCCAGAGCTGGGTTGGGCGGTCATGTTTGTCATGGCTTTTGGCATTGGTGCCATGCCCGGCTTTATTGCGTTAGCGCTGCACACTGTCGGCAGCTTAACCAAACTGTTTTATGAGTCTCTGGAAAGCGCTTCCGATCGGCCGGTTCGCGGTCTGGCAAGCTGTGGTGCCAGCAAGCTCCAGATTATGCGTTTCGCCTTCTGGCCACAGGTAAAACCGATTTTTCTCTCCTACAGCTTTATGCGCATGGAGATTAATTTTCGTTCCTCCACCATTCTTGGTCTGGTCGGCGCGGGCGGCATCGGTCAGGAACTGATGACCAACATTAAGCTCGATCGCTACGATCAGGTCAGTATGACCCTATTGCTGATTCTCGTTGTGGTCTCGCTGCTGGATGGTTTATCCGGCTATTTACGCCGCCGCGTAGTAGAAGGAAAGTAATATGAGAACCGTGACGTCGCCTGATGTCGATCAATTGAAAAAGCAGCATCCTGACCTGTTTCGCATACAGTCGCGCTATCTACGCCGAATCGCACTGCTGGCGCTGGCGGTCATGCTGTATTACCTGTTCTTTTTCCAGACCTTTGGCATCAGCTGGCAGCAGTGGCTCAATGGCTCGGTGCAGCTGGGACGCTATTTTTTACGCATGTTTGTCTGGCATGACTTTCTCAATTGGCCCTTTGGTTACTACCTGTCGCAAATTGCCATCA
This sequence comes from Pectobacterium sp. PL64, assembly GCF_022477975.1. Lineage (NCBI taxonomy): Bacteria > Pseudomonadati > Pseudomonadota > Gammaproteobacteria > Enterobacterales > Pectobacteriaceae > Pectobacterium > Pectobacterium sp. PL64. The sequence continues at coordinate 489,031 of NZ_CP092070.1, forward strand.
CGCTGTCGATCGTGTTTGCGGGGACGGTAACCGCGACCTGTATCGCGCTGCTCCTCTCCTTCTTTGCGGCGCGTAACATCATGCAGCGCCGCGGACTACGGCCAATTGCGCTGCTGGTGCGGTGCCTGCTGGACATGATACGCGGCATTGATATGGCCATTTGGGGGCTGATATTCGTACGAGCCGTCGGGCTGGGGCCGCTGGCGGGGCTGTTGGCTATCGTGATGCAGGATATTGGCCTGCTCGGCAAGCTCTACGCCGAAGGCCACGAAGCCGTCGAACGTTCACCCGGACGAGGCCTGAGCGCATTAGGTGCCACTGCGCTACAAAAACACCGCTTTGGCATCTTCACACAGTCGTTCCCCATCATTCTTGCGCTCAGCCTCTACCAGATTGAATCGAATACCCGCTCTGCCGCCGTATTAGGGTTTGTCGGCGCGGGAGGCATCGGTCTGGTCTATGCGGAGAACATGCGCTTATGGAACTGGGATGTAGTGATGTTCATTACGCTGATTTTAGTCGCGATAGTGATGGTCATGGATGGGATATCGTCTTGGTTGCGTAAGCGTTATATCACCGGCAAGGATATTCCGCTGTTTCAGCCCAAAAGTAGCGACGACCATAATTGAGTGCTTGTTAGTCATATTTTTATGCAGACTGAGAGACAGTTTCGTGCGCCACAATACCGTTATTTTCATGCTACCTCGTAGCACGCGCCCGACACGGGACGGCTCAAACGCCGCTCGCCCCGTGACCCCAGGCTTTCGGCGGGAATTATGCCGCTGGCGCGGTACCTTCGTCGATATCCGGCTTAACGGACCGCTTGCGACACGTTTACTCACCCCATAAATGGGGCTCGCCCTTCGGGCCAGCACAAGTGCTGTTCAAAACGTCTCTGACGTTTTTGTCCGACGTGGCGCAAGCTTTCGCCGCGTCCTGCGGCTCATCCGAAGCCAGCTATCTCCTCAGCATAATTTTTTACGCCGGAACACGGCAAAATGCCGATGAACCCTGTGGCCCCGATTTTGTCGTTTACGGTGCCGGGAACGTGAAGCGGCGGTGGATGGCTTCCAGCTCGTCAAGGATCTCGCCGTCCAGCGTCAGGTTCTGGCTGTCGAGGTTGATTTGCAGCTGTTCCAGTGTCGTTGCGCCCAGCAGCGTACTGGCGACGAACGGCTGCTGACGCACAAACGCCAATGCCATTTGCGCCGGATCCAGACCGTGCTTTTGCGCCAGCGCCACATACTCGGCAACCGCTGCCTGAGCCTGTGGGCCGGTATAGCGGGTGAAGCGGCTAAACAACGTGTTACGCGCATTGGCCGGTTTCGCGCCGTTCAGATATTTACCCGTCAGCGTACCGAATGCCAGTGACGAATAGGCGAGAAGTTCCACGCCTTCATGCTGGCTGATTTCCGCTAAGCCGACTTCAAAACTGCGGTTCAGCAGGCTGTAGGGATTCTGAATTGACACGATACGCGGCAGGTCGTGCTTTTCCGCCAGATGCAGATAGCGCATCACGCCCCACGGGGTTTCGTTGGAGACGCCGACGTAGCGGATCTTACCGGCACGCACCTGCTCATTCAGCGCTTCCAGCGTTTCCAGCAGCGTGACGACCGATTTGTCTTCAGTGTATTGCGGTTTGTCATCGGTATACTGATAGTTCAGCTTGCCAAAGCAGTTGGTCTGGCGCTGAGGCCAATGCAGCTGATAGAGATCGATATAGTCGGTGTTCAGGCGTTGCAGGCTGGCATCCAGCGCGGCACGGATGTTTTTTCTGTCCAGCGCCTGCTGTGGCCTAATGCTGTGATCGTTTCCGCGCACGGGGCCGGAGACTTTACTGGCCACAATCAATTTTTCACGTCCGCCACGGGACTTCAGCCAGGAACCGATATAGCTCTCGGTTAGCCCCTGTGTTTCCGGGCGCGGAGGAACGGCGTACATTTCTGCTGTGTCAATCAGGTTAACACCTGCGGCAATGGCATGATCTAACTGGGCATGAGCGTCTGCTTCGCTGTTCTGTTCGCCAAAGGTCATCGTACCAAGACCCAGCATGCTCACTTCTAAAGAACTATGGGGAATACGGTGATATTGCATTGCCAGCTTCCTTATGTCTGAAAATAGCAGGCGCTTTTCCCGTCATTTCCGCATGATTTGCTGCGATTCCAATGAGTTTGGGAAAACACACCTGAATTCGACTATAAACGAAGCCGTGGCGAGTGGGGAAGTCTCTTCTGTTGCCCTTCAGCAGGATTTTGCCGAAGAGCGTCGTTCGATGGGGGAAAATATCGGGCTAACGTTGCCGTTAGCGCTGCACGATCTGGGAGATTTGATCGCTGTTGATTTGTTTCTGATTACCTTGCTCATCGATATAGCTGAGCAGCCCGGTATCTTTATCCAGCACGGGTTTTCCCTGCGTCAGGAGCATTTGCCCCTCTTTTGTCGCCATCACATAGTCACTGGAACAGCCTGCCAGAGTGAATAATAACGCCAGTGTGATTGCCATTTTCATCCGTACTTTCATCATATTAACCCGTTCATGAATGCCAAAACTTCAGATGAGTCTAGCAAATGGTTGCGGAGGTTAACGTAGGAATAATGGAAAAAATGTGTTGGGAGGGAATTAATATTGTGTAATCAGGCGGCAGGTCGCCGCCTGATTATGACGTCTTTATCGTGAGCGCTCGCGATGCGGCGATCAGTGTGCTGCTTTTTCTTTTTTACTGCGCAACAGGTTCAATGCCTCGACGGACATTGAGAAGAACATGGCGAAGTAGATGTAGCCTTTCGGTACGTGAACGTCGAAGCTTTCCAGAATCAGGGTGAACCCGACCAGGATCAGGAACGACAAGGCCAGCATTTTGACGGACGGATGGCGTTCGACAAACTCGCCGATAGGGCGCGCAGAGAACATCATCACGAGAACGGCAATAATGACCGCTGCCATCATAATAAACAGATGGTCAGACAGGCCGACGGCAGTGATTACCGAATCCAGGCTGAAGATGATATCCAGCATCATGATCTGCACAATCGCGCCAAAGAAAGAGTACACCTTGGAAGTATGGTCTTCTGAACCGCCTTCGACGGTTTCGTGAATTTCCATACTCGACTTCCAGATCAGGAAGAGTCCCCCGAAGAACAGGATCAGGTCACGTGTGGAGATTTCATTGCCAGCGACGGTAAACAGCGGGTCGGTCAGACGCATGACCCAGGCAATAGAAGCGAGCAGTCCCAAACGCATTAACATCGCACCCATCAGCCCGATGCGGCGAGCTTTGTTTTGCTGGGCTTTAGGCAGTTTGGCGACAACCAGAGACAGGAAAATAATGTTATCGATCCCAAGAACGATTTCCAGAATAGTCAGCGTTCCCAATGCTAACCATGCGTTCGGATCAACAATCCAATCAAACATTATATCAATACACCTTAAACGAAACGTAAACGATATTATACTCTGCCAGCTCAGGGCGTAGGCAAGCGAAAGTGTGATGTTGTGAAAATATACTCGTCATACTTCGCATTGCTGCCCGTGTGCTGGCGTCCCTTTTGCTCTGGTTTTTTACTCTGGGTCGGCGTCAGGCTTTTCCCAGAACGATTCCCTTGTCGCACGATTGCTGCGTAATAGAGTGCGGCGTATAAGGCTAGTGTACGATGAAGCGGGGCGCTGATGAAGCATCGTGCTAATAGAACATCGCGCTAACGAAATTCAACTGCTGAGCTGCATAAAGTGGCGGGCTAGTAGCGGCGCGGTAAAGGTTTTTTTCAGGTAGAAGCCGCGCGGTAAGGTCAGAATCGGTTGACCAAATTCGCCAATCGCCTCGGTTAATGCCCGGCTATTTGCCGCTTTGGGGCGTAGTTGTAGCACTTCGCCATGCCGTGCGGTGATGCTTTCTACCCGACCAAGCACGATCAGGTCCATCAACTCTTCCCAATCGCAGCGCAGCTGTTCCTCTTCTTCTTCATTGGGGCTCCAGATCAGCGGTGTGCCAATACGGCGTTCCCCTAGCGGAATGTGTCGCGAGCCTTCGACCGGAATCCACAGTACCCGCGCGAGCTTGTGTCGTACGTGGCTGCTTTCCCACGTCACGCCGCTGTTGCCTGTTAGCGGTGCGACGCAGACGAACGTGGTTTCCAGCGGTTTGCCCTGTTCATCAATAGGAATGGTTTTGAGTTCAACACCGATGTCGGGGAAATCCTGCTCAGGCTTGCTGCCTGCGCTTGCACCCAGAAAACGCTCCAGCAAGATACCAATCCAGCCTTTATCGCGTTTCAGGTTAGCGGGAATAGGCAGGCGGGCGATGTCCGCTAATTCCGCGAGATTATAACCCGCGAGGGATTGCGCGCGTTCCAGCAACGTGTGCTCACTTGGCGGCGCAGTCATGTGAACCGTGGGTGAATTCATAGCGTATAGCCCGATATTTTTTCGCTCAAAAAAAACACAATAGATAGAGAACACCAGTGCACAGCCTGCAAGACTGTGGAGAAAAACAATAATAGCATGATTCGTAGTGCTTTTTTTTAGTGTGATGGCGATCACTTAACACCGTTTTGCAAACTGTGCACGTATAGCCACCGACAATAAACAGGATCTTACACTAGGTTATCCACAGATTTCTTGGATAACCCACATAAACATGAATTACTGGTTCGATTTACAGCCTTGACTCCCGACCTTTTTGCTGTTTTTGCCTATTTATTGCCTGACTTTGAGACATTCCCTGTGGATAAAATCGGCATAGTGCGATCTTTCGCCAATCTTGCGTTGTATGCCATTTGAACAAAAAATCAGGGGCTGCTTTTTTACGTGAAATGGTTTGTAATTTAATGAATAAAAAGAATTATTTTTTAATTCGCATTAATATTTTTTCTTCATGAAAAATGAGTTTTACTTACTTCTTCATGGGTTCTGCACAAAGATGTCCACAGAAAAAGTGAATAAATTGCCGATTCCGGTCTTCACATGTTTATAACTTTGATCTTATCTGTGGGTTATCTTACTTTTATTCGTATCACATGCTTTCTAAGCAGTGGTTTACCACCTGACGGGAGTGTGAAACAATCAGGTCATCTTTGCATTGATGTTTATCGAGGTAGTCGGTGATCGATGATGATGGCTACCGCCCAAACGTTGGTATTGTAATTTGTAATCGGCAGGGGCAGGTGATGTGGGCCCGGCGCTATGGTCAGCACTCCTGGCAGTTTCCGCAGGGGGGGATTAACCCCGGTGAAAGTGCTGAGCAGGCGATGTACCGCGAACTGTTTGAAGAAGTCGGGTTAAGAAAAAAGGATGTGCGCGTATTGGCATCTACCCGTAACTGGTTACGCTATAAATTACCAAAGCGTTTGGTGCGTTGGGATACAAAACCGGTCTGTATCGGCCAAAAGCAGAAATGGTTTTTGCTACAGTTGATGTGTAATGAGTCGGATATCAATATGCAGAGCAGCGGCACGCCGGAATTTGATGGCTGGCGCTGGGTGAGTTACTGGTATCCGGTACGTCAGGTCGTCTCTTTTAAGCGAGATGTGTATCGTCGCGTGATGAAGGAATTTATCAATCCGGTGATACTGCTTCAGGAGAGTGTTGCGGCTCGGGTGGTTACGCCATCCGGTCCTCGGCGAAAAAGAGGGTAATTCAGGCACATTATGCTCACGCGCTTGCGAGAAATTGTCGAAAACGTTGCGGCAACGGCCCGCCTTAGTGATGCGCTGGACATTCTGGTCAATGAGACCTGTCAGGCTATGGACACGGAAGTCTGTTCCATTTATCTGGCCGATCACGATCGTCAATGTTATTACCTGATGGCAACGCGCGGGTTGAAAAAGCCGCGCGGGCGCACGGTTACGCTGGCGTTTGGGCAAGGTATTGTTGGGCTGGTCGGGCAACGTGCTGAGCCCATCAATCTGGCCGACGCTCGCACACACCCCAGTTTCAAATATATCCCCGCCGTGAAAGAGCAACATTTCCGCTCTTTTCTTGGCGTTCCCATTATCTACCGTCGCCACCTGCTGGGCGTACTGGTGGTGCAGCAGCGTGAACATCGTCAGTTTGATAAAAACGAAGAATCGTTCATGGTGACGCTGGCCACGCAGATGGCCGCTATTCTTTCCCTTTCACAGATAAAAACGCTCTTCGGTCAATACCGTCAGACGCGCGTTAAGGCGCTGGTGGCTGCACCCGGTGTGGCAATTGCCCCCGGCTGGCAGGATTGTACTCAGCCTTCTTTGGAACAGGTTTTCCCCGCATCGAGTCTGGACAGCGAGCGTGAGCGCTCCCGTTTAACGCAGGCATTGGAAGAGGCCACGGCGGAATTCCGCCGCTTCAGCAAGCGGTTTAGCGCCAGCGCGCAGAAAGAGAGCGCGGCGATTTTCGATTTGTATTCGCACTTGCTGAACGATGCGCGGCTCAAGCGTGAACTCTTTCAGGAAGTGGATGCGGGCAATGCCGCCGAATGGGCCGTGAAACTGGTGATCGAGCGCTTTGCCGCGCAGTTCACCAATTTGCAGGATACTTATTTACGCGAACGGGCGGGCGATCTGCGTGCGTTGGGGCAACGTCTGCTGTTCCACCTCGACGATAACGCGCAAATCATGGGGCAGTGGCCTGAGCGCTTTATCCTCGTGGCGGACGAGTTGACGGCTACGCTGCTGGCTGAACTGCCGCCGGAGCGTCTGGCGGGCGTTGTTGTCTATGACGGTGCCGCGAATTCGCATGCGGCGATTCTCGTCCGTGCCATGGGCATTCCGACGCTGGTGGGCGCGGATATCCAGCCCGATCTGCTGCATCAGCGTCTGCTGATAATCGACGGTTATCGCGGCGAGCTGCTGGTCGATCCTGAACCCGTGCTGGTACAGGAATACCAGCGTCTGTTGACGGAAGAAAATGAGCTGACCCGTCTGGCCGAAGGCGAAATGGAACAGCCTGCCGTACTGAAAAGCGGTGAACGTATTCAGGTCATGCTAAATGCAGGTCTCAGCGCTGAACACGAAAAACGCTTTATCAATCAGGTTGATGGCGTGGGGCTGTACCGCACGGAAATCCCGTTTATGCTGCAAAGCGGATTTCCGTCTGAAGATGAGCAGATGGCGCAATATCAAAGCATGTTGCAGCTTTATCCTACGCGCCCCGTGATGCTGCGCACGCTGGATATCGGCGCGGATAAGCCGCTGCCTTATCTGCCTATCAGCGAAGAGAACCCTTGTCTCGGCTGGCGCGGCATTCGTATTACGCTCGATCAGCCTGAAATCTTTCTGATTCAGGTGCGCGCGATGCTGCGTGCTAACGCGCATAGTGGCAATCTCAATATCCTGCTGCCAATGATCAGCAGTCTGGATGAAATCAGTGAAGCACGTCGCCTGATCGATCAGGCCGCGGGAGAAGTCGAAGAATTACTCGGCTTCCCACAGCCCAAGCCGCGAATTGGAATCATGATTGAAGTTCCGTCGATGTTGTTCCTGCTCCCTCATCTGGCTTCCCGCATCGATTTTGTTTCGGTTGGTACCAACGATCTGACGCAGTATCTGCTGGCGGTAGATCGTAACAACGCTCACGTGGCATCGCTTTATGACAGTCTGCATCCTTCCATGTTGCAGGCGTTGAATATGATCGCCGTCGAGTGCGAGCGTTATAACATCCCGCTTTCCGTGTGCGGAGAAATGGCGGGCGAAGCGCTCGGCGCACTGCTGCTAACCGGGCTGGGATATCGCTCGCTCAGTATGAACGGACGTAGCGTTGCGCGAATTAAATATCTGCTGCGCCAAATTACGCTGGCTGAATCGCAGGTGTTGGTGAAGCAATTGCTCGGTGCGCAGAGCGCGACAGAAGTCCGACAGTGGGCGGCGAGCTTCATGGAAGAGCGCGGATTGGGCGGCTTGATTCGCGGCGGACGCTAATCCGTCGCGGTGCGATATCGACAGAACATTAAGATTTAATTGCGAGTAAATGTTTAACAACGACTCAATGTTTTACAGAACTTTTCCCCTCCGCGATCAACGAGCGTGGGCGCGTATGCTATGATTCGCCACCGCGGTTCGCAGGAACGGATTCATTCTCCTGCCTTTTGCCTATCAATGACGATCCCAAAAGTAGGGATAACACAATAAAATATGTGGTGAATGATGACGACAAGCTATCTGGCGTTTCCTCAGTTTGATCCCGTGATTTTCTCAATCGGCCCGCTGGCGCTGCACTGGTATGGGCTGATGTATCTGGTGGGTTTTGTATTTGCCATGTGGTTGGCGGTGCGTCGGGCGAATAAACCGGGTAGCGGCTGGACCAAAGATGAAGTCGAAAACCTGCTGTATATGGGGTTCCTTGGGGTCTTCGTCGGTGGGCGTCTGGGCTATGTCCTGTTTTATGCCTTCCCGTCATTTCTTGAAAACCCGCTCTATCTTTTCAAAGTCTGGGATGGCGGCATGTCGTTCCACGGCGGCTTAATGGGCGTCATTTGCGTCATGCTGTGGTTCGCTCATCGCACCAAACGCCATTTCTTCCAGGTTGCTGATTTTATTGCTCCTCTGATTCCTTTCGGACTTGGCGCTGGCCGACTGGGCAACTTCATCAATGGCGAACTCTGGGGACGCGTGACGACGGATACCCCGTGGGCTATGCTGTTTCCTGGCTCGCGCGGTGAAGATATGGCGCTGGCCGTCAGCAACCCGCAGTGGCAGGCGATTTTCAATCAGTATGGCATGCTGCCGCGTCATCCTTCTCAGCTGTATCAAATGATGCTGGAAGGTGTGGCGCTGTTTATCATTCTGAATATCTTTATTCGTAAATCTCGGCCGATGGGCAGCGTTTCAGGGCTTTTCCTGATCGGTTATGGCATGTTCCGAATCATTACTGAATTCTTCCGCCAGCCGGATGCGCAGCTGGGGCTGTTCGGCGGCCTGTTCAGCATGGGGCAAATCCTGTCTCTGCCGATGGTGATCGCTGGTATTCTGATGATGGTCTGGGCCTATCGCCGTCAGCCTGCACAGCAATAATCCGCCGTCCTTCTTTAATATTTGTGGTGAGGTAGTATGAAACAGTATCTGGATCTGATGAAAAAAGTGCTTGAAGAGGGCACGCCGAAAGCCGACCGTACCGGCACGGGCACGCGTTCTATTTTCGGCCATCAGATGCGTTTCAACTTGCAGGACGGGTTTCCGCTGGTTACCACCAAAAAATGCCACCTGCGTTCGATTATCCATGAACTGCTCTGGTTCCTGAACGGCGATACCAATGTTGCTTATCTGCATGAAAATAAAGTCAGTATTTGGGACGAATGGGCGGATGAGAACGGCGATTTGGGGCCAGTTTACGGTAAACAGTGGCGTTCGTGGGGCGCTGCAGATGGTCGTGAGATCGACCAGTTGAAGAATGTTCTGACCCAGTTGAGACAGGATCCAGATTCTCGTCGTATTATCGTGTCTGCATGGAACGTGGGTGAGCTGGACAAAATGGCGCTGGCACCGTGCCATGCATTTTTCCAGTTCTACGTGGCGGATGGCAAACTCTCTTGCCAGCTTTATCAGCGCTCGTGCGATATCTTCCTCGGCCTGCCGTTCAACATCGCCAGCTATGCACTGCTGGTGCATATGGTGGCGCAGCAGTGCGATCTGGATGTCGGTGATTTCGTCTGGACTGGCGGCGACACGCATCTGTACAACAACCATCTGGAACAGACGAATTTACAGTTGAGCCGTGAACCGCGCGCGCTGCCTAAACTGGTGATTAAGCGCCGTCCGGATACGCTGTTCGACTACCGCTTCGAGGACTTTGAAATCGAGGGATACGATCCACATCCCGCCATCAAAGCACCGGTTGCGATCTAAAGCCTCTCCCATGTTTTCGAGGGACGCGTCATGCGGCCCTTTTTGTTATTTCTCTTCGCGCAACGGACCCACCGCTTCCTGAACCGATGGTGCAGGGGAGTTTTTAATCCCATCTGCCGCGATAAACATGAGAGTAAATAATTCTTCCTCACTAGTGATTCGCATTTTGCGGCCAGCAGGAGATTTCATCTTTCGAGATGACACAGTCGCACGGTAATCTGTCGGCTCTTTATTCATAACTACCTCGCAAAATGACGATTTATTAGCCACATTGTCGCGCATTATTTACTCTTCCTCAATGTGCTATCCCCGCTTTGAATACGATATGAACCAGTTGAGTAAATCATCTGCCGAGCGAAAGAGGATAGATTTATCTCCGCTTATATCTAAAAATTGATGACTTTTGATATAATAATCAGCAACTTTTTCATTGACTGGGCTTTGAATATAAACGCCTTCACCTTCCACCTTGATAAGAAAAAATAGTATGATTACTAAACAATAGGTCAACATTTTCCCATCCAGAATAGAACCCCTTTTTGAGAAATTTTGAAGTAACTCAATGCTTAATATATGGTTTATTGTGTTGAACGAACAAACACAAGCCCCGTCGGGTTTTGTTGTTGGTATGTCAGCATCGAGCTTAAAGATAAACCCGAATTCACTATCAGCGTAAAGACTCGTTTTTGCCAAACGCCAGTCAATATCGAAATCGCTTTCTCTGGCAAGAGCAATGCACCAGTCAACATCATCCTGATTCATTGGGGAAACTGACATACCAAGGTTAACCGTACTAAAGTAACGATTTGCCACTTCCAAAGCCGAGGTCCCATTTTCTCTCACTGTTGTTGATTTCATTTCGATCTCCTTATCCTGAGTTCGATTCCTCCTTGTCACCGACTTACTCGGGGTGTGACATTACCTCCTTCACCGCGTGCTTTCTCCTGCTGTTCCCTCGTTTTCCCTGCCTCCCCGCACGCTTTTTCTGTTGTTACATCGTTGCAGTAAAACATTGCGAGCCGCCGCGTATAACGCTGTTAACGCGCTGTTTTTGCAGATAAGACTCACTATCCTGACGCCATGAAAACAGGGAATCGACAACGGCGAGGGTTTACCTTGCTTGAATTACTCGTGGTGCTGACGATTGTGGCGCTGATGGCGGGTGGCGGTTTGCATGGCTGGATTCAGTATCAACAGGCAATTCGTCTGGAGCAGAGTGCACAGCAACTGCTGGATTTTTTGAGTCGGGTTCAGGCGAATGCCTACTGGCATAACGAAACCCGCACGGCGAAGCTGATACCGCAGGGAGAACTATGGTGCATGGTGACGGGGCAGAATGAAAAACAGGCAGAGGAGACGTGCCGTGAGAACCATCCGGGACAGTTCGTTCGCCGCACGCAGGATGTTGTGCTGGCAAAGTTCACAAGCAACGTTTTTACGTTCTTTGGCTTGCGTAACGCGGCACAGGCCGGACACATCTCGTTGTCGAATTCTGCGGGTCAGCTACGCCTCATCATCTCAGTGAGAGGACGCATGCGTCTGTGCAGCGAGGCGCAGGCTGTCCTAGCGATTCCCCTATGCTGAAACCGATAGCGCTGAGACAGATCGTGTTGAAGCAATCAACGCTGGAGAGTAAACAATGCGGTTTCACTCTGCCGGAAATCCTGCTGGCACTGAGTTTAGGTAGCCTAATTATGCTGTCTGCGGCGCAGTTGTATCCTCTGCTGCGCAGTCAAAGCCAGGACAGCGCACAACTTTTCCGGCTGGAACAATTGTTCAGTCAGGTAGCGATGGGGGTTGAGAAAGATATCCGTCGTGCCGGTTTTTGTGCGGGAACCTGTCAGGGAAAGGCAATTAGCATAGGGAAGTATCCGGGTGAGGTGGAAAACAGCTGTCTGAATGTTTCTTACGATCTGAACCGGAATGGGGTTTGGGATGGCGGGGAACAGCAGGATGCCGAGTCTTTTGGCTATCGCCTGCGTGGCCGGTCGTTGGAAATTCAGAGCGGGGCACATAACTGTCAGGGCGACAGGTGGGAGAAGCTGTTTGATCCGCAAGAGGTGGTGCTCACGGTGTTCCGGCTACAGCGCCTATCTGCACAAAATAATGCGGCGTTGTATGAATTACAGCTCGCGGGTTATTGGGCCAAGCGGCCTGCCGTTCGGCAGCATACCACTCGCCTTATTCTTGGTCGTAACCAATGAGAAAAGGGCATCAGGAGGGAAGTGGAACGCTGGCTATGGTGCTGCTCATCGCCATTATCGGCCTGCTGTTGATGTCTGGTTTGCAGCGTCAGCTTGATGCTGCCATTCAGGTGGGGAACGATGAACGACATTATCTGCGCGCGTTCAATCAGGCATTGTCCTCTCTGAACTGGGGAAGAGGGCAGCGTTGGGCAATATTAACGGAAAGCTGGCAGTGTCAGCAGTTATCGGCAGAACAGCTCGTAGTGTGTCTGCGTGCGGCCTCGGATGGAGAACAAGGATTACTGCGTGGCGAAGGGACTCTTCCCGCTTCGCCGCGACCGTTGACGTTGTACCAACGGGTGTCCTTTTCGGCACTGTCGTCGGGTCAGATTGCTATTCAACCATTGGGTAACGGCTGGCTAGATTTCTGTCCTGATAAGGAGGTGACACGCTGTGATGCAACGGAATAGCGCGCTGAACAGGGGGATTGTGAGCCATCAATCCGGTTTTAGTCTGCCAGAGACGCTGGTGGCGGCGCTGCTGTTCGCTGTGTCGCTGATGGGGTTACTGCAATATCACCAGATCTTGCAGCAGTCATTTCAACACCAGTTGCAGCAGCGTCAGGCCTGGCGATTGGCGATGCAGCAGTTGGAGGCCTATGAAGCGGGTGTACGGTATAATCCGTCTGATAGTGATAATACCGCGTCTCTTGCGAGTCAAAACTGGCAGTTTAGTGTGTCAGAGCAGCGACAGAATGGAGAATGCCGTCAGGTAACGGCAAGAGTCATGACGCCACGTCGCTATCAGGCTACACTAAACCGTTGGTTTTGCCTGTCATCGCCTGTTGGATAGGAATGCTTGGGTAAACTATGAATGATAAATCGTAAGCAGCGGTAGCAGGAGCCAGAATGTTTAGAATCTATCACTCCAATCAGTTAGATATCTTGAAAAGACTGATGGTTGAGCTGATAAAACGTCAGCCGCTTGCGGATCCTTTCCAGCAGGAAGTGATTTTAGTTCAAAGCCCAGGGATGGCGCAGTGGCTGCAAATTGAGCTTGCTGGACACTTCGGGATTGCTGCCAATATTCAATTCCCGCTGCCCGGTGTTTTTTTGTGGAATATGTGTCGCCATGTGCTGCCGGATATTCCAAAAGAAAGCGCCTTCAGCAAGGATGCAATGACGTGGAAGCTCATGCATTTGCTGCCCGATTTGTTGGAACAGCCTGATTTTGCAGCCCTTAACCACTATTTGCAGGATGATGATAACCAGCGCAAGCTGCATCAGCTTGCCGGACGCGTGGCGGATCTTTTCGATCAATACCTGATTTATCGCCCGGAATGGATCAAGGCATGGCAAGAAGGGAAACAGGTTGACGATCTCGGCGGGAACCAGCTGTGGCAGTCGGCGCTGTGGCGTGCGTTGGTAGACTACACTCGCGAACTGGCGCAGCCCGAATGGCACCATGCGATTCTGTATCAACGCTTTATTACTGCGTTAGAACAGGCAAAAACGTGCCCGAAAGGCCTGCCGCCACGCGTTTTTATCTGCGGTATTTCGGCGTTACCCCCCATCTATTTACAGGCGCTGAACGCGCTGGCGCGTCATATTGACGTGCATCTGCTATTTACCAATCCCTGCCGCCATTACTGGAGTGACATTCAGGATTATAAATTTCTGGCGAAGCTAAAAGCCCGCAACCGCCGCTTACATCGCTTTGATGGCGAGCAGACTGATGAAACTCGTTCGCTCTTTCGCGATCCTTCACAGGCAGAAGCGTTATTCAACGATGACGGTAAACAGTCGATTAATAATCCGCTTCTGGCATCGTGGGGAAAACTGGGACGCGATAACCTTTATCTGCTGGCTGATTTAGATAGCGTGCAGGAGATCGATGCTTTTGTTGAGTCGGATGGCGAAAACCTGCTGCAAACCTTGCAGCGCGATATTCTTGAGCTGGAAGACCACGCGGTAGTGGCCGTCAGTCACGACACGCAGAACACCAGCATGCAAAAACGCCTGCTGGCTCTCGACGATCGTTCGATCGATTTTCACGCTTGCCACAGCCCGCAGCGTGAAGTTGAAGTGCTTCACGATCGGCTGCTGGCCATGATGGCCGACGATCCTGAGCTGATGCCGCGCGATGTTATTGTGATGATGGCGGATATCGACAGCTATACGCCGTTTATTCAGGCGGTGTTTGGCAACGCGCCAGATAACCGCTACCTGCCTTTTGCCATCTCCGATCAGCGTGCGCGACATGCGCATCCCGCCTTGCAGGCGGTAATCAGCCTGCTGGATTTACCAACAAGCCGTTTTACGGCGGAACAGGTTCTGGCATTGCTTGAAGTGCCCGCGCTGGCTGCGCGTTTTGGTATTCAGGAAGAAGGGTTACGGCGTCTGCGCCTGTGGGTTGTGGAATCAGGCGTGCGCTGGGGACTGGATGACGACAACGTACGCGATCTGATGCTGCCGCCAACGGGGCAGCATACGTGGCGCTTCGGCCTGACGAGAATGTTGCTGGGCTATGCGATGGACAGTCAGATTGGCGACTGGCAAGGCGTGCTGCCTTATGATGAATCCAGCGGGCTGATTGCGGAGCTGGCTGGTCAACTGGCCGAACTGCTGATGCAGATTCACCACTGGCGTCAGCGCCTGTCTCAGCCGCGTGTGCTTGTCGACTGGCTACCGCTGTGTCGAGAGCTGATCGAAACCTTCTTTGATGCTGACAGCGAGACCGAAGCGGCGTTGGCGTTAGTTGAAAAACAGTGGCAGCACGTGATTGGTATGGGCACGATGGCGCATTATCCGCAACAGGTGCCAATCTCCCGGTTACGTGATGAACTGTCGCGGCGTCTCGATCAGGAACGGCTCAGCCAGCGTTTTCTGGCTGGCTCAATTAACTTTTGCACGCTGATGCCGATGCGTTCCATCCCGTTCAAGGTCGTGTGTTTGCTGGGCATGAATGACGGCGTTTATCCTCGAACGCTGCCACCGCTCGGGTTCGATCTGATGGGGCGGAAAATCAAGCGTGGTGACCGTAGCCGACGTGATGATGACCGCTACCTGTTTCTTGAAGCGCTTCTGTCGGCGCAGCACAAACTCTATATCAGCTATATCGGGCGCTCGATTCAGGATAATACGCGCCGCTATCCTTCCGTATTGGTCAGCGAACTGACGGAATATATCGCACAAAGTTACGTCCTGCCGGGTGATGAAGCGCTGGATATCGATAGCAGCGCGGAGCGCGTGGTGAAGCACCTTTGCCGCGAACATAGCCGTATGCCTTTTGATGCGAATAACTTCCTGTCTGCACCGCAGCCGTTGAGCTTTGCGGCCGAGTGGCTGGCGGCGGCGAACCAGAAAGGGGAAGCTCAGCCTGATTTCGATCGTGAAGCGTTGTCCGAAAGAGCGAGTGATAGGGATGTCAGTCTGGACGATTTGAAGCGTTTTTATCGTCATCCTGTGCGAGCCTTTTTTCAGCTGCGGCTTGGCGTGAGTTTTATGCTGCACAGCGATGAGCTGTTGGATGAAGAGCCCTTTGTGGTTGATAGCCTTAACCGCTATCAATTGAATAGTGAGTTGCTTAATACCTTGATTAATGAAGGCGATACCGAAAAACTGTATCGTCGTGCCAGAGCCGCGGGTGAGTTGCCCTATGGCGCGTTCGGCGAAATTTACTGGCAGGAACAGCAGCAGGAGATGGCGCAGTTGGCTGCGCGCGTGCGTGATGAATTAACGCCGTTGCTGTCGGTGAGTCGGGAGGTGGATATTCTCCTCGACGGTGTGCGTATCAGCGGCTGGCTGAATCAGGTGCAGCCGGATGGTTTGCTGCGTTGGCGTCCCGGCACGCTTTCCATGAAGGATGGCATTACGCTGTGGTTGGAACATCTGGCCTACTGTGCAACGGGCGGGCAGGGTGAAAGTCGGCTGTATGGGCGGGAAGATACGGCGTGGCGCTTTGCTGCCTTGTCGGAAGCGCAGGCCAGAGAACATCTGTCTGTCATGCTGAATGGCTATCGTCAGGGAATGAACAAGCCGCTGTTATTGCTCAATAAAGCGGGAAGTGCCTGGCTGGCTGAATGTTATGATCGCGAAAGCGACAGCCTGCGGTTGGATGAGGAAGCGCAGAACAAAGCGCGCGCCCGTTTACTGCAAGCCTGGCAGGGCAACATGGGAATGCGGGGAGAAGGTGAGGATTATTACCTGCAACGCATTATCCGTGAGTTGGATGAAAAGCGAATGAATGAGGTGATTGAAGCGGCGCAAATCTGGCTACTGCCACCGTTCCGCTCTAATCTGGCGTGATGAGTTTGTTTTGGGTAATGCCCGAGTCGATTTCGAGGTGCGAGAAGATAACGCACTGCAACGTGAAAAGTGATGGATATGAGGTTGGAGAATTGCATGCGTAAACAGTGGGTCTGGATTACCGGGTGGTTTCTTTTATTCACATTCTGGCTTCCGGCGAGTTGGGCTGAGACGGGCTGGCAGCCGCTGGCTCAGACGATTCGAAAAAGCGAAAAAGATCCGCGGCAATATCAGGCGATCAAACTGGATAATGGAATGACCGTTCTGCTGGTTTCCGATCCGCAGGCACCGAAATCGTTGGCATCACTGGCGCTGCCTATTGGCTCGCTGGACGATCCCAATAATCAACTGGGATTAGCGCATTACCTCGAACACATGGTGCTGATGGGATCGAAACGTTACCCAGAGCCAGAGGCGCTGTCCGAGTTTTTGAAAAAGCATGGCGGTAGCCACAATGCCAGCACGGCGTCTTACCGCACGGCGTTTTATCTGGAAGTAGAAAATGATGCGCTGCGGCCAGCCGTCGATCGGATGGCGGATGCGATTGCTGAACCGCTGCTCGATCCGGTGAATGCCGATCGTGAGCGTAACGCGGTCAATGCGGAATTAACCATGGCGCGTTCGCGCGACGGTCATCGCATGGCGCAGGTGGGGGCGGAAACGCTGAACCCAGCGCACCCAAGCGCGCGTTTTTCGGGGGGGAATCTTGAAACCCTGAGCGATAAACCCGGCAGCAAACTGCATGATGAGCTGGTGAAGTTCTATCAGAAATACTACTCCGCCAACCTGATGAAAGGGGTGATTTACAGTAATCAACCTCTGCCTGAACTGGCGAAACTGGCGGTTGATACATTCGGGCGCATTCCTAATCACAACGCCAGCGTTCCTGCGGTGACCGTTCCTGTGGCGACGGAAAAGCAGCGCGGCGTAATGATTCACTATGTTCCTGCTCAGCCGAGAAAACAGCTGCGCATTGAGTTTCGCGTCAGCGATATTAGCCAGGAATTTCGCAGCAAGACGGATACCTATATTAGCTATCTGATCGGCAACCGCAGCCAGAATACGCTCTCTGACTGGTTGCAAAAGGAAGGGCTGGTTGAGTCTATCGGGGCGGGTTCTTCGCCGATCATCGACCGTAATGGCGGCATGTTCGCTATTTCAGCCTCGCTGACCGATAAAGGTTTGGCACAGCGTGATGAAGTGATCGCTGCGATATTCCGTTACCTGCAACAAATCCGCACAGAAGGGATTCAGCAGCGCTATTTTGATGAGATCGCGCATGTTCTGGATTTGGATTTCCGCTATCCGTCCATCAGCCGTGATATGGACTACATCGAATGGTTGGTGGATACCATGCTGCGCGTGCCGGTCGAACATACGCTGGATGCGCAGTATGTTGCCGATCGCTACGATCCGAAGGCTATCGCCGCACGACTGGACGAGATGACGCCGCAGAACGCGCGCGTCTGGGTCATCAGCCCGAATGAGCCGCATAATAAAGTGGCCTATTTTGTCGATGCGCCGTACGAGATGAATAAAATCCCGTCAGCAACATTCGCAAAATGGAAAACGCTGGGGCAGAAAATGTCACTGTCGTTGCCGACGATCAACCCCTATATCCCGGATGATTTCTCCCTGATCAAAGCCGATAAGGCGATGACTAAACCGACACTCCTGCTGAATCAGCCGGGGCTGCGCGTGCTGTATATGCCAAGCCACTACTTCGCTGATGAGCCGAAAGCGGAAATCACGCTGTTCCTGCGTAATCAGGAAGCGCGCAGTACCGCCCGTAATCAGGTGCTGTTTGCGTTAAATGATTATCTGGCAGGTCTGGCGCTGGATGAACTCAGCTATCAGGCTTCGATCGGCGGCATCAGTTTCTCCACCCGCAGCAATGATGGTCTGGTGATTAGCGCCAATGGCTATACCCAGCACTTGCCACGATTGCTGCTGACGTTGGCGGATGGCTACGCCTCCTTTACCTCAACGGAAGCACAGCTGGAGCAGGCGAAATCCTGGTACATACAGCAGTTGGATGCGGTAGAGAAATCAAAAGCCTTTGAACAGGCGTTACAGCCCGTTCAGGCGATATCGCAACTGCCTTACTTTGAGCGCGCAGAACGTCGTAACCTGCTGAAGGATATCCGTTTACAGGATGTGGTTAACTACCGCAAAGACCTGCTGCAAAAAGCCACGCCGGAAATGCTGGTCGTCGGCAATCTGGCACCAGAGAAAGTCACCGAGCTGGCGAACACGCTGAAAGCGCATCTGAAGGCTGGTGGCGAAAATCTGTCGCGCAGCGATGATGTCAAAGTCAGTAAGCCGCAGCTTGCTAATCTGCAACGCCCAGGCAGCAGCACGGATTCTGCGTTAGCAGCGGTGTATGTACCGACGGGGTATTCTGAAACGGAAAGCATGGCGTATAGCTCTGTGCTGGGGCAGATCGTTCAGCCTTGGTTCTATAGCCAACTGAGAACGGAAGAGCAGCTGGGTTACGCGGTGTTTGCCTTCCCAACGACGGTCGGTCGACAGATGGGCATTGCCTTCCTGCTGCAAAGCAACAGCAAACAGCCTGCTTATCTGTATCAGCGCTATGAAGATTTTTACCTGAAAGCGCAAAAACGACTGCGTGAAATGAGTAAAGAAGAGTTTGAGCAGTATAAGCAGGGCGTGATGAATGAGCTGAGCCAGCGTCCGCAAACCTTAGGCGAAGAGGCCAGCCGACTGCGTCGTGATTTGGATCGGGAAAACTTCGCTTTTGATTCACGCGAGAAACTGCTCGAACAAATCAAACCGCTGACGGTGACGCAGCTGGCAGACTTCTTCCAGCAGGCGCTGAAGCCTGAAGGGCTGGCGATTTTGTCGCAGGTTTCCGGCAGTCATCATGGTAAAGCCGACTATGCTGCACCGAAAGGCTGGCATACCTACGCGGATGCGTCTTCATTGCAGAAAACGTTACCGCGTGAGAAAGCGCCTGTGATGATCCCTGCGCCAGTAGCATCAGAAACTGTCGGTAAGGTTTCAGCAGAATGAAAAATGCCGCGCCGCAATCATTAGACGTCATGACGTTGCCGCTCCTCGGGGAGCGGCTGATTGAGGCGTCGGCCGGAACGGGGAAAACCTATACGCTGGCTGCGCTTTACCTGCGCCTGCTATTGGGGCTGGGCAAGCAAGCCGCGTATCCACGTCCGCTATTGGTCGAAGAAATTCTGGTTGTGACCTTTACAGAGGCCGCGACCGAAGAATTGCGGGAGCGTATTCGTGCCCGAATTCACGCTTTACGCATCGCCTGCCTGCGTAGAAGCGCGCAGGGTGAAGAGGCAGAAAAGCCTAAAGATACTTCGCTAGCGCAGCTGCTAGCGGAGATTTCGGACCACCGCGATGCGGCCGACGTATTGCTGGCGGCTGAACGACAAATGGACGAGGCGGCGATCTACACGATCCACGGCTTCTGCCAGCGTATGCTCAGTACCAATGCGTTTGAATCCGGCGTGCTTTTCGAACAGGTTCTGATAGAAGATGAACAGCCGCTGCGCCGTCAGGCCTGCGCTGATTTCTGGCGTCGTTATTGCTATCCGCTGCCAGTCGAGGTCGCACGTATTGTCGGTCTGGAGTGGAAAGGGCCGGAAAACCTGTTGGCCGATCTGGCGCCTTATCTGCACGGTGAAGCGCCAGCGTTTCGCTTGCCGCCAGAAGAAGATGAAACGCTGCTGAGTCGACATGAGAAGATTGTGGCGACGATCGACGCGTACAAACAGCGCTGGCTGGCGTCAGCAGCGGAACTTGAGGCACTGATTAGTGCTTCTGGCGTCGATAAACGCAGCTACAGCAGTAAGCATCTTCCCAACTGGCTACAGAAAGTCACGCTGTGGGCAGAGCAGCCGACGCTGGATTATCAACTGCCGAAAGATCTGGTGAGATTTGCCCAGCAAACGCTGATTGAGAAAACGAAGAAAGGTGAGCCGCCTGTCCATGCTCTCTTTGAAGAGACCGAACGGCTGCTTGAAGCGCCACTGTCGCTGCGTGATTTAGTCATTGTTCGCGCGCTGTCGGCGATCCGGGAGTCGGTGAGTGAGGAAAAACGGCAGCGAGCAGAACTGGGGTTTGACGATCTGTTGAGCCGTTTGGATGTTGCGTTGCAACAGCCTGGCGGGGAACAGCTTGCCAGCGCCATTCGCGAACGCTATCCGGTGGCGATGATCGATGAATTTCAGGATACCGATCCTCAACAGTACCGTATTTTCAGAACGCTGTACGTCGGGCAGCCGCAGTGTGGGCTGCTGTTGATCGGTGATCCTAAACAGGCTATTTATGCGTTTCGCGGCGCGGATATTTTTACCTATATGCACGCGCGCGGAGAAGTAGCTGCGCATTATACGCTGGGCACGAACTGGCGCTCGTCGCACCAGATGGTGCGTGGCGTTAATCGTCTGTTTGAACGCCTTGATTCTCCTTTTATTTTTCAAAACATTCCTTTCCTGCCGGTTAAGCCTGCTGAGTCCAAGCGCGGTTTGGTGTTTGAGGTTGCAGGGCAGCCTCAGCCTGCGCTGCAATTCTGGCTAACGGGTTCAGAACCGATTGGCGTAGGGGATTATCAGCAGCAGATGGCGCGTCAGTGTGCGGCGCAGATTCGTGACTGGCTGGCTGCGAGCCAACGCAATGAAGCCTGGCTGGTCACCGACGATTCCCGCCGTTTGGTCAGGGCATCTGACATGAGCGTGCTGGTGCGTAGCCGGCGTGAAGCCTCGCTGATTCGTGACGCGCTGAGCCGCTTGTCCATTCCTTCGGTGTACCTGTCCAATCGCGACAGCGTATTCAGCACGCCGGAAGCCAGCGATATGTTGTGGCTGTTGCAGGCGGTGCTGGCACCGGAACAGGAGCGCACGTTACGCAGCGCGATGGCGACGGCCCTGATGGGGCTGGATGCTGAACAGGTTGATGCATTAGGGCAAAGCGAAGCTGCGTGGGATGCGCTGGTGGATGAATTTGCGGGCTACCGTGCTTTGTGGCGTCAGCGCGGCGTACTGCCGATGCTGCGTGCATTGATGAGTCAACATCAACTGGCGGAGAACCTGCTGGCGAGTGCGGAGGGCGAACGCCGTATTACCGATATTCTGCATATCGGTGAGTTATTGCAGGATGCCTCGGCAACCCTTGATAGCGAACATGCGCTGGTGCGCTGGCTATCCCAGCAGATTGTCCAACCTAATCCGCAGGCAGAGAACCAGCAGCTACGTCTGGAAAGCGATCGTCATTTGGTGCAGATCGTGACGATCCACAAATCGAAAGGGCTTGAATACCCGCTGGTGTGGCTACCTTTCATCAGTAACTTCCGCGTGCAGGATCAGGGGATTTATCACGATCGCGAAAGCTATCAGGCCGTGTTGGATCTGCAAAATAATGAAGAAAGCCAGACGCTGGCGGAAGAAGAGCGGCTGGCGGAAGATTTACGTTTGCTGTATGTCGCGCTAACCCGTTCTATCTACCATTGTAGCGTGGGTGTCGCCCCCGTTCAGCGGTCGCGTAAGAAAGACGGCAGCAGCGATATGCACCAGAGCGCGCTGGGCTATTTACTCCAGCGCGGTAAAGAAGCCGAGGCTGCCACGTTAGTCAGCGAGCTGGAAGGCATGGTGGGAGAGGGTGTCGCATTGACACCGCTACAGGCGACGGAAGAACAGCGCTGGCAGCCGGATAGACCGGAACTGGCAGAGCTGCGGGCTCGCCACATCGAACGGCAGCTTCGCGACGGCTGGCGAGTAACCAGCTATTCGGGGCTTCAGCAGCATGGTTCTGCCAGTGCGCAGGATCTGGTGCCGCGTCTGGATATTGAAGCGATAGGCGAGCGTCAGGAAGCGGATGAAACCCAGCTGACGCCGCATACGTTCCCACGCGGCGCGAGTCCGGGAACGTTTTTGCATAGCCTGTTTGAAACGCTGGATTTCACTCAGCCCGTTGAGGATGACTGGCTAGCCGAGCAGTTACAGCTACAGGGATTTGAAGCACACTGGCAACCCGTGTTAAAGGCGTGGATGGATACGCTTTTGCATACGCCGCTTAATGAGCAAGGGATCGCGCTATCGGCGCTGGATAACGCCGATAAGCAGGCTGAATTACAGTTCTATATCCCGATTGACGCGCCAATACAGGCGGCGCAGCTCGATCGGCTGGCAAAGCATCACGATCCGCTCTCTGCACGCTGCCCTGCGCTCTCTTTTCAGCAGGTGAAAGGCATGCTGAAAGGGTTTATCGATCTGGTGTTCCGCTGGGAAGGGCGCTATTACCTGCTGGACTATAAGTCCAATTGGCTCGGCCCTGATGCCAGTGCGTACACCCAAACTGCCATGATGCAGTCGATGGCCGAACATCGCTATGACTTGCAATACCAGCTCTACACGCTGGCTTTACATCGCTATCTGCGTCATCGCATTGCGGATTATGACTATGAACGCCACTTTGGCGGGGTGTTTTATCTGTTTTTACGCGGCGTTGAAGCGTCTCACCCCGGCAATGGCATCTTTGCTTGTCGTCCCTCTGCTGAATTTGTTTTCGGGCTTGATGCGCTATTTAAGGGAAAGACGCCTGACGATGCTGATACAGGAATTCCCTCATGATTGCGTTACTTGAAACGGCACTGGCGCGGCGGTTGCTGCGCCCGCTGGATGTTCAGTTCGCCAGAATGCTGGCAGATGAGACAAAGCCCGATTTGCTGTTGGCCGCCGCCTGCCTGAGTGCACATTCGGGGGCAGGGCACGTGTGTTTACCGCTGGAGAATTTGCAGGCGCAGACGCTGTTTGATGGCCGCGAGCCTGAACTGGCGCAACAGCTGCTCACGGAGGCAGGGCTCAATACGGTTGCCGCATGGCGGCAGCGCTTACTGGCGTCCGATGCCGTCAGCGATGGCAGCCAGCCGACGCCACTGGTGCTGCAAGGAGAAAAGCTGTATTTACAGCGTAGCTGGCAGAGTGAAGGCCGCGTGGCGCGGTTTATTGCCAGCGAGCGCGATACGATCTCCGTTGATGAACCCGCGATCCGAGCGGTTCTGGATCGGCTGTTTCCGGACGCTGGCGAAGAGATTAACTGGCAGAAGGTGGCCGCGGCTGTCGCCTTGACGCGCCGCATTGCGGTTATTTCCGGCGGGCCGGGGACGGGGAAAACCACGACGGTGGCCAAATTGCTGGCGGCGCTGATTGAGCTGAATACGGGAGGAACGTTACGTATTCAACTGGCTGCACCGACCGGGAAAGCGGCTGCGCGGCTCACGGAGTCGTTGGGGCAAGCCCTGCACCGTCTTGCGGTGGATCCTCAGCTGCGGGATGCGTTTCCTCAGGAAGCGACAACGCTGCACCGGCTTTTGGGCGCGGTGACAGACAGCCAGCGCTTGCGTCACCATCAGGACAACCCGCTGCATTTGGATGTGCTGATTGTGGATGAGGCGTCGATGGTCGATCTGCCGATGATGGCAAATGTGATCGCCGCGCTTCCGCCACACGCCAGAATTATCTTTCTGGGTGACCGCGATCAGCTGGCGTCCGTCGAGGCGGGTGCGGTGTTGGGTGATATCTGCCGTTTTGCCGAGGCTGGCTATAGCCGTGCGCGGGCGCAGCAACTACGGCGGCTGACTGGCTGTAAGCTGGATGAAAGCGGCCCTGAAGGGCAATCGACGGTCAGTGACAGTATTTGTCTGTTACGCCGGAGCTACCGTTTCGATCCGCATTCCGGGATTGGCCAACTGGCGCTGGCGGTGAACGGCGGTGATGATGCGCGTGTGCGTGCGGTGTTAAATGGCGAGTTTACTGACATCACCTGTAGCCCGTTAACCGAGGCTGAAGAGTATCAGGCCATGCTGGCACAGTGTGTCGAAGGGTATCGTGATTATCTACAGCTTGTTGCGGCGGGATCCACGCCGGATGCTGTGCTGTTTGCCTTCCAACGCTATCGCCAGCTGTGTGCATTGCGCGAAGGGCCATTTGGCGTAGCAGGGCTGAATCAGCGCATCGAGCAGGCTTTGCATCAGGCTGGGCTGATTCAGCGCAGCCGTAATCCGCTCAACCGCTGGTATCCTGGCCGACCGGTCATGATTGAACGTAACGATGCCGCATTGGGTCTGTTCAATGGGGATATCGGTATCGCCATGATGGGAGACAACGGGGAACTGCGCGTATTTTTCCCGTTGCCGAATGGCGAAACCAAAGACGTTACGCCAAGCCGCCTGCCGCCGCATGAAACGGCCTATGCGATGACGGTACATAAATCACAGGGATCGGAGTTCGATCATACGGCGCTGGTGTTGCCGAACCACTATTTACCGGTGCTGACGCGGGAGCTGGTATATACCGCCATCACGCGTGCGCGCCAGCGTTTGTCACTCTATACCGATGTCCGCATTCTCTGCCGAGCGGTGAAAACGCCAACGCAGCGCTATAGCGGCCTGGAAGAGAGAATTAGCGCACTGATGAATGGCGACATACCTTAAATCATTTACGTTGCAGACTGGCAAGGCCCACGGTGGGCCGAGTCGGTAAGGGTAATACAAATGTGATGAATAGAACGTCAGGCAGACTCGCGTTCAATCAGTGAAAAACCGATATCAAGGATAGGGGAAGGGACGCTTTTCCCCTCAATCTTTTCTGCCAGCATTGCTGCTGCATCGGTGCCGATCTTCCAGCGATCGACCCTGACCGTTGTAATCGTCGGTGTACTGTGTGCAGCGAAATCGAGATCGCCAAATCCCATGACTGCCAGTTGCTTTGGTACGCTTAATCCTCTGGCGGCGGCTTCGATCATCACGCCCTGCGCCAGCGTATCGGAACTGCAAATAATTGCATCAAACGCCTCGCCATCAGCCAGAAGTTCACTCAGCCCCTGCCGCCCTAACGCCAGCGTAGCAGGCCACGGGGCGATGGCTTCACGTACGTAGCTTCCCGGTTGTTTTTGTATGACGTCGTAAATGCCTTTCTTACGCAATCCGGCACGCGCGTCTTCGGTCCAGACAAGGCCAAAGCGCGAATGTCCTTTACTCAGCAAATAGTGCCCGATGGCATTCCCGATGTTTTCATGGGAAAAACCGACCAGCATATCGAGCGGCGTCGGGGTGAGATCCCAGATTTCGACCACGGGGATCGTGGCGTTGAGCAGAAGACGTTTGAGTTCGGGCGTGTGGTGAATTCCGGTGAGGACGATACCGTCCGGGCGACGAGAAAGCAGGGTAGCGACAATCTCCGCCTCGGATTCATTAGTATAGCCAGCGACGCATAGCAGCATGTGGTAACCGCGTGCGGCCAGCTCATCGCTGATCGCCTGAACGGTATCAACGAACATGTTGTTATTGATTTGCGGCACGACGACGGCAATCAGCTTGCTGCGCCGGGAGGCGAGCCCACCCGCTAACATGTTAGGGATATAACCCGTGGCGCGGACCGCTTCCATCACCTTGTTCACGGTTTCTGCACGAACAATCTTCGGATTGTTCAACGCGCGGCTGACGGTCATGGGCGAAATGCCTGCGGCGCGCGCCACATCTTCAAGCGTGGGAGCGCGTGGCGGCATGCTGTTGGCGTTCTTATCGCGTTTCAATCACGGGTTCCCTTCTGAGGCTGCGCGCACATTCACATGTCGCTGGATTATCGTTGATGGCACATCGGTTTACCAGTTGCCTGTGTTTCTGACAACCTGCCGAATTGTATCGCTTTTTCAGGCTGGCTCCAGAGCAGGCTAGGCTGCATTTCCGCTGTATCCTCTTACTTTTTGTGGTGATTGCGCAATCATTAATTTTGTCTCTCGATGAACGGTTTTATCGTGCAAATGATTGTTATGTGATCTGCATGGCATGTTTTTTCTTCATTTGTCGCTATCTTCCTTCTGTTTATGAATGTTAGCGCAATCATTTTACGAGGTGAGACATGACCATCAGTGCAAATTCAGCCGCAGTTAGCTATGCAAAAGTCACGAACGTCAGAACGGCTGCCGAGTCGGGCGATCGAATCGAATGGGTAAAACTCTCTCTGGCGTTTTTGCCGCTGGCAACGCCGGTTAGCGATGCGAAAGTACTGACCGGAAGGCAGAAACCGCTGACCGAAGTCGCCATTATTTTTGCGGAAATCCGCAGTCGTGATGGGTTTGAAGGGGTAGGGTTCAGCTACTCCAAGCGAGCGGGCGGACAGGGCATTTATGCCCACGCGAAAGAGATTGCCGATAATCTGCTGGGCGAAGATCCGAACGATATCGATAAGATCTACACCAAGCTGCTGTGGGCTGGCGCATCGGTTGGCCGAAGTGGGATGGCGGTGCAGGCGATTTCTCCGCTCGACATCGCGCTGTGGGATATGAAAGCCAAACGTGCAGGTCTGCCTCTGTCGAAGCTGCTGGGTTCACACCGTGATTCTGTACAGTGTTACAACACCTCCGGCGGCTTCCTGCATACGCCATTGGATCAGGTATTAAAAAATGTCGTGATCTCCCGTGAAAGCGGCATTGGCGGGATCAAACTGAAAGTCGGCCAGCCGAATACGGCAGAGGATATTCGTCGTCTCACGGCGGTGCGTGAAGCGCTGGGAGAGGATTTCCCGCTGATGGTGGATGCCAATCAGCAGTGGGATCGTGAAACGGCGATTCGGATGGGCAGAAAGATGGAAGCTTTTAACCTGATCTGGATTGAAGAACCGCTGGATGCCTACGATGTGGAAGGTCATGCGGCGCTGACGGCGGCGCTGGATACGCCGATTGCGACTGGCGAGATGCTCACCAGCTTCCGCGAGCATGAGCAGCTGATCCTCGGTAATGCCAGTGACTTTGTCCAGCCGGATGCACCGCGCGTGGGTGGGATTTCACCTTTCCTGAAAATCATGGACTTGGCCGCGAAGCACGGTCGTAAGCTGGCTCCGCATTTTGCGATGGAAGTGCACTTGCATCTGGCGGCAGCCTATCCGATTGAACCCTGGCTGGAACACTTCGAGTGGCTGAATCCGCTCTTCAACGAGCAGCTAGAGCTGCGCGATGGGCGGATGTGGGTATCCGATCGTCTGGGGTTAGGATTTACGCTGAGTGAACAGGCAAGGAAGTGGACAACGTTAAGCTGTGAGTTTGGCAAGCAGCCATAAGCGGATGAAAACATCGTGAGCGAATGAAAACAGCGTGGCCGATTTTACGATCGGCCACGAGAAACGTTATCGAGTGGAATAACTCAGAGATCCAGCACCAGAATCTTCGAGCGACGCTGGTAGTTATACAGCGCCTGCTTTTTCTTCGGCAGCATTTCCACTTCGGCAGGTAAAAAGCCGCGCTCCTGGAACCAGTGGATGCTGTGTGTCGTCAGCACGAACAGCTTTTGCAGACCCTGCTGACGCGCCTGAGCGGCAACGCGCAGTAACAGCATATCGCCGCGTGATGAGCTGCGGTAATCCGGGTGAACCGCGACGCAGGCCATTTCGCCGATGCTTTCTTCCGGGAATGGATAAAGCGCGGCGCAGGCGATAGTCAGGTTATCACGTACCACGACGGTGAATTTGTCGATCTCCATTTCCAACTGCTCACGCGAGCGTCTTACCAGAATGCCTTGTTGCTTCCAGCGGGCGAATCAACTCCAGAATACCGCCAATATCATTGATGGTCGCACGGCGAACCTGCTCGGCGCTCTCCATCACGATCTGCGTACCGATACCGTCACGTGAGAACAGCTCTTGCAGCAGCGCGCCGTCGTCCTGATAGCTGATCAGGTGGCTACGGCGTACGCCGCTACGGCAGGCCTTGACCGCGCCACGCAGGAATCGGACCGTACCCGAATGGTAATCGCCAGCCTGTTCCAGCGCATCAATACGCTGCTGCGCATCGTCAGGGAACAGCTCGGAAATGATGTTGCCTTCTTCATTGGTCACGCCCTGTGAGGAGCAGAAACCAATCATTTTTTCTGCTTTCAGCTTAATAGCGAGCTGGGTCGCGACCTCTTCCGAGGTTAAATTGAAACTTTCACCGGTGACTGAAACCGCAACCGGGCCGAGCAGCACAATGGCACCGCTATTCAGCTGGCGGTGAACGGCTTCTTCATCAATGCGGCGAATACGGCCGCTGTGGCAGTAGTCCACACCGTCGTCCACGCCAAGCGGCTGCGCGATAATAAAGTTACCGCTGACGACATTAATGTGGGCGCCTTGCAGCGGCGTGTTGTTCAGGCTCATCGACAGCCGGGCGGTGATGTCCAACTGCAGCATGCCTGCCGCCTGCTTGACCAGTTCCAGCGTGGTGCTGTCGGTGATACGAGTGTTTTTATGGTAGAGAGGCTCGTAGTGATGCGTTGTCAGGTTGGCATCGATCTGGGGACGAGCGCCATAAACGACCACCAGCTTGATCCCCAGACTGTGTAGCAGCCCGATATCATTTACGATGCTAGAGAAGTTGGCATGTTCAATGGCTTCGCCACCTAACATGATGACAAACGTTTTGCCACGGTGGGCATTGATATAGGGAACTGAATGGCGGAAGCCCTGAACCAGTTCTGTACTCCGTTCCTTCACTGCGAGCCCTCTTTGCATTTTTATTCGTAATTTCTGTATTTTTATTCTTTATGACGTAAAAGGCAAGAGGAAGTATTAACCAGAAAAGTCAGGATTCTGTTTCATCTTGCTACCATGCCCTAAATAATTCGAGTTGCAGGAAGGCGGCAACTGCGCGAGTCCCCAGGAGCTTACATAAGTAAGTGACTGGGGTGAGCAAGGGAAGCCAACGCACATGCGGCTTGAAGTATGACGGGCATGAATAGGATTTTTGCATGACAGCATGGAACAGATTCGTTAAAGTTTTTGACAATTTTTACCTTTATTCATTTTTTAATGGCCTATCCAGTGCATTCGCAACACAACAATGCAGGATAGCGCACAGCAATCAGATCGGAGCGGCATGTCTCATTCGAATCATCATCTGACTCGACGGCGTCTATTACAAAGCGCGGCAGCAACCTGGTTGCTAAGCGTAAGTGGTGTAGGAATAGCAGCGACAACGCAGGTCGTTGCCGTGCGCGTCTGGCCGTCCTCCGCCTATACCCGCGTCACGCTGGAATCCAATCACCCGCTGAAATATAAACAGTTTAGCCTGAGTAATCCTGAACGCATCGTGGTGGATATCGAAAATGTTCATCTGAACCGCGTATTGAAGGAGGTAGCGAGCCAGTTTAAGTCAGATAACGATCCGCTGATTAAAGAAGCGCGCATCGGCCAGTTTGATAAAACCACGGTGCGCTTGGTGCTGGAGCTCAAGCAGCAGGCGACGACCAAAGTCTTTACGCTGGTGCCAGTGGCTGAATTCAAGCATCGACTGGTGCTGGATTTGTATCCTGCGGCAGGTCGTTACGACAACGAAGAAGATCCGCTGCTAGCGCTGTTAGAGGATTACAACAAAGGCGATCTGGAACGTACGCTGCCGGCAGAAGCGCCGAAAGCCGGGAAAGCCGGGCGGGATCGTCCGCTGATTATTATGCTCGACCCCGGCCACGGTGGTGAAGATCCCGGTGCGATTGGCAAGAATAAAACGCGCGAGAAAGACATCGTGCTGCAAATCGCTCGCCGCTTGCGCAAGCTGATCGACAATGAATCCAATATGAAAGCCTATATGACGCGTAATGAAGATGTGTTCATTCCGCTGCGCGTACGGGTGGCGAAAGCGCGCAAGCAGCGTGCCGATCTGTTCATTTCTATTCATGCGGATGCGTTTACCAATCGATCGGCAAGAGGATCGTCGGTTTTTGCACTGTCGAAGAAAGGGGCAACCAGTACCGCCGCCAGATTTCTGGCAGAGACCCAGAACGAATCGGATTTGATCGGTGGCGTGAGCATGAGCGGCGACCGCTATCTGGATCACACCATGTTCGATCTGGTGCAGACCGTGACGATTGGCGACAGCCTGAAGTTTGGTAAAGAGATCCTGACCCGGTTGGGCAAGGTGAATCGTCTGCATAAAAACAGCGTCGATCAGGCCGGATTTGCGGTACTGAAAGCGCCGGATATTCCGTCTGTTCTGGTTGAGACGGCATTTATCAGCAATCTGGAAGAAGAGCGCAAGCTGCGCACCAGCCATTTCCAGCAGCAGATTGCGGAATCCATTTTTGCAGGCATTAAAGCCTACTTTGCCAGTCAGGCTGAGCGGTAGTTGTGTTGTCGATGTAGCACACGCGATGACCGCGCCTAACTGGCGCGGTTCAAAGGGAATGATGTTTGGGGCATGGTACGTAGAAACAGGTAGTTCGTATATAGGTAGTACGTAGAAACAGATAATGCGTAGAAAACAAAAAAGCACCCGTTAAGGTGCTTTATCGCTGCGTTCTTAATCGAACAGAACATAATGAAAGAGAGTCTTAATTGGTTGCGGGGGCCGGATTCGAACCGACGACCTTCGGGTTATGAGCCCGACGAGCTACCAGGCTGCTCCACCCCGCGTCCGCACTAGCTTATTTACTACTGACTCTCTTTTACTGCTTCCACTTTTCTTGATGGACGACTCACATCAATTGGTTGCGGGGGCCGGATTCGAACCGACGACCTTCGGGTTATGAGCCCGACGAGCTACCAGGCTGCTCCACCCCGCGTCCGTACTAACTTATTGACTACTGACTATCTTTACTGCTTTCACTTTTCTTGATGGACGACTCACATCAATTGGTTGCGGGGGCCGGATTCGAACCGACGACCTTCGGGTTATGAGCCCGACGAGCTACCAGGCTGCTCCACCCCGCGTCCGTGGATGCGCACTATACTCTCCATGAGCATTGATGCAACCTATTTCTATAAAAAGCGCGGTATTGGGTGGTCAGGTGATTGATTTACCACCTGATAGGTTGTTTTGTGACCGCAAGGTGATGATAAGCAGAACTCCTGGCTTTTGTTACGCCGCGTGCCGAACGGCATACGCGCGATCCGTGGATTTATATGCTGTCCCATTCCTTTCTCGATAGCCGTTTGTTATCGTTCGACGGTAAATTTTTTGATGTAAAAAGCGAGCGCAAAGATGAAGGGACGGTGGGGAAAATACGTGCTGACCGTAGTGGTCATTGCCATTCTGGCGGGGTGCCAATCCAGGCCAACCGATCGCGGGCAGCAATATAAAGATGGTCACCTCAACCAGCCTCTGGAATTGGTGAATGAACCTAATGCCAAAGGAAAACCGGTCAACGCACGGGATTTCATGACCCAGGTTTCTGAGATCCGGTCGGCGTCACCTAATCTGTATTCGCGCAATAACACGACCTTTCAGGCGATTGAAAGCTGGATGATGTCCGGTGCGGATACCCGCGAGCTGAGCAAGTTTGGTCTGAACGCCTGGCAGATGGAAGGTGTTGATAACTTTGGTAACGTGCAGTTTACCGGTTACTACACGCCGGTGTTGCAGGCGCGCCATACCCGTCAGGGCGAATTCCGCCATCCTTTATATGCCATGCCGTCAAAGGGCAAAAAGAACCGCCGACTGCCAGATCGTGCGGGTATTTATTCAGGCGCGCTGGATGAGCGGCTGGTTCTTGCCTGGACCAATTCGCTGGTCGATAACTTCATGATGGAAGTGCAGGGCAGCGCCTATATAGATTTTGGCGATGGACGTCCGCTGACGTTCTTCGGCTATGCGGGCAAAAACGGCCATGCCTACCGCAGTATCGGTAAGGTGCTTATCGATCGTGGTGAAGTCGCCCGTGAAGATATGTCGATGCAGGCCATCCGCAAGTGGGCGGAGCAGCACACCGAATATGAAGTGCGTGAACTGTTTGAACAGAATCCTTCCTTTGTGTTCTTTAAGCCAATGATGTCTGCGCCCGTCAAAGGGGCAAGCGCCGTGCCGTTGGTGGCAAAAGCCTCCGTCGCTTCTGACCGTTCGCTGATCCCGGCAGGCACGGCTCTGTTAATGGAAGTGCCGCTGCTGGATAACGTTGGCAAATTCACCGGCAAGTATGAAATGCGTCTGATGATAGCGTTGGATGTCGGTGGGGCGATTAAAGGCCAGCACTTCGATATGTATCAGGGAATTGGGCCGGATGCAGGTCACTCGGCGGGTTTCTATAACCACTATGGCCGGGTCTGGGTTTTGAAGAACGCGCAAAGCAGCCCGACGAACGGTTCAGGATCGCTGTTAGTCAACAATCCACAGTAGTCATTCTTTCGTCTGAAATCTCAGAAGTGGTGTCTAGATGAGCCACTTCTGAGATGAAACACTTGCTCCCCACGCATCAGAACAGAATCAGCGGTTAAAGCCGTATTTGCTGCTCAATCCTAATTCGTTCACGATACGAACGCCTGAATCCAACGCTTCGCCCTGCAAACCCCGCAGCGGACGGCGCAGGCTGCCTGCCGGTAATCCGACTGCCTTCATCAACGATTTCACCGCCACGGGATTGATGGCCGAGTAGGTGTAGTGCAGCAGCGGCAGCAAATGCTGATACGCCTTACGGAAACGCTCTGCATCTTCGCCGTTTTTCCACGGACGAGAAATTTCGGCCAGTTCTGCCGGTGCAATATTGCCCGTCATGTTGGCTGTTCCATGTCCTCCCAACGACATCGTTGGCACCACCAGACCCAGATTAGGTGAATCGCAGCACATCACCGACACATCGGGGTTGCCTGCCAGTACTTGTGCGACCTGACCTACGCGGGTGGTGGATTCTTTATGAATGACGTAGTTCGGGTGTTGGAAAATACGCAGCAGCGATGTCCAGTGCAGATCCGTTTTTACGCGCGGCGGGTTGTTATAAATCCCTAACGGCAAATCGGTCGCGTCTGCAATTTCCAGAAAGTAGCTTTCGATATCGCTCTCGCTGGCACAGATATAGGCGGGGGCGGCGATAATGGCACCGTCTGCGCCGTTGTCATGTGCATAGCGAACATAGTCGATGGTGGTATCGGTATTGTTACCGGTACAGCCGTAGAACAGCTTCATTTTGCTAGTACTGTATTGCGCGGTTCGGCGGATGATCGCTTTTCTCTCATCGGGGGACAGCATGGACACTTCCCCGGTTGAGCCCATAATCAAAACGGCCGCCGTGCCGTTGTCTTCCTGGAATTTTAATAACGCCTCAAATGCGCCGAAATCCACGCTGCCATCGTCATTAAAAGGCGTAATGAGGGCAACGAATGACCCTTCAATTTTTTCTCTGCTCATGTCTGTTTCCTGTCAATGTAAACGTGTTGCGAATAACGAAAAGTCAGGACTGAAGTGATGTCTCAGTCAGTGGTTTGGCGGTAAAGCCCGCCTCGACAAAACGTAATAGGTGCGACAGCACGCGCTCATCATCGCGGTTGTCACACAGCCCTTTGGAGAGCAATGCCAGACGGCCAGAACGCGGGTCGGCGTCGGTTAACACGTGCATGGCGGCACCACGGGCAAATTCATAACGCCAGATAACTTCCGCGCGTGACAACGCTGGCAACGCACGAGAAAAGGCATCGATAAAACGGTGAGCGACGTGATCAAACTGGGCAGAAAGCAGGGCAGTGACTTCCAGACCCGGTGTTGCCCGCAGGTGCTGTAACAGGCGAACGACAATGCGTCCGCCGTCGGGCGTGCGAGCCGTTTTAACCAGCGGGCGCAACAGCGCATCCAGCAGCGCGGCAACGGGTAGCTCATTACCATGATTGGCCTTTTCCACTTCATCCAGCAGACGCGTTCTTTCGTCATTTAACGGGCCGAGAACGTTGTCCAATACGGCACGCAGTAATCCTTCTTTCGAACCAAAGTAATAATTCACCGAAGCCACATTCACGTTGGTCGCTTCCGTTATTTCGCGAATTGTCGTTAGCTCACTGCCTTTGCAGGCGAAGATCGTGATGGCTTCACGCAGGATGCGCTGTTTAATATCAGCCTCTTTTTCTTTGCTTTGATCTTTGGTTTTCAATAACGCCACCATGATTCATCCTTTTTGCTCACGCTTGCCGTCGGATGCACCGACGTCATGCGTTGTTATATTGAGGCCGTGGGGAAATGCGCTGTCGCTCCCGTCAGGTCCGTTTCCTGATAACGCCAGTTCTTGATAACTCAGGTCCTTGATAAACAAGCTCTTGATAAACCAACGTTGCCCAATAGCGGATCCCTAATGGGATCAGCGCATCATTAAAGTCGTAGTGCGGGGTATGAAGGTGGTGCACGTTGGCCGCATTTTTGTCGCTGTTTCCTAGCATCATGAATGCGCCGGGGCGCTGCTCCAGCATGTAGGCAAAATCTTCTGCGCCCAGCAGCGGCGTCATCGCGGTGTTGACCTGTTCGAGTCCGACCACCTGTGCAGCAGCGTTAACGGCTAACTGCGTGGCGTGCGTATCGTTAACCAGCGCGGGATACTGCCGTTCATAATGCACGTCAGCTGTTGCACCAAAGCCTTGTGCGGTGCTGTGTGCCAGCGTTCGCAGGCGCGTTTCCAGCAGGTGGCGCACGCTCGGCGAGTAGCTGCGTCCGGTGCCTTTAAGGATGACGCGGTCGGGGATAACGTTTGGGGCATGGCTGTCACCGCCCTGAATATGACCGATGCTGAGCACCGCCGCGTCCATCGCAGGGACGTTGCGGCTGACGATGGTTTGCAGGCCAAGCATAAATTGCGCGGCGGGCAGCGTCGGGTCGATAGAGAGATGTACGCCTGAACCGCCGTGTCCGCCTGTGCCGTGAAACGTGACCTGCCAGGTGTCGCTGGCCGCTAGCATCGGGCCGCTGCGAATGGCGAACTTACCTACCTCGATACCGGGCTTGTTATGTAGGCCAAACAGTCGGTTGCAGGGGAATGTGCTCAGCAGGCCGTCATTGAGCATGGCAAGTCCTCCACCTAATCCTTCTTCCGCGGGCTGGAAAATAAAATGTACCGTGCCAGCAAAGTTGGGGTGCTGAGACAAATAGCGTGCGGCGCCCAGCAGCATGGTGGTGTGTCCATCATGTCCGCAGGCATGCATTTTCCCTGCATGCTCCGAGGCATAGGGCAGGTCCGTTTTCTCATTGATATACAGCGCATCCATATCTGCCCGCAAGCCCATGCTGTCTTCACCGGGATAACGACCACGTAGGGTGGCGACCACGCCCGTTCCACCAATGCCCGTCGTGACGGCAAGCCCCCACGCTGTCAGCTTTTCTGCCACCAGTTGCGCGGTGGCAACCTCTTCAAAACCGATTTCTGGGTGTTGATGAATATGGTGACGAATCGCAATCAGCTCAGGTAAAAAATCCTGAATGACCGATTCCATCGCCGTTTGGTCAATAGCGGTTGGTGTCGATGTATTCATCATGCGTTCTCTGTTCTTATCCATGCGCCTGTCTGCCCATCTGCTGTGGAGGCACAGGCGCATCACGCTGCCCGCCGCCGGGGACGGCATCGATCAGTTTGCGGGTGTACGGGTGCTGTGGCTGGTGCCAGATGCTGTGGTGATCGCCACTTTCCACGCAGCGCCCGTTTTGCATGACCATGACCCGGTCGGCGATATAACGCACCACCGCGAGATCGTGGGAAATAAACAGCAGCGACAGGCCCATTTCGTTTTTTAACTCAACCAACAGATTGAGGATTTGCGCCTGAATAGAGACATCGAGTGCGGACACCGGCTCGTCGCAAATCACCAGAGAAGGACGAACCACCAGCGCACGAGCAATACCGATACGCTGGCGCTGCCCGCCGGAAAATTCATGGGGATAGCGGCTCAGGCTGCTTTGCTGCAGACCGACACGATCGATGATATTTTTGATCGCCTGCTGTCGCTGTGAACGATCTCCCAGGCCGTGCACAATCAGCGGCGTTTCAAGAATATGCTGAATGCTGTGGCGTGGATTCAGCGAAGCATAAGGATCCTGAAAGATCATCTGCACCCGCTGACGCAGCGCTTTCAGCCGTGATTCTTTTAGCGTGGTGATGTCTTGCCCATCGAACACAATCTGCCCATGTGAAGGCGGTAGCAGGCGCAGAATGGTTTTGGACAGGGTGGATTTACCACAGCCGGATTCGCCCACCAGACCGAGCGTTTCTCCGGGTAAAATAGTCAGTGACACATCGTCAACGGCTAGCACCTTGCCCTGCGATGTTGAATAGCGGGTATGAATATTTTTCAGGGAAAGCAGCGGCTGCTGGCTCGTATCCGTGGCACGGTGAATCAGGGTCGGCGGCGTAAGCAGCGTAAAGCCTTCGTCCGTTGGCGCGTGATGGATTTCCGCCAGCCGATGGGTGCGGTAGTGCCTGTCCTGATCCATGTGCAGCGATGTCGCTAACAACCCGCGCGTGTAGCTGTGTTTGGGGGAAAAGCGGTGTGTGGATGATTGAAACAGGTCAGCCGCCTGTGCTTCTTCTACCTTTTGCCCGGCATACATCACCGCCACGCGGTCGGCCCATTGCGTCACCAGTCCAAGATCGTGGGTAATCAGCAG
The DNA here is from genome assembly GCF_022477975.1 of Pectobacterium sp. PL64. Classification (NCBI taxonomy): domain Bacteria; kingdom Pseudomonadati; phylum Pseudomonadota; class Gammaproteobacteria; order Enterobacterales; family Pectobacteriaceae; genus Pectobacterium; species Pectobacterium sp. PL64. Next base: position 525,689 of record NZ_CP092070.1, read on the forward strand.
CAGGCTCATCGAGAATTCACGACGCAGGTTATCCAGCAGCGCCAGAATCTGTGCCTGAATGGTAACGTCCAGCGCCGTGGTTGGTTCATCGGCAATCAGCAGACGCGGTCGGCATGCCACCGCCATAGCGATCATGACGCGCTGACGCTGCCCGCCAGAAAGGTTATGTGGATAGTCATCCACCCGGCGCGCTGGTTCAGGGATCTTGACCAAATCCAGTAGCTCGATGGCGCGAGTTCGTGCCTGTGCGGGCGTCAGCGCCTCATGCAATCGCAGCGTTTCGCTAATCTGTTGCCCGATGGAAAGCACCGGATTGAGCGAGGTCATTGGTTCCTGAAAAATCATCGACAGCGCATTGCCACGCAGTTGGCGCATCTGTCGACCCGGAAGGGTCAGCAGATTCTGTCCATCAAACAGGATGCGGCCGCTGATTTTTCCCGGTTCGGCGACCAGTCGCATCAGGGATAGCGCCGTCGCGGATTTACCACAGCCGGATTCACCGACCAGCGCCAGCGTTTCTCCAGCGTTAATCGTCAGGTTTAGTCCTCTAACGGCCTGATGGCCGGGAAAATCAACGCGTAAATCTTGAATATCGACCAGCGGCTTCATGCGCTTCTCCCCCGTAACCGTGGATTCAGGGCATCGTTCAACGCGTCGCCAACCAGATTCAGTGACAGCACGGTTAAGACCAGTGCGGTGCCGGGCAGGGCGGTAAGAAACCAGGCGGTACGCAGCGATTCCCGACCCGCGCCGATCATGCTGCCCCAGCTCACGCGGTTCGGATCGCCAAAGCCTAAGAAGGAGAGGGCGGATTCAATCAAAATGGCAGAAGCAACCATGACCGACGTGGTGACGATGATCGACGGCAGCGCGTTCGGCAGCATTTCCTGAAAGATAATACGCAGGCTGGAAAATCCCTGACTGCGTGCGGCTAACACAAAATCGCTTTCACGCAGCGAGCGAAACTCGGCACGCACCAGACGTGCAATCGTTGGCCAGGAGGCAATACCTATAGCCAGTGAAATCAGCGTAACTGACGGTGAGCCGATGGCGACCAGCACCACGACCAGCAAAAAGGTCGGGAAGGTCTGGAACAGTTCGGTGATATGCACCAGCAGGTCATCAACCCGACCGCCAAAATAGCCCGCCAGCGCACCGACGACGGTGCCAATTAACAGACTGACGATGACTGCCGAGAAGCCGATCTGCAAAGAAACCTGTGAACCGTGGACGATGCCGGCGGCGACATCCCGGCCCATCGAATCGGTTCCTAACGGGAAATCAGGATTTTCGCCCGGCCACAAGAAAGGCTGAGCGACCATGTCCAGCGGATCGCCGGGATACAGCAACGGCGCAAAAGCGGCCATCAGAAATACCGTCATCAGCAACAGCAGGCCGGCCATCCCCGCGGGGTTGCGGATAAATGCACGCACCTCCGGCGACAGGCGAAAAGGCGTTTTTAACGGGCGAGTTGCTGCTGAGCTAACACCGTCCGCTGCGGCTTTCTTCGGTGTGAGATTGTCAGGAGAAAGGTGATTCATATCAGCGCGCCTTAATTCGGGGATCGAGCCAGGATTGCAGTAAGTCCACCAGCACGTTAGCCAAAATGACTAAGAAGGCGGAAAGCAGCAGGACGCCTAACAAGACGTTGAAGTCACGCGCCATCACCGCTTCCAGCGCCAGACGGCCCAGTCCCGGCCAGCTAAAGACCGTCTCGACCACGGCCGCTCCACCCAGCAGATTGCCGAAGTGCATACCGGCAACGGTCGTGATAGGCAGCAGCGCACAGCGCAGAATGTGCCTGACAGTAACCCACAGCGGCGACAGCCCTTTGGCATGTGCGGTACGCACGAAATCCTGCTGGGCAATTTCCAACATGGCCGCGCGAGTCAGGCGGGCGTAAATGGCAATAAAAAAGCTGCTCAGCGCCACTACCGGCAGGATGGCATGCTGCAACATATCCTTGACATACGCCCAGCCAGTGAGGTTCGCGCCGATGGTGATATTGCCGCCGCTTGGCAGCCAATCAAGATGTACGGAAAACAGAATCAGCGTCATCAGGCCGATCCAGAATCCGGGCGTGGAGTAGAGCAGCAGCGCGATCAGCGAGATCAGGCGGTCGGGCCATTTACCTGCCCATACCGCCATGATCGTTCCCAGCGTTATGCCGATGATGATGGCGAAGACCTGTGACAGCAGCATCAGGAACAGCGTACCCGGCAGCCGCGACAGGATCAGATCCATCACCGGCGCGTTATAGCGAGGCGAAAAACCGAGGCTGAACTGCGCCAAATTGCCCAAATAGACAGAAAGCTGTTGCAGTATGGGTTGATCGAGACCGAACTGAGCGCGCAGGTGTGCCATCGTCGCTTCGGTTGCATTGCCTGATTCGCCAGCCAGTACATCAACGGCGTCTCCCGGCACCAGCTGCAACAGGAAAAACACCAGAATGACAATGCCAATCGCCGTTGGCAGCGCATGGAGCAGAGTGCGCCAGAGTACGCGCCCGATTCGTTCTACTTTATTCATCACATACCTTCATGAAGTTCCCCTGCCCGGGCAGGGGAATGCTGTCTTGCGATTACTGATCCAGCCACACGTCAGCCAGGCTGCCGTTGACGCCCTGAATATCTGTGACGACGTTATGTACGCGCTTGTTGTAAATCGTCTGGCGCTTAATTTGGAGCAGGTTCAAATCGGGAATATCCGTGGCGATGATGCGCTGGAATTGCTTGTACAGTTCCACGCGTTTTTCAGGATCGGTTTCCACCGAGGCCTGCTCAAGCAGACGGTCTACCTCTGGATTGCTGTAATGTGAGCCGTTGCCGAAAGGCACGCCCGGTTGATAGGTTTTTGACCAGTACAGGCGCTGTACGCCCACGGCGGGATCGAACAGGTTCGAGATGGAACCGTTGTTGAAGTCAAAGTCGCGGTCGGTATAAACGCGCTTAACGAAGGTGGCGAAATCCTGCGAGCGAATGGTGACGTCAATCCCCACTTTGGCCAGTGCGGATTTGAGGTATTCCGCTACGCGTTTGAAGCTATCGCCATAGGGCATGAAATCATGCACCAGCTTGAAGCGGATACCGTTTGCCTGACGCGGGAAGCCCGCTTCGTCCAACAGTTTGTTCGCTTTGGCAATATCGAAGCCATAAGGAGACGGCGTTGCATCATGGAACTGCGCCAGTTCTGGCGTAATCGGCGTCGGTGAGCTTACTGCATAGCCGTACCACACCACGTTTTTCAACACATCAATATTGATACTGTGCGCAATGGCCTGACGAACTTTCAGGTTCTTCAGGTAAGGGTTATCCAGATTGAACTCGATGCGGGTTTGCGTCGGGCTGTAACCGTAGCCGTTGGTTTCAATGCCCAGCTTGGGGTTTTTCTTGATGCGTTCAATTTCACTTAGCGGAACGGGAGAGTCGCTTCCCAGATCCAGCGCGCCGGTTTCAAGCGCAATCGTGCGAGTGGCGGCATCAGGAATAATCTTCACCACCAGTTTATCGACGTAAGGTTTGGGGCTGTCCCAGTAGTTCGGGTTACGTTCATACAGGATATGGCTGCCGCGAACCCATTCTTTGAAGACGAACGGGCCGGTGCCAATCGGTGCGGTATTGTGAGGATTCGACAGAATGTCTGTGCCTTCGTATAAGTGTTTCGGCACGATAGGTGCTTCGTTGGCGGAGAACGCGCTCAGCAGATAAGGTGCGGGTTTGGATAGTTCAAGGATCGCGGTATACGGATCGGGGGTTTTTACTTCGGTGACGTTGGCAAACGTGCCCTGACCGCGTGAATTGTATTTTTTGACGGTCAGAATGGAAAACGCGACGTCCGCAGAGGTGAAGTCTTGCCCATCATGCCATTTCACGCCTTTACGCAAATGGAACGTATATTGTTTGCCGTCCGGGCTTACTGACCAACTGGTCGCTAGCTGCGGGGTTGGCTTCATATCGAAATCGTAATTCAACAGACCTTCAATCACCTTGGCGTTGACCTTCATCACTGCGCCGCTGGTGCTAACCAGACTGGTTAATACGGGCGGCTCAGGCTCGGCCAAAAAGTTCAGCGTGCCGCCGCGCTTGGGCGTCGGCGTTTCTGCCTGTGCGGCAAGGCCGAAGAGCGAAGACGTCAGAATCAACGCTGACAAGAATAGATTTTTTTTCATATTTCCCATCCGTATGCAGAGGGCAGCGCTGTGCGCTCCGCCTTTATTTTTTTAATGGCGTGTTTTGAATGATGTGTTTTGGGTGACAAAAAACCGTTCTCTTCAGGAGGAAGAGAAATCAGGCTGAATTAAGTCAACATCGGGGCAGTAATGAAATAACGTCATTACCGTTGCTGTGTGGCGTAAAGGGTTTCATGCTGCGTTCCTGGTTTGAATAACGAAAAAATAATAAAACGGCCTGAACCTACTCTTTATTTTCTGGTTAAACCCTAGCCCAACGTGTGTTTTAAACGAACGTTTAAATATGGATAAGTAATGTCACATTACGCATAAGCTATTCACTCTTCTTGCTGTTGGGAGCACGGATAATTCAGGTTATTATCCAGCCTGCTAATTAATTATTCTGAGGTTGTCATGGCGATTAAACGTTATCCACATCTTGCGCACTGGGGCGCGTTTACCGCTGTGGTTGAAGACGGCAAGCTGATTCGCTGCGAGCCGTTTGCCGACGATCCTGCACCGTCCGCCATGCTCGATTCCATCGTGCCGCTGGTGTATTCCGACCGACGTATCCGTCGGCCTTCTGTGCGCCGTTCCTGGCTTCAGAAGCGCGAAAACAGCGACAGAACGCTGCGTGGCCGGGAAGATTTTGTTGAAGTGGATTGGGACGTCGCGCTCGATCTGGTCGCGCAGGAGAATCGCCGTATCCGCGATCGCTACGGTGCGGACGGCCTGTTTGCTGGCTCTTACGGCTGGTCGTCTGCCGGACGCTATCACCATGCGCGTTCTCAGGTTCGACGCTTCTATTTCTCCGGCGGCGGCGCGGTCGATCAGCAGGGCAATTACAGCTGGGGCGCGGCGCAGTTCTTCCTGCCGTACGTGATTGGCACCTTTCACCCGCTGACGGGCAAGGTGACCGAATGGCGCAGCGTCGCCGAGCACTGTGATATTTTCCTGGCGTTTGGCGGTCTGGCGTTGAAAAACGCACAGGTGGCATCCGGAGGTGCCGGGCATCACACGCTTAAGCCCGCGCTGGAAGCGCTGGTGGCGAAAGGGATTCCGGTCATTAACATCAGCCCGATGCGCGATGACTGCCCTGAATTTGTGAATGCCGAGTGGATTCCTATCCGCCCGAATACCGATGTCGCCCTGATGCTGGCGCTGGGCTATGAAATTCAGCGCTTGGGTGCTGACGATAAGGATTTCCTGCAACGCTACTGCGTTGGCTACGAGCAACTGAGTGACTATTTGCACGGTCGTGGCGACGGCGTGGTGAAAACCCCCGAATGGGCCAGCGACATCACGGGCATTCCCGCCGAGCGCATCCGACGTCTGGCACAGCAGCTGATCGGTGTACGCAGCTTCCTTACCTGCTCTTACTCCGTGCAGCGTGCCCACCGTGGCGAACAGCCTTACTGGATGATGATTGCGCTGTCTTCCATGCTGGGGCAGGTGGGGTTACCGGGTGGTGGGTTCTCCTTCGGCCACGGTTCGATGAACAGCGTCGGCAACGAGCGTATTTCAACGCCTGCGCCAGCTTCTCCATCAACCCCGAACGCGGGGAAAGCGATCCCCGTGGCGCGTATCGCCGATATGCTACTGCATCCGGGAACGCCTTATACCTTTCAGGGCGAAACCCATACTTATCCCGATATTCATCTGATTCACTGGGCTGGCGGTAACCCGTTCCATCATCACCAGCAGTTGAACCGTTTGGTGGACGGCTGGCGCAAGCCCGATACGGTGATTGTGCAGGATATCGTCTGGACGCCAGCGGCGCAGATGGCGGACATCGTGCTGCCCGTCACCACCACGCTGGAGCGTAATGATATCGGCGGCTCATCCCGCGATCGCTTTATCTTTGCCATGCATCAGGCGATTGCGCCGCAGCATCAAGCGCGTAATGACGTGGATATTTTCAGCGAACTGGCGGAGCGTCTGGGTTATGGCGACGTGTTCACGCAAAATCGCAGTGAGCAGCAGTGGCTGGAACACCTTTATGATGAATGCCGTTCAAGGCAGCGAGATGCCGCTGACCGCTGGCCGTCATTTGAGGATTTCTGGCAGCAGGGACATGTAGAAATTCCGATGGATGAAAAGCCATTTGTGTTCTTTGAGGATTTCCGCCGCGATCCGCAGCAGCATGCGCTAAGTACGCCAAGCGGTAAAATTGAACTGTTTAGCTCTGCCATCGCCAGCTATGGCTATGCGGATTTTGCGCCGCATCCTGAGTGGCAGCCTCCCGTTGAATGGCTGGGAGCCAAAAGCACGGAAGAGTGGCCGCTGCACTTTATTTCCATTCAGCCGTCCGACCGTTTGCACAGCCAACTGGCCGCTACGCCGCAGGTCGCCGCAAATAAAACCGCAGGAAAAGAGACGCTTTACATGCATCCGCAGGACGCTGCTGCACGGGATATCGTCGATCGTTCGCAGGTGGAAGTCCGAAACGCGCGTGGCCGTATTCTGGCGGGCGTACAGATTACCGACGGCGTCACGCCGGGCGTGGTGATTATGTCCACCGGTGCCTGGTTTGAGCCCGGCTTCGGCCAGAAAACGTGGCATCCGATTGAACAATCAGGCAATGCGAACGTACTGACGCTGGATATCGGCACGTCGCCGCTGACGCAGGGACCGAACGCCATGAGCTGTCTGGTGGATGTCGTGCGGGTTTAGCGCTATCCTGAGCCGCTTTTTCTCGCGGTTTTATTTTCCTGTGATTTTGTTTTCGTAAGGTTGGTTGAATGAGTACGCAATTATCCGAAGCCTATTTGCAACGCTTCGGCGGCACCGCGCGGTTATATGGTCAACAGGCGCTGGCGCTGTTTTCTCAGGCTCACGTTTGCGTGATTGGCATTGGTGGCGTCGGTTCCTGGGCGGCTGAGGCGTTGGCACGTACCGGTATCGGCGCGATCACGCTGATCGATATGGATGATGTGTGTGTCAGTAACACCAATCGGCAGATTCACGCGCTGCGTCAGCACACCGGACAGTCGAAGACGGAAGTGATGGCTGAACGTATTCTGGCGATCAACCCGGAGTGTCGCGTCACCTGCGTGGATGATTTCATCAGCGCGGAAAACGTGGCCGAATTGCTTGATCAAGACTTCAGCTATGTGATTGACGCCATCGACAGCGTGCGTCCGAAGGCGGCGCTGCTCTCCTACTGCCGTCGCTATAAGATCCCGGTGGTGACAACCGGCGGTGCGGGCGGGCAGATCGATCCGACTCGGATTGAGGTAGTCGATCTGGCGAAAACGATTCAGGATCCGCTGGCTGCTAAGCTGCGCGAGCGGTTAAAGCACGATTTTAACGTAGTGAAGAACAGCAAAGGAAAGCTGGGCATCGACTGTGTGTTTTCCAGCGAACCATTGGTTTATCCGCAACCTGACGGTTCCGTCTGTGCGTCGCGCAGCACGGCTGATGGGGTGATGCGTATGGATTGTGCGTCAGGCTTTGGCGCTGCGACGATGGTCACCGCAACCTTTGGGTTTGTTGCGGTCTCTCATGCGCTGAAGAAGATGATAGCGAAAAAGGAAAGAGCGTCTGCGGCACAGAAATAGCGCGAATCCCGCTATTTGTCCGCGGCCTCTTGTTCGGCAATCTCCTTGATTCTGGCGGCCAGCGCCGCCAGTCCGCTTGAACGTGAAGCGCTGAGCTGAGCACGAAGCCCCAGCCTATCGAACAGCGCCAGCGGATCGTGCTGTAATAGTGCTTCTGGCGTTTCTCCCTCTACGGTGGTTAGCAATACCGCCAGTAATCCCCGCACAATGCGCCCGTCGCTGTCGCCGTAAAAGTGCAGCCTGCCGTCTTCCTGACGTTGATAACCTAGCCAGACCCGATTTTCACAGCCGGATAATGAAATTTCCTCGGTTTTCAGCACGTCGGGCAGCGTTGGCAACGCCTTTGCCAGCAAAATGAGCTGCCGATAGCGATCTTCCCATGCGCGGCAGGCATCGAAGCGTGCCAGCAGGTCGGCGACAGTGGTGTGGTGGCCAAAAGGATGCGTGGTGTCAGTTGTCTGGGTCATGGTTTAGTCGATCAGTAATTCAAGGGCGTTGCCCACTGCGGCGATCAGCGCAGCAACATCTTGTTGGTTGTTATACGGGGCAAACGAGGCGCGGAGCGTGCCGCTGACGCCGAGTGCGTCCATCAGCGGCTGCGCACAGTGATGTCCGGCGCGCAGTGCGATGCCGCTTTCGGCTAGCAGCGTCACCAGATCGCTGTGGTGGACATCGGCAATATCAAAGGACAATACGCTGGAATGCGGGCTACGGAAGCTGCGAAAGCCTGGGAATTGCGCTAAATACGTTTCGGCAAGCTGCGCCAACTGCTGGCTATGCTGCTCTGCGGCGTGCCAGTCCAGCGTGGTCAGCCAGTCTAGTGCCGCAGACAGGCCCAGCACGCCGGCGATGTGCGGCGTTCCCGCTTCAAAGCGCTGTGGAATCGCCTGCGGTGTGAAGCCGTCAAAGGACACCTGCGTCATCATCTTCCCGCCGCCTTGCCATGGCATCATGCTTTCCAGCAAGGCGGTTTTGCCGTACAGCACGCCAATCCCTGTTGGGGCATAAAGCTTGTGCCCGGAAAACGCGTAGAAATCGATATCCAGCGCCTGTACATCGGGCGGGCAGTGAACGATGCCCTGCGCGCCGTCAACCATCACGACCGCGCCATAACTATGGGCCAGCGCAATCGCACGCGCCAGATCGGGCTGGCCGCCTGTCACGTTTGACATCTGTCCCAGCGCCAGCAGGCGGGTTTTTGGCGTGATCAGCGTGGCGAGCTGTTCGATATCCGGTAACCAGTCCGCGCCTATCGGTAACTTCACGATATTCGCGCCCGTTTGCTGCGCCACCATCAGCCACGGAATGAGGTTAGCGTGATGTTCTGCTTCGCTCACGACGATCTCGTCGCCCGGTTGAAGGCGAGGGCGGGCATAGCTCTGTGCGACCAGATTGATCGCTTCCGTTGTGCCTCTGGTCCAGACAATGGAACGCGGGTCGTCTGCGTGGAGCAAAGCGGCAACTTGCTCACGAGCGCCTTCAAAACGCTGGGTTAACGCCTGCGCACCGCGATGCTGGCTGCGATGCACCGTACCACTCTCGCTGCCATAGAACGCCTGCACTGCATCAATAACGGGCTGCGGCTTCAGTGCGGTCGCGGCGCTATCAAGATAGACAGTTGAATGCTGGAGAGCGGGGAACTGTTGGCGAAAGGTGGCGGGGTTAAACGGTGTCATGAGCATCCTCTTTTGGAGGGCAGATCCTGTCCCATTTTGTCGAGAGAGACAAGTTTAGGACTATGCTTAATGCGATTTTATGGAAAAAAAAGCAACTATTGCTACGCTTTAAAGTGTTAATTTTCAGGATTTCCTGATGCATAAAGTTAACTAAAAAATATTTAAATTCATTGAGGGTTAACTATGAAGAATAAAATTTCTATTTTTGCCGCTATCGTGATGGCGTTTTCTCTGGCAGCCTGTTCCAGTAATTACGTCATGCATACCAATGACGGTCGTACCATCGTCGCAGAGGGGAAACCGAAGGTTGATGATGAGACGGGTATGATCAGCTATACCGATGCCTACGGTCAGCAGCAGCAAATTAACCGTGATAATGTGAAAGAAATGGCGAAAGGGAAATAGTACCGTTTGCCCATCATCACACGTTGCCTGTCATGGCATTCAGGTGTGAAACGTAAGCAAAAAAAAAGCACCGCAATTTGCGGTGCTACACAAAAAATCACTTTGGACAGACAGGGTAAATGTACAGGAAGTGAATAGGGTAGACTCGCTACCACATCTGCAAAAGGCAGACAAACAAATAGCAAACACAACATCACAACCACAAGCCAAAAGCACCTCAGGTCACCCCTCCGCACTTTTCGTTCCGGCCCAGGAAGTTGCGCTAATATAGGTATTTGCTGGTACATCCTCAACGGACAAATTATAATGTCTCGGATTACAAAAACTAATAGTTGTACCCGTCATCTTTTCGTTGTGGAGAGGTTGGTCGCTGTCGATGGCTTTGATCGTGTAGACAGCGGATCGGCTGGGGCGATTTCCAATTGTCGCCTTTCTACACCTTAAGCGTTATTGGGTACGAATGTGCCTGATAAATCGCTGATTTAGCGTAAACCAAAAGATTTCATTCATGTCAAAACGTCTCCCTCCGCTCAACGCATTGCGCGTTTTTGATGCGGCGGCTCGCCATTTAAGTTTTACCAAAGCGGCAGAAGAACTGTTTGTTACGCAGGCTGCCGTCAGCCACCAGATTAAGTCACTGGAAGATTTCCTGGGGCTTAAATTATTCCGCCGTCGTAATCGCTCCCTGCTACTGACGGAAGAGGGGCAAAGTTACTATCTTGATATCAAAGAGATCTTCTCTTCTTTGAATGAGGCAACCCGTAAGCTGCAATCCCGCAGCGCCAAAGGCGCGTTAACGGTCAGCCTGCTTCCGAGCTTTGCCATTCATTGGCTGGTGCCGCGTCTTTCGAGTTTTAACTCCGACTATCCAGGGATTGATGTGCGAATTCAGGCGGTGGATCGTGATGAAGATCGTCTGGCGGATGATGTGGATGTCGCGATTTTCTACGGTCGGGGAAACTGGCCGGGGTTGCGGGTTGAAAAGCTGTATGCCGAATATCTGCTGCCAGTTTGCTCGCCTGTGTTGCTGACGGGGAATCACCCGTTAAAAACGCCGGACGATCTGGTTGCACATACGCTGCTGCACGATGCATCACGTCGTGACTGGCTGTCCTATACGCGCCAGCTTGGCGTGCAGATTAACGTGCAGCAAGGGCCGATTTTCAGCCACAGCGCGATGGTGTTGCAGGCGGCGATTCACGGGCAGGGCGTAGCGCTGGCGAATAATGTAATGGCGCAAACGGAAATTGAAGCCGGGCGACTGGTGTGCCCGTTTAACGATGTTCTGGTCAGTCGGAATGCTTTTTATCTGGTATGTCATGACAGTCAGGCAGAACTGGGTAAAATAGCCGCCTTTCGCCATTGGATTCTGGCGCGGGCAGCCAGCGAACAGGAAAAATTTCGCTTCCGCTATGACAACGGCACGCGCTGAAGCCGTGTCGCGGGTTGTCGAAGATTGATGACCGAATAACTCACGTAGATAACTACGTTTCAGACTGATGACAGATCTATTTGCACGGAGTAACGGAATAGAAGAGTAAAGCGTTTGCGCCATGGATGGCGCAAGCCGAGCGCACAGGGACGTGTTTACAGCGACTTTACGATCTATCCGTTACTACCGCTCGGTGGTCTTTGTCTGCAACCTCGTTTATAGGCAACAACGATTATAGGTAAATACGATGAATAGTCGTTTCATGCTGGTGTTTGCTGCTATCAGCGGCTTCACTTTTGTCGCGCTGGGCGCGTTTGGCTCTCACGTTCTCAGCAAAACGCTGGGCGCAACGGAGCTGGGCTGGCTACATACCGGCCTTGAATATCAGGCATTTCACACGTTGGCGATTCTGGCGCTAGCGGTTGCGATGCAACAGCGAACCAATCTGTGGTTTTACTGGAGCAGCGTTTTTCTGGCGTTGGGAACGGTACTCTTCAGCGGAAGTTTGTACTGTCTGGCGCTTTCTCACCTGAAGCTGTGGGTTTATGTAACGCCGATTGGCGGAGCCTGTTTTCTGGTGGGGTGGATATTAATATTGATTGGCGCACTGCGTCTGAAGAGAAAGGCTAAACGCCATGAATAAAGTCATTTTGTATTGCCGCCCTGGGTTTGAAAAAGAATGTGCAGCGGAAATAACGGAAAAAGCCACGCAGCATAATGCGTTCGGCTTCGCGCGGGTAAAAGAGAACAGCGGCTACGTCGTGTTTGAATGCTATCAGCATGAAGATGCCGAACGGCTGGTCAAAACGCTGCCGTTTCATGAGCTGATTTTTGCTCGTCAGATGTTCGTGAGCGGTGAACTGCTGCGCGACCTGCCGCCAGAAGACCGCATCACGCCAATCGTTGGTATGCTGACGGGAGCCATTGAACGTGCAGGAGAGCTGCGGGTTGAAGTTCCCGACACCAATGAAAGTAAAGAGCTGATGAAGTTCTGCCGCAAATTTACCGTGCCGTTGCGTGCTGCATTACGTGAGCACAAAATTTTGCTGGGTTATGAAAAAGCGGATCGTCCGGTGCTGCATGTGCTGTTTATTGCGCCAGGCTGCTGCTATGCCGGTTACTCTTATAGCAATAACAATTCACCGTTTTATATGGGGATTCCACGCCTCAAGTTCCCTTCTGATGCACCAAGCCGTTCGACACTGAAGCTGGAAGAAGCGTTTCACGTCTTTATTCCTGCCGACGAGTGGGATGAGCGTTTGGGCAGCGGCATGTACGCGGTGGATTTAGGTGCCTGCCCCGGCGGCTGGACCTACCAACTGGTTAAACGCAGCATGATGGTTTATGCGGTAGACAACGGCCCAATGGCACCGAGCCTGATGGACACCGGACAGGTGATGCACCATCAGGCGGATGGCTTCCGTTTCGAAGTACCGCGTAATAACGTGTATTGGCTGGTATGCGACATGGTGGAAAAGCCCGCGAAAGTCACCAGCCTGATGAGTGATTGGCTAATCAAGGGCTGGTGTCGTGAAGCGATATTCAACCTGAAGTTGCCGATGAAGAAGCGCTATGAAGAAGTGTCGCAGAATCTGGCCGTGCTGCGTGAGCGCCTAAGCGAAAATGGGATTAATGCTGAAGTGCATGCCAAGCATTTGTACCATGACCGCGAGGAAATCACCGTGCATGTTCGCCGTTTCTGGAGCGCGGTGCCCGGCCGTCGCGACGAGCGATAGTCTCGAGCTGGTGCGTATCTGAGATCACTCAGGTACGCATCCGTATTTATCTGCTAGTGAGAATGCGGCTGAGCGCTATTCTGCACCAGCAGCCTCAGTTGCTGTAGATTGCCATTAAGCGTTAAATCGGTACGCAGCGTCGCAACCTGCCGACTGATCAGCGCCATGTCTTTATGCTGTTCCAACTTCTTACGCCACTTCTCTGGTACGGCATCCAACTGCTGATATAACGCCTCTAGGCTCCCCGCCTGTTGCAAGAGCTGTGCGGCACTTTTAGGACCGATTCCTGCGACGCCCGCAATCTTACTACTGCTAATGCCTGCCAGTCCCCAATAGTCCGTAAGCTGCTGCGGTGACACACCAAATTCCTGTTCGATAAACGGCAGATCCAGCCAGCGTTTCTGAAAGTAATCCCTGATCTGAATGTGTGGTGCCAGTAGCTGGCAATATCCTTTATCGGTCGACACGATCGTTGCCTGATGACCCGCGGATGAAAGCTTGACGGCCAGCGTAGCCGCCAGATCGTCGGCTTCATTGCCGGGGCTATGCCAGCTTGCTACGCCAACGGCGGCAAACGCCGCTTTAATCTGTGGGAGTTCCTGCTTCAGGTTCTCCGGCATTGGCGTGCGTCCTGCCTTGTAGTCTGGCAAGAGTTGGTGACGCCAACTGGTATCGCGATCTTCATCATCAAAGACGGCGACAGCATGCGTAGGCTGGCTGTGTTGTATGAGCTGATGTAGCGCATGTTGGCATGCCGTGATACAGGGCGAACCTTGTACCGCATGAATGCGACGTATCAGATTGAGCGCGTCGACAATCAGCAAATGGACGGGCATCGCGTAATTCCTGATGTGATAAGAGGGGGGAAGCTGAGCTTCCCCACATAGGTACGACCGAGCGGTAAACCGTTAGGAACAGATTTCGTAGCAGGGAATATAGGCGCTGCCGGGCAGCTTCATGCGCTGCTGGGCGACAAAACCCTGTAGCAGCGTATCCATGCTTTTCATCATCTGCGGGTCGCCGTGAATTTTGTACGGCCCACGTTGCTCAATCGCCTGAATACCGACTTCCTTCACATTACCAGCCACAATGCCAGAGAACGCCCGACGCAGCGCGGCAGCCAGCTCTTCGGCGGGCTGATTCGGATGCAGATTGAGGTCAGCCATATTTTCATGTGTCGGCTCAAACGGCAGTTGCAGGTCGGGTGCGATGCGCAGTGACCAGTTAAAGCTGTAGGCATCGCCCGTGTGCCGGCGGCTTTCTTTCACCTGCGGCATCGCTTTCTTCATCTGACGGGCAACTTCTGCGGCGTCATTAATGATGATCGAGTAGTAACGACGCGCCTGACGACCCAGCGTGCTAACAATGAATTCGTCCAGCACGCGGAAATAGTCTGCACTTTCCTCCGGTCCGGTCAGGATAATCGGCAGCACCTGCTCGCTGTTCTCCGGGTTCATCATGATGCCCAGCAGATAGAGGAACTCTTCCGCCGTTCCGACCCCGCCGGGGAAAATAATGATGCCGTGTCCAATACGGACAAAGGCTTCCAGACGCTTTTCGATATCCGGCATGATGATCAGTTCATTGACCAGCGGATTCGGCGGTTCGGCCGCAATGATGGACGGTTCGGTCATGCCGATGAAACGTCCTTCTTTATAACGCTGCTGCGCGTGACCGACGGCGGCACCTTTCATCGGGGCTTCCATCGCACCCGGACCGCAGCCCGTGCAGATATTCAGTTCACGCAGACCGAGCTGACTGCCTACCTTGCGGCCATACTGGTATTCGATTTCATTAATAGAATGGCCGCCCCAGCAGACCACCATGTTCGGTTCTTCCCCGACGTGGAGCGCCCTGGCATTACGCAGGATAGAGAACACCAGATTGGTGATATGGGCAGAATTTTCCAGATTCAGGTTCTGATAGCGACCTGCACTGGCGATTTGGCCGTTGACGAACAGAATGTCGCGCAATACGGCGAACAGGTTAGCCTGCAAGGCTCGAATGATGTTGCCGTCAACGAAGGCGTCTTCCGGCGGGTTCACCAGTTCCAGTTTGACACCGCGTTCGCGGCGCAGCACGTTGATATCAAAATCTTCATAACGAGACAGCAGCTCTTTGCTGTTATCTGTCTGGCTACCGGAATTCAGTACGGCGAGGGAACAGTTGCGAAACAAACGGTAGAGATCGCTGCTGGCTGTGCTTTTCAGCATGTCCACTTCCAACTGCGATAACAAATCCATCGATCCCAATGGGCTGATATGTGTAATCAATTTTGCTCCTTGAAACGCAATATAATTCGCGATGCCATGCTGGCTGCCGAGAGCACGTTCCGTTGTTACACGCTCGACGTTTCAGCAGCACGGCACGAATGTCATTCATTTAAGACACCACGCGGAACGCGCATGCGTTAAATACCGCGAGCCTAAATGAAACCTACTTGAGCACCGTTCAGACGTTATGGATCTTCTGTTGTCTGGCACACCACCTTAACGCGCTGCCATCATTTTTTCCAATGTTGGCAGAAGTCTGCTGCCTAACTTGCGTGACGCTACGCATATTACCGTGCAAGCCTGTGACTTATCGGTCGGTTACTGGCGCGGCAGGCGTCCATTTGGCGCGTTAAATGGCGTGTTGCTGCGCCACGGGTTGATATCCAGCCCGCCGCGGCGGGTATAGCGGGCATATACGCTAAGTTTTTCCGGCTGGTAGTAGCGCATGATGTCGTTAAAAATTCGTTCCACACACTGTTCGTGAAATTCGTTATGATGGCGAAACGAGACAATGTAGCGCAGCAGCGCTTCACGGTTGATGCGCTTGCCGCGGTAATGAATCTGTACCGAGCCCCAGTCGGGTTGATGGGTGATCAAACAGTTGGATTTCAGCAGGTGGCTGACCAGCGTTTCTTCAACGATTGGTGCGTCCTGTTCGTTGGTCGCCAGATAGTCGGCGTTGAAGTCGTAGCTGTCGATCTGAATGTCTTGATCGTCGATGCAATCGCCCGTGAATCCCGCTATCGGCTGGCCTTCAAGCTCGCTGAGTTTGAACAGCGTGATGCTGACATCCCCCTGAGCGCAGTGCGCCAGATCCTTGGCTAACGTTGCTCGAACGTTTTCCCAACTGTCGAATGCCGTCTGATTAAAGCTGTTCAGATACAGCTTAAAACTTTTTGATTCAATCAGATTCAGGCTTTCCGCATTGAGATGCATTTCACCCACGGCTACCTGAGGCACGCCGCGATTGTTCAGCCAGGAAAGTTCATAGAGCGTCCAGATATCCGCGCCATGAAAAGGCAGGCTGTCAGGATAAATGCCGAGTGGATCGCGGTTCAGGCTACGTGGCACGGGTTGCAGAAGTGCGGCATCATAGCGGTCATGATAGGGAGTGGGTTTGCCCAGTGTCAGCCCGCTTAGGGCCTGATGCTTGTCATAGACGGACATGCTGTTACCTTGATGTAATAAGCGTGATGGCGAATAGTGTAACCTGACTAAAAGAGTGATGAGAAAAGTTATGGAACATGAGGTTGTTTCAGCACTGGCGGCGTTTACCCAGCGCTATGTTGCTTGTTGGCAGCAGGAAAAAGGACATTTGCCTGCCAGTGAAGCCCTTTACGGCATACCTTCCCCGTGTATTGTCGAAAATCATGACGATACGGTTTACTGGTCGCCACAGCCTTTTGTGCCTTCAGCCGCATTGGATGGTGTAGAACGTGCGCTGGAAATCAGCCTGCATCCTGATGTTCATGCTTTTTACACCGCGCAGTATGCCGGGGATATGGCAGCGCAGTTTGATTCGCTATCGTGCCAGCTGTTGCAGGTATGGAGCGAAGAGGATTTCACCCGGATGCAGGAGAATCTGATTGGTCATTTATTAACGCAAAAACGCCTTAAGCTCACGCCGACGCTGTTTTTAGCAACGACCGATTCAGAGCTGACAATGGTGTCGCTGTGTAATGTTTCCGGGGAAATCATCCTGGAAGAATTCGGCACCAAAAAACGTCAGACCTTAGCGCCAACGTTGTCGATGTTTCTTTCTGGCCTTAATCCATTAGCGGTCTAATGGTTAATCGAATTTCACTTTCTGCTTTGTGAGAGATCTCTTACATTCTCTGTAAGAAATGTCTTATCTTTAATGTTGAAAATATGTTTCATTTTTATTTTTCCATTATTAATTAGTTAATTATAACAAAAATCCGCAGTATCACTGAAGGGGTGTTGAGAAACACTGTCAATTACCCCTTGCTGAAAGCTGACAATTAATACATCTTATTACTTAAGTTAGTAACCGGTTACAGTGTGTGTAACCGTTACTATGGGTAACAAAATAACGTTACTGCACTCGGGTTGTTTTCAGGAAGAAACATTGTTTCAGGAAGAGGCATTGTTTTAGGAAGAAACGCTGTTTTAAGGATAAACACTGTTTTAGGAAGGAACAGTAGCTTCAGGAAGAAGCGTTGTTTTCAGGAAGAAGAACCGTTTTCAGGAAGAAACATGGTTTCAGGATGAAATCAGGGACACCTCCAGGAAGGAGACCGAGAGCCGATTAGGAATATCGGTGGGGCAGGAGCCTAAAGGGATTGAATCACGGAAGATACAGGATGGAAACGTCAGGACGAAAGTGGGACGCCAGCAAGGATTGTGGGTTAGGACGACCAAAAAGGAAAAGTTTTCACGGATGAGCAGGGATGCAAATGTGTAGCGGGATAGCTATAAAACGAACCGGGGGTACTGAGCAATCAGTACCCCCAATTTTTTGCCTGTATTATTTTTTCCTGTATTACAAACGCCTTTCCCCTGAGCGCAGAGATGTAGCGCCCGCGAAGCAGAAATACGCAAAACGTGATACCTAAGTCATCGCTGAATATTTACGTTTAGACAGCGTGCAGAATTTGCAATTAGTCTGAAAATTTACTAAATTAATTTTTTAGTAAATTATCGGACTATTTAGCAAAGGAAAATGCAGTGATGAAATTCAATGTAAAAATGCTGTCAGTCACACTCGGTCTGTTCACCAGTCACGCCTTCGCACACACCGTCTATGAAAATGCACGGATTTATACCGTTAACGATCGGCAGCCAACGGCGTCCGTTCTGGTGGTTGATCAGGGCAAAATTATCTACATCGGTGGAAGTGATGACGCAAAGCCATTCAAAGCAACGGCGACTGAGTTGGTTGATGTAGAAGGAAAAACGGTACTGCCTGGCTTTATTGAAAGTCACGCTCATCCTGCAACGGTAGCCGTGATGGAAGCGGGTGATTTTGTGTATGTTAACGGCGCAGCAACCCTGCCGCAGATTCTTAGCCAATTAAAAGCGTATTTAGCCGTACACCCGAAAGCCCACTATTTGTTGGCGCAAGGATTTAATGTTGCCTCGCTGGGGTTGCCGCAAGGAACGTTGCCGACTGCTGCTGATTTAGACGCGGTGTCTGAGAGCGTTCCGATCGTGGTCTATGACAGCGGTATGCACGCAGGGTGGGCGAATAGTGCAGCGTTGAAGGTCGCCCGCGTCAATGCGAACACGCCCGATCCTATTCCAGGTAAGCATTATTTTGAGCGCGATAACAAAGGCAATCCTACCGGTTTTATGCACGAAAGTGCGATGCACAATGTTATCGATGCACAGCAATTTAACGCGGTCGAGAACGTTGCCGAGAAACTCCAACCGATTTTAAAGACCTACCACTCGCTGGGTTTTACAGCGATTACCGACGTCGGCGATACGTTTAGCACGACAGTGGCTGCCATTGCTCGCTTAAACGATCAGGGGAAGCTGAAGGTCTATTATCAGCGCGGTTATTTTTATGATGCGGCCAAATCGACTGCACAAAATATTGCCAGCTTTAAAGCCCTGCGTGAAAAATATCATCAGGGTAATTTGTCGATGAATCTGTATAAATTATTTATGGATGGCACGATTGAAATGGATTCAGGGGCGATGTACCTGCCTTATCCCAACGGTAACGTCGTCGAGCCATTTTTAAGCCAGCAACAGATTAACGACAATGTCGCTGCGGCGTTGAAAGCGGGCTTCTCTGTGCATGTACACGCGATAGGCGATAAAGCACAGCAGTCGATTTTAGACGCCTTTGAGGCTAACAAAAAAATTAACCCGCAGTTGGCCCGCGTGATTGCCCACAACCAGGTGTTTGAGCCGCAGGGCGTGCAGAAGTTTGCCGCCATGAAAGACAATTTATTCCTGCAAACGACGCCAAACTGGGCGGTGATGTATGAAAAAGATGAAACCAAGGGCAAAATTGGCCACGACGCTTATCATCACCAATTCCTGCTCGGACAAGCGGCACGCGAGGGCGTCGCGGTAACGTTCGGCTCTGATTATCCTGCGAATACCTTTGATGCGGTGAACCCGTTCAGTCAAATGTATCATGCCATCAAACGCGGTCAGCCAAATGCCGGCTATCTCCCCCCAACCGAGGCGGCAATGACATTCAGCCAAAGCTTGCAGGCTTACACGATTAATGGCGCGAAGCAGCTTGGTATTAGCGACATCACCGGCAGTCTTGAAGAAGGAAAAAATGCCGACTTTATTATCGTGGATACCGATATTGGCAATGCGGATCTGGAAAAACTGAAAGATACCAAGGTGTTGGCGACCTATTTCAAAGGGGAAAAAGTGTACTAACGTACATCGTACCCAATACCGTTCGTATCCAATATAGTTCTTATCCAATAGCGTTCTTATCCAATATAGTGCTGCGGCATGGAAAGCCGTCGCCGAATGACTTCCCCGGAAGCTGGCGAGCGTCAGTGACTGGGGAAGTGGCAACGCGGAGTTGAGCGGCTGCCGTTCCCAATAGCGCAAAGCCTATGGATGGGTCAGGTAATTCTATCAATGCCTCTGTCACCCGAAATATGTTGGGTAGATAATGCAGTGCGTGGATTTTATTACCCTGGCGATTTTAAGCGATTAGCCCATTTGTAGGATATTTCATATGCACCGATTAGATGAGTTAGGCAGACAACTCAATCACCTTGATAACTTGTTTCAGCAATGGATGAAGAAGTTAGGCTTTAATCAAAACGCCTTTGCGGTGCTGCACTCTTTGGCGGTATCCCCTGACGGAAAATGCACGCAAAAATACATTTGTGAGCGATGGAGTCTGCCCAAACAAACCGTGTTTAGCATCTGCAAGTTATTCAAAGAACAAGGGCTGATTGATATCACCGAAAGCGAACATGACAAGCGGGAAAAGATCCTGACGCTGACTGAGCGGGGGAAAAAGCGTACTCAACCGATTTTGACGCAATCGCAGATATTAAGTGAGCGCGCTTTTGGGGCGCTGGGCCAAGAGCAAACGCAGCAACTGTTCTCCAATTTAGAGGGATTTTGCACGCTGTTTGAGCAAGAAATGGAGAATGTGCCTGGGGTGAGTGAGTAGCCGAGTTGTCTTTTCACTGGCGATTGGGTCAGGCTGATATCAGTGCTATGCTTTGCCGCCATTACTGTTGGCGTCAAGGGCGAGAAACCGCATGAGTAGAGAGAACCAGGTTCGTCAGTCATTATTCGATATTGAGCGCGCGTTGAGGGAAAGCCCTTTCTGGCAGGTTGTCCCGCCGGAAGAGGAGGCGTTTAACAGCACCGAGCCCTTCAGCCTCGATACCATGAAACCCGAAGAGTGGTTGCAGTGGGTCTTTTTGCCGCGTATGCATGCCTTATTGGACAGCGAGCTCGCACTGCCCGCTGAGCTGGTTTTACTGCCTTATTTTGAAGAAGCACTGGAAGGCACGCCAGAAGAGACGGCTACGGTTCTATTGCGTATCGGGCAGCTTGATGAACTGTTCCGCCCGGATGCACAGGATGGCGCAACGCACGATGCTTGAGATTATTTATCAGGATGAGCATCTGGTCGCCGTCAATAAACCCAGCGGCTGGTTAGTCCATCGTAGCTGGCTGGATCGCAAAGAAAAAGTCGTGGTGATGCAGACTGTGCGCGATCAGATCGGGCAGCATGTGTATACCGTTCATCGTCTCGACAGGCCGACATCCGGCGTGTTGCTGCTCGCGCTGTCCAGCGAGGTCGCGCGTGCGTTATCCCAGCAGTTTGAATCGCATCAGATGCAGAAAATGTATCATGCCGTTGTGCGGGGCTATGTGCTGGATGATGGTGTGATCGATTATGCGCTCACCGAAGAGCTGGACAAGATTGCCGACAAATTTACCAATCCTGATAAGGCTCCGCAGCCTGCCGTCACGCATTACCGTTCTTTGGCGCAGGTGGAGATGCCGGTTGCCATCGGCCGTTACCCAACGGCACGCTACAGTCTGATGGAGTTGAAGCCACAGACCGGGCGCAAACACCAACTCCGCCGTCATATGTCACATATCCACCATCCGATTATCGGCGATACCGCGCACGGCGACCTGCGACACAATCGCGGTATGGAATCGCACTTCTCCTGCGGCAGGCTCATGCTGCACGCCAGCGAGTTACAGCTGAATCATCCGGTGAGCGGGCAGCCATTGACGTTGCAAGCACGTTGGGATGCGCCGTGGCAGGGTGTGATGACACAGTTTGGCTGGCAGGGGATTCTCCCTGAGTTTGAAGGGGTTGAGTTTCCTGCCGACTCAGGTCAGGATAGCGAGCATTCCGTCGGGTAATACCTGGCGTATTACTTTTAATTAAATATATCGAATTAAAAAGGGAGTCAGAAGCATGGCGCAGATTGGTATTTTTGTTGGTACGGTCTACGGGAATGCATTGCTGGTGGCCGAAGAAGCCGAAAATATCCTCAGGGATCGTGGCCATGACGTTAAGGTCTTTGAAGATGCGACGCTGGAGTCTTGGCTGGACTACCGCGAACATACGGTTTTAGTTGTCACGTCGACGACGGGGCAAGGCCAGTTGCCTGATTCTATTGTTCCGCTTTACGCTGCACTGCGTGAGAAAGGCGGTTACCAGCCTGCGCTGCGCTACGGCGTGATTGCGCTGGGCGACAGCAGTTACCCGAACTTCTGCGCGGGTGGCCATCTTTTCGATGCGTTATTGCAGGAAATCGGTGCTAAGCGCCTGGGTGATGTGTTGGACGTTGATGCCGTCGAGCACCCTGAGCCGGAAGTGATTTCATGCCCGTGGGTTGAAGCATGGGCTGATTTGGTTGACGCGCAGTAATGCCGTGCTGAAATGACAAACGGGAGCCTGTTGTGCTCCCGTTTTCGTTTGCGGTCTGTTGAGATCATCGCGCTTAGCGATTCTTGGTCAGCTTCTCTAAATCCGCTTCGATTTCGGTAATTTTGTTGGAAACCACGCTTTCCAGATGACGCAGATCGTCAAGGATTTTGCGTTTCAGATCGACTTCAACCTGTTCCTGCTGGCAGATCTTGTCTAATTCATCAATCACGTAGCGCAGATTTGGGCTGATCTCGTTGATCTCTTTGTAGCCCTGTCCAGAATTGTCTGCCACGATGGTTTTGCGCTGGCGCGGATACTTGAACTTCACGCTTTTAGCGAAAAACTCGCCCTTATCTTTACGAAAATAGATCTTCAGGATGTCGTTGTTTGCTTCCTGACGCAGGCTATAGCGATCGATATCATCGGGATTGGTAATGCCCAGGCTTTTTAGATTGTCATACATAGCGTCACCTTCTCGGTTTTTAGATAGTCCTGATTATCATGCCAGCGAGAACCTACGCTGTTTATACCCGCCATACCGAAGTATTTAGGGAACATATAAATAACTTATCTCTCGTACATAAAAAAACGGCGGGTGATTAACCCGCCGTTTCTAGTTTAGTCGATGGAGCGTAATAACTCATTGATACCCACTTTAGCGCGGGTTTTCGCATCCACTTTCTTCACAATGATTGCACAGTACAGGCTGTGGCTGCCATCTTTGGACGGCAGGTTGCCGGAAACCACAACTGAGCCAGCCGGGACGCGGCCATAGTGAATTTCACCAGTTTCACGATCGTAAATACGGGTGCTTTGGCTGATGAACACGCCCATGGAGATGACGGAACCTTCCTCAACAACAACGCCTTCCACGACTTCAGAACGCGCACCGATGAAGCAGTTATCTTCGATGATGGTTGGGTTAGCCTGTAACGGCTCCAGAACGCCACCGATGCCGACGCCACCGGACAGGTGAACATTTTTACCGATCTGCGCACAAGAACCGACGGTTACCCACGTATCGACCATCGTGCCTTCATCAACGTAAGCGCCGATGTTGACGTAAGACGGCATCAGCACGGTGTTGCGTGCGATATAAGCACCGCGACGCACGCTGGCTGGCGGTGCAACGCGCACGCCTTCACGCTGGAAACGCGCTTCATCATAGTCAGCGAATTTCATTGGTACTTTGTCGAAAAAGCGTGTTTCTCCGCCTTCGATAAGTTGGTTATCGTTAATACGGAAAGAGAGCAGCACGGCTTTCTTCAGCCACTGATGGGTAACCCACTGGCCGTCGATTTTCTCTGCAACGCGCAGCGCGCCGCTATCCAGTAGGTTGATAGCCTGATTGACGGCTTCACGCGTGACGGTGTCTGTGTTTGCCGGAGTGATTTCAGCGCGGCGCTCGAAAGCCGTCTCAATGATGTTCTGTAATTGTTGGTGCATCCTGATTTCTCTTTCCTGATTGTAAAAATTAACTCAATGGTACTTTATCGTTTGGGTTAAGGGCTTCTGTCAACCGTTCTTGCAATTTAAGGCGTAAATCCGGCTTTAATGCCCGTCTGTCGCTGTCGGCCAGAATGAAAAGATCCTCTACCCGTTCGCCGATCGTGGAAATGCGTGCGCCGTGCAGCGACAGGTTAAGATCGGCAAAAATTTCACCGATACGTGCCAGCAGCCCCGGTTGGTCAAGCGCGCTGAGCTCCATGTAGCTGCGTCTGTCCGTGTGCGTCGGCAGGAAGTTGACTTCCGTTGGTACGCTGAAGTGCCGCAGCTTGGGCGACGGTCGGCGTACGCGCGGATGTTGATAGCTCCGGTGTGTCAGCGCCTGTTCCAGCGCGTGGCGTATCATTTCATGCCGATCTTGCGCCAACGGACTGCCGTCCGGTTCCAGCACGATGAACGTATCCATCGCCATGCCGTCGCGGCTGGTGAAAATCTGTGCATCGTGCACGCTTAGGTTGCGTCTATCCAGTTCACCAGCGACCGCTGCGAAAAGATAAGGTCTGTCTGGACTCCAGATAAAAATCTCTGTACCGCCACGGCTGGCCTGATGGCTGATCAGCACCAGCGGTTTGTTGACATCATGCTCCAGCAAGTGGCGCGCGTGCCAGGCAAGCTGGTTTGGCGAATGGCGCAGGAAATAATCGGCCCGGCAGCGGCTCCAGATGTGGTGCAGCGCTTCTTCATCAATATTGTCCATACGCAGCAGCGCCAGCGCCTGCAAACGGTGATGCCGGACACGTTCGCGTAAATCTGGCGTATTTTGCATGCCGCGGCGCAGCTGTTTTTCCGTCGCGAAATAGAGTTCACGCAACAGGCTCTGTTTCCAGCTGTTCCACAGCGTTTCATTGGTGGCACAGATATCCGCAACCGTCAGGCTGACCAGATAGCGCAGACGGGTTTCGCTCTGCACTTCCGTAGCAAATTGCTGAATGACGGTGGGATCCTGAATGTCACGACGCTGTGCGGTGACGGACATCAGCAGGTGGCAGCGCACCAGCCAGGAAACCAGCTGAGCTTCACGCGAATTCAGTCCGTGCAGCGCCGCAAACTCCAGCACATCCTGCGCGCCCAGTTCAGAGTGATCGCCCCCACGGCCTTTGGCGATATCGTGGAACAGCGCGGCCAGCAGCAATAATTCGGGCTGGGGCAGGCGAGGGTAGAGCTCGACGCACAGCGGATGCTGTGGCCGCGTATCCTCGTCGGCGAAGCTTTCCAGCTTGAGCAGAACGCGGATCGTGTGCTCATCCACTGTATAAGCGTGAAACAGATCGAACTGCATCTGACCGACGATGTTTCCCCACAGCGGCATATATGCCCACAGCACACTATGGCGATGCATTGGCAGCAGCGCGCGGCTTACTGCATGCGGGTGGCGCAGAATATTCATAAACAGCTGGCGCGCTTCTGGGATGGTGCAAAGCGGGCTGGCGAGATGGCGACGAGCATGGCGCAGTTGGCGCAACGTGGTGGAGTAAATGCCGCTGATGTCGCGGTTGCGTACCATCAGGTAGAACATGCGCATGATGGCTTCCGGCTTTTTGATAAACAGGTTTTCATCGCGCAGATCTAGCAGATTGCCGCGTAGCTGAAATTCATCATCAATCGGGCGGGGCTTTTCACTCGCGTCCAGCGCCAGAATTGCTTCGTCAAAGAGCTGCAACAGCATCTGGTTCAACTCGCTGACGCGACGCGTCATACGGTAGAAATCCTTCATCATGCGTTCGACTGGCGTGTTGCCTTCGCCCTGATACTGCAGCAGCTGTGCGACGTTCAACTGCCTGTCGAACAGCAGCCGGTTGTCGTAACGCGGCAGGATCAAATGCAGGGCGAAGCGGATGCGCCACAAAAAGCTTTGGCACTCGTTCAGCTCTTTACGCTCGGCCTCGGTTAGAAAACCGAAACCTACCATTTCATTGAGCGACGTCGCGCCGAAGTGGCGTCTCGCGACCCACAGCAGCGTGTGAATGTCGCGTAGCCCGCCCGGGCTGCTCTTGATGTCGGGTTCCAGATTGTAGCTGGTGCTGTGGTAGCGCTGATGGCGTTCCTGCTGTTCGGCGATTTTTGCCGGGAAAAACGTGTCTGACGGCCAAAATTCATCACTGAATACGTTTTTTTGCAGCGAGAGAAATAGGGCGACGTCGCCGCATATCATGCGGGATTCGATCAGGTTGGTGGCGACGGAAATATCGGCGCGTCCTTCCTGTAAGCACTCTTCCAACGTTCTGACGCTGTGGCCAACTTCCAGCTTCAAATCCCACAGTAGGGTGATGAATTGGCCTACGCGCTGGGAATGTTCTTCACTCAGCGCGGTCTGGCTTAATACCAGCACGTCGATATCGGAAAGCGGGTGCAGCTCACCGCGGCCATATCCGCCTACGGCGACCAGCGACGTTTGCGCGATATTTTCAAAGCCGTAGAAATACCATAGCCGCTGCAACAGGCGATCGATGAACAAGGTTCTGGCATCAATCAGCTTTTCTGCGCTGACGCCGGAGCGGAATTCTGAACCGAGCCAAAGCTGAAACAGTTCCAACTGCTGTTTTAACGTCTGACAATCTAGCATGTCATCCGCGTAGGTCAGCGGTGAAGCGGGCAACTGTGCGGGTGCAATGGGGTCTATAGGGCTGTTTGATGAGGCAGCGTCAGGTGGTGTACTGTCTGGCGAAAAGCGGTTATCTGTCATAGCGCAGCCCATAAAAAAAGCCGGCATCTGCCGGCTTAGTGTTTACTGTTCATGCGTGATGATGTTGGGGATGGTGTCATCCTTTCGCAACGTCATTATTTCGCAGCCGTTATCGGTTACCACAATAGTATGCTCGTACTGTGCCGACAAGCTGCGATCTTTGGTTTTTACCGTCCAGCCGTCTTTCATCGTACGAATACGGTAATCACCGGCATTGAGCATAGGCTCGATCGTGAATGCCATACCCGCTTGCAGCACGACGCCACCGTCGTCTGCATCGTAGTGCAGCACCTGTGGCTCTTCGTGGAAGCCCTTGCCGATGCCGTGACCGCAATACTCACGCACTACGGAGAAGTTATTCCCTTCCGCAAATTGCTGGATCGCTTTGCCCAGCGTGCGCAGGCGAATGCCCGGCTTAACCATTTTCAGTGCCAGATAGAGGCTTTCCTGCGTGATGCGGCAGAGGCGCTCACCCAGAATGGTGGGTTTGCCGACGATAAACATTTTTGACGTATCGCCGTGGAAATCGTCTTTGATCACGGTGACGTCGATGTTGACGATATCGCCGTCTTTCAAAATGCGTTCTTCGCTAGGAATGCCGTGGCACACCACTTCGTTGATGGAGATGCAGACGGATTTCGGGAAGCCGTGGTAGCCCAGACAAGCAGAAATGGCCTGCTGCTTGTTGGTGATGTGATCGTGACAGATTCTGTCTAATTCGGCAGTGCTCACGCCCGGTACCACGTGGGGTTCGATGATTTCCAGGACTTCGGCAGCCAGACGGCCAGCTACACGCATTTTTTCGATGTCTTCAGGAGTTTTAATTGAAATTGCCATTGATGATTGTCCGCAGGTGCCTGTTAAGCACAAAAATTAAGAGCGATAACTAATAACTTATGTTACCAGCCATGCCGCTGGCTTGCCAAACTATCATTCTGATTTGTGGACGATTGAATAACAAATGTTGGTGTCGCTGGGGGATTTATGGTATAAAGCGCGCCGATGATCCGGCTGGATATCGGTTATACGGTATTCAACCACATCGACTAAACTCACTTTGTGTAAATAACACACACATGTCGGCACGTTCGCCGGGGTGCTCCTGAGGTGTTTCACCGGATGGGGTCGGCGCAATGGGACATGTGGAGGCATAACCCCATACTTAATTAATAGAGGTAATCATGGCAACTGTTTCCATGCGCGATATGCTCAAGGCTGGCGTACACTTTGGTCACCAGACCCGTTACTGGAACCCGAAAATGAAGCCATTCATCTTCGGTGCACGTAACAAAGTTCACATCATCAACCTTGAAAAAACTGTACCAATGTTCAACGACGCTCTGGCTGAGCTGAGCAAAATTGCTTCTCGCAAAGGCAAAATTCTGTTCGTTGGTACTAAGCGCGCAGCAAGCGAAGCGGTAAAAGATGCAGCCAACAACTGCGATCAGTTCTTCGTGAACCATCGTTGGTTGGGCGGTATGCTGACTAACTGGAAAACCGTTCGTCAGTCCATCAAACGTTTGAAAGATCTGGAAACCCAATCTCAAGACGGCACGTTCGACAAGCTGACCAAAAAAGAGGCGCTGATGCGCACTCGTGAACTGGACAAGCTGGAAAACAGCCTGGGCGGTATCAAAGATATGGGCGGTCTGCCAGACGCGCTGTTCGTTATCGACGCCGATCACGAGCACATCGCAATCAAAGAAGCTAACAACCTGGGTATTCCGGTATTCGCAGTGGTTGATACCAACTCCGATCCAGATGGCGTTGACTACATCATCCCTGGTAACGATGACGCAATCCGTGCAGTTAGCCTGTACCTGAGCGCTGTTGCTACTGCTGTCCGCGAAGGCCGTTCTCAAGATCTGGCTGTGCAGGCAGAAGAAGGCTTAGTAGAAGCTGAATAATAAGTCTGGCTCGTTGAGCCCTTATTAACCAGGTAGTACTAGTTTGGTTAGGGGCCTTTTTATGGCCCCTTTTTCACTTTTAAAGCTGTTTGGTCGTGACGGCCAGGCAGAACAAATCTTCCGAGGATTTTAGAATGGCTGAAATTACCGCATCCCTGGTAAAAGAGCTGCGTGAGCGTACCGCTGCGGGCATGATGGAATGTAAGAAAGCGCTGGTTGAAGCTAACGGCGACATCGAGCTGGCAATCGAAAACATGCGTAAATCTGGCGCAATTAAAGCAGCTAAGAAAGCAGGTAACGTTGCTGCTGATGGCGTGATCAAGACTAAGATCGACGGTAACTACGCTGTGATCCTGGAAGTTAACTGCCAGACCGACTTCGTTGCTAAAGACGGTGGTTTCCAGGCATTTGCTGACAAAGTGCTGGACGCTGCGGTTGCAGGCAAAATCACTGACGTTGACGTGTTGAAAGCACAGTTCGAAGAAGAGCGTGTTGCTCTGGTTGCGAAAATTGGTGAGAACATCAACATTCGTCGCGTTTCCGCTCTGGAAGGCGAAGTTCTGGGTAACTACCAACACGGTGCGCGCATCGGTGTTCTGGTTGCCGCTAAAGGCGCTGACGAAGAGCTGGTTAAACACCTGGCTATGCACGTTGCAGCAAGCAAACCAGAATTCGTTAAGCCAGAAGACGTGTCTGCTGAAGTGGTAGAAAAAGAGTACCAGGTTCAGTTAGAAATCGCGATGCAGTCTGGCAAGCCGAAAGAAATCGCAGAGAAAATGGTTGAAGGCCGTATGAAGAAATTCACCGGTGAAGTTTCTCTGACAGGTCAGCCTTTCGTTATGGATCCAGCTAAGTCTGTTGGTCAACTGCTGAAAGAGCACAACGCTGACGTGACTAACTTCATCCGTTTCGAAGTGGGTGAAGGTATTGAGAAAGTTGAGACTGACTTTGCTGCTGAAGTTGCAGCAATGAGCAAGCAGTCTTAATAGCAAAAAAAAGAGCCGCCAGTTGGCGGTTCCTTTTTATCCAGCCCAAAGAGTTTTAGTTCGCTTGGTTTCCTGCATTCAGATAGGAGCCGAGTAGAACAGTTTTGATTTTTACAACCCCCCAATACGACGACAGCCTGTAGGATAAGAACACCATGGCAACCAATGCAAAACCCGTCTATCAACGAATCCTGCTGAAGCTCAGTGGCGAAGCTTTACAGGGAACTGAAGGTTTTGGTATCGATGCGAGCATTCTGGATCGCATGGCTCAGGAAGTGAAAGAACTGGTTGAGTTAGGCATTCAGGTCGGTGTGGTTATCGGCGGTGGTAACCTGTTTCGTGGCGCGGGTCTGGCTAAAGCGGGTATGAACCGCGTTGTGGGCGACCACATGGGAATGCTGGCGACCGTCATGAATGGTCTGGCAATGCGTGATGCGTTGCACCGTGCCTATGTGAACGCTCGCCTGATGTCTGCTATTCCGCTGAATGGCGTCTGTGACAACTACAGCTGGGCAGAGGCGATTAGCCTGCTGCGTAATAACCGCGTAGTGATCTTCTCCGCTGGAACAGGCAACCCTTTCTTCACCACGGATTCTGCGGCTTGTCTGCGCGGCATTGAGATTGAAGCGGATGTCGTATTGAAAGCGACCAAAGTCGATGGCGTCTATTCTGCCGATCCAGTGAAAGATCCTTCAGCGACGATGTACGAAACGCTAACCTATCAAGACGTGTTAGAACGTGAGCTGAAAGTGATGGATCTTGCCGCGTTCACGCTGGCACGCGACCATAATTTACCAATCCGTGTTTTCAACATGAACAAACCTGGCGCACTGCGTCGCGTTGTCATGGGTGAAAAAGAAGGGACGTTGATTAGTCAGTAATAACGGCTCACGCTAATTATGGGGTACTATACTCCCCAGTATTGCGCCATACGCCAGCCGCGCGCTGGCATTAATTATTCACCGGGTCATGTACTGACATGGCCTGCCAGGCAACCAGTTTTCAAGGGTTTACAACGTGACTAATGAAATCAGAAAAGATGCTGAAACGCGCATGGACAAATGTGTTGAAGCGTTTAAAAATCAGATCAGCAAAATCCGTACCGGCCGTGCATCGCCTAGCATTCTCGATGGCATCCAGGTTGAATACTATGGCAGCGCAACGCCACTGCGTCAGGTTGCTAACGTTGTCGTAGAAGATTCCCGTACGCTGGCAATCACCGTATTCGACCGTTCACTTGGCCCGGCAGTTGAGAAAGCGATCATGGCTTCCGACCTCGGCCTGAACCCGTCTTCTGCTGGTACCGTAATCCGTGTTCCGCTGCCACCGTTGACGGAAGAGCGCCGTAAAGACCTGATCAAAGTGGTTCGTGGCGAAGCAGAGCAGGGGCGCGTTTCTGTGCGTAACGTGCGCCGTGATGCTAACGACAAACTGAAAGCGCTGCTGAAAGATAAAGCGATCAGTGAAGATGAAGAACGTCGTGCTCAGGACGACGTGCAGAAGCTGACTGACAACTTCATTAAGAAAGTGGACGTCGCTCTGGCAGAGAAAGAAGCGGAGCTGATGGAGTTCTAATCAGCCTGTTGAATAGTGCGTCGCAGGGAATCTGTGGGCTTGCCCTCTTTTTCCGGCGGCGCTTTATTTTATGGTTATACAAGGAATGGGTGAAGGCCAGCCCCTCTGGGTAGTAAACAATTTTTTGCTGTGTATGTGCCTGCGGCTATCGTGACTGTGATCGATAGCAGAGATATATCATGGTAATCGTCTCAGACTCGTGTACCTTCCTGTCATCAAATCCGGTTATTCAGAGCATTTTTAATGAAGCAACTGACAATTCTTGGTTCCACTGGCTCTATTGGCGTCAGTTCGCTGGCCGTCATTAAAGCCAATCCCGATAAATTTGCCGTACGCGCGTTATCCGCCGGGTACAACGTCAAGTTGATGCTGGAGCAGTGCCTCACTTTCCAACCCGCCTATGCCTCAATGGCTGATGAAGCCTCAGCAACTGCCCTGCGCCGGCAGTTGGCGGAATATGGTTGCAAAACGGAAGTGCTGGCTGGCGAGCAGGCCGCGTGTGACCTTGCTGCATTAGAGGGTGTCGATCAGGTCATGGCCGCGATTGTGGGGGCGGCTGGGTTATTGCCAACACTAGCGGCAATTCATGCCGGAAAACAGGTGTTGCTGGCGAACAAAGAATCACTGGTTACCTGCGGACGCCTGTTCATGGACGCCGTGGCGCAAAGTGGCGCACAGCTTTTACCGATTGATAGCGAACATAATGCGATTTTTCAGAGTTTACCTGAGCAAATTCAGCGTCAATTAGGCTACGCTTCATTGTCGCAGCATGGGGTCGAACGTATTGTTCTGACCGGTTCCGGTGGGCCGTTTCGTGAAACTCCGGTATCGGCGCTGGCAGACATGACGCCAGATCAGGCGTGTGCGCATCCAAACTGGTCAATGGGGCGCAAAATTTCGGTTGATTCTGCCACGATGATGAACAAAGGGCTGGAGTACATCGAAGCGCGCTGGTTGTTTAATGCTTCTGCCGAACAGATGGAAGTCATTATTCATCCGCAGTCGGTGATTCACTCGATGGTGCGTTACCGTGATGGCAGCGTTCTGGCGCAGTTGGGATCGCCCGATATGCGCACGCCGATTGCCCATGCAATGGCTTATCCCGAACGTGTGGCATCGGGTGCAAAAGCGTTAGATTTTTGCCAGATTGGCGCGCTGACATTTTTGGCACCGGACTATGCGCGCTATCCTTGTTTACAGCTCGCTATTGATGCCTGTAATCATGGTCAGTCGGCCACCACGGCATTAAATGCCGCAAATGAAATTGCGGTAGCGGCATTTTTGCAGTCGCAAATCCGTTTTACGGATATTGCGGCGGTAAATCAGCATGTTATTGAACAACTTACATTACCAGAACCCACCAGCGTTGATGATGTTCTGTTTATTGACCGCTGGGCCAGACAGGTCGCAACACAGACCCTGACACATTACGCGCGATAGCGGGATAGCGCCGTGGCACAATTTGTTCATGTGCGGTGGAGGTGGTATAGTCTGCGCCACTCAATGGTTGATTATGCGAAAGTTGTTTAATCGACCGTGAAGCTAAGCCGTGATCGTTCACGGCTTTTTTTGCGCTAACGGGGTCTGATGTTACGGAAGGACTGTTGTATTTCTTGCTTGAGGAAATAAGTACGCGTTATGCCGTCCGATAATCAAAAAAATACTAACGATCTGCCACCCGCCGGGCCGCGGCATGTTGCCATTATCATGGATGGCAATGGTCGCTGGGCAAAAAGCCGGGGGAAAATGCGGATTTTTGGCCATCAGGCTGGTGTAAAGGCTGTGCGGCGTTCAGTCAGTTTTGCAGTGAGCCAAGGGCTGGACGCGCTGACACTTTACGCATTTAGCAGTGAAAACTGGAACCGTCCGGCGCAGGAAGTTTCCGCACTCATGGAACTGTTTGTTAGAGCGCTGGACAGTGAAGTGAAAAGCCTGCACAAGCACAATGTTCGCTTGCGGGTGATTGGCGATATCGGCCGCTTCAGTCCGCGTTTACAAGAGCGAATCCGCCGTTCAGAAGCACTGACAGAAAAGAATCAGGGGCTAACACTGAATATTGCCGCGAATTATGGCGGCCGTTGGGATATTATTCAGGGAGTACGGCAACTTGCAGAGCAGGTGCAGGAAGGCATTCTGCGCCCTGATAGCATTAATGAAGCGTCATTATGTCAGTACATCTGTCTGCATGATCTGGCTCCGGTTGATTTGGTGATCAGAACCGGTGGAGAACACCGCATCAGTAATTTTCTTCTGTGGCAAATTGCTTATGCTGAACTTTACTTTACTGATGTCCTCTGGCCTGATTTCGATGAACAAGTCTTTGAAGGTGCGCTGAATGCTTTTGCACAACGCGAGCGCCGCTTCGGGGGAACAACACCTATCGATGCTGATGCATCCTAGGGGGAACTTTTGCTGAAGTATCGCCTGATTACTGCTTTTATTTTGATCCCGATTGTTATTGCAGCACTTTTCTTGCTGCCTCCTCTGGGATTCACGCTTGTTACGCTGGCTGTCTGTATGCTGGCGGCATGGGAATGGGGTCAGTTGGCAGGGTTTGCCTCTTATGGTCAACGCCTGTGGCTCGCGATCCTGTGTGGTTTCTTGCTGGCGCTGATGCTGTTATCACTCCCGGCCTACCATTATTCCGTCCATATTCCGCAAATCAGTATCGCGCTCTGGTCATCACTGGTGTGGTGGGGTGTCGCGCTGCTGTTGGTGCTGTTCTATCCGGCTTCCGCCTCATTCTGGCGTCATTCACGTACATTGCGACTGGTGTTCGGTATCATGACGATCGTGCCGTTTTTCTGGGGCATGGTCGCACTTCGCCATTACAATTATGCGATTAATCCATTTGCTGGTGCCTGGTGGCTGCTGTACGTCATGCTGCTGGTGTGGGGTGCGGACAGCGGTGCCTACATGTTCGGTAAACTGTTTGGTAAGCGTAAACTCGCGCCAAAAGTTTCGCCGGGCAAAACCTGGGAAGGCTTTCTCGGTGGTCTGGCAACCTCGGCGCTCATCTCTGTGCTGTTTAGCCTGTATGCGCCATTAACGGTAGCGCCATCGACGTTGTTGATTTGTTCTATCGCCGCTGCGCTGGCCTCGGTGCTGGGTGATTTGACGGAAAGTATGTTCAAACGCGAGGCGGGCATCAAAGACAGTAGCCATTTGATTCCGGGGCACGGTGGCGTGCTCGATCGTATCGACAGCCTGACTGCTGCGGTTCCTGTGTTCTCTTGCCTGATGCTGCTGCTGTTTAAAGTGGCTTAGAATAAAGCGGTAGAGCTATTTATGCTGAGTTTTCTCTGGAATCTTGCCGCGTTTATCATCGCACTGGGTGTGCTGGTCACTGTCCATGAATTTGGACATTTCTGGGTAGCGCGCCGCTGTGGTGTGAAGGTCGAACGCTTCTCCGTCGGTTTCGGACGCGCGCTATGGCGTCGTCGCGATCGTACCGGTACAGAATTCGTGATTGCGCTGATCCCACTTGGCGGCTACGTGAAGATGCTGGATGAGCGCGTCGACACCGTTGCGCCAGAATTCCGTCACCAATCATTTAATAGCAAAACGGTCTGGCAGCGTGCGGCTATCGTTAGCGCGGGTCCGATTGCCAATTTCCTGTTTGCCATTGTGGCGTACTGGCTGGTGTTTATTCTCGGCGTACCGGGCGTGCGTCCGGTAGTGGGTGAAATACTACCCAACTCCATTGCGGCGCAGGCGGAAATGTCGGCGGGAACGGAACTAAAGTCCGTTGACGGTATCGAAACGCCTGATTGGGATACTGCGCGTCTGGCCCTGATCGGTAAAATCGGCGATAGCGATGTTGTGATCGGAACCGCACCTTTAGGCTCTGATCGTGTCGTTCAGAAAACGCTGGATTTACGCGAGTGGCAGTTTGAGCCTGATAAGCAAGATCCTGCCGCCTCGCTCGGGATTATTCCACGTGGTCCGCAAATTGAGCCGGTACTGCATCAGGTGCAGGCTGGGTCGGCGGCGGAGAAAGCAGGTTTGCAAGTCGGAGATAGGATCGTTAAAGTCGACGGGCAGGCGCTAGCGCAATGGCGTGATTTTGTTATCGCTGTGCGTGACAACCCCGGACAATCTATTGCTCTGGAGGTGGAGCGCAACGGCTCAACAGTCCCGTTGACGTTAACGCCAGACAGCAAATCTGTGGGAAGTGGCAGAGTTGAAGGGCTGGCAGGCGTTATGCCAAGTGTGACGCCGCTGCCTGAAGAATACAGGACTGTGCGCCAGTATGGGCCGTTCAGTGCGATCTACCAGGCAACAGATAAAACCTGGCAGCTGATGAAATTGACCGTCAGTATGTTAGGGAAACTGGTTATGGGGGATGTTAAGCTGAACAACCTGAGTGGTCCCATTTCGATTGCTCAGGGCGCAGGAATGTCAGCAGATTATGGATTGATTTATTACCTGATGTTTTTGGCCTTAATCAGCGTCAATTTGGGGATCATCAATCTGTTCCCTCTGCCGGTATTGGATGGTGGACACCTGCTCTTTCTTGCGGTTGAAAAGTTGAAGGGCAGGCCGGTTTCTGAGCGTGTGCAGGACGTTAGCTATCGCATTGGTACAGTGTTGCTGATGTTGTTAATGGGACTCGCACTTTTCAATGATTTCTCTCGTCTCTAGGCGCGGGATTAGGTTAGGAAAAACGCATAACAACGATGGCGATCAAAAAGTTGCTCATAGCGTCGCTGCTGTTTAGCAGCGCAACCGTATACGGTGCAGACGGGTTCGTAGTGAAGGACATTCATTTCGAGGGCCTGCAAAGGGTTGCCGTCGGGGCGGCATTACTCAGTATGCCAGTCCGCGTTGGTGATACCATCGGTGACGATGATATCGGTAATACCATCCGTGCCTTGTTTGCGACCGGAAATTTTGAAGATGTTCGTGTCCTGCGCGATGGCGAAACGCTGATTGTGCAGGTGAAAGAACGCCCAACCATCGCCAGCGTCACGTTTTCCGGCAATAAGTCAGTCAAAGACGACATGCTGAAAGAAAACCTGGAAGCCTCTGGCGTGCGCGTCGGTGAAGCGTTAGACCGCACAGCGCTCACCAGCATCGAAAAAGGACTGGAAGATTTCTACTACAGCGTGGGCAAGTACAGTGCGTCGGTTAAAGCCGTTGTCACGCCACTCCCGCGTAACCGCGTAGACCTGAAGCTGGTCTTCACGGAAGGTGTTTCCGCCAAGATCCAGCAGATTAATATTGTCGGTAACAAAGCGTTCAGCTCTGACGAATTGATCTCTCGTTTCCAACTGCGTGATGAAGTGCCGTGGTGGAACGTGGTCGGCGATCGTAAATACCAGAAACAAAAACTGTCTGGCGATCTGGAAACTTTACGGAGTTTCTATTTGGATCGCGGCTACGCGCGTTTCAACATCGATTCCACACAGGTGAGCCTGACGCCAGATAAAAAAGGCATCTACATCACCATCAATATGACGGAAGGCGAGCAGTACAAGCTGTCCGGCGTAGCGGTGAAAGGCAATCTGGCTGGTCACTCTGCGGAAATCGAAGGATTGACGAAGATTGAACCGGGTGAACTCTACAACGGGACGAAAGTGACCCGGATGGAAGAGGACATCAAGAAGCTGCTGGGTCGTTATGGCTATGCCTATCCACGTGTGGTCACACAGCCGGAAATTAATGACGCAGACAAGACGGTGAAATTAAACATCAACGTTGATGCCGGTAACCGTTTCTATGTGCGTCATATCCGCTTTGACGGTAACGATACGTCTAAAGACTCCGTTCTGCGCCGTGAAATGCGTCAGATGGAAGGTGCCTGGTTAGGCAACGATCTGGTTGAGCAGGGCAAAGAGCGTTTAAATCGACTGGGATACTTTGAAAGCGTTGATGTAGAAACGCAGCGCGTTCCCGGCGTGGCCGATCAGGTTGATGTCACGTATAAAGTCAAAGAGCGTAATACGGGGACATTCAACTTTGGTGTTGGTTTCGGTACAGAAAGTGGCGTGAGCTTCCAGGCTGGGGTCCAGCAGGACAACTGGCTGGGAACGGGTAACTCCGTTGGTATCAGCGGGACTAAAAACGACTACCAGACGTATGTTGAGCTGTCACTGACCGACCCGTACTTTACCGTCGATGGCGTTAGCCTCGGTGGGCGCATATTCTATAACAAATTTGAGGCGTCAGACGCCGATCTGTCCGACTACACCAACGTGAGTTATGGCGTTGGCAGCACCTTGGGCTTCCCGATTAACGAGAATAACTCACTGCGTGTCGGTCTGGATTATGTACATAACGATCTGTCGGATATGAGACCGCAGGTGGCGATGTGGCGTTATCTGAACTCCGTTGGGGTAAATCCCGAAGTTGTTGTTGGCAATAACAATAAATCTAGTGCGGACTTCAAAGCGAACGATTTCTTCCTGAATACCGGATGGTCGTATAACAATCTGGATCGCGGCTACTTCCCGACCAAAGGTACACGTGCGTCCGCGAATGCCAAGATCTCGGTGCCGGGTTCGGACAACGAATATTACAAACTGACGTTTGATTCGGCGAGCTACTATCCGTTGAGCGACAGCGGTAACTGGGTGGTGATGGGCCGTACGCGTGCAGGCTTTGCGGATGGTATCGGAAGTAAAGAAGTGCCGTTCTACGACAACTTCTATGCGGGTGGTTCTAGTACGGTACGTGGCTTCCAGTCGAATACGATTGGTCCTAAAGCGGCATATTATAACTGTGCCAATGCGGGAACACCTTATTCTGGCTGTGCGATTGATTCGACCAATCTGGATGATGCCGTTGGCGGTAACGCGATGGCGGTATTGAGTGCGGAACTGATCGTGCCAACACCGTTTATCAGTGATAAATACGCGAGTTCTGTACGTACGTCCTTCTTTGTAGATGGTGGTACGGTATGGGATACCAACTGGAAAAACACTGATGAAACTCTGAAAGCTGGCGTGCCGGATTACAGCAAGGCGAGTAACTTCCGTGTTTCCAGCGGTATCGCGTTGCAATGGATGTCTCCGCTTGGGCCATTGGTCTTCTCCTATGCCCAGCCGGTTAAAAAGTACGATGGAGACAAGTCGGAACAATTCCAGTTTAACATTGGCAAAACCTGGTAGTGTGACGTCAATAGGTCGTATGCAGGGAATGTCGCATCATGATTCGTTGAGACGAGCCTTTCGTTGATATGAATAGTTCATGGGTATGAATGGTCGAACATAAGACCTTCATACCATGACGCGATGCTCATAATTAAAGTGTTAAGACACAAATTAGGTTAGGTTGAGGAGTTTATAGTGAAAAAGTGGTTATGTGCCGCAGGCCTCGGTTTAGCATTGGCTGCTTCAGCCAGCGTTCAGGCTGCTGACAAAATTGCCGTTGTTAACGTTTCCAGCATTTTCCAACAGCTGCCGCAGCGTGAAACCGTTGGCAAACAGCTGGAAAATGAATTCAAAGGTCGTGCTTCTGAACTGCAATCGATGGAAAACGATTTACAGGGCAAGATGCAGAAACTGCAACGTGATGGTTCTACCATGAAAGCGAGCGAGCGCAGCAAAATGGAGAAGGACGTCATGGCGCAGCGCGAGCAGTTCTCTACGAAAGCGCAGGCTTTTGAGCAGGACAACCGTCGCCGTCAGACTGAAGAACGTAACAAAATCCTGAGCCGTATTCAGGATGCGGTGAAAGCCGTTGCAACCAAAGAAGGTTATGATGTTGTGATTGACGCTAACGCTGTTGCGTATGTCGCCAATGCTAAAGACATTACTGCCGATGTGCTGAAACAGGTTAAATAATACATGTATTCAATTCGACTGGATGCGTTAGCTCAACAGTTGGATGCACAATTACACGGTGATGGCGATATCGTCATCACCGGTGTTGCTTCTATGCATTCAGCAAAAACTGGGCAAATTACGTTTCTTTCCGACAGTCGTTACCGTGAGCAACTGGCCGGGACGCAAGCGTCAGCGGTCGTGCTGACGGAAGCGGATTTACCTTACTGTCAGGTTGCGGCGCTGGTAGTGAAGAATCCCTATCTTACCTATGCGCGTATGGCGCAACTGCTGGATACGACACCGCAACCAGCAACCGATATTGCGCCGAGTGCGGTTATTGCTCCAGACGCGACGCTGGGCCAGAACGTCTCCATTGGTGCAAATGCCGTCATCGAATCTGGCGCACTGCTGGGTGATGGTGTTGTCATTGGCCCTGGCTGTTTTATCGGTAAAGATGCCCGCATTGGTGCCGGTACGCGTTTATGGGCAAATGTAACGATTTATCACCGCGTTGAGCTGGGTGAGCATTGCCTGATCCAGTCGGGAACCGTGATCGGTTCTGACGGCTTTGGCTATGCCAACGATCGCGGCAACTGGGTGAAGATCCCCCAGTTGGGCACGGTCAGAATTGGCGATCGGGTTGAGATCGGTGCGAGCACAACCATCGATCGTGGTGCGTTGGATGATACGGTCATTGGTAATGGTGTTATCATTGATAACCAATGTCAGATTGCGCACAACGTTGTGATTGGCGACAATACCGCGGTAGCGGGTGGCGTCATTATGGCGGGGAGCTTGAAAATTGGTCGTTATTGCATGATCGGTGGTGCCAGCGTGATTAACGGGCACATGGAGATCTGCGATAAAGTGACGGTAACGGGAATGGGGATGGTCATGCGACCAATCACAGAACCTGGGGTATACTCTTCGGGCATTCCTTTGCAACCCAACAAAGTGTGGCGCAAAACTGCAGCGCTGGTGATGAATATTGATGAGATAAGCAAACGGTTGAAAGCCGTTGAACGAAAAGTCGATAACGTTTAATCACTCGCGTTTTATTTGCGGCCTGCCTGAAGACACCTAATTTAGGGTCTGCGCAGGCCGTGTTGTTGATGGCATCAGTTTTTATGGACAGGAAGAGTATTTTGACTACTGACACTCATACTCTGCATATTGAAGAGATTTTAGAATTATTAC
This sequence comes from Pectobacterium sp. PL64, assembly GCF_022477975.1. Taxonomy (NCBI): domain Bacteria; kingdom Pseudomonadati; phylum Pseudomonadota; class Gammaproteobacteria; order Enterobacterales; family Pectobacteriaceae; genus Pectobacterium; species Pectobacterium sp. PL64. The sequence continues at coordinate 565,418 of NZ_CP092070.1, forward strand.
CGCACCGTTTCCCGTTTTTGCTGGTTGATCGGGTACTGGATTTTGAAGAAGGGAAGTTTCTGCGGGCGGTGAAAAACGTCTCTTTCAACGAACCCTTCTTCCAGGGCCATTTCCCGGGCAAACCGATTTTTCCCGGCGTGCTGATTCTGGAAGCCATGGCTCAGGCCACTGGTATTCTTGCGTTTAAAAGCGTAGGTAAACTGGAGCCGGGTGAGCTGTACTATTTCGCCGCTGTAGACGAAGCGCGCTTTAAGCGCCCCGTGCAGCCTGGCGATCAAATGATCCTTGAAGTTGAATTCATCAAAGAGCGTCGCGGCGTTGCGCGCTTTAAAGGTGTTGCCAAAGTTGATGGCGAAGTGGCCTGTGAAGCGTCAATGATGTGTGCTCGCCGTCGGGAGTCCTGATAACGTGATTGATCAAACCGCCTTTATTCACCCTAGTTCGATTGTTGAAGACGGTGCCATTATTGGTGCTGGCGTTCATATTGGCCCGTTCTGCTATATCGGTTCTCAGGTTGAGATCGGTGCGGGGACGGTGCTGAAATCACATGTCGTCGTCAATGGCGTCACTAAAATTGGTCGCGACAACGAAATCTATCAGTTCACGTCAATTGGTGAAGTGAACCAGGATCTCAAATATGCCGGGGAACCGACCCGCGTTGAGATTGGCGATCGTAACCGCATCCGTGAAAGCGTCACGATTCATCGTGGCACGACACAGGGCGGCGGGTTGACTAAAGTCGGTAGCGATAACCTGTTGATGATCAACACGCATATCGCACATGACTGCGTAGTGGGCAATCGTTGTATTCTGGCGAATAACGCGACGCTGGGTGGCCACGTTTCCGTCGATGATTTTGCGATTATCGGTGGGATGACAGCCGTGCACCAGTTCTGCATCATCGGTGCCCACGTCATGGTTGGCGGATGTTCCGGTGTGGCGCAAGACGTGCCGCCGTATGTGATCGCGCAGGGTAACCATGCCACGCCGTTTGGCCTGAATATTGAAGGCCTGAAGCGTCGTGGATTCGAAAAGGACACCCTGCACGCGATTCGTAACGCGTACAAGCTCCTCTACCGCAGCGGTAGAACACTGGACGAAGTGAAACCGGAAATTGAAGCACTGGCGGCTGAATACCCGGCTGTGCAGGCATTTACCGATTTCTTTGCTCGCTCTACTCGCGGAATCATTCGTTAATCCATGTCATCACGTCCTTTGACTATTGGGCTGGTCGCCGGAGAAACTTCCGGCGACATCCTTGGCGCAGGCCTGATCCGGGCGCTTAAAGAAAAGGTGCCTGATGCGCGGTTTGTCGGCGTTGCTGGGCCACGTATGCAGGCCGAAGGCTGTGAAGCCTGGTACGAGATGGAAGAGCTGGCTGTCATGGGCATTGTTGAGGTGCTTGGACGACTTCCCCGCCTGCTGAAAATTCGGCGGGATTTAACCCAGCGCTTTAGCGAGCTTCAACCCGATAAGTTTTTGTAGGCATTGATGCACCTGATTTCAATATCACGCTAGAGGGCAACCTCAAAAAGCGCGGTATCAATACCATTCACTACGTCAGCCCTTCCGTATGGGCATGGCGTCAAAAACGCGTTTTCAAAATAGGTAAAGCGACCAATCTGGTGCTGGCTTTTTTGCCTTTTGAAAAAGCGTTTTACGATCGTTTCAATGTACCTTGTCGCTTTATCGGCCATACGATGGCTGATGCGATGCCGCTGTATCCCGATAAACTAGCAGCGCGCGCGACGTTGGGAATTGCACCGGATGTGCCTTGTCTGGCGTTGCTACCGGGCAGTCGCGGTGCAGAAGTTGAAATGCTTAGCGAAGATTTTCTCAATACGGCTGTGTTACTACGCCAGCATTTTCCCGATCTGGAAATCGTGGTTCCGCTGGTCAACAGCAAGCGCCGTGAACAGTTCGAGCGGATAAAAAGTAGTGTGGCGCCCGATCTACGCGTACATCTGCTGGATGGGCAAGCGCGAGAAGCCATGATTGCCAGTGATGCCGCTCTGTTGGCATCGGGTACGGCAGCGCTGGAGTGCATGCTGGCTAAATGTCCGATGGTTGTAGGGTATCGCATGAAGCCCTTTACCTTCTGGCTGGCGCAGCGCCTGGTAAAAACGCCGTGGGTGTCTCTGCCGAATTTACTGGCGGGACGTGAGCTGGTGGCCGAACAGTTACAGACTGACTGTACGCCGGATAAGCTGGCTGCTGCGCTGCTGCCGCTGTTTGCCAATACGGAAAAAATGGCTGAGCTACGCGCGACGTTTGTGGATTTGCATCAGCAGATCCGCTGTAACGCCGATGAGCAAGCGGCTCAGGCGGTATTGGAATTAGTAAAGCCGTGTTAATAAGACCATGAGTGAAATATTTGTCTATCCGCAGGCGAGCTGTATCGCTGGCGTTGATGAAGTGGGCCGCGGCCCTCTGGTTGGTGCGGTCGTGACGGCTGCGGTGATTCTTGACCCAACTAGGCCAATTGTCGGGCTGGCGGACTCCAAAAAGCTGAGTGAAAAACGTCGATTGTCGCTCTATGATGAAATCAAAGAGAAGGCATTGGCGTGGAGCCTTGGCCGTGCGGAGCCGGAAGAAATTGACCAACTGAATATCCTGCATGCTACCATGCTGGCAATGCAGCGTGCGGTTGCCGGGTTGGCTGTCGTGCCTGATTTTGTTCTCATTGACGGCAACCGTTGCCCGGCTTTGCCGATGCCCGCTCAGGCGGTCGTTAAAGGGGATAGCCGCGTGGCAGAAATCAGCGCGGCCTCGATTATGGCGAAAGTGACTCGCGATCGTGAGATGGTCGAGTTGGATCAACGCTTCCCCGCTTATGGTTTTGCCCAACACAAAGGCTATCCAACGGCTTTTCATCTGGAGAAACTGGCCGTACTGGGCGCCACTGAGTTTCACCGTCGGAGCTTCGCGCCAGTCAGACGTGCATTAGGTCTGGCATAAACATCATCATTAACTCTCGGTATGGCGTGGGCACGTAAGCGTGCCGTTGCCATGCTGACTAATCGATAAATTCTGGGATCTGGAGATGGCCGAACCACGTTTTGTTCACCTGCGTGTGCACAGTGACTATTCCATGATCGATGGGCTAGCCAAAGTCGGTCCGCTGGTAAAAAAAGCGGCGGCACTCGGGATGCCAGCGCTGGCGATTACTGATTTTACCAACCTGTGTGGGCTGGTTAAATTCTATGGCGGCGCGCATGGTGCGGGAATCAAGCCCATTATCGGTGCAGATTTCTGTGTCGAAAGCGACGAATTGGGGGATGAGCTCGCGCATCTTACCGTCCTGGCCATGAATAATGCTGGCTACCAGAATCTTACGCTGCTGATTTCCCACGCTTATCAACGAGGCTATGGCGCTGCCGGGCCGACGATTGACCGAGATTGGCTTGTTGAACATCAGGAAGGGCTGATTTTACTGTCTGGTGGCCGCCGGGGTGATGTTGGTCGGTTTTTGCTGCGTGGTAACCAGACGCAGGCCGAACAGTGTCTGGCCTTCTATCAGGAACACTTCCCCCAGCGTTACTATCTGGAACTGATCCGCACGTCCCGCCCCGATGAAGAAAGCTATTTGCATGCTGCCGTCGAATTGGCGACGAAGCACGGGGTGCCCGTGGTGGCAACCAATGAAGTGTGTTTTATCAGCACCGATGATTTTGACGCTCACGAAATCCGTGTGGCCATTCATGATGGCTACACGCTTGACGATCCCAAGCGTCCACGTAATTACAGCCCACAGCAGTACATGCGTTCCGAAGAGGAAATGTGCGAGCTGTTTGCGGATATCCCCGAAGCGCTGGCGAACAGCGTTGAAATTGCCAAGCGTTGTAACGTAACGATTCGTTTGGGTGAATATTTCCTGCCGCAGTTCCCAACGGGCGACATGAGTACGGAAGATTTTCTGGTTCAGTGCTCGAAAAAGGGGCTGGAGGAGCGTCTCGAATTCCTGTTCCCCGATCCGGAAGTGCGCGCTGAGCGCCGGCCTGAATATGATGAGCGTCTGGATATTGAACTGGGCGTCATCAACCAGATGGGGTTCCCCGGCTACTTCCTGATCGTAATGGAATTTATTCAGTGGTCGAAGGATAACGATGTGCCTGTTGGACCGGGACGTGGTTCCGGTGCGGGTTCGTTAGTGGCCTATGCGCTGAAAATCACCGATCTGGATCCGCTGGAATTCGACCTGCTGTTCGAACGTTTTCTCAATCCTGAACGTGTTTCCATGCCCGACTTTGACGTCGATTTCTGTATGGAAAAACGCGACAAGGTCATCGATCACGTCGCGGAAATGTACGGGCGTGATGCGGTATCGCAGATTATCACCTTCGGTACGATGGCGGCGAAAGCGGTTATTCGTGACGTAGGGCGCGTGCTTGGGCACCCTTATGGGTTTGTCGATCGTATTTCAAAGCTGGTGCCGCCCGATCCGGGGATGACGCTCGAAAAAGCGTTTGCTGCTGAACCGCAACTGCCGGAAATTTATGAAGCCGATGAGGAAGTTAAGGCCCTCATCGATATGGCGCGTAAGCTCGAAGGGGTAACGCGTAACGCGGGTAAACATGCGGGTGGGGTGGTGATATCCCCCACCAAGATTACCGATTTCGCGCCGCTGTATTGCGATGCGGAAGGCAACCATCCGGTTACCCAGTTCGATAAGAACGACGTGGAATATGCCGGGCTGGTGAAGTTCGACTTCCTTGGCCTGCGTACGCTGACGATCATCGACTGGGCGCTGGGAATGATTAACGCCCGTCGCGCGAAGCAAGGGCTGGAGCCGATTGATATTGCGGCGATTCCGCTCGAAGATAAGAAAAGCTTCGACATGCTGCAACGCTCGGAAACCACAGCGGTATTCCAGCTTGAATCGCGCGGCATGAAAGACCTGATCAAACGCCTTAAGCCCGACTGCTTTGAAGATATGATCGCACTGGTGGCGTTGTTCCGCCCCGGCCCGTTGCAATCCGGCATGGTAGATAACTTCATCGACCGTAAGCATGGCCGTGAAGCGATCTCGTATCCTGATATCGAATGGCAGCACGAGTCACTCAAGCCTGTGCTGGAGCCGACCTACGGCATTATCCTGTATCAGGAACAGGTCATGCAGATTGCGCAGGTTCTGGCGGGCTATACGCTGGGCGGCGCGGATATGCTGCGTCGTGCGATGGGGAAAAAGAACCCGGTCGAAATGGCGAAGCAGCGTGGTGGCTTCGAAGATGGTGCCAAATCTCGCGGCGTGAACGGCGAACTGGCGGTTAAGATTTTCGACCTGGTGGAAAAATTCGCCGGTTATGGCTTTAATAAATCTCACTCCGCGGCCTATGCGCTGGTGTCTTACCAAACGCTATGGCTGAAGGCACACTATCCGGCAGAATTCATGGCGGCCGTAATGACGGCCGATATGGACAACACGGATAAAGTGGTCGGTCTGGTTGACGAATGTTGGCGGATGGGGTTAAAAATCCTGCCTCCCGACATCAACAGCGGGCTGTATCACTTCCACGTTAACGACGATGGCGAGATTGTTTACGGCATCGGTGCGATTAAAGGCGTGGGTGAAGGCCCGATTGAGGCGATTATCGAAGCGCGTAATCAGGGCGGCTATTTTAGAGAGCTGTTTGATCTCTGCGCGCGTACCGATATTAAAAAGCTGAACCGCCGCGTGCTGGAAAAGCTGATTATGTCTGGGGCGTTTGACCGTCTGGGGCCGCATCGTGCCGCGTTGATGAATTCATTGCCTGATGCGCTGAAGGCTGCCGATCAGCATGCGAAAGCGGAAGCGATTGGTCAGGTGGATATGTTCGGCGTGCTGGCCGATGCGCCTGAACAGGTTGAGCAATCCTACAGCACGGTGCCGCCGTGGCCGGAGCAGGTGGTGCTGGATGGTGAACGGGAAACGCTGGGGCTGTACCTGACCGGCCACCCGATCACGCAATATATTAAGGAAATTGAACGCTATGCCGGTGGCGTGCGTTTGAAAGATATGCACCCGACGGATCGGGGTAAAATGACCACTGCCGTTGGGCTGGTGTTGGCGGCCCGCGTCATGGTCACCAAGCGGGGTAACCGTATTGGTGTCTGTACATTGGACGATCGTTCCGGTCGTCTTGAGATAATGCTGTTTACCGATGCATTGGAAAAATATCAGCATTTACTTGAGAAAGACCGTATCCTTATCGCCAGTGGACAGGTCAGCTTTGATGACTTCAGCGGCGGGCTTAAAATGACCGTCCGAGAGTTAATGGATATCAGTGAAGCGCGGGAAAAATACGCGCGCGGGCTTGCTATCTCGCTGACTGACAGGCAAATTGATGACCAGCTATTAAACCGTCTCCGCCAATCGTTGGAACCCCATCGATCGGGGACGATCCCAGTGCATCTCTATTACCAGCGTGAAGATGCGCGCGCCCGACTACGTTTCGGCGCAGCATGGCGTGTAACGCCTGCCGATGCGCTACTGAACGAGCTGCGCACATTAGTGGGTAATGAGCAGGTGGAACTGGAATTTGACTAATATAGGAATACTATGAGTCTGAATTTTCTTGATTTTGAGCAGCCGATTGCAGAGTTGGAAGCGAAAATTGACTCGCTGACCGCAGTCAGCCGTCAAGACGAAAAATTAGATATTAATCTGGACGAAGAAGTCCAGCGCCTGCGTGAGAAGAGCGTTGAACTGACGCGCAAAATCTTCGCCGATTTGGGTGCCTGGCAGGTTGCGCAATTAGCGCGCCATCCACAACGTCCTTATACGCTTGATTATATTAAGCATATCTTTACCGACTTTGATGAGTTGGCTGGCGATCGCGCCTACGCCGATGATAAAGCCATTGTTGGCGGGATTGCTCGTTTGGATGGGCGTCCGGTGATGATCATTGGTCATCAGAAAGGGCGTGAGACCAAAGAAAAGATTCGCCGTAATTTCGGCATGCCTGCACCGGAAGGCTATCGCAAAGCGCTGCGCCTGATGGAAATGGCCGATCGCTTCAAGATGCCGATCATCACCTTCATCGACACGCCGGGAGCTTATCCGGGCGTGGGCGCAGAAGAACGCGGTCAGTCTGAGGCTATCGCGCGCAACCTGCGTGAAATGTCGACGCTGCGTGTGCCAATCATCTGTACCGTTATCGGCGAAGGTGGTTCCGGTGGTGCATTGGCTATCGGCGTGGGCGACAAGGTCAACATGCTGCAGTACAGCACCTACTCGGTAATTTCACCGGAAGGCTGTGCGTCTATCCTGTGGAAGAGCGCAGATAAAGCGCCGTTGGCAGCAGAAGCCATGGGCATCATTGCGCCGCGTCTGAAAGAGTTGAAACTGATCGATACCGTGATTCCTGAGCCGTTAGGTTCCGCGCACCGTAACGTCCCAGCGATGGCAGAATCTCTGAAAGCACAGCTGCTGGCCGACCTGCTCGATCTCGACGGCCTGACAGAAGAAGAGCTGTTGAACCGCCGTTATCAGCGTTTGATGAACTATGGTTACTGTTAAGTACAGTGGATATTGCTGATAAGGTGATTGTCTGCTTGATGTGTTATTAATCAGGTGATTCTGGCGTTACTTTGAAAATCCGTTGTCAGAAATGACAGCGGATTTTTTGCTATGAGGGTTTGAAGCATGCTGAAGCTGCTCGATGTCCATCACATTGCGGTTATTGCCTCTGACTATGAACGCAGCAAGGCGTTTTACTGTGATGTGCTAGGGTTTACGTTGAATAACGAGGTCTACCGCGAAGCGCGGCAGTCGTGGAAAGGGGATCTCTCGCTGAATGGGCGCTATACCATTGAGCTATTTTCTTTCCCTCATCCACCTGCGCGCGTGAGCCGCCCGGAAGCCTGCGGCCTGCGCCACCTGGCCTTTGCGGTGGCTGACATTGAACAGACTGTTACCTCGCTGGAACAGGCTGGCGTTATCTGTGAACCTGTCCGGAGCGATCCTGAAACGCAGCAGCGCTTCACCTTTTTCTCCGATCCTGACGGCTTGCCTTTAGAACTGTATGAGGTCTGATAGCGTGGACCGCACCGAACTTGATGATCGATTGCTTCAGACGATCGCGGCGCAAACAGCCGGATGCGGGTCGATCCTGCTGGCCTACAGTGGTGGTCTGGATTCTAGCGTGCTCTTGCATCTGCTGGTGGCTCTGCGTCAGCGTTCTGGGCTACCCATTCGTGCGGCTTATATTCATCATGGTTTAAATCCGCTGGCCGATAGCTGGGCTGAACATTGTCGTCAGCAGTGTGAACGCTGGCAGGTGCCCTTTGCCTCGCTGTCGGTGACGGTTGAAGCGCAGAACGGCGGTATCGAAGCCGCGGCCAGAACGGCACGTTATCAGGCTTTGCAAGCGCATCTGCAAGACGGGGAAACCTTGCTGACGGCACAGCATCTGGATGATCAGAGCGAAACTTTTTTACTGGCGCTTAAACGCGGCAGCGGGCCTGCCGGATTATCTGCGATGGCGGCGCAAAGTACGCTCGGTCATCATCGTCTTGTGCGTCCGCTGTTAGGCATTTCTCGCTTGCAGCTGGAAGCTTATGCGCAGCGGCATCAGCTTGACTGGATTGAAGACGACAGCAATCAGGACGAACGTTTTGACCGCAATTTTCTACGTCATCAGATCTTACCGCGATTGACGCAGCGCTGGCCGCATTTCTCCTCCGCCGTAGCGCGTAGCGCCGAGCTTTGTGCCGAACAGGAACAGCTGCTAGATGAGTTGCTGGAGGAGTCATTGCAGGCGTTATGCCAGCCGGATGGCGCGCTGTGTATTGACGGTCTGGTGCCGCTAAGTCCGGTACGTCGTTTTGCACTATTGCGTCGCTGGCTGGCGCAGCAAGGGGCGATGATGCCCGCACGTGAACAGCTACAGCGACTCTGGGATGAAGTCGCAATGAGCCGGCAGGATGCAGAACCGGTATTGCAACTGAATCAGATGCAGGTTCGCCGTTTTCGTCAGCATCTCTATCTGCTGCCGCTGATGCCGTCGCTGAAAGATCACATTATCCCGTGGCAGTCGCCGTCATGCCCGTTGTCGCTACCCGATAATCTGGGCACGCTGTCGCTGGCCGATAGCGGTGTGGCGGTTCGCGCGCCGGAAAACGGTGAGTCGGTGAGTATCCGCTTTTCGACCAGTGGAACCGTGCATATTGTCGGCAGAGCCCACGGGCGACAAATCAAGAAACTCTGGCAGGAGCTGGGCGTTCCGCCCTGGTGGCGCGACCGTACGCCGCTGGTATTCTACAACGAGCAACTGATTGCGGCAGTGGGACGATTCGTCACGCGAGAAGGGCAGGTGAGAGAAAACCAGCCTGTATGGCGCATTGTTTGGGAAAAATAGGTTTGGAAAAAATAATCCAGGGGAAAAAGCCTTAAGCTGAGGCAAGCGCTGAAATAAAAACGGACAACCTGCGTTGTCCGTTTGGGAAGCATTGGTTCAGCGTTTGCCGCTGAATGAAAGGAGAAGTCTGTCAGGATTCGCTGACGACGACCTTCCCGATTTCAGGATGACTGAAACTGACGATGTGGTCGAGACGTAGCTCGCGCGTTGTGCCTGAGGCTTCAATCACCAGGTATTCGACCTGCTTACGTGAGATCATATCACTGGCTTTACCGGTCACAACTTCACCATTGCGTAGTTCCAGCGTCAGCGTCAAATTCTGCTGACAGGTGGCTTCCAGGCTGTCGTAATCATCACAGTTGATGGGTTGATATTCATTACTCATTGACATAGTCACTCACCAATAAGTTAGCGGCGGCAAAAGCGGCCTGTTCCCTGACGGAGGATGGCAACGCATCATTCGCGGCAATGCCATCCAGGGTTTTTAAAACACAACCCAGCGAATCGGGTATATAGCCCAGATCGCCACTGGCGATCTCTGCGTATAAGCGACGTACTAATTCACAGTATTCTTGCACTATATCCTCCCTTAAAAGCTTAGCTCGGTAGATATTCATGCATCATCACTAGCTGCGGTGCGCGATGTTGTAAGCCTACGAAGATAAACTCTATTTATCAAACCGACTATAGCATAGGCACTAACAGGATATCAGTAGTCCTTAGAGGCCTAATCTATCGGTTACGTGGCAGATATCACCTTTACTGTGAGGATGGCGCTAACTCAAGTAAACTAGGAGGGAATAAAGACGAGGTTACTGATGGCATTAAAAGCAACGGTTTACAAAGCAGCAATCAATATTGCCGATATGGATCGGAATTTTTTTCACGACGCGAACCTGACGATAGCGCAGCATCCGTCTGAAACCGAGCAGCGTATGATGCTGCGGCTTTTAGCGTGGATTTGCCATGCTGATGAAAACCTGCGTTTTACCAAAGGACTCAGCGCAGATGATGAACCGGAAATCTGGCGACGTAACGATACGATGGAGCTGGAACTGTGGATTGAGCTAGGCCTGCCGGATGAAAAACGGCTCAAGAAAGCCTGCAACCAGTCCCGTGCCGTGGTGTTGTATGCCTATAGCGAGCGCGCGGCACAGGTTTGGTGGAGTGCGATATCGGGCAAGGTCTCTGGGTACAAGAATCTGGCTATCCGTTTTCTGGATGATAATCAGCTGGCTCAGCTTGCCGGACTGGTTCAACGCACGATGTCATTGCAGGCAACGATACAGGACGGCACGATCTGGTTGTCTGACGATAAGAATAGTCTGGAAATAGCATTTTCTGAGTGGAAAATTCCTCAGACTCAGGGATGATAACAGATTGGATATATTCCAGATCGTTGAGTAAGAACGATAAAAACAGGGCAGAGACGGCAGGAAAATAATGATGAAAAAACTGGCTATCGGTGTGCTGTTGATTGCAGGGATTTCTGGGTTGATCGGGTGTCATACCCGCTCGCAAGTTCAGGAAGAACCCCTTAAACCAATGGCACAAAGTTATCGTGGCGTTTTACCCTGCGCGGACTGCGGAGGGATTGACACGTCACTGTTTTTGGAAAAAGACGGGACTTTTGTTCTTCGTGAACAGTATCAAACGACACGAGAGGGCAACAACACGTTCGCGTCCTATGGGCAATGGCGACGTACCGCGGACAAGCTGGTGTTGACGGATAGCGCGGGCGAAAAACGTTACTTCCGCCCGGTTGATAACTCTCTTGAAATGCTGGATCGGGAAGGGTTGCCCATCAATTCTTCGCTTCCTCGCCAACTGACGGCAACCGAGCAGGCATTGCCGGATACACCGATGTCGATGAAGGGGATGTACCGCTATCTGGCGGATGCCGCGACGTTCTCTGACTGCGCAACCGGGAAAACGTTTGTAGTGGCGAGTAATGCCGTGCTGGAAAGGCTGTATCTTCGTACGACGGCGTCGGCAGGTGAACCAGTGCTGGTTTCCTTTACCGCGCATTTTGCCGTGATTCCATCAATGGAAGAAGGTCAGATGGTGAAAGCTGTGGTCCCTAACAGCAGCGATAACGCACGCATGAACGCGCGGGCAAACTGCGATACACAGATAGACTAACGCAGCGTTAAAAAGAAAAGGCACTGATTTCAGTGCCTTTTTTGTATCGATTTGCCTCACTCTAACTCGGGTTAGAGCATTTTCTTTAGCTGATAAAGCCAGTCTAACGCCTGACGCGGCGTGAGCGCATCAGGATCAATGGCTTCCAGCGCTTCAATTGCCGGTGACGGTTCGTCATTGCTCAGCAGCGCCAGCTGCGCGCCATCGATATGGCTGGATGACGCATTATTCGATAGCGTTTCCAGCTCCTTCAGCTTCTGGCGTGCGCGCTTAATCACTTCTTTCGGTACGCCAGCCAGTGCGGCGACGGCAAGGCCATAACTTTTGCTGGCTGCACCATCTTGTACGCTGTGCATGAAGGCGATGGTATCGCCGTGTTCGCGCGCATCTAAATGCACATTCACCACGCCTTCCATTTTCTCCGGCAGAGTGGTTAGTTCAAAGTAGTGCGTTGCAAACAGCGTCATCGCTTTGATGCGGTTCGCCAGATTTTCGGCACAGGCCCAGGCCAGCGACAGGCCGTCATAGGTTGAGGTTCCGCGCCCGATTTCGTCCATCAATACCAGGCTGTTTTCCGTGGCATTATGCAGAATATTCGCCGTTTCTGTCATTTCCACCATAAAGGTAGAGCGGCCGGAGGCCAAGTCGTCGGCGGCACCCACACGAGTGAAAATACGATCGACGGGGCCAATGACCGCCTGATCCGCAGGCACAAAACAGCCGATGTGCGCCATCAGCACAATCAGTGCGGCCTGACGCATATAGGTACTTTTACCGCCCATGTTGGGGCCGGTGATAATCAGCATACGACGCTGTGGTGCTAGCGACAGAGGGTTCGAAATAAACGGCTCACGAAGTACCTGTTCGACAACGGGGTGACGACCGCCCGTAATTTTGATGCCGGGCTTATCACTCAGCGTCGGGCAGACGTAGTTCAGCGTATCGGCACGTTCGGCCAGATTCGTCAGAACGTCCAATTCTGCCAACGCGGCAGCGCTTTGTTGAAGCTCGGCCAGATGAGGCAGCAGCAGATCGAAAAGCTCATCATAGAGTGCTTTTTCCAGCGCCAGCGCTTTGCCTTTCGAGGTCAGAACTTTGTCTTCGTACTCTTTCAGTTCGGGGATGATATAGCGTTCGGCATTTTTTAGCGTCTGGCGGCGTACGTAGTGGATCGGCACCAGATGGCTTTGGCCACGGCTGACCTGAATGTAATAGCCATGTACGCCATTGAAGCCGACTTTCAGCGTATCGAGCCCCAATTTTTCGCGTTCGCGAATTTCCAGACGATCCAGATAATCGCTGGCACCGTCAGCCAGCGCGCGCCACTCATCCAGCTCTGCATGGTAGCCCGGCGCTATCACACCGCCGTCACGTACTAGCACAGGCGGTGCTTCGACAACGGCGCGTTCCAGCAAATCACGTAGCTCATCAAATTGCCCAATCAGGCTGACCAGACGACGAACGGAATCGGTATCCAGTGGCGCAAGCTGCTCACGAATATCGGGGAACTGCTGGAAAGCGTGGCGCATACGCGCCAGATCGCGTGGGCGTGCCGTGCGCAACGCGAGTCGCGCCAGAATACGCTCCAGATCGCCGACCTGTCGCAGAGAGGGTTGCAGAGCGGGCGTGATGTCCTGCAACGCGCTGATAGCCTGCTGGCGTTGTTTAAGCGCATCAATATCGCGGCTGGGCATGTGAATCCAGCGCTTCAGCATCCGGCTGCCCATTGCCGTCACGGTGCAGTCCAGTACGGCGGCCAGCGTATTCTCCACGCCGCCGGACAGATTTTGCGTCAGTTCAAGGTTACGGCGGGTGGCCGCATCCATGATGATGCCGTCCTGCTGGCGCTCCATCGTAATTCCGCGGATATGCGGCAGCGAGGTGCGCTGGGTATCTTTCGCGTATTGCAGCAGGCATCCGGCGGCTCGCAGTGCGAGCTTCGCCTGCTCTACGCCAAAACCGGTCAGATCGCGGGTACCAAACTGCAGATTGAGCTGCTGGCGTGCGGTGTCGGGCTCAAATTCCCACAGCGGACGGCGGCGAAGCCCATGGCGATTTTCGATCAAATCCATGGACTCAAAAGATTCAGGGTAGAGTAATTCTGCTGGATTGGTACGCTGCAATTCGGCCGCCATGGTTTCCCGATCGTCTGGTTCGCTCACGCGAAAGCGTCCTGAGCTGATATCCAGAGTGGCATAACCGAACCCCCGACCGTCCTGCCAGATTGCGGCCAGCAGGTTATCCTGCTTTTCCTGCAATAGCGCTTCGTCGCTGATGGTTCCTGGCGTGACGATACGTACAACTTTGCGTTCTACCGGACCTTTGCTGGTTGCGGGATCGCCAATCTGTTCGCAGATAGCGACGGATTCGCCCATTTGCACCAGTCTGGCAAGGTAGTTTTCAACGGCATGGTGAGGAACGCCTGCCATTGGTATCGGTTCCCCTGCGGAGGCACCGCGCTTCGTCAGCGAGATATCCAGCAGTTGAGAAGCCCGCTTGGCATCGTCATAGAACAGCTCATAAAAATCGCCCATGCGGTAAAACAGCAGGATTTCCGGATGTTCAGCCTTTAACCTAAAGTACTGCTGCATCATGGGAGTGTGGGCAGTGAAATCCTTGTCGGTAGAATCTTTCATATTGATTTTACTCAGTCTTAACGCTTTTGTTCGTTCAGGTGATGGCGCTGGGTTTGATGGTTAACCTTGCTGATGGCACGTCACCTGAGCATTGAAATGGAATGCCAGAAGTATACTGACTGACGGATGAAAAACATCACCCGCGAATGCGCTATCTTACCACTGGTGGCCGTTATTTGGCGTCAGACGACGTTACCAGACTGAGACAGGGATGCGAATGCGATTTTTCCTCTATTACTCAGGCGCGCGAGGCGGCTCGCAAGTTTGCCTGGAAAAGGTATAAGGTCGATAAGGTGAAGGTTAAGTCAAATCGGCGAACAATCAATGTTATTGAGCTTATAATGGGTGACATTTCTGCCTAATGCCGCAGTCAACCATAGGGTAAGATTGCAGTAGCAAAAGAACAACCAACCAAGGGAATGGATGATGGATAAAAGAGCACTAGTCTTAAAATCAGGATTGATTGTCAGGGAGCTACTTCGCCTGAAAAATAATTATGTCTATATCAAAAGCGATGATTTCAAATTTAACACTATAACGAAGAAATCCGAGTCCTTTGCAGACTATGTTTTTATAGTTACACGTTTATGCAGGGAAACAATGTACCTTCCGGTCTTCATGAGCCTATTTTTTCTGTTTATGATTTTTATAAAAATGGAAATGTAGTTGCAAGTTTAACAGTGTTTTTTATTCTTTTTTCTATAATTATTTTTTGCGTTTTAAAAGTTGAGAGTAATTGTTATAGTATACGCATGATTACGGTTGTAAAGTTAATTGCATTTAAGATTTCATTATAGATAGTGAATGGTTTTACCTAGGTGTGAGTTTTTTTACTATTAATTTAGTTGTCAGCCATGATAAAAGTAGTGCTATTAATACAAGGGAGGTAATTAATGAATCTAAAGACGAATTAATTATGTTAAATGGGTTGGTTAGCTTTGCAATAAATAAGTAAATCTTTTCAGGTGTGTATTTAAATACTAGCTCAAATAAAAAAATTATATATATCACGCTAATTATTAAAAATAAAATTGTTTTTTTCACTTTATCCATTCTTCTTATTTTCCTCAACATAAGGTATCATTTTAAGTAAAAGGATTTTAAAGTCAAATTTTATGAGGTACGGGATGACTATTGCTTATCTGAAACAAAAAATGCAGGCAGACCGAATTATTGCGTTGAAAATTGAGAATGCACTTGTGGAAATTAAGCAGGATCTTAGGGAAACTGCGGATACCTTATATTCTGGAGTAGAAAGAGTAAGTTGGTATGGTTCTTGTCTTTTCGATGATTATAAAGATGTTTGTCGGCAGTTAAGGAAAGAAGATTACAGAATGCTTATTGCTGTTAAGCAGGTGTATCTAAGAGATGATGTTGTTCTTGATATGGTTGAGATTTTTTTCAAAAAAAAGCTAATAAGAATAAGCGAGGAAAAACAAAATAGTATTTTACAGGAGATTGCAAAAAAAATAGCTGAACACGCCTCCATTAAATTTAGCAAATTATCCCTTGCTTATGTAATCGCTAAAATAGTCAGAACATCGAGAGATTTTAATGATTCACATACCAAAATTATTAATAAAGGTAGTCTGGCTGTTGTACAGGTGGGAAGTTTTTATGGAAAAATGCAAAAAGCAGCGATGGCAGCAAGAAGATTAAAAAATATAGAGCCAGAGTATTATTGGGAGTTATATAATGAAAAAATCGAGTCATTGTATTTTTTAATTGAACCTGAAATGTCAAAAATAATATACATGACCAACTCCGGTTATTATAATGAAGATGATGTCATTTATTTACTAAACCAGGTTTTAAAAAAATGAAATGGATTGTTGAATGGTTAGGTCAGTCTTTTTTTTATTTTGTACCTGTTGTCGCCATTGTTTTAGGCGGTGTTTTTTTTGTTAGTTTTTTTCCAAACTGCGGATTCTATCTTACCGTTATATGGGTGTTTATTGTTGTTTTTTTATATGTGAAATATTCTAAATGGTATTAGCAATGTTTAGAATATTTCACTGTCAGATGCTAGTATTTTACTGTTTCCCATAAAATGTAAGAACTGGTTCTTGCTACTACATGCTCCCATTCGATTGATGCAAATTTAAAAGAAATGCTTTCATGAGGTTGAACCTCATTATGTGTTAATGAATTCGGATAATGAAATTGTATACCTGTAATAACTGCATCTCTCAGCACCATTTTAAAGTAGAGCTCGTTGCCACCGGATTGGGACGTTCTGTAAAACAGAAATTCACAGGTTAGCTTTTCGTTATCGCTTAATGCCTGAGCCAGAAGTGGGGTGGCTTTATCTATTGGCTTTCTTATTTCGACGGGATACAAAGAAACATTATCTTGTCTTGTTATCTGGTTCATTAACTCATAAACAAAAATTTCATCTTCATGAGAAGCCTGATATTTGTTGCCGATAGAGTCTGCACTTGAACAGCCCGCAGAGATAAGACCTTGTTTGATGCCAGTGAGTTTTAGATAGATCAAATTTGCCATTATTTACTCCTTCATGTTGTCCATAATCCTGCCCCATAAATCCTTTTTTCTTATGGGAGGGGTAATTTCTGCATTTTTTAGCAAATGAGTCAATAGCCGTTATCGTACAATATGTATGATTTAAATGGTTGTTTATATTATAATTATCGTGATTATTATTTGTGTGAATGTTAATTTTTTATAAAAGGCGAACCGAGAATGTGATTCATCAGCATCGTAAAATTAACACAAAAACCCGATGCCTGGCGGCTTTTTCGATATATTCCCAGCGATTATTATAGAAAAATAAATACGATGCGCAGAGCATCTTTGATGTTGAAGATGGTTGGGGCTGGAAATAAGATACGAATAATGTCTGATATATATAAAGATGACTCTCTTTAAGATAATGGGCTAGATTAGCCCGTTTTTCCTTTTTTCTTTAGATAGGAGTAGCATTTGTATGCTAAGTTCATTGGGATAAGATAATATATAGGTAAAGTGAAAAATATCGTAAATATAAAATGAACCAATACTTCCACTCCATCATTGGAGATATTAAACATGGCATTGATAATAAATGAAGAAATAAGAATCGCTAATATGAAAAAACCATTGAAAAATGCCTTTTTCAGTGAGCGTGTTAACATCGATAAGGTTTCCTCACTATTACCTCCACGAGAAATTAATTTTTTCATTTTAGTAATATCGTTTTGTGTGAAACCATTCTCTAAGAGTTCCTTTTCTGTCTCTTGGTCATTCATGTTCCTTCTCCTTTATTAGTCTATATGATTTATATGCCAATTTCATTGGTCCTATGTGATAAACTAAGAAAAGAGAAAGCATCATGACAAAAAAATAAACAAAGAATTCAACTGAATCAACCGGTGTATTAAAAATAAAATTAATGGTAAATGCAGAGGTTATAACAATAAACAAAAAGCATCCATTATAGAACCGTGCTCGTAATGTATGAGTCAAGTTTTGTAGTGTCTCTTCACTATCCTCACCACGAGAGATTATTTTTCTCATAAAGTTAATATCGTTCTGAGTGAAGCCATTCTCTAAGAGTTCTCTTTCCATTTCCTGATCATTCATTTTTTATCCCGACTTTATTGTGTTTGATAGGGCGTAGAGACATTTTAACACTATCGTCCATAAATACTTTTTCCTTATGGGAGGGTAATTTCTGCATTTTTTAATCAATGAGTCAATAGCGGTTATCGTATGGTGTATATCACTTGCCATGCTTGATTCTTGAAGTGATTAATACGCTAATTATTTTTAATTTAAATAATGATAATGAGAGGGCAGGGGGGCTATACAACTCTTTATATTGATTTTGGGCTGATTTGTCAGTGTGAAAAAGATAAGTGGGGTCGGTTTCCCACAGTAGTCTGGGTGCGCGAGGCCGATCATTCTTTTGCCAAAGTATGACATGATGCCTCGCGCTGATTCCTTATTCTGCGCGTGATTCAATGGCCTGAACTTTTTGCCAGCTAGGCAGTTTTTTCAGCCGCTATGAATAGCGCTGAATATTCGAGAATCGTTCTCCGGTAACGAGCTGTTCTACGACGGTATTAATAACGAAGCCCAGCATAATATCCGCACCACTCAACTTATTGCCCACGAATGCTGGATAAAAATATGACCCGCTATCACCGCACCACACACATCGGTTGGCCTGAGACTGGCTCTGCGTGGATCTCCGCATCAATGCTGAACACCTGCTGGAGTAATGCCGGTTTCATGACCTCGTGCGGTGAACCCTGCGCCATCACACGCCCGCCAGCCAGCATCACCAGATGATCGCAGTAGCGGCTGGCCTGATTCAGATCGTGCAGCACGGCCACCACCGTTTTGCCAGCCCGATTCAGTTCACGTAGCAGCTTCATTAACTCGACCTGATGATTGATATCGAGGTAGGTTGTCGGCTCATCGAGCAGGACGACGGGCGTATCCTGCGCCAGCAGCATCGCCAGAAATGCCCGCTGGCGCTGTCCACCGGATAAATCGGTTAACCGTTTGTCGGCGAGGTCGACGATGTGCGTTTTCTCCATCGCGAGCTGCACGCGCTGGCGATCGTCCTGCGATAACCGTCCCCACAGTGACAGCCAGGGGCTACGCCCGTAGGCTACCATGTCACGCACGGTGATCCCCTCTGGTGTCAAATGCTGCTGCGGTAACAGTGCCAGATGGCGCGAGAGCTGGCGGGCAGAGAACGCAGAGAGCGGCTTGCCGTTGAGCTGAATAGCGCCGGATTCCGGGGTAAGTAGCTTGGCGAAACACTTTAGCAGCGTTGATTTACCGCAGCCGTTAGGGCCGAGCAGGGCGGTAATTTTTCCGGCGGGTAGCGACAGCGACAGACCGTCAAGAATACGCTTGTCGCCATAGCCCGCCGTCAGGTTTTGTGTTGTCAGTTCCATTTAGCGCATTCTCACAAGAAGCCAAAAAAACCAGGGCGCGCCGATAATGGCAGTGAGCACCCCTGCGGGTAATTCCATCGGCGGGTTCAGCGTGCGCGCCAGCAGATCGGCAAGCAGCAATACCAGCGAACCGGCAGCGGCAGACGTTGGGAGGAGCCAGCGATGCCGTCCTCCCACCAGATAGCGGATCAGATGCGGCACCACGAGGCTGATAAAGCCGATAGGCCCGCACACGGCCACGCTGGTTGCGGCGAGTGCGACGGCAAGTGCTAATCCCCAAAACTGAATGCGCCCGATATTCACGCCCAGCGTGCTGGCGCGGTCGTCGCCCAGTGCTAACAAATCCAGATCGCGGCAAAAGCGCAGACTGAGCGGAATGAGTACGCTGAGAACGGGCAGTGCGACCATGACGAATGACCAGTCCCGTCCCCACAGGCTACCCGTCAGCCACAGTAGCGCGTTGTTGATATCCTGCGGGCGGGAGAGAATCATGTAATCGGTGACGCTTGCCCAGGTGGCAGATAGCGCGACGCCGATGAGCGCCAGCCGCATTGGGGATGATGTTCCTGCAATCAGTCTCAGCAGCAGTAACCCAGCTATGCCCCCGATAAACGCGAGCAGCGGCAGCCAAATCACCGGCAGCGCAGGCACCAGCATCAGCGCGCCGACGGTCGCCAGACTCGCCGCGTGGTTCACGCCGAGAATATCCGGTGATGCCAGCGGGTTACGCACAATCCCTTGCACCAGCACGCCGGAAATAGCCAGTGCCGTGCCGACAAACAGCGCCAGCAGCACACGCGGCAAACGGTATTGAGTCAGTACATAATGATGTTCGCTGGTGCTGTGCCAGCCGCCCATCAACGCCGACCACGGCAGCGGAATCGCGCCCATGCGCAGCGACAGAATGCTGGTGGCGAGTAACAGCAGCGTAATCGAGATGAACACAATAACGGGGCGCATTATCCTCGCCTCCTTGCCAACCACACGAAACAGGGAGCGCCGATTAGCGCCAGTACCGCGCCAGCAGGCAGTTCGCCCGGCCAGGCGAGCGCACGGGCAAGCAGATCGGCCAGTAACATAAACGCCGCGCCCATCAGCATGCTCATGGGGAGCAGCTTTCTTTGGTCGTAACCGATCCAGAAACGCGCCAGATGCGGTATTAACAGGCCGATAAACGCTACCGGACCGGCCACGCTGACGCAGGCCCCCACCAGAAGTAGCACCGCCAGATTGAGGATCAGGCGCAGTCTGCCTAAGTTGACGCCCAGCGTATGGGCGCTGACGTCACCGATGTTCAACAGATTAAGCTGGTTAGCCAGCAGCAGGACAACGGGAGTGACGGTGATGACAAACGGGAAGAGTTGCCAGAATTCCACCCAGCGCGCATGCGATACGCCGCCCGCCAGCCAATAAAAAATGCCGTAGGCGTGATCTTCCGCCAGCAGGAGCGTAATCCGTGTTAAGGCCATGCACAGGGCGGAAAGCGCGACGCCCGCCAGAATCAGCCGATTGCGATCGAGCGTTTGTCGCCAGCCGCCACCCGCTGCCATCACTATCAGCCAGCACAGACCGCCGCCGCAGGCGGCAACAAAGGCGATAGGGTAGCCGGAGAGTGAAGAACTGAATGCGCTGGTCAGTGCCATCGCTAGCGCTGCGCCGCTGTTGATGCCGAGCAGAGAAGGAGAAGCCAGAGGATTATGGGTCAAGGTCTGAAGCAGGGAACCGGACAATGCCAGACTGGCGCCGATCAGGACGGCAACCAGACTGCGTGGCAGGCGCAGGTTCAGCACCAGTGCCTCGGGTAGTGAAGAGGACGATCCCGTTACCAGCGCTTTGACGGCACTCAAGGCGGGAATGGGGATCGCGGAATAACAGAACAGGCTAAGCCAAAACACGCCCAGCAGTGCCGCTATCGGTAATCCCCAACGCCAAAATGGGTGAAAACCTTGCCTCATTGCTCGCTGCTGACGCTAACGGGCTGATGCTTAAAAATCTTCACCGTATCGCTGCCGATGCGTTCCGCTGCAAAAATGCCGCGCATCCGCGCCCAGGCATTGCTATCAACGGCGGCAATCTGCTGTTTTTGCTGCGCTTCCAACAGGTTCCAGAGCGTATCCTGCTGCCAACGTTTCACGATACTTTCTTCGCGATAGTGCGTCACAATCAGCCACTGTGGGTTAATCGCCAGCAACTGCTCCAGATTGATGGAAGCCATCGGGGCGTTGTTGATGGGTTTCGGGACGCTTAGGCCGAGTGCGGCCAGCACGCTGCCAGTGTAAGCGTCGCTGGAATACAGGTTAAACTGCTGCTCACGCGAGGTACCGAAGACCACGTTCGTCCCTTTGGGAAGCTGTGCGGCGTAGGCTTTCATCGTCTCGCGATGCTGGGCCAGACGAGCCTGCATCGCGCTGTCTTTCCCCAGTACTTTGCCGATGATCTCCGCAGAGTGCAGGTTTTCTTCATAGGTTTCGTTGCGCGACTTCAGCAGCAGCACCGGTGCAATCGCTTTCAGCGCCGCGTAAATACCGCTATGGCGGCTGCTGTCGGCGATAATCAAATCAGGTTTCAGTGCGCTGATGGCTTCCAGGCTCGGCTGTGCGCGTGTGCCTACGGAATGCCAGGGTTTAAGGTGCTCGCGGACCTCCGCCAGGATCCGATCTGGATCGTTGTCATCGGCGATCCCGACTGGGCTGACGTCTATCGCTGCCAGCGCATCGGCAAAAGACAGTTCCAGCACCACAATGCGCTGAGGCGGCGTGTCGAGCGTAAAGGAACCTTGTTCATCCTGCACTGTTACCGCATTGGCGCGGCCCAGTCCGAACAGACAAAGTGTTGCAATCAGTGCAATGCGAATTAGTGCAAACATAGCGTAACTCCGTTCTTAGTCACGATCGTTAGTCAGGCCGGGCAGGTGCCCGGCGAGTGCGTGTGGCGATCAGAATTTCAGCGAGCCCTGCATATAGAAGGTGCGGGGCTGACCGGCATAAATCCCTTTGTTGTTGTCATCGCTGTTCGAGCGCGTGTAGTAATCGTGGTCGAACAGGTTTTTCACACCAAAGGCCAGATTGAGGTCAGAGAACTGCGGACCAAAGTCGTAGGCCGCGCGTGCGCCCCACAGCATAAAGCCGGGGATACGTCCGGCGCTGCCATCGGCGCTTTCGGCAGCGGTGTTGGCGTTATCGGCGAATTGGCTGGATTGGAACTCGCTGTTCAGGTTGAACGTCCAGTTGCCCGGCTGATAATCGACGCCGAATCCTCCCCGGTGTTTTGAAGAGAAGGGCACCTGATTACCGTAGGTATCGCCCGCTTCGCGAATTTCCGCATTCACATAGGAATAGCGCGCATAAACCGATACCGCGTCTAAGCGGGGTGACAGCTCGGCAAGGTGATAACGTGCCTGTGTTTCCAGCCCAGAATGGCGGGTTTTTCCCCGCGTGGTGACGGTGTTGTTGGTCTGATTGGAGTCATACTGGTTATTGAAGTTAACCAGAAAAACGCCCATTTCTGCCGTCAGCGCGCCGTCGTCGTAGCGGGAACCGACTTCCCAGGTGCGCGCTTTTTCTGGCTCCACTTTGCCGCTTTGAGCAGCCTTGCCAATTCGGCTGTACTGTACGGTGCCGAATGATCCTTCGGTGTTTGCATAAAGATTCCAACTCTCGTTAACGTGGTAGAGCACGTTCAAGGCGGGCAGTGGGGCGTTGTAGCTGACCGCTTCGCCCGTGCCTTTCAGCGTGTTGTCCTGATGGGATTTAATGTGCTCAAAGCGCATTCCCGGTGTAATCGTCCAGTTGCCGATATCAACGCGGTCGTCGATGTACCAGGCGTGCGCTTCTGTACCCGCGCGGGTTTCGCGGTCGATAGGGCTGCTGGCGCTTGGCAGCGTCTTGCTGGCGGTGCTGGTGAAGTAACGTACCTCATGGGTGGATTCGCTGACATAGCGGTAGCCGACGCCCACTTCATGAGCGGAAGATCCGAGGGTAAAACTTTGGCTGTAGCGGGGTTCGATGCCGCGTACCCAATATTCGCGTGGCGACAGGGTAATGATCGAGTTCTGTTCCAGATAGCCACTGCGCAGCGTGCGCGTATAGAAGCCCTGAATATTGAATTTATGCTGCTGATCCGGCTGGTATTGATAGCCCAGACTGGCAAGCTGACGACGCCCCCAGAAGCGATCGTACGGGCGCGTTGACTGCCAGCGGTCCGCATTGTAATCGGCACGCGACAGGCCGCCCGGCATATCGGCGCTGCCATCGTAATATTGCAGCAGGCTGTTAAACGTGTGCACCTCGTTTGGCGCATAGCGGCTTTTCAGCATCACGTCGTCAATGCGCGTCGCGCTGTGTTCACGCCAGTCGCTACCGCGCGTGCCGGAATAGAGCAGCGCCGAGCCAAAACCGTTATCCGCTGTGCCGCCAACCAGCAGATTGTGCGTTTCTTTCGGGTTGTGCTGTGAAGAGGTCGGGCTGTGTTGACCTTCTACGCCAGCACTAATGCCAAACTCTTTCGGGATCGCGCGGGTGACGAAGTTCACGACGCCGCCGACGCTCTGTGGCCCGTAACGCACGGCACCGCCGCCGCGCACGACATCAATGGCGTCCATATTGCCAAGTGAGATGGGCGCAAGGGAAAGCTGCGGCTGACCGTAAGGGGCAAACGGTACTGGAATGCCGTCCATCAGCACGGTGGAACGGCTGGCAAGACGTGGGCTGAGGCCGCGAATACCAAAGTTCATGGCCAGATCGTGGCTGCCCGTGCCGTTATTTTCCGGCGCATACACGCCCGGCATACGGTTTAAGACATCGCGCATGGTGGTGGCACCGGTCTTGGCGAAGTCTTCACGACGGATCACATCGCGTGCGCCTGCATGTTCAAAGACGTCATTTTCACGCGCTTCCCCCAGCCAGTCGCCAACGACCGTCAGCGTTTCTTCCGCTGCCGCTGGGATCGGTTCCAACGTCCAGGCGTTATCGCCCAGCGCCTTCAGTTGCAGACCGCTACCCGCTAGCAGGGCTTTCAGACCGCCGTCAATGGTGTAGTCGCCGTGTAGGCCGTTGCTACGTTTACCCTGCGTCAGGCTGGCATCGACCGACAGCGTAATCCCGCTGCGGGCGGCATAGTGGTTGAGCGCTTTGTCTAACTCGCCAGCAGCAATATCGTAGCGTGCGGTGGCGGGAGCCGTCGCGGCGTGGGCTATCCCTGTCGTGAGACCGACTGTCGACAGCAGGCTGAGCTGTATCGCCATGGCTAAAGGGGTTGCTTTACGAAAGGCGCGTAAGAGCGTCATAACATCTCCATCATCATTTTTGTTCTATACACCTAAGTCGAACGAGAGGGAGAAAAAGGACAATCAAGAATGATAATTTTTTTCGTTATCGTTTAGTTTGCGGGAAGGATATTGACCCAGTAACGGGTAATATACTGAATCTTAACAGGAAGTGTTTTCTCGATGACCTGTAACACCGTATCGGTATTTTTCAGCGGGAAGGTGCCGCTTAACCGCAGCGTCGCGACCTCTGGGCTACAGCGCAGCACGCCGTGGCGATAGCGAGATAGCGTCGCTATCACGTCGCCTAGCGGCTTATTGCTGAAACTGAGAAGGCCCTGCGCCCAGTTGCTGTCTTCCTCTTCTGCGGATTGGATTTCACCCAGATCCCGCGCGCTGAAGCGCAGGCTTTCTCCCTGCCGTACGATACGCTCTTGGGTCGGATCTTCTGCCAGTACGACTTTCACCGCATGATGTTGCACGCTCAGTAGCGTGCTGTCGGCTTCCTGACGGACCGTAAATTCAGTGCCAAGTGCGGTCAACTGCCCGTGTCGCGTTTGCACGTAGAAAGGTCGACTGCTGGAATCCCGTCCGGTGGTAATCGCGATTTCGCCGTACCAGAGGTGAATACGCCGCTGCTGTGGATCGAAGCGAACATCAACGGCGCTGTCGGTGTTCAGCGAAAGCAGCGTTCCGTCTTCCAGACGTTGCTGACGGATTGCACCTTTCGCCGTGGTGTAATCGGCTCGCAGGCCCGTTCCGGTGTCGGAGCGCCAAAGCTGCCACCCGCCGCCAACGCCTAACAGCAGTAAAAGACCTTTCATCACTCTGCGACGGGTAAGCTGCGAATCCTGAAGGGTGCGGTGGGCGACGTTGCCGGGCACGACGTTCATCTGGCTGCGCAGGTTTTCTACCTGAGACCAGGCCCACTGGTGATCCCGATTTTGCTCATACCACTGCTGCCATTTCTCAGTTTGCTGGGGGCTCACGCGTTCGTCGCTCAGTACCGCATACCAATGTGAGGCGGAGCGTAGGGCCTGACGCTGGGAATCGGTCAGCGGGAGGCTCACAGACCGTGCTCCAAACGGAACAGCAGGCAATGCTCGGTGGCCTTGGCAACGTACTTTTTGACGGAGCTGACGGAGACATTTAGTCGCGTAGCGATCTCGCCGTAGGCCATGCCGTCAAGCTGGGAAAGCAAAAATGCCTGTCGTGCTTTGTGGCTCAGGCCATCGAGCATGAGATCCACCTGCTGGAGCGTCTCAAGCTGCTGTTGCTGGATCTCCGGTGAGGGCGAAAGCGCCTCCGGTAACTGCGCCAGCCTATCCAGATAGGCTTTCTCCAGCGCATTGCGGCGAAAGAGATCGACCATCACGCGCTTGGCAACGGTACACAGAAACGATTTAGGATCGCGGATTGCGGTCAGCGACTCGCCGTTCATCACACGCAGGAAAGTATCCTGAGCAATGTCATCGGCATCAAAAGAGGATTGGAGCTTGCCCGTCAGCCAGTGCTTCAGCCAGCCGTGATGCGAACCATAGAGTGATTCGAGCGTCAGTTCAGCAGAGGGAGTGGCGTGGTCAGCTATCATGGGCAGAAATAGAAAAAACGTATCGACGGTCAATAATAGGGCGCTATGTTAATATGATAATGGTTCTCATTACAATTAAATCACAGGCCGGCAGCGATAAGAAAAAAGTGATAGAAAGCAACTGGCTGTTTTTTAAGGTAAATAGGAAGGCAAATAGAAAAGCAAATAGCGATGCTGCCTTTGCCCGAGAAGCGCTGCGGAATCCGACGGTTACGGGCGTCTTTAAATCAGAGTTATTTGATATATCGATACATTGTCGAGAAGGGTTGTGTGCTATGTTGGATTTCTCATAATGATGATGCATCGCTCCTATGAAAAAAAGCCTGCTAGCCTATTTTCAAACGCTCTATTTTAAGAAGAATTTT
Source organism: Pectobacterium sp. PL64 (assembly GCF_022477975.1). NCBI lineage: Bacteria > Pseudomonadati > Pseudomonadota > Gammaproteobacteria > Enterobacterales > Pectobacteriaceae > Pectobacterium > Pectobacterium sp. PL64. The sequence goes on from NZ_CP092070.1 coordinate 591,663, forward strand.
TTCTTATTATCTTCCAGCCTGCTTTTTATTCTGGCTTCTCTTTTTGCGTTGGTGCTTACGGTTTATTCAACGTTTACGCTCAGACAGTTTGAAAACGAAGTGGATGATTTTTCTAACGTCACGGTTGAACATGCTGGGAAAATCATTCTACAGGCGACCTCCGCACTCGATATTTTAGAAAAAAAGCTTCCACCTTATTGTGATGATTTGCATTTAGGTTTACTGCGTAAGATCGCTTACGACAATGATTATATTCAGGATGTGGTTTATATCGATGGGAATCGCCTCCGCTGTTCTTCTATGATGAGCGAAATTAAGGGGATGTTTCTTCCATCGCCCGATTTTCACTATAAAAATAGCTATAATATTTGGTACAAAATTGAAAGTCCGCTGAATAGAAATAAGCCGATGATTTATGTTGGCGCAACGCGTCATCTTGTGGTGTTGAATCCGCGTTCATTTCTGGATATTCCTTCCTACAGCTATAATATCCAATACGCATTGCTGGAAAAAAATAAGGGAGATGGACGCGTTATTCTATCGGATTTAATGAGTGATGATATTTATTCTCGTCTGGTCGTCGGGGATAATAACCCTGATAAGTTTTATATTGGCGATAAATACTACGTTTTGAAACCGATACCGGATAGCGATCTTGCTTTGGTAGTGAGTGCGGAACAATCCACATCCCTCTCATTTTATCTGAAGATTTTTTTCTCTGCGTTGCCTATTTTTCTGCTGCTTTCCCTGATTCTGTCCATCCTTATCTCCAGAAAGTCGCTGACCATTCAGAGCCCGCTCTATGTTCTCAAGCAGGCGCTAAGGCAAAAAGAGTTTGAATTGCATTATCAGCCGATTATTAAATTGGATACCGCTCAGGTCGTGGGATGTGAAGCGCTTATTCGCTGGCGTCATTCGGACGGTAACCTGATTACACCAGACTCTTTTATTCCCATGATTCGTCAGGTTGGGTTGATGAAAGAGTTAACCTTGTTCGTCATTAATGAGGCGCTACAAACGGCCAGTGTACTAAAGAAAAGTGATCCTGACATGTTTGTCTCTATCAATCTTGAGGCGGCCGAATTTGAGGATATGTCCGTTTTCAATTATCTCGTGGAGCAGATTGCCATATACGATCTCGGTGGTGCCAATGTTAATGTCGAATTAACCGAATCATCCATGATTGAACCCCAGAAAGCAGCACCGATGGTGGAATTGTATCAACAACAAGGTATTGATGTCGCGATTGATGATTTTGGTACCGGCTATTCGGGGCTGTCGTATCTTGAGCGGGTAAAGGCCAATAAGCTTAAAATCGACAAGTCCTTTGTTGGGAATATTAGTGACCATTCACCGACCGATATTGTGCTGTCTCATATTGTCAGCATGGCGCACTGCCTTAATCTGCATATTGTTGCCGAAGGGATTGAGACGCCGATTCAGGAAGCCTATCTGAAAAGCCTTGGCGTCGCTTATGCGCAGGGCTGGCTGTATTCCAAAGCGCTAACGCAAGAAGCATTGATTACGTTTCTGGCGGAAAAAGGTGAAACCGTGTCGGATGCGTCGTAAAGTCACGATAAACGCGGCTTCACTATCAAAAATACGCATAAAAGGGTAAAATATCGAAAATATGGTAGTTACCTAATGATATTTATTACTTTTTTATTGTGAATTTTTCAGGAGTTTATCATGCAACAGTTACCTCATTGTCCAAAATGCAGTTCTGAATATACCTGGCAAGAGGGCGAAATGCTTAACTGCCCAGAATGCGGAAATGAGTGGTCGGCGGCAGGCGATGCGCCAGCGCAGGATGACGCTTTAGTGGTGAAAGATGCTAACGGCAATCTGCTGGCGGATGGCGATACAGTAACGGTCATTAAAGACCTGAAAGTAAAAGGCAGCTCAACGCCGCTGAAAATCGGCACCCGCGTGAAGGGCATTCGTCTGGTCGAAGGCGATCACAATATTGATTGTAAAATCGATGGTTTCGGCCCGATGAAGCTGAAGTCCGAGTTTGTGAAGAAAAACTGATTCGGATGTGATAACGCGCGCGTCGGTCTTCTATTTGAACGGCGCGCTGCATTTTTTCACCTCTGGCTGGTTTTTTCACATCAGACAATCCTTTACCATAGCCTGTATTGATTCCTTACCTGGCTATACGGATATCTGATGCGTCATTTGGCTCGTTTTCTCCCTCTGCTCGTTTTGCTCTCGGCCTGTAGCAGTCAGCCGGCCCCTCCTCCCGCAGAAGCGCCTTCAGGTAATCCTTTTAAAGGTGGCTTCCTGCTTGAACCCGCACACAATGTTCATCCGCTAGGCGGTGATTTTGCGACTAACCCGGCTACCGCGCGGTTTGTCGATAAAATGGTGCTGGAGCACGGTTTTAATCGCCAGCAGCTGCATGATGTGCTGGTTCAGGCGAAAAGTCTGGATTGGGTGATCCGTCTGATGGATAAACAAGCCCCGACATCGCGCCCGCCTTCAGGGCCTAACGGCGCCTGGAACCGTTACCGCAATCAGTTTATTACGCCAGACAACGTGCAGAACGGCGTGGCGTTCTGGAATCAATATCAGGATGCGCTACAGCGCGCTCAGAATATTTACGGCGTCCCGCCTGAGATCATTGTCGGCATTATTGGCGTTGAAACTCGCTGGGGCAGGGTGATGGGGAAAACGCGCATCATTGATGCCTTGGCAACGCTGGCGTTTGATTACCCGCGACGTGCCGATTACTTTACGGGCGAGCTGGAAACTTTCCTGCTGATGGCGCGTAAAGAAGGCAACGACCCGCTCAGCCTACGCGGTTCTTACGCGGGTGCGATGGGCTATGGGCAGTTTATGCCGTCATCCTTCAAGAACTACGCGGTGGATTTCGACGGCAACGGACATACCAACTTGTGGGATCCGGTGGACGCGATTGGCAGCGTAGCCAATTATTTCAAAGCGCACGGGTGGGTGAAAGGCGCGCCAGTGGCGGTGCAGGCAAACGGTCAGGCTCCGCTGCTCCCGAACGGTTTTAATACCCGCTACTCGCTCACGGAACTCCAGGCCGCGGGATTAACACCACAGCATTCGCTGGCGGGATACAGTGAAGCCAGCCTGCTGCGGCTGGACATCGGCACGGGTTACCAATACTGGTACGGATTACCGAACTTCTACACCATCACGCGCTACAATCACAGCACGCACTACGCGATGGCTGTATGGCAGCTAGGCGAAGCTGTAGGTCGCGCTCGCTAAGATATTTGCGGGTACTGCGTATGCTGTATCCGTCTTCTCTTTCGCAAGTGCAGCTCCTTATACATAATGTAAGGATACCATCGGATCTGGCCGTTATCTGGCGTAAAATTATGCAGCGGTGGGCATGACCGCCGAGTGAGCGGCATGGATGCCGCGAAAGCCAGTGCCGCGTCGGGAACGCGTCACTGGTGGCTCGATTAGCGGTCATGAACACCGATGGCATCGCGTAGCGACATAATTTAGCCAAAAGCCGGGGTTCATAGGGGGCTGGTGTTTGAGCCCCCTATGTCGGGCGCGTGCGACGAAGTAGCATGAGAATAACGGTATTGTGGCGCACGAAACGGTCTCTGAACTTGCATAAAGATGTGACTCAAAGGACTGTCGAAAATCTCACTCCTACTGATCCTCCCTTTGCCTCCAATTTTCCCTGAATCACCCTCAATACAATCCTCATAGACACCAGCAGCGACCTTATTGGACTATTCCTGCATAGGGTTCTTCCTATGACGTTGCAAACCGAGGCGATAAATGACGACGATGATAGTGGTGTTCCTGCTGGCTGGCGTGGTGAAAGGCGTGATTGGCCTGGGATTACCAACGATAGCGATGGGCTTGTTAACGCTGGTGATGCCCGCCGCCAGCGCGGCTGGGCTTTTGATCGTTCCTTCGCTAGTGACCAACATCTGGCAGCTCGCCTGTGGCCCCGCCTTTCTCAGTCTGATTAAACGGTTTTGGACGCTGTTTGCCGGGATCATCATTGGGACGTTCTGGAATGGCCTGCCGGCGCTAACCTCATCATCGTCATGGACGAGCGCGGCGCTCGGCGGCATTTTGGTGGTTTACGGCCTGTGGGGAATCATGGCGACGACTTTGCCGCAGCCTGGTCGTCATGAAATCTGGCTATCACCACTGGTGGGTTACATCACCGGGGCTATTACGGCTGCAACGGGCGTCTTCGTAATCCCCGCCGTGCCTTACCTGCAATGCCTGCGGCTCAATAAAAACGATCTGGTGCAGGCTCTGGGGCTGGCGTTTACCGTCTCCACACTGGGGTTGGCGCTACAGCTGATGCAGGGCGTCGGGCTACAGGGCATCGATCTCTGGCAGTCGATGCTGGCGCTGATTCCCGCGCTGTTGGGCATGATGATTGGGCAACGCCTGCGCCACGCGATTAGCGAACCGGTTTTCCGGCGCTGCTTCTTCATCGGGTTGATAGCACTGGGCGGATACATGGCGGCACGCGGGCTGCTTTAACCAGCTGCGTTCTCTGTCGTCATAAACGTCACGAAATCCTGAACATAGCCGGGCAGTGCGGAAAACTGGCGGGCGCAGACCACCAGATTACGCGTCGCCCAATCGTCTGACAGCGGGATCGTGCGAATCGCCAGGCCTTCCATCATGCGCTGTGCTGCATGTCGTGGAAGAATACCAATGCCGATACCGCTGTGAATCACCTGCGTGACGGCATCGAAGCTGGCAAGACGCACGCGGTAATTCAGTCGCTTCCCCAGCCTTTTGGCGTGTTCGTCGATGTGTTCCTGCAAAGCTGCACCTTCGCTAAGCCCGATAAATTCGGCGTCGGCAATGGCGGAAAAGGTGAGCTGCTGTGCGTCAGACCAGATGCTGTCACGGGGAACGACAACCACCAGTTCGTCCTGACGAAACGGGCGCGTTTCCAGCCCGTCGAGCGGCACGGAATCGGCCACAATGCCGAGGTCGGCGGTTTGATTACGAATAGCGCTGACGATATCGCGACTGAGTTTTTCATTCACTGCGACGGATATCTGCGGGCAGACCACCAGATAGCGGCCCAGCAGGGCAGGCAAATATTCATTCAGCGCCGCAGAGTTGCACAGCAGCGGAATATGACCGCGCAGCCCTTTGCTGTATTGGTGTAATTCGCTGCGCATATGTTCTACCTGACGCAGGATAATGTGGGCATGGTGTGCCAGCGAAAATCCCACGTCGGTGAGCGAGACGCCTGCCTTTGAGCGCAGCAGCAGCGGTACGCCAAGCTCATCTTCCATTCCCCGGATTCGCTCGCTGGCGGCCTGCACGGTCAGGCTGGACGCCGCTGCGCCACCGGTAATGCTGCCTGCTTTCTGAATATTGAGAAACAGCCGGAGATCGGTTAAATCGAATCGCATAGGGGAATCTGTCTCGGAGAAGCCGATACCCCCTATTATGGTCGTGAGTCAGGGCGACGGCAATCGCCCAGCCTGCGACTTACTGAAATTCCACGCGATTTCTGCCTTTCTCTTTGGCCTGATAGAGCGCGGCATCCGCGGCACCGTAGAGCGCATCGAAACGGGTTTTCTGTGGGGCCCAACTGACGCCAAAGCTGGCGGTGACGCGCTGTTGCGGCAGCACGCTGAGCGGCATTCTGTTGAGATCCTGATGCAGGCGGCTGGCGAGCGAAACGGCCTGCATGAGCGTGTGCCCTTCCAGCAGGATGGTGAACTCTTCACCACCGACGCGACCAATGCTGCTCGTGGTATTCAGCACCTGCTGCACGCGTGAGACCAGATCGCAGATCACGGCGTCGCCGGTTGGGTGACCATAGGTATCATTCACCTGCTTGAAGTGATCGATATCCAGCACGATGAGCGCGGCCTGATTGCGCTCCAGCGCGTGGTTAATGCGTTCAATAATCGCGCCACGGTTATACACGCTGGTCAGCGGATCGTGGCTGGCTTTATATTCCAGCTCGACTGCCAATTGATTGAGCTGCGCGTTCAGACGGTTCAGCTCTTTCTCCGCCCGGTCGCTGCGTGAAATCAGGCGGTGCGACTCGCGTACCAGCCGCTGATAGTGGTCGGTTAATGCCAGCAGCGTGTCGCGATAGACTTCGGCTGGCCTTTCCTGCTGGTTAGCGATGTTGCGCGCGGCGAGCAGAATGTCGTATTCCGGTGTAAACAATTCAATTGTGCTCATGATTATCACTCAAAATTGTGCTGTGAAAGGTCAGGGCAGGGAAATCGATGTGAAGCTCTTCACCAAATTCTTCCGCAATGTCGTCGTCTTTGTCGTAATACCAATACAGCGCAATCGAGAGCGTCTGTTCAGCCGCCTGATTCAGCAGGTTGAATAAACTGAACAGCATCTTGGTGCTGGAACTGTTGAAATAAATCAGGGAAACGTGAATTTCGATGCTCGGCAGCGCTTCATCCGGCGGCATCGTTTCCGCGTAGGTTGTTAACGCGTGCAGATACGCCTGAATCTCGGTGAGCAGCGGGCGATAAAACGCCGCGGCGTTCTCAGGATAAGATTCGCCGGAAAGATAAAGACGGTGTGTGTCAAAGTGAAAATCAACCGTCGGGGTACAGGATGTCCCCGAAATATGGAGGTTGCTTAGGGTTGTTATATTTTTCATGTCAAATGATTGCCTTCAGATAAAACGTAGATAGCCCCGTTGATGCATCGGCCCGAAACGTAAACTGGAGTGGCTCACTGGCATCACGCGCGACGGTCAATAGCCCCATATCCGCGCCTTTGCTTGATGACGGGGTTTCATCACGCAGAGAGACTTTGTAGGCGAGTCGGATTTCATCAAGCGTCATACCACGCAGCGGCTCAAGACGTCCGCGCAGCGTCTCGACATCGTCGGGGTGTATCGGGTTGGCGCACAACAGGAAGTATTTCCCATTTTCGTAACCCAGACACACGGAACCATGACGGACTTCGACGGGCTCATCGAGCGCGGTTAACGGTGCAGCGGAATAGCGGGTAATGTTCTGCACCATTTCGACGAAGGTAGAAAACAGTCGGCGACGGATGCCGGCAGGAAGCTGTTTTTTCTCCAGCTGTAGCCGCATGGTTTCGGCCAGTGAACTGATGATGTTTTGTGAAAAATAGCCCACGTAATACAGCGTGATGTCATGCTGGTGTGAGGGCGAAAAAAATTCAGTGTATTTGATGTTTGGCATCATTCTGTCTGCCTGATTAAACAAAAGTCGAACAATGTCGGAAGCCCCAAAATGTTAAATCGTCTCGCCGGGTCTGATCGCCCTGGTAGATCTTGTGTGCCGACAGGAGCTGGTTAGCCAGTTCGCGCATCGGCTGGTGTTGATTGTGCTGGAGGTACTCCTGTAGGCGGCGTTTACCAAACATAATCCGGCGTTCCCCGCCGATTTGATCCGTCAAGCCATCCGTGGTGGTGAAAAACATATCGTTATCGTGAAGCGGTAATTCATAGCTCGACCACTGGTAGTCATAAGGCGTTTCGGTGTAGCCGACCCCCATACGATCGCACTTGAGTGGGGTCAGTTGTTCGGTCTGGCGGTGCAGCATGAAGGCAGGCATGCGCGCGCCGGCAAACGTCAGCGTGTTTCGCGTCATATCACAGAACACCAGCATCGCGTCGCAGCCGTCGTTAGAGGTAGAAAGCTGACGCGCTTCGTCACGCTGCCCCAGCGTATCTTTGATATGACGGTTGATTGCCTGTAATAGCTGCGCTGGCAGCATCGGGCCGTGCTGTGTCAGCGCCTGTTCCAGTGCAGAAGAGAAAATCAAGGTCATGAATGCGCCGGGTACGCCGTGGCCGGTACAGTCCGCAACGGCGGCAAGCCAGCCGTTCTGATAGGTTTTAAAGGCATAGCAGTCGCCGCCAACACAGTCTCGCGGTTCCCAGGCTAAACACCAGTCGGCAAGCGTGCGGGACATCGCCTGTGTTGATGTTGTCAGCATCGCTGTCTGAATCACGCTGGCATATTCGATGCTCTGCATAATCTGCTGATGCTGGCGCAGGTGCATATCGGAGACGGCCTTGATCAGATCGATGCCTAATCCGATACCGATATAACGCCCGTTCTCGGTGATCATAAAGCCGTCCGTCAGCGACTTATCACCGGTAATCACCGTTTGATCGGCGACGTCGTTCAACGACGCCAGCGCATCAACAATCAGCGGATTTTTATCCATAAACGCGATGCAGCTCTTTTTATCGTACAGCTCGCGATAAAAGGGGCGGGACATCTGCGAGAGAAAAATATGGCGGTTGATGAGGCCGAAAGGGCGTCCATCCTCAACGACAGGCAGGCTGACCCACTCTTTATTCTTACTGAACAACTGCAATACGGTGGCATTGTCGGTGTCTGGAGAAACGTCCGGCAAAGGAATGCAAAGATCTCGCGCCACAGGTGTACCCCGGAGGAGTGGTCGGGCGCAAGGAACGGGCATGGCGATCATGGTTAATCTTTGGGCGTATTTTTCTTTAAGTCAAAATACCCGTCCTTGATGACCAAATGATGACAACTCCCGTCATACTTCAAGCCGCAGGTGCGTTGGCTTCCCTTAAATACTCGGCCCGTCGTGGGCCTCGCCCTAAAGGGCCGCTGCGAGCAGCGTTCAAATCTGCTCCCGGCAGATTTGTCACCCCAGTCACTTACTGGTGTAAGCTCCTGGGGATTAATGAACCTCATAAATGAGTCTCACCCTTCGGGCCAGCGCTAGCGCTGTTCAAATCGGTTGATAACCGATTTGTCGCGCGGTTGCCGCCTTCCTGCAACTCGAATTATTTAGGGAGACACCTGTGTTATTGCGCGTCCAGTACGTTGGCCATGATCTGATTTTGCCAGTCGAAGTAGGGGTTAAAGGTCAGGCGCACATGGGTTTTGCCATTTTCGACGTATCCCCAGTCGGAATACCACAGCGTGCTGCGATCCTGACAGGTTTTCAGATCGTTCAGGGGTTGGCCGTTGGCGCAGATGACGATCGCGCCGGTTTTGCCGTATTCCTTATTGTCTGGTGAGAACAGGAGCGACATGTGCGAGAACTGGCTGATGCGCCAGTCGGGCAGCGAGCCTGTCCGCACCAACACGCGTGAGGAATGGATACCAGCAGGGCGATCGCCATACCAGATCAGGCGGCTGCGTGGGTGGGTAAACTGTTTATCGAACGCATCGACAATATAAGTCGTATCGACGACGGAATCATGTTCCGCCAGCACAATTAGCACCGGTTTGTCATACGGCTTTTTGGCAAGCTCTGAGCGCACACCGCTGCTGGAATAATAATATTGGGCGAAGCCGTTGGTCGGCACGCGCATATAGCGGGTTGCCAACTGCTGAGGATAGCCAGGGCGCGGCGGCATCAGCCAGTCGGTAAACACGGACAGCACTGGTGCCATGAAGGCGTATTTTTCGTTGGATTTAATCGCGGGGGAGAACAGCACCAACCCTTTGATTTCAGAGTGCTGCAAGGCGTATTCCAGAACCAGATTGCCGCCGGTGGAGAAACCACCCAGATAAACCTCATCGACCTCTTTGCTGAGGATGGCCGCCTGCTCGGCGACCACGTTGCGCCAGTCATCTACGGTAACGTGCAACAGATCGGAGGGGCGAGTGCCATGCCCCGGCAACAGTACGGTTCTGACCAGAAAGCCTTGTTCGACCAATTTCGGGGTGATGTCAGTGAATGAACCGGGTGAATCACCCAGTCCATGTACCAATAAGATGGCTTTCTGCGGCTTACCGAGCGGGCGGGTTTCACTGGGCGTATTCCAACGTAATTCCAGCTGCTTATCCGTGGTTTGAAAGGCGCGGTGCTCAGCGACCCAGCGCGTGGTGTCTTGCTGGTAACGCTCGAATGAGGTTTGCCCTAATGGCGCGATGTCGCGCGGACTGCTGTTGCATCCCACCATGAACAGTACGCCGATGAGGGCGAACAGACCTGCCATCACCCGTTTCCAGACTGCCCACGAAACGAACCGGAATACGCTTATTGTCATTTATGCTCCTTGCCTTCTGGCAATATCAATCTGATCGCTAACGGGATAATGGCGCGTTGACAACACTATATCCGAAATCATTTCGTATGCAGATTGCTCAACGTGCGGCGCTGTATGGCTTCATGTTATACTTCAGACAACTCTGGCGTTTTTTCTGTCTTTTGGTCAGGCCAATATTACGATGGCCGATGTTGAATAAAGGGATGGCGGTATGCGTTTATATCAGCAGATTGGCGACAATCTTCGCGCGGAAATTCTGAAGGGAAACTATCAGATTGGCGACCGCTTGCCTCCCGAGCGTGATATTGCTGAAACCTATAACGTCAGCCGCAGCGTGGTGCGTGAAGCGCTGATTATGCTGGAGCTGGAAAAACTGATTGAGGTGCGCAAAGGCTCTGGCGTTTATGTAATGCAGTTGCCGAGCGCGCAGGGAAAAGACAGCGTGGTGGACAGCGGCTATGGCCCCTTCGAGCTGATGCAGGCGCGCCAGCTGCTGGAAGGCGAAGTCGCGGCGTTTGCCGCAATGCAGGCGACCAAGAGTGACATCGTGAAAATGCGGCAGGCCATTGAACAAGAACGGGCGTCGCTTGAGAACGGCAGCGTGGATGAAAGCGCCGATGAACAATTCCATTGCCTGCTGGCGCAGTCTACCCAAAACAGCGTCTTAGCCAATATGGTGTATGAGGTGTGGCAGGCGCGTAAACGCAGCCCGATGTGGCAAGGCATTCACTCCCATACCGACGATTTCAGCTATCAGCGCCAGTGGCTGGACGATCATGAACAAATCCTGCGTGCCGTGTCTCGCCGCGATGTGAACATGGCGCGTCAGGCAATGTGGCAGCATCTGGAAAACGTAAAAATTAAGCTGTTGGAAATCTCGAACGTGGACGATCCGGCGTTCGACGGCTACCTGTTCGAGTCTGTTCCTTCCCGTTTGGAATCCTAACTCTCCTCCTGCGTTTCCTTTCCCGTGTGGATTTTCTCTCCGGCATCGCATTTAGTGTACGGAGAGAAAAGATGTCAGACCAAATAATCCATTTCTGACTTTCCCTCGCATGATTTCAGCCCGAGTACGCATTATGTCAGTCCAAAATGCGAATTTTTTGTGTAATTGGTCAATCAATTAATGAGTTTCGTTTGACAGCCTGTCCCGGTGAGGTAGGCTTTTCCTATTCTCGACGACAACTCACTATCTTGACGAAAATAAAAGGGTAACTCGGTATGGAACAAACCTGGCGTTGGTACGGCCCGAACGATCCTGTCTCACTGGATGATGTTCGGCAGGCTGGAGCGACCGGCGTGGTGACGGCGTTGCACCACATCCCCAATGGCGAAATCTGGTCGATTGAAGAGATCGAAAAGCGCAAAGCCGAATTGAAGGCGAAAGGGCTAGTGTGGTCGGTGGTGGAAAGCGTACCGGTTCACGAGGAGATCAAAACCCAGACGGGGAATTATCAGCAGCATATTGCCAATTACCAGCAATCGCTGCGTAACCTGGCGCAGTGCGGCATTGATACGGTGTGTTATAACTTCATGCCCGTGCTGGACTGGACGCGAACCGATCTGGAATATGTCCTGCCGGATGGCGCAAAGGCGCTGCGTTTCGAGCACATTGCCTTTGCCGCCTTTGAACTGCATATCCTGAAGCGTCACGGTGCTGAAAAAGATTACACGGCGGATGAACAGGCACAGGCTGCCGACTACTTCCGTGCGATGAGTGAAGAAGATATCGCGCGCCTGACGGGCAACATTATCGCAGGGCTACCGGGCTCTGAAGAGGGCTATACGCTGGAGCAATTCCGTAGCCGTCTGGCGGAATATGATGGTATCGACCACGCCAAACTGCGCGAGCACCTTGGGTATTTCCTCCGCGAGATTGTGCCCGTTGCGGAAGCCGTTGGCCTTCGCCTTGCTATTCACCCGGACGATCCGCCGCGTCCGATCCTTGGGCTGCCGCGTGTGATGTCGACGATTGACGACATGCGCTGGCTGAAACAGACGGTCGATAGCCTTCATAACGGCTTTACCTTCTGCACAGGATCGTACGGCGTGCGTGCTGATAACGATCTGGTGACGATGCTGGAAACGTTCGGCGATCGCGTGCATTTCACCCATCTGCGTGCCACCTGTCGGGAAGACAATCCCAACTCGTTCCATGAAGGGGCGCATTTGCAGGGGGATGTGGACATGGTGGCGATTATCAAAGCCATTCTGGCAGAAGAACTGCGGCGTCAGAAGGCGGGCGATCGCCGTCCGATCCCGATGCGGCCAGATCACGGGCATCAGATGCTGGACGATCTGAAAAAGAAAACCAACCCCGGCTACTCAGCAATTGGGCGGTTGAAAGGGCTGGCGGAGCTGCGCGGCGTCGAGCTGGCGTTAAAACGCACGCTGTTTACCGAATTGCAGCAAGGGTGATGAAATGAAACAGACCGTGCTTGAATAAGCACGGTCTGCAAGTGACTGATGCGTCAGGACCCCAGAGGGGGTATTAATTTATATGTGAATTCTGCTGGCAGAATTACAGAGCTTTAACGTTTGAACGGCTGACTTTGCAGTTCTTGGTATCCCACTGCTCGTCATGTTTTGTTGGTGTGCCTTTGCCTTTTTCTACACCAGTAAACTCTTCACAGATTTTAGGTTTACCTGCTTTGTAGTTTTTAATACGCAAATCACGGATTTCAGCAACATCACCAAAGTTACGGTTTACGCCAGCGATGCTGTCGATGGTGCCGTTAACAGTTGCGCTGATGATGGTGAGGTTACGTGGGCCACCGTTGTTGGTGCAGTCACCACAAGAGCGCCACAGTTTGCCGTGTTGGCCAGTCAGGGTGAAGTTGCCCTGTACGATAGTGTGACTGTTCTTGGAGTTCTGTTGCAGCACTTTGTCCGGCTTGCCACCAGGGCCATTGGTGGTGTTATGTGCAACACCGCCGACGATGGTCATGGTTTTACCCAGGTTGGTTGCTGCATCTTCACAAACGTCTTCCCAGATCACGTTTTCAATACGGCAGTTGCCTGACTTACAGTGGATACCGTCAGAACCGCCTTTTTCAGAGATGCGCAGGTTCTTAATGGTGGCATTTTCCAGCGTGATAACCGGAGGCTGTTTATCACTGTCGCCTTTACAGCTCAGACCCAGAGTAATACCACCGCAGTCGACGGTTTTATCTTTAATTACCGCTCCCGCTTTACATTCTGGACTGGCTGCTTTAAGCGGCGCTGCACGTAATGGCGCAGGTGCCGTTGAGGCGGCATTAGATTTCAGAACGCTATTATTACCGCTAACGGTATCCACCCAATACCAATAGTCTGACTGTGGATTGGCGGTTAAATCGGTAAAGGTTCTGTCGCTGGAATTGAGCTCTGCGATTTTTTCGCTGCCTGCCTGAGCACTATTGGTGCTGCGATACACATCCTGGCGAACAACATTGCCTGCATCGGTAGACCAGCTTAAATAGGTGGCATTGTCTTTTTTCAGCAGCATCAACATGGTGTCATCAGCCTGAGCCTGAAAAGAAATAGCAGCGGTGCATAAAAATATCGGTGTTAAATACTTAAACATGTGTTTTTCCTTGTAAATTAAACGGATATTTTTTCTCTTTATTTATTCCAAATAAAGAGGGAGTCCTTGCGCATCGAAAAGGATTATATAGCAGAGAATATGAAATGAATAATAATTCGAAGAAATTTTTGAGATTAATCAGGTTATTTAATTTAGTCTGTTATTATTTTATATTTAATTTTATTTATGGTTTATTATATTTCATTTAATTATTTTCTGGAAATTAATAAACATTCGGAAGGTTCTTATTAAGAATAAGAGAAGTGAATGATGTGGCGAGGTGAAAATCTTATCACTCGCCTACTGCTGTACGTGACGGGATTCGATTTGTTTCTACGTTTCGTTGATGTGCCATTTAATTTTCTGGTGATAATTTAACCATGCGTAAAACTGAATGCTTTTCTTGATAAACATCAGCAAAGTTTTATGTAAATGGACTTTTATTAATCTACATATTCATGTGCGACAATTTTTAGTTTCTATAAAGGTGTTTCATTTTTCTTAATTAAATAAAGAAAATACGTCATTCCTTTTTAGTCACAATAAAATTGCGGATATCTATAAGGTAAGGTTTGACATGGAATACCAATCAGGCAAGCGAGTTTTATCACTATCATTGGGGCTATTAGGTCTGTTCAGCGCATCGGCGTTTGCTTCTGACTCACGAACGGTGAGTGAACCGAAAGCACCGTCTTCCTGTACGGTGCTTAAAGCGGACAGCAGTACGGCCACGAGTACGATTCAAAAGGCTCTGAATAATTGCGGGCAAGGAAAAGCGGTAAGGCTGAGCACAGGGAGTTCGTCCGTCTTTCTGAGCGGTCCGCTTTCTCTGCCTTCTGGCGTGAGCTTATTAATCGACAAAGGGGTGACCTTACGTGCTGTGAATAACGCCAAGTCTTTTGAGAACGCGCCATCATCCTGCGGCGTCGTTGATAAAAACGGTAAAGGCTGTGATGCGTTTATTACCGCTACGAGTACGACAGGTAGCGGAATCTATGGGCCGGGCACTATTGATGGGCAAGGCGGCGTGAAGCTGCAAGATAAAAAGGTGAGCTGGTGGGATTTGGCCGCCGATGCCAAAGTGAAAAAGTTAAAACAGAATACTCCCCGGCTGATTCAGATTAATAAGAGCAAGAATTTCACGCTGTATAACATCTCTCTCATTAACTCCCCGAACTTCCATGTCGTGTTCAGCGATGGTGATGGTTTCACCGCGTGGAAAACCACGATCAAAACACCGTCCACCGCCAGAAACACCGATGGTATCGATCCGATGTCGTCAAAAAATATCACTATTGCCCACAGCAATATTTCGACGGGTGACGATAACGTGGCGATCAAAGCCTATAAAGGCCGTGCCGAGACGCGTAATATTTCCATTTTGCATAACGAATTCGGAACAGGCCACGGTATGTCGATCGGCAGCGAAACGATGGGGGTTTACAATGTAACCGTCGATGACCTGAACATGAATGGCACCACGAATGGCTTACGTATTAAGAGTGACAAGTCGGCTGCTGGGGTGGTCACTGGCGTTCGGTATAGTAATGTCGTCATGAAAAATGTGGCGAAACCGATTGTGATTGATACGGTATATGAGAAAAAAGAGGGGAGTAATGTTCCTGACTGGAGCGACATTACGTTTAAAGATATTACGTCCCAAACCAAAGGCGTAGTGGTACTGAACGGCGAGAACGCGAAAAAGCCGATAGAGGTCACCATGAAGAACGTCAAACTGACGAGCGACAGTACATGGCAAATCAAGAACGTCAACGTTAAGAAATAACGCGGTTAAGACATCGTTCTGTCATAACAGCGCCGCGCGGGGAACCGTGCGGCGCTGCTGTTTGTCACTTCCACTCGTTGTTCCGGGGGCGAGTTTAACGCTCACGCAGCGCTTCATTGACCTTGTTCAGCGGCTTAATCAGATAGTCCATCACGCTTTTTTGACCGGTTTTTATCTCAACGCTGGCGACCATACCGGGCACGATGGGGAATTTTTCCCCAGCTTTGTTGGTCAGCTCCGCCTGCGTGGTGCGCACATAGACCCGATAATAAAACTGATCGCGCCTGACTTCGTCCTGAAGGGTATCCGGCGACACGCTTTCGACTTCGCCCGTTAAATTGCCGTAGATGGAAGAGTCATAGGCGGTGATTTTTACCGTGGCGGGTAAACCCGGCCGGATATAGGCATATATCGCGTGGGTTGATGCGTGTTTCGATTAGCAACTGATCTTCCAGCGGTACGATTTCCATCAGCTTACCGCCCGGTTGCAGCACGCCGCCTACGGTCGTTACCTGAATGTCTTTCACAATTCCGCGTACCGGTGACGTGATGGTGGCGCGCTTGAGCTGGTCGGCTTTCCCACTGACCACTTCCATCTGTGCTTCCAGATCGGCGTTGTTTTTGACCTGTTCTTCCCGCGCTCGCACGGCATATTGGTTGTTGGCTTCGTCAATTTTGCCGCGGATTTCGCTAATCTGCCTGCGTAAGCGAATCACCTCGACGGCGCTGGCGGCACCGCGCTGTACCAGCGGTTCCGTCATTCGCAGCTCTTGCTCCACCAGCCGCATAGACTGTTGCAGGTTGGCGACCGTTTCATCGCGATTGCGCAAGCGTGATTCATAAAGCTGACGTTCGCGTGCGGCCAGCGCCGGTTCCTTCATGGTTTCTTCGCTAAATTTTAGCGGTGCACCGCTGAGCTCGGCGTGCAGGCGTTCGGCGGAGGCTCGCAGCGTCTGCACGCGGGAGAAGGCTTCGCCGTAGACGGACTGGAAGCGGTTGATGTCCAACTGCGCCAGCACCTGACCTTTCTCGACGACGTTACCCTGTTGCACATACAGCTGGCCGATGATCCCGCCATCGAGGCTTTCAATCACCTGCGCGCGGGTCGACGGCGTGACTTTGCCGCTCCCGACGGAAACCTCATCCAGCACGGCGAATTGGGCCCAGATACAAAACGCGATCAGCCCCAGCAGGCTGAGCCAGATAATGACGGAGACGCGTCGTCCCTGGCGTTTCAGGTCATCATGGATAGTGATGCTACTCATTGTATTTCCCCTTACGCCACGCTCTGTGCGGTATCTGCCGGTTTGCTGACCGCTTTCAGGATCTGATCGCGCGGGCCATCTGCCACGATGCGCCCGCCATCCATGACGACCACGCGATCAACCAGCTTGAGCAGCGCCGGGCGGTGTGTCACCAGTACCAATGTGCGGCCCGTGAGCCAACTGCTTAGCTGTTGGATAACGTGGCTTTCCAGCTGTTCATCCATCGACGCGGTGGGTTCATCCAGCAGCACGATCTGGGGATTGCGCAACAGCATCCTGCTGAGCAGAATCATCTGTCGCTGTCCGCCAGATAAACCGCGCCCGCCTTCATGAATGATGCGATCCAAGCTGGAAGCATCCTGTCGGATCAGGCTGAGCGCGCCGCTAATGCGCAGCGCCTGCAACAGTTCCTGCTCGGTAGCATGCGGGTTACCTAGCATCAGGTTTTGCCGCAGGCTGCCGAAGAACAGGCGCGATTCCTGTGATAGAAAACCCAACTGGCGGCGGACATCGGCTGGATCGATCTGGCTGATATCAACGCCATCAATAATGACCTTGCCGCGCGTCGCGGTTGCCTGATTGGCAAGCAGCTTGAGCAGGGTGGATTTCCCCGCACCGACTTTACCCAGCAGCGCCACTTTTTCGCCCGGTTTGATCTCCAGTTTACCGACCTGCAAGGCGGTATCGCCCTTTTCGGGGTCGTAGCTGTATTGCACGTTGTGCAGTTGGAAGTGCCCCTGAAGGATCGGGCAGTGCGCCATTTTGCCGTCTTCCGGCCGATCCAGCGGTTTTTGCAGGATGTCATCCAGCCCGGTCATGGCGGTTTTCGCATGCTGCCAGCGGGAAAACACCATCGTTAGCTGCATGAGCGGGGCGATGGTGCGGGAGGAAAGCAGGCTACAGGCCACGAGCGTACCGGTGGTTATATCGCCCGCCATCACCAGATAGCAACCGAAGACCAGCATGCCAGCATAGGTGAGCTGTTGAACGGTTGATGCCCAGCCGCTGAGCCGTGCCCCCCACACGCGCTGCTTCATCCCGATGGCGGCGCTGACTTCGTGTGTTTGCTCCCACTGGCGCTGAAAGTAGGGTTCGGCCTGCAACGCTTTAATATCTTCGATCCCTTCGATGGATTCGACCAGCACCGCATTGCGCAATGCGCTTTCACGCATCCCTTCTTTGGCGAGCTTCGCCATCGGCCATTGCAGCAGCAGGCCGGGGATCACAATCAGCGGGATCGCCAGCATGGGAATAAACACCAGCGGGCCGCCGATCATCGCCATGATACCGAGAAACAGCAAGACGAACGGCATGTCAGCGGCCGCCCCGACGGTCGTCGAGGTCAGCAGTTCACGCACCTGATCGATTTCCCGCAACTGCGAAATAAACGAGCCGGTGGATTTCGGCCGAGCCTCATTTTTTATCGCCAGCGCCCGGGCGAACAGCATACCCGAGACGTTCAGATCGATACTTTTTCCCATCAGATCGGAGACGATGGTGCGCGACAAACGGATGGCATACTCTAATGCGGCGGCCAGCAGCACGCCGAAAAACAGCACCCACAGCGTGGGGATCGACTGCGCCGGAATCACGCGGTCATACACCTGCATGGAGAACAGAATCCCCGCCAGCGCCAGAACGTTAACCCACGATAGAGGCCAGAGAGATTTCCCCGATCTGTCGTTTTGCGCCGCGAAAGTGTTGCCAGAACCAGTGCTTGCGGTACGGTTTGACGAAATCATCAATGCGGGTATCGCGGCCACGTTCCGCGATGCCGACCAGTACGATAATCCCCTGGCTGTGTTTGATGAGTTCCGTCAGTTCGGCTTCGCGCTGAATATCGCCGCCGTCATTCAGCCAGTAGGTGGCGATGCCTTCGTCATTCAATGATTCGATGACGATCACGCCGCCGTCATCGGTTTCCGCCAGTACCGGTAGGATCTTGTTGCGCCAGCGGAGTTTCTCCGTGTGGCGCAGGCTGATGCTCAACCCCATCAGGTGGCTGATTTGTTCTAACTGGCGGGCAATCGGCTGCTGTTCGTACCAGCGCATCTGCTGGCTAACCGACTGAGTATCCACCACCTGTCCATAGTGAGCGGCGGCGCGAGCCATCGCGGCAATCCAGACTTCAGTTTGGGTAACGTGTGTCATTGATATTCCTGGATGTTCTTATCCGGCAGGAGCCGGCTTACAGCGACGGTAACGTCTCGCCAGTGGCTTGATGACGCTCAATACCCAGCATATCCAGCAGATTATCGACGGCCGCGGCGTAGTTAACCGTCGCCTCCCAGCCGTCGTATAACGCACCGATGCGTGAGGTTTCAGCCTGCAACACGTCTTGTTCCACGCTGAGCAGGTCGTTCAGGCTGCGTTTGCTGAGCTTGTACTCATCCTGATAAACATTGCGGGTGTAGGTCGCGCTGGTGATTTGCTGCTGGCTGGCTTTTTCACGCTGCTGCGCACCGATGAGATCGGCATAGGCCGTTGAGGCCTTCTGGTTCATATCCAGCTTTGCCGCTTCGACTTCGGCCTGCGCCGCTTCGCGCGTGCCTGACGCGGCATCAACGCGTGCGCTGACGGCACCGCCCTGATAAAGCGGGGCTTCTACCACCAGCTGTAGCTGATCGTCCCAGTAATTACGCCTGTCGGTTTCATAGCGGGTGCGACCTGCCTGCACGGCAATGGTGGGAAAGTGCTGCGCTTCTGCCTGACGAATCCGGTGGCGTGAGGCCTCTTGCTTGGACTGCGCGCTCAGCACCGCATTACTCTGCTGGTACGGGAGTGCCTTGAGCGTAATCTTTTGTTGCAGCAGCGCGCGTGGCAGATCGGGCAGGGCGGTAGGGAGAACGCCGGTCAACACGCTGAGCTGCGCCAGCGAGGAA
Organism: Pectobacterium sp. PL64; assembly: GCF_022477975.1. NCBI lineage: Bacteria > Pseudomonadati > Pseudomonadota > Gammaproteobacteria > Enterobacterales > Pectobacteriaceae > Pectobacterium > Pectobacterium sp. PL64. Next base: position 611,128 of record NZ_CP092070.1, read on the forward strand.
CGTTCCAGCGCACGGTATTGCTCCAGCGTCGCCCTCATACCCGCGATGCGGGTTTCCGCTTGCAGGATATCGGATTGGGTACTGAGACCAGCCTCGGCGCGGAGCGTCGCGGTGTCTTTTACCACACTGAGCGACGTGATATTGCGCTCGGCCGCCAGACTCAGTTCCTGATAGCGTTTGACTTTCAGGTAGGTGAGCAAGGTTTGCTGACCTACCGTGGTCATGGTGCCGTAGAGCTGATAGCGATAAGCATCTGACAGGCTGTGCTGCTCATCAATGCTGCCGCCCGTCTTACCGAAATCGTACAGGAGCTGTTTTAGCGTAAGACCCGCCGTAGAATTGTTGCTCATCGTGCCGCCGGTATCACTTTGATCTGACCGACCGACATTGCCGCTCAGGCCGATTTGCGGGAACCAGGCGCTTTGTGCCACGCGCAGATCGGCTTCGCCGACGCGAATTTGTGCCGAGGCCTGTGCGATTTGCGGGTTGCGCGCGAACGCGCGAAGAATGGCCTGTTTGAGGTCCAGGCTATCGACCTGCTGCTCTGTCGGTGCGGCGGACCAGTCAAACGCGACGGCCTGAGCGAACGTCGGCGAGCTATAGAAGAAAGGAAGACTACCGCAGGTCAGCCCGATCGCCAGCCCGATAGTCAGGACACCGCGCGGCGTGTGATGGCGTAATGTGCGTGTCAAAAAAGCGCGATTGCGCGGAAAAAACATGCCCCTGATAAAAAATGGTTTGTGCATCAATGACCCCTGTTTTCATCACTCTTTGTTTTAGTTCCTTTAAAGGAGGGAGAGCGCGCGCTGGCAAAATGCGTTAATACCCCTTCCGCTCTCCCTCTTCGTCATATTTCTATGCTGCTGTTGAGGTTGTTTCGTGCGCGATAATGGCGCTATTTTTATGCTACCTCGTAGCACGCGCCCGACTCGGGACGGCTCAAACGCCGCTCGCCCCGAGACCCCAGGCTTTTGGCGGAAATTATGCCGCTGGCGCGGTGCCTTCGGCGGTATCAGGTTTAACGGACCGCTTGCGACACGTTCCCGACGTGGCGCAAGCTTTCGCCGCGTCCATGCGGCTCATCCTAAACCTGCTATCTCCTCAGCATAATTTTTTACGCCGGATAGCGATAAAATCCGCGTTGATCTCCGCATTTGTGTATAAGCAGCAGCCCTTGATCGAGCCAGCGCTTAAAACACCGTTACACCATATTGACGAGCAGGCCTTGCTGCACCAGTACATCTCCCAGGTTGTTGGCGTTATCCAACGATGAATGGTGGTAGACGTCGAAACGTTGGCCATCAATATCGCGCTGTCCTACCGTACTCCACGCCCCTTCGCCCGGGATCAGGTTCACCTGATTGCCTTCGCCCCCGACGATCAGTAAGTCATCTTCTGGGTGGTCGGTGACATTCAGAGCGCGGTCGAGATCCAGTGTGATGCTGTTGGTGCCGTTTTGGCCTAAATCGAAAATCTCCACGTTGTCGATTTTCAGCCCCAGCTCGGTGAGATCCAGGTTGAGCTCGGTGCCATCCAGAACCAGCGTATCAATGCCGTTGCCGCCATCGATCTGGGTAAAATCGAGCGTTGAGAGCGTAATGAGATCGTCGCCTTCACCCCCTTCGACATCCTCGCCCGTTTGCACACTGCCGTCGGCCAGATTGATAACGACGCCACCGATGGCATAAACGCTGTCTTCCACGTCGGTGCTGGCGCTATTGTCGATGGTGTGCGTCTCGCTGAGCGCAGCTGCCGCCACTTTCGAGCTGACATTAAGGGGTTGTACCTCGGCATTTTCCCCGGTATCGAGCGGTTCGCTGGACAGTGACGCCACCTGCGCGAGGCTGCTATCGTCAACGTCCAGTGCCATCATGCTCATCAGCGGTAACCCGAGGGCGATACCGGAGGTTAATCCGGCGGATACGCCGGTGAAGTTACCCGCCTGATCGGTGACGGAGGCTTCAACCGCCGTTCCCAGCAGCGCCGTCAAAATCGCGCCAACGTTCAGGACGTTGATCCCCAGTAGTGAACTGGTGAAATGCGCGCTCCACTTACCATCAGCACCGACGGTACCCTGTAGTGTCTGGCCGAGCAGCGTGACGGTCACCTTGGCACCCTGCTGCACGTAGCGTGATGTCCCGCTGACGGTGACGCCGTTTGCCAGCAGGCCAACGGTATTGCCAATTAGCGACCCCACCGCATCAATGCCCAACTGCGGCAACTGGTGCGTTTTCACGATCACGTTGCTGCTGGTGTTGTTGGTGTTGCCATAGCGGTCAGTGACTTTGACGCCGACGGACAAATTGCCATCGGCGATGTTGAGCAGGTTAGCGCTCGGTACGCTGATGCTCCAGGTGCCGTTGCTGGCGACCGCGGCATTGAGCACGAGCCCGCCCACGGTCAGCGTGACGCTACCGCCCGCCGCGTTGGTTGTGGTCCCGCTGATGATCTGGTTTATGCCTGCTTCGGCCAGATTCAGGTAACCGTCCCCGCCAAACAGGGAGCCGAGGCTGACCGTTGGCAGCGTGTGAACGCCCACGCCGATGGATGCCCCCGCGCTGGTACTTTTTCCTGCCGCGTTGGTCAGAGAGGCGTTGAGGGAAAGCGTGCCGTCAGTCAGACCGTTGAGATCGAGTGACGGCAGGCTGACGGACCAGCTACCGTTGCTTTGCACCACGGCAGAGTAGGTCTTGGTACCCAGTGAGATCTGGATCGTGGAACCTATCGCGTTGGTACTGGTTCCGCTGATGATCTGACCTGCCGCTGCCTCGACAGCATTGAGCAGGCCGTCACCGCCAAAGAGCGGATTGATGGTCAGCGTCGGTTGACCGTTAATCGCCACGCTGACGGTACCGGTTTGCGTGCCGACGTTACCTGCTGCATCGACCAAACGAACGCTGACGTTAGTTACGCCATCCGCAAGGGCTTTCAGGTCGAGGCTAGGGACTGGCAGGCTCCAACCGCCGTTTGCACCAACCGTTGCCGTGTAGGTTTTACTGCCCAGCGTGACGTTGATCGCGGTGCCGGCTGGCACATTGGTCGTGGTCCCGCCGATGAGCTGGGTACTTAACAGGCTAGGAAGATCCAATACACCATTGTTGAACAACGGGTTAAGGGTAATCGTCGGCGGCAATATGGCGATGTTGAGGCCTGTGCTGATACCCGTGCTGTTGCCTGCCGGGTCGGTTACCGTGGCACTGACGGTGAGGTTGCCGTTCGCCAGGCCGGACAGTTGCAGCGGCGTGACGCTGGTGCTCCAGGTGCCGTCACTGCCAACGGTCGCGTTCAGCGTCAGGGTGCCGATGCGAATCACAACCGCCGATCCTGCGACGGCATTAGTGGTGGTGCCACTAATCGTCTGCGTCAATGCGGCTTCTGCGGCATTGAGGAAACCATCGCCGCCAAACAGTGAGCCAAGACTAATCGTCGGCAGCGTTTTGGCAATAATATTGATGGCGTTATTGACCGTGCCGATATTGCCAGAGGTATTCGTGATCGACACATTCAGCGTGGTGTTGCCATCAAGCAGCGTGCTGAGATCGGACGGCTGTAGTGTCAGACTAAACGCGCCACCCGCCCCGACCGTAGACAGGAAAGTTTTACCGCCAAGGGTAACCGCAACCTGCGATCCGGCGCTGGCATTGGTGACCACACCACTGATCGTTTGTGCCGCCAGCGCTTCTGCCGCGTTGAGGAAACCATCGCCGCCAAATACCGGGTTCAGCGTAATCACTGGCTGGGCGAAATCGAACTTGATGCCAGCATTGCCGCTGGCGCTATTGCCCACGCTGTCTGTTGCGGTCGCGGTCACGGTGAAATCACCGCTGCCCAGCCCTTGCAGAATACCCAGTATGCTTGGGGTAACCGCGGCGCTCCATTTGCCGTCCAGACCGACGGTCGCGGTGACTGTCTGTGAACCCGCAATGCTAAGCGTAATGGTTCTGCCTGCCAGACCGGTAGCTGTGCCGCTGAGGGTTTGGTTGACCAGCAGGTCGCCCAGATTCAGCAGGCTATCGCCAAAGGCCGGATTTAGCGTAATGCTCGGCAAGTTCTTGATGACCGTCGGGACGTTCACTATCTGGTTGGCGGTATTGCCTGCATGATCGGTGACCGCGACGCCCAGCGCCAGCGTGCCGTCCTGCAAGGCTTGCAGATCGAGAGCTGGAACGGACAGGCTCCATGCACCGCCTGCACCGACCGTAATTCCAGTGTAAATTTTAGTGCCCAACGTCACGGCGACCGTTGCGCCAGCAGCGATATTCACATTGCTGACGATACCGCTGATAATCTGGCTGGTCGCGGCATCTGCCGCATTCAGCGCGCCATCCGTGAAGGCCACAACAGAATCAATGACTGGCAGGGATTTCAACACGTCAATGTTGACCAACTGATTCTTCACGTTGCCGTGTGAATCGACAATATCCACACTCACTTGCAACAGTCCGTTGCTCAACAGACTGAATCGATCGGCAGGTATCGAAATACTCCAGGCCCCGTTGGCTCCAACGGTGCCTTCCAAATCGGCACCGAGTCCTTTAATCACGACTTTGGCGCCCAGATAGTTGCCGGTCGCGTTACCGCTGATGACCTGCGTCACCAGTGATTCGGCCATATTGAGGATGCCATCGTTACCGAAGATATCGGTAATGCCTGCGCCGAGCGTTTTGTTCAGAGCAACGTCCAGCGTGACATCAAGGTGTGCGGAATTACCCGCCGTATCGGTCAGCGTCACGCCGATGACCTGCGGCCCGTCAATCAGATTTTGCAGATTGGCGGACAAGATTGGAAGACTCCAGTTGCCGTCGAGGCCGACGGTTGTGGTACCCGTCAGCGGCCCGGCGGTTAAGGTGACGGTGGCACCGACTTCGCCTCTGCCGGTAATCGCTGCGCCCGCGACGGCTTCAGCCAGCGTCAGAATGTTGTCATCGAACAGCGTGACGCTGAGCAACGGGGTATCGGTATCAACGGTAATGACCTGCGTATCCGTTGTGGTATTGCCACCTTTATCGGCCAGCGTCGCGGTGATGACGTAGCTGCCGTCGGCCAACTGTGCCAGATCTGCAGCTGGCACATTGACGCTCCAGGTGCCGAGGGCCGAAACCTGAGCGCTGTAGGTTTTACCGTTCAGGACGATGGTGACAATTTGTCCCGCCTCTGAGACGGAGGCCGTACCGGTAATCGCCTGCGCGGTGCTCATTTCAGCTGCGTTGAGCACATTGTTTGTAGCCAGGGAGACAATATTCAAATCGGGCGCGACGGTATCCACGATGACGCTTGTGGTCAGGGTCGCGTCATTTGATGACGCCGTTACGCTAATCGCCCCCTGACCGGCAAAGGCTGGCAGGGCTGGAATGGTAATGCTCCAGTTACCGTTGGTGTCGGTGACAGGCGTATATGTCGACGAACCGATTTGAAGATTTACAGCAGTCAGTGATGACGTAGGCCCGATAGATCGCCCAGAGATCGTGACGCTGCCATTGATCTCGACGGCATTGATGATGTTGTCGGTCGAGATGGGGTTAATGGTCATGATGGGCTGAGTTTGCGTCAGGTCAACAGCAAAGTTAACGCTGGATGCTGGCGTTGGGTTCCCGGCCCGGTCCTGCGCACTGACGGAAAGCGAATAGGTCGTGTTGGACAATACCTGGAATGCAGAAGAAGGGAGGTCAACGCTCCATAAGCCACCGTTGAGAATTTTGGTTTGGTAGTCCAGACCATTCAGTCTGACGGTCACGTTCTGGCCGACCTCTAGTCCGGTCGATGTCCCACTGACGGCCTGCGTTGCCCGGCTTTCCGCATAGGTAAGACCGTCCAGACCGGCGAAGGTTGAAATCGTGATGGTTGGTGAGGCCTGAATCGCGAGGTAGGCCTGAGAATTCAACGTGCTGCTGTTACCGAGGCTGTCCGTGGCCGTGATGCTGATATTTTGCGTACCGTCAGCAAGCAGAGAAAGCTGGATTGGGGTGAGCGTTGCGGTCCAGACTCCCCCGCTAAGCTGTACGACAAGCGGTTGTCCGCCAAACGTGACGCTCACGTTTACCGCATCGCCCGCGGTACCGCTTAGCGTCCTGCCCGCCAACGTAGCGGCTTCCGCGATGCTCATGTAGCCATCGTCAAACGGCGTATTCAGCGTGATGGTCGGTGGCGTGAGATCGCTGTTAAAGACGATCGGCGCGGACCCTACGTTGCCAGCCGCATCGACGGCGGTGACGGTGATGGTATGCTGGCCGTCGCTCAGCGAGTTCAGCGCGTTAGGAGGCAGCGTAACGGACCAATTGCCGAGACCATCCACCGTTGCGGTGTAGCGAATGCCGTTGAGGTCGATCTCCAGTTTAACGCTTTGCCCGTTGCCACCAATCTGCGTGCGGCCAGAGAAGGTCAGTGCGGATGCGGCTTCGGCACCGCTCAGAATATTATCGATACCGAACGGCACCACGTCGATAATCGGGGCGGGCAGCGTCTGCGCCGAACTCACGTCGAGCGAGGCGCTGGTATTGGTATTGCCAACCCAGTCGGTGACCTTGACGCTAATGCTGTAGTTGCCTTCGGTGAAGATCGCCAAATCGGCAGGGCTCAGCGCTCTGGACCAGCCGCCTAAGCCGTCAGCGGTGGCGGTAAAGGTGGTGTCGACCAGCGTGGTTTTATTGGTCACCGTCACGATGACTTCCTGACCCGCGCTGGTAATGCCGGTTTTACCGGTCAATGTCTGGATGGCCTGAATTTCAGTGGCGTTCAGGATGCCGTCGCCAAACGGCAGGTCCAGCGTTGCCACGGGCAGGGTGGTGGTCAGCACATTCGCCGTGGCTGCTGTGGTGCTGGTGTTGCCCGCCGCGTCTGTCACGATGACGGTGAAATTCACCGTGCCATCCGGCAGGTCGATCAGCGTCTGGCGGTCCAGCGATAATGACCAACTGCCGTCGGCATTCACCGTGGCGGGGAGGCTGGTGCCGTTAATGCTGACTGACACGGTTTGCCCCACGTTGCTGGAGAGCCCCGTTTGCCCAGACAGCGTCGCGCCCGGCTGCGCATCAGCCAGACTCAGTTTACCGTCGCCGAACGGGGTATCGATCGAGGCGACAGGAACGCCCACAATGACGCTGGAGAACGTGCCGCTTCCTGACCCGGTATTGCCCGCATGGTCCGTGACGGTGACGTTGATGGTGTGTGTGCCGTCACCGAGTGAAGCCAAATCGGCGGCAGGTAACGTCACACTCCACTGGCCGTTTGCCGCGACTGTGGCGCTGTAGGTGGTGGTTATCGTGCCGTTGGTAATGGAAACGGACACGCTCTGACCAGGATCGATGAGCCCCGTTGTGCCCGTCAGCAACTGGTCCACCGTGCTTTCCGCCTGATTTAGCACGCCGTCAACAAACGGTGTCGCAATACTGATGGCAAAATTGGTGTGGATGACGACATCCAGCGTGCCGCTCGCACTACCGGTATTGCCTGCGCTGTCTGTTACCGTCGCGCTGACCTGCATGTTGCCATCTGCCAGAATGCTCAGCGCATTGGCCGGAATCGTAGCGCTCCACAGACCGCTCGCGAGCGTCACGCCCGTCGTGGTGTAAGTCCCTATCGTGACCTGAATCACTGTCCCGACGGGCAGGTTGGTGTAACTGCCGCCAATCGTCGTTGCCGTCGCCAGCTCCGCGATAGTCAGGACGTTATTGTCATAGAGCGAATCCAGCGTCAGCGTCGGGAGCGACTGCGTTTTTAACGTGATATTAATGCTGGCGGCGCTGGCATTCCCTGCGCCGTCAGTCACGCTGGCCTCCAGCGTTTTCACGCCGTCACCCAATGCCAGCAGGTCGCTTGCCGCAACGGTGATTTGCCACACGCCGTTACTATCAGAGACCACGTTATAGATTGCCGTACCGACTTTGATCGTGACCAGAAGGTTCGCTTCGGCCTTGCCGCTCAGCGGTAGTCCGGCTAGCGCGTCCGCCAAACCAATGTCGCTGGTGTCAACCAACATGTCGATGGACAGCAGCGGTGGGACGGTATCGACCGTGAACGGATGGGTAGCCGTAGCCGAGTTCTGTGCGATGTCGTTGACCGTCGCGGTAACATCCTGATTGCCCTGCGGCAAATTTTGCACATCGCTAGCGGGAATGGTCGTGCTCCAGCTACCGTCAGCGCCAATGGTCGCCAGATACGTTTTGCTATTCAGCGTCACCGTGACACGCTGTCCCACTTGGACATTCGTCGTTGAACCAGAGATGAGCAGGTCAGACTGCGTATCCTGCGCGCTGACGATATCGTTACCCGATAGGGTGGCGATGGTGATGGCTGGCAGGTTACCCGCATCGGTGATGACGGTAATGCTATGCGTTGCTGAACCAGGGTTGCCGCTCACGTCCGTTACGCTAGCACTCACGGTTTGTTTACCGTCAGGGATGTTGCCGACATCCGTTGCAGGAACATCTACGCTCCAACTGCCATTCGCACCCACAGTGGCGAAGTAAATTCCACCGTTGAGAGTGATGGTAACTTGCTGGCCCTGTTCTACATTCTGGCTGCTACCGCTGATGGTCAACGGCTGGCCCGATTCGGCCAGATTGAGGTAATCATCGGTCGACAGCGTGGCTATCGTCAGAGTCGGTGCTTTAGCTGGGTCGGTATCCAGTGTAATCGAATGGCTTACCGTGCCGATGTTGCCAGCCGCATCGGTCAAGCTGGCGGTGATTGCCGTGATGCCGTTCGGCATGTTTTGCAGGTCGCCAGCAGGCACGGTGACGCTCCAGGTGCCATCGGCCTGCGCTAGCCCCTGATAGATCTGCCCGTTGATGGTGACGTTAACAATGATAGGGCGGCCGCTGTCGTTAATGGGCGACGTACCGCTGATCTCCAGCGGCAGCAGGCTTTCCGCGATGTTGATGATATCGTCAACGCCAATCGGATTGATGGTCAGCACCGGCGGGGTCAAGTCAACGAAGGCGCTGCCCTGAACGGTAGAGGTATTGCCTGCCGCATCGCTGACGGTAACGGAAATATTTTGTATACCGTCTGCCAGCGCGTTCAACACGCTCGGTGACAGTTGCATGCTCCAGTTGCCGTTGCTGTCAACCGTGCCGGAGTAGACTGTGCTGCCGATGGTGACGCTGACGGTTTGCCCGGCTCCGCGCAGGCCCGTCGTGCCGTAGAGTGTCTGCCCGGCCTGAGCGTCGCTGAGATTCAGATAACCGTTGCTGAATGGCATATGCAGCGATGCCACCGGTGGATTGTGGATGCTGATGCCCAACTGCTGCGTCCCCGACAGGGCATTTCCCGCCTGATCGACCGCCGTGACGTTAACCGTGATGACGCCATCCCCCAGCACTTGCAGATCGCCTGGCTGAATGGTGGCGCTCCAGGTTCCGTCTGGCTGCACTTGTACGGTGTAGGTTTTCCCGTTGAGGATGACGTTGACATCCGTGCCCGCCGCGACGTTGACGGCACCGCCGTTAATCGTAATGCCGTTTGCCGCTTCCAGCACGTTTAGCTGGTTATCCCCGGTGATTGGCGTAATAGACAGCCCACTCGCGTTAGTATTCACCGTGACGGCACTGCTGGATGTTGCGGTATTGCCGGCGACATCGCTCACGCTGACGGTAATCGTCTGGCTGCCGTTAACCAACAGTGCCATGTCGGTATCCGAAATCGTGGTGCTCCAGTTCCCGTTCGATAGAACCTGTGTGGTATATGCCTTGCCATTGAAGCTAATCGTCACCGTCTGGCCTTGCTCAACGTTTTTACTGGTGCCGCTGAGCACCTGGCTGACCCGAGCTTCCGCCCCGTCAATAATGTTGTTGCCAGCAAAAGTACCAATCGTGACGACCGGCGCGTTGAGCGGGCTGGCATCGACCACAATGGTTTGCGTTGTGGTCGTGGTATTGCCTGCGGCATCGGTCAGACGAGTCACGACGCTGTAATTGCCATCGGACAGGTTGCTCAGATCGGCCGACGGAATGGTGATGCTCCAGGTGCCGTCACCGCCGATGGTACCGCTGTAGGTTTTGCCGTTCAGCGTGGTGGTGACCGTTTGCCCCGCGCTAGACGGTGAGGCGGTGCCGGTGAACAACTGGCTGCTTTGCACCTCAGTGCTATTCAGAATGTTGTCGGTAGCAATGTTGCCCGTCGTCAACGTAGGCGGTGTACGCGCCACGGTAACGTTACTGGTTAAGGTGCTGCTGTTTCCGGCTGCGTCGCTGACGCTTACCTGCAATGCGGTGGTGCCATTCGGCAGATTTTGCAGGCCATTCGCAGGCAGAGAAATCGTCCAGTTACCTGCCGTATCTACGATCCCTGTGTACGTCACGCCGCCGAGTGTGGCTGTGACGGTTTGCCCTGATGAGGCGATACCGGTTGTGCCGCTGAGCGTCTGAGTCACGCCTGCTTCTGCGGCATTGAGTATACCGTCGCTGAATGGCGTGTTCAGCGTTAGCATGGGGCTACTGTGCGTGAATACCTCGATCGTACGGCTGCCGCTTAACACATTCCCCGTACTGTCTATCGTTGTGACGGTCAGGGTTGAGGTGCCGTCGGCCAGCGTGCTGACATCGGCTGCCGACACGGTGATGCTCCAGGAGCCATTCGGTTGTACGACGCCGCCGTAGCTTTTTCCGTTTAGCGTAATCGTAACGGCGGTGCCTGCTGCCACGTTCTGGCTACTGCCGTTGACGGTGAGATCTTGCGCGGCTTCGGTCTGATTCAGTTTGTCATCGCCCGCGACGGTATCGATAGCGATACCGCTCAGGGAGGTGTTCACCGTAAACGTTTGGCTAAGCGTTGCGGGGTTACCGCTGACATCGTTGACGCCAATCGTGACGGTATGCGCGCCTTGTGCCAGATGAATAAGATCGACAGATGGCACGCTGACGCGCCATTGGCCGTTGCTGTCAACCGTTGCGGTGTAGGTGTTGTCGCCGAGTGTCACGGTAACACGCTGCCCCGCCTCGACGTTCAGGCTGCTGCCGCTGATGATTTGCGCGACGTTGATTTCGCCCCCGTCGATGATGTTATTGAGCGCGATGGCGTTGACGGTGAGCAGCGGTAGATTGGCCGGATTGGCATCCAGCGTTAATGATCCCGTGCTGGTAGCGCTGTTACCTGACGCGCCAGTCAATGTTGCCGTCAAGGTGTAATTGCCGTCAGCCAGAGCCTGAAGATCGGCGGCAGGAATGGTGGTACTCCAACTGCCGTCAGCCTGAATCTGTGCCTGATAATTTTTGTTGCTGATCGTGACAAGGACGGTACGTCCGGCATCCGATTGTAACGCACTACCAGAGATCGTCTGATCGCTCAGGCTTTCAGCGGCGTTGATGATGCCGTCGTTGGTCAGCGGTTTCAGCGTCAGAAGAGGGCGAACCGTATCGACGGTAATATCGCGAATGCCCTGTATGCTGTTGCCCGCGGTATCCGTCGCTTCTACGCGAATGGTCTGTACGCCGGTTGGCAAAAGTTGCAGGTCGGCGGCGGAAAGTACTGCATTCCAGTTACCCTGATTGTCCACGATTGCCGTATAGGTTTTGCCGTTCAGCGTAACGATGACGCTTTGGCCGCCTCCGGCAATCCCGGTTTTCCCTGTCAGGTTCTGTCCGCTGGCTGATTCGATGATGTTGAGTATGCCGTCGCCAAAAGGCTGGTCAATCGTTGGCTGTGGCAGGTTGTTAATATGGATATCAATATTACGGCTAGCGGTGACAGGGATATCACCAGGGTTGGCGACGCTGGCGGTAATGGTCGCTGTGCCATCCGGCAAGGCGAGCATATCGCTGCTCTCGATTGTGACGCTCCAACTGCCGTTTGCGGCAATCGTACCAATATAGGTCTTGCCATTGAGCGTAACGGTAACGCTTTCTCCCGGAGTAACGTTAACCGTCGAACCTGAAATGGTCAGCGGCTGTGATGCTTCCAGACGGTTGATCTGGTTATCAATCGCGACCATGCTGATGGAGATACTGTCATTATCCATATCAACATTGGACCAGTTCTCATGACTGCCCTCATTCCCTGCCTGATCCGCGACCTGCGCACTGATGGAGACAGTGCCTTCAGAAAGCTGCGCCATGTCTGCGGCGGGGATTTCCACGCTCCACTTCCCACCGCTTTTGATGTCAGCAAAGTAGAACTTGTTGTTGAGAAGAATAGTCGCAACCTGGCCGGTTTCCACGTTCGCGCTGGAACCCGTCAGCCACTGGCTGACTTTGAGATCGGCTGCGCTGATGACGTTATTCTCATTGACGAAAGGATTAACGAATATCGTTGGCTGGAATGCTGGATCCGCGCTGAGCGTAATGGATTTCTCGACGCTGACGGTATTCCCGGCGACATCGCTTAGAGAGGCAGACAGTGTGTAGCTGCCATCGGCCATGCCGCGCAGGGCTGCCGTGGGTAAGTTGATACTCCAGTTGCCATCGCTACCGACAACGCCGGTATAGAATTGCCCATCGAAGGCGATAACGACGGTGCGACCCGCTTCACTGATTGAGGCGGTGCCGTTGACGGTCTGGTTGCTTTGCGATTCGACCATGTTGATAGTGTCATCGCCGGCAAGGGTGCCGATAGTGAGGGTAGGCGCGGTAAAGTCGGTTGGGCTAACAAACGTTTTACCCGCCTGATTGCCTGCGGCATCCTGTGCGGTCACCAATAGCGTGTTGTTTCCTTCCGGTAACTGCTGGAGATCGGCTGCAGGGACGGTGACTTTCCAGTTACCTGCCGTATCAACCGTTCCGGTATAAGACTTCCCGCCGAGGGACAAGACGACGGTCTGCCCTGCGCCGCTGATGCCGGTGTGGCCGGTAATTGTTTGGTTGACCAGCGCTTCTGCACCGTTCAGTGAGCCGTTGCCGAATGGGGTATCAATCGTCGGTTGTGGCAGGGTATGAATGTGGACGCCGAGCGTGTGACTATCCGTTACGGCACCGCCTCCGGCAACAGTCACGCTGGCGGTCACGGTGGCATTGCCATCTGACAGAAGCTGGAGGTCGGCACTGGGGATTTGCAACGTCCAACTGCCGTCTGCAGCAACGGTGGTGGTGTAGTTTTTCCCGTTTAGCGTCACGGTCACCGTCTGCCCCGCGGGGACATTGGCGGTGTTCCCGCTGATCGCCAACGGTTGCAGGGATTCTGCCCGGCTTAATAGGTTATCGCTGGCGATAATGTTGATAGCGATGCTGTCGCCAGACTTATCGACGTTGATATTCTGGCTTCCGCTTGCGATGTTGCCTGCTTTGTTACTCACGTTAACGCTAATGCTGTGCGCACCGTCCGCCAGCAAGGCGATATCTGCGCTTGAAACGTTGATGCTCCAAACGCCGCCGGATTGCACGGTGGCAAGATAGGTTTTCCCATTCAGGCTGATGGTGACAACCTGTCCCACCTCAACGTGGGTGGTGGTCCCGCTCAACTGCTGGCTGACTTTTACTTCCGCGCCATCAATGACGTTATCGCCCGCGAAGTTATTGATGGTGATGGTCGGCGCGGTGGTCGTGCCGCTGTCAATGGTTAGCGGATGGGTAACCGTTGTGGTGTTGCCTGCGGCATCGGTTAGCGTAACGGTCAGGTTCTGGTTACCGTCCGCGATAGCGACCAGATCGGCTGTTGGCAGCGTGACGCTCCAGTTTCCGTCGCTGCCGACGGTAGTGGTGTAGGGTTTACCATTCAGTGTAACGGTGACCGTGCGACCGGCTTCGCTGAGTGATGCCGTTCCGCTGACCACCTGATTGACAGCCAATTCTGCGCCATTGAGGACATCGTCCTGAGCGATAACGGAGACGGTGAGCGTCGGAGGCGTCGTATCCACGGTGATATTCTGCGTCAAGGTTGTTTCGTTGCCTGCGATATCGCGGACAACAATCTCCAGCGCGCTGATACTGTTTGATGGCAGATTTTGCAGCACGCTTTTAGGGATCGTAACCGTCCAGTGCCCGCTTGCATCCACTGTTCCTGTCACATAGTACCCGCCGATCGTCAGGCTGACGGTTTGGCCCCTGCCGATAATCCCCGTTTCCCCGCGGATGACCTGATCCTGCGCGGCCTCGGCGGCGTTTAATACGCTGTCAGTGAACGGTGGTGTCAGCGTAATGGATGGGAGCGTATTGATGTGAACATCCAGCGTGTGGTTAGCGGTGACGGTATTTCCACTGATTCCCTGCACGCTGGCCGTGAGAGTGTGGCTGCCATCTGACAGCAGAAGCAGGTCGGCGCTGGGGATATTCACAGACCATTTGCCATCAGCTCCCGTTACTGCTGTGTAGGTTTTTACTACTCCTGCTACAGTGAGGCTGACGGTAACCGTTTGGCCTGCAGCAACGTTAGCTGTGGTCCCGCTAACCGTGAGCGGCAGCCCGGCTTCAGTGGCATTCAGGCGGTCATCTGTCGAGACGATGCTGATGTTGACCGCCTCGGCGTTGGTGTCCACCGTGATGGTTTGCGGCGGCAGCGTGGTGGTGTTACCTGCTTTATCCGTTAATGACGCCACCAGATTGTAGGTGCCGTTAGTCAGCGCCTGAATATCACCGGAAGGAATAAGTACGCTCCAGGTGCCGTCGCTTCCTACTGTTGTCGTGTAGGTTGTGCCGTTAAACGTTATCGTCACTGTCTGGCCGACATCCGATAAGGAAGCCGTACCGGAGACAACTTGTGAGGACTGGAGCTCATCGGCGGTGAGTCTGTTGTCTCCGGTAAACGGTGACAGGGACAGCTCCGGTGGCGTGGTGTCGACAATAATGGTGCGGTTGACCACGGTGATATTGCCAGCGCTATCGCTAATTGTGAACGACAAGGCGTGTTCACCTTCGCTCAGTGCGCGAAGGTCTGCAGCGGGCACGGTCAGGGTCCAGTTACCGTCTGCATTAATGATCGTGGTATATGTTTTCCCATTGAGCGTGATGGTGACGCGCTGGCCTACTTCACCGGTTCCGTTGAGGATCTGGCCGTTTGCCAGTTCTCCGACAGTGAGATAATTGTCGCCCGTAAATTTATCAACGGTTAGATTTGGAGGCAGGGTATCAATGGTGAGGTCAAGGTTTTTCTCATGGATAACACCATTAGCACCCGGCACGCTCACTGTTAATGTGTAAATGCCGTCTTGTAGCCCAGCAAATGCATCTGCTGGCAGTGTAAAACGCCAAGAACCATCGACGGCTGTGGTAGTGGTGTAAACCACGCCGTTTAACGTGATGGTGACGATTTGGCCCGCACCGATACCGTTTGTATTACCGCTAAGAATGTGGGATTGGCCGATCTCCGCACGATTCAGGATATTATCTTCAGCGAAGGCGTTAACGGTTAAGGACTCTGGCGGTGGCGGGGTTATTGGTGGTTCGTCATTATTGTTCGACGATGCGACTGCGACTGCAGCTCCACCGATGGCGACCGCACCCAGAATACCGCCCAGTGTGGCAGTGGAAAGCGTACTGGTGGTTGTGCTACCAATCAGCAATGACGTCATATCACCCAGCGCGGTATATTCTGGCGTAAGGGCAACGGCTTCCGCCGCGAGTGCCGCTCCTTCTGCCGCTGCTGCGCCGGAGAACTGTGCATGGATGAGTCGGGTGCCATCGTCAAAAACCAGCTCGCTGTGATAACCGGCGGCATCCAGAGTAAAGAAGCTTTCATAGCGGACGGTGGTACCGTCTTTCATGTGCAAGATAAGATCGTTGCCAACACGCTCATAGCGAGACACCACGTCGGGTGTGCCATAGATTCTGACGGTGCTGCTTTCCAGCAATTCGACATTCGTCGCTCCCTGAGGAACGGTGTTGATGAACTGACCACTATGACGCGACAGGATATTTGCATTTCCCGCAATAACATTCATATCTGACATGAAATAGCCTCTTGCTTATCTGCAACCATTGTCTTAATACCTCTCACGGCGGATCGGGACCGGAACGGGAGACGTATGGGGATATGCACCACCAACACAAAAAGAGGGGGGCGCTAAAGCTGACCTGGTTCAGAAACAAAAAGCAGTAGTTGTCAAATATGATTAACAATATTGCTGTGAATCCCTCTTCTGCGGGGATTAGGTTATCGGATGATATTCACCCAATTCTTGATATTTATAGGTGTGGCTTAACTAAAAATCCAACTTTTTTGAAATGTTTTGAAAATAAAAATATGACAATAATCTTACGTATTAAGTGGCTTAGCGACATTGATATTCAAATTAAATTATTATTACACTAATTATAATGTTAAATTACCATCACTTAGCGCACCTGGTGTCACGGCAATACGCTTTTTGTCCACATTTGGGTGAGACGTCGCGGGTTGTTCGCCGTGAGGATGATGTCTTTATCTATATTTGTTGTATCAATTTGTGTTTATTTCTATTGGCGGCAATACATGAGCATTAAACGAGGTATGTTGCCAGCAACGTGATAACGAAGCGTGATGACTAATCACTTTTTCTTATGGTTAATGCTGGCAATGCTGGCAATGCTGGGTGTGGGGTTTGCTGATATGGCATCTGGTGTCACGTTAGATATGAGAATTATTCTTGATATCACAGTCATCCCCATTACACTGCGGGCGATTGTTTTCATCAGAGAGACCAGGTTGTTATGGAGTTGCTCCGCATTGTTTACCAGCAGTACCGTTGGCCCTTTCTTGCCGTTATCCTGCTAAGTTTGTTGAGTGCCGCGCTGGGCATTGGGCTTATTGCCTTTATCAACCTGCAATTGATTGAAACGGTCAATCAGTCGTTGAGCGTATTGCCGCAATTTCTGGGCTTGCTGCTGCTATTGATGGGCGTCACGCTGGTGTCGCAACTGGCGCTGACCACGCTGGGGCACCATTTCGTTTACCGCCTGCGTGGGCAATTTATCAAGCGTATTCTGGACACTAACATTGCCCGTATCGAACAGATCGGCAGTGCGCAGCTGCTTGCCAGCCTGTCCAGCGATATCCGCAATATCACGATTGCGTTTGTGCGTTTGCCTGAGCTGATTCAGGGCATTGTGCTTACCATCGGCTCGGCCGCTTATCTGGCCTGGCTCTCTCCGAAAATGCTGATCGTGACCTCCGTGTGGATTGCGATAACGCTCTGGGGCGGCTTTATGCTGGTTTCCCGCGTGTATCGCCACCTTACTCAGGTGCGGGAAGCGGAAGATCGCCTCCAGAAAGACTATGAAACCGTAATTAACGGGCGTAAAGAGCTGACGCTCAACCGTGAGCGGGCGCAGAAGCTGTATGAAGAGGTTTATCAGGCCAATGCGCAGGACTACCGACAGAACGTGATTCGCGCCGACACCTTCCACCTCAGCGCGGTGAACTGGTCGAACATTATGATGTTGGGCGTGATTGGCGCGGTCTTTTTCATGGCAAATAACCTCGGCTGGGCGGATACCAACGTGGCGGCGACGTATTCACTGACGCTGCTGTTTTTACGCACGCCAATGCTTCAGGCCGTTGGCGCACTGCCGACGCTGCTGAGCGCGCAAGTCGCGTTTAATAAGCTGAAGCTTTTCGATTTGGCGGATTATCAGGAACCGTTCTCCGCTGCGGTTGCCCCTGCCGACTGGCACACGCTGGAACTGCGTGACGTGGTGTTTCGCTATAACGATTCTGGCTTTGAAGTCGGACCGATCAATCTGGTGATAAAGCGTGGCGAACTGGTGTTTCTGATTGGTGGGAACGGAAGTGGAAAATCGACGCTGGCGATGCTGCTGACAGGGCTTTATACCCCGGTTTCCGGTTCGCTGCTGCTGGATAACTGCCCCGTTACGGCGGAAACGCGCGAGGATTACCAAAAGCTATTTTCTGCCATCTTTACTGATTTCCACCTGTTCGGACAGATGATGGGCCCGCATGGAACGGAGCCGGATACGGCGCTGGTCGATAGCTGGCTGGATCGCCTGAACATGCGGCATAAGCTGACGTTGGAGAACCACCAGGTAATGAACTTACAGCTTTCTCAGGGGCAGCGTAAGCGTGTGGCGCTGCTGCTGGCCGTCGCCGAACAGCGGGATATCCTGCTGCTGGATGAGTGGGCGGCCGATCAGGATCCGCAATTCCGCCGCGTGTTCTATCTTGAGCTGTTACCGCAGCTGCGCGCATTGGGGAAAACGATTGTGGCGATCAGCCATGACGATCACTACTTTGAGCATGCCGATCGCCTGCTTGAAATGCATCAGGGAACGCTGTCAGAACTGACGGGCGAAGCGCGTGAACAGGCCTCGCAGGATGCCGTGGCGCAGATTAGTCGATAGTGCAAATCAGCGCGGCGGAATGCCGCGCTGTGAGGGATCACACACCGTTAACATGAAGTCTGACAGGCATATATTAATTCGTTGAATTCTGGGGCAGAATAAGCGCCAATGTTGGCAGGCTGCCAACAGAGTGGATTTTTTTTGCTTACAGATCAGGCACCTGACGTATCTGGTCTGCCACTTAACTCAATAAGTTGGTATAGGTTATGAAAAGGATATTTAACGCATTATTCGTTGTTGTTTTTGTTTGTTTTTCGTCTCTGGCAAATGCTGCAGAAAATCTACCTAACATTGTTATTCTGGCAACGGGCGGTACGATTGCTGGTTCCGCTGCGGCCAATACGCAAACCACGGGGTATAAAGCGGGTGCGCTGGGCGTAGAGACGCTGATTCAAGCGGTGCCAGAGCTGAAAACGCTTGCCAATATCTCAGGCGAGCAGGTTGCCAGCATCGGCAGTGAAAATATGACCAGCGACGTGCTGCTGAAGCTGAGCAAGCGCGTGAACGAGCTGCTGGCACGCAGCGATGTTGATGGCGTGGTGATTACGCACGGTACGGATACACTCGACGAATCGCCTTACTTCCTGAACCTGACGGTGAAGAGTGACAAACCGGTGGTCTTTGCCGCCGCGATGCGTCCGGCAACGGCAATCAGCGCTGACGGCCCGATGAACCTGTACGGCGCAGTAAAAGTGGCAGCGGATAAAAACTCTCGCGGTCGTGGCGTTCTCGTTGTGCTGAACGACCGTATTGGTTCTGCTCGTTTCATCAGCAAAACCAACGCTTCTACGCTGGATACCTTTAAAGCGCCAGAAGAAGGTTATTTGGGCGTGATTATCGGTGACAAAGTTTATTACCAGACGCGTCTGGATAAAGTTCACACCACGCGTTCCGTATTTGACGTGACCAACGTAGATAAACTGCCAGCCGTTGATATCATTTATGGCTATCAGGATGACCCTGAATACATGTACCACGCGTCTATCAAGAACGGCGCGAAAGGTATTGTCTATGCGGGTATGGGCGCAGGCACTGTATCCAAGCGCGGCGATGCGGGCATCCGTAAAGCGGAAAGCGCGGGCGTTGTTGTTGTACGCTCCAGCCGTACCGGCAGCGGCATCGTGCCACCGGATGCGGGTCAACCGGGTCTGGTTGCCGATTCTCTGAGCCCAGCTAAATCACGCATTCTGCTGATGCTGGCGCTGACGAAAACGACGAACCCAGCGGTGATTCAGGATTATTTCCACGCGTATTAATCGTCTGATCGGTTTGTAGTGTGGTAGCCCCGCCTTTAAACGCGGGGCTTTTTATACCCGTCATACTTCAAGCTGCATGTGCGTTGGCGTCGTTCAGTCACCCGAATCACTTACTTGAGTAAGCTCATCGGGATGCCCTCGCTCGCCGCGTTACGAGGCTCGTAAGTGAGCCTCGCCCTAGCGGGCCAACGCTTTGCGTTGTTCAAAACGTTAACGTTTTGTCCTGCAACTCGAATTATTTAGGGTATATTTCCTGTCATTCAATTTTTACTTTTAGTTATTCAACTTTTCGTTTCCACTGAGAAGTCACTTCCCTCTCTGTTGATTTTATCGGTATGATTCAGCCCACGACAAAGCAGGTAATCACCCCTATTTATCTTTGATACCCGAAATAATTTGAGTGGCGGGACTGCCTACGCGCGTCCAGCTTGAAGTATGGCGGAGCGGGTGAATTAAAGAAGAAGGATACGTCATTACATGACACACCCCATTTTTATGGTTGGTGCCAGAGGCTGTGGGAAGACCACCGTTGGGCATCAACTGGCACAGGCGTTAGGGTATGACTTTGTCGATACCGACCTGTTTATGCAGCAGACCACCAATATGACGGTAGCTGATGTGGTTGCACAGGAAGGATGGCATGGGTTCCGCCAGCGCGAAAGTCTGGCGCTTCAGCAGGTGACGTCCAACCGCTGCATCGTCGCGACAGGCGGCGGTATGGTGCTGACGGAAGCCAATCGGCGCTTTATGCATGACAAAGGCACCGTCATTTACCTCCATGCGGATGCCGAACTGCTGGCCCAGCGGCTGGAGGAAAACCCGCAGGATAACCAGCGTCCGACGCTGACGGGTCGCCCTATCGCCGAGGAAATGGCTGATGTACTGGCCGCGCGCGAGGCGCTGTATCGCGGTGTCGCACACCACGTCATCGATGCATCACAAACGCCAGAAGCGATTGTGGCAAGCGTGTTGAAGGCACTACGTCCGTCGGCAGCATAGGAAGGTGGGCCGGACACTGGCAAAATAATCACCAGTCAGTGTTACCGAACACCAACTTTCAATGAATAGATCGTGACAGTGGCTCGACTCTCCTTTTAAGATGAATTTCCTGAATTTTTTCGATGATAGGTGCCGCGCTATGCTGAATGTAAATGAGTATTTTGCAGGGAAGGTCAAATCAATCGGTTTTGAAGGCGATAGCATTGGCCGCGCCAGTGTCGGCGTCATGGATGCGGGTGAATACACCTTTGGAACCGGACAGCCGGAAGAAATGACGGTGATCACCGGAGCATTGAAAGTACTGCTGCCAGGCGCACCGGATTGGCAGGTTTTCACACCGGGAGAAACGTTTTTCGTTCCGGGAAAAAGTGAGTTCAACTTACAGGTGGTCGAACCGACCTCTTATCTGTGTAAGTACCTGTAGTGTAAGTACCTGTAATAGCTATTCTCTCTCTGTAGAGTAGATCATTCTCGCCGCGTTGTGTACGACATAACGCGGCGTTTTCTTATGCAATCCTGCCTCATCCCCCTTGTTCCCCAACACGGTTAGTGCCTTTCTCTGCCATTCTTCCCCTGATGGTAATAAATAATGCTGCAAAAATGTTAAGTAGCTCAAGTAATGAACGCAAAGGTATTTAAAAGGTATTATTAATTGGTATTTTAAAGGTGTACCTTACTCAGTCATGAAGGATGTAAATATGAAAACTACAGCAAAGCTGTCGTTCATGATGTTCGTTGAATGGTTTATCTGGGGAGCCTGGTTCGTTCCACTCTGGCTTTATCTGAGCAAAAGCGGATTTACGGCGGGTGAAATTGGCTGGTCGTATGCCTGTACTGCGATTGCCGCGATTCTGTCGCCGATTCTGGTGGGATCGCTCACCGACCGCTTCTTTGCCGCACAGAAGGTGCTGGCAGTCCTGATGTTCGCCGGGGCGATACTGATGTATCTGGCGGCCCAGCAAACGGAATTTATGTATTTCTTCCCGCTGCTGTTGGCCTATTCGTTGACCTACATGCCGACGATCGCACTGACTAACAGCATCGCCTTCTCGCATGTGGCCGATGTAGAACGGGATTTTCCTCGCATCCGGGTATTGGGAACGATTGGCTGGATCGCCTCTGGCATCGTCTGCGGTTTTCTGCCGACATGGCTTGGATTTAGCGATATTTCGCCCACCAATGTTCCGCTGCTGATTACCGCTGCCAGCTCCGCGTTGCTCGGCTTCTTTGCATTTTTCCTGCCCAATACGCCACCAAAAAGCACCGGCAAGATGGATGTTAAAGTCATGCTGGGGCTGGACGCTATTGTGCTGCTGAAAGACAGAAATTTTCTGGTGTTTTTTGTCTGCTCCTTCTTGTTCGCGATGCCGCTGGCGTTTTATTACATCTTTGCCACGGGCTTCCTCACCGAAGTCGGCATGAAAAATGCCACTGGCTGGATGACGCTTGGCCAGTTCTCTGAAATCTTCTTTATGCTGGCGCTGCCGTTTTTCACCAAGCGTTTTGGTATTAAAAAGGTATTATTACTGGGGCTGGTGACGGCGGCTATCCGCTATGTCTTCTTCGTCTACGGCGATGCTTACCACTACTTCACATACGCACTGCTATTCCTCGGCATTCTGCTGCACGGCGTGAGTTACGATTTTTACTATGTGACCGCCTATATCTACGTTGATAAAAAAGCGCCAGTGCATATGCGCACGGCCGCGCAGGGGCTGATTACGCTCTGCTGTCAGGGTTTCGGCAGCCTGTTGGGATATCGTCTGGGTGGCGTGATGATGGAGAAACTTTTCGCCCACGGTGAGCCGGTGAACGGCCTGACCTTTAACTGGACCGGTATGTGGCTGTTTGGTGCGGTGATGATCGCGATTATTGCGCTGATCTTTATCCTGTTTTTCCGTGAATCGGATAAGACGATCTCGACCATTGATGTAGACGGTGCAAAAAACAAGCATTTCAGTACAGAGGAAAGCAAATGAAACAAGAACGTATTCTCGGTGCCTTATACGGCCAGGCTTTAGGGGATGCGATGGGCATGCCATCGGAACTGTGGCCCCGAACGCGCGTGAAAGCGCATTTCGGCTGGATTGATCGCTTTTTACCCGGTCCGGCGGAAAATAATGCGGCGTGCTATTTTGGCCGCGGCGAATTTACGGATGATACCTCGATGGCGCTAAGTCTGGCCGACGCCATCATTGAATGTGATGGCGACATCAATGCCGATGCGATTGGCCGTCACATCCTGAAGTGGGCGGAGTCGTTTGATGCATTTAATAAGAATGTGCTCGGCCCAACCTCTAAAATTGCGTTGAAGGCGATTCGACAGGGCACACCGGTCAGCGAGCTGGAAAATAATGGCGTCACGAACGGCGCGGCGATGCGGGCGTCCCCGCTAGGCTGCCTGTTGCCTGCGCACGACCTTGATGAATTCATCGATCAGGTAGCGCTGGCATCCAGCCCGACGCATAAATCCGATTTGGCAATTGCAGGCGCGGTCGTCGTTGCCTGGGCGATTTCCCGGGCGATTGACGGCGCCAGCTGGCAGGAGATTGTCGACGCGTTGCCGTCTGTGGCACGCCACGCGCAGGAAAAGCGTATCACGACGTTTAGCGCCTCTCTTGCTGCGCGTATGGAGCTGGCGCTGAGTATCGTGCGCCGTGCAAACGGGACGGAAAGCGCCAGCGAGCAGCTTTATCAACTGATTGGGGCGGGAACGAGCACCATTGAATCCGTTGCTACCGCCATCGCGATGGTGGAACTGGCGCAGACCGATCCAAATCGCTGTGCGATTCTGTGCGCCAACCTCGGAGGGGATACCGACACTATCGGGGCGATGGCGACCGCAATATGCGGTGCGCTGCACGGGGTCACGGCCATTGATGCCGCGCTGAAGCAGGAACTGGATGACATTAACCAGCTTGATTTTTGCCGCTATGCCAGCCTGCTCCAGCAATACCGCTCCGCACGGGAGGCGTGATGAAGGCCAGCGAACTTGCCGCAAAACTGGATGGGCTAACGACACGTCAGCCGCTAACCATCATCGGGGCGGCGGTGATTGACGTGATTGCCGATGCTTACGCCCTGCCGTATCGCGGGTGTGATATCGAACTGAAGCAGCAAAGCGTGAATATTGGCGGCTGTGCCTTGAACATTGCCATTGCGCTTAAACGCCTTGGGATAGCCGCACAAAACGCCTTGCCTGTCGGGCAGGGCGTGTGGGCGGATATCATTCGTCATAGTCTGGAAAAGCAGAATATCACCACGGTGGTACAAACCGACTCGGGAGACAACGGCTGGTGTCTGGCGCTGGTTGAACCGGACGGCGAACGGACTTTTATGTCCTTCAGCGGGGTCGAGAACCAGTGGAGCGACAGTTGGCTGGCCTCGTTATCCGTCGCATCGGGGAGTTTGGTCTACCTTTCTGGCTATCAACTGGCGGCACCGTGCGGTGAGCGTCTGGTGAGCTGGCTGGAAAACTTGCATAACGTCACGCCATTCATCGACTTTGGCCCACGTATTGCCGATATACCGGGAAGTCTGATGGCGCGCATTATGGCGCTTCACCCCGTGGTTTCCCTTAATCGTCAGGAGGCGGACGTGGCGGCGGATATGCTCGGCGTGTCGGCTGATGTACAAACGCTGGGACGAGCCTGGCGGGCGGCATATCGTGCCCCAGTGATTATTCGTCAGGACAAAGCGGGAGCGTGGTATTTCGACGCGGCTTCTGAAGGCATCATCGCGCCGTTTCCGACAACGGTGGTGGATACCATCGGGGCAGGGGACAGCCACGCGGGCGGAACGCTGGCTGGCCTGGCGGCTGGGTGGTCGCTGGCCGATGCCGTCACGCTGGGGAACGCCGTTGCGGCGTATGTCGTGAGCCACCGCGGCGGAGACTGTGCGCCTACGCTGGATGAACTGCGTATGCGGTTACTCCTCGCAGACGAAAACGTATAGATCGCTGCGGCAATAGCTGATGCTGTACTCAATAGGCCGGTTCTGTGGGTCGAGCGCAATTTGCTTGATGACCAGAACCGGTACTTTATTATCAAGCTGAATGTGTGACTGAAACTCGGCATCGGGCATACGGGCACTGACGCGGCTGCGCGTACGCTGCGGATTGATGTTTTGGCTGCGAAAATAGTCATAAAGCGAGACGCCGATATCCTCAGCGTCAGCGATCAGATCAACAGGAACATACGATTCTTCAATCGAAACGGCGTCCTCATCTACATAGCGAATACGTTTCAACAGAAAAACGGGGGTATCTGGCGCAATAGCCAACTGCTCGGCCACTTCCTTGCTGCTTTTTACGATTTGTTTGTTTACCCACAGCGTATTGGGCTTTTTGCCCCGCAGCACGACCTGCTGGGAAAATCCGCGCGCCTCTTTCAACGAATATTCGAAAATATTATTGATTTGCGTCCCGTAGCCGCGCACGCGGGTCACTACGCCTTCTTCTTCCAACGTCTGCATCGCTTTACGCACGGTAATGCGCGATACGCCAGCCAGCTGGCTCAGGTCACGTTCTCCCGGCAGAATATTGCCATGTTCCAATGTGCCGCTGCGCACTGCGTTTTTTACCGTTTCGGCAAATTTTAGGTAGAGTGGAGTATTGTCTGTTGCCGCAAAGCGCTGCGTAAGCTGTTCTATTAATCGAGTATGCGCGTGTTCCATTCTTCTCTGATCCTGATCGGCCTGCGTAGACGCCATAATACCACTGGTCTTATTACCTCTATACTGAAAATGGCAATCGCGTATTTCCACATAAAATAAAATATTTTTAGTAATTTTTAGAGTTTTACTCTGTCATGAAAATGTCATCTATTCTTTGGAGCGCTAATCATTAATTCCATATATGAGTTATTTTATTTAATGATTTTTATTAATTAACAGAGTAAAAGAATGTCACGATTATTAGGAATAATCCCTGAATTGTTAAAATGCAACACATTACGGCATGTGATAATAATTTTATATTATGTGATTAAGTAAGTTTTTTATTTTATTTATTTTCTTTAATTTGGGTGTTTGTGTTGAATTACCGATTGGAGATCCATTTGATGTCTTTTTTTTTATAAGAGTGTGGTTGAACGTAGTAACTATTTTTCTGCGTTTTAAGATAAATAGCGATTGTTGAATGTGATCACATTCAAGTTTTATTTTTCTCTGCCGTTATGGATAGTATAACTATTCTACGCAAAGAGTATTTTATGCTGAAAACGACGCGATCCCGCATTCTTGCGGCCTGTTCTACCATTGTTGTGCTTTCACTTGTTATCAATACCTTTCTTAATTACACCATCGCCAATAACGCCAATAAGGAATCGATCCAGAATACGCTGAATGCGGTAGCAACGAGTCATAGTATTGCGATTAGTGACTGGGTTGCTTCTAAGACGCTGATGATCTCTGCGTTGCATGACCGTGTCATAACCGATGAGGATCCGATTCCGCTGTTTAAACAGATTGCGGCATCTGGCGGTCTCCTGAATGTGTACATGGGTTATGCCAATGGCACGGCCAAGTTTGCCGATTCTGGCGGTATCCCTCCCGATTACAACCCAACGATCCGCCCCTGGTATCAGCAGGCGGTGAAAGAGGGTAAACCGCTGGTCACTGCCCCCTACGTTGATGCGGTGACGAATACGCTGGTGGTTTCTTTCGTTGCTTCCGTGGTGGAAGGCGGAACGGTCAGAGGCGTCGTCGGTAGCGACGTCACGATGAAAAGTGTGATTGAAAACGTCAAAGCGATTAACCCAGCCAAAGATAGCTTCGGCGTTCTCATCGAGCGTAGCGGTCTGATCATTGCTCACCCAGATGAAAAGCTGACGCTGAAAAATATCACCGACATTGCTCCTGGGATTGATCTGAACGACATTCTTTCAGCCGATAGCGCCCGTGATGTGGATTTTTCTGGCGTGACAAAGCTCGTGGTGGCAAAACCGATTGCTGGCACGAACTGGTTCATGCTGGTGGCGTTGGACAAAGCTGAAGCGACAGCGGGCATGCGTTCTCTGCTGTCTACCTCTGTCGTCACGCTAGTTGTTATCGCGCTGCTGGGTACGCTGGTGATTGGTTTCATCATTGCGTCAGCGCTCAAGCGTCTGCTGCAAATCCGCGACGCAATGGATGATATCAGCAACGGTAATAACGATCTGACGCAGCGTTTGCCGGACGAAGGTCATGATGAAGTGGCGCAAATTGCCCGCTCGTTTAATATCTTTGTCGATAAGATCAGTCAGGTAATGATGCAGATTCGCGATATCAGCGCATCGCTTCAGGTTGCGGCGGATGAAATCTCGGCGGGGAACAACGATCTCTCTGCGCGTACTGAATCTGCGGCATCGAGCATTCAGCAAACCGCGGCCTCGCTGGAAGAAATTTCTGCGGCGGTCACACAGTCGGCAGGTTCTGCACAGCAGGTTAATGCGAAAGCGCTGCTGCTGTCGAAAGATGCTGGTACGGGCGGAAAAGTGGTGTCCGATGTGATTGTCACGATGGAAGAGATCGTGGTCGCGTCTGGCAAAATCGGCGATATCATCGGCGTGATCGATGGCATTGCATTCCAGACTAACATTCTGGCGCTTAACGCCGCGGTAGAAGCGGCGCGAGCGGGCGAACAGGGCCGCGGTTTCGCTGTGGTTGCCGGTGAAGTTCGCAGTCTGGCGCAGCGCAGTGCGCAGGCTGCAAAAGAAATTAAAGAGCTGATTGAATCGACGGTCTCCAGCGTGACCTCTGGCTCCGTGCAGGTTCGTCAGGCCAGCGACACGATGAATGAAATTGTCGGCGGCGTCTCTACGGTGAGTTCGGTGATGTCTGAAATCACGCATGCGGCTGATGAGCAAATGCGTGGCATCAACGAGATCAACAAAGCGGTCGCGCAGTTGGATTCGATGGTGCAACAAAACGCCGCGTTGGTGCAGGAATCTGCTGCTGCGTCGGGTGCGTTGCAGACACAGGCTGAAGAACTGAACGCCGTTGTCGGGGCATTCCGGGTCTAACGGGGTCAGGCAGTGAAGTGGTATTGCCCGCCGAACATTGGCGGGCAATCACCGACTGCATTAACAATCGACAGTATTAACAGTCAACAGTATTAACAATCGACAGCATTAACGCTGAGCTTCTCCGCCCAACGCTTCAATCAGATTTGCAATCAATGCCGCCAGCTCGCTGGTCATCAAAATAAAATCGGCATCAAATCGCTGAGCAAAATCTTCCCGATCGATATCGTCGTTTTGTTCCCGCAGCGTATCGGAGAACTTCAAGCGTTTTACCGAACCGTCCTCAGACAAGACCAACTGAACCCGTTCCTGCCAGTCCAGCGCCAGCTTGGTGACCAGTTTGCCCGCTTCAATGTGTACGGCGATTTCATCGCAGACCAAATCCTGTTTTTTACAGCGGATAACGCCGCCGTCTTCCAGAATGGCTTTCAGTTCTGCTTCATCCTGTAGCGCGAAACCTGCCGCCGGCTCACCGGAGCGAACCCACTCGGTCAGCGTCAGTTCGATAGGGTTTTCCATCGTCAGCGGCACAACAGGCAGCGAACCCAGCGTTTTACGCAGCAGCGCTAGCGTATCTTCCGCTTTTTTGGCACTGGCGGCATCGACCATAATCAGGCCGTTAACCGTATCGATCCACAGCCAAACCTGACTGAAACGGCTGAATGCACGCGGCAGCAGGCTATGCAGCACTTCATCTTTCAGCGAGTCTTTTTCGGTTTTTTTCAGCTTGCGGTGCTGTTCCGCTTCCAGACGTTCAATCTTGGCCTGAAGGGTTTGCTTGATGACCGGGGACGGCAGGATTTTTTCTTCTTTGCGGACGCAGATAACGATTTGCCCATTAACGACGTGCGTTAAGGCATCGCTATGGGATCCCATCGGCGAGACCCAACCCGTTTTCATCATATCCTGACTGCCGCACGGGGTGAACGTGAAAGCGCTGAGCCGTTTTTCCAGTTCATCCGCAGACAAAACGTTATCTTTGGACAGCACGCTGTCCCGGCTTAGGCGGTAAATCATTAAGTTCTTAAACCACAACATGGTGTTATCCCTGACTGGGCGCGCAGGTTTGCACGCGGGTTTGTAATGTTGCGCGCATGATAACGAATTCGAGACGGTTATGTGGAATAAAATACCGGGATTCAGAGGAATACCTATCACGCTTTGAATGGCAGCGGATTGGTTTCTCTGGTTATACCCGTCATACTTCAAGCGGCATGTGCGTTGGCTGCACGACTCGAATTATTTAGGGTTTCTATCTATAAATCAGAACGTTTTCAGGTCGGTAGTGAATTGACTCTGGCCTATTTACAACACGCGGGGAGACATCATGAGAATCGGTATCGATCTAGGCGGGACGAAAACGGAAGTCATTGCGCTGGATGATGAAGGGCAGGAACGCTTTCGGCAGCGTATGCCGACGCCCAGGAATGATTATCCGGAAACGCTGCGGACTATCGCCACGCTGGTGGAGATGGCTGAAAAAGCGACCGGCTCTCGCGGTAGCGTCGGTGTAGGGATCCCCGGTACGCTGTCGCCGTTTACTGGTAAGGTAAAAAATGCCAACTCCACCTGGCTCAATGGTCAGGCGCTGGATCTTGATCTCGCCACGCTGCTGAATCGGCCTGTGCGGGTTGCCAATGACGCAAACTGTTTCGCGGTTTCAGAAGCGGTTGACGGTGCCGGGGCAGGGAAGCAGACCGTCTTCGCGGTCATCATCGGAACCGGCTGCGGGTCTGGCATTGCGCTGAATGGTCAGGCTCACGTCGGCGGCAACGGTATTGCGGGCGAATGGGGACATAATCCGCTGCCCTGGATGGATGACGATGAGCTGCGCTATCGGCAGACGGTTCCCTGCTACTGCGGTAAGTCTGGCTGTATTGAAACGTTTATCTCCGGCACCGGATTTGCCGTGGATTACCAGCGCCTGAGCGGCCAACCGCACAAGGGCGAGGCCGTTATTGCCTTAGCGGAGCAGGGCGATCCCATGGCAGAACTGGCGTTACAGCGCTATGAACACCGTCTGGCAAAATCGCTGGCGCATGTGATTAACCTGCTCGACCCTGATGTCGTGGTGCTGGGGGGCGGAATGAGCAACGTTGCTCGTCTTTATCAGACCGTGCCAGAAAAGATTAAACCGTGGATCTTCGGCGGCGAGTGCGAAACGCCCGTGCTTCAGGCCATACACGGCGACTCCAGCGGGGTACGCGGAGCCGCCTGGCTTTGGCCGAAGACGAAGTAATTGCAGATCGAATGATGGCTAAACGGCGTACTGCGGTGCCAGCCGGCTGACGCCCAGCCCGTTAACCTTCTGCACTTTGATCTGTACCGGAATACGCTCTTTCATGGCTTCGACATGGCTAATGACGCCGATGGTTTTACCGGAGGCGTTCAGGTTATCGAGGGCATCCAGCGCGATATCCAGCGTCTCGGCATCCAGCGTGCCGAAGCCTTCATCCAGAAACAGTGAGTCGATGCTGGCTTTGTGGCTGACCAGATCGGATAGCGCCAGCGCCAGCGACAAACTTACTAAGAAGCTCTCGCCGCCGGACAGCGTACGCGTATCACGCTCGGCGTCCGCTTGCCAGGTATCCATCACCAGCAGCTCCAGATCGTCACCGGGTTTCCGTTTCAGCATATAGCGCCCGTGCAGGCGGGAAAGCTGGAGATTGGCGAGATAAACCAGATGATCCAACGTTAGCCCCTGAGCAAACTTACGGAATTTATGCCCGCTTTGTGAGCCGATGAGCGTATTAAGACAGCTCCAGTCGTCATACATTTGCTGACTTTGGGCTATCTCATTGAGTAAATCCTGCTGGTTCTGGCGCTGTTGTTTATCGTCAGCCAACTGACGTTGGAATTCACCCTGCTGCCGCAGGTTCGCTTTCAGCGTTTCATCCAGCGCTGCCAACTGCTGCTGTACCGCTTCCTGCGTGGCATCTTCCGTTAGGGAAGCGGGGCGCTTTTGTTGATGGGCGAGCAGCTCACGTTCGGCCTGCTGGTGAAGGGCCGCTGCCTGCTGCAAACGCTGATACAGTTCTTCCTTCCATGCCTGCAACGTCTGGCGCTCCTGTTCATCAAGCAGCGCATTGAGGAACGTGGCTTCATCGGCGAAAGTGCTTTGTTGCAAAGCCTGACTAAAGTGCTTGGTCGCACTCTCATGTTGGCGCGTGCTTTGTTCATACTGCTGTTGCGTGCTAGCCAGCTCTCCCGTCAGACGGCTCAGCGTCGTTTCGGTGTGCTGACGAGCTGACAGGGCTAGCCTGAGCGCATCGTCGTACTGCTGGCTGGTTTGCTGTAGCTGTTCGCGCACGGCGGCGATCTGCTTATCCCCAAACAGTGCCTGTCGTTCCTGTTGGCTCGCGTTGAGCAACGCGAGGTACTGTTCCAGATGCTGTTGCTGCGTTTGGAGCTGCTGTTTTGCCTCGGCCACGCTGCGATTCAAATGCTGAAGATCGCTTTCCAGCGTGGCTAACAGAGGAACTAAGCGAGATTGCTCCTGCTCTTTGGCTTTCCAGTCTTGCCACTCGTTCTCGCGCTGAGCCAGCCAGTCATTCTGTGCGTCGGCCTCAGGTAGAACAAGGCTTAGGGTTGACAGCGTCTGCGTGATTTCCTGAGTGTGCAGCGTGATCTGCTGGTGCATGTTTTGCAGCGACTGCTCGATTTCTTGCTGCGTAACGCTTAGCGAGGCTTGCTGCTGGGTATTCAGCGCGATTTTCTGGTCGAGTTCCCGCTGCAATGCCTCTGTGGCAGTCAGTAAATCCTTACTTTCCTGCCACTGTTTTTGCAATTGCTCGCGTGCGGTAATATGCTGTCGAATAGCCTGTTCTTCGGCTTCATTTTGCGCCAGCCAGGCTGCGATCTCATCCGGTTGTTCCAGCGTGTAGTTAACTTGTAAGCGCTCACTGACATCTTGCCACTGTTGCAGTAGGGCGTGATGTTCGCTCTCGAGCTGAGCGATTTCCTGTTGCAGCTGTTCGCGCTGTTGCTCTAGCGAGGCCAACTGTGCAGTCGTATTCGCCAGCGCTGTCGTTAACTGGTTCACGTCCTGCTGTAGCGCAGTCAGGCGGCTTTGGGTTTCAGACGGTTGCAGCGCCTGATAGCGTTCGATAGCGGGATGCTCGGTTGAACCACATAGCGGGCATGCGTCTCCAGCCTGTAGCCGCTGGCGTTCGGCTTCCAGCTTAACGATACGCTCTTCCTGACGGAGCAGCGTTTCCAGATCGACCAGATGCTGGCTTCGCTGCTCATACTCAGATTGCTGCTGTTTCTTCAGAATTTCTAACTGGCTGATATGCCCTTGTACCTCATCCTGTTTGGCGAGGTACTGCTGCTTGCGGACATGCAGACGCTGGAACTGGTCGCTGATTGTCGCGAGCCGTTGGCGTTCAGCGCGCTGGTCAATGCGTTGATTAAACTGCTGTTGCAGGGTGGAAAGCGACTGGTGCGCTTCCTGTTTTTGCTGTGTCTCATCGTGTTGCATGAACTGCTGACGGGCGGCATCAACGACCGCTTGTTGTTCACGCTGCTCTGCCGCCAGCGTCACCGTCTCTTGCTGTAGCACTGCCGACTGTGCGGTGTGCTGCGTCTGTTTTTGCTTCAGCTTCTCTTGCTCGTCCTGAAGCTGGCGCAATTGCCGGAACTGGGTGCGCCACAGAGGAAGTTGTTCTCCCCACTGCTGATGATGCGCGTGTTGCTGGCGGTAAGACTGGATCTGTTCAAGCTGCAGTGTAGCCTGCTGCTGTTCCGCCGCCGTCTGGGTTTGTTTGCTTTCATCAGCGTGCAGACGAGCCTGCGTTTTTGCCAGTTCGTCTTGCTGCTGCGTTTTTTGCTGCACCAGCGTGGCAATGCGATGGTCAAGTGGCACAACCTGTTCGTTGATCACCTGCTCTTGCTGCTGCCGTACCCGTTTGTGCTCACTAACATCCAGCTCTGCTTTTTCTTCCTGCTGGCGTAGCGCGGTTAACGTCACCTGCTCGGCGGCCTGCTTCCCGGTCAACTGTTCAATACGCTGTGCCAGCGTGAGAGATTCCTGTCGATAGCGCTCTCGTTCCTGATGTAGCGGCCTCAGTTTTTCTGCCGGTTCGCTGTGAGTTAACCTGTCGAGCTGCGGCTTAGCCTGCTGAATGGCGGATTCGGCACTTTCATGCTGCGCCTGCGTATTGGTTTTCTGCGCGTGCTGCTGCGTCAGTTGCTCAAACCAGCGCAGCGTAGTCAGCGCTTGCTCACGTTCAACGTTGCCCCGTTGCTCTTGCTGGAGCAACTCGGCAAGCTGTTCTTCCACCTGCTGGCGTTGCTCATCGGTTAAAAGATTGAATGCCTGATGCGCGCGCCTGTAGCGTGTTCAGCGCGACGTTTGCCTGTTTGTGCTTGTCATAGACGCGTTCGGAAATCAGACCGTAAATGTCCGTGCCAGTCAGCTCCTCCAGCAGTTCTGCTCGGTCGTCTGCTTTGGCGTTGAGGAAGGCGGCAAACTGCCCCTGCGACAGCATCATGGAACGCGTGAAGCGGCCGAAATCCAGTCCGGTGAGCTGCGTGATCATCTCTTTCTTATCATTGAGCTTTTCACACAGAATTTTGCCGTCTTCAATGAGCGCGAGTTCGGCCTTGGGAGACTGTAAGTTGCCGTCCGGGGTATTTCTTGCCCGACGCTGGCTCCAGAAGGCGCGATATCCGACGCCTTTAACCTCGAACTCGACCTCGGCAAGGCACTCTGCGGTATTACGCGTCATCAGATCATTCTGGCTGGCGGAAAGTAGGCCAAGCCGTGGCGTTTCGTGATACAGCGCCAGACAGATCGCATCCAGCAGCGTGGTTTTTCCCGCGCCGGTCGGGCCGGTAATGGCAAATAAGCCGTTGCTGGAAAACGGCTCCTGCGTGAAATCGATCTTCCATTCGCCTTTCAGCGCATTAAGGTTCTTTAAGCGCAGGCTGAGAATCTTCATTTGGCCGTCTCGCTATTTTCCAGTTCATCAATAACCTGATTAAACAGCGAGCGAACACGCTGCTGGCGGCTGTCTTCCATGTCTGTCTCCGTGACCAGACGGCGTTCAAAAACGTCATGTACGCTCAATTCGTTCAGCGTTTCCTTGTCCTGTCGGGTTATCGCCTGCAGGCGCTGTTCACGCGTGCGGCGCAGCAGCAGCACCTCCACGGGCAGGTTCTCGGTCATCGCCTGAATGCGTTTTTGCATGTCGCTCAGATAATCCTGCGTGTTGAGCTCGATATCCAACCACACGGGCTTGTCGCCCTGATAGCTCTGGAAGGCGGCCAGCTGTTTTTCAATATCGCTCAGGCTGCCTTTAATCAGCTGCATCGGCTGAGTCATGGGAATCGGCAGGATGTCTATCTGCGGAGGTGTTTGCGGTGATGCATCAGATGCAAAGCTCACCAGACAGACGGATTTCTCACTGTTTAGCTCATCAAAACTCAACGGGATGGGCGAACCGCTGTAGCGAATATGCTCGCTTTGGGTCACGCGCTGCGGGCGGTGAATATGGCCGAGCGCGATATAATCCGCAGGAGGAAAAGCCTGAGCAGGGAAGGCATCGAGCGTACCAATATAGATGTCGCGTACGGATTCTGAGGCGGTTGCGCCAATCGTCGTCAGGTGCCCGGTTGCAATAATCGGCAGCGGCAGGCCAAGTTCGTCGCGTTTTTGACAAGCCAGTTGGTAACACTGCTGGTAGTGCGCGGTAATCGCTTCCTGTAGCGCCAGCTGTTTTTCATCCCCGGATTGCCCGGCTTTGCTGGTCAACACATCACGTGGACGTAAAAAAGGAATCGCGCAGAGCAGGGCACCGGGTTGCCGCATGACGGTTTTCCAGCAGGAGCACCTGCTGGGCTGGATCGTCGCTGGCGCAGGCAATCACCCGCGTGTTCAGGCAGGCCAGCAGCTCGCGGGATTCGTTTAGCATCGCGACAGAATCGTGGTTACCGCCGAGAACGATGAGCTGGCAGCCTGTGCGCTGTAGCGCGACCACGAAGCTATAATACATTTCCCGCGCATAGCTGGGGGGCGAACCGTTATCAAAAATATCGCCAGCAACGATAATGGCATCGACCTGATGTTGTTCCACCTGAACGATAAGCCAGTTTAGAAAAGCCTGATGCTCAGCAGCGCGACTTTTGGTATAAAAATATTGCCCTAAATGCCAATCGGCGGTGTGGATAATGCGCATCGTGTTCTCTCGATATTCATGCCGCGTGGCGGTGGATGACGTTGTCATTATTTATTATGTGAAAGGGTGTGTCGTCGCCATGGTGCTTTGTCATCGTAATGCCATGATTATATATAGCAGGGATGGCGGCTGTCGCGGTGGAATCAGACGTTTGGAAAGCGGCTCGAAAAATCGGATGTACGCGCTGTAACAATCGCGCAGAGAGGTCCGTGCGTTTTTCATAAATCTGTCATAAAACTGACGCATAATGCCTCCGCCTGCTAACAGCGACGATGATTAACGACAGGATTAACAATGGCAAAACGCATATTAGTCGTGGAAGATGAAGCACCAATTCGTGAAATGGTCTGCTTTGTACTGGAACAAAATGGTTATCAACCTGTTGAAGCTGAAGACTATGACAGCGCGGTAACGCAACTGTCGGAGCCATTCCCGGAACTGGTGTTATTGGACTGGATGCTGCCAGGCGGGTCGGGCCTGCAATTCATCAAACATATGAAGCGCGAAGCGCTGACGCGTGATATCCCGGTGATGATGTTGACCGCGCGTGGCGAAGAAGAAGACCGCGTGCGCGGGCTTGAAGTGGGAGCGGATGATTACATTACCAAACCGTTTTCACCCAAAGAATTGGTGGCGCGTATCAAAGCCGTCATGCGCCGCATTTCACCGATGGCAGTGGAAGAAGTGATTGAAATGCGTGGCCTGAGCCTCGATCCTTCCTCACATCGCGTGACGACCGAAGAGCACGCGTTGGACATGGGACCGACGGAATTTAAACTGCTGCATTTCTTTATGACGCATCCTGAACGTGTTTATAGCCGGGAACAGTTGCTGAATCACGTTTGGGGCACTAACGTTTATGTTGAGGATCGTACTGTCGACGTCCATATTCGTCGCCTGCGTAAAGCGCTGGAAACCAGCGGACATGACAAAATGGTGCAAACCGTTCGGGGAACGGGCTACCGTTTTTCAACGCGTTACTGAGGTGATCGTAACCGGAGACACATTAACGTGCTAGAACGTTTATCCTGGAAAAGGCTGGCATTGGAGCTAGCTTTTTTTTGTTTACCCGCTTTACTGCTGGGGCTGATTTTTGGCTATCTGCCCTGGTTTCTGCTGGTCGCCGTATTAGGCTTGCTGTGCTGGAATTTTTATAACCAGCTAAAACTCTCTTATTGGCTGTGGGTTGACCGCAGCATGACGCCACCGCCCGGCCGCTGGAGCTGGGAGCCGCTGTTTTACGGGCTCTATCAGATGCAGTTGCGTAACCGACGCCGACGCCGTGAGCTGGCGCTTCTGATCAAGCGGTTTCGCAGCGGTGCTGAGTCTTTGCCCGATGCGGTGGTGATCACCACCGAAGATGGCACCATCTTCTGGTGTAACCATCTGGCGCAGCACCTGTTGAATTTCCGCTGGCCGGAAGATAACGGTCAGAATATCCTCAACTTATTGCGCTATCCCGAATTCACGAATTACATGAAAGGACAGGATTTTAGCCGTCCTCTCACGCTGCAGTTGAATAATTCCCACCATGTTGAATTCCGCGTGATGCCCTATTCCGAAGGCCAGTTATTGATGGTGGCGCGTGATATTACGCAAATGCACCAGCTTGAAGGTGCCAGACGTAACTTTTTTGCCAACGTGAGCCATGAACTGCGTACGCCGCTGACGGTGTTGCAGGGCTATCTGGAAATGATGCAGGAAGAAACGCTGGATGCGGCGCTACGCGGAAAAGCGCTGAATACCATGCAGGAACAGACCCGACGTATGGACGGGCTGGTCAAACAGCTGCTGACCCTGTCCCGTATTGAGGCGGCGACGGCAATCGATCTGAATGAAAAGGTCGATATTCCGTTGATGCTGCGCGTATTGCAGCGTGAAGCGCAGACGCTGAGTCAGGGGCGTCATGAGATCGTCTTTCGTGTGAACGAAAGCCTCCGCGTGTTTGGTAATGAAGAACAGCTGCGCAGTGCGGTATCCAATCTGGTGTATAACGCAGTCAACCATACGCCAGCGGGAACGCGTATCGAAGTCTGCTGGCAGAAGATCCCGCAGGGCGCGCAATTTCAGGTCAGCGACAACGGGCCGGGCATTGCGGCCGAGCACTTGCCGCGCCTGACAGAACGCTTTTATCGGGTGGATAAGGCGCGCTCACGACAAACAGGCGGCAGCGGATTGGGGCTGGCGATTGTTAAGCATGCGCTCAGCCATCATGATTCCCGTCTGGAGATCATGAGTGAGGATGGTCTGGGTTCGCGTTTCGTCTTTACGTTGCCGAATCGGTTGATTGTCCCCGCCTCTCTGGCTGAAAATACGGTGAAACCTTCAGCCTGACGGAAAACGCTATCTATGACATCCGCCACTCGCATTGCGGGCGCTTTTTTACTGCTGTTCAGCGCGTTGTGCTCCGCACAACCTCGTCAGATGCTGGCAGGTAACCTCTCCAGCGCAGGGTCAGATACGCTGGCTAACCTGATGGCCTTTTGGGCGGCGGATTTCAGCCAGCATTACCCGAACGTGAATTTACAGATTCAGGCCGCTGGGTCGTCCTCTGCGCCGACCTCTCTGGCATCGGGTGCCGCACAGCTTGGGCCGATGAGCAGGGCGATGAAGGCCAGCGAGATTGAGGCATTCGTCCAGCATTATGGTTACCCGCCGCTGGCGGTGCCGGTGGCGATGGATGCGCTGGTCGTGCTGGTCAATCAGGATAACCCGCTGCCTGGGCTGAACTTGTCGCAGCTGGACGCCATCTTTTCGATTACGCAGCGCTGCGGTAACCACCAGCCGATAAAACAGTGGGGCGATCTCGGCCTGCACGGCAGTTGGGAAAAACGCACGCTACTGCGCTATGGGCGAAATTCTGCGTCGGGAACCTATGGGTTCTTTAAGCAAAAGGCGCTGTGCCGTGGCGATTTCCTTCCTCAGGTTAATGAACTGCCCGGTTCGGCATCTGTCGTACAAGCGGTTGCGGCGTCAACCGATGCCATTGGCTATGCCAGCGTGGGCTTTCGTACCAGCGGCGTGAGAATGCTGCCGTTAGCTGCACAAGGCACCGACTACATCTACCCCTCGACTGAAAATATCCGCAGCGGTTTATACCCTTACACCCGCTATCTCTATATCTATGTGAATAAAGCGCCCAGCCAGCCGTTGGAAGCGCTGACGGCGGCATTCTTAGCGCGAGTGCTGTCTGACACAGGGCAGGCGCTGGTGAATCAGGATGGCTATTTGCCACTGCCGGAAGCAACGCGTCGCCATGCACGTCAGCAGATTGGTCTGCCAGAATAATTCTTCCGATTTCCTCCTACGAGTTTGCGATGTTTTCACGTTAGATGAACTTTCTTCATGTGACGTGAAAATTCTTCCATTGCCCTGTGATTCGCCCCGTGACAGGATAGTTTTAAATTTAGACGTCCAGATGGCTAAATAAGGTTAAATGTAACTATCCCTCTGGGCAAATATTTCACATTGAAACTATCTGTCAGCATGCTTCTTTCCTGAAGAGCGGTGCTGGCAACATGTCAGGAGCGACATATGGCGAATACCTTATCCCCTTTCCGTGCTGATACCGTCGGCAGTTTCTTGCGTCCGGCAGCGATCAAGGAAGCACGTCTTCAGCATCAGGCGGGCGAGATTGATGATGCTGCGCTGCGTAGCATTGAAGATCGCGAGATTCTGCGGGTGGTAGAAAAGCAGC
The DNA here is from genome assembly GCF_022477975.1 of Pectobacterium sp. PL64. Taxonomy (NCBI): domain Bacteria; kingdom Pseudomonadati; phylum Pseudomonadota; class Gammaproteobacteria; order Enterobacterales; family Pectobacteriaceae; genus Pectobacterium; species Pectobacterium sp. PL64. The sequence goes on from NZ_CP092070.1 coordinate 649,456, forward strand.
GTGAAGCGGGCCTGCAGGTTGTGACGGATGGTGAACTGCGTCGTGCCTGGTGGCACTTCGATTTCTTTGCCGACTTGAACGGCGTGGAGCGTTACGAAGCCGATCACGGTATTCAATTCAACGGTATTCAGACCAAATCCCATGCGATTCGCGTCGTGGATAAAGTGAGTTTCAATCCTCAGCATCCGATGCTCGATCATTTCCGTTACCTGAACAGCATTTCTGGCGATGCCGTCGCTAAAATGACGATTCCAAGCCCTAGCGTGATGCATTTCCGTGGCGGCCGCAAAGCGATTGATGCGACGGTTTATCCCGATTTAGCGGACTATTTCGACGATTTGGCACAAACCTGGCGCGATGCGATTCACGCATTTTATGACGCTGGTTGCCGCTTCCTGCAACTGGATGACACCGTATGGGCCTACCTGTGCTCTGACGATCAAAAACGCCAGATCCGTGAGCGTGGTGAAGATCCGGCACAGCTGGCGCGAACCTATGCGGATGTGCTGAACAAAGCGCTGGCTGATAAGCCTGCGGATCTGGTTATCGGATTACACGTCTGTCGCGGTAATTTCCGCTCGACCTGGATTTCTGAAGGCGGATACGAGCCTGTGGCAGAAATACTGTTTGGCGAAGTGAATGTTGATGCATTCTTCCTGGAATACGATACCGAGAGAGCGGGTGGATTTGAGCCACTGCGTTTTGTGAAGCCGGGCCATCAGCAGGTGGTGCTGGGACTGATCACCACGAAGAACGGTGAACTGGAAGAGGCAGAGGTGGTGCAGGCGCGCATCGCGGAAGCGGCAAAATATGTCGATCTCAGCCAGATTTGCCTGAGCCCACAGTGTGGCTTTGCTTCAACGGAAGAGGGCAACAGCCTGACGGAAGAGCAGCAGTGGAATAAGCTGAAACTTGTTGTGGATATCGCCAATCGCGTGTGGTGATACCGGTGAAGTAAACTTATCCCCGCAGTGGATATACAGAGGCTGGATCATACGATCCGGCCTTTTTTGTGGCCGCAATCTTGCCTTCTACCCGCGACGTTTTTGTGAAATATGTTTTTTTATGATCGAACAACGCATTTTATTCCGGTTTTTGTCAGTTTTATTGCAATGAAATATCGATAAATGCGCAAATCATGTGTTATGCAAATCAGGATAAACCAATTTATATTCTTATTTTTTGGCATAGTTAGGCTTGATACTCTGGTTTTTGGATCTCCGCTTGTCTTTTTACGCTATAAACGTTTTACTTAGCACCCAATATGGCTGTGCAAAAAATAACTCCTCTATGCTCACCATCTTTCGCGTCTCCAGAGTGTTGGCGTCAGCTTCGGGCTAGCCCTTTGTGAATGGCTTCTGGCGGCGATAAACGGCACCGTTTTCTTTTTATCGATTTGATACAGGCAACACGACATAACTATGAGTCATCGTTTAACTTCCAAAGATATCGTGGCATTAGGTTTTATGACCTTTGCTTTGTTCGTGGGGGCAGGAAATATTATTTTCCCGCCGATGGTGGGATTGCAGGCGGGAGAGCACGTTTGGACCGCAGCGCTTGGCTTTCTGCTGACGGCGGTTGGTCTACCTGTATTGACCGTGATCGCGCTTGCCCGGGTTGGCGGTGGCGTTGATGCGCTGAGCTCGCCGATTGGTAAAAAGGCCGGTGTTGTTCTGGCGACCGTGTGCTATCTGGCTGTTGGGCCACTGTTCGCAACGCCGCGCACGGCAACCGTCTCGTTTGAAGTCGGTCTTGCTCCTTTGGTCGGCAACGGAGCCTCTCCGCTGCTGATTTATAGTCTGATTTATTTTGCCATTGTGATCGCGATTTCCCTGTATCCGGGCAAACTGCTGGATACGGTCGGCCATGTGCTGGCACCGTTAAAGATCATTGCGCTGGCAGTACTGGGTATTGCTGCGGTCCTGTGGCCTGCTGGTTCGCCTATCCCGGCGACAGAAACGTATGAGCAACTGCCGTTCTCTAATGGTTTCGTCAACGGCTATCTGACGATGGATACGTTGGGCGCAATGGTCTTTGGTATCGTGATCGTGAATGCTGCGCGCTCGCGCGGGGTCACAAGTTCAGCACTGCTGACGCGTTACACTGTATGGGCAGGATTAATTGCTGGTATCGGTCTGACGCTGGTCTATCTGAGCCTGTTCCAGCTCGGTTCCGTCAGTGGTGAACTGGTGCCGCAAGCGCAGAATGGAGCCGAGATTCTCCATGCTTATGTGCAACACACGTTCGGTAACATGGGAAGCAGCTTCCTGGCGTTGTTAATCTTTATCGCGTGTCTGGTGACGGCGGTGGGGCTGACCTGTGCCTGTGCTGAATTCTTTGCGCAATACCTGCCGTTGTCTTACCGCACGCTGGTGTTTGTGCTGGGAACGTTCTCGATGGTGGTGTCTAATCTGGGCTTGAGCCATCTGATTCAACTTTCCATTCCTGTACTGACGGCGATTTATCCACCGTGTATCATTCTGGTTTTATTGAGCTTTACGCTGCGTTGGTGGAATAGCGCTTCACGTATTGTGGCCCCCGTCATGTTAGTCAGTCTGTTATTTGGCATGATTGATGGTGTAAAATCGTCGGCCTTCAAATCGCTGTTGCCGGAGTGGAGCCTCAACCTGCCGCTGAGCGAACAAGGGTTGGCCTGGCTGCCGCCGTCACTGCTGATTTTGCTGGTTGCAGTGATTTACGACAGACTTTGTGGTCGTCAGGAAGTGACGGTACATCAATAATACCGTTAATACCTGATAGCACTGGAGCGGTAGGGATAGCGTGCCGCTCCAGCACAACGTTGGTTTTCTGCACCACAGGTCTTTGCCTGTGGTTTTTCTTTTTGTAATGTTTTCCTTTATATAAGACAGGGTTGCTTATCAATGGAACAACCATCCTCCAAGCTCAAGCGTGGGTTAAGCACGCGGCATATCCGCTTTATCGCCCTTGGTTCGGCGATCGGAACCGGTCTGTTTTATGGTTCCGCGAGTGCGATCCAAATGGCTGGCCCCAGTGTATTGCTGGCTTATCTGATCGGCGGGGTTGTCGCGTATATCATCATGCGCGCACTGGGCGAAATGTCGGTGCACAACCCGCAGTCCAGCTCGTTTTCCCGCTATGCGCAGGATTATCTCGGGCCATTGGCGGGGTATATCACCGGCTGGACCTACTGCTTTGAGATGCTGATTGTCGCCATTGCCGATGTGACCGCGTTTGGCATCTACATGGGCGTCTGGTTCCCTGCCGTGCCGCACTGGGTGTGGGTTCTGAGTGTGGTGCTCATCATTGGTGCCATTAACCTGATGAATGTGAAAGCCTTTGGTGAACTGGAGTTTTGGCTCTCTTTCTTCAAAGTTGCCACCATTATCATCATGATCGCGGCCGGGATCGGCATCATCATCTGGGGTATTGGCAACGGGGGGGAACCGACGGGTATCCACAACCTCTGGACCAATGGCGGGTTCTTCAGTAACGGTGTGATGGGGATGATTCTCTCGCTGCAGCTGGTGATGTTTGCGTATGGCGGCGTGGAGATTATCGGGATTACGGCCGGTGAGGCCAAAGACCCACAGAAGTCTATCCCTCGTGCGATTAACTCTGTGCCGTGGCGTATTCTGGTGTTCTATGTCGGTACGCTGTTCGTCATTATGTCGATTTACCCGTGGAATCAGGTTGGCACCAACGGGAGCCCGTTCGTGCTGACGTTCCAGCATATGGGCATTACGGCGGCGGCAGGTATCCTGAACTTCGTTGTGATTACCGCGTCGCTGTCGGCGATTAACAGCGATGTCTTCGGCGTTGGCCGAATGCTGCATGGGATGGCGGAGCAGGGGCATGCACCGAAGGTGTTTGGCCGTATTTCCAAGCGTGGTATCCCGTGGGTCACGGTTGTTGTAATGATGACGGCGCTGCTAGTGGCGGTGTACCTGAATTACATTATGCCCGGTAAAGTTTTCCTGGTGATTGCTTCACTGGCAACCTTTGCAACGGTGTGGGTGTGGATCATGATTCTGTTTTCTCAGATCGCCTTCCGCCGTCGTCTGAGCCCGGATGAAGTGAAAGCGCTGGCGTTCCCACTGCGCGGCGGCATCGTGACCTCCGTGTTCGGCATCGTCTTCCTGTTCTTCATCATTGGTTTGATTGGCTACTTCCCGGACACGCGTGTGTCGCTGTATGTCGGCATCATTTGGATAGTGCTGCTGTTAGTGGGCTATGTCTGGAAGAAGAAGCGTCAGAACGCGGTAGCGGCACAGAATTAAGCTAGTCGCTTGTTATCAGAAGAAGCGAGGTTGCTGACAAAGTCCGCAGAGCGGGAGTAACGGATAGATCGTAAAGACGCTGTGAATACGTCCATGTACGCTCGGCTTGCGCAATATGAATCTCATCCCTGAGATTCACCCTTGCAGGGCCGTCGCAAACGACGTTCAAAAACGTTCCTGACGTTTTTGTCCCTGGCGCAAACGCTTTACTCTTCTATTCCGTTACTCCCGTTTTCATTCGGTGTCAGCGGCGTTCGTTCCTTTGCATGAGATATTACGCTTTCGGAGCCGTCATTTGCTGCGCCATGATCCGCATATCGTGGCCGGTTGGGATTTGATGAATACGGAGATCGAACTCTGGTAAGATCGCAAAGATATGGTCGAAAATATCAGACTGAATGCTTTCGTAATCGACCCAAGCGGTCGTGTTGGTAAACGCATAAATTTCCAGCGGTACCCCTTCTGACGTTGGCGCAAGCTGCCGCACCATCAGCGTCATCCCTTTATGAATACCCGGATGGGTGCGCAGATAAACCTGAAGGTAGGCGCGGAACGTGCCTAAATTCGTCAAACGACGGCCGTTCAGCGGGGATGTCAGATCGCAATCGGACTGTGTATTGTGCTGCTCTAGCTCGCTCTTTTTGTTCTGAATATAAGGTGACAGTAACTTGCTGCGCAGCAATCGCGCCTGTTCGTCTTCCGTCATGAAATGCACGCTGGTGGTATCGATATTGATGCTGCGCTTGAGGCGCCGTCCGCCTGATTCGGACATCGAACGCCAGTTCTTAAAAGAATCGGAGACTAACGCGTAGGTGGGAATGGTGGTGACGGTATTATCCCAGTTTCTCACTTTTACCGTTGTCAGTCCGATATCGATAACGGCCCCGTCAGCGCCGTATTTCGGCATTTCGAGCCAGTCGCCCAGCGTTAACATGTCGTTGGCGGAGAGTTGGATGCCCGCGACCAATCCCATAATCGGGTCTTTGAACACCAACATCAGGACGGCGGCCATCGCGCCTAATCCGCTAATCAGAATCAGCGGCGATTTCCCGATGAGCAGTGACACGACCATAATGCTGATGACGATGGTGGCGATCAGCTTCAGGCTCTGGAAAATACCGCGCAGCGGCAATTGAGCCGCGACTTTGGTTCGGGCGGAAACGTTGAGCAGAACATCGAGGAGCGAGAACAAGGACAGCAGCGCAAAAACCATGATCCACACCTGGGAACAGATGATTAGCGCTTCGCGGGTTTCACTCTGCGTGGGAAGCCACACAAAAACCTGAATATTCAGGATCACCCCTTGTAGCAAGAAGGCAAGACGGTTAAACAAGTTGTGCTGCGTCAGCGCCTGTTTCCACCCGTGTCCCTCGGTTTTTCCCGGTTTATTGAGTGAGCGCAGTACCATTCTTTTCAGCACCACCTGATGAAAAATCAGGTGGATGACGGCAGAAATGAGCAATATCAGCCCAAGAACAATCAGTAACGCAATGATGCTAGCGTGTTGTATTCCAGCTTCTCTCAGCCACAGCGCGAGATTTTGTTGCATGCGTTCTCCTTTTATTCCAGTGAATCTGTCGTGTATTAACACGATGTGGCTTTAAGGCTAAGGATTTAGCGCCCCTAGTCAACCTTTTGTATTATTTAAGATATCGCTGGGAAGAGGTGGTGAGAGGTGAAGAAGAGCAGAGGGATAACTTGCGGACAAAGAAAAAGCCAGTCGCATCGCAACTGGCTTGGTCATCATATTGCCATGTCGGCAGGATGAGGAATTACAGCTTGTCTGCGTTCTCAGACAGGTATTTTGCTACGCCGTCTGGTGACGCGCCCATACCGGATTTACCTTTTTCCCACTGCGCCGGGCACACTTCGCCGTGCTCTTCGTGGAATTGCAGGGCGTCAACGGTACGCAGCATTTCATCGATGTTACGACCCAGCGGCAGATCGTTCACCACCTGGTGACGAACTACGCCGTTTTTGTCGATCAGGAAAGAACCACGCAGTGCAACACCAGCTTCTGGGTGCTCAATGCCGTAGGCCTTCTGGATTTCGCGCTTGATGTCAGCAACCATCGCGTATTGCACTTCGCCGATGCCGCCTTTGTCCACAGGGGTTTTACGCCATGCGTTGTGAACAAACTCGGAGTCGAAGGAAACGCCAACCACTTCTACACCGCGTTTCTTGAACTCGGCATAGCGGTGATCGAAAGCAATCAGCTCTGACGGACAAACGAAGGTGAAGTCCATCGGCCAGAAGAAGATCACGGCAGCTTTACCGTTGATGTGCTTCTTCAGGTTGAAATTTTCGACGATTTCGCCACTGCCTAAAACGGCAGCTGCGGTGAAGTCTGGGGCTTGACGAGTTACCAGGACCATAATTACTCCTGTAGATAGCGGTTAATGATCGGATGATATAAAAAACAGCGACTAGTATAGGGACTCTACCTGAGTGAATACAGGCAAAGAGACCAATCAATGAGATAGCTTCTGTCTATTGAACTCATCGCTATTTCCTTTCAAGGGGCTACATTATCCCTTTTGACGGAAAGGGCAATACGTCGCGTAGAAAAACGGAAAAATCGCGATCTTATAGCTGCTGCGCTTTCGCTAATTGCATCATCCGTGGGTAAAACTGCCAGAAGAGTATTTCAAATTGGTGATAGTGCTGCTCGATATCCTGAAAAGAGCCGGACAGCGCAGCGAGTTTCGGACGGCGTACCGACATTCTGTGCAGCACATCGGCGATAAACGGCAGCTCTGCGTAACGGGTCATCCAGCGTTCCGGCCACAGATAGCGATTCAGGTTCTGAAAGCGTTCCGGCGTGTGCGCCAGATGCGGCTCGATTTGTGATTGCGCATCGTCGATAAAGGCTTGCAAGGGCGTATCCGGCACCAGCTGTAGCCAGTGACGCGCAAGATAGTGATCCCACAGGACATCTAGCGTAATCGGCGAAACGCGGCGGAATTCATCGCTGAAATACTGACGCGCCTGTTTGACTTCCGGCAGGCTGTCGGTCAGCGAATCAACGCGACGATGCAGACGAATACCCGCGACGATCTCGTCAGCGTAGCTGTCCTGCGGGTTGCCGCGCACGAAATCCGCCATCAGATTACCTAATAGGGAGCTGTCGGCCAGCGTGGCCAGGTGAAGGTGAGCAAGAAAATTCATGGCGCTAGTATATACCCTTCATCTTTCGAGTTACAGGCTCGTTGGCTGCCCTTGGTCACCCCAGTCACTTACTGATGTAAGCTCTTGGGGACTCCCTCAGTTGCCGCCTTCCTGTATCTCGAAATCTATTGGGTATAATGCATTCCACGACTCAGGTGCTTATTTCTTGCAGCCATGCGCTTGCGGCTCTAGACTAGGCCGCCCATTTTTAATGTATTACAGCTAAGTGAATTGCCATGCGTGTTACCGATTTTTCGTTTGAACTTCCTGAATCATTGATTGCCCATTATCCACAAGCGGAACGCAGTGGTTGTCGCCTGCTATCGCTGGACGGGCCGACGGGAAATCTGACGCACGGCGTGTTTACCGATTTGCTGGATAAACTGAATCCCGGCGATCTGCTGGTGTTCAACAATACGCGCGTGATTCCTGCTCGTCTGTTTGGCCGTAAAGCCAGCGGCGGCAAACTGGAAGTGCTGGTCGAGCGTGTGTTGGATGACCATCGCGTGCTGGCGCACGTTCGGGCGTCAAAAGCGCCAAAACCGGGTACGGAACTGCTGCTGGGCGATGACGAAAGCGTCAAAGCCACGATGGCCGCTCGCCACGATGCGCTATTCGAGCTGCATTTCGATGATTCTCGCGATGTTCTGTCGATCCTGAATGATATTGGCCACATGCCGTTGCCACCTTATATCGACAGACCCGATGAAGACGCCGACCGTGAGCTTTATCAGACGGTGTATAGCCAACGTCCGGGTGCCGTAGCGGCACCGACGGCGGGCTTACATTTTGATGAGCCGATGTTGGCCGCATTGCGCGAGAAGGGCATCGACATGACGTTCGTGACGCTGCACGTGGGGGCGGGGACTTTCCAGCCTGTACGTGTCGATACGATTGAAGATCACATCATGCACGCCGAATATGCTGAAGTGCCGCAAGATGTCGTTGATGCCGTTTTGGCGTGCAAAGCGCGGGGAAACCGCGTGATTGCCGTTGGTACCACTTCGGTACGTTCACTGGAAAGTGCCGCGCAGGCCAGCCAGAACGCGGCGATTGAACCGTTCTTCGGCGATACCAAAATTTTCATCTATCCGGGCTATCACTACCGCATTATCGATGCGCTGGTGACCAATTTCCATCTACCCGAATCGACGTTAATCATGCTGGTGTCGGCCTTTGCCGGTTACCAGAACACGATGTCTGCCTACCGTCAGGCGGTGGCAGAGCAATATCGTTTTTTCAGCTACGGTGATGCGATGTTTATTACGCACAACCCGATGGCCGAGCAGGAAAGCGTGGGATAAATCCACTTTCCACATAATAGGAACGCCACAGACCACGCTCTGTCAGGCGTTAATACATCATTACCATCAGACTGTTTTTCTGATGCTGGAGGCTAAGTGAAGTACGAATTACAAACAACGGACGGCCGTGCGCGACGCGGTAGATTGATTTTTGAACGTGGCGTCGTAGAAACCCCGGCTTTTATGCCCGTGGGGACGTACGGCACGGTGAAAGGCATGACGCCGGAAGAAGTGAAAGAGACCGGCGCACAGATTCTGCTCGGCAATACGTTCCATCTGTGGCTGCGTCCCGGTCAGGAAATCATGAAGCTGCATGGCGATCTGCACGACTTCATGAACTGGCACGGCCCGATTCTGACGGATTCCGGCGGTTTTCAGGTGTTCAGCCTCGGCGATATTCGCAAGATTACCGAACAGGGCGTGCATTTCCGTAACCCGATCAACGGGGACTCTATTTTCCTTAGCCCGGAAAAATCGATGGAGATTCAGCACGATCTCGGTTCCGACATCGTCATGATCTTTGATGAATGTACGCCGTACCCTGCCGATTGGGATTACGCCAAGCGCTCGATGGAGATGTCACTGCGCTGGGCAAAACGCAGCCGTCAGCGTTTTGATGAGCTGGAGAATAAAAATGCGCTGTTCGGTATTATTCAGGGAAGTGTTTACGAAGATTTACGTGATGTATCCGTAAAAGGGCTGGTAGACATTGGCTTTGATGGGTACGCTGTGGGCGGTTTGGCTGTCGGTGAGCCGAAAGAAGATATGCACCGTATTCTGGAGCACGTTTGCCCGCAGATTCCAGAAGATAAACCGCGCTACTTGATGGGCGTTGGCAAGCCGGAAGACTTAGTCGAAGGTGTCCGCCGCGGTGTCGATATGTTTGACTGTGTGATGCCAACGCGCAACGCACGTAACGGGCATCTCTTCGTGACTGATGGCGTAGTGAAAATCCGTAATGCGAAGCATAAAGATGACGTCAGCTCGCTGGATGAACACTGTGATTGCTACACGTGTCGCAATTATAGCCGCGCCTACTTGCATCATCTTGACCGTTGCAACGAAATACTCGGAGCACGACTCAATACCATTCATAACTTGCGTTATTATCAGCGTTTAATGGCAGGTTTACGTCAGGCCATTGAAGAGGGTAAATTAGAGCACTTTGTGGTGGATTTTTACCAACGTATAGGCAAACCGATTCCGCCGCTTGCTGAAAAAGACGTTGCCGCAAGCAGCTGATAGTCCGTTTGCTATGCATTGTATTTTGTTATGAATTGTATTTTGTTGTGAAGCGTTTTTACGATTATAAGGTTGATAACTTATCTTTTTGATAGCTTATCTTTTGACAAAAAAGAGGATATTTAAATGAGTCTTTTCATCTCCGATGCTGTAGCTGCAACCGGCGCTCCGGCTCAGGGAAGCCCGTACTCTCTGGTTATTATGCTGGCCGTTTTTGGTCTGATTTTCTACTTTATGATCCTGCGTCCTCAGCAAAAACGCGCTAAGGAACACAAAAAGTTAATGGATTCTATCGGCAAGGGCGATGAAGTCTTAACGACCGGTGGTCTGGTTGGTCGCGTAACCAAAGTATCCGAAACTGGCTATATTGCGATTGCGTTGAACGAGACCAATGAAGTGGTTATCAAACGTGATTTCGTGGCTGCCGTGCTGCCGAAGGGCACGATTAAGGCCCTGTAATTTCCGATTTTCCCGAAGGGAACTGCCGTGTTAAATCGTTATCCTTTGTGGAAGTACCTGATGCTGGTCGTGGTGTTGTTTGTCGGCCTGCTCTACGCACTTCCTAACCTATATGGTGAGGATCCGGCGGTACAAGTTACTGGCGCGCGGGGAACCGCCGCCAGCGAAACGACGCTGATCCAAGTCCAGAATGTTTTAAAAGAACAGAACATTACCAGTAAGTCGATTGCATTGGAAAACGGTGCAATTCTGGCTCGCTTCTCTAACCCTGATATTCAGCTCCGTGCGCGTGAAGCGCTCGTTAATGAGCTGGGCGAAAAGTTCGTCGTTGCACTTAACCTGGCACCTGCTACGCCAACCTGGCTGCGGTTGTTGGGCGCTGAACCGATGAAACTGGGGCTTGACCTGCGCGGCGGCGTTCACTTCCTGATGGAAGTGGATATGGATACGGCGCTGGGTAAACTACAAGAACAAACAATGGACTCTTTGCGCAGCGATCTGCGTGAGAAGAACATTCCTTATGCCTCCGTGCGTAAAATTGATAATTACGGTGTCGAAATTCGTTTCCGTGATGCTCAAACGCGTGATGAGGGCATCAACTATCTGACCACTCGTCACCGCAATCTGGTTCTCAGCAGCAGCGGCAGCAATCTGCTGCGCGCAGTGATGTCTGACGAACGTCTGCGTGAAGCACGTGAATACGCCGTACAGCAGAACATCAATATCCTGCGTAACCGTGTGAACCAATTGGGTGTTGCTGAGCCGCTGGTACAGCGTCAGGGTGCCGATCGCATCGTCGTTGAGTTACCGGGTATTCAGGACACGGCGCGCGCGAAAGAAATTCTTGGTGCAACCGCTACGCTGGAATTCCGTCTGGTCAACAGTAATGCTGATGCAACCGCAGCGGCGAACGGCCGTGTGCCGGGCGACTCTGAAGTGAAGAACATGCGTGACGGCTCACCAGTGGTGTTGTTCAAGCGTGTGATTCTGACGGGCGACCATATTACCGATTCGACATCGAGTACGGATGAATATAACCAGCCTCAGGTGAATATTTCTCTGGACAGCGCGGGTGGCAACACCATGTCCAACTTCACCAAAGACAGTATCGGTAAGCTGATGGCGACGCTCTTTGTGGAATACAAAGACAGCGGCAAAAAAGATGCGACCGGCCGTTCGATATTGGAAAAACACGAAGAAGTGATCAACGTAGCGACGATTCAGTCGCGACTGGGTAACAGCTTCCGTATTACCGGTATTGATAACCCGAACGAAGCGCGTCAGCTTTCTCTGCTGCTGCGTGCGGGTGCGCTGATTGCGCCGATCCAGATCGTTGAAGAACGTACCATTGGGCCAACGCTGGGGATGCAAAACATCACTCAGGGTCTGGAAGCCTGTTTGTGGGGCTTGATCGCATCGATCCTCTTTATGGTCTTCTTCTACAAGAAGTTTGGTGTCATCGCGACCAGTGCGCTGGTTGCTAACCTGGTGTTGATTGTCGGCGTGATGTCACTGCTACCAGGGGCGACGCTGACCATGCCGGGTATCGCGGGTATCGTGCTTACGCTGGCGGTTGCCGTCGATGCTAACGTACTCATTAACGAACGTATCAAAGAAGAACTCAGTAATGGTCGCTCCGTGCAACAGGCCATTCATGAGGGCTACAAAGGTGCATTCAGTTCGATTGTTGATGCGAACGTCACGACGTTGATTAAAGTCATCATCCTGTATGCGGTTGGTACCGGTTCTATCAAAGGGTTTGCTATCACGACTGCGATTGGGATTGCGACCTCAATGTTTACGGCGATCGTCGGTACTCGTGCCATCGTTAACCTGCTTTACGGCGGTAAACGTATCAACAAGCTGTCTATCTAGGAGTGCGTTGTGGCACAGGAACAGGAATACAACATTGAACAACTCAATCATGGACGTAAAGTCTATGATTTCATGCGCTGGGACACATTGGCATTTGCCATTTCCGGTCTGCTGATCATCGCTTCTATCGCGATTATGGGTGTGCGTGGTTTCAACTGGGGACTCGATTTTACCGGTGGTACGGTTATTGAGATTAACCTTGAGAATCCGATCGATCTCGATGTCCTGCGTAGTTCATTAGAGACCTCTGGGTTTTCAGAGCCGCAGGTACAGAATTTCGGTAGCAGCCGTGACGTGATGGTACGTATGCCACCCGTTTCTGGCAGCGAGAACGAAGCGCTCGGTAACAAAGTGCTGAAGGTGGTGAACGATACCTTCCAGCAGCATGCAACGGTAAAACGTATTGAGTTTGTCGGACCGAGCGTGGGGAGTGATTTGGCACAGGCGGGCGCATTGGCGCTGATGTCTGCGCTGATTGCTATCCTCATTTATATCGGTTTTCGTTTTGAATGGCGTCTGGCGATGGGGGCCGTACTGGCTTTGGCGCACGATACGATCATCACGATGGGTCTGCTGTCTCTGTTCTCTATTGAGATTGACCTAACGATCATTGCGTCGCTGATGTCGGTAATTGGTTATTCACTTAACGATAAGATCGTAGTATCTGACCGTATTCGTGAGAACTTCCGCAAGGTTCGTCGTGGTACACCTTACGAGATTACCAACATCTCTCTGACACAGACGTTGCACCGTACCATCATCACATCAGCGACCACGCTGGCGATGATTGTGATTCTCATGGTCTTCGGTGGTGCATTGTTACATGGCTTCTCGTTGACGATGTTTATCGGTGTGATCATCGGTACGATCTCTTCTATCTACGTTTCTTCCGCTCTGGCGTTGAAACTGGGTATGAAGCGTGAACACCTGATCGTTCAGAAAGTGGAAAAAGAAGGGGCGGACCAACCGTCTATCCTGCCTTAATCTGCTGACTGTAAACATAAAAAACCCCGCATTGCGGGGTTTTTTGCATCTTAGCGTTGGGAAATACGTTTACTAAGGGGACTCAGTTGCGGCAACGGGTGGCGGACTCTGTATTTCCTGAACCTGATGTAAACGAACAAAGCCGAGTTCTTCTGGCGACAGGCCGCTCAGGCGCAATTCAATAATCGCTTCGGCTTTTGGTAACAGAGTAGGCGAGACGACAAACGACTGTGTTTGCGTGTCGCCAGCTAAAGGCTTCCCGCTCACAGGATCGAGCCGTCCCCAGTCAAGCTGTGCACCAAAGGCCGGTAGCCCCTTCGCATCAAGCGTGCGAATGTGCAGCAACGCGCTTGTTCCATTCGCTTCAGTCTCGATGTTGCGTAACGATACGTTGAGTCTGCCGATACTGCTTTCCAGTACGGTGCTGGTTTGTGCTGCTGGCAGTAAGTAAACGCCGGAGGTGGACTGGGAATTCAACGCATTTTGTCGCTCTAACGCCGTGGCCTGATCGGTCAGCGTTTGTAACTGCTGATTGAGCTGGCCTATCTGATTCTGCAATTTGGGCATCTGGCGCTGTTCAGCGCACCCTGCGAGCAAAATTAGCGCCGGCAGGAAGGCCAGTACGCGATATCGGGTTCTCATATCTGTGGTTCCCCTTTCGATGTTTTTATTCATTGATCCGTTGATCCCTGTTGCTGAGTTTAGCTGCGATTAAGCCTAAGTCATAGGTGAGACAGCTTTTTTCATCCTATTACCGGAAAGATGCGAAACCCTTCGCAACGTGGATCAGGAGTTTTGGTTAGTCCGTTAATTCAGGGTAAACTGTCGCTACGTTTAAGGATTACTGGTCAGGACACATCATGCATTGCCCGTTTTGTTCCGCTGTTGATACCAAAGTCATTGATTCCCGTCTGGTCGGCGAAGGTTCGCAAGTACGTCGTCGTCGGCAGTGTCTGGTTTGTCATGAACGCTTCACCACGTTTGAAGTGGCTGAACTGGTGATGCCGCGAGTCATCAAAAGCAATGAAGTACGCGAGCCTTTTAATGAGGATAAATTGCGTAGCGGTATGCTGAAGGCGCTGGAAAAAAGGCCGGTTAGTTCTGATGACGTCGAAATGGCGCTTAATCACATTAAATCTCATCTTCGTGCTACCGGAGAACGCGAGGTTACCACCAAAATGGTGGGGAATCTGGTGATGGAAGCGTTGAGAAAGCTCGATAAAGTGGCTTATATCCGCTTTGCATCGGTGTATCGCAGCTTTGAAGATATCCGCGAATTTGGCGAAGAGATTGCGCGTTTGCAGGATTAAGTCGCGTCGGTGCAATAGAGATAAGAGGTTCGGGAATGAGCGCTTTTCAGGAAAACGGCCACTTGCCGCAGGATGAATTATACATGGCGCGCGCGTTAGAGCTGGCGCGCCGTGGCTGTTTCACGACCGCACCCAACCCTAATGTTGGCTGCGTGATTGTTCGTGATGGCGAAATTGTAGGTGAAGGCTATCATTTTCGTGCTGGTGAGCCACACGCGGAGGTGCATGCGCTGAGAATGGCGGGGGAACGCGCACGTGGTGCGACGGCCTACGTCACATTGGAACCGTGTAGCCACTATGGCCGCACGCCACCTTGCGCCGATGCGTTGATTACTGCTGGCGTTTCCCGCGTGGTTGCTGCGATGCAGGATCCGAATCCACAGGTGGCGGGGCGTGGTTTACATCGCCTACAGCAAGCGGGGATTGCCGTCAGTCATGGTTTGATGATGGCTGAAGCTGAGAAGGTGAATGTAGGCTTCCTGAAACGTATGCGGACGGGCTTTCCTTACGTGCAGCTCAAAATGGCGGCGTCTTTGGATGGGCGTACTGCGATGGCGTCGGGAGAAAGCCAGTGGATTACCTCACCGCAGGCGCGTCAGGATGTGCAGCGTTTTCGTGCGCAGAGCGCAGCGATTCTGAGCAGCAGTGCGACGGTGTTAGCCGACGATCCTTCTCTCACTGTACGCTGGTCAGAGCTGGGTGACGATGTGCAGAAACGTTATTCAGAAGAAGATCTCAGGCAACCCGTGCGGGTGATTGTGGACAGCCAGCAGCGCGTCACACCAAAGCATCGGATTGTTAGCCAACCGGGTGAGACCTGGCTGGCGCGCGTGCAGGCGGATGAACAAGCGTGGCCGCAGAGCGTTGAACAAGTGATGCTACCGCAGCACAATGGCGGTGTTGATCTGGTGGCGTTGATGATGGTACTGGGGAGACGGCAGATTAACTCCGTCTGGGTCGAGGCCGGGGCCAGTCTGGCCGGTGCGCTGCTTAATGCTGGCGTTGTTGATGAACTTATCGTTTATCTTGCCCCCAAACTGTTGGGTGAAAATGCCCGTTCGCTATGCCTCTTGCCCGGACTGGATCAGCTGTCTCAGGCACCAGAATTTGATATCGCAGACGTTCGCCAGGTTGGCCCAGATTTGCGATTACGCCTGAAACCTAAATTCTGATGTGTATGTAAATACGTGGTGCAGGTCCGACAAAACCGGATACGTGCCAACAAAAATTATGATAGAATCCGCCCCCCTGCGGGCCATAAAGACCAGATACAAGGAAAGCTATGAACGTTATCGAAGGTGTTGTTGCTACTCCTGATGCCCGTGTGGCGATTGCGATTGCGCGTTTTAACCATTTTATTAACGACAGCCTGCTGGACGGTGCGATTGATGCATTGAAACGCATCGGTCAGGTTAAAGACGAAAACATCACCGTTGTCTGGGTGCCGGGTGCTTATGAACTGCCATTGACGGTTCGTGCACTGACCAAAAGCGCGAAAAATGGCGGATATGATGCCGTGATTGCTCTGGGAACGGTCATCCGTGGTGGAACAGCGCATTTTGAATTTGTTGCTGGCGAATGTAGCTCAGGCCTGTCCTCTGTTGCGATGGACAGTGAAATCCCTGTTGCTTTCGGCGTTCTGACGACGGAAAGCATTGAGCAGGCGATTGAGCGTGCCGGTACGAAAGCGGGGAACAAAGGTGCTGAAGCTGCTTTGACCGCGCTAGAAATGATTAATGTATTGAAAGCGATTAAGTAAGCCTGATTAAGTAAGGGGAATTCCGTGAAACCTGCTGCTCGTCGCCGCGCTCGTGAATGTGCGGTTCAAGCGCTTTACTCCTGGCAGATATCTAAAAATGATATTGCCGATGTTGAACACCAATTCCTGAGCGAGCAGGATGTCAAAGATGTCGACATTGCCTATTTCCGTGAATTGCTGGCGGGTGTTGCCACTCAGGCTGAGAAGCTTGATCAACTGATGGCACCTTTCCTGTCTCGTCAAATTGAGGAATTGGGACAGGTTGAAAAAGCGATTCTGCGTTTGGCGATGTTTGAGCTGAGCAAGCGCGAAGACGTTCCTTACAAGGTGGCGATTAACGAGGCCATCGAACTGGCTAAAATCTTCGGTGCTGAAGATAGCCATAAGTTTGTGAATGGCGTGCTAGACAAAGCTGCTCCGAGTGTACGGAAAGGCAAGAAGTAAAATGAATCGAATCAGGGCCGGATATCCGGCCCTGATCGCTTTTGAATGATAGGCTGGCTGGAAAGGTTATGGTTGAAGGTGAGTTTGACCTTATTGCCCGCTATTTTAATCGGGTCCGAAGTTCACGTCGCGATGTTGAGTTAGGCATCGGTGATGACTGTGCGTTACTGACGGTGGCAGATAAACAGATGCTGGCGGTAAGTACCGACACGCTGGTATCCGGCGTTCATTTCCTACCTGACATCGATCCCGCCGATTTGGGTTACAAATCTCTGGCGGTCAATTTAAGCGATCTGGCTGCAATGGGCGCCGATCCTGCCTGGCTTTCTCTGGCCATTACCTTACCTAAAAGCAATAGCCAGTGGCTATCCGCCTACAGCGACAGCTTGTTTGAGCTGCTTGATTACTATGGTATGCAATTGGTGGGTGGTGATACGACGCGCGGCCCGCTGAGCCTGACGCTGACTATCCACGGTTTGGTCCCAGCAGGTCGGGCGTTGACGCGTCGCGGGGCCAGAATTGGTGACTGGATTTATGTTACTGGTTCATTAGGCGACAGCGCGGCCGGTCTGGCTATTCTCCAGAATACACTACACGTTGATGATGAAAAGGCACGTCAGGGATTGATCCAACGCCACCTTCGTCCTCAGCCGAGAATCCTGCAAGGTCAGGCGTTGCGCGATCTTGCCAGCTCAGCTATCGATCTTTCCGACGGCCTCATCTCCGATCTACAGCATATACTTAAAGCCAGCGAGTGTGGTGCGCGTATTAATCTGGATGCGATCCCACAATCTGATTGGCTGCGGGGCTGCGTCGATGAAGAACAGGCGTTGCGTTGGGCGCTATCTGGCGGCGAAGATTATGAGTTGTGCTTTACCGTGCCGGAAATTAACCGTGGTGCGCTGGAACTGGCCTTGGGTCATCTCGGCGCTGACTACACCTGCATCGGGCAAATCGGGCCTTCCTCTGAAGGGCTACGCTTTTTCAGAGATAATAAAGCGACCGAGCTGAACTGGAAGGGGTATGACCATTTTAGCGAGCAAAACTGACTCTGCGAACAAGGCGAAGGGTGCTGAAGTGGCAAAACGCCGCTTACGGCTGAGTAACCCGTGGCACCTGCTGGCAACCGGATTTGGCAGCGGTCTGTCTCCCTGGATGCCGGGTACGGTAGGGTCGCTGGCGGCGATTCCACTGTGGTACCTCATGTCGTTCCTGCCGCTTGAATTGTATTCGCTGTTGGTCATGCTGAGCATTTGTATCGGTGTTTACCTGTGCCATCAGACCGCGAAAGATATGGGCGTTCACGATCACGGCAGCATCGTCTGGGACGAATTTGTCGGCATGTGGATTACCCTGATGGCGATTCCGGTGGATAAGTGGCAATGGGTAGCAGCTGGGTTTGTCGTCTTCCGCTGTCTGGATATCTGGAAACCCTGGCCGATTCGCTGGTTCGACCGCAACGTGCATGGCGGCATGGGGATCATGATCGACGATATCGTTGCGGGGGTGATCTCTGCGGGGATTATCTACTTTATCGGCTATCACTGGCCGATATTCTGACGTCACAACGCTATTGAACCGGGACTATGTGCCCCGCTCAGAACCGACAAACCTATTGACCGAATGAAAACGGGAGTAACGGAATAGAAGAGTAAAGCGTTTGCGCCAGGGATGGCGCAAGCCGAGCGCACAGGGATGTGTTTATCGCGTCTTTACGATCTATCCGTTACTCCCGCTCGACAGATTTTTTCAGCCACGATAACCGGGGCCATGTGCCCCGGTTATCGTGAGTCGCTTATTCCATCCACTGCGTGATTCTGCGTTCGATACCTGCGGCATCGAGGCCCAGATCGACACGGATTTCTTCCTGCGAGCCTTGTGGGATAAAGACGTCCGGTAGCCCAATGTTCAGCACCGGGACGGCAAGGCGTTTCGCCATCAGGAATTCATTCACGCCGCTCCCTGCGCCGCCCATGACCGCATTCTCTTCCAGCGTCACAAACGTGCTGTGGGACTGCGCCAGCTCTTCAAGTAATGCTTCATCCAGCGGTTTCACAAAACGCATGTCGACGAGCGTGGCGTTTAATTTCTCCGCGGCAATCTGGGCTTCCGGCAAGAGCGTCCCGAAGTTCAGAATCGCGATCGTTTCGCCCTGACGACGCACCACGCCTTTACCGATTGGCAGTTCTGATAGTGGCGTCAGCTCCGTACCCGTACCATTTCCGCGCGGATAGCGCACTGCCGTAGGGCCTTTCTGGTAGTGATAGCCCGTGTGCAGCATCTGGCGACACTCATTTTCATCGCTGGGCGTCATGATGATCATGTTCGGGATACAGCGTAAGAAAGAGAGATCGAACGCGCCCTGATGCGTTTGCCCATCCGCACCAACAATACCGCCGCGATCGATAGCAAACAGAACCGGTAGATTCTGGATCGCCACATCGTGGATGACCTGATCGTAGGCACGCTGCAGGAAAGTGGAGTAAATGGCGACAACCGGATGATAGCCACCAACCGCCAGACCGGCAGCAAACGTGACGGCATGCTGTTCGGCAATCGCGACGTCAAAATACTGCTGTGGATAGTCGCGGGAGAATTGCACCATGCCCGAGCCTTCGCGCATTGCAGGCGTGATTGCCATCAGCTTGCTGTCTTTGGCGGCCGTTTCCTGCAGCCATTGACCGAAGATTTTGGAATAGGTGGGTTGGGCACCTTCTTTGCTTTTCGGCAATGTGCCGCTGGCCGGATCGAATTTCGGCACGGCGTGCCAACTGATCGGATCCTGTTCGGCAGGGGCGTAACCTTTGCCTTTCTTCGTCATGATGTGCAGGAGCTGCGGGCCTTTCAGGCTGCGCATATTTTTCAGTGTATGCGCCAGCGCCTGAACGTCATGACCATCAACCGGGCCGATATAGTTAAAACCCAGTTCTTCAAATAGTGTGCCCGGCACGACCATGCCTTTAAGGTGTTCTTCGGTGCGCTTCACCAGCTCTTTGATAGGCGGTAGGCCGGATAAGACCTTTTTACCGCCTTCGCGCAGGCTGGCATAGAGCTTGCCGGATAGCAGCTGCGCCAGATGGTTGTTCAGTGCGCCGACGTTTTCTGAAATCGACATTTCATTGTCGTTCAGCACAACCAGCAGATCGGATTTGATGTCGCCCGCATGGTTCATCGCCTCAAAGGCCATGCCTGCGGTAATCGCGCCGTCGCCAATCACACAAACGGTACGGCGGCCTTTGCCTTCACGCTCGGCCGCAACGGCCATGCCGAGTCCGGCACTGATTGAGGTGGATGAATGCCCGACGCTTAATACGTCATATTCGCTTTCATCACGCCATGGAAAAGGGTGCAAGCCGCCTTTTTGACGAATCGTTGAAATACGATCGCGACGGCCAGTAATGATCTTGTGCGGATAAGCCTGATGGCCGACATCCCACACCAGATGATCGAAAGGAGTGTTATAGACGTAATGCAGTGCAACCGTTAATTCAACCGTCCCTAACCCTGAAGCAAAATGACCGCTTGAACGGCTGACGCTGTCCAGCAGATATTGGCGCAGCTCATCGCACAGCTTTGGCAGGCTCTCTTTCGGCAACAACCGAAGTTCATCCGGTGTTTCCACTAACGCCAATGTAGGGTACTTCGCGGTATCAAAACTCATTAGAGACTCATTAGGTAATTACTTATCGCGTTCAACGATGAAATTCGCCAGCGCTTGTAATGGGGCAATATTCAGGGGAATTGAGCTGGATGCGACGAGATCGTCAAGCGATGCCAGTGATTCCTGATAGAGCTCCTGTGCTTTTTTTCGTGCGTTATCTAACCCCAATAAACTGGGATAGGTGCTTTTACCTAGCTGCTGGTCTGCACCCTGACGTTTGCCTGTTGTCGCGCTGTCGCCAACAACATCGAGAATATCGTCCTGAACCTGAAAAGCGAGCCCAATCGCGTTAGCGTAGCGATCCAGATGAGGCAAAGCGGCGCGGCCTGTTTCACCGGCTGCTAATGCGCCTAGTCGGACAGCGGCGCGAATCAAGGCACCGGTTTTGTGGCGGTGAATCCGCTCTAACGCGGCCAGATCGACCTGATGACCTTCTGCTTCCAGGTCGAAAGCCTGACCACCGCACATGCCTGCTACGCCACTGGCGTGAGCCAATTCTGAGAGCATCGCCAGCCGATCGCGGTCAGAGACCTGTGGCATCGGCGCATCGGCCAAAATGGAGAACGCCAGCGTTTGCAATGCATCGCCTGCCAAAATGGCATTGGCTTCGCCAAATTTGATGTGGCAGGTCGGCTGCCCGCGGCGTAAATCATCGTCGTCCATCGCCGGCAGATCGTCATGAATCAATGAATAGGCATGGATACATTCGACTGCCGCAGCAGGCGCATCCAGACTCTCTAACGGCATGCCAAACAGTTCGCCAGTAGTATAAACCAGAAACGGGCGCAGGCGTTTGCCTCCTAAGAGTGAGCCATACTCCATCGCATTGACCAGTGGACTACTCTGAAAGGGGAGGTCGGCGATGAAATGTCCCAACATACGGTTAGTGCGTTGGTAATGTGCATTCAGTTTCGTGCTGAAATCAGTCATAGCGAGTCGTTATCCGGCGTAAACGGTGACAGCGGCGCTTCGGGATCGTCGCTCAGCAGGATTTGTACGCGCTGTTCTGCCTGTTGCAGTTTTTGCTGACCCTGGCGAGCGAGCTGGATGCCATGCTCGAACTCATTTAGCGCATCGTCCAGCGGCAGTTCGCCTGATTCGAGGCGGGTAACGATTTTTTCCAGTTCGTTCAGAGAGCTTTCAAAGCTGACTGGCTGCTCGGTCTTCTTAGGCATAGTGGTTTCAGAATCCTGGTGTTATACGCCGTTGGCTTGTGGCGGCAGAGCGTGGTGTTGCGTGTGGTCATCCGTGGATGCGCAACAATTATACGGTTAAAGCGCACAGTATATCTTCATATAATGATATACTCCGCGCCCTGGATGCTATTGGTAAAATCATCCGTGTTCTGGCTGATTTTACCGATAACGTGATTTTAGTGCTCAGGGTAAATTTATTTACGCCTTTCTGACCAAGTAATGACAGCCACCATGAAGTTTATCATTAAATTGTTCCCGGAAATCACCATCAAGAGCCAATCTGTGCGGTTGCGCTTTATCAAGATTCTAACCGGAAACATTCGCAACGTATTAAAACACTATGATGAAACGCTGGCGGTTGTCCGTCACTGGGATCATATCGAAGTTCGGGCCAAAGACGAAAGCCAGCGTGAGGCGATTCGTGATGCGCTGACAAGAATTCCCGGCATTCACCATATTCTGGAAGTTGAAGATCACGCCTATACCGACGTGCACAATATCTTTGAACAAGCGCTGGCGCTGTACCGTGAGCGGTTGGAAGGTAAGACGTTTTGTGTGCGAGTGAAACGCCGCGGTAAGCATGAATTCAGCTCGCAGGACGTAGAACGCTACGTCGGCGGCGGTTTGAACCAGCACATTGAAACGGCGCGAGTCAACCTCACTGCACCGCAGGTCACCGTGCATCTGGAAATCGAGCAGGACCGTCTGCTGCTGATTAAAGGACGCTATGAAGGCATTGGCGGTTTCCCGATCGGTACGCAGGAAGATGTGCTGTCACTGATTTCCGGTGGTTTCGACTCCGGCGTATCCAGCTATATGTTGATGCGTCGCGGATGCCGTGTGCATTACTGCTTCTTCAACCTTGGCGGTGCAGCACATGAGATTGGAGTGAAACAGGTCGCACACTATCTGTGGAACCGCTTTGGTAGCTCACATCGGGTGCGCTTTATTGCTATCGACTTCGAACCTGTCGTGGGCGAAATTCTCGAGAAGATCGACGACGGCCAAATGGGCGTCGTGCTGAAGCGCATGATGGTGCGCGCGGCCTCCAAAGTTGCGGAGCGTTACGGTGTTCAGGCGTTGGTGACTGGTGAAGCGTTAGGGCAGGTCTCTAGCCAGACGCTGACCAACCTGCGTTTGATCGATAATGCCTCCGATACCCTGATTCTGCGTCCGCTGATTTCTCATGATAAAGAGCACATTATCAAACAGGCTCGTGAGCTGGGGACGGAAGATTTCGCCAAAACGATGCCGGAATACTGTGGTGTGATCTCTAAAAGCCCGACGGTGAAGGCAGTGAAAGCGAAGATTGAGGCCGAAGAAGGCCACTTTGATTTTGCTATCCTGGATCGCGTGGTGAGTGAAGCACGGAATATTGATATCCGTGAGATCGCCGAGCAGACCAAGCAAGAGGTGGTTGAAGTCGAAACGGTCGCGTCGTTTGCGCCAACTGACGTGCTGTTGGATATCCGCGCGCCGGATGAACAGGACGATAAACCGCTTGAGCTGGATCAGATCGAAATCAAATCCTTACCGTTCTACAAGCTGGGTACGCAGTTTGGCGATTTGGATCAGAGCAAAACCTATCTGCTTTACTGCGAGCGTGGCGTGATGAGCCGCTTGCAGGCGCTGTATCTGCGTGAGCAAGGTTTTACCAATGTGAAGGTATACCGTCCGTAATAGGAATAAGGCGCGTAAGCGCCTTTCTCATTTACGCTAATCGCGATAGTTATGAATTCCCGGCGGTAGGATGAGCTGTGCGGCGACGTCGGCGGCTTTTTCTTTTCCCAGCAGCAAATCGATGATCTTCAGTGCGAAATCCATGCTGGTGCCTGGCCCTTGTGTGGTTAACAGATTCACGCGCGGATCGTAGACGACACGCTTTTCCATCCATTTTTCTGGCGAAATCTTATCCTTAAATGCAGGATAGCCCGTCATGTTTCCGACGGGGAACAGCTGATGATATTCCAGCACCAGCGCAGGCGTTGCACACATCGCGGCGACAATTTTCCCTTCCAGATGCGCTTGTCGAATGCATTCCACCAGTATTGGGCTATCGCGGAAGCACTCCGCACCTTGCAGGCCGCCCGGTAACACAAGCACATCGAAAGGCCGATCGGCGACGGTAGCCAGCGGGGCATCCGCCAGCAGCCTTACCCCACGTGAGCAGACGATTTCAAGATTTCCATCGCTGGCTACGCTGGCAAGCGTGACCTGAATACCTGCCCGGACAAGCAAATCGATGGTCGTGACGGCTTCAGTTTCTTCACTACCAGGTGCCAGACACACCAGTGCCGATGCGGTCATAATCATTTTCCTTTTGCTTAATGTAGTCAAACAGATGGGCATTTTCGGGGAGCGTCAGACCGTGGAGACGCGCACGGTGCAGTAAATACCCGGTAATGTAATCAATTTCGGTATGCCGCTGAGCGATGATGTCCTGCAACATCGATGAAGTGTTTGCCGCAGTGTTCTGAATAATTTGGTTCACGTAGAGCAGCAGGCTATCTGGCGATGTGTGGAAGCCTTCTCGTTCCATGACGCTGGCCACTTCCTGACAAAGTGACACAATCAGTTCCGGGTAGGCAGAAAGCTCGCCATTGGTGCAATGATATTTCACTGTCAGCGGATTGATGACGCAGTTAGCCGCCAGTTTCAGCCAGCAGGTGGCACTAATGTTGGTGTGCCAGGCCACATCAGGCAACGCCTGATGCAGCACTTCAGCTAAATGGCTTTGGCTGCTGTCACCGTTAAATGTGCCAATATGCGTTGTGCCTGCCGCAACGTGTACGACGTTATTGATGTCGCGTCGGGCGGCGTGGGTGGTGATACCGAGCACTAGCGGCTGTTGCAGAAGTGGTAATTCTTCCCGTGTGCCCATCCCATTGTGTAAAAGCAGAATCGTGCACTGTGGATTGAGCTGTGGCAACAGCACGGTAACGGCATCGGAAACCTGCCAGGCTTTTAGCGTCACCAGCAGAAGTTCGCTTTGGGCAAGATGATCGGGGTCGTTCGCTGTCAGGTTGAGATTACAGTGCTGACCGTCCAGCATCGTGACATTGACTGGACAATACGGTTGCGGAATGCGCAGCCATCCCTGGACATCATGCCCTTGCTGATGTAACGCGGCGAGCCAAAGTTGACCCAGCGCGCCACAGCCAAGAACGGTGATTTTCATGTACGTCTCCCCTATTTGATGCGGGCGCTGTCGTTCTGCCATCATAGGCTATCATTCATGTCACGATCTTGTGTTATTCGGCCTGTTTGCCGGATGACGAGTAAAAATCGGGATTGTATCTGGCATCTTGCTTATCGCAGAAGAGCGGTTATTATGCTCGCCAGCCAAATTTGTCAGGAGAGCGAATTATGCCATCTTTCGATATTGTTTCGGAAATTGATATGCAGGAAGTCCGTAACGCGGTGGAAAATGCGACACGCGATCTGAGCACCCGTTGGGATTTTCGTAATGTTCCGGCCAGCTTTGAACTGAATGAGAAATCACAGAGTATCAAAGTGGCCAGCGAGTCTGATTTTCAGGTGCAACAGCTGATTGATATTATGCGCGAAAAGTTGCTGAAACGCGGGATTGAAGGCGGTGCGTTAGACGTCCCGGAAGAGTTCGAGCATAGCGGTAAAACGTACAGCGTGGAAGCGAAGCTGAAGCAGGGCATTGAGACCACGCAGGCGAAGAAAATCGTCAAGCTGATCAAAGACAGCAAACTGAAAGTGCAGGCGCAGATTCAGGGTGAACAGGTTCGCGTCACCGGTAAATCACGCGATGATTTGCAGGGTGTGATGGCGTTGATTCGCGGCGGGAATCTGGGGCAACCGTTCCAGTTTACCAACTTCCGCGATTGATACTTTTAGTCAGCCGCCGATGAACAAAAAGGCCAGCGAAAGCTGGCCTTTCTATTTAGTTCTGTCCTACCAACTGCTCTAACTGCTGCCGATTGGTCTTTTTGTTATCGATCTTCACATAGGCACTCTGTTCATCCGGCACGACGACAACTTCTGCAACGCCGGGTTGGGTACGTATTTTCTGTTCCAATTCACTATCGCGCAGCGCTAAATCAGGCAGGGTAATTCTCAGGCTGCTGAGATAAGGCGGTTCTTGCATGGTGAAGCTGACGAGCAGCCAGATGGCTGCAATGGCCGCGCCAGCCATGAATACGGCAGAGGCACCATAAAGTTCAAACAGTCCGCCGCCGAGGCTCCCGCCAATGGCTACACCGATAAACTGCGTGGTGGAGTAAACTCCCATTGCGGTGCCTTTATATCCCGCAGGTGATTCCTTGCTAATCAGCGAAGGCAGCAGCGCTTCCATGACGTTGAAGGCGAGGAAGAACAACTGTACGCCGATGATAATTTGCCAAAGATGGTTACCCGCCGCCCATAAGACCACCTCTGCCGCGATCAGTACCACGATGCAGCCGATGAAGACCCGCTTCATGCGTCTTTTCACTTCAGCATAAATGATGAAAGGCACGACGCCGGCAAAAGAGATCAGCATCGTGGTCAGATAGACTTTCCAATGGTCCTGCGGTGCCAGCCCCACCGATTCCATTACGCGCGGCAGGGCGACGAAGCTCGACATCAATAAAATATGCAGACACATGATGCCGATATTCAGTTTCAGCAGGCGGCTATTGCTGAGCACTTTGCGGAAACTGCCACGCACCATCGCCGATTCTCGATTCAGAACGTGCTCAGGTGCGGAAGGAATCAGCGTCAGGGTTATGACAATACCTGCGAGTGACAGAAGGGCGATGCCCCAGAAGAGCGCCTGTAGACCGAAGGCGTGGGTAACGATAGGCCCAACGACCATCGCGATAGCAAAGGTGACGCCGAAGCTCACACCGATGAACGCCATGGCTTTGGTTCGGTTCTGCTCACGCGTCAGGTCGGAAAGCAGCGCCATAACGGCAGCGGAGATGGCTCCCGCGCCTTGCAGTGCCCGGCCAAGGATAATGCCCCAGATAGAGTCGCTCAGTGCAGCGATGACGCTACCGAGCGCAAAAATCAGCAGCCCCCCTACGATCAGGGGTTTTCTGCCGATGCGGTCAGAGACCAGGCCGAAGGGAATCTGGAAAATAGCCTGCATCAGGCCATAAATGCCAATTGCAATACCGATCAGCGCTTCACTGGCACCCTGTAAGGCCATGCCGTAAGTTGTCAGGACGGGCAACACCATAAACATGCCAAGCATGCGTAGTGAAAAAACGGCTCCCAAGCCCCATGTGGCGCGTAATTCGCCTGGGGTCATTTTATTATCGTTCATGTGTACCTCTGAAAAGCAATTGCCCTATTTTAGTGTGTTCTTGGTCAGACAGTAAACGATAGGTTTGTTACGTGATTTGGCGGAGGAAAAAGTAGGGGAGGAAAGAAAAAAAACGCAGGGAGCGTTTTTCAACGTCGCTTTTGCGACTGCCCGAAGGGGGGAGAGCAGGAGGCTCGACATAAAAAAACGCAGGGAGCGTTTTTCAACGTCGCTTTTGCGACGGCCCGAAGGGGGGAGAGCAGGAAGCTCGACATAAAAAAACGCAGGGAGCGTTTTCCAACATTGCTTGTGACGGCCGTGAAGGGGGCGTGCAGAAAATACGACATAAAAAAACAGGCGGACAAGCCACCTGTTTTTATTAATGCATGTAACGCTGCTTGTGATTAACGCAGGTAGGTCAGCATGATTTCATGCGCTGGTGCCATTGAGTCCACGGACATCATGACGCTCAGTGAGGTAATCGCGACAATCGAGAAAACAAACAGTTTTCTTGCCCATACACGGTCATCAATCGCATTTTTATAGCCTGACAGCGCCATACCCAACCACCAGACGCTAACTGCTGCGGCAACGATCAGATATTTATAGCCAGCATAGCCGCCGAGAGACAGCATCAGGGTCGCTACCGCAAACGCCACGATGTACAACGTGATGTGGTGTTTCGCAACGGAGATACCTTTCACAACAGGCAGTACCGGGATGTTGGCGGCCTGATAATCCTTGAAGCGGAAAATCGCAATCGCGTATGAATGCGGCATCTGCCACAGGCTAAAGATCAGCAGCAGAATCAACGCGCCAGCGTCGAACTGGTTGCTGACGGCACAGTAACCGATAACCGGTGGTGCCGCGCCCGACAGGCTGCCAATCAGCGTGCCATAAACAGAATGCCGCTTCATGTACAGGCTATACACACCGACATACACGACGAAGCCCATCACCGCCAGCCACATGGCCAGCGGATTAGCCGCGATGTAGAGCAGAGCAAAGCCCGCAATACCTAACAGCGATGCGTAAACCAGCGTTACCTTCAGCGAAATCAGTCCCTTTACCAGAACCCGATTTTTGGTTCTCTCCATTTTCTTGTCGATGTCGCGGTCAATGACGTTGTTAAACACGCAGCCAGATGCAACGACGAACGACACACCCACGAGGGTGGCGAAAAACAGGGGATAATCAATGCGGCCTTGGGCCGCAAGGAGAAATCCACCGATAACGGAAATCAGATTTCCGAAAATAATTCCTGGTTTAGTAACTTGCAGGTATTGCTTAATCATCTTTTACGGCTCTGTTACTGGATCATCATATTGTGGTGTGCGCTCATCATAATCCAGATGGAGCCCACGACGACAATAGCGATAATCAGGACGGCAAACACAAGAGCCACCACGTTCCAGCGCTCTTCTGAGGACGTATTCAGGTGCAGGAAGTACACCAGATGTACCAGAATCTGAACCACTGCACATCCCACCACTGTGAAAAGAATGGCGCTATGTGAGGCTGTGCCGCTCATGACCATACTGAAAGGAATCACTGTCAAAATTACAGACAGAACAAAACCTATCACATATGACTTCACGCTGCCGTGGCTGGCACCTGCATGATCGGTTGTTGAATGACTCATTACATTGCCCCCAGCAGATAAACAACGGTGAAGACACAGATCCATACCACGTCGAGGAAGTGCCAGAACAGACTCAGACACATCAGACGTGTTTTGTTGGTTGCAGTCAGGCCACGTTTAGAGACCTGAATCATCATGATGACCAACCAAATCAGACCGCCAGTTACGTGCAGCCCGTGGGTGCCGACCAGTGCGAAGAAGGCAGACAGGAACGCGCTGCGATCCGGGCCATAGCCTTCAGCGATCAGGTGATGGAATTCATAGATTTCCATCCCGATAAACACCAGACCGAACAGGAAGGTCACGCCTAACCAGGTATTAACCTGAGATTTGTTGCCCTTGTTCATGGCGATCATCGCCATGCCGTAGGTAATACTACTGAACAACAGCGCGAACGTTTCCACCAGCACGAAAGGCAGTTGGAAAAGCTCTTTCCCGGTTGGGCCACCCGCAGTACCGTTAACCAGTACCGCATAGGTTGCGAACAGTGACCCGAAAATGATCAGGTCGCTCATCAGGTAGACCCAGAAGCCGAATACTTTGTTGGCTCCTGCGTCGTGGTGCCCATGCTCGGCATGGGCAGTATTGTGGTTAGTCAGAGTTTCAGTTGACATGTTTCACGCCTGCCTTACTGAGTTGATCAAAATTCTGATTCTCAATTTGCTCAATTTCTTTAACCGGCACGTAGTAATCCACGTCTTGATTAAAGCTATGCACAATCCAGGTCACAATCATGCCAGCGAAGCCAGCGATGGCCAGCCACCAGATATGCCAGATCATGGCAAAACCGAATACCAGGCTGAATGCGGAGATAATCACACCGGCGCCGGTGTTCTTCGGCATGTGAATCTCTTCATAGCTGGCAGGTCGCTTGTAAGCCTCACCTTTCTCTTTCGCTTCCCAGAACGCATCACGCTCGTCAACATGCGGCACGACAGCGAAGTTGTAGAACGGCGCAGGAGAAGAGGTTGCCCACTCCAGCGTACGTCCACCCCACGGATCGCCCGTCAGGTCACGGTTCTGGTGACGGTCACGGATACTGACGTAGAACTGGATAACCTGACACAGCACACCGATACCGATCAAGACCGCACCGATGGAAGCCACGACCAGTAAGGCGTGGAATTCAGGGTTGATTTGCTGGCTCAGACGACGCGTCATCCCCATGAAGCCGAGGACGTACAGCGGCATAAATGCAACGAAGAAGCCGATAATCCAGAACCAGAACGCGCGCTTACCCCAGGTTTCGTTCAGGGTGAAGCCAAAGGCTTTCGGGAACCAGTAAGTAATACCCGCGAAGCAACCGAACACCACGCCGCCGATGATCACGTTATGGAAGTGAGCAATCAGGAACAGGCTGTTGTGCAGGACAAAGTTCGCGCCCGGTACGGCCAGCAGAACCCCGGTCATCCCACCGATGGTGAAGGTGATGATGAAGCCTGTGGTCCACAGCATCGTAGAGTGGGATTGGATACGGCCTTGATACATGGTGAACAGCCAGTTGAAGATTTTAACCCCAGTCGGGATTGAAATAATCATGGTGGCTATACCAAAGAAGGCGTTGACGTTCGCGCCGGACCCCATGGTAAAGAAGTGGTGCAGCCAAACGATGAACGACAGAACCGTAATCGCAATGGTTGCCCATACCAGTGAGGTGTAGCCAAACAGACGTTTCCTACAGAAGGTGGCAACCACTTCGGAGTAAACACCAAAGATCGGTAGCACCAGAATGTAAACCTCAGGATGACCCCATGCCCAAATCAGGTTGATGTACATCATCATGTTGCCACCCATATCATTGGTAAAGAAATGGGTGCCGAGGTAACGATCAAGCGTCAGCAGCGCAATGGTAACGGTCAATATCGGGAATGCGGCGATGATCAGCACGTTGGTACACAGTGCTGTCCAGGTAAATACTGGCATTTTCATCAGCGTCATGCCAGGCGCACGCATCTTCAGAATGGTAGCGAAGAAGTTAACACCCGTCAGCGTAGTACCGATACCGGATATCTGTAGACTCCATATCCAGTAATCGACCCCGACGCCGGGACTGTACTCCTTCCCTGACAGCGGCGGATACGCCACCCAACCCGTCTGTGCGAACTCGCCGACCCCAAGAGAGAGGTTGATCAAGATAACGCCGACAACAAACAGCCAGAAGCTGAGGGAGTTCAGGAAGGGGAAAGCAACGTCACGCGCACCGATCTGCAAAGGAACCGCAAGGTTCATCAGACCAACGACAAACGGTGTCGCCACAAAGAAGATCATGATGACACCGTGCGCGGTGAAAATCTGATCGTAGTGGTGAGCGTTTAGGAAGCCTTCTTGCCCGGCAGAGGCCAGCACCTGCTGGCCACGCATCATGATGGCATCGGCAAAACCACGTATCATCATCACCAGACCGACGATGATGTACATGATACCGATTTTCTTGTGGTCTACGGAGGTGAACCATTCGGCCCACAGCCATTTCCACTTACCGAAATAGGTTATTGCCGCCAGCAGCCCAAGGCCGCCAACGATGATCGCCGCCACGGTGACCATAATAATGGGTTCGTGATACGGAACCGCATCGAGTGTAAGTTTTCCGAACATCGTATTATCCCTCGGCTCCTTTGTGCGAGCTATGCTCGCCCATGTTCATACCCTCACCGTGTTGCATGTTTTCGTCGGGCTTCATGCCTTCACCATGATGTTGCATGTTCATGTCGCTGCCTGTGAATTTGCGAATAATATTATTAAACAAATCCGGCTGGACACTGGAGAAGTACTCGACAGGATGGAATTCACTTGGTTTAGCCAAAGCGTTGAATTCATCCGTGGTATTCAGTGTCTTAGGGGACGACCGAACGTTCGCAACCCACTGGTCGAACTCTTGTTGAGTTGGCGTAGCAATTGCGGTGAACTTCATACCAGAGAAGCCTTTACCACTATAGCCGCCAGAGATACCGTCATATTTGCCCGGTTCGTTAGCGATCAGGTGGAGCTTCGTCTGCATTCCGGCCATGGCATAGATCTGTCCGCCAAGACGAGGGATGAAGAAGGAGTTCATCACGGAGTCGGATGTAATCTTGAACGCAACAGGTACGTTGGCAGGGAAAGCCAGTTCGTTAACCGTCGCGATACCCAGATCCGGGTAAACAAACAGCCATTTCCAGTCAAGCGAAACAACTTCGACATTGATAGGTTTGACGTCTGACACCAGTGGCTTATAGGGATCAAGCGAGTGGGTCGTCTTCCAGGTAATCGTGCCAAGAATGACGATAATGATAATTGGTACAGTCCAAACTACTGCTTCTATCTTATTGGAGTGTGACCAGTTCGGGGTATATTTTGCCTTTTCATTGGAAGCACGGAACTTCCAGGCAAAAGCTATCGTCATAACGATAACGGGAATCACAACGATCAACATCAGCCCGATGGCAGTCAGTATTAACGATCTTTGCTCTAACCCGATCTCTCCTTTGGGGTTCATCAGCGCCATATCGCAACCGCTCAGTAGAGCAGTGGCTGCAAATAAAGACAGCATCCCAAAAATTGTATTGTATTTCTTGAGTCTCATCTAGCGACCTCAATAACAAGGGCTCTATTGTCATTTTACGCGAGCGGGCATTTTACGGGAAGGTTACTGTACTGTAAACATGATTAAGGTTATGTCAGCCGTTTGTTGCTGTTTTTTGCCCTTAATGTCACAAAGATAGCCAAAATAAAAATGGTATTGAAAAACAGCAAATTAAGAGGCCACCCCGATAAGAGTATGGATGGATAATAAGAAATTACAACTCATCGTAACGCTTATTTTCTATTTCCGATTTAGTGAAAATTTTTGTTCAATCTGCGTTTTTGATGACAAATGAAATTAGTTCTGACGGATTTTACGAGGAAATAAAATTCCCGCTAGCAAGATAATTATGGGAAAAATAATTAAATAAAGGAACGATGTAATAGATTCAGGCAGCAGATGAGCACTGCCTGAACGAATAGTAGTCAGTGTACTGACGGTTTTGACGCCCGCCTGAGTGACAGGTAATCCAACAAGCTACCGACGAAAATGCCCAGCAGAACGAGTGCGCCGCCTGCGGCGAGCAGGTATTCTGCCAGCTCTGGCAGTGAGGACCATTCCAGCGCATTGCTGATCAGCAGCATGAGCCACAATGCCAGCACGAGCACCCCCAATCCCAACACATGTAAGGCCTTCCTGTAATAATTTTGGAAGTGTGTACGCAACTGAAAGGTGTCGGTTTTCTGGGTGAATTCCAGCGTCTCACGGCAAATCATCAGGATGGCCAGGCCCGGTAATGCGGCCAAAATCGAGAACAGATAGAACCATGCCCAGCCGTAGGATTCGACAAACCAGCCTGCGATAGGGCCAACGTAAACCCGTCCGACGGCGGCAAGGGCGGAAAGCAGAGCAAACTGTGTGGCTGAGAACGACTTATTACACAGCGTCATCAATAGTGCGACGAATGCTGCTGTCCCCATACCGCCGCAGAGATTTTCCAGAAAAACAGCGGTAGCCATGGTGAACAGATTTTTGGCAGTGATAGCCAGCAGCCAGTACCCCGCGTTAGACACGGCCTGAAGAATACCAAACAGCATCAGCGCTCTGAACAAGGAGAGCCGCTGCATCAATAATCCGCCGTAAATGGCTCCCACGATGGTGGCGAAGAGTCCAAGCGTCTTATTAACCAGCCCGACATCACCAGCATTGAAACCAACGCCGCGTATCAGGAAGGTTGTCGTCAGGCTGACCGCAAAGGCGTCACCGAGCTTGTATAACACGATAAGCAGAAGAATGAGCCAGGCGTTGTTGCGTGCGAAGAAATCTCGCAGGGGGGCAACAATCGCTTGCTCCATACTGCGCGGCGCTGGCTGGCTATTCAGTGGTTCCGGTGCGAACAGGGTCGCGAACACACCGATTAGCATGAGTCCTGCCATTAACCAATAGGTGGCCTGCCAGCCGAAATAGCGATCGGCCATCCACAGCGCCAGTCCGCCTGAAACCAGCATCGCCAAACGATAACCTAATACCGAGGTGGCTGCGCCCGTACCGCGTTCTTCTGGGGGAAGTAAATCCGTCTTATAAGCATCAAAAACAATGTCCTGAGACGCGGAGCAGAACGCAACCAGAACCGCCAGCGCAGCCAGCCACCAGAGATCGCGAGCCGGGTTCATAAATCCCATACCAATAATGGCAGTAATCAGCAGAAGTTGACTGAGTATCAGCCAGCCGCGGCGTCGGCCGAGAAATGGTGGGGTGTAGCGGTCCATCAGCGGAGACCACAGGAACTTGAATACGTAGGCTTGACCAACCAAAGAGAAGAACCCAATGGTTTTCAGATCGACATTCTCGACGGTCATCCAGGCTTGCAATGTGCCGGATGTCAATGCCAGTGGTAAACCGGAAGCGAAGCCAAGCAACAGCATAAAAAGCGAATTACGTTGGCTGAACAAAGCAATGATGCGACTAAACATGAAGAGTCCTTTCCCTTGCTCCGTGAGCGTTCAGGAGCAAGGGAAGCGGCGTACAGAAATTAACGGGCGTTTTCTTTGATAAAGCTACTTACGGTTGTGTCTTGCGCCATGTCGTTGATGACATCGCCTAACACCGTGTTAACGGCATTGGTAATGTTCTCATTATTGGCAGTAAACGCGCCCTGAACGTTATAGGTTGAGCGGTAGTTCTTCACCTGCTTGTTGCCATTTGCCGCCTGAGAAATGATGGAGATATCCGCTTTGGTGGTGATGTTGTAGCGCAGGTTGCCTTCGGAGACATCGGCGTACAGGTGGTTAACCACGATCTGCAAAGCTACTGGGCCACCAGTACCGATCATGTAACCACGCGCGGTCATTTGTTTCTCCAGCGCTTCTTGCAACAGGAAACGCAGATCGCGAGAAGGCGTCAGCGTAATCAGTTGGCCATCGCGATTCACTTTCGCCAGAGCCTGATCGGCGCGTTGGTCTGCACCATTGATACTAATCGTTACGCCCATCAGCGTTGGGTCCTGGGAAGGCACGCTGATTTTGGGGGTGATGTTCAGCGTGTTGCTTTTTGCTGCACATCCTGCAAGCAGAATGACGGCCAGAAGAGGGAAAAATAATTTTTTTAACATTCGTATTTTCTCAGTAATGATTAGTGTGGTGAGCTGACAAATATTGTTGATATCATATCATCGCCACAGGCAGGAAAAAGAGCCGATAGCAGGTAAATTGTCCTGAAATTCATCTTTTTCATGCCGTTGACCCGGAAAAACGTTTTTATCACATCAATACCGCCGATGATATATCCACCCTTCGCGACCCTTTTTCTTCTTTAGTTATGCCGCCCTGACGCATAACAGATTGAAAAAACGCTAAGGTTATACTGATTCGGACATCGGTGAATGACAGCAATGTCGCGTTGATATCACATTTTCCCCAAGCCGAAAGGGTAGTTGTATGATGCGTGAAACGATAGAAGAAAAGCTGCGTGTGGGTTTTGAACCCGTTCATTTAGAAGTGACTGATGAGAGCTATCGCCACAACGTGCCTGCGGGAGCGGAAAGTCATTTTAAAGTTGTGCTGGTCAGCGATAAATTCACGGGCGAACGTGTGATTGGGCGGCATCGCGCAGTCTATGCCGTACTGGCTGAGGAACTGGCAGGTTCGGTGCATGCGTTAGCGTTACATACCTATTCGACAAAAGAGTGGGTCAGCTTGCAAAATGCCGTACCTTCTTCACCGCCTTGTGGTGGCGCTGGCATCCTTTCTTAAGTCATTAATATGGCCCGTTCCTGACATATCGGGGCGGGTTACTGACAAAAGTGTGAATCTGTTGCTGTAATAGTCTGCCCGCCGTTCTCGACTCATCCCCTCTATATCGCTATAATGCTGCGTCTATTTTTCCTGAATGTATTCGGGACGCTTCTGACTACAGGGACGGGGTTGGCAATTTCCCGGTTCTGCG
Organism: Pectobacterium sp. PL64; assembly: GCF_022477975.1. Lineage (NCBI taxonomy): Bacteria > Pseudomonadati > Pseudomonadota > Gammaproteobacteria > Enterobacterales > Pectobacteriaceae > Pectobacterium > Pectobacterium sp. PL64. The sequence continues at coordinate 684,962 of NZ_CP092070.1, forward strand.
AGGTTTATTTAAGCCTGTGCGCCTTGGTGCCAGCGCTGAATCAGCCCTGCTGTCGTGAGAGTTTTCGTCGCGAGAATAGTTTTGGGGTTGACCGATCACTGTGATTTTTTGAGGTAACAAGATGCAAGTTTCAGTTGAAACCACTCAAGGTCTGGGACGTCGCGTAACGATTACCGTTGCTGCTGACATCATTGAGAGTGCGGTGAAGAGCGAGCTGGTCAACGCGGCCAAAAAAGTACGTATTGACGGTTTTCGTAAAGGCAAAGTGCCGATGAATGTTGTTGCTCAGCGTTATGGTGCCTCCGTGCGTCAGGACGTATTGGGTGACCTGATGCAGCGCAACTTTGTTGACGCGATCATCAAAGAAAAAATTAATCCGGTTGGCGCGCCTAACTATATCCCTGGCGAATATGCTGTAGGCGGCGACTTCACTTACTCTGTTGAGTTTGACGTGTACCCGGAAATCGAACTGAAAGGTCTGGATGCGATCGAAGTTGAAAAACCGGTTGTTGAAGTGACTGATGCTGACGTTGATACCATGCTGGACACGCTGCGTAAGCAACAGGCAACCTGGAAAGAAACCGACCGCGCTGCGGCAGCGGAAGATCGTGCAACGATCGATTTCACTGGCTCTATCGACGGTGAAGTCTTTGAAGGCGGAAAAGCGTCCGACTTCGTTCTGGCAATGGGCCAGAACCGCATGATCCCAGGCTTTGAAGATGGCATCGTTGGACACAAAGCCGGTGAAGAATTCACTATCGACGTGAACTTCCCAGAAGATTACCACGCTGAAAACCTGAAAGGAAAAGCGGCTCAGTTCGCTATCGTCCTGAAGAAAGTTGAAGAGCGTGAGCTGCCTGAACTGACTGAAGAATTCATCAAACGTTTCGGCGTGGCTGATGGTTCTCAGGAAGGTCTGCGTGCTGAAGTTCGTAAAAATATGGAACGTGAGCTGAAAGGCGCGGTGCGTAACCGTGTGAAAACTCAGGTTCTGGACGGACTGATCAACGCTAACGAAATCGATGTGCCAGTTGCACTGATCGATGGCGAAATCGACGTTCTGCGCCGTCAGGCTGCACAGCGTTTTGGCGGCAACGAGAAGCAAGCGCAGGAATTACCGCGTGAGCTGTTCGAAGAGCAAGCTAAACGCCGTGTTGTTATCGGTCTGTTGCTGGGCGAAGTGATCAGCACCAATGAGCTGAAAGCTGACGAAGCACGCGTTAATGCGCTAATCGAAGAGATGGCTTCTGCTTACGAAGATCCGCAGGAAGTTATCGAGTTCTACAGCAAAAACAAAGAGCTGCTGAACAACATGCGTAACGTTGCTCTGGAAGAGCAAGCGGTAGAAACCGTACTTGCTAAAGCGAAAGTTGTTGAGAAATCAGTAAGCTTCAACGAACTGATGAATCAAACGACTACGGCATAAACCTTGTTGATATCAACATTGTTTATTGCGTAGCGGGGGATACTTCCCTATCAAAAGCCCGTGCCTTATGGCGCGGGCTTTTTGCTTGTAGCGTTCGCAATATTGATGATTTTCGTTTAGGCAGTACTTAACTCCGGCGTTTAGCGCCTCCGCCAGTGAATCGACGAGATATGGTCGCCTGAAATTGCACTATTATTAACTCAGGTAGAGAATTTGTTAGGTCAGGCAACGAGTTAAACCACAATGTTGCCGTGCCGATAACGTGTTAAGAATAAAATAATTGGCTCTTTAATAGAGAACGATTGATAGTGTAAGCTTGAAATACAATGCGTGTGCCCCCACTCACTGAAGAGGAAAAGTGGGCACAGCAGGTAAGGATTCCCGGCCGTATGGGTTGTTCAACTGGGGTGGGGCAGGGTTCCATAGTCATCCCTCTCTATCTCTAGTAGAATTGAGTAATACTATGATTGAACAGCGCAATGATTGAACAACGCTAAGAGTGCCGGACGCATTTTATCTAGGAGACGTGAATGTCATACAGTGGCGAACAAGAAAGACAAGCACCTCATATGGCATTAGTGCCGATGGTGGTTGAACAGACCTCGCGTGGGGAACGTTCTTACGATATCTATTCCCGTCTGCTAAAAGAACGGATAATCTTCCTGACTGGTCAGGTCGAAGATCACATGGCGAACCTGGTTGTGGCACAGATGCTGTTTCTGGAAGCCGAAAACCCAGAAAAAGACATTTATCTGTACATTAACTCTCCAGGTGGCGTTATTACTGCCGGTATGTCCATCTATGACACCATGCAGTTTATCAAGCCGGATGTCAGCACGATCTGTATGGGACAGGCCTGTTCCATGGGCGCGTTCCTGCTGGCCTCTGGGGCCAAAGGCAAACGTATTTGCTTGCCTAACTCGCGAGTCATGATTCACCAGCCGTTGGGCGGCTTCCAAGGGCAGGCAACGGATATTGAAATCCATGCCAAAGAAATACTGAAAGTGAAAGCCAAGATGAATGAGCTGATGGCGAAACATACGGGTCAGCCTCTTGAAGCGATAGAGAGAGACACCGAGCGCGATCGTTTCCTCTCTGCCAGTGAGGCAGTAGACTACGGTTTGGTAGACTCCGTATTCACTAACCGCGGGTAATCATTCGCCATCGTAGCGGTCTGGTGTAGCTAAAAATCAGTGTTCGACCGATAGTCTGTTGTGCGAGGTTGTTTTACGCGTATTGGCTATAAGTATCGGCGTTCGTTGTAGCGGTATCGCTGTGGTTGGCCTGCGGGCAAAAGACGAAAAAGAGGTTTAACTCATGACAGATAAGCGCAAAGACGGTTCAGGAAAGTTACTGTACTGCTCTTTTTGCGGCAAAAGCCAGCATGAAGTGCGTAAGCTGATTGCCGGGCCGTCGGTGTATATCTGCGATGAATGTGTTGACTTGTGTAACGACATTATTCGCGAAGAAATTAAGGAAGTGGCGCCCCACCGTGAGCGCAGTGCGTTGCCGACGCCACACGAAATTCGCCGCCACCTTGACGATTACGTTATCGGCCAAGAGCAGGCCAAGAAGGTATTGGCCGTTGCGGTATATAACCACTATAAACGCTTGCGTAATGGTGACAGCAGCAACGGGATCGAACTGGGTAAAAGTAACATTCTGCTGATCGGTCCGACCGGTAGTGGTAAAACGCTGCTGGCTGAAACGCTGGCACGCTTCCTGGATGTTCCGTTCACCATGGCTGATGCCACTACGTTGACCGAAGCCGGTTACGTCGGTGAAGACGTCGAGAACATCATTCAGAAGCTATTGCAGAAGTGCGATTACGATGTGCAGAAAGCGCAGCGCGGCATTGTCTATATCGATGAAATCGACAAGATTTCTCGTAAGTCAGACAACCCGTCGATCACTCGTGACGTATCTGGTGAAGGCGTGCAGCAGGCGCTGCTGAAGCTGATCGAAGGTACGATTGCCGCGGTTCCACCGCAGGGTGGGCGTAAGCATCCGCAGCAGGAGTTCTTGCAGGTTGATACCTCCAAGATCCTCTTTATCTGCGGCGGTGCGTTTGCTGGCCTGGACAAAGTGATCGAGCAGCGTACCGACACGGGGCGCGGCATTGGCTTTAACGCAACGGTTAAAGGCACCTCGGATAAAGCGACTGAAGGTGAACTGTTAGGCAAGGTTGAACCGGGCGATTTGATTAAATTCGGTTTGATCCCTGAGTTTATCGGCCGTCTGCCTGTAGTGGCTACGCTGAGAGAACTGAGCGAAGAAGCACTGATTCAGATTCTGCGTGAGCCGAAGAATGCGCTGACCAAGCAGTATCAGGCGCTGTTCAATCTCGAAGGCGTCGAGCTGGAATTCCGCGATGAAGCGCTGACGGCGATTGCCAAGAAAGCGATGGCGCGTAAAACCGGTGCACGTGGTCTGCGTTCTATCGTTGAAGCTGCTCTGCTGGATACCATGTATGACCTGCCATCGCTGGAAAGCGTGGATAAAGTCGTCATTGATGAATCCGTGATTGCGGGCCAATCTGAACCATTGCTGATCTATGGCAAGCCTGAGACACAGCAGGCGTCCGGCGAATAATTAATCAATTTGGCCGTATCAAAAAATAAAAATGGGGGATTTTATCCCCCATTTGTTTTTTACACGCATGCTGGTCGTTGAATGTGAGATATTTATCCCCATATACTCAAATACCTATTTGATGAAACCCGTGAAAACCGCGTTTCACGAGATTCCCATAACCTGGCGGAAACGAAACTAAGAGAGAGCTCTATGAACCCTGAGCGTTCCGAACGCATAGAAATCCCCGTATTGCCATTGCGCGATGTGGTGGTTTATCCGCACATGGTCATTCCGTTGTTTGTTGGTCGGGAGAAATCGATTCGGTGCCTTGAAGCCGCAATGGATCATGATAAGAAGATCATGCTGGTGGCACAGAAAGAAGCCTCAACGGATGAGCCAAGTATTAACGATCTTTTCTCGGTAGGGACGGTAGCCTCAATTCTTCAAATGCTGAAACTGCCGGACGGCACGGTAAAAGTGCTGGTCGAAGGGTTACAGCGTGCGCGTATTACGACGCTTTCTGACAGCGGTGAGCATTTCGCTGCACACGCAGAATATCTTGATTCCCCAGCGATTGATGAGCGCGAGCAAGAAGTGCTCATGCGCACGGCGATCAATCAGTTTGAGGGATACATCAAGCTGAACAAAAAGATCCCGCCGGAAGTGCTGACATCTCTGAACAGCATTGATGATGCGGCGCGTTTAGCCGACACCATTGCTGCGCACATGCCGCTGAAATTGGCTGATAAGCAGTCTGTACTTGAAATGTTCGATATCACTGAACGTTTGGAGTACCTGATGGCGATGATGGAATCCGAAATCGACCTGTTGCAGGTAGAAAAACGGATTCGTGGCCGCGTTAAGAAACAAATGGAAAAAAGCCAGCGTGAGTACTATCTGAATGAGCAAATGAAAGCCATTCAGAAAGAGCTGGGTGAGATGGATGACGCACCGGATGAACACGAAGCGTTAAAACGCAAGATTGAAGCGGCGAAAATGCCGAAAGACGCGCGTGAGAAAGCCGAAGCAGAATTACAAAAGCTGAAAATGATGTCACCGATGTCAGCGGAAGCGACGGTGGTGCGCAGCTATATCGACTGGATGGTGCAGGTGCCGTGGAATGCGCGCAGCAAAGTGAAGAAAGACTTGCTGAAAGCGCAGGAAATGTTGGATACCGACCACTATGGTCTGGATCGCGTGAAAGAACGCATCCTCGAATATCTCGCAGTACAGAGCCGAGTCAGCAAGATCAGAGGGCCGATTCTGTGTCTGGTGGGGCCTCCTGGCGTGGGTAAAACCTCGCTCGGTCAGTCTATCGCCAAAGCGACCGGACGCCAGTATGTGCGTATGGCGCTGGGTGGCGTGCGTGACGAAGCGGAAATCCGCGGCCACCGCCGTACCTATATCGGTTCCATGCCGGGCAAACTGATCCAGAAAATGGCAAAAGTTGGTGTGAAAAACCCGCTATTCCTGCTGGATGAGATCGACAAGATGTCTTCTGACATGCGTGGCGATCCGGCTTCTGCCTTGCTGGAAGTGCTCGATCCTGAGCAGAACGTGGCGTTTAACGATCACTATCTGGAGGTCGATTACGATCTGTCCGATGTGATGTTTGTTGCGACGTCTAACTCCATGAACATCCCGGCACCGTTGCTTGACCGTATGGAAGTCATTCGTCTTTCCGGCTATACCGAAGACGAAAAACTGAATATCGCTAAACAGCATCTGCTGCCGAAACAGATTGAACGTAATGCGCTGAAAAATGGCGAGCTGTCGGTGGAAGACAGCGCGATTGTTGGCATTATCCGTTATTACACGCGTGAAGCGGGCGTACGTAGTCTGGAGCGTGAAATCTCCAAGCTGTGCCGTAAAGCAGTAAAAACGCTGTTGATGGATAAATCCACTAAGCATATCCAGATTTCGGGCGATAACCTCAAGGATTTCCTTGGGGTACAGCGCTTTGACTATGGTCGTGCGGACGATGAAAATCGCGTAGGGCAGGTGACCGGACTGGCCTGGACGGAAGTGGGCGGCGATCTGCTGACGATTGAAACGGCTTGCGTACCGGGCAAAGGTAAGCTGACTTATACCGGTTCACTGGGTGAAGTCATGCAGGAGTCGATTCAGGCTGCACTTACCGTGGTTCGTGCCAGAGCGGAAAAATTAGGCATCAATGCTGATTTTTACGAGAAGCGTGATATCCACGTTCACGTTCCAGAAGGTGCGACGCCGAAAGACGGTCCGAGTGCGGGTATCGCGATGTGTACCGCGCTGGTTTCTTGTTTGACCGGTAATCCGGTGCGTGCCGATGTGGCGATGACGGGGGAGATTACCCTGCGTGGTCTGGTACTGCCGATTGGTGGTCTGAAAGAGAAACTGCTGGCTGCACACCGTGGCGGTATCAAGACGGTATTGATTCCTGATGACAACAAGCGCGATCTGGAGGATATCCCACAGAACGTGATTGCCGATCTGGAAATCCACCCGGTGAAACGTATTGAGGAAGTGTTAGCGTTAGCGTTGCAGAATGCGCCTTCTGGCATGCAAGTGGTCTCTACGCCTAAAGCCAAGACCAAAGCCAAGGCAAAATAGTGACCTGTCGCAAAAACCCTTGAGAAAATCAGGGCTGGTGAGTGAAATCGTGCTTGCCAGCTTTTTTTTGTACCGCTAAGTTAGAGCACTGTTAGTTTTAGCCGTAACTGGCTAAGCATGACAGCATTGATAATAAGTTACGTGTCGCGTCTTGGGACATTGAAGCGCGATAAGAGAATTCCAGAGGGGATGACAGAGTGAACAAGTCACAATTGATCGACAAAATTGCCGCAGATGCTGATATTTCCAAAGCGGCAGCAGGGCGTGTGTTAGATGCAATTATTGGTTCCGTTACCGAATCCCTGAAAGAAGGGGATGATGTTGCTTTGGTCGGTTTTGGTACTTTCTCAGTGCGTGAACGTGCTGCTCGTACCGGCCGTAACCCGCAAACTGGTAAGGAAATCAGTATCCCTGCGGCGAAAGTACCAGGATTCCGTGCTGGTAAAACGCTGAAAGACGCCGTTAACTGATTATTACGTCACAGGTTTGGCGGATAACCACTTTGGGCGCCAAACAATACCTGACGCAATGATATTGGTAGGGTAAGATACGAGGCGCATCATTTTATGATGTGCCTTTTATTTATTAGGACTATACATACCCGACACATGGCAGACGTGGCGGGCAATAAGCTTAAGTGCGCCCTAGCCTTGTATTGGGCTATAGCAATCGCAAGGATGCATGGCTCCGGCCAGCGCAGGGAGTTTTATCCATTCTACAGCGGAGTGTTGTCACATTATGATGGACAATTTACGTACGGCCGCGAATAACGTCGTGCTCAAAATTATTCTTGCTTTGATCATCGCATCATTCGTTCTAACTGGCGTTGGTGATTATCTTATTGGTGGTTCAGGAGATTACGCTGCAAAGGTGAACGGGCAGGAAATTACCCGCGCACAGCTTGAGCAGGCGGTACAGAACGAACGCAGTCGTCAGCAGGAAACCTTGGGGGAGAATTTCTCTCTTCTGGCGAGTAATGACGGCTACATGCAGCAATTGCGTAGGCAAGCACTCTCCCAACTCATTGATGAAACCTTGCTGGATCAGTATGCCAACAAGCTGGGACTGAACATCAGTGATGAGCAAATCAAACAGGCGATCTTTGACGTTCCCGCGTTTCAGACCAACAACCGTTTTGATAATGAAAAGTATCTGGATCAGGTTCGTCGCCTTGGCGTAACGCCGGATATGTATGCTCAGATGCTGCGTAAGCAACTGACTTCACAGCAACTGATTCGCGGCTTTGGGAATACCGCATTCCTGCTGCCGCAGGAGATCGATAACCTGGTGAAACTGGCTGCACAAGATCGCGTTGTCCGTGTCGCAACCATTGATATTGCTGCCAAGGCGAAAGCGCAGACGGTTGCTGACGATGAGATCCAGAGTTATTACGATCAAAACAAAGGGAATTTCATCGCACCGGAAGAATTCAAAGTCAGCTATATCACGCTGGATGCGGCAAGCATCATGGACGGCGTGAAAGTTGACGATGCTGCCATCAACGATTTCTACGAACAGAATAAGAGCGACTATTCTCAACCTGAGCGCAAGAAATTCAGCGTTATTCAGGTGAAGAATGAGGCCGATGCCGCGTCTATTCTGGATGCGCTGAAGCAAGGCGGTGATTTCGCTACGCTGGCGAAAGAAAAATCAACGGACGTTATCTCGCGCCGCAACGGCGGCGATCTGGGATGGATGGACGAAAACAGCATGATTGATGAGCTGAAGCAGGCAAAACTGACAGAGAAAGGTCAGGTTTCCGCAGCGATTAAATCCTCTGTTGGCTATCTGATTGTGCGTCTGGATGATGTTCAGCCGCAGCAGGTCAAACCGCTGAGCGAAGTGCGTGCCGAGATCGCTGAGAAAGTGAAGCACGAGAAAGCGCAGGATGGCTACTATGCGCTGCAACAAAAAGTCAGCGAAGCGGCCAGCAATGACAACGAGTCTCTGGCTTCAGCAGAAGAAGCTGCCGGTGTGAAAGCAACGCAGACCGAGTGGTTTACGCGTGAGAAAGTTCCTGCTGCGCTGAACTTCCAACCGGTAACGCAGGCTATCTTTAGCGGTGCGCTGCTGGGCGAGAATGGTGCTGCGGGCAACAACTCTGATGTGATTAACGTCGACGGCGATCGTGCTTTCGTTCTGCGTATCACTGAGCACAAGCCTGAAAGTACTCGCCCTCTGGATCAGGTTCGTACCGAGATCGTAGAGACGCTGAAACGTCAGAAGGCTGAACAGCAGACTCGTGTAGATGCTGAAAAAATTCTGGCTGAGCTGAAGCAAGGTAAAGATGATGCGCTTAAAGCTGCGGGTCTGAGCTTTGGTGAGGCAAAAACGATGTCTTCTATCTCTCAGGGTGATGCAACGGCTGAGGCAATCTTTGCTATGCCGCATCCAGAGAAAGATAAGCCATCTTATGCGATTACTCAGGATCAAGCCGGTAATGTCGTGCTGGTCGCGCTGGATAGCGTGACGCCACATCAGCTAAACGATGAGCAGAAAACACAGTTTGCTAGCCAGGTTCAGCAAGGTTCTCTGGGCGCGCTGTTTGATTCTCTGCTGTCCAGCTTGCGTAGTGAAGCGAAAATCAAGATGGGCAATGCGGCGCAAGAACAGCAATAAGCTCCGCAAAAATTTGCAAATCGTTGCAACAACAAAAGGCCGCTTTCGCGGCCTTTTCCACATTTAAATTCTGCTGTTTGCGGTGTTGATGGGTCTGCGGCAAGGTAGCCGTGCTGTCACACACAAGGAGGAAACAGCATGAAAAAATCAGGAATAAAAGCACTGTGCTTAATCATTGGGATGAGCTTGTCTGGGTTGCCATTACTGAGTCAAGCGGCACCTAAAGCCGCCGACAGTACGGCAACAGCGGTGAAGTCTGCGCCAGCAGATCAGAAAGCGGAAAAAGCAACGCTGCCTGATGGTGATGAGGATAAGGTAAGCATTAATGCAGCAAGCGCCGCTGATTTGGCTGAAATAATGAATGGTGTTGGCCTTAAAAAGGCGGAAGCGATCGTTACCTATCGTGAGCAAAATGGTCCTTTTACCCAGATCGATCAATTAACTGAGGTACCAGGAATTGGGGCGGCGTTGGTTGAGCGAAATCTCTCTCGTTTAAAACTGTGATGTCAGTCGCAGCCCAGTCGAGCACTTCCTCTGGGTTGCGAACCTCTGCTAGGCTAATTACCAGGTCATACCAGTTGTTGGTTTTGTCACAGGAGTATTACCGCTATGCAGACTTTCATTACCGTTCGTGGTTATCACATTGATGTTTATCAGCACGTTAATAACGCGCGTTATCTGGAATTTCTGGAAGAGGCGCGTTGGCAATGGCTGGAAACGTTGCCTGCTTTTGGCTGGATGCATAGCAACAATATCGCTTTCGTCGTGGTGAACATCAATATCAACTATCGCAAGCCTGCCGTTCTCGGTGACGTGCTGCGTATTGATAGCGAACTACTGCAGATGAATACGAAGAGTGGCGTGATCAGTCAGAAGATAACCCGAGTGTCTGATGAAAGCGACGTGGCTGATGCCACGCTGACGTTTGTCTGCATCGATTTATCGACGCAAAAATCACTGCCGCTGGAGGGAGAACTACTGGAACACCTAAACGAGATTCGCCGTTAACATGGGGCAGCAGGCCACTACCTGTAAGCATGGCCTGCTGTTTTTACATGGTGTGATGTTTCTGCGTGTAGAGCCTGCATGGCGATGTGAAGTCTCAGCGTAACCCTGCTTTCTGCTTCAGCGATGCCATGATAGCCGTGGAATCGTTTTGATACTGCGCAAGCCCGTTTGCTCGCAAATGGCAGGCGGCACATTGACCACATCCATCACCCTTGATGCCGTTATAGCAGGTTAGCGTGTGGTAACGAACAGTATCGAGCTGCTGGTAATAATCCGCTAGCGCCCATGTTTCGGCCTTATTAAGCCACATCAGCGGGGTTTCAAAACGGATATCGCGGGCAATACCTAAAACAATGGCCTGATTCAGGGCTTTGACGAATTCGTCGCGGCAATCAGGATAGCCGGAAAAATCGGTCTCACATACACCAGTAATGACGGCCTCGGCACCAACCTGGTAGGCGTAGATAGCGGCGAGCGTCAGGAAAAGAATATTTCTTCCTGGAACGAAGGTATTGGGGATGCCTTGCGCATTGGCGTCGTAATCGGGAACGGGAATACTGTCACGCGTGAGGCTGCTAGTGGCGAGTTCATTCAGCAAGCCGACGTCCAAAACCTTATGCGCTGTTGCCCCCAGTTTCTGGCTGAGTTCCTGAGCGACCTCAATTTCCGCGCGGTGGCGTTGCCCGTAATCGAAGGTGATGCAGTGGACGTCATCATAATCTTGCAGAGCCTGAATCAGGCAGGTTGTGGAATCTTGTCCACCGCTAAAAACGACAACAGCACGCTTCATTCTTCATTCACCTTAACGCGACGTTAACCGCAATACGTCTGTAACGCACAGCGGTGTAAAGTCGCTATTTTACCTGAAAAGCTCTGTTAGCTGAAAAATCATGTTATCTGAAAAGTAGCCCGCATTCAGCGCTGCGGCTGCGTGCTGAATAGGCTATCGTCACGTCAGGTTGGCTTCAGAGGAAAGGTGAGATATCTCTGGGTTGTTCAGCGTATTGAGATAAGGGCTAATGTCACCAATATTTTTTTCTACCCAACTGCTGTTGTAGTAGGTGTCCAGATAGCGTTCGCCGCTGTCGCAGAGCAGAGTCACAATCGCCCCTTTTTGACCTCGCTTCACCATCTCTTTGGCCAGTTGCAGCATGCCCCAGACGTTGGTACCGGTAGAGGCTCCCGCTTTGCGGCCTAACATGCTTTCCAGCCAGTACAGCGTTGCGATGCTGGCGGCATCCGGCACTTTGATCATGCTATCAATGACGTCAGGAATAAAAGACGGTTCAGCACGCGGGCGGCCGATCCCCTCGATCCGACTGCCGCACGGGCCAGTGATGGAACGATCACGCTTCTGGTAACAGTCGTAGAAGACGGAGTTTTCTGGATCGACGACGACCAGTTGCGTATCCAGCCCCTGATAGCGAATGTAGCGTCCGAGTGTGGCTGACGTACCGCCAGTTCCTGCGCTCATCACGATGTAATCCGGCACGGTATGCGGTTCACGTGCCATTTGGCGGTAAATGCTGTCGGCAATATTGTTATTGCCACGCCAGTCGGTGGCGCGCTCTGCGTAGGTGAACTGATCCATATAATGGCCGTTCATCTCTTGCGCGAGCTGTTCGGATACGGCATAGATTTGTCCTGCCTGTTCGACAAAATGGCAGCGGCCGCCATAGAAAGCGATTTGCTCGATTTTTCTTTTTGCGGTGCAGGAGGGCATAACGGCGATAAACGGTAGGCCAAGCAAGCGTGCAAAGTAGGCTTCTGACACGGCGGTGCTGCCGGATGACGCTTCAATAATCGGCGTGCCTTCTTTAATCCAACCGTTGCACAGCCCGTAGAGAAACAAAGAACGCGCCAGGCGATGCTTCAGACTGCCGCTGGGATGTGTGCTTTCATCTTTGAGGTAAAAATAGATACCCGGATAATCCGGCAGGGTCAGACGGATAAGATGCGTATCAGCCGAACGCTGAAAATCTGCTTCGATAGCGCTGATGGCATTTTTAACCCAGGCATTGGTCATGATGAAAACTCAGTTAGGCAGTGATGCGAATAGAGTAACGAGTTTTCAGGATAAAAAAATTACCTTTTTATCTCCCTTTAGCTAATTTAAGGGAATTATTTACCCTTTTATTCTTTATGTGTGGGTTATCTTTCTAGTAAAGCGCATAGCGAGGCGCTATCTCAGAAATTATGGTGACGGCGGGGCTCATGTAACGAAGGCCAGTAAGGTTATCGCTATGTCGATGTTGCCAATAATGCTATCACCGCGATTCTGGGCGGGAAGAACATTACTTTTCTCTCTTAATGGGGGAAAGTAGGGGGAGTTTTCTATCAGTAGCGCTATTTTTAGGTAAAACTACATTAGATAAAACCATATTAGGTATAACTATGTTAGATAAAATTGATCGCACACTGCTGAATATGCTGCAACAGGATTGCACGCTTTCGCTACAGACGCTGGCCGATGCGGTTAATCTGACATCCACGCCGTGTTGGAAACGGCTGAAGCGTCTGGAAGAAGAAGGGATCATCCGGGCTAAGGTGGCGCTACTGGATAATGAGCGTCTGGGGTTAGGGCTGACGGCGTTTGTCTTATTGAAGACGCAGCAGCACAACCGCGACTGGTATCAGACCTTCACCCGCGTAGTATCCGACATGCCGGAGGTGTTGGCTTTCTATCGTATGGCTGGCGAATACGATTACCTGATGCAGGTTCAGGTCGCTGATATGAAAAGCTATGATGATTTCTATAAGCGGCTGGTGAATGGAATTCCCGGGCTGGTCGATGTAACATCTAGCTTTGCTATGGAACGAATCAAACATACCACGGCACTGCCCTTATCCCTGTGATTCATCATCCATCCGTCTTTTGTATAATCACTTGTCTGAGTCTGTCATGACCCGTCTGGCTATTGGAATGAAAACCGCGTGAGACTTTTTGCTCAACTGAGTTGGTATTTTCGCCGCGAATGGCGGCGCTATCTGGGTGCTGTTGCGCTATTGATTGCGATTGCCATCCTGCAATTGCTGCCTCCTAAATTGGTCGGCGTGATCGTCGATGGCGTGACGCAGCACGGCATGTCGATGACCGAAATGATGAAGTGGATTGGCGTGATGCTGCTGACTGCCGTCATGGTCTATCTGCTGCGCTACGTGTGGCGAGTATTTCTGTTTGGTGCGTCATACCAGTTGGCGGTTGAGCTACGAGAGGATTTTTATCGTCAACTGAGCCGTCAGCATCCGGCATTTTACCAACGTCACCGTACCGGCGATCTGATGGCGCGTGCGACTAACGATGTCGATCGCGTGGTCTTTGCCGCCGGAGAAGGCGTGCTGACGCTGGTCGATTCGATGGTGATGGGGTGTGCCGTACTGGTTGTTATGTGTACTCAAATCAGTTGGGAACTGACCCTGCTGGCGCTGCTTCCTATGCCGGTCATGGCGATTTTTATCAAACGCTACGGCACCCAATTACATAACCGTTTTAAATCCGCACAGGCCGCGTTTTCTTCGCTTAACGATCAGGCGCAGGAAGGTTTGACCAGCATTCGGATGATTAAAGCCTTCGGGTTGGAAAACTATCAGTCCGCGCGTTTTGCGCAAGCTGCGGCGGATGCTGGTGCCAAAAATATGCATGTTGCTCGAGTGGATGCCCGCTTCGATCCCACGATTTATATTGCCGTGGGGCTGTCGAATTTACTGGCGATTGGCGGCGGCAGTTGGATGGTGATTAACGGTTCGCTGACGTTAGGCTTGTTGACCAGCTTTGTCATGTATCTGGGATTGATGATCTGGCCGATGCTGGCACTGGCCTGGATGTTTAATATTGTCGAGCGTGGTAGCGCGGCATATAGCCGTATTCGACAGCTGCTTGCGGAAGATCTCGTGGTGAAAGACGGTGAGGAATCACTGCCTGCCGAGCGGGGCGTACTGGAAGTAAATATCTCCGCGTTTCGCTACCCGGATAATACCCGTGATGCTTTACAACATATTCAGTTTACGCTGGCGCCGGGCAATATGCTGGGGCTATGTGGGCCGACAGGATCGGGGAAAAGTACGCTGCTGGCGTTGATATTGCGTCATTTCGATACCCAATCAGGAGAGATTCGTTATCACGATCGTCCATTGAGCGCCATTCGGTTGGATGAACTGCGCAGCCGTTTTGCCGTTGTGGGGCAAATGCCTTTTTTGTTTTCCGATACGGTGGCGCAAAACATCGCACTGGGTCGGCCTGATGCTACCCAGCAAGAGATAGAACAGGCGGCACAGCTTGCCAGCGTTCATGACGATATTCTGCGTTTACCTCAGGGCTACCAGACTGAAGTTGGTGAGCGCGGTGTGATGTTATCTGGCGGTCAAAAACAGCGCATCGCGATTGCCCGTGCGCTGCTGCTGGATGCTGAAATTTTGGTGCTGGACGATGCGCTGTCTGCGGTTGATGGGCGTACGGAACACCAGATTTTGCAGAATCTCAAAACCTGGGGCGAAAAGCGGACGCTGATCATCAGCGCACATCGCCTGTCAGCCCTAACCGAAGCGAATGAAATCGTGGTGTTGCAGCAAGGACAAACGGTGCAGCGTGGCACACACCGGACGCTGGCGGCACAACCTGGCTGGTATCGGGATATGTACCGTTATCAACAGCTGGAGGCGGCACTGGATGATGTGCCTCAGTTGGAAGGAACGAAAAATGAATAGCCCTCAACAGTTTTGGCCAACCCTGAAACGCCTGCTGGCCTATGGTTCCCCCTGGCGAAAACCGCTGTTACAGGGCGTCCTGATGCTGTGGATTGCTGCAATTGCTGAAGTCTCAGGCCCTGTGTTGGTGAGCTATTTCATTGACGATTTGGTAGCAAAAGGCCAGTTCCCGCTGGCGATTGCGGCGGGCCTGGCAATGGCCTATATCCTGCTGCAAATTCTGGCGGCCTCGCTGCACTATTTCCAGACGCTGCTGTTCAACCGCGTTGCGGTTGGTGTCGTCCAGCAACTGCGCATTGATGTGATGGATGCGGCGTTGCGCCAGCCGTTGAGTACATTTGATACGCAACCTGTCGGGCAACTGATTTCACGTGTTACCAATGACACCGAGGTGGTTAAAGACCTGTACGTCATGGTGGTGTCAACGGTATTACGCAGTGCGGCGCTGGTTGGTGCGATGCTGGTGGCGATGTTCAGCCTTAACTGGCAGATGGCGCTGGTTGCACTGATGATTTTCCCTGCGGTAGCGACGGTCATGGTGCTGTACCATCGCTTTAGTACGCCGATTGTGCGCAAGGTGCGGAGCTATCTGGCTGACATTAATGATGGCTTCAACGAAGTGATTAATGGTATGGGCGTGATTCAGCAGTTTCGCCAGCAGGCCCGCTTTGGCAAGAAACTGGGGGCCTCTAGCCATGAGCACTATGAAGCTCGGATGAAGGCCCTGCGTCTGGAAGGTTTCCTGCTGCGGCCGTTGCTGAGCCTGTTTGCCGCGCTGGTGCTGTGTGGCTTGTTAATCCAATTCGGTTTCAGCTCAATGGGATCGGTTGGCGTCGGGGTCTTGTACGCGTTTATCAACTATTTGGGCCGTCTGAATGAACCGCTGATTGAACTGACAACTCAGCAAACGATGTTGCAGCAGGCGGTTGTCGCCGGTGAGCGTATCTTCGAACTGATGGATGGCAAAAAGCAGCGCTACGGTGATGATGAGCGTCCGCTGGCGACGGGGCGTGTCGATATTGACGATGTCTCTTTCTCGTATGGCACAGAAAAACGCGTGCTACAGAATATTTCGCTGACGATACCAGAGCGCGGATTCGTCGCGCTGGTCGGGCATACTGGCAGCGGGAAAAGTACGCTAGCCAGTTTGCTGATGGGATATTACGCGCCGGATGAGGGGGAGATTCGGCTTGATGGCCGCCCGCTGTCGACGCTCTCTCATGCGGTGTTGCGCCAAAATGTGGCAATGGTGCAACAGGATCCGGTTGTGCTGGCGGAATCCATGTTTGTGAATGTGACGCTGGGGCGTGATATCAGTGAAGAGTCCGTCTGGCGCGTACTGGAAGTGGTGCAGCTTGCTGAATTGGTTCGGGCTTTCCCTGAAGGATTGCATACGCGCATTGGCGAGCAGGGGAATAACCTGTCTACCGGACAAAAGCAGCTGTTGGCGATTGCGCGGGTACTGGTGCAAACGCCTAAGATCCTGATTCTTGATGAAGCGACGGCGAATATTGACTCGGGTACGGAGCAGGCGGTGCAAAAGGCGCTGCGCATTATCAGGGAACAGACAACCTTGATTATTATCGCCCATCGGCTTTCCACTATCGTTGAAGCCGACACGATTATGGTGCTCCATCATGGGCAAACCGTTGAGCGGGGGACGCATGAGCAACTGCTGCAACAGCAGGGGCGCTATTATCAAATGTATCAATTGCAGCTCGCTGGAGAGGATCTTGCAGCCACCAGCACTGAGCCTGATCCTGCGCACTAAGACTTATCTGGGATAGTCTCTCGGTCTGCACCGCCTTGTTTGGTGCAGACTGACAGTCTATTCATGGCTTCGCACCATCAATAAGCATCGTGATTCTGGTTTTCCCCCGCACTGCACTGAAAATACTCTTCGTGCACCAAGTTAGTGCAATTCTTGCCCAATTCTTCCTGCATTTCTTTCCCACCGGGTTTTCTTTTTGCCCTTTCTTATCGTTAATCGCGTTCTCTTTCCTGATTTGTGCCAGATAAATCATTTATGGCACACCCTTTGCTTTAGTCATGACGTAGACCTACTTCATAGAGCATGTAATCGAACAAGTGACGGGCGAAAGCCTGAACGTAATGGCTAGGGGGAAGATAAATGAAACTGGTTACTGTGGTGATAAAACCATTCAAGCTGGAAGATGTACGTGAAGCGTTATCTTCTGTCGGCGTCCAGGGACTCACCGTCACTGAGGTGAAAGGATTTGGTCGTCAGAAAGGGCACGCGGAGCTATACCGCGGCGCAGAATACAGCGTTAATTTTTTACCTAAGGTAAAAATTGATATCGCGATTGCAGACGACCAGTTGGATGAAGTGATCGACGTCATCAGCAAAGCTGCGTACACCGGAAAAATTGGTGATGGCAAAATTTTTGTCGCCGAGTTGCAAAGGGTTATCCGTATTCGTACGGGTGAAACTGACGAATCCGCACTTTAACAACACCTAACGTAGATACGTAAATAGGGATGGATGAAAATGAAAAAATTACTCTCTTCATTAGGTCTCGGTGTGGCGGCATTACTCCCGTCCTGGGCAATGGCTGCGACACCGACGATTGATAAAGCGGACAACGCTTTTATTATGATTTGTACCGCACTGGTACTCTTTATGACTATACCGGGCATCGCATTGTTTTACGGCGGCCTGATTCGTTCTAAGAACGTTTTGTCCATGATGACGCAGGTGAGCGTAACGTTCGCGATGGTTTGTATCCTGTGGGTCGTTTACGGATATAGCCTGGCCTTCAGCGAAGGTAACGCCTTCTTCGGTGGTTTCAGCACCTTTATGCTGAAAGGCATCGGGATTGAATCCATCAGTGGCACCTTCTATCAGTTCGTACACGTGGCTTATCAGGCTTCCTTTGCCTGTATCACCGTTGCGCTGATTGTTGGGGCGATTGCTGAGCGTATCCGTTTCTCTGCTGTACTGATCTTTGTTGCGCTGTGGCTGACGTTCTCCTACCTGCCGATGACGCACATGGTATGGGGTGGTGGCTATCTGGCTGCGGATGGCGCGCTGGACTTTGCTGGTGGTACGGTGGTTCACATCAACGCCGCAGTTGCTGGGTTGGTTGGTGCTTACCTGCTGGGCAAACGTGCTGGTTTTGGCAAAGAAGCCTTCAAGCCGCATAACCTGCCGATGGTGTTTATCGGTACGGCGATCCTGTACATCGGCTGGTTTGGTTTCAATGCGGGTTCTGCGGGTGCTGCGAACGGTATTGCCGCTCTGGCTTTCCTGAACACCGTTGTCGCGACTGCTGCTGCAATTCTGGCATGGGTTGGCGGTGAGTGGATGGTCCGCGGTAAGCCTTCTCTGTTGGGCGCATGCTCTGGTTGTATCGCGGGTCTGGTGGCAATCACGCCAGCAGCGGGTACGGTTGGCGTGGGTGGCGCACTGATCATCGGTCTGGCCGGTGGTGTTGCAGGTCTGTGGGGCGTAACGGTACTGAAAAGATGGCTGCGTGTGGATGACACCGTGTGATGTGTTCGGTGTTCACGGCGTGTGCGGTATCGTTGGCTGTATCCTGACTGGCGTATTCACTTCTGCATCACTGGGCGGTACTGGCTATGCGGAAGGCGTGACGATGGCACACCAGATTTGGGTGCAGCTGTTCAGCGTGATTGTTTGTCTGGTGTGGTCTGGCGTGGTGGCATTTATTGCCTTCAAGATCGCGGACATGGTTGTCGGCCTGCGTGTACCTGAAGATCAAGAGCGCGAAGGTCTGGACGTCAACAGCCATGGCGAGAGCGCTTACAACCAATAAGAACGCGTAAATTAATTCGTGAGATAGTCAGAATACAGTAAGCAGGCGTGGGGGAGACTCCACGCCTGTTTTATTATCAGTCTTAAACTAACCACCCCGGATGAGATGGTCCTTTACATTACGAGGCTGTTGCAAGGTTTACGGCTGGCGGCGACGTATGACACCTTCCTGCACGCTGGATGCAACCAGCACGCCTTCCCGAGTATAGAATTGCCCACGAACGAAACCACGCGCACCGGATGCAGATGTGCTTTCTACGGTATATAACAGCCAGTCATCCAGCCGGAAATCACGGTGGAACCACATTGAGTGATCGATGGTGGCGACCTGCATACCCGGCTCCAAAAAGCCAACGCCGTGAGGCTGCAAGGCCGTAAGTAGGAAATTGCAGTCAGACGTATAGCCGAGCAGATATTGGTGAATACGCTTATCGTCCGGCAGCGGGCTGCTGGCACGGCACCAGACGTGTCGCACTGGCTCGTCTACTTCGCCTTTTAGTGGGTTATGGAATTTAACCGGGCGTATCTCAATCGGGCTGGCCTGAATAAATTTATCGTGAAAGCGGGGCGGCAGAAGGTGCTGCATGTCTTGTGCGATTTCCTGCTCGGATTTCAGATCTTCTGGTGGTGTGACGTTTGGCATCACATTTTGGTGCTCAAACCCTTCTTCATGACTTTGAAATGAGGCCGTCATATAAAAAATAGGGCGACCATTCTGGATAGCCCTAACGCGCCTGGCGCTGAAACTGTTGCCATCGCGCAGGTTTTCAACGTCATAAATAATCGGTTTCTGGCTATCGCCGGGTAGCAAAAAGTAGCTGTGGAAAGAGTGAATGTTGCGCTCGACGGGGACAGTCTGTTTGGCAGCCGACATGGCCTGGCCGACGACTTGCCCACCAAAGACCTGACGCAGCCCCAAATCATCGCTTTGTCCGCGGAATAGCCCTTCTTCGAGTTTCTCTAAATGCAGGAGGTCGAGAAGGTGTTGTAGTGGTTGACTCATGGTATCGGCCCCAATGGATGCGAATAAATAATTATCTGTTTGTTTTGTAAGGTGTAAAATATTTTCTTATGGGTTTTTACTGCAATGAATGTGTGGATTTCAGGAAAATATCAGAATTTTGCACCATCATTATTGTGTTGGGTGAATCATACTATTTATGAGTGCCGGTTTTCGATACCGGTAGTCTGACAATAATAAAGGAGACTGACCGAATGAAATTATGGCATATATTAGGCGGTATCACGTTATCGATGACTCTGGTTGCATGTGCACAGAGGGGTGATTATGGCGTTTCTCCTCAAACGGGTGCACCTGTCACCTCTGTTTCTTCACAGCGCCCCGCTGTTGCAATGCCAGCGGTAACCGGTACGGTGAATATTCGTCAGCGCATTGCACTCCCTCACAACGCCGTTTTAACCGTTACGGTGTCTGATGCATCGCTGGCCGATGCTCCTTCAAAAGTGATCTCTCAGCGCGTGACGCGTACAGAAGGAAAGCAGGCACCTTTCCGATTCGAGTTACCGTATAACCCGGCTGATATTCAGCCCAATGCGCGTATCTTACTCAGTGCAGCCGTTGCGATCGATAATCGTATCGTGATGGTGACGGAAAACGTCTTGCCGGTTATTAGCAACGGGGTAAATAACGCCGATTTGGTGCTGGTACCTGTCGCCTCTGTTCCCTTACCGGCGAAAAATCAGGGATCAATGATATCTAACCCGACAAATCAGACTCCTCATATGCTTCAGGGGCAGCCTGACTCATCATCTATGGCACCACAGACCATCTGGTAATTCATCTGGATACGCGCCGTTATGGCGCGTATTGCCAGCGATATTTCGCAAGATCAACTTTTCCCTGACGATTGAAAATGATGCCCTCCGCCTGTAGTGCTGACTTTTGACGCACATAGTCTCCACCGACCAGCGATATTTCGCCTTTACGATTGATTACCCGATGCCAGGGAAGTTTGCTGTCTTTCGGCAGACGTTTTAATACTCCGCCGACTTGTCGGGATGCTCTGGGCGAGTCAGCAAGCTGCGCGATGTCGCCATAGGTCGCTATCTTTCCGTAAGGGATTGCCGCGACGATTTGAAAAACGCGCTGGCGGAAATTATCGTTTTCTTCTGACATCCGCGGATATTCCTGCTGTTCCTAAACCGATTGAACATCATAGTGGCACAGTGGGGTGGGTAAGAAAACAACGGTTAGTCGGTGTTAGCTTGCAATTGCCTATCCCATCGCCGATAATGCCCACCGCTTTGTGACACGTTGCGATTATCATGTGCAAGCCGTTATAAAGTCGTCAATGGAGGCCCTGTCGGTTCTCCCGCAACACTAACCTGTGGATTCGGTCAGGTCCGGAAGGAAGCAGCCGCAGCAGGAGACGTGTGTGCCGGGATGTAGCTGGCAGGGCCTCCACCATTTCTGCCCTCGTTAGCCGCTTCATCTCCTGCATATAAACTACATTCTCTGCCATAAACCCGTTTCTGACATACATAACAGCCGAGCCCCCACTTTCTGCTCGAGAGATGTCATTTACCGATCTCTGTTTCTTCGAGAAGATGAGTTTGTATGTTTACTTAGCGAGTAATAATTGCGGTAATTATTACGACCTCTGTTTTCATCACTGGATATAGTATTCGTGGATGCTATCAATGCGATTGTTATAAACGATGAGTGTCGGGGAAATAAGCGTAAAGTGTGAGGAGGAATTCATTTTTACTTAATATAAAAAATACAATTTGTTACAAGTCTTACGCAATTAATACGTTAAAAAGATAATAAAAACAAAGGCCGATAATATTATCGGCGCAGTGTATTTAATGTCAGTTTTTGTATACGTTTCGTTAGGAATTAACGAACGTAGCGCCATACGGCAGTAGGGACTTTGTCGTAGAGTTTGTTCATCGTCAGTTCTGCCAGGCGATGATCGGCTGCGGAAAAGAACATCTCCAATTCATCATTAGAGAGTTCATACTTGTTTTTTTCAATAACGCGTTCGAGAGTGTCAATGGTTGTGCATTTACGCAAACGCATCAAATAGTCGATTTTTTTCATAATGGCCTATGCAAGCAGTACCTGGTGGTTAAAAAAATATAAATAAATTATTGCTTAAGTTTTAGCAGGCGTACAGATGTTCTCCCCTGAGAACATTCCGAATAATTTTGCTTTGGACTTCTGCCAACGCCGTAGTTCAGCATCATTAATACCATAGTTGCTAAACAAGACGTAAGTATCATCCAAATACTTTTCAACCTGCTCTGAAAGCTCACTTTCGTTAGGGTATTTTATTTTAAATGTGAGAATAAACGTAGCGATATGCTCAATAAGTTCATTTAATTGGAGATTGATCGCAGATGTTGGATCATTGACCCAGCCGTGACTGCTATCGCCTAACGTCGCTATGCTTTCGTCACACAGATTCTCACATAAGAATCTGAGTTGGGCAATATCATAATGTTTTGGTGTGTACTCATCCATATCAATCCCTCCGTTAAGCCGTTATTCAGTGTTACTGCGGTTAACACCTGGTAAACAGGTAGACTGATGAAACTTACAAGATAAAACGTTAACGTTGTTTCGTATTCATGTTGTTACAGACAGGGCGTTGAACCATTGTGATTTGTTCTGTAATGAATGAGAAAACAGTGATTATCGTCCCTCCTGGTATCTACTATGTCGCGAAATAGGGTTGGCGTAAATACCAACATCTCATGACTTAACCTTAAGTATAGCTATACCATGTTGGTTACGGTTACGTCATTCTATATATGACTATAGCAAAAACGTTCGTAAAATTCGCGGATAATAGGTAAGGTTTTCACTGCTATTTATTTTGATTAATCCTCAGATTTTTTTGTTGTAACAATGAGCATAGAATAAACTTGTCTGCGGCTTATTTAATTATTTCTATCTGAAAATATGAGAAATGGCAGAAGGAATGCGAAGAGATTGCTCAGAGGATAAGGGCTTTTGGTACTCGTTATCTTATTGTTTCAGCAGTTTTTTCACGCGAATCATCCCGTGCAGTCTTGTTAGCGTCATAACACCGACTGTATCGGGATGAAGTCGAGAAAGATTAACCTTTTTTCTTTTTTCCGCCTTGTACGGCCTTAAAGCGCGGGTTGGATTTGCATATAACGTAAACTCGCCCGCGACGGCGGACCACAATACAATCCTTATGACGATTCTTTGCTGAACGTAGCGAACTAAGCACCTGCATTTTACAGCCCTCTCTGATTACTTGAAGAAGTTGCCAAAGCGCTGCTGGAAGCGCGCTGTGCTGCCTTCTTTGGAATATTCTTTTTGCTTCCCGGTATAATAGGGATGCGATGCCGAAGAAACGTCAATGGTGATGTAAGGGTAGCTGGTACCCTCCAGTTCAATAGTTCGATCGGTTTTAATCGTTGATCCCGTTTTGTAATAAACATCCACGCTGGTGTCATGAAACACCACCGTGCGATAGTCAGGATGAATACCTGCTTTCATAGTTGCCTCATTTGTTATGTTATAACATATCTATTATGTTGCGCTTTTTTGACATCAGGATCAACCATTATGTTGTTGCAAGGCTGCAGCATGCGCTAAGTCACTATAGCGGCGGATAAAGATACAAACGGTACTGTGCTCGTTTGGTGAGAATGAGTTGAGAGGAAAGGGCAGGAAAAGTAAAAAAGGCCGCTAGGCGGCCTTTTAGAGGGGGTATCGATGGATGTTCAGACTTAGTGCGCTGTTGTGTCGTCTACTTTTTTGCCAAAACGGCGGCGGACAACAACAAAGAACACCGGAACGAAGAAGATAGCCAGCACGGTTGCTGTAATCATCCCGCCCATTACGCCAGTACCAACGGCGTTCTGTGCACCTGAGCCTGCACCACTACTGATAACCAGCGGCATTACACCGAGGATAAAGGCAAGTGATGTCATCAGGATTGGACGCAAACGCATACGAACGGCATCAAGCGTTGCTTCAATCAGTCCTTTCCCTTCTTTCTCCATCAGATCTTTAGCAAATTCGACAATCAATATGGCGTTCTTCGCCGATAGCCCTATGGTTGTTAGCAGGCCCACCTTAAAGTAAACGTCGTTTTCAAGACCTGTCATATTCGCTGCAATCAACGCACCGATGATCCCCAATGGAACCACCAGCATGACGGAGAACGGTATTGACCAGCTCTCATAAAGCGCTGCCAGACACAGGAACACGACAATCAGTGAAATGGCATAGATTGCAGGTGCCTGGTTGCCTGATAACCGCTCTTGATAGGACATACCCGTCCATTCGTAGCCGATACCTTGCGGTAATTGGGTCACGAAGCTTTCCATCAATGCCATGGCTTCACCGGTACTCTTACCTGGCGCGGCTTCACCTTGGATCTGCATGGATGGTTGGCCGTTATAACGCTCCAGACGCGGTGAGCCATATTCCCAGTGGCTCTGCGTGAATGCAGAGAATGGCACCATCTGTCCGTTGCTACCGCGGATGTACCAGTTTTTGATGTCATCCGGCAGCATACGGAAAGGCGCATCGGCCTGAACGTAAACTTTCTTCACACGACCGCGATCGATAAAGTCATTTACATAAGAACCACCCAGCGTGGTTGCCAATGTTGAACTGATATCCGACAGTGACACACCAAGCGCCTGTGCTTTTTCCTGATCGATATCGAGACGGAATTGCGGAGTATCTTCCATCCCGTTAGGACGAACTTGCACCAGCGTATCAGGATGTTGTGCCGCCATACCCAGCAGTTGGTTACGTGCTTCAGTCAGTTTTGCGTGCCCAAGGTTAGCCTGGTCAATCAACTGGAAGTCGAAACCTGTTGCCGTACCCAGTTCGATAATCGCAGGAACGTTGGCTGCAATCACGATAGCTTCTTTGTACTGGCTGAAGACGGCGTTAGCTCTGCCTGCAATCGCCTGGACTTTATTTTCTGCGCCGCTTCGTTCACTCCAGTCACTCAGGCTTGCGAAGGCCAGACCGGCATTCTGCCCACGACCAGAGAACCCGAAGCCTGTCACGGTAAACACAGACTTGACGTTACCTTTCTCATTTTCGAGATAGTATTGCGTCATTCTGTCCATGATTTTCTGCGTGTTTTCCTGCGTTGCCCCTGAAGGCAACTGAACGATGTTCAGGAGAACACCCTGATCTTCGTCTGGCAGGAAGGAGGTCGGCAAACGTAAGAACAGAAATGCCAGACCTACAACAATCAGCAGATAGATGACCAGATAACGGCCTGTGCTGCGCAGGATATTTGCCACACTGTCGGTGTAGTGATTAGTGCTTTTCTCGAACAGTCTGTTGAACCAGCCGAAGAAGCCTTTCTTCTCACCGTGATCGCCTTTGGCGATGGGTTTTAGCAGCGTTGCGCAAAGCGCTGGTGTCAAAATCAATGCAACCAGAACCGACAGCACCATCGCAGAAACGATTGTGATGGAGAACTGGCGGTAGATTGCCCCTGTTGAACCTCCGGTAAACGCCATCGGGACGAATACCGCGGACAGAACCAGCGCAATACCGACCAACGCGCCTTGGATCTGCTCCATGGACCGTTTTGTCGCTTCTTTAGGCGGTAGACCTTCTTCCGCCATGACACGCTCCACGTTTTCCACGACGACAATGGCGTCATCCACCAGAAGCCCGATGGCGAGAACCATCGCGAACATCGTCAAGGTGTTAATGGAATAACCAAACGCGGAGATGAATAGCAAACGTCCCCAGCAAGACGACCGGCACCGCAATGGTTGGGATCAGCGTGGCGCGGAAGTTCTGCAAGAACAGATACATCACCAGGAATACCAGTACGATGGCTTCCACCAGCGTTTTCACAACTTCGTTGATCGAGATCTTAACGAAGGGCGTTGTATCATACGGGTAGACCACTTTCAGGCCAGAAGGGAAGAACTCTTCCAGCTTGGTCAATGAATTTTTTACTGCGGTCGCGGTATCCAGTGCGTTCGCACCGGTTGCCAGTTTGATACCGATACCAGCAGCGGGCTGACCATTGAAACGTGCAATCGTGTCATAACTTTCTGCGCCCAACTCAACGCGGGCAACATCTTTAAGACGAACCTGAGACCCATCAGCATTAACCTTCAGCAGGATTTTAGAAAACTCCTCTGCTGAGTTGAGTCGGGTTTGGGCAATGATAGATGCGTTCAGCTGTTGGCCGGGAACGGGTGGAGCTCCCCCCAACTGTCCTGCTGCGATCTGGTTGTTTTGGACTCTGATTGCTGCGGTGACATCGCCTGAAGTTAACTGATAGTTGTTCAGTTTGTTTGGATCCAGCCAGATACGCATTGCGTACTGAGCACCAAACAGCTGCGCGTCACCTACGCCGGATGTACGGCTGATAGGATCTTTAACGTTAGCCGCCACGTAGTCAGCGATATCTTCCTGCGACATTTTACCGTCTTCACTGATGAAGGCGGCAACCATGAGGAAGCTGCTACTTGATTTCTGAACGTTAACCCCTTGCTGCTGTACTTCCTGCGGCAGCAGCGGCATAGCCAGTTGCAGTTTGTTCTGCACCTGAACCTGCGCGATGTCCGCGTCCGTACCTGCGTCAAAGGTCAGCGTAATCTGCACGGTACCTGAAGAGTCACTGCTTGATGACATGTACATCAGGTTATCGATACCGTTCATATTCTGTTCGATAACCTGCGTCACGGAATCTTGCAGCGTTGATGCATCGGCCCCTGGATACGTTGCTGTTACTTCAATCGCGGGTGGTGCGATCGTTGGATACTGGGCAATCGGTAATTTAACAATTGCCAGCAGCCCCGTCAGCATCACCATGATGGCGAGCACCCATGCAAAAATGGGTCGATCTATAAAAAACTTAGCCATGAATTATACCGGCTCCTGTTAGAACGTCTTAAGACTTCGCGGGTTCTGCTGACGCTTGTTGCGCCTGCTGATTTTCTTGAGCGACTTCTTTAGCTTTCACCTGCGCACCAGGTCTGATTTTTTGCAGACCAGTGACGATAACGCGATCGCCCGCTTTCAAGCCTTCGGTAACCAACCATTTGTCACCAATTGCCTTACTGGTTTTAAGCGTGCGTGGTTCTACTTTATCGCCTTCTCCAACCACCATCGCCGTGGCCTGACCACGTGGATCGCGGGTGACGCCCTGCTGCGGTACTAACAAGGCCGTTGGGTTAACGCCGGAATCGAGGCGAGCGCGTACAAACATTCCGGGGAGAAGGTTGTGCTGTGGATTAGGGAAAATGGCGCGCAGCGTGATGGAACCAGTGGTTTCATCGACCGTGACATCAGAGAATTCTAATGTACCTGCTTCAGCGTATTCGCTACCGTTTTCCAACAGTAGACGGACATTGGCTTTGCCTTCATTTTGTTTCAGCGTACCGTTTTCCAGCTCTTTCTTCAGCTGCAGGAAATCATTACTGGACTGCGTGACGTCAACATAAATCGGATCAAGCTGTTGAACGGTCGTTAATGCTGTTGCTTGCCCGGTTGCCACTAATGCGCCTTCCGTTACCGTTGATTTACCTACACGGCCTTCGATTGGCGAATTAACTTTGGTGTAAGCCAGATTAATTTGTGCGGTGTCCACTGCTGCTTTGGCAGCCTGAACGGCAGCATCAGCCTGACGAGAAGTGGCAACGGCCTGATCGTAATCCTGCTTGCTGACGTAGTTGGTGCCCAGCAGCGGCTTATAACGATTAACGGTCAAACGGGCAATTTCTGCCTGAGCCTGAGCCTGAGCGAGTGAGCCTTTGGCGCTGTTGTAGCTTGCCTGGTATGTCGCAGGATCGATCTGATACAGCGATGCGCCAGCTTTAACGTCAGACCCTTCAACGAAGTTGCGTTTGAGGATAATGCCGCCAACCTGTGGGCGAACCTCAGCAATGCGGTAAGCACTTGTGCGGCCCGGCAGCTCGGTCATCACATTCAGTGCTTCCGTCTTCAACGTAACAATACCTACTTCAGGCATCTGCTGCTGTGCGCCGCCTTGCTGGTTGTTGCCGTCATCACATCCTGCGAGCATTAAGCCGCCGGAAAGCATCAGAACTGCCGCCAGAGGCGTTAGCCCTCTGTTTTTGTTCATAGATAAACCTCAAGTGTCCGATTTGAAATTGACCAATGGATCACAAGCTCAAAAACCCATTGCTGCTATAGTCTTATGTTCGTGCTATGTTACATACATACTTGAATGTATGTAAATCTCACTTTCCTTCAAATACAGCGGTATGGCACGAAAAACCAAATTATCATGGCACGAAAAACCAAAAAACAGGCTCAGGAAACCCGACAACATATACTGGATACTGCGTTAAGAGTGTTCTCTGAGCATGGTGTGTCCGCGACTTCATTGTCTGACATTGCCACCGCTGCTGGTGTGACCCGCGGTGCTATTTATTGGCATTTTAAAAACAAAGCCGAAATTTTTGACGGAATCTGGGCGTTGGCAGAGTCAAAAATAGATGAGTTTGAAATAGAGTATCAGACAAAATTTCCTGATAATCCACTTCGTGTGATGCGTGAATTATTGATTTATATGCTGCGTTTAACGGTTAGTGATACGCACTGGCGTTCCATTATGGAAATCGCGTTTCACAAATGTGAGTTTGTCGGTGAAATGTTGCAATCTTACAATGCGCGCAAAGAGCTTTATCTTTCCTGCTATGTCGATATTGAAGAAAATTTGATTGAGTGCATCCGCCTGGGAATGTTGCCGACGGATATTCTTCCTCGTCGTGCAGCGATTGCGATGCGTGCCTATTTTTCCGGCGTGATGGAGAACTGGTTATTTATGCCGGAAAGTTTCGATCTCGATCGGGAAGCCCCGGCGCTGGTGGATGCCTTTATCGATATGTTGCACTTTAGTCCCGCGCTACGTAAACCCGCAGGGTAAGCCGTTGCTCGCCGGCACTAACGCTTCTTACCGCTATATCACCTGAGTTTTTTTGTCTTAGGCTGAGGATTGAGCATTACTCTCTTCTTGCGAGAGCTTTCTCTCAAAATCGGTACGTACGATCTCCAGCGCGGCCAGCACAATACGCGGTTCGATCTGGTTTTCTTCCAGCAGCATAATCAAATCGACCGCCAGCTTGACATCGGGTGGGGCGTTTTCAAGTGACATGAACCCGTTCCTCTTTTTCTTCTTCGGTGAAACCGCCGCGCTATAGTCCTTGTTCCCGGCGTTCTATCTGACGCTCCAGTCGCGACAGCGCCTGACGGCAGCGTGACAGCCGTCCTTCCAGCGCCGCCAGCTCTTTCTGTAATCGCTGTTGTTCGCTGAAGAGCGTCTGCGTGGTGAGCAGGCTTTCTCTATCCTGAATCATGGAGAGTAAACGGCGTTCATAATCCTGATGTTCTGCCAGCTTGTGATACACATCTTCCGGCTGTGGGGCTGCATTTTGCTCCTGCCTGCGTAATGACTGCGTCGCCAGCTCACGCTGCAATGCGGCTATCTGGCTGACTAGCTTTTCAGCCAGAAACGCCACGCGATCGGTGCGCTGTTCTGCGACCAACTGCTTTATCGCGTGCAGGTTTTGTTCAACTTCGGCGCGATAGTCACGTAGCCGGGTGCCGTAGCTGCTAAAAAGCTGACGATCAAAGCGTGATTGCGGTACGGCTTTATCCGCCAGCGGTTCAAGCTCTTTCGCCAGCGTGTTAATTTGGTGTTCAAGCGCCTGTAGCAATCGATGCGTGTTCACTTTTTTCCCTTACGGTAAGGCTGATGATTCAGCGAGTCGGCGCGTGGTAGATCGGCACAGTGAGTCTACGTCGCCTTACTACACTGCATGAGGATATCTTAACTAATTCATCGGGCAAGGTGGTGATAAAGTGTGATGGATGTTCTCGTAGACAAAACATATTGAGTAGACAACGCATAGTGGTCGTGAACAAAGTATAAAGGTGAATATGTATCGCGTGTTGCTGATGATATTGGGGTGGGTTTCCGTTGTGCTGGCAACGTTGGGCGTCGTGTTGCCTTTATTACCGACAACGCCTTTCTTGCTACTGGCCGCATGGTGTTTTGCCCGCTCGTCCCCGCGTTTCCATAATTGGCTACTGTACCGTTCCTGGTTTGGCAGCTATCTGCGTCATTGGCAGCAACATCGGGCGTTGCCGCCGGGGGCAAAATGGAAGGCTGTCACCATGATTCTGTTAACGTTCGCGCTGTCGCTTTGGCTGGTTAAGCTCGTCTGGGTCAGGATCTTGCTGTTGGTCATTTTGGCTATTTTGCTGACCTTCATGCTTCGTTTACCCGTGATTGATCCAGAACAACAAACGCAGGGCGCGGATCCGAAAAGATAGCGTAAGCGGTGGCCTCTGTGACGAGAATACAAAAAATACGCACCCAGAGTGTGGATGGTTGCATTTATCCGTCACTTTGACTAGATTTGACCGTTTTCGTGCGCGGGTCGCCATTTTCCTCTTTGTCATAATGCCTCTTCATCACCTCATGCGATGATGAAAGCCTTGTGGTGACCGGCATTTGTATGTTCAGAACGTTTTATCAGGCACAACTATGATGACCGTAACAGCCCAGCAGCAGGCAGAATTAATTAAAAACAGTATCAAAAGCATCCCCGATTATCCAAAGCCGGGCATACTGTTCCGTGATGTCACCAGCCTGCTGGAAGATCCTGTGGCCTATGCAGCCAGTATTGAGATGCTGGCAAACCGTTACCGCAACACCGGTGTGACGAAGGTTGTTGGTACGGAAGCACGTGGTTTCCTGTTTGGCGCTCCGGTTGCGTTGGCGCTGGGAGTAGGTTTTGTTCCCGTGCGTAAACCGGGCAAGCTGCCACGTCCGACTATCAGTGAAAGCTATGAACTGGAATACGGTTCAGATACGCTGGAAATTCATGCAGATGCGATCTCCGCTGGCGATAATGTGCTGGTGATTGACGATCTGTTGGCAACTGGCGGTACGCTCGAAGCCACGGTGAAATTGATCCGTCGTCTGGGTGGTTCAGTCAGTGATGCTGCGTTTATCATCAATTTGTTCGATCTGGGTGGCGAGCAGCGTCTGACCGAGATGGGCGTCACCTGCTATAGCCTGGTTGACTTCCCCGGACATTAATCATAACAGTCTCGCCGATAGCGGCGTGGCTGTGTTAGCATGATCGCCTCAATAACTCGACTGTTGCGGTATTGATGAGCTATCAGGTTCTTGCCCGTAAGTGGCGTCCCCAAACCTTTACCCAAGTTGTCGGTCAGGAACATGTCCTGACCGCGTTGGCTAACGGCCTTTCCCTAGGCAGAATTCATCACGCGTATTTGTTTTCTGGCACCCGCGGTGTCGGGAAGACGTCGATTGCCCGTTTGCTGGCAAAAGGACTGAATTGCGAACAGGGCGTGACGGCAACGCCCTGTGGTCAGTGTGACAACTGCCGTGAAATCGAGCAGGGCCGTTTTGTCGATTTGATCGAAATCGATGCTGCGTCTCGCACTAAAGTCGAGGACACGCGCGATCTGCTGGATAATGTGCAGTACGCTCCTGCGCGTGGGCGATTCAAAGTGTACCTGATCGACGAAGTACACATGCTATCGCGTCACAGCTTTAATGCGCTGCTGAAAACGCTGGAGGAACCGCCTCCGCACGTTAAATTCCTGCTGGCGACCACCGATCCGCAAAAACTGCCTGTGACCATTCTGTCGCGCTGCCTGCAATTTCATCTCAAAGCGCTGGATGTCGAACAAATTCGTGCGCATTTGGAGCAGGTACTACAGGCGGAAAACCTCGTTAGTGAGCCGCGTGCGCTGCAACTTCTGGCGCGTGCTGCCGATGGGAGCTTGCGTGATGCGCTGAGTCTGACCGATCAGGCCATTGCCATGGGGCAGGGGCAGGTCACGACCGCTTCAGTCAGCCAAATGTTGGGCACGCTGGACGATGAGCAACCGCTGGCACTTATTGAAGCGCTGGCTAAAGGCGATGGGGCACAGGTCATGTCGCTGCTAGACCAAGTCGCGGCTCGGGGTGTGGATTGGGAATCGCTGCTGGTAGAAACTCAAACGCTGTTGCATCGCATTGCGATGGTTCAACTGCTGCCTGCTGCGCTGAGTGATGATTACGCTGCGGTTGAAGCCCGTATGCGAGAATTGGCACGTGCGCTGCCGCCAGCGGACGTGCAGCTTTATTACCAGACGATGCTCATTGGTCGCAAAGAATTGCCTTTTGCGCCCGATCGTCGGATGGGCGTTGAAATGACCCTACTGAGGGCGCTGGCGTTTCATCCCAGTCAGGTTATCGCTGAACCAGTGGCCCCCGTAAGTGCCGCGCCTGCTCAAGCTGCGCGTGCGCCTTCTCTTCAGCCTCCTGTACAGCAGCCCGGTGCTACCGCATCGGCGACGGTTCGCGCGCCAATTCAGCAACGCAGTGAACCTCATGAAGACGTGCAGCCGCCATCTTACTCTCCCGAACCGCCGATGGATGCCTCTGCGTATGCGCCGCCGCTAGGGGAAATGCCTGCTTCAACGGGTTCTGCGGATCAATATGGTGAGAGCGAGTTGCCTGATGCGACTTCTCAACTGTTACAGGCTCGCAGCCAGCTCCTGCGAAAACAGGGGAGTACGCCACCAAAAAAGGCTGATCCGGCAGCGTCTGACAACACGCGGCCGGCAACCTCAGCGCTGGAGCGATTGGCTTCGGTGACTGAGCGCAGCATTCAACGGCAAAACGCGAAGACGTCTCCCTCCGAGCCTAAAAAGCCGGAAGCGTATCGTTGGCGTGCGCAGAATAAAGTCGAAGAAGAGAAGGTCGACGTCGCAACGCCAAAAGCGCTGCGCTCGGCATTAGAGCACGAAAAAACGCCGGAACTGGTGGCACGACTGGCGGAAGAGTCACTGGATCGAGATGCCTGGGCGGCGGAAATCCATCGCCTGACGCTACCAAAGCTGGTACAACAGCTGGCACTTAATGCGTTTAAAGAGAGCGAAGAGGCAGGCAAGGTTCATTTGCATCTGCGTTCATCCCAACGGCATTTGAATTCGCCTGCGGCGCAAAAGACGCTGGCGGACGCATTGACGGCTCACTACGGGCATCCTGTAGAATTACTGATTACGGAAGACGACAATCCGGCGGTGCGGACGCCGCTGGAGTGGCGTCAGGCCATCTATGAAGAGAAGCTGGCGCAGGCGCGTCAGTCAATTCTGGCCGATACAACGATTCAAACGCTGCGGCGTTTCTTTGATGCGGAACTGGACGAAGAAAGTATCCGCCCTGTTTAACCGCTGCGAGTACGCAGCACGACGTGATAGAGAGAAAACTATGTTTGGTAAAGGTGGAATTGGCAACCTGATGAAGCAAGCCCAGCAGATGCAGGAAAAAATGCAGCAGATGCAGGAAGAAGTGGCGAATCTGGAAGTCACGGGCGAATCGGGTGCAGGTCTGGTGAAAATCACGATCAACGGTGCGCATAACTGCCGCCGTGTTGAGATCGATCCAAGCCTGATGGAAGACGACAAAGAGATGCTGGAAGACCTGATCGCTGCGGCGTTCAACGATGCCGCTCGTCGTATCGCAGAAACGCAGAAAGAGAAAATGGCAGCGGTTTCCAGCGGCATGCAACTGCCGCCGGGCTTCAAGATGCCGTTCTGATGCAGACCAGTCCGCTTCTTGAGTCATTGATGGAAGCGCTGCGCTGCCTGCCGGGCGTTGGGCCCAAGTCGGCGCAGCGCATGGCGTTTCAACTGCTGCAACGTAACCGCAGTGGCGGTATGCGTCTGGCGCAGGCGTTGACGCGGGCGATGTCCGAAATCGGTCACTGTAGCGATTGTCGGACATTCACCGAGCAGGACGTTTGTGCGATTTGCTCGAATCCGCGCCGCCAGCAAAACGGGCAGATTTGCGTGGTAGAAAGCCCGGCTGATATTCACGCCATTGAACAGACGGGGCAGTTTGCCGGTCGGTACTTTGTACTGATGGGGCATTTGTCGCCGCTGGATGGCATTGGCCCGGACGATATCGGTTTGGGGCGGCTGGAAGAGCGTCTGCAGGTGGAATCGATAAGCGAAGTGATTCTGGCTACTAACCCGACGGTAGAAGGTGATGCTACGGCAAACTATATCGCTGAACTGTGCGCGCAACACGGCGTGATGGCCAGCCGCATTGCACATGGTGTTCCCGTTGGCGGTGAGCTGGAAATGGTCGATGGCACCACACTTTCCCATTCGCTTGCAGGTCGTCAGCCTTTCCGGTTTTAATCTGTCGGCTGCCAGCATCATGTATCTGGCAGCCGCAGTCTTGTTTTTCTCTTTCATCTCACCGTTTTCTTTTTTCGCTGAAATTTACCCCTTGAAATCACCTTGGTTTATCCCCACTTGCTACTTATCGTCAGTTTAATCAGCCTGAATAATATTAGGATTGAGGTAAGCAACAATGAGTATGAAAGGCCAAGAAACTCGCGGGTTCCAGTCCGAAGTTAAGCAACTCCTGCATTTGATGATCCATTCGCTCTATTCCAACAAAGAAATCTTTCTGCGTGAATTGATCTCCAACGCCTCCGATGCGGCAGACAAATTACGTTTTCGTGCGCTGTCCGCACCAGAACTGTATGCGGGCGATGGCGACCTGCGCGTGCGGGTGTCTACGGATAAAGAAAAACGTACGCTGACGATTTCTGACAACGGTATCGGCATGAGCCGTGACGAAGTGATTGATAATTTGGGTACGATTGCGAAATCCGGCACCAAGGCTTTTCTGGAATCTATGGGTTCCGATCAGGTTAAAGATAGCCAACTGATTGGCCAATTCGGTGTGGGTTTCTACTCCGCCTTCATCGTGGCGGATAAAGTGACCGTACGCACCCGTGCTGCGGGTGCGAATGCCGATCAGGGCGTGTACTGGGAATCTGCCGGGGAAGGTGATTACACCATCGCCGACATCACCAAAGATGACCGCGGAACGGAAATTACGCTGCATCTGCGTGAAGGTGAAGACGAATTCCTGGATGACTGGCGTGTGCGTTCCGTCATCAGCAAATATTCCGACCATATCGCGTTGCCGGTAGAAATTGAATCCCGGACGGAAAGCGAAGAAGAAGGCGGTGAATCCACTCTTAGCTGGGAAAAAATTAACAAGGCACAGGCCCTGTGGACGCGCAGCAAATCAGAAGTCAGCGATGAAGAGTACAACGAGTTTTATAAGCACATCTCCCATGACTTTACCGATCCGCTGAGCTGGAGCCACAACCGTGTGGAAGGTAAGCAGGAATATACCAGCCTGCTTTACATTCCAGCGCGTGCGCCGTGGGATATGTGGAACCGCGATCATAAACATGGCTTGAAACTGTACGTTCAGCGCGTCTTTATTATGGATGACGCCGAGCAGTTCATGCCGAACTACCTGCGTTTTGTCCGTGGCCTGATTGATTCCAACGATCTGCCGTTGAACGTTTCCCGTGAGATTTTGCAGGACAGCCGTGTGACGCAAAACCTGCGTAATGCGCTGACTAAACGCGTGCTGCAAATGCTGGATAAACTGGCGAAAGACGATGCGGAAAAATACCAGACGTTCTGGCAACAGTTTGGTCTGGTGTTGAAAGAAGGCCCGGCGGAAGACGGCAGCAACCGCGAAGCGATCGCGAAACTGCTGCGCTTTACCAGCACGCAATCCGACAGCTCTGCACAGACGGTATCGCTGGAAGACTACGTTAGCCGGATGGTGGAAGGTCAGGACAAGATCTATTACATCACCGCAGACAGTTATGCGGCGGCGAAGAGCAGCCCACATCTGGAGCTGTTCCGTAAGAAAGGCATCGAGGTATTGCTGTTGTCCGAGCGTATTGACGAATGGATGATGAGCTACCTGACCGAGTTCGACGGTAAATCCTTCCAGTCAGTCAGCAAAGCGGATGAGACGCTGGATAAACTGGCTGATGAAGAAAATGATGCGCAGAAAGAAGCACAGAAAGCGCTGGAGCCGTTTGTTGAGCGTGTGAAAAACCTGCTGGGCGAGCGCGTTAAAGATGTGCGTTTCACCTACCGTTTGACCGATACGCCTGCGATTGTCGTGACGGATGCGGACGAGATGAGCACGCAGATGGCGAAACTGTTCGCTGCGGCAGGCCAGCAAGCACCGGAAGTGAAGTACATTTTTGAACTGAACCCGGAGCATGCGCTCATTAAACGTGCGGCTGACGTATCTGATGACGCTGAGTTTGGCGAGTGGGTCGAGCTGCTGCTGGATCAGGCTCTGCTGGCCGAACGCGGTACGCTGGACGATCCGAACCTGTTCATCCGCCGTATGAATCAGCTGTTAAGTGCCTGATATTGATATCCTCCAGACCCCGGTGCCAACCGGGGTCTTCCCCCGATTTTACGTTTCCTTCCGTTATTGGGCGTTTCTTCGTCTACACTGAATGGCAACATTGGGCAGACGGCAAACCGTATTTTTAGGTATCTTGCTTTTTTTCATCTGCCTGCGCGTTGCTGAAGCGAGCCCGTTCCTTGAGCATAAGCGTCTGGAATGGTATGGTTTAGCGTTTTTCAAATTTATTTTATAAATATTACATAGCAAGGGGATTTACGCGATGCGTATTATTCTGCTGGGCGCTCCGGGCGCAGGCAAAGGTACTCAGGCTCAATTCATCATGGAGAAATACGGTATTCCGCAGATTTCCACAGGTGACATGCTGCGTGCAGCGGTAAAAGCGGGTACTGAATTGGGCAAGCAGGCTAAAGAAATCATGGACGCAGGTAAGCTGGTCACTGATGAATTGGTCATTGCTCTGGTTAAAGAGCGCATCGCCCAGGAGGATTGCCGTAACGGTTTTCTGCTGGATGGCTTCCCACGCACCATTCCACAAGCTGATGCGATGAAAGATGCAGGCATCAATGTGGATTACGTTATCGAATTTGCAGTTCCTGACGAACTGATCATCGATCGTATCATTGGCCGTCGCGTTCATGCGGCGTCCGGTCGTGTCTATCATGTAAAATTCAATCCGCCTAAAGTTGAAGACAAAGACGACGTGACGGGCGAAGATCTGACTATTCGTAAAGACGATCAGGAAGATACCGTACGTAAACGTCTGGTTGAGTACCATCAGCAGACTGCTCCACTGGTTTCCTACTACCAGAAAGAAGCGGAAGCAGGTAACACGCGCTATTTCAAAGTGGAAGGCACGCGTAAAGTGGAAGAAGTTCGCGCAGAACTGGAAACCATTCTGGGCTAATTTTTCTACACGAATCATACCCAAACAGCTGAATGCCAGACGATTGTCTGGCATTTTTTCGTTCTGATATCGTCGTTTGCTTTGTTTCCTCTATTGATAGCATCGGCGTTATCCCTGCTATCTACCCGTATTTGTTTAGCTTTTTTTCGCTACAATATACCCGTCATACTTCAAGCTGCATGTTCGTTGGCAATACTCGGCCCATTTCTGAGCCTCGCCCGAAGGGCCGCCGCAAGCGGCGTTCAAATTGGCTAAGCCAATTTGTCCTTGCTCACCCCAGTCACTTACTTGAGTAAGCTCCTGGGGATTCGTGCGGTTGCCGCCTGCCTGCAACTCGAATTATTTAGTGTATGGGAATTTGATGTTACGCACTGGTGGGCTGAGAGAAAGCCTGCTTCTCCATAAAAGGAAGACGGCGATGAAACAAGAGAAATACGGCGTGCTGATGGTGAACTTAGGGACACCCGATGCCCCGACGCCGCAGGCGGTAAGGCGTTATCTGGCGGAGTTTCTAAGCGACCGACGCGTAGTGGATACGCCGCGTCTGCTATGGTGGCCGCTGCTGCGCGGCATCATCCTGCCAACCCGCTCACCGCGAGTGGCGAAGCTCTATCAATCGGTTTGGATGGAAGAGGGATCGCCGCTGCTGGTGATTAGCCGTCGACAACAGCAGGCACTGGCTGCACGCATGCCGGAAACGCCCGTTGAGCTGGGGATGAGCTATGGTTCACCTAGCCTGCGTTCGGCGCTGGATAAGTTACTGGCGCAGGGTGTCACGCAGCTGGTGGTCTTGCCGATGTATCCGCAATATTCCTGCTCAACAACCGCAGCCGTGTGGGATGGGTTAGCCGCGCAGCTGCGTGATAATCGTCAGTTGCCTGCGATTCGCTTTATCCGCGATTACGCCGAGCATCCTGCTTATATTGCGGCGTTGAAGCACCGTGTCGAGCAGTCTTTTGCTGAACACGGCGAACCCGACAGATTAGTGATTTCCTATCACGGCATCCCCGAGCGGTATGCCAATGAAGGGGATGACTATCCGCAACGCTGTCGGGCGACCACAGAGGCGCTCATTGCCGCGCTGGGGCTGCCGGAAGGCAAAATAATGATGACCTTCCAGTCGCGTTTTGGCCGTGAGCCCTGGTTGACGCCATATACGGATGAAACTATGCAGGGGCTGCCTGCGCAGGGAATCAAACACATTCAGATTATGTGCCCCGGTTTTTCCGCTGACTGTCTGGAAACGTTAGAAGAGATTCAGGAACAGAACCGTGAGATCTTCCTGCATGCTGGTGGAGAAGCATTCCACTATATTCCTGCGCTCAATGACGATCCGCTGCACATCGATCTGCTGGAACAGTTAGTGAGTAAAGCAGAATAGGGCAAGATAGTTTTTATCTGGCAACGTTTGGCGGGTATATCGTACAACGTAAAAAATGGCGGGCTTATATTTGCCCGCCATTTTCGTATTCAGCGTGTGGCCACTTAGATGGGGCATGCCTGAGGTGCAGGTGGGATATCATCCAACTTCAACAGCGTGATCATGCTGTTGGCGATTTCCCGCTCACCCATTACCACTTCGTTGGCACCGTGCTCGGTAATGTAGCTGACTTCATCGTCATAGTGCGCACGCGCGATAATCTCCAGGTCGGCACGCTTCTCACGGGCTGCCGCGACGATTTCCCCAGCTTCATAGCCGTTTGGAATCGTCAGCAATAACCAGCGGGCACAGTCCAGACGCGCAATGTCCATGATTTCAGGTTTGGTCGCGTTACCCAATACCGCTTTAATCCCCTGTTCACGTAAGGCATCAACGCGGGTACGGGAATTCTCAATGACCACGATGGGAATGCCAGCCTGATGCAATTTGGCACCAATCAGGCTACCCACGCGACCATAGCCGACCAGCAGCGCATGATTGCACATATCGACAGGAATCTGTTTCTCTTCCTCAATCGCTTCTTCCACAATCTGTTCTTCTATTGTTTCGTTCTTCGCCAGATAGCGTTCAAGCAGCGTAAACAGCAGAGGGTTTATCATGATGGAGAGAATGGCACCGGCCAGTACCAGATTCCGTCCTTCTTCGGACAGCAGTCCCAGTACAATACCGAGCCCAGCCAAAATAAAGGCAAATTCACCGATCTGCGCCAGACTGGCGGAAATCGTTAATGCTGTCCGCTTGGAGTGGCCAAAGAGCCGAACCAGTATGAAAGCAGCGGCTGACTTACCGAACACGATAATAGCCAGCGTGATCAGCACGGAAATCGGGTCGTTCAGCAGAATCATCGGATCAAACAGCATACCGACGGAAACGAAGAACAGTACGGCGAAGGCATCGCGCAGCGGCAGTGTATCGTGCGCCGCACGCTGGCTGAGTTCAGATTCGTTCAGTACCACACCAGCGAAGAATGCGCCCAGTGCAAAGGAAACATCAAACAGTTTCACCGCACCAAAGGCGATACCCAGTGCCATGGCTAACACCGCCAGCGTGAAAAGCTCACGTGAGCCGGTGCTGGCGCTTTTTGCCAACACCCACGGCACCAAACGGCGACCAACGACAATCATCAGCGTAATAAACGCAATCACTTTACCGATGGTCCAGGCCAAATCGGTCAGCAGTTTGCTGGTGTCGGCATGCTCAGAGCCGATCATGTCGCCGAAGGCTGGTAGCAGAACCAGCGTAAGGACCATCGCCAGATCTTCGACAATGAGCCAACCGATGGCGATTTGACCACGCTGACTATCAATAAGCTGTCGTTCTTCCAACGCACGTAGCAGCACTACAGTACTGGCGGTTGAGAGGCAAAGGCCGAAAACCAGGCCGCTCGCCAGGCTCCAACCCAGCATGGCGGATAATCCCATTCCAAGTAGCGTTGCCACGGCAATCTGGGCTATCGCACCGGGAATGGCGATGGACTTTACCGCCATGAGATCTTTCAGCGAGAAGTGCAGACCAACGCCAAACATCAGCAGGATGACGCCAAGTTCAGCGAGTTCTGATGCCAGTGAGGTATCGGCAACGAAGCCGGGGGTAAAAGGACCGACAAGTACGCCTGCGGCAAGGTAACCAACAAGGGGAGAGATACGCAGGCGGTTTGCCAGAATACCAAGGAGGAAAGCAAGAACCAGCCCCCCAGCGATAGTAGAAATTAGCGGTGTTGCAGCATGCATCCCAACTCCTTGTGCCATAGGTGAAACGTAATTGAGCGGATTTACCCTTCTTGCCTTGAAGTTACAGCGTGGTTAGCGGCGCTTACGTACCCTTATCACTCTTATTATGTACCGAAAAGCGTATTGGGATTCGTTCGTTTGCTGTCTGGCTGCAACGCCAATTATTCTGGGTATACACAAATTCTATTGCATATAGCGAAATGTTGCTTGGATAAAAGTGGTATTTTATGAAAAATATCAGTTTCTCCAGTTAAAGGTAGTGTAACACAGATTTAGGGATGGTTTCTCGCGATAAGCATTGATAAACATGCGTAATTATTCTGATAGCGTGATGTTCTTGGCAGTAATGCCTTACTGCTTTCCTGTGTATTCAGCGGAATAATTTTATCCACCGGCGTAAAATGCCGGAAAACAGAGGATAAACGGTGTGATGCTGGATTATTCCGATGAAGCATTCATATTAGCAAGAGTTCGTGACGGCGTGACGACAGTGCCAAGCCAGCGTGATATCGCTCCCGCTGCTATATCTCATCTGATTTTGTCGGCTACCGCACATTGCTGACGGATAGCGAGAATGCGCTTCGCGCATTGTTCATCTTGCTGTGCTAATTTGTGTGGTGAATTTCTCAGTGGTTCCACTGGGTCTTTAAAATAAACGGAGATTTATCATGCGCTTTTCAGTAAAAGCTCTGGGATGTGCGATGGCGGTATCGCTCGCGCTAACACCTGTAATGTCAATGGCTTGGGAAAAAGACAAAACATACGCTATCACTATTTTGCATACCAATGACCATCACGGCCACTTCTGGCATAACGACCACGGTGAATATGGGTTAGCGGCGCAAAAAACGCTGGTCGATCAGATCCGTCAGGAAGTGGCAAGTAAAGGTGGCAGCGTACTGCTGCTTTCTGGCGGTGATATTAACACCGGCGTGCCTGAGTCCGATTTGCAGGATGCAGAGCCAGATTTCCGCGGTATGAACATGGTCGGCTATGATGCAATGGCACTCGGCAACCACGAATTCGATAATCCGCTGTCTGTCCTGCGTCAGCAGGAGAAATGGGCGAAATTCCCGCTGTTATCGGCCAATATCTACCAAAAAAGTACGAGTCAGCGCTTATTTAAGCCTTATGCCCTGTTCGACAAGCAAGGTGTGAAAATCGCGGTTATCGGCCTGACAACGGACGATACGGCCAAATTAGGCAATCCTGAGTATTTTACCGATATCGAATTCCGTAACCCTTCAACAGAAGCGAAGCAGGTTGTTGAGCAGTTGCGGAAGAGTGAAAAGCCGGATGTGATTATTGCCGCGACGCACATGGGGCACTATGACGACGGTAATCACGGTTCTAATGCGCCGGGTGATGTGGAAATGGCGCGTAGCCTGCCAGCTGGATATCTGGACATGATTGTCGGCGGCCACTCGCAGGATCCGGTCTGTATGGCGCAGGAAAATAAAAAGCAGGTGGATTATGTGCCGGGCACGCCTTGTGCTCCCGATCGTCAGAACGGCACCTGGATTGTTCAGGCACATGAGTGGGGTAAATATGTCGGTCGTGCTGATTTCACATTCCGCAATGGTGAATTGAAACTTGAGCATTACCAGCTGATTCCGATCAACCTGAAGAAAAAGGTAGAGAAAGACGGCAAGACCGAGCGTGTTTTCTATACGCATGAAATCACGCAAGATCCTGACGTCATGAAAATGCTGACGCCGTTCCAGGAAAAAGGGCAGGCACAGCTGGGGATCAAGATCGGTAGCGTGAAAGGTAAGCTGGAAGGCGATCGCAATCAGGTGCGTTTCCGTCAGACCAATCTGGCGCACGTGCTGCTGTCTGCACAGCTTGAGCGTGCAGGGGCTGATTTCGCCATCATGAGCGGCGGCGGTGTACGCGATTCGATCGAATCCGGTGATATCACTTATAAAGATGTACTGAAGGTTCAACCGTTTGCCAACACGCTGGTTTATGTGGATATGAAAGGCAGCGACGTTGAGAAGTACCTGGCTGTCGCGGCAAATAAAAAGGTGGATTCCGGTGCCTATGCGCAATTCCTCAACGTCAGCCTGACGGCAGACGGGCAAGGTGTGCAAAACGTGAAAATCAAAGGTGAGCCGTTGCAGGCAGATAAAGTTTACCGTATGGCAACGCTGAACTTTAATGCGATGGGTGGCGATGGTTATCCGCGCCTTGATAATCTGCCGAGCTATGTGAACACCGGTTTTGTCGACGCTGAGGTGCTGAAGCAGTATATCGAGAAGCATTCTCCGCTGGATGCGGAAGCCTACGCGCCGAAAGGTGAGATCGTTTATAAGTAACAAATTAAATAACAAATAGTGATGGCGGTTGTGTCTCTGCACTGATGACATAAACCGCCATTTTTTTGGTGTTATCCTGAGATAATCATGCCGCATGTAAACCATTTAATTGATTAAATAATCTTATGTTTAGTAAAGTGCTTTAAAATAACCGACCTGCCAAATACGCGATACTCCTGATGCACCCTAACTAACGGAGTAGTCGGTACTATGAAAAACGTAAATATTGAAATCAACGTCTGTGGCAGCACGGGAAAATCAACATGTGCTGTTAATCCCCCTATTCAAGTTGATTCCCATACTTGCTGCCATTCAGACAATGGTGGTGGTCAGGAGCCCGGTGTTTCCGGTGTTGCTTCCGTATTCGGGCGTACCGGTGTCGTAACCGCACAGCCCGGCGACTATACGGCCGATCAGATCACTGAAACTGCCACCAGAAAATTTGCCACGCCGGATGAAAAAGCAGTCTGGAATGCAAAGCAGGACGCATTAATTTCTGGCACCACTATCCGCACGCTTTTTGGTCAGTCGTTGCTGGGCAGCGGTGATATCTCACTGACGCCAGCGCAAATGGGCGTTGCGGCCGCAGATCACACGCACACCACAGCGGAAATCACCGACTACACACAAAAAACGAAGCAGCTCATCCGTTCCTCGCTGGAAGCGGGGGCGGGCGTGACGCTGAGTTATAACCCGGTGAATGAGAAAACTATTATCAGCGCGGCTGGTGGTTCGGGTTCGGGTTCGGGTACGGGCGACTCGGGTTATATCGTTGCCGATCGTCAGGGCGCAACGGCGGGGCAAAATCATGCGTTCAGCATTAGCCCACAAAATACGTTTAATCTCGCGGCGTATGCGCTGAAAGAAGTCGCAGGCGCGGCGAATCAGACTTATGTGGTGGATGATTTCGGCGTGTCTAGCGAAGGGAACTACATCGTAACTCATGCTGCTGTGTTTGATAACACATTACGTCCCTATGTCGGAAAGCTATATAACTTGGCGCAATCCGGTAATTTTTATTCGTCATCAATCAAATCAGACGGTGAAAGCATTGAAATTGATGCTGTTAATAAAACACTGATTCCTGTGATGACAGCAAATAATAGTTCAGTTGGCTACACGGTTGACTCATCGTCCGAGTATTCAACGCAATACGCGGCGTGGACAGCATTCAACGGAACGTTAAATCGATACTGGGCATCCAAAACCGTA
Organism: Pectobacterium sp. PL64; assembly: GCF_022477975.1. NCBI lineage: Bacteria > Pseudomonadati > Pseudomonadota > Gammaproteobacteria > Enterobacterales > Pectobacteriaceae > Pectobacterium > Pectobacterium sp. PL64. The sequence continues at coordinate 728,544 of NZ_CP092070.1, forward strand.
CCAACAGTGGCTAACCCACATTGGTTGCGTATTACTATGGCGGCTCCTGTATTGATTGATACATACAGAATAACAAACGAAAACCTGAATGCTGGGCCACTCAGCCCGAAATCGTGGATGTTTCAGGGGAGTAATGATGGTACAACGTGGAATACGTTACATACGGTATCTAATGATACTCGTGATTGGAGGGGGGCGGTTCGAGAATATACGTTCACCAATGACACGCCGTATTCATCATTCCGTATTTTAATAACCGAGCAAAATGCTGGCCCGCATGTCCAAATTGGGGAGTTTGAAATATTCCGCAGCGAGCGATTATTGATTAACGGCAGTGATGGAAAATGGTATTCAGCGAACAATGGGATATTAACATCGGTCCCAGCACCATCTGTGGCGGAAGATTTTTATGAGACTGGTTTTTTGTCATCTGGCGTAATCTCCGAATCCTCTTTGTCAGGAATACAGCCAGTAACGATTTTTTCATCAAAAAATATTGATGCAAAAGTGCTATATACACCGCATCCTCAAATTGCCATACAGAAAACCCTGGCGAGTGCGGCGTTATGGTCACAAATCAACTCCGCAGCGCTAACAGCTACGCAGACGGGCAACGGTAAAGTGCGTGTCGCTGTCACGCGGGACTTAGTGAACTGGCATGTGTGGCGGAGCGGGGCGTGGGTTGATGTGGGAGCACTGTCAGCAGATACGGCGGGCGCAACGAAACTGATCGCCGACGGTATGACGCCTGCTGAGTTTGGCGCTATTACGGCGGCACAATGGACGCAACTGTTCTCTGCAAACAACGGTGTGCCAGACTCTCTGGCGTTCGCATTTGCGCTTGATATCACCGATCCGGTAACAGATGTCGCGACCATTGACCGACTGGTGCTGAACGTTAATGACGTGCCCAGTTGGAAAGTACAGTCTCCCGCGGAAGTGGAGATCCGCTGGCGCACCGACAGCGTGACATTCCGCACTGCGACGGCAGGTAATTACAAACTGGCGTACCAGGTGCCGTAATTCGTCTCCTGATTCTCTATTCTATTGGCCGCGTATATCGCGGCTTTTTTTATTCTGGGCTTTATAGAAAAAGAAATTATAGAAAAGGAAACCGTAGATTAGTAAAGCGCTTTAAAATAATACCCCGGTCAAATAAGTGATACTCCCTGTGCCTTTTATTAACGGAGTCATCAACACCATGAAAGACATTAATATTGAAATCAATGTTTGTGACAGTACAGGCAAAGCAACATGTACCGTTCACCCTCCAATTCAGGTTAATCCCCATACTTGCTGCCATTCAGATCATGGCGGCACTCAAGAACCCGGCGTCTCCGGCGTTGCCTCCGTATTCGGACGGACTGGCGTTGTTACTGCACAAGTCGGCGACTATACGGCCGATCAGATTACCGAAACTGCCACCAGAAAATTTGCCTCGCCGGATGAAAAAGCAGGCTGGAATGCAAAGCAGGATGCATTAATCTCTGGCACTACTATCCGCACGCTCTTTGGTCAGTCGTTGCTGGGCAGCGGTGATATCTCACTGACGCCAGCGCAAATGGGCGTTGCGGCCGCAGATCATACGCACACCACAGCGGAAATCACCGACTACACACAAAAAACGAAGCAGCTCATCCATTCCTCGCTGGAAGCGGGGGCGGGCGTGACGCTGAGTTATAACCCGATCAATGAGAAAACCATTATCAGCGCAGTGGGTGGTTCGGGTTCGGGTACGGGCGATTCGGGTTATATCGTTGCCGATCGTCAGGGCGTAACGGCGGGGCAAAATCATGCGTTCAGCATTAGCCCACAGAGCACGTTTAATCTTGCGGCATACGCGCTGAAAGAAGAAGCCGGTGCAGCAAATCAGACTTACGTTGTTGATGGTTTCGACTCATCCAGTAAAGCAAATTATGATGCAACGGATGATGTTATTTTTGATGGAGGATAATACGTGGCAGCAGAGAAGCGGGTTTTATGATGGGTATCATTCTGTCGATATTAGTGTTGTAACGGACTCCATAATCCCCAAAATGACATCTGATAACGTTCCAACAGTTTAACGCATATTACAGTTTTGATGGCGTAACTGAAACAAATCAGAAAGCATGGATTTCTAATGCCCGCCCGACTGAACAAGCACCACAATGGTTACGTATAGATTTACCGAATAAACTTCCAGTTTCTGGATATACTATTTTCTCTAGATTTATTGATTCATATGGTAATAATGTTGCTTCAGTCAGAGATTTCATTTTTCAAGGCAGTGATGATGGAATTGATTGGCATGATTTGCATAAGGTAACGAATGATACTAGAAATGACACTCGAGTTATTAAATCATTTAAGTTAGATAAAATTGTTGCATATCAACATTACAGACTGTTTATCACCAGTGTTAACGGCACTCAAAATTTTGTTGTAATTGCAGAACTTAAGTTATCCCCTCCTGAAAGTAAATTTGTCATGCGCTATGCTGATAAATTTTACACTGTCGTAAATGGAACACTCAGTGAGATAACGGATACTGTTACACCTGAGTTGATTGATAAAATTGGGGTTTCATCCGCATCTCTTAGCGGAGATGATGCTAAAAATCAATGCCGCAACGCTAACGCAGGCGGGCAACGGCAAGGTGCGTATCGCTGTGACGCGGGACTTGGTGAACTGGCATGTCTTGCGGAATGGGGCGTGGGTTGATATTGGTGCACTGTCAGCCGATACGGCAGGCGCAACGGCGCTGATTGCGGACGGTATGACGCCAGCCGAGCTCGGCGGTATTACGGCGGCACAATGGACGCAACTGTTCTCTGCAAACAACGGTGTGCCAGACTCTCTGGCGTTCGCATTTGCGCTTGATATCACCGATCCCGCGGCAGATGTCGCGACCATTGACCGACTGGTATTGAACGTCAACGACGCCTCAAGCTGGAAAGTGCAGACTCAGGCGGAAGTGGAGATCCGCTGGCGCACCGACAGCGTGACATTCCGCACTGCGACGGCAGGTAATTACAAACTGGCGTATCAGGTGCCGTAATTCGTCTCCTGATTCTCTATTCTATTGGCCGCGTATATCGCGGCTTTTTTTATTCTGGCTTTTATAGAAAAATAAATTATAGAAAAGGAAACAGTAGATTAGTAAAGCGCTTTAAAATAATACCCCGGTCAAATAATTGATACTCCCTGTGCCTTTTATTAACGGAGTCATCAACACCATGAAAGACATTAATATTGAAATCAATGTTTGTGACAGTACAGGCAAATCAACATGTGCCGTTCATCCTCATACCTGCTGCCATTCAGATAATGGCGGCAATCAAGAACCCGGCGTCTCCGGCGTTACATCAGTATTCGGGCGTACCGGTGTTGTCACTGCACAGCCAGGCGACTATACAGCCGATCAGATTACCGAAACCGCTACCAGAAAATTTGCCACACCGGATGAAAAGGCGGCCTGGAATGCAAAGCAGGATGCATTACTCTCTGGCACCACTATCCGTACGCTCTTTGGCCAGTCGTTGCTGGGCAGCGGTGATGTTTCACCGACACCAGCGCAAATGGGCGTTGCGGCCGCGGATCACTCGCACACCACCGCGGAAATCACTGACTACACGCAAAAAACGAAGCAGCTTATCCATTCCTCGCTGGAAGCCGGGGTGGGCGTGACGCTGAGCTATGATCCGGTGGATGAGAAAACCATTATCAGCGCGGTTGGTGGTTCGGGCACAGGCGGTTATGGCTATATTGTTGCAGATCGTCAGGGTGCAACAGCGGGACAAAATCATGCATTCAGCATTAGCCCACAAAGTACGTTTAATCTCGCAGCATACGCGCTGAAAGAAGTCGCAGGCGCGGCGAATCAGACTTATGTGGTTGATGATTTCAATGCGTCGAGTGAACAAGGTTATAACGCGACGAATGCGGTTATGTTTGGTGATCTACTACATCTTTACACCGGTGTATCGGTACAGCTGGAAAAAGACGGTGAGTTTTATTCATCGCCAGTTCACGCGGATGGGAGATTTATCTCGATCGAGCTACCTGATGTTAAAAGTAATATTATCCCTACAATGTCTGCAAATGATTACGAAGGGTTTAGTGCTGCATCCAGTAGTCAATTAAATGAAAATTCACCAGCATATAAGGCTATGAATGGAACAACAATAAATAATCTTGATGCGTGGTGGTCATCAAAAAAACCAACATCAGAATTTCCCCAATGGATACAGGTGAAATGCCCGAACCCAACCAAGACTGATGGGTTACGAATAACCAACATGAATACTCCGTATGCCAATGACTTGGCATCACCAAAGTCATTTCTATTACAAGGGAGTAATGATGGGGCAAATTGGGATGAAATATATTCAGTAGTTAATGATAGTCGAAATGGTAATCAACAGCTGCGAGAGTGGTCATTCCCCAAAAGTGAAGCGTATATTTACTTTAGGCTTAATATAACCGATAGCAATGGTAGTGGTAATTTTGTCCAAATTGGAGGCCTGGAATTACTTTCAGCTAATGATAGTGTTCTGATAAAAACAGGAACAGGAGAATATTTTACGGCGAGTAACGGTATGTTATTTTCGGCTGAATTAAAACCATTTAATGGATTTTCCGATAGCGGGAAAATTATGGCATCACAGCTGGTTGGAAAATTACCGATATCTATTGTGTCCACATCTCAGCTGAAGGTGTCAGTGAAATACGCACCTTACTCAGAAATAGCCATTCAAAAATCACTGACGTCCGCAGTATGGTCACAGATTAATTCCGCAACGCTAGCAGCTACACAGACAGGTAATGGCAAAGTGCGTGTCGCCGTGACGCGGGATTTAGTGAACTGGCATGTCTTGCGGAACGGGGCGTGGGTTGATGTTGGTACGCTCTCAGCCGATACCGCAGGCGCAGAAGCACTGATTGCGGACGGTATGACGCCAACTGAGCTCGGTGGTATTACGGCGGCGCAGTGGACGCAGCTGTTCTCATCCAATAACGGCGTGCCGGACTCAATCGCGTTTGCGCTTGCACTCGATATTACCGATCCCGCGGCAGATGTCGCGGCTATTGACCGACTGGTGCTGAACGTCAACGATGCGTCCAACTGGAAAGTTCAATCCCCCGCGGAAGTGGAGATTCGCTGGCGCACGGACAGTGTGACATTCCGCACAGCAACGGCAGGTAATTACAAACTAGCGTATCAGGTTCCATAATTTTTCTCCCGATGACATTTTCAAATGGCCGCGTATATCGCGGCTTTTTTTATTCTGAATTTTACAGAACATGAAGCAGTAATTTATTAAATCGCTTTAAAATAATGTTTATAAAAAATAAATGATACTCTCTATGCATGAACTGTGAAGAGAGGGCTCTAAGAGTCCGAACTTAGTACGCCTCTCAATCTGGCAGAAAATAGCAGGAAAACGCTGATCTAACTCTACCGCGTCAATATCGATCCAGTTGGCATGTTAGAGCTGATTAATACAGGCAATAACCTCGTCGGATTAGAAATTACGTCATTAACATTGCCCGATCTGCAAAAAAACGTCAATAGAACTGGGCATGCTCGGGTACATCTTAATGATTAATGAATTCCGCGCCATCACTTATAACGACGAACACAAGTTCGTGTATTAATATACTAGGAGAAAAAATGGCTAATTTACCTGAATCGCCAGAATGGACAGCAGGCGTTTATCAAATAGAGCGTAACGACCCCGTTGGCGGTGGACCGGATGGTACTGCGAATAAACCGTTAAGAGACCTGGCAAATAGAACGCGCTGGTTGTATCAGAAATTCAACACAGCCTTTGATGGTCTGGGGTGGATTCAATTAGGGATATGGGAGATAGGTCTGGAAATCTCATTGCCGACCCAGATTGTGAGCTATCAGGGTTCATGGTATCGCTACGCAGGTAATTTTGATGAACCTCATTTTATCTCTGAGGCATCCCCGGACGATGATGGCAACTGGATTAACGTTAACGTTGGCGATGTGGCGCTACGAAGCGAGCTGGCCGCACCTACAGGGTTTTTAATGGTCGGTGGCCTGCAAGTCATTCGTCTCACATTGGCGAATGCAAAAACATTTGAGCGGTTTATTGATGGCCAGCGGGTTTACTTAACGGATGTCGGTTATACATTTGTGTATAACTCATCGCGAAATATTATCCCCGGTCATGCAGGCTCGGAAATCACATCTGACGATGAACTGCATAAGTTAGTCTCGAATGGTGGGATGTTAGAGTTTGACGATTACGGCAAACTAAATGAGTTAGAAAATCTCAGCTATACACAATATCAAGCCAAGTTGCGGACTAATAAACCCATCAAAATGATCAGTTATGGAGACAGCATCACATGGGCGCAAGGACCAGGAGGCGGGCAAATGTCTGTGACGTACCCCGCTGTGATAGCAGAGGTGATGTCGTCATTAACGCAGTCAGTATGGACGTCTCAGAATCAGGCGCATGCAGGGGATACAGCATTAGTCCACTATATCCGAACGATTAATGATGGTTCGGACGGTGATATTTCAACAATTATGTTGGGCATCAATGATATTAAAGCCGCAACCAATAATGGCAATGTGCCCGAAAATGTAGACGGCGATTCTCTCTATAGCGGTAAAAATTTTTCTGTAGTCATGCGTAAGTTTGTCGCGAGAGAATTGTTACGTCGCCGATGTGTAGTATTGCTGGGCACTACACAGTTTGTCGGTGGTGCAAATATCTCTCCGATGGGTAATTTGACAGAGGGCTATGTTTCATGGGTATATGACTCAGCGGTTAAATCGGTCGCGAATGAATTCGGATGTATGTTTATTGATACCAAGCGGGACGTTATTCGGCAGTATGGTTTGAGCGAATCGGCGTTTGATGGTGTTCATCTACGTGAAGAATTCTTATCGATAATGGGTAAGAAGCTGGCCGCTGTCTTTATGCAACAGGATTACAAAAGACCGTGCGTCATGCGGCAGGGTTCTGTAGTCCTTCCTCACATATTTTATGCCCCTGTATCGTCTAACGTTACATTGAAGAGGAACGAATTTACTAACGGCACCTCACCGCCTTTTCTCGGTGCTGCTGACGAGCCAGAGGCTGTCGGGGTTATGTTACCCAACGACCCTGTTGGCGGTGCCGTGACAATCGCGGTTTATATCAAGGACGATAATTCATTAATTTTTCCGTCATTTCATGCAAAAGGCCCGTGGATGGTTGACATGATTCTGAATAATGGCGCACGTCAGCCGTTGTATCCGTCAAATGTTGAAATCCCTACCATTTTACAAAACCCAGACTACATTGTTTCTAGGCGTTCGATTTCGGGTGACACATCAAAAAACCGGGCTACTGAGCGATTTTCTCAACTCGCAACAGCAGGCTATTTGCATGTGACAACGGCGGGGTGGCACATGATTACATTCGCATCAGGACAGAATGCTGGGCCTGTGTCATTAGAGGGGCTGGTCTGCGATAGCTGGTCTAACGTTAAAAATAATGACATCAACGGCGGGGTGGTGGGGACGTTGTTCAGAAGGGATTCTAGTAACACGGTTACTGGTTTCATTACAGGATGCACAACTGAAGCTGTTGGCCAATTCAATGTAAGCATGGCCAATCTCGTTACTGATAACTATAGAGTTGACGTGGAATATACGGAAGACGCATCGTTCATCATCCATAGAGTGGTATTTAAGACGACGAACTCGTTCAGGATTCTGTTTTATAATGCGGCAAATGCACTCATCAATCCGACATCGTTCAGAGTTACAGTCATCGGCGGTCGCTAGAAATCTGTAATTCCTTTTCTGTATGTGAAATAAATCTATCTGTAATTTATCTCGCCTGATGTGCCGCATTTATCGCGCGGCGCATCAGATTAGTGTGCGTACAATATATACTCCATTAGCACAGCCAGTAACTCAGAAATTATTAACATCAGCTGGCTCATGGTAACCGACTAATGCCGCAACGCTAACCGCAACGCAGACGGGCAACGGCAAGGTACGTGTTGCCGTAACACGTAATCGTTCACCACATCCAATACTTCAGGCTGCGAACGTCGCGGCCTTTTCGTTTTATACCGCCCAATTTATCTCCAGCCACTTACTGCGTCATTCTAACCGCTTAGTTCGCTATTCTGCCGCCTACCCAAATACCCGCTCCACGCGCGTACGCGATGGCGTAATGTGCCGCCACTATTTTCCTTTATCTGAAATACGCGATAACCCGCGTTATCGCACGACGCATTACCAGGGTTTATTTTTCTAAAGCTAACAAAATCAAACGATTGTGATTTTTAATTGAAGGATGTCTTATGAAGAGCAGTTCCATTCTTAAACACATCCCCTGGATGATTCTTGGAATCATCGGGGCTGCCTGCCTCGGCGTAGTCGCACTACGTCGCGGTGAGCATATCAGTGCATTATGGATTATTGTTGCTTCTGTCGCCGTTTACCTCGTGGCTTATCGATACTACAGCCTGTATATCGCACAAAAAGTCATGCAGTTAGATCCGACCAGAGCAACTCCTGCCGTTGTGAATAACGACGGTCTTAACTATGTACCGACGAACCGTAACGTCCTGTTCGGGCACCACTTTGCCGCTATCGCTGGTGCAGGCCCGCTAGTTGGGCCGGTACTGGCCGCGCAGGTCGGCTACTTGCCGGGCACCTTATGGCTGCTGGGCGGCGTGGTGTTGGCGGGGGCCGTGCAGGACTTCATGGTTCTGTTTATTTCGACACGTCGTAACGGCGCGTCGTTAGGCGAAATCGTTAAGAAAGAATTAGGCCCGGTACCGGGTACGATTGCGCTGTTCGGCTGCTTCCTGATCATGATCATCATTCTTGCCGTGTTAGCGCTGATCGTGGTGAAAGCACTGGCAGAAAGCCCGTGGGGCGTCTTTACCGTGTGTTCTACGGTGCCGATCGCGCTGTTTATGGGCGTCTACATGCGCTTTATCCGTCCGGGTAAAGTCGGTGAAATCTCGGTGATCGGGATCGTGCTGCTGGTGCTGGCAATCTGGTTTGGTGGCGTAGTGGCACATGACCCGTACTGGGGCCCGGCGCTGACCTTCAAAGATACGACCATCACCTATACGCTGATTGGTTATGCCTTTGTGTCCGCACTGCTGCCAGTATGGTTGATTCTGGCACCGCGTGACTATCTGGCAACCTTCCTGAAAATTGGTGTCATCGTCGGTCTGGCGATTGGTATCGTAATTCTGAATCCTGACCTGAAAATGCCAGCGGTAACGCAGTTTGTGGATGGCACCGGTCCGGTCTGGAAAGGTACGCTGTTCCCGTTCCTGTTTATTACTATCGCCTGTGGTGCCGTATCTGGTTTCCACGCGCTGATTGCTTCCGGTACTACGCCGAAATTGATGGCTAACGAAAACGATGCACGTTTCATCGGTTACGGCGCCATGCTGATGGAGTCTTTCGTGGCAGTGATGGCGCTGGTTGCGGCGTCTATCATCGAACCGGGTCTGTACTTCGCGATGAATACCCCGCCTGCGGCGTTGGGTATTACGATGCCGGATCTGCACCGTCTGGGCACAGCAGATGCGCCGATGATTCTGGCACAGCTGCAGGACGTATCCGCTCATGCGGCGGCTACTGTTAGCTCCTGGGGCTTCGTGATTTCTCCTGAGCAGATTCTGCAAACGGCGAAAGATATCGGTGAACCTTCCGTTCTGAACCGTGCAGGCGGTGCACCTACGCTGGCTGTTGGTATCGCACACGTGTTCCACCAGATCATTCCTGGTGCCAACATGGGCTTCTGGTATCACTTCGGTATTCTGTTTGAAGCACTGTTCATTCTGACAGCACTGGATGCGGGTACGGCGTGCGGGTCGCTTCATGCTGCAAGATCTGTTGGGTAACTTCGTTCCGTTCCTGAAGAAAACCGACTCTCTGATTGCTGGTATGATCGGTACGGCTGGCTGCGTCGGTCTGTGGGGCTACCTGCTGTATCAAGGCGTGGTTGATCCGCTGGGTGGTGTGAAGAGCCTGTGGCCGTTGTTCGGTATCTCTAACCAGATGCTGGCTGCGGTAGCGCTGGTACTGGGTACGGTTATCCTGATTAAGATGAAGCGTACGCAGTACATCTGGGTAACGCTGCTTCCGGCGATTTGGCTGCTGATTTGTACTACCTGGGCGCTGGGCCTGAAACTGTTCAGCGACAATCCTCAGTTGGAAGGCTTCTTCTACATGGCGAACATGTTCAAGGGCAAAATTGCGGAAGGCGGTGCCGATCTGAGCGCGCAGCAGATTTCGAACATGAACCATATCGTGACTAACAACTATACCAACGCCGGTCTGAGCATTCTGTTCCTGATCGTGGTGTACAGCATTATTGCGTACGGTATTAAAGCGGCACTGGCTGCACGTAAAGTGGCTGAACGTACCGATCAGGAAACCCCGTATGTTCCGGTTCCTGAAGGTGGCGTGAAAGTCTCTTCCGGCCACTAAGTGATTCGCGCCCGTCAGATTTTGCGAGACAGCTAGCAAGGCTGAACGTGAAAGATGACGGGTACAGATACCCTGTATAATGTATAACGTTATACAGGGTATTTTTTATCTAGCCGCTATTGCAGGCGATGGTCTGGAGGTAATGATGTTTGGCAATCTGGGAAAAGCAGGAAAATATTTGGGCCAGGCGGCGCGTATGCTGGTCGGTATGCCAGATTATGATACCTATGTGCAGCATATGCAGACTAATCATCCGGATAAACCTGCGATGACGTACGAAGAATTCTTCCGCGAACGCCAGCAGGCGCGTTATGGTGGAGACGGCAAAGGCGGGATGCGCTGCTGTTAACGACTTGGGACCTGTTATGACTCAACCTTTATCCTCTGATGTGACGAAACCCGTGTATGTCACCATTCTGACCGGGTTTCTTGGTGCAGGAAAAACGACCTTATTACGGCATATTCTGAATGCCGAGCACGGCTACAAGATTGCCGTGATTGAAAACGAATTCGGCGAAGTCCCGATTGATAATACGTTAATCGGCGAACGGGCTAGCCAGATTACGACGCTGAGCAACGGGTGCATCTGCTGCACGCAGTCCAATGAGCTGGCCGATGCGCTGCTCGATCTGATTGATGGCGTGGATAACGGCACGTTGGATTTTGATCACGTCATCATTGAATGCACCGGTATGGCCGATCCGGGGCCGGTGGCACAGACCTTCTTCTCGCATGAAGTTATCTGTGAACGCTTTGTTCTGGACGGAATTATCACGCTGGTGGATGCAGTACATGCGCAGCAACAGCTCGATCAGTTCACCATCGCCCAGTCGCAGATTGGCTATGCCGACCGCATACTGCTAACCAAAACCGACGTGGCAACCGAAGACGACACGCTGCTACCGCGCCTTCAGCGTATCAATGCGCGTGCACCGATCTACCCTGTGGTACATGGCGATATCGATCTGAGCGTGCTGTTTAACATCGACGGTTTTGTTCTCAGCGATAAGCTGGACGTGAAAACACCCGTATTTCGCTTTGTTGCTCCTACGCAAAATAACGTGCAATCGATTGTTGTGTATCTCGATAAGGCGGTTGAGCTTCAGTCTGTTTCCGATGTGATGGAAAACCTGTTGCTGCAATTCTCCGATAATCTGCTGCGTTATAAAGGTATTCTGGCCATCAACGGTGATGACCGCCGCCTGCTGTTTCAGGGCGTTCAGCGCTTGTATAGCGCCGACTGGGACAGAGAATGGCAGCCTGATGAAGAAAGAAAGAGCGTGCTGGTGTTTATCGGTGTGGATTTACCTGAACAGGAAATCCGTGACGCTTTTGCTCGCCTGACGGCATAACGCCATTTATCTTCTCTGTGCTGGTCGCTCAGGCCAGCACGATTCCCCCTCGGTCCTACTTTCTTCTGCCTCCCGTGCACTGTTTACGCGATGCACTGCCTGACAAGGGCGGCCTCTGTCATGTGTAAATTTTCTGGGTGGAATAGGGCAATTGCACGAAAAAAATCCTACCTTATTGTAATTATTACGAATACATCTAAAACGTGATCGCCTCTCGCTTTTTAATGGAATAGGAATGGTATTTTATTAAAACGATATTTCATTTTTTAGTGAGGTTAAGTATGCGTAGTGGTCTTGCCCTGTCATTAATGGCTTCCTGCATCACGTTGGGTATTCAAGCGGGTACCGCACAAGCGGCCAGTTCAGTGAAGTTTCCCGATAAAACCTGTGACGTAACGCAATACGGGGCCGAAGGCCACCGCCTACAGATCGCACTGAATACCCAGGCTTTTCAGAAGGCAATTGATGATTGTGCTGCGGCTGGCGGCGGAACGGTACACGTTCCTCGCGGTAACTATCTGGTCGATCCGCTGTTCCTGAAAAGTAACATCAGACTGGACCTGGCAAAAGATGCGACCATCGTTGCGTCGACCGAAGAAGCGGCGTATCGCGCGACGGAAAAAACCAAGTACGCTGAAGCGGAAAATGGCTGGCTTCCCTTTATCAGTATTGCCGATGCACAGAATGTGGCTATCACTGGCCAGGGCACGATTGATGGACAAGGTGCTGTCTGGTGGGAGCGCTGGCGCGAGAATATTCGTGCAACCGGTAAGAAAGGCGGCACCGATCGTCCACGTCTGATTTATATCAAAAGCTCTAGTAACGTGCTGGTGGACGGCGTCACGCTGACACATTCCCCGAGCTTCCATGTTGTGATGCGTTACTCACATGATGTGGATGTGAACGGTACTCGGATTCTGTCGCCGTGGCATGCGCCAAACACCGACGCTATCGACCCGATCGACAGCCAGAATATCCGTATTACCAACAACTATATCGACTGTAATGACGACCACATCGCGATAAAAGCCGAGAAGCCGGATAGCCGCTTCCCGAATGGCGTCGTGGATAACATCTATATCGCCAACAACATCCTGAAGCAGGGGCGCGGCATCTCTATCGGCAGCGAAACCTCCGGTGGCGTGAATAACGTGCTGGTGGAAAATAACCAGTTCGAAGGTTCCATGTACGGTATCCGCATTAAAACCCATCGTGGTAAAGGCGGCGAAGTGAAAAACATCACCTACCGTAATACCAAAATGGTAGATGTCGAAATCCCGCTGGTATTTGCCGCTTACTACAAAGCCGCGCCGATTGTGCAGGCTGAAGTAGATAAGATGCTGGCCGAAGGTGGCTTCACGATGGGCGAGCAGATTTACCCGCCGGATACCGATCCAGAACAGCCGTTTGATCAGTACAAGACGCCGCATTTCAGCAATGTGACGATCGAGAATCTGGAGTCGACCGGTAAGACCAAGGCCGCCGCATATATTATCGGCGTACCAGAAGCGCCGCTCAGTGGTTTCCACTTTGATAATGTGCGTATCGATGCGGATAAAGGCATTCGCGTGAGGAATGCGGAGCTGCAAACCAAAGGCCTGACGCTGAATGTGAAAGAAGGCCCGGTGATGCAGTTGGATAAAGGGGCGAAAGTCGATCAGTAATCGATCATGAAGCGGTAGCAGGGGACACACTGGCCGTGGAGTCCTCTGCTATCTGCTTCGCTTTGATGCTACATCGCCTAGCTGGTTATGTTCGTTTAATAGCGAACATTAATCATGCTTGGCGATATCGGCAAAAGTGGCGCGCAGCAGGCGTGCCAGATCGTCAGCCGACAGCTCAATATCCAACCCACGTTTGCCACCGGAAATGAAAATAGTACCGAACTGGCGCGCCGGTTCATCAATTACGGTCGGCAACAGTTTCTTCTGCCCCAGCGGGCTGATTCCACCTACCAGATAACCCGTGACACGCTGAGCGATGATCGGATCGGCCATATCCGCTTTTTTAGCCGACAGTGCGCGAGCGACTTTCTTGAGATCCAGCATGCCAGCGACGGGCGTGACGGCCACGGCGAGATTTTTCGCATCACCATTCAGAGAAACGAGCAGCGTTTTATACACCTGTTCTTTATTCAGTCCCAGCTTTCTGGCTGCTTCTTCGCCAAAGTTGGTTTCGTCGCTGTCGTGGTGGTAGCTGTGTAGCGTAAAGGCGACTTTGTTCTTTTCGAGCAGATTGACTGCGGGTGTCATGATTTCACTATCCTTAACCCTGTTGCGGGCTTGATCTTGCGGACGCGGCTACGCGCCATAACGTGTTTTTTCATGGGATTGCGGTATGACCGTTTTTGAGCAGCGTGGGTAAATTCTCATCGCCATACAGATGCAGTGCGCCGACGGCCACAACATAATTTCCGGGTGGCAACGCCTGAAGCTGATGTTGCCAACGGCGGTTACGCTGACCCATCAGCAGGTCGGTCATTTCGTTGCTGAACGTTGCGGGGATATCCGGCGTATATTTGCCGGGTCTGCTGTCCAGCCACCAACCGACCATCGTTTGTAGTAAATGCGCGTTGGTGCGCCAGTGTTTAATCGTATCTTCCAGCAACAGCAGGCCGCCCTGCGGCAATTGTTGTAACAAATCAACCTGCGTCTGCTGTCCTTCCAATTCGATAATCTCAATACCGTGAGATTTCGCGGCGTTAATCAACTGATAATCAATGCCATAGTCGGGGCGTAGGCCCAGCAGCTGTGCCTGTCTTGCTTGCAGCATTAGCGCGGCCTGCCAGGCAGGAAGCGTACTGATATTGCTCTCATCGAAAGAGAGCGACTCGCAGATTTTTTGCAGTTGGTGGTAGTTTTCCGGGCTGAGGCGCTGTACGAGCGGTGGCTCGGCGTCACTGTGGCCGAAGGGGGAATGCGAATCGGATATATCGGCTTCGACGATAAGTGCGGTCGCCTGCCGGAGCTGTTGCAGCAGCGTATCGGGCAGCGGTGCCATATCTTTGCTACCCATGTGAATACTGCCGACCAGATGCAGCTGCCGTTCATTGGCAAGCTGAACGTCTATCGCCGGGTAGGCATAAGCCAGCGGTGAGATAAAGCCAAGAAAAGTCGCGATTCTACGCAGCAGTTGCCCCATTGATTCCGTCTCCTGATGTGGAAGAACTATGCTAAACGCTAGATGCGGAACAATACAAGGTATACCGAAGCTGGAGTAAGCGCGGTTGAATGGGTCTGGTTGCCAGCGATAAAAATCGTGACGAAGTTCGGCAAAGGAAAACGCGGCGCGTTGTTGAGGCGCGCCGCGTTTGCATTACTGACTTTTAGGTTTAAAACGCAGCAGGCGGTTGGCGTTGCTGACGACTGTGATGGAGGAGAGCGCCATAGCGGCACCGGCTACCACTGGGCTGAGTAGCGTTCCAGTCAGCGGGTAAAGCACGCCTGCGGCAATTGGGATCCCCAGCGAGTTATAGATAAACGCGCCCAGCAGGTTCTGTTTCATGTTGCGCAGCGTGGCATTGGACAGCGCCAGCGCATCGGCGACGCCGTGTAGGCTGTGGCGCATCAGCGTGATGGCGGCGGTTTCAATCGCAATATCACTGCCGCCGCCCATCGCAATGCCGACATCGGCCTGCGCCAGTGCTGGCGCATCGTTGATGCCGTCGCCAATCATCGCCACGCGCTTGCCTTGAGCCTGTAGCTTTTTGATGGCTTCCGCTTTGCCATCTGGCAGCACGCCAGCAATCACCTGATCGATACCCGCGTCTTTCGCGATGCTTTTCGCCGTGAGCGGGTTGTCTCCCGTTAGCATGACGAGCTGGTAACCTTGCTGGTGGAGACGTTGCAGGGCGCTGACGCTATCTGCTCGCAGCGGATCGTGGATGGAAAACACCGCAATGATGTGACCATCTGCTGCAAGCAACACGGGCGTAATACCACGCTGAGCCTGCTCGTTGATTAGTGCTTCGCCTGCGGTGATATCGACCTGATGCTGTTTGAGCAGCGCCGGATTCCCCAGCAGCAGGTCGGCGTCGCCAATCTTGCCGCTGACGCCGAGACCACGCAGCGTACGGAACTGCTCGGTTGGCGTGAGCGCCAAATTCTCTGCTCGTTCAAGAATCGCTTTTGCCAGTGGGTGATTTGAGCCTTGCTCCAGCGAGGCCGCCCAGGTCAGCGCCTGTGCTTCCGTCACGTCACCGAAGGTATAAACCGCCACAACGCGCGGCTGTCCTTCGGTTAGCGTACCGGTTTTGTCAAATACCAGCACATCCAGCTTGCTGGCCTGCTGCAAGGCATCGGCATCCCGCACCAGCACGCCAAACTCCGCGGCACGTCCGACGCCGGAAATAATCGACATTGGCGTTGCCAGCCCAAGCGCACAGGGGCAGGCAATGATCAGAACGGTCGTGACGATAATGAGCGTGTAGACAATCTGCGGCTGTGGCCCGACGAAGAACCAGACTGCGCCGCTGAGAAGTGCGATAGCCACGACGACGGGAACAAACACGGCAGAGATGCGATCTGCCAACTGGCCGATAGCGGGTTTGCTGCTTTGCGCCTGCCTGACCAGTCGGATGATTCGCGATAGGGTGGTTTGGTTGCCGATCGCATCTGCACGAAAGAGGACGCTGCCGTCGGAAACCAACGTGCCTGCGTGAACCGTATCGCCAGCCGTTTTGGATTGCGGGATCGGTTCCCCGGTCAGCATGGCTTCATCCACCCATACTTCACCTTGCAAAATCTCACCGTCGACAGGAATACGATCGCCGGTTGTCAGGCGTAACGTCATACCGGACTGCACGTCGGACAGCGGAATGGATTTCTCACCTTCCGGCGTCACGACGCGGGCAGTCGGCGGCGTCAGATCCAGCAGTCGCTCCAGCGCCCGCGAAGAGCGTTGACGAGCGCGCTGTTCCAGCGCATGACCGAGATTGATTAAACCGATGATCATCGCGCTGGCTTCGTAGTAAAGGTGACGCGCCGCCATCGGGAAAAGATCCGGCCACAGGTTAACGGTAATCGAGTAAAGCCAGGCGGCACCCGTTCCCAGTGCGACCAGCGTATCCATGGTAGCCGTGCCATTTCTCAGGCTGCGCCAGGCGTTACGGTAAAAATGACTGCCCGCGAACACCATCACCGCCAGCGTCAAAATACCGATGACCAGCCACGGCGTTTGGCTTTCTGGCGTCAGACTCATGCTGCCGCCCAGCACGCCCCACAGCATCAGTGGAACACCAAGCAGTAATCCCAGCGCGGCCTGCCATTGGAAACGGCGAATAGCCTGCTGAGAGGTTTGCTGCTGGCGCGTGCGGCGTTCTTCTTCGTCCTGAATAATTTCCGCGCCATAGCCCGCTTGCTCAACGGCAGCAATCAGTGCTTCTGGCTCGGCATGACCGCTGACCAACGCGCTACGTTCGGCCAAATTGACGCGTGCCTGTGTGACGCCACTGACGTTTTGCAGCGCCGTTTGTACGCGGTTTACGCAGCTGGCGCAGCTCATGCCCTGAAGCAGGAGCTGCACGCTGTCGTCATCGCTAGTGGATGATGTTGTTGCCGGAAGAATACTTTCGGCCGCTGGCAGCGCTTCCGGCGTCGTCGCTACCTGTGCCAGCGGCTCAGTTTTTGGGTGAACGTTCTCCTGCACGCTGGCGTGATAGCCGGCTTCTTCAATGGCACTAATTAGTGTCGTGGCCTCAACGTTGCCATACACGGTTGCCTGTTCTTTGGTGACATCCGTCGCCACGACGCCGGGAATGGCTTCGAGCACTTTACGCGTAGCGGCGACGCAGTGGTTGCAGCTCAGACCGGAAAGCTGGAGAGACACATCCGGCGTAGTAGCAAGCTGTGCTTCGTAGCCAGCCTGCTCAATGGTGTCGATCAACGTCTGGGCATCAACGTCGCCGCTGATGCTGGCGTACTGTTGGGTGACGTCGGTTTGTTCGACCGCAGGTAGCGCGTCCAGTGCTTTTTTAACGCGTTGGACACAGTGTCCGCAGGTCAGTCCCTGCAATGACAACAAGACGGTTTGTGACATAGTAATTTTTCTCCCGTGATCACAGCCGGCGGCGAAAGACGTTGACCGGCCATCTGATTTCTACTAGTTATTGGGTAAGGTAAACCTTCTAGCAAGGGGAGGGTCAAGGGGGAAATCATGAATATCAGTGATGTTGCAAAAAAAACCGGTCTTAGCAGTAAAACCATTCGCTTCTATGAAGAGAAAGAACTTCTGACTACGCCGCTGCGTTCTGAAAATGGTTACCGTAGCTACGATGATCATCACGTTGAAGAGCTGACGCTGCTGCGTCAGGCGCGTCAGGTTGGTTTTAATCTGGATGAATGCCGAGAGCTGGTTACGTTATTTAACGATCCGCTGCGGCGAAGCGCGGATGTAAAAGCGCGAACCTTGCAGAAAGTGCAGGAAATCGAGATGCATATCGAAGAGCTGAAAACGATGCGTGAACATTTACTGGCGCTGGCAGAACAGTGTCCGGGGGATGGAGGCGCAGACTGTCCGATAATCAATAATCTGGCGGGCTGTTGTCAAACGAGAAAAGAGTGATAAAGGGGAGACAAGCTCCCCCTAAATAATGCGTTATGTTAGCGTTCAACCGGTCGCACATGCAGCGTGATGCCATCAATGGCAATCACTTCAACATGCGTACCAACCGGCAGATCCTGTTCTGATTTCACGCGCCAGCTGCTGTCACCGATGTTTACCCGCCCGAAACCGTTGATCACCGGGTCAGTCAGCGTAGCACGCAGGCCAATCAACTGCTGCCCGCGTTGGTTGAGCGTTGACTGTGGGCGTGACAGCGTCCGTTTACGTAGCCAATACCACCAGAGCAGCGCCGTGACGATCGTCAGGATGGCAAAAATTGTTCCCTGCCATGGCCAGCCCATCGGCATGACCCACGTTAGTAGCCCAACCAATACCGCCGATAAGCCGCTCCACAGTAAATAACCACTGGCGCCCAGCATTTCGGCGGCTAACAGCAGGCCGCCGAGCGACAGCCAGAACCAGTGCGCATTTTCCATCACCAGTTCAATGCCCATTATTTACCTCGGCTTTCTTTGCTGTCTTTAACCAGTTCTGCAATCCCGCCGATGGCGCCCATTAAATTGCTGGCTTCCAGCGGCATCATGATGACTTTGCTGTTATTGGAAGAACCAATCTGTTGCAGCGCGTCGGTATATTTCTGGGCGATGAAGTAGTTCACGGCCTGAATGTCGCCTGCTGCGATGGCTTCGGACACCATTTTGGTCGCTTGTGCTTCCGCTTCCGCCGCACGCTCACGCGCTTCGGCCTCCAGGAACGCGGACTGACGCAAACCTTCCGCCTTCAGGATCTGCGACTGTTTTTCCCCTTCGGCTTTCAGGATCGCGGCCTGACGTACCCCTTCGGCTTCCAGAATATCGGCACGCTTGTTACGTTCTGCTTTCATCTGCGCGTTCATCGCGGCAATCAGCTCTGTCGGCGGACGGACGTCGCGGATCTCAATACGGGTGATTTTAATGCCCCACGGGTTGGTCGCTTCGTCCACGATGTGCAGCAGGCGAGTATTGATGCTATCGCGCTGAGACAGCATTTCGTCCAGCTCCATAGAACCCAGAACGGTACGGATGTTGGTCATCGTCAGATTGACGATAGCCTGTTCCAGATTGCTGACTTCATAGGCGGCGCGTGCCGGATCGATAACTTGAATAAAGCACACGGCGTCGATAGTGACGTTGGCGTTATCTTTCGAAATGATTTCCTGTGAAGGAATATCCAGCACCTGTTCCATCATATTAATTTTGCGGCCGATGCGATCCATAAACGGCACGACCAGATTAAGCCCCGGCATCAGTGTTTTGGTATAGCGACCAAACCGTTCCACAGTCCATTGATATCCCTGAGGTACGATTTTGATGCCTGACCAGACGATGATGAGTGCAACAAAGATCAAAATAGGAATGACGGTAAACATGTATTAAAACCTCCAGGTTGTTTTATTTCAGTCAAAAGACGATTTCAGCGGATAGTGTAACTTACTTAAGTATGAATGCGGGCAGGAAATGTACCTGCCAGCGAGAGCGAGAGGAGAATTAGCCTGTGGGGAATAACGGGGCTAGATATCGAGTTCGATATCGCCCTGAGGCATACAGCAGCAGGGGAGGATTTCATCCTGTTGGATGCAGGCCAGCGGGGTTTGCCGATACGCCACTCTGCCTTTTACCAGACGCAGCCGACAGGAACCGCAATAGCCGGAGCGGCACTGATATTCAATGCTGACGCGGTTGGATTCCAGCACATCCAGCAGGGAAGGGCCGTCATCTGTACAGGAAAACTGCGCACCGGATGTGCGCAGCGTGATCGTTGGATTGCTCATCGATTACAGTTGGAAATCGCTCAGATCGTCGTCGCTGATTTCTGAATCGATCTGACCGACCAGATAGGAGCTGACTTCGACTTCCTGCGGCGCAACCTGCACGTTATCGGACACCAGCCAGGCGTTGATCCACGGGATTGGGTTGGTGCGCGTCTGGAACGGCAGCGGCAGCCCAACCGCCTGCATACGGATGTTGGTGATGTATTCCACGTACTGGCACAGAATATCTTTGTTCAGACCAATCATCGAGCCGTCGCGGAACAGGTATTCAGCCCACTCTTTTTCTTGCTGAGCAGCAAGCACAAACAGGTCATAACACTCTTGCTGACACTCTTCGGCAATCTGCGCCATTTCTGGGTCGTCATGGCCGGAACGCATCAGGTTTAGCATGTGCTGCGTGCCGGTCAGGTGCAACGCTTCATCACGGGCAATCAGCTTGATGATTTTGGCGTTGCCTTCCATCAGTTCGCGTTCTGCAAAAGCAAAGGAACAGGCAAAGCTGACGTAGAAGCGAATCGCTTCCAGCGCGTTTACGCTCATTAGACAGATATACAGCTGCTTTTTCAGCGTATGCAGATTTACGGTCACGGTCTTGCCATTAACCTGATGTGTCCCTTCACCCAGCAGATGATAGTAGCTGGTCATCTCAATCAGCGAGTCGTAGTAACCGGAGATATCCTTGGCACGTTTCAGAATCTCTTCGTTCGTTACGATATCGTCAAACACCAGCGACGGATCGTTCACGATATTACGAATGATGTGTGTGTAGGAGCGTG
Organism: Pectobacterium sp. PL64; assembly: GCF_022477975.1. Classification (NCBI taxonomy): domain Bacteria; kingdom Pseudomonadati; phylum Pseudomonadota; class Gammaproteobacteria; order Enterobacterales; family Pectobacteriaceae; genus Pectobacterium; species Pectobacterium sp. PL64. The sequence goes on from NZ_CP092070.1 coordinate 749,520, forward strand.
AGTGAATGGTTTCCGAGAACGCCCAGGTTTCCACCCAGGTTTCCAGCTCAGGGATAGAAATCAGCGGCAGCAGCGCCACGTTCGGGCTACGTCCCTGAATAGAATCCAGCAGCGTTTGATATTTCAGGTTGCTGATGAAGATATGCTTTTCATGATCGGGCAGCGCCTGATAGTCGATGCGATCGCGGGACACGTCGACTTCTTCTGGACGCCAGAAGAAAGACAGCTGTTTTTCGATCAGCTTTTCGAAGATTTCATACTTTTGCTGATCGAAACGCGCCACGTTAACGGACTGACCGAAAAACATCGGTTCTAGCAACTGGTCATTTTTGTTCTGTGAAAAAGTGGTGTAGGCCATGAGTCTCTCCAAAAAAATGCCGGGAGCATTTTTTAACGCCGCTTGTGAAGGCCCATAAGGGGCGGGCTGCGACGCCTGCTATAAAAGATGAAAGGCTGCATCGGCAGCCTTTCATTAATTGGCTTAAATCTTACACGCGCCGCCTTCGCAGCCGTCGTCCTGTGGTTCTGCTAACAGGTCATCTTGTACGTCTTCAGCGCCGTCACGGGTGTTTTGGTAATACAGCGTTTTAACACCGAATTTGTAGGCCGTGACCAGATCTTTCAGCAGCTGTTTCATCGGTACTCGACCTGATGGGAAACGTGACGGATCGTAGTTGGTGTTAGACGAAATCGCCTGATCGACAAACTTCTGCATCAGACCAACCAGTTGCAGATAGCCGTCGTTACTTGGCATATCCCACAGCAGTTCGTAAGCATCTTTCAGCGTTTCGTACTCTGGCACCACTTGACGCAGAATGCCGTCTTTGGATGCTTTGACGCTGATGTGGCCGCGCGGTGGTTCAATACCGTTGGTGGCGTTGGAGATCTGAGATGACGTCTCAGACGGCATCAGCGCCGACAGCGTGGAGTTACGCAGACCGTACTCTTTGATGTCGTTACGCAGCGCTTCCCAGTCGAGGTGCAGCGGTTCGTTACAGATCGCATCCAGATCGCGCTTATAGGTATCGATAGGCAGAATACCCTGCGAATAGGTGGTTTCATTGAACCACGGGCAAGCACCTTGTTCGCGTGCCAGCACATTCGACGCCTTCAACAGATAGTACTGAATAGCTTCAAACGTTTTGTGTGTCAGGCCGTTGGCGCTGCCATCGGAGTAACGCACGCCATTTTTCGCCAGATAGTATGCGAAGTTGATCACGCCGATACCCAGTGTGCGGCGACCCATTGCGCCACGCTCTGCCGCTGTAATCGGGTAATCCTGATAATCCAGCAGGGCATCCAGCGCACGCACGGCCAGCGTCGCCAGCTCTTCCAGATCGTCTAGGCTATTGATGGCGCCGAGGTTGAAAGCAGACAGCGTACACAGCGCGATTTCACCGTTTTCATCATTCACATCGTTCAGCGGCTTGGTCGGCAGCGCGATTTCCAGACACAGGTTGGACTGGCGAACGGGCGCAATCTGCGGATCGAACGGGCTGTGTGTGTTGCAGTGGTCAACGTTTTGAATATAGATGCGGCCCGTAGAAGCACGTTCCTGCATCATCAGGGAGAACAGTTCGACCGCTTTGATGCGCTGTTTGCGGATGCTGTCATCCTGCTCATATTGCACATACAAACGCTCAAACTCATCCTGATCGGCGAAGAAGGCGTCGTACAGTCCGGGTACGTCAGACGGGCTGAACAGCGTGATGTCTTCACCTTTTACCAGACGCTGATACATCAGTTTGTTCAACTGTACGCCGTAGTCGAGGTGACGAACGCGGTTGCCTTCTACGCCACGGTTGTTTTTCAGCACCAGCAGACTTTCCACTTCCAGATGCCACAGCGGATAGAACAGCGTGGCAGCCCCGCCGCGTACGCCGCCCTGAGAGCAGGATTTCACCGCTGTCTGGAAGTGTTTATAGAAAGGAATACAGCCGGTGTGGAATGCTTCACCGCCGCGAATTGGGCTGCCGAGCGCACGAATACGGCCCGCGTTGATGCCGATACCGGCACGCTGGGAAACGTATTTTACGATCGCGCTGGAGGTCGCGTTGATGGAATCCAGACTGTCGCCGCATTCGATCAGCACGCAAGAGCTGAACTGACGCGTTGGCGTACGTACGCCCGCCATGATTGGCGTCGGCAGAGAAATTTTGAACGTAGAGATTGCGTCATAAAAACGTTTAACGTAATCCAGACGCGTCTCACGTGGGTAGCCGGAGAACAGACAGGCGGCGACCAGAATGTACAGGAACTGGGCGCTTTCGTAGATATCACCGGTGACGCGGTTTTGTACCAGGTATTTCCCTTCCAGCTGTTTTACCGCCGCATAGGAGAAATTCATGTCACGCCAGTGATCGATGAAAGCGTCCATCTGGGCGAATTCTTCCGGGCTATAGTCTTCCAGCAGGTGTTTGTCGTACTTGCCCAGTTCTACCATCTTGGTGACGTGAGTCAGCAGAGCAGGCGGCTCAAACTGGCCGTAGGCTTTCTTACGCAGATGGAAGATAGCCAGACGCGCAGCCAGATATTGATAATCCGGGCTTTCGCGAGAGATCAGATCGGCGGCAGCCTTAATGATGGTTTCATGGATATCAGAGGTTTTGATGCTGTCATAAAACTGAATGTGTGAACGCAGTTCGACCTGAGAAACGGAGACATTGTGTAAACCTTCTGCGGCCCAGGTAATGACGCGGTGGATTTTATCCAAATTGATTTTTTCTTTACTGCCATCGCGTTTGGTAACGAGCAAGCTCTGGTTCATGTTGGGATTTACCTGTTGGTGAAAATAAAAAATATCCCCTGTTTATTCACAGAAACGCCTCTGTGACTAACTCTGTGGATAAATACTAGATATAGATATTTTTTAATAAATGGCTACTACATGGTGAGTATTCTAGTCTGGATTCGTTTGAGTACAAGGCTTGATTTTGGTGTTAATTTCAGGTTGCCGAACCGTTGGTTTCTCGAAATCCTGATTTTGTAAGGGCTAAGAGGATGTCAATATTCTGTAAAAAAAATAAGTCGTAGTCATTTTGTTGGTTTTTCAGGTAAAACCTGGAAAATTGCGCGGTGAAAAACCACGCAATTTTTAAGAGTATTCTTAATCGGTTCTATTTGTCGTGGCGAGTGTGCAGCATGTAGTTCACGTCCACGTTTGGACCCAGTTTAAAATGGTCCGTCAGCGGGTTGTAGTGCAGCCCGGTGATATGCTTTTCACGCAGCGGTGTACTGTCAACCCAGTGCATCAGTTCTGCTGGTCGAATGAACTTCTTAATGTCGTGCGTGCCGCGCGGCACCATTTTTAGCACGTACTCCGCACCGATAACGGCCATCATCCACGCTTTCGCATTGCGGTTGATGGTGGAGAAAAAGACGTGCCCGCCGGGTTTGACCAATCTGGCGCAGGCCTGCACCACAGATTGTGGGTCGGGAACGTGTTCCAGCATTTCCATACAGGTGACGACATCGTAGAGACCCGGATGAGCCTGTGCATGCGCTTCTACCGTTTCCTGCACGTAATCGACGGCGACACCGCTTTCTAATGCATGCAAACGCGCGACCTGCAACGGCTCTGCGCCCATATCGAGCCCGGTGACGTCCGCGCCTTCACGCGCCATGCTTTCGGCCAAAATGCCGCCGCCGCAGCCGACATCCAGCACTTTCTTGCCGAACAGGCCTTCCGAGTGCTGCGAAATATAGCCCAGACGCAGCGGATTAATGCGGTGCAATGGTTTGAATTCACCTTCTAGATCCCACCAGCGTGAGGCGATAGCTTCAAATTTGGCAATCTCCTGATGGTCAACGTTCGGAGTTTGATTTTCTACATTCATGTGTCATCACTGCCTTTCGTCATCTTTATACTGCCGCGAGTATACTCCCTTCGCGCTGCAACGTGCAGCGGTGTCGCTTTTCTCTGTAAGGTACTTTTCTCTACAAGGTAATTGCCCACTGGGAAAACAGTCTGTTCAGAGCGGAAGGGAGTTTCCCCCGAAACGGCGCTTTGTGATATAATTTTTCACCTTTTGAACAGTTCACCTTATCTGAACGGTTCACTTTTCTGAACACGGGTAGATGCCTAAATAGAGGGATAGCGGCTCCATGAGCGACCTTGCCAGAGAAATCACACCGGTCAACATTGAAGAAGAGCTGAAAAGCTCGTATCTGGATTATGCGATGTCCGTTATTGTCGGGCGTGCATTACCAGATGTTCGTGATGGACTTAAACCGGTACACCGCCGCGTACTGTATGCGATGAGCGTACTGGGCAACGATTGGAACAAACCGTATAAAAAATCCGCCCGTGTCGTCGGGGATGTCATCGGTAAATACCACCCACACGGCGACTCTGCCGTTTATGAAACCATCGTGCGTATGGCGCAGCCTTTCTCACTGCGCTACATGCTGGTTGATGGTCAGGGCAACTTCGGTTCGATTGACGGCGACTCCGCGGCGGCGATGCGTTATACCGAAATTCGCATGTCGAAAATTGCTCATGAACTGCTGGCCGATCTCGAAAAAGAGACGGTCGATTTTGTGCCGAACTATGACGGCACCGAGCAGATTCCTGACGTCATGCCTACGCGTATTCCTAACCTGCTGGTTAACGGTTCTTCCGGTATCGCAGTCGGGATGGCAACGAACATTCCACCGCACAACCTGACGGAAGTCGTGAACGGCTGTCTGGCGTATATCGATGATGAAAACATCAGCCTTGAAGGCTTGATGGAACACATCAAAGGCCCAGATTTCCCGACGGCGGCGATCATCAATGGCCGACGCGGCATTGAAGAAGCTTATCGCACAGGGCGCGGCAAAATTTATATCCGTGCACGTGCAGAAGTGGAAGCGGACGCGAAAACCGGACGTGAAACCATCATCGTGCATGAAATTCCGTATCAGGTGAACAAAGCGCGCCTGATCGAGAAAATTGCCGAGCTGGTCAAAGATAAGCGTATCGAAGGCATTAGCGCACTGCGTGACGAATCCGACAAAGACGGTATGCGTATCGTCATCGAGATTAAGCGTGACGCCGTGGGCGAAGTGGTCCTGAATAACCTGTATTCCCAGACGCAGCTTCAGACGTCATTCGGCATTAACATGGTCGCTCTGCATCAGGGCCAGCCGAAGATCATGCCGCTGAAGGATATTCTGGTTGCGTTTGTGCGCCACCGCCGCGAAGTGGTGACGCGTCGTACCATTTTTGAACTGCGTAAAGCCCGTGACCGCGCCCATATCCTGGAAGGTCTGGCTATTGCGCTGGCGAACATCGATCCGATTATCGAACTGATTCGCCGTGCTCCATCGCCTGCTGAAGCGAAAGCCTCGCTGATTGCACAGGCGTGGGAACTAGGCAGCGTGGCTGCGATGCTGGAACGTGCGGGCGATGATGCTGCGCGTCCAGAGTGGCTGGAGCCGGAATACGGTATCCGTGACGGTCGCTACTACCTGACGGAACAGCAGGCGCAGGCGATTCTGGATCTGCGTTTGCAGAAGCTGACCGGCATGGAGCACGAGAAGCTGCTGGATGAATATAAAGCGCTGCTGGCGGAAATTGCCGAGCTGCTTTATATCCTCAATAGCCCTGAGCGCCTGATGGAAGTCATCCGCGAAGAGCTGGAAGCGATTAAAACGCAGTATAGTGACGAACGTCGTACGGAAATCACGGCGAACACCGCTGACATCAACATCGAAGATCTGATCAACCAGGAAGATGTTGTTGTTACGCTGTCTCACCAAGGTTACGTGAAGTATCAGCCGCTGAGCGATTACGAAGCACAGCGCCGTGGGGGCAAAGGTAAGTCTGCCGCACGTATAAAAGAAGAAGATTTTATCGATCGTCTGCTGGTGGCGAACACCCACGATACGATTCTGTGCTTCTCCAGCCGGGGTCGTCTGTACTGGATGAAGGTGTACCAACTGCCGGAAGCCAGCCGTGGCGCGCGTGGTCGCCCGATCGTTAACCTGCTGCCGCTTGAAGCGGATGAACGTATCACCGCGATTCTGCCGGTACGTGAATACGAAGAAGGCCGCCACATCTTCATGGCAACCGCGAGCGGTACTGTGAAGAAAACGGCGCTGACGGAATTCAGCCGTCCACGTAGTGCGGGCATCATCGCAGTTAACCTGAACGAGGGTGACGAGCTGATTGGCGTCGACCTGACCGACGGTAGCGATGAAGCGATGTTGTTCTCTGCGGAAGGCAAAGTGGTTCGCTTCTCCGAGCAGGCGGTACGTTCCATGGGTCGTACGGCAACGGGCGTCCGTGGTATCAATCTGCAAGGCGAAGATCGTGTCGTTTCTCTGATCATTCCTCGCGGCGAAGGCGATATCCTGACCGTCACGCAAAATGGCTTTGGTAAGCGTACCGCCGTGAGCGAGTACCCGACCAAGTCGCGTGCGACGAAAGGGGTTATCTCTATCAAGGTCAGCGAACGTAACGGTAAAGTGGTTGGCGCGGTTCAGGTCGATGCTGCAGACCAGATCATGATGATCACCGATGCGGGAACGCTGGTGCGTACTCGCGTATCTGAAGTCAGTATTGTTGGCCGTAACACGCAGGGTGTGACGCTGATTCGTACGGCGGAAGATGAAAATGTTGTCGGCCTGCAACGCGTTGCCGAGCCGGTAGAAGATGAAGAGCTGGATGGCGTGGTCAAAGTTGAAGGCGAAGTTGCCGAAGACGATGATGCTATCGACGACATTGATGGCGATGATGATATCGCTGAAGATGACGAATAAGCCTTTTCATTAAACCGGAATGAGTAGAGTAAGCCAGCGCGATGCGCTGGCTTTTTTTATCGACTCTCGGTAGTGTATCAGCCAACTGGTTCTTCCATTATTCAACGGTATCCATTTGAAATATCTCGCCTCATTCCAGACCACATTAAAGGTGTCCCGCTATTTATTTCGGGTTCTGGCGGTCATGCTGTGGGTATTGGGTGCGCTGATATCCGTTTTTTATGTCACTAAAGTATTGAATGAAAAAGAATCAGAGCTGCGGCAGGAGTATAACCTCAGCTTTGATCAGTCGCAGGGTTACATCCGACACGCGTCGGATATTGTGCGTGAACTCCAGTATCTGGCGGCAAATCGCCTGATGCTGGCAAGAGAAAAGGCAGAGCCGCCAGCGGAAGGGGGCCCCGGTGTCTCCGTTTATGCGCTGGCTCCCGGCGCAACCTGTTCCACGCAATATGGTGGAAATGCGGCGCTGCTCTCATTGAGCCATTTTTTCAACGGTTGGCAGGATAATTTCTCTGCTGTCTACGATCTTAACCGGGTCTTTTTTGTCGGTGGCGATCGGCGCTGTATGGTTGATTTCGGCATCCGTAACCAGTCACTCGACCGTGATAATTTGCTTAAAAATGTGCAGGATCGGTTTCAGGATCAGAAGAAGAGTCGCACCCAAAACGGACGCGATGAAACGATCTACTGGATTACCCCAGCGTCGATCCCCGATGTCGGCTATTTATATGCGCTGACGCCGATTTATGTGGATAACAAGCTGGAAGTCATCATGGGGATTGAACAGACGATCCGTCTGGATGACTTCGTCACCATGGGTAAATTTCCGATCAGTGCCCGGCTGCTGGATCAATACAATCAGGTTGTTTTGCAGTTTTCCGATGATAAAGAGCGTTACGCGTCTTCGGTAGACGGCTATCCCTCCGATCATAACTATTTTGGCTATGTGAATGGGTATGATGAACTCATTCTGAAGAAGTCGCTGCCGCCGACGTCATTCAGCATCGTGTATTCGCTGCCGTTGAAGGTGCTGCTCTCCCATATCAGCGCCTTGATGATCAACATGCTGGTGCTGAATATGTTATCGGCTATCTTGCTGTTTGTACTGGCGCTGGTGTTTGAGCGGAAAATGCTGTTGCCAGCGGAAGTGAATGCGTTCCAGTTGGAAGAAAACGAGCAATTCAACCGCAAGATTGTCGCATCGGCACCGGTAGGCATTTGTATCCTGCGGATTAATGACGGCACGAACATCCTCAGTAACGAATTGGCGCATAACTATCTCAACCTGCTTACGCACGAGGATAGGCTGCGCATTACCCGTATCATTTGCGAGCAGCAGTCCAAGTTTGTGGATGTCATGACCAGCCGCAATCATCACCTGCAAATCAGCTTTGTCCATTCGCGCTATCGTAATGAAAACGTGGCGATTTGTGTGCTGCTGGACGTCAGCGCGCGCGTAAAAATGGAAGAGTCGCTACAGGAAATGGCGAATGCCGCCGAGCAGGCAAGCCAGTCTAAATCGATGTTCCTTGCCACCGTCAGCCATGAATTGCGTACGCCGCTGTACGGGATTATCGGTAACCTCGATTTACTGCAAACCAAATCGCTGCCGCAGGATGCCAATCGTCTGGTTGCCGCGATGAACAACTCTTCCTCACTTCTGCTGAAAATCATCAGCGATATCCTCGATTTTTCCAAGATTGAGTCGGAGCAGTTGAAGATCGAGGCGTGTGAGTTTGCGCCGCATGAAGTCATCAGCCACATCACCAGCAACTACCTCCCGCTGGTGGTCAAGAAACGCCTGACGCTGTACTGCTTTATCGATCCCAATGTGCCGGTCAGCCTGTTCGGCGATCCCGTACGTTTGCAGCAGGTGTTATCTAACCTGCTGAGCAATGCCATCAAATTTACGGACACGGGCTGCATCATTTTCGAAGTCGGCTGCCGCGATGGCTATCTGGAATTTGTAGTGCGTGATACCGGTGTGGGTATTCAACCTCGCGAGGCGGTGAAGCTGTTTGACCCGTTCTTCCAGGCTGGAAGCGGTGTCCAGCGGCATTTTCAGGGCACGGGCTTAGGGCTGGCGATTTGTGAAAAGCTGGTGAATCTGATGGATGGAGACATTACCATCGAGTCGGAACCTGGGCTCGGCAGCCTGTTTGGCGTCAGGATTCCGCTGTATAAAGCGCGCTATGCTCCAGCGGCGATCAACGCCAGCCTGCAAGGGAAGACATGCTGGCTGAGGATACGCAATGCCCGGCTGGAAGCTTATTTGCTGACGCTGTTGCAGGATCAGGGGCTCCAGGTGGCACGTTATCAGAATCAAACCGTGTCACCTGATGATGTGATGATTAGCGATTACGCGTCAGAAGAGGACGTTAACGTTCGGGCGCATATCGTGATGAGTGGCTCGCATACCGGGTTAGCACAGGAAGTGAGCGGCGGCCACTGGGTGCAAGGGACGTCCACACCTCAACATCTGCCGGATTTGCTGGAGAAAATCTATCGCTCAGAAAGCGAGGATAGACATCGCATCGAAATTTCACCGCCGCTGACCAGCTATGTACGGGCTGAGAATGGCGACATTATGATTCTGGTGGTTGACGATCACCCCATCAACCGTCGACTGCTGGCGGACCAGCTCAATTCTCTGGGCTATCAGGCGATGACGGCGAATGATGGCGTAGATGCACTGGGCGTATTGAGTAAAAACCATATTGATATCGTGCTGACGGATGTCAACATGCCGAATATGGATGGTTATTTGTTCACACGACGTATGCGCGAGCAGGGGTTACGTTTCCCGGTTATCGGCGTGACGGCAAATGCGTTGGCGGAAGAAAGAGAGCGTTGCCTCGGGGCTGGGATGGACCACTGTTTGTCAAAACCGGTTACGCTGGATACGTTACAGCAGTCGTTGGCGCATTACAGTAACGTGGTGCGTCAGGCGAACCTCTGAGGAATAACCTGCACCAGCGGCTGCTGGTGCAGGTGAAGAAAGGCTTAGTCTACCTGCGTCGCGCCGCCGTTAACGGAGGACAGGTAATTCAGCAGGGCGATATCGTTCTCGACGCCCAGCTTGGTCATCGCTGACTTCTTCTGGCTACTGATCGTTTTGATACTGCGATTCAGTTTTTTGGCGATTTCGGTAACCAAAAAGCCTTCTGCAAACAAACGTAATACTTCGCTTTCTTTCGGGGACAGGCGTTTGTCGCCGTAGCCGCTGGCGCTGATTTTCTCCAGCACTTTGGATACGCTATCCGGCGTGAATTTCTTCCCTTTTTGCAGGGCAGCCAGCGCTTTGGGTAAATCGGTCGGCGCACCCTGTTTCAGTACGATGCCTTCGATATCCAAATCCAGCACCGCGCTCAGAATGGCCGGATTATTGTTCATGGTAAGAACAATAATAGAAAGGTGAGGAAAATGGCGCTTAATGTATTTAATGAGGGTAATACCGTCGCCGTATTTATCGCCTGGCATGGATAAATCGGTGATTAAAACATTAGCGTCCAGCTTAGGTAGGTTATTGATCAGTGCTGTTGAGTCTTCAAATTCGCCAACCACATTGACCCATTCAATCTGCTCAAGCGATTTTTTGATGCCAAAAAGGACAATAGGGTGGTCGTCGGCAATAATTACGTTTAAGTTACTCATCGTTTTGGTTACTCATCTTGTTGGCTACCTTGCTGCCCTTTAGGTTCTTCTGGGGATAGTAATGCACTGACAAACCTCTCGATTTCATGAAGGTTAGCCTCAATCTGTTCACTATCATGCGCGGTAATATGCTGTTCAAGCTGTTCACACAACTGTTTGCCAGGATGCAGATTAAGCATGGCAAACACGCCTTTCAGCCGGTGTGCCGTCTGCGAAAGCGACGGAAAATCGCCTGCTTCCACTTCAGTATACAGCCTCTTTAAATCATCCGGTACTGTCTCCACGAACAGCGAATAATAGTCGCTTGCTGCCAATTGCGCGGCGTAAAATTCGACATTATCCGGTTCCCCTTCCTGTAGCGCATCGGGTGATGTTTCCAGTTGTAGCTCAATCAGCTTAAGTAATGCCTCCAGCAGGAGGTGGCTGATATTATAATTCACCCGCAAACGGCGCGGGCCCAAAGGCGTTACTGTGTCATCGTCATGACTCAACAGCAGCGTAAAATCTGCTTTTTTCTCCGGGTCGTCAGTCATGCAGATATCTGCTTCCTGATTAATCTGGCGTTCATCGCTAACCAGATAATTCGCACCCCAGCCCGTCAGCATATTGCCGACAATATGCTGTACTTCATCAGACGTCACATCCAGCAGAACGGTAATACCATCCAGCAGTTTTTCTTCCTCAACGGGAAGCGCTTCCGGCTCCAGTTTTAGCGTCAGAATATAGTGTGTACCTAATCCGGCCTTACTGTTGATCGTTAACGCACCGCCCAGTTTATTACAGAGTTGATTGCACAAAAATAAGGTCAATCCTGAATTTTGTCCGAAACGATCGGATGTCGCAGGATGCAGGAAAGGGTGTCGAATATTTTCCTGCTCTTTGCCTGAAACATTCGTTCCCGTATCGCTGATCTGAATAATCAGCGTATCCGACTCATTATTTTTTCTATCAATCGATACCGTAATCTTGCCGTAATCCGTATTGGTCACCGAATAATTCAGCAGCAGCGCCAGCGTCTTTTTCAACAGCTCGACATCGCCCACGTAGGTTTGATTCATATCCAGATTGTAGTGATGGAATAGGGTCAGACCTTTTTGATTTAATCGCGGCAGCAGCTCAAGGAGAACATGATCGATAGCCGTCAGCAGTGAAAAACTCTCGTTGACCACATTCCATTCCTGCGCTTCCAGCTTTTCGTGCAAGGCGATATTTTCCAGCAGCTCGATAGCGCAGCGGGTATCCGCTGTTAGCTGATCCAGCGTGGGTGCCGGTACGGTTGCTGTATCGCTGTGGCGTAGCGCATGAATATGCTGCCGTAGTGAAATCAGCGGCTGTTTGAATTCGCTGAGCAGGTTTTGGAATAACCGTTTTCTGGCATGAATATTCTTTTCGTATTCACGCTGGGCGAGCAGCAGTTTACGCTGTACCAGAATCTCTTTATCTTGCTCACGCAGCAGGAAGAGGCAATAGTCAGGCGAATATTGACTGCGGATTTGGCGGATTTCATACATCTCATTATTAATTGTGACCTGAATGACCCCTTGATGCTCGTCCGCCATATTGGTGATTTTTTGCAGGCTCAGGTGCGGAAGCAACTGCTCAGCGCGCTCATTCTGTATGACGACTTTATTGCTGCTGAAATCATAAAGCAGCACGCCCATCGGGATTCTGCCCGTTGTTTCGCGGTAAACATCCAGCGTCTTTTCCAACTGACGAGAGACATCCTCGCCGGGACGCACATACTGCCGACGGAAAAGATAAAAGCCGACGATGGACAAACTCAGCAGGACCAGATTCAGCAGCAGAAGCCAGATGTTATTACGCAATGAATCAATAATCAGAGCTTTTACAGGCATCTGAAAAACGATTTTTATCGGTGCATTCACGAGCGTGGCGGAGATTTCAAGATTCGAGCCATGAAGCTGAACGTCAGCCGTACCTTCGCCATTATTGTTGTCCATATTGCTGGCCGCCGGCGTATCTGGCTTCAGCATAAGATGCTCACGTGGAATGGTGTCTGGGATTAAATCGTTAATCGGTAAATCGAACGCCAGAATCGTCGCCAGATGACCCGGCTGATTGAATGTGGTGCGCAGCGTAAAATAGTAGTCGTTATAGAAGCGTAATTTACGCAGGGGGGAAAAACTTTCGCGTTCGTCTAATACATTCGCCTGCTGCAGCATTTCCGTCCGGCGGGCTTCGGCGATGACCGTAATATAATTACCACGGAACTGCGAGGAGATATCTTTCAGCGTCTGCGTGGAAATCATCGTCAGGCTGTTGTCGATACCATTCAGGTAATACATGGAATAGACGCTATTTTCCGCTCCCCAGAGAATATCAAGATAACGTGATATCCGGCGAACCGAGGTCAGTGTGTTTTTATCGTGTTGCCCAAAAATCAGCGCGTCCGTTTTCTGACCGTTTTTTTCTACGTAGAAAACATTCGGCATTAAATTAATGGCGGTAATGTTGGTGTCGCTAGCCGCTGGTTCGCTGTTCAGACTGCCGTAAATTTGATAGGTGAAAAAACGATAGGTATCGACGCGTTTTTGTATGCCCTGAGCGATGGTCGTCAGCGAATGTTTTTTGTCCGTCAGCAAATCGTTGATGTAGTTATAGCCAAACGTTCCGGTAATCAGGAGCGAGAGCACCGTAAGGAGTGAAAAATAACGCAGGATCATGGCTGGCATCAATTAACGCTCCTGATTAGCGGATAACGGCACGGGCGCTGGCGCTAACGCCCAGCAAGAGCAGTGCGACAAACCCGAATGCGGTAGCCAAATTGCTGAACTGTGCAATAAAGCCAAGAATGGTCGGGCCGATCAGAATACCTGCATAGCCTACGGTAGTAATGGAGGCGATGGCCAGATTCGGCGGCATGATCTTTTGATTCCCCGCAGCGCTGAAAAGGATCGGCACCACATTCGATGCACCGATACCCACCATCACAAAGCCAAGAATGGCGGTGATCGGATTATCAATGCTGATCGTTAATACCAGACCAAGTGCGGCGCAGAGGCTGCCACCGGTCAGAATCGCGTAGCGGCCGAGTGCATTAACGATGCGATCGCCGTTCAGTCTGCCTAGCGTCATCGCGACGGAAAATGCCGCATAGCCCATGCCCGCCTGCGCGCCGCTCAGGTTGCGTTCAACCGTTAAAAAGAGGGCGCTCCAGTCCAGTATGGACCCTTCTGCTAAGAACATGATGAAGCACAGTGAGCCAATAAACATCACCCAGCCGCGCGGGATGACAAACAACGGGCCGCCCTCATCTTGATTTGTGGTGCGCAGCAGGTGTTTATGCGCCGTTGCCATAGCGATCAGCATGAGGGCGACAATCGCCAGAATTGCCATCAGCGGAGACAGGCCAAGCCACAGCAGGGCGCTGACGCCGCCTGCGCCGACAATTCCCCCGATGCTAAAGAAACCATGAAAACCGGACATCATCGCCCGACCGCTGGCCCGTTCGACGATGACAGCCTGAATGTTCATCGCGACATCAATCATCCCCATAGACGCGCCGAAAAAGAGCAGCGTGATCGCCATCAGAGGCAGTGTTTCTGCCTGCGTCAGCGCGGGCAATACCAGACAAAGCAGTGCGCTTGCCAGCAAAATAACGCTGCGGCACCCCAGTTTACTGGTGAGAAAACCGGTCAGCGGCATGGCTAGGAGCGAGCCAATACCGAGAGAAAGCAGCAACATCCCCAAAGAGGCATCACTGATAGCCAGCCGCGTTTTGACAAAGGGTACCAGCGGTGCCCAGGAAGCCATAGCAAAGCCCGCAACAAAGAAAACGATGCGCGTGGCTGCCTGTGCTTTCTTGCCTGGCAGATTCTGATTAATGCATAACGGGTTGGAATTCAGTGTTGTACTCATCCTGATGAAGCTATCCGGTCGACGTAACAAAGGCCTATTTTTACCATAGTTAGCGGTCTGAATGGAAAGAATCCTGGTATACGGTTTTGGCGAGAGGGAAGAAGGGAGAGGTGGGGCAGTGGAGCGGGCAAAAAAATGCCGATTAGATAATCGGCAAAAGAATCGGTCAATTGAAGCAATAATGATGATGGAGTGGGATTTTAAAGCGATACGCGCGACCCGTTTTGCCGTTTGGTGCGATTTCAGCCTGTGCTCGCCGTTATGGTCTTACGTAACCTCTCACCCACGGCGTGTTTTTTTCCCGTATAATCCCCTACTTTATGTTAGGTCTCCGGGGTAACGGTGAAACAACTTTCCGACTTGCTGCGGCATCTGCAGCAGGATTTGCGCGAGCCACAGCCTGAACGCGCAGGTTTCAGACAAATAACGCGTTCGTTGACCCTCAGCGACGCGTCTGAGCTATTGCCGTGGCTGGCGACTCAGCCAGTGTACCCCCAGTTCTATTGGCAGCATCGTCAGGATCGTGAAGAAGCAGCCGTGTGCGGCAACGTGTACGGATTTCGCCACATTCAGGATGCAGAGACATTCCTTGTTCAGCAGCAGTGCGATCCCGATGTGCGCATTTGGGGGCTGAACGCGTTTAATCAAACGAAAGAGGACGGTGCTTCTTCACCCGGCTACCTGTTTTTGCCCCGTGCGGAACTGCGGCGTCAGGGTGAGATGCTCAGCCTGAGTATTAACCTGTTCAGTGACACCTCATTGCAGCAGGATGCCATTGAAGCCTCGGCGTTTATTAACCTGCTTCTGCCACCCGCTCCGCAGCCTCTTTTGCATGCGGAAGTGCAGTCCGTCGGACATCAGCCGGAGCGTCAGGGGTGGATCGATTTGCTCCAGCGAGCGCTGCATGACATCAATGCCGGGCTGATGGAAAAAGTGGTTCTGGCGCGGGCGACCACACTAACGTTGACGCAGCCGCTGCAGGCCACCACCTTTATGGCTGCCAGCCGAGCGGCCAATCACCACTGTTTCCATTTCATGTTGGCGCACGATGCGCGTCATGCATTTCTCGGTTCCAGCCCGGAGCGGCTCTATCGCCGTCGGGGTAGCGAACTGGAAACCGAGGCGCTGGCAGGGACGGTGGCAAGCGATCGCGATGCGCGCAAAGCCGCGGAACTGGCCGATTGGCTGATGAATGACACCAAAAATCAGTGCGAGAACATGCTGGTGGTGGATGATATTTGTCAGCGGCTACAGCAGTCGGCGCTGTCGTTGGATGTGATGCCACCGGAAATTGTGCGCCTGCGTAAAGTACAGCATCTGCGCCGTACCATTCACGCCACGCTGCGCACCGCATCTGATAGCGCGTGCCTGAATGCGTTACAGCCCACGGCAGCCGTCGCGGGCCTACCGAGGCAAGAGGCTCGCCGTTTTATTGCTGAACATGAACCGTTTGAACGCGGCTGGTATGCCGGTTCCGCAGGCTACCTTTCGCGTCAGCAGTCTGAATTCAGCGTGGCGCTACGTTCGGCCGAAGTGCGGGATCATGTTTTAACGCTTTATGCCGGTGCTGGAATTGTGGCGGCTTCTGATCCAGAACAAGAATGGCAGGAGTTAGAAAACAAAGCAGCAGGGTTAAGATCCCTGTTAGACGGTGATATGTCATAGTTTTGTTTTATGGTTGTTGTGCGAGGTACTGGTTTATATCAAAGTCAGCGTGATAAAAAAAAATATAATAAGGCTGATCTCGATGTTTGCTGAAGGGCAACCAGGCCGACAACAGTTTGATCATTATTATTTGCTTAATACCTTAAATAATTCGAGTTGCGTGAAGGCGACTTGAAGCATAACGGGTATCACCTGCAACCTGAGTTGTTGAGTACAACATGTCAACAAGTGTATTTAATCGCCGCTGGGCTACATTACTGCTGGAATCGCTGACCCGCCACGGTGTCCGGCATGTCTGCATCGCGCCTGGTTCGCGCTCTACGCCATTGACGCTGTCTGCGGCGGACAATCACGCACTGATTTGCCACACGCATTTCGATGAGCGGGGGCTTGGGCATCTGGCGCTGGGGCTGGCAAAAGCCTCGCGTGAGCCGGTTGCGATTATCGTGACGTCAGGCACTGCTGCGGCGAACCTTTATCCAGCCATCATCGAAGCGGGGCTGACCGGCGAACGTCTGGTGGTTCTGACGGCCGATCGCCCGCCGGAACTGATTGACTGCGGTGCGAATCAGGCGATTCGCCAACATGCACTGTATGCTTCACACCCTACGCTGGCGCTGGATTTACCGCGCCCCACGCCCGACATTCCGGCTAGCTGGCTGGTTTCCTCTGTGGATAGCGCAATGGCGCGACTGACGCACGGCGCGCTGCACATTAATTGCCCTTTTGCCGAACCGCTGTACGGTGCCGATGACGGCACGGCGTATCAGGACTGGTTAATGACGCTGGGTGACTGGTGGAACAGCCGTGAACCCTGGCTGCGTGAAATGCGCCAAAGTACGTTGGCAGTGCAGCCGGACTGGCCGCAGTGGCGACAGAAGCGGGGCGTTGTTCTCGCCGGTCGTGTGACGCCAGAACAAGGTGCGCGACTCGCTGCGTGGGCGAACGAACTGGGCTGGCCGCTGATTGGTGATGTCCTGTCGCAAAGCGGGCAGCCGTTGCCCTGTGCGGATATTTGGCTGGCGCATCCTGACGCGGCGGCTCGCCTGCGGCAGGCGGAGATTGTCCTGCAGTTCGGCGGTAGCCTGACTGGTAAGCGCCTGCTGCAATGGCAGGAACAGTGCCAGCCGCAAGAATTCTGGTTAATTGACGATTTGCCGGGACGGTTGGATCCGGCGCATCATCGCGGGCGTCGTCTGGTGGCGGACGTGGGCGAATGGCTGTCTGCGCATCCGGCACATAAACAAGCGCCGTGGGCGGATTTGTTGGCGGATATTGCCGACAAAACGCAGCGGCAGATCGACGTGCATCTTGCTTCCCGTTTTGGTGAAGCGCAGCTGGCGCAGCGCATACCGGCGCTGTTGCCGCCGGACGGACAGCTATTTGTCGGCAACAGCCTCGTGGTGCGCCTGATCGACGCGTTGGCGCAGCTCCCACAGGGATATCCGGTGTACGGTAATCGCGGGGCCAGCGGCATTGATGGCCTGATCTCCACGCTGGCTGGTGTACAGCGTGCCACATCAAAAGCCACGCTGGGCATCGTCGGCGATCTTTCTGCGTTATACGATTTGAACGCGCTGGCGCTGCTGCGTCAGGCTCCCGCGCCGCTGGTGTTGATCGTGGTGAACAATAATGGCGGCCAGATATTTTCCCTGCTGCCGACGCCGGTTGCACAGCGCGAAGCGTTTTACTGTATGCCACAAAATGTGGAGTTCGGCCACGCGGCCGCGATGTTTGGCCTGAATTACGTACGCGCCGAGAGCTGGGAACAGCTGGCGAATACGGTGACGAATTGCTGGACTCAGGGCGGCGTCACGCTGTTGGAAGTGGTGGTTGAGCCTAAAGACGGTGCGGAGACGCTCAATGAACTGGTCGCTCAGGTGGCGACGTGGGCGCACTAGAGTTTCAGAGGCCAAGTTTTCAGGGGCTAAGCTGCCGGAAAATGACGCATGGCGCGGTGGCGCCGAGGCAGCCGTGGCTGGTGTGTCTGCATGGTTTATTAGGCTGCGGCGAAGACTGGCTGCCTGTTTTGCCGTTTTGTCGTGACTGGCCGGTGCTGCTGGTGGATTTACCCGGACACGGTGCATCGCGAACGATTTCCACAACAGATTTTGCCGATGTCAGCCGCCAGTTAAGTAAGACGCTGTTGGATCAAGGCATTGAGAATTACTGGCTGCTAGGCTATTCGCTCGGTGGGCGTATCGCGATGTATCACGCTTGCAACGGACAGCATGACGGCATGCTGGGGCTGCTGGTCGAAGGCGGTCATCCCGGTCTGGCAACGCCGGAGCTGCGTACGGAGCGTATCGACCATGATGCACGCTGGGCGCAGCGCTTTCGTCAGGAGCCGTTGCCAGCGGTCCTGCAGGATTGGTATCAGCAGGCGGTGTTTGCCGATCTGGATTCAGCGCAGCGTGAACAGTTGATCGCGCGTCGCAGCGCGAATCAGGGGGCGTCCGTTGCGGCAATGCTGGAAGCGACCTCGCTGGGGCGACAGCCTTTTTTAGCGGAACGCCTCCGGCAACTGTCGATACCTTTTGTTTACTTATGCGGTGCCAGCGACGTGAAGTTTCAAACGCTGGCGGCGCAATACGGCCTGCCGTTACTGAGCGTAGCTCAGGCGGGTCATAATGCTCATCAGGCGAATCCAACGGCCTATGCCGAGCGGGTTCGCTCTTTTCTTTTGCATCACGTTAAGGATTGATAACTATGCTTTATCCGAGTGAAGATCTGCTTTACGCACCGATTGAATGGCACGATTGCAGCGGCGACTTCGCCGATATTCTCTACCATAAATCCATCGATGGTATTGCCAAAATCACGATTAACCGTCCTCAGGTTCGCAATGCATTCCGTCCACAAACGGTAAAAGAGATGATTCAGGCGCTCGATAATGCCCGTCACGACGACGGTATCGGGACGATCATTCTGACCGGCGCGGGCGATAAGGCATTCTGCTCCGGCGGCGATCAGAAAGTACGCGGCGACTACGGCGGTTATCAGGATGACAGCGGTGTGCATCACCTGAACGTGTTGGATTTCCAGCGTCAGATCCGTACCTGTCCGAAGCCGGTTGTTGCGATGGTTGCGGGCTATTCCATCGGTGGCGGACACGTTCTGCACATGATGTGTGACCTGACGATTGCGGCAGAGAACGCCATCTTCGGTCAAACGGGTCCACGCGTCGGTTCCTTCGACGGCGGTTGGGGCGCTTCTTACATGGCGCGCATCGTGGGTCAGAAAAAAGCGCGTGAAATCTGGTTCCTGTGCCGCCAGTACGATGCGGCGCAAGCGCTGGATATGGGCTTGGTTAACACCGTGGTTCCGTTGGCAGAGCTGGAGAAAGAGACGGTGCGCTGGTGCCGTGAAATGTTGCAAAACAGCCCGATGGCGCTGCGCTGCCTGAAAGCAGCACTGAACGCAGACTGCGACGGTCAGGCTGGCTTGCAGGAACTGGCGGGTAACGCCACCATGCTGTTCTACATGACGGACGAAGGGCAGGAAGGCCGTAATGCGTTCAACGAAAAACGTCAGCCTGACTTCAGCAAATTCAAACGGAATCCATAATGCGTCAGGTCACTCTCTATCGTTACAGCGTGCCGATGGAAGCTGGAGTGGTGCTGCGCAATCAGCGTCTGAAAACCCGCGATGGGCTTATCGTTCGCCTGCTAGACGGCGAGCGATTGGGCTGGGGCGAGATTGCGCCGCTGCCAGAATTCAGCGTGGAAACGCTGGTAGAGGCGGAATCAGTCGCGCTTGAACAGCTAAAATCGTGGGCGGCAGGGGCGGCATTTTCTGACGAGCTTCCGCCTTCTGTTGCCTTTGGTTTGAGCTGTGCGCAGGCCGAACTGGATCAGCGTCTGCCGCAGGCGGCGGACTATCGCAAAGCGCCATTGTGCAGCGGCGATCCTGACGAGCTGTTTGACATGCTACAGGCGATGCCGGGCGAGAAAGTGGCGAAGATCAAAGTCGGTCTGTATGAAGCGGTGCGTGACGGTATGATCGTTAACGTGCTGCTGGAAGCCTTGCCGGATCTGAAACTTCGTCTGGATGCCAATCGCAGTTGGACGCGAGCCAAAGCCGACGGCTTTGCCCGCTACGTCGCGCCGTCATTGCGTTCGCGCATTGCCTTTCTCGAAGAGCCTTGCAAAACCCGTGAAGAATCTCGCGAGTTTGCGCGGGAAACGGGCATCAGCATTGCCTGGGATGAAAGCGTGCGCGATGCGGATTTTCGGGTAGAAGCCGAGCCGGGTGTGAGCGCAATTGTGATCAAGCCTACGCTAGTCGGCAGCCTCGCACGTTGCCAGCAGCTGGTGCAGGAAACGCATCAGGCTGGATTAACGGCGGTGATCAGCTCCAGCATCGAATCCAGTTTGGGCTTAACGCAGCTGGCACGTCTGGCACACTGGCTGACGCCGGACACGATCCCAGGGCTGGACACGTTGGATCTGATGCAGGCGCAGGTTATTCAACGCTGGCCGGAGAGCACGTTACCGCTGCTGGCTGCTGAGCAACTGGACGTGGTATGGCAATCCTGACTGACTGGCCGTGGCGACACTGGGCTAACCAGACGTCCCAGCCTGTCTCGTTGAATACGCCTGTTTCGTTGAATGAGTCAATCGCATTGATTGACGACGAAATCCGCTGGAGCTGGCAGTCGCTTGCCCAGCGGGTGGATCATTTGGCAGAGCATTTCACACAGCAGGGCGTGACGGTCGACAGTACGGTCGCGCTACGTGGGAAAAATAGCGTCCAGATGCTGTTCAGCTATTTGGCTCTATTACAGTGCGGCGTGCGCGTGCTGCCGCTGAATCCACAGTTACCTGATGCACTCACCGAGGCGCTGCTGCCTGCGCTGAATGTGGTGCATGGTCTGTGCCTGAATGATAAACCGTGGCCGAATACGATACGCACGCTTTCTTTGCCGCCTATTTCTTTGTCATCAGACGCTTCGCCATCAGGCGATACCGAAGAAAGTCACAGCATCTATCGAGTACGCTGGCAGGCCGACCGGCTGGCGACGCTGACGCTGACATCCGGCTCCAGCGGGATGCCAAAAGCCGCGGTGCATTCATTTGCTGCCTATCTCTCCAGCGCGGAAGGTGTGGTGCAGATGATGGCGTTTTCCGCTAGCGACAGCTGGCTGCTGTCACTTCCGCTCTTTCACGTTTCCGGGCAGGGCATTGTCTGGCGCTGGCTTGCGACTGGGGCAACGCTCGTTGTCCGAGCACATCAGCCTCTGGATCGCGCACTGCGCGATTGCACTCATGCTTCTCTGGTGCCAACACAACTGTGGCGACTGCTGTCAGAGGGGACATTCCCTTCGGCATTGAAGGCCGTATTGCTCGGCGGCGCGATGATTCCGCAGGCGCTGACGCAACAGGCAGAAGCGCGAGGCGTTAGCTGCTGGTGTGGTTACGGTCTGACGGAGCTGGCGTCCACGGTCTGCGCAAAACGTGCTGACGGGCGTTCGGGCGTCGGCATGCCGCTGTACGGGCGAGAGATCCGGCTGGTGGAGGAGGAAATTCTGTTGCGTGGCAGTACGCTGGCCGCTGGCTATTGGCGTGACGGAAAACTGATTCCACTCGCCGATGATGACGGCTGGTTCCACACGCGGGATCGCGGGCTATTTACCGAGGGCGAGTGGCACATTCTGGGGCGTCTGGATAACCAATTCTTCAGCGGTGGAGAAGGGATTCAACCCGAGAATATTGAAGCCGTACTGTTGGCGCATCCTGACGTTCAACAGGCCTGCATTGTGCCTGTTGACGATGCGGAGTTCGGCCACCGTCCTGTTGCGGTATTGGAGGTGGCACAAGCCACGACGCTTGATGCAATACGCGATTGGCTACAGCCACAGCTTGCCGGATTTCAGCGTCCGGTCGCGTATTATGCGCTGCCCGCTGAACTGAAAAATGGTGGGATTAAGCTTTCTCGCCAGCAGGTGAAAAGCTGGGTCAATGCAATGCACCATTCGCCCAGCACAACAGGCCGCGCAGCGCGGTCGTAGGCTAGTTGTCCGGTGCGCTGGTGCCGGATTTCGCCACCTTTCGCGGATGATTGGTCTGATTATTGGCGCTGGTTTCACGATCAAACAGCGCTAGCTTCTCCAGAAACCACATGTCCTGAAATCGCATCGGGCTGTGCCTGCCGGCACTCTCCGTGTGAGGGGTATCCATCGCCGTAGCGCGCTTTTCTGTGGCTGATTTTCCTTCTCTCATCATCGTTTCCTTCTGCCTGTTTTATCGTCATCCGTGATGATTACTATTGTTCACTTTGTCTTTTTTGAGCAAATAGGCGGCGCTTATTGCTGCTATTGTCAGCAGCACTGAAGGCAAACTTTCATGATTATTAAAAGAATAAATCGCTGCTCAGGGCAATTTCATGCTGGAGTGAGGGGGCGTTTCGGGTAGAATCGGCAACGATAACACCTTTACACGCGCGTTTAACGACGGTTTTTAAGGATATTGAAAATGAAAAAGTTTGTGATTGCCTGTGCGGGAAGCTTGTTACTTGCAAGTGCTTCTGTACATGCCATTAGCCTTTCCGGGGAAGCAGGTCGCGATTACGCTGGTGCCAGTGCGGGTTTCGGTCTGGGCATTCCTGGGCTTGCGGGCAATGTGAGCTATGCCCACGGCGACAACAACAATGATGTATACGGCTTCGGTCTGGGATACACCATTCCTGTTGGTCCACTCAAGCTGACTCTGGGTGGCAAAGCGCTGTACCTGAATCAGGATCACGGCAATGATGGCTATGGCGTCGCACTGGGCGGTGGCGTGCAGTGGCCGCTGAGCCGTCAGTTCTCGCTGTATGGTGAAGGTTACTATTCACCGGATGCCTTCTCCAGCCATGTCGACCACTATGTGGAAGGGAAAGCAGGCGTCCGCTGGCAGGTGTTTGCACCGCTGAGCGTTGATGTCGGCTACCGCTACATCAATATGGCGCGTGAGAACGGCCCGGATAACAGACTGGCGGATTCTGCCTATATTGGCGTTGGTCTGAACTTCTAATCGCTGGTTCGAAATAAAAAAGAGCGTGAATGCTGAGTTCACGCTCTTTTTTTATGACGGACGTCCTTGTCCGTCACCCTTCGGGCCGTCGCAAGCGACGTTGAAAAACGCTCCCTGCGTTTTTTTATGACGGACGTCCTTGTCCGTCACCCTTCGGGCCGTCGCAAGCGACGTTGAAAAACGCTCCCTGCGTTTTTTTATGACGGACGTCCTTGTCCGTCACCCTTCGGGCCGTCGCAAGCGACGTTGAAAAACGCTCCCTGCGTTTTTTTATGACGGACATCCTTGTCCGTCACCCTGCGGGCCGTCGCAAGCGACGTTGAAAAACGCTCCCTGCGTTTTTTATGCACGTAAGGTTAGCTGATTGACGGTAGCCAGCCTGCCACCATCGCCAGTTGGATCAGGATAATCGCTACGCCGCTGGCGAAGACCAGTGCCAGTACCGGCGCGCCACCGCGTGTTGCGCGTATTTCAGGGCGCTGTTTGCGTACCTGCCAGCTCAGCAGAACGGGAATAAGCAGTGCCAGTACAGCCAGCGCAATCGCCGCATAGCCTAGCGCCATCACAAACCCTTGCGGATAAAAGAGGGCAAACACCAGCGGGGGAATAAAGGTCAGCAAGCCCGTTTGCGCACGCCCGATGATGCTATTTTTACGTTTAAACAGATCGGCTAAATAATCGAACAATCCAAGCGCCACGCCGAGGAAAGAGGTCGCCAGTGCCAGATCGGCAAACAGGTGGACGGCCAGTTCAACGTGCGGAGAGGCAACCAGCGTGCGAATAGCCTGCATCAACCCATTCAATCCCGCCTGATCGGCCAAAATAGCGTTGAATGTTGAAGAGCTGAGGCTGCCCAACATCACGAGCTGCCAGAAAATATAGGCAATCAGCGGTATCACGCTACCGATAAGGAATATGCGGCGCAGCTTACGGCTGTCTCCACCCATGTAGTGCACGATGCTGGGGATACTGCCGTGAAAGCCGAATGAGGTCAGAATGACGGGTAATGCCGAGAGCGTCAGACCTTGTTGCAGCGGCAGCGTTAAGAGGTTGACGCGCTGAATATGCGGCACCATGACGGCCAGCATGATGACGAGCATCAGGACTTTGCCGCTAAACAGGATGCGGTTAAATAAATCGACGGAGGATGTGCCGATACAAACGACGCCGCCGGCAACCAACGTAAAGAGCAGAATGCCTGCGGACAATGGAAGTGAGTAGCCACTCCACTGGCTGATGCTGCTGGCGAGCAGTTCGCCTGCGCCGCTGATATACGCTGCCGTGAGCGCATACATCAGAAATAGCATACTGAAGCCGGTGATCCACTGTCCCCAGCGGCCAAGGTAGATTTTTGCCAACGTGCCTAGTCCGGTGTGCGACGGCTGATGCTGATACACCTCAACCAGCAATAAGGCGCTGTAACACATCAGTGCCCACAAACCGATTAATATCATCAATGTAGTACCAAACCCGACGCCAGCGGTGGCTAGCGGCATCGCCAACATTCCCGCGCCAATGGTAGTGCCTGCAACGATAAAAATGCTGCCAAGAGTACGATTTTTCACCTATTCCTCTATAAATAGCGTGGCTATCCAGATATTTTTGGCAGCAGGGTAGAGTATTCAGTGATTTCTGTCAAAACGCCGTTACGAGAGGTGTAATTTTATATTTACACTGGAGTGAGGCTCGTCGGCGGTGGCGTATTTTTGGGCGGGCTGAAAGAAATATTGTGTTTGTTCATCCGACTTTTTAAAGTGGTTTCAGGATCGTCACGAGGAATAAAAAAATGCTTAGGGTCGAGATGTTATGTACCGGCGATGAAGTGCTGCATGGTCAGATTATTGATACCAATGCGGCCTGGCTGGCGGATTATCTGTTTCAGCAGGGATTACCGATGACCAGCCGGATGACGGTGGGGGACGATCTCGATGCGCTGGTGACTGCGATAACGCAGCGTAGCCAGATAGCCGATATCCTGATTGTGAACGGTGGCTTAGGGCCGACCAGCGACGATCTCAGCGCGTTGGCAGCGGCCACCGCCGCAGGAGAAGGGCTGGTTGAGCATGCAGAATGGCTGGCACGTATGGAAGCGTTCTTTGCCGAACGTGGCAGAGTGATGGCACCGAGCAACCGCAAGCAGGCGCAAATTCCTGCTAGCGCGGAAATGGTCGATAACCCAGTGGGCACCGCCTGTGGTTTCGCACTGCAACTGAACAAGTGCCTGATGTTTTTTACGCCGGGCGTGCCGTCTGAGTTTAAGGTCATGGTCGATCAGCAAATTATGCCGCGCCTGCGCGAGCGTTTTGCTGTCGCAGATGCCCCGCTGTGCCTGCGCCTGACCACCTTTGGCCGATCCGAGAGCGATCTGGCAAGCCAGTTGGACGGTATGGCGTTACCGCCTGGCGTGGTGCTGGGCTACCGCTCGTCTATGCCGATTATCGAGCTGAAGCTAACCGGCCCTGCTGCCCAGCAGGAAAATATGGAGCAACTGTGGGAAACGGTGCGCACCGTGGCTGGGGAAAATACCATCTTTGAAGGAACCGAAGGGTTACCGGCACAGCTGGCACGGCGTCTGGCTGAACGTGATATGACGCTGGCAGTGAGTGAACACTTCACGGCGGGATTACTCAACTGGCAGCTCCAGTCGGCAAATACCCGGTTGGCGGGAGGAGAACTGCTGGCAAACGTTGAGGATACCAACCTGTCTGGGCTAGCGGACTACGCTCGCCATCTGGCGGAGCGTCAGGGTGCGTCGTTAGCGCTGGTCGTGGGGAATCGGAACGATGCGGAGCTGTCATTGGCGCTGCATACGCCGGAGGGATCTTTCGCCCAAACGATACAGTTCAACGTACAGCGCTACAGCCTGAAAACGCATCAGGAAGTCGTTGCGATGCTGGCGATGAACATGCTGCGCCGCTGGCTAAACGGCTGGTCAGTGTATGGCGGACACGGTTGGATCACGGTGTTGAAGACGCTTTAGTTCGCGGGGATCCAAGACTGCCTCTGAATCGCATTTTTATGCCGCTATCGAGGCTGTTTCGTGCGCGATGATACCGTTATTTTCATGCTACCTCGTAGCACGCGCCCGACACGGGACGGCTCAAGCGCCGCTCGCCCCGTGACCCCAGGCTTTTTGGCGTGAATTGCGCCGCTGTGCGGTGCCTTCGCAGATATCAGGCTTAACGGACCGCTTGCGACACGTTTACTCGCCCCATAAATGGGGCTCGCCCTTCGGGCCAGCACAAGTGCTGTTCAAAAACGTCTCTGACGTTTTTGTCCGACGCGCACTGGCTTTCGCGGCGTCCATGCCGCTCACTCGGCGGTAACGATCACCTCAGCGCAATTTTACGCCGGGTTAGCACGCCCGAAACCATCACATCAATCTAGCATAAGCCGATAAGCCGATGGCTATACCTGCCTGCAAAGAAAAAGGCCAGAATCAACGTTCTGGCCTTTTTCACAAGAGAATCAATACAGCAATGAGTAGAGCTGCCGACGGTAGCGAGCGGCGAGGGCGTCGCTGGTGCCTAGGGCAGCCATGATGTCCATTAGCGTTTTACGTGCACTGCCGTTAGCAACGGTCAGATCTTTCTTCAGGAATCCCATCAGCAGTTCGAGTGCTTCTTCGTTACGCCCAACCTGATGCAGTTGCAGCGCCAGCTGTACCGCCAGCTCCGCATTTTGCGGATCGGCGTCCAATTGCTGATGTAGATGCTGAATTTCCGGCGTATCTGCTGCCTGTTTCAGTAATTCAATCTGGGCAACAAGGCTGTGATAGCGGGTATCCCTGTCTTGCAAAGGAATTGTGGCCAACACGGCTTCCGCATCTTCACTGCGGTTGATCTGAATCTGCACTTCTGCCAGCATCAGACCGATGTCGCTGCGCTGCTGGCTGAGTTGCCAGGCGTCTTTCAGCAGTTGCATCGCTTCCGGCAGTTTGTCTTCCTGAATCAGCTGCTGCGCCTGTGCGACTTTCAGCTCTTCTTCTTTCGGCAGCGCGCGTTTCAGCAATTCACGAATGGCTTCTTCCGGCTGTGGCCCCTGAAAACCGTCCAGCGGTTGCCCGTCTTTAAACAGATACACGGTTGGGATTGAGCGCAGGCCAAACTGGGCGGCTACGCGCTGTTCGGCATCACAGTCAACCTTCGCCAGAACAAACTGCCCGGCGTATTCCTGCGCCAGCTTGTCCAGCACCGGTTCCAGCTCCAGGCAGTGCTGGCTACGCCCCGACCAGAAGTAAAACAGGACTGGCAGTGTCGTGGAGTGTTCCAATACCTGATGCAGGTTGGATTCATTGACGTCAACGATAGTCGCTTGTTGTTCTAACATGAGTAGTCTCTCTTACTTCTTGAATTCATTTGACTCTTAGATGGGGCCTGTCGGTGTCACTTACAAGCCTCGTGGAGAGGTGAGTGCGCAATACATCGCCCTCTGCGACCTTATCCTCGTAATACCTTATCCAGAAGACACCCCGGTAGCAAACGACGCAGCCAGGTTAAGGCGTGAGCCACCAGCGTCACGGGATAGCGTAATTTAGGCCGTGAGCTTTCCAGCGCATGATGGAGCTTCGGCAATATCGCTTCCGGCGGCAGCGTGAAGCGCTTGGCGATGCCGGGGTTGGTAACCGGTTTGTCCGTCTGCGTCTGTGCGACGTTGCTGGTAAAGCGCGTACTGATTGGGCCGGGCTCGATCAGGCTGACGTGCAGGCCGCTGCCGTGTAATTCCATACGCAACGCATCTGACCAGGCCTCCAGCGCATATTTGCTGGCGGCATACGCACCGCGACCCGGCGTTGACACCAGCCCCAGCACGGAACTGGTCTGGATGATACGGCCTTCACCATGCGGCAGCATCGCAGGCAATAACAGCTGCGTGAGCTGATGCGTGCCGAACAGGTTGCTGGAAAACTGCTGTTCAAGCTGCTGGCGCGAAATTGTATTCAGCGGGCCATACAGACCATATCCAGCGTTATTAAACAAACCGTACAGGCGGTTATCGGTCAGTCTGATCACCTCCGCCGCGGCTTGTTCCACGCTGGCGCTGTCATCCAGATCGAGCGTAATCGCTTCCAGACCGAGCGCGGTCAGGCGAGCAACATCCTCTGCGCGGCGGCAGGCTGCAATCACACGATAGCCGCGCTTTTGCAGATCCTGAGCGGCAATCAGGCCAATACCGCTGGAGCAACCCGTAATGAAGACCGTTTTTTGCATAACTTTACCTAATTCAAAAGCCTATTTATTAAGACTCATGGTTAACTAAGGGTTCCAGCTGCTTCGCCATCCATTCTGCGATAAACGGTTGGGCATCCCGGGTTGGATGGATGCCATCTTCCATCATCCACTCCGGTTTAAGATACACCTGCTCCATAAAGAAAGGCAGCAGCGGAAGCGCAAACTGCTCCGCCAATTTGGGGTAGATATTGCTGAATGACTCGGTGTAGCGGCGGCCATAGTTGGTCGGCAAACGGATCTGCATGAGCAGCGGCTGAGCGTTAGCCTGTTTGACCAGCGTGATGATTTTCGTCAGATCCTGCTCGATATTGGCTGCCGGAAAACCCCGAAGCCCATCATTGCCGCCCAGTTCAATCAACACCCAACGTGGCTGATGCTGTTTCAGCAGGGCAGGAATACGCGCCAGCCCTTGTGCGGTGGTGTCACCGCTAATACTGGCGTTAACCACCGCGATGCCTTTTTTCTGCGTCTGCCACTGCGTGTTCAGCAGCGTTGGCCACGCGTTAGCGGCCGGCATCTGGTAGCCCGCACTGAGGCTATCGCCCAGAATTAATAATGTGTCAGCGGCGAAAGCGCGTACGCTGCATAATCCCAGAAGCAAAAGGACGAAAACATGTTTGCGAAGACCAGCCCAGCGAGTGCTACGCCAAGCGAAACTGCGCACGTAGAAAACATTCTTGAAGTTCATCATCTTAGTAAGCACGTTGGTCAGGGAGAAAATCGGCTTTCCATCCTTACCGGAGTTGAGCTCATTGTCAAACCTGCGCAGACAATTGCCCTGATTGGGGAATCTGGTTCGGGGAAATCAACCTTGTTGGGGATTCTGGCCGGGCTGGATGATGGCACCGAAGGCGACGTTAGCCTGATGGGCAAATCACTCAACGCATTGGACGAAGAAGGTCGTGCGGCGCTGCGTGCTCAGCATGTTGGTTTTGTCTTCCAGTCCTTCATGCTGGTGCCGACGCTGAATGCGTTGGAGAACGTGCAATTACCCGCGTTGCTGCGCGGTGAAAGTGACAGCCACAGTCGTGGACAGGCTGAACAGCTTTTACAGCAGCTCGGGCTAGGTGAGCGCTTACATCATCTTCCCGCTCAGCTTTCCGGCGGTGAACAGCAGCGTGTGGCGCTGGCACGCGCATTTAGCGGTCGTCCTAACGTCTTGTTTGCCGATGAACCTACCGGGAATCTGGATCGTAAAACCGGTGAACGCATCGTTGATCTGCTGTTTTCCCTCAATCGCGATTATGCCACGACGCTGATTCTGGTGACGCACGATGAACAACTGGCGGCACGCTGCGAGCGACGTCTGCGGTTAGTCGACGGCAAGCTGCGGGAGGACGCATGATCTGGCGGTGGTTCTGGCGCGAATGGCGCTCTCCTTCCTTATTGATTGTCTGGCTAGCGCTAACGCTGGCCGTCGCCTGCGTGCTGGCGCTGGGCACGATCAGCGACCGCATGGAAAAAGGGCTCAGCCAGCAGAGCCGTGATTTTCTGGCGGGCGATCGCGTGCTGCGTGCGTCGCGGCCTGTCGCGGATACCTGGCTTCAGGAAGCGGAGCAGCGCGGGCTGACGCTTAGCCGCCAGATTTCTTTCATGACCATGACGTTTGCGGGCGATACACCGCAGTTGGCACAGGTTAAAGCGACAGACCAACGTTATCCGCTGTATGGCAATTTGCAGACGCGTCCTGAAGGGCTGCATGCGGAAGCGGGAACGGTGCTGGTGGCGCCGCGCCTGCTGGCGTTACTTGGGCTGAAAGTTGGTGACATGCTGGATGTCGGCGATACCTCGCTGCGCATCAGCGGCGAACTGATTCAGGAACCGGATTCCGGCTTCAATCCGTTTGAGACCGCGCCGCGTATTCTGATGAATCTGGATGATGTCGAGAAAACGGGGGCGATTCAGCCGGGAGGCCGCATTACCTGGCGCTACATGTTTTCCGGTGATGAGAAGCAGATTAGTGAATTTGGTAACTTCATCAAGCCACAGCTCAAGCCCGATCAGCGCTGGTATGGCATGGAGGATTCCGAAGGTGCGCTGAGCCAGTCGTTGAAACGGTCACAGCAGTTCCTGTTGCTGTCGGCGCTGCTGACGCTGTTGCTGTCTATCGCCGCGGTCGCGGTGGCGATGGGGCACTACTGCCGCAGCCGCTATGATTTGGTCGCTATTCTAAAAACGCTGGGGGCAGGCAAACAGGCGCTGAGGCGATTAATCATCGGGCAGTGGCTTTCTGTGCTTGGTCTGGCGGCAGTTTGCGGTAGCGTGCTCGGCCTGGGTTTTGAGGCGCTGTTGATGAAAATGCTGGCACCGGTGCTGCCTGCGACACTGCCTGCCTCCGGGCTGTGGCCGTGGGTATGGGCGCTGGGATCGCTGGTGCTGATCTCACTGCTGGTTGGGCTACGCCCTTATCGACTGCTTCTGGCGACACAGCCGCTGCGCGTGCTGCGTCAGGATGTGGTGGCGAACGTATGGCCGCTGCGCTATTACCTGCCGATCGTCCTGATTATTGTCGTCGGGCTGTTGGCTGTGTTGTCCGGTGGCGGCGTGCTGCTGTGGTCGCTGCTCGGCGGCGTGGCGGTGCTGTCGCTACTGCTGGGTGTCATTGGCTGGGGCGGTCTGCTGCTGTTACGGCGTTTGACGGTTAAACGGCTGGCATTGCGTCTGGCGATTAATCGCCTGCTAAGCGCCAGCCGTGGTCGACGCTCAGTCAACTGGCCGCGTTTTCGCTGTCCTTCATGCTATTGGCGCTGCTGTTGGTGATGCGCGGTGATTTGCTGGAACGCTGGCAACAGCAATTACCGCCGGGTAGCCCGAACTATTTCCTGCTGAATATCACGAAGGAACAGGTGCCACAGATAAGGGATTTCCTCTCTCAGCATGACGTGATGCCGGAGCAGTTCTTCCCAATTATTCGTGCGCGCCTGACGGAGATTAATCAGCAGGTCGCTACGGAAGTGATCCACGAAGACGATCCGGGCGGCAACACGGTAAACCGTGAACTGAACCTGACCTGGATGAACGGTATCCCGCAACACAATGTGCTGGTGGAAGGTGAAGCGCCGAAGGCGGGTGAAGTCTCGATGGAAGCGAAAGAAGCCAAAGAGATGGGGATCAAGATTGGCGATACGCTGACCTTCACCGGCGACACGCAGCCATTTAGCGCCACGGTGACCAGTTTCCGTCAGGTGGATTGGGAAAGCCTGCGTCCGAATTTCTTCTTCATTTTCCCTGTGGGGGCGTTGGATAACCAGCCGCAGTCCTGGCTGACCAGCTTCCGCTACGATGGTGATGAGAAGATGATTACGCAGATGAATCGCCAGTTCCCGACGGTGAGCGTACTGGATATTGGCAGTATTCTGCGTCAGGTGGGGCAGGTCTTACAGCAGGTAAGCCGTGCGCTGGAGATTATGGTCATTCTGGTACTGTTCTGTGGCGTGCTGTTGTTACTGGCACAGATTCAGGTCGGGATGCGCCAGCGACGTCAGGAATTGATGGTATACCGCACGCTGGGAGCCGGGCTACGCCTGCTGCGCACCACGCTGTGGTGTGAGTTTGCGGTGCTGGGTTTGGTTGCGGGAACGGCGGCGGCGATTGGCGCAGAGTCGGCGCTGTGGCTGTTGCAGCGTAAGGTCTTTAACTTTGCCTGGGAACCGAATATCGCGATGTGGATAACGCTCCCGTTAATATCGCGGCGTTCCTGCTGTCGCTCTGCGGCGGCTGGCTGGGGCTACGACTCTTACGCGGTAAAGCGTTGTTCCGGCAGTTTTCGGGATAAAAATGTATTTACTGAGTTACCTTCAGGCAATAAACACAATAGCGTGATGATTTTGCCCATCATCCGGCGTAAAAAATTATGCAGCGGTGGGCATGAACGTCGAGTGAGCGACAGGACGTCGCGAAAACCAGTGCCGCGTCTGGAGCGCGTCACTGGCGGCTCGATTAACGGTCATGAACACCGATGGCACCGCAAAGCGGCATAATTTAGCCGGAAAGCCAGGGTTCGCAGGGCGGCGGCGACTGAGCGCCCTGCGTCGGGCGCGTGCTACGAGGTAGCATAAGAATAGCGGTATTGTTGCGCACGAAACCGTCTCCAAGCCTACATAAAACGGGCTTAAGAGACGTGCGAAAAGAAGAAGTAAATCGCTTTAGGCCAGCGAGCTGGCCTTTTTATCTTACTGGCTGATTGAACTTCCCGGCGCTTCGCCGCCAGTTCCCGTCACGGTTTTGTGCTTCGCCAGATATTGATGTTGGAAAATGCACATGCGGATCGTGTTGCGATATTCACCGTTGATGAAAAACTCGTGGATCAGTTCGCCTTCGACCTCAAACCCCAGCTTGCTGTAGATGTGGATC
This sequence comes from Pectobacterium sp. PL64, assembly GCF_022477975.1. Classification (NCBI taxonomy): domain Bacteria; kingdom Pseudomonadati; phylum Pseudomonadota; class Gammaproteobacteria; order Enterobacterales; family Pectobacteriaceae; genus Pectobacterium; species Pectobacterium sp. PL64. The sequence goes on from NZ_CP092070.1 coordinate 782,062, forward strand.
GCCTTCTGGTTTTCCTTATCCACAATCAAATATAGCTTATAGAGGTTCAACACCGAGAAGCCGTAATCCATCGCCAGCTTGGCCGCCGCGCTGGCGTAACCTTTGCCTTGATACGCGGGATCGATAATGATCTGAAATTCCGCGCGACGGTGGATGTGGTTAATCTCTACCAGTTCAACCAGACCTACTTTGGTCTGCTCGTGTTCAATAATGAAGCGCCGCTCGCTCTGGTCATGAATATGCTTGTCGTACAGATCGCTGAGTTCGACAAAGGCCTCATAAGGCTCTTCAAACCAATAACGCATCACACTGGCATTGTTATCCAACTGATGGACAAAAGTGAGATCGTCTCGCTCCAGCGGTCGTAGCCGAACGGAATTGCTCGTACCGGACATAGTGAATCCTTAATTGATATAAAGGGACGTGAACCGTTGTTACTGAGGTCACGCTGGCATGAGTATGCCAACGCTAGTATAGCGGCGGGGAGGCGGGTGCTGAACTCTCAATGTGGAATCAAACACGGTAAGGTGCCCCGCATCGGTGAGACGCGGGGCGAAAGTGCATCAGAAATCGACGCTGGCGCGCAGCACCACCTGACGCGGTTCACCGACGGCGACGCGCAGATTGTTACCGCTGGATGGATAATAGGTCTGGTCGAACAGGTTCTTCACGTTGAGCTGCCATTTCACCTTGTAACCGTTGAGCGGCAGACTATAGGCAACAAAGGCATCGGCGACAGTGTAATCATCCAGATAGAAGGTGTTTGCTGCGTCACCCGCGCGACGGCTGACGTAGCGCGCGCCTGCGCCAGCACGAAGGTCGTCACCAGCCGCCAAACCAATGTTGCCGAAGTCCTGCGTCAGGAACAGCGATGCGGTATGGCGCGCAGCGTTAGGCATGCGTTTACCGGTGTTTTCTGGATCAGCGGTGACACGGGCGTCGGTGTAGGCATAAGAACCGATCAGGCTCAATGAATCGGTGAGGCTGCCCGCTAGATCGAGTTCAACTCCCTGTGAGCGTACTTTCCCTGCTGTGCGGTAAAGATTGTCATCGACCTTGACCATCACGTTTTGTTTTTCAATGTCGAACAAGGCTACGTTACCGGTAATACGATTGGGCAGATCCAGCTTGGCACCAATTTCGTAAGATTTGCCGATTTCAGGCGGCAGGGCACCGATGTTATTGGCGATATTGCTGTTGGGTTTAAATGACCCGCTGTAGCTGGCATAGAGCGATGAGTACGACGTCAGGCTGTAAATGATGCCTGCACGTGGTACGACGCGGTGGTATGAGCTGTCCGTGTTGGTGAGGAAAGGTCGTCCTTTACCTGCCATGACATCGAACGTGTCATAACGCAGACCGCCCAACAACTGCCAGCGGTCGTTAAGGCGGATAGCATCCTGCATAAAGAGCGCTTTGCTGTCGATATTCTCGCGCTGGTCGCTGTCTTTTGCGTTGACGGTGGTAGAGGCAGGCAACTGGCCGTATACCGGGTTATAGATGTTGAACCCTGAAGTCGCTGTGCCGCGAATCATATCGCCACGGAATGTTCTATCTGCTTCATAATCAAACCCAAACAGTAACTGGTGATTGATACGCCCCCAGTCCACATCGCCGTTCAGCGTGAGCTGGACGATTTGTGCCTGACTATGTGCGTAACCCGTAGCGTCTGGCTGGCGCGTCAGGACTCCCGTGTTGGCATTGTACTTCGTGGCGCGTGCCTGATTGTCGCTGTAGCGGTTGCGGTTGTACGAGTAGGTCAGGCTGCTTTTCCAGCGGTCATTCAGGTTACGGTCAACCTGCATAGTGACGCTGTCCTGATCGCCGCGTGTCGCATTGTAGCTTTCATCAAAGCGGCGGTCGCGCGGCGTATTAACCGGTTTGCCCGTCTTCGGATCGATAAGGGTGCCGCGATCGAAAGGTGTTAGGTATTCCATATGTTCGTAGGCTACGCGCACGGTGGTGTCTTCGCCATACCACATCAAAGACGGGGCAACCGTCGTCTGGCGGTTACGCCCGAAGTTGCGCCAGTAGTCGGTTTCATCGTGATCGACCACCATACGGTAAGCCAGACCGGACGTACCTAACGGGCCGGTGACATCCAACTGCCCGCCGCCACCTTTGAAGCTGCTTCCCCAGCCTTCAATGTGCGTTTTCTGTACCAGTTCCGGTTTTTTACTGATGATATTGATGACGCCGCCGGGTTCGCCCATGCCGTAGAGCATGGACGCCGGACCTTTCAGCACTTCGACGCGGTCACTGCTGGGCGTAAAGTTGCGCGCCTGAATAGAGCGCACGCCATCACGAAAGATCGAACCGTCGCGGTTATCGCCGAAGCCACGTTTGATGATGGCATCCTGCGTGCCGCCCAACGTATTGGACTGGGTGATGCCGCTGACGTTATACAGCGCTTCATCAATGTTGCGCACTGCACGATCCTCGAGCACCTGAGTCGGGACGACGTTAACGGCCTGTGGGACATCCAGCAGACGGCTTTCGGTGCGGGTGCCCGTCACGGTTTTATGCGGCTGATAGCCAGTCTCTTTTCCTGCCTGATCGCCAGAGGTGGCATTTACCACCATGGTGTCTGCTTTGCCATCAACAGTTTTGTTATCAACAATGGCAGCCTGAATACTAAACGGCAACAGCGCCAGCAGCGGCCAGCCGTGACGGAACGTGGCCTTTTTTATAAAAAACTTATTCATGCGAAATCTGACTCCAATAAATCCCTGAAAACTCAATAGGTAAAAACTGCTGATGAAGCTGTTGTAGTGTTTGTTGCGGATCGATATCGGCAAATCGCTCTGGGTAGAGCGCCTTGGCAAACATCTCGACCATTACGACGTGGTACGGGCTGAGATAGAAGTTGTGCCACATACTCCAGGCATGGCCTGTTTGCACGGCACGCAGGTGAGACAAAATAGGTTCCTGACGGATAAGCGTGTCGAAGCTCTCTTTCGCCTGTTCTGCATTAACCTGAGGTCCGAGCATCAGGCTGGAGAAGCGTTTTCCCTCCGGTCCTGCCATGCCTGTGGCGATATAGACGTCGGGATTGGCGGCCAGCACGCGCTCCGGGCTTAGTTCTCCGTAAACGCTATTGATGGTGCCGCTGGCAATATTCTCGCCGCCAGCAAAAGTCAGCAGATCGCCCAGGCTGCCGCCGACCGCCGTGGTGCAGCAGGTGTCCCGCCTACCCAGATGCAGATGCAGCATGACCGTCGGTTTTTTGCCATGGTATTGCGCGATACGCTGGCGAATCACGTCCATATGCTGCTGATAGAAGTTGCTGAAGGCGGTAGCGCGCTGGGGCTGATTCAGAACCTCACCGAGCAGATGAATACTGGGCAATGTGTTGTTAAGCAGATCGATACGCAGATCGACGTAAATAAACGGGATACCCGCACGAGTCAGCGTCTGTTGCAGGAGGTCTTCATTAGCCGCATTTTTTGCCAGCCGTGGAAGAATGACCAGATCGGGTTTTAACGGCAGCAGCATTTCTGCATTCATCGCTTGCAGGCTGCCGTTACCTAACTGGGGGATCTGGCTCAGTTGTGGGAATTTTTCGGTATAGCGTGACCAGCTCTGCGCATCGTAGCGCGCCATATCTCCCGGCCAGCCGACGACATGCTTTGCTGGGTTATCAGGTTGGAGCAACGCCAGCGTATACAGCATGCGGCTCTCGCCCAGAATGATGCGCTGAGGATTGCCTGGGATCGCCACCTGTCGGCCTAAAATGTCGGTGACGGTTTTTGCCTGCAAGAGCGGGCTGAGAACAAGCAGGCAAAGTAGTAAGACGGTGCGCATGATGGAGTTCACAAAATTTAAGATGGGGAAAGATAATCATTGTCATTTTCGTTTTCAACCGATGAAGAGTGCGTGTAATGTCGGTTGATAGAAATGTTCTTTTTTATCTGAGTCTTAGTGATTACTACGTAAAGATTAGTAAATATTTAAAGCGCAGAGAGGGAAGGGAAAAGAGTGATGATCGATGAGGTGTGGAAAGAAAGACGTGATAAGAAGACGTAATAAAAAGTAAGGCTCCGCAGGGGAGCCTTACTTTATGATGAAGCGATGCGCTGACAACATCACTCGGCAGCGTAGCCCTGTGGTGGAATACGCACGCTGTCCAGCCAGGCTTCATTATCCCGCATCACCAGTCTGCCGTTCAGGAACCAGTTGATTACCATCGGATAAATCGTGTGCTCGTGCGTCTTCACGCGCTCGCTCAGGCTTTCTTCCGTGTCGTCACTGAATACAGGCACTTTCGCTTGCAGAATCAGCGGGCCGCCGTCCAGTTCATCGGTGACGAAATGAACGGATGTTCCATGTTCCCTGATCGCCATTTTCCAGCGCCTTGCGGTGCGTATGCAGGCCGGGATATTTGGGCAGCAGGGAAGGGTGAATGTTCAGCATTTTGCCAGCAAACTGGGCAACAAACTCTGGGCTAAGAATCCGCATGTAGCCGGCTAAGATCACCAGCGCGGGTTCATATTGCTCAATTTCGTTTGCCAGTGCGGCATCAAATGCAGCACGGTCGGCAAAGTCTTCAGGGTTCAGGACGCACGTAGGAATATCCGCATCCTGTGCGCGTTCTAGCCCGTAAGCCTCCGCATTATTACTGAATACGGCGGCGATCTTTCCTTTGAGGCGTCCGTTCTTACAGGCGTCAATCAACGCCTGTAAGTTGCTGCCATGACCTGAAATCAGCACAACGATGTTTTTCATCAGTTAATAACCACTGCGTCTCCGGCATCGGTTTGAGTAATGACGCCGATTTTCCATGCGTTTTCGCCGCTGCTGTTGAGTAATGCAACGGCCTCGTCTGCCTGTTCGGCTGGCAGTGCGATGATCATACCAACACCGCAGTTGAAAGTACGATACATTTCGTGACGGCTGACATTACCGGCCTTTTGCAGCCAGTTGAAAACGGCAGGCCATTGCCAGCTGGATTCGTCGATCGTCGCCTGCATGCCTTCTGGCAGTACGCGCGGGATATTTTCCCAGAAGCCGCCGCCAGTCAGGTGAGAAATGGCGTGGACATCGACTTTCTCAATCAGGGACAGTATTGATTTCACGTAGATTTTGGTTGGGGCCAGCAGGTGATCGGCCAGCGATTTGCCTTCCAGTTCGAACTGCTCTGGATCGGTCTTGCTGACTTCGAGTACTTTGCGCACCAGCGAATAGCCGTTTGAGTGCGGGCCGCTGGAAGCGAGGGCAACCAGAACATCGCCGTTCTGCACTTTGCTGCCGTCAATAATTTCTGATTTTTCTACAACGCCGACACAGAAGCCAGCAACGTCGTAGTCTTCGCCGTGATACATCCCCGGCATTTCGGCGGTTTCGCCACCGACCAGCGCACAGCCTGATTGCTTACAGCCTTCCGCGATACCGGTAATCACGCTGGCAGCGGTGTCGACATCCAGCTTGCCCGTGGCGTAATAGTCGAGGAAGAACAGCGGCTCAGCGCCCTGAACGACCAGGTCGTTCACACACATTGCAACCAGATCGATACCAATCGTATCGTGGCGTTTCAGGTCCATCGCCAGGCGCAGTTTGGTGCCGACTCCGTCAGTGCCGGAAACCAGAATCGGTTCGCGGTATTTTTGCGGTAAGGCGCACAAGGCACCGAAACCACCCAATCCACCCATAACTTCCGGGCGACGGGTCTGTTTCACTACACCTTTGATACGGTCTACCAATGCATTACCCGCATCGATATCCACGCCTGCGTCTTTATAACTGAGAGAGGTTTTGTCGGTCACTGCTGAGTCCCCACGAAGGTTACGGGTCGTATTCAGAAAACACGGTATTTAGAAAACATACTGTGGTAAAAATAATGCGCGCTAATTCTAACAGTGTAGGCAATCGTTTGCGAGTGATGAGTCATCGGCTGGCTATTTTTCGTTAATGGCGACAATTTCTCCCCTCGGTTGATCTGGATCAGGCTTAATCATATGGCGCTAAGTAAAAAAGGCGGTATAATCCCGCGATTTTTTTTACGACGGGCTCTTGTGCCCGCCGCCCTGCGGGCCGCCGCAAGCGGTGTTTAAAAACGCGTTTGGCGTTTTTGTCCGTCCACTAGCCGATGGGGAGATAATGATGAAGATCGTCGAGGTGAAACACCCACTCGTCAAACACAAACTGGGTTTGATGCGTGAGAACGATATTAGCACGAAGCGTTTTCGTGAGCTGGCGTCCGAAGTCGGAAGTTTGCTGACTTACGAAGCGACGGCTGACCTGGCAACCGAAAAAGTCACCATTGATGGCTGGTGCGGTCCGGTTGAAGTCGATCAGATCAAAGGCAAAAAGATTACCGTCGTACCGATTCTGCGTGCAGGATTGGGAATGATGGAAGGCGTGCTGGAAAATGTCCCTAGCGCGCGTATCAGCGTTGTCGGCATCTACCGTGATGAAGAGACGCTGGAGCCTGTTCCTTATTTCCAGAAGCTGGTTTCCAATATCGAAGAGCGCATGGCGCTGGTTGTTGACCCTATGCTGGCAACCGGTGGTTCAATGATCGCGACGATCGACCTGCTGAAAAAAGCGGGTTGTCACAGCATTAAGGTGCTGGTGTTGGTTGCGGCTCCAGAAGGGATTGCTGCACTGGAAAAAGCCCACCCAGATGTCGAGCTGTACACGGCATCCATCGATAAAGGCCTCAACGAGCAGGGTTACATCATGCCGGGCCTGGGTGATGCGGGCGATAAAATATTTGGTACGAAATAACAGGTAAGCCGACTTATTAGTCGGCTTTTTTTTGGCGCAAGCATACCCGTCATACTTCAAGCTGCTTGTGCGTTGGCCGCCCTTACTCACTCCAGTCACTTACTTGTGTAAGCTCCTGGAGATTCGTGCGGTTGCCGCCTTCACGCAACTCGAATTATTTAGGGTATCGGTATTGCCTATAGTGCGCCACAGCCTGTGTTACGTCACACGCGGTTCTTTTATACATCAGCAGTCAACATGATTCTGCTTCACTACGGTGGGGCGGGATACGTCTGGCTGTGATAATAAGTGCGGGTCTACCTGCACACATAAATAGCAACACTAGATAACAACACTACAGAGGATATTGAAGATGACTCGTCGCGCCATCGGGGTAAGTGAACGACCACCCTTGTTACAAACCATCCCGTTGAGTTTCCAGCATCTGTTCGCGATGTTTGGCGCTACCGTTCTGGTACCCATTCTGTTCAAGATCAATCCGGCTACCGTACTGTTATTCAACGGTGTGGGTACGCTGCTTTATTTATTCATTTGTAAGGGCAAAATTCCCGCATATCTGGGATCGAGCTTCGCGTTTATTTCCCCGGTTTTACTGCTGTTGCCGCTGGGGTATGAAGTTGCACTGGGTGGTTTCATCATGTGCGGCGTGTTGTTCTGTCTGGTGGCGCTGATTGTTAAGAAAGCGGGCACCGGCTGGCTGAATGTGCTGTTTCCGCCTGCGGCGATGGGGGCGATTGTCGCCGTTATCGGTCTTGAACTGGCGGGTGTCGCGGCGGGAATGGCCGGGCTGCTGCCTGCCGATGGCACTTCTGTCGATTCTACCGCTGTGACGATTTCACTGGCGACGCTGGCGATCACCATTCTGGGTTCGGTTCTGTTTCGCGGCTTTCTGGCGATCATCCCGATTCTGATCGGGGTACTGGCTGGCTATGCGCTGTCGTTCGCGCTGGGCGTGGTGGATTTGACTCCGATTCGTGAAGCGCACTGGTTCGCGATGCCGACATTCTATACGCCACGTTTTGAATGGTTTGCCATTCTGGCGATTCTGCCTGCGGCGCTGGTGGTGATTGCGGAACACGTGGGTCACCTGGTAGTGACGGCGAATATCGTGAAGAAAGACCTGATGCGTGAACCGGGGCTGCACCGCTCCATGTTCGCCAACGGCATTTCTACCGTGCTGTCCGGCTTCTTTGGCTCTACGCCGAACACAACCTACGGTGAAAACATCGGCGTGTTGGCGATCACCAAAGTGTACAGCACCTGGGTGATCGGCGGTGCGGCAATCCTCGCGATTCTGCTCTCTTGCGTGGGCAAACTGGCTGCGGCAATTCAGGCTGTGCCGGTTCCTGTTATGGGGGGCGTGTCGCTGCTGCTGTACGGCGTAATTGGTGCATCTGGTATTCGCGTGCTGATTGAATCCAAAGTGGATTACAACAAAGCGCAAAACCTGATCCTGACCTCCGTGATTCTGATCATCGGCGTCAGCGGCGCGAAAGTACATCTGGGCTCGACCGAACTGAAGGGCATGGCGCTGGCGACGGTTGTTGGTATCGGCATGAGTCTGGTGTTTAAGGTCATCAGCCTGTTCCGCAAAGAGGAAGAGATCCTCGATGCGCCGGAAGAGAACGACGCGCGTTCATAACCGCGTCATTTCCCCCTATTGAGGCTGTGCATATCGCGTCCTCAACAGGGGCTGGTTTCTGTGATAAACTCGATCCGATTTCCTGCCCGTTTTACTTGAGGTGATTCTGAACACGCCGGCACAGCTTTCATTGCCACTCTACTTACCCGATGACGAAACATTTGCCAGTTTCTATCCGGGTGAAAACGCGTCTCTTCTTGCCGCCGTCAATAATGCTTTGTATCAGGAGCATGGCAGCTACATCTATTTCTGGTCACGCGAAGGAGGCGGGCGCAGCCATCTGCTGCATGCTGCCTGCGCCGAATTGTCGCGTCAGGAACGTGCGGTGGGCTATGTGCCGCTGGATAAACGTGCCTACTTTGTACCAGATGTGCTGGAAGGGATGGAGCAACTGGCGCTGGTGTGTATCGATAACATCGAATCTATCGCGGGCGATGAAGAGTGGGAAATGGCGGTGTTTAATCTGTATAACCGCATTCAGGAAACAGGGCGTGCCCGGCTGTTGATTACTGGCGATCGTCCGCCGCGTCAGCTGAATTTACGTCTGCCCGATCTGGCTTCTCGCCTTGATTGGGGACAAATCTACAAGCTGCAGCCGCTGTCGGATGACGAGAAAGGGGAAGCGCTACAGCTGCGTGCCAGACTGCGCGGGTTCGAATTGCCGGAAGACGTCAGCCGTTTTCTGCTTAAGCGTCTGGATCGGGAAATGCGTACGTTATTTATGACGCTCGATCAGCTAGACCATGCTTCCATCACTGCACAGCGCAAGCTGACCATTCCTTTTGTGAAAGAGATCCTCGGTCTGTAGTTGACGATCGCTGTTAAAAGATCGTCGTTGAGGATCGCTTACGGCTATCGTTTACCGCTATTTTTTACAACGACAGTATTTCTAGCACCTGTTCCGGCGGACGGCCAATACGAGCCTGACCTTGTGCCACGACGATAGGGCGCTCGATGAGCTTCGGATTATCTATCATCGCCTGAATCAGCTGCGCTTCTGTTAGTGCAGTGTCGGACAGCCCCAACTGCTGATAAATCTCTTCTTTGGTTCTCATCAATTCGCGCGCGCTAGTCAAGCCCAACTGCTTAATAAGCTGAGCCAGCGTCGCAGCATCGGGCGGCGTGTCGAGATAGAGCACGACGTCGGGCGTAATATTGTGTTCCTGTAGCAGCGCCAGCGTTTCGCGGCTCTTGGAGCAGCGTGGGTTGTGGTAAATCGTCACGGCGGGTTGGGGTGAAGACTGTGTCATCGTCATGCTCCTTATCAGGATTTCTGGTACTGGCGGAAGCGCTGCTGCAACTGGCGGAGCTGGTCAATTCGGGCGTCGTAACGCGCCTGTTCCAGACTCCCCAATTTAACCAGTGAACTCGCATTGCTCAGTAACCGAATAGATTGATCGAGCTGACCACTGAGTGCCAGACTCTCCGCTCGTGCAGCCAGTTCTTCTGCCCGCTGTCCTTGTGCTGCTGCGGCTTGTGCCAGCAGATCCCAGCCGTTCGAATCGTCAGGGTGCGCGTAGGTGTAGCGATACAGTATTTTGCTGGCGGCAGCAGGTTGTTTCCCTTCCACATAAGCATTCGCCAGATTAAGCTGAAGTACTGGATTCGCCTGCATTCCAGGCACGTTTTGTAAACGGGCGATAGCCTGTGTCGCGCGGCTTTGTCCTATATCGATATCTGTCATCATATCCAGAAACCACGGATTTTCAGGCGCGCTGCTTAGCAGCGGTTGCAGCACATTACGCGCCTCATCGTACTTCTTCGCCTGATAAAACTGTATCGCGCGGCCATATTTCGCGGCCAGCTGCTCCCGCACGTTGCCTTTTTCCCATTGCTCCAGCAGATCGTTGTTCAGCGGACGCTCCGGTGAACCATACATACCAAAGGTGCGTATTTTGGCGAACAGGAAATCCTGAGAAGATTGTACCGGCGTGGAGCGCATCTGGTTGGCGCGGTTGCGGGCATCGGACAGGCGGCTTTCCGGCAAGGGGTGAGTCAGTAACATTTCCGGCGGTCTGGAGGCATAGCGAGATTGATCCGCCAGCTTTTGCAGGAAATTCGGCATGGCCTGCGGATCAAAGCCCGCGCGCTGCAACACCTGAATACCGATACGGTCTGCTTCTTGTTCATTCGACTGCGTGAACGTAATCATGCCCTGCTGCGCACCCGCCAATGTACCGCTGAGCGCCGCCATCCCCATCTGTGGGTTGGCCATCGCCAGCAGAATCGAGCCGAGCGCGCCGACCCAGGTGAGTGGGGCGCTACGCTGTTGTGATTCCATGCTACGTGCCAGATGGCGCTGGGTAACGTGAGAGATTTCATGCGCCAGCACCGAGGCCAGCTCGCTCTCGCTATCGGCATAGCGGAACAGCGCGGAATGCAGCACTACGTTGCCGCCGAAGAAGGCGAAGGCGTTGATGTCGTCATTACGGATCAGGTAAAAATGGAACGGCGTACGCACCGAATCAGCCTGTTTGACCAATCTGTTGCCGAGCTGGTTAATGTAATTGGACAGCAGCGGATCGTTGATAAGCGGCGCACCAGCCCGCAGCTGGCGGACGTAAAAATCGCCCATGGCCAGCTCCTGATTGATACTGAGCGTACCGCCTGCGGTGGTGCCGATATCTGGCAGCCGATCCTGCGTGTCGGCCTGAGCAGGAAGCAGGTTGCCAGCCAGTAACGCCCCAAACAGGACGGACATGACCGTTTTTCTTAACCGAATAGACATAACGGAAGATAACCTTATCAACAGCTAACGTGAAAACATTCTGCTGACTATCTTAGCCAGCGATGGCAGACAAAGAAATGCCCGAGCGGGAAAAACGTGGTGAAGACGGAGAATGGCAGGGAAAAACCGGCACGTATGACGGTGCCGGTGGAACATCTGAAAACCGTGAATCAGGCGCTTTTCAGATAATCGAGAACGATGTCGTGGTGGTTGCTGGTTTTGAAGTCGTCAAACACCTTCTCCACCTTACCGTTTTCATCGATCAGGAAGCTGATACGATGAATACCGTCATAGGTTTTCCCCATGAAGGTTTTTTCTCCCCAAACGCCAAATCCTTCTGAAACCTGATGATCCTCATCAGAAAGCAGCGTGAAATTTAAGACTTCTTTCTCGACAAAGCGGGACAACTTTTCTGATTTGTCCGTGCTAATACCGAGAACTTCAACGCCATGTTTTTTCAAATCGTCCATATTATCGCGCAGGCCGCAGGCCTGAACGGTGCATCCTGGCGTCATCGCTTTAGGGTAGAAATACACCAACACTTTCTGTCCCTGGAAGTCGGTTAAATTTACTTGTTCGCCATCTTGGTCGGGCAAGCTAAATTTCGGTGCAATATCACCGGCTTTCAGTGTGTTCATCACGACTCTCCGTCTTGTTTCTCTTCATGCTGTGGATATACCCATGCTACTTGCAATAATAATGGCAGCGTTATGCTATTGGGCATAGTTAACGACGCTAATACTGCCTTGTGCGTGCAATTCTGTACATAGCTGATGAAAGGCTGGCTCAATAATTGAGCTATCCAGCGTGGCAGAACTGTGTGCGGCAATCTGAATATACAGCTGCGGCGGCTTGTCACCCTCGGCAGGCTGGGTTTTTGAAACCAGCTCAGCAATGTTTAGCTGGTGAGAATCGAACAAATCGGTAAAGCGCTCGATGATGTGAGGGGAGTCGGCCACGTCAACCTTCACCCAGACGGTAGAAGGCGTTGGCTGGCTGGCCTGTGACTCCGTCCGCTTCATCACGATCAGCAAATCCATCTCTGCGCCTTTGAGCGGCAGGGTGGATTCAATCAGCGTTATTGCGTTCCAGCTACCGGACAGCAGCATGATGAAGGTGAACTCTTTGCCTAGCATAGCAAGACGGCTATCTTCGATGTTGCAGCCACAGCTACTGACGTGGCGGGTAATCGCATTGACAATACCGGGGCGATCGACTCCCAGCGCGGTAATAACCAGATAGTGTTCTTGTGAGCTTGGCAACATCATGCTTCCTGTCTTTTTTCCCATTAATCACATGGTAAACATAAAAAATTGCCTGGAGCAATTTTTAACGCCGCTTGCGGTATATCAGACAATATTTCGTGATTGTGGACAATCCGCGCTAAGGTAAGCATTGGTCATTGGAGATAAGCGCCTTTCATCATGCGACGCCATCAAATAAATAACGACTGGGTAAAACAGGCTCAGCATCCCGCCTCGTTCGAACGAATTGAGGCTTTTTTCCGTGGTCATGGCTACGATCCTCACCGGCACGATACCTATGCGATTGGACGGACGTTATCCGGCGTGCAGCGTTTTCACTATCGCGGCAGCCTGTGCAATAGCGTGCCGGGGGGAACGCTGGTGCTTCATCCTGATGAGATTCATGATGGCGAAGCGGGTTCTGTCGACGGCTTTCAGTACCGCATGATTTACGTTGAGCCTGCGCTGATTCAAAAAATACTCGGTGGTAAACCTTTGCCCTTCATTAACGGCGGTATCTCCAACGATCCACGTCTGTTTACGGCAACAGAACCGCTGCTCAGAGCGATGGAAGAAGCGTTTGATGAGCTGGAAGAAGACGATGTGCTTTACGATCTGGCGCAGGCGCTATCGGCTGTGGGTGGGCAGCGGCATCCGCGGCGTTTATTCGACTATCATGCTGCCGAGCGGGCGCGTGAATATATTCATGATGCCTTTGATAAAACCATTACGCTTGATGAGCTGGCACAGGTGAGCGGTCGGGACCGCTGGAGCCTGACACGCGATTTCCGCGCACTCTTCGGTACGACGCCGTACCGCTACGTCACCATGCGCCGTCTCGAACACTGCCGGCGGCTCATGCTGGCCGGTGGCAGCCTTGTCGATATTGCTGCTCAAGCCGGTTTCGCCGATCAAAGCCATATGACGCGCCATTTCGTGAAGGCATTTGGTCTTTCTCCCGGTCACTGGCAGCGCATGTTCACTGCGCTTTAGCCTGTTTGCACAATCGTTCAATACAATCGGTACTCTGCTTCGCTAGCCTGAGGGCGTCATCATAAGGAGAGACGATATGTATAAATCCATTAATTTTGCCCAAAAGTTAGCGTTATTCGACGATCGCTGGCAGCCGAAAGTGATCGCTGAGATGAATGACTATCAGTTTAAAATCGTTAAAATTCAGGGCGATTTCATCTGGCATTGCCATCCTGAAACGGACGAAACGTTCATCGTGCTGGAAGGCCAACTGAGAATCGATTTTCGTGATGGCGATGTGCACATCAATGCTGGGGAAATGTACGTTGTCCCAAGCGGCGTTGAACATAAGCCTTATGCAGAACACGAAGTAAAAATGCTGCTTATTGAACCCAAAGGCGTGCTGAATACGGGTCATGAAGGCGGCGAGCGGACGGCTGAAAATGATATTTGGATTTGATCGGCTGAGTAAAAAACAACCTGAAACGTCCCGCGAGTGACGGATAAGCCGCAGTAAATGGGCTGCTTTTGTACCAAAACATCAGAAGCATTTTTAATTTCGTTTACTGCGTCATAAAAAAACCTGCGTCAGGCACCTACAACGCCCTTGTCCGCTTGCTTTTGCATAGAAGTCAAAAGTACCATGAAGCACTTGTTTGTGGAGGGGATGGCCAATGTTTACGGGAAGTATTGTTGCGCTAGTTACGCCGATGGACGCCAAAGGCGCTGTCGATCGGGCGAGCTTGAAAAAACTGATTGATTATCATGTCGCTAGCGGTACATCGGCGATTGTCTCTGTCGGCACGACGGGGGAATCCGCCACGCTGAGCCACGACGAGCATGGCGATGTCGTGCTGCTGACGCTGGAACTGAGCGACGGACGTATTCCTGTCATCGCTGGAACCGGTGCGAATGCTACCGCTGAAGGTGTTTCACTGACTAAACGCTTTCATGGCACTGGCGTTGTTGGCTGCCTGACGGTCACACCGTACTACAATAAACCAACGCAGGAAGGCCTGTACCAGCACTTCAAAGCGATTGCCGAGCATACCGATCTGCCGCAAATCCTGTATAACGTACCTTCCCGCACCGGCTGTGACATGCTGCCGGAAACCGTTGCCCGTTTGTCCGAAGTGAAAAATATTGTCGCAATTAAAGAAGCGACGGGGAACTTAAGTCGGGTAAGCCAGATCCAAGAGCTGGTTAGTGAAGACTTCATTTTGCTGAGCGGCGATGACGCCAGCGGTCTGGACTTTATGCAACTTGGTGGTAACGGTGTGATTTCCGTAACGGCGAACATTGCTGCGCGTGAAATGGCGGAACTTTGCAAGCTGGCGGCGCAGGGTAATTTTGTCGAAGCGCGCCGTTTAAATCAGCGCCTGATGCCACTGCATCAGAAATTATTTGTTGAACCCAATCCTATTCCGGTGAAGTGGGCCTGTAAGGAATTGGGACTCATGGCGACCGATACGCTGCGCCTGCCGATGACACCGCTGACCGATTCCGGTCGTACGGTGATGGGGCAAGCACTTAAGCAAGCGGGTTTGCTGTAATCGTTAGGGAGATTTAATGAGTTATTCATTACAAAAGTCGATGGTGGCGAAAGTTGTTGGCATATCACTCGTGATGTTGCTGGCGGCTTGTTCCAGCGATCAGCGCTATAAGCGTCAGGTCAGTGGCGATGAATCCTATCTGAAGGCACCGGCGCTGCACGCGCTGAATACGCCTGCCGGGATGATTTTACCGGTGCAGAACGGGGATTATGATATACCGCCAGTTACCCTGAATGGTGCGGTCGGCAAGGAGCTGGATATCCGTCCTCCAGTGCAGCCATTGGCTTTGTTGAATGGTTCCCGTACCCAGATCTCAGGAGATACGGCAACGCTGTTGTTAGAAAACAGCTCGCAAAACAGCCAGCTCTGGTCTCAGGTTATCCGCGTGTTGCAAGACAAAGCGTTCACCATTGCTAGCCGTCAGGATGCCAGCCAAACGCTGACGACTGATTGGATCTCATGGCCGCGTGAAGATGAAGACGTCCCGTATCAAGGGCGTTATCAGATTTCCGTGCAGCAGCAGGGTTATCAGGTCGCACTGGTCGTGAAACTGCTGGGATTACAGCTGAACGGTCAGCCGGTGACGGCGGGCGATCAGGCTCAGCGCTACACCGGCCTGATGCTGAATGCGCTTAGCAATGGTCTGGATTCTCAGGCAACCGCACGCGAAAACGCGCTGGCAAACCGCACTATTGGTTCGCTGGATGTGCAGAGTGGGGCGGATGACACTGGCTTGCCACTGCTGATTGTGCGTGGCCCGTATACCGTGGTGTGGGATCGTCTGCCTGTCGCGTTGGACAAAATCGGCATGAAGGTTAACGATCGCAGCCGTCCGCAGGGCTCTGTCGCCGTGACGTATCGTGCGCCGAGCGGCGGAACCTGGGATGACCTGGGTGCGAAAAATCCTGAACTGCCTAACGGCGATTACAAATTGCAGGTCGGCGATTTAGATAACCGCAGCAGTCTGCAATTTATCGACTCCAAAGGGCATACGCTAACCCAGTCTCAGAACGATGCACTGGTGGCCGTATTCCAGGCGGCGTTCAGTAAATAACGCATAAGTAAACCAAGGGTCGGATTATCCGGCCCTTCTTCATTCAACAATCTCTACCCGAATTGACGGGCGCTATCGGCAACCGTTCGGGGAAGCGTTAAATATCGGGTCGTACTTGTTGACCCTCACTGTGTGGAGTAATTAAAGATGCAAAAGCTAGCTGAGCTGTATCGTGGAAAGGCGAAAACCGTCTACACCACCGAAGATCCCGATCTACTGGTGCTGGAGTTCCGCAATGATACATCAGCAGGAGACGGTGCACGCATTGAGCAGTTTGACCGTAAAGGAATGGTGAATAACAAGTTCAACCATTTCATCATGAGCAAACTGGAAGAAGCTGGAATCCCAACCCAAATGGTGAGCCTGCTGTCTGACAATGAAGTGCTGGTGAAGAAACTGGACATGGTGCCGGTCGAGTGTGTCGTGCGCAACCGCGCGGCGGGATCGCTGGTAAAACGTCTGGGTATCGAAGAAGGCATCGAGCTGAACCCGCCGTTGTTCGATTTGTTCCTGAAAAACGACGAGATGCATGACCCGATGGTGAACGAATCTTACTGCAAGACGTTCGGCTGGGTGAATGAAGAGAATCTGGCTCGCATGAAAGAGCTGAGTTACAAAGCGAACGACGTGCTGAGCAAACTGTTTGGTGACGCCGGGCTGATTCTGGTCGATTTCAAGCTGGAGTTCGGTCTGTTTAAAGGTGAAGTCGTGCTGGGTGATGAGTTCTCACCAGACGGTAGCCGCCTGTGGGACAAAGAAACGCTGAACAAAATGGATAAAGACCGTTTCCGTCAGAGCCTCGGTGGCCTGATTGAAGCGTATGAAGAAGTTGCGCACCGTATCGGCGTAAAATTAGACTAACTGCGCAATCGTTTACGTTCAGGTCGCCAGTCGGCGATAGGCTGCCGGCCTGAATGTTTTGCCTATTTTCCTCGCGAAAAGCTGCCTTTCTCTTCTCGTCTCTGCCGAATGATTTGCTCACTTGGCCCTGACTTCGATTCCTGCCCCTGGTCCTGATTAATGCTATCATCGCGGTTTGCTTAACGCTCAATCCGACTACTTTCGACAGACTCACATCCATGACCTATCTCGATCCAACATTGTTAATTCTGCTCGTCCTGGCGGGGCTGGGTATCATCAGTCACAACATGACCGTCACGCTGGCGATTTTGGTTCTGCTGGCGGTACGCATCACACCGTTGAACAGCTATTTCCCGTGGGTAGAAAAATACGGCCTGAGCATCGGTATCGTCATTCTGACGATTGGCGTGATGGCACCGATTGCCAGTGGAAAAATTACCGCCAGTGAAGTCATGCATTCCTTCCTGCACTGGAAATCTCTGCTGGCGATTCTCATTGGCGTTGCCGTGTCCTGGCTTGGCGGACGCGGCGTGTCGCTGATGAGCAATCAGCCCTCCGTGGTGGCGGGGCTGCTGGTGGGCACGGTCATGGGCGTGGCGCTGTTTCGCGGCGTTCCCGTTGGGCCGCTGATCGCCGCAGGATTGCTTTCCCTGCTGATTGGCAAGACTTGATTGATCCGGCGCGTGTGATGATGTTGCGTGATTTTCTCCACAGCCAACGCCAGCAGCAGCGATATGGCGTCCGGCGATTACTGGTGCTAAGCGGTGAGGCGAGCTGGTGTGAAGAACAGGCGCTGGCGCTCAGCTGCCAATCGTCTGGCGACTGGCTGTGGATCGGCGAGTCCGCACCTGATTCCGTCACCGCGCTGCCAGCTAGTCGAGTGCGGACGCTACTGGGGCGGGAGTTTCTTCACGCGGTGTTTGATGCGCGCAAAGGCGTGGACGTCGAGGCGCTGGCGATGCTGTCAGGCACGCTACAGGTCGGTAGCTGGCTGATCATGCTGGTGCCGTCGTGGCAGCAATGGCCTACGCTGCCGGATCAAGACAGCCTGCGCTGGAGCGAACAAGAACAGCCGATTGCCACCCCGCACTTTATTCAACATTTTCAGCGCCAGCTGTTGGCCGATGAGGACGTTGTTCTCTGGCAGCAAGATCAGACATTCGTGATTCGTCCATTGGGCGAACGCACTGACTGGCAGCCTGCGAACGGTGAACCGACAGCGCAGCAGCAGCACATTCTTCATGAGCTGAATGTCGCAGAATCTGGTGTGTTTGTGATTACCGCACCGCGCGGACGGGGGAAATCAGCGCTGGCGGGAATGCTGACGCAGCGCAGTCGCGGAGCCTGCTGGATCACGGCACCTTCCCGTGCGGCGGCGGATATTCTGCAACAGCACGCGCATGCTGTTGCGCAGTTTTGGGCACCGGATGCGCTGCTGGCACACTGTCGCCTTCATGGCTCACCCAATATCGACTGGTTGTTAATTGATGAAGCGGCGGCGATCCCGTCTTCTGTGCTCTCCGCGCTGTTGCCGCATTTTCCCCGTATTCTGATGACCACTACGGTGCAAGGGTATGAAGGCACCGGACGGGGATTTCTACTGAAGTTTTGTGCGACGCTGCCGCAGTGGCGGGCGTTTAAGCTGGACGAGCCTCTGCGCTGGGTCGCGAACGATCCGCTGGAACGGGTGTTGGATCGGGCGCTGTTATTTAACGAGCCCGAAGCATTGTATTCACCGCAGCAGCCCGATCGACTGATTCCCTCTTCTGCGCTGGAAAGTCGAATCGAACGTGCCGACGACTGGCTGACGCACCCTGAGCGACTGGCATGGTGCTACGCGCTTTTGTGCAGCGCGCATTACCGTACTTCGCCGCTGGATTTGCGCCGCCTGATGGATGCGCCGGGCATGCATATTGCCAGCGCACAGGTGGCGGGCGAGATGTGTGGTGTGCTGTGGCTCGTGGAGGAAGGCGGACTGTCAGCCTCGATGGCTCATGAGGTGTGGGCAGGACGGCGGCGCCCACGCGGTAATCTGGTGGCACAGTCGCTGGCGGCACATGCGGGTTTATGGCATGCGCCGACGCTGCGTGCGCGCCGCGTGAGCCGGATTGCAGTGGCATCGTCATGTCGCCGACAGGGGATTGGTCGGGCGCTCATTGCCGAACAGATGCGCGAGGCACAGCGACAGGCGCTGGATTATCTGTCGGTTAGCTTTGGCTATCAGCCAGACTTGTGGGCGTTCTGGCAGTCGTGTGGGTTTCAATTAGTTCGCATCGGCAGCCATCTTGAAGCCAGCAGCGGCTGTTACAGCGCGATGGCGATACTACCGCTAAGTGAAGCGGGGCATAAACTGGTGGAGCAGGGAAGCCAACAGCTAGCGCGTGACTGGCGTTGGTTACAGCGCCTGATTCCGCTGAACCTCGCGCTGCCGCAGACAGGAAATGTCGAGCTGAACGAAGACGACTGGCATGAGCTGGCGGGTTTTGCGTTTGCGCATCGGCCGATGGAGGCCAGCTTCGCTGCGATCTGTCGTCTGCACATCCACACCTCGTTGCCGCTGCCTGCGCTACGCTTGCTGGTGGAAAAGCCGGTAGAAGGCGAACAGATAGCGACTACATTGGGGCTGACCGGCAGGAAAACACTTCTGAAGCGCTGGCGCGAAGAAACTGCCGCTGCGCTGGTCGATCTCGATTCGCAGCGGTGTGAGCGCGTGAAGGGCGCTGTAATTTTAACACCACCGAATGACGTATTCGATGTGCCAAGACGGCCATAGGGATACTCAATTGGCACGTTGAGTATGGGCGGATTACTGTGTCTCTAACAGTCGGAAAATCAGCGGGTTTTTCCCCTGTTTGTCAGAATAGTCGGCAATTAACGTGAGGTCGGTCTTTTGTTTTCCAGACCAGAGCTGACATTCCACTCTTTTGCGCTGAGGTTCGGCGTCTGTTGCGTAGCTGCACAGAGGAACCCGGCCTGTTTTGTCGGGGGTAAAGGCAACGTCATAAGGTGGAATGGTCAAATCTGCCAGGTTTTCCCCCGCGCTATCCAACTCCTCAAGAATCTCTTCGTAAATCGCAGGGTTCACACCAAAATCCAATAACGTCGCGGGATCGCCATGTTGGATGCCCCTTAATAGATCGCCCGCAAGCCGATAAATATCATCTCTGTCATCCGTCATCTCTGATGTCCTTATTTTCGCAACAGTCCGACTTTGCACCATCGGGTTCGAGCGGCGAATTCTAGCAGGCTTTGCCCGTTATCGCTTGAGATGCTGCCAGAGATCGCTTCTGAAATGCTGGCGGTAGTGGGGAGGAATACTGGTCAAACGATTGATGCGTCTCATCCTTGAGACGCAGGCTACGGTGTTAGTCTAACTGGAATTTGAAAGCAGGCGCGCGGCGCAGCAATTCCCACAGCGTTTCTTGCAAGCGGATTGTCTGCTGCTCTAACAACTGCGGATAGCGCTGATAAAAAGCGTCCTCTTTCGCTGAAAAATCTGGGTTCTCCTGAAGCCATTGTTCACGTAGCGCAGTAATTTGCTCATCCGTGAGTTGCTTGTTGGGTGTTGCTTCTTCCTGTTTCTTAAACCAGCGGAAGCGTTCGTCAGGCGTTGCCCGTTCTTCTCTGCTCCATCCATCGTCAATTTGCAGGATCTGCGCCAGCGCGAAGCCGAGAGTGGTACTCACGCTTTGCCAGCTATTCGCGTCGGACGCAGCAGGTGGCGGCGATAGGCTGGCAATGATTGACGCAATGTTTTTTTCCAGACCAAGTTCACCAGAGGCTTTCTCCTCCCAGCTGATCGCCTGCTGATGCAGTGTCGTCCATACGCTTTCCGCTACGGTTTCACCTGCCAACAACCGCGAAATCGCGCTAATCCACTGTTGGCGCAGGCTGTCTACCGTGCTATCTGCCAGCCAGTCTGACCACGGATTGCCCGCGTCATCTAACCACTGCTGTAGCCATTGTAGCGCGACGCCGTCTACGGCTTTTCCGGGAGCGATGGCGGCAAAGAGGGCGTCAACCTGCGCTGGCGTGGTGCTCGGCAGTTTTTCCAGCAGTAGGCCGAGTGCGGCTGGCAGTCCACTGATGCGTTCGAAGATGTGAATGTCAGCACTGTGCGCCAGTACCGCAGAGACCGAGCCCTTATTGTCCTGCCAGTAAGGGGAAAAGGCGTGTTCAATATCGCCGTTTGTCGCATGCTGACTTAGCCGCTGGTGGAGAAAATCGCGTAGCGACGCATCGCCATAGAACGCCCCCCACGTCACGCGGGTATCTGCCAGCGGCTGGACGGTGTTCTGTATCGTAATCTGGTGTGATTCCAACCAGCCGCGTAGCTGCGCCAGCGTTTTTACGCCGATTTGCCGGGAGATTTCCTGCCCGTTTTTAAACAGCAGCAGCGTTGGAATGCCGCGAACGCCAAAACGTTGCATCAATGCCGGATATTGCTCCACATCCAGCTTGGCAACGGTCAGATTATCTGGCGTGTTATCCGCGATGGTATCCAGCAGCGGTGCCAGTGTTTTACACGGCTGGCACCAGGGGGCCCACAGGTCAAGCAGAATGGGCTTGTCGTTATGATTGAGTAATTCCTCCAGCGAGGTATCGCTAGCAGTGATAATGGCGTCGGACATGGTGTCTCCATTCAGAGAAAAGTCGTAAGTAAATAAACAAGGCGCGAGCTATGAACCGTAACGACACGGCTTATTGCGAGCCGCCTACGGTCATGTTGTCGATGCGAAGCGTTGGCTGGCCGACGCTGACGGGCAGGGATTGACCTTCCTTGGTACATGCAATATTGCCGTCATCCAGCGTCAGATCGTTGCCGACCATGGCGACGTGCAGCAGCGCTTCCGGTCCGTGACCAATCAGTGTCGCGCCCTTCACCGGACGGGTGACGCGCCCGTTTTCAATCAGGTAGGCTTCCGTGGTGGAGAAGACATACTTCCCGCTGCTGATATCCACCTGCCCGCCGCCGAAGCCGACGGCATAGAGCCCGTTTTTGACAGACGCTATCACTTCTTCGGCGGGGTACTGTCCTGCCAACATGTAGGTATTGGTCATACGCGGCAGCGGCAGCGTGGAGTAGGACGCCCGACGTGCGTTGCCCGTTAGCGCGGTATTCATCAATCTGGCGTTGAGACTGTCCTGCAAATAGCCACGCAGGATGCCGTTCTCGATGAGCGTCGTGCACTGCGACGGCGTGCCTTCATCATCCACATGCAGCGAACCCCGACGATTCACGAGCGTGCCGTCATCCACGACGGTAATACCCGGCGCGGCAACCCGTTCACCCAATAAGCTGGAAAATGCGGAGCTGCCTTTACGGTTAAAGTCACCCTCCAGCCCGTGTCCGATGGCTTCATGTAGCAGAATTCCGGGTGAACCTGCACCGAGGATCACGCTGTAGGTGCCTGCGGGAAACGGGCTGGCATCCAGATTATTCAGCGCCTGATCGACTGCCTGATTAACCCAGTGGCTGACTGTTTCTTCGGTAAAAAATCCATAATCGAGCCGCCGTCCGCCACCGCTGGAGCCATTCTCACGGCGACCCTGTTGCTCGACCACCACATTGATGACCAAATTCACCAGCGGGCGAACGTCGGCGGCGAGTTGGCCGTCATGTCGGGCGATGAGAATGGTTTCATGCGAGGCGTTCAGATAAGCCGTGACCTGCGTTACCCGTGGATCGCGGGCGCGAGCCTGACGATCGATAGCCAATAACAGCTGGCGTTTATGTTCTTCTGTGACGGCAAGCAAAGGGTTGTCTGCCGGATAGAGCGTCGTGGCGTTGGGCGGTAGCGATGCGGGTAACGCCACGCTGGCGTTCTGCCCCTGACGGCTGATTTCTCGTACGGTACTGGCGGCCTGAAGAATGGCCTGCGGGCGCAAGTCGTTGGTGTAGGAGAACGCGGTTTTCTCACCGCTAACGGCGCGGACGCCAACGCCCTGATCGCGGCTAAACCCCGTCGGGCGCACAATGCCGTTTTCTACCTGCCAGCCTTCCTGTTGGCGGCGCTGAAAATAGAGATCGGCATAGTCCACCTGACGCTGCATGATGTGGTTCAGCGCATGCGATATCTCCGCCGTTTCCAGCGAAAATTCCGATAGCACCGATGAAACTGATGTCGTGGTGGCGTGTATTGCCATGATGGTGATCCTGTATCTGTGACGCGATGGGGGATTACTGCCCGGCGATCTGCATCTCTTCAATCAATAGAGAACCGCAGGAGAGATTGCCCTGCGTGTGGATGTCCGCGCCGAGCGCCACGCATTGCAGGAGCAACGTTTTCAGGTTACCTGCAATGGTGATCTCTTCGACCGGATACTGAATGTCGCCGTTTTCGACCCAAAAGCCTGCCACGCCTTGAGAATAGTCGCCCGTCATGGGGTTCAGCCCGTGCCCCAGCAGCGTGGTAACCAGCAGCCCTGTGTGCATACGGCGCAGTAGCGTCGGCAAGTCATCCTCGGTGTGCTTCTGGCTGCTGCTAACGCTCAGGTTATAAGCCCCACCGGCGTGTCCAGTCGTGGTTAGCCCCAATCGTCGGGCGCTGTAGCTTGAGAGAAAATAGCCTTGTGCGATGCCGTCGTGGATGACATGACGCGGAACTGCGGCGACGCCTTCGGTATCAAAACAGGCGCTGGCCAGTGCGCCAGAAATAAACGGGTTTTCATACAGGCTGAGATGTGGGGCGGTGATGGTGTCGCCGAGGCACTTCCCCAGAAATGATGTGGAGCGATAGAGCGCCGCGCCGCTTAGGGCGTTGACCAGATGATGAATTAAACTGTGGGCTACGGGGGCTTCAAATACCACCGGGCAGCGGCGGGTTGACAGTTTTCGTGCGCCTAACTGCGCGGTTGCGCGTTGGGCTGCGGCTTGTCCGATCGCTTCCGGCGCGGCCAGTCGTGAAGGTGAACGACCAACGGTGTGCCAAAAACCTTGCTGACGCTGCGTGGCGCTGCGGGCAATCGCATGGCTCCACAGCGTGTGCAGCGATGTCGGGTAGCCTGCGGAAAAGCCAGCGGAGTTCGCCAGAATAAAGTCACCCTGCTG
Source organism: Pectobacterium sp. PL64 (assembly GCF_022477975.1). Taxonomy (NCBI): domain Bacteria; kingdom Pseudomonadati; phylum Pseudomonadota; class Gammaproteobacteria; order Enterobacterales; family Pectobacteriaceae; genus Pectobacterium; species Pectobacterium sp. PL64. The sequence continues at coordinate 805,893 of NZ_CP092070.1, forward strand.
CGAGGTGATTTCCGTACTTTCGCTGTAACCGTGTTCGTGCGTGGTATTGGCGGCTTGCTCGGCACGCAATGCCAACGACAGCGCTTGCTCAACCGTCAGCGCGTCGGTGCTGTGTAGCGCAAGATCGTAAATATCACGAGCGAAATGCTGTGGTTCCGGCAGGCCGCTACAGGGATCTTCATCTGCGTATTTAGCCAGCGTGCTGGCGGCGTCAACTGTATCCCGCAAGGCTTCGCGGCTAAATAAGGTGGAGGACACACTCCCTGCCCGCTGGCCGAAGTAGACCGTGACGGACAGAAAGCGACTTTGGTTTTGCGTCAGTGTATCAATATCACCATTCCTGACGCGGATCGTACGGCGGTTTCCTTGCGAGACGCTAACAACCGCCTGACTCGCGCCTTTAGCGGCCGCGAAGTCCAGCACGTCACCGGCCAGCGACTGAAGGGTGTCGATGTGTGGCGTAGCAAGAACGGGGGATTCATCAAGAGAAGGCATCATTGGTATCCATGTGTGGCAGTGTTCTACTCATGATGTGCAACGAGAAAAGAAAAGCGTCAGCGTGCGGCGAAACTTTTTTATATGTTTATATGTTTATATGACACGGCTTTTTATGGGCTGATGCTGGCGATGGAACCAGCACCAGTACGGAAGGGGAGATCAGGGGGCTTTGACGGGTTGCAGGACGAAATCGATTTTGCTCAGGCCACGCTGTTGGGCGCTGGTCATGACATACGCCACCCGACCATATTCGACGGCCTGATCGGCAAACAGCCGTATATTCGGGTGAGTGCCTTCTGCTGAAGCGGCATCGAGTTTGGCGATCAGTTGCGCATCATCAATCGCTTCTTTGTTCCAGTTAATCTGCCCGGTCGCGGTAATGGCGATATCCACCGCTTGCGGATCTTTCTTGATTTTCTCGACGCTGGCGCGCGGCAGATCCACTTTGACGGCGTGGTTAATCACCGGCAGGGTAATCATAAACACGATCAGCAGCACCAACATGACGTCGATAAACGGCGTCATGTTGATATCGTTAAGCAGCGCGTCGTCCTGACTTTCAAACGGGGATGACATACTCATGGCGTGTTCCTCTTAGGCGGATCGCTCAACGGGGTGAGTGGGTTCATACCGCGTAGTGCTATTCAGGTCGGTCAGGCTGGTGTCGACGCGTGCGCCCGTCAGCAGGTAGGCGTGGAGATCGTGCGCAAAGCGGTTCATGGCATGCAGCACGATGCGGTTGCGGCGGTTGATGGCGTTAAACCCTAATACGGCGGGGATCGCCACAAACAGACCAAATGCCGTCATTATTAACGCTTCGCCGACCGGGCCTGCCACCTGTGCCAGGTCGGGCTGGCCGATGGTACTGATCGTTTGCAGGGCGTGGAAAATCCCCCATACGGTGCCCAGCAGGCCGATAAACGGCGCGGTGCTGCCGATGGATGCTAGCGTTCCGAGGCCGGATTGCAGCTTCCCGGCGTTAGTGTCCAGCGTGTTGCTCAGGCCGCGCACCAGCCAGTCGCTGAGATCGACGTGTCCGCCTAGCGTGGAAGAGAATTTGTGTGGATGTTTCAGCAACGCATGTCCTTCGATCACCAGATCGCGGAACGGGTTAAAACGCTGCTTACCGAATTTCTCGACGCTCGCTTGCAGGCTGGTCGCCTGCCAAAAGGTATTGCGACTGTATTGCACGCTCTTGTTCAATGCGAGCAACTGCCGTGCTTTGAGCAGCATGACCGTCCATGACAGCAGCGACATGATCAGCAGAATGATGGCTACCGAGTGGGTAACCACATCGCCCTGCTGCCAAAAATGGTAGATATCTAACGTGTTCATGTGTGACCTCTTATGCAATAACTTGATTCGGGAGTAGTTTGCGAAACGGCGGATACGCTGTTTCAACGCCGCTGCGTTTTTATTAGCGACTCAGCCGGAAATTAACGGGCTGAATCGTCATGACGGTAATGGCCTGCCCATTTTCACGGTAAGGCGTACAGCGCGCCTGTGCCACGGCATCAACGGCGGCCTGATCGAGTGCGTCATAGCCGCTGCTGCGGGCAATGTCGTGCCGGATCAAACGTCCTTCCGGGTTAATTACCAGACGAACCAACACGTCACCTTCCTGCTGGAGACGCTTGGCGCGGCGAGGATAGTCTGGCTGTGGGACGACACAGCCAACGGAGGCGACCTGCTTGGGCTGCGCGCCGGGGCTGTTCTGCATCAAATTACCTTTGCTGGACATGGTGAGCGGCCCGGCCGTCGTCTCTGGTGCGATGGGGGGCGTTTCCGCTGAGGTACGCGCGGCGGGCTGACGCTCGGCGATGGTTTTCGGTCGGACGGGCTGCGGTTTTACTACAGGCTCCACCGGCGGCTGGTGAACTTCTTTTTTGACTGGCGGGGGCGGCGTCTGCTGCTCCTCGACGACGGGTTTTTCAGGAACCGGTGCAATTTCACGTTCCCCTTGTTCTGACGTCAGCACAGGTGGCTCCGGCGACGGTTCGTGAATCGGCTCAGGTTCTGGCGCTTCGACCATTGTGGCCTGAATGCTTACGCTGGCTGCCGGATTAAGTAGATTGATCGGTGTGTATTCGGTGGTGCGCGTGATGAGCAGCGCAGCGACTCCCGCGTGGATCAGCGCGACGGTCAGAAAGCTGAGCGCTATCTTCCCCATTTCTCCCCGAACGGGCGCAACCGCTGTCATGCTGCGCGCTGGTTGTGCGGGGACGGCATCACGCCGTGCGGTAGGAACCGCATCAACGCGTGCGTTTAACGAAAGGTGTTGCACGGATGCCTGTTGCACGTTTTCCTCTGCTGCTCTTGCTAACCGTGTTGGACGTTTCATCCAGCCCTGAACACGGAACGATGATGACCTCTATTAACGATGTGCAACGAGGCGGAAAAAGTGTCACCACGCGCGTGAAATTTTTTATCCATCCTCTTTTGTTGATGAGGGTCAGGCATTGGCGGCGCGAATGTGTATCCAGTAATCGGTGGTATGCACAATGGCGATGGGCATGGTTTGCGCCAGCGAATCCAGCGTGTAATTCAGGTTGTCTAGCGGGAAATTGCCGCTAACGCGTAAATCGGCGATGGCAGGATCCAGCCGGATGATGCCAGGGGTGTAATCACGCAGTGCGCTGATGACGGAAGCCAGCGAACGATCGCGTACTTCCAGACGACCGTGTAACCAGTCTGTTTCTGATTCCGGTGTAACGGCGACCTGATAGAGTGTGGAACGATCGAACCACACGCCCTGACCGGCGTGGAGGCGCAAGCTTTGCCCGGCGTGGTTGGTAATTTTGGCGATGTTATCCAGCACACCGACATGGATACCACCGCTTTCATGGCGCACATTTATCGTGGACTGAAGCGCGACGATATCGCCCATACCGGTGGCGATCACAAAGGGGCGCTGCGTATCTGGTTGAATCTTGGCGAAGAGACCGCCGTTATGCAGAGCAACCTGACGTACTGGCGTCTCTGGACGTACGTTGATATCGACAGCGGTACGCGCATTTAGCATGAGCATACTGCCGTCGCTGAGTGGAACCTGCTGGCGCTGTGCCGTTGCGGTCTTTACGTCGGACACCAGCGGCGACAGCGGATAATGCCGATTAAGCAGCAGGCTGCTTAGCGACGCAACGGCAACCATCCCCAGCCCGTATTGCAGGACTTTCCGTCGACTTGATGGCGCCAGTAGCGCCTGACGAATCGGTTCGTGAGGCAGCGCGGCGAGGAGCGGCTGAAATTTTCCCAGCGTGCGCTCAATGTGTTGGCAGGCTCGTTCGTGCAGCGGGTTTTCGTATCGCCAGCGGCGGTACTCATCGTAATCGGTTTGGGTTGCTTCACCAGAACGGAGTAGCACCATCCATTCAATGGCCTCTTCGGCAACCGGGTCATCCATGTGTTGTCTTACCATGCGGTTCACCTATGCGTCACTGCTGTCCTGCGTGGCCAGATAGCAGTTGGTCAGCGCTTTGGCGATATATTTTCTCACCATACTGGCAGAGACATTGAGTTGTACGGCGATGTCGGCGTAGGTCATGCCATCAAGCTGGCTGAATAGAAAGGCCTGCCGTGCTTTGGTGGATAAACCATCCAACGCCTGATCGATGGTGAGCAGCGCTTCCATCAACAGCTGTTGCTCCTCTGGCGACGGATGATGATATTCCGGTTTACTCGCCAGTGCTGCGAGATAGGCTTTTTCCAGATCGCGCCGACGCCAGTTTTCATACAGGACGCGTTTAGCGAGCGTGGTGAGCATCGCACGCGGTTCCTGTACGTTGGCAAGGTTTGGCAGAGAGGCTAAGCGTAAAAACGCCTCTGAGGCGACATCCTCAGCTTCACAGCCGTAGGCAATACGGCGGCGTAATTTTTCCGTTAACCAGCGGTAGTCGCTGCGAAATATGAGCGACAGTAAGTCGGGTTTCTTAACAGCCTCTGTGTACATGGGCATCCTTAAATAGCGTAAATCACAACAATGCTTGAGCCGGGATACCCCCAGGGCCGCAGAACAAAAGGAACGATGCGTCCTGTGCTGTTTTTAAGTCAAAATGTGAAGGAGTCAAACCACCTTTTTTTTCTATGGTTAGTTAGAAATGTTCTGTTACTGCCTGAAATGGATAAATTGCTATTTCCAGATATTTCTGCAAAGGAAATAAAAAGAAGGTGCGGAAGAGAGACGTATTACCTGTATTAAAAACACCAAGAAAAAGTGTTTTCTAAATCAAGATGTTCACTATCGTGAAAAAATAATTACAGGAAAATATGACTTTCCGCTGTCACTTTTTCATCGTCATTGCACAACTCATACGAAGACCAATAAAAACTGATTTGTTGAAGCAATTGACGAGGGAAAAATGAAAAAACGCAATACTGCCTCTCCCGCTCTGGGGCTAAGTTTTAAGAAACGCTTATTTTTCACGAATATGCTGGCGATGAATTCTGCGCTATTCATGGGGGCGACGGCCGTTCCTGTTAGCGTCTACGCCGCCGGTGAAAATGACACGATCGCTTTTGCTATTCCGGCGGGCGATCTGCAAAAAGGGTTATTGGCGATTGCCAATCAAAGCAAGCAGACGCTCTCTTTTAATCCTGCGTTGGTGGCGAATTACCAGAGTGCTGCGCTGAATGGCAACTATTCAACGCGTCAGGCTATTTTACGCTTACTGCAAGGCACGCCCTTATTATTGACGACGACGGATAATGGTACGCTAACCATTGTTTCTTCTCGCGCCAATGATGCGGAAGTGGCGCAGGCGAGTGATAAAACGCTGCCCGCGATTACGGTCAGTGCGGGTAGTGAAGATGAAACAGTATTGAATCCTGGCACGTCGTCTTCGGCATTACGCACCAGCACCTCGCTGCAACAAACGGCGCAGTCGGTGCAGGTGATCAGTAATAAGCTGATTAACGCCCGTCAGGCGACATCGCTGGAAGATGCGTTAAAAAACTCAGGCAGCGTGGTCACGATTCAGTCAAACCGTGGCACGCCTACGTACTGGATGCGCGGCTATGCTGTGACGTCCGGTGCGACGGACGGCTTGTCCGGATCCAGCAATGCAGGTATCGGCCAGGGGACGGCGATTGAAGGCATCGAACGGGTAGAAGTGCTGAAAGGGCCGCAGTCGGTGCTGGCGGGGAGCAGTTCCGCCGCAGGGACGATTAACGTTGTACGTAAAAAACCGGTAACCGAACCATTGCATGTGCTTAAAGTAGAGGCGGCGCGCTACGGTGAATTTAAAACGGCGATCGATCTGGGCGGGGCGCTGACGGATGACAAAGCGTTCAGCTACCGTTTGAATGCCTCAACCATGAAATCTCAGCACTCCTTTCCTGATTACAACGGTAATCACGGCGATTATTTAGCGCCAGCCCTGACCTGGAAAAATGATAATACGCGGATTACCGTCGGCGCCGAAGTCAATCAGGCGCGTAAATCGGGCCCTGCCGGGACGATTTACGCGAATGGAAGAATACAGAAACTGCCGGAATATCGTCTGGGGGATAAAGACGATCATAACAAGATGAAAACGACGAATGCGTATTATGAACTGGAGCAAAAACTCGTCAACGACTGGACATTCAACAGTAAAGCCGGTTTCCAGAGTACATCTTCACAGATGAAGATGAACGAAACGCTCGATATTGCTGCTAATGGCGACAAAATCAGCCATCCGTTAGCTTACAAATCGACCAATCAGACGTGGAGCCAGCAAAACGATATTCGTGGCAAAATCGAAACCGGGCCTGTCACGCAGACGCTGTTGATTGGTCATGATTATAAGCATGAACGCTATGCCAGCTATGACGGCAACTTTATCCTGATGACCAATGGGAATGTGTATAACCCAGATTCATTAGTGTTCCCCGGCATCGGTGAACCGAACAGCCGAACCTATACCTCTAAACTGATTCAGAGCGGTTTCCTGTTCCAGGATCAGATCGACGTCTTTGACCGCCTGCATTTCCAACTGGCGCTCAAACGTTCGACATGGAATAACTCCTACCTGGTAGGGACGAGAGCCTCGACGTATACCGCCACGAAGTGGATCCCCAATTATGGTGTCAGTTTTGACATCACACCGGACGTCACGATTTACGCCAACTTACTGAATAGTTTTAGCGGCAGCGCACAAATCTCACGTTCAGGCGTTCAGCTTCCGCCGACGACGGGGCAATCGAAAGAAGCGGGACTGAAGTTTAACCTGCTCGACGACAACCTCACGCTGACGACGGCGGCATTCAGCATTGAACAGAAAAACCTGACGGTAAGCGACAGCAGCGGTTTCCCTATCGCGACAACGGGGAGAAAGAGCGAAGGTTTTGACGTGGATCTGAACGGTTCGCTGTTGCCGGGGTGGGATGTGACGGCCAGCTATACCTATTCGGAAAACAAAGACCCGAACACGATTCGTTCCAGCAGCACGAATACGCCACGCCATTCGGTTAACGCCTGGACATCCTATGAAATACAGTCCGGCCGCTATCAGGGGGCTGGAGCCTCGGTTGGGATTAACGGCGCGTCGGACACGCAAAACGGCAGAGGTAATGAGAGCTTCAGAATGGGGAGCCAGTACTCAACCGATGCGTCGGTGTTCTATCGCCAACCTGACTGGTCGCTCACTCTGGGGGTCAATAACGTCTTCGATCGCGATATCTACTACACCAGTACCACACCGCTGTATATCGGGGTGAAAGAAGGGCGGACATGGCGTCTCACCGGGACGTATTCGTTCTGATAATCCGTTTGGCGAAAACGAAAACGGGCATTCACACGAATCAGCAGGTAGAGACGGCGCATGAACGCAAGAGAGACAAGTACGGCAAGACCGGGTATCAGCCAGATTCTGATACCCTATTGGCTGACGTCGGAGAAATATCTGGCGCTGCTTATTCTGGCGATGATTATTAGCATCAATCTGGGGACGGCTTACATCAGCGTGGAGGTGAACCGCATATCGGGGAAATTCACCGACGCGTTGATTGGGCTAGATTGGGAGCAAATCAAACCGCTGTTTATCTTCAGCTTTGTGCTCGGATTGAGCGCGATGATGCTGAGATGGGTAAACGTACTTGGTCAAGGCTATCTTGCGCTGCGTTGGCGTACCTGGATGACGCTTCACTATATTCGGCGCTGGACGGGAACATCGGCTTATTACGACATCGAAAGGGAAGGGGCGCTGTCGAATATCGATCAGCGCATCGCTGATGACGTTAATGAGCTGGTCTCTGCCTCGCTGAATTTTTTTCTTAGCCTCATCTCGGTCGTCATCAGCACCGTAACGTACACCGCGCTGCTGTGGTCCGTTTCCGGGGTGCTGCGTTTCTCCTTTATGGGCAGCGACTGGGCAATATCCGGCTATATGGTTTATGCCCTTTATATTGAATATTTTCTGCAAATTTTGCTGTCGCACTGGCTCGGTAAGGCGTTGATAAAGCTGAACATGAACCAGCAGAATGCGGAAGGTGACTTCCGCTTTCTAGGCGTTCAGTTACGTGAAAATGCCGAGCAGATTGCCTTCTACCAGGGAGGCGCACGCGAAGGTGAACGTCTTGCTCAGCGGTTTGCGCGCGTGCGTGATAACGCGTTGTCCGTGCTGCTGCGTGGCTTCAAAGTCTCGTTTGGTCAGAGCCTGTTTAGTCATTTCCTTTCACCATTACCAACGCTGTTGGCGCTGCCGCTTTTGTTAAGTGGTGAAATCACCTTTGGCGACCTGACGCGTATTCAGATGGCTTACGGTTCTCTTGGGGCGACGTTGAGCTATTTCATGCAGGCATATCAAGCCTTCACGCGTTGGCTGGCGCTGACGAAGCGTTTGCAGGATATGGAAGAAGCGTTGAATAAAAGTGAGCAGTCACCTTCGCCCATTCGAGTAACGGAACACGATGGCCCGGAATTTTCCTGCCAGAATCTGCGGTTGTTAACGCCCGATGGTCGGGCGCTGACGGCGCTAGACGACTGGCAGGTTTTTCCCGGCGAGCGCTGGATGATCAACGGGGCGTCCGGCGTAGGTAAGAGCACGCTGCTGCGTGCCTGTGCTGGACTCTGGCAGCATGGTAGCGGGTTGATTGCGCGACCTCGCCGCTGTCGCTCCCTGTTTTTACCCCAGAAAAGCTATCTGCCTACGGGATCGCTAAAAGCCACACTGTGCTACCCCGGCAATGCGCGTGATTTTACCGACGAACAGTGCCGGGAGGCGCTGATCGACAGTGAATTACCGGATATGACCTCGAAATTAAATGATGAAGATCGCTGGCAGCAGCGGCTATCCGGCGGCGAGCAGCAGCGCGTGGCGATCGCGCGTACGTTGCTGCACCGTCCTGACTTTATTTTTCTGGATGAAGCCACGAGCGCACTCGATCCTGAAACAGAACAGTGGGTTTATCAGACGTTGGTAACCCGTTTGCCCGACAGCGCGATTATCAGCGTGGCGCATCGGGAGGCGCTGGCCGCATTCCATACTCACCATTTGCACCTGACACCGTTAACTGAAAGTGATAACCATGATGAACGGAAAACCCAAACGGAGGATGACGCGCCGCCGAATCAACACGCTGATAGCGCTATTGGCGAGCGCAGCCTTGCCTGGCGCAGCGAATGAATCTCCTGACCTGAGCCGCGAGAACTATCGCCTCATCAGGGAGCAAGGACAGCATTATCGCACGCTGGTTCATCACTATCCGGGGCGAGTGGTGTGGCAGTCCGACGGGCAGACATTTTTCTACCGTCGCTCGATAGCGGCGACAGCCGAAGCACCGTCAGATTTTTTATCCTAAACCGAGCGATACGCTGGATATTCCGCAGCCGGTGCTGGTGGAGGTGGCTTCGCGTCGCATCACCGCTATCGATCCTGCGCAGTTTCCCAACCCTTATTCGCTTTCTTACCCCGTTTGGCGGAAAGACGGACGTACATTCACGTTTGACTATAACCAGCGCGGTCATCAGACGTATCGGGTGATTGAAGTGGATAGTGAGACCGCCACGCCGCGCGTGCTGATCAACGAAACGTCAGACACGCTTATCGATTACATGCCGCTAACGGGTGTGGCGGCGGGGCTTACGGTCAGCGGCTGATGTGGGATTTCTTTATTCGTCATTTGGCAGGACGAAAGACGCCAGACTGGAATCGCCCGGTGCAGGAAAAGCCTCCGGTGCGCTAAACGATCTCGCCGATGTCGTCTTCATCGGCGAGTAATACTTCCATCTTTATCATGATGTTAACGCCGACGGAGGGGCCGTCGGCGTCATCGCGTTATCAGAAGGACACGTCGACACCGCCGCGCAGCACTTCTTCGTTACCGCGATCGGCAAAGTGTTTGTCAGCGCGCAGGAAGAAACGGGCATCCGCCGCTTTACCTATATCCAGCCTCACACCTGCCCACTGCGAGTCTTTGTCCAGTCGAATGCCCGGAATATCGAGGTGCTCTCCTTCGCGGCCCAGCCCGCTCCAGCGCGCAGAGACATCAAGCGACGGGTTGGTGAATGCATGCTGGTACTCACCGCTCACGCTGACACTGCTCCACCATCCCTGATTCCATTGCAGCAGCGCGCGCAGGTTAACCCCTGTCAGGCCAACGGTGCGGGAATAATCATTGCCTTCCCCCGTCAGGCCAAACGCGCTACCGGTATCCGTAAAATCACCGGTGGACAGATAGCTGTATTTGAGTCCTGCATAGGGTTGTACGCTAAATATATCGTTGAGCGCCCATTCGTAACCAGTTTTGAGCAGGCTCTGCCAGCTATCGCTTGAGGTACTGCTGGAAACGGCTTCGACATTATTCAGTAAGATCGAACGGCTTAACTTATCGCGACCACGCTGATAGCTCAGGTTGCCCTGAATATACCATTCTGGCGTGAGGTTATAACGTGCGTAGGTCATCACCCCGTGCAGCTTATTCTCACTGCTGCCGCCGCTGCCCTCGTAATCTGCTTTGATCTGGCTGTTGGTATAGGCGATCCCGGCACGTAATCCCGGCGTGTCGAAGTCGGTATCCGTACCGATGGCAGTCAGCGTGATGTCGTAATGGCTGCCCAGATAGCCGGACTGTTTCAGGTCGCCGCGCAGCTTGCCGGTTTCAATCCACAGTCCGTAGTTTTTCCCGTTCCCTAACAGATCCAAGCGGTTGTTCAGGAGCTGGTTCTGATAATCCAGACTGTTAAACAGAATGGCATTGCTGGAGGCGTGTGCCTGACCGGACAGCGAATCCAGTGCGATAGCGGCGGCACTCGCGCTGCCTAACTGCTGGAAGGCAGCGGCTTTAGCCAGTAAACCGGCTTGCTGCTCGCTGGTTGAGGACAGCGTTGACCAGCGATCGGCAACCTGTAGCGCCGATTCAACATTCGCCGCTGTCTGCAACTGCGCGGCGCTGTGCAAACCGATGCTGGTGGCCGCTTCTACGGTATTCAGGCGGCTGAATGCGCCAGTGACATCATTGCTGCCGTAAGTCAGGTTCCCCGTCAGGAATAGCCCCAGATCGGTGGTACGGAATGTTCCCGTGATGCCCTGATTACTGTGCAGCAGGGTTTCCTGTGTTTGGACGATGTAGGTATTGCTGGGCAGGCCAACGCGCAATGTGCCATCCAGCGCCGCGCTGCCTTCAACGGTGAACGGGTTGGTCAGCGTTACGCTAAGCAGGCCGTTGCTACCCTGCGCGTAATTGCCTGCGACGGTCAGCCCCCCTTCTGCGGTGGTGGCAACGATACCCGTGTTACTCACATTCCCGCCAATGCGGCCTTTTCCTGCCAGCGTGCCGGAACCGGATACGCTGGCGTTGCCCGCAATGGAGCCGTCAACGTACAGACTGTTGGCGGTGATTTGCGTATCGCCTTTATAGGTGTTGTTGCCAGTTAAATGCAGAACGCCCCCCGCATTGCTGGTACCGTTAACGATCAGGCCGTAATCGCCGCTGATATTGTTAGCGAACGTGTAGTCGCCTGCGGTTAAACGCGCGGTGAAGTTATCGGCATAAAACATGGCCGGGCCTTTCACCGCTTTTTCGACGTCCAGATCGCCCCAGCCAAAGGTATCGTTATAAGGGCGTCCGTTGGCGGTGTCGGCTACCGAAATATAGGCCGGATGGAAAACACTTCCTGTGACGTTGCCGTCGCTGTCTCGGATGATTTCGTAGTAAGCGTTCTCCGCGTCGTAGCGAGTATACCCATCGGTGTGGTAGGTCGCGGTAGTGAGTAACGTCTGTTGCAGATTATATCCGGTCATCCACGGGTAGACGGCCTGTACTCGTGAAGCCCCGCCTGCAACGCGTGGAGCCGCGAAGGAGGTACCGTGCGAACGCTCTGAAGAGCTGCTGCCCGCAACGGGATAATCAACATAGCCCGGTGCGCTCATGCAGTAGACGGCGACATTGCCGCATTTATCAAAAAGATACATTTCAGCAGGGCGCTCATTGCCTTCCTGGCCAACCCATTCGGGGATATAGCCCGTGACGGCCAAAATGCCTTTTTGCAGCGAGGTATCGCCAAAAATCAGCGGGATCTGCGTATTGGGTGATGGCGTTGAACCGGCATTATTCCCCGTGGCGACAATGCTCAGCGCTTCGGCATCGACAATGCTTTTCAATTCGTTACGCACTAAGAGATAGCTAAAATTGTTTCTGGCGCTGTTAAATGTCTCGGTGGTCGTCAACCGCTCATCTTGTCCATAGGACATATTGATGATTTTCACGCCTGAATTGAGCAACCAGTTCACGGCAGACTTGGTGTTTTGGTAATCGAAGCGGTTATTTAACGACGTTTGCGCAATATAGAGTTGACTGTCGGGTGCGACGCCTCCTGCATAGCTGTCTGTCGCCAGACCTGCCAGCGCGAGTGCCACCAGCGTGCCGTGGCCGTTAACGCCTTGATTATCGTTAAGCTGTGAACCGCCGACAAAAGAGGAAAAATGCAGATTACTGTAATTAAATTCCGGGCGAGCTGCTTCCAGACCGGAATCAATAATCCCGACTTTAACGGCGGATGCGGTCGGGGTTTCCGGCGTTGTGGGTGTGGTTGGCGTCGTCGGTGTCGTCGGCGTAGTGGGGGAGGGCGATGTTGGCGCGATGCTGGTAGTTTCACCGCCGCCACCTCCACCACTGCCGCAGCCTGCCAGCATCAGCAACGCGAGACTGATATTGGCGGCGATAATGGATTGGCGAAATGTTTTTCTTTTTGGCGAATCATTCTCTTTTAATGAAAATAGCTGAACTGCCGTCGTCATTGTCGTGTCCCTGTATGTATTGCGAATAGAGAACCGCCTCCCAAAAAGCAGGGATTCGGAAAGTCAGACTGTTGTTAATGAGGGGGCGCTATTCTGGTGAATAAACCTCATTTGCATGAAGGTCGGTTTCTGGTAGAAAAGAATCTCAGTCTCCTTCACTACTCTTTGTGCAATAACCACAGGAAAGTGACAGCGAGGGACCGATTATTTTTGCTGAGTCAGGATAAGCCGATGCTGGAATTACGCCCCAACTGTGAGCACTGCGATTGTGATTTGCCGCCGGACGCCGAAACGTATATCTGCTCCTACGAATGCACGTTCTGTCCTGACTGCGCGGATACCGTGTTTCACCACGCCTGCCCGAACTGCGGCGGCGAACTGGTTAAACGGCCAGTGCGTCCGGCACGCTGTCTGGTGAACGATCCGGCTTCAACCATCCGTATTATCAAACCGCACTAATAGGGTGGCCGGGTATCCCTTTTGTTGTTGCAAAAAATGGAACATCTCATTCAGTAATTCCCGATTTCTCCTGTTATTGCGCGGCGTATAGTGAGAGCTAACCGTACTTTATGACGACTATCGGCAGGTGACGCGTTCGGCGCATGCCTTCAGGAGAGAAATGTGAATCAAGATTATGTTGTTGTTCAGCAGCCTTCGGAAGCGAATCGGTTAATCCTGCTGTTTCATGGCGTGGGTGATACTGCCGCAGGTATGGCGCAGATTGGGCGCTATTTTGCCGCCGCCTTGCCGCAGGCGATGGTGATCAGCATTGCTGGACCGTTCAGCAGTGGCTATGGCGATGGGCGGCAGTGGTTCTCTGTTCAGGGAATCACGGAAGAGAATCGTTTCTCCCGTATTGAGGCGAATCTGCCGCGTTTTATTGAGACGGTGCGCTACTGGCAAGAACAAAGCGGCATGAGTGCGGAACAAACCGTGCTGGTGGGCTTCTCGCAAGGCAGCATTATGTCGCTGGAGGCGTTGAAGTCTGAGTCCTCGCTGGCTGGGCACATTATCGCGTTCAGCGGTCGCTTTGCTGTGCTGCCAGAAAAAGCCTTTGCTGATGTTGCAGTGCACCTGATTCACGGTGAAGCGGACGGCGTAATTGTGGTTGGACATGCGCATGCTGCCGCTCAGCGCTTTCAGGAACTGGGGACGTCGTTTACACTGGATGTTGCCCCCGCTGTCGGGCACGGCATTGATGAACGGATGTTGAAACAGGCCTTGTCTTACCTCAAATAAAAATCTATCCCGCTATACCCGTCATACTTCAAGCTGCTTGTGCGTTGGTTTCCCTTAAATGCTGGTTCATTACGGAGCATTTAAAGGGCCAACGCCTTGTGCCGTTCAATCTGCTCACGTTTTATCATGCTGCTCAAATTATTTTGTTATTCCATCAGATTATCTTATTGCTCATTTCTTAATTTCTTTATTCAAAGTAGTGACTCTATTTTTAGGAATGAGGATTTATCCATATTAAAAAGAATATAATCCATATTTGAATGTTAAATAATATAGGCAATTTTTTTATTTGTGTTGAGTGTTCAATATTTATCTTATTTTTTCAGATATAAATATCGCATCCTTATGGAAAAAGAGGGTGTGCCATGTTTAAACGAATTAAAGTCATTACCATCCTTATTATCTTATTGTTTGTATTGGGGATATCTCAGTTCTTAACCGGTGCGCTATCCGTTCGTGCACTGATTAACGACAGAGAGGGATTCCTCGTTTCTCAACGCTCTAACCAGAATGTCGCTGCCTTTACTGATGCATGGATTATGATGAATCAGACGCGCATCGCTATCGGTTCTATTATACAAAACATGATGATGGGGAATGCGGATAAAGAGGCTATGCAGGCTCTTTTACAGCAAGCAAAATCGCAATTGGCCGCCTCAGAGAGTAGTTATAAACACTATTTGTCTCTGCCTAATACGCCTGGGTTGGATGAAGCATTATCCAAAAAACTTGAGGCGAGCTATACCGCTTACGACAAGCTACTAAATGATATTGTGGATTCGCTTTCCGGTGGGTTAGCGGGGGCGGCGATGAAATTGAGTAGCGGTGCCACGCCGCTGAACGTGGCCATGCAGGACGCCTATATTACGTGGCGGGCGGCGCAAAACCAGCTGTCGGATGACGGGCTACAGGAAAACCACGCTGCATTTGAAACGATGCTGTGGCTTCTGGGCGCACTTTCCATCGTCGTCGTGCTGGTGATTATCCTCAGTTGGATCGGGTTGCAGCGTATTCTTTTGCATCCGCTGCGTACGCTCATGCGGCATATCAGCGCGATTGCCGAGGGCAATCTGACGCATCCTATTGATGCGACCGGCCGTAATGAGATGAGCCAGCTTGCGGCGGGGCTACATCATATGCAGCAGTCATTAATCCGTACCGTGAGTCTGGTGCGCGACAGTTCCCACTCCATCCATTCTGGTGCCAGTGAAATCTCGGTGGGCAGCAACGATCTGTCTTCGCGCACGGAGCAACAGGCTGCATCGCTACAGGAAACGGCGGCTAGCATGGAGCAACTGACCTCGACGGTGAAGCAGAACTCAGACAACGCACGTCAGGCTACGCTGCTGGCAAAAAATGCGTCGGAGACGGCCAATAAAGGCGGCACTGTCGTCGATAATGTCGTGAAAACGATGAATGAGATCGCCGACAGCTCACAAAAAATCGCCCACATTACCAGCGTGATTGATAGCATCGCCTTCCAAACCAATATTCTGGCGCTGAATGCGGCGGTAGAAGCGGCACGAGCCGGGGAGCAAGGGCGAGGCTTTGCCGTCGTGGCGGGTGAAGTGCGAACGCTGGCACAGCGCAGTGCCCAGGCCGCTAAAGAGATCAAATCGCTGATTGATGATTCAGTTAGCCGCACCACTACTGGCTCTTTGCAGGTGAAAGACGCGGGTGACACGATGAAAGAAATCGTCGGTGCGGTGAGCCGGGTAACGGATATCATGGGGGAAATCGCCTCGGCGTCCGATGAGCAGAGCCGGGGAATCGATCAGGTTGGGCAGGCGGTCAATGAAATGGATCGCGTTACTCAGCAAAACGCCTCGCTGGTGGAAGAGTCCGCATCTGCCGCCGCAGCATTGGAAGAGCAGGCCAGATATTTACAAAACGCGGTGGCGGTGTTCAAGATTAATCAGGCAGCAGAGCAGGAACATCGTGCCGAGCGCGCGCCTTCGCTTGCTGCATTACCAAAATCACTGTTACCTAAACCCGCTCATGCCGGGCCGTCGAATGCGAATTGGGAAACGTTTTAGCGGAAGTGAACGTTTTTAACGGAAGTGTAAGCATCCAAACCGCCTGCACGCGAGCTAAGCCTCGCGCTGCGGGCGGTTTGACGATGATAGGTATCAGGGTTTTTTCTTCGGCCAGTCGTCGTCTTCATCGTCCCACTTGTCGTTGTTGTCACGATGCGGGGGCAATTTCGGTTTATTGAGCAGAAAACGCGTATGGTCAACGTTGCGCAATTCTTTGATGCCGTTAATCAGCATGCCTATCAGGACAATCAGAATTATCCACCAGTAATCAGCCAGCCATGCCATGGTTACGCCTCATCAACATTATGAATATAACGGGTAAACAGCTGCGGCAAGTTCTGGCAAAGCCAGTGGTAGCCTGCAATATCTTCATCTTGCCAGGCGGCAAGAATGAGGTCGGGTGTAAGCTGCTCTTCCGCATACTGTGCTAATGGATAATAGCTGATATGCCAGAGTTCGGCTGCGACACCGCCGAGATCGTGCGCATAAGGTCGATAAAAACCGTATTCATGCATGTGCGCGCTCAGCCACGCGTTCAGAGCGGCAAAGTAACCACCTTCTTCATATTCCCACGGCTCTAACTGGAGCGAGCAGCCTGCGGGTAATAAATCGGGATCGTAGATATCGAGATCGCTGCCCCAATGGTGGCGGCTGGAACCGGGCATGGCGGACCAGCGCAGAATCGCTTCACAGCGCTCGCCTTCGTCCAGAGATAACACATCCAGCGGCTGGCTGTTGGCATCCATGACGGGACGCTCGCCGCGAAATTTGCCATTCCAGATCTGACGCTGGCGCTCAAAATCACGAAACGTGCTGGCGGGCTGTAGGTTAAATCCTGCCGTTTTTGCCGCCTGCTGTAGCGCCAGAAACGCGGTTACCGCCTCTGGCTGAAGACGATGACGACCCTGTAAAGCGACCAGATGCTGGTCGCTTTTACCGGTTAACGTAGCTGGCGTCATCATGCGATGAGCTGCTCCATAATGCGCTGATACATGCGGCTCAGCAGTTGCAGGTCTGCCGCGCTGACGCATTCATCGACTTTGTGGATCGTGGCGTTCACGGGGCCCAGCTCAACCACCTGCGCGCCCATGCGGGCAATGAAACGGCCATCGGAGGTGCCGCCGGTGGTCAGTAGCTCTGGCGTGACCTCGTTGTAATGCTTGACGGCATTCACCACGGCATCGACCAGCTCGCCGCGTGCGGTCAGGAATGGCTGGCCGGAGAGCTTCCAGTCGATGGTGTACTTAAGCTGGTGGCGATCCAGTAATTCAGCCACGCGCTGCTGGATTAACACATCCGTCAATTCGGTGCTGAAGCGGAAATTGAACTGCACAGACAGCTCGCCGGGGATGACGTTATTGCTGCCGGTGCCTGCTTGAATATTGGCGATCTGCATCGTGGTCGGCGGGAAGAAGGCGTTGCCCTGATCCCACTCGGTTGCGATCAGTTCGTTAAGCGCCGGTGCTGCGCGATGAACGGGGTTGTCCGCCAGATGAGGGTAGGCAACGTGCCCTTGCACGCCGTGTACGCGCAGATTCGCGGTGATAGAACCACGACGGCCATTTTTGACCACATCACCCACAACATGCGTACTGGACGGCTCGCCGACCAGACAGTAGTCCAATCGCTCGTTGCGTGCCATCAGCGCCTCAACCACTTTCACGGTGCCGTTAACGGCGCTGGCTTCTTCGTCCGAGGTAATCAGGAACGCCAGACGCCCTTGATGATTAGGGTGGGCGGCGACAAAGCGCTCGGCGGCAATCACCATCGCAGCCAGTGAACCTTTCATGTCCGCCGCGCCGCGACCGTACAGCATGCCATCACGAATGATGGGTTCAAACGGTGGATGCTGCCAGTGGCTTTCATCGCCGCTGGGAACCACATCGGTATGTCCGGCGAAGGCCAGCGTTTTCCCTGTGCCGCGCCATGCCCAGAAATTCTGGGTATCGCCAAAATCCATCGCTTCGACGGTAAAGCCAATCGCCGTCAGGCGTTCAATCATGAGCGCCTGGCAACCCTCGTCATTCGGGCTGAGGGAAGGGCGTTTAATTAACTGTTGAGCGAGTTCTATGACTGGGCAAGACACGTTATTTGTTCTCCGCAATAAATTTCTGGTAGCTGTCGATACTGAAGCCAAGCAGCGCGTGGCCGTCATCGGTTATCAGCAACGGCCGTTTAATCACTGCTGGCTGTTCCAACATCAGGTTTTTGGCGGCCTCTGCGCTGTCGCTGGTATCGCTGTTGATCTGTTCACGCAATTCTTCGCTGAGCTTACGCCAGGTCGTTCCGCGTGTGTTGAGTAAGGCCTGAAACCCCAGTTGGTCGATAAAACGCTGCAGCTGCTGTTCATCCAGACCGTCGGCACGGTAATCATGGAAGCGATACGCCACCTGCTGATCGTCCAGCCAGCGGCGCGCTTTCTTTATAGTGTCACAGTTTTTGATGCCGTACATGGTCAGCGCCATAGGGATAAAATCCTTTCTGCTTATTGGGTTGCATGACGATTGCTGTTCAGGACAACACAGCCTGACTGAGCTTAATCGTGCGATAGCCCAGCATGCCGAAAAAAGGCGGGGAGATCTACTGTGAACTGTGTAGCAGAAATGTGAACAAGTGTAGTTTTTATACTTCCATAACACTTTTTCCTGATTAAAAAGTGTGCATATAATGCGTCGCCGTTAATCACCAAGAGGTTCGCATGGTAGAAGTAGAAGTAAGTACTTGGAAAGATTTTATTGAAGCAATGTTACGTAAATAATAATGAGAAGTACTGTTAGTCATTGCATACCATACCAGGAATAAAATCATACGAATAAAGCAGTATTGAGTCTCTCAATACTGCTTTTTTTCTATCCCCGTCATACTTCAAGCTTCATGCGCATTCGTAGCGTTCTTTGCTCATGCCTCGTCCATAATCTTGCCGATCCAAAGAGGGCATTGCTGTCATCTTTATTACCAGATAATACATAACAATATGATTAGAATGCGTATTCCAGACCGACGCTGGTACTGTAATTGCCTTTTCTGGGGTTACCACCAAACTCATTGGAATATTGCAGCCATGTATGCAGACTGGTTGTCAGGTTGACCATAACCCCAGCGTCTGCGACGCCCCAGTCTTTTTCTGAAGCCGCGCTTGGCATGGTGAAGTGACCACTCATCGAGTTTAATCCTGCGGTGACTGGGTGCACATTACTGGCCATGTAATCATGATTCCAGGCCATCCCGATGTAAGGGCTAATGTCCAAACTGGCCACGAGTAAGTGGGCCTGAGTTTGCCAGCCAAGACTGGAAACCAGAGAATTACGATGTTGTTCAGAAAACCACATGGCCGAGCTGTTATTTCCGCGCTCACGATAGCCTTCTACCTCAACGGATTGACGTTCCAGACGAGCAAAAGGCCCTGTTTTGACGGATGTCCCCAGATCAAACCACCATCCAGCATCAATCCCACCACCAAAATGGCGTCCTTTCACTGAACCGGATTCTGTGCGCGTAGCCGGGCCGATGTTAATGGTGCGATAAACATCATCAAAGTGAGAAGAACCAGCATTGACGAAGGCGCTCATCCAGGGATGGTCGGCGTGGTAGACCTGATAAAGCGCAACGCTGTGGTCATATAATGTGTAGCCTGCGCCATCAAGCGCCGTCTTTTGGTTAGAGACGGTGACCAGCGCTCCGACGTTAAGATTGTCACTTAATCTCACGTCGCCACCGACTGAAGCAAAGCGGTTATTACTGCTGCTTGAAAAAGTATCGTCGGTTGAGTTGGCCTGATGGCGGTAATCACCATTAGCGAATACCCGCGTATCGCCGCCATAGGTATCGGTAAGGATCGCTTTACGTAACAAATTGTACTGCGACTTTGTTGCCTGTAGAGGCGCTTTGCTCAGTAATGAAATTTTACCTGGCGCTGAAATTTCAGATAAAACGACACTGGCGAGCATCTTGTTGACACCCGTTGTAGGATGGACATTGTCAGCAAAAAGATAGGTATATTCTGTGCCGCCAGCATAGTTTCCTGTATTGCAAAAAAGTGATGAGGTTGTGTTACAGGCACCACTGGTTGTGTTGATAATGCCATAGGTTGATGGCGTCGCCATTATTTCAGACAACAATCCATACGTATTGACAGGGATTATATTTAAACCATTATCACTCAACGTGCGAAGTCCGCTGTTTAATGTGTTGTTATATTGATTGGCTACGTCCTGATATTTTTCTTGTAGGTTGCGTCTTGCGGCATCGGGAGTTGCGCCAAGGTTGGTGAGGTTATAAATAACGACATATTTCCCTCCTGCATGATATAAATTATTTAGTAATGATATTTCAGTATTTGCAACAGGAATGATTTGACTGGTTTCAGTTGAAGGCGATGATTCATAAATAGCATAAATATCATTGGAACCACCCCAGAACTGATAAAGCGTTGATGCGCTAATATTATTGCTTTGAATATAATTGTTAACCTGAGATTGAATCGTCGGCGAAAAGATAATGCCCAATGAATAATTATTAACAATACCGGCTCCACCCCAGGCATAGTTGGTTCCTCCTGAGGATGAATCTGTTGCCGACAGACCTAGCCCATCTGCGACATACATCGTAGCTGTTTCCCCAGGGTTGGTTGTAAACCTCGATGTTCCGATGCCTAACGCATGTGAAAGATTACCTGCATCACTTAAGCTATCACCAAAAACGACCGTGTTGTTAAAAGTCTCTGCTTCCGCAGATGATGTGTAAATAAGTAATGCAAAAATAATAAATAGTAAAAATTCTTTTGATTTCACCCATAACACTCTGTTTATGAAATTAGCATTATTGCTGTTATTAATAATCGCCAGGAATCTTCGGGTGATTCGCATAATTTTTGCCCCCCTGAATTGTGAAAAAATAATATATTCAATAAATTGGGTACGGATGATCGAGAATAAAGAGTTTGCTTTCGGTGGTTGATAATAACGAATGAAGATTATTGTCGTTGAGGTTGCGATATATAGGATGTATCTTATATGTAAAACTATGAGAGATATCTTAGCCGCGATGTTTTCCTTATTACGGAGGACATGACGGCTATAGATTGGGCCGTCATACTTCAAGATGCTGGTGTTGGCTTTTTAACTACCTGGCCTGATATCGGCCCTTTGTACATAGGAGCCGATATCAGTGTTACGCTGGGAAAAGAGGAAACTTGAGTAAATAAAAGAGGCTATTATTAGTTTGCGTATAGATTTTATTTTATCGAATTAATTCATCATGATGGCTGGTTAAGTGCAAATTTTGCAGCAGCAATTGCGTGGAGCCTGCTGGTATCAAAAAGAGGAACCTTCGCATCCTGAGCACTGATTAACAGCGGAATCTCCGTACAACCCAGAATGATGCCTTCCGCGCCTTGCTGTTCAAGCTGCTGGATAATGTCCCGATAGACCAGCCGCGATGCGTCGTTAATGTTTCCCAGACACAGTTCATCGTAAATGATGCGATTAACGGCCTCTTTTCCCTCATGGTCAGGAACTATCACCTCCACGCCAAATCGTTCCTGAATGCGCTGGCGATAGAAATCCTGCTCCATTGTGTAGCGGGTTCCAAGCAAGCCGACTTTCTTCAATTTATGCTGTTTCAGGCTGGCACCGGTGGCATCGGCAATATGCAAAAGAGGAAGCTGACAGGCGCGTTCAACGTCATCGGCCACTTTATGCATCGTGTTGGTACAGATGACGATCGCCTCCGCTCCCGCCTGACGTAATCCTACTGCGATATTGCTGAGTACAGCGGCTGACTGCTTCCAATCACCTTGTGACTGCAACCGTTCGATCTCGTGGAAATCGACGCTGTGCAGGATGATTTTGGCGGAGTGCAGGCCGCCAAGTTGGCTTTTCACATACTCGTTGATAATGCGGTAATACGGGATGGTGGATTCCCAACTCATGCCCCCGATCAGACCCAGCGTTTTGCTTACCATGATGCCTTCCTTCATATCGTAAAAAGTGATGAATTGGCCAGAACTGAACTCTCTGCGTTCTGCATCGGGTTAAAATAGGACAGCTGAGTTGCGCGGTATACATTTTTAGCGACTTTTATCACTTTTTATCCAACTTCAACTGGACAAAAGGCCAATCTATTGTTGTACTGTACCTGACACAGATTTTGTGTCTTTCATTCATGTAAAGGTAAGTTTGATGTCTAAGATTAAAGGTAGTGTTAAGTGGTTCAATGAGTCTAAAGGCTTCGGTTTCATCACTCCTGAAGATGGTAGCAAAGACGTGTTCGTACACTTCTCTGCCATCCAGAGCAATGGTTTCAAAACTCTGGCTGAAGGTCAGCGTGTAGAGTTCGAAATCACTGACGGTGCCAAAGGTCCTTCAGCTGCTAACGTTAACGCTATTTAATTATACCGATTTCGTGAAAAACCCGCCAATGGCGGGTTTTTTTTGCTTCAATTTCCACGTGACATCAGTGTGTTGTCACCCACGTGACCAGAGCAAACGCCAGCGCGGTCATGAGCAGCGAACCCGCCAGATTCAACAGTACGTGTAACCCCGCCGCCGCAAGCTGCCCACTTTGCAGGAACATGACGACTTCTGCGGAAAAGGTCGAAAACGTCGTTAAACCGCCGCACAGCCCGGTGGTAATCAATATTTTCCAGTCCTGATCGAGATGAGGATGGCGCAGGAAGAAAGCGAGTGCGCCGCCAATAACAAAAGCCCCAATCAAGTTGGCAAGCAGAGTGCCCAGCGGCAGCGTTGGATACAGATTGTTAAACTTCACGCCAAGCTGCCAACGCGCCACGCTACCGACTCCGCCGCCAATAAATACTGCGAGTAATGTACTAAACATAGAAACCTTTCTTTGGCTGTTTTGCCTGAGTTGTTTTTGTTGTCTCGGAGAGTATTGGGCAGGACGCTACGCCCTCTCTGCGAGGTGGACGTAGACATCATTAGCCGAGTGGCGGTTGTACCCTGTTTTTAAGGCTGTCAGCGTTTTGGCTGCGCGAGGGGTAGGGAGGAATGTCATCTCCGCTTTAGTATGGAAAGTTTACGCCGTCAGAAGGGATTTTTGTAGTGATGCCGAGGTGAAAGTTGTAAAGCAATCTGAATGCGGGCGAAAGCGCTTTTGCCGTGTCTTACTTTGTTACAGATGCTAATTGTGTCGTGCTGCATAAGGTTTTAGATAGAGGACATAGAGTAAAAGAATTATTTTCAATAAAAAATCGTTCTCGTTCGCTGGCGTCTCCAGCATCTAAATCAGGTAGGTTTGTATGGAAGGTATCAGTATTGCCAAGCTGTTGGTGATTGGCGCGTTAATCATTCTGCTGTTCGGTACGAATAAACTTCGTAGCCTCGGCGGTGATTTGGGCGCGGCGATTAAAGGCTTCAAGAAGGCGATGAGTGACGATCAGTCGGCAAAGACGGATGATACGGCAGCGCTGCATGATTCATCTCGTAAAGAACCCTGATCGACTCCCACACAGCAAAACGGACGGCGATTGCCGTCCGTTTTTTATTCCACACAAAAAATGTGTAAATATGTATGAGCGCTTATTTTACTTCGATGCCCTTTGCCTGTAGGTCGGCATGGTAGGACGAGCGAACAAATGGACCGCAGGCAGCGTGGGTAAAGCCCATCGCCATCGCTTCGGCCTTCATCTCATCAAATTCATCCGGGCTGACGTAGCGCTGTACTGGCAGGTGATGGCGGCTTGGCTGTAAATATTGTCCCAGCGTCAGCATCGTCACACCGTGGCGGCGCAGGTCACGCATCACTTCCACGATTTCCGCATTGGTTTCTCCCAATCCAACCATCAGGCCAGATTTGGTTGGGATATCTGGATGTGCGTTCTTGAAGTTTTCCAGCAGCTTCAGTGACCACTCATAGTTCGCACCAGGGCGGACCTGACGGTAAACGCGTGGTACGTTTTCCAGATTGTGGTTGAACACATCTGGCGGCGTGGCGGTCAGGATCTCTAACGCGCGATCCATACGGCCACGGAAGTCTGGCACCAGCGTTTCGATGCGGATACTCGGGTTTTTGCGGCGAATGGCGCTGATACAGTCTGCAAAGTGCTGGGCTCCACCGTCGCGCAGATCATCACGGTCAACGGAGGTGATCACGACATAGCGTAAACCCATGTCATGAATGGTCTGTGCCAGTTTCTCAGGCTCATTGGCATCCGGCGTAAGCGGGCGGCCGTGGGCAACGTCACAGAACGGGCAGCGACGGGTACAAATGGCACCCAGAATCATGAAGGTGGCGGTACCGTGGTTGAAACACTCCGCCAGATTCGGACAGGACGCTTCTTCGCAAACTGAGTGCAACCCGTTTTTGCGCATGGCCGCTTTGATTCCCTGAATACGGCTTGAATCCGCCGGAAGTTTAATCTTCATCCATTCAGGTTTGCGCAGAAGCTCTTGGCGTTCGGTGACGACGGTACGTACCGGGATTAGCGCCATCTTATCGGCATCGCGGTATTTAACGCCGCGTTCGATCTGAATCGGTTTACTCATGTTTGCGTAAGTTCCAGTTCTGAATCGTTTCTTTAAATTTGTAATTCAAATTCAAAGGATTATGTTTTTAGTTAAACTTTTTTTTAAAAAACTATAAAAATTATATCATCTTGCCTAACCACAATCAGCCTTTGCGCGATCAAAATGAAGAAATTATGTGAATAAAATGTAATTTATCAAAAAACGATCGTCTAACTGACTGATTTTTATTAACAGGATGAAATACGTTAACCAGGAAGCGGCTCACCCTGAACGTCCAGATTCCACGAAACAAATTCGGGTGCGGAGTAGCCGACTAACTGCAAAAAGGTGTTCACCAGCACGGGAGCGGTGTCATCCAACGTGACGCCCGGCACCAGATCGCTGATTTGCGTCATCTCCATTCCGGCGTAACCACACGGGTTGATGCGCAGGAAAGGGGAGAGGTCCATGGCAATATTGAGCGCCAGACCGTGGAAAGAGCAGCCTTTGCGAATACGCAGTCCTAACGAACAGATTTTACGCTCGCCTACATAGACGCCGGGCGCATCAGGGCGCGCATGAGCTTCAATCTGGAAATGTGCCAGAGTGCCAATCACGGTGTTTTCGATGGCGGTGACGAGCTGACGAACGCCGAGCTTGCGACGCTTCAGGTCAATCAACACGTACATGACCTGCTGGCCGGGGCCGTGGTAGGTCACCTGACCGCCTCTGTCGCTCTGAATCACGGGAATATCACCGGGCATGAGGACATGCTCGGCTTTGCCTGCCTGACCCTGCGTAAATACGCGGGGGTGCTGAACCAGCCAAATTTCATCTGGCGTTTTATCATCACGTCGGTCGGTGAAATTATGCATCGCCAGAGAGACGGGTTCATACGGCTGTACGTCAAATTGGCGTACGATGATCTTATCCTGTAGCAAGTGTGTCATCTTCAGGTTAAGGAAAGGTGGGGGGGATTATAACGGCGGGAAGCCTCAGCGAACAGCACTTTGCAAAATCACAAAACCCTGCCGTACTCGCCAGTTTTCCCGCTCGTTCTTTTTACTGCGTGATTCTTATAGAACCCTATGTTTCATAGAACCCTATGTTTCATAGAATCCTATGTCTTACAGAACCATGCGCACGATGTCGATGTTGCCCAGTTCTTCGTACAGCGTTTCCACCTGCTCAATGTGTGTCGCAGTGATGGTGATGGAAACAGAGTGATAATTCCCTTTGCTGCTGGGTTTGATCTGCGGCGTGTAGTCGCCTGGCGCATGACGCTGTACCACTTCAACGACCAGATCGACTAACTCTGGTTTTGCCTCACCCATGACCTTGTAGGTAAAAACACAGGGGAATTCAAGCAGTTCGTTTAATTTGGTTTTCATTTGCGCTCCAGAGAGGGTAATACATCGGTATTATTCCGACGGTATTAGCACTGACATCAGTACAGTATACTAAAAAAGCATAACTCCCGCGTTCTGCGGGAGTTATGGATGGTATCTATATGGGGGCGTTTTGACCCCACACAAGGGGGATTAGCCGAACCAGTGATGGAACATCAGTTTGATGTAGTCGATCATGCGGCCAAAAATTCCGCCTTCTTTCACTTCGTTCATCACCACCAGCGGGCGCTGATCGATGGTTTTGCCATCCAGTTGGAAGTTGATGGAACCCACAACCTGATTTTTGGCTAACGGCGCATGCAGTTCCGTGTTGTCCAGAACATAGCTGGCTTTCAGATCTTTCATACGGCCGCGCGGAATAGTCAGATAGGCATCTTTCTCAACGCCCAGCGCAACGCGGTCGCTGTCGCCAAACCAGACGGGCTCAGAAGCGAATTCTTTGCCTGCTTTCAATGGCGCGACGGTTTCAAAGAAGCGGAAGCCCCAGGTCAGCAGTTTCTTGCTTTCTGATTCGCGGCCTTTGGCGTTACGTCCACCCAGTACCGCAGAAATCAGGCGCATCTGGCCTTCTGTTGCTGAGGCGACCAGATTAAAGCCAGCTGATGACGTATGGCCCGTTTTGATGCCGTCAACATTCAGGCTGGAATCCCACAGCAAACCGTTGCGGTTAGGCTGGCGGATATTGTTGAACGTGAACTCTTTCTCTTTGTAGGTTGCGTATTCTTCAGGCACATCGCGGATCAGCGCCTGACCGATCAGGGCCATATCGCGTGCCGAACTGAACTGGCCCGGCGCATCAAGACCGTGCACGGTTTCAAAATTGGTATTTTTCAGCCCCAGTGCTTTCACGTAACCGTTCATCAGGTTAACGAAGGCATCCTGACTGCCGGCAACGTAGTCGGCCATCGCGACGCAGGCATCGTTACCGGATTGCAGAATGATGCCGCGGTTTAACTGGGAGACAGGAACGCGGTCGCCCGGCTTCAGGAACATCAGGGAAGAACCCTGGAAGGTCGGGTTGCCGGTTGCCCAGGCATCTTTACCGACGGTAACGATGTCGTTCGGGCTGATTTTTCCTGATTTAATGGACTGACCAATCACATAGCTGGTCATCATTTTCGTTAAGCTGGCCGGATCGCGGCGCGTGTCGGCATTCATTTCCGCCAACACTTTCCCAGAGTTGTAATCAATCAGGATGTAGGATTCAGCATCGATTTGCGGGACGCCGGGGATCATCGTTTTAAGATTGATATCTTCGGCATAGGCAAAGGAAGAGGCGCTAATGACGAGCAGTGCGCCAAGCGCAGTACGTTTAGTAAAACGAGACGTGTTTACAGTATTCATGATTGGAACAACAACATCCGTGGGTATGAGTTAAAAAACGAGCCACACTATAGCAGATGGGAAATAGGCAGGCATCAGACATTACGTTACGTGATTTTGCAAAAGGGCGGTATGTTCAATGCCATAGCCGCCGTTTTCGCTGCGTGAGTCTGCCGATTATCTGTTACTAGAGGGTGCTGGGTGCGGCGGTAATAAACGACTGCTGCTGAGCTTCGACTGACAAACGTTGTTGAAGTTCAGCGGCTTGTTGACGATTCTGGAATGGCCCCAGTTGAATACGATACAGGCCACCGCTCGCCGTGACTTTCCCGGCCACGCGGAAGCGTTCGCTCAGGCTGCGTTGCCAGGTTTGCGCGCGCTGTTGATCGCTCAATGCACCGACCTGAACCACATAGCGGCCCGTGGCAGATGGCGTTGTAGCCGCGGGAGCGGCAACCGTTGCCGCAGCAGCTGGCGCGACGTTCATTGGCGCAGCGGATGACGATGGCGCTACCGCTGGCGTCACGCTGGACTCAACCACGCCAGCGCGCAAGGCGGAAGGTGCCCCCAGAAAACCACCGCTGTGCGACGGCGCGCTGCTCTGCGGCTGTGTGCTTTCTGCTGGTGCACTCAGGCTGCTATTGCTGATCGGGCGCACGGCGCTGTTGGGCGTTGGCGACGTCGTTTCCATCATCGGTGTGCCCAGCCCGCTGGCACCGAAGCTCGGACGTTCCGGCAGGGCGAAGCTTTGCTTAGCGACGGTGGTGCCCACGGTTCCGGGACCGGAGAGCGTGCCGTCTGGCGCGACGTTGATGAAGTCCACTTTGACTTTGGTATTGTTCGAGATATTCAGCCGATCGCCTGCGGCCTTGGACAGATCGATAATTCTGCCCGGCGTATACGGCCCGCGGTCGTTCACGCGTACTACCAGACGGCGACCGTTACTCAGGTTGGTCACGCGGACATAGCTTGGCAGAGGCAACGTTGGGTGGGCGGCGGTTATCGCATTAGGATCAAACGTTTCGCCGATTGACGTGCGGTTACCGCTGGCTTCTTCGCCGTACCATGCGGCTAAACCTGTCTCGCTAAAATTTTGCGGGTTTTTGACAATCTTATAGCTCTTACCTTTGATGCTGTAGTCTTGCAGCGTACCCTGATTGTAGGGTTCATAACGTGGTTCTGCGCCACCGATCTCTTCCGTCGGGCCGCTGTAAACCTGAGTCACGGGCGGCGCAGGCTGCCGCTGTTCCGTTGTGGTACAGGCCGCAAGCGCCAGAGTTGCTACGCCGACCCAAAGCCAATCCTTACGCATTGCTCACCTCGTATTATAAATTCTTAGATAGCAGTTTGCGGTGAGTATGTATCGACATGACGATACCGAACCCCGCCATTAAGACGACCAGCGCCGACCCACCGTAGCTGACTAGCGGCAGCGGCACGCCAACGACGGGAAGTATACCGCTGACCATCCCGATATTGACGAACACATAGAAAAACAGAATCAACATCAGCCCGCCGACCATTACCCGGCCGAACGAGGTTTGCGCATTCGCGGCGATGACCAGGCCGCGCATAATCATGAACAGATACATAGCGAGCAGAATCAACACGCCGATTAACCCGAGTTCTTCAGACAGCACGGCAAAGATAAAGTCGGTGTGGCGCTCTGGCAGAAACTCTAACTGAGACTGTGTGCCATGCAGCCAGCCTTTTCCAGACAGACCGCCTGAGCCTATCGCAATTTTCGACTGAATAATATGGTACCCGGCTCCGAGCGGATCGCTTTCTGGATCGAGCAGCATCATGACCCTGGCGCGCTGATAGTCATGCATCAGGAAAAACCAGAGTATAGGAATAAAAGCGGCGAGTAGCAGGACGGCGATGCCAATTAAGCGCCAGCTCATGCCAGCAAGGAAAAGCACAAATAGCCCCGATAGTGCGACCAGAATTGAGGTGCCTAAATCCGGCTGTGCCGCAACCAGCAGCGTAGGGACAAAAATCAGTACCAGCGCGATTGCCGTATTTTTTAGCGACGGCGGGCACATATCACGGTTGATAAAACGGGCGACCATCAGCGGTACTGCTATCTTGGCAATTTCTGACGGCTGAAAACGGATAAAGCCCAGATCCAGCCAGCGCTGTGCGCCTTTACTGATCTGCCCAAAAATATCCACGATGAGCAGCAAAATCACGCAAAACACATAGAGGTAGGGAGCCCAGCCTTCATATACGCGTGGAGGGATTTGCGCCATCACGATCATCACCGTAAACCCCAGCACGATTTGAACGACTTTTCGCTCCATCATACCGACGTCTTGTCCGCTGGCGCTCCATAAGACAAATAGGCTATAGCCCAGCAGTGCCAGGATGCAGAGAAGAAACGGCAGATCGATATGGATTTTCGCCCAGAACGATCCCTTTTGTTGGCTATCGGTCATGACTGTCTGTTACTCACTCTCGCTACCCGGTGGTGCAGGAGGCGCACTGGGTAAATCGGTATTGTTATCACCCAGCAGAATATGATCAAGGATCTGGCGGGTGATGGTGCCAACGGTCGGGCCTGCGCCACCGTTTTCCAGAATAATCGACATCGCTACTTTAGGGTCTTTATATGGGGCAAACGCAACCATTAATTTATGGTCACGCAAATGTTCTGCGATCTTGTGCGCATTATAGGTTTCGTTTTCTTTCAGGCCGAAAACCTGTGCTGTACCGGATTTGGCCGCAATTTTATAAGGCGCATCCTCAAAGCTTTTGTGGGCAGTACCGTTAGGCCGATTAGCTACGCCATACATTCCATCCTTCGCCACTTCCCAATAGCCAGAGTGGATGTTGCCAATTTGCTGATTCTCTGTCTGCCGGAAAGGCACAATCTTGCCATTTTCCCGCGAGCTATAAAGCAGGTGCGGCGTTTTGACCTGGCCGTCGTTGATCAGCGTCACCAGCGCCTTATTCATTTGGATAGGCGTTGCGGTCCAATAACCTTGACCAATCCCGACCGGAATCGTATCCCCTTGATACCAGGGTTTTTTGAACCGTCCTAATTTCCACTCGCGCGTTGGCATATTGCCTTTGCTTTCTTCCGAAATATCGATACCGGTTTTCTCGCCGTAACCAAATTTGTTCATCCATTCGGATAGACGATCGATCCCCATGTCATAAGCGACCTGATAGAAGAAGGTATCCGCGGACTCTTCCAGCGATTTGGTGAGGTTAAGGCGACCATGTCCCCATTTTTTCCAGTCGCGGAAGCGCTTTTCGGAACCGGGTAATTGCCACCAGCCGGGATCGAACAGGCTGGTGTTCGTGGTGATCACGCCTGCCGTGAGAGCAGAAACCGCAATATAAGGTTTAACGGTGGAGGCGGGGGGGTAAATCCCCTGTGTCGCACGGTTGATCAGCGGACGATCGGGGTCGCTTTGGAGTTTTGTGTAATTCTTGGTGGAAATCCCGTCGACAAAGAGGTTGGGATCGTAACTGGGCGTGGAAACCATCGCCAGAATACCGCCGTCGCGTGGATCGGTGACAATCACGGCAGCACGGCTGCCTTCCAGCAGTTTCTCGATGTAGATTTGCAGGCTTAGATCCAACGTCAGATAAATATCACGCCCGGCCTGCGGTGGCTGTTCGTGGAGCTGGCGGATCACGCGGCCGCGGTTGTTAACCTCAACTTCTTCATAGCCAGGCTTGCCGTGCAGCAGATCTTCGTAATGACGTTCAATACCTAGCTTACCGATGTCACGTGTGGCGGCATAATCGGCAATTTTTTCTTCTTTGGTTAGCCGCTCTACGTCTTTATCGTTGATTTTGGATACATAGCCCGTTACGTGCGTCAGAGCAGAACCGTAAGGATAATAGCGGCGCTGGTAGCCTTTAACTTCAACACCGGGGAAGCGGTATTGGTTGACGGCAAAGCGGGCGACTTGAATCTCATCGAGCCCAGCTTTTACGGGGATGGAAGTAAAACGGCGTGAACGCTTACGCTCTTTTTCAAAGTTTTCCAGATCGTCATCGGTCAGATCGACGACGGGGCGCAGGGCTTCGAGCGTATCTTTAAGATTGTCGACTTTGTCGGGTACCAGTTCTAACTGATAGATAGTGCGGTTCAGCGCCAGCGGGGTGCCGTTACGGTCATAGATGATGCCGCGGCTGGGCGCGATAGGAACCAGCTTAATGCGGTTCTCATTAGAGCGTGTGCGGTAGTCATCAACGCGCACAATTTGCAGATGATAAAGATTAGCGACTAATACACCGGAAAGCAGCAAAATGCCCAGAAAGGCTACCAAAGCACGGCGCACAAACAGGGCGGACTCAGCCGTATAATCACGAAAGGGTTTACGTTCTACTTTCATCCAGCGTTATTTCACAGGTTTCATCGTATCGCCTTACTCCCGATGGTAAGGGTGATTAGTCGTAATGCTCCATGCACGGTACAGGCTCTCTGCCACCAGTACACGAACAAGCGGGTGCGGCAGCGTTAATGGCGAGAGTGACCAGCTTTGTTCTGCTGCGGCTTTGCACTCCGGCGAAAGCCCTTCTGGCCCGCCAATCAGCAAGCTGACGTCGCGCCCGTCCTGTTTCCAGCGCTCTAGCTGTTGCGCCAACTGCGGCGTCTCCCAGCGAGTCCCTGGTATGTCCAGCGTAACAATGCGGTTGCCTTTGCCTACTGCGGCTAGCATCTGTTCGCCTTCGCGCTCCAGAATGCGTTTGATGTCCGCATTTTTACCCCGTTTCCCCGCCGGAATTTCGAGTAATTCGAAAGGCATGTCCTTTGGGAAACGGCGCAGATAATCGGTGAAACCAGTCTGCACCCAGTCGGGCATTTTGGTGCCAACGGCGACCAGTTGCAGTTTCATACTAGCCCCACAGCTTTTCTAATTCGTACAGCTGACGGCTTTCTTCTTGCATGACATGAACCATCACGTCACCTAAATCGACAACAACCCAGTCAGCAGCGCTTTCGCCCTCGACACCGAGTGGGATCAGACCCGCGGCGCGTGAAGACTGCACGACGTGATCGGCGATAGAAGCGACATGACGCGTAGAGGTACCCGTACAGATAACCATGTAATCGGTGATGCTGGACTTACCCTGCACGTTAAGTGCAACAATATCCTGGGCTTTTAAGTCATCGACCTTATCAATAACGAAGTCTTGGAGTGCTTGGCCTTGCAAAGGTTCCCCCTCAATGGCGTTTTGTCAGCAACTGACGAACGCGTGTGGCGCTGAATTGTTTAGGAAAAAGGTGAATCACCGAGTAATTACCGAGAATTTCCGCTTTTCCCGGTGATTGAAACCAGCCGCGGAGTATATCACGCACTTTTCCCGAGTGGTATAAAGCCCGTGGCTGATGGGCAGGAAAAGCGGTGTTATTGGTACAGGCCGCTTTCGTCGATGTAGCTGAGCACGGCGGGAGGTAATAAATCGCAACAGTCCAGACCTTGCTGGCGACGCTGGCGAATGTCCGTGGCGGAAATAGTGACCAGCGGCGTGTCTGCTAAAAAGATCCGCCCCTGGGGTTGCTGATGAAGATCGTCCGGCGTGTGCGTCAGATGATCGTCCAGCCACTGCTGTAATTCGGGCGTTTCCAGCGTCGAGCGATAGCCGGGCCGAGCACATACTAGCAAATGGCAGACGCTGAGTAGATCCTGCCAGCGGTGCCAGTGGTGCAGCGTGAGCAGCGAATCTTGCCCGATGATAAAGCCCAGCGGCGCATCTCGGCCTTTTTCAGCCCGCAGCGCTTCCAGCGTATCGATGGTGTAGGAGGGCGTTTGCCGTTGCAGTTCACGATCGTCCACGGTAAATAGTGGGTTGCCTTCCACGGCCAGCTCAGCCATATGAAAACGTTGCCGGGAACTGGCTTCGGGCTGCTGCCGGTGCGGTGGAACGTTATTGGGCATCAGGACGACTTGAGTCAACCCCACGAGCTTTGCCAGTGCGGTCACTGGCTGAAGGTGACCGTAATGAATCGGGTCAAACGTGCCGCCAAAAAACGCGGTCAGGGATGGCGCTGCGGGTGACGTATTCAGATGAATGCCTCCGGCAAGGCTTTGCCGCACAGAAGCATGGCAAGCGATTCCAGTTCAGACCAAACGGACTGGCCATAGTCTTGCTTTAAGGTTATTTCCACCTGCGTTAGCAATCGTACGGCCTGCTGTAGCTGTTGAAGAGAAAGCCGCTGTAATGCCTGAGTGAGCAGGTCACGCCGGTTTTGCCACACTTTTTGCTGATCGAACAGCGTACGCAGCGGCGTGTCTGACATGCGCCGTTTTAGCGCCAGCAGCTGTAGTAGTTCACGCTGTAGCGTGCGTAGTAAAATGACAGGTTCGCAATCTTCCTGTTTTAACTGCTGCAAAATGTGCCAGGCGCGTTTGCCTTTGCCTGCCAGCAGCGCATCAAGCCAGTGGAACGGCGTGAAGTGAGCGGCATCATTGACTGCACTTTCCACACGCGGCAGGGTCAGCTTGCCATCGGGATAAAGCAGCGCCAGCCGCTCTAACGCCTGAGACAGCGCGAGCAAGTTGCCTTCATAGCAATAGCAAATGAGCTGCGTAGCCTGTTCATCCAGCGTCAGCTTCATGGACTTGGCACGCTGAGCAACCCAGCGAGGGAGCTGGGTCTGTTCCGGCGTCAGACAATTGATATAGACGCTGTCTTGCGCCAGTGCTTTGAACCAGGCGCTGTTTTCCTGCGCTTTGGTCAGTTTATGACCGCGCAGAATCAGCAAAATATCGGGGTGCAATAATCCAGAGAGCTTAACCAGATTTTCACCCATCGCGGCGTTTGGGCCGTTTTCCGGCAAAACCAGTAAGAGCGATTGGCGCGAGGCGAACAGGCTGAGCGCCTGACAGGTGCTGAAAATCGCATCCCAGTCGGTATGAATATCCAGGATGAAGCTGAAATGCTCGCTGAATTCGTGCTGTTGAGCGACCCGTTTAATGCTGTCGAGA
The DNA here is from genome assembly GCF_022477975.1 of Pectobacterium sp. PL64. Classification (NCBI taxonomy): domain Bacteria; kingdom Pseudomonadati; phylum Pseudomonadota; class Gammaproteobacteria; order Enterobacterales; family Pectobacteriaceae; genus Pectobacterium; species Pectobacterium sp. PL64. The sequence continues at coordinate 840,028 of NZ_CP092070.1, forward strand.
CTTTCCTGCAGCAGCAGCGGGTCTGAACCAAAGACCAAATAACAACCGCGCAGCCCCTCATGGAGCTGCGCGGTGAGTTGTTCGGGGTAAAGCCGAATCATGAACGCGTGGTGGCAGTCGTTGAATCGGTGGACTGCAGCCGATTTTTGACTTCCTGGCTACCGTTGATGGTCAGCAATTTACGCACCAACTGCTGGGCAGCCTGCTCACGCATTTCCTGACGAACGATGTCCTGTTCGGCATCTTTCGCCAGGGCAGCCAGCGGGTTATCAAAGAACGTTCGGAACACCGTCACGCTGAGCGGATAAATATCTTCACCCGGCATCAGCACCTGCGCCTGCAACGTTAGCACCATCTGGTACTCCGCTGTTTTACCGTCCTGAAAAATAGAGACGGTATCGCGCGTTTCGCTTGAGCCCAGTACCCGCAGAGACGGGATATCCTGACGCGTCGCATCGTCAACGATTTTCACATCGCTGAGACGGAGCTGCTCACGTACTGCACGCGTTAGCGGACCATAAGGATCGCTGCTGTCGAGCACCAGTGTTTGTAACTGCGCAGGCACTTGTGTCGTGCCGCGCAGATGAAAACCGCAGCCAGCGGTGATTAACACCGCCAGCCCCAGCAACAACGTGAATAGACGATGTCGCACAGTTCCTCCTTGCCTTAACCCACAACCAGGTTAAGCAGTTTGCCAGGGACATAAATCACTTTACGAACCGTGACGCCGTCCAGATATTTCGCGACCAGCGGTTCCTGTGCAGCGCGTTCGCGAACCTGTTCTTCGCTTGCGTCAGCGGCAACGGTGATTTTACCACGTACTTTACCGTTAACCTGAACAACGACCAGCTTGGAATCTTCAACCATCGCGTTCTCATCCGCAACCGGCCACGGCGCAGTATCGACGTCGCCTTCACCTTGCAGCGCCTGCCACAGCGTGAAGCAAACGTGCGGCGTGAACGGATACAGCATACGAACGACGGCCAGCATGGTTTCCTGCGTCAGCGCGCGATCCTGATCGCTGTCCTGCGGTGCTTTTGCCAGCTTGTTCATCAATTCCATGATGGCGGCGATCGCGGTGTTGAAGGTCTGGCGACGGCCGATATCATCGGTCACTTTAGCAATCGTTTTGTGCAGATCGCGGCGCAGTGATTTCTGATCTTCCGTCAGTGTAGCGATATCCAGAGCTGTTACCGCACCTTTCTCGGTATGCTCGAAGGCTTGTCTCCAGACGCGTTTCAGGAAGCGGTTTGCGCCTTCTACGCCGGATTCCTGCCATTCCAGCGTCATTTCTGCCGGAGAAGCAAACATCATGAACAGACGCACGGTATCTGCACCGTATTTCTCTACCATGACCTGCGGGTCGATGCCGTTGTTTTTCGACTTCGACATTTTGCTCATGCCCGCGTAAACCACGTCACGGCCTTCGTTATCTACGGCTTTGACGATGCGTCCTTTCTCATCACGCTCAACGGTCACGTCAGTCGGAGAAACCCAGATGCGTTCGCCGTTATTGCCCAGATAGTAGAAGGCATCAGCCAGCACCATGCCCTGACACAGCAGACGTTTAGCGGGTTCATCAGAGGTCACCAGACCCGCGTCGCGCATCAGTTTGTGGAAGAAGCGGAAATACATCAGGTGCATGATGGCGTGTTCGATACCGCCAACGTATTGGTCAACGGGCAGCCAGTAGTTGGCAGCAGCCGGATCCAGCATTCCCTGATCGTACTGCGGGCAGGTGTAGCGCGCGTAGTACCAGGACGATTCCATAAAGGTGTCGAACGTGTCAGTTTCACGCAGCGCTGGCTGACCATTAACGGTCGTCTTCGCCCACTCTGGGTTAGATTTCAGCGGGCTGGTGATGCCATCCATCACGACATCTTCCGGCAGGATTACCGGCAGTTGATCTTCTGGCGTTGGGATGACGGTGCCGTCTTCCAGTGTCACCATTGGGATTGGAGCGCCCCAGTAACGTTGACGGGAGACACCCCAGTCGCGCAGGCGATAGTTGACTTTACGCTCGCCGATACCTTTCTCTACCAGCTTATCAGCAATGGCGTTGAAGCCAGCCTCGAAATCCAGACCGTCAAACTCACCAGAGTTGAACAGGCTGCCTTTTTCTGTCATCGCCTGAACGGACAGATCGGGCTCGCTGCCATCGGCGTTCAGAATAACTGGCTTGATGGACAGATCGTATTTGGTAGCAAATTCCCAGTCGCGCTGGTCGTGGCCTGGAACGGCCATCACTGCGCCTGTACCGTATTCCATCAGGACGAAGTTGGCGACCCAGATAGCGACTTTCTCACCGTTCAGCGGGTGAATTGCATACAGGCCAGTGGCCATGCCTTTTTTCTCCATCGTTGCCATATCGGCTTCGGCAACTTTGGTATTACGGCATTCTGCAATGAAATCGGCCAGCGCTGGGTTGGTTGCAGCAGCCTGCGCAGCGAGAGGGTGGCCTGCGGCAACGGCAACGTAGGTTACGCCCATGAACGTATCCGGGCGCGTGGTGTAAACGGTCAGTTTCTCGTCGCTGTCTGCCACATCAAAGGTGATTTCCACACCTTCAGAACGACCAATCCAGTTACGCTGCATGGTTTTGACCTGCTCAGGCCAGCTTTCCAGCGTATCAAGATCGTTCAGCAGTTGGTCTGCGTAAGCGGTGATTTTGATAAACCACTGTGGAATTTCTTTGCGTTCGACTTTGGTATCGCAACGCCAGCAGCAGCCATCGATAACCTGTTCGTTTGCCAGTACGGTCTGGTCGTTCGGGCACCAGTTAACGGCGGAAGTTTTTTTATAAACCAGACCTTTCTCGTACAGTTTGGTGAAGAACCACTGTTCCCAGCGGTAGTAGTCTGGTTTGCAGGTCGCGACTTCACGATCCCAGTCATAGCCAAAGCCCAGCAGTTTAAGCTGGTTTTTCATGTAGTCGATATTGGCGTAGGTCCAGGGTGCTGGCGCGGTGTTGTTTTTAACCGCGGCGCCTTCTGCTGGCAGACCAAAGGCATCCCAACCGATCGGTTGCAGAACGTTCTTACCCAGCATGCGCTGATAACGGGAGATCACGTCGCCGATGGTGTAGTTACGGACGTGGCCCATATGTAGTCGGCCAGAAGGGTAAGGCAGCATGGAAAGGCAATAGTATTTTTCCTTGCCGGGCTGTTCGGTGACTTTAAATGTCTGCTTCTCTTGCCAGTGAAGCTGGACGTCCGCTTCTATCTCTTCTGGGCGGTATTGCTCTTGCATGGCTGCCAGGGGTCCTGTTTAGTGAAGAATCGCTACGTGAGTAGCCTGTTCTGATTCATAACAAAAGATCCGCATAGCATAGCCGTAAGCGGCGCGGGCAACAACACCCAGCGCCCGACTGAGGAATATTTCTGATCTGGGAACGACATACTGCGAGGCGTTGCGCAAATTGGCGACAATTTATCAGGCGTACCGGAAAAATAATCTAAAATAGAGAGAGATAGGCAACGTATCGGTTTTGGCCTGATGTGTCAGACGACGAATAGTCGTGCTTTATCACCTTTCAACCCGCTTAATTCAGGAGGAAGCATGAATAAACTAGCCCGCTATTACCGCGAGTTAATGGCTTCAGTGACGGCCCGGCTGAACAATGGTGAACGCGATCTCGACAGTCTGGTGCTGAGCGCCCGCAAAACTTTGCAGGAAAGCTCGGAGCTGACGCAGAAAGAAATAGAGCAGGTGATTCAGGCCGTTCAACGCGATTTGGAAGAATTTGCCCGCAGCTATAATGAGAGTCAGGATGAGTTTACCGACAGCGTGTTTATGCGAGTCATCAAGGAAAGCCTGTGGCAGGAGCTAGCGGATATTACGGATAAAACGCAGCTAGAGTGGCGTGAGATCTTCAAAGATGTGAATCATCACGGGGTGTATCACAGCGGTGAAGTGGTGGGGTTAGGTAATCTGGTGTGTGAGAACTGCCATCACCATATCGCGTTCTACACGCCGGAGGTTTTGCCACTCTGCCCGAAATGCTCACATGACCTGTTCCACCGCCAGCCGTTTCAGCCTTAGGGCTGCTAGAGTGGTAAATAAGCGTGCCTTGCGGCACGCTTTATCTGAGTATTAATGCAGGATTTTCGCCAGGAAGTCTTTCGCGCGTTCGGACTGTGGATTATTGAAGAAATCATCCTTGCGGGTGTCTTCAACGATTTTGCCTTCATCCATAAAAATCACGCGGTGCGCCACTTTACGGGCAAAGCCCATTTCATGCGTGACGACCATCATGGTCATGCCTTCCTGCGCCAATTCAACCATAACGTCCAACACTTCGTTGATCATCTCTGGATCAAGCGCGGATGTCGGTTCGTCAAATAGCATCGCGATAGGATCCATGCACAGTGCGCGCGCGATGGCGACACGCTGTTGCTGACCACCGGAAAGCTGCCCTGGGTATTTGTTGGCGTGTGCTGACAACCCAACGCGTTCCAACAGCTTCTGCGCTTTAGCTTTGGCTTCTTCACGATTACGTTTCAACACTTTCACCTGCGCCAGCGTCAGGTTCTCGATAATTGATAAATGCGGGAACAGTTCAAAGTGTTGGAATACCATCCCGACTTTGGAACGCAACTGGGCCAGATTGGTTTTCTTATCGTTAACGGCAATGCCATTGACGGTAATTTCACCTTGTTGAATTGGTTCCAGACCGTTTACGGTTTTGATCAGGGTTGATTTACCAGAGCCAGAAGGCCCGCAGACGACCACAACTTCACCTTTTTTTACTTCTGTGGAGCAGTCGGCTAGCACCTGAAATTGGCCGTACCATTTAGAAACATTTTTCAGGGAAATCATCAAACCGTCCTTTTTTTCAGGTAACTGACCAGCATTGAGGCTGAAATGCTGAAGAGAAAATAAATGAAACCGGCAAACAGGATCATTTCAACTTGTGTTCCGTCACGCTCGCCGATGGTTGAGGCGGTACGGAAGAAATCAGCGAGGCTGAGCACGTAAACCAGCGAGGTATCCTGGAACAAAACAATCCCCTGCGTCAGCAGCAGTGGAACCATCGCGCGGAATGCCTGCGGCAGAATAACCAGCTTCATGGATTGCCAGTGTGTCATGCCTAATGCGAGTGCCGCGGAGGATTGACCGCGTGACACGCTGAGAATACCCGCACGAATGATTTCCGAATAATAGGCTGCCTCGAACAGCGAGAAGGCTACCATAGCTGAAATCAGTCGAATATCGGTTTTCGGCGATAGCCCAAGCACATTTTGTAATAAGCTAGGAACCACCAGATAGAACCACAGCAGCACCATGACGAGAGGCACGGAGCGGAACAGGTTCACATACAGCTTGGCGAACCAACTGATAGGCTTGATAGGCGACAAACGCATCACCGCCAGAATCGTGCCCCAAACAATCCCGAAGACCACCGCTGTTAGCGTAATTTTGAGTGTGACAACCATCCCCTGAATCAGGTACGGCATGCTTGGCCCAATTGAGCTCCAGTCAAATTCATGCATGATTTATTTGCTCCCCATATTGCCCGGCAAACGGGTTTTTCGCTCAACGACCTGCATAATCAACATAATGACGGCATTGATACCAACATACGCCAGCGTGATGGCGGTAAAGGATTCATACGCGTGGGCGGAATAGTCCAGCAGTTTCCCCGCCTGTGCCGCCATATCAACCAGACCAATCGTAGACGCGATGGCCGAGTTTTTTACCAGGTTCAGCATCTCTGACGTCAACGGTGGAACAATCACACGGTATGCATTCGGTAGTAACACATAGCGGTAGGTTTGCGGCAGCGTCAGGCCCATCGCCAGCCCGGCGGCTTTCTGGCCGCGTGGTAGCGATTGAATCCCTGCACGCACCTGCTCACAAACGCGCGCGGCGGTGAAGAGTCCCAGACAAATCATTGATGACAGGAAGAATTGAATATTCGGATCTAGCTCGGCTTTAAACCACATACCGATGTTGACGGGAAGCAGCTCGGGAACCACCAGATACCAGGTAAAGAACTGGACAATTAGTGGGACGTTACGAAATAGTTCGACGTAGCAGGTTCCAATACCCGCAAGAAAACGATTTGGGACGGTACGCAGGATTCCAAATAGAGAACCAATAAGAAAGGCGATAATCCAGGCACAGATAGATAATGTGACGGTGACTTGCAGCCCGGACAAAATCCACCCGAGGTAGGTTGTGTTGCCGAAGGGGGCGGCTTGTAGAAATATGCCCCAGTTCCAATCTATTGACATAACGAACTCCGGTAAAAAAAGGGTAGCGAAGCTACCCTGAAGATTGATGAGCGGCCATATTCCCGTTCTGTTTCAAACTACAGGTGTATTGTTTATTTTCCTGTTTATCGAAATTTCTCGGGGCAACATGTGATGGGGAACGACCATCACATGCCTGTCTGTCCTGCCACGAATCAGCAATCAGAGGGCAGATAGCTCTGCCCTTATTCTCATTATTAATTAGTTTAGCGCTTTGTCATTTGGCGCCTTGAACAAGGCCTTCATTTCATCTGACAGTTCAAAGTTCAGGTTGAGGTCTTTTGGCGGAATAGGCTGTTTGAACCAGCGATCGAACCATTTTTCAGCTTCACCGGAGGTCTGAACTTCAGCAATGGTGTCATCAACCAGTTTCTTGAATTGCGGATCGTCTTTACGCAGCATACAGCCGTAGGCTTCTTCAGACTGCGCTTTACCGACGATGTCCCACTGATCGGCGCTTTTCGCTTTCGCACGTTCGCCCGCCAGCAGCGCGTCATCCATCATAAAGGCGACAGCACGGCCGCTTTCCAGCGTACGGAAGGAGTCACCGTGGTCTTTCGCACTGATGATACGCATCTTCAGCTGTTTTTCTTCATTCAGCTTGTTCAGCAGAACTTCAGAGGTGGTGCCGGAAGTCACTACGACGGTTTTACCCGCCAGATCCGGGAAGTCTTTTACGCCGGAATCTTTTTTGGTTAACAGACGCGTACCGACCACGAAAATGGTGTTAGAGAACGCGGCTTGTTTCTGACGTTCCAGGTTGTTAGTCGTTGAACCACATTCAAAATCAAAGGTACCGTTCTGCAACAGCGGGATACGGTTCTGAGAGGTGATAGGGAGTAGCTTGACCTGCAGATTAGGCGCATCCAGTTTTTTCTTAACCGCTTCAACAATTTTGTCAGAGTAGGCTTGAGAGTAGCCGACCACTTTTTGCGTGTTGTCATAGTAGGAAAAAGGCACGGACGATTCGCGGTGTCCAATGACGATCACGCCATTATCTTTGACCTTTTTCAATGTACCGGCCAGATCTTCAGCCTGAGCTACGCTGGCGGCGGTGCCAAGCAGAAGCAGTGATAATGCCAGTTTACGCATTTGCATGTTCTAACTCCTTTGCTGTCGTTATATACCTGTCATCTTCAAGTTAACATTGTCTTCAAGCTAACATCGTATTGCTGTATCACTGATGATGCTTTGCGACTTATCTGTGATAACGCTGCACCGTTAAAGCGCGAAGTTACTGTCTATACAGTTAAAAAGTAGCTGATTGTAAATAGATTGAAATAGAAATGTTTGTTTTTTGCGATATCCGCCGCACCAAATAACAGCAATGTCAGAGGGTGGCACCAATTTGGTGCGTTACTTGCCCCAATAGAGAGCTTTACGCCGACGTAATATCCAAAAAAATACAGAAACAACCCTTTACAGGGTAATAAGAGGCAAATACCGTGCCATAAATAAAAAAAGGCATGCAAAAGCATGCCTTTAGGGATGGGAAGAGGGGCGGGTTATCGGCGACGCAAACCGAAGAAAACGGCAGCGACACCGCCTAGTAGCGTAATGATCCAGAGCGGCCAGGAACCGAAGCGCGCATAAGGCGTTATCCCCGTTGCTGGCACGACCTGCGTGCTCAGCACCGCACGCGTAAACTGCGGCAGACTGGCGCTGACATTGCCATCAGGGGTAATCACCGCGGTGACGCCGTTATTGGTACTACGAATCAGAGGACGCCCTAATTCCAGTGCGCGCATGCGTGCCATCTGGAAGTGTTGCCACGGGCCGATTGAATGACCAAACCAAGCATCGTTCGAGATGGTCAGCAGCATATCGGTGTCTGGCCGGAAGTTATCCCGCAACTGCTGGCCTAAGATGATTTCATAACAAATGGCGGCGTTGAGCTTGAAGCCGTGCACAGAAAGCTGAGGCTGAACGTAGTCTCCGCGGCTGAACGACGACATGGGGAGATCGAAGAACGGCGCCAGCGGACGTAACAACGTTTCCAGCGGGACAAACTCGCCAAAAGGTACCAGATGGTTTTTGTTGTAACGGTTCGTTGTGGGGTAGTGATACGGATCTTTGTCACCCAAAACGATCACTGAGTTATAAAAATCGGTTTTATTACCCTCACGCCGGATATCGACGATACCCGTAATCAGGCTGCTATTACGGCTACGCAGAATGTCGTCAATTTGCTTCAGATAAGCACCCTGACGGCTTTCAATATCAGGAATTGCCGTTTCTGGCCAGATAACTATGGGGGCCTTGTCCATATAGGGCAGGCTGTTATCCAGATAGATCTTCAGCGTGTTCAACAGCTCATCTTGTTCCCATTTCATGGCCTGCGGGATATTGCCCTGTACCAGTGCGACATTGACGGCGCGTTCAGGTTGCAGGGTATACCACTGCACGTTGCGCAGCGGCCATGATAAAACGAAAACGCCGATGGCAATGGCTGCCGGCGCGATTTTTCGTTGGTTGATGGCATAAACGAGCAGTCCGCTAAGGCTCATCAACAGGAAGGTAATGGTGTCGATACCCAGAATAGGCGCGATACCTTTGAGCGGGCCGTCAATTTGGCTGTAGCCGAATTGCAGCCACGGAAAACCGGTGAGCACCCAGCCGCGTAGAAATTCGGTTAACTGCCAGAGTACGGGAGCGGCAAGCGCCAGACGCCACAGAGTTGTTTTCGGCCACAGGCGTGAGAGTAGGGCAGCAAACAGCAATGGATAGAGCGACAAATAGGCAGCGAGCAGAATGACCAGCGCGACATTGACAGGCCCCGGCATTCCGCCAAACTGCGCGATGCTGACGTAAACCCAGTTAACGCCGCTGCCGAACAGACCCAATCCCCAGCAAAATCCTATCCAGGCTGACTGACGACTCGTACGGTTGAGCGTCAGTGCCTGTAGGCCCATGAGCGAGATAATCGCCGCAGGCCAGAAATCAAAGGGAGAAAATGCCAGCGTGCCACAGGCACCAAATAAGAGCGCCAGCAGGGCTTTGACCTGCTGGCGTTGTAGAAAAGAAGCGACAACCATTGCCAAATTATTCTTCCAATTTTGGTTGAGGGGCATTGTCAGGGATTCTGACATGAACCTGAATAATACGGCGGCTGTCCGCCATCGCAACCTTAAACAGGTAACCTTCTATGTCGATGGTTTCGCCACGGGCAGGAAGATGGCCGAATGACTGCATAACCAAGCCGCCAATGGTGTCGACCTCGTCATCGCTGAACCGTGTACCGAAAGCTTCGTTAAAATCTTCGATATCGGTTAAAGCACGAACGGTGTAGGTCTGGCGATTAAGCTGACGAATATCTCTGTCTTCTTCATCGTCATATTCGTCTTCAATTTCGCCGACAATCAACTCAAGAATATCTTCAATCGTGACCAGACCGGATACGCCACCAAACTCATCGATGACAATCGCCATGTGATAGCGCAGCGAGCGGAACTCGTTCAGCATTCTATCAACGCGTTTACTTTCCGGCACAACCACGGCGGAACGCAGAACTTTATCCATACTGAAGGGCTCGGAATCGCTGCGCATAAACGGCAGCAAATCCTTCGCCATCAGGATGCCTTCAATGTGGTCTTTATCTTCGCTAATTACGGGGAAACGAGAGTGGGCGGATTCGATAATCACGTCCAGACACTCTTCCAGCGTTTGATCGCGCTTGAGCGTAATCATCTGCGAGCGAGGGATCATGATGTCGCGTACACGCTGGTCGGCGATATCCATGACGCCTTCGAGCATATCTCGTGTTTCAGGATCGATCAGGTCATTCTGTTCGGAATCACGAATCAGAGTGAGTAGGCCGTTACGATCTTTTGGCTCGCCGTGAAAAAGCTGATTAAGAATAAGAGAAAAGAAGCCCTTTTTGGGACTGGGTGCATCGCTGTTTTGAGAATGGTCGTCGCTCATGCGTTTTAATTAACATCACTCTTGTTAAGGGATTATTGCCAGCCGTTGGAATCAAAACAGCGGCTGACGTGGGGCAGATAAGTACCCGATATCTTCCCGATCTCGGGCTATACCCGTCATACTTCAAGCTGCATGTGCGTTGGCTTTCCTCACTCACCCAGTCACTTACTGGTGTAAGCTCCTGGGATTCGCTGTGTCGCCGCCTTCTTGCAACTCGAATTATTTAGGGGCTATACAAAATGTATTTCTATTTATTCGGTGAGGCCATCTTTTTCTGCAAGGTAAGGATCGGCATAGCCCATACTTTGCATAATCTCGGTTTCCAGCGCTTCCATTTCTTCGGCTTCGCTGTCTTCGATATGGTCATACCCTAGCAGATGCAGGCTACCATGGACAACCATGTGCGCCCAGTGCTCTTCTACGGTTTTTTCCTGCTCTGCGGCTTCACGCTCGACAACCTGACGGCAGATGATTAAATCGCCAAGCAAAGGAAGCTCGACCTCAGGCGGTGCTTCGAAAGGAAACGACAATACGTTGGTCGGCTTGTCTTTACCGCGATAGGTGTTATTCAGGTCGCGGCTCTCTGCTTCATCCACAATACGGATCGTGACTTCAGAGACTTCCTGAAACTGTGGCAGAACGCCTTCCAGCCAGCGCTGAAAGTCTTTTTCTTCCGGTAGCCCTTGTGCTTGCTCGCTGGCGATTTGTAAATCCAGAATCACCTGACTCATTTTTGCTCCTGATCTGATGCCGCAGCCTGTGCTTCACGCTTACGCTGTTCTGCTAAGGCGTCTTTACGTTTCTGTTCGGCATTTTCCCACGCTTCATAGGCATTCACAATCCGCGCAACAACCGGATGGCGCACCACGTCTTCGCTGTGGAAAAAGTTAAAGCTGATCTCTTCCACATCGGCCAGCACTTCTATCGCGTGGCGTAAGCCGGATTTCAGATTCTTCGGCAGGTCAATCTGCGTGACGTCACCAGTGATGACCGCTTTTGAGTTGAAGCCGATGCGCGTCAGGAACATTTTCATCTGTTCGATGGTGGTGTTCTGGCTTTCATCCAGAATGATAAAGGCATCGTTCAGCGTTCGGCCACGCATGTAAGCCAGTGGCGCGACTTCAATTACGTTGCGTTCGATGAGTTTCTCTACGCGCTCAAAACCTAGCATTTCAAACAGAGCATCATAAAGCGGGCGCAGGTAAGGATCGACTTTCTGGCTCAGATCGCCAGGCAGGAAGCCCAGCTTTTCACCGGCTTCGACTGCCGGGCGCGTTAGCAGAATACGGCGAATATCCTGACGCTCCAGTGCATCCACGGCGGCAGCGACGGCTAAGTAAGTTTTCCCCGTTCCTGCCGGGCCAACGCCGAATGTGATGTCGTGATCGAGGATATTGGCGACATACTGCGCCTGATTCGGCGTGCGCGGTTTGATTACGCCGCGTTTGGTGCGGATATTGACCACTTTGCCATAGTCAGGAACGTGCTCCGCAGACTGTTCCAGCACGCGAGATTCTTTAATCGCCAGGTGAATTTGCTCAGGATCGATATCGCCGATGACGCCACGTACCGGGGCCGTATCGACATACAGACGTTGCAGGATATCGGCGGCAGCTTGCGTGAGCAGGTTTTTACCGACCAGCTTAAACTGGTTATCCCGGCGATTGATCTCGATGCCTAAGCGGCGCTCTAACTGCTTAATATTGTCATCAAACGGACCGCAAAGGCTGAGCAGGCGTTGGTTATCTGCGGGTTCAAGGGCAATCTCTTTTGTCGTTACGTTCAAATTATTCCTCTTGAGCGTTACTGCGCTGGCACGTTCTGCCAGCACAAAATGAACAGTTGTCAGACGGCCTGATGTATCAGCCATATGAATGAATTATTCATCGTGAATGCCCGATGGTGCAAGTCACAATCATGATATTGGGATGCTGCCTCGCAAAAGCAAATGTAAGCGGCATGAAATTGAAGCGGATAGCTGGCCATAAAAAAACGCAGGAGCGTTTTTCAACGTTGCATCGCAACGGCCAGAAGGGTGGCAGACTATCCAGGTCTGCCATAAAAAATGGGTGGCTTTGCCACCCATCATCACGCTGAGACTGAAACGTACGTCGATTACGGCTGATAGAACCCGACGCCGATCTCATTCTCTTTGCGGGTTCGCGCAATCACGGAAGACGGTGATTCATGTACGCGCAGATCCATTTGATCTTCGGTGCGCACCACGATGCCGCGCAGCGAGTTGGTATAAACATCAACGATTTCCACATCGACGAATTTACCGATCATATCCGGCGTGCCTTCAAAGTTGACGACCCGGTTGTTTTCCGTACGGCCAGACAGCTCCATCACGCTCTTACGCGAGGTGCCTTCTACCAGAATACGCTGGACGGTGCCCAACATGAGGCGGCTAAAGCGCATTGCCTGCTGGGTAATGCGCTCTTGCAGAAGATACAGACGCTGTTTTTTCTCTTCTTCTGGCACGTCATCGACCATATCCGCAGCCGGTGTACCCGGACGGGCAGAGTAGACGAAGCTGTAGCTCATATCGAAATTCACATCGGTAATCAGCTTCATCGTCTGTTCAAAGTCAGCCTGCGTTTCGCCAGGGAAACCGACAATAAAGTCAGAACTGATCAGAATGCCTGGACGCGCGTTGTGCAGCTTACGGATGATCGCTTTGTATTCCAGCGCGGTGTGACGGCGTTTCATCATCGTCAGCACGCGGTCAGAGCCGCTTTGCACCGGCAAATGCAGGAAGCTGACCAGCTCCGGCGTATCTTCATAGACGCTGATAATATCGTCAGTGAATTCAATCGGGTGGCTGGTGGTAAAGCGGACGCGGTCGATCCCGTCAATAGCGGCGACCAAACGCAGCAGCTCAGCAAAGGAGCAGATTTCACCGTCATAGGTTTCGCCACGATAGGCGTTGACGTTCTGCCCTAACAGGTTAACTTCACGTACGCCTTGCGCGGCCAGTTGAGCGATTTCAAACAACACATCATCGCATGGGCGGCTGACTTCTTCGCCGCGGGTATAAGGCACAACGCAGAATGTGCAATATTTATTGCAGCCTTCCATGATGGAGACGAAAGCCGTTGGCCCCTCGGCTCGCGGTTCTGGCAGGCGGTCGAATTTTTCGATTTCAGGGAAACTGATATCCACGATCGGGCTACGGGTGCCCTGAACGTGATTAATCATTTCCGGCAGGCGGTGTAAGGTTTGCGGGCCAAAAATAACGTCAACGTAGTGCGCACGTTCACGAATATGCGCGCCTTCCTGTGAGGCCACGCAGCCACCGACACCAATAATCAGGTTCGGATTGAGATCTTTCAGCGTTTTCCAACGGCCAAGTTGATGGAAGACCTTTTCCTGCGCCTTTTCACGGATCGAACAGGTATTGAGCAGCAGGACATCGGCTTCTTCAGCGATTTCAGTCAGCTCATAGCCGTGCGTACTTCCCAGTAAATCAGCCATCTTTGATGAATCGTACTCATTCATCTGACAGCCCCAGGTTTTAATATGCAGTTTTTTTGTCATCGACTTACCATTACTCAGTGCGGATAAGAAAGATTCCCCTCATTTGGGATGGGTATTGTAGTCGCTCGCCGACGTTGTGACCAGCGCCGGAAACCACGCTGATTTGATAACTCCTTACTTTTTATAAAAATGCGGCTTTTCTGAAAAGTTACCCGTAAATCCAGTACACTATTTTCATGCATTTTTACTGGTGTGAATAAACCAGAATCAGAGAGGATAAAGCCAATATGCATTACGATGCGATTGTGGTTGGCGGTGGTATGGTCGGTGCGGCCGCGGTGCTTGGGCTGGCACAGCAAGGATTTCAGGTTGCGGTAGTTGAGCAGGACATGCCGACGCCGTTTGATGCCGCCAGTCCGCCAGATTTACGGATCTCGGCGATTGGCTATGCGTCGGTTGCGCTATTGAAAGAGCTGGGCGCATGGCAGCGGGTGCAGCAGATGCGTAGCGCGCCTTACCGTCGGTTGGAAACCTGGGAATGGGCGAATGCCAGAGTCGTTTTTGATGCTGCCGACATTCACCTGCCCGAACTGGGTTTTATGGTAGAAAACCGCGTGCTGCAATTGGCGCTCTGGGACAGTTTGCAGGAAGAAGAACGCTGCCACTGTTATTGCCCGGCTACGCCGCAGAGTCTGCAACGCACCGATGATGGTTGGTGTTTACAGCTTGCCGATGGGCAACAGCTGACGGCTGCGCTGGTGATTGGCGCCGATGGCGCGAACTCTCAGGTTCGCCAGTGGGCGGGGATTGGCATCAGCGGCTGGCAGTATCGTCAGTCTTGTATGTTGATCGGCGTTGAGACCTCGCAGCCCCAGCAGGATGTGACCTGGCAGCAGTTCACGCCGAGCGGCCCGCGTGCGTTTTTGCCGCTGTTTGACCAGTGGGGATCGCTGGTGTGGTATGACAGTCCTCAACGTATTCGCCAGCTTCAGGCAATGCCGCTTGCGCAGTTGGATAAAGAAATTGCGGCTGCGTTTCCTGAGCGATTGGGCAAGGTCAAGGCACTCTCCGCCGGGTCGTTCCCGCTGGTCAGACGCCATGCGCAAACCTATATCAAACCTGGCTTGGTGTTGCTGGGCGATGCTGCGCATACCATCAATCCGCTGGCGGGGCAGGGCGTTAATCTGGGGTATCGTGACGTTGAGGCGCTGCTGGATGTGCTAATCAACGCGCGTAATGCAGGAGAAGAATGGGCTTCTGAGCGCGTGTTACGCCGCTATCAGTGTCGCCGTATGCCGGATAATCTGATGATGCAAAGCGGGATGGATCTCTTCTATAACGCGTTCAGTAATGCGTTACCGCCGCTGAGCTTTGCGCGCAATATGGCGCTGATGGTTGCACAGCGCGCTGGCGTGTTAAAGCAGCGCGCGTTGAAATATGCTATTGGCGTCTGATGAATAATGAGGACGCAGCCCGCTACTGTACGGGTTCGGCGGTGAAAATAATATCGGTGTCCTCATTAGTTGTTGCCGTAAAGCGAACATGTCCTATCTGCCTAACACCTTTACCTGAGGTCTGGCTATCCTGAAGCAAGCCGAACATCATTTCGGTCATCTCAGGGCTCTCGAGACTGTTTTCTCCTGATGACGCTCCGCTCAATAGCGCAGAAAACGCGGCAGTGACGATTTGCAGATTCTGTCTTGTTGCATCGGGGGATTCTGACGCGGCGTTGAGGATCACAAGCCCATTAAGTTGCTGGCTTTTACTCTCTACCGACCCAATTAATCCGACGTGCTCATTAAAAATGTGCTGAAAATCATCGACGGACGTTCCCTTTTCCAACTTAACGGTCAATTCGAGAGGGATATTGAGTTTCTTCAGGTTGGCATTCATCCGGTCAGCGAACGTTTGTGAAGACATCTTAAAAGAAGGGACGCCAGCCGCATCAGTCGATGTGATGAAGCAAAACAGCAACGCCACGCTGAGTAGTAGTTTGCTTAACTGCGCACGTATGACAGACCATTGCGACTGGCCGACGCCACTCTGCTGTGGCAGCACAACGTGGCTGAAATCATGAGTAACAGAGGATGTCGATAAAACCTTCATGCCCGCCCTTTTGGGAAAATCGAATGATTGATTTGCATATGTTAGCACCGGATGATGTTAATACCAGACATAACAAAACGGGGCGACGTCTTTCGACTGTCGCCTCGCCTGCGGTTTTCAGGTATCAATTTTATTTTTCTACAAACGGGTGGGCCAGCCTGCGCTACTGCCGGGATTCTGGTGTTACAGCTTCCCTTCTGCAAGATCGAAGTTAACCACTCCTTTAGTTTTTAGATCTAAAGTGCATGCATATGTAATCGTTGTTTTGGCGTTAAAGCTATTTGTGAATTTGACTTTGTCGCCGATGAACGTTAGCTGATTGCTTTTGCTGTCGAGTAAAAAGCGGGAAAAGATATTATCGAGTATGTCGTCAGCCCATTCGTAATCGTACTTTGAGGCTTTTTCTACAAGAGGCTTACAGTGAGCTGTCGCGTCAACAACATTGGCTTTGAAAAGGCATTGCCCATCGGTAGAGCTACAAGTTTTTGGTGCTGTACTTTCGTCATCACCACTAACCCAACGGAATATTCCCCATCCGATAGCAACTAGCATAACTGTCATAACTAACAATATGCCCAATGTGACGCCTGGGTCTTTAATCCCGCAGTGTGGGCAAACCTTTGCCGACATGGATACTTCTTTTTTACACACTCTGCATTTCGTTAATGCCATGTGGAAATTCCGTCTTCAAAATAACAGCTAAGAAAATTGAACATAACAAGAGGCGCTTTTTGTCTTTCTGTCGCCACTTTGTCGCCATGCATAACAAAACGGGGCGACGTCTTTCGACTGTCGCCCCGTTTCTTTGCTGTTTTACCAGCTTTATTTGGCTGGGGTACGAGGATTCGAACCTCGGAATGCCGGAATCAGAATCCGGTGCCTTACCGCTTGGCGATACCCCAAAAATATGGTGGCTACGACGGGAATCGAACCTGTGACCCCAGCATTATGAGTGCTGTGCTCTAACCAGCTGAGCTACGTAGCCAAATCTACTGCTAATGTTACTTCACTTCAACAAATCTTCTACTAACAAGTAGATGGCTGGGGTACCTGGATTCGAACCAGGGAATGCTGGTATCAAAAACCAGTGCCTTACCGCTTGGCGATACCCCAACAGGACAACGAATTTTTCAGCATATGTTTTGAAATGGCTGGGGTACCTGGATTCGAACCAGGGAATGCCGGTATCAAAAACCGGTGCCTTACCGCTTGGCGATACCCCAATCACTACAAAACACTAACAGGCTTCGAAAAGCGATGTCAGACCGAGAAGATGATATGGTGCGGGAGGCGAGACTTGAACTCGCACACCTTGCGGCGCCAGAACCTAAATCTGGTGCGTCTACCAATTTCGCCACTCCCGCAAAAAAGATGGTGGCTACGACGGGAATCGAACCTGTGACCCCAGCATTATGAGTGCTGTGCTCTAACCAGCTGAGCTACGTAGCCATCTTTTCCGCGTCACCTTCATCGGCGTTGCGGGGCGCATTATGCGTAGTTGGCCTAATTGCGTCAACTAGTTTTTTCCCGAAAAGTGCCCTCAATGTATCGTTTGTTTGGGTTGTGAACAGTATGGTGAGAAAAACGCCAAAAAGCACGCATTCCCAGTCAATTAAGCGTACAAAAACGGGCCATGAAAGGCCCGTTGATTGAAGAAATTAAATCGAATTATTTATAGGCTGACTGGTGTACGCCAACCGCACGGCCTGATGGATCATCCAGTTTCTTGAAAGATTCATCCCACTCAATCGCTTTAGCTGACGAACAGGCGACTGACGGGCCACCCGGTACACATTCTGCCGCGCTTGGAACTGGGAACAGCTCTTCGAAGATTTCACGGTACAGATACGCTTCTTTGGAGCCCGGTGTGTTGTACGGGAAGCGGAAGCGCGCCGTCTCCAACTGCTGATCGGTCACCTGCTGAGCCGCTACTTCTTTCAGCGTATCAATCCAGCTGTAGCCCACGCCGTCAGAGAACTGCTCTTTCTGACGCCATGCAACGCTGTGCGGCAAGTAGGATTCAAAGCACTCGCGCAGGATGTGTTTTTCCATCTTGCCGTTGCCACACATTTTGTCGCGTGGGTTGATGCGCATAGCGACATCGAGGAAGTTTTTGTCCAGGAACGGTACGCGAGCTTCCACGCCCCAGGCTGACATCGCTTTGTTAGCGCGGGCGCAGTCGTACTGGTGCAGTGCCAGCAGCTTACGCACGGTTTCTTCATGCAATTCTTTGGCATTTGGCGCTTTATGGAAGTAGAGGTAGCCGCCGAACACTTCGTCAGAACCTTCGCCTGACAGCACCATCTTGATGCCCATCGCTTTGATTTTACGGGACATCAGGTACATCGGTGTTGAGGCGCGAATCGTGGTGACGTCATAGGTTTCGATGTGATAAATCACGTCACGAATCGCATCCAGCCCTTCTTGCACGGTGAAGTGAATTTCGTGGTGCACGGTGCCCAAGTGGTTAGCGACTTCCTGCGCGGCTTTCAAATCTGGCGCACCTTCCAAACCGACGGCGAAAGAGTGCAACTGAGGCCACCAGGCTTCGCTACGCTCGTCATCTTCTACGCGACGTGCGGCATATTTTTTGGTGATTGCAGAGATAACGGAGGAATCCAGACCGCCAGACAGCAACACGCCGTAGGGCACGTCAGACATCAGGTGGCTTTTCACCGCTTCTTCCAGCGCATCGCGCAGCGCTTCTTTATCCGTTTCGTTGTCTTTTACTGCGTCGTAATCAAACCAGTCACGCTGGTAGTACTCGCGAATTTCGCCGTCTTTGCTCCACAGGTAGCTGCCAGCCGGGAATTCTTTGATGGTGCGGCAAACCGGAACCAGCGCTTTCATTTCAGAAGCGACGTAGAGGTTGCCGTGCTCATCGTAACCCATATACAGCGGGATGATGCCGAGGTGGTCACGGCCAATCAGGTAGGCGTCTTTTTCGCTGTCATACAGGGCAAAGGCGAACATGCCGCGCAGTTCATCCAGGAATTCCGGACCTTTTTCCTGATACAGCGCCAGAATCACTTCGCAGTCGGAGCCAGTCTGGAACGCGTAACGGTCACCGTATTGCTGACGCAATGCCTGATGGTTATAAATTTCACCGTTAACGGCCAGAATGTGGGTGCGCTCGGCGTTGTAAAGCGGCTGTGCGCCCGTGTTGACGTCAACGATAGACAGACGTTCGTGAGCCAGAATCGCTTTGTCGCTGGCATAAACGCCGGACCAGTCTGGCCCGCGGTGACGCATCAAACGGGATAACTCCAGCGCTTTCTTACGCAGTTCAACAGGATCGCTTTTCAGATCAAGCACACCAAAAATAGAACACATACATGACTCCCAGTAATGACAGATTCGAACTCAGTGCCATTGATTTAGCATCAAAGTGCCATAGGAATTCAATATTATTTAATGAAAAAAGCCATCGGCATGGTGTTTCGTTAATTTATTTGGTTTTTTGGTGGTGATTCGTTAAATTCATAGAAGGGAAAGGCCGGATTTTTAGGGATTACATAATCCGGCCAGAAAGGGAATCAGGCGTTTTCGAGTAATTGCTGTAGCAGCACGCCATTTAGCATCGCCCGTTTGACCAAGGCGAACGCGCTGATAGCAGAAAGATGGTTGAGGCTGGAGATCTCAATCGGCAGGTTGTGACGAAATTCTTTCAGCACCTGCGCGTTGATACAGCGTTGGATTGCAGGAAGCAGCGTTTTTTCTGCTTCGGTGATTTCTCCGGCAATCACGACTTTCTGCGGGTTGAACAGGTTGATCGCGATGGACAGCGCTTTGCCGAGATTGAGCCCAGCCTGTTCGATGACTTCACGGGCGAGGGCATCACCGCGGTTTGCCGCTTTGCAAATCGCAGAAATCGTGCAGCTATCGGTAGACAGTTTGCTGGGGTAGCCCTGAGCCAATAGATGTTGTACGCGTTGTTCAATCGCGGCATTGGCGACGACGGTTTCCAGACAGCCGAAATTGCCGCAGTGGCAGCGATTGCCAAGTGGATCGATCTGAATATGGCCGATCTCGCCCACATTGCCGTTACTGCCAAGAAAAATTTGCCCGTTGACGAGAATACCCGCGCCAGTGCCGCGATGGACGCGTACCAGAATAGAATCCAGTGAGTCGTGGGTGGCACCAAAATAGTGTTCTGCCAGCGCCAGGCTACGGATGTCGTGTCCGACAAAGCTGGTAACGTTGAAGTGTCGTTGCAGATTTTCGACCAGTTGCCAGTTATCCACGCTGATGTGTGGCATATAGCGGACAATGCCTGCAACCGGATCAACCAGCCCCGGCAGCACAACCGAAATCGCAATGAGCTCGCGAATACGGCGCTGATGGCTGGCGATAAAGCCGCTGATAACGTGAAAGAGCGCGGCTTCTAGCGCCTCCTGCGTTTTTTCTTGCAGATCGTAGTGCGCTTCTTCCAGCGCTTTTCCCTGCAAATCATACAGCGCAATGGTGACGTCATAGCGACCGAGGCGTACGGCTATGGTATGGAAAGGGCGGTTTTCGGTGATAATCGAAATGGCGCGTCTGCCGCCGGTGGAGGCTTGTTGATCGACTTCTTTGATGAGCCCACGTTCCAGAAGCTGGCGGGTGATTTTGGTAACGCTGGCGGGAGCAAGCTGGCTCTCTTCTGCTATCTGAATTCGTGAGATCGGACCCTGCTGGTCAATCAGGCGGTAAACCACCGCGCTGTTTAATTGCTTAACCAGATCGACATTCCCTATCTGCGCTTGTCCGCCTGTGGTCATTAAGAAGTTACTCGCTTAGGTTTAACTCAACGTGGGGGTAAACCTTATCTCAGTTTACCCCAACGTATATCCGCTTTACCCCAAGGCGTTTCTCGTTTTATCCCCAAACAGGATTACCGTTAACAAACGTCTTGAGAATGTGATAGTCACGGTCAAAGACGGTCAGGTTGGCCACTTTACCGCTTTCAATACTGCCTAACTGCTTATCCACACCGATGGCACGCGCAGGGTAGAGCGTTGCCATCCGAATCGCTTCATCCAGCGCGATGCCTGCGTGTTCGACGCTATTACGCACAGCCTCGATCATGGTCAGTGCCGAACCGCTTAGGGTGCCGTGTTCATCGACACAAATGCCATCACGGTAGTATATGGTTTTACCAGCAAAAATGAACTGGTCAATATCCGCGCCGGCCGGTGCCGTTGCGTCGGTAACCAGCACCAGCTTATCGCCCTTGATACGTTTACTGTTGCGAATATTGGCCCAGTCAACGTGTCGTCCATCCGCGATAATACCGCAATAGACTTCCGGAGCGTCGTAAATCGCGCCGACCAATCCGGGTTCGCGGCCAGTCAGATACGGCATGGCGTTGAACAGGTGGGTAGCGAAACGAATACCGGCGGCAAAACCCTGTTTCGCCTGTTCCCAGGTGGCGTTGGAATGCCCGGCAGAGACGATAATGCCCGCGGCCGTTAGCTGACGGATAACCGACGGTTCGACTTCTTCCGGTGCCAGCGTGACTTTCGTAATGGCATCCGCGTTGGCGCACAGGAAGTCGACGAGCTCCTGCGTGGGCTTGCGAATAAAGGCAGGGTCATGCGTGCCTTTCTTTAGCACATTCAGCCACGGACCTTCGAGGTGCAGCCCAAGCGCCTGATGCTTATTCTGCGCCAGCCAGTCTCTCATCACATCGATGCTGTGCTTCATAAATGCATCGCTGGAGGTAATCAGAGTAGGTAAAAAACTGGTACAGCCTGAACGCTCGTTCGCCTGCTGCATGATCTCCAACGTCTTGACGGAGATCGTGTCCAGCGAATCGTTGAACTGCACGCCGCCGCAGCCGTTCAACTGGAGATCGATAAAACCCGGGGCGAGGAGCGCACCGCTCAGGTCGTGTTGTGCAATGCCGGCAGGAAGCTCGGCAAGTGGGCAGACTCGCTCGATCAGCCCATCGGCAATCACGACGGCGTGATTATCCAGAATCTGGTGGCCAGTGAAAATCCGGCTATGGGTTAACGCGTACATCATCGACTCCCGCATCGGTTAGAGATTTTTCATACTTTCCGTTTCTAACTCACGGAAATATTTAACGGTTTTTACCTTCAGTTCCATTGTTGAAGGCTCGTCACAAACCATGATGGCTTTGGCGTGAAGTTGCAGACAGCTGATGGTCCACATATGGTTAACGTTGCCTTCTACCGCAGCCTGTAGCGCCTGCGCCTTGTTACGACCGGTCACCAGAATCATCACTTCTTCGGCATCCAGCAGCGTACCGACGCCCACGGTCAGGGCAAATTTAGGCACCAGACTGACGTCCCCGCCGAAGAAACGGGAATTGGCGATACGGGTTTCTTCTGTCAACGTTTTGATGCGGGTGCGGGAGGCCAGAGAGGAAGCGGGTTCATTGAAGGCGATATGTCCATCATTGCCCACGCCGCCCATGAAAAGGTGAATTTTCCCGTAGGACTTTATTTTCTCTTCATAACGGCGACATTCTGCTGTGGTGTCTTCTGCGTTGCCGTTCAACAGGTTAATGTTTTCACGCGGAATATCAACGTGATTGAAGAAATTCTGATGCATGAAGGTATGATAGCTTTCTGGATGATCGGTCGGCAGGCCGACATATTCATCCATATTGAAGGTGATAACGTGTTTGAAGCTCACCAGTCCCGCTTTGTGCATGGCGACCAGCGATTTGTAGGCTTCCAGTGGTGAACTGCCTGTCGGCAATCCCAGAATAAAAGGGCGCTCTGCGCTGGGCTTGAAAGCGTTAATCTTCTCAACGATGTGGCGGGCAGCCCATTTTCCGACGTCGGCGGCGGTGGTTAAAGGAATGAGTCTCATCGGCGCTCTCCTGATTTTTTAGTGGAATTAAATGTGTTATTGCGCAAATCGCGCCAGTCGCGCGTTTTGTCTATGCATTAAAATTAGTCTACTCCGTTTTTTTTAATCTTGAAATAAGTTGGGGTTTTATTCAGGTATAAACTTTTTGTATGCAGTTTTTTGGTGATTTTTATCACATAATTACGGGGTTTAATTTGTGTAGCGAATTATTTTTCTTACACTCCCCCTAAGAACCACCGCTGCCACGTTTTTTCGACAATGACGTTTTCGACAGCGGCGTTCTTCGGCAGTGAAATTTATTGGCAGGTTTGTTTGCCCCACAACATTTCATTACCTCGCAAAGGTAAGAGAGGGAAAAGTGAGTACTCTGAGCTATTTACAAAAAGTCGGTCGGGCATTGATGGTGCCTGTCGCGACGCTGCCTGCTGCCGCTATCCTGATGGGGATAGGTTACTGGATTGATCCGGTTGGCTGGGGAAGCGAGAACGCGTTGGCGGCTCTCCTCATCAAATCGGGTGAGGCGATTATCGGGCATATGGCCGTGCTGTTTGCCGTTGGTGTCGCGTACGGTATGTCGAAAGATAAAGATGGTGCGGCGGCATTGACCGGCTTTGTCGGTTATCTGGTGCTGACCACGCTGTGTTCACCGGCCGTTGTTGCCATGATCCAACGGATCCCTGTTGAACAGGTACCTGCCGCATTTGGCAAGATTGAAAACCAGTTCATCGGGATTCTGGTCGGTGTCATGTCGGCTGAACTGTATAACCGTTTTAGTCAGGTTGAATTGCCTAAGGCGCTGTCGTTCTTCAGCGGACGCCGGTTAGTCCCGATTCTGGTTTCTTTCCTGATGATTCTGGTGGCGTTCATTTTAATGTACGTCTGGCCGGTGATTTACAATGCGCTGGTGTCGTTCGGTGAATATATTCAACAGCTGGGTTCGGTTGGCGCCGGGGTTTATGCCTTCTTTAACCGTTTGCTGATTCCTGTTGGATTGCACCATGCGCTGAATTCCGTGTTCTGGTTTGATGTCGCGGGTATCAACGATATTCCTAACTTCCTGGCTGGCCAACAGTCTATCGACTCTGGCAAAGCTGTCGTGGGGATCACCGGACGTTATCAGGCGGGCTTCTTCCCGATTATGATGTTCGGCCTGCCGGGTGCTGCGCTGGCGATTTACCACTGCGCGCGCCCTGAGAACAAAAGCAAAGTGGCGGGGATTATGCTGGCGGCGGCATTTGCCTCTTTCTTTACCGGGATCACCGAACCGCTGGAATTCTCCTTCATGTTTGTTGCGCCGGTGCTGTATTTCCTGCATGCGCTGCTGACCGGTTTTTCCGTCTTTATCGCGGCCAGTATGCATTGGATTGCCGGTTTTGGTTTCAGTGCAGGTCTGGTGGATATGGTGCTGTCCTCGCGTAACCCGCTGGCTACCCAGTGGTACATGCTGCTTGCACAGGGACTGGTCTTCTTCGTCATTTACTATGTGGTGTTCCGCTTTACCATTACTCGCTTCAATCTGTTAACGCCGGGGCGTGAGCTGGCAGTGAGCGGTAGCGAAGCCGATGGCTATGATGTGAGCACTGCGTCTGCGGGCGAGAAATCAAGCGATACAGCAGCGTTGGCGCGGGGCTATTTGCAGGCGCTTGGTGGAAAAGCCAATCTGACAGGTATTGATGCCTGTATCACACGTCTGCGTTTGAACGTGGCTGATTCCTCTCTGGTTGATGATGCACAGGCAAAACGTCTTGGTGCGGCGGGCGTTATTCGTCTGAATAAGCAGAGCGTACAGATTGTGGTAGGCACACAGGCTGAATCGATAGCGACCGCGCTGAAAGCCGAGTATGACAAGATATAATGACAAGGCGTAATACGACGATGTTGATCGTTTAACGTGGTGTTATACCGATGAAATGGATAGGGCGAGATAGCAATCTCGCCCTTTTTTTTCGTTATGAATAATTAAATGAAACTAACGGTTGTTTCCCAGCGTAGCTTGTTGGATCATTGTCGGTTATACGTCGTTTTAGCATTGAGGAATGAAGAATGAGTGAGGCTGAAGCCCGCCCAACCAACTTTATCCGTCAGATTATCGATGAAGATCTGGCGTCCGGTAAGCATGACCATATTCAGACGCGTTTCCCGCCAGAGCCGAACGGCTACCTGCATATTGGGCATGCGAAGTCTATTTGCCTGAATTTTGGTATCGCGCGTGACTATCAGGGGCAATGCAACCTGCGTTTTGACGACACCAACCCGGTAAAAGAAGACATCGAATACGTTGAGTCGATCAAACGTGACGTCGAGTGGCTGGGTTTTTCATGGAGCGGCGACGTTCGCTATTCTTCTGATTATTTCGATCAACTGCACGCTTATGCGGTTGAGCTGATCGGTAAAGGGCTGGCTTACGTTGATGAACTGACGCCTGAGCAGATCCGCGAATACCGCGGCACGCTGACGGCACCGGGCAAAAACAGCCCTTACCGCGATCGTACCGTGCAGGAAAACCTGTCGCTGTTTGAAAAAATGCGTAATGGTGGATTTGCGGAAGGTACAGCCTGTCTGCGTGCAAAAATCGATATGGCATCGTCCTTTATCGTGATGCGCGATCCGGTGTTGTATCGCATTAAATTTGCCGATCATCACCAGACGGGCAACAAGTGGTGCATCTACCCGATGTATGACTTCACCCACTGCATTTCTGATGCGCTGGAAGGGATCACACATTCGCTGTGTACGCTGGAATTCCAGGACAACCGCCGTCTGTATGATTGGGTGCTGGATAACATCACCATTCCTTGCCATCCGCGTCAGTACGAGTTCTCTCGTCTGAATCTCGAATACGCGATTATGTCCAAGCGTAAGCTGAATCAGCTGGTGGTGGAAAACGTTGTTGAAGGATGGGACGATCCGCGTATGCCGACCATCTCTGGTCTGCGTCGTCGTGGTTATAGCTCAGCCTCTATCCGTGAGTTCTGTGTGCGCATCGGCGTAACGAAGCAGGATAACAACGTGGAAATGGCCGCGCTTGAGTCCTGTATCCGCGATGACCTGAATGAGAACGCTCCGCGTGCCATGGCGGTATTGGATCCGGTCAAAGTCGTGATCGAGAACCTGTCAGCCGAGCACGAAGAGTTTGTCGCGATGCCAAACCATCCGAACAAGCCAGAAATGGGTTCACGTCAGGTTGCATTCAGCCGCGAAGTTTATATCGATCGTGCTGATTTCCGTGAAGAAGCCAACAAGCAGTACAAGCGTCTGGTGCTGGGTAAAGAAGTGCGTCTGCGTAACGCTTATGTGATCAAAGCAGAGCGCATTGAAAAAGACGAGCAGGGTACTATCACCACGATCTACTGTAGCTATGATGCGGAAACGCTGAGCAAAGATCCGGCTGACGGTCGTAAAGTAAAAGGCGTTATCCACTGGGTTTCTGCGGCACACGCGGTACCAGCAGAATTCCGCTTGTACGATCGTCTGTTCAGTGTGGCAAACCCGGGTGCGGCGGAAGACTTCCTGTCGACGATTAATCCAGACTCACTGAAAATTACGCAAGGTTTTGTAGAAGCGAGCCTGGCGCAGGCAGAAGTAGAGAAAGCGTATCAGTTTGAGCGTGAAGGCTATTTCTGTGCTGACCGCGTTTACTCCAGTGCAGAACATCTGGTGTTTAACCGTACGGTTGGGCTACGTGATACCTGGGTAGGCTAAGGCCATCGGTAAGAAGACAAAAATAAAACCGCCTCGGCGGTTTTATTTTTTTATGCGGTCGATTTATCGTGTGGAATCGTGCAGGGTTTCATCCTCTCGGCAATCCCCTTCACTGCAATGCCCATAGAGATACAGACTGTGGTTGGACAGCTTGATGCCGTGTCTTTCTGCGATTTCACGCTGACGTGCTTCGATATACTCATCGCGGAATTCAATGACTTTGCCACAGTCGAGGCAAATTAGGTGATCGTGATGATGCTGCTGCGTCAATTCAAAGACGGATTTGCCACCTTCGAAGTTATGACGGGTTACGATACCCGCATCATCAAACTGGTTGAGTACGCGATAGACGGTAGCAAGACCAATCTCTTCGCCCATATCAATCAGTTTCTTATATAAATCTTCCGCACTGACGTGATGGCAGACAGGGTCCTGTAACACTTCCAGTATTTTCAGTCTTGGAAGAGTGACTTTCAGGCCGGCCTTCTTTAATGCGGTGTTGTTGTCAGTCATGCGGGTTTAATCCTGTTGCTTACTTATCAATGGAGGCTGCCTAGCCTATGACATCGGTCGGCTCAAAAAATGCAAAAGCGTCTCAATTATAGAACCGCGCATACAAAATGAAAACAAGGGAATGTTAACAATATTGTCCCCATTCACACTATTGGTATACAACGCAATTCGTTGTTGATGAATGAGGAAATGATGATGCACATACAAAGCCGATGGGATTATTGTACAGGTTTACTGATAGAAGTTAAAAAAATGTATCAATTATTATGAAAGGTTTTACCTATCAATGCTGTTTCGGCTCTGATAGGGATTATCAGAGCCGAAATGGCTTAGCCAACCAGTTCTTTCAGGTTCAACTCATCGCTGATCTGTTTCACCCACGTTGTTACGCGTTCGCTGGTCAGTTCAGGCTGACGGTCTTCATCGATAGCCAGACCGATGAAGTGATTGTCGTCTGCGAGTCCTTTAGAGGCTTCAAAGTAATAGCCCTCTGTTGGCCAGTGGCCGACAATCGTCGCGCCGCGCGGCTCAATAATGTCACGGATGGTGCCCATGGCATCACAGAAGTATTCTGCATAGTCTTCCTGATCGCCGCAGCCAAACAGGGCAACCAATTTTCCTGTGAAATCCACTTCTTCCAGCGACGGGAAGAAGTCATCCCAATCGCACTGAGCTTCACCGTAATACCAGGTTGGAATACCCAGCAGCAGAATATCGAAACCTTCGAGGTCTTCTTTGCTGCTTTTGGCGATGTCATGAACATCAGCGACGTTGGTGCCTAACTGCTGTTGAATCGTTTTGGCGATGTTTTCAGTGTTGCCAGTATCACTGCCAAAGAATATTCCGATGAGTGCCATGAATTGAATAACCTCTTGATTCCTAATGGTATGGTGTAATGTTTCACCCACTTATCTGTTAATAATAACAGACACTCACATCGGGAGAAACTCGTATCGGTAAGGATGCGTAAATCAAGAGCGTGTGGCATGCGAAGGTGAGTCAGGAAACGAAACGTATCTCTGCTTGAGGCTAAATTCCCCATAATGAATAGGGATTATGTTATTGTCTGGGATTACGCACACATTTCCTTAATATAATTGCGGTTATATATTTGCAACGACGTTTCATTTTTTATGAATGTATTTTTTATTTCATTGTTTGTTTCAATTGTAATTAAAAGCAGACTTCTGTTTGTGAGGAATAAAAATCACGGAACGGTACATTGCTATTCGTGGGAATTAAAGTGCTTACAAAAGATAATGTTTTTATAGAATTGAACGTTTGTAACATTTCGCGGGAATATTCTTAATGAATGGAAATAAGAATTATAACCATTTGCAGCTGAAACGATGCAAGTGTATAAGGGAAGGTTTTATTCTTTTGATGTTAAAGAATAAAATGAAATTTCATCCAAATTGCCTTTTCACCTAATCGCATATTCATACCAACGCACGCAGGACGTGGGTAAGCGGTGTATTCGTTTGCAAGCCTATGATTAAAAGACTTATATCTATAAAAATAGGTGCGCTTATTCTCAGTATGAAAAATTATATTAAGAAATATAGCGAGAACGCTAAATATTCTCTGTGTTTAGCCGATGAGTTAGCGTGGTTTTTGTGTTTTCAACTCGGTGAAATTTGAACGCTAGGGAGAAGTGACCTGTTTCATGGTGTGAATTTTCTGATTCATATCGGTTGATTAGCGATAAAAATCTTTTTAACCATTTTCCTGATTTGGAGTGAGCTATGAAACTTATAAAAAATATTGCCATCAGAACCGCTATGCTATGGGTACTGGGCATTTTTTGTGTTCTTTGGGGTGGCGTATCGATATATACCATGTTCTCTTTTAAAGAGATGACGGCGACCTCGAAAACCAGCACCTTGCTGGTTCAGAACATGAATTTTATCAACCAGGGCAACGATCAATATTTCCGTATGGTAACCCGTCTGGCGCGTGCAGTTGACGCTCGTCGCAGCGGTGATAATGCCACAGCAGATAAAGAGCAGGCTTCTGCACTTGTCGCGCTGAATAAACTGAAATCTGATTTGGTGGCGTTTAATGCTATCGATCATGCAGGTCTGGATGCTGCGCTGGTACAGGCCGTTAGCCGTGACTGGGATAATCTGGTTATCCAAGGCGTTGAACCCCTTTATCAGAAGGCCGCTGCCAATGCGCTGGATGACTACCAAAATCAAGCCAAGAACGTTGTGCCACCATTGAGCCGTCAGTTTGGCGCCTCTCTCTCCGCATTCAGTAACGCCAGCGCAGAGAAATTCGATGCCGCCGGTGTTCGTTTTGAACAAATCACCACGATTGGACAGAACATTTTACTGAGCGGGTTGATTATCGGCCTGGTCATGTTGTTCCTGACCGACCGCTATCTGGTGGTGTGTCTGGTTCGTCCGTTAAACGATCTGCGCTATCACTTTAGCGTGATTGCTTCCGGCCACTTGGGCAAACCGATTCTGGACTTTGGTAATAACTGTGTCGGTCGCCTGTTCCCACTGCTGCGTGAAATGCAGGGGAGTTTGGCCAGCACGGTTAGCACGATCAGAAACAGCACGGATTCCATCTATCAGGGCGCTTCTGAGATTGCCGCGGGCAACAACGATCTGTCTTCACGTACCGAAGAGCAAGCTTCCGCGCTGGAAGAAACTGCGGCGAGCATGGAGCAACTGACGGCAACGGTGAAACAGAACGCCGAAAACGCCAACCACGCCAGCCAACTTGCATTACAAGCCTCGACAACGGCGAAGAAGGGCGGTGAAATCGTTGAGAATGTGGTGAAAACCATGGCGGAAATCTCCGGCAGCTCGAGAAAAATCGCAGAGATCACCACCGTGATTAACGGCATCGCGTTCCAGACCAACATTCTGGCGCTGAACGCGGCGGTAGAAGCGGCGCGTGCGGGTGAGCAAGGCCGCGGGTTTGCCGTGGTGGCGGGCGAAGTACGCAGTTTGGCGCAGCGTAGTGCGCAGGCAGCGAAAGAGATTGAGGGACTGATTTCTGAGTCTGTTCGCTGTGTGGATACCGGCTCCAATCTGGTTAGCGACGCGGGTGACACCATGCAGGATATCGTCCGTGCGGTGACTAACGTGACGGATATCATGGGTGAAATTGCGTCGGCATCGGAAGAACAAAGCAAAGGGATTGCGCAGGTTGGTCAGGCCGTGGCGGAAATGGACAGCGTGACGCAGCAAAACGCCGCGTTGGTTGAACAGGCCTCGTCAGCAGCCTTGTCGCTGGAAGAGCAGGCGGCGTTGTTGAACCAGACTGTGTCGCTGTTCCAACTGTCCGATACGCAGTCAGGACTGCAAGTGGCGGCAAAACCGGTGCTGAAAACGCCGGTGATTGCCCCGCGTGCGGGCAAAGCGCTACCGCCCAGTAACGACAATTGGGAAAAATTCTAAGCGTCGTTTTAATCTGAGAGAGCGTGTGTAATCTTGGGTGAATGTTCAGGCGGCGTCAGAAATGGCGCCGCACAAGATGTGAATGCCTAAGCTATTCAAATACAAGGTTACTTAAATACAACGTTATTTAAATTCTACGTTATAAATATCAGGTTACGTCAATCAGGATTGCTGTTCGGCCAACTGCGCCAGCAGCATCTCTTCAATCAATTCACTGCGGCTAATGTTCCGCTCTTCAGCAAGGCTGTTCAGGATATCGACGGCGTCGCTGTTTATCTTTAATTCAACACGGCGCAACCCACGAACTTTATCGCGACGTAGTTGATTACGCTTGTTGATTCTTAGTTGTTCGTCACGCGTGAGCGGGTTGGTCTTGGGGCGGCCCGGACGACGCTCGTCTGCGAACAGATCCAGTGTGGTGCGATCCGTTTGTTCTTTTGCCATAAGTAATGATACTGCAAGGTATTCGGACCAAAATACGCGGCGCTGTCCGTCTTGTTCAAAAGATAACACCGATGCCTGTTCTCATCCTGCTACAGGATTGTCAGGTGGCGGTTTTCTATCTGTGAAACATGTCGGGAAGTGATGCGTGCATTTTGATGAAGTGGTTACAATGCTTGTGGCTGAATCAGCCGTCCCTCTACTGCGGGCGCCATCATACCCTAGCCGCACTGGCGGCGACAACGGTTAACTGCCGTCGTTATCATGAATCCGCCAGTGTCAGTGTCGTCTGGTTAATTCGTGTCCAGAAAACGGTGGATAGCGCGCAAAACCGCATCGGGTTTTTCTGAGTGAACCCAGTGTCCAGCACCGCTGATCACATGCGCACGCGCCGCCGGGAATTGACGTAATAGCGAATCGCGGTAGGAATCGTCCAGATAGGGAGAATCGCCGCCGCGAATGAACAGGATGGGCCCTTGCCAGGCCGGAACCTCTTGCCAGCCAACGATGTTTTCGTACTCATCCCACAGCACCGGCACGTTAAAACGCCACTCTCCCTGTTGGAAGGATTTCAGCAAAAACTGAATCACGCCGTCTTCCTTTATGTGCTGGCGCATGAGTGTTGTCGCTTCTGCGCGTGATGTCACGCCCGCTTTTGTTACTGCACGCAGTGCGGCAAAGATAGTGTCGTGGCGGCGCACCTGATAATCCACCGGCGCAATATCAATCGCGACCAGCTTGTCCAACCGTTCGGGAATGAGCGCGCTGAGCGCCATCGCGACTTTCCCGCCCATTGAATGCCCAATCACGATAGCGCGTTCGATGTTCAGTTCATCCAGTAATGCCAGCACGTCCTGCGCCATCGCGGGGTAGTTCATCTGCGATGAACGCGGCGACAAACCGTGATTACGTAAATCGATTTGCAGAATGTCATGCGTGTTTTGCAAATCCCGTCCCAATACGCCAAGGTTATCTAATGTACCAAACAGGCCATGAATCAGGACGACAGGGAGCTTATCTGTGGGCTGGTGCGCATTTTGCCAGCGATGATTCAATTTCATGGTGAAGTTCATTCAGAGAGACAAGGGCTTAGGGTATCATGACTTTAGAATCAATGTTGTCACCGAAGGGACTCGTATAGTCACTTGAATAGATGTGAAAGGCATTGGGGCATAGTCTGACTTTTGCTATTGTCCCACTATGCCGCTGTTCGATAATGTTTGAACGCCTGTATAATCCTTTTGATTTGAGTCATCTACCCATAGATACCGGGTTACAGAAGGGAAACGGCTCTGTAATTTGCATGATAATGGGTAAAAACAGCACTGGATAAAGATGAAAACTATTGAAGTCGACGAAGAGCTTTATCGTTATATTGCCAGCCACACACAGCATATTGGTGAGAGCGCATCAGATATTTTACGGCGCATGCTGAAATTTACCGCTGGGCAGCCTGTCACTACGCCCGCGGTAGCGGCTGTTGCAACGACGACGACGTCTCAGCCTGCCGCTGCACCGAGCCCGCGCGATCGGGTACGAACGCTGCGTGAGCTGCTGCTGTCGGATGAATACGCTGAACAGAATAAAGCTATCAACCGCTTTATGCTGGTTCTGTCCACGCTGTATACCTTATCGCCGCAGGAATTTGCTGCCGCGACAGAATCTCTGCATGGCCGTACACGCGTCTATTTCGCGGGCGACCAGCAAACGTTGCTTCAGCATGGCACACACACCAAGCCCAAACATATTCCGGGCACGCCATACTGGGTGATCACCAACACGAATACCGGTCGTAAGCGCAGCATGGTTGAGCACATCATGCTGACGATGCAGTTCCCTGCGGAACTGACAGAAAAAGTGTGCGGCACCATCTAATTATTTATCTATACCCTAAATAATTCGAGTTGCGTGAAGGCGGCAACCGCACGAGTCTCCAGGAGCTTACATAAGTAAGTGACTGGGGTGAGTAAGGGAAGCCAACGCACAAGCAGCTTGAAGTATGACGGATATATTAACCACTTATCTAACTACAGCGTTAGGGAGAAGCCCAATGGCTAATCACCCAAGGGCCGGACAGCCTGCCCAGCAGAGCGATTTGATTAATGTGGCACAGTTAACGTCACAATATTATGTGCTGCGCCCGGAAGTCGGCAACACAGCACACGCGGTGAAATTTGGTACGTCTGGCCATCGCGGTAGCGCGGGGCGTCATAGCTTTAATGAACCGCACATTCTGGCGATTGCGCAGGCGATTGCTGAAGAGCGTAAAAAGCAAGGCATCAGCGGCCCGTGCTATGTCGGTAAAGATACGCACGCGCTCTCCGAGCCGGCGTTTATCTCCGTGCTTGAGGTGCTGGCTGCCAACGGCGTGGATGTGATCGTGCAGTTGGATAATGGCTTTACCCCAACGCCTGCGGTGTCTAACGCGATTCTGGTGCACAATCGTCAGGGCGGCGCGCTGGCGGACGGTATTGTGATTACGCCGTCCCACAACCCGCCGGAAGATGGCGGCATTAAATATAATCCGCCGAACGGTGGTCCGGCAGATACCAACCTTACCAGCGTGATTGAGACGCGTGCAAACGCGCTGCTGGCGGATGAACTGCGTGACGTGAAGCGAATTACGCTGGATCAGGCATTGAACAGCGGACACGTCCATGAACAGGATCTGGTTCAGGCTTATGTCGAAGGGCTGGCTAGCGTGGTGGACATGGCAGCGATCCAACGCGCCGGTCTGAAGCTGGGCGTTGACCCGCTGGGTGGTTCCGGTATTGCCTACTGGCAGCGTATCGCAGAGCACTACAAGCTGGATCTGACGCTGGTGAACGATGCCGTCGATCAGACATTCCGCTTTATGTCGCTGGATCACGACGGTGTGATCCGTATGGACTGCTCGTCAGAATTTGCGATGGCTGGACTGCTGGCGTTGCGTGACAAATTCGATCTGGCGTTTGCCAACGATCCTGACTATGACCGCCACGGTATTGTCACGCCTTCCGGGCTGATGAACCCGAACCACTATCTGGCGGTGGCGATCAACTATCTGTTCCAGCATCGTCCACAGTGGGGACAGTCTGTTGCTGTCGGCAAAACGCTGGTCTCCAGTGCGATGATCGACCGTGTGGTAGCCGATTTGGGCCGTAAGCTGGTGGAAGTACCGGTTGGCTTCAAATGGTTCGTTGACGGTCTGTATGACGGCAGCTTTGGCTTCGGCGGTGAAGAGAGCGCAGGGGCATCTTTCCTGCGTTTCGACGGCACGCCGTGGTCGACGGACAAAGACGGCATCATTCTGTGTCTGCTGGCGGCGGAAATTACGGCCGTAACGGGTAAAAACCCGCAGCAGCACTATGATGAGCTGGCACAGCGCTTTGGCGCGCCGAGCTACAACCGTATTCAGGCATCCGCAACGCATGCGCAAAAAGCCGTGCTGTCCAAGCTGTCGCCTGAGCAGGTATCAGCCAGCACGTTGGCGGGCGATCCGATTACTGCACGCCTGACCGCTGCGCCGGGCAACGGGGCATCAATTGGTGGCCTGAAAGTGATGACGGAGAACGGCTGGTTTGCCGCGCGTCCTTCCGGTACGGAAGAAGCCTACAAGATCTACTGTGAAAGTTTCCTCGGGGCGGAACACCGCGAGCGAATCGAGAAAGAAGCGGTAGAGATTGTCAGTGCGGTACTGGCAACAGCTAAATAAGTGAAAAGGCGCTGCTTGCAGCGCCTTTTTTAATCTTGTACGGACAGAAAACGCAGAACGCCTTTATCCCAACGCGACCAGCAGCGCTCCGACGGAAATCAGCGCCACGCCGGCTCCCGCCATCAGCGAAATTTTTTCTCCCAGCAGTATGACCGCCAGCACGACAGCGAAGACCACGCTGAGCTTATCGATCGGCGCGACCTGTGCGACGTTACCGTTCTTCAATGCCACAAAGTAAAACAGCCACGACAGCGCACCTGCGACGCCGCTGAGCACAATGAACAACAGCGCTTTCTTATTGGCGACAACCTCACCGACCAGCGCCAGCTTACCCTGTGCGACCACCACTCCCACCAGAAAAAGTGCCATGATGACGGCACGAATCGCGGTCGCCGTATTGGCGTCCAGGTTTTGCAGACCGATTTTGCCAAATATCGCGACCATCGCGGCGCACACAGCAGACAGCAAGGCGTAAATTAACCAACTACTCATGACGGCATATTCCTGAAGAAAAGACAGGCATGTACCGCAGGAGAGATTCTCCACGGACGTTGCCTGATACAGAAATGTGATTTTACGGCATAAAACGATAGCCGATAGCGGTTTCAGTCAAGAGATGGCGCGGTCTCGCTGGATCGCTTTCCAGCTTCTGGCGTAGGTGCCCCATATAAATGCGCAAGTAGTGGCTGTGCTCGACGGCGTTCGGCCCCCAAACCTGCGTCAGGAGCTGACGTTGCGTCAGCACTTTGCCGGGGTTGGCGAGGAGTGTGGCTAACAAACGAAATTCGATGGGCGTCAGATGCAGTTCCTGGCCGTCACGAGTTACCTGCCGATTGAGTAAGTCGACGGTAATATTACCGAAGTTCACCAGCGGCGTTTCCTGCTGTGTATTGCTGTGGCGACGCAGTGCGACGCGCAGTCGTGCCAGCAATTCGCCGATACCAAATGGCTTGGTCAGGTAATCATCGGCACCCGCATCCAGCGCGTCTATTTTATCCTGCTCATCGGTGCGGGCAGACAGCACAATCACGGGCAGGCTGCTCCACTGGCGTAAATCGCGGATGTAGTCGATACCGTTGCCGTCCGGCAGGCCCAAATCGAGAATAATCAGATCGGGTTTACGCGTGGCCGCTTCCAGCAAGCCGCGCTGTATCGTTTCGGCGTCAAACACGCGACAGCCTTCGCCTTCCAGCGCCTGACGAACAAAACGACGGATCTCTTTTTCATCTTCAACGATTAAAATAGTGGCCTGCAATGGATTCAGTGCTCCTCAATATCTTCCGGTTCGAGATCTGGCGGTGCTGACAGCGGTAGGGTGAAATGGAAAGCTGCACCGCCGCTTTCCGCATTCGTTGCCCAGATACGGCCGCCGTGAATTTCCACAATTGCCCGACAGATCGCCAGCCCTAGTCCCACGCCGGGAATCGATGACTCTTTGTGACCACGGGAAAATTTATCAAAAATCATGCTTTCCTGGCCGTGCTCAATCCCCGGGCCATTGTCCTGCACGATGATTTCCAAAGCATTTTCCTGCGCAGCGGGCTGCGAGTCTGTGTTCTCTGCAATAAGGTTTGTGGGAATCACGCTCGCCGAAATCGCGATGGTGGCCTGCTCTCCGGCGTACTTCAGCGCATTCTCTAGCAGGTTAATGAACACGCGTTCCATTAGCCCCGCATCACAATAAACCAGAACCATCTCATCAGGTAGATTAACCTGAATGGTGTTTTTCGCCAGTGCGCTTTCCAACTGTTGCAAAGCACTGCCGATGAGTTCCTCCGGCGTTTGCCACTCTTTGCGCAGGTTAAAGCCGTCCGACTGAATGCGCGCCATATCGAGCAGATTATTCACCAGCCGCGTGGTGTTTAAAATATGCTGGCGGATCTGGCTGGCCTGCTGAGCATAGGGCGACCCTTCGCTTGCCAGATTCAACGTCAGAATCTCGGCCTGACCAAAAAGGACGGTCAGCGGTGTGCGGAGATCGTGTGAAAGCGCGGCAAGCAGCGAGTTACGCAACTGCTCACGTTCGGCATCCAGTCGGGCATTTTCCGTGCTTTGCATCAGATGCAGACGCTCCAGCGCGTTGGCGATCAGCACGGTAAAGGTTTCCAGCAGCCGCTGCTGTTCGGGGATCATCAACTGGCGGGCGTTATTGGGCTCGATTGCCAACACGCCGAAGATTTGCTGCGTGGTGGCGAGCGGCAGAATCTGATACGACACGCCGGGCAGGGTGGACGTTCCCGCTCCGGCCGGCGCGCGATGATCGAAGCTCCAGCGGGCGATAGCCCGATCGACAATCAGCTGCTGGCCGTCTCGCGCAGGTTGTGCGAGTTCAGAAGACGTATGATGCAGGCTATCGGCGAGCAGAACCGCGATTCTGGCCTGAAACGTCGTACTGAGAAAATGCTGGCTGGCTTCGACAATATCGGCGCTGGACAGGCTGCGGTTCAGCGCCTTGGACATCTCATACAGATGGCGGACGCGCTGCTCGCGATAGCGGGCGACTCTGGCCTGATAGCGCACGCCTGCGGTCAGATTACCGACTAGCAGGCCGACGCCGAGCATCACGGCAAAGGTGACCAGATATTGCGCATCCGACACGGCAAGCGTGCCGCGCGGCAGAATAAAGAAGAGATCAAAACTGGCGACGTTGATGACGGCGGCGAACACCGACGGCCAGCGACCAAAGAAAAGTGCGACGATCACCACGGCCAGCAGATAAATCATCACCAGATTGACCGGCTCCAGCATGGCAAACGGCGACCACGAGGCGACTAGGGTGATGAAGGCGCACAGCAGCGTGGCGAGCCCGCAGCCAAACAGCTGCATACGCCATTTCTCTACCAGCCCACGCGCATCAGGCGTTTTAATTGGTGCGGCTGGCGCATCATCCTGCACGGCCACCACGACCAGATCGAGATCCGGCCCCAGTCGGCCGAGCCGTTCGGCAAAGCGCGTGCGCCACCACCAACCGAAGCGCTGCTCTACGTGGCGACCAATAACGATCTTGCCGAGGTTGTGCTCACGCGCATAGCGCAGGACGGCAAGCTCTTCGTCGGGTTCAGATAGCGTAACGGTTTCTGCCCCTAAATCCTGCGCCAGCTTGAGCGCCCGTAAGATGGCGCGCCGCTGCGGTTCTGGCAAGCGGTGCAGACGCGGCGTTTCGACGTAAACGGCATGCCAGGCGCTACCCAACCGTGCCGCCAGCCGTGCCGCCGTACGCACCAGCTTTTCATTACCCGTACCGTGGCCGATGCATAACAGAATGGCATCGCGCGTATGCCAAACCTGTTCGCGTCCTTTTCCGGCACGCATGGCGCGCATCTGATCGTCAACCCGATCCGCCATACGCCGCAGCGCCAGCTCACGCAGGGCGATCAAATTGCCTTTACGGAAAAAATTCTCGACGGCACGCTCGGCCTGAAGCGGCAGATACACTTTGCCTTCATTCAGACGCTGGCGCAGATCGTCCGGCGGCAAGTCCACCAGAATGACTTCGCTGGCTTGATCGAATATCGGATCCGGTACAGTTTCCCGTACGCGAATCCCCGTGACGCCGCCGACCACATCGTTCAGGCTTTCCAGATGCTGAACGTTCACCGTGGTAAAGACGTCGATACCAGCATCGAGTAGTTCCTGCACGTCCTGCCAGCGTTTTGGGTGGCGAGAGCCGTTTACGTTACTGTGCGCCAGTTCGTCGATCAGAATCAGCGCCGGACAGCGCGCCAGTGCCGCATCCAGATCGAATTCGACAGTATGGCGGCCGTGGTGGCGAAAATGCTTGAGTGGCAGCAGCGGCAAGCCCTCCAGCAGCGCAGCGGTTTCGCTACGGCCGTGGGTTTCGACCACGCCGACAAGAATATCCAGCCCCTGAGCACGTAGCCGCTGAGCTTCCTGCAACATGGCATAGGTTTTCCCGACGCCCGCGCAGGCACCAAAAAAGATCTTCAGCTTGCCGCGCGGTGGCGCACCGACCTGAGCCAGCAGACTATCGGGATCCGGGCGACGATCTTCACCGTCAATCATGTTCTATCCCTTATTAGCGCGGCCTGAACAGTCGTCAGGCCGCAGCAAAGACGGCGGGGAGTCTGGCTCCCCGTATAATGATTAATAGTAACGCACTGTCGATTAAGGCAGGCCTTTTTCCTTATCCAGCGCCAAATTCAGCAGCAGGACATTGACCGCCGGTTGTCCAATGAACTCGGGCTTACTCGTTTCGGTAAAGCGATCGATCAGTTGCTGTACCTGTTGGAGCGACATTCCTCTGGCCTGCGCAATGTAGAGCGCCTGATAGCGTGCGGTTTCTGGGGATATCTGCGGATCCAGCCCGCTGCCGGATGCCGTCAACAGTTCAGCTGGCACCGGCTGCTGATTGCCAACTAGCTGATGCCAGCGAGCGGCGCGTTCACCGATCTGTTTGTCCAGCGCCGGGTTGCTGGCGGCCAGATTGCTACCGCCGGACGCCAGCGCGTTATAAGGCGCATCTGACGTGGCGGACGGACGCCCCTGAAAATAGCCCGCCCGACTGAATGACTGCCCGATCAGGGATGACCCCACGGCGGTATTCTCACGGTAAATCAGTGAGCCGTTTGCCTGTGTTGGGAACAGCCACTGTGCTAGCACCGTTGTCAGCAGCGGGTAGGCTAGACCGGTTAACAGCAGTAATAATAAGAATAAAAACAATGAAGAACGTAAATAGCGCATACCCGTCAGTCCTTAAGCCAGATTCAGCCCAGTCAGCAACATATCAATCAGCTTGATACCGAGGAACGGCACCAGCAGCCCGCCAAGACCATAAATCCACAGATTGCGGCTTAACTGCGCCGCTGCGCTCATGGGTCGATAGCGAATCCCTTTGAGCGCCAGCGGGATCAGAAACACGATAATCAGCGCATTGAAGATCACCGCCGACAGCATGGCCGAGGTGGGGGAGTGCAGTTGCATCACGTTGAGCGCATTGAGCTGCGGATAGGTGGCGGCAAAAGCGGCCGGGATAATGGCGAAATACTTCGCCACGTCGTTGGCGATACTGAATGTCGTCAGCGAGCCGCGCGTCATTAACATCTGCTTACCGATGTGTACCACTTCGATCAACTTGGTTGGGTTGGAGTCCAAATCAACCATGTTGCCTGCTTCTTTTGCTGCCTGCGTGCCGGAGTTCATGGCCACCGCCACATCGGCCTGCGCCAGCGCGGGCGCATCGTTCGTGCCGTCACCAGTCATCGCCACCAGCCGCCCTTCTGCCTGATATTGGCGAATCAGCGCCAGCTTGGTTTCCGGCGTTGCTTCTGCCAGAAAATCATCGACGCCAGCTTCTGCGGCAATTGCGGCTGCCGTGAGCGGGTTGTCGCCGGTGATCATTACGGTTTTGATCCCCATACTGCGCAGCTCGGCAAAGCGTTCTTTGATGCCGCTTTTCACGATATCTTTCAGTTCCACCACGCCAAGCACGCGTTTGCCTTCCGCAACAACCAGCGGCGTCCCTCCGCTGCGTGCGACGTTGGAGACCGCTTCTTCGACCTGATGCGGGAAGTCGCCGTTGTTTGCTTCAATGTAGCGACGCAGGGCATCGACGGCACCTTTACGAATGGTGCGCTGACCAACATTGACACCGCTCATGCGCGTCTGAGCCGTGAAGGGGACAAAAGTCGCGTCCAGTGAGCTGAGATCCTGATCTGCCAGATTAAAGCGCTGCTTCGCCAGCACCACAATGCTGCGGCCTTCGGGCGTTCCATCGGCTAAGGAGGCAAGACGCGCGGCGTCAGCCAGCGCCTGTTCGGTCACACCCGGCGCGGGCAGGAAAGCCGAAGCCTGACGGTTGCCCAGCGTAATGGTGCCAGTTTTATCCAACAGCAGAACGTCAATATCGCCCGCCGCTTCGACCGCACGCCCGCTGGTGGCAATTACGTTAGCCCCCAGCATTCGGCTCATCCCTGCCACGCCGATAGCCGACAGCAGGCCACCGATGGTGGTGGGGATCAGGCAGACCAGCAG
Organism: Pectobacterium sp. PL64; assembly: GCF_022477975.1. Taxonomy (NCBI): domain Bacteria; kingdom Pseudomonadati; phylum Pseudomonadota; class Gammaproteobacteria; order Enterobacterales; family Pectobacteriaceae; genus Pectobacterium; species Pectobacterium sp. PL64. The sequence continues at coordinate 880,365 of NZ_CP092070.1, forward strand.
GGCGACAAGCACGGTCACGCCGACAACATCGCCGCTGTTATTTGCCTGTACGCCGAACCATGAGAACGGATAGAGCGTGGCCGTTACCAGCAGGAAAATAAGTGTCAGCTCAATCAGCAGAATGGTCAGCGCGATTTCGTTCGGCGTTTTCCGACGCTGCGCCCCTTCGACCATGGCAATCATCCGGTCGAGGAACGTTTCGCCGGGATTGACGCTGCACTGAATCACCAGCCAGTCAGACAGCACTCGCGTGCCGCCGGTGACGGAGGCGAAATCGCCGCCGGACTCGCGGATCACCGGCGCGGACTCCCCAGTGATGGCGCTTTCATCGACGGACGCACCGCCTTCCAGTACCTCACCGTCGCACGGAATGGTTTCGCCCGCGCTCACCAGCACGATATCGCCTTTGCGCAGGCTATCGGCCGGCACCGATTCCGAACTGGCATCGTGATGTGGCGCAGCGAGCTTGTTAGCCCAACTGGTTTTTTTGACGCCTTTCAGCGCGTTCGCTTGCGCTTTACTGCGACCTTCCGCCAGCGCTTCGGCCATGTTGGCGAACAGGACGGTAAACCACAGCCAGAGTGATACCAGCCCGGTAAACATGGCATTCCCTTCCGTTTTACCGGTCAGAATAGCCAGCCAGACGAGGGTGGTCAGCATACTGCCGAGATACACCACGAACATGACTGGGTTGCGCCACTGTATGCGCGGATCGAGTTTCTTCAGCGCATCTTTCAGCGCCGAGTGGATCAACGTTCTGTCAAACAGCGCTTGCTGTTTACGTTTGCCAACGTGGCGGGAAGCCTCGCTCTGCTGGGCAGAGATCGGTTCCTGTGTTGCCTGATGATTCATCGTGTGACGAGTCATAAAAAGTCTCCAGCCTTAGTGAGTCAGGCCGAACTGTAAATGTTCAGCGACTGGCCCTAACGCCAGTGCAGGGATAAACGTCAGTGCGCCAATCAGCAGAACGATGGCGATGAGCATGCCGATAAACAGCGGACTGCGAGTGGACAGTGAGCCTTTGCTTTCCGGCTGGCGCTTTTTCACAACCAGCGAACCGGCGATAGCCAGCACGGGCACCATGACGGCAAAGCGGCCCAGCAGCATGGCGACAGCGAGCAGAACGTTATAGAACGGCGTGTTAACGCTCAGGCCAGCAAATGCGCTGCCGTTGTTGTTCGCGGCGGAGGACACGGCATAGAGCACTTCGCTAAAGCCGTGTGCGCCGGGATTCAGAATGCCGCTGCGTCCGGCTTCCGTACTCAGCGCCAGCGCGGTGCCGAGCAGCACCAGTGCGGGCGGAATCAGAATCGCCAGCGCCGTCATCTTCATCTCATAGACTTCGATCTTTTTGCCCAGATATTCCGGTGAGCGACCAATCATCAGGCCAGCAATAAAGACGGTCAGAAGGACGAACAGCAGCATGCCGTACAGGCCAGAACCGACACCGCCGAAAACAACTTCACCAATCTGCATCAACCACATGGGAACCATGCCGCCGAGGGCGGTGAAGGAGTCGTGCATCGCGTTTACCGCGCCCGTCGAGGTGGCCGTGGTGACAACGGCATACAGGCTGGACGTCAGAATGCCAAAACGCGTCTCTTTGCCTTCCAGATTTGCGGCGCTGTCCGCGCCTAATGCCAGCAGATGCGGGTTACCGTTGATCTCCATTTTCATCACCACGGCAGCGGCGACGATAAAGATCAGCGCCATCGCCCACAGCAGCGCGTGGCCCTGACGCTTGTCGCTGACGGCTTTGCCAAAGGCGAAGCACAGCGCGATAGGAATTAACAGGATCGCCAGCATTTGCACGATGTTGCTCAGCGCGGTTGGGTTTTCAAACGGGTGCGCCGAGTTGGCACCAAAGAAACCACCGCCGTTGGTGCCCAGCAGTTTAATCGCTTCCTGTGAGGCAACCGGCCCCATCGGCAGCGTTTGGGCTGCGCCGTCCAACGTGGTCAGATGTTGGTAAGGCAGCAGATTCTGCAACACGCCCTGGCTGACAAAAAACAGCGCCAGCAGCAGAGACAGCGGCAGCAGCACATACAGCGTGATACGAAACAGATCGAGCCACGCGTTGCCCAGCGTGTCGACACAGCGACGGGAGAAGGCGCGGATTAACGCGAAAGCCACCGCAATGCCGCTGGCGGCGGACAGGAAGTTTTGTACCGTTAAGCCAACCATTTGGCTCAGGTAGCTCAGCGTGTTTTCACCGCTGTAAGCCTGCCAGTTGGTGTTGGTGGCAAAGCTGATTGCCGTATTTAACGCCAAATGCCACGACAGCCCCGGCATATTTTCTGGGTTAAGCGGCAGAACCCCCTGCGCCATTAACAGGATAAACAAGACGACAATGCCGATCAGGTTAAGCGTCAGAATAGCCGCCGCATACTGCTGCCAGCGCATCTCCGTTGTATCGAAAGCGAAAAGGCGCGCCGTTCCCGCTTCAAACTTTTGCAGGAGCGCACCCGTTTCGCCCTCAATCAGACGGGCCAGCCCGCTGCCCAGCGGCTGAGCGACGATCAGCACGGTAAGTAGCAGACCAAAGATCAGTAGAAAAGCGTCAGCGGCCATCAGAATTCCTCCGCCTTCAACAAGGCATAAACCAGATAGGCCAGTAACAGCAGCACGAGTAGGCCGCCTAAGACGATGCTAAGCGTCACAACACACCTCCAGAACAAAATAGACAGCGTCAGGGTAGGAAAACGCAGGAAAAGAAGGTGCAAATTTCCCGTCTACGGGCGTAAAAAAAGTATAAAAATGGACTGAAAAGTAGGCGGTGGAGGCTATAAGGGCGTTATGGCGTCAGTAAAGCTGTAGGCGGGGAGAAGCTGGTACTTAAAGAAAGGGAATAAAGTGATCCAATCTAAAACCATAAATTAACTAATGGTGAGTTTGTTTTTAACGTCGCTGTAACTTAATAACGTGATGACGAAAAAATTGGCGATTATTTCATCTTTTACTGGTCAGATGAGTAGTAAACTTTCAGAAAAGGCGGTAAAATTTTAACCAATGTCACAGTTCTTATTTTATCGTTATGAAAAGCGCCGCTGAACAAGGGCGCTTATCCCAGAGGAGGATCGTTATGTCGCTTTATACTACTTATCCCTTGCACCGTATTCTCCTGCGTCGCGCTGCCGTGGTTGCCATCGGCGTGCTGGCGTTACCGGTGATGCTGTTCCGTCGCGATCGGGCACGTTTTTACAGCTATTTACACCGCGTCTGGCTGAAAACCAGCGATAAGCCGGTATGGATGGCGCAGTCTGAAGCCGCCGCCTGCGATTTTTATTAAGAATACTGCGCCAGGTTACCGTTGACCGCTCTGCGCGCGTAGTCGTGAATGTAGTAGTGAAGTGAATGTAGTAGTGAAGTGAATGTAGTAGTGAATAGTGACGCCAGTACGTTGTGCATACTGACGCCACGAGTTTGAAGCATTCAACGGCACGGATTAAGCGTCATTTCCACTAGCGGATCTGGCGCTTATTTTGTTTTTAGCGCATGAAATCGTAACGCCAGCAACATCACCGATAGACTGATAAACACCGCAACGCTTGCCATCGCCATCCCATCCCCGACGGAACCTTGTTCAAATTGACGCCAAACGAAAATAGACACCGTTTGTACGCCAGCAGGCGATAGCAGGAGTGACGTCACCAGCTCGCGCGACGCGACAGCAAAAACCAACATCATCGCTGCCAGCAGGCTGGGGAAGACCAGCGGGAAAACGATCAATCGTAATGCCGCCATTGCGCTAGCGCCGTGAACGCGCGCCGCTGACTCCAGATTACTGCCGATTTGCGCTAACGCCGCACTGCTGTAGCGGACGGGGTAGGGCAGCAGCAGACAACTGTATGACAGTAGCAAAATCACCCAGGTGTTATACGGCGTGATCGGCCAGAAGCTTTGGTTCCAGGCGAGTATCAACCCTACTCCGACAACAATGCCCGGCAGCGCGGCGGGTAGCATTGATAGCCCATCCAACACGGCCGCACCCCGAATACGCTTGGCGACCACAAACCACGCTGCGAGAAAGCCAACCGTTCCCGTTAATAACGCACTGCCGACCGCCAGCCCCAGGCTGGTCGTCAACGCAGGTAGCGCTTCGTTTTCGTAATCAACCAACATGGTGAAGTGCTGCCAGGTTAAATTTTGCCAGGAAATCGCGCTGGAGATGGTGGCAGAAAACGCGGTAATCAGCATGGACGCTAGCGGAATCCCTACGGCCAGCAGCCCGACGGTGCTAAACAGCACTAATACCGGCCAGCGCCAGGCTCCTAATGGGCGAGTAACAATGGCGGCGGGTTTTCCAGTGGTGGTTTCCACATTATTACCGGCGACAATCGCTCGCTGCAGGGTAAATGCGCAGAGCGCGATTGCAACTAATAGCAAAGACAGCACCGCTGAACCGGAAAGGTCAATAGGCCAGTCCGCCAGACGTTGCTCGATATTTGTCGTCAGGACCTGAACACCGGCACGCGATCCCAGTGCTGCGGGAATGCCGTACTCTTCGATCGCCAGCGTGAAGGCAAGCAGCAGGCTGGCTGCTGTCGCAGGTAGCGACAATGGCAGCGTGACTCGCAAGAAGGCCTGCCAGCCGCTGGCACCGTGAACGCGAGCGACATCCGCCAGACGGTTTCCGCTCGCGGCCATACTGCGCGAAACGGCGAAGTAGACGACAGGGAAAATGTTCAGCGTCATGACACCAATCATGCCGGGCAGTGAAAACAGAACCTCACCGAGTTGAATGGGCAATAGCTGTTCCGCGTAGCCTCGTGGCTGTAGCGCCAGCATCCACGACAGCCCGGCGATATAAGGCGGGATTAGGAATGGGATGAGAAACAATAAATCCCAAAATCTTGCCAGCGGGAGCGCAAAGAGCCCGCGTAACGCACCGAGTGGAATAGCAATGACCGCACAGCACAGAGCAACACCCAGCCCAAGCAGCAGCGTATTTTTCAACAACGCGAACAAGCGCGCCTGCGCGAAGACGTCTGCAAAGGCCGAGAACGGGTTCGCGAAGGAACCTGCACCCAAATTCGGGAAAATCGCCTGTAGCGCAACGAACAATACGGGAATGCCAACCAGCATAAAAAGTACCGCCACCGTAAGCAGTGGCAGTAAAGCAAACTTGTTCATCTGATACTCCAGCCTTGCTGACGGTCGTCAGCAAGGCATTATCTAGTGTTCTGTCATTCGAACTATCCAGGGGGTATGGCTGAACAGGCTTAGCGCTGACCAAATAAGACAGCAAAGCGATCGAGAACGGCCGCACGGGACGCTGATGCGCTATCGCCTTCTGGCAGTAATGTCAGGCTCTTAAACAGAGGGCGCTTGGCATCAATATCCTGACGTGCGGGCATTAACCAGGCTTCCGCCACGGCTTTTTGGCCTTCAGGCGACAACATGTAGTTGATGAAGTCTTTTGCCTGCTGCTGGTTTTTACTGCTTTTCAGGATCATCATCGGGCGAGGGGCAATGACGGTGCCGCTGGAAGGGAAAATGACTTTAATGGATTCGCCAGACTCCATGCTGCCGTAAGAAACGTAGTCGACAGCCCCGAAGACGGCGGCTTTCGCGCCTTGCAGCACTGGCGTTAATGCCTGGGCGTTCGGGCCGGCGATGATCATGCCGTTAGCTTTTAGGCGATCGAACATTTCCCAGGCTTTATCTTTCTCCGCATTTTGTAAACCAATCAGCAGATCGAGCGAGGCACCGGACAGCGCGGGATCTGGTGTGGTGACTTTATCTTTAAATTCAGGCTTGGTGAGGTCGTTCCAGTCTTTGGGTTCCGGCGTGCCGCTCTTGCTGTTCCACACAATGCCCAGTGCGGAAATGCCCTGTGCCACGTAGAAAGGGGTTTTGAACTGTGCAGGTACGGTGGCCGCATTCGGGCTATCAAACTCCAACAGCCAGCCACGCTGCTGCAAATCTGTCGCGGTATCCCAGGAGGCGGAAATCAGGACATCGGCACGTGGGTTGGCCTGTTCGGCTTCCAGTCTGGCCATGACTTTACCGGTTGTTGCTTGAAAAACATCGACCTTCACGCCGGTCTGCTTTTCATAACCTGCTGCCAGTTTTTTTGCCAGTGCTCCCGGTCCGGCGGTGTACAGCGTCAGGGCCTGTGCGCTGCCTGCTACCGCTGCTAATGAGAGAGCTATACCCATAATGATGCCTCGTTTATTCATGGTAACCAGTGTGTTTTTCATTGCATTTTTCCCCAAAGTTAACGTGTGGTGATATCAGTAATGTGGCCTTGCGACATGTGAACAATACGATGCGCCAGTATGTTGGCTTCGCCTCTGTCATGGGTGACATACACAGCGGTGGTACCAAGATGGCGCAAGAGCGATGCCATCTCCTGACAAAGCGATTCACGTAGATCCCGGTCGAGATTGGATAGCGGTTCATCGAAGAGCAGGATGTTCGGCTCCGCGATAATGGCGCGCGCCAGTGCGACCCGCTGTTGCTGACCGCCGGATAAATCGGCCGGTTTGCGATCGGCAAAATCAGCCAGACCGACGCGCGCTAGCGTGACTTCAACGCGTTGACGGCAGAGATCGCGCGGAACCTTCCTCATCAGCAGTGGGAACCCGACATTTTGTGCAACGGTCATATGTGGCCAAAGCGCATAATCCTGAAAGACCATGCCCAGATTGCGCTGCTCTGGCGGCAGAGATAGCTGGTGGCCGGCAACCTGACGATCGCCAAAATGAATGGTGCCCGCGTCCGGCTGTAACAGACCGGCCAGCAACTTTAGCAGCGTACTTTTGCCGCAGCCGGAAGGCCCCAGCAAAGCCAGAATGGTGCCTTTCGGCACATTGAGGCTAATGGAGTCGAGCACCGTTTTGCCTGCGAAAGCGTGGGACAATTTGTCGATCGCAATCGCGGCGGGCGTGGTGAGTTCAGCGTTGGTCATCATCACCTCCGTGCAATAACGGGAGGCGATATCCATTTTGATATCGGTGGATCGGACGGGCGCTTGCGGGTTGCCTGGTTAAAGGCCATAGCAAAGCGTCCCGCCAGTAAAGCAGGGGAAAAAACATGGGGTATCCTCTTTGGGACTCTATATCGGAATGAGGATTGTAGTGGGGGAATAAGGCTATTTGATGACAGACGAAACGATATCCGCGATGCACGTTTTGGATATCAATATCGCTCGCAGAGAAAACCGTCTTATTTGATCGACATAATCCATCAATCTCATGATTTATTACTTTATTCTTCGCTGCGACTGCACAGAATCGTGGTGAAATCCGCTATGCTGGTCAGAGGGCTTGCAGAATGCCATCAAGGCAAACCATATATGACAAGCGTAAGGATAAATCATGACGCTCGAACTCATTCCTGTTGGTATCAGCGCCTGTCTGCTCGGTAATCCCGTGCGATTTGATGGCGGACACAAGCGTTTGACGTTTGCCGCTGAACAACTGGCACCCTATTTTCGTTTTGAACCGGTCTGCCCGGAAATGGCGATTGGTTTACCGGTGCCGCGTCCGGCGCTCAGGCTGGTGCGCAAAGGGGAAAGCCAGGTCACGCTGCGTGCCAGTAATGGTTCGCCGTTGGATGTCACCCAGCAGATGGCGGCGTTTTCCGCTGACAAAGCCAGCCAGCTTCAGCACTTATGCGGTTATATCGTCTGCGCCAAATCGCCAAGTTGCGGTATGGAGCGCGTGAAGGTTTACGATGAAGCGCAAAAAGATGCGCGTAAAAGTGGTATCGGCCTGTTTACGCAGGAGCTGATGCGGCAAATGCCCTGGCTACCGGTTGAGGAAGACGGACGCCTGCAGGATCCCGGCTTGCGGGAAAATTTCATTGAGCGCGTTTATGCGTTACACGAACTGAATCAGCTATGGCAAAACGGGCTGAGCCGTGGCGCGCTGATTGCCTTTCATAGCCGCTATAAACTCCTGCTGTTGGCACATTCCCAGCCGGAATACCGCGAGCTAGGGCCGTTCGTTGCGGGAATCGATAAGTGGGAGTCTCTGGAAGACTACATCGTTGAATACCGGAAACGGCTAATGAAGCTGTTGTCGACGCCTGCGACACGGCGCAACCACACCAATGTGTTGATGCACGTGCAGGGCTATTTCCGACGCCAGCTTAATTCTCAGCAGCGACAGGAACTGGCGCAGCTCATCGATCGCTATCGACAGGGTTTGCAGCCGCTACTGGCACCGATCACGTTGCTAAAACATTACATGGCGGAATACCCCGATGCGTATCTGGCTCAGCAGCGTTACTTTGAGCCGTACCCGGAAGCATTACGCCTGCGTTACGGACACTAGTTTGACCGCCCGAGGAATGTCATGAGCACCCATGTAGTCTGGTTACGCAACGATCTACGCGTTACCGATAATCTGGCGCTGTACGCGGCCTGTCAGGATCCGAACGCCAGCGTGCTGGCGGTTTTTATCGCCACGCCTGCGCAGTGGGAAAAGCACGATATGGCACCGCGTCAGGCGGCCTTTCTGCTGGAGAACCTGACGCTGGTGCAGCAGGCGCTGGCCGAGAAAGGTATCCCGCTGTATTACCACGAATGTGCTGACTTTGCGGCGTCGGTTGACTGGCTGGTACAGTTTTGTGTGCAGCAGCAGGCTACCGATCTTTTCTACAATTACCAGTATGAAATCAACGAGCAACTGCGTGATAAGCAGGTGAAAGATCGTCTGGCCGATAGCGTGGTTTGTCACGGTTATCATGACAGCCTGTTGTTACCGCCGGGTAGCGTGCTGACGGGCAACGGCGAGATGTATAAAGTGTTTACCCCTTTTCGTCAGGCCTTTATCAAACGTCTGCTGGAGTCGGATACGACGTGCGTACCGGCACCAGACGCGCGCGGTGAGCCGATCAATAACACGGTGGAACTGGCACCGTTTAGCTACCCGCAGCGCGAGGTGGATAGCGATGATTTCCCCAGTGGAGAACGTGCGGCATTACAGCAACTGCGCCGTTTTTGCCGCGAGCAGGTGCAGGACTATGACCAGCAGCGGGATTTCCCAGCGCTGCCCGGCACTAGCAAACTGTCTCCGTATCTGGCGCTTGGGATCGTATCGCCGCGCCAATGCTTTAACCGTCTGCGTGCCGAATGTCTGGAGATGTTGGAACGGCGTGAAGGCGGAGCGTTTACCTGGTTTAACGAGCTGGTCTGGCGTGAATTTTACCGCCACCTGATTGTGTCCTGGCCGCAGCTGTGTAAACACCGACCGTTCACCGCGTGGACGCAGTGGGTGAAATGGCGGGAATCACCGGAGGATTTAGCCGCCTGGCAACAGGGGAAAACGGGCTACCCGATCGTGGATGCCGCGATGCGTCAACTGAATGAAACGGGCTGGATGCACAATCGCCTGCGTATGATTTGCGCCAGTTTTCTCGTCAAAGATTTACTGATCGATTGGCGCGAAGGCGAACGCTACTTTATGTCGCAGCTGCTGGATGGCGATCTGGCGGCGAATAACGGCGGCTGGCAGTGGGCGGCGTCGACCGGCACCGATGCGGCACCTTATTTTCGTATTTTTAACCCGACAACGCAGGGCGAGCGCTTCGACCCTGACGGTCGGTTTATTCGTCACTGGCTGCCCGAACTAGCTGCCGTGCCGGATAAAGATATTCATCAGCCCCATCGCTGGGCTGACAAACACCACCATCAGCTGAACTATCCGCTGCCCATCGTCGACCATAAAACCGCGCGTCAGAATACGCTGGCGGCGTTTGAGGCGGCCAAAAATATCGGTATGGCGGATAACGATCGAGAAGAGAAAAGCAAGTATGCGTAATGTGGAATTGGAAAGAATCATTAACGAGAAACTGAGCACGGCGACGTTTCAGGACTACGCACCGAACGGTTTACAGGTTGAGGGGCGTGCGGACGTAAAACGCATTGTGACGGGCGTAACGGCCTCACAGGCGCTGCTGGATGCGGCGGTAGAAAAGCAGGCCGATGCGATTCTGGTTCACCACGGCTACTTCTGGAAAAACGAACCGCAGATTGTTTGTGGCATGAAGCGTAACCGACTGAAAACGCTGTTGCTCAATGATATCAACCTGTACGGCTACCATCTGCCGCTGGATGCACACCCGGAACTGGGGAATAACGCCCAACTGGCGGCGCTGCTGGAGATTCAGGTGCAGGGCGCGATCGAACCGCTGGTGCCGTATGGCGAACTGGCGCAGCCCATGACGGCAGACGCCTTTTGCCGCCGTGTAGAAAAACGGCTGGGGCGTAGCGTGCTGCATTGTGGGGATAATGCACCGCAACAGATACAGCGTGTGGCCTGGTGTACCGGCGGCGGTCAGGGTTTTATTGAACAAGCGGCGTGCTTCGGGGTCGATGCGTTTATTACCGGTGAAGTGTCTGAGCAAACGATTCATATCGCGCGTGAAATGGGGCTGCACTTCTTTGCTGCCGGACACCATGCCACCGAACGCGGCGGCATCAAAGCGTTGGGCGAGTGGCTGGCGGCACAGCATGGTTTTGATGTGACATTCATTGATATTCCTAACCCTGCGTAAGGGACTGAACGTCTTGGTATCGCACAGGAATGATGTCACATTTTTGATATTGGCATCGTTTTTGCTTGGCTGTTGAGAAGAAAAAATATCAGTAAGCAACGCTAATCATTTAGCCATGTTCACCATGACGGATAAAACGCGATTCAGGAGGAAAGATTGCAACGAGCACGGTGTTATCTTCTGGGCGAGAGCGCTGTCGTTCTGGAACTGGAACCGCCAATGTCGCTGGAGAGCCAGCAGCGGATATGGGGGCTTGCCGAGCGCCTGAACCATCATGAAGAGGTGCTGGAAGCGATTCCGGGCATGAACAATCTAACGGTGCTGCTGGCGCATCCGCAGCTGGTGGCGCTGGATGCGATTGAACGCTTGCAGCGCTGGTGGGAAGAGAGTGAATCGCTGGTGTTTGACTCACGCGATATCGATATTCCCGTCGTGTATGGCGGAGAGGCGGGGCCAGATCTGGCAGAGGTTGCCGCGCACAGTGGCCTGACAGTAAGCCAGGTTGTAGAAGCACATACGCTGCCGTACAGTATGTGGTCTACTTTTTGGGCTTCCAGCCGGGCTTTGCCTACCTCGGCGGATTAAATGAGAAGCTGCATATGCCGCGTCGCGCCGAACCGCGCCTGCGCGTGCCGGCAGGATCGGTCGGGATTGGTGGCGCGCAGACGGGGATTTATCCGCTGGCGACGCCGGGTGGCTGGCAGTTGATTGGTCGCACTTCGCTGAAGCTGTTTAATCCACAAACGATGCCGCCCACGCTGCTGCGTCCTGGCGATAACGTTCGGTTTCTGCCACAGAAGGAGGGCGTATGCTGAAGGTTATCCATGCGGGATTGCATACTTCAGTGCAGGATGGCGGTCGCGTCGGCTTTCGCCGTTTGGGTATCAGCCAGTCAGGCGCGCTCGATCTGCCTGCACTGACAATGGCCAACCTGCTGGTGGGCAACGCTGAGAATGCTGCCGCGCTGGAAATTACGCTGGGCAAATTTACTGCAACATTCACCACTGCCTGCTGGGTGGCGCTGACCGGCGCGGACTGTCATGCCGACCTGGATGGCAAACCGCTCTGGACCGGCTGGCGTTTTGCTGTGAAGCCGGGACAAACGTTGAAAATGCGCATGCCGCGTAACGGAATGCGCAGCTATCTGGCGCTGTCCGGCGGTGTGGATGTGCCGGAAGTGCTCGGGTCGCGCAGTACCGATTTGAAAGCCGGTTTTGGCGGCTTTGACGGACGTTTGCTGAGGGATGGCGATGAGCTTCCGCTGGGAACGCCGAGTCGCGAACTGACACGCGAAGTCGGTATCAAGCAACTGTTGTTCAGCAATCGCGTGCGGGCCTTGCCGGGGCCGGAGTATCAGGAATTCAGCGAAGAGATGCAGGAACTGTTCTGGCGAACTTCTTGGCAACTGAGCCCGCAAAGTAACCGTATGGGTTACCGTTTGCTGGGCGCTGAACTACAGCGCGCCGCATTGCCGGGTAGCAAACCGCGCGAGCTGCCATCGCATGGGCTGCTGCCGGGCGTGGTGCAGGTTCCGCACAATGGTCACCCTATCGTACTGCTGGCGGATGCGCAGACAACTGGCGGTTATCCGCGTATTGCGACGGTGATCGAAGCCGATTTATTCCATCTGGCGCAAATCCGGCTCGGTGAACCGATACATTTTATTCACTGTACGCAGGCACAGGCGCAAAAAGCGGCCGAAGAACAGCGACGTTACCTCGAACAGCTGGCGTGGAGGCTGCATGATTATTGATCTGAATGCCGATCTGGGCGAAGGCTGTGAGAACGACGAAGCGCTGCTCAAGCTGGTGACGTCTGCCAATATTGCCTGTGGGTTTCATGCCGGTGATGCGCAAACCATGCGTCAGTCCGTGCGTTGGGGAATCGGCTATGGCGTCGCGCTTGGTGCACACCCGAGCTTTCCCGATCGTGAAAATTTTGGCCGCAAGGCGATGAATGTGCCTGCGGAAATTGTCTTTGCACAGGTGGTGTATCAGCTTGGCGCGCTCAGCGCGATTGTTGCCGCGGAAGGCGGCACGCTGTCGCACGTTAAGCCTCACGGCATGCTTTACAATCAGGCGGCATGCGAACCGGCGCTGGCTGATGCGATAGCCAAGGCGGTGAAAGTGGTGAATCCGGCGTTACGCTTAGTCGGGTTGGCGGGAAGCGAGTTAATTCGTGCCGGGCAACGGCTGGGGCTGGAGACGCGTCAGGAAGTGTTCGCCGACCGCTGCTATCTGCCTGACGGATCGCTGGTGCCACGCACTCAGGCGGGGGCATTGATTAACAGCGATGAACTGGCGCTGGCGCAAACGCTGGAGATGATTCAACGTCAACGGGTTAGAGCGATTGACGGTTCCTGGGTGAACGTGCAGGCGGATACCGTGTGTATTCACGGCGATGGACAACACGCGCTGTTGTTTGCCCGCAAGCTGCGTAACTGTTTTAGCCAGCATCAGATCGCTGTTGCTGCGGCATAATCATTATTTTTTGTATGACGGGGATAACCGATGAAAACCGTTTTGATTACGGCGTTTGAGCCTTTTGAGGGCGAAGCGATTAATCCCTCTTGGGAAGCGGTAAAAGTACTTCATCAGCGGGAAGTTGGCGGTGCGCGCGTAGTGGCCTGCCGTTTATCTTGCGTCTTCGACCTGTCGCTGGAACAGCTTTACCGCGCGATAGCCGAATGGCAACCGGAAGTGGTGATCGCGGTGGGGCAGGCAGGCGGTCGTGCTGATATTTCTGTCGAACGCGTGGCGATTAATATTAACGATGCCCGAATCGCGGATAACCGAGGTAACCAGCCGACTGATACGCCAGTGGTGGAAAAGGGGCCGGCGGCGTATTTCTCGACGCTGCCGGTGAAAGCGCTGGTGCAGGCATTGCGTGCAGCGGGCATTCCCGCCTCGGTATCGCAAACCGCAGGGACGTTTGTCTGCAACCATGTGATGTACGGGCTTTTACATCAGTTACATCAGCAGGGCGATGTGGTGCGCGGCGGATTTGTTCATATTCCTTATTCGCCGGAGCAGGCCGCGCGACACCCCGGTGAGCCGAGCATGCCCACGCCGTTAGTCACGGCGGCGCTGGAAGTGATGATTAAGCAGTCGCTGGTGCAGCAGGTTGATGTGGCGGTGACTGGCGGCGCGCTGCACTAGTTGAATTAATCGCGCAATACGTCTGATTTTCAGGGAGTAAGGTATGCCGGAAGGACCGGAAATTCGCCGGGCGGCCGATAAGTTGGTTGAAGCCGTGGTGGGAAAAACGTTGACGCGTGTCTGGTTTGCGTTTCCAGAACTGAAGCCATACGAGGCAGAATTAGTCGGGCAGCAGGTCAGGCAGATCGAAACGCGCGGAAAGGCGCTGCTGACCTATTTTAGCAACGATCGGGTGTTGTATAGCCACAACCAACTGTATGGCGTGTGGCGAGTGGTGAATGCCGGTGAGTCGCCAGAAACGAAGCGGGATTTGCGCGTCCGGCTGGAAACGCAGGATCGCGCCATTCTGCTTTACAGCGCGTCCGATATTGAAATGCTGACGCCAGAGACGCTCTCGACGCATCCTTTCCTGCAACGTATTGGCCCTGATGTCTTGGATCTCTCACTGACGCCGGAACAGGTGTGTGAGCGTCTGTTATTACCGCGCTTTCGCCGTCGCCAGTTCAGTGGGCTGCTGCTGGATCAGGCTTTTCTCGCCGGGCTAGGAAATTACCTGCGCGTCGAGATTCTCTGGCAGGCACAGCTTGCACCGCAACACACGGCAGCACAGTTGAATGAGGAACAGTTGCAGACGTTAAGTCGAGCGCTGCTGGAGATTCCCCGTTTGTCCTACAACACGCGCGGCACCGTTGATGAGAATCGACATCACGGGGCGATTTTCTCGTTCAAGGTTTTCCATCGAGAAGGGGAACGCTGCGAGCGCTGCGGCGGAGTCATCGAAAGAACAATGCTGTCATCACGCCCGTTCTATTGGTGCCCGCACTGTCAGAGTTAAAGGGCACTGTGCAGCTTTTAGATTAATTGAAAAGGATTTCGTATGAGTAATAGAAGTGACATTAGAGACGGTTCCCTCTTTGATATGCTCAAATCAGGTATTGTTTATACCGAATTGCTGGGCTGGGTTGATATGGGCCATGCAAGGGGAGACGATATTGTTGAATTAAAACAGCAGTTTTTGGCCGGCGAAAGTTCTGGAGAAAAGAGTTATCGCGTTATGTATCGCCAAGATATGCGATACAAAAAATTCGGTCATAACGTTGGTATAGGAAAGTTCAATCGATGGGAAATCAAGAGTGGGAGAAGCAGAGAAGATATCAATAGCATCATGCTTGCGATGCTTATGAATATTGCTCCTCGATTTGAAAAACAGCAATATGATCTATTCTCATGGTATACAGATAGTGGGTTCAGTGGTGAGGATTTAGTTTCAGACCTTTTGGGATTTTATCGCGCATTAATTCCAGACCAATATTCTTATCGTGTCCGCCCTGTAAGCCGTGATGCAGCGATTAGACGTTGGGATTTTTATGGTGCTATCGGTTCCCATAAGAATAAAGGTTTTCGTCCTATTATCTTTCCCGATCCGCAAGATGCTTGTGTACGACATACACCTTATATAGCGACTTTACCTCACTTTATGACTTGGGTTCGCCCATGGAATGACTTTACTTCTGGCATAGTTAAAATTCTAACGGATGATGGTACAACTCTTGAATTTAACAAGCCCAAAGGTGGAAGAGTTAGGGCATGAAAGTAATCAAATATCTATTACTGCTTTTGGTTCCAGCGGCAATGGTTGGGATGTTATTTGTATTTATTGTGGTATCGGGGTCCACGGAGATAAGAACGTATACTGAAAGTGAGTATTTTACCTACTATGCGTTCACCGATGAAGATATCCGTAACGTCCCGAGAATATCGGGCAATTACGCTTTTGAATACGTGCCTGGTGATGGCTACGCGCCATCAAACGCCATTATTTTTAATAACACCTCTGATGCTACTCTGCTAAAAACGTACCTCACAGCATTAGGATATGAGCAGCAGAAACGGAAAGAGGGGGCGGAAGAAGTATGGAAAAAGCGGGCCGAAATTGAAGAGGCAACCTTCTATATCTGGGTTAATAAAGACGCTAAACAGGTTTATCTTACTAAAGTATTCCATTACTAACTGCGCCGATTATCCGTACTTCAATCGTCATTGAAAATCAGCGTTGGGTTCAAACAAAAAAGGCCGGAAAATCCGGCCTTTTTTATGCGTACGGAATGGATTAATCGTGTTTCAGATTGGATGCAAAGTCACGTTTGTCGTAGCCGGTATACAGCTGACGTGGACGAGCAATTTTGATGCCGTCGTCGTGCATTTCGTTCCAGTGTGCAATCCAGCCCACGGTACGTGCCATCGCGAAAATAACGGTAAACATGGAAGACGGAATCCCCATCGCTTTCAGGATGATACCGGAGTAGAAGTCCACGTTCGGGTACAGTTTCTTCTCGATGAAGTACGGGTCGTTCAGCGCGATATTTTCCAGCTCCATCGCCACTTCCAGCAGGTCGTCTTTTCTGCCCAGCTCTTTCAGCACTTCATGGCAGGTTTCACGCATGACGGTAGCGCGCGGATCGTGGTTTTTGTACACACGGTGACCGAAGCCCATCAGGCGGAAGGAGTCGTTCTTGTCTTTTGCACGCTCGATAAATGCAGGGATATGCTCCACGCTGCTGATTTCTTCCAGCATACGCAGGCAGGCTTCGTTCGCGCCGCCGTGTGCTGGTCCCCACAGCGAGGCGATCCCCGCGGCGATACAGGCAAACGGGTTCGCACCAGACGAGCCAGCAGTACGCACGGTAGACGTCGAAGCGTTTTGCTCGTGATCGGCATGCAGGATCAGGATACGGTCCATGGCACGTTCCAGCACCGGATTCACAACATATTCTTCACAAGGGGTGGAGAACATCATGTGCAGGAAGTTACCCGCGTAGGACAGGTTGTTTTTCGGATAAACAAACGGCTGACCCAGTGAGTATTTGTAGCACATTGCTGCAACGGTCGGCATTTTGGACAGCAGGCGGTAGGCCGCGATTTCGCGGTGGCGCTCAATGTTAATGTCCAGTGAATCGTGATAGAACGCCGCCAGCGCACCGGTGACGCCGCACAATACGGCCATTGGATGTGAATCACGACGGAAACCGTGGAACAGACGAGTAATCTGCTCATGGATCATGGTGTGACGTGTTACGGTGGTTTTGAAGGTTTCATACTGTTCTAGTGTCGGGACTTCACCGAACAGCAGGATGTAACAAACTTCAAGATAATTCGATTTTTCAGCCAGTTGGGCAATCGGGAAGCCACGGTGTAGCAAGATGCCTTCGTCACCGTCGATATAGGTAATCTTGGATTCGCAAGATGCGGTAGAGGTAAAGCCGGGGTCAAATGTGAAGTAACCTTTAGAACCGAGGGGACGAATATCAATCTCATCATACCCCAATGTACCTGATAGGACATTTAGCTCAATTGGATCTTTACCCTCTAGAGTAAGTGTTGCTTTCTTATCAGCCATTTACAGTCTCCTTAGCGCTTTAATTTTAAAAATTCTCACTGAAGAAATACCGTCATGCCTGTGCACCGGCGAGTGAAGAATGACCGGTGAAACTCTGTTGTGACACAGTCGTCAAATAGGATACAGAGTAAGGCGGATAGCCGCATTCAGGATGAAAAATTCGTTCTCCAGGTAATTAACAATCTTCAGGTAATTAGCGATCTTCAGGCAATTAACTATGCTCTGAATAGATTGTAGTCATTACCTATGATTTTTACGTGGACTCTCCCCACTGTTACATAAGTTACGCCAGTGTGGAAGTGTCGCCGTTGTGCTTTAACACATCATAAGGAATTCAATCCCCTAGTTGTAATTGAAATGTTGAACTTTTGTCAAATCAGATAATTAATTTTATATAAATTGTGAAATTCGTGATCTAAATCACTGTTCGGGGCAAATGTCTCCAAACAGTTTGTATGGGAATTGTAATGGGAATGTGAAGTACCTATACTGCCGACAGGTCTCCGGAATCACCCTGCAGTAGGAGCACCCAGTATGAAAGGATCATGCGCTGTTTAGACACCGGAATGTCGATGTTTGAGCGCGTATCGTAACCCACTTTTCAGGGCTGTAACTTTCATGCTGTCTGACCTCACATCAGGCCCGGAGGAAGAAACAATAATAAAAGCTGTGTGGGCAAATCCGTGAAAAAACAAAGACCTGTCAATCTGGAATTGCAGACGATCCAGTTTCCCGTTACTGCGATAGCATCTATTCTTCACCGCGTCTCCGGCGTTATCACCTTTGTCGCTGTCGGTATTTTACTGTGGCTGTTAGGCACTTCTCTTTCTTCAGAGGAAGGGTTCCTGCGCGCTGCGGAAATTATGGATAGCTTCATCGTCAAGTTTATCGTTTGGGGCATCCTCGTCGCGTTGGCTTATCACATTGTCGGTGGTATACGTCACCTGTTGATGGATTTTGGCTATATAGAAGAAGACCTTGCCGCAGGTAAGCGTTCTGCAAATATCTCCTTTATTATTACTGTCGTGCTTTCAATTCTGGCTGGAGTCCTCGTATGGTAAGCAATGCTTCTGCGTTAGGACGCAATGGCGTACACGATTGGTTACTGATTCGCGCTTCTGCCATCGTCATTGTTCTGTATGTAATTTATATTATTGGTTTTATTGCTACGGCTGGCGACATCACGTATGAAATCTGGCGTGGTTTCTTCGCGATGGCCCTCACCAAAGTATTCACACTGCTAACGTTATTTTCCATTCTGGTTCATGCCTGGATAGGGATGTGGCAAGTGCTGACCGACTACATTAAACCGCTGGCCTTACGCCTGACTTTACAGTTGGCGATTGTCGTAGCGCTGTTGGTGTACGTCATTTATGGAACTATTGTGGTGTGGGGTGCGTGATGAATTTGCCAGTCAGAGAATTTGATGCAGTTGTTGTGGGTGCGGGTGGCGCAGGTATGCGCGCCGCGCTGCAAATTTCCCAAATGGGTTTGTCCTGTGCCCTGTTATCGAAAGTGTTCCCAACCCGTTCCCATACTGTGTCCGCGCAGGGCGGTATTACCGTTGCGCTGGGTAACACCCATGAGGACAACTGGGAATGGCACATGTACGACACCGTAAAAGGGTCGGATTACATTGGCGATCAGGACGCGATTGAATATATGTGTAAAACCGGCCCAGAAGCGATTCTGGAACTGGAACACATGGGATTACCGTTCTCCCGTCTGGATGATGGCAGCATTTATCAGCGTCCGTTCGGTGGTCAATCCAAGAATTTTGGCGGCGAGCAGGCCGCGCGTACTGCGGCTGCGGCTGACCGTACCGGTCATGCCCTGCTGCATACGCTGTATCAGCAGAACCTGAAAAATCACACCACTATTTTCTCCGAATGGTACGCCCTCGATCTGGTGAAGAATCAGGATGGCGCGGTGGTCGGCTGTACGGCGATCTGTATCGAAACCGGTGAAGTTGTCTATTTCAAAGCGAAAGCGACCGTGCTGGCGACCGGCGGCGCAGGCCGTATTTATCAGTCCACGACCAACGCACACATTAATACCGGTGACGGCGTGGGCATGGCACTGCGTGCGGGCGTTCCGTTGCAGGACATGGAAATGTGGCAATTCCACCCAACTGGTATTGCCGGTGCGGGTGTGCTGGTGACAGAAGGCTGCCGTGGTGAAGGCGGTTACCTGCTGAACAAGCACGGTGAACGTTTCATGGAACGCTATGCGCCAAACGCGAAAGATCTGGCCGGCCGTGACGTTGTTGCCCGTTCCATCATGATCGAAATTCGTGAAGGCCGCGGCTGTGAAGGCCCGTGGGGACCACACGCCAAGCTGAAACTGGACCATCTGGGTAAAGATGTTCTGGAATCCCGTCTGCCGGGCATTCTGGAGCTGTCTCGCACCTTTGCTCACGTTGACCCGGTGAAAGAACCAATTCCGGTTATCCCAACCTGCCACTACATGATGGGCGGTATTCCGACCAAAGTGAGCGGTCAGGCATTGACGGTGAATGAGAAAGGCGAAGACGTAGTGATTCCAGGGCTGTTTGCCGTGGGTGAAATTGCCTGTGTCTCGGTTCATGGTGCTAACCGTCTGGGCGGTAACTCGCTGCTCGATCTGGTGGTATTCGGTCGATCAGCGGGTATTCACCTGCAAGAATCGTTGAATGAGCAGGGCGAAAGCCGTGATGCCAGCGAATCCGATATTGAAGCCTCTCTCGATCGTCTGAACCGCTGGAACAATACCCGTTCAGGGGAAGATCCGGTTGAAATCCGCAAGGCGCTGCAATCCTGCATGCAGAATAACTTCTCGGTCTTCCGCGAAGGCGATGCGATGGCGAAAGGGTTGGAAGAGCTGAAAGTGATTCGTGAACGCCTGAAAAATGCGCGTCTGGATGACACGTCAAGCGAGTTCAACACCCAGCGTATCGAGTGTCTGGAATTGGATAACCTGATGGAAACCGCGTATGCGACGGCGGTATCGGCTAACTTCCGTACCGAAAGCCGTGGCGCGCACAGTCGCTTCGACTACCCAGAGCGTGACGATGAAAATTGGCTGTGCCATTCGTTGTATCTGCCGCAAACCGACAGCATGACGCGCCGTGAGGTGAACATGCAGCCTAAACTGCGTCCGGCGTTCCCGCCGAAAGTACGTACTTATTAATTGCGGAGATCAAACGATGAAACTCGAATTTTCTATTTATCGTTACAACCCGGATGTTGACGATGCTCCGCGGATGCAGGATTACCAGCTGGAGGCGGAAGAAGGCCGCGACATGATGCTGCTCGATGCGCTGATGCTGCTGAAAGAGCAAGATCCAACGCTGTCATTCCGTCGTTCCTGCCGTGAAGGCGTCTGCGGTTCCGATGGCGTCAACATGAACGGCAAAAATGGGCTGGCTTGTATTACGCCAGTTTCTGCGTTACGTCGCGGAAACAGCAAAATTGTTATCCGTCCTTTACCTGGATTACCGGTTGTTCGTGATTTGGTAGTGGACATGGGACAGTTCTATGCTCAATATGAGAAAATAAAGCCTTACCTGTTGAATAATGGGAAAAATCCGCCGGCGCGTGAGCATCTGCAATCGCCTGAACAACGTGCCAAGCTGGATGGGTTGTATGAATGCATCATGTGTGCCTGCTGTTCAACGTCTTGCCCGTCGTTCTGGTGGAACCCGGACAAGTTTGTCGGACCCGCGGGGCTGCTGGCAGCGTATCGCTTCCTGATTGACAGCCGCGATACGGAAACCCAGCCACGACTGGACGATCTGGACGATGCGTTCAGCGTCTTCCGCTGCCACGGCATCATGAACTGCGTCAACGTGTGTCCGAAAGGGCTGAACCCGACCAAGGCTATTGGTCATATTAAATCGATGCTGTTGCACCGTAGCGCGTAACGGCTAGTTAGTACGTAACGTGTTATTGCATAAAGATTAAGTAGTAAAACATGTATCTCCCTCTGAAGTTGCTATTCTTCAGAGGGAGCGCAGGAAACCTTTAAAAACCGGCTTACGCGCCCGAACCGGTTTTTAAAGGTTCCTTAGGGGGGATGGATACCCTAAGCGCGTACCGAAGTACGACAAGTGAACCGTTTGTACGGCGAACGATATACGGACACTAATTACATGTTAACCACGGCGAAAACTGAAGCTTATTAGCTTAAGGGATCATGATGCAGAACGGCGCGATGAAGGCCTGGCTGGATTCCTCCTATTTGGCGGGTGCGAATCAGTCCTACATAGAGCAACTCTATGAAGATTTTTTAACCGATCCTGACTCGATCGAACATAGCTGGCGCTCGATCTTCCAGCAATTGCCTACGAGTGGGGTCAAACCGGATCAACTCCATTCCAAAACGCGTGAATATTTCCGCCGTCTGGCGAAAGACTCATCGCGCTTTACCTCGTCAGTCACCGATCCCGATATTGATGCTAAGCAGGTCAAGGTGTTGCAGCTGATCAATGCGTTCCGCTTCCGTGGACATCAGCAAGCTAACCTGGACCCGATCTTCCTGCGTCCGCAGGAACCCGTTGCAGAATTGGATCTGGATTACCACAATCTGACGCAGGATGACTTGCAGGAATCTTTCAACGTGGGGTCTTTTGCCATCGGCAAAGACACCATGAAGCTGGAAGATCTGTATGAAGCGCTGAAGCGCACCTACTGCGGTTCTATCGGTGCAGAATATATGCACATGACCAGTACGGAAGAGAAACGTTGGATTCAACAGCGTATCGAATCGGTAATGGGGCAGCCGTCATTCTCTCTGGAAGAGAAACGCCGTTTCCTGAAAGAGTTAACCGCAGCCGAAGGGCTGGAGCGTTATCTGGGTGCCAAATATCCTGGTGCCAAGCGTTTCTCGCTGGAAGGCGGTGATGCACTGGTTCCGATGCTGAAAGAGCTGATTCGCCATGCGGGTGCAAACGATACTCGCGAAGTCGTATTGGGGATGGCACACCGTGGCCGCCTCAACGTGCTGATCAACGTATTGGGCAAAAAATCTCAGGATCTGTTCGACGAGTTCGCGGGCAAGCATAAAGAACACCTCGGTACCGGTGACGTGAAATATCACCAGGGCTTCTCGTCTGAATTCGAGACTGCTGGCGGTCTGGTGCATTTGGCACTGGCGTTCAACCCATCGCATCTGGAGATCGTCAGCCCGGTAGTAACGGGCTCGGTACGTGCGCGTCTCGATCGTCTGAATAGCCAGAGTGGTCCGCGTGTTTTACCTATCACCATTCACGGTGATGCGGCAATCAGCGGTCAGGGCGTGGTGCAGGAACTGCTGAACATGTCGACGGTGCGTGGCTACGAAGTTGGCGGCACACTGCGTATTGTGATCAACAACCGTATCGGCTTTACCACCTCTAACCCGCTGGATATTCGCTCAACCGAATACTGTACCGATATCGGCAAGATGGTGCAGGCACCGATTTTCCACGTTAACGCAGATGACCCGGAAGCGGTGGCGTTTGTTACGCGTCTGGCGCTGGATTTCCGTAATACTTTCAAACGCGATGTGTTCATCGATCTGATTTGTTATCGCCGTCATGGTCATAACGAAGCTGACGAGCCAAGTGCAACGCAGCCGATGATGTACCAGAAGATCAAGAAGCACCCGACGCCGCGTAAGGTATACGCCGATCGTCTGGAGCAGGAAAAATCCATTACGCTGGAAGATGCCACCGAAATGGTCAACCTGTACCGCGATGCGCTGGATGCCGGTGAATGCGTGGTGGAAGAATGGCGTCAGATGGACATGCAGTCCTTTACCTGGACGCCGTATCTGAACCACGAATGGGATGAGCCTTACCCGCACGCAACAGAAATGAAACGCTTGCAGGAACTGGCGAAGCGTATCAGCGAAGTGCCAGAAGGGATTGAAATCCATCCT
Source organism: Pectobacterium sp. PL64 (assembly GCF_022477975.1). NCBI lineage: Bacteria > Pseudomonadati > Pseudomonadota > Gammaproteobacteria > Enterobacterales > Pectobacteriaceae > Pectobacterium > Pectobacterium sp. PL64. Next base: position 903,324 of record NZ_CP092070.1, read on the forward strand.
CGCGTTGCCAAGGTCTATGCTGACCGTGCCGAAATGGCTGCGGGCAACAAACCGTTTGACTGGGGCGGAGCAGAAACGCTGGCTTACGCCACGCTGGTCGATGAAGGGCTTCCGATCCGTCTGTCTGGTGAGGACAGCGGTCGCGGTACGTTCTTCCATCGCCATGCTGTTGTACACAACCAGAAAAACGGCTCCAGCTACACGCCGCTGAACCACGTGCATAACGGACAGGGCGCGTTTAACGTCTGGGACTCCGTATTGTCTGAAGAAGCGATTCTGGCGTTTGAGTATGGCTATGCAACCGCAGAACCGCGCACCCTGACCATCTGGGAAGCGCAGTTTGGTGACTTCGCCAACGGTGCGCAGGTCGTTATCGATCAGTTCATCAGCTCTGGTGAGCAGAAGTGGGGCCGGATGTGTGGTCTGGTCATGCTGCTGCCACACGGTTACGAAGGTCAAGGCCCAGAGCACTCGTCTGCCAGACTGGAACGCTATCTGCAGTTGTGCGCTGAGCAAAATATGCAGGTCTGTATTCCGTCAACGCCAGCACAGGTTTATCACATGCTTCGCCGTCAGGCGCTGCGCGGTATGCGCCGTCCGCTGGTGGTCATGTCACCGAAATCTCTGCTGCGCCATCCGCTGGCGATTTCTTCACTGGATGAACTGGCAAATGGTTCCTTCCAGCCGGCGATTGGTGAAGTAGAAGAATTAGATCCGGCAGCCGTGAAGCGTGTCGTGCTTTGTTCCGGTAAGGTCTACTATGATTTGGTAGAACAGCGCCGCAAGAACGAGCAAAAGAATGTCGCGATTGTCCGTATCGAACAGCTTTATCCATTCCCGCATCAGGCCGTTCAAGCTGCGCTGGAATCGTTTGCCCATGTTCACGATTTCGTATGGTGTCAGGAAGAGCCGCTGAATCAGGGAGCCTGGTATTGCAGTCAGCACCATTTCCGTGAAGTGATTCCGTTTGGGGCTTCTTTACGTTACGCAGGACGCCCGGCGTCTGCATCACCCGCCGTTGGCTATATGTCCGTACACCAGAAACAACAGCAAGATCTGGTCGATGACGCGCTGAACGTTGATTAAATAAAAGGATAGATAATGAGTAGCGTAGATATTCATGTTCCCGACCTGCCTGAATCCGTCGCTGACGCCACCGTTGCTACCTGGCATAAAAAGCCAGGCGATAGCGTCCAGCGCGATGAAGTACTGGTTGAAATTGAAACTGACAAAGTTGTACTGGAAGTTCCTGCCTCTGAAGCTGGCATTCTGGATGCCGTGCTGGAAGAGGAAGGCGCGACAGTAACGTCTCGCCAACTGTTGGGCCGCATTCGTCGTGGCGACAGCTCTGGTAAAGAAACCAGCGAGAAATCACAAAGCAAAGAATCAACACCGGCACAGCGTCATACGGCTGGGCTGGAAGAAGAGAACAGCGACGCGCTCAGCCCGGCGATCCGCCGTCTGATTGCAGAGCACGATCTCGATGCTTCTGCTATCAAAGGCAGCGGTGTAGGCGGCCGAATTACCCGTGAAGACGTGGATAAGCATTTGGCTGCCCAGAAGACAGAGTCTGGTAAAGCGACTAAGTCCGAGGCTCCGGCGGCTTCTCCGGCACCCGCTCTGGGCGCGCGCAGCGAAAAACGCGTACCGATGACGCGTCTGCGTAAGCGTGTTGCAGAACGTCTGCTGGAAGCGAAAAACAGTACGGCAATGCTGACGACGTTCAACGAAATCAACATGCAGCCAATCATGGATCTGCGCAAGCAGTACGGCGACGCATTTGAGAAGCGTCACGGTGTGCGTCTGGGCTTCATGTCCTTCTACATCAAAGCCGTGGTCGAAGCGCTGAAGCGTTATCCAGAAGTGAATGCGTCTATTGATGGCGAAGATGTGGTTTACCACAACTATTTCGATGTCAGCATCGCGGTGTCTACACCGCGTGGTCTGGTTACGCCAGTGCTGCGTGATGTGGATGCGCTGGGCATGGCCGACATCGAGAAGCGTATTAAAGAGCTGGCTGTGAAAGGCCGTGACGGCAAACTGACGGTTGAAGAATTGCTGGGTGGCAACTTCACGATTACCAACGGCGGCGTCTTTGGTTCTCTGATGTCTACCCCGATCATCAACCCACCGCAGAGTGCGATTCTGGGTATGCACGCCATTAAAGATCGCCCGATGGCGGTTGATGGTCAGGTCGTTATTCTGCCGATGATGTATCTGGCGCTGTCTTACGATCACCGTTTGGTTGACGGCCGTGAGTCCGTTGGCTTTCTGGTGACAGTGAAAGAGATGCTGGAAGATCCAGCGCGTCTACTGTTAGACGTTTAGTCCGACAGATAGGCTCTCGGGCGGATGACCCTGACGGTTTCCGCCCGAAATATACCCGTTATACTTCAAGCTGCATGTACGTTGGCTTTCCTCGCTCACCCCAGTCACTTACTTGTGTAAGCTTCTGGGGACTCACTGCGTCGCCGCCTTCCTGCAACTCGAATTATTTAGGGTATATATTAGGCATATGTGCTATGCAGGCCGTTTTTTCTCAACGGCGTTATCCAAATATATCAGAGAGTTAATGGCGCTTTTCGCTACCGAAAGATTCGGTGATGAAAAACCGTCTGCCGACTTATCTCCAAACCTAAATGGATAGAACATCATGAATTTACACGAGTATCAGGCAAAACAACTCTTTGCTCGATATGGTTTACCGGCACCAACCGGCTATGCCTGTACCACACCGCGTGAAGCGGAAGAAGCTGCGTCTAAAATTGGTGCGGGTCCGTGGGTCGTAAAATGTCAGGTTCACGCAGGCGGTCGCGGTAAAGCGGGCGGCGTTAAAGTCGTCAGCAATAAAGAAGATATTCGCGCCTTTGCTGAAAACTGGCTGGGTAAAAAACTCGTTACTTATCAAACTGACGCACAAGGTCAGCCGGTTCATCAGATCCTGGTTGAAGCAGCAACGGATATCGACAAAGAGCTGTATCTGGGCGCGGTTGTTGACCGTGGCACGCGTCGCGTGGTGTTCATGGCGTCTACCGAAGGTGGCGTAGAAATTGAAAAAGTGGCGGAAGAAACGCCGGAGCTAATTCATAAAGCGGCGATCGATCCACTGGTCGGCCCACAGCCTTATCAGGGCCGTGAACTAGCCTTCAAACTGGGTCTGAGCGGTAAGCAAGTGGCTCAGTTCACCAAAATCTTCATGGGTCTGGCGACGCTGTTCCTTGAGCGCGATCTGGCGCTGGTAGAAATCAACCCGCTGGTTATCACCAAGCAGGGCGATCTGATCTGTCTGGATGGCAAGCTGGGTGCGGATGGCAATGCCCTGTTCCGTCAGCCTGAGCTGCGTGAAATGCGTGACCCAAGTCAGGAAGATTCCCGTGAAGCCCATGCGGCGCAGTGGGAACTGAACTATGTTGCGCTGGACGGCAACATTGGCTGTATGGTGAACGGTGCGGGTCTGGCGATGGGCACGATGGACATCGTGAAGCTGCACGGCGGTTCTCCTGCTAACTTCCTCGATGTAGGCGGTGGCGCGACGAAAGAACGTGTTACTGAAGCATTCAAAATCATCCTGTCTGACGACAAGGTAAAAGCCGTCTTTGTTAACATCTTTGGTGGCATCGTACGTTGCGATTTGATCGCTGATGGCATCATCGGTGCCGTAGCCGAAGTGGGCGTTAACGTACCGGTTGTTGTACGTCTTGAAGGAAACAATGCGGAACTGGGTGCCAAGAAACTGGCGGATAGCGGCCTGAATATTATTGCCGCGACCAGCCTGACGGGTGCGGCTCAGCAGGTTGTTGCAGCAGTGGGGGATAAATAATGTCCATTCTGATTAATAAAAATACCAAAGTTATCTGTCAGGGTTTTACCGGTAGTCAGGGGACATTCCACTCTGAGCAAGCACTTGCTTACGGTACGCAAATGGTTGGTGGTGTGACGCCGGGTAAAGGTGGCACGGAACATCTGGGTCTGCCCGTATTTAATACGGTGCGTGAAGCGGTAGAAGCGACGGGCGCAACGGCATCGGTTATCTACGTTCCCGCTCCGTTCTGTAAAGACTCCATTCTGGAAGCGATTGACGCAGGCATCGAGCTGATTATCTGTATCACCGAAGGTATCCCTACGCTGGATATGCTGACGGTGAAAGTGAAACTCGATCAGAGCGGCGCGCGGATGATCGGCCCGAACTGCCCAGGTGTGATCACGCCGGGAGAATGTAAAATCGGTATTATGCCGGGCCATATTCACCTGCCGGGTAAAGTCGGTATCGTTTCTCGTTCTGGTACCCTGACGTATGAAGCCGTGAAGCAAACGACCGATGCTGGTCTGGGTCAGTCCAGCTGTGTAGGTATCGGCGGCGACCCGATCCCAGGTTCTAACTTCATCGATATTCTGAAGCTGTTTGAGCAGGATCCACAGACAGAAGCCATCGTGATGATCGGTGAAATCGGTGGTACGGCAGAAGAAGAAGCGGCGGCGTACATTAAAGAGCACGTGACGAAACCAGTTGTCGGTTACATCGCAGGTGTGACGGCACCGAAAGGTAAGCGCATGGGCCACGCTGGCGCCATCATCGCGGGTGGTAAAGGTACCGCTGACGATAAATTCGCAGCGTTAGAAGCGGCGGGTGTTAAAACCGTTCGCAGCCTGGCGGATATCGGCGATGCAGTAAAAGCGATATTATCACGTTAATCGATGAGTCGATTAAATATACCAGCCACCTTCGGGTGGCTTTTTTTATTCCAATTTGGCTATCTGGCATAATTGAGTTACGCATGACTTCTACGGGGTTTTATTGGATAATTCGCGCGCCTGCAAACGGCCGTTAGCGATAAACAGAAGTGATGATTACCTCATTTGTGATGTGTAAGCAGGGAATGACTAATTAATTTGCCTTAAGGGGATGTTGTGTGAAAGGAAATATAAAAGCGCTAGTTCTGGCACTATCTACATTTACCTGTGCAGTCAGCGCACAGTCTATTAATATTGAAGTGCTAAGTGCGACTGTCAAAGATAAAAAAATTGATGATGCAACGGTTATTTTACAGAAGAACGGTGCGCAGTCAGTGACTGCACGCTCTGATGTCGCAGGCCGTGCGGCGCTCAACGCACCATTCGACGTCGATCAAGACAGTCTGCTGATCATTAAAAAAGCAGGGTATTCCGATCTGGTAGTGAAATGCCCATGTGATGGTATGACCTATGCGATTAGTCCAGTAATGAAAAGTCTGGACGGGATGCGAATTGTATTAACCTGGGGTGAAAAACCTGACGATTTAGATTCCCACCTTATTTATCCAGGTAATCATATTTATTTCAGCCACAAAAATGGACGCGATGCTAATCTTGATGTCGATGATACAGATAGTTTTGGTCCAGAAACGATCACGATTGATAAAAAGCGTTTAGGCGAAAGTTATATTTATGCCGTTCATGATTATTCAAATAGTGAGAAGGCGAATTCATTAGCGCTTTCTGCAAGTCGTGCAAAAGTATTTGTCTATGTTGGCAGCTCGCAGGTACGGTCATATTCTGTCCCACTGAATAAGACAGGGAATATCTGGACGGTTTTCCGTCTTAACCCTAACGGTGATTTTGAAGATATCAATGCGGTTGGCGAGGCCGATTTCACCAAAGTGAAGGACAGCGATGCGCTGCCAATGGTGCTTAACTCTGCGCAGACGGCAGCTTCCGTTACTGGAAATGCTGCGCTGGCAAAAAGCCTCAATCGTGACGGTGAAGCTGCCTATGGACGCGGTGAGTTAGAGCAGGCCACGACACTGTTTCTGGCCGCGATCGATCAGGATAGCGCGTTTGGTCAGGCATATAGCAACCTTGGCCTGACCTATCAAAAGCGGGGCAACATCGCCGAAGCCATTTGGGCTAACCGTAAAGCGATTGCGCTGGCAAATGGCAGCAACGCGGCAACCACGCGTGCCAGCTCGTACTACAATATTGCAAAAATCTACGAGAATGCGGGTCAGTTCAGCGATGCACTCCAGCATTACGAGCTTGCAAGAAGCGAGAAAAGTAACACGGTTTACGATAACGCCATTGAACGGATGAAAGCGAAGAAGTAAATCGCAGCATCTTGCTACGTGTCACTTAACCTGTAACCACAGCGGAGGCCTTTTGGTCTCCGCTGTGGCATGGCGCGTTACAAACTGGCGGTACATGGGGGAAAGGCAGGGGAATTCACGGCGAAAATACAGCGCGGTTGTCAGCAAGAAAAAATAGAAATTTGACATGAAATAGAAGATAAAAAAGGCATGTGAATAATCGATAATGGAAAGTAAAAATTATGTTACTGAATTAATTTTAATTAAACCTAAGAGTCACATCACATTAACAGTGAGTGTAATAAGGAAATTAATGCAACGCGATAATCACGAGAAAAGCGTTAAATTGTTTTAGATCAAAAAACGCCTCTGGATATAATTTCTGAAATAGGCTTAAATTGCTCGAGGTTAATTATCGACCTTCACGCCACCTGATGGAAAGGTTGATTTGAAGCCAAAACCTAGTCTGGGTCACGTAAAAACCTATTTATTATAGGAGATTACAGGCGTAATATACGGCTACCTCCCTATGGGGTACGCGATTTGTAATACTTGTGATTTATCTTGAGCTTGCTGTCGGGGTATCGCGGTGCGACTGCCCTGTGAACGGTATTTCTAGCATTCATTACAGTCTGTGTTAAAGCAATTCTTGTTGTGTTCTTTTGGGGTGTAATGGCCGGATGTTTGGCAGCTTGTCAGCGTTTGCAAGCTAATCCCTTCCTGCGAGGAGCAAGGAGTCAAAATGTTTGATGTAGTCGAACTGTCACGTTTACAGTTTGCCTTAACCGCAATGTACCATTTTCTATTCGTACCATTAACGCTGGGGATGGCGTTTTTGCTGGCGATTATGGAAACGGTATATGTGCTGTCCGGTAAACAAATCTATAAAGATATGACCAAGTTCTGGGGCAAGTTATTTGCAATTAACTTCGCTCTGGGGGTCGCTACCGGATTGACCATGGAGTTTCAATTCGGGACCAACTGGTCATACTTCTCTCACTACGTCGGGGATATTTTCGGCGCGCCACTAGCGATTGAAGGCCTGATGGCATTCTTCCTGGAATCGACCTTTGTTGGCTTGTTCTTCTTCGGCTGGGACCGTTTAGGAAAAGTGCAGCATATGGCCGTGACCTGGCTGGTCGCGCTGGGCTCTAACTTCTCCGCACTGTGGATTCTGATTGCCAATGGCTGGATGCAGAACCCCATCGCATCGGATTTCAACTTCGAAACCATGCGTATGGAAATGATGAGCTTCGCTGAGCTGGTATTGAACCCGGTCGCTCAGGTGAAATTCGTTCACACGGTGGCAGCAGGTTACTGTACGGGCGCGATGTTCATTCTGGGTATCAGTTCCTACTATCTGCTGAAAGGCCGCGACATTGCCTTTGCCAAGCGTTCATTCGCTATCGCAGCAAGCTTCGGTCTGGCTTCTGTTCTGTCCGTTATCGTACTGGGTGATGAATCCGGCTATGAAATGGGTGATGTACAGAAAACCAAACTGGCAGCGATTGAAGCTGAATGGGAAACACAACCCGCTCCAGCATCCTTTACGCTGATCGGTATCCCGAACCAGGATACGATGGAAAATAACTATGCCATCAAGGTTCCTTATGCTCTGGGGCTCATTGCCACTCGTTCTACTGACAAAGAAGTCACAGGTCTGAAAGAGCTGATGGTGATGCATGAAGTGCGTATTCGCAATGGTATGAAGGCTTACCAGTTGCTGGAAGAGTTACGCGCGGGCAATACCGACCCTGCGGTAAAAGAAGCGTTCGAGCAGTCTAAGCAAGACTTGGGCTATGGCATGTTGCTGAAACGCTATACGCCGAAAGTCTCTGATGCGACAGAAACTCAAATTAAACAAGCGGTTAAAGATTCTATCCCACGCGTTGCGCCGCTGTATTTCGCTTTCCGTATCATGGTGGGTTGCGGTATTCTGATGCTGTTGATCATCGGCCTGTCTTTCTGGACTGTTCTGCGTAACAAAATTGGTCAGAAACGCTGGCTGCACCGCATCGCACTATATGGTATCCCACTGCCGTGGATTGCTATCGAAGCCGGCTGGTTTGTGGCTGAATATGGCCGCCAGCCTTGGGCCATCGCTGAAATTCTGCCAACGGCCGTCGCGACGTCATCACTGACAGCAGGGGATATCCTGTTCTCAATGGCGCTGATCTGTGGTCTGTATACGCTCTTCCTGGTTGCAGAAATGTATCTGATGTTCAAATTCGCACGTCTGGGGCCGAGCAGCCTGAAAACAGGGCGCTACCATTTTGAACAACCTATAGCGGCTGCGCAGGAAGCACGGTAAACAGGAGTCCACTATGTTTGAATATGAAGTCTTACGTTTTATTTGGTGGCTGTTGATCGGTATTTTGCTGATTGGCTTCGCTATTACTGATGGTTTTGACATGGGGGTGGGCATTCTGGTACGTCTGATGGGACGTGGAGATACCGAACGTCGTGTCATGATTAACAGTATTGCACCGCACTGGGACGGTAATCAGGTCTGGCTGATCACCGCTGGTGGCGCGCTGTTTGCTGCTTGGCCGATGGTTTATGCCGCCGCGTTCTCTGGTTTCTACATTGCCATGATTCTGGTGCTGGCCTCACTGTTCTTCCGTCCTGTCGGCTTCGACTACCGTTCAAAAATCGAAGATCCGCGCTGGCGTGGCATGTGGGACTGGGGCATCTTCATCGGTAGTTTTGTCCCACCGGTGGTGATTGGTGTGGCATTTGGCAACCTGCTGCAGGGCGTACCATTCCACGTCGATGAATACCTGCGTCTGTACTACACCGGAAACTTCTTCCAACTGCTGAACCCATTTGGCTTGTTGGCGGGTGTCGTCAGTCTGACGATGATCCTGACTCAGGGTGCAACCTACCTGATGATGCGGACCACGGGCGACCTGCACGTGCGTTCCAAATCCGCTGCGCAGATTTTCGCGTTGGTGATGATGGTGGCGTTTGCTTTGGCTGGCGTATGGGTCGTTTACGGTATTGATGGTTAATGTGGTGACGTCTGCGATTAACACCGCGGCTGAGTCTAACCCGTTGCGTAAAGAAGTCGTTCATCAAGCGGGTGCCTGGCTGATCAACTTCAATAACCATCCGGTATTGTGGGCTATCCCTGCTCTGGGCGTAGTGCTGCCAGTGCTGACTACCCTTATGGCGCGCGCAGAGAAAGGAGCATGGGCATTCCTGTTCTCCTCTCTGACTATCGCTTGTGTGATTCTGACCGCAGGGATCGCTATGTTCCCGTTCATCATGCCGTCAGTGACTGTGCCTAACGTCAGCTTGACGGTATGGGATGCGACATCAAGCCTGCTGACGCTGAAAGTCATGACAGTGGTTGCGATGATTTTCGTTCCTATCGTGCTGTCTTATACCGCATGGTGTTACTACAAGATGTTCGGTCGCATTACCAAAGAGCAGATTGAGCAAAACACTCACTCTATGTACTAAGTAAGGAGCTTAATTTATGTGGTATTTTGCCTGGATACTCGGAACGCTTCTTGCTTGCTCACTGGGGATCATCACGGCCCTGGCTATTGAGCAGAGTGAGGCAAGCAAAGCGGCTGAAGAAGATAAGCAATGAGTGATCTGGTCGATAAACTCTATCGCCTGATGGATAAGAGCCCGTTAAGGGCTCTTTCCCTTATTATGGCGTTGCTGCTGGCTGGCTGTGTATTCTGGGATCCGACGCGCTTTGCGGCGCGGACCAGTGAACTCGCGGTTTGGCAGGGGCTGCTGTTGATTTGGGCCGTTTGCGCTGGCGTTGTTCATGGCGTTGGTTTTCGTCCACACCGCCTGCTCTGGCGCGCGTTTTTCGCACCACTTCCCGCCTTTGTGATCCTGTGCGCAGGATTGTACTATTTCTTCGGCTAAAATAGCCTCCTATTCCATTTAGTTATGGGTTGCTTGCAGCCCATAATTATTTTCTTTCCATTGTCACAATCCATTCCAAACCTCATTTCTCTTGCGTATAGTAGCGAGGTTTAATGCATTACTGGGATGTAGAGTGAGTAATTCGTTGTTTCGCTGGCCAGTTCGAGTCTACTTTGAAGACACTGATGCAGGTGGCGTTGTCTATCACGCTCGCTATATTGCCTTTTATGAAAGGGCAAGAACCGAGGCGTTGCGTGAGCGCAACTTTCATCAGCAAGCCTTGCTAAGTGAGCATGTCGCGTTTGCTGTTCGTCGGATGACGGTGGAGTATCTTGCTCCTGCGCGCCTCGACGACATGCTGGAAGTGCAAAGCGAGATTATCTCGCTGCGTGGTGCTTCTCTGACTTTCGCCCAGCGTATTCTTAATGCTCATGGTACCCTGCTAAGCCATGCTGAAGTTTTGATCGCATGCATCGATCCACATCAAATGAAGCCAATTGCGCTTCCTAAGTCTATTGTCGCGGAGTTCAAGCAGTGACTGACATGAACGTTTTTGATTTGTTCCTGAAGGCAAGCCTTCTGGTTAAACTAATCATGCTGATTTTAATCTGTTTTTCTATCGCTTCCTGGGCGATCATTATTCAACGTACCCGAATTTTGAACGCGGCGACGCGTGAGGCTGAGGCGTTCGAGGACAAATTTTGGTCGGGTATCGAACTGTCGCGCCTCTATCAGGAAAGCCAGACTCGTCGCGATAGCTTGACGGGCACTGAACAAATCTTCCATTCAGGTTTCAAAGAATTTGCACGGTTGCATCGTGTCAACAGCCATGCGCCGGAGGCCGTGGTGGAAGGCGCGTCCCGCGCAATGCGTATTTCAATGAATCGTGAATTGGAAACGCTGGAAACGCACATTCCCTTTTTGGGAACCGTTGGTTCTATCAGCCCGTATATCGGCCTGTTCGGTACCGTTTGGGGGATTATGCATGCCTTCATCGCGCTGGGCGCAGTGAAGCAGGCCACCTTACAAATGGTTGCCCCTGGTATTGCCGAGGCTTTGATTGCAACGGCAATCGGTCTGTTTGCGGCGATCCCTGCGGTCATGGCGTATAACCGTCTTAACCAACGGGTGGGCAAACTGGAGCAGAACTACGACAACTTTACGGAAGAGTTTATCGCTATCCTGCACCGTCAGGCGTTCTCCAGCGACAACAGCAAGTAATCAGGGGGGAGCATGGCACGAGTACGCAGAGGCCGTCGTGAGCTGAAATCCGAGATCAACATTGTTCCGTTACTGGACGTGCTGTTGGTGCTGTTGCTGATTTTTATGGCGACAGCCCCGATTATTACGCAGAGCGTTGAGGTGGATTTACCAGATGCGACCGACTCAAAAACGGTCTCCAGCAATGATAATCCGCCCGTGATCGTAGAGGTTTCAGGCATAGGGCAATATAGCCTAGTTGTTGAACAAAACCGTATGGAGCAACTCCCAGCAGAGCAGGTGGTTGCTGAAGCGCAATCACGACTGTTAGCCAATCCAAAGACGGTCTTTTTAATTGGTGGCGCGAAGGATGTTCCTTATGATGAGATCATTAAAGCGTTGAATTTGTTGCATCAGGCTGGCGTAAAATCCGTTGGTTTGATGACACAACCGATTTAAATGAGCGCCTCACGGTAATGATCGTTAAGCCTATTTCTGGCAACACTGTTTTTGGGAATCGCTTGTGCTAAAGGCAAACGAACAAAACGATAAGCTAAAACGCGCCGTTATTATTTCGGCTGTTTTGCACATCATACTGATTGCTTTGCTGCTTTGGAGTTCGTCGACGCAAACGATGGATGCCAGCGGGGGCGGCGGAGGCTCGTCAATTGATGCCGTAATGGTCGATCCGAGCGCAGTGGTGGAGCAATATAACCGCCAACAGCAGCAGCAGACCGATGCGAAACGTTCTGAACAGCAGCGTCAAAAGCAGGCTGAACGGCAGGCCGAAGAGCTCCAGCAGAAGCAAGCGGCTGAACAGCAGCGGCTGAAAGAGTTGGAAAAAGAGCGTCTGCAAGCGCAGGAAGAGGCGAAAAAGCAGGCTCAGGAACAGGCTGAACAGCGTAAGCAGTCTGAAGCGGCGGCTCAGCAGGCAAAAGAACAGCAGAAGCAAGCCGAAGCTGCAGCAGCAAAAGCGAAGGCTGAAGCTGAACAGCAGGCGAAAGCGGCGGCAGACGCTAAAAAGAAAGCGGAAGACGAAGCGAAGAAACAGGCTGCTGCTGCCGCTGCTGCTAAGAAGCAGGCGGAGGAAGAGGCTAAAGAAAAAGCCGCTGAAGCCGCTAAACAGAAGGCAGCAGAAACCGCTAAAGCAGAAGCTGCAAAGGCAGCCGCAGAGGCTGAGCAAGCTAAACAAAAAGCAGCAGCCGAGGCGGCTAAGCAAAAAGCCGACGCTGAAGCAGCGAAGAAAGCAGAAGCAGCCGCAGCAGCTAAGAAAGCCGCTGATGATAAAAAGAAAGCGGCAGCAGAAGCGGCTAAGCAGGAAAGCGCCGTTGATGATTTGCTGGGCGGGTTGGCTTCATCGAAAAATGCGCCGAAGTCTGGTGGCGGTGCGCCTGCGGGCACAGGTAACAATAAGAAGAGCGCGTGCATCAGGTGCAGCGCTTGATAGCTATGGTAGTCAGGTGCGCTCAGCCATTCAGAGCAAGTTTTATGACTGGCAGCTCTATAAAGGGCGTACCTGTACGTTACGGATTAAGCTGGCGCCAGATGGTTTGCTGATTGACGTCACTGCTGAAGGCGGCGATCCAGCGTTATGCCAGGCGGCAATTGCTGCGGCCAAACAGGCAAGAATACCGAAGCCACCGAGTACGGATGTTTATGAGGCTTTTAAAAATGCGCCAATAGACTTTAAACCGCAGTAACCGGGCTGTTTACCCATAGGTTTAAGATTATTACGATGGTAAATAAACCAGGTTATGTTGTTTTGTTGACATTGGTTTGTTTTTGTTAAAATTCTGCTAATTTATCGCAGACTTCGCGTCTGGATAAGGGAGATGAGATGAAGCAAGTACTGAAAGTTGCATTAAGCTTTTTAATGCTGTGGACTGCGGTTGTTCACGCGGAAGTACGTATAGAGATTACCCAAGGGGTAGACTCTGCACGTCCTATCGGTGTGGTTCCGTTCAAATGGGCAGGTCCGGGCGCTGCGCCTGAAGACGTCGGCGGCATCGTCGGTGCTGACTTGCGTAACAGTGGCAAATTCAACCCGATCGACGCAAACCGTATGCCTCAGCAACCTGCAACGGCATCTGAAGTGACGCCTGCTGCATGGACGGCGTTGGGCATCGATGCGGTTGTTGTTGGTCAGGTTCAGCCGAGTGCCGATGGCAGCTATCTGGTTTCTTACCAGCTTGTTGATACCTCCGGTAACCCAGGCAGCGTATTGGCGCAGAACCAGTTTAAAGTCACAAAACAGTGGTTGCGCTATGCTGCACACACCGCCAGTGACGAAGTGTTTGAAAAACTGAGTGGTATTAAAGGTGCGTTCCGTACCCGTATAGCTTACGTTGTTCAGACCAACGGTGGTCAGTTCCCTTATGAACTGCGCGTTGCGGACTATGATGGCTACAACCAATTTGTGGTTCACCGCTCACCACAGCCGCTGATGTCTCCGGCCTGGTCTGCAGACGGCAGCAAGCTCGCCTATGTAACGTTTGAAAGTGGCCGTTCTGCGTTGGTTATTCAGACGCTGGCAAATGGTGCAATCCGTCAGGTTGCTTCCTTCCCGCGTCACAACGGTGCGCCTTCTTTCTCTCCTGATGGCAGCAAGTTAGCGTTCGCACTGTCTAAGAGCGGTAGCTTGAATCTGTATGTGATGAATCTGGGATCCGGGCAAATCAGCCAGGTGACCGATGGTCGCAGCAATAACACGGAACCAACCTGGTTCCCAGACAGCCAGACCTTGGCCTATACTTCAGACCAGGCTGGTCGTCCGCAGGTTTATAAAGTGAATGCTAACGGCGGCGCGCCACAGCGTCTGACCTGGGAAGGTTCTCAGAATCAGGACTCAGATGTGAGCGCCGACGGGAAATTTTTGGTAACGGTGAGCTCGAATGGTGGAGCTCAGCATATTTCCAAACTGGATCTGGTAACGGGTGCCGTACAAGTATTGACGGACACGTTCCTGGACGAAACGCCAAGTATCGCACCGAATGGCACGATGGTGATCTACAGTTCCAAACAAGGGCTGGGTTCAGTGCTACAGTTGGTTTCGACAGATGGGCGTTTCAAAGCGCGTCTTCCGGCTACTGATGGACAGGTTAAATTCCCTGCCTGGTCGCCGTATCTATAAGTACAGATATGTACAATAAACTCGTCAAAGGACATAAGAAATGCAATTCAATAAAGTGCTGAAAGGCCTGATGTTGGCTCTGCCGGTACTGGCAGTGGCCGCTTGTAGCTCCAACAAGAACGCAGACAATGACCAATCTTCCATGGGTGCTGGCAACAACGGCATGATGGACGGTGGCAACACGTCTTCTTCTGAGCAAGCTCGTTTGCAGATGCAAGAATTACAGCGCAACAACATCGTTTACTTCGGTCTGGACAAGTACGATGTGAGCTCTGAATTCGCTCAGATGCTGGACGCACACGCTGCATTCCTGCGTAGCAACCCGTCTTACAAAGTGACTATCGAAGGTCACGCGGACGAACGCGGTACGCCAGAATACAACATCGCTCTGGGTGAGCGTCGTGCCAACGCGGTACAAATGTACCTGCAAGGTAAAGGCGTTTCTTCCGATCAGATCTCTATCGTTTCTTACGGTAAAGAGAAACCAGCTGTTCTCGGTCATGACGAAGCGGCTTATGCCAAAAACCGTCGTGCCGTTCTGGTATATTAAGAGAATCGCATGAGCAGTAACTTCAGACATCACCTGTTGGGTCTGTCGTTACTGGTTGGCGTAGCGGTCCCTTGGGCCGCTACTGCCCAAGCGCCAATCAGTAATGTCGGCTCAGGCTCGGTCGAAGACCGCGTCACTCAATTGGAGCGTATTTCTAACGCTCACAGTCAGCTTTTAACCCAACTTCAACAGCAGCTCTCTGATAATCAGCGTGATATTGACAGCCTCCGTGGGCAGATTCAGGAAAGTCAGTATCAGTTGAATCAGGTTGTTGAACGGCAGAAACAGATCTATCAGCAGATTGATGGATTAAGTTCGCAATCATCTTCTACACCGACGACAGACGGTGCACCTGCCGCTGCGGCGGGTACTGATACTGGTGCTGCCAATACGGCGGCACCGGCCAGTACGGGTGATGCGAATACGGATTACAATGCTGCAGTCGCGCTCGTGCTGGAGAAAAAACAGTACGATCAGGCTATCAGCGCATTTCAGGCATTCGTCAAGAAGTACCCAGATTCAACGTATCAACCTAATGCTAACTATTGGCTTGGTCAGTTGAATTACAACAAGGGGAAAAAGGACGATGCGGCGTACTATTTCGCCAATGTAGTCAAAAATTATCCCAAGTCACCAAAAAGTTCCGAGGCGTTGCTGAAGGTTGGGGTGATCATGCAGGAAAAAGGTCAGGTTGATAAAGCCAAGGCCGTTTACCAGCAAGTTGTAAAAATGTACCCCAATACGGAAAGTGCAAAGCAGGCACAAAAACGTTTATCTGCATCGTAACCCCGTCTTAATTGGCACAAAAATTGCGCATCATGAGCGGTTTTTGTGCCTAAACGTCTTAAGAGTAAGCAATCAAACAGTTTTTTAAGAAAATAGGTTGCGCCGAAAATTTAAATCAGTAATATGTGCCGCCGTTGCCAAGGCAAATAGCAAAACGCTAAAGCAGCATGAAATTGGGTCGTTAGCTCAGTCGGTAGAGCAGTTGACTTTTAATCAATTGGTCGCAGGTTCGAATCCTGCACGACCCACCAATTTCAAAGGCAGTTGTAGCTTTAGTAAGTGTCAAAGTAGTTCCGCATTGCGGGTCGTTAGCTCAGTCGGTAGAGCAGTTGACTTTTAATCAATTGGTCGCAGGTTCGAATCCTGCACGACCCACCACTTCGGCAGTAGATTTCCTTCCTCGAATAAATTCATTTTAAATTATATATCGCACGTGTCGTGTAGGTGAGAATCTGCGCTCAGGTTCGAGCCGAGCGGAGCGAGACAGCAACGCGTTAGCGTTGACCCCGAAGGGGCGAGGCCGAAGGCCGAGTCATCCTGCACGACCCACCACTTCGGCAGTAGATTTCCTTCCTCGAATAAATTCATTTTAAATCATATATCGCACGTGTCGTGTAGGTGAGACAAAACCATTGAAAATGGTTTTGAACAACGCTTGCGTTGGCCCTGCAAGGGTGAGCCTCAGAATGAGGTGAAGAACTTGCGCTCAGGTTCGAGCCGAGCGAGACAGCAACGCGTTAGTGTTGACCCCGAAGGGGCGAGGCCAAAGGCCGAGTCATCCTGCAATACCCACTACTTCAGCAGTAGAATTCCTTCCTTGCATAAATCGACGTTAAGACAACGATCGTGTACATCGCGTCGGTGAGATAAAGCCCATCATCATTCCCTACTCATTAAGACTTTGCGGTATATTAGGTTTTTGCCCCTCTCTATGGACT
Source organism: Pectobacterium sp. PL64 (assembly GCF_022477975.1). NCBI lineage: Bacteria > Pseudomonadati > Pseudomonadota > Gammaproteobacteria > Enterobacterales > Pectobacteriaceae > Pectobacterium > Pectobacterium sp. PL64. The sequence continues at coordinate 919,875 of NZ_CP092070.1, forward strand.
ATATAACCCGTCAGGAACTGTTTTCTAATCCTATCGAGCAGGGATGGAGTCATTGCCACAGGGAAGCGCGTGTAGCCCTGTTTAGGAAGATATATGATTGGTCCGTTGATTAATGGTGCCGCTATCTTGATTGGTAGTGGTCTGGGTATTGCTTTGCGTCGTTTTATCCCTCAGCGTTTGCAAGATGGCCTTCCGCCTGCATTTGCGATGGCGTCGATTGCAATGGGGGTGACGCTGGTTGTGAAAGTCCAGCAGTTGCCTGCGGTGGCGCTGGCTATCGTGATTGGTGTGGCGTTAGGTGAACTGCTACGCATGGAGTCCGGCGTGCAGTGGGCTGGTATGATGATTCAGAAAGGATTAAACCGCGTGCTGCCTGCACAGGAGCATCGCTTGCCACAGGATGTCTACACTCAGAATTTTACCGCGTTAATCGTCCTGTTTTGTGCCAGCGGAACCGGCGTGGTTGGAGCATTAACGGAAGGGCTAACTGGTGATTATCAACTGCTGATTATCAAATCTGCTTTAGATATTTTCACCGCGCTGATTTTCTCCATCACGCTTGGCCTTGCCGTGATGTCGATTGCGATACCGCAGGTTATTGTCCAGACGCTGTTATTCTTCTCCGCCAAATTGATTATGCCCTTTATGACAGATATCACGATGGGCGATTTTTCTGCCTGTGGCGGGATTATCATGATTGCAGTAGGGCTACGGATCGCGCAGATCAAATCATTTGCGGTGGTTAACTTCCTGCCTGCGTTGGTTCTGGTTATTCCTATCTCTCTGTACTGGCACCGCTTCTTCGCCTAAAGCGCAGCGTCTGATTAGCGGCTGACGATCGAAGGCATGTCGCCGCTAAAAATTTGTATCACTTCCTGGTCGGTAAGCGGCACATTTTTGCTACAGACATAAATATACTTTCCTTGCGGGCTGATGCGCTTAGCTAGCTCTATGTAGCTGGCAAACTCGACCTGGCTGTGTCCGCCTTCATTCATCTCCATGGCATGGATGATGACCTTGTGTGACGAGAATAGATCGATCAGTCGTTTGGGGGCTACCTTGCGCGCGAGTCGATCCAATAGCTTCATTGCTGGGATCATCTGCCCGAGCAGCAAGCGCGTGGTGGTAAAAGGCGTTTCTGATTGCTCTGTCACCTCTTGTTTCGTGTCCACGTTTCTGACGGTCAGGGTATTGCGATAGATTCTGATATAGAGGCTGGCCATGCCATTTCTCTCCTTGTCTCTCTTCTACTTCTCTTTTCTACGAGTCATGCTACTTACGCATTTCACCTCACCATTTTAAGCATATTAAACAGAATGGCGGGTGATATAGAAAAAACACCGCGACTTTAGGGCGGGTTTTCGGTATTTTGTTTAGGATAAAAAACGTCGATGCTGATTATTAATTAGTATCAGGTGTTACAACCCGAGTTGTCATCGTGGAAATTTATAATGAGTATCCTTTTTGATAGCAATGAGACCATTTATCCCTTTCCGCCGAAGCCCAGACCCTTATCGGCTGATGCAAAACAGCACTATCGTAGCAGGATAAAAACGCTGCTGCGGGAAAGAAATGCTGTCATGGTCGCGCACTATTACACCGATCCTGAAATTCAGGCGCTGGCGGAAGAAACTGGCGGCTGTGTGGCGGACTCGCTGGAAATGGCGCGGTTCGGCAGCACCCATTCGGCATCAACGCTGCTGGTGGCGGGTGTCCGCTTTATGGGAGAGACCGCCAAGATACTCAACCCAGAAAAGACGATTCTGATGCCCACGCTGGAAGCAGAATGCTCGCTCGATCTCGGTTGTCCTGTTGATGAGTTCAGCCGTTTTTGCGATGCGCACCCGGATCGAACGGTGGTGGTGTATGCCAATACCTCTGCGGCAGTGAAAGCGCGTGCTGATTGGGTGGTTACATCCAGCATCGCGGTGGAATTGATCGAACATCTGGATAGCCTGGGAGAAAAAATTATCTGGGCACCAGACCGTCATCTGGGAAGCTATGTACAAAAGCAGACAGGGGCGGATGTACTGTGCTGGCAGGGCGCGTGCATTGTGCATGACGAATTTAAAACGCAGGCGCTGCAGCACATGAAGGTGCTGTACCCCGATGCGGCAATTTTGGTCCATCCGGAATCGCCGCAGAGCGTGGTAGAGATGGCTGATGCCGTTGGGTCAACCAGCCAACTGATTCAGGCGGCGAAAACGCTGCCACAGCGCGAGCTGATTGTGGCGACCGATCGCGGTATTTTCTACAAGATGCAGCAGGCCTGCCCAGAGAAAACGTTGCTGGAAGCGCCGACAGCGGGCGAAGGGGCAACCTGCCGCAGCTGCGCCCACTGTCCGTGGATGGCGATGAACGGGCTGGAGGCGATTGCTAATGGTCTGGAGCAAGGCGGTGAGGCACATGAGATTCATGTTGATGCAGCCCTGCGAGAAGGCGCGTTAATCCCGCTGAATCGCATGCTGGATTTTGCGGCTTCACTAAAATTACGTGTGAAAGGGAATGCCTGACGGAGATCCAGGGCATCTTAATAGAAATTTCTTACAATAATTGAGACAGGGTGGTGAGATGGACTTTTTGAGTACCAGCAATATTTTAATTCATATCCCTTTGGGGGAAGGGGGATACGCGCTTTCCTGGATTGAGGCGATTGGTACGCTGTTTGGCCTGCTGTGTATCTGGTTCGCGAGTCAGGAAAAAACCATCAACTATTTGTTTGGGTTGATTAACGTCACGCTGTTTGCCGTGATCTTTTTCCAAATTCAGCTTTACGCCAGCCTGTTGCTGCAAATCTTCTTTTTTGCCGCCAATATTTATGGCTGGTATGCCTGGACGCGCAAGACAGATTCGCAGGAAGTGGAGTTACGCATCCGCTGGCTACCGGTGCAGAAATTGATTGGCTGGTCGGTAGCGTGCGTTGTCGCGATTGGCTTGATGACGTTCTACATCGATGCGGTGTTTGCCGTGCTGACGCGTATTGCCGTTTCCGGTATGCAGGGGTTAGGGTTGTCTGTGCAGATGCCGAACCTTCAGCCGGATGCGTTCCCATTCTGGGATTCCACCATGATGGTGCTGTCGATTGTGGCGATGATCTTGATGACGCGCAAATACGTCGAGAACTGGCTGCTGTGGGTGATGATTGATGTGATAAGCGTGGTGATTTTTGCTTATCAGGGCGTGTATGCGATGGCGGTAGAGTACGCGATCCTGACGCTGATTGCCCTGAACGGCTCCTGGCTGTGGATTAAGAGCGCACAGGAAAACCGCGCGTAATCCAAATTTAATGCTTGTGGTGGTGGCCTTCTGCATCATGGCTTTCATGATGATGGCTTTCCTGATGGTGGAAAGCGCAGTGGTCATCATCACAGCGTTGATATTCCATCTGAACCGTCGCGTGTTCAATCTGGTAATGCTTCAGTAAATATTCCTGAATACGTCTTAACAGCGCATCGTGATCGTGAGGCGGAACCACCTGTGCATGCAGCGTCATCATCGGTTTCTCGCCCACCTGCCATAAATGAACATGGTGAATGTTCCTGACCTCGGGAATATTCAGCGTCAGATCTTTCTGTAGAACCTCAACGCTGAGCTGGCTCGGCGTACCTTCCAGCAACTCGTGAATGCTCTCTTTCAATAGCGCCCATGCACTGCGCAGCACCAGACACGACACCAAAATAGAGAGAATCGGGTCGATAGGTGTCCAGTTGGTATAAAGAATGATAATGGCTGCGGCAATCGCGCCGACGGATCCGAGCAGATCGCCCAGCACATGCAGAGCAGCTGCGCGGACGTTAATATTTTTCTCTTCGCTGCCGTGGTGTAACAGCCAAAATGCCACGATGTTTGCTAGTAACCCGGCAACGGCGACAAGCAGCATAGGGACGCCAGCGACGGGCTGTGGATCATAGAAGCGTTGGATAGCTTCCCAGAAGATGAAGGCGGTAATCAGCATCAGCGTCAGCGCGTTCACAAAGGCGGCGAGGGTAGTGAGCCGTAAATAGCCAAAGGTATGGCGAGCATTAGGTTTGCGCTGTGCGAAACGTACGGCGACAAGCGCGACGAACAGCGCAGCGGCGTCCGTCAACATATGGCCAGCATCCGCCAGCAGGGCAAGTGAGCCGGACAGCAGGCCGCCAATGACTTCTGCCACCATAAACGTGGCGGTAATGATAAACGCGGCCAGCAGACGTTTACTGTTGCCTGATTCTGTGTGGCTGTGGTTATGTGCCATAGATCATCCTGAGTTGCGGTTTTATCCCACTTTACTGAAACCCACAGAGAAAACCTATTCTGCGGTTCACCGACCTGTCAGTTGCGCTATTTTCTGGTGAAAATAGGACGTATGCGGTATCTGAGAGCATTTGATCGCGTAAATCCCGCTGATTTCAGCGCCCTGACAACACCAGCTTGACATATAATAATCAATCTTCAATATGAAACATCCCGTTTCTCAGGCGACCCGTACAGGCGGGATGGCGCGTATTGGATGGGGTTAACATACCGTTTCGGAACCGATGGATTTATTTATGAATTACCAAAATGATGATTTAAGAATTAAAGAGATTAATGAACTTTTGCCGCCGGTTGCTTTGCTAGAAAAGTTTCCAGCCACGGAGAAGGCCGCGGAAACGGTATCGTTCGCGCGTACTGCCATCCATAAAATTCTTAACGGCAATGATGACCGCCTGTTGGTGGTCATTGGTCCTTGCTCGATCCACGACACGAAAGCAGCAAAAGAGTATGCCGCGCGTCTGCTGACGCTGCGTAACGAGCTGAGCGACGATCTGGAAGTGGTTATGCGGGTTTATTTTGAAAAACCACGCACCACGATTGGCTGGAAAGGGCTAATCAACGATCCGCATATGGACAATAGTTTCCAGATCAATGACGGCCTGCGCATTGCGCGCCAGCTGCTGCTGGAAATTAACGACATCGGTTTACCGGCTGCGGGTGAGTTCCTGGACATGATTACCCCGCAATACATGGCAGATCTGATGAGCTGGGGCGCTATTGGCGCACGTACGACTGAATCTCAGGTACACCGTGAACTGGCCTCCGGCCTGTCATGCCCTGTCGGCTTTAAAAACGGTACCGACGGCACGATCAAGGTTGCGATTGATGCGATCAACGCCGCCAGTGCGCCACACTGCTTCTTGTCTGTCACCAAGTGGGGCCATTCGGCTATCGTGAATACCAGCGGTAACAACGATTGCCACATTATTCTGCGCGGCGGCAAAACGCCGAACTACAGCGCTGAGCACGTGAAAGACGTGAAAATTGGTCTGGAAAAAGCGGGTCTGACACCGCAGGTCATGATCGATTTCAGCCATGCGAACAGCAGCAAGCAGTTCAAAAAGCAGATGGATGTCTGCACTGACGTCTGCGGGCAGATCGCGCAGGGCGAGAAAGCGATTATGGGCGTGATGGTGGAAAGCCATCTGGTCGAAGGCAACCAGAATCTGGAAAGCGGTGAGCCGCTGGTTTATGGCCGCAGCGTGACCGATGCCTGCATTGGCTGGGAAGATACAGAATCCCTGCTGCGTCAGCTGGCTTCTGCGGTACGTGAACGTCGTAGCAAGTAACACTGAGTGACGTGCTAACTGGCACGTCATAAAAAACGTAGGGAACGTTTTTCAACGTCGCTTGCGATGGCCCGTAGGGTGGCGGGCAGGAAGCTCGCCATAAAAAAACCCGGCACAGGCCGGGTTTTTGTCATTCAGGGGAAAATTACTTCGCTTTACCCTGATTCGCTACTGCGGCAGCTTTTGCAGCGATTTCGTCTGCGTTGCCCAGGTAGTAACGTTTGATCGGCTTGAAGTTCTCGTCGAATTCATAAACCAACGGCACGCCAGTTGGGATATTCAGTTCCAGAATTTCGTCTTCGCCCAGGTTGTCCAGGTATTTCACCAGCGCACGCAGTGAGTTACCGTGAGCTGCAACGATCACACGCTCACCGCTTTTTACGCGTGGCAGGATGGTTTCGTTCCAGTAAGGCACAACACGTTCGATGGTCAGCGCCAGGCTTTCAGTCAGCGGCAGCTCTTTGTCGCTCAGAGCAGCGTAACGCGGGTCGTGACCCGGGAAACGTTCGTCATCACGCGTCAACTCTGGAGGCGTAATTGCAAAACCACGACGCCATTGTTTAACCTGCTCGTCACCGTATTTCTCAGCGGTTTCGGCTTTGTTCAGACCTTGCAGCGCACCGTAGTGGCGCTCATTCAGTTTCCAGGATTTCTCAACTGGCAACCAGGCTTGATCCAGCTCGTCCAGTACATTCCACAGTGTATGAATGGCACGTTTCAGCACGGAGGTATACGCGAAATCAAAGGCAAAACCTTCGTCTTTCAGCAGCTGACCTGCGGCTTTGGCTTCTGAACGGCCTTTGTCGGATAGATCGACATCGTACCAGCCTGTGAAGCGGTTTTCGTTGTTCCACTGGCTCTCACCGTGTCTTACCAGTACCAGCTTAGTTACAGCCATAGCTAAACTCCTTCCTATCCTAAGATTTCTGTGATAACTGATTTCATTATAGGGGTGGAGAACGGTTATCGGCAATCGATAGTCGATGGCAAGCGTGATTTATCCGCAGGTTGTTTGCGTAAAATCACGCTCTGGCTTTACCGTTTCAGCAAACCGGAATCCCCCTTGTGCAATAACAGGTAGACCGCTGGAATCACCAGCATCGACAGCAGGGGAGCACTCACCATCCCGCCTATCATTGGCGCGGCAATCCGCTGCATGATTTCGGATCCGCTGCCGCCGCCCCACATAATGGGAAGCAGTCCCGCCATAATCGTAGCCACGGTCATCATTTTCGGCCGTACGCGCAGAACCGCCCCTTCGTGGATGGCATCCATCAACTTCTGGCGTGACAGCGCCTGACCTGCCACACGGTGTTTCTCTACCGCATGGTTGAGGTACAGCAGCATGATGACGCCGAATTCCGCCGACACGCCCGCCAGTGCAATAAAGCCCACCGCACTCGCTACAGAAAAATTATAGCCAAGGAGATAGAGCAGCCAGACGCCGCCAATCAGCGCGAAAGGTAACGTTGCCATAATCAGCAACGCGTCTTTTATGCGGTTGAAGGTGACATACAGCAGCACAAAAATGATCAGCAGCGTAAAGGGCACGACGACTTTCATTTTTTCCGTGGCGCGTTCCAGATACTCAAACTGACCGGACCAGCTCAGGGAAACGCCTTCTAGCAGCGTGACCTGTTGGGCAACGGCCTGTTGCATATCTTCAACGGCAGATTTTAGGTCGCGTCCACGCAGGTCGACATAAATCCAGTCCGACAGGTGGCTGTTTTCACTTTTCAGCATCGGTGGCCCTTCGCTGACGCGAATATCAGCCAGCTCTGCCAGCGTCACTCTGCTGCCGTTGGCCGTCACGATGGGTAGGTCACGCAATTTTTGTAGCGAATCGCGTAATTCACGCGGGTAGCGGATGTTGATGGGATAACGCTGGCGGCCTTCAATAGTTTCGCCGATGTTTTGCCCGCCGATGAGTGTGGAAACCACCGACTGAAGTTCCTCGACGGACACGCCATAGCGTGCGGCGCGCTGACGATCGATATCAATATCGATATAGCGTCCACCCGCCAGCCGTTCCGCCAGTGCGGACGTCACGCCCGGAACCCGTTTAACCACCTGCTCGATTTGTGCAGCAGTACGCTCTATGTCTTCCAGATTATTGCCGTTAACCTTAATGCCCACCGGGCTTTTGATGCCGGTGGCCAGCATGTCCAGACGGTTACGGATAGGGGGAACCCACACGTTCGCGATACCCGGCAGGCTGACGGTACGATCCAACTCGGCAACCAGCTTGTCCATGGTCATGCCCTCGCGCCACTGGTCGCGCGGTTTCAGCCGAATGGTGCTTTCCAACATGGTTAATGGTGCTGGGTCGGTTGCCGTTTCGGCACGGCCCGCTTTGCCGAAGACCGATTCAACTTCGGGCACGGTTTTAATCAGCCGGTCCGTCTGTTGCAGCAGTCGGCCAGCTTCCCGTGCAGAGATGCCGGGCAGGGTGGAAGGCATATACAGCAAATCGCCTTCATCCAGCGGAGGCATAAATTCGCTCCCCAGACGGCTGAGTGGAAAGAGCGTCAGGAGCAGCAGCATGCCGGAAATCAGCAGCGTGGTTTTCGGGTAGCTCAACACCTTTTGCAACACTGGGTGATAGGCTGCAATCATCCAGCGGTTAATCGGATTCGCCTGTTCGTCCGGTATCTTGCCGCGTACGAAATACCCCATTAATACCGGCACCAGCGTAATTCCTAATCCGGCGGCGACAGCCATAGCATAGGTTTTGGTAAAGGCCAGCGGTGAAAACATGCGGCCTTCCTGTGCCTCCAGTGAGAACACCGGGACAAACGACAGCGTAATGATCAGCAGGCTGCAAAACAGCGCGGGCCCCACTTCCACCGCAGCTCGTTCTGCTAGCTGCCACCACTCGTTATTCTGCGGCTGCTTCCCAGGGTTTTCATGCCTCCACTGTTCAATGACTTTATGCATGTTTTCTATCATCACAATCGCGGCATCCACCATCGCGCCGATGGCTATCGCGATACCGCCCAGCGACATAATATTCGCGTTCACGCCCTGATAACGCATGATGATAAATGCCCCCAGAATCCCCAACGGCAGGCTGATGATCGCCACCAGCGCCGAGCGGAAGTGAAACAGAAACAGGGCGCAGATGATCGCGACGACAACAAACTCTTCCAGCAGCTTGAAGCTGAGCGTATCGATGGCGTGTTCAATCAGCTGCGAGCGGTCGTAGGTTGGGACGATTTCTACACCCGCTGGCAGGCTTTTTTGTATTTCCTGTAACCGCGCTTTGACGGCATGCAGTGTATTCAGCGCATTCTTGCCATAGCGTAGGACGATGATACCGCCCGCCACTTCGCCTTCGCCATTCAGTTCTGCGATGCCGCGCCGCATCTCCGGCCCTTCTCTGAGCGTCGCCACATCCTGCAACAGCACAGGAATACCGTTGCGGGTAGTAATTACCACATGGTTGAAATCTTGTGCGGTTTTCAGGTAACCGGTGGTGCGCACCATGTACTCCGCTTCGCCCAACTCCAGCACGGAACCGCCGTTTTCCTGATTGGCTGCTTGAACAGCGCTGACGATCTGCTGATGGGTGATGCCCTGCGTTCGCATGCGTTCTGGGTCGACGACGATCTGATACTGTTTGACCATACCGCCCACGCTGGCGACTTCTGCTACATTGGGAACGGTTTTCAGCTCATATTTCAGCAGCCAGTCCTGAAAACCGCGCAGATCGGCCAGACTGTATTTGCCGCTGCGATCGACCAGTGCGTATTCGTAGATCCAGCCGACGCCAGTGGCATCTGGGCCGAGCGAGGTTTTCGCATCGGCGGGCAGGCTGGATTGCACCTGACTGAGATATTCCAGCACGCGGGAGCGTGCCCAGTAGGGATCGGTGCCATCTTCAAACAGCACATAAACGTAGGCATCGCCGAACATGGAAAAGCCCCGTACCGTTTTGGCACCCGGCACGGAAAGCATGGTGGTCGTCAGCGGGTAGGTCACCTGATTTTCCACCACCTGCGGCGCTTTCCCCGGATAGCTGACGCGAATGATGACCTGTACGTCCGATAAATCGGGCAGGGCATCCAGAGGCGTTTTTTGTAGGGAAAGCAGGCCCCATGCGGCCATGAGCAGCGCGGCCAGTAAAACCAGAAGCCGGTTTTTGAGCGACCAGCGAATGATGTAGGCAATCATGGATGGCCTCCGTGGCCGGCATGCGGATCGTCAGCGGGTAAAAAATGCAGGACGCGAATCCCACTGTCGTCCATGCTGAACTGGAAACTGACGGTGCTACCGATCCCCACTCCCTGTGGCAGCCCTGACGATGGCAGCGTGAAGTCCATCGTCATTGGTGACCAGTTGAGTGCCGGAACCGCTTCGTGTTCGATGGTGGCCTGATTGCCGTTTATCGCTCTGATGACTCCCTGAGTGCGATAGCCCGCGGGGGCCGTCGGCGTTGCTGGGTTTGCCGATGTCTCCGCATCAAACTGCGGTAAGGCGCTGCGCAGGCTGGCTTCGGAATCAATCAGGAACTGGCCCGAAGTGACTACGTTGTCGCCTGCTTTCAGTCCATCGATGATTTCGACCCAATCTCCCAAGGTTGCGACTGCCGTGATGTTGCGTGGGGTGAAATGGCCGTTGCCGTCGCTCAGTAAGACTCGGTTTTGGCTACCGCTGACCAATAGCGCCTCCTGCGGGATCGCCAGACGCGGTTGTGCCTGAGCGTGAGAAAGTTGAACGGTCAGGTACATGCCAGGTTTAAGCTGCTGTTGCGGGTTATCCAGCACGACACGGGCTTTTAGCGTGCGCGTCGTGCTATCCAGCATAGGCAGCAGTTCGCTGACTTTGCCGTGGAACGTTTTACCCGGCCAGGCGCTGCTGGTGGCGCTGATGTCGCTGCCAATCGTTAGCTGTGCCGCCTGCGCTTCGGGATAATCGACATCGACCCAAACCGGGTTCAGACTGGCAAGCTCGAATAACGGCTGAGCAGGGCTTAACTGCATGCCTTGCCGCACCTCCAGCTTATTCACGTAGCCGTCTTCTGGTGCGGTAATCGCGATCCTGTCCTGTGGTTTGCCGCTCCGCTCGATCTGCCGAATAATCGCTTCCGGCATAAATAACAGCGCCAGCCGCTGGCGGGCCGATTGGGTGAGAGTGTCGTCGCCCAACTGCCGTACCGCCAGATATTCGCGCTGTGCCGCCGCCCAGGTCGGGTTCCATAATGTGGCTAGCGTTTCGCCTTTCTTCACCTGTTGTTGCAGCGCATTGACCGTGAGTTTCTCGACAATGCCGCCGCTGGGTGCCACCAGCGTATGTAAACCGCGTTCGTTGAGGGCGACGGTGCCATAACCTGTGGTGCGGTCAGTCAGTTCGCGCATTTCCGCACGGGCGGTGCGAACGCCGAGATTTTGTTGCTGACGAGCGCTGACGATGACACCGCCGTCCTCCTGCACGTCATAGGCGTAGCGGGGCACCAGTTCCATATCCATAAAGGGCGATTTCCCCGGTTTGTCGAAACGTTTATCTGGCACCATCGGGTCATACCAATAGAGAACGGCACGTTCTGGCTCTGCGGTAGAAGGCGAGTGCGGCGTTTGCTGTTTGCCAACCAGATAGCCCACGCCACCCGCGCTGAGAATAGCCAGTGCCATCAGGCTAAACATCAGTGATTTGTTTGTGACTGTTTTGCTCATCGCGTAGGGCTTCCTTGTGGTGTCAGATAACGGATGGCAGCCCAATATTGCGCCATCTCCCGTGCGGTATCCTGAACGGCAATCCGGCTTTCGAGTAACGCCCGACGGGCATCCAATACGGCGGAAAGATTACTGCTGCCGGATTGATACTGAGCCTGAATCAGTTTGATGCGCTGCTGTTGGAGAGGGAGAACCTCGTTGTTCTGGCGCTGCCAGCGAGACTGTGCGGCTTGATATTGAGCAATCAGCGTATTGAGTTGCGCCTGATGCTCTCGTTCGGTGAGCAACACTCTGTCGCGTGCTTCCATGCTGCGCGAGACGTCTGCGGCATAGTCCTTATCCTGACGTTTGGATGTGAAGAGCGGCAGATCGATTGTCACCATCATGCCCGCCATGTCGTCGTAATCATCTCCACGTTTCGCGTAATAGACTTCAACATCAACATTGGGGATGGCGGCAACGGCTGACTGTGCGGAGCGAGCCTGAGCCAGTTCGGCCTCACGCAGCGCCAGTTGCATTTCTGGATGCTGATGAATGGTGTTGCTCAGCACCTCCCGTGAGGCAGGCAGCCGTTCAAAGCGGGGAAGTTCGCCGTTTACATTGATATCTGCGATGCCGGTAAGCTGCACCAGCCGGGCATGTGCGATGCGCGTGTCCCGTTCTGCATCAGACTGCCTGTCCTGCATGGTTGCCAACGTCAGGCGGGCATCCAGCACGCTACTGGCTTCACTACCTGCCGCCACACTCGCTTTTTGCGACGCGATCTGCCGCTGACTTTCTGTGACCAGCGCGGTTACCTCGCTCAACGCTTTTCGTGAGAGCGCCAGATCCAGCCATGCCTGTGCCGTTTCCCGTTGCAGACGAGCACGAATACTTTCGCTATTACTTTGCAGCGCATCGGCTTCTACCCGAATGGCCTGCGCTTTGCTATCACGCTTACTGCTGCTGACGTAGGTCTGCATGATGCCGATACGCTGCATCGTCATACCTTCTCGCGTGAGTCGGCTACCGTTGTTGCCGCCTAATGGCAGATTTTCGACGCCAAATTTCAACTTAGGGTCGGGAAGCTGCGTGGCAGAGTCGGCCATGTTCTGAAGCGCGTTAATCTGGTGTTGGTTGGCTGACAGGTCGGCGGAGTAACGTTCCGCCGCCTGTAAAGCCTGTTCAAGACTCAGATCTGCCGCAAAGACGGCGGCAGGCAGCCACAGCAACATCGCCAGACACGCGCGCGCGGCGTCGTGTTTGGATAAATTCATGTTGTGCTCCGGTTAAGGCTGCTGTGGCGTAATTGCGGTCAGGATGTAGCCGCTCTCGTTCTGGATAAAGCTGAACGTGACCGGGGTGTTGATTGGCAATGGCGTTATTTCGCCGCTGGATGGCAGCATGAAGGCCATCGTCATGGCGGGCCATTTTAGGTCGGCAATCGGCGCGTGGGAGAGCGTGACGCTGTTAGCGTTCCACTGCTTAACAACCCCAGTAGTCTGATAAACGGCTGTCGTGGCCGCAGGGGGAGTGGTCAGCATCATTGCGTGATGCTGGTGGTCGTTGGCCCACACGGGAAAGGTGAAGGAAGAAACAGAAAAAATCAGGCCGCTAATCAGCGCCATATAAGTGATACGCATAAAATAATCCCAATATACTCGTAATACTTCAAGTTGCATGTGCGTTGGCCGCGTTCAATCACCCGAATCACTTACCTGAGTAAGCTCATCGGGATTCCTTCTCTTGCCGCCTTCCTGAAACTCGAATTATTTGGAGTGTAAAAATAATTGATAAACATGGTGTTGCGCCCGTTGGCGCAGGGGTTATCAATCGCTTGGGTTATTCTCTAAATCGGCAGAAGCGGATCTCAGCCGGAGGGCCGACCGCTGGGGGGGAGAGCCAGACATCAGAGGCTGGGCTAAGGATGATAGGATTATCCGCTAAGACCAGCTCACCGCTCACTGGCAGCGCTAGTAATGCCAGCGAGCCATTATCCTGCTTCACACTATCCGGCACGCAGTGTTTTTCGCACAGCGGCGTTTGCTGGTCGGCAGCGTAAGACGCTGTAGCCGTATGCTGAGCGTGAGATGATAACGGCTGAATGTCAGCCTGTTGCAGATGTGCCTGATGCTGGATCGCGGGGGAGGTCTGGCTGATCGTCATATCGCATTGATGACCTGCGATAGCCAGTTGCGCATTCAGGAAAAGCCAGCACAGCGCCAATAGCCATCCCCACCTGCCTTTATGGCGCAGATGATGAATGAATAATGGAGACCGTGATGATGCGGACATGGCGTTTCCTTTTTGGACGTTTTGGCAGTGTATGCGTCTGAGCGGGAAGGGGGCAAGCGGGGAATAGCATAGTTTTGTAAATTGGCAGATAGCCATCTGCCAATGTTATCAATGGGTTAATTATCTTTTGCTGTTCGGTTACTGGGTAAGGAACTGGTACGTGGTATCCGAGCGATAGACCTTCCCCGGTTTCAGCCAGCAGTCGGGCTGCGGCCAGTCTGGGTGATTTGGGCTGTCCGGCAGGAATTCGCTTTCCAGTGCGACACCGGCATAGTTTTCATACTGACCGCCGTCACGCGAGGGCGTTCCGGCCAGAAAGTTGCCGCTATAGAGCTGTAAGGCGGGGGCACTGGTGAAAACGCTCATCAGCACACGGCCATCGGATGACCACAAATTGGCAGCAGGACTTTCGCTGGAACCGCAGGTGCGATGCAATAAATAAGCGTGATCGTAGCCGCCGACGGCCATTTGATCGCTGTCGCGCAGGAAATCTTCTTCCAGCGTTTTGGGTTGGCGGAAATCCATTCCGGTAGCGTTTACTGGTATCAGATCGGCGTTAGGAATGCCCGCGCTATTGACCGGTAAATAATAGTCGGCAAACAGCTGCAATTGGTGCTTACGTACGTCAGTCAAATCGCCATCAAGGTTGAAATACGCGTGGTTGGTCAGACAAACGGGGCAGGCTTTCTCTACGGTTGCCTGATACGAGATTTCCAGCGAGTTATGTTCGGTCAGCGCGTACGTCACCTGTACGTTAAGGTGGCCTGGATATCCTTGGTCGCCATCCGGTGAATGCAATTGGTAAGTCACTTGCGTTGCATCCTGACTGACGATTCGCCAGCGGCGGGCATGAAAGCCTTCTGGGCCACCGTGTAACTGGTGCTCGTTCTGGTTTGGAACCAGATGAAACGTTTCGGTTTCTCGACTGAATGTGGCTTTGGCTATGCGGTTGGCATAGCGGCCAATCGACGCGCCGAGATAAGCGCTTTGTAACGGATACTGCTCGGGTGATGCACAGCCTAGTAGGACTTCTCGCACCTCACCCTCGGGTAGCGGCAACTCACAGGAAAGCCAGGTTGCACCCCAGTCCATCAGGCACACGCGCATACCTGCCTGATTCTGCAAGGTCGTTAACTGAAACGGCTGACCATCTGGTGCCAGCGTGCTAAGACTTTCATTCAACATGACTTGCTCCTGTAGAGGCCCGAGAAGATAGAGAGGGTTGGCCGATGTCTGCAATGTTGGGGGAAGGCCAGCAGATCGGAGCTTCCCCCTAATCCGTCACTCGGCGTGAAAACGTGCCGTCACGCTTCGTCGTACCCATTGGGGTGGTTGGACTGCCAGCGCCAGGTGTCCTGCGCCATTTCTTGCAGTGAGCGTGTGACTCGCCAGTTAAGGTCGTTTGCTGCACGTTCGGCATCTGCCCAATAAGCAGGCAGATCGCCCTGACGACGCGGGGCAAAATGGTAAGCCAGCGGTTTACCACAGGCCTGACTAAAAGCCTCGACGACCTGTAATACACTGTAGCCTACGCCTGCGCCCAGGTTGTAAATATGTACGCCAGCACGATTTTGCAGGGTGTTCATGGCGGCGATATGACCGTCAGCCAGATCGACGACGTGGATGTAATCTCGCACGCCAGTGCCATCAGCGGTAGGGTAATCATTACCGAAGATCGCCAGTGAGTCGCGACGCCCGACAGCAACCTGAGCGATATAAGGCATCAGGTTATTAGGCACACCTTGTGGATCTTCGCCCATTTCACCCGATGGGTGGGCACCTACTGGGTTGAAATACCGTAACAGCGTAATACTCCATTCCGGTTCAGCATGTTGTAAATCTTGCAGGATTTGTTCGACCATTAGCTTGCTACGGCCATAGGGGCTGGCAGGGTGACCTGTGGGGAAACTTTCCTGATAGGGCGTGTGTGGTTGATCGCCATAGACGGTGGCGGAGGAGCTAAAAATCAGGTTTTTCACGCCGGCTTTCTTCATCGCCTCTACCAGCACGAGCGTACCGTAGACGTTATTGTCATAGTAGCTCAGCGGCTCACGCACTGACTCGCCCACGGCTTTTAAGCCGGCAAAGTGGATGACGGAATCAATGGAATGCGTAGCGAAAATGTCGTCCAGCAGCGCGCTATCACGGATATCGCCTTGATAAAAAATGGGTGCCTTATCGGTTAAGCGCGTAATGGTTTTAACGACGCTAGCCTTGCTATTGCACAAGTTATCGAGAATAACGGGTGTGTGCCCGGCAGCGAGCAATTGTACGCAAGTATGGCTTCCTATGTAACCGCTACCACCTGTAACAAGAACGTTCATAATGACCTCTATTATCGTAATACTGCAAAATAACATGGCTGGATGCTGAAAAAGGTGATCTGCAGCGAGAATCCGCCTCTGTTATCGATGAATTTTTTACGAATAAACTTAGTGAAGCATAGATTACAGTGTAAATGAGCCCGGCTTTCTACCCAATATTTTATTTTGTGGTAGCGTTATCATCCCTGTTTTCAGGTGTTATTTACATAACGCGTCAATTTGGTAGCCATAGATATCATTTTGCGGGACGAAAGTGAGTCGATGCGTGATGCACTCGGGCGCGTCCTCTGCATGGTGAGAGACAAAGAGTAGCTGCGTTTCGCCCTCGCCAATCAAGATATCCAGCCAGCGACGCACCAGTTGGCGATTGAGCGGATCAAGCCCCTGGAGCGGTTCATCAAGGATGAGCAGGGCGGGGTGTTTGACTAATGCGCGGGCAATCAGCGTCAGACGCTGCTGGCCCCAGGAGAGCGACTGAAACGGCGTATCGGCGATAGCGCCATTGAGCCCAAGCAGAGTGAGCCACTGTTCGGTCAGGTGGCGCTGACGGTCGGAAACGGCCTGATAAATCCCGATAGAGTCAAAAAAGCCTGACAGGATAACGTTGCGCACGCTGGTGCTGACGCGGTAATCCAGATGGAAGCTGCTACTGACGTAACCGATGTGGCGCTTGATGTCCCAAATGGTTTCACCGCTGCCGCGTTTACGGCCAAACAGCGTGAGGTCGTTACTGTAGCCTTGTGGATGATCGCCTGTAATCAGGCTGAGCAGTGTCGATTTGCCCGCGCCATTTGGCCCGATAATCTGCCAATGCTGACCGGGCAACACTTCCCACGTCAGCTCGTGCAGAATAGGGCGGTCGTTATATTGCACCACGCCGTTACGCAGCCTAATGCGTGCCTCGTCAGCGGGAAGCGTCATATACCGCTGCGGATCTTCCGGCTCTGGCAGCGAACTTCCCGACAGTTTTTCGCTAAACGCGAGTTGAGCCACCAGCGCTTCAGAGAGGATCGTTTCACGCTCGCCGACGCGGGTCAGCGTACAGTCTGCCAGTACACCGACATGGTTGATAAAGTCAGGGATGTCATCAAAGCGATTCAGAATAAGCACCAGCGTATAACCGGTGCCTGCCAGTTTCCTCAGCTCATCGGCAAGCTGCTGGCGGGAGGCAACGTCCAACCCATCGAAAGGCTCGTCGAGAATCAGCAGGTCGGGCTGAGGCATCAGCGCCTGACACAGCATCGCCTTACGGGTTTCCCCCGTAGAGAGGTACTTGAAGCGGCGCTCCAGCAAATGCGCAATGCCAAACTGGTGTGCCAACTGTTGGCAATGCGCGGGATCGTTGAGGCTATCCTGAATCACTTCTGCTGTGGTGCGGCCAGTGTCATCTTCACCTTCACTGAGCAGGTCAGTGTTATTACGCTGCCACTCGTCGGAAACCAGTTTTTGTAATTGTTCAACCGACAGGCGAACAGGGCGTTGAAATCCCGTGGTTCGCTCACCACTCAATAGCGGCAGTTCGCCGGATAGCGACCGCGCCAGTGCAGATTTACCACTTCCGTTGGCCCCGACAAAGGCCCAGCACTGGTTTTGTTCGAGCGTCAGGTCGTCCAGACGCAGCATGCGGGTGTCGCTGAGACGAAATAACCCCTGAGTGATGTTTAACAATGACATTTTCTATCCTTCGTCAGATGGCGATAGCGCTAAAGCGACATTAACAAAGCGTGGCGATGATAACCCGGTCAGCATTGAAGCAGGCTTTCACGTTCGCTCCCTGTTGCAGCTTTTGCTGCTCAAGCAAGGCATTCGGCACCATGGCACACAAGGTTTCTCCCCCCGCCAGCGTAATCAGAAGCTCGCTGTTTTCTACACCGTGCTGAATGGCCTTAATTTGCCCAGGCAAGACGTTATCGACTGAGGGCGCGGTGGACGTGGCAGCGTACACATCGATCCATGGTGCTTTAATCAGCGCCAACACTTCTTTCCCTTTCTGTAATTGCAGGCGCTCGGCGCTTTGTTGCGTAATCAGGGCGCTGATCGTTGTTTTACCATCGGCGAGTAAAATATCCAGATGTTGTTGCACCTGTTCTTCGCCGCGTGCGAGCACGGTTCCAAAAAACTGATTACGGGCGCTGGTTTGCAGCGAGAAACGCGCAATGGCTGCCAGAAGGCTATCCAACGGCAGACCGTCTTCCTGCAAGACATCAAAGGCTTTTTGCTGAATCTGCGCGAGCAAATCGTACAGTTGGAGAAGACGTTCGCCATAGCGGGTGAGCTGAGCACCGCCACCGCCTTTGCCGCCGGTCATGCGCTCGACGATGATCTGTTCGGCTAGCTGGTTCATCTCATTGATGGCATCCCAGGCGCTTTTATAGCTAATCCCCGCCAGTTTGGCCCCCTGACTGATTGAACCGGTATGACGAATTTGCTTGAGCAATTCAATACGCCGCGGGTCGGCGAATAAACGTTGTTGGAGTTTCAGGGTGAGGAGAATTTCAGCCTGCATAGTGAGGGCACCGTCGGTGAGTTTAATTCTCTGTATTGTCGCTATTTTCTTCATCAGGGGCAAATCGCACAAATAGACGCACTAATTTCTATTACTGCGGTAGACTACGTGGCAATTACGACGATCTCGGTTTACAGTGAAATAGCGCAGTAGACGGGCTAAAGTAGCGGAAACTGTTGCAATAAGTGAGGTAAGCATGTTGGAGTTATTGAAGAGCCTGCTGTTTGCAGTTGCCATGGTTCCTGTGATGATGGTGATTATCATGGGCTCGATTTATTGCCTGGGCGAAGTGTTTAACGTGTTGTCCCGCATCGGTCATTCCGACGGTCAGCGCGCAAAGAATCAGCACTGATTCACGATCCTTTCCTATTTTGATGTCCGGCTTCTGGCCGGACATTTCTTTTCTACCCCCATATCTACCCTAAATAATTCGAGTTTCAGGCAGGCAGGCGGCAAGGTAAGGAATTCCGATGAGCTTACTCAGGTAAGTGATTCGGGTGAGTGAACGTAGCCAACGCACATGCAACTTGAAGTATGACGGGTAATATACCTCTTTAAAGCACATGACACTGCTTCACTATTCGTTATATCATTATTTACACAACGATAATTGTCAGGAGACAAGAATGAAGCAGCAATGGTTAAAATGGTTTGCCGCACTAACCCTCAGTGCAGGAATTGCGTTGCCCGCTGTAGCAGAAGATAAAGTCACGGTGTTCGCCGCGGCATCACTGACCAATGCGTTGCAGGAAATCGCTACGCAATATCAGAAAGAGAAAAATGTCGCTGTCGTCGCGTCTTATGCCTCATCCTCAACGCTGGCGCGCCAGATTGAGCAAGGTGCGCCTGCCGATCTGTTCATCTCCGCTGACCAACAGTGGATGGACTACGCGCAGGATAAAAACCTGATGGATACCGCGACGCGTCACACGCTGCTGGGCAATGAGCTGGTGGTGATTGCGCCGAAGGCGAGTGCGCAGAAAGACATTAAAATTGATGATAAAACCAACTGGAAAAGCCTGCTGAAAGATGGACGTCTGGCCGTTGGCGACCCAGATCACGTGCCTGCTGGGATCTATGCCAAAGAAGCCTTACAGAATCTGAAAGCCTGGGATGAACTCTCTCCACTGATGGCGCGCGCCAACAACGTACGTGCAGCCATGGCGCTGGTGGAACGTGAAGAAGCCCCGCTGGGTATTGTTTACGGTTCTGATGCGGTTGCCAGCGACAAAGTTAAGGTCATCGGTATATTCCCAGCGACGAGCCACAAGCCTGTTGAATACCCGATGGCTATAGTCAAAGAGCATAAAAACGCCGCGGTTACCGGTTTTTATGACTACTTGAAAACGCCTGAAGCTGCAGCCGTATTTAAACGCTATGGCTTCGCGCCGCGTTAATGATGCTGAGTGATTACGAATGGCAGGCGGTTGAGCTGAGCCTCAAAGTTTCCGTTGTGGCCGTGGCGTGCAGCTTGCCGTTTGGGATACTGATGGCGTGGATTTTAGTGCGCTGTCGGTTCCCCGGTAAATCACTGCTGGATAGCATTATCCATTTACCACTGGTGTTGCCGCCAGTGGTTATTGGTTATCTGCTGCTGGTGGCGATGGGAAGACGCGGCGTAATCGGTTCCTGGCTCTATGACTGGTTCGGCTTCAGCTTTAGTTTTAGCTGGCGCGGTGCCGCATTAGCGTCGGCGATTGTCGCGTTTCCGCTGATGGTTCGGGCGATCCGTCTTTCGCTTGATGCTGTCGATAAGCATCTGGAACAGGCCGCTCGGACATTGGGTGCCTCGCCGTGGCGCGTGTTTTTCACCATCACATTACCTCTCTCTTTTCCTGGGATTGTTGTTGGAACCGTATTGGCGTTTGCCCGTTCGCTTGGCGAGTTTGGCGCGACCATTACGTTTGTTTCTAACATTCCAGGCGAAACCCGAACCATTCCACTGGCGATGTATACCCTGATTGAAACGCCCGGCGCGGAGGCTGATGCAGCAAGGCTGTGTATCATTGCCATCGTCTTGTCGCTGGCTGCGCTGTTAGCATCGGAATGGCTAACAAACTGGAGCCGCAAGCGGTTGGGGGGATAATGCTGCAACTCGATTTTCATCAACAGCTGGGTAGCCTCGAACTTCGCGTTCAGTCTGAACTGCCTGCGAACGGTATTACCGCTATTTTCGGCGTATCCGGTGCAGGGAAAACCTCGCTGATCAACGCTGTTGTTGGCCTGACCCGGCCAGATGGCGGGCGAATAGTGCTCAATAATCATGTGCTGGTGGATACGCAGAAGCGTATTTTTCTTCCGCCGGAAAAGCGGCGAATCGGCTATGTATTTCAGGATGCTCGGCTGTTTCCGCACTATCGCGTGCGCGGTAATCTACGCTACGGTATGGCTGAAACAATGGAATCGCAGTTCGATGATATCGTCAGTTTACTGGGTATCGAACCGCTGCTGAATCGCTATCCACGGACGCTGTCCGGTGGAGAGAAACAGCGTGTCGCGATTGGTCGGGCCTTGCTGACCGCACCGGAATTGCTGCTCATGGATGAACCGCTGGCGTCGCTGGATTTACCCAGAAAGCGCGAGCTGTTGCCGTATTTGGAACGTCTGGCGAAAGAAGTCAATATTCCGATCCTGTATGTCAGCCACAGTCTGGAAGAGATTGTCCGGTTAGCCGATCATGTTGTGGTGCTCGATAAAGGCAAAGTGAAAGCGCAGGGTCTGCTGGAAGAAGTGTGGGCTAGCAGTGCGCTACGCCCGTGGTTACCGAAAGACGAACAGAGCACTATTCTGAGTACGCGTGTGTTGGCTCAGCATGCGCATTACGCGATGACGGCGCTGGCATTAGGCGACCAGCAGGTGTGGGTTGGAAAAGTCGAACTCCCTCAGGACGCCGCATTGCGCATTCGCGTGAATGCCGCCGATGTTTCTCTGGTGCTACAGCCACCGGAAAAAAGCAGCATCCGTAATGTGTTGTGTGCCAGCGTGGTAGAGTGCATTGATGTCGATGGACAGGTTGAAGTGAAGCTTGCGGTCGGCCAGCAGACGCTGTGGTCCCGTATCACACCGTGGGCACGGGACGATCTCGTGCTTCACCCTGGGCAAACGATCTACGCGCAGATTAAGAGCGTATCGATTACGGCGTAAGCACAGACCGAGTGATAGAACAGTCGTTCACATCGCTCGGTCTATTTCGTGAATCAGTCGATATTCTGTGACCAAGATAACAAAATGAGTATTGAGAGTGATTTTCAATTCGTTTTTTCTACCGCGTGAACAAGGTAGTCAGATAAATTATCCCCGCGTTATTATTTTTTCATCATAAAAAGTAATCGATTACTTTTTGTTTTCACCTGTGCAACGGGATAAAAATAGGAGAAGGACATGCCTTGTATGACGTTATTGCGCCGTGCGTTCGCTATACCGCTATTGTTGATAGTTTCATCGGGTTTGGCGTTTGCCGAACGGCCAGCAGAAAACCAGAAAATAGCCTTGCAGATGTATACGCTGCGCAGCTTGAATACGCTTGATGAGCAATTTTCCATGGCGCGAGACGCTGGGTTTAAGGCGGTTGAGCTGGTGGGGACACATGGCATTAGTGCGTCAGAGATGAAGGGGTTATTAGGTAAATATCAGTTAAAAGCCATTGCTGCACATGTCCAGTTTGGCGAACTGAAAAGTAATATGGCTGAGGTCGTGGCCTTTAACAAAGCTATCGGCAACAGCATGATTATCGTGCCGTGGCTCAATGTTGAAGACCGACCGGATAGCGCAGAGGGCTGGAAGCGCTTTGGTCTGGAAATGAACGATCTTGGGCGTGAATTGAATAAGCAGGGCATGAAGCTGGCTTATCACAACCATAATTTCGAGATGAAGAAGTATCGCGGTAAAACGGCGCTGGAAATCATGATGGATGCTGCAGAGCCAGAGAACCTGATGCTGGAAATGGATGTTGCCTGGGTATCTCGCGGAGGACAGGATCCTGTGCGTCTCCTGCGTCAGTACAAAGGGCGTATTTATTCAATTCATGCGAAAGACAATACGTCTATCGGCATCCGCGATGATGAAATGAACTTTGCCCCACCGGGTGAGGGGATTTTGGCGTGGGAAGAGATTCTCCCTGCGGCGTCCAAAGCGGGTGCCCAGTGGTTTGTTGCTGAACATGACTTGCCGAAAGATCCACAGGCCATTGTTTCTGCGGCTTACCAATCGCTGTATGAAAAACTGAGTAAGATAAAAAGTAAGTAAGGAATAGATTCAACCTGCGGTCAGCGGACCGCAGGTTATCAGACATGAAAAAGGATCGGTTTATTCTGCTTGGGTTAGCTGGATGCCCGTTCGACAAACGTCCATTCCAGTAAGCGCTTTTCTGTTTCGCTGTCCGGCTGGTCGATTTGTTGTAATAACAGCTTCACGGCCTCTCTGCCGATATGTGCGGATGGCTGCTGAATAGTGCTGAGCTGGGGCGAGGTGATGTAACCCAGCTCCGAGCCATCGAAACCGATCACCGCAATATCCTGCGGCGCACTTAGCCCCGCCTCACAGATTGCAGACAGCGCGCCTGCGGCCAGCGTATCGGAGACCACAAAGACGGCATCTGGCCGCTCTGGATCGTTAAGCAGCGCGGTCATTGCCGCCTTTCCGCCTGCATAACTCAGCGTGCTGGCGTATTCGACTTTGCCGTAATCAAACGCATTTTCTGCGATAACGTCGCGATAGCCTTTCTCTCGCTGCTGGGCGTAGAGATAATTCATATCGTGGTTAATCATGGCGATACGGCGGCGACCTTTGCCAATAAAGTGATTAATCACAAAGCGGGATGCCTCTGCGTTATCAATTCCAACGGATGAAATGGCAGATGTATCGTCATGCTCGGCGCACTGTACCCAAGGTGCCGCACCAATCATGTCTTGAAGCGCAGAAAGCGTTGAAATGGCATCCATGGTGATCACGCCATCGACCATTTTACCGGACAGCAGTTGCAGGCTGGAGTGGGCGCGAACAATATCGGCGCCTGAATTGCATAGTAGAATACGGTAGCCGTTTTCTTCCGCTTCTGCCTCAATGCCTTTCACGACATCGGCGCAGAAGGGGTTGGCAATGTTGGAAACCATGACTAATAACATCTGGCTGCGTGCAGTACGTAGCTGTCGTGCCAGCAAATTTGGCTGATAATTACTGTTTTTTATCGCATTGAGAACTCGTTCCCGGTTCTGCGGTTTCACGGTATCGATGTTATTCAACACTCGTGAAACGGTGGCGACCGAGACTCCAGCTATCCGTGCTATTTTTTGAATCGACATAATTCAGAAGGCACTCACGCTACTTATTGCTTGGCTGAGCAGATTACCATAAATATCTCTGGCTGCATCCCGCAGACGTCGCACCTGCGGGATGAATACCGTGAGAGAATGAACAGTCTGATGCCTTAATTGGCGACCTTCACCCACGTTTGCTGCTGATGGCTTTGCACGATGGCGTCAATAATGAACATGACGTTCGCACCGTCGTAGAAGGTGGCGAACGTGAACGGATCGACGCCCGGCTGTTTGCCGTCACGCAGATAGGTATAAAAGTTCGCCATCATGTTCTTGAACGCATCTGGCCAGCCTTCGATATGCCCACCGGGGAAGTGGACCGCGGCGGCGGCTTCTGGGTTCAGCAGTCCAGGATCGTCCGACAACACCTGATTCGGTTTATCTCGATGGCCGATCCACAGCTGCTGCGGGGTTTCTTGATCCCAGGCCAGCGACTGTTCACTGCCATTCACTTCAAACGTCAGGCGATTTTTCCGGCCGGCGCTGACCTGAGAAACGGTAAAGGAGCCGCGGCTGCCATCCTCAAAGCGCAGTAAAACGGTCGCGTAGTCTTCGGTTTTGACCGGTTTGTCGTCGTACTCTGGCGGCGCGTCGGATGATGAGAATGTGGCCGTACCGTTCCGATTGGATTTTCGGATCGGGTGGACGATGGCTAAATCGGCGAAGACTTCGACAATTTTCCGACCGGAAATAAACTGCACCGTGTCGCACCAGTGCGAACCGATGTCGGCCACCGCGCGGGAAACGCCGCCGAACTCCGGTTCAACACGCCAGTTATAGTCGGTGTCGCGCAGCATCCAGTCTTGCAGATAGCCACCGTGTACGGCAAAGACGCGGCCGATCTCCTGACGCTTAATCATGCTGGCAGCCTGCTGCACCATGCCAAATTGGCGATAGACAAAGCTGACCCCGTGGACAACGCCTTTTTCTTCTGCCAGCGCCACCAGCTCACGCGCTTCTTCGCTGGTCATACACAGCGGCTTTTCTGAAAAGACGTGCTTGGCTGCCTGAATAATCTGCTTATTGATCGCCGCATGGAGATGGTTCGGCGTGCAGTTATGGATCGCATCAATACCGGGATGAGCCAATAAATCAGCGACGCTGCCGTAGGCATGGGGAATGTTGAGCTGACGCGCTTTTTGCTGCGCCAGATCGAGCGAATTTTCCGCCAGTGCCACCACCTCGACGAAACCAAGGCGACGAATCGCTTCAATATGTGCTGGGCCAATAAAACCGGAACCAATAATGCCAACGCGAATCATTCTGCGCTCTCCTCTTTTAATCCCAACATTTTTCTTACTAACGGACGATCGTCGCTGGTCGCGGCGAAATCGTCAAAAGCGCGTCCTGCGACAGGAATAATATGGCGGTTGATGAACGCGGCCCCTTCTTTCGCACCGCAGTTGCTGTCTTTCAGGCAGCATTCCCATTCCAGCACCGCCCAGCCGTCGTAATCGTATTGAGCAAGTTTGCTGAAGATGCCGCCAAAATCGATCTGGCCATCTCCCGGTGAACGGAAGCGCCCGGCGCGTTCAGCCCATGACTGATAGCCGCCGTAGACGCCGCTTTTGCTCGACGTGACAAATTCTGCATCTTTCACATGGAACGCTTTGATTCGCGCATGGTAGCGATCGATAAAGCCGAGGTAGTCCATCTGCTGCAAATGCATATGGCTAGGATCGTAAAGAATATTGGCGCGCGGGTGATGATTGACGACATCAAGGAAGCGTTCAAATGTCACGCCGTCGTGTAAATCTTCTCCGGGATGCAGCTCGTAGCACACATCCACACCGTGCTCGTCAAAACAGTCGAGGATCGGCGTCCACAGGCGACCAAGCTCTTTAAAGGCTTCCTGAATCAGGACTTCTTTACGCGGTGGCCAAGGGTAAAAATAGGGCCAGGCCAGCGCACCGGAAAACGTAGCGTGGGCGTTTAGTCCTAAGCGTGAAGAGGCTTTTGCTGCCTGCTTGATTGCCGCGATAGCCCACGCTTGGCGAGCCTGCGGATTGCGGCGGTAAGCCGGTGGTGCGAAATCGTCAAAAGCATCGTCATACGCAGGGTGGACGGCAACAAGCTGGCCTTCCAGATGGGTTGAGAGTTCGCTGATGGTCAGCCCATGCTGTGCCAGTAGGCCTTTCACATCATCACAGTAAGTTTGGCTGTCGGCGGCCGTAGCCAGATCGAAAATGTGCGGGTGATTGCAGGGGATTTGTAGCGCTTTAAAGCCTAATCCAGCTGCCCATTGCGCCAGATTTTCCAGCGTGTTAAAGGGAGCCTGATCGCCAATATACTGGGCGAGAAAAATACCCGGTCCTTTTAACGTTTTCATTATTACCTCCTTTGGCAACAGGTGTGGTCATGAATACCGTTGCACGATTGTGATAGCCGTAGCGGAGAATGCACTGGGATGAGATGCCATAGGCGATCTCATCCCGTTTTCTCCTTAAATAATCCGTCTCAAATGATTAAGCCTGCTCTTCTTTATATTTGAAGGAGAAGAGGAAAATGACGGCGATGATGGCGGCAGCAACCGCTGGGATCCACCAGAAGGTCGCCCAGATTTCAGGCGCGTTTAACGTACCGTTGTCGAAGAGGCGGTTATAAATGGCACCGGAAACCTGTGAGCCCAGCAGCATGCCGATACCGTAGGTGAACAGGACCACCAGACTTTGTGCCTGACCTTTGATTTTCTCTCCCGCGATGCGGTCGGTATAGATGAAGCCGATGACGAAGAAGAAGTCATAGCAAATGCCGTGCAGCAGGATACCGATATAGAGCAGCCAGCGCGTTTCTTCATTCACGCCCATCGCGAAGAGGGCATAGCGCACGAACCACGCCAGCATGCCGATGAACAGCATGTATTTCACGCCCAGCTTTCTAAACAGCAGCGGAATGATCAGCATGAAGACGATTTCGGACATCTGACCAAACGACATGGCGGTGCTGACGTCGCTGATCCCTGCATTGCTCAGGAAGGATGCGGTGTAAGCGTAGTAGGTGCCCAGCGGAATAGAGATCAGCATGGCGCAGATGGCAAAGACCAGAAAGTGGCCTTTCTTCAGCAGCGCGAACGCATCAGCACAGAACAGATCGCGCACTGCCAGCGGCAAGCCTTTGGCCGGCGCTGGAGTATGCGGCAGCGTCAGGCTGTAAGCTGCCAGAATGGCAGAGCAGGCGGCAGCGACGTAGAAAATATTGACGCTTGCGGAGATGCCCGCGGTCCCGATGCAGACACCGGCAACGATCCAACCAATGGTGCCGAAGACCCGTACAACCGGGAAGCTCTTCTCACTATTCGTCAGGTTATGGAACGCGATGTTGTTGGTTAATGCCAGCGTTGGCATAAAGCATAACGTGTAGGCGAACAGCAGGATCAGCAGCTGTGAACCATCTTCGTTGATTAACGCAGTAGGCACAAACCACAGGATGACCGCGCCGATCAGGTGCAGCAGCGCCATGACTTTTTGCGATGGGAAGAAGCGGTCAACCACCATGCCTAGTACGAACGGCGACAGGATCGAGGCGATCGGCCCGGCAGAGAAGGCGTCGCCAATCATGGCGGCCAAATTATACTGTGTCATAACCAGGCCCAAGGTAACTGACCATGAACCCCAGATGAAGAACTCTAAGAACATCATGAGTGACAGTCTGGGAACCACGAAGGCCGGTTGTAACGATTTGGTAGCTGTGTTTTCAGATGAAGAAACCATGTGGTATCCCTCTTAAAAGTAATCGATTACAATTTGTGTTTTCTAAATGTAATCGATTACTTTTAACTTAACCGCAGCTTTTAGCCATAAATGAGATCCTTATCACTAGAAAGTTATATAGCCATAGCGTAGCTGGCTGTTTTCGCGCAATGATCGAGTATCTGCTTTGTTTGAGGGGAAAAGAAGAATGACGCACTTTGTTTTAGTGGGCGATGTCGGTGGTACCAATACGCGTTTGGCCTTGTGTGACGCCACAACGGGCGAATTGTCGCAAACCGAAACCTATTCCGGGCTGGATTTCCCTTCTCTGGAAGGGGCCATTCGTGATTATCTCGATTCGCGACAGGTCACGGTACAGGATGCCTGTATCGCTATTGCCTGCCCGATTACCGGTGACTGGGTGGCAATGACGAATCACACCTGGGCGTTTTCCATCGCAGAAATGAAAGCGAGTCTGGGTCTGCGCCATTTTGAGGTTATCAACGATTTTACCGCCGTTTCCATGGCGGTGCCGGTGATGACTAACACGGATTTACTCCAATTTGGCGGCGGGGAGCCCGTGCCAGGTAAACCGATTGCCGTGTATGGTGCAGGTACCGGATTAGGCGTCGCCCATCTGGTGCATGCCGCCAATCAATGGATTAGCCTGCCGGGTGAGGGCGGACATGTGGATTTCGCGCCGAATAGCGATGAAGAAGACAAAATTCTCTCTGTTTTGCGCCAGTCGCTCGGGCATGTTTCCGCTGAACGCATACTCTCCGGGCAGGGGCTGGTGAATATTTACCGTGCCGTGGTGCTGTCTGATGACCGCACGCCGGAGGCGCTGGAGCCAAAAGATATTACCGAACGTGCCGTCAACAATACGGATGTGGACTGTCGCCGCGCCCTGTCGCTATTCTGCGTCATCATGGGACGCTTCGGCGGCAATCTGGCGTTAAATTTAGGCACATTTGGCGGCGTGTATATTGCTGGCGGCATTGTTCCGCGCTTTCTGGAGTTTTTTAAAGCCTCCGGCTTCCGGGCGGCTTTTGAAGACAAAGGGCGGTTCAAAGGCTATATGCAGGATATCCCTGTGTACCTGATTACCCATGAACAGCCAGGATTAATGGGGGCAGGGGCGTACCTGCGACAGGTGCTGGGTAGCGCGCTGTAAGCTTGGGCGATGAATCGTTGTTTAGCATAGAACTCATATTTCATGGGTCCTATGCTAGCATAGCTAGAGATTACATTAGTGGAAGTAGGATAAATTTCAATTTTATCTAAACGGAAATCATGAATAATAATGGTACACCAAGGAAAAAGCCTAAAATTAAAGAAATAAACAAGGCTTCTCTGATTGTGTCTGACGGTATTTTAGGCTTAGGAATACCTGCGGATTCCCAATTTTCTTTAGACCAATTTTCGATGTTTTTAGGAAATTTAGAACCATTTTTAGAGAGATCTTCTACCAATGATTGGTAATCTTTACACCAGTTCTTATAATTGCGATTTTCACTTATCGTACTTGTGATTATGAATGGTATAATTAACAAGATTATTACAAACGTGATGGTGGTGAACCATTTCAAGAGGAAATGTAAATATTCTGGGAGATATTCATAGAGAAACTTTCTTTTAGTATCTGATGAAATCAATGAGGATGTTGTTATGCTCCCATCAATAATTTCTCTCTCGTTGATTTTTAAATTCGGTTCGTCTGAACCTTTAACTTGCGAGAGGTAAAGTAATATTTCAATAGATTCCTTAGGTTTCCATTGTAGAAATTTTAGGTGAATGCCTTTCTTATCAGTGTAAAGCTCAAAGTCATTTGAGTTTAAAATGTATTCTAAAACCTCGTAGTCATCCCCATGTTCTAAAGTAAGCGTTTGGTTTATTAATGAGCTTTTATCACCACTTCCTATTAATGATTTACTTCCTACATTCGTAAGTATGTAACGTAGTTGCCATAATTTTTGAATAGGTT
This sequence comes from Pectobacterium sp. PL64, assembly GCF_022477975.1. Taxonomy (NCBI): domain Bacteria; kingdom Pseudomonadati; phylum Pseudomonadota; class Gammaproteobacteria; order Enterobacterales; family Pectobacteriaceae; genus Pectobacterium; species Pectobacterium sp. PL64. Next base: position 949,224 of record NZ_CP092070.1, read on the forward strand.
GATCATTATAAGCATAACTTGATTTTAGCCCATCTACTTCAATTGGGCGTGTTAGTAAATCACGCGATATGAGTTTCAATTCTAATTCATTACTTGGAGTTTTTAGTTGCAATAAAAAACTTAATATCGTAGCTATGGCAGAGATCCATAACACCAATTGAAATATTTTTTTCACTCTCTAACACCTTTCGTTCAAGGTTAATGATATGCATTCTACACTGAGCCTTAATTCATTGACTAGTTCAAAATTAGAACTGCGGTCAATGAAATTAAGGCTATTATTTGGAAATTAAAATGTGTTTTTGGAAAAAAGGAGCTTTTTACTGATTAATTAAAAAACGATAATTTATGCCAGAATACGGGTGCGGATGACATCGGCGATGCTAGGTTCTTCATTGCTGCCAATCACCAGATCGGCTCTCGCCTTGATCTCATCGGCGCTGTTGCCCATCGCGACGCCCAACCCTACGCCTTCCAGCATACTGATATCATTAAAGTTATCGCCGAATGCCACGACGTCTTTCATACTGATGCCCTGTTCGCCAAGCCATTGCTGGAGCAGCTTGCCTTTGCTGTTGCCAGTTTGGGCGATATCAACCTGATCCTGCCATGACCACTCGCAGGCGAGTCCGAGCTGCTTTTCCACTTCTGCGGCGAAATGGTTCAGCGTGGGAACATCGGCATGCGTGGTCGCGAATTTCCAGATAGCGTGAGACGCTTCGGTCTGACGCACCAGATTTTCCACCTGAGCGAAACGAGGGCGCTGCTGTTCCGGCAAGCCAGAAGCCCATGCCAGCGTGCGGACTACGTGCCCGGTAGGATACTGGTAATACATATCGTCATCGGCATACATCAGCCCATGAATATCAAATTCGTCTAGCAGCGTGATGACGTTTTTTGCCTGTTCGACAGAGAGCGGATTGGTGTGCGACGCTTGACCCTGCTGGTAATCATAGACGTAGGTACCGTTACAGCAGATGGCGGGCGTATCCAACTGCAATCCCTGATAAAAAGGGTGGATTGCCGAGTGGTGGCGTCCGGTGACGATCATCACTTTTATGCCTTGCTGACGGGCCAGTGCTAGTGCGCTAAGGGATTCTGGCAGGATTTTTTTCTGGTGATTCAGTAGCGTACCATCAAGATCAAGTGCAATTACTCGGTAGGTCATCGTTATCTCGCAAATAAAAATGTGGGTATCAAATTACCCTTACGATAAAGGACATGACGAAAAATAGACAGACAACAGCGAGATAAAAGTATCTGAGGTTCATTTGATGACGAACGATTCAGCGTGGCGGTGTGAAATAAGGCGAAACGGATGGTTTTACAGCGCTATTGTTGATTTTCTATGCTTTCAACTGCTTATCATCTATTTTTTAAGCAGTTGACCACAACGCTGCTTTACAATGTGCGGTGTACTGTTTATAGTGCGCGTCATTGCGGAGGAGTGGCCGAGTGGTTGAAGGCACCGGTCTTGAAAACCGGCGACGCGAAAGCGTTCTAGAGTTCGAATCTCTACTCCTCCGCCACTTCAAGTCTTCCCCTATATATCTTGTTATTACTCTCTTATCTTCCCCTGATAGTCTGAAGCATCATTCTCATCACTTATTTTCCATTGCTTATCACCAGCCCCCGTTAGCTACATCAATCATTACTTTAATCAATCATACTTAAATCAATAGTAGCCTTGCGATGTCTCTGTAGAATAGAGTGATTGGTCATTTATGGTATGCCGTGCGTCGGGTTGAGCAGGTTCGTTATCCTTCTGATGAACTTCTTTTGAGCCTTCCTGTACCACCACATTCGCGTGAAAAATAAGGAGAATACGATGCAGCAAGTGGTTTATGTCGCCAGCCCAGAGAGCCAGCAGATTCATGTTTGGCAACTCGGTGCTCAGGGAAATCTGACATTATTGCAAACCGTTGACGTTCCAGGACAGGTTCAGCCGATGGTGATCGCACCGAACAAGCATCACCTGTATGTTGGGGTTCGTCCTGATTTCAGGGTTCTGAGCTATCGTATTGATGAACAGGGTAAATTGACTGAAGCGGGTGTCGCATCTTTACCGGGCAGCCCGACGCATCTGTCGACCGATAACGACGGACGTTTCCTGTTCAGCGCGTCTTACAGCGGTGCCTGCGTTAGCGTTAGCCCGATTGGTACTGATGGCATTGTCGGCGAGCCGATCCAGCAACTGGATGGACTGGAAGGGTGCCACTCTACCAATATCGATCCAACCAATTCTGTCGTGTGGGCGCCGTGCCTGAAAGAAGACCGTATTCGCCTGTACGATCTGGGTGCGACGGGCGAATTGAGCGTACACCGTCAGGCCGAAATGACGACAGTAGCGGGTGCCGGTCCACGCCATATGGCTTTCCATCCGAATCAACGCTTTGCCTATTGTGTGAATGAACTGGACAGCTCGGTAGACGTGTATCAGTTGGATGCCGCCAGCGGCGAACTGCAGAAAGTGCAAACGCTGGATGCCATGCCTGCGGGCTTTAGCGACACGCGCTGGGCGGCAGATATTCACATTACGCCGAATGGTCGCTTCCTGTACATCAGCGATCGTACTGCCAGCCTGCTGAGTGTTTTCCAGGTATCTGAAGATGGCAGCACGTTAACGCTGACCGGACATCAGCCGACCGAAACGCAGCCGCGCGGTTTCAATATCGACAACACCGGTGAGTTCCTGATTTCAGCAGGGCAGAAATCTCAGCACATTGAGGTGTATCACATCGACCAGAACACGGGCGATCTGCAACCGCTGGCGCGTTACGCCGTCGGTCAGGGGCCAATGTGGGTGTCGATGCTGGCGCTGGACTAAGTTAGCTAAGCACAACAGTAAGCCCTGCGTTTAACCGCAGGGTTTTTTGTTTCACCATACCTCCAGTAGCGTAATTCGTTAGACCACACAATACTAAATTCTGTTTTTTTATCAATTAGTTAGTTTATTTCAGTGTATGCAAGTTTTTTCCGAGACTTGAGCGGTCTTCCCCTCGTGTGGCCCCTGTGCGGCTCTTGGAAATCAGGCTTCTCGGGGAGCCATCAGCACTAAGGTGCTGGTGCTGACTGTCATCGCTGGCAATCATGCCTGTTTGCTGAATTCCACATACATCCCGCCGTACCTTCCCTGTGCTACTCCTTCGCGACATGCTCAGCAATGAAATTCTCTGAGCCATGTCTGTGCAGGATGCGAGTCGCTGCGACGGTGCCAAATGAGGCTGAACACGACATCGGGCAAGGAGATCGGCGGCGGAAATAGCGTCAACTGGCTGCCGACGGGGGAATGCAGGGCAACTTGCTTCAACACCGTGGCTGTCATGAGCGTTTGCGCCACGATAGTCGGCACAATGAACATCTGTGGCAAGGTTAGCGCAAGTTTGCGTTTCTTACCCTGCTGTGCAAGTGCCTTATCTACCACGCCATATAGCTCACCTTCGGGGGACGCGAGAATATGGGGTAGCGCGAGGTATTCTTCCATGGTCATCCCCCGTTCGGCCGCCGGATGATTTCGGGTGATGATCGTGACGAATTCGTCACGAAATAGAGGCCGTGTCAGTATCCGGCCATCAGCATGGGTGGGAGGGACACCAATGGCCACATCAATCACCCCTGCATCCAACAGATCGACTGCATGATCCCTATCGTTGAAAGCATGCACGTTCAATGACACACCCGGTGCGTGCTTTGCAAGCGCCTGTATCAGGGTCGGCAGCAACACAAAAGTTGGATAGTCAGACAGTCCCAGATTGACGTTTAACGATGTGTTTCCGGGCTCGAAAATGGTTCTCTGCACGAGCGTGGATTCGATCTGTCGCAAGGCTTGTGTGATTGGCTCAGAGAGCTCTCGTGCGCGTGCTGTAGGTAATAGACCATCGGCGCTACGCAAGAAGAGTGGATCACCGAAGCGTTTACGGAGTCTCGAAAGCGCTGAGCTCATTGCAGGTTGACTCACGCCAACCTGGATCGCGGCGCGAGTCACGTTTCGTTCGCTCATCAAGGCATCAAAGGCCACGAGCAGGTTGAGATCAATGCCATGAAAATTCATAAAAGTAATATAGGTATATATTGTTTATTTGTTGGACGGATTTTACTGAGGTCTTCAGAATTGCGCCATCGGTAATCACCACAAGCGGAATAAATAATGAGCACAAGCAATACTGATCTTTCCGAACAGCTTCGCAATGAGCGTGACATTGTGAGGACGTTCTATCTGGCATTTAGCGAAAAGAATCCTGATCTCGTCGATGACGTTCTTGCCCCTTCGTGGGAAGACATTCCGCTGGCGCTGGGGCAGGATTCTGGGCCGATCGGCATTAAGCCCATCATCCGAAGCGTGGGGGAGGCATTCCCTGATGTTCAGATCATCATTCACGATATGATTCAGGAACCCGGTAGGATCGCGGTACGTGCCGAGATCAGTGGTACGCACCAGGGTGAGCTTTTCGGCATTGCTCCCACTGGCAAGAAAGTCAGCTTCCGCCTTCACGAATTCCACACGCTCGAAGCCAATCGTCTGACTACCACGTGGCACATGGAAGACTGGTTCGGTTTGTTCCTTCAACTCGGCCAATTCCCTGCTCAAGGCTAATCATTTTGGAGATAACGCGATGAAGGCAGCATTTATTCATACTTTTGGTGCCCCTGGTATCCTCACTCTCGGCGAGCGTCGGACACGTACTCCGCACCTCAACGACGTTACAGTGCGTGTTGAAGCTGCGAGCGTAAACCCGCTGGATCTACAGATGATAGCAGGGGATATGCAGCAACTCTTCCCGGCCGAACTTCCTTACGTTCCAGGCACTGATTTTAGCGGCGTCATCGAATCTGTCGGTGCGCAAGTGACGCATCTGCGGTCCGGTGACCGAGTGGTCGGGCGTACTGCGCCTGATGTCGGTGGTGCTTTCGCCGAAAGTCTTGTCATTTCTGCAGATGACCTGTGTCTCATCCCATCGGAGATGAATATTGAACAGGCTGCCGCTCTGCCGACGGCATTCGGTACGGCATGGCAAGCGCTCTTTGACGTCGGTAGCCTGCAACGTGGGCAACGCGTGCTGATTCATGCGGCGGCGGGGGGCGTGGGCAGCATGGCTGTTCAACTGGCACACCAGGCGGGTGCCTATGTCGTTGCCACGGCGTCAAGCAAGAACCTTGATCTAGTCAGAAAACTGGGTGCTGATGAGGTCATCGACTACCGGAGCCAAGATTTTGAAAAAACACGCGATATCGACCTCGTGCTAGATACCGTCGGCGGCGATACGCTGAAGAAATCCTGGTCCGTTCTGCGTACGGGGGGGCGTATTGCGACGCTCGTTGAGTTCGGAATTAAACCAATGGATGGATACTCGGGCACGTTTGTCTTCTTTGCCAGTGCAACACCCTTCTTGCCGCACGCCATGCGTCTGTTTCTGACGCGTCAGTTGCAGGTTATTATTGACTCTACTTTCTCGTTGAGTGAAGCACGTTTGGCGCTAGAAAAGGTGGCTACCCGACATGCTTGCGGTAAGGTGCTTATCCGAGCATCACATTGACCGGCCCTATGTGACTAAAACCAATCAACATAAGAAGAGGATCCCCATGAGCAAAACACCAAACAAGGTGGCTATCGTGACCGGCGCTTCACGCGGCATTGGCAAAGCGATCGCGTTGAAGCTGGCCTCTGATGGTTTCTCCGTCGCCATCGGCTATGCTGGCAATCATGAGCAAGCTTGCCAGACGGTTGCAGAGATACAGACGAACGGCGGGAGCGCTCTGGCTGTTCAAGGGGACGTCAGCAACCCTGACGATGTAGACAGACTGTTCTCAACCGTGCTGGAGGTTTTTGGACAGGTGGATGCGGTGGTCAGCAACGCGGGTGTCATGGATCTCGCACCTATCAAGACTGCGAATGTGGACGTTTTTGATCGCATCATGTCCACGAATGTGAGAGGTACCTTTCTCGTCCTTGCGAAAGCTGCGGAAGTGCTTAAGGACGGTGGGCGGATTGTGGCCTTGTCCACGAGTGTGATCGCTAAGGCAACGCCTGGCTATGGGCCTTACATCGCCTCTAAGGCTGCTGTTGAAGGGCTCGTGCATGTCCTTGCCAACGAACTGTGGGGACGCAATATTACGGTGAATGCCGTTGCCCCTGGCCCAGTGAGTACCGAGCTGTTCATGAAGGGCAAGACCAAGGAGCAGGTGGATATGCTGACGAAGATGTCGCCACTGGAACGCCTGGGGCAGCCTGTCGACATCGCTAATGCGGTTTCCTTCTTGCTCGGAAAAGAGGGAGGATGGGTCAATTCTCAAGTTGTCCGAGTCAACGGCGGCTTTGCTTAAGTGCTGTGCTGCACAAAGCCCCCGTTATGCACTGATGCTAATACAGCGCAAGGTCATTAACCCCGGTATTCGATAATCGATAAACCCGCGTTGTAGTCTGTGCTGTAGATGATGCCGTTGGCATCAACGAACACATCGCAAGACTGAATAATCTGCGGTCTGCCGGGGCGTTTATCGACCATTCTGGCTGGCGCAGCAGGTACCAATGCGCCGGTTTCCTTCGGCTGATACGGGTTACTGATGTCGTAAGTCCGTACCCCAGCATTTTGATACGTGGCGAAAATCAGTGACGAACTGATGAAGCTGCCGGGCCGGTTTTCATGCAGGTTATGTGGGCCAAAGTGTGCGCCTTTCTTCACATAGTCCGCCTCTTTCGGCTGCGGAAAAGTGGCGATGCTCACCGGATTGCTCGGCTCACGAATATCGAACACCCAAATCAATTTCTCGCCATCTTCCTGATTATCCAATACTGCTTCATCCAACACGATCAGCAGATCGCGATCCGGCAACGGCAGCGCCGTGTGTGTACCGCCGCCAAACGGCGGGCTCCAGTTACGGTGGCTAATGAGCTGAGGATTGGTGCGATCGCTCACGTCCAGCAGCGTCAATCCGCCATCGCGCCAGCTGCCATAGGCGGTGTCGCCGCTGATGATGGCGTGGTGCAGGGCGTAACGCTTGCCTTCCGGCCAGCTTGCGGTTTCCCCACCGGCGGTATGCATGCCGGGTAGCCAGTAGCGGCCCGCAACCTCTGGACGCTGTGGATCGGCCAGATCGATAGTCAGAAAGATGTAATCGCTGTAGCCATCGAGCAGCGCGGAGACATAAGCCCAGCGCCCACCTACGTACCAGATGCGATGAATACCGATGCCATCCAGCGGCAGGAAGCTGATTTCGCGTGGTTTATCCGGTGTTGAGATATCGAAAATACGTAATCCGGCGCTCCAGCTTTTGTCCTGCTGTTTGGTACTGACCGTGTCGGCGACGGAGCGGGTGTAATAGACCTTTTCCTCGGCGAAGCTGGCGTCGGCAAACAAATCACGCGCGTTGACGACAAGCAGCAGGTCATCGTGCGTTTGCAGGTGGATATTCCAGGTGCCGGGCGGGGCAGCAATAAACCCCGCTGGCTTGGGATTTCTGGCATCGCGCACATCCACAATCGACACACCTTGTGAAACCATATGCCCGATATAAGCGTAGCCGCGATGAACCATCACCTGTACGCCATCGGGTCTGCCACCCTGATCGCTGTGCCCAATCAGCCGCATGTTACGGCTGTAATCGGGGGTGGGCAGAGGAGTCGATGCCATGAGCTATCTCCGTGTTATTTCGCCTGTTTGGCTTCCAGTGTAGCAAACCACGGTGCGATAAAATCATCCGTATGGCCCCAGCCAGGGATGATTTTCGCCAATCCGGCGACGTTGACTGCACCCGGCTGGCTGGCTAACAGCGCCTGTGGAATCGCAGCAGCGCGGAACTCGTAGGTCGCAGGCGTTGGTTCACCGGCAATCTTGTTGGCAACCAGACGCAGATTCACTTTACCGATCAGCTTAGGATCGACAGCCACGCTGACTTTCCACGGGCTGCTTGCTTCGCGCATCAGCTGTAAATCCTGATTGGAGATGTCGATGCTGTACAGTTTGATTTCGGTCCGGCCGTTTTCTTTCAACGCTTTATAAGCGCCCTGGCTGAAAGCATCCCAGGATCCCCAGATGGCATCGATTTTGCCTTTCGGGTATTTCGCCAGCACCGCACCGACTTTGTTAGCGGTATCGCCCTGAACGTCAGAGGACACGGCACCAATCGATTCGAGTTCCTTGATGCCGGGGTTGGCTTTCAGGATCTGCTGATAGGCAAGCTGGCGGCGTTCCATCGGCGGGAAGCCGGCAACCCACAGTTTGATGATGTTGGCTTTACCGTTGAAATCCTTCACCAGTTGGCCGAGTGATTCGTTAGTCAGCGAGGCGTCATCCTGCTGGGTGACGGTCACGCCCGGAATCTCGCCGTTCACGGCGGTATCAAATACGGAAACGGCAATGCCGCTGTCGACAATGCGTTTAATCAAATCAGTAGAGTAGGGATCGCGGCCCTGTGACAGGATGATGCCATCATATTTTTGGCTAATCGCCTGATTCACGAAATCCTGAAAGCGGGCGTCATCGCCGTTGCTCAGAAAAGTGCTGACCTTAAAGCCCAGCTTTTTACCTTCTTCAAGCACGCCGGAAACAAACTGCGTGGTGTTGTCGTCCGAACCCAAGTTGCGGATAACCGCGATGCGAACCGGACCGTCATGATTGGCGATAGCGGCTGGAACGGGAGCAATGGTGGCATTCTGATTAGCCAGTGCCGGTAATGCAGTCAGTAAGCTCAGTGCAAGCAGGGCGGGCGTAAATTTCTTCATTATCAGCTCCATGGCGTTTTATAAAGGAATCTTGTGTTGATGAAAGTGTGTCGTGCTGATGGCAGTATTGTTATGTTTTCTGCGTCACTACTTTATAGCTGTCTTTATGTCTGGATGTCTATTTAAAAATGATACTGCATCATAGCCGTTGAGCGATAGACGAGGAAGAGGGGAGCATTATGACTTTTGGGTTTAAGTTATAACGATTCGTGCTGACTGCGGATAAAAAGAAAAATGCCCGCAAGGCGGGCATTTCAGATCGTTGACAAACCTATTTGTCGAACGAAAACGGGAGTAACGGAATAGAAGAGAGTGGGTTATTTCTTCACTTCTTTCTCTTCCATTTCACGCGCCCAGCGTGGGTGGTGTTTACGTGCCCAGCGCTTAGAAACCTTGCCTTCAATCATGCCCTTGATCGACCCTTTGACCCAGAACGCCATGTACATATGGATCAGGATGGCATGGATGAGGACGATAGCCGCAACCGCATGAAGCAGGATGGCGTAGCGCACGACATCAATCGGGAACAGGTGGGCAAAATAAGGACGCCACATGATAATTCCGGTGATCAGCAGTACCAGCGTCAGCCCCATGATGCTCCAGAACATCATCTTCTGGCCTGGGTTGTATTTACCCACTTCAGCGACTTCATGCTCATTGCCTTTTAATACCTCAACAATATTGAGGAACCACGGCAAGTCACGCTTCTTCGGAATGTTATGGCTAACAAACCGGAAGAACATCGGAATCAGGCAGATGACAATCAGCACGCCAAAAAACGGGTGCAGAATACGTCCCATCTGCGGCGTACCAAACGTCTGCGTCAGCCATTGCAGGGTTGGGAAAAACAAAGCAATACCTGAGAGCGCGACCAGGAAAAAGCTAATCACCACAATCCAGTGACAGATGCGATCGATAAACTTGGTGCGCAAAATCATTTTTGATTTACTCATGTTTGTCTCCCCCTTCTTTATCTTCTCCCTTGTGGTCATGATCCATTTCTTCTGTGTTTGGACCCACACCGATGTAGTGGAACATTAACCCGGCGAACGTGGCGACAAACCCTAATGCAGACAGCGGCTTCAGAATGCCTTTCCACAGGTTGACCGGCGTAGAAATCTGCGGGTCATCCGGCAGATTGTTATAGAGCGACGGCCTGTCTGCATGGTGCAGAACATACATCACGTGTGTACCGCCCACGCCCTGCGGATCGTAGAGGCCCGCGTTCGCATAACCACGACTTTTCAGATCGGCGATGCGTTCTTCTGCCAGATGCTTCATCTCTTCTTTCGTACCGAAACGAATGGCACCCGTCGGACAGGTTTTCACGCAGGCAGGTTCTTGCCCAACGCTGACTCTGTCGACGCACAGCGTACATTTATAGACGCGGTTATCTTCTTTATTCAGACGCGGAATATTGAATGGGCAGCCGGCGATGCAATAGCCGCAGCCGATACAGTGTTCGGACTGAAAATCGACGATACCGTTGGCATACTGGATAACCGCACCGGCGGAAGGACAGGCTTTCAGACAGCCCGGATCGCTACAGTGCATGCAGCCATCTTTACGGATCAGCCATTCCAGACGATCGTTCTCTTCCACTTCGGAAAAGCGCATCAGCGTCCAGGATTTGGCGCTCAGATCCGCTGGGTTATCATAAACGCCGAAGTTATGTCCGACCTCGTCACGAATGTCGTTCCACTCGGAACAGGCCACCTGACAGCCTTTACAGCCGATACAGGTAGTGACATCGATCAGTTTTGCCACTTCGCTTTTGTCATTACGCACATGCGGAGGCGGTGTAAAGCCGTTGGTGGCCGAACGTTTAATAATATCTTGTGATTGCATTGACATAGTTGGCTACCCTTACGCCTTCTCTACATTAACCAAAAACGCTTTGTACTCAGGCGTTTGTGAATTAGCGTCGCCGACGCTCGGGGTGAGTGTGTTAGCCAGGAACCCTTTACGCGTGGTTCCCTCAAAACCCCAGTGGCAGGGAATACCAACGGTTTCCACGTTGCGTCCGGCAATTTGCAGCGTTTTGATACGCTTGGTGACCACCGCTTTGGCTTTGATGTAGCCACGCTGGCAGGAGACTTTGACTTCATCGCCCGCTTTAATGCCTTTGCTCTTCGCCAGATTTTCACCGATCTCAACAAACTGTTCCGGCTGCACAATCGCGTTCAGACGCGCGTGTTTTGTCCAGTGACGGAACAATTCGGTAATCGAGTACGTGGTCGCCACGTAAGGGAAGTCCTTCGCGGTGCCCATGGTTTTCGCATCACGCGCAAACAAACGCGCGACCGGGCTGGAAATCACCGACGGGTGCAGCGGGTTGGTGCCAATAGGCGATTCGATCGGCTCGTAGTGTTCAGGGAACGGCCCGTCTACCAGTTTGTCCACGGAGAACAGACGTGCCAGACCTTCCGGCAGCATGATGAACGGCCCGGTGTCTTTGCCCGGCGGTACGGTTGAGGCGAAGTCAGGCACATCAATGCCTTGCCACTTCTGACCGGTCCATTCCAGCAATTTACGCTTGCTGTCCCACGGTTTCCCTTGCAGGTCGGCGGAGGCGCGGTTGTAGAGAATGCGGCGGTTTTGCGGCCAGCACCATGACCAGTTCGGCGTACAGCCCAGACCGGCATCCGCGTTGTCGCGTTTATCCATCTGGTTACCGGCTTCTGTCCAGCTCCCGGCATAAATCCAGCAGAAGCTGGACGTGGTGCCGTCATCTCGCAACTGTGAGAAATCGGCAAGCTGCTGACCTTTTTTCAGGATCAGTTTGCCGCTGTCGTCGTAGATATCAGCCAGCGCCATGCCGTTGGCTTCGCGGGCGATTTCTTCTGGATGCGGATCTTCCGGGTCTTTGTAGTTCCAGTTGATGTTCATCAACGGATCCGGGTAAGTACCGCCTTCTTCGTTATACAGCTCACGCAGACGCATCAGCAGCTTACCGAGGATTTTACCGTCGTGACGGGCTTCTCCTGGTGGCTCAGCCGCCGCCCAGTGCCATTGCAGCCAGCGACCGGAGTTGGCGATAGAACCATTTTCTTCGGCAAAGCAGGAAGACGGCAGACGGAAGACTTCAGTCTGAATGGATTTCGTATCTACGTCGTTGAATTCGCCATAGTTCTGCCAGAATGTGGACGTTTCCGTGACCAGCGGATCGATGATGACCATGTATTTGAGCTTGGAGAGCGCTTCGGTCGCTTTGTTCTTGTTGGAGAACGCCGCGACAGGGTTAAAGCCCTGAACGATGTAGCCGTTCATTTTGCCTTCTACCATCAGCTCGGTTTGCACCATAACGTCGTAGCTACGATCCCACTTCGGCAACCAGTCATAACCCCAGTTATTCGCGGCCTGCGCGTGGTCGCCGTAGAAGCTCTTCATCATGCTGATAAAGAATTTTGGCGTGTTTTTCCAATAGTTAACCTGATCGGGCAGCGCGGCGGTTGGCGTGATTTGGCCCAGATAGGTATTCAGATCCGGCTGTTTTTCTGACGGCAGTGGCATATAACCCGGCAGATTTAACGACAGCAGACCCAGATCGGTATACCCCTGAATGTTGGAGTGGCCGCGCAGGGCGTTGATGCCGCCGCCTGCCATACCAATATTCCCCAGCAGAAGCTGGATCATGCCGGCGGAGCGGATGATTTGCGCGCCGTTGGTGTGGTGCGTCCAACCCAGTGCATACATGAAGGTTGCGGTTTTATTCGGTACACAGGTTTCAGCCAGCGTACGGCAAATCTCTTCATAATCTTTGGCTGAGGTACCGCACAGGGATGTCACCATTTCCAGCGTATAGCGGGAAACGTGCTTTTTCAGCAGGTTCCAGACGCAGCGCGGGTGGGACAGCGTGTTATCGCGTTTGGCGAAACCGGCTTCATCCAACTCATACTGCCAGCTGGATTTATCATATTGACGTTTTTGTTCGTCGTAGCCGCTGAACAAGCCTTCGTCGAAGCTAAAGTCATCACGTACGATCAGGCTGGCGTTGGTGTAAGACACCACGTATTCGCGATGAATTTTATCGTTCGTAATAAGGTAATTAACGATACCTAACAGGAAGGCGGCATCTGAACCGGCGCGAATCGGTGCGTAGAGATCGGCAACGGCAGCGGAGCGGTTAAAACGCGGATCGACAACAATCAGTTTCGCATTGTTGTGTGTTTTCGCTTCAACGGCCCATTTGAAACCGACCGGGTGCGCTTCTGCCGGGTTTCCGCCCATCACGATAATGACGTTGGCGTTTTTGATATCAACCCAGTTGTTAGTCATCGCGCCACGGCCGAATGTCGGTGCCAGTGCCGCAACGGTTGGCCCGTGACACAAACGCGCCTGACAGTCGATGGCAACCATGCCGAGTGCGCGGGCAAATTTCTGGTCGAGAATACCGGTTTCGTTGCTGGCAGCAGAAGAGCACAGCATACCGGTAGTCAGCCAGCGATTGACGGTTTCGCCTTTGGCGTTGGTGCGTTCGAAGTTGGCATCACGGTCAGCTTTCATCAGGCGCGCGATGCGTTCAATCGCGTCGTCCCAACTGATTCGTTGCCATTTGTCTGAGCCCGGCGCGCGGTATTCAGGGTAGAGCAGGCGGTTTTCACTGTGGATATAGTCAACCAGACCCGCACCTTTCGGGCAAAGGGAGCCGCGGCTGACTGGGTGATCCGCATCACCTTCGATATGAAAAACGGAAGGCTTCGCGTTTTTGGCGCCATCGCCCAGGCTATACATGAGCACACCACAACCCACTGAACAGTAGGTGCAGTTGTTACGCGTCTCTTTTGCCCGTAACAGCTTATATTGACGTACTGATGCCATTGCTTCCGTGGGTGTAAAGCCCAATACCGCGAGAGTGGTTCCAGCCATCCCCCCCGCGCAAACTTTAAAGAAACCTCTTCTATTTAGTTGCATTAGTTTCCCTGTGTAATTATGTGTCATTTTTGTTGCGAGCAATTTAACAACACACAAGTTGTGGGCTTTGCGCAAAATCAAAATTTAAGTATTTAAACCCCCATAACACCTATAAAGAGGTATATTTTTTATTCGTTATATATTGTAATGCATAACGGTTTTGTTATTTCATGGTTACAAACTATGCGGAGCCGCGTGTCAGTCAGAAAGGAATAAACGGGGATTTGTGGAGAAATTGTTGCAAAAAAAAGCCGGATAAGAATCCGGCTTGATGTGATGATTATTTGACCTGCATACCCGGCTGGGCGCCGCTGTCTGGGCTCAGCAGGAAGATATCTTTCCCACCGGGACCGGCTGCCATCACCATACCTTCTGATATGCCGAAGCGCATTTTACGCGGTGCCAGATTGGCAACCATCACGGTTAAACGGCCTTCCAGCTTCGCCGGATCGGGATAAGCTTCACGGATGCCGGAGAAGACCTGACGGGTTTCGCCGCCCAGATCCAGCGTCAGACGTAAGAGCTTGTCAGAGCCATCAACTAGTTCAGCCTGCTTAATCAGTGCGATACGCATATCGACTTTGGCAAAATCGTCAAAGTTAATGGTGTCCTGCACCGGGTTGTCTGCCAACGGACCAGATACGACTTTTTGTGCGGCGACCATGTCTTCTTTCGATGCGTCAACCATTGCGTTAACTTTATCCAGATCGATGCGGTTGAACAGCGCTTTGAATGGATTAACCTGATGGCTCAGCAGCGGCGTGGCAATCGCATCCCAGCTCAGTTCCGTGTTCAAAAACGCTTCTGTGCGCTGGGACAGCGAAGGCAGAACCGGTTTCAGGTATGTCATCAGTACGCGGAACAGGTTGATGCCCATTGAGCAAATGGCTTGCAGATCTTCATCCCGACCTTCTGCTTTCGCCACAACCCACGGTGCCTGTTCGTCAACATAGCGGTTAGCGATATCCGCCAACGCCATGATCTCACGAATGGCACGGCCGGATTCACGGCTGTTATAGGCTTCGGCAATGCTGGTGGCAGCATCGGTGAAGGTTTTGTACAGTTCGGCGTCGGCCAGCTTGTCCGCTAGCTTGCCGTCAAAGCGCTTGTTGATGAAACCGGCATTACGTGATGCCAGATTCACGACTTTGTTAACGATGTCAGCATTCACGCGCTGAACGAAATCTTCCAGATTGAGGTCGATGTCATCAATGCGAGAAGACAGTTTTGCCGCGTAGTAATAACGCAGGCAATCGGCATCCAGATGTTGCAGGTACGTGCCTGCTTTGATGAAGGTGCCGCGTGATTTAGACATCTTCGCACCGTTGACCGTGACATAACCATGTACGAACAGGTTTGTCGGTTTACGGAAACCGCTGCCTTCCAGCATGGCTGGCCAGAACAGGCTGTGGAAATAAACGATGTCTTTACCGATGAAGTGATACAAATCCGCGTCGGAGTCTTTCTTCCAGAAATCATCAAAATTCAGATCGCCACGCTTGTCGCACAGGTTCTTGAACGACCCCATGTAGCCGATTGGCGCATCCAGCCAGACGTAAAAATATTTGCCTGGCGCATCGGGGATTTCAAAACCGAAATAGGGCGCGTCGCGGGTAATATCCCACTGTTGCAGACCCGAATCGAACCACTCTTGCATCTTGTTAGCGACTTGCTCCTGCAATGCGCCGGAACGCGTCCAGGCTTGCAGCATCTCGCTGAACGCAGGTAGATCGAAGAAGAAGTGTTCTGTTTCACGCATTTCTGGCGTGGCACCAGACACCACTGATTTTGGTTCGATCAGCTCCGTTGGGCTGTAGGTCGCGCCACAGACTTCGCAGTTATCGCCGTATTGGTCGGCAGCCTTACATTTCGGGCAGGTGCCTTTGACGAAACGATCCGGCAGGAACATGCCTTTCTCTGGATCGTACAGCTGAGAAATGGTGCGATTTTTAATAAAGCCGTTCTCTTTCAGCCGACCATAAATCAGACCTGACAGCTCGCGGTTCTCTTCGCTATGCGTAGAGTGGTAGTTGTCATAGCTGATATTGAAACCGGCAAAGTCCTGCTGATGCTCCTGACTCATTGCCGCAATCATCTGTTCCGGCGCAATTCCCATCTGCTGCGCTTTCAGCATGATTGGCGTGCCGTGGGCGTCGTCCGCACAGATAAAGTGAACCTGGTTGCCGCGCATTCGCTGGTAACGAACCCAAATATCGGCCTGAACGTGTTCAAGCATATGACCGAGGTGGATTGAACCATTAGCGTAAGGCAGCGCGCACGTTACCAGGATTTTCTTTGCGACTTGAGTCATGAGGAACTTGCTTTCTTTTGTGAATAGAGGGAGATCGATGTTAACCGATAGCGCCTTGCTGCGTAAACCGCTGGCGTGAGTAAAACGGCAGGAAACCACATAGCAGATTTTAATTTGCGTAGCGTTTCCACGTTTTTGATGCCGAAGGGCGTCAGGCTTCCCTCGCTCTGGTATGCTATATACGGTCTCAACGGTCAAATATGAGAATTTCAAGGAGCCGGAATGAACGCGACAGTCCCCGAACAACGCCCTGAAGCACTGCGTGCGATGGTCACCGGGGTTTTATCTACTTTTCAGCACCCGACACTGAAAAACAACCTGACGACACTGAATGCGCTGCGCCATTGTGCGCTGCTGGACAACGTGTTGCATATCGATCTGACGATGCCGTTTGTCTGGCTGAGCGGTTTGGCTGTATTAAAGGAAACGGTTAGCGATGAGCTATTACGTTTATCAGGTGCAAAGGCGATCGAGTGGCGTTTAACGCACGACATCGCGACGCTGCGTCGGGTTAACGATCAGGCTGGCGTTAAGGGCGTGAAAAACATCATTGCCGTCAGTTCCGGCAAAGGCGGAGTCGGCAAATCGAGCACGGCGGTCAATATGGCCCTGGCGCTGGCGGCTGAAGGCGCGAATGTGGGCATTCTGGATGCCGACATCTACGGTCCTTCCATTCCGACCATGCTGGGTTCGGCCAGTGAGCGCCCAACCTCGCCAGACGGCCAACATATGGCACCGATTATCGCGCATGGCCTGGCAACCAACTCGATTGGTTATCTGGTGACGGACGATAACGCCATGGTGTGGCGTGGGCCGATGGCCAGCAAAGCGTTATTGCAGCTGCTGCAGGATACGCTCTGGCCGGATCTGGACTATCTGGTATTAGATATGCCGCCGGGTACGGGTGATATTCAACTGACGCTGGCGCAGAGTATTCCTGTCACTGGTGCGGTCGTGGTGACGACGCCACAGGATATCGCGCTGATGGATGCCATGAAGGGCATCGCGATGTTTGAAAAAGTCAGCGTGCCGGTACTGGGCATAGTTGAGAATATGAGCGTACACATCTGTAGCAACTGTGGTCATCTGGAGCCGATCTTTGGCACGGGCGGCGCGCAGAAACTGGCGGAAAAATATCACTGTTCCCTGTTAGGTCAGCTTCCACTGCATATCTCCCTGCGTGAAGACCTTGACCGCGGTGAGCCGACGGTAGTCAGCCAGCCGGACAGCGAGTTTACTTCTCTGTACCGCGAACTGGCGGGGCAGGTTGCCGCTCAGCTCTACTGGCAGGGTGACACGATTCCCGGCGAAATTTCTTTCCGGGCGCTGTAACGCTTCCGCCAGAGAGTAATAAGCCGGGCTCTGTCCCGGCTTGATCCTGCGCCAGCATGCGATTTCCCTCGGGCGCAATACGCGGAAAGGGTGGCGTGAAGGGGGGTAACTCCCTATAATTGCCGCGTCAAAGCGCCCGTTGGCGCGTTCCCCTCTCTTTTATTTATGTTAATCAGGTCGTTAATACCATGACTGATCAGTCTCACCAGTGCGTCATCATCGGGATCTCAGGAGCATCCGCTTCGGGTAAAAGTCTTATTTCCAGCACCTTGTATCGAGAATTGCGCGATCAGGTTGGTGATCAGCATATCGGGGTGATATCTGAAGACAGTTATTATAAAGATCAAAGCCACCTGACAATGGAAGAGCGGGTAAAAACTAACTACGACCACCCGAGCTCGATGGATCATAGTCTGCTGCTCAAGCATTTGCAGATGCTGAAAGCCGGTCAGGCGATCGAAGTCCCGCAGTACAGCTATGTCGAGCACACCCGTAAGCAGGAAACCGTGCATATCGAGCTGAAAAAGGTCATTATTCTGGAAGGTATCCTGCTGCTGACGGATGCGCGTCTGCGTAGTGAGATGAATTTCTCTATTTTTGTCGATACACCGCTGGATATTTGCCTGCTGCGCCGTATGCGTCGCGACGTTAATGAGCGCGGGCGTTCAATGGATTCCGTGATGGAACAGTATCAGAAGACCGTGCGCCCGATGTTCCTGCAATTTATCGAGCCCTCTAAGCAGTATGCCGACATTATTGTGCCGCGCGGCGGGAAAAACCGTATTGCGATTGATATTTTGAAAGCCAAGATAAGCCAGTTTTTTGAGTAGTCGATACCCTAAATAATCCGCGTTGCCTCACTAACGTGGAGGTCATGTGAAGCATGACGGGTAGATGAGGTTTATCTGATAGTTACCGGCGCCGAATGGAGAATAAGATGAGACTGTGTGACCGTGACATTGAAGCCTGGCTGGATGATGGCCGACTGGTGATTACACCCCGTCCACCTACTGAGAGGATCAGTGGTGCGACCGTTGATGTTCGTTTGGGAAATCAGTTTCGCGTCTTCCGTGGACATACTGCGGCCTTCATTGACTTAAGTGGCCCAAAAGATGAAGTCAGCGCGGCGCTGGATCGCGTCATGAGTGATGAAATCAATTTGCCAGAAGGCGAGGCGTTTTTCCTGCACCCAGGAGAATTAGCGCTGGCAGTGACGTTTGAATCCGTTACGCTGCCGGATAATTTGGTTGGCTGGCTGGATGGTCGCTCTTCGCTAGCCCGTCTGGGATTGATGGTTCACGTCACCGCACACCGAATTGATCCAGGTTGGCAAGGAAGAATTGTGCTGGAGTTCTATAATTCAGGTAAGTTGCCGTTGGCGTTACGCCCCGGCATGATGATTGGCGCTCTGAGTTTTGAACCGCTTTCCGGGCCGGCTGCTCGTCCTTACAACCGCCGTCAGGATGCCAAATATAAAGATCAACAGGGTGCGGTAGCGAGCCGGATCGATAAAGACTAAGCGTCTGGCGACAGGCCTGTCAGGTAAAAAGCAGGTGGCCGTGCGTTTCGCAATGAGGATGGCATGAGAAGATTTCTGACGACGCTGGCAATTCTGCTTGTGGTGCTGGTGGCAGGAATGACGGCCTTGGTCGTACTGGTTAATCCCAATGACTTCCGCGCCTACATGGTGAAGCAAGTTGAGGAACGTAGCGGCTATCGCCTTCAACTGGATGGCGATCTGCGTTGGCACGTGTGGCCGCAACTGAGCATATTATCAGGCGGGATGTCGTTGAGCGCACCGGGATCCACTGCGCCGATTGTCAGCGCCGAGAACATGCGTCTTGATGTGCAGCTGTGGCCGCTGCTGTCGCACAAGCTAGCGGTCAAGCAGGTGATGCTGAAAGGTGCCATTATTCGCCTGACGCCGGAAAGTGAAGCCAAACAGTCTAACAATGCGCCCATTGCCCCAGCGGGATCGCAAGCCCCATCCGAAGAACGGCACTGGCGGCTGGATATTGATAAGATCAAAGTCGCCGATAGCCTGTTGATTCTGCAACGCAGCAATAATGAGCAGATTAACGTGCGCGACATTAATCTTGCGATGGAGCAGAACAGCGACCGTCAGGTTAGCATCGAATTATCAAGCCGCATCAATCGCGATCAGCGTGATATTGCCTTCTCCCTTGCCGCAGATGTCGATTTGCTGCATTTCCCCCAGCAGGTCAATGCCAATATTACCAAGCTAGATTACCAGCTTCAGGGGGCCGGAATACCAGCAAACGGTATCAGTGGAACGGGGAGTGTTCAGGCAAGCTATCAACAGCAGCCTGAAAAAATCACGTTTAGCCAGCTGTCACTCAATACCAATAATAGCCAACTGTCGGGTGCCGGTAGCGTGACGCTGGGGGATATCCCCCATTACGAATTGGATCTGTTGTCAGAGAAACTGGATTTGGATTCCCTGCTGGGGATCGCATCGGTAAAAGAGAACAATGCCGCTGTCGTGCCGGCTAAATCATCAGCTCCTGTGATTTCAAATGAAAGTGGGTTAGCCAAGCCAGAAGACGGCTTACAGACATTCACCGCGCGCCTGTCATTACAGGCCGCGACGCTGATCTATCGTGGGCTCGATGTCCGTCAATTTACGTTACGGGCAGACAATCAACCGGGGCTGCTGGATGTGACGACCTTGAGCGGTGAACTAGGCGGTGGACATTTCTCATTGCCCGGTAAAGTTGTGACGAAGTCATCGACCAACATCATCTTACGGCCAGACCTCAAGGATGTTGAGTTATCCCAGTTGATGTCCGCATTTGCGCTGCCTGCTGAGATGGTCAGTGGGAAATTGTCGATGGTGGGGCAGTTCAGCGGCAATAGCTTTGCGCTACCTGCGTTGCTCCAGCAGTGGCAGGGGACAGCGACGCTGCAAGGCAATAACGTTCGTTTACAGGGTTTGAATATCCAGCAAATGGTGCAGATGGCCGTCGCGCGTAGCAATGGGAATGTGCGAGGACAAGAGCGCTATGAGCGCTATACCGAACTGCAACAACTGGCCGGGAAAGTACAACTGAACGCGGGTAAGTTACGCCTTACCGATCTCAATGGCCGATCAGAGCTGCTGTCGCTAACGGGTGCCGGCCAAGTCGATTTGCCAGCCCAGACGTGTGACGTCAACTTGAATGTCTCTATCACGCAAGGGTGGCAGGGCGATGAGCAACTGGTCAGCGTGTTGAAAAACACGGCGATCCCGTTACGCATCTATGGCGAGTGGGATAAATTGAATTACCAGTTACAGGTGGATCAACTGCTGCGTAAACGTCTGCAGGACGAATTGAAAAAACGCCTGAATGACTGGGCCAGCCAAAATCAGCAAAGCCAGAAGGGTAAGGATCTGAAGCAACTCCTCGATCGCCTTTAATTTTCTGAAATGCTATGCGCTTAGCCGGTTTGCTGATTCCTGTCAGCAAACCGGCAGCTTCTCGCTAACGTTTTCTCTCAGTTTGTCATCCTCCTCCAGACTGGCTATGTGCTTGGTGTCTCTTTTTTAACGCTGCAGGTTAATATTTTTCTCTTTTTTTATTTTCTAAAGCAGTAAACTTCGCTCCCTGTTTTCGGTGCGGTGCTATTCCGCTGCCGGGGAATTTCTGTCAGATAATTTATTACTCAGGTATCGAAACCCACTATGCTCGAACTTTTGATTGGTGTTGCTGTAACGATTCTGGTTGGTCGTTACATTATAAAAGGGTACTCCGCGACTGGCGTGTTGCTGGTGGGAGGCCTCTTACTTTTGGCAATCAGTGCCATGCTGGGGAAAAACGTATTACCAGCCAGTGCGAAGGCGACGGGCTGGAGTGCAACGGATATTGTTGAATACGTAAAAATTTTGCTGATGAGCCGCGGTGGCGATCTCGGCATGATGATTATGGTGCTGTGTGGATTTGCGGCTTATATGACGCATATCGGTGCCAATGATGTCGTCGTGAAGCTGGTTTCCCGCCCGCTGAAAATGATTAACTCGCCTTATTTACTGATGATTGCGGCTTATTTTGTCGCCTGCCTGATGTCGTTGGCGGTGTCATCAGCCACGGGATTAGGTGTGCTGTTGATGGCAACGTTGTTCCCTGTCATGGTGAACGTTGGGATTAGTCGCGGTGCCGCTGCTGCAATCTGTGCCTCTCCTGTGGCATTGATTCTGTCGCCGACGTCGGGCGACGTCGTACTTGCCGCACAAGCATCACAGATGAAATTAGTGGATTTTGCCTTTAAAGCCACGCTGCCTATTTCCATCATGGCGATCGTGTGCATGGCCGTCGCGCATTTCTTCTGGCAGCGCTATCTGGATAACAAAGCGAATGTCAGCCATGAGATTCTGGACGTCAGCGAGATCACGACGGATGCCCCGCGTTTTTACGCCATTCTGCCGTTTACGCCGATCATGGGTGTACTGGTGTTTGATGGCAAATGGGGGCCGGAACTCCACATTATCACTGTACTGGTGATCTGTATGGTGCTGGCCGCGGTACTGGAATTTGTTCGTTCGTTCAGTGCGCAAAAAGTGTTTGACGGGCTGGATGTGGCTTACCGTGGGATGGCCGATGCCTTCTCTAGCGTTGTCATCCTGTTAGTTGCAGCCGGTGTCTTTGCCCAGGGTCTTGGCACTATTGGTTTTATCAGCGGCCTGATTGGTCTGGCGCAGTCATTCGGCAGCGGTGGGTTGGTGATTATGCTGGTACTGGTCGCGATCACGATGTTGGCTGCGATGACAACGGGCTCGGGCAATGCACCGTTCTATGCGTTTGTTGAGCTGATTCCAAAGCTGGCGTCGCAAATGGGTATTAACCCTGCCTATCTGGCGATTCCGATGCTTCAGGCTTCCAACTTGGGCCGTACCATTTCTCCAGTATCCGGCGTAGTCGTTGCGGTCGCCGGGATGGCGAAAATATCGCCGTTCGAGGTGGTTAAGCGCACATCAGTTCCGGTTTTGGTTGGGCTGATTGTGGTGGTAGTTGCCACAGAAATTATGGTGCCTGCCTGATAATCGAAATGAGGTAAACAGCCACACCTTTAGGCTATTAGGTTATATGGCCTAAAGGTGCTGGCTGTCGCTGTATCGGGCTATTTCTTTGATAAAACGCTCAAAGTCGCTTAAACGATGAGAAATGACGTGGATGACAATATCCAAATTGAGCGCCTGATAGTCATGCACGGCAATGTTTCTTAATCCCACCATTTTTTGCAAATTATCAGACAGATCAATCGTAATAATCTGGTTTGCAGCAAGAAGCGCGAAGCTGTCGCGGCTACTCTGTGGTATACCTAGCTGCTTGATACGGATAAGATAATTAGCGATATCAATAGCGGCTTCGCAGGCGCGTTGTATGTTGAGTATGACAGAATCTTGCTTGGTGAAGTTTTGACGAAACCCTTCCTCAGTATCGAATTCCTCACGGATACGACGTAGGCATCTTTGTATGGTGCTGCTTTTGTTGAGTAAGATATCTGTCATGCTTTTAGATCCTGATTAAAGCTACGAATGATATCCGCACGCTCTTTTTGCAGATGCTGGTACATCGAAAGTGTTGTCATTTCAAATTCTCCCGCTGTTGCTTCCGCATCGTAAAGTAGCTTGCCGTTACGAACGATCTCCATTTTTAATACCGTCGAGGCCTGCAATAAATCGATAAGATCGACATCATGACCTACTGTTTTTGCTAACTGGTGGGAGAGCTCCCAGCGTTCAACGGGATCCAAGGCTCTCGTAGCCATGATTGCGATATCAACGTCGCTGTCTGCTCTGGCATTGCCTGTTGCCTGGGAACCAAAGAGGTAAATCATCTTGATGTCAGGCATCTGTTTTTTCAGTGTCAAAACGATCTCATCGAACATGTGATAGCTCCCGCCCCTGCGATTCTCTTATTGTCTGACAGGATTGCCCGAACATCAATGTATTGCCAGCCAGTGGAAAGGAAGAAGAGAAGTTATCCCTTCCACCTCTATTTCACGTTTGATTGACCTATTTGCTCACACTTCAAAATCAGTTTGTGGTTCGTCGTTTGGTGTGATTCGGACCTCTACGATACGGTGGCTTTCCACCGCCAGAATAGTGAACTGATAGCTATCGATTGATAGTGTATCGCCCACTTGCGGAACCCGCTGTGCGTGCTCCATCAACAGCCCCGCCAGCGTGTAGTATTCGCGCTTTTCATCCAGCGTCAGCGGAACATACATCGTTAAGTCTTCCAGCGGAATATAGCCATTTACAGTCCAACTGCCGTCGTCATTCTGCTGAATGCTGTGGCGCGCATCGCGATCTTCCCCTTCGCGCGGCAGGTTGCCGGCAATGGTTTCCATCACGTCGCTTAATGTGACTATCCCTTCCATCGAACCAAATTCATCAACGACAAACGCAAAGTGCGTTCGCGCTTCTCTAAATTGTTCTAAAGCCTGTAAAAGTGAAAGCTGTTCGGGAAAGACCAGCGGCTGACGAATCAGAATACGTGGATTGAACGGCTCGCGGTTTAGCTGCTGCTGGAGTAAATCGGCAACATGTACGATACCCAACGGTTCGTCGGAGGTATTGCTGTCGGTTACCACCAATCGGGAATGCTGGTTGGTCGTTAACAGTTTAGCGAGCGCATCCTGTGTAATATCCAGCTCGACCGAGTCGATGTCATGCCGAGACGTCATAATGCTGCTGATGGTTCGCTGTGCCAGCCCCAATACCCGCTTTATCATCCGGCGTTCCTGAATATTGAAGACTTCCTGACCTGCCCGGGTGTTGTCGGCAATCATCGATGAGGTTTGATTGTCCAGTTCTGCTTCTTCATGATTACCGCGCAAGATACGCAAAACCACTTCCGCGGTGCGCTGGCGTAGTGGAACCGAGGAGGAGAGAAAGCGGCGACGGTTGAACAGGGAGACCTGATTCAACATCTCAATCATCACCGAGAAACCTATCGCGGCGTAGAGATAACCTTTAGGGATGTGATAACCAAAGGCGTCTGCGACCAAACTGAAACCAATCATCAGCAGGAAGCTGAGACACAGGATAACGATGGTCGGGTGTTCAGCGACAAAACGGGTCAGCGGTTTGCTGGCCAGCAGCATGAGGAAAATAGCGATGGTCACGGCGGACATCATGACCAGCAGGTGATCGGTCATGCCGACGGCGGTAATCACGGAGTCCAGCGAGAATATGGCGTCCAGTACCACGATCTGTGCCACTACTGGCCAGAAACGTGCACCTTTACGCTGGGCTTGCTGCTCCTCATCTTTTCCTTCGAGACGTTCGTTGAGTTCCATGGTGGCTTTAAAGAGTAGAAAAAGCCCTCCAACCAGCATGATGACATCGCGAGCGCTGAATGTGTGCCCAAGGAACGTGAAGAGGGGGGTAGTCAAAGACACCAGCCATGAAATGGACGCCAGCAGGCCCAGCCGCATAATCAGGGCAAGTAAGAGACCGACGACTCTGGCTTTATCGCGTTGTTCTTTTGGTAGTTTCTCAGCCAGAATGGCAATGAAGATAAGATTATCAATGCCCAGAACCAGTTCCAGGACAACCAGCGTGGCCAACCCGGCCCATATCGTTGGATCAGCGATCCACTCCATATCTCTTTTTTCACCTTTAAATGAACATAACCTCGATAGCGTATCAGGGCAGGCACAGATGAACCAGAATTTGCAGGGATATTCTTTAGTATGTCGTGTCGTGTGCAGGAATTATGACGTATTTTTGCACGTTTTTTATATGCAGCATGTCAGATTAAGGTTGGCTAATGTTAAAAAAATCCCATTATTCCCTTTAAACAAAATTTTATGCTGTATCACGGGGATACAGGTCGTAATATTTGATCACGTTATGTATCCGAGCATAGAATAACGCGCCGCTGCTAATCTCCACATAATTATGTGGTTTTACATCCCGAGTAGCCGTTTTGATGACTGAAACAGGCTGATTTTATTCTTTTAGTCGGTTTTTTATACTTATGGAGGTTTTGCCACAATGGATGTTCATAGTCTTATTCCTAAAAACCCCGCCCTAAACATCTTGTTCTTGTGCTCCCACTTGAGTGGTCAATACTATGTTAGTTCTTTGGGCTAAGTCAGATCCCCCATATCGATGATGTGGTTTGCCTAATGTATCAGTTGTCATAAGGGGATCCGGCTGACGGTGTACTCTGCTTGTATAATAAAAATCACAATAAATACGCAACTTAACGCTTTACAATTTAAACCACAGGACAGGGGCCGTACTTTGATAGTGCATTGGTAGCTACAAGCCAAGGGCGGTAGCGTGTCTAAAGCAAAAACTCAATATGGGCTACGATGGTACAGGTATGCAAGAGTCCACTCTAATATTTATTAGTGCTTTTGCCTCGCTTTTTTTGGCTAGAAAGGCGGCGTTTAAAATCGGATTGGTGGACAAACCTGATGTCCGTAAAAAACATCAGGGCCATATTCCATTGGTTGGCGGCGTGTCGATTTACTTGGCGCTGTGGATACTTTATCTACTCCAGACTGATTTGCTGCCGCATTTTTTCCTATATATGGCGTGTTCAACGGTTCTGCTAGTTGTGGGCATTATTGACGACCGTTTTGACCTGCCTGTTTTACCACGAATCGTATTACAAACGTGTGTTGCTATCGTGATGATGTTCGCGGGGTTGTCTATTTCCTCTTTAGGAAATATTTTCTCTAGCGATGAACTTTTTTTGGGTTCGTTCAGTTATGTGGTCACACTTTTTGCGGTCTGGGGTTCTATCAATGCCTTCAATATGGTTGATGGGATGGACGGCTTACTTAGTGGACTTTCATTTGTTACGCTTAGCGCTTTGGTTATCGTTTTTTATCTCGGAGGGAGTAACGAACTTGCTCGCTGGAGTCTGTGTTTTCTGGCGGCAACATTGCCGTATACCCTCTTAAACTCGGGTATGTTTTTCGGGAAAAAATTCAAAGTCTTTATGGGAGATGCGGGGAGTACGCTGATCGGATTCTCTGTTATATGGCTACTGCTCTTGGCGACTCAAGGGGAAGGGCGCGTAATCCAACCCGTTACTGCACTATGGCTGATTGCTGTTCCCCTCATGGATATGGTTGCCGTAATGATGCGGCGTCTTGCCAGAGGCGGAAATCCTTTCAAAGCCGATCGAGAACATTTGCATCACGTATTGCTTCGTTCGGGATTTACGCAGAACCAGACGTTGGCAGTGATTGTGGCTATCGCTACTTTATTTGCAACAGCTGGCATCATTTGCGAGCGTAACAACATAAGTGAGTCTATTATGTTAAGCGTCTTTTTGCTGATTTTCTCTGGCTATGTGACGGTAATAACCTCGATGGCTCGAGTACTAGCATGGTTTCGTCGCCCTCTCACTGTAGATAGGCAATAGCAGGATCGAAAAGTTGCTAAAGAGAGATTTACCCTTATTTTATACGTTAGATCTTGAGTTCATCTGAATAGTTTTTCTCTATAATCACTGACTATTTTGTAGGGATCTGCACAATTTTCTATTAAGAGCGATGGCATAGATAGGATGATAAAGCACAAACTAAAATTGATGCCCTTGATGGTGTCGGTAGCGCTACTTAGCGGTTGTACCTTGATTCCCGGTTCTCACCTTTCTACTAGCGGTAAAAATGTAGTCGAGCAGCAAGATGCGGATTTCAATATCAATAAGCTGGTTAATGTTTACCCGTTGACGCCTTATTTAGTGGAGAAGATGCGCTCTAAGCCATTGATTGCGCAGCAAAATTCTGTGCTTGAAAAAGAATTACAGGGTTATGAATATCGCATCGGTATTGGCGATGTCATCATGGTGACGGTATGGGATCACCCTGAATTGACAACTCCAGCGGGAACATATCGTACCGCAGCAGATACTGGCAACTGGGTACATTCCGATGGCACGATTTTTTATCCTTACATCGGTAAAGTTAGCGTAGCGGGTAAAACGGTCACTGAGGTTCGCGATCAGATAACTAGCCGCTTAGCGCAATACATAGAGTCTCCACAAGTTGATGTCAGTATTGCCGCCTTCCGCTCACAGAAAGCCTACATTACGGGTGAAGTGGCAACGTCAGGGCAACAGCCAATTACCAACGTCCCCCTTACCGTATTGGATGCGATTAATAAAGCGGGCGGGCTGACGGAAAATGCTGACTGGCGCAATATTGTATTGACTCATGATGGAAAAGAAAAACGTCTTTCGCTTCAGGCATTGATGCAAAACGGTGACCTTTCACAAAACTATCTCCTCTATCCCGGTGATATTCTTTATATTCCGCGTAATGATGACCTCAAGGTTTTTGTTATGGGGGAAGTGAAAAAGCAAAGCACACTTAAGATGGACCGCAGCGGCATGACGCTGACCGAAGCATTGGGCAATGCTGAAGGCATTGATCAGGCTGCATCTGATGCAACCGGAGTGTTTGTCATTCGTTCTCTGCGTGGTACTGAAGGGCCTAAGCTGGCAAATATTTACCAGTTGAATATGTCAGATGCGACCGCGATGGTGATGGGGACAGAATTCCAACTTCAACCTTACGATATTGTTTATGTAACTACAGCACCAATGGTACGTTGGAATCGCGTAATCAGTCAGATTGTTCCGACAATTTCTGGATTTAATGAATTAACAGAGGGGACGTTACGTATTCGTAACTGGCCGTAGAAACAAGTATGTTTAATTCCATATTAGTGGTTTGTGTGGGCAATATCTGCCGCTCCCCAACAGGAGAGCGGTTGTTAAAGCAAGCGTTGCCGACAAAGAGAATTTCTTCGGCTGGATTAGGTGCATTAGTGGGAAAACCTGCGGATGTAATGGCTATCGAGGTGGCAACTGAACATAATCTTTCGCTTGAAGGGCATGAAGCGCAGCAACTGACTTCTGCCCTGTGTCGGCAATACGATCTGATTCTGGTTATGGAGAAAGGGCATATTGATGGGGTGAGCCGCATCGCGCCAGAGGTCCGGGGTAAAACGATGTTATTTGGCCATTGGCTGAATCAGCAGGAAATTGCCGATCCATATCGTAAAAGCCGCGAAGCGTTTGAATTAGTTTACTCACAACTTGAGCTGTCTGCGCAAAAATGGGCGCAGGCGTTGAATCGTTAATCATCAGAGAATCCGATGACAGAGAAAACTTCAGGAAAAGTATCTGAAACCCATTCAGATGAGATCGATTTAGGGCGTTTATTAGGGACATTACTGGATAACCGCTGGTTGATAATTGCAGTAACAGCATTATTCACTATTATCGGTATTTTCTATGCTGTGCTTGCAACACCAGTATACAAAACTGATGCGCTCATCCAGGTTGAGCAGAGTCAGGGGAATTCACTATTAAATGATATTTCTAGTATGTTGCCGGACTCTAAACCGAAATCCGATGCTGAGATAGAACTCATTAAATCTCGTATGGTAATCGGAAAAACTGTCAATGACCTGGCATTGGATATTGATGTCCAACAACAATATTTTCCGATCATCGGTAAAGGTTTGGCTAGATTAGCAGGCGAAGAACCCGCAAAAATAGCGGTTTCTCGCTTGGATGTACCGGAAAGTTGGCAGGATCAAGTATTCACTCTGACGGTTCTTGACGGCAAACAATATTCCGTTGAGGCTGGGGATTCGTTGACTTTTACGGGCTCAGTCGGACAACTTGAGACGCATAATAGTATTACGTTGCTGATTAGTGATATTGCGGCCAAACCTGGCACTATTTTCAACATTAAGAAACTCAATCAACTGACAGCTGTTAACAACGTATTGGATAAGTTAGTCGTCGCGGACAAAGGCAAAGATACGGGAGTTCTTGAGTTAAGTCTTGAGGGGGAAGATTCTGTCTTGACAAATAAAACTCTGAGTAGCATTAGCCAGAACTATCTTCAGCAAAATGTAGAACGTAAATCTGAGGAAGCAGGGAAAAGCCTGGAATTTCTGAAAGAACAATTGCCGAATGTGCGTACTTCACTTAATGAGGCGGAAAATAAGCTTAATCAGTTTCGCCAACAGAATGAATCGGTCGATCTTTCATTGGAAGCTAAAGCTGTACTTGATACTACGGTAGCGGTTGAAGCGCAGTTGAATGAGTTGACGTTTAAAGAAGCTGAAATATCTAAACTGTATACCCGTGAACACCCTGCCTACCGTGCCCTACTTGAAAAGCGTAAAACGCTGGAGCAGGAAAGGGATAAGCTTAATAAACGTGTAGGGGCGATGCCTAAAACCCAGCAGGAGATTTTGCGCTTAACACGTGATGTCCAGGCAGGGCAGGAAGTGTATATGCAGTTGCTTAATAAACAGCAGGAACTTAGCATTAATAAAGCCAGCACTGTGGGTAACGTACGTATTATCGACAATGCGGTGATTCAACCTAAGCCGGTGAAGCCGAAAAAAATGCTGATTGTATTAATCGCAATGTTCCTGGGCGGAGTGGTATCAACGGCTTTTGTCATACTAAAAACGCTGTTACATAAAGGCATCGAAAGCCCGGAACAATTGGAAGAATTAGGAATTAACGTCTATGCCAGCGTACCACTTTCGGAATGGCAACAGAAAAAAGATAGGGCTTTGCTAGGTAAGAAGAATAAAAAAGTTAATACTCGTGCAACGGATCTACTGGCGGTTGGCAACCCTACCGATCTGGCAATTGAGGCCATCAGAAGCCTGCGCACCAGCCTGCATTTTGCCATGATGGAAGCCAAAAATAATGTGTTGATGATATCCGGCGCTAGCCCAGCAATAGGTAAAACGTTCGTTAGTGCTAACCTCGGTGCGGTTATCGCCCAATCTGGGCAGCGGGTGCTGATTGTTGACTGTGATATGCGCAAAGGGTACGCGCATGAACTGATGGGGACTCATGGGACGGATGGCTTGTCAGATATTCTATCTGGTCAGTGTGGTGTAGAAAAAAGCGTACGCAAAACCGCTGTGGAAAATATGGACTTCATCCCTCGTGGACAGGTTCCGCCGAATCCCTCTGAACTCTTGATGCACAATCGTTTTGTCGAATTTATTAAATGGGCAGGCGAACACTACGATCTTGTGCTGTTGGATACGCCGCCGATTCTGGCTGTGACTGATGCCGCAATTATCAGCCGCCATGCAGGTACATCTTTGTTAGTGGCGCGTTTTGAAATGAATACTCTGAAAGAGATTGAAGTCGCTATTCGTCGGTTTGAGCAGAATGGTACAGAAATTAAAGGGGTTATTTTGAATGCTGTAATGAAGAGAGCAGCAAGTTATTATGGGTATGGTAATTACGACTATTATACCTACGAATATAAGTCAAAATAATACTCTCAATTCCGGTTTGCTATTGTGAATGGCAAACCGGAATATATAATTTCTAAACTTACCTCTGAGTCTTGAAAATATAGTCATCATATTGTCTCTATTAATATTCTTCTCATGAAAATTCTTTTTATCATACTATAAATATAATTTCCTGACTTCTCTATGTCACTTATTCTTTTTTAATAAAAATACAAACGTCTATATTAATTGCGTGGCTGTTTGTGGTTTTTATAAATCCATTTGGGGTGTTAATTTAATGAATTTACGAACTGTTTTTAGAAAAAACAATTTTGTAAAATTGTTTTTAGCGTTGTCTGACTTCTTGTTTTTTAATTTGGCATTGTTATTTACACTATGCATGATTTATTTACTTGGATATGATGTTTATTCATTTATCCCTGCATCTGAATTGCCTGCAAGATTTTTATCACATATAACGTTATCACTCTTATGTGTTGGCTGGTTTTGGATAAGATTGCGTCACTATACATACAGAAAACCTTTCTGGTTTGAACTAAAAGAAATCATCAGAACATTAGTCATTTTTGCAATTTTTGACTTGGCTTTAGTTGCATTTTCGAAATGGCAATTTTCTCGCTATGTCTGGTGTATTACTTGGTTGCTGGCAATTACTTTGGTACCAGTTGGACGTGTAATAGCAAAAAGAATTTTAGATAAGATTAATCTTTGGAAGAAACATACAATCATCATTGGTGCAGGGAAAAATGCCAGAGATGCATATGCCGCTCTTCAGAGTGAAGAGGTTTTAGGTTTTTCTATCGGCGCTTTCTACTCTACTACTGATGTTGATAATGCCAGATATATTTCCGGTGTGCCAGTTATTAGTAGCGAGGAGGAGCTGTGGTTACAAGGTTGCCCTAACGATACGCAGTTTATCGTCGCTTTAGAGTTTGAGGAACATGCTTTGAGAGATTATTGGTTGAAAAATCTTGCTAAGCATAATTGCCGGTCTATCTCAGTTATTCCTACATTACGTGGCGTTCCCTTATATGGAACTGACATGTCCTTTATATTTAGCCATGAAGTCATGATCCTGCGTGTCAGTAATAGTTTAGCAAAAAGAACCTCACGGTTTATTAAACGCACTTTTGATATTTTTGGAGCTTTAGCGATTGTTACTATACTTTCCCCGATTCTGATATCTCTCCTTTATTTAGTCTCAAAAGATGGAGGGAGTGCAATTTACGGACATGAGCGTGTGGGGCGAAATGGGAAAAAGTTTAAGTGCCTTAAGTTCCGTTCCATGGTGATAAATTCCCAAGAGGTGCTCAATGAGTTGTTGGAAAATAGTCCAGAGGCAAGAGCTGAATGGGAAAAAGATTTTAAACTTAAAAATGACCCTAGAATAACAAAAGTTGGCCAATTTATAAGAAAAACCAGTCTGGATGAGTTACCACAGCTTTTTAATGTCCTTAAAGGTGAAATGAGTTTGGTTGGCCCAAGACCAATTATCGAAGATGAGTTGGATAAATATGCCGGAGATGTCGATTATTATTTGATGGCTAAACCGGGTATGACGGGACTATGGCAAGTTAGCGGTCGAAATGATGTCGATTATGATACCAGAGTTTATTTTGACTCATGGTATGTTAAAAATTGGTCATTGTGGAATGATATCGCCATCCTTTTTAAAACTGTCAGTGTTGTATTAAAAAGAGATGGAGCGTATTGATTGGGTTGTGTTTTTAATCTGTCTGTCGGAAATTTATATCTATTAATTAGTGAAGAGTATGAAATATTTTATAGCTGTTCCAACTTATAATGGTGGTGATGTTTGGAAAGATGCAGCTGAAAGCCTAAAGCACTATGGCCCCGATGACCTGGATGTTCAGGTGATAGACTCTGGTAGTAAAGATACAACTATTCAGGTAGCAAATGGTTTAGGCTTTAATATTATTAACATTGAAGCTAGTGATTTTAATCACGGAGGAACGCGTAACCAATTAGTTGATGCTAATGATGACTCGGATGTGGTTATATTCTTAACTCAGGACGCAATCCCCGAGCCAGATTATATTGAGCGCATTCTCTCTGCTTTTAGCGATCCAGATGTAGCCTGCGCTTATGGCAGACAATTACCACACAGTGATGCAAACCCAATCGCTCAGCATGCTAGATACTTTAATTACCCTGAAAAAAATTATGTTTTCAGTTTTAATGATGCTGCAGAAATGGGCTTGAAAACTGTTTTTATGTCTAATTCTTTTTCTGCCTATCGCATCAATATATTTAGAGAATTAGGCGGCTTTCCCTCAAACACGATTCTATGTGAAGACATGTACTTTACGGCAAAATCTGTTTTGGCCGGGTATAAAGTAGCCTATGTTTCAGATGCCATAGTGAGACACTCCCATAACTATAGTCCATTAGACGAATTCAAGCGTTATTTTGATATTGGTGTTTTCCACGCTGATGAACCTTGGATTAGAGAAGGATTTGGTGGGGCCGGTGGAGAAGGTAAAAAATTTATACTTTCGGAACTGAAGTTTCTCTTGAAGCGAAATATTTTATATGTTCCTTTAGCTTTCTTGAATAACTTTATGAAGATTTCAGGGTATAAGTTAGGACAGAACTATAAACGTATTCCATCTGCGCTAGTTAAATCATTTAGTATGCATAAGCGTTATTGGAATTGACCCTATCTATAAAATTTAGTATCGCGCTATTAATATTACGAGGGTAGTATGAAAATCATAGTAACTGGCGGGGCGGGCTTCATAGGGTCAGCCGTTGTTCGTCATATTATTAACCATACCAATGATGAAGTATTGGTCGTGGATAGCCTTACCTATGCAGGGAATCTTGAATCATTAAAATCGGTTGCTGATAATGTGCGTTTCAAGTTTGAACAAGTAAATATTTGCGATCGTAAAGAATTAGACCGTGTTCTTGATGCATTTAAGCCAAATGCCATTATGCATCTGGCCGCTGAAAGCCACGTCGATCGGTCCATTGACGGACCTGCCGCATTTATTGAAACCAATATCGTCGGTACCTATACGTTATTGGAAGCCACTCGCCAGTATTGGAATACATTGGATGATGATGCTAAAAAAACATTTCGCTTCCATCATATTTCGACCGATGAGGTATATGGCGATCTTCATGGTACCGATGATCTCTTTACTGAAACCACACCTTATGCGCCTAGCAGTCCATATTCTGCCTCTAAAGCATCTAGCGATCACTTAGTTCGAGCCTGGTTGCGTACCTATGGGTTACCGACTATTGTGACAAATTGTTCTAATAACTATGGCCCGTATCATTTTCCAGAGAAATTAATACCGCTAATTATTCTCAATGCATTGGAAGGCAAATCGCTGCCGGTATATGGCAATGGCGCTCAGGTTCGTGATTGGTTGTATGTAGAAGATCATGCACGTGCGTTGTACAAAGTGGTTACTGAAGGAGAAATCGGTGAGACCTACAATATTGGCGGACATAACGAGCGAAAAAATATTGAAGTGGTGCAAACCATTTGCCGCCTATTGGATGAAATGGTGCCAAATAAACTTATTGGCATTGATAAATATGAAGAGCTAATTAGTTACGTTACCGATCGTCCCGGCCACGATATGCGCTATGCGATAGATGCTGGAAAAATATACGACGAATTAGGTTGGAAACCGCAGGAGACCTTTGAAAGCGGTATCCGAAAAACGGTGGAATGGTATTTGGCTAATGAGCAATGGTGGCGTCGTGTTAAAGATGGTTCCTATGCTGGTGAACGCTTAGGTATAAAGCATTAATTTTGGAGATATAAAAAATATGAAAGGTATTGTATTAGCTGGTGGCTCTGGAACACGTTTGCACCCCATTACCCGCGGTGTATCTAAACAGCTATTGCCGATTTATGATAAACCCATGGTGTATTACCCGATTTCTGTTCTGATGCTAGCTGGTATCAAAGATATTTTGATTATCTCTACGCCGGAGGATATGCCTTCGTTTAAACGCCTTTTGGGCGATGGCAGCCGTTTTGGTGTTAACTTCAGTTATACCGTTCAACCTAGCCCTGATGGATTGGCTCAGGCGTTTATCCTCGGTGAGGAGTTTATTAATGGCGATCGCTGTGCTTTGGTACTGGGGGATAATATCTATTTCGGTCAAAGCTTCGGTAAAAAGTTGGAAACTGCATCGGCACGAATGGAAGGCGCGACAGTATTCGGTTATCAAGTCGTAGATGCTGAACGTTTTGGCGTGGTTGAATTTGATGAAAATAATCGAGCAATTTCTCTGGAAGAAAAGCCGCTGAAACCTAAATCCAACTGGGCAGTAACCGGTCTTTACTTCTATGACGATCAGATCGTAGACATGGCTAAACAAGTCAAACCGTCTGCGCGTGGAGAACTTGAAATTACAACGTTGAACGAGATGTATCTGGAAAAAGGTTTACTCAATGTTGAGCAACTAGGCCGAGGTTTTGCTTGGTTAGACACGGGCACGCATGACAGCCTAATGGAAGCCTCTCAGTTTGTTCATACTATTGAAAAGAGACAAGGATTTAAAGTTGCTTGTCTGGAAGAAATTGCATTTCGTAAGGGATGGTTGAGTAGAGAACAGGTTGCTGAAGAGGCAAAAGCATTAAGTAAAACAAATTATGGGCAATATTTAGCCCGCTTGATTGGGGGGGAATAACATGCAGGTTAAGGATACCCGTATTGAGGGGGTAAAGATCATTCAGCCGAAAGTTTTTGGCGATGACAGGGGTTTTTTCCTGGAAACGTTTGAAAAGAAGCGTTACCAGGAAATGCTCAATATTAATCTGGATTTTGTACAGGACAATCATTCTCGATCTTCAAAAGGTGTTCTGCGAGGTCTGCATTTTCAGCGATCGAATCCGCAGGGAAAATTGGTGCGGGTTGTGCGTGGAGAAGTGTTTGATGTTGCTGTTGACATTCGTCCTGATTCACCAACTTACGGTGCCTGGGAAGGGGTGATCTTGTCAGAAGAAAACAAAACACAGTTCTGGATTCCACCCGGCTTGGCACATGGTTTTGTTGTGCTATCAGACGTAGCCGACTTTGAATATAAATGTACGGATTATTACAATCCGGCAAATGAAGGCTGCTTGTTATGGAACGATCCTGATGTTGGAATTGAATGGCCTGTAACCAGTCCATTGCTTTCTGAAAAAGATAAGTTAGGAAGATTTTTTAAGGAACTGAGCGAATGAACGTTTTACTAACGGGTTCAAACGGCCAGCTCGGTCGTTGTTTCCAGGATCGTTTACCTGCTGGCTGGCAAGTCTGGGCTACTGACACTGCCGAGCTTGATATCACTGATTATGCAAAAGTACTGGCTGCAGTAAAAGAATACCAGCCAGATGCCATTGTTAATGCTGCGGCATATACCGCTGTTGATAAAGCGGAAAGTGAACCGGAATTAGCAGCTCTGGTGAATAAAACCGGACCTGAGAATTTGGCACGAGCGGCAAAAGAGGTTGGTGCCCGTCTGGTTCATGTCTCAACGGACTATGTTTTTGATGGAACCGCGACGGTTCCTTATGTTGAGACGGACAAAACAAACCCTTTAGGTGTGTATGGGCAGACTAAATTAGACGGTGAAATTGCCGTTTCCACTGTACTCCCTGATGCGATTATTATCCGCACGGCATGGGTATTTAGTGAATATGGTAATAACTTTGTCAAGACTATGCTGCGGTTAGCAAAAGATCGTGATGAGTTGAGTATAGTTTCTGACCAGCGCGGCTGCCCAACTTATGCAGGGGATATTGCTCAGGCGATTATTGATTTGCTTGAAAAAGAGGCTGAGGCTGGTATTTATCATTACTGTGGAGACAATGAGGTAGCATGGAGCGACTTTGCTGATGCTATTTTCTCTTCGGTCAAAAAACAAGGTATGCTCGCTAATGCTCCTGTTGTTAACGCAATTAGTACTGATCAGTACCCCACTCCGGCAAAGCGTCCTTCATATTCAACTCTGAATAATAATAAAATCATTCAGATAGGCATTACCCCCTCAGACTGGTTAAAAGCAATCTCTCTAGTATTATCAAAACTTGGTTAGATTGGCTTTGCATAGAGTATTTCTATCTCTGTGGTTTTTTATTGCTAACTGAAAACCACGTCCTGTGGGCGTGGTCATCAATAGGTTTTGGCTCTGCTTATTATCTTTGGATTTAAATCTTACAGGACCGGCAGAGACTTCTTTTTAAGGGTTTTGGTATGCCCTTATAGGGCGCAATCAAAGCCGCTTTCTATGAAAGCAGATTTTATTCGCGCTATGAATAAAGAGTGAAGAAAATATCAAATGACTCGAAAAATATTATTTGCGACTCATAACAATGCGGATGAGAGTGATGGAGTTTGGAAAAAAATAAGCTCTCAGGTCTCTGCTCTTAGGAGTATGGGGGCTAGTGTCGATTTTTTTTATATGGATGATTCTATCATGGTTCATGATGATGGCTTTACCTTAAAAAAAATAGAGAGTAGATATAAATGCAAATATTTTTTCTATTATGATCTAAAAAATTACATCAAAAAGGAAAATAAAAAATTCGATTTAGCTTATATACGAAAACCCCATGGTGGTTTGTTTGTGGTGTTTTTAGCAAACTTGCTTGCTTTTATGAAAAAAATGGCCACTAAGATTGTTATTGAAGTTCCTACATATCCTTATAAAAAAGAATTTAAATCGTACAAAGAAAAATCTCTTGATTTTATTTTTGATTTATCTTTGTTTTTTTTCAAAAAATATATTGATGAAGTTACTTATATGGGAGATTTTACAGCTGAAATATGGGGGGTTAAATCAAGACGGATTGCTAATGGAATAGATATAAAGTCCATAAAACCGATAAAGGAGAAAAAAAGAAAAAAAGAAGAGGAATTCATTATTGTTGGTGTAGCAAAATTAGAGGCTTGGCATGGCTATGATCGCCTCATTGAGGGTTTGTATCACTACAGAGGGAATATACAAGTATTATTTAACATTATTGGTTATTCACCGCTTGAATATGATAGACTTAAAAGCATGGTTACAAAGTATTCACTAGAGGAGAACGTGATATTCCATGGTAAAAAATTTGGTAAAGATCTAGATATGTTATTAGAGAATGCTGATGTTTGTGTTGATGCTGTCGCTAGACATCGTAGCGGGAATAATACTAATAGTTCTATAAAGTCAAAAGAGTATACTGCAAGAGGTTTACCTTTTATCAAGAGTCACGTTGATTATTCTTTTGGTAACGAAGAGTTTATATTAC
This sequence comes from Pectobacterium sp. PL64, assembly GCF_022477975.1. Taxonomy (NCBI): domain Bacteria; kingdom Pseudomonadati; phylum Pseudomonadota; class Gammaproteobacteria; order Enterobacterales; family Pectobacteriaceae; genus Pectobacterium; species Pectobacterium sp. PL64. Next base: position 987,046 of record NZ_CP092070.1, read on the forward strand.
AAGTCATGGCAGACGATAAATATATTGATATTAACGAGTTGATAAAATGGAGAGACTCTCTCCCTAGTGATTTTTCTAAAAACGAAATTGATTTTGCTAAAAAAAACCTCACATGGTCTAAACAACTTCAATTTTTATTGGAGGTAAAATGAAAATTTTAGCCGTTGTGGTTTTTTATAATCCAGAGGGTGATTACTTTAATCGATGCTTATCGATAGCTTCTCAGGTAGATAAATTAATTGTGTATGATAACTCTATTGATTCTGATGTTATCACGGAAAATAAAAATAACATACTAAAAATAGATAATGCAACATACCATTCTGAAGAATCAAACAAGGGTATTGGAAAAGCATTAAATTATGCTGTCATTAAAGCTAAAGAAGACGGATATGATTTACTTTTGACATTTGATCAAGATACAGAAGTTCCCAATTCATATGTTGAATCTTTAACACTATCCTATTTAAGTGAAAAAAATATAGGAGCTATCGGCCCTATTTATAAGGATATAAATGTAAATCGGGAATGTCGTTTCCCGGTTAGTTCTGGTCCTTTTGTTGTTAGAAGAACGTTATCAGGTGAAAGTAAAATTCAAGATGTGTTAAGCATTATTACATCTGGCACATTGTATCCAGTTAAAGTTTTCGATGAGATCGGTTTTTTTGATGAAGATTTTTTTATAGATTATATTGATAATGAGTTTTGTCTAAGGCTTCAAAATAATGGATATCGTGTTTGCGTGGATCCTAAAATCTGTATCAATCATGCATTAGGAAATAGAACAATAAAAAAATCGATAGTGAATTTTTCTCCTACCAACTATCCTTTTTATAGAAAATATTATATTACAAGGAATAGACTTTTTGTCTATAAAACGTATTTTTTTAAATATCCAGGATTTGTTTTCTACGATTTTTCTGCATTTGCTCTTGATTTTTTAAGAGTGATTTTATTTGAAAGTGATAAAAAAAATAAACTAAAGGCGTATTTTTATGGTGTCAAACATTTTTTCATAAACAAGAAAGGAATGATTTCTTATTAAAAGTGATTATTCAACGACTAATTAAAAAACGCGATATTAAATCATCTCAAGATTATTAGTGATATTTAATCATATGAAAAAAAACATATTGGTTGTTAGAAAAAAGAATATAGGGGTTTTTTTTTGGCTGTATATAGCAATAATTCCTTTTTTGACTTATTTAGTTGGCTATAAAAATTTAAATTATTGGATTGACAATCCGACCTATCAAAATTATTTCTTTTTGGCACAATACAATAGTTATATAGACATAATAAGGAATGGGGTGGATCCATTATTTATCATGTTTATGAAGATCTTTTCTTCGTTTGATGATGGGTATAGTTATTTTTTGCTTGTATGTGCATTCATTACGCTAGTTTTTAAATTCTCAGGATTAAGAAATAGTACAAACAACTTTATTGTTTTACTAATCTTATATTCATCTTATTTGTTATGCCTACATGATTATGTGCAAATAAGGATTGCATTAAGTATGGCTTTTGTTGCTTTTGGAATTTATACCGGTAAGTCAAAGATAACTATTTTTATTTCTTTCTTTATGGCAGTTTTGATGCATGTTACATCTCTTGCCGTCATTCTCCCCTATCTTTTTTATACAAGATTCGGTGCTAGATGGTTTGTCATAGTGATTATTTCTTCTTTATTTTTACCAATGCTATTCTTTTCTGGAATTATAAAAAATGCCAGGCTTGAAACTTATATCGAATTGGCGAAATACAAAGAACAATACGCTACTGCAAACATATTTTCGTCTCAACCAATACTTCAGATGCTTGGATTAATATATATATATATATCACCGAAATTGAAAGAGAATATTAAGAGCTTTGAATATCTTTTTTCTATGCTTGGTATTTTATTTTTTTATATGTTTATTCAAGTACCAGTTCTATCTTTCAGACTTTTCGAGATAACAATGTTTTTTTATATTATTCTCTTATCAAGGGTGTTTTTGTCATCAAAAATAATAATGATAATTTGCTCGCTTTATGTATTAGTAGGTATGAAAAATATGTTCTTTGGAGAGTCTGCATTGATCACTTTAGGTAATTAGAAATCATTGATTCAAAACCTTATGACAACGGAGGTGGTATATGAAACGACGAAGTTTCATTCACTCTATTACATGTTTGATGTTATGTCATAAAAATTTAGTTTTTGCTCATTCGAAGGAAAGTATAAGTATTTTCCGTTCAATGTCTGAATTAAGGAAATATACCCCACAATACGCAGGTGAAAAAATAAGATTATCTTCTTACTATGAGCATACGAATATTGGTGGTGGAGTATTTGTTGCCATAGAAGATAGTAAATTAACCGATGATAACGGTATAAATATTCGTCAAAACAATAACTTTATTTGGAAGAGAATAACTGGTAATAATTCTATTATAAAGCCTGAGTGGTTTGGTTGCATCGGAGATGGTTTATCCGATGATGCTGATCCCTTTAATAAAATGCTTCTTTTTCTAGATGTTGGTAGTGTGATTTTTCTTAAAAAAAATGCAATTTATTATAATGCAATAAAAGATAGAAACTCTGAGTGGATTATTAAGAAAGATAATATAACTATCATTGGTAATAATGCGTCATTAATTCGTAGGCCTACAATATTTTTTGAAAAGGATGATAACTTAGCTACGCTTAAAATATCAGGGAATAATTTTAAAGTTATAGGTGGATTAAATATTAGTGGGAACGAAAAAAGTACTTATCTTGTTGATAAAAATAATAATCGTATAAGTTCAAATTTTTATACAAGAGCAGTAACTAGCTCACATGGATTATTTATCCAAAATGTCAAAGATATCTATATTGAAGATGTGGTTTGTGAGGATGCCGTATTCCCATGTTTTGTATCTGGTTGCAAAGACATATATATATCAGGGTGCTTTAATAACTCAGGACAAGTCCATCCTGTAAAGGGAGATGATCTACAATTAGGATCAGGATTAAAGATATCTAATTCTGAAAATTTTATATTAGATATTACATCTGAAAATAGTGCATATTGCGGATGTGAAATTGAACCCAATTGTAAAAATGGGAAGGTAAAAGTTATCTCAAAATCACCTTATATGCATGGTTGTATTTTACATAAAAATATAGAATCGGTTATTTTAGATATAAGTACAACTGAGGCGATAAAAGGTTCGGGGTTACGAATTAGCTCAGGGTGTCAAAATATTTCAGGTCATGTTTATGCCGATACTTGTCAGTATGCTGTGTTAATTATATCAAATAAAAAAGAAACTTGTGGGAAAATTAATTTTAAAATTTTTTATAATAAAATCTTCAAAAGAGTAATTGCTATATATAATACTGAAAAAGGTTCTACTTCATTAGAAGACGGTTTATTCAAAATTGAAGGTCACGATGTAAATAGAATAAAAAATAATAACTATGTAATTGATCGTGATAGCATAGTATCGTTTTATCTGGAAGGTATAAAAAACACTAGTTTTATAATCAATGATAAGAATAAAATCCTTGTTGAAATAAAAAAAACAGAAAATGTTAGCATTAATTTAGTTCCAGGTATGAATGGCGAAAAAATTAATTTTATCGGTGATGATAACTACCATTTGGTTATCCCTTTGAAAGATTATATTGTTCCTAACTAGCTGTGAATATAAGAAAAGTAAAAAGCCTCCTTCATAGAAGGCCGGCTTTGATTGCGCCCTAATGAGGGCGTAGCAAAACCCTGAAAAAGAAGTCTCTTTCGGACCTGTAATATTTAAATCCAAGACAATAAAGCAGAGCCAAAACCTATTGATGACCACGCCCACAGGACATGGTTTTCAGTTGGAAATAAAAATAAAACGCAAGTTAATATTTAATAATTGCATTGAAATATATTTTTATTTATGATTTTAATTGATTTTTTATTTTTTGGGATGAAAATTAGTTACATGGTTTTTATTTTTTTTAGTCGTGCATTTTATAAGAGGCAAGCATGTGGACTAATGCCATATTGGTAATTATATATAATAAGACTCTTCAAGAGTCCACGACCCTGACTACGTTATCCGATCATCATTTTAGTAATACTAAACTTGTGATTCAAAATAATGGCCCTTACGAAATAGGCTATGATTGCGAGCTTTCTGTGCGATTGAATAAATGTTTTAACAGTCAAGTGGAACTAATTAACTGTCTTGATAATATGCCGCTTAGTATTATATATAATGACTTTTTTTTGAAATATAAAGATTCTGAAAGATATATTCTCTTGGATGATGATACTGAAATATCGGAGTCATTTGTAAAAGCAATAAAAAATAGCCATGTGGATCTAGAAGTCCCTAAGATAATTTCATCCGGTGATAGAAAAATTTATTATCCTATATGTGAGAATATGGTTGTTACAACTGACAGAGATTTAGATCCTGAATCTGCGTTATCTATTGGTTCTGGTTTAATAATAAATAGAACCTTGATAGAAAAATTTAAGAGGCATGATTTAAAACTTTTCGATGAACATTATGCATTATATGGTGTTGATTATAGCCTTTTTCGCCGTATTTACAAAATTCTGGATAAAGGTGAACGTGTAAAAATTAGGTCATCCTCTTTTTTAGTACATTCTCTTTCTAGATTAGATGATAGTTTAAGAGAAAATAGTTTTAGGAATATAGAGCGTGCATTAGATGTGGCCATTTCTGCCAGACGCTATCCGACTTTGCATTTGCACTATTTACTTGTTCGTAAATTTATTTCTGAATCCATTAAAATGAATTGGGGTAATGCATATAATATAGTGAAGGCATATTTGTTAGGTAGTCATCCACGATGTTCAAAGTAGTATTGCTTTTTGATTTATGTGATTTTTTATAAATAGACGAGGTCAATGTGTTAAGGGAAATTCAATCAAAAATCCTTGGTAAAATAAAGGAAAAAAAGTTGAAGGAATTATATGTAAATAATAGTTCCAAATACGATCACGCAGCGGCTTATTCGAGATTAACTACATATAGTTTAGCCTCGTCATGCATTAATGTAGATTTAAATGTAGAAAAAAAATTAAACTTAATCCTACCGGGGTTACCACCAAATGGTATTTTTGCAGGGATTAAAACAGCGTTAGAGTTCTCTTCTCGTTTATCACTAAGTCTATCCTTAAGCGTTAGAATTATTACTTTTGGGAAATCACCAGATAACTCGACTCGTTCATGGATAGAGAATAATATTTTTCCTGATAGTAGTGTTGAGTTTGTAAGTGATATTGATATCGTAAACCTTACTATAAATACTGACGACATATGGGTAGCAACTTATTGGACAACAGCACATTCTTTAACTGTGGCAGCCCATTTGGGGATCATTAAACCACAAAATGTTATTTATCTGATTCAGGATTATGAATCTGGATTTCACCCATGGTCAACAGCTTTTGCTCTGACGGAAGAGACATATTTGACAGGGTTTAATCATGTAGTAAATTCATATCCACTCTTTAATGCATTAAAGAAAGCGAATATACCTTGCTCAGAGGAGTTGGTGTTTTTCCCTGAAATTGACTTGCATATGCTGAAAGAATCATCTGCGAATAGGAAACCGTCAAAAAAAATTCGAGTATTATTTTATGGAAGACCGAGTAAATCTCGAAATTTATTTGATATTGGTATTGGCGCACTGACTCTTCTGGCCAAAAAAATTGATAAAACTGGTTATGAATTAGAGGTTTTAAGTGCAGGTGAAAAACATAGCGATATAGTTCTGTCTGAAAAGGTTACTTTACGATCATTAGGTAAGTTATCATGGGATGGATATTTTAACAAACTTAGTGAAACAGATATTGTCTTTTCCCTTCAGTATAGTCCGCATCCATCTCATCCTCCGCTAGATGCGATAACAAGTGGTGCATATGCCGTCACAAATGATCTTAATGGAACGAGAGTAGGGCTACACCCTCGAATGTATGTAGCTGCTGCATCTCCTGATAAATTGGCAGATAAATTGCTTTGTGCTATTCAAGATCTACATAAAAATGGTTGTTATGAATATGACGAAAGTTTGGTGCAATCTTATGGAAGACCGATGAGTGAAGTGATTTCCGCTATATCTAAATATATCAAAAATTGAGATAATATAATGTTATTTACTAAACAAAATATATGGAAAATGTTTTTATATTTTGTTCTTCCATTATTGTCAGCTATTATCCCCTTTATCGTTTACCCGACAATAACCGCCTTGTATGGAAACAAGGTTATCATTGCGATTGGTATTGCCCAGTCCATTGGTGGCGCAGGTGCAGTGATAGGTGAATTAGGTTGGGGGGTTATCGGCCCTCAATTAGTTGCAGGATTAAATGATAATGAGAGAAAATTTTGGTATGGAAAATCTTTATCATCCCGGTTAATTTCGAGTGTTTTTTGTGTTTTTATTGCCACATTAGTTTGCTTCCTTTTGGTTGACGATTTTTTGCTTTCTGCGATTGTAATGGCTATTGCTATTGCGTGTGGGGCCCTTTTACCTAATTGGTATTTAATCGGTTTAAATAAACCGGAATATATTCTCTATTTTATTGTTATACCGAAGCTGATATTGTGTGGTATTAGTATTTTAATTATTAATATTTATGGCGGTTTGATTTTTTATAGTCTGGCAATATTATTTTCTTTTTTCATATCAATGATACTATTGTCATACTTTTTAAAAGTACCATTAATACCAGGTCGAAAGGATTTTAATGAATTGACGTTGTTGTTTAAAGAACACTATCAGTTGGTTTTTGGACGTATGGTTAGTACTTTTTATACCTCTTTACCCATTACGTTAATCGGATTTGTTAACCCTGCGGCTGTGGCTACTTTTACAGGTATTGAGCGTCTATTCAGAATGGCGCTGTCTATTTTAAGTGGATTTCCTAGTCGATTGCAAAGTTGGATAGGAACGGCACCAGCTGATGTACGAGTTAAAAGAATAAAACTTTCGATTGTTATTAATTTTGGTGTTGGTATATTTAGTATGATAGGGTTTACTATCGCGTGTTATTTTATTAGCCCATACATATACTCAAACACGATTAATATTAGTCTGGAATATTCACTCCTTGCCGGTGCCGTAGTTGCTACAATTTGTACATCCAGAGGGTATGGTCTAGCATTAGTCGCTATGGGGGCGTCGAAAAAAATATCAATTGCAAACATCGCGTCAGCGGTAGTTGGTGTGTCAGCAATTTGTTGTCTGGGCTATTATTATGGTGTCTGGGGAGGACTTTTGGGAGAGATTTTAGCAGAGGTTGCAGGTTTGTTAACTCAACTATTCTATTATAATAAGTATGCGAAAAATTTGAAATTACAGTCTTGTTAAAAATCAGGTTTACGTGCATTACTATTATGGCACTCTCTTGTTTTATATTTACTTCTCTATTAAGAAATAAGTGTATTTTTATGGTTCATAGGATGTTGCACGATTAAATTAAATGACTTTAATTTTAAAGATTTCCAGTTTTTTATTGTCGGCTGATAAATTATTTTATCCTAGGTAAATTAAGATATGAAAATAGCAATAGCAGGTACAGGGTATGTTGGGCTGTCTAATGCAATGTTGCTGTCTCAGCATAACAATGTGGTGGCATTAGATATCATTGAAAGTAAAGTTAATTTGCTTAGTAACAAAAAATCGCCTATTGTTGATAAAGAAATAGAAAATTTCTTAGAAACTAAAGAGCTTAATTTTCTGGCAACGACAGATAAAAAAATTGCTTATCAAGATGCTGATTTTGTCATTATCGCTACACCGACTGATTACGATCCCAAAAAAAACTATTTTAATACTAGCTCTGTAGAGTCGGTCATTCAGGATGTTTTGGCAATTAATCCGCGTGCGGTTATGATTATAAAATCGACGATCCCTGTCGGCTTTACTGAGCAGGCAAAAACCCGCTTCAATACAGAAAATATTATTTTTTCTCCTGAGTTTCTGCGAGAAGGTAAAGCGCTCTATGATAATTTATATCCGTCAAGGGTGGTTATTGGTGAAAAATCAGAACGCGCTAAGACGTTCGCTAATTTATTGCTACAAGGTGCGATCAAAAAGGATGTTTCTGTACTGTACACTGGTTCGACGGAAGCAGAAGCGATTAAACTCTTTGCTAACACATATTTAGCGATGCGCGTGGCTTACTTTAATGAGCTGGATACTTATGCCCAAACTTTGGGGCTCGATAGTAAGCAGATCATCGACGGTGTTGGCTTAGATCCACGGATTGGTACACATTACAATAATCCATCGTTTGGCTATGGTGGATATTGTTTGCCTAAGGATACAAAGCAGTTACTCGCTAACTATGATGCTGTGCCGAATAACTTAATTAGCGCAATAGTAGAGGCGAACCGAACGAGAAAAGATTTTATCGCCGATTCCATTATCGAGCTCAATCCTAAAGTCGTGGGGATCTACCGGTTGGTCATGAAAACGGGGTCGGATAATTTCCGCGCATCCGCTATTCAGGGCATCATGAAACGAATAAAAGCAAAAGGTATTGAGGTTGTTGTTTATGAACCGGTTCTAAAAGAGGCAGAATTTTTCCGATCTCGGGTAATCAATGACTTTTCCGAATTCAAAGAAATTGCGGATGTCATCGTCTCAAACCGTATGGCACCAGAATTGTCTGATGTAGCAGAAAAAGTCTATACGCGAGATCTCTTCGGTTCGGATTAGGTGTAATCTTAGTGTCATGCGTGGCGTTATGGCATTACGCTACCAAGTGAATATGTTCTGCCAGATCAAAACAGCTATTTAAATAAAAACCATCAGATTGAAGAGAGTCAATCCATGACATCATTGAAAGCTATTATCCCTGTAGCAGGTTTAGGGATGAATTTGTTACCTGTGACCAAGGCAATTCCTAAGGAAATGTTGCCACTGGTTGACCGCCCGGTGATTGAGAAAATCGTCAACGAGTGTGTGAGGGCGGGGATTAAAGAAATTGTTCTGGTGACACATGCGTCGAAAAACGCTATTGAAAACCACTTCGATACCTCGTTTGAGCTTGAGTCCTTGCTGGAAGAACGTGCAAAGCGTCAACTGCTGGCTGAAGTACAGTCCATCTGCCCGAAAGGCGTTACAATCATGAACGTCCGTCAGGGAGAAACGCTGGGGTTAGGGCATGCGGTCTCCTGTGCTCGCCCAATCATTGGTAATAATCCGTTTGTGGTGGTGTTGCCTGATGTCGTGCTGGATGAAAGCACGGCCGATCAGACGACGGAAAATCTGGCGCTGCTGATCTCCCGCTTTGAAGAAACCGGGCGTAGTCAGGTGCTAGTTAAACATCGTCCTTATGAGGTGTTGCCTGAGTACTCTGTCGTCGATTGTGACAAACCGCTGGTGAACCCAGGCGATGCCGCAGCGATTACGTCTATGGTTGAAAAACCTGAGGCGCCGTCTGAAACCGGCTCTGATCTTTCTGCGGTTGGGCGCTATGTATTAACTGCCGATGCCTGGTCGTTGCTGGAAAAAGCGGTCCCTGGCGCGTGGGGACGTATTCAGTTGACGGATGTGATTGCCGATATGATCGCGACTCAGCAGGTTGATGCTGTGCAAATGTCAGGTAAGAACTTTAACTGCGGCCGTAAATTGGGTTATGCGCAGGCATTTGTGTCCTATGGATTACGTAATCCTGAGTTTGGTGCCGAATTTAAAGAAAGTATTAAGGCACTGCTGAAAAAGTAATATTGCGTGATAACTCGCTGTAAAACCGCAGATCGTTGAATCGTTCTGCGGTTTTTTCTTTTTCCCACCATACGTTCCGGTTGGGTGAGCTTTCGCTATCAAACCAATCACTACCCACTCACGCAAAGCTGAGTTACCATGTCGGCCTGTTTTTAAATTGCTTGCGAGGTCGCAATGCGAGGCGTTGTCGCCGTTGCAGGCAGGTTATCCTTCAGACAGGAGTTGCTTTAATGTCCAAACAGCAAATTGGCGTTGTCGGTATGGCGGTGATGGGGCGCAATCTGGCGCTGAACATTGAGAGCCGTGGCTATAGCGTTTCCATCTTTAACCGTTCTTCCGATAAAACCGATGAAGTTATCGCGGAAAATCCGGGTAAAAAACTGGTGCCTTCTTACACCGTTGAAGAGTTTGTCGAATCCCTGGAAAAACCCCGCCGTATTCTGCTGATGGTGAAGGCCGGTGAAGCAACCGATAAAACGATTGAATCGCTGAAACCTTACCTGGAAAAGGGCGATATTCTGATCGATGGCGGTAACACCTTCTATAAAGATACGATTCGCCGTAACCGCGAACTGTCCGCTGAAGGGTTTAACTTCATCGGTACAGGTGTATCTGGTGGGGAAGAGGGCGCGCTGAAAGGGCCTTCCATCATGCCTGGCGGGCAGAAAGAAGCGTATGAGCTGGTTGCTCCGATTCTGGAACAGATTGCCGCGCGTGCTGATGGCGAAGCCTGTGTGACCTACATTGGCGCTGATGGCGCAGGTCACTATGTCAAGATGGTGCATAATGGCATTGAATACGGCGACATGCAGCTGATTGCTGAAGCCTATGCATTGCTCAAACAGGCACTGGATCTGGGCAACGACGAGCTTGCCGCGACGTTCTCTGAGTGGAACAAAGGCGAACTAAGCAGCTATTTGATTGAGATCACTGCCGATATCTTCAGGAAGAAAGATGAAGACGGTAAATATCTGGTTGATGTGATTCTGGATGAAGCAGCTAACAAAGGCACCGGCAAATGGACCAGCCAAAGCTCTCTGGATCTGGGCGAGCCGCTGTCTCTGATCACGGAATCCGTTTTTGCCCGTTACCTGTCTTCACTGAAAGATCAGCGTGTTGCTGCCTCTAAAGTGCTGACTGGCCCTACGGCTCAGACATTCGGTGGTGACAAAGCCGAGTTTGTTGAGAAAGTGCGCCGTGCGCTGTACCTGGGTAAAATCGTTTCTTATGCTCAGGGCTTCTCACAGCTGAAAGCGGCATCAGACGAGAACAACTGGGATCTGAACTACGGTGAAATCGCCAAGATTTTCCGCGCTGGCTGCATCATTCGTGCACAGTTCCTGCAGAAAATTACCGATGCGTACGAGCAGAAAGCCGATATCGCTAACCTGCTGTTGGCCCCTTACTTCAAGAACGTGGCTGATGAATACCAGCAAGCACTGCGCGACGTCGTCTCTTACGCCGTTCAGCAAGGCATCCCGACGCCAACCTTCTCTGCGGCCATTGCTTATTACGACAGCTACCGCTCAGCCGTGTTGCCTGCTAACCTGATTCAGGCTCAGCGTGACTATTTCGGTGCGCATACCTATAAGCGTACGGATAAAGAAGGCGTATTCCATACCGAGTGGCTGGAATAGTCGTTTCTTATGATTAAATAGTGCCGTTTGTTAATAAAACGCCAGATTAGGAAATATCTGGCGTTTTTCGTATTGATGAATTAGTGGATTGATATCGTTAGGATATCTATGACTTTTTTCCTAGAATACTGTAAATTTCATTAAAGAAATCTGCTTTTTTACCGAGATCATTGCTGTTTATTACATCGGGATCTTGCTATTTTTATCGGTGTTGCAAAAATTGAGTTGTAGTTTTGCTTATCAGAGGTGGTTTTATCGCCATTGAACTGTAACTCATTACTGGGAGGATCCCGGTAACGGTTGGTAACGACGCAAAACTAAATCAGTTTGCCGTTGTGCTGGCTGGAATGAAGGACGGGGTATGGTCTTTTCGACGGTACCCCACCCTGAAGTACTTCATGTTAAAAAGGAAATCGTAATGAAGAAAACGTTAATCACGCTGGCCGCTGTTCTGGCCATGTCGTCAAACGCGTTTGCTGTTGATGGCGTCTCCAGCGCTACGGCTGCTGGCACCACGACCACTGGTACTACTACCACCACAGTTACCGGCGCAAGCGTTGCTGGTGCCGCTGGTGCTGCGGGTGCTGGTGTTGCTGCTGGTACCACTGCACTGATTGCTGTGGGTGTTGCTGCCGCTGTTGCTGTTGGTGTTGCTGTTGCTGTTTCCAGCAACGATGATAGCTCTCCAGCGACTGCGACTGGTACAACGACTCGTACTTAAGTTCGTTTCAACTCTAAGGCCACTTCGGTGGCCTTTCTTTTTCTAGGCTGCGCTGTTCAACGAGAACTGCATTTCATGACAAAAATAAAACGAATGGCAAAATTACGCTCGCTGATTGCCATACCTCTTTTATCGATTGTGTTGACTGGCTGTTCCCAGAATGTGGATCAGGTGGGGAAAACGTTCAAACTGGCATTTTTTGGTCAGGATGATACCCATGTGACGGCCAAACAGGTTGCCAACACGCCCTATGCCTCGGCCTATCTAAAAGTGGGTAAAGCACCACAGGCGTTTGTTGTGCTCGCTTTTGCCGAACAGAACCAGTTGAAGTGGATTGGGGCTGATAAAAATATGGTAGCGACCCAGCATGGTCGTTTAGTGAAAACGCAGGGCTTCGGTGAAGACATTACCTATGTGGATAACCTTCAACAAGATCCCCTGACGTTAGGTCTATTGAAGACATCAACGCCAATGACATGGCAGAGCCGGGTTGAGTGGTCTCAAGTCTTCCGCGGTGGTTACGAGACCCAGTCCGTTTTTCAGGCCCGTGGCAAAGAAACCGTAAAAATTCTGGATACCTCGCGTGAGCTGCTGCGTTTTGATGAGCAGGTGACCGTCCCTGCTTTGAATGAATCTTACACCAATAGCTACTGGCTCGATCCGACTAACGGAAATGTCATTCAAAGCCAGCAGTATATGGGGCCAGATATGGCATTGGTCAAATTCACCGTATTAAAACCCTACGTCCAATAAGGGGCTGCAATGTTGGCACTCAATCGTATCGCTACCTTGTTGCTGCTGGTTTCCGGTGTTGCGACGTCTGCGCAGTTGACTGTGAAATCGCCTCAACAGACGATCGCCGTCGTCAAATTGGATGATGGCACGCGCCTTGAAAAATTTTACGAACAGGTTCCCTGGCCACAGAATATCAACTGGCAAACGGCGTTTATTTCTGATTTTGCGACGACACAGAAGGTTCGTGCGCAAAGGGATGTCTTGCTGCAAAAGCTGGCTGAACTGGAAACGCGCTGGCGTAATTCAGGTGATGGCGATCTGGCGATCTCTGCCTGGTTACTGAGAAAGACCATTAACCCGATTAATGTTGCGGGTCGTATCCGTACCGATCTGGATCCTGACCGCGTGCGTGTCTATGTAGAAAATAATCGCCCTCTGGTGGGGGAATATGCACTGTATGTGGCATCTCATGATGACAAACTGTCCCTGATCGGTCTGGTGAATACCGCCGCTGATGTGGGAGAACTGGAGACATCGGGGAAAGTGGCGCTGCGTGCCGGATGGTCGGTCGAAAATTATCTCTCTGGACGTCGACTTCTCGCGGGGGCGGATAATAGCTATGGCTATCTGATTGCTGGCAACGGCAAGTGGCGCAAAGTGCCGCTGGCGTTATGGAACCGCCAGCACGTCGAACCCGCTGCGGGCGAAACGCTCTTTATTGGTTTTAATCCCTCAGTTTTGCCACAGGATATGTCATCACTCAACGATCAGCTTGCTGACTACCTCGCTAACCGGACGCCACTCGAATGACAAAGAATAGAAACGTTAAACTAGGCTGTCTGTCGTTGGCGATTGGCAGCATCTTGAGTGCACAGGCGATGGCGGCTGAAACCGAAAGCAGCCGTACTGCGACCAACTCGAATCTGCGCTTTCAGCCCGCGGGGGTATCACAGTCTGATTTCGGTGGCACAGGTTTGCTACAGATGCCTACGGCGCGTATGGCGAAAACGGGCGAATTTAGTCTGAACTACCGTGACAACGAAGAATATCGGCGTTATTCCATATCCCTCCAGCTCTTTGACTGGCTGGAAACGACGGTACGTTATACCGATATTCGTACTCTCCCTTACAGTGACGATCCTAATTTCAGTGGTAGTCAAACCTACAAAGATAAGGCATTTGATGTCAAAGCCCGCTTGTGGCAGGAAAGCTACTGGATGCCGGATGTGTCGCTGGGGTTGCGAGATATTGCCGGTACTGGGCTGTTTGATAGCGAATATGTTGTAGCCAGTAAGCGTATGGGCCCATTTGATTTCACCCTAGGTATGGGGTGGGGCAATATGGCGGAGAGTGGGAATATTAAAAATCCTGCCTGTTCGTTGAAAGCCAGCTTCTGTAATCGGACTCAGAATACAGAAACCGGCCAGTTTGAGGTAGGCAATTTCTTCCATGGCCCTGCAGCGTTGTTTGGTGGCGTTGAGTACCAGACGCCTTGGGATCCGCTGCGCCTGAAAATTGAGTATGACGGTAACGATTATAGTCGTGAGGCTGCGGATCGCAGTAGACGTAGTGAAAAAATCAAACAGGACTCCCCCTTTAACATCGGTGCGGTCTATCGTGTCGGCGATGTGCTAGATACCACGTTATCGTGGCAGCGTGGCAATACCCTGATGTGGGGCTTTACTTTACGCACTAATTTCAACGATTTGAAGCCGAACTATTTAGACGATGCGCCACCTGTCTATGCACCAGTGCAGGATGGCAAAGGCACAAACTGGCAGCTCGTTTCGAAAGAGCTGAACGATAAGGCCGGCTTTAAGGACGCCGATATTTACGCGGACCAAAAGCAGGTCACCATTGTTGCCGAGCAGACCAAGTATCGTGATAGCGAACAGGCGACGCAGCGTGCGGCTACGGTATTAGCAAACCATGTCCCGGGCAGTATTGACGAATACCACATTGTTCAGCGCAGCCAGCGCTTACCGATTGCCAGCACGGAAGTCGATGCCAAACCTTTCCATCAGGTTAAACAGGCGGCTATTCCACTGGGGCAACCGGAACCTGTCACGCATCGCAAAGAGCCGGTATCCGACGTGCGTGGTCAGCAGGTGTTGCTCGCAGAGCCCGATCGTCTGACGTATTCATTAGACCCAACGCTGACGCAGTCTTTCGGTGGCCCTGAATCCTTCTACATGTATCAGGTCGCCCTGAAAGGCAACGTGGACTATCGCCTGAGCGATCACTGGAGCGTAGGTGGAACCGCGACGCTGAACTTGGTGAATAACTACGACAAGTTCAATTTTAAAGCGCCACCAGCAGACGGCGCTGCGCTGCCGCGTGTCAGAACCTGGGTGCGTGAATACGTTACCTCTTCGGATCTGATGTTGACCAATCTGCAATTGACCCGCAGGGATAATCCCGCGCAGGACTGGTATACCCAGGTCTACGGCGGCTATCTGGAAATGATGTACGCAGGTGTCGGATCTGAAGTGCTGTATCGTCCGTTCGGTAAAAGTTGGGCGCTGGGGATGGATGTGAACTATGTCAAACAGCGTGACTGGAACGACATCATGCGTATGGCCGATTACGATGTGGTGACAGGCCATCTGACCGCCTACTGGGAACTGCCGTTTGTTGAAGGTGCGGTAGCGAAGGTGAGCGTGGGTCGTTATCTGGCCGGGGACAAAGGGGTCACTCTCGATCTGTCTCGCCGCTTTGATAGCGGAATCATAGCGGGTGCCTTTGCGACTAAAACCAACGTCAGCGCCGCTGAATATGGTGAAGGAAGCTTTACTAAAGGCTTCTACGTCTCGATACCGTTTGATCTGCTGTTCACCGAGCCGACGGTGAAACGTGGAGCCGTTGGTTGGGTACCGTTGACGCGCGACGGTGGTCAGATGCTACAGCGTCGCAGCTCACTGTATGGTCTAACCGAACACTAATCGATCCTCCGTTCGTTTAGGGTGTTAATCAAGCCCGTCATCGCCGAGTGCCGTGACGGGCTTTTTTGTGCGTGTTTACTTTGCGGAGTAAATCCATTTGATAACCAAAGTGAACTATTTCATTTGGTTATCGTTTGTATCTTAATCATGTCGTACTGCGGATGACGCTTCTGAGTCTTTAGCCATAAATTGATGATAATTTAATAGCTTAACCACGATCGTCGTGACGAGTCGGGGCATTTTTAAGACGAAGTGTGTCCTGAGGGTAATGATTGAAATAGTTTCGTCATGGAAGATTCATATAGCGAAACCTATTATCTCCTGCCGCAATGGTGAAATAAAACATAGCCATAAATCTTCATGGTAGTGCTAACAGGAGAGTGCAACCCGATGAATTTGCCTATTTCCGCCGTTATCTCGTTAATGATGAGCTCTGTTTGGTGTGTTCCTCTCTATGCCACAGCGCAGGACAATCCTCTTGGTATCTATCAACTGATTCAGGAGCGGATGGTGTTGATGAAAGATGTCGCGGGGTACAAGGCCCGTCAACACCTGCCCGTTGAGGATCTAAAACAAGAGGAACGTATTTTGAGTAAGGCACGGGATAAATCTGCTGCCGTTGGTTTATCCCCTCAGAGTACACAGCTGTTTTTTACTTCATTAATGAATGCCAGCAAAGCGATTCAGTATCGTTACATGGCGGACTGGCTTGCGACACCGGAGAGCGACTGGACGCCGCTTTCGCTGAACGACACCATTAGACCCACGCTACTCACAATTGATGACCAGCTCCTGGTGAGTATTAAACGTTATCTTGCGAATGGCGGGCATTTTACGCCCCAGCAAGAGGCTACATTTCTTTCTTCTATTAATGTTGAGCATCTGTCACAGAACGACAAACGCCAGATTTATGCGGCATTGAGTCAAATTGAACCAGACGGCAAATAGCTGAGTGGAGAGAAGACGATGACTTACCAATTATTGAAAGGGAGTGAACGCGGAAATATCGCTGACGCCGTGTACCGCGAACGCTGCGATGTTAATGAAAATGTTAGAGTTATGCTGGTGTTGCGTTTTACGACGCCAGATGATGAGTACTACACCGAACTACACGATAGCATCGATCCGCAATTTGGCGGTATCAGCGCCAATAAACCGCTATCGAGAGCCAGCTACGCCAGAAAATTCAGCGCTGATGAGGCCGATATCGAGCATGTGCGTGCATTTGCGCGGCATTATAAGTTATCTGTCGAGCGTGAACACGCGGCCAGCCGTACCGTCTTCTTGACGGGGACGGTGGAGCAAATGGAGCAGGCGTTTCGCGTGAGCTTAGCTCGGTATGACCACAAACACGGGGCATTTCGTGGCAGAGCGGGGGGAATTTATCTGCCGGGATACCTACAGGGCGTGGTGATCGCCGTATTAGGCCTTGATGAGCGTCTTGCATCGAACTGTTACCTGCGTATGAATGACGCGTTCTCTGCTACGGCAAAGCGTCTGTCGGGCTATACGCCGCTCGAATTGGCAGAGCTATACCACTTCCCGGAGCATGACGGTGCGGGGCAGTGCATCGGCATTATTGAACTGGGGGGCGGATATCGCTTACCGCAGTTGGAGCACTATTTTAAGCGAATGGGCGTCAACCCGCCGCAGATCGTCGATGTTTGTGTCGGTGGCGCTAAGAATGCCCTTGCTTCGTCAGATGACGACAAAGAGGTGAACCCGATTGATATCGAAGTGCAGATGGATATCGAGATTGCGGGTACATTGGTACCCGCCGCTAAAGTGGTGGTGTATTTTGCGCCGAATACCGATGCCGGGTTTTTAGAGGCGATTAACGCGGCGATTCATGATGAGAAAAATGCGCCGTCGGTGATTTCGATTAGCTGGGGAGCCAGCGAGTCAGAATGGACCGCGCAAGCATTACAGGTGTACAACCAGGCCTTTCAAACCGCCGCGGCGCTAGGGATTACGGTGTGTGTGGCGTCTGGCGATCATGGCTCACAGGATGGTGAACCTCATGGTTTGCACGTCGATTTCCCGGCATCCAGCCCCTACGTTTTAGCCTGTGGCGGCACGCGCTTGCAAAAATCGATGGAAGAAACCACCTGGCATAGCCGAGACGGCAGCGCGACGGGCGGTGGCGTTAGCCAGCATTTCGCGTTGCCCGGTTGGCAGCTAGGGATGTCTCTGGTCGACAAATATGGCGGTCATCATCCCTTGCAACACCGCGGCGTGCCTGACGTCAGCGGTAATGCCGATCCCGAAACCGGCTATCTGATTGAAGTTAACGGACGGGAAGGGGTTGTTGGGGGAACCAGCGCGGTTGCCCCGCTGTGGGCAGGGTTATTGGCGCGAATGCTGGCGTTGACCCACTCGGCATCGCTGTTTATCCCTCCCTTGCTGTACCGTAATCGTAATAGCTGCAAGGATATCGTGCGGGGAAATAATGGGGCATTTGTCGCCTCTGAAGGATGGGACGCCTGCACCGGGTTGGGGTCGCCGGATGGAATGAAACTGCTAAGGCTATTGAAACGGCTTGTGAGGCTCAATGGTAATGGCGTGCACGACCGCGATGAGAAGCACGAGCGGTGAGTTTGCCTGCCTGAGAGGACTGGTGCAGGGACACACCCTGCTCAGACGAGGACATTATCGGTGATATTCATCACAGATTGCCCGACCTCGGTTTGAGTCTAGGGCGGTTAGCAGATATAACCCGATAAGAAGGACGTGATCGGGCGAAGGCCCGAGCGAAACCTGATACGACGCATGTTATTCAGACATGTTCGTATCAGGTTTTTTTTTGCCTGAATCTAGCTCGATCGCGTGCCACCCATAACATCAGTGACATTTCGTTGAGAAAAGGAGAGAAACCGTGAAATACCGTCATCTTAAACGTTTCCCTGAAGGGTTTTTATGGGGCGCGGCGACATCGGCTTATCAGGTTGAAGGGGCATGGAATGAAGACGGCAAAGGGCCGTCAGTGATTGATGCCAGAACGTCCTATCCTGAGGGCACAACGGACTTTAAAGTCGCCAGCGACCATTATCACCGTTACAAGGAGGATGTCGCGCTGTTTGCCGATATCGGCTTTAAAACCTACCGTTTTTCCATCGCCTGGAGCCGTATCATTCCCGATGGTAGCGGCGAGGTAAACCCCGCGGGCATTGCGTTTTACCACAATCTTATCGATGAATTGCTGCATTACGGTATTGTGCCGATTGTCACGATGTACCATTTCGATCTGCCGCAGGCGTTACAGGAAAAAGGCGGTTGGTATAACCGGGAAACGGTGGATGCATTTGAGCGCTTCGCCAACGTGCTGTTTGATGAATACGGCGACAAGGTGAAGTACTGGCTGACCATCAATGAACAAAACATGATGATTTTGCACGGTTCCGCGTTGGGGACACTGGATCCTACGCTGGAAAATCCGAAGCAGAATCTCTATCAGCAGAACCACAACATGCTGGTGGCGCAGGCAAAAGCGATGAATGCACTGCATGAAAAAGTGCCCGGTGCGAAAATTGGTCCGGCACCCAACATTGCACTGATTTATCCGGCCTCATCGAAGCCTGAAGATGTGATGGCGGCGTTCAACTATAACGCGATCCGCAACTGGCTGTATCTGGATATGGCGGTATACGGGCGTTACAACACCGCGGCCTGGCGCTATATGGAAGAAAAAGGCTATACGCCGGAGATTCTTCCTGGTGATATGGATATTCTGGCATCGGCCAAACCCGATTTCATCGCCTTTAACTACTACACCTCGCAAACGGTTGAAGCCAGTAAAAATGACGGACAGGATGAAACGGCGCGCGGCGGCGACCAGCATCTGAAATCAGGTGAAGAAGGCGTACATCGTGGCGCAACCAATCCGTGGTTGCAGAAAAATGCCTTTGGCTGGGAGATCGATCCGATTGGTTTCCGTAATACGCTGCGTGAGCTGCACGATCGCTACCATTTACCGCTGATCATTACGGAAAATGGGCTGGGCGCGTTTGATACGCTGGATGAAAACGGTGAGATTCACGATGATTACCGCATTGACTATCTGCAACGCCACATTGAGCAAATCCAGCTTGCGATCACTGACGGTGTGGATGTCTTCGGCTACACGCCATGGTCGGCGTTAGATCTTATTTCCACCCATCAGGGATGCTCGAAGCGCTATGGTTTTATTTACGTTAACCGTGAAGAGTTCGATCTGAAAGATCTGCGGCGTATCCGTAAAAAAAGCGCATACTGGTATGCTGATGTGATTAAAAACAATGGGCTGGATAGCTCAGAAGCTAAGTAATGAAAGAAGACGCCTCGCCGATATCTCGTTGAGGCGCTAAACGGTAGGGAAGGCCAGCGTGCCTTCCCGTCAGACAGGACGGCTGATGCGATGATCATTGAAAAAATACTGAGCAATAACGCCGTTCTGGTGCTGGCAGATGACCAACGGGAAATTGTGGCAATTGGAAAAGGTGTCGGCTTTGGCAAGAAAGTGGGTGACCCTATCGACCCGCAGCGCATTGAAAGCCAGTTCGTGAAAAAAAGCGACGGCATAGCGGATGTGCTGTCACAACTACTGGCGGATATTCCGCCTGACTGTCTGGCGGTCACGCAGCAGATCATTACGCTGGCGCAAAAAACGCTGCGGCTTGATGTGCAGGACACGCTGTTTCTGGCCTTAAGCGACCACATTAACTTTGCTATTCAACGCCATAAGAAAGGGCAGACGATCAAGAACCTGATGCTGTGGGATATTCGCCAGTTCTATCGCGGTGAGTTTGCCGTTGGGTTAGAGGCACTGGAACTGATTCGCAGCAGACTGGATATCGATTTACCGGAGGATGAAGCGGGGTTTATTGCGCTGCATTTGGCGAATGCGACCAATAACAGCGATATGCAGAGCACGATGCAAAGCGCGGGGATTATTAAAGATATTCTGACCATTCTGAAATACGATCTACACATCACGTTCGATGAACATTCTCTTAATTATCAACGTTTGATTACACATCTGAAATTTTTCGCTCTGCGTTTGTTAAATCGGGAAACGGTGAACCACGGTGATGACTCTATCTATCAGGGGATTACCGAATTGATGCCGCGGGCCTATGCCTGTGCGATGAAGGTGTATGACTATGTGGAAAAAAATTACGCCTGCCATCTCACCACTGATGAGATCATGTTTTTAACCATTCACATTAACCGATTACAGCCCTCTCCAGCTTAATAACATGGGCTATCATGATGGGGACGTCTACGGCAATAATCGGAATGGGGCGAAAGTCACGGGTAATACCAGCTACCGATAACATCCGTGCTACTCTCTCCAACCCTGACGACATCCGTTCGTTTCGTTATGTAACAAAATAAATTCAAAAATTGCTCACTGTTGCTGACATGCTTTCAGCCATAATGTTCTTTTTCCTCGCTATTTGTTAGTGAACCGCATGGGGGTCGTTATGTCAGCCTCGCCGCCGACGTTTTTGACGGTAGATGTACGTCGCTCAGGGCTACGCTTTTCCCAGCGAGTCTATATTCCACGGATTGTCGGTACGATACTGTGCGCGCTCTTTATTTCCTCGGTGCTGATTACCCGACCTATCCCGACGCTATTATGGGTGCTGCTTTTTCTTAACACCTTTATCTGGCCTCACATTGCCTACACGCTGTCCCTGCGGTCACGCGACCCGATGCAGTGCGAGAAGCGTAATTTATTGATTGATGTGGTGTTTGGTGGCATCTGGATTGGGTTTATGGGCATGAATCTTCTGCCCAGTGCCCTGATTGCGGCAATGGTAGGGATGAACTGTACGGCTGGCGGTGGCGTAAAGCTGCTTGTTCAGGGCATCGTATTACAGTGTGTTGCCTGTGTGCTGGTTCTTGTGCTATTTGCCGTACCTGTATCGCTGGATACGACACCGCTACAGCTTTATGCCTGTCTACCGATGTTGCTGGTCTACCCGATCTTTCTGGGTTATGTCACTTACACCACCGCGCTGAAACTGGCGGAACACAAACGTATGCTGATGGAAGTCAGTATTCATGACGGGATGACCAGCCTCTATAACCGTCACCACTGGGAACGTCTGCTGAAGCATGAGTATGATATTTGCCAGCGTTATAAGCGTACGGCGACGTTAGTCCTGTTTGATATCGATCATTTTAAAGACTTTAACGATAACTTTGGGCATAACGTCGGCGATCAGGCGATATTGCTGCTGGCGCGTGAACTGACATCCGGCTTTCGGGAAACAGATGTTATTGGACGATTTGGCGGAGATGAGTTTGCCGTTATTTTACCGCAGACTAGCGCGGGAGAGGCGCTGGACGCCGTGAATCGTATTCGGGAGAGTTTGTCGCTGAAGTTCCTGAACCAGACCCCGCAGCTGGCGGTGTTTGTCAGCGTCGGCATTGCGGAGATTTCACCGGAAATGGATCAATATATTGACTGGTTAAAGGCCGCCGATATGGCACTTTATCGGGCAAAAAACAAAGGCCGCCGCCGAACCGAAGTTGCCTGAATACACTAGGCCATAGTCTGATCGCTTTTATCCTGTCTGATAATGATCAATAGGCCCTTATCGCTATCGAGGTGGTGATTGGGGTTTCGTCTTCTTTATGCCTTCAGTAATACCATACCACTCTCAAACGATCCCGAACTGTCCCTGCTAATTTTTTAGAAATGAGGGGAAATAATACGCGTAATTCCTGTTTTATCTTTACATAAAACAGGTAGGGATTCATGCAGGGAAAATTTACGTTTAAGTGGAGAAATCCCGCAAAGAAACGCTATTTTTTTGATATTTATAACATATTTCTATCATTAGTCTTTGTTAAGGTTTTTGGAAGGATATTTCTTTTTAAAAGCTATTGTTAATAGATGTGTTTTTATGAAAATATGTCAGCAGGTCTTATCTTTCCAGCCTTTTCCTTTCTTATCCGATACCCTCTGTCGGCGGGAATGGAGTGAATGCGTGATGTCTGGTCACCAAAAAACATCATTTAAATTAAACATCGGGCAAGGAACAGCGCCGC
The DNA here is from genome assembly GCF_022477975.1 of Pectobacterium sp. PL64. Classification (NCBI taxonomy): domain Bacteria; kingdom Pseudomonadati; phylum Pseudomonadota; class Gammaproteobacteria; order Enterobacterales; family Pectobacteriaceae; genus Pectobacterium; species Pectobacterium sp. PL64. The sequence continues at coordinate 1,009,849 of NZ_CP092070.1, forward strand.
TTAAAGGAGTCCCGCTATGGCATGGCGTAATTGGTTTACTCGGCATCCTCAGTCAGCAAATGCGGTCAGTAAGCAGGCGGCGACAAATCCGATGCAGGCTTCTTCACTACCGGCTTATGTTTTGGAGCCGCGTATACTTTTTGATGGTGCGATTGCTGCAACGGTGAATGACACGGCGGCAAACACATCGGAACCGACCGCCGCATCTGGCACCCATGCCTCCACGGTAGATCAAACCGCTCATGATTCCCAATCTACCGCGACGCAGGATATTGATATTGCTGCCGTGGCTGACGGATCGGTTTCCTCACGTAAGGAAGTCGCTTTTGTCGATACGTCGGTGAAGGATTACCAAACGCTGGTGGCAGGAATTAAGCCCGGCGTTGAGGTCGTACTGATCGACGGCTCGAAGGATGGTTTGCAGCAAATGGCCGACTGGGCAGCTACGCATACCGGCTATGACGCTATCCATGTCTTTTCCCACGGTTCCGAAGGCAAAGTGAATCTGGGTACGCAGGTGCTGACGGATTCATCGCTGAAAGTCGAGCGAGGTGCAGGCGCAGCTTGCGACCTTAGGCGCGGCATTAACCACCGAAGGTGATTTACTACTCTACGGTTGTGATATTGCCGGTGGCGCAAACGGGGATGTGTTCTTAGCGAATCTGGCACAGGCCACCGGAGCGGATGTCGCCGCGTCCGTGGATGCAACGGGCAGCAGCCTGATCGGTGGCGATTGGGTTTTAGAAAAAACGACGGGCGGCATTGACACCGAAGTCATGGCTATTGAGGCTTACAGCGATGCGCTGGGAACAGTAGTGTTTAATGATTACGATCCTGATTTGCAGTATAGCGAGACAACTATCACTCGTACCGTTGATGGGCACGTGATCACCTTTTCTGGTGGTGAGGGAAATGGCGGGTTGGCGGTAGATCCTAGCTATGGCGGGCCGCAAAATGGTGGTTTGTATGCGCTCGATGGAACGAAAAATGGGAGCGATACTAAGCTGACGATCACACCACCCTCTGGCTATACTTTCGATATCACGGCAATCAGAGCCGGCGCGACGACAGGCGTACTGACCTTTACTGTGACCGATAGCAACGGGGGTATTTCGTCATTCAATGTAACCGTTACTGATAGTTTTTCGACCATAACGAGTTTTCCCTCGGCAATGAATGATGTCACACAGGTCGTCATCTCTTCTGATAACTACTCTGCCTTTCAGGATATCGTCATTTCCGATATCAAACTGAATGTACCCTCCCCAGCGATAACGTCCGCCGCCTACAACGCCGGCACTAACGTGTTGACTGTAACTGGTGTCAACCTGGCAACGGGTGACACCATTGACGTCTCCAAACTGACGTTGGTGGGTGAAAACGGCAATGCGTATACGTTAACTAGCAGCAATGTCACTGCCAGCAGTAGCACTACGTTTACCATCAACCTGAACACGATTGATCAACTCAATGTTGAGGGACTGCTGAACAAAAACGGGACAACCTCTGCGGCCAGTGGGACCACCTTTAATCTGGCTGCTGCTGCGGGATGGAATACGACACAATCCTCAACGCCTGCCGATTTGACGGGCAATGGCGTCACCGTTAGCAATGTGCAAACTCCAACCATTACCTCTTCGACTTACGATAACGCGACAGGCACATTAACGGTGACGGGCACCAATCTGGTTAAGCAGAGTGGATTAAATAACGATATTGATGTCTCTAAGCTCACCTTTACTGGCCAAGGCGGTAGTACCTACACGCTCAGCGCTACCAGCAATGTTGAAATCATCAACGCGACCTCCTTTGTGGTGGTATTAAGCGCAACCGATAGAGCAGGGCTTAGCGCTATAATTAACCAGAACGGGGCGTCCTCTTCGGGTGGGACGACCTATAATCTGGCCGCCGCCGACGACTGGAACGGGCCAATTACGGGCGGAAATATTGCGGATCTGACTGGCAATGGGATTACGGTAACGGGGATAAACGCTGCGCCAGTCATTGGTAACCTGAACGGTGATGGCGTTAACTTTACCGAGGGGGCGTCACCGATTAGTTTAGACGCGGGCGGTAATGCTACGGTTACGGATGCGGATTCAGCCGATTTCAACGGCGGCAGCGTGCGGGTAGCGATCACCACTAACCGTAATAGTAGTGAAGATGTGTTAGGCATCATGAATCTGGGAACGGGCGTCGGGCAAATCGGCGTGTCTGGATCGAATGTCACCTATGGTGGCGTCGTGATTGGCACCTTTACCGGCGGCTCTGGCACGAACGATCTAGTGGTGGCCTTAAACGCCAGTGCCACTCCAGCAGCCGTTCAGGAATTAGTTCGCGCACTTTCTTATCAAAACAGCAATACAGCCGATCCTGCTATCACGACGCGTTTCGTTAGCATTACCGTGAATGATGGCGACGGCGGGAGTGCTTCTGCCATGGTGGCTGTTGGCGTGACTGGCGTGAATGATGCCCCAACGCTATCTGCCACTGGTAATAATGTGACCTATACCGAAAACGGTAGCGCCGTCGATCTCTTCAGTAACGTTTCTGTCAGCACGGTTGAAGCCGGGCAGAGCATTACTCGGTTCTCTCTTGTCGTCAGCAATGTGTCGAATGGCAGCAGTGAACAACTGCAAATCGATGGAACAACCATTGTATTGATCAACGGTAATAGCGGCACCACGGCCGCTAACGGTTTGTCTTATTCCGTTAGCGTGGCTGCGGGCACTGCCACGCTAACGTTGAGTAAAGCGGGTGGTATCAGCGCTTCAGCAGCGGCCACGGCGATCGACGGCATCACTTATCGCAATACCAGCGAAAACCCCACGGGGCCAGCTCGTACTGTGACATTGATGAGTATTTCTGATAATGGCGGGACGAGTAATGGTGGTGTAGAAACCACAACGCTGTCGATTGCTTCCACGATAACCGTGGTGGCGGTGAACGATTCACCGACTATCAGTGCGCCCACGTCGATCGCTGTAACGGAAGATCTGGCGAAGGCGATTACCGGCATCAGTTTTGCGGATATTGATGCAGATAGTAATAACGTCACGGTGACCTTATCTGTGGGCAGCGGCGTGCTCAATGCTAACGGTGTCGGCGTTGGCGTAGTGGGAAATGGCACGAGTAGCCTGACGTTGACGGGGTCTATCGCCACTATCAATGCTTATATCGCAGGCAGTAATGTGCTATTCAACCCGGCCAGCAACGCAACAGGGAATGTCACGCTGACGATCGGCATTGATGACGGTGGTAACTCGGGAAGCGGTGGGGCCAAAACCGCGTCGGGCAGCGTGACGCTTAGCATTGATGCGGTTAACGACGCGCCAGTCAATGGCGTACCTGCGGCACAGGCGGTACAACAGGATGGTTCGCTGGTATTTAATACCGCTAACGGCAACCTGATTTCCGTCAGTGACGTCGACATTGGTGGTAACACCATGCAGGTGACGTTGAATGCGTCGAATGGATTACTGACCTTGTCGACATTCTCCGGGCTGGTTTTCAGCGTGGGATCGGGTACAAGCGATAGCACGATGACCTTCCAGGGTAGTCTGACCAATATTAACAATGCATTAAATGGCCTGACGTTCACCCCAACCAGCGGCTATAACGGTAGCGCGTCGATCCAAATTGTCAGTAATGATTTAGGTAGCTCAGGCTCCGGCGGGGCACAAACGGACACCGATACCATCGCCATTACGGTGAATCCGAATAACCCCACAATTACCAGCGTCAGTGCGAGTAGCGCCGATGGGGCCTATAAAATAGGGCAAGCCATTCAGGTTACGGTAGCGTTTGATTCCAATGTCGTTGTAGATACCACTGGTGGTGTGCCAACCCTATTACTCGAAACAGGCGCGATCGATCGCGTGGCGACGTATGTGACAGGTTCTGGATCTAACACGCTGACCTTCGAATATATCGTGCAAAGTGGCGATCTGAGCGCCGATCTGAACTACGCCAGCACGTCTGCCCTGTCGCTCAATGGCGCGACGATTCAGGATAACGTCAACCGCGCGGCGGTGCTGACTCTGCCAGGGCTCAATAGCCTTAATTCACTGGCGGCACAGAAAGCCATTGTTGTTGATGGCGTGCTGCCGACGGCGACGATAGCCGTCAGCGACAACGCCCTGAAAGCGGGTGAAACAACTGAGGTCACCATCACCTTCTCCGAAGCGGTGAGCGGATTTAGCAATGCCAACCTGTCAGTGGCGGACGGCACGCTGAGTAACGTGATCAGCACCGACGGCGGCGTGACGTGGAAAGCGACCTTTACCCCGAATGCTAACGTGACCAATGCGGGCACGGCGATTGGCCTGACCTACAGCGGTGTCACCGATGCGGCGGGCAACGCGGGCGTGGGCAGCGAGACCTCCGGAAATATCAGCATCGATACGGCGCTGCCGACAGCGACGATAGCGGTGAGCGATAACGCCCTGAAAGCGGGTGAAAGTGCTGAAGTCACCATTACTTTCTCGGAAGCGGTGACGGGCTTTAGCAACGCCAACCTGTCGGTGGCGGACGGCACGCTGAGCAATGTAACCAGCACAGACGGCGGCATGACCTGGAAAGCGACCTTTACGCCAAACGTCAACGTGACCAATGCAGGCATGGCGATTGGCCTGACCTACAGCGGCGTCACCGATGCGGCGGGTAACGCGGGCGTGGGCAGCGAGACCTCCGGAAATATCAGCATCGATACGGCGCTGCCGACAGCGACGATAGCCGTCAGCGACAGCGCCCTGAAAGCGGGGGAAAGTGCTGAAGTCACCATCACCTTCTCCGAAGCGGTGAGTGGTTTTAGCAACGCCAACCTGTCGGTGGCGGACGGCACGCTGAGCAATGTAACCAGCAGCGACGGCGGTGTAACGTGGAAAGCGACCTTTACGCCTAATGCTAACGTGACCAATGCGGGCATGGCAATCGGCCTGAACTACAGCGGCGTCACCGACGCGGCGGGTAACGCGGGCGTGGGCAGCGAGACGTCCGGGAATATCAGCATCGATACGGCATTGCCGACGGCGACGATAGCGGTCAGCGACAGCGCGCTGAAGGCGGGAGAAAGTGCTGAAGTCACCATTACCTTCTCCGAAGCAGTGAGCGGGTTTAGTAACGCCAACCTGTTGGTGACAGACGGCTCGCTAAGTAACGTAATCAGCAGCGACGGCGGTGTGACGTGGAAAGCAACCTTTACCCCGAACGCGAACGTGACTAATGCGGGCACGGCGATTGGCCTGAACTACACCGGTGTCACTGATGCGGCGGGTAACGCGGGCGTGGGCAGCGAGACCTCCGGGAATATCAGCATTGATACGGCATTGCCGACGGCGACGATAGCCGTCAGCGACAGCGCCCTGAAAGCGGGGGAAAGTGCTGAGGTCACCATTACCTTCTCGGAAGCGGTGAGTGGTTTTAGCAACGCCAACCTGTCGGTGGCAGACGGCACGCTGAGCAATGTAACCAGCACAGACGGCGGCGTGACATGGAAAGCGACCTTTACCCCGAACGCCAACGTGACCAATGCGGGCATGGCGATTGGCCTGAACTACAGCGGTGTCACTGATGCGGCGGGTAACGCGGGCGTGGGTACAGAGACGTCCGGGAATATCAGTATCGATACGGCGCTGCCGACAGCGACGATAGCGGTCAGCGACAGCGCTCTGAAAGCGGGGGAAAGTGCTGAAGTCACCATTACCTTCTCTGAAGCAGTGAGTGGTTTTAGCAACGCCAACCTGTCGGTGGCGGACGGCACGCTGAGCAATGTAACCAGCACAGACGGCGGCATGACCTGGAAAGCGACCTTTACGCCAAACGCCAACGTGACCAATGCGGGCACGGCGATTGGCCTGACCTACACTGGCGTCACCGACGCCGCGGGCAACGCGGGCGTGGGCAGCGAGACCTCCGGAAATATCAGCATCGATACGGCGCTGCCGACAGCGACGATAGCCGTCAGCGACAACGCCCTGAAAGCGGGGGAAAGTGCTGAAGTCACCATTACCTTCTCGGAAGCGGTGAGTGGTTTTAGCAACGCCAACCTGTCGGTGGCGGACGGTACGCTGAGTAACGTGACTAGCACCGACGGCGGTGTAACGTGGAAAGCGACCTTTACGCCTAATGCTAACGTGACAAATGCGGGTACGGCGATCGGCCTGACCTACAGTGGGGTCACCGACGCAGCGGGCAACGCGGGCGTGGGCAGCATCACTTCCGATAGTTTTAGCATCGATACCGCTCGCCCTGTGCCGGTCAGCCTGATGCTGACTGAAACGTCAGGTTCGCAGGCACTGAGCTACACGCTGGTCTTTTCAGAAGCGGTGACGGGATTAGATGTTCGTGACTTCTCTCTGCTTAACGCCAACGGCACCACGGCGACAATTGGTGCGGTGACAGCACTGAGTCCGACAACCTATCGAATTGATTTAACCAATGTGACAGGGGCGGGTGCAGTACAGTTGGTCTTTACCGGCAATCACGGTGGGGTGACGGATCTGGCTGGCAATGACCTGAACGGTCAGGGGATCAGCGGCGACGTTCATAGCAATACAGCACCGGTTGCCAACGGCATTGGCAATCAGTCCGCTAGCCAAGGGAGTGCGTTTACCTTCACGCTACCCGCTAGCGCGTTTGTCGATAACGATGCGGGCGATAGCCTGACTTACCGTGCCTCGTTGTCTGATGGTTCGGCTCTGCCATCCTGGCTGGTGTTCAATCCTCAGACGCAGACCTTCTCAGGTACGCCTCAAAACGCTGATGTGGGATCGTTAGCGATTCGTATTACCGCAACCGATAAAAACAGCGTCTCGGTGTCCAGCGATTTTACGGTGGTCGTGAATAACGTTAATGATGCGCCAACTACCGTGGGCATTAGTAACCAGACGGTGAATGGCGATGGGACATTTAGCTTCCAGATTCCTGCTAATACCTTCTCTGATATTGATGTGGGCGATACGCTGCGCCTCAGTGCAACGCGGGCGGATGGTTCTGCGCTGCCAGCTTGGGTGAGTTTCGATCCTGCAACCGGCACCTTTAGCGGATTGCCGGGGCGCGCGAATAGCGGCGATCTGTCAATTCTGGTCACCGCAACGGATGCTGCGGGCGCGAGTGTGAGCACCACATTTGTTTTACGCGTCCTGCCTTCTACGCAACCGGATGGCGATCCCGAATTCAAAACGAATGCTGGTAGACCAGCGGTGGCGATCGTTGGTAATAACGCCGCGGTCCAAAGTCAACTTTCTCTGTTGACAATTGGAGCGGCGTCAACCAGTGGCGATGGCCTCTTGGGATCACCGTCTTCACTCTTCAATGCTGATACGGCGGAAGGCTCTACGCCGGGAACCGCCAGTGTGTTTAGCACCGCGGCACAAGGTGGTGGTGCGGCTGGCGGTTCTGCTGTTGCAGTGGCATTTGCCAACAATGGCGTAAACCGTTACGAGCCCGGTATACCACGCAGCAACGTCTCTGATTTCAACCAGTCAATGGGTGGGAAATCTACGTTGGCGGGGATGTTTGCGAACAATATCATTCCAGGTAATACCGCGCTTGAGGTGTTCAGCGGCGGCAGTTGGCAATCCGTGTCGGAGGGCAACTCGACATCCGTCATGTCGCCCGTCTCCGTCTTTGGCGCGCCCGTATTTAGCCAGCAGCTAAAAGCATTGGATGACTATGAACGTCTGCAAATCGCCTCTCTCGAAGGCGCATTGCAAAACATGAGCAAACCAGCCTGAAACGGCGGTGGCAGGGTGTGATGAATACAATAAAAAACAGGGGTAAGGAATCGACTATGCAAAGATGCCCGAAAATTTTCAGCGTCACGCTGCTGGCGCTGTTAGTCAGTGGATGTGCGGTATCAACTCAGCCGATCGATAAAGCAGAAAGTACCCGACGTGCGGATACCGATCTGCGCGTGATGTTCAGCAATCAAGAGCCCGTGACGGCACCCATTACGTTACATGATGCGATGGCAAGGGCGCTGAAATATAACCTCGAAGCGCGTTTAAAAGTGATGGAACAGGCGCTGGCGCAGGAGCAGGTGGATCTGGCACGTTTTGATATGTTGCCCAGAATGGCAGCGAATGCGGGCTATGTGACGCGCAGCAACGTGAGCGCTTCCAGTAGCCGTAGTATAGAAAGGGGCGTCACCTCACTGGAGCCGTCGACCTCACAGGATCAAACCCGCCGCGTCGCGGATCTGAATATGGTGTGGAATATCCTCGACTTTGGCGTCAGCTATGTTACGGCGCATCAACAGTCGGATAAACGCTGGATCGCCGAAGAGCGCCGCCGCAAAGTGACGCACACCATCGTGCAGGATGTACAGTCGGCATACTGGCGTGCGGTAGCGGCTGAACGTTTACTACATCGTATTGATGCCTTAATCGAGCGCGTTAACATGGCGCGTGAGAGCAGTCAGAAAATGTCGACGCAAAAGGTCGGTGACATTATTGAAGCCTACAGCTACCAGCGTGCGCTGTTGGATGCGACGCGCCAGTTGGAAGAGCAGCGTCGAGCGCTCTCTCTGGCAAAAACCGAGCTGGCAACGCTGATGAATTTGCCGCTGGGCACAGATTACAAACTGGTGTTGCCGAAGGAGAATGAACTCGTCGAGCCAGAGCTGAAAGTGGCCTTTAGCGATCTGGAGAAAGCCGCGTTAGTGAGCCGCCCTGAGCTGCGCGAACAGGACTATCAGGTACGTATCAGCGCGGCAGAAACGCGTAAATCGCTGCTTCGTATGCTGCCGGGGATTGAAATGTCGGTCGGGGGCAACTACGACAGCAACTCGTTCCTGGTTAACCAACATTGGGCGGATGCCGGGGTGAAAGTGACCTGGAACCTGTTCAACCTGTTCTCTGGTCCGGCCGCTATCGATGTGGCAAAAGCGGGCGAAACCGTCTCCGAAATGCGTCGTCAGGCGATGTCGATGGCGGTACTGGCGCAGCTTTATGTGGCTCGTGCCAATTTCAATGAAGCGCAGCGCCAATACCGTACCGGTAAAGAGTTGCAGAAGCTGGATGTGGATATCCTTGAACAGCTGAATAACCGCTACAAGGCTGGCAACATCGGTGAATTACAACTGATTCAGGGTGAGTTGAACGCGGTGAATACTTCTTTGCGCAATGATTTGGCCTATGCTGAATTACGTAATGCGTATGGCCAGATCTTTGTTACCGCGGGCTTGGATCCTCTGCCAGCAACGCAGACCTTGAATGATATCCCGTCGGTAGGGAAAGCGCTCGATCAAACGGAGAAGCGCTGGGCGACCGGTAACCTTTCGCTGTAAGGAACGGTGTGCGGTCTGGATATTCCTCTTCAGACCGCCTCATAACACACTGCGTGTTGGATGACGACGTTGAATAAGACAACCCTATTTCGGAAAACGATACCGCTGAACATGATGTTTCATCACAGGACGCTGCATAACATTCTGCCGAAGAAAACGACGCTTTCCCTCGTGCTAATCGCGTTGCTCTCCGGTGTGCCTTATTCCGCTATGGCAGAAAAGATAGAGGATGAGCTACAGCTCGCCCCAGTAAGCAATGCGACGACAGAAACCTCGGCGAGAGAGGCCAGAGGGGTACTAAGGGCGGTGGATCAGGCGACGCTATCCGGTGAGCTGAATGCGAAAGTGGTTGAGATGCCGTTTCGCGACGGTGAAGCGTTCCTGAAGGGCGATTTGCTGGTGCGTTTTGACTGCTCGGCCTATCAGGCACAGCTTGCCGCCTCGCAGGCCGCTATGAGAGCGGCACAGCAGGAGCTGATTCAGAACAGACAGCTGGCAGAGATGAAATCTGTCGGCCGGAATGCGGTCGCGGTGGCGGAAGCTCGTCTGGCGCAGGCCACGGCGGAAAGTCAGGTTTATCAGATCCAGACTAACCGCTGCCGCGTTGTTGCCCCGTTCTCTGGTCAGGTTGTGTCACGTAAAATTCAGGTTTCGGAATATGTGGGTCAGGGGATTCCACTGCTTGAAATCGTGGATAACCGCCATCTGGAGATCAACGTTCTGGTGCCGTCCCGCTGGCTCGCTTCACTTAAACCGAAGCAGACATTTACCTTCATTCCCGATGAAACCGGCGTGCCGCTACAGGCGGAAGTGCTGCGCATCGGCGCGCGCATTGATGAAAGCAGCCAGACCTTGACGCTGATTGGTCGAGTGCTCAAACCCGATAACAGCTTGCTCGCCGGAATGAGCGGCAGCGCACGCTTTACGGGGCAGCCGTGAGCGAATCGCATTCCTTCACGCTTGAGCGGGCATTTGCCGAGTTTATTCATCTGGAACGTCTGGCGCGTAGCGCCAAAAATAGCGAGACGCTTGCCTACTCGATGGTAAATGACAGCCAGAGGCTGTTCGGTTTTCGTCACGTCGCGCTGGTGATCAATGGGCGTGTACGTGCCGTCACCGGGGTGTCCGTTCCGGATCCCCATGCGCCGTTTGTCGCGTTTATTGAACGCGCAGGCAAGCAACTGGTTACTCAAAAAGCCGCAGAGCAAGTTACGACGGTGCGTGCCGAGTGGTTTGATACGCAAACGCAGAATGACTGGCAAACGTTGTCCGCACAAGAAGCGCTCTGGGTACCGTTAAAAGATCGGCAGGAACAGCTGATTGGCGGATTGTGGTATGCGCGAGATTTGCCGTGGCAGGAAACCGATAGGACGCTGATGGCGCAGTTAGCCGATGCCTATGCACATGCCTGGTTGGCGCTGGAGCCGCGCAAAGCGTGGCGGCCTGGGATTCCGAAAGCCAAAGTATTGATTGGTCTCGCTGTACTTATTGGGGCGCTGCTGATACCGGTTCGTCAGTCGGTACTGGCTCCGGCGGAGGTGGTGCCGCTGGATGGGCGGATCGTGACGGCACCGCTGGACGGTGTTATCGCTGAAATCACAGTGAAGCCGAATCAGGCCGTGAAGAAAGATGAGGTGTTGGTACGGTTTGATAACACCACGCTGAAAGCTCAGGCCGATGTGGCAGAGCGGGCGCTGGGTGTAGCCGAAGCCGAGTGGCGTTCGGGGGCGCAGCGCGCTTTTCAGGATGCAGATTCCAAATCGAAACTCGATTTATTGTCGGCACAGGTCGAGCAAAAACGTGCCGAGCTGATGTATGCCAACGATCTGTTGTCGCGCAGCGAGGTCAGGGCGGAGCGCGATGGTATTGCCGTATTTGCCGATGGTGATCGGCTGCGCGGGAAGCCCGTCAGAACGGGGGAGCGCCTGATGGAGCTGGCCAGTCCGCAGCAGGCAGAATTGAAGATTGAGCTGGATGTGGGCGATGCGATCCAGTTTCCGGCGCAAGCCGATGTTGCGCTCTTCCTTGACAGCGATCCGCTGAAACGTCATGAAGCCACGCTGCAACGCATTGCCTATGAAGCGGCGCTAACCGATCGCAGCACGTTGGCCTATCGACTTGATGCCCGTTTTATCGCCGACGCACCGCGTATCGGCTTACGTGGCACGGCGAAGATTTATGGTGAATATGTGCCGATGGGCGTCTATCTGTTCCGCCGTCCTGTCGCGGCGTTGCGTAAAACGGTTGGATTCTGATGGCTGTTTTACCTCCGCTACGTGACGATCTACACCTGTCCCCGGCAGCACCTGCACGAGATGGTTCCCCGCAGTGGACGTTAGCGGATACGATTTCTGGCCGCTATTTTAAACTGAACAACACGGCAATCCGCCTGCTGCGTCACTGGCCCCTACGTGAAGCGGAGCAGGTGATAGCCGCGGTGAATAAAGAGCCCGGCATACCGCTTGGGAATGACGATCTGGAGCAGTTCCTGCGCTTTTTACGCACACACGATTTGATCGCGGGCAGCGATAACGAACAACGAAGCAGCTACGAGGCTAAAGCGGCCAGCCGCCGTCGTAGCCTGATCAAACAGGTGTTACATCAGTATCTATTTTTCCGCATTCCGCTGTGGCGTCCCGATCCTTTTCTGAATAACACGTGGCCGTGGCTACAGCGCTATGGCATCACGCTGCTACGCGTGGTTTTTCCGCTGGTGTTACTGCTGGGCATATTTCTGGTCAGCCGAGACTGGCCGCGCTATCGCAGTTCGTTTCCGCATCTCTTCAGCCTTGAAGGGATGATGGCATTTGGCTGCGCCCTGATTTTCGCAAAATTTATTCATGAGCTGGGCCACGCCTACATGGCGAAAAAGGCGGGCTGCCGGGTTCAGAGTATGGGCGTGGCGTTCATCGTGATGTTCCCGATGCTGTATACCGATGTCAGCGATGCCTGGCGGGTCGGCGATCATCGTGTGCGTGTGCTGATTGGCGCGGGGGGAATTCTAGCGGAGCTGCTCTTGGCGACGCTGGCGCTGCTGGCCTGGTCGCTGTTGCCTGAAGGGCCGCTGCATTCGGCGGCATTCCTTCTTTCCAGCGCCACCTGGATTACCACGCTGATCATCAACGTTAATCCGCTGATGCGCTTTGATGGCTATTTTATGCTGAGTGATGCCTGGCGTATCGATAATCTGCAAGGGCGCGCCTATGCCCTGTGCCGCTGGCACCTGCGAGAAAAACTGTTTGGCTATGGTGACGTGCCGCCGGAGCGTTGGTCACCTCCGATGGTGAAAAGGTTGCTGCTGTGGGGATATGCCTCTTGGGTGTGGCGTTTCTTCCTGTTCTTCGGTATTGCGCTGGCGGTCTACCACTATTTTTTCAAAGTTCTGGGTATCTTCCTGATGCTGGTTGAGGTTGGCTGGTTCATCGTTTTGCCTATTGTGCAAGAGTGCGCACAGTGGTGGCATCAGCGTAAACGCTCGCAGTCTCGTGCCGTCTGGCGTACCGCGCTGTGTTTATTGCTACTGCTCATGGTGCTGTTTTTTCCCTGGCGCAGTCAGGTAGAAATACCGGCGGTGCTGGAAGCGTCTCGCGTCAATACGCTGTATTCACCCGTTGCGGCACAGGTGAAACAGCTACAGGTGAAGGATGGACAGCGGGTTGAGGCGGGCGATGTGCTGTTGACGCTGACCTCCGGCGATCTCGATTTCCGGCTGGCGATTATTCGTCAGCGTATTGGCATCCTGCAATTACAAATGCGTCGTCAGGCGGCAAATCGTGACACGGTGGGCGATTCGCTGATTCTGGAACAGGAGCTGGCGGCGGCGCTGGCACAATACCGTGGCCTGAAAGCACAGCAGGAACGGTTGCAGATCCGTGCACCGCAGTCCGGTGTGGTGAGGGACATCGCCGTCGATTTAACGCCGGGACGGTGGCTGAATGCCGATCTGCCGCTGCTGCGCATTGTGGACAGCGAAGGGGGCCGCCTGCGTGGCTATCTACGTGAAGACAAACTTAATCGTATTTCCGCTGGGATGTCCGGCCAGTTTATTGCAGATGATCCGGCACGTGCCTCGGTGCCTGTGATATTGAAAGACATTGACCCGACGGGCATTGCCTTCATTGAGCGTAGCATGCTGGCTTCCGAGCACGGTGGGCCGATAGCGGTCAGGCGGGATGAGCAAAAACAGCTGCGCCCGGTCCAGGGTTGGTATGGTGTGAACCTTGATGTTGCCGCTGATTTGGTGCTACCCGCACAGCCACTGCGTGGGCTGGTGGTGATAAACGGCGAAGCGGAGTCGCTGTTCACCGGGATATGGCGGCAGGTTGCGGCTTTAGGTGTGAGAGAAAGCGGCTTCTAGGTAAGTAGCGTATTCCCTCGGTCATAAGGCGGATAGCATTCCGCCACCATCACGGTATTCTTCTTAAAAATAATCCCATGAGAGTTTTATTTTAAAATCGCTACTGATATTCATGCTAATGAAATAATTATCGCGATCATTTTTTGTGTTTTGTTTTTTTATTTATTGTCAGCTTTAAACCACCGCCTCGGGAGGTGGTGATTGTTATTTTAATTTCTTTGTTTTTCTGTGATTTTTATTTCTTTCTGTTCGCATTGACGAAATGAAATTTACATCTATACATAAATAATCAGACTAATTAATTAATGATTAACGTTACCGATATAGTTTAACGGCAATGTTATTACCGCTGCTTTTTTAGGTGAGAGGGGAAACCCTGTCGCGATTATCAATGGGATGGGATAAGGAATAGTTACATGAAAAAAAGTCTGAAAACGTATTTATGCATGGCAGCAACGGGGCTCTCTCTGTTCTCCATTTCTCAGGTGGCGCAAGCCTGTTCAACTGAAGACTTCACCGGTTCCGTGTGTTTTACGGCTGCGGTCTATTGTCCTAGTGGCTTCCTGGAAGCGAACGGACAAACTTTGCAAGTTCGTGATTATCAGGCGCTCTTCAGTGTGGTGGGCATACAATACGGTGGCGATGGTCGCACTACCTTTGGGATACCCGACTTGCGCGGAAGAAGCCCGGTAGGGCAGGGGCAAGGGCCAGGGCTGCAAAATGTTCCTCAGGGATTGCCTCAAGCCTCAAGTTTGCGTGGTGCAGAAACGGCGACGCTGACGGTCGCTCAGATGCCAGTGCATAGCCACTTGGCTACGTTCACGCCAACGGCGGGGTCGGGTGGGCCAGTGGTCGTCAAGGCGACGACGGAGGCGGGCCAGTCCGCAACCCCCAGCGCGACGAATAACCAGTTAGCGACGCCAGTGACGCCAGCGGCCAAAATTTATGCCCCAGAGGGTGCCGCCAGTACTCAGGTGCCGTTGGCGGGCGTGAGCGGCGGTGGTTCAGGTGGCGGTGGGACGGTTGCGGTGGGCAACAACGGCGGTTCGCAGCCTGTAAGCATCATCCCGCCGCAAACGGCGTTGCGAGCCTGTATCGTGGCGAACGGTTACTATCCGCCTCGCCCATAATTACTACTCTGCAAAAGTGAAGCAAAAAATAACCCCGTCTTGAGACGGGGTTATTTCAACGTAATCAATACGCGAATAACGTATTAATGAGGCAAGGCTTCTTTAGGATGCAGCCCCAAGTGACCCGGAGACGGCTCACCTTTCACTTCGCCGAGGTACAAACCGATCTGGGCACGGAATGACTCCACCGCCGCACGGTCGCTCATGAAATCGGCAAAAGCCTGCGGGCTGGTATTCTTATATTCCCAGATAGGCTTATAGCCAGCGGGTGGCGTAACGTCAGTTCGCACCGACCACATATACCAGACATTGCTCTGCGTTTCTTTATCCAGCAGCCAGCTTAGATATAGCTTGGCGCTTTCTGGGTGTTTAGCCTGTTTGAAAATAGCGGCACGCTGTGCCCAGGAAACAAACGGATCGCTTTTAGGCAGAACGAAACGGGAATTCGCGTTTTGATCGGGAGAAAGCGCGCCGTCGGTTGAGAATGTCGCCGCTGATTTACCGCTTTCAACATCGTCTGCGGGAGCCTGCGTACCGCGAACATAAACCGGGTTCTGTTCTTTGAATTTAGCGACATACTCCCAGCCGTATTTATCTACGACCTGCTTAAACCAGAACAGCACAGCGTCGTCATCGTTCGGGTAGGTTAAGACAATGCTGCCTTTCAGATCGGGACGTAAATAGTCATTGGCTTCTGTTGGCCAGGCATTTTCGGCAATCAGCTTGGTATTGACCACGTTGCTGAACGCATCGACAAAGACACCGGTCCAACTGCCGTCTTTATCTTTAAATGCAGGGTACACTTTGTCCCAGCCGATAGGTTTGTAGTTCAGCAGCACGCCTTCTTTTTTCCAGCGTGGGTAATCCTGCAAGGTTTGTAGCTGTACAACATCCGGCACCAGCGTATTCGTCGCCAGCTGGTTATCAATACGAGCATCGTGGAATTTGCTGTAGTCCACAATGACGTTGAGTGTCATGCCCGGAAAGCGTTTTTCAAACGCCTGCTTGATACCATCCTGCTGGCCTGGCGTGTCACCGCCCGCGTAGACGGTCACGATACCGCCTTCCCGTAACGCATTTTGATAAAGCTCGTTAATCGGGCGTTTATCGGCCTCTACTGCCGCATAGCTGGCTGCTGCCGTCGCCATCAGCGCCGTAAATGCGACCACCTGTTTTAGTTTAAACATCGATTCCTCCTGAATGAGAGCCGTTTCTACCGACGCACTTTTTATCCTTGTCGCTGTTGATCAAGATAAGCGTGCATAAGCAGAATCATTGAATGATTATCAAATTATTTAATTTGCTTGATAGTCATTACCCTGCTGAGATAACGGTTAATCTGGCTGCTATCTGCGGGTTTACGTATGTTATCCAGTTGTGAATAATGTTAAATGAGAAGAAATTGAGATTTTAATTCAAAAAAAATGAATTAAAATTTGGCGTGAAAGGAAGCACAATAACAGGGAATTACGGCGATATTTAGGCCGCCCTGCGACCTAAAGCCGGATTAATTCAAACGGTGGGGAAAGCACTGTCAAACGGATCCATCAGCAGGAAGGTGCACTCGGCGCGCTGGTGGCTATTGATCAGCGGAACCAGCCGCTGGAAGTGCTCAGTCTGGCAGTGAATATCCAGTGCGGCTCTATCCGGCCAGGTTTCGATAAAGGTGAAATGCCCCGGATCTTTCTGATTGATAAACAGCTCATAGGAGATGCACAGCGGCTCCTGTCGGGTTTTCTCCACTAATTCGCGGTACAGCGGCATGACTGCCTCAATGCATTCAGGCTTAATAAAATCCTGAGCGATCACTTTAAGCATAAAACGACTCTCCCTTTCTGTAAGTCCTGCTGAGTAAACGGTTCCGACTAGCCGCGTTGCTGTTTTTCACTCTGATCTGCGCCGTTTCCCTGCCGGTAAGCCAGCGATACCATCAGCGATTGCACCAGACACAGCGTGGCGGACTGTGAACGGAATGCATCAACCTGCGCTTCCTTCACCACAAAGCAGACGTCGCTGAGCGTCGCCAGCGGGCTGATCTGACTGTCGGTAATCACGATTTGTCTCGCCCCAGCCTTCGCGGCCATCTCGCTGACCATCACGGTTTCCTGTGAGTAGGGCGAGAAGCTGATGGAAACCACCACATCACGTGAGCTGACACGACTGAGCTGTTCGCGAAACATGCCTCCCAACCCGTTGACCAGAATGGGACTGCTTTCCAAATGACTAAGCGCATAGGTCAGGTAAGTGGCGACGCTGAACGAGCGCCGCAGCCCGACGATGTAGATCGTTTCCGCCTGTGCCAGCAGATCGACAGCTTTTTGCAGATCCTCTTGCGGAGTACGTGCCGCTAGCTGTTGCATCGCCTGCGCGTTTGAACGGGCAAACTCATGCAGAATATCCAGCGGCGTTTCTGGTATGGCATCAGCCTCCATCGCCCGAAACAGTCGCGCCCGGTCGGTATAGCTGGCCGTTTCCTCCACCAGATTCATACGGAACAGCTGTTTCATTTCATTAAAGCCGCTGAAATCAAAGGCGTTGGCGAAGCGAATCAAGGTTGAGGGAGGAACGTCAGCGCGTTCGGCGATTACCGCGACGGTATCGAAAGCGATGCTGTTGGTATTATCCAGCACATAGTGTGCCACCTGCTGTAACCGCTTGCTGAGCGAATCATAACGCTCGCGGATCTGTTCCTGTAATTCTCTCAGGCTGGTTGCCATGGGCATATCGGGTTATCTCCCAAAGACGTATAAGAACCTATCCCATTAGGGCGATTTCATGACTGGCGCCTGAAATGGAACAGAAAATTCATTTCTGGATACGGTTGTTTTATCTGTACGACATTTCTGGCGGCACACCTTTTATCGATAACGCTATTTTCAGAGGCTGCTCGCCTGTCTTTATGGACAACTGTCTTCAAGTTTACATAAAAATTCGCAGCGGATCACAATAATCAACATTTATTTTATTTTTACGTTAAATGGAATATTCATTTCATATACTGTAATCCGATGTCAGCCGTTTGTCTCCTCAAAACCCACAAAGGTGTAAACATGGAAACCGTATCTAACTTCATTCAGGGGGCGATTGCCTCCAGCAACAGCCAACGCTACGCCGCAGTGTATAACCCAGCGACGGGCGAGCAGATTCGCCAGGTTGTGATGTCTGATAAGGCGGAAGTCGAGCAGGCTATTGCCAGCGCGGCGGCGGCATTCCCTGCGTGGTCAAAACACTCTCCGCTCCGCCGTGCGCGCGTGCTGTTTCGCTTCAAAGCGTTGTTGGAAGAACGCATGGATACGCTGGCCCGGCTGATTTCACAGGAGCATGGCAAGGTCTATTCCGATGCCGTGGGGGAGGTGACGCGCGGTCTGGAAGTCGTTGAATTTGCCTGTGGTATTCCGCATTTGCAAAAAGGCGAACACTCGGCGAATGTCGGTACCGGTGTGGATAGCCATTCCCTCATGCAGCCGCTCGGTGTGTGCGTCGGGATTACGCCGTTCAACTTTCCGGCGATGGTGCCAATGTGGATGTTCCCGATCGCGCTGGCGACCGGCAATACCTTTGTGTTGAAACCGTCGGAAAAAGATCCTTCGCTCTCGCTGCTGTTAGCGCAACTGCTGAAAGAAGCGGGTCTGCCGGACGGCGTGTTTAACGTCGTTCAGGGTGACAAAGAAGCGGTGGACATCCTGCTGACCGACCCGCGCGTGCAGGCGGTGAGCTTTGTGGGATCGACGCCGGTGGCGGAATACATTTATCAGACGGCGTCGGCGCACGGCAAACGCTGTCAGGCGCTGGGCGGGGCGAAAAACCACTGTATCCTGATGCCGGATGCTGACATGGACATGGCTGCCAGCGCGATTATGGGCGCGGCGTTTGGCGCAGCGGGCGAACGCTGCATGGCGCTGTCGGTAGTGGTGGCCGTTGGTGATGACACGGCGGAAGCGCTGCATCAGCGCCTGAGCGCGCAAATCAAAGCAATGCGCGTCGGGCCAGGTCTGGTTGACGGGCAGGAAAATGAAATGGGACCGGTGATCAGCGCCCCGCACCGGGCGAAGATTGCCGACTATATTCAAAGCGGTGTCGATCAGGGCGCGACGCTGCGCATCGATGGGCGCACGCTGTCCGTACAGGGGCACCCGCAAGGCTACTTTATCGGGCCGACACTGTTCGATAACGTCACGCCGGAGATGAAGATTTATCAGGAAGAGATTTTTGGTCCGGTGCTGTCTGTGGTGCGCGTGCCGGATTACCAGACGGCGGTGACGCTGATTAACAACCATGAATACGGCAACGGTACCGCTATTTTTACCCGCGACGGTGAAACGGCGCGTCAGTTCTGCGAAGAGGTGCAGGCGGGCATGGTCGGCGTGAACGTACCGATTCCGGTGCCGATGGCATTCCACAGCTTCGGCGGTTGGAAACGCTCCATTTTTGGGCCGCTGAATGTCCACGGCAACGACGGCGTACGCTTCTACACCCGTATGAAAACCGTCACCAGCCGCTGGCCTGCCAGCGTCCGTCTGGAACACCACACCAGCAGCTTCGTCATGCCCACACTGGAGTGAGGATGTCATGAAAGCACTAAACCTCCGGCTGGCTTATTACGATAAATAGTTGTGCGGATTTTTATTGTTTTTCCTTTCACGTAAAAAATTGCGCTGAGGTAGCGTGACCGTCGGGTGAGCGACAAGGATGTCGCGAAAGCCAGTGCCGCGTCGGACAAAAACGTCAGAGACGTTTTTGAACAGCACTTGTGCTGGCCCGAAGGGCGAGCCCCGTTTATGGGGCGAGTAATCGCGTCACTGGTGGCCCGGCCACGGGCACGCACGCCGAAGGTATCGCGTAGCGACGCAATTTCCCGTGGAAAAGCCTGGGGTCATGGGGCAGCGGCGATTGAGCTGCCCCGTGTCGGGCGTGTGCAGCAGTGTGGAAAAGAAGTAACTTGCGTAACACGCACGAAACTTTATGCCGACTGACATAGAAATCGTTTCTATGGCCAACACGGTGGCTAGCCGTCTGGATAAAACAGGTAGGAGTAGATCAATGGATACGTGTCGCATCACCATGGCGCAGGCGCTGGTCAGGTTTCTCAACCAGCAATACCTCAGCGTAGACGGTGAAGAATCCCCCTTTGTGCAGGGCGTCATGACCATTTTTGGTCACGGCAATGTGCTGGGCATCGGCCAGGCGCTGGAACAGGAGGCGAATCGTCTCACCGTGCATCAGGGGTGCAACGAACAGGGAATGGCGCACATTGCCGTTGGATTCGCTAAACAGCACAAGCGGCGGAAAATCTATGCAGTGACCTCGTCGGTGGGGCCGGGAGCGGCAAATATGGTGACTGCTGCCGCGACCGCCACTGCTAACCGCATCCCGGTGCTGCTGCTACCCGGCGATCTCTTCGCCTGCCGCCAGCCGGATCCAGTTCTGCAGCAGGTCGAGCAATATCACGATCTGTCGATCAGCACCAATGACTGCTTCAAACCCGTTTCCCGCTACTGGGATCGCATTAATCGCCCTGAGCAGCTGATGAGCGCGCTGATTAACGCCATGCGCGTACTGACCGATCCGGCAGATACCGGCGCGGTAACGCTGTGTTTACCGCAGGATGTGCAGGCGGAAGTCTGGGATTATCCAGCATCGTTTTTCCGCAAACGTGTCCATCACCTCGAACGCCGTCCGCCGGACGCTGCAAGGCTGGATGAGGCGGCGGCGCTGATTGCGAGCAAGCGCCGTCCGATGCTGATTTGCGGCGGCGGTGTACGTTATTCCGGCGCTCATGATGCGCTGGCGCAGTTTGCCGAGCAGTTTGCGATTCCGTTTGGCGAAACGCAGGCGGGCAAAGGCGCGATTGTTTCCTCACATCCGCTGAACTGTGGCGGTATTGGCGTGACGGGCGGATTGGCAGCGAATCGGCTGGCGCACGAGGCGGATCTGATTATCGGCGTCGGGACGCGTTTAACTGATTTTACCACTGGCTCCAAATCGCTGTTTCAGAACCCGAACGTCGAATTTTTACTGCTCAACGTGGCCGAGTTCGATGCGTTAAAACTGGATGCGCTGCCCCTGATCGCCGATGCGCGTGTCGGGCTGGAGGCACTGGCTGAACGGCTGGCGGCGGCATCGTATCGCAGCGGCTGGCAGCAGGCTGTTGAACAGGCTCGTGCAGAATGGGAACGCGAGCTACAGCGGTTGTTTACCGTGCAGGATAAGGGCGAGCTGGTACCGGAAGTGGTGGACGGTCTGGAAGACAAGCTGGATGAATATCGCCAGATGTTGAATACCCATCTGACGCAAACGCGTGTGTTGGGCATATTGAATGAAGAGCTGGAAGACAACGCGGTTGTGGTGGGCGCGGCGGGCTCGTTGCCGGGCGATCTACAGCGCGTGTGGCAAGTGAAAACGCCGGACAGCTATCATTTGGAATATGGCTATTCGTGCATGGGATACGAAATTGCGGCGGCGATTGGTGCACGCCTTGCGGCACCGCAGCAGCCGGTCTACGCGATGGTCGGTGATGGCTCCTATTTGATGCTGCATACCGAGTTGCAAACGGCGGTGCAAGAGGGCATCAAAATCACCGTTCTGCTATTCGATAACGCGGGCTTTGGCTGTATCAACAACCTGCAAATGAGTCAGGGAATGGGCAGCTTCTGTACGGAAAACCGCTACCGTGATGCAGAATCGGGGCAGCTGCGTGGTGCGCTTTTTCCGGTGGATTTCGCCAAGAATGCGGAAAGCTATGGCTGCAAGGCGTGGCGGGTACATGATGAAGCCTCGCTCAGGCAGGCGCTGACGGAATCACGCCAGCATTCTGGGCCCGTGCTGCTCGACATCAAGGTACTACCGAAGACCATGACGCACGGCTACGAATCCTGGTGGCGTACCGGCACGGCGCAGGTTGCTGACAACCCAGAGATCGAGTCTGCCGCCAATAGCGTGAAAGCTGCGCTTTCCCGCGCCCGCCAGTATTAAATGATCTCCCTTTCACGCTGTCTCTTATCTACAAATAACGCAGGGGTGCAAGTGAGGTTGGGCATAATCCGGCGTAAGAAATTATGCTGAGGAGAGAGCAGGTTTAGGATGAGCGGCATGGACGCCGCGAAAGCCTGCGCCGTGCAGGGAGCACGTCGCAGGCGGTCCGTTAAGCCTGATACCGACAAAGGCATCGCGTAGCGACATAATTTAGCCGGAAGCCAGGGTTCACAGGGCGGCGGCGACTGAGCGACCTGCGTCGGGCGCGTGCTACGAGGTGGCATGTAATAACAGCATTGTGGCGCACGAAACCGTCTCCTCGTTCGCATAAAATGTGACGAAGAGAAAGCTTGTGCAGATGAAGTTTGCGATCTTTAGTGCTGCCTAATCCTTCCTCTAGACTCCCGAATCGAATTGAAATATTCATTTCATTTTCAAACCACGGTTTCATTTTCCTTCCCGCGGTGCGCCAGCGTCTGACCGATCCTCTGACATTCCGGTATACCGCCATAAACGTATTCATTCGATGTGTGATTGGGGTTGCAGAAAACAGCGAAGATGTCATGAAAATGTTAACTGACGCGCAAAAACATAATTTTCAATTTATACAAAACTGAAATAAATGTTTTATTTTATCTATCAGGATTCGCGGTAAAGAGCGGGTGATGATGGGGCTGGGGAGAATGCGACTAGCCGTTATCCGTCACTTTTCAGTCTGGCATTAAATGCCACTCAGGCAGCAAGGGAGCACCTATGTTTAACATCGCTTTACTGGGCGCGGGCCGCATCGGTCAGGTCCATGCAGTGAACATCGCGGCACACAAAGAAACCAACCTGTACGCGGTGGTCGATCCCAATCCAACCAATGCCACGGCGCTGGCCGAACGTTACCACACCAAAGTGCAAACCG
Source organism: Pectobacterium sp. PL64 (assembly GCF_022477975.1). Lineage (NCBI taxonomy): Bacteria > Pseudomonadati > Pseudomonadota > Gammaproteobacteria > Enterobacterales > Pectobacteriaceae > Pectobacterium > Pectobacterium sp. PL64. The sequence continues at coordinate 1,032,507 of NZ_CP092070.1, forward strand.
TGGATGAGGTCATGAACGATCCGGCGGTACACGCCGTCCTGATTGCCTCCGCGACCGACACGCACGCCGACCTGATTGAGCTGGCCGCCAAACATGGCAAAGCCATTTTCTGTGAAAAACCCGTACATCTGGATATCGCTCGCGTTCGCGATTGCCTGACCGTCGTCAAACAGCAGAACGTGCCGTTGTTTGTGGGCTTCAACCGCCGCTACGACCCGCAATTCCGCCGCGTCAAAACGCTGGCGGGTGAAGGCCGCATCGGCAAGCCGGAATCTCTCCTGATTATCTCCCGCGATCCGTCACCGCCGCCTGCTGAGTACGTCCGCGTTTCCGGCGGCATGTTCCGCGACATGACGATCCATGATTTCGATATGGCGCGCTTCATTATGGGCGAAGAGCCGGTGTCGGTCTTTGCGCAAGGCAGCAACCTGGTCGATCCGGCGATTGGTGAAGCGGGCGACATCGATACCGCGTTTATCGTGCTGAAATTCGCCTCTGGCGCGATGGCGACCATCGTCAACAGCCGCCGCTCTGGCTACGGCTACGATCAGCGTCTCGAATTACATGGCGCGAAAGGCGTGCTCAGTGCGGGCAACATCCGTGAAAACGTGGTCGAGCAGTGGACCGACGACGGCTGTCTGGCAGCAAAACCCGAATACTTCTTCCTGCAACGCTATCACGCCGCCTACGCGGCAGAGTGGCAGCACTTTGTCGATGTGCTGAATGGCCGCACGCAGCCGGAATGCTCCGGGCTGGACGGTGAGCGTGCGCTGAACCTGGCGGATAAAGCCTTTGAATCACTGGCTCAAGGCAAGGAGGTCGCCGTGTAACCGTATCGGCATCGGCACATCGCGTTTTACCTGCTTTCAACCCTACACCCATACTCATAACAGAAGCAGAGAAAAGACATATGAAAAAGATCATCAGCGTTTCCGCAATCGCCATCGCACTGGGTCTGTCTGGTTTTGCTCAGGCCCAAAATGAACAAATCGTTTTCAGTACGCCGAATCTCGCTATGCCGTTTGAAGTACATATGCAGCGCACCGCCGTTAAAGCCGCCAAAGAACTGGGCGTGAATTTGCAGGTGCTGGATGGGCAGGGTAGCTCACCGAAGCAGGCCGCCGACTTGGAAAATGCTATTACGCGTGGGGCACAGGGCTTTGTTGTATCGCCGAATGACGTCAACGCCGTGTCCAGCGCGGTTACCGATATTCAGGATGCCAAGCTGCCCGTGGTGACGCTGGATCGTTCGGTAAAAACCGAAAAAGCGGTGCCGCACTTTGGTGCCAATAACTATAAAGGCGGTCAGGCGATTGCCGACTACGTCAAAACCAAATTCCCAGATGGCGCAGAGATCATTCTGCTGACCGGTCAACCGGGGTCGTTCTTCTAACATCGAGCGTACGCAGGGGATTCGCGACAGCCTGAAAGCTGGCGGGAGCAAATACCACATTGTCGCTGACCAGACGGGGAACTGGATGCGTTCCGAAGGGATGCGCATCGTGGAAAGCGTTTTTCCTTCGCTGCCTAAACGCCCGCAGGTGATCCTCTCTGCAAATGACGACATGGCGCTGGGCGCGATTGAAGCGTTACAAGGGCAAGGCCTGAAACCCGGCGACGTGATGGTAACCGGCTTTGACGCCGTACCGGAAGCGCTGGCTCGCGTACGCGACGGTTGGCTGGCCGTGACTGCCGATCAACGTCCGGGATACGCGGTGACTACCGCGTTGACGCAGTTGACCAATAACATCCGCAGTAAAGCGCCTATCACCGGGGCAGATTACCAACCGACCATGATTACCAAAGATAACCTGAACGATGCTGAACGTATTGGCGAAGCGGGTAAATAAGCCGTTTTCTACGTAATCAATAAAGGTATTCAGCAGGCCGCGTCCGCGCGGCCTTGCGGGAGGAAGGTAAACATGACGGAACCCCTACTGAACATTACCAATCTGGCAAAGAGCTTCTCCGGCGTTTGGGCGTTGAGCAACGCGCAGCTGACCGTACAGCCGGGAGAGATTCATGCGCTATTGGGAGAAAACGGCGCGGGTAAATCGACGCTGTTGAAGGCGCTGGCAGGGGCGCAGCCGCAGACCAGCGGCGACATCTGGTTTGGCGGCGAGACGCTGTTACCGCTCGAATCGCCCGTTGAGCGCCAAAAGCGGGGGATTATCACCATTTATCAAGAGTTTAATCTGCTGCCCAATATGAGCGTGGCGGAGAACATGTTCCTGGGACGCGAGCCGCAGAGCCGAGGTGTATTCGTGGACGCGCTAGCGGTGAATCGCGAGGCGAAAGCGGTACTGGATTATCTGAAATTGAACATTGCGCCGACGACGCAGGTGGCGCGTTTGAGCGTGGCGCAGCAGCAAATGGTAGAGATTGCCAGAGCGCTGACGCTGAACGCCAAGCTGATTGTGATGGATGAACCGTCGGCGGCGCTGAGCGACAGTGAAGTCGACAGCCTGCACCGTGTGGTGCGCGAGCTGAAAGGGCGTGGCGTGAGCGTAGTGTATGTCACGCACCGTCTGCACGAAGTCTTCCAACTGTGCGATCGGTTTACCGTATTTCAGGATGGCCGCTACACCGGTTCCGGCGATGTTGCCAGCACGAATGTGCAGGAAATTATTCGCCTGATGGTCGGCCGTGATGTGGTGTTCAACCGCCGTCCGCCATCGGAAACGCATCATCAGGATAAGCCAGTACGGCTGGCCGTAAAGGGCTTAAGTCGGGAAAAACCGCCGCTGGATGCGCACGGCATCGCGCTGAAGGACATCAACTTCCAGGTGCATGCGGGCGAAGTGCTCGGTATTGCCGGGCTGGTGGGCGCGGGACGTACGGAAATCGCGCGCTGCCTGTTCGGTGCAGACGCATTCTCTACCGGTGAATTTGTGCTGGATGACGAACCCTATTATCCCTCCACGCCGCTGCATGCGCTGTCGCAAGGCATCACGCTGGTGCCGGAAGACCGCAAGAAAGAGGGCGCGGTGCTGGGGTTGTCGATCAGGGAAAACATCTCGCTTTCCAACCTCTCGTCGCTGATGCGCTGGCGCTGGTTTGTCGACCCCCGTAAGGAGGACGACCTGATTGAGGCCTACCGTCAGGCGCTGCATATCAAGATGGTGAACAGCGAGCAGGAAGTGCGCAAGCTGTCGGGCGGTAACCAGCAAAAGGTGATTCTTGCCCGCTGTATGGCACTGAATCCCAAGGTATTGATAGTGGATGAGCCCACGCGCGGCATCGATGTTGGCACCAAGTCCGAGGTGCATCAGGTGCTGTTCGATATGGCGAAACGGGGCGTCGCCGTGATTGTGATTTCCTCCGACCTGCCGGAAATCATGGCGATTTCCGACCGCATTATCACGCTCAGCGAAGGGCGGATTAGCGGGGAAATTCATGGCGATGACGCCACAGAAGAAAAACTGATGACGATGATGGCCATTTGCCACGACGTATTACACGCAGCATAACGGAGGTGACGCATGTCCCAGCAGCCGCTTTCTAAGAGCATTACGCCGTCCAATCCGCGTGGACGTTTTGATCCGATTGCCTTTTTTGAACGCTTTGGCGTGTTTATTTTCATGATTCTGCTGCTGATCTTCTTTCAGTCGCAGAACAGCAATTTTCTGTCCGAGCGCAACATCACCAACATCCTGACCGAAGTGTCCATCTACGGCATCATGGCCGTGGGGATGACGTTCGTTATTCTGACTGCGGGGATCGACCTGTCCGTCGGCTCGATTCTGGCGGTGTGCGCCATCACCGCCGCCTCGGTTATTAAAGGCGACAACTTCACCACCGTCGATCCTGATGCCTGGTACGGCTTAAGCTGGCTGGTCGCGTTAGGCGTCTGTCTGGCGATGGGCACCTTCATTGGTTTCCTGCATGGGTTGGGTGTCACCAAGCTGCGTCTGCCGCCGTTCATCGTCACGCTGGGCGGGATGACGATCTGGCGTGGATTAACGCTGGTAATGAACGACGGCGCGCCGATTGCTGGCTTTGACCCCGGCTATCGCTGGTGGGGACGAGGCGAGATCCTGGGTATTTCGGTGCCGATCTGGATTTTCGCGCTGGTCGCCTTACTGGGTTATCTGGCGCTGCATAAAACCCGCTGGGGTCGCTTCGTGTACGCCATCGGCGGCAACACCGAAGCTGCACGGCTGGCTGGGGTGAACGTGCAGCGTGTACTGGTCAGCGTCTACGTCGTGATTGGCTGTCTGGCCGGGCTGGCGGGCTTCATTCTCAGCGCCCGTCTCGGTAGCGCAGAAGCGGTCGCGGGGATCACCTTCGAACTGCGCGTCATCGCCTCAGTGGTCATCGGTGGTACCTCGCTGATGGGCGGCTACGGCCGGATCAGCGGCACGATTATCGGCTCGATCATCATGGGGATCCTGATTAACGGACTGGTGTTGATGAACGTATCGGCCTACTACCAGCAGATTATCACCGGGTTAATTATCGTGCTGGCCGTGGCGTTTGATACCTACGCCAAGAGCCGTCGCGGCGCTATCTAAGCCGCACCCGTACCGACTCTCTTTTCGCACCGAGGTGGATATGAAGGATGTACGCATTGGGTTAATCGGCACCGGCTATATCGGTCGTGCGCATGCCATCGCCTACGCGCAGGCGCCGACGGTCTTCCCGCTGAAAGGCAATCTGGTGAAGGCGATGCTGGCAGAAGTGTCACCGGAGCTGGCAGCCCGAAAGGCGCAGGAGTTTGGCTTCCTGCGCTCAACGGGAGACTGGCGTACGCTGGTGGCGGATCCAGACATTGACGTGGTGGATATCTGTGCGCCGAACTTTCTGCATAAGACGATGACGATGGCGGCTATCCAGCACGGTAAGCACGTTTACTCAGAAAAACCGCTAGCGCTGAACGCGCGTGATGCCCGAGAAATGGTCGACGCCGCGCAGCGGGCGGGTGTGAAAACGCTGGTGGGCTTCAACTACATGAAGAACCCGACCTCACAGCTGGCCAGAGAGATTATCGCCAGCGGCGAGATTGGCGACGTGGTGCATTTTTACGGCACGCATAACGAAGATTATCTGGCCGATCCGAACAAACCGGCCGACTGGCACTGTTTCAAAGAAACGGCTGGGCTGGGCGCGTTGGGGGATCTGGCGGCGCATATCGTCAACATGGCGCAGTATCTGGTGGGTGATATCGCCAGCGTCTGCGGTGACCTGCAAACGGTGATTACGCAGCGCCCGACAGCACCGGGCAGCAGCGAATTCGTGCAGGTGGAGAATGAAGATCAGGCGCATGCAATGGTGCGGTTTGCCAACGGTGCACGCGGCGTGATTGAAACCTCGCGTATCGCCTGCGGCCGCAAAATGGGGCTGACCTACGTGGTGACCGGAACGAAAGGTACGCTGAGTTTCACGCAGGAACGCATGGCAGAGCTGAAGCTCTATCGGCATGACGAACCGGAGAACCGGCAGGGATTCAAAACGCTGCTGACTGGGCCGCAGCATCCTGACTATGCAGCCTTCTGCGCCAGCGCCGGACACGGTATTGGCTTTAACGATCAGAAAACGGTAGAGGTGCGCGATCTGATCGACGGTATTGCGGCTGATGTCCCGATGTGGCCAGATTTCGAAGAGGGCTGGAAAGTCTCGCGAGTTCTGGATGCGATCGTGCAGTCACACGAAACGGCGCGTTGGGTGAACGTGCATGAGGTGGGCTAATCAGCCAGCTGACGTGATTTCTTCTTTTTTGCAGGATTTTTTACAGGATTGGCCGCTATGAATAAGGAAAAGACGTTTGATGTGATTTGCATGGGGCGCGTTGCTGTCGATCTGTACGGGCAGCAAATCGGCGCGCGTCTGGAAGATATGGGCAGCTTTGCCAAGTATCTGGGCGGGTCGTCCGGCAACGTAGCTTATGGCACGGCGCGACAGGGACTACGTTCTTCTATGCTGGCGCGGGTGGGCGACGAGCATATGGGGCGCTTCCTGCGTGAAGAGCTGAATCAGGTCGGCTGCGATACCAGCCATTTGATTACCGATAAGGAACGTCTGACGGCGCTGGTGCTGTTGGGCATCAAAGATCGCGATACCTTTCCGCTGATTTTCTACCGCGATAACTGCGCCGATATGGCGATCTCGCCGGAGGATTTCACCGAGGATTACATCGCGTCGTCGCGCTGCCTGGCGATTACCGGCACGCATCTCTCTCACCCTAACACGCGTGAAGCGGTGCTAACGGCGCTGCAATATGCGCGACGCAACGGGGTGAAAACGGCGTTGGATATCGACTACCGTCCGGTGCTGTGGGGGCTGACATCGCTGGGCGATGGCGAAACCCGTTTTGTTGAAGCGCAGGCGGTCACGGAGCAGTTGCAGCAGGTGCTGTCGCTGTTCGACGTGATTGTCGGCACCGAGGAGGAATTCCACATTGCGGGTGGCAGCACGGATACCTTGCAGGCGCTGCGCACGGTGCGGCAGCACACGCAGGCGGAGCTGGTGTGCAAACGCGGGGCGCTGGGCTGCTCGGTGTTTAGCGACGCGATTCCTAACCATCTGGATAAAGGCATCACGATCAAAGGCGTGCGCGTGGATGTGCTGAACGTGCTGGGGGCAGGCGATGCATTTATGTCCGGCCTGCTGCGCGGCTACCTCAACGGCGAAGGCTGGGAAAAAGCCTGTGCGTACGCCAATGCCTGCGGCGCGCTGGTGGTGTCACGCCACGGCTGTGCGCCCGCGATGCCAAGTAAGATCGAACTGGATAACTATTTAGCCCGCGCGGCAAGTGTCCCGCGTCCCGATTTGGACGAAGAACTTAACCATCTGCATCGTGTTACGACGCGTCGTAAACAGTGGCATGAGCTGTGTGTGATCGCGTTCGATCACCGCAGCCAGTTGGAAGACATGGCGCTGAACTGCGGCACAGAAATCAGCCGTATTCCGGCACTGAAAAAGCTGATTCTGCGTGCCAGCTATGACGCGGCACAGCAGGCAGGGTTGGACGGTAAAGCGGGTCTGCTGTGCGACGGCACGTTCGGACAGGATGCGCTGAATGACATCACCGGAAAAGGCTGGTGGATCGGCCGACCGATTGAGCTGCCGGGATCGCGCCCGTTAATGATGGAGCGCGGCAATATTGGCTCACAGTTGGTGAGCTGGCCGCTAGAGCACGTCGTGAAATGTCTGGTGTTCTTCCACCCGGAAGATGCCCACGCGCTGCGGCGCGAGCAGGAAATGAAGGTGATGGAGGTCTATCAGGCCTGTCGCCAGTCCGGCCATGAACTGCTGCTCGAAGTCATTCTGCCTGCGGGAATGCCGCACAGCGATGCGCTTTATCTGCGCGCGATTCAACGCTTCTACAACCTCGGCGTACGGCCTGACTGGTGGAAACTGCCGCCGCTGTCCTCCGAAGGCTGGGCAACAGCTTACGCCGCTGCTGGCGCAGCGCGATCCTTACTGTCGGGGCGTGGTGATTCTGGGGCTGGATGCGCCTCTGGAAACGTTGCAACAGGGTTTCAGCGCCGCCGTGGGTTTCCCGATTGTGAAAGGTTTTGCCGTTGGTCGTACCCTGTTTGCCCAGCCAGCGCAAAAATGGCTGCGTAACGAGATCGACGACGCCGAATTGATTGAGCAAGTTAAGCATAACTACCTGCAACTGATCGCCGTCTGGCGTCAGCGCGGCTAACCCATTTCTGTGCTCTAAATAATTCGAGTTTCAGGAAGGCGGCAAGCGAAGGAATCCCGATGAGCTTACTCAGGTAAGTGATTCGGGTGACTGAACGTAGCCAACGCACATGCAACTTGAAGTATGACGAGCATATATATTTGAATAAGGGACATAACATGACTGTTCAACTTGGTATTAATCCACTCACCTGGACCAATGACGATCTGCCTTCTCTGGGCGCGGACACCCCGCTGGAAACCTGTCTGAGCGAAGGGCGGCAGGCGGGTTTCGCCGGTTTTGAATTAGGTAATAAATTCCCGCGTCAGGCCAGCGTGCTGGGGCCGATCCTGCAAGCGCACGATCTGCGCTTAGTCTCCGGCTGGTATTCCGGCGAACTGCTTACTCGTTCAGTAGAAGAAGAGATTGAAGCGGTGCAGGGGCATCTGGCGTTGCTGCGCGACCTCGGCGCGACGGTGCTAGTGTTTGCCGAAGTCACGGGCGCGATTCACGGCGACCAACAGAAACCTGTTCATTTGCGTCCGCGTTTTCCCGAAGAACGCTGGCCAGAATACGGCAAAAAGCTGACCGAGTTTGCGCGCTACACGCAAAGTCAGGGCGTGCAGATTGCCTATCATCACCATATGGGCACGGTGATTGAAAGTGCGCAGGACGTGGATAATCTGATGGAACATACCGGGCCGGAACTCGGGCTGTTGCTGGATACTGGACACCTGACGTTTGCGGGTGCCGATCCGGTTGCAGTGGCGAAGCGCTGGATTAACCGCATCAATCACGTTCACTGTAAAGACATTCGTCCAGATGTGCTGAAAGACGTGAAAAACCGTAAGACCAGCTTCCTGGACGCGGTGCTGAGCGGCGTCTTTACCGTACCGGGCGATGGTTGCGTCGATTATCCGGCGGTATTCAGCATCCTGAAGGCTCATAACTACAGCGGATGGCTGGTGGTCGAAGCAGAACAGGATCCGGCCGTTGCGCATCCGTTGACGTACGCGACGCTAGGCTACAATAACTTGCAGCGTTTCGCCCAGCAGGCGGATTTGATCTGATTCGTGGTGATATCCCCGCATCTTCACGCTGCCAGCAGACCAACGAGCAGGCAGCTTGAAGTAGGGGGAGATAAGGAGGCAAAAGATGTCCCGACTGTTATCACGCCATCGCACCCCTGACGAACACGGGCGTATACAGCACATCACGCCGGAAACGGCGGGCTGGCGATACGTGGGGTTCGAGGTATATCAATTGGCACCGGAACAGGTGCTATCGCTGCCCGCCAGCGATAACGAACGCTGTCTGGTGCTAGTCAGCGGCAAAGCAACGGTTGTCACGCCGGGTGAGTGCTTCGAGCAGATTGGCGACAGAATGAGCCCGTTTGAGCGCAGAAAACCCTATGCGGTTTATGTCACGCCGGGTGAGACGATTACGGTGACGGCGCACACGGCGCTGGAACTGGCAGTTTGCGCCGCTCCGGGGTTCGGCACGCATCCGACCCGACTGATTGCGCCACAGGATATTGACGCCGAGCAACGTGGCGTCGGCAATAACCAGCGCTATGTGCATAATATTTTGCCGGAGGACAAAGCGGCCGACAGCCTGCTGGTGGTCGAAGTCTACACCGCTGAAGGCTGCACCAGTTCTTATCCTAGCCACAAGCACGATGTCGATAGTCCGCCGCAGGAAACCTATCTGGAAGAAACCTACTACCACCGTTTGAACCCAGAACAGGGATTCTGCCTGCAACGTGTCTATACCGATGACCGTTCATTAGATGAATGTATGGCTGTCTACAATAGGGACGTGGTGCAGGTGCCGCGCGGCTATCACCCGGTCGCTACTATTGCAGGCTATGACAGCTACTATCTGAATGTGATGGCCGGCCCGACGCGCCAGTGGCGTTTCACCTGGGAAGCCGATCATCAGTGGATCAACAGCCCCGAGTATGCGGATAAGCATAGGCAGGGCAACGCGTAGCGATACAGGCAAACGAACGTAAGAATGGGCAGTGGCTTATGGGTAACCTGTAGGCTACTGCCATAATGTACTTGGGGAAGTTAGCTAGCTAACCCGAAACTGTTAATCAGTTTCATCTGACAGCAGGTCGCTTTCATAATCCTGTCCGCCATGCCAAATGCCCAGAACCGTTACCGTTTTTTTCTCTTTTTCCACCATAAAAGCAATGAGTGTTCGTTTGCTGTGATTAGTGACGCGCAGTCCAGGCAAAATATCGTTGCGCTGGTTTCCTCTTTCAGGAAATAACTCAAGTGATTCACAGTAACTGACAATGCTTTCGGTGTAGCTGAGAGCTGTTTTGGGTGACGAAACCCTCGCGATGTAGCGGTATAGTGTTGCGAGTTGTTCCTCCGCTTCCGGTGCGAATACTACCCTGTAATCCATTACTCTTCTCCGGTCATCTTCCTGAACTCGGCTTTTAATCTGTTCCTAATGTCGCTACTGTTGAGGCTTTCTGTTTCACCGCGTTGCAGCGCGTTCCAAGCAGGAACAACTTGTTCCTGCAGCCAATTTTCTACTGCATTATCGCGTGCAATCAACGCTCGAAGTCCTTCCCGAATAACTTCACTTTCTGACGCGTATTCACCGCTGGCAACTCGAGCTTTCACCTGTGCAGCCATTTCATTCGGTAACGTTATACTCATCTGCTGTGTTGTTCTCATACCTACCCCTTGAACTTACCGATAGGATTTAATCATACTTATTATTTCCCATGTTGTCAGGGGTGAACCACTGAATCAGACGTCTCGGTTCACCGAAATATTATCGAGTTTACCTGCTTTCAAATAGCCAATGTGGCTGGCCATCAGTTCGGCTTCTTGTTCGCTGTGCGTGACGAGGAGCGCGGTTTGTCCGGCGTCGCGCAGGATGTCGCGCACTTCCTGTCCCAGCCGTTTGCGGCTGTCGGGATCGAGGCTGGATAGGGGTTCGTCGAGCAGCAGCACGGCAGGTTGCGGGGCCAGCGCCCGCGCGAGTGCAATACGCTGCTGTTGTCCGCCGGACATCTCATGCGGGTAGCGTTGTGCCAGCGAGACAAGATCGACCAACTCAAGCATGGCGCGGACGCGCGACTGCTGAAGATCTTTCGGCTGTTTTCTCAGGCCAAAGGCAATATTCTGCGCGGCGGTCAGATGGGGAAACAATGCGTAGTCCTGAAACACCATCCCGACGTTGCGCTGTTCCGGCGGCAGATGCACGTCTGGACCTGCCACACAGCGTCCGCCGACGTGAATCGTCCCCTGAGTCAGGTGCTCAAAACCCGCAATCGCGCGTAAAGCCGTCGTTTTACCGCATCCTGATGCGCCCAGCAGACAGGCTAATTCACCAGCGGCAACTTCCATGGAAAAACCGTTCAGCACGTGATGAACATTATGCTTGTGCCCGTAGGCGACATGGACATTATTCAGAACGAGTGTAGCCTCAGACACCTTGACTCTTCCTCATGATTTTCATTCTTTCTCAACCGACGTTTTTAGCTGACTGCGAGCTAGCAGCACAACGGGCAGCGTACCCGCCAGCACAATCAGCAGTGCGGCAATCGCGCCTTCTTCGTAGGTGCCTCTGGCGGCTTCGGCATACAGAACGGTCGCCAGCGTTTCGAAATTGACCGGCCGCAGCAGCAGCGTGGCGGGGAGTTCTTTCATCGCGTCGGCAAACACCAGCAGCGCACTGGTCACCAGCGCCGGACGCAGCAGGGGAAGGTGCACACGGAAAAAAGTGACGAATTCACTTTCGCCGAGCAGACGCGATGCCTGTTCCATCACCGGGGGAATGCGCGTCAGCCCGGCATCAAGTGCACCGATCCCAATCGCCATAAAGCGAATGGCGCAGCAGACCACCAGAAGGACACCGGCGGAAAGCAGCGGCAATCCCTTATAGCCAATCAAGTCAGCGAGGAAATTATCCGTCGCCATGCCGGGCGTCAGCATGCCAATTGCCAGTACCGTACCGGGCACGGCATAGCCCAGCGAGGCAATTCTCAGTATGGTGCGGCGGCGTTCCGGTGAACGATCATTGATAGCTGAATGACGGGCATACCACGCAATAATCAGGCTAACGAACGTGACGACCAGCGTGACGCCAATGGCCAGCAGAAGCGAGTTCTGCAACGACTGTATCAGGCCAGCGGAGATCGTCACGCTATCGCCCAGTCGTTTCGCGCTTTCCCATGCCAGAAAGAGGGCAGGGGCGATGAAGCCGAGCAGGATAGGTAACGCGGTCGCACAGGTCGCTAGCCAGGCGCGAACACCTTTCAGCGGTGCGGGCATGATGCCGCGCATCTGTCGGCTGGTGCCGTAGCGCTGGTTTTTCCGGCCGTAATACTCCAGCGTCAGCAGCAGGATGACGACCGTCAGCATCGTGCAGGCAATTTGCGCAGCGGCAGGTAAATCCGAGCGGGTGACCCAGGTGGTGTAAACCGTCACGGTCAGCGTATTGACCCCAAGGAATTCGGAGGCACCAATATCATTCAGCGTTTCCAGCAAGGCCAGACTGGTGCCGACGGCCAACGCAGGGCGTGCCATCGGCAGGGCAACGTGCAGGAAGGTGCCCGTTGTGCTCAAACCCAGCGTGCGTGCGGCTTCCAGCAGGTGTGCAGGCTGGCTGATAAACATCGCGCGCATAGTCAGATAAACGTACGGATAGAGCACCAGCCCGAGTAGCAGAATCGCGCCCGTCATGGAGCGCAGATCCGGCAGGCGGAACTGACGCGGACTGTCGTAGCCCAGCACGCTGCGGATCGCTTCCTGAATCGGCCCTATAGGATGCAGCAGATCGAGCCAGGCAAAAGCGACAATATAGGTTGGCATCGCCAGCGGTAGCAGCAGCGCCCAGCTAACGAACTGCCTGCCGGGGAAATCAAACGCCGTCACCAGCCAGGCGCAGCCTGCGCCAATCACCATGACGAGTGCGCCGACGCCGACGAGCAGAATGAGCGTGTTGAGTGCGGCATCGGGTAGCACGTAGCGCATCAGGTGATCCCAATGGCCAACACCTGCGCCAGCCGCTAGCCAAAGCAGGGAAACCAGCGGAGCCAGTACGCCGAGTGCAATGATGACGGCAGCGATGCGAAGCGGAGAAAAAAAGAGGCGCGGCCGCCCGAAGGCGCCGCGCATGGTTGACGAACTGGTCTTATTGATCGAATCCAACTTTATCTACCAACTGACTGGCCTGTTTACGGAATTTAACGATGTCGGTCAGCGGAGTGCTATCCACATTAACTTCACCAATCGTGCTGCCAATGGTGGAATCCAGCGTGACGCCTTTGCGAACCGGATATTCGTAGTTTGCCTGAGCGTAGATCTGCTGAGCTGGAGCGGAGACCAGATATTCCATCAATTTCACGGCTTGATCTTTATGCGGAGCATGACGTGCAACCGCTGCACCGCTGATATTGACGTGTGTGCCGCCGTTTTCAAAGGTAGGCTGAACGACTTTGATGGCATCGCCCCATTTACGGGCATCGGTGCCTTCTTTGGCGTTCTTCATATGGCCGACATAATACGAGTTCGCCAGACCTACATCGCAGATACCACCGAGGATATCGCGCGCCACGTCGCGGTCACCGCCAGTCGCTTTACGCGCCAGGTTGTCTTTCACACCGCGTAGCCAGGTTTCGGTTTTGGCTTCACCGTGGTGAGCAATCATCGCAGCAACCAGTGCGGTATTGTATGGGTGTTGACCCGCACGGATACACACTTTGCCTTTCCATTTTGGATCGGCCAGATTTTCGTAAGTGATGCTGGTCAGCGGCAGTGATTTTTCTGCATAGAGCACGCGAGAGCGCATTGACAGACCAAACCATTGGTTATCTTTGTCGCGCAGCGCCGCCGGGATCGCGTCGGTTAATGCACTGGACTGAATCGGCTGTGTAACACCGGCTTCTACCAGATCGATCAGGTTACCGGCATCAACGGTCATCAGCAGGTCAGCCGGTGAGTTTTGGCCTTCCGCCTTCACACGCTCCAGCATGCCGTCCTTGATGAACACGGTATTAACTTTAACCGACGTCTCTTTGGTGAATGCATCCAGCAGCGGCTGAATCAGCCCGGGCTCACGCGTGGTGTAGAGGGTCAGAGAGTCATCTGCGGCAGCAGCAGGCAGGGCATAGGCAACCATCAGCGATGAAGCCAGCGTCAGCAGGCGCGCTTTTTTGCGCAGAACAGACAGCGTTTTTGACATGTTGTTATCTTCTCCAGAGTGAATGTGGGGCTAAATTAATAAAATAAGGAGATATTTTCTGCAGGTGACAAAAACTATATATGATAATCACTCTTGTTTTCAATCTCATTGCGCTACACGATCCGCGATCGTGATGAGGGTCAACATACGGACTTACTGAGAGAGAAAACCGCTGCTTTATTTTTCAGCACGTTGATAAAAATAGCAGCGATTGATGAGGTTGCGTGAGGCGAGTGCTATGGCGTCTGGCTTTCGGCCAGCCTGCTGATATGCATGGTCAGCCACGTAAGCTCTTCTTTTGGCAAGGCCATTTGATATTTTTCCTGCACGTAATCCCTGATAGCCCAGGAAATCGCCATCGCGTCAGGATAGTGTTTCAGCAGTTCCTGATAGAAATCGTCTGTGCGTCCCGGTGCGATTTTGCGGGCAATCACCCGTTCGGAGAAATAGCGTAGATGGGTGATAAAACGCAGGTAATCGACGGCGTTGACATCAATATTCTTGTTTAACTTATAGCGGACAATCTCCGCCAGACGATTCACCAACTGAACCTGCTGGTGGGCATCGGCAATTTCGGCGCTGCCGGCGGCATTGATGAGGTGGAAAGCGATATTGATGGCTTCGTCGTCGGGTAGCGTGACGTTAAAGCGTGCCGATACGCGATCTTTTGCCTGCACGCCGAGGGCGTACTCTTTTTGGTAATAGCGTTTCACTTCCCAACTGAGCTTATTGATGAAGTGGCTGCCTGTTTTGCTACGTTCAACGGCAAAATAGAGATGTTCCGCCAGCGTAAAGAACAGCACCGAATTAAGCTTTTCGGCGTACTGACTTTGCGCCAGCGTGACGATCTCATGCGTGATGTCAAAAAAAGCCGCAGGAATGGTGTCGGTCAATGAAAGAAAATGCCGTGATTTCAGGTTTTCCAGCGGAATGAAAACCTGCTCAACGTGCGTCACATCAATCAATGAACCGGGTTTGGCACCAAATCCGATACCTTTACCCAACAGGATCATCTCCTGCTGTTCATGGTCGACTAACAGCATGCTGTTATTTAACGCTTTTTTCACTTTAATCACGTTTTTCTTCCAATCATGCTGGTTTTCTCATTACGTTTTCCCAATCACCGTCTTTCCTGTCATTGCGCACGTAGCCTGCGGCCGCGCTGTCTGTCAGGTGAGGTCGGCACCGTTGGTCGCGATGACCTTCTGATACCAGTAGAACGAATCCTTCCTCAGCCGCGCCAGAGAACCGTTGCCTTCATCATCCTGATCGACATAGATAAAGCCATAGCGTTTGGACATCTGTGAGGTGCCCGCGCTGATGATGTCAATCGCGCCCCAACTGGTGAATCCCATTAGTTCAACGCCTTCGCCAATCGCTTCACGCATTTGCTCGAAATGTGAACGGAAGTAGTCAACGCGGTAAGGATCGTGGATTTTGCCGTTTTCGACAACGTCTTTCGCGCCGAGCCCATTTTCGACAATAAACAGCGGCTTCTGGTAGCGATCGTAAAGCTCCAGCAGGGAAATTTTCAGCCCGACAGGGTCGATCTGCCATCCCCAGTCTGAGGCCGGCAGGTACGGATTTTTCACGCCCAGAACGGTATTGCCCGGAATTCTCTCTGCGTCCGGCTGTGTGGATTCGGTGAGCGACATGTAATAGCTGAACGACACAAAATCAACGGTGTGCTGTTTGAGAATGGCCAGATCGTCGGGCTGCATGGTGAGGTGAATACCACGGCGTTCAAGGTCGCGCTTGATGAGTGGCGGATATTCACCGAACACCTGCACATCGGCATAGAAGTAGTTTTCGAGGTTCTTTTTCAGCGCGGCTTCGACATCTTCCGGGCGGCAGGAGTGCGGATAGGTCGTCAGCTTGGTCAGCATGCAACCGACCTGGCTGCCTGGGATTTTTTCATGGCAGTCGCGGGTAACGATAGCCGAGGCAACAAACTGGTGATGCAGCCCCTGATAAATATCCTGCTTGGCCTGCCCCGGCGCGCTTTTTTCTTCACGGATACCCGCGGTGGTAAACGGATGGCGATGGATACTGTCGATCTCGTTAAAGGTCAGCCAGTAGCGCACCAGATCCTTATAGCGATCGAAGCAGACATTGCTGAAGCGTACGAAGGCATCCAGCACGTTGCGGTGCACCCAGCCATTGTATTTCTCACTCAGCGCCAGCGGCATTTCGTAGTGTGAAAGCGTCACCAGCGGTTCGATACCGTGCTTGCGCATCTCGCGGAATAGGTCGTCGTAAAACTGCAAGCCCGCTTCATTCGGCGCGCTGTCTTCTCCGGTTGGAAAGATGCGCGACCAGGCGATAGAGACGCGCAGCACCTTGAAGCCCATTTCGGCAAACAGCGCCAGATCGCCTTGGTAGCGGTGGTAAAAATCGATGCCGCGCCGCTTGGGATAGAACGCGTCATTTTTTCCGTTGAGCGCGTCGGCGATGTTTTCGTCCGTCAGTGCCATGTGGGCATGGTAATTCTTCAGGTCGAGGTTCGGCTTCCAGGTAATCGCGTCCGCGACTGACGGCCCCTTGCCGTCTTCATTCCATGCGCCTTCGGCCTGATTGGCGGCAATCGCGCCGCCCCATAAAAAGTGTTCCGGGAATGCGATGTTTTTATCCATTACACAGACTCCTTTAAGGTCATGATGATGGTGTGGGGATGGATGACGACGTCAGTGGCTTCCGGTATCACGCGAAAGCGCTCGCTGTTGGTGATAACCATCATGACGACGGGATCGTAACCCGCAGCGATGAGGCTATCGAGGTCAAATTCAACGAGGACATCGCCGGTATTAACCTGTTGGCCGGCCGTGACTTTCGGCTGAAAGCCCTGACCATTGAGTTTGATGGTATCGATACCGATATGAAAAATCAGTTCGGCACCGCTGTCGGTGAGCATGCTGACGGCATGGCCGGTTTCAAATACGTTCTCAATCGTGCCGCTCGCCGGCGCGTAGAGCACGCCTTTCTCGGGGATGATGGCAATGCCGTCACCCATAATACGTTTGGAGAATATTTCGTCGTTCACGTTGTCCAGCGCAATCACTTTTCCTTCAATCGGGCTGGTGAACTGGCATTCGGTAATCGCGTGATGGTTTTCTTCTACGGCGGCGACAGGTTTCTCTTCCCGCCAGAGGAACAGGGCGGAGAGAAAGGCGATGACAAAAGAGAGCGCGGCACCGGAGATGGCGTAGACGATATTCCAGCTATTTTCCGGCGAGATAAACATGGAGATGCTAGCCAGACCGGGGCCAACCAGCGCAAAGGCTTCAATCGCCATCCAACCGATAAACGCACCGCCGACCAGGCTACCTGCGATCACGCTGTAGAGCGCCTTTTTATTCAGCAGCGTAATCCCGTATAGCGCGGGTTCGGTGATGCCGAACAGGGCAGAAATACCGGCTGAAATCGCCGTTGATTTTAGCGTTTTGTCTTTGCTCTTGAGCGCAATCGCCATGCAGGCACCCGATTCGGCAATGTTGTGCGCAAGCGACGCAGGCAGATAGAGCATTTCCTTACCAAACTGGCTCAAGGAGGAAACGGCATAGGGCAGCATCGGCTTATGCATCCCCGAGGCCACCATGAAGGGCAGCGCAGCGGCGAGCAACCCCGTCGCCACAAAACCCAGCTTGCTGTACAGCCAGAGGATCACGCTAGCCAGACCCGCGCCGAGTTCATAACCGAGCGGGCCAAGTACCAACAGCGTGACGGGAACGGTGACCAGCAGCGACAGCATCGGTGACAGGAAAATACGCAGCGCGCTCGGCGAGTAGCGATTGAAGAGCTTTTCGGTTTGCGCATAAAAAATGACGCACAGAATCGCCGGGAAAACCTGCGACGCGTAAGCGACGTTTTTCAGGTCGAGGGAGAGAAATTCCGCGCCTTCTGCCAGCTGTTTAGACATGGCTGGCAGCACCATCACAGAGACGGCGGAAACGGCAACCAGCACATTTACTTTCAGCTTCATCGCGGTGGTGATACCCACCAGAATCGGCAGAAAATAGAGTGGGGCGGAACCGATATTATCCAGCACTTTATACGTTGAGCTGTCTTTAGTGAGCCAGCCGAGCAGGTCTAGCAGCAGTAACAGCGATTTGAGCACGCCGCCACCGGCAATTGCAGGCACCAGCGGCTGAAAAACGCTGATAATAAAATCGATAACAAAAGCCGTGCGGTTGGCTTTTGCTGGCACGGCGCGATCTGTTTTCTTACGGCCTGCCGCGAGGTTCTGCACCGCTTCGTACACCTGCATCACTTCGCTGCCGATGATCACCTGGCACTGCACGTTAACCCGAACGCCCAGCACACCCGGTACCTTCTCCAGCTCGTTCTGGTTTACTTGGCTGTTGTCATAAAGACTGAGCCGTAGCCGTGTAGAACAGTGTTCAATATGCTCAATGTTGTCAATTCCACCGACTAACGTGATGATTTTTTCAGCGGTAGTGGCATAGGCTGTCGCGTTATTATCTGCTGCTGTGTGGCTCATACGACGATTCCCCGGGTCCAGAAACGAAAAAAGACCTGAAGCACTTCCCATGATGTTGAGTGGGAGAGCTTCAGGTCTTGCCTAGAAAACTAGTTACACGCCTGTGCTGCTGTTGTAAGTCCTCGCACGCGGGAAAGTCAAACAGATCGTGCAGCCTTAATAGGTAAGTGTGATGGCAATAGCAGAATGGAGGGTTTAGCCTGACAGCGCCGATGAATCTCAGGCATGTTGCATAAAACATGGCGCTTTTTAACCGATTATAGAAAACAGAACGAGATAAACTCGCCAGGTGCAAATGGGGCAGCGAGAAGCGAAAAGCGCGTAGGATTTCTGTCGTATGGGGAAGTCACCCGTTTGCACAGACGATAGGTTGGTGTACGCCATGTTTTAGTTAGTTGATTGTTTTTTATTAAAATACTTACCGTTGGGATTTACTGTTATGACTGATGATTTGCTTTCTCACCTTTCGAACGCATTACGTTCAGAGGATACCTTCGAGGGGTTGGTTCGCCAGTTATTGGTCATGCTGGAGTTGGTCACCGATCTGGAATCGACTTACCTGACGCAGGTTGACACCGAAGCGGGTTTCCAAAATATCCTGTTTGCTCACAACACGAAAACGCTCAACATCCCTGAAGGGGCCTCGGTTCCGTGGCATGACACGTTGTGCAAGCGTGCGTTGGACGAAGGGCAAAGTTACACGCCTAACGTGGCCGAATGCTGGGGGGATTCTGAGGCGGCGCAAGCGTTAGGTATTACGACCTATGCCAGTACGCCAGTGTGTATGGATAACGGGCAATTATACGGTACGCTCTGTGCTGCGAGCTCTGACCATAAGCCGCTGACAACCAAGGGTGAACAGATCCTGAGTCTATTCGCGCAGCTTATTGCTCAGCAGGTGCAGAAAGAGTGGTTGGTGCAGCAATTGACGGCTGCTAATGCCGCATTACATGAATACTCTTACACCGATTCACTGACCGGACTGCTTAATCGCCGGGGCGTGTTTTACTCGCTGGAAGCGATGTTTTCTCAGGCAAAGAATGACTATCAGCAGGCGCTCATTGTATTCATTGACCTCGACGGCTTTAAGAGAATTAACGACCAGTTCGGCCACGAAGCCGGTGATATCTTCTTGCAAGAGGTCGGTCGACGCTTGCTGACGTGGGGGAATCCGGGGGATGTTGTCGGGCGTCTTGGTGGTGATGAATTTGTCTTTGCCCGTATGGTCAACGTTGCGCCGGAAGAGAACGAACGCGTGATTTCTTCCTTCAGAGACGAGATTACGCCTTTGCTACAGGGGAATTATTCACTCGGTACGGTCAGCATCGAATACTTAGGCGCAAGCATGGGGATCGTCATGGCCGATCCTTCCGTCGAGGAGCCTGATGCTGTGATCCGTCGAGCCGATGCCGCAATGTACGCCAATAAAGTGATGCGAAAAAAAGATCAAACTCGCGCTTTTGACGTCATCACAGCATAGTCGTAAATTCCTGTGTGGGTGTAATCATCGGCTTATTGCCTGATGAGCATGCTCAGGCATTTTGGGTTGTATGTCGCGTGGGTAGGGTACAGGGGCGCTTGTTAAGTCAAAAGACATCCAGCGCCTGTTTTTTTTAATGAGTAGGGGTACGAAAGGTAACGCTTAAATAATCCGCGTTGCGGAAAATCGATACACATACAACTTGAAATATGACGAGTCTATACTGTGTTACCAACCGCAGACGTTAGTGTCTTCATCCGCATCGTAGCCACGCACGATATTAACCAGATCTTTTACGGCGTCAGCTGAAATCGCCTTGTCTTTTAATTCTTCGACTGTAGCGAGATCTTTATCAACGGACACGCCGTTATTATTATTCGTGACTGTCAGCAAAAACCCTTTTTTATTCTCACTGGCTGAAGGCAGTTCGTTGAGTAATTCCACGACTGCACCTGCGGCGAAATCTGGTACATAAAAAGCCATCGGTTTAAGATAAACTTTTTCTGCTTTTTCATTATTTTCGCGGTTCAACAGTGTTAATGAATAGCCTTTATTTTCACTTGTCATTATGTTTACCTCAACCTTCTATCAAAATTTTTGGATCGACATAAAAGTCCACGTTAAATAGCGTATCATCAGATAACGCTTCGATTCTGTGCCATTTCTCTGGGGGGAAGACGCCAAATTGTCCGGCTTCAATAGTTAGCGTTTCTACGGGGTCAGCACTAGTCTCATCGGCGTAGCCATAATAACGAATCGTCCCTTGCATCACGCACAAGCGCGGGTAGACGCCTTGACGCGTCCCTGCATCCAAATGGCGCTTCCAGATAGACGCTGGGGCAGTTTCTTTTGTCCAGAAAGGCGTGGTGCGGGTATGAACATAATTCGCTGGTATAACAATTCGTTCCATGTTTAAACCTCATGCTTTACCCTGCTACATTGCAGGGCAGGAAGGAAAAACCATATAGTGCATATCATATACCTGTTTTAATGTTTGTGAATTATTTTCTGCTAATTAATTTTTTACAATACCGCAACACATCGCAGAAAGGCTGTATTATCAAGGTTCGACGTTTCTCATATCGATTATTTTTCTGCGCTTATGGAAGGGAGGCGAAAACTAACATCAAGGAATAGTTACATTAAGTGATTTTTTGATGGTCTACTTATTAGGGATGTTGAATGTAATACATCCCCCTTGCCGCTACTCAATTAGAGTTATTGTTAAAAATAAATCAAAAGAGTAGAAATGAGAAAATATAACGCTACTCTCTGGTGAGGTTTGAACTCAAATGAAAAAGAACGTAAAGCTCAGCTCGTTTTATTATGGTTTCCCCGTTTTTCTTGTTACGACAACAGATAATAGCAACGGAGAAGTCAATGTCGCTTCTATATCATCGTCAATTTCCCTCGGCGATAAAATTATTATCGGTGTCACGAAAGGAAGTAAAACCTACAATAACTTGTTATCCGGTTCTGATGTTGTCATCAATATTCCTGATTATAAACTGTGGGAGAAAGTTGAAGCGCTGGGTAAGTTGACCGGAAGCGATACGCTATCTGAAGGCCAGATTAAATGGGGCGTTGAGGTCTGCCACGACAAATTTTCTAAAGTCGGCCTTCACACAGAAGCCTCTACCGATATTACGCCACCTCGGGTGAGTGAATGTCCTATCCAGGCGGAATGTAAGACCGTCAGCACGACGGACAAAGGGCGTTTTATTCTTGTTGAGCTGGATATTGTGAATGTTTGGGTGGAGAGTGAGCTATTAGGAGCAAATGACGTTGTTGATTCGTCAAAATGGAAGCCTCTGATCTACAACTTCCGCGAATACGACACCACGGGTGACGCATTAGGTTTTAATTTTAAATACGGCCATTAATCTTATCGAGAGAACGCTGCCACGGCGTTTACTGATAGCGGCGTTCTCTCACCTCTCTTATTGCGGCGTAGAGCGGCATGAAAAAATATTGATGCTATTGTTTATTTTCCGCATTTTTATCGATTGCATTGATTACCGCTAGCGTCATGGCTTCAACCCCAGTGCGAATGGTCGGTTCCGGCACTGGCGCAAACTGTGGGGAATGGTTGCTGGGTATTTCTACGCCTTCATTTGCCCATTTTTTAATTTGCTCTGGCGAATAGATACCGATGTTAAAATAGACAGACGGAATGCCATTGTTGACGAAGACAGAGAAATCTTCGCTGGCAGAGCTGGGTTCTTTCGCCTGTATGAAATGTTGACCGAATCGTTGGCTAAACACCTTCGCGGTAGATTCGGATAGCCTGTCGTCATTCACGACAGAGTCAACTTTGCTTTGACCAATCACAATCTCCGGTTTTGGTGCTTTGGCCATGTCGGCAGACGCCTTGGCAAACCGAGCGATACCCTCAATCAAATTTTTACGTACGTTCTCATCGTAAGTACGCAACGTCCCTTGAATATTCGCCGTATCAGGAATGATATTGCCGGATGATCCGGCGTTAAATGCGCCTATTGTCACAACGCCAAACGCGTTAGGGGACGTTTCACGGCTGACTAGCGTCTGGACGTCAGTAACAAATCGTGCAGCGATAATAATGGGGTCAATGGTTTTTTCCGGCATGGAACCATGTCCCCCTTTCCCGCTAAAGGTAATGGCGAATGAATCGCCGTTGGATGTCTGGACGCCGGGTTTAAAAGAAACCAGTCCGTATTCCATTGGGGAAGTGTGCAGGGCAAAGGCGTAATCTGGCTTACCAAATTTTTTGAAAATGCCGTCCTGAATCATTGCGCTGGCACCCGTAATTTCCTCTTCAGCGGGCTGGGCGACAAACATTAAGGTTCCTTTCCAGCTGTCTTTCATACTTATTAGTGCAGAGGCGGTGCCGAACCATGATGCCATATGAATGTCGTGACCGCAGGAGTGCGCAACGAATGTCTCTTTCCCATCCCGACCTGTCTGCTTAGCGGTACTGGCGTATGGCAGACCCGTTTTTTCCTGCATGGGCAGAGCATCAAGTTCTGTGCGTACCATGACGGTAGGGCCAGCCCCATTCTGGAATATGGCAACCAACCCTGTGCCGCCGATATTTTCCGTCACCTGGAAACCGATCTTGCGCATATTATCAGCAAGAAGTTTGGTTGTTCTGACTTCCTGATACCCGAGTTCAGGATTCTTATGAATATCCTTATATAAGCTATCCAACTGAGGGTAATGCTGATTGAGATAGAGATCCGTTTTCTTGCTTATTTCCTGTATATCCACTGCGTTTGCAATATTGGGAATGCAATTCATTGTCAGTAGGAGGCATAATGTTGCGTTCAGTTTCATGAAATATCGTCCTTTTTGATTAAAGAGTTGGGCGGTTAATGCCTTGCTTATTCCTGAGCAGAGAAATACTGAGCCCTGTCTCCTGTGTCACTACGCAGTGAGAATCTGAGGATGAAGAACGGTAGCGTGTCGGCATGTAATATGAACAGTGTATCACAATGCGATACATTTTCCGTACCACATAGTGATTCAAGGTGAGCTATTATGATCGATAAATCTGGGGGCGGTATTCAGGTTATCTCACGGGCCGCGGCTATCTTGCGTGAAGTTTGTGAGAGCCCAGACGGCCTCAGCCTGGGACAGCTTGCTGCACTGACAGGGCTAGCTCGATCGACCGTCCAGCGGATTGTCGATGCGCTGGAAAGTGAACATCTCGTTCAGGCTGGTGCCAAGGGTGTTCGCCCTGGCTGGGGGCTGCGGCGTTTGGGGGAGATATCAGGTCCAGGGCCTGCTCACGATCTCCGTCCTGCGTTGTATCGACTGTACGAAAAAACAAAAGAAACCGTTGATTTATCAACGTTAGATGGAACGTCCGTTTTGTTCATGGATCGCTTTCTGTCAGAGCAGCGCATCCGAGCGGTTCCAGATGTGCGTGTGACCTATCCCGCTTATACAATGGCAAACGGAAAAGCATTACTTTCAACGTTATCTGATGATGACGTCTATGCACGTTATGGAACGGATATTCTGGAGAGAGCAACACCCTGTTCGGTCGTTAATGTTGATGATTTAATTGAACAGTTGAATGCCATTCGGGCCGGGGGATTTGCCTACGATATTGAAGAGCACGCAATGGGCTCATGTGCGATTGGTCTTCCTCTCATGAATCCGGGCCAGCTTCCCCTCGCCATATCGGTTGTTGTCCCTACCAGCCGGTTTCACTCACATCGAAGCGCGATAGAAGACGCCCTGAGGCACTGTGTTAGCGAATGCCATGAGTATTTACACAATCGTATGGCAAAGTAGGTCAATGCGATCCTATCTACTGAAAAGAGGATAGGGTCATAAGTCTAGGCGCTGTTGGTTTAATTCAACCGCCTTACTTAGCTTTCCCTGTTTTTTACTGTCTTTTTTACTCTCTGCGAACATCATTCTTCCCTAAAATAAGCGTCAGACGGAACGCGGCATTGTTCTGATAATTCGGCGATGTGCGCTGTACAAAAATCGATATAGGCTCTGGCCGTTGAAGAGATGTGCTGCTGCTTTTTGTATACCAGATGCAAAGACGAATAGGGCAGCGGGTACTCTGGAAGCAGCTCGGTTAGCTCTCCTCTTTTAATATATTCAGCAGCGAAAAACGCCGGTAACTCGGTGATGAAATCCCCGGCAAGAGCGCCTGCTCGTAAGTGAAGATAATCATTAACCGTCAATACGGTTGAGACGTCATAAGCGTGATTGCCCAGCATCCACACCGGGCGGGCGTCAATAACAGAGCCCCAGGCTGCGCACGGGAACCTCATCAGGTCAGCTGGTTCACGCAGTGGCGGTGACGCATTCAGTAATCCCGGGCTGGCAACAAGAATATGGCGAAAATCCATTAAGTGTCGTGCAACAACGGAATCATCAGCGATGCTACCGACCCGTAACGCAACATCGACCCCGTCTGATATCAGATCCACTCTTCTCTCGGTGGAATACACATTTACCGCAATGCGTGGGTATGTCTGCTGAAACTGCCTGATGATTTCCCACCAGGGCCCCATAGACTGGGGAAGCGTCAATCGCAGGCGTCCGGTGATATGGGGATGGTCTGGCACCATAAACTGTTCAGCATCGTTAAGGATATCCATCGCAGAGCTTGCGTGGTTAAGTAATCTTTTCCCGGCTTCCGTTACCTTGCAGCCTTTCGCTGTTCGTTCAAGCAGCAGCACCTTGAGTTCTTTTTCCAGATCTTGAATCCTGCGACTTAGGGTCGGCAGCGGGATGTTGTTCTCTCGTGCAGCAGCAGTCAGGCTGCCGCTCCGGGCGGCCATGACGAACATGTTAAGCGCATTCAGATCCAATATTTCATCCTCTCAGATATGGAAGATCTACTTTCATTTTCTGCTCTACATACTAAAGAATTGGCTCCGTAAAATGTACCTGTTTTCAGGCTGCAGGCTATTAAAAGCCAGAAGGGAGTAGGTAGTAATGCCTGCATACAACAACGGTGCAGATTCTTCAAAACTACTATCACGACTGAGAAGGTTGGGGAAATTCTGAGGCTGGCTCTTTAAGATGTATTGTCAATCGCTATGGTAATACCGTTATTTCTATAGAGAAAGAAAAGGAATAACGAAAGGGTAAGTAGCGTTATTAATACGCGAAGTTTCAATTTTATTAAGTTTTAACCAAGAGCTAATCAGCCCAAAAGAAATTGCCATTTAATCAAGGATGGCAATTTCTGAGGGTGAATTAGAGTAGATATCAAGTGATAAAAAGGTCGTGGTAGGCCTTGTATGAAATAATAACACGCCATCACCAGAGCAACTCGATGTGGCCGTTGTTGAACACGGTATGACCTCGAACAACAAAATTCCTGCAAATAAGCATAGGGTGACTAAAGCGTCGCGGTATTAGGCTTAGAGATTTGGGCATAAGCAGTGACATTTATGCCGACGTTTTCTCTCGCTTTCTCTCGCAGCGTTGCTATATCCCGCTTCGGGGCAACGCCAAACATACGACTGTATTCACGACTGAATTGTGATGGACTTTCATATCCAACCTCGAAAGCTGCCGTTGAAACGTCACGGTGCTCGTTCAGCATCAATCGCTTCGCCTCATTCAGGCGCAACCATTTTTGATACTGAATTGGGCTCATCGCCGTCAGTTGCCGAAAGTGCTGATGGAATGATGGCGTACTCATCTGAGAATGGTGAGCCAACTCTTCAACCCGTAAGGGCAAGGCAAAGTTCACCTTGAGCCAATCTATCGCCTTTCCAATCCGGTGCCCATGGCCATCGACGGCTGCAACTTGTCGCAGCCTGGCAGCCTGATCGCTCATCAACAACCTGTAGTGAATCTCACGTTGAATCATTGGCTCAAGAATGGGGATGGCCTCTGGTTCATCCAACAATGCCACTAGACGGCAGAACGGCGCTAAGATCGCGTCTGTGACGGTACCAATACCTACGCCACTACTTACTGATCTATCCCTTCGAGACGACAAATTGCCGTGGGCGATCAACTCAGCCAGAACTCGCTGATCCAGTTTGAATGCTAGCCCTAAACACGGCCGATCACTGCTTGCCTCTGTGACTTCTGAGTTCGCGGGCAGGTCAAGCGATGTGACCAGAAATCGCGATGAATCATATTCGTAGCCCTCACCACCTACCCACATCTTCTTGGCCCCATCCACAACCAGAACGATGCTGGGGGGAACCATACAACTGACTGGTGGCGCTGGTGCATTGCGGCGAAAGAGATCCAAACCCGGAATCACAGTGCCGAAATCGCCTGTGCCAGGTGTGCGCTCACCGATGTCGCTAATCAGCGCACTCAGGTAGTCCTCTCGTTGCTTCTTGGGGGATTGTGCAGAACTCATCTTGGCTCGCTCCTCTACGAATTTCACTTCTCACTGTAGCCTATCTGAGGCGCCTAATCCTATAGGACCTGCAAAGGTTCATAGGATTAGGCATGTAAACCATAGAAATATGCTAATGGCGCTCAGGTCAAAGATTCTACAATCCTCACACCAAGAACGAGCATGCCTCGGCGCTTGGAGCCAGTAGACACGTCAACAGGCCGAGCCGTGGTAGCGGTTGGATCTGGACTAGACAAATCAGAACAGTGGCCGTGTTACCAGAACCGTTTATAGGTCGCGCTGGAACGCTCATCGGCAAAGTACCAAATCAATGAACAAAACGGGTATGTCAACGGCATGCCAGCATCTCCTGCGCTATGAGTAATGAGGAAATACTTACGTGTTATTAGATCGCAGCAGCCAACATTTTCATGGCGAAGAACGAAAAGCGTGGGGCGCCGTAGTTGCGATGTCTTTGGCCGCCTTCGCTTTGGTTGCCTCGGAGTTTATGCCTGTCAGCCTGCTAACACCTCTGGCAACTGACTTACTGATCACCGAGGGTCAGGCAGGTATGGGTATCTCGGTATCCGGACTGTTTGCCCTGTTCACCGCGCTTTTGATTACACCCATCGCCGCCAAAGTGGAACGCAAGCGCCTACTGCTGTCTATGATCCTGCTGATGGTCATTTCTGGAACAATAGTCGCGTTCGCTGCCAACTACGAAATGTTCATGGTTGGACGAGCACTCATCGGCGTGGCAATTGGCGGTTTCTGGTCACTTAGCGCTGCCACATCCATTCGTCTTGTTCCAGCTCATCAAGTGCCGAAAGCCCTTGCATTCGTCAACGGTGGCAATGCACTCGCCACGGTTATTGCTGCGCCAGTGGGCAGCTACCTCGGCGCTTTCATCGGCTGGCGATGGGCATTCTTTACCGTGGTTCCGGTTGCCATGGTAGCACTTGCGTGGCTCATGCTCAGCATGCCCAGACTGGCACCCCGTCCCACATCGTCAGGCTCGGGCAATGTTCTCCTGCTTCTCAAGAAGCCGCACATCGCATTAGGGATGTTAGCGGTCGCGGGTTTCTTCATGGGCCAGTTTATGCTGTTCACGTACCTGCGACCTTTCCTTGAAACGGTAACCCGACTCGATATCTCGATGGTGTCTTTCGTGTTGTTGTTGATCGGCGTCGGTGGTCTTATCGGTACGTTTCTGATCGGAGCCTTCCTGAAAGACGGTGGCCTGTACAAAACACTGGTCAGCGTGCCGATCATGATGGCGGTAATCGCACTGGCGCTGGTGGAATATGGTGATGCCATGTTAACGACCGCAGTACTTCTGGTCATTTGGGGGCTAATCGCGACGGCGACGCCGGTGGCGTGGTTCACCTGGATTGCACGTTCTGTTCCGAATGACGTCGAGGCAGGTGGTGGCCTTTTCGTTGCCATTTGCCAACTCGCGATTGCTCTCGGAGGCACCGTCGGCGGAATCCTTTTTGACACGCTCGGCTACCGGGCAACGTTCGAAGCCAGTGCACTTCTGCTTGCTGCGACTGCCGTTCTCTCTTATCTCGCGGGCCGGTCAGCATCGCAGATGCCTATCTCCCCCATGTCGTGACAGATATTCTCAAACGCGCGCTGTGAGGCGAGCACTATTTACCTGATCCTGAAGGAGTAAAGCCATGACCCTTTTATTTTCTCCAACGAATTTCTTCAAAGTTGCCCTCATCGCAAGTGCTATATCAATGGTCGGCGTACAGTCAGCTATGGCTGAGACCCAGGCGTCTACCGCAGACACACCGTTGCAATTGGTCCAAACTTGGGACAAGACCTTCCCCCAGAGCAAGAAAGTGGATCACCAGAAGGTCACCTTCAAAAATCGCTATGGCATCACCCTCGCCGCCGACCTGTATCTACCGAAAAACCGTGAGAATCAGAGACTGCCTGCGCTGGTGGTTGGCGGTCCGTTCGGTGCTGTGAAGGAACAAGCATCGGGCTTGTACGCGCAAACGCTTGCCGAGCGCGGCTTTGTCACGCTAACCTTCGATGCTTCCTATACAGGGGAGAGCAGCGGCGAGCCACGTAACGTAGCGTCACCGGATATTAACACTGAGGATTTCATGGCGGCGGTGGATTTCATCGGGCTGCAACCCTACGTCAATCGTGAGCGTATCGGTGTGATCGGCATCTGCGGTATGGGCGGCATGGCATTGAATGCCGTGGCTGCCGACAAGCGTGTCAAAGCCGTTGTCGCCAGTACCATGTATGACATGAGCCGTGTCATGTCTAAAGGGTATAACGACAGCGTGACGCCTGAACAACGGGAGCAGACGCTGGAGAAACTGAGTCGGCAGCGCTGGGAAGATGCAGCAAACAAAACACCGGCTTACCAACCGGCCTATAACCACTTGAAGGGCGGCGAAGCGCAGTTTCTGGTTGATTACGCTGACTACTATATGACGCCACGTGGTTATCACCCGAGAGCTGTCAACTCTGGTAACTCTTGGACGGTCACCACGCCGCTGTCGTTCATGAATATGCCGATCCTGACTTACATCAAGGAAATTTCGCCACGTCCTATCCTGTTTGTCCACGGTGAAAAGGCTCACTCGCGTTACTTTGCGGAAACCGCCTATGAAGCCGCCGCGCAGCCGAAAGAGCTCCTGATCGTTAAAGGTGCCAGCCACGTTGATCTGTATGATCGCATGGACAAGATTCCCTTCGACGCGATGGCGACGTTCTTCAATAAATACCTGTAAAACCGATAAATTTGGGGTATATGGATATCACCTACAACCTCAAAGGAAAAGTTGCCCTGGTCACTGGCGCAGCGGTGGGAATGGCGGACAGCAGGCCGCTATTTTCCACTCAACGGTTTTTGGCTTAGGTCTTACACCCGAGGTAGTTCATCAGTGAAAGCTTTCAATATCTGGTTTGTGATCAAAGTGGGGCTGATTATTGCTCTTGTGTCTGTACTGGCCGTGGTTGCTTATCTGCAGCATCCCTTGTTTGGTCAGCTTCCATCTGAGGAGCAATTGGCACGCATCACGCAGTCGCGGAACTACCTTGAGGGTGAATTCCGAAACCAACTCGAAACGCCGTTACTGACAACTGATGAATCACAGTTCTCAATCATGTTAAGTAACAGTTTCGGCAACAATGGCAATCCGCGGCCTCCTGGCGCGATCCCTGCTATGAAAACAGATCTCAAAGCCCTTAATGCAAAGCGGGATTTGGTAGTCTGGCTGGGGCATTCGTCATACTTTGTACAAATGGCTGGGAAACGCATCCTGATTGATCCGGTGTTCAGTGCCAACGCTGCGCCAATCCCGTGGGCCAACGAGGCATTCGAAGGCACAAATCTGTATAGCGCACAGGACATGCCAGACATTGATGTATTGCTGATCAGCCACGATCACTACGACCACCTGGACTATCCCACCGTTCTGGCGCTTCGAGACAAGGTCAAACGAGTGGTCGCTGGCCTTGGCGTTGGGGCGCACTTTAAACGGTGGGGCTACTCTGCTGACCAGATTCAGGAAGCTGACTGGAATGACATCGTCAAGGAATCTCCTGAGCTGGATATCCACGTCGTTCCGGCCCGACATTTTTCCGGTCGTACGCTGACGCGGGACCCGTCACTCTGGGTTGGCTTTGCGCTGGTATCGCCGCAACGTCGTATCTTCTTTAGTGGCGACTCAGGATACGGCCCGCATTTCGCCGCAATCGGCCAGCAATTAGGCCCTTTTGACTGGGCAACGGTCGATACAGGGCAGTATGACCCGCGCTGGGCTTATGTGCATATGAATCCCGAAGAGGCTGCTCAGGCGGCTGAAGATTTGAGGGCACGCACGTTTACACCAGGCCATGCAGGTCGCTTCTCAATCTCGCCTCACGACTGGGATGACCCATTCAAGCGAATCACAACGGCAAGCGCCGGGCGTGGGTATGCGCTATGGACGCCAGAAATTGGTCGCGCGATTTATTTAGACGACCAGGCACAGACGTTTACCCGGTGGTGGGAACAAGTGCAATAGCGCTTATTTTTGAGTTGTTAAGAGACAATTGGGGGTCACTGCGTTATCGAACCAACGTGACCCTCAATCTGACCACCATATTCTTTCGATGCAGAGGAAAAGTGGAATGTGCACCGCAAAGACGTTTGCACGTGAAGGTATTGAATAAAGTGATAAAAACAAGAATCCCGCTTAAGTTTCCTTAAGCGGGATTGTTTAAATTTGGCTCCTGACTGGGAACGCCTTTGCCAGTAACTGGCTAATAAATAATATAAATATGAATTTTCTTTCTGTCAAAACCACCAGCATGAACCCCATGGCTAAACAGCATTACCTTCATCAGCGATGAGCCGACCGTTTTCGAGCTTGATACAATGATCGGCCAAGTGGAAAAAGCGATCGTCATGTGTGATCGCCAATACCGCCTTACCACGCGCGGCCAATTCGGGCAGAAGTTCCTGATAAAAGACGCGTTTGAATAAGGGATCCTGATCGGCTGCCCACTCATCGAAAAGATAGAAAGGGCGATCCTCCAGATAGGTTACGACCAGAGCGAGGCGTTTACGCTGTCCTTGCGAGAGGTCGCGGGTAGAAAAATAGCCGTTTTCCACCGTGACCTTATGTTCCAGATGCAGTTTGGCCAGCAGCGCATTAGCGCGAGTGTCCAGCGTTGAGTCGGTATCATTCAACCCAATCAGTGATTCGAAAAGGTGGAAGTCAGAGAATACGGCGGAGAACAGTTGTCGATAGTTGGCTCGATTACTATCAACGACCTCGTGACCGTCAACGGTAATTGTGCCGCTTTCCGGCGTATATAGGCCGATCAGCAGTTTGGCAAGAGTCGTTTTTCCGCTTCCGTTGCCGCCAATCAGAAACGTAATTTCCCCCCTCCTGAGCGTCATATCAATAGGCCCTAGCTGAAACACCCGGTCCTCTTTCTCACGGTAATAGCTATGGAGGACACCGGACAGACGGATAGTTTCTGCATTGCCAAATTCATGTGCGGAGACGGTATGATCGATGGCGTCGCGCTCGTCCAGCTCAGATAATATCGCGCTAATTCTTCGTAATGAGACGCGGGCAGAATTTAACGTTGGAACGCTATTGAGTAATCCTTCCAGCGGCATCAGCATGAATAAAAATACGATGACGTAGCCCGCCAGCGCGGTTGATTCAAGCCCGGGTATGACGGTGGGAGAAAAAATGACAAGGCCAAGGAAGCTGTAGAACAGAAAGAGGATCCAGCCAACGCCGAAAGCATAAACACCGAAGGCGCGGGTACGATTTTTGCGTACGGTGTCGATTTCTTTACCAAGTGACTGATTGAGAAATGCGTGTGCGCGGGAGACGTGTAATTTGAGCTCTTTTGCACCAGAAAATAGCGCATTAAAGTGGGTAAACAAGCGATCCTGTGCCTGTCCAGCGGCTCTCAGAGAGGTGAATGCCGTGCTTCCACCCAGGCTGTAACCCAGCGAGCCAATGACAACAATTGCCAGCGCTAAAAAGAAGATAGGGAGCGATAGCCAGGCAAGGTATCCCAGACAGCCGATGACGATAGAACCTTGCATCACAATGTTCGGTAGCGTGAAAAACAAGAGCGAGACATTGGTGGAGTCATCCGTGATGATCGACTGCGCACGCGAGGCACCCAGTTCTTCTATCTGACGGAAGGGCGCACGAGCCACGCGGCTTGAAATAAGTTCGCGCATTTTCGCCATGGTTCCCTGGCTCAGTCTGGCAAAAATGACGCCGCTGAGAATACGGCAGGCAATCGCCAGAACAGTCAATATGGCAAAATACCAGGCGAGCGGAGCATAGTCATCGGTGGGGGTCAGCAGCGCTTTGTTGATTAAGGTAATCAGTAAAACGCTGGAAATACCATTGGTGACGCTGGCTACTGTGGCAACCGTCAGTATCCATCGTGAATCGAACAACAGTGAGAGTAAAAGCTGTATCGCTGGGTTTTTGGTCGTCGACGTTTTCATATTATTATGTCCACACGTTATTGAGACGTACACGATGCCGAGATTCGCGACCAGCCTGATACGCTGGCCGCGTCAACAGCCTGCTTTCGCTATTTTCTAGGGTTTAGGGTTTGCCATAACCAGTCGGCAAGCCGTTCTACCTGTGGCATAGAGAGCATCGTCATGTGGTTGCCCGGCATCAATACCGGGTCTAACTGGGTAACATGCTTCCTCCATTCGCTGTCGTTCGTCGTTCTTTCATCGGTATCCCCCTCTTTGGCACTGACCAGATAGATGTCACCTTCATAGTGAGTGCGTGGTGTATACACCGTGTTCAGATTGGCCTGCATAACCTGAACAATTCCCTGCAACAGCGATGTGGTCGTGTGCGTAGAGAAAATACCGGCTTTTACCAGAGCGCGGTGCAGCTGTTTGATCTGTTCCTCCGGTGCCATATCCACAAACTGAGATCGCGTCAGCGCTAAAGGCTGCGTCAGAATCATGTTGTAGATGTCGATCAATTTCATGATCGTCTCAACGCGATCGATTGATTTTGGCGGGCACCCCTGAATGTCGGGAGCATCGGTATCCACCAGTATCAGGCTGGCAACCGATTCTCCCTGTGCCTGTAGCTGTAATGCGAGTTCAAAGGCGACCCATCCGCCAAAGGAATGCCCGAGCAGGTGATAAGGCCCATGAGGTTGCTTTTGCCGTATTCCCTGAAGATAGGCTCGTGCAGCCCCCTCTACGCTGATGTAAGGCGGTTGGTTGATTTCTGTCAGGCCGCGCGCCTGCAAGGCACACACGGGTTGTTGCGTCGGCAGCGCCAGCGCCAGTTCAATAAAGCTGGAAGCATTGGCACCCGCCCCAGGGATACAAAAGAGCGGAGGCGCGCCCGGCGTGCCGTTCTGGATAACGATGTTTGGCACATAGTCATTCGGTAACAGGAATTCGCTAAATGAGTCGGCAACCTGATTCAGCAAGGGCGGCTGCATGATCGTGTAGTGAGTTCCACCAATAGGATGAAGCACGGAATCCTTACCGACGATGCCCTGCCATTCCCCCCAAATATCGTCATCGGTGGTGTGTTCTGAACGGTAGAGGTGAACCGGCAGGATTGAAGCCGGAGCCCGGTAATGTTCAGACAACTGCAAGATCGCTCTTTGGCTGTTGATGCGTAGAAGAATATCCTCTTTTGTAATACCGGACGGAAGCCATTGACGTTCATGACAGCGCGCAATGATTAGCTCGATGTCTCCCAGCGTGCGCAGATCCTCCAACTCGTGTTCATCGGCTGTCGTCATGTGACTACGTAAGTAGACGAGGATGATATTGATATTTTCCTGTTCGTCGCTTAAGCCCCTGTGGGAATAGACGCTTTTTGGCTCACCAGACTGCGCGTCTGTCCGATTGAAGTTATAGGAATCGATCATGCCAAGAAACGCGACCTCCTCGCCGCTATTAATCAGCTGTAGCCCGATTTCATAGGCAATCGATCCACCTAATGACCATCCGGCAAGGCGATAAGGGCCATGAGGCTGAATACGACGGATCGCATTCAGATGGTCCGTCGCCAGTTCCTCAATAGACGCTGGCGGTGACGGCAGCGCATGCAGGCCTAGCGACTGTAGCGCGTAGACGGGCAAGGCTGGTGGTAGCAGCGTGGCGAAGGTTGAATAAACTAACGGATCTCCCGTCGACTCGTGTATCAGGAATAGCGGCAGGAGATTCCCTTCAGGGCTGAGCGGCACAGGATTCACATCAAACGGCGAGTCTGATGTCGGTGAGGTATCGCTGCCAACCACGAAGGCCAGTTCGGACAGCGTGGGATGAGAGAAGAGGGTGGCGAGTGATACTTCCATTCCCTGTTCACGCATATGGTTGAGCAACTGTACTGCCAGCAGCGAATGGCCGCCAAGTTCAAAGAAGTGGTCATGCCGTCCTACCCGCTCCAGACCCAGTAGCGTTTGCCAGATGTGCGCCAGCTTCGTTTCCACCTTGCCTTGTGGCGCTTCATAGCCATGACTGACGACGGCCGTTTGGTCGGGCGCGGGCAGCGCCTTGCGGTCCAGTTTACCGTTTGGCGTCAGTGGGAAAGTATCCAGCATGACAAAGGCTGACGGGATCATATAGTCGGCTAAATGTGTCGAGAGCTGCTGACGTAGCTCGGCAGGCATCAGTTCAATACCGGGCTGCGGACAGAGGTAGGCGACCAGCCGGGTGTCACCGGGGCTGTCTTCGCGGGCGACGACAACGGCCTCCTGCACGCCCGGGCACTGCATGAGACGGGCTTCGATTTCACCGAGTTCGATACGGAAGCCGCGCAGCTTGACCTGAAAGTCGTTACGGCCGAGGTATTCGATGCTGCCGTCGGGCAGCCAGCGGGCAAGGTCACCGGTCTTGTAGAGTCGGGCTCGGGCCGATCGCTGAACGGGTCGGGAATAAAGCGCTCGGCGGTGAGGTCGGGGCGGTTGAGGTAGCCGCGGGCGACGCCGACCCCGCCGATATGGAGCTCACCGGCGACGCCAAGGGGGACGGGCTGGCCGAGGGCGTCGAGGATATAGAGTTGGGTATTGGCGATGGGGCGGCCAATGGGCACAAAGCTGCGGTGGTCGTCAGGCTGACAGGCCCAGAAGGTGACGTCAATGGCGGCCTCGGTGGGGCCATAGAGGTTATGGAGCTGGGCATTGAAGCGGGCAAAGAAGCGCTGCTGCAGCTCGGCCGGGAGGGCTTCACCGCTGCAGATGACGCGGCGCAGGGAGTCACAGGCACAGTCTGCATCGGCCCACTGGACGAACTGCTGAAGCATGGAGGGGACGAAGTGCAGGGTGGTGATGCCGGTGCGCTCGATGAGCTGCGCGAGGTAGGCGGCATCCTTGTGGCCGTCGGGACGAGCCATGACGAGGCGTGCGCCGTAGAGCAGGGGCCAGAAGAACTCCCAGACGGAGACGTCGAAGCTGAAGGGGGTTTTCTGCAGCACGCGGTCATCGGGGGTGAGGCGATAGGTGTTCTGCATCCAGACGAGACGGTTGCAGAGGCCGCGATGGCTGTTCATGACGCCCTTGGGCTTGCCGGTGGAGCCGGAGGTGTAGATGACGTAGGCCAGATGGTGGGCATCGAGTCCGGCGATGTCGGGGTTGTCGTCACTCAGCGTGCTGAAGTCAGCGGTATCGAGCAGGATGAGCGAGAGGGAGCCGGTCTGAAGCTCGTGGCGGCCGGCCTGGGTGAGCAGGGCGACGGGGGCGGCATCGTCGAGCATGTAGGCGAGACGCTCGGCAGGGTAGCCGGGGTCGAGCGGGACATAGGCGGCGCCAGCCTTGAGAATGCCGAGGAGTCCGATGACCATGTCGAGAGAGCGCTCGACGCAGATGGCGACGCGGTCATCGGGTTTTACGCCGAGCGACAGCAGGTGGTGCGCGAGCTGGTTGGCACGGCGGTTGAGCGCCTCATAGGAGAGGTGCTGGTCTTCAAAGAGGACGGCGATGGCCTCGGGCGAGCGGGCGGCCTGGTCTTCAAAGAGCTGATGGATGAGAGCATCCTGCGGGAAATCGGCGTCGGTGGCGTTGAAGTCGAGCATAATCTGCCGGCGTTCACTGTCCGGTAGGATCGGCAGCGTCATAATAGGGCGCTGTGGCTCGGTGGCTAACGCCTCAATTAACCCCTGAATCGCGGTTTCCAGATACTGGGTGATACGGTTAGAGTCGATTTCTGGACTGGTTTGGGCAATCAGACGGAAATTTTTGCCGAGATCGTCTACTGATACGGTTAACGGGTAGTTGGTGCGTTCCTCTACGGTCAACTGACGCATACCCTGCCAGACTCTGGTGGCTGTGTCGCTGTTAGCGGCACTGTGCTGACTATGACGGTAGTTGAATAACGCACTGAACAGCGGGAGCGGCGGCATGACGCCACTGCATCGTTGTGCCAGCGCCAACGGCGTTTGTTCATGCTCCAGAAGCGAGATGAGTTCATCATAGGTTGAACGTACGACATCAATTGTGCTGCGGTCGTTAAGAGATATGCGCAGCGGCAGTGTGTTAATAAACATCCCCATGACCCTGTCTGCGCCATCCGTCCCCTGTAAACGTCCAAGCAGGACGGAACCAAACACCACATCATCACGATTGCTGATGTGTGCCAGCATCTGTGCCCAGGCCACATGGAACAGGACGCTGGGGCTGACGCCCAGTCGGTTTGCCCGGTGGCGTATTGCTTGTGCTAATGCAGGCTCAAGATACTGCATGGTTTCGTCCACATGCTCGCCAGCCGTTTTTATATCGATCAGACCAAAAGGCGCGGTTGGTGCCTCTACATCAGCCAGCCGGGAGCGGAAATACGCTTCATGAGCGGACATCGGCACACTTAAAATCTGAGCGATAAAGTTACGGTAAGGCAGCGGCGTTGGCAGATCATCATCATGGCCCTGCAAGATTGTGCGTATCTCGTCAATCATCAGGGCGAGTGTGATGTGGTCACAGACCAGATGATGGAAGCCTAGCGCCAGCAGCCATTCCTGATTGGCCGCATCGTGAGCGATATCCGCGGTGAGTAGCGGTGCCTGACTCAGGTTGATACGGCGCGTATGCGAGCTGGTATGGGCGCGTAGCTGACCGAGCACATCATCGTCCGAGTCGATCTCCAACGTGTTTATCGGTAACTGTGCATGACGCCAGACCACCTGGACAGGCTGGCTAAGTCCCTGCCAGCAGACGGCGGTGTGCAGGATGTCATGACGTTCGATAACGCGTTGTAGCGCGCTGAGGAAAGTATCAAGACGTTCACGTTTATCAAAAGCAATCACGGTTTGCGACAGGTAGGTATCTCCCTGTTCCTGAAGCAGATAATGGAACAAGATCCCTTCTTGCAGCGGCGCAAGCGGGTATATGTCCTGCACATTGGCCGCGCCGCCGGGAACGGTCGCGACAATCGCGTCGATATCACGCTGAGAAAGTGAAATCAGCGGCAGCAGTTCCGGTGTAATGGCCGTGCAGTCCGGTGAAATCAGGCCAGAAGGAACGACCAGAGGTTGTTTTGAGCGATTGGTTAGTATGGCCTGCGCCATATCGCAGAGCACAGGAGCGGAGAACACGCTACGAACGTCCAGTGTCTGGCCGATATTGCGTAACCGCTCAATCAGGCTGACTGCCATCAGGGAATGGCCACCAAGCTCGAAGAACTGGTCATGGCGACCAACTCGATCCAGCCCCAGGAGATCTTGCCAGATCTGGGCCAATGCGGTTTCGAGTTCTCCCTGCGGTGCGACATAGCCGCGTGTTGCGACGGCAGATTGATCCGGCGCGGGTAACGCTTTGCGGTCAATCTTGCCGTTTGGAGTGAGTGGGAAGGCATCGAGCGTGACAAAGGCACTGGGGACCATGTACTCAGCCAACTGTTCTGCCAACTGCTGACGCAGATCGGCGGGATTGAGATCGGTACCAGGCTGAGAGCGAAGGTAGGCAACCAGACGCGTATCACCGGGGATGTCTTCGCGCGCGGCGACCACCGCTTCCTGCACGTTAGGAAGCTGCATGAGGCGTGCCTCAATCTCACCCAGTTCAATACGGAAGCCGCGTACCTTGACCTGGAAATCGTTACGACCCAGATAGTCGATATTACCGTCCGGCAGCCAGCGGCCGAGATCGCCGGTTTTATACATTCGGGCTTCTGGCTCATGTGAGAAGGGATCGGGAATAAAGCGTTCTGCCGTCAGATCTGGGCGATTCAGATAGCCCCGTGCCACGCCTGCGCCGCCGATGTGAATTTCCCCGGCGACATTGAGCAGAGCGGGGCGTCCCTGCGGATCCAAAATATAGATCTGGCTATTGGCGATAGGGTGACCAATTGGCACGGTGAATCGTTCGTGGAACGTCTCGGACGACGCCACTGGGTAGACGGACGCCCACACGGCGGCTTCTGTGGGGCCATATTCGTTATACAGTGCGGTTGACAGACCGAGCTGTTCAATCGCGGTGTGGATTTCCGGCGGGCAGCGTTCACCCGCCACAATCAGCGCTTGCAGAGAGGTCAGTTCCTCATTGTGGCTCATCTGCAAAAGGCTCAGGGCCAAAGATGGCACGCACAAAAGACAGCAAATGCGGTGCTCATGAAGCATATGTAGAATGGCTGTCGGATCGACGGTTATCGCCTGTTCTGGTAGATACAGGCTTCCTCCGCGCGTGAGCGTGCCAAATACGCTGGCAAGCGCGCTGTCAAAGGCAATCGAGGACAGCAGCAATACCCGTTCGAACGTGGGGTAGGTTAACTGTCGGGCGTAAGTCGATGCCACAATGTTGCGGTGCTCAACCATGACGCCTTTGGGTTTCCCTGTCGAACCCGAGGTATAAATGATGTAGGCCAGATGGTGAGGCGTCAGCCCGAACGTCTGGGCCTCTGGATTACTCTCTGGGTAGGCGTCGAACAGGGAAGCGTTATCCAGCAGAATTGTCGGCAGATCGCAACGCAACGACTCAAGCAGTGATGAGTGTGTCAGGAGTGCGACCGGGGCAGAATCATCCAACATGTAAGCGAGACGTTCTGCCGGATAGGACGGATCAAGTGGCACATAGGCTGCGCCAGCCTTGAGAACACCCAGCAGACTGACCACCATTTCCGGGCTGCGTTCGACGCAAATCGCGATGCGGTCATCCGGTTTTACGTCCAGAGAACGCAGATGATGGGCCAACTGGTTGGCACGGCGGTTGAGTTCCGCGTAGCTGAGCAACTGTTCTTCGAACGCGACAGCGATGGCATCTGGCGTCCGCGCAGCCTGTTGTTCGAAGAGCTGATGAAGCAGCTCGCGTGGGAGCTCGGCCTCGGTCGCGTTGAAGTCGACCAGCAGCGTTTTACGCTCCTCTTCCGGTAAGACTGATAAGCCAAGAATAGGCTGTAGCGGATCAATGGCTAACGCCTCAACGAGTCCACGTAACGCCGTCATCATATAATTCACGATGCGGGCGGGATCGATCTCGCTGACGG
Organism: Pectobacterium sp. PL64; assembly: GCF_022477975.1. NCBI lineage: Bacteria > Pseudomonadati > Pseudomonadota > Gammaproteobacteria > Enterobacterales > Pectobacteriaceae > Pectobacterium > Pectobacterium sp. PL64. The sequence goes on from NZ_CP092070.1 coordinate 1,072,094, forward strand.
TTTGTGCCACCAGACTAAATCCTTCTCCCAGATCGTCTACGGACAGTGTGATTGGGTAGTTGGTCCGTTCTTCGGTCGCCAGAAGTTTTATACCGCTCCAGGCGCTGTTGTCATTTGCCCCTGTCTGGCTATGACGGTAATTAAGCAACGTACTGAACAACGGTAGAGGAGGCGTCACGCCGCTACAGCGCAGCGCCACGGAAAGCGGGGTTTGCTCATGTTCAAGCAGGGCGGTGAGATCGCGGTAGGTGGATTGAACGATATCCCGCACGCCGTGCTCGGCAAGTGAGAGGCGCAGCGGCAGCGTATTGATAAACATGCCCATGACCCGATCCGCGCCGGCCGACCCTTGGAGGCGCCCCAGCAACACAGATCCGAAGACGACATCATCGCGACCGCTGGTTTGTGCCAGCACCTGCGCCCATGCAACGTGGAACAGAACACCCGGGCTGATACCTAACTGGCGGCACTGCTTGCGGATTGCCATGGCGAGCGACGGGGCGAGTAGCTGGCTGGCTTTCACGACATTGTCTCCGTCACCTTGTATATTCAGCAAACCGAAGGGGGCAGTAGGTTCATCGATATCAGCCAAGCGGCTGCGGAAATAGTCCTCATGTGCTGACGTGGGGACGCTGAGATTTTGCGCAATAAAGTTACGATAGGGCAACGGTGTCGGTAGTACGTCGCCACGGTTCTGCAATAGCAGTCGCACTTCTTCAATGATTAGCGCCAGCGTCATGTGATCACCGATGAGGTGATGAAAGGTCAGTGCCAGTAGCCACTCATTCCGCTCAGCGTCGTGAACAATATCGGTGGCAAACAGCGGTGCCTGATTCAGGTTAAGCCGACGAACGCTGGGATCGGTGTATGCCTTTAACTGCGCCAGAACGTGCTCTGTTTGCGCAGGAATAAACGTATTCACGCTCAACGGTGCCTGACGCCAGACAACCTGTACGGGCTGATTTAATCCCTGCCAGTAGAGAGCGGTGCGCAGAATATCGTGGCGATCGATGACGCGCTGTAGCGCATCCAAAAAGTCATCGAGGCGTTCACGGGTATCGAAAGCGACAAGGTTAGTGAGTAGATAGGCATCGCCCTGCGCCTGCAACCGATGATGGAATAAAATGCCTTCCTGTAAGGGAGAGAGCGGATAGATATCCTGCACATTGGCCACGCCACCGTGTACGCTATCTACGATAGCGTCTATTTCATTCTGAGACAGTGTGACCAGCGGCAACAGGTCGGGCGTAATTTGTTTGCAATCGTTGGGGATGAGATTAGCCGCAACGCTGCTGAGATTACTCTCCTGCTGTACCTGCATCGACTCCGCCATATCGGCGAGCGTTGGTGACGCAAAGACGCTACGCACATCAAGCCGGTAACCCAGATTACGCAATCGCTCAATCAGGTTAACCGCCATCAGTGAATGGCCGCCGAGTTCGAAAAAGTGATCCCGGCGTCCGACATGCGTTAAGCCCAGCAGGTGTTGCCAAATGGACGACAGCACGGTTTCTTTTTCACCCACGGGCGCTTCGTAGGTACGGGTCACTACGGCTGTCTGATCGGGAACGGGTAACGCTTTGCGATCGAGTTTGCCATTCGGCGTGAGCGGAAAAGTATCAAGCGTGACAAAAGCACTGGGCACCATATATTCGGCTAAATGGTGAGCCAGTTGCTGACGCAGCTCGGCTGGCACCAGCCCAACGCCGGGCTGTGCAATGAGATAAGCGACCAGACGAACCTCCCCCGGTTCATCCTCTCGGGCGATTGCGACAGCTTCTTTCACGCCCGTGCACTGAATAAGGCGTGCTTCAATTTCCCCCAGTTCGATACGGAAGCCGCGTACTTTCACCTGGAAGTCATTACGGCCCAGATAGTCGATATTACCATCCGGCAGCCAGCGACCCAGGTCGCCCGTTTTGTAGAGGCGGGCATCGGGATTATCGGTAAATGGATCGGCAATAAAATGCGCTTCCGTTAACGCTGGGCGGTTAAGGTAGCCGCGTGCGACGCCGATGCCGCCGATGTAAATCTCTCCGGTCGCGCCGATGGGAACCAGTTTGCCTTGTGGATCCAAAATATAGATCCGCGTATTGGCAAGCGGGCGACCAATGCAAGGTTCTCTTTCATCCTGAATACTGCACGGATAAAGCGTGGCGCAGACGGTGGTTTCCGTCGGACCATAGGCGTTAAACATATGCCGTCCGGCTGCCCAGCGTTTGACTAAGGCAGGTGGGCAAATTTCACCGCCGACGACCAGCGTCTGTAATGTTTCCGGGAGTCCATCCAGTGCCGCCAATGCTGTCGGTGTTATCAGCATGTGCGTAATTGTATTGTCTTCCAGCGTTTGACGAAGTGCTGCCCCCGGCAGGATAGCCGCGCGTTCGGCAAGGTAGAGCGTCGCACCTGCTAGCAGCGTCATGCAGCATTCCTGCATACAGACATCAAAACTGAAAGAAGCCAACTGAATCACATGGCTGTCTGCTGCAATATGCAAAGCCTCTATCTGTCCGCTAAGCAGGTTACACATACTGCGATGCTCAACCATCACTCCTTTCGGCTTGCCGGTAGAACCGGAAGTATAAATAACATAGGCCAGATGGCGTGGCGTCAGGCCGAACGATCCTGGCTCAGGGTTATGGTCTGGTGACTCGTCAGCGATAGCGGCTGGCAGATTATCGAGTTCGATCACAGGGAGATGGCTACCCAACTGGGTGACCAGCTCGGTTTGCGTCAGCAGGGCGACAGGGGCGGCATCCTCCAGCATGTAAGTCAGACGGTCAACGGGGTAAGACGGATCTAACGGCACATAGGCTCCGCCTGCTTTGAGTACCGCCAGCATACCGACAACCATCTCCAGACTGCGTTCAACGCAAATCGCGACCCGATCGTCCGGCTGTATGCCGAGTGAGAGCAGGTGATGGGCGAGGCGGTTGGCTCGACGGTTAAGTTCGTCGTAGCTCAATGATTGCGACTCAAATATCACGGCTGTGGCGTCAGGGGTGCGTTTAACCTGTGCTTCGAACTGCACGTGGGCCAGTGCAGAGTCAGGTCGTACGACATCAGTGGCGTTGAAATCGACCAGTAGTTTCTGGCGTTCGTTTTCCGGCAGGACGGATAACGTCAGGACCGGGCGCTGTGGCTCGTTCTCCAATGCCTCAACCAGACCGTGGATCGCGGTGAGCAGATAGTGAGCGATTCGCGCAGGATCGATTTCTGTGCTGGTTTGTGCCAGGAAACTGAACCCGTCCCCGATATCATCCACCGAAAGCGTAAACGGATAGTTGGTACGTATATTTTCCGTCAGCACCCGAATGCCTTCCCAAGGGCGGGTATCTTTATTTATCTGCGTATGGCGATAGTTGAGGAGGGCGCTGAATAGCGGCATGGGTGGTGCCACGCCGCTACAGCGTTGGGCTAGCGCAAGCGGTGTCTGCTCATGTGCCAACAGCGCTGTCAAATCGTGATAGGTTTCCTGTACCGCGTCCAAAACGCTGCGTTCGGCAAGAGAAATCCGCAGCGGCAGCGTATTGATAAACATCCCCATGACCTGGTCGGCACCCGCAGAACCTTGCAAACGGCCTAACAGCACGGTGCCGAAGACGACATCGTCACGGCCGCTGGTCTGCGCCAGCACCTGCGCCCAGGCCACATGGAACAGCACGCCGGGGCTGATCCCTAAACGACGGGACTGCTGATATATCGCGCTGGATAATGGCGCAGGAAGCGGCATGCGGACTTCAGCGATATTTTCGCCTTCTCCCTGTATATCCAGTAAATCAAAAGGAATTGTCGGCGCGTCAATATCCGCCAGCCGTTCGCGGAAATAGGCCTCATGCTCCGTGTTCGGGACGCTTAAGGTTTGGTAGATAAAATTACGGTACGGCAGTGGCGTCGGCAGGGCGTCCTGCTGGCCCTGCAACCGCTGACGGATTTCACCGACGATCAGTGCCAGCGTCATATGGTCACAGACCAGATGGTGGAAGCGCAGCGCTAGTAGCCATTCATCCGTTGTCGGATCGTGAGCAATGTCGGCCGAGAGCAATGGTGCCTGATTCAGATTAAGACGGCGGGTGCGTGGGTCGGTCTGTTTCTTCAACTGAGCCGGAACGTCATCTGATGACGTCGGTTCAAAGGTGTTGATAGGCAAGACTGCCTGACGCCAGACCACCTGCACAGGCTGGCTTAGTCCCTGCCAGCACACGGCGGTGCGCAGGATATCGTGGCGATCGATAACCTGCTGAAGCGCATCTAAAAAGGCATCAAGACGAGCGCGATCCTGGAACGCCAGCAAGTGATACAGCAGGTAGGTGTCACCCTGCTCCTGAAAGCGATAGTGGAAGAGTATGCCTTCCTGCAGAGGCGAAAGCGGGTAGATATCCTGTACGTTGGCGGCGCCGCCAGCGACGGTAGCCACCACGGTATCGATCTCCGGCTGGGTGAGCGTCACCAGCGGCAGCAGGTCGGGCGTGATGGCGGTGCAGTCTGCCGGAATGCGGTTGGGCGGCACCACTACAGCCGGTTTATCCTGATGCGCCAGCACTGCCTGTGCCATTTCACTCAGCACCGGTGCGGAAAAAATGCTGCGCACGTCCAGCGTCAGGCCCACATTACGGAGTCGCTCAATCAGGCTGACGGCCATCAGCGAGTGACCGCCGAGCTCGAAAAAGTGGTCGTGGCGGCCGACGCGCGCCAGCCCCAGCAGCTCCTGCCAGATAGCGGCCAGCGCGGTTTCGACCTCACCCTGCGGTGCGGCATAGTCGCGGGTGGCGACGGCGGACTGGTCGGGGGCGGGCAGCGCCTTGCGATCCAGCTTGCCGTTGGGGGTAAGCGGGAAGGCGTCGAGGGTGACAAACGCGCCGGGCACCATGTACTCGGCCAGATGCAGGCTGAGCTGCTGACGCAGGTCGGCGGGGTCGGGAGTGACGCCGGGCTGCGGACAGAGGTAGGCGACCAGCCGGGTGTCACCGGGGCTGTCTTCACGGGCGACGACGACGGCCTCCTGCACGCCGGGGCACTGCATGAGGCGGGCTTCGATTTCACCGAGTTCGATACGGAAGCCGCGCAGCTTGACCTGAAAGTCGTTGCGGCCGAGGTATTCGATGCTGCCGTCGGGCAGCCAGCGGGCAAGGTCACCGGTCTTGTAGAGCCGGGCTCCGGGCTGGTCGCTGAACGGGTCGGGAATAAAGCGCTCGGCGGTGAGGTCGGGGCGGTTGAGGTAGCCGCGGGCGACGCCGACCCCGCCGATATGGAGCTCACCGGCGACGCCGAGGGGAACGGGCTGGCCGAGGGCGTCGAGGATATAGAGTTGAGTATTGGCGATGGGGCGGCCAATGGGCACAAAGCTGCGGTGGTCGTCAGGCTGACAGGCCCAGAAGGTGACGTCAATGGCGGCCTCGGTGGGGCCATAGAGGTTATGGAGCTGGGCATTGAAGCGGGCAAAGAAGCGCTGCTGCAGCTCGGCCGGGAGGGCTTCACCGCTGCAGATGACGCGGCGCAGGGAGTCACAGGCACAGTCTGCATCGGCCCACTGGACGAACTGCTGAAGCATGGAGGGGACGAAGTGCAGGGTGGTGATGCCGGTGCGCTCGATGAGCTGCGCGAGGTAGGCGGCATCCTTGTGGCCGTCGGGACGAGCCATGACGAGGCGTGCGCCGTAGAGCAGGGGCCAGAAGAACTCCCAGACGGAGACGTCGAAGCTGAAGGGGGTTTTCTGCAGCACGCGGTCATCGGGGGTGAGGCGATAGGTGTTCTGCATCCAGACGAGCCGGTTGCAGAGGCCGCGATGGCTGTTCATGACGCCCTTGGGCTTGCCGGTGGAGCCGGAGGTGTAGATGACGTAGGCCAGATGGTGGGCGTCGAGTCCGGCGACGTCGGGGTTGTCGTCACTCAGCGTGCTGAAGTCAGCGGTATCGAGCAGGATGAGCGGAAGGGAGCCGGTCTGAAGCTCGTGGCGGCCGGCCTGGGTGAGCAGGGCGACGGGGGCGGCATCGTCGAGCATGTAGGCGAGACGCTCGGCAGGGTAGCCGGGGTCGAGCGGGACATAGGCGGCGCCGGCCTTGAGAATGCCGAGGAGGCCGATGACCATGTCGAGAGAGCGCTCGACGCAGATGGCGACGCGGTCATCGGGTTTTACGCCGAGCGACAGCAGGTGGTGCGCGAGCTGGTTGGCACGGCGGTTGAGCGCCTCATAGGAGAGGTGCTGGTCTTCAAAGAGGACGGCGATGGCCTCGGGCGAGCGGGCGGCCTGGTCTTCAAAGAGCTGATGGATGAGTGCATCCTGCGGGAAATCGGCGTCGGTGGCGTTGAAGTCGAGCATGACCTGCCGGCGTTCACTGTCCGGTAGGATTGGCAGCGTCATAATAGGGCGCTGTGGCTCAGTGGCTAACGCCTCAATTAACTCCTGAATTGCGGTTTCCAGATAGCGCGCAAGGCGCAGTGGATCGACCCCTTCAATAGCCTGAGAAACCAGACGGAACCGCTCGCCAAGATCGTCAACTGAAAGCGTGAAAGGGTAGTTAGTACGTTCTTCCGCTGTGAGCAAACGCATACCACGCCATACCCTGTCTGTCGTTGTGCCCGGCTGACTATGACGGTAGTTGAATAGCGCACTGAACAGCGGCATTGGTGGCATGACGCCGCTACAGCGTTGCGCCAGTGTTAGCGGTGTCTGCTCGTGTTCCAGAAGCGCGGTTAAATCGCGATAGGTTTCCTGCACAACATCCAGCACGCTGCGGTCTGCGAGGGTGATACGCAGAGGTAGCGTGTTAATAAACATCCCCATAATTCGACTTGCCCCTGCCGTTCCTTGCAAACGACCGAGGAATACGGAACCAAACACCACATCATCGCTGTTGCTGACATGGGCTAACACCTGTGCCCAGGCAACATGGAACAACACGCTTGGGCTGATGCCGAGTTGGCGAGCCTGTTGGCGAATCGCCAGTGCTAATGCGGTATCCAGAGGAAGACGTGCTTCAGCTATCTGTTCGCTGTCGTCTTGCGTCTGCAATATGCCGAAAGGTGCGGTTGGCGTATCGATGTCCGCCAGACGAGAACGGAAGTACTGTTCATGAACAGAGGGCGGTACACTCAGGATTTGAGCAATAAAATTACGATAGGGAAGCGACGGTGGTAGCGTCTCCGCGCGTCCCTGAAGCAGTGAGGTGATTTCACTGACGATGAGGTCCAGCGTCATATGGTCGCCAACCAAATGGTGGAAACCAAATGCCAATAGCCATTCACCCGTCGCCGGATTATGGGCGATATCGGCGGAGAGCAGCGGTGCCTGATTGAGATTTAAGGCGACGATGGCGCGGGTCGGTGTAGGCTTTCAACTGCGAGAGAATATTGTCGTCTGAGGCTGGGACAAACGTACTCACTGGCAGCGGTGCGTGACGCCATACAACCTGAACCGGCTGAGTCAGCCCCTGCCAGCAGAACGAGGTACGCAAAATATCGTGGCGATCGATAACCTGTTGCAGGGCGTGCAGAAACGTATCAAGCCGCTCGCGGTTATCAAAGGCCAGCAAGCTGTTAAGCAGATAGGCGTCACCCTGCTCTTGTAGGCGATGATGGAACAAAATGCCTTGCTGGAGCGGCGAGAGAGAATAGATATCCTGCACGTTGGCCGCGCCGCCGGATACGGTAGCGACAACGGTGTCCAACTCTGCCTGAGTGAGTGTAGCCAGAGGTAGCATCGTGGGCGTGAGCGCTGAGCAGTGTTTGGGAATACGGTTAGGCGGCACCGAGAACGCCGGTTTGTCATGATTCGCTTGTACCGCCTGCGCCATCTCGCACAGCACCGGCGTAGAGAAGATACGGCTGACATCAATTGTCCAACCCAGATGGTGCAGCCGCTCTATCAAGTTGACGGCCATTAACGAGTGGCCGCCGAGTTCAAAGAAGTGGTCATAGCGTCCAACGCGATCCAGCCGCAGTAGCGTTTTCCAGCTATCCGCCAATGCGATCTCGATGCTTCCTTGCGGCGCTTCATAGCCGCGGGTTGCAACAGAAAGTTGGTCAGGTGCGGGGAGCGCCTTACGGTCAAGTTTCCCGTTCGGGGTTAGTGGAAACTGTTCCAGTGTGACAAACGCGGCGGGCAACATATATTCGGCCAGATGCTGTGAGAGCTGCAGACGCAATGTGGCCGGTTCGATTTCAGCACCGGTATGGGGCCGGATATAGGCAACCAGCCGTTTATCGTTAGGGTTATCTTCCCGGACGATAACAACGGCATCCTGTACTCCAGTGCAGGCCATGAGACGCGCTTCGATTTCGCCAGGCTCAATACGAAAACCGCGTAGTTTGATCTGAAAATCATTACGACCTAAATATTCTATATTGCCATCGGGCAGCCAGCGGCCAAGGTCGCCGGTTTTATACATTCTGGCATCGGATTGGTCGGAGTACGGATCGGGAATAAAGCGCTCAGCGGTCAGTTCGGGGCGATTGAGGTAGCCGCGCGCAATACCGACGCCGCCCAGATACATTTCGCCAGCGACGCCAAGGGGGGCTAGTTGACCCTTCGCATCAAGAATATAAACGTGGGTATTGTCGATCGGTTTCCCGATGGGCAGAAAATCGTCCCCGGTGTGAGAGTATTGATAGATCGTTGCACAGACGGTGCTTTCCGTTGGGCCATACGCGTTAATGACCCGCTTCGTGGTTGCCCAGCGTTTGGCTAGTGCCGGAGGGCACGCCTCGCCCGCGAATATCAGAGTCGTCAAATCAGGAAGCTCAGCGGAGTGATCCAAGGCGCTGGCAGCAATTGGCGGGAGCGTCACATGAGTAATAGCCTGTGTTTGTAGCGTATTGAGTAACGCGTCACCGGGCAATAACGCCTCACGAGAGGCCAGAACGAGGCAGGCTCCCTGACACAGCGTGGTCGTCACTTCGGAGATACAGGCATCAAAACTGAAAGAAGCAAACTGTAAAAGCCGGCTATTTTCAGTGATGCCAAATGCGTGAATCTGGGCGTTAGCCAGGTTACACAGGCTACGATGCTCGATCATCACGCCTTTCGGCTGACCGGTGGAGCCTGAGGTATAGATAACATAAGCCAGATGATGTGGCGTTAGCCCCAGCGCATCCGCATCCGGATTGTCTTGCGAGGCAGACTTAAAGGCGGCGGATTGCGGATCATCCAGTATCACCAGCGGCAACGTGCTGTTCAGCGTCTCAATCAACGCTGTCTGGGTTAACAGTGCGACCGGTTTAGCATCATCCAGCATGTAGGTCAGACGCTCGGTTGGATAAGCAGGATCGAGCGGTACATAAGCCGCACCCGCTTTAAGAATACCCAATAGACCGACGATCATCTCCACGCTACGTTCTACACAAATGGCGATACGGTCATCCGGCTGCACGCCGAGCGAAAGGAGATGGTGGGCTAACTGATTGGCGCGACGATTAAGTTCGTCATAGCTGAGCGTCTGCGTGTCGAACATGACCGCAATCGCGTCAGGCGTTTGGGCAACCTGTTGTTCAAACCGTTGATGGATTAAGGCACCATCAGGGAAATCACGATGGGTTGCGTTGAAGCCCACCGATAATTGTTCGTATTCTGAGGCCGGCAATATGTCGATAGCCTCCGCCAGCGTTTCCGGCGCAGCGGTTAATAGAGAGACGATCTGTTCTATTGCCTGCAACAGATAGGCATTCACCCTATTCGGGTCGATAGGACTGATAGTTTGGGTTGAGAGCGAAAAATACTCACGATTATTATCAATTGAGATGCCCAATGGGTAGTTGGTGCGTTCACGGCTAAACAGGCTTTCTACACCGAACTGTCTTAAATTCGGCGCTTCGACACCTCTGTCATTAGTGTGGCGGCAATTGAGCAAGGCACTGAACAGCGGCATCGTGCCGAGCCCGCTGCATCGCTGGGCAGTGGACAGCGGGGTTTGCTCATAGCGTAATAAATTGGCGCAAATGTCATTCGCGGTGTTGACCAGCGTAGCCACGCTCATCCCTGCCAGTTTTATCCTGAAGGGAAGCGTGTTGATAAACATGCCTAATGCCGTTGTACTGCCATCGAGACCTGACATTCGCCCGGATAATGTCGTGCCGAATACGATATCGTCCCGTCCGCTGGTGCGGGCGATAACCAATGCCCAACTGGCGTGGAACAGTGCAGCCGGACTGATGCCGAACCGACGGGCAACGTCACGGATCGTTTGTGAAAATTCGGGACTCAGTGATTGACGCGCTTCTGTAGCGCTTTCACCGCTGGCTTGAATATTTGCCACGCCAAACGGTGCCGTAACTTCGTCGATGTCCGCCAGATAGTCTTGAAAAAATGCTTCTGCTGCCTGGTTTTTCTCCTCCTGACGGGAGTAAGCCACAAAATTTCTATACGGGAATGAGGGTGGGAGCGCCTCACCTTTTCCCTGTAGAAACGCAGTGGTTTCCGCGAGTAGCTGACGCAATGAAAGGTTGTCATCAATAATGTGGTGAAATTGAAGCAGGACATAACGCGTCGGTGATGTTGAATCAGGCGCAACATACAAATGCATTAAGGGTGCCTGAGACAAATCCATTGAGGTATGTGAGGAAACGACGCGATCTCGCATCGTGGTGACCACATCGTTGCGGTTTTCTGGTTCCAGATGATGCACATTCAGCGGCGCGTGGCGATGTACCACCTGAACCGGCTGCGCTAATTCCGTCCAATGAATTGACGTGCGCAGAATATCGTGCCGGTTAATCACGGATTGTAATGCGGCAATAAACGCATCCAGCTTCGTCTGATTTTCGACCCGCAAGAGCGCCGATACCACATAGGGATCGTTATCTGGATGCAGGCGATGATGGAAAAGAATCCCTTCCTGTAGTGAAGCCAGAGGATAGATGTCTTGTATATTGGCGGCGCCGCCAGACACGGTATCAGCAATAGCATCAATATCCTGCTGCGACAGGGTTACCAGTGGCAACATGTCCGGCGTGATTCGTTCAGCATCATCGGGGATCAGTTTGTCTGGCGTCGTGAAGCGGGGTTCGCCCCGGTCGTGTTGAACGGCATCAGCCAGTTCGATGAGCGTCGGTGCGGTAAATACGCTACGAACGTCGAGTTTTAAGCCGAGGTGACGCAGTTTTTCAATCAAACTGACAATCAGCAATGAATGGCCGCCGAGTTCAAAAAAGTGGTCATACCGTCCCACCCGTTCTAACCCTAACAGGTCTTGCCAGATTTCAGCCAATGCCGTTTCAATGTCCCCGACAGGCTCCTCATAGTCGCGTGTTACCACGGCGGAACGTTCAGGTGCAGGGAGTGCCTTACGATCCAGCTTGCCGTTTGGCGTGAGCGGGAAAGTCTCGAGCGTGACAAAGGCACTAGGCAGCATATAGTCGGCTAAATGTGTCGAGAGCTGCTGGCGTAGTTCGGCCGGTTCCAGCACCGCTTCGGGCTGAGGCTGAATGTAGGCCACCAGACGGGTATCCCCCGGGACATCCTCACGGGCGAGCACCACTGCTTCCTGAACCCCAGGGCACTGTACCAGCCGGGACTCGATTTCCCCCAGTTCGATACGGAAACCGCGCACCTTGACCTGGAAGTCGTTACGCCCCAGATAGTCCAGCGTCCCGTCAGGCAGCCAGCGGGCGAGGTCGCCGGTTTTGTAGAGGCGGGTAGCCGGGCTTTCAGAGAACGGGTCGGCAATAAAGCGCTCAGCGGTCAGCTCGGGACGGTTGAGGTAGCCGCGCGCAACGCCGGCTCCGCCGATATAGAGCTCACCGGAGACACCGACCGGCACCGGCTGACCGTGCGGGTCAAGCAGGTAGGCGCGCAGATCCGACAAGGGCTTGCCGATGAGGCTACCGCGTCCGGCGTTGATATCGGCGGCAGTCAGTTCGCGGAAGGTGGCATGAACGGTAATCTCGGTGATGCCGTACATATTAATCAAACGGGTGTGTTCAACCGGGTTATCCGCTATCCACGGAGCCAGCATATGTAGCTCCAGCGCCTCCCCGCCGAAGATGATGCACCGCAGCGTGTGGTCAGCGTCATCCCGTGCGGCAATCAACTGGCGGAACGCCCCCGGCGTCTGGTTAAGTACCGTTACGCGCTCCCGACAGATCAGGGAATAGAACTCCTGCGGTGAACGGGCACACAGGGCCGGAACGACAACCAACTTGCCGCCGTAGGTGAGTGCTCCCCATATTTCCCAGACGGAGAAGTCGAACGCAAAGGAGTGGAACTGGGTCCAGACGTCGTGGCTGTCAAAATGGAAATCGTCCTGCGTTGCGTCGAGCAGGCGGGTGACACTGGCATGCTCGACCATGACACCTTTGGGTTTACCGGTGGAACCGGAGGTGTAGATAACATAGGCGAGATGACCTGGCGTGACGCCCAGCGCGTTCGCATCGGGGTTGTGGTCAGGCTGCATGTCAACGTCGTCGTTTGCGTCGAGCAGTACGGTGGTCAGCGCGGTGTCCGGTAGGACAGTGGTGAGTGCCGACTGGGTGAGCAGAGCCACGGGCGTGGCGTCCTCCAGCATATAGGCAAGGCGCTCGGATGGGTAGGCGGGGTCTAACGGAAGATAGGCAGCTCCAGCTTTAAGGATAGCCAGAAGGCCAATAATCATTTCAGGGCTGCGTTCGACGCAAATGGCGACGCGGTCATCGGGTTTAACGCCGAGGCCGATGAGGTGATGGGCGAGCTGGTTGGCACGACGGTTGAGCGCCTGATAGCTGAGCGAACGTGATTCGAAGACGACGGCGGTGGCGTCGGGTGAGCGTTGCACCTGCGCTTCGAAGCGAGTCTGAATCAGCGCGGGAGCAGGCAACTCGGCGTTAGCTGGGTTAAAGTCGACCAGCACCTGCTGGCGCTCGTCTGCCGACAGCATCGGCACGGACCACAGAGGCTGTGCTACGTCGGTGGCAATGGCTGTGAGTACATTTACTACGTATCCAGCCACGCGCTCAATGGTTTCCCGATCGAAAAGATCGACAGCATATTCTAGCGAGCCAGTCAGACCATTATCTGTCTCGCTAATCGATAACATCAGGTCAAACTGAGCGCTGTGTTTAGGTTGTTCAATAAAAGAGACATCCAGATCGGGCAGCGTTAATCTCTGTGAGGACGTATTATTCAGAGCCAGCATCACCTGAAAAATTGGACTGTAGCTGAGGCTACGTGCGGGTTGCAGCACTTCCACTACCTGATCGAACGGGAGATCCTGATGGGCATAAGCGGAAAGTGACTGTTCTTTAACCTGAGCCAGCAGCGCTTCCAGCGTCTTACACGAGGTCAGCTCAATACGCAGTGCCAGCGTATTAACGAAGAAGCCAATCAGCCCTTCCAGTTCATGGCGGGTACGATTGGCGATCGGCGTACCAATGACGATGTCGTCTTGACCACTGAGACGAGACAGCACGAGGCTCCATGCGGCAAGTACGGTCATAAACAGCGTGGTTCCCTGTTGATGACCTTGTATTTTGAGCGCATTAAGAACATCGGCACTGAGATGGAAAGACACATGGCTGCCCACATAGCGCTGCACGGCAGGGCGCGGACGGTCAGTTGGCAGCTCTAACAGCGCGGGCGCGCCCTGTAACTGCTTATGCCAAAAATCACGCTGTTCGGCGAGCGTATCTTCTTTGAGCCAGTCGCGTTGCCAGGCGGCATAATCGGCGTACTGAATCGGTAGCGGTGGTAAATGGGCCGGGTGGCCGCTGAGTGCGGCGCGATACAGGGCAGAAAATTCACGAACGAAGATCCCCAGAGACCAGCCATCGGAGATGATGTGGTGCTGGGTAATGAGCAAAGCATGTTCTTCATCGCTCAACTGTAATAGCTGGCCGCGAATCAGCGGACCTTGCATGAGATCGAACGGCTCACGCGCTTCACTCTCGGTCAACTCGGCCACCCGTTGGGCTCGTGCTGTTTCGTCAAGGTCGCGCAGGTCGAGGCTGGATAAACAAAAGCGGGTCTCTTCGGGGGCAATCTGCTGGCAGGGCTGCCCATCAACCAGCGCAAAATGCGTGCGAAGGCTTTCATGGCGAGCGATCAGGCTATCAAGTGCGGCCGTGAGCGCCAGTTTATCGAGTTTGCCGGTAAGCCGCAGGGCAGCGGGAAGATGATAGGCCTGACTGGCTGCCTGATCGAGCTGGCCAATAAACCACAGCCGCTGTTGAGCAAAAGAGAGCGGCAGCGGCATATTCCGATCAACTTTCTTAATCGACGGGCGCTGTTGATGTCCACGCTGCTTCAGCTGTTCTTTAACTTTTTTCTCCAGAACGGCGCGTTTTAGCTCTTCAATGCTCATGTTTTCTTTATTCATCATTTGTGTCTCCGTCTAAAATCGCCATTAATTCTTCTGCTGACATTGAGTCGAGATCGTGTGTGAGAGCGTCGGTGTCATTTCCCCAGGCTGCGTGAATTTGTGCGGCCAGAATGACCTCCGCCAGCGCGGATAGCTGCGGATGTTGGAAAATGGCAACGATGGGGATGTCGGTTAAAAATTCCGCACGTATGCGGGCGTTTAGCTGCACGGCAAGGAGCGAGTGTCCTCCGAGCTCAAAGAAATGGTCATGTCGTCCTACACGCTCCAGCCCCAGCAGCGTTTGCCAAATCCGAGCCAGCGCGGTTTCCAGTTCACCCTGTGGTGCTTCATAACCGCGAGTGGCTATTGCCGACTGGTCTGGTGCCGGTAGTGCCTTGCGATCAAGTTTGCCGTTTGGCGTGAGCGGGAAGGCATCCAGCGTGACGAATGCACTCGGGATCATGTACTCGGCCAATTCCTCGCTGAGCCTCTGTCGTAGTTCGGCAGGGTCAAGCGCCGTATCAGGCTGAGCACGCAGGTAGGCAACCAGTCGTTTGTCGCCGGGGCTATCTTCGCGTGCAATGACCACGGCATCGTGTACCCCTGGGCAGCGGACGAGGCGGGTTTCAATTTCGCCCAGTTCGATACGGAAGCCGCGGACTTTGACCTGAAAATCGTTACGCCCCAGATACTCAAGGGTGCCGTCAGGCAGCCAGCGCCCGAGATCGCCCGTCTTGTACATCCGGGCTTCTGGCGAACGTGAGAACGGATCGTGGATAAAGCGCTCTGCCGTGAGATCGGGACGACCAAGATAGCCGCGAACGACGCCGGCACCGGCGATATGGATTTCCCCCGCGACGCCGAGAGGAACCACGCGCCCCTGCGGATCCAGAATATAGATCTGGGTATTGGCAATGGAGTGACCAATATAAGGTGTCGGTGCCGTCAGGCCATTTAGCGTGGACCAGATCGTAGTTTCTGTCGGGCCATACAGATTCCAGAGCGTCGTTACCTTCTGAAGCAACGCGGTCGCCAGATTCTCAGGCAGCGCTTCCCCCCCGCACAGTGCTTTAAAGTCCGGCGGCAGGGTGAAATCACTTAACTCCAGTAACATACGCCAGGTCGACGGCGTGGCCTGCATGAAGGACACCGCGTGGCGTTCGATCAGCATCGCCAGCTGTTGTGCATCTGCCGCCTGTGCCTGCGTGGCCAGAACCAGCTGAGCACCGTTCAATAGCGGCAGGAAGATCTCCAATATGGAGATATCAAAAGACAGAGATGTGACGCCGAGCAGAACATCCTCTTGGGTTATGCCGGGTTCCTTACGCATCGAACAGAGGAAATTAACCATGTTGGCATGTTCCACCATGACGCCTTTGGGTTTCCCTGTTGAGCCAGAGGTGTAAATCACATAAGCCAGATTCCCTGGCGTTAGCCCTTGTTTCCGAGCCTCAGTCGGAGTATCCGGTTCGTTATCAAACGGACTGGCGTCTCCGCCATCAAGCAGAACCACAGGCAAGCTGTCGTTCATTATCCCGATATGCGCCGACTGAGTGAGCAGTACGACGGGTTTGGCATCATCGAGCATGTAGCGCAGACGTTCGACGGGATAAGTCGGATCTAATGGTACATAGGCTCCGCCTGCTTTGAGGATACCGAGTAGCCCGACAACCATGTCCAGACCGCGTTCGACGCAAATCGCGACGCGCGCGTCGGGCTGTACGCCGAACGAGAGAAGATGGTGGGCAAGGCGATTAGCCCGGCGATTAAGATTGTCATAGCTAAGGACGGTTTCCCCGAATACCACCGCGATGGCATCAGGTGTGCGGGCAACCTGTGCTTCAAACAGTTCGTGGATAAGCGCATGCCGTGGGATATCCACGTCGGTCGCGTTGAAATCAACCAGCATCTGTTGACGTTCGCTGTCCGGCAGAACCGGCAGGCTCAGTATGGAACGCTGAGGTTCTGTTTCCAGCGCATCGACCAGGCTGCTGATTGCCGTCATCATATAGCTCACCAGACGATGAGGGTCGATGTCTGCCAGTGTCTGCGCAACCAGACTAAATCCTTCGCCCCTATCGTCTACTGCAAGCGTGAGTGGATAGTTGGTGCGCTCTTCTGACGTTAGTACACGAATGTCGCTTAAGGTATTGTCGGTCGAGCCGGCCTGCGTATGGCGATAGTTGAGTAAAGCACTGAATAACGGCATTGGCGGTGTCACACCGCTACAGCGTTGAGCCAGCGCCAGCGGTGCCTGCTCATGTTCCAGTAGCGTCATCAAATTGTGTGAGGTGTGCTGAACCACCTCTGCTGCGCCGCGATCTGCAAGAGAAATTCGCAGCGGCAGCGTATTGATGAACATCCCCATGATTCGGTCAGCCCCTTCTGCGCCGGCAAGACGACCGAGCAGAACAGAGCCAAATACCACGTCATCACGACCGCTGGTCTGTGCCAGTACCTGCGCCCAGGCAACATGGAACAGCACGCCGGGGCTGACGCCAAGAGAACGAGCCTGTTGTCGAATAGCGGATGCCAATGTGGAATCCAGTACCAGACGGGCTTCGTGGATGTCCTCGCCGCTACCCTGTACGTTAAGTAACCCGAAAGGTGCGGTCGGTTCATCAACATCGGCTAACTGGTCGCGGAAATACGCTTCATGCGCTGAGTTCGGTACGCTTAGCGTCTGGGCGATGAAATTGCGGTACGGGAGCGGGGTCGGTAACGCATCAGCACGATGCTGCAATAATAAGCGGATTTCGCTGACGATCAGCGCCAGCGTCATATGATCGCTGATCAGGTGATGGAAACTCAGCGCCAGCAGCCACTCACCTTTCTGGGGATCGTGAGCAATATCGGCTCTGAACAACGGTGCCTGACTGAGATCTATCCGACGTGTGCGCGGCTCAGTATGGGCCTGCAACTCTGCCAGTACCTCGTCCTGTGAGGTCGGTTCAAAATGGTTGATTGGCAATATTGCCTGACGCCATACCACCTGCATTGGCTGGCTTAAATCCTGCCAGCAAACGGCAGTGCGCAGAATGTCGTGGCGATTAATGACGTGTTGAAGTGCTCCGAGAAACGCATCAAGACGTTCGCGGTGGGGAAAGGCCACCATGCTGCGCAGCAGGTAGGTATCCCCCTGATCTTGCAGGAGATGGTGGAAGAGAATGCCTTCTTGCAACGGTGCGAGCGGATAGATGTCTTGTATATTGCTCGCACCGCCAGACACGGTATCGGTTATCCGATCGATCTCCGCCTGAGTCAGCGTTGCTAGCGGCAGCATATCAGGAGTAAGCGCAGTACATCCTGCCGGAATACGGTTAAGCGGTACGACAACGGTCGGTTGATCCTGATACGTCTGTATCGCCAGCGCCATTTCACTGAGAACCGGTGTTGAGAAAACGCCACGCACATCAAGCGTCAATCCTGTACGGCGGAGTCGCTCAATCAGGCTGACGATCATCAGCGAATGGCCGCCGAGTTCGAAGAAGTGATCGTGGCGGCCAACACGATCCAACCCCAACAGCTCTTGCCAGAGCGCAGCCAGTGTGATTTCGACGTCGCCCTGCGGGGCTTCATAACCACGAGTAACTACAGCGGACTGACCGGGAACGGGCAGCGCCTTGCGGTCCAGCTTGCCATTTGGCGTGAGCGGGAAGGCGTCAAGGATGACGTAAGCACTGGGCACCATGTACTCGACTACATGCTGACTAAGCTGCTGGCGTAGGTCTGCCGGTTCAGGTGTGGCTCCGGGCTGCGCAATAAGGTAGGCGACCAGACGGGTATCACCGGGGCTGTCCTCACGGGCAATGACCAGCGCTTCCTGCACGCCGGGGCACTGCAGCAGTCGGGCTTCGATTTCCCCCGGTTCGATGCGGAAACCGCGCACCTTAATCTGGAAATCGTTGCGGCCGAGGTATTCGATATTACCGTCAGGCAGCCAGCGGCCGAGGTCACCGGTCTTGTAGAGCCGGGCCTCTTTTGCGTCAGAGAACGGGTCGACAATAAAGCGCTCGGCGGTGAGGTCGGGACGGTGGAGGGTAGCCGCGTGCGACGCCGGCCCCGCCGATATAGAGCTCGCCGGCGACGCCGACCGGTACGGGCTGACCTTTCGCATCGAGAATATAGATGCGGGTATTGGCAATGGGCCGGCCAATGGGGACGCTGTCGGTGAGCGAATTGGGGATACGGGCATCAAAGGTGATACAGCCGACGACGGTTTCGGTGGGGCCGTATTCGTTGATGATGCGGGAGCCGGAAGAGAGCGCCTGCCAGAGTGCGACAGTGGCAGGGGACAGCGCTTCGCCGCCGACGACAAAGAGCAGGTCCGGGCAGGTCTTGCGGGCGGACTGCAGCTCCTGACCGAGCGCGGCAAGGTGCGTCGGTGTGATTTTGACCAGCGTACCGGGTTGAGCATCAAGCAGCGCAGGCAGTAACTCGGTGAGCTCCTGTCCGTCGTGGATAAGCCGCATGCTGCCACCGCACAGGAGAGGCAGATAGAGGCTGGTGACGGTGGCATCAAAGGCGACAGGGGAGGAGACGATACTGTCGAGGGTGCCAGATGTGGCGTAATAACCACGCGCCCAGAGGAGGTAATTGCTGAATCCGCGGTGTTCGACCATGACGCCTTTAGGTTTACCGGTAGAGCCGGAGGTGTAGATGATATAGGCGAGATGGTTGGCGTTCAGTCCCTGAACCCGAGGATTGGTCTCCGGGCAGGCGTCGAACAGGGCGGCGTTATCCAGCATCACGACTGGCAGCGAGTGGCGGAAAGCGTCACGCAGTGATGAGTGGGTCAGGAGCACAACCGGTGCGGCATCATCGAGCATATAGGCGAGGCGCTCGGCAGGGTAGCCGGGGTCCATCGGAACATAGGCGGCGCCGGCCTTGAGGATACCGAGCAGGCCGATGACCATGTCAGGGCTGCGCTCGAGGCAGAGGGCGATACGGTCATCGGGTTTGACGCCGAGTGAAAGCAGATGGTGTGCCAGCCGGTTGGCGCGGCGGTTGAGTTCGTCATAAGTGATGTGCTGCTCTTCGAACACGACAGCGGTGGCATCAGGGGTCTGTGCGACCTGTTGTTCGAAGAGTTGGTGAATCAGCGTCTGTGGCAGGTCGACATCGGTGGCGTTGAAATCGACCAGCAGTCTCTGGCGTTCGGCCTCTGGCAGCATGGGCAGCGAATTCAGCGGCTGCGTCACATCGTCGGCCATTGCCATCAGGATATTTTCTACATAACCCACCACACGGATGATGGTGTCCCGATCAAACAGGTCGGTAGCGTAGAGCAACCCGCCTTCGAGACCGCTTTCAGTTTCGGTCAGTGACAGGGTCAGATCAAAGTGCGTGCTACGCTGTGGGCGCTCAACGACAGAGAGCTCAAGGCCGGGCAGCGTCAGGGCCTGCGCCGGGGTGTTATTCAGTGACAGCATCACCTGAAAGAGCGGACTGTAGCTGAGGCTGCGCGTCGGTTGCAGTGCTTCCACCACCTGTTCAAACGGCAGAGCCTGATGGGCGTAGGCGTCCAGCGCCCGCTCGCGGATCTGTTCGAGCAGTTCTGCGACCGAGCGGCAGCGCCCCGGCTCGGTGCGCAACGCCAGCGTATTGACGAAGAAGCCGACCATGCCCTCCAACTCCTGACGGGGGCGGTTGGCGACCGGGGTGCCGATAACGATATCGTCCTGTCCGCTGAGGCGGGTGAGCACCACCGTCCAGGCAGCCAGCAGCGTCATAAACAGGGTGGTGCCCTGTTGCTGGCTCAGGGTATGCAGGCGGTGCAGCTGTTCGCTATCGAGGAAGAAGGAAACCTGATCGCCCGCATAGCGCTGTACCGCCGGACGGGGCCGGTCAGTCGGCAACGTCAGCAGTGCCGGTGCGCCTTCCAGCTGATGACGCCAGTAGTCGCGCAGGTTGTCGAGCGTCTCCCCCTGCAGCCACTGACGTTGCCAGACGGCGTAGTCGGCGTACTGGACCAGCAGCGGCGGCAACTGGGCGTCGTGTCCCTCTCTCGCGGCTTGATACAGCGCGGCCAGCTCGCGTGCCAGAATGCCGATAGACCAGCCGTCGGAGATAATGTGGTGCTGGGTCAGCAGCAGAATGTGGGTGTCATCATCCAGCCGCAGCAACTGACCGCGGATCAGCGGCCCCTGTGTCAGATCGAAAGGTGCACGCGCCTCCTGTTCGGCCAGTTCGGACACGCGTGTGGCGCGTGCCGCCGCGTCCAGATCGCGCAGGTCATGGCAACTGAGGCTGAAGCCGAGCGTATCCGGAGCAATCTGCTGGGCAGGCTGCCCGTCGCGGGCGGTAAAGCGGGTGCGCAGGCTTTCGTGACGGGCCATGAGTCCGTCGAGGGCGGCCGTGAGCGCCGGGCGGTCAAGCCGGCCGGTAAGGCGCAGCGCGGCGGGCAGGTGATAGGCCTGACTGGCGGCCGGATCGAGCTGGGCCAGGAACCACAGCCGCTGCTGGGCAAACGACAGCGGCAGGGGAGACGTGCGGTCGGCCACGGGCAGCGCGGATGGTGCCGCGTGGGTCAGCCCGCTGATGGCCGCCGCCAGATCGCACAGCGTCGGGTGCGCAAACAGGGTGGCCAGCGGGACGCTGATGCCGGCTTTGTCCAGGCGGTTCAGCAGCTGCACCGCCAGCAGCGAGTGGCCGCCGAGGGCGAAGAACCGATCGTGGCGGCCGACACGATCCAGCCCCAGCAGGTCCTGCCAGAGCGCGGCCAGCGTGATTTCAATGTCGCCCTGCGGCGCTTCATAGTCACGGGTGGCGAAGGCGGCCTGATCCGGTGCGGGCAGGGCCTGACGGTCGAGCTTGCCGTTCGGGGTGAGCGGGCAGGGCGTCGAGCGTGACAAAGGCGGACGGGATCATGTAGTCCGCCAGAGCGCCGGCCAGTTGCTGGCGCAAACTGGCTGGCGTCAGCGTTGCCGCCGGCGTGGCGCAGAGATAGGCGACCAGCCGCGTATCGCCGGGGCTGTCTTCACGGGCAATGACCACGGCCTCCTGCACCCCGGACAGCTGCAGGAGGCGGGCTCGATTTCCCCGCTTCGATACGGAAACCGCGCACCTTGATCTGGAAGTCGTTACGGCCGAGGTAGTCAATGCTGCCGTCGGGCAGCCAGCGGCCGAGGTCGCCGGTCTTGTAGAGCCGGGCGTCAGGATTATCGCTGAACGGATCGGCAATAAAGCGCTCGGCGGTGAGGTCGGGACGGTGGAGGTAGCCGCGGGCGACGCCAGCCCCGCCGATATGGAGCTCACCGGCGACGCCGACGGGAACGGGCTGGCCCTGAGCATCCAGAATATACCTTCGTATTGGTGAGGGTTTGCCAATGGGGACGCTGCGGCTGCGCGCGGTCAACAGGACAGGCGGTGGCATCAACGGTACATTCGGTCGGGCCGTAAACGTTGATAAAGCGGGTGTCGGAAAGCGCCTGCAGGCGCGACCAGACTTCAGGCGAAATGGCTTCCCCGCCGATGAGTACCTGCGCGGGCTGGTAGGTTGGGTCAGTGCCCAGTCCGGCATCGAGCAGCCACTGCAACTGCACCGGGGTGCAGTCAAACAGGTTGACGGCGTGCCGGGCGAAATAGCGCCAGAGCTGATGGGCATCGGCGCGGATAGCGTCGGGCACCAGCACCAGCGTGTGGCCTGACAGCAGCTGTATCCAGTTTTTCACCGAGGCATCGAATACGATGCTGGCGGGGAGGGCGATGCGGCTGGGGTGCCGGAGCGCCAGCAGCGTTTTCAGACCGGTGGCAAGGTGAAGCACGTTGCGGTGTGCGACCATGACCCCTTTGGGTTTGCCGGTGGAGCCGGAGGTGTAAATGACATAGGCCAGATGGGTCGCGTTCAGTCCCTGTACCACGGGGTTGGTCGTCCGGGTAGGCGTGGAAGCGGGCGTATCCAGCAGGACGGTGGGCAGGGTGCTGCCGAGTGATGCCACTCGAGCGGACTGGGTCAGCAGGGCGACCGGTGCGGCAGTCGGCGAGCAGTTGGGCCACACGCTCCGCCGGATAGGCGGGGTCCATCGGGACATAGGCGGCGCCGGCTTTGAGGATACCGAGCAGGCCGACCATCATCTCAGGGCTGCGCTCGACGCAGAGGGCGACGCGGTCATCGGGTTTGACACCGAGCGAAAGCAGGTGGTGGGCCAGCTGGTTGGCACGGCGATTGAGTTCGCGGTAGGTCAGATGCTGGTCTTCAAACAGCACGGCAATAGCATCGGGGGTCTGCTCGGCCTGTGCTTCAAACGGTTGCTGAATCAACGTCTGCCGCGGGAAGTCGGCGTCGGTGGCATTGAAATCGACCAGCACCTGCTGGCGTTCGATTTCCGGCAGCATGGGCAGCGAATTCAGCGGCTGCGTCACATCGTCGGCCATTGCCATCAGGATATTTTCTACATAACCCACCAGACGGATGATGGTGTCCCGATCAAACAGGTCGGTAGCGTAAATCAGCCCGCCTTCGAGGCCATTTTCTGTCTCAATCAGCGATAGCGACAGATCAAAGTGGGTGCGGTTCAGCGGACGCTCAACGGCAGAGATCTCAAGGCCGGGCAGCGTCAGGGCCTGCGCCGGGGTGTTATTCAGCGACAGCATCACCTGAAAGAGCGGGCTGTAGCTGAGGTTGCGAACGGGTTGCAGCACCTCTACCACCTGTTCAAACGGCAGGGCCTGATGGGCGTAGGCGTCCAGCGCCCGCTCGCGGATCTGTTCGAGCAGTTCCGCGACCGAGCGGCAGCGCCCCGGCTCGGTGCGCAACGCCAGCGTATTGACGAAGAAGCCGACCATGCCCTCCAGCTCCTGACGGGGGCGGTTGGCGACCGGGGTGCCGATAACGATATCGTCCTGCCCGCTGAGGCGGGCGAGCACCACTGTCCAGGCGGCCAGCAGCGTCATAAACAGGGTGGTGCCCTGTTGCTGGCTCAGGGTATGCAGACGGTGCAATTGTTCGCTATCGAGGAAGAAGGGAACCTGATCGCCCGCATAGCGCTGTACCGCCGGACGGGGCCGGTCGGTCGGCAGCGTCAGCAGCGCCGGTGCGCCTTCCAACTGATGACGCCAGTAGTCGCGCAGGTTGTCGAGCGTCTCCCCCTGTAGCCACTGACGTTGCCAGACGGCGTAGTCGGCGTACTGAACCGGCAGCGGCGGCAACTGGGCGTCGTGCCCCTCTCTCGCGGCCTGATACAGCGCGGCCAGCTCGCGTGCCAGAATGCCGATAGACCAGCCGTCGGAGATAATGTGGTGCTGGGTCAGCAGCAGA
The DNA here is from genome assembly GCF_022477975.1 of Pectobacterium sp. PL64. Classification (NCBI taxonomy): domain Bacteria; kingdom Pseudomonadati; phylum Pseudomonadota; class Gammaproteobacteria; order Enterobacterales; family Pectobacteriaceae; genus Pectobacterium; species Pectobacterium sp. PL64. Next base: position 1,095,617 of record NZ_CP092070.1, read on the forward strand.
ATGTGGGTGTCATCATCCAGCTGCAGCAGCTGACCGCGGATCAGCGGCCCCAGTGTCAGATCGAAAGGTGCACGCGCCTCCTGTTCGGCCAGTTCGGACACGCGCAGGTCGCGTGCCGCCGCGTCCAGTTCACGCAGGTCATGGCAACTGAGGCTGAAGCCGAGCGTATCCGGGGCAATCTGCTGGGCAGGCTGCCCGTCGCGGGCGGTAAAGCGGGTGCGCAGGCTTTCGTGACGGGCCATGAGTCCGTCGAGGGCGGCCGTGAGCGCCGGGCGGTCAAGCCGGCCGGTAAGGCGCAGCGCGGCGGGCAGGTGATAGGCCTGACTGGCGGCCGGATCGAGCTGGGCCAGGAACCACAGCCGCTGCTGGGCAAACGACAGCGGCAGGGGAGACGTGCGGTCGGCCACGAGCAGTGTGGATGGTGCCGCGTGGGTCAGCCCGCTGATGGCCGCCGCCAGATCGCACAGCGTCGGGTGCGCAAACAGGGTAGCCAGCGGGACGCTGATGCCGGCTTTGTCCAGACGGTTCAGCAGTTGCACCGCCAGCAGCGAGTGGCCGCCGAGGGCGAAGAACCGATCGTGGCGGCCGACACGATCCAGCCCCAGCAGGTCCTGCCAGAGCGCAGCCAGCGTGCTTTCGATGTCGCCCTGCGGCGCTTCATAGTCACGGGTGGCGAAGGCGGCCTGATCCGGTACGGGCAGGGCCTGACGGTCGAGCTTGCCGTTCGGGGTGAGCGGCAGCGCGTCGAGCGTGACAAAGGCCGACGGGATCATGTAGTCCGCCAGAGAGCCGGCGAGCTGCTGGCGCAGACTGGCTGGCGTCAGCGTTGCCGCCGGTGCGGCACAGAGATAGGCCACCAGCCGCGTATCGCCGGGGCTGTCTTCACGGGCAATTACCACGGCCTCCTGTACCCCGGACAGCGCAGGAGGCGGGACTCGATTTCCCCTGCTTCGATACGGAAACCGCGCACCTTGATCTGGAAGTCGTTACGGCCAAGGTAGTCAATGCTGCCGTCGGGCAGCCAGCGGCCGAGGTCGCCGGTCTTGTAGAGCCGGGCGTCAGGATTATCGCTGAACGGATCGACAATAAAGCGTTCGGCGGTGAGGTCAGGGCGGTGGAGGTAGCCGCGGGCGACGCCAGCCCCGCCGATATGGAGTTCACCGGTGACGCCGACGGGAACGGGCTGGCCCTGAGCATCCAGGATGTAGACGCGAGTATTGGTGAGCGGTTTGCCGATGGTCGGCAACGGCTGCGAGGTATCGATAAGGCAGGCGGTGGCATCAACGGTACATTCGGTCGGGCCGTAAACGTTGATAAAGCGGGTATCGGAAAGTGCCTGCAGGCGCGACCAGACCTCAGGCGAAATGGCCTCCCCGCCGATGAGTACCTGTGCGGGCTGGTAGGCCGGGTCGGTGCCCAGTCCGGCGTCGAGCAGCCACTGCAACTGCACCGGGGTACAGTCAAACAGGTTGACGGCGTGCCGGGCGAAATAGTGCCAGAGCTGATGGGCATCGGCGCGGATAGCGTCGGGCACCAGCACCAGCGTGTGGCCTGACAGCAGCTGTATCCAGTTTTTCACCGAGGCATCGAATACGATGCTGGCGTTGAGGGCGATGCGGCTGGGGTGCCGGAGCGCCAGCAGCGTTTTCAGACCGGTGGCAAGGTGAAGCACGTTGCGGTGTGCGACCATGACCCCTTTGGGCCTGCCGGTGGAGCCGGAGGTGTAAATCACATAGGCCAGATGGGTCGCGTTCAGCCCCTGTACCACGGGGTTGGAATCCGGGTAGTCCGTGGAAGCGGGCGTATCCAGCAGGACGGTGGGCAGCGTGCTGCTGAGTGATGCCACTCGTGCGGACTGGGTCAGCAGGGCGACCGGAGCGGCATCGTCGAGCATATAGGCGAGGCGCTCCGCCGGATAGGCAGGGTCCATCGGGACGTAGGCGGCGCCGGCCTTGAGGATACCGAGCAGGCCGACCATCATCTCGGGGCTGCGCTCGACGCAGAGGGCGACACGGTCATCGGGTTTGACACCGAGCGAAAGCAGATGGTGGGCCAGCTGGTTGGCACGGCGATTGAGTTCGCGGTAGGTCAGATGCTGGTCTTCAAACAGCACGGCAATGGCGTCGGGGGTCTGTTCGGCCTGTGCTTCAAACGGTTGCTGAATCAACGTCTGCCGCGGGAAGTCGGCATCGGTGGCATTGAAATCGACCAGCACCTGCTGACGTTCGACTTCCGGTAATATAGGCAGGCTTAACGCCGCCTGTTGCGGTGTGCTCTCCAGCGACGTGACCAGACTCTCAAGCGCGGTAAGCATATAGTGGACGATCCGTTCAGGGTCGACGCCCATGACGGTTTTGGCGGTCAGGTTAAAGCCATCGCCCAGATCGTCCACTGACAGCGTGATCGGATAGTTAGTGCGCTCTCGCCCGCTCAGTTGGCGCATGCCCTCCCAGAATGTGTTGCTGGTATCTTTCTGGGAATGACGATAGTTGAATAGCGTGCTGAACAGTGGCAGAGGAGGGATAACCTGACTGCATTGCTGAGCCAATGCCAGCGGTGCTTGTTCATGTGCTAACAGCGCCATCAGCTCATGAGACGTATTCTGAACAACATCGTGTACGCTGCGCTCCCGGAGCGATACACGCAGCGGCAGCGTGTTGATGAACATCCCCATCACTCGATCGGCCCCCGAGCTTCCCTGCAGGCGACCCGAAAGCACGGAGCCAAAGACCACGTCATCACGACCGCTTGTCAGTGCAAGGACCTGTGCCCAGGCAACATGGAATAGCACACTTGAGCTAATTCCCTGCTGGCGAGCCTGACGGCGAATGGTATCAGCCAGTACGGGATCGAGTGAAAGACGTGCTTCGGTGATGTCCTCGCCGTTGCCTTGCACATCCACGCGATCGAAAGGCGCTGTCGGGGTGTCAATATCCGCCAGTCGACTGCGGAAATAGTGCTCATGTTCTGAAAGTGGAACGCTCAGGATCTGCGCGATAAAGTTGCGATACGGTAGTGGTTCAGGCAGAGCTTCCGCCCGATCCTGCAACAGTAAGCGGATTTCATCGATGATCAGCGCCTGTGTCATATGGTCGCTGATCAAATGATGGATGCTCAGCGACAATAGCCATTCGCCGCGAACCGGATCGTGCGCTGTCGTCGCCGAAAGCAGCGGAGCACGGTTGAGGTTGAGCCGATGATTGCTGGGATCGGTAGCCGCACGCAATTGTGCTGGGATATCGTCCGATGATGTTGCCGTCAGGGTATTTACCGTCAGCGGTGCCTGCCGCCAAACCACCTGCACGGGTTGATGGAGCCCTTGCCAGCAGATAGCGGTGCGCAGAATATCGTGGCGTGCGATCACCTGTTGCAATGCGCCGAGGAAATCATCAAGGCGTGCTTGCGTGTCAAAGGCGAGCAGGCTGTTTAACAGATAGGTATCGCCTTTCTCCTGCAACTGATAATGGAACAGAATGCCTTCCTGCAAGGGAGCCAACGGGTAGATATCCTGCACATTGGCTACGCCGTTGGGTACCGTCGCGATAACCGTATCGATTTCTTCCTGAGACAGTTTGACCAGTGCCAACAACTCGGGCGTAATGATTGTGGTGTCTGTGACAATCCGATTAGGCGGAACGATGAACGCCGATTTATCTTGGTTCTCCAGTATTTCCTGCGCCATGTCGCAGAGAACTGGGGTAGAAAAGAGGCTTCGGGCTTCAAGTGTCCAGCCAAGGCTACGCAGACGTTCAATAAGTCTGACAATCATCAGCGAATGACCACCGAGTTCGAAGAACTGATCGTGGCGGCCGACGCGATCCAGCCCCAGCAGGTCTTGCCAGATTTGCGCGAGAGCTGTCTCCAACTCGCCTTGCGGTGCTTCATAGTCATGACGGGCGACTGCCGTTTGGCCGGGCGCGGGTAGCGCATTACGGTCGAGTTTGCCGTTCGGCGTGAGTGGGAACGTATCAAGCACGACAAAGGCAGAAGGCACCATATACTCGGCCAGATGCTGGCTGAGCTGTTGACGCAGGTCAGTCGGGTGGAGTTCCGCATCCGATTGTGGGCAAAGATAGGCCACCAGTCGGGTGTCACCGGGGCTGTCTTCACGGGCAATCACTACCGCTTCGCCGACGCCGCTGCACTGCATCAAGTGCGTTTCTATTTCACCCAGCTCGATACGGAAACCGCGCAGTTTGATCTGGAAGTCGTTACGACCCAGATACTCGATATCGCCATTGGGCAACCAGCGGCCAAGGTCGCCGCTCTTGTAGAGCCGAGCATCAGGACGATCGCTAAACGGATCGGCAATAAAACGTTCGGCTGTCAATGCCGGGCGATTAAGGTAGCCGCGTGCGACACCAGCACCGCCAATATAGATTTCACCGGCGACACCAAGCGGAACTGGCTGTTTTTGCTCATCCAGAATATAGATTTGCGTGTTGGCAATCGGGCTGCCAATCGGTGGTGCTCCGCTGTGGCTCCCATCGCAGCGATACAAAGTAGCACAGACGGTAATCTCCGTTGGACCGTAGGCATTAAACACCTGTCGGCCCGATGTCCAGCGCTTAACCTGCGCCGCGCTGCACGCCTCTCCGCCCAGAATCAGGGTCTTCAACATAGGAAGGTCGGCGTCGGGTGGTAGAGCACTGGCAGCAATAGGCGGTAATAACGCATGCGTGACCGCCTGCGTTTGTAGCGTCGTCAGCAGCGCCTCGCCGGGCAGCAGCGCTTCTCGGGGGGCAAGTACCAGACTACCGCCCTGAGAAAGTGTGGTTGCGACTTCAAACACACAGGCATCGAAACTGAAAGAAGCAAACTGCAACAAGCGGCTGTCGCGGGTGATATTGAAGGCATCAGACAGTGCATCAACCAGATTACACAGATTACGATGCTCAACCATGACCCCTTTGGGTTTACCCGTGGAGCCAGAGGTGTAGATGACATATGCCAGGTGATGTGGCGTCAGGCCGAACGATTGCGGTGTCGGGTTACTGTCTGGTGCCTCGTCCGCGATAGCGGCTGGCAGATTATCGAGTTCGATAGTGGGCAGAGGGCTATCCAACAGGGCGACCAGATCGGTTTGCGCCAGCAATGCAACAGGGGCGGCATCCTCCAGCATATAAGTCAGACGATCGACGGGATAAGAGGGATCCAACGGCACATAAGCGGCACCGGCTTTGAGGATGCCGATCAGACCAACAATCATCTCCAGACCACGCTCGACGCAAATCGCAACCCGATCGTCCGGCTGTACGCCGAGCGTAAGCAGATGATGGGCAAGACGGTTGGCGCGGCGGTTGAGTTGAGCGTAACTGAGGGTATGTTCGCCGAACACGACTGCAATGGCATCTGGCGTCTGGCGTGCCGCGTGTTCAATGCGCTCGTGAATCAGCGCGTGCGGCAGGCTATCCGTGCCGGTAGCATTAAAGCCAATCAGCAATTGCTGACGTTCGGATTCCGGTAGCACGGATAGGCTGCGTATCGGTCGCTGAGGTTCCGTTTCCAATGCCGCTGTCAGACCACTGATTGCCGTCATCAGGTAATTCACCACGCGCTCAGGATCGATTCCCTCAATAGCCTGTGCTTCCAGGCTAAACGCGTTACCTCGGTCGTTGACAGAAAGAATGAGTGGATAGTTGGTACGCTCTTCCGACGTGAGCAAACGCATGCCGCTCCAGGCAAGATCGTCAATATCCTGTGAACTATGGCGGTAGTTGAACAGCGTGCTGAACAACGGCATCGGTGGCGTCACACCGCTACAGCGTTGTGCCAATGCCAGCGAGGCTTGTTCATGTTCCAGCAACGTCATGAGATCGTGTGAGGTGCGTTGAACCACTTCTTCCACGCGACTCTCGGCAAGGGATACTCGCAGCGGCAGCGTATTGATAAACATCCCCATGGTCCGATCGGCATCGGCGGTGCCTGCGAGTCGACCCAGCAGAACAGAGCCGAATACCACGTCATCACGACCGCTGGTCTGCGCCAGCACCTGCGCCCAGGCCACATGGAACAGCACGCTGGGGCTGACGCCAAAACGGCGAGCCTGACTGCGAATCGCAGATGCCAAAGCGGCTTCCAGAGGTAAATGTGCCTCGGTGACGCTGCCGCCATCTCCCTGTACATCCAGCAGGCCAAAAGGCGCTGTCGGTGCATCGATATCCGCTAGCCGTTCGCGGAAATAGGCCTCGTGTTCTGAGGTCGGTACGCTTAATATTTGCGCGATAAAGTTACGGTACGGCAGCGGCGTTGGCAGGGCGTCCTGCTGACCCTGCAACAACTGGCGGATTTCACCGACGATCAGCGTCAGCGTCATATGATCGCTAATCAGATGGTGGAAGCGCAGCGCCAGCAGCCATTCGTTTCGTTTGGTATCGTGAGCGATATCGGCCCTAAACAAAGGAGCCTGATTCAGATCGACGCGATGGGTGCATGGATCGGTATGTGCCTGTAACTGTGCCAATACCGCTTCTGATGAGGTGGCTTCAAAATGACGTATCGGCAGCGCCGCCTGACGCCAGACCACCTGTACCGGCTGGCTTAGTCCCTGCCAGCAGACGGCGGTGCGCAGAATGTCGTGACGATCGATAACCTGCTGCAATGCGGCAAGGAAGTTATCGAGATGCTCACGCGTGTCAAAGGCTGCCAGATTTCTTAATAAGTAAGCATCGCCTTGCTTCTGCAGTTGGTGATGGAAAAGAATGCCTTCCTGCAGAGGCGAAAGCGGGTAGATATCCTGTACGTTGGCGGCGCCGCCGGCGACGGTAGCCATTACGGTATCGATCTCCGGCTGGGTGAGCGTCACCAGCGGCAGCAGGTCGGGCGTGATGGCGGTGCAGTCTGCCGGAATGCGGTTGGGCGGCACCACTACAGCCGGTTTATCCTGATGCGCCAGCACTGCCTGTGCCATTTCACTGAGAATCGGTGTTGAGAACACACCTCGCACATCAAGCGGGTAACCCTGACGCCGCATTTCTTCGATCAGATTAACAATCATCAGCGAGTGACCGCCGAGCTCGAAAAAGTGGTCGTGGCGGCCGACGCGCGCCAGCCCCAGCAGCTCCTGCCAGATAGCGGCCAGCGCGGTTTCGACCTCACCCTGCGGTGCGGCATAGTCGCGGGTGGCGACGGCGGACTGATCGGGGGCGGGCAGCGCCTTGCGGTCCAGTTTACCGTTGGGGGTAAGCGGGAAGGCGTCGAGGGTGACAAACGCGCCGGGCACCATGTACTCGGCCAGATGCAGGCTGAGCTGCTGACGCAGGTCGGCGGGGTCGGGGGTGACGCCGGGCTGCGGACAGAGGTAGGCGACCAGCCGGGTATCACCGGGGCTGTCTTCACGGGCGACCACAACGGCCTCCTGCACGCCGGGGCACTGCATGAGGCGGGCTTCGATTTCACCGAGTTCGATACGGAAGCCGCGCAGCTTGACCTGAAAGTCGTTACGGCCGAGGTATTCGATGCTGCCGTCGGGCAGCCAGCGGGCAAGGTCACCGGTCTTGTAGAGCCGGGCTCCGGGCCGGTCGCTGAACGGGTCGGGAATAAAGCGCTCGGCGGTGAGGTCGGGACGGTTGAGGTAGCCGCGGGCGACGCCGACCCCGCCGATATGGAGCTCACCGGCGACGCCGAGGGGAACGGGCTGGCCGAGGGCATCGAGGATATAGAGTTGGGTATTGGCGATGGGGCGGCCAATGGGCACAAAGCTGCGGTGGTCGTCAGGCTGACAGGCCCAGAAGGTGACGTCAATGGCGGCCTCGGTGGGGCCATAGAGGTTATGGAGCTGGGCATTGAAGCGGGCAAAGAAGCGCTGCTGCAGCTCGGCCGGGAGGGCTTCACCGCTGCAGATGACGCGGCGCAGGGAGTCACAGGCACAGTCTGCATCGGCCCACTGGACGAACTGCTGAAGCATGGAGGGGACGAAGTGCAGGGTGGTGATGCCGGTGCGCTCGATGAGCTGCGCGAGGTAGGCGGCATCCTTGTGGCCGTCGGGACGAGCCATGACGAGGCGTGCGCCGTAGAGCAGGGGCCAGAAGAACTCCCAGACGGAGACGTCGAAGCTGAAGGGGGTTTTCTGCAGCACGCGGTCATCGGGGGTGAGGCGATAGGTGTTCTGCATCCAGACGAGCCGGTTGCAGAGGCCGCGATGGCTGTTCATGACGCCCTTGGGCTTGCCGGTGGAGCCGGAGGTGTAGATGACGTAGGCCAGATGGTGGGCGTCGAGTCCGGCGATGTCGGGGTTGTCGTCACTCAGCGTGCTGAAGTCGGCGGTATCGAGCAGGATGAGCGGAAGGGAGCCGGTCTGAAGCTCGTGGCGGCCGGCCTGGGTGAGCAGGGCGACGGGGGCGGCATCGTCGAGCATGTAGGCGAGACGCTCGGCAGGGTAGCCGGGGTCGAGCGGGACATAGGCGGCGCCGGCCTTGAGAATGCCGAGGAGGCCGATGACCATGTCGAGAGAGCGCTCGACGCAGATGGCGACGCGGTCATCGGGTTTTACGCCGAGCGACAGCAGGTGGTGCGCGAGCTGGTTGGCGCGGCGGTTGAGCGCCTCATAGGAGAGGTGCTGGTCTTCAAAGAGGACGGCGATGGCCTCAGGCGAGCGGGCGGCCTGGTCTTCAAAGAGCTGATGGATGAGAGCATCCTGTGGGAAATCGGCGTCGGTGGCGTTGAAGTCGAGCATGACCTGCCGGCGTTCATTGTCCGGTAGCATTGGCAGGGTGGCGACGGGCTGTGCCACATCATCTGCCATCGCGATCAAAACATTTCGTAGATAGCCTTTGAGACGCACAATCGTCTCGCGATCAAACAGGTCGGTGGAATAGATCAGCCCACCTTCTAAACTGCGTTCAGTTTCGGTCAGGGAGAGCGTCAGATCAAAGTGGGTACTACGCTGTGGGCGCTCAATGGCAGAAAGTTCCAGACCGGGCAGCGTCAAGGCCTGCATCGGGGTATTATTCAGCGACAGCATTACCTGGAAAATAGGGCTGTAACTGAGGCTGCGAGCGGGTTGCAGGGTTTCCACCACTTGTTCAAAAGGCAGATCCTGATAGGTGTAAGCGGCAATCGCCCGTTCGCGAATTTGGGTAAAGAGATCGCCGACCGTCTGGCACTGGCTGGGAGTAATCCGCAGAGCCAACGTATTGACGAAAAAGCCGATCAGCCCTTCCGTTTCGCTGTGTTTACGGTTAGCGAGTGGTGTACCGACGACGATATCGCCCTGACCGCTGAGACGGGAGAGCACGACACTCCATACGGCAAGCAGCGTCATAAACAGGGTCGTCCCCTGCTGGCGACATAGTGTTCTCAAGGCTGCCAGCTCTTCTGGATCGAGGCTGACAGGGAGAATGTTACCTTCATAGCGTTGTACTGATGGGCGAGGCCGATCGGTAGGAAGCTCCAGCAGAGCAGGCGCTCCCTGTAGCTGCTGACGCCAGAAATCACGCAGGTCGTTGAGCGTCTCACCCTGCAACCACTCACGTTGCCAGACGGCATAATCGGCGTACTGGACTGACAGTGTCGGCAAGCGTGCGTCGCAGCCATCCAACGCAGCCTGATACAGTGCCGCCAGTTCACGGGCCAGAATGCCGATAGACCAGCCGTCGGAAACGATGTGGTGCATGGTGAGCAGCAGCACATGTATCTCATCGCCCAGTTGCAGCAACTGACCGCGGATTAGCGGCCCTTCCGTCAAATTAAAGGGCTTGCGTGATTCCTGAGTGGCAAGTTCAGACACGCGCTGTGCGCGGGTCGCATCGTCCAGTTCTCGCATATCGAGACAGGTCAGGCTAAAGCCGATGGTCTCTGGGTCAATCTGCTGGCAGGGCTGGCCATTGAACGACGTAAAACGAGTACGCAGGCTTTCGTGACGCGCGACCAGCCCGTCGAGTGCGGTGATGAAGGCGTTCTTGTCGAACCGACCAATCAGACGCAGTGCGGCAGGTAGGTTATAGGCACGGCTGGCCGTTGGATCGAGCTGGGTGAGGAACCACAGCCGCTGTTGAGAAAACGAGAGTGGGAGCGGAGACGTGCGGTCGGCCACGGCAGCGCGGATGGTGCCGCGTGGGACAGCCCGCTGATGGCCGCCGCCAGATCGCACAGCGTCGGGTGCGCAAACAGGGTCTGTACCAGCGGGACGCTGATGCCTGACTTTGTCCAGCGGTTCAGCATTGCACGGCGAGTATTGAGTGACCGCCAAGTTCGAAAAAGTGATCGTGACGTCCGATACGTTCCAGTCCCAGTAAATTCTGCCATATCTCAGTCAACGCCATTTCCAGCTCGCCGACAGGGGCTTCATATCCACGGCTGACAATCGCGGATTGCTCTGGCACCGGTAGAGCTTTACGGTCCAGCTTGCCGTTTGGCGTGAGCGGGAAGGCATCAAGGGTGACAAAGGCGCTGGGCACCATGTACTCGGCCAGATGGAGAGCAAGCGCCTTGCGTAATACGGAGGGAATGAGTTCGGTTCCAGGCTGCGCGATGAGGTAGGCGACCAGCCGGGTATCACCGGGGCTGTCCTCACGGGCAATGACCAGCGCTTCCTGCACGCCGGTACACTGCAGCAGTCGGGCTTCGATTTCCCCCGGCTCGATGCGGAAACCGCGCACCTTAATCTGGAAATCGTTGCGGCCGAAGTATTCGATATTACCGTCAGGCAGCCAGCGGCCGAGGTCACCGGTCTTGTAGAGCCGGGCCTCTTTTGCATCAGAGAACGGGTCGGCAATAAAGCGCTCGGCGGTGAGGTCGGGACGGTGGAGGTAGCCGCGTGCGACGCCGGCCCCGCCGATATAGAGCTCGCCGGCGACGCCGACCGGTACGGGCTGACCTTTCGCATCGAGAATATAGATGCGGGTATTGGCAATGGGTCGGCCAATGGGGACGCTGTCGGTGAGCGAATTGGGGGTACGGGCATCAAAGGTGATACAGCCGACGACGGTTTCGGTGGGGCCGTATTCGTTGATGATGCGGGAGCCGGAAGAGAGCGTCTGCCAGAGTGCGACGGTGGCAGGGGATAGCGCTTCACCGCCGACGACAAAGAGCAGGTCCGGGCAGGTCTTGCGGGCGGACTGCAACTCCTGACCGAGTGCGGCAAGGTGCGTCGGTGTGATTTTGACCAGCGTACCGGGTTGGGCATCAAGCAGCGCAGGCAGTAACTCGGTGAGCTCCTGTCCGTCGTGGATAAGCCGCATGCTGCCACCGCACAGGAGAGGCAGATAGAGGCTGGTGACGGTGGCATCAAAGGCGATAGGGGAGGAGACGATACTGTCGAGGGTGCCAGATGTGGCGTAATAACCACGCGCCCAGAGGAGGTAATTGCTGAGTCCGCGGTGTTCGACCATGACGCCTTTAGGTTTACCGGTAGAGCCGGAGGTGTAAATGATGTAGGCGAGATGGTTGGCGTTCAGTCCCTGAACCCGAGGATTGGTCTCCGGGCAGGCGTCGAACAGGGCGGCGTTATCCAGCATCACAACCGGCAGCGAGTGGCGGAAAGCGTCACGCAGTGATGAGTGGGTCAGGAGGACAACCGGCGCGGCATCGTCGAGCATATAGGCGAGGCGCTCAGCCGGATAGGCGGGGTCCATCGGAACGTAGGCGGCGCCGGCCTTGAGGATACCGAGCAGGCCGATGACCATGTCAGGGCTGCGTTCGAGGCAGAGGGCGACGCGGTCATCGGGTTTGACACCGAGCGAAAGCAGATGATGGGCCAGCCGGTTGGCGCGGCGATTGAGTTCCGCGTAGCTGAGCGACCGTGCTTCGAACACGACAGCGGTGGCATCAGGGGTCTGTGCGACCTGTTGTTCGAAGAGCTGGTGAATCAGCGTCTGTGGCAGGTCGACATCGGTGGCGTTGAAATCGACCAGCAGTCTTTGGCGTTCGTGCGGGATCGACGTCTGCGATGGTCTGAGACAGTATCTCAATACCGTCACCTTGATCGTCCACAGAAAGATTAAAGGGATAGGTCGTGCGTCGGCTTTCAGCCAACAGCGTCATACCTGCCCACGTTGTCGCCGCCGTATTTGCCTGAGTTCGACGATAGTTGAGAAGCGTGCTGAAAAGCGGCATGGGAGGGGCGACACCGCTACAGCGTTGAGCGAGCGCCAAAGGTGCCTGCTCATGTTCCAGCAAGGACAAAAGCTCATTATTAGTGCTATGCACGATGTCTAACACGCTGCGATCGTCAAGGGTAATGCGCAGCGGTAACGTGTTGACGAACATCCCCATTACACGATCGGCACCGCTGAAGCCTTGCAGGCGACCCAGCAGTACTGAACCGAAGACAACATCGCTACTGTCGCTGATGTGTGCCAAAACCTGCGCCCAGGCAACATGGAACAACACACCAGGGCTGACGCTGCATTGGCGGGCGTGGTGGTAAATAGCCTCTGCTAAGCCGTGATCCAGAGAGAGTGTGGCTTCAGCCATTTCTCCGTCATAGTCCTGAACCTGTGCCAGACCAAAGGGGATCGTGGGGGTGTCGACGTCGGCAAGACGAGCATGGAAATATTGTTCGTGAACGGCATTGGGGATGCTAAGAACATGAGCAATAAAGTTACGATAAGGCTGAGGTATCGGGAGTTCATCCGTTCTCCCCCACAGCATAAGGCGGACTTCCGCGATAATCAGGTCAAGCGTCATATGGTCGCTGACGAGATGATGGACTCTTAATGCCATCAGCCACTCACTGCGTGACGGATCGTAGACGATATCAGCGGCAAGCAACGGCGCCTGATTCAGATCGAGGCTGCGTGTCTGAGGGGAGATGTAAGCCCGTAATTGAGCGGCAATGTTCTCTGGCGATTCTGGTTCGAAAGTGTTCACCGGCAGCGGTGCATGACGCCAGACTACCTGTACTGGCTGGCTCAGACCTTGCCAGCAGATCGCGGTACGAAGGATATCGTGACGGTCGATAACTTTTTGCAACGTGTTCAGAAAGATATCGAGACGTTCTCGGGTATCGAAGGCAACTAACAGGTCTAACTGGTAAATATCGCCCGTTTGCTGATATAGCCGATGAAAGAAAATGCCTTCCTGTAACGGGGCGAGTGGGTAGATATCTTGTACATTGGTGACGCCACCCGGTACCGTGCTGGTGATAGTGTCTATTTCAAATTGCGAAAGTGCGATCAGAGGCAACTGATCCGGTGTAATGGTGGTGCAATCCTGACGAATGAGGTTAGGAGGAATGACCAAAACCGCGTCGCCTTGGTGTACCTGTATTGCCCGTGCCATTTCATACAATACTGGTGATGAGAACGCGCTGCGAACATCGAGTGTTTTCCCTTGATTACGCAGCCGTTCAATCAGGCTAACCACCATCAGTGAGTGACCACCGAGTTCGAAGAAATGGTCATAGCGGCTAACGCGATCCACCCCCAACAACGCTTGCCAGATAGTGGCCAGCATCGTTTCCATTTCTCCCTGCGGGGCTTCGTAGTGGCGTGTGACCATCGCTGACTGATCGGGTTCGGGAAGTGCCTTGCGGTCGAGTTTACCGTTGGGCGTTAGCGGAAACGTATCCAGTGCGACAAAGGCACTGGGGATCATGTATTCCGCTAACCGTTGTGAGAGCGGTAAACGCAGGTCGGCCGGCGTCGGTTGGGTACCCGGCTGAGCCTGAAAATAGGCCACTAGACGTTTATCACCGGGTATATCTTCGCGAACGATGACGACCGCTTCCTGAACCTCTGGATGTTGCAGGAGGATTGATTCGATTTCACCGAGTTCAAGACGGAAGCCGCGCAGTTTGACTTGAAAATCATTACGTCCCAGATAGGCGATACTACCGTCATATTGCCAGCGGCCAAGGTCGCCTGTTTTGTAAAGTCTGGCATCCTGCTCATCGACAAAAGGATTGGCAATAAAGCGCTCTGCGGATAGTTCTGGGCGATTGAGGTAGCCGCGTGCTACGCCAGCTCCACCAATGTAGATTTCTCCGATCGCACCGATAGGAACAGGTTGGCCCTGTGCATCCAGAATATATATCTTCGTATTGGTGAGAGGGCGACCGATAGTCGGGGTCGGTTGCGAGGTATCGACAAGGCAGGCGGTAGCGTCGACGGTACATTCTGTCGGTCCATACACGTTGATAAATCGGGTCTCGGTAAGCTGCTGCAAGCGGGACCAGACCCCCTGTGAAATGGCATCCCCGCCGATTAAAACCTGTGCGGGTTGATAGTCAGGATCGGTGCCGAGACCAGCGTCCAGCAACCATTGCAGTTGGACAGGGGTACAATCAAACAAATCCACGGCATGGTGGGAAAAATAGTGCCAGAGCTGTCGTGCATCGGTACGGATCGCCTCTGGGACGATCACAAGCGTGTGGCCTGACAGTATTTGGATCCAGTTTTTCACTGAGGCATCAAACACAATGCTGGCATTGAGGGCGATGCGGTTGGGGCGCTCGAACGCTAGCAGCGTTTTCAGACTGGTGGCGAGGTGGAGCACGTTTTTGTGTGCGACCATCACGCCTTTGGGCTTACCCGTGGAACCGGAGGTATAAATTACATAGGCCAGATGTGTTGATGTGACACCCAGCGCCTGAGCGTCAGGATTCGAGGTGGGGTAAGCGTCAAATGTGTCCGTATCAAGCATGATTACCGGAATATCTGTGGTCTGGATTGCTATCTGGTTTGCTTGGGTCAGCAACGCCACAGGCTTGGCATCATCGATCATGTAGGCCAGTCGCTCAGCCGGATAGGTCGGATCGAGCGGCACATAAGCGGCACCCGATTTCAGTATCCCCATCAGGCCAACGACCATTTCCAGACCGCGTTCAACGCACAGCGCTACCCGGTCATCTGGCTTAATCCCTAAAGTAAGCAGGCGGTGCGCTAACTGGTTCGCACAACGGTTGAGCTCCGCATAGCTGAGTGACTGTTCTTCAAAGACAACCGCGATGGCATCAGGTGTTTGTTCAACCTGTTGCTCGAAACGCTCATGTATCAAGGTGTGTTGCGGGAACTCGGCATCGGTGGCATTGAAATCCACAAGTATTTGCTGTCGTTCTGTTGGCGGCAGGATAGGAGCATTCTCAACCGTCATATCCAAAGAAGTAATAGCTGCATCAACCAGCAGAGCCAGACGTGACTGGATGGCCATCACGTCTTCACGACTCAGGTAGCGAGTATCGAAATTGAACTCTACGGTAACGGGGTTGTTTTTATCTTCAAAATTATACTGATAAATACTGATAGCGAGAGGGAACTGCGTCGCGCGATGTGGTGTCAGGAAGGTGGTGTTAGTCCCTTCCATATGTACGTTAAACTCAAACCATTCAAGCGATAACGTAATATCAAAAAGCTGAGCGCGACCTGTTTTTTGTCTGATTCGTGTGTTCTGGTTAATTTCTGTGATGGGTAATCGCTGGTGTTTATAGCAACGGCGTAGTTCTGCCGCCACGTTACGCATGATATCAAGGAAAGAATCTTCTTTCTTAATACTCACGCCGATAGGAATGACGGACGAAAACATCCCTATTGTATTCTTTTGTTTTGCATTTCTACGATTATGAATCGGAATGCCAATAACAATATCTTCTGTTTCTGTCGTGCGGGAAAAATAACAGGCCAGAATGGCGTACATAAAATGGAGAACTGAGAGCCCTTGCTCCGCCGCAATATTTTCAATTTTATGAAAATACTCGCTTTTTAATTGCCAAAGATGAGGAGCAGGAAGCTCACTGGTAAGTTCCTGATCTTGGTTTGAGAGGGGAATCAGTGCTGGCGGTAGAGTGCTATAACGATCTAACCAGAATTTCAGGTCAGATTGATAATGTCTGGAATCAAGATAAATCAAATCCTCGGCGATGTAATCAAGGTAGGCTGGAGCGACTTCACCTGAATTATCGCTTTTTTTCAATTGGTTGTAGGTAGCGACAAGTTCATTGACCAGTAATTTCAAACTCCATCCATCGGCTATCAGATGATGGCAGCAGAATTGCCAATAGCGGTGTGTATCGCTGACCCTCAAAAGATCGGAAGACCATAGCTTCCCACGGAGATCAAACGGACGCATAAATGTGGCATGGATATGCTGCTGTGCGCGTTCCTCAGCGTCATCATAGTGAGAAAAATCGTACACGTTTATTGATGTGGAGGAGGCATCCGTCAGCGCCTGTAAGGGGAGGCCGTGAGTGTGAATTAACTGCAAATGTAATGCATCATGACGCGAGACAAGCATTTCAAAAGCCTGACTAAAAAGCGTTTCATCCAGATGTTCATCGATACGCAGCCATGTACCAATGTTGTAATTAGGTGAGTCTGGATTAAGCGTCTGATCGAGCCAGACAACCTGCTGAGTGGAACTAAGGGGTAACTTGTTAGAGTCGGAGGAATGGTCGCTATTTAAGACGGATGGGTTTTTCAGAGAATTGTTTTGAATAGATGACATTGAGGCGCTCCAATTCTGATTCACTTAGGCTGTGTTTTTTACTAAGTTCGCATTCCAACTAAATTTTTTATGACTTAATTTGTCTGCTATTAATTAATTTAACTAATATTTTATTTTTTGAGCATAGGTCGGCTAAGCGAAATAATTTCGCTCATTCTTTTGTGTTAGTGTCATTAATTTGTTGGATTTTTATCTGTTTAAAATCAAATGTTACAGAATATTTTTTGAGGGTTTGGGTTAAATATAGACGTGGATTTTGGTTTATCAATTAAAAATATTAATTAATTATCCGGGGTGAAAAAGTAATACGCAAAATATTAACCATCACGATAGATGGTATGACTTGCTCAGGATATGGAGAATCATGTGAGGCGCAGAGAGTAGAAGGTTTAACAGAAGGCTTGAGGGGGCGGATTTTGGCATCGTTAAGAGACATTTGGGGGTCACTCCGTCATCGAACCAATGTGACCCCGAATCTGACCACCAGAATGACCACTAATAGTGGCAGAGCAAATAAATCTGGTTCGAGCAACTCTCGGCTTATGGGGACCATGACTAAAGTGTTAATTGAAAACAAGTCCTGACCGGATTGAGTACACTCACTATTTTAAGGTGTACCTTAAAATAGTGAGTGCAGACCTTGCTGCGCTACTTCGACTCTACAAGGTAACTAACTGTTGCCGAGTACTCTTTGACAAAATTATCAAGAGAGCTTGTATCCATACCCTGTGAGTTGAGCTGATACTGACCCTTGACAAACATAGCCGGCACCCCACTGAGTTCAACATCCGCAGCCGCTTTCTCCTGCTTAGCCACAAGGGCTTTAACTGCGAAACTGCTCCACGCACCGTCAAAGTCTTCTGCTTTAACGCCGGCACTAATAAAGACGCCACGGATATCATCAATACTCTGGATACGCCGTTCTTTTTGAACTGCCTCAAACATCGGAGATGTGATTTTATCTTCAACACCCAACGCCATTGCTACCGCCCACGCCTGTGTCAGCTCTTTACCTAACGGCGGAAGAAATTCGACGTGATACTTAACTATCTTTGTATTTTCCGGTAGTTTTTCAGCGACTTTTTCTGAGACGTGAATTACCTGCTCAAACTGGTAGCAATGCGGGCAGTTGAACGAAAAAAACTCCATTACCTCAGGGGCATCAGGCACCGTTTTGTTCAAAGCAACGTACTGTTTACCTTCATTAAACTGCGTTGCATTAGCGCTGGCTGTCAGAAAAGCCCATGTAAAAGCTGCGAATAAAATCTTCATGATGCGTAACCTCCCGTTCATAGTGTTGCGAAATAAAAATAATTCTCATTAAATTTCATGGTCATACAAGGTATTTCGGAGATCAGTAGCGATGAGGTTTCATAAAGCGCTTCCCTTGTTTCATACTCATAGTATTATGATCATAATATAAAGGGGCTCGCTGGCGCAACTATGTCGAACCAGCGTGCTTCTGAGTGTTCAAAGGCTCTGGAGATTTAGATGAAACCTGACAGTCGCGAGGCGGCCAAATTATCCCGGCAGGAAGCGATTCTCAACGGACCGGTGTTTACCACGATGATGCAACTCGCTCTACCAACGACTCTCGTCCTGATAGCGCAAACGTTAGTCAACGTTGCTGAAACGTATTACGTCTCTTTTTTAGGAACGTCGGCGTTGATTGGTGTAGCTCTTGTTTTCCCGGTATGGATGTTGATGACCATGATGGCTGCCGGGGGAATTGGTGGCGGCGTGGCTTCAGCTGTAGCGCGCGCAACGGGAGCCGGTAAACATGATGATGTTAACGCGCTGATCCTGCACTCGGTTGTCGTGAGCATTGTCTTTGGGCTGGCTTTTACCGTTTTCTTTATCGGGTTCGGTGAGCACATCTATGCGGCTATGGGCGGGTCTGGTGAGGCACTGAGCGCAGCACATGAATATTCTGTCTATGTTTTTTTTGCATCGGTACCTATCTGGATTGTGAATCTTCTCTCTGCCGTACTGCGAGGTATTGGGAATGTGAAAGTGCCGGCTGCCGTCACGCTTATCGGAGCTTTGGTGCTCATCCCACTTTCACCGCTGCTGATTTTTGGTCTCGGACCTATTAAGGGCTTTGGACTGGCGGGAGCCGGTATTGCGATCAACCTATTTTACTGGGTTGCTGCATTCGCTATGTTGCGTTACATGTCTAGCGGACATGCCGGCATCCGAATGACGTTAGTTCGTTTACGCTGGCCTCTTTTCCGCGAAATTCTTAAGGTGGGTCTGCTTGCGGCGCTGGGGACTATTCAGCTCAATGTGATGGTCCTTTTGGTCACCGGAGCTGTGGGGGTGTTTGGTGTCGATGCAATCGGTGGTTTTGGCACAGCCTCACGTCTTGACTATGTACTGATACCGGTTCTGTTCGGTATCGGTACGGCGATTGTGACAATGGTGGGGATAAACGTTGGTGCTCGCCAGATAGACAGAGCGAAGCGTATTACCTGGGTCGGAGTTGCTGTCAGCGTAATATTCACTGAAGTTGTCGGCCTGTTTGTCGCAGTATTCCCTGACGTCTGGCTTGGTCTGTTCACACATGATGAGAGTGTTCGGGTTACTGGCGAACTGTATCTGCAGATTGTCGCCCCTTTCTATGCTGCTAACGGGATCTTATTCGCCCTCGGATTTGCTGCTCAGGGTAGTGGTTATATGTGGAGGATGTTCCTGGCCGGAACCGTTCGTTTGATCCTTGCAGCCGGTGGCGGATGGGTTGCCGTCGAGTTCTTCGGTGTAGGCCAGGCCGGACTGTTTGTTATCGTCATGGCCGCGATGGTGATTGCCGCAATCATGAGTATCGCGATAGATCGCTCAGGGGCAATGTGGCCCAAATACAGTAAGCTGAGCTCGTCAACGATCAGGACTGCCCGATCTTAAGCGGACAGGTTAAAGGTAGGCATCTTAATCTTTGCCCTGAATAGCATTATGGTAATAATGCTATTCAGGAAATACAGGATGAGGACTTTAACATGAGATATTCCAAAGACCATAAAGAAGAGACGCGTAAAAGAATCGTTGATGCTGCCTCAAAAAGATTTCGTACAGAAGGAATTGAAAAAGTCGGTGTGGCGACCCTGATGGCTGATGCCAAGCTTACGGTAGGTGGGTTTTATAGCCACTTTAAGTCTAAAGAAGAGCTGATAAAAGAAGCGGTAGACCTTGCGGCAGATGAAACATTTTGCGCTGCATTCGGTGATCCGAAAGACGGTGAAGACCTCAGTATTGAACAGATACTGGACAGATATCTCAGCCCCGAACATCGGGATTCACCGGAGTTTGGATGCGTCATCGCGGCGCTCGCTTCTGAACTGAGGAACCGGCCGGAAGATACACGCGACCTGATGTCAGACAAGATAACCAGGATCATTGAGCGTATTTCAGACAGTCTTTCCAAAGAAGCAGATTCTGCAACACGCATGCGCGTTGCCGGATCTATCTGGGCTGCCATGATGGGAACATTGCAACTTGCACGGATAATCCCGGATAAGGAATTGTCTGCTCAGTTGCTTCGTGATGGCAAAGCAAACGCATTAATGCTTGCCGAAAAAATGGCCATACAGGAACACAGGTAAATATATCCCTAAGTGGATACATTCTCTGATGGTTAATCAACTAACTGGTAGGTAATAAAATGAATACTCAGGGTAAGACAATTTTAGTAACAGGTGCCAATCGCGGTATTGGTGCAGAACTGGTTCATGCTCTCATTTTGAATGGTGCAGGGAGAATTTATGCCGGCACCCGAGAATTGAGTAATTTACCGGATTTCGGTGATGACCGAGTTACTTTTATCAAACTTGATATTACTAAAACTGAAGATATCGCCGCAGCTGTTGAAAAAATTGGTGCGATTGATATTTTAGTGAATAATGCAGGCAGCAATGCTGTCTAATAATATCGTCACTGCTACACAGGAAGAATTAGCTTCGGACCTTGATGTTAACTATTTTGGTACCATTAAAGTTATGCAGGCCTTTATTCCTGTGATGGAAAAAAATGGTGGCGGCGTTATTGCAAACGTACTGAGCGTGCTGGCTCTGGCACCAATGTCATTCACCGCAGGTTATGCAGCATCTAAAGCAGCGATGCACTCAGCAACACAGGCCGCAAGGGGCCTTCTTAAGACAAAGAATATCAAAGTTGTGGGTATTTATCCTGGCCCGATAGACACCCGACTTTCTTCTGAACTCATGGTTGATAAAACCCCGGCAAATGTTGCTGCAGAAGAAATAGTAAAAGGCCTCATTAACGATCTGGAAGATATTTATCCTGACCCTACTTCACAGCAAGTATCCGGCTTCTGGGGAAGTGATCCAAAAGGTCTGGAACATCATTTTTCCAATTTTTAGATAATCGCTTTTAGTTTTGTAGTTACTCTTAGACAAAACCAAGTAAATCTAATCTAATTAGAGATGCATGGCTGTATTTTTTCAATCTCTCAGCAGTTTTTATACAACCATGCAGGATATGGTCATAGCATTTATAAGAGTGACATTACGATCCCTATTGAGATGGGTATTTCTATTAAAAATGCGATATCAGCGACACCTATACCCGAAACAGGCAGTCATGAGCAATCCATTTCAGCAGCATTAGTTGGAGATAATAAAATGGCGAATGCTCCTTAAGGATGGATTGCATTGACTGTCTGCTGAGCATAAATTTACCTTCGTATCTGTTCCTAAATTGTTGGCTTGATCTGGAATCAATGAACCAGCGCTTTTAATTCATCAACTGCGCGAAACATTCTCGTTTCAAATTCTCGGGAAGGTTGATGGCCATCAAAATCATTTGCAGTGGCAAACAACGTTGTTGTCGCGACACGCGTGCGCAAATAGGTAAATAATGGCCGCAATTGATACTCGGGCATTAACGCGTGACGATCGGAGCCTCCCGTTGCGGATAATATTACGGGTTTATCGACCATGGCATCTGGAGGAATAAGATCGAACAAATGTTTGAACATTCCCGGATAACCCGCGTTCCAGGTGGGGACGCCGATAATAAGTGCGTCCGCATTCACAATATCATCAACAAAACTTCGTGCTTTCTGGTCGAGATCCCCAAGTGTTTTTGCTAATGGCAGACTCTCACCAAAGTCATTCAGGTTGATGAAAGAACGCGCATACCCAGTTTGTGAAACGAACGCTTCTGTTAAATGACTAACCAGTCCCTCGGTCCTTGAAGGAGTGGTTAAAACGCCAGTTAAACCTATTATCTTATTCATGATAGATACCCCTGCATAATGCAAGATTAACCCTTGTTTTTAACGGTGAACCATCCAGATAAATAATCCATGCGCGACATCCTCCATTCGCCATCTTCTTTTTTCAGCTCAATTTTATAATGCGCGCCGTACAAGGCTTCGCCGTCAGCCGTTTTATCTTGCTCCGGAATAATGCGGCCAAGTAAAAGCGAAGCAGACTGGCGATCTTCAGCGATGTCGATTTGCAATGGAACACCGTAATGCTGAATCCAGGGCCAGGGCATTCTGAAGGCCTTTAGCGTTGAGACCAGCATGCGACGCCCCTTTAGTTTTCCCATAGGTGGTAAGTTTGCATTCGCATCGTCGGAAAACGCGCCTTTAAACAAGCTAAAATCTGCCATATCCAGCGCCCATGCGTACTGGAACCAGGCTTCTGCAATCGCGTCTTCATCACTTAAAGGTGTGTGCGCTTGCTTGTAAGCGTGCCACGGAGCGTCAATTTCGCTGATCAGGGGAGAAACGCTGTCACCTGGTTGCCATTGGCGTTCATAGGGGAAGTGCCAGTGATGCACAATATTCTTGTTCCCTTTTAGCCAGTTCAAATGAACGCGTACGCGTTCGACAGAACCGCTAAGGGTATTAATCACGATCATTCCGCCAAAATTGACGCTGTCGTTGTTCTGCAACCGAATATCCGCTGTATCCCCATAGAAATAGGCGGCGATAGTACTGGATTGGTTTTGTGATCTGACAACTTTATTGGTGGTGCTGACATGGACGGTCATTCCACCGGGAAAGTTATCTTCAAACAGTTGCCTGACGGCAAATTCTCCTGTAGCACTTCCCTGGTGATTACTTTCGTAAACGACATTATCACCCATAAATGTTGGCCAGTGGCATTTGCCCGCCCATGCGGTAATCACTTCATCAAGAATGGCATTGGAATCTATTAACATAATGAGTTTTATCACTTTATTGATATTTCTTCGCCACAATTATTGTGGGAAGTGTGTTAGTCAAACGTGCTGCATAGCAGATGTACGAAAAATAAAGCTTCTCTGTTAACGGCTTGTTGTTAAGCTAATGCGAAGAGTAATCGAAAAATTGGGGAATGTGATTCCCATATCACGGGAAGTAGACGCTTCCATGAAGAGAGTGAGCTGATGGAACTGAACCGTATTGGTGATATTGCCGCCTTCGTCGCGGCTGTTGACTCGGGAAGTTACACCCGTGCGTCGTCAAGCGTTGGCCTTTCACGGTCGGCTATTGGCAAGAGTATTACGCGACTGGAAGCGCAACTGGGGGTACGCCTTCTTAACAGGACAACACGACAGCTCAGCCTGACGGAAGAAGGGCGGATTATGTATGACCGGTGTAAACAGATTCTGGAAGATCTGGAAGAGGTCGATGCCACTATGGCGCTGCGGCGGGAAAAACCGACGGGCACGCTTCGCCTTACCGCGCCACTGTCTCTTGGGCAGCGGCATATACTCCCGGTTATCGACAGGTTCTTAAAAAAATGGCCAGAATTACGAGCCGATATCGTGTTCAGCGATCGCTATGTTGATTTGATCGAGGAGGGATTTGATATCGCCATTCGAATAGGTGAACCAAAAGATGACTCCAGAATATTAACCCGAACCATTGCCACCCAGCACATGGTGACCTGCGCGTCACCCGAATACCTCTCTTTACGCGGCGTACCCGTCATGCCCGAAGACCTCTCCAGGCATGACACCATCTTTTTCCGCAGCGCGGATAAAAGACGGGTCTGGCGGTATCAAACTCCTGAGGGGTACTACCTCTACGACGGGCCTGGGCGAATGGATATCGATAGCTCAGAAGCAATGCTTTCTTCTGCGATTGCCGGGTTTGGCATTATTCAGTTGCCTGATTATCTGGCGTTCCAGTCACTAGAGCGCGGTGAATTGATCGCCATTCTGACGGAATTTAAAGTTGACCCTGAACCCGTGAGAATTATTTATCCCAGTAAACGCCATTTATCACCCAGAATACGCGGGTTTGTCGATATGATTGCCGAAGACTGGACGGAAAATGGCGTGCCCTGGAAGAAGCCATAAAACTAAACCTCGCGCTGTTATTTAAATCTTCAGATATTAATATTTAGCGTTAATGCCTGAGCTTAATCTGTGCCAGTGCTTCCCTGATGATGGGAAGCACTTTCCCGAATATTTACTCTAGTATGTGAAAACTTGATAAATCACGTTGTTGTTTTCACATTCATTCTGGAGTTGAAATGAAGGATTATCGTTTTTTAAAACCTTTCACGTTGCCTAATGGTGTCGTCATTAAAAACCGTGTTGTACTACCTCCAATGACTGAACAAATGTCATTTGAAGATGGGACGGTGACTCTCGAAGAAATTAATTATATGCAGCAGCGGGCAGGTGGCGTTGGGTTATTTATTACACCAGTGGCCTATATTAATAAAGAAGGAAAAGGCTTTGAAGGGCAATTAGGAGCCGATGACGACAGCAAAATCCCGGGACTTGCGAAGCTTGCCCATGCGATTAAAGCGCGCGGAGCTAAAGCCATTTTGCAAATTTTCAGTGCGGGTCGTATGACTAACCCATGGATCACCCGTGGCCTTCAGCCGGTAAGTGCCAGTGCTGTTGCTGCACCGCGTAATGGGGCAGCAATACCGCGAGAATTAAGTGCGGATGAAGTGGTAAACCTCATTAAAGATTTCGCGCAGGCTACACGCCGTGCCATCGAGGCCGGATTTGACGGTATCGAACTCCATGGCGCAAACACCTACCTGTTACAGCAGTTTGTCTCTCCACACTCAAATCGTCGTACCGATGAATGGGGTGGCAGCTTGGATAAAAGACTCAATCTGCCATTGGCGGTGATTGACGAAGTGATGAAAGTAAAAAATAAATACGCTTTACCGTCATTTATTGTTGGGTATCGTTTGTCGCCGGAAGAGCTGGAAGAACCGGGCATTATGCTGGATGACACTAAATATTTTATTGGCGAGTTACAAAAGACTGAGCTTGATTATATCCACGTTTCTATGGGATCGGTATGGCGTACATCGATGCGTGATAAAGAAAACATTGAGCCGATTATTACCCAGTTGAAAAAAGTCAGTCCGAAAAAGCCGATCATTGCAGTCGGCAATGTCCGCACGCCTCAGCAAGCCGAGGAGGTGTTACAGGCTGATATTGATTTTGTTGCGCTGGGGCACCAGCTTATTATTGAGCCTAACTGGGTGGAAAAAGTGATTACCGGTGATGAAGATGCTATTCGTTATCAACTTCACGCCGCCGATCTAGATGATTTAGGGATTAAGCCACCATTCCTTGAATTTATACGCGACATGCCAGGTTTTGATATTCTTGGTCTTAATGACGACTCAAAACGGCAGATAGATAACGTCACCTATCTTTGATTATCTTCCCCCTCAGCCCGCTCCAGTAGCGGGCTTTTTATTGCCCATTTATCCACTGAATGAATTCGTCCCGACACATGGGAAGCACATTCCCGAATATTTGTTTTATTGTACTGCAACAGACTTAATTAAATTGATCAGCAGGAATTAAAATGACTCAACTCACATTACCCTCGCATCTGCAACAGCATACCGCCTTCAAACGCGTATTCCAGCCCGGGAAACTGACCTTTGGGCTTATTGCACCGTTTAAGGGGTATCCGGACGGCCCTATCCCGAATATGGACGATCACCGTGAATTAGCACAAATGGCGGATGAAGGCGGAATTTCAGCATTGTGGTTGCGAGATGTCCCGTTCTACGATCCCAACTTTGGTGATGCAGGCCAGGTATATGATCCGATGGTTGATTTAGGCTACCTCGCTGGCGTGACCAAAAATATTGCTCTGGGTACTGCCGGAATAGTTTCACCGCTGAGAAATCCGGTACTCACGGCAAAACAGGCGGCAAGTGTGGATCGCTTGTCTGGTGGCCGCCTGCTGTTGGGAATGTCGAGCGGTGACCGCCCGGTAGAGTACCCAGCGTTTGGTTATGAGTTTAACAATCGTGCCGAACGCTTCAGGGAAGCGTGGGATGTGATTCGCTTGCTCACAGAGAACAGTTTTCCTAAAGGCACGACGGAATATTACGGCAATTTCAACGGCGGGATTGATCTGGTGCCAAAACCCGCTGTTCCGCGTCTGCCAATGATCACTATTGGCCGTGCCCGTCAGGATATGTCCTGGATTGCGAATCACTCCGATGCCTGGATTTGGCACGGTGTTGATCCTAAACGCTCCGGCGATATCGTGAAGGAAATTGCTGAACTGGGTGATGGTCAAATCTGGCATCCCTTTGGCTACGCAAACTTCCTGGAGCTGAGTGAAAACCCGAACGAGCCTTTACGCCTGTTCAACAATATTTTCATGCGTGCTGGGCGTAACACATTGATGGAATTCTGGAAGCAGCAGGAGAGCGTGGGAGTTTCGCATATCACGCTTAACCTCAAGCCAAGCCAGCGCCCGGCGAAAGAGGTGTTACAGGAATTAATTGAGGATGTTCTGCCCTCGTTTTCCACAACCTCGGATAATGCGGCATCTTAACGTTATGAAAGGAGAGAACGGACAGTGACTCGTTCTCCCACCAGCGCATTATCTATAGATTCGGCCATTGATAACACTGAATTTCATAAATGAGTCAGTTATTAAAATTCAGTGCCAAATAAGGTGCTTATCACGACGAACACGCATCCCGATGCCAGTCCCGAAGACTTATAATACGCCTTCTTAAAAGGAGTATTTATGTTCGGTAGTGTTTCCTTCTTTTTTCGATCAGCTAATCGTCACGAAATCAGCCGCGGGGCTATGGCTGCTGTCCCCGTCATGATTGGTTTTATTCCCTTTGGATTGTTGTTGGGCACGCAGGCTGCGCAAAAAGGGATGACGGCCCCGGAACTAATGTTAATGACCGGGCTCAACTTTGGCGGCGGTTCGGAGTTTGCTGCTTTGTCGCTCTGGACCTCACCACCTCATGTCCTGACCATTGTTCTCGTCAGCCTTCTCGTGAACTGCCGGCATTTGTTGATGGGAGCTTCACTTGCGCCTTTTTTAGCGCATCTTCCACGCAGACAGGCATTTCTCGCGCTGTTCTTTATGTGTGATGAAAGTTGGGCAATGGGGATTGCCGATGAAGCAAAGCGCAGGCAGCAAGGTATTTCGGGTTTTAGTATGGGGTTCTACGCTGGCGTAGCCCTCTCTCTCTGGCTTATTTGGGTTCTGTCTACAGGCATTGGCGTTGTCGTTGGCCCGGTTCTGGGTGACATCACGGCCTGGGGATTCGATATGGCATTTCCGGCCGTATTCCTGGTGTTATTGAAAGGGATGTGGAAAGGACTTCGGCCAGCAATTCCCTGGCTGGTGAGTCTTGTCTGTGCAGGCCTGACGTGGCATCTGTGGCCGGGAGCCGCCTATGTCCCCGTCGGTGCACTCTCAGGGATTGTTGCTATCTTGCTGATGAATGGGAGAAACCGATGAGCCTGACGTTGCTGACCATTTTATTGATGGCGTTGACGACCTATCTGACGCGCATTCTCGGTTATGCAGTGCTACATGGGCGACAACCTGGCCCGAGGCTGAAGGCCGTTCTGGAAGCGGCTCCTGGCTGTGTGTTGATTACCGTTATTGCACCACATTTTGTCACCACCAATGTAGCCGATCAGCTGGCGCTGGTTATTGCGCTGCTGGCAGCCATGCGGTTTTCGCTGCTGCCGGTGGTGTTGATCAGTGTACTGGCTACTGCCTTACTCCGTTTTTTGCTTTAACCGATTTTCCCCAACAAACACAACGCTGATATAAAAATGAAAACACTTCGTATCACAGACATTATCGTTTTAGGTTTTATGAACTTTGCGCTCTTCGTCGGTGCTGGGAATATTATTTTCCCGCCTTTTATTGGCTTGCAGGCTGGGACATCCGTTTGGTCCGCCGCGTTTGGATTCTTAATGACCGGGGTTGGGCTTCCTGTTATTACCACCATTGCAATGGCGCGTGCAGCCGGTTCAATGGCGTTAATTACCCGGCCTGTCGGCAAGCGGGTGGGGCTGCTGCTGGTCATTGTATGCTATCTCTGCATTGGGCCACTTTTTGCCACACCACGAACGGCAACCGTTTCGTATGAGCTTGCACTTCAACCTTTTGTTAAGAGTGAAAAGTGGCTGTTCGCCTGGAGCGTTATCTATTTCGGGGTTGTGGCACTGGTCTCGTTGTACCCAGGAAAATTGCTGGATACGGTCGGTAAAGTTCTTTCTCCCATAAAGGCCGCCGCTCTGATTGTGCTTGCTGTGACAGTGCTGGTGCTACCGGCTGGAACAGCACAACCGCCTGTGGGGGCTTACGCGACATCCGCTTTTTCACAGGGATTGACCAATGGTTATCTGACTATGGATACGCTCGCTGCACTGGCTTTTGGCCTGGTCATGGTGAATGCCATTAAATCGAGAGGCGTAAGCTCTCCCGGGTTAATCACGCGCTATGCCGTGCTATCTGGTTTGATCGCGGGCGTAGGGTTGATGCTGGTTTATCTAAGCCTCTTCCGTCTGGGAATGGGGAGCGGGGGATTGGTGAGCAATGCAACGAATGGTGCTGAAGTGCTCCGTGCCTATGTCGCCTTTAGTTATGGCGCCGCCGGTTCTGTTTTCCTCGGTGTGCTCATCACCGTTGCCTGTCTGGTCACAGCGATAGGGTTAACCTGCGCCTGTGCGAGTTATTTCACAGCTCTTGTACCGGTAAGCTATGCCGTCCTGGTCTGGATTTTTGCCTTATTTTCCATGGCGGTATCTAACCTGGGGCTGACGGCGCTGATTAATGTCTCCGTACCAGCACTTACTGCTATCTACCCTGTTTTTGTCGTGTTGATTTTAACCTGGTTTGTTCGCGCAAAATTTCACTCTCCAGGGAGAGTCATTGCCCCGGCAGCCTTCATCGCCTTTGTATTTGGTATAGCTGATGCTCTTGATGCAGTGGGTTTCAATGTCTGGCCACTATCACTTCTGCGGCTGATGCCGTTAACTAATTTGGGGCTGGGCTGGTTGATGCCTGTTTTGGTGGTGACGGTTGTCGCGTCACTGTTTGACAGAAGAAAATCAGCCAATCGTGAAACCTCATGGCAACAATAATGGGTATGACACGGATTCAGAGAGCGGTTTTTTATCCTTGCGTGTGCAGCATGTTTCTGGTGGTCGCATGTTGCGCAGAAGGCCTGATATGGCGCTGGTCTGACAGCTATCCGTCTATGCTTTCGCAAACGCGCTACGTTGATAATGTGAAGTATCTGACGCCTCAGTCTATCAAGACGATATGCCGTCAGCCGCTCACGCAACCTGAGCTTACCCCGAAGCGTAATGGGCTCTATCTGAGGTGTGGAATTCCAGGTATCGAGGGCGTATACAGAATCGAAATTTACGCTAAATAGTGATTTGGCGGGCATGAGCCCGCGGCTAGCCTAACGGATGGGGAGTTCGGTGGTGTGTTTAATTGTCTGCATTGGCAGTTCCGTTTTCATGCTTTGAACCCCCTTGATGCGGGCTAAATGTTTGATCTGAAATTGCCGGTACGCATTCAGGTCTGCTGCTACGACCCGCAATAAAAAATCGCAGTCTCCCACCATCAGGTGGCACTCTACGACCTCAGGCAGTAGCTTGATTTCGCGGCAGAAATGCCCCACGGTCTCTTCACCTTGGCTGTCGAGCCAGATGCGAACGAAGATTGATAAATTGAGCCCCAACGTGGCTGGGTTGACGATAGCAACATACCGCTCGATCGCGCCGCTTTCCTCGAGTTGTTTCACCCGACGCAGGCAAGGGGAGGGAGATAGACCTACTTTTTCAGCCAGCACATTATTGGGAATGCGCCCGTCTTTTTGTAATTCCCGCAAAATGCGGTTATCAATCTCATCCATTTTTGATGTTGAATTTTAACCATGGACAAATAATAGGTACATTATGCCACATTAGTTATGAAACCTGACATTTTCGGTGTCAAAACTAAGTTCAGATATCTGAGGTGGGTAAAATTCAAATGTCGCTCTGTGCTTTGAGTTCAACGGGTCGATCGTAGCGGTTAAATCAGTATGATCGGAAGATCTCTAAAAGTGAATGGTTCGTTTTGCCGGGATACTTACACGTGGACTTCATCTCGTTCAGCTATTACAACAGCGGCGATGGCGATTATGCAAGGTATCCAAAGGATAGTTTTTACTGGTTTCGGGATGTCATTACTACGAACGGGGAAACCCTAATCCCTTTCCTGTGTCGTTGATTACAGTCCCACATTTACCGGGTAGCACTTTCTATTATTTATGATGATATCAGATAACGTATTTATTCCGAGGGCAACACTAAACTTTCCGCGAGGAACTCTACAAATGATGAGGTTCTTGATGGAAGAATAATGTTTTTATAATAAACCGCATTGAGTGGTTCACGGACACGTAGTTTCTCTTTTATATCAAGATTGATAAGATCACCCTTTGTAATATCATTTTTTACATACGGTTCTGGCAGGCAAGCAATACCCGACGAGTGAATGGCCAGCTGTCTTATAATCTCACTGTTTGAAGCGACAATGGACGGCTGAATTTTATAATAGTGTTCTTCGCCCGTATCCAGGGGCCAGTCATTCATTAAGGAGTTTTGTTTATAACCTATCAGCCTATGGCTTTTTAATGCATCAACTCGATGAGGCATACCATGCTCTGCAATGTATCGCGGAGAGGCGACAAACATCATCTGGCACAGCCCAAGTATCTTCGCATGTAAGCCGGAATCTTTGAGTTTTCCGATGCAAACAGCAACATCACTTCTGTGTTCAAGCAAATCATAAACATTGTCATTTGAAATTATTTCAATCTCTATCTCAGGATAGCATTTCTGATATCGATGCAGAACCGGTGTAATGACGTGCAGTACAAGAGACGTGGACGCAATGATCCGAATCTTCCCGGATGGATGACGACGTTTCATGGTGACATGTTCTTCTGCATCCTCTACTGAAGCAATGATTTGTTTGGCATATTCCAGGAATGTCCTTCCTTCTTCAGTGGATTCCAGTCTCCGCGTTGAGCGTCTGACCAGTACTGTATCTAATTTCTCCTCCAGTCGTCGAAGCGCTCTGCTAACAGCTGATACGGTAAGATCCAGCTCATACGCAGCTCGTGATAATGTCCCTGTTTCTATAACAGCAATAAATATCTGCATTTCTGCTAAAGTTGTTTTCATCTTTGCCTTTGAGTCAAAAGTGTTTTAACGGCATAAATCTGTTCTTATTCACAGAGATATTTCAGTATTAATCCTTACATTTATCGATTAAGGATTTTTATGCCAATAGCACTCTTCGCTTTGACGATCAGCGCTTATGCTATCGGGACAGCTGAATTTGTTCTTGTTGGAATCATTCCCATCATTTCAGCTGATTTATCAGTTTCATTACCGTCAGCGGGTCTGCTTGTCAGTCTCTATGCGCTGGGGGTGGCAGTGGGTGCACCTCTTTTAACTGCAGCCACAGGAAAAATGTCCCGCAAAACGCTTCTTCTATGCCTGATGGCCGTTTTTACTCTAAGCAATTTGTATGCCTGGCAAGCTCCCGGGTTCGTTTCGCTGATTGTGGCGAGGATCATCACCGGCATGGCACACGGCGTGTTCTATTCCATTGCTTCAACTATCGCTGCCAGCCTTGTTCCAAGAGATAAAGCCACGAGTGCAATAGCTATCATGTTCACCGGGCTGACCGTTGCTCTGGTCACCGGTGTTCCCTTGGGTACTTTCATCGCTCAGCACCTTGGCTGGAGAGCCACATTTTTGTCAGTGTCTGTTCTCGGGATGATCGCCTTTGCAGGCAGCTTGTTACTGATCCCTCGCGGCATAAAAAAATCTGAACCCGCGCCAGTAAGATTTCTACTCAGGGTTCTGACAAACCCCCAACTGATACTGGCATATTCCCTGACCGCGGTCGGGTATGGGGGATCGTTTATAACGTTTACCTACCTTGCCTCTACTCTTGAGGAAATATCCGGATTTTCACCCGCTGCTGTAAGCGGTGTCATGCTGGTATACGGTTTTGCAGCTGCACTGGGTAATCTGTATGGCGGACGGATCTCTGACAGACATGGCCCTATTAATGCATTGAAAATTATATTTTTATTACTGTCCCTGGTGTTGTTCGCTTTATATCTGACAGCATCTAATTCATGGCTGATGCTGGTCACTACATTTGTCTGGGGTGCTGCCGCATTTGCAAACGTCCCTGTACTGCAATATCTGGCTGTCAGGCAGGCTGAAAAATTCGTTCCTGAAGCTGTGGATGTGGCATCAGGGCTGAATATATCGGCCTTCAATATTGGTATCGCTGGCGGAACCTGGATAGGTGGCCTGGTCGTAATCCATTTCGGTCTCCTGCATACCACATGGCTTGCCGGTGTGGTCGTTTTCTTCGCTTTCCTGCTCAGTATTTTCGCGGGAGCGCTAGAAAAAAGGGAAAGAAACACTGAAGCTGCGTACTGAAAACCGTCGTGAGCATCACTCTGAAATTCATTTAGTTCCCAACGCATATAGCCTGAGTCCGGAGTTATGCTCCTCCTCAGGCTATAGCAGTTACGCTGAATAACAGACCGACTGGTAGTTAGGCATCGACAAAGAGAACTTTACCGTTGATAAATCCGTCAACAGAACGCTGGAACGCTTTTCCGACCAGTTTGCCCGGAACTGGTTGGAACCCTGGCAGCATAGGGCCATAAACATCCCAGGCTTCTTCCAGTACAGTTGGGTTCACTACATTGATACGGATCCCGCGGGGCAGTTCGTTAGCCACACACTGTACAAATGTGTCGATAGCACCGCTGGTTGTCGCGTCCGCAATAGAGCCGGGGATAGGTTTCACATTATGAATGCCGGAAATTAAAGTGAATGAGCCGCGGTCGTTGATGTACTCAAGGCCTATTTTAACGACATTGATCTGACCCAGCATTTTGCTCTGGACAGTGAGCTCCCACTGCTCAGCCGTCATATCGACAAAATTGGCATACTCGCAGTGGCCAACGGCGTTAACAACAGCGTCAAAGGCGCCGACGTTTTTGAAAAGTGCTCTCAGGGATTCATGACTGGTAATATCTACCTGATAGTCCGTACCTTTTCCTGAGCGACTGGCGGTAATCACTTTGTGATCGCCCAAACCGGTTAGCGCCGCTTTGCCCATTTTCCCCTGAGCACCAATCAGAATTACAGTTTTCATTATTTACCTCGGATATGTTTATGAAAGACAGGAGAAATCATATATGGGTTATGATACAATTTAAATAAAGCAATAATTGTATGAGGTACAACTAAACGTGGATTTCATTGATATCAAACACATGCGTGTATTTTTACAGCTGGTTAAAGAACTTAATGTCTCAAGGGTAGCTTCAAAGCTGGATATCTCTCAGCAGGCGGTCAGTGCATATCTTAAAAGACTCAGAACCTATTTCGGCACCGAGCTGTTTGTACGCAGGAATGCAGGACTCGAGGCGACCGACTATGCCCTTTCTCTTGTGCCTAAAGTAGAAAAAATTCTGGATGAGGTTAGCCAGCTTCGTTCACCCCAGGTATTTGATCCGAACATTCAGGATTTCAGCATCTGCATAATGGCAAACGAATATGCTCAGCTTACTATTATCCCATCCTTACTGAAGACACTACATGCGCTGGCACCACGTGCCAGCGTTGAAATCATAGACTTCAATGCCAGCCACCACGTTGAATGTCTTAATTCCGGTGATGTCGATCTGGTGCTGGGTTTTTCGAATCATATTGATGCCGGACTGATACGCAAAAATATCCGGCGTGAAGAATACTGCTGTGTGGTCAGACATGGCTCAGCTATTCCGGGAAAACTTGAAATGAACATGTCATTCTCAGACATTCCCGCCGTTAAGTTTGCTCCGAGTGCCGGTAACATTGAAAATCTGGTTGATGATTTTTTTGACAAAGCCGGAATGAAAAATAACGTCATCGCTACGTTACCGTGTTATACGACGCTCAGCGCTTTTTTCACTGCGAATGACGCTATTGCATTTATTCCATCAGCGATTGGTGCCCTAGGTAATTATTTTAAAATTGATACCAAAGAGACAATGACCCAATTTGATGTCACAGTTGCATGGCATCGCAAAAGTAACGATAACCCACTTCGAATATGGCTGACTAATATTCTTGAAACACTCGACTGAACACTAGGCAAGTTAAGCGTTTATCGTCTAGGCCTGTAAAAGGTCTCAAGATAGACAGCACAAAGAGGATAACGGAACCGTTATCTTGCGGCTGAGATGGTAATGTTAGATGTAGGCTTTGCGATTCAGCGAGTTATTATGATTATGCGAGATTTTTTGGCGTTAGATCCCATGTAAGAGTTCCTAGATTGTTGAACTGAATGATATCTAATCTGGCCTCAATAACCCTTTTATTTATAAAAGATGTATGAAAGGAACTGTGAGAACAGAGAGCAGGGGGCTTAATCCCCGCTCTAAAATTAAAAGTTGGTACCAAACTGCTAAGAGTTGTATAGCGTATTCATAGAGTAATTATGTTTCCTGGCACATATCCATGGCGCAATATATTTTTCATAGCATCCATCCAGATAATCCGACCACCATTGCATCATCGCTTTACGAGCATCGAGATATTCAGCTTTATGGATGTAGGCCGCTCGAACGCTATTGCGTTCCTGATGGCTCATCTGTCGTTCAACCGCATCCTGCGCCCACAGTCCAGATTCCATCAGGGCACTACAGGCCATTGCGCGGAATCCGTGGCCGCAGATTTCATCTTTGGTGTCATAACCCATCAAGCGCAGCGCCTTGTTGACCGTGTTTTCGCACATTGGTTTATATGGATTATGGTCACCGGGGAATATCAGTTCCTGATGCCCGGATATATCCCGTATCTGTTTCAGTATAGCGATGGACTGGCGAGAGAGGGGAACGATATGCGGTGTGCGCATTTTCGCTCCACGCCCAGAGTAGCGGACACCGGGGATGGCTTCGCGGGTGGCTGGAATGGTCCAGATTTTGTTTCTGAAATCGATCTCAGACCAACGGGCAAAGCGCAATTCGCTAGAACGGATGAAAAGGTGCAGGGTAAGTGAGACCGCCAAGCGGGTTAATTCTCGTCCTTGCTTGTAGTCCTCAATGCGAGTCAGTAGTTCAGGTAGCCGCTCCAGCGGAAGGGCAGGGTAGTGACGTTTAACGGGAGGGGTAATAATGCCGTCCAGATTTGCCGCCGGGTTGTGCTCTATTAACTCCTGATGCACAGCATGACGCATGATGTTGCACATATGCTGTCGGGTACGGGCCGCCACTTCCAGCAGACCTTTTTTCTCAATACCTTTCAGCAGGTCGATGAAATGACGGGTTTTCAGTTCTGTGACCGGCAGGTGTCCAATTATCGGGAAGATATGATTGTTCATGCTGGCGAGCAGACGGGCAGCATGGTTCTCTGACCAGGTTCGCCACTCCAATGTTGCTTGAATGGTTTTTTTTGTGCCAGCATTTTGCGATTGATATTCTGCGCCAGCGTTGCACCGTCACGTGCATCGGCCAAAGACACATCAGGATAAGCACCTAAGCCGAGCCGGGATTCTTTTCTATTGATGCGATATTTGAGATACCAGAGACGTGAACCACCTGGATTAACTAAAAGGTACAGACCGTGATAATCGGAAACTTTGAAGGGTTTTGCGGATGGTTTTACGTTGCGGATTTTTGAGTCGTTAAGAGACATTTTGGGGTCACTCCGTCATCGAACCAACTTGAC
Source organism: Pectobacterium sp. PL64 (assembly GCF_022477975.1). Classification (NCBI taxonomy): domain Bacteria; kingdom Pseudomonadati; phylum Pseudomonadota; class Gammaproteobacteria; order Enterobacterales; family Pectobacteriaceae; genus Pectobacterium; species Pectobacterium sp. PL64. Next base: position 1,131,020 of record NZ_CP092070.1, read on the forward strand.
CCCGAATCCGACCACCACATTCTCCCTATGTAGAGGAAAAGCGGAATGTGCACCGGAAAGAATTTTGCACGTGAAGGCATTGAATAAATTGATAAAAACAAAAATCCCGCTTAAGTTTCCTTAAGCGGGATTTTCTAAATTTGGCTCCTCTGACTGGGATCGCCTTTGCCAGTAACTGGCTAATAAGTAAGCTAAATCAGAAATTTATTTCTGTCAAGACCACCAGAATGACCACCAATAGTTGCGGGGTTCGCAAAACTGATTTGAGCGCTCTACTATAGCTGGTGATCGTTACCTGAAAGGAAAACGTAGTTAGAGCGGGCATCGAAGAGTCTGCCTAAGTGGAACTATGTTCAAAGAGATCTAAAAGTCAGCTCAGTGCCAGAAGCGGACATACTTACCTCACGGTGAGTCAATTGAAGAGGAATACATCACCTACCTTTTACACTTGTCGCTTATCTCGTAGAATCAGCAAGAAACGTGTTAGAGATGATAAATGTCATTCGTTAACCATAGGGAGTCAAGTAAAAATGCCCGATAATATGAATGAATATGAAGAATTCTTGTTCTATAGGATTGATGATTCAGATTTGCTGACAGGATTCGTTATAGGTCACTTAGTAGTTGAACATCTTCTTGAAAAGATAATTCTAAGCTACGACATTAAGCTAAAAAAGTATTTTCTTTCATTGAACCATAGTAGAAAAATCGCCTTCATTAATTCCTTGGAATTAATACCAGATGAAGTAGCTGGTTGCCTGCAAAATATTAACAAGATGAGAAATAAATTTGCTCATCAATTAGGCTATAAACCAAATAAGGGTGAGCTATTGCATCTAATAGCACAATGTATAAATAGTTTTCATGATATGACCGATGGACTCGAGCAGCTTCATGATGCTCTAGAAAAATCGGATAATCTACTTGAAACAAAAGAAAAATACGGAGTTGGATTGGCGGATCTTTTTATTCAAGTAGCCTACGATCTAGAAGAGTACGCCAAAAATACTGAGTCCTCACGGCTTAGATAGCCATCGGAGATATTATGCCTCCAGATGTAAAATTCGCCACATTCCTAATATGTGCCATTAAACCAATTTTTCTATTAACTTGAATTATGAACTTTTTTTATAAGAATTTTGTTTTATTGCGTTGTTTAGAAATATGATATCTAATAGTTAACATTAAATTAATAATATCTTGATAAAAATTACATTCTGTCAATGTTGAGATTGAAAGGATTAAATATGGACTGGAAAGATCTGGCATCAACCGTTGTGTACACAGGTATCACTACTGAAAATGAAAATATATGGGAACATGTTGATGGAGTTGATGTTGAGTTCATAGGTGCATTTCTTACCGCACACTTGAGTCCTGAAAAGTATATAAGTGACTATCTTAATTTAAGATATCCCTCGTTGTCTTGGGGCGATGCAAAACTCACATTCTCCCAAAAAATTGCTTTAATAGAACATGAGTCTGCTAAACCTCCATACAATGAGATATATGTAAGAATAAAAGACTTTAACAGCATAAGAAATAAAATCAGCCATCAATTAAACTATCGTATAACCGATAAAGAAAAAAGTAAGTTTGTTGACTTTTACATAAAGATAACAAAAGAAAACAAAAATAAACCTGATATTGATGTTGATAATATAGCAGACTTATTGAATTTCTTCATAATGATAACCAAAGCCTATTTTGCTAGCGCAATTTCTCATTACCACTACAATAAAAACGGTCACAGATAACAAGAATAATATTCATTGATGAGACTGGGAGGCGAGTTAAGTAATCTATATTTCTCGTATCATTTTCACAGCACTCGGGGGCGGTTTACTCCATGAGGGGGGCCGCTTCTCGCTCTTCGCGGACAGTACTCTCCCAGCATATCACCTTTCACAAGTGAAGCAAACTCCGCTTTCAACAGCCAATGTTAATCTAAGGAGTGGCAGGTCAAACTTTCAAATGTTCACTCCCAAAGTAGGAAAACTTTGTGAGCGGATGCAGGCTCAGTCCCATTAAATGTCGGGATCATTCATAAAAACTGTTCCATGCAGAAAGGTATTGCGCTCTGACTGGTGTGTCAGAGGAAAACGAGCTAGATGAGTGTGAGCCTGTAGATATAATTCCTGTTGCCATTGCACACGCACCGCTTCATCTTTAATGAGTGTTCCAGCTAATTGTTCAGGAGTATATAATTCTTCTAATCCTATGGGTATAGCATGTTGAGTTCCGATTCGGGATCGCGTATTCGCACTGCAAATCTCAACGATTAAGCCCGTTATACCTCTGTTAATGAGCCGGTTTAATACTGTGAGCCGGGATTTTGAAGAGAAGTCGGAATGTTTAATTAACACATTATATTGGGGTTTGAAGTAATTGATCAGGCCAGCCTCTGCCAGGGAAACGACCTCATTTCTGTTGAGCTTCACGCTGCTTAACTGTGACAGATGAACTGAATCGTCCTCCGCAGAAGACAGAGGCTCAACATTTAGGTTTCCACCGCTGCTTATAATTGTCCTGCCATGCTCAAACCGGTACAGCATGAGCAGCACTTCCGTTGAAGGGAAATGGGTGCTTGTTTCTGCAAGGATACGTTGTAGCGTTGAATGTGCATGCAGTCTATCGACAGCGGTGCGCGTTCTTTTCCTGCCAATCCCTTGTCCAACATACATAACGTTTAGATCAGTGTCTGCAGAGGTCAAAAGCGAATGAGCCTGAACCACAATGGTGCTGACCGCAATGATTTCTTTAATGGCCGGCGTCATGACAATGAGCTTGGTACCGTTTAAGTCGACATAGACATCCAGAATATCTTTTTCATCATAGACGATATTTTCTGGAATAGTATATTCAAACGGGACGTTAACACTTCGCATGGATCTGTTAACCAAAAAATACCCACTGACAACTCTACCATCCAACGAAAATTTAGCAGGGTTAATATATATTCTCTCCCTACTTACAATCAAGTAAATATTGCAGTTTGCAAGCGCCTGCTGATAAATCGGATTTTTATTAACATGGTAAAGATCAGCTGGCGTTAGAAGAAAGGGGTCACTTGAGTATAAATGCGTAGCTCCTTCCATAGTGTACATACGGATGATATCGGAGTGGTCGGTCATTAAGTCTCCCTAAATATTCTGTCTTCCTAGTTAATCGGTTCTTACACTGTAAGTGTCACATTTCTCGCTATCATACACTGTATTAAGCTGGTGCGTAATTACGGTCCGCTGGATGTTCTGGTGGTCAATACAGGCATCGCATGATTCGGTGATGCGCATGAGTTGGAATGCGATGTCACAGATCGTTTGTTCTGCATCAATATACATGCTCCTAATCATGCTGCCGCTGAGGCTATACGTCAGATGTCGGAACAAGATTGTTCATCATCAGTTGCGTTGCCTTCTTTAGCTCGACTCGGCAAGATGTTATGCTCGTTCCTCGATCTGAGTGGGCAATACCGCTGACATGTCCGCCTCGTGCCCAGACTGTGTGAAAACGGTTTAAGCTTCAGAGGTGAATGCAAAAGAGGCTGACGCCTGCGCTTTTAAGTAAAATCTGCATCATCTTTCTATGCAAATTTTCTAAGAAGCCATCTAAACGCGTGACCTTCTGTTAGCAATCAGAGTTTTCATACAGCCTGCGTTCGAAGCTGCCCTTGGGCCCGCCTATGGCAGTTGAGTGCCAAAAGCTGACATCGAACTTGATATGATGTAGGATGCAATAGGATTATGTTGCCACCTGATTAATGATAATTTTATTCATGAACTTCTATTACTGGTCTATTGAATTCATGGAAACTTGGCAATTATAGCAAAGTGTATTTCAATGCGAGCCAGTAGTTTCTGATTATTCCTAATTGTTCTGCATTTAGTCCCACAACCAATTTTGCATTTTATTTTAACCACCTACGAATTTTAATATTTTGTGAAAATCAAAAAAAGAAGAGGGAGTTTATAAGTGCCTGAGCCTGAAAAAATAAAACCCGAGACTCTTTATAAGTATAGAGATGATTCTGAGCGAACAGAAGAAATAATAAAAAATAAAAAAGTCTGGCTTGCATCCCCAAGACAACTAAATGATCCGTTAGAATGTAGAATTGGTGAGATTCCCAAAGATTGGGAGGAAAGGACAATTCTTGAACTTGAGCGGGCGCAAATAATGGGGGCTGTAACTACTCTGCCTAAATTTCAGCCACCGGAAACCCTTTTTTCACTGAATGAACGATCTACTAGAAAATGGTTGAAGCGTTTTAGAAACTTGAGTCACGATCGAAAAATGAAGGCTCTTCGGACTCTATATTTTGAACATGGTATGAAGTTGTCAAATCCAAGAGATATATTTAAAGATATGCGACACCGCCTGTCTTTAGTTGGGGTTTTTAGTCTTAGTGAAACTTGTAGCAATGAATTGATGTGGGCACATTATGGAGATAATCATAAAGGTATTGTATTTGGATTTAGTACATCTGGTGATTGTAAATTAGCTAGCGCCCGAAATTGTTTACCTGTTAATTACGCCAAAGAAAAACCTATGTTCAAGGTTGGTTTTAAAAACGAAGTGCACATTATGGCGCCCTACAGTGGCGTATCTAATATTCAAAGAGTTTCATTTGAAGACGATACATTTAGATCAACCATCAGCACTAAAACTCCTGCCTGGGAGTATGAAAAAGAATGGCGTTACATTGAAGAAGAATCTGGTTTGTTTGATTTTCCCGGGACATTCAATCAAGTCATTTTTGGCTTGAGAATGAGTAAAGAACGTAAATTATTCTTCAAAAACCTTATTGATAAACATATGAAAAATGACATCAGTTTTTTTGAGATAGTTGAAAGTAGTGATCTCAGTGAGTTCAAAATTCAGACATATAGGTGACCTGCTCCGCGAGTTTCACATAGACCGCTGTTAGCAATGTCCGCTTTTCGCTCAAAGCAGACATCAAGCTATAGGCATGAGGTGTACTGGATAGGCAATAAAATTTCACTGACAGTGAAATTTTATTGCCTAAAATCGAAAAATATAGTTTACTCATCACAGGTCAGGCGTTCCGCCTGAGCTGTGTTCTTTAAAAATGATTGTTCTCATCGTAACAGCGAAGGTCTAGCGTAATCGCCTGCTTATCAGGCCGCTCCTTCATCCGGTGTTGGAGATTTTGACGGGCAGACCAGCGTAACCGGTCAGTCTGAAGCACGTTCGTCATGATGGTGGTATGTAGCCAGTCGCGATATGCGGCTGCTGGGTAACTGCACTATCGGAATTAACGGGGCTTCATCGTCGCGAAGACTGGTGTTGGGCTTGCGCATCGGGTTGGCTCCTTTCGGCCATCGCCTTGTTACGGGGCTTCGGCGTTTTGCCGATTCAAAGGAGAGCAACATGAATCACGATACTTTAAAGAACACCATCGCAACGCTTGAAAAGCTGCGCGATGCTCACTGCAGCCAACTCGATGCTGGCGCTCTGGCAGAGCTGGAAGATGTATTGCGTCAGTTACGCATTCATCGTGACAGCCCGGTAAGAAGCGGGTTCCGGTTTGACGATATTGTCTTCCGGGCACTGCGTATTATTGACGTTGTCATTCGTCTGATCACAAACATTGATGATTGGATGCTCTAATGCAACAGAGCCAAGACGCAGCAGGCCCAATATTTATTTACGGGGTTAATTATGAATATCGGACAGGCCATCAAGTTATGCCGGACGCGAAGGGGAATATCACAGACGGATTTGGCGCAGAAGGCAGAATGCTCAGTTTCCTATCTTTCCATGCTGGAAAACAATAAACGCGATCCGACGCTTTCAACTCTTACCAGCATTGCTTCTGCTCTCAACATTCCTGTTAGCATTATTTTCTTTATTGCTGCAGAGGCCGGTGATCTTCAAGGTATTGATAAGGGACTCCAAGGGGAACTTGCGCGTACCGCATTGGAGCTGCTTAATGATTCACACTCCGCCTGACTCACCCTTCTATAGTAGACGACGCATCAGCAGTATGACAGCGCTCTCAAAAGCGCTGAATATTTCTCTTATCGAACTCCTCAGCCTAGCCCATCGAGCGGATCATATGTACCGACTCGCCAGTACAATCACTAAGCCTGATGGAAGTGTGCGTCAGACCTGGGATGCATATGAACCTCTCAAAAAAATACAACGCAACATCAGGCGTAATATCCTAGATCACGTTGTTTATCCAGCATACCTGACAGGTAGTCTGAAAGGCTGTGACTATAAAATCAACGCATCCTTGCACGCTGGTTCTACGATCGTTATTAACGAAGATATCACGCGTTTCTTCCCGTCAACTTCAGTCTCAATAGTGCAAAACATATGGCGACATTTTTTTTGTTTCGATAAGGAAGTAGCCGAGTGTTTGACCAAACTGACGACCCGGAAGGGGGAGCTACCTCAGGGGGCTATCACTAGTTCATTTCTGGCTAACCTGGCGTTTTGGAAAGATGAACCGGCACTGCAAGCTAGCCTCAGGACGCGAGGGATAATTTACTCTCGCTACGTTGATGATATTGCCGTCTCTTCAGTAAACTTTCTTGACAATCCGACTAAAAAGAATGTGATAGCCTCGATTTATGGCATGCTTTTCAGGCACGGTTACCAGCCAAAACGAACTAAACACGAAATCAAAACGTCTGGAGAACGGATGGAAGTTACCCGACTTTCGGTAAACTCAAAGCCAGGCCTCTCTTCTGCAAGACAAAGTCAGATACGCTCGGCGGTCCATCATTTGGAGCAAGCGTTTCTCAGGGGCGAAATTATCGAGTTCGATAAGGGCTCCTATGCACAAACATTGGGGCAGGTTCATTTATTGGCCAGATTCCATCCCGGTAAAGCAAAAAAACTCAAACAGCGCTTGCTTGCTATGAAGAGTGTGGAGCGGACGAATATTTGCCCATAGTGTTAGAACCATGACAGAAATTTTTACTAAGGTGAAAGCGTGGCAATCTTTGACATTGAAAAGGACGAATTACTTCGGCTCTCCGATTCTCAGCTAGAAGAGCTGATTGCTCGGCTTGCTGAAGCTGAAGTAGCAATGCACGGCCATAGCCCAGCATGTGTAAATTGGTCAGGTTCAATTACCGCCCCTGACGGAGGAATTGATATCCATGTTCAGGTTCCAGTTGATCAACTGAAAGCGGGCTTTCTTGTAAGACCTGATACGGTCTTTCAGGCAAAGAAACATAAGATGCCAAAGGCTGCTATTGAGAGGGAAATGGGCACCGGCAAAGCGCTTTCACCCATCATATCTGAACAAGCCAGAAAGCAAGGCAGCTACGTCATTGTCAGCTCGGGGGATGATTGCTCGCCGTCAGGTAAGGCGGACCGTCTCAAAGCAATGAGGGATGCAGTAAAAGATGATCCTAACAAAAAAAATCTGCATCTTGATTTCTACGGCCGGTCCAAACTCATTCAATGGTTGCGCCAACACCCGTCAGTTATGCTGTGGGTAAAAGGGAAGCTTGGACAAGGGTATTCTGGTTGGCAACCATACGGTGCGTGGAGCAATCCACCACAAGGTGTTACAGACAATTTAATCTCAGCCCCTGGCGTAACCATTACTTTGCCATCGGGAAAAGGGCAAAAACTCAAAATTGATGAAGCAATTAGTCCAATGCGAGCCCTTATTCGGTCGACGAATAAGGCGGTTCGTATTACAGGATTGTCTGGTGTTGGGAAGACCCGAATCGTTCAGGCACTCTTCGATGAAACTGTTGGAACAGATGCGCTTGACCGGACAGTAGCTATTTATGTTGATACTGGCTCTGAGCCAGTACCGTCGGCTACAGCAATGCTTGATAAGCTGATCGCTGAGGGCCGACGAGCAATTATGATCCTTGATAATTGCCCATCAGAACTCCATGCTTCGCTTGCCAGCAAAGTATCAGCCGCAGGAAAAGAAGTAAGTCTCATCACGATCGAGTACGACATCAGGGATGACAAACCACAGACAACTGAGGTTATCCATATTGAGACAGATGGTCCGGAGGTGGCAGAGCAACTTCTTCTCTGTCGCTTCCCGTCTATTGGTCAGAATAATGCCCGCCGAATTGCTGAGTTTTCAGATGGAAATGCAAGAGTTGCTTTGGCTATAGCGGAGAGAGGAGAGGAAGGAGAGAGTTTGGCTCTACTTTCTGATGCGCAGTTATTTAATCGCTTGTTTGAACAGCGTAATCATCCCGACGGAAATTTACGGGAGCAAGCTGAAATATTGTCACTGGTATATTCATTCTCGGTATCTAGTACAGATGCTGCTACCGGTGAACTGGAAATATTGGGGGCGCTCCTAGGGTATTCCAAAATCCAGTTATTCAAAGCCGTTACGAAGCTAATGGAACGTCACGTTGTCCAGAAAAGAGCTCACTGGAGAGCTATCTTACCTCATGCCATTGCGAACAAGTTGGCAGCGTCCGCACTTAATAGTATTCCGATTGATCAACTTAGGAAAACTTTTGAAGCACCGGATCGTGAGCGTTTATTAATGTCTTTTTCGCATCGTCTGGGGTTGTTGCATGATCATCCTGTTGCGAAAGAAATTGTAGAAGCCTGGCTCCAGCCTGAAGGGATGCTAGGAAGAATAGCCGAGTTAAATGATATTTCGTCACGAATACTCAGGTATATCGGGCCGGTTGCACCTGAAGCATTGCTCAACAGAATTGAGGCCGTACTCTCATCATCTGATTTCAAAGGTATGGAGCCGGGCTACAATCCGCAGCGACGAAGTATTCTCCGTCTTTTACATTTGATGGCATACGAACCGAACGCCTTTGAACGATGCGCCAGGCTTCTCATTCGAATAGCAGAGGACGAAGCCGATAATAATGACCTGGATTCTGCTAGAAACATGGTCCCAAGGTTTTTCCAGGCGTATCTGTCTGGTACTCATGCATCCCTAAGCCAGCGTATTGCTTTAATGAACGAATGCATTGCATCAAGCATTATTAGGCGTAGATCTCTGGGCTTCAAAATGCTGTCAACCGCCCTGGATGGCCCACGATGGTCAGGGTTTGGGGGGAATGAGTTTGGAGCTCGACCAAGAGACTATGGATACGAACCCAACTATGATGAACTTGTCGAATGGCGCAGCGCCTTTATTGACGTTGTTATCCAATTAGCGGCATCCGGAGATCCTGAGCTTGGAAGGCCAGCACGATCAATTCTAGCTGACAAATTCAGGGGAATTTGGTTTCAAGAAGCAATGCGAGACAAACTCGTCGATGCTGCCCGTACATTAAATGCTTATAGTCCTTGGGAGGAAGGTTGGAAAGCCGTTCGCTCAACGATCTACTTTGACTATACCAAGCATAGCGATGGAGATGATGTTGAGCCGGTGCCGGACAATCTTGCTGCCTTAGAGAAGGAGTTAGAGCCCATTGAGCTAATTCCAACAATAAAGACATACGTGTTGAGTACAAATCATGATTATTGGGCACTGGATGCGGATTTTGATCATGAGGACACCAATAGATATACCGCAGCCCGAAAACGCCTAGAAGATAAAGCATTTCAATTAGGACGCGACTTTGCCTTATCAGATCATGTGCTTGAGGAGTTAGGATCTGATCTATTTTCTATGGGTGGAATGCCTTATCGTGCTGTCTTTGGCCGAGGGCTTGCTCGAGGGGCACATGATCTACGTGTTGGCTGGCAGAGACTTGTTGAACAAATTGAAAAACAGCCAGATGCTAACAAAGACTTCGGAGTTATTGGGGGATTCATAGAAGAAGTTGACTCTGTCGATCCATCATTAGCACAGAAGTTTCTCGACCAATGTGCGCAGCATCCTGAACTTCGACAGGTATTGGTTGGCTTGCATCCTTGGGCGAAATTTACAGTAAATGATTTGGATCGCTGCATGAAGCATTTGGATGATCCAGATATTCGCCCTTTCATGTATGAGCCAATTCTCTGGCGAGACCAATACGCCAATTTACCGAGAGTCCTTTTACTTGATCTAGCTAAGCGCCTCCTAAATAAAGTTAGCGGTGACGATGTCATTTTGGATGCACTATCCATGAAGCTTCATGGCAAAGATGAATCTACAGATACGCTCGGTGCAGACTTTCGATTAATCGGTCTCGCTGCAGCCATCCAGAGGATTCAAAACAGCGACAGAGACCAAGGGGGTACAATTGATTATCGCATGGAACAAGTTATCGATGCTGCATTGCGTTTCGATGGTAATGAAGCAAAAAAAATAGAGTGGTTGGACACAATACTCAGCGTCATTGATGAACATTATGGATATGTGTCTGGATTTCATAAAACTATAGCTACAACTGCTGCATCGATGCCAGAAGCATTTCTCAATCGCATTTTTGAAGGTACTGAGGAACAGCGGCAAAGAAGACAATTCTTTATTGGACGTGGTGGCTTACGCACCTATCCCCTAGCAAAGATAAATACAAGCGTTCTAATTGCATGGTGCCACGCCAGAAATGATCCCTTTATTTGGCCCGTTGTAGCTGGTGGCGTAACTCTTTGGTCAAAAAATGGTGAGCAGAGTGCACTGACCATACACGAGACGGCTATAGAACTTTTAGAGGCGTCACCAGAGCCACTAGCTGTACTGGAGTCTTTCGCTGAGCGAATCACTCCATCATCCTGTACTGGTAGCCTAGCGAACATAATGCAAGCTAGATCAAGGGTCATCAGTACACTGAGCAAACATGAGCGTTCAGATATCGCCGAGGCTAGCAAAATAGTTTGTGAAAAAATGATTCAGTTGGTGGAATGCCAAAAAGAACGCGAACAACGGGAAGATAGTGAACGAGAGCAGCGGTTTGAATGAAGGCTAGCTGTATAAGCCGCAACTTCACACCATGCCTAAAGACACATAAATCTATTGCCCGGCAGGTAAAGTAAGCGTCAATTTAGTGTGCCACTACACTATTGGCATGGTGTCGATGGCAATAGGAGTCAGGCTGGTGCCGGAAACCCCGTGTTCTGTAACTTTGCCCCAATGTCTGTTACTGCCCTCTGCACAATCCTGCAGCTACACCGACCTTAACTCTTTGCTGGCCGAAATTAAGGAAAAGCAAGGATCTGATTGAGTTTGTCCGCTCTTTAACGCTTGATTAAAATGGAAAATATCCCCTCATCAGGTTTGGATTGCTCCTGGTGAGCATATATCCAGACAGGGAAGGTAAACCATAGAGTGGAACCTGCAGTTTCACCTTCAGGTTCCAGCCTCCGGCAGATATTTTTTTAGGATAGCATTCGGGATGCTGAGGATACTGGTGGGGTGATTTTCTCATCGGGTAATTCTGCGGTATCGGAACAGTTGACGATGGCAGGATGTTGAATGGAACCCTCAGGATGGAGTGCTCGGGTAAGAGGGATTGATTGTGCAGATGAGAACACTGACAGAACCAGCATGATGCTGGCGAAAAGGGGACTCTGGATATTCATTGTTTATCTCCTGATGATATTCATCGCTTCAGAGAATATGCTGGTCACTCTTTTTATTTGTTTTCCTGAATTAAAATTGCTCTGTTTTATGTTGTTCTTCCGTAAACATTATTAGATAAATTAACACTGGGTTTCTGTTTCTGAATTGAGGTTAATAAATAATTTCCTTGGTTTTTTATCATACAAATTTACTGGACGCCCAGGTCCGAACTAATACCTGTAAATTCAAACCCCAAACCCATTTCACCGCCGTAGACCAAGGGGCGCTACGCCCGATTATGCAGGGCCAGTTTTTCTCCCGCGAGTTTTCCGTTCCTCGTATCAGCTTCCGGTTAATCGTTTCCCAACACAACCCGTCCCGCAAGGGTAAATGGCACGCATTCTGCGCCCTTGCGTGCCGGAACGATGCCGGGAAAGCGAGCCGTCAGGCGATACGAAGACGAAAATCACACCACTGACGGAGAAAAAACCATGACGACTTCCCTGCATACCCAGATCAACGCTCCTAACGCCGCAGCGGCGACCAGCGTATCCCCGCTGGAGCAGTCAGGCTCCTCAAAAACGAAATTTTCTAAAGCCAAAACTGATATTTATCAGACTGTCACCAACAACATCATTGCAGCGCTTGAATCCGGTGTAAAACCGTGGTCTTGCCCGTGGAAACGAGTGCCGGGTATGTCTGGGTTGCCTTCCAACTTCGCAACCGGTATCGCGTATAGCGGAATGAATATCATGCTGTTGTGGTGCAGTGCGTCAGAACAGGGCTTCGGTGATTCACGTTGGATGACCTACAAACAGGCGCAGGCAGTAGGTGGGCAGGTTCGAAAAGGTGAACACGGCACGACAGCCATTTTCTACACAACCTTAGAGAAAGAAAACGAAGACGGTGACATCGACCAGATCCCGATGCTGAAAACCTTCAATGTGTTCAATGTTGAACAAATTGACGGCTTGCCTCTGACAACTGAAACAGTCAGCCCGGAAGCAACCTTTGACCCATTGCCGGAGGCTGAAAATCTGTTCCAGAAGAGTGGCGCAAACATCATTGAGAAAGGACAAAACGCCTTTTTCAGACCCTCAACCGATGAAGTCTGGCTACCAGAGCGCCATCTGTTTTCAGATGCAGCTAATTTCTATGCTACCGGCCTGCATGAGCTGGTTCACTGGAGTGGTGGTAAAAAACGCCTTAACCGTGAAATGATAGGGAAATTTGGCCTCATGGCTTCAGGCGCTGAAAAACGACAAGCGCTATGTTTTCAAAGCGGCGAGCGCCGCCTCAAAAGCGCATCGTTACTTGATGGATAAGGTTTGAGTTGGAGAATAAAAAGCTGCAAAGGAGTGCGGCTTTAACCTTATATCGAGGCAGGGAAGGTGACAGATGTTTAAATTTCCCTGAGAATTTTCCGGGCATTGAATGCCCGGAAAATTCTCAGGCTGCGGGTGCGGGCGGCAAAGAGCCCGCGCATCCCGCAAACGGCGTTTGTACATCGGTGATTGCTGTAAACGACGGCTCAGGTATGACGATTGACTGTGAAGTTTGCAGGACTGTAACGGTAGCAGAGCCTGTTTTTGGTGTTATGATAAGTGTATTGTGCCGTGTAATGCACACGTATTTCATACAGGAGAGAAATCATGACCGCGAAACAACGCAACACGCAGAGCGTGACCATGACAGTAGAGCGAGCCTTACTAGTAAGAGCGCGTGAGGCGGGTATTAATCTGAGCGCTACCCTGACAACCGCCCTGGATGCGGAGCTTCGCTATCATGAAGCAAAAAAATGGCAAGAAGAAAACAGGGAGGCTCTCGCAGCACTAAATCGTTTTCATGATGAACAGGGTTGTTTCAGCGATGAATACAGGACGTTTTAACCATGCAATTCACTGTATACGGTAATACCGGGAAAAGCGTCGTTTACCCGCTGTTGCTCGACGTCACGAGCGATATTATTGGGCAATTGAATCGTCGGATAGTGATCCCATTGCTCCCTATTGAAAAATATCCGGCAGGCCGCCGACCGGATCGCCTTGTCCCCCTCATCAGGCTGACGGACGGCAAAGAATACGCCGTAATGACCCACGAACTGGCAAGTATCCCTGTCCAGGCTCTGGGGGCGGTGTTTTGTGATGCGTCGCAGTACCGCACTCAGGTAAAGGCGGCAATAGACTTCCTTATCGACGGATTCTGACGTTTCTTTCTATTCTGTTAAACAGGCATGCTTTTAATCGTCGCTGACGGGGGCCTGTTCAAGTTCGTCTATCGTGCGGAAGAGAAACATCTGGCGTCAAACGGAACCGGAATACCGTTCCTTGCCACTGTTCTGATGCTGTCAAACAGCCTAACCAGACCGTTGCTGTTAGCATCCAGAAGATTAGCCCACCATTGCAGCATCAGACGGTGCTGTTCAAGATGCTTGGTGACTTTACTTTCTGTCCGCTCCGTGCCAGAAGCAGTCTCTCTAAAGCATCTACGGAAGAACACCGATTCATGGATCTATGTGGCTGTCGAACTCTGGTACCATCTCCAATCAGTGTACAAGCGACGCTTAGCTCTGAGAGTGATCTCCCCCTAAAAAAGTGCCTGGAACTAAAGCTGGGATAATTACAATCATATAACAGATGATTTCTGAAACTGATGATGGTGCATTACTCACCATCATCCAATTCATTCAAATACTGTGCCAGCACATCCCCATGACAAGCATATGGCTTACAGTGGCATCCTAAAGTGTGTCCTCTCAGTGCTTTCAGCTTTTCTTTAAACTCTGAGCCACCTTTGAGATAGTCACGATCAAAATCGTATTTAAACTTTCTTATGACTTCATCACGATCACCATCTGCACCTATCGCGTAAGGATTTCCCCAAAGCGTTCCTCTACCGCAATAGGTATCAAAGTGTTCACCTCTATCTTTATTTGATACTGAGGTGATCTTATCTTTGATGTATCGAACAGGAATCTTCTTGGATAAGACTTCGTTAGTCGTGATGAATTCCGGTGTATTAGCTGAATCAAAAATAACAGCATGAGTTAAACCAATTGAAAAAGGGTCTGCTAATATTTCAGGCTCAAGTTTATTCAATACATCTGATTTAAAATATTGACTTAATAAATCATGATGATCGACAAAGTAAAATATCTGATAGTCATTTGAGTTGGAAAAAATCCGTGAGAGCTTACGCTCAAACTTTCCCTTGGATACAAAGTCAGGATGATACATTATCATTACTTTCATCATATCAAGTGCTTAACCTCAAAATCAGTATCCCAATGGCTGTTTAAGTACTCTATCACAAGACGGCGGTGGCAGTGATGGTGTTTGTTCTCACTGCAGAGCAAACAGCTATCTGCAATCACTGACTTTTCTATTCGCTCAATGTTTCTTTTTGCCATTAAATTCATGAAACTACTCTCATAAACCTCCCATGAGATATTACCTTTTTTGTATGGATCTAACATCTCTTTAGTTGGTGCAAGGTCTGGTAGATGAACATAATCAACATTGCAAAGTTCCTTTAAGAAGTACATCAAATCGTTCTTCTTAGCAAAACCCGCAAGCTGAGAAACATTATTAAGACGTACATCAACTAAGGTTTTCAAGTCTGGTTGAGATTTAATTAGGCTAAAGAACTTTTCGGCAGATTTTTCAGTGAAACCAATTGAAAATACTTTCATGTGATCATCCTCTGGTTTACTTAATGATTGCTGTCAAAAATTTGTAGCAATAACCGTCATTATGTGGTGCTGTACTCAAAGTAACATAACACCCGCCAACATCATAGGTATCTTCTTTCAATTGACCATATTCACTATATACCTTTGGGTCAGTAATAATGAACGCGTAATCAATGTTATTATATGAGAAGAAAGCTCTGAATCTTTTTAAATCATTTCCAAAATCAATTCCTTCTTTCTTAACTCTTATTTTTAAATTAGAAACATAGACAAAAAACAATGACTGAATAGGGGTTGTGACTGATGACATTAGGAACCTATCATTTTCACCATGATATGATGAGTAACCGTTAGCCCATAGAGTTGTTGGGTAATCTAAAAGCTCATTGATGTTTTTCTTATCGAAAACACCCACTTCTCCCCAATAAAATGATGGATCAATTGAATAATTTTCACGTTGAATTTGATGTGGCTCCTTCTTTAAATAACTAAATGAAGTTATATGAAGCAGTTCAGGTTGCTTCTTGGATGAATATTCAATGTTATTAAAGGTTAGTGCATCACTATCAACCAAAGGGTTTATTGGACGGACCCATTCACCGATACTTCCCTTAGAGTAAATTTTTCCTGCAACACAGAACTTTTTATGTTTAATGGATTTAGCAAGAACGACAAATACTTTAGATGGCATTTTCAAAAAATTCCTTTTAAGTAAATGAGAATGATCTTATAAATCCAGGTGATAAAATTGTCAACGAATTCATATTGTTATGTTATAACATTGGGTTTTCTTTGCGCGCCTATATATCAGGCAGTTTTGCACCGCATATATAACCATGGTTATCTTCAAATAATCATATCTGAAGTGGTCAACAAAAACTGGCCACGACATGAGAATATTTCTAGAACCACGAAACGTCCGCTCCTCGCTCTTAGCCGACCATGAAATTTGGCAACGCCATATCCTGCTTATGAATATTGCCTCGGCTCCAGTTGTCGCAGCTCATCGAGAGTATAAATGCGAAAAACATTGCGGTGACGTGCTTCCAGCGGTATGTGCTGATGGTTGATGATGACGTGCTTGACGCTGCCAAACAGCAGTTCAAGGGCGCGTTTTTTCTGTAGGTCCGGCACGATATAAAAGACGTAAATCCAGTGTTTCTGTGTCCGGGCCAGCAAATGGCTGGCGATGATTGACTGATAGCGGGCTTTGGTCTTCAGGCGGCGCTCGGTTTCTACTGCGATGACCTGTCCGTCAGGGAATGTGATGAGTCCATCCGGACGGTGTTTGACCTGATATTGGCTGAGGAACGTTGAGCGATCGCCGTTTATCCATCCGGATGCGCCTTTTTTCTCCAGAATCAGCCGAGCCACCTGATTATCAAGGTGGTGTTCCAGCGTCCAGCCAGTGATTTTTGAGGGTTCAAAGCGCGCCGGGAAAATGTTATCGTCCGGCGTTAAAACGATAGCCAGTCCGTCGCTGGTTATTCCCCATAATGACATTTTCATCGTCCGTGATTCAAACACATACTTTTGTATTAACCCCATTCGCTCAGTTTTAGCCAGCAGTGAATAAAGCGATTTGTGATCCCGGAAGCCAAACAGCAGCATCAGCGTTTTAAAGTCGCTGTAGGTTTCTTCCTTCAGGAAATTCAGCAGCCTTTTTATCTTTTCGCTGTTGCGAGCGGTGCGTTCGTTATGCGTGGCGATAAGCATGACTCCTCCTAAAAATCGAGCAAGGACGGTGTTTCGTCATCATCAGATCTCGGCTTTGTTGATTCCCTTTCCCCTTCAAAGAAAAGATCGGGCCGGGTTGCTACGACATTGGGCGTTGAAGTGGGTGTTGCCCCTTCCTCGTCGAAGTCCAGCGCGATTTTTGCCGGTGCTGCCGACGCGGCAATATCCGGAGAAACGGAATAGATCTCCAGCTCGCGTTTTTGTACCTTGATGGGGGAAATCAGTGAGGCGGAGGGAAGCGTTCTCGTAGTAAAGATAAAGCTGACAAAATCGGGTAGGTTCAGGATCATATTGCTGTCGATAAAGAAACGCTCGGCCTGTCTGATAGTACGTTCACCGTTGATGGTTTCCGTCAGTACGGCATCAGTTTTGGCTTTGCGGATTTCATCATCCACTAAGATGGTGCCGGACATTCTCGCCACCCATTCCGCCGTATCCGGGTCCATAACGCGGTAAACTAGCTTGAATTTGGCATTTTCAACGACCGCACCGACAACAGCATCGCCTTTTAAATCTGCCGGGCAGTCTTTCAAATCGGCGACGGACTGATGCGCCATAATAATATGCACGCCTTTATCCCGTGCTGCGCCTAACCCCTCCAGCGCCGGTTTTGACAGATGGTATTTTAATTCGTCGAGAAAGATGGCTATGGGGCGGGGCGTTTCTTTTACCCGGTCGCGCCGTTCTGCTAACTGGTACAGACGTACCAGCAGCATACGCTGTGCGGTGATAATTTTGCTGTTGCGCATCGAGCCGATGACATAACAGCAGCCGCCTTCATCAAAGATCTGTTTAAGTGAACATCCCTTTGGCGCGTTGATGGCATTGAGCAACGCCAATTCCTCAATTTTGCCGAAAAAAGCTTTAATATCTTCCGCGATGCCCTGAACATATTCACTGTTATAAACATCCCGGATGGTTGACTCAGTATTACGGCTGACAAATTGTGCCGCCATACGTGCCGCTTTTCGGTCGTCGATACGATAAAAATCGGATTCCTGACCTTTTTCCGCCAAGCTGAATCCCGCAACAAACAATTCCTCCAGTTCGTCAGGCGTAATATTTTCAATTAGATTTAATTGGTATTGCGGTTTTCGCAGGTCAATTAAGCAAAAGGGTTTACCTGCATCCTCGCAGGCTTTCCGATAAAGATGCGGTGCCCATTCATCATCCTTGGGGTCCATAATAAATACCCCTTCACCTGCCAAGATACTTTGATAAAGCAGTATACCGGTTGCGACCCCTTTACCAGCCCCTGTGGTGCCGATAATATCCGCGTGTTGTTTTTGCCAGCCTTTTAACGGGAGATACATCGGTTGCTTATCCCGGTTCATCCCGATGAAAATACCCTTGTTTAGGTCGATATAATCCAGTGGTTCATAATGCAGTGTTTCCGGCAGCAGCGATTTCACCGTGCGGACATCGGTGCGTAATTCTCGTTCAAGACTGGTCTTTTTGATGAGTCGTTTTTTTATTTTATCCAGTTCAGGCGTTAATGCTCGGCGCAGAGTAATATGGAAAATAAACCCTGCCACGGTAAATATGATTAATATTGACCAGTCCAGAATGGGAGTGCGGGTAAGTATCCTACCGTTATAAAACCACTGAAAAACGCTAATAAGTAATGGCCCCGTTGTGCCAAACAGAAAACACAGCAGGGAAAAAGTAATAATCAGCTTTTTCCATAGCGAGGCTTTCTGCCGTTCATCGCTCTTCATTGAAGCAAAAAATGGCAGGGTCAGGCCAGATAATAGCGCCATCATCAATTGATGCTGTTGTATAACATCAATAAAGGCCTGCGCACCATTCACTATCGGCGACAGTGAAACGGCAAGCTTATTTAAAATCATGATGCCTCCTTCGCCAGAGACTCGCCCCCACGCATCGCCCCATCAATTCGCCCCACGGTATTGGGCGAAAAGGCGGGGCGAACGTCTGGGGCGAAGAAGGTGACCGCACTGCGGTCATGTGTCAGAAAGCATGCTTCCTGACACGAAACAGTGTGCGCCAGTTCATGCGGGCTGGACGCCCTTATTGCCTGGCGCATGGGGGTAGTGTCGTGGCTGGACGCCGCGCCAAAACCCCCAGGGTCAAAGGCGGCACACCGTCGCACGCTACGCGCGACCAACCCCTTTGAGACGCCGTTTTTCACCTATTTTTTCTTTTGTCCGTCCCGGCCAAGCGAAAAAATGGGAAAACGCCTTCAAAGCGGTTGGTCGCGCCACGCTACCGGCTTTTGGCCGGAGACTTAGCTGCGACGGTGTGCGGGGCAAGCCCCCCAAATAAACCGCTATCGTGGGCGATAGCTTTTCGCTCGCTGGGGCGGCGAAATTTATTCGGCTCCCCCCGGCCTGCAAAATCCGCGTGGGCGCTGCTGTTTGCAGATGGGTTCGGCGACGCAAATTAGCAATTTCTTTGAAATTGAATTTACTCGCCTTACGCCACTTTTAAATTTTTGCTATTCGCATAAATTTAAAAGCCTAAAACCGTCGACCGGTGCCGAGTTTGCCATCCAGATTTGACTGGGGGCGGTAATAATCCAAGTATTGCTATTACCGTTTTTTTGAATTCAATTACGCACGCGGCCAAATTTATTAATTATCTGGTCGATAATTTTCGGGTCGGCTGATTTGCATTCGAGCAATAAGTCTCTTCGGGCATCGGCGGTACGGTTAGGGTGAAATCCATGTCTGTTCTTTTTTACAACATTAAAGAAAGAGCGTTCAACAGACTGACACTCATTTCCTCCGCCGTTACCGGTTGTTTTACCGTACAGGCATAAAACAATCTCACAGGCATCAGCGGCCATTACGGAAGAAGGCAGTAGCAAACTCATGCAGAAAAGGCTGGCGGTGAATATGATCGTTTTCATACTGAATACCTTTATTGGGAATGAGAGGGGTAACGGTTCGTCTATCTGAAATTTTTCTTCATTTGATTAAGGTGTATCGGTTTGAAATAAATATCCCCCATCCGACGAATATCACCGTGAATATCTACGCTGACGATGATATCCACGCATTTAAGCACCTTGCGTAACAACACATCGAACGGGATATTTTTACAGTCAGGATTTTCATAGCAGCGGTCAATGATCCCTTCAATACATTCTTCCGGGCTGCCTGCGTGCAGGGAGGTGATAAGGCCTTCATGCCCTGAGCCGATAATTTTCAGCGCGTCCCACGCCTCCCGACCACGAATTTCCGCCAGCAGAATTCGATCTGGATTCATTCGATAATTCGCCCGGATAAGTCTGCCGGGCGTGATAATCGCATCGTCTCCGGCATCTGCTGGGTAAAACAGATGGACATAATTAGCATGGCGGTAAAACCGGATTTCGGGATTGTCTTCAATCGTGGTTAGCCTGAGATGTGACGGAATATAGTGCAGCAACGTCTTCATATAGGTGGTTTTACCGGAGCCGGTTTCACCAACAATAAAGATCGTTTTACCGTACTCAACGGCCTTTTCGATAAAGTGGGGAATATCGCCATTGTTATAGCATCGAGTCAGTTCATCGTCTTTACCTTCGTTTCTCTCCTTACCCGCGATCCGGTTATAAAACCCGGCATCAATCCAGGACTGATGTGTTTTCTGCTCAAATGACGGATTTCGCAGCGTAATAGATACGGTATTCCGCTCGCAGGCCGGGGGAATAATGGTCTGGACACGTTCACCTGATCCCAATGTGGCGGAAAGGATAGGGGAGGTATCATCGATATTGTCCTCATTCCATGAGGCCAACGCTTTGGCAAAAGCATGACACTGACACAACGTAATCGGAGAATCATGCTTTTCCCATTGACCGTTTATTTTGGTGTGGATCTCTCCGGGGCGGTTGATGGCGATTTCCGTCAGGCCTGCCAGTGGCAGAAATTCACCAAATAACTGGTTTTTCATAAAATCCAGCGATAGGTTTTCAGCGTTCATACCACCTCTTTTTTAGACGCAGTTGATAAACGGAAGAGAAATCGATATCCGTACCGGTCATGATCCCGATCACATCGCCCTGATTGAGGTACATCGTGGGCGGGATATTGATGCTGTTTTCTAAGGCCGTTTTCGCCATTTCTGACGCGGCAGCGCGGGTGTTTTCGGTGTAATCGGTATTGCGATCTTTCCCCGGCGCTGAATCTGATGCGGCAGCAGCCACATCTTGTACGGTGCTCAACATCAACGCATTGCCGAATCGTTCCCAGAAATGGGTATCAATCCAGCCGCTAATCCCGGCCTCACCCAATGTACCGGTGGCTTCGGTATCAATCAGTGGGATTTGCAGGCTACCGGGTTCCGGTGTGCGTAATTCCGTCCAGATGACAAACATCCGGCTCCGGCCATGTTGCAGCGCCCCGGTGCGGTAGAACCCTCTGGCGACGGTTCCGGCAGGGAGCAACTTCACGTAATGGTTAGCGCTGTAGACATCTTCGACGATAAGGCACGAAATACGACCGCCTACGTCAGAGACAAAACGCCGCATGATTGAGCACGGAATATAATGATCAACCGGAAGATAGAGATTGGGATCGAGACCCAGTCGCCTAACGCTGATCACTTTTGCAATACTAGAATTGGCGTCGTTAGCCTCTGTGCCAGACGTGGTTGCAGGTGTGTCTTTGCTCTGATTGCGTTGTGTGCCGGAAGGTGCCGTTGGTGAAGCCTGAGTATTACCGCGTTGTGCGGAATCAACGGCACTATTTGACACATCGGTCAGTGCCGCCGCCTTATTTAAAGCAGATGGCTCTGACGGTGGTGCAGCCTGTATTGGGTGATTATCTGTTGCGGTTTCCTGTTTGTCCTGGCCGAACAGGCCGAACGGATTGTTGTCCATGCCGAGGTTTTTACGCTCATGTTGCCCCGTACTGGCTGATGGCGGTGCAGGGGTTTCAACCGACTTATCATCGCTTTGCTTTAATGCGGCAAGGAAGCGATCTCCACCCAATGCCAGTGCAATCAGTGCGCCCAGACTCAGCAGGCTGACCAGCAGCGTCCGGCGGCTGGAGGCTTTTTTGAAGCGGGTCACTTCAGGTCGGCCGGGAGGTGTGTTTTGCTCTGGTGCCTGACTCGCCATCGCTGAACGGGCGCGTTCACGGGCTTCAGCCTCCAGCTCCGCCACGGTTTTTTCCGTTATCTCTGAGTCTGCTTTACCAGTCATCTGGCCTCCAGTGTGACGACAGGTGAAACGGTGTCACTGCTGCCAACGGTGGCGTTGCCGAATGACGTATTCTCAATCCCGACTACCGAACCGCCATAGCGCAATACCAATTGTGGCGACATTGCCCGCACGACGACCACGGTGTAGTTTCCGTGTTTGGTTATGCGGGGTGTGACGGTCTGTTCTCGCCCGTTAACGACCCGGAATATTGACGGAAGGATTTTGGCGGGAGAAAAACCGAGATAGATAAAGCGGCCATCATCGTAAGTAAAATCCGGTGCTATGGAGGCTGAACCTGTCGCGACTCGCTTGGTATAGAGCCAGTTACGCGGCGTGGTAGCCTGCTCAAACGCTGTCGTTATCTGCTGCTTTTCCTGTGTTTCACGTAGGAGTTTCAGACGCGCTGTGCTGGCTGTGTCTGCTCGCCTGCGTTCGTCATCCGGATAGCGAAAACGGATAATAAAGGCCTGAGAAGGCGAGTCATTTTCCAGCACGTTCAGTTCCAGACTGTAATCGCGCTTTGATGTCACGACAAAGAGATTGGTTCTCCACTCGCTCGCCGTTGGCAGAAACACTTTATTGACGTTGTTGCCGTTGTTATCGGTTACCGGTTGGGTGATAGGGTTAGGGCTGATACCGACCCGGTTATCGCTTTTTGTGACTTTCCAGCCCTTTGGAAAGCCTGCCTGCGCGTCGATAACTTCTTCATCGTCATCAAACAGGAGTGTAGTGAGGTAGCCGGAGCGGGTGTTGACGATGGTAGCATTCTGACTGTTATAGGTGACATTCTGCATTCGGCTGTCATATGTACTGGATCTTGGTATCGCCGCGCTCCAGGTTGTGGATGACATCAGAAGGAGCCATAAGGTCACTGTTGTTTTCAGCATCATTCACCCCTCAGTTCTTTATCGCGTTGGTAGCTGGTCACGATGAACCCCAGCGGGTTCACTTCTCGCTGGCTGTCTGTCAGTTGTTTTCGTGGGAGGTAGCGATAAGTCAGACGGATATTCCAGACATCTGTTTTAACCGAGTTATCGACAATGCGGCGGATAGTGCGTTTAATGCGTAAGGTCGCCAGATGGTCAGGCGCTGTCGCGGTCGCGTGAACGTTGGAAATAATGTCGATAGACACGATATATTCTGCTTTATTGAAAATGACATCGGGAGCCTGATTGCTGTTAAACCCGTCGAGATAATCCCTGTTAACGCTGTCGCTGTTGAATAACTGCACATCGTCATAATCGCGTTGAAGAGCAAAATAGTTATACCCCTCGCGGAGCCTGACGTAATGCGCCGCTAACGCCTGAGCCAGTGCTTTTTCAGAGGAAATATTCTGCTCTTTAATCCGGGTCATATATTCATAACGCCCGGTTTGTTTATCCACCGACCATAATTCTATTTCGGTGTTTTTCAGCGGTAGCAGAATAATCAGTGCGGTGATCGCCATAGCTGCCAAAGCAAACCCTATGGCTGCTATGCGCCACGCCAGTTTTTTTTCCCGTTCATCCTTTTCCAGCAGGACAGATTCAAAGGTACGGGATGACGCAATGATGTTTTCTGTTTCAGACATGCTTTGTCAGCTCCTGAATAATCGCGGGAGAATTAACCGGTTGAGGATCGCCAGATACTGGCGTCAAATCGTGCGGACGCGGTGCGCAGCCCGTGAGGACGCACAGCATCAGAAAGACGAGGCTGGATTTCATATTGATTCCTGTGTTTGTCGAAGACAGAAATGCCATAGCGATGGCGGTTGCCACGGCATGCGGTGGAGAGGCTGCGTTAGAAGGGGATTAGCGGTTACGCTGTTGGTTGAAGCGCTTCATACTATCGATAGAAGCCGCACGTTTTTGCCATGCGGATAGGGCTTTGTTGGTGCCTGCGGCGATAAGTGAACCTGTTGCAGTAGCGGCGCTGGTACTGCCTTTTGCCGCTAACCTGGCACCCGCCGCGCCGGCTTTCATAGCGGGTTTCGCCGCGTCAGAAGACGGTTTTGTCAGCCCACGTAGACCGCCCATAGCGGCGCCCTGTAGTGCGACTTGAACGGCGACGCCGCCTAATGCGTTCGCGATTTTTGCTGAAAACCAGATAATGACGCCAGAAGTAACACCCGCAACGCAGCACTGAACACCCAGTGTGATGATATTGGCGCTATCTGCAAAATTAACCGCTTTATCTAATAGCCCATTAAGATAATTGATGACAATCCTGATAGATAACGCGGAAAACATAATCGTCAGGATCACCGTGAAGATAGTTTTAAGCCAGTTGTTAAACATCGGAATAAGGAATCCATACAGCAGGCAGAAAATAAATAACGGTGCGGTGGTGGTCATTAATACAATGATTATTCCGGCTAACAGGTTAACCGCCGAACCAAATAGCAGGGTGACGATTGCACCGCCCCAAACCAGAAGTTGGGCAATACCGCCGTTGAGCTTTACATAGGTGGAGTCATCCTGCTGATAAAGCTTTTGTCCTATCGTTTGCGCTTTCGCCCAGACGCTATCCAGTAACACCCAGACATTGTCATCACCGCTGACGCCGTCGGTTAATCCGTGAATGGCAGAAATGGCTAAATCCAGCCAGCCATCGAGATTTAAAACGAATGTCATGATTAATAGCATTCGCCCGACATCCCATATGACATCTTCTACTGGTGTGTGGAGTTTTCCTGCTAGGGTTTGATAACCCCGATAAGTGACAAATAACGTGAAGGAGCTGACGGCGATAACGCTTACCATATCGCCGTACACGGAGGTTTGTCCCCGCAGTACGGCATGTAAACCGTCAGTGATCGTGTTGTTCATTCCAACAAACATACCACCTGACATAGATGACCCCTTTAATTCAAATCGGGAACCTTGGCATTTTCCTGACGGAGTTCAAATCGCGCCTCTCGTGCATTTTTGCAATCCTGAGAGTCATCACCGGATGATTCACACGCTTTATATCGCTGACTCATTTCATCCGGATGTTCTTTGTACCACTGCGTTGATTTCGGGTTATCACACCCCGCCAGAAATAATGAGCCTAAAATAACCGGGAAAATGTAAAGTGACGTTTTCATTCTTACCCTCTCAATGATTGAAGTCAGGAATCGGGGAGACGAGTTGTTGTTCATTGAATGCTTTTTGCCGCTGTTGAGTCAACATCACGGATCGCTGTTCAGCCTGCTTGACTGACATTTCCCATTGGCTGGTTAATGCGTTCAATTGTACGCTTTTGGCTGCCACCGCGTTAGCCAGGTCCTGTGACTCTTTCGAGTCTTTGGCGTTGGCAATGCGGTCGGATAAGTCTGATATATCGTTTAATGTGCTATTAATCTTGTTTTGAACATCACTGGTATTCTCAATCGAGACCGCCTGATTGAGAACAAGTTGTTTGCAACTTTCCAGATAACGCTGCGATGAACTGGACTGATTACAAATATCGAACGATTGATATTTGTTATATAGGCGCTGAAGGTCAGAAGAATAATAACCGCTTGGGTTGGTCAGCAGATCATCCAGTGAAATACCATTTTTACGCAGATGTTCGATATCGTTTTTCAGGGATTTTGCCTCGCGGAGAAATCCCTGAATATCTCGTATGCCTGTTGCGGTCGCTAATTGCTGCTTATAGGCATCAAGCTCGCTTTTATAGTGGATGACTGTTTCCTGCCATTGCTGGAGTTTCTGTACCCATTGGTTAATTGACTCGGTATTACTGGCGGCATCAAACACCGGTATACCAGCGCTTATCGCCGGTGTAGATATCAATAGCGATAACGCCAGACACATCTTTCTGGTTTGCATGGTGATAACCTCCGAGGTGAATATCAGATAGCTTGGTTAAGGAACGTTTCTTTCCAGTCTTGAGGGGACATGCCTTCCTGATAAATGGCATCAAATATTTTCAGGTTGTCTTCGCTGCCGCTCAGGATTTTGGTGATGTACCCGAGGCCCGATAAATCCATTCTTGCCATGGCGACAAACGGGCGAGTTTCACCAGCACGCAGTGGTGTTTTCAGGACAACCATATAGTGTTCGCTCGGATCAAGGTTACGAACCATGTCGTAAACGCTTTCAGGGACTTTCATTTTCTCCACGTAATCCGTATGGCTGGCTTTGGGATTGGCGAGAAAAATCTGGGTACTGCACTGCTCAATAATCGCTGGAGCGATGGGGTGCCTGACGATTTCATCGGGTGACTGAGTGGCGGGGATAAAAATGCCGTTCAGTTTGCGGATCACCTTGAGCATATTGAGGGAGAATTTAGAAAACTCGACATCAGCCAGCCATTTCCAGAATTCATCCATGAACATCACCAGTCGGCGACCATCCAGCAGGCTAGTGACGCGGTACAGCAGGTAAAAGGTGATCGGCCCGCGTATGTCGCCGTCATCCAGGAATTCCGTACCGTCGATACCAAAGTTATCAATATTGCTGATGTTAAACGTGTCCTCCTCGTTATCGAATACCCAGCCGAATTCACCGCCCTGCGCCCACTGTTTCAGGCGTATACGCAGGCCGTTAGTCCGGGCCTCTTTGGTCGGTGGTTCGGGTAACACTTCCAGCAATCGGGTAATACCATAGCGGCGATATTCCGGCGGATAGTCCAGCATGATGGTGTCCACCGCAGTGCTGATACGCTCTTCATCGCGGGGATCGAGTGGCTTACCGTCACGACGGCACAGCATCCGGATCAGCCGCTTGATAAAGCTGATGTTCCGTCGCGTGGGTGCAAGTGAAAACGGGTTGAATCCGGTAGGGATACCGGTTCGGATACGGAAGTAGCGACCGCCCATCTGGCGGATAGACATCTCTGCCGCTCTATCTTTATCAAAGTAAATGGTGGTCAGCCGTTTGAGGGTGGCAGAGGCGGAAAATGTCGCCGGATTGCGGTACTTCTGCATCAACTGTTTCATCATCGTCATCAGCAGGGTCTTTCCTGAACCGGTTTTACCGATGATGGCAGTATTCCCCGGCGTTTTCTCATTGAAGTCATTCCGTCCAGCTTGACTGTCATGCAGGTTCAGATAGTAACCGCCGCCACTGGGGGATTTTAGGATGGCGATAGCCTCACCCCACGGATTGCCGTTACGCTTGTGAGAATGAAAGTTGTGCAGACTCCCCATATCCGCGTAATTCTGGCTACTGACCACCACCAGACGGGGTCGTAACGTATAGACGCCGGGTAGTTGAGCCAGGTAGGCAGCAGGTAGCGACAGTGTAGACAGGGATGTCATGATGCCGAGATCGTTAAAAGGCTGGGCTAACGTATTAGTCTCCTTTACCACCTGATCGGCGCTGGTAGAGGAGACCAGCAGTGAGAAGTGATACTTGCCGCAAGACACATGTCCGGACTGGAGCAGATCGCGTAAGACGATCAATTCCTCACGCTGTGAAATGGCGTCATCGTCGGTTGAATTCAGCCGTTTTTCCGCCAGTCGGATATGATTTTGCGCTTCATCCCGTGCCATACAGGTAAAAGACTGCGTCAGCACATACTCGCTTTCGGCATACAGCAGCGCATCGAGCAGGCCGGTATAGGTCTCCGGTGAATAGTCTTTAATTTCCAGACTGCGGAAGAAGCGGGAACCGCCGATCGTCTGACATTCGGCAGTATCGGTAGTGAAGAACACATCCGGCGTGCTGAGTGCGTGATAAAACGGTGTTCGTGTCACCGCTACGTTCTGCCATTTGCCCGTAATCAGCCGATGGTAGAAAGCCAGTTGTGAAGAGTAAACCCGACCTTTTTCCTCATAGAGGCCCAATGGTGTTGCCACGTAACGTGACAGAGCGGTGTTGATAGCTTCATGGTGTTCCAGCATCGCTTTCAAGGCATCATCCAGCGCCGCTTTCCTTTTTCCGGCAGGCTGCGTCTTCATGACTTTTTTCTCCAGCGTGGAGAAAGGGGCATAACAGACGGTGAAAAACAGCCGATGCCGCCAGAGTGGTTTCTCTTTAAGTGGCTGGTAATAGCGTTCCGTGACTTCATCCGAAAAGGGGATGCCTGAACTGGCCTCAAAGCCATCCTGATATTGCTCCCGTATGCGGTGAATATAGAAGGTGATCGGTAGCCCTTCATATGCGCGGATCAGGTTGTTAAGGTGGCTTGCCAGCAATGTCAGATGATGTTCATCCTCACATTCAAAAACAGTGCCGCCCAATTCCCAGGTAGTGACTAAATCACCGGAGCGATTTCTTATGATGTGAGGGTGAATGTGGGAGGAGTAAGGAATGTATTTATCCAGAGTAGTGCGCTCGTTTAATTTCATCTTATCGGTAAACTCCGAAACATCGACGGCGTCATAGTGGTTTGCCAGCACTGCATTGGTACCGAAATAGCGATTCGTGGCAAATCGCCCACGGGTTTTAAAGGCCAGCCACAGCAGTCCGAAATAATGAATATCCGTTCGGGCTTTTGCCTTCATTTCCAGCCAGACAGGGATTAATAACAAGGCAAGGTAATAGCTTGTGTAAACCGACAGCAGGACAATAGCCCCGCTGACGATCACGAACGGGACGAGAGGGATGCCGATAATGGCGGCAGGGCGGGTCAGTGCTTTGTTCAGGGTAGTCATCACTTCCCCCTAGGATGCCCAATAGGCACCAAAGCCCGATGCGCCGACAATCAGGATGGCTCCGATAATGACGTTGCGCATATCATGCAGGCTTTTACCGTCAAACAGTACCTTGTAACCCACCCACATGGTTGCCAGCGTGATCGTGACGGCGGCCAGCCCAAGCAAACCGGTGGACGTATTACTCAGCGTATCGTTGGCTTTATTAAACCCGCTCCCTGCTGCCAGCGTTTGATTTGATATCAATAGGGAAGAAAACGCAGGCCAGTATTTATGTTTTTGCATCGTCATTTCTCCTCATTAGTTACAGGTAGGGATACATCGCCGCGAAGGATGGCGTCGGGATAGTGCAAGGAGGTTAAAGCCGGTGTGGTTTTATCGGTAAGTTCACCGCGCAGGACGGTGGTCGGATAATGAACATATGATGTGGATTGGCTGGTGGTACTGTGCTTAAGAGCTTCCCGCGTAGACGGGATCGCATAGCCAATACGCTGGATATAACTGGTTTGGTTAAAGGCAGATTCTGGCTGCTGACCCGTATCGAAATTGCCTGAATAGTAACAACTGAGTGCTCTTTTCAGCGTGCCACCTCGCTGGTAGCAGTCTGTCAGGATGCGTTCAAAAACGGACAGATTAGTACAGGGGTCTAACAAGTCATGGGCCGTCACGCCGTAATCGCGGAAGTTGGTACTGGTGATTTGCATCAGACCGACCGAATAACGGCGACCTTTCGCGACTACCTGCTTGATGATGTTGACGGCAGCTTGCTTGTTGGTAGGCTGATGAGAAATGATGCCTACGCTGCCGGGCGCTCTATCTTCCTTTGGCACAATTTCAGCTACGGCGTAAGGATTAAAGCCGGATTCTACCTTTGCTACATCAAACGCGGTGGAGGGGTGAATCGTGGCGGCACATTGCATGGACGCCACTAGAAAGGCAGTGGGTGAAAGCATGGTTGCCTCGGTAACAAGTCGAGCCACACGCAGCCATCGGATAGTCGGTGGCAAGAGAAAAGAAGGAGGATAATTGAGCGTTAATCGTTCTGGGCTGCCTGCGGCGTATCGCTATCATCCTTGGGTTCAAGGAGCACCAGCTTGCCGGAGACAGCAATACCGGGTGTCAGTACGATGTTCAATCCGGGTTTTCCGTTATGAGCGAACGCTACGCCGACCTTTGTCCAGTACGTGTTCTTCTCACGGCTTGAATCGGGTTGGCTTTCCTGCGTGACGAATACGTGATAGGTAGGTTTTCTCATGCTATTTCCTTTCATAAAAGTTATGGTGAATTAACTCAATCGTTCACATCCCGATTCTGCATTCCGGTTTCAACGGGTCAGCGAGAACATTCAGCGGCACCCTGAATTGTGGTTGTGTGATAGCCCGACTCATATTTTTAAAGAGCAATACTCGGCCCGGACGAATAAACGTCCATAAAGCTCGCCAGTGGAAGGTGGCGCGATTAGCGTGCGATATCAGCGTTAGGATGAGAATGAGAAAATCAAAAAGGGAATGAGAGAGAAAATGAATAGCGTGGTAATTATTTTGGCTAATGGGTTGTATTAGCTCAGATTGGGATTAGCGCTATTGCCACTTATGGACATATCTAATGTGACAGACAGGTTTGTGCCAAATCGGACATTGCTCATTCATATTGCTACTATATAAAATCTTGATTGTTGTTGAATAAGTGAGAGGCGCATCATATTGTGTTTACTTAAGTTTTGATTTAATCAGGTTTATTGAGTAACGGAAAAACTAGCATTTATAAAGCTTATAATTTTCTATTGTACTATATCCTTGATGGAGACTTCCATGGACTTGATACAGCAAAAAGTAGGAAAAAGTAAAAGCTATGTGGCATGGTTACCACTAAATGATACAAAGCTTAACAGGGACCAAATCCTTGAAACTTGGAAGATGAATCACTTTATTTTTAAAGAGGAAAGAACGGATGCTATAGGTTTACGCCCACCTCAACTAGGTGGGATATATGCAGCCTTGGGATATGATAAATCTGATAAGGGGTACTCAGCCACCGTTATCATGCCTACAGGTACAGGAAAGACCGAAACTATACTATCAATTATAATTGCAGGAAAATTTAATCGGACATTGGTTGTTGTTCCTTCAGACGCCCTCCGCTCTCAAACAGCAAAAAAAATCATAGAATACGGATTATTGAGACAATTTGGGTTGATTGATGCTAACATTCAAAATCCAATAGTGGCCGTTTTAAATCATGGTATCAAAAATGATGAAGAACTGAATCAAATCCTAGATTCAAATGTAATCGTAGCATCTGCTCCCGCACTATCCTTTTTCCCTGATGAGTATCTTAGTAAATTAGCTTCGCACTGTTCCCATCTGATTATAGATGAAGCACATCATGTCATTGCAACGACATGGTCTCGGGTTAAAGAGAAATTTTCTCACAAAAGTGTTTTTCAGTTTACAGCAACACCATTCAGAACTGATGGTTCAAGAATTGAAGGCAGAATTATATTTAATTACCCTCTAAAAAAAGCACAACAAGATGGATACTTTAAAGCTATAGAGTTTCATCCCGTGCGTGAATTCTTGGATAGAAAATCAGATAAGGCGATAGCAGAAAAAGCTGTTTCACTATTGCGAGAGGATTTAAAATCAGGTCTTGACCACATCTTAATGGCAAGAGCCTACCCTATAAAAAGGGCTGAAGAAATACTGAAGATTTATAGTGAGTATAAAGACCTAAACCCTATATTAGTTAATAGCAAAACAAAAGGGAAAAATAAAATAATACAGGACATCAAAGCTGGGCTACATAAAGCGATCATTTGTGTTGATATGTTAGGTGAAGGATTTGATCTCCCTCAATTGAAAGTATGTGCTATCCATGATCCTCATAAAAGTATCAATGTGATGCTTCAGTTTACAGGCCGATTTACAAGAAATATAAACAATGTCGGGACGGCAAAATTTATCGCCAATGTTGCTAGCGTTGCAGTAAATGATAGTCTGGAGGAACTGTATAAGGAAGATTCGGACTGGAATGATATAATAAGTGATATTAGCTCTAGAAAAATAGAAAATGAAAAAGAATACCAAGCATTTCGCGGGGAGTTTACTGAACATGGAAAATTACTCGACTTAGGGTTGATGCCATCCATTAGCACCATTGTTTTTAATATGTATCTATCTAAATGGGAACCTGATAACTTCCTTAAGTTTGGGAGTAAACATTTTAATATATATGACTCGAGTGTTAATGAAGAAAAAAATATTATAATCTTTTCTGTTAAAACTTTCTCTCCTGTGGGATGGACCAACTCAAAAGAGTTTTATGATGAGTTATGGGATTTATATATTGTATATTTCGATATTAAAAGTAGTTTGTTATTTGTTCATTCATCAGCTAAAGATGGGCTTGTAACAAGGCTTGTAAATTTGATCGCAAAAAATGCAACAAGAATTCAGGGTGAACGCGTTTTCAGAACATTAGCTGGTTTGAAAAGATTAAAACTGCAAAACGTTGGGTTAAATAAGCATAAAAAAGGCTTGCGTTATTCAATGCACACAGGGACCGAAATCAATGATCAAATACCGGATATTGAAGCTAATCGTGCGACTAAATCTAATATATTTGGAAAAGGTTATGAAAATGGAAAACCTGTAAGTATTGGCTGTTCATATAAAGGAAAAATTTGGTCAATGGACAGTGACTCAGTTGATCAATGGATAATATGGTGTAACTCAATAGGGAAAAAAATTCTTGATGACACTATCGATACTAATGCAATAATGAAAACAGCAATGCAAATGGTTGAGCTTGATTGTTTCCCAGATTCTCAAATAATAGCAATAGAATGGCCAGTTTCTATTTTGAGAAAAAACGACTCAAAACTAGTTATCACTACAGAAAAATGGGAAGATTCGCTTATTCATTGCGAGCCACTATTTAGCCATTACTACTCATCGGAAAAAGAAGCACTCTTATTTGAGATTCGCTCAAGCAAAGGGTTACTTAACGTGACGATGAAATTTACTTCTAAGGGAGAAGTGGACTTCAGTTGTTCTGAGGATGTTCATATTTTATTCGGTGGTCAAAAATACGGTCTGGTTGACTTTTTCAATGAATACCCACCATTAATTTATTTAGAGGATACTTCTTTTATTGATGGTGGGCTCCATATTATCCCTAATGATAATTACCAGTATATTTATAGTGTGGATAATTTAGAAGAATGGGATTGGGCAGGGGTAAATATATCGGTAGAGTCACAAACGGCCATGAAATTAACACACTCAGTACAGTATCGTACGATAAAAAACATATTGAATGACTATGATTTTGTTTTTGATGATGATGATACAGGAGAAGTTGCAGATATTGTGGCCATTAAAAATATCAATGATAGTGAATTGGTGATTCATTTATATCATTGTAAATACTGTCCTGCAGTCAAAGGTGTAGCCACGCCAGGTGCTCGAGTGGATGATGTGTATCAAGTTGCTGGTCAAGCAGTTAAAAGTGTAAAATGGTTCGCTGACAATGAAAAAATGTTGCTAAGACTAGTTGAGCGCGAAAAAGGACGTTTAGAAAAAGGTCTATCATCTAGGATAGAAAAAGGGGCATTCACTGACTTGACTTATTATGCAAGGATTGCCCGATACGCAACTTTTAAATATGGAGTTACTATTGTACAGCCAGCTATTTCGAAGGGGAAAGTGTCTAATGAAATATTGACCCTGTTAGGTTCAACAGCGGCATACTTAGATGAAATCTCCGGAGTTAAGCTGAGAGTAATTATTAACAAGTAAAATTTTAGTACAGGATGAACGCTAGACAGCTCATAACTAATATGGCTGTCTTTTTTAAAGGGTGAGTTAGGTATATTATCAGTTCAAAAAAATCCAGATTAACAACTATGCTTGGCTATTTTTTAATTAAACATAAGGAAAAATTCCTTGAATTTAACCTGCCATTGTTCGATATAGTACAATGGCAGGTCTGCTTCTCGCTCGTTGCAGACCGCCAAATTTAATCGAGCTCTAACACAAAACACTTTGAGAACAAGTCTGAGACAGCACAGCTAAGTAACTATGGTGATAGGTTCCTGTGCAGTATTTCACTATTGATAATATACACGGTATTTATTCAGATAATAAAAAACGTGCAGAGAGGATAACTTCTCTGCACGTGTGTTATCTACTATCAGCGCTGATGACGCTCAAGTATGGTTTGGCATTCCGTACAGGTTGTCACGCCCGGTAGAGTTTTTCTCCGCTGCTCAGGAATGGGTTCACCGCACAAACGACAGTAATGTAATGAGGGGGTGGTTGCTGGCTTAAAACGATTCTGTTCAATCATCTCTTCCAGACGTTGCTCATTAAATTCTTGATCGCGATCGATCTCATCTGGCATGCGATGTCCTCCTGTTCAGTGCTTCTTTCTCACAAAGGGTGATACGGTTCCAGACGGCGGTCAGGGAAGGCCCTTTTTCCCTAGAGGACAACGATTCAGTGACCTGCATCATGGCTTCTAGTGCGTCAGGTGTATCAAGGTTTTCAGTGCGTTTCTTTTTCCATGACAGCCAAATTTCTGCATCAATGGCTTCATCTGGGATAGGCGTTCGGCCATAAGGGATTGTGACACCCAGCAAGCGGCGGCGAGCGCAGACCTCATTAGAGGTGAGGCCAAAAAAGTGGTTCAGGAGTGCAATAGATCCTCCCAATCTGACGGCGCGATTTATCTGTTGCTGGCGCTGCGCTTCCTGGTGGGATAGCGTCAGGATCTGTTGTAGAACGTCGTGACGGACAGCGATCGACATAAATTGTGCCGATGCCCGACTGACGATAAACAGTTCGTCGAGGGATAGTTGATTGAGGGCATTCAATTCGTCGAATGTGAATCCTAACGTTTCGCAATAACGAAAATTGCCTTCCTTGAGCGCGGCTAGGGCGTTTGTTAATACCGCATAGTTTAGTGAGGGAAACATAATTTTCTATCCCCCTTCAGCGCGTTAAACGGTTAGCTAATTTGAAGTTAATCCATTCATCAATTTCAGATTCCAGCCAGGCGACGCTGGCTGGCCCAATCTTTATTGAAGAGGGAAAGGTGCCTTCTTTCATGTACAGGTAGATTTGCGAGCGTTTCAGACCGGTTTTTACTTCCACTTGTTTCAGACGTAATAACTGATGAGCTGTCATAAATACCTCCAGTGCAGAAATGGGATATGCCCGGAGATGACAAAAAAACATAGTGAGGAAAGGAGTGAAAGTTGAAGAGCCCGTATTACGGACACCACAATCCTTAATACGGGTTTTTAGATTGAAGCGTGTAATGTCATTTTAATTGGGTGCTTAAACGGACGTCGGTGAACCACGTTCAAGCGCCGCTTTTAACGTATCGCCGCTGAATCGATCGGTCATGCCTTCGTCTGAGGCCCACTGTTCAAAGATGGACAGAAGCTTATAGGGTTGCCTGATTAATGGTCTGATAGACTCATTGTTTTTACAGGCAAGCCAGAACAGTCTGGATAACGGCGTAGATATACGTGTTGAGGAGGGAGGAGAAGTATCATTTTTGGCAGGCATGCTAATTAATTTTTCAAGTTCGGCATGTTTGATGACAAAACAGGCGTCCTTTGGTAAATCGTGAATCGGAAAATATTCTCTTTGGCTATACTGCGTTGTTTTCTGGTATGGGATTTTTTCAGTAATATGTGATGCAATATTTTTAGGAAGTCTCATGGTTTGCTGTTTTATCCTTTCGCGATACCTGATTTTTTCAAATATTTGAAAGTGATTGTCGCCGATATTGACAGTAAGACCATAGTTAACGTGATTTTCTCCGATTACGGGTTGTGGAATACCCAGAGATCTGGCTAATAAACGTTGAACCAGAACGTATTCATAGCCGATAAGCGTTGTATCAATCACTTGTTGAGTGGGGTAAGTATATTTACCCTCGGTGGTGACGATTAAGTTTCTGTTATTGATGAAACAGTTTTTTTCGAGACTGCATAGCTGGTTAATCAAATGATTGCCTATAGGCTTAAGCTTTGCCTTAGCATTTGATGTTTTTATTCTTCGTAAGATGACTGGAGATTGGAAGTAGATCGAAAGGTTGATATCTCCGTATAAGGCATGGCGATAAATATCAGCTTCTGTTAACGGTGAGTTTCTTACCTGAGTCGCTATCACTATGGCTTCTGGTATCGTAATCCAGCTAAATTCATCATTCGTGGTATTAAATATCCTATTTTTCGTTATCATGATTCATCTCCTTTATATGAAAATGATATATTGCATAGGTGGCTAACGTTTCCTTATGCAGCCATGACGTATAGATAGGATTCTGAAAATGAGGAATAGGATTAGTGAGGGGTTGTTGGGATAACGATGATGTTATTGATCGCTTTTCGCTGGCCGTCACAAAAAATGTTTAAATTAGGAAGCCATCACCAAACGAGCTATCTCGCTCATGTCGATTGTTACTCCACGCGTTGCCGATTTTATTCAGATCAACACAGTCAAAGCTCTGTATCAAAAAAGAAGGGACATCCCCTGAATCAGGCATATCAATTGGTTCGAGGTAATTAATGAACCAATTGATGATGCGGAATGGTTGAATTGAGTGGAGACCAGAATGTTATTCCCTGATGGTTGGCGATTAAGCCCAGCAAGTGATCTAATTGTTTTTATGACGAATTTCTCGCGGAATGCGCTGCCCTTGTGAATCGAAATAACGATTCGGCCAGATTTCACTCGCTGAAATGCCCAGTGCGTCGGCGATCAGTCGTTCACCTTTCGGCCAGGGGCGGTTTAGTGCATTTGCAAGCGTTGATGAACTAAGACCCGCCTCACGTGATACGGCTGCTAACGTCGTCTTTCGTTTGCGCAGGGCTGCAATGATATCGGCAGGATGCCAGTCCATTCGTTGTTCCTGTTGTTCAATGTTCATACTTCCTCCTCTTGGATTGAAACTTTACTTCTTCCAGTAAACTATATCTTTATTATGGATGAAAAAAAAACCAAAAATAAAGATAAAATTTATTTAGGAAAGAAATGCTTTAAGAAAGGCTTGCTGAGAGAAGTGATAATCAGTCTATGTTGATCAGTACCATGGATAACACCGTGATTGGTAAGCGATTAAGACTAGCTCGAGTGAACAAGGGATTAAAGCAGGCAGAGCTCGGTTGCCTAGCTGGTCTGGATGAGGAAACGGCAAGCTCTCGTGTGAGCCAATATGAAAGAGAAGTCAGTGCGCCAGATTTTGGGCTGGTTTCTCGGTTCGCTACAGTGCTGGATGTTCCTGAAGCGTATTTCTATGCTGTTGATGACGATCTCGCCACCTTGATCTTACAGTATCATCGTTTCAAGAAAGCCAACCCTAACACCACGCTGCTCATCACACCTCAGTAAGGTTTGATGCCCTAATGCGTCATGGTGTTCAATCTCTGTGCGTTTTCCCTCCTAAATTTAATGATTCCTACTCTCAATAAATTAAACCTTCATTTTTGAGTTTTAAATAACCAAAAATAAATTTTAAATTTACTGGATAAAGAACCGCTTTAAGAGGGACATGGCGGGAACGGCGATAATCGGCTTATGTTAATCTGCGAAGCAGGTAATGCCGTGATTGGTAAACGATTAAGATTGGCCCGAGTGAATGCAGGATTAAAACAGGTCGAGCTCGGTTGTCTCGCTGGGCTGGATGAAGAGACGTCGAGTTCCCGCGTAAGCCAATATGAAAGGGAAGTCAGTTCACCGGATTTTGGTCTGGTTTGTCGGTT
Source organism: Pectobacterium sp. PL64 (assembly GCF_022477975.1). Lineage (NCBI taxonomy): Bacteria > Pseudomonadati > Pseudomonadota > Gammaproteobacteria > Enterobacterales > Pectobacteriaceae > Pectobacterium > Pectobacterium sp. PL64. Next base: position 1,168,354 of record NZ_CP092070.1, read on the forward strand.
TGCGGCGGTGCTGGATGTGCCGGAAGCGTATTTCTATGCTGTCGATGAGGATCTCGCAACGCTAATCTTGCAGTACCATCGTTACAAGAAAAGTAACCCTAATTCTACGTTGTTGATTACCCCGCAATAGACCTTCATTCATGTATCTGGCCTAAGTAATTTCCTGACATTTCTGGATTTTTTATGAAATGCTGAGGGGGAAGATTTCTCATAGTCTGAAAAGCAGATCCTGTTATCAGGATCTGCTCTTGGGTGCGTTATCGATCAGGCTGCTCCTGCCGTCTTATGTTGTTGAGCATAAATGTATGGCGCAACATATTTTTCCCGGTTAGTGTCCAGATAATCCGACCACCATTGCATCATCGCTTTACGGGCATCAAGATATTCTGCTTTATGGATGTAAGCAGCTCGAACACTGTTGCGCTCCTGATGGCTCATCTGCCGTTCAACCGCATCCTGCGCCCACAGACCAGATTCCATCAGCGCACTACAGGCCATTGCCCGAAATCCGTGACCGCAAATTTCTTCTTTCGTGTCATAGCCCATCAGCCGTAGTGCCTTGTTGACCGTGTTTTCGCACATCGGCTTATACGGATTATGATCACCGGGAAATAGCAGCTCCTGATTCCCGGATATTTCACGTATCTGTTTCAGAATAGTGATGGACTGACGGGAGAGGGGAACGATATGCGGCGTGCGCATTTTCGCCCCACGCCCAGAGTAGCGGACACCGGGGATGGCTTCGCGGGTGGCTGGAATGGTCCAGATTTTGTTTCTGAAATCGATCTCAGACCAACGGGCAAAGCGCAATTCGCTGGAACGGATGAAAAGGTGCAGAGTAAGTGATACTGCCAAACGGGTTAATTCTCGCCCTTGCTTGTAGTCCTCAATGCGGGCTAACAGTTCCGGTAGTTTCTCCAGCGGAAGGGCAGGGTAGTGGCGTTTAACGGGAGGGGCGATTATCCCGTCCAGATTTGCCGCCGGGTTGTGCTCTATCAACTCCTGATGCACGGCATGACGCATGATGTTGCACATATGCTGTCGGGTTCGTGCCGCCACTTCCAGCAGACCTTTTTTCTCAATCCCTTTCAGCACTTCGATGAAGTGGCGAGTTTTCAGTTCTGTGACCGGCAGGTGTCCAATTATCGGAAATATGTGATTGTTCATGCTGGCAAGCAAACGGGCGGCATGGTTCTCTGACCATGAGCGGTTGCTTTTATGCCACTCCAATGCCACATGCTTGAAGGTTTTTTCTGGTGAGGAAGTGGTTCTTTCAGCAGAGCGCTGTTGTGCTGGATTGATATTCTGCGCCAGCAATTTGCGGATACCGTCACGCTGCTGACGAGCGTCGGCCAGAGATACATCAGGGTAGGCACCTAAGCCGAGGCGGGATTCTTTTCTATTGATGCGATATTTGAGATACCAGAGACGTGAACCGCCTGGATTAACTAAAAGGTACAGACCGTGAGAATCGGAAACTTTGAAGGGTTTTGCTGATGGTTTTAAGTTGCGGATTTTTGAGTCGTTAAGAGACATTTGGGGGTCACTCCGTCATCGAACCAACTTGACCCCAAATCTGACCACCAAATTCTCCCGATGCGGAGGGTAAACTGAAAATGCATCGGGAAGACTTTTCACGCTAACCTATTGAATCTGAATCACATAAGGATTCGCAAAGCGGCATGAAAACAAGAATTTGGCTCCTCTGACTGGACTCGAACCAGTGACATACGGATTAACAGTCCGCCGTTCTACCGACTGAACTACAGAGGAATCGTGTGAACGGGGCGCATAATAACGGCGTGTGCCGCGCATGTCAAAGGCGTAAACCACAAAATTGCACTGTTCGGTGAGAGAATGTGCAATCTGCCGATATTTTTGGCAAATACCGGCATTTTATCGTGTCCTGTCATCGCTAGAGGGTATTCAGCGGTGCTTTTTGTTTATCAGAAAACGCATACAGCGGCCCTTTTCCTGACAGCGTAAATAGGGATATCGCGGTAAAGGAGAGGGCGATGCCGCCTAAAATCAGGTAAGTGCCATGAAAGCCGATGCTGTCATACATATTGCCAGCAAAGATCGACATGAAAATGATCGATACTTGTTTAAAGAAGCAGAAGCACACCAGATAAATTGTCGCAGAAAAGCGGACTTCAAAGACCGTAGTAATGTATTTGAAGCAGCCGACAATCAGGAACGGCACTTCAAACATGTGCAGCGTTTTCAGCACAATCACTTCCAGTACGGAACTGGCAAAGGCCGAACCAATAATGCGCACGGACATAATCGTCCCGGCGATGAGCAGGGCGTTTTTACCACCGATACGGTTCACAATCAGCGGTGCAAAAAACATGATAGTGGCATTAAGCAATTCACCCAGTGTGGTGACGTAACCAAATACTCGTGTCCCTTCCTGTCGGGTCTCGAAAAACGAGGTGAAGAAGTTGGCAAATTGCTGATCGAATACATCATAGGTGCAAGAAACGCCGACGACATAGAGAGTCAGGAACCAGATTTTGCGTTCTTTTAGCAGTTCGGCCGCCATTTTCAGGCTAAAGGGTTTTTGGTTGGAACCTACCTGATCGGCAACGAGAGCGCTCGAGGAGGCTTCTGGCTTTGCCAGTAGCAACAGAATGGCGAGGATGACGGCACAACCGGAGCCAAGCCAGAAAACAAACTGGTTATTGATGGTAAACATAATACCGACGATAGACGCACAGAGCGCCCAGCCGAGGCAGCCGAACAGACGCGCACGGCCAAATTCAAACTGGCTACGGCGGCTGACTTTCTCGATATAGGCCTCAATAGCCGGTGCACCGCCGTTGTTGATGAACCCCAGGTAAATCCCGCCGACGATAGAGCCTAAAACGATGTTGTATTTTAGTAATGGGCCGAAAACATAAATAAAGAACGGAGCAAAAAACACCAGCATTATGGTAATAATCCATAGCAGATGTTTTCTCAATCCCAACTTATCGGAGAGCAAACCAAATATCGGTTGAAATAACAGGGCGAAAAAGGAAATGCAAGCGAAGATAATTCCCGTATCGCTTTTGCTTATTTGGTTAATATCATGAAGCCAAATAGGGAAGAAGGGAAAGTAAGCCCCCATGATGAAGAAATAGAAAAAGAAAAACAGGCCGAATATCCAGAAATTCTTATTATGTAGGTAGTACATGTTGCGTTCTCCGATATGCATAATATCCGCAACGTTTATTTTGATGGCGGATATATACTTGCCTGATACCATCAGGATGGAAAGAGGCGGTATACCCGTCATACTTCAAGCCGCAGGGTGTTGGCTACGCTCAGTTACCCGAATCACTTACTTGAGTAAGTTCATCGTGATGTCTTCTCTTGCCGCCTGCCTGCAACTCGAATTATTTAGGGTAGATACCCGCTCTCTTTCGTTGTTTTTTTAATACTATTTTTTCATATCAATACGGCTGGTGATGTTGCATGGCGACGCGATAGTGATAATGCGTGGCCGTGAGTAAATCATCGCGATGAACGCTAGGGCTCCAAGAGTCATCGCCGCCAATTCCCATGTGGAAGCCATCCAGATTGAGCCAAACGCCTTTTTCCTTTTCTAATAAATGATGGTGGGTACACGTCATCAATTGCGTTAGCCCGTAGCGGCTTAACCCAAAGTGGAAGTTGCCGGCGATCGTCCATTTGTCATACGTCAGCGTGCGCGTATTGCAGCGCAGCCCGTTTTCCGTCGGGAAAATGTAAGGCGTGTGAAGATCATCCAGCGGCAGATTCCAGTGCCCATGCTGTGCTGCGAGCTGTCGGTCTGGGTAATTTTCATGAGGCCCAAGTCCGACCCAACTGACCTGAGGCGCGACGTCGGCTAACTGGCAACTCAAGCCTACTCTGGCCAGTGACGGCAGCACCGTGGCGACATCAATATCGACATCCACGGTCATCACGCCATGTGCATCAATCTGCCAGCGCTTTTTACTCCGCAGCAGGATCTGTCCGGCATGGCGGAATACGTGTTCGGTGACAATGTGCACGGCATCGGCGAGTTGGTCAGCCTGAATCGCAACACACTGCGTCTGCAGTTGATAAAGTCCGGCCGATTTCCAACGTTCGGCCCAGGCGCGTGGGTCGATGCGATCGACCTCGCTGATACCGATGTCGTTATCCAGCGCTGCCCGAACAAACTGATCCTGCAAGGGAGTTAATAGCGTTGGCGCATCCGCCGTCCACCACTGTTCCAGCCAGCCGCTCTGGCGGTTAAAGCGCCAATGCTGTTCGCCCTGAACGATGTCAAAGTACGCATCGGACGATCGCAGAACGGGGGGGGGCCTCTGTCCAGAACACGGTGCCTCGGGAAGATGAAGCGGTGCAGGAAGTTGCCACTGATCCCAGGCACAGCGGTGATTGGCTTCTGACCAGGCGGTGGCTTTCGGCTGTACAACTTCAACATTGAGCCAAAGCTCTCCTGCACGATCGACTGTGGGAAAGGCTTCCAGCAGCGTCAGTGTCTGGGTCGTCTGCGGCGCGAGCGCCAGCGGCAGCGAACCTTCTGCGAGCGTCTTATCATTCAGCGTAATGCACCAGTTCAACTGCTCGTTGTCCGTATGGCGAAACAGGTATTCGCTGGTGACATGCAGCTCACACGGCGATTCAGCCTGCCAGGCGAATTGAATGTGTTGCTGTGCCCGCTGGGCTTCATACAGGCTGGGATGCGGGGTGCGATCGGGAAAAAGTAGGCCATTCAGACAGAACTGGCGATCGTTAGGTTTGTCGCCAAAATCTCCGCCGTACGCCCAATAGGTATTGCCTTGTTCGTCACGCCGGGTCAGCGCTTGATCGACCCAGTCCCAGACGAATCCGCCCTGTAACCGAGGATATTGGCGGAATGCCTGCCAGTAGCGCGCGAATCCTCCCAGACTGTTGCCCATCGCGTGTGCATACTCGCAGAGAATGAGAGGCCGATGCTCGTCTGGCATGCTGACCCATTTGGTGATCGACCATTTAGGTACGCTGGGGAAGGGCTGATCTTCATCAACGCGGGCGTACATTGGGCACACAATATCGGTTGCCCGGCTATTCGCGCCGCCGCCTTCGTAATGTACAGGGCGAGTCGGATCGTGGCGTTTGATCCACTGGTAGAGCGCATCATGGTTTGCACCGTAGCCGGATTCGTTCCCCAATGACCAGATAATGATGCAGGGATGATTGCGGTCGCGCTGCACCATCCTTGACACGCGTTCGCTGTAGGCTGGCAGCCAGACGGGATCGTCCGACAGACGATTCATCGGCTGCATGCCGTGCGTTTCAATGTTTGCTTCATCCACAACATACAGGCCGTAGCGATCGCACAGCCGATACCACAGCGGATGGTTGGGATAATGTGAGCAGCGTACGGCGTTAAAGTTATGCTGCTTCATCATCATAATATCGCGCCGCATGGTGTCTTCATCCATGACCTGACCGTGCTGCGGATGGTGTTCGTGACGGTTAACCCCGCGGATCAGCAGCGGTTGACCGTTCAGCAGCAGCAGGCCGCTACGGATTTCAACTTTTCTGAAACCGACATCATAGGCTTCCGCTTCGACTAGCTCGCCTTCCGCCGTTTCCAGTGCGATAACAGCGCGATACAGGTGCGGCAGCTCGGCGCTCCATAGGTCGGGCTGTGGCACGTCAATGCGGAGAAAAGATTTATCGTGATAGGCACCGCGTTCATCGACAATATTGTTGCCGAACGCCTGCCGTGTACCACCGATGAGCTTACTACCACGCCAAAGCTGTGCGTGGACGCGATGGTTTTTGGCCTCCGCTTCAGAGAGCGTTGCCTTCACCTGAATATCCAGCGTGCCGTGGCGGAAATCGGTGCTGAGCGGCGTAGTGAGCTGGATATCGCTAAGGTGAACCGTCGGTTTGTGCAGAAGTGTAACGTCGCGGAAAATACCGCTCATACGCCACATGTCCTGATCTTCCAGATAGCTGCCGTCAGACCAGCGTAGCACCATCACCGCCAGCCGATTCTCGCCGGTCGTCAGATAGCGACCGATATCAAACTCCGCAGGCAGGCGACTATCCTGCGAATATCCCATCCAGTGGCCGTTACACCAGAGATAAAACGCGGAGTTAACGCCATCAAAAATAATCCGGGTTTGTCCGCTATTGATCCAGTCTTGATTGACCTTGAAAGTGAGCGAGTAACAACCGGTAGGATTGTCTTCTGGCACATAGGGTGGGTTGACGGGGATAGGGTATTTTACGTTGGTGTAAATTGGCGCGTCATAGCCCCGTAACTGCCAGTTCGAAGGAACCAGAATGGTATCTGAATCAGGCAGATCCTGCTGTAACCAGCTTTCTGGTACGGCTTCCGGGCGGGTGAAATAGCTAAACGTCCATTCACCATTCAGGCGACGCAGCCGCTGAGAAGGCTCATCTTGCTGTGCGGCAGCCACGCTGCGCCAGCTGTTGAACGGTGGGTGAGCTGGGAGCCGCTGATAGTGAGTACAGGCTGGGTTTTCCCAATCACGGCGGGCAAGGATCTCTTGCAGTGTGGCGCGATGGCGTGCTGGATACGGTAAAACGGTATCGCTCATGATGGCTTGGCTCCTGAACGTCTTGAGTCTATTTCTGTGGTTGGATATTTAAATTGTTATCCGCTCACAATTTTGTTGCTCATAACATATCGACTCGTCAGGGCGAGTAAAGTGGAACGTGACAATAAAGTGGAAGCGATCACAAAGATCGTTTGTAAAATGAGTGGCGATACATCGGATTTGGAAAGCGCTACGCAGTAAATTAACAAGAGGTGACAAATAACTTATTGTTTATCATCTTATTTTGTTAGGGTTGTGCATCGGTGGTGAAAACGGTGCTGCTGTGTAAAGGGTTACAAGTCGTGTAAGGGGTTACAAACATAAAGGGTTACAGCCTTTGTAGCTGACGTGTAATGTCCAACAGGTTTTTGGTGAGTTCTTGCAAGGAGGCATGGGTTGATGAATGTACGGCGGTACTATGGCGTACGATCAGTTCGGTGGGTAGCAGCAGTGATGTGCTCTGGGTAGGATCGCGCAGCGTGGCGAGCAAACGAGTGACGCCTTCTTTACCTAATAGCCTGAAATCCTGGCGAATGGTTGTCAGTGGCGGAGTGTAATAGGCGCTGTCCTGGGTATCGTCAAAACCGATCACTGACATCTGCTCCGGTACGCGCAGGCCATACTCGTGCAGCGCACGCAGGACGCCAAGCGCCATTTGATCGTTCGCGACAACAATGGCGGAGACGCGCAGGGATTGCCCCAGCAGGGCCAGCGTCTGGTGGTAACCGGATGCGGCGCTCCAGTCACCGTGTAGCACCGAAGCGGGGGTGAGCTGCTGTTTTTCCAGCTCGGCTAGCCAGCCTTCATAACGCAGACGGGCGGAGATCGACGTCATTGGTCCGGTCAACAGGGCGATGTGTTGATGCCCCAGCTGTACCAGATGCGTGATGGCTAAACGTGCGCCGTGATCGGGGTCGAACATGACGTTGAGTATGTCGGTATGCGGATCGGCATCCATAAACAGGACGGGCGTGTCGGCACAGGTCTGGCTAATGTGGGCGACGTCATCCGTGGATAGCGGAACATTCACGATAACGCCGCTGACACGCTGAGAAAGCAGGTCGTTAACGGCATTATTGCAGGTGTTGACATCCGGGCTGCTCAGCATGGACATCACGATGTTAATCCCTAGCTGACTGGCGGTGGTCTTAATCGCGGCGGCAATTTGTGAAGGCGCGTGTAGTGAAAGATCGGTGGTGACCAGCCCCAATGTGGTGATGGTTTTTCCTGCCAGCTGCTGTGCAACGCGGTTTGGCGTGTAGTTAAGATCCGCCATCGCCTGTTCCACTTTACTGCGAGTACGGGATGAAACATGAGGTGCTTGATTCAGCACGCGGGAAACCGTCTGATAGGAAACCCCAGCGTACTCGGCGACATCGTTTAAGGTTATGGGTTTCTGTTTCATAGCGGCTATTCCGTGCGTGATTCTATGCGTAAAAGAGCATCATCATAACAAATCGCACAGGGAATCCGTAACAGGCGTATGTATTCCGGCTCAATCAAAATAGACCGAAGAGAAACTAAGGTTCGTAGGCGTTTTTAGATGTTTGTAAAAAGTCAAACCGGGAGCAAGCGCTCCCGGTTTGAGGGATGGTTACTTGATGTTTACTGCTCGGACAACACAAACATGCCGTAAGGGTGGATTTGCAGATAGTAGCTGTCGCCCGGGTTCGGCTGAAGCTGGGTTGCGTTAACCTGCAACAGCATCGACTGTCCGTGCCAGTCCACCTGCACTTCGTACTGCGGCCCCATGTAGGCGACCTGCGTGATGGTGCAGCGCTGGCTTTCGTCACCCTGATGGCTGAGCGTAATGGCTTCCGGGCGAATACCGACGGTCGATTCGCTTAAGCCGGCGGCAAAGCCCTGCGGACGCGGAATGAGGTAGCCGTAGATATTCACGCTGTCTGCCGTGAAGGTGGCAGGGAAAATGTTGGCATCCCCCATAAAACTGGCCATGAAGCGGGAAGCCGGCTGGCGATAAAGCTCCTGCGGTGCACCCAACTGCATGATTTTGCCTTTGTTCATCACCAGAACCATGTCGGATACCGCGAAGGCTTCGCTCTGATCGTGCGTAACATACAGCGAGGTGATGTTGAACTGCTGCTGAAGCTCACGGATTTTCTCACGCATGCTGCGGCGCAGGTTGGCATCAAGGTTACTCAGCGGCTCATCGAACAGCAGGACTTTAGGTTTGAGGATCAGCGCACGCGCCAGCGCGACACGCTGCTGCTGTCCACCAGAAATCTGGTCGACGTAGCGATCTTCAAATCCTGCCAGGTCGACCAGCGCCAGCGCTTCTTTTACACGCTGATTGATTTCTGCCTTCGGACGACCGAGCATTTTCAGCCCGTAGCCGATGTTTTCTCCCAGTGACATATGTGGGAAGAGGGCGTAAGACTGGAATACCATGCAGATATCGCGCTGCTGAATGGAGCGCTCGGTGACGTCTTCGCCATCGATGAAAATCTGGCCTTCTGTCGGCTTTTCCAGACCGGCAACGGCCCGCAGTACCGTGGTTTTACCGCAGCCAGACGGCCCCAGCAGCGTGACCATTTTTCCCTGAGGGATCGCCAGATTCAAATCATCAATGACGGTGTTGTTGCCGAAGCGTTTAGTGATGTGCTTCAGTTCGACAAAGCTTTTTTCAGTATTCAAGGTAATCACTCCGCTTAGGCATTATTCTTGGCTTTGGTGCGAGAAATCCGCGCTTCACCGACCAGATAATCGAACAGGAAAATAATGGCCAGCATGACCACAATCAGGATGGAACCGTAGGCAATCGCCATACCGTATTCACCGTCTTCCACGCGGTTAAGAATGTAAGACGTGGCGACGCGAGTATCTGGTGTAACCAGGAAGATAATGGCGCTGACGGTAGTAATGGCGCGCACGAAGCTGTAAATCAGCGCAGACAAAATGGCCGGACGCAGCAGCGGGAGCAGAATATAGAACACCGTGCGCATTGAACCCGCACGCAGGCTGAGTGACGCCTCATCGAGCGATTTATCCAGCTGTCCCAGTCCGGCAATACCCGCACGGATACCAACCGGCACGTTACGCATCACCATCGACATGATGACGATCACCGCCGTTCCCGTTAAGTAAACCGGCGCGCTGTTAAAGGCCAGGATGTAAGACACACCGGCAACCGTGCCCGGTACAGCAAAGCACAGCATGGTGGTGAACTCGATAGCCTTCTTGCCGTAGAACTGCTGGCGCACCACGATGTAGGCGATAAGTAGCCCGAACAGTGCCGTAATCGGTGCTGCGATACCTGCGAACAACAGCGTATCCAGCAGGGAAGGCCAGGCGCCGTCGCTAAAGCCTTGCCCGAACAGCTTGCTGAAGTTTGCCAGCGTCAGGGTGTAATCCACGCCCCAGTTAACGGTAAAGCTGCCGTAGAAAATGCTGCCGTACAGCAGGACGTTAAAGGCAATCCAGACATAGAGCAGGATGCTGACGATCCACACCAGCGAAACGGGTAGCGGCTGTACATCACCCCGAGAGGATTTACCAGAAATCGTCACGTAGGAGCGTTTACCGATCCACAGATATTGCACGCAGAATACAGCCAGTGAGAACACCAGCAGGACAACGCCGAGCGTACTGGCTGACTGGTAATCCAGCTGTGCCCCGGTAATGTAGAAGTAAATCTGGGTGGCGAGTACGTCAAAGTTACCGCCCAGCACCAGTGGGTTACTGAAGTCGGCCAGCGACTGGACGATCACGATCAGGAACGAGTTGGCGAGCGCCGGTTTCAGCAAGGGCAGAAAAACCCGCTGAAAGGTTTGGTAGCGGTTAGCACGCAGGGTGTACGACGCTTCTTCCAGCGACGGATGAATGGTCTTCATCGCGCCTTCCAGAATCATAAATGACATTGGTGTGAAGGCGAGCACCTGCGCCAGCCAGATGCCGGTAAAACCGTACAGCCAGTTGGTGTTCGTCAGCCCGAACCAATCCACCATCAGCTCGGTTCATGTAACCGGAGCGGCCCATCATCAGCGTCACGCCTAACCCGACGACAAACGGCGGTGTAACGATAGGCAGAATGGAGAAAATACGGCCAATAATTGCGGAACGGCGGGCGATGCGCGAGGTGTAGATCGCCAGCACCATACCGAAGAAAGTACAGCCGATACCGACGGCAACCGACAGCAGGAATGAGTTCCAGATCACCCGTAAAATGTGCGTCTGACCCAAAATCTGCATAAATGCCAGCGGCGCGAATTCACCGCTGTCGTTGGTGAACATCGGGATGAAGATAGCGATGCTGGGGTAAAGAATGAACACGCCAATCAGCGCGATGATGCTGATGAGCGAGCCGATGACGAAGCGATCGCCACCCAGCCAGTCCAGCCGCGACAGCGCCAGCGTAATAATTGCACTCAGCGCGACAAACAGCGCGATGGTGCCGTAGCCCATTCCGCGACCTTCAACCGTGGCACTGATGACCACGAAAAGGGCACAGAACAGCGCGTAAGCCGCATCAAAACGGTGGCGACCACGCTGTTCCCGACCGGGCGTAAGCAGCGGACGTGCCAGCAACCCTACAGGGAGCAGGAACCACAGCAGGCTGATATTCAGGCTCGACCAGCTGTAGGCCGCCAGCAGTTCATCGCGTGAGGCATCCAGCAGGCCGTAATCCAGGCTCCACGCTGGCAGCAGCAAAAATGTTGCTGCAATCAGCGCCAGCCACAGGAAAACGGGATCCCGCTTAGGCGTCGGTGAAAGAGTTAGTGTGTGTGACATAGGGTTCCCTGGTGCTTTATAGCGTTGTTTTATAAGATTGAATCGTCACAGGTATTAGGTGGTGAATAATATTGAGTAATGGTTAATCAGCGATGCTGAGAACACGGCGTTAAGCGAAACGCGAGCTTACCGCTGTGTTCCCGTTGTTTTTGCAATCAATAAAGGTCAATGCATCAAGAGCAATGAATCGAGATTATTGGCCCATTTTGACTTCGTTAACCCACTTGGAAATCAGCTCTTTACGCACGTCTGCCGCGCCGTATTTGTCCATGTCGTAGTTGATCAGTTTCAGATCCTGCAACTTCAGCGACAGCGGAGAGGCTTCGGCGGTGGTGTTGGTCAGAATCTGGTAGGACTGGCCTTTCTTCCAGGAGAGTTCCTGTGCTTCTTTTGACAGCGCCCAGTCAACGAACAGCTTGGCGTTATCCATATTGCGCGCGCCTTTCAGGATGCTGACGCCGCCAATTTCATAGCCGGTACCTTCACAAGGGGAGATCAGCGTCAGTGGTGCGCCTTTCTCTTTTTCCAGCGAGTAGTCATGCAGGAAGCCGATACCGATAGCGGTTTCGCCACGTGCGGCGTTACGTGCCGGGGCAATACCGGATTTGGTGTACTGCGACACGTTGGTATTCAGTTTTTTCAGGTAATCAAAGGCCTGATCCTGACCCCACAACTGGGAGAAGGTCGCCAGTGCGGTATAGGCCGTACCGGAACTTTGTGGATCGGCAATCTGGATTTCGCCTTTGTAGACCGGGTTGGTCAGATCTTTCCAGCACTGTGGAACGGGCAGGTTTTTCTCTTTCAGGCGGTCGGTGTTGACGCCGAAGCCGAGGATACCGACGTAAACGGCAGACGAGTAGTTGCCTTTACGTTTGGCGGGATCGCGGAACTGCGGCATGATCTGCTCAAGGTTTTTAGACTGATAAGGTTCCAGCAGATCCATTTCGCCCGCTTGAGACTGCGGATCCAGCGTGCCGCCGTACCAGACGTCAGCCTGTGGGTTTTTCTTCTCGGCATCGACTTTCGCCAGCGTGCTGCCTGAGCCGTTGCGGATAAAGGAAGTTTTAACGTTGTATTTTTCACCGAAGGCCTTGGCTTCTTCCTCGCAGAAGGAGTTAGTGGCGCTACAGTAAATGACCAGGCGACCTTCGGCACGCGCGGTGGTGGTGGTAACAGCAGCAACGGTCAGTCCAGCGGCGATGAGGGTAGTTAAGGTACTCAGTTTCATGATGTTTTCCTTATAGGTGTCTATCTGTTGTTATTGCTATTTTGATGTCATCAAACGTTCCCGGCGGCTGACGCCTGCCATCAGCAGCGGCATCAGTAACAATCCGATGCAGGCTGAAGCCAACGCCAGCAGAGTAAAAAATCCCGACCATCCGTAGTGTTGCAGCACCTGTGCTAGCGGCCAGCCCGCCAGCGCTGCCCCCAGATAGGCAAACAACGCAAGAAAACCTGTCACCGTGCCTGCGGCATCCTTATGGCTGTATTCCGTCGCAGCCAGACCAATCAACATCTGTGGTCCAAAAACAAAAAAACCGATACTGAAGAAACAGGCCGCGAGTAGTGAATAGTGGTGAATCGGTGCCAGCCACAGCGCGGTCATGGTTAAAAACAGCCCTAATGCAAACAGCAAAATCATCGGTGCGCGTTGACCACGAAACAGCAGGTCCGAACCCCAACCGGCAAACAGCGCCCCCATCAATCCGCCCAGTTCAAACAGCGACAGCGTGGCGTTCGCGCTGAGTAGGTTGAACCCGTGGCTCTCCGACAGCCAGATGTTCCCCCAGTCATTCAGTGCGATACGAATCAGGTACACCAGAATGTAGGAAAACCCGAGTAGCCAGATGGTACGGTTACGCAAAATCGCATCGCGCAGAATCTGGCGCATTGGCATCGGCGGGCTCTGCTGCTCCTGACGAAGCTCCAGCGCATCGCGCCGCCACTCGCCGACGCTGGGCAATCCCTGCTGCTGCGGTTTGTCGCACAGCTGCCAGCACAGCCACAGGCCAATCACAATGCCGATGATGCCCGGCACCAGCAGCGCCGCCTGCCATCCCCATTCGGAGGCCAGATAGCCCGCCAGCAGAGGAACCGCCGCACCGCCGATGTTGATCGACGTATTCCAGCATCCCCACCAGAGGCCACGCTCATTGCGCGAATACCAGCTGCTCAGCAATCTGGCGCAAGGGGGCCATCCCCAGCCCTGAAAGAACCCATTCAGCGCCCAGACAATCAATAACCCCGTGAGCGACTGGCAGTACATAAACAGAATGTTCAGCACGCCGGTAATCATCAGCCCGACGCCCATAAACCAGCGCACCTGGCTGCGATCGCACACGATGCCGGAAATAAATTTGGACGCGCCATAACAGAGATAAAACAGCGTCCCCAGCAGACCGATATCGCCTTTGCTTAACCCTAATTCCAACTGCATCACCGGCATGACGAAGTTGATGCTTTTACGCGTCAGGTAAAACGTGGCGTACCCGATGACCATGGAAATCAGCAACCGTGGTCGCCAGTAGCGATAACGCTGACTGATTTGTGTGGGTGAAAGCTGTCCCGCTGGAAACATGGGTGCCTGCATGGGGTTCTCCGTCGCGTTGAGAGAAGAGTAGGGGGATGTGAATTAAAAAGGATGAGACAAGGTTTTAGGCGGCTAGGAATAATTCCTAGCTAATCGTCTTTTTGTTTAAATTTTGTGGGCAAGTTAACAATTATGTGCGTACCACGCGGCGTGGCAGAGTCGCCACTGGTGGCGGCTTTTACCAGCCAGTTACCGCCCAACGCCTGTACGCGTTCCTCGATGCCCCGCAGGCCGAAGCCACCGCCTGTCGGATTCGCTCTGTCTTTTTGTGCAATTCCCACGCCGTTATCAACGACGTCGAGCGTAATCAGGTCATCCTGCTGGGAAAGGCGAACCGTAATCTGCGTGGCGCTGGCGTGTTTATTGATGTTGTTGAGCAACTCCTGCACCAGCCGATAAAGGGTGAAAACCACCACGTCATCATGCGGAGGCGTAGGGAGCTGATAATCCAGCTGAAACTGGATACCGCGAGCCGAGAAGGCAAATTCATCCGCCAGATGATGCAGCGCTTTATCCAACACCATTTCATCCAACACCGGTGGGCGCAACTGGCGCAGAAGCTGGCGGGTGGTGTGGTGGATGCGCCGCGACAGCTCGCTGATTTGTCCGGCGGCATGCTGAGCCGCATCGGCTGGCGCGCTGTGTTTCACCAGCATGGCCTGAATCTGAATGGCGGTGATGTTTTGGCCGATGTCATCGTGCAGTTCGCGCGCGATATCTTTGCGCACGGCCTCTTCGGTATGGATGATGCGCTCCATAAGCCGCCGCCGGGTTTTCAGCTCCTGCTCCAACTGATGACGATAGCGCTGGAGCCGCTGTGCCAGCTGTTGCTGACGGCTTATCGCGATCCCCAGCCCAATGCCGAGCAGCGCCTGCGTAGAGAGAAAGAGTTCCAGCTCGCGCAGATCGTCGAAAGCACCGCTCACCTGACGCGTGACCGCAATCATCAGGCTGCCGAGTACGGCGGAGAGCACGCCGCCTTGCCAGCCGAATTTATACGCCATGACCACGTTAGGCAGAAAAACGAAAATCAGCAGCAGGCGTTCCATCTCAGGTGTGAACGTCATTTGCAGACAAACGCCGATAGAAAAAAACAGCGAGCACCAAATCAGCAGCGAGGTACGCAGCGGCGGATCGGGGATCTCCTGTGCCAGCAGCGTCTGCAAATGCTGTTGTTTGATGTATTCGTACAGCAGATAGATGAACGGGATCAGCAGGACGCCGCCGGTAAACGTCGCCAGCAGCGTTTGTGTCAGCTGCGAGTGTAACCAGGGGCCGATAGCGATGCCGTGCAGAACGGTATTGAGCGTCAGTGCCGCCAGCAATAGCAGGAGTCGCTGCCAATAAAGCGTATAGCGATGCCAGATTTTATGCGTGATGATGGCCGGAATCAGACTGAGGAATGGGGAAAGTAGCAGCAGAGAACGCGTGATAAGCTGCTCGCTGATAAGCCAGCTCTGGATGGCGATTTCTGCAAGCAGCAAGGTCGGCCAGTACTTTCTAGGCAGCAAAATCATCAACGCCAGCCGCAGCCCTTGTGGTAACAGCAGCGCCGCCTGCTGGCCGTTGTTGCTTAAATAGAAACTGATGGTCCACAGCGCCAGCCAAATCAGGCTATAGAAAAAGGCCAGAAACAGCGTCATGCCGATGACGTGCAGGCGGCGCATGATTTATTTCCCAGCCAGTAGTTGGTGTTGCAGTGCAAAGTGCACCAGCTCTACCGTGGATTCGCACTGTAATTTACTGAGAATATTGGCGCGGTGAACGTGAACGGTCTTATGGCTGAGCTCGAGCTGTTCAGCGATGCTTTTCACACTAATCCCGTTGATCAGCAGGCTGAATATTTCCCGCTCGCGCGGGGTTAGCGCCAGCAGCTCTTTCGGTGGCTGCTGCTGATGGCGAATGGCGTGTAGTGCATCGGCACACAGGTAAAGGCCACCGCTGCTGACCACGCGAACCGCCTGCACTAACTCTTCCGGGCCACAGCGCTTCGTGAGATAGCCGCCTGCACCTGCATCCAGCGCGCTTTGTACAAATGCGGTGGTGTCATAGATGCTTAGAATAATGGCGCGAAAATTGGGGCGCTGCTGACGCAGGCGTGTTAATAGCGACAGGCCGCTTTCATCCGGCATGGCAATATCAATCACGGCAACGTCAATCGGCTGTTTGAGTAGATGGGGCCACGCCTGCGCCGCCGAAGCATATTGTCCAACAACCTGAATGTCATTTTCTAATGTCAGAAGCTGTGCAAAGCCAGACCGTACAACGATGTGATCGTCAACCAAAGCCACATTAATCATGGTTTCGCCGTGTGAATTCAAGGTCATCAAAACGTCATAATGCGGGGGAATCAAGAGGCGAGCAATAGCAGATAGGTAAAATGGAATCGGCTTAACAGATATATCCGTCATACTTCAAGCTGCTTGTTCGTTGGCTGCCCTTACTCACCCCAGTCACTTACTTGAGTAAGCTCCTGGGGATTCGTGCGGTTGCCGCCTTCACGCAACTCGAATTATTTAGGATATATATCACTCTTCATTGACCGAATGATGAAAAGCATATTGATAGAACGCGGAGTTATTTGACTCGGTTAATCGAGAGACATACTGTTTTTCTCTTTAACTCCATGTAGTTATAAAACAGTGTAGCTACAAATCAATGTAGTTACGATGTCAGGGAATCGGAATGATGAAGAAATGGCGTATAGCGCTGGTGGCGGGAATGGTCACGGCGGCGATGGCGTTGACCGCATGCGATAGCGCAAGCAATTCTGCCAACCACATTAAAGTCGGCGTGATTAACGGTGCGGAACAGGACGTCGCCGACGTCGCGAAGAAAGTGGCAAAAGAGAAATATGGCCTAGATGTCGAGCTGGTGGGTTTCAGCGGTTCGCTATTGCCGAACGAGGCGACGGATAAAAGTGATTTGGACGCGAACGTCTTTCAACATCGTCCTTTTCTGGAACAGCAAAACCGCGAACACGGTTATAAGCTGGTGGCGGTAGGAAATACCTTCGTTTTCCCGATGGCGGGTTATTCGAAGAAGATTAAAAATATCAACGATCTGAAAGCTGGCGACACTATCGCGATACCTTTCGATCCTACAAATCTGGGACGCGCGCTGTTATTACTGGAGAAAACTGGATTAATTACGCTGAAGCCTGATACAGGCTTATTGCCGACGGTGCTGGATATTACAACCAACACGCACAACCTGCGTATTATGGAAGTGGAAGGGGCACAGTTGCCACGTTTATTAGACGACCCGAAAGTGACGGTGGCGATCATTAGCACGACCTATATTCAGCAAACAGGCTTAACGCCAACGAAAGACGGTATTTTTATTGAGGATAAAGAGTCACCGTATGTGAATATTATTGTGACTCGTGAAAATAATAAAGAGGCGGAAAACGTCAAAAAATTTATTCAGGCCTATCAGTCTGATGAAGTTGAACAGGCTGCGAACCGTATTTTTAATGGTGGCGCAGTAAAAGGATGGTAGCGATAATAATTTGAAGGCTACGATGCAGTCACCTTTATTAATAAGGTGGCTGCAAATTAATTAAATAAGAAACTATTCGCAAGGTTCTTTTTTTATTAAACTCGATTAATAAGCGTAATGAATTCTCCTATATACACTCTGTAATTGTCGAAGGCGTGTTATTTATTTTGTTAATTAACACCTCAAATGACATTACTATTCACTCATTGTAAAAAGGAAAATTTATGGCTTATCCAACAACGAATCTTACTGGGATTATTGGCTTTGCAAAAGCAGCAAATGTCACCGGAGGAACAGGCGGTAAAGTTGTTACGGTAAATTCTCTGGCCGATTTTAAATCAGCCGTGAGCGGTTCCACAAAAACGATTGTGGTGCTGGGCGCATCGCTGAAAGCATCTGCACTAACCAAGGTGGTATTTGGCAGCAATAAAACCATCGTCGGTTCTTTCGGTGGCGCTAATGTACTGACCAATATCCACCTGCGTGCTGATAGCAATTCATCCAACGTCATTTTCCAGAATCTGGTTTTTAAACATGATGTTGGCATCAAAGATAATGATGATATCCAGCTGTATTTGAACTACGGTAAGGGGTATTGGGTGGATCACTGTTCATGGCCAGGGCATACGTGGAGTGATAACGACGGTAGCCTCGATAAACTGATTTATATCGGTGAGAAGGCGGATTACATCACGATCAGTAACTGCTTATTCTCAAACCATAAATATGGTTGTATCTTCGGCCATCCGGCAGATGATAATAACAGTGCTTACAATGGCTATCCGCGTTTGACTATTTGCCATAACTATTACGAAAATATTCAGGTTCGTGCACCCGGCCTGATGCGTTATGGTTATTTCCACGTCTTCAACAACTACGTCAATAAATTCAACCTGGCCTTTACGGTTGCGCAGAATGCCAATGTACTTTCTGAGCGTAACGTATTCGGTACCGGTGCGGAAAAGAAAGGGATGGTTGACGATAAAGGCAATGGTTCAACCTTTACGGATAATGGCAGTTCACCGGCTGCCGTTGCGAGTAAATCGCCTGCGGCTAAATGGACGGCGTCATCTAACTATTCATACAGTCTGATGACCACGTCAGCGGCGAAATCCTGGGTGGTTTCTAATTCCGGCGCGCAAAATAGTGCGCTGAAATTCCCGTCGTAATAGTTGAACGTATAGTGAATTACGTTCCTGTGTTCACAGTATTTTATTGTGAAGTGAAATGCATTAAATACTGAGTCTATCGCACTATGCCACTCGGCGAATTCATTTATGCCGAGTGGCATAGTTATTTTTTTATTCAACGAAATATAATAGACTCGTTAAGAAATTAAGCAGCGATATCATTTCTCGGACTGTGAGTGAAATACCACTCGACCGTTTTCTTAATTAACTCTTCCGTTGCATCAACATAGTGTTGCGGCGACGTTCTGACTTCCTGCTCCAGAATCAGAGGAAGCTCGGTACAACCCAGAATAATTTTCTCAACGCCAGCCTGCAACAGGCGATCTTTTACTGGTGACAGCATGCTATAGGCGCCGGCGATATCACCGGATTTATAAGCGTAGATGCTTTCCATTACCTGGTGTTGGTCTGCATCATCTGGCGTGTAGCACTCAATATTATCGGTAATCAGGTTGTCCTGATAAATTCTCGCTTTGACCGTCGCCGTCGTCGCCAACAGGCCGACGCGTGTAGTGTTGGCATGTTTAATCGCCTGACAGGTCACATCAATAATGCTGATCATTTCTGCACGACACTGCTTTTTTAAGTCATTAAACCAATAGTGCGCGGTATTGCACGGGATAATGATGCATTCAGCGCCCGCGTTTTCGAGAATTTTCATATATTGCAGCATTTTATCCAGCGGCGATGCGCTGTGCTGGAGAATGCATTTCGTTCTGTCAGGGATATCAGGAATAGAAACCGCAATCATCGGAATATGGTCTTGATCCCGATACGCTGGCGTGTTTTTGATCAGTTTTTGCATCGCATCGACGGTAGCACCCGGCCCCATACCACCAAGAATTCCCACGAGACTGTTCATGCTGTTAACCCTGTAGCATTATGAAATTAAAAGGATAATCGCACACTGGCGGGCAATGTGAATTGCTAAATTCCCATCTGCTATGTATGATTTGCATAACTATTGGCATCCCTATGCTTTTATTGGTTTTAACCGCGTTCGGTGGGAAGCCTCTTTATTGGCGATACGAACGTTGGCATAGAGAGCGAAAACATGACGCTGAGCGTTTTGAGTGAGGGACGATGCTGAATAATATCGAAACCAAGTGGCTGTATGATTTTATCGTGCTGGAAGAGCACCGGAGTTTTACGCTGGCGGCCGAGAAGCGGAATATCTCTCAATCTTCATTCAGTCGGCGAATTCAGGCGCTGGAAGCGGCGGTTGGCTTTGATATTTTCGACCGCAGCGCGTTGCCGCTACAGTTAACCGAGCAGGGGCGCGTGTTCCACGCCTATATCCGCAATACGCTGGATGACTTGGAGTATCAACTCAATAAGCTGCACGGCGGGGACAATTACAAGAATAAGATCACCATCGCCGCGGCGCATTCGCTGTCGGTATTCATCATGCCTGAGCTGTTAAAAGACGTGCCGGATCCGCAGGAAAAAATCTTCTATGTCGAATCGATCGATGTGGATGAAGCGGTACTGAATCTCAAAGAAGGGCGCAGTGACTTCATTTTCTCATTCTACAATGAGGATCTGATGGGGGAGCCCTTCATGCACGAGAAGATACTGGAATCACGGCTTTATCCGGTCTGTGCGTGTGATAGCACAGGGAAGCCGCTGTTTGATGTCAGCGCCTCATCGGTGCCGCTACTCAACTATACCGAGACGAGCTACATGGGGCGTCAGGTCAGCCGCTACTTATCCAGCGTCGACAGCGATAAGTTTACGGTCAATTTCGTTTCTTCCATGAGCGACTTGCTCAAACGTATGACGAAGAAAGGTTATGGTATCGCCTGGCTGCCGGACTATTCCATTCAGGAAGAGCTGAAAAACAAAGAGCTGACGATCCTGAGCATGGAAAATGCCGTGATCCGCATGGGCGTTTATCTCTATCGTCTCGATGCGCGGTTGAACGTGGCTTCTGAGAAATTCTGGCGCTACATGAAAGGGCTGTCATCAGCATCTGGACTCTAAACGTCGTCACTGCGTTGGCAGTGCAACGAGAGATAAAAAAATAGCGGCCCGAAGGCCGCTATAGATGAACGATTCACTCACTCAGCATTAGCTATTTTGCGTAGCCTGCTGAGGTTCCTTGTAGGCGACGACTTCGTCGGTAACCTCTTCATTCTCATCATCATCGTGGATGTCTTTTTCCAGACTGGCCACAACAGCGGTAGAGATACTGTTACCGATGACGTTAGTTGCAGTACGGCCCATATCCAGGAACTGGTCGATACCGATAATCAGCAGGATACCGGCTTCCGGCAGGCTGAACATCGGCAGCGTTGCGGCAACCACTACGATAGAAGCACGCGCTACGCCCGCCATTCCTTTACTGGTAATCATCAGCGTCAGCAGAATCAGGATTTGCTCAGTAACACTCAGGTCGATGTTGTAAGCCTGTGCGATAAACAGAATCGCAAAGGACTGGTACATCATAGAACCGTCGAGGTTGAACGAGTAACCGAGCGGCAGCACAAAGCTGGTGACTTTTTTCGGCACGCCGAATTTGGTCAGTGCTTCCATGGTTTTCGGGTAGGCAGATTCACTGCTCGCCGTGGCGAAAGCCAGCATGGTAGGTTCACGAATCAGCTTCGCTAGTCTAACGATGCCTTTGCCCAGGAACAGGTAGCCAACCAGGAACAGAACGCCCCACAGTACGCCCAGACCGAGGTAGAACTCACCGATCAGTTTACCGAAGTCGTAAAGCAGGCCCAGACCTTGTGTGGTAATAGCGGAAGCGATTGCGGCAAAGACAGCAATAGGAGCCAGCGCCATCACGTAGTCGGTCACGCGGAACATCACTTTGGTCAGTTCCTCGATCATGGAAATGATCGTGGTCGCGTGTTTGTTTTTGCCTTTTACATAGGCAAGCGCGGAGCCGAAGAACAGAGAGAACACCAGAATTTGCAGGATCTCATTGTTCGCCATCGCTTCGACGATACTTTTCGGGAAGATATGGCTGATGAAGCTCTTAAGCGTAAAGCTGTCGGTGTTCAGACCTGTCGCAACATGCTGTGCGGGGATTTCGAGATTCATGCCTCCGCCAGGTTGGAACAGGTTGGCGAAGACCATACCGATGAGCAGGGAAATGAACGAGGCGCTGACAAACCAGATCATCGCTTTCATACCGATACGGCCAACGGCAGAAGAGTTTCCTCCCATGCTTGCCAAGCCGGAAACCAGCGTAGCGAAGACCAGTGGCGCGATGATCATTTTGATCAGACGCAGGAAGATATCGGTAACCATGTTGAAATAAGATGCAACTTCTTTTGCTCGACTGCCGTCAAGATATTGATGGCAAGCCCAGCCGATTAATATTCCCAGGACGATAGCCAAGACTATCTGTACAAGTAACTTCTGCCTTTGCATATAAACCTCATGTTGATGAATTGATTCAGACAACACAATATTATTGCCGCGTGATGGCTGGTGCTTTCCCTGAATACACCAATCCCTCACCCGAACCTGTTATTGGGGTGTTGTGTCTGCCCGCCGATATTACAACGATTCTTGCTTTTTACATTTTTTTTCTGCGGATTGTTATGTAATTGTGATCTTTGTCATGCGAAAAATGCATGTCCTTGTCGCTTGTAATGATAAATGGGGATGTGGTACGCAGATCGCGCAAATCGTGATATTTTTATTAATTCATTATTAAACAATGGCTTGCGTTGGTTTTTTTGCAGGTAAAATCAGATGAGTCAAAGTGTTGAAGTAGTGTTGCTAATGATATGTGGCGATACATCAATAAAACAGATGGTGAATTACTTAAAGATTAAGTAAAAATAAAAGAACAATTAACGAAAACTTTATATACATGATATTTTATAAAAAAATTAATTTTTTAATTATTTAAATCGTGACTTTGTTTTTGTGTTCTTGGCTTCATTCTTTTGTTATGAAGTTTGAGTTTAATTATTGTTCTATGTGTTTCTATTTGTAACTGAGCGGGCATTTAGAGTGTTTAAAATGGTGTTTTTTATTTTTTAAACATATGTTACTGATGATTTGAGACCTCGCTGTTGGTTATTTCACCGAAAAAGATCGATGCTGACTTTATCGTGGCACGCTTTTTCCAGATGCTTTTTCATCCAGTCTGCCGCCGTTTCGATCTCTCCCCGTTGCAGGAAATCCAGAATCGTCAGATGCTCTGCAATCTGTTCCAACCGCTTGGGATTGAAGGCTGGACTCCCTTGTCGATATTCCACCAGACGCCGTAACTGATTGATTCGTTGCAAGCTATGGTGGGCGAAGCGGTTGCCGCTACAGGCAAGCAGCGTTTCATGAAAGTGCGTATTGGCATCGAACATTTCATGCGGTGTGAGCGTCAGGTAACCCCCATTGAGAATGTCTTCCTGCTGCTTACGGCAGGCGTTGAGCGTGTGCTGATCGATACGAAACTGCGGCGACAGCAGACTGAGCGGCTCGACCAGCAAGCGGAACGTAAAACTTTCCTCATAGGCCGTGACGGAATCGATAATCGGCGTGGTTCGCCAGCCCTGACCGGTGCGGAACTCCAGCCAACCTTCCTGTTGAATACGCGTCAGAACGTTACGCAGTACGGAGCGCGACACCTGACATTCTCGCATCAGATCCACTTCTGAAAACTGCTCCGGCAACCGACGGGAGAGGCGCATATCGACAATCTTCCGGTAGAGCGGCTCTTCGCTGCTTGCAGCTAACTCTGTGACCAGATCCCCCAGTTCATGGGCATGGCGATCGAGGTAAAACCCCCGGTTGCGGTGGTAATGCAGCATGCCTTTTTCCGTCAGATACAGCAGCGCGACCTTGACCGGCGTGCGCGAGGCGTTCAATACCTGCGCCAGCGACGATTCGATCAGATGAGCGCCGGGTTGCAACTGCTCGCGGCGAATATAGGCGACAATCTGTCTGACAATCCTTGTCTGTAGGGGAGTTAAAGCCATGGCTATCCTGCTATGTCGTTTAGGGTGTTACGAGGAATCGTTATGTTTTTGTCAGTACGGCTCGCCTGCCAGCAGTGAACGCTCCGGCGAGGCCGGAGCAATCCTGTTTTACTGGTGATAGAACGGAAATGCGCCGAAGACAATACCACCGACCAGCAGCGACAGGCTGACAAAAATCGCCCATTTGATTGCAAAGCGTTGGTGATCGCCGATGTCCACTTTTGCCAGACTGACCAGCAGGTAAAGCGACGGCACTAGCGGGCTGAGAAGGTGGAACGGCTGGCCGACAATCGACGCACGGGCGATCTCCTCTGGGGTAATACCATAGTTGACCGCCGTCTGGGCGATAACCGGTAAGATTCCGAAATAGAACGCGTCGTTGGACATCAAAAAAGTAAACGGCAGGCTAATAAGCGCGGTGAACACCGCAAGATACGGGCCGAAACTTTCTGGTATCACCTGCAACAGGCTCTTCGCCATGGCATCCACCATGCCCGTACCGGATAAAATCCCAGTGAAAATCCCAGCGGCGAAAATAAGTGATGTTACCGCGAGCACGTTAGCAGCGTGTGAGCCGATCCGCGCTTTTTGCTCCTCCAGTTTGGGGTAGTTGAGCATGACGGCGATAGCGAAGCCGACCATAAACAGCACCTGAATAGGCAGAATGCCGATCACCAAAAACACCAGAAGCAGGGTGGTCAGAATAAAGTTAGGCCAGAACATTTTGGGGCGGCGGTTGGCGTCGCTTTCTTCGTCGCTGCCGTTGCCCAGATTGATCGAGGCATTCTGGAAGCTGCTGACATCAATGATCCCCAGCCGTTTGCGCTCCTGTAGACCCAGAAACACGGCCACGCCGACCAGCGTCAGGCTGGCTAAAACAATCGCCGGGAGCATGGGAAGGAAAACATCCAGTGCATCAACGCGCAATGCGGCGGCGGCACGCGCCGTCGGGCCGCCCCAGGGGGAAAGGTTCATCACGCCGCTGGCGATGTTAACCAGACAGGTCAACCCGAGCACGTTCATACCCAACCGCTGATAGAGCGGTAGGAAGGCGGCAATCGCGATCATATAGGTCGTCGTACTGTCGCCGTCCAGCGCGACCATCAAGGTTAATACGGCGGTGCCGACCAACACTTTCAACGGATCGCCTTTAACCAGACGGAGAATGAAGCGCACCAGCGGATCGAACAGCCCGGCATCGATCATGATGCCGAAGTAGAGAATAGAAAACGTCAGCATCACGCCGGTTGGTGCCAGCGTCTTGATGCCGTCCAGCATCATCGCTCCCAGCCCCTGATAGAAACCTGCGGCCAGTGCGAACAGCGTAGGGACAAGAATCAGCGCGATTAGCGCAGACATCCGCTTGGTCATGATCAGGTACATAAAGCAGATGACCATAGAGAAACCGAGAATAGTGAGCACAGTGAATCTCCTGTTTTTTATTATATTCTGAATAACTTACTGCCTTTCTTTCGGCGAATTTGGGGTACAAAAAGCCGTACAGTTTTTTATAACTGCATATCGAAAGGGATGAAATTAGGTTATTTTCCGACGTCAGCGACGTTCAGAAGAATACGAATGAAAGGCGGGGATTAGCTTCCAGGGTCGATACGAATAATAAAGGACAGATAATGAGGGAGCGATAAGGTAACGGTAATCGGTAACATAAACGACCTCTATGCGAGCAATAATAATATTCCTTTTATCCCCGCTAGCGTCCATCTAACCGATTGTTTAGTAATTATTTTAATCGACTTGATAACAGCCGCTACAAGGGGCTCTTTTTGTTAAAAACAAATTAAAGCATTGTAAAATGAAACGCAAATTGCGCTAAATTGGAATAAAAAACAATTGGGCGGAGGGAAGGGCGGTGATAGCCAACATAATTTTAAAAGATAAACAGAGATGTGAAAATTTAAGTTATGTGTAGAAGTTTATTATCGATTAACGGAAATTTATCCGTTTTCATTAATGAAATTTTACAAGATGAGGTGGGGAATAAAGGCATTATCGGCGAGGAAGGTTAAACGGTGTCTAAACCATCTATACTCGTCATACTTCAAGTTGCATGTGCGTTGGCTACGTTCAGTCACCCGAATCACTTACCTGAGTAAGCTCATCGGGATTCCTTCGCTTGCCGCCTTCCTGAAACTCGAATTATTTAGAGTATGTATTTTCCTAAGCCGCCACGGCTTTTACCTGACGGCTTAGGTTCGCGGCGGCTTAGGTTAGGGTGATTAACTGACGTTTTCTGCGGTGCTGCGCAGCCGATCTTTCAACTGGCTGTATTCCTGCTGTACATAATTCTCTGCTGCCTGCTGATCGTCGATGGCTTCCAGCTTCACGGCGCAGTGTTTGTATTCCGGCGTTTTGGATACCGGATCGAGATGATCCAGCGTCAATTCATTGCAGGCGCCGATCCACCACTGGTAGGTCATGTAGACGGCACCTTTATTGATGCGCTCGCTGACGGCAACGCGAGAGATCACCTTGCCGCGTCGTGACGAAATCCAGGCTAGCTGCTGATCGCGGATGCCTAAACGCTCAGCGTCATAGGGGCTAACCTGCACGTAGCCCGGTTCATCCGCCAGCGTTTGTAATGCAGTGCAGTTGCCCGTCATGGAACGGCAGGAGTAATGGCCAACTTCGCGCACGGTGCACAAGACCAGCGGGTAATCCTCATCCACCAGCTCCATCGGTGGTCGCCATTCTGCGGTGAGCAGCAGGCCTTTCCCGCCGGGACGATCGAAGTGATTACCGGCATACAGCCACGGTGTGCCGGGGCTGTCCTCCGTTGGGCACGGCCACGGCACATAGCCCAGTCCTGCCATTTTCTCGTAAGTCGCGCCGTAATATAGCGGGCAGAGTTCTCGCAGCTCGTCCCAGATCTCCTGCGTATTGTTATAGTGCATCGGATAACCGAGCGCCGTTGCCATCAGGCTGATGATTTCCCAGTCGGGTTTGACATCGCCCTGCGGCTCCACGGCTTTATAAAAGCGCTGGAAGCCTCGGTCGGCGGCGGTATAAACCCCTTCGTGTTCGCCCCAGGAGGTCGCGGGTAAAATCACATCGGCAATCGCGGCGGTCTTGGTCATGAAGATGTCCTGGACGATCAGCAACTCCAGCTCGTTGAACGCATCGCGCAGCATCGACAGATCCGGCTCGGTTTGCAGCGGATCTTCGCCCATCACGTAATTGGCTCGGATCTTCCCTTCTTTTATCTTGTGCGGGAGATCGGTCAGCGAGTAGCCAATTTTGTCGGAGAGTTCAGGCACGCCCCAGGCATCGGCAAATTTCGCCAGTACCGCTTTATCCGTGACGTTTTGATAACCGGGGAACATATTGGGCAGCGCCCCCATATCGCAGGCACCCTGTACATTGTTTTGCCCACGCACCGGCCCGACGCCAACGTTTGGTCGCCCCAAATTCCCGGTCAGCAGGGCCAGGCCGGACAGCCCTTTGACTACATCCACGCCTTGACCCCACTGCGTCACGCCCATTCCCCATAGAATGGTGGCGGACGGCGCCGCGGCATAGATCCGCATCGCATCGCGAATCAATTTCGGCGACAGTCCGGTGATGTCAGCGACATACTCCGGCGTGTATTTCGCGACGGTCTTGCTGAATTCCTCGAAGCCTTCGGTGTGGCGGGCGACGTACGCTTTATCGTAGTGGCCTTCGTTAATCAACACGTTAGTAAACGCGTTGACCAATGCCATGTTGGAACCATTTTTCAACGGCAGCCACAGATCGGCGATACGAGCGGTTTCAATATGGCGCGGATCGCACACGATGATTTTTGCTCCGCGCGCTTTGGCCTTCAGAATCCGACGCGCCACGATGGGGTGTGAGTCTGCGGCGTTGTAGCCAAAAATCAGGATGCAGTCGGTTTTTTCGATTTCGCAGATAGAGTTGCTCATTGCGCCATTGCCCAGCGTAACCTGTAGCCCGGCAACCGAAGGGCCGTGGCAGAGTCGGGCGCAGCAGTCGACGTTATTATTCCCGGTGACTGCCCGGGCAAATTTCTGCATCACGTAATTGGTTTCATTACCGGGACCGCGTGACGAGCCGGTATGCATAATCGACTCGGCACCGTACTTCTCTTTAATCGCCTTCAGACGGGAACTGGCGAAGCCGATAGCTTCATCCCAGGATACGGCCTCAAAGGGGGCACCTTTCTGACGTCGAATCAGCGGCTGCTTTAAACGCGGCGTCAGAATTTTCGTGTCGTTAAGAAAATCCCAGCCGTAATAGCCTTTCAGGCACAGTTCACCTTCATTGGTGACGCCGTTTGCCCCTTCCGCACCAACCACTTTGCCGTTCTCTACCAGCAGGTTAATTTTGCAGCCTGACCCGCAATACGGGCAGACGGTAAGCACTTTCTGCATGATTATTCTCCAAAGCCAAGTCTTGGATCGTAAGAACTGCATTTCTGCGGCAGGCTGTTGATGCAGTCATCTAACCTTAGATAATCACCGATAAAGAAAATTAATTTACTGATCGTGGTCATGCTCAGGGCGATGATAAATCGTCCTAACGCGTTGAGTGCTGCGACCTTTTTCCATAGGACATTCGTCTGGAAAATAACCTGACAGCGTATTCATCCTCTTTATCCGTTAATGCCTATACTGTTTTTGACGATATTAACTCTATGTGCCACCGATTGGGCTGGAGTAGTCATGCCTGTCGGCTGTTTAAAACAACGGAAATTGGCATCTCAAGGAAGATAACGCATTCTATTCGTTAATTTTTTAGCTTAGTTTCCCATCTAATGGGGCATGAATCAGGGAATTCCAGAACGTCTGTTAGATCGCGTGGGATAAGGGCGAGAGACAACGGGCGGCACCGTCATGAGTAAAAAGTAAATACTTTTCCGACAGAGCGTGCGGGCGGTATTTGTTAACGTCGCGGAGTGCATTATGGAATTTCTAAGAAATGTCAGCATAAAATTAATGGTGCTGGTCATAGTGGCTTCCCTGTTAGTGGCGTGGGGAGTAGCATCAGGATTCAGTCTTTACTCGCTTTATCAGGTTACGAATTTGCTTGATAAAAGTGAGACTCAGCGAAAAACGTATTCCCATCTGGTCTATGGCGCCGATCAATATTTTCGGGCTGTAACTCGCATGGAAAGAACCATGGATTATTTGCAGCGCAATGAGCCAGAAAACGCCAAACAGACGTTGGAAATGGCACAGAGTGCGATCAAAAACACCAAAGAAGCGCTGGATAAGTTCCAGACAGCGGAGCACGTTGGTGTCGATCAGGCAACGGTTGATGCGGTGAAGAATACCTGGAACACACTGATCTCTTCTTCTATCGATCCGATGAATGCGGCGCTGCAACGCAACGATCCCGAAGCATTCCGACAAATTTTCCGCTCAGTTTATCCTCCTGTCAGCCTGACGTTTGGAGAGAATATCAAGCGATACTCGGACGGTATTACCGCCTCTTCGTTGATTCCAAGTGTGAATGAACACAATGATAAAAACCGCAATGCACTTATTGCAGGGATGTTCATTGGGATCATTGTGCTGATTTTCACCGAGTATTACCTGAGAAACTATTTGGTGATACCGATTGCCGTACTGAAATCGCACCTGTCGCAGCTGACTGCGGGCCGCTTAGGCTGTGAACTGGCGGAATTCGGCAAGAACTGTGCGGGGCGGTTGATTCCCGATATCAAGCGGTTGCAGAAAAGTTTGCGCGATACGGTGACCGTCATCCGGCAAAGTACGACGGAAATCAACAACGGGACGTCGAACATTAAGGATGGCAATGATGATCTTTCCAGCCGTACGGAGCAGCAGGCTGCGGCACTGCAGCAGACGGCTGCGAGTATGGAAGAGATTAGTTCGACGGTGCGTCAAACCACCGATCACGTACATCAGGCACGTAAGCTGGCGCAGGACGCCGCCGACATGGCGAAAAAAGGTGGGGATATCAGCACCAATGTGATGACGACGATGGAAGGGATCAGTGCCAGTTCCCGGCAAATTTCCGATATCACCTCGGTGATTAATAGCATCGCATTCCAGACCAATATTTTGGCGCTGAACGCGGCGGTTGAAGCGGCGCGTGCGGGTGAACAAGGACGAGGGTTTGCCGTGGTGGCGGGTGAGGTTCGAACTCTGGCGCAGCGCAGTGCGCAGGCGGCGAAAGAGATTGAAGCGCTGATTGCGGAATCGGTTTCGCGGGTAGAAACTGGCGCGGGACAGGTGAAACAATCCGGCGAAGCAATGACGTCAATTATCACCGCTATCGCCCATGTGAACGATCTGATTAGCGAAATCGCGGCGGCAACGGACGAACAAACGCGCGGTATTACGCAAATTAGCCAGGCAGTGCATGAAATGGATAGCGTCACGCAGCAAAATGCATTGTTGGTGACCCAATCGGCGGAAGCGGCCGCCCGTCTGGATGAACAATCCAGTGAGCTATCTGCCGTGGTGGATGTGTTCGATTTGGATTCAGATTGCGATCCGACAATGTCTTTTTCCCGTCAGGCGATTGCTGCCCCCGCTCATCGCGCGGTTGGGCAGAGTTCCACGCCGCTACTGTCGGCACAGGGTCGCAACGGTGAAGGATGGGAAAAATTCTGATCCGTAGCGGGCTAAACATGGGACAGACGTTGAACGCAAGATAACCCACGAGGCGGGTTGCGAGCCGGGCGGAAAGGAATCTGCCCGGTTCTGTTGATCGCGGGTTATCGCTTGAACGTCAGGTTGACTTGAATAGCAGTGTCATCGCCTAAAAATAATCGGGGAAGCGCGTTAGCCGTGACGCGTGTAATGCGTTGGATTACTGAGGGAAAATGGCGTTTTTCTCTGTAAATCTGACTGTGTTAATGTAAAGAAATACCATTTTAAGACGGGTGCGTCCAGCGTTTGGATGGCTTGTTTAAAATAGTGGCATATTTATTGCCTTATTTTCTTGGCGGTTTTTTGCCGTTTTTTAGATTAAAAAGCCGTGTTTTTCTGGGGTTATAGAAATAAAACGGAATTTATTGGCATTCAGTTAAATTTGAAATCATTTGTTACATACTAAAGTGGTTGTTGCTCATGTTTTCGTGACGTAAATCAAGACAGATGGCGGCTTCAAAGTGATAATAAGAATAAATATCATTTGTGCTTCATCACTCGCTTATGTCTATCTGGCAAAAAACGCTTCTCGTGTTGTGTTGGCTGTTGAGTTGTTCAGTGGCAGTTGCCGCGACCGATTACGCCTCATTTATTCAAGATATCGAAACCCGGCTGGATAAAACGGCTCAGCTCTATGAGCAGCAAAAGCCGGATGATGCCCGCACCGAAGTTCAGATGGCCTATTTCGAGGTGTTTGAAAACCTTGAAGGCCCCATCCGTATCAACATTTCCGCGCAGAAAAGCTATCAGTTGGAAGCGACCTTCGGTGAAATTCGCCGCATGATTGGCGAAGGAAAACCGCAGGCCGAGGTGCAGGCCAAAATTTCCTGGCTGAAGGGCGAACTGGATGCCGTTTTGCCGGTGCTGTCGGAAGGGCACAAGCTGGTCGCACAGGAGCAGCACGGTGCCTATGACAATGCTGAGATCGCGCCGTACTGGCAGCAGAGTTTTAAAATCATCGATGATCAGCTCGCTCAGGCCGTGACCGAATATCAGGCTGGCGATTACAAAAAAGCCAGCCAGAGCGTGCAGCAGGCGCACTATCAGGGTTTTAAAAACTCTGAAATGGAGATGTCGGTCAGACAGAATCGCTCAGCGCAGCAGGCCGCCTCAATTAATCAACAATTCTCCGCGCTGATTACCCTAGCCAGTCAACCCGATCAACTGACGGATGTCGCCTATCGGGTCACCACGCTGTTGCAGGATATCGAAGATGTCTTGCCGGGATTGCCGACAACGCGAGACAGCCAGCAGGCCACGGCAACACCTGCCGCGAACGCCGATACGGGGGCCGTGCCGGACGCAAACTGGGCGAAAGTTGCCGACGATATCAATCAGGCCATTGCCGCTGCGATCGCGCAGTACCGTCAGGGTCAGGTCAAACCTGCGATCATGGCGGTGCAGGACACCTATTTCGATCTGTTTGAAGCCACCGGAATGGAGAACAAAATTGGTTCTCGCGATGCGGCGTTCAAATCGACGCTGGAAGGCTATTTCACCCGTCTGGTGAGCCTGATGAATGCCAAACAGCCCGCGGAGCAGTTGCAAGGGCAGGCCGATGCGTTGCAGCAGGAACTGGCGAAGGCGGTGACCATGCTGGGCGATGGCGGTGAAACCCACTGGAGCCTGTTGATCTACAGCCTGCTGATTATTGTGCGCGAAGGGCTGGAAGCCTTGCTGATTGTGGCTGCGATTGTGGCCTATCTGGTGAAAAACAATCAGCAGGGCAAGCTGCCGCTGATTCGCCAGTCGGTTTACGTCGCACTGCTGTGTAGCGTGATTACCGCTGTCATTTTCCAACTCGTGTTCACCAATTCCGGTGCCAGCCGTGAGCTGCTGGAAGGCATTACGATGCTGATTGCCGTCGTGATGCTGTTCTTCATGAGCTACTGGCTGTTGTCCAAAGTGGAAGCACGGCATTGGAAGGCCTATCTGGAAGGCAAGCTGTCCCATTCGCTAAGCAGCGGCTCCATGATTGGCCTGTGGCTCACCAGCTTTCTGGCCGTGTACCGCGAAGGCGCGGAGACGGTGCTGTTCTATTACGCGCTGGTCGGTGATGCCAGCAACATGGCGGGGCACCTCTCCATTCTGGCCGGGTTTGCCATCGGCTGTGTGATCCTGCTGATCGCCTACTTCGTGATGCGCTACACCATCGTCAAACTGCCGCTGAAGCCGTTCTTCATGTTTACCGGCTGCTTTATGTACCTGATGGCGTTTGTGTTCGCGGGTAAAGGCGTGCTGGAACTGATCGAAGGCAAGCTGTTTGAACCAACGCTGCTGACCGGCGTGCCGGAAATCAGCGGGTTGGGGATTTATCCTTATGTGGAAACGCTGATTCCACAAGGGGTGCTGGTGGTCGCGGCGTTAATCGCTCTGTGGGTGATGCGGCGCAGGGCGTCTGCCGTCTGATAAAGCAAGCATCCGACGTTAATTTACTACTGAAAGCAATAAGAGCAGCAAATAACCATAACAACCCCAATCGCTTAGCAAATTAAGCGAGGAGGGACGACTGAGATGAGGATGGGTTTGATGAATATGCAAAAAAATCTGATTGCGGGTGCCGTTATTGCCGGTATTTTCACTGCGCCTGCCGCGCTGGCGTTTAAAGAATACCCAGCAGGTGAGCCTGTTTCCATGAACGAAATGGAAATTGCCGCTGTTTATCTGCAACCTATCGATATGGAACCGCGTGGGATGGGCCTGCCTGCTGCGAAAGCGGACATCCATCTGGAAGCTGATATTCACGCCGCTGAAGGTAACAAGAATGGCTTCGGTGCCGGCGAGTGGATGCCGTTCCTGACCATCGCTTACACCCTGACTAACACCGATACCGGTGCGAAGCAGGAAGGCATCTTCATGCCGATGGTGGCCAGCGATGGCCCGCACTACGGTGCGAACATCAAAATGATGGGCGTGGGTAACTACAAAGTGACTTACCACATCGATCCGCCATCAAAAGCCGGTATGCACCGCCACACCGATGGTGAAACGGGCGTAGGCCGCTGGTGGAAACCGTTTGATGTCAGCTTTGACTTCAAATACGTCGGCTTAGAATAAGGTCTTCTGTCCGCGATGTTCTGTCGCGGCCATGTTCACGCCTCTGTGGGTCGTTATCGCGGCTCGCAGAGGCGGCGATTTTTCGGTTCGTGTACTGATGCCACCCGGGATCACGCTCAACCAACGCACCTGCAACGTGAAGTATGACGAGAATATGAGTTATTTCTTTATCACGACACTTCAATCCTTCCTGCCGATAGCGCTATTGCTGGGGCTGAACTGGAGCCATCGTTCCACGCCGACGGTTAGATCGCTGGGTTGGACCACGCTGCTGGCGCTGTTCGCCGGTACGTTTATTGGCGTGCATTTTCCTAACGGGCAGGCGTTTCTGCTGGGCTTTACGGCGCTTCAGGCGCTGGCCTTGATCCTGTTTCTTGCCTGTCAGTGTTTTTCCCACCCGCGTATTGGCTATCTGTGGCAGGCGCTGCTGGTGGCGGGCGCGGCGGTGCATTGGGGCAACGATCCCAATCTGACCGCGCTGACGACCACTCATGTGGTGAATACCGATCTGCTGCTGAATTTCAGCGCCGTGCTGCTGGCGTTTGGCTGGCTGGTGTTCTGTGCCGCGCTGTGCGGCATGATCGTGCGCCGCATTCGTTTACTGCGCTGGCCATTGCTGGCGCTGCTGGTCGCACTTCTGCTGTTGCCGATAAGCGGCAACTTGCTACTGCTGTTGATGAAATTACAGGTGCTGGGGCTCACCAAGCCGCGCTTGAGCTATGTGGCACACGTCACCAACAGCGCGTATTTATTAAATTACCTCAGTGCATTGTTCATGGCTGCGCTGGCTGTCGGGCTGGTTTGGCCGCTACTTCATGCGCGTCGCCAGATGCTGGCCACGCATGAGGCGATTGAAAAGCGTAAAGCGACGGCAGGCTATCGCACGCTGCGCCGCACGCTGTTGGCGACGGTCACGGCGCTGTTGGTGGTAGTGCTGGCCCAGCTCTATTGGGACAAGGTCGCGTCGCAGCCGCCTCGTCTGTCGGAAGCACAGCCGGTGACGCTGGCGGCCGATGGCAAAGTGCATATTCCGATTGAGCAAGTGCGTGATGGCAAGCTGCACCGCTTCGTGTGGATTGCTGATGACGGCAAGGCCGTGCGCTTCTTCATCATTAACCGCTATCCCGATCGCCTGCGTCTGGGCGTGGTGTTTGATGCCTGCTTGCTGTGCGGCGATCAGGGCTATGTGATGGAAGGTAATCAGGTGATTTGTGTCGCCTGCGGCGTGCATATTTTCATTCCTTCTATTGGGAAGGCGGGCGGCTGTAATCCGGTGCCGATTGAAGGGTGGAGCAACGACGATAACGAACTGGTGATTGGACGAGCGTCACTGGCGGCAGGTACTAACTACTTCTCGACGGTGGTATCGATGGAGGTTATCGACCCGGTTGATGGCTCCAAACTGACTAACGTGAGTGCAGAACATAAATATCGCTACGGCGGTAAAACATACTTCTTCTCGTCGGAGGCCAACTACAACCGCTTCCGCGAAAGTCCCGCGAAATTTGCCACTGCCAAAGCGGCGGCTGACGAGCAGGCTGAGGGGGAATAATCATGCTGTGGCGACTGTTACGTCAGTCCTGGCGCAGAAATATTCGGCGTAAATCGCTGGCGGTGCTGACCGTGTTTTTGGCAGCGGGACTGATCTCCGCGCTGCTGGCGGTGTCTATCGACATCGGCGACAAAATGGCGCGCGAGCTGAAGTCTTACGGCGCGAATATTTTGATTGAGCCAGCAGGGCAAGCTGCGCTACCCGCGCTGTTTGGCGAGCGCAGTAACCCGCTGGAAGGGCAAGATTTCCTCGATGAGGCCGAGTTGCCGAACATCAAAGATATCTTCTGGCGTAATAACATTGTCGGCTTTGCGCCGCTGTTGAGCGGTGATGTTGAGATCAAGGGACAGCCGGTTGCCGTGCTGGGCACCTTCTTTTCTCAGCCTGTCGCGGTGCCGGATGAAGAAGACTATCGCACGGGACAAATGACCGTTAGCCCTTACTGGCAGGTGGCCGGGCAGTGGCCGCAGGAATCGGTGACGACGGACAATGTGGCGCAAACGCTGGTAGGAAAACAGCTGGCGGCACAAACGGGCTGGAAAGTCGGGGATAAACTCGCGCTGCACGGCGCAAAAGGCGACGCAACGGTAGAGGTGAGCGGCATTCTGAGCAGCGGTGGTGATGAAGAAAGCCGTCTGGTAATGCCGCTGGCAACGGTGCAATCGCTACTGGGGTTGGCCGGTAAAATTCAGGCGATCCGCGTATCGGCGCTGACCGTGCCGGAAAACGAACTGTCGCGGCGGGCGCGGGAAAATTTGGAAGCGCTGAATGCCGAAGAGTATGACCTCTGGTACTGCACCGCGTATGTCTCTTCGATTGCGCACCAGTTGGAAGAAGCCATTTCTGGCTCGGTGGTGCGTCCTATCTGGCAGGTCGCCGCCTCGGAAGGTGTGGTGATCGACAAGATTCAACTGCTTCTGGCGGTGGTGACCTTCGCCGCGTTGGTGGCGGCAGCGATGGGGATTGCCTCGCTGATGACCAGCACCATCATGGAACGGGCCAAAGAGATCGGGTTGATGAAAGCGCTGGGTGCACGTCAGTGGCAGATCATGCTGCTGTTTTATCTCGAAGCGGCGCTGAGTGGACTGGCTGGTGGGATCGCGGGCTGTGTCGCAGGCTGGGGGCTGGCTAAAGCCATTGGCCTGATGCTGTTCGGCGTACCGTTGAGTTTCGCGTGGATTGTTATCCCTTGTGTGCTGGTGATCTCGATGCTGATCGCCATCATCGGAACGTGGTTCCCGGCGCGCCGGATCGCCAAACTTTATCCGGTGGAGGTGCTGTATGGGCGCTAACGGCTGGATGAACAGTATGTTCTGGCGGCTGGTGTTCCGTGCGCTGCGGCTGCGTATGCAGCGCGTCAGCGTGGTGTTCGCGGCGCTGATGGTCGGGGCGGCGATTGTGACGGCGATGTCTGCCGTCTATTTCGATATTAACGCCAAGATGAGTCAGGAGCTGCGCACCTTCGGCGCGAATTTTTACATCGGTCCGGCGCG
Organism: Pectobacterium sp. PL64; assembly: GCF_022477975.1. Lineage (NCBI taxonomy): Bacteria > Pseudomonadati > Pseudomonadota > Gammaproteobacteria > Enterobacterales > Pectobacteriaceae > Pectobacterium > Pectobacterium sp. PL64. The sequence goes on from NZ_CP092070.1 coordinate 1,204,630, forward strand.
AGGTAATACGATCCCACAGAGTACGTTTCAACCGATTATCGACAACGCACCGGCTGGGTTAATCAATGCGTCCAGCCCTTATCTGTACGGTATGGCGCGTACGGAGCTGGAGAAAGTGGTGCTGATGGGCGTGTGGTTCGAATCGCTGCGACAGCTGGCACCGTACTGGCAGGTCACGGGTAACTGGATTGGCGTCAGCTTCGATGACCGTAATGCCATGATCGGGGTGAAGCTGGCGGAACGACTGAACGTCAAAGTCGGCGACAGCATCACGCTAGTGGGCGACGGCGGGAAGCAGCGGTTGCAGATCAAAGGCATCGTGGAATCCGGCGATGCGACGGACAACATGCTGATCGTGAATCTGGAACTGGCACAAAAGTGGCTGGATAAAGAAGGCGCGATCAGTAATGCGCTGCTGAGCGTCAGCAACGATTTGGGGCAGGTCGATCGCTTTGCCGCCCAGCTCCAGCAGCAGTATCCGCAGTTGGAGATCCGCCCGATCCTGAAAGTGTCGGCGTCGGAAGGTCAGGTGCTGAATAAAATCAAGGGGCTGATGGGGCTGGTATCGGCGGTGATCCTCGTGCTGTCTTCGCTGTGTGTGAACACGACGCTGATGGCGATTGTCGGCGAACGTGCCCGCGAATTCGCGCTACAGAAAGCGCTGGGGGCGAGCGGACGAGACATCATCCGGCAGATGCTGGCGGAAACCGGCATTATCGCGCTGGCGGCCGTGTTATGCGGTTTGCTATTGGGCTATCTGCTGGCACAGGTGCTGGGGATGGCCGTATTCAATGCGACGATCTCGCTGCGTTTGCCGGTGTTCCCGCTCACGCTGGCGCTGTCTCTGCTGGTTGCTGCCGTCGCGGCAGTGGTTCCTACTCGGCGGGCGATCTACGTCGAACCAGCCAAAGTCTTGAAAGGAGAGTAGTTCGATGTCTGTAGAGGTGAACGCGCAGGAAAGGGCGCAGGCCGCGGAGGCGGTGATTGAAACTCGCCAGCTCTATAAACGCTTTGGTCAGGTTACCGCGCTGGAGAACATCAATATCCGCATCGCACGCGGCGAGTTCGTCGCCATCATGGGCGCATCCGGCTCGGGTAAAACCACGCTGATGAATATTCTCACCTGTCTGGATACGGTGAGTGAAGGGCAGGTATTGCTGGACGGCGTCGATGCCGCTGGGCTGGATGAAGAAGGGCGACGCCAGTTCCGGGCCGATAAAATTGGGCTGGTATTCCAGCAGTTCCACCTGATTCCATTCTTGACCGCATTGGAAAACGTCATGCTGGCGCAGCACTACCACAGCGTGGTGGATGAAGCGGCGGCGCAGCGCGTGCTGGAACAGGTTGGGCTGGCGCATCGCGTCGATCACTTACCGAGCCAGCTTTCCGGCGGTGAGCAGCAGCGTGTGTGTATTGCCCGCGCACTGGTGAATGAGCCTCCGGTGATTTTCGCCGATGAACCGACGGGGAATCTGGATGAAGAGAATGAACGGCGGGTGCTGGATCTACTGAAAGATCTGCATCGGCAGGGGCGCACCATTGTGATGGTGACGCACAATCCTGAGCTGGGGCGGTTTGCTGACCGCATTATCCGCCTGCAACACGGCAAGTATTTCGGTGAAGAGGTGAATCATCATGAAATGGCGTAACGGGATTACCGCACTGTGCCTGCTGGGCGCAGTGGCGTTAAGCGGCTGTAAGGAAGAACAGGTGAGCGTCGGGGCGCAGGCACCGGCGCTGGCGGCCTACGATCTGGCGGGGCAGCAGGTAGAACTGTCGCGCTGGCAGGGGAAAAGCGTGTACCTGAATTTCTGGTCGTCGGGCTGTGGCGGCTGCATGGTGGAAATGGGCGCGCTGGAGAAGCTGAGCAAGGAGTATGGCGATAAAGTGGTGGTGGTGGCGGTTAACACCGATCCTGACGGCGTAGATATCACCTCGATGCTGGCACACCACAAGGTGACCTATCCGGTGGTGCGCGATCAGTTGGGCATTACCAAAGAGCGCTATCAGGTCAGCGGCACGCCAACCTCGTTTATTATTGATGCCAACGGCAAGGTGACCGATCAGCATCAGGGGGCGAGAGATGAAGCACAGCTGACCGCGCTGTTTCAGAAGCTGGCAAGCCGGACATAAAGACCGGCTTATTTCCACAGCCTCTTAGGCGTGCGTTTATTCGGTTCGTGAAGCCGGCATCGGGACTTCTACCACCGTTGATTTTTTCACAACGACAGGTTCCGGTTTCACCCGCATAGCGTAGATCACCCCGACAATCAGGCAGGTGATGCCGCAGAGCGTTAGCAGCGGCGGCCAGGATTGCCGGATGATGAAGGCATAGGTCAGCCCCGCCAGCGTTTCAAACACAATCAGCGGCCCTACCAGCACCGTCGGCAGGCGCTGGCTGGCTTCGTTCCAGAACAGCGTACCGATCCACGAACAAAACAGCCCAATCGCCAGCATCAGCGGAATGAAAACCTCAGGCCGTGGGCCGAACGGCTGCGTAAAGGTGCTGTCCGTTAGCGCCAGATGGCCGCACACCAGCAGATAACCCAAGAACGCCAGCGGTAGCGTGACCAGCCCCTGCGCTGTAGCCCAGGTGGTCGGCGTATTGCCTTTGTGGTCGCGCAGCCAGCGGGCGTTGCGCAGCGGATACCAGGTCCAGCAAACCACGGCGAGAAACGCCATCGCAATCCCACTGGCGTAACGCCATAAATCGAATTCGACGGTGGTTCCTTTCAGTTCCGCAATATTGACACAAACTAGCCCAGCCGCAATCAGCAGCAGCGAAGGCAGCAGCCGACGCCAGGCCACGCGGCCATCGTGCTTGCTGTACAGCACATTGGCGGTAACGGAAATCACCACGGGCAGGGTGCCGATAATCATCGTTGAGATCGGTGCGCCCGTGCGCTGAATCGCGCTGGCGAGCAGAAAGTAGTACAGCAGATTGCCGATGATGGTGAGCTTCGTGGCCTCCAGCCAGTCGCTGCGGGTTAACTGGCGCAGACGACGGCGATCGAGCCACGCCAGCGGTAAGGCAATCAGCCCAAAAGCCAGATAGCGTCCGGTGGACTGCAAAGCCGCAGAGTAGTCCGGTACGATCAATGGCCCAACGAAAATCAGCCCCCACATCAGTCCGGCGGCAAGCGCAAATAAAACCCCTATCAGCATGATAAACCCGTTTGTTCACAATAGTGCATCGCACCAGTCTAGGGGGAGTCGGTGTCGAATGATTGTAGGATATTGCTGTTTATTCCCGTCATACTTCAAGCTGCTTGTGCGTTGGCTGCCCTTACTCACCCCAGTCACTTACTTGTGTAAGCTCCTGGGGATTCGCTCGGTTGCCGCCTTCACGCAACTCGAATTATTTAGGGTATATCATCTGTGGGGTAACGATGACGGCATGCGTGCTGAAAGCGTTAGCGCTGAACCGGATACACCTGCTTTTGGTAGCGGATGGGCGTGACGCCATAGCGTTGGGCGAAGGTGCGGGTCAGATGCGCCTGATCGGTCAGCCCGACGGCGACGGCGACGGCGACATGCGCGGCAGCCATGCCACGTGTCAGCATCTGTTTGGCTTCATACAACCGGATCGCCATCAGCATTTGGTGCGGCGTGACGTGAAACTGAGCTTTGAACTGGCGCAGGAAATGATACGGGCTCAGGGAAACCAGCGCCGCCAGCTCTTTTAAGGTAATCGTATGGGCGAAATTCTCGCGCAGATAGGCTTTCACCACATCAAAGCGGTGCAGCGGCTCAATCCTCTGGCGCTGGGCAATGTGCGCGTGAGGTCGGAAAAGCGCAATCAGCGACAGCAGCAGGCTTTCACTCGCCAAGGGATCGGTCGTCTGCCACAGCGCGGCCAGCGTTATCGCCAGCTGGCGTGCAGTTGCGGGATCGTGGCGCACGACGTCGGTAAACCACCAGCCTTTCTCACCGGAGACGCTCTCCAACACATCGGGTGGAATGTAGATCATGCGATAGCGCCAGCCGTCTTCCGTCGCGGATTCCCCCGTATGTAGCTCATCAGGGTTCATCAACACTAACGAATCGACAGGCGCAATATGCTTGGCGCCACGATAGCGGAATCGCTCCGCACCGTCGTCGATGGTGCCGATACCAAACGCCTCATGCGTGTGTGGCTCAAAGGCATAACGGCAGATATGCGCGTGGTAAAGTTCAATGCCGGGCAGCGTCGGCAAATGCCGGAACTGGGCATAGTCTCTTTCATCGGTAAAGTGTTCCGGTACGCCCTGCATGCTGCTACCTCGTCTCTGATCCTGACCTTCATCATAGCAGTGATATACCCGTAATACTTCAAGTTGCATGTGCGTTGGCTACGTTCACTCACCCGAATCACTTACTTGTGTAAGCTCATCGGGATTCCCTCTCTTGCCGCCTTCCTGAAACTCGAATTATTTGGGGTATAGCACGTCAGCTTGAAGTCGTGCGTTCTATTTAGCGTGTACGGTAATAGCGAAAACAGAGAATAAAAGCGCTGAGATAAATAGATCAGAAAGGCATAAATCATAGCGAAATGGTTGATTAACGGTGTGCGCGTGGCAATAGTGATTTTTTATAACTATTTGATTCTACTATTTATCTCTATTCCTTGTTAGATAAGATAGCGCGGCAGACATACCGTTAGTATAAAAAAATATAATCAACTCCATTTGCTTATTTGTTCTGGCTCTCATTACTTGCATCAATATTGCTATCTGTAATAAAGGACAAGGGAGTGAAAGGTGAACTTTCAGCAACTGAAGATTATTCGTGAATCAGCACGGTGCAATTACAACCTGACCGAGGTGGCGAATACGCTGTTTACCTCTCAATCCGGCGTGAGCCGCCACATCCGTGAGCTAGAAGAAGAGCTGGGGATTGAAATCTTCATCCGTCGTGGCAAACGCCTGTTAGGCATGACCGAACCGGGAAAAGAGCTGCTGGTAGTAGCTGAGCGCATTCTGAATGACGCCAGCAATATTCGGCGGCTGGCGAATGTCTTCACCAATAACGACACCGGCCAGTTGGTGATCGCGACCACGCATACGCAGGCGCGTTACAGCCTGCCGCCGGTGATTAAAGCCTTCCGCTCTCTGTATCCGCAGGTGCGTCTGGTGCTGAATCAGGGCACGCCGGATGAAATCGTGGCGATGCTTCATTCCGGTGAGGCCGATATCGGTATTGCCAGTGAGCAGTTGATTAACGATCCCTCGCTGGCAGCGTTCTCCTACTATCGCTGGCACCATTCGGTAATTGTGCCGGAGCACCATCCGCTGACGCAGGAGCCGGTGATTACGCTGGAAATGCTCAATGCGGAGCCGTTAATCACCTATCGTCAGGGGATTACCGGTCGTTCGCGTCTGGATCGCGCGTTTCAGGCGGTGGGCATGTCGCCGGATATTACGCTGAGCGCGCAGGATTCAGATGTGATTAAAACCTATGTCGAGCTGGGGCTTGGGGTGGGGATTGTGGCCGATATGTCATTCGATCCAGTGCGAGACAAAGGTCTGGTACGGTTGAATGCCGAGCATTTGTTTGAAGCGAACACGGTTTGGCTGGGGTTAAAAAAGGGTCAGTTACAGCGTAACTATGCCTGGAAATTTATTCAGCTGTGTAATACAGAACTGTCGCTGGATGACATTAAAGATAAGGTGTTCTCGGATAACGATGAAGCGGTGATTGATTACCAAATCTGACGGATAGCGCGCTTTCCTAACCCGATGCCCAGCCAGCGTTTTTCTGACTGGGCAGGTGTTTTTCTTTCGATTTTGTCGCGATTTTTTGTATCGCGATACCCGCCGTTTTCTGTGCTCGATTCAGCATAAATATGGTTTATCGTGCCGATAATCTGCTTGATCTGATCGTGCTGGAATAGTAGCATTCCCGCCATAACAATAACTTATGTCTGAATTTTTGTTAAGCGATACAAATACTTGTGCGTTTTTATTGAATAATTATGTTAATGATTTTGGTATCGCACTAGAACATTTACCCTAAATAATTCGAGTGGCAGGACAAAACGTGTGCGTTTTGAATACCGCACATGCAGCTTGAAGTATGACGGGGTAATCCATCAGACATCCTTCTCACTAGTCAGTCACCTCCACGTTGATTTTTTCGGTTCGTATTGCGCCGGAGTCGCGCTAGCGCCATGTTTGTGATGGCGGGGAGTTTAAAACGGAAAATGACGATGAAAACACAAAAAATCAGCCTTGCCTGGCAAATCCTTATCGCGTTGGTTCTGGGTATTGCACTCGGTGCCGTACTGCATGAACAGCAAGAAAGCCGCCAGTGGCTTATCAGCAATATTCTTAGCCCCGCGGGCGACATCTTTATCCGCCTGATTAAAATGATCGTTGTCCCGATTGTTATCGCCACGTTGATTGTCGGGATTGCAGGCGTAGGGGATGCCAAAAAGCTCGGGCGTATCGGCTTCAAAACCATCCTCTATTTTGAAATCATCACGACGGTAGCGATTATCCTTGGCATCACGCTGGCGAATGTCTTCCAGCCGGGTCACGGCATCGACATGTCGACGCTGACCGCTGTTGATATCTCGCAGTATCAAAAGACCACCGAGCAGGTGCAGAGCGGTTCGCACAGTCTGGTGGGGACGGTGCTGTCGCTGATTCCGCCGAATATCTTCGCCGCGATGGCACACGGTGACATGCTGCCGATTATCTTCTTCTCGGTATTGTTTGGTTTAGGGCTATCTTCGTTGCCGAAAGATCACCGCGAACCACTGCTGAACGTCTTCCGCGGCGTGTCGGAAACCATGTTCAAGGTGACACACATGATCATGCGTTATGCGCCTGTTGGGGTGTTTGCGCTGATTTCCGTCACGGTGGCCAACTTCGGTTTTGCGTCGCTGTGGCCGTTAGCCAAGCTGGTTATGCTGGTTTATGCCGCGATTTTCTTCTTCGCGCTGGTGGTGCTCGGTATCGTCGCACGTCTGTGTAAGCTGCGTATCACCATCTTGATCCGTATTCTCAAAGATGAACTGATCCTCGCGTACTCCACCGCCAGTTCCGAAACCGTGCTGCCGCGCATCATCGAAAAAATGGAAGCCTATGGCGCGCCGAAGTCGATTACCAGCTTTGTGGTGCCGACCGGTTACTCCTTTAACCTCGATGGTTCTACGCTGTACCAGAGCATTGCGGCGATCTTCATCGCGCAGCTGTACGGCATTGAACTGTCGATTGGGCAGGAAATCGTGCTGGTACTGACGCTGATGCTGACGTCTAAAGGCATTGCCGGCGTACCGGGCGTGTCGTTTGTCGTACTGCTGGCTACGCTGGGCAGCGTCGGTATTCCGTTGGAGGGTCTGGCATTTATTGCTGGCGTTGACCGTATCCTCGACATGGCACGTACCGCGCTGAACGTGGTTGGGAATGCACTGGCGGTGCTGGTCATTGCCAAGTGGGAAAACCAGTTCGATGAGCAGAAAGCGCGGGCCTATGAGCGTGAGCTTAAAGGGATAAGCACGCAGCCTGCCCAGCAGGGATAATCCCGAACCTTTTCAAGTAGCCTATGCAACGGGCGCGTCGAGTGATCGAGGCGCCCGTTTTTTCTTAATCCACCGTCATGCAGCATGGCTATTTATCACACCAGTCTCTAACGTTTGCGTGCGCCACAGCGCCTGTTGGATTCGTTCGGCATCCGTGGCGAAAGGCAGACGTGAGGCAATTTTCGGTGCGATTTTCACGTGCTGCGCGATGTTTTCCACTAGCTGTGGGCGTTCATTCAGACCGAGGGCGCTTAGCGTTATCGGGCTACCGTAGCGGCGCAGTTGGGTGAAGAGTTCTTCGCGATCAGCGTCGCTATCGTGTTCCAGAAAGGCCTGTGCGGCCAGACCAAAACCTACTTTCTCACCATGCAGCCAGTCGTGTAGTTCCGGCAGGCGCGTCATGCTGTTGTGAATGGCATGGGCAACGCCGATGCGTGGTACCTCATCTTTCATGCTGTTCGCGACGCCCGCTAGCGCGATAACGGCATCGATCACACGGCGCAGCGCTGGCGTGACCAGACCTTGTTCGTTATCCACGATGGCCTGTTCGCCATACGTATTAAATGTTTCCACAGCCAGTTTCGCCGCCTGCGCTTTAAGCGCTAACGCCAGCCCGTCATCGCCGTGACGCAAATAAGGTTGGAATTCATACCACTTCGCCAACGCATCCACGATACCGGCTTTGAGATAACGTGAAGGGCTGTGAGCGATGATCTCGCTGTCCACCAGTACCCACACCGGTAACCGCGTCAGCGGAAAGGGGCCGTTGTGCGCACCGCTGTCGCTGTATATTACGCTGATCGGTGACCAGGCGGCGCAGGTAGCGGCAATGGTGGGCACGGCAATGACAGGCAGCTGTCCCAAAATGTCGCCGACAGCTTTGGCGACATCCAGCACGCGCCCGCCGCCAATGCCTAAAATCAGTTCCACGTTGAAGGCACGCGCCTGTGCAGTCATCGCTTCTATTGCGGGTTTGGTGCAATCACCCGGCAAAAATTCGATCTGATAGCGTAAACCGTGCTCATTGAGGCTGTGTTCGACAGCATCTGCCGTCGTTTTCCATGCCTGTGGACTGGTAATAATCAGTATTGTGCTGGCGTAAGGAGCCGCATAGTCGCCGACAGAACGAATGACGCCGTCACGATTCAGATAGGTTTGTGGCGCTTGTATTGCAATCATGGTCGCGATCTCTCATCTCTGTGGGGAAAGATAAATCAGTTGTAACAGCGATATCGAGCGCCACAAAAGAACAATTCTGGCTATCAATGGCTAGATTTCGCATAACCAGAATGGTGTTTAGCGCTGCATTCCCCAGCGTTTCACCGTGACCTTTTCGATGGTGGAAAACACCAGCCCTTCAACCAGTAGTCCGATGATGATGACGGACGCCAGTCCGGCGAAAACGCGGTCGGTGTAAAGCTCGTTACGGTTCTGGAAGATGTACCAGCCCAAACCGCCATTGCCGCTGGAGGCACCGAACACCAGCTCAGCGGCTATCAGGGTGCGCCAGGCAAACGCCCAGCCGATCTTCAGACCGGAGATAATCGATGGCAGCGCAGCCGGAATCAGGATGGCATTGATGTAGCGAAAGCCTGTCAGGCCGTAGTTGCGGCCCGCCATACGCAGCGTTTCCGAAACGCCGAGAAAGCCGGAATAGGTATTCAACGCCATCGGCCACATCACGGAGTGGACGAGAACGAATACCAGACTCTTTTCTCCCAGTCCAAACCACAGCAGCGCTAACGGCAGTAACGCAATCGCAGGGAGCGGGTTGAACATGGAGGTTAAGGTGCCTAAGAGATCGCGTCCGAAACGGGTGGATACCGCCAACGCGCTGAGGGCCAGTGCCAACAGGCTGCCAATGATATAGCCTTTTAGCAATGTGCCGAGGGAAATCACCATTTTATGTGGCAGTTCGCCGCTGGCGAGATCGTCGCGAAATGCCTGAAAGGTTTGCAGGAAACCCGGCAGCATCAGATCGTTGTTTTGCCAGCGTGCGGCGAACTCCCACAGCAATAGCAGCCCTGCCAACAGTATCAGCTTACGAATCCAGGTCTGATTCCACAGGCGCGTGGTCAGCGGCAGAGGCTGGGTGAGTGTGAAGTCTTTCAGCGGCGCCAGTTCACGCTGATACTCGGGCCGCACGGGGGGCTGGATGCTCATAAGATTTACCTTGCGTAGAGGTGACGGGTGAAGGCACGTCAGTATCCGTTGGAAAAAGAAGATGGTGAATACGCTGTGCGGTGGTTTGAAAAGCTTCACTGCCCTGATCGCTCAGCGCGAACTGATGGCAGTTGATTTCCGCTCGCACACGACCCGGATGCGGTGAGAGCAGCAAGATCCGGCTGCCGACGATCAGCGCTTCCTCTATCGAGTGGGTGACAAACAGCAGCGTGAAGCGCACCTCTTCCCACAGCGCCAGCAGTTCTTCCTGCATTTTGCGTCGGGTCAGCGCATCCAGCGCGGCGAACGGCTCATCCATGAGCAGCACTTTAGGCTGCATGGTCAGCGCCCGCGCGATGGCGACGCGTTGCTTCATTCCACCGGATAACGTATGCGGATAGGCATCGGTAAATTTCGCCAGCCCAACTTTATCGAGAAAATAGCGTGCACGCTCCTCGGCTTCGGCTCGCGTTGCCTGACGGCTGGCAACCAGCGGAAACAGCGTATTTTCCAGCACGGTTTTCCACGGCGGCAGTTGATCAAATTCCTGAAAGACCATGATGCGATCTGGGCCCGGACGTGTGACTGGCTGACCCTCAAGGCGGATTTCGCCGTCTACCGGAGACAAAAAACCGCCGATGGATTTGAGCAAGCTGGATTTACCACAGCCTGAAGGCCCTAAGAGTACAAAGCGCTCGGCGGGAAAGACGTCGAAACTCACATCATGGGTGGCGCGAACCAAACTGCGACGGGTTCGATATTCCAGTCCGACGCCATCAACCTGCAACAGCGGCTGGGCGACGATATCGTGGGAGCGGTGTGTCATATTGTTCTCCTGCGTAGCGACGAGATGCTTGTCGAATGGGGTGGTGCTGACCGCTTAGCTACCCGGTTGGTCGTGGATTTCAGCAAAGAAATAGTCTTTCCAGGAGGCAGCTTTGTTTTTCAGCACGCCAAGCTGCTGCAACTTTTCGGCATAAACGTAGGTGCGTTCTGGCGTGATAGTGAAATCGATTTCGGGATCGGCGACGATGCGTTTGACCAGTTCAGGATCCAGCTTCGATTTTTCTACCCGAATATAGGTTTCTGCCGCTGCGGCTTTATCTGCTTTGATAATCTGGGATGCTTCTTTCAGCGCCTCATAGAAGGCGCGGTAGGTTTTTGGGTTTTCATCATGGAATTTCTGCGTGGTGTAGAGCACGTTGAACGTTGCCTGACCGCCCAGCACGTCATAAGAGCTTAGAATCTTGTGCACATTGGCATGTTCCAGCGCCTGATATTGGAACGGTGGGCTGGAAAAGTGAGCATTGATTTCGGAACCGCCGGCGATAAGCGCCGCGCTGGCATCGGGATGTGGCAGGCTAACAGAAATCTTATCGAAACGTTTGAAATCTTCCGCGCCGTAGAGCTTCGCGGTTTCGATTTGCAGCGTGCGGGACTGGAAACCTACGCCTGCCGCAGGCACGGCGATACGGTCTTTATCGCTCAGATCGCGGATAGATTTCACCGCTGGGTTATTGCTGAGTAAATAGTTGGGCATGGAGCCGAGAGAGGCGATGGCTTTCACATTTTGGCGACCCTGCGTGCGATCCCATACGGTCAGCATTGGAGGAACCCCCGCGGAGGCCACATCCAGCGCGCCGGATAGCAGCGCTTCGTTAATCGCCGTCGCACCAGAAAGTGTACGCCAGTCTACCTTGATATCCAGGCCCTGCTGCTTACCGTGCTTTTCTATCAGGTTCTGGTCGCGCACCACATCCAGAATCAGGTAGCCAATGCCAAACTGCTGCGCAATGCTGATTGTGCCTTCCGCACTGGCGCCAAAGGCCGTTAGCGTCAGGCCGAACAGGGCAGCAAGGTGTGTGAAACGTGTCGATTTTTTCGCGGGGAGTGAGTGATTCATCATTGTTGTCTCATTTTTAATAGTAATAGAATCGGTAATAAAGTAGCTCAGAGCCATCATTTATTATTTCAATAAATAATGCGTAATAAAGGTGGTGTGAAAGAAGGCATCCTATTTTCTTGGTGCGTCACTGATAAAGTGTTTTTTGGAATAAGTTAGAAGAAAGGTGTTTTTAATTGGTGATGAATAAGGGAAAACAAGTAAATAACCACCTTAGCTAAATATTCGCTATAGATAGTCTTATTTGTCAGTTATGGATAAAAATCGGCGCGTTATAGTGGCGTTAGTGTTAATTGTCATTTTTTATACCGAGAAAAATATGCCTGTCTTTACTCATCATTATTTACGCGATTATTTACGTGACCGCCTGACAGAGAATGACGTCGACGCATCAATTGCAGAAACGGTGGCGGATAATCTCGTTGAGTCCAGCCTGAAAGGGCATGACTCGCACGGCGTCAGTATGTTGCCGCGCTATATCGACGCCATGCGGGAAGGCGGGCTTTCGCCTCACGCACTGGCGGAGAAAACGCTGGATTTCGGTCCGCTGATTTCGTTTGACGGGCAGCAGGGCTTCGGGCAGGTGGTCGCGAAGCAGGCATTGACGGAAGGCATTGCGCGTGCGCAAACACACGGTCTGGCGGTGGTAAGTTTAGCTAATGCACACCATTTGGGGCGTATCGGCGCGTGGGCGGAACAGGCCGCAGAAGTCGGGTTGGTCTCGCTGCATTTCGCCAACGTGTATACCAAACCGGTGGTGCTGCCGTGGCAGGGTCAGCAGGCGCGCTTCGGGACGAACCCGTTCTGTGCCGGGATTCCGGTTGAACATGACGATCCGGTGATTTTGGATTTTGCTACCAGCGTGATTGCGGGTAATAAAGCGCGTATCGCCTGGAATGAGGGCAAATCGGTCGCGCCCGGCTGTATCGTCGATAACGAAGGTAATCCGACGGTCGATCCCCGCTGGCTGATGGAACAGCCTTTGGGCGCGCTGTTGCCGTTTGGCGAGCATAAAGGATCGGGGCTCTCGTTGGTTTGCTCTTTACTGGGGGCGGCGCTTACCAGTGGGAAAACTGAGCGTACGGCGAAAGGCGAGGGCAAGCAGATTATTAACAGTATGCTGTCGATTTTAATCGATCCGCAGAAATTAGGCGGGGCGGCCACCTATCAGCAGGAAATACCTGCGTTATTAGAATGGGTGCGTCAATCCCGTGATGATAATGAATTATTACTGCCGGGCGATAAAGAAAAGCAAATCTATCGCCAGCGGCAGGAGAACGGTATTTTTGTCGATGATGTCAGTTGGGGGCAACTCTCTTATTTAAATAAAAAAGTGGCCTGAAGGATTAATTAATAATTTATTAACTTATTTAACTGGTTGTTTATTTAACTCCATAGGGGAGATAATGAAAAATAAATTGAGTGTTGTCGGCATCGGTGGATTGTTATTAATCACGACATCTGTACTGGCGGCGGAAAAACATCCTGATGAAGTGCGCGTGGCCTACAGTGGCGGTTCGCAGGTATTAGTCTTAGCCAAAGCCGATGGTTCGCTGCAAAAAGCATTGGGTGCGCCAGTAAAGTGGGTGCAGTTTGCTTCTGGTGCTGATGCACTGAATTATTTCGCCAGTAATGCAATAGATATCGCCAACTTTGGTTCCAGCCCGGCGACAGCCGGTATTGTCAGGAAACTGCCGGTGGAGATCGTCGGTGTATCTGGTGTGATCGCCACGTACGAGCGTCTGATTGCCAAGTCTGGTATCGCCACGCTGAAAGATATCGAAGGTAAGCGTGTCGCCTATCCGCCAAATTCCACAGCGCAGTACGCGCTGGAAGCGGCCATCGCGGTGAATAAACTCGACCGCAGCAAGATTACCCTTATTCCGCTACGTCCGGCTGAGATGGTGGCGGCATGGAAGCGTGGCGACATTGATGCAGGCTACGTCTGGGCACCATTCGCGCAGGAGCTGGAAGCCTCCGCCGGACATGCGATTTTTGCGACCAAAGATCTGCAAAAAGATGGCTATCTCATTTACAACAACTATGTAGTCAGAAAGGCTTTTGCCCAGCAGTACCCTGAAACGGTGGCGCGCTTTCTGCGGGTACACCAACTGAAAGTGGATGAGTTCCGTCAGGACCCGGAAAAAGCGGCGGCGATTGTGGCAAAAGAAGTCGGTGCGCCCGTTACGACGGCAACCAATACGCTGTCAGGGCTGGAATACCCGACGCTGGAACAGCAGGCGACAGCACAGTGGCTGGGTGACGGTAGCAACACCGATCGCAGCGGTATCGGTCAGGCAGTCGCAAAAACAGCGCATTTTCTGGAGAGTATCGGCGAAGTTCGCCAACGCGATATTCCTGCATCGTTCGCCGACTCCATTAATTCCTCTTATTTGAAGCAGGCTGCGAAAGGGAATTAACGGGTCGTGAAAAGAACGTCTTATGTATTATTGAGTATCACTTCTGTGGCGGCGGTGCTCGCGTTGTGGCAGTGGGCGGGGGCGCAGCAGTGGGTGGATCCGCTGTTGCTACCGCCACTGTCAGACATCATCCTGACCGCTGGGGAACTGGCGCAGGATGGCTATCGGCAGGTGCCGCTATGGGAACATATTGCCGTCAGCGTCGCTCGGGCGCTAGGCGCTTTCAGCGTCGCCATTATTCTTGGTGTCCCGCTTGGCCTGTTGATGGGGCTATCGCCTCCGATTGCTGCCGTTTTTAACCCTTTCGTTCAGTTTCTCCGGCCACTGCCTAAAATCGCACTGATCCCGCTGGCGGTAGTGTGGTTGGGCATCGGTGAGGCATCCAAATTTTTCCTGATCTTTATCGCGACTTTTCTCAGCGTCGTGGTGGGGGCTTGTGCCGCTGTTGAGCGCGTGGAACGTTCCCGTATCCGCGTCGCACAAACGCTCGGCGCCAGTCGCCGACAGATCTTTTTCCACGTCGTTTTGCCCGATACGCTGCCGGAATTGTTCACCACGGTGCGACTGGCTATTGGTATCGGTTGGACATCCTTGATTGCGGCGGAAATGGTTGCTGCCACTTCGGGGATTGGCTGGATGGTCATGAACGCCAGCGCTTATCTGCGTACCGATATTGTTATGTTGGGCATTTTATTATTAGGCGGCATTGGCTATGTGCTCGATCTGTTATTGGTTGGTGCGCAGCGCGTCTTCGTGCCGTGGGCGGGTAAATCATCATGACAGAACCTTCTCAGCCCGTTGCGCCACACATTGTTGTGGAGCACGTTAGCCTCACATTTCCGTCACAACGCGGCCCGCTAACGGTGCTGGATGACGTTTCTCTCCAGATCGCCAAAGGTGAATTCGTGGTGTTGCTGGGTCCTTCTGGCTGCGGAAAATCAACCATTCTCAACATGATCGCTGGTTTTGACGCTGCGGATAAGGGGCGCGTGCTGTGCGGTGATGAAGTTGTTCGTCGTCCAGGCCCCTCGCGCGGCATGGTATTTCAGCAGGCCAACTTATTTCCCTGGCTCACCGTGCTGGAAAACGTGACGTTTGGACCACGGATGCAGGGCGCAAATAAAGCCCAGCTCCAGCGTGAAGCAGAAAATTATCTGGCGCTGGTCGGGCTGGAAGGATTCCAACAGCACTACCCCTGGCAACTCTCTGGTGGAATGAAACAGCGGGTTGCGCTGGCTCGTGCCTGGCTTCCAAATCCCGAGGCGTTGCTGATGGACGAGCCGTTTGGAGCGTTGGATGCACAAACCCGTTTGATGATGCAGGAACTGCTGCTATCTGCCTGGCAAAAAACCGGCACCACGCTGTTATTTGTCACGCATGACGTGGACGAAGCGCTGTTCTTGGCTGACCGGGTATTGGTGATGTCCGCGCGTCCCGGTCGTATTGCAGAAGCGATCCCGCTGCCATTTGGCCGCGAAAGAGACATTGAGACGCTGGCACGGCATCCTGACTACGCCGCATTGAAGCAGCGTATTTTACATCGCGTTCGTGAAGAAGCGCGTCGTCACCTTAATCTGTAATCCGAATTTCAGGAGAATATTATGCACCTTGCCCGATTCCCCCGTTTGTCTCTGGGCCATTTTCCTACGCCGCTGGAGGCGTTACCGAACCTATCTGCCTATCTGGGCGGACCGACGATTTATATCAAACGCGACGATGCTACAGGGCTGGCAACGGGTGGGAATAAAACCCGCAAACTGGAATTCCTGCTCGCCGATGCGCAACAGCAGGGCGCGGATATCATTATCACGCAGGGCGCGACGCAGTCTAACCATGTACGACAAACCATTGCGGCGGCGACAAAGCTGGGGCTGAAAACCAAAGTACTGCTGGAAAAGCGCGTGGAGGACTACGGCGATGACTACCAGCGTTCCGGCAATGTGCTGCTGGATCATCTGCTTGGTGGTGAAATTGTCGATCATCTGCCCGCTGGAACGGACATGCAGCAGGCGATGGAAACGCTGGCAGCATCACTGCGTAAAGAAGGATTGAAACCTTATGTCATTCCCGGCGGCGGCTCCAGTCCGGTAGGCGCACTGGGCTATGTCGCCTGCGCGGAAGAGTTGTTGTTTCAGTCCAGCCAGCAGCGTCTGCGCATCGATCATATTGTCCATGCGACGGGTAGCACGGGAACACAGGCGGGATTGGTGACTGGACTGACGGCAACACACAGCCAGATTCCCTTGTTAGGCATCAGCGTCAGAGCGCCGAAAGCGAAGCAGGAAGAAAATGTTTACGCATTAGCGCAGCGTACCTGGCAACTGCTCGGTATTCCGGGTGAACTGCCGCGCCGTGCTGTGCAGGTGAACAGTGACTACGTCGGTAAAGGGTATGGCATTCCAACCGAAGGAACGCTGGAGGCACTCAGGCTGCTGGCGCAACTGGAAGGGATTCTGCTCGATCCGGTCTATTCCGGCAAAGGTATGGCGGGGTTGATCGACCTGATTCGTCAGGGACATTTTCGCGTCGATGAAAACATCGTCTTCATCCATACCGGCGGGTCGGCTGGGCTGTTTGGTTACCGTCAACTGTTCGAACAAACGGCCGCACAATGAGTTTGCCGCTGATTGGTGTGCTGGGTGGTATGGGGCCGCTGGCGACGGTCGATCTGCTGCATAAAATCATTGAAGAAACACCAGCCAGCCGCGATCAGGATCATGTGCCAGTGGTTGCCTGGAATGTGCCGCAGATTCCAGATCGCCAACAGGCGCTGGCAGGAGCGGGCGAATCCCCATTGCCGATGCTTTTGCATGCCGTTCGGCAGCTTAATCGCTTGTCAGTCAGCCATATCGTGGTGCCGTGCAATACGGCACACCACTGGTTTGATGCGCTGGCGGAGGAAAGTCATGCACCGCTGGTACATATTGCTGATGCCACGTTACACGCCATCACACTGCCTGCGGAGGCAAAGAAAGTACCGCGTAAAATCGGGCTGATTGCGACTCACGGGACGCTAAATGCCGGATGGTATCAGCAGCGTTTTGCCGCGCAGCAAGGTGCCGAAACGGTGGTACCGAACGAGCAGGAAATGACGACACTCTTCGTGCCGGGATGCTATGCGGTAAAACGCGGAGAATTACAGCACGGTGGACGCTTGCTGGATCAGCTTGCTGCGCAACTGGTAGCACGAGGTGCAGAACGTCTGGTGCTGGCCTGCACGGAAGTTCCTCCTGCACTGGAGACGGTATCATCACGTTGGCGAGGTATCAGCATCGATCCGACACGAGCACTGGCACAGGCCTGCGTTCGTATTTGGTTGCAAAGATAAAAAATGCATAGTGCGTTTTTCAACGTCGTTTGAGACGACCCGTGAGGGGGCGTGCCGCAGGGCACGCTATAAAAAAGCCGCCCATTGCTGGACGGCGTTTAGGGATAGCGAACCGAATTACAGGAAGCCGTACATCGCGGCGAACACCCATCCAAAGACGCAGGATGTGCTCACACCGATCAGGCCCGGCAGAATGAAGCTGTGGTTGATAACGAAACGGCCGATTTTGGTGGTGCCGGAGCGGTCAAACTGAATAGCCGCCAGATCGCTTGGGTAGGTCGGCAGAATGTAGTAACCATAACAGGCTGGCGCAGACGCCACGATATACGCCGGATCCACCCCGATTGCCAGCGCAACGGGCACAATGGCCGCCAGCGCCGCCGCCTGCGAGTTCACGAACTTGGACACAATCAGCAGGATAATGGCGTAAGCCCAAGGGTAGACTTTCACCAGTGAACCGAGCGTGCCTTTGATTTCTTCCAGATGCGCGCCAAACATGGTTTCCGCCATCCAGGCGATACCGTATACCGCGACGATGGCAATCATCCCTGAACGGAACACTTCATTCTTCGAGATCGAGGACGGATTGGTTTTGGTCGCAATAATGATGATGGCACCAGACAGTAGCATAAACATCTGAATGACCAGCACCATCGACAGCGGCTTACCAGCAAAGACCGGACGCAGTTCTTCAACGGCACCCAGAATCGCTACCGCTGCGATGGTTGCCAGAAAGATCCACATGGCGATCCAGTTACTGCGCGGTAGTTTTCTGTCTAGTAGCGTGGCGGTATCGCCATACACATACTGTTTGTTTTCTGGATCGGCGATGAATGTCTGAAAGTCTTCATCTTTGTCCAGATCCTTGCCGCGGAACCAGCTGAAAATCCCAATCGCCAGAATACCCAGCAGGGTAGAGGGGATAGTAATAGACAGTAGGTCGAGGAATCCCAGATGTTTACCCTGGAAGGTGAAATTAGCCAGCATGGCAACCAGCGACACCACCGCAACAGACACCGGGCTGGCGATGATCCCCATCTGAGCGCCTATCGAACTGGCGGCCATCGGTCTTTCAGGACGGATATTATTCTTGATGGCGACATCATAAATAATTGGCAGAATGGTATACACCACGTGGCCGGTACCGCACAGGATAGTCAGAATACAGGTAACAAACGGTGCGATAATCGAAACGTATTTCGGGTTACGCCGCAGCATACGCTCTGCAATTTGCAGCATCACATCCAGTCCGCCCGATGCCTGAAGCGTTGCCGACGCAGCCACCACGGCGATGATGACCAGCATAACGTCGACGGGCGGTTTACCCGGTTGCAGTTTAAAAATAAAGACCAAAATAACAAGTCCAATCCCGCCTAATAAACCCAGCGCGATCCCGCCTTTTCTTGCCCCGTAAAAAAGGCAGATCAGGACAATGACTAATTGAATGATGAAGTCCATAGTAGCCCCATTGCATTGCTCAATATAATGAACTGATTAGTTAGAATTAAAATAAGTGAGTTTTTACTGTGGGTACTATATGGACGGGTTGTTATTTATTTTCTTGATCTAAGTCTATTAATTTTTACCTTTGCCTGCTTTCCTGAAAATAAAAGATCTCGCTCGCAATAATTATGTCTTTATGGTTTCTTTAGTTATTTAAGTGTAATTTTAATTTATTAATATCTAGGTCGAGCGCTGGCTGGTGAGGTTGTTAATGATTGGGTGGAGATTTTTAAAAGTGATTAAATTTTCGTTTTTATTTTGTTGCGTTCAATGTGGTTCTATTTTTTGTTTTCGTTAATGATTGCCATAAAAAACCCCTGCCTTAATGTCATTACAGATACCCCTAATGAGGTATTTTTGCATATTATGTTGTTTTTAAATGATTACTTTAAAAATGATAAAATGAATCCCTTTTTGATAATGAAGTCAACGTCAGGCTACTGAACAATAGCCGGAAAATAAAAAGAGCAGCCGCGACATCATTATTCACATCAGGAATATAGCTGACGGGCTTTCTGCTATTTTTACATTGAATGCGAAGAGGGAGACTCTTTATAGTGTGATTGGTTATTAATATGAAATTTTTATAAATATTTTAGAATATCTGGATGTCAGTTATTTTCCTTTCTAAACTGAACGTGGCCGAATACCAGCCACGTTCGCTTTATCTCTATATCGCTTTCCGAACTTATGTCGCTAGGTATGTACGAAATAGGTCGCCAGCTGACGCAGCGTCTGTTCATCCAGCGTACCAGCGTAGTAACGCAGCTGTAGCCAGGCCGTCAGCCAGGTATAACGCGCTTCGGTGAGATCGCGTCGTGCGCCATAGAGTTGCTGTTCGGCATTCAGCACGTCAAGATTCACGCGTTCTCCGCCCTGAACGCTCTTCTGTGTGGCGGTGACCAGCGCCAGCGCAGACTTTTCCGTCAGTTCATAGGCGCGGATTTTCGCCTGACTGCTGGTGACCAGATTAAACTGGCGACGCAGTTCCGTCTGGATTGTCGCCGTCTGTTCGTCCTTTTCCCGCGCGGTTTGCTGATAGCGCTCTTTTGCCTGACGCGTTGCGGCAGAGACGCCGCCGCCGGCAAAAATCGGTACGCTGACGCGGATACCAATCGACCGCGTATCGTATTTCTGGTTGTAGCTGTTTTCGGTATCTGACTGCGTATTACGCGTGCTGGCGACCAGCGTGACCTGTGGCAGGTGACCTGCTCGATTACGCTCAATGCCGTATTTCGCTACGGCCAGCGACTGGTTTAGCGCCAATAGCTGTGCGTTGTGGCGCAGCGCCAGCGATTGCCAGTGCTGATAGCCCGCAGGCTGAAGCGGCTGCGGCGTGAAGCGTGGCGTTAGCGCCGCAAGCTGATCCACGCCAACGGGCATCCCCAGCAGCGTTTCCAGTTCACGCAGGCTGATATCCAGATTGTCCTGCGCTTCTATGAGCTGCGCCTCCGTCAGATTAACCCGCGCTTCGGTTTCCAGCATATCGGTGCGAGTGCCTTCTCCCTGCTGGAAGAAGCGTTGATTCAACTGATATTGCTCGCGATAAGCGCGCTGCTGTGCCTGAACCAGCGCAATCTGCTCGCGGCTAAACAGCACGTTAGTGTAGGCCTGAAACAGACGCACCAATAGCTGCTGGCTGGCATCGCGCAGCTGCTCGTCTGCCAGCACGGCGCTGGCTTCGCCCTGCTGATAGCGCGACCATGCCGCGTAGTCGATCAGCGGCTGTTGCAGAGAGAAGCTGGAAGCGCGGCTGGTGTAATCCCGCTCTGACTGTTGCCCACCCGCCGTCACCGTAGAGTCGTTACGGGACTGACTGTAGTCATAAGTGACTTTTGGCAGCAGCCCGGCGCGCCCGATGTTCTTCTCTTCGCTGTCGGCATTGCGCGCGTGCACGGCGGCCTGAAAGGCCGGATCGTGCGTCAGCGCCTGCTGCCAGGCTTCCATTAATCCCAATGCCTGACTCGGCGCGCTGTAGATCAGCGAGAGAAAAAACGGGACGGCATAGCTGGAGCGGATCGCCGCGCGATAAACGGATGAAAGGCGCAGCATGATTACTCCTCGGTCAGCGCCAGATGCAGGCGGTCAGAAAGCGGTTTAAACAGGTAGTTGAGCAGGGAGCGTTCACCGGTACGAATAAAGGCTTGCACCGGCATGCCGGGGCGCACGTCCAGCCCAGCGAGCTGTTGCTTACCTTGTTCATCAACGTGAATACGCAGTGCGTAATAGGGTTTCCCGGTCTGCTGCTCGACGAGCTGGTCGGCACCGATCAGCGCGACAACGCCGGAAATACGCGGCGTGGTGCTTTGGTTGAAGGCAGAAAACAGCAGCTCGACCGGTAGCCCGTTGCTGACTCTGTCCACCAGTTCGATAGGCAGCTGTGCGTCAATCAATAGCGGTTGCCCCTCGGGTACAATCTCCATCAGCATTTGCCCGCTATTCACTACGCCGCCTTCGGTGTGCAGCGCCAGCCCGACTACCGTGCCGCTGGCAGGGGCGCGAATGTGCGTGTGCTGAAGTTCATACTCCGCCGTTTTCAGCCGTTGAGTGAGATCCTGAATGGAACGCTGGGTATCGGCGAGCTGGGCGCGTACCTCTTTCTGGTACTCGTTCTGACGCTGTTGGATCTTTTGCTCCAGTTCGACGACCTGCTGCTGGAGCTGTACCTGATTATTTCGCTCCTGCGCGATCGCGCCCGCCAGTTGGGCAGCCTGTCGCTCGACGTCCAGCAGACGATTACGAGCGATATAGCCTTCCTGCGCCAGCGGACGCAGCCCATTCAGCTGTTCGCTGATAATCTGGAATTGCGTTTGGCTACTGGCAAGCAGCGCCTGTGAACCCTGCGACTGCGCTTTTGCCCCGATGATAGCGGCCTGTATCGCGGCGCGTTCCTGCTGCAGCGCAGCACGACGGCTGATGAAGAGCTGCTGCTGGGCAATCTGAATTTGTTGCGTGACGGTGCTGTGTTGCTCAGTGGGGGCAGGGAAGGCGATCGTATTCAGATCGTCGCGTTCCGCCAGCAGACGTGCTTCGCCCGCGTACGCTTCCTGAAGCTGCGTAACAAGATTGTCGCGCTGTGCCTGAGCGGGCGTTTGATCCAACGTGGCAAGGACTTGCCCAGCCTGCACGTGGTCGCCGTCTCGCACGGTGAGCGAGGCGATACGTCCGCTACTGACGGGCTGTACCGCTTTGCGGTTATCCGCAACGATAACCCGACCGGATACGCCGACGCCTTTATCCAACGGTGCCATGCCAGCCCACAGCAGAAGGCCTCCAAAGCCTGCCAG
Source organism: Pectobacterium sp. PL64 (assembly GCF_022477975.1). Classification (NCBI taxonomy): domain Bacteria; kingdom Pseudomonadati; phylum Pseudomonadota; class Gammaproteobacteria; order Enterobacterales; family Pectobacteriaceae; genus Pectobacterium; species Pectobacterium sp. PL64. The sequence continues at coordinate 1,226,738 of NZ_CP092070.1, forward strand.
AACCAGCCAGAGACCGTACTTCAAATAGCGTCCGGCGTCGGTGTGTAGCGGCATCGCCGCGACGTTATCCGCCACCGGATGGAGGGGCGTTGTCGGCTGTGATGTGACTTCGCGTAACGCGGACATGGTTATCCTCTTCTTTCCATGATGCTGTTCTGACGGCAGGCGTGCGTTATCAATGCGCTGAGCCTCATTTATCCGGTGCGGCTCGGCGCGGCGTTGGCGCGCTGTACACCATACTCAGCCCGGATGAACCGGGTTCTTTTGGGGTAAAGGCATTTGCGGCGTCGGCTGTTTTAACCGACGCGGGTTTGGCGCTGGCGGGGTTCGTCATCGGTTTGGCAATAGAAGCATTGGCAGGCTTGGCGCGCTGTAGTTCTTTTAACACCTGCTCGGTTGGGCCGAAATACTGGATCTGTCCGGCGCGCAGGACTAACAGCTTGTTGGCACAGGACAGCAGAGCAGGCTTATGCGTGATCAGTATCTGCGTACTTTGGGCTTCCTGTTGGGCGGCAATCGCGGCCAATAAGGCTTTTTCGCCGTCGTCATCCAGACTGGCATTCGGTTCATCCATCACAATCAGGCGCGGTTGGTTATAAATGGCTCTGGCAAGGGCGACACGCTGCTTTTGACCGCCGGACAGCCCGGCACCGCCTTCACCGAGTGGCGTATCGTAGCCCTGTGGCAGCCGCAGAATCATCTCGTGAACGCCTGCCGTGACGGCGGCGGCAACGATCTTTTCTGCATCCGGCTGAGTGAAACGAGCGATATTTTCGGCAATCGTCCCACTGAAAAGCTGGACATCCTGCGGCAGATAGCCGACGAAGCGACCTAAATCGCTTTTGTCCCACTGATGCATGTCTGCGCCGTCCAGCCTGACTTTGCCACCAAGAGCGGGCATGGCGGCAACCAGCAGGCGGGCGAGAGTGGATTTACCGGAACCCGACGGGCCTAAAACGCCGAGCACATCGCCGGGAGCCAGTTCAAACGTGATATTGGCGAGTATGGGCGTGCGCGTGTTGGGCGCGTTGGCGCTAAGCTGTTCCACCTGAAGTTTACCTTCCGGGGCGGGCAGCGCCATGCCAGCAGGGCGCGCAGGGTGGTTGTCGAGCAAGATATTGACGCGCTGCCAGGCGAGGCGCGCCTGCATCCACTGTTTCCAGACGCCAATGATCTGATCGATCGGGCTGAGTACGCGGCTCACCAGAATGGAACCGGCAATCATCATACCGGGCGTGATATCGCCGTTGACGGCCAGCAGGGCGCCCAGCCCCAGCATCAGCGACTGGAGCGCCAGTCGGGTGCTTTTCGTCAGCGAGGTAATGTTGGCACTTTTTTCGCTGGCAACGTTCTGATAATAGAGGAAAGCGTTATGCTGCGTCAGCCAGCGTTCACGCATGGCGGGCAGCATCCCCATCGCTTCAATGGCATCGGCGTTACGCAGGTTAGCGTTAGCCTGCTGCGTTGCCTGAACGGTGTTCTGTGCGGCTAAGGCCAAGGGTTCGCGCGTGAGTTTTTGATTCAGCCAGGCCAGCACAATCAGTATGATAGCCCCCGCCAGTGCCATTACGCCCAGCCAGGGATGAAGTAAGAAGATCACCAGAAGATAAACCGGAAACCACGGCGCATCAAAGAAGGCGAATAGCGCGTTCCCGGTGGCGAACTGGCGCAGGGCGGTCAGATCGTTTAAGGCTTGTCCGGCTCCGGCCGTGCCGTTCTTGAGATTGCTTTCAAACGCTGCATTGTAGATACGCTGATTCAGTCGCATATCCATCTGCGTACCGAGGCGGATCACCACGGCGCTACGTATCCATTCCAGTAATCCCATCAGTAAAAACAGGCCCAGCATAATGATCGTCAACATCGCCAGCGTCATGGTGCTGCTGGAAGGCAGTACGCGGTCATAAACCTGGAGCATATAAATCGCCGGTGCCAGCATCAGCAGGTTGATGACGGCGCTGAACAGGCCAATTCCCCAAAATCCCTGACGGTAGGCGGCCAGCGCGTCAATAATCTCCCGGCCTGATGAAGCCGGATGGGATGCGGACATGGGATGTTCCTTCTTCAATAAAGTCGCCATCGTTCCATCGTGGTGTACCCACAAGGTGGAAGAGGGGGAAAAGCGGTTAGCCGTACCGCTATTGACGCGGTTTGCCAACGGTTATTACACTCACTAGACCGTCGCGGTTCAGATGTTCTCTCCGTACCGCGACGGTGTTCACTCAAACGGCTAAAAGCGTCATCTTTTAGCCGTTTTCTTATGCCGCCAGCAGATCGGCCGTTTCTGCGACGCCAACGACGTCAACCACGGTATCGGCAGAAAGCGCGGCATCGGAGGTCGCCGTGGCGAAGCTCAGGCTATCCAGGCTCGCGTTAATATCGATACCCGCATTAGCCAGTGCATCCAGCAGCGGCTGAACCTGACCGCCCATCAGACCGTAAATCACGTCATGCACCACGCCGCGATCGCTAACGGTCAGGTTGGCAACATCCGTGGAGAGATCCAGTCCGCTGAAGGTCACTTCTGGCTCAACGAGTGAGTACGTGGTGCCTGCGGTGGTACCGCCTTGCAGGAGGTTCCCGAAGGACAGGGTGTCCAGATCGCCGTACAGCGTGTGGGCCGGTGGGGTGAAGAGGCTATAGGTCAGATCGCCGCCTGCAATAAGTGCAGAGACGTCGTTCTGCGTACTCGTGATCGCATATTGAGTACCGTCTATAAAGGTGTCGCCGCCGTAAAAGCCCCCGGTATTATTGCCACCGACTTGTGTATTACCCGCGGTATGATTAACGTCGCCAAATGCTGCAGACCATTCAGTCAGGTAGCTGGCAATGCTGTAATTGGCATAGTAGGCATCGTAGGTAATTGCAAAACTCATAATAGATTCCTCATTAACTAACGATCTACAGGCACGGTCATCCGTGTCTGTCGTGAAAGAGGATGAGCCATCCCATCCCCTTTGTTTTCCTGCCTCCCGTATTGGGAAACAGAGAAATTAGAATCGATACTCCACGCCAGCCTGCACCGTTCTTCCCCGGCTTGGCGTGTAACCCAGTGATTCGCCATAGCTCACGATGTAAGTACGGTTAGCGATATTCTCGACGGAACCACGCACCGTCAGGCTGTCAGTCAGACGATAGCTGGCGTACAGATCGTAAACTTCATACTTGGGCCAGTCGGCTAAATAGGCGGAGTTGGCCGGTGCGGCAGCATCCTGATAGCCGGGAGCAAAACGCATCGTGACGCCCATATCCAGCTTGCGGTCGAAGACGCGCGTCCCCAGCGTGACGGAACCGCGGTCACCCGGCAGATAGGCGGCGTTGCTGAATAGCAGCGTTTTCTGGCAAGAGGCATCGCTGGCCGTGGTATCGACAGGCGTGGAGTAGTAGTTGCCTCGGGAACCGCCGACGGTCGTGACGCCGCCCATCCAGGCCACCGGCGCACAGAAATCGTTATTGCCGATCATGTGGGTGTAGGTGGCATCGACATACAGAAAGCCCGCGTCGTAATTAAGCTGGTATTCCATGCCGCGGAAGCGGCTCTTCGCCAGATTGTTCTGGAACACGGAGTTGCTGAGGGAGTAGCCGTTATAGCCCGGCTTATTGCGCGCGCCGTTCAGACTGATGTAGTTGTTTATCCGGGTGTCAAAATAGGACACCTTACTGACCAGTCTGTCGCCATCGACGAGCAGGTTGGGCTGCTGAATATTGAACCCGACCTCCCAGGCGCGGGAACGTTCCGGCTTGAGATTAGGGTTCGGATACAGGTAATAGTTGCCCGCGCTGTAGGTGCCGTTGGCAAAGGTTTCGCTGACTGACGGTGGACGCCAGGACAGGCCGTAGCTGGTGTACAGCTGTAGCCATTCAACGCCGGGGCGGACGCCAGCAAACAGCGTGGGGGACAGCTTGCCGTGCTCGTCATCGACATTCCAATCCTGCGTGGTGGTCACGAACGGCGGGCAGAGTGCGATCGACCGTGCAGTACAGGGGTTCGTGACGGTATAGGGGATTTCCCGATAGCTGATGCTGGTGGCGCCGCGTAATCGATAGCGATCGTACCGCAGGCCACCTTGCAGCGTTACCCACTCGTCGTACGCGTAATTCAGATTCGCGAACAGGCTGGCCATTGCACGGTTCCCTTCCGGGGTCGCGTTACTGGCGGTGCTATTCGCGCTGTCCGTGGTGATCTTGTCGTAATAGAAATCCAGCCCGTAGTCGGCTTTCAGATCGTGCGCGCCCTGCTGCCACAGCGTCGAGGTGTTTTGCGCTTGTGCCCCGTAGGTACGTAACCGTGTGCTCTCGTGATACGCGCTGGTATTGGAAACAGCATAATTCTCGGTGTCGTTATTGGTATCGGCGTAATAAATCTTGGCCTTAAAATCCAGCCAGCGCTGGTTGTCCGGTTTCAGGCTGTAATCCAGCGCGGTACTGCGCGCCATAATTTCGCTGTGCCCGCTAGCCTTCCAACCCAGTTCGGTATTGGAAAGGTTGGACAACGTCCCGACATTTTCAGAAGAGGTTTGCGTTTGCATATAGCTGAGCTGGAAGCGCTGATTAGCAGGCAGATTCCAGCCGATTTTCGCCAGCCGTGAGCGCATGGTGTAAGCCGCGCTGGTCACTTTCTGGTGCTTTAAGTTATTGGCCCACTCTTCATAATTACTTGAATTGCCGGGGATACGGATATTACCGAGGTTGCCATCGTTGCCCGGCCAGTAGTCGCCCAGATGACGCTCGCTGGCACCGACCAGAATGTCGCCAGTTTCGTTACCTAACGCGAGCACGCCGCTGCCGATAAAATGCGTTCCGTTGTCGCCCGTGCTGGCATGCAGTTTTCCGCCCAGCTCTTTACCCGGAGCCAGAAAGTCTTGAGCGCTGACGGTGTTAAATGTCGCGACGCCGCCCAACGTACCTGCGCTGCCCATCACGTTTGTCGCGCCTTTTTCAATCGTTGCGCCGGAGAGCAGCTCCGAATCGATATACATCTGTCCATTGCGCTGGCCGTAGCCGGTTTTTTGAAAATTCTGCCGCACGCCGTCGATGTTCATATTCACGCGACCGAAGTCTTGTATGCCGCGAATGTTGACCGACAGCGACGGGTCCTGCTGGCTGACGCTGGAGTAAACGCCAGCGGACTGCTCCAGCAGATCGGCGGCGTGGCGGGAAGGGCGGTTATCCATCTGCTCGCGTGAAATAACGCTAATGGCGCGCGGCTGTTCGTAGATCCAGTCGCCGGGATTGGCGACGGTAAATGCGCGAACCGTCATCACGTCGTCTATTTTTGCCGTATCGACATTGACTGAACGAGGGCGCAGGGTAATGACGCCATTGCTGCCGATTTGGAAATCGATCGGATTAGTGCCGATCAGCCTGCGCAGCCCTTGTTCTGGCGTGAAGCTCCCTTGAAGCGCAACGGCCTGCATATTTTCCAGTTTAACGTCGGCAAAAAAGACCTGTAACCCCGCCTGTTCGGCGAAACGCAGCAACGCGCTGCTCAACGGCTGAGCGCCAATGGAAAAGGCGGAGCTTTGACGAGCCGCTTCCTGAACGCTGGCGGCCTGCGTTTCTGCTTGCGCATAGTGGAGCGAGCCAGACAACGACAGTGCGATGCCGACGGCAAGAGAAAGTGGATTACGTTGTAATAAGCGGCTGTCTTGCTGTTGTGTTCTTTTAAACATTTTTCGCCTGGTCTGCCATCGGTTAAATCATCAATAAGCATTAATAAACAAAGGGATAATTAGCCCTCTTTTTCTTAATGAAAATGATAATAAAAATCATTACCTAAATATGAAGACGGCTGAGATGACAGAACCCGTAAAAAAATATTTAAATTTTTTTCTCCGGCGCGTTGCGGCCTTGTGAACGTAAAGGGAATTTATGCGTGATTACCACGCCTGAGCGGCGTGGCAAGAGTGGGGAAGACAGGTGGGAGAAAGGATTAGTACAGAACCGTGACGCCGGGGAGTGAAACGGTTTTGGCACCCAGTTCGGTGGCAATGGTTTGCAGCGCGCCATCCAGCTCGTTCAGCGAAAAAATGCCGCTAACCTGACGCTGACGCAGGGCTGATGTAGGGATGACGATCGTCCCCGATCGATACTGATTGATACGTGCGATCACGATAGCCAGAGGTTGTTGATCGAAGATCAGCAGGCCGCGTCGCCAGTCGCCGCGCTCGCGGCTATTCCAGCCGGGGAGGCGAGTCATCCCTTGTTCGGTGTAGCGTGCCGCCTGTTGCTCATCAAGCCGCAGTGTTTGCCCGTTTGCCGTGACCTGAACGCTGTGCTCCACCACGCCGACGGTCGTGGTCTGTGAGGAGTTTTGCACGATGAACTGCGTGCCCAGCGCCTGTGTGGTGCCCGATGCAGCATCAACCAAGAAAGGGCGCTTTTCCTGTGCGGTCGTTGGGGCGACGGTGAACCAGGCGGAACCTTGCAGCAGCGTGACGCGTCGTTCTTGCGGCGTATAGGCGAGCGAAATGGCGCTGCCCGCATCCATATCGACTTCACTGCCGTCCGGCAGCGTAATGTGTTTGACCTGATGCACCGCATGATAATCCGAGCGCAGCAGGAGGATGCCGTCGGAAATCCACGTCGCGCCGAGACTGAAACCCAGCAGCAGTAAGGCGGCGATTTTCCACTGTGTTGCACGATTAACGCGCCTGATGAGAAAGGTTGCTGGCGGTTGTGGTTGCAGTACCTGCTGTTGCTCAGCGCTGAGCGACCCAAGCCCATGCCAGAGCATCCCTGCCTGTTCCAACGCGTGGCGATGGCGCGGATCCTGTGCCAGCCAGTGTTGGAATGTCAGTTCCTGTTCATCGTCCTGCGGCGCTTCGGCCAAACGGATGGCCCAACGTGCTGCCTGCTGTTGGATTTCAGGGGGATAATCGTTCATGTTGTAGGCCTGGAGTGTGTAGGGTCTCTAAATAGGTAGACGTCTGACGGCAATAAACCCGTAAATAATTTGTGATTATTTCACGCTGGGCGACGCGTTTCACGAGGCGCGGATCGTCATCATCGCGTTCAGCGTCATGGCAAGATGCTTCTCAACGGTGCTGAGGGAAATCTCCAACTGCTGAGCAATTTGCGCCTGCGTCATGTGTTCAAAGCGGTGCAGATGAAATATCAGCTGCGTGCGTTCAGGCAGCGTCGTCAGTACGCTTGCCAGACGCTCCAACTCCTGCAGGGCGATGGCCGTTTGATCGAGCTGGGGCGCAGCATCCGGCAGGTATTCCAGCGTCGCTTCCGCGTCGTCAACGGACGTTGCCATCTGCCAGCGCTGCTGGTGGCGGACATGATCAAGCAGCAAATTATTTGCTGTCTTATAGAGATACGCCTTCTTGTCGTCTACATCATCTTGCTGTTCCAGCCGTTGTGCCAACCGTAAAAAACTCTCTTGCACCAGATCTGCTGCTGCCTGAGGGTCGCGCAGTTTATGATTGAGATAGCGTTCCAACCGCTCTGCATAGTGGTTGAACAGCATTCTGAGTTCAGACTCTGACATGCCAACGTCCCGTCAGGTGACCTTCCCGCCGACTCTGCGGCAACAGAACCCCTTTCCCTTGTCACGGCGCTATCCATAGCAATGCACGGCACTGTCCGTTACGGGGTAAGGCCCTGAATAATAAATATGTGTAATTGATAATTATTATCACATATGCCGAACAGAAAAGCAGAGTTAAATCTTCTTCAGATTGGCGGATTTTTGTCATCGACTACACTTATCTTTGCTGGCTTATTATTTGATCAGGAGGTGCAGCAATGACTACGAAGGACTCAGCGCAGGATCCTAAAGAGGTGACAGTCAGCGAAGGGCTGGCAAAGGTGCATGAGGCGTCAGATCAGTTGACGGAGGAAGAGATTGAAGCGCTGGCGGAGGAAGCCAGACAAGCCGCCACGCAGACGCAGAAAGAGTCGGGCAACGCGCCCTAATGTAATGCCGCGGGTTGCAGAACGGAGCGACAGGTAAGCGCAACGTGGCAGGTTTTTTGCACAGACATTTTGCAGATAGTGATGAAAAACAAGACGGTTTTCTCTCTGTAAGGAAAATGTATGCACGATAAATTACTCATAGAAGGCAAGCTGGTCGCGGGGAAAGGCGAGGCGTTAGCGGTATTTAATCCTGCCACAGGAGAGCAAATTGCCGCCATTGCGCAGGCCGACCTGCACCAGGTTGATGCAGCCGTGTTGGCCGCGGAGTCCGCGTTTGCACACTGGGGACAGACCACGCCGAAAACGCGCGCGACGCTGCTGCTACAGATTGCCGATGCCATTGAGGAAAACGCCGAGGCGTTTGCCGAGCTTGAATCGCTGAACTGCGGTAAACCCTACCATGCGGCGGTGAATGATGAAGTGCCTGCGGTCGCTGATGTGTTTCGCTTTTTTGCCGGCGCGGCGCGCTGCCTAAGCGGTTCGGCGGCAGGAGAGTATCTTGAAGGGCACACCTCGATGATCCGGCGCGATCCAGTTGGCGTGGTGGCGTCCATCGCCCCGTGGAATTACCCGCTGATGATGGCGTCGTGGAAGCTGGCACCGGCGCTGGCGGCGGGAAACTGCGTGGTGCTGAAGCCGGCGGAGCAAACCCCGCTGACTACGTTCTATCTGGCACATCTGCTGGCGGAGATACTGCCCGCTGGCGTGGTGAATATCGTGTTCGGGCGCGGGGCGGATATCGGTGATGCGCTGACGGGGCATGAGAAAGTGAACATGGTGTCGCTGACCGGTTCGATTGCGACCGGTGCGCATATTCTGTCGCATACCGCCGCGAGCGTAAAACGGACGCATATGGAGCTGGGTGGTAAAGCGCCAGTGATTGTCTTCGACGATGCTGATATCGATCAGGTGGTGGATGGGATCCGCAGTTTCGGTTTCTACAATGCGGGACAGGACTGTACCGCGGCGTGTCGGCTGTATGTCCAGCGTGCGATTTACGATGAGGTCGTAGAGGCATTAGGAAAAGCGGTGGCGACGCTGAAAATCGGCGATCCACATGATGAAACCACCGAGCTGGGGCCGCTGATTACCGAGCCGCAGCTGGAACGTGTGATTGGCTTTGTCGAACGCGCCAAAGCGCTACCTCACATTACGGTAGTGACTGGCGGCGAGCGGGTGAAAGGGCAGGGATTCTACTTCCAGCCCACGGTGCTGGCGGGGGCAAAGCAGGAAGACGAAATCGTCCAGAAAGAGGTGTTTGGGCCGGTTATCTCCATCACGCCGTTTGACGATGAAGCGCAGGTGATTGGCTGGGCGAATGCCTCGCATTACGGGCTGGCCTCGTCGGTCTGGACGCGAGATATCGGGCGGGCACACCGTCTGGCCGCATGTCTTCAATATGGCTGTACCTGGGTGAACACCCACTTCATGCTGGTGAGCGAAATGCCGCACGGTGGGCAGAAGCTGTCCGGCTATGGCAAGGATATGTCGATGTACGGTCTGGAGGATTACACCATCGTGCGTCATATCATGATCCGGCACTGAGGATCTTCTGCCTGCTTAGGGATTCTGTTTGTCCTGCACGAGAAGCGGGTAATGACATAGCGCGTTTGTCCAGCCCCAGCGTTCCCCAAAAAAGGGCACGCTGGGCAAAATCGGGGCATCACATGTTGCGTTGATTTTCTTCATACTGGCATTTGCCATTCTTGTTGGTTATTAATTCCACCTATTCGTATTTGGTTCAAATCATCTGCTGAATTTTTGGATTAGATCGCGTTTTTGTATTTTATTCTGATTTGGGGCGGGCGACTGGCGTGTTATGTGCATTAATTAAAGTGGCATCGCGTGATGTCCGTTTTCAAGGAGCGCATTTTGTCCAGATTAAACGCCCACCTTAACCCGCTAGAGTGTACTCAGCAGGCACTGCACTGGATTCATAGTGACACGCTATCCCACGATGACATGGCGGCACTGAATCGAGAAGTTTTGAGCTGTTTTCGTGAATATGTCAACCCAGGTTTTCTGGAGTACCGAAAATCTGTCACCACCGGCGGCGATTACGGTGCAGTCGAATGGCGCGCCAGCGGCCCGAATACGCTGATTGATACCCAAGGGAATGAATATCTGGACTGCCTCGGCGGTTACGGCATTTTTAACGTCGGGCATCGTAATCCTAACGTCATTGCTGCCGTTGAGCGCCAGCTCGCCAGACAACCGCTGCACAGTCAGGAACTGCTCGACCCGCTGCGGGGATTACTGGCAAAAACGCTGGCGGCGCTGACGCCAGGCGATCTGAAATACAGCTTCTTCTGTAATAGCGGAACGGAATCGGTTGAGGCGGCTTTAAAGCTGGCGAAGGCCTACCAGTCACCGCGCGGCAAATATACCTTTATCGCCGCGACAGGCGCATTCCACGGGAAATCGCTGGGCGCACTTTCTGCTACCGCCAAACCCGCGTTTCGCCGTCCTTTCATGCCGCTGTTACCCGGCTTCCATCATGTTGCTTTTGGCGACATCAACGCCATGCGCAAGCAGGTTGAGCAATGCCAGAAGACCGGCGATGACGTGGCTGCCATCATCCTTGAGCCGATTCAGGGAGAAGGCGGCGTGATTGTGCCACCGGAAAGTTACTTGCCTGCGGTCAGAGCATTATGCGATGAGGTTGGGGCATTGCTGATTCTGGATGAGGTGCAAACCGGCATGGGGCGCACGGGCAAGATGTTCGCCTGTGAGCATTATGGCGTGCAGCCTGACATTCTGTGTCTGGCGAAGGCGCTGGGCGGCGGTGTGATGCCGATTGGCGCAACGGTGGCAACGGAAGAGGTATTCTCCGTGCTGTTTGAAAATCCGTTCCTGCATACCACCACGTTTGGCGGCAATCCGCTGGCCTGCGCGGCGGCGCTGGCGACGGTCAATGAGTTGCTGACGAAGAATCTGCCGGAACAGGCGGCGATACAAGGGGCATTTTTGTTACAGGGCTTACAGCAACTGGCGGCCGAGTATCCTCAATTGATTATCGAAGCGAGAGGAATGGGGCTGTTGCAGGCTATCGAGTTCAGGAAAAACGAGATTGGGTATGCCTTCGCGAAGGAGCTGTTTCAACGTAATGTTCTGGTTGCGGGCACCTTGAATAATGCTAAGTCGGTCAGGATTGAGCCACCGCTTACCATCACGCGCGAGCAATGTGCCCGAGTGCTGAAAGAAGCGAAGGAAGTGCTCAAGAAGCTCAATGGCACCATGCCTGACGAAAATAAAATGAAGGAATATGCGGTAGAGTGAAAAACGAGACGGAAACACGCAGCACCCCATTATCTTCATTCCGAAAGCCAGTCAGCCCTTACTGACTGGCTTTTTTTATGTCGGCGATCCGCATTTCGCAAACGCCTTTGCAATGGCTTCACGCCGGATAACGTACGCTATGGCGCACCGCTCTCTGCCAGTTTCTCGACCAGATCAAGACGCGTTTTCCACGGATCGGCGATATCGCGAGTCTGTTCTGCACCTGCCGCAGGGATAAACAGAATGTTGTCTTTCTGGCTGCTATAGGCGTTCCATGTCGGTAAACCGCTGGCGTTAGGGTTACCGGTGCGGGCAAAGTTCACCCAGTACTGATTCATCTGCTGGGCAACGGCACGATCCTGCGGCGTGGTTTTCTCGCCATAGCGTGCGGTTACCGTGTTAAAGACATACGGAATTTCACTGGCGTGAACGGCAGCAGGCCACTGCGCGCGCATGCTGTCGGCAACGTAGCCAAAACGGAACTGCCAGACGGGCAGCGCGGCTTTTTCCCAAATGCGTGCGACAAAACGCGCCGGTTCCACCATGAAACGGTCGCTCGAAACGGCCTTTGCTATCTCCTGCGGTGACATACCGTGGTAAGCCTGAAGAGCCTGCTGCCGATCGCTGGCAGGGAAAATGGCAACGGCATCGTCTGACGTCGTGACCTTTGGCGGGAAACTGATATCTGCATCCGTCGCGCCAATCATCAGCGGCACGTGCTGGAAGTTGCCCTTACGGTAGCTATCCTGAGGCTCTGAGGCGATCGCTTTGCCATCGAACATCGGGCCGGAGTAATCCGGTGCATTCATGGAGGCCATATTCAGGCCGTTAACCACCTTATCTGCGGGAATTTGCCGCAGTGCTTTAAGGGCTTCCGCATCGTGACCGCTAATGCCATTTGCGCTGGCAAAGGCGAGGCCAGCCTGTTCTGCTTTTTGCCAGCTTTGGTTAGGCACGATGTTTTGTCTGCCGGAGCCGGATTGAATAATCGCTTTCTGGAATAATCCCTGAGATAGCTCGCTGGTCAGCAGCGATCCGACGGCAAAACCGCCTGCGGATTCACCAAACAGGGTGACGTTTTGCGGATCGCCATGAAAAGCGGCGATGTTTTTCTGCACCCACTTCAGCGCGGCAATTTGATCCATCAGACCGTAGTTGCCACGCAGCGGTTGATCGGCCAGCGCCGGATGAGCAAAAAAGCCAAAGCGGCCGACGCGATAGTTGAAGCTGACGAAAACGACGCCTTGACGTGCAAATTCCTGCCCAGAATAAATCTCGGGCGATGCACCGCCGTTGACGAAACCACCGCCATAGATCCATACCATCACCGGCAGCGGGCCTGTGGCGTTAGCTGGCCGCCACACGTTGACGGTCAGGCAATCTTCACTGAACCCAACACCGAGCGGCGCGGCATCACCGGGAAAAGGATTCTGCATGCAGTCCTTGCCGTATGCCGTTGCTGGGAAAATATCGCTCCAGCTTTGCACCGGCTGCGGCGGCTGCCAGCGCAGTTCGCCGATGGGAGGTGCGGCAAAGGGAATGCCTTTAAAGGCGTCGACGCCTTGTGTCTCGGTCCCGCTGATGCGGCCGCTGTCTAGCGTAACCTGCGGATCGTTTGCCAGAGCCGGCTGGCTGGCGGCAGCCATCAGTAATATCAGGCTGGCAGTGATTTTTTTATCCATGCGTTTTTCCTTAGGGATGAAAACAAAAAAACCTGCCAGGCGTGATGTGTCCATCACGCCTGGCAGGTTCGCCTTTTATCAATCAGTCACGCCCTGTAATGTCAGTTATAGGCGCTTTGCGCCGGGCTGACAATCTTAGGTACGCAGAAATATGAGAATCATCAACATGATGCAGCAACGTTGCTGTTAGTGCCAGCGGGTACGAAGTATGTGCGGTTATCGGTGTTTGCGGGCGATCAGCACATTCAGCGGTGCCATGGGAAATGCCTGATGACGACGAGTTTCGACAGAGCTAAAGCCGGCAGCCAGTAGCCACTGCGTCAGTTGCCCCTCTCGTGTGACGTGGCGTCCACTCATTTGCATCGGTAGATAGAACGGCAGAACCGGTGCCGCATCCTCTGGCGCTTCGGCAATTTCCGCCTGTGCCAGAACCAGCGTGCCCTCCGGTGCCAGCGTATCGTGGAGCGTCGTCAGCATAGCGGGAATGTCTTCGACAAAATGCAGGAACGAGGAACTCCAGATCAGATCGTATTTTTCGCTGGGCAACGTGCCGCTTTGCGCCGACAGCCGTGCAGATAATCCGGCAGCATCGATATTGCGTTGTGCCACGGCGGCGGTTTGCGGCAGATCATACACCGTACCGGAGATCTGAGCGTGACGCAGCGCCAGCGTAATCGCCACCCAGCCGGGGCCGCCGCCCAGATCGAGAACCTGTCTGATTTGCGGGAAATCCGGCAAGCTGGCGATCAACTGCTCGGCACGGTCGGCCGTTATCGCTCGCTGCTCTTGTGCAATTTGCTGTTCCGCGGCGTTGGCCCACGCCGCATCGCGCGGTAACTCGCTCAACTGCGTTTGCAGCGGCTGACACATACCGTCGCTGAGCCCCTGACCAAACTGACGCAGGCTGGTCAGGCGAAAGCGCCAGGCGTCGCCCAGAAAACGTGAACTGCTGCGACAGAGCACGGCGGCGCAGGCCGGAGCGGTGCGATAGCCGTCGTGATGGCGCGTCAATAGCTGCATGCTCCACAGCAGTTCAAGCAGAAACCCGGTTTTCTCCGGCTGCCAGCCCAGCGCTCCCGCCAGCTGCTGCGGCGTGGTGGTTTCTTCCAGCCTGTCGAAAATCTGCTGTTCCAGCGCCAGATGTAAGGCATCCGCCTTCACGCTGCTGGCGGCAAGTTGCCATAACGTCTCTAATGGATTCATAAGTGATTTTTCCCATTGATGGTCAGTCGATAGGGAATATGCTATCTATAAATGAGAATCGTTATTATGTTCATTGTTATGCGAGACGGCGTTTTTCATATGCGAAACGGCGGGGGGAAGATGGCGCAAAAACAGCAGCAGGTGCGAGAGGGACTACCGTCAGGCGATCGGTGCCGGATGAGTGAGGTGAATCGCGCTGATTCGCGTCGAATACTGCCGGACGGCATTGGCGAATGCTGGTCGGATTTCAGCCGTATTGATACGGATCTGTCGCTGGCTCGTTCGCAATATCGCCCACACCGTGCCTTGGTGGAAGAAACGCAGAACCCGCATTCGCAACCCATGCTGGTTATGACCTTTGCGCTGGCAGGGGAGTCCGTTTATTACGATTCCGGCGGTTCATCAATCTGGTTTCGCCAGCAGCATGTCACGATTACGACGTTTGGTGCCAGCGTGGGCGAACGCCATTATCAGGCTCAACAGCAGGTCGATCAACTACGGCTGCTGGTGGGGAAAACGGCGGCGGCGCGCTATTTTGGCGCGGACGGTGCTGAGCAGTTGTTCAACGATGTTGGGGTACAGCAGCGAGTATTTACGCCCCTCTCTGCGGCCAGTCAGGTTCATGTCAATGCGCTGTGCGGTGATGGCGATCCGCTAAATCGCCATATCCACGCCTTAAGCCTGCTGGCGCAGTATCGGCACGTCCTACAACCGGAAGAGAAATGCGGCGCTATTCATCCACAGGAACGGCAGCAATTGGATCAAGTATGCCGCTGGATGCGTGAACATTTGGCGGAACCGCTGACGCTGGGCTGCATTGCGGCTCAGGCGGGAATGAGTGAATCCAGACTCAAACTCGGGTTTCATCGCTGCTTTGCGACCACGCCGGGTCAGATGCTATTGCGGATGCGGATGGAGCGGGCGCATCAGCTACTGGAACAGGGATTTCAGGTGGCACAGACTGCCTGGCAAGTTGGCTATCGACATCCCGCTAATTTCAGTCTGGCATTTACCCGCTATTTTAACCGCAACCCAAAAATGATTACTTCGCGTAAGTAAAAATACCCTACTGACATTAATGTGATGATTTTGTCATAACTATTTACCATTATTTTCCTTTGATTATATTCCTGGGCGTTATTTCGGCATACGGTTCCTGAATCCGAGCTTTTGTCCAAATTCTTCTATACTTCATCCAGCAGTATCAACGTGTAATGAATATTGCGGCCAATAAGCTGTTCATTTCTCAGCGTGCAGTCGGGTGGTTCCCTGTGCATGGAAGAGAGCGTTTTATTTTTAATAAATGGTCGCTTTTTAAGCAAAGGAAAAAAGGATGAGATTAAAAAAGAAAAAAGTCGAACCGATGAAAATTCAGGACATTACCATTATTGATAATGCCAGACTTAAAAAAGCCATTACCGCTGCCGCATTGGGTAATGCGATGGAATGGTTTGATTTTGGTGTATATGGCTTTGTGGCGTATGCGCTCGGACAGGTCTTTTTCCCCGGAGCCGATCCCGGCATACAAATGATTGCCGCGCTGGCAACGTTTTCGGTCCCCTTCTTGGTTCGGCCACTCGGCGGGATATTCTTTGGTGCAATGGGGGATAAATTTGGTCGCCAGAAAGTCTTGTCGATCACCATTATTATCATGTCGGTGAGTACATTCTGTATCGGCTTGATTCCATCCTATGAATCGATTGGTATCTGGGCGCCGATATTACTCCTGTTGGCGAAACTGGCGCAGGGATTCTCCGTTGGGGGCGAATATACCGGCGCGGCGATTTTCGTTGCCGAATATTCTCCAGACAGACGACGCGGCTTTTTAGGGAGCTGGCTGGATTTCGGCTCTATTGCTGGATTTGTGATGGGGGCGGGCGTCGTCGTGCTCATTTCCTCCATCGTGGGAGAAGAAAGTTTTCTGGACTGGGGATGGCGTATTCCGTTCTTTATTGCTGCGCCGCTCGGGTTAATTGGGATTTATTTGCGCCATGCGTTGGAAGAAACGCCGACGTTCCAACAGCACGTTGACAAGATTGATAAAGAATCAAAAGACAGCATCCAATCCCCGCCGAAGATCTCCCTGCGTGAAATTGTGACCAAGCAATGGAAAGGTCTGCTGATTTGTATCGGGATAGTGATTACCACCAATGTCACCTATTACATGCTGCTGACCTACATGCCGAGCTACCTTTCACACAGCCTGAATTACTCGGAAGATCACGGCGTGATGATTATTATTGCCGTCATGATCGGGATGCTGTTTGTGCAGCCAGTGATGGGGCTGATGAGCGACCGCTATGGGCGTAAGCCGTTTATTATTTGCGGCAGTATTGGGCTGTTGTTGCTGTCGGTGCCCAGCTTTATCTTGATCAACAGCGATGTGATTGGGCTGATTTTCTGCGGATTACTGATGCTGGCAGTACTGCTGAACTCCTTCACGGGGGTGATGGCTTCAACGCTTCCCGCCCTGTTCCCCACGCATATTCGCTATAGTGCGCTGGCGACCTCATTTAACGTTTCCGTGCTGATTGCGGGCTTTACGCCAACGGCGGCAGCGTGGCTGGTGGAATCGACTGGCAACTTATATATGCCGGCGTACTACCTGATGGTGATTGGGCTGATCGGTCTGATTACCGGGATGTCGATGCGTGAAACCGCTAACCAGCCGCTGAAAGGCGCCACGCCAGCGGCATCGGATCGGACGGAAGCCAAAGAGCTGTTGCAGGAACAGTACGACAATATTGAGCAGAAAATCGAAGAGATTGATGAGCAAATTGTAGAACTGGAGAAGAAAAGAAAACGGCTGACCGAACAGCATCCTGAGATTAATTAGTCTCATCTTCCTGTGTGAGAAAAGCGCCACGAATGTGGTGCTTTTGCTATGCCACCTACAACCTAGCGACCAATGAGTCGCAGCTGGGTGCAAAACGGGCAACCGCAGCCGTTAACGGAGGTCGCATCGCACTGGTCGGGGTGAATGGTTTCCAGCCCCATTGGCGTAAAACCAGAAAAGGTGCGCTTAGCCTCATCGATATTGCGCAATCCAGTCTCAGTAGACTGAGCTATTTTGGCCTGAAACGCCGAGGCTTGTGTCGCAACGAGGGAAAGAAACAGAACTGACAGACCTTTTTTCATCGGGCTTATCCGCTATGGAGTTTGGTCTGTTATAACATAACGTATTTAGCCGCGCCAGAGCAGCCGACCGCCCGAATGGGGCCGGCTGTCTGAACAGCGCCATTTGATTAACGGAACGGTGGTTCGTTAAAGGTGCGCAGTTTACGCGAATGTAGCTTGTCGCTTTCCGCCCGCAGCAGATCGATAGCGCAGATGCCAATCTGCAAATGCTCCGAAATCGCCCCTTCATAGAAACGGTTCGCCTGTCCCGGCAGCTTGATTTCACCATGCAACGGCTTATCCGAAACGCACAGCAGCGTGCCGTAAGGGACACGGAAGCGGTAACCCTGCGCAGCAATCGTCGCACTTTCCATATCTACCGCGACGGCGCGGCTGAGGTTAAACCGCAGGGCAGAGGCCGCATAGCGTAGCTCCCAGTTGCGGTCATCGGTGGTGACAACCGTGCCGGTACGCAGGCGCTGTTTGACTTCTTCCCCCGGCATACCGCTGACCATCTTGGTGGCGTCATACAGCGCGCGCTGCACCTCGGCGATGCTGGGAATTGGGATATCCGGCGGCAGCACGGCGTCCAGTACGTGATCGTCACGCAGGTAAGCGTGCGCCAGCACATAATCACCGATGGATTGGCTTTCGCGCAGGCCACCGCAGTGGCCGATCATCAGCCAGGCATGCGGACGCATCACCGCGAGGTGATCGCAGATGGTTTTGGCGTTGGATGGCCCGACGCCAATGTTGACCATCGTAATCCCTTTACCCTGACGGGGAATCAGATGATAGGCCGGCATCTGGTGGTTCTTCCATGCCAGATCGGACACTGTCTGCTCGGGATTAGGCGTATCCGCGGTGATGTAAATACCGCCTGCGCAGGACAGCGCCTCATACGGACTATCGGGATCGGCAATCTGCGCACAGGCCCAGCGCACAAACTCATCGACATAGCGCGTGTAGTTGGTGAAGAGGATGAACGGCTGAATATGTTCTACTGGCGTGCCGGTGTAGTGGCGAAGCCGCGCCAGCGAGAAATCGGTGCGCAGCGCGTCGAAGTGTGACAGCGGTGACGTGGTGGTGGCGTGAAACAGCCCATCTGCCGTCTCGTCCCCAATCTGCGACAGCTCAGTCGTGGGGAAATGCTTGGCGATACCCGCACTCATCGACCGGTCAAGAATCAGGTCGGAACCGTCGAGCACGTAGGGGAACGGGATTTCCTGCTGTGACGGGCTAACCTCGATGGTGACGTCATAATCCCCTTCCAGCAGCGCCAGCTGTTCCGCCAGATAAGCGCGCAGAAATGCCGGGCGGGTAACGGTGGTGGAGTAGCTGCCGGGATGGGTAAAACGCCCATAGGCGCGATGGCGTGGATGGCCGGTCGAATTGCCACTCCAGCTAACGCGCAGGGCAGGGTAGGCAAATAGCCCCGCCGCGCGCGCGTTGGCATCAGGCAGCGTGCCATCATTGATGAAGTCCCCGATGGCATCGCGCAGTGCTGAGACGGCCTCATCATACAGCGCTTCCAGTTTATCCAGAGTCTGAGTGACGGTAAGACTGACGTGGGATCCGCTGTTGTGCATATTCTCTCCTTTAATCACGCTCTAGACATATTCAATTTTGTACTTCGGTAGAGGTTAGCCCACAGCGTAACTGAAGATGCACAGCCCCGCCATCGTGAAATCTGGCGGAGCTGTAAACGTGGAGAGAAGCGAGCGCTTAAGCAGTATTCTGATATAGCGCGATAGATTAGTGCTTGTGGCGACCGGAGAGGTTCGCTGCGCTCACCGCGAGTATCGACAGCACGCCGAGCGCAGCCGCCGGTGCCAGCACGCCCCAGAAGGCGCGTTCGATATACGGCATCCCTTCAGCCAGCACGCGCCCCCATTCCGGCGTCGGCGGTGGCGCGCCCAGACCTAAAAAGCCGAGCGAGGCCAGTGCCAACGCGATGCCAGGCAGTTTCAGCATGGCGTGACGGAAAAGCGGGCCAATCAGCGCGGGCAGAATATAGAACAAGCTGCGCCGTATCGGGCCGACGCCGAGAATCGGCAGCATCCGAATATAGGGGCGCGCATTGATTTCTGCCACCAGCGCTGCCGTGTGGGCCGCGAGCGGTGCCCAACTCACGGCAATCACGGCAATCGCTGCGCCCGTTGCCGTCGGGCCATTGACCGCAGCGACTAGCAGTCCGGCAATGACTGGCGGCAGGGCGTTAGTCACTTCAATCGGGCCGGTGAACAGGCGCGGAAAGAGCCCAACGAACAGACCAATCGCCAGACAGGCCAGCGAGACCGCCAGCGCCAGCAGACAAGTATTTAACGTACCGTGTGCGACGCGTGCCAGCAAATCACGCCCCATCGCATCCGCGCCAAAAGGCAGCAGGAACGACGGCGGTTGCAGACGCAGAAAGGCCGACGTATAGGGATCGCGCGGCAGGCCAGCCAGCAACAGCAGTGCCAGCAGCAGCACGCAGATAATCGGCAGCCAGATGGCATGACGAGACGCAGGGCTACCGCGCTCTTCCGGCACGGGCATTGCGCCGCTTCGCAGCGCGCGTCCGAGAATCAGCAGCCGCACGCCGCTGGCGGCGATGCCAGCCAGCGAGGCGATGAGTAAGATAATCAGCACGCCGACCTGCAAGGCGGGCAGATCCTGTGCCGCCGCCGCCCCCAGCGTTGCACGTCCCAGACCGGGAATCGCGAATACTTTTTCGACGGCGATGGCACCGCCGGTTAACGAGACCAGCACCAGCCCGACTAGTGGCATCACGCTGGGTAACGTGCGTTTCAGCACAGCTAGTGCGATATGACGACGGTTCACGCCCGCCACGCTCCAGGTGGTGAGCCAGTTTTCGCTGAAGGTGGCGGAGAGCGCGTCGGCAATAATCCGGCCAAGGTAACCGCCAGCAGGAATACCGAGAGCCAGCGACGGCAGCACCGCGTAGTGCAGGCCTAGCCAGCCATAAGGGGGAAACCACTGTAGCCAGACGGCACCGACGATCAGTAGAAACGACGCCAGTAGGAATTCAGGCAGTGCGGTAAACAAGGCGGCAAACAGACCGCCTGAACGATGAACCTGACCGCGCAACCCCTGCCGAAAGGTAGGGGCGCACAGCACGGCAGCCAGCGTGAAGGCCACCAGTGCCGAGGAGGCCATTAGCGTGATCGAGACGCCCGCCGCCTGCAGCATCCCCGGAAGGACCGGACGACCAGACACCCAGGAGTTGCCCGCATCGCCGTGCAACAGACCCGTCAGCCAGTTCAACAGCAATTGCAGCGGACCTTGATCCAGTCCGAGAGAGTGACGAATCGCGTTTAGCGTTTCCGCAGTCGCTTCCTGATCGCCGGAACGGGCGCGCAACAGCGCCAGCGCCGGATCCTGACCGGATAACCACGGCAGCATACCAATCAGCACTACAATCCCCGCCAGCGTCAGTAGCCGCGAAAACAGCGGGATCAGCACGCCGTATCGCGGGCGTTGCGTCTGGTTGATGGTTGCACAGGTGCGGCAATACAGCGATTCGCTCATAAACTCGTCATCTTTCTGGTTGCGGGTGCGCTATCCGTTACTTCGCGCCGGTAACAATATGCGTGGCTGAGTTAATCAGCGTGCGTTCACGCGGGTCGCGCAGTGCGTCTTTTACCTGTGCGCTTTCACCTTGAATCACACGCTCATGCAGCATTGGGATCGCGGCATCGCTGGCAAGGATCAGATTTTCTGCCTGCATGATGGCCTGACGGCGTGCAACACCCGCAGGAATCGTCGCGGCTTTTTGCAGCGCCTGATCGATTTCCGGGCGGCACAGTTGGGCGATATTGAACGACCCTTCGCAGGCGAAGTCGCTGTACAGATAAGCGACCGGATCGCCGGAATCCAGCACCGTCGCGCGCGATAAGATAAAGGCGTCAAACTTACCCGCCAGCGCGTCGGATTCGATCTGCGAATATTCACGCACCACCTGCTTCACCGTAAACCCAGCAGCAGTGAGCTGCTGTGCCAGATAAACTGCCACTTCAGGCAGTTCGGCGCGATCGCTGAAGGTGGCCAGCGTAATGGTGGCGCCCGCAGGCGTACCAGCTTTGACCGGGTTCGCCACCGGCTGACGCAGTTCTGCCGCCCACGGTAGCGCGGGACCTAACAGACCCTGCGCGATATCGGCGCGCTTCTCATACACGTTATCCACCAGCTGTTGGCGATTAATCGCATCGCGCACGGCAGCACGCATCGCAGGATCTTGCATCACGCCATGACGTGTATTCAGATACAGCGTATTGGTGCGCGGCATTGGCACTTCATGCACCAGCGATTGATCCAGCAGCGGTGCCTGTGAAACCGGAATGGCTTCGACAATGTCTGCCGTGCCGGTACGTAATGCCGCAGCACGCGCCGCGCCGTCGGAGACAAAGCTGACGTCGATACCGCTGGCCTGTGCTTTCTCACCCCAGTAACCGTCGAATCGATCCAATACCGCGCTGCTGGTGCCGGTGACAGTACGCAGAACGAATGGGCCGCTTCCGGTGTTAATCGGATTAACGACGCCATTCTTGCCATATGCCGCGGTGGAGAGAATTGCCAACTGCGGGCTGGATAACCGCTGAGGCAGCAGCGGATCCGGTTTAGCTGTGGAGACAATGACGGCGTTATCGCCATCGGCTTTTACCGTTAACTGCACGCCGTCCAGAATGCGCGGTTTGGGGGCAGCGGTGGAGGCCACGGTGAGCGCATTCACTACTGTGGCAGCGTTTAAGGTGGTGTTATCGTGAAAATGGACGTTCGGGCGCAGTTCAAAACGCCAGGATTTATCATCGATCTGCTGCCATTTCGTCGCCAGCGCAGGCTGGGCTTCGCCGAGTTTGTCGAGTACCACTAGCGTTTCTGCGGTGCTCCAACGCGACAGCTTAAAGGCATCATCGCTCAGCGGTGTCAGGCCGGAGCGCGGTGGTTGAAGCATCGCCAGTTTGATTCGACCGTCATGATGTGAGGTGTGATTTTCCTCCGGCTCGTTGAAGCAGCCTGAAAGCAGCAGCGTGGCTGATAGCAGGCCAGAAATGGGCCACAGGCGATTACGCATATTCATCAGTCTGTCCTTATTCATTCACGGTTGAAGCGGATTTAAACGGGCGGCAGATGACCATCATCGCCAGCGAACTGCACAACGGCACGGCAGCGAGCAGCACCCACGGAATGGCGGCCTGCGGCGACGGCGTCAGCGCGCGGTCAAGCTGGCTGCCGAGTATAAAGTTGCCGACGAGAACGGCGATGCCACCCATCGACGCCAGCGCGCCATAGTGCGCACCCAAATTCTGGTTGTTGGCAAAGCGTGGTATAAGGTCCATCCCGACGGGAACGATCAGCATCTGTCCCAGCGTCAGCAGGGTAATCAGCGAGATAGCCGGAAGCAGGCGCTGCCAGCCTTCAGGCGGCGTACTGGAAGCAAACAGCGCGACGCTAAAGAACGAGGCAGCTAGCAGCGCAAAGCCCAGTGGCAGCATGCGTGCCGCGCCAACCCGGCGGGCAAAACGCGCCAGCGGGAGCTGCAACCCGATCACCAGCAGGGAAGCCAGCACAAACAGCGGGCCGAGATCTTTCTCACTGCTGCCGGAGCGATGCAGTTCAACCGGTAGCGCCAGATAGAGCTGGTTGTAGCTGAACAGATAAGCGCTGTAGGCAATGATGAACGCGACAAAGCGGCGCTGGCGGAAGGTTTCCCACCATGGAGCAATCTGTAATTCGCCCCGATTGCGCTGTGTTGGCGGCAGGCTGAAAAACAGGATGATAAGTGCAATCACAAAAACGCCCGCACCGGCTAGCGCCACGCGTTGGAATCCGTATCCTGCCAGCACCGAACCGAGCAATGGCCCCAGCACTGCGCCTAACTCGCCGCAAATGGCAAACAGGGCGAACCACTCGGAGCGGCTGCGTTTTCCCTCTTTTTCACTTTGCGTACCGGCCTGTGCCATCAGCGCTTCAATGGCGGGGGAGAACAGGGCACCGCCAACACCGGTCAAACAGGCTCCGAGGATGATCGGCCACAGCGAGTCGCCTAACGCCAGCAGGAGATAGCCGCTGATACGCACGACGCAGCCGCACAGGATGATCACACGTGCACCGAAGCGATCAGCCAGCGCACCGCCGACTAAAAACATGCCCTGTTGAGAGAAGGTGCGTAAGCCAATTACCAGTCCGATGGCCCAGCCGGAAAGCAGCATGTCGTCGCGCAGGAAAATGGCCAGAAACGGCACGACGGCATAAAAGCCAATATTGAAAACCAGCTGGCTACCCAGAAGTAACGGGGGATAAGGCCGTGGGGCGCGGTTGGCGGTAAGGTCTGACATGTCATGATCCGTTATAAAAAGCCCGTTACGGGGAATGTGTTATTGATGCGATATTTTATGGTAAAAAGCGCGTTTTCAGCGAGCTAATAGCCTGACGTCGATAGCGCGGGTACGGCCTGCAACAAACGGGCTGTGTGCGCCTGCTGCGGCGAAGCCAGCACTTCTGCGGTGGGGCGATCTTCAATAATGCGACCGCCGTCCATGACCAGCATTCTGTCGCACAGCCCGGCGAGCATGGAAATGTCGTGCGACACCATCAGCAAACCCATCTTGTTTTGTTCGGTGACCTGTTGAAGCAGGGCTTTAATCTGTTCGCGCAGCGGCAAATCCAGACCGCTGACGGGCTCGTCCGCCAGTAAGAATTCGGGTCGAACGATCAGCGCTCGCGCCAGCGCAACGCGCTGTGCCTGTCCTCCGGAAAGCTGTCCGGCGACCTTATCCAGAAGTGTGACGCTAAGCCCCACCTGATCCATGACTTCATGCAGGCGGGCTGAATTACTTTTATTAGTGCGACGGTTCTCATCGGGGCGGAGTCGCTTCAGCGGCTCAATGAGGAGATCGGCGACGCGCTGACGCGGCGCGAGCGAGCCTGCCGGATCCTGCGGAATGTACTGAACGCGGCGGCGATACCAGAGCAGTGAACGCACCGAACCGGGCGTAATCAGGTTGCCGTCGCAGTACACTACGCCGCTCTCCGTCGCTTCAAGCGCGAGCAGGGTTTTTAGCAGCGTGGATTTACCACAGCCGGACGCACCAACCAGCCCGACGCGTTCGTGCTGTTGCAGGCTCAGCGACAGGTCGTGAAAAATCGCACTGGCGGGATCGGCCTTTTGCCACGGCAAACGTGACGTCTGGCGATAGCGGCTGACGCGCTCAAGACTTAAAAACGGTGAGGGAACCGCATGCAGATGGTGGTTCATCCGGCGAGCGCTCCGGCAGCGGGTAACATCCTGTCGGATAACAGTGTGTCAGATAAAAGTGTGTCAGCGCGACGGGCGGCAGCGACCAGACTGCGGGTATAGGGCTGCTGTGGTGCATTCAGTAGTTGCTGCATGCTGCCAGATTCAATGACTCGCCCGTTTTCCATCACCAGACCACGTTGGCAGAGCTGGGCAGCAACGGCGATATCATGCGTAATAAACAGCAGGGCGGGCGCATCCGGCTGCGTGCTACGTTCCTGTAAGACCTGCAATACCTGCTGCTGGGTCATGACATCAAGCGCGGTTGTGGGTTCGTCGGCCACCAGCAGGCGCGTCTTGCCGAGTAGGGCGAGAGTAATACAAATGCGCTGGCGCTGACCGCCGGATAATTCGGCAGGATAGCGTTGCAGCAGGTTGGGAATATCATCCAGCTTCATAGCAGCCAGAAGGGCAGAAAGTTCAGCGGAAGAGGTGGCTTTCAACGCCAGAGACAGCTGTTTTCCCAACGGCATGAGGGGATTGAGCGCTGTTGCTGAGTCCTGGAATACGGCAGAGACGCGGCTAACGGGGGGGCGTGCCAGCGCTTTCAACTGACTGACTTCTTCGCCATTAACCCGAATACTGCCGCTAATCTGGCAGCCCGATGGCGGTGTGCCGATTACCGCTTTGGCGGTGAGGGATTTACCGGAACCGGATGCGCCGAGTAAACAGACACGTTCACCCGCAAACAGCGTAAAGCTGATATCACTGACTTTGGTTTCACCACCAATAGACAGGTTCAGGTTCTCTACCTGAAGAATGGCGTCTGTGTGTCTGTTCCAGTTAATCATGGCTAACGTATAGGGTCAGTGTAAATCGATATGTAATAACATAACAAACTACGACGAAGTGATGCAAAGGAAATGTGATCCAGAGCTTATAAATTGGCGCATCGACGTGCTCTTAGCCGACCACGTCGATGATGAAAAAATGAGGGGAGAATAATTGCAGGGAGTGCGGGCTATCTTTAGAGCCTAGTCATTCGATGAGTCAACCAGCTGTGCCAGTTCCGCCGCGCTCAACTGAGTAATTTGACAAACCTGAGCAGGTTCCATCCCGCTAAGCAGAAGCTGACGAGCAATGTTTCGAGCACTGGCTTTCATACCTTGTTGCATTCCTTGCTCCATGCCATGTTTGATTCCTTTTTCAAACCCGATTTTCTCAAGCTGCTGTGCGATAGTCATGATCGCCTCCCGATCCGTTGACAGAGACTGCGCGACGGCCTCAATAAACTCTGCTGGCCTTGAGGTGTTGCCGCTCCGCGCGATGTAAAACAGTATCGCTCTTTTTTGCAGCAGGGGTACCTGCCAGCGCTCAAATAATAGCCCGATATCCTGCGCCAGTTCCAGCATATCTCGCGTGCGGATGTGTTTTTGTACCAGTTCCAACAGCGCCACGCGGCGATGCGTCTTGATATCCTCATCCGGTATCACCGTGAGGTCAACCAAAGGAAAGGGGGCGTTGTAGAGTTTCTCAGCCTGAATAGCGTCAGCAAAACCATCGAGCCAGCGCAGCGTATAGGGATAAGGGCTACGCTGGCCGTGATAAAACAGCAAAGGAACGACGAGCGGCAATGTATCGTGGCCTTGAGAGAGGTGTTGCTGCATAGCAGCCAGCGCGTAGCGCAGCAGGCGAAATGGCATCAGCTTTTCTGGGCGACTCTGATGCTCAATCACACAATAGATATAACCTTGCCCTGCGGTGGTCTGAATCGAGTACAGCATATCCGATATTCTTGCGCGTAGTTCCTCGTCAACAAAAGAGGCCGATTGCAGTTGTAGCGAGCTGAAGTCGCAGATAGTCCTGATTTCTTCTGGCAGATGGATAGCGAAGAAATCCTTTGCGACGGCTGGATCGCTGAGAAACTGTTTAAAAATCGCATCATGCGCGGCCATGCTGTTTTTCCGTCCCTGAATAATCTGTAGGCAATGGTAAAAGAAGCAGATACGGACAGGGAAGAAGCGCGGAGGGCAACTGCGTCGGTATGGAAGGATGTACGCAAGAAAAGTGAGAAATGAAAGTAACGACGCGATCTCACTGGGAGCGAGATCGCGTTAAGGTGTGAGGCTTAGTTCTGTTGTGCGGCCAGCCACTGGCGCAGGCGTTCAGGCTGCTGTGCGCCGCTCAGGCGAGCCTGTTCTTCACCATTGACGAGCCATAGCAGGGTCGGTAGCGTCCGGACCGCCAATTGCTCCGCCAGCGCAATGTGATGATCGGCGTCCAGATAATGGCTTGGTAATTGGCGGTATTCCTCGTTATCCAGAATCGCTTCTAACTGGCGGTAGAGGCTTTTGCAGTGGACGCAGCGTTCAGCGCCGACCAGCAGCAGCTGTGGACCAGGTTGGGCTGCCAGCTCAGGCCAGTCGTCGGCGGTGAGTGGAGCAAAACGCTCGCGGTTGACGGCAAAGAGCTTCGGGCTGCGCTTGAGGTCTTCGCTGTCGGTCGCGACGCACAGGGCATCGCCGCCTTTTTTGTAGGGGCGCGTGCCGTCGATACGAACCACGCTGGCGAAGCCGGGGGCGGCGGCACCGGGTTGACGTAGCTGGGTGTTGTCGGGGGCAATCACCGGGGTTTCCTGTGGGCGTGGCAGCTGCGGCACCCACTCGTAAGGCACGCGGTAAGCGCGGTACAGCATGTTGGTGTTCACCGTCTTGCCCCAGTAGGGGGAAATAAACTCCCAGACAATCTCGTGATCGACGGTCACTTCAAACAGCCGACCATTGGCCCCTTCGTTAATCAGCGTATTGCCGTTCGGCAGACGTTGGATATTGCTGATATACGGGCTGTAAAAACGGAAGGCGTCGGTCGGGTGCGGGATGCCCGCTTCGTACGGCGAATAGCGCCAGACAATATCCAGCGTTATCGGGTTGATTTCCAGCACGCGGGAATAGTCACGCCAGGCGTTTTTCACGCCGTCGGCCGATGCTGGGTTGGGTGCGCCGTAGCCTGCCCAACCGCCGTTATCAAACACCAGAATATTGCCCGCGCCCGGTAAACCTGCGGGGATCATATGCGCGTGATGCTGACCGATAATCCAGCCGATGTGTTTGAGTTCAGGCGTGTTGTAATTCGGGCCAAGCTGCCAGACGATATTGCCGCTCTGCTTGTCGATGATGGCGATGATGTTGGATTCGCGCGCGTCCCAGATGATGTTATCCGGATGGAAGCGGGTATCGCCTTGATCGAACCACGGATTGGGGCCGAGTGCTGACATGGAGTTGATGTGCATCCAGTCGCCCATCCCGCCGCCGCTTTTGCGCAGGTTAGGGTTGTTGTACAGCGCGGTTTTCGCGTCGTCATCAAAGCCCAGCTCATCGAAATGGTCGCTGCAACGCCATTCCCACAAAATGTTGCCCTCCCAATCCACTTCGATGATGGTGTCGTCGAGCAGCAGTTTGTCGCTGATCCGTTCATTATGCAGGTTGGTATGCGCCAGCAATAGCGTGTTGCCGCCGATCGACTGCGGTTCCTGCCCCGGCGCGTAATAGCCTACCGGATTGCCGCTGCGCTGGTAGTCATGATGGACGCGCGCCATCCATTCTGGCGGAAGATCGGGATCGGTAATGTGCCCATAGCCGTTGAATTTCCACACGACGTTGCCGTCCCAGTCCACCTGAATCAGGTCGACCATGTCCTGCATACCGTAGCGCGAATCGCGTTCGCCGCTGTGCCCAAGGATGTAACCGCCGGGCAGGATTTTATTGGGGAAGCCGTGCAGACCTTCCCACAGGCGCAGTTCGGTGCCATTCATATCCACCAGTACCGCGCCACGTTCCAGCGCCTGAAAGACGGTGTAGCCGCCCCAGGCTTTTTCCGGGTTGTAAATCGTTGTGCCGGTCGGGTAGACGGAAGGGTGTCCCATAGTTGTGCTCCAGTATTTACGTGTTCAGAGAAGAGAAGTCGGCAGCCGTATCGGCAGGCTGCGTCAGCAAGGCGAGCAACTCGCTGCACTGCTGGTGAAAGGCCTGACTGTCACGCTGGCGCGGATGCGGCAGCGAAATCGTCGCAATCTGGCGGATACGGCCCGGTCGCGGGGCCAGCACGACGACGCGATCGGCGAGATAGACCGCTTCCTCGACGTCGTGCGTGACCAACAGCGTGGTGGTGCCCTCCGCCTGATGAATGCGGCGCAGCTCCTGTTGCATCTGTTGGCGGGTCAACGCATCCAGTGCGCCAAAAGGTTCATCCAGCATCAGAATGCGCGGATTGGCGACGAGCCCGCGTGCGATAGCCACACGCTGTGCCATGCCGCCGGAAAGCTGAGCAGGCAGGGCATCGGCAAAATCCTGCAAATGCACGAGCTGAATAAAGTGGTCGATCAGGCGCTTCCGTTCTTTGTCGTCGATGGCTTCATTCGCCAGTCCGAGCGCGATGTTTTGTCGCACCGTCAGCCACGGAAACAGGCGCGGTTCCTGAAACACCATTCCGCGCTCACGTCCGATACCGCGCACGGTTTTCCCTTCGACCAGCACGCGTCCCTGATAGTCGTTGTCCAGGCCGACCAGCATACGCAGCAGCGTGGATTTGCCGCAGCCGCTGCTTCCAACAATCGCCACCAGTTCACCGCTGTGAATCGACAGGGAAAAATCCTCAATCACCGTTAACGCCTCGCCCTGCACGCGAAACTGTTTACGAAGCCGATCGAACTGCACCACCGGCGGTGATTCGTCAAGGGTTGTGGATGTCATGAGATTTCTCCTGCGGAACGCCAGCGCGTCATCCGCTGTTCCAGACCTAATCCGACGCGGTCGAGCACCGCGCCCGTTAATCCAATCAACAGCATGCCGCTGATAATCAGGGGCATATCCAGTAGCTGCTGGGCGTTAATCATCAGGCTGCCGATCCCGGTGCCGGATGACATGAAATATTCTGCGCCAATGGTGCCAAGCCAGGCGTAAATCAGCGACAGACGTAAACCGGCGAAGATCGCAGGTGCGGCACCCGGCAGGATCAGCACTCGCAGGCGGGTCCAGAGACGGAGTTGCAATACCTGTGCGACTTCCTGTAACGCCTGAGAACGCTGGCGAATACCACGATGGCTGGCCACCAGCATGGGGAAGAATGAGGCCAGTGCGACAAACGTGATTTTCCCGACTTCATCGTTGCCAACCCAAGCAGTCAGCAGCGGTAGCCAGGCAAACAGCGCGATCTGGCGCAGCGTCGCGACCGTAGGGGTAAAGAGGGCATCGCTGGTGGCATTCAGCCCCAGCAGCACACCGCACACGAGCCCTGCGATAATGCCGCATACTGCACCGGCGAGCGCACGAGTCAGGCTGGCCTGCATCGCCTCGGTGAGCGAACCGTCACGGACGCCTTGCAGCAGCATGTGCCACACATCAGCGGGCGGTGGCAGCAGCAGCGGGTCGATCCAGCCAAAACGGCTGGCCTGTTGCCAGAGCAGCAGAAGGAGAAAGGGTAAAACCAGCGCGGATAAGCGGCGAGACGGTGCGGTAGTTAAGCGACTGAGCGGCGGGTGTGGCCAAAAGACCAGACGGCGTTCCAGTTGATTGATTGCCCACTCCATCGTCAGCCCTGCCAACCCAATCACGGCGATGCAGACAAACACAATATCCAGCTGAAACAGCTGGCGTCCCCACACCAACAGGTAGCCAATGCCCTGAGACGACGCCAGCAGTTCGACCACGATTAGCGACACCCACGCCTGCGAGAGCGCAAGCCGTAAGCCGGTTAACCAGGTGGGGAGCGCGGCGGGCAGCGTTAATTTGATGAAGCGCTGATGCCACGGCAGGCGCAGCGTGCGAGCGACTTCCTGTAGCGCATGCGGCACGTTACGCACGCCCGTTTGCGTATGCAGCGTTACCGGGATAATTACGGCCTTGATGATGACCGCGAGCTTTAAACCGTCATCAATGCCGAACAGCACCATAAACAGCGGGATCCAGCCCAGCGTTGGAATTTGTGCCAGCGCGTATACCGTCGGGTGCAGCAGGTGTTCGGCGCGGCGCGAGGCGCCCATCAGTGCGCCAAGCAGCGTCCCCGCCAGAACGCCTGCCAGCAGGCCGCTAGCCAACCGTTGCAGGCTGATAAAGAGCTGCGGCAGGAGATCGTTGTGCCAGAGTTCGACGGCAGTTTTAGCGACGACATCGGGAGCTGGGAGAATCTGGGCGGGCATCCAACCGTAGTGGGTGCTGATATACCACAGGGCCAGCACTGCCAGTGGCACGATCAGTGGTACTACAAGCGACACGACTAGTGGCATGACAAGAGAATAGGCCCGCGCTATCGGCAGAGAAGGCCAGACGATCGTGGTTTTTTTCAGCGGCATCGACTTATTCATTTTATTCCCGAAAACCATCGCAGTTGGATGAATAGGGAATAAAAAACAGGTTTCGACGTTGAACGCCAATGCAATAAAGCGATGGTCGCCGTGCAATAAATGCATATGCGTAGCCCGAGCCCGCCAGCCTTGATTTATGCTTTTTTCCGCTGAACAAACCTGTAAATGTTATTTAAGCCTGACGCCAACGGTTCGCTAGTTTCATGACAGATGAAACGAATTATTAAGGAAAACCGTATGCAACAAGCCACCCAGTTGATCACCGCCTCGCCGATAGCGGCATCTTCCCGCTGGCGCTGGGGGATGAAGGTATTAAGTACCGCCCTGTTGATGGGGGCAGCGCTCGTTTCCGCCGTTCAGGCAAACGACGCCGCCCCGCAGGATGCACAGAAGCCGACGGAGATTCGCATTGGTTTGCCGGATCAGAGTGCAGGCAGCAAACCCTTTATTCGCGGGCCGCTGGGGTTGGCGCACATTCGCCAACAGTTGGAGAAAGAATTTGAGCCGCAGGGTATTAAAATTCACTGGTCGTTCTTTAAAGGGGCGGGCCCAGCGGTGAATGAGGCGCTAGCAAACAAGCAGTTGGATGTGGTGTATCTGGGCGATCTGGCGGCGATTATCGGTCGTTCGGGGAGTCTGCCAACGCGGGTGCTGGTCGGGTCACGCGGCTCTAATTCTTATCTGGCGGCGACACCGGAATCGGGCATTCAGCGCATTGAAGACCTACGCGGCAAGCGGATTGCGGTCTACAAGGGGACGGCCGATCAGTTGTCGTTTGAGCGTGCGATTAAAAGCGTCGGGCTGAACGAGCGGGACGTGCGGGTGATCAATCTGGACTGGACGGCGGGCAAAGCGGCGCTGGCGGCCAGGCGCGTGGATGCGGTGTGGGGCGGCGTCTCTCTGCTGGCGTTGCGTAAGCAGGGCATCAATATTGTGACCACCAGCCGGGCGCTGGGCTGGTCGAACACCACGCAGGCGGCCGTGCTGGCGACGCAAGACTTTATCGACCGTTATCCGGGCACGACGCAGCAGCTGGTGAATGTGCTGGTGGACAATGCGCAGTGGATCGGCGATGCGCAGCACCTGCCGGAATACACCGCGCTGATGTCCGAACAGAGTCAGATTCCGCAGGCGATTTTTCAGGAAGAGCTGAAAGCGGAAGACCTCCCTTTCCAAAGTTCGCCGCGTCTTGATCCATTCCTGCTCAGCAGCTTGCAGGACAGTATCGAGCGGGCGAAAGCCGCAGGGCTGATTCGCAACACGTTCTCGGCCAGCGACTGGTTTGCCGGCCAGTTTGTTGATCGGGCGCTGAAAGCTAAAGGGCTGGAATCGAACTGGGCGGTGTATGACGCCAGCGGTAATCCGGTGAAATAATCACGAATGCGCTCACAGGGTCGGCAGTGCCGGAGCCGGTGAGCGCAGCCTGTCCTGCGCCAGTATGCTTTCGATCATCAGCTCAGCCAGCGGCGGCAGCGTTCTTTGCAAGCAGGTGACAATACCGAAGCGGGTTTGCATATTCCCCCATTCTGGCGGCGTACCCGTCAGCGGAATTTCTACCAACTGATGGCTTAATCGTCCCAGCGCAAAGCCATCCTCACTGGCGAAGCTGATGGCCTGCGTGTGCCGTAGGATGCTGAAGACGGAATAGATATGATCACACTGAATCTGTGGTCGATAATCGGGCTGACGCGTTAACGCCGCCAGCACCTTGCGCATGCCAACGGGCATAAAAGGGGAGGCGAGCGGAAAGCGCAGGAGATCGTCCGGCGTCACGTTTGCCTGTTGCGCCAGCGGATGTGAGGAGTGGCAGATAAAGAAGCAGCGCTGCTGGCTTAATGGCTGTACGTGGAGGTTGGTTTCCATTTCGGCCTGCCAGGTATCGGCAACGATAAAAGGCCACTCGTCGGCCAGCAGCCGCTCACGCAGGGATTGCCAGTTATCTACGCTGTAGGTGACTCTGGCGCGCGGACGAAGGGCATGGAAATGCGCGACAGCTTTAGGGATCAGCGTGGTCGACGGTGCCGGACCACAGCCAAACGTCAGTTCGCCTTCCTGCGCCTCGCTGATCTGTCGCATGTCGGTCATCAATTCCCAGGACAGTTCCTGCATACGCCGCGCAAACGGCAGCAGCGTATTGCCCTGCCACGTCAGCGCAAAACGGCGGCTCTGACGGTCGATAAGCGGATGCCCCATCGTTTGTTCCAGCGCCTGAATGCTGCGACTGAACGCCGATTGCGACAGGCAGACGGCCTCTGCGGCCTGTACAAAACTCCCATGTTCGGCCAGTGCAAGAAAATTGCGTAATTGCCGTAAATCCAGATGCATGTTGCAGCTACCTACCGTATCGATTTTCCCCACTTTTTAGGCGGAGGTCGGCTGGCAACGCAATGAACAAAACGTTATAACTTATAGCGAATTGATTGCTATACCCGTCATACTTCAAGTTGCATGCGCGTTGGCTTCACTCGGTCACCCGAATCACTTACTTGGGTAAGCTCATCGGGACTCCCTCACTTGCCGCCTTCCTGAAACTTGAATTCTTTAGGGTATATCGACCTTCAGGCCGCTGTCTGGCGCGGTTAGCGGCTATTTCGCCAGCGCACAGGAAAAATCCTGAATTTCTTCCACGGACCCGAGACTCATATTGAACACGTCAAGGCCGCTGGCGAGCAGTACCTTTTCGCCTGCTGGCGTGGAGACCATCGCGAGCCCGTATTTGCCGATAGATTCATCCCGCTGCTGGGCGTAGCGATCGAGCGTTTTGAACGGATCGCTTTGCGTCAGTTCGTTTGCTGTGAGGGTTTTTGCCAGATAGATATGCCCGTTGATTTTGACCGGCAGCGTTTTCCAGTCGCCAGAAAGCGTCGGGAACTGCTGATTCAACGTTTGATAAATCTCTGGGCGCAGGCAGGCAATGTGGATATGCAGCTGGTTTTGCGTGCGGCCATAGCGTGAATTAATCGCCAGCGACAGATAGTCATCTCTGATCGGTTTACCTGCCTCGCTGGAGAGACGACCGCGTTGCGCCCAGGCCTGCTCGAAGAAATTGGGTATACCTGGCTGCAAGAGTTCAGGGCTTTCGATGCCGCTGATTTTATCCGTTGGGAGCAGCAGATCGTGATAGGGACCGTTTCTGTCATCAAAGAGCACGTAGCCCTCTGCCAGATTAACCTCCAGACAGGGGGCCGGTTTGCCGTTGCGCTGCTGATTGGGCACGCATTGTTCGCTGACGATCTCCCACAGTGCATTGCTGTTTCCTCGGCCGAACGACCACCACAGCACGGCAATCAGCAAGACGACAACGGGAATCAGAAGGAGAAGGAGCTTATTACGCGTCATGATGGATCTCCGGCAGAATGCAGCTGGCGCAAAACATCAGGGTAAACGGATCATGAGAAAGTGGCGAGGGTCAGTATGGTGCAGGAGCGATGTCATTAATATGACCTAGCGGAAAAGGCGAAAGCCTAATCGGTAACGGATTGTAAGGGAATCAGCGGTAAGAGGTATGCACGGTAAGAGGAAACGGCCTGCCGGGATGACAGAAAATTATCCCGGCAGGCCGTTATGCTATGAATGTGTCATGACCGAAGTCAGAACAAAATCAGAATAAATCTACCCGCACGTCTACGCCAACGGTTCGGCCTTCGTTGACTTGCGCATAGCCCGATGTACCGCTCATGAAGCCAAAGGTACGGTAGCGGCGGTCGAAAACGTTATCCACATAGCCGGCGATATTCACCCGGTCGGTAGCCTGCCAACTGAGGCGCAGGTCGGTCGTGGTATAGGTGCCCTGACGCAATGCATTGTCGCCGTCGAAGTAGTGCGGACCTACCACGTTGAAGGCCAGACGCGGCATTAACGCGCCAAACGAGGTATCAATCAATCCGTTCAGGCTGGTGCCGGCACCGTAGCGCGGGACGAAGGGCACGCGTTTATCCTGATAGCTCTCACTGTCGCCCGTAAATTCAGAACGGACATAGGTGCCGTTGATATCCCATGACCAGTTGGGAACGAACTGCCACTTCAGCATCATCTCTACGCCGCTGGCGTCGGCACTACCTGCGTTGCTGAGCGTTTGCATACCGACCGGGCCGGAATACAGCTGCATATCACGCGTGTGGGTGTGGAACACTGCGCCCTGAAGCTGCACATCGCCGCTCTGGTAGCGTGAGCCGATTTCATAGTTAATCGATTTCTCCGCACTATACGGAATGGCCTGCGTGCCGGCGGCAGGTGAATAGTTAAAGCCGGTTGGTTTGTAGCCCTGCGCGACGCGAGTATAGACACGCCAGTCATTATTCAGCAGATAGCTGGCGGAGAGCTGTCCCAGCACCTGATCGTCATCGACGCTATTGCGGTCGCCCACGTTCATGCCGGAGAACTGCTGGTGGTAACGGGTTTCGGCTTTATCGTGCGACACGCGCAGCCCGCCGCCCAGATCGATGCGGTCGGTCAGATGCCAGGTCAGATCGCTGTAGGCAGCTAACGTCTCCGACGACGTATTGGCATTGCTCTTCATGAACGGAGCACCTGCCGTGCTGTAGGTCAGATCGAGTTTTTCACGCGTGTCCTGTCGGTAAAGACCGAACACCATATCCACCGTGCGGCCTGCACCGTGTGTCGCGGCACGCAGTTCCTGCACGTCCTGATCCCAGCGCTCCGGCATGTCGGCCATCAGCGTACCGTTCGGGAAGGTACGGTCGTAATTTTGCTGCTGCCACGCGCCGATCAGGCTAAAGATCCAGTTATCGGTGGTGTATTTTCCGCTTAGCGACTGGCTGTGCGTGCAGCGGCGTAATGTCGGGTCGGGTGCGCCCGCGGCGATCTCCAGTGTCCGATTTTTAGCATCGCCAAACGGCAGATAGGTATCCTGCGTGGCGCGCGTACAGTCTTCCGTCAGTGCCAGACTGGTTTCCCACGGCTGACCATCGGGTGCCAGTCGCAGTCGAAGATTCCCGACGCTGGATTTTGTCCCGCCGAGATTGTCGCTGCCCGTGGCAGGGTTGGTCATCGCGCCTGAATCGACCTGACGCAGCAGCGTAACGCTGCCGTACAGCAGACCATCCTGAATGGGGCCGCTGAGGTTGATTTTGCCGTGATAGCCGTCGCGGCTGGCGACGCCGCCTTCGACATAACCACGCGGCGTGCTGTCCGGCTGTTGAGTTACGATGTTGATAATGCCGCCCTGTGCGCTTTTACCGTACAGCGTCCCCTGTGGGCCTCGCAGCATTTCGATGCTTTCCACATCGGAGAGCGCCTGCACGGTGTTGGTGGCGAGCTGTGGTACGCCGTCCACGTAGACCGTCACCGCCGGACTGTAGAAATCCTGGGCGGAAGACACGCCGCGTAGTGAGATGGAAGGGAACAGCAGGCTACCGTTATTGCCGAGGTTCAGGCCGGGCATCACGCGGGTCAGCTTGTCTGTGCTGGTCACGCCAGCATCTTTCAACTCCGGTGCCGTTACGACGGTAGAAGAGACGTTATTGGCCGAGGCGGAATAGGGCGACTGTTTGCTGGCGGTAACAACAAGCGTATCGTCCTGAGCAGCAAAGGCATAAGAAGAGAGAAACATGCCAGTTAAGGCAAGCGGATAAAGACGCATTATTTTCATTATTAAATCCCTGAAAAGACTAAAATTGCTGTCAACGTAACGGCTTTCATCACGACGCGCTGTAGTACGATACGGAAAGCTACGATACCGAAAGCTACGGTACGAAAAGCGCGTAAGACAGAGAATGATGAAAGTTAAATGATAATCGTTTGCATTTTTTGAGCTACCCGTATCGGGTCTATTTCAACCCGAATACAGCAGACTGCCTGCGAGTTTTCCCTTCCACTAATCCTGCCCCTGCTGGCTTGCTGTAGCCGGGGGAATCCCCTCTGAAAATAGGCGGGAAAAGCGCACTGATAGCCGTTTGGCGGGCCACAGGCTGGCGACGGCGAAGCAGGCCAGCACGCCCAGCGTGGTCTGGTAATTCGTGTGATGGGCTAACTGGAGCGCAGCAATCGACACGATCATGGCGACGGCGGCGTCGGTCGATTGGAACAGCGCATAGTCGGACGCGGGCTGATGGGGTCTGACTAAGCCCATCAGAACGTTGTATAGCGTGACAAACCCGATGGCGGCAGCCAGATTGACCACGCCAAAGAGCGCGATCCAGGCGTTCAATGAATACAGCGGGTAGCCCACGGCCAGTACAATGGCTAACAGAGCGTGCACGACCATGACGGGCAGCAGACAGCGCAGTGCGCCCATGCGTCGAATCAGGACGTTGGCGAGCACAATCCCTACGCCGCTGACGGCGGTGCTGTACACGGTCATGATGATACCCAGTTGGCTCAGGCTAAGCTGTCTGTCGATCAACATGACGGTCTGTAGCGCCATCATGCCGCGCATCGCCAGATAGAAAATGGCCGTGAAGGCTAATACCGGCCAGAGCGCTTTAAACGTCAGACGATTTAGCGTCGGGCGTGCGGCTTGCTGACTCTGACGATCCTGAGTTTGGCTATGCTGGATAGGGGATTGCTGGAGATAGCGCAGCGGCAGGATGAGCATCAGCAGCGACAGCCCCGCCAGCGCGAAGAAGCCGCCTCGCCACCCGGCCTGTTCCGCAATACTCAGGAACGCATAAGAGCCGAACAGAATACCCAGATAGCTGCCGCCGACCTGCGCGGTATTTGCCAGCGCGCGACTGGCGGCGCTGGTGGTGCAAATCGTGATACCGTCGGCATAGATATCGTGGCTGGCGGAGAGCAGCGCCAGCAGCATCAGCGCAATGATAATCGTGAGGACAGAGTGCTCGGGAGATATGACGCCAATCACAACCAGCGTTGCCGCCATCGCGATCTGGAGCAGCACCAGACTGCCTAAATAGGGATTGCCGCGCAGGGGAAGCGCGTGACGCTCGCCCCACGGTGCCCACAGGCATTTGGCAATCCACGGCAGAAAGGTCAGCGACAGCCAGCTTAGCTGCGCAAGATCCAAACCCGCGTGGCGAAAATAGCCCGCTACGCCCTGCATAATGAGGGCGGTGATCATGCCTTGATGGAGGTAGAAACACCAATAGGGCAGATAGCGTGTCATCGAATTGTACGTCATGGTTTACTGCAATCCAGCAGCGTTATCGCCAGCGCCTGTGCTTCAAGCGAGGTGGCGACGACAAAATAGGCATACGGCGCCTGCCCAGACTGCGCCCAGTTCTCCGCCCACTCTACGTATTTTTGCCTTTTGGCTTCGTCGCTTTCGATACGAATCGCACCCGCACAGTATTGCTGTTGCAGGCTGACGTTATCGCGTGTCCACTGAAGATAAGCATTCATAAAAACAGGGGAGCGATGGGGCAGGTCGGCACCCGTCATACAGAGTACAAAGCGTTCTTGTGCGGCATACAGCTGAACGATCTGCGCCATATAACCAGCGGATTCATCGTCGGGCACCTGTTCCGGCATGTGTAAGAAGACCACCGG
The DNA here is from genome assembly GCF_022477975.1 of Pectobacterium sp. PL64. NCBI lineage: Bacteria > Pseudomonadati > Pseudomonadota > Gammaproteobacteria > Enterobacterales > Pectobacteriaceae > Pectobacterium > Pectobacterium sp. PL64. The sequence continues at coordinate 1,265,007 of NZ_CP092070.1, forward strand.
CCAGGCGTCTGTATCAAGGAAAGGATGTGGCGTTGCAATGGAATCGGGCATGGCGGTTTCTCCTGCTTATAATGGAGAAAATGATAATCATTCGCTGTTGCGGCGCTACCCGAATCCAGTCTATTTGTACCCGTATCGGGATGAACGGGGGCTGCTAAATGTTCAGGCGCTTGAAAGCAGAAGGCGTGACGCCAAACTGCTTTTGGAAGGCGGCGCTAAAGTGGCTGGCGTTCGCATAGCCCAGATCGGTGGCGACCACCATGACGGGCGCGCCCGTGACAAATAGCCGACGCCGCGCTTCGTGCATGCGTTCGGCCTGAAATAACCCATAGATGCTGTTATTGAAGAGCTGGCGGAATCCGCGTTTCAGCTTGAGTACGCTTAATCCGGTTTCTCTGGAGAGCATGGCGATAGTGGGGGCCTGTGACAGATCCGCCAGCAGCAGATCTTTGGCCCGCAGCAGCTTTTGGCGATCGGCCAGGCTGAGCGTGCCCTGCTGCGGAACGGTATCGGCATGTCCGGCAACGGCGAGGCTGACCAGAATCATGCTTTGCCCCAGTAGCCACAGCGGCGCATGGCGGTTTTCGCCGGCCTGCTGCGGGTGCGTCAGGCTGGACAGCGCGTGGCTCAATACCTGCGCGGTTGCCCGCATCTCTGCATTGCAGTCGCAGCGGGTGCAGAGTCGGCCGGAATCCAGCTGCTGTCGCAGGTTACCGGTGAGATCCGGCACCCAGTTAGCCAGTAGTTCAGGGCTCAGCGACACGGTGACGCTTTCAAACCGTCCGGCGTAGGACGACGTGCCCTGACAGTCCGGGGTGTAGCTAATGCAGCCCGAATCTTGCTTCAGCACGTGCTCCCGTCCCCGATCGCCTTTCAGCGAGAATTGCGAATCTCCCTGCAACGAACAGGAAAAATTGATGCGTCCCCAGTCGTCGTGCAAATGCATGGTTGTCGGCTGCCGGAACTGCCCACGCCACACCAGAATATCCAGCCCTTCCTGAAGCGTCGCGCGCAGCAGGCTACAGTCCGCGCCGGTATCCGGCCGCACGACGTGCAGCTCCGCGATCAAATTCGAAATGGTGACTTCAGGCTCGCTGGTGGCTTTCAGTGGGGAGGCATTCAATGGACAGACTCCTGAAGATACGGGTTGCGGTTATCGAACGATCATCGCACCGCAGTTGATGACAGAAACCCGTACCGATTCGGGTAGAAATCGGCTCGAATCGGGTAGATACGCAATTGAGAATAGTTATTATTCCTGACTTTATTGCCGTCGTCGAGTTGATTTGCTTGCGTTACGGGTAAGCGACTGTGCGGGAAGGAGAAAAGAGAAAATTATGCCACATTCTGCTGTTGAAGGCGGTTCATCCGCTGCCGCGCCGCCTTCTACGCCACAGAACCGTGCCTGGCACATTATGCACCCCGTAAGAGGGCAAATTCGTCTGGCGATGTGCCTGTCGGGGCTGTCGGTTCTGGCTGGCATCGCATTTCTGCTTTTTCTGGCGTGGAGCATCCGGCTGCTAATTTTACAGCCCGCGTCATGGCCGCTGTTGACGATGGTCGGGGCCGTGCTGTGCCTGTGCGCCAGTTATCTGCTACGTCTGCTGGCGTTTAATCAGTCTCACTACGCCGCGTTCCGACTGGAAAATCAGATTCGCAGCGCGCTGGCGGAACAGCTGGCGCGGATCCCGCTGGGTGAGGTACAGCGTCTGGGTACAGGTTCGTTGGCGAAAATCGTTCAGGACGATGTAAAAGCCCTCCACCTGTTTGTGGCGGACAGCACGCCGCTCTATACCCGTGCCTTTGTGGCACCGCTGTGTACGGGGGCGTTACTGTTCTGGTTAGATTGGCGTTTAGCACTGGCGGCCTTGCTGGTGCTGGTCATCGGTGCCGTGGTGCTGATGCTGGCGATGCGCAATGCCGGTGAGATGAACCAGCGCTATAACCAGGCGCGGGAAGACGTCAGTACTGCCGTGATCGAATTTGTGCAGGCGATGCCAGTCGTGCGCACCTTCGATACCGGCGCGTCAACGTTTGGGCGCTACCAACAGGCGCTGGAAAATTATCTGGACGTGCTTACGCGCTGGTATCAGCAGGCGGGGTTCTCGGCGCGTTTCTCCTTCGCGGTGCTTAACCCGCTTCCAACGCTGCTGGTGCTGTGCTGGGCGGCCTACGGTTTCTATCACGCCGGCGATCTTGATTTCAGTCTGTGGATCGCGGTGCTGCTGCTCGGTAATGGTATGGCGGAGGCCGTCATGCCGATGATGGCGCTGAACCATATGGTGGCGAAAACCCGATTGAGTATCAGCCGGATTCAGGACGTGCTGGCGTTATCGCCGCTGCCGGAAGCGGAAAGCGATGCCTTGCCCGTCGATGCCAGTGTGAGCTTTGAACAGGTGGGTTTCCGCTACGATCAGCATGCGAGCGACTGGGTGCTGGAGGATGTCAGTTTTCAGGTGCCGGCAGGATCGGTGACGGCGCTGGTGGGGGCGTCTGGCGCAGGGAAAACCACCGTGGCGCGACTCATTCCCCGTTTTTGGGACGTAACAGCCGGGCGCATTTTGATCGGCGGTGTTGATATCCGGCAGATGAAAACCGCCACGCTCATGCAGCAGGTGTCGTTTGTTTTTCAGGAGTCATTCCTGTTTGCAGACACCATCGCTAATAACATCCGACTCGGTTTGCCTGAAAAAAGCATGGAAGAGGTGATTGCCGCTGCGACGGCGGCGCAGGCGCACGATTTTATCATGGCGTTGCCGCAGGGGTACGACACGCTGGCCGGTGAGCGCGGCCAGTTCCTGTCCGGTGGGCAGCGCCAGCGTATCGCCATCGCGCGGGCGCTGTTGCATAACCGGCCGATACTGGTGCTGGACGAACCGACGGCCTTTGCCGACCCGGAAAACGAGGCGGCGCTGCTGGCGGCGCTTGGCGTCTTAATGCAGGGTAAGACGGTCATCATGGTGGCGCACCGACTGTCGACGATTCGTGATGCTGACCAGATCGTGGTCTTCGACCGTGGACGGCTGAGCGAATCGGGTCGGCATGAGGCGCTGCTGGCGGCACAAGGCCGCTATAGCGCACTGTGGCGACACTATGAGCAGGCGCAGAACTGGGCGCTAGGCAGCACATCGTCGAGCAACGGGCAGTCAGGAGAGCGCGCGTGATAAACAAAAACCATACCGTCATAAGCCATTCCGCCATAACGGCGCGGCTATCCGCGTGGTGGCACACGTATCGTCAGTTGGAGCGGGTGACGGGTTCACAGTCTCGGTTGTTCCGTCGGTGTTGCTTAAGCCTGCTGGCGGCGGCGATGACGCAGGGACTGGCGCTGGCGTGTCTGTTTCCGCTGCTGTCGGCTTTTGCCCATGCGGCGGCTTCCCACGAGATAGCGATGTGGCTGGCGTTCATGACACTCCTGAGCCTGCTGACGCTGGTGCTGCGCTGGTATGGTCAAGGGTTTGAATATCGTGGGCAGCTTGCGGCGGCAACTCATGAGCTGCGTATGCGTCTGGGAGAACAGCTGCGGAACATGCCGTTAACCACGCTTCAGTCCACGCGGGCGGGGGATATCAATGCGCTGTTGCTGGGCAGCGTGGATGAGAACCTGAACTATATGCTGGCGATAATAAACCAACTGCTGTTGGCTATCGTGACGCCTGTCTTGATAGCGCTCGTCATGCTGATGGTGGAATGGCGATTGGGCGTGAGCCTGCTACTGATCTTTCCCGCTATCGCGCTGCTTTATCGTTGGCGACGACCGGCATTTTCCCGCACGATGCAGGCGCTGGCGGAGGCGAATCAGCAAACCAGCGCCGATATCGTGGAATATGTGCAGGGGCTCGCTGTGCTGAGAACCAGCTGTCAGCAGGCTGAACGTACATCGGCGCTGCGTCAGCGTTTTCAGCATCTACAGCAGATACAAACGTCGGCTCATCGTAGTGGTGCTAAACCCGGCGCAGTGGTTACTAGCGTCGTTGAGTTAGGTCTTCAGGGCGTGCTGATTCTGGGTATCAGCGGCGTTGTGGTGGGCGCGTGGGATATAGCTATCGTCGCCGCGATGATGGTGATTGTAATACGTTTCTCTGAACCGCTGGCGACGTTTGTCAGCTATACGGCCGTGCTGGAACTGATTGATACGGCGCTGCATCGCATTGACGATCTGCTGGCGATTGAACCACTTCCTGTACACCAGCCTGTTGAGATGCCGACGACGTATGCGATTACGTTCGAGCAGGTGAGTTTTCGCTATGCGGACGAGGCTGAGATGGTGCTCGATAGGGTAGATATCGCGCTGCCGGAGAAGGGGATGACGGCGTTGGTCGGGCCGTCGGGCTCGGGGAAAACGACGATAACGCGATTACTCATGCGTCATGCGGATCCGCCACGTGGACGCGTGTGTATCGGCGGCGTGGATATTCGCCACATTCCAACGCGTGAATTGAATCGGCTGATTTCCGTGGTGTTTCAGGATGTCTATCTGTTCGATGATTCCGTGCTGGCAAACATTCGGATGGCACGCCCGGATGCCAGCGATGCAGATATCGAGCGGGCTGCTGAGGCTGCACAGTGTCTGGACTTTATTCAGCGACTGCCGCAGGGATGGCAAACGCGACTGGGCGATATCGGCGGCAGATTATCCGGCGGTGAACGGCAGCGTATCTCGATTGCGCGAGCCTTACTGAAGGACGCGCCGATTGTGATTCTGGACGAACCGACGGCGGCATTGGATACCGAAAGCGAGCTCGCCGTACAGCGAGCGATTGACAGGCTGGTTCAGGACAAGACGGTGATTGTCATTGCGCATCGGCTATCGACAATTGTGGGCGCACATCGAATTTTGGTTGTCGAGAATGGGGGGATTTCCCAGCAGGGAACACATAATGAATTACTGCATGCTGAAGGCCGTTATCGCGCGTTGTGGAACGCGCAGCAGAAGAGTAAGAGCCTATCCCACCATGCCCATGTTTAAGGGGCATGTCGAGGGGGGATAGATTTGATGGGATTATAACGGTTCGGGCTTGATGAGCTGTAATTCTACGCCCAGCCTGATGGCGTGTTTGGCATTCAGCACGCCCAGTTTTTTTACTACATTACCAATGTGGAATTTCACGGTGCTGATTTTGATATCCAGAATCAGCGCAATTTCCGGGTAGGTTTTTCCCATGCTGGCCCAGTACAGAATTTCGTTTTCGCGCTGGGAGAAAATCTCTTTGTCACCTTGCTTTTTGCTTTGAGGGCTTTGCGTCATCTCTTTGTAAAGATTGGTGATTTTCTCATGAACAGCAATAAGCAGCATTTGCAGTTTGTCTTTGTTTTCCTCAACAATATTTTCCATATCCGTTGGCGCGTGCTCTTCAAACATAATCGATAACGCCGCCAGATTATTATTGTTGTCATGCAAGACAAAGGTGTAGCCATTAACAATATCGTACTCTTTTGACAGATTAAAAATCTTGGAGAACTTCAGCTTAGAGTTAATAACGATGTTGTCTTCCCAGGAGAACGGCGAGACTTTATTTATCGCCGTCAAAATAACCGGATCAATATGCTGATAGTTATTTTCTTTATAGGTATTAACCCATTCCTGCGGGTAATTTGAGATGATCACAACCTGAGAGGGGTTCTTCTTATTCATGATCATGTAGGCGTATTTCAGGTCGCCATACTGCTTTAATTTTCGGCCGAGATAGCTTTTTATCGTGTTATTGATAATTTCATTGTCAGAGCAAAATACAGACATGTAACGGCCTCAATAAAAGCAAGAAAGTACCCATGATATAGATGGCATCCTAAAAGTATAGTGCTGACCTATACCTAAGTCTAACTACTGTTACCCCATGATATCACTTATAATTTTTTCATGAACAGGACAATTTATAAAAAAATTCAAGAAAGTAAATTTTAAAAAATTGTTACAAATTGATTTGCCAACCCAGGGAATTACCCATAATTTTGTTCCTGTTCTGTCTACTGAATTTAGGGTGTGTGGTGTCAAACCACGCACCCTAAAAACAGTTCTCCCGTCATACTTCAAATTGCATATGCGTTGGTAATACTCGGTTCATCTCTGAACCTCGCCCTGATGGGCCGCCGCAAGCGGCGTTCAAATCAGCTAAGCTGATTTGTCCTCGCTCACCCCAGTCACTTACTGAAGTAAGCCCCTGAGGATTCACTGAGTTGCCGCCTTCCTGCAATTCGAATTATTTAGGGGTATGCCGTCATTCGGAGCTGGATAGTAAATAATCCGTTTTCGCTTATCAACCCCCGTTGTACTTTGCTGTTCATCGTCATGCCTTTCTCGTTCTTCTCTCGTTGTTACAGGCTGCAATGCGGCTTTGTGTAAAGAGGCGGCGGCGAGGCTAATGTTTTGATAATATTGCTATATCGAATTCTATTTTGCTCGTCAGCATCGGCTGGCAGGAGTGGTGATGAAAGTCCGCACTAAGGCTCGCCGTGAGGCTATCGTGAAAACAGCGGCGCTGCTTTTTCAGGAAATGGGCTATGAACGCGCCACCATGAATGAGCTGGCGAAGCGGGTCGGCGGTTCCAAGGCGACGCTGTATGGCTATTTTTCAACCAAAGAAGAACTGTTTACGGCTGTCGTTCGTGAACATGCGACCATGCATCTGTCCGAGGCAACGGCGGAGCTGATGACGGACACGCTGGCAGCCGAAACGCTGGACGTACAGCTGTCGCGCTTCGGCGAACGCATTCTGTACGTGTTGACCAACGATAGCAGCGCGATGGCGATTTATCGGATGGTGGTGGCAGAGGCCGGGCATTCCGATATTGGTTCGCTGTTTTATGATTCTGGCCCGAAAGAAAACGTTGATAAGCTGTCCGAACTGATGGCGGCGGCGATAGCACGGCAGGAACTCAAGCCGGGAAACCCACGTTTGCGGGCGTTACAGTTTTTGGCGCTGCTGACGGCAGAAATCGATGACCGCATATTCCACCGTCATTTACAGCCAATAAGCCTCGAACGTATCCGCGAGATCGTCGGGGATGCGGTCAGTATGTTTATGGCCGGGGCGGCGGCGTAGAGCAGGTGCCTTGGCGATTCGGCATCCAGCGAGTCGCCGTTGCGGCGATTTGCTCCGCTAGCCGCGTGATGACCTGCTGCTGAGCGTGCAGCATAGCAGTACCACTGTTCGCCGCCTGCTCGGTAAACTGGCTGCGACAGATCAACCGTGCGCGCTCATCTTCTTTTCCAACGGCGCTTAGGCTCCAGTCGGCGTCGAACGTCACCGATTGGCCCGGCCAGCTATCAAATCGCCGAACCTGAAGCTGAATTCTGACCACCGGCGTGTCTGCCGAACGCACCAAGCCTGAAACATCCTGCGTGTTGAGACGCTGCGTCAGATCGGCGGAAAGCGCGGTACGAATTTCCTCACTCAGCGGGCTGAGCCAACGCTCGTTATCCAGCACGACGGCACCGCTATCACCCTGTCGAATAACGAGCTGCGACGTATCAAGCTGTGCCGGGACACCAACGGGCAGCACATCGATAAAAAAGGGTGCTGCATGTGTTGTGTTTGTCATAAAGGATAGCGTTGCAGCAGGCGAGGCGGGCGTCAGCAGCGTGTGGTAACGCACCGGAGGCGACGAGCAGGCGCTCAGCAACGCCATCACGGTAAGCGATAAGAACAATGCCGCTCGTTTCATTTTGAAGATCCTTCTCGGGAAAGGGGATCGCGGTTAAATGCCGCCGACGAGTCGCTTGGTCGCCCATGCAGCAGCGACTCCGGATGACGGTCAATTTGCTCGGCTAGGCTGCGCAGGGCGCGCAAGGTGCGCTGAATTTCCTGTAGTGACTGCGTGATGCCCAGTTGCAGCGGCGAATCCTCTTCCAGAACATCCTGTGCGCGGCGTGTGGCCTGCTGCATTTGTTTCATCAACCGATTAGCCTCTGGCAATGTCTGTCCGTTAACCTGTCGTAGCGCTTTATTGGCTTCTATCAGCGTGGTGTTCATGTTGCGGCCGATCGCATCCAGCGGCAGGTTATCGATCTTGCCGATGATACTCGCCATCTGCGTTTGTAACCGATCGAATCCCCCATCGACGGTGGGCAGCACTAACGGGCGGGCGTTGAGATCAAACGGTGTCTTCGCCGCATCGGGCACAAAATCAAGTGAGATATAAAGCTGTCCGGTCAGCAAATTGCTCGGTGCCACCTGTGCACGCAGACCATGTTCAACCAGATCGCGCGTAAACTCAGCCGTTTGCTGTTCGAGCGACATCGCCTGTTTAGGTAACTTATCCAGTACGTTGCCGAGGCGGTTAGGAAACACGTCAATGCTGACGACGGTTGGAAAGCGATAGCCCGTTTTGCTGTAATCCAGCTCAATAGCAGTGACATGGCCGATTTTGACGCTGGAGAATTCAACGGGTGCACCGACCTCCAGACCATGCAGCGAACGGTCAAAGCGGAGTTTGAAGGAGATGGGCGGACCATCCGGCGGTGACAGGGCTGATTCCCGATCGCTCGCCAGTTTGTAGGTGGTCAGCGGTTCCGGTCGGGCAATCGTGTTGTCCAGATCGGGCGTGGAAAACGCGATGCCGCCAGTCATGACGGCAGCGAGGGTTTGTGTTTTGAGGCGAAAACCGTTGGCGTCCACCGAGAGATCCACCCCGCTGGCATTCCAGAAGCGGGTATTGGGCGTCACAAAGCGGTCATAGGGCGCATCAATGAAAACCTGAAGCTGGACGCTGCGACCATCGCGATTCAACTGGTAAGACGCGACGCGGCCGACGGGGATGCGGCGGTAGTAAACCGGCGAACCGCTATCCAGCGATCCGAGATCGTCCGCCTGAATGACAAAACGGCTGCCCGGCATGCCGTTAATTACCGTGGGCGGCGACTCTAAACCGATAAAGCGAGTTTCTCCTTGAGTCGATTCGCCTTTATCGGCTCCAATGTAAGCGCCGGAAAGCAGGGTATCGATGCCTGTCACACCGTTGATGGCGACGCGTGGGCGAACCACCCAAAAACGGCTATCGGTATGCGCCAGATTTTCCGCATTTTTATTGAGCTGTACCGTGACGAGAACCTGCTGGCTGTCCTGACTCAGCGAGATGTCTTTTACACTGCCTATCACGACGTCTTTATATTTGACGACGGTGCGGCCCGCCTCAAGGCCGCTTGCGCTCTGAAAAGAAATCACGATTTCCGACCCGGTATCCGACCAGGTGTGAATCAGCATAGCGAGCCCCGTTAGCATGGCGAGTGCCGGTACCAGCCAGATTAATGAGATTCGCCAGCGTTGGCGGATAATCACCGGCTCGCCGGGTTGTTCGTCGATCATTTCTTGTCACCTTTCCAGATAAGACGCGGGTCATAGCTCATGGCAGATAACATGGTCAGTACCACCACCAGCCCAAAAAAAAGAAATGCCGCTGCGAGGTTCCGCTTCACTCAGCGGTGGAAATCTGACGAGCGCTGAGACGGCGGCAATGACGACGACATCCAGCATGGACCAGTAACCCACCCATTCCGTTAGCCGATACAGTGCCGCGCGCTCGGCCATCGCCTTACGGCTTTTTTGGCGAGACATGACGAGCAGCAGGCCGAGAATCAGAAATTTCATACAGGGGATGACAATGCTGGCGGTAAAGATCAGCAGGGCGATGCCGTAATCGCCGCTGTGCCAGAAATCCATCACGCCGCTTAGGATGGTGCTTTCGCTCCCCAACCCGAAAAAACGGGTGTACATCACGGGTAACACGTTCGCGGGAATGTAGAAAATCAGGGCGGCGATCAGTAATGCGGAAGAGAACGTGGTGCTGTCCTTGTGGGAAGACGTCAGTCGCGACCGACAGCGTGGGCAACGCGCCGCGTCGTGCGTGTCGGCATCATGCTGGCAGACGAGCCCGCATACCGGACAGGCGACCAACGGCAACGGTTGGGCGGACGGATTACTTTTCATGGCTGACCACGCTGCGGTTGCTGTCCGTGGGCACCAGCGACCACAGTGGGCGCAGATCCAGACTGTTGACGACAACGAGCAGCAGCATCAGCGCGGCTATCGCCCAGCAGCCCGCTCCCGGCATGACCTGCATAAAGCCGGAGAGCTTGATGGCGGCGATCAGAAAGCCGAGCGTCGCAATCTCCAACATGCTCCAGGGACGAAGCCACAGCAGTATCTTCATGACGGGAATAAATCCGGGGGCGCAGCGGCCTTGGTTGGCGAACATCAGTATCCAGCCTGTCAGCATGATTTGTAGAAATGGGGCAATAATCAGGAGAAAAAAACAGCCTACTGCCAGCGGCAAGGTCGCCCCGTTAGCCAATGCGAGCGCTGCTTGCCAGAGCGTTGCCGTATTCTGTAGCGCATGGAAACTGACGCTCAGTACTGGATAGATATTGGCGATAAAAAACAGGATGGCCGCCGTTTGTATCAGTGCCAGCCGATGCCCGATATTCATCCAGCCTGAACGATACAGTGTGGCCTGACAGCGCGTGCAGCGTGCTGCTTCACCGGGATTTAACACCCGGTAATGATGCACGCTGTCACAGTGCGGACAGATAATTAAGTGGGGATAGATTGTCATCATGCTGTTCCGCACCGTGATAGTCGTTTTCCGCTTACTTCAGCATGTCAGCCAGTTCTTCAGCCGCTTTATCGATACCGACCTCCGCGGCGCTTAGTGCGCCCACGCTGGCGCTGACGTTCATGGCGTTCGGGTACTGCTTCGCGACATAGGCATTGAGCAGTTTGTTGGTCGTCGCATCATAAATTTCAACGGCATAGTTCACAGATCCGTTGAGCAGACCTTCTTTGCCACGGATGGACTGCACGATGTTGTATGGCCCGCCAGCCAGGTCGAATTTGGTAAACGTGCCGGCAACCGGCGTCGTGGTATCGGCCCCCGTCAGGGTCAGTTTCAGCCGCAGTGTACCGGGGGCAGGTAAGGTCACTTCGTTGAAACGGGAGCGCAAGGTTTTACTGAACGTATCCTGCATATAGGCGGCCAGCGACTGCTTGTCCTGCTGTGACATGTCCTTGAACTGGTTATCGCTGCCCTGATAAATGCTGACCGGGTCGATGATGATGTGAGTGTATTGCGTCCAGTCGACGGGCGTGGTGTAGCGGTAAGGAATGCGATCTGCGTGCTCACCGGTGTTTTGCGCCAATTGCGAAGACGATGCGATGCCGCTGTAGCGCACGGGGGGATTACTCGCGCAGCCCGCGAGTACGACAGCCAGAGCCAATACGGTAGGACGTGCAACCCGGGATAATGTGAACATATGAGAATCCTGTAAAGAGAACCGCGAAATAGCGTGATAACACGCAGCCTTAGCCACACGACGTCCAGCCACGCCAGCCGCTTAGGTGCCAGAGCACCGTCACAGTTGCTATGCGTAAATGTCGGCATGCGTACTTTTTATAAAACTGAACTGTACGGTATGTTTTTAGTTTTTTCTGACTGCTGTGTCAAGAGAGGTGTGAGGTTTTCTTCTCAGGCAACATTTCTGTCACGATTTGGGATAAGGTGTTGGCAAATTCTGCCGATATTAATGATTCAGGGAATGTTATCTGCACCTTAAGGATGCTAGCCGACTGTTATACTGAAGAGGGCTGATATCCGTCTACTGGTCCGATGATTAGCATCGTTGGATGATAAGGTTGACACACTTAACAAATATTTACGTTTGACGCTGGATAAGATTAAAGAACACGACTATCACGTACAGTGGAGCGGTCGGATGTTGGTTCCTGTTTGCTCACATCTCGAATGTTGCCTGGTTACGGTATACCTATAATGACAATGACTCGCACTGAGGAAAGCATGGATAATTTTCAAAAAGAAATTGATGAGAGAACAAACCTCACCTCTGCTAATAAATTTGAACTCTTATTATTCCAGCTGGGCAAATCACCCGAAGGTGGCAAATCTGAGCTGTTTGGCATCAACGTGTTTAAACTGCGTGAAATCGTGCCGATGCCTACGCTGACCAAAGCGGCTGGCATGAAATCGCCGATGCTGGGTATGGTCAACATTCGTGGACAAATCATTCCCGTTATCGATCTTCCTGCTGTAGTCGGCAGTTCATCGGAAACTGGCCTGAACATCCTCCTTATCACGGAGTATGCGCGTAGTACGCAGGCATTCGCCGTGGAGTCAGTCGACGATATCGTGCGTCTGGAATGGAGTCAGGTTCTGGCCGCTGAAGCGGGCGTGAGCAGCTCCTATATCACAAGTATTGCGCGTCTTGATAACGACAAAGACAGCAACCGTCTGGCGCTGGTGCTGGATGTTGAACAGATTCTGTTTGATATCATTCCTGGCGATCGCGAAACCAAGCTCAAGAACGCAGAAGAGAAAATTTACCCTTATACGCCAGGTGCGATTGCGATTGTCGCGGAAGATTCCAAAGTCGCTCGTTCGCTGCTTGAGCAGGGGCTAACCCAGATGGGCATTCCGTTTAGTATGCACATCACCGGGCAGGATGCCTGGAACAAGATTCGACAAATTGCGCTAGAAGCACAGTCGGAAGGCCGACCTATCTCGGATAAGATCTCAATGGTCCTGACCGATTTGGAAATGCCGGAAATGGACGGCTTTACGCTGACAAGAAATATCAAGCGTGAAGAATACCTGAAGAATATCCCGGTGGTGATTCACTCTTCACTGTCTGGTAGCGCTAACGAAGATCACGTACGCAATGTTGGCGCAGATGCCTACGTCGCGAAATTCGAGATCAATGAACTGTCGACGGCGATTCAGACGGTACTGAATAAAGTGAAACGCCGCTAATTAGTCAATCGCGCGTATTACCCTACTCGGCCTTTGCCTCCTCCTTGACGGGAGAGGGCAGAGGCCGATTTTTTTAGTCGTTGAATACGGCCAGTATTGATCTGCGGCAGAAGATTAATCCAAATCGGATGCCTGATGGCGCTCGGCGACCTGCTCAGACTCTTCACCCCAGGTGCGATTGACCTTGCGGCCACGGATCACTGCTGGACGGGCGGCAATCTCGTCAGCCCAACGAATCACATGTTCATATTCGTGTACGGACAGGAACTCTCCGGCGGAGTAAAGCGCGTTTTGTACCAGTCCACCGTACCACGGCCAAACCGCAATATCGGCAATCGTATAGCTGTCGCCGGCCAGATAGCGGTTCTCTGCCAGTTGGCGGTTGAGCACATCCAACTGACGCTTGGTTTCCATCGTGAAACGGTTGATCGGGTATTCAAATTTTTCCGGCGCGTAGGCGTAGAAATGGCCGAATCCGCCGCCAACGTAAGGGGCGGAACCCATCTGCCAGAAGAGCCAGTTAAGGGTTTCCGTACGTGTGGCGAGGTCGCTCGGCAGCAGCGCACCAAATTTCTCGGCCAGATACACCAGAATGGAACCGGACTCAAACACGCGAACCGGTTTTTCGCCGCTTTGGTCAAGCAAGGCGGGGATCTTGGAGTTCGGATTGACGTCGACAAACCCGCTGGAGAACTGATCTCCATCGCCTATCTTAATCAGCCAGGCATCGTACTCTGCACCTGAATGGCCCAGCGCCAGCAACTCTTCCAGCATGATCGTCACTTTCACACCGTTTGGTGTCGCCAGCGAATAAAGCTGAAGCGGATGTTTGCCAACGGGCAGCGCTTTTTCGTGCGTTGGGCCAGCTATCGGGCGGTTAATATTGGCAAAAGCACCGCCGGAAGAAGCGGGCTGCCACACTTTTGGCGGCACATACGTTGGGGAGGTAGCCATTCAAAAACTCCTTATGCATGAAAAGAGAGCGAGTTAAGTCAATACCATAACAAACTCACGCGGCTCGCTGATACCGTTCTGTTCTATCTCTACTGCATATTGATATAACGTGAGATCCGCACATTGCTGAGGGAAGAAATCAATGTACGGATCGCCATCAAGGCTTAATAGCCGACGGTAAAGCGCTGACGAGAGTGTGCCGGATTTTCAATTTCATCAACCAGCGCAACGGCATAGTCTTCGAAGGAAATGCTGCTGCCTTTATCGTTACTTAGCAGCGTGTCTTTGCCGAGGCGGAAGGTGCCTGTGCGTTGGCCTGGAACAAATTCGGCGGACGGTGAGAGGAACGACCAATCAAGATCTTTTTCCTGTTTTAACAAGTCAAGGAAGGCTGCGCCTCGAGAGGCCTCAGGACGATAAGCATCAGGGAAGTTTGGCTGATCGATCAGGCGTTGGCCGGGTGCAATTTCAAGGCTCCCCGCGCCGCCGACGACCAGATAGCGTTTCACGCCTGCGGCTTTAACGGCTGCAATCAGGGTAGCCGGATCGGACGAACCAAATTTAACGGCGCTGACCACGACGTCATGTCCTTTGAATAATGCGACCAGCGCATCTTTGTCCAGCGCGTCACCCTGCTTAGCGGTAACGTTCGGCAGTGAAGCAATTTTTTCTGGCGAGCGTGCGATGGCGGTGACCGTATGCCCACGGTCTGATAATTCTTTAAGAATGCGTGAACCGGCATCGCCTGAGGCGCCAATGAGAGCGATATGTGACATGTAGACTCCTTATTATCTTGTTTTGGGACTAAGTAACAAAAATAGACTATAGAGAATCTGGATGGTACATTCCCGGCTTTCTCCCTACAAGAAGTCACCAGTATGCAACCAGGTCACACAACAATGACTAATGACACCCTCAATCATGACGCGGTTAGCCAAAAAACATCGCCAGCGGAAAACGCCGACGATTCCGCGTTTGATCATCCTTGTCCGATCCGTGATGTGTTGGATCGCATCGGTGATCGGTGGAGTCTGTTAATACTGGAAGCGCTGGCGCAACAGACGCTGCGCTTTAATGAATTACACCGCCATATCGACGATATTTCGCGTCAGATGCTGTCACGCACGCTAAAACGACTCGAAGCTGATGGATTCATACATCGGACGATCTATGCGGAAGTTCCCCCGCGCGTGGAGTACACGCTGACGCCATTAGGACACTCCTTTTTGCAACCCATGCAGTTGTTGATTCAGTGGGCCGATAAGAACCATGCCGAAATTTGCCGCTCTCGCCGTCAGGCCAGACTGCGCGATGTCTGAATCGCCATTTGACGCTTAATCAATTGCTCTATCCAATCTACATATCACGGCATTGTGCGACCTTGCTCGCACGAGGCCAGCATGTCATTTCACTTGCATCTTAAATCTGGAATGCCGCTTCGGCTTCTTTAGTTGTGTCGGTGCATGTCGTTTGTTATCACGTCATTATTCACATTATAGCTTTTAACCTATATAGCATTTGAGCTATATTAGAGGTGGCCCAGTGTGGAAAATTGAAACGACGGACGTGTTTGATAACTGGTTCAGCGCTTTTACAATGAGATGATCCCGCTTGCCGATCGGGAATTCACAAAGTATCTGAAAAAATCAGAGAAGAAGGGGTAATGCTATGGGCAGAACGCTGGAACAGCTTCTTGCGGATGAAAAACCAGATGTCGCCGCCGATGCTCACGCTATAGCGGCAGACATGTTACTCAATATTCATCTCGCCGAACTGCGTGAGAGGGTGCAAAAAACGCAAGTGGAAATGGCGCAGGTGCTTGGCTTAAAACAGCCGACGGTGGCGGGAATGGAAAAACCCGGTCGCGATTTGAAACTTTCCACGCTTAAACGCTATGTCGAGGCGACCGGCAGTAAACTACGCCTTGATGTTGAACTGCCGGACGGCTCTCACTACGGTTTCACGCTGTAACACCTCCCGTAGGTTACCCAGCAAAGAGGCGCTTGTTCTACTGGTTTACACTGCTGTCGCCTCATTAAGCAGCGTGAGATAGCGTGAACTCGAAATATTCCTGCCGGTGATGACGCAGACGGTTTTGCGTCCGCCAATCTCCTTCGCGTAGCGAATGGCTCCCGCGACAGCGGGCACCCCTGAAGGCTCGACAACATGGCGATGCAGATCGAGCATTGATAGCATCGCTGCTTTGATTTCGTCTTCTGAGACGGTGAGCACGCGATCGACGCGATCGCGAACCAACGGCCAGGTCATCGCGCTGGGCTCTATATAGCCACTTACGCCCTCGGCGATGGAGGGGGCCAGATCGACGGGAATCGCTTCACCCGCTTCTTTCCAGCGGGCGAACGTCGGGCTCGCTTCACTTTGTATGCCCCACACTTCGATAGCGGGGTTGATTGCTTTGGCCGCTGTCGCAATCCCGGAGATGAGCCCGCCGCCGCCGATGTTCACCAGAATAATCTCTGCATCCAGCCAGTCTTCCATGATTTCAAGACCGACGGTGCCACCGCCAGCAATCATATGCGGGTTGTCGTAGGCAGAAACGAAGGCGGCACCTGACTGCTGCGCCGCTGCGATAGCCGCCAGCCTCGCTTCTTCGATGTCATCAAAGAACGTAATATGTGCGCCACAGCTTTTCATGGCTGCGACCTTCATGGGATCTGCCGCGCGTGGCAAAAAGATGGTTACGGGGATGCCCGCAACCTGCCCGGCATAGGCGAGCCCTAATCCATGATTTCCTGCCGTGGGGGCAATGACGCCAGCGCGGCGCTGTTCTGTATCCAGATTGGCAAGCACGTTTGCCGCACCACGCAGCTTAAAGCTACCGGTCTGCTGGAGATTTTCCATTTTGAGTCGGATTTCCGCACCAACAAGGGCGGATAGCGGTGGCGAATGATCCAGCGGAGTCCTGCTTATTGTCCCCTTGATCTGCTGAGAGGCGGCGTAAATATCCTTCAACGTTACAGAGTCGGTTGCCCTTTGGTGTTTGCTTGTCATAGTATTCTCCACTCAGCTGTATATGTAAATAACTATATAGGTATTTGGCTATATGAACAAGCATGTGACGACAACGGCCGATTTGCTGCGAGCGCTCGGCAATGAGCAACGGCTCATTATTCTGGAATGGCTGGCCGATCCCCGTGCGCACTTCCCGGAACAGCAGGACGGGGATCTGGTTAACGATGGGGTTTGTGTCGGTTTTATCACTGAGAAAATTGGCTTGAGCCAGCCAACCGTCACCGGCCATCTTCAATATCTTTCAAAAGCCGGGATTGTCACATCGAAACGCATCAAAAATTGGGTGTTCTACAAGCTCGTCCCTGAGCGTTTAGATGAGGCGACCGCCGTATTATCTGAACTGGCCAAGACTGCCTCTCGTCAGCAGTAAAGGGCGCTCAAGGTATTACTTTCCCTGCGATTTTGGCCTGGCTGTGCGTCCCCGCGCAGCAGGTTTGACGGGTACCGTTTGGCCGTATTCCATCCACCAGGCAGTTAACGCCTGCATCGTCGGCCCAAGTCCGCGAGCCTTATCCGTAATTTCATACTCGACGCGTGGAGGGACTTCCGCGAAAACGGTGCGAGATACCAGACCGTCCGTTTCCAGCTCACGCAGTTGAGCTGTCAGCATGTGTTGCGTAATGCCGGGTATCGCTTTTCGGAGCTCTCCGAAGCGATAAATCCGTTGATTGAGCAGCCACATAATTTCTAGCTTCCACTTGCCTGCCAGCAGCCTAAATGCCCGGCGCATTTCCTCGTGCATGTTGATTTCAGGATTGCCATTAGTCTTATTTTCCATACTAACCATCACTATTTCATCCTACTTGCGGTAATTCATGTTAGCAGACATTCTGCACCAACATTGGAAAACACCCGTGAGGAAATGTCATGCAAGCACACTACATTTACTGGATCAGTACCGCACTGTTATCACTGCTGTATATCGCCTCAGCGACGATATACCTCACCAAAAGGGAGTGGGTCCGCCAGACGATAATTGACTTTGGTTACCCCGGCTATCTTGTGCCGATCCTCACCGCAGTGAAGATCCTCGCTGTCGCTACCATCCTTTCCCGCAATAGCGTGCCGCTCAGCGATCTGGCCTATGCGGGCATGCTCTTTCATCTGCTTCTTTCGGCTATTGCGCACATTGGCGTACGTAAGCCTGGTGGTGCCTTACCGGCAGGGCTAGGGCTCGTATTGTTGATAGCGTCCTTTGCTACCCAAAATGCCGCGCGTGAGACCCCTTCGCCTTATGGCGATATCGTCACAGAACACCATCTGACAAGTAGCGGGAAGGGGAGTGCGTACTGACCTGAAGCGTCGTTCTTTTTGGCCTTTCACATTTTATCAAGATATAAGGGAGCAACATGAAAGTGACACTGTTTGGTGCGACGGGGAAAACAGGGCGTTATTTGATTTCCGAGGGCCTTAAGCGCGGAATAGAACTGACGGTGTTTGCGCGCACGGGTTCTTTATTTGACGATCCAAACGTCCGTGTTATTCGCGGTGAATTGACCGACAAAGAAGCGCTGAAAAATGCGATTCAGGGCGCAGATGCTGTGTTGTCTGCGCTTGGCCCAACCGCGTTGAAGCACCCCAACGCGTTACCGATTACCCGAGCGATGCAATCCATTATTGCGGTGATGAAACAGGAAAATGTCACCCGCCTGATTGCGATTTCGACTGGAACGGCGGCTGACCCGGACGACGGTTCGGACTGGAGAATTCGGTTTCCTGCATGGTTGATCAAAATAATGATGGCGAGCGCTTATCAGGACATTATTGCTCTCGCAAAAACAATCCGCGCCTCGGAAGTAGAGTGGACGTTGGTTCGCGTCGCCTTTCTTAATAACCATCCCGCCTCGGGCCCCCTTAATGTGGGGCTTTATGGCAAGACCAAGCACACCATGACGTTATCCCGTGAGGCATTAGCCACGTTTATGTTCGATCAATTACTGGATGATCAATTCATAAACAGGGCTCCGGGAATTAGCACGAAATGAAATGCGTCTAGAGTAGTGTGCGCGTGTGATCATAAATCGAGGCCTTGATTCATGATCACTGCTCATAAACTCATGCCGATTTGGCACGATTATCCTCTGGACTAAACCCTCTATCCGGTTTGGGGCGTATCTTGGGATTATTTCTGACATCAGCAGCAGAGGGCAGAGCGACATGCGTCAGCGTTAATCCTGCCAGTGCGCTAATCAGCATCCTTCGGGTGGAATCATGTTCGTCAGTCATGGTCAGGTTCCTTATTAATCCTATGATGGGCACGTTTGATATGCGCTTCGGTAGCAATATCTAGCTGGTTATTTTTTCTCCTCGTGCGGTCAGCGCGATGAGCGCACTGGCGAAGGTAAATAAGGCGATGATCCACGCCATCGTCCACGGTGTTCCATCACTTAGCAGCGCAAGCAATAACGAGGAGATAATCCCACTACCGTATTGTAGCGATCCGATGAGGGCGGACGCTGAACCGGCAATGTTCGGTACCGCATCAAGCGCGGCGGCGGTGGAAGTGGCAGCGATGATGCCGTTCATCGAAAAGAAGACAAACACCGAAACCACAATCAGGGCCATTCCGCCGATATGCAGTTTCGTGCCGATAGCCAGAACGAACGAGGCAGCGGTGGCGATCAGCACAGCAAATTTAAGCAGTTTCTCTAGCGAGTAGTGCTGAACCAGACGACGGTTTACCACGCTCATTCCCATCACGCCGACGATATTCAGCGCAAATAGCCAGCCGTAGTGCTGTGGATCAACCCCGAAGTAGGTGATGTAGACAAAGGCCGAACCGGTAATAAAGGCGTAGGCGGCGACATAATAGAAGGTTAGGCATAAGGTGAAACGCATGAAGTTAGCGTTCGTCAGCAGGGCATAATAGTTGCGAAAGGCGCTGGGCAATGACGCTTTCACCCGCCGATCTTCGGGTAACGTTTCAGGCAACCAGCGTAATGAAATCAGCATGGCGATACCAACCACCGCCAGCAGCCAAAAAATGGCATGCCATGATGTTACTTTGATCAGCTGTCCGCCGAGAAGTGGCCCGGCAATCGGTGCAATGGCCATCACGATAATGAGCGTCGAGAGCATTTGCGCAGCGCGGGTGCGGCTAAAGAGGTCGCGGATCATCGCTCGGGCCAGCATAGGGCCGGTACACGCGCCCAGTGCCTGAAAGACTCGCCAAAAAACGATTTGCGACATATCCGTAGACAAGGCGCAGCCGACAGAACCGATGATAAATAGGACCATACCAATAAACAGCGGCACCCGACGCCCCAGATGATCGCTTAACGGCCCCCAAATCAGCTGCGCGATGCAAAAGCCGATTAGAAAGCCGGTGATAGTCAGCTCGGCATCGCCCTGTAAATCTTTCGCCATGATGGGCATGGCGGGCAAATAAATGTCTGTTGATAACGAGGTGAATGCCATCAGTGCACTGAGAATGGCAATAAAAAATAGTCCTGATGCTTTTTCCGGGCGGGTTTGAACTTGAGTCATATCTATCCATTGGGTCTTATATTCTTCGGACTATCTTATCGGGATTGTGTCTGGTGATAATCGGGCTCGGCAGGATAGGCGTTATGAGTGGCGCTCATGAATCAGTGCTGATTTAAGTGAGGAAGGGGGCGTAAGCCCCGTGAATTTAAAAGGCGTAGGTTTAGATCATTACTGTACGGCACGCTTCCAACGTGGCAGGTAAGCGAATGCGATGGCAACAAGCGCCATACCGCCAGCCAGAAAGAAGGTGAGCTGCATGCCATTCGCGAGGGAAGCGGGGACGGCATGGGTAAAATCTTCCGTGCCGACTCCCAGAGCGAAGACCTGTCCCATGATTGAAGCACCAGCAATTAACCCAATATTGCGCGACAGATTAAGCAGGCCTGAGACGGTACCGCGCTGGTGGCTTGGAACCTCAGCGAGGGTAGCGGTGTTGTTGGCCGCCTGAAAGAGCTGATAGCCGGGCGTCAGGACAACAATGGCAAGGATATAACCCGTGACGCCGAGCAGATTGGGCAAGATCGCCAGCATGAAGGTGCCCGTTACCACGAGAGAGAGCCCAGCGGTGAGAGCCCGTTTAAATCCCCAGCTATCGACCAGTCGTCCTGATGGAATCCCGCTAAAGGTCGCAACGGCAGGGCCAATGGCCATCACCAGTCCCACCAGCGTTTCCTTCAATCCAAGACCCAGACCAAGGTAGTAGGGGCCGACGATTAGCGTCGTCATAATAATGGCGGTGACGGCTGCATTAATCGTGAGATTCGGCCACAGTGTGGTGTTCCGCAACGGCGATCCTCCTGATAGCGCAGCCTTTTCCTTCACCGGCGTGGCTGGCAGTAGAGTAAAAGCCATGAACAGAACGATCGTGACCAGCGGGATCTGTATCCAGAACAGGCTACGCCATCCTGCGATCGCAAGCAGGAAGCCGCCGACAGAAGGGCCAAGCGCGGTACCCAGTGCGGACACCGTTCCCAGTATCCCCATCGCTCGTCCGACATGCTTCTCTCCAGCCGTCTGCCTCAGCAGTGCCATACCGAGTGTCATCAGGAAGGCCGCACCGATCCCCTGAAGTGCTCTTGCCGCGATAAGTTGCCACTGCTGGGGAGCAATGGCGCACAGCAGCGAAGCGAGGGCGAAAAGCACAAGACCTGCAATGAAAACGGGCTTCAGCCCATAGCGATCGCCAAGGCGACCCGCAATCACGACCGAAAGCGCCATGGCCGCAAGATAGGCGATCACAACGGCCTGCACCTGCGCGAAGGGCGCTGAAAATACCGCTGTCAGCGTCGGAAGGGCAATATTGGCAATACTTGTTCCCAGCGAGGCCGACAGTATTGCGAGTGCCAGTGTGATGGTGCCCCCCGATTTAACCTGCTCTGGTTCGCCCGGTTGGTTAATTGTCATTTTTTATCCTTGTCAGAATGTGGGTTCCAGAGCATGCTACAAATTAAAGTCGACTTGAGGTCAAGCATGAAATTTCTGGATATAGGCGAAATCGCGGAGAAGAGTGGAATCAAGCCTTCGGCGCTGCGTTATTACGAGGAAATTGGGCTGATTGCTTCGGTGTCCCGACATGGGCTTCGGCGGCAGTTTCCTGCCGATGTGCTGCTGCAACTTAGGTTGATTACGATGGGGAAGTCGGCGGGGTTCTCACTGCAGGAAATCGCCGGCATGTTTAACAAGGATGGGATGCCGGACTTGCCCCGCACCGCGTTGCATCAGAAGGCCGACGAAATCGATCGGCAAATCCATGAGTTGAAGATATTGCGCGACACGCTGCGGCACGTTGCCGACTGTTCTGCGCCATCGCATATGGAGTGTCCGACGTTCAGGAAGCTCGTTGAGATCACGCACCGAAGACGGGATAAAACGAGCAAGCCAGCCATTCGAAAGGCTCCCCAGAAGACGAAAAAATAACGTGTAATCCGCTGGCCGTGGCGGATTTTCTTATGCGAACAGACCCGCGCGCACCGGATATGCAACCGGTTTCTTATTTCTGTTCATGCCCTCGTTTTTCCTCTAGAATTTCTGCCATTCGGGCCGCGCTGAATCAAGTCAACGTCAGGCAGACCCTCGACATTAAATAATCATCATCGATAAATAATCAGCATTGATAAAGGATAAGTGCCATGAGCGAAAGATTTCCGCACGGCTTTATGTGGGGTGGGGCTACCGCCGCGAATCAGGTCGAAGGGGCCTACAATATCGACGGTAAAGGGCTGTCGATTGTTGACGCCATTCCCGGCGGCAAAGCGCGTTTAAACATCGTGGCTTCCGACGCGTTTGACTTCACGCTGGATGAGCAGCGCTACACCTATCCTAACCATAAAGGCATCGATCACTATCATCGCTTCCGTGAGGATATTGCGCTGTTTGCTGAGATGGGCTTCAAATGCTATCGCTTCTCCATTGCCTGGACGCGCATCTACCCGAATGGCATTGAGCTGGAGCCCAACGAAGCGGGGCTGAGTCATTACGAACAGGTGATTGATACCTGTATCGCCCACGGCATTGAGCCCGTGATTACGATCTCTCACTATGAGATGCCGCTGCATCTTGCCACTGTTTTTGGCGGCTGGAAAAACCGTGAGTTAATCGGCCACTTCGAACGTTTTTCTCGTACGGTGCTGGAGCGCTTCGGTCATAAAGTGAAGTACTGGATGACCTTTAACGAGATCAACGGCGCTGCCCACTTCCCGATCATGAGTCAGGGGCTGACGGTGCAAACTGGCGCGCTGGAGCCACAGGCGAAATTTCAGGCGTGGCATAACCAGTTTGTTGCCAGCAGTCTGGCAGTGAAAATTGCGCATGAGACCAATCCGCAGATCCAGATCGGTTGCATGATCTTGTTTGCCACGAATTACGCCTATGACTGTAACCCTATCAATCAGTTGGCGGCGCTGAAAGAGACTCAGTCATTTAACTTCTATTGTGCGGACGTGCAGGCGGGCGGGAAATATCCCTACTACGCGAAAAGCCTGTGGCAGTCGCTGGGCGTCACGCTGGATATTCAGCCGGGAGATCTGGCGCTGATTAAACAGCACACCGTCGACTATATCGGCTTCAGTTATTACATGTCTTCCACCACCTACAAAACTGATCCAGATGCGGCGGCGGCCCACGGCAACCTGCTGGGCGGGGCGCGTAATCCGTTCCTGGAAGCCAGTGAGTGGGGCTGGGAAATTGATCCGGTGGGGCTGCGCATTGCGCTCAACCAACTGTATGACCGCTACGAAAAACCGCTGTTTATCGTCGAAAACGGTTTGGGTGCGGTGGATAAGCCGGATGAAGATCGCTACATCGCCGATGACTATCGCATCAACTATCTGCGTCAGCACATCGAAGCAATGGCCGACGCGATTGCCGACGGCGTTGAGCTGATGGGATATACCCCGTGGGGCTGCATCGATCTGGTCAGCATGTCTACCGGTGAGATGAGCAAACGCTACGGCTTTATCTACGTTGAGCTGGATGACACGATTTCCGGCAGCGGCAACCGCTATAAGAAGAAATCGTTCCATTGGTATCAGAAAGTGATTGCCACTAACGGTGGTGATATCAGTTAAGTGGATCTTTCCCGATGCTGGGGGTATGGGCATCGGGAATGTTTTTTCGCAGACCAGAAATTTATCGTCCAGACTTAACCCAAAGACGTAGTCTGCGCAGGCATTGTGCTTTACACTGCGCGCTGCAAAAACTGAGTAGATAAACGATTAAGTAGGCGACAATGGCGATGAACGGAACGATCACAACCTGGTTTAAAGATAAAGGTTTTGGGTTTATCAAAGATGAAAACGGCGATAACCGTTATTTTCATGTGATTAAGGTCGCCAATCCTGATCTGATTAAGAAAGATGCGGAGGTCACTTTCGAACCCACCACGAATAACAAGGGGTTGTCAGCTTATGCTGTGAAAGTGGTGCCGGAAAGTAAATACATCTATATCGCGGGTGAGCGCCTTAAGCTCACGTCGATCAAGTCTTATCTGGTTTACAGCGAAGAAGTGCCCGCCGACACCGGTATTGATAAAGAAAATGTGGTGCTGTCTGTGGGGATACTGATGAATAGTATCAGGCCTAAATCAACCGCGAAGCCGGGTGAAATGCGCTCGCTGAAAAAACTGGCGATCACCACCTTCCAGGGAACGACGTTAATCTTCTCGGAAGATGAGATAGACATCGATGCCACGGTGAAAATGCTCAACGTCTGAAATCATTCGGACTGACCCTGTGCCGAAATCTCTGCGCCACTCACCAGCAGAATTTCGGCATTGTTTCCGCTAGCTCCCTCCAAACTCACGCCACACAGCGATCGGACCCTGCAACCTGGTGCACCCTCAAAAATTACAGGTATAATCCCACATATTATTTAACGGGTTTAGGAACGAAGATGACAAAGCTCACCTTACAAGAGCAGATGCTAAAAGCGGGATTAGTGACCAGTAAAAAAATGGCCAAAGTCCAAAGAACGGCGAAAAAATCACGCGTTCAGGCTCGTGAAGCAAGAGAGGCTGTGGAAGAAAATAAAAAAGCACAGCTTGAGCGTGATAAGCAGCTAAGCGAACAACAAAAACAAGCTGTTTTATCTAAAGAGTATAAAGCGCAGGTGAAGCAGCTCATTGAAATGAACAGAATCAATATTTCAAAAGGCGATATTGGTTTTAACTTCACAGATAATAATTTAATTAAAAAAATAACTGTGGATAAGCTGACGCAGGCTCAGCTGATTAGCGGCCGTCTCGCTATTGCTCGTTTGGTGGTTGATGGCAGCAGCGAGAGTGAATACGCGATTATTCCCGCGATCGTAGCCGATAAAATTGCACAGCGAGATGCGAGCAGTATTGTATTAAATAGTGCGCTGAGTCAGGAAGAGCAAGACGAAGACGATCCGTATGCTGATTTTAAAGTGCCTGATGATTTAATGTGGTAATTAACGCTTTGCCGATGCGTATATAGATGAAAAGCCCTTACGGGCTTTTCATTAAGGCCATGTATCACTCAACTCGGACTGAGCTCGCTTCAAGTGATTGACTACTTGGCGACGTTATTTACCCAAGAGTTCTCTGCGGACGATTTCTGCACCTGCACTTAACGCATTGAGTTTGCCTCTTGCGACGCGACGAGATAAAGGAGTCATGCCACAGTTGGTGGACGGATAGAGCTTGTCGGCATCCACAAACTGAAGTGCTTTTCGTAACGTATCGGCGACTTCCTCGGGTGTCTCAATGGTATTGGTTGCCACGTCAATGGCACCTACCATCACTTTTTTACCGCGAATGAGTTCAATAAGATCCATTGGAACACGAGAGTTCTGACATTCCAGTGAAATGATATCGATAGCCGACTTTTGCAGCTTAGGGAAAATTTCTTCATATTGCCGCCACTCGGATCCCAACGTCTTTTTCCAATCGGTATTGGCTTTGATGCCATAGCCATAGCAAATATGTACCGCAGTTTCACATTTAAGCCCTTCAACGGCTCGTTCTAAAGCGGCAATTCCCCAATCATTCACCTCATCAAAAAAGACATTAAAGGCGGGCTCATCAAATTGGATAATGTCGACACCCGCAGCCTCTAATTCTTTGGCTTCTTGATTAAGAATTTTGGCGAATTCCCAGGCGAGTTTTTCGCGACTTTTATAGTGGCTATCATAGAGCGTGTCGATCATCGTCATGGGACCAGGCAGGGCCCATTTAATGGGTTTTGTGGTTTGCTGACGTAAAAATTTGGCGTCTTCAACAAAAACGGGCTTCTGGCGAACCACCGCACCAATGACTGTCGGTACACTCGCGTCATAGCGATTACGAATTTTAACGATCTCACGTTTCTCGAAATCAACACCGCTGAGGTGCTCAATAAACGTTGTGACAAAATGTTGGCGCGTTTGCTCGCCGTCGCTGACAATATCAATCCCTGCCTGTAGTTGATCTGCCAGGCTCAAACGTAGCGCATCTTGTTTGCCCTCAATCAGTTCCTCGCCTTGCAATTTCCAAGGGGACCAAAGGGTCTCAGGCTGTGCCAGCCAAGAAGGTTTCGGTAAGCTGCCTGCAGTGGAAGTGGGTAACAATATTTTCATAATAATCGATGACCTTGTGTGTTTGGTTAATCAAAGAACGTAATTAGCAGACCATTGCTCAAGAATAGCTTGGTATGGTTTGATGAAGTTTTTCTCAGTAAACTTTCCCTGCTCGATAGCCAACAGGCTACGTTCTTCTCTATCGTAAACAATTTGAGTGAATGAATGATCCTGATGATTCAGGCTTGGCTGATAGCACTGGCCTGCTGCAGAGTTCGCATTGTAAATTTCAGGTCGGTAAATCTTTTGAAAAGTCTCCATCGTGGCGATGGTACTGATCAGCTCAAGATTCGTGTAATCACTCAGTAAGTCACCAGAAAAATAGAAAGCTAAAGGCGCGACACTATTTGGCGGCATAAAATAGCGAGCCTGCAATCCCATTTTATGGAAGTATTGATCGGTCAATGAATATTCATCTTGCTGGTATTCGACGCCTAACACAGGATGCTGATTTCCAGTCCGATGATAGGTGTTTTTACTTGAAACACTCAGGCATATAACCGGCGCTTTACTAAAATTTTCTTTGTAAGAATCTGAGTTTACAAAGCATTTAAATAGGTTGCCATGCAAGACGCCAAAGCTATCGGGGGTGCTAAATCCGGGGTGATTCTTATTATGATCTGACAGCAAGACGCTAAAATCATAATCTCGCACGTAGGAGGAGAAATTATTTCCTACAATGCCTTCAATGCGCTCGTTGGTTTTTTTATCAACAATATTGGTTTTCAGTATTTCAATGACTGGGAAGCTGTCGCCATTGCCTTCTATATCAACCTCAACGGAAATGATATCAAGTTCGACAGAATAGCGATCCCCTTTGGGGTTATCCCAACTCGCCAGAGAATTGAAACGATTGTCAATCATCGTTAAGGCGTTGCGCAAGTTCTCCTGGCGGTTTTTTCCTCTCGCCAGGTTCGCAAAGTTGGTCGTGATACGCGTGTTTTCGGAGGGGTTATAATTTTCATCGAAACACGTGTTCTTAATCGTAAAGGTAAAATTCTTATTCATCGCGATCTAGCATCCTAATTCTTGATATAAAACCTGAATTTATTGCTTGTTTTTCCAAGGTTTTCAGGTCTTATAAATTTTGCAGGTTTCATCTTGTCTATAGTAGTGCACAATTTATGCCAGAGTCATTGCGTGAGTAAAAGTGATTTAATTTCAATAGACATGAGCCATCTTCATGACTTGATGTATGGTCTGGATCGGTAACGTTGCCGTGGTCTTTGTTATGCGGAATTTACACTTGTAATTCATTGGGTTAGAGTCGAGTGGCTGCATAATCTCATGGTAAGGCTAAAACGGAAACGCTCACACTGCCTTTCGCTCTTAAGAGGCTACACTGTCCTCGTTTAGTGCCTTGTCCCACACGGATGACAGAAAACGACATAAGAATGGTATTATTCAGGCCAGATGATGCAAGCATCAACGGACATAGACCTTAACCCTTGGGGACGACTCATGAACAATGAAATACCGCTTAAATTTTATGACATCACGGATGAGTATTCGACCGAATCTGACAAGCCGGTGAGCGAGTCAGAACGTGACGCTCTGGCGCGCTATTTCCAACTGCTGATCACCCGCTTAATGAATAACGAAGAGATCAGTGAAGAGGCGCAGAAAGAGATGGCCAGTGAAGCCGGTATCGACGAGTTTCGTATTGATGAGATCGCGACGTTCCTGAATCAATGGGGCAATGAATAACGCTTGTTGAGGTCATGGTGAAAGGATGCAAAGCGAGTGTGGTTGTGTCCGCTTCCCATCTTGGCCGGTCGTCATAAGATGCTAAAAACAGAAATCCCGGCTCGGTTTCCTGAAGCGGGATTTTTAAATGTGGTCTCTGCTGGGGCAGGTTAGGGCAGGGAACGTCGTTTATCTATCCCGCATACTGGCATGTCTGTGGCTGTAACTGATAAATCCATGCCGTAACCTGCTGGTCTTCCGCTGTCGTAACCACAACCTCAACGCGATCGTAGCCGTCTTCAAACTCATCCAGCATTGGCCAGTGTGCCTCAAGATTAGCGGACAAAAACAGGTAACCGTTGACGCGCGGCCCGTAATCATCCAGCACGATCCCCGGAAAATCTGCGGCAGCGCCCCAGCCACGCTCATAAAACGTGCCTGTCACGTAACCCGGCAGCCAGTCTCCCCCGATGTTTTCCAGAATGTAGGCATTTTCATGACCGGGACGCAGCGTCCCGTAGACAAACAAGCGTTCCATTTTCCCTCGTCAATCAAAACAATGAATACCCAACGGGCGAAGAATAGTGCTCACGTTAGGGGTTAATAAAGCGGTTCGCAACAGGTTCTGCCTAAAAATGGTCGGTTACCATCCCCTTAACCCGCAGGTTGGCATAATGGCGGTCCCGAGGGGGAATTTGCAGCTTGATGAGCTAAAAGACGTGATTGAGATGGTGTTGTCTGATGGCACCACCCGAAGTGATGAAATTGTCTGGCGGTGCCTTTCTGGATCCCTGGCCTACAAAGATTGCTCGTTTGGTATGAGGAAAAATATTTTCCCAGTCCGTTTATTAATACGCTGATACGTGATGTTTGCATCGGCGATGAAATAAGGCATAGCGTGAAAAATAGCTATGCCTTTTAATACAACGATGCCTTTTAATACAGGAATTCAGCGGGTATTAATGATGATGCAGCAGGTCATCAACAACCTGATCGCTGGTAAGCTGATAAGGATAATACGTTGGCCAGTTATCCATTTCTTTAAGGATCTCTTCTTGAGAGGTATTTCCCATAAAGATATGGAAGTGGGCTGATTTACGCGGCGCGATGGTGTGATCGCTGAATTGGACGTATTTAGGTGCTTTCGATTGGGCATCTTTACATTCAAAGAGGTAGCGCACACCTTTTTTACCCGATACATAATTAAGGATCTTATGCCCAGCGTAGTCATAATGGCATGAGGTGACTTCGCCATCTTTATGGAATTCCATGATGCCATTTTCTATTTTTATTTCTGAAACAGTGGTGGCGTAGCCTTTACGGTAATAATCTTTAACTTTTTCAAAGGTATTGCTCTTATCGTTTTCCGCTTTCTTTTTGAAAACCGGATCCATTTCACCCGACAGCATAATAGGGTAAATAGACTGCCACATACCTTCCCAGTCGGTAAGCGCTCTATCTTTTACATCGCTATTATTGAAAGCACCATTGGCTGCTTTCTTTTCTATTTCGGTCATGGGTGCACCATGTAAATGGTCGTGCTCGTGCTCGTGCTCGTGCTCGTGCTCGTGGTCATGGGCATGGGCATGGGCATGGTCGTGAGAATGCTCATGACCGTGATCGTGGGAATGACCATGATCGTGAGAAGCACCGTGCTCATGGACTTTGCCCGATCCCCCGACAGCAACAATGTTGAACGGATGTCCCTGTACATCCATTGTGCTTGTTTCTTTCAGCTCCACCGCATCCAGCACGTGAATTTTGCTCTTTAGAGGGTCGGTAATATAAATGCTGTTAGCCGCGACGGCGATACGCGGACGCGCATCGTTCCAATGTCCGTCCATAGAGTACGGTTCGGTGACGCGCACAGACTTGGTAATCTCACCCTTGAGTACATCAACCTGATTTAACTTGCCGTCTTCCGTAAAGACATAAGCGTATTTTGGACGTACCGGATCGACGGCGAAATGCACGCGGCGGGTTGGCAACTGTACCAAACGGAAGCTCTGCGCTTCGGTTGGGTCGATAAGTACGATGCGGTCTGGGCCGTAGTTACCGATAAAGTACTGCATGCCTTTACCGCCGATCAGTGTAGAAACGCTGCCTTTCGGTAACGCGCTGGAGTAAGGCAGATGACGGATTTGGGGCGTATCGCTTTTCTGGGTTACCAGCAGCAGGCCCGTTTCGCAGGACAGAGCGTAAGTATCGCCGGAACTGGCGGAACCGTGCAGACCGGGGCAGGCTACATTTTCACTGACAGTTTTACTATCCAGACTGATCACATGGGCGCCGATTGGGCGTTTGGAAGCATCTTCTGGGTTAGGAATAGAGGCGACGATATGGTTGTCATACGGAACAGCAACGCCATGATGCGCCGCACCAACAAACACTCTTTTCACGTCATTGCCGCCGTCCAGCACTGCGTGTTCACTCAAGACCATCGCGTAACGTTCGCCATCAAACCACTGGGCGACTTTGCCCTGACGTTCGACGAAATGTCCCGGCTTTTTGCCTGTCAGTTGGGTCTTAAGTAATGCGGGTTCATCGATATCAATATCGGCGTGATCGCCGTGATCATGGAATGAGATGCCGGAACCGATCATAGAGACGGTTTCCGCGCTGCCCTGAACGGCAAACACCGTCGCACCATTTTCACTGCGATAAAGTGATGCTGGCCCTTTCACGGTAAAGGAGGTCAGCTTGTCGCCATTAAGGGCATCAATCACGTTTACGACGGGTTTGTCGTGATCGGCGACGAACAGACGCCAGGCTGTGACATCTTCTTCTGCCGCCATTGCTGATCCCGCCGTACCCAGCAGAATGGCTGAAATAGATAGCGGTAATAAAAGCTTTTTCATGTGGATCTCCATTATCAAATAGTCCAGATTCGAGTGAAATCAGGGAGTTTGCTTATCGTCAGCCAGCGCCGACACGATGGTGTTGACGTTGTGCTGCATCATTGCGATATAGGTTGGTGCCGGGCCGGAAGGACCGGAAAGCGCGTCGGAATAGAGCACGCCTGCGATGGGTAAACCGGCTTCGGCTGCAATTTGCTCCACCAGTCGTGGGTTCGAAATATTTTCGGTGAAGACGGCGGCGGCGCGGTTTTTCTTTATCTCGCGCAGAATGCCTGCGACATCGGCGGCAGAAGCTTCAGACTCGGTAGACACCCCTTGAGGGGATAAAAAGTGGATGCCATAGGCGTGCTCGAAATAGCGAAAGGCATTGTGGCCGACCACCACGGTGCGGCGTGATGCTGGGATGCGAGCCATTGCACTATCGATGGCCGTGCCCAGTTTGATGAGTTTTTCCTCATAGGCTTTGGCGTTAGCCTGATAGGTGTCGCAACCGCTTTTATCCGCGGCGCAAAAGGCGGCGGTAATATTTTTCACATAGACATGGGCATTAGGCAGCGACTGCCAGGCATGAGGGTCGAAAGGGGCGGCATGGAATACCGCTTTACCGTTATAGAAATGGTAATGCCCGCCAGCAGGGTCGCGAATAATCTCTGCACCTTTAGTCACTTCAATCACCGGTGCTTTGCTCTCGCTGGCCTCAATAAGCCGGTTAATGAATCCCTCAAACTGTAAGCCGTTAATTAAAATTACGTCGGCTTTCGCCATCGCAATCGCATCCGCAGGGGATGGTTCATACACATGTGCATCGCTGTCGGGGCCGACGATGGTGCGCAGCTCAATACGATCTTGGCCGATATTTTTTGCCATATCGCCCAGAATAGAGAAGCTCGCAATGACATTGAGCTTGGCATTCGCCTGAAACGGCAGTGACAGGGAAAGCAAGGCAGCGACGCTGAGCGCCGTGGTAATTTTCATAGGATTTACTCCGTGCGTGAAGCGCGCGTGTTAACTAACGAAGAGTGAGAAGGGCGGCGGGTGTTTTTCATCATGACAAGGCCGGTTGAGACCAGATAAAAAACGCCGTTAGCGAGAATAATGGCTGGACCTGATGGCAGCGAATAGTGGTAGGAGAACAGTAAACCCGTCACGCAGGCTACCATCCCAATCAGCACCGAAAACAGGCAAAGCGTGATGACGCGATGGGTCCAGAAACGAGCGGTGACGGCTGGGAGAATCATCAAACCAACCGACAGCAGCGTACCTAGCGCCTGATATCCTGCCACGAGGTTTATCACCACCAGCGTAAGGAACAGGAAATGAACCGGCGAACTGAGCCGGGACACGGTACGTAGGAACAGTGGGTCCAGACACTCAGCAATCAGCGCGCGCCACAAGAGTCCCAGTGCCAGCAAAGAGGTGGCGGAAACGCAGGCGATGAGGGTCAGGGCTTGCACATTCAGCGCCAGAACAGAACCGAATAGCACATGCATCAAGTCTACGCTCGATCCGCGCAGCGAAACGATAAGCACCCCGAGCGCCAGTGAGATAAGGTAAAACGCCGCCATGGAGGCATCTTCCTTTTGTACCGTTAGACGCGACACGACCCCGGAACCTATCGCCACGACCAGCCCGGCAACCATGCCGCCGAGCGTCATTGGAATGATTTCCAGACCATAGAGCAGAAAGCCAAAAGCGGCACCGGGTAGCACGGCGTGGGACATGGCATCCCCGACCAGACTCATACGGCGTAGGGTCAGGAACACACCCACCGGACACGCGCTGAGCGATAGCAGCAATGCCCCCATAAGGGCTCGGCGCATAAAGTTAAATTCGACAAACGGATTGATGAGTAGATCGTAAAGCCAGGTCATTATCGGTCTCCAGCCACGTAAAGCGTGGTGTCATGCCGACAGAATGCGGGTGGGATTGGGCTGTGTTTCATCACCCACGAGGTTTCTCCCCAGGCGACCACGGTACCATTGACCATTAATGTTTCTGGGAAATGACGGCTCACAAGTTCAGGGTCGTGTATCACCACAACGACGGTGCGTTGCTGTGAGTGCCAGTTTTTGATCAGGGCCAGCATATCCTGCGTGGTCGCCGTATCAATGGCATTGAAGGGCTCGTCGAGTAAAATGATACTGGCGTCCTGAACAATCACTCGGGCAAATAGGGCGCGTTGAAACTGACCTCCAGAGAGTGTGCTGAGTGGTTTATTTTCAAAACCCGCCAGTCCAACCGCTGCAAGCGCCTGAACGACGCGTATCCGATCCTGGCGGCGATGCCAGCCCATCAAGCCTCTATCTTGCCAGAGCCCTAGCGATACCAGGTCGCTGACAGTGGCAGGGAAGCTGCGATCGAGCTCCGAGATCTGGGGTAAATAAGCGATCCGTGCACCTGATGCGATACGGCAGATACCTGACTGAGGTTGCAGTATTCCGGCAATACCCTTCAGTAGCGTCGATTTACCCGAGCCATTCGGGCCGACTACCGCAGTCAGAGAACCTGTGCGAACCGAACCGGTGATAGTGCTCAATACTGGATTTCCATCGTAGCCGAGCGTCAGCTCTTCGACCTGTACTGCAAAATCCGGCATCTCATTAATGTTCCATTATTTCACTGATTTTGTAATGTTATAACATATCATTAATGAGTGTAAATATTTAAGACAGTTTTTACCGCAAAGTGAAGTTCTGTATGAAAATCAACCTAACTATGAGTGCCAGACTGTACTGAACCCAATAATGATGTCGTACTTGCCTCATGGATCCAGGCGTGGAAAAACGACAAGCGTGATGTTTTCAAAGCGGCCAGCGCCGCCTCAAAAGCGCATCGTTACCTAATGGGTAAGATTTGAGTCGGAGATGATAAGCCGCAAAAAAGTAGTGCGGCTTTAACCTTATTGTGGGGCAGGGAAGGTGACAGATGTTTAAATTTCCCTGCGAATTCGGGCGGCAAAGAGCCCGCGCATCCCGTAAACGTCGTTTGTACATCGGTGATTGCTGTAAACGACGGCTCGGGTATGACGACTGACAGTGAAGTTTGCAGGACTGTAATGGTAGCAGAGCCTGTTTTTGGTGTTATGATAAGTGTATTGTGCCGTGTAATGCGCACGTATCTTATACGGGAGAGAAACCATGACCGCGAAACAACGCAACACGCAGAGCGTGACCATGACAGTAGAGCGTGCCTTACTGGTAAGAGCGCGTGAAGCGGGCATTAATCTGAGTGCTACCCTGACAACCGCCCTGGATGCAGAGCTTCGCTCTCATGAAGCGAAAAAATGGCAGGAAGAAAACAGGGAGGCTCTCGCAGCACTCAATCGTTTTCATGATGAACAGGGTTGTTTCAGCGATGAATACAGGACGTTTTAACCATGCAATTCACCGTATACGGTAATACCGGGAAAAGCGTCGTTTACCCGTTGTTGCTCGATGTCACGAGCGATATTATTGGGCAATTGAATCGTCGGATAGTGATCCCATTGCTCCCTATTGAAAAGTATCCGGCAGGCCGCCGACCGGATCGCTTTGTCCCCGTCATCAGGCTGACGGACGGCAAAGAATACGCCGTAATGACCCACGAGCTGGCAAGTATCCCTGTCCAGGCCCTGGGGGCGGTGTTTTGTGATGCCTCGCAGTACCGTTCTCAGGTAAAGGCTGCAATAGACTTCCTCATCGACGGGTTCTGACGTTTCTTTCTATGCTGTTAAACAGGCATGCCTTTAATCATGGCTAACGGGGGCCTGTTCAAGTTCGTCTATCGTGCGGAAGAGAAACATCTCCCGGTTTTTCGCATCAAACGGAACCGAAATTCCGTTCCTTAAGCGCCCAACGCTATGCGGGTCTCTTTGCCAAAAAATAGTATCTGAAGTAACAGAGACGCGAACCAGTAGGTTTAACGCGTGATAACCAGAAACTTTGAAGGGGGCGCGGATGATTTTACGTTGCAGATTTTTGAGTCGTTAAGAGACGTTTGGGGGGTCACTCCGTCATCGAACCAACTTGACCCCAAATCTGACCACCACATTCTCCCGATGCAGAAGGAAAACGAAATGTGCATCGGACGACTTTTCACGTGAAAGCATTGAATAAAATGATAAAAAAAAATTCCGCTTAAGTTGCCTTAAGCGGGATTTTCTAAATTTGGCTCCCTGACTGGGATCGCCTTTGCCAGTAACTGGCTAATAAATAAGCTAAACCTGAAAGCTCTTGTTGTCAAGACCACCAGAATGACCACCAAATAAAAACTGTGGTACCACAGCAGTGGCGTGGTAAGGAAAAAGGTTATGAAAAGACTAACTCTTTTTCTGAGTTGAAAAGCTAAAAATATAGGGTCTTTTACATCAGTCATTTCGACGGTGTTAAAATTTAAAACATCGAACAGATAGTTCTCGTTGTGTGGAATGGGTATGCTCGTAATTGTGAATCGCTATGGGTAATCTAGACACTTTCGAGCCGTTGATAATACTGCTGTTCATATTCATTCGGCGACACCTGATTGTTCGAATCAGGTCGACGTTTGCTGTTATAAAACATTTCGATGTAATCAACAATATCGCTTCGAGTATCCTCCCGTGTTTCGTAGATCCTTTTCTTTATCCGTTCACGTGTGAGTAGTTGGAAAAAACTTTCGGCAACGGCGTTATCATGAAAGTTGCTCTGTGATTTCCCTTATGCATAATTAGCTATATAAATTTCCTCTTCAATGGTTTTGCGCTTTGTATATCATCGTTAATGACCCCCTCTAGACCATTGATGCAATTATAATAATTAGGATGATATGGATATCAAAGAGCTCAGAGAATCGATTTGTTCATTCGTAAACTATGATGGACGCTTCCCATTGATTGAAAAACAACCAGAATATACGAGGCTAAGAAATTTTCTGGTGAAAAAACTTGACTTGTATTTTATAATATGAATCGATGGGGTGAATAAAATTAAAAAATAATACTCAAGGAGGTAGAACTATGGTAGACAAACTGTCAATTTTAGTACGGTCGGAATATAGAATGTCTATGCGAGAAGTTAGTTCCTATATAAATAAAATCGATAGATTTTTCCGAAGAGACGAATTTAAATTAGATGCAGAAGAGGACAAAATATATTGGAAACAACACGAAAATAAAGATTTAAATTTTGATTCAGATGAATTTATTTTAAAAATACAACGTAAATCTCATAATGATAGATACAATTTATTTTTGAAATTTTCTGCAGTTATGATTTACTCTGCCTTTGAAACATCTTTGTGCGCCGCTGCAGAAATCCCCTCATATATTTCAAATGACAAAGTGAAGTTAAATAAAAATAAATCAATCTCTCGAAATAATAAAATAAACATTGAACGTTACAAAGAATATTTGGTGGAAAATCATGATGTCAAGTTTGATGGATTAGAGGAAATATGGGGGAGAATTAATGGTTTCAGATTTGTTAGAAATATTATAGTCCATAAAGGAGGGGAGCTTGAATCGAATGATTTTGAAAGATTTGACAAAGTTTCCGACCAAGAAATCGGACTATCTAGAAATCATGAGTTTATATTCATTGAGCTAGTTTATCTAACTCAGATTGTTGATATCATGGATGTTTTTTTTGATAATTTATATAAAACTTAGGGGTGATTGTTTAATGATTACCAGGAAATTCGCAATCATCTTGATTATCTGTGGTGAACTATTATTAAAAATTATTCGTTTGTCAGTCGATAGGTTTTTCTCTATAGATTACCATATTTATTTTACTGGGGTGTTACGTGAAAACTAAATGTAGATATTATCTAATTAAAAATGATATTTATGAAATGGATTTAACCTCATCAGAATTCATCAAAAATCATGACAATCCAATATTTAAATTAGCCATTCTGTTACTTGAAATAAAAATAAACAGTGATGGATTAAAAATAACCAACTTTCATCAATTAAGCAGTAAATATGAAAAACAAGCTATTCTAATGTTTCATGATATGTGGGAGTATAATGAAAAAGAGCATATACACTTGTCCGATGAATTGATTCAAAAAATCTCTAGCCATGTAGAAAAATCAATCAATAGCATAATTAGAAAATATCATTCATTTGCATCTGAAGATATGATCACTGCTGTTCTTGGAGAGAAACTATATGATGAATTTAATGACGAGGAAATGGATGTTGATATTAAATTTCAATCATATTCATCAGTTAAAAAAGAGCCAATTAATGGTGCCGATCTTAGTTTCATATTTGATATAAAAGATAAGAGTGGTCGGAGGATAATAAAAAGTATATTAATACAATCCAAAAAAGTCAAAAACCCTTTCACAGCAAATCATAACATCTCAAGGCTTGAAGAACAAATAAATAAAATGGAAAGAATAACTAATGAAAGCTATGTATTTCAATACAGTGAAAATGGGTTCAGCACTTATAAGTCATCTGCTCGTAATGATGTTAAAAGTATCAACATTCTATTTTGTGAAGTTCTCCGATGCCAAAGTGGGGATAAGAGAAAATCAGTATTAGCCCATTCATTAGATAGTAGACATATAATGCGTCTATCCATAGATGAAGATAACTAAAAGTGTTGAAGCGGGTTAATGATGAGTTGCATTACCTCGTTTATTACTCAATTCAATATAGTTGTGTTCTATAGCAGAATCCGTGTTCAGAGGCAATGCCTCTGACCCATTGCTATCGCAGCCTCTGTTGCCCCTTTAGCCTTAATAGCAATAATCTCATGGTGTTCTGGCATATCAACCGGATTACCATTATATATATCCGTGAAGGCTGAATTGAGTTTAACAACTGCCTCATGAAATGCTGAAATCTCAGTATATTTAAACAACAGTTGGAGCTTAGCTATATTCTGATGGAGCAAAAGCATAGCAACGGGCCACTCCTCAGATAATTTATTACTCTCTGCCCGACTAATTACACTGACACCTAACAGCCCCATGTGTGAAGAAGAGAACCGAGATTCGACAGTCTCAAGGGCAAGAACAATTTCTCTGAGTGTCTCATATCGATCTGACCATAGCCGTTCTTTCTTACCCTTGAGAAGAGCAAGGTAAGCGCCAGAGCATGCGCTAACTAATGCAACAAGAAGAACGCCCGCATAGTTCACTGGGTGATATGCTACCTGTTATCTATGCGTGGCAAAAACTGACCGGAGATCCTCAGTGGCGGTGGTACTAAAAACCGGAGGGACTACAATACGGGTGAACAGTGTGGGGCAAACCGGGTCTGGCTGGCGTCTGGCGCGCGGCGCTGGAATAAAGGCACAAGTCGAATATTGCAGTCCAAGAGCATACAAAGGTGAAGCAAGCATTGTGACACCCAACAAGCTCCAGCAACAATTTAACCTGATGGCACAGGGCGACAGATATTACGTATATCAGAACGCATGAAGGCTGGTTATATTTCGCTGTGGAGGCCGACCTGTTTTCCCGTGAAATCATGGGCTGGTCGACGCAGGTCAGAATGACGAGGGATATCGTGCTGAATGTATTGCTAATGGCGCTGTGGAGGCTTGACCCACAAATGCTTTCACGTTGCAGTTTTTTGAGCCGTTAAGAGACATTTGGGGGTCACATCATTATCGAACCAACTTGACCCCAAATCTGACCACCACATTTTCCTGATGCGGAGGGAAAATTGAAAATGCATCGGGACGAATTTTCACATGAACATACTGAATAAAATGATAAAAACAAAAATCCCGCTTAAGTATCCTTAAGCGGGATTTTCTAAATTTGGCTCCTCTGACTGGACTCGAACCAGTGACATACGGATTAACAGTCCGCCGTTCTACCGACTGAACTACAGAGGAATCGTGTGAACGGGGCGCATGATATCCGCCACCCGCGGTACTGTCAACGGCAAAATCAGCTTTATCGTCTGACTGTTTAGGCTGTGTACAATTCGCTGTTTTTTTATGGGTTAGTAAATGGATGGTGCACGGTAATTCGTGCTGCTTTGCCAGTTTTTTAGACGGGTGAGCGGATCCTGTCGGTAGAACTTTTGGAAGCAGCGGTACAGATCGGGGAAACGCTCTTCGAGAAGTTCGGGGGCGCTGAAGAAGTATTCCGACAGCACCGCGAAGCACTCTGCCGGATCGTGGACGGCGTAGGGATCCATGCTGGCGGCATCTTCGCCCACCAAATCGATTTCTTCCTGCAAGGCATCCATCGCGCCGTGCAGATGCTGTTCCCACGCAGCAATCTCGCGTAGAGGGATAAGGGGGACGCCCGTCGCTTCGCCGCTGCTGCGGATGTCCAGCTTGTGCGCGACTTCATGAATGATGAGGTTAAAACCGGAGAGGTCGAAGGAATCCTGCACTTCCTGCCAGTTGAGGACAATCGGTCCCTGATCCCAGCTTTGGCCGGATTGCACCATTTTCCCCTTATGCACGAGCCCGATGTCATCCTGCCACTCTTCCTCAACAATAAACGGGCCGGGGTAAATCAGAACTTCATGGAAGCCATCCAGCGCATCCATTCCCAGTGACAGCACCGGCAGGGAAAACAGCAGGGCGATGCGCTGCTGCATGATGTCCGTCAACACCAGCTCCTGCAACGGAATCAGGCGCTTTTGCTTCAGAAACTGATCGGCAAGGGCGACCAGTTGCTGGAGCTCTTCGTCGCTTAAAGGTGCGAGAAGCGGAATGGAAATCGCAGCTTGCCAATGTTCAAGCGTCTGCACCTGAGGTTGAGTGTTTTTCCACGGCCATTTAATCATTGTTATTGCTCGTTCAGTCGTCACTTGAATTTAAAGGCGAGGGCGGGTGCTGTTAACATGCCGTAAAAGTAGGCATCATGGCAACTGCTAAACGGAGAGATGCCGGAGCGGCTGAACGGCCAGTCTCGAAAACTGGAGTAGGGCAACGCGACCGGGGGTTCAAATCCCCCGTCTCTCCACCGCTATTCAAACACTTACCCCGCATTTAGTCTGTGACGCTTTCCACACTTGGCAGTGGCTTAAAGCGGACAGCTCAAATCCCCTTCTTCACAACGTAGCATGCCTTTGAACTCCTCTACGCGTTCGGCGGTTTTCTGCGTCAGGCACTGGGAATACACCATGCCATGCACCGATCCCCCGGTTGTCGGGAAGGTCTGAAACTCACAGTCAGCGTCGCGGTACGCGATCCATTTTCTCTGCGCTGACTTGAGCAACGCCTTGTGTTCTTCAATCACCAGGCGTTTTACGACATCCTGATACAGCCGATTAAGCTCGCCATCCACTTTTTTATATTCATTAGCAGCACACTGGCTCATCTCCAACTGTGTGTTGGCGTTGCCACAGTCTGCGGCGGTGGCTTGAGTGATGGGAAGCAGCGCAAAAAGAGCAATGGCTAGCTTTTTCATTATTGACCCTCTGTAAGTCGGCACTCTGTATTCAGGTGCACATGTGATGGGGGAACGGCCTTGCAAAGATTACTCTCAATCATCCCGTCCCGTACTGACAAATCCCATGTACTGAACTACTTTCATAAGGAATCATCACGTTACGGAGGTTGATATGGGATTTTGGCGTATTGTACTGACTATTCTCTTGCCACCGTTGGGCGTGTTACTGGGGAAAGGCATCGGTGGGGCATTTATTCTGAATATTATTCTGACGCTGTTAGGTTATTTTCCTGGGTTGGTGCATGAGTTTTGGGTGCAGACGAAAGATGATGGCATTTAGTGTCTGATAAGCCTGTTCGACGATTATGATGAAATAACGGGGAGACATCGTGCTCCCCGTTACCTTTTTATTGATGGCGCGCTATTGCGCTGCGCTCACCACCTGATTACGCCCTTGCTGTTTTGCCTGATAGAGCGCGATATCGGCGCGGTTAATCAACATACTGAGCGTCTCGCCCGCCCGATATTCCGCAACGCCGCAGCTGGCTGTCACCTGAATGACGCATTCGCGGTAGGGAAGGTGCGTGGTTTCAATACTGTGACGCAGAGCTTCGGCACGCTGCTGCGCGGCGTTGAGATCGCAATCGTCGAGCAAAATGACGAATTCCTCGCCTCCCCAGCGGCAGGATTGATCGCTGGAGCGGGTGTTGCTCGATAAGATGGAGGCAACCTCTTTTAACACCAGATCTCCGACGTTGTGGCCGTACTTGTCATTGATTTTTTTGAAGTGGTCAATATCAATCAGAATAATGGAGAGCGATTTATGCTGTAAGGCATTTTTCGTCCCGAGACGACGGAATAAATAATCAAATGCCTGACGGTTCATCAGGCCTGTTAATTTATCGGTCGTCGCCATCTGTTCCAGACGGCGTTGATATCCGCCAATGGTCAACCACAGCAGGAACAGGAAAAGGACGCTGACGAACATGCTAATACCCAGATTTTTAAGCAGTGTGGTGAACAGTCGCTGTTCACTGGGGTGGCTGGTTTGTTCAACCACCAAATACCAGCCGAATTCAGGGATGAATCGGGTATTGAGGAAAATATGTTCCCCGTTTGCTTGATATTCATAGGCACCGCCGGGGGCGGTCAAAATCGTGGTCGCAATCCGGTTCAGCCCCTGCTGTTCTTGAATTTGCAGCGGGCGCGTGTAGCTTTCTCCGTGCAACGTAATGTTACCTTCTTTATCAATGAAATAAATTGTCCGGTTATAGCGCTGTTCATATTTTTCAATCAGGTGCTTAACACGCTCAACCGGGATGCCCACGCCGGTAATGCCAATGAAATTGTCTTCATAATCCATGACTTTATGGTTGATGAAGATGTCCAGACGCGTGCGTTCTTCAGGATCGACGCGGAGATCGACAACGTAAGGCATATCATCCGATAGCGCTTTGTGCTGGAAATACCACTGATCGTCGGGGGATGACTCCGAGACGGTTTTCAGGATGCGTTGTTGGTCGTAATAGAGCCCGGTTTTATCAGAAATGAAAAAAGAAAATACGGTGTTGAAGCGGCGATCGATCTCCTTTAGATAGCGGAATAGCGCCTGCGGATCGCTTTCATTTTTTAGTACCCAGTCACGCAAAAAGGTATCGTGCGCCATTAGCGACGAAATAAAGATCGGTTTTAACAAATCCTGCTGGATTTCCGAATAAACGTTATCGCTGGTTAGCGGCAGGGTATTCTCTTCAATTTCTTCTTCCAGTGATTCTTTAGCGACTTCATAGCTAGTCCAACTGATAACCAGAAAGGCGGCG
Organism: Pectobacterium sp. PL64; assembly: GCF_022477975.1. Lineage (NCBI taxonomy): Bacteria > Pseudomonadati > Pseudomonadota > Gammaproteobacteria > Enterobacterales > Pectobacteriaceae > Pectobacterium > Pectobacterium sp. PL64. The sequence goes on from NZ_CP092070.1 coordinate 1,307,011, forward strand.
AGCAGCATGGAGCCGAGTATTATGATTGCGCGTGTTTTATCCAGCCAGCGGGCGTTATTGATGAATCCTGTCTGCAAAATAATCTCCCCAGAGAATCATTGATGAGATAGGTGAATAGGCGTCTGTTTTCACCTAAAAATGGTGGCACAACGTTTTACTGGAATGACGGTATGGCACAGTGGATACAGGAATTGCTGACTCGTAGAATTCAGTATAGTGGTTCTTATGTGGAAGTATTAGTGACAGACGGCTGGAACGTAATGTTTTGTATTTTATTGTGGGCTTGTTAAAGCTCCCTTGTCGGTTTGATTATCCCTATGGTTAGATTTCATCAATCAATGATGTTGGGTGGATGACCATGAGCCATTATTCAGCAGCGAAGGAATCAGGCCCAACAGCGCTTTTATTTATTAATAAACAGGCGCGGAATGGCAATTCCTCAGCACGCTATGTGAAAGAATTATTGCAGCAAAGCCAGATCAGCATCGTCGAACCGGATGAAAAAGACACGGGTTCGTGCAGCGATATTATACGTGCGTATGCGGATCGGGTGGATTTTGTGATTATCGGCGGTGGCGATGGCACGCTGAATTCTGCCGCACCCGGCCTGGTCGATACCGGATTGCCGCTAGGCGTGCTGCCATTAGGGACGGCAAATGACTTTGCCCGTACGGTGGGCATCCCCCGAGAGATAAGACAGGCCGTGCAGGTTATCGCTAGCGGGCAGCGGCGCGCCGTTGATTTGGGGGAGGTCAACGGGCATCTGTTCTTTAACGTTTCCAGTATTGGGTTTTCTGCGGCACTGGCACGCGGGCTGTCGGCGAAATCCAAGAAGCGCTGGGGCACATTGGGCTATGCGCTGGCGGCCTTTAAGCTCTTGAAGCAAAGTCGTCCTTTCCGCGTTGAGATTGAGCATGACGGTATCAAAGAGCGGGTGAGAACCGTGCAGGTGTCGGTGGGAAACGGGCGTTTCTACGGCGGCGGCATGGCTGTAGCTGACAGTGCCGCACCCGATGACGGTCGGCTGGATGTGTATAGCCTGGAGGTTTCTCACTGGTGGGAAATGGTGGCACTGATCCCCTTTATCCGCAAGGGGACGCACGGTCGCTGGCGTAAGGTCCGCGCTTTTTCCGCCAAACAGCTGACGTTGAGTACCCCGAAACCGCACGATATCAATGCCGACGGCGAGCTGATTGGCAAAACGCCGGCGGTATTCGGGATCAGAGAAAAGGCGATTCAGGTTTTTGCGCCACCGGTGTCTGATTAGAACGTGAACCTAAAATAGACAGGGACACCGCATGGTGTCCCTGTTTGTTTATAAAGAATGATTCAGCGGATTATTTAAATACGCGGAAACGCTCTTCAAAGGAAATATAGGTTTTCTCACCGGCTGGTTGCTCGACTGAGCCAAATGGCATTTGAGCACGCAGCTTCCAACTGGCTGGCAGATTCCACTGTGCTTTAACATCATCGTCAATCAGCGGATTGTAGTGTTGGAGCGAGGCGCCAATTTTTTCCTGCGCCAGCGTAGACCACACGGCAAACTGAGCAATACCGGTTGAATGTTCAGACCAGACCGGGAAGTTATCGGCATAAAGCGCGAATTTTTCCTGTAGTGCGTCAATCACGGCGGTGTCTTCAAAGAACAGGACAGTACCTGCGCCAGCGGCAAAGGAAGCCAGTTTATTTTCTGTCGGGGCAAAAGCGTCCGCTGGTACAATTTTCTTCAACTGCTGCTTAACAATATCCCACAGTTTGTGATGCTGCTCGCCGAACAGAATCACAACGCGTGAGCTTTGTGAATTAAAAGAGGAGGGGCTTTCATTAACGGCTGCGGTAATGAGGGCGGTAACCTGATCTTCTGATATCGGTAATTTATTACCGATGGCATAGATTGAACGACGGGCCTTGATTGACTGCAAAAAAGCATTACTCATGGTGTGTTCCTCAGTTTACGTGATGATTTGCCCTGATAATGTGTCACTGATTTTCGCCGTATTCAATGGCTTATCGTGCCGGATACCAATCTTTCCTTTTTCAGCCTGATTCGCCGCAGACGTCACAGTGTGGATTTTTCGGCAGCATCATTTCGCGAAATTGCAGCGTCATCGCATCGAACATCAGCAGTCGACCTGTCGCTAGCTTGCCGTAACCGGTCAGCAGCTTAATGGCTTCCATCGCCTGCAAACTTCCGATGGTGCCCACCAGCGGCGACATCACGCCTGCCTCGACGCAGGTCAGCGCATTGGCACCGAACAGACGGCTGAGACAATGATAGCAAGGTTCATCAGGTTGATAGGTAAAGACGCTGATGTGGCCTTCCATTCGAATTGCCGCCCCAGAGATCAGCGACTTCTTGAGCTGAAAGCCAATGCGGTTTAGGCGGTTGCGAATGTCGACATTGTCGGTACAGTCCAGCACGGCATCGTGTTTGCTGACTAGCACGCTCAACGCCTCGTCATCGAGATCGCCATCAACCGTATCAAGCGAAAGATGCGGATTCATGTCAGATAATGTCAGGCGTGCGGATTCCACCTTCGCCATCCCGATACGGGCATCGCGATGTAAAACCTGACGTTGCAGATTAGACAAAGAGACCGTGTCAAAATCCAGCAGCGTCAAATGGCCAACGCCCGCCGCGGCCAGATACTGCGTGGCGGCACAGCCTAGCCCACCCAACCCGACAATCAGCAGGCGCGAAGCCTTCAGCTTTTCCTGTCCGTCAAAATCAAAGCCGCGCAGCACAATCTGTCGATTGTAGCGCAGCATCTCTTCATCGCTCAGCTCCGGCAACATACTCAGTGCCCCAGCAGCGCGTTGAAGGGCTCGATTTCAACCCATTCGCCAGCGGCAACGCGACCGCGATCTTGTTCAAGCACAATGAAGCAGTTCCCGAGGCTGAACGAGCTGAAAACGTGTGAACCCTGATGCCCGGTGGTTCTCACTTCCAGCTCGCCCTGCGCGTTGCGGCTGAAAATGCCGCGTTGGAAATCGGTGCGCCCCGGCGTCTTTTTCAGTGCGCTGGTGGTTTTGACGCGAATCCGCGGCGGTAGACGCCATTGCGTATAGCCAGACAGGCGAGCCAGCAGCGGCTGAACCAGTTGATAGAACGTCAGCGCAGCAGAAACCGGATTCCCCGGCAGACCGCAGAACCAGGCGTGTTGCAGCTTGCCAAAGGCGAAGGGCTTACCGGGCTTGATCGCCAGCTTCCAGAAGTGGATATCGCCCAGCTCATCCAGCATTTGCTTGGTGTAATCCGCCTCGCCAACGGAAACACCGCCGCTGCTAATCACCAGATCGGCAAGCTGGTCAGCCTCATGGAACGCGGCACGCAGTGCAGCCGGATCGTCGCGGATAATCCCGAGGTCATGTACCTCGCAGCCCAGCTGTTCCAGCATCAAACGGACGGCAAAACGGTTAGTGTCATAAATCTGGCCGTCTGCCAGCGGCTCGCCGACGGGTTGCAGTTCATCACCGGTTGAAAACACCGCGACTTTCAGGCGGCGCACCACGTCAATCTGCGCAATCCCCAATGACGCCAGCAGCGGTAGCTCCGCTACGCCAAGCTTGCAGCCTGCGGGTAACACGCTGGCACCAGCCTGAATATCTTCTCCCGCCAGACGAATATTCTGGCCGGGTTTTACCTCATGCGAAAAGCGGATGCCGTCCTCGCTGACTTCGGCCTGTTCTTGCATGATGACGGCGTCGGCTCCTGCAGGGATCGGCGCACCGGTCATGATGCGAATGCAGGTTCCCGCAGGCCAGTCGCCGGTGAAGGGCGCGCCAGCGAATGCTTTGCCAGCCATCGGCAGCGTTGCTGAAGCGGACAACTCGGCGCAGCGTACGGCATAGCCATCCATCGCGGAATTGGCGAAAGGTGGGACGTTAATCGGGGAGGCGATAGCATGGGCGGTAATCCGTCCTGCGGCGTCGAACAGGGATACGCGCTCTGTCTCGGTAAGGGAAGGAACCTGAGAAAACATGTTTTCCAGAGCTTGTTCAAGAGTCAGTAAACCTGCGTTAACGCTTTCCATCTTCACTCCACAGCTTGTTTATCAATACGACTGATTTCATTAATATGATTTATTTCATCAGTAAGAATCGTGTTCCGGCAACACGCCGTTCATAGGCGAAAACCCGTTTCCTATGCCAGTATTAATTATGTCAGAGTTCGTAACGTGGGTGAATGTACGCAGGTCAAGGAATAGGGCTTTTATACCCGTCATACTTCAAGTTGCATGTGCGTTGGCTGCGTTCAGTCACCCGAATTATTTAGGGTATAGCGAATGACTCGTCAGGCATCAAACGACAAGGATGGGAGGCGAAAGCGTCACTTTTTTCCCCTCGACTCGCCCTATTTCGGGCAAAAGTGGGCGGATTTGCAGGACATATTGCCCCTGATGGCGTGTCTTTATGACAATTAACTTAATGTTATAAAAAGAAATTTTTCATCGTGCCGATTTCAGTTTCCGCTTTACATCATACCTTGCGCTAAATATAGTCGAAAATCGTTGATAATTTGTCCCTGACCGCGTTGCGCTGATTTCAGCCGCATTTATATGGAGATTCGCCGTTCATGTCGCCCACACAGGATCATTATGCCTCGCTGTCTTCCCCTGTTCCGGGGCTGATTTTGCCTGAAAAACGGGTGGTGGAGGTGCGCAACCTGAGCGTCTATTTTGAGCAGCAGGGGCAGCGGACAGACGCGGTGCGTAATTTGACGTTCTCTGTCGATCGGAGCGAAACGCTGGCTATCGTCGGAGAGTCGGGATCGGGTAAGTCGGTAACGTCGCTGGCGCTGATGCGGTTGGTTGAGCATGCGGGCGGCGTGATTCATCAGGGCGATATGCTATTTCGCCGTCGCGACGGGCAGGTGCTGGATCTCCGTGGTGCCCGTCAGCGTGCGATGCGCGCATTGCGTGGGGCGGATCTGGCGATGATTTTCCAGGAGCCGATGACGTCGCTGAATCCGGTTTTTCCCGTCGGCGAACAGATTGCCGAGTCGATTCGTTTACATCAGGGGATGGACAGACACGCCGCGCGAGCAGAAACCTTGCGCATGCTGGATCTGGTCAGAATACCGGAAGCGCGCAACGTGCTGGATCGCTATCCGCACCAGCTGTCTGGCGGTATGCGCCAGCGGGTGATGATTGCGATGGCGCTCTCCTGCAAGCCGTCGCTGCTGATTGCCGATGAACCGACGACCGCGCTGGATGTCACCATTCAGGCACAAATTCTGCAACTTATCCGCGTGCTACAGCGTGAAATGGAAATGGCCGTGATTTTCATCACCCATGACATGGGCGTGGTGGCGGAAATGGCCGAGCGCGTATTGGTGATGCACCGTGGAGAAAGCGTCGAAGCGGGGAGCGTTGGGCAGATCTTTACTGCACCGCAGCATCCGTATACGCAGGGGCTGTTGGCCGCGGTGCCGGCGTTAGGGTCTATGCGCGGCCAGCCGTTCCCGGAAAAATTTCCGCTGCTGGATCAACACTCGGGGCGTATTGCGGACAACGTACCGCAAGATACCGTGCCCGCGCAGTCAGAACCGATCTTACAGGTTAGCAATCTGGTGACGCGTTTTCCCATTCGCAGTGGTTTATTGAACCGCGTGACCCGACAGGTGCATGCGGTGGAAAACGTCAGCTTCGATCTCTGGCCGGGTGAAACGCTCTCGCTGGTTGGCGAATCGGGATGCGGCAAGTCCACCACCAGCCGCGCGTTGCTCCAGTTGGTTGAAAGCCAGAGGGGCGAGATTACCTTTAACGGTCAGCGAATCCATCAGTTAAAAGGGGCCGCGTTACAGCACCTGCGGCGTGATATTCAGCTGATTTTTCAGGATCCCTATGCGTCACTGGATCCTCGTTTGACGGTCGGTTTCTCGATTATGGAACCGCTGCTGGTGCACAACATTTGCCGCCGGCAAGAGGCGGAAAAGCGCGTTGAGTGGCTGTTGTCGCGCGTCGGGCTGGAGCCGGAACACGCCCGACGCTATCCGCATGAATTTTCTGGCGGCCAGCGCCAGCGCGTTTGCATCGCCAGAGCGCTGGCGCTGAACCCTAAAGTGGTGATTGCGGATGAAGCGGTATCCGCGCTGGATGTGTCGATTCAGGCACAAATCATTAACCTGATGCTGGAACTGCAACGTGAATTCGGCATCGCGTTTTTGTTTATTTCACATGATATGGCGGTGGTTGAGCGTATTAGCCATCGCGTGGCGGTGATGTACATGGGGCAGATTGTCGAGATCGGCTCGCGGCAAGATGTATTCGAGCGGCCTCGGCACCCTTATACCCGCAAGCTGATGTCGGCAGTACCGGTTGCCGATCCCTCACGCCGCCAGCGTGAGCAGGTGCTGCTGGTTGATGAAATACCCAGCCCGATTCGGGCGCTTGGCGATGAGCCGATCACGGCGCCTCTGGTTCAGGTCGGTGAGCGACACTTTGTTGCGCACCATCCAATAGCCGGCGCGTATTGACAGGGATTCACTAGGAGAACGTAGCATGAGCGTAATGACGATAAAGCGGCGCTGGTTAGTGGCCGCAGGAGTAACCGCTGCGATGGCGGCTTCACCCGTCTGGGCAGCCAAAGATGCGGTTATCGCCGTGGGTTCCACGTTTACCAGCCTGGATCCGTATGATGCCAACGATTCGCTATCGCAGACGGTGGCGAAGTCCTTCTATCAGGGGCTCTTTGGCTTCGATAAAGATATGAAGCTGGTGAACGTCTTGGCGGACAGCTATGACGTCAGCCCGGACGGCCTGACGTATACCGTCAAGCTGCATCCAGGTGTCAAATTTCATGATGGAACGGCGTTCAACGCCGCCGCCGTGAAAGTGAATCTGGATCGCGCCAGTAACCCAGACAGTCGCCTGAAGCGATATAACCTGTTCAAGATGATCGACAAAACCGAGGCGGTTGACGATCTGACGGTGAAAATTACGCTGAAGACGCCGTTCTCCGCGTTCGTGAACAATTTGGCGCATCCGGCGGCGGTGATGATCTCGCCGGCAGCGTTAAAGCAGTACGGCAAGGACATTGGTTTCCATCCGGTCGGCACCGGTCCGTACCGTTTTGTGACCTGGAATCAGACCGATTTTGTCAAAGTCGAGAAATTCAACGGCTACTGGAAGGCTGGGCTGCCTAAGCTGGACAGTATCACCTGGCGTCCGGTGGTGGATAACAACACGCGCGCGGCGCTGCTGCAAACCGGTGAAGCGCAGTTTGCTTATCCGATACCGTTCGAGCAGGCCAAGGTGCTGGAGAAAAATGACAAGCTGGCACTGGTGGCATCACCGTCGATTCTGCACCGCTACATCAGTATGAATGTCACGCAGAAGCCGTTTGATAACCCCAAAGTGCGCGAGGCGCTGAACTACGCGATCAACAAAGAGGCGCTGATTAAAGTGGCGTTTTCCGGCTATGCGACACCAGCCGAAGGGCCACTGCCAAGCAGCATTGATTATTCCGTAAAATATCACCCGTGGCCTTACGATCCGGCCAAAGCGCGCGAGCTGCTGAAAGAAGCGGGCTACCCGGACGGCTTCACCACGACGCTTTGGTCGTCGCATAACCACAGTACGGCGCAGAAAGTCTTGCAGTTTACGCAGCAACAACTGGCACAGGTTGGCGTGAAAGTGCAGGTGACCGCCATGGATGCGGGGCAGCGCGCGGCGGAAGTGGAAGGCAAGGGCGTGAAAGAAACGGGCGTTCGCCTGTTCTACACCGGCTGGTCTGCCTCAACGGGTGAAGCCGACTGGGCGCTGTCGCCGCTGTTCGCAACGGCTTCTTGGCCACCCGCGCAGTTCAATACGGCGTTTTACAGCAATCCGCAAGTCGATGCGGATCTGGCGAATGCGCTGAAAACAACGGATCGTGCGGAAAAGCAGAAGCTGTACAAAGATGCACAGGACAAAATCTGGGCCGATGCGCCGTGGATTTTCCTGGCGACAGAGCGCCTGGTGTCGGCGAACAGCAAAAAACTGACCGGGTTTTACGTGATGCCGGATACCTTATTCAGTTTTGAGGATGCCGATCTAGCGGAGTAATCCACCGCAAAAGAATGACCAGGGAGTCGGGTAGCCGTGAGGCTGCCCGCAGTGGTCAACACACGTTCACTCATAGGGAGTCTGACGCATGTCTGTGGAAAACTGTTCATGCTGAATTATTTTATCAAACGACTACTGGGACTGATTCCCACGCTCCTGATTGTGATGGTGCTGGTGTTCCTGTTCGTTCATCTGTTACCCGGCGATCCGGCGCGTTTAGCCGCCGGGCGGGAAGCGGATGCTGCCGTTATTGAGATGGTCCGGCAGGATTTGGGGTTGGATAAACCGCTGCCGCACCAGTTCTGGCACTTCTTTACCAATGTCCTGCAAGGGGATTTTGGTACGTCGATCGTATCGAAACGCCCCGTCACCGAAGAGATCGCCATGCGCTTTATGCCGACGTTTTGGCTGACGGTGTGCAGCATGGTGTGGGCAGTCATTTTTGGCATGGCGATCGGCATCGTGTCCGCCGTGTGGCGCAACGGCTGGCCGGACAGAATCGGAATGACGCTGGCGGTCTCCGGCCTCTCTTTCCCTGCTTTTGCGCTCGGCATGCTGCTAATGCAGGTCTTTTCTGTTGAACTGGGATGGCTGCCGACGGTGGGGGCAGACACCTGGCTGCATTACATTTTGCCCTCGTTGACGCTGGGGGCGGCGGTCGCGGCGGTGATGGCGCGGTTTACCCGCGCATCGTTTGTTGATGTCCTGCAAGAAGATTATATGCGTACGGCGCGGGCAAAGGGCGTGCGCGAATCGCTGGTGGTAGTGAAGCACGGGCTGCGCAATGCGCTGATTCCGGTGGTTACGATGATGGGGCTGCAATTTGGTTTCTTGCTCGGCGGTTCCATCGTCGTCGAGAAAGTCTTCAACTGGCCGGGGCTAGGGCGGCTGCTGGTGGATGCGGTGGAGATGCGTGACTATCCGGTGATTCAGGCCGAGGTGCTGCTGTTTTCGCTGGAGTTTATTCTGATCAATCTGCTGGTGGATATGCTGTATGCCGCGATTAACCCAGCCATTCGTTATAAATAAGGAAAGGGAATGAGACACTGGCGACGTAACGCTATGCTGGCGACGCTCCCTGTCATTAGGGATAAATCGGTTCGTACGCCGTGGCGTGAATTCTGGCGGCGCTTTCTTCGGCAGCATGTCGCGGTCACCGCTGGCGTGTTTGTGCTGCTGCTGATTGCGATCGCGTTTCTGGCACCGTACCTGATGCCCTATGATGCCGAGACCTACTTCGATTATGACCGCCTGAATGAAGGCCCGTCGGCGGCACACTGGCTGGGGGTGGATTCATTAGGACGTGATATTTTCAGCCGGATCCTGATGGGAACGCGTATCTCGCTGGCTGCAGGCATTCTCTCGGTGCTGGTCGGGATGATTATTGGCACGACACTCGGTCTGGTTGCCGGCTACTACGAAGGGTGGGCGGACAGGATCATCATGCGCCTCTGCGACGTGCTGTTTGCCTTCCCCGGTATTCTGCTGGCGATTGCTGTTGTGGCGATTATGGGCAGTAGAATGGCGAATGTGATTGTCGCCGTGGCGATTTTCAGCATTCCGGCTTTCGCCCGTTTGGTGCGCGGCAATACGCTGGTGCTGAAGCAGCTTACCTATATTGAATCGGCCCGCAGCATTGGTGCCAGCGATCGGACGATCCTCTTTCGGCATATTTTGCCCGGTTCGGTGTCTTCCATCGTGGTGTTTTTCTCGATGCGCATTGGGATGTCGATCATCACGGCAGCCAGCCTGTCATTTTTAGGGCTGGGCGCACAGCCGCCGATGCCGGAGTGGGGAGCGATGCTGAACGAAGCGCGGTCGGATATGGTGATTGCCCCGCACGTCGCGATCTTCCCTAGCCTGGCGATCTTTCTGACGGTCTTGGCGTTTAATTTGCTGGGTGACGGCCTGCGCGATGCGCTCGACCCGAAACTGAAAAGCTGAATAAAAATCAGTGATAAAAAAAGCGCGGTAAATACCGCGCTTTTTAGCAGTCAGACAGTTAGAACGAGGTGCGTTTGTAGCTGCGGTACTGCGGCTGCCAGAAGTTATGGTCAATCGCCTTCTGCAACGCATCGGCTGAGGTCACTACGGCTGCGCCCTGCAGCTGTGCGGCTTTACCCACATCCAGTGCAATACGCTTGGACACCTGCTGGATATCGGACAGATCCGGCAGCAGAGCGCCTTCACCGTTGTTCGCCAGCGGCGAGCAGTCAGCCAGAGCGCGGCTGGCGGCCATCAACATACCATCAGTGATACGCTTGGCACCCGACGCCAGTACACCTAACCCGATACCTGGGAAAATGTAGGAGTTGTTGCACTGGGCGATAGGGAAGACTTTGCCCTGATAGTTAACCGGAGCAAACGGGCTGCCGGTTGCGACCAGCGCCGCGCCTTCTGTCCAGCGAATGATATCTTCTGGACGAGCTTCCACGCGGGATGTCGGGTTAGACAGCGGCATCACGATAGGACGTGCGCAGTGCTTGTGCATTTCACGGATGATTTCTTCCGTGAACAGACCCGGCTGGCCAGATACACCGATCAGGATGGTCGGCTTGGCATTGCGTACCACTTCCAGCAGTGAAATCGCGTCGCTGCTGCAATCCCAATCAGCCAGCAGTTCGCTTTTCTGCACCAGCTTGCTCTGGAAATCGAGCAGGTTCGGCAGTTTGTCCGTCAGCAGACCGAAACGGTCAACCATGAAGACGCGTGCGCGTGCTTCTTCTTCGCTCAGCCCTTCAGACTTCATCTGCGCGACGATTTGCTCAGCAATACCACAGCCTGCGGAGCCCGCACCCAGGAAGGTAACGGTCTGATCGCGTAGCTGAGTACCTGCTGCACGACTGGCGGCAATCAGGCTGCCAATCGCAACGGCGGCGGTGCCCTGAATGTCATCGTTAAAGCTACAGATCTCATCACGATAGCGGTTCAGCAGCGGCGTCGCGTTTTTCTGCGCGAAGTCTTCAAACTGCAGCAGCACGTTCGGCCAGCGGCGCTTCACTGCCTGAATGAATTCGTCAACAAATTCATAGTATTCGTCGTCGGTGATACGCGGATGGCGCCAGCCCATGTACAGCGGATCGTTCAGGCGCTGCGGGTTGTTGGTGCCGACATCCAGAACGACAGGCAGGGTGTAGGCTGGGCTGATACCGCCACACGCGGTGTACAGCGACAGCTTACCGATTGGAATCCCCATGCCGCCGATACCCTGATCGCCCAGACCCAGAATACGCTCACCGTCGGTCACAACGATGACTTTTACATTCTGCTTGGTGGCGTTTTGCAGCATATCGTCGATATGCGCGCGGTTAGGGTAGGAGATAAACAGGCCGCGGGCGCGACGATAGATATCGGAGAAGTGTTCACAGGCTTCGCCAACGGTCGGGGTGTAGATGATAGGCATCATCTCACTGAGGTGACCGTCCAACAGGCGGTAGAACAGTGTCTCGTTGGTGTCCTGAATGTTGCGCAGGTACACGTGTTTTTCAATATCGTGTTTGAATTCCTGATACTGACGCCAGGCGCGTTCTGCCTGTTCTTCGATAGTTTCGACGGCTTCAGGCAGCAGACCATGCAGGTTAAAGTTAGCGCGTTCTTCTTCGGTAAACGCGCTGCCTTTATTCAGCAGAGGAAATTCAAGCAAGATTGGGCCAGCGTAGGGAATATGGAGAGGACGTTTGCTTTCGTATTCTAATTCCATGACTTTTTACTCTCGGATAACAGAAAAAACTCAGGTGTTGTCGATCAAAACTGTTGCGGATCTTAAATTACCCAGAAAATATGTACAGGAATTGTTAATTTAAATAGTTACAGATGGCTTGCATCTTAGTCAAAATGCAGGCTTTATCGATTCACCTCTCGTTTCTAACACTTCCCTTTGCTGAAATCTTTTGCTGACCTCTGCCGTTATTCCTCAATAAAGTGATGTTCAATGTCGGTGCAGCCTAACTCGGCCAGCATAATTTGCGAAATAGCCCAGTGGCTGACAACCGCATTACGACGCTCAACGACCGCCGCGTGTTTAATGGTGCACGCATCTTCGCCAGCAAGGTTCATCAGGTTCAATGCAACTTGCAAAGGTGGCAGGCTCGGGTTGAATGCCGCATTTTCTGCGTAGCGTCCGGTATAAATGTTGCCACTTGAGGTTTCCAGCGCAATGCCGCTGATGGCTTTGCTATAGGGCGCGTGGCTACGGTTGGCGGCATCCAGCGCCCGACGCGCAAGCGCGTTCACATTCTGCAAGGTGGCGCCGTGGTTGACGTCATCCATCAGCAAGGTATCGATGTGCAGATCGACGGGGCCAAAGGAATCCGGCAGATAGTGGCTGAGCATGGCAGGCTGGCGACCCGGCAATTGAATGCGCAGCGAAGCAGCATTACGCAATTCATTCATAAACTGACGACAGTGGCCGCATGGCGTGTAGTTCACGGTCACGGCCCGCAATCCACGTTCATTGCGTATCCAGGCGTGACTGACGGCGCTTTGCTCGGCATGCACCGTTTGCTGCAACTGAACCGCGCTGAACTCCATGTTGGCACCAAAGTAGAAATTGCCACTGAGCCCTTGCGCAATTGCGCCAACCTGAAAATTCGAGATAGGCGCCTGCGCACAAGCGGCTGCCAGAGGCAATAGCGCAAAGGCCAACGCGTCGGCGTCTAGCTGGCTGGCTTCGCAGACGGCATTCACGTCGTCTGCGGTGAGCATGGCGGCGAAATCTGGTTTATCGATCAAAGGACCGATCGCGGCTTGCAGACTGGCAGGTAATTGCTGGAAGGCGTTTTCAAATCGTGGATGCATATCGGCGTACTCTTTTTACCCGTCAATGACGTCATGTTAGGGAGCAGAGTAGCAATAAATTGTGATCAAAATCTCTTTGTTGAATGAAAGGAATGCAAATTAACTGTTAAATGCGAGATGTATCTCAATTTTATGATGGCGATGCGAGGGGCGCACCGTCCCCCGCGAGATTTAGCCAGCGACGTGCAACAGTAGAGGGAAGACTAACGGCGCGATTAGCGACGTGATGATTCCGCAGATGACCAGCGCCAGCGAACTGAATGCGCCTTCCTGATAGTCAACTTCCGCGCAGCGCGCCGTACCGAGTGCGTGCGAGGCGGTGCCCATCGACAGCCCGCGTGCGGCTTTGGTTTTAATACCCACACGGTTGAACACACTGTGGCCTAAGACTGCGCCGAGAATACCGACAAAAATCACGCAGACGGCGCTGATAGCCGGAATCCCGCCAATCGAGCTGGCGACGGCCATCGCAATCGGCGTAGTGACGGATTTAGGCAGTACCGAGGCGGCGATTTCTGGCGATGCGCCCATCCACAGCGCCACCAGCGTGCCGGAGATAATGGCGGTCAGGCTACCGATGAAGCACACGCTGATAATCGACTTCCAGCGCGCGCGAATTTGGTGCAGCTGTTCATAAAGCGGGAACGCCAGCGCGACCACCGCCGGTTGCAGCAGATCGTTAAGGACTTTGCTGCCCTGAAAATAGTGCTCGTAGGGAATCTTCAATACCAGCAGCAGCGGAATAATAATCGCCATCGATACCAGCAGCGGGTTCAACAGGGAAACTCGGGTCAGCACGGCCAGTTTACGCGCGGCGAAAAAGACAATCAGAGTGAGGGGCAGCGACCACCACAAATAGCTGAACATTATTTATTATCCTTCGGCGGCGTACGATCGCCAGCCACGGCTCGTTCACGCTGCATTATCTGGGTACTGAAACCCACAACCAACATCACAATAAAGGTACTGATCAGGCAGGAAACCACGATAGGGCCAAACTGTTGGCTGACCAGATCGTAATAATTCATCACGCCGACGCCGATGGGGACGAACAGCAGCGCCATATGACGAATAAGAAGATGGCAACCCGGTTTTACCCACTGTGCAGGCAGGATTTGCGAGGCGAGAAGGGTGAACAAGACCAGCATGCCGATGATACTGCCGGGGATAGTAAACGGAAGTAACGCGGATACCGCATTGCCTGCCAGCAGGCAGAGATAAATCAATGCGAAAGCGCGTAAATACTGCCAGCAAACGATGAACGTATTACGCATGGGAAATTCCTGATTAGCATAGAGGATTATCATAACGCTAATGGAATTGACGTGCCATAGATCACGAATTTTGTTGGGAAGGGAAGGCAAATCCGTCTAAAAGATGAGCGATAGTTGTCCGATCCGACAGGAATCGAGAAGTCGATGGAATAAATTCGGTTCAACCCCTCGCCAGTGTGGGCATCGACGTTGAACCGGAAAAGATTGAGATGACAGGCGTGTTATTTTACGTCTACGCTCCACTTGGTGATGTCAATCTGCCCATCACCACCAAAGATCTCAGTGCCAAACTCAACGCTGCTGATATATTTTGCATTACTCATCCATTTCTTGGTTCCCACCAGATAGTTGGTGAAATGGCGAATATTGAGTGACGCACTATTGGTATTGGAGGTACGCACAAAGGAAAAAACATTCCACCCTTTACCGTTACCGGCGTTAATCCAGCCTTTGAATACGTTCCAACTGCTGCCACCGAGGAAAACGGTTTCAATATAATCACCCGCCGGGCCTGCATTGGTATTATTTAGCCAGATCATTAATTCATCGGTAGGGGTAGAATCCCAACTGGCTTTGTCTGTGGTGTGGAACCAAATGTCATAAGCCGCGTTGTAAGTCCCGGTGGATTTGATGGAATAGGTGACGTTACTGGTAATACTTTTATTACTGGATAATTTTATCGGCAAGCCACTATTTGCTGTATAACCCGCCGTCCAGTGCCAACCGCTCACCAGCGACGGATAGGCTTTAACGCTGGAGGAGCTACTTGGCCAGTGCCAGTTCCACCCCATGCTGGTTGGGCTATTATAGAAAACCGTTTGTTGCCATCCTTTTACTTCATCCTTTCCCCAGACGTTATTGAATACATAATATTTATTATTCTCAAAATAGAGTTTGTCCGCGTCTTTGGATGAACTGACCGCAGAAGCAGTGAATGGAGAAAGCAACAAGGCAGAAAATAATACGGGAAATAATGTGCGGAATATACGGTACGGCTTCTTATTTGCTGTAAGCATAATAAATCTCCTTTTAAATATATGCTTGAGGTGTTTCACGTTAAAATCTAACACGTATTCATCACGTGTCTATGGTCGGTTGAATATAAACTGTGGCGTGCTTAACATTTTATATTTATTCTACCGATATCAGAGTAATTCAATACGTTAACCATGAATAAAATGAAAAACTTATTCGTGTGCATAATTATAAGAGCGGTAATAAATAGCTATCATTTGAGATGAAATAGGCGACATATTTTTCGGCGCACGAATGCGTGCGCCTTGGCTGACTGATTAGTCAAATAGCCGTTCATCACGAATCGCGGCACAGACCGCGTCGGTCAACTTACGCAGTTCATCAGGCTGAATGATAAACGGCGGCATCAGATAAATGAGTCGGCCAAAGGGGCGAATCCACACGCCACGTTCGACAAAGAAACGCTGTAACCGCGCCATATTAACTGGACGCTGTGTTTCCACCACGCCGATAGAGCCCAGCACGCGAACGTTCGCCACCAGCGGCGAATCCGCACAGGGTTGCAGCGCTTCTCGTAGCTGCCGTTCAATCTGTTTGACCTGGTCCTGCCAGCGGTTCTCCGCCAGCAGCGACAAACTGGCGTTGGCTGCCGCGCAGGCGAGCGGATTGCCCATGAATGTGGGGCCGTGCATAAAACAGCCTGCCGCGCCGTTGCTGATGGTTTCCGCCACTATTCGAGTGGTCAGCGTGGCGGAGAGCGTCATATAACCGCCGGTCAGCGCTTTTCCCAGACACATAATATCGGGTGAAATCCCTGCATGTTCGCAGGCAAACAGCTTGCCGGTGCGGCCAAAGCCGGTGGCGATCTCATCGGCAATCAGCAAGATCCCCCATTGATCGCACAGTTCCCGTACCCGGCGCAGATAGGCCGGATGATAAAAGCGCATGCCGCCCGCACCTTGTACGATGGGTTCCAGAATCACGGCCGCAATCTCATGCGCGTGCGCTGACAGCATCGACTGTAGCGGCGCGATCTCCGCTTCCTGCCAGTCGTCGGTAAAACCGCCTTCGTTGATTGCGGCGCAGGGCGGTGAATCGACAAACAGGTGGGTCGGCAGATAACCCTGATACAAGCTGTGCATCGAATTCTGCGGATCGCACACGGACATCGCACCGAAGGTGTCCCCGTGGTAGCCATGACGCAGGGTGAGAAAGCGCTGACGGGTTACACCGCGTGCCTGCCAATATTGCAGCGCCATTTTCATCGCTACTTCGACGGCTACCGAGCCGGAATCCGCCAGAAACACGCATTCCAACGCATCCGGCGTGATGTCCACCAGTTGGCGGCACAGCGCCACCGCTGCCGGATGGGTGATCCCGCCAAACATCACGTGCGACATCTGGCTGAGCTGGGTTTGCACCGCTTGATTGATCGTCGGATGGTTATAACCGTGAATCGCCGCCCACCACGATGACATGCCGTCAATCAGGCGACTTCCGTCATCCAACTGAAGCTCGACGCCGCTGGCCGATACGACCGGATAGCAGGGCAGCGGTTCGGTCATTGAGGTATAGGGATGCCAAATGTGGCGTTGGTCAAAAGCAATGTCTTCCGGGCTCATGATGATCTTTCGTAAACCAAAATGGATTCTATTTGGTTGACAGTATATCGGGTTAATTTACACTGGCGAAACGTTTTTAGTTTGGAGATGCCGAGATGGCTGACCGCATGTACTGGACGCTTGAGCAAGCGCAAGACTTATTTAATAAACCATTTCTGGAGCTGATGTTTGAAGCGCAGCAGATCCACCGTCAGCATTTTGATCCCCGTCAGGTGCAGGTTAGTACGCTACTGTCGATCAAAACCGGTTCCTGTCCTGAGGACTGTAAGTATTGTCCGCAGAGTTCCCGCTATCGCACTGGAATTGATACCGAACGCCTGATGCAGGTTGAACAGGTGTTGGAGTCAGCCCGTCAGGCGAAAGCCGCAGGATCGACGCGCTTTTGTATGGGTGCGGCGTGGAAAAACCCGCACGAGCGTGACATGCCGTATCTGGAACAGATGGTGCAAGGCGTGAAAGCGATGGGAATGGAAACCTGCATGACACTGGGAACGCTGCACAACGATCAGGCTGCGCGTCTAGCCTCTGCCGGGCTGGATTTCTATAACCATAACCTCGATACCTCGCCAGAATTTTACGGCAGCATCATCACGACCCGCACGTATCAGGAGCGTCTGGATACGCTGGATAAAGTGCGCGGCGCGGGCATTAAAGTCTGCTCGGGCGGCATCGTTGGGTTGGGGGAAACCGTGCGCGACCGCGCCGGGCTGCTCGTGCAACTGGCTAACCTGCCGACGCCGCCGGAAAGCGTGCCGATTAACATGCTGGTGAAGGTGAAAGGCACACCGCTGGCGGATAATGATGATGTCGATCCATTTGATTTTATTCGGACTATTGCCGTTGCACGCATCATGATGCCGGCTTCCTATGTACGCCTGTCTGCCGGACGCGAGCAGATGAGCGAGCAAACGCAGGCGATGTGCTTTATGGCGGGGGCGAACTCCATTTTCTACGGCTGCAAACTGCTTACCACGCCAAACCCGAAAGAAGACAAAGATCTGGCGCTGTTCCTCAAATTAGGTCTGAATCCGCAGCAGACGGGGACGGAATACGGAGATAACCAACAGCAGCAGCGGTTGGCAGAACAGCTGATTAACGCCGATAGCGAGCAATTTTATAATGCCGCGGTATAACGGCCAGCCTGCAAACCATCGGGCAAGGCGTACTGAATCATGAGCTGGCAGCAACGTATTGACGCCGCGCTGGTACAACGCCAGCGCGATGATGCCTACCGTGTGCGGCGGGTGAATCAAGGTGGTAGCGGGCGCTGGCTGATGCAAGGCGATCGCTGCTACCTGAATTTTTCCAGCAACGACTATCTGGGGCTGAGCCACCACCCAGAGATTGTGCGCGCCTGGCAGCAGGGCGCGGAGCAATACGGTATTGGCAGCGGCGGTTCCGGGCATGTGACGGGGTATACCGATGCCCATGCCGCGCTGGAAAACCAGCTTGCCGACTGGCTGGGCTACCCGCGTGCGCTGCTGTTTATTTCCGGCTATGCCGCGAATCAGGCGGTGGTGGCCGCGCTGGCACAGGCGGAAGACCGTATTTTCGCCGATAAGCTCAGCCACGCTTCACTGCTGGAAGCGGCTGCACAGTCACCCGCGACGCTGCGCCGTTTTAAACACAATCAGGTCGATAGCCTGCAAGCGCTGCTGGAAAAGCCAGTGGACGGCCAGACGCTGGTGGTGACCGAAGGCGTTTTCAGCATGGATGGTGATACCGCACCGCTGTCGGCGTTGCAGGCTCAGTGCCGAGCGCACGATGCCTGGCTGATGGTGGACGATGCACACGGAATTGGCGTGCTGGGTGATGAAGGTCGCGGTAGTTGCTGGCAGCAGGGCGTTAAACCCGAACTGCTAATTGTCACGTTTGGCAAGGCGTTTGGGGTGAGCGGCGCGGCGGTACTGTGCGCCGAACCGCTGGCCGAATACTTCCTGCAATTCGCTCGTCATTTGATTTACAGCACCTCAATGCCTGCGGCGCAGGCCTGTGCGCTCAGCACGGCAGTTAACTGTGTCCGACAGGGTGACGCGCGGCGTGAGGCGCTACAACGCAACATCGCCCAGTTTCGCGCGGGCTTTCCCAACTCGTCCTGTCAACTGATGGATTCACAGAGCGCGATTCAGCCGCTGATTGTCGGTGAGAACGCGCGGGCAATGGATCTGATGAGCCATCTGCGTGAACAGGGCGTCTGGGTCAGTGCGATGCGTCCGCCGACAGTGCCTGTCGGCAGCGCGCGTCTGCGGATTACGCTGACGGCGGAACATCAGCCGGATGATATCAGTCGCTTGCTTACGGTATTGCACCATGTTGACAGAAAACTATAACAAACAGGCGATTGCGCAGGCGTTTGGGCGTGCGGCGGGGTGTTACGATCGTTTTGCCGAGCTGCAACGTACTAGCGGAGAACGTCTGCTGGCATTGATGCCGTCGCACAGCGGTTTACAGGTATTGGATGCGGGCTGCGGAACCGGGCATTTTAGCCGCTACTGGCGTCAGGCGGGTAACTATGTGACCGCGCTAGATTTGTCAGTAGACATGCTGGCGTATGCCCGTGAACTGGACGCAGCAGACTGCTATCAGGAAGGGGATATCGAAAACCTGCCGCTGGCGGATGGCTGTGTAGACATCAGCTATAGCAATCTGGCCGTGCAGTGGTGCGACTCGTTACCGCGTGCGCTGGCCGAGCTGTATCGGGTTACACGACCGGGGGGCGTGATTGCGTTTGCGACGCTGGCGGACGGCTCCTTAAGCGAACTGTCGCAGGCATGGCAGCGTCTAGACGGCACGCAGCGGACGAATCGTTTTCTGCCGCTCTCGGCTATCGACGCGGCCTGTCAGCCTTACCGACATCATTTAGTACAAGAACGTGAGGTCTGCCTTTTCCCCGATGTATTGACGTTGATGAAATCGCTGAAGGGGATTGGTGCGACCTGGCTGCACGAAGGGCGTACGCCGGGACTATTAAGCCGGGCACGTCTGGCGGCGCTGTCTGCCCACTATCCGCAAGAGCAGGGCGGTTACCCGCTCAGCTATCAACTGGTTTATGGAGTGATTTATCGTGATTGAGCGCTGGTTTGTGACGGGCACGGATACCGAGGTTGGGAAAACGGTCGCGAGTACGGCGCTGCTTCAGGCTGCCAATCAGGCTGGATACCGTACCGCAGGCTATAAACCCGTGGCGTCTGGCTGTGAAATGACGGTCGATGGCATTCGCAACAGCGATGCGCTGGCGCTTCAGGCCAACAGCAGCGTTCAACTGGAGTATCAGGCGGTGAACCCGCTGGCGTTTATGGAACCGACGTCACCGCATATTATCAGTGCGGTGGAGCAGCGGCCTATCCAGCTCCCAGCGTTGTCCGCAGGGCTACGGGCATTAGAAACGCAGGCGGATTGGCTGTTGGTCGAAGGCGCTGGCGGGTGGTTTACGCCGTTGTCAGATCAGGAAACGTTTGCCGACTGGGTGGTTCAGGAACAGCTTCCCGTGATTTTGGTGGTTGGCATCAAGCTGGGGTGTATCAACCACGCGATGTTAACGGCTCACGCCATTCAACACGCGGGCCTGCGCCTTGGCGGCTGGATTGCTAATGACATCACGCCACCCGGAAAATGGCACCAGCCGTATCTGCAAACGCTGCAACAGCGCCTGCCCGCGCCGATGCTGGGCGAAATTCCTTATGTATTGGATCTTCAGTTGCATAATTTGGGGCAGTATATTGATATTACATTATTAGCGAAATGAGTAACGTCACTAAAAAAATGGGATATATTTTTTATTCTCAGCTGATAATTTCATGCTGAATGATAAAGACGTTACTTATTATTCCTTCACTCAATGGATTAGTTCGGTGTTTTTAATGAAAGTGCTAATCCATTGCTTGTTTTAAAAGCTATGTTTTATTAATGACTGGTTGTTTGTGAAATAATAGTGATAGAATAAATTCCGTAACATTTCTTATATGTTTTTTATTAAAATACTTATGCGAACAACTAACATGGTCCAAGGAATGTATCATGGCAAACATTATTTATCTTTCACTTACTGGTGATAAACAAGGGTTGATATCAGCAGGGTGCTCCACCATGGCGTCGATAGGCAACCTGCATCAGTCTGGACACGAAGATGAGATTTTTGTTTACGAATTAAATACCAGCGTTATGCGGGAAGATAACGTTTCATTCTATCCCCTCCAAATCAGAAAACCCATCGATAAATCCACGCCGCTATTATCCCAGGCTCTGGGTGATAAAGAAAAATTAACCTGTGAACTGTCTCTTTATCGGACCGCCATGGCGGGCGGTAATGAACTGTATTTTAAAATAAGGTTATTAGGCGGAATTATTTCTGCCATTAATGCTGTGTATCCTAATTCTTTAACGCACAACGATTTGCAACCGAGCGAAAGTGTGTCTTTTAAATTTCACACCATTGAATGGGAACATGTGGCTGCACGCACCAGTTCCTATCTGTTCTGGCAAGATACCGTTATGTGAAGTGATGACTTCTTCATTTCATTTTGGCTGCAGTTATCTTTCGGCGCTATTGCCTGTAATAAGAAGGCGTTGATAATTTATGAGTAAACGATCAGAGATCGTGGATGGCCTACCGGCATCGTCAAGTAAGAGTGGGTTAATTTATACCGAAGTGCTTGGCTGGATTGATTTAGGTCATGCCCAAGGCGATGATATCAGAAAGTTGTTACTGCAATTTGAGGCTGGCGAGAGTGGGGATAAACCGTATTATGATGTGAAATATTTCCAGGATATGCGGAAATTTAGGAAAAGAATCGGTACATCTAAATATACCGTCTGGCGCATCAAGAAAGGTGTATCACGTAGCGAACAGTTCAGCATCGCGTTAGCGATGATGATGAAAGTCGCTCCCCGTTTTGAGGGGTTCCAAGATGGCTTTCCGTTTAATTTTTTCACAGACAGCGGGTTTAGCGGCGAAGATCTCGTCTCGGATTTATTGGGCTTTTATCGCGTTGTTGATGGCATACATTACTTCTCTGAACTCAAACCGATTAGCAGGGATGAGGCATTAAAACGCTGGGATTTTTACGGCTCTATCGGGATGTTCAAGAATAAATCATTCAGGCCGCTGCTCTTCCCCGATCCAGAGCGGAACCCGAATGCGCAGCCCTATTTTGGCGTGTTGCCTGCATTTATGACGAGAATAAAACCCTATGCTTCTGTTCCGTCTGAACGGGTTGATACTGTGATTGATGATGGAACCGGGTGGCACCTGAAATTCTCAGGAGGGTAAATGGCGACGCTATATCGTTTGCTGCAAAATCTGCTTATGGGTTGTCTCATCGCTGTGGGGTTGTTGTGGTGGTTTTCGACTGGTTCTGATTCTGGTTTTGATTCTGGTTTTGAATTTTACACAGTGGAGGACCAAGCCCTGTACGAAACACTCACTGACGATATCGTCAAAGGCACGCCGCGCATCTCGACAAACTATCGGTTTGTTTACTATCCACCACAGGAATCGGCATCGGAAGTGAGCGCGGTGTATTTTGAAGACACCACGGATGTTGCCTCGTTGAGGGATTACCTTATTTCCATCGGTTGTACCCTTGAGAGGACTGAAGTCAATGTCGAAAACTGGCTAAGTAAGGATAAGACCAAAGCAATAACGATTTTTGTCGACCCAAAGGGAAAAACAGTGGGTTTGGAAATTCGATTGCCGCCACCGTCGTGGTGATGATGATGAACTGGGGGACATAGGTGCTTTTGGGGAGGATAAATGGCGACGCTATATCGATTTCTGTGTGACCTGGGTATGGCTTGTATCATCGCGGTGGGGTTGCTGTGGTGGTTTTTTTCAGGCTTTGATCTTGAAAGTAACCACTACACCATGGAAGACAAAGCCCTCTACGAAGAACTCACTGACGATATCGTCAAAGGCGCGCCGCGCATATCGGCGGTTTATCAATTTGTGAACGCGCCTCCTGAGGGCCCTGCATCGGAAGTGAGTGCAGTTCATTTTGAAGACACCACGGATGTTGCCTCGTTGAGGGATTACCTTAT
The DNA here is from genome assembly GCF_022477975.1 of Pectobacterium sp. PL64. Taxonomy (NCBI): domain Bacteria; kingdom Pseudomonadati; phylum Pseudomonadota; class Gammaproteobacteria; order Enterobacterales; family Pectobacteriaceae; genus Pectobacterium; species Pectobacterium sp. PL64. The sequence goes on from NZ_CP092070.1 coordinate 1,329,763, forward strand.
TTCCATCGGTTGTACCCGTGAAAAGGTAGAGCAAGGTTGGGAAGAGTGGCTGAGTAAGGATAGCACCAAGAGAATAGTGCTATCTGTGGATTTGGAGAGAAAGACTGTCAGTATGCAGGTGGTACTGTTGCCATCGTTGTAGCGATGAGCGTTTTTAGCAACCCTTCGCCTGCGTTTAATCAAGCAACGGTTTTTGTTGTTTTTTACCGGCATCTGTTTCATGCGTGTAAAACCTACATTTCCATGCCGATTAATAGCTAAAACCTTCTTGAATTTTCCCCTCACTCCCCGCTACGCCTGAATTGTTGCGATTTAGCCCTCTGCTGTTTTTAGTCTTTTTCCGTCTAATACTTATGCGATAAATCACAGAAAGAGTGTGAAGAAAATCCATATCAGGGGGAATCGTGAATGAAGCGGGTATTTCTCTAACTCAGTGCTGATGCGGGGTTGTGGGAGTTATCCACCATTTCTGTGGATAACTATGTGTATTATGGATAGACAACGCGCCTCAACCGAGAGCTGGCGCGGGTTGTCGCCAGGTTGACGCTATTCTCCACGCTTTTGCTAATCTATTTATTATCATATGCTTAAGTAAAATCAAGCGTCTTGAACATCAATGGGGCGTAGTTGCATAAATTAACGTCATCGGTCATCCACGCATGTTACATTTTTACCAAATCTGGGGATAAATGATGATGTTTTTATCTGGTAGATTGAATATGAATGTGCTAGCAAATTCATTTGTCGATTAATCATCCAATCCAGCGATAATTTCCTTGATGCTGTTTTTATATCCAGTATCATTGCGGTGGCGAATTTCGTCATTGGCATTCAAAATAAAGTTCCGAGCATCCATCCACGAACGTCGCATTGCGCGATGGGTAATAACGATAAGTAGCGTGCTTAACGATGAGTAAAGTATTTACACTGAATTCCGACTTTAAACCGGCAGGCGATCAGCCTGAGGCCATTCGTCGTTTAAAAGAGGGCCTGGAAGACGGGTTAGCGCACCAAACGCTGCTCGGGGTAACTGGTTCAGGTAAGACGTTCACGATCGCCAATGTGATTGCCGATCTCAATCGGCCGACGATGATGTTGGCGCCGAATAAAACGCTGGCAGCCCAGCTGTATGGCGAAATGAAAGAATTCTTTCCTGATAATGCCGTCGAATACTTCGTCTCGTACTACGACTATTATCAGCCAGAAGCCTACGTTCCAAGCTCAGATACCTTCATCGAAAAAGATGCGTCGGTTAACGAACATATTGAACAGATGCGTCTTTCTGCAACAAAAGCGCTGCTGGAGCGGCGCGATGTGATCGTCGTGGCCTCGGTATCCGCGATCTATGGTCTGGGCGATCCCGATCTCTATCTGAAAATGATGTTGCACCTGACGCAGGGGATGCTGATTGACCAGCGCGCTATTTTGCGACGTCTGGCGGAATTACAGTATGCCCGCAACGATCAGGCGTTTCAGCGCGGCACGTTCCGCGTGCGCGGTGAGGTGATTGATATCTTCCCTGCGGAATCTGACGAAATCGCGCTGCGTGTTGAACTGTTCGATGAGGAAGTCGAGCGGTTGTCGCTGTTTGACCCGCTGACAGGTCACGTCCTCCAGACGGTGCCGCGCTATACCATCTATCCAAAAACGCACTACGTCACGCCGCGTGAGCGTATTTTGCAGGCGATGGAAGAGATCAAGGTTGAACTGGCCGACCGTAAAAAGGTGCTGCTGGCCAATGACAAGCTGGTGGAAGAGCAGCGGCTGAGTCAGCGCACGCAGTTTGATCTGGAGATGATGAACGAGCTGGGTTACTGCTCCGGTATCGAAAACTACTCACGCTACCTTTCCGGTCGCGGTCCTGGCGAGCCGCCACCGACGCTGTTTGACTATCTGCCTGCGGACGGGCTGCTGGTCATCGATGAATCCCACGTCACCGTGCCTCAAATCGGCGGTATGTATCGCGGCGACCGCGCGCGTAAAGAGACGCTGGTCGAATACGGTTTCCGGCTGCCTTCTGCGCTGGATAACCGACCGATGAAATTTGAAGAGTTTGAAGCGCTGGCTCCACAGACGATCTACGTGTCTGCGACGCCGGGTAACTATGAATTGGAAAAATCGGGCGGTGAAGTGATCGATCAGGTGGTGCGTCCCACCGGATTGCTCGATCCCATCATCGAAGTGCGGCCTGTCGCAACACAGGTGGACGATCTGCTTTCCGAAATTCGTCTGCGTGCCGCGATTAACGAACGGGTGCTGGTAACCACGCTGACCAAGCGAATGGCGGAAGACCTGACGGAATATCTGGAAGAACACGGCGAGCGGGTACGTTATCTGCACTCGGATATCGATACCGTCGAACGTGTGGAAATCATCCGTGATTTACGCCTTGGCGAGTTCGACGTGCTGGTGGGTATCAACCTGCTGCGAGAAGGGCTGGATATGCCTGAAGTGTCGCTGGTGGCGATTCTGGATGCCGATAAAGAAGGTTTCCTGCGCTCTGAACGTTCCCTGATCCAGACGATTGGCCGTGCGGCACGTAACCTGCGTGGCAAAGCCATTCTTTACGGCGATAGGATTACGGCGTCAATGGCGAAAGCGATTGGTGAAACGGAGCGTCGCCGCGAGAAGCAGGAAGCCTACAACACCGAGCATGGGATTGTGCCTCAGGGAATCAATAAGAAGATTTCCGATATCCTGCAATTGGGTCAGTCGGCGAACAAAGGCAAAGGGCGTGGCAATCGTAAAGCGGCAGAGCCAGCAGCACGTTATGAACTCATGACGCCGAAGGCGCTGGAACTGAAAATCCGCGAGTTGGAAAGCAAGATGTTGACGCACGCGCAGAACCTTGAATTTGAAGAGGCAGCCGCTCTGCGCGATGAAGTGCAAGCACTGCGCGCACAATTTATCGCGGTATCCTAACGATGCAGGCGTTCACTAAGGAGCAATGATGGATCATTCTATATCGGGTGTTGAGGTACTGTTTGTGGCAGGTTTTGGGCCGATCGTGAAATCACTTTCTGCCAGCCATGCGCTCTATGTTGATACGCTGAAGTTGCCGCTGAAGCCCGTTGCGGAAGGGAGCGACTATCTGGTGAGCGATGAGATGGAAGGCGTGAAGCATTTCGCGTTATGGCCGCTGTCACAGGCTAGCGAATCCTGTTTCGGACAGGAAAGTTGGCCTGCACAACATCCTGAGCCACAAAGCTGGCTGGAGTTCGAAGTGGCTGACATGGTGGAAGCAACCAGCACGCTGAAAGCGCAAGGCTATGTATTGCTGGTGGAAAACCGGCTTGAACCCTGGGGACAGCAGGTCACACGTTTCCTGAGTCCCGAAGGCATTCTGGTTGGCGTGACTTATACACCGTGGCTGCGGGATTGAGAGCCCAGCAGCTGTAGCGCACGATCGATGGCCTGGCGCAGTAACTCACGGTCGTGATGGTGAGGAACATCTTCTGCGGCCAGCGCCTGTTGCACGACCAGCCGGTCGCCAATCTGGCTGATATCGACTTTTGGACCGACAATCGCGGCATCAACCACGGGTTTCCCTACCTTGTGCTCAATCCAGGATAGCTTCTCCACCAGCGTTAGACGGGCAGCAGGGTTGCTCAGCTCGCTGCCCAGATTACCGATGTATACCATGGGGGCGGGCGTGCGGCGGAGCGCCTGTGTCAGATCGTCCAGCAGCAACAGCGGCATCAGACTGGTCAGAAAGCTGCCGGGACCAATCAAAATCAGGTCGGCTTTTGCGATGGCATCAATCGCTTCGCGCGTAGCCTGCACCGTCGGGTACAGCATCAAGTCCTGTGGCAAGGCTGCCAACTGATCGATCTCGACTTCACCATAAACAGGATTGCCTTGTTCATCAATTGCCATCAAATCGACAGGATGTTCGGACATCGGAATTAAAAAGGCGTCCACTTTGAGCAGGTTGCGAATCAGGTTAATGGCTTCCAGCGGACGCACGCTCAGGTGGTCGAGCGCTTTCAGCATCAGGTTCCCCAGATTGTGTCCGGCAAGTTCCCCGTTACCGTTAAACCGATACTCAAACATCGCAGATGCCACGCTGGGCGTCGTAATGAGTTGATTCAGGCAGTTACGAGTATCGCCCCAGGCAATGCCGCCTTCAGAGCGACGAATACGGCCAGTTGAACCGCCGTTATCTGTCGTTGTGACAATGCCGGTTAGCCGTGAACCCAGGGAAGAGAGCGAAGACATCACACGACCTAAACCGTGTCCGCCTCCGAGTGCGACAACCCTGTCGAGGTCGGCCAACGTGCGATTGCGCATAGAAAACCTTATGAATAAGTCAGAGGAATATGAATAACGTGTATACCCGTCATACTGCAAGTTGCATGTGCGTTGGCTGCGCTAAGTCACCCGAATCACTTACCTGAGTAAGCTCATCGGGATGCCTTCTCTTGCCGCCTGCCTGAAACTCGAATTATTTAGGGTATAAGAATTGTCGCTAAGGTAGCTGATTTAACCTTAAAACGCGAAAAATCCTCACGCAGGCATGACCTGAGACAATTTCTGCCGCGTATTTTTCCGTATGCTGTACACCATAAGATATTGAAAATTCGCTATATATTTAATTATATATCGCTTTTGAGAGTGGTTGACTGTGCTTTTTCGCAGTAGACTGCTTAATGAAATCACGATTCTTGATCGGTTATCTCGCTGCGGTTTAACGGAAACTGATAGGAATCAAACTCCTAGCCTTGGTGCCTAAGTGATGCGCTGATTGCGCGTGATACGGTGCCCTGGCCGTGGCCTTCGCGGTCACCAGGGTGCGAGGCAGAAATGCCTGCATCTCCCGTATTTGGAAAGGTGTTTATGGTGAGTCAACTGACTGATGCGTTTGCGCGCAAGTTCTACTATTTGCGTCTGTCTATCACAGACGTCTGCAATTTTCGCTGTACCTACTGTCTGCCGGATGGTTATCAGGCCAATGGTACTAATCCACATCGCTTTTTATCACTCGATGAAATTCGTCGCGTCAGCCGCGCCTTTGCCGAATTAGGGACGGAAAAAGTTCGTCTTACCGGCGGTGAACCGTCTCTGCGCCGCGACTTTGTCGATATCATCGCAGCCATTCGTGAAAATCCGGCGATTCGTACGCTGGCCGTCACCACCAACGGCTATCGCCTTGCGCGGGATGCCGCACAGTGGCGCGATGCAGGGCTAACGGCGCTGAACGTGAGCGTGGACAGTCTGGATGCACGCCAGTTTCACGCGATTACCGGGCAGGACAAATTCCGGCAGGTGATGGACGGCATCGACGCCGCCTTTGACTGTGGCTTTGCCAAGGTCAAAGTTAACACGGTGCTGATGCGGGATGTGAACGCGGGCAGCCTGCAAACCTTTCTCGACTGGATTAAACACCGCCCGATTCAACTACGCTTTATTGAGTTGATGGAAACAGGGGAAGGGGGCGATATGTTCCGCCGTCATCACGTTTCCGGAGAAGTAATTCGCCAGCAGCTGTTGCAGCAAGGCTGGCAACAACAACAACGCGCACGCAGCGACGGCCCGGCACAGGTATTTAGCCATCCTGACTATCAGGGCGAAATCGGGCTGATTATGCCGTATGAGAAAGATTTCTGCCTGAGCTGCAACCGTCTGCGGGTTTCTGCCGTGGGGAATCTTCACCTGTGCCTCTTTGGCGAACAGGGTATTCCGCTGCGCGATTTACTGGCTGACGATCGTCACCTCGATGATTTGAAAATGCGTATCTCGGGCGGGCTGTCGGCGAAAAAGCAGACCCATTTCCTGCATGAAGGGAATAGCGGCATCACGCAAAACCTGTCATTTATCGGCGGTTAATCCGCGACATCACTGATTCTTAAAGGAGCCTGACATGAGCAAAGTCAGCAGCGAATTTGTTTCTCTCAATCTTGCGGTTCTGACCGTTTCCGAACGCCGCACGGCGGAAGATGACACCTCCGGCGACTATCTGCGTGAAGCAGCGCAGTCTGCGGGGCATCACATCGTTGACAGCGCCATCGTGAAAGAGAACCTGTACCAGATTCGGGCGCAGATCTCGGCGTGGATTGCCAACGACAAGGTGCAGGGCATTTTGATTAATGGTGGGACGGGCTTTACCGCAGGGGATGTGGTGCCGGAAGCCATTGGCGTCTTGTTTGACCGTGAAATTGAAGGCTTCGGCGAGCTGTTTCGCATGGTGTCGTATGAAGATATTGGTACGGCGACGCTGCAATCCCGTGCGCTTGCCGGTCTGGCTAACCAGACGGTTATTTTCGCCATGCCGGGGTCGACTCGTGCCTGTCGCACCGCATGGGAACGCATCATTCAGGAACAGTTGGATGCGCGCCAGAAGCCGTGCAATTTTTACCCGCACTTGAAAAAATCCTCTTAACGGTAAGCCTTATTCACTATGTCATCATCTAACCCACAATTGACCCACATTAATGCCGCTGGCGAAGCCGCGATGGTGGATGTGTCCGCCAAAGCTGAAACCGTGCGCGAAGCCCGCGCGGAAGCCTTCGTTGAAATGGCACCGCAGACGCTGGCGATGATTATTGCCGGCAGCCACCACAAGGGCGATGTGTTTGCCACCGCGCGTATCGCCGGGATTCAGGCGGCGAAACGCACCTGGGAATTGATTCCGCTTTGTCATCCGCTGTTGCTGAGCAAAGTTGCTGTCGAGCTGGAAGCACAGCCGGAGCACAATCGGGTTCGTATCGAATCCGTGTGCCGCCTGACGGGAAAAACCGGTGTGGAGATGGAAGCGCTGACGGCGGCTTCCGTCGCTGCGCTGACTATCTATGACATGTGCAAGGCCGTGCAGAAAGACATGGTGATAGGTCCGGTGCGCCTGCTGGCGAAAAGCGGCGGCAAATCCGGCGACTTTACGGCGGAGGGATCATGATTAAGGTTCTGTTTTTTGCACAAGTCCGTGAACTGATCGAGACAGACAGCCTGTCGCTGCCTGCCGAGTATGCCACCGTAGAAGATGTCCGACAGTCGCTGTGCCAACGCGGTGCACGCTGGGCGCTGGCTCTGGAGTCGGGCAAGCTGCTGGCTGCGGTGAACCAGTCGCTGGTTGAGCTCTCGCACCCGTTACAGGATGGCGATGAAGTGGCGTTTTTCCCACCGGTAACGGGAGGTTGATCGTGGCAGAGACGCGTATTCGGGTTGGTGAAGAGAACTTCAACGTAGGGGATGAATATCAGTGGCTGGCGCAGTGTGATGAAGACGGCGCAGTGGTGACGTTCACCGGTAAGGTGCGTAATCACAATCTGGCAAAAGACGTCAGCGCGTTGACGCTGGAACATTACCCCGGCATGACGGAAAAGGCGCTGGAGGAGATTGTTGAACTGGCTCGCGAGCGCTGGGAACTGCCGCGTGTGAGCGTGATTCATCGAGTGGGCGCTCTTTATCCGGGCGATGAAATTGTGTTTGTTGGCGTGAGTGCCGCTCACCGCAGCGCGGCGTTCGATGCCGCCCAATTTATTATGGATTACCTGAAAACTCGCGCGCCATTCTGGAAGCGGGAAGCGACGCCGGAAGGCGAACGCTGGGTGGAATCACGCGACAGTGATAAGCAGGCCGCGCAGCGCTGGTAGTCCATTTCTGTGTTAGGATAAAAGGATGGTGGGGAAAGAATATGTCGTCTCGATCCTCAAACGGGCGGTTCGCGCCGCGTTAATCAGATAACTTTATGCAAAGGTAACATCATGGACAGATATCCACGCTCGGGTTCGATTGTTGAACGCTCGCAGACGGGTCTCCAGGCCTATATGGCACAGGTTTATGGCTGGATGACCTGCGGCCTGCTGCTGACGGCGTTCGTCTCCTGGTATGCGGCGAATACGCCCGCCGTACTGAATTTTGTTTTCTCCAGCCAGATCACGTTCTTCGGCCTGATCATTGCCCAACTGGGGCTGGTCTTTGTGATTTCCGGCATGGTACAGCGCCTGAGCGGTACGGTCGCCACGTCGCTGTTTATGCTTTATTCCGCGCTGACGGGGCTGACGCTCTCCAGCATTTTCATCATGTACTCCGGTGAATCCATCGCCAGCACCTTCGTTATTACGGCGGGGATGTTCGGGGCGATGAGCCTGTACGGCTACACCACGAAGCGTGATTTGAGCGGCTTCGGCAGCATGCTGTTCATGGCGCTGATCGGGATTGTGCTGGCCTCGCTGGTGAACTTGTGGCTGAAAAGCGAAGCGCTGATGTGGGCCGTGACCTATATCGGGGTTGTGGTGTTTGTCGGTCTGACCGCGTATGACACCCAGAAGCTGAAAAATATCGGCGAGCAGCTGTCTGTTGATGACAAAGACAGCTTCCGTAAATACTCTATCGTCGGCGCGTTGACCCTGTACCTCGACTTCATCAACCTGTTCCTGATGCTGCTGCGTATTTTCGGTAATCGTCGTTAAGGGCAAGGCTGTAATCTAAAGGCTTCACTGCGTTATGTGAATCCGTGCAAAGGTTTCGGGCGTGTCAAACATAGCGTTTTTTGTGACTCATCACACGCCCGACAAGGAGCGCTCAGCTGCCGCAGCTCCTTGACCTATGGCTGTTTGGCGCTAATTGTGCCGCTACGCGGTGCCTTCGGCGATCGTGATCGCTATTCGTGCTGCCAGTGACGCGTTCTCGACGCGGCACTGGCTTTCGCGGCGTCCTGCCGCTCACACGGCGGTCACGCCACCTCAGCACAATTTTTTACGCCACTTGGTCATCTTTTTCCCTTACCCGCTATTACGCGATATTCCGCCTGAAAATGGCGTAGGCTGCTGAGCCTGTGGTCAGCGTGATGATAAACAGCGGCCATAAACTGCCCCAGATAATGCTGAAATCTGCATCCTTGAGGTAAATCTGCTTGGTGATGTCGGTGAAGTGGCGGATCGGGTTAATCCAGGTGAGATGCTGCAACCAGATCGGCATGTTCTCAACCGGCGACACATAGCCGGAAAGCAGAATCGCGGGCATCAGGAAGACGAACACGCCGATAAATGCCTGCTGCTGCGTTGAGCAGAGTGAGGAAATCAGCAGACCGAAGCCGACCAGCGACAGGCCATAGATGAGCATCGTGGTGTAAAAGAGCAGCAGCGATCCGGCGAAAGGGATATGGAAAATCAGTATGCCCGCCAGCAGCACGATCGTGGCCTGAAACGTGGCGACAATCAGCGCGGGTACCGCTTTGCCAATAAATATCTGGCTGGTGGACAGCGGTGAAACCAGCAGCTGTTCCAGCGTACCCTGTTCCCGCTCGCGTGCCACGGAAAGCGCCGTAACAATCAGCACGCCGATAGTGGCAATCATGGCAATCAGCGACGGCACCACAAACCATTTGTAGTCCAGATTTGGGTTATACCAGTGACGTACCACCAGCTCGCTGTTGTTTGGATTGGACGTGCTCTGATTCGCGCCGCTTTGAACCGGTCTGGCCGCCAGCAATGCCAACTGATAGTCCCGCACGATGTGCTGCACGGCATTAGCGGCGATCTGTGCGCTGTTAGAGCGTCTGCCGTCCAGAATAAGTTGGAGCGATGTGCTGTTCCCGCTGGCGATCTCGCGCGAGAACTGCGGCGGAAAGCGCAGGATCAGAAGCGCGTGCTGATTATCCAGCGTCGGTGCAATATCCTGCGAGTTATGCAGCATCAGCACGTGAGAAAAGGACTTGGCCTTGGCAAAGCGCTGCGTCAGTTCTATCGCGTGAGGGCCGCTGTCTTCGCTGTAAATCGCAATGGTCGCGTTGGTCACGTCGAGCGTTGCGGCGAAAGGAAACAGCGAAACCTGGAGGATAACGGGCAGCACCAGAATGGAGCGCGTTTGCGGATCGCGCAGCAGCGATTGCAGCTCCTTAATAATCAACGTCCACAGACGATGCAGCATAATCGCTCCCTAATCCAGCCTGCGCCGGGTTTGCCAGGCCGTCAGGCCAATAAAGACCAGCGCGGAGAGAATGAGAAACAGCAGGTTGGTCATCAGCACCGTACCGATATTCCCCGCGAGAAACAGCGTTTGCAGCGTGCTGACAAAATAGCGCGCCGGGATGATGTACGACACGCCGCGGACAAATTCCGGCATGCTGTCGATTTCAAAAATAAAGCCGGACAGCATGATGGCTGGCAGAAATGCTGCATTCAGCGCTACCATCGCGGCGTTGAACTGGTTGCGGGTGAGGGTGGAGATCAGCAGCCCCATGCCCAGCGTGCTGGCAAGGAACAGGCTGCTGATGACAAACAGCAAAATCAGCGAACCGCGATAGGGCACCTGCATAATGAAGGTAGAAACCAGAATACACAGCGTCATGGCGATCATCCCAAGAAAGTAATACGGGATGAGTTTGGACAGCAGCAGCTCGGCACGGGTGACCTGCGTAGAGAGCAGCGCCTCCATCGTCCCGCGCTCCCACTCACGGGCAATCACCAGCGATGTGAGGATCGCGCCAATCACCGTCATGATGATAGTGATCGCGCCGGGAATGATGAAATGCTGGCTGATGGCGGCCGGATTAAACCAGTAGCGCGATTGCACCTCGATAAGCTGCTCGAAGGTTTCGCCGCGATCTTCCGCCCGCTGCTGTTGCCAAAGCAGCCAGATGCCTTCTGCGTATCCCTGCACAAAATTCGCCGTGTTGGGTTCGCTACCGTCGGTGATGACCTGGATCGGCGCGCGATCGCCCGGCCGCGCCAGCCGTTCGGCAAAGTCAGTAGGAATGACGATCAACCCGCGAATGCTGCCGGCCTGCATCTGTTGGATCAGGTATTGACGATTATTGCTGATGGTCGGCTCGATAAACGGCGACGCCGCGAAGGTATTCGCCAGATCGCGCGCATCCTCACTCTGCTGTTCCATCAGGATACCGACATGCAGGCGGCTGGAATCCAGATTGATGCCGTAGCCAAAGATAAACAGCAGCAACAGCGGAATGACGAACGCAATCAGCCCGCTACTGGGATCGCGCAAGATTTGGCGCGTCTCTTTCAGGCACAGCGCCCGCAGGCGACGCGTGGAAAAATGCGTGCTGCCATGCTGGCTCGTTTTATCCTGCTCTGGCCTATTCTGTTCAGCCATGTTCCGCCTCCCCGTCGTACGCCTGAATCAGCGCAATAAACGCTTCCTCCATCGTCGGTGATGGCGTCTGTGTGCTGGCCGCCTGATGCTTCAGTTCGTCCGGCGTGCCGCTGGCGATCAGCTTGCCGCGGTACACCAGCCCGATGCGATCGCAGTATTCGGCTTCGTCCATGAAGTGCGTGGTGACCATCACCGTGACGCCACGGTTGACCATGCCGTTGATATGTATCCAGAACTCGCGCCGTGTCAGCGGATCGACGCCGGAGGTCGGTTCGTCGAGAAACAGAATGTCGGGTTCGTGCATCAGCGCACAGGCTAGCGCCAGCCGCTGCTTGAACCCTAGGGGCAGGGCGTCCGGCGTTTGGTGGTAAATGGGCTGAAAGTTAAAGGCGTCGGTCATGCCGGCCATTTTATCGCGCTGCGCCTTGCCCTTGAGTCCATAGACGCCGGAGAAAAAGCGCAGGTTCTGTTCGACGGTCAGGTTGCCGTAGAGCGAGAACTTCTGCGCCATGTAGCCCAAATGCTGGCGGGCTTTGCCGGAGCTGGTTTTCAAATCCATGTCGAGCACCAACGCTTTACCGTCAGTCGGTACCAGCAGGCCGCACATCATCTTGAAGGTGGTCGATTTTCCCGCGCCGTTCGGGCCGAGCAGACCGAAGATTTCTCCTCGCTTCACCTGAAAACTGACGTGATCGGTGGCAGCGAAATCACCAAATTTTTTCGTTAGCGCTTGGGCTTCAATCACCGTTTCACCGCCGCTAACGTCAATCTGCGGCATGATGCTCGCCAGCGATGAATCACTGGCTGGGCCGCCGCCCAGCAGGTCGATAAAGGCATCTTCAAAGCGTGGATCGGTGTCGTGCAGGCTGCCTGCTTCCAGATGCAAGGCGGAGAGCAGCGATGTTCGATCCGCATCGGGTTTTAGCATCAGCCTGACGTACTGCCCCTGAATCACGCCGTCGCTGACCTGTGGCAGACGCAGCGCTTCCTGTAACACATCCCGATGTCGGCGCGTTCCGGTATCAATCAGAATGCAGCGTCCGGCCATGCGGGCGGTCAGATCGCGCGGCGCACCGCGATACAACAGTTCCCCTTCGTTCAGTAGCAGCACATCCCGGCATTGCTCCGCTTCATCGAGGTAAGACGTGCTCCACAGGATCAACATACCGTCGTCAGCCAGTTCGTGCACCATGTGCCACAATTCACGGCGAGAGATCGGGTCGACGCCCACGCCCGGCTCATCCAGCAGGAGCACCTTGGGTTGCCCCAGCAGCGTACAGGCCAACCCCAGCTTCTGTTTCATGCCGCCGGACAGTTTGCCTGCTAGCCTGTCGGTAAAGCGGGTCAGATCGGTAAATGACAGCAGGCGCTCGAACGTTTCTCTGCGCACTTCGCCAGTGATACCACGCAAGTCGGCATACAGCGTCAGGTTTTCCATCACCGTCAGGTCTTCATACAGGCCGAATTTTTGCGGCATATAGCCCAAAATGGCATGGAGCTGACGATCTTCTTTGATGGGATCCAGATTCGCCACGCGCAGTGTTCCGTTACTGGGCGTTAATAATCCCGCCAGCATGCGCAGCAGGGTGGTTTTACCCGCGCCGTCGGGGCCAACCAGCCCGGTAACCGCACCGCTGTGTATCTCGGCGGTGAGGCTGGCGAGCGCGGGTTTCTCCTGTCCGGCAAAGCGTTTTTCCAGCCTGTCCAGCGCGATCTGCGCGGGAGAATTAGTCATGGCGAACGGGCTCGTGAGCGCGATTGACATCCTCCGTGCGTGCGTCTTCAAAACGCAGCGTGACCGGCATCCCTTGCCGTAAGCCATCATCGGGATCGTTAACGACGATGCGCAGGCGATAAACCAAATCGGTGCGGAGATCTTCCGTTTCGACGCTTTTCGGTGTGAATTCGGCACTCGGCGAGACAAAGCCGACTTTGCCACGATAGGGCTGATTGGGGCGGCCATCGGTGTAAATCAGCATCTGGCTGCCGGGCACGACGCGGCCGAGATCTTTCTCGCTCACGTAGGCGCGAACCCAAACCGGGCGAGTGAGGGAAAGGGTGAAAACGGTACTGCCCGCCGCCAACATGCTGCCTTTTTCGGCGGCGCGGGTGAGGATTACGCCGGGAGACGGTGCCAACAGTTCGGCATCCTGTTTATTCAGTTCTGCCTGCGCCAGTCCGGCTTCGGCCTGTGCTACTGCTGCCTGAGCAGCGGCAATTTCCTGCGGTCGGTTACCGCTTTCGAACTGGCTCAGCTTGTCTTTCGCGGCCTGTAGTGTTGCAAGCGCCTGATTACGTGACGTTCTGGCGTCGTCCAGCATGTTGGCGGAAATTGCGCGTTTGTCCCACAGCCCTTGCTGACGCTGGTAGAAGCTGTTGGCGTAATCATAAGCCGCCTGACTCTGTGCAACCTGAGATCGCACCTGCGCGATCTCTTCCTGTCGGTAGCCTTCCTGCGAAAGTTGAAGCTGTGCCTGCGCGCTGGCGAGGTTCGCCTGTGCCTGATTCTGTGCGTTCAGATAAGGCGCGGTGTCCAGCGTTGCCAGCGGCTGGCCCACCTGCACGGCATCGCCCTCATCAACGTTCAGCTCGGCCACTCTGCCGCCGACGCGGAAAGCCAAATTGACGGTGCGGATATCCACATTGCCGTAGAGCGTTAACGGTTTTTCCTGCTGTTGCTGGTGGTGATAAAGGCCATAACCCGCACCGAGCAGGACAAGAACGAGGGCGGCGAACGCCAGTTTTCTCTTGTTCATCACGCATAATTCCTTGTTTATCAAGAATAGTTCCTGGTTTGTCAGCGGTGATCTTGGCAGCGGTAGCGATCCCGCAGGCCGTTAAGAGGGCAGGTCGTTTCTAACTTCTGGAAATGATTAATCATATGACGAGTTACAAGGGTTGATGGTGATTTGGTGTGATCGGGTTCACAAAAATGCATTGCATCCGGCTACAGTTCGCACGTAATTCCGCCCATATCTGGCGTAACGCCTTTATTTTGTTAAAGAAATGGCAGGAATTAGAAAGAATTGTAATTTATTTCATTGAATGATAATAATTGTTATTAGCAATTACATATGTATTGGTACTGACATAGTGGTCTGACAGCACTGACACGGCGTACAGAGTGAAAAAACCTGTGTTCAATGCCTGAACGGATCATCACCCGCCAAGATGTTTCGCGTGAGACGAAGCATTTTGGCATTTTTTTGTCTGCGACGACGTGCCTGTTTTCAGGTAAGCACCTCGTCACAGGCGTGACGTTTATTGACGGTTGGATACATAACCAAAGGGGAAGGACAGTGAACCAGATGCGCACTTTACTCGCATTGATGCCATGCGTGCTGATTGCTCCGGCGTATGCACAGGATGACACGACCAAACAGGATGAGGCGAGCGGTGATGAGATGGTGATTACCGCCTCACGCTCGAATATCCAGCAGCAGAAAGCGCCGCAGGTAGTCACGGTGATTACCAAAGAGCAAATCGAGCAGCAGATGCAGGTCACCTCCGACTCGTCACAAATTCTCAGCAACCTGCTGCCTTCGTTCTCCCCCAGCCGTCAGAAAATGAGCGGCAGCGGTGAAACCTTCCGTGGGCGTGCGCCGCTGGTGATGATCGACGGCATTCCACAATCTAACCCGCTGCGTCCGACCGGTCGTGAGATGCACACTATCGATTTTTCGATGGTTGAACGTGTAGAGGTAATTCATGGCGCCAGTGCCACTAACGGATTGGGCGCATTGGGTGGAGTGATTAATATCATCACCCGTCGGCCGGAAAATGGTTCGTTTAACCAGCACGTCAATGTGCAAACCACGCTGCCCACAGAGAAAATTCGCGGTGAAACTGCCAGCTATAAAACCACCTATCGGGTTGATGGACGTGAGGACTATCTCGATTATCTGTTCTCAATTGGCTATGAGAATCAAGGGTTGTATCTGGATGGCAACAACCGACCCGTCGGCGTGGATAATACGCAGGGCGATACCATGGATTCCCGCTCTTACGACCTGTTGGCGAAAGTCGGCTACTGGCTGGATGACTATCAGCGCATTCAACTGAGCGTGAATCGCTACCACATCAAAGGCGAGAATAACTACCTCAGCGTAGATGGTATTCGTACACAAGGTATTCCGACGACGTCGGTACGCGGCACACCACCGGGTGAGGCACCGAATAACAGTATCTGGACTTCAGGATTAACCTATGAACACCACGATCTGGCAGGAATGAAACTGTCGGCGCTGCTTTTTAACCAGCGCTATGAAGCATTATTTGGTGCGACGAATTCATCCTCTTTCCAGGATACGACGATTGCTCCAGATAAAACGCTTTACGATCAATCTCGCTCAGTAGCCAATAAGTACGGAACCAAGCTGGCGTTGACCAAAGACGATCTGCTGGATGATACGCTGAAAGTCACAGTCGGTTTCGATACCCTGTACGATAAGGGGAAACAGGATCTCTATCTGACCAAGCGTACCTATGTGCCGGAGATGGAATACACCAGCTACTCACCGTTTATTCAGGGTGAATATCAATTATTGGATAATCTGGTGCTGCATGGTGGCGTACGCCACGAAGCCGCGAAGCTAAAAGTAGACAGTTTTCAGGCTGTGGCAGCGAATAACCGCGTAGCTGTCGAAGGCGGATCGTTGAAGTTTAACGAAACGCTTTATAACGCTGGTGCGGTGTATTCCATTACCGATTCAGTCGATCTGTTTGCCAGTTATTCCGAAGGTTTCGGGATGCCGGAAGTAGGGCGTGTGCTGCGTGCTATAGACAATCCAGGTGTTAGCATGAGCGACTTTACTGACCTGTAACCGATTGTCACCAATAACGTGGAAACGGGATTCCGGGTTAAAAAAGATCGCTTTGATTTTGAGGCCAACTATTATCAGTCCAACGCTAAGATGGGCGACCGTGTAGAGGCTCGAGGTGATAACTTTGTCTCCGTGCGTGAAAAAACACGTATTCAAGGCTTCGAAGTCAAAGCGGGCTATCAGATCAATGAACGCCACAAAGTGAATGCTTCCTATGCGCACAGTGAAGGTAAGTATGACAGTAATAAAGATGGCAAAGTGGACAAAAAACTTAACGGCCTGAATATCGCGCCGGATCGCCTGATTACCAGTTGGTCCGCGAACTGGAACGATCAATGGAGCTCATTCGTGCAGGCGAATTATGCCTTTGGCCGCAGCTTTGACGATGCAGGTATGGCGTTTGACGGTTACCTGTTGATGGATGCTGCTGTGGGGTACAAGCTGCCGTATGGTCGCCTCAACGTTGCGGTGGCGAACCTGCTGGATAAACAGTACATCACCTACTATTCGCAGGCGGGACTTGTTAACAATACGCGCTATTTCTCCGGGCGTGGTCGTACGGTGACGCTGGGTTATTCGATTGATTTCTAAGCTTAACCGATTTAATTACGTCCTCAGTTCAGCAACACGGCAGCGTTTTACGCTGGCCGTGTTGTTGTCTTTTCTGCTGGTGACATTAGTGCCGGCGGCTGAGTCACCGCGTCAGATTCGGCATGCGCTCGGTGTGACTAACGTGGCTGGGACGCCGCTGCGTATCGTGACGCTGTTTCAGGGCGCGACGGACTCTGCCGTGGCATTGGGAATTAAGCCGATTGGCGTGGTGGAATCGTGGACGGAGAAGCCGACTTATCGCTACCTTCGCCCTGCTTTACAGGGCGTAACGCTGGTCGGGCTGGAAACGCAGCCCAGTCTGGAAACCATCGCGCTACTCAAGCCCGATCTCATCGTGGCGTCTACGTTTCGGCATGAGAAAATCTACGGCCTGCTATCGCAGATTGCGCCGACGATTGCGCTAGACAGGGTGTCTGAATTTAAAGAAACAGTGCAGATGATGGGCGTGGCGCTGAACAGGGAAGAGAAAGCGAACGAGATTTTAGCCCACTGGGATCGGCGCGTGGATGCGCTGCGTGACCGGTTGAAAGCGCGGTTCGGCGAACGCTGGCCGCTCAGCGTGTCTATTCTCGAATTCCGTGAAGATCATATGCGCAGCTATCTGCCCGCCAGCTTTGCCGGATCGGTGCTGTCGGAAATCGGCTTTGTCTGGTCGCGGCCGGAAAGCTATACGTCAGGCGTGATGCAAAAGCTCACCAGTAAAGAGAGCATTCCGGTGGTGGATGCCGATCTGTTCTTTGTTCTGCTGCGTTCGGACAAGCCTGCGGTGGCGCAGAACTATCGCGACTGGCAGGCGCATCCGCTCTGGCAGCGGCTGCATGCGCCCCAGCAGCAACAGGTTTATCCGGTGGACAACGTGGCCTGGAGTTTGTCTGGCGGTATCTTGGGAGCGAATAATATGCTGGACGATATCGAACGGCAGTTTGCTGGCAAGGCCGAATCTGCCGGTCAAAAAAGCGATATCGCAGAGGAGAACCCTACGCGATGAGACAGGGCATCGTGACGGCAGCGGGTGTCGTATTTCTGCTGCTGAGTATCGTCGCCAGCCTGATGCTGGGGCAAACCACTATTTCGTTGGGAACCGTGTTCAATTCACTGTTCCATTACGATCCGCAGCAGATCGATCACATACTGGTGCTGACGACCCGCCTGTCGCGGACGGTGATTGCTATCGTCGTCGGTGCCAGTCTTGCCGTCGCCGGGGCATTAATGCAGGCGCTGACGCGTAACCCGCTGGCGTCGCCGGGGATATTCGGCATTAACGCCGGCGCCATGTTTGCCATCGTCCTGCTGTCTTCCCTGTTTACCTTTTCCTCGCAGATCGCGCTGGCGTGGACGGCCTATCTGGGTGCGGCCATTGCGGGTGTCATGGTGTATGTGTTGGGAACGCTGGGCAACGCCCGTTCCAGCCACTTACGCATTGTGCTGGCCGGTGCCGCGATTAGCGCGCTGTTTATTTCGTTTACGCAGGCGCTGCTGGTGATCAATCAGGACGGGCTGGACAGCATGTTGTTCTGGCTGGCTGGTTCGGTGTCCGGGCGCAGCCTGTCGATGCTGTTACCGCTCCTGCCATATTTTGTTATCGCACTATTCCTCGCGCTGCTGCTGGCGCGCCACCTGAATATTCTGGTGGCGGGCGACGAGATCGCCAAAGGACTGGGGCAGCGAACCGCATTGGTGCGTGCGCTGTCCGGGCTGTGCGTGATCGGGCTGGCGGGCGGCGCGGTGGCGATAGCAGGAAATATCGGTTTTGTCGGGCTGATTGTGCCGCATATTGTGCGTCGCGTGCTGTCTGCCGATCACCGTTGGCTGTTGCCGGGCTGTGCTATTTTCGGTGCCACGCTGTTGCTGTTGGCCGATGTCGCCTCGCGTCTGCTGATCGTGCCGCAGGAAGTGCCAGTTGGGGCGATGACCGCGCTGCTGGGTGCACCCTTCTTCATTTATCTGGCGAGAAGGGGGATGCGGCATGGGTAAGGTGTATACCGTGCGCGTGGGAAGGGTCTCGCGCCAGATTGATCGCCGTACGTCTGCGGTGGCGTTGTCGCTCCTGCTGGTGCTGTTAGCCGTCGTGTTCCTGTCGCTGTCATTAGGACAGGTGGTGTTGTCTCCCGCACAGGTGATGTCAGCGCTGCAGGGAAAAGCAGACAGCGGTGTGCACTTTATCGTCAACGACCTGCGTTTGCCGCGTGCGTTGCTGGCGCTGTTAGTGGGCGGCGCGCTGGCGATATCCGGCCTGATTCTGCAAAGCATTGTGCGCAATCCGCTGGCCTCGCCGGATATTCTGGGGATTACCAGCGGGGCATCGGCGGCGGCGGTGTTCTTCCTCTCGTTTCTGGCGACGGCGATAAGCCAGCGTTGGCTACCGCTGGCGGCAATGGGCGGGGCGTGGGTGACGGCTATTGCTATTTATCTGCTGGCCTGGAAGCAGGGCGCATCGCCGTTGCGGCTGGTGCTGGTTGGCGTTGGGCTGTCCGCCATTATGGGTGCGGCGGTGACGATGATGCTGGTGTTTAGCCCGATAGGCACCACGCTGACGGCCTATGTGTGGCTGACGGGTAGTATTTATGGCGCGCAGTGGCAGCATGTGTCTGCGCTGGCGGGCTGGCTGCTGCTTGGCGCGCCGTTTCTGGTGGGGCTCGCGCGGCACGTTAACGTGCATGAGCTGGATGACGCGCTGGCCTGCGGCGTTGGGCAATCTGTCGGGCGCATCCGGCTGGCGCTGCTGACGCTGAGCGTCGCGCTGGCAGGGGCGGCGATTGCCTATGCGGGCGCGATGGCGTTTGTCGGCCTGCTGGCCCCGCATATTGCGAAAAAGCTGGCGAGTCGCTCATTCCCTGGACTGGCGCTGGTGTCGGCGCTGACGGGCGGATTACTGGTGATGGTGGCCGATTTGATTGGCCGCACGGCGTTCTTACCGCTGGATCTGCCGGCCGGCATTTTTATCTCCGTGCTCGGGACGCCTTTCTTTATCTATTTATTGCTTCGGCAACGTTATTGAGATTGTAAGATTATGCCAGAGAATGTGCAGCCAACACGCATCCCCCACACTAACCGAGAGGCGATTGCCAGCCAGTCGCTGACGTTGAGTTACGAAAAGCAGGTCGTGATTGATGCGCTGGATATCACGCTGCCCGCCCAGAAGATTTCGGTGCTGGTGGGCAGTAACGGCTGCGGCAAGAGCACGCTATTGAAGTCGTTTGCCCGTCTGCTGAAACCCACGAGCGGGACGATTATCGTCAACGGAGCGGATATCCATCGGCAATCCACCGTTGAGGTGGCGAAGTCGCTGGCGATTCTTCCGCAAACGCCGACCGCGCCGGAAGGCCTGACGGTCTATCAACTGGTGAAGATGGGGCGCTACCCGCATCAGTCGTGGTTGAGGCAGTGGTCGGCAACGGATGAAGAGAAAGTGCTTCAGGCGTTGCGCAGTACCGGCGTGTTGGCATTAAAGGATCGCGCGGTGGATTCGCTATCTGGCGGACAGCGCCAGCGCGTCTGGATCGCGATGACGCTGGCGCAGGATACCGACATCGTCCTGCTGGATGAACCGACGACCTATCTCGATCTGGCGCATCAGATGGAGGTGCTGGATTTGTTGCGGGAACTGAACGCGCAGCAGCACAAGACCATCGTTATGGTGCTGCATGATCTGAATCTGGCGTGTCGCTACGCACATCACATGGTGGCCGTCCATAATCGGACGGTATTTGCGCAGGGCAACCCGCGCGATATTCTCACGGAAGCCACGGTAAAGACGGTGTTTAACCTGAACTGTCGCATCATTGACGATCCGTTCTTCGGCACGCCACTGTGTATTCCGTTTGGACGTGAAGCGTCGGAGCGCGCGGCCGATGTCGGCTAACCGCCTGACCGCACCGCAGTGGGCGATGCTCTCCGGCACGCTGCAATTAACGGATGCCGCACAGCGCGCAGGGCAGGAGAGTTGCCCGAGCCGTAGGGTGTTGGATCCTGAGTATTGCCGCTGGCTGCTGGAAACGCTGACGCCGCCGCTGCTGTCGCCATCAATCAAGATTACCGCTTCGCTGCTGGCGAAGCGGATTGGCTTCTTAACCACGGCCGCCAGCCTGTACGCCATGTCGGTGTATAACAAAGGGCTGAACATGACGCTGGATAACTGCGTGTTGGAATTCGGACACGCGCGTCTGTGGACATCGACCATGCCGCTGTACGATCTCACTGTCTCCCTGCCGGAACTAGGGCAACGGGACGCGTGGCGCGATAGCCTATTCGATACGCTGTTTGCTCAACACCTGTCGCCGATCCTGCATACGCTGTCGGCGGTGTCGGGCGCACCGCTGCGCATTCTGTGGGAAAACGTCGCGGTGCGGGTGTTCTCGTTATACGAACAGCGTATTGAGTGGGACGATCCTGCGGCGGAGTGCTCGCCGGGAATGACGCTGGAACAGCAGGTGCAGCAGGACTTTGACGCCTTGCTGGCTGCGCCCGGCAAACGTTTTGGCTGTGATGATAATCCGCTGAAACCGTTCTTTCGTGCGAAAACGCGGGTTCCCGTCGCGGGGCGCTCGGTGAGCTTTCGTGACGTGCGCTTTCGCCGCACCTGCTGTTTTTATTACAAGGCGTCACAGCCGCAGGAATACTGCCAAAACTGCCCATTACTGCGCCCCGCTAGAAAAACGTAGGGAACGTTTTTGAGATTGCTGACAAAGTCCGTAGAGCGGGAATAACGGATAGATCGTAAAGACGCTGTGAATACGTCCATGTACGCTCGGCTTGCGACGGCCCGTAGGGTGGCGGGCAGGAAGCTCGCCATACAAAAACGAGCTGGCACAGATAAAAATCCCTTAGTACTCAGAATCTCTGCTACAATCGTCGGCAGTCATGCACCGTAGTTGTGCTCGTTCACCGTGGTTGTTGCGTATGTCGTTGTTACGTGAAGTGTTACGTGAGTTGTTACGTAAATAGTGGCCCAGCAAACCCGTCTTACTGACCCTCTGAAAACTACACCGGCTGCTGTCCGGTCAGAGCGGATCTGGAGTTGTTCTTTTTATGTCATTTGATTCTCTCGGCCTGAGTGCCGATATTCTGCGCGCGATTGACGAGCAGGGTTATCGCGATCCTACTCCTGTTCAGCGTCAGGCGATTCCTGTCGTGCTGGAAGGGCGCGATTTAATGGCTAGCGCGCAAACCGGTACGGGTAAAACAGCGGGCTTTACGCTGCCGTTATTACAATTGCTGACCAGCCGTGAAGCGCAGCATAAAGGGAAAGGTCGCCGTCCGGTACGCGCGCTGATCCTGACGCCAACCCGTGAGTTGGCTGCGCAGATTGATGAAAATGTGAAGGCGTACAGCAAGTATCTGAACCTGCGTTCACTGGTCGTATTCGGTGGGGTGAGCATTAACCCACAGATGATGAAACTGCGCGGCGGCGTAGATATTCTGGTGGCAACGCCGGGGCGTCTGCTCGATCTGGAGCATCAGCGCGCCGTTGACCTGTCACAGGTTGAAATTCTGGTGCTGGATGAAGCGGACCGTATGCTGGATATGGGCTTCATTCACGACATTCGCCGTGTGCTGGCGAAGCTGCCTGCTAAACGCCAAAACCTGCTGTTCTCCGCGACCTTCTCTGATGAGATCAAAGCGCTGGCGAACAAGCTGCTGACGAATCCTGCCTCTGTTGAAGTCGTGCGTCGTAATACGCCGTCTGAACTGGTTACGCAGCACGTGCATTTTGTTGATAAGCGCCGCAAGCGTGAACTGCTGTCGCAGCTGATTGGTGAAAATAACTGGCAGCAGGTGCTGGTATTTACCCGCACCAAGCACGGCGCTAACCACCTCGCTGAGCTGCTGGAAAAAGACGGCATTACCGCTGCCGCTATCCACGGCAATAAAAGTCAGGGGGCGCGTACTCGTGCACTGGCTAACTTCAAAGATGGCAGCATTCGTGTGCTGGTGGCGACGGATATCGCTGCACGTGGCCTGGATATCGACCAACTGCCGCACGTGGTGAACTATGAGCTGCCAAACGTGCCGGAAGATTACGTTCACCGTATCGGTCGTACCGGTCGTGCGGAAGCGACGGGCGAAGCGCTGTCGCTGGTCTGTGTGGATGAGCACAAACTGCTGCGCGACATCGAGCGTTTGCTGAAGCGTGAGATTCCACGTATCGCTATCGAAGGCTACGAGCCGGATCCGTCCATCAAGGCCGAGCCGATTGTGAATGGCCGTCAGGGCAACCGTGGCGGTGGCGGTGCGCGTAACGCATCTCCTCGCGCACAGTCTGGCGCACCACGCGGTCAGTCTGAGCGCCGTCCGGCCGATGGCAATCGCCAGCCGCGTAAAGCGGGCGGTAATAGCGACAGCCCGTGGGGTGGGAATAAAGGCAATAGCGGTAAGGGCAGTGGCGAAGGTCAACGCCGCGCGCCGCGTCCGCAAAACCGCAGTAAGCCAGCGGACAAGTAAAATCGATAGGGAGCCCGGCGGCTCCCTTTTTTTATCGCGTTATTTCACCGTGGCAGGCTGTGCGGCCAGACGGCGTGGGCGATAGAACATTGCTGCGTTGCCCGCCAGAATCAGCAGCAGGCCGACAAGCGCGTTCGGCCGCCACTGGTAATCTTCAAATAGTGTCGAAATCGACAGTGCCACCAGCGGAAAGAGCAGCGTGGTATACGCTGCCTGACTGGCACCGATGCGACCGATCAGGCTGAAGTAGGCACCGAAGCCGATGACTGAACCAAAGATAGCCAGATAGAACAGGGAACCCAGATAGCTGGCGCTGTACTCCGGTGCGAAGCTATACCCCTGAATCAGGCTGAACAGCCCCATCCACAGCGCGCCATATCCCATGCCCCAGCCGTTGGTCGTCAGTATGTCGCGGCCCTGTCGCTGGTGCTGAGCGCTAATCATATTGCCGAGTGAGAAGCAGTAGGTGCCCAGAATGCTCAATCCCACGCCCCACAGCAGATAGGGCTGAGCATCGATTTGCATCAGGTCATGCCAGAACAGCGCGACGATGCCGATCAGCCCGAGCGGTGTGGCGATCGCCACGTTGCGTGTTAACGGCTGGCCGAAGAAAATACGGCTATTAAAGGCATTAAACAGTACCGCCATCGAAAAAATGATGGATTCCAATCCGCTCGAAATCCAGGCGATGGCGTGATAAAAACAGAGAAAGTTGACGCCGAATACGCATAGCCCTTGTACCATACACAGCAGATGAGCGCGTGACGAAAGCGGACGCAGGCGACGTGTCAGGGCCAGAAACGTCAGCAGGATGGCCGATGCCAGCGCAAAGCGCCAGAACACGGAGACTTCGGCAGTGACTTCACCGTGTTGCAGGCTAATCGCGATCCAGGTCGTGCCCCAAATCAGGACGACAGAAAAATAGAGTAAGATATTCATTGAGTGATTCCGCATGAGTGCATGACGGCAGTATGGCGCGTGCGTTTGTCGCGGGCTTTCAGCCCCTTGCGGTGAATAACAGAATCTTGCGGTTAAATGAAAAACGGAGGCAGCAATGCATCGTTATAAAGCGTTCGATACCATGCTGCATCATAAAACCGAGCTGCGCGACACCGTTGAGCTGACGTCCGGCGTACGGCTGGCCTCCTGGTTTAACCGCCATGACCGCGTCACGATGGAAAACACCGAACACCATACGCTTAGCCTTTATATTGCGGATGGCTATGAGAGCTATCATAAAACGGCGGACGGCTGGCATAACGGCGGCGGGCCGGATCGTTTCTGCCTGATGCCGAAACAGAGTACATCGACCTGGGACATCCGTGGCGACCTCGAGTTTGTGCATCTGTATTTTGACGATACGCACCTGCGGCAGCTGGCCGAGCAAACCTGGGATCGCAGCCCGGCGTCGATCTGCACGGAAGAACGG
This sequence comes from Pectobacterium sp. PL64, assembly GCF_022477975.1. Classification (NCBI taxonomy): domain Bacteria; kingdom Pseudomonadati; phylum Pseudomonadota; class Gammaproteobacteria; order Enterobacterales; family Pectobacteriaceae; genus Pectobacterium; species Pectobacterium sp. PL64. The sequence goes on from NZ_CP092070.1 coordinate 1,354,120, forward strand.
ATATTTGGTAGCGATCCGCTGATTACCTCGCTGTATCGGCAATTTCTGCTCAGCAACCGCTGGGACGACTCGGCGAATCAGCTTGTGCTGAGTAGCGCCGCAACGCTGTTGATGATTCAGGTGCTGCGTGGCTACACCCAATTGCAGTGGGAACTGCCGACGGTGCGCGGCGGGCTGGCACCTGCTGTACTGCGGCGCAGTAAGATGCAAATTGAGGCACATCTCGATCAGCCGCTGACGCTACAGACGCTGGCGGCGGAGGCGGGGCTTAGCGAGTTTCACTTTGCACGCATGTTTCGCCAGAGCGTGGGCATGGCACCGCATCAGTATGTTCTGAAACAGCGGTTGACCCGCGCGGAGGCGCTCGTGCGAGAGGGTGCGCTGTCGATTACGGACATTGCGCTGGCCTGCGGGTTCAGCTCCGCCAGCCACCTGAGCCACCAATTCAAAAAGGAATATGGCCTGACGCCGTCGGCGCTGCGGCTGGCGCAGAAGTAGACCGGAGAAAGTAGACGGGCAAACAGTCAGTGAGGCGTTGTTGAGGCGGACAGGTGTCCGCCTCACGCTTTTCTGGACGCGATTACTTCGCTGCCAGCAGGCATAAATTCAGCGCTACTTCATACGATTTCACAAACGATGGCACAGGAAGAAACTCAAAGCGCGAGTGGAAATTGTGTGCGCCAGTAAAGAAGTTCGGCGTCAGCAACCCTTTGGCAGACAGCGCAGCGCCGTCCGTGCCGCCACGCATTGGCGTCACCTTGGGTTCAATGCCTAGCGTGTCCAGTGCGGCAAACAGCAGGTCGATAGCGCGGCGATCGTCGGTGATGGCGTTGCTGATATTGCTGTAGATATCGGTGAGGGTGTAGGTCACGTTGCCAGTCGGGTACTGCGCAGCAATCTTCTCTGCGATTGCGGCAATCTGCTGCTTCCGCTGTTCAAACGTGGCTAAATCAAAATCGCGGATAGATGCTTTGAGCTTCGCTTCATTGGCGTTCGCCGTCAGGTCGTTAAACCAGACATAGCCCTCGCGTCCTTCCGTATGCTCCGGCGTCTGCTGGCGATCGAACTGGCTGATAAAGTCATGCGCCATGAGCAGCGGATTAACCAGCACGCCTTTCGCCGACATCGGGTGCGCTGGCACACCGGTAAAGCGAATTTCTGCGGAAGCTGCATTGAAGTTCTCATACACCACTTCACCCAGCTCGCAGCAGTCGATGGTGTAGGCAAAATCAACATCGAAGCGTTTAAGATCGAGCGCTTTCGCTCCACGCAACCCAATCTCTTCATCCGGCACGAAGGCTACCACGATATCGCCGTGCGGCGTCGCGCCAGTCAGGTTCTCCATCAGCGTCATGACCACGGTAACGGCAGATTTGTTGTCCGCGCCGAGTACGCTGGTGCCGTCGCTAAAAATAATGTCCTGCCCAACATACGGCAGAATTTCTGGGTGTTCCGCCGTGCGTAGCCAGATGTCCTGTTCGGCATTCAGACACAGGTCTTCACCGGTAAAGCGCAGCGTTTGCGGGTGAATATGCGGCGACAGACCAACGTCAACTGTATCGATATGAGTAATAAAACCGATGCGCGGTGCGGACGGACAGTTACCCGGCTTCACGGCCGTCACTGTGGCGTGCTCATCAATCACCACATCCTGTAGACCCAGCGCGCGCAGTTCGTCCGCCAGCAATCGCGCCATCTCATGCTGTTCCGGTGTGCTAGGCAACGTTGTCGAACGGGCATCGCTTTGGCTGGTGACGGCGAGGTAACGGTAAAAACGCGTGCTGAGCTGCTGAGCTAAACGGTCTGTCATAACGAATCCTTTTTATTCAGTAATAGCTATGACAGTTATCCTAACGTAGAAATTATTTCATTCGGTGGTTTTATTTGTCATTTTATTGTCATGGCTTTCTCTTTCAGGCAGGGGACGTCAGAAAGCAAACGTACTAAATGGGACACGAATAACACTAAATGGGACACGAATAACACAACAAGCGAGGACTGGAATGAAAAAAGCAGGAATACGATTGACTCTGGCAGCATTGACGCTTGCGGTCGCCTCAGCGGCCTCGGCGAATACGCTGGTGTACTGCTCTGAAGGATCGCCGGAAAACTTTAATCCGCAGCTTTACACCTCCGGCACCAGCGTGGATGCCAGCGCCGTGCCGATTTATAACCGTCTGGTGGATTTCAAGGTGGGGACCACTGAGCTGGTGCCGAGTCTGGCGGAGCGTTGGGACATCAGCGCTGATGGGCGCGTCTATACCTTCCATTTGCGCAAAGGCGTGAAATTCCAGAGCAATAAATACTTCAAACCTTCGCGCGATTTTACCGCCGACGACGTTATTTTCTCCTTCATGCGGCAAAAAGATCCGCAGCACCCTTACCACAGCGTCTCGAAAGGAACCTATGCCAATTTTGAGAGCTTGTCCTTTGGCTCGTTGATTCAGAGCATCGAGAAAGTGGATGACCACACGGTACGCTTTACGCTCTCCCATGCGGAAGCGCCGTTTCTGGCCGATTTAGCCTGGTACTTCGCGTCTATTCTCTCTGCGGAATATGCCGATGCGATGCTTAAAGCCGGGACGCCGGAGCGCGTGGACATGGAGCCGATTGGCACCGGACCGTTTGAATTAGCGCAGTATCAGAAAGATTCCCGCATCCTGTTTAAGGCGTTTCCCGCCTATTGGGAAGGCAAGGCCAAACTGGATCGGCTGATTTTCACTATTACACCGGATGCCTCCGTGCGGTACGCCAAGCTGGAGAAGAATGAGTGTCAGGTGATGCCGTTCCCTAATCCCGCCGACCTGCCGCGCATGAAAGAAAATAAGGACATCGTGTTGATGCAAAAGGCCGGACTGAACACCGGTTTCCTGTCGTTCAATACTCAGAAAGCACCGACGGATAATGTGAAAGTACGGCAGGCGTTAACGATGGCGATTAACAAGCCGGCGATAATCGAAGCCGTTTTCCAGGGGACCGGAACGGCGGCGAAAAACCTGCTGCCGCCGGGTGTCTGGAGTGCCGATAGCGACCTGAAAGACTATGAATACGATCCTGAGAAGGCAAAGGCGTTACTGAAGGAAGCCGGTTTGGCGGAGGGCACCGCTATCGAACTGTGGGCGATGCCAGTGCAACGTCCGTATAACCCGAACGCCCGCCGCATGTCGGAGATGATTCAGGCGGACTGGGCGAAAGTTGGTGTGCAGGCCAAAATTGTCACCTTCGAGTGGGGCGAATACCTGAAAAGAGTGAAAGGCGGTGAGCATCAGGCGGCACTGATGGGCTGGACAACGGCAACGGGCGATCCTGATAACTTCTTCGGGCCGCTCTTTACCTGTACGGCGGCCAACGGCGGATCCAACTCGGCAAAATGGTGTTATGAGCCGTTTGATAAACTCATTATCGAAGCGCGCGCTTCACAGGATCACGAGCAGCGTATTGCCCTGTACAAGCAGGCGCAGCAGATGATGCACGATCAGGCGCCAGCCGTCATGATTGCGCATTCCACCATCTTTGAACCCGTGCGTAAGGAAGTGACCGGATATGAGGTTGATCCGTTCGGTAAGCATATTTTCTATCAGGTAGACGTGAAGAAATAAGATGCAGTGAAAACGGCACGCTGCACGGCGTGCCTGATTTAGGTAGAGCACAGTTACTCGGTTTCATCACCGTAATACAGCTTACCGATGCGGATAATATCGCGCCCCTGTGATTTGCGATGCTTATTGGAATCGCGCAGAGAATAAATGCAGCCGCAATACTCCTGTTGATAGAAACGTTCGCGTTTGCTGATTTCGATCATGCGCGATGAGCCGCCGCCTTTGCGCCAGTTGTAATCCCAGTAGGTGATGCCGGGATATTTCTGCGCGGCGTTCTGACCACATTCGTTAATCTGCTGCATGTTTTTCCAGCGGGAAATCCCCAATGAGCTGGAAATGACGCTAAAGCCGTTTTCTGCGGCGTACAGCGCCGTGCGCTCGAAGCGCATATCAAAGCACATGGTGCAGCGAATGCCGCGTTCCGGTTCCCACTCCATGCCTTTGGCGCGTTCAAACCAGTTATCCGTATCGTAATCCGCATCGATGAAAGGCACGTTATGCTGTTCGGCGAAACGGATGTTTTCCTCTTTGCGGATCAGGTATTCGCGCTGCGGGTGGATATTGGGGTTATAAAAGAAAATGGTGTAATCTATGCCAGAAGCGGTGATGGCTTCCATGACTTCACCAGAGCAGGGCGCGCAGCAGGAGTGCAGCAACAGCTTGTCGGCATCATTCGGCAGAGAAAGCTGTGGACGTTGCAGTGCAGCGGTTTTGACGTTCTGCATAGTTTTGACATTCGACATAAGAAATGGTCACTTCGTTGTGGTCCGTAAGGACGGTGTCGGCACAAGTTCGTCACGAATTATTGATGATATGTTCACAAGAGGCAACCTCATGGCCTGCCCTGCGTTATCTTTCCCGTTGCGTTCCCCGTACAATACCCCCTAAGATTGCCTGCTTTTTTTGGCCTGAATGGCTGTGATTAACGATCGAATGGTTACCGAGTAGCGTTATGCGTGTTCTGCTTGCCCCGATGGAAGGGGTTCTCGACTCATTGGTGCGAGAACTGCTGACTGAAGTAAATGATTATGACCTGTGCATCACCGAATTTTTACGCGTGGTGGATCAGTGTCTGCCGGTTAAATCCTTTTATCGCCTTTGCCCGGAATTACACCATGCCAGCCGCACGCCATCAGGCACGTTGGTACGTGTTCAACTGCTGGGACAATATCCACAGTGGCTGGCGGAAAATGCGGCACGGGCTGTCGAACTAGGCTCGTATGGTGTCGATCTTAACTGCGGTTGCCCGTCGAAGCTGGTGAACGGCAGCGGGGGTGGGGCGACGCTGTTAAAAGATCCTGAACTGATTTATCGGGGCGCAAAAGCGATGCGTGAGGCGGTGCCCGCACACTTGCCAGTCACGGTGAAAATCCGGCTGGGCTGGGATTCCGGCGCTCGCCAGTTTGAAATTGCTGACGCGGTGCAACAGGCGGGCGCAAGCGAGCTGGCCGTGCATGGCCGCACGAAAGAAGACGGTTACAAGGCCGAATGCATTAACTGGCAGGCAATAGGGGAAATCCGCCAGCGATTGCGGATTCCTGTGATCGCCAACGGCGAAATATGGGACTGGCAAAGCGCGCAGGACTGTATGGCGACAACGGGCTGCGACGCGGTGATGATCGGGCGGGGAGCGCTGAATGTGCCGAACCTGAGCCGCGTGATTAAGTATAACGAACCGCGCATGCCGTGGCCGGAGGTCATGCTGCTGCTACAAAAGTATGTGCAGTTGGAAAAGCAGGGCGACACGGGACTGTATCACGTCGCGCGCATCAAACAGTGGCTCGGCTATTTGCGTAAAGAGTACGACGACGCCACCGACTTATTCAGCGAGATTCGCACATTGAAGACCTCGGCGGATATCGCACGTGTGATTGGTGAGCCATAGGCGATTGCTGATAAAGCCCGTAGAGCGGTAGTAACGGATAGATCGTAAAGACGCTGTAAACACATCCTTGTGCGCTCGGATTGCGCGGATATGAATCTCATCCCTGAGATTCACCCTTTTAGGGCCGTCGCTAGCGACGTTCAAAAACGTTCCTGACGTTTTTGTCCATGGCGCAAACGCTTTACTCTTCTATTCCGTTACTTCCGTTTTCGTTTGGTAAATAGATTTGTCACGGTCTGTAGTGAGCCATAAAGGCTTACCGTTTCTTTTTTCCTGTCTTCCCACGCTTCGTGTTCTCATGACGCTGTTCAGTTTTAACGCACCCCATCACTCTCGCGCTGGCCTGCACTTTACTTTACGAATCGGTTGACGGTATAACACTCTATCTATCTGGAAGTTTAGACGTCTATAACGAAAGGTCATTATGGAACAACACGCATCAGGCACGGAAGGTCAGTTTAAGCGCACCATGAAAGCTCGCCATTTGGTGATGCTTTCGCTCGGTGGCGTCATCGGTACCGGCCTGTTTTTTAATACGGGCTACATTATTTCCACGACGGGTGCGGCCGGAACGCTATTGGCGTATCTGATCGGCGCGCTGGTGGTGTATCTGGTGATGCTGAGTTTGGGTGAGCTGTCCGTTGCCATGCCGGAAACCGGGGCGTTCCATGTGTATGCGTCCCGCTATCTCAGCCCTGCAACCGGCTATACCGTGGCGTGGCTGTATTGGCTGACGTGGACGGTTGCACTGGGCTCCAGCCTGACCGCGGCCGGCTTTTGCATGCAGTATTGGTTTCCGCTGGTGCCAGTCTGGACCTGGTGTCTGCTGTTTTGTGTGCTGATCTATCTGCTGAATATTGTGTCGTCCCGCTTCTTTGCCGAAGGCGAATTTTGGTTCTCTATCGTTAAAGTCGTCACGATTCTCGCTTTTATCGTGCTCGGTGCTGGCGCGATGTTTGGCTTTATTCCGATGCAGGACGGTTCACCCGCACCGTTCTTCCAGAACATTACCGCGTCTGGCTGGTTCCCACACGGTGGCCTGCCGATCCTGATGACGATGGTGGCGGTAAACTTCGCCTTCTCCGGTACGGAGCTGATCGGTATCGCGGCTGGAGAAACCGAGAATCCGCAGAAGGTGGTGCCGATGGCGATTCGTACTACCGTTGCGCGACTGGTGATCTTCTTTCTGGGCACGGTGCTGGTACTGGCAGCGATCATTCCGATGGAAGAGGCCGGGATCGCTAAAAGCCCGTTTGTGCTGGTGTTTGAAAAAATTGGTATTCCTTACGCCGCCGACATTTTTAATTTCGTGATTTTGACGGCGATCCTGTCTGCCGCTAACTCGGGGCTGTATGCCTCGGGGCGTATGCTGTGGTCGCTGTCCAACGAAGGCACGTTGCCGCGCCGTTTCTCTCGTCTGACGCGTCGTGGTATTCCGCTTTTTGCGATTTCCGTCAGTATGCTGGGCGGGCTGCTGGCGCTGTTTTCCAGCGTGGTCGCGCCGGATACCGTCTATGTGGCGCTGTCCGCGATTTCCGGTTTTGCCGTGGTGGCGGTGTGGCTGAGCATCTGCGCCTCGCACTATATGTTCCGCCGTCACCATGTCCGTTCGGGCAAACCGCTTTCCGACCTGCAATATCGCGCCCCTTGGTTCCCCATCACGCCGATTCTTGGCTTCCTGCTGTGCTTGCTGGCCTGCGTCGGGCTGGCGTTTGACCCAAGCCAGCGGATTGCCCTGTGGTGTGGAATTCCGTTTGTCGCGCTGTGCTATGGTGCTTATTATTTCACGCAGTCAATGAAGAAACGTAGATTAACGGGAGCGGAAGACATTGCGTAAGAATACGGTTACCGAAATGCTGGCGACGGCATCAACGATTGTGCTGGACGGCGCGTTGGCGACCGAACTGGAAGCGCGCGGCTGTGATTTAACGGATCCGCTATGGTCGGCGAAAGTGCTGGTTGAAAATCCGGCGCTGATTTATCAGGTGCATCTCGATTATTTCAAAGCCGGGGCACAGTGTGCGATTACCGCCAGCTATCAGGCGACGCCGCAAGGGTTTAAGGCGCGCGGGTATAGCGAGGCGGAATCACTGACGCTGATTGCCAAGAGCGTACAGCTGGCGGCGCAGGCGCGGGATGATTACCGTCGCGATAATTCGCAGGCTGGCACGCTGCTGGTGGCGGGATCGGTGGGGCCGTACGGTGCCTATCTGGCGGATGGTTCCGAGTATCGCGGTGATTATCAGCTGCCGCAGGCTGAGATGATGGCGTTTCATCGGCCGCGTATAGCGGCGCTGCATGAAGCGGGTGCCGATCTGTTGGCCTGCGAGACGCTGCCGTCTTTTGCCGAAATAGAGGCGCTGATTGCGTTACTGGCCGAATTCCCTCAGGCGCAGGCCTGGTTCTCCTTTACGCTGCGTGACAGCGAGCATCTGAGTGACGGCACGCCGTTGCGCACTGTGCTGGCGCGGGTCAATGCCTGTTCGCAGGTGGTTGCCGTGGGTATCAACTGCATCGCGCTGGAAAACGTGACGCCCGCGCTGACGCACCTGTCTTCACTGACGGATTTGCCGCTGGTGGTTTATCCCAATTCCGGCGAGCAGTATGATGCGGTAACGAAGACCTGGAGCAACGCTCACGATGACGCCTGCTCACTGACAGCGTATTTGCCCGAGTGGCAAGCAGCAGGCGCACGGCTGATTGGCGGCTGTTGCCGAACCACGCCCGCCGATATCGCTGGTATTGCACGCTGCTGCCAGCATGAGGGGCAGCACTAAATAAGGGGGGGGCCGTGATGGAAAATGATGTGAATCTGCAACAGGCGTATTCGCTTGCCAGACAGCGTGTCGCGCCGGATGTGCCGGTAACGGTGCTGTACATTGGCGAACAGCAGACGACGGTTGTCTGCGGAACGGCGTCACAACCGTCGGCAACCCTGCAATTGACCATCGGTTTTGACAAAACGGCGGCGGCGTTTTTCAAGCATCTTCCCCCCACGCCAGACGAGATGGAGCGGGCGATCATGGCGGTAGAGGATGAAGTGACGCGCATTCGCCACGACATCCCAGCGGATTCCGTTCTGTTTTCTTTCGACCCCGCATTAGTGGCTCTTGCACAGATTTCGGGAGCAGAAGAAGAGGAAGCAGGCTGGCGTTTACCGCAAGATGATATGGAACGGACATTTAAACGTCTGGAACGCGTCATGCAGGGGAGTCCGGCAAGCTGGGAGGGGATTCCACTAGAGAACGCTTTTTCCGCCCGATTACTAATTTTTCGTGAGTTTATGCACCATCACAGCTTCGATTCTGCACTGATTTTGCTATTACCTGCAGTTGCTGCGTGAAGAACTAGCGGTTTTTCCCTTCTCAGCTACTATTAACGGCGGTCAGCGTCCAGCAAGGATTCTGACCGCATTTTTTTGCTGAGAAATCGCCGATAGCATTCATCTAACAATATTCGTTGTCAGGAAATTGCGATCGGGATATCTGACGTTGTAAGGTAATAACGCAGCATGATTATCAAGGTCATGCTATCGCGGTACCAGGATGTGACAGGATGTGGGGGTGTTAATCAAGGAGGGTTAGAGGACGGCCCCTGGGCCATATTATGTTACCTGTATGATCTATTTTGCGGATGACCGAATCATTATTATCTTGAATTTCCGTATGACAGCGTAATAAAACGCTGAATGATGTAGCGGAGAGTCAATGTTATTTCAGGGAATCCAGTGAGGGGAAAGAACATGGTTGAACATTTCACAGGGAAATATGAAGTTGAGCTTAAATTTCGCATCGACGATATCGCTGTTTTCAGGAATACGCTTTTTAGCCTTCATCCCGAGGCTTTCGTCTTTGAAAATAAAGAACACGATGTTTATTACGATGATGCAGAGAATCGCCTACAGCAGCAAAATATCAAAATGCGGGTGCGCCGCATGGAGCCATCGGGCATTAAGCTCTGGATTGTGAAAGGGCCGGGCGTCGATCGCTGCGAAGCGGTTAACGTCGAAGACTTTGAAAAAACCGACAGCATGCTACAGACGTTGGGGTATCGACCTCTTTTTGAAATACATAAAATCCGTAGCATCTACTTTTTAAACGCCTTCCATATTACGCTCGATTATATTGAATCACTGGGTTATTTCGTGGAAATATCAGTAATGACCGATGATGAGACCCAGTTGAAAGCACTCAGAGAACGGTGTATAGAGTGTGCGTTACGGCTTCAATTGCCATTGGATAATATTGAAACGAAATCTTATTATCAATTATTAGGCTTTAATTAACTGTTATTTTCTGGTTATTGAATTGTTGTTTTTATTGTTCTATTTGCACAGGGGGAAATGATGAAAAAATCTATTTCGGCGACGCTGGCTACGTTAGTGATGGCGTTCTCTCTGTCCGTTCATGGTAGTGATGGGGTGCACTACAAAGACGGTGCCTACATCGGTAAAGCGCAGGGGAAGGCAGCAGAAGTTGAGGTCACGGTTAGCATTAAAGACGGGAAGATCGCCAATGCTGAAGTGCTGAAGCATGGCGATACCGAAGCGATGATGCTGAGCGCGACGGATCAGATTGTGCCGGAACTCATTGAGAAGCAGGACATTAACAAGGTGGATGCGGTCACGGGGGCAACGTTATCGAGCCAGGGGGTGATTAATGCGGTGAAACAGGCGCTGGAACAGGCCAAAGTCACGCCGTAGTCACCCCGGTTTTTTGGCTATTACTGTTAATGAAGGCCTAAGTGATTAAGGAGTCGTACTGCCGTGGAAAACCTGCTGATTATTCTGCGTCACACGCCTTATTGGGTGTGGATCGTGTTGGGTTACCTGATTTATGCCGGCGTAAAAGCCAGTCAGCCACGGCAGCAATCGCTGGCACGGATGTTAGTTGTGCCGACCATTTTTATGGTGTGGGGCATCAGCGCAATTTTTCATACGCTGCGGCTCCCGCTTGCGGCAGCGGGCGGATTTCTGCTGGCATTGATGATTGGCCTGGGCATCGGCTGGGCATGGGGGAAAACGTCAGGCATTTATTTGCCGGAATCACGCTGTTTTCAACGTACCGGTTCGTGGTGGTCTCTGGTCTTGATGCTGCTGACGTTTTGTTCTCATTTCTACTTTTCCGTCCAGTTGGCTCTGTTTCCCGCGTTGGCGCATGACCCCGTATTCTGCCTGCTGTCCGGCGCGGCAAGTGGGATTACCGCAGGGATATTCAGCGGCGTCAGCCTGCGGTTGCTCAACCACATGCGCAAAATAAGACCGTCTCTGACGTAACATAATAAAAAACAGTAGGTTGCCCAAACCGTCTGTCAACATTTGTCACAAAGCTTTTCTGCTGTATGAGTGCGCAGGGAAGGGCGGTAAATTATAATGCCGCTGCCCATCCCTTTCATTTAACAGAATACTGTTTAAGTTATTGAAGAATGACTAAAAATTTTAAGCTTTCTCTTTTTGGCCTGTTGGTACTATCAACCCATGCAGTGATGTTGCCTCAGGCTGTGGCGAAAGCGCCGACGTACTCTGCTGGCACGGCGCATCAGGAAATTGCTTCCGGTAGCGCCATGGTGGTGGATCTGCGTGATAACCACATCCTTTATTCCAGCAATCCTGATGTGGTGGTGCCGATTGCTTCGGTGACGAAACTGATGACGGCGCTGGTGGTGCTGGATGCCAATCAACCGCTGGATGAAATCATCTCTGTCGATATCAGCCAGACGAAAGAAATGAAAGGGGTCTACTCGCGCGTTCGTCTGAACAGTGAGATCAGCCGCCGCGACATGCTGCTACTGGCGCTGATGTCATCAGAAAACCGCGCGGCGGCCAGTCTGGCGCACCACTATCCGGGCGGCTATCAGGCGTTTATCCGCGCGATGAATGCCAAAGCCCGTGCGTTGGGTATGGCCCACACGCGCTATGTGGAGCCGACTGGGCTGTCCATCAATAATGTCTCGACTGCCCGCGATCTCACCAAGCTCCTGATTGCCAGCAAGCAATATCCGCTGCTGGGCCAGCTTAGTACCACTCAGGAGAAAACCGCGACGTTCTCCCACCCGGCGTACAGCCAGCCGTTCAGAAACACCAACCATCTGGTCTATAAAGCGGACTGGAGTATTCAGCTCACCAAAACGGGCTTTACGAATCAGGCGGGGCACTGTCTGGTGATGCGTACCGTCATTAATCAGCGGCCTGTTGCGCTGGTGGTGTTGGATGCCTTCGGTAAATACACGCACTTTGCGGATGCTAACCGCCTGCGTAAGTGGATTGAAACCGGTAAGGTTAGCGAGGTGCCTGCCGCCGCATTGAGCTATAAGAAACAAAAATCGCTGGCTTCCCGCCAACCGCAGAGCATGGCGAGTATCGAAACCGAATAATAAGTACTCCCCTTCCTGATGGTGTGGAAGGGGATGTCTTAACGGTGGCCGAGCAAGCCACCGCCTGCACGGGTTGTCACGCTTGAGCGCGAAAATCTTCTATCACTTCACCCGCTTTTTTCACTTCGTCATCATGCGCACCTTCACGCCAGGTTTCCGCTAACGCATCCTGTAGCCAACGCTGCATGGCTGGCTGTGCTAACAGATGGTCGCAATAGGCAGTGGCTTCCGGCGAAACGGGAAGCTGGTAGGTTTTGATACGGAAGACAACCGGTGCAAAGAAGGCGTCCACGGCCGAAAACTGTTTTCCTGCCAGAAACGGTCCGCCAAAGCGCGTCAGTCCTTCCTGCCACAGTTCGCAGATGCGGTTAATGTCGTTACTGAGGTCTGGCGATATTTCGTTCATTTTAACGCGCACGCCGCAGCTCATGGAGCAGATGTTACGCAGTGCGGTAAAGCCGGAATGCATTTCGGCAGCGGCACAGCGTGCCCAGGCGCGGGTTTTGGCATCAGCAGGCCAGACGCCGGGGTGTTGTTCAGCCAGATATTCGGTAATCGCCAATGAATCCCAGACGGTGGTCTCGCCATCGATCAGGCAGGGAACTTTTGCCGTCGGCGAAAAGGCCTTAAATGCTGGCTGTGACATGCCCGGTGCAAAGGCAACCTGTTTCTCTTCGAAAGGAATCGACAGTGCTTTCAACAGCACCCACGGACGCAGTGACCAGGACGAATAGTTTTTATTGGCGATATACAGCTGATACATGTCTGATGCTCCTTGTGTTAACGAAGCCTTAGGATTAGCACGAAAGGTAGGAGAAATCATCCTCCTCTCCGGGGTTCATCTATCGGTTTTGCGCAGCTCTGTCAGGATGTGGGTGCAAACGGAAGACGGGGAATGTGAATTATGCGTATCGTTTAGCATTATTCTTGCAGTTTTTATTAAATGAAACCTCAACAAATGCACTATATTACGCGCTGTGCATTTGAGTGCGTCGGTGCGGCAACCACTATCGGGAAGCCTTATTCGCTTAAGGCAAGAGAAGGTGTTTTTCGCCTTGTCAGAGAAGGGATGTGACCGTCGGAATCTTCAACCTGTCTTGTGCTTCAGCGCGCTGTTCTGACTCTGACGCCTGGATTGACTGGGTCTTTATAACGAATGAAATGGCTTACTTCACTGACTATAGCAATTGGACTTGCCTGTAATCCGGCGTTTGCGCAGGAGCTGACGTCTGCGCCGACCTCGCTATCGCCTTCACATCAGCAACGTGATGCGTTTGTCACCGATCTGCTGAAGAAAATGACGCTGGAAGAGAAAATCGGCCAGCTCCGATTAATCAGCGTTGGGACGGATAACCCGAAAGAAGCCATTCGGGAAATGATCAAAAACGGCCAGGTTGGCGCGATTTTTAATACGGTGACCCGCCCGGATATCCGTGCGATGCAGGATCAGGTCATGCAGCTCAGCCGCCTGAAGATTCCCCTGTTTTTTGCCTACGACGTGGTACACGGCCAGCGCACCATTTTCCCTATCGCACTGGGGCTGGCTTCCAGTTGGGATATGGACGCGATTGCGAAAAGCGCACGCGTAGCGGCGTATGAAGCAACGGAAGACGGTCTGAACATGACCTGGGCGCCGATGGTGGATATTACCCGCGATCCGCGCTGGGGCCGTGTGTCAGAAGGCTTCGGTGAAGATACCTGGTTAACCAGCAAAATTGCCGGTGTGGTAGTCAAATCCTTTCAGGGCGATGATGTCACGGGACGCCACTCGCTGATGACCAGCGTAAAACACTACGCGCTCTACGGTGCGGTGGAAGGCGGACGTGACTATAACACCGTGGACATGAGCCCTCAGCGCATGTTCCAGGACTATATGCCGCCTTACAAAGCGGCGATTGATGCGGGCAGCAGCGGCGTGATGGTCGCGCTGAACTCAATCAACGGTACGCCAGCAACCTCCAACAGCTGGTTGCTGAAAGACGTTCTGCGCGATCAGTGGAATTTCAAAGGCATCACCATTACCGATCACGGCGCGATTAAAGAGTTGATTAAGCACGGCGTGGCCAGCGATCCGCGTGATGCATCACGTCTGGCGGTGAAATCCGGTATCGGCATGAGTATGAGCGACGAGTATTTTGTGCGCTATCTGCCTGAGCTGGTAAAAAGCGGGGCGGTGAGCGTGCAGGAGATTGACGATGCCTGCCGTCAGGTGCTGAACGTGAAATATGATATGGGGCTGTTTGAAGATCCGTATCGTCACTTAGGGCCAGTCGGTTCCGATCCGGTGGATACCAATGCGGAAAGTCGTTTACACCGTCTGGATGCGCGTGACGTGGCGCGTAAGAGTCTGGTGCTGTTGAAAAACCGCCTGCAAACGCTGCCGTTGAAGAAAGAAGGCACGATTGCCGTTGTGGGGCCATTAGCTGACAGCCAGCGCGATACGATGGGAAGCTGGTCTGCCGCGGGCGTCACGAAACAGACGATTACTGTCTATCAGGGCCTGAAGAATGCCGTCGGCGATAAAGCCACTATTCTCTATGCCAAAGGTGCCAACGTCAGTAATCACAAAGGCATTATCGATTTCCTGAATCAGTATGAAGATGCCGTTCAGGTGGATAAACGTCCGCCGCAGGTGATGATCGATGAAGCCGTAGCAGCAGCGAAGAAGGCGGATGTAGTAGTCGCGGTTGTCGGTGAAGCGGCGGGGATGGCGCATGAAGCGTCCAGCCGTTCGAACATCGATTTGCCGCAAGGTCAGCGCGACCTGATTGCCGCGCTGAAAGCCACGGGTAAACCGCTGGTTCTGGTGCTGATGAACGGACGTCCTCTGGCGCTGGTGCGTGAAGATCAGCAGGCCGATGCGCTACTGGAAACCTGGTTCAGCGGTACGGAAGGGGGCAATGCGATCGCCGATGTGCTGCTTTGGCGATTATAACCCGTCCGGCAAGCTGCCGATGTCCTTCCCACGTTCCGTTGGTCAGATCCCGATTTATTACAATCACCTGCCGTCAGGCCGTCCTTACACGCCGGAAAATCCGGGCAAATATACGTCTCACTACTACGATGAGGCCAACGGGCCGCTCTATCCGTTCGGTTATGGCCTGAGCTACACCACGTTTAGCGTGTCAGACGTGCGTTTGTCCAGCCAGACGATGAAGCGTAACGGGACGATCAACGCCAGTGTTACGGTGAAAAATACCGGTAGCCGCGCAGGGGAAACGGTCGTGCAGCTGTATGTGCACGATGTAGTGGCTTCCATCAGCCGCCCGCTGAAAGAGCTGCGTGGCTTTGAGAAAGTGATGTTACAGCCGGGAGAATCCCGCACGGTCACCTTCACGCTCGATCAGGACGCGCTGAAGTTCTACAATGCCAGCATGCAGCAGGTGGTGGAACCCGGCAAATTTGATGTGATGATTGGTCTGGATTCACAGCGTGTGAAGAGCGACAGCTTCACCCTGCTATAATGATGTTCGTCTCGCCGCCGAAAACTCCGGCGGCGAGACGAATTGTGCTGATAGTAATACAGTGTGACTGCCGGAGAGTAGGGTATTGCAGGAGAAAGCTATGCCGTTGACTGAAGTGGTGCTGGTTGATGAAAATGACAGGCCAACGGGCGTAATGGAAAAGCAGGAAGCGCATGTAAAAGGAGCATTACATCGTGCGATTACCGTCTATGTCTTCAACTCTCGCCAGCAGTTGTTATTGCAGCAGCGCGCAGAGGAGAAATACCACAGCGGCGGTTTATGGAGTAATACCTGCTGTAGCCATCCTGCGCCCGGTGAAGAGACGTTGCAGGCAGCACATCGCCGCTTGTATGAAGAAATGGGGTTACGCTGTGCGCTGACGCCGATGTTTACGCTGACCTATCGTTTGCCGCTGGATAACGGGCTGATTGAGCATGAATTGGGGCATGTGTATTTTGGCGTGACGGACGACGTCCCGCAGATGAATCCCGATGAAGTGTCGAGCTATGCATACCAGTCGATAGACGAGATTGCCCAGCAAATGGCGACGACGCCCGAACAGTTTACGGCCTGGTTCCAACTGACCTTCGCACGTATTCCTGAGTACTGGCAGACGTTTCAGTCTGAACAACCAAATTAATTAAAGCGATGCTGATTGCCGCGTTTCCGTGCGGCACCGTTCGTGCAATCGGCGGGCGCTATGGGCCGAAAGCCTCAGCCCGCGTGCTCGATAATAATGTAGCCCACGAGCATCATGCCGGACATGCCACCTAAGGCAAGCAGGGCAAAGAGACTGATAATACCGATTTTTTTAAGAGTCATCAGGTTATCCTTTTGTTAATTGCCCCGAATTATAAAGCCTTCCGCCCATGAAACAAGGCCAAAACACTCCGCGCTTTTTAACTGCCCTTCATTAGCGAAATAACAATTATCGAAATAACAGCAGCAGACCGAAAAACATCAGAATGACGCCGGCTCCGCGCTCAATCGGGTTAAGCCAGCGGGTTAAACGCTGTTGAATCAGCGGGCGAGCGATCAGCGCGGCGATCAACAGATCCCACACCAGCACGACAGAAAACATCCAGCTACCGCTGACTACTTGCTGCGTAGGCGTCACATGTTGCCCAAGAATACTGGTCATCAGGCTGATGTAGAACAGCATGTTTTTGGGGTTCAACAGCGCCGAACCGAGCCCTAGCAGAATTTGTTTACGCAGCGTCGGGCAACGCTCGGACTGCTGTTCCGCCTTTAGCGATAGCACAGAACGACTTTTCACTAACTGATAGCCAACCCAGAGCAGATAAGCCGCCCCGGCTAATTCGATGAGGGTAAACAGCGTGGGCGAATGTTGAATGCCTGCCCAACCGATTGCCGCCAGCAGAATATAAACGCCGTTGCCCAGCGCAATGCCCAGACAAATTCCCGCACTGCCGCGCAGTCGGTAGCGAATGGCATAGGCCGTCAGCAGAAAGAAGTCCGGGCCAGGGCTCAGTAGCGCCACAAAATGCGCCAGCGCCAGAGCAGGAAAATGGGTGGGAAAGAGCGAATCGGCGGAAAAAAGAGTACTGATAAACATGATATTTCTGACCTCGATAGTAATCGAGGCCAGTCTAGACAAGGTGTTCGGCTATTTATTGTCAAATATTGATCGCGCGTACTGACCCGGCGTCGCGGCGGTATATTGCACAAACGTTTTGTGGAAATGGCTTTGATCGCAGAAGCCGCTTTGATAGCTGGCATCAACCAGCGGCGTGCCCTGTTTCAGCAGCGACTTGGCATATTCAATACGGGCATTATTCAGGAAGGCCATCGGTGTAATGCCGGTATCGTGACGAAACTGCCGCACGATGGTTTCACGCCGCAGGTTCAGCTCCTCCGCCAGCGTTTCCAGCGAGGGCGATTCTTGCAAATTATTCAGCAGACGCTCGCGTACGTGTCGCGTCGTAGTTTGCGAAGCATGATGGGGTAAGGCGGGCAAACAGGACGGCGCAGGCTGGCAATATTGTCGCCAAATGGGCTCCAGCATCGCTTTGAGCTGGTTATCTGCCAATGTTATGTCTCCCCGATACAGCAGGGCAACCACGTGCTGATAACGCATAAACAGGGTGGGATCGCGCAGAATAACGCGGTTGCAATGCAAGGTCTCCGCCTGATAACCACAGTGAACCGCGATCTGATCGAGACACCATTCGGTATCCAGATAAAGCATGTGATAACTGCGCGACTTTCCGGGCAGAGGGTTACAGCTGTGCGGCTGTTGAGGATCGATGAAGATCAGATCGCCAACCTGTAAGTGATGGGTTTCGTTGCGGTAATGGCAAAGCGTTTCGCCGTGTTCTATCGCGCCAATCGAGAACTGTGCATGGCTGTGTGTTTTATAGGCGTGGCTGCTGTTGCGCGTGCTGCGGCTTTCAACATGCGGTAGTCGTGGCGAAAACCAGTACGATTGGTTAATGGCGTGGACTGAAGACATAATTTACCGCTCGCGAGAAAGACCATGTTTGATAAAAATAATCGTTTACCCTAATCGTTTACCCTAATCGTTGGACAGACGATTGTCGAGGTCGGAATTGTCGCGAACGTGATATCGGCTGACGTCGCCGGGAGTCTGTGGGACAATGGCGGCCAGATTACACAGATACAGAGTATGCATGACGCTGTCCCCCGCAATAAAATTGCAGATTGGCCAATGGTATAAGGCCCTGCAAGAGCAAATCCCGGATTTTATTTCCCGCGTTCCCCAGCGACAGATGATTGCCGAAGTGGCGAAAACACTGGCGGGTGATTACCCACGCCATTTGGCTATTGAAGCGCCAACCGGCGTCGGGAAAACGCTTTCTTATCTGATTCCGGGTATTGCGGTAGGGCGTGCGGAGGATAAAACGCTGGTGGTCAGCACCGCGAATGTGGCGTTGCAGGATCAGATTTACAGCAAAGATTTGCCGCTGTTGCAGAAGTTTATTCCCGAACTGAAATTTACCGCTGCATTTGGCCGTCGTCGTTATATTTGCCCACGTAATCTGGCGATGCTGGCAACCGATCCCGATGCGCAGGGGGACTTACCGCTCTTTCTGGATGATGAACTGATGTCCGCCAGCAAGGAGGAAAAACGCACCTGTGTACGGCTTGAGAAAGCGCTGCAAGGCTATGCCTGGGACGGATTGCGCGACCATTATCAAGACGCGATTGACGATAGCCTGTGGCAGAAGCTGAGTACGGACAAAGCGAACTGTCTCGCGCATAACTGCCATTACTACCGCGAGTGCCCGTTCTTCACCGCACGGCGTGAAATCGAACAGGCCGATGTTGTCGTCACCAACCATGCGCTGGTGATGGCGGCGATGGAAAGCGAATCGGTACTTCCTCCTCCTAAAAATCTCCTGCTGGTGCTCGACGAAGGGCATCATATTCCCGATGTTGCCCGCGATACGCTGGAGATGTCTGGCGATATTCATCCTGCGTATATGATGGCGCAACTGGAACAACTGGTGCAGCTTATCGGCCAGTGCATGGCGCAATTTGCGCCTAAATCACCGCCGCGACTCGCTAACAGCGAGCGGTTAACCAGCCACTGTGAGGAGATCCGCGAGTGTGTGCTGTCTTTCTCGCAAATGTGCGGGCTGTTCCTTCCGCATGACGGGCAGGAAACCGAATACCGTTTTGCGATGGGCAAAATGCCGGATGAAATGCGTGAACTCTGCGTGCGGTTGTTCAAACTGACGGATACGCTGCGGGCGCTGGCGGAGTATATGCTTAACGATCTCAGCGAGAAAACCGGCAAACATGACGTAGTGCGGGTCTATCAGGCTCTGCTGAAAATGAGCCGCCAGCAGGGCTACCTTGAGTCTATGAGTAAACTGTGGCGATTGGCGGCGATGGAGAAATCGTCGAATGCGCCGGTTTCCAAATGGATCACACGGGAAATGCGCGATAACCAGCCGCATCTTCACCTGCACTGCGCGGGCATTCGCGTCTGCGATCAGCTTGAAAGGCTGCTGTGGGGGAAGGTCTCGCACGTTGTGATGACCTCGGCCACGCTGCGCTCGCTGAACAGTTTTTCTCGGATACAGGAGCTATCTGGCCTGAGCGAGCAGGAAGGAGACACCTTCATCGCGCTGGATTCGCCGTTCAACCACCGCGAGCAGGGGCGCCTGGTGATTCCCAAAATGCGTTATGAACCGCTGATGGAATCGGAAGCGCAGCATATTGCTGAAATGGCACAGTTTTTCCGAGCGGAGTTAAAACAGGATAAGCATAAAGGGATGCTGATGCTGTTTGCTAGCCAGCGTGCGATGCAGCTCTTTCTGACGCAGGTGACCGATTTGCGCCTGATGCTGCTGGTGCAGGGAGATAAGCCGCGCTACAGGCTGGTCGAGCTACATCGTCAGCGGGTACAGGAAGGCCAGACCAGCGTGCTGATTGGTTTGCAGTCCTTTGCGGAAGGGTTGGATCTGAAAGGGGAACTCCTTTCTCAGGTGCATATCCATAAAATTGCGTTTCCGCCTATCGACAGCCCGGTCATTCTGACGGAAGGCGAATGGTTAAAAAGCCTCAAACGGCATCCGTTTATCGTACAAAGCTTACCTAGCGCCTCGTTTAACCTCATCCAGCAGGTTGGACGCCTTATTCGTAGCCATGACTGCTTTGGTGAAATTGTCATTTACGATCGTCGCCTGTTGACCAAAGGCTATGGCGCACAGCTGCTGGCGGCGCTGCCCGTCTTCCCGATTGAACAACGGGATATGCCATAACAAATTCTTCTATATCAGTCCCCCGAATAAGGGGGTAATTAGTCCCTATTTAGCGCTATATTTTTTTATTCTTATTTGTTAGATTTGTCTCGGAACAGCAAGGATGCCGTTAATACGTGTGACAAAGTATGTCATTACGTAGCGCGGTTTTTATCAACCAAGGACTGGTAGCATGATGAAAATTAACGCAGTGAATAAAAACTCCTTCCTTTTCAAAAATGAATGCCGTCTGGCATCCGTTCTTCTTGCTGTCCATCTCAATACCAATAATAAAAATTAGTCACCGTGACCTTATTATTTATCATTTGATAATAACGAAAATAATTGGCGTTCTTTCTTAATTATTTCCTTATAGAGATAATTTTTATTTATATGCGTTTTTTGGATATAAATATTTTTAGTGAGCTTTGTCTACCCAGGAGACGATTAGACCGCGGCTATGTGCGGTACATGCAATACCTCGATTGCATGAAGGGATTTAGGATTCTGATCATCCCGATCAGACTTATGGAGAAGAAAAGATGGCTTTACGAGATGAAGATAAGGATACCGCTGAATCGGCATTGCATGCAGCGGGTACGGGATATAGTGATGTGTACGACCTGTATAATTACCACTCCCGTGGCGATGGACAGCTTAATGGCAAACCTTCGTTCACAAGCGATCTGGCAGCTAAGGAAATTGTCCGCGACGGTCTGACCTGGAATGGCACGAACGTATTCGGTAAATCCGCTAATTTGACCTATTCGTTCTTACAGAACGTGCGGTCTATCCCTTCTGGCGATCAGGGTTTTGTGAAATTCAGCGCAGCTCAGGAACAACAAGCCAAACTGTCTCTGCAATCCTGGTCAGATGTCGCTAATATCACGTTTACTCAGGTTAGCCCTACCCAAAAAGCTACCATCACGTTTGGTAACTACACCCGTGATTCAAGCGGTCGGATGGACTACGATACTCAGGCTTACGCTTATATGCCGGGTAACCACTCGGCAGCGGGCAGCGCCTGGTTTAACTACAACTCCGACACAGTACGTAATCCGGCGACGGAATACGGCAAGCAGACGCTGACGCATGAAATCGGTCATGCTCTGGGTCTGAATCACCCGGGTTCTTACAATGCGGGCGAAGGCAATCCGACCTACCGCGATGTAACCTACGCGGAAGATACACGCCAGTTCAGCCTGATGAGCTACTGGAGTGAGCAAAACACTGGGGGCGATTTCCAGGGGCACTATGCTGCGGGTCCGCTGATTGATGACATCACGGCAATCCAATATCTGTACGGTGCAAACATGAACACGCGTACCGGTGACACGGTATACGGTTTCAACTCCAATACCGGCCGTGATTTCTATTCAGCGAATAGCAATAGTGACAAATTGATCTTCTCCGTTTGGGATGCGGGCGGTACGGATACGTTTGATTTCTCTGGTTACAGAAACGATCAGCGTATCAACCTGAATGAAGGCGGCTTCTCTGATGTTGGCGGCCTGAAAGGTAACGTCTCTATCGCTCACGGCGTCACGATCGAAAACGCCATTGGCGGCTCTGGCAATGATATTATTATCGGCAATGACGCGAATAATATCCTGAACGGTGGCGCGGGTAATGACGTTATTTACGGCGGCGGCGGTGCAGATACGCTGACGGGCGGTGCGGGCAAAGATATTTTTGTCTATGCCAGCGCCAGCGATTCTTCCTATAAGAACGGCTATGACACCATCACTGATTTCCAACGCGGTATCGACAAAATCGATCTGTCAGCGTTGAATCAAAAAGGTGATTTGCAGTTCGTCAATTCATTCACCGGACTCGGTAATGAAGCATTGCTTAACTGGAATGCAGAGAGCAATACCACCGATCTGTGGCTGAACTTTGCGGGTCAGACCACGCCAGACTTTGTTGTACATATTGTTGGTCAGCCTTCAGCGGCAACCGATTTTATCGTGTGATGTAGCAAGGACGGGGTAATCCCCGTCCTTTTCTGTTATCGACTTGGGGCCACTATGAAAAAGTTAATCATCGCGGCGCTGTTAAGTGCAATAAGCGGAGGATGTATGGCGAGTAGTTTGAAGTTGCCTTCAGCAAGTGAGCTAAGCGGCGTATGGCAATTGCGTGGCGGGGAACAGCAGTGTGAGGTTGTGCTGCACAATACGCCGTTAGTGGATAACACCTGGCGTCTTGAGGGGGATGCGCCGTGCTTAAAAGCGCTGCTGCCGGATGTGCCTGCTGGATGGCGGCCGACGCCGGACGGTATCACGCTGACGAAAGAACAGGGCCAGTCCGTGGCGTTCTTTAGCAAGGAAAAAGAGGGCTATACGCTGATATTGCCTGATGGCAGTGCACGTACGTTGCAGAAACAGCCCTGACAGGAGAGGCAAACGCAGTGAGTCAACTAGCAAATAAGGAACGTTCGTTGTTGAGTATACTGCGTCCTTTCCGGCGCAGCTTTTGGAGCATTGGGATTTTCAGCGCCATCGTTAATCTACTGATGCTTTCGCCTTCAATTTATATGCTTCAGGTTTACGATCGCGTACTGGCTTCGGGGAATGGCACCACGTTGTTGATGCTCACTCTGCTGATTGCCGGTCTGGGAATATTCATGGCGGCACTCGAATGGGTGCGAAGCCTGGTGGTCGTAAGGCTCGGTACCCGTATCGATCTACAGCTGAATCAGCAGGTCTTCAACGCCGCATTTGAGCGCAATCTGGAAGCCGGCGAGGGCAAAGCGGGTCAGGCGCTGAACGATCTCACGTTATTGCGGCAGTTTATTACGGGCAACTCATTGTTTGCCTTCTTCGATATTCCCTGGTTTCCCTTCTTTTTATTAGTGCTGTTTCTGATCCATCCGGTTCTCGGCCTGTTGGCGTTGGGAGGAACGGTGGTGCTGGTGCTGCTGGCATGGCTGAATCAGTATCTCACCACGTCGCCCTTAGAAGAGGCAAACCATGAAGCGCTACAGGCGACCCATCTTGCGGATACGCAACTGCGCAATGCTGAAGTCATTGAATCGATGGGAATGCTGCCTAATTTGCGCCGCCGTTGGTTGGGGCAACACTACCGTTTTATTACGCTGCAAAATCTGGCGAGCGAACGGGCAGCAGTTGTCGGGGCTGCATCAAAACATGCGCGCATTTTTCTGCAATCGCTGATGCTCGGCGTGGGGGCCATGCTAGCGATTAAGGGCGAAATCACACCGGGGATGATGATTGCGGGATCAATTCTTGTCGGGCGCGTGTTGAGCCCTATCGATCAGTTTATCGGTATTTGGAAGCCGCTGAGCAGCGCGCGGCAGGCCTGGTATCGACTCAGCCGTATCATGACGGCTTATCCGCCCAAGGCGGAGGCGATGGCGCTGCCTGCGCCAGTTGGCCAGCTTAGCGTCGAGAATGTGTTATTGCAGACGCCGCAAGGGGCATCAAGATTGCAGGATATCCATTTCTCGCTTCAGGCAGGAGAAACGCTGGCGATACTGGGCGCATCGGGTTCAGGTAAATCTACGCTGGCACGCCTGCTGGTTGCGACGCAAACACCGACGCGTGGCAAGGTTCGATTGGATGGGGCCGATCTCAGTCAGGTAGATAAAACGGCGTTTGGCCCGGCAATGGGCTATCTGCCACAGGATGTGCAGCTCTTTAAAGGCACGCTGGCGGAGAATATTGCCCGCTTTGGCGAGCATGATGCGGAAAAGATTGTCGCAGCGGCGAAGCTGGCTGGCGTCCACGAAATGATTCTGAGCCAACCGCAGGGATATGACACGCCGCTTGGCGCTGACGGCAACGGGCTGTCGGGCGGGCAACGGCAACGTATCGCTCTGGCGCGTGCGGTGTATGGCGATCCCTGCCTGCTGGTTCTCGATGAGCCAAACTCCAGCCTCGATAACGAAGGCGAAATAGCGCTGGCGCAGGCGATTTCGCATCTTCAGAAGCGGGGAGCGACGGTGGTACTGATTACACATCGTCCCGCATTAACCACGCTGGCGCATAAGATTCTGGTTCTTAACCAAGGTAGACAACAGCGTTTTGGGCCAGCGCGCGACATTCTGAACGAATTGCAGCCGCGTCGTGCCGCCAATCAAGCACAAATGACACCTGCCGCCGCTGTCCAGCAGTAACAGGGAATGACGAATACAGGGAAAGACATGTCCGCATCAGAAATAAGTGAAGAGAGTATGAACCAGACGGCGCGGCGCGATGAAAAACGTGCCGTGCGTCTGGGGTGGTTGCTGGTGCTCGCCGGGTTTGGCGGTTTTCTCCTGTGGGCACTGTTTGCACCGCTGGACAAGGGCGTCATGGTGAATGGCAGCGTCGTGATTTCTGGCAATCGCAAGGTTGTGCAGCACAATCAGGGCGGCATCGTCGATAAAATCCAGGTGAAAGATGGCGACAGGGTCGAGGCCGGTCAGATTCTGCTAACGCTGAATGAGGTCGATGCGCGTTCGGCGAGTGAAGGACTGGATGGTCAGTACTTACAGCTGGTGGCGCGTGAAGGTCGTCTGCTTGCCGAGCAGCAGCGGTTGAGTGACATGGTGATGACGTCTCGCCTGCAACCGCTAGCGGAAAAGTCGGAGATGCGTGTGATTACGACATTACAGCGTGATTTACTGCACAGTCGTCAGCAGTCGCTCAAGCTTGAAGCGGAAGGAATGCGCTCAAGTATCGCGGGGATGGAGGCATCGCTCAGCGCCCAGCGTCAGGTGATGTCCAGTAAGCAGAAACAGCGGGAGACGCTGGAACAACAGCTGCAAGGGCTGCGCTCACTGGCTGCGGAAAACTATGTCCCGCGCAACAAAATGTTGGAGAACGAACGTCTGCTGGCGCAGCTTAACGGCGATATCGCCCAGCTGGCGGGGGATATTAATCGTACCCGCCGTGATATTGAACAACAAACGCTGCTGATCGCCCAGCGCCAGCAGGAATACGACAAAGAAGTGAACAGCGAGCTGGCGGACGTGCGGGCGCTGCTGAGCGATGTGGGCAGTAAGAAGGAAAAAGCCGATTTCAATCTGGCGAATATTCAGATGCGCGCCCCCGTTTCCGGCACGGTGGTCGGGCTGAAAGTGTTTACGGAAGGCGGTGTGATTGCGCCGGGGCAAACGCTTCTGGAGATTGTGCCGGACGATCAGCCTCTCTTGGTGGATGCACGCCTTCCCGTTGAGCTGGTGGATAAGGTCTGGCCGGGGTTATCCGTCGAGCTTCAGTTCGTCGCGTTTAACCAGAGTACGACACCGCGCGTGGCGGGAACGGTCGAGCTGCTGTCCGCCGACCGCCTGCTGGATGAGCGAGACGGTTCACCTTATTATAGCCTGCGTGTTCAGGTGGATGAGGCCGGGAAACGGGCGCTGGAGGGGCTGGAAGTCAAGCCCGGTATGCCGGTTCAAGGATTTGTTCGTACCGGAGAGCGGTCGTTCGTCAATTATCTCTTTAAGCCTTTAATGGATCGCCTGCATCTGGCATTAACGGAAGAATAATCATGCAAAGGATCGCGATAATCGTGCTGTTTGGGCTGCTTTCTTCGGGTGCCAACGCATTAGGGCTGCTTGACGCCTGGGAATTGGCGCTGCGTAACGACGCTCAGTTTCGCGCGGCGGGGTTTGAGCATGCGGCAGGTCAGGAAGAGGAGACGATAGGGCGCGCCAATCTGCTTCCCAATCTCCAGTATGGCTATAACGCTAACCGCAGCCATTCCAAAGTCACCCAAACGGATAGCTTCACGGGTAACACGCTAAAACGCGATTATGACAGCTATACGTCAACGCTGTCGCTGCGCCAGCCGCTGCTGGACTATGCGGCCTGGGCGCGTTATCAGCAGGGCGTTGCCCGCACGCTGATGGCCGATCAGCGTTTTCGCGATCGCAGTCAGGACTTGATGGTGCGGTTATATCAAGCCTGGAGCAGCGCGCTGCTGGCGCAGGAAAAGCTGCAATTGCTGGATGCACAGCAGCGGGCGTATCAGGAACAGCTGGTGCTAAATAAACGCCTGCTGCTCGCGGGCGAAGGCACGCTAACGGATGTGCGGGAAACGGAAGCGCGTTTTACGCTGATCGAAGCGCAACGTATTGAGCAGCAGGACAATCTGGATGCCGCGATCACCGATCTGGAAAATATGACGGGGACGGCGCTGGATATCACGACGCTGTATCCCATGATGCTGACTCAACTGCCGTCTGCGGAATCAGGTAAGCAGACGCTGGCGCAGTGGCGCGATCTTGCCGTGCAGCACAATGCCAAACTGGCGACGCAGCGTGAAGGGCTGGCGGTTAGCCGCTATGAAATCGAACGTAGCCGTGCCGGGCATTTGCCCACGCTGTCGCTGGTCGCATCATCGCGTAATAGCCGTTCGGAAAGTGAATACAACTACAACCAGAAATACGACACACAGAGTGTCGGTTTGCAGCTGAATGTCCCGCTTTACGCTGGTGGCTCTGTTTCCGCATCTATGCGGCAGGCGGCGGCGGAATACCAACAAAGTCAGGCGGAGCTGGACGATCAAACCAAGAAAACGCTGGCGGAATTGAAAAAGTACTACAACCTGTATAACAACGGGTCGGCGAAAATTAAGGCCTGGCAAATGACGGCGTCATCCGCGCAAGAAGCGGTCAACGCCACGCGGCTGAGTGTTGCAGGTGGGGAACGTATCAATCTGGATATTTTGCTGGCCGAACAGGATTGGTATAACGCCCGGCGAGAGCTGGCGGAAGCGAAATACAGCTGGCTTCAGGCGTGGCTATTACTGCGCTATACCGCGGGTACGCTGAACGAGAAAGATATTCTGGAACTGGCGGCCTGGTTTCAGCCTGCAACAACGTCATTTGCCAATAACAAGACCATCAGACACTAAAACAGATGATAAAAATCATATGCGGATAGTCGGTTATGATTTTTATCACCATAGAAGTCTACGCACGTGTAACGTGAAGTATGAAGAATAGAAAGGGATGACGAATAGAAATGGTTCGATTTTGTGTGATATCGCGCCTTAGTAATACTTAAACTCCTTTAAAATCATAAAACCCCCGCATTTTGCATAATGGCCTCCATTCTTATCAGGAGGCTTTATCGTGAAAAAAATCAAAAAACCGCGTCTTACCGGCTGGATTGTGACATCCGCTTTACTTTTTGCTGTTATCGGGCTGATTTCACCGCAACAGCTTCCCGTCACCGTCTATAAGCTCTCGCTTATTTCACTCGCGGCGGTATTAGGTTATTGGCTGGATCGCTCGCTGTTTCCTAAAGCACGCCCTGGTTTGTTCCTCGAACAAGGTGATGAACCTGTACCGCGTGGACGTTTCCCGGTTCGGGATGGCCACCACACCGTATTTGCCGCCGCGATGTTACGACGAGCGCTGATTGTGTCAGCCGTTTGCATCGGCGTAGCGATGGGGTTGTGATATGCGACACCTTCTCATCACGCTGCTTGTTAGCCCGATGCTTTTTAGCGCGACGGTCTGCGCCGACACGATCCCTCGTGCCGCGCAGGCGTACCGCAGTGATGTGATCCGCAGCGCACGGCTGGATTGGGGCATGAATGCCCCGATTGCTGACTTTGCGGCGCAGTTGCATCAGGAAAGCAGCTGGAATCCTCGGGCCGTTTCACCCGTCGGTGCGCAGGGGCTGGCGCAGTTTATGCCGACCACCGCCGACTGGTTTAGCGGTATCGTCCCTGAACTTCGCGCTAATCAACCGTTTAATCCCGCCTGGGCTATCCGTGCTCTGACAGGCTACGATCGCTGGCTGTGGACGCGCATCAGCGCCAGTAATGACTGTGAACGCATGGCAATGACCTTGTCGTCCTACAACGGCGGTCTTGGCTGGTTACAGCGTGATAAGCAACGCGCGAAGATCGCTGAGAAGGACATACTCCGATGGTTTGGTCATGTGGAAACCGTCAATGCAGGACGCAGTGCCGCCAACTGGCGTGAAAATCGCCATTATCCCGACCGTATTTTGCATCAGCTGGCGCCACGGTATTTGAGCTGGGGGAGGGCGAGCTGTGTGGAATAGTCTGTTTCTCAATAGCCTGAAATCCTTTCTTTCTCCACGCGTGGTCGCCGTCCTGCTTGTCGTGGTGTTGCTACTCGCGGTCTATCTGACTGGCCGTCATCAGGGTTATCAACTGGCGCAGGCACTGGGGGATGCCGAGCTGGCGAAACAGCAGGCAGCATTCAACTTGCTACAGCAGCAGCAGGCCGAAACCCAGAACCAGCTACTACGTGCAGCGGCGGAGCAATACCAGCAGCAGGTAGAGCGTGGGAATCAACTCGAACAGCGCTATGTCGCAGCGCGTCAGAAACTGGCGGCGGATAACGCCGCTCTGCAACGGAAAATCGACCATGTTACTCAGCAATACATTGACGAAAAAGGCAAAATTCAGCCTGTGCAGTGCGTGTTTACTCGTGGCTTCGTGCAGCACTACAACGCCGCTTTCGGTCTGTCCGCCGACGGTGCCTCAGACATTACCGCCGCTGCCCGCCGCACTGGCGCAGCGTCCGGTTTCGGCGCAACCACTGACGCCGAATTACAACCTTCAGGCGTCTCCCAGCGCGATATTCTCGCCAACATCAGCGACAACGGAGAGCGCTATCAGGCGCTGAGCGCACAGGTTAACGCGCTGCTGGATTACATCGAAGCGCTACAACAGGCAGGGGAGGTAACACGTGAAGATTGAAGTGGAATTCTGGTCGCTGGTCGGCCTGCTATTGTCGTTTATGAGTTTCCTGTTTGCTGCCGGACGGATTCTGCTCACGCAGATTGAAAAGCGACTGAACGAGCGTTTTGCCGCCCTGGAAAATGCACGCCAGAAGAGCGAGCAAGGCTGGACGCGACTGGAGCGCGAGTTTCTGGAATTTCGTGCTGACTTACCGCTGATTTACGTGCGACGTGAGGATTACATCCGTGGTCAGACGGTCATCGAAGCCAAGCTGGATGCGCTTTATAACAAGCTGGAATTGGTGCAGCAGCGGTATTCAGGAGGCAATCATGGCTGATACGCAGCGTATCCGACAGGAATCGATGCGTTGGCACTTGCTTATCGCATTAAATAAAACGCGGCCTTACACCGCGAATGAAATGTTCCTGCTAGCGCTGATGCAGCGGCTGTATGCCGATGCATCAGCGCCGGAGCTGCGTCACGCACTGGATTATCTGGCCGATCGCAAGATGGCCGTATTGACCAAGGAGGTGGGCGGCGTCTGGCTGGCGAATCTTACCCGCCTTGGTGTGGATGTCGTGGAATATGCGGTTGACGGTATGGTTGGCATTGCCCGACCAGAAAAATATTGGGATCGGTAATCCCATCGCATGGGTTTCTCTTCTGTCTTTGCGCGTTATCAGTATCGTCATATTTCTTTGCGCCAGCACGATTGTGTTGGCGTTTTTTTTATCGAAATAATTTTTATTTCTCAGTGTGTTATCCGTATTTCTTCAAATACATCACTTCGCTGTTTTTTCTAAAACAGATTAAAAGCCGCAGCCAATCATTATCCGGATACTAGCGCCATCAACACGATGTGCCACCAAAACAGTGCGCCATTAACACAGCGGGTGAACGGATATGAATACCAGACCAATTATCGATGCGGTGATAGCCCGCCTCCAGCAGCACTTACCTGCACGGCGGATTGCGTCCTGCCCAGAAAACATTCTGCTTGGACCCGATCTCCTGACACCTGGCGATGTGCTGGTGGGGTATCGCGGTTCCGAATTTTCCGCACCGGAAGATGCGGATTCTCCGGTTCAGACGCAGCGGCCACAGCTGATGGTTGCCGTGCTGCTGCCGGAGCTGGATGGCGAAGACGGCGTGCTGGCCACGCTCGATATCGTCCGTCAGGCGCTGGGAGGATACCGACTGCCTGACTGTCATCGCGGTATTCGGCTAGTACGCGACCGCTACGTTGGTTACACCGAAGGACGCTGGCATTACGCCATCGATTACACCACAGAAACCCTTTTTATCGAAGACCGAGAGCAGACGGATGGTCCGCTGCTTACCACGGTTAATTATGAGGAGAAAGACGCATGAAATACCGCTACACCGGCCCCGCCAGCGGCGTCACGCTGGCAGATGGTCAGGAAATTCTGCTTTGGCCCGCTCAGGTGACTGAACTGCCGGCAGATCATGAGTACGTGAAAACGCTGATCGCGCTGGGCTATTTGCTGCCTGTCGCGGATCAGGTTCTGGCTGATAGCGCAACGGAGGTGACCCTTGGCCGCTAATTATTTACATGGTGTAGAAACAATTGAAGTTGAAACCGGTGCTCGTCCGGTGAAAACCGTCAAATCTGCGGTGATTGGGCTGATTGGTACGGCGCCGCAGGGTGCGGTGAATGACGTTACGCTGTGCCTGTCCGAAAAAGACGCAGCACAGTTTGGTGGCCAGTTCAGCGGCTATACCATCCCGCAGGCGCTGGATGCAATTTACGATCATGGTGCGGGTACGGTTCTGGTCATTAACGTGCTGGATCCGGCGAAACATAAATCGTCTGTGAGCGCAGAAAAAGTCACTTTTGACAAAGCGACCGGTGCGGCGCAACTCGCGAACCGTGTGGTTGCCAAGCTGGTGCTGACGGCGGCAGAAGGCGGTCAGCCGTTTGTCGAAGGTCAGGACTATACGCTGGATGCACAAACCGGCGTACTGAAAAATCTGGGTAAAAACATCGATGTTACCGCTGTGGTCAGCGCGTCTTACGACTTTGCTGATGTCACGAAAGTGACTGCCGCCGATATCATCGGCAGCATCAACGCCGCGGGCAAACGCACCGGTATGAAGCTGCTGAACGATACCTACAACCTGTACGGCTTCTTTGCCAAGATTCTGATTTCGCCGGTGTTCTGTACGCAAAATAGCGTAACGACCGAGCTGATTTCGCTGGCCGACAAGCTGGGCGCGATTGCCTATATCGATGCGCCAATCGGTACTACCTTTGCGCAGGCGCTGAGCGGTCGTGGCCCAGAAGGCACGATCAACTTCAACACCAGCTCTGAACGCGCTCGTCTGTGCTATCCGCACGTAAAAGTGTACGACGCGGAAACCAACAGCGAACGTCTGGAACCGCTGTCGGCGCGTGCTGCGGGTCTGCGTGCCAAAGTCGATTTGGAAAAAGGTTTCTGGTGGTCGTCGTCCAATCAGGAAATCAAAGGGATCACCGGCGTAGAGCGCCAGCTGTCCGCGATGATTGACGATCCGCAGAGTGAAGTGAACCTGCTGAACGAGCAGGGTATCAGCACCATTTTCAACAGCTACGGCTCCGGCCTGCGTCTGTGGGGCAACCGCACCGCCGCCTGGCCAACCGTGACGCATATGAAGAACTTTGAAAACGTGCGTCGTACTGGCGATGTGATTAACGAATCCATTCGCTATTTCAGCCAGCAGTACATCGATATGCCGATCAATCAGGCGCTGATCGATGCGCTGGTGGAATCCGTCAACGCTTACGGTCGCAAGCTGATCGGTGATGGCGCGCTGCTGGGCTTCAAATGCTGGTTCGATGCTGCGCGTAACGAGCAAACCGAGCTGGCGGCAGGGCACCTGTTGCTTAACTACAAATTCACTCCGCCGCCGCCGCTTGAGCGTCTGACCTTTGAGACGGAGATCACCTCGGAATACCTGGTAACGCTGGAGGGCACTAACTGATGGCCGGGAAAATTGAAGTAAACCGTATTACCAACGCCAACATCTACATCAACGGTACCAACCTGCTGGGGCGTGCGCAGGAAATCAAACTGCCGGATGTCTCCATGATCATGCAGGAGCACAAAGCGCTGGGTATGGTCGGCAAGATCGAACTGCCTGCGGGCTTCGACAAGCTGGAAGGCGAGATCAAGTGGAACTCCTTCTACCGCGAAGCGATGCTGGCGGCGGCGAATCCTTACCAGTCGCTGGCGTTGCAGTGTCGCTCCAGCGTGGAACGCTATGGCTCACAAGGCCGTATCGAAGAAGTACCGCTGGTGACGTACATGACCATCATGTTCAAAAAGAATCCGTTGGGTACGTTCAAGCAGCACGAAAACCCGGATTTCAGCAGCGCGTTCAGCTGCACCTACATCAAGCAGGTGATGAACGGTGAAGATCTGCTGGAGCTGGATTACCTGTCCAACATCTTTATGGTTGGCGGCGTGGATCAACTGAACAGCTACCGCGCCAATATCGGCGGTTAATTTATCTTCCAGGCCCGCCAGTGGGGCGGGCGTTTCTATCAATCAGTGAGGTGACGATGTCAGCAAAAGTATTTGATATTATCGATTTGGAAAATAATATTCATTTCCAGTGCCGTGAGGATGTCTACATTCTGGATGCAGGAGAAGAAGCTGGTTTTTCTCTGCCGTATTCCAGCCGTGCTGGTGCGGACTCGGCATCTGTAGCCCGTTTGATCTCTGGCCAGGTTGATCAGAGTGATCAGAGTTATTTAGATGATGAACAGATCGCGGCCGGTTTCTTTTTGAGCGATGTTGCTTATCCACTTAGTGACTGTGTTGTTCGCTTTTTTGCTGAAGACGAGCTGCCTCGTTAATTACTAATGTTCGCGTTATCGTAATGAAAGGGGCTTCGGCCCCTTTTTTATGCCCGCCCCTTTCGTTTTCTAATTTACTTTAAAATCGTTATTCCTCGCCGCACGCGATACTGCTCCCGACATTTACTAAGGAGCCGTTATGCACACTGAAACCTATTCTCTGCAATTCCCTTACACCACCTCTGCTGGCCAGCGCGTGGAGTCCATTTCGCTCAAGCGTCTGAAAGTCAAAGACATCAAAGCGGTGAAAAAAATCAGCGATGACCCAAGCAACTGGGACGACGCGCTGCTGTCGCGCATGACCGGTCTGGTGCCGGAAGACATCGATGAGATGGACGCGCAGGACTATATGGCGCTGCAAAAACGATTTCAGCAGCTACTTGGGTTGGATAACGCAGCCGGCGCTGCTGTGGAAAGCGCAGGCCCTGCTGGCGAGGTGGTTTCGCTTTCAGCCGAGTGAGATTGATGCGCTGGAATTGGACGACTTTGAACGCTGGCTGGATGAAGCCAGCGAACAGATAAAACGTGAGAACGGTAAGGAAGACTGATTACTGACAGGATTAATTAGGCCACCATCCACCCTAACCCGGCCAGCGACAGGACGTTGGCCGTTTTGCTCCCTCACCACCTGTCCTCTTCTCCTGCTTATCACCCGTCCTTTTCCTCGTTTTATTCCCTATTTGTGATGGGGAAACCACCACTGGAGCGGCGCAAGCCGCCGTCTCCGATCCGCCCCGCAAGGGGCTTTTCTGAATGAGAGTGAACCGTGGATATGCTTTTAAACGGTGTCATGCTGGGCAGGGCGTTTGGCGCCACGCTGGATGACACAAAAAAATCGCTGCAGCCACTTAGCGATAAACTCAAACAAGCTGAGGAGTGGCAGCGTCTGTTTAATCAGTCGCTGGAGCGTTTTGGCAATGTCAGTTTGCGTAGCACACAAGTGACGTCCCGATTGAGCCAGTCACTAAGTAAATTGGTAACCAATCAGGAACGGCTGGAGAGTATCCAGTCACGTCAGGAAACGCTACGTAGCCGTCGGAGTGAACTCGCCGAGGATTTTCAGACTAAGCGTGCGCAGTTTGATTCTGTCATGAAGCCGATTGTGGCGTCGGTCACACGCTATGCGTCGTTTGAGGCGCAGTTGCGTGGCATCAGCGTTGCTCATGGGATATCGAGTGAGCAAGAAAAATTGATGGGGCAGAAACTGCGTCAATCTTCTCAACAGGTGAACCAAAAGCCAGATGCATTGCTCGGTAGTGCCGGGCAACTGCTTGCTTACGGCATGTCACCGGATCAGGCAACGGATGTTGCGGCAGTTGTAGGGAAAACGTCAACGGCCTCTGGCGCGGCGCTGTCCGATCTTACTGCACTTTCGGCCACGTTAGATGACGTGTTTAACCTGAAAGGTGCTAAGGCGCTGGAGGAATCCTTCTCCCGGATGCTAGCGGGCACTAAGCAGGGTTTCTCCATGGCGTCGATGACGCAATACGCGACTGCGCTAGCTCCTGGGTTTACGGCGATGGGGGCGACGGGCAATCAGGCGTTGAGTCAGTTGGTTTCCAGCCTGAGCGCGACAAAAGGCGCGGATACAGAAGCGAACACGGCTGCCCGGCTGGAGAGTTTCATTAATTCGGTGGGACGAACTGACATTGCCGACAGCTACTACAACGCGGGCGTAGATTATAACGCGTCACTAAAAAGCTACATGAAAGGTGGGTATTCACAGTACGACGCTGCGGTTCAGATTAGTAACCGATTCATCGACAGTAAAGGCAGTCAATTCCAGCAACTGTGGGATAAGGCTAGTAAAGCGGGCAACGTAGACGCACAGCAAAGTTTAATGCGGAGCTACGGGTTACAGGAGGTATTCCGTACGCCAGAAGCCGTGAATCATGCGATGTCGATGAAGCAGAACTGGCAGAGCTATCAAGCGAACCAACAGCGAATGAACAGCCCGGCAGCCACGCAAACGCTGGGTCTCGACTTCGCCCGGCAGAATGACACATTGACCGCGCGCTGGAATCGAATGACAACGTCAGTGATGAATATTGCACTCAATGTGGGTGAAGCGCTGGTGCCAGTATTGGTTTCCTTGAGTGACATACTGATTCCTATTCTGGATCAACTGGTGACCTGGACGGCGGCGAATCCTGAATTGGTTCGTGGGATCGTGATGGCCGTGGCCGGTTTCTTCGCGTTCAGAATGGCATTGAGCGGTGCGAAGCTGGGGATTACTACACTGTTATCGCCTTTACTGAGCGTTTGGGAAAGTATTTTGCAGGTTCAGCGTGGCTGGCAGCTGTTCAATGCGGGATTAAGAACGACCGGAGTGTTGCAAGGTATTGGGGGGCTTTTGAGCCGGCTGGTTGGTGGAGTTGGAGCATTCGCACGTATTCTGCTGATGAATCCGATTGGCTTGGCAGTAACGGCAATTGTGGGGGCTGTTTACCTGATTTACCGATATTGGGAACCAATTAGTGCATTCTTTAAAAACCTCTGGTCGCAAGTCAGTCAGGCTTTTAATGCGGGATGGGAGGCGCTCAGCAATGCGGTATCTGGTGGCGTAGTAGGTATTACTGCTTTACTGCTCGACTGGTCGCCATTTGGCGTGCTGTATTCCATCTTCGCCGATACTGTCAGCGAATTGGGCATTCAACTTCCCGGTAGTTTAAGTGAACTCGGTGGCGTGATTATTGATGGATTGGTTAAGGGGCTGATCAGTTATTTCCCCGAGCTAAAAAACGTCCTGAAAACGATCGACGAATTTATTCCCGATAGCGTTAAAAACTTTCTGGGTATCGGCTCGAAAACCGTCTCTATCGAAGCTAGCGGCCAACCTGTGGCTGCTAATGTTATGACTCCCCCCGTTCTGCAACCTACGTCGGTATCTGCATTGTCGCTAGAACCAACACTGCGTATTGAATCACCTAAGGCTGAGAACACTGCGTCAACCCCGCAACAGCGTGTTGCACTGACACCAACTGTCGGTGGAGCGAAAGGTAAGTTAGTCAGCGCAGCCCCTTCCGAGCGTGTTCAGGTTGCTTTCTCACCCACCATTTATCTCAACGGCCAGAAGGCGATGCCAACGCCTGAAATGACGAAGACGCTGACGCTTAGCATGAATGAACTGGAAAATATGTTGAACAAGCTGCTCGCTCAGCGTGAGCGCAGGGGGTACGCCTGATGTTTGCAGTATTAGGAAATATTGAATTTGAAGTGACCGCCTACTGGGACGGCTTTAATACGTCATTCGGCGCAGATTATGCCGAGCATGGCCGCATTGAAGGTAAACCCGGTCTGCAGTTCATCGGTGCGAAACTGGACGAGATTACTATTAGTCTCGTGTTTCACAAGCAGTACTGCACGCCGGATGTGGAGCTGAAACGGTTGACGGAGGCGATGCGGGCGCATCAGGCAATGGCGTTAGTCTTCGGCAATGGGGATTATCGCGGCTGGTTTGTGATTACGGCACTGACCTCGACCAGCGAGCATACCGACGCGAAGGGCAACGTATTGGCCATGAATGCCTCGCTAACGCTGCGAGAATACATTGGCGATCCGAAAAATCCGCTCAAGCCGCCTGCGATAGAGACCCCTGTTCCTAACGTCAGCGCCATCACCACGGCGGTCCAGAAAGTGAGCAATTTTTCAGCTTCACTACGCACGGCTGTCACGTATGCCAAGAAGGCACAATCTGCCGTTAAGGCGGTGAGAACCACCGTTCAGATTGTAAAACGGATGAAGAACAATCCCGAAACCGCGCTGTTGCAAATTCCCGGACTGCTAACGCAAGTCGGGAATGTATTGACGCCGTTAAGTCAGGTGGTGCCGGCGTTTAAAACAGCGGCAGAGGCCATATCTGATACGGCGGTTCAGGCAGAGAAGATGATGCCTGAAATTACAGCGGTTAATAAAGCGGCGAATGAAATGCTGAAGCAGGTCAAGCAAGTTGCCACCTTGTTGCAGGACGTCGACAGCAAGAATGTTATCGAGAAGCTGGAAGCCATCAGTAAACATGTTGAGGCCGCTAGCGACACATTTAAGGGTGCTGAGCCTGCGCTGAGCAAACTGACGGCGGAAATCGTGAAGAGGGTTGAAGCATATGCACCTTGAACATATCACTACACAGGGCGAACGTTGGGATACCTTGTCCTACCGGTATTACGGCGATCCGCTCGGCTATCCGCGGATCATTGCGGCTAACCCGTATATCCCCATCGTGCCGCTGTTGCCATCGGGCCTAGTGGTGCTGATTCCGATTATTGAACAGGCAGAGGCCAATAAAGCGGAGGACACCCCACCATGGCTGCGTTAACGGAAGAACTAACCCTGTCTTCTCCCGCCGTGTCGGAAGTACTGCAACCGGCGTTCACGTTGTGGTATCAGCAAAAAGACATCACCAATGATATCGCGCCGTATGTCACCAGCGTGACGTATACCGATAGCATCAAGAATGAATCGGATTCGATCGAGGTCAGGCTCGATGATACTGATGGCCGCTGGATGGATAAGTGGTATCCCGGTACGGGCGATACATTATCGCTCAAGCTCGGCTATCTCGGTGAAATGCTGTTTGACTGCGGCACTTTCTCGATTGATGAAATTGAGGTGAGCTCACCGCCGAGCGAAGTGATGATTCGCGGCGTTGCGACATCGGTCAATCGTGCGTTGCGAACCAAATCAAACCGCGGTTTTGAAGATACAACGTTAGCCGCGATTGCAACACGTATCGCGAAAAAGCATCAGTTGATGCTGGTAGGGAAGATTCAAATCATCAAGATCGATCGCGTTACGCAATATGCGGAAACCGATGTCGCTTTTCTAAAGCGGCTCGCCAGTGAATATGGCTATGTCGTGAAGGTGGTCAGCGACCAGCTGATTTTTTCCCATCTGGCGACACTGCGCAATCAGGCGTCTGTTCGACAAATTAAGCCAACGGACGTCGCGCGTTTTTCACTGAGCGACACGATCAGTCACGTCTATAAAAATGCCAAGACGAAATATCAGAAAGGGAGTGAAAAGAAACTGATGGTTTATGAAGCCAACGGTGGCGCGAACAACGAAATGAAGCCTGCCGGTGCTGAGACCAGTGCGGATACGTTGAAAGTTAACGTGCGCGCGGCGGATGCTTCTGGAGCGAGGATGAAAACGGATGCCGCATTGGATGCGCACAACGAAAAGCAACAAAAGGGGTCGATGACGCTGATGGGCAGCCCACAGTTGGCGGCGGGTAATAAAGTGGAACTGGTGTCGT
Source organism: Pectobacterium sp. PL64 (assembly GCF_022477975.1). NCBI lineage: Bacteria > Pseudomonadati > Pseudomonadota > Gammaproteobacteria > Enterobacterales > Pectobacteriaceae > Pectobacterium > Pectobacterium sp. PL64. The sequence goes on from NZ_CP092070.1 coordinate 1,391,953, forward strand.
TCGGCCAACTTTCCGGCCATTGGTTGATCGAATCGGCTCGCCATGCTCTGGAACGTGGCAGTGGCTACACCACGGAGATTGGGTTTATTCGTGGGCCAATTACGGCGGGCAAGCGGAAATCGGACGGCGGAAAAACGCTGGTGACTTACCACCCAGATGGCAGCCAGACAACACAGACGGTCAAGAGTAAAAAGGATATAGGGTTATGAGTTTATCTCGTCGAATTGGCACGATCAGTGCGGTGGATGAGGTTCGCGTCATGGTGCGCGTTCGTCTACCAGAGTGCGACAATCTGCGTACGGCCTGGTTGCCAGTATTACAGCGCAATACGCAGAATAATAAGGATTACTGGTTGCCGGATATTGGTGAACAGGTTGAAGTTCTGCTGGACGGCAACGGCGAGGATGGCCTGGTGCTAGGGGCGATTTACTCTACCACTGATGTGCCAACGCTGGCAGATAAGGACAAAAGGGCGGTAACGTTCGCTGACGGCGCGCATATTGAATACGATCGCCGGACGCATACGTTAACGATCAACGGCGGCGTGCAGCATATTGCGATTAGCAGCGGGACTGACGTGGTGGTTAACGCTCAGCGTGTCACTATTAATGCGCCAGAAACGACGGTGACTGGCAAGCTACTGGTGCAAGGGCAACTCACCTACGAGAGCGGGATGTCCGGTTCCGGCGGTGCCAGCCTCAGCGGTGATGTCAGTATCTCCGGCAACGTCAGCGCCAGCGGTAGCGTCATGGACGCCGGCGGCAACTCCAACCACCACTCGCACTAGCATTTTCCTAAACCGCTTTACAATTCTTTCCTCTCACCGGGGGCGACAATAGCCCCCTATGAAAACTCAATCTGTTTTTTGGCAACCGGCGCTGCAACGTTCTGGCGACATCGTCGAAGGAACGGCAGATATCATGCAGGCGATTCACATCATCCTGCGGACACCCTGCGGCAGCGACCCACATCGGCCTGACTTTGGTAGCAATCTACATTTGTATCTCGATTATCCGATCGATCGTGCGATCCCGCATGTCGTCAGGGAATCGGTAGAAGCGATCAAACGATGGGAACCTCGCTGCCAGCTACTGGCGGTTAAACCTTCTGTGAATGGGGCTCACCTGACGCTGCACGTTAGCTGGAAAACCGCTAATGGCGCGACACAGACCACGGAGTTGTTATGGCGCTGACAGAACCCAATTTTATTGAACGCGATGCGGCGAAGATTACCGCCGAAATGATCGCGAAATATGAAGCTGATTCGGGGAAAACACTCTATCCGGCACAGGCCGAACGCCTGTTGATTAACCTCTTTGCCTACCGGGAAACTTTATTGCGTAGTGCGGTCCAGGAAACCGCCAAGCAGAACCTGGTTGCGTTTGCTCGTGCACCGATGCTGGATTATCTGGCAGAACTGGTTGGCGTCTACCGTTTGGCGGCGCAGCCGGCGCGTGCAGAACTTCGCTTTACCCCTGAAACGCCGTTAGTCAGCGATCTGCTGATTCCTGCGGGTACTCGCGTTAGTGCATCGGACAGCGTGATTTTCACCACTGACAGCGACGCGCTGCTAAGAGCGAACGGCAGCGGTGTCACCGTGCTGGCGACCTGTACCGAAAGTGGCGATGTGGGCAATGACTGGCTGCCTGCTCAGATCAGTACGCTGCTGGATGAGATTAGCGACAGCGATTTAAGCGTCATCAATATCACCAAGAGCAGCGGCGGTTCCGCCGAGGAAGATGACGATCGCCTGCGTGAACGAGTTCAACTGGCACCGGAGTCGTTCAGCACGGCGGGATCGAAACTGGCGTATCGCTTCCATGCGATGCGGGCACACCAAAACATTGTTGATGTGACGGTGATGTCGCCTGAACCGGGTGAAGTGGTGCTGTATCCGTTGCTCAGCACTGGCCTGCCGGACAGCAGCATGCTCTCGCTGGTGGAAAGTTTTTGCTCCGACGAACAGGTGCGTCCACTGACGGATTTTGTTTCCGCCAAATCCCCCACGCAGGTGGATTACGCCATCAGCGCCAAATTGACGCTGTTTAACGGCGAACAGGCTGGCGTCGTTCAGGCCGCTGCGGAGAAAGCGGTGCAAGCCTGGGTTGAAACCCGTACTGCCACGTTGGGGCGCGACATTGTCCCAAGCCAGATTATCGCTACGTTATCCATCCCCGGCGTGTATCAGGTGGAGCTCGTTTCGCCGTCATTGATAGTGCTTGATGACAGTGAATGGGCGAACTGTACGGGTATCAATGTCAGCGTCGTAGGGGTGTCGAATGGCTGATTCACTGCAACTGTTGCCACCGCCGTTGGCGGCTGATGCTCGCTTTCGTTCGCTGGCGGAGCTGGCCGACCGCTTTGATGACATCGATCTGAATGCCTTGCTGGTTTATCTGATCGATATCACTGACGGCAGCGCATTGCCTTGGCTAGCAGAACAGTTCTCGTTGTTTGGCGACGGCTGGGAACTGGCGGAGTCGGATGATTCTAAACGTGCGCTGATCAAGGCCGCTATCGATCTGCATCGAAGCAAAGGTACCCCTTGGAGTATTAAAGAGATCATCCGCCGCTTCGGCTTCGGTGACAGTACGCTGATCGAGAACATTGGCCGCCTGAGCTACGACGGCGAAGCCACCTACAACAACCTTTATGTGCACGGCGATAAAGCAGCGTGGGCGGTTTATCGCGTACTGCTAAAACAACCGATTACCAACGATCAGGTCAGAATGCTGCGCAATGCCATTGGGATGTTTGCCCCAGCACGGTGTCATCTGGCCAGTATCGAATATTGGGAAGTGCCTATCCGCTACAACCGGACGGCAATATACGACAGTAACTACAATCATGGGAGCGCTTGAACATGGCGAATTTGTCAGAGAACCCACAATGGGTTGACGGCATTTACCAAATCGAAACGTCAGATCCGGTCGTAGGTGGACCGGACGGTGTTTCAAACCGACAGGCTAAAGAATTGGCCAGTCGTACCAGCTACTTGAAAAAAGAGCAGGAAAAAACGGGTAGCGATCTGGCGACGCACGCCGCCGCCGCCGATCCGCATACGCAATATGCGCCGAAGGCGAACCCCACCTTCACCGGCACGCCGAAAGCGCCAACGCCTGCAACTGACAGCAATAGTCAGCAGGTGGCGACGACAGCGTTTGTGCGTTCAGTCGGCGCAACGAGGCTGGCGAAAGACCAAAACGGTGCAGATATTCAGGATAGAGAACTGTTTAACCGCAATCTTGGTTCATCGCGTGCATACAGTTCCTCGATCCCCATCGGAGGAAGTGCCGGTTTATGGACAACCGCTGAGTTTATTGGCTGGTTAGAAAGTCAGGGTGCTTTTGTTCATGCTTATTGGGTGTGTCGTGGTTCGTGGTCGTACACCCACAATAAAATTATCTCTGATACAGAGTGTGGTCAGATACCACTGGCTGGCTCTGTTGTTGAGGTTATGGGGCAACACGATGCCACGACAATCAGGGTAACTACGCCTTCAACAACACCAGCTGGGTTTAGCGACTCAGCGAATGCACAATTTACTTATGTCTATAACGGTGTTGATTATTCTCCTGGCTGGAGACGTGATTACAATACGAAAAATAAACCTACAGCCGCTGATGTTGGTGCGTTACCGGCGAATGCAGTTGCTCAGGCGGCGGCAAAACTTGCAACGCCTCGTACAATCAACGGCGTGCCGTTTGATGGCACGGCCAATATTGCGCTGACTCCCGCAAACCTCGGTTTAACTGAGACGGTTAATCTTGCTGCTGGGGCGTTGGAAAAAGCCAAGAATGGCGCGGATATTTCTGATAAAACTGCGTTTTACAACAATGTGACATTACGTGGCACGTTAGGTGATGGTATGACCTTCGCCAACTGCGATAAAACGGGTGATTATGTTGTTGCGATAAACGATCCCAATACCGTTTCTGACATGCCTGTTTATAAAGGGCAGAAATTATACGGATATGGTGTGCTTCATGTTTTTCAGCACGGTAATTTCGTAGGACAAGAATATATCAATCATAGAGGGGATCACGCTTGGAGGCAGAAGTGGGATGATGGTATTAACCCACCTTGGGTTATTGCACTTAGTTCGTCACGCGTACCGACAGCTGCTGATGTGGGTGCTATAACAAAAACGGATGCCGATAGTCATTATGTTCATCAGGGGTCATCAGGTGTTATCTATCAGGACAGCGACCTCGCATGGAATAGCCCGACCGGTGCGTATTTAAAAGATAACGGTACACACTCATCCCTAATTTGGCATATGGGTTTAAATACTGGTTCTGCATCAGCAGCTCAATTCTATTTTGACTTTGCTAATGGCGGAATAAAATATCGAAGCTCTCGTGATAATAGCGGTTTTGAAAAACCGTGGGCGCGTATTTATACCGATCAGGATAAGCCAACAGCTGATGATATTGGGGCATTATCGCTTAATGAGATTGTTGGTATGCCAATGCCATGGCCGCAAACGACAGCGCCATCTGGTTGGCTAAAATGTAATGGGCAGACATTTGATAAAAATATTTACCCTAAATTAGCACAAATTTATCCAGCTGGAATATTACCAGATCTCCGTGGTGAATTTATTCGTGGCTGGGATGATGGGCGACAAATTGATAAGGGAAGAGGGCTACTTACCTCTCAGCAAGCAACGATTGTTGGTGTTGGAGATCCAAATATCAGCTCTACAGCATTAGCATCTCTATATAATAATGTTGATAACAACTTGTCGACTATTGCTTCAAATTTGAATGGGGAAATACCTGTAGAAATAAATGAGGATGCTGTGAAAGTATTAAGTGGTGCTGGTCGGTTCGATCTAGCAACAGCATCGCAAGCAAGTATGTATGTCCGCCCCCGTAATATCGCATTTAACTACATCGTGAGAGCAGCATAATGAAAAATTATTCTATTGAAGTTAACTCAGCAAAAATGAATGAATCAGGTTTTAGCGTTCAGGCGGGCTGGATTACTGTTTATCAGACTCATCCAACAAGCCGAGAGTATATCCGTGCGAATTATGAATATTTGCCTATTGGTGTAGGTGTGCCTGCTGGTAGTTACATTGATGTTCCAGAACTTCCTCAGGTAGATTTGGCTCTAAGGCGTAGTGCAGATGGAAAGCAGTGGGAGCACGTATCTGACTACCGTGGGCAGACTGTTTATAATACGGAAACCCGTCAACCCAATAAGGTTACGGATATGGGCGAATTGCAAGCCAATCAGACTTTATTGGTACCGATCTCTGAATTTGATAAATGGGTAGATGGTCAATGGGTAACCGATCTGGAAGCTCAACGTCAAGTATTAGTCGCAAATAAAAAAGTGGAACTTAATACCAGATTATCTCAAGCAAGTGAGCGCATTCAGGTACTCAGCGATGCCGTTGAGCTAAACTTGGCAACGGAAGAAGAAAAAAATGAGCTGAAAGCGTGGAAAACTTACCGCTTACAGCTCAGTCGAGTTGATATTAATTCAGATGAAGTTTTTTTCCCGGATGCACCGTCCTTAGCATAATTTAACTAACAGGTTCTGCAGGCCATTCAACGTTTGGCGCTGTTGATGTATCAAAACGTATCAACAGCGTCCGATTTTTTAATGGAAGATGATTTTATTTAAATTCCATTGTGAAAAGTATTAACTCCAATGATTTAATAGTGTTAGATTTTTATTTTCCAGAGGCTAAACGAATAGTGGCATTACCATTAGCTGGTTCGATTGGATTTGTTGATCCCCAATCAATAAAACATTGCATAATTTGCAGGCGAAAGGCATTCATTTTCGCAGCCTGACAGATAGTATTGATACTTCTACCCCCGCGGGTCGTTTCTTCTTTCATGTGATGAGCGCACTGGCGAAGATGGAACTGGAACTGATTGTCGAACGCACGCGGGCTGGCCTCGATGCCGCTCGGTTGCAGGGTCGCATCGGCGGGCGTAAACGGCTTATGACGCAAGATATGCTTTGTCGAGCCGAGGCGATGTTAGCGACAGGCGCAACGCGCCTTCAGGTGGCGAATGTCGTCGGTGTGTCAGAAAAAACCATCTATAAATACTTTCCTGCGCGGAGTAAGGATTGCGTTCCTGCCGCTGGCCCAAAAGCAGCGCGATAGCAATTTCCTCTGCGCTACAGTGACCAGAAACCCGGTAAACATGTTATTTTCATTGATAAGTTCTTTACTGTGTCGCCGAAAATAAGAGGCTAGCATGGATTACACCAAAATTATCAAAGAAGTGGGGCGCGGGAAAAATCATGCGCGTGATGTCGATCAGGCAACGGCTTATGAACTGTATAGCGCGATGCTGCGCGGTGACGTGCCGGAGCTGGAGCTCGGTGGGCTGCTGATTGCGTTTCGCATCAAAGGCGAATCCGAAGCCGAGATGCTGGGTTTTTATCAGGCGATGAACGAGCATGTGTTGCACCTGACGCCGCCTGCGGGCTTTCCTATGCCCATCGTGGTGCCCAGCTATAACGGGGCGCGGAAGCAGGCAAACCTGACGCCGCTGTTGGCGCTGCTGTTGGCAAAACTGGGTTTTCCGGTCGTGGTTCACGGCGTCAGCGACGATCCGACCCGTGTCACCAGTGCTGAAATTTTGCGTAACCTCGGCGTGACAATTGCGGAGAGTGCCGAGCAGGCTCAGCAGGAGCTTGATAACGGCAGCCCGGTATTTATCCCTGTGTCGACATTATGTCCGGCCATCGATCGCCAGCTACAGCTACGCTGGCGGATGGGGGTGCGTAACAGTAGCCACACGCTGGCTAAGGTGGCGACGCCGTTTGGTGAAAGCGACGCGCTGCGCATCGCCAGCGTTTCCCATCCTGAATATGTTTCCCGCGTGGGGACGTTTTTTAATGACATCAACGGGCGTGCACTTCTGATGCACGGCACGGAAGGTGAGGTTTACGCCAATCCGCAGCGCTGCCCGGAAATTCATTTTATCCATCAGCAAAATACCAACGTGCTGCAGCTTCGGCAGGAGATCAGCGTTGCACCCGATGCGTTGCCGATTGCGAAGGATGCCGCAACGACGGCGCGGTGGACGGTACAGTGTCTGACGGGGGAAATTGCCATACCGCAGGCGATTCGTCTGCAGTTGGCGTGCTGTCTGGTTGCCGCTGGCGAAGCGGCGACAATGGAACAGGCTGTCGCCACGATTAAGAAACGCCTCGGCTGATTGGTTTGCCGGAGCGAGTTCGGACGCGGTTTATCGCGCCACTTCACGCAGCCAGACGGCTGTCATTTGAAGAGAGAAGGAATAGCATGCAACAGGTAGCGGACTACTTTAACGCCTTGAATCGCGACTATCTTGCGGTTCATCAGGCGAAAGAAGAACTGTTTTGGCAACTGTATATGGGAACGGGCAACGATGACGTGTCCGAGCGTTTCTCCGCTGCAGAAAGTGCATATAAGCGTTTTATTTCGCAGCCGCAGCGTCTGGCTGAGCTAAGAACCCATCTTGCGACACTGGAAAACAGTCCGCGTGACGAGCAACAGCAGGCGTTGTCGCACGGTTTACAAGGCTGGTATCGGTTTTTCGACTGCAATGTGATTGAAGATCCGCAGGCTCAGGCGTTGATGGATGAGATTATCACCGCCGAAAGTGCGTTATACGCCAAGCGCAAATCCTATGAAATGACGCATCTGGATGCCAAGGGGGAACGGGTTTCCGCTTCACTCGGAGAACTGCTGACCAACCAGACGACCAATGATACCGAAGCCTATCGTCAAAGTTCCCAGCAAGCGCTGCGCGATCTCGAACAGTGGCTGTTGCAGAATGGCTTCCCAGAGCTGATCTCACTGCGTAACCGCTTTGCTCGTCAGATGGGCTACCGCAACTATTTTGACTATAAGGTCAACAAGACGGAGCGGATGACGCCGGAGCAGCTTTTTGCCATCCTCGATCCTTTTGAAGAACAAACGCGTGAAGCGAATACTCGCAGCCTGAAAAATCTGGCGGATGAAAAGGGTGAGGATGCGCTGCAGCCGTGGAATATTCGCTATGCCAGCGCGGGCGATGTGACGCGCCAGCTTGATCCTTATTTCCCTTTCTCTGCGTCGCTTGAGCGTTGGATCAACAGCTTTAAGCGTCTGCGCATTGGGTTTAACGGTGCAGAAATGCAGCTCGATTTACTGGTGCGCAAAGGTAAATACGAGAACGGCTTTATGCATGGCCCCGTGCCGCCGTTTGTGCAGGAAGGAAAATGGGTTCCGGCGCGGATTAATTTCACCAGTCTGGCAAAGCCGGATCAAATTGGCAGCGGTGCCAGCGGCATTAATACGCTGTTTCATGAAGGTGGACACGCCGCGCATTTTGCCAATATTCGGCAGAACGCGCCCTGTTTTTCACAGGAGTTCCCGCCAACTTCAATGGCTTATGCGGAAACGCAGTCCATGTTCTGCGACAGCCTGCTGGGTGATGCCGACTGGTTAAAACGCTATGCAAAGAATGCGCAGGGAGAGACGATTCCTGATGAATTAATCCGTGCGGATATCAGCACGCAGCAGCCAATGCGTGCCTTTAGTGAGCGACATATCCTGCTGGTGCCGTATTTTGAGTGGCAACTCTACTCATGGGATGACGAAGCGCGTACGCCGGAAGCGATGACGAAACTGGCGCGTGACACTGAGCAGCGCATTTTGGGTATTAGCGGTAGCCCACGCCCGACGCTGGCGATCCCTCATCTGCTGTCTATGGAGTCGGCGTGTTCTTATCAGGGATATCTGCTGGCATTGATGGCGGTGGAGCAGACGCGCAGCTATTTCCTGCAACGTGACGGTTACCTGACTGATAACCCGGCTATCGGTCCTGATTTGGCGCAACACTATTGGCATCCGGGCAATAGCGTCAGTCATGACGATACGCTGCGTAGCCTGACCGGTGAGGGTTTCAATCCCGCTTATCTGGCGCAGGCCTGTAATCTGACGGTTGATGAAGCCTGGCAACAGGCAGAAGAGATGATGGCTCAGGCGGCGGGTCGTCCACAGCCTGCTGCGGATTTCGATCTGTCTGCACGTATTCGCGTGGTCGATGGTAGTCGCGTGCTGGCAGATAATGAACAGAGCGACGAGAAGATGTGCCAGGATTTTGCGGCGTTTATTGAACGAGAATATCCGCGTTCGCAGGCATAACGTTCGCTCACATTACAAGTAAGAGAAAGGGGGCGAAAGCCCCCTTGTTGATCAAGATACGTGTTGCAGGAATTCACGCAGACGGTCGCTGGGTGGATTCGTAATCAGTGTTTCCGGGTCGCCATCTTCTGCGATGCGGCCTTTATCAATAAAGATCAGACGCGAAGCCACTTTATGGGCAAAGCCCACTTCGTGAGTGACGATCACCATCGTCATGCCTTCTTCTGCCAGATCTTTCATGACGGTCAGCACTTCATGACGCAGTTCCGGGTCGAGTGCAGAGGTCGGCTCATCAAACAGCATCAGCTTCGGTTTAACCGCTAATGCGCGGGCGATGGCCACACGCTGCTGTTGACCACCGGAAAGCTCGGAAGGGTAATGATGCGCGCGTTCTGACAGACCCACTTTCGCCAGTAATTCCAGCGCCAGCTTCTCGGCATCGGCTTTACTCGCGCCGCGAACCCGAATAGGACCGAACGCGACGTTTTCCAGCGCGGTAAGATGCGGGAACAGATAGAACTGCTGGAATACCATTCCTGCTTCCTGACGGATTAAACGCTCGTCAACGCGCGGATCGTTTACCTTAAGGCCATCTACAACCAATTCACCGCTGGTAATTTCTTCCAGCTTGTTGATGCAGCGCAGCAGCGTGGATTTACCGGAACCCGAAGGCCCGATGATGACCACCACTTCACCCTGACCGATGGTGAGATCGATATTGTGTAAGACCTGTGTCTTGCCAAAGTGTTTGGATACGTTTTTAAATTCAATCATATAATCTTAAGTCTTCTTTCCAGACGACGCAGAATAAAGCTGAGTACCAGCGTGATGCACAGGTAAATAATGGCAACCGCAGTCCAGATTTCCAGCGCACGGAAGTTGCCCGCGATGATTTCCTGACCTGAACGCGTGAGTTCAGCCACGCCGATGACAATAAACAGTGACGTATCTTTGATGCTGATAATCCACTGGTTACCCAGTGGCGGCAGCATGCGACGCAGGGCGAGTGGGGCAATCACATGGCGTAACGTCGCGCTGCGAGACAGCCCAAGCGCCAGACCCGCTTCACGAAAGCCGTTATGAATCGACAATACCGAGCCACGGGTGATTTCCGCGATGTAAGCACCAGAGTTAATCATGATGGTGACGACGGCGGCGGCAAAAGGATCGATTCGTACGGAGGTGAAAATCATCGGCAAGGCGAAGTAAATAAACATCACCTGCACAACGATCGGGGTGCCGCGGATAATTTCAATAAAAACGAGCGAAATGCGGCTGGAAAACCAGCCGCCGTAGGCGCGGGCAAAACCCGCGACCACGCCAATCACCAGGCCGCCAAGCAGACCCAGAACAGAAATCAACAACGTCATTTTTGCCCCTTCCATCAGGAGGGGCAGAGAAGGCCAAATGGCGCTCCAGTCAAACTGCATGGAATATCTCCAGATTAAATCGGCAATTACTTAGGTTCTACGCCAAACCACTTCTTGTAGATCTCAGCATAAGTGCCGTTTTCACGCAGTGTTTTCAGGGCGCCGTTCACTTTTTCACGCAGCTCGTTGCTGCCTTTCGGGAACGCGATGCCGTATTGCTGGGCTTTAATGGAGTCACCTACCGCTTTAAACTGGCCGTTGCCTGCGGTTTTGATGAAGTAGAGGATATTTGGCGTGTCGTGCAGCACGGCGTCAGCACGGTTGGTGCCCAGTTCCATGTAGGCGTTGTCGATATTCGGGAACTGGCGCAGGTCTTTGGTTTTGATATTGGCTTTCGCGTAATCAACGGAACCTGTGCCGTTCTTCACTGCAACGACTTTGCCCGCCAAATCCTGCTCGCCTTTGATGTCGTTGTTGTCCGCTTTGACCATTACCAACAGGCCGCTGTTGTAATAGCCGTCAGAGAAATCGATTGCTTTTTTACGCTCTTCAGTAATCGTAATGCCTGCAAGCGCCAGATCGATGTTACGTGTTTGCAGTGCGGGAATAATGCCGCCGAAGTCCATTGGCTTCAGGGTGTACTTCAGGTCGAGCTGTTTAGCGATAGCATCCCAGAGGTCGATGTCAAAACCGACGTACTTGTCGCCTTGTTTGAATTCAAAAGGGACAAAAGCGGTGTCTGTTGCGACAATCAGTTCTTTCTCAGCAGCATAGCTAGATACGCTCATCATTAGCGTCAGTGCAGCCAAAGAGGCCTTAAGTAGTGATTTCATCAAACCCTTCCTATTAGCAGTTGTGGGAGCTTTTTGTTTTACAGGCGTTTTAAGCATAGTACATCGTACGAAAGTGAAACCTGGGTCAGTTACCCTGCGTTGTACTTAACCTGTTGCTTTATTTATTGCCCTGCCAGCGGTGAAATTTTCACCTCCGATTCTCACAGGCAAGGCGCTGCTATGATTAACTGATTTACAGAAGGGAAACAACCGTTGATTAGCGTTATGACCAATTAATACGGGCAAAAGCTAATTTTTTGAGCGTCTTAACGGATAAAATGCGTGGTTTGTGCGGGTTGGGCTAAGAAAGAGGGCGGTTTGAGTCGGGTGACTGGCAGAAAAAAGGCTGCCTAAGCAGCCTTGAACGCGTCGCGGGATGATAACGCCGATTATTCGATGTTTGATTCAATGAACCACAGGAACTGATCCAGATCGCGTGACGCGGCGGTTAGAATGTCCGCAGAGGCCTCATCTTCCGTTTTACCAATGGCTTTGCGTACGTTGTTGGCAACAATCGCATAGCGTTCGGCCAGCGCTTTAAGATGATCCTGAACGCTATGGATATTGGTTGGGTAGCTTTTCAGTGAGGTGCGATTGTTTACCCACGATTTGCACAGTACCCAGCGCAACACCGCCTATCTGCACCACGCGCTCGGCGATGGTATCCTGATGATCAATAATCGAGGTGCGGAAGCCATCCAGCATTTCATGAACGGCGATAAAGTTTGCACCGCGCATGTTCCAGTGCGCCTGTTTGGTAATCAATGACAGGTCAATGAAATCAACAACCAGTTGGTTTAACAGAGCGATCGTCGAGGTCTTAACGCTATCGTCCAAATCATTACGAGTGTAAAGCAGTTCGGACGGTACTGATTTCACGAGTTTAGCGGTAGGCATAATAGTATCCTCTCTTTAATTATTGATAGTCTTGCTGTTCAATGTGACTAATTATAGCAGCGATAAAAATTAATACTGAAAAGAATCACCTATCAAATGGATAGCTATAGCATAACGATGGTGTGGGTATTTGTAGTCAGGATTTCTCTGATATCAATAATGTGGCAGCGGTGATGTGAAGGTAATGTTTTAATTACTACTGAAACATAATGTCATATATTGATAAATATCATCACTGGTTAGATGAAAATAGTTATTATTCTCTGCTTCTTAAATAGAATGACGGCATCGCTTTCATCTTGAAATATACTGTGTACGAGTAAAAGGAGTCGTGGCGAATGAGAGTGAATATTATTGGTACCAGTGGAAGTGGCAAATCTACGCTTGCTCGTCGCTTGTCTGAAAAGCTGGCTATTCCGTACATTGAAATGGATGCACTGTTTTGGTTAAAAGATTGGCAAGAACGGACGGATGCCGATTTCTTTCAACGGCTTGAAAGCACGCTGGAGCCTGACAGCTGGGTGTTGGATGGCAACTATAATCGAACGCGTGATATCAAATGGCGTAATGTTGATGTCGTGATTTGGGTCGATTACAGCTTTAGTCGCACGCTTTTTCAGGCGGTACGGCGTGCCTTTCTTCGGGCATGGCGTAAAGAGGAGCTCTGGAGCGGCACGGGTAATAAAGAATCTTTTCTCCGTAGTTTCCTTAGCCGGGATTCAATTATCCTCTGGACAATAAAAACCTATTCAAGAAACCAGAAACGGTATTTGGCGGATTTAGCCGATCCTCGTTATCGCCATATCCGTTTTATTACTTTGCGTTCTCCTCGGGAATGTGAAACTTTTCTGCAACACTTCCCCAAGGAAATACACACTCATTCGGCTTGAGTCGTTACTTTGGCTGCACCCGCTGGTTTGATTGTCAGCGTTGCACCGATTGACGCGATGATAATAAAGATCAGCGCCATCCACTGAATAAACGATAAATGTTCGCCGAGAAAAAGAATCCCGGAGAGGGCGGCAATAGCGGGTTCCATACTCATCAGCGTGCTGAACGTTCTGGCGGGCAGCCGGGTTAATGCCACCATTTCCAGAGAATAAGGAAGTGCGGTGGACAGGATGGCGATAGCAATACCGAGCGGGAGTATAGAGAGCGAAAACAGCGTGCTCTCGGCGTAATACGTACCAATAGGGCAAGAAGATCAGCGCAGCAATACAGGAGCCGATAGCAACGGTTCCCGGCCCGTGATTTGCCCCCGCTTTTTGCCCAAACAGAATATAAAGTGCCCAACAGGCACCGGCACCCACGGCGCAAGCTGCACCCGTTAAGTCAACATTGCCGATATTGTGGCCCAGCGGCAACAAGAACCATAGCCCAGCAACGGCCAGAAAAACCCACAGAAAATCAATCGGTCTGCGTGAGGCTAACATCGCAACGGCAAGTGGGCCGGTGAATTCCAGTGCGACAGCAATGCCAAGCGGCACCGTCTGTAATGACAGGTAGAACAGAAAATTCATCCCGCCCAGTGTTATGCCATACACCAGCAGCGGCAGGCGGTTACTGCTAAATCGCATACGCCACGGTTTAAAGATGATGCACAGAATGATCGTACCAATTCCCAGACGCAGTGCTGTGACGCCAGTGGCTCCAATGAGTGGAAACAGGCTTTTGGCCAGGGCGGCACCGCTTTGGATAGAAAGCATCGAGATAATGATGAGCAAGACAGGTACAAATGATGACGAGCGGTGGGAAAATAAGGTCATTCTTTTGGCCTTAAAACAGGTATAACGTTCCGTTGCTATTATATCCAATTGTAAACAATTTGTCTGGTATGAATTGACTTTTATTGACCTTTATTTACGTACCATTTAACTGGCGTGTTTTTGTGCAATATAATTAGCATACAAACTGAGCGGGTGATTCGGAATTATCTGTTTTACAGCACCGTGGTGAATTTATTTTTAATCTAACTGTCACAATAAAAAACTCAATGTAATTAGCGTGATAGGTCGATTTTGACAATATTTGTTACATCTAAAGCCTAATTGATAAATATTTATAGGGCGGCAAGTCCCGAATTTCTTTGTTATATTTACTCCGTTAGTTAGTCTTTCATAAAATGAATTTGAGGCTGTAAATATGAAAAAAATCGCGTGTCTTTCCGCTCTGGCTTGTGTATTAGCCGTTGGCGCAGGTTCTGCATTTGCTGGTCAAAGCACTGTAACTGCAGGCTATGCTCAAGGTGATGCTCAGGGCGTACAAAATAAAGTTAAAGGCTTTAACCTGAAATATCGTTACGAGCAAGATAATAACCCACTGGGCGTTATTAGCTCATTCACCTACCTGGAAAAAAACGGTAGCGATAACGGTCTGTACAGCAAAGGTCAGTACATGGGCTTCACTGCGGGTCCAGCTTACCGTCTGAATGACTGGGCAAGCCTGTATGGTGTTGTTGGTTTCAGCCACGGTAAAGTAACGAATAACGCGACCAACGGTCTGAACAACAGCAGCAACGACGATTACGGCTTCACCTACGGTGCGGGCGTTCAGTTCAACCCAATGCAGGACGTTGCTCTGGATGTGGGTTACGAACAAAGCCGTATCCGCAGTGTTGACGTTGGTGCCTGGGCTGTTGGCGTAGGTTACCGTTTCTAATCTAGCCCTGTAGGGGTTGTTTACCCTCAGTGTTGGTTGTTAGATGTGTCGAAAGAATCCGCTCTTTTTAGGGCGGATTTTTTTATGGCAAGCTTCCTGCCCGCCACCCTGCGGACCGTCGCAAGCGACGTTTTTTTACGGCTATTTGTCTAAATCAGCGATGAGTATCATCAGTCATTTATCCAGCCACTTTCCAGTTGGTCGATATCCAGTCCTTCTTGCTACCGTTGATCAAATTCATGCGGTATCGGTCTGCCATAAGATTTTATCTTGACGTTAAGATTCTTTATGTGAAGATAATGTTCATCAAGTTGTAGTGATTTACTCAAGCTATTGAGGTTATACATGGTAGTGACATCAACGGCCCGCACGCGGGCTTTTCTGTTCTTCACAATTATCCTGTTGGGACTAAATTTACGTCCTGTTCTGGCGGGGATTGGCCCATTGCTGAATCAGATTCAGGCTGCAACGGGCCTGGATGACAGCATGGCGGGAATGTTAACTACGCTCCCGGTGTTCGCTATGGGGTGGTGCGCGCTATATGGCGGCCAGTTGCAGGCGCGTCTGGGTGAATA
The DNA here is from genome assembly GCF_022477975.1 of Pectobacterium sp. PL64. Taxonomy (NCBI): domain Bacteria; kingdom Pseudomonadati; phylum Pseudomonadota; class Gammaproteobacteria; order Enterobacterales; family Pectobacteriaceae; genus Pectobacterium; species Pectobacterium sp. PL64. The sequence continues at coordinate 1,407,434 of NZ_CP092070.1, forward strand.
CCGGGGAATCACGCTGGGTATTGTGGTCATTGCCTTGGCGTGTAGTGCCCGCTGGTGGCTGAATAGCGGTATTGCGCTGCTGGTTAGCGCTGGGCTTGCCGGAGTCGGGATTGCCTTGATTCAGGCGCTGGTGCCATCGTTCATCAAGCTCCATTTTGGTCGCCATAGCAGTCTCCTCATGGGCTTTTATACCACGGCGATTATGACCGGTGCGGCGTTTGCGGCGTCATCGGTTTCTCCGCTGGCAAATGCGTGGGGCTGGCAAAATGCGCTGGCCTGCTGGGGAATGGTCGCGCTAGTGGCTGCGGTGGCCTGGCGGTGTATTCCTAAAGCGTATACCGTGAAGCAGGATGCAGTGGCTGTCGTAGCAACGCGCCGAAGCGGAATGGACTGGCTGCTGATGGTGTTCTTCGGCATTGGTACGGGGGCGTATACGCTGGTACTGGCATGGCTGCCACCGTATTACATTCAATTGGGGTTAGATGCGACGCAAAGCGGCCTGATGTTGGGCGGATTAACGCTGACCGAAGTGATTTCCGGCCTGCTGGTATCAACGTTCATCAACCGTTTTCCCGATCGCCGCAAGCTGTTGCTTCCTATCCTGACCGTGATGCTGGTGGGAATGATTGGGTTGATTGTGGCGCCGCTGACGTTTACGTATCCCATTATTATCATGTTGGGCGTTGGCATTGGTGCACTGTTCCCGCTATCGCTCATCGTGGCGTTGGATCAGGTAACCGAATCACATAAAACCGGTTCACTGATGGGCTTTGTGCAGGGCGGTGGCTACATCCTCGCCAGCCTGATGCCGCTGCTGGCCGGTTTCATTCGTCAGCATACGGCAGGTCTGGAGCAGGCCTGGATGATTATGACTGTTGGTGTGGTCGTGTTGATTATCATGGCGACCCGTTTTGCTCCGGTGAAGAGTACGAGTCGCTAAGCGGTTTGTGGTGTTGTAAGCGAGCGGAAAACCGCTCGCTATCATCAATTTGTTGGGGGGCGATAGCGCCATAGCCAGCGTCCGCTCATCAGACGGCGGTAATAGAAGAATCCGCGGACAATCCAGTCAAAGAACATCCCCATCCACACGCCGATCACGCCAAAACCGAGCATCACGCCGAGGATATATCCCGCGATGACTCGACATCCCCACATGCCTGCCATTGCTACCCACATGGTGTAGCTGGCGTCTTTCGCGCCTTTTAGACCGGCAGGAAGCACCCAGGACGCCGCCCAGATCGGCATAAATAGCGCGTTGAGCCACAGGAGATGTTTTGCCACTTCGATAACTTCCGGCTCATTGGTGTAAAACGACGCCAAAAAGCTGGCGCTGGGCACCGACAGGACGGCAAGTACGCACAGTCCGATATTGGAGAGCCAGAAGATGTGCTTCAACTGGCGGGTGGACTGCATGATTTGGCCTTTCCCCAGCCGTGTACCAACGATAATGGTGGCGGCCGCGCCGAGTGAATTACCGGGAAGGTTGATCAGCGTTGAGATAGAGAAAGCGATAAAGTTTCCGGCAATGACCTCAGTCCCCATATCTGCCACAAAACGCTGGGTAATCAGCTTGCCGATGTTAAACATCACGGATTCAATGCTGGCGGGAATACCGATACTGAGCACTTCATAGAGGATCGACAGGGTAAAAGGCGCAAAGTAAGACTTGAAGGGAATGCGCAGCGCACCATTAAAACCGTGCATTAGCGTCAGAATCACGAATACCGCACCGATATAGCGTGAAATGGTAATACCAATGCCCGCGCCAACAAAACCAAGGCCATCCCAGGAAAATGCCCCATAAATCAGCAGGCTACTGATGCCAATATTGAGAATATTCATTCCAATGTTGATGACCATCGGCAACTTGGTATTGCCCGCGCCCCGCAACGCGCCGCAGCCTACCAGCGCGATAGCGACAGCAGGATAGCCCCACACCGTCCAGCGAAGGAACGTGAGGGCAAGTGCTTTAACCTGTACGTCGGCCTGTCCTGCGATCAGATCGATAATTGCTGAGCCGGCGAATTCAACCAGTGCGACTAACAGAAACGATGACAAAACCAGCAGTGACATCGACTGACGAGCGGCCGATCGTGCCTGCTTTCTATTGCGTTGTCCCAGGCTAAACGCGACAACAACGGCGGTTCCCAATGCGACGGCGGTAAAGAACGCGATGATGACCATATTGAAGCTATCAGCCAGACCGACGGCTGCCATGGCCTCTTTCCCCAGCCAACTGACCAGGAAGGTGCTGAAAACCCCCATCAACACGACGCAAAGACCTTCAATAAAGATCGGGAAGGCGAGCGGTGAGATTTCTCTCCAGAAGAGGACGCGGTTGGAGTAACGCTTTTTATACCAGTCTGTGTCTTTTAATTTTTTCATGAAACGATCTTGGCGGTATCTCAAGTTTCCCAGTCGGCACGGTAAACAGAGCCACAAGGTGGCTCACAAATAACATTATTTTTGCACGGTACTTATGTGCATACAGTGACTTATCCATACCATTACTGATCCATTTTGTACGATCGTGGCAGCATGGCTGTTTTTTAAAATAGCGTTTCTGTTTACAGAGTATCAGCCGCTAAATCGATGTCCAGTCTGGATTGCTTTCTCCGCGTGGAAAGTTGTTGCGCGTGTCCATCATTTAATTTAGATTTTACTTAATTAGATTTATCTAAATTAATGGTGGCACGCAAACAATCAGCGATATCACCTTCCTTGCTGACTGAATACCACGTTGAATGATGCATGATGACGGGTTTCAGCGGTTCAAAAAGAGGATCACGACCATGCCAACGCCACTTGCTATCTCACCTGCTCAGGCCCGTAAATTGTTAGATGAAGGTGCGGTGCTCATTGATATTCGCCAGCCGGAAGAATATGCCCGCGAGCACATCGCACAGGCAAGGTTGCACCCGCTGAATTCCTCTGCTGGGTATGTCCTTCCTGATGATGACAAAGAAGAACAGGTTGTGATTTTCCATTGTTTGTCCGGCATGCGCTCGGAACAGAATGCCGGCTTGCTGGCGCAGGCTGTTTCCCCCGCAACGGTATTTCTTCTGGAAGGGGGAATGACGGCATGGAAAAAAGCAGGATTTCCGACGGAAGTGAATCGTAAACAGCCGATTGAACTCATGCGGCAGGTTCAAATCGCCGCTGGCGTACTTATTCTGGGTGGTGTATTACTGGGTTACAGCGTAAACAGCGCTTTCTTCCTGCTTTCTGGTTTTGTAGGAGTAGGACTGCTGTTTGCAGGGATTACGGGTTTTTGTGGCATGGCAAAACTGTTGATGAAAATGCCGTGGAACCGTGGCACCAAACGCTGATGTGCCGGGATAGCTTGCCGGAAGAGTAAGCGGAGTGTTAACCGATAACGTTAAAGAATAGGGGCAGTAATATGGACATGAAAAACATTCCGTTTGGTACGACTGACTGGTCGCAAATAGAGCCCACCGAGCACCGGGGAGACACGGGGATCGCCTATTGGCGAACGCAGCGTTTTGATAACATTCGAGTTCGTATTGTTGAGTACACGCCAGGCTATCTGGCCGATCACTGGTGCTCTAAAGGGCATATTCTGCTGTGCCTTGAAGGTGAACTTCACACGGAATTGGACGATGGACGTGTTTTTGTCCTCAAACCGGGAATGAGCTATCAGGTTGCGGATAACGCGGAATCCCATCGCTCCTACACCGAGACGGGTGCCAAGCTGTTTGTTGTCGATTGATGCCAGAGGGCTAACCCAGAGTACGGAGATTAGCCCTCGATTTTAGTTAGCCTCATTCTGCCCATTCTTTTATCGGTGATAATTGGCTTGTTAAACCTATTGTTGGCAAAACTTGTTGATCGACTTTATGATTAATACTCGCGTTACTCTGGTTAACCATGTATTGAACCTTATCTAAACAGCATGTTGTCGTCTTACAAACACCCCTTAAATTAACGAATTAACCTGGCCCTTCACTTCCTGCCGCCAGCAGCGGCACCAACACGTCACTAATCGGCGTAGGAATACCATGTGAACGGCCACAGCGCTGCACCACACCGTTGCGGATATCCCATTCCAGTGGGCGGTTGGCCTGACGATCGGCGAGAATGGAGGTGCCAAGATCCGCTGGTGCATGATGAAAGCCATTAATGATCTCCTGTGGAACGTTATCGTTCAGTGCTGCTCCTTCCGCACGTGCTACCGTTAGACACTCACTCAGATAAGCGTGTGCCAGCTCAGTAATATCCACGCGTGAGAACATTCCGGCACGACGATTTGCAAGTACCATCAGACCAGCGACAGCATTCTGTAACAGTTTTCGCCAGGCTAGGGAGATAAAATCTGCCGAAAGCTCAACGTCGCAGAGCGTGCCGCTCAGCGCAGCGGCTACCTGAATTGCTTGCGACACATCCGGCAGCGTCAAGCGCGGTTTGGCACGGAGCCAGACGGAGGCATCCGGTTCACGCTGAGCAGGAAACCATACTATTGAAGGTAATATCGTTGCGCCGTTGACATAGGGTTTTAGCTGTTTTTTTTGCTCGACACCATTTTGCAGTGCGCATACTACGGTATGTTCATCGCACAGCGCGGCGAGCCAGTTGGCACTGTCAGCGACCTGAGTGGTTTTCACCGCGATAAACACCAGGTCGAATGGGTGGTTAATCGCCGTCGGATGATGCAATACCGGACCTTGCACCACAATTTCACCGTGGTCGTGACGCAGAATTAACTGTGGATGTGCGGTGCGCCCGCAAAGGATCGGCGTGCGGTTAACTTCATGGAGTGCAGCAGCGATAGTGGTTCCGATAGCGCCCGGACCAATCAGAGCAATCGTAGTAAGGGTAGACATGCCGTATTCTCCTTATTTGATAACCCATTATCAGTGTGCCAGTGGTAGTCATCATACACGGCAGCATGGTTCTTCGCGTTAACGTTTGGCTCTTGCGGAGCTGGGGGCTTCTGTAGCAGCGTAGATCCAGACCGTAGGCCAAATCGTGAAAATGGCTCATGCTTGCTGAATTATAAGATCTGAAAGCCTTCGCAACGCAACAAATAGCTTAAGTTTTTATATAGTGCCTTTATCTATAGCCAAATATCCCAAACCTCAACCGGATTTAGCTGGCTAACAATATTTTCCGCTGAAACGACTTGTTATACCCACGATGATGTGATTAATCCTGCGATTACGAAGACTGGTTAAATAATACACAGATTGTTGATGGGGCTGTAAATTCTCGTGACGAATTTTAGGTTGAACGTCTAGGTATTCGTCATCGTACACTGTTGGCATCAATATGACTGTCAACAGGGCGATGATGACTTATGGCGATATCACGAAGAAGTCTTTTGAATTGGATAATTCCGTCTGTAATTCTAACGAAGCTCTCTTCAGCGAAAGCGATGGGGAACGTTACTGATGGGACGGACCGCTGCCCAAAGTTGCTCCCGCCAGTTCGACACTTGAGTCAACTGGCGGTGTAGGTAGCAACGTCTGGAAGAACGCCGGTGATACAGCACTCAGACATGCTCTGGCAAGCTCGGGCGAAGGAGTAGGGGCCGCTCTTGTAAATACCCCATTCGACGGGAGTGTTCAACAGGTGATTGGCTTATCACCATTTAAACGTGTCGGTAGCGTTGGCTCTGGTATTTTAATAGAGAACAAAACTGATGCTGTTAAATTCAATGATATGTATTACATCTATGAAGGAACACTGCCACATACCACATTAGAAATGTCTCCTGATGATAATTATCGGTGCATCGGGCTGTTAAATGGTTGGCCAATCACACATACCCGCAACTGGGGGATTCTTTCGGATGGTAAGAATCAAACGGCAGCAGTCGAGTTTATGCTGGATAATTTACCGCCTGATTCAACAGTGCTCAGCGACATGAAAGCAATTTATGTCGCTGCATTACAACTGACTACCGATCGTACATCTGCAAAATTTAAAGGGGTGAGATTCGCCCCATTCTTTGCCGCAGGTGAAGTTGTTTTGCCGCTGATGTTTAATTGCACCCTATCAGGTTTGGTTTTTGAAGACTGTGCATTCGATAAGCCTCCGAGGAATACGTCTGTAACGTCTGTTTTTAAGATGACAAACACATTAAATTGCCGATTTAATAGGAATGTGAGCACCGGGACGGCGGGCACCATCGGTAAATTTTGGGAAATGTATAACGTTAAAGAATCATCGTGGTCGAATAATCGTATTGACATCGATCCTGAAGGAGAGACAGGAATTGTTTGGGATTTTAACTACTGTGTAAATAACACCATCGATGGCGGTTATTATGCTTACGCGGCAACGCTGCTAAATTTTTCCAATACCCCACACCCCAAGAACAGATATCACACGGAAGGGGTGTATGTGACTAACATTGATACTGCAAATATCGCACTGCCGATAAAAGGAACTTGGGTTACTGCACTATTTATTAGCAACTTCCAGTTCGATTTTTGCTCAGAACGCTTCTTCGAGTTCACCAATGGTGGCCATTGCGCGTTATCGAATGGTTGGTTCGCCAATAAATCAACATCAACACAGACTCTCTTCGCCGTTGTTGCTGCATCGGCGTTTACCGGGCTGACGCTTTCAAATATCCACTTCATCAATAATTCGGGTGATAATAAGAGGCAGTTATTTAGTGTAAGCCCTAGCTCCGACTATGGCATTCGTGTAATGAATTGTGTCGCAACAAATATCTCGCTAGGTACTGTGCTTGGCTCGGGGTCTCAATTACAGGGACTGACGTTGGTCAACGAAGGGGCGACGGTTGGTGTTAATAACGCTATTTCACGTATGCGGGGGCTTGGCCTGGAAATACTGAATAAAAATGCGTGGAAGGCTAATGCTGATTCTGCATACATCGCATTGGGAAATGCATACGGTGCTGCCATGATTCGTACCGAAAGCGGCAGTCATACAAACAGGATTGGTATGTCACTCAACGTGCTATATGACGGAAGCGAAGTACAGTCAGTATACTTATCCGACTATACGATTCGCTTACCCGTGTTACCTGCCACGGCGGAAGCGGCCGGAGCCAATGGCCTGTATGCTGGTTCGGATGGCATTGTTCGTATCAACCGCACCGCAACCAGGCGATCTTGATTGTTGGTTATGTTTTTTGCCGTTTTTCATGGCTCTGTGGCGGTTAGTTGGTGAATATACATTCGTTAAAACCCTGAAAGGTGGTTTTTCACCATTTTGATGGTAAACGCCTGTGCGTATGAAAGACGCGTAGAATCTGGAGCAGTTCACGTGTTCTGGGGGCTTGGTCTTCCCATTGCCGGCTGTTGCAGTAGTAATTCCGTTAATCTTTGGACTTCATCTATGAACTGGCTGGCAGCCAATGGATCGTCTTGCTCGATATAGAGGTACTCGGCTTCTAAATTGGCCGCGGCTTTACGTAACCATTTAATTTCCATGCCTTGCCGTACCTAATTTTTTAAATAGATTGTTCATCTCATCTGGTGAGACAAAATCACCTGCATCGGCTTCTTTTATGGCTTGCTCGATCTCTGCTATCTGCCAGGCTTCCCGTGCAAGATAGTCTTCAATGGCTTGTCCGGCCAGAAAAGAGCGGGTGTGTCCCGTAGCTTTAGCCAGCGCATTTTTTCCTAGCTGATAAAGTGAGGCAGCAAAGGCCAATATTGATACCGCAGCGCCATGCTGCTGGTAGTAGTCATGATAGTGTTTTCATCAAGCGAGGTAATGCCTTTGGGCAGATAGTTGGCATATGGGTTTTAACCGGCGTCTGAAAGGCTTTGTGGATCTTAGCTGCGGGGTTAGCGGGAATCCGACGGAGCTAACCGCATAATCCATTACCTCGTTAATTCGCTGGCTCACTCGCTTGACGGTTTTCAGTTTGCCGCTGGCCTGTATAAAGATTTACGGCCTAGGTGAAATGGAAACTTATGCGCTGCTATGGCAATAACCGACAGGTAGGCCCAGTCAAAAAATGGAAATCTTAAAAAATGTGTGAAACTAAAGTGAGTAGTGCTTACAGTCCGTGCTAACGTAGCGAATAGATTTCCCTCCTTTCTTTAACAGGATTTTTCTATCTAACAGGCTGATTCTTGCTTGCCTTCAATGAAACTGGAGTTATCCGGTCAGTGCAGATAGTTAAGCAGGTTTGCTGGTCAAATAGTGGTAATGTGAGATATAAAGCTGGTCAGTTATAAACAACGTTTGGGAGAGTTAAAATTTCAATCTGATAAGTATCAATCTTACATTTGGTAGTAAGCACTCCTATAAGGTTACATAGATATAATAATTATTCTTCTTTTAAGAAAAGAAAATAACATGAGGAAATTTTTTATCGCTTTTAGCATTATTTTTCTTGCTGGCTGTTCTGCTAAGTACAATTCTACGGCAATACAAAAAAATGAAGAGTTACTCATCAAAAATAAAGAGATTGTAATAGCTGTCCCAGCTAACGGTATCTACTCTACACAAGAGTACGCTGGTTCTGGGAGCAGCACAGCAAACGTTATTAAAGCCGCATTTTTACGTTATAGCGACAATGTAAAAACCATTTCTGAATGCAGCAATATGAATTGCTTAGTGTCAAAATCACCAGTATCTGATGGATATTATATAGTTCCTCAAATTCTTCATTGGGAAGATAGAGCGACAGAATGGTCTGGCATTCCTGATAAGATGGAAGTAAAAATAACTATCTATAAGGCTGATAACCAGAAACTATTGTCCTCAGTGATCCTGTCTGGGAAAAGTAAATTTGCAACGTTCGGTGGAGATCACCCTCAAGATTTATTACCTGCCCCAGTAAGTGAGTATGTTGCTTCTCTATACTAAATAAAGTACTCAGCACCCTATAGATGGGTGCTGGATAGCTTATTAATTAGATAAGGAGTTTAATGCTCCACAATTAATTTACGAAAAAATCTGTTTTTATCCAGCGAGTTATCATGAAGTGCAGGACCACAGAAAACTCTGTATCTCGTATCTTCTGCGAGTTTCTTCCGATTTCCTACAATCATTACTTTGAGGTGACTGTGAGGATAGAGATAGGATCAATATGGAATTTTCGGTGTGTCAGTTTCTCCGACGTGCACTGCGACATAGCGCCCCGAATCTTCAATAACTGCGCATGATCCGACAGGGCAATTGGTGAGTGTGTTGTCGTCGAGTACGCAGATCGTCGTTCCGTGATAGTCGATTTGTCTCATTCTTTCGGTTCCTTCCGTCAGTGGTTTTACCATCATTTTACCATTGTTTTACCATCGGCAAATTTAAGGTATAAAAAAAACCAACCGTAAGAGGTTGGTTTTTCTGGGGAAATTTGGTCGGCACGAGAGGATTTGAACCTCCGACCCCCGACACCCCATGACGGTGCGCTACCAGGCTGCGCTACGTGCCGATGCTATGGGCATTTATACTACCTTTTCCTGACCTTATTGCAATAGCCGGATGGAACGACTGCTTTAGATTTAGGCAGTTAGTTGGCAATAAAGCGTCTTTCGTTTGTTAGTACCTGCAAGAGTAGGGCAAGCTGCGGTTTTTCATCATTCAGCCGATTTCCCGCCGTGTCGTAAGCCCGGTAGTTGCCGTTGCTTTCCAAGACGATGAGCTGATCCTGCGTAGTGATGAGCAGCGTGCCGCCGTTGCCGTTAATCAACCACGGGTAGCGTCGCTGGGCCGAGAACAAATCTTCGCCCTGTGAATAGTCATCCGTGCTGTTTTTAACGTGGAGCAGGCGCTGCATCAATGTGGTCATGACGTCTTTGTTATCCGTCATTTTCGTAATGGTCTGCACAGGCGTGTTCGGCCAGTGAACAATGAGCGGCGTTTGCCACTGGGTACGGGCGAAACGTGCCCCGTTGCTGGCATTAGCATTCTGGTTTTGTGCGGTTGTCACAATCACGACCGTGTTATTCAGAATGTTTTTTTCCTGCAGGGTACTAATGATTTGCCCAATCTGGCGGTCAACGTCCTGAATATTCATGCGGCCGTTTGATTCAGTGCCTTTGCCATCTGCGGTTTTCGGTGCGCTGCTCAGTTCAACGTAAGAGAACCAAGGAGCCGGGTTATTATCGCGACTGAGCCATTCCTGCCATTGCGTGATGATGGCATCGCCGCTTTGCTGCTGCGGCGCAGGTAAGGAGAAATCAGAAAGCAGCGCCTGACGATAAAGCGGGCTGTTGAAGCCGTTTGCTGAAAATAGCCCGAACTGATAACCCTGCTGGCTTAACGCGGTGATCAAGGCAGAAGGTTTACGCGCGCTCAGAATGCCGTCCATATAGGTCGTCGAGAGGCCGTAAAACAGGTTAAACAAGGCGGCGTCTGGCTGAGAACCTGAATCGTAATGGTCACTGAAGCGCACGTTTTCCGCGGCGAAACGCGACAGGTTAGGCATCCGGTTTTGTATGGCGTCGGGCTGTGTATCGTCGATCATCACCATCAGCAGGTTGTATCCGCTGCCGCTATCGCGGAAGGTGATGTTACTGAGCGGATACTCCACCGTCATGGCTTCAGGATTACCCTGCTGCGTTAGGCGACGCTGATATTCCTGTGCATCCAGCAGACCATGTTTTTCCAGAAAACGACGTGCCGTCATCGGATAAGACAACGGCAGGTTGGCGCGCTGCATGGTAATCGGGCGATAGAAGTTCGCATCGGCCCAGATGTACATCAGATGCGATGCGAAGAACGCCGAGATGAAAACGCCCGCCAGCGGTTTGCCAAAGTGGCGGCGGTTCAGGCTGCGGAGCTTTTGCCAGCACCAGGTGCCGAACAGCATTTCCGCCATGAAAATCAACGGAATGCCGATAAACATCCACTGCCAGTCGCGGGCAATCTCACCCTGTCCGGGGTTGACGACGAGTTCCCAAACGGTGCTGTTAAGGTGCAGGTGAAAGCGTGTAAAGACTTCAACATCCACTAACAGTATCGTCAGCCCGGCCGTTGCCAGCGCCGCAGACAGGAACCGCAGCAGGCGCTGCGACATCACAATAAACGTGAGCGGGAAGATGACCAGCAGATAGGCGGCAAAGACGATAAAGCTAAAATGACCAAGCCAGCTAACCAGCGCGTAAAGTCGACCGAACAGGGACGTCGGCCAATCGGCAACAAACAGGTAGCGGCTACCCAGCCCCAAAGTGAGCAAAATGTTGAATAAGGCGAACCAGTGTCCCCAACTGATCATCTGGGAGACTTTTTCGCGGTAGCGCTGACGGTTGGTTACCATACGTTGGTCAAAACTTAGTGAGCTTTATCGGCTTTTTTAATCGAAGCCTGCAGGGCTTCAGCGAAAGAACGCGCCAGAACCTGACGTTGTGCAGGTGCGATGCTGGTGTTAATCAGGTTCGTCACCATGTTACCGAGCACCATCAAAGCAAGATCGGTTGGGGCGTGGTGCTTTTCCAGAACATTGACCATCTCAGAAAGCAGTTGTTCAACGTGTTCGTCACTATAACGGGATGATTGTGGCATAAAATGGCGTATCTCAAGCTGGTAAAGTCGCTTATCTTACCGTATAGGCTTATGCTTTTCTGCACTTTTATCATTAACGTACTTTTATCACTGGCGTACTTTTATCAATAAACGGAATTTTATCAATAAGTAGTGTAGACGCTTAGTGCGCGTACAGATGTAAAGAGCCAGCTTTAATGTGTTGCGGGCTGTTCGTATCAGTGTTTGAATACGCGCCTTGCCAAAAGGAGAGTTTATCATGAGTCTGGATATCGCCCAGATTGCCCTGCATCAGCTAATTAAACGTGACGAACAAACGCTGGAAATGGTGTTGCGTGATTCCCTGCTGTCGACCAATGCGGCAGTAGAAGAGATGATGGCTGAACTGCATCGCGTCTACAGCGCTAAGAGTAAGGCCTATGGGCTGTTTAATGAGCAAAGCGAGCTGGCGGATGCGCTGCGAGCTTGTCGCAAAGGGGATGAGGACTTCCTGAGTTTCTCACGTGCCGCGACCGGGCGTTTGCGTGATGAGCTGGCGAAGTACCCGTTTGCCGAAGGCGGTATCGTGTTGTTCTGCCAGTATCGTTATCTGGCGGTCGAGTATTTATTGATATCGGTGCTCAATAGCTGCAACAGCATGCGAGTTAATGAACAGCTGGATATCAGCACCACGCACTATCTGGATATCAACCATGCCGATATCGTGGCGCGTATCGATTTGACGGAATGGGAAACCAATCCAGAATCTACGCGTTATCTGACCTTCCTTAAAGGCCGCGTTGGGCGCAAAGTATCTGACTTCTTCATGGATTTTCTGGCCGCGTCAGAAGGGCTGGATACCAAAGCACAAAACCGTGGCTTGCTGAAAGCCGTTGATGAGTATTGTGATGAAGCGCAGTTAGATAAAAACGAGCGCCAGAATTACCGTCAGCAGGTATATAGCTACTGCAATGAACAGTTGCAGTCCGGTGAGGAAATCGAGCTGGCGTCGCTGTCGCAGGAGCTACCTCCGCTGGGCGAGAAAACCTTTCAGCAGTTTTCAGCCGATCAGGGCTATGAGCTGGAAGAGAGCTTCCCTGCCGATCGTGGAACACTGCGCCAGTTGACCAAATTTGCTGGCAGCGGCGGCGGTATCAGCCTGAATTTTGATGCGTTATTGCTCGGTGAGCGAATTTTCTGGGATCCGGCGACGGATACGTTGACGATTAAAGGCACGCCACCGAATCTGCGCGATCAGTTACAGCGTCGGACAAGCAGCGGTAAGTCGTAGACATCGCACCAGAAGACGCGGCCCTTTTTCTTATTTCAGGAAAAGGGCCGCTGCTGATAACGGGTTGAAACGATAGTGATTAGAAGTATTTAAGCCAGCGGATGTCTCTGCGGCGGGCTTTTAAGCGGGCAAACGCGCGAACCGGCGCAAATAACACGACCATCAGCACCACAGTACATACCCACAATTGCCAGACGGCGGAAAAGCCGAACCATTCTCCCTGATTTTTTCCCCAGATCGCGATAGCGGTTAAATACATTCCTTTTAAAACATACAGATGCAGTAGGTAGAAAAACATCGGTGCGGCACCGAAACTCGCCAGTATAACGAGCCAGCGCCGTTGCTGCTGACGCTCAAACACGGCAAGCAGACAAAGCCCGATGCTCAGCGTCAGGCAGAGAAACAGCAGCGATGGCGGGTATTTCGTGATGTTGAAATAACTCATGAGCGTCTGTGTGATGACATCCCCCCGCTGCCAGGGCTTTTCGCCATACAGATTGATGCTACGCAGAACGAAGAACAGTGCTAGCGTGATCCCTGCCAGAGTGAGCAGGACTTTCTGGCGCTGAAGCGGAAAGACCTCTTTTCGATATAATGCCCCAGCCACGTAGCCAAGTGAAATGACGCCAATCCAAGGCAATACCGGGTATGAAGTACGCATACGGAATGTGTCGCCGATGTCTATCCAACCGCGATCGTGCAAAATCGCCCAGGGAATGGACCAGATGGAGCCTGCTGAAGTATGCAGAGGGTCCAGCAGGTTATGTCCGCCCACGATAATGATACCGATTATGAAAACCAGCCCGGCAGGTAACCAGATCAGCGCGCTGAGGGCGAGCATGCTCATGCCGATGGCCCAGATGACCTGTAAGTAAATGACCTGCGGCGGGAACTGGAACGTCCACGCGAAGTTGATTAGCGTGAGCTCAAGAAGAATGAGAATTAAGCCGCGCTGGAACAGGAAGAGGGCGGTTTGTCGGCGATCTTGCACTTTCTGATGATAAAGCGCGGCAGAAAGCCCGGTTAAAAAGACAAACACGGGAGCACACAGATGCGCCAGCGTACGGTTGATGAATAGCATGGGATCGGTACTGGTTACATCAATCGGATCGGCGAGTTGCAGGTGTAGATAAAAGGTTTCCCGCACATGGTCCAGTAGCATAAGTACCATAACCAGACCGCGCAGGGCATCGATAGCGATAAGTCGCTGTGAGATATCACGAGACATGTTCACATTCCTTTGTGAATGAACCAATTTTTATAAAAAAAACGCCGCATAAGCGGCGTTCTTCTTTTCCGGCGTCCCGGAAAACAACTTCAGCGCAAACTAAACGCGAACGAAGTCGATGTGAGTCAGTTTTGGCTTGTAAACGTGACGTTGTACAGCCTGAACTTTAACTTGAACTTCTTTGCCATCGATAGACAGGATCACGGTTTCACCGTAGAAGCCTTCTTTCACTTCTTGGTTTTTTACTGAGTCGTGATCCAGTTCGATAGATACTGGTGCTTCTGAACCACCGTAAACGATGGCTGGGAATTTACCAGCTGAACGCAGGCGGCGGCTCGCACCCTTACCCTGACCTTGACGTGCTTCTGCTTTGATAGTAATCATTTTCTTCTCTACTTATATAAAGTAATCCTGCTACAGGCGACCCAGCAGCAGGTTGGGTTATTCAGCTTTTGCGAACAAAAGCGGGCTGAATTCTAGCGGAATATGGCTCTGCGGGCAAATGAATCCCAAAATTACTTAGCCGCGGAGCTCGTTGGCGCGGCGGAAGCGTCCCTGATAATCAAAGAGCTTTTCGCGTATTTGCCAGAATTTTCCATGTTTACGGGCGACGACAAAATCGGGTGCGCGTAATAACAGCTGCTGTGCGATGACGTCAGCGGCATTTTGCCAGTTAAACGGGGTTCCCGGTGCGCGTTGGTGAACACGTAAGAACTGTTGCAGGAAAACGTGGCGCTGAGCGGTAGTGTGCAGACGAAAACGTTCGCTAACTTCGGCACCGTCCTCATCGTGGTAGATGATTTTCAGCCATTCTCCTTTCGCATCCTGTCCCTGCTCGAAACTCATGCCGCTACAGCGTAAAACCAATGCATCTTTCAGCTTCAGCGCCGCTTTCAGCATATCGTCAGGATCGACCAATACCTCGTCACACTGGTGGCAGCGCCGCGCGGCAATGTCGTTTTCCGCGCCGCAGTGCGGACAGACTTTAAAACGAAACCGGAAATCACACTGCTGGCGTTGGCCGCTTTCCGCTATTTCCCAACCCTGACAGCGGCGGCCATAGTGTTCAATGATGTCGCCGTCCGGGGTCGTTTTCCCCCAGAACAGATTGGCAAAGCCACATTCGGGACAGAAGACCTGTACCGGCTGGCTGCCGGCATGCGGTTTGCTGTTGCCGACTTCTGGCGTATAGAGATCGTGCGGGTTGCCAGCGTAATCCAGAATCAGGCAGTCCGTTTTCCCCGGATACAAACGTAAACCACGCCCGACGATTTGCTGATACAGGCTGACGGATTCTGTTGGTCGAAGGATAGCAATAAGGTCGACATGCGGGGCATCAAACCCGGTCGTCAGCACCGCCACGTTGACCAGATACCGCAGCGACTGCTGTTTAAAGGCGTCAATCAGCGCATCACGTTCAGCCGCTGGCGTATCGGCGCTAACCAATGCAGCCTGTCCGGCCGGTAGCAAGGCCGTAATTTCTTTGGCATGTTCGACGGTGGACGCAAAAATCATCACGCCGCGCCGCGTTTGCGCATAATCGATGACCTGGCTGATGATGTGCGGCGTAATACGCTGCTGACGTTTGAGTTCGAGGTTCAGGTCGGCTTCGCTGAATAGCCCGTTGCTGCGGGCGACGAGCTTACTGAAATCATATTGCACCACTGGCATGTCCAGTCGGTCTGGCGGTACAAGAAAGCCATGCTTGATCATATAGCGCAGCGGCAGCTCATAGATGCAGTCGCGGAACAAACTGCGTTCGTCGCCACGGATCATGCCGTGATAGTGATACTGATATATCCAGCCTTTGCCAAGCCGGTAGGGCGTCGCCGTTAAGCCGAGCAGCCGCAGCTGTGGGTTAGTCTTTTGCAGATGCTGGATGATTTGTTGATATTGGCTGTTATCGTCGTCGCTAATGCGGTGGCATTCATCAATGATCAGCAGGGAGAAGGCACTATCGAATTGATCGAGATTACGCGCGACGGACTGCACGCTGCCAAAGACCACCTTTCCCTGACTCTCTCGCTGCTGTAGCCCTGCCGCGAAAATATCCGCTTCCAAATCCAAGGCACAGTATTTGGCATGGTTTTGCGCGACCAGTTCCTTGACGTGTGCGAGCACCAGTACACGACCACGGGCAAGCCGCGCCAGTTCGGCGATAACCAGACTTTTCCCCGCACCGGTAGGCAAAACGATGACGGCCGGTTGGGTGTGACGGCGAAAATAGTCGAGTGTGGCGGAAACAGCCTCACGCTGGTAAGGCCGTAGTGTGAACGACATAACTAGTGCTGGCAGATTTTACTGGCGCTGGTGGTAAAGCCTGCATCGTGCGGGATGAATTTCCCGCGTTCAGACAGAAATTGCACCAGCATTGAAGCCGTCATATTTTCGGCGGAGCAGGTATGAAAGCGCGCTGCGCTGCCGAAGCGGTCTTCTATGGTGGTAATCAACTGTTCAGTGGTAAACGACTCACCGGACGCGAGCATCATTTGCAAAACTTCATGGCCGTGAATAGATGACATGCGGTTGCCCTCAAAAGATAAAAAATTGTCCCTATTATGCCTGCTGATAATACCTGGCGCGAGGGCCGAGCAGCCTGAAGGCTGGCTAAAAAGAGCCACTTATGGACGGTGAATTGCAGGACGAGCGGACAAAGCCCCGTTATACTACGATCTCACAATTCGCGATCTCACGATTTGAGATCGGTAGTTATTTGAGACAGGCAGTGAGTTTTAATGCGATTGGACAAATTTTTATCCCAGCAATTGGAAATTAGCCGCTCACTGGTAGCGCGTGAACTCCATGCAGAGCGTGTTACCGTTGATGGTGAAGTGGTAAAAAGCGGCGCGTTCAAGTTATCCCCTGAGCATCATGTTGAGTTTGACGGCAATCCGCTGAAACAACAGAATGGCCCGCGCTATTTCATGTTGAATAAGCCGCAGGGCTACGTCTGTTCAACGGACGATCCCGATCATCCCACCATTCTGTATTTCATGGATGTCCCGGTGGCGTACAAACTGCACGCGGCAGGGCGTCTGGATATCGATACCACGGGACTGGTACTGCTAACTGACGACGGGCAATGGTCGCATCGCATTACCTCGCCTAAGCACCAGTGTGAAAAAACCTATCTGGTAACGCTGGAACAGCCGCTGGCCGAGGACACCTCCGCGCAATTTACAGCGGGTGTGCAACTGCATAACGAGAAGAACCTCACCAAACCCGCTACGCTTGAGAAGATAACGGATTATGTCGTTCGACTGACGATTAGCGAAGGTCGCTATCATCAGGTCAAAAGGATGTTTGCGGCAGTGGGGAATCGGGTCGTTGAGCTGCATCGCGAACGTATCGGTGGCATCTATCTGGATAGCGAGCTGGAACCGGGTGAATACCGGGAGTTAAGTGCTGAGGAGATCGCCAGCGTAAAATAATGCTGCATAGCATGACCTTTTTTCTTATCTGGAGTTATTAGTGCAATTACGCCGCTCTTCTCATTTCGGGCTGATCTTTATTCTCGGCCTGATTTCGATGCTAATGCCGTTAGCTATCGATATGTATTTACCTGCGTTGCCGACTATTGCTAACGAATTTGGCGTGGGGGACGGGCATGTCCAAATGACGCTCAGTACCTATGTACTGGGCTTTGCGATTGGCCAGATGTTCTACGGGCCGATGGCGGACAGTCTGGGACGTAAGCCTGTGATTCTCGGCGGTACGCTGGTTTTTGCGTTTGCAGGCGTGGCCTGTGCGCTGGCACAAACGGTAGAGCAGCTGATCTACATGCGTTTTCTGCACGGTGTCTCCGCTGCGGCGGCTGCGGTGGTGATTAATGCCCTAATGCGCGATATGTTCTCGCGGGATGATTTTTCTCGCATGATGTCGTTTGTCGTGTTGGTGATGACCGTCGCGCCGCTCATTGCGCCCATTGCTGGTGGCTGGCTGCTGCTGTGGTTTAGCTGGCATTCCATTTTCTGGACGATCTCGGGTGCGGCTTTTCTGGCGTCAGCGCTGATATTCTTTTTTATCAAAGAAACCTTACCGCCCGCTAAGCGGCAGAAATTTCATCTGCGTACCACCATCGGGAATTTTGCCATCCTGTTCCGTCATAAGCGGGTGTTCAGCTATATGGTGGCAAGCGGACTGTCGTTTTGCGGCATGTTCTCCTTCCTGAGTGCCGGGCCGTTTGTGTATATCAATCTGTATGGCGTTTCTCCTCAGAATTTCGGCTACTACTTTGCCCTGAACGTCGTCTTTCTCTTTGTGGTGACGTTGTTTAACAGCCGCAATGTACGGCGGTTGGGCGCGCTGGCGATGTTCCGCGCAGGGCTGGTGATCCAGTTTGCGATGGGAATATGGTTGGTGATTGTCTGCCTGTTCGATCTCGGGTTCTTACCGCTGGTGTTTGGCGTGGCACTGTTTGTCGGCTGTATTGCGATGGTGGCGTCGAATGCGATGGCGGTGATTCTCGATGATTTCCCGCATATGGCAGGGACGGCCTCGTCGTTGGCTGGCACGCTACGCTTCGGCTTGGGGGCGATCGTAGGCGTTATCCTATCGCTGGCCTCATTCAACAGCGCCTGGCCGATGGTGCTATCAATGGCACTCTGTTCGATAGGTGCCTTTCTGCTGTATCTGTACGCAGCCCGTTCCCCCGCGTCCTGATTTTCCCTTCTTCTCAGATGCAGGAAAGATGTTCCTGCATCTGAGTCTGTTCTCTCTGATTCCCCATTTTCCTTCTTAAGGCGCTACCCTGGCATGGTTTTTTGTTTTGTTAATGTAAAATATTTGACCCAAAAGTGAACAAATGGGCTGAAAAGGGTTGAGATATTAAATGGAAAAGGTTACATATAGCCGGAAAAGAAGAAAGATTCGTGATCAGTTTGGCATTAATAGCCCTTGCAATCAGAGCTGTTAACCACTAGAACGATATGAAAAAAGCGTGTTTGTTGTTTTTTTGTTCACTAAAAGTGGCAAGAAATGGTGTGAACACGCTACTATGATAAATATGTTACTATTTTGTGAATTATTACCTGAGGAAAACAGTAGTGGACAGTTTCCAACTTTCGGTAGTTCATCGTTTGCCGCAAAGTTATCGCTGGTTATCGGGTTTTACAGGCATCAATGTTGAACCGATTCCGCTGAGCGGCAGAGAAGAAGATAACAACCTGATTGGTCTCAAGCTGTTGAGCCATGACGGCGATATTGCATGGAAAATCATGCACCATTTGCATCAGTCTCTGTCTGAAATTCAGGTTGAATGCGCCGTTCTGGAATGGGAAGGCGAACCGTGCCTGTTTTTGCATCGCAATGATGAAAGCACGGCAATGTGCCGTCTGAAGAATGTTGGTGTCGCTATCGCTGAGTCCGTATCAGCACAATACCCCTTTTAAACCGCAGCGTCAGCAGACTGACGCTGCGGTATTCCCTCATTTAGGCTGACTGCGTTTCCACCGAATAGGATGAAAACTGTAGCAGTTCGCGCGTGTAATGCTCGGCAGGGTGCGCGAATACCTGTTTGCATTCACCCTGTTCGACCACTTCGCCTTGTCGCAACACAATAACCTGATGGCACAGCGAACGGATAACCTGTAAGTCATGGCTGATAAACAGGTAGGCGATTTTGTGCTTTTCCTGTAATGATTTCAGCAGCGCCAGAATTTGCGCCTGCACCGTTCTGTCCAGCGATGATGTTGGTTCATCAAGGATCAGCAGCTCCGGTTGCAGTATCAGGGCGCGCGCGATAGCGATACGCTGACGCTGCCCGCCGGAAAACTCGGCGGGATAGCGGTAGCGGGTCGTGGGATCCAGCCCGACTTCCTGCATCGCCTCAACCACGCGCTGGTCGAGTGCCTCTTTGCTCAACTTATGATGGACGGTCAATCCCTCAGCAATAATTTGCTCCACATTCAGCCGTGGGTTCAGCGCGGAGTTCGGATCCTGAAAGACAACCTGAATCCGGTGGCGGAAAGGCAGCATTTGCTTACGGGTTAGCCCTTGCAATGGCTGGCCGTCAAACCAGATATCGCCACGTGATTGAATCAGTCGCAGCAGCGCGAGTCCGGTCGTGCTTTTTCCTGAACCGGATTCCCCCACCAGACCCAGACTTTCGCCGCGTCGTAAGGTGAAGTTGATATTGTTCACTACCTGCTTTTCGTCAACGGTACGGCGTAAAAGGCCGCGTTTGATGGGAAACGAAACGTGCAGTTTTTCCACCCGCAAAAGAGGTTCACCGTCATCCGTTACCGGAAGCGGCTCGCCCGACGGTTCTGCATCCAGCAATTGGCGCGTGTAGGGATGCTGCGGTGCGCTGAAAAGCTGCTGACAGCTATTATGCTCCACGGCCTGACCGGCTTTCATGACCGACACGTTATCTGCCAACTGGCGGACAATATTCAGGTTATGGGTGATGAACAGTAAACTCATCCCCAGTTCCTGCTTCAGCTCGTTCAGCAATTTCAATATTTGCGCTTGAACGGTCACGTCCAATGCCGTTGTGGGTTCATCGGCAATCAGTAAATCTGGCTGTGTCAGCAGTGCCATCGCAATCATGACACGCTGGCGTTCCCCGCCGGAAAGCTGGTGCGGGAAATCATTCAATCGACTCTTAGCCTGCCGAATACCCACGCGATCCAGACAGGTGATGACTTCGCTGCGGGCTGCCTCGGTGCGCATGCCGCGGTGGAGCGAAAGCACTTCAATCAGCTGTTTCTCGATGCTTTGCAAGGGATTAAGCGACACCATCGGTTCCTGAAAGATCATCGCGATCCGATTGCCGCGTATCTGGCGCAGTGTTTTTTCATCAGCATGCAGCAGCGATTGCCCTGCGAAGCGGATATCCCCTTGCGGATAAACCACGGGCGGGGAGGGGAGCAAACGCAAAACCGACAGCGCGGTGACGCTTTTCCCCGAACCTGATTCACCGACCAGTGCCAGCGTCTCACCCGCGTTCACCGCCAGTGAAAGCTGGTCGACAACGCGCTGCTCCTGACCGCCTTTGCGGAAGGCAATGCTGAGATTATCTATCTGCAATAAAGGTGAACTGGACATATTAATGCGCCTTGCTGGGGTCAAAGGCGTCGCGCACTGCTTCGCCGATAAAAATGAGTAAGGAAAGCACAATGGAAAGCACCATAAATACGGTAATGCCCAGCCACGGCGCCTGAAGGTTATTTTTCCCTTCCAGCAATAAAGTGCCTAATGATGGCGAGCCCATCGGCAGACCAAAGCCGAGAAAATCCAGCGATGTCAGCGTGGTAATCGAGCCGCAAAGAATAAAGGGCAGATAGGTCAGCGTAGCGACCATCGCGTTTGGCAGCATGCAGCGGAACATAATGGCGCGGTCGCTGACGCCCATCGCCTGCGCGGCACGAATATAGTCAAAATTTCGGGTACGCAGAAATTCCGCCCGTACCACGCCAACCAGACTCATCCAGCCGAACAGGACGGTAATGCCTAATAGCCACCAGAAATCCGGCTGAATCACGCTGGACAGCAAGATAATCAGAAACAGTGTCGGCATGCCGGACCAAACTTCGATAAAGCGTTGCCCCCATAGGTCGAGACGCCCGCCGTAATAGCCCTGTGTTGCACCGACGGCGATACCAATCACGCTGGACAGGATCGTGAGCGCCAGACCGAACAGCAGTGAGATACGGAAGCCATACAGCACCTGAGCGACCACATCTTTCCCCTGGCTATCCGTGCCCAGCCAGTTCTGCCAGTTTGGTGCAGAGGGGAAGGATGCGGTAGTGGCGTAGTTTATGGTGTCGTAACTGTAGTGAATCAGCGGCCAGATGGCCCAACCGTGGCTGCTGATACGTTCGGCGATATAAGGATCGCGGAAGTCGGCGGTGGTATCCAACTGTCCGCCGAACGTCCTCTCGCTGTGGTCAATGAGCACCGGCGTATAGAGCTGGCCGTCATATTTCATCAACAGCGGTTTGTCGTTGGCGATCAATTCGGAAAACAGGCTGACGATAAACAGCACCATGAAAATCCACAGCGACCAGTAACCGCGACGATTACTTTTAAAGCGTGCCCAGCGCGCCTGATTAATCGGGCTTAAGCGGCTCATTGGCGTCCCTCAAAATCGATACGCGGATCCACCAGCGTATAGGTGATGTCGCTGACGATATTCAGCAATAAGCCGATCAGCGTGAAAATGTACAGCGTGCCGAACATGACGGGATAGTCACGTTGCAGCGTGGCGTCATAGCCCAACAGGCCCAGCCCGTTGAGTGAGAACATCACCTCAATCAGTAGAGAGCCGGTGAAAAACATACTGATAAACGTGGCGGGGAAGCCGGCAATCACCAGCAACATGGCATTACGGAATACGTGGCGGTAGAGAATGCTCTTTTCATCCAGCCCTTTAGCGCGCGCAGTAACCACGTACTGCTTACGAATCTCATCCATAAAGGAGTTCTTGGTGAGCATCGTCAACGTGGCGAAACCGCCAATCACGGAAGCCAGAACCGGTAGCGCGATATGCCACAAATAGTCGGTAATCTTGCTGTACCAAGGCAGGGTATCAAAATTGCTGGAAACCAGCCCTCGAAGCGGGAACCAGTCCAGGTAACTGCCGCCCGCGAATAGCACAATCAAAATGATCGCAAACAAAAATGCTGGAATGGCATAGCCGATAATGATTAACGTGCTGCTCCAGGTATCGAACGGCGTGCCATTTTTTACGGCCTTCTTAATGCCAAGAGGAATGGAAATTAGGTAGACGATCAGCGTACTCCACAGCCCCAGCGTAATCGAAACCGGCATGCTCTCCTTAATGAGCTGCATCACCGAAGAACCCCGGAACAGGCTGTCGCCGAAGTCAAAACGTACGTAATCCCACAGCAGTTTAAAATAGCGCTCATGGATCGGCTTATCGAAGCCATAGCGTTTGGTGATTTCTGCGATGACTTCTGGGTCAAGCCCGCGTGAACCCCGGTAAGCGTTCTCGATGTTTGGTGCGCCGCTGGTGCCTGTTCGTGCCATTCCGGCATCCATTCCGCTACTGGCGGTATAACCACTGCCGTGACCCATTTCAATTGCCGCGATGGCTTGATCTACCGGGCCGCCGGGGGCAATTTGCACAATAAAGAAATTAATTGTGATGATTGCCCACAGAGTTGGAATAACCAGCAAGAGGCGGCGTAACAGATACGTTCCCATTTTTATTCCTTAACGTCGCTCTGCGGGCAGCGTAGCCGCCTGTTTGGTATCGAACCACCAGCCATCAAAACCCAGCGAATAGGCCGGGCGTACAGCGGGCATGGCAAACTTGTTCCAATAGGCGAAACGGTCATGGTTGGAATACCACATTGGGATCATGAGCTGATTCCAGGTCAATACCCTGTCCAGCGCGCGACCTAATGACAGCAGGGGGACTTTCTGCCCTTGATGCTTAACGATTTCCGCGATGAGAGAATCAATCGCAGGGTCGCTGACCCCCGGTCTGTTGTAGGTCGAATCGATATACTGTGAGCTCCAGCGGATTTGCAGGTCATCACTAGGGTAAAGGAATGCGCTGTAAACCGTGGCCGTCATATCGAAATCCCGCTTGCGGATACGGTTGTTAAACTGCGTGCTGTCGATGTTACGTACGTTCATGGTGATGCCCAGCTTTTTCAGGCTCTGCTGAAAGGGCAGGACATACTGCGAGTTGCCAGCGCTTGGCAATAGCAGTTCAAATGTAAACGGCTGTCCGGTTTTGCTATTGACCAGCTTTTGATCTTTCAATTCCCAGCCAGCCTCTTCCAGCAGTTTGAGTGCCTTCAGCCAGTTTTGTCGATCATAGCCGCTGCCATCGGAGGAGGGGGGTTGATAGCTGGGGCCAAAGACCTCGGCTGGCACCTTGTCCTTCAGCGGCGTCAACCATGCCAGTTCCTCTGCACTGGGTTCGCCTTTAGCGGCATACTCGGTGTTTTGGAAATAGCTATCGGTACGTTGATAAGCGTTGTAATAGAGCGCCTTGTTCATCCAGTTGAAGTCAAATGCCAGTGCTAACGCCTGACGCACGCGTCGATCCTGAAACAGCGGTCGCTGAATATTGAATGCCAGCCAGCGCGTATCCTGAGCGGATTGGTTGACCTGATCCTGTTTGATGATATAGCCGCGCGCAAAGTTGCCGCCCTGATATTGTGTTGCCCAATGCTTTGGTGAACCTTCTTCACGCAGGTCGAAAGCGCCGGCTTTAAACGCTTCCAGCGCGACGCTGTCGTCGAGATAGTAGTCGTAGCGGATTCTATCGAAATTGTACTGGCCTTTATTGACCGGCAAGTCGGCACCCCAATAGTCTTTCACGCGTGAATAGGTAACATATTGTCCGGTGCGATAGGCGGTGATGCGGTAAGGGCCACTGGCCGGTGGTGGATACGATAGTGGATCGCTGAGTTTATGATTCTTCCAGAATTTCTCCGACATGATGGGCAATGTCATCAGACTGAACATTCGGTTTTTGTCGGATACAGGAAAATCGAAACGTACGGTCAGTGGTGCAACGGCTTTGGCGGTGACATCTTTAAAATAGATGCGAAACTGCGGCACGCCTTGAGTCATAAACATATTGTAGGTAAACGCGACGTCAGCTGCGGTGATTGGTGAGCCATCATGAAAGCGGGCTTTGGGATTCATCTCGATTTCAATCCAGCGGAAATCCGCCGAATGGCGTGTTGTCAGTGCGACCAGCGGATAATAACTGCCGGGCTCGTCATCAGAGGAGACAAAGAGCGAATCGTAGAGGCGTTCAGTACGTGCTGCTGCCACGCCACGTAGCGCGTAACGGTTGAAATTGTCAAAGGTGCCCAATGCACTGAGGGTGATACTGCCGCCTTTGGGAGCATCAGGGTTCACGTAATCAAAATGACTGAAGTTCTCGGCATATTTGGGCTCCCCCAAAAGTGCAAAGCTGGTGCTGTTTTCAATCGTCTCGGCATGCGCCCCAAAATGGGCCGTGCAAAGCAATACGGCAGCGATAACGCGTTTTAACATCTGACGGTAATCTCCTGCGAGTGGACGTTATCTGGCTGGGCGTCGTTTGATGCAGACATGCCATACCGTAACATCACAATGCCGATTTCCTCGGCATAAAGTTCTTGAAATAATTAACATTCCCATTGGGAAGCTGCGTGTTTTCTTTTTATCATGAAATTAGGTGATAAACCTACCTTAATCACGGCCTGTTAATGTTTCAGGTTGTTGAACAAGTCATATTTTGCGCAGTGTGCCGCAGAAGGGGAGGAACTCGGTGATATTCGGGGGGGGGGGAATTGGGCATAAAAAAACGTAGGGAACGTTTTTCAACGTTGCGCAGCAACGGCCCGCAGGGTGATGGACAAGGATGTCCATCATAAAAAAACGCCGCTTATGGTGATAAGCGGCGTTGATGTCGTCTGGTTTCGTTGGCTAACAGCAAAGTTCTTTTACTAACAAAACAATATCACAGCAAGGGAGCGATATTGCTTAGCTGGTTTTTCCTTTACTCAGGACACGACGTCCTTCCTGATAACGCTTATTCCAGTAGTCTTCTGTCATTTTAGAAATGATGACACCACTGCTGGTTGATGCGTGGACGAACTGATCGTTGCCGAGATAAATGCCAACGTGGCGACCGGTCGAACCTGCACGGAACAGAACAAGATCGCCAACGCGCAGTTTACTACGCTGAATTTGCTGGCCCATCTCTTGCTGTTCATAGGTTGAACGCGGTAAATCCATACCAAATTGTTCGCGGAACGTGCGCTGAACGAAAGCTGAGCAGTCAATGCCACGGCGACTATCACCGCCTAAACGGTAACGAACACCTTTCCAACTGGCATATTGGTTAAGCAACTTGGACTTGATGTCCACGTTACGAACCAGTGCTTCAAATTCATCCTGAGAGGCTTGCAGTAAAAGACCATCTTTGTCATTAACTGCATGCATATCAGTTTGAGCTTTATTGTTGTATGCACTATTAGTTCCACATGCGGAAAGCATCATTGCTACCGCAACGGCAGGCACTGCCCGCCAGATATATCTCAGAATCGGTTGAGACTTGACCATTATTGTTATGTTCCCTTGCTGTCCTTAACGATAAATATCGCTATGTAGTATCCCCATTTCATTGGGGTATAAATGCCAAACGAAAACGAGACTCAGACTAAATCAGAGTTTCTTCTTAGCCAAACACTCATCGGTGAAAATGTGCCGGAATGCACATTATTTCTCTTGCCGCTGGTAGTTCAGTGTGCGCTAAAAAGCAAACTTGAACGAGACTACCGCAACAGCAGCAGGATTGCGAGAAGTTTTAACCATTTTATTTATAAGATTTAATGATGTATTCAGCTAAAAAATGTCGATGTAAAAAATCTGAAATCATAGAGATTTATACTGTCGATTTTTTAGGTAATAGCCGATTTAATAGGGCAATAGCGGCATCGCTTGCTGGCGTTAATAACCACCAGCTTAGTCCGACCAGAACAACCGACAGAGAACCGACGGCAATATCGGTAAACCAATGTGCACCAATCATGATGCGAGGCAATGAGAAAATCACCATGATGGCCAGACCGATAGCAAAAGCGGTACGGGTAAAATAGCGCAGCATAAAAGCAGCAAAGATCATCAACATCATGCCGTGGTCGCCGGGGAAGCTGTCCGATGACGCATCTTTGGTCGGAATACCGGTTAAGTCTGAAACGCGGTTGACGTCACTAAAATAGAGCGTTGGGCTGGCGTGTTGCACCGGTAATAAATGCCCTGCCTGATTCAGCACGACGGCAGTTAACAGCATGATAAAACCGAGGACCAACAAACGACGGCGCTCTGCTGAGGTCGCTTTTAGATAAAACGACAAATACAGCAATCCCATCGCAACGAGCGCAAAACCGTCAAAAGCGCGGTTATTGGTAATGGCAACCAGATGTAAAAACGTCGGGCTATCAACCAAGAGACGGTTGAAATAGAAAAAGATATGGCTGTCGAGCGTGAGCCAAAAACCATGATTTTCCGGTAGATACCAGGATAAAAATAGACCGATGCCCAACACATTGAGCACTACAATAGAAGAAAAACGGGCAAATGACATAAGGCAAACCATCCAAACAAAGACGAAAAAACTCCAGTTTACTCCACGTTAGCTAAACGAGCCTTTAACAATGAGGCTTGTAACGTGTTCCATTCTGCTGGTGTTTCATTAATGACTTCGATACGGCTATCAATCGGTGCTGCCGATCGGGTTTCTATATGCAGATCGTGTCCCTGACGGTTCACGACGAGCGTCCCTTCCTTTATACGCATCACCCCTTTAACCCGACTCACAGGAGAAAGGCGGACCCAGTCCAGCAGGGCGGCGGTATCAAAAGCGGTTTCAGGTGCGAATATCCAGCCGCAGGCGTGGTAGCCCTGTCCCTGATTGAGAGAGCGTCGCCAGGGTTGTCCACCCGGTAATTGCAGTGCGGCCAAGCCATTTTTGGGCTGATGCGCGTGGTGATGCGCACCGTCCGGCAGTTCGCGCATACGTTCTTGCGATGAAGTGGGGCGAGGCTGATCGAGCAGTTGCCAGCCCACATTTCCCTGACTGGCCTCGATAATTTGTCGACCATCACCGCTTGCCTGTTGCCACTGCTGTAAGGCCGCGAGATCGTCGGCGGTATAAGTATCACGCTTGTTGGCGATAATCATATCCGCGGCGGCAAGCTGATCGCGGAAATTCTCATTTTCCGTGTAACGCGTTTCACTTAACTGGCGAGCATCCAACAGACACAGCGTAGCCTGTAATGTCAGCCAGGGCTGATAGATATCACTCGTCAGCAAGGAGAGAATTTGTTTCGGGTGGCCGAGCCCCGTAGGTTCGATGAGCAGCCGATGGGGCTTCTTCTGTTGCAGCAGCATATTCAGGCCAACCTGCATCGGCAAGCCGTTTACGCAGCACATGCAGCCGCCGGGAATCTCTTTCAACACCGCACCGCTGTCCGCCAGTAGCGCGCCGTCAATGCCTACTTCGCCGAAT
Organism: Pectobacterium sp. PL64; assembly: GCF_022477975.1. Classification (NCBI taxonomy): domain Bacteria; kingdom Pseudomonadati; phylum Pseudomonadota; class Gammaproteobacteria; order Enterobacterales; family Pectobacteriaceae; genus Pectobacterium; species Pectobacterium sp. PL64. The sequence continues at coordinate 1,435,349 of NZ_CP092070.1, forward strand.
TCATTGACCAGCACCGCCCAGACTTCGTCTTCAGGCTTTTGCGACAGAAGATGACGGATCGTGGTGGTTTTTCCACTACCGAGAAACCCTGTAATCAAATTGACTTTCGTTAGCATGGCTGGCTCCTAATGCGGGGGAGGGTTGACGTGTGCCGGATAGTTCATCCGGCGACAAGTATTGAGCGGGAAGCACAATGTAGAATGTTAGTCTGCGCGACCCATGTAGCGACGTTCTGGAATATGAATACGGATCTTTTCACCAGCGCTCAGATATTCTGGAACGGGGATAACCAGACCGGTGCTCATGGTCGCAGGTTTGTTGCGTGAACTGGCGGAGGCACCTTTAATACCCGGTGCCGTCTCAACAATTTCCAGATCGACCGTTTGTGGCAGTTCCAGCGCGATGATTTGGCCGTCCCAGCTCAACACCTGAATTCCTGGCATGCCGCCTTCAGGGATAAACAGCAGCTCGTCTTCTATTTGATCTTTTTTGAAGAGGTAAGGGGTGTAGTCCTCATCATCCATAAAGACGTACTCGTCGCCGTCAATATAGGAAAAAGTCACCGTGCGGCGCGTCAGCGTGATGGTATCGATAATGTCGTCGCCTTTAAAACGCTCTTCCACTTTCAAACCCGTACGGACATCAGAAAAACGCATTTTGTACAGCGTGCTGGCACCGCGGGCACTGGGGCTCTGGACGTCGATGTCCTTTACCAGCAATAACTTGTCGTTATAGTTAACGACCATTCCGCGTTTAATCTCGTTCGCTCTTGCCATAAAAATTACCTGCTATAAGGAGTGTGATTTTTGTGGCGACACGTTACTCGCGCCAGAAGGTTCAGGCAAGTATAAGATGAAGGGGCTGATATTGGTTTTTGACGACGGGGCTGATATCGTGGCGCTCTCTACTTCTTGTCAGCCCACCGGAGAGTTTGCTGATGGACTGTCGCTCCCATTGCGGTGCCTGTTGTACCGCGCCATCGATTTCAACGCCGATGCCGGGTCTGCCGCACGGTAAGCCTAATAGTCAATTACTCATAGTATGAAATCAAAGGGTCTGAAGCAGGCTATCGGATATTGTGATCTGCTGTTAAAGTCATGGGAAATTCAACGGTCTTATCAGGGGGGCTAATGCAGTGCCGTATTGATTGTGGTGCATGCTGCATCGCTCCTTCTATATCAAGCCCTATCCCTGGAATGCCGCAGGGTAAGCCAGCCAATGTCAGGTGTGTTCAGTTATCGGAAGATAACTTATGCAATATCTTCGGATCGACTTTGCGACCTAGAGTATGCGCTAGCTTGGTGCCGTCTCTTGATATGTGCGCAGCAAACCGTGAAGAAGCATTGATTTACCTTATCAAACTGGAAGAGGAAACGACCCCTTCCAGGTAAGCATTTTTGCAATCAAGTATTCCGACTCAAGTATTTTTCTTTTTTTAATTCTTCGAACTCCCTTCGCAATGCCTCATTTTCTGCCATCACCCTTACAAGGGCCGAAGAAGGAGCTTTCTCTGATTTCGCAGCGCCACGACGTTTCGTTACTAGGGTGAATTCAGAGTCAAATCGAAGATTTATATATCCATATTCTTTATCTGGTTGCGTATTCTTATAGGTTGTTTTTGAATCGCCACGGATAATCTAGACACTTCCGAGCCGTTGATAATACTGGTTTTCATATTCTGTCGGTGGCATCTGATCGCTCGAACCATGCCGACGCCTACTGTTATAAAACATTTCGATGTAATCAAAAACATCGCTGCGGTCTTCTTCCCGCGTTCCGTAGATCTTTCTCTTTATCCGTTCGCGTTTCAGTAGCTGGAAAAGCTTTCCGCAACCGCGTTGTCGGGGCAGATACCGCGACGACTCATGCTGCCTTCCAGACCGTATGATTTCAGGAACGACTGCCACTCATGGCTTGTGTATTGACTGCCCTGATCAGAATGAACCAGCACTTGTTTTTGAGGATTACGCCGCCACACCGCCATCAATAATGCGTTCAGGACAATATCTTTTGTCATCCGGGGTTGCATTGACCAGCCGATAACTTTTCGGGAGAACAGATCAACCACCACAGCCAGATACAGCCAGCCTTCGTGGGTTCGGATGTAGGTTATGTCCGTCACCCAACGCTCATCGGGGGCGTCTGGATTGAACTGCCGCTGAAGCCTGTTGGGTGCCACGATGCTGGCTTCACCTTTGCGTGCCCGCGGGCTTCGGTACCCGACCTGAGCCTTTATTCCGGCACGTCTCATCAACCGCCAGACTCGGTTCAATCCGCACTGCTGCCCGGTATCACGCAGATCGAGATGGATCTTGCGATAACCATAGACGCAGCCTGACTCAAGCCAGAACTGTTTGATCTGCCCGGTCAGCATCTGCTCTGCCTGGTGACGCTGTGAATGTGGCTGCTGAAGCCAGGCATAAAATCCACCCGGATGGACATCCAGAACCCGGCAGAGCAAACGAACAGGCCAGCAATGGCTGTTGTCACGGATAAAGGCGTACCTCAGTCGGACAGTTTTGCGAAGTACGCCGCGGCTTTTTTTAGTATGTCTCTATCCTCGGTAACCCGCTTCAATTCTTTCTGAAGTCGCCGGATCTCAGACTGAGCATCGGACTGCGTTTTAGTGGCTGATGAATCAGGGCCATACTTTTTTACCCAGACGTAAAGGCTGTGCGTGGTGATATCAAGACGGGTGGCGATGCTTGCAATGGAATGGCCGCGGTCAACAACCAGTTTAACCGCTTCAATTTTAAACTATTCGGGATAACGTTTACCGCTCATGAGCACCTCTCTTTTCAGTCATCTTAAATGACTCTGAGGTGTCTGTTAAACCTGTTGCGATTCAATTGCTGATACCAGCCTTAGAACCATCTACATACTATTGATACTTAGGTTGAACTAGACATGTGGCCCAGATAAAAGCAGTTCTTACAAAGCGATAACCCATAAGTGCACAATGGCTTGTGAATATGTTTCACACAAGTTGGAGGGGTAGGACAAGGAGGATATGCTGCGTATAATACTGAGAACTGAACATAGAATCTGAGTACCTAAAATTGAAAGCTATTGATTTATTTGCCGGCGCAGGGGGATTTTCTCTTGCAGCACACAGAACTGGTATTGATGTTCAGGCTGCAATCGAGCTAGACAAGCTGGCCTCAGAAACCTATTACATGAACTTAGTAGAAAGTAATGAATCTCAAACTCAGGTTTTTTCTCAAGATATCAATGAGGTAGACATAGATTCTCTAATGAGATTTCAGGGCATAAAGGCTGGAGAACTAGACCTGATACTAGGAGGTCCACCTTGCCAAGGATTTTCGACACATCGGATCAATGATGCTGGCAAAGATGATCCTCGAAACGCATTGTTGCTTCGTTACTTTGATTTCGTAGAAAAGTTCAGGCCGAAGGTTTTTCTTGTTGAAAACGTTCCTGGTCTGCTTTGGCCTCGTCATGCTGAGTATCTGACTCAATTCTTTTCATTAACACACGAACATGGCTATCGGGTCATAGGTGAGAAACCTTTCATACTGAATGCAAGAGATTACGGTGTACCACAAAACAGGAAGCGGGCATTTATACTGGCGGTGAGGGCGGATATAGATGCTAGTGGCTTTGTCTGGCCTCCAGAACCGACCCATACCAAATCTGGTCCACAAGAATGGGTTACATCTTCTTGCGTGTTCGAACGTCCACCTGAGTCGGTTTTAATTGAATTCAAAGAACGTTTAGTAGAAAAGTTCAATGTGTCTAGAGAATTGGCAGAATACCGTATAAAGCAATTGCGATGGGGTTCACCGATTCTAAAAGATGATCCATGTAATGTTCATATGGAACACTCGGCTGAATTGCAGTTGTTGTTTAAAAATACACCTTTGCTGGGCGATAGAACCGAATCGGGAAGGCAACTTGCCTGCCATAAAAACTATAGTGGTCATTTGGATGTATATGGTCGGATTTATCCACATCTGCCTTCGAACACGATAACTACTGGTTGCAACAACCCCTCGAAGGGGAGGTTTGTCCATCCCTGGCTGCATCATGGTATTACGCTAAGACATGCAGCCCGTCTACAAACATTTCCTGATGACTATATTTTTCATGGGGGAACTATGGCAGTTGCTAAACAAATAGGTAATGCAGTTCCAGTAAAGTTAGGTGAAGCATTGCTTAAATCTATTATCAAGTTGCTGTCAGCGCAGCAGATTGAAGTTGATTCAGATGGATGTGGAAATATTGATTTTGATAAGGAATGCATTTGATGACTGATCATGTCACGTTTCAAACTAGAGCAAGGACTATTGACCACTTAGGGCGAGAACAAATCGCCGATTGCCCTACAGCAATTTCAGAATTGTGGAAGAATGCTTATGATGCTTATGCACGTGATGTAGTCCTTCACATATTTGATGGTGAACTCAATGTTTCAGCCATTGTAGATAATGGTCATGGCATGAACCGAAGTGAATTTGAGTCTAAATGGCTTGTGGTTGGTACTGAGTCCAAAACAAATGGGTTCAACATCCCTGAAGATGACCGTGATGGCTTACCGGAACGACCTAAACAAGGTCAAAAAGGAATAGGACGATTATCTTCCGCAGCTATTGGTCCATTACTTTTGCTGTTATCAAAAAGAAATAATAGCGATTATGTAGCCGCTCTTATAGATTGGCGTTTATTTGAAAATCCTTTTTTGTTTTTAAGTGATGTCCAAATACCGGTTAGAGACTTTAGCAACAAACATGAACTCATCGAGATTCTCCCTCTTTTGTTCGATCAGATGATGGGGAATGTATGGGGAGACTCTAATGATCTTGAGCGAACGAAAAGAATTGCGGCGGCATGGGATTCATTTAGCCGTCAAGAGAAAGAAGACGGGCTTGATGTTACGACTCAAAAGAAAATAGAACAGACCCTTATTCAAGATGTATTTAAAGAGAAGCATTTTAGTAAGTGGCCTGTATGGACAGGTGAGTCTTCGCATGGAACAGCGATGTTCATAGCTGATGTGCAATACGATTTGTACATACAACTTTCAAATGCTGCTCTTGACCAAACTGACGATGCGGAGAGAAGTACACGCGAACGCTTTTTCCAAACGCTTTCGAATTTTACTGATCCATTTTCTAGGGATGGCGAACCACTGATTAACGATTTTAACTACAGTGTAACTGGCTGGGTTAATGGATTGCCAAAAGTAATTATTGGAGAAAATCGCGAGTTTGACTTAAGTAGTTTAGAAGATATAGAGCATATTATTGAAGGGAGTGTTGATAATGATGGCTATTTTAAAGGACGAGTGAAAGTCTTTGGGGAATGGATAGAGGATTATGTAATCAAACCAAAGCAAGTATATAAAACTCGAAAAGATAGTGCTTTTGGGCCATTTCATTTACGTATTGGTGCATTTGAACTCAATATCAACAGTACATCGTTAAATGACTCACAGCATGCACACTTTCTTGAACAATCTGAAAGATATTCTGGGTTCAGAGTATATCGAGATGGATTACGAGTAATGCCGTATGGGCGTGCTGATAGTGATTATTTTTCAATAGAAGAACGCCGTTCAAAAAATGCTGGTAGATATTTTTGGTCCGGGCGCCGTATGTTTGGTCGTATTGCAATTACGCGTCACGATAACCCAAATTTAAAAGATAAAGCTGGTCGAGAAGGGTTTATTGAAAATCGAGCGTCTAAGATCTTCCGAGAGATTGTACAAAAAATATTGATTGATTCTGCTGATAAACATTTCGGAAGTTACTCTAAAGGAAGAGGGGATGCCTTAGAGGATATCAGGGAGAAGAAGAATTTACAAAAAGCTATAGAGGATCGCAACAAACTTCTTTCCAAAGAAAGAAAAAGAATACGCACTGCTATAAAAAACAATGCAGATTCCTTACATAGTTTAGCAGTAACAATTTTCGAGTTTAATCAAAACTTAGAAAGCAGAATCAATCTAAATTCAATCGATGACATTCAAGCCTTAAAGAAAGCTGTTGATGAGTTTGCCGAACGGATTCAAGCTTTTTCTCTAAGTCCAATACCTACGAATCTAGGCCGGTTAGAGGATGATTATCGTTCTTACAGAAAAGAAGAACTTCAATGTAGAGAAATGATAAAAGGTCTTACATATGTAATTAACCGAGCAATTGAAGAGTCAACCGATAAAAGTGATTACGAGAAAGCAAGCGAGGTTTACCGAAGCAAGCTGGCTAGCATCAATAGTGCTATAACAAGATATGCCTCTCGAGGCAAAGAAATGCTTGTGAAGCAACAAAGTGAGTTCGAGGAACTGGTTAAAGTTTGTCGTGAACAATATAAAAATGCTATGGAAGATAGCCTTGAAGATCTAAATCTTCAAAAAATATCGCTTGCATATGTACTTGAGAAGTTAGATGCAGAACACCAGAAAATAGAGATTGAAAATGGGCAGAAACTTTCGCCATATATAACTGCCTTAGAGCGAATTAATGAGCAGATAGATCTGGAAGGATTGGCAATCCACAGCATGAATGAGTCTGTAAAGTTTCAAGAGGAGATTACTAGACTTCATTCTTTAGCTCAACTTGGCATTACTGTAGAAATCATTGGACATGAGCTTGATGGGCTTGATCAAGAACTCACACATGCATTGAAAATGATGAGCAATACCGATCTGACTGACTTGCAGAGAAAAAATTTAGAGCTGGCACTTACGTATCATGAGTCATTAATTGATAAATTGAAGTTTCTTTCGCCATTGAAGCTTTCTGGCAAGAAAGAAATTCAAAGTATTACAGGTCATAGCATAAGCGAGTATATACGTGGTTATTTCTCTAAATATTTTGAAAATGGCAATATAACCTTTACATGCACTCCTGAGTTCAATAATTTTTCCATTATGGAATTACAGTCACGTATTTATCCGGTTTTCATAAACTTAATAAATAATTCAATTTATTGGGTGCAAAGGCAAAATAGAGTAGATAAAGAAATACTTCTATCCATCAAGGATGGTGAAGTAGTTGTTAGTGATAACGGCCCTGGTGTTGATGAGGATGATATAGATAGTCTATTTACTCTTTTCTTTACTCGGAAACAAAGAGGAGGGCGAGGGGTAGGTCTGTATCTCTGCAAGCAGAACCTTATGGCTGGTGGGCATAGTATACGCTATGAAACTAGACATGATTTCAAAATTCTTTGTGGTGCAAATTTCGCTCTAACTTTTAAAGGATTGATAAAATGACTGATACAGCAATAACATATTCTTCTTTAATAGAAGAAGCATTTATAAAAACCATAAGAAATGTTACAGTCATTGATGATGAATATCCAACTCTTTTATCATTAATAGAGCAACAATTCTCTAAAGCTGATAATCAGCCTGCTGGCGGAAATACAGCTACAGCTACAGCTACAGCTACCAATGCAAATGTAGATATTGATGTAAATATAGCTAGGCTGAAAAAAATCATTAGCATGTGTCATTCCCAATATCAGTGGGGGGTGGATGTCTTTAATGGGCAGTCGCCAAATATTGGGGGGGACAGCAAAGTTCCACCACATATACATCATAGTGATTTAATTATATTAGATTACCATCTGGATGGTGACACCGAGGACGATGGAACTAGAGCTCGAGAAATTATTAAATCTCTTGACCAAAACAATCATTACAATTCGATCTTGGTTCACACAAAAGGCTATGCTGGGGATATAAAGAATGTATTTGTTGAAATACTTTCTAATTTAGTTGTTATAGATGCCGATAATCCTTTTATCCCATCTGAAGATACGAATACTAGAATGAATGACTGGCTCGATGAGAATAATGATGGCATGGCTTATCCATGGGTCGGTGGTTCGATTGACTTCCTTTCAATACTCAGGGCTTACACATCTCATAACAGTGAGGCGCTTACAGATATACATAATGAACAACATGTTATGTATGGTTTTTTATCTCAGATCAATGAGATCTCTACAGAGGCAGGTATAGAAGTTAACGAGTTACTTAAATGGAAGTTTTATGATCTACTAAAAGATGCAGTAAAGTTTGAAAAACAGGTTGGTTCAGACTTAGTATGGGAATGGGATGATGAATCTAACTTTATAAGCACAGGGAAGACATTCATATCAGTAATAAGAAAAAGCTCAGACGATCCAGCCGAAGAGTTGGTAGGTTCATTACATGCGGCTTTGGTTAAGAGAAATGCTTCACCAATGCATCTCCTTATGGCTAAAATGCGTTATGAGTTAGATGAAAGAGGTATTGAGCAGGCTTGTAATATAATAAACAACCGACCAGCTCAAGCTGGATGGCTCTTTAATCTATTGGAACAAGCTGACAATGATTCAGCTCATGATAAAGCTATTAATCTACATTGGGAGCAGCTAGCGACAGCATCTCGTTTAGAGCTACGAGATTTTTCTAAAAGGCTTATTAAAGCTGCCAGCTGCACTACATCTTTAGAGAATAGGGATTTTGTCAAAGGTTTTTTTAGTGAGTGCATGGCAGATAAAGATAAGACCTTAGGGCTTTTAAACGCATATAGTTGCTCCATGTCAGTAAATAATAATCACTTAAGAACTGGCACCATATTGAAAATTGGAGATGATAAATGGGTTTGTGTTACCCCTGCGTGTGACATGGTTCCTGGCCAGAGGGTAAACCAATGGCAATCTCGCATAGGGGACACCTATTTAGCCTTTAAAGCTGTTAAGTTGGAAGCTGTCGCAATAAAGGAGGCGAACAAAAATGCTAACCGTAATGATTACCTTTTTCTGAATGAAAACAATACTCCCTTGGCATATTCTTTAGGAAAAGATAACATTGTCTGGGATACTTTTTTTGCAACTGAGCAGGGGTATTATAAAGAAGGGCAGTCAATTATTCTGTATGCTGCCAGAGAAGAAGAAAAGGAAAATATCAAAACATTGGTAATGAAAGATGTGAATGCAGTTGCAATTGCTGAATTACGATATGAATATGCATTAAATATCTTGCATAAATTTGGAGCATCTCAAACTCGAGTGGGACTTGATTTTCAGGATATTAGGAGTATGTGGGGCTAATTTGCTTTAATAGACAGAGGTGCTGACATCGCTTCGGCACTTCTATCATTAATCTACAGAATTCCCCCGGTGCAGGTTACTGTATAAATGCATCATATCGATGATATTAACGTCTGTGACGATTGAAATGAAGGTACCGTATTAGAAATTTACTTAATCTTTGTTTCGGTTGGCATAAATTGGCAATAAGTTCTTTGAGGAAATAGAAACCTTAGTGCATCACTACGACCATGGCTGGTATAATTAATATGAATCTTAAGCGTGAGTTTCATTTTATTCCTATTAAATCTCTATCTTGGTGATATATTCGCCATTTCGGTGTAAGCGCCCCGTTTTAGTTCCACGCACTTTTTGAGATTTCCGGGTTTTCAGCCATCAGCCGATATTCTTCCGGCGTCAGGTTATTCAGGGATTCATGAGGACGCACGCTGTTATATTCATGCAGCCAGCGATCCGTAATTTCCCTTACTTCATGCAGTGTTCTGAACAGGTAAAAATCCAGTATTTCTGTTTGGTACGTTCGGTTAAAACGTTCGATGTTCGATAAAGGCATTCTGTGTTGGCTTGCCCGGTTTAATAAATTCCAGTGCCACACCGTGCTCTTCAGCCCATTGTGCCAATGTCAGCGAGACCAGTTCCGGACCGTTATCCATCCGCATCTTTAGCGGATATCCTCGATTTGCCGCTATCCTGTCCAACACCCGAACAACGCGTTGTGCCGGGATATTCAGGTCAATTTCTATCGCCAGCACTTCACGATTAAAATCATCCACCACGTTGAACGTGCGAAAACGTCTGCCACACACCAGTGCATCATGCATAAAATCCACTAACCAGCTCTGATTCAGGTGTTCCGGCACCGCCAATGGTGCTGGATCACGCACTGGCAAACGTTGCTTTCCTTTACGACGAAAATTCAGTTTCAGTAAGCAATAAATACGATGAACGCGTTTGTGATTCCATGTATGCCCCTGCCTGCGTAGCTTCTGGAACAATTTCTTGAAGCCGTATCGCGGATAGCGTTCTGCCATTTCAGTCAGTGCCTGAATGACTGGCTCATCACGCCGGGTGTCAGGCTGATAAAAATAAACTGTCCTGCATGCCTGGTGGATGCTCATCGCAAACTGCGCGGTCAGATAACTGACGAGCTCACGCTTTATCGCTGGTTTTAAAGCTTTTTTCAATAACATCTTTGAGTGCGCGGCACTCCAGACTCAGATCGGCAAACATCTGTTTCAGCCGACGGTTTTCGTCCTCCAGATCTTTCATCTTTTTGATATCAGAGGCTTCCATACCGCCAAACTTCGCTTTCCAGTTGTAGTACGACGCCTCGGATATTCCCGCTTCGCGGCAAACGTCTTTGACGGTACGTCCGGCTTCAACGGACTTCAAAACGGCGATGATCTGGTGCTCGGTACATCGGGCTTTGCGCATAGCGATCTCCTCAACGGGACATAATCAGTATGTCGGAAGATCTCTAAAAGTGAATGGTTCGGTTTAGCGGGATACTTACACTGATGCTCAGATGCTAACAGCAGACATCCAAATTTTAAACAGTGAATAATTGTACTTTCGGTAAGCCTGCCAACACATCTTGTATTCATCTCGATGATGCGATGCGCTGCGGGTTGTTCCATTCTCCACTGCGGCCTGCGGTTTGCGCGGGGCTAAAGCCGCGCGCTTCAGCCATCGTGATGAGGCACTGATTTATCTACTGAAACTGGAAGCCGACACCGCCCCTTAATGTGCAGCGATCAAGCGTCTTTGATGCGCCACATACAATAGATAGAACCGGCGATCATCAGCAGCGCGAAGAAGAAGACGGCGTGATAGTTCCAGATTTCAGCAACAATCCCAGCCAGTGAGCCGGAGATGATCCAGCCAACGCGTGTGGTATTGGTAAACAGCGTGGTTGCCGCGCCTGCCTGTCCGGGCATCAAGTCCTGAAAGTAAAGCATGCCGATTCCTGCCAGAATACCGATGAAAATAGCGTTCAACGCTTGTAACGCTAGCAGCGCTATTTCGCCATCAAGAACCAGCAAGCCGCCGAAGAACAGCAAACCGGAAGCAACGGCAAGCCGCATCAGGAAACGTTTACCGAAGCGTTTAGCAACGTAGCCAGCAATCAGCATCACCGGAATTTCCAGCCCGGCGGCCACACCCATCATGATACCCGCCAGCTTTTCCGGCAGATGCAGCTCATGCACCAGATACAGCGGCATATTAATGAGGTAAATGCCATTGCAGGTCCACATCAAGGTACAGGCAACGAACAGCAAAAGCGTGTCCCGGCGGTTGCGGCGCGGCGATTCCAGCGTCGAGGTGGTCTTTTCCACGGCTTTGGGCATGGAAGGCAGGAAGAGTTTGACCAGAATGCCGCACAGGATAAAGACGACTGCGGCGGTCAGGTACATCGCCGTGAAGCCGAACCCTAGTGCCAGCGCAAAGGCGATGGGCGGGCCGACAACCCAGGCTAGAGAAATTTGTGCGCGAAGGATGGAGCTGAACATCGCCGCTTCACGACCGGTTTTATCCGCATGCTCCCGCGCTAGCGCAAAAAGCTGTGGGTTCGCGGTCGAGCCAAAGCTGCTCAGCAACACGCCTATAAAGAGCAGAATAAAGTAGTTACGGTTCCAGGCAAACAGCATGCAGGCCAGTGCGCCTAGCAGGCAGCAGACGAAAATCAGCGATTTGCGATCGCCCTGACGGTCCGACCGTGTGGCCAGCATTTGGCTGACGACAATACCGATAACGGCGCTGCCAGTATAAAACATCCCGACTAAGAAAGGACGAGCCTGTACTTCGCTGGAAAGAAAGAGGCTGAGCGTAGGCAGCTGTAGGGCGCCAGCCGTTCCAGTCAGGAAGGCAATAACTAAAAATGCTGACGATGTCAGGTCGAGCGGACGTCGCGTTGTGTTTGCAGGAGTGAACATAAATTGATGGCGCTTGGAAAATAGGCAGAGGCTGTCGAGCGCGACATACTACTCGGGTTTATAATGAAACAGAAATCTTGTTTCATTATTTTTCGTCAGCACGGCTTCAGCCTTTTGCGGATTTTTGTTGGCGGGCAGCGCGTCATCCACGGTAAAATGTGCGTGATGTCAAAATTCTGTTACGTCAGCAGCGTAGAAAGCTTGCATAAATGACGTAATAGAATGAGACTTTTGAAACGTTTCAGCGGAATTTTTTTTGAAACGCCCTAACAATCGACACATTTTTTTCTCATAAAAGCTGAAACGATTCAACTTTCAGCAAGAGAGGAGTGCCATGTTCCAGTTGTCACAGCAAGATATTCATTTGGGCGCAGCGGCCAGTACTAAGCAGGAAGCTATCCAGCTTGTTGCTTCAGCACTGACCGAGGCCGGGTGCGTTAACGCAGGGTATGTCGACGGCATGCTCCAGCGTGAACAGCAAACATCCACCTATTTGGGAAGCGGCATTGCTATCCCTCACGGCACAACCGATACCCGCGATCTGGTATTGAAGACCGGGGTTCAAGTATTTCAATTTCCTCAGGGTATTTCCTGGGGTGAAGATCAAACCGCCTACGTGGTGTTGGGGATTGCAGCCCGTTCTGATGAACACCTTGCGTTGCTGCGTCAGCTGACCCACGTCCTGAGCGACGATCGCGTGGCAGCACGTTTGGCAAGCACCACGTCAGCAGAAGAACTGCGTAGCCTGCTGATGGGCGAGCAGCAACTGGCGGAGTTCCGCTTTGATACCTCACTGATTGCGCTGGATGTGGCTACCGATAATCTGTTGACGCTTCAGGCGCTGAACGCCGGTCGTCTTCAGCAGATCGGTGCAGCAGACGCCAGCTTCGTCAGCACGGCAGTCAGCAACAAGCCGCTGAATCTGGGGCAAGGTGTGTGGTTCAGCGATAGCGCTGTCGGTAACCTCAGCAGCGCGGCTGCGGTGGCACGTCCGGCTACGCCTTTCAGCGTTGACGGCGAAAACGTGGCCTTATTGGTGACGGTAGCTGCGGCTGACGATCAGGCTTTTGCCCCGATCGATTACCTGAGCAACCTGCTGATTGCGCAAAAAGCGGAACGTCTGCTGACGGCTGACGCGCCGACGCTGCTGGCACTCTTGACCAGCGACGTACCAGAAGAAAGCGAAGTGCTGACGGCAGAGTTCACCATTCGCAACGAACACGGTCTGCACGCGCGTCCGGGCACCATGCTGGTGAACGTGATCAAGCAGTTCAGCAGTGACATCACCGTCACCAATCTGGATGGCACAGGCAAACCGGCAAATGGCCGCAGCCTGATGAAAGTCGTCGCGCTAGGCGTGAAGAAAGGTCACAAATTGCGTTTCACCGCGAGTGGTAGCGATGCAGAACAAGCACTGGCCGCTATTGGCGATGCGATTACGTCCGGTTTGGGCGAGGGGGCAGCATGAGCAGGAGAGTAGCCACAATCACCCTGAATCCAGCTTATGACCTGGTTGGCTATTGCCCAGAAGTTGAGAAAGGCGAAGTCAATCTGGTTCAGACAGCGGGTCTGCACGCCGCAGGCAAAGGTATTAACGTTGCCAAGGTGCTGAAAGATCTCGGGATTGATGTCACGGTAGGTGGCTTTCTGGGTAAAGACAATCAGGATGGTTTTCAGCAATTGTTCAGCGAACTGGGCATTGCCAACCGTTTCCAGGTTGTGCCAGGACGTACGCGTATTAATGTCAAATTAACCGAAAAAGATGGCGACGTAACCGACTTCAACTTTTCCGGTTTTGAAGTGACACAGCAGGATTGGCAGCGTTTCGTCAATGACTCGCTGAGCTGGCTGGGGCAGTTCGACATGGTCGCGGTGAGCGGCAGTCTGCCTGCTGGCGTCGATCCTGATGCGTTTACCGACTGGATGTCGCGTCTGCGCACGCAGTGTCCTTGCATTATTTTCGACAGCAGCCGTGAAGCGCTGGTGGCGGGACTGAAAGCCTCTCCTTGGTTGGTGAAACCAAACCGCCGGGAGCTGGAGATATGGGCTGGGCGTAAATTACCTACGCTGGCTGATGTGGTGGATGCCGCCCACGCGCTGCGTGAACAGGGTATCGCGCATGTTGTCATCTCACTGGGTGCGGAAGGCGCGCTGTGGGTGAATGCATCGGGTGCGTGGCTGGCAAAACCACCGGCTTGTGATGTGGTAAGTACGGTAGGTGCGGGCGACTCCATGGTTGGGGGGTTGATTTATGGCTTATTAATGCGTGAGTCCAGTGAGCACACTCTGCGTTTGGCTACGGCGGTTTCAGCGCTGGCCGTCAGCCAAAGTAATGTTGGTATTACCGATCGTCCTCAGTTGGCCGCAATGATGGCGCGTGTCGACCTCAAACCCTTTAACTGATACAGCAGGAGATAAACAATGAAAACGCTGCTGATTTTGGATAAATCACTGGGCCTGGCGAGAAGCCAACTGGTGAAGAACCTACTCGGCGCTGCCGCTGCGAAAGCAGGGGTGACGTTTACAGAACAGGTTAACGACGCTGAACTGGCGATCGTTCTGGGTGCATCCGCTGCGGCGGACAGCGCACTGAATGGCAAGCGGGTTTATGTCGGTGACATCGAACTGGCAGTTTCGCAGCCGGAAGCCTTTTTGGCGAAAGCACAGGCTGAAGCCACGGTCTATCAGGCCGCAGCGTCAGCGCCTGTTCAGCAGCCCGCCGCTGCCAAGCGTATTGTGGCGATAACGGCGTGCCCGACGGGCGTCGCGCACACGTTTATGGCAGCAGAAGCGATTGAAAGTGAAGCGAAAAAACGCGGCTGGTGGGTAAAAGTAGAAACGCGCGGCTCTGTTGGCGCGGGCAACGCGATTACCCCTGAAGAAGTGGAACAGGCCGATCTGGTGATCGTTGCTGCGGACATTGAAGTCGATCTGGCGAAATTTGCTGGTAAGAAGATGTATCGCACGTCAACCGGGTTGGCACTGAAGAAGACGGCGCAGGAGTTAGATAAAGCGCAGGCTGAAGCGAAAGTGTACCAGCCGTCTGGGCAAGCCAGTGCGTCAAGCGCTAGCGAATCTGGCCAGAAAGGCGGAGCAGGCCCGTATCGTCACCTGTTGACCGGCGTGTCTTACATGCTGCCGATGGTTGTCGCGGGTGGTTTGTGTATCGCACTGTCGTTTGTCTTTGGTATCGAAGCCTTTAAACAGGAAGGTACGCTGGCAGCGGCGCTGATGAAGATCGGCGGCGGTTCTGCCTTTGCGCTGATGGTGCCGGTGCTGGCGGGCTATATCGCGTTCTCCATTGCAGATCGTCCGGGCTTAACGCCAGGTCTGGTTGGCGGGATGTTGGCAGTGAGTACGGGAGCAGGCTTCCTCGGTGGGATCATTGCCGGTTTCCTTGCGGGCTATATTGCCAGAGCGATCAACAATAAACTGATTCTGCCGCAAAGTTTGACTGCGCTAAAACCGATCTTGATTATTCCGCTGTTTGCTACGTTGATCACCGGTCTTATCATGATTTACGTCGTTGGCACGCCAGTGGCGAAAATCCTGACTGGCCTGACAGGTTGGCTGCAATCCATGGGCACGGCGAATGCGGTGATTCTGGGTGCGATCCTGGGTGCGATGATGTGTACGGATATGGGCGGGCCAGTTAACAAAGTGGCTTACGTCTTCGGTACGACCTTACTCAGTAGCCAGATTTACGCACCGATGGCCGCCGTTATGGCAGCCGGTATGGTGCCACCGTTGGCAATGGGTCTGGCGACTGTGCTGGCAAGCAAAAAATTCAACCCGACCGAGCGTGAAGGGGGCAAAGCGGCGTTTGTACTGGGCCTGTGCTTTATCTCCGAAGGGGCGATTCCTTACGCGGCGCGTGATCCAATGCGCGTTCTGCCTTGCTGCATCATCGGTGGGGCACTGACGGGTGCGCTGTCAATGGCGGTGGGCGCTAAGTTGATGGCACCACACGGCGGTCTGTTCGTGCTGTTGATTCCTGGCGCGATTACCCCGGTTATCGGCTACCTGTTAGCGATCGTTGCAGGTACTGTCGTCGCTGGCGTGCTGTACGCACTGCTGAAACGCTCTGATGAACAGCTGGCGAAAGTTGCGTAAGTTTGATCATCGTCGTAAATAAAAAGTAATGCCATAACACAAGGATGTGGATGAGATAGCGCCAGTTGGTATTTGCCGACTGGCGCTTTTTTACGGGATAAAAACTAGCTAGCGCTGGGCTTCGGATTTGAGCCAGGCGATTTCGTCGGCCCAAATATCGGGGTTGATCGTTTCCAGAATCATCGGGATACCGTCAAAGCGAGCATCTTTCATGATATAGCTGAAAGCGGTTTTGCCGATATTGCCTTCTCCCAGACTATGGTGTCGGTCAACGCGACTAGCGAACGCGCTTTTGGCATCATTCAAATGCATTCCGCGCAGATAGCGAAACCCAACAATGCGATCGAATTCAGCGAAGGTGGCTTCGCAATCTGCTTCCGTCCGCAGATCGTAGCCACCAGCGAAGGCGTGGCAGGTATCGATACAGACGCCGACGCGGCTTTTATCTTCTACGCCATCGATGATGGCCGCCAGATGTTCAAAGCGGAAACCCAAATTACTGCCTTGCCCGGCGGTGTTTTCAATCACCGCGGTGACGCCGTCCGTTTCCGCCAGTGCGATGTTGATGGACTCGGCGATACGTGCCAGACAGTCATCTTCCTCAATCTGCTTTAGATGGCTGCCGGGGTGAAAATTCAGCAGGCTTAGCCCAAGCTGCTGGCAGCGGGACATTTCATCAATAAACGCGAGGCGTGACTTATCCAGCGCCTCGGCGTCCGGGTGACCTAGATTAATCAGATAGCTATCGTGGGGCAGAATCTGTGCTGACGTATACGCGTATTGCTCACAGGCGGTTTTAAAACGCTCGATGACCTCGGCGCTGAGCGGTGCAGCCTGCCATTGGCGCTGGTTCTTGGTAAATAAAGCGAAGGCCGTCGCCTTTATCTCATGTGCGCGAATCACGGCCTGATCGACCCCGCCAGATGCGCTAACGTGCGCCCCGATGTATTTCATGTTGGTCTCCTTTGGTAACGGAGACATTATGGCATCGACCTGCATACCCGTCATACTTCAAGTTGCATGTGCGAAATGCTCGAAGAACAGATTGATGCCCGCACCGCCAACGACCAGCCAGAGAAACAGAACGAGTGCCAGCAGCAGCGGTTTTGCTCCGGCCTGACGGATGGCGCTGAATCGGGTTGTGAGCCCCAGCGCAACCATCGCCATGGTCAAGAGTACATTATCGAGCTGTACCAGCTGTGTGACGAGTGCAGGAGAAAGTAGCTGGAAGGAATTGAAGGCAGCTACGGCGATAAACCCCAGTGCAAACCACGGGAACATCAGTGGAATCGCGTCTTGCGCGTCACTTTTTTGCGCCGTTTTTTTCAGGTAAAACCCAAGAATGAGAAGGAAAGGGGCCAGCATCATCACGCGCAGCATCTTGCTGATGACGGCGATGTTTTCCGTCGCACCATCAACCGCATGTCCGGCTGCAACGACCTGAGCGACTTCGTGTATCGTTGAGCCGAAGTACAGACCGACGATCTGGGGTGTGACGTCAATCCAGTGATGTTCGAGATTGAGCTGATAGAGCCACGGATACAAAAACATCGCTGTCGTACCGAAAATCACCACGGTAGAAACGGAGACGGCAATCGCATTGCTGGACGCTTTGACAACGGGCGCGGTTGCTATGATCGCCGCCGCACCGCAGATGCTGCTGCCAGCGCCGATGAGCATCACGGTTTCATTGTCGAGTTTCAGCCAGCGCTTGCCGACCCAGCAGGCGAGTAAAAATGTCAGCGTGACAACGGTAAGATCGACCGCAACACCGGTAAAGCCAACGGCAGCAACCTGCTGAAAGCTTAGACGAAAACCATAAAGTATGATGCCCCAGCGAAGTAAATGCTGTTTGGCCCACTGCACGCCCGGATCGCACAGAGGATGAAGACGTGGATAAACGCTATTTCCCAGCACGATCCCAATCAAGATCGCCAATGTCAGCGAACCCGGTCCCCAGTGGGCGATTTTCGGAATATTTGCCAGCCAGAGGAGCGAAAAAGTTATTAAACTTACTAACAACAGGCCGGGTAATCGCGCTTTTGCTCCATCGGGCGGGGCTATCGTGTGTAATGTCGCAGGAAGAGCCATGGATTGGGTGCCTATTCTGACCGTACCGAAAATTGAGAAGCCAGCTTATAATCCACGAGATTAAAAGAGAAATTGATTATATATTTATAACCTATAAGTATTTCAGATAAAGAGCGCACTATGCATATCACGTTACGTCAACTGGAAGTCTTTGCCGAAGTCCTGAAAAGTGGTTCAACGACACAGGCCTCCGTTGTGCTTGCCCTGTCTCAATCGGCTGTCAGCGCGGCTCTGGCGGATTTAGAAGGGCAGTTGGGGGTTCAACTTTTCGACCGCGTGGGTAAACGTCTGGTGGTTAATGAGCATGGCCGCCTGCTGTATCCCAAAGCACTGGCACTGCTTGAACAGTCGATGGAAATTGAGCAACTGTTCCGACGTGATAATGGGGCGCTGCGGGTGTATGCCAGCAGCACCATTGGCAACTATTTATTGCCTGCGATGATTGCCCGCTATCGTCATGACTACCCCGATATTCCGCTGGAACTGCATGTTGGCAATACGAAAGATGTGATCACGCGCGTATCTGAATTCAGTGTCGACTTGGGCTTGATCGAAGGGCCTTGCCATCACCCTGATTTGATTACGCAGCCCTGGCTGGAAGATGAGCTGGTGGTGTTTTGCTCTCCCGAACATCCGCTCAGTCGAGGTTCTGTTTCATTAACCGCGCTGGCGGATGCGCACTGGATCCTGCGTGAACGTGGCTCAGGCACGCGCGAAGTGCTGGATCACCTGCTGTTGACGCACCTGTCACATTTTCATCTGGTGATGGAATTAGGTAATTCAGAGGCGATCAAACATGCGGTTCGCCACGGGATTGGCATCAGCTGCCTGTCGCGGCATGTCATTGCCGAGCAGCTGGCGTCAGGTTCGCTGGTGGAGCTGAAGGTGCCGCTGCCTAAACTTACGCGGACGCTGTATCTGGTTCATCACCGACAGAAACATCTTTCAAATGTGCTACAGCGTTTCTTGAGTTATTGCTGCGAAATGCCATAGCGAAAATATTTTCTGCTGCTAATAATCGGACGCGAGTTATTAACCTCTCTTATAACTCGACGATCTTAACTATTCAGCACAACGCTATTTGCTACAATCCCGCCTCGATTTTTAGCACGAGCATGCAGGATAACAATGGCTCAGCACGATATTCAACAAACTACACAGGGCGCACCGACCCTGCGCCGTGAACTGAAAGCACGGCATTTAACGATGATCGCCATTGGCGGATCGATTGGTACCGGATTATTTGTCGCGTCTGGTGCGACGGTTTCACAAGCTGGCCCAGGTGGCGCACTTCTGTCTTATGCCCTGATTGGGCTGATGGTTTACTTCCTGATGACCAGTCTGGGCGAACTGGCGGCGTTTATGCCGGTTTCCGGTTCGTTCTCCAGCTACGGTTCCCGCTATGTAGAAGAAGGGTTCGGCTTTGCGCTGGGCTGGAACTACTGGTACAACTGGGCGGTGACCATCGCGGTCGATCTGGTGGCGGCACAGCTGGTGATGGGATATTGGTTCCCCGATGTCTCCGGCTGGATCTGGAGCGCGCTGTTCCTCGCGCTGATGTTCCTGCTTAACTACATTTCCGTGAAAGGATTTGGCGAAGCGGAATATTGGTTCTCACTGATTAAAGTGGTCACGGTCGTCATTTTCATTGCCGTTGGCGTGATGATGATTACGGGCATCATGAGCGGCGCGGAAAATGCCGGATTCCACAACTGGGAAATTGGTGATGCGCCATTTGCTGGCGGCTTCTCTGCCATGATCGGTGTTGCCATGATCGTCGGCTTCTCTTTTCAGGGAACGGAACTGATCGGCGTGGCGGCTGGCGAATCTCAGGAGCCAAGCAAAAACATTCCGCGTGCCATCCGTCAGGTTTTCTGGCGCATTCTGTTGTTCTACATCTTCGCGATTCTGATTATCAGCTTAATCATTCCGTATACCGATCCGAACCTGCTGCGTAATGATGTAAAAGACATTACGGTAAGCCCGTTCACGCTGGTGTTTGAGAACGCAGGTCTGCTGTCTGCGGCGGCGGTCATGAATGCGGTTATCCTGACGGCGGTGCTGTCGGCGGGTAACTCCGGGATGTATGCCTCTACGCGTATGCTGTTTACGCTGGCATCGGAAGGTAAAGCGCCGCGCATTTTCGCCAGACTGTCAAAAGGCGGCGTGCCGCGTAATGCGCTGTACGCTACCACCGTGGTGGCGGCGCTGTGTTTCCTATCTTCTTTATACGGCAACCAAACGGTTTACCTGTGGCTGTTGAATACCTCCGGCATGACAGGCTTTATTGCCTGGCTGGGGATCGCGATCAGCCATTACCGTTTCCGCCGTGGCTATGTCATGCAAGGCCATGATCTGAGCCGCCTGCCTTATCAGTCGAGCTTCTTCCCGCTGGGGCCGATCTTTGCGTTTGTGCTCTGTCTGATCATTACGCTGGGGCAAAACTATCAGGCGTTTCTGGAAGATAAAATCGACTGGTATGGCGTGACGGCGACGTACATCGGTATTCCGCTGTTCCTGCTGATTTGGTTCGGCTATAAGCTGTGCCGTGGAACGCACTTCATCAAGTATCAAGAGATGATGTACCCCGATCATAAAGACTAAATCGTAAGAACGCGGTTAACGGGCGACTCCCTGACGGGGGTCGCCTTTTTTATTGGTTTTTTTCTGTTCTGCCGTTACGCCTCATGTCTTTCTTTACTCTCGCATGTTGATTTAAATCAAATTTATTCACATTGATTTTTTAGGGGTATTTTACATTAACGCGATTTAATGATTGAAAATAACGATTAATATATTGTTTATTAATGATTTTATATTAATTTCCATTTGTTTTTATTGAGTATGCAAATGATTTTAATTTTCATTTACAATTATTTCCCGATCATTACAATGTGTCCGACAAAAAAACTCAATGTAAAATATTCGTTCTGAGGACACAGACGCATGGCAATAAATATAAGAAAATCGATCGCATTGGCACTTGCTACAACCGTATCGACACCCGTTATCGCCGCACAGGACGATACGCTGGTTGTAACGGCTTCTGGCTATGAACAAAAAATCACTGAGGCGGCAGCGAGTATTTCCGTTGTCAGTCAGGATGAACTGACGAAGCGTAAATATAACGATCTTGGCGAAGCGCTCAGCGACGTGGAAGGCGTGGATGTGCGTAGTTCAACGGGCAAAACGGGCGGTCTGGACATCAGCATTCGCGGTATGCCAAGTGACTACACACTGATTCTGGTTGATGGTATTCGCCAGAATGGTTCATCGGACGTCACCCCGAATGGGTTTGGTACGATGAACACCAGCTTTATTCCCCCGCTGGCAGCGATCGAACGTATTGAAGTTATTCGTGGGCCGATGTCAACGCTATATGGCTCTGATGCGATGGGCGGTGTGGTCAATATCATCACCAAAAAAGCGTCGAAAGAGTGGGTTGGGAATATCACGCTGGATCATACCTTCCAGGAAGACAGAGACTATGGTGACGCTTCCAAGTTCTCGATTTATTCCAGCGGTGCGCTGATCGAAGACAAACTAGGGCTCGCCCTGCGCGGTAATATTTTACGCCGTGATGCGTCAGAGGTAAGTTCATCCTCGACTGGACAGGAACTCAGTACGCGCGGCCCGAATCCAGTTAAGTCAGATAATTATCTCCTCGGTGGCAAACTATCCTGGCTGTTAGATAGCCGCAATACACTGTGGCTCGATGGTGAAGTCTCCAACCAGAAATATGATAACAAGCAAGAACAGCTTGGCGCGCTGGGAGCGGGTGCCGCAACTCGGGGCGGTGGTTATGAAGATACACTGCGTTATGAGCGTCGCAAGATTACGCTGGGTAGCGATAATCAACTCGATTTTGGTACATGGAATTCAAGCTTGTCCTTCAACCAGACTGAAAATAAAGGACGTTTGATCCCTCGCTCTACGGTACCTGCGGGCTCAGCAACGGCAGGGCAAAAGCGCGAGCTTAAAAACACTAACTACATCCTTGATACGAAACTGGTGAGCCCGCTAGGAGACAGTCATTTACTGACGTTAGGTGGGCAATATTGGAATGCCGTCATGAAAGACGGGATTGTTCTGGCGAATACGGGCGAAAAATTCGAACAGAATTCGTGGTCACTTTTTGCTGAAGATGAATGGCGTATTGTTGATTCGCTCGCACTAACGACAGGTGCTCGTTATGAACATCATGAAGCATTTGGTGGCCATGTAAGCCCGCGTGCCTATTTAGTGTGGAATGCGCTGGATGAATTAACGATCAAAGGTGGGGTGAGCACTGGCTACAAGACGCCATCATTGGCTCGGTTACATAATGGGATCAGTGGCGTAACGGGTCAAGGAACGATCAATACGGTCGGTAATCCTAATCTGAAGCCAGAAGAAAGCGTGAATACGGAACTGGGTGCGTACTATGAGCATTTTAGCGGTTTCTCTACTAACGCTACGCTTTTCCATAACCGCTTCCGCAATAAGATCGATAGTTACGACATTGATACAGTAACGTCTAGCTATCGCAATATCGGTAAAGCTAACACGCAAGGTCTGGAACTGGGGTCGACGATCCCGCTCTGGTCGGATAACTGGACGCTGAATGTGAATTACACCTTTACCGACAGCGAACAGAAAGGTGGAGAAAATCCCGGTGCTCGCTTGACCAATACGCCTAAGCACATGGCAAATGCTCGTTTAAACTGGAATGTGAACGAGCAATTGACCACCTGGCTTAAAGCTGAATATCGGGGTAAGACGGCACGCTTTACGGAAAATTATTCCACGCTTGCCGCAGCGAACAATCAAGCAAACAGAGTCGTCTATGACAATCTTGGCTCGGATTTCAAATCGTTTACCGTCGTAAATCTGGGCGGCTCGTACAAGATTTCCAAAGATGTAACATTGAATGGGTCAGTCAATAACCTGCTAGATAAAGACTTCACTAAAACCTATGTTTTCCCAGTTGGTACGGGTACCACGACGGCTGGTGATTACTTTACGTCAAGTCAGGTGACTACGGGTTCCGTACTGCCAGGTCGTAACTACTGGATGTCAGTAAACATTAATTTCTGATAACCCTTCTTCCCCAAAGCGGGTTTCCATCCGTTTTGGGGAGCTAACCTGATACGCTCACAGATTCTTTCATCTACCTTTCAGATTCACGCCGTTTACGCAAATTCAGCCCATTCCTCACTGCACATTTATCCTTTCTATTTTGATTATGGCTTGCTGTTATATTTTTGTGATATTTCTGAATATCGACACTAACAATGTCGATGAGTGAAATTCATTATATTAAGTATTGTTAATTGCTTTAATGCTGACTACGCTTCACGTTACGGAGTGATGGATTTCCGATGAGGCAGGAAGTGTAACGTTATTAATACGTTCGTTGTCTTGTGTCATACAGAGAATTTAATTCATTATTTTTGTATGAGAATACCTGTCGTGATTGCCGACTGCGGAGCCCTTGATATCTGCAAACGGAAATCAGTGTATGAATAGCAACCAGGGCACGATGATGTTAAAAATTACCTTTTTGGATAAAGGCTCACTGCCTGAAACCATTTTCCTGAAAAAGACGAGTTTTAGGCGTCCACAGTGCCGCCATGAATGGATTGAATATAACTATACCTCGCCCGATCACGTTATCGCCCGAGCAAAAGACACCCACGTTATCATCACGAATAAAGCCCTATTAACGCGAGACACTTTGGCCGCGTTACCTGCGTTGAAGCTGATTGCTGTAACGGCAACGGGTACCGACAATATCGATCTTGTTGCTGCCAAAGAACTGGGCATCACAGTCAAAAATGTACCGGGCTACTCGACGCAAGCCGTATCCGAGCACGTGATTGCCATGATTTTTGCGCTAAAGCACAGCCTGATGGCGTGGTATCGCGATCAACTGGGTGACCGCTGGGCCAGCCAGTCGCAATTTGCTTATTTTGATCATCCGGTTAAGGACATCGCCGGTGCTACGCTGGGCATCATCGGTGCGGGTACGATTGGGCGGGAAGTCGCACGCCTGGCACAGGCGCTGGGGATGAAGGTGATTTTTGCCGAGCACCGAGGAGCCGCACAGTGTCGCGCGGGGTATCTGCCGTTTGAAGACGTTCTGCGATTGGCGAATGTGATTTCACTCAACTGCCCGCTCAATGAGAGCACTCAGCATCTGATTAATGCGGAGACGCTCGCACTGTGTAAGCCCACCGCGTTTATTATTAACACTGCCAGAGGCGGGCTGATTGATGAACACGCGCTGGCAGAAGCCTTGCAACAGCGCGTTATTGCCGGTGCGGCACTAGACTGCCTGACGCAGGAACCACCAGCAAAAGACAATCCATTGATGGTCGCAGCGAAAACCCTGCCTAATCTTCTGATTACTCCACATATCTCCTGGACGTCTGCCTCATCGCTGCAATTACTGATGGAAAAGACGATTGAAAATATTGATGAGTATGCTCAGCAGAACGGATACAAATAACCTGTAGTTTGATTTATCTGGATATAGTTTGATTTCGCCGGGTATGACGGAATATTGCCCGGCAGAGGAATGATGATATTCATCAATTTTAATTGATTATCAAAATTGAACGTTTCATCGGATTGAATCTTTCCCTGTCGATTATCTCTGTCGCTCTCGCTATATCGACAGGGAATGAAAGCGGCGCACGTCAGACCTAAAGTGGAAACGTTATTATTTGTGATTATTCTGAGCCACTCTTGATTGTATGAGCGAATATTTATTTCTTAATAATAACGGAAGTAAATAATAGAGCGAGTACAGCGACATGTGCCGGCGGCCAAATGCTGCTTAATGAGAGAAGGCATTGGTGAGCGGTCTTGTGAATCCGCCCCGAATTCGGATGAAGGGGGCGGAAGCGAGACGTTACTGAAAATGAGAGAAATTAGCGCTTCTGGATATACGTCATGGCTAGCGCGAGTGCCAGAACCAGCCCTTTGATGATATCCATCGCGTAATAAGGCACGGAGAGCATCACCAGCCCATTCTGCAAGACGCCAAGAATCACGGCACCGAGCAGCGTACCCAGCGCGTTCGGCTTGCCGGATCCCGCCAGCGAGAAGCCGATGTAGGCCGCGGCAACGGCATCCATCAAATAGCCTCCTCCAGCATTGACCTGCGAAGAGCCGATGCGCGATGCCAGTAAGATGCCGCCCAGCGCTGCGAGTAGTGAAGAAAACACATACGCCTGTACCCGATAACGCGCCGTGCGAATGCCCGCCAGTCGCGCAGCTTCTGGGTTGCCGCCGATGGCATACATCCGGCGACCGTGCTTGGTGAGGGATAGGTACAGCTGCACCAGTACCGTTACCGCCAGCATGATGACAACAATGACCGGCACCTGACCCAGCGTGGCAAAGAACTCGGGAATCACGCCTTCTGCCATTTCGCCGCTAGGCAGCACCATGTTCTGCGTGATGGAACCGCCATAGCTGTAGGTCATCGCCACGCCCTGAATGACGAATAGACTGGCGAGCGTCGCCAGCATATCGGGAATCTTCAACACGACGATGAGGAAGGCGTTGAATAGCCCGACCAGCGTACACAGCAGCAGCGTCAGGACAATCGCTCCGGTGGTGCCGAATCCATGCCAGACGAAAAGCGAGATAACCAGCGCATTCGCCAGCGAAGCGGTTGACCCCACGGAAAGGTCGAATCCGCCTACGGACAGCGAAATGGAGACGCCAATGGCAATCACCGTCACGATGGCGATAGAACGCAGAATATTGATGATGTTATACGGATCGAGAAAGTTCTCCGACGCCAGCCCGAATAGGGCAATCAGCGCAACAACCGTGATCAGCATGCCCCACTTATAGAGAAATTCGAAAACGTGGTGACGGAAGGGGAGCGCCCCGTTAGATGAAAGTGGGTGACTCACGCGGGAGTTCCTCCAGTTGAATATAAAAGTAGGGTTTCTTCGTCAATCTCAGCCGCGTTCAGCTCTGCGACAATGCGGCCATCCCATAGCACGCAGATGCGATCGCAGAGCCCGACAAGTTCAGAGAACTCGCCTGACGCATAAATAATGCCTTTGCCCTGACGGGCGAGGCCATCAATCAGGGTGAACAAGTCCTGTTTGGCCTTGATATCCACGCCTTTGGTAGGTTCGTCAAAAATCAAAACCTGTGCTTCACTGCGCAGCCACTTGCCGATAGCTACTTTCTGCTGATTCCCGCCCGACAGACGCGCCAGCTTTTGCGCCGGACCCGTGGTGCGAACCGCCAGCCGCTCAACGATCTGTTTTGCCCAGTTCAATGCCTTGCGACGGCTGAACAGTCCCCAACGGGAAAAGCTATCGGTGGCGGTGATACTGAGATTCATGGTGACGGATTCATCAATAAAAATGCCTTCTTTGCGCCGCTCTTCAGGAACCAGCGCCAGACCCTGTTCGACGGAGCGGTGCGGCGAATGCGGCCGCCAGGGTTTACCTCGATATTCTCCCTGCGCGATCTGGCAGGGCTCTGCGCCGAACAGCGCTTTACACAGCTCGGTTTTCCCCGCGCCAGCCAGCCCGGCAATGCCCAGAATTTCCCCTTTGCGCAGCGTGAGAGAAATATTGTGCAGCAGCGTTTCGTCGTGCAAACCCGTGACCTGAAGCAACGTCCCTGCTGCAGGTGTCGTTCGGCGCGGTGGGAAGATATCGTCAAGCCGATGCCCCAGCATTCTCTCTACGATCTCTTCGCCGCTGAGTCCCTGCATCGCACCGCTGCTGACAAACTCGCCGTCACGCAGAACAGTCAACGTATCGCAGATTTCGCTCAGCTCATGAATACGGTGCGAAATAAACACGATCCCGATGCCATCGGCCTGTAAACGGCGTACCACCTCGAAGAGGCGCGCGCTTTCGGCCTGATCCAGCGGGGCGGTGGGTTCATCCAGAATCAGGAAACGACATTCGTGAGATAACGCGCGGGCGAGCAGAATTTGCTGTTTCTCAGCGAGCGAGCAGGTATCCAGCCGTTGACGAACATTGAGGTGAACGCCAAGCTGATCGAGCAGCGCCTGCGCCTGACGATAGATCTGCGGCCAACTCAGCAGATGTCCGTCCTGCGCCAGCGTATCCAGCATAATGTTTTCCGCCACGGACAGCGTGGGAACCAGCGCGACATCGACTTCCTGCTGCACCAGATGAATGCCGTACCGCTTAGCATCACGCGGTGAATGGACATCGACCTGCTTACCATTAATCAGAATATCGCCCTGATAGTGATCGTAAGCGCCTGATAAGATCGTCATGAGCGTGGATTTACCCGCGCCGTTTGCGCCAGTCAGGGCATGAATCGAACCACCTTCCAGTGTGAAATTAACCTGCTTGAGGGCGTGGAAACCAGAAAAGGAGATGGAAATGTTGTGCATTTCCAGTCGGCTTTGGGAGGTAGGAATCATGGTCGGTAACGCTCTTGGCGGTCAGGGTCATGAAATAACGGAAAAGAAAGGTAGCACATATCCCAGAGAATTTAATACAGCTTCAAGTGTTTGAGAGTTATTGGCTATGAACGAAAAGGCATAAATTAAATAAAAAAGTTCTTAAGCTGGTGCAGGCAAGTGAATAAGATGGGGTTATCAATAGGGTAGCGCAGCAGATTCATCTATCAGACAAACATAATATAGAACCGTGTTCAAGAGAGGGCGCGGCGAGGAAGATTCAAACATGCACACAACGACAGTCCGCGTACAGGTTGGCCCTGCTAACTATTTCTCTTTCTCTGGCGCTATCGATAAGCTGCTGGAGTTTTATCCACCGGACGTGCTGAAAAACGCGTTGTGGATCTACGGCGAACGGGCGATTGCTGCGGCTCGACCGTATTTACCGGCCGAATTCGATGCGCCTTCGGCCAGACGCGTACAGTTTGGTGCGCATTGTAGCGAAGGGGAAGTTGCAAAACTGGTGGCGCAGGCGGGCGATGAATGTCAGGTCGTCATTGGCGTCGGCGGCGGGGCGGTGCTGGATACCGCGAAGGTCGCTGCGCGTCATATCGGCGTGCCGCTGGTGGCTATTCCGACTATTGCGGCGACCTGCGCGGCCTGGACGCCGCTGTCCGTGTGGTATAACGATGCCGGACAGGCGCTGCGCTTCGAGATTTTCACTGATGCTAACCATCTGGTGCTGGTGGAACCGCGGATTATGCTGGCGGCACCGGTGGAATACTTACTGGCTGGCGTCGGTGATACGCTGGCGAAATGGTATGAAGCCGTCGTTCTCAGTCCCCAGCCGGAAACGCTGCCGCTTTCTGTTCGGTTGGGCTTACAGGCTGCGCTGGATATCCGCAATGTGTTGCTGCAACAAAGTGCAGCGGCGCTGGAAGCCGTCGAGCGCGGTGAACTGACGCAGGATTTTCTGGATGTGGTGGATGCGATCATTGCCGGTGGCGGCATGGTTGGCGGGTTGGGTGAGCGCTATACCCGTGTGGCGGCGGCGCATGCGGTGCATAACGGTTTAACGGTGTTGCCACAAACTGAACGCTTCCTGCACGGTACCAAGGTGGCTTATGGCATTCTGGTGCAAAGTGCTTTACTGGGCGATAGCGACACGTTGCTCCAGTTGAAGGAAGCGTTTAAGGCGTTTGGTTTGCCGACCTCGCTGGCGGCTCTGGACGTGGATATTCACGATCGCGCCGCGCTTCAGGCGATTATTGCTCGCACGTTGCAAGCGGGTGAATCCATTCATTATCTGCCGTTGACGCTTAATGGAGAGGTCTTGCTGGCCGCGTTTAACACCGTTGAATCTGCTGGAAAATAAGCGGGTAGAAAGCGAAGGGCGGAGAACATTCTCCGCCCTAAAGACGATTGTTTATCTCTAAAAATTACTGCTCTGTTGCCTTTAAAAACTACTGCGTTTTCTCGTAGGGGAATGAATTTTTGATAAAGCTGGCGTAGTAACGGTACTTCGTTTTGCTTGCCATCAGCTCTTCATAAATCATGCGTGCTACGCCGCTGTAGAGATAGATGCTCCCGTTCAGCAGTTCGACTTCCAACTGGCTTTTTTCTGCATCGTATCCGACTGAAAACAACTCTGTTGATGAAACTCGTTTTCTCTGCAAAATTAATCACTCCCAACGTATCAATGCCGCATCCTGACGGTATACCACCTTTCGAGCGTTCTAACTACAGTGTGTTATAACCTGAAAAATAGTGTTATAGCCTGAAGAACAGTGTTATAGCTCGAAATATATCTCGGGTAAACAGCAGCATATCGTTATCAGTTCATGAATAATCAGTAAACGCTCACAGAATTTTTGCTCTGTCGTCCAGCGACCAACTTTGTTTGTCGTTGTCGATGAGGTGATATTCCAATCGCACCGTTAATCCTGAGCGAGAGCCCGCTGAAACGCTGGCTGGCTTTCTACCCGCCCGATGTATTGCCCGATGTGTGGGTAGAGATTGAAGTCCAGACGTGTTTTCGCCAAAACCAGTGGGACGGCCATTTGTATATCGGCACCGCTGAGCGATTCTCCCGCAAACCACTCTTGTTTACTCAAATGCTGTTCGATGAACTGAAGCTGCGTCGTTAGCCGCGGCACAATAAAGGCCTGCTCGATGCTTTGCACAATTTTGCGTGCGATGGGGCGGATGAAAAACGGCATCGGCGCGGATTCTGTTTTCGCCAAGACTAAACGCATCACCAGCAGCGGCATGAGTGAACCTTCCGCAAAATGCAGCCAGAAGCGATAGTCCAGCAGTGCCTGCCCGCTCTGTGGACGGAGCCTGCCGTTGCCGTAAGTCTCAATCAGGTATTCCACAATGGCCCCGGATTCGGCAATCGTCAGTTCGCCATCGGTAATCACCGGTGATTTCCCTAACGGATGGATTTGTTTGAGTGATGCCGGAGCGCTAAACGTTTTTGGATCACGCGCGTAGCGAATGATTTCATAGTCAACGCCCAGCTCTTCCAGCAGCCAGGTCGCACGGGTTGAACGGGATTTCTCGAGGTGATGAACGTGTATCATCAAGGTTTCCTTTTTTTCTTTTTTTATCCGTCATGTTGCACGCGGCAGGTGCGCTCATGTCTTTCAGGGGGTATGACGATTGAGTCATTACAGGGAGAGAAAACGCGCTCAGGAGATGCCTGAGCGCGGTGCTCAACGAGGTAAGCATAGCACTATTATTCGAACAGCTAGTCTTCCAATAAATAGCGGGCGTGGAAGCGCAGGTGATCTTCAATGAAACTGGCGATGAAGAAATAACTGTGGTCATAGCCAGACTGGGTCCGCAGCGTCAGCGGCCAGTCATACTGGCTTGCCAGTTCTTCCAGTTTCGCCGGTTGCAGCTGATCGGGAAGGAACTGATCGCAATCGCCCTGATCGACCAGCATAGGCAGCTTCTTCTGGCTATTTGCCAGCAAATGGCAGCTGTCATACTGCAACCACTGCGTTTCATCCTCACCGAGGTAGGCGGTCAGCGCCTTGCGTCCCCAGGGAACCTGGCTTGGGTTAACGATCGGTGCGAACGCCGACGCAGACTGGAATTGATCCGGGTTGCGTAGCGCCAGCATCAGCGCGCCGTGGCCGCCCATCGAATGTCCGCTGATGGACTGACGGCGATTCACGTTAAAATGTTGCTGGATCAGCGCCGGCAATTCGCTGCTGATGTAGTCATACATCCGGTAGTGTGCCGCCCAAGGAGCCTGCGTGGCATTCACATAGAATCCCGCACCCTGACCCAGATCGTATCCCGCGTCGTCTGCTACGCCATCGCCGCGCGGGCTGGTGTCCGGCATGACCAGCACCAGACCCAGCTCGGAGGCAACGCGCTGCGCACCGGCTTTCGTCGTAAAGTTTTCGTCGTTGCAGGTTAACCCAGACAGCCAGTACAGCACGGGCGGCGGTGTGTCATCCTGTGTCGGCGGCAGATAAATGCTGAACGTCATCGCGGTGTTCAGCGTTTCTGACACATGGCGGTAGCGCTGTTGCCAGCCGCCAAACATACGGTGTTCTTCCAGCAGTTCCAGTGATGAGGTCATCGCTGTACAGCCTCCTTTATTCTGTTCCTGACAGTAGCGCAATTAACCGAAATGAATCACAGAGCGAATCGATTTGCCTTCGTGCATTAAATCGAATGCCGTGTTGATTTCGTCCAGCCCCATGGTATGGGTGATGAAGTCATTCAGCGGGAATTCACCTTTCAGGTAACGATCGACAATGCCTGGCAGCTCGCTACGGCCTTTCACGCCACCGAAAGCAGAACCGCGCCACACGCGACCGGTCACCAGTTGGAACGGACGAGTGGCGATTTCTTCTCCAGCACCCGCTACGCCGATGATGATGGATTCACCCCAGCCTTTATGACAGCACTCTAGCGCAGAACGCATGACATTAACGTTACCGATACATTCGAAGGAGAAATCCACGCCGCCATCGGTCAATTCAACGATGACGTCCTGAATCGGCTTATCGTAATCTTTCGGGTTGATCAGATCGGTCGCGCCCAGTTTACGCGCCAGATCGAATTTGCTGGTGTTGAGATCGATACCGATGATGCGTCCGGCACCGGCCATTTGCGCACCGATAATCGCCGACAGACCAATGCCGCCGAGGCCGAAAATCGCAACCGTATCGCCCGCTTTTACTTTTGCGGTATTCAGCACGGCACCCATACCGGTGGTCACGCCACAGCCCAGCAGGCAAACTTCTTCCAGTGGGGCTTCTTTATTCACTTTCGCCAGCGAAATTTCAGGCACAACGGTGTGCTCTGCGAAGGTAGAGGTGCCCATGTAATGGAAAATCGGCTGGCCGTTTTTAGAGAAACGGGTGGTGCCGTCTGGCATCAGGCCTTTACCCTGCGTGGAGCGAATAGCCTGACACAGGTTGGTTTTGCCGGAGCGACAGAATTTACATTCGCCACACTCTGGGGTGTAAAGCGGAATAACGTGATCGCCAACGGCAACGCTGGTCACGCCTTCCCCGATGGCTTCGACAATCCCGCCGCCTTCATGGCCAAGAATCGCCGGGAACACACCTTCAGGATCTTTACCGGACAGTGTGTAGGCATCCGTGTGGCATACGCCGGTTGCGACGATGCGCACCAATACTTCACCTTTCTGCGGTGGCATCAGATCCACTTCTTCAACCGACAGTGGCTGGTTGGGACCCCAGGCGATAGCGGCACGGGTTTTAATCATTTGCATGGTGGAGGCTCCTAATGGCATTCCGTTATGGGTGGTAAATTGAATGACAGGACGTGGCATTACTCACTGTATCGTCCTCTCTTGAAAATGGTCGCTCAGGGAAATAATGGGCTCATTCCTGCTGAGCGGGTGGTTCAATAATGCTGCCCTGTTCAATAATGAGCTTTTTAAGCGCCTCGACATTCGGGCCGAAGGCGTCGCGTCGCCAGACAAGCCAGGTGGACGCGGCGGCGATGTCTGGCGGTAATTCATGTACCTGAACGCGCGTGCCTGCGGGCAGTGATTCAAGAACGGCATACGGGAGCATGGCGAGTCCGGCACCGCTGGCTACACAGGCAAGCATGGCATGGTATGAGTGGATTTCCATGATAGTACCGGGCACCACGCCATCCTGCCGGAACCAGTTCTCAAGGCGCTTTCTATAGGAACAACTGGGGCGGAAGGCAAACAGCGTATCGTGGCTGGCATCCCGCGCATGGGTAATCGGCGCGTGCGCAGGGTCAGATATCAGCACTAATCGTTCCGCAAAACACGAACACCCATTCAGCTCATCGTAGACGACAGGGCCATCGACTAACGCGGCAGCCAGCGTTCCCGCCCGCACGCGTTCGATGATTTCCCCCGATGTACCGGTATTCAGGGACAGCGAAACATTGGGGTAACGCTGATGGTAAGCCGCTAATAGCGTAGGCAAACGGGTTGCCGCAGTGCTTTCCATCGAACCGAGCGCGAAGTTACCGGCGGGTTCACCTGTGCGCGTCATGCTGATTGCTTCCTCACTCAGCGCCAGAATGCGCTGCGCATAGCATAAAAAATTGTGACCAATAGGGGACAGGCGCAGGCGCTGCTTCTCACGGATAAACAGATCGGTGCCCAGCTCTTGTTCCAACTGGCGCAGCCGCGTGGTCAGATTTGAGGGTACCCGATGAAGCTGCTCTGCGGCGCGCGCGACGGAGCCCGTTTCGGCAACGAGACAGAACATGCGGAGCTGGGTCAAATCCATATCTTTCTCTTTTTGTAATGAACTGGCATTTGATTATTCATTTTTTGTGAATTGTAGCGGCAAGTGGATCATTTCGCAACTGGCTTACGCCACACGGATGTGAACGTAACGTAAACTCAGCGCGATGGGATGTGCTCTGAATGATAAAAATGACGGACGTAATTATCATCAGGATTAATAATGGAGAGATGAGAAAGAGAAGAAAGCGATAAAATGATCGCGGCCGGAATTAATAGCACCACAATCAACTATTGCCTCGAATAGGGCATATTTTCTAATGAATAGGGCAGAATGAAAAAATAAGAATAATCACAGAAAAATAAAACCGTATTTTACCCTGACACAATAGCGGAAGCGCGAAAATAAATAGATAATTAAAATAGACAGTTAAATGTGAAGATAAATTATTGTATCGGAGCAATAGCCAGAAACTATCGCAATTCTTCATTTTTATCGCATTTATTGATGGGAAAGCGTAAAGTGCCTGCCTAAAGTGCCGATAATGTTAATGTATCGTAGGAATACTTTATCATTATTGTAAGGAAGTGTTTCTTTTTGTCATTAAAGGAAAATAACTCTAACTAATGAGAGCCTCTGCTCTTCATTAAATGACGTAACACCCGGCGTATTTCCAATTAAAAATGTGCGGCTATCTTGCAGAAAGCGCAGAGGAAAATCGCCAGATAATTTATAGGAGTCTTCTGTGAATTTTTTAAAAAATATCACCATCAGGGCAATGCTTTTAACAATATTGGGTCTGTTTCTGGTTGTATGGGGGGGCGCGTCTTTCTTTACTACCACCTCATTAAGCAGCATGACTAAACTATTGGAGTCCGGCGAAACTCAGCGTAAAAACGTAGAGATGCTGGTGAAAGGCAATGACCAGTATTTTCGTACGGTTACTCGCTTGTTGCGTTCTATGGATTTCCAGCAAACAGGTGAAACTGCGGAAGCAGAAAAAGTATTTACGTCAGCAACAACCGCGTTTAAAAACACGTCAGATCAACTGGCTGCGTTCAAAGCCGTTGGGCATGTCGGCGTCGATAAAGAAACGGCAGACAATATGATCGCTGCGTGGACCCAACTACTGGATAACGGGTTGACGCCGATGCTGAATGCCGCGCGTGAGAATCGTCAAGAAGAGTTTCGCCAGCTTTTCCGGAAAACTTACCCGCCGCTGAGCGTGGCGTTTGGCGCGAATATGGATAAATACCAGACCGCGATTATGTCGTCGTCAGAGCGATCAATGAGCGAGGTCTACGGCCTGGTTGACTGGAGTAATCGTATTCTGCTGAGCGCAGCGGTTATTGGGCTGCTTATCCTGCTGTTGACGGATCGCTATCTGGTTAACTATCTGGTCAAGCCGTTGAATATGATCAAAGGCTATTTCCAGGTACTGGCCGCCGGGCAGCTTGGTCACCCACTTGAAGAGTTTGGCCGCAACTGTGCCGGACAGTTGATTCCTTATCTGAAAGAGATGCAGGGCAGTCTGGTTAATACCGTTTCCATTATCCGTGACAGTTCTGCATCGATTCATCAGGGCTCGAGCGAAATCAAAAGCGGTAACAACGATCTGTCGGCACGTACAGAGCAGCAGGCCGCGGCACTGGAGCAGACCGCTGCCAGTATGGAAGAGTTGAGCGCGACGGTGAAACAGAATGCCGATAACGTCCATCAGGCTACCAAGCTGGCGCAGGACGCTTCTGTTGCGGCGAAGAAAGGTGGCGACGTCACGGCTGATGTGATGGCGACGATGGCAAGTATTACGACCAGTTCGAAGAAAATTGCCGATATCACCAGCGTGATCAACGGTATTGCCTTCCAGACCAATATTCTGGCGCTGAACGCAGCCGTAGAAGCCGCCAGAGCCGGTGAGCAAGGACGTGGTTTTGCGGTGGTTGCGGGTGAAGTTCGCAATCTGGCGCAGCGCAGTGCGCAGGCGGCGAAAGAAATTGAAAGTCTGATTACGGAATCGGTTGAACGTATCAACGTGGGTTCGAATCAGGTCACCCAAACCGGCGATGCGATGGATTCCATCATTTCCGCCATTACCCGAGTGAACGATCTGATGGGTGAAATTGCATCAGCATCGGATGAACAGAGTCGTGGGATTACCCAGATTGGTCAGGCTGTTACCGAGATGGATGGCGTCACACAGCAGAACTCCGCACTGGTACAGGAATCTGCGGCCGCCGCTGCATCGCTGGAAGATCAGGCACGTCAGTTAACTGAAGCAGTATCGGTATTCCAGCTGTCGGCCGCAGATGCTCCGCGTCGTTCTCAGCAGCGTTTGGCAGAGAAAGCGCCAGCAGCGCAGAAGCCGATGTTATTAGCAGCCGCTGGTGGTAAGAAAGGCAACGCCAACGATAACTGGGAAACCTTCTGATAACCCGACAACACGCGGTGTTAGGGCACTGACAGCCGCAAAAATCAGGTGATTTATCGTTAAAAGCACTGGGATAGCCTCCTGGTGCTTTTTTATTTATCACTGACTTTTTTGTTTATCACTGAATAGTTAAGACTGAACAGGCGTTTTTTTATGCATATGATTCGGCCTTGTTACTGCGTACGGGCATATCCGCCACGCTTGATAACTTGAATCTATTTCAACAATCATGACATACAATCGCTGGATAATCGTGACTCTCTCAACTAGAGTGTTGACGGCGCTAGGGTCTGACCAAGGCCGTGATAGTGCGATAGGCATAGTTACACCTGCAGGAGAATAATAATGTCATCACTAAGTAAAGAAGCCGTTATGGTGCACGAAGCACTGCTGGCACGTGGTCTGGAAACGCCGCTGCGCGGGGCGTTGTTGGATCGGGATACGCGTAAGCAACGTATTGCCGAGCATATGACGGAAATTATGAATTTGCTGAGTCTCGATCTGAGCGATGACAGCCTGGCTGAAACACCGACTCGTATCGCTAAAATGTACGTTGATGAAATATTCTCCGGCTTGGACTACGCCAATTTCCCCAAAATCACCATCATTGAAAACAAAATGAAGGTCGATGAAATGGTTACCGTGCGGGATATCACGCTGACCAGCACCTGCGAACACCATTTCGTGACGATCGATGGGAAAGCGACGGTGGCGTATATTCCGAAAGATGGCGTCATCGGCTTGTCGAAACTCAACCGAATCGTCCAGTTTTTCTCTCAGCGCCCTCAGGTGCAGGAGCGCTTAACGCAGCAGATTCTGGTTGCGCTACAAACGCTGTTGGGAACCAATAACGTTGCGGTCTCGATTGATGCGGTGCACTACTGTGTGAAGGCACGCGGCATTCGTGATGCGACGAGCGCCACGACCACAACATCGCTCGGTGGTCTGTTTAAATCCAGCCAAAATACGCGTCAGGAATTCTTGCGCGCGGTACGTCACCACAATTAAGACTTCTTATTGACGATGATGAAGAAAATACGCTTTATCATCGTCAAATCAGCAAGCATCTTCGCTTTTTCTCTGTATGTGCATACAATCGCTACTTCGATGATTTGAAAATGTAATTTGTATGCCTTCTCACTCTATACCGTCACCTCATTCGCCACCCTCGCGGATCGTTGCGCTGGATTTCGCGCGCGGCGTCGCCATTTTGGGCATTTTACTGCTGAATATTACGGCGTTTGGTTTACCGCATGCGGCCTACCTGAATCCCGCCTGGCAAGGGGAACCCACGCTGTCTGATGTCTTAACCTGGGCGGCGATGGATCTGCTTGCGCAGGCGAAATTTCTGACGCTGTTTTCTCTTCTTTTTGGTGCGGGGCTACAGTTGCTGCTGTCGCGGGGGAAACGCTGGGTACATGCACGCCTGTTCTGGTTGATGGTCATCGGTCTGATTCATGCCATTTTCCTGTGGGATGGCGACATATTGCTCGACTATGCGCTGATTGGACTGGTGTGTTACGGCATGATTCGTCATGCGGAAAGCAGTCGGTTGCTAATGCGGACGGGGGCGGTTCTGTATCTGGTGGGGATCGGCGTACTGTTTGTGTTGAGCCAGATTTTGAGCCTGCAACCGGGACGATTTTGGCTGCCGGGCATGGCGGATATCGCCTATGAAGCCTACTGGCGGGTGTTAGGCGGACCGGAAGCGTGGAGTAATCGCGTCGATCTGCTCACGGAAAGCCTGTTGTCGCTGGGCGTGCAGTACGGTTGGCTGCTGGCGGGATCGATGCTGCTGGGGGCTGGGTTGATGCGCAGCGGCTGGCTGAAAGGTGAATTCAGCACGGCACACTATCGTAAGGTTGCACTGTGGTTGATTCCGTTGGGTGTGGTGATTAACAGTGTTGGCGTAGTGGGGCAGTGGCTGGTGGACTGGGAATATCGCTGGAGCGGGCTGTTATTGCAGATTCCGCGCGAGCTGAGTTCACCTTTGCAGGCGATAGGGTATCTGGCGCTGTGTTACGGCTTTTGGGCCACGCTGTGCCAATGGCGCATCACCTACTGGATTACGGATATCGGGCGCATGGCGTTAACCAACTATTTGCTGCAAACGCTGATTTGCGTCGCGTTGTTTAATCAGCTTGGCCTGTTTATGGCGTTCAGCCGCCTGCAACTGCTGGCACTGGTTCCCGCTATTTGGATCGTCAATCTGGTTTTCTCTCACTACTGGCTGCGCTATTTTCGTCAGGGACCACTCGAATGGTTATGGCGTACGCTCACGAATGCGATAGGGAAAACGGCGTAAAGAAATACGCTACGGTGCGGCCTGCTCGTGGTGAGGCCCGGATTCGGGCTCGGCTTTTGCTGGTTGCTCCGGTTTAGCCTGATGCGCTGGCGCGGGAAGCACCTGCTCCGGCAGGACGGCAGGATAATCTGGGGCATCCTCTGGGATGGTATGCTCGGCGGGAATCGGCACCTGCGGCCCTAAAAAGCGCGGTTCGCGTTTAAGGATATACAGATCGAACAGCGCGCCCAAACGAGCGCCAAATTCACGAACCCGCACGGTCATCATGTTTTTTGGGGAGGGCACAGCGTAACATTGTGCCTGAATGCCAAGATGCAGTGCGATGAATAGCGCACGCTCACAGTGGAAACGCTGGGTGATGATGGTGAAATCGTTGGTATCAAACACTTTGCGCGTTCTGATGATGGAATCCAGCGTACGGAATCCCGCATAGTCCAACACGATATCCGAAGGTGGAACGCCTGCGGCGATCAAATCGCGACGCATCGTCATCGGTTCATTGTAACTTTGTAGCGCGTTATCACCGCTTAATAGCAGATAGCTGACTTTACCGCTGTTGTAAGCGTTAATCGTCCCTTGCATGCGGAACAGGTAATACTGATTGATTACGCCGGTACGGTAGTATTTCGCTGTCCCCAGTACGACGCCGACCTGCCGTTTCGGCAAGGTTTGAAGCTCATCGTAAATAAATGGCGCGGTTTTCCAGCTGATCCAACGATCGAGGGCAAAAGCAGAGAGCAGCAGCACGCCAATGAGGGCTAACAAACCGAATGTCAGGCGTTTCCACATGCTTATGCCTCAGGTAAGGCGAGTAGACTAATCATGCCCCAAGGCTACTTTACCTGACAGGGGGACGCAAGACGAAGGCGAGGAACGGGCGGTTTATTGATTGAATTTTCAGCGTTCGGGACGAGATGGCGTAAAAATAAAACGCCAGCCTTTCGGGCAGAAAAGCTGGCGTGATGGGAAAGTTAAACTCGGCTACCCCACAGATCGTACTCGTCTGCGTGTTCGACTTTCACTTTAACGATGTCACCGACTTTCACGCCGGTTTCGCCGTTAAGGTAAACCGCGCCGTCAATCTCAGGGGCATCGGCCATACTGCGACCAATTGCGCCTTCTTCGTCGATTTCATCGATCAGCACCAGCACTTCACGGCCAATTTTATCCTGCAAACGCTGGGTAGAAATCGCCTGCTGGAGCTGCATGAAGCGGTGGAAACGCTCTTCTTTGATCTCTTCTGGCACCTGATCCGGCAATGCATTTGCCGACGCGCCTTCGACCGGGCTGAATTTAAAGCAGCCTACGCGGTCAAGCTTGGCTTCTGTCAGGAAGTCGAGCAGCATCTGGAAATCTTCTTCCGTTTCGCCGGGGAAGCCGACAATAAAGGTAGAACGCAGCGTTAAGTCCGGGCAGATTTCGCGCCAGCGCTTAATGCGCTCCAGCGTTCTTTCTACTGCGCCAGGGCGCTTCATCAGCTTGAGAATTTTCGGGCTGGCGTGTTGGAGCGGAATGTCCAGATAAGGCAGGATTTTGCCTTCTGCCATTAACGGGATCACATCGTCTACGTGCGGATACGGGTAGACATAGTGCAGGCGCACCCATACGCCGAGCGATGCCAGTTGCTCACACAGGCTGACCATGCTGGTTTTGACCGGTTGCCCGTTCCAAAAACCGGTACGTTGCTTCACATCCGCGCCGTATGCTGAGGTGTCCTGAGAAATCACCAGCAGCTCTTTTACCCCGGCATCAACCAGACGTTTTGCTTCATCCAACACCGAACCGATTGGGCGGCTATCCAGATCGCCACGCATGGAAGGAATGATGCAGAACGTGCAGCGGTGATTACAGCCTTCTGAAATTTTCAGATACGCGTAATGGCGCGGAGTCAGCTTCACTCCCTGCTCGGGAACCAGGCTGGTAAACGGGTTGTGTGTTGGTTTGGGAACATATTGATGCACGTGCGACAGCACCTGCTCGTAGCTGTGCGGACCGGTAATTTCCAGAACCTTGGGGTGCACTTCGCGTATTTGATTTTCTTTGGCACCCAGACAGCCCGTTACGATGACTTTACCGTTCTCATTCAGCGCTTCGCCGATGGCTTCCAGCGACTCTTGTACGGCGCTGTCAATAAAACCACAGGTATTGACGATCACCAGTTCAGCGTCGTCATAACGTGGGACGACCTGATAACCTTCAGTACGCAGTTCGGTCAGAATCCTCTCGGAGTCGACGAGGTTTTTCGGGCAACCGAGGGAAACAAAGCCGATACGTGGTTGTTGCATATTATTCGCTCACAAAATAAACAGAAAATAAAAACCGGAGGATTCTACACCATAGTTGATTATCCTTATAGTCAGTGGTGTAAAACTCAGCATTTTATCGCTGTGGAGATGACGCTTTTGTGGAAGGCGCTTCGCAAAGAGGGGCTAAATAGTAAATGCGCACAGAACGTTATGGTATACTTTTTCATCATTACCATGATTCTGGAGGCATGATGGTGCAGCGAATTAAAGTCGTGCGTAAGCATCAGCGTAAAAGCAAAATTGATGATAATCGGACCTTAATGCAGATCGGTGCCCGTGCCTCAAAGCAGGCGATCAAAGAAGCGTTGGATTCCGGTGTATCAATCGCTTATATCAAAGATGGCTGGCTGGTCAGCCAAGCACCTGATGGTACGCTCTCAGAAATTAAACCCGTGGACGGCCAACCACCAATTAAGCTTAGGGAGCTGCTTTGCCGAGCTTGAGACTGGTTGCAGGCCCAAATGGATCGGGCAAAACGACGTTGACTAAAGAATTGAGAGAGACATACGCCGTTCCTTTGGGGCAGTACCTTAACCCCGATGATATTGCAAAGCATATTGATCTCCCTGCGTTGCTGGGGGAAACGGTCGATAAAGCACTGTTGTCTAATGAATCAGCCGCCAGGCTGGCACAGAGAATTTCCTTAGGTTTGAGAGAGGACTGGATTCGCGATCGGCTTTCTTTTACCTATGAGTCCGTGATGAGTCACGAAAGTCACCTCGATTTTGTAAAGACGGCAAGAAAAAACGGCTATAAACCCTACCTTTACTATGTTTGTACGTCAGATCCAGAACTCAACGAGGAGCGAATAACTCAGCGTGTCGCATTAGGCGGGCATAGTGTGCCAAAGGATAAGGTCTTTGGGCGTTATCAGCGTAGCTTGATGTATCTCTCCGAGATGATCCGACTCTGCCATCGCGCTTACTTCTTCGATAATTCAACGACTACACTGACGTTTCTTGGTGAGGTTACGCCGGATGGCTTTCTTGATATCGTCGAGGAAGCGTTTGATAACGTGCAGCCTATGTGGTTGTACAAAAATGTGATGATGT
The DNA here is from genome assembly GCF_022477975.1 of Pectobacterium sp. PL64. Lineage (NCBI taxonomy): Bacteria > Pseudomonadati > Pseudomonadota > Gammaproteobacteria > Enterobacterales > Pectobacteriaceae > Pectobacterium > Pectobacterium sp. PL64. The sequence continues at coordinate 1,476,757 of NZ_CP092070.1, forward strand.
CGTGGGATGAAAATAAAATCAGGACGATTCAGCCGAGATAATCCAACTTATCATTTCCGCCGCTTTAGCTTCTGGTTTCTCTGAATTTCTTCAATAAATGTAAACCTTGCCACGTTTTTTTGCACAAACACGGCCTGCCGCCTAAATTTACAGGACTTTTTGTTGGATGGAGACAACGCTATGCCCTATCGCCTGACGCCTCGCAATTCTGCTTCACATACCCTGTTACGACGATTTTCTGCTGCGCCACATTGGCTACTGCTTAGCGCAACGCTGCTATTTTCCAGCCAGCTCTTGGCGGCGGAACCGAAAGTGACGGAATTGCAGGATAAGCTGGATCACCCGTGGTCATTAGCGTTTTTGCCGGAAGATCAGGGAATTCTGATTACGGAACGCGCCGGCAATTTGCGTTTATGGAAAGCGGGCAGTGCGCTGTCTGCGCCGATAGCCGGCGTACCGAAGGTCTTCGCTAAATCACAGGGCGGATTGCTGGAAGTCGTGCTATCGCCAGACTTTGCGCAGAATCGACGCATCTACCTGAGCTTTGCCGAAGAGGGGAATGATGGTAAAGCAGGAACCGCTGTCGGCTACGGTAAACTCTCCGAGGATAATAAGCGGTTAGAGAATTTCACGGTCTTCTTCCGTCAGGAACCGAAGCTATCGACGGGTAACCATTTCGGCGGCAAGCTGGCCTTTGATCGACAAGGGCATCTGTTTATCGCACTGGGCGAAAACAACGAACGCCCGACCGCACAAGATTTGGATAAATTACAGGGCAAAATTGTTCGCCTGACAGCAGATGGCAAGGTGCCGTCCGATAACCCGTTTGTGAATACACCTAACGCACGACCGGAAATCTGGTCTTACGGACATCGTAACCCGCAGGGATTGGCGATTAATCCGTGGTCTGGCGTGCTGTGGGAAAATGAGCATGGCCCGAAAGGCGGCGATGAAATCAACATTCCCAAAGCGGGCGAAAATTACGGCTGGCCGATTGCAACGCATGGTATTAACTATTCCGGGCTGAAAATTCCAGAAGCGAAAGGAAAAGAGATCGCCGGTATGGTGAATCCCGATTTTTATTGGGAAAAATCACCGGGCATCAGCGGAATGGCCTTCTATAACAGCGACCGTTTCCCTCAATGGAAAAATTCAGTCTTTATCGGTGCGCTGGCAGAGAAGAACCTGATTCGGTTGACGCTTGATGGCGACAAAGTCGCGTCCCAAGAGCGCTTGCTAAGCGATCGCGGTGAACGTATCCGCGACGTAAGGCTGGGGCCAGACGGCTACCTCTATCTGCTGACCGATCATGACAATGGCAAATTGCTGAAAGTCGGGCTGGAGTAAAAAATCAGGCACCTTACGGTGCCTGTTTCACTTAAGACAGTGGAATCATGACGTGCTTCTGATACGCCGGACGCTCGGTGAGCTGCTGATACCAGCGCTCCAGATGCGGATGCGACTGTTGTTCAATCGGCATATTCAGCCAGCCGTAAGCAATACAGCCTAGCGGAATATCGCCAACGCCGAATTGATCGCCGGATAGCCACGGCTGATTAGCCAGAACGGTATCCACAATATCGAACAAACGTTCGCATTCGGCGATACCTTTCTGCACTAACGCCATATCTCGTTTTTCTGGCGCGACGCGTACCATATTAATGAACACTGGCCCGAAAGAGACGGCGAAGGAGGTGGCCCAGTCCATCCACTTCTCGGCACTGGCGCGTTTTCCCGCATCGGCAAGATACAGCGAATCCTGACCGTACTGTGCCGCCAGATAACGTACGATGGTGTTGGATTCCCACAGCACCAGATCGCCGTCACGTAAACAGGGGATGAGGCCATTAGGATTCATCGCCAGATAGTCGACTTCATGGTTAAGACCGAACTGTCCACCTGCCGCAATATGCTGATAAGGCAACGCCAGTTCTTCTGCACACCACAGGACTTTCTTTACGTTGGTCGAGTTATCGCGACCCCAAATCGTTATCATAGTTGCCCCCTTTCTTCGTGAAGCCTGTCCCGGTTATCCGCGACAGTCGATGAGAAATAATGATATGCCTTTTTAGTCTTTATGATTTAACTCGCCATTCTTAATAATGACAGCAAGTTACATTCAGACAGGAAAGTTACACAATGAAATTGACGCATTCTGTTCGCGCCGCGCTGGGCATCACACTGCTTGCCGCCGGTATGCAACTGGCGCTGGCCAGCAGCGATCCACAGACGATCACGTTTGGCGTAGCACCCGGGCCGTATGGCGACATGGTGAATCTGGCCATCAAACCTGAGCTGGTGAAAAAAGGCTACAAGGTCGTCGTGCGTGAATTCAGCGATTACGTTCAGCCCAATCTGGCGCTGGCCAACGGCAGCATTGATGCCAATCTCTTCCAGCATACGCTGTATCTGGAAAAATTCGCCGCTGATAAAGGGTTAAAAATTTCCCCGCTGATTACCGTACCGACAGCCAGCATGGGCTTCTACTCGAAGAAAATCAAATCGCTGGATGAGCTGAAAAAAGGCGATGTAGTCACGCTCTCTAACGACGCCACCAATCTGGCGCGCGGTCTGCGTTTCCTGCAATCGATAGGGTTGGTTACGATCAAGGCCGATATCGATCCGACCAAAGCATCTGAGAAAGATATTATTGAAAACCCACGCGGCTTGGTCTTCAAACCGATGGAAGCGGCGCAGTTACCCCGCACGCTGGATAGCGTGACGGCATCGCTGGTGAACGGTAATTTTGCGCTGGCGTCCGGTATGAAACTGTCATCGGCTATCAAGCTGGAAACTCTGGATGAGAACCTGAAAAATATTATTGCCGTGCGTACCGACGATCTCGATAAGCCCTTTGTTAAAGATACCAAAGCGATTGTGGAATCACCGGCGTATGCTGCGGTGATCAACGATCCCGCGTTGATGTATAGCCAGTTCCAGAAACCAGAGTGGATGCAGGCGAAAACGCCAGTGCCCGCACAGTAAGTTTTAGGCTACACAGAATGTCTTTTGGCCGGTCTATGACCGGCTTTCTTCTTTTCCGCTCAGGCCAGGAGTTTGCGGATAATGATTCAGCTAGAAGGGGTAAGCGTTGACTTCTCACAAGGGAAGCAACCAGAAAATCTCGCGGTGGACAGCGTGTCGTTGCACATCCAACGTGGCGAGGTCTACGGGATTGTTGGCACCAGCGGCGCGGGGAAAAGCACGCTGCTGCGGACCATTAATCTCTTGCAGCGACCGACTGCTGGTCGCGTGCTTGTCAATGGCGTGCTCATCAGCGAATTAGTGGGGCAGCCGCTGCGGGAACAGCGACAGAAAATCGGTATGATCTTTCAGCATTTCAACCTGATGCAGACGCGTACCGTGGCGGAAAACGTGGCGTTTAGCCTAAAAGCCGCAGGGAAATCCAATGCGGATATCGCGGCGCGCGTGCCGGAAATCCTGAACGTGGTAGGGCTGACGGATAAAGCGTCGTCTTATCCGGCGCAGCTCAGCGGCGGTCAGAAACAGCGTGTGGGTATTGCCAGAGCGATTGCCAACGATCCCGAAGTGTTGCTGTGCGATGAGCCAACGTCTGCGCTCGATCTGGAAACCTCAGCCGCTATTCTGGCGCTGCTGAAAGAGATTAACGAGACGCTGGGCATTACCATCGTGCTAATTTCTCATGAGATGAGCGTGATTAAGGCCGTCTGCGATCGCGTGGCGGTAATGACGGGTGGGCAAGTTGTAGAAGAGGGCGATGTTTTCGATATCTTTGCGACGCCGCAGCACGCATTTACGCGTCAACTGGTATCCCACACGCTCGATCTTGCATTGCCGCCTCGCTTGCTGGTGGATTTGCAGGGCACACTACTGAAGATTCTGTTCGTTGGCGAATCGGCGGAGCAGCCCGTGCTGTCGGACGTTGCGACGCGCTTTGGTGTGTCCGTTAACATTCTGCACGGCAAGATCGAATACATTGGTCACCGTGCGCTAGGCATCCTCGTCGCGCTACTAACTCACCCATCCGACCCCGGAAAAGTGACCGAAGCAGTGGAACATATTCAGGTAAGAACGGCGAACGTAGAGGTGCTGCATGGCTGATTTATGGGTCGATCTGATCGCGGCGTTTGGCGAAACGTTCCAGATGGTGGGGATCTCCACGCTGCTCGCCGTGATTGGCGGTTTACCGCTGGGGCTGCTGATTTACGTCACCGACAGGAACCTGTTCTGGCAAAACCGCGCCGTTTATCTGTTTGGCACGGTACTGGTGAATATCATCCGTTCTATTCCTTTCGTGATTCTGCTGGTCTTGCTGTTACCGCTGACGCAGTGTCTCTTAGGCAATACGATTGGGCCTGTGGCGGCGGCGGTGCCAATGTCGGTCGCCGCGATCGCGTTTTATGCGCGTCTGGTGGATAGTGCGCTGCGTGAAATTGACCCCGGTATCGTGGAAGCGGCCGAAGCATTTGGAGCCAGTCCGATGCGTATTATCGGCACGGTGCTGCTGCCGGAGGCGAAAGCGGGATTACTGCGTGGCCTGACGATCACGCTAGTGAGCCTCATTGGTTATTCGGCAATGGCGGGCATTGTTGGCGGCGGCGGGGTGGGGGATTTGGCGATCCGCTTCGGCTATTATCGCTATGAAACCGAGGTGATGGTGATTACCGTTATTGCGCTGGTTATTCTGGTACAGGTGGTACAGACGCTGGGCGACTGGCTGTCAAAACGTGCCGATAAGCGCGAACGCCGTTAAGGGAATGTCCATCACTGGCACGAGGGAAGCTACTCTGCTATGTCCCTCGTGCTATCCGCCATTTTTCTGGTAGTCCTGCTGTCTGCATTTTCAGACATTCCTTAATTTTCCCTAAGTCCTTTTTTTATCTGCGTTTTTTTAGAAACTTTCATTTCTTTGACTATCTTTACAGAATGAACGGTTTTCATCCTACAGATGACGCGTTACCTTTGTATGTTACTAAAGTTTTCAAAACATATTGAAAATTAAGAATTTTTAACGACTGATGGATATCGCGGCGAACTCATGAAAACAACTCCTTTCCTGACCAGACTCACGTCTTTCTCTGTAGGTACGGTATTGCTTGCTGGTTTAGTGCCATTCACCTATGCCGAACAGTTGCCAGCGGTGCCTCAGATTGATGCTAAAGCCTATATCCTGATCGATCACCACAGCGGTAAAGTGCTGGCGGAAAGCAATGCGGATGAGCGTCTTGACCCTGCCAGCCTGACAAAAATTATGGCGAGCTATGTGATTGGGCAGGCGATCAAATCCGGTAAAATTCGTCCTACGGATGAAGTGACCGTCGGAAAAGATGCCTGGGCAACCGGCAATCCGGCGCTGCGTGGCTCGTCGCTGATGTTCCTTAAGCCGGGCGACCGCATCCCCGTTTCTGAGTTAAATAAAGGCATTGTCATTCAGTCAGGCAATGATGCCAGCATCGCGCTGGCGGATTACGTCGCGGGTAGTCAGGATGCGTTCGTTAGCCTGATGAACAATTATGCGAAGGCCCTTAACCTGACGAATACGAATTTTCTGACCGTGCACGGTCTCGATGCGCCGGGGCAGTACAGCACCGCACGTGATATGGCGCTGTTAGGGCAGGCGCTGATTCGCGATGTGCCGGAAGAATACGCGTTGCATAAGGAAAAAGAGTTCACCTTCAATAACATTCGCCAACCTAACCGTAATCGTCTGCTGTGGAGCACTAACCTGAATGTGGACGGTGTGAAAACCGGCCATACCAACGGTGCGGGGCACAATCTGGTGGCCTCGGCCACCGAAGGCAATATGCGCCTGATTTCCGTGGTGCTGGGGGCGCAAACGGATGCCATTCGCTTCCGTGAAAGTGAAAAACTGCTCACCTGGGGCTTCCGCTTTTTCGAAACGGTAACGCCTATCAAGACGGATGCGCCTTTTACTACGCAGCGAGTCTGGTTTGGTACTGAGAAAGAGGCACGACTCGGCGTCGCACAGGATGCTGCGCTGACCATCCCGAAAGGACAAATGAAGAACCTGAAGGCCAGTTTTACGCTCAATCAGCCGCAGCTTTCTGCACCGCTGACCAAGAATCAGGTTGTCGGCACTATCGATTTCCAACTGGACGGTAAAAGCATCGGACAGCGCGAACTGGTCGCGATGGATGATATCCCCGAGGCCGGTTTCTTTAGCCGCCTCTGGGATACGGTGATGATGAAGGTGCAGCAGTGGTTCGGTGGGATATTCGGCTAAGAGTCTATCCCATTAGGGCTATTTTATTTGCCATTTTGAACCTGGGCAGTGCTCAAAATCCTCACGTACTACGTGTACGCTCCGGTTTTTGCGCGCTGTCCTGTCCAAACTGGCTGCACTAATAACGCCTACTCGGACAGACTCTAATTTCCGGGGTGGATTAACTGAATGCCGTTGTTGGAAAAATAGCGTAAGTAGGAATCGCTCGGGGAGCTGTCGGAAATGACGGTATCAAACAGCGTCATCGGGCCGATGCAGGCGCGTTTAATCTGACCGAACTTGCTGCTGTCCGCCACAATAATGATTCGCTGTGCGGTTGCCATCGCGCGTTGCTTCATGCCCAGTTCGGCAAAGTTAAAGCAGGTGGCACCCGCAGTCAGTTCGATACCTGCCGCAGAGATAAAGGCTTTGTTCGGACAGACGTTGTCCAGTTCACTTCGCTGGTTGAGTGGGGTAAAAATCGCGTTATCTGGATGGTATTCCCCGCCGCACAAAATCACTCTGCACGCCTTTTTTTCCTGTAGTGCTAAAAAGGTGTTCAGGGAATAGCAAATCGCGGTAAAGGGCAACTCATCAGGAATGGCATCAATGATGAAAGGAATCGTGGTGCCACAGTCGAAAAAAACGGTATCGTTTGCTTCCACCAGATAGGCAGCCGCAGTACCGATAGCCTGCTTCTCTCTTACGTGCTTGGTCTGCTGATCGGAGACAAAATAGTTCGTGACACCGTTATTCTTCAGGTCGCTAACAACGTAGCCGCCGAGCAGCATGACGCTGGTGGAATCTGCATTCAGATCGCGGCGCACGGTCATCTCGGACACGCCGAGTAGCTGTGCGGCGTCTTTAAGATGGAGTTTATCGGTTTTCTTTAATGCCTGAGCCAGTCTGCCGATTCGTTCGTCGCGCCGCGTTTCCATAAAATTCCCTGCTAGTAAGCTATTTTTGTTGTTAGTAGTTTCCTGCTGCGGCCGTTTCACCTGAAACGATAGCGACGCCTGAACTGGTGCCGATACGTGTGGCGCCTGCTTCAATCATACGCTGTGCCGTTTGGCGATCGCGAACCGCGCCGGATGCTTTGACACCCATCTCGCTGCCGACGGTACTACGCATCAGTCGAACGTGTTCTTCACGCGCGCCGCCGGTGCTGAAACCGGTAGACGTTTTGACGAACGCGACATCCAACTGACGACACATTTCACACACCAGAACAATCTGTTCGTCATCAAGCAGACAGGTTTCCAATATTACCTTCAACGGTATAGCGGCGCAAACCTCACGCACGGCCTGAATATCCGCTTTGACGGCAGCAACATTCCCGCTTTTCAGCCAGCCGACGTTAATCACCATATCGATTTCTTGCGCACCGGCATCAATCGCCGCTTTCGCTTCAAAAGCTTTGCTGGATGTCAGGCCTGCACCAAGAGGGAAACCGATAACAGAACATACCTGTACTTCAGTGCCTTTCAGCTTTTCGGCCACTAAGGGAACGTAACCTGAGTTCACACAGACGGCATAAAAATGGTGAGCGATCGCTTCATCACACAGGGTGGCGATTTGTTGTTCGGTGGCATTGGCTGCCAGCAGTGTGTGGTCGATATAGCGTGCGTAGTCAGTCATGGTAAATCCTTGGAGGTGTAGATAAAAAGTCATATAGCGTGATTATGACACTCAATGATTTTTATGTCATAAAAATAACAATAAAATTAAATTTTGTTATTTTAATAACAAAAAATGAAGCGAATGTGATAGCGGATGTGTGGATATCGGGAAATAGGGAAGAGGTATACTCTAAATAATTCAAATTTCAGGAAGGCGGCAAGCGAAGGAATCCCGATGAGCTTACACAGGTAAGTGATTCGGGTGACTGAACGTAGCCAACGCACATGCAATTTGAAGTATGACGAGTATAAGCGGAAAAGAAAACGCCCATCGTTCTTGAACCTGAAAGGCGGGAACGATGGGCTCCTCAATAAGGGGAATCAAAGAAAAGCAGTGGCACTTATTCAGACTGTAGGGCAAAGAAAAAGTTCTGGCGTTTAGAAAATAATATTGACGGTTTTTTACACTTTCTCAGCCGGGCAGTTCAGGCCAGATAACCACGATAAGAGAACCCGCTAAGGTGAGTAGCACGTTAGCAATGGCATAGGTGCCCGCATAGCCGAGCGCAGGGATGTTACTGCGCGCCGTATCGCTGATAATTTCCATCGCAGGGGCGCAGGTTCGTGCACCCATCATGGCGCCAAACAGCAGCGCACGGTTCATTTTCAGCACATACGCACCAAACAGAAAACAAATCACCACCGGCAGCAGGCTAACAATTAGCCCTGAAGCCAGCATCTGTATACCGACTTCTCCCAGGCTACTGTTGATGGTGCTACCTGCGCTCAGACCAACACCGGCCATAAAAACCATCAGGCCGAATTCTTTGACCATGTTAAGTGCGCCTTGCGGAATATAGCCGAAGGTCGGGTGGTTGGCGCGCAGGAACCCGAGCATGATACCAGCGAACAGCAACCCTGCCGCGTTACCGATACCAAAGGTGAAATTGCTGAATTGGATGGTGATCAGTCCGACCATCACGCCGATAACGAAAAAGGCGCAGAAGGCCAGCAGGTCGGTGACCTGGCTATGAATAGAAATGAACCCGATTCTGTCAGCAATGCTTTTGACCCGGCGGGTGTCCCCGCTGACCTGCAAGACATCGCCTTTATTCAGCACGACGTTATCGTCAATCGGCATTTCAATCTGGCTACGGACAATACGGTTGAGGAAACAGCCGTGATCGGTCAGCTTCAATTGGCTTAGGCGTTTGCCGACGGCATTGTGGTTCTTGACGACGATCTCTTCCGTTACGATGCGCATATCCAGCAAATCGCGGTCGAAAACCTCTTTGCCATCGCGGAAATTGGAGTTCAGGCGAGAATGGGCGTCGGGATAGCCGACCAGCGCGATCTCATCGCCGATTTGCAAGACGGCATCACCATCAGGGCTAGCCAAAATCCCGTTGCGTCGGATGCGCTCGATGTAGCAGCCAGTCTGGCGATAAATCCCCAGCTCGCGCAGATTCTTGCCATCCGCCCAGTCAACCAGTTCCGGCCCAACGCGATAGGCGCGAATCACCGGCAGGTACACTTTTCTCTGGCTGTCTGGGTCTAATCCGCGCTCGCGTGCAATCTGCTGAGCGCTGGTAGGCAAATCCTGATGCTGGAGTTTGGGCAGGTAGCGTGCGCCAAAAATGAGGCTGACCAACCCTACCAGATACGTCAGCGCATAGCCCAAACTCAGATGATCTTGCTCAATACCGAGCTGGTTACCCAAGCTGGCCGTGTTGCGCAGCGTGTCACCCGCACCGACCAGCACCGGCGTTGAGGTCATGGACCCGGCCAGCATCCCCGCCGTCAGGCCAATTCCCCAACCAAAGAATTTGCCTAAGCCTAACGCCAGTAACATGGCGCTGCCGACCATCACCAGCGCCAGCATGAAATAATTCTTTCCGTCGCGGAAGAAAATAGAAAAGAAATTTGGTCCGGCTTCCACGCCCACGCAAAAAATAAATAACATAAAGCCGAGGCTCAGCGCTTCGGTATTAATCGAAAAATGCTGTTGGCCGAGTAATAAAGAAACAACTAAAACTCCAATAGAATTACCGAGTTGTACTGGTCCGAGGCGCAATTTCCCCAGGCAGAGTCCTAATGAAAGAACCACGAATAAAAGTAGAATGTAATTCCCATTTAACAAATCAGCGACGTTTATATTCATGGAATGTAACTTGTTTTTTACCAGTAAGTTCTTGATGTTATTCATTATAGCGGCTAGATTTAGCCATGAAATGCATGAATTCCCGTGACGGTATCAATACGCGTCAGCTGAAAGGAATCAGCCTCGTTCAGTATAATTTATCCGATAAAAATTGTTCAGTGTAATTATTGTTTAATTTAATGATTGTGGTGTCGCTGTTGAAGAAATGCGCTGGGTTATCGTCTGTTTCTGTAGATGGCCAGCGTGTCGAATAAATCGTAGCGAAGCCTCATGTTTTTCATATCGGGGAATAGATACGCCAATCATTTTTACCATGCCGCATATTTTCGGTATCTGGTTGATGTAGGTTGGGAGGCATATTGAGTGAGGGCGATTTATGGCAAGAAATAAAGGCTGGGTGGGTGCGACCTGCTGTTTTTTATTGTTCACCGTCGTGTTTCTGAGCCAAAAGATTGAGGTATCAGAGGTTGCGGTGAGTGATGGGCTACGCGGTAGTCCAGGGATGTTGCTTTTTCTGTTGCCCGGTATGGTTGCCTGTTTTCTTTCCGCGCGCGGTCGCCTGCTTTACCCGCTGTTTGGCGCGCTGGCGGCAATGCCCGTGTGTTTGCTGGTGCTTCACCTATGGAATACGCCAATGCGTTCTTTCTGGCAAGAGCTGGCCTACGTGATGAGTGCGGTCTTTTGGTGCGTGCTGGGGGCGATGGGCGTGTTGTGTTTACGGAGTCTTTATCGACGCTATCTTCGTTGAGTGGGTTCTATTCCGAAGCCATAAAAAAGCGCGGACTGTCGCCGCGCTATTGTTCTGATCAGTTTGATGATTATGACTGGAACAGGGCCAGATGCTCTTTAGCATAGGCTTCAAAGTCGGTGCAGCCGCCGATGTGTTTTTCATCCAGGAAAATCTGCGGTACGGTTTCAACCGGTTTTCCTACCGTCTTGGACAAATCTTCTTTCGAAATGCCTTCTGCGTGGATGTCTACATAGCGGAAGCTGAAGTCATCACGTTGCTCGGCTAATTTCTCTGCCAGTTCTTTCGCACGTACACAATAAGGGCAAGCGGGGCGCCCGAAAATTACAGCGAACATGTAAACTCCTTTGTAAAATTAGAAAAATGTTCTCATTCTTGAAACGCATAGCGTGACGCCTATTACAGACAAGGTCACGGCTAAAAGTGTTACGGTTAATGAGGTTACTGCGAATCTCGCTACTATGCCCGTATTCATTGATGAAAAAAAGTAGTCATTACCTGTTACAACGATTTGCTGAAGCTATTAGGCGGTGGGGTAATGCAGATTCCACCCGAGCTACGATATAATTTCGTCATACTTCAAGCTGCCTATGAGATGTACTTTACCGACTGAAGGATGCCAGTGTGACACCAACGATTGATTTGCTACAGCGCCACCGTTCTATTCGCGCGTTTACGTCTCAGGCCATAACGGATGAGCAACGCCACGCCATCATTACCGCCGCACAAAGTGCGTCCAGCTCTAGTTTTTTACAATGCAGCTCAATTATCCGTATTACCGATCCTGCGGTGCGTGAAACGCTCGTTCACTATACCGGCGAGCAAGGCTATGTGGCGCAGGCGGCAGAATTTTGGGTTTTTTGTGCCGATTTCCATCGGCATGTGGCGATCTTCCCACAGGCAGAAACCGGGCTGGCTGAGCAATTGCTGATTGGCTGCGTCGATACCGCCCTCATGGCGCAGAATGCACTGGTTGCCGCCGAATCGCTGGGGCTGGGTGGGGTATTTATCGGCGGGATCCGCAATCGCCTCGCTGACGTGACGCAGTTGTTGCAACTGCCACCGTTAGTTCTGCCGTTGTTTGGTCTGTGTCTGGGGCACCCGGACGCGGAACCCATGCTGAAACCGCGCATGCCAACCGCAATGATGCTGCATGAAAATGTCTATCAGCCGCTCGACCGCGATGTGCTGGCGCAATACGACCAGCAAATGGTGGAATATTATCTGCAACGTACCGGTAGTCGTCGTGAAAGCTGGAGTGAGCACGTGGAACGGACGCTGAAAAAAGAGTTACGTCCATTCATGCTGGACTACTTACATCAACAAGGATGGGCGATACGCTAGTATCAGTAGGATATTTATGAAGATAGCCATTCTGTCTCGTGATGGGGCGTTATATTCCTGCAAGCGTCTGCGTGAAGCGGCTGAGGCGCGCCAACACAGCATTGAGATTATCGACCCGCTTTCCTGCTACATGAATATCAATTCGGCGGCGCCGTCGGTGCATTACCGCGGGCGTCGGCTGGATAAATTTGATGCGGTTATTCCGCGTATCGGTTCACAGATCACGTTTTATGGTACGGCGGTATTGCGCCAGTTTGAAATGCTGGGCAGCTACCCGCTGAATAATTCTGTCGCCATCATTCGCGCCCGCGACAAGCTACATTCATTGCAACTGCTTGCGCGTGAGGGGATTGACCTGCCGATCACCGGATTTGCTCACTCGCCGGATGATACTGGCGATCTGATCGCGATGGTGGGCGGTGCGCCGCTGGTCGTAAAACTGGTAGAAGGTACACAGGGGATTGGGGTGGTATTGGCCGAGACGCGACAGGCGGCGGAAAGCGTGATTGATGCCTTTCGCGGGCTGAATGCGCACATTCTGGTGCAGGAGTACGTGCATGAAGCGCAGGGTAAAGATATCCGCTGTTTTGTGATCGGCAACCGTGTTGTTGCGGCGATTGAGCGACAGGCGAAAGCGGGGGAATTCCGTTCAAACCTGCATCGCGGCGGATCGGCGAATAAAGTGAAAATTACGGCGAAGGAGCGTGCGATTGCTATCAAGGCGACAAAAACGCTGGGGCTGAATATCGCGGGCGTCGATATCTTGCGTGCCGAACGGGGGCCGCTGGTGATGGAAGTTAACGCCTCGCCGGGGCTGGAAGGGATTGAAACGACGACCGGACTCGATATTGCCGACATGATGATTGAGTTTATTGAGCAAAATACCCAGAGGCGCTTCGCAATATCGGCAACAATAAGCAAAAGTTAGCTTTCTGAAACAGGGACCGCGCCGTAAAATACGGCGTTCCTTATTTTGGCGTGACGTACCGGACAGCGGCGCTATGCGGTACGTTACGTGTCGCGGAACGAGGAAAGCGGCACATGGGGCGCTTTTATCATGGCATCGTCGCGCAATATTCCGTAAGCTATGGGCCGTTTTTAAGGCTGTTTTTGTTTCAACATCGCTTCTGTGTAAACGGTGTTTTCTTTTCAACAACGCTGTCTGTACGGCGGCAGGTATGAGGCAAACATGATGGATTCACTCATCGTCCCGGATTTGGCTATGCTACGGCGGTGGCTGGATCAACTGAACATTCTGTATTTCGAATGTGATTCCTGCCAGGCGCTCCATCTTCCTCATATGCAAAATTTTGATGGCGTGTTCGATGCGAAAGTTGATCTGGTAGATAACGTGATCCTGTTTTCTGCCCTTGCCGAAGTGAAGCCCAGCGCGTTGATTCCTCTGGTTGGCGACCTGAGCCAAATCAATGCCAGCTCGTTGACCGTTAAGGCGTTTATCGACGTTCAGGACGATAACCTGCCGAAGCTGATTGTCTGCCAGTCATTCAGCGTGGCTGCTGGCATGACGCTGGAACAATTCAGACATTTCATGCAGCAGTCCGAAGAACAAATCTCAATGGTGATCCTTGAGGCCGGTGCTAATAATCTGCTGTTTATCGGCGAGGAAGAAGAGGGCTCTGCTGCCAGAGTCAATACCTCTCATCTGCATTGATACGGTTGCTGCCAACGGCAGCAATTGGTTTTACTTATTTTCCTTTCACCACCATTTATTCTGGTTATTTCGCATTATTGCCAGATATTTCTCTTTGTTTGCCGCTAAACGCCTTCATCACATCGATAAAATGTGAATAAATAATCGTTAAAACCCATTTTTTACGTTCAAGTATGGTGCACACGATGTTGTGGGGTTATGCTTTATTCCTGTAAGACACAGACAGCGGAATCAGGGCTATGTCTGTGTCTGGGCGAATAAAAATCGGTGCATACTCATTCACCGCTTGGATAGCGCGGCAGGACATATTTTGTATCGGAACGATACATACTACTCCCATGAATCACCCCCTTGAATGGAGGAAGGAACGGATGTTCACCCAACGTAAAAAATGGCTATCGGGTGTTGTTACCGGCTTGCTGATGGCCGCGTCCGTCACCGCATCTGCGGAAGAGAAAACGCTGCATGTTTATAACTGGTCCGACTATATCGCGCCGGACACGTTAGCCAATTTCCAGAAAGAAACCGGCATTAAAGTCGTCTATGACGTGTTTGACTCCAACGAAGTGTTGGAAGGCAAGCTCATGGCGGGCAGCACGGGTTTTGATCTGGTGGTACCTTCTGCCAGCTTCCTGGAGCGCCAGCTCTCTGCGGGAGTTTTTCAGCCATTAGACAAGAGCAAGTTACCGAATTACAAAAATCTGGATCCTGAGCTGATGAAGTTGATTGCACAGCACGATCCAGACAATAAATATGCCCTGCCTTACCTGTGGGCGACTACGGGCATCGGCTATAACGTTGAGAAAGTGAAAGCCGCGCTGGGTGCTGATGCACCGGTTGACAGCTGGGATCTGGTTCTGAAGCCAGAGAACCTGGAAAAGCTGAAAAGCTGCGGCGTCTCCTTCCTGGATGCACCGGAAGAGATCTTCGCAACCGTGCTGAACTATCAGGGTAAAGATCCGAACAGCACTAAGCCGGGCGATTACACCACGTCAGCGACCGATCTGCTGCTGAAACTGCGTCCGAGCATTCGCTACTTCCATTCATCGCAGTACATCAACGACCTGGCAAACGGCGATATCTGTGTCGCAGTAGGCTGGGCGGGCGATATCCTGCAGGCAGGAAATCGTGCGAAAGAAGCGAAGAACGGCGTGAATATCCAATACAGCATTCCGAAAGAGGGCGCACTGGCATTCTTTGATGTGCTTGCCATTCCAAAAGATGCTAAAAATCTTGATGAAGCTTATGCGTTTCTGGATTACCTGATGAAGCCGGAAGTGATGGCGGGAATCAGTAACCACGTGTATTACGCGAGCGGTAATCTGGCGTCCTTGCCGTTGGTGAACGCAGAGATTCGTAATAACCCAGGCGTTTATCCGCCAGCGGATGTGCGTGCCAAATTGTTTACGCTTAAGGTGCAGTCTCCTCAGATTGACCGTACGCGTACGCGTGCATGGACTAAGGTTAAAAGCGGCAAGTAGCCTCTTGGATCTGAATCGTTACCCAAACGCTTGACGGTTGCTGGTGTCGGCAACTTGAGAATGGATGGGTATAAAACGTGGCAAAGAACAGGCGGATTATCCGCCTGTTCGTGCTCTATATTGTGTCACACTGCTGAATGCAAAAAGCGCCGAATGGCGGCATCTGCGGTGTGGCTTGTTCTGCTTTTGCCGGAGAGCAATGCGAAGTGAATGACGCGATCCCCCGCCCTCAATCAAAACCTCAAAAAGCAGCCACACCGCTGCTGGAAGTGCGTAACCTGACGAAGTCGTTCGACGGTCAGGCCGCCGTCGATGATGTCAGTCTGACTATTTATAAAGGCGAAATTTTTGCGCTGCTGGGGGCATCCGGCTGTGGGAAATCCACGCTGCTGCGTATGCTGGCAGGTTTTGAGCTTCCCACGCAGGGGCAGATTGTTCTGGATGGTCAGGATTTATCATTGGTGCCGCCTTACCAGCGTCCCATCAATATGATGTTCCAGTCTTATGCGCTGTTCCCACACATGACGGTGGAAAAGAATATCGCGTTTGGTCTGAAGCAGGACAAACTGCCGCGTGCAGAAATCAAAGATCGTGTGGAAGAGATGTTGTCGCTGGTGCACATGCAAGAGTTCGCCAATCGCAAACCGCATCAGCTTTCCGGCGGTCAACGTCAGCGTGTTGCGCTGGCTCGCAGTCTGGCGAAGCGTCCCAAACTGCTGCTGTTGGACGAACCGATGGGGGCGCTGGACAAGAAACTGCGTGACCGCATGCAGCTTGAAGTCGTCGACATTCTGGAACGCGTGGGTGTGACCTGTGTGATGGTGACGCACGATCAGGAAGAAGCCATGACGATGGCGGGTCGTATTGCCATTATGAATCGCGGTAAGTTCGTACAGATTGGCGAGCCGGAAGAGATTTATGAGCACCCAAACACGCGTTTCAGCGCGGAATTCATCGGCTCGGTCAATATGTTTGAAGGGATCTTGCAGGAACGTCAGGACGATGCGCTGATCATCAAAAGCCCTGGGCTGGTCCATCCGCTGAAGGTGGATTCGGATGTCTCGGTGATCGATGGCGTTCCGGTCTACATCGCGTTGCGTCCTGAGAAAATCATGCTGTGCGAAGAGGTGCCGGCTGATGGCTGTAACTTCGCGGTAGGGGAAGTGGTCCACATCGCCTATCTGGGCGACCTGTCGATTTACCACGTCAGGCTCAACAGCGGGCAAATCATCAGCGCGCAGTTACAAAATGCCTACCGCTATCGCAAAGGCACGCCGACCTGGGGAGATGAGGTCCGGCTGTGTTGGGATGCGGATAGCTGTGTGGTTCTGACGGTGTAGCGAGGAACAATGTCATGACTCTATTTCCCGAACATAACACGGCGGAACCACCGGGCAAGGCCAGACTCTGGCTCCGTGTGCTGATGGCGCGCTGGCGTCAAAAACACGGACGCAAGCTGGTCATCGCGCTGCCGTATCTGTGGCTGCTGCTGTTGTTTATGCTGCCGTTCCTGATCGTGTTCAAAATCAGTCTTGCAGAGATGGCGCGGGCGATTCCGCCTTATACCGATCTGGTCTCGTGGCTGGACGGCAAGCTGGATATTTCCCTGAACCTTGGGAACTACCTACATCTGTTGGACGATCCGCTGTATTTCGATGCCTATATGCAATCGCTTCAGGTTGCTGCCGTGTCGACGCTGTGCTGCCTGCTTATCGGCTACCCGTTAGCCTGGGCTGTGGCACACAGTAAACCGTCGACGCGTAATATCCTGTTGTTGCTGGTGATTCTTCCATCGTGGACGTCATTCCTGATTCGCGTCTACGCCTGGATGGGGATTCTGAAAAATAACGGTATCCTGAATAACTTCCTGCTGTGGCTGGGCGTGATCGATGAACCGCTGGTTATTCTGCATACCAATTTGGCGGTGTATATCGGCGTCGTGTATTCCTATCTGCCGTTTATGGTGCTGCCGATCTATACCGCGCTGATGCGTCTGGACTATTCGTTAGTGGAAGCGTCGTTGGATCTCGGTGCGCGACCGCTGAAAACCTTCTTCAGCGTGATCGTCCCGTTAACGAAAGGCGGAATTATTGCGGGCTCGATGCTGGTCTTTATCCCCGCGGTGGGGGAGTACGTGATTCCAGAACTGCTCGGCGGGCCGGACAGCATCATGATTGGCCGTATTCTGTGGCAGGAATTCTTCAATAACCGCGATTGGCCGGTTGCATCTGCCGTTGCCGTCGTCATGCTGCTGCTGTTGATTATGCCGATTATCTGGTTCCACAAACATCAGAGCAAAACAGCGGAGGGTGAAGCGTGAATAATTTACCTGTTGTTCGCTCACCGTGGCGTATTGTGATTTTGGTGCTGTGCTTTACGTTCCTCTATGCGCCGATGCTGATGCTTGATGATCTACTCGTTCAACAGTTCCAAGCTGGTGACCGTATGGGCTGGCTGGTCGGCACGTTGGTACGTCGAGCTGTTCCACAATACGGCGATGATCAGCGCGGTACTCCTGAGCCTGACGATTGCTGCCGCCTCGGCAACGATGGCCGTGATTCTTGGGACGATCGCCGCCGTGGTCATGGTGCGTTTTGGCCGTTTCCGTGGCTCCAATGGGTTTGCCTTTATGCTGACAGCGCCGCTGGTTATGCCAGATGTGATTACCGGCCTGTCGCTGCTGTTGCTCTTTGTGGCATTAGGGCATGCCATTGGCTGGCCAGCGGAAAGAGGGATGTTCACCATCTGGCTGGCACACGTCACGTTCTGTACCGCGTATGTCACCGTGGTGATCAGCGCGCGGCTGCGTGAGCTGGACCGTTCGATTGAAGAAGCGGCGATGGATCTGGGGGCGAACCCGCTCAAGGTGTTCTTCATTATCACGGTGCCGATGATTGCTCCTGCGCTTGCTTTCCGGCTGGCTGCTGGCGTTTACGCTGTCGCTGGACGATCTGGTTATCGCCAGCTTCGTAGCAGGGCCCGGCTCGACAACGCTGCCAATGCTGGTGTTCTCCAGCGTCAGAATGGGCGTTAATCCACAAATTAACGCATTGGCTTCCCTGATATTGTTAGTCGTTGGTATTATTGGGTTTATCGCCTGGTGGTTTATGGCGAGAGCAGAAAAGCAGCGCTATCGCGATATGCAAAAAGCGAGACGCGGCTGATTCGATCTCTCACCGTAATTTGTTAGCCTAGCGAAGATGACCAGCAACGCCGCCAGAGTATGGGGGCGTTGCTGTTTTGTATGGCAATCAAGTTTTGCATGACTATCAAGTTTTATATTGGCATCAGACGTTATATTGATGCTGTATTTTTGGCGGGTAAATGCCGCATGAAGGGAGAGCGTTGAAATTCTGTATATGAAGAAGGAAATGACACAACGCAAAGTTTATGCCCCGGTGCCTGTGATGGTGGCGGGGATTGCGATTATTGCTACCCGCATTTTGGGGATTTTGCTGCTTGTCTGGGAGCTAGGGTTCAGCGATTTGAGCGGCTGGATTGGCAGCAATGCGGAAGCCTGGGATTCGACGCTGGTGCTACTGCTGTCGCTGGTTGTCGTCGGCGTTGAAATTCGCTGTGGCTTTGCCGTTTTGGCCGGCGTGAACTGGGGGCGATGGGGTTATGTGGTCTGCCAGGCCGTCGTGGTGTGTTACCTGCTGCTGGCATCGCTGAGTGAATTTATGCCGGCGATATTTCATATCTCAGGCGGGAACAATGCTGCCGTGCTGCATCAGCTCCTACTGCAAAAGATCCCCGATCTTCTGGTGATTGTTTTACTGTTTCTGCCACGACGCAGTAAGCGTTTTTTTCTGCGGCAGAAATAGACATTTCTCTCTTATAAGCCACTCTGGCTGCAGGCGTCGCCCATAAATCGGCAAAAGGTCGCAGGGTGACGCCATCAGAGTGATATAATCCTCGCATTCCGTATTATTTTAATAGTTAGATTTCTATGTATTGTGCCCGCTACAGCACGGGAACCTGTCGTTCCTGCCAATGGCTGGAAAAAGCCTACCCGCAGCAATTGTCTGATAAACAGCAGCATCTTGAAGGTTTGCTGCAACCGCACGCCGTGCAGTGCTGGTTGCCCGTGCAGCCTTCTGCGCAGTCTGCCTTTCGTAATAAAGCCAAAATGGTGGTGAGCGGCAGCGTGGAACGCCCGCTGCTGGGGATGCTACATCGTGATGGAACGGCGGTGGATCTCTGCGATTGTCCGCTTTATCCGTCCAGCTTTGCACCGATTTTCGACGTGCTTAAAGTCTTCATCGCTCGGGCGGGGCTAACGCCTTATAACGTGGCTCGACGCCGCGGGGAGCTGAAATACCTGCTGCTGACGGAAAGTACGCAGCACGGTATATTCATGCTGCGCTTTGTCTTACGCTCGGAAACCAAGCTGGCGCAGCTGCGTGCCGCATTGCCCTGGCTACAGCAGCAGTTGCCTCAGATTGAGGTGATCTCCGCCAATATTCAGCCCGTGCATCAGGCGATTATGGAAGGGAAAACGGAGATTATCCTGAGTGACGCTGCCGCGCTGGCTGAACAGTTCAATCAGGTGCCGTTGTATATCCGGCCACAAAGCTTTTTCCAGACGAACCCGCAGGTGGCAGCCGCCCTGTATGCGACGGCTCGCGACTGGGTGGCAGAGCTGAATATTACCAGCATGTGGGATCTGTTTTGCGGGGTAGGGGGTTTTGGCCTGCATTGTGCGTCATCGGAGATGCGTCTGACGGGGATTGAAATCAGTGCTGAGGCGATAGCCTGCGCGCGTCGCTCTGCGGAACAGTTAGGATTGAAGCAGGTGGAGTTTCAGGCGTTGGATTCAACGCAGTTTGCGACCGCTAAAGCGGAAATCCCGGATCTGGTATTAGTTAATCCGCCGCGCCGCGGTATCGGCAGTGAACTGTGCGCCTACCTGAGCCGCATGGCACCGGACTATATTCTCTATTCCAGCTGTAACGCGGAAAGCATGGCGAAAGACATGACAGAGCTGACGAATTACCGCGCGCTGCGCGTACAGCTGTTCGACATGTTCCCGCACACGGCGCACTACGAAGTGCTGACGTTACTGAAGCGGGAAATATAGGAAAAAACTGCGATATCTACGCTTTTTGTGGGAACTATCGTAGGCGTAAAAAATTGCGCTGAGGTGGGCGTGGCCGCTGGATGAGCGGCATGGACGCCGCGAAAGTCTGCGCCGCGTAAGGAACGCGTCGCAGACGGTCCGAACAGCGGATACGAACGCCGAAGGCACCGCGAAGCGGCGCAATTAGCGCCGAAAAGCCAGTGGTCAAGGCGCTGCGGCGTTTGAGCGCGCCTTGTCGGGCGTATGATGAAATGACAGAAGAATACTGTAATTAACACGCCCGAAACCTTTAAACGACCTAACACGTAATAGTGGAAGCGTTCTATAACGCGGTGCATCCACACCGCGCTACGCGAAGTGAATCTTATTGCGGGAACCACTTGTCGTTGATGGTTTTGTACGTGCCGTCCGCTTTGATGGCGTCCAGCGCTTTATTCAGTTTCTCCAGCAGCGCTTTGTCATCAGGACGAACGGCGATGCCCAGTCCGGTGCCGAAGTATTCTGCGTCAGTTACATGCTCGCCAACCGTTGCCAGTTCAGGGTTCGTTTTAATCCACTCGTTGACGACGGCGGTATCACCGAATACGCCGTCGATACGGCCATTCTTCAGATCCAGTACCGCGTTCTGGTAGCTATCATAAGAAACGGTTTGCACTTCTGGGTGCTTATCGTGCATGTACTTCTGGTGTGTCGTGCCGTTTTCCATACCAATGCGCTTGCCCTTCATCGCGGCAAAGTCGCTGAATTTCCCTTTCTGCGCGATAACCACGGCTGAGTTGGCATAGTACGGCTGCGTGAACGCGACCTGCTTGCTGCGCTCTGGCGTGATGTCCATACCGGAAATCACGGCGTCATAGCGACGGAATTTCAGCGCCGGGATCAGGCTGTCAAACGCCTGATTGGTGAACGTACAGGTCGCCTGCATTTGCTTACAGAGCGCTTTTGCCAGATCCATATCGAAACCGACGATTTCGTTGCTGGCGTCCAGTGACTCAAATGGCGGGTAGGTAGCTGATGATGCAAAACGGATGGTGTCTGCGGCGGTGGCGCTGAAGGCGATTCCTGCCAGTAACGTGGCGAGCACTAATTTTTTCATTACCTACTCCTGTCTGTTTTTCTTATTGTTCATCAATAGACTTGCGGAAGGGTTCCGACGTCATGGCGATTACCATGCCATTGATTGAATTTATATGCAATTAAAATGATTAATGAGTCGATTTATTGCATGTTTTTACATCAACTGGCAATAAAAAAAGCAGGCTATCAAAGCCTGCTTTCTAAGTAGATAAATGTGCGGATAAATGCAATAAGGATTAATTGCGGCGTTCAAATGCCAGCGAACGACGCTCGACCCAGCGCATCAGCAGCGTCAGTAACCCGTTGACGCACAGGTAGATAATCCCAGCGGCACCAAACACCATCACGTCATACGTCCGGCCGTACATCAACTGGCTGTAGCCCATGACTTCCATCAGCGTGATGGTGTAAGCCAGTGAGGTACTCTTAAACACCAGCACCACTTCATTTGAATAAGAAGACAGCGCGCGTTTAAACGCAAACGGCAGCAAAATACGTAATGTCTGCTTCTGATCCATGCCCAACGCGGCACAAGATTGCCACTGCCCGGCGGGAATCGCTTTTACCGCACCATAGAACAGCTGCGTAGTATAAGCCGCGCTATTGAGCGCCAGTGCCACCATTGCACATAGCCACGGCTGTGAAAGCAGGTTCCACAGCCAGGGGATTTGCTGGATAGAGGTAAATTGCCCTGGGCCGTAGTAAATCAGGAAGATTTGCACCAGCAGCGGCGTACCGGTAAACAGCGTAATGTAGCCTTTCGCCAACAGCGATATGACCGGCGTTTTGAGCGTCAGAACGACGGTCAGCAGCAGCGACAACACCAGCGCCACGACGATGGAGACCGCCGTTAAAGTCAGGCTGGTATGCAGGCCTTTTACAAGCTCAGGTAAATAAGCGAGCATCAGGAAGGCCTCCGCTCAAAACGCGTGGTGCGCAGTTCAATGCGTTTCAGCACGTACTGACTTAACAACGTAATAATCAAATAGATCGCCGCCGCGACAACGTACCAGGTAAAGGGCTCCTGCGTCCGTGTCGCAATGCTTTTGGTTTGCAGCATCAAATCGTTCACGCTGATCAACGACACCAGCGCGGTATCTTTTAACAATACCAGCCACTGATTGCCTAATCCCGGCAGGGCGTGACGCCACATCTGCGGCATGATCAGACGGAAAAAGATCGCGGCTTTACTGAGTCCCAGCGCCTGACCCGATTCCCATTGCCCTTGCGGAACGGCTTTTAGCGCGCCGCGTAGCGTTTGGGAGGCGTAGGCCGCATACAGCAGCGCCAGCGCAATCACGCCGCACAGGAATGGGCTGATTTCAAACATGCCGATATCCAGTTTTACCGGAATATGCACGATGAAGAGATTCAGGGTAAACCCGTCTGCCAGCATCATCAGCAGCTGAGAAGAGCCGAAATAGATGAACAGCACGACCAGAATTTCTGGCAGGCCGCGCAGCAGCGTCACGACGGCGGTTCCCGTCCAGCTAACGGCTTTCCAGCGGACAGTTTCCCAAACGGCAAACAGCATCGCCAGTACGAGGCCGAGCACCAGTGCACAAACGGCAAGGCCGACGGTCATCCCGGCGGCGCTTGCAAGAGGTTGAAATTCAATCATTGAGCGTCAGATTACTGCTGGAACCATTTTTTGTAGATGGTCTCGTAAGTGCCATCCTGCTTGATTTTGTTGAGCGCAGTGTCGAATTTCTTCAGCAGCTCATCGTTGTTCTGGCGCACGGCGATGCCCAGACCGATACCGAAGTAACCTTTATCCGTCACCTTCTGGCCTACGGTGCTCAGCGTATCGTTTTGTTTCAGCCATTCGTTAACTACGGCGGTATCACCGAATACGGCATCCAGACGACCATTTTTCAGATCCAGCACGGCATTCTGGTAGCTGTCGTAAGGCACGGTTTTGATATCGCTATGCTTTTCCATCAGGTATTTCTGATGGGTAGTGCCATTCTGTACGCCAACGCGTTTGCCTGTCAGCGCGGCGATATCGGCCACTTTCCCTTTCTGGGCAATAAACTGCGCGGAGTTATCATAGTAAGGCTGGGTGAACGACACCTGCTGCTGACGCTCAGGGGTAATGTCCATTCCCGCGATGACGGCTTCGAAACGACGGAATTTCAGGCCAGGGATCAGGCTGTCGAAAGCCTGATTGCTGAATGTGCAGGTTGCCTGCATTTCTTTGCACAGCGCATTCGCCAGATCGATATCAAAACCTTGGATCTGGTTATTGGCATCGACAAATTCGAACGGAGGGTAAGAGGCTTCCGTCGCGAAACGGATGGTATCTGCGGCGTTAGCAGAGGCGGCACCAACGGCGAATAAGGCTGCAACAATCAATTTTTTCATTATCATTTTCCTGATAGTAATCAATGTGACAAATAACCAGCGAATTCAGGCGTCTGCGGCTGGGTAAAATGCGTCGCATCCCCTTGTTCAACGATGCGGCCGTTTTCCATATACACCACACGGCTGGCCGTTTTACGGGCAAATTCAACTTCGTGGGTCACAATCACCTGCGTAATCCCGGTTTCTGCCAATTCACGGATGATGTTGACGACCTGAGCGGTAATTTCTGGATCCAGCGCGGCAGTCGGTTCATCAAATAACAGAACCTGAGGTTCCATCATCAGCGCACGGGCAATCGCGACACGCTGTTGCTGTCCGCCAGAAAGATGAAGAGGGAAGCGATCGGCAAAGTCATTGAGGCGCAGGCGCGTCAGCAGCTTGTCCGCCCGCGCTTTGGCTTCTTCTTTACTCAGTCCCAGCACGCGGCAGGGCGCTTCGATCAGGTTCTGCACCACGGTCAGATGCGGCCACAAATTATACTGCTGGAACACCATCCCGACATTCTGACGCAATTCACGGATCGCGCTGTCGGATGGCGTGCGCTGAAAATCAAACTGATTACCGGCGATGGAAAGCTTGCCAGAACGTGGCATTTCCAACAGATTAAGAACGCGTATCAGCGAGCTCTTTCCCGCACCGCTGGGACCAAGAAGCACCAGCGTTTCACCCGCAGGACAATCGAGGGTGATATCAAATAGCGCCTGGTATGTGCCGTAGAAACAGTTAATGCCGTTTAGTTGAATACTCATGCGTAAGAATTGAATAGACATTGATGCGGCGAATGTTAACGTCGGCAGAATAGTTATGCAATCACCGTGGGTTAAAATTTGCCAATAAGCGATTTGTTGGTTAAATAATAGCACAAAATAGTGACTTACGGCTGAGCAGGCGCTTTCTCATCAGCAGGCTGAGCATTGACATTAAAACGCAGTAAAAGGAGACGACATGCAATTATCCACTACGCCGAATCTGGAAGGCTTCACCATTACTGAATATTGTGGCGTCGTGACTGGCGAAGCCATTCTGGGCGCGAACATCTTCCGTGACTTTTTTGCCAGTATCCGCGATGTCGTCGGCGGCCGCTCCGGTGCCTATGAGAAGGAACTGCGTAAGGCGCGACAGATTGCGTTTAAAGAGCTGCAGGAGCAGGCCGAAGATTTAGGGGCGAACGCCATTGTGGGCATTGATCTTGACTATGAAACCGTCGGGAAGGACGGCAGCATGCTGATGGTGACCGTTAGCGGTACCGCAGTAAAAGTTCGCCGCTAATGGCCGCTAATGACTGAAATAGCCGATTAGGGCAGGCGAAGAGATGATGTGTAAAGCGTATATAGTGGAATAACGATGTTGAAATGGATGGTCTGCATAGCGCTGGGGTTGTTGGCGGGATTGCCAATCAGCCTCTTCGTTGAAAGAACAGAATAATTATGTGCTGGAGACGGCATTGCAGTCTCGGGCGCAGGAATCGCGTATCCGCTTTCTGGTGATTCACTATACGGCGGAAGATTTTGCCACCTCGCTGAATATTCTGACGGATGAGCACGTCAGCGCTCATTATCTGATTCCGGCCCATCCACCTTTGCAACGCGGCAAGCCGCTTGCCTGGCAACTGGTGCCGGAATCTCAGGCAGCCTGGCATGCGGGAGCCAGTAGCTGGCGTGGGTTTAGTCGGTTGAATAATTCCTCAATTGGTATTGAGATTGAAAACGCAGGCTATCAACGCTCGCTAACGGGCTATACGTGGGAGCCGTTTACCGCCGCGCAGATTCAGCTCGTGACCGCGATCGCCCGCGATATTGTCGACCGCTATCAGATTGCGCCGCAGAACGTGGTGGCACACAGCGATATCGCCCCACAGCGCAAACAAGACCCTGGGCCGCTGTTCCCCTGGCAGGCGCTGGCGCAAGCAGGCATTGGTGCCTGGCCGGACGCGCAGCGGGTCGCGTTCTATTTGAACGGACGGCTGCCATTGCAGCCAGTAGATGAAGCGGTTCTGCTGGAAAAGCTGGGGCGCTATGGCTACTCGGTGCAGGACGCGATGACCGCGCGTGAGAAGCGGCAGGTGATCGCCGCTTTCCAGATGCATTTCCGCCCTGAGAACTATCAAGGCCAGCCAGATGCGCAGAGTGAAGCGATTGTCGATGCGCTGCTGGAGAAATACGGCAGCCGCTAAACCGTTTCCTTCTCTGCCAGTTTCGCAATACGCGCCGCCATACCACGGAAGATAAACAGGTGAGCAGGCATCATCAGGAACCAGTAGACCAGCCCGTTGAACCCGGAAGGGTGCCAGCGGGCGCGGACGTCCACGGTTCGGTGAGTGCCTTTGTCCGTGATAGTAAAGTTGAGTTTCCCCAGCCCCGGTGCTTTCATGCCGAATAACAGCACCAACTGACGCTGT
The DNA here is from genome assembly GCF_022477975.1 of Pectobacterium sp. PL64. Classification (NCBI taxonomy): domain Bacteria; kingdom Pseudomonadati; phylum Pseudomonadota; class Gammaproteobacteria; order Enterobacterales; family Pectobacteriaceae; genus Pectobacterium; species Pectobacterium sp. PL64. The sequence goes on from NZ_CP092070.1 coordinate 1,502,906, forward strand.
GGCTTGATCGAGATAACCTTCCAGCCGTCAATCTTGTCGCCCACTTCTAGCGTTGGACGCTCGGGGCGTCCATAAGTAACGCCGTTACCGCAAAGATCGTCGAGCCGGGCGCGGATGTTCCACAGCGTATTCGCGTAGAAATAGCCTTCCTTGCCACCGACCTGCTGGATGACCTGCCAGAGCGCCTGACTGGACGCGGGCGTTTCCATCGTATGGCCCGCCTGTTTAGGGTAAAAGCCGTAATTTGGCTTCCAGCGCGCGCGAACCTCGGTGTCATCGCCCCAGTCCGCCTGCTGTACGCTCTCCATTTCGCTTTGCAGCGTGAGGCGCACGGCGTCATCAAAGCTCATCAGCGTTTGTGGGATTAATGCCTGCAATTCGCTGCCATCGGCCTGTAAGTCGTGTTTTAGCCCCTGAATGAGGGCGCGGGCGATGGAGGGAGGAACCGAGGTCACCAGATGCAAGAACCAGACAGACACCAGATGCGTCGGCATGGGAACGGGAATCAGCAAGCGGCGCTTGCCGCTGATCTGAATGAAACGCTCGAACATGGTCTGGTAGCTGATGTATTCGGGGCCTGCGGCGTCCATGATGCGGTTTTCTGTCGCGGGATGCTGCGCGATGCCGATCAGATACACCAGCAGGTTTTCCAGTGCAATGGGGGACGATTTAGAACGCACCCAGCGCGGCGGCGTCAGTATCGGCAGGTTATAGACCATATCGCGCATAATCTCGAACGCTGCCGAACCGGTACCGATAATAATGCCCGCACGCAGCTCTGTGACGGGAATACCGCTGCTGCGTAAAACATCTCCCGTGATCTGGCGTGCCTGCATGTGCGGTGAGGTATCGTCTTTCGCCTGAAGCGACCCCAGATAAATAATCTGTTTTACGTTGCTGGAGGCCAGTGCCAGCAGCAGGTTCATGGCGGTCATTCGTTCTCTTGCAACGAAGTCCGCACCGTCGCCCATGCTGTGCACCAGATAATAGATCGTCTCCGCGCCCCACAGACCATCAGGCAGGCTTTCTGGTTTAGCGAGATCAACCTGTTGGCAGTCGACGCCCGGCCAATTCCGTGACGCGAGGGACTCGATATTCCGGCCGGCAGCGATGACTCGGTTGCCTTGTTTGCTCAAGCGCTCGGTTAAATGGCGGCCAATGTAGCCAGTTGCGCCCAGAATCAGGATCGGGACTGAGGGGGATGTCATGTGCCAGCGGCTCCACAGCAAAATATAACCATGGCTTACTATAATCGGGAAAAGGCAAATCTGGAAAAGACAAATCGGGAAAAGATGAATAGGGAAAGGGCAAAAAGCGATGAAAAGTATGGGGTTAATGCTCGCCTGAAACCAAGCGTAATTAAACATGACCTACCTGCCCGATAGCCGAGGCTACCGGGCAGAAGGGGGTAAAACGCGGGCGTATCAGGCCAGAACGGTGTCGCCTTGCAGCTGGCAACTACAGGCCAAAACATAGCCCTGTTCGATCTCGGCTGGTGTTAGCGTCATGGTACTGCTGGTGGTGTAATTACCGGATAGCACGCGGGTTTTACAGCTACCGCAAACACCGGCGCGGCAGGCGGCGACAACCGGCACCTTATTGGCTTCCAGTGCGGCCAGCAGACTGATGCCGACCGGAACGCGCAGGTTTTTCAGCGGACGGCTGATGGTCAGCGTGAGCTGATCGGCATCTTCATCCAGTACTTCATCTGCCGGGCGGAACTGTTCTTTGAAGATGCAGGTTGAGGCAACGCCAAGCTGCTGACTCAGTGTTTCAATCTGGTTCATGTATGGTGCTGGGCCGCAGGTCATCACGGTGCGGCTGGCGATATCCGGCACGTGTTCGATCAGCAGGTCGCCGCTGATGCGTCCAGAGAGGAAACCGGGCGCAGCGTCAAACTCTGCCATCAGCGTCAGATGCAACTGCTGCGGATAGCGCTGCACCAGATCCTGCCATTCTTTGGCGAAGATCACCTGCAACGGATTGCGCACGTTGAAAATAACGTGGATATCGGTTTGCGGTTTGTTTGCCAGAAGCCAACGGCACATCGACATAATCGGCGTGACGCCACAGCCTGCTGCCGCCATCAGGTAACGATCGCTGACCGCGTTGGCGCAGGTAAACTCGCCCTGTGCATCGGACAGCCACAGATAATCACCGACTTTCAGCGCTTGGGTCAGCCAGCGGGAACCGACGCCGTCGTCCAGTCTTCTGACCGTCAAGGTAATAAAACGGCTGAGGCCTGGTGAAGATGAAATCGTATAAGCCCGTAGCGTCTCCGCGCTGTTGGCAATGCTGACTAACGCATACTGACCCGGCTGATACGGATAAAAATCATGATTAACCAGTGAAATCGTCCAGACATCAGGCGTTTCCTGAGTAATCGAATGTACCTGCATGCGGTTAGAGCAAAGCGGTGTCGGCCCAATCTGTAGTGCGGGCATAGTCATAATCAATCTCCATAACAAACGGGTACGGTGAAGCGTGTAAAAATGGCGGCCCATAAGACAGTGGGCTTAGCGTGAGGCATCAATGCCGACACCTCACGCTGCGTGACGAGGAACACGCTCCTCCGTCCGCATTGATTTATCAAGCGGCCAGAATGGTGTTCATGTCCTGTTCAACGGTGGTAATCGCTCGCATACCGAATTTGTCGTTCAGAATGGCAAGCAGGTTGTCCGTCAGGAAGCCCGGTGCCGTTGGCCCGGTGTAGATATTCTTCACGCCGAGGGACAGCAGGGTGAGCAGGATGACAATCGCTTTCTGTTCAAACCAGGACAGCACCAGACTCAGCGGCAGGTCGTTCACGCCACAGCCCAGTTTCTCCGCCAGCTTAACGGCCAGAATAATTGCCGCGTAGGCGTCATTACATTGGCCGACATCCAGCAGACGTGGCAGGCCTTCCAGCGTACCGAAGTCCAGTTTGTTGAAACGGTATTTACCACAGGCCAGCGTCATGATCAGACAGTCTTGCGGAACGTTCAGCGTAAAGTCCGTGAAGTAGCTACGTTCTTCACGGCTACCGTCACATCCGCCAACGAGGAAGACGTGGCGCAGTTTTTTCTGTGCAACCAGATCGATGACGGTATCCGCGGCGCTTAGCAGCGTTTCACGGCCAAAACCGACGGTGATCATGTGCTCGATTTCGCTGTATGGGAAACCAGCCAGACCCTGTGCCTGTTCGATAACTGGGCTGAAATCGTCGCCTTCCAGGTGGTTCACGCCCGGCCAGCCTACGATGCTACGCGTCCAGATGCGGTCGCCGTAGTTACCCACGTTTGGATCGATAATACAGTTGGAGGTCATGACGATCGCGCCAGGGAATTTGGCAAACTCAGTCTGCTGGTTCTGCCAGCCGCTGCCGTAGTTGCCTGCCAGATGCTTGAATTTTTTCAGCTCTGGGTAACCGTGTGCAGGCAGCATTTCACCGTGGGTATAAATATTCACGCCTGTGCCTTCGGTTTGCTCCAGCAGCATGCGCAGATCTTTCAGGTCATGACCCGAAATCAGAATCGCTTTACCCGCAATTGGGCGGACGTTAACGGAGGTTGGCTGTGGATGGCCGTAAGCATTAGTCTCGCCATGGTCGAGGATCGCCATAACGTTGAAGTTCATTTTGCCGATGCCCATTGCGTTGTTCAGCAGGGTGTCAACATCGGATGGCTGTGTACCCAGCCACGCCATGAAGGCGTGATATTCGGCATAGATCGCGTTGTCATACTGACCGAGAACGTGGGCGTGTTCCATGTAGGCCGCTGCGCCTTTCAGGCCGTAAAGATTAAGCATGCGCAAGCCGTGAACGTCGTCACCAACGCTGGCTTTATCGCTGTCCAGCGCAAAATCCGCCGCCTGTTGCAGTAAGGTCGGAATATCGTTACCCGCCAGTTGCAGGGCTGCCATTGGATGATCCACGGTCGCGGTGGCATCGTGCAGACGGCAGCGAACAGCCAATGATTCACGCAGTGTAATGGCTTCCTGTGCGTAGCCAATAATGCGCTGGGAATCGAAGTTAACGTTGGTCAATGTAGAGAAGAAGGCGCGTGGCGCAAAGTTATCGACGTCGTGATCGATGATATCCAGCTCGCGCGCTTTCAGCGCCCAGGCAGAAAGCCCTTGCAGCACAGCGACCAGCAGGTCTTGCAGATCGGAGGTTTCTGCGGTTTTGCCGCACATGCCCTGCGCGTAAGAGCAGCCGTTTCCAACAGGGGTACGAATCGTTTGTTCACATTGCACACAAAACATAATGACTTCCTTTTTTTAAGTTGCATTTTAAATGCTTGTTTAAAGCATAGTGTTAGCCGAGGCAGGTAAAAAGGCTTTTTTACTGCAACTTTAGGTAAATTTGATTTAGCGCAAGTTTGGCGATGGGCAATGAAAATCACTCTCAATCACAGCCCATAAACGAGGGGAAAAACGGTGTTCAGTGTGCGCTTATGAAGAAAATAACGCCATCAAGATGGGAGCCGCGAGGCTTAATAAGAAACCATGTACGATGGCAGCAGGCACGACATCGATACCCGCGCTGCGCTGCAAAACGGGCAGCGTGAAATCCATTGAGGTGGCGCCGCAAAGGCCTAATGCACAGGAGCGATTACGCTGTGCTAGAACGGGAACCAGCATAATCGCCAGTAGCTCACGGGTCAGATCGTTGAAAAACGCAGTGCTGCCGATGACAGGCCCGAGGGCATCGGTCAGCAGAATGCCTGACAGCGAATACCATCCATAGCCGGATGCCATCGCCAGACCGGTTTTCAGCGGCAGACCCAGAATCCATGCGGCCAGCAGGCCACCACCGAGCGCACTGATACCAACGATAAGCGCGATGACCAGACCGCGACGGTTTAATACGATTTGGCGCAGCGTCATCCCGCTGTTACGCAGTTGAACGCCCACCAGAAAGAGCAGGAAGATCAGGGCATATTCGCTGCCTTTACTGGCGTAGGTGAATCCCGGCCATTGCGTTAAGCCCAGCAAAAAACCACCGAATACCACGCCACAGAGTTTGAACGATTCAAGGATCATTCGCAGTCTGGACGGCGGAGTCGCGTCTTTGTACTTGCTACGCCATGCGCTGCGTTTTTCCCATAGCCATAAGGCAATGCCGTTTGCCGCGACAATACAGAAAGCGAAGACGGCAGTGTAACGGAAGATCAGTAACAAATTGCTGCTGAGATTTTCCAGAAAAGCCAGGCTTATGCCCATCAAAAACAGAATAACGTACACCATCCAACTCAGCAGTTGGTTAACCCGCTGTAATCCTTTTTTGCCGCGCAGCGGTACCAGATAGCCAATGATGAGCGGTAATAAAATAATTAATAATCCTGAATACATCACAGAATTGATGTCCTTACGCGAGAAAAACGGCGCTAACCCGTATTTTAGGATTGGCGGGGGTTGCCGTAGTTAAACCATGAGGCTTTTCTTCTTCAGTTCTACCCCGATAGGCATCGACACGGCGGAAACACAAACCGTGCGTTGACAGCATCGTCATTAACAGCATCGCGGGATTCATCGGCTACACTTGGCGGGAAGAAAAACGATAATCTATTAAAATTAAACAAATTATCGGAGTGAGTAAAGCGCTGTCTGGCAGGATATTCTATACAGTGAGCATTTTTGCAGCAGAAACTTGCAGGCAGCTGCTACAGGAGAGAAAGATGCATCTGGAAAGTATTGAAATCCTGGGATTTCGGGGAATCAATCGTCTGTCGCTGACGCTGGACGAGAACAACGTACTGATTGGTGAGAACGCCTGGGGGAAATCAAGCCTGCTGGATGCGCTCTCGCTGCTGCTGGCACCGACGCTGCCGCTTTACCATTTTGATATGCAGGATTTTCACTTCACGCCGGGAGATGAAAATAGTCGGGAAAAGCACCTTCAGGTTATTTTCACGTTTTGCGAGACGGCACCTGGCCATCATCTATCCCCTCGCTACCGTTCGCTTAGCCCCGTTTGGGTAGAAGGCGAGGCGTCGCTATACCGCGTTTTTTATCGATTAGAAAGTGAGGTGGACGAAAGTCAGTCGGTTTTCACCTGGCGCAGCTTCCTGGACGCCGACGGGCACCCGATAGCGCTGGATGATATTGATGAACTGGCCAGAGAAATTATCCGCCTGCATCCGGTGCTGCGGCTGCGTGATGCACGTTTTATGCGGCGTTTGCGCTCCGGGACGTTGGCTGCGACGTTAGATAACAGCAATGAAAAGCTGGCCCAGCAGTTCGAGCAACTGATGCGTGAGCTGGTGCAAAATCCGCAGAAGCTGACGGATAAAGAACTGCGTCAGGGGCTGGTGGCGATGCGGCAACTGCTGGAGCACTATTTTTCCGAGCAGAATGCCACGGGTAATGACCGACGCCATCATCGGCATGCGCGAACGCATAACGGTAAATCGTGGCGATCGCTGGACAACATCAATCGCCTGATTGCTGATCCCAATAGCCGCAGTCGCCGGATTATCCTGCTGGAGCTGTTTTCTACGCTGTTACAGGCGAAAGGATCGGTTGCGTTAGATCCCCATGCGCGTCCGCTCTTGCTGATTGAAGACCCGGAAACCCGGCTGCACCCGATTATGCTATCTGTCGCCTGGGGGCTTTTGGTGCAGTTGCCGCTCCAAAAGGTCACCACAACAAATTCAGGCGAGCTGCTGTCGCTGGTGCCGATGGAGCAGGTGTGCCGTCTGGTGCGGGAATCCTCACGGGTGGCGACATATCGCATTGGTCGTCAGGGGATGAGTGCGGAAGATAGCCGACGCATCGCGTTTCACATTCGTATGAATCGACCCGCGTCACTCTTTGCCCGCTGCTGGCTGCTGGTGGAAGGGGAAACCGAAGTTTGGATGCTGAATGAACTGGCGCGCCAATGCGGACATCATTTTGAGGCGGAAGGGGTGAAAGTGATTGAATTTGCCCAGTCTGGGCTCCGGCCATTGCTGAGGTTCGCACGTCGTATGGGGATTGAATGGCATGTGCTGGTCGATGGCGACGATGCGGGGAAAAAATATGCCGCGACGGCAAAAAGCATGTTAACCGTACAGGACGAGCGCGAGCGCGATCATTTGACCGTCTTGCCCGCATCGGACATGGAACACTACATGTACCGTGAGGGATTCAGCCACGTTTATCACCGCATCGCGCAGTTGCCGGAAAAAGTGCCGCTCTCGATGCATAAAATCATCATCAAGGCTATCCATCGTTCATCCAAGCCCGATCTGGCAATTGAAGTAGCAATGGAAGCCGCGGCGATGGGCAGCGAGGCAATCCCGCCGCTTATTCGCAGCATGTTCTCCCGCGTGCTGTGGCTGGCCCGCGGGCGTGCGGATTAGTGTAAACATATAAAAAAATGCCGTTCGATATAACGAACGGCATTTGTCGCATTATAGTCATTTTACGGTTTAGCGTAGCGTGTTCTGAGTAGACGTGTAGGGTGTAGCAGGGGTCAGGATGCGGCCTCGGCGACTTGCGGGACGATCAGGCAGGCATGATTGCCTTTCGGCCCTTGATGAACATCAAACCTGACAACCTGTCCGGCTTTCAGAGTCCGGTAGCCATCCATTTGAATGGTTGAGTAGTGCGCGAAGATATCGTCACCGCCCCCTTCTGGACAGATAAAACCAAACCCTTTGGCATTATTGAACCATTTAACAGTACCTGTCTCCATGCATTGACATCCTTCGCAAGAGTATTCTTTTCAGTAAGGTGTGGTTATTTGGTTACTACGAATACGAATTGATTAAAACCCCATCAATTCATCCGTACACTTTAGTGAAATCGATCCCGGCGTCAAGCGATCCACCGCGTGGTGAGGAGGGCAGTGTGTCAAAGTTTGATGCAGATAACGCTATTGATGAACCCACGATCGCGTTGCGTAATCAAGATATCGGTTACAGGCCTTGAATTTTGCTTTCCGGGAACCATTTAATCCCTCAGGTGGTAAAATAAAAAGCAGACGTGCTACTGTAAATGTAGAGATACCCGTCATCTTTCAAGTCGCAGGCGCTCACCTCCTGCTTCTCGGATCTATTAGGAATAAACAGACCAATGTCGTGAGTCGCGATATTCGTTACATGATGTGGATAGAGAATGGGAAACAACAGTACGTGGTCACAATCTGAGAACCTGACCGCCGATAAACAGAAAGAAAAATTGCAGCCGCCTTCCATGTATAACGTGGTGTTGAATAACGATGATTACACCCCGATGGAATTTGTTATTGACGTTCTGCAAAAGTTCTTTTCTTATGATATTGAACGTGCCACACAGCTTATGTTAACCGTGCATTATCAGGGTAAAGCGATTTGTGGCGTATTTAGCGCTGAAGTGGCTGAGACCAAGGTCGTACAAGTCAATCGTTATGCCAGAGAAAATGAGCACCCGCTGCTCTGTACGCTGGAAAAAGCCTGAAGTCAGGCGATTTATTGGGAGAGGTGCCTATGCTCAATCAAGAACTGGAACTCAGTCTCAACATGGCTTTCGCCAGAGCGCGTGAGCACCGACACGAGTTTATGACCGTGGAGCACCTGCTGTTGGCTCTGCTCAGTAACCCAGCCGCCCGTGAAGCATTGGAAGCCTGCACGGTAGATTTAGCCGCGCTGCGTCAGGAACTGGAAGCGTTCATTGAGCAAACCACACCAACATTACCGCAGAGTGACGACGAGCGCGAAACTCAGCCCACGCTTAGCTTCCAGCGCGTACTCCAACGCGCCGTCTTCCACGTGCAGTCCTCTGGCCGCAGCGAAGTGTCCGGTGCCAACGTCCTGGTCGCCATTTTTAGCGAACAGGAATCTCAGGCCGCCTACCTGCTGCGCAAGCATGACGTCAGCCGTCTGGATGTGGTGAACTTTATTTCTCACGGCACGCGTAAAGAAGAATCCGATCAGGCGCCGAACCCTGAAAGTCCCGTCAATGAAGAACAGGCAGGAGGGGAAGATCGTATGGAAAACTTCACCACCAATCTGAATCAACTGGCTCGCGTTGGCGGTATCGATCCGCTCATTGGCCGGGATAAGGAACTGGAGCGCACGATTCAGGTATTGTGCCGTCGCCGTAAAAATAACCCGCTGCTGGTCGGCGAATCTGGCGTCGGTAAAACGGCGATTGCTGAAGGGCTGGCCTGGCGTATTGTGCAGGGCGATGTACCGGAAGTGATGGCGGAGTGCACGCTGTACTCGCTGGACATTGGCGCGCTGCTGGCAGGCACCAAATACCGCGGTGACTTTGAAAAACGTTTCAAGGCGCTGCTGAAACAGTTGGAACAGGATAAAAACAGCATTCTGTTCATCGATGAAATCCACACGATTATCGGCGCGGGTGCGGCGTCCGGTGGTCAGGTTGATGCGGCTAATCTGATTAAACCGCTGCTTTCCAGCGGCAAGATTCGCGTGATCGGCTCGACCACCTATCAGGAGTTCAGCAATATCTTTGAAAAGGATCGGGCGCTGGCGCGTCGTTTCCAGAAAATCGATATCACTGAACCTAGCGTGGAAGAAACCATACAAATCATTAATGGCCTGAAGCCGAAGTATGAAGCTCACCATGATGTTCGCTATACGTCGAAAGCGGTTCGTGCGGCGGTAGAGCTGGCGGTGAAATACATTAATGACCGTCACCTACCGGATAAAGCGATCGATGTGATCGACGAAGCGGGCGCGCGCAGCCGTCTGGTGCCGGTTAGCAAACGTAAGAAAACGGTCAACGTGAGTGATATCGAATCGGTTGTCGCTCGTATCGCCCGTATTCCTGAAAAAACTGTCTCTGCCAGCGATCGCGATGTGCTGAAAAACCTCAGCGATCGCCTGAAAATGCTGGTGTTTGGGCAGGACAAGGCAATCGAAGCGCTGTCCGAATCTATCAAGATGAGTCGTGCAGGGTTGGGTCAGGAGCGTAAACCGGTTGGTTCCTTCCTGTTTGCTGGTCCTACCGGCGTCGGTAAGACGGAAGTCACGTTACAGTTGGCTAAAGCGCTGGATATCGAACTGCTGCGCTTTGATATGTCCGAATACATGGAACGCCATACGGTTAGCCGTTTGATTGGCGCGCCTCCGGGCTATGTGGGCTACGATCAGGGCGGTCTGCTAACGGATGCCGTGATTAAGCATCCTCACGCGGTGCTACTGTTGGATGAGATCGAAAAAGCGCATCCTGACGTCTTTAACCTGCTGTTGCAGGTGATGGATAACGGTACGCTGACGGACAACAATGGCCGTAAAGCGGATTTCCGCAATGTCATTGTCGTCATGACCACCAACGCAGGCGTGCGGGAAACACAGCGTAAATCCATTGGTATCATCCATCAGGACAATAGTACGGATGCAATGGAAGAGATCAAAAAGGTCTTTACGCCAGAGTTCCGCAACCGTCTGGATGGCATTATCTGGTTCAACCATCTGTCGACTGACGTCATTCAGCAGGTTGTCGATAAGTTTATCGTAGAGCTTCAGGCGCAGTTGGATGCGAAAGGCGTATCGCTGGAAGTGAGCGATGAAGCGCGCGACTGGCTGGCAGAAAAAGGCTACGACAAAGCGATGGGTGCCCGACCAATGGCACGCGTGATGCAGGAAAGCCTCAAGAAACCGCTGGCCAACGAGCTGCTGTTTGGTTCGCTGGTGGACGGTGGCTCTGTTACGGTGGAACTGGATAAAGAGACGCAACAGCTGACGTACGGCTTCCAGAGCGCACAGAAGCGGAAAGCAGAAAGCGTTAATTAATCAATACGTGTGATCTAAGAGGGATGCTGAGGCATCCCTTTTTTATTGGGTCGCAAACCGATCTTGGTGCGCTATTTTGCATTATGGCCCAGTTAAAAATACGATTCTTGGATCTTTTCTGATAGGCCAAGATTTTGCACAATCCTGGCTACCGAGTAGTCGGCCCTGTGCATTGTCGCTGGCGTGTGGCTGTCGCTCTTCTCTTTCATCCCGTCTCGTTTTGGAGTTCACCATGAGCCAACGTCTTGATTACTACAGCAAGTCTCCCGATGCTGCCAAGAAGTATCTGGAATTCAATAACATTCTGCACAAGAAGCCATTTCTGGCGGAAATAGGCCATCTGATTACGCTGCGTGCCTCTCAGCTTAACGGCTGTGCATTTTGCGTTGATATGCACGTTAAAGAAGCCAAGATTAATGGGGAGCGCGAGCTACGTCTGCATCATGTGGCTGTCTGGCGTGAATCACCGCTTTTTTCCCCGCGTGAGCGTGCTGCGCTTGAGTGGACTGAAGTCTTGACCCATCTTCCGCCGCATGGCGTACCGGACGAGGTGTTTACGCGCGTTCGTGAACAGCTGTCAGAAGAAGATCTGGCTGACTTATCTTTCATGATTATCTCGATTAATGGCTGGAATCGTTTGGGTGTCGCGTTTCAGGTTGTTCCCGGATCCGCAGATAAGCTGTACGGTCTGGAAAAAGCCAATCTGAGCTAATTAGCGCCCGTGCTGTTCAAGCTCGGCCAGAATCAACATGGCAAGCCGCTCTGGCTCTGCCATCGTGGCGCAGTTGGTGAAACTGGCGAGTAGCGCGTTGTCACCGTTTCCTGATACTGCCCAACGTGATAGTGGTTGGACGGTAACCCCCTGAGCCAGCAAGCGGTCGGCAAGCAGCCGATCGCTTATCTTATCCGGCAGGCGTAACACTAAATGCATGCCGCCCGGCTGCGCGTCGATATGTATGCGGTTCCCCAAAATACCTTGTAGCGCAGCGATGGTAGCGGTGCGACGTTCTGCATAAAGGCGCCGTGTGCGCTGAATGTGTCGGGCAAAATGACCCTCAGCGATGAAGCTGGCAACGATAGACTGCGTCATGGTAGGCGATGCGGAAGCGAAGAAAATTCGGCTGATGTGTTCAAAGGTGGCAATCTGTGCCTGCGGTACAACCAAATAAGCCAACCGAATCCCCGGAAATAACACCTTGCTGAAGGTGCCCGCATACAGCACCCGACCATTGCGATCCAGACTGGCGAGCGCGGGAAGTGGGCGACTGACGTAGCGATATTCCCCATCATAATCATCCTCTACTATCCAGGCATTCTGCTCGGTTGCCCATTGCAATAATGCCTGTCGCCGAGGAAGCGATAACGACATCGACAAGGGGCTTTGATGCGCGGGCGTGATAACGGCCATACTGGCATCATTCGCCAGCGCGATACCGCGCTCCACGTTGAGTCCTTCACGATCGACGGTGACCGGAACCGGACATAACCCAGACTGTGATAGCAACTGGCGAGTAGGCGGATAGCCGGGATCTTCAACCCAGACGCGCTGCCCGGATTTCAGCAAGGCCAGAACGGCGAGTTGTAAATTGGTGCGCCAACCAGAGGTGATGAATACCTGACTGGCGGTACAGTCAATGCCACGCGCTACTTGCAGATAAGAGGCGATAGCGTTTCTTAGCGCGGGCAAGCCATAAGGTGCAGGGTAATCCCAATCCGGTAACTGCATGCTGCGAAGATAGCGTGCACCCAGTCGAGCCCAGAGTTTGCGCGGAAAGGCGTCAAAAGCGGGAACGCCCATTTGAAAAGGCAACAGTTGCGATGGACGCCACACTATGTTTTGTTCATCGTCTGGCGCCGAGGGGGATACCGTCGCATCGGTAACGGACGTTGGCGCTAAGGGTAAATCGGGATTCACCAGCGTTCCTGCCTGCCCACGAGCTTGCAGATAACCTTCGGCAATCAGCAACGAGTAAGCCTGTTCTATCGTTCCGCGTGCGACGCCGAGCTCTTTCGCCAGCATACGTGCGGAAGGCAGACGGTCACCCGGTGACAATAAGCCTGTGCTGATAGCCCGATGCACGCGCTCGTAAAGCTGACGATAGAGCGGCGTACTCTCCTGAAAGGAAAGGGGAGAAAATAGGGGAGAGTCAGGTTTCATATAGGGAATCCATGACAAGCAGGCTGTTGCCCCTGAAACTGTTGGCCGTTAAAAAACGGTTGGCTCCCCGGAAAATGTTTTAAAAAACAAAAGCCCTTGCCATGAAGGGAAGGGCTGGGGAGGGAGTCACATCCTCATATATCGCTGTGATCAGCGATGAGCGAACCGGTTAGCGGCTGCGGAAGACAATGCGGCCTTTACTCAGGTCGTACGGGGTTAACTCTACAGTGACTTTGTCACCCGTCAGGATGCGGATATAGTTTTTACGCATTTTACCGGAGATATGAGCGGTAACCACGTGCCCGTTTTCCAATTCAACGCGGAACATGGTGTTGGGCAGCGTATCAAGCACGGTGCCTTGCATTTCAATATTGTCTTCTTTGGCCATCGAATCCTCTAGGTCTAACTACCTTTATTTTTTAACCGCAAGATAATGCCGAAAAACCGACATTATGTAAAGAAGCGTTCACGTTTGGGGCGTTATTTACCCGATTTCTCTATCAAAATGCGGGTTCTGCGAGCAGTTGTGGTAGCCAACAGCCGTTATCGACAGCAAGATCCTGCCACTGAGAAAGCTGTTGCAGAAAGCGATCGCGGGGTATTTCACTCACGCCCAGAGAAGCGGTATGGGCGTTTAACACCTGACAATCGATCAACTCACCACCGTGGCGAATAAAATGCTGTTGAAACGCCAGCAGCGCGTATTTTGACGCATTATCCGTGCGGCTGAACATCGACTCGCCGCAAAATAACCGTCCTTGCTCAATACCATATAGCCCACCAACCAGTGCGCCATTCTGCCATACTTCGACAGAGTGCGCTTTTCCGGCCTGATGAAGCTGGCGATAAGCCGAGATAATGTCCGGCGTAATCCAGGTGCCGTCATGGTGCTCATGCGCGCAGGCGTGAATGACATCATCAAATGCCTGATTCAGCGTTGCGTGAAACGTATGGCGCTTCAGAAATTTTTTCATGCTGCGGCTGAGATGCAGTTCACCAGGAAACAGGACCGCGCGTGGATTTGGAGACCACCATAAGATCGGCTCACCGGGAGAGAACCAGGGGAAAATGCCCTGTCGGTAAGCTGCTTTTAGGCGGGCAACGGAGAGGTCGCCGCCAACGGCCAGCAGGCCGTTGGGGTCATCTAGCGCATGATTCGGATCAGGGAACTGAAGCGATTGAAGCGAAAGTTGGTATAGACGCATGTTTTTCAAACGTTATGTTTCAACAGAGTTTGCCCTAAACGTGTTGGCGGAACTGCCAATAACGACCTTGTTGTGCCATTAAGTCCTGATGGCTCCCCTGTTCGATCACTTTGCCGTCATCCAGAATACAGATGCGATCCATCGATTCTAAACCGTATAGCCGGTGAGTGATGACGATCAGCGTTTTATCGGCACAGTGCTGGCGGAGCAGTTGCAGAATACGCTTTTCGGTTTCTGCATCCAACCCTTCAGTCGGTTCATCCAATAGCACGAGCGGTGCATCGTGCAATAAGGCGCGTGCTAATGCGATACGGCGCTGCTCGCCACCGGACAGCTGTCGACCGCCTTCGCCCAGCCAGGCATTCAGCCCTTCGTTTTCCAGCAGTTTTTCTAACCCAACCTGCTGTAATACCTCGGCCAGTTTTTCATCCCGTGCGGCTGGTGCTGCTAGCAGCAGGTTATCACGCAGTGATGCGCTGAAAATATGCACGCGTTGTGGCACCACGCTCATCATGGTGCGGAGATCGTCTTCCCGCCAATCGGCAAGGGGATGCCCATTCAGCGTAATTTCTCCGTATTCACAATTCCATGCCCGGGTCAGCAATTGCAATAGCGTCGATTTCCCGCATCCGGTACGCCCCAGCAGCGCCAGATGCTCGCCCGGTTGAATGGAAAGCGTAATATTCTGCAATACGGGCTGTGGCTGGCCGGGATACGTGAAACCGACATGTGAGACATCAAGTGACGCCTTGCGCGACGTTTCTGGCCCATGCTCTGGGAACGTGACGTCAACGGGCTGGCGAATGATTTGATCGACCCGAGCGGCAGAGGCAATCACTTGCCCCATATGCTGGAAGGCCACCGTAACAGGAGCCAGTGCTTCAAAAGCAGCAAGTGAGGCGAACACGAATAGCGCAATCAACGCGCCGGGCTGTGGATTACTGCCAACGCCATCGGCTGCCAGCCACAGAATCAAAGTAACGGTCAGCCCGCTGCATAAAATCATCACTGCCTGAGACAGACCAGTAAGATTGGCCTGCTGACGCTGGCGGCGCAGCCAGTTAATTTCCACCAGAGCCAGCTGTTGACGGACGCGACTGAGCGCGCCG
The DNA here is from genome assembly GCF_022477975.1 of Pectobacterium sp. PL64. Lineage (NCBI taxonomy): Bacteria > Pseudomonadati > Pseudomonadota > Gammaproteobacteria > Enterobacterales > Pectobacteriaceae > Pectobacterium > Pectobacterium sp. PL64. The sequence goes on from NZ_CP092070.1 coordinate 1,518,081, forward strand.
AAGACGGTGAGTTCCGCCTGACCTTGCAGCCAGGTCGTTAACTGAAGGCGGTATTGTGCACGCAGCGCGGTCAAATCCTGTCCGATGCCGTTTCCCGCCCGATAGAAAACAATCGGCAGGCACAGCAGCAGTACCAGCATAATGGCACCCAGCGTCAGAGCCAGTGAGGCATCAATGAAACTCAGGCCATAGCAAACGATAAGAATGACGGCAAAAGCGCTGACGATGGGTGAAATCACGCGGAGATAGAGGTGGTCGAGCGTATCTACGTCCGCCACGAGCCGGTTTAGCAGTTCAGCCTGACGAAATTGTGCCAGTCCTCCCGGAGAGAGCGGCAGAATGCGGGAAAAGGTGAATACACGCAAGCGCAGCAAAACGCGGAAGGTGGCATCGTGGCTGACGACTCTTTCCCCGTAGCGTCCGGCCGTACGTGCAATCGCTGCGCCCCGCACGCCAGCGGCGGGCAGCATATAGTTAAAGGTGAGCAGCCCGACGATCCCTGCCAGCGCGGCACCCGCCAGAAACCAGCCGGATAGCGCGAGTAGACCAATGCTGGCCAGCAGCGTAGCAATGGCTAATACCACGCCCAGACTCAAATACAAGAAGTGCTGACGATAAAGTGCCAGAAACGGTTTTAATACCTGCATCGTTTTCATCTGAGTCATTACAGCGCCTCCTGTCGTTGTGCCAGCAGCGTTGCGAAGGGACCCGCTTCGGCTCGGAGTGTTTGGTAGTCACCCTGTTGAACTAACCGACCGCCGTCCATGACCCAGATCGTGTCATACTCGGCGATCTCGGTGAGCTGATGCGTGACCAGCAGCGTGGTCTGCGAACGCGCCGCGTCGTTCAGCGCCGTCATAACCAGCTCCTCGCTATGAGCATCCAGGCTGGCTGACGGTTCATCCAGCAGCAGTAAGTTGCAAGGGTGAATGAGCGCACGGGCAACGGCAACGCGCTGTGCCTGTCCGACGGAGAGGCGTGCCGCACCGTCACCGACGGTCGTTTCCAGCCCTTGCGGAAGCTGCGGTAAAAATTCCTGTACATACGCGCGCTCAATCGCACACTGCAATGCCAGGGGGCTGGCCTGCGGATTACCCAGCAGAATATTGCTGCGTAGCGTCTGCTCCGGCAAGTGGGGGTTTTGTCCGACCCAGCTTAACTGCTTACGCCATGATTCAGGCGTCAGCGTGTTTAATGCCTGACCGTTGACGGTGAGTGAACCGCGATAGGGCAGGAACCCCAGCAGTACATTAAGCAGTGAGCTTTTTCCTGCTCCGCTGAGGCCGACCAGCGCGATACGTTCACCTGCGCGAATATCGAACGTCAACGGCTGGGTCAGCGGTGTGCCATTCGGCGCGAGGATAACCAGATCTTCCGCTCTGATGGCAATGGCGGTATTGCTGCTGAATTCGTGTGTGCCAAAGCCGACTGTTTCGCCTTCCTCTGACAAAAACGTCACCAGCGATTCCGCTGCCCCGATAGCCTGAGCCTTGGCATGATAGAAGGTGCCCAGATCGCGTAAAGGCTGAAAGAATTCTGGAGCCAGAATCAATACGAGAAAGCCAGCGAAGAGCGTCACCCCCATGCCGTAATGACCAAAATCCAGTTCCCCGAGATAAGAGAAACCGAAATAAACGGCGACAACGGCAATCGAGATAGAGGCGAAAAACTCCAGTACGCCCGAGGAGAGAAACGCCATGCGTAGCACTTCCATCGTACGACTACGGAAATCTTCGGAAGCATGACGGATTTGTTCGGTTTCAGCCTTGCCACGATGGAACAGGCGTAGCGTCTCCATGCCGCGCAGGCGATCGAGGAAGTGTCCACTCAGGCGTGCCAGCGCCAGAAAGTTACGTCGATTGGCATCCGCTGCGCCCATGCCAACCAGCGCCATAAACAGTGGGATGAGCGGGGCAGTGAGAAACAGAATCAGGCCAGCAGCCCAGTTGAGCGGGAAAATCGTGATTAAGATAAGCAGTGGAATCAGCGCGGCAAGATACATCTGCGGCAGGTAGCGGGCGTAATAATCCTGCATATCATCAACCTGCTCAAGAATCATCGTTGCCCAACTGCCGGCGGGTTTGCCCTGTACCCAGGCAGGGCCAAGCTGTTGTAATCGATCCAGTACCAGCTTACGAATTTGCTGCCGAACGGCTTGCCCGCAAAGAAAACCAACACGCTCGCGTAACACACTGTTGAGTGCGCGCAGAATAAATGTGGCAATCAGCAGAAGGAAAGGGGAGAGCAACGATTCGCGCGTGGCATGCTCGATGATCAAGGCGTGAAGCAGCGTAGCTAACAGCCAGGCTTGTGCCACGATTAACGCACCGCTCAGGAACCCAAGCAGGAGTGAAATCCGTAGCCAACGTTGCGCCAGCTTACTCTGTTGTTTCAGCCAGGCGGTCAGTTCTTGCTGTCTGGTTTTTTTCATCAGGCACCAGTTCGTTGTATTGCAGAAATGGACTTAACAGAAAATAACTCTCATGTAACTGTTAGTTAACAAAATTATCTTCTATCACGCAGAATGACGCCATGTTACCGCGACAGGGACGCGCTGCAAACGAAAAGGAGAGGGGAAATGGGTGAGGCGATCAATTTTGTGTTGCGGAAGGCAAATCAGAAGTGAAGAAAACGGAACGGCTGTCGCCGCTCCGTTATCAGCAACGTCTTACTTGTTGACGGTCAGCCCGTCAAGGTAACGTTCAGCATCCAGTGCTGCCATACAGCCAGTACCTGCGGAGGTAATGGCCTGACGGTAGATGTGATCCATGACGTCGCCTGCGGCAAAGACGCCAGGAATGCTGGTTTGTGTTGCGTTGCCGTGAATACCGGACTGCACTTTGATATAACCGTTTTCCAGTTCCAACTGACCGCCAAATACGGCCGTGTTCGGACTGTGGCCGATAGCGATAAACACGCCAGCCAGCTCCAGTTCTTCTGCCGCGTCGCTCTGCGTATCGCGGATACGGACACCGGTTACACCCATGTCATCGCCCAACACCTCGTCCAGCGTACGGTTGGTATGCAGGATGATGTTGCCGTTTTTAACTTTGTCCATCAGGCGGTCGATCAGAATTTTCTCTGAACGGAACGTCTCGCGACGGTGGATCAAATGCACTTCCGCCGCAATGTTAGACAAATACAAGGCTTCTTCTACTGCGGTATTCCCGCCGCCAACGACGGCGACTTTCTGGTTACGGTAGAAGAACCCGTCACAGGTTGCGCAGGCAGAAACCCCTTTGCCTTTAAACGCTTCTTCAGACGGCAGGCCGAGATAACGAGCCGATGCCCCCGTGGCAATGATCAGCGCGTCACAGGTGTACTCGGCGCTATCGCCGAATAAACGGAAGGGACGGTTCTGCAAATCAACACGTTCAATATGATCGAAGATCACTTCAGTATTGAATTTGGTCGCGTGTGCGTGCATACGCTCCATTAACAGCGGGCCAGTTAAATCATCGGCATCACCCGGCCAATTTTCGACTTCGGTCGTGGTCGTCAGCTGACCGCCTTTTTCCATACCCGTGATTAATACTGGCTGTAAATTCGCCCGTGCAGCATAAACAGCGGCAGTGTAGCCAGCCGGGCCTGAACCCAGAATCAATAACTTGTGATGTTTAACAGTACCCATGCTTTCCTCATTTCATGACGGCGGATAATGCTCATATGAACGGTCTCTACAACAAACCTGCTTCCTTACTACGAACAGTCTCTACCACGGACAATGCGAACGATTGTAAGGAAATTACAAGAGTAAAAAAAGTATGCAGAAAAGTTGCTGGCTATTTGTTTAATCGTTAATGACGATGAGGATGACAAATCGCTGAAAAATCAGCCACATTCATAAGTAAAATGATTGAAGTCACCTCGGAGAATGGCTCTGGCTTATCCAATCTGGCAGTTTCTTCTGATTTTCGTTGTTTTGCTTTGACAATCGGCTGTGCATTTGCGAAAACATCTGGGTAAGAGGAAATTTTTTGTATGTGAACAGTTAAAAGCTCGGCTTTTTATTCGTTTTTGCGCAGGTAGTAGGCCTTTGGGCCACGGATATGACGTGATGGTCTTTTCGCGGGTGAGCAATACGTGGGGCGAGAACGAGAAGTTAATGACTGTTGATATACAAAATGGGCAGCGTGTCTTCTTTAAGGGTAGCTCTGATACATGAGGTCTATCGGGGTAAAGCGGGTGCAGGGAAAAGTGAAGAGAGACAATAATAATGGTAGACACTAAAAAACGACCAGGCAAAGATCTCGATCGTATTGATCGTAACATCCTGAACGAATTGCAAAAAGATGGACGTATTTCCAATGTCGAGCTTTCCAAACGTGTTGGGCTGTCGCCAACGCCTTGTCTGGAACGTGTACGTCGTCTGGAAAGACAGGGTTTCATTAACGGTTATACAGCGCTGCTAAACCCGCATTATCTGGATGCGTCACTGCTGGTTTTTGTTGAGATAACGCTAAACCGCGGCGCGCCTGATGTATTTGAACAGTTCAATGCTGCGGTGCAGAAGCTGGAAGAAATTCAGGAATGTCATCTGGTTTCCGGTGATTTTGACTACCTGTTGAAAACGCGTGTGCCAGACATGTCCGCTTACCGTAAGCTCCTGGGCGAAACGCTGCTGCGTTTACCGGGCGTAAACGACACCCGTACCTACGTGGTGATGGAAGAAGTGAAGCAAAGCAACCGTCTGGTCATTAAGACGCGATAAACGTGTGGGTGCAAAACCCGATAAATTCAGCTACACTCCTGTGAATTTATACAGTCCCAGCGCCGGGTTTTCTCGGCGCTTTGTCATAAACCTTACAGGCCCCTGGAGAGACTCTTGAGCCAGGAATATACAGAAGATAAAGACGTTACCCTGAAAAAACTCAGTGGAACACGTCGTTTGCTTGAAGCGATTTTAATCGTTGTGGCACTTTTTGCGGTTTATCTTAGTGTCGCACTACTCAGTTTCAGCCCCTCCGACCCCAGTTGGTCACAGACTGCATGGCATGAACCTATTCACAACCTTGGTGGTGTAGCAGGTGCATGGCTGGCGGATACTCTGTTCTTCATTTTTGGTGTGCTGGCCTATGCCATTCCGCCGATTATGTTATCTCTGTGCTGGGCGGCTTTCCGCCAGCGTGATAACAACCAGACTATCGACTACTTTACCTTTTCACTTCGCCTGATTGGGACATTGGCGCTGATCCTGACCTCTTGCGGTTTGGCTGCGTTGAATATTGACGATCTCTACTATTTTGCTTCCGGTGGTGTTTTGGGAAGCCTGTTGAGCAGCTCAATGATCCCGCGTTTCAATAGCATGGGTGCGACGCTGATTCTGCTGTGCGTGTGGGGGGCAGGGTTAACGCTGTTTACCGGCTGGTCATGGTTAACGATCGCTGAAAAAATTGGTGCGGGTGTCTTGGGTTGTTTGACGTTTATGTCAAACCGTTCACGCCGCGATGAGGACTACCGCGAAGAACACGATCGTGAAGACGATGAGCGTGATGCGCTTAATCTGCGCCACGATGAGGCGTCGGGTGAGGCAGTAACACAACAGCGTGATGACGATGACGTTCTGTTTTCTGCGCCTTCCGTGGCTGATGCGGTAAACGACACGGCGGCAAACAATACGATAGAAGCGTCATCACCGCTCGCTGAGAACGCACCGACAGCGATACAAACGGCTCTCTCAACTGAAGCGCCGGTGGTTGGGTCAACACTGTCTGATGTGGCAACGCCTGACTCAGCATTAGCAGGATCAGCATTCTCCGGTTCATCGGCTGGCATTGTGCCGCCTGTTACTCCCTCTGCGATTGATTCGACGCCGTCGCTAAATCCGCCGCTGTATTCGTTTGAAGTCCCTGAAACGCCAGCGGCAATGCCAGAGATCGCAAGCTCGCCTGACCTCCATAGCAGTGCGTATGCACCTTACGGCAATAGTTACGGAGAGAGTGCCGTACCGCCAATTGTCACGGCGCCTGTGGTTCAACCGTTTGCTGAGCCGCCACAACCTGCACGCGATACAGGTTTCGACGCGAATAACACCTTTATGCCGGCGTTCAGTGCCGATGGGGATGATAACCCGCAGATTAAACGCGGCGTAGGGCCTGAACTGCCGCGTCCTAATCCAGTACGTATCCCTACTCGCCGCGAGCTGGCGTCATACGGAATCAAATTGCCGTCGCAGCGGCTGGCTGAAGAGCAAGCCAGACTGCAGGCGCAGAACGGTAGCGAAGAAGCGGAAGTGGCGAATGACGTGTATCAGGAAGAGACACCGGATGATATCGCCCAGCAGGAAGCCGCATTGCAGCAAGCGTATCTGGATCAGCAACGCCAGCGTTACGGTGATGAATACCCGTTACAGGAAGACGATGAAGACGCACTTCTGCAAGCGCAGTTAGCCAGAGATTTCGCGGCACAGCAGCAGTCACGTTATGATGACAGCGCATCGCAGCGCGCTGAGGAAATCCCTGCTCCGATAGCACCGCCTGTGGTCAGTGCGCCCGTTCAGCCAAATCCTGTTACATCGCATAACGCTTTTTCATTCTCGCCGTTTAGTGCGGAGAATGAACGCGAGCCTGAGTCGCATACGTTCAGTGAATCCACCTATTCGCAGCCGTCCTACCGTGTTGAACCCGAGCTTCCGCCGATGCATGCTGGTGAAGATGAGGACGACGAGGATGAGCACAACCCGTTGACGTTTAGTCAGCCAGCGCAACCAACGTCAGCGCCTGTTGAGGTCGCAAAACAGGAAACTGCGGCAACACCAACGCATCATCCGGCAATGGATGGCTTGATTCACCCGTTCTTGATGCGTAATGAACAACCGCTGCAGAAGCCAACTACGCCGCTGCCAACGTTGGATTTGTTGACTCCACCGCCGGCTAGCGAAGCGCCTGTTGATAATTTTGCACTGGAACAGACGGCGCGATTGATTGAAGCGCGTCTGGCTGATTTCCGGGTAAAAGCGGATGTGGTCGATCACTCCCCTGGGCCGGTGATCACACGATTTGAATTGGATCTGGCACCGGGTGTTAAAGCCGCACGTATCTCGAACCTGTCGCGAGATTTGGCACGTTCACTGTCGGTTGTCGCAGTGCGTATTGTTGAGGTTATCCCCGGCCGACCGTACGTCGGGTTGGAGTTACCGAATGCACATCGCCAGACGGTTTATCTGCGAGAAGTGCTGGACTGCGATCAGTTCCGTGATAATCCATCGCCGCTGTCGATTGTATTGGGTAAAGATATTGCGGGCGAACCTGTCGTTGCCGATTTAGCGAAAATGCCACACCTGCTGGTTGCGGGTACGACCGGGTCGGGTAAATCGGTCGGTGTCAACGCGATGATCATCAGTATGTTGTATAAAGCCACGCCGGAAGACGTACGCTTTATCATGATCGACCCGAAAATGCTGGAGCTCTCGGTGTACGAAGGCATTCCGCATTTGTTGACGGAAGTCGTGACCGACATGAAGGATGCGGCCAATGCGCTGCGCTGGTGCGTCGGTGAAATGGAACGTCGTTACAAGCTGATGTCGGCGCTTGGCGTACGTAATCTGGCGGGATACAACGAACGGGTGATGACGGCAAATGCGATGGGCCGTCCGATCCCCGATCCGTTCTGGAAGCCAGGTGACAGTATGGATATGACGCCGCCAGTGCTGGAAAAACTGCCGTATATTGTGGTTATGGTCGATGAATTTGCTGACCTGATGATGGCGGTGGGTAAGAAGGTTGAAGAACTGATTGCCCGATTGGCACAAAAAGCGCGTGCGGCGGGGATTCACTTGGTGCTGGCGACGCAGCGTCCTTCGGTTGATGTCATCACCGGATTGATCAAGGCGAATATTCCGACGCGTATCGCGTTTACCGTTTCCAGCAAGATCGACTCACGGACTATCCTCGATCAAGGTGGCGCAGAGTCGCTATTGGGGATGGGGGATATGCTGTATATGGCACCTAACTCCTCGATACCTGTTCGTGTTCATGGCGCTTTTGTGCGTGATGAGGAAGTTCACGCTGTTGTTCAGGACTGGAAAGCGCGCGGTCGCCCTCAATATATCGATAATATTGTCAGCGGTGGCGACGATGCTGAAGGCGGAAGCCTCGGTCTTGATGGCGATGAAGAGCTCGATCCGCTGTTCGATCAGGCGGTAGAGTTTGTCGTCGATAAGCGTCGTGCATCAATCTCTGGCGTACAGCGTCAGTTCCGAATCGGCTATAACCGTGCCGCGCGAATTGTTGAGCAAATGGAGGCGCAGGGTATCGTCAGCTCTCCAGGGCACAACGGTAACCGCGAGGTATTGGCTCCGCCATCAATGGAATAAGCATGCTGTACTGATTGACGTCCATCCATTAAGGGCTGCGCGAGCAGCCCTTATGCAAAGAAGCGTAAAAGCGGCAATAAGCAGATAATTCACCTATCACCGTCCGAGTGGGTTCAGATAACATAGATCTATAGATACCGTAGCTCGACGAATAACACCGATCTGTAAAGAACATAGGCGCTAGGCAAAGCGTCTGACCTCGATAGATGAAGGTTCGTTATATTAAGAAATTCAAAGGATTATGCGTATGAAAAAGTGGTTAGCTATCAGTTGCCTGATTGCAGGTGTTACCTCAACCGCTGTCTATGCGGACGCGGCAAAAGATTTGCAGGGTCGTCTTAATAAAGTAAACAGTTTCCACGCCAATTTTAGCCAGAAAGTCACCAGCGCTGACGGCGCAGCGGTGCAGGAAGGGGAAGGCGAACTGTGGTTGAAACGTCCAAACCTATTTAACTGGAAAACCACATCACCTGACGAAAGTACTTTGATTTCTGACGGCAAAACGCTTTGGTTCTACAATCCGTTTGTTGAGCAAGTCACGGCAACCTGGCTGAAAGATGCGACAGGGAATACGCCGTTCATTCTGATTACGCGTAACGATGTCAGCGACTGGAATAAATACGATGTGCGCCAGAAAGGCGATGATTTTGAGCTTACGCCGAAGTCAGCGAGCGGCAATCTGAAGCAGTTTGCGATTAATGTGACGACAAGCGGCACAATCAAACAGTTTACCGCGACGGAACAAGATGGGCAGCGGAGCACTTATGTGCTGAAGAACCAGCAAAACGGCGCCGTTGATGCCGCGCAATTCACGTTCACACCGCCGAAAGGCGTCACGCTGGATGACCAGCGTCAGTGAGGCCAGAGTGAGCAACCTGTCACTTGATTTTTCCCATAATGAATTCCAACCGCTGGCCGCGCGCATGCGGCCAGCGACGTTGGCACAGTATATCGGCCAACAGCACCTGTTAGGGGCCGGTAAGCCTCTGCCACGAGCCATTGAGGCAGGGCAGTTGCACTCCATGATTCTCTGGGGGCCGCCAGGAACGGGAAAAACCACGCTGGCAGAACTGATTGGGCATTACGGGCAGGCCGATGTTGAACGTATTTCTGCCGTGACGTCCGGCATTAAAGAAATTCGCGAAGCGATTGAGCGTGCCCGACAAAATCGCAATGCGGGGCGCCGCACTATTTTGTTTGTCGATGAAGTCCATCGTTTCAACAAAAGTCAGCAGGATGCGTTTCTGCCACATATCGAAGATGGAACGATCACCTTCATTGGTGCGACAACGGAAAACCCCTCTTTCGAACTCAATTCCGCGTTGTTATCGCGCGCCCGCGTCTATTTGCTAAAAGCGCTGACGGCAGAAGATATCGAGCAGGTCTTGCAGCAGGCCATGAGCGACAGCGAGCGAGGATATGGCGGACAGAATATTGTTCTGCCTGCCGAAACCGCTCGGATGCTTGCCGAACTGGTCAACGGCGATGCCAGACGTGCGCTGAATAGTCTGGAAATGATGGCCGACATGGCGGAAATCGACGCGCAGGGCATGCGTGTTCTGACGCCAGCACTCCTCAACGAAATCGCTGGCGAGCGCAGTGCCCGCTTTGATAACAAAGGGGACCGCTATTACGACCTGATTTCGGCGTTGCATAAATCGGTAAGAGGCTCCTCACCGGACGCGGCGCTTTATTGGTATGCCAGAATCATTACCGCCGGTGGCGATCCGCTGTATGTTGCCCGACGGCTGTTGGCTATCGCGTCGGAAGATGTCGGCAACGCCGATCCGCGTGCGATGCAGGTGGCTATCTCCGCCTGGGATTGCTTCACTCGTGTCGGCCCCGCAGAAGGGGAGCGCGCCATTGCTCAGGCGATTGTTTATCTGGCCTGTGCCCCTAAAAGTAACGCCGTCTATAGCGCGTTTAAAGCCGCGATGCAGGATGCACGCGAGAAGCCAGACTATGATGTTCCCGAGCATTTGCGCAATGCGCCTACCCGGTTGATGAAAGAAATGGGGCTCGGTGCAGAGTATCGGTACGCACACAACGAACCCAATGCCTATGCCGCTGGCGAGAGCTATTTTCCGCCGGAAATGGCCGATACGCACTATTACTCGCCGACCTCACGCGGCCTTGAGGGCAAAATTGGTGAAAAGCTCGCCTGGCTTGCCACTCAGGATCAAAATAGCCCGACAAAACGCTACCGTTGAACTAAGCGTTGCGGTAAGGTTATTGCGGTATTTTCTGAAACCGGCCGCGTAGCGCGCCGTGTACGCCACCATTTCATTTGATAATCATAAGCACAGGATTAGCATGCTCGATCCCAATTTACTGCGCAATGAGCTAGACGCAGTCGCCGAAAAGTTACTGGCTCGCAGAGGCTTTAAGCTGGATGTTGAGACCCTGCGTAAGCAGGAAGAACGTCGTAAAGTATTGCAGGTAGAAACTGAAAACCTGCAGGCAGAGCGTAACTCCCGATCGAAAGAGATTGGTGCAGCGAAAGCACGCGGTGAAGATATCGAACCTTTGCGTCGTGAAGTTAACACATTAGGCGAAAAACTGGATGCCGCAAAAGCCGAGCTGGACCAGTTGCAGAATGACATTCGCGATCTGGCGTTAACAATCCCGAACCTGCCGGACGACTCTGTGCCGCTTGGAAAGGATGACACGCAGAATCAGGAAGTAACTCGCTGGGGTGAGCCACGTAAGTACGATTTCCCCGTACGTGACCATGTTGAGCTCGGAGAGATGGCTGCCGGGCTGGATTTTGCCGCTGCGGTGAAATTAACCGGTGCGCGTTTTGTCGTGATGAAAGGACAGATTGCCCGTCTGCATCGTGCGCTTGCCCAGTTCATGCTGGATTTGCACACACAGCAGCATGGCTATCAGGAAGCGTACGTCCCTTATCTGGTCAACCACGCCACGTTATACGGTACAGGCCAACTGCCTAAGTTTGGTGAAGACCTGTTCCATACCACTCCGCTGAGCGAAGAAGCGGAAAGCAGCAGCTATGCGCTGATTCCGACGGCTGAAGTTCCGCTGACCAACCTGGTGCGTGACGAGATTCTTGATGAAGAATCCTTACCGTTGAAAATGACTGCACACACGCCGTGCTTCCGTTCAGAAGCGGGCTCGTACGGTCGCGATACGCGTGGGTTGATTCGTATGCACCAGTTTGACAAGGTTGAACTGGTACAAATCGTCCGCCCTGAAGATTCCATGCAGGCGCTGGAAGAGTTGACGACTCACGCCGAAACCGTGCTGCAACTGCTGAAATTACCTTATCGTAAGGTCTTGCTGTGTACGGGCGATATGGGCTTTGGCTCAACCAAAACTTACGATCTGGAAGTCTGGTTGCCGGCGCAGGACACGTACCGTGAAATCTCTTCTTGCTCAAATATGTGGGATTTCCAGGCGCGCCGTATGCAGGCCCGCTGCCGCAGTAAGTCCGATAAGAAGACTCGACTGGTTCACACATTGAACGGTTCTGGTCTGGCAGTCGGTCGTACACTGGTTGCCGTTCTGGAAAACTACCAGCAGGCTGATGGCCGTATTGAAGTTCCAGAAGTGTTGCGTCCGTATATGGGCGGACTGGAATTTATTGGCTAATTGCGGTTATCTGAATAAAGCGCCTAAGGGCGCTTTTTTTATGCCATAGCATCGGTAATATTTTTTCATCGTAAAAATAACTTATCAACTCGAGCGACTTAATTTTTCAGTTAAAAATGATTTAAAATCAGCGAAATAGCAGCGCCCTGTTTTTAAACGTGACGGCCTTCCTATGGACGTTGATGAATACTTTCAATCCATAATTTGGGAAAGGACTTTTAGCACTTTTTGCCCGGATTGACTTTTATATACGCAGTGGCATGATGCGCTCACTCTTCTCCGGTTGTTTGGTTATCCACTTCGCTATGTCTGCTTATTCCCGCCCAGTGCTGTTATTGCTCTGCGGACTCTTGCTGCTGACGGTTTGTATTGCGGTATTAAATACCATGGTACCACTGTGGCTGAGTTATCAATCTCTTCCTGTCTGGCAGGTTGGCCTCGTTGGGTCATCCTACTTCGGCGGCAATTTGGTTGGCACGTTATTAGCCGGTAAGTTAATCAAACTTTATGGATTTAACCGTAGCTATTATTTCGCGGCTTTATTATTTGGTATCGCGATCGTTGGCCTCGGTATTTCTGGGGATATCGGTAGCTGGCTGTTCTGGCGCTTCCTTGCCGGTATCGGCTGTGCATTAATCTGGGTCGTGGTTGAAAGCGCTTTGTTATGTAGCGGAACACCGACGCAGAGAGGGCAACTTCTGGCTGCCTATATGATTGCCTATTATCTCGGTAGCGTAGTTGGACAGCTCCTGCTTGGCATATTGCCGAGCGCATTGCTGAACGTGCTGCCGTGGATGGTCGCGTTAGTTATTTTGGCCGTATTACCGCTGCTGTTTACTCGTCTCCCTATGCCGCCAGAGCAGCAAGAAAAGCATGTCAACATGTGGAAAATGCTGACGTATCGCAGTGCTCGTTTAGGCGTTCACGGTTGTATTATTTCCGGCGCAATTTTAGGATCGCTGTATGGTCTGATGCCGCTGTATCTCTCCCATCAGGGAATGAATGATGCGCAGGTCGGATACTGGATGGCGCTGCTGATCAGCTCCGGGATTATCGGGCAATGGCCTGTTGGACGTATGGCCGATCGCTATGGTCGATTGTTGGTTCTGCGGGTATTAGTCTTTGTGGTGATTATTGGCTGTATTGCTATGCTGAGCATTAGCCACTATGCCATGGCACCGTCGCTGTTCCTGCTGGGATGCGCAGGGTTTACGCTGTATCCCGTTGCCATGTCTTGGGCATGTGAAAAAGTGCGCCCTGACGAACTGGTCGCGATGAATCAGGCGTTGCTCCTCAGCTATACGCTTGGCAGTCTTTGCGGACCAAGCGTTGCTGCGGTATTGATGCAGAGCTACTCCGATCGCTTGCTGTTTGTTCTGATCGCTGTTGTTGCCATGATCTACCTGATGATGTTGCTCAGAAAGGCCGATCACCACCCAACGCCATTAGCTGCTGCTTGAGCTAACGACATCGAGGCTGGCCAGCGAACTTTGTCCGGCTTCCACCATGTTATTCCACAGCGCTTCGGCCACTGGGCTAAGGCGCTGTTTCGCGTTTCGCACCAGATAAAATATGCTGGTTAGCATGAGTTTTTCCGATGAAATTGCTGTGAGTTGCCCATTCTTAACCCATTTGGCGGCATAGTGATCGGGAAGAAAACCAACATGTGTGCCAGCCAGTAAGAGCAGTAAACTGCCTTCTACGTTCCAGGCGGTATTTTGCAAACCTTTTTTTGCTACCGGGCCTAACTGTTTACTAATCTCGTGTAATGCATGACCGCCAATGAGCAATCTGTTCGGGTTAAGCGTTCCGTCACGCCATTCTTTTTCTATTCTTGCCGCATTTTCCGATGTGGAATAAAAATAGCTTTTTTCAACAAAAACAGGCTGAAAATAGATGTCTGGTGGAACATCGTCCGGTAAAACGCTCAGAATAATGTCGATATGCCCATTTTTCAAACGTTCCATTAGCGGAGTGTAATCACCGATTTCCAGCTCAACGGCAACGTCAGGGCTTTGGGCATACAGTTTCCCAATCGCGTTGGAGATAACTTTAGCAGGGTGAGTAACGGTGTTATCCAAACAGCCAATACGAGCTTCACCAATGAGCTGATGCTTTATCCTTGCTAATCGATTTGCAAAGTCATCCAGCGTGGCGATAACCGACTTGGCTTCCTGATAGACCACTTCGCCTTCCGTTGTGAGAGCAAATCCGCCACGTCCTCGTTCACACAAAACTAGCCCGAGCGTATCCTCCAGACGAGATAGATAGTGACTCAACACGGGCTGGCTTAAGCCTGTTGCGACTTGTGCGTTAGTAATCCCTTGTTTTTCAACGATTTTACAAAAAAGCTTTAACCAGCGAATCTCCAGTTTATCTAAGCGCATAGCATGTCCTTCGCATACATTACATATCTGAATGTTAACATCAAAATATATCTGTATTAATCGATATGAAACCCATTTATCTTGTTGTTACGCCACATCACTGATGTGGTCGCCACAAAAAATCGTGGTTTTATGCGTCACATCAGGGTCTCTCATAAAGCATAATGGTGTTGTTAGCTTGCTGACGGCACCATTGTTCTATACGCCGTCAGGCAACCTCTATAAAATATCACAATGATACAATAATTATTTGCTGCTTATTTAATGGAGGGGTTATGTCTCAAGGGAATGCTGTACCTGAAAAAGAACAACAGGGGCGGCAAATTTATGATTACGAATATGAACGTGTTCCTGCTGAAGCTAGAAAAAGCTGGTATGTTATCGCTTTAATATGGCTGGCAATGGGAATTGACATTTCAGGCCTATTTCTTGGCGCTTTCTTAAGTGGTGGGTTACCTTTTTCTCAGGCCGTTAGTGCTACGCTCATCGGCTCTGCCTTTTTAGGGGTGTTGGCCGCATTATGTGCTAATGTCGGCTATGGATGCGGATTATCAACAACGCTACTCAGTATCTCCGTTTTTGGGCGTCTTGGTGGAAAGATAATCGGTATTTTCTCTGCTATATCATTGATTGGCTGGTTTGCTTTTCAACTCGACTTTTTTGGCGTAATGCTGCAAAAAGCATTGCTACATTATCAATTAGAACCTGGACGTTTCCCTATTTTGGTTTTCGGTATGGTGCTGATGACCTCTACCGCTATTTGGGGTGTCAGGGCATTGGGCAAACTGAGTATATTCAGCGTGCCATTAATGCTGATATTGATAATTACAGGTTTAGTTTTAGCCGCAAGTAATCATCCCGAAATACCGATTCCGATAATTAAAGCGCCAATTAGCATGGGAAGTGCTATCTCTTACGTTGTTTCTATCTGGATTGTGTCTGCCGTGATGTCACCGGATATTGCCCGCTATGCCAAAACACGCAAAGACGCGCTTCTCGGCGCTGGTTTAGGGTTCTTTTTAGGCAATAGCTCAACAATATTAGTTGCACTCATTTTGACTCATCTGGTTGGTACAGAGGATCTCGTTGAAGTGTTCTTTGGTATCGGTTTGGGTATGTCTGCCATTGTGGTACTTATTTTTGCACAATGGACGACAAATAGTACCAACCTGGTCTCTGCATCATTAGGGCTATCTGTTGTTATTCGAACTCTATCTCGGCCAGTATTGGTTGTGCTAATGGCTATTGTCGGTTTGCTGTTAGCCTACAACGGTATGATTAATAATTTTACTCAATTCTTGTCACTGCTCGGTGTACTGATTTCTCCTATAGCAGGTGTCTATCTCGTCGAATATTATTTTATTAAGTCCTCTCATTTGCAGAAAAATGTATCAGAGGCATCATTCTTGAATGTGGCGGCAGCTATATCGTGGTCACTCGGTAGTATTGTGAGCCTGTTGACCTCCCCCGATTTTTTCGATTTATTTACGATAAGCTCGATCTCTGCCCTGGATGGCGTAATTGTCAGTATGGCGATGTATATCGGCATACATAAAATTTTTCCTCAATTGGCAGATTGAACGTGTTACACAGATAACACGAGATCTTGGGTAAGGTATGTCTCGTTATATTAATGCACAAACAATTGATGATATAGCACTAGGGGCCGCTGTTCTCGGTACAGGAGGCGGCGGCGATCCGTATGTAGGTTCTTTAATGGCAAAACACGCATTAAAGAATGCGGATAAAGTACCTGTATTCGGTTTAGATGAAATTAAAGATGACGATATATTTGTTCCTTGCAGCATGATCGGTGCAACGACGGTTGTTGTAGAAAAGATCATGTCAGCGAGCCAATTCGTGCGGGCATTTGACGCGATGGAAAAAGCGCTTGAGCGACCTATTGCGGCGACCTTTCCCATCGAAGTCGGCGGTATCAATTCGCTAATGCCGTTTGTTGTTGCGGCGGCAAAAGGATTGCCTGTTATCGACTGTGACGCGATGGGGAGAGCCTTCCCCGAAGCGCAGATGGTGACCTTTTTTCTCGATGGTTTATCCTCTGCCCCAAATACGTTAGCCGATGAAAAGGGAAACACAGTTACCTTAAATCCTATTGACGGTATGTGGTCTGAACGTTTAGCCAGGATGATTTCGGAACAAATGGGGGCTGCCTGCGCGATGTGTGACTACCCCTTACTCGGTAGTCAGCTTAAGCGTAGCGCCATCGAGGGGACGCTGACGCTGGCGCAGGATATCGGAAAAACGCTGCGAGAGTCTCATCAGTCAGGCAGCCATCCGGTACAGTCCCTGCTCACGGTCTTGAATGGCCATATCGTTGCATCTGGCAAAATTGTTGATGTAGCCCGGCGCACAACGGGCGGTTTTGCTCGGGGTAAAGTGGTGCTGGATGGTATGGGTAGCGACAAAGGCGAATCGTTTACGGTGCTTTTCCAGAATGAGCTCCTGCTGGCTTATCGTTCTTCACAGACAACAGAACCTACGCAGGATAATCTGCTGGCTGTTGTGCCTGATTTAATCTCCATAGTAGATAGTGAAACCGGACGTCCGATCATCACGGAACATTTACGTTATGGGCAGCGAGTTGATGTGATTGCCTATCCGTGCAATGACAAGTGGCGCACGCCAAAAGGGATTGACGTTGCGGGGCCGGAGTATTTCGGTTATCCGGTGCAGTATGTACCGATAGAACTGCTTGCGAATCGCTGAGGCTTTCCCGATGTTACATAAAAATGATTACCGACTCGGGATTGATGTCGGCGGCACCAACACGGATGCGGCAATTTTAGATGCAAACCTGCGCTGCGTCGCGACGGCCAAATTTCCTACCAGTCTTGATATCTATAGCGGCATCGAACGGGTGATTGCTGAGATATTGGCGCAGTCTGGTATCGCACCGCAGCATATTCGCTATGCGATGTTGGGCACAACCCAATGTACCAATGCGATTGTTGAGCGCAAAGGGCTGGATCGCGTTGGATTACTGCGCCTGAGCCTGCCAAGTAGCGATAGCGTTCCGCCGCTGTGTGGCTGGGATGACGAGTGGCAAAGGACACTAGGCGAGCATTTCTACCAGATTCATGGCGGCTATGAGTTTGATGGCAGAGAGATTCATCCCGTACTGCAGGATGAAGTACTCGCGGTTTGTGACAAGATGCGCGGGCATGTCGATAGCGTGGCTATCTGTGGCGTATTTTCTCCCGTAAATAATGAGCAGGAACTGCGGGTTGCCCAGTGGGTGAATGCGGCATTACCGGATGTCTCCCTATCGCTATCCCACCGGATAGGCAGTACGGGACTATTGGAAAGGGAAAATGCGACCATCCTCAATGCATCGTTGCAAAGTACCGCAAACCGCTTTGTTAACGGTTTTACACAAGCGCTAGTTCGACACGGTATCAAGGCTACGCCGTTCTTCGGGCAAAACGATGGCACATTGATGTCCGAGAGCATGGTGAAGCAATATCCCATTCTGACGATGGCCTGTGGGCCAACGAACTCGATTCGCGGGGCATGTCACCTTTCGGGGTTGGATAATGCGCTGATTATCGATGTCGGCGGCACGACGACGGATATTGGCGTGTTGGTGAATGGCTTTCCACGTGAATCGGCAATTGCCGTTGAAGTCGGTGATGTGCGGACGAATTTCAGAATGCCAGACATTATTTCTATCGGCATTGGCGGTGGAACCTGCGTGCGGCAGTCTCAGGATGGAAAACTTACCCTTGGGCCGGATAGTGTCGGCTATCGCCTGCTTGAACAGGGCGTCAGCTTTGGTGGGGAGACGTTAACGCTCAGCGATATCATGCTGCAACTTCATCGTGAACGATGGATTACGGATCTTCCTCATCCACTGCCCGAACTGGATAACGCACTTTGCCAGCAGGCTTATCATCAGATGATTGAGAAAGTGGAAAGTGCTATCGACCGGATTAAATCGTCAAGCGCGGCTATTCCCGCCGTGCTTGTGGGCGGCGGCAGTATTTTACTGCCTGACGTTTTATCCGGTGTCAGTCAGGTCATGCGTCCGCAGAACTTTGATGCGGCTAATGCGGTTGGTGTGGCGTTAGGAGCGGTAGGCGCACAGATCGAACGTGTGGTTAAAATGCCGGATAACGATCGTGAAAAGATAAAAAACGAATTGCAGCAGCAAAGCATTTGCCTTGCAGAAGAGATGGGCGCGAGGCCGGGCAGCGTTGAGATCATCGATTATCAGGAAATTCCGTTGGCGTATCTGCCGGGGAATGCGGTACAGGTGAAAATCAAGGCAGCAGGGAATCTGGCTTAGCGCAGTGCAGAGATAGTTTACCCGCCAAAATGCAAATAGCGCGCCCTGAGCGCGCTATTTTTCCAGAAAGCGTCAGAGGTTAGTACATGACCTTGTGGCCGTAGCTTTCAAGAATCGATTTAACGCGATCCATCGTATCGGCCTTCGGCGGTTTAACGCCGTCTAATTTGTACTCTTCACCCATCGCGATCCACTTGTGTTTCCCAAGCTCATGGTAAGGGAGAAGCTCAATTTTCTCGATGTTCGTCATATCTTTGGTGAATTCGCCCAGCTTGTGTGCGGACGCATCATCGTCAGACCAGCCGGGAACGACCACATAACGTATCCAGGTACGCTGGTTGCGCTTTGCCAAATAGCGAGCGAAATCCAGAGTACGGTGATTGGATACGCCCACTAAATTCTGGTGTATGTCGTCATTCATTTGCTTCAGGTCAAGCATCACTAAATCGCTGACGTCCAATAGTTCGTCAATGACGGGGTCGTAACGACGTACGAACCCATTGGTGTCCAGACAGGTATTGATGCCTTCTGCCTTGCAGGCACGGAACCAGTCGCGCACAAATTCGGCCTGGAGAATAGCCTCGCCGCCGGATGCCGTTACGCCGCCGCCGGATGCATTCATAAAGTGGCGGTAGGTCACGACTTCTTTCATGAGTTCTTCAACCGTCACTTCTTTACCGCCGTGCGTATCCCAGGTATCACGGTTATGGCAATACAGGCAGCGCATCAGGCAGCCCTGAAAGAAGATGATGAAACGGATGCCTGGGCCATCGACGGTGCCGCAGGATTCAAAGGAGTGGATGCGACCGATAAGTGACATTGCGAGGTTTTCTCCAAATTTGACCGAACAATAGCGGTCTTTATGAGCGCAGTCATAAGAAAGCAAGTATCAATCTGACAGGGATTGCTGACAGAAAAACACCGTGTGACAGATGCTGCGTCGAATCTGTTTTGCGAGCCATCCACATGAAGGGAGCAACATAGCGGGCTGGCAAAACAGGCTAACAACCGAACGACAAGCGAGGGTGAGAAAAAGGCCCCACTGACGTGGAGCCTTTATTTTACGCCTTTTCAGACAGTCATGGAAATTACATTGACTGGGTGAAAGTACGAGTGATGACGTCTTGTTGCTGTTCTTTCGTCAGTGAGTTGAAACGCACTGCGTAGCCAGATACGCGGATAGTCAACTGCGGATATTTCTCCGGGTTTTCCATCGCATCAAGCAGCATTTCACGGTTCATGACGTTGACGTTCAGGTGCTGACCGCCTTCGATGCTGGCTTCGTGGTGGAAGTAACCATCCATCAGGCCGGCAAGGTTAGCTTTACGCACATTGTCATCTTTACCTAACGCGTTAGGTACGATGGAGAAGGTATAAGAAATACCATCTTTCGCGTAAGCAAACGGCAGTTTGGCAACGGAAGTCAGAGAAGCCACAGCACCTTTCTGATCGCGACCGTGCATTGGGTTAGCACCTGGTCCGAATGGCGCACCTGCGCGGCGACCATCTGGCGTGTTACCCGTTTTCTTACCATATACCACGTTAGAGGTGATGGTCAGAACAGACTGCGTTGGTGTTGCGCCACGGTAGGTGTTCAGTTTCTGAATTTTCTTCATGAAACGTTCAACCAGGTCACAAGCCAGTTCATCTACGCGAGCATCGTTGTTACCGAATTGCGGATATTCGCCTTCGATATCAAAGTCGATAGCCAGACCGTCTTCATCACGAATCGGTTTAACTTTGGCATATTTGATGGCAGACAGGGAGTCAGCAGCAACAGAGAGACCGGCGATACCACACGCCATAGTACGGAACACGTCACGGTCATGCAGTGCCATCAGCGACGCTTCGTAGCTGTATTTGTCGTGCATGTAGTGAATGATGTTCAGAGCGGTGACGTATTGTTTCGCCAGCCAATCCATGAAGTGATCCATACGATCCATCACTTCGTCGAAGTTCAGAACATCGCCTTTGATCGGTTCTGATTTCGGACCAACCTGCATTTTCAGTTTTTCGTCCACGCCGCCGTTAATTGCGTACAGCATGGTTTTCGCCAGGTTTGCACGAGCACCGAAGAACTGCATTTGTTTACCAACGATCATTGGGCTTACGCAACAAGCAATCGCGTAATCATCGTTGTTAAAGTCAGGACGCATCAGATCGTCATTCTCATATTGCAGAGAAGATGTATCGATGGAGACTTTAGCTGCATAGTTTTTAAAGCTTTGTGGCAGTTTTTCAGACCACAGAATGGTCATGTTTGGCTCTGGAGACGGCCCCATGGTGTACAGGGTGTTCAGGAAGCGGAAGCTGGTTTTGCTCACCAGTGTACGACCATCCAGACCCATACCAGCCAGAGATTCTGTTGCCCAGATTGGGTCACCAGAGAACAGCTCATCATACTCAGGCGTACGCAGGAAACGTACCATGCGCAGTTTCATGACCAGATGGTCAATCATTTCCTGAGCTTCTTCCTCAGTGATTTTGCCTGCAGCCAGATCGCGCTCAAGGTAGATATCCAGGAAGGTAGAGACACGTCCGAAGGACATTGCCGCACCATTCTGTGATTTCACCGCAGCCAGGTAACCGAAGTAAGTCCACTGCACGGCTTCCTGAGCTGTTGCTGCTGGGCCAGAAATGTCACAGCCATATTTAGCGGCCATTTCTTTAATTTGGCTCAGTGCATGATGCTGATCGGCAATTTCTTCACGCAGACGGATTGTTGCTTCCAGATCTTCGCCGTTTTCCAGTTTGGATTGCAGAGAAGTGAACTGAGCAAATTTGTCTTTCATCAGGTAGTCGATACCGTACAGCGCAACGCGACGGTAGTCACCGATGATACGGCCACGACCGTAGGCATCTGGCAGACCCGTCAGAACGCCTGATTTACGACAACGCAGGATGTCTGGGGTGTAAACATCGAACACGCCCTGGTTGTGCGTTTTACGGTATTCGGTGAAGATTTTTTTCAGTTGAGGATCCAGTTCACGACCGTAAACTTTGCATGAACCTTCAACCATTTTGATGCCGCCGAACGGAATTAACGCACGTTTCAGCGGAGCGTCAGTCTGCAGACCAACGATTTTTTCCAGACCTTTGTTGATGTACCCCGCGTCGTGAGACGTGATAGTTGCAGCAACATTGGTATCAAAATCAACAGGCGCGTGAGTACGGTTTTCCTGTTTGATGCCTTCCATGACGCTGTCCCACAGCGCTGAGGTCGCTTTGGTTGCGCCAGCCAGGAAAGACTCATCACCTTCATACGGCGTGTAGTTTTTCTGGATAAAGTCACGAACGTCGACGTTATCCTGCCATTCACCTTTGCTAAAGCCTTGCCATGCATTGGCCAATTTTTCATTCAGCTCGGTCATTTTACACCTACCTTTGATATGGATTTCTTAAAACCCGACGTTGCGGCCGATTGCACCTTAGTGGTGCTTGTCTCCACCGCGCAAATAAATTACCCAATATGTCAAACCGACCATTACGCCGCCGCCGATGATGTTCCCCAAGGTGACGGGAATCAGGTTATCGGTAATGAAGTGGCTAACGGTTAAATGTTCAAACTGAGACGGCACCATGCCAATGGCATTCCAGAATTCCGGGGCCGCAAAATTTTTGATAACGATGCCCATAGGAATCATGAACATGTTGGCGATACTGTGCTCAAAGCCGCTGGAAACGAACATGGCGACAGGCAGAATCATGGCAAACATTTTGTCTGTAAGCGTACGGCCTGAATAGCTCATCCACACGGCCAGACAAACCAGCAGGTTGGCCAGAATCCCCAGACACAGCGCTTCAACAAACGTGTGTTCAAGTTTGTGTTCAGCTGTTTGCAGGACGTTAAGACCCCACGCACCGTTTGCGACCATATGCTCTCCCGAGAACCAGATAAGTCCAACGAAGAAAAGCGCGCCAATCAGGTTACCGACATAGACATTTGCCCAGTTACAGGCTAGTTGCTTCCAGGTAATACGTCCACTGGCTTTGGCAATCACGATGAGAACGGTTGAGGTAAACAGGTCCGCACCGCAGACGACTACCAACATGAGGCCAAGGGAGAAACAGATACCACCGATTAATTTCGCGATACCGAAAGGCATCGTCGCGGTTCCCGTGGTGGCCGTAATATAAAAGACGAAGGCGATCGAAATAAACACACCCGCTGTGATCGCTAAATAAAACGTCGTACACGGTTGTTTAGTAGCTTTATAGACTCCGGCATCTTCAGCAACTTTTGCCATCGCAGCCGGGAGTAATAGAGTAAAGGGGTTGTCAGCTTTCACACTAACTCTCTCTTAAAAATTATCAGCGTTGAGATACTAACAAAGCAGTATACGGTAAAAATTGACGTGGATCATATTGCAAGAAATTAACAAGGTGGTGAAGAGGGTTGGATACTGTGTTTTTAAGATTAACTATTTGAATTTTATGATAAAAAAATATTTTAAATTTTGCAAAAAGAGTTGAATGGGATACGTTAAACCTACCGATTTAGCGTTAATAAAAATCACGTTTTGTAGAATTTCAGTACCACCTTATCGATGTAATTTAATTAAAACTTCACCATTCAATAACAATGTTCTGATTATGCATTACGAATAATAAATATTGCCCTTTGGATAATAAAATAGCCCTTTAAAATAAAGGGCTATTTGGCGGTGTTATTTGTACGCGATCGCACTCATCGATATAAGACGCGTGCTGACTGCATCACTCTGGCATTATTTTGCTTGCCAATAACGACGTTTCGCCTGTTGCAGTTTTTCATAGGCTGCCAGCAGCGACTGGTGCGCAGGTAAAGAAGCAAAGGTGTCATCCACGGCAAACAGACCATAGAAGCACGCTTCGCCAGCAACCGCAGCGCTAGCGGCATCGACGGTCTCACTGCCGTACATTTTGGTAAAGGCATCGTAATATTCTGCTGGATCGCGCTCAGGCTCTTGCGCCAGTAACAGCAGCGTTTGCAGGCAACGGTAGTAGTTGCTGCGCTGTGCCGTAAAGACGGAGTCGTTGAAGTCCTGTGTCCACTCTGTCCAGCTTAACGCCTGATCCAGATCGCCGCCGGCCAGTGCCAGCATGGCTTTTAGTTCGCCAACGCGCAGTGTAAACCAGCCGTTATCTTTGCCAGTGGCAATGCCGAGCAGCTCGCGTACGCGGGTGAAGTCATCCAGCCCTTCGTCATCCAACTGTTGCAACAGCGCCAGATAGTCTTCTTGTTCCCATTTGCTGTCAGGTAGCGCCAGCAGCGTGTCACGCAGGTGAGCGCCCATGCTGTTATTGGCTAACAACAGATCGTCGGCAGGGTAGATGTCCGACATTCCCGGCACGATGATACGGCAGGCATAAACGGCCAGATGCTCATAGTCAGCAATGTAGACTTCTTTATCTTCCTGCTTGAAGATCGCCATCAATGTAGCGAATTCTTCTTCCGTCGATCCTTTAAAGCTCCAGTCGACAAATTCATAATCCGCTGTTTTCTTGAACGTATCCCAGGAGATCAGACCGCTGGAATCGATAAAGTGGGTTTCCAGATTGGCGTGCTCGGCCACTTCTTCATCATCAAACGTTGGCGGAGTGAACACGTCCAGATCTTTCAGACCGCGACCTTGCAGCAGTTCGGTCACGGTACGTTCCAACGCCACGCCGAAGTCAGGGTGTGCGCCGAAGGAGGCAAAACAGGTGCCGTTAGCCGGGTTAAACAGCACCACGCAGATGACCGGATATTTCCCGCCCAGTGAGGCATCGTAAGAGAAAATCGGGAAACCTTCTTTTTCCAGCGTTGCAATCGCTTCGACCACGCCTGGGTAGCGGTTCAGCACCTCTTGCGGAATTTCTGGCAGGCTGATGGATTCGGCAATGATGCGGTTCTTGATGCTGCGCTCAAACACTTCAGACAGACCCTGAACGCGGGCTTCGTTGGCGGTGTTACCTGCGGACATCCCGTTAGAAACGTACAGGTTACCGATGATGTTCATCGGAATATAGACAGTTTGCTGATCGGACTGACGGGTAAACGGCAGTGCGCAAATGCCTCTGTCGGCATTGCCAGATTGCAGATCGATCAGATCGCTGGCGCTCAGTTCCTGCTCAGGATCGTAAAACTGGTGCAGACGGGCATCCAGAATACCTTCCGGCAAGGCATCATCTTCTGGAATCGGGAACCATTTTTCATTCGGGTAGTGAACGAAATCGCCGTTAGCGATGTTTTTGCCGAGATAGAAGTCAGCAAAGAAATAGTTGGTGGATAGACGCTCGAAATACTCGCCTAACGCAGAGGCCAGCGCCGCTTTCTTACTGGCACCTTTACCGTTAGTAAAGCAGAGCGGGCAATCGCGGTCTCGAATATGGACAGACCAGACGTTTGGCACCGGGTTCAGCCATGACGCTTCTTCGATGTTAAACCCCAGGTCCTGGAGCTGTTGTTGAAAACGGGCGATGGAATCTTCCAGGGCGGCGTCTTTGCCTGGGATAAACGTTTGAGTCATGGTGTTCACTCTTATCGAGATTAGCGGAAGCGGCATGATACGGATTTTTCTGTTCAGACTCTATTTATTCATAACCGATCGGCAACAGTGAAAAAGAACAGACTGCGTAACGTGCCGTTTTGCATAATGAAAGCGCAATAAGCGTTGCAGCCGCGATTGACGAGTGATAAAACCGATAGCAGGGTAAAAGTAGTGTGGTTATAGCGGTCGTTCAGTTATAACTACTATCTTGTAACAGCGGTATTTTTATAACCGTCAGGTTTATAAAAATGGTATTTGTAACAACGGTGATAAAAAGAGCCGCTATTTTTCAGGTGTGGTGAGGGGAAATGACTCAGATTTTTAATTTTAGCGCCGGTCCAGCAATGCTGCCGGTTGAAGTACTGCGTCGTGCTGAACAGGAATTGTGTAATTGGAATGGCCTGGGCACATCGGTTATGGAAATCAGCCACCGCAGTAAAGAGTTTATGCAGGTTGCCGCTGAATCCGAACAAGATCTGCGTGATTTGCTGAAAATCCCCTCCAACTACAAAGTGCTCTTTTGCCACGGCGGTGCTCGCGCGCAATTCGCCGCAGTGCCGTTAAATCTCTTGGGCGAACGCTCAACGGCTGACTACATCGACGGCGGATATTGGGCACACAGTGCAATCAATGAAGCAGAAAAGTACTGCACGCCTAATGTGATTGACGTGAAAACGCGCGTAGGCGATCTGCGCGGCATTAAGCCGATGCGTGAATGGAAATTGTCTGATGACGCGGCGTTTGTGCATTACTGCCCGAATGAAACCATCGACGGTATTGCGATCGAAGAAGAGCCGGACTTTGGCGATAAAATTGTGGTCGCCGACTATTCTTCCAGCATCCTGTCTCGCCGTATTGATGTAAGCCGTTACGGCGTGATCTATGCTGGTGCGCAGAAAAACATCGGCCCGGCCGGTCTGACGCTGGTTATCGTACGTGAAGATTTGCTGGGCAAAGCGCGCCGTGAACTGCCATCGATTCTGGATTACCAGGTTCTGGCGGACAATGACTCCATGTTTAACACGCCGCCAACGTTTGCCTGGTACCTGTCCGGTATGGTCTTCAAATGGCTGAAAGAGTACGGCGGTCTGGCTGAAATGGAAAAACGTAACCAAGAGAAAGCCGACCTGCTGTATAGCGCGATTGACGGTAACGATTTCTATCGTAATGACGTCGCAGTAGCGAACCGTTCTCGCATGAATGTGCCATTCCTGCTGGCGGACTCTGCGCTGGATAAAGTCTTCCTGGAAGAATCCGTTGCTGCAGGTCTGCACGCGCTGAAAGGCCATCGCGTAGTGGGCGGCATGCGTGCTTCTATCTACAATGCGATGCCGTTGGAAGGCGTGAAAGCGTTGACGGAATTCATGGCTGACTTCGCTCGTCGCCACGGTTGATTAAGACCGCCCCTCGATACATTTTGATCAGCCCCGGGCTCTCCGGGGTTTTTATGTCCACGTTGAAAGAATAGGCTTTACATGCAGGAATCCCTGACGCTACAACCCATCAAACTGATTAACGGTATCCTTAACCTTCCTGGCTCAAAAAGCGTCTCTAACCGTGCGCTGCTGCTGGCGGCCTTGGCTGAAGGAAAGACCCGGCTGACTAACCTGTTAGACAGTGACGATGTCCGCCATATGCTTACCGCTCTAACGGCATTGGGAGTGGACTACCACCTGTCGTCTGACCGGACGGTGTGTGAGATTACGGGGCTGGGTGGTGCGTTTACAGCATCGCAACCGCTGGAACTGTTTCTAGGGAATGCAGGTACCGCGATGCGCCCACTGGCTGCCGCGCTGTGTCTGACCGATGGCAACATTGTGCTGACAGGCGAACCGCGGATGAAAGAGCGCCCGATCGGGCATCTGGTCGATGCACTGCGTCAGGGCGGGGCGAAAATTGACTATCTGGAGCAGGAAAACTACCCACCGCTTCGCCTGCACGGTGGTTTTCAGGGCGGCGAGATCAGCGTAGATGGCAGCGTATCAAGCCAGTTCCTGACCGCGCTGTTGATGACCGCGCCTTTGGCCGCGCAGGATACGCACATCAGCATTCAGGGCGATCTGGTTTCCAAACCGTATATCGATATCACGCTGCATATGATGAAAGCGTTTGGTATTGAAGTGCGTCATGAAAACTATCAACGCTTCTTCGTGGCGGGTCGCCAGCAGTATCGTTCACCGGGTGATTATCTGGTGGAGGGCGATGCGTCATCGGCTTCTTATTTCCTGGCGGCGGCGGCGATTAAAGGCGGTGTTGTGCGTGTGACCGGCGTAGGCCGTAATAGCGTACAGGGCGACATTCGTTTTGCTGATGTGCTGGAAAAAATGGGTGCAATTGTGCGCTGGGGTGAGGATTATATTGAATGCGAACGCGGTGAACTGCACGCGATCGACATGGATATGAATCACATTCCTGATGCTGCGATGACTATCGCGACGGCGGCGCTTTTCGCTCAAGGTGGCACCACTACGCTACGTAATATCTACAACTGGCGCGTGAAAGAAACCGATCGTCTGGCGGCAATGGCGATTGAACTGCGTAAAGTTGGCGCGGAAGTGGAAGAGGGTAATGACTACATTCGCATTACGCCGCCGACCAAGCTGAAAGTGGCAGAAATCGGTACCTACAACGATCACCGTATGGCGATGTGTTTCTCGCTGGTTGCGCTATCGGATACGCCAGTTACGATTCTGGATCCGAAATGTACGGCTAAAACCTTCCCTGACTACTTTGAGCAACTGGCACGCCTCAGCGAGCTGGCTTGATTCTTCTCTAAGGCACGGTTTCCGTGCCTTTTTCCTTTATCGATTTTTCCCGAGTTACGCTCAGCTTTTCTTCTGAAATTGCGTACCGCGTTCAGAGAATGCCTTATTTTTCCCGCCATTCCGGCATTGGGGTAACCTTTCTCTGTATTGATGCGTATAATGAGGCTCCGTGATGCCATAAAACGGCATAAGCGGAACTTCCCAGTATTAAAGGAGAGAGAAATGACGGTGATGGCACCGGTAATTACGGTTGACGGACCGAGCGGCGCAGGCAAAGGTACTTTGTGTAAGGCATTGGCTGAAGCTTTACAATGGAACCTGCTGGACTCGGGGGCTATCTATCGTGTTTTGGCTCTGGCGGCATTGCACCACCATGTGGATATCGGTTCGGAAGACGCGCTGGTTCCGCTAGCCTCTCATCTTGATGTGCGCTTTGTTGCTGAAGACGGGCAGCTGAAAGTCATCCTGGAAGGTGAAGACGTTAGCCATGAAATTCGTACTGAAGCGGTAGGCAATACGGCGTCTCAGGCCGCGGCTTTCCCTCGCGTTCGTGAAGCATTATTACGTCGGCAGCGCGCATTCCGCGAGGCTCCGGGGTTGATTGCTGATGGCCGAGACATGGGAACGGTAGTCTTTCCTGATGCGCCAGTGAAGATTTTTTTGGATGCCAGTGCGGAAGAACGTGCACAACGTCGCATGCTACAGTTGCAGGGGAAGGGCTTTAATGTTAACTTTGAACGTCTTTTGTCTGAGATAAAGGAACGGGATGAGCGCGATCGCAGCCGCCCCGTTGCCCCGTTAGTGCCTGCTGCCGATGCGTTGGTGCTGGATTCAACGGAAATGACAATCGATGAAGTGATAGCGCGCGCGTTGGCTTATGCCCGCGAAATTTTAGCGTAATCACAGAAAACTGAATTTTTACCTCGCTGTAAGGATGCACAGCGGGGCATGTTAAACAACCCCATCGAGCAGGATGCCAGATGGACGTTAAATTGAAACCCTTAAGATTATCAAACATGACTGAATCTTTTGCTCAACTCTTTGAAGAATCCCTGAAAGAAATCGAAACCCGTCCTGGTTCCATCGTACGTGGTGTTGTTGTTGCTATTGATAAAGATGTCGTACTGGTTGACGCCGGTCTGAAATCTGAATCTGCCATTCCGGTAGAGCAATTCAAGAACGCACAGGGCGAACTGGAAATTCAGGTTGGTGATGAAGTTGACGTTGCTCTGGACGCTATCGAAGATGGCTTCGGTGAAACGCTGCTTTCTCGCGAAAAAGCTAAACGTCATGAAGCATGGCTGACGCTGGAAAAAGCCTACGAAGAAGCTGCAACTGTTACCGGTATTATCAACGGTAAAGTTAAAGGCGGTTTCACTGTTGAGCTGAACGGCATTCGTGCGTTCCTGCCAGGTTCTCTGGTAGACGTTCGTCCGGTTCGCGATACGCTGCATCTGGAAGGCAAAGAGCTTGAGTTCAAAGTTATCAAGCTGGATCAGAAACGCAACAACGTTGTTGTTTCCCGCCGTGCAGTTATCGAATCTGAAAACAGCGCTGAGCGCGATCAACTGCTGGAAAACCTGCAGGAAGGCATGGAAGTTAAAGGTATCGTTAAGAACCTTACTGACTACGGTGCATTCGTTGATCTGGGCGGCGTTGATGGCCTGCTGCACATCACTGATATGGCTTGGAAACGTGTTAAACACCCAAGCGAAATCGTCAATGTGGGCGACGAAATCACTGTTAAAGTGCTGAAGTTCGACCGCGAGCGTACTCGTGTGTCTCTGGGTCTGAAACAGCTGGGCGAAGATCCATGGGTCGCTATCGCTAAGCGTTACCCAGAAAGCACTCGTCTGACTGGCCGCGTGACCAACCTGACTGACTACGGCTGCTTCGTTGAAATCGAAGAAGGCGTTGAAGGTCTGGTACACGTTTCTGAAATGGATTGGACCAACAAAAACATCCACCCATCCAAAGTTGTTAACGTTGGTGATGTAGTGGAAGTAATGGTTCTGGACATCGACGAAGAACGTCGTCGTATCTCTCTGGGCCTGAAACAGTGTAAATCCAACCCATGGCAGCTGTTCGCAGAAACCCACAACAAGGGCGACCGCGTTGAAGGTAAAATCAAGTCTATCACTGACTTTGGTATCTTTATCGGTCTGGATGGCGGCATCGACGGTCTGGTGCACCTGTCCGACATCTCCTGGAACGTGGCTGGCGAAGAAGCCGTTCGCGAATTCAAGAAAGGTGATGAAATCGCCGCTGTTGTTCTGCAGGTTGACGCAGAGCGCGAGCGTATCTCCCTGGGCGTGAAACAACTGGCTGAAGACCCGTTCAATAACTACCTGTCTGTTAACAAGAAAGGTGCTATTGTTACTGGTAAAGTTACAGCAGTTGACGCCAAAGGTGCTACAGTTGAATTAGCAGACGGTGTTGAAGGCTATCTGCGTGCTTCTGACGCTTCACGTGACCGTGTTGAAGATGCAACTCTGGTACTGAGCGTTGGCGACAGCGTTGAAGCGAAATACACTGGTGTTGATCGTAAAAACCGCGTTGTTAGCCTGTCTGTTCGTGCGAAAGACGAAGCTGACGAGAAAGATGCAATCGCAACTGTTAACAACAAGCCGGAAGAAAACAATTTCTCCAGCGCGATGGCAGAAGCGTTCAAGGCAGCTAAAGGCGAGTAATCACTACGGTGGAATGAGCAACGTAAGTTGCTCATTCTTGTAACGGTAGTCAGTTATCCTGGTTATTGATAACCGCACTTGGAGGAGCTATGACCAAGTCTGAACTTATTGAAAGGCTTGCTGGACAGCAATCTCATATCCCAGCCAAAGTGGTTGAGGATGCAGTGAAAGAAATGCTCGAACAAATGGCTTCTACGCTAGCCGAAGGCGACCGTATTGAAATCCGTGGGTTTGGCAGTTTTTCACTTCACTACCGTGCACCTCGTGTAGGTCGTAATCCGAAAACGGGTGACAAAGTTGAGTTGGAAGGTAAGTACGTCCCTCACTTTAAACCGGGTAAGGAACTCCGCGACCGCGCTAATATTTACGGCTAATCGTTAGTCTTAAATACCAGCCTTATAAAAGCACCCATCTCGGGTGCTTTTTTACATTTATGGCCTCTTTTCCTCTCCAAACTTCCTCACGATTGACGATTAGGTCTGATTATTTATCAGGGGGCGATCTCACGTAATACACTTTCCTTTTTGCCCTTCACGCTGCTAAGTGATCGCCAGCACACGAAATATGAATTTTTTGATTTTCAACTGCTTGGACGTTGAAGTTTCTAATGTTATTGCCTATTTTTTATTCGGTACATTAACATTTCTAATGCGTTACCTCTAAATAAGGAAAGTGTATGAGTGAAGCGTGTAGTCATTCTGGCAGCATAAGCTGTTCCTGCTGTAGCCCTCTGTGGAAATCGTTTCTTCCCGATACCCCTATCGATGTCCCAGAAAGTGAGAACAGTCTGTTCATCGAAACGAAGTTATTCCGTTCCGCGCTAAATAAGGATGGTAGCCCTGGAAAAGCGATTCTGACATTGGAGGATGGGCAAGAGGTTGCGGTTGAAGCCATGGGCATTCATGGTGGACGGGTTGTGGCGACGGGTTCATATCAAGACGTGAAGGCCAAAATGCCGAAAAACACCTCGGAACATCAACTCTCAGGTAAACAAACACTGTTGCCGGGGCTGATCGAGCCGCATGTGCACATCATTAATACTGCGTTGGTTTCTGCTATCGGCCATGATGTTAGCCCGTTTGATAAACAGAGATTACGCAAAAATTATAATAAGAACTGGGTGACATCCGATCTTAAGGCTAAGGCGAAACCGGATAAAAAAAAGGAATGGCTTATTGGATTTGGTGCCGATCCCTCATTATTTATTGACGGAGATAAGGGATTTGATGCGTGATGATCTCGATCACATCACGAATACACAACCGGTGTTCGTCATCAATGCTTCAATGCACCTGGCCTATATCAATCATACGGCGATTAAGTGTGTTAGAGACTATTATGCAGATAAAAAACTCCCTATTCCGCCGATTAATGAAGATGGCATCCTTAAAGAAATAGAAGGTATACAGCCCGTCGTGAATGTCATTGTTAATAGTTACCCCAAAGCGGAATTGGCGGTAAAGCTCATTGCGGCGGTCAGCAAGCTGTTTGGTGTGGCGAGTCAGCGCGGCGTAACTTATATGCTCGATGCTGGCGTTGAACCCAAAGGGGCTCAGCCGGGCTTCGATCAAGTTAACTTTCTGGACAAATGGGCGCATCTGCCGATCTGTCCGGTGCGGATAGGTGGGGCGCTGATCGTTACGAGTAATGACGATTTCGATAATAAAGTGGTGGACCATTACTCTCCAGGCTATGGAGATGAATATTTTCATTTGCCGTATATCAAGATTATTTCAGATGGTTCAAACCAAGGGCTTACGGGGTATCAATCCACGCCGTACTGCTGTGATAACCACTATCAAAAAACGCCGAGTGAGAAAAATGTCGGTGCCTTTAACTTTGCTCCGCCAACTGAGATCGATAGGCTGGTAGGTAGCGTTGTGCAGCATGAATGGCCGTTGATGATTCATACGAATGGCGACGAAGCCATTAGGCTGACGTTAGAATCATTTAAAGAGGCTGGTGTGACATCGGCTACCTATGAACAGCGCCGCGATCGTCTGGAACATGCATCCCTGCTGACTGATGACAATCTGTCTGAAATGAAGCAACGTGGTATTTCTCCCAGTTTCTTAATTGGTCATGTGGGATATTGGGGCTGGGCGTTTCAGCAAACCATATTGGGAGAGGAGCGGGCTGATCACCTTGACCGCTGCCAGTCCGCTCTTAATAACGAGATGAGGATTACACTACACAGCGATAACTGTGTTACGCCGCTTGGCCCGCTGCGTATGATGGAACAAGCCATTTCTCGCGTAATGGAAGGTGCACCTCAGGATGCTCCTTCAGCCGTGCTGAATGTTCATGAACGGATTTCTCGTTTTGCCGCGCTTAAAGCCGCGACCTATGATGCAGCCTGGCAGTGTCATGCGGAGCAATGGGTTGGTTCGCTGGTTGCAGGTAAATGTGCGGACTTTGTTATTCTGGCGGATTCTCCTCTGACCTATGACTCAGCAGATAAGAATAACCCAGTTAAAGATATGCGTGATATTCCGGTTCTGGAAACCTGGAAAGGCGGGCGTAAGGTACATTCAGGTGACGTTTATTCCTAACGCCGTAATATCGCAGTGATAAAGCCCGCGTTATCAACGACTGATAACGCGGGAACAGGTTTACTTATTGTGACGCGCTTTCAGGCGATTAATGATGGTCGCCAGATCTAAATCCTGATCCTGCAACAGCACCAGCAGGTGGTACATTAAATCTGCGGCTTCGTTGGTCAGTTCTTCACGGTCATGCACCGTGGCTGCTAATGCCGCTTCCAATCCTTCCTCACCGACTTTCTGCGCAATGCGCTTGGTGCCGCTGGCATACAGACGTGCAGTGTAAGAACTATCCGGGTTAGCATGCTTACGCTCGGCCAGCAGTTGCTCTAACTGATAGAGGAACGTCCAGTCGCTGGCTGCAGGTGAGAAACAGCTGCTGGTGCCAAGGTGACAGGTTGGGCCGATAGGATTAACCAGAATCAGCAGCGTGTCGTTATCGCAGTCTGGCGTGATAGAGACGACATTCAGGAAATGGCCGGAAGATTCGCCTTTCGTCCACAACCGCTGCTTGGTACGCGAGAAAAACGTGACCTTTCCGCTGGCTTCCGTGGCCTGCAAGGCATCCTGGTTCATGTAGCCCAGCATTAACACTTCACCGGACACCGCATGTTGCACGACAACTGGCAGCATGCCGTCTGTTTTTTCCCAATCGAGTTGGTTTCGTTGTTCGTCGTTTAGAAAAACTGCTTCGCTTAACACACTCGAATCTCCACACCCTGTTGCTTAAGATATTGTTTCAGTTCGCCAATATTAATAATTTGCTTGTGAAACACCGATGCGGCCAGCGCGCCATCAACGTGGGCGGTTTGGAACGCATCCAGAAAATGCTCCATGGTGCCTGCGCCGCCGGAAGCGATAAGCGGGACATGGCAGACATCACGCACCAAATTTAACTGGTGTAAATCGTAGCCGTTGCGCACGCCGTCCTGATTCATCATGTTCAGGACAATCTCACCCGCACCGCGTTTTTGCACTTCTTCTACCCAATCCAGCGTTTCCCAGGTCGTGACTTTGGTGCGCGCTTCATCGCCGGTGTACTGATTGACATGGTAGCGGCCCGTCGCCGCATCGTGCCAGGTATCAATCCCGACGACGATGCACTGCACGCCATAACGATCGGCCAGGCGAGTAATCAACTCAGGGTCGGCCAGCGCCGGTGAGTTGATGGAAATTTTATCCGCGCCGAAAGAGAGGATTTGACCCGCTTCTTCCACGCTTTTAATGCCGCCCGCCACGCAGAAAGGAATATCAATCACTTCCGCGACACGGGATACCCAGCTTTTATCGACCACACGGCCGTCGGAAGAGGCGGTGATATCATAAAAAACCAACTCATCTGCACCTTCCTGCGCGTAGCGCTGCGCCAGCGGCACGATGTCACCGATGATTTCGTGGTTGCGGAACTGTACGCCTTTGACGA
Source organism: Pectobacterium sp. PL64 (assembly GCF_022477975.1). Classification (NCBI taxonomy): domain Bacteria; kingdom Pseudomonadati; phylum Pseudomonadota; class Gammaproteobacteria; order Enterobacterales; family Pectobacteriaceae; genus Pectobacterium; species Pectobacterium sp. PL64. The sequence goes on from NZ_CP092070.1 coordinate 1,552,630, forward strand.
CCTGACCGTTACGCACGTCCAGACAGGGGATTATCCGTTTTGCCAGCATGAAATAGCCTCCGCGACGTTAAATTTACCTTCTAGCAGCGCACGACCAACGATAACTCCTTGCACACCGCTACCGCGCAAATTGGCGATATCTTCCAGGTTGCCGATGCCGCCGGATGCCTGAAAGGCGATCTGCGGGTAGCGCTGGCTGATTTCACGATAGAGCTCGACGTTGGAACCGCTCAGCGTACCGTCACGGGAAATGTCGGTGCACAGTACATGTTTCAGACCGAACGGCAGATATTGTTCGACGACTTGCTCAAGCGTGGCGTCTGAATTTTCCTGCCAGCCGCTGATGGCGACGAACTTTGTGCCGTTGGCGTCGATACGCACGTCCAGCGCCAACACCAGCGCTTCTGCGCCGTAGCGGGTGAACCATTGCTGAACGAGTTCTGGCTGTTTAACTGCGGTGGAGCCGATAACGACACGGCTGGCACCGGCTTTTAATAACGCTTCCACGTCCTGTTCGGTGCGGATACCGCCGCCGATTTGAACCGGTACGCTAACGCCTGCCAACAGCGTGGTTAACAAGGGGATCTGGCGGGCAGAAGGATCTTTTGCACCGGTCAAATCCACCAAATGCAGCACGCCTGCGCCTTGCTGCTGGTAATCCTGTAAACGAGGAAGCGGATCGCTGCCGTACTGGCGCTGTTGGCCATAATCACCCTGATGCAGACGGACAACCTGTCCATCAATCAGATCTAATGCGGGAATAATCATGACGTTCTACATCTCCAGAAAGTTTTTCAGCAACTGCGCGCCCGCAGCACCCGAACGCTCAGGGTGGAACTGCACGCCAAAGAAGTTATCTTTTTCCAGCGCGGCGGTGAAGGCTTCGCCATAGTTGGCTTGTGCAATCGTGTTTTCGCAGACCGGCATGGCATAGCTGTGAACGAAATAGAAATAGGCACCGTCATCGATATCGCGGAACAAACGATGTCCGGCCTTCGGAATGACCTGATTCCAGCCCATATGCGGCAGTGGTAAACCGTGGTCAACCATCTTTTTCACTGGTGTATCGACAATCCCCAACGTGGGGATACCACCGTTTTCGTCGCTGTTTGTGCCCAGCAACTGCATGCCGAGGCAAATGCCGAGAACGGGCTGGGTACAGGCCTTGATCAACGCAATCAGGTCGCGTTCTTCCAGTTGATTCATCGCGGCCTGCGCGGTGCCAACACCCGGTAGAAACAGCTTGTCCGCTTGCAGGACAATCTCGGCCTCACGGCTCACCACGGGCGTATACCCCAGCCGCTGCACGGCGTAGGTCACCGAAGAGAGGTTAGCGCAGCCGGTATCAAGAATGACGACCTTCATCAGAGCACCCCTTTCGAGCTCGGCAGCGTATCACCCTCGACGCGAATGGCCTGACGCAGCGTGCGTCCGAAGACTTTAAACAGGCTTTCCACACGGTGATGATCGTTACGTCCCTTGGTTTTCAGGTGCAGCGTACAGGCCATGGAATAAGACAGCGAGCGGAAGAAGTGTTCGACCATTTCCGTACTCAGATCGCCGACGCGCTGGTAGCTGAATTCTGCTTTATATTCCAGATGCGGACGCCCGGAAATATCCAGCGCACAGCGTGCCAGACACTCATCCATCGGCAGGACGAAGCCAAAACGGCCAATGCCGCGTTTGTCGCCCAGCGCTTTATTCAGGGCTTCGCCCAGCGCCAGACCGGTATCTTCTACCGTGTGGTGATCGTCGATATACAGGTCGCCTTTCACTTCAATGTTCATGCGGAACCCGCCGTGGGTGGCGATTTGATCCAGCATGTGATCGAAGAAACCGACGCCAGTGTTGATTTTGCTGCCGCCTTCCTGATCCAGCCAGACGTTCACATCAATCGCCGTTTCACGCGTGACGCGGTTGACGTGCGCATGACGGTCACGTTTGGTCAGTTGGTTGGTAATGGCTTGCCAGTTCAGTCCACCACGTTGGTAAAGCAGGCCGGTTATGCCCATATTCTGTGCCAGTTGAATATCTGTCTGGCGGTCGCCGATGACGTAGCTATTCGCCACATCCATCAGGCCACTATTCAAATAGGCCGTGACCAGTTCAGTCTTGGGCTTGCGGCAGGTGCAGTTATCCGCTGGCAAATGCGGGCAAATCAGCACGTGCTCAAAATTGATGCCCTGCGATGTCAGAATCTGCATCATCAGGTTGTGCGGTGGATCGAAGGTTTCCTGCGGAAAACTATCGGTTCCCAGTCCATCCTGATTGGTGATCATCACCAGCGTATAGCCCGCTTTTTGCAGCGCCAGCAGTGAGGGGATGACATCTGGTTCCAGCGCCAGTTTATCCAGACGGTCAACCTGAAAATCCTCAGGCGGTTCAGCAATCAATGTTCCGTCACGGTCGATAAAGAGGTATTTCTGGCCCACGTGAGCTCCTTAAAATTAAGCGTTGATGCCCGGCAATGATTGTAATGCAGCGACAACGCGTTCACATTCGTAGCGGTTGCCGATAGTAATGCGCAAACAGCCTGCGAGGCTCGGTTGCTTATTTTGGTCACGCAGAATAATGCCTTGATCCCACAGCGTTTTAAATACAGAAGGAGAGGCGGTAAAGCGCACCAGCAAATAGTTACTCTCGCTGGGGAAGATTTCTTCAATGCAGGGAATGTCTTTTAAGGCATCGCTCAACCAGCGGCGAGCGGAGGTAATTTCCTCAACATTCGCCTTCATTTTGGCGATCCCTTCGTGACTCAGCGCCTGCGCGGCGATATCTGCCACCGGGGTAGACAGCGGATAAGGGGCAATCACCTTCAGCAGAAGCTGAATCACTTCAGGGTTTGCCAGCGTGAAGCCACAGCGCAATCCAGCGAGTGAAAAGGCTTTGGACAAGGTACGCAGAATCACCAAATGAGGAAACTCGGCCAGCCAGACTGATGTGGTCGCCTGCGGACAGAATTCAATATAGGCTTCATCGATAACGACCAGTGCTTTGCCCTGAGCCAGCGTGAGCAACTGGCGTAAATCTTCCCGTGCAATCAGATTACCGGTCGGGTTGTTCGGGCTGCACACGTAAATGACCTTCGTGCCATCCAGCTGCGCTTCAATCGCGTCGAGATCCAACTGCCAGTCTGCTTTACTGGCCACGGTGCGACGTTCCACGCCAAACGTCTCGGCGCTGACGGCGTACATGCCGTAGGTTGGTGGACAGAACAGGATGGCATCTTTCCCCGGTTCGCAGAACGCGCGGATCAGCAGCTCGATTACCTTCGTCGGCACCGCGGCTGACCAGAACCTGCTCCGGCGTTACGCCAGCATATTCAGCGTAACGGTTGATCACGGTGACCGGCTGACATTCCGGGTAGCGGTTCAGCGTTTGCCGCGTTAACTGAAATTCTGGTGCTTCAGGGTATTCATTGGCATTCAACCAGACATCGCCGTTACCGCCCAGACGACGGGCAGATTGGTATGGGGTCAACGCACGGACGTTGGCGCGTGCCAGTTCTTCAATGCTGCTCATGCTTGCTCCTTCAGTGCTGCAACACGCAGGGTAACGGCGTTTTTGTGGGCGGTCAGCTGTTCGGCCTGTGCCAATATTTCTATGGTCGGTGCCAGTTGCAGTAACCCCTGCGGCGTGAGCTGCTGTACGGTCATGCGCTTCTGGAAATCGGCTAAACCCAGGCTCGAATAGGTCGAGGTATAGCCATAGGTCGGCAGAACGTGATTTGTACCGGAGGCGTAGTCGCCAGCGGATTCTGGCGACCAGTCGCCAAGGAAGACTGAACCCGCGCTGGTGATGCTATCAACCAGTGATTCGGCGCCGCGCGTCTGGATGATCAGGTGCTCTGGGCCATATTGATTACTGATTTCAACGCACTGCGCTAAATCACGCGCGACGATGACGCGGCTGCTGGCAAGCGCCTGACGCGCGATGTCCGCACGGGACAGCTGCGTGAGCTGCTCTTCAACGGCGTCCGCCACGGCTTTGGCCATTGCAGCGTCTGGCGTGAGCAGAATGACCTGGGAATCCGGGCCGTGCTCTGCCTGTGACAACAAGTCGGAGGCGACAAACGCGGGCGTCGCACCGCTGTCGGCGATCACCAGAACTTCGGATGGGCCGGCTGGCATATCAATGGCTGCGCCATCAAGTTGCTGACTGACCTGACGCTTAGCTTCCGTGACGTACGCGTTGCCGGGGCCAAAAATTTTATCCACTTTCGGCACGCTCTCGGTGCCAAATGCCATCGCAGCAATCGCTTGCGCGCCACCGAGCTGAAAGACTTCTTTAATGCCGCACAGCTGGGCGGCATACAGGATTTCATCGGCAATCGGCGGCGGCGAGCACAGCACCACGCGACCACAGCCAGCGATGCGCGAAGGCGTTCCCAGCATCAGCACGGTTGACGGCAGCGGGGCAGAGCCCCCGGGAATATACAGCCCGACGGTCGCGATAGGGCGGGTGAGCTGCTGGCAGCGTACGCCCGGCTGCGTTTCGATATCGACAATCGGCAGTTTTTGCGCGTTGTGGAATGTCTCGATATTACGCACGGCGATCGCCATCGCCTGTTTTACGTCATCACCCAGACGGGCGGAGGCGGCGGCGATCTCAGCCTCGGTGACGCGAATCGCATTCACCTGAACCTTATCGAACTGCGCGCTGTAGTCGCGTAACGCGCTATCACCGCGGCTTTTCACGTTTGCCAGAATATCGCTCACGATGGCGGTAATGCGGTCTGACGCAGAAATGGCCGGACGAGTCAGTAGCTGACGCTGCTCTTCTGCGGAACAGCGCTGCCAGTCAACGAGCGTGCTGAAACTGCCGGTGCTGTTGGTGTTATCAGCCATCGTCATCACTCCATCATTTTTTCAATAGGCAGAACCAGAATGGAGCTGGCGCCCAACGATTTCAGCTTTTCCATCGTTTCCCAGAATAGTGTTTCGCTGCTGACCATGTGCATGGCAACGCGGCTTTGATCGCCAGCCAGCGGCAGAATGGTCGGGCGTTCGGCGCCAGGCAACAGGGCGATGACTTCTTCCAGACGTTCGCTAGGCGCGTGCAGCATGATGTATTTCGATTCACGCGCCTGAATCACGCCTTGCATACGGGTCAGCAGTTTATCGATCAGCAGCTGTTTCTCTTCTGGCATTTCGCCGTCGCGCTGAATCAGGCAGGCTTTGGAACGGTAAATCACTTCCACTTCGCGCAGGCCGTTGGCTTCCAGCGTGGCACCGGTTGATACCAGATCGCAGATGGCATCTGCCAGACCGGCGCGAGGTGCCACTTCAACGGAACCGTTGAGCAAACAGGATTTGAAATTGACAGATTGTCTGTCGAGATATTGTTTGAGCAGGTGAGGATAAGAGGTGGCGATACGTTTGTTTTGCAGACATTCAGGACCGGTATAGGCCTCGTCCAGCGGCATCGCCAGCGACAGGCGGCAGCCGCCGAAATCCAGACGGCGCAGCGTGAAGTAACGCGGATCTTCGCCCTGTGCACGACGGTTTAACAGCTCTTCTTCCAGCACGTTTTCGCCGATGATGCCCAGATCGACCACACCATCCATCACCAGACCGGGGATATCGTCATCGCGTACGCGCAGGATATCAATCGGCATATTTTCTGCGAACGCGATCAGACGCTGTTGCTGTAAGTTGATTTTGATCCCGCAGCGCGCCAGCAGTTCGCGTGAATCGTCGCTCAGGCGGCCTGACTTCTGCATTGCTATCCGTAAACGTGTTTTATCCAGCATGGAAACCTCATTAACCTGTCAAATTTAAATTTTTGGAAATAGAGCGAGCATAAAAAAACCCTCGGAAGATGATCTTCCGAGGGCTCTCTTTGTGTTCTGCGCCACTGGAAGATCTTAACGTCTTCCAGCACCAACTGCCCGAAAGACTAATCAGGATGATGGTGATGATGGTGGTTAAACAGAACGCGTGTCATAAGTTGTCTCTTTGTTGTGTCAGTATTTATTAAATCAGTAACGATTTCTGTCGAATAACCTAAACCATGTTCGGGTTGTTGTGCAACATTTTTTTAGCAGATGTGGGAAGTTCGTTTTGGTTGCGTGATGTGCTTGCCAAATCGCACGCGTTATCGGCTTGTGATAGACAGAAAACGTTACTGAAATCGAACAGGCAGCCGTAGCGATGGGTGTAAAAGCCGTTTACTCTGTTGTTGGTGCATGATGTTAATTAACAGGCTCCTTGCAGGGGAGAACAGCTGATGAAAAAAGTATCGATTGTGGGATTGGGCTGGCTGGGTATGCCGCTGGCTCTGGCGCTGAATGGGCACGGTTACCACGTGACAGGGACGAAAACCACTCAGGATGGCGTGGAAGCAGCGCGAATGAGCGGGATTGAGTGCTATCAACTGGCGCTGACGCCGGAACTGGAATGTGATGCAGACGAACTTAGCGCGTTACTACAGGTCGACGTGCTGATCGTGACCTTGCCCGCCAGCCGAACGGCGGAAGGGGGCGAAGGGTATGCGCAAGCGGTACAGCAACTGGTGAATATGGCGCGCGTGTTTCATGTCCCGCGTATTATCTTCACCAGTTCAACCTCGGTTTATGGCGATAGCAGCGGCACAGCAAGAGAAAACTCGCCGCTACAGCCGACGACGGTAGCAGGGAAAACGCTGGTGTCCCTCGAACAGTGGTTGCAGCATCTACCGGATACCTCCGTGGATATCTTACGTCTCGCGGGGCTGGTCGGAGGTGAACGCCATCCTGGGCGTTTCCTTGCGGGCAAAACTAATCTGCCACGCGGTAACCAGGGTGTGAATCTGGTGCATCAAGAGGATGTGCTGGCGGCGATCCTGCTGCTGCTGAAGCGACCAAACGGTGGGCATATCTATAACCTGTGTGCGCCAGAACATCCGGCCAAACAGGATTTTTATCCTGAGCAGGCGCGCAGATTGCACCTGTCTCCGCCGCAGTTTGCACCCGTAACCGACAACGATCAGGGGAAGATTGTTGATGGGAAGCGTATCTGCCATGAACTTGGGTTTGAGTATCAGTACCCTAATCCTTCAACGATGCCGCAGAACGAAGGCTTGTAGCGCTAACCGAAATCGGTGCTGCTTTTGATACCGCTATAGGGTTTCTGATACGCCCGGATGCGCATGAGGCCATCCGGGCGTGAAACGTTAAAACGACGTCCAGTCGCCTTCTGACGACGTAGCTTTTTTGTCTGCCGTTGATACACGTTTTGGCAGCGCGTGTCGTGGCGTAGAGGATGAGGCGCGTGAACCCGCACGGTTGTCAGATTGGGACACGCGGAAGTGCTCAAGCAACTTCTCTAACAACACGGCCTGTTCTTCCAGCGAGTTGGCGGAAATCGAGGATTCCATTACCAGCGAGGCGTTCTGCTGCGTCGTGGTGTCCAGTTCACTGATCGCCTGCGCGATTTGCCCAATTCCCCGGCTCTGTTCCTCAGAGGCGGAAGAAATTTCCCCCATGATGTCGTTCACGCGGGAAACGGAATCGACGATTTGCTCCATGGTTTCGCCCGCAACCGCCACAAGATGACTCCCCGCATTGGTACGCTCGACGGACTCTGCGATCAGGGACTCGATGTCTTTGGCAGCCTGAGAACTGCGCTGCGATAAACTGCGTACTTCGCCTGCGACCACGGCAAAACCACGGCCTTGTTCACCGGCACGCGCGGCTTCTACCGCGGCGTTCAGTGCCAGAATGTTGGTCTGGAAAGCAATGCTATTAATGACGGTAGTGATATCGGCGATTTTTTTGGAACTGGCCGGCGATATTGTCCATGGTCGTCACAACCTGTTTCACGACTTCGCCGCCTTTCAGCGCATTCTTGGAGGCATCGGCAGCGATCTGGCTGGCATGTTTGGCGTTGTCGGCGTTGTTTTTCACCGTTGACGTCAATTCTTCCATGCTAGCCGCGGTTTCAACGACGGCTGCCGACTGCTGCTCGGTGCGTGATGACAGATCGCTATTGCCTGTGGCAATTTTACTTGCCGACTGGCTGACGCTACCGACGCTGTCCCGCACTTCGGAGATGACGTGGCGCAGCTGTTCATTCATCGTCCCCATTGCGTGGGTAAGCCGTCCCAACTCATCGTGGCGATCGGTCTGAATCGAGGTAGTCAGATCGCCACTGGCAATGCGTTCCGCCAGCGATAGATTATGGATGATGGGCCGGGTAATAATCCGGGTGATGTAGATCGAAATAATGATACCGATGATGACGGCGATGAGACCTATAATCATGGTAACGGTGGCGGAGTGATAGGCCAGTTCATCATTTTTCGCTTTGATAATGGCCGTCAACGCGTTGATGTCTGCACTGCTTTTCGTTCCCGCTCTCATGACCAGATATTCTGCTTTTTTCACGTCATCGAAAGCGGTGTAATAGTCTGCGTTAATCTGTTGATATTGCTTGATGTAATTGCGTAACGCGTCAGCCTGGCTTTTCAGGTCGGCAGGTAAAATCGGTAAGGCCTGATAGGCTGATTCCGTTTCCGCATAACGGTTATTTAGTGCAGTGATTGTTTTCTCATCTTTTGTTATTTGCAGCTCATAACTCAGCTTTTGCACTTCACTTAACAAGAAAGCCAGTCTGCTCATCGCGTAATAAGCATCGTTATCGGGAAATGAACTGGTGCTCTGAATGGTCTGTGCAACAGGTTCCAGCGTGGCTTGTGCATGGAGTTGATTCATTTTTCCCTGAATCTCAACCGCTTTTTGTGTTGCAACAGACATAGCGGATACTGAGGTCTGAAAGCCCTCTAAGTTTTCTTTTAAGCTGTTGATGTGGCCTAACTCATCGGCGCTCCAGGCCAGAGTTTTTGCGCTGTCTGTTAAATCTGTCGCGCTTTTAACAAATTTCGCCAGAATATCTTTTGTCTTCTCATCGGGGGCGTATAAATATTTAACACGATTTATTTTTGCCTGAAATACCTCAATATTGATGCTGTATATAAGATTGGTCTTCTCATAGATATCTTTGATGTCTTTAAATCTTTTTGTACTAAGCGATGAGGCAACAATAACGAGTAATAAAATAATGCCAAATCCCGCATACAGTTTATGAGCGATTTTTGTGTTACGGATTCGACTAGCAAGATTCTGCATTACAACTCTCCATGTATAACGATTTTAGTAATAATGACTACGGTTTTATTGCTAACGATTATTTCGCGGTTAACGACGATGTCGTTTCTAACTACTGTAACTACTATGAGTTATCGGGTTTTCTTATCACGATGTTAGAGCCAAAGTAGGGGATAATAACATTTTGTGATGGGTATCAAGGCGGGCTGTGCAAATGCATAGTGTTTTATGGGAATACGGCCAAAATAACGTAGCTTACTGATTATTTAGCGATTTACTTATCGTTGAAATAATATTCTATTGATGAACTCAGCCCTGACGTCATATCAGGGCTGAGGGATCGAACGTTAGAAGTTAGGAGCTAGAACGTTGTCCAGCCGGAATCCTGCGATTGTTTTGATGCAGGCGGCAGGCGTTTCTGCTGTGGCGGTAAACCGGAGAGATTTGCTTTAGGTTTGCGCCCCTCGTGATCGGATAGGCGGAAGTTCGCTACCATGCTTTCCAGTATCGCAGACTGTTCTTCCAGCGAGTTAGCGGAGATCGAGGATTCCATCACCAGCGCCGCATTCTGCTGTGTGGTGGTGTCCAGTTCGCTGATGGCACGCGAGATTTGTTCAATGCCACGGCTTTGCTCATCGGAGGCGGAGGCAATTTCCCCCATGATGTCGTTAACCCGCGAGACAGAGGAAACGATCTGATCCATCGCCGTTCCCGCATTGGCCACCAGTTGCGTGCCCACATTGATACGCGACACTGATTCAGATATCAGGCTGGCGATTTCTTTTGCCGCTTGCGATGTGCGTTGAGAAAGCGTCCGCACTTCGCTGGCAACCACGGCGAATCCACGGCCTTGCTCACCGGCGCGTGCGGCCTCTACCGCGGCGTTCAGCGCCAGAATATTGGTCTGGAAAGCAATGCTGTTGATGACTGCGGTGATGTCGGCAATCTTCCGTGAGCTGTCTGAAATGCCTGACATAGTGTCCACTACATCCCGTACCACTTCGCCGCCTTTGTGCGCATTTTGCGAGGCTTCGGTACTGATTTGGCTCGCTTGTTTGGCGTTTTCGGCGTTGTTTTTCACGGTCGACGTCAGTTCTTCCATGCTGGCGGCAGTTTCTACCACTGCGGCAGACTGCTGCTCGGTGCGCGAGGAGAGGTCGCTGTTACCCGCGGCAATCTTGGCCGCAGAGGTTGACACGCTGTCCACGCTGTCACGCACATCGCTGATCATATGGCGCAGTTTCTCGTTCATTCTCCCCATGGCGGCCGTTAGCTGACCCAGCTCATCATCGCGATCGGCCACGATGGTTGACGTCAGATCGCCTGCGGCGATTTTTTCCGCCAGAGAAAGGTTGTGAATCACAGGGCGGGTGATTTGGCGGGTAATCAGCAGCGAGATGATAATGCCGATCACGACGGCGATGAGGCCAATGATCATTGTGATGGTCGCGGAACCGTATGCCAGTGCGTCATTCTTCTCTTTGACGATAGCGATAAGCGCTTTAATCGAGGCGCTGCTTTTATCCCCTCCGATCTTCACGCCGTCTTCGGCTTTTTTCAGATTGCTGACGCTCTGGAAGTAGTCAGCGTTGAGCTTTTTATAGCTGGTGACATAGCTTCGCAGGCCCTCTGCGGCGACCTGCTGTTCAGGCGTCAGTGCCGCAGTGGCGGCCTGGTAGCTGCTGTCAAAGCGGCCAAAAGCCTCATCGAGCTTCTTCGCAGCATCGGCATTTTGCTTAAGCTGTAACTCATAAGATAACTGCTTGAGATCTGAAACCTGCGTTGCCAAATCTTCAGCCTGATATTGCGTTGCGCTATCAGAAGGCTGCTGACGCAGCTTGGCGTAAAAATCTGCGGTAACGTTTTGTCCGTTGGCGGCGCTGATTTTGTCGCGATTTTCTACCACGCGCTGCGTGGCTTTCCCCATCTTGGTGATCGCGTTCTGGAATTTGGTCAGGTTCTGGCCGAGATCGTTGACGAGGGGAGTGCCTTCTGGACTCCATGAGAGCGTTTTCGCTTCCGTGGTTAACTCTGAAGCATGTTTAACGAAGCCCGCCATGGTTTCACGCGACTTCTCTTCATACGAATAAAAATACTTCAGGCGGTTTATTTTGGCCTGAAAGACTTCGATGTTGATGTTGTAAATAAGATTGGTTTTCTCATAAATATCACGAATTTCTCTGAAGCGACCTGCGCTCAGTAGCGATGCAATGATGACCAGTAGCAGGATCACCCCAAACCCAAGATACAGCTTTTGGGATATTTTAAGATTTCTGATTTTTTTGGCTAAGAACATGACGTCTCTCCGGGGATGAATTACTGGTGTCAGGTAAAAATTAATGAAGGCACGACCCATAATGCTTATCGGATTTATAGTGATTTTTTTTAGTGTGAGTGAAGAAACTAATAATAATTTGTGAGGCTTCTCTCTTATTTTTGGACAACTGCACAGCAGGCGCCGGTTGAATTACCAATCTGCGTTATGCTAACTGGTATAAGAATAAACACAGAAAATTGTGATTGTTTTTTTTAATTTTTAAAAACTTGAGAGGGAATAGGTTAATTCAGACATAAATTGAAATATAAATAGGATAAAAATAACGAATGGTTAAGTTTGGACGTAATATTGCTGACGCGTACCCAAGTAGTGAATGACGTTATTACTTTATCTGACTTTTATCTCAATTTTTATCGCAGACTGTCGTCTGACTGTACCGCATGCCCTATGACGGCTAACCTCGCCGCCATAGGATAGGGGCGGGATCTAGCCGGTGCTTTTTGTGCGATACAGCCGGCGTGGATGACCAATCTTGCCGTAACGCATTTCGATGTCGAGGAACTGGTTTTCAACGCCGAACTCCAGATAGCGGCGCGCCGTCGTTTTACTGAGTCCGGTTTTTTCGACGATATCATCAACAGAATAGAGGGTATCGCCGCCATCGTTGGCAAAAATCTGCTTGATCAGCCCCAGCGTGTTCTCTTCAATGCCTTTTGCTGAGGAGGAGGTGGCTGTGCCGGACGATTGCAACTGATAGAGAATATCGACGTTCTGCTGATCGACAATTTTGTAAGTGTGCTGGGTTTTCACGAATTGAATAAATCGCTCCAGCGAAGAGCGCAGCCGTGGGTAGGAAAGCGGTTTGATTATGTAGTCAAAAGCCCCGCAGCGAATCGCCTGAGCACAGGTGTTCATATCGCTGGCGGCGGTAATAAAGATGACGGAACAATCCATCCCTTTGAGTAGTTGGCTTTCAATTAGCGAAACCCCTTCGCCGTCGGGCAAATAGTTATCCAGCAGGATCAGGCGCGGCCTGTGCTGCTGAAGGAGCTTTTTAGCTTCAAAAAGCGTAGCGGCAATCCCGACGACACGCAGATTGAAATGTTTCTCAATAAATTCAGCATGAATGTTTGCCAGCTTACTTTCATCTTCAACGATTAAGACATCGAAATGTTCAGTGTGCTGCATGGTGTAAATCCCTGTTAGTCTCTGAATTATAAAATAGTGTGTCCGCTATACCTCAAGCGGCCTGTGCGTTGTTCACTACGCGCCGCTCAAATTATGGGGGGGACATCGGAATAAATAGGGAAAATATGCTGCCACTCGGCTGGTTGGCCGAGACCTCGATCATTCCCTGAGCCTGATTGACGTAGCTGGCCACCAGATGCAGCCCCAGCCCGTGATCGCCCTGTGTTTTGCTGGTCACGCCCATTTCAAACAGGCTATCGGCAATAGCTGGATCGATACCCGTTCCCTGATCGGCGATTTCAATGACCAGCTCTTGTTCACTGTTATAGATGTACACCTCGACAGGATAATGTGGCGCGGTGGTGGCTAATGTGGCTTCCATCGCGTTATCCAGCAAATTACCAATGATGGACATCAGCTCCGTTTCGCTCAGCGCGGGGGGAATGTGGGTGAGCTGGCAGCGTGGGTCGAAAACAATCTCAATGCCTTTTTCCCGTGCTGTCGCGTACTTGCCCAGCAGCAGCCCGCACAGCGCGGGCGAACAGAAGCGGCGGGAAACAAAATCCAGCACCACCTGTGCGCTTTCCGACTGCGCTTCAATATATTTGATAGCTTCGTCATAGCGTTTTAGGTGCAGCAGTCCGGCCAGCGTCGCCGTCCAGTTCAACTGCTCGTGGCGCAAAATGCGCAGACTATTCGCGTAACGCTTCACCTGACTGAGTTGCATGCTAAGCGTATGAATATCGTTTTTACCGCGGAAGCTGATAACCCAGCCCTGAAGCTCATCTTCCAGCATGATCCGCACCCGGCTGGCAATCACGGTCGCGTGGTTAAAACGGCAGATTTCATCGTGGGTGTCGCTGTTCCACATGGCCTCGCCGGAGAAAAAGGGCACGGGCTTAATGACGGTATCAATCGGCTTGCCGCGCAACAGATAGGAGGGTTCGTTCAGCCCGAGGATTTCTTTGGCCGCATGGTTAATGGCGGCAATGCGGTGCTGCTTATCGATGGCGATCACCCCTTCGTAGATCGATTCGAGCAACGCCTTCTGCTGCCTGACCAGCATACGAATCTCAAGGGGTTCGAGGCCAAACATCTGTTTCTTCAGATTACGCGAGAACCACCAGGAAAAGAGAAACAGCGCGACAAACATCGCCAGAATCGCCAGCAGGATATGCGCCAGTTTACTGAGCGTCAGATTATCGATATGGGTTTTCAGATAGCCGACGGAGACAATACCAATCACCTGGCCATCAGCCACGATCGGCGCTTTGCTGCGTAGTGAGATGCCAATGCCGCCCCGGCGCACGGTGATAGTGCTTTTCCCGGCGAGCACCTCAACGTTATCACCGCCCACCATCTGCGTGCCGACAAGACTGGCATCTTCAGAATGAAACAGGTGATGCGCCTGATTATCCCCGACCACGATATAGCTGGCGTCGCTGCGCAGCTTCAATTGCTGGACGAGCGTGCTTATCTGCTTAATGTCTTTATGCTTCACGGACTCAATCAGGGACGGAATGATGGCGATTTCTCTGGCCTGTACCTGCGCTCGTGTACCCAGCTCGGAATAGAGCTGCTTATCGATATCGTGATAATAATAAATACCCGTCATCAGAAGTAACGAAGAGAAGAAGACGATCAAATAGATAAATAATTTGATATGAAAGGAAAGTCTCACTCTCATGATGTGCGGTAGCCTACTGGTGGACGAAAAATAGCTGATGAATTTATCACGAATGGTAATAAGAATGGGCTGAGAGGAAAAAACTTGTGAGCAATAACACGTTTAAATAGGTTGTTACCAATATGATGACGGTAATAAATAGATAAAATTAAACGCATCTGTTTTCTTTAATAAACAACTTAATTACGTTTTATCAACATAGTCATTTTTAGGAAATAAAAACCATAAACTCCATAGAAACCGTAAAGTTTATTTTGAGCGTAAAATCATCTAACCGCCTGCGTAATAAACGATTTTTGAATATAAACCATAAAAACCATAAACGCCTTTAAAACTCATTTTTTAATTTGAAGGGAATCACATAATAATAGGCACTCGACCCCTATCATTCGCGGACAAAATAAAACGGGGACAGAGTTATGAGTACGACTGATGATTCATATATTGTGGTAAATAATGAGGCGGCTGGGAAGGCCTCATTAAAGGAAAAATGGTGGCACGTTCTGGATACCTATAAAGTAGGTATTATCCCTGTGCCACTCTTTATGCTGGCGGGGGTATTAATCGGCATCGACTGCCTAAGTGGCAAGTTGCCGAGCGACATCGTCGTGATGGTGGCGACGCTGGCATTCTTCGGGTTTGCCTGTGGCGAATTTGGTAAACGTCTGCCGATTATCGGCAAGATGGGGGCGGCGGCAATCTGTGCGACCTTTATCCCTTCGGCGATGGTGCATTACGGCCTGCTGCCGGACGTTGTCGTTGAATCCACGACCAAGTTCTATAAAAGTACCAACATCCTGTATCTCTACATCTGCTGCATTATCGTCGGCAGTATCATGAGTATGAATCGGCAGACGCTGATTCAGGGCTTCCTGCGTATTTTCTTCCCTATGCTGTGCGGTGAAGTTGCCGGCATGCTGGTGGGCATGGGCGTCGGTATTGCGCTTGGCCTGGATCCGTTCCAAATCTTCTTCTTCCTGATTCTGCCGATTATGGCGGGCGGGGTGGGGGAAGGTGCTATCCCGCTGTCTATCGGCTATGCCACGATTCTGCATATGGATCAGGGCGTTGCGCTAGGGCGCGTCTTGCCTATCGTCATGCTGGGTAGCCTGACCGCGATCATCCTTGCCGGTGTTCTGAATCAGTTGGGTAAACGCTATCCACACCTGACCGGTGAAGGCGAACTGATGCCGAATAAAGACAATAATCTGGGCGGCGGCGCAAGCAGCACACCGGCTTCAGCCTTTAGCGGCAAAGCCGATGTCACGACGATTGCCTCTGGCGCGCTGCTGGCAATCCTGCTGTACATGGTGGGCATGCTTGGCCACAAAGTCATTGGCCTGCCTGCACCGGTTGGCATGCTGTTCGCGGCGGTGCTGGTGAAGTTGGCTCACGGTGTTTCACCGAAAATGCTGGAAGGTTCTCAGGTCGTTTACAAATTCTTCCAGACCTCTGTGACGTATCCGATTCTGTTTGCCGTTGGCGTGGCGATTACGCCGTGGCAGGAACTGGTGAACGCTTTTACGATTCAAAACCTGCTGGTGATTATTTCTACCGTGGTGACGCTGGTTGCGACCGGTTTCTTTGTGGGTAGAAAAATCGGTATGCACCCGATTGATGTTGCCATTATTTCCTGCTGCCAGAGCGGACAGGGTGGTACCGGTGACGTCGCCATTCTGACGGCAGGTAATCGTATGGTGCTGATGCCCTTCGCGCAGATTGCTACGCGTATCGGCGGTGCGATTAACGTTTCGATTTCACTGCTGGTGCTCGCCAACTTTTTAGTCTGATGCCATTCAGAAAATAAAAAGGCGCTGAGCTAAATAAGTATTACGTTGAGAAATGAGCTGAGTTAACAGAATAAAACCGCCACTGCGCGTGGGTTTATTTTGCACAGGAAATATTATGAAACTTGCAAGCTATCGTTATAACGGTAAGGACAGTTACGGCATTTATACGCCAGCGGGATTAATCGATCTCGGCGGTAAAATTGGCCACCGCTATCCCGATCTGAAAACGCTGCTGGCGCAGAATGCGCTACACGTGGCACACGAATTCAGTATGAGCACACCGGATATTCCGGTCGCGGATGTGACGTTCTTACCGGTTATTACCGCACCGGGGAAAATACTGTGCGTGGGGATGAATTACGCCGCTAAGCGTCAGGAATTTAATGAAGAGAATCCCGCGCCAACCTTATTTGTGCGCTTTGCAGATTCGCAAACTGGACATGCGACGCCGGTGATCAAACCGCATTACTCCAGCGAGTTCGATTATGAAGGCGAGCTGGCAGTCGTTATCGGTAAAGGTGGACAGAATATTGCTCAGGATGTCGCGCTCGCTCATGTCGCAGGCTACAGCTGCTACATGGATGGTTCTGCGCGTGACTGGCAGCACAGCTGGTTTACCGCTGGCAAGAACTGGCAGAAAACCGGCGCATTCGGCCCCTATCTGACCACCACGGATGAAATTCCCGATCCGCATGTGCTGGCAATCCGCACGTATCTGAATGGCCGCATGGTGCAGGACGACAATACCAGCAGCATGATCCACAAAGTCGCGGAATTGATTGAGTACATCAGCACCTTCACCGAGCTGAGTGCCGGCGACGTGATCATTACCGGTTCGCCGGGCGGCGTGGGTAAAAAACGCAATCCGCCGCTGTTTATGAAAGCGGGTGATTGCATTGAAGTTGAAATCGAAAACATTGGCCATTTGCGTAACACGATCGTGGATGCCGCTGCGCCGGTGAAATCGGTTCCGGCAGCCGCTGAAGCCGTCGCGCACTGAATATCTGTGTCAGTACCAGGCTGCCGGCGCTAAACCGGCAGCCTGCAATAGATTGCCTAAATAATTCGAGTTGCAGGAAGAACCGTGATGTATGCCAATGATTCCGTCTTTTTTGACACGCTGGATGTGCGCCTTCGGGAGCAGGAGAGGAACGCGGTGCGCCAGTTCCTCGCACATTGCCAGCTCGGCATGGATGACGATATTGACATCGTGGTGGTTGGCAAACGGGGCGGGCGGCTGATTGCCTGCGCGGGGCTGGCCGCCAACACCATTAAGTGCGTTGCGGTCGATCCGGAATTCAGACACCTGAATCTGGGCGTGCAGGTGGTGAACGAAGTCATGCAGCAGGCGGCGCAGCGCGGCCACTTCCACCTGTTTCTCTATACCCGACCGGAAAATGTCGACATCTTTCGCGGATGTGGCTTCTACCCGCTGGCGTGCTATCAGGATAGCGCGGTGCTGATGGAAAACACGCCGATTGGCATCCAGCAGTATTGCCAGTCTTTGGCGGCCTTTGCGCACCCTGAACCGCTTACCACGCGAACAGATAAAAAGATCGGCGCGATCGTGATGAACGCGAATCCCTTCACGTTGGGCCACCGCTATCTGGCGGAACATGCGGCGCAGTCGTGTGACTGGCTGCACGTATTCGTAGTGCGGGAAGACGTGTCCTTTTTCCCGTTCAGTGAACGTCTGGAGATGGTGCAGCGCGGCGTGGAACACATCCGCAATGTGACGGTACATGCTGGTTCGAACTACATGATCTCTAAGGCGACCTTTCCCGGCTATTTCCTGAAGGAAGAGAAACTTATCACCCGTGCCCATGCGGCGCTGGATTTAATTATTTTCAGGAAATATATCGCGCCAGCGCTCGGCATTACCCAGCGCTTCGTCGGCACCGAACCCTTTTGCCCGGTGACGTATCAGTACAACCAGGACATGCACTACTGGCTGGAGAAAGACCAGACGGTGTCTTCCCCGGCGTTAAACGTGGTTGAAATTGAACGTAAACGGCAAACCTCAGGACTGGCTATTTCCGCCTCGGAAGTCAGGAAATTACTCAAACTTCGGCAGTACAGCCGTATTCAGGACATCGTGCCGGCCTCAACCTTTGCGCATTTACAGCACTACTACGAACCCGAATACGCGTAATTAAAATTAATCAGGATAAGTCTATGAAGATTGTTAAGGAGTCCCTGGCAGGCACCTTTGAATCCAGCGATTTGCTGGTCAAAGTGGCACCGGCTGACGGGAAACTCACCGTGGTCATCAACAGTGAAGTGATGAAACAGTTCGGTCACCAAATCAAACAGGTCGTGAATGACACGCTGAAAGAGTTGGGCGTACAGGAAGGGACGATCATTGTGGATGACAAAGGCGCGCTGGATTGTGTCATCCGTGCTCGCGTGCAAAGCGCGGTACTGCGCGCTGCAGACGGACAGCAGATTGAATGGGAGAAATTGTCATGAATAAACTTCGCCGCAGTATGTTATTCCTCCCGGGTGCGAACGCCGCCATGCTGTCCAATGCGTTTATTTATAAGCCTGACTCCATTATGTTCGATCTGGAAGATGCCGTTTCCCTGCGCGAGAAAGATACCGCGCGCCTGCTGGTTTTCCATGCGCTCCAACACCCGATGTACCGTGATATTGAAACCGTGGTGCGCATCAACCAGCTCAGTACGCCGTTTGGCCTGCTGGATCTGGAAGCGGCCGTGCGCGGCGGTGCCGATGTGATTCGCCTGCCGAAAACTGACTCTACTGACGATGTCGATGAGCTGGAACATCATCTGGTTCGTATCGAAAAAGCCTGCGGTCGTGAAGTTGGCTCTACGCGCATCATGGCTGCGATTGAGTCTGCGGTTGGCGTAATTAACGCCGTCGCGATTGCACGCTCTTCCGAACGCATGATCGGCATTGCGCTGGCGGCGTTTGACTATGTGATGGACATGCAAACGGAACGCGGTGACGGCACGGAGCTGTTTTATGCCCGTTGCGCGGTGCTGCACGCGGCTCGCGCTGCCGGTATCGACGCTTTTGACGTGGTCTATCCCAACGTTAATGACGATGCGGGCTTCCTGAAAGAGGTCGATCTGATCCGCAGACTGGGTTTCAACGGTAAATCCCTGATCAACCCACGTCAGATTGAGCTGTTACACAACGCTTATGCCCCGACACAGGATGAAGTGGACTATTCCCATCTGGTGATCAAAGCCGCCGAAGAGGGTGAACGTGCCGGTCTGGGCGTGATTTCCCTGAACGGGAAAATGATCGACGGGCCGATTATCGACCACGCCAGAAGAGTTTTGGAACGTGCTCAGGCCTCTGGCGTTCGCAAATAGCCATTGCGTGATTGCACCGCAATTGCCGCTCTCAGGAATCACAGGATTAGACAATGAGTCATTTTATTGAAGCACTGCAAAAGCAGTACCCGGAAAAACGCCATCTGCAACCCTTCGTCAACGCTAATCAACATACGCCGTGGCTGAATGATGTCGCACAAAAACATGAACGCAAACTGTGTGCCGATCTGGAAGAGGCGATTCGTCACAGCGGACTGAAAGACGGGATGACGATCTCTTTCCACCACCATTTCCGCGAAGGCGATAAAGTCATTAATCGGGTGATTGATACGCTGGCACGGATGGGTTTTCGCGATCTGACGCTGGCATCCAGCTCGCTGATGAGCTGTAACGCATCGCTGATCGACCATATTAAAGCGGGCGTAGTCAGCCGGATTTACACCTCGGGGATGCGCGGCAAACTGGCCGATGCCATTTCTCATGGGTTAATGAAAGAACCGGTACAGATTCATTCCCACGGCGGTCGCGTCCATTTGCTGCAAAACGGTGAACTGAATATCGACGTCGCGTTCCTCGGCGTGCCGTGCAGCGATGAATTTGGCAACGCCAACGGCACCGCTGGGAAATCCAGCTGTGGCTCGCTGGGCTATGCGATGGTCGATGCGCAGTTTGCCCGTAAAGTGGTGCTGTTGACCGAAGCGCTGGTGCCGTTCCCGAACATGCCGGCCAGCATTGTGCAGGATCAGGTGGACTACCTCGTTCAGGTCGATGAAGTTGGCGATCCGGCCAAAATCAGCGTAGGCGCGGCGCGCGTCACCAGCAACCCGCGTGAGCTGTTGATTGCCCGTTCTGCGGCAGACGTGATTGAGCATGCCGGTTATTTCAAAAATGGTTTCTCGATCCAGACCGGTTCGGGCGCGGCCTCGACGGCGTGTACGCGTTTCCTCGAAGATAAAATGCGTCAGCAGAACATCGTGGCGCGCTTCGCCCTCGGCGGCATCACGGGCGGTATCGTCGATCTGCACGAAAAAGGGTTGATCGAAAAACTGATCGATACCCAATGTTTCGATGCCAATGCGGCCGCATCGCTGGCGAAGAATCCAAATCACGTCGAGATTTCCACTAACGTTTACGCCAACCCCAGTTCTAAAGCAGCCTGCTGCGACCAACTGGATATGGTGATTCTCAGCGCGCTGGAAATTGACACCGACTTTAATGTCAACGTGATCACCGGTTCAGACGGCGTGATGCGCGGCGCGTCCGGCGGGCACTGTGACGTCGCAACGGCAGCGAACCTGACCATCGTCGTTGCGCCGCTGATTCGTAGCCGCATCCCGACCGTGGTGCGTCAGGTGACGACGCGGGTTACGCCGGGAGAAAGCATTGACGTACTGGTGACCGATCACGGCATTGCCGTCAACCCGGCGCGCCCTGAGGTAGCTGAACGCCTGAAACAGGCGGGGCTGACGGTGATGACGATTGAAGCGCTGTATCAGCGTGCGATTGCGCTGGTGGGTGAACCACGCGCTATCGAGTTTCACGATCGCATCGTTGGTGTGATTCGCTATCGCGATGGCAGCGTGATTGACGTCGTTCGTCAGGTGAAAGAAGCCGACGAATAAGCGGTAAACGCATGAGGGAATCGACGATGACAAAGACTGTTTCCATCTCGCTGGAAACCTTACTCGCGGCGAAGGAACGCCGCGCAGTTCGCCAACAAGAATGGCTTGCCCGCCACGGTGCGACGCTGGTGTCGCTGACGCTAGTCACGCCGGGGCCGGTAAAAGATAGCGAAAGCTATCGGCAGGTGATGGCCGAAGCTATCAAATCTTTTGCCTTATTGTGTCAGATACGGGGGTGGACGGTGCTGGAGCAGCAGACATGCTGGCTGGCAACGGGCGCGGAAGGGCTGTGGGCGATCACCAAAGATGCGCTATCGGTGAAGGCCGCAACCATTGCGTTGGAAGATAGCCATGAGCTAGGGCGACTATGGGATTTCGACATCTTCAGCCCAGAAGAGGGATCGATTGGCCGGTCGATGTTGGCGCACAGCGGGCGAACGTGTCTATTGTGCGACCAGATGGCACACGCCTGTAGCCGTTCGCGCCGTCATTCGCTGCCTGAGCTGCTTGAGCACATTGAGGAAAAGGTGAATGCCTACTTTATGCCAGCTTGACGGCGTACTGTCGGCTGCGGTATCCCGTTCCGTAGTCGGCGATTATCGGGAGCGCGACTCGTTACCGGATATCGACCGGCGCGTGGCGAATGCGCTGACGATGGAAGTGATGCTGACGCCGAAGCCCGGACTGGTGGATCGCGCTAATAACGGATCTCACCGCGATATGGATGTCGCGCTGTTTCAGGCCAGTATTCAGGCGATCTCCCCCTGGTTCTGGCATTTTACCGACGCGGGTTATCAGCACGCTAACACACCGCTAGCGCAGTTGCTGTCTCTGGTTCGGCCTATCGGTATCGCCTGCGAACAGGCGATGCTGTCAGCGACGAAAGGTGTGAATACCCATAAAGGTGGGATTTTCGCGTTTGGCCTGCTGTGTACCGCCGCTGGTTGGCTGGCAGGGCGGGGAGAGCGTGTAACGCAGCGCAGCCTGTGCGATAGCGTGGCAGCAATGTGTCACGATTTGGTGCGAAATGAGCTGGAGACGTGTTCTGGAGCGGCGACGGCGGGTGAACATCTCTATCAGCGTCATGGCCTGACGGGGGCGAGGGGAGAAGCTGCCAGTGGTTTCAATACCGTATGCCAATATGCGTTGCCTGCCTTGCAGCAGGCAATGGCTGCCGGGGCGGATGGCGACACCGGGCTGTTACATACGCTACTGGTGTTGATGGCTCACAATCCTGACACCAATGTCGTTTCACGCGGCGGCATGGACGGACTGGCGTTTGTGCAAGATTACGCACGGAGATTACTGGCGGGTCCACTGGATCGTCAGGCGTTGAGAGAAATGGACGACGCGCTGATTGCCAGAAACCTTAGCCCCGGCGGCAGCGCCGATTTACTGGCGTTAACCTGGCTGCTGTATCACTATCCTGCCGAATAGCAAACGAACGGGGGCGATAAAAGACGCTGGCAGCGACGCGCTGGTAGCCGCGGCACATTTTATTATTTGACCGCGCCTTAACACTTTTCCTCTTGTTCCACTAAAGTTATTGAGAAAATTGCCGATATCGTTTTCACCAACTTCTACCCGTCATACTTCGAGTTACGTACGTGCTGGCTGCTCAAATTCCTTTCTACGAGTTTGTTCTTCGCTTGTCACGTGACGAGGCGCATAAGTGTGCCTCGCCCTAAGGGCCAACGTTTTACGTTGTTCAAAACGATAGCGTTTTGTCCTGTCATTCGATGTATTTAAGGTAGGTTTCATGCTGTTTTAGGTACTCCGAGTAATCGTTTTCAATATGCAGCCAGTGCAGTGCATCGTGTTGGCGCACATGGGACTTGAAAGATAACGAAGAGGCGTGCATCAATATAAGCCATTGACACATACTCTGTGTAAACAATGGTGGGGATGAAAGCGGTGAATGAAAATTTGAAAGAGCAGTTTGTTAAGCGCAACAAACTGGCCATCTGTGCAACACTGCGCGAGTTAAAGAAGAATGATACGTCTTTGATGGTTCATCATTCTCACGGACAGTTCATCAGTAAAATTCTTGACGTTGTACCCGATAACAACCTGTTTGTCTTCGATTTAGGCGGCATTGAGCGTGAGAATAACCGCGCGCTGTATGCCGGGGCGCTGTCTTTTGTTGCAGAACCTGCCGGTGCAAAAGTTGAATTCAATGCTGAAATTGCGAAAACGGTAACTTACGACGGGCTGCCAGCCTTTAGCGCGCAGATTCCTGAACTGCTTTATCTTATCCAACGCAGAACCTATTTCCGCATCAACACGCCGCTGTGGCCGCCGTTGACGTGCCGTGGCGAACTGCCGGATGAGAGCGTTTTCCTGTTCACCATCAAAGATCTCTCTTTGGGTGGATTGAGCCTGTATACCGACCGTGATACCACGGGGCTGTTGACCGAAGGCGACATCATTAAGAGCGTGGAGATGGATCTGGCTGACCACGGTTTTTTCTGTGTTGATTTGCAGTTCGTCGGTCAGGCAATGGTGAAGATCGTCGATAACAAAGGTGAATTGAAACTGACGCAGCGTTTGAGCTTCAAGTTCCCCTCACTGAACGCGTCGCAGGAACGGGATCTTCAGCAGGTGATTTTTGAGTTGGAAAGATTACAAAACGAAAAGAAAAAGCGATTCCAGGAGTTGTAATTTTTAAGCACAACGTTTTGTTTGGGCTTCACACATAACAGCAACGTTTTTATAACGAGTATTCGCTTATTTATCCTACTTATTACCCATAAGTCATGCGAAAAGCCAACTTATGGGCTTCTCGAGGAAGGGTAGGGATAAATAAATGGTTTCCAACGTTCTCAGAGCCTTGTCAGATGAGATCGAGTGGTGCAGAATACGCGCCTTGCAAATAACCGACGTCTAATAGCGTCGGTTATTTTTTTACATTTATGCTCGTCAACCTTCAAGGTTACAGGGGTATTGGTGTGGTTTCTTACCTTCTCTGTGGCTCAGGTTTGCTGGGTATAGGGTCTTCAACCAAAGAGGCCGGACAACGATCCGGATAGATAATTTTGTGTGTGCCTGTGAGCACAGTGAGGAAAGGAAAGATGGGGCAATTAACACGTTTCGCACCGGTGCCCGCCGGTTTGTGCTGCAAAGGTATTGGTTATGGCGCGACGCAGTCGCAAGTTATCTCTGGTGCTATTACAGCCACCTCTTCTCATCGTGATTCAGGCGAGTCCTGTATCCATCTATTTGTTTCCGGTGCGTATGCGCCTGCCGTGATGAACGGAGGTGTGCGCCATGTCGCTTGATTCTCAGCTGCCTAATGCTGGCGCAAAACGTGCTCAGTTAAAAAGAACGCTCACGCTGTGGCCTGTCGTTATGATGGGGCTGGCGTACATGCAGCCGATGACCATTTTTGATACGTTCGGTATCGTGTCTGGCCTGACCGACGGTCATGTGGCGACGGCCTATGCGTTTGCGCTGGTCGCCATTCTGTTCACGGCGCTGAGCTATGGCAAATTGGTAAAACGTTTCCCATCTGCAGGTTCTGCTTATACCTACGCGCAAAAAGCGATCAGTCCGCACGTCGGATTTATGGTCGGCTGGTCGTCGCTGCTGGACTATCTGTTCATGCCGATGATCAACATCCTGCTGGCGAAAATCTATCTGGAAGCGATCTTCCCCGGCGTACCATCATGGATTTTTGTCGCGGCGCTGGTCGGCTTGATGACGCTGTTTAACCTGCGTGGCATCAGTCTGGTTGCTAACCTGAACTCCATTATCGTGGTGGTGCAGGTTGCGATCATGGCGGTATTCCTCGGTCTGGTGATTCACGGTGTTTACCTGGGCGAAGGAGCCGGTACGCTGGCCAGTACGCGTCCGTTCTGGTCTGAGAACGCCCACGTGGTGCCGATGATTACCGGTGCAACCATTCTCTGCTTCTCGTTCCTTGGTTTTGACGGCATCAGCTCGCTGTCGGAAGAAACGCAGGATGCCGGTCGGGTGATTCCAAAAGCCATCTTCCTGACGGCGCTGATCGGCGGCGTGATCTTTGTTGCCGTGGCGTACTTCCTGCAACTGTATTTCCCGGATATCTCGCGCTTTAAAGAGCCGGATGCATCTCAGCCGGAAATCATGCTGTACGTTGCGGGTAAATTCTTCCAGTCCGTTATTCTGGTGTTCTCCTGCGTCACCGTACTGGCATCCGGTATGGCGGCACATGCAGGCGTGTCTCGCCTGATGTATGTCATGGGTCGTGATGGCGTATTCCCAGAGCGTTTCTTCGGCTATATCCACCCGAAATGGCGTACGCCGTCTTTGAACGTCTTGCTGGTTGGCGTGATTGCACTGTCTGCAGTGTCGTTCGATCTGGTGACGGCCACTGCGCTGATCAACTTCGGTGCGCTGGTGGCGTTTACGTTCGTGAACCTGTCGGTCATTTCACAGTTCTATATTCGTGAGCGCCGTAACCGCACGGTGAAAGACACTATTAACTTCCTCATACTGCCTGTGCTGGGTGCGTTGACGGTGGGTGCGCTGTGGGTGAATCTGGAAGCCAGCTCGATGACGCTGGGTCTGGTGTGGGCAACGATTGGATTGCTCTATCTGGCATTTGTGACGCGCAGTTTCCGTCAGCCAGTACCGCAATGTAGCGAAGAGCCGGTTTAAATAAACCGACGACTTGCATGAAAGAAAAAGCGGAGCCCATGTGCTCCGCTTTTTTTATGGCTTTAGGCGGCTATCTTAGCCCACCAGCTCCTGCGCATAGGCGTACAGCGCTTTTAGCTGTGCCATCTTCTCTTTATCATCTTCGTGCAGTTGATACAGATTGCTGAGTTCTGACAGATAGTCCTGCAAGCGCTCCGGCGTAAATATTGCACGCCGATGCTGCAACCAGCGCTGCTGTTCGCGGTCGTCCAGCGTGCCGGGGAAATTGCGGGCGCGATAGCGGAAGAGCAGCGGTTCCAGGCGATTATCGGCAAACGTGAGATCCAGCGCGGGCAGGTTCTGCGGGGCGGTCTCCTGAATAATCTTCATCGCCATGCGGTCGGCATCGCCAAAGAAGCCATCATAAAGCCGTAAATCGACATCATCAGATGCGGCGAACGCGGGGGCTTCAGCAAACAGCTCCACCACTTTTTCTCTGACGCTCGCGTTGTTGCGCAGCAGCGCCAGATTATCCAGACAGCGTTGACGATCGATACCCAATCTTTCTGCGTCTTCCGGCCGTAAGGTATTGGCTGGTGCTAAGACCGGACATTTATTGATGTGCACCAGCTTGAGTGGAACGGCACTCTGATCCGCTTCCAGCGCATCCCGGCGAGTGTATAACCGCTCGCGTAATGCTGCGCTGTCCAGCTCCAGCAGCGGTGTCATATCGCCAGCCAGATCGCACATGATGACCGCATTACGGTTGTCCGGATGCCAGGCGAGCGGCACAACCCAACTGGTATTGCTCCTCGCCGCGCCAAACATGCCAGACACGTGAACGAGCGGCTTCATTTGCGGGATATCAATCAGCGCGGAAATTTTGTTTTTGTTACGCAGCGGGAACAGATATTCAAACAGTTTAGGCTGCGCCTGCTTGAACAGCTTCGCCATAGCGATGGTGGCATAAACGTCGGACATCGCATCATGCGCCTGTTCGTGCGAAATACCGTTGGCTTTTGTCAGATGCTCAAGGCGGAAGCTGGGCAGGCCGTCATCGTTTTCCGGCCACACGATGCCTTCCGGTCGCAGGGCATAGCAGGCACGTAACGCATCCAGCAAATCCCAGCGGGAATTGCCATTTTGCCAGCTGTAGGCGTAAGGATCGTAGAAGTTGCGATAGAAAATATTGCGGCTGACTTCATCATCAAAGCGAATGTTGTTGTAGCCCATAATGCAGGTGCCGGGCACGCTGAACGCGTCGTGGATCTGACGGGCAAATTCCGCTTCATTGACGCCTTTTGCCAGCGCGACCTGTGGCGTAATGCCGGTGATCATCACCGCTTCTGGTTCCGGCAGGTAATCATCCGCCGGACGACAATAAATGACGAGCGGCTCACCGATAATATTGAAATCCATATCGGTACGGACACCCGCAAACTGCGCGGGGCGATCGCGTGCTGGATGTTTACCGAACGTCTCGTAGTCATGTATGAAAAAAGTGGGTTGTGTTTTCTCGGCCATATATGCAGTTAGCTACGTGTGCGCGCTGAGCCTGAAATCAGGCAAAACAATCTGGAAAACGGCAAGGATACCATTGAATCCACTTTTCTGTGGCGCTTTCCTGATTTGCGTCACTTCCCTGACTTACATCAATAGGAGGGTAGACAGAATCGCTAGGCATGACTGTGTCCATTCGGTTACAATTTTCGTTCTAATGCGAATGATAATTAAATTCTTTATTACCCCGTAGATCACTCTGCGGGGTGGCATTCGGCAACAAACAGCGAAATGGAGAACACACTTATGCGGTTAAATGCGGTGCGATTGAATGCAGCGTTTGCAGTGAAGGCGACGTTATTGGCATCTATGTTTGTTCTGGCCGGCTGCGATCAGCAGGCATCGTCTTCAGAAGGAAGTCACACGGTCAGCATTGAGCATGCGCAGGGCACCACTCAGGTTCCACAGCCGCCGAAGAAAGTGATTGTGTTTGATCCTGCCTCATTGGATACGCTGGACGCGTTGAAGGTTGAAGGGATTGCCGGTGTACCAAAAAGCAGCACGCCGCTGCCCGCGTTTTTATCAAAATACAACAGCGATACTTACCTGAACGCCGGGACGCTGTTTGAGCCTGCCTATGAAGCGCTCAGCAGCGCGAAGCCCGATCTGATTATTGCCGGTGGACGTACGCGCGATGCCTACGACAAGTTGAGCGGCATTGCACCGACGATCTCGATGGATGTGGATGAGCACCAGTTTATGACGAGCTTTATCCAACGCATCGAACAACTGGGCACCATCTTCGGTAAAGAAGATGAAGCGAAGAAACAGATTGATGATTTCAAACAGCAGATCGCCCAAACGCGCGCTAAAACGGAAAATGCAGGCAATGCGCTGGTTCTGATGGTCAGCGGCGGCAAAATGTCTGCCTACGGTCCTAAGTCGCGCTTTGGCTTCGTGTTTGATGAGCTGGGCTTTAAACCCGCGACCGAGTTCCCTGAATCCGGCCGTCATGGCAACGTGGTGACCTCTGAATTCTTACTGAGCGTAAACCCGGAGTGGCTGTTCATCCTCGATCGTGACAGTGCGATTGGTCGCCCGGGTGGCGAATCGGCCCAGCAGGTGCTGGATAACCCGCTGATTCACAAAACCAACGCCTGGAAAAATAATCGCGTGATCTATCTGGATTCTGCATCGCTGTATATCGCTGGGGGGCTGCAAAGCTATAAAAACCTCGTGACTACCGTCAGTGACGCGTTAGATAAGCAATAACGGCAGGTTACGGCAGAATCAATGAAGTCTCTTTACTATTCGCTGGGCCTCGTTTTTCTGGCCTGCATGATCGTTGTCAGTCTGTTTGTTGGGGCAGGGCAACTGAATATGCAGGCTGTGTGGAACGACCCGGAAATGCGCGATATTTTCTTTATCAGCCGCGTTCCTCGCACGCTAGCTTTGCTGCTGGCAGGCAGTGCCATGAGTGTGGCTGGTCTCATCATGCAGTTGCTGACGCAAAACCGTTTTGTTGAACCGTCTTTGGCGGGGACGACACAGTCGGCTAGCTTAGGTTTGCTGGTGGTGATGATCGCCGTGCCCGGTGCGACGATTTTCACCAAGATGGTGGTGGCGAGCCTGTTCGCTTTAGCGGGTACCTTCCTGTTCATGATGCTGCTCCAGCGGATTGTGCTGAAATCTGCGCTGGTGGTGCCGCTGGTCGGCATTATGCTGGGTGCGGTGATCAGTTCAATCACCACGTTTGGCGCGATGTATTTTGATCTGCTACAGGCGCTCGGCAGTTGGGAATCCGGCGATTTCTCCGGTGTCTTGCAGGGGCGTTACGAGCTGCTCTGGCTGGTTGGGGCGTTAACGCTGGTGGCCTGCTGGATTGCTGACCGCTTCACGGTCGCAGGCATGGGGCGCGAGTTCTCCGTCAATGTCGGTCTTAACTATCGGCAGGTGATGATGATGGGGCTGAGCATTATCGCCATCGTCAGCGGTGTGGTAGTCGTGGTGGTCGGCAGCTTGCCGTTTATCGGGCTGATCGTGCCGAACCTGATCAGCATGATGATGGGCGACAATGTACGCAAAACGATCCCGTGGGTGTGCCTGCTCGGCGGCGGTCTGGTGCTGTGCTGCGATATTATCAGCCGCGTGATTCGCTATCCTTTCGAGATTCCGGTGAGCGTGATTCTTGGCGTCATTGGCGCTGCCGTTTTCCTTCTCCTATTGCTAAGCCAGAAACGCCATGTCAGTCAATGAACGTAATACGGTGCTGACCGGAGCCGTCAGCGAAAAACGTGCGGGGTTATCGCCGACGCAGCGGTTGATGTGGTTGGCTATCGCTGCTGCTGTGGTGATCGTGCTGTTTATGACCATCAATCTAGGCAGCAACCTGCGCTACATTTTGACGCACCGCGGGCTGATGTTGACGACGATGTTGCTGGTGGCATTTGCCGCCAGTGCGTCGACGGTGCTGTTTCAAACGGTGACGAATAACCGGGTGCTGACGCCGTCGATTATGGGGTTTGAAGCCCTGTTTATCCTGATTCAGACCTCGCTGGTATTTGTTTTCGGCATTAGCGGCATTCCGGGTCTGGGCGTTGAAGGTAAGTTTGTTCTTGAAACGCTGCTGCTCATTCTCTTCTCCGCGCTGCTGTACCGCTGGCTGTTTACCGGCAGCCGCAATAACCTGCATCTGGTTTTACTGGTCGGGATTATCTGCGGCACGCTGTTTCGCAGCATGGCGGGCTTAATGCAGCGTTTGCTGACGCCCGGCGAGTTCGCCATCTTACAGGGGCGGATGTTTGCCACCTTCACCCGTACTGTGCCTGAACTGGTGGCGCTGTCGGTTGGAATTACGCTGGTGGTCGCGGTGGTGATCTGGCGTATGCGCTTTCGGTTTGATGTACTGGCGCTGGGGCGTAATAACGCGATTAACCTGGGTATCGACTACAAGCGCAGCGTCACGATCATTCTGCTGCTGGTTTCCGTGCTGGTTGCCATTTCAACGGCGCTGGTCGGTCCGCTCACCTTTTTGGGCTTTATGGTCGCGAACCTTGCCTATTTAGTTATTGGTTCCAGCCAGCATCGCCTGTTGCTGCCCGCGGCTTTCCTGCTGGGCGTCATTTCACTGGTTGGTGGACAGCTGGTGCTTGAGCATCTGCTGGATATGTCTGGGGCGCTGTCTGTCGTGATCGAATTTGTGGGTGGGTCGCTGTTTATTGTGTTGCTACTGAAAAAGGTTTCCGTGTGATTGAGATCGGCAATGTAACCAAAGCGTATAACAACGTTAAGGTATTAGATAATGTCACCGCGACGGTGCCGCGCGGTGGCGTCACGTCGATTATCGGCCCGAATGGTGCAGGGAAGTCGACATTGTTGTCCATCATCAGTCGCCTGCTGGACGCGGATCGCGGACAGGTAAAGGTCAACGGCATGGACGTGATGACCACGCCAAGCGATAAGCTGGCGACGTGTTTGTCTGTGTTGCGGCAGGAAAACCAGTTTACCAGCCGCTTAACGGTAGCAGAGCTGGTAGGTTTCGGCCGCTATCCTTATACCAAAGGGCGACTGAATGCTGACGATCGTGAACGCATCAGCGCCGCGCTGGCATTCCTCAACCTGACCGAATTGAAAGATCGCTTTTTAGATGAGCTTTCTGGCGGCCAGCGTCAGCGGGCCTACGTCGCGATGGTGCTGTGTCAGGACACGGAATATGTACTGCTGGATGAACCGCTGAATAATCTGGATATGAAACACGCGGTGGCGATGATGAAGCAAATTCGCCGTGCGGCCGATGAACTAGGCAAAACCATCGTGCTGGTTATCCATGATATCAACTTTGCTTCCGCCTATTCGGATTACATCATTGCGATGCGCAAAGGACAGATCATCTACACGGGAAAACCGGAAGACATCATGGTATCCGAGGTACTTGAAGATATTTTCGATACGGAAGTGACCATCGAGCAGGTTCATAACCAGCGTATCGCGGTATATTATCGTTGATGGTTGATGACAGATTATCCGCTCAGCGAAGTGTTAGCGCAAAGGGCGTAAGCACTGCTTGAAAGACGCTGGGTATAACCTGTATGGTGAATGCATAAAGAATTTATGTATGACTTAAGGTAAGGGTAAAAGATGGATAAGGACACTAAGCCGTGTTTCCAGGATGTGCTGGAATTCGTGCGCATGTTTCGTCGTAAAAACAAACTTCAGCGTGAAATCGTCGACAACGAAAAGAAAATTCGTGATAACCAGAAGCGCGTTCTGCTGCTGGACAACCTGAGCGAATATCTTAAACCTGGCATGTCCATTGAGGACGTACAGAATATCATCGCCAACATGCGCGGTGATTATGAAGACCGCGTTGATGACTACATCATCAAAAACGCCGATCTGTCGAAAGAGCGCCGTGAGCTGTCTAAAAAGCTGAAAGCGATGGGCGAAGTCAAGTAACCTGACGCACCATTTCTTATGGTAAATAGCTATGGTAAATAGCTACTGTAAAAGGATCGCTTCTGCGGTCCTTTTTCTTTTGGCTCTTACGCCACATCCTGCTTTTTTGCTTATCCACTTATTTGACGGTCTGTGGTGACCGTTAATGATTTTGTCGCTGCTGATGATGTTAAACGCCCCGAGAATTGGAATCCAGCTCGCATGCCGAATGCCGTTTTTTGCAAGTTAACCACTTTCTTGCGAGGCACTTTCCTACCTGCGTTTTTTGTTCTGTTGCATGAGGTTGAGTTATTGCAACATTCCTGAGCGAACAACAAGGGAAGAGGTAAGGGTGTGTCATGGCAAAGGACGATATCAGCAAAAGGGATGATGTCAGTAAATAGTCTGGCTTGGGCGAGCGTGCTGGGTATTCTGCCGTTGCTTTTCTTACCGCAGATTCCCGCGCAAATGCTGCTGTGGTGGGGTATCGGGCTATCCACCTGCGTGATGCTTATTGGATATCGTCACGTGGGGATACGCTGTGTAGCGCTTGTTGCCATGAGTTTTTGCTGGGCATCGTTGAATGCTCAAACCTTACTGTTACAGATTGAGCGCGTTACGCAGGGTCAGGTTAACGCTGTCGTGACGATCAGCAGCATACGGTTCAATGAGCATGATGATGATTGGATCACGGTTCGGCTGGAAGAGATCAATCAGCGCCGGATCTTCCCTCCGTTATATGCCCAACTGACCTTATCATCGGCTATGGAAAACTGGTGTGGAGGTCAACGTTGGGCAATCACCGCCAGCTTACGGCCTATTCACAGTCGACTCAATGAAGGCGGCTTTGATAGCCAACGCTGGGCGATAGCCAAACGGCAACCGTTGTCGGGTCGTGTGATAACGGCAAAGGCGGTTGATAGCCATTGTGACTTTCGCCAGCGCACGATTGTACAGGCGGAGCAGCAGGTACAGGGACTAGCGTGGCGTTCTATTTTATTGGCGCTGACGTTTGGTGAGATGAAAACGGTTAGCCCAGAGCTCAAGGCGCTGCTTCAGAATACCGGGACGATGCACTTGATGGCGATCTCTGGCCTCCATATCGTGCTTGCGGGTCTGGTTGGTTGGGGAATGGCGCGGGCGTTACAATATGGTTTTCCCGTGCAGTGG
Organism: Pectobacterium sp. PL64; assembly: GCF_022477975.1. Classification (NCBI taxonomy): domain Bacteria; kingdom Pseudomonadati; phylum Pseudomonadota; class Gammaproteobacteria; order Enterobacterales; family Pectobacteriaceae; genus Pectobacterium; species Pectobacterium sp. PL64. The sequence goes on from NZ_CP092070.1 coordinate 1,585,303, forward strand.
ATTGGCTATCGCTTCCCATTACTGACGAGCGCCGTGGTTGCCTGGGGATATGTCTGGCTGGCAGGGGGGAATCCGCCTGCGGTGCGATCTGCTCTGGCGCTTAGCGTATGGGTTTGCCTAAAAGTGTGGAGCGTCAACGGCTCAGCCTGGCAGGTCTGGCTATGGTGTGTCGCGTTGATTCTGGTCAGCGATCCATTGAGCGTACTGTCAGACAGTTTTTGGCTATCTTGCCTTGCCGTTGCGTCACTCATTTTTTGGTTTCAGTGGGCACCGCTTCCGCATCGGCTACAGACCCGACGGCGTTGGTTCTGGCTGCGCTGGATCCACCTGCAAACGGGAATCACGCTGCTATTAATGCCCTTGCAGCTTCATATTTTCCACGGCTTCAGTATCACTTCGCTGCCCGCAAACCTTTGGGCTGTGCCTTTGGTGTCCTTCGTTACCACTCCGCTCATTTTGCTGGCATTGAGCACGCTGGCATTCGCACCGCTGAGTGAAATGCTCTGGTGGCTGGCGGATATTTCGCTGCGTGTGGTATTTGCCCCGTTGACCTATTTACAGACGGGGTGGGTGTATCTTGATGCATCGCTGCTGCTCGCGAGCGTCGCGGGCTGGGGCGCGGTTGTAATATGGCGCTTTAGCTGGTGGCGCGTCTATCCGGCGAGTGTCGGTACTCTGATTGTGGTTTTACTGATTTTTCGCATAAAGACTGATGAGCCGGATTGGCGTGTGGACATGTTGGATGTCGGTCATGGTCTGGCGATTGTGATCGAACAGCGTGGGAAAGCAGTGCTATATGACACGGGAAACCGCTGGGAAGGGGGCGATATGGCGACGCGAGAAATTCTACCCTACCTGCGATGGCGGGGAGTTGACGTGGAAAACATTATCCTGAGCCATAGCCATATGGATCACATTGGGGGGCTGGGAACGCTACAGCTTGCTTACCCTAAAGCAACGATATATAGCGCTACCAATGCGATGAATCATCGTTCTTGCCAACGCGGCGAGCGTTGGCGCTGGCAGGATCTCACGTTTACCGTGCTGTGGCCGTTGGCGCTTGTCGAGAGAGCAGAAAATAACGACTCCTGCGTTATCCGCGTTGATGATGGAAAATACAGCGTCTTACTGACGGGCGATCTGGAATCGGATGCGGAAAACGCATTGATTAGGCTAGAGCGCAGTGCTCTGCGTGCGAATTTGTTACAAATCCCTCACCATGGCAGTAAGACATCATCATCGCCTCCCTTCATTCGTGCGGTTAATGCTGAGTTTGCTATGGCTTCTGCGGCGCGTTATAACCCGTGGCGGTTGCCTTCAGTAAAGATTGTTGAACGATATCGGCAATATGGCTACTCGTGGCTGGATACCGCGTCATTTGGGCAGTTAAGTGCTCGTTTTTTCAGCGATTCATGGCACATTCTGCGGTTTAGGGATCACATATCGCCTCGTTGGTATCATCAGTGGTTTGGCGTAGAGCGGTATAATGAGTAAAATGGTCGGCTATTTCTTCCCGATTCAGGTTCACTACATGCTGAATGATAAAGATCTCTCCACTTGGCAGACGTTTCGCCGCCTATGGCCGATGATCTCTCCTTTTAAGGCAGGGCTTGCTGCTGCTGCAATCGCACTCATTATTAACGCCGCTGGCGATACATTGATGCTCTCCCTGCTTAAGCCCTTGCTGGATGAAGGGTTTGGCAAAGCGGAACGTTCCGTATTGCTCTGGATGCCGCTGGTCGTCATTGGGTTGATGCTAGTAAGAGGGCTCTCCGGGTTTGTCTCCAGCTACTGTGTTGCCTGGGTTTCCGGCAAAGTGGTGATGAATATGCGTCGCCGCTTGTTCTCCCATATCATGGGGATGCCCGTGGCGTTCTTCGATCAACAGTCAACTGGCACGCTGCTTTCTCGCATCACCTATGATTCGGAGCAGGTTGCGGCGTCGTCATCTGGTGCGTTGATTACGGTTGTCAGAGAAGGGGCCTCAATTATCGGCCTGTTTATTCTGATGTTCTACTACAGCTGGCAGTTGTCCATCATTCTGATTGTGATTGCGCCAATCGTATCGATTGCCATGCGTGTGGTATCCAAACGCTTCCGCAATATCAGTAAAAACATGCAGGATACGATGGGGCATGTCACCACCAGCACGGAGCAAATGCTTAAAGGTCACAAAGAAGTGCTGATGTTTGGCGGTCAGGAAGTTGAAACCAAGCGTTTTGATCAGGTCAGCAATCGGATGCGTCAGCAGGGCATGAAAATGGTGTCCGCATCGTCGATTTCCGACCCTATTATCCAGTTGATTGCTTCGCTGGCGTTGGCCTTTGTGCTGTATGCTGCCAGCTTCCCCAGCGTGATGGAAACGCTAACTGCGGGGACAATCACAGTCGTGTTCTCTTCCATGATCGCCCTGATGCGTCCGTTAAAATCACTGACCAACGTTAACGCGCAATTCCAGCGCGGTATGGCCGCGTGTCAGACGCTGTTTGCGATTCTTGACATGGAGCAGGAACGTGACACGGGCAAACTCGAGATCGAACGTGCGAAAGGTGAACTCGAATTCCGTCAGGTGAATTTCGCTTATCCGGGAAGAGAAAATCTGGCGCTTAAGAATATCAATCTGCATATTCCCGTGGGTAAAACGGTAGCGTTGGTTGGTCGCTCTGGTTCCGGTAAATCAACGATTGCCAGTTTGATCACGCGTTTTTACGACATTCAATCAGGTGAAATCCTGCTCGATGGTCACGACCTACGTGAGTATCGCCTGGCCTCCTTGCGTAATCAGGTGGCGCTGGTTTCTCAAAACGTCCATCTGTTCAACGATACGGTAGCGAACAACATCGCCTATGCACGCAATGAGCACTACAGCCGTGAGGAAATTGAGCGTGCGGCGACAATGGCGTATGCGATGGATTTCATCAATAAGATGGAACACGGTCTGGATACGATCATTGGTGAAAATGGCGTGATGCTTTCTGGCGGACAGCGGCAGCGTATCGCGATTGCCCGTGCGCTATTGCGTGATAGCCCGATCCTGATATTGGATGAGGCGACGTCGGCACTGGACACGGAATCTGAACGTGCCATTCAGTCTGCATTAGACGAGTTGCAAAAAGATCGTACCGCGCTGGTGATTGCACATCGCCTTTCCACGATTGAAAAGGCGGATGAGATTCTGGTGGTGGAAGACGGCAGAATCATTGAACGTGGTGGCCATGCTGCGTTACTGGCGGCGAACGGTGCTTATGCTCAGTTGCATAAAATGCAGTTTGGCGAATGATTGAGCGCATCTGGTCTGGACGGTCGCCGCTCTATTGGCTGCTGTTGCCGCTTTCGTGGCTATACGGACTCATCACGTTTCTGATTCGCCAGAGCTATCGATTGGGATGGCGGAAAAGCTGGCGATCTCCCGTGCCCGTCGTGGTGGTGGGGAATTTGACGGCGGGTGGCAACGGGAAAACGCCGCTAGTCATTTGGCTCGTCGAACAACTGCAACGCAGAGGCTATCGTGTCGGCGTGGTATCACGCGGTTACGGTGGGAAAGCTGAACGTTACCCGCTGCTGCTGGATGAGTCGGTAACGACGGCGCAGGCTGGCGATGAACCGGTGCTGATTTTCCAGCGTACCAGTGCGCCCGTGGCGGTCGCTCCCCGTCGGCGAGATGCCGTGAGTGCGCTATTGGCACAGCACACGCTAGATGTGGTGATCACCGACGATGGATTACAGCACTATGCGTTGGAAAGAGATATTGAGCTGGTTGTGATTGACGGAGTGCGGCGTTTTGGCAACGGATGGTGGCTACCTGCTGGTCCAATGCGGGAAAGAGAAAGCCGTCTGGCGTCGGTGGATGCTGTCATTGTTAACGGCGGCACGCCGAGAGCAAATGAGATAGGTATGACACTCACGGCGGGTATGGCGATTAACTTACTTTCTGGTGAGTCACGGCCGCTGAGCCAACTGCATGATGTCGTTGCGATGGCAGGCATCGGACATCCTCCGCGTTTTTTTGCCACGCTGCGCGATGCTGGTGTTAGCATTTCACGTGAAGTCGCTTTTGCTGACCATCAATCGTACCAGCCAGAACAGCTCAACTCGCTGACTCAGGATGCGATACAGCCGCTGCTGATGACGGAAAAAGATGCCGTAAAATGTAAGGCATTTGCACAGGATAACTGGTGGTACTTGCCCGTCGATGCCGTGTTAGCTGAGCCCTACGGCACGCAATTGCTCGACAAACTGGAAAATGTGCTTAATCGGAATACGAGCAGCAGAGCATAAATTGGTCTGCTACCACGGTTTCAGATATCCCTTGTGGATATCACCTTATTAGATCGCTGTCATAGCGAGAAAGAACATGCCGGTCATCGATCGGCCAAAGATGGAGGAAGCATGGATCACCGTTTACTTGAGATTGTTGCCTGTCCTGTTTGTAATGGTCGGCTGTACTTTAATAAAGAGAAACTGGAACTGATCTGCAAGGTTGATGGTTTGGCCTATCCGGTTCGTGATGGTATCCCTGTGCTGCTGGAAAACGAAGCGCGTAAACTCGGGGCTGATGAGATAACACAATGACCTTTACTGTGATCATTCCTGCGCGTTTTGCGTCAAGCCGACTGCCGGGTAAGCCGTTGGCGGACATCAATGGCAAACCGATGGTCGTCCATGTGATGGAGCGGGCGCTGGAATCGGGGGCGCAGCGCGTTATTGTGGCCACCGATCATCCCGACGTCGAAGCTGCCGTGCAGCAAGCCGGTGGGGAAGTGTGCCTGACCCGCGCCGATCATAATTCTGGCACAGAGCGTCTGGCTGAAGTCATCGAGCGTTACGGCTTTACCGATGATGACATCATCGTGAACGTTCAGGGCGATGAACCGCTCATTCCTTCCGTTATCATTCGTCAGGTGGCGGAAAACCTCGCTGCCAGTAAAGCAGGAATGGCGACGCTGGCGGTGCCGATTGAAACCAGTGAAGAAGCATTCAACCCGAATGCGGTAAAAGTCGTTACTGACGCTGAAGGATACGCGCTCTATTTTTCCCGTGCGACTATACCCTGGGACAGAGAGCGTTTTGCTCAGTCTAAGGAAACCATTGGCGATCACTTCCTACGCCATATCGGCATCTATGCTTACCGTGCGGGCTTTGTGCGTCGTTATGTCACTTGGGCGCCGAGCCAACTGGAGCAAATCGAATTATTGGAGCAACTGCGGGTGCTGTGGTACGGCGAGAAAATTCATGTTGCGGTCGCCAAAGCTATTCCTAGCGTCGGCGTGGATACCCCAGAAGATCTGGCCCGTGTACGACACGTCATGGCGAATCAGTAAGATCTATCACGCTATGCTGTGATGAATACGTCATGGGGGAATCTATTCTTACCGGAATAGATTTTCTCCATGACGTTTTTTCTTTATGCGACATATTATCTTTTAAATTATTTAGCACTTATTTAGATAACTATTCTTAAAAACTCTAAAATTACGCTGTGCCTCTTTATTTATGCGGATGGCTTATTCCCATTCTGAATTGATTCGTTGCGAGTGGAACTTTTATTTTCATAGTTAAATGCTACTATCAATTCGCCATGTTTTCGCATGGCGTTTTTGTTATTTCAACTAAGGACGGTAATGATATGAGTGCTAAACGTTATATCGCAAAAATTTTTCTCGGCGGTATGTTAATGGGGGCTGCCGCGGGCAGCAGCGCGGCGGTTTATTACATGGCCCCCAACGGCAACGACGCGAATAACGGCAGTAAAAACTCCCCCTGGAAAACAATCGACCGCGCACAGAAAACATTAAACCCTGGTGACCGCCTGTGGATCCGTGGCGGTAAATATGTGTTTACCAAAGGGCTAAATGTCTGTACGACGCGTACCGATGTGGTGAATGCGATCACGCTGAGTAAGAGTGGTACTGAAGGTAAGCGCATTGAGTATTGGGCATCTAGCGGGGAAGTGCCGATTTTTGATTTCAGCCAGATGCAAGATGATTGCCGGGTTAAAGGGTTCAACGTCGTTGCAGATTGGGTTTCCGTAAAAGGACTCGAAATAACGGGTGTCCCACAGCGTAATAACCTTAACCATGAGTCCTGGGGCGTGTGGATAAGAGGCAGCAATAATATATTCGAGCAGTTGAATATTCACCATATAATGGGGACGGGATTGTTCATCCAGCGTGGAGGGAATAACCTGGTATTGAATAGTGACTCTCACCATAATTACGATCCACTGACCTCTAATGGTGCTGGCCAAAGCGGAGATGGTTTTGGTGCGCATATCCCTGCTAACCAACCAGGTAATATCTTCCGCGGTTGCCGGGCGTGGTCAAACTCGGATGATGGCTTCGATTTAATTAATGCCTATTCTCCGGTGTTGATTGAAAATTCCTGGGCCTGGTCGCACGGTTATTTACCGGGGACGACACAATCACTGGCTGCGGGTAACGGTAACGGTTTTAAAATCGGCGGCTACGGTGGTGTTTATGTGGCGAATGCGGTGAAACATACCGTGCGTAACTCGGTTGCGTTTTTAAATAAAGCGGCCGGTTTTTATGCCAATCACCATCCGGTAGCGAACGATTTCTTCAATAACACGGGCTATAAAAATAACCCGAACTTTAATATCCGTGGCATCGATGCAAACGGAAAAGCGATTGGGTTGGGTACGCTGCGCAATAACGTTTCTCACGGTGGTAAAGACCTGTCGTTCTCCGATGGTGCGAACATGCGCTACAACTCGTGGGATCTGAAAATTGCGGTATCAGATTCTGACTTCGAGAGCGTTTCCGTAACCGGATGGGATGCACCGCGTCAGGCTGACGGCAGCTTGCCTGTACTGAAGAGCCTGCGTCTTGCGTCAGGTAGTGCGCTGATCAACAAGGGTGGGGATGTCAAACTGCCTTACAAAGGATCAGCCCCAGACCTGGGTGCCTTTGAGCGCGAATAATGGCAGTGTGTTAACACGCTAGCCTGTCACTCACGATATTCCCTGCTGACGAGTAGGGAATATCGCTGCAACAGCTCCGGTAGGGCGTACTCCCTGCCGTCATTGATCCCCTTTTATTTGATCTGCGTTGAAGTATTTATTGCCTGCTCGCCGCATCATGGTGAGTGGGGCTATTTGGCTCAACTGAGGTATCGCCGTTTATGGAACAGTTGAAATCAGAACTCAGTACGGTGTTGGGGGAAAGCCTCAGCCGACTTGAGCGCATAAGCGAGCAGCCGTATGCGGATCTGTATGCCTTGTATGATAAAGAAGGCAACGCCATTCCTTTGTTGGCTAAAAGTTATGTTTGTCAGGGCGTGGCGCAGCAGGAAGCCTACAAACTTTCGATGCTGGCGCGTGAGGGCGACGTGCGTCTGCCAACCGTTTATGGGCTGGTACTGACGCAACAGCAGCCTTATCGGGAACTGCTGCTGATTGAGCGCTTGCGCGGTGTGTCGGTGGAAGCACCGCCAAGAAACGGCCAGCGCTGGACGCTGCTGATGGATCAAATTGTTGAAAACGTATTGGCCTGGCACCGAATTGATAGTCATGGCTGCGTCGGTTCCGTGGACAGCACGCAGGATAATGACTGGTTTAGCTGGTATCAACAGCGTCTGGAAGTCCTGTGGTCCACGTTGCTCAATGTTAATGCGCCGCAGCTTACGCAGCAGGATCGGAGCGTGCTGTATCGTTCGCGCCAGTGCTTAGAGATGCTGTTTGACGATTTCGAGGATGGTTGTGTGTTGGTACACGGTAACCTGTCGCTGCGCAGTATGTTGAAGGACGCACGTAGCGATCAGCTATTGGCCATGATCAATCCGGGAATGATGTTATGGGCGCCCAGAGAGTATGAACTTTTCCGGCTTTGTGAATCTGGCATGCCGGAGCAGCTGCTTTATCACTACCTGAAACAGGCACCGGTATCCGAATCCTTTGTCTACCGGCGCTGGCTATATGTTATTTGGGAAGCCGTCTCCCGCTATATCCATACGGGACAGCTGGACCGTCAGCTATTTGATGTCGCTTCCCGAGAGCTATCTCCCTGGCTGGAGTGAGCCTGCGGTGGTTCCGCGTCGTGCGGTGCTGCCGTGGTTCCCTTCAGTGCCTGCCAGAGGCGGCCGAGCGTTTCGTACCAGGCGCGCTCGCTGTGCGATAAGTAGTAAGCGGAAGGGAACACTTTTTCCCACGGGTTGAGCGCGGAGGTAATTGCCATCTGATTTGCTGGCGCGGGAATCGGCGCTAGCCCTTGAGCCTGGAAGAATCGAATGGCACGGGGCAAATGGTTGGCTGAGGTCACCAGCAAGAAAGGGCGCTCGCCAACAATCTTAGCGGTTGCAGCCGCTTCCTCTTCCGTATCCCTTGGCGTATCCAGAATGATGATATCCTGCTGGGGAATGCCCAGACTTTCGGCGACCAGCGCCGCAGTTTTCGCGCTGCTGACAGGGTTACCCTGCGCGGCTCCACCGGTAAAAATCAACTTTGCGCCGGGATTGGCATGATAAAGGCGAACACCTTCTGTGACACGCGGGAGACTGTTGCTGATGAGATTAGAACTGGGTGCCCATTCCGCGTTATAGGTATATCCCCCGCCTAGCACGACAATATACTCGGCTTTGCTCGCCTGCGGCGTTTGTCGCCAGGTTGGGTAGTGTGATTCCAGTGGTAATAGCAACCGATCGGCAACAGGCTGCAAGCTGAGCAGAATAAGCATCAGCCAACTGGCGAGTATTATTGCTTTCCCCGTGCGCTGCCGCTGGGTAAACCAGAGCAGCAACAGGCCAACACCCATCAGAAGCAATAGCAATGGCAGAGGCTGAAGAAGGCCACCGACGAACTTTTTGAGTGTGAAAAGCATAAAATTGCATTCCTTTTGAGTGAAAAACCCGCATCCGGGAAGATATCATGCGGTAAGGCCATTTATTCTAAGCCAGCCTGTGCCAAAATGGCAGGCTGGAAAAAATCGCATCGCGCAGACATGTCCTGCACGAGATCCCCGTTTATATGATGCGGAACAATGACTGATGCAGGATCGCAATTTTAACGATATCGCCGAAAAATTTGCTCAGAATATCTATGGCACGACGAAGGGGAGACTTCGGCTGGCGGTATTGTGGCAGGATCTTAGCGATCTTTTGACCCAGCTTCCGGCACGGCCTTTGCGCATCCTTGATGCGGGAGGCGGCGAAGGGCAGATGGCCTGTCGTCTGGCGGCTTTAGGACATCAGGTATTGTTGTGCGATGTTTCCGGTGAGATGATTCAGCGCGCCAAAAATGCGGCAGCGGCGCAGGGCGTTACCCATAATATGCGTTTTGTGCAGTGTGCCGCACAGGATATCGCGCAATATATGGATAGTCCCGCCGATCTGATATTGTTCCATGCGGTGCTGGAGTGGGTCGCGCAACCGCAGCAGGTACTGAAAATACTGTACGATAGCCTGTCGCCGGGTGGCGCATTGTCCCTGATGTTCTATAACCATCATGGGCTGTTGATGCGTAACATGGTGGTGGGTAACTTTGATTATGTTCAGGCCGGGATGCCTAAGGGTAAACGGCGCTCGCTCTCGCCGGATCACCCGCTGAACCCGCAAGACGTGTACGGCTGGCTTGATGAGATGGGGCTGACCATTAGCGGGAAAACTGGCGTGCGCGTGTTTCATGACTACTTGAAAAATAAACAGCAGCAAGTTGAGAAATTTGACGACATTCTGGAGATTGAACAGCGGTATTGTCGGCAAGAGCCTTTTGTGAGTTTGGGCCGTTATATCCATGTCATGGCGCATAAACCCCATTTGAAGGATGCATTATGAGTGATTTTTCCCAGACTGTACCCGAACTGGTCGCCTGGGCACGAAAAAACGATTTCTCCATTTCCCTCCCCACCGAACGCCTGGCGTTTTTGATGGCGATTGCCACGCTTAACGGCGAACGCATGGATGGTGAAATGAGTGAAGGTGAGCTGATTGATGCCTTCCGTCATGTGAGTCAGGGATTTGATCAGACGAACGAAACCATTACCCTTCGCGCCAATAACGCGATTAACGATCTGGTGCGCCAGCGCTTGCTTAACCGCTTTACCAGCGAGCAGGCCGAAGGTAATGCGATTTATCGTCTGACGCCGCTGGGGATTGGCATTACCGATTATTACATTCGGCAGCGTGAGTTCTCGACGCTGCGCCTTTCCATGCAGCTCTCTATCGTGGCGCAAGAACTCAGTCGCGCAGCCGATGCGGCGGAGGAAGACGGTGATGAGTTTCACTGGCACCGCAATGTATTTGCGCCGCTGAAATACTCCGTTGCAGAAATTTTTGACAGTATCGATCTGTCACAGCGCGTGATGGATGAGCAGCAGCAGGGCGTTAAAGACGATATCGCTGCGCTGTTAAATCAGGACTGGCGAGCCGCGATCAGTAGCTGTGAGCAACTGCTGACGGAAACGTCATCGACGCTGCGTGAGCTACAGGATACGCTGGAAGCCGCGGGCGACAAATTGCAGACGAGCTTGTTGAGCATTCAGGATGCGATTATGAATAATCCGCATAACCTGGAGTTTGTCGACAAGCTGGTGTTTGACCTGCAAAACAAACTCGATCGCATTGTGAGCTGGGGACAGCAGACGATAGATCTGTGGATTGGTTACGACCGCCACGTACATAAGTTTATCCGTACCGCGATTGATATGGATAAAAACCGCGTCTTTGCCCAGCGGCTGCGTCAGTCGGTGCAGAGCTATTTCGATAGCCCTTGGGCGCTGACGTTCGCCAACGCCGATCGCTTGCTGGATATGCGCGACGAAGAGCTGACGCTGTGTAGCGAAGAAGTCACCGGTGAACTGCCGCCGGAGCTGGAATACGAAGAGTTTAGTGAAATGCGCGAGCAGCTGATCGCGCTAGTCGAGCAGGCGCTGCATAAATACAAAGCGCAACAGATTCCGCTGGATTTGAGTGAAGTGATGCGTGAGTACCTCGCGCAGCATCCTCGCTCGCGGCATTTTGATGTTGCCCGAATCGTGGTCGACCAGGCAGTACGTCTGGGCGTAGCCGAAACAGATTTCACCGGATTGCCTGCATTGTGGCAGGCAATCAATGATTACGGAGCCAAGGTGCAGGCCCATGTCATCGACAAATATTGAACAATTTATGCCAGTGAAGCTGGCAACCGCGCTGTCGAATAACCTCTTTCCTGCGCTGGACAGCCAATTGCGCGCCGGGCGTCATATTGGCATTGAAGAGCTGGAGAACCACGTATTTCTGATGGATTTCCAGGAAGTGCTGGAAGAGTTCTACAGCCGTTACAACGTGGAGCTGATCCGCGCGCCGGAGGGATTCTTCTATCTGCGTCCGCGTTCTACCACGCTGATCCCGCGCTCGGTGCTGTCTGAGCTGGATATGATGGTAGGGAAAATTCTCTGTTATCTCTATCTGAGCCCGGAGCGCTTAGCGCACGAAGGCATTTTCAGCCAGCAGGAGCTGTATGAAGAGCTGCTGAGTCTGGCGGATGAAAGCAAACTGCTGAAGCTGGTTAACCAGCGCTCTACCGGTTCCGATCTGGATCGCCAGAAGCTGCAGGAGAAAGTCAGAACCTCGCTTAACCGCTTACGTCGGTTAGGTATGATCTATTTTATGGGCAATGACAGCAGCAAATTCAGAATTACCGAATCGGTGTTCCGCTTCGGAGCTGATGTGCGCAGCGGCGATGATGCCCGCGAAGCACAGCTACGTATGATTCGCGATGGTGAAGCGATGCCTGTTGAAGGTAGTTTGTCGCTGAAAGATGACAGCGACGATAACGATCGCACCGATGATACCGCGCCAGAAACGGGCGAGGATGAATAAGTGTTGAGGATGAACAGGAATGATTGAACGCGGTAAATTTCGCTCACTAACGCTGGTCAACTGGAACGGCTTTTTCGCCCGCACCTTCGATCTGGATGAACTGGTTACCACGCTATCCGGCGGTAACGGTGCCGGGAAATCCACCACGATGGCCGCCTTTATTACGGCGCTGATCCCTGACCTGACGCTGTTGCACTTCAGGAACACCACCGAAGCCGGCGCCACCAGCGGTTCACGCGATAAAGGCCTGCACGGTAAATTGCGCGCCGGCGTCTGCTACTCCACGCTGGATGTCGTTAACTCGCGTCATCAGCGCGTGCTGGTTGGGGTTCGTCTCCAGCAGGTTGCGGGGCGCGACCGTAAAGTCGACATCAAGCCTTTCACCATTCAGGGATTACCGACGGCGATACAGCCGACGCAAATTCTGACGCAGGTGGTCGGCGATCGTCAGGCGCGCGTGCTCTCATTGCAGGAACTGAAAGAGCGTGTCGAAGAGATGGAAGGCGTTCAGTTCAAGCAGTTTAACTCCATCACCGACTATCACTCGCTGATGTTTGATTTGGGTGTGGTGCCGCGTCGCCTGCGTTCGGCTTCCGATCGCAGTAAGTTCTATCGCCTGATCGAAGCTTCGCTGTACGGTGGTATTTCCAGCGCCATTACTCGCTCGCTGCGTGACTACCTGCTGCCGGAAAACAGCGGCGTGCGTAAAGCGTTTCAGGATATGGAAGCCGCGCTGCGTGAAAACCGCATGACGCTGGAGGCGATTCGCGTCACTCAGTCCGATCGCGACCTGTTTAAGCACCTGATCTCTGAAGCGACCTCCTATGTGGCCGCCGACTACATGCGGCACGCCAATGAGCGTCGTATTCATCTGGATGGGGCGTTGGAACTGCGCCGCGATCTGTTCTCCAGCCGTAAGCAGCTGTCGAGTGAGCAATATCGTCATGTAGAAATGGCGCGGGAGCTGGCAGAGCAAAGCGGTGCCGAAGGCGATCTGGAAACGGATTATCAGGCGGCCAGCGATCACCTGAATCTGGTGCAGACAGCAATGCGTCAGCAGGAAAAAATTGAGCGCTATAACGCCGACCTGGAAGAATTGAGCTATCGCCTCGAAGAACAGAACGAGGTGGTGGAAGAAGCGCGGGAGCAGCAGGCGGAAAACGAAGAACGCGCCGATGCTGCCGAACTGGAAGTGGATGAGCTGAAAAGCCAGCTTGCCGACTATCAGCAGGCGTTGGACGTGCAGCAGACGCGCGCCATTCAGTATCAGCAGGCTCAGCAAGCGCTGGAACGCGCCCGCTCGCTGTGTCAGTTGCCAGATTTAACGGCAGACAACGCGGATGAGTGGCTGGACAGCTATCAGGCGAAAGAGCAGGAAGCGACAGAAATTCTGCTGATGCTGGAGCAGAAACTGAGCGTGGCCGATGCGGCGCACGGCCAGTTTGAACAAGCCTATCAGCTGGTGACTAAGATTGCCGGTGCGGTGAATCGCAACGAAGCCTGGCAGGTTGCACGCGACCTGTTGCGCGATAGCTCTTCACAACGCTATCAGGCGGAGCGGGTACAGCCGCTGCGGATGCGCCTGTCTGAGTTGGAACAGCGCCTGCGCGAACAGCAGGATGCCGAGCGGTTATTGCAGGATTTCAGCAAACGCAACGGCCAGGATTATCAACCGGAAGAGCTGGAATCACTCCAGCAAGAACTTGATGCCCGCATCGAAACGCTGTCATCGCTGGTGGCAGAAGCGGGTGAACGTCGCATGGCGCTGCGCCAAGAGCTGGAGCAGACTCAACAGCGCATTCAGAAGCTGACGACGCGTGCGCCAGTCTGGCTGGCTGCACAGGAAATGCTGACGCAACTGAGCGAGCAGAGCGGCGAAACGTTTGAAGATAGCCGTCAGGTGACGGAATTCATGCAGCAGTTGCTGGAGCGCGAGCGTGAAACTACGGTTGAACGTGACGACATCGCGGCCCGCAAGCGGCAGATCGAAACGCAGATTGAGCGCCTGAGTCAGCCCGGCGGTTCGGAAGACCCGCGCCTGAACGCGCTGGCGGAACGCTTTGGCGGCGTGCTGCTGTCTGAGATTTATGATGACGTGACGTTGGATGATGCGCCGTACTTCTCGGCGCTTTATGGTCCCTCCCGCCATGCCATCGTGGTGTCCGATCTTTCGCTGGTGCGCGATCAGCTTGCCGGTCTGGAAGATTGTCCGGAAGACCTGTATCTGATCGAAGGGGATCCGCAGTCGTTTGATGACAGCGTGTTTGCCGTTGAAGAGCTAGAACGTGCTGTCGTGGTGAAAGTCGCCGAGCGCCAATGGCGTTATTCGCGCTTCCCAGAAGTGCCGCTGTTTGGTCGCGCCGCGCGGGAAATGCGTCTGGAAAGCCTGCGTGATGAGCGAGAAGCGCTGGCGGAACAGTACGCGACGATGTCGTTTGACGTGCAAAAAACGCAGCGCCTGCACCAGTCTTTTAGCCGCTTTATCGGTACGCATCTGGCTGTCGTTTTTGATGAAGATCCCGAAGCGGAAATTCGTACGCTCAGCTCCCGTCGCGGCGAACTGGATCGTGCGATGGCCAGCTTTGATGGCGAAAACCAGCAGCAGCGTCAGCAGTATGAGCAGGCGAAAGAAGCCAGCGCACAGCTGAATAAACTGATTCCGCGTATTAGCCTGCTTTGCGATGAGACATTGCAGGATCGCGTGGAAGAGATTCGTGCGGAACTGGATGAAACCGAAGAGTCTGCTCGCTTCATTCAGCAGCACGGTGCAACGCTGGCTAAGCTGGAACCGTTGGTTTCTGTCCTGCAAAGCGACCCGCAGCAGCATGAGCAGTTGCAGGAAGATTATACGCAGGCGCAGAACGCACAGCGGCAGGCAAAACAGCAGGCGTTTGCACTGACTGAGGTGGTGCAGCGTCGCGCACACTTCAGCTATGCCGATTCGGCTGGAATGCTGGGTGAGAATGCCGGTCTGAATGACAAACTGCGTCATCGTCTGGAACAGGCTGAGGCCGAACGGACAAAAGCGCGTGAACAGCTACGCCAGCATCAGGCACAGCTGACGCAGTACAGCCAGGTTCAGGCATCGCTGAAAAGCTCTTACGATGCCAAGCAGGACATGCTGAAGGAGCTGACGCAAGAGCTTCAGGATATCGGCGTACGTGCGGACGCTGATGCCGAAGCGCGCGCCCGTCAGCGTCGTGATGAGCTGCATGCTGCATTAAGCACCAACCGCTCACGCCGGAATCAGTTGGAAAAACAGATTACGTTCTGTGAAGCGGAAATGGACAGCTTGCAGAAGAAATTGCGCAAACTTGAGCGTGATTATCACCAGATGCGTGAGCAGGTTGTTACGGCGAAAGCGGGCTGGTGTGCCGTCATGCGTTTGGTGAAAGACAACGGCGTCGAGCGTCGTCTGCATCGTCGTGAGCTGGCGTACATGGAAGGCGATGAACTGCGTTCTATGTCGGATAAGGCGCTGGGTGCGCTGCGTCTGGCGGTTGCGGATAACGAACATTTGCGCGATGTGCTGCGGCTTTCCGAAGATCCGAAGCGGCCGGAACGCAAGATCCAGTTCTACATCGCCGTTTACCAGCATCTGCGCGAGCGTATCCGTCAGGATATTATCCGCACCGATGATCCGGTAGAAGCGATTGAGCAGATGGAGATCGAGCTGAACCGTCTGACTGAAGAGCTGACGGCGCGTGAACAGATGCTGGCCATCAGCTCACGCAGCGTGGCAAACATCATTCGTAAAACGATCCAGCGTGAGCAGAATCGTATTCGGATGCTGAACCAGGGGCTGCAAGCGGTCGCATTTGGTCAGGTGAAGAGCGTTCGCCTTAACGTTAACGTGCGCGAAACGCATACCACGTTGCTCAACGTGTTGTCCGAACAGCAGGAGATGCATCAGGATCTGTTTAACAGCAACCGTCTGACCTTCTCGGAAGCGTTGGCAAAACTGTATCAGCGCCTGAATCCTGAAATTGATATGGGACAGCGCACGCCGCAAACCATCGGTGAAGAGCTGCTGGATTACCGAAACTACCTTGAAATGGAAGTTGAAGTTAACCGTGGCGCGGATGGCTGGCTGCGGGCGGAAAGTGGGGCGTTGTCGACCGGGGAAGCCATCGGTACCGGGATGTCGATTCTGGTTATGGTGGTACAGAGCTGGGAAGAAGAGTCTAAGCGCCTGCGTGGCAAAGATATTATTCCATGCCGTCTGCTGTTCCTCGATGAGGCAGCGCGTCTGGATGCCAAGTCGATTGCGACGCTGTTCGAGCTTTGCGATCGTCTGGAAATGCAGCTGGTCATCGCGGCACCGGAAAATATCAGCCCCGAGAAGGGAACCACCTATAAGCTGGTGCGTAAAGTCTACCAGAACAACGAGCACGTCCATGTGGTCGGGCTGCGCGGTTTCGGAGCGGAAGCACCAGAGACAGAGACACAAGAGCAAGCCTCATAGTGGGGAGCGGTAAATTTTATCGTTGTAAACCTTGCCGCTATTTTCCTCTATAATGATAAAGCCGCTTTTTTAAGCGGCTTTATTTTTTCGTAAAGCGTTGCGTAAAGGGAATGTTGAATACGAATAGCTTCATCAAACGCGTAAGATAATAACCAGAAGAAGAAGCAAAAATATTTTTCTCTTTATATACTGACGATAAAACGATTGCAGGCCGTAGAAGGATTTGCGGTTTTATGTTGCAAGGTGGCGTACCGTAATAACGGGCGCGATATAAAAATGCTCATATTTCATTCTTTCTCGTTTTCTACACAAGAAAAACCTAAAGAATGTGCTTACGCGAGTATGACCGTATACGAGCGAATTCGGTTTGTTATTTCCATATCCAACGCGGATTGTCGTGAAAGCATAGTGATTAATGAGTACAGGGGATAAATGGATGTTGTTGTTACATAAGCGAAAAATGGTCAGGCTGCTGTTACGCGTGGGTTGTATTTGGGTCGGAAGCCTGTCTCCTTCGTTTTCGGTGCTGGCAGCATCTCCGACGGTGGTATCCGGCTTATCGCAAAGCTCGGGCGTGGTGTCTGTAGAAAATAGCCGTGCAGGGCTTCTGGCAGCGCTGCCGCACGGTATGACGTTACATTATCTCTCTGATTTATCATCGCTTTATGCCCAACATCAGATGCAAGCTATGTGGGCAGATAACCGTGCGGTTCAACAGTTTCAGCAACAGCTGGCCGAACTGGCGATAGCTGGCGTACAGCCGCAGTTCACTACGTGGGTAACCTGGCTGACCGACCCGCAATTGACCGGATTTGCGCGTGATGTCGTACTCTCGGATGCGATGCTGGGCTATTTGCAGTTCGTCTCGGGCGTAGAACGCAGCGGTAACGACTGGCTGTACAGCAGCGTACCTTACCGTCTGCAATCGCCAGCGCTCAATATCGTTTCGCAATGGCAACAGGCCGTTAAATCCGGTACCAGCGCGGCTTATGTCGTTTCGCTGGCACCACAGCATTCGCAATACGCTAAAATGCATGAAGCGCTGAAGACGATGCTGGCTGACAATCGCCCGTGGCCGAGCTTGAATCTGGCGGAGTCTCTGCGCCCAGAGCAGCAGAGTCGGGAACTGGCGGTACTGCGCGAAATTCTGCAACGTACTGGCATGCTGTCTTCAACGGAGAGCATTACGCTATTTAACGAAAATACCGCAGCGACGACAGTATCGACAGGGCAGGCACCGCTGGTTGAGAGCGGTGCTATCGACGATCGTTATACTGGCGAACTGGTTGACGCGGTTAAACGCTTCCAGCACTGGCAAGGGCTGGACGATGATGGCGTTATTGGTAAGCGTACGCGCGATTGGCTCAATGTGTCCCCGCAAATGCGCGCAACCCTGCTGGCGCTGAATATCCAGCGTCTGCGCCTGTTACCGGACAATGTTCACACCGGTATCATGGTGAACATCCCCAATTATTCACTGATCTATTATCAGGATGGCGCTGAACGCTTGTCATCGCGTGTCATTGTGGGGCAGCCTAAACGCAAAACGCCATTGATGAGCAGCTCGCTGTATAACGTGGTGGTCAATCCGCCGTGGAATGTCCCTACGACGCTAACTCGGCAAGACATCATCCCTAAAGTGGTGCGCGATCCCGGTTATCTAGAGCGTCATGGCTACACGGTGTTATCCGGCTGGAGCCAGGATGCTGAAGCGATCGATCCTTCCATGATCGATTGGCCGATGGTCTCAGCAGAGCGCTTCCCCTATCGACTGCGTCAGGCCCCAGGTGCGAATAATTCGCTAGGACGCTATAAATTTAATATGCCCAATTCAGAAGCGATTTATCTGCACGACACGCCTAATCACAATCTGTTCCAGCGCGATATCCGGGCGCTGAGCTCCGGTTGCGTGCGAGTTAATAAGGCATCGGAACTGGCTAGCATGCTATTGCAGGATGCGGGATGGAATAATAGTCGTATTTCTTCCACGCTGGATCAGGGAAATACCACCTTTGTGTCAATGAAACATCGGATTCCGGTCAACCTCTATTATCTGACCGCGTGGGTGGCTGAAGATGGTAGACCACAGTTCCGAACAGATATTTACAATTATGATGACACCGCTCGTGCCGGGACGAAAGTGCTGTCCAGAGCAGGGCTGTTGCTTCAGTAAGTATTGAAAACACGAGCATTAGCGGTATCGGTATTTTATCGTTTTGCGGGTGATCGATGCGATCTCCCGCAAACCTGTAAGCAAAGCGGGTTGACTCACTTTTCTCTGGCAGTTAAGGTTCAAGGCGGCACGTTTTGTGCCTCCTTTTATACCGTTCTTTAGCCAGGGTACTTGTTCTATGGATCACATTGACAATCATCGCCGTAAGTGGCTTGCACTGGGTGGTGCCGCGTTGGGTATCGCACTGCTTCCCGGTCAGGCATTTGCGACGTTATCTACACCCCGACCACGAATTTTGACGCTGAGCAATCTGAATACCGGAGAGCGACTGAAAACGGAATTCTTTGATGGCAAACGGTATAACAAGTCAGAACTTTCCCGCCTGAATCACTTTTTCCGCGACTATCGCGCCAATAAAGTCAAAACGATTGATCCCCAACTCTTCGATCAGCTCTATCGCTTACAGGTGATGTTGGGTACCAACAAGCCCGTACAGCTGATTTCTGGTTATCGCGCGATAGATACGAATAATGAATTACGCGCGCATAGCAGAGGGGTGGCAAAGCAGAGCTACCACACGAAAGGGCAGGCGATGGATTTCCATATTGAAGGTGTTCAACTCGCTAACATTCGTAAAGCGGCGATGAAGATGCGTGCCGGCGGCGTCGGCTACTACCCCCGCAGCGATTTCGTTCACATCGATACCGGCCCAGTCCGCACCTGGTAATTCGCTACCGCAGCGTTAAATTTTTTTCTGATACGGTTCGCTAATGCAGAGCGAACCGTTCAGTTTATTCAACATGGAGTGATATGAAATATCAAATTGTCCCGGTGACGGCATTTAGCCAGAACTGCACGTTGTTATGGTGCGAAAAAACGAATGAAGCGGCGATTGTCGATCCCGGTGGCGATGCAGAAAAAATCAAACGTGCCGTCGCGGATGCAGGGATTTCAGTTAAACAGATTCTGTTAACGCACGGCCATCTGGATCATGTGGGTGCGGCTGCCGAGTTGGCCGAGCACTATCAGGTATCAATTATTGGCCCGCAGATTGAAGATGCGTTCTGGCTGGAAGGGCTACCGGCACAGAGCCGGATGTTTGGTCTGGAAGAATGCGCGCCGCTGACGCCATCGCGTTGGCTACAGGAAGGCGATGAAGTCAGCGTAGGTGAGACGACGCTGGCGGTTTTCCACTGTCCAGGCCATACGCCGGGCCACATTGTTTTCTTTGATGCGGAATCGCGTCTGGCGCAGGTGGGTGATGTAGTTTTCAACGGTGGCGTAGGGCGCACTGATTTCCCACAGGGAGATCATCAGGCGTTGATTGCGTCCATCAAGAATAAGCTGCTACCGTTGGGTGACGATGTGACGTTTATTCCGGGACACGGCCCGATGTCGACCTTAGGACATGAACGTAAAACGAATCCTTTCCTGCGTGAAGATGCGGCGATTTGGTAGTTTCTGTTCTCTTTTATCAGTAAAGGTCAGAAATGAAAAAGCCGACACAGGGTGTCGGCTTTTTTGATCGCAGAACGATTAGAGTACGGCAACAATCGCTTCGCAGAGCGGAGCCATGTTTTCCGGCGTCATTCCTGCAACGTTGATACGGCCAGAATTCACCGCGTAAACGCCGAATTCGTCACGCAGACGCAGAACCTGCTCCTTGGTCAAACCGCTGAATGAGAACATCCCATTCTGGTCGATGATGAAGGAGAAATCCTGCTGCGCGCCTTTTTCCTGCAAGGTATTCACGAACAGTTGACGCATACGTTGAATGCGTTCACGCATCGCCGTCAATTCCTGTACCCAAATGGCCTTCAGTGCATCGTTGCCCAGAATGGTCGCAACAACAGTCGCACCGTGTGACGGCGGGTTAGAGTAGTTTGCACGAATAGCGGCTTTCACCTGGCTGAATGCTTTATCTGCAGTTGCGGCATCGGCGGCAACCAGCGTACAGGCACCGACGCGCTCATTGTACAAACCGAAGTTTTTAGAGTACGAGCTGCATACGATCAGTTCATCGTGCTTCGCAGCGAAGAGACGCAGGCCTTCCGCATCCTCTTCGAGCCCACGGGCAAAGCCCTGATAAGCGAAATCAAACAGCGGCAGCCAGCCTTTTGCTACTGACTGCTCGGCCAGTTTAGCCCACTGCTCAGCGGTAGGATCGATACCGGTTGGGTTGTGGCAACAGCCGTGGAACAGCACCACGTCACCGGCTTGTGCGGCATTCAGGCTGTTCAGCAGGCCATCAAAATCCAGCGCGTGGTTTGCAGCATCGTAGTAGTCATACTGGCATACTTCCAGACCGACAGCAGAGAAGACGTTATTGTGATTTGGCCAGGTTGGGTTGCTGATCCAAATGCGTTTTGCAGACGTCTGATTTGCAATGAAATCAGCGGCTACGCGCAACGCACCTGTTCCGCCTGGTGTTTGCGCCGTGCGGGCACGTTTGTCGGCAATGATGGCATTCTGCTTGCCAAACAACAGCTCCTGCGTGCACTGACCGAATGCTGGCAGACCGTCAATGCCCAGATAATTTTTGGTGGTTTCATTTTCCAGCAGATAGTGTTCTGCTTTTTTTACGCTGGTCAGAACCGGAGTTTTACCGGTTTCATCTTTATAGACACCAATACCCAGATTGATTTTATTCGCGCGGTCATCGGCGCGGAAAAGATCGGTCAGCCCGAGAATAGGATCGGCCGGTGCGGCAGAGATATTTTCAAACATTGCCAGAATGTTCCATAACTGAGATGAAATAAGAATTCTCAGAGTACCGTCAGTAAAAGGCTTTGCCAACCGTTGATGTCAAAAAGAAAGGGAAATAACAGGGAGAAGGAGAGAGACGAAATAAAAGACTGGTTAGGCGAGAATAATTGGCGCAGCGTGGCGTAAAGCAGAAACAAAAAATGCCGGGGCGCGTTTTTCAACGTCGCTGGCGAGGTCCGTAAGGCGTTACTTAGCACGCAATAAAAAAGACAGAGCCGAGGCTCTGTCTTTTCATGCAATACGAACGATTAACTCGTTACGTTATGCTGCGGCAACTTAGAACTGGTAGATTACACCAACGTTTACAACATCGTTGTTTTCGATACCATAAGCGTTGTCTTTATCGATCAGGCTGATATCGTATTCAGTGTAAGCAGAGAAGTTTTTGTTGAACGCATAAGTTGCACCAATACTTGCGTATTTCACTGCGTAGTCATTGCGGCCAGTGTTGGTAGCGCTCGAGCTATCAACTTTGTCTTTACGAGAAACGTAGGCCAGAGTTGGAGTCAAACCGAAGTCGAAGTTATATTGAGCAACAACTTCAAAAATCTGGCTCTTATCAGCGATACCGTTAGCACCGTTGATTCTGTAGAAGTTGCTGGCTTCGCCATAAACTGCTGCCAGATAAACATTGTTCGCGTCATATTTCAGACCAGTAGACCATACGTCAGCTTTGGCACCGCCAACAGCACCAGTAGTTACGCCCTGCTGCGTTGCTGTACGGCCATAAGAACCGTAAGAAGCAACCACGCCTACACCGAAATCAGTGTCATAGGACAGAGAGGTTGACCATGCATCGCCATGGCGACGATCCAGTCTGTCAACTGATGTACCAGCGCTATTTTTCTCTTCGTCTTTAGCAACGTATTGCAGACCGAAACCCAGGTTATCAACTAAACCAAACAGGTTGGTGGTACGGTAAGTTGCTGCGTTACCGATACGACCAGTCAGGGTATCAGTGATGCTGCTGTCGCCGCCATTTTCTGGCAGAACGTCGGTATAAGCCAGACCGTCGTAAGCAACGCCCAGGTTACGACCGTAATCGAAAGAACCGAAATCACCGAATTTCAGACCAGCAAAAGCGTAACGGGTTTTTTCTTTGCCCGCGCCACCGTTCAAATCTTCAGTTGAGTTAGCATCGAACTGGTATTCGAAGCGGCCAAAACCAACCAGTTGGTCAGCGATCTGAGTTTCACCTTTGAAGCCCAGACGAGCGGTAGTATTATCTGCGTTCTCTTCGCTTTGGTTATTGAACGTATAACCTGCGTGCACACGACCAGTCAGATTCAGCTTGTTGCCGTCTTTGTTATAAACTTCAGCGGCGTTTGCTGCGCCTGCGACTAACAGAGCTGGGATTACTACTGCAAGAATGTTGCGTTTCATCATTATTACCCTCATTGGTGTTATTTAGACACCTGCCACTGCCATAAATAATTCTTTACGGAACTATTCCTGAAAGTTTGGTGTCTTCCTGTGTCTGAACGCAGTTTTCCATTCACTCGCCAGTTAATCCACCCTAAAGATGCTACAAAGTTCGTAATCGAGTAACAAATGGAAATAATGTGTGTCTAAATGTAAAAGTTAGGGAACTTTGTGAGGCATAACAAAAATTAAAAAAAAAGAGCCGGGAAACCCGACTCTTCTTTTCTACATATTTGTTTTACTTATATTAAATTTTTATTTAGAAACTGGCGTTCCGTGGTGTGCGTGGGAAAGGAATGACATCGCGCACATTTTGTACACCGGTAACATAGGCAATCAATCGTTCAAAACCTAAACCGAAACCGGAATGTGGAATGGTGCCGTAACGACGTAAATCACGATACCACCAGTAGTCTTCTTTATTCAGTCCCATCTCTTCCAGACGGCTATCCAACTGCGCCAGACGCTCTTCACGCTGAGAACCACCGATGATTTCGCCGATTCCCGGCGCCAGAACATCCATTGCGGCAACGGTCTTACCGTCGTCATTCATACGCATATAGAAGGCTTTGATGTCTTTCGGGTAGTTTTTAACGACAACCGGTGCTTTGAAGTGTTGCTCTGCCAGATAACGCTCGTGCTCGGAGGAGAGATCAACACCCCAGTAAACTGGGTTTTCGAACTGCTTCCCGCAGTTCAGCAGGATTTCGACGGCATCGGTGTAATCCACCTGTGCGAAATCGGAGCTGACGAATTTTTCCAGTCGAGTGATGGCTTCTTTATCAACGCGCTCAGCAAAGAACGCCATATCATCGGCACGCTCATTCAGTACAGCCTGGAAAACATATTTCAGCAGGTTTTCGGCCAGCGCCGCGACGTCATCCAAAGAAGCGAAAGCAACTTCCGGTTCGATCATCCAAAACTCAGCCAGATGGCGGCTGGTGTTAGAGTTTTCTGCACGGAACGTTGGGCCAAAGGTATACACGTTGGACAGCGCACAGGCGTAGGTTTCGCCATTCAACTGACCAGATACGGTCAGGAACGCTTCTTTACCGAAGAAGTCTTCACTGAAATCTACTTTACCTTGTTCGGTACGCGGCAGGTTTTCCAGATCGAGAGTAGAAACGCGGAACATTTCACCCGCGCCTTCGGTGTCGGATGCGGTAATCAGCGGGGTAGATACCCAGAAGTAACCGTTCTCGTGGAAGAAACGGTGAATTGCTTGCGCCAGCGTATGGCGAACGCGCGCAACGGCACCGATCAGATTGGTGCGTGGACGCAAATGCGCCACTTCACGCAGATACTCAATGCTGTGACGCTTTGCCGCCATCGGGTAGGTATCAGGATCGTCAACCCAGCCGACAACATTGACGTTGGTGGCTTGCAGTTCGAAGCTCTGGCCTTCACCTGGAGACGCGACGACATTACCGGTGATTTCAACGGAGCAGCCGGTAGTCAGGCGCAGTACGTCATCCTGATAATTGGAGAGATTATTATTAACGACAGCCTGTAATGGATTAAAGCAGGAGCCGTCATAAACGGCGATAAAGGAGATACCGGCTTTAGAATCTCTCCGGGTACGTACCCAGCCGCGCACGGTGACTTCGCTGTCAACGGCGACACGGCCTTGCAGTACATCGACTACAGGCACTACGCTCATAAAATTCTCTCTTTAATTAATCGTGTTGTAAGAAATATATCGTGGTTAAAACGCTAAATGGCCCAATCCGAGCCATTTGCTATGTTACTTGCGATGCAACAGGACACAAGCAGAAATCACCGGAATGGCGCGAAGTTTTCGCTCATGCTGGTGAATCTGCTGCAAAGTTGGTCAATACCCGTCATCCTTCAAGTTGCATGTGCGTTGGCTGCGTTCAAATACTCGGCCCATCGTGGGCCTCGCCCTGAAGGGCCGCTGCAAGCAGCGTTCAAATCTGCTCCCGGCAGATTTGTCACCCGAATCACTTACCTGAGTAAGCTCATCGGGATGCCTTCTCTTGCCGCCTGCCTGAAACTCGAATTATTTAGGGTATTAGGGGATAAGAGGGACGTTTCAGCTGGCCTTTTTCACCCGGGGTAAGTCAAACGCTTTGCGCAGTTCACACACGAAGTTCTGATCCTGGCAGATGGTTTTCCCTGGGCTATCAGAGAGCTTTGCCACCGGTTTGCCGTTGCATTCCACCAGCTTGATCACGATATTCAGCGGTTTCACGCCGGGGATATCACATGTCAGGCGCGTGCCGATACCAAACACCAGATTCACGCGCTGCCCGAAATGACGGTACAGCGTCAGCGCTTTATCCAGATTCAGGTTGTCGGAGAAGACCAGCGTTTTGCTCATCGGATCGATGTTCAGGCGCTGATAATGTGCAATGGCTTTTTCGCCCCAATCGACCGGATCGCCAGAATCGTGACGCAGCCCCTGATAGGCTTCGGCGAACGGCAAATCGAAATCGCGCAGGAAGGCATCCATAGTGATGCAGTCTGTCAACGCAATACCTAAATGTGTGGGATATTCCCGTAGCCACATTTGTAGTGCGGCGCGCTGGCTGTTTGCCAGCGTCGGACTAATCTGCTGATGCGCCTGAAACCACTCGTGCGCCTGCGTACCGACAGGCGTGATATCCAAACGGCGTGCCAGATCGTAATTGCTGGTACCGATGAGATAAGGGAAATTGGCTCTCAGCGTCGTAACAATCGTCTGCTGGACATCACGAGAGAAACGCCGGCGCGTGCCGAAATCCATTAGCTTGAATTGGCTGAGATCCACATCCGCGCTGTTTTGGCGGAAGCTTTCCAGCGAGGCAGACAGTTGGGTGAGTGCCTGCTCGGCTGTGATGTCGGGCGAACGATCGCGATGCACGACTTCACTGATCACGGCCAGTAAGGGAACTTCCCACAAAATCACTTCACGCCATGGCCCGGTGATGCGGATATCCAGCTTGCCAGCATGATTTTTGATCGAAACCTGCTGCGGATTAAAACGGAAGTCCCGCAGCCAGTGTAAATAATCCGGCTTAAAGAACGGCAAAGAAGAAAGATAGGTGAACTCATCGTCACTCAATGACAAGAAACGCATCAGATCGACCTGATGGGCTATCTCATCAGCGTAAACACCTAATAATTCATCACCGCGACAGCGAAATTCGGCCGCAACGTCGACATCATAATAATGATGATACACCGCCTGTTGCATGTGCAGCTTGTAGGCATCGGTATCCAGCAATGAGTGCAGAATCGGGGAAGTGTGCAAAGTCATAATGCGTTACAGCATCCTTGTAAGATGCCTATCCACCATTGGGACAATCAGCAATGTTCAGTCAGTATACCTTGATTATCCGTTTATTACATTACGACAACATAGCGAGACGTGCGGGAGTGAACCGCGGTACGATGATTATCCTCATTATTTTGTCGTGGTAACATTAAGATAACAGGCTTAGACTTGATCTTTGATGCTTATGACGAGGTGGAAACTTTATATGAATCAACAGCCGCAAATAAAATATCGCCATGACTACCGTGCGCCGGATTACACCATTACTGATATTGCACTGGATTTCGAGCTCCATGCCGAAAAAACTCACGTAAAAGCCGTTAGTCAGGTGGTGTTGCAGGGGGACGCTGGCGCGCCGTTGAAGCTGGATGGCGAAGGGCTGAAACTGATTAGCCTGAGCGTTGATGGTCAGCCGTGGACACATTACCAGCAGCAGGATGATGGCCTGACTCTGACGCAATTACCCGCACGTTTTACGCTCAGCATCGAAACGGAAATCAATCCCGCCGCCAATAGCGCGCTGGAAGGGCTATACCTCTCTGGCGATGCGCTCTGTACGCAGTGTGAGGCCGAAGGATTCCGCCACATTACTTATTATCTCGACCGACCGGACGTGTTGGCGAAATTCACGACGCGCATCATAGCGGATAAAGCTCGCTATCCTTATTTACTCTCTAACGGCAATCGTATTGCGCAAGGAGAGCTGGAAGGCGGCCGCCACTGGATTGAATGGCAGGATCCCTTCCCGAAACCCGCTTATCTGTTTGCGCTGGTTGCCGGCGATTTTGATGTCCTTGAGGATCGCTTTACGACACGTTCTGGCCGCGATGTGGCGCTGGAACTATATGTTGACCGTGGCAACCTCGATCGTGCCGGTTGGGCGATGACTTCACTGAAGAATTCGATGAAGTGGGATGAAGAGCGCTTCGGTCTGGAATACGATCTCGACATCTATATGATCGTCGCTGTTGATTTCTTCAACATGGGGGCGATGGAAAACAAAGGGCTGAACGTATTCAACTCTAAATACGTGCTGGCCAAGGCGGAAACCGCGACGGATAAAGACTATCTGAATATTGAAGCGGTGATCGGCCATGAATATTTCCACAACTGGACAGGTAACCGCGTCACCTGCCGCGATTGGTTCCAGCTTAGCCTGAAAGAAGGGCTGACGGTGTTCCGCGATCAGGAGTTCAGCTCCGATCTGGGTTCGCGCCCGGTGAACCGTATTGATAATGTGCGTGTGATGCGCGGGGCGCAGTTTGCTGAAGATGCCAGCCCGATGTCACATCCGATTCGTCCCGATCAGGTGATCGAGATGAATAACTTCTACACGCTGACGGTCTATGAAAAGGGATCGGAAGTGATCCGCATGATGCACACCTTATTAGGTGAAGAAGGCTTCCAGGCCGGTATTCGTCTGTATTTTGAGCGTCATGACGGCAGCGCAGCGACCTGTGATGACTTTGTGCTGGCGATGGAAGATGCTTCCGGTGTCGATCTCACGCAGTTCCGCCGCTGGTATAGCCAGTCGGGCACGCCGGTGCTGACCGTGCGTGATGATTACGATCCGCAGACGCAACAATATCTGCTGAGCGTGAGCCAGATGACCCCAGTCGGTGCCGACAAACAGCCAAAGCTGCCGCTGCACATTCCGCTGGATATCGAACTGTACGATCCACAAGGGCAGGTCATTCCGCTACAGAAAGATGGCCAACTGTTGGCGTCGGTGCTTAATGTGACCGAATCTGAACAGACGTTCATTTTCGATCAGGTGCCTTGCCGACCGATTCCTTCTTTATTACGTGAGTTCTCTGCGCCGGTAAAACTGAATTATGCCTGGAGCGATGAACAGCTGACATTCCTGATGCGCCACGCCAGCAATGCGTTCTCGCGTTGGGATGCAGCACAGAGCCTGCTGGCTAACTATATCCGTCTGAACGTTTCCCGCTATCAGCAGAAACAGCCGCTTTCCGTGCCGATGCATGTTGTGGATGCTTTCCGTGGCGTGTTGCTGGATGAAAAACTGGATCCGATGCTGGCTTCTCAGATTCTGACATTGCCGAGCGAAAACGAGATTGCCGAGCTGTTTGACATCATCGATCCGACGGCGATCGCTGCGGTGCGCGAAAGCATGACGCGTACGATGGCGAAAGAGATGGCAGATGAGTGGCTGGCGGTATACCACGCGAATCACGCGCCGCAATATCGCATCGAACACGCGGATATGGGCAAACGCGCACTGCGCAACGTCTGCCTGCATTATCTGGCATTCAACGATGCCGATCAGGCGGATAAACTGGTACAAGCGCAGTTCCGTCAGGCGGATAACATGACGGATTCGCTGGCGGCGCTGTCGGCGGCGGTTGAAGCACAGTTGCCAGTGCGTGACGAACTGTTGACGCAGTTTGATAACCGCTGGCATCAGGATGGTTTGGTCATGGATAAATGGTTTGTACTGCAAGCCACTAGCCCGGCAGCCGATGTGCTGACCCGCGTGCGTGAGCTGCTGCAACACCGTTCATTCAGCCTGAACAACCCTAACCGTCTGCGCTCGCTGGTGGGGGCGTTTGCAGCCTCGAACCCGTCGGCGTTCCATGCTGAAGACGGCAGTGGCTATCGCTTCCTGACGGAGATTCTGAGTGACTTGAACACCCGCAATCCGCAGGTCGCGGCGCGAGTGATCGAACCGTTGATCCGTCTGAAACGCTATGATGCTAAACGTCAGGCGCAAATGCGTCAGGCGCTGGAGCAACTGAAGACGTTGGAAAATTTGTCTGGCGATCTGTTCGAGAAGATCAGCAAGGCGCTGCAAGACTAATCCTGCCACGCGATTAGCACAGCCACACGCGGTATCCTGCCGCGTGTGGCGATAATTCCCGCATCACGATTCCCCGTTTCCGCAAACGTTTTACTTTCCGCAAAGATGGAATTACCATCACCGACCGTGAATTCACAATCTTAGATTGTGACGATTATTTTTGCGGAATGATAACGGTGGTAGGGGATAGAAGAGTAAAGCGTCCGCGCCAGGGATGGCGCGGCTCGAGCTTACAGGGATGTACTTGCAGCGTCTTTACGATCTATCCCTTACCACAGCGTGACGTACGTTATTATCAAGCGCTAATCCACTATTGCTTACTTCCAGCGTAGGCAAGATACCTTTGCGATAGGGATCTCAGGAGACAATATGTTCTATCCCGTTATCAAAAAAGCCCTGTTTCAGCTCGATCCAGAGCGAGCACATGAGCTGACCTTCCAACAATTACGCCGTATTACCAACACGCCTTTTGAATTTCTCGTCCGCCAATCCGTTCCTACTAAGCCCGTTACCTGCATGGGATTATCTTTTAAAAACCCACTCGGTCTGGCGGCGGGATTAGATAAAGACGGCGAATGTATTGATGCGTTAGGCGCAATGGGATTTGGTTTTATTGAAGTGGGGACGGTAACGCCGCGTCCACAATCCGGTAATGACAAACCGAGATTATTCCGCGTAGTGGAAGCGGAAGGATTAATCAACCGAATGGGTTTCAATAATAAAGGCGTGGATTATCTGGTTGAGAATGTAAAGAAAACACGTTTTGGCGGTGTATTAGGGATCAACATCGGCAAGAATAAAGATACGCCGGTTGAGCAAGGTAAAGACGATTATTTGATCTGCATGGATAAGGTTTACCCTCACGCAGGTTATATCGCGATCAACATTTCGTCACCCAATACGCCGGGGTTACGCAGCTTGCAATATGGTGAAGCGCTGGACGATCTTTTGCTGGCGATAAAGAACAAGCAGACAGAATTAAAAGATAAGCATCAGAAATATGTTCCTGTGGCGGTAAAGATCGCGCCGGATCTTTCTGAAGAAGAATTGATCCAAATTGCCGACAGCCTGGTTCGCCATAACATCGACGGCGTGATTGCAACCAATACGACGCTCGACAGAAAACTGATTCAGGGATTAAACCACTGCGGGCAGACAGGGGGATTAAGTGGACGTCCGTTGCAGACAAGCAGCACGGAAATTATCCGCCGTTTGTCACAGGAATTAGCGGGACGTTTACCGATTATTGGCGTTGGCGGAATTGATTCTTTGGTCGCCGCACGCGAAAAAATGGCGGCTGGCGCATCGCTGGTACAGATATATTCAGGCTTTATTTTCCACGGTCCACGCCTGATTAAAGATATCGTTACACATATTTAATCCGAAATGCCTTTCATTTTTAGCTGGGGGTTTATTTATCCCCCCGGCTAGTCTATATTTTATCCGTTTGCGTAAATAATCTATCAACGGATGACTGATCTTCTTGCCGCAATGTTTGTGACGATGAACGATTATTGTGATGTGAGAAAACACAATCAGCCATTTCTGATATTTCTACTATGAAGGCGAAGGGTAAATAATATGAAGCTAAAACCTGACGATAACTGGCGCTGGTATTTTGATACCGAACACGACCGCCTGATGTTGGATTTGGCTAACGGCATGTTATTCCGTTCTCGTTTTCCGTCTAAAATGCTAACGCCGGATGCATTCAATGAATGCGCATTCTGTGTCGACGATGCCGCGTTATTTTTTACCTATAACGACAAATGTCAGAAAGCGGCACTGCATCGTGACCTCCAGGGCGAATTAGTTTTGAATGCGCTGGTCGCAAGCCGGTTCCTAAAACCGCTGATGCCAAAAAGTTGGCACTTCATCCAACAGCCGGATGCCGTAACGTATTCGCCGCAGGCGGGTGATGTTGTACAAGTACAACTCACTGAAACCCATGAAACGGCCTGTTTTCTGGTGGCGGAAGCAGGGGATAAAGCCTGCCTCTGTTTGCTGGCGCAAGAACAGCTGTCATTAAGTGGAAAAACCATGGGTCTGGGTGACGCCATAAAAATCATGCACGACAGACTCATGCCTGCCGTCGTTCAGAATAGGGCTGAGTGGGAAACCACGTTGGGTGAAGGCACGTCGGCATTTGAGTACGCCAAGGTCGTCTAAACCTCGTCATATACCCGTCATACTTCAAGCCGCGTGCGCGCTGGTTTTTCTTCGGCTATTGCAGATGCTTTTTTATTGCAAATGAAGGTCACTCTGCGGAATACAGCTACAGGTAAGAATTTCGCCGTTTCCTTTAATCGCACTTTGCTTCAGTGCGGAAACCTCTCCGCTGACTAACGTCAATTTACAGCAACCGCACAATCCTGCCCGACAAGAATAGGGGACTCGAATACCCTGTTGCTCCAGCTGTTCCAGTAAAATCTGCTGATTGTTCCCTTGTAACGCTTTTCCCTGATAGTGGATGGTGACGGCCTGTTCGCTTTTTTCGGGAACGACAAGGCTTTCGACCACCTGACCAGAACCATAAGGACGCGGTGGTTTGGTCGCTAACACTTCCAATGTGTCGCCCACGCGAATGATGCCCGTATTTCTGGCGACCAGATTTTGTCCAAAATCGACGTCTCCGTTCTCGGCAGTACGGAAAGATTGCAGCGTGGCCAGCGGTTCTCCTGACGGGTGCTTACGGCCACGTTCGATGCTGACAGTGGTGAAAATGCAGCGGCTACAGGGTTTGACGACGTCAAAAATAACCTCGCCAATCCGAATGGTCTTCCAACTGTCTTCGGCAAAGGCTTCCGCGCCTGTTACGACCAAATTGGGGCGAAACTGTTCGATTTTAATGCCGGCGGAACAGCGCTGGCGCAGCGCCTGAAATGAGGCATCATTAATTAACAGAAACGGATAGCCATCGGCAAATGCCAGAGGAACATCAGGATAATGCTTAACTCGCCGCGATGGTTCATTGCCCACCCAGCGAAGCTGTACGGCACGCTGAAAATAGTGGCTTAACCAGAGGTTGATGGCTTCAGGGGCGACGAGCGCCGTAAAGTGCGTTCCCCAGACTTCTGTCGGTTGAGGTGCCTCGGTGAAGTCGGCAAAACGTATCGTGGCCGTTTGACCATCTGGCGCGGCAATAAACAGTCCATCGGGTAACAAGGCGGGGGTAAATAACACCATCTGCGGATACTGGCGAGCAGTAATAAATGTGCCATCCGATTCGGTAATCATGAAGGCACGATCGTTCGCCAAACCGCTGACAGACGCCATCGCGTGGGACAGCTGTAACCCCCGCATCGATTTTACCGGATGAATATAAAGCCGCGTTACGCCAATCACTGACCTGTTCCTTGCCAAACTAAAACGGCAACTTTATGACAAGCGTCTCGGATTAGCTATAATGCGCCTCAATTTCTTTTATGAATCTATTTTTTGGTGATAGTGACGACATGAATGCTTTGTTTGCCAGTACGGCGCGGGGATTGGAAGAGTTATTAAAAAGCGAACTCGAATCATTGGGTGCGCAGTCCTGTGCGGTTGTGCAGGGCGGTGTCCATTTTGAGGGTGACAATCGCCTGCTGTACCAGAGCCTGCTGTGGAGCCGTCTGGCATCGCGCATTCTGCTGCCGCTGAATGAATTCAAGGTACACAGCGATCTGGATTTATATCTGGGCGTGCAGGCGATTGACTGGTCAACGATCTTCAGCATCGATAAAACCTTTGCCGTGCATTTTACCGGTACCAATGAAGATATCCGCAACAGCCAGTACGGCGCATTAAAAGTTAAAGATGCGATTGTGGATAGCTTCACACGCAAAACCGGGCAGCGTCCAGACGTAGCGAAACAGCAGCCGGATATTCGCGTTAACGTCTTTTTACAGCGTGATATGGCCAGCGTGTCGCTGGATTTAAGCGGCGACGGCTTACATCAGCGTGGTTACCGCGATCTGGCTGGGCTGGCACCGCTAAAAGAGAATCTGGCGGCGGCGATTGTTTTACGCTCCGGCTGGCAGAATGGCACGCCGCTGGTCGATCCGATGTGTGGTTCCGGTACGCTGCTGATCGAAGCGGCGATGATCGCGTCCGATCGCGCGCCCGGTTTACATCGTACGCACTGGGGATTTAACGCCTGGTTAAAACACGATACCGAACTGTGGCGAGAAGTGACGTCGGAAGCGCAGCAGCGCGCCCGTCAGGGGTTGCAGGCAACGACATCCCGCTTTTTCGGATCGGATAACGATCGTCGAGTGATCGAGATCGCCAAAGCTAATGCGCGTCGCGCAGGCGTTGCCGAACTGATTTCTTTCGACGTGAGGGATGCCGCACAGCTAAAAAATCCATTGCCGGAAGGTCCGAAAGGTACGGTTGTCAGCAACCCGCCTTACGGTGAGCGTCTGGAAAGTGAACCCGCGCTGATCGCCCTGCATAATATGCTGGGTCGTAAGATGAAAAGCGACTTTGGTGGCTGGCAGCTCTCGCTGTTCAGCGCATCGCCGGAGCTGCTGAGCTGTCTGCAACTGCGTGCTGAACGCCAATTCAAGGCGAAAAACGGTCCGCTGGACTGCGTACAGAAGAACTACCAACTGGCGGAAACGCAGGGGGAATCTGCGGGACAAATCGCGGAAGACTTTGCCAACCGTCTGCGTAAGAACCTGCGCAAGCTGGAGAAGTGGGCGAAGCAGCAGGGGATTGAGTGCTATCGCCTCTACGATGCCGATCTGCCTGAATATAATGTGGCGGTTGACCGCTACGGCAGTTGGGTCGTCGTACAAGAGTATGCGCCACCGAAAACCATTGATGCGCAAAAAGCCCGTCAGCGCCTGTTTGATGTGATCAACGCGACGCTGAGCGTGCTGGAATTACCGTCGAACCGTTTGGTGCTGAAAACGCGCGAACGTCAGAAAGGGAAAAATCAGTACGAGAAACTGGCGCAGAAAGGCGACTTCCTGCTGATGGAAGAGTTTGGTGCCAAGCTGTGGGTCAACCTGACCGACTACCTCGATACCGGCCTATTCCTCGACCACCGTATTGCCCGCAAAATGCTGGGTGAGATGAGCCGTGGCAAAGATTTTCTCAACCTGTTTGCCTACACCGGCACGGCGAGTGTGCACGCGGGATTGGGCGGTGCACGCTCAACGACCACCGTTGATATGTCACGCACCTATCTGGAATGGGCAGAAAAAAACCTGCGGGTGAATGGCCTGACCGGGCGTCAGCATCGCCTGATTCAGGCGGATTGCCTGTCATGGTTACATAACTGCAATGAACAGTTTGATGTGATCTTCATTGACCCGCCGACCTTCTCCAACTCAAAACGTATGGAAGAGTCGTTTGATGTCCAGCGCGATCATTTTGGCGCTGATGAAAGATCTCAAACGTCTGTTGCGCCGTGGCGGCACCATCATGTTCTCGAATAATAAACGCGGCTTCCAGATGGATACCGCTGGCCTGACCGCACTGGGGCTGAACGCCAAAGAAATTACCGCGCAGACCCAATCGCAGGATTTTGCCCGTAATCGTCAAATTCATAACTGCTGGCTGCTAACGCATGCCGGTGAGGAAAAGTAACCGATGTCTTTAATCAGTGTTTCAGGTGCGTGGCTGTCGTTCAGCGATGCGCCGCTGTTGGATAACACCGAACTCCATATCGAAGAGAATGAACGCGTTTGTCTGGTTGGTCGCAACGGTGCCGGAAAATCGACACTGTTGAAAATTCTGGCCAAAGAGGTTCCGTTGGATGATGGTCGTATCACCTATGAACAGGATCTGATTGTCGCGCGCCTGCAACAGGATCCCCCGCGGGATGTTGCCGGTAGCGTCTTTGATTTTGTCGCTGAAGGGGTCGCCGCACAGGCGGATCACCTGAAAAACTACCACGCCATGCTACGTCTGGTTGAAAGCGACCCGAGCGAAAAGAACCTGAATCAGTTAGCTAAGTTGCAGGACGTTCTGGAGCATCAAGGTCTGTGGCAGTTGGAAAGCCGCATTCACGAAGTGCTGGAACAGCTTGGTCTGTCCGCCGATGCTCCGCTGGCTTCACTTTCCGGTGGCTGGCTGCGTAAAGCCGCACTCGGCAGAGCGCTGGTGAGTTCGCCGCGTGTGCTGCTGCTGGATGAACCGACTAACCACCTGGATATTGAAACGATTGACTGGCTGGAAACCTTCCTGAAAACGTTCCAGGGCAGCATTATCTTTATCTCCCATGACCGTTCGTTTATTCGCAATATGGCGACCCGCATTGTCGATCTTGACCGTGGCAAGCTGGTTTCCTGGCCGGGTAACTACGATAAATATCTGGAAGGGAAAGAAGAAGCGCTGCGGGTGGAAGATCTGCAAAATGCGGAGTTCGATCGCAAATTGGCGCAGGAAGAAGTGTGGATCCGTCAGGGCATCAAAGCTCGCCGTACCCGTAACGAAGGCCGCGTGCGGGCGCTGAAAGCCATGCGTCAGGAACGTGCGCAGCGCCGTGAAGTGATGGGCTCGGCGAAAATGCAGGTTGAAGAAGCTGCCCGCTCCGGCAAGATTGTGTTTGAGCTGGAAGACGTGAACTACCATGTTGACCAGGGTTCTCTGGGCGAAAAGAAAGTGCTGACGCGCAATTTCTCCGCTCAGGTACAGCGCGGCGACAAGATTGCGCTGGTGGGGCCGAATGGCTGCGGTAAAACCACTCTGCTAAAATTGATGCTGGGTGGATTGGAACCGGTCAGCGGTCGTGTGCATTGTGGCACGAAGTTGGAAGTTGCCTATTTCGATCAGCACCGCGCTGAACTCGATCCAGAACGTACGGTGATGGACAACCTGGCGGAAGGCAAACAGGAAGTGATGGTCAACGGCCGCTCGCGCCATGTGTTGGGCTATCTGCAAGACTTCCTGTTCCATCCTAAACGTGCCATGACGCCAGTCAAAGCGCTGTCGGGTGGGGAGCGTAACCGTCTGTTGTTGGCGCGTTTGTTCCTCAAACCTAGCAACCTGTTGATTCTCGATGAACCGACCAACGATCTGGACGTGGAAACGCTGGAATTGCTGGAAGAGTTAATCGAAAGCTATCAGGGAACGGTGCTGCTGGTCAGCCACGACCGTCAGTTCGTCGATAATTCGGTGACTGAATGCTGGATCTTTGAAGGTGACGGCAAGATTTCTCGCTTCGTCGGTGGGTATTACGATGCACAACAGCAGCGAGCCACAGCCACGCCACTGCGCACGACGGCTGCGCCGGCAGTAACCACGACAGCGACAGCAGCGAGCACCGCACCGTCCGCTAAACGAAGCGCGGGGAAATTAAGTTATAACCAGCAGCGCGAATTAGATCAGTTGCCGCAGCGTCTTGAGCAACTGGAGCAGGACATTGCGTCGCTGCAAGCGCAGATGAATGACGCGGGTTTCTTTAACCGCCCACGCGAAGAGACGCAGCAGGTCTTAAGCGCGCTGGCGGAAGCGGAAAGCGCGCTGGAAACCTGTTTCGAACGTTGGGAAGAGCTGGAAGCACAGAAAAACGGCTAATCCACGTTGCTGTGTAGCACCATCAATACGGGCGCAACGTCTCGTATTGATGGTTTTTTGGTTATAAGCTGACGAATTTTGAAGGAGAGAATGCGTGTGTTCCCATCACGATCGGCATGACCCTGATCTTCAACACAAGCACGATCTTCAACATGACCCTGCTCATGGGCATAGCCCTGAACAGGGTTCTGAACACGAACATCATCACCATGATGACTATATGCTGTGCCCGCAGTGCGACCTGCTGGTGGAATTACCTGAGCTGTTACACGGCCAGAAAGCGACTTGTCCACGCTGTAAAACTGCGCTAACCAGCCACCAGACGGAACCGCGTAAACGACCGGTTGGCTATGCGGTGAGCGCGTTATTCATGCTATTACTGGCAAATCTCTTCCCCTTCGTTTCTATGCGTGTAGCGGGAATCACCAGCGAAATTACCCTGATACAAATACCTAAAGTGATGGTGGCGGAAAACTACGCCAGCGTCGCGACGCTGTTTATGCTTTTTGTCCAACTGGTTCCGGCTTTCAGTATGGCGACCCTCATTCTGCTTTGCCTACATGCCTCGCTGCCGCTGGCGTTGAAAAAAAACCTGGGCAAAATGCTGTTCCACCTCAAAAGCTGGGGGATGGCAGAGATTTTCTTGGCTGGCGTGCTAGTCAGCTTTGTCAAACTAATGGCCTATGGTGACATCGGCATCGGCACCAGCTTTATGCCTTTTGTCCTGTTCTGTCTGCTACAACTGCTGGCCTTCCAAAGCCTCGACCGCCGCTGGTTGTGGAATGACATCGTGCCGCCGCCCGCGCTGCCTGCGCCACCGGTTCTGGGACAAAGCGGGCTATCGCAAGGGCTGCGTTCGTGTTCATGCTGCACCGCCATTCTGCCTGCTAGTCAGTTAGTATGCCCGCGCTGCCACTCACGCGGACATGCTCGCAAGAAGCACAGCTTGCAATGGACGTTGGCCCTGCTGATCACCTCTATCATGCTGTATATCCCCTCGAATCTGATGCCGATCATGGTGACTGAAGCCTTCGGCGATCGCATGGGATCGACGATTATGTCGGGCGTCATCCTGTTGTGGGGAATGGGATCTTACCCTGTCGCGCTGGTGATTTTTGTCGCCAGCGTCATGGTGCCATCGCTAAAAATGCTGGCGCTAGGCTGGCTGTGTTGGCAGGCCAATGGCAAAACCAAAAAAACGGAAGACAGCGAGCGTATGCATGTCATCTATGAGATGGTGGAGTTTGTTGGACGCTGGTCGATGATTGATGTGTTCGTTATTGCCGTCTTGTCGGCGATGGTGCGCATCGGTCGCCTGATGAGTATTTATCCCGCCGTTGGGGCGGTGTTGTTCGCGGCCGTGGTGATTCTGACCATGTTTGCCGCGATGATGTTTGATCCCCGTTTGTTGTGGGATCGTCGCGATGATGTTCTTCATAAGGAGCCTGCCGTTGGCGAAAGATAACCATGCCATTGCGGATGTAGAAACGATTAAACGCTGGTCTCCGGTCTGGATTGTGCCGATTGTCACGGTACTGATCGGTGCCTGGATACTGTTTTACCATTTCAGCCATCAAGGGCCGCAAATTACGCTGATTACCAGCAACGCAGAAGGCATTGAAGCGGGAAAAACGGCCATCAAAAGCCGTAGCGTAGACGTCGGGGTGGTAGAGAGCGTCGTACTGAGTGACGACCTCCATCAAGTGGAGATCAAAGCACGCCTGCATGATGGTATGGATAAACTGCTCAAGCAGGATTCCGCTTTCTGGGTGGTGAAACCGCAAATTGGTCGCGAAGGCGTTTCCGGTCTGGGGACGCTGTTATCCGGCGCTTACATTGAGCTACAGCCCGGAGCCAGTAAAGAGGGTAAAAGCGAGTTTACTCTGCTGGATGCGCCGCCGCTGGCCTCGCCGGATGCGAAAGGCATTAGGGTAATACTGGACAGTGAGCAATCCGGGCAACTGAATGCGGGCGATCCGGTCCTGTTCCGCGGCTATCGGGTGGGGTCGGTGGAAACCAGCGAGTTCGATCCGAAAGCACGCAAGATGCGCTATCAGCTGTTTATCTCTGCGCCGTATGACGGCTTGGTCACGACCAACGTCCGTTTCTGGAAAGACAGCGGCGTAGCGTTCGATATGTCGGCGCAGGGCATGCGTGTCGAAATGGGCTCGCTGACTACGCTATTCAGCGGTGGCGTCAGCTTTGATGTCCCTGCTGGGTGGGAGCTGGGCGATGCGGCCAAGACAATGGCACAGTACCGATTGTTTGATAGCCAGCGCAGCATTCAGGACTCGCTATATACTGAATATAAAGAGTATCTGCTGTTCTTCAGCGAATCGATCCGTGGTCTACAGGCGGGTGCGCCAGTTGAATTCCGTGGCATTCGACTGGGAACCGTTGCCGAAGCGCCGTTTTTCCCGCGCAATATGAAGCAGGAACTGGATGATGACTACCGTATTCCGGTGCTGATCCGTATTGAACCCGATCGGTTCGAGAAGAAGATTGGCGGCTCGTTCGACTTTGAACAGCATCTGAAGCAAGCCCAGTCGCTGGGGCTGCGCGCATCGATGAAGTCGGCGAACCTTCTGACGGGTGCGCTCTATATCGATCTCGATTTTTATCCAAAAGAGAAAGTGGATAAACAGCTGTTCGTTCTGGACGGCTACCCGGTTCTGCCTACCATTGACGGTGGCCTGTCACAGATTCAGCAGAAGCTGATGGCGGTACTGGATAAGGTGAATAGCCTGCCGCTGAACCCGATGGTCAATGAAGCAACGAAGACGCTGACGGAAAGTCAGGCAACGCTGCGCGAAATGCAAAAAACGATGGCCGCGCTGAACAAGCTGACATCCAGCAAAGCGATGCAGGATCTGCCGGAAGATATGCAAAAAACGTTGCTTGAATTGAATCGCAGTATGAAAGGCTTCCAACCCGGCTCACCGGCGTATAACAAGATGGTGGCGGATATGCAGCGGTTGGATCAGGTGCTGCGAGAGCTACAGCCTGTGCTGCGTACCCTGAACGAGAAAAGTAATGCGTTGGTCTTTGAGGCCTCGGGTAGTCAGGATCCTCAGCCGAAGAGGGCAAAATAATGATGAAAGCATGGACATTGGTTCTGGCTTTGCTATTGAGCGCGTGCAGCAGTAGTAATACGCAGAAAACGTACTATCAACTGCCGACAATCGCGGGGACCAATACGACGCAAACTGCGGTGACTCAGGGGCATCCGCTATGGGTGGAACATGTCAGCGTGGCGGATTATCTCGTCAATGCAGGCTTGGTGTATCAGACTAACGATGTGCAGTATGTCATTGCCAGTAACAACCTGTGGGCCAGCCCGTTGGATCAGCAATATGCAGCAGGCGCTGGTGACGAACCTGGGAAATAAACTGCCCGGTTGGGTCGTGACTACACAGCCGCAGGGAAGCGAACAGGCTGTGCTGAACGTGGCGGTTACAGGCTTTCACGGCCGTTATGATGGCAATGTCATCGTCAGTGGCGAATGGATGCTGACCTATCAGGGAAAAGTGGTTAAACGCCCCTTTAGCGTAGTGCTGCCACAAAAAGAAGATGGCTACGACGCGTTGGTAAGAACGCTGGCGCAAGGCTGGCAGCAGGTTTCCCAGTCGATTGCCCAGCAGGCGGATACGCTGAAATAACGATGACAGGGACTCGGTATTATCCGGTCACGGTTTGACACAAACAACGTGCTAAGAAATCAGGCCTCTAAAGATGTAATGCTGTGATTGCATTACGTTTTTAGAGGTTTTTTATTGTTTTCAATCAGTTAGGGTTTTGCGTTTTTTAGTGGGGAAAATTCCTATTTTGGATCACAAATATGACACTGGCGTGAATTTTGCGCCTTGACCTTTGGCGACAGAATCGGTATTGATAGTCTGTGATTGCTTACAAAGTAATCATTGTTTTCTTTCCACCAGATAAATAATGAGGGAAATAAGGCATGAAGAGACAGAAACGCGATCGCCTGGAACGGGCTCATTCACGTGGTTATCAAGCAGGTATTGTCGGTAGACCAAAGGAATTTTGTCCTTATCAATCAATTAATGCCCGGTCTTACTGGTTGGGAGGCTGGCGAAAAGCCATGGAGGACAGGGCTGTTACCGCTTAGCGCGCCTTGTCGTTAGAGGGAACGCCTCCGCTTTTGCGGAGGCTTTTGTTTTTAGGGGCGAAGAGCCCTGATTCTGCCTCTCGGTTCAATCGATACCGAGTTCACCGTCGACAGACACGATCAATACGCACGATCACCACAGATGATCAATAGACACGTTCAGTAGACATCTCGGGCTTCGAGTCATGATCCGACGCTTTGCTATCCCTGTAACGTTATTTACCTATTAATTTCGATTTCGATCATTTCACCTCTATTTTCTTATCGTTATTGCTCGATATTGACTTTAAATTGAGCGATTAAGGTAATTTTTCATTATTTATTGTTAAAAAATCTATCATTACTACCTGGATGGTATGGCTCAAGGCGGCAATGTAGTGTAGTTTTTTGCTCGGAATTTTCTGAAAAGTGGTTAGAGAGAAGAATATCGTGAAATTACGAACCAGAATTGCACTGCTATGCGGTACGACCTTGTTAGGGATGTTAATTTTATCTGCGGTGGCGCTGAATACGCTCTATAACACGATGATGAGCGAACGCACTGGCCAGCTTTCTACGCTGGTTCAACTGGCCCACGCGGCGGCACAAAAAGCATATGACCTTGAGAAAAGTGGTCAGCTGTCACGTGAGGACGCGGAGAAAGAGGCCAAACGGGCAATTAGCAGTTTCCATCAGGACGATCGCTATTTCTTCGTACGCGGCTATACGAATGATGTGAACTACGTTCACCCTAATCCTAAACGTATTGGCATTATCGACGCCAATGGTGGTAAAGAAGCAGGAGAGCGCTACCGTGCGTCGCTTCAAGGCAATACGATTGGCACGGTGATCGCGGAAGGGACGCGTCCAGGACAGCAGAATAAAGTTGAGAAGCTTTATGCCGTCATTAAATTCGAGCCTTGGGACTGGACGATTGGCTACGGTGACTATATTGACGATATCCAACAAACGTTCTGGCGCAATGCACTGATCCTGCTGTCTTTAGGGCTGGTTCTGCTGTTAATTATTTCCGCGTTTGCATGGAATATGCTGCGTACGCTGATGCGCCAGCTTGGCGGCGAGCCGCAATATGCGGTGGAGGTTGTGCGTGAAATTGCGGAAGGCAATTTGCGCGTCGATGTTGAAACGAAGTCGGGCGATCAAACTAGCATTCTTTATGCTATCCGTGCGATGCGCGACAACCTGTCGCATCTGGTTAATCAGGTTCGCAGTAGTACCAACTCGATTGCCACTGCTTCAACGCAGATTGCATCGGGTAACGGCGATTTGTCATCTCGTACCGAATCGCAGGCCAGCGCTCTGGAACAAACGGCCGCAGCAATGGAGCAATTGACCGCGACGGTGAAACAGAATGCGGATAATGCGCGCTATGCGAATGAACTCGCGGTGTCGGCATCGGATGTAGCGGTGCGCGGTGGGGATGTTGTCAGCCGGGTCGTGGTGACGATGGACTCCATCAGCACATCATCGCGTAAGATTGTGGATATCATCGGCGTTATTGACAGCATTGCTTTCCAGACGAATATTCTGGCGCTGAATGCGGCGGTAGAAGCGGCACGGGCCGGTGAACAAGGTCGCGGCTTCGCCGTCGTCGCGAGTGAAGTCCGCACGCTGGCACAGCGATCGGCATCTGCCGCTCGGGAAATTAAAGGCTTGATTGATGATTCCGTTGCCAAGGTTGGCGAGGGCACGGATTTCGTGAAGCAGGCTGGTGATACCATGAGTGAAGTCGTTGAAAGCGTACACCGCGTCACGTCCATGATGGGCGAGATTAGCGTGGCGAGTGCAGAGCAGCGTTCTGGTATTGAACAGGTCAATCTCGCGATATCGCAGATGGATCAGAGTACCGAACAGAATGCGGCACTGGTTGAAGAAGCGCTGGCCGCGGCGAGATCGCTGAATGAACAGGCACAGGAGCTGTCGCGCACCGTTGAACAATTCCGCGTCGATGAATCTGCGGGCAACTATCTGGCGCTGGGGGCAAGATAGCTGCAACTAAACGGCAGGGTTCAGGTATCAGCGTGAACTCTGCCGCTGTCTCATGATGCTAAAAAACCACCTTGGTGTAAGGTGGTTTTACAGGATAACAAAATATCTTTATTCACTTTTATTGGTATTAGCTGCTGTTGTGACATATATGTCATTTAATGAGCTAAATAACATGAATATATAGTCTTTGTTGTCGTGGTGAATAGCTTTTATCTCATCTATTCTGCTTAATGGTGTAGTGTGTGTTAACGTTTTGGCTTGTTGATTAACTTGCCAAATGCCAGCCATGCCATGATGGTTGATAAAGTAACATGCATTTTTGTGAGCGCATGTTGGTTCCCAAAACAAATACCAGGTATCCCTGTTATCATCATTCTCTTTTAATATCGTGTTAACTTCGCCATTATCGTTAACATAAAATAGACTATCTGCGAAAGAAGCATCATAACCGGTATAATTATCAGAAGGTTTTTTTCTGGCAATGTTAGGGTAATGCAATGCATAATGTGCTGAATTATCTGACCCAACTCGGCTTTTACATTCGACATCGCCACACTTACCGGTCCATGACCATATTCCGTTATCTGGGTGTTTGTTTTTATACTGAGAAAACTCATCATCGGAAAGCGTTTCGAGTTTCTGCTGAAGGGTTGACCATTTTTTTAATGTCGGATGGGCATTATCATTATTAATGAAGTAAATATTCCCTGCGTCATCGATTTCAAAACTATTTAACCGATAATTCATGTTTTGATCTTTGGGGATGTTTTCATCACTGCTATTGTCAACGATCCTGAGATCGCCTTGCTCGGATATTTGAATTAATTGCGATGTGTTATAATATTTATTCTTTCGCAATGCTTTGTCATAGTAATGAATACCATTGTAATGAAGAATATAGAGGTAAGTTGTTTTGTTTTCGATAATGCTTCCTACAATTTTTTCTATTCGAGTGTCATTCGTTGAATGTGGGATGGTTTCTTTCAGCATATCTCGTAATTTTATACGCTCTTTATTTGTATAGAACGGTTTATAGACCCAATCTTCCGCTTGGAGAGCGTATTCAGAACCACTGTATGAAACGGGATTTTCCTCAGATACATATGGCATGACCTGAGTCATTCTGACCTGATCCAGAGTACTGGCGACAGTTCTGGTATCGCTGTAGCGCTCAATTTCTCTCAGCTGTGAGAGGCGAAACTTGTATGAAGCAATGAGACACGATTCATCAGTACACTGATCGCGTTGCTGTAACCAATTCTTTTCATCCTCATGAAGTCTTTCAGGATTGATCTGTGATTTTTCTACCTGATAAAACCATTTGTTTAATGCAGCATCCAGTTGCATGAGAGGTTCAGAAGAACATATTTTCTTTTCTACATCACTTTGCGCCGCAGGGCAAACAATGGCCTGTGGTGCGCTTGAAAATGCCAGTAAAGATAATAGTATCAATTTATTTTTTGTCATTTTATTTTCCTGCCTAATCAATCCATTGCTCTTGCGCAGCTACTTTTATCAATCAGAAAGTAAAGCTTGTTGTTAGTATATTTAAAGTTATTCTCTTTGGTGTTGTCTCTGGGCGATGAGCACGGGATAGTAATGTTCACCTCGTTTCCTTGGGTGTTGTCAAATATGGATAATAAACCATTTTTTTGCTTATTGTAGGAAATTCTTACTTTGTTATCACTGTACTCGGTAAAGAAATAGGCGCGAGGTAAATAAATGACCTGCGTGATTAACTCTGTCGTGGTGTCTTTAACGGCCAGATATCCATTTGACTCACACCATGCTCCGTCTGAACACCCCGTTGCTTTCATATAAACTTCAGCCAGGTATGGCCATTCAGGATGCGCAATATCAAACCGTATGTAAGTTTTCTTGATATTCATACTAAACTGGAAGGTGTCTATATCTATGCTTTTTGGTATTTGGTGATATTCATTAATAATCTCTTGATAACGATTGTCCAGGCATGTCGCTAAATGCCTTTCGCGCATGCAATTATTTCTTTTTGAAAGGAATGCTCTCTGCCTTATCTTGAGGTCTTCAGGAGGAATGATAGGATCGTTTTTTATACTAAAATACAATGCGCTCATTTCTTCATCCAGAGAGGAAAGCTCAGGGTTCTTGCATATTGTACGATCCAG
Organism: Pectobacterium sp. PL64; assembly: GCF_022477975.1. NCBI lineage: Bacteria > Pseudomonadati > Pseudomonadota > Gammaproteobacteria > Enterobacterales > Pectobacteriaceae > Pectobacterium > Pectobacterium sp. PL64. The sequence continues at coordinate 1,629,809 of NZ_CP092070.1, forward strand.
TTTTCCTTCTGCTTTCTTACAGTCGAAGCTTGCAGCACTTACTGAACTGGCAAAAAATAAGCTATATATTATCCCTGCGCAGAGGCTATAAAACGAAATATGACGCATGATGTTATCCTTTTATCAGAGTGGCTATATCCTGCCGTTTTGTCACCCTTCGTCAAGGTTTCTCGTCCTTTCCATCACGATAAAAGGACACCCCTTTGATTTACGTCAAGGGTGCTTGGTGTGAGTAGGTAGGGGGATTGACTCGTGAGTTCTGCTTCTCATTCGCTCCATCACCATAAAAGAAAACGCCCCTGACTTGCGTCAAGGGCGTTTTCTTTTATATGGCGGTGAGGAAGGGATTCGAACCCTTGATACGTTTTCACGTATACACACTTTCCAGGCGTGCTCCTTCAGCCTCTCGGACACCTCACCGTGGTCTCACTGTATCGCATAGCAGCGGACGGCGCTAATGTAGGGAAATTGCCGAACAGCGTCAACAAACTTCTACACTCAATGCGCGCAATTAGCTAAAGTTAACGCAATTTGTTGCTTTGCTCACCGCTTTTGCGCTCGCCTTCATCCATTTCCCCGTCGCTACGCAAAAAGACGATGTTTCAGTTGTGTTAATCATGCGTTGTAATTTTGTTCGCTGGCTGCGGAATAGCCCTAGAAATGGTATGCTGATTTGCAAACGTTGACCCAGGAGAACCTATGTATCCCGTCGATTTACATATGCACACCGTTGCCAGTACGCACGCTTACAGTACCCTGCATGATTACATCGTCGAAGCACAGCAGAAGAATATCCGGCTGTTTGCCATCACCGATCATGGCCCGGATATGGCGGATGCGCCCCATTACTGGCACTTTATGAACATGCGCGTTTGGCCGCGTCTGGTTGATGGCGTCGGCATCCTGCGCGGTATCGAAGCGAATATTAAAAACATCGAGGGCGATATCGACTGCACCGGACCGATGTTGGGTCAGGTGGATGTGATTATTGCGGGCTTTCATGAGCCGGTTTTTCCACCACAGGATAAAGACACGCATACTACGGCGATGATCGCGACCATGGCACGTGGCGACGCGCATATCATTAGCCACCCCGGCAACCCGAAATTTCCTGTCGATATCCGCGCGATTGCGGAAGCCGCTGCGAAATACAACGTGGCGCTGGAGCTAAATAACTCCTCTTTCGTGCATTCACGCCAAGGCAGTGAGCCAAACTGTCGGGCGATTGCGGAAGCTGTTCGTGACGCGGGTGGATTACTTTCTTTAGGTTCCGATTCCCATATTGCGTTTTCTCTGGGAGACTTTACCCACTGCGAACGTATTTTGCAGGAAGTGAATTTCCCACAGGATCGGATATTGAACGTAAGCCCTCGGCGTGTGTTGGATTTCCTCGAACAGCGTGGAATGCCGGCTATCGCTGAACTCGCTGATTTGTGACAATGTCACTTAAGGGTAGTGTCACTTAAAAGCCAATGTCACTTAACAATAAATAGGGTTATGAATGAACGAGTTTTCTATTGTGTGCCGCCTATTGGGCACGCTGTTTTATCGCCAGCCGCAGGATCCTTTGCTGACTCCGTTATTCACGCTTGATTAAAGACGGGAAGCTAGCGCAGCACTGGCCACTGGAGCAGGATGCGTTGTTGGAACGTTTGCAAAAGGGGCTGGATTTGCCCGCAATGGCGGCGGATTATCAGGCGTTGTTCGATAGCGAAAATGGCTCGGTGTCACCGCTGCGTTCGTTCTATGAAAGCGATGCTGATGACGCGGAAATTCGTACCTTTTTGCAACAGCGTGGCATGCCGTTAAATGATGGTGGTGTGGTTGGTCATTTTGGTAGCTTGCTGCTTGCCGCGTCATGGCTGGAAGATCAGGCACAAGAAGACGAAACAGCGGCACAGATTACCCTGTTCGATGAGTATCTTTTACCGTGGAGCGATCGTTTTCTCGGGAAAGTAGAAAGTCACGCCACCACTGCATTTTATCGTACGTTGGCGATAGTGTGCCGTGAAGCGCTGGAAGCGATGCGAGATGAACTGGGTGAAAGCGACGAAGAAGACGAGTCAGAAGCGGAAGAATAATACCGCGGTATGAAGCCTCGCAGTATGAAACTTAGTGCGCCGATAGCAAACATGACGTGTGCTATCGGCGAGTCAGTATTAGTCGGTAAACAGGATAACGATCTGGCCAGGTTTGATTTCGATGCCTTTTGCCATCTTCTTCGCCATCGACTCCGTTGTGCTCTTATCCGCATCCAACACGTAAGCTGGTTTTTGGTCAAAATAGCTTTTTAGTGATTGATTAAGATACGGGCTTAGCGTTTTCATTACCGCCTGCATTTTTTCTGGCTGTACGGTGTAATCAACTAGTTCCATATCTTTCAGATAAATCGCGCCCTGCGTTTTATCAAAGACTGGCTGTGCTTTCAGCGTAAGCTTCATGTCGGCAGCCTGATTGCCCAACAGGGACGAAATATCGACCTTCGCGTTGCCTGTTAGAGTCACTTTCCCCGGTTCTGCCCGACCAATCTGGCTCGACAGTTCGGTCAACACGATATGAGCATCCACCACGCCAGGCACGCCCAGCTGTTTCTGATAATCATTGTGTTTTTGCAGGTACTCATTCACTTCTTGCTCACTGAGCGTGTATTGCGTGAGTTTATTACAGCCACTGAGTGTAAAAGCCAGCAGCACTGCGGCCGCTGCCATCCATCCTGATTTTTTCATTATTCTGACCTCTTGATGCTATTGACGCGCACAATTCATTCCTACGGTGGTCTATTCACATGAACGAGCGCTTTATGCGAATAATCAACACGATTCTGCACGGGCAGCGTGCGCCTGATGCGCAGGGTAAACAATAGGATAGCACTGAAATGGCGGATAATGCCGCTTCAGGACGAAGCGGCGGAGTAAAACTAAACGGTTAAATTGCCAGACTGCTGAGTAGCGTGACCTGAGTCTGTTTCGCCATGTTATCCCGATAGTCCGCAACACGAGAAGGCGGCGTAACACCCGCAACGATGGACAACGAGCGGAGCAGCGGGAAGAGGTTGATGTCGTCCGTTGATAAGGTGCCGTTACAGGCATTCGGTTGAACAATCAGCGGATCCAGATCCTGTAAATCATTGTTCAATTTCTTAATCAGCCCCTGAGAGTGGCTCAGGTGGTCAGCAAAATTGCCTAGCTGAGCTTCCTTCTTATTAATAAAATATTGCCGGGCGGAAGCGGAGGCAAACTCTTCAAAGGCTGCCTGAGCAAAACGAGGGATAATCAGACGTGGCGTATACTCGGTGACTTTACGCAGCCAGGCGGCGATGGCCGGATTGGTTGAGCCAGTCAGCAGCGGTTTGCGGTCGTAATTATCGATGTAATGAACGATGTCCATGCTTTCTGGCATATAGCTACCATCGTCTTTTTGCAGAATGGGCACCATTTTCTGGCCAATCAGTCTCTCTGGCGTTGCAGCGTCATCATTCGCCAGTATTTGCAGTTCGACAGGGAGATTTTTCAGGCCAAAGATCATGCGCGCTTTAACGCAGTAGGGACAGTGATCGTAAATGTAGAGCTTCATACATCGTCTCCTAAATTACAGGTTGTATACCCGTCATACTTCAAGTTGCAAGTGTGTTGGCTGCGTTCAGTCACCCGAATCACTTACTTGAGTAAGCTCATCGGGATTCCTTCGCTTGCCGCCTTCCTAAAACTCGAATTATTTAGGGTATAGACAAAGGCCGCAGGGCGACCAAGCGTGTAACCCATCATCAAACAAGATAAGTCGAGTGTGCGAGAAGGCTCGCGACGAAACAATTGTTTGAATGTATTAGGAAAGTATAGGAGGGCTTTACCGACGAGATCAAACTCGTCGGTAAAATTCAGACTAATGACCACCCAGCATCGCGGGCTCAATGCGGCGTTGGTTGAACTGCCAATACAGTGCGGCTAACGTCAGGAACCCGATGGTGCCGAGCATGAACCACGGCAGTTCCGGTTGATTCAGTGCGTGTCCGGTATCGAATAACCAGCCGCCGCCGCTGTAACCAATCGCGCCACCAAGTGCCAATCCAAGGCGGCTGAACCCCATATAGCTGCCTCTGGCTCTGGCATCTGCCAGCGAGGCACTCAAGGTTTCACGCGCAGGTTCGGCGATAATGGAGCCAATATAAAACAGGCTGATCAGCAGCAGCAGAGTTTGCAACTCCGTCGTCATCCCGATTGGGAACATGCTGACGGACATGATGAAAAGCCCCGCCATCAGGCGCTGTTCCAGCCGGAAGCGTTTCTCGCTCCAGCGGGCGATAGGGTACAGCAGCGTCAGCGACAGCACCGCTTCAATGGCGTACATCCATTTCACCGCAGACGGCGTCCCGGCGAGCTCGTTGACCATAATGGGCAGCATCAGCAAAACCTGAACGGCCAGCATGTAGTAGCCCGTCAGCGTTAAGACATACATCAGGAAACGGCGGTCGCGAATCACGCGCATCAGGCCTTCCCGGATTGGCGTCTTGACCGTTGAGATTCGGTAGGCTGGCAGCAGCCAGGCATTGAGCGCAGCGGCAAGCACAAAAATGACCGCGCCCGCCCAGCAGACGATCTCGAAATCGTACTGGAGCAGCCAACTGCCGATGAGGGCACCGATAACGGCACCGGCGCTATCTTGCATCATTAACAGGGAGTAGAACCGACCGCGTTCCTGCGGACGAACCAGCTTGATGACCAGCGCGGTACGTGGCGGATCGAATAGCGTGCCGCCAAGGCCGGATAGCGCACAAGACAACCAGAGCAGCCAGGGTTCATCGGCAATCGCCATAAACACAAAACCGGAGGCACGTAGCAGCATCCCGGTAATAATCATCGGTTTGGCACCAAAACGGTCAGCAATGGCCCCGCCGAAAATACCGAGCCCTTGCTGAATAAACTGGCGCAATCCCAATGCGATACCGACTAATAATGCGGCCCAGCCGAGATCGTCGACAAAGCGAATGGAAATAAGGGGAAAGACAACGAAGAATCCCAAAACCACCAGCATATTATCGAGTAATAAAAAATATTTACCCAAGCTCCGAGCTTGCGACATCAGAGGCATGTTTCACCACAACGAAGAAAGGAGGAAAATAACAGACGTGACTATTTTGTACTCTAATTCGACTTTGGTATAGCCTATTGTTGGATAATATTTTTTTATCGATTTAACGTTATCCTAGTAGCATTTCGGTGAGAAAAAATGCCTTTCCTGACTCAACTGCGCAATAACTCGGCGACGGGGATTTTACGTCTATGAATTTATGTGGTTATAGTAAGGATTATCGGAAATACCGATATTTTCTGCTTATGCGGAATAGTCACTTTTTCAGCGGCGATGAATTTTACTTATCGATAACATGGAGAGGCAGGGGGAAAAATGTTTGGCTACCGTTCAACGCCAGCAAGAGTGCAATTGACAACTGACAGGCTGGTGGTGCGTCTGGCCCATGAACGCGATGCATGGCGTCTGGCCGAATACTATTCTGAAAACCGTGAATTTCTTAAGCCGTGGGAGCCCGTGAGAGACGCGAGCCATTGCTATCCATCAGGCTGGCAGGCGCGGTTGAGCGTGATTAACGATATGCATAAGCAGGGCAGCGCCTATTACTTCCTCCTGTTGGATCCGAATGAAAACGAAGTGTACGGCGTGGCGAATTTCAGCAACGTACTGCGAGGATCGTTTCACGCCTGCTATCTGGGTTATTCACTCGGCCAAAAATGGCAGGGGCAGGGGCTGATGTATGAAGCATTGCAGCCGGCAATACGTTATATGCAGCGTCAGCAGCATATGCATCGCATCATGGCTAACTATATGCCGCATAACCAGCGTAGCGGAGGGTTACTGACACGTTTGGGGTTTGAACGTGAAGGTTATGCGAAGAATTATCTGCTCATTGATGGCAAATGGCAGGACCATGTATTAACCGCGCTGACCAACGCCGAGTGGAAGTCTCCGCGTTAAGGAAAAATGATGAAATACCAATTGGATGCTCGTGAAGCCCGCGTGATTGGCTGCATGCTGGAAAAGCAAATCACTACGCCGGATCAATACCCAATGTCGTTAAACGGCATCACCACGGCCTGTAATCAGAAAACCAACCGCGAACCCGTGATGGAACTGAGCGAAAGCGAGGTCCAACAAACGCTGGATTTGCTCGTGAAGAAGCATTTCCTGCGCACGCTCAGCGGGTTTGGTAACCGTGTCGTGAAATATGAACATCGTTTTTGCAATTCTGAGTTTGGTGACCTGAAGCTCTCGCCTGCGGAAGTGGCGCTGGTGACGACGCTGCTTCTGCGCGGCCCACAGACGCCGGGCGAACTGCGTACGCGTGCGGCCCGACTGTATGAATTTTCTGATGTCGGTGAAGCGGAGTCTACCCTTGAACAGCTGCAACAGCGTGAGGATGGGCCGTTTGTCGTTCGGCTGGCGCGTGAAGCAGGGAAGCGGGAAAGTCGCTATCAGCACCTTTTCAGCGGCGAGGCCAGTGATGTTGCTGCTCCTGAAGTGGATAGCGGAAGCGATCATTCACCGCTAGCTGAGCGTGTTGAGGCGTTAGAAAAAGAGGTTGCTGAACTCAAATGCCAGCTTGCTGCGCTGTTAGCGTAATAAATCTGTATCAGGGAGAACACTTGTCATGAAGCCTCAATTTACGTCTGCGGAAAGCGTTGCAGAACATCGTAGTTCAGAACATAACGCTTCCACCCGACGTCCTCGTATCGGCATCGTCGGGCTGGGATCCATCGCGCAGAAAGCCTATTTGCCGATTCTCAGTCAGGCTGAACGCTGGGAGCTGGTTGGCGCGTTTTCTCCCGACCAGCAAAAAACGCAGCGGATTTGTCATCAGTATCGGATGACGAGTTTTTCTGCACTGGATGAACTGGCAGCACAGTGCGATGCCGTTTTCGTGCACAGCAGCACCGCCAGCCATTTTTCCGTTGTGAGCCAACTGCTGAATGCCGGTGTTGATGTCTATGTAGATAAACCGCTGGCAGAGACGCTGGAGCAGGCGGAAGCGCTGGTCGAATTGGCAGAGCAACGACAAAAAATTCTGATGGTCGGTTTTAATCGTCGTTTCGCGCCGTGCTATCAGCAGCTAAAACATCGGCTGGATCAGACAGCCTCGTTGCGCATGGATAAACACCGTATTAATGGCGTTGGGCCGCAGGATGTCCGTTTTACTCTGCTGGACGATTATCTGCACGTAGTGGACACCGCACTTTGGCTAGCGGGCGGCGACGCTCAACTGATTGATGGCGTGCTGCATGCGAATGCGGACGGTCAACTACTGTATGCCGAGCACCATTTCCAGAGCGGCGGCTGTCAGGTGACGACCAGCATGCATCGTCATGCCGGAAGCCAACGTGAATGTGTTCAGGCTGTTACCCAGGGCGGGCTTTATCAGGTGGATGAGATGCGTGAATGGCGCGAAGATCGTGAAGGAATAACGATCCGCCCGGCCGTGCCATCCTGGCAAACCACGCTGGAACAACGCGGATTTGTCGGTGCAGTGCAGCATTTCATCGCTTCCATTGAACAACGGAAACCAGCGGAAACATCAGGTAACCAGGCGTTGCTGTCCCAGCGTATGATTGAAAAATTGCTGGGAAAAAGCTGAAAAGTTCGACGGTTATGACAATGTGCGGTAGCTATTACACGTGCAATGCGTAGACTAGTCGCACCTCGCAATCAGGATAACCTCAACGGGTTAATAATCGGTCCTGAACCGTTCAGAACATAATCGGATGAATCTACTTAAATCACTGGCTGCCGTCAGTTCCATGACCATGTTATCGCGTGTTTTAGGCTTTGTGCGCGATGCCATCGTCGCCCGTATTTTTGGTGCAGGTATGGCGACGGACGCCTTCTTTGTGGCGTTCAAACTGCCCAACCTGCTCCGGCGAATTTTCGCGGAAGGTGCATTTTCACAGGCCTTTGTGCCGATTCTGGCCGAATATAAAAGCCAGCAGGGCGACGAGGCTACGCGGACGTTCCTCGCTTATGTTTCTGGTATGCTGACGCTGATTCTGGCGTTAGTCACCGTGGCTGGGATGGTCGCCGCACCGTGGGTCATCATGGTGACTGCGCCCGGTTTTGCCGCGACGCCAGAGCGCTTTGAGCTCACTTCGGATCTATTAAGAGTCACGTTTCCCTACATCCTGCTGATCTCGCTGACTTCTATGGTCGGTTCGGTGCTAAATACCTGGAACCGTTTCTCGGTGCCCGCATTTGCTCCGACATTGCTTAACGTCAGCATGATTGGCTTTTCGCTGTTTGCTGCCCCGTATTTTAACCCACCGGTGATGGCGCTGGCCTGGGCAGTCTTGGTTGGCGGTTTATTGCAGCTCGGCTATCAGCTACCGCATCTGAAAAAGATTGGCATGCTGGTATTGCCGCGTTTGAAGTGGCGTGACCCGAGCGTCTGGCGCGTCATGAAGCTGATGGGGCCTGCGGTTCTTGGCGTCTCGGTGAGCCAGATTTCGCTCATCATCAACACCATTTTCGCCTCTTTCCTCAGCGAAGGCGCGGTGTCATGGATGTATTACGCCGATCGCCTGATGGAGTTTCCTTCCGGCGTTCTCGGCGTGGCATTAGGGACGATCTTACTGCCGTCGCTGGCGAAGAGTTTTGCCAGTGGTAATCATGATGAATACTCCCGCCTGATGGATTGGGGGCTCCGCCTATGCTTCCTGTTGGCGCTGCCGAGCGCTGTGGCATTAGGCATTTTGGCTAAGCCTTTAACCGTGTCGCTGTTCCAGTACGGCAAATTTAGCGCTTTTGACGCGCTGATGACCCAGCGAGCGCTGATTGCCTACTCGGTTGGGCTGATGGGACTGATTGTTGTCAAAGTACTCGTGCCCGGTTTTTATTCTCGGCAGGATATCAAGACGCCAGTCAAAATAGCGATAGTCACGCTGATCCTAACGCAAGTTATGAACCTGATATTTATCGGCCCGTTGCAACATGCGGGTCTGGCGTTGTCTATCGGCCTGGCTTCCTGCCTGAATGCAGGGCTGCTGTATTGGCAACTGCGTAAGCAGGATATTTTCCAGCCGCTGCCGGGTTGGCGGGGATTTCTGGTTCGTCTGTTGACGGCAGTTATTGTGATGTCGCTGGTGTTACTGGGTATGCTGTGGTGGATGCCCGCGTGGGATGACGGCAATATGACAATGCGAATCCTGCGCTTGTTGCTGGTCGTGGTTGCGGGGGCGGGTTCCTATTTTGCCACGCTGGCGCTGTTGGGATTCCGCCCTCGGGATTTCGCCCGCCGTAGCGTGTGACAACGCTAAGCATTACGCAATAAAAAACGTAGGGAACGTTTTTCAACGTTGCACAGCAACGGCCCGTAGGGTGATGGACAAGGATGTCCGTCATAAAAAACGCCATTGGTGGCAGCACCAATGGCGTTTTTGTTGTCACTTGATGGAGAATTACATCTTCTCGACGGTTTCGATGCCGAGTGTATCCAGACCTTGCTTCAACGTTTTCGCAGTCAGCAGTGCCAATCTCAGACGGCTTTGACGCACGTCGTCGCTTTCGGCATTGAGAATCGGACAGTGTTCGTAGAAACCAGAGAACAGACCCGCCAGATCGTACAGGTAGCTACACATCACATGCGGCGTGCCTTCACGGGCGACGGAGGTGATGGTTTCTTCAAATTGCAGCAGACGCGTGGCAAGCGCAAATTCACGCTCATCGCTCAGCGTAATCGGCTGCGTTAAGCTGTCTTCCTGGATGCCTGCACGCTTGAAAATAGACGCGACACGCGTATAGGCGTATTGCATGTAAGGCGCGGTATTGCCTTCAAATGCCAGCATGTTGTCCCAATCGAAAACGTAGTCCGTGGTACGGCTCTTCGACAGGTCGGCGTATTTGATCGCGCCGATAGAAACCACTTTCGCCAGCGCGGTTAATTCATCGCTTTCCATCTGTGGGTTTTTCTCTGCGATGAGTTTCAATGCGCGATCGTAGGCTTCATCCAACAGCTCGGACAGCTTGATCGTTCCGCCTGCACGCGTTTTGAATGGTTTCCCGTCTTTGCCCAGCATCATGCCGAACATATGGTGTTCCAGACTGACGGAATCAGGGACATAGCCGGCTTTACGCACGATGGTCCAGGCCTGCATCAAATGTTGATGTTGGCGGGAGTCGATGTAATAAAGTACGCGATCGGCGTTCAGGGTTTCATAACGGTATTTGGCGCAGGCGATGTCCGTTGTGGTGTAGAGGTAGCCGCCATCCTTTTTCTGGATGATAACGCCCATCGGTTCGCCTTCCTTGTTTTTATATTCATCAAGGAAAACAACCGTTGCGCCTTCGCTCTCAACTGCCAGACCTTTTGCTTTCAGATCGGCAACGATGCCCGGCAGCATGCTGTTATACAGGCTTTCACCCATCACATCCTGTTTGGTCAGCGTGACATTGAGGCGTTCATAGTTGATCTGATTTTGCGTCATGGTGATATCGACGAGCTTGCGCCACATCTGACGGCAATATTCATCGCCACCCTGCAATTTCACCACGTAAGCGCGCGCGCGTTCGGCGAAATCGGCATCTTCATCGTAGTGTTTCTTCGCTTCACGATAGAACGCTTCAAGATCGGAGAGATCCATCTCGCTGGCGCTTTCGTTTTGCATTTTTTCAAGGTAGGCGATCAGCATGCCGAACTGCGTACCCCAGTCGCCAACGTGGTTCGCACGAATCACGTTGTGGCCTAAAAATTCCAGCGTACGGGCTGATGCATCACCAATAATGGTTGAGCGCAGGTGACCGACGTGCATTTCCTTCGCGACATTAGGGGCGGAGTAGTCAATTACGATCGTTTGAGGTTCAACTGGGGTTAAACCCAGTTTTGGTGCATTCAGGGCGTTCTCAACCTGGCTCGCAACCCACTGCTTATCGAGAAAAATATTAATAAATCCCGGGCCTGCGATTTCTGTTTTTTCCGCAATGCCCTCCAGCGCCAAAAGTTGGACGACTTTTTCGGCCAATTGTCGCGGCGGCATGCCCAGTTTTTTTGCCACGGCCATGACGCCATTGGCCTGATAATCACCAAACTGTGCTTTTGCCGACTGACGAATCTGAGCTTCGCTGTCTGCTGGCGCGCCCGCGGCGGTTAACGCCTGGCTGACTTTTTCGGAGAGAAGAGCCTGAATATTCACCGGTTTACCTTAAATAAAAAATTAAGCCTTGCTTATACCATATTTGCCTTTCCTCGTCAGCAGACGGGGAGATGCAACGGGATGTTCAGGCGAAAGAATACCCGCAGAGCGGGAGATAAAAAAGGCGAGATGATAGGGGAAAAAGAGATAAGGAGAACACGACAAAAAAGAAAAGTAGTTTTAGGTAGAATAAAAATAAATCAAATCGCGGTCTTAACGTTTTCTTGACCGACTATTTGCACCAATTTTATGTGAGTCTCTGGTTTTAAAATGACGAAAAATAGCATATGCCGCAATAGCGATAAGTGCGATGGATATAATGAGTAAAACCATAATGATATCTCTGTGTTATTATATGCTTTCTTAATTTATACGTTTTCTTTTCGGCGTTCAATGGGGCGCTTATTATTTAAGATTCCTCCCAGAATAGATTGCGAGAAGTATCGCAGATTACACCAGGTAAAAAACATTTCCGTTTATTAATCAAACAGCATGGTTACCTTTTCTTTGCATTTAATGCGTTTCACGTAATGAAGGTGTAAATAAATGTACTCGGGGGAAAATAGAATTTAATTAGAATGTGTCACGGGTGTGATATTCTCATTGCGCAAATGGTGATTGATAATGTGAGATGCTGCGAGGAGTGTTACCCGATATGTTACCCGATGATTTGATAACGGATTTAGCGCGTTTTGAGCAAGCGTTACAGGAATTGGCCGAGGTGTTACAGCTGGATTTAGACGCATTTCATGCGGATCATATTTCGTTGCGCTGTCATCAGAATACGACGGCTGAATCATGGAAAGCGGCGCTGCTTAAGGTCGGTAAGCTGCTGTCTGAAAACCAAATCAATGGCCGCACAATCTGCTTGTTTATTCTGGACAATGCCATCGCGGTCGGCCCCTGGAAGATTACCTGTATCGAGCTACCGTGGCCGGGGAAAAAGCATTATCCGCATGAAGGATGGGAGCATGTGGAACTGGTGTTGCCCGGGGAGGCGGAAACGCTGCATCAGCGTGCGCTAGCCTGCTTGTCTGATGATGCGCTGCGTACGCCGGGCATCAAGCTTAAATTCAGTTCTCCGCAAGGCGAAAAAGAGCGAATTCCTAATCCGACGCTGGCGGTAACCGACGGGAAAGTGACAATAAAGTTTCATGCATTTGATATACGCGATGTTGTCGCAAGCGAAATGTCGACGCTATAAAATAGCGTATGGCTCGTACGTAACGTAATCAGAAAGATAACATTGGCGGAAAGATAAAATGGTGTGCCACGTTATTCATGCCATTTTCTTTTACTGCGGAACAGATTAATAAAACTGTGGTTTATGTCATGTTTATTTCGGCAATGTATCGCGTTCATTGTGACTCCTGTCTCCTCACGATATGAATGCGAATGCCATAGTTATTACTTTAATCGGCGTGATGATTCGCCGATTTTTCGATAATTAAGAAAAGTGGTCTGGGAGTTTACATGGAGGAGCAGCGATGACGAAACTGGAAGTATGCTGTTATAGCGTTGATTGCGCGATAACAGCAGCGCAGTCTGGGGCTGACAGGATTGAACTCTGTGCAGGACAGCGAGAAGGCGGGTTAACGCCATCCTATGGTGCGCTACGTGGCGCGCGCGAAAAGGTCGCGATTCCTGTCCACCCGATTGTGCGCCCGCGAGGGGGCGATTTTTGCTACAGCGCGACGGAATTTGCTGCCATTAAATACGATATTGAGCAGATTCGTGAGATGGGTTTTCCCGGCGTTGTTGTCGGCGCACTCAATGAGGAAGGGCACATTGATTTGCCCAAAATGCGTGAAATTATGGCGGCAGCGCAGGGGATGGCGGTGACTTTCCATCGCGCGTTCGATATGTGTCTGAACCCATACATTGCACTGGAGCAGCTCACTGAGCTTGGCGTATCGCGCATATTGACCTCTGGGCAGCAGCAGACGGCGGAAAATGGGCTGCGGTTATTACGTGAACTAACACAGGCCAGTCGCGGTCCAATTATTATGGCGGGTTCCGGCGTGCGGCTGACTAACGTGCACAAATTTCAGCAGGCCGGTATCCGAGAACTGCACAGTTCGGCAGGCCAGTGGACACCGTCTCCGATGCGCTATCGTAAAATCGGCGTGTCGATGTGTTCTGATACGGAATTAGATGAGTTTAGCCAGTATTGCGTGGATGGTGATGTGGTGGAAGCCATGAAGCGGGCCGTCAGCCCGGACCGTGAAATGCAGTACGTGTCATAACGTAAGGGATTTCACGGTGTAGAGATAGATCGACAGCGTTGTTCTAAACACCATACCGTCATTCTTCAATTTTGCCGCGCCGCATACCATCAGGTGTGCATGGCAAGTACCAAGCCCCAGCGTGTTGCTGGGGCTTTTTTTGTCAAGCGCAGTAATTTAGAACGAATGAGACTTACTGGTAGATCCCAAGTTTACGGGCAACCAGAACGGCCCGTACTGGTGCAGGGTAACCTTCCACCGTTTTCGTCGGATCTTCAGGATCGAGGAATTCAGCCAGTGATTCCGTGATCATCCAGTCTGTCCGGCGCTGTTCCTGCGTTGTCGTGGTGCAGATATCCACGACGCGGACATCAACAAAGCCGCATTTCTCAAGCCATTTCGTCAAGGCCGCGGCGGAAGGGATGAAATACACATTGCGCATTTGCGCGTAGCGTTCCCCCGGTACTAGCACCTGATTTTCATCGCCTTCAATAACCAGCGTTTCCAACACCAGTTCGCCACCTGCCACCAACTGATTCTTCAATTGCCACAGGTGATCAAGCGGGGAACGGCGGTGGTACAGCACGCCCATAGAAAACACGGTGTCAAACGCAGCAAGTTCGGGGAGTTGCTCAATACCGAGCGGTAGAACGTGCGCACGCTGATCGTCGCCGAGCAGCTTACGCACAGCTTCGAACTGGCATAAGAACAGCTGCATAGGATCGATGCCAACTGCCATCGTGGCGCCTTCGCCGACCATCCGCCACAGGTGATAGCCGCTGCCGCAGCCTACATCCAGAATCAGGCGATTTTTCAGCGGGCTAATATGGGGCAGAACGCGCTGCCATTTCCAGTCAGAACGCCATTCCGTGTTGATATCCACGCCGTAAAGCGAAAAAGGGCCTTTACGCCAGGGCATCAGGTTACGCAGCAGTTTTTCAATGCCTTCACGCTGGCCCTCAGAAATATCGGGCTCCATGCGTGCTGTGACGCTGTCGTTCAAATCCAGAGAGGTTGGCGTCAGCGACGGAAGATGTTCCAGCGAGTTAAACCAGAGTTTGAACTTACCGTGCAAGGATTCCTGCTGCCAGCTACTTAGCTGTGAAGGCAGCGTGTTAAGCCAGTGGCTGAGCGGGCCTTTTGCGATTTGCTGATAAAAATTGCCGAAATCGATCACGCCTTTTCCTCTGCCTTCACGGCTAATAACGAACCAAAATTAAAACACTGAAACCAAATTTCGCTGTGCTCAAAACCGGCATCTGCCAGTCGGGCCTTATGGGTTTCTACCGAGTCGGTCAGCATGACGTTTTCCAGCATGCTGCGCTTCTGACTGATTTCTAACTCGCTGTAGCCATTTGCCCGTTTGAAATCGAGATGCATGTTGAACAGCAATTCACCGACGTCTTTGTCCGCAAAATTGAATTTCTCTGAGAGCACGAGCACGCCGCCGGGATTCAAGCCCTGATAAATACGCTTGATGAGCACCTGACGCTGGGAAGGTTCCAGAAACTGAAGGGTAAAGTTCAGTACCACCATGGACGCATTTTCGATATCAATATTCAGAATATCGGCTTCTATAATCTCGACGGGCGTATCGGAACGGAAAGCGTCAATGTGGCTGCGGCAGCGTTTCACCATTGCCGGAGAATTGTCTACCGCGATAATTTTGCAACCCGGCACAGAGATATTACGTCGCATAGACAGCGTGGCTGCGCCCAACGAGCATCCTAGATCGTAAACGTGGCTATCCGGGCGGACGAAGCGTTCTGCCAGCATGCCAATCATCGAGATGATGTTGGAATAGCCGGGCACGGAACGTTGGATCATATCGGGGAATACGTCGGCAACGCGTTCGTCGAATGTCCAGTCGCCTAAATTGGCAATTGGCACAGAGAAAAGCATATCGCGGTTTGGCATGGCAGAAAGTGCACTGAGAGTAATAAAGAGGCGCGTATTCTAGCAGAATACACCGTGGCCTTCACCTCTCACATTGTGTAGACGCATAGGGTGGACGCGGTTTTTGATTCCCGGACGCATAATAACTGTGCGTCCGAGAGAGGCGGGGAATAGTTTTTGCCTCACGCCATCAGTACAGCGTGAAAACCAGATCCCAAGGGAGGTAGTAGAGGTTTGCTGCAATCATCAGGATGAGCGAGGCATAGGTTGCCGCCATACCTGAACGCCGCCAGCGGAATTCGCGATGCCGAAGGCCGTAGTAGTGAACTAAACGTCCCGTAATCAATAAAATGCCGCAGAAGTGGATCATGATGATAAGGGCGCCGTTCATTTCCATCAGCACCAGCAGAATCGCCGCAATCGGAATGTATTCCACCGCATTGCCATGTACCCGGATCGCCGTTTGCAATTCATAAAACCCGCCGTCGCCATACGCCACGCGATACTGCATTCTGAGTTTCACAACATCAATCGACAGCTTTATCAACAAGATTGCGCCAAGCACGATATAGAGCGCACTTACCATTTTTTACTCCGTGACCTAACCGAAAACGGCTTGCAGAATAATAGCTTTACCTAACGCAACTGTCGCCTGGAAAGGCCGTTTTTTTTTAGCGGAAATGGATGACGTTGCGAAATTGCTTATAACCAAACGAACTAACTCATAGGAATATTGAGTGGTTCAAAAGAGCGTCGCCTGCTGTGGCCAATCCGGCTGAGGCGGCAGGGTCGGATCGATCTCGGCGAGTAATGGCCAAAGCTGCTGCGCCAGCGGTGGGGCATCACCGATATCCGGTGTATGGATAAAGAAGAAGGGATTTGCCTCACGCCATTGCGGCAACTTGTTACGCCATGACTCGAACCAGCGAAGATTTTCTTCCTGCTTTTCACTGCCGATAAAGCGAATCAGTGGCTGCGTAGCGGTCAGCACGGCATGTACCGGCACGCGAGGTTTCTTCCGCTGGGCTTCACGCATCGCTGCACTGTCTGGCGCGGCGTGGTGAACCGGGCGGCTGTCGAGAATCACGCGGTTGATACCGCGTTGCTGTAGCCCCTGATTCAGCGCACGTTCTTCATCGCCTTTGGCAAAAAACAGCGGGTGACGGACTTCTACGCCGTAGCTAAATCCCTTTGGCAAGGCATCAAGAAAACGCCATAAAACGGGCAACTGTGTGGGGCCGAAGGCGGCGGGAAGCTGTAGCCAGAGCTGTCCGATACGGTGGGCAATCGGCTCAAGGCATTGATAAAAAAGCCCGACATCGCTATCACAATTCTGCAAGGCTGTTTTATGACTGATCGTTGAGGGAAATTTGAAGCAAAAGCGGAAGTCATCATGCGTCATATCACGCCAGCGCTCGACAACCTCGCGTGAAGGCAGCGCATAAAAGGTCGTGTTACCTTCAACACAGGTAAAATAGCGGCTGTAGTCGGCAAGATCGTTTAATCCTAGCCGACTCCAGGCGGGATGCTGCCATTGCGGTAATCCGATATACATCATCGCACCATAACGTCACTGAATCTCAAGCAGAATAGTGGTGATTATCGCGTAATTGTCAGGGCAGCGCGAGTGAACCGAGAGAAATCGTTTATAAAATCTCGTCCGCCCACTGTGTTGCCTCCATGATCATGGTAAAGAAGTTTTCCTCATCGATACCCAACTGGGTTAACAGTTGTTCAAGCTCTTCCCATTCTTGCTGTTCGTATTTAGTGATTAACGTCAGATAAACCGCGAGTTCACCGGTATGATCCAATAAGCTCTGGTTAATTTTTTCCGATAGAGCAATTTGCGAAAGCAGTAGCGGCATGGGGGAATCTAATACGGCATCGAGCAGAGACAATAATCCGCACAGAAACGCCTCGGTGGTATCGTCCTTCACATTAAAAGAGGCATGCAATAATTCAAAGAATCTGGCGCGAATTAAGCTGGTGCGGTAAAGCTCGCTGGGTTTATTTTCATTACTGTTGGTAATGCTAATTAACGAGACAAAACGTTTAAGCTCGCGTTGTCCAAGCAGCATCGCCATGGAACGGAAAGACATCGACGTTGCCGTGATACCAAAGCGGGTGTTGTATTTGATATTGGTGATGTGGCGCATCAATTTATAATAAAGCGACAGATCAGCACAGACCAATTCTTCGATCGTGGCATAGTTGATCTCTGGTTTATTGACCTCTCTCAGCAGCCTGATGGTATTGCTGGAGTTACTGACCAATTTTTTCGATTTGATCATTTCAGGACGACTGAAAAAATATCCCTGAAACAGAGAGATACCCAGCTTTTTACTTTGCAGGTATTGCTCATGTGTCTCTACCTTCTCGGCCAGATAGATTAACTTGCGCTGCGTGGCTCTTTTGATGAAATTTTCGATGTCACCAAAGGTCGACAGGGTTAAATCGAATTTGATGATATCAACGTAAGGCAAAAACCGATCCCATTCTGAATCCATCGAAAAATCATCAAGTGCAATTTTGAAGCCCTTCCTTTTTAGCTTTTTTACGGCAGCGAAGAGATCATTATTGGGGATCGAATTTTCAAGGATCTCAATAACAACCTTTTCCTGTGGTAATACTTCAGCCTGGCCGTTGATCAGCATCTGATGGGGAAAATTAATGTAGTAAGGCTGCTCAACCACGGATCTTGTCAACGGATTGGTTAAGAACTGATCGGAAATAAGCTGTGCGGTTGCAAATTCAGGACTCACATCAGGAAATCTATTGGTGACGTCCATGCGAAAAAGTAGCTCGTAAGCAACGGTTTGGAGGTGTTGATTTAAAATGGGTTGACGGGCAACAAATGAATACATAGTTGTTCTCCATGTAAACCATACGCATTTGCCAGCAATGGGAAAGCGCTTTTTATTAAAATTTTTATAAAAATCAGCAGTTACTTGGTAATTTTAGCAGGTTTTACTAAAAGGGAAGGTCGGTTTCCGCAAATCCTCACGCGATGCGTACCGGCGAGTTCTGCATCTTTGAGCCGATGATTGGGGGCTTCCGCAGACGTTCAGTTTTGCAACAACTCTATGCGGATTAGTGAACATTCCGTTAACCGGAAAGGAAATTTCGTAAAAAGTGTAGGCGGCAGCGTCGCAGAGCGTTACCTTCATGCTTATCGTTCGGGCGAATATCCTTTATAATAGCCGCCTTTTTTCATCGGACAGTAACCCAGAAAAACCATGCCGTGCAGCGAAAATGCCACTGTTTTTGCACTGTGATCTACCGTGAAAAGTAATCTACCGTGAGAACGTGTGAGCTGGCGGATGAGTAAAAGGACATCGTGATGCGTACTAATTATTGCGGGCAGTTGAATTCGTCCCATGTGGGCCAGGAAGTGACATTGTGCGGTTGGGTTAACCGCCGCCGCGATCTGGGTGGTTTGATTTTTATTGATATGCGTGACCGCGAAGGGCTGGTTCAGGTGTTTTTTGACCCGGATCGTCAGGACGCATTTAAACTGGCATCCGAGTTGCGTAACGAGTTCTGCATCCAACTTACCGGTGTCGTACGCGCCCGTCCAGAAAGCCAAATCAACAAAGATATGGCGACGGGTGAAGTCGAGATTTTTGCCAACGCACTGACGATCGTTAACCGTTCTGAAGCGCTGCCGTTGGACTCCAACCAAACCAATACCGAAGAAGCGCGTCTCAAATTCCGCTATCTGGATTTGCGCCGTCCTGAAATGGCGCAGCGCCTGAAAACGCGCGCTCGTATCACCAGTTTTGTGCGTCGTTTTATGGACGACCACGGCTTCCTGGACATCGAAACCCCGATGTTGACGAAAGCGACGCCGGAAGGTGCGCGTGACTATCTGGTGCCGAGCCGCGTACATAAAGGCAAATTTTATGCGCTGCCGCAGTCTCCACAGCTGTTCAAACAGCTGCTGATGATGTCTGGTTTTGACCGTTACTATCAGATCGTCAAATGTTTCCGTGACGAAGACCTGCGTGCCGACAGACAGCCAGAATTTACCCAGATCGATGTGGAAACTTCTTTCATGACCGCGCCACAGGTGCGTGAAGTGATGGAGAAGCTGGTGCGCGAACTGTGGCAGGACGTGAAAGGCGTCGATCTGGGCGATTTCCCGATCATGACGTTCGCAGAAGCCATGCGCCGTTTCGGTTCCGACAAACCCGATTTACGTAACCCGCTGGAACTGGTCGACGTTGCCGATCTGGTTAAAGACATTGAATTCAAAGTCTTCTCCGGCCCGGCAAACGATGCTAAAGGCCGCGTTGCCGCTATCCGTGTACCGGGCGGCGCACAGCTGAGCCGTAAACAGATTGATGAATACGGCAAGTTTATTGAGATCTACGGTGCGAAAGGTCTGGCTTACATCAAGGTCAACGAGCGTGCCAAGGGTCTGGAAGGCGTTCAAAGCCCGGTAGCAAAATTCCTGAGTGAAGACGTTCTGTCTGCCGTGTTGGATCGTACTGCGGCACAAGATGGCGACATCCTGTTCTTTGGTGCGGACAGTGCGAAAGTGGTGACTGATGCGTTGGGCGCGCTGCGTCTCAAGCTGGGTCGCGATCTGAACCTGACGAAAGACAATAGCTGGGAACCGCTGTGGGTTGTCGATTTCCCAATGTTTGAAGAAGATGGCGAAGGCGGTCTTGCGGCGATGCACCATCCGTTTACCGCACCGCGTGACATGCTGCCTTCTGAACTGGCTGCCAACCCGGTTTCGGCAATCGCCAACGCGTATGACATGGTCATTAACGGTTATGAAGTGGGCGGCGGTTCCGTGCGTATTCACAGTGGTGAGATGCAACAAACCGTGTTCAGCATTCTGGGCATTACCGAACAAGAACAGCGTGAGAAGTTTGGCTTCCTGCTGGATGCGCTGAAATATGGTACCCCGCCGCACGCGGGTCTGGCGTTTGGCCTTGACCGTCTGGTGATGTTGCTGACGGGTACCGATAACATTCGTGACGTTATCGCCTTCCCGAAAACGACGGCAGCAGCGTGTCTGATGACGGAAGCACCAAGTTTCGCCAACCCGGCTTCGCTGGAAGAGCTCGCCATTGCGGTTGTTGTGAAAGGGAAAGCGGCTCAGGATGGAAAATCCGAGAACGAATAAGATGGTATACAAGCGACCCGTTTCGGTTCTGGTGGTGATCTATGCCCGTAACACCGGGCGGGTGCTGATGTTGCAGCGGCGTGACGATCCTGACTTCTGGCAGTCGGTAACAGGCAGCATAGAAGAAGGGGAAAGCGCGCCGTATGCCGCACAGCGTGAAGTCAAAGAAGAAGTTAACATCGATATATCCGCGGAAGCGTTATCACTCTTTGACTGTCAACGCTGTATTGAGTTTGAGCTATTTGCTCATTTGAGACGTCGCTATGCGCCGGGGGTCACGCACAATACCGAACACTGGTTTTGTCTGGCGTTACCTGCTGAGCGCGAGGTGCAATTATCCGAGCATCTTGCTTACCAGTGGCTGGATGTGCCCCACGCGGCACAGTTGACCAAGTCCTGGAGCAACCGGCAGGCGATTGAGGAATTTGTTATTTATCCGGCCTGAACAGGCTTTTTTCGGAGATTTTTATGGCAGGTCATAGTAAGTGGGCTAACACAAAGCATCGTAAAGCAGCACAGGACGCCAAACGCGGTAAAATTTTTACCAAGATTATCCGCGAACTGGTTACCGCAGCCCGTCTGGGCGGTGGCGATCCGGGTTCTAACCCACGTCTGCGCGCCGCGATCGATAAAGCTCTGTCCAACAACATGACGCGCGATACGTTGAACCGCGCGATTGCCCGTGGCGTCGGCGGTGACGATGATGCCAACATGGAAACCATCATTTATGAAGGCTACGGTCCGGGCGGCACGGCCGTCATGGTGGAATGCCTGAGTGATAACCGTAACCGTACGGTTTCCGAAGTGCGTCACGCGTTTACGAAAACTGGCGGCAACCTGGGTACCGATGGCTCCGTTTCGTACCTCTTCACCAAGAAAGGCGTCATTTCTTACGCGCCGGGTCTGGATGAAGATGCGATAATGGATGCAGCGCTGGAAGCCGGTGCTGATGATGTTGTGACGTACGACGATGGTGCGATTGACGTCTTCACGCCGTGGGAAACGTTCGGTGATGTGAAGGATGCGTTAGATGCGGCTGGCCTGAAAGCGGAATCGGCTGAAGTCTCTATGATTCCGTCTACCAAAGCGGATATGGATGCAGAAACGGCACCGAAGTTGATGCGTCTGATCGACATGCTGGAAGACTGCGACGATGTGCAGGAGGTTTACCACAACGGTGAGATCTCCGATGAGATAGCTGAGCTGCTGTAATGGCAGGTCGTTAATGCAACGTAGCAACAGCTATCCACACGAGCGAATCGGCGGAGCGGCACGATGACAGTCGTAGCACTATGACAATAATAGTAGGCATCGACCCCGGTTCGCGCGTGACGGGTTATGGCATTATCCGCCAGCAGGGACGTCATCTGACGTATCTCGGCAGCGGCTGTATCCGTACCGTGGTGGATGACATGCCCACGCGGCTTAAACTGATTTACGCCGGCGTTAGTGAAATCATTACGCAATTTCGTCCAGACTGTATGGCGATTGAGCAGGTTTTCATGGCGAAAAACCCAGACTCAGCCTTGAAGCTGGGACAGGCACGCGGTGTGGCTATCGTCGCGGGTGTGAATCAGGATCTGCCCGTGTTTGAATACGCGGCGCGGTTGGTGAAACAAACCGTGGTGGGAACGGGCGCGGCGGATAAAAAGCAGGTGCAGCATATGGTTCGCTCACTGCTGAAACTGTCGGCCAGTCCGCAGGCGGATGCCGCCGACGCGCTGGCGATTGCCATTACTCACTGCCACTTTAGCCAAAGCCTGCTGCGAACCGCGGCGGCGAAAGTGAACCCGCTGGCAGGAAGACTGCGCTGAAACAGGAGGCTGGATATTCATCCAGCCTTTTTTATGTTATATACTCGTCATACTTCAAGCCATTCTTTCCCTACGTAAAAGGAAGCGCAACGTGATAGGTCGTCTCAGAGGCATTATTCTGGAAAAACAGCCGCCGCAGGTGCTGATAGAAGCTAACGGCGTGGGTTACGAAGTCCATATGCCGATGACGTGCTTTTACGAACTCCCTGAACTCAATCAGGAAGCGATCATCTTTACCCATTTTGTTGTCCGCGAAGATGCACAGCTGCTGTTCGGTTTTAATGATAAGCAGGAGAGGGCGCTGTTCCGTGAGCTGATCAAAGTGAATGGCGTCGGGCCGAAGCTGGCGCTGGCAATTCTCTCCGGGATGTCCGCGACGCAGTTTGTCAGCGCGGTTGAGCGCGAAGAAATCGGTGCATTGATTAAACTGCCGGGCGTCGGTAAGAAAACGGCGGAAAGGCTGGTTGTTGAAATGAAGGATCGCTTCAAAGGCTTGAGCGGCGATCTGTTTAATCCGATCAGCGATATTCCGCTGGCCTCGCCCGCGACTGCAGACAGCCGTGTTAGCGATCCAGAAACAGAAGCCGCAGCGGCACTGGTTGCGCTGGGCTATAAACCACAGGAAGCCAGCCGCATGATTTCCAAAATTGCGCGTCCTGATGCTGATTGTGAAACCCTGATCAGGGATGCACTGCGCGCGGCGCTGTGAGGTATTCATGATAGAAGCCGATCGTTTAATTTCCGCTGACGCCGTTCCCGAAGAAGAATTTATCGACCGTGCGATTCGCCCTAAATTACTGACCGAGTATGTGGGGCAGCCGCAGGTGCGTGAGCAGATGGAAATTTTTATCCAGGCGGCCCGCAAACGTGGGGATGCACTGGACCATCTGTTAATTTTTGGTCCTCCCGGTCTGGGTAAAACGACGCTGGCGAACATCGTTGCCAACGAGATGGGCGTGAATATGCGCACGACGTCGGGCCCGGTGCTGGAAAAGGCCGGCGATCTCGCCGCACTGCTGACCAATCTTGAACCGCATGATGTGCTGTTCATCGATGAAATTCATCGCCTGTCACCCGTTGTGGAAGAAGTGCTGTATCCGGCGATGGAAGACTATCAGCTGGATATCATGATCGGTGAAGGGCCCGCTGCCCGTTCGATCAAACTTGATTTGCCGCCTTTTACGCTGATTGGCGCAACGACGCGTGCTGGCTCGTTAACCTCGCCGCTGCGCGATCGTTTCGGCATTGTGCAGCGTCTGGAGTTTTATAAAGTTGAGGATTTGCAGTATATCGTCAGCCGCAGCGCACAGTGTTTAGGGCTGGATCTGACATCCGAAGGCGCGCTTGAAGTGGCGCGGCGCGCGCGGGGTACGCCGCGTATTGCTAACCGATTATTACGACGGGTACGTGATTTCTCCGAAGTTAAATCGGAAGGCGCGATTACCGGTGCCGTAGCGACGCAGGCGCTGGATATGTTGGCGGTCGATACCGAAGGCTTTGACTACATGGACCGTAAGCTGCTGCTGGCGATCATCGATAAATTCATGGGCGGCCCCGTTGGGCTGGACAATTTAGCGGCAGCGATTGGCGAAGAACGCGAAACTATTGAAGACGTGCTGGAGCCGTTTCTGATTCAGCAAGGATTTATTCAGCGTACGCCGCGTGGTCGAATGGCGACGCAGCATGCCTATCGTCATTTTGGCTTAACGCGTGAAGATTTGGGTTAACGTACGAAGAAGTGTATCGCTTAAGAAATGCTTTCCATACTCAGGGAGACCACGCGGTCTCCCTGACTTTATGTGATTAGAACCAGGCTTCCCACATTGCCCCAACGTTGAACGAATCCAGCTGCGTATTGACGCCGGTCGTTGTCCGCGCGGTGTGTTTGTTATCCACTTCACCGCCGGTAACGTAGAAGCGCAGCATCGGTCTGAACTCAGGCCCCATGGCGATCGAGACATTCTGGGAAAGCGTCAGTTTCCACCCTTTGTTATCACCGCCCTGACCGTAATCTACGTGCTGGTAACCTGCTTCAAGCCAGGTGGAATGCACATCATTCCAGAAATACATCGGGCGCACGATGGCATTGTAGTTACGACGATCGTCCTGACTGGCTGAGTCATTCGAGTAGTCGTGGTAGGCCAGCAGGTATTCGACCTGCGTTTGCGGTGTGAATTTGTATTTGCCTTCAAAGCTGGCATAGAAGGTTTTCAGGTTGTCCGTTTTGTTGTAAACGCTGTTATCCGCATTGTTCGAATAGCGAGTGATAAACTGATTGAGGCTATTTTTCCCCGTGTGGCTCAGGACCGCGCCGCCTTGCCAGGCTTTCAGGCGCGCATCGTTATCTACCGCTTTCGAGTCAAAACCGTAGTTCGCGTACAGCGCGAGATCCAACGGCCCCAGCTTGATGCCATGCACTTTGGACGTCAGCGCGTAATTGCCTTTATCGCCCGTGCCAGAGCTGCCAGTACAGCTGATGCGTGAGGGGTTCGAATTACTCGTGATGATTTCGGGATTACAGGATTCCACGGCCGCGACGGCCGCGACATCGAATTGAATGCCGCCGAGATCAAAGTTCTTTATCCCCGCGCCCTGACCGTCATGGTTCATCCAGAAGTAGTCGTTAATACCTTGCTGTGGTCGCTGGTGGAAATCACGTCCGGCCCAGAGATAGGCGTTTGGCTGAGAAGCAAACAGGTTAGTGACGCCCGCATAGGCTTTTTTCAGGTTAACTTCGTCGCCCCAGTGGTCGATCATCACGACGACATCCCAGATTGCGCCGTTGTCACTCTTGAAAGCCTTGGAAAGCTGGAATTCACCGCCATTGCCTTCGTTGCCCAGACGACCCAGCGCGGAGGCACCGTTATAGGAGCCGTCAACCGCAACATATTTCTGGTCACCGCTCTGGAATTGCGCCCCATAACGCGCATAGCCGGTGAAGTTGATACCATAAGGTATCGCCATGTCAGGCGTCTTGGGGGCTTCCGGCGTGGTCAGCGGGTCGACCTGTTTACTGGCAATCGCGTCTAATTTGGCCTGACGCTCCGCCAGCGCTTTTTCTACGGCCTGAGCAACGATACGATCTAATTGCTCTTGAGTAATCGTTTCTTGTGCGAATGCGGAACCGGAGCAAAGGGCAGCCAGTACCGCCAGCGTAACGGGCAGTTTTTTGGAATTTGTCATAGTCATCTCAATTCGGTAAGTTATTTTCAGACAATAACCATCCCGCTCTGATTGACGTGAATAATGGCACGACGCTCAGAACAAGGTGATTGTTATTTTTTTAACGGTACAGCGTAATTAAATAACTGACGTAATCGACCCTCCCTATAAGGGTATTAAAATGAACTATTGCCTCTGGTAAAGATGAATAATTTCTTCTGATAATTCGCGAGCGAGTAATGATGTCATTAAATGGTCTTGAGCATGCACCATAATTAATGTCATCGGCTGTCTGGCTTCTCCCGCATCCTGTTCAATCAGTTGGGTCTGCATATGGTGGGCTTTGCGCGCGTAGTCATCTGCTTCCTTCAACAGACTTTTGGCTTCATCGATGTGGCCTTTACGCGCAGCGTGTAGCGCCTCAAAACACAGGCTGCGCGATTGTCCAGCATTGACGATAATTTCCATTACTGCATCTTCTAATGTAATCATCATATGACCTATTTTTATGTGAACGAATATTCGCAGCATGTATTTTCTATGCCGCGTTCTTGAATATCGTCTAGGTCGGTTAATGTGAATAATAAAAATATCCCGACGCTGAACGATTTATTTTCTTTCTTCTATTTAATATCTATTTCTGTTTTTATTAACCCCATTAATTACTGCTCACGGTTTTCGTCAGTGGCAGGTCGCCCTGTATTTTTTGTTCCTCGGTTTTCATTAATGTGCGTTCATAAGCTCGCAGGAACGGTAAATACATCAGTGCGGAAAATACCATGCACAGCAGGCACATGATTAGCGGGCTGAAACTCCAGTTTGCAGCCCACGATGCGCCAATGGGAGCCGGTGTTGTCCACGGCGTCAACGACACCACCTGCGCCAGCCATCCCATCTTGGTTGCGGTGTAAGCCAGCACGGCGTTAACCATCGGTACGAAGACAAAGGGGAGGAACAGCATCGGGTTCATGATGATGGGCGCGCCGAACATGATCGGCTCGTTGATGTTAAAGAAGCTGGGTACGACGCCCATTCTGCCGATGGTGCGCAAGTGCGTGACCTTGCTGCGTAACAGCAGAAATGCCAGCGGTAGCGTCGAACCGACGCCGCCAATCAACAGATAGTGATCCCAAAAGCCCTGTAAATAGATATGCGGTAAGACTTCACCGGCTGCCAGCGCGGCCTGATTCACGGCCAGATTGGTCATCCAGAATGGGTTCATGATGCCCGTGACAATCAGCGAACCGTGGATCCCTGAGAACCAGAAAAGCTGGCACAGTAGTACGGACAAAAGAATGGCAGGCAGCGAGTCTGAGGCGGACACCAGCGGTGCCAGCAGGTGCATAATCGCTTCGGGAATGATCATGCCCGTTTGCGCTTCAATGAAAAGATTGAGCGG
Source organism: Pectobacterium sp. PL64 (assembly GCF_022477975.1). Classification (NCBI taxonomy): domain Bacteria; kingdom Pseudomonadati; phylum Pseudomonadota; class Gammaproteobacteria; order Enterobacterales; family Pectobacteriaceae; genus Pectobacterium; species Pectobacterium sp. PL64. The sequence goes on from NZ_CP092070.1 coordinate 1,656,625, forward strand.
GTGCAGCGTCGCGACAATCACCAACACGGGAATGAGGATTTCAAATGAGCGAGCGACCCCCGTCGGTACTTCTTTCGGTAAGCGAATAGTAATGTTGTGCTGTTTCAGCGCCGCATAAACTTGGGTGGCATAGATAGACGTCAGTAAGGCGGTGAAGATCCCTTGCCCTGACAGATACTCGGTGGAAATTTTGTCATCGGCGTAAGGCGCGGCAACGAGCAGGAACGCCATAAATGCCAGCAGACCGGACATGACGGAATCGAGATTAAGCTGTCGTCCCAGACTGGCACCCACACCTATGGAGATGAAAAAGGTCATGAGTCCCATACTCAGCTCGAAAGGCAGCATCAGCTGTGCGCGATAGGTGATAGAAAAATCGAGCCAGGTACGGGCAAATCCGACGGTGGTATCGGCGGAAAAGGGAGGAAAAATAAACACCAGCATAAATGAGCCGATGATCATAAAAGGTAGCGCGGCAGTAAAGCCATCGCGGATAGCGATCACATACTTTTGTTGCCCTAAACGCCCAGCCAGCGGGGTAATCGATTGTTCGATAGCGGCAATCATTGATTGATATACGGAACCCATGTGAACACCTTTTTCGTGTGTCGCCGTAGCAGCGACAGCTCGTCACCAAGTATGTTATCGCCACGTTGTACGCCGTAACCCATTGTATCTAAAACTCTTACGGAAATGTCGCGTGTGGCAGTCTTTTATAAACGTGAGCCTATACCAGTTATCTTTCTTCCGCTGCGGACCGCATTTTCCGCCACGCACAATGTAAAAAGTTATTGCTAATATGATTGGATATCATATGGAAACCGTTTTCCATGCAGAGAAAAGAGAAGTGTGATGACCGTCAAGATGTGATGATTTCTGGCGGTATTAATTAGATTTACATCACATCTTATTGGCAGAAATACGCATTGGATGTTAAACGGATAATCGGTTTCCATGCTGGATAGAAACGGTTATACTGCGAAGCAACACAATGCGCGGTTGGTATTCAGGGTTTTGAGTCAGATTTAGCGTTTTCCAGGGGCAAATGATGTCTACAATCAACGATGTATCGCGTTTAGCTGGGGTGTCTAAAGCCACAGTCTCCCGGGTGTTGAGTGGTTCACGCGGCGTAAAGGAAGCTAGCCGTCTTGCGGTGTTAAAAGCGGTTGATGAGCTTAAATATCGGCCGAACGTCATCGCTCAATCGCTGTTAAGTCAATCAACTGGATGTATTGGTGTCATTTGCGCTCAGGACAACATCAACCAGACGACCGGCTACCTTTATGCGCTGGAAAAACACTTTAGCCGACATCAAAAGCATCTCTTGTTGCGCTTTGCCAGCAGCAGGGCTGAAGTGATGAACGTGCTTGATGAGCTGACCAGCGGCCTGTGTGATGACATTTTAATCATCGGCGCGCGTTTTCCGCTGAATCTGGCCGATAAGAACATCATTCTGATCGATTGCATGGAAACGGATACCACGAATAGCCTGCAATTCGATCACGCTTTCGCCACAGAAACCGCGTGTAATTACCTGATTCGGCAAGGAAGACGGCAAATTGCGCTGATCAATCCCGCCGCCAGCAGTTCAGCGGAGCAGGTGCTTTTAGGATATAAGCGGGCGCTGGAAAATAACTTCTTACCGTTCAACCGCAACCTGATCTTTATGGATGCATCTTCATCGTCGTCGGTGGCACTGCAAGTGTTGCTCAATAACAGCACGACGCTGAATTTCAACGCGCTTCTGGTGGCGGACGAGTTGGAAGCCAAACGGGTTATTACGCAGCTTCAGGCGTTTAACAAATCCGTGCCAAAAGACATCATGGTATTCAGCCTGGCGGGGTCTCTCGATATTCCAGGCATTCCGGCAATACCGGCCATTGAATATTCGATGGATGCGATAGCGGCCAGAATCGTGTCCTGGCTTAATGAGAAAACACAGGATGTGCTGGGATCGTATGTCTTGCGGGGTGATTTAATCATTCCAGATATGGCTAACCGGAAATAAACGCTGTTCGTACAGCTTTCAAAATATAAAGCCCCTCTGAATCACGTATTCGGAAGGGCTTTTTGCTATTGAGTTTTTGTACTACTGGGGGATTGATAGGTTAGGCGGGTTGTCGCTTAATCAGGCTGACAATAAATAGCAGCGATGCGCACAGCACCACAGACGGCCCAGCGGGCGTATTGTAGCCGGCTGAAAAGGCCAAACCGCCCGTTACGGCAATCATTCCCACAATAATCGCGATGCTTGCCATTTGTTCCGGCGTCCGTGCGAAGCGTCTGGCGCTGGCGGCGGGAATAATCAGCAGTGACGTAATGATCAGCGCACCAACAAATTTCATAGCGATACCAATCGTTAACGCGGTGGTCAGCATCAATAGCAGCTTGGTGCGCTGTAGCTTCACGCCATCGACGTGCGCCAACTCTGGGCTGATCGTCATAGAAAGTAGTGCGCGCCATTGCCAGCACATAATGGCAACAACAACGATGACGCCAGCGGCGATAACCCACAGATCCTCTGTTGTGACAGAGAGCAAATCGCCAAACAGGTAAGCCATCAAGTCCACGCGCACGTTATTCATCAGGCTGACGACTACCAATCCAAGCGACAGCGCGCTGTGTGCCATGATGCCGAGCAACGTATCGATAGCTAGATAAGGGCGTCGCTCCAGCCAGACAAGTCCCAACGCCAGAATGAGCGTCACGGCAATAACGGCAGCAAACAGGTTGATGTTCAGCAGCAGGCCGAAGGCGACGCCGAGTAAAGACGCGTGTGCCAGCGTGTCGCCGAAGTAAGACATCCGTCGCCAGACTACGAATGAACCGAGCGGGCCAGCCGCAATTGCCAGCAAAATCCCCGCCAGCCAACCGGGAAACAGCAGTTCTATCATGCGTCGTTTCCACCTTGTCTCTTCAAAATGATACGTCCTTGCAGATCGTGACGATGATTATGATGGTGGCGATAAACCGCCAATTGCTCCGCGCCGCGGTGGCCGAACATCGCTAAAAATTCGGGGTGAAGCGAAACGACTTCAGGCGTGCCGGAGCAGCAAACATGTTGATTAAGGCACAGGACTTCATCGGTTTTTGCCATCACCAAATGCAGATCGTGCGAGACCATCAGTACGCCACAGTGGAATTCCTGTCGTAGCTGATTAATGAGGTCGTACAGCGCCAGTTGCCCATTGACGTCGACACCCTGTGTCGGTTCATCCAATACCAGCAACTGGGGCTGGTTGAGCAGCGCGCGCGCCAACAGCACGCGTTGGGTTTCGCCACCGGAAAGTTTCTGCATCGGCTGTTCCAGCAGATGTGCAGCCTGAACCCGCTTAAGCGCCGGTAAAATATCCTGCTTTTTCACGCCGGGGCGCAGCTGCATAAAACGGCTGACGGTCAAGGGCAGGGTGGTATCCAGATGCAGCTTCTGCGGAACGTAGCCGATACGCAGCGCGGGATCCCGTACCAGCGAACCGGAGGTAGGAGACAGTAGACCTAATACCACGCGCACCAGTGTCGATTTCCCTGCGCCATTCGGCCCGAGTAGCGTCAGAATTCGACCTGCCTGCAAGGTAAGAGAGATATCTGACAGAACCTTTCGGCTGCCAAATGTAACTGAAATATTATTAAGTGATACCAATGTGGACATAGAATTCGGTTTGCATAACCCATGTAACGTTATAATATAACAAACAACACCATAAAAATCGATGGGATCGACTTTCATGCAGCAATCTATTCAACAAAAAAAATCTATTCAGCAAAAAAAATGGTTAAAAAGTGTGTTTGTTGCCAGCACGCTACTCGCAAGCGTGATGTCAATCAGCGCGGCATCCGCTGCGGTCATTACGTCAATTCGTCCTTTGGGATTCATTGCGTCGGCTATTGCCGATGGCGTGACGCCAACGGAGGTTTTGTTACCTGATGGCGCGTCGCCCCACGATTATGCCTTGCGCCCGTCTGATGTCCAGCGTTTACAGTCCGCAGAACTGGTGATTTGGGTTGGGCCGGAAATGGAAGCCTTTCTCGGAAAGCCGTTAGCGAAAGTTTCACCTGAAAAGCAGATTACGCTTTCCGCGCTGCCAGCGATTAAATCCGAGCTGGAAAAAGAAGCCGGACACGACCATGAGGATGGCCATGAACAGGCGCATGATGACCATGGAAAGGGGCACGATCATAGCCATGCCGCCCATGATGACGGCGACGATGGTCACCATCATGGTGAGTACAATATGCACATTTGGCTGTCGCCGGAGATGACAAAACAGGCGGCAATTGCCATTCATGCAAAATTATTGGAACTTATGCCTCAGAATAAGGACAAACTAGACGCGAATCTGCTTTATTTCACGGATAAAATCGGGCAAGCAGATGAAAAAATTGTTAAGATGCTAGCGCCTGTGCAGGGTAAAGGGTATTTCGTGTTCCATGATGCCTATGGTTATTTTGAGAAACACTATGGGTTAAGCCCCTTGGGTTACTTCACGGTTAACCCCGAAATCCAACCCGGAGCACAGCGTTTACATCAAATACGAACACAGTTGGTTGAGCACAAAGCCGTATGCGTTTTTGCTGAACCACAATTCAGGCCAGCCGTTATTAATGCTGTTGCCAAGGGAACTGACGTGCGCTCGGGTGTGCTCGATCCATTGGGAAGCAATATTGCACTGGGTAGAGATAGCTATGCCGATTTCTTGTTGCAGCTATCGAACCAGTATGTGAGCTGTCTGGAGGAAAAATCATGAGGATACGAATAAGTGCAGCAGATAGTCCGAACTATCGCTCTGGCGTATAACAGCTTACCTCGGCCCCATCGCGTCATGCTGGGGTCGCTTACCGTTGTGACATTGGCCGTTGCCGTTTGGCGGCCTTTTGTTTATCCCCACGTCGATGATGCCCCCGTCATCGTGAAAGATATCGATCTGGAAACCAGCCAGCTGCGTACGCTGACACCTGAAGCCAGTGAACCGATAGACCAACCCTCGCCGGATGACGACATTCCACAAGATGAGCTGGATGATAAGGTTGCCGATGAAGGCGGCGTACATGAGTACGTGGTCTCTACGGGCGATACCTTAAGCAGCATTTTGACGCAATACGGTATTGATATTGCCGATGTCACCCAGCTCGCCGAGCAGAATAAAGATTTGCGGAACCTGAAAATCGGTCAGCAAATTTCATGGGCTCTGGCAGAGAACGGTGACCTGCAAAGTTTGACTTGGCAGATGTCTCGCCGTGAAACACGTATTTATGAGCGCGTGGGTAACGATTTTAAAGAGCGTATTGAGACGCTGAAAGGCGAGTGGCGGAATAGCGTTCTGAATGGCCGAGTCAGTGGTAGCTTCGTTAGCAGTGCAAAAAACGCCGGTTTGACCAGCACAGAAGTGCGGGACGTGATCAAAGCGCTGCAATGGCAGTTGGATTTCCGTAAATTACGTAAAGACGACACCTTCTCTGTCCTGATGTCCCGCGAAATGCTCGATGGTAAAAGTGAGCAGAGCGAACTGGTCGGCGTCCGTCTGAATACCGGTGGCAAAGACTATTACGCGATTCGTGCAGAAGACGGTAAATTCTACGATCGTGAAGGTTCTGGTTTGACGCGTGGCTTTATGCGTTTCCCAACCATGAAACAATTCCGTATTTCCTCCAATTTTAATCCACGTCGTCTGAACCCGGTAACAGGGCGCGTCGCACCGCATAAAGGTGTCGATTTTGCCATGCCGGTCGGTTCGCCGGTTCTGGCTGTCGGGGATGGGGAAGTTGTGATTGCGAAACGCAGCGGTGCAGCAGGAAACTATGTTGCCATCCGTCATGGTCGTCAGTACACCACGCGCTACATGCATATGCATCGCATCCTGGTTAAACCGGGACAGAAAGTGAAACGTGGCGATCGTATCGGGTTGTCCGGTAATACCGGTCGTTCTACCGGCCCGCATCTGCACTACGAATTCTGGATCAACCAGCAGGCGGTAAACCCGTTAACGGCTAAACTGCCACGCTCTGAAGGGCTGGCGGGTAAAGAGCGTCGTGATTATCTGGCGCAGGTGAAAGAGGTCGTACCGCAGCTTAAGTTTGATTAATTCTATTGACTGCGTGTTATGCCGGTGGCTTGCTGCCGGCATTTTCATTTATAGAACATTTGATAAAACACCAGTTCCTGATTTTTTATTATCGAGCAGACGTGTTTTTACGTAACTGTCGTCGGTGTTGCTAAACGCCGAGCGGCAATTATGATTATGTTCATTGATTGATCTGAAGAGTTTAGGCATGGAAAAAGAAAAAAAATCGAACGCTGAATTTGTTCCCCAGTTTCAACGCGCCTTTTTTCATCCGCGCTATTGGGGCGTTTGGTTAGGCGTTGGAGTGATGGCGCTTGCTGCCTATGTTCCCGCGCGATTAAGAAATCCGGTGCTGGGTGGGTTAGGGCGTTTTGTTGGGAGAATATCAAAAGGCGCACGCCGCCGTGCCCGTATTAATCTGCTGTATTGCATGCCGGAATTAACGGAAGCACAGCGCGAAGCTATCATCGATGACATGTTTGCGACGGCTCCTCAGTCGATGATTATGATGGTGGAAGTAGGGATTCGTAACCCGAAGAAAATCGAAAAATACGTTCGCTGGCATGGCGAAGACATTCTGGATCGCATTAAAGCACAAGATAAGAACGTTATTTTTCTGGTTCCGCACGGTTGGGGGGTTGATATCCCCGCGATGCTGCTGACCTCACGTGGCCAGCGTATGGCGGCCATGTTCCACAACCAGAAGAATGCGCTGGTGGACTACTGGTGGAATCGGTTACGTCGTCGTTTTGGTGGTCGCATCCATGCTCGTAACGACGGCATTAAGCCGTTTATCAGCTCTGTGCGCTCCGGGTGCTGGGGTTATTATCTGCCCGATCAGGATCACGGTGCGGAGCACAGCGAATTCGTTGATTTCTTTGGAACCTATAAGGCAACGCTGCCTGCCGTTGGACGACTGATGAAGGTGTGTCGCGCTGATATCGTGCCGTTGTTCCCGGTCTATAACGCTAAGGACGGCTGCCTCGATGTGTTTATTCGCCCGCCGATGGACGACTTGGCGGACGCGGATGATGCATATATTGCACGGCGCATGAACGAAGAAGTGGAAATTCTGGTCAAACCGAATCCTGAGCAGTACACCTGGATTCTGAAACTGCTGAAAACCCGTAAGCCGGGTGAAATTGAGCCGTACTGTCGGGATGATTTATACCGCAACTAGCTTATACGGTAGATAACAGCGGGCTGATAGGCCGCATAGATAAAAAAGCCGGACGAGAAATCGTCCGGCTTTTTGCTATCACACTTTTTAGTCTCGCGCTTCGTGCTATCACAACTCCGTCCGCTAACTCCGTCGCGGACGGTTATAGCAACGATTATTCCACGCGCAGGATGCGGATCGTGTTGGTGGTGCCCACGGTACCCATGATGTCACCCTGTGTGACGATGACTAGATCCCCAGACATCAGGAACCCTTTATCGCGCAGCAGGATCACTGCATCATTGGCGGCAGCGACGCCGTCCGTGTAGCTGTCGAAATGCACGGGAGTCACGCCACGATACAGCGCGGTCAGGTTCAGCGTGTGCTCATGACGAGACATAGCGAAAATCGGCAGACCGGAACTGATACGGGACATCATCAGGGCGGTCCGACCCGATTCCGTCATGGCGATCAGCGCCGTCACCCCTTTCAGGTGGTTGGCGGCGTACATGGAAGACATCGCGATGGATTCTTCGGTGTTATCAAACTGTACGTCAAGGCGGTGCTTGGAGACATTGATGCTTGGGATCTTCTCCGCGCCTAAACACACTTTCGCCATAGCGGCGACGGTTTCCGCCGGATATTGGCCCGCAGCGGTTTCCGCCGACAGCATCACGGCATCGGTGCCATCCAACACGGCGTTAGCGACGTCCATCACCTCTGCACGCGTTGGCATCGGGTTGGTGATCATCGATTCCATCATCTGCGTAGCGGTAATGACCGCACGGTTCAACTGACGGGCGCGACGGATCAATTTCTTCTGAATCCCCACCAGCTCTGGGTCGCCGATTTCAACGCCCAGATCGCCCCTTGCCACCATCACCACGTCGGACGCCAGAATAATGTCATCCATTGCGGCATCTGAGCAAACGGCTTCAGCACGTTCAACTTTTGATACGATCTTGGCGTGACAACCCGCATCACGCGCGAGGCGGCGTGCGTAGTTGAGATCTTCACCGGTACGAGGGAAAGAGACGGCCAGATAGTCGACGCCAATTTTTGCGGCAGTAATAATGTCGGCTTTATCTTTTTCCGTCAGGGCTTCGGCAGACAGACCGCCGCCGAGTTTGTTGATGCCTTTATTGTTGGACAGCGGGCCGCCAACGGTGACTTCGGTATACACTTTCAGGCCTTCAACCTGGAGGACTTTCAACTGTACTCGGCCATCATCCAGTAACAGGATATCGCCAGGTACCACGTCGCTCGGCAAGCCTTTGTAATCGATCCCGACTTTTTCTTTATCGCCTTCGCCTTTCGCTAAGTTGGCATCCAGCAAGAATTTGTCGCCGATATTCAGGAAAATTTTACCTTCTTTGAAGGTAGAAACACGAATTTTTGGACCCTGTAGATCGCCAAGAATGGCAACGTGGCGGCCTAATTTAGCCGCAATTTCACGAACTTTGTTGGCACGTAATAGATGATCTTCTGGTGTGCCGTGAGAAAAATTCATGCGTACTACGTTCGCGCCCGCACTGATAATCTTTTCGAGATTATTATCACGGTCGGTAGCGGGCCCCAGGGTGGTGACAATTTTGGTTCTTCTGAGCCGTCTGGACATGTATAACTCCGTTCACTTGTGAAGCTGTAGTGTTGCGATTAAGCGTCGAATAACGGTGCAAAATGTCACTTTACAACAAAACTATTTCACCTGCGTTATCCGAACATCGTGTTGAGTCTGATTATCATACTGTACAGGTAATCCCCGCCATCTTTCCATGCCTGCAGTCTGTGGGCATATCAAGATGAAGCCGGTTGATGATACCGCTCATTTTAATTACCCGTCATACTTCAAGTTGCATGTGCGTTGGCTGCGTTCAGTCACCCGAATCACTTACTTGAGTAAGCTCATCGGGACTCCCTCGCTTGCCGCCTTCCTGAAACTCGAATTATTTAGGGTATAAAATATAACTAAAAAACAAAGCACAGTGTAAAACTTATCTATCACCTGAAGGGGTTAATCAGCCGCTCGTCTTTATCAAAGCGTGATTCACGCAGGGCCTCTTTGACCCGTTTCAGGTTATCACGAAATTTTTCCCCGCGGCGCAGCGTGAACCCGGTCGCCAGAACGTCAATTAGCGTCAACTGAGCGATGCGGGACACCATCGGCATGTAGACATCGGTATCTTCGGGCACATCAAGCCGCAAGGCCAACGACGCCTCACGCGCCAGCGGCGTGCCGTCCGAGGTGATGGCGATGACGGTCGCGTCGTTCTCGCGTGCCAGTTGCGCCATTTCGACCAGACTTTTGGTTCTGCCAGTATGAGAGATCAACACCACGACGTCGCCGTCGCTGGAATTCATGCAGCTCATGCGCTGCATAACGATGTCATCGAAATAGACAACGGGGATATTGAAGCGGAAAAATTTGTTCATCGCATCATGCGCGACAGCGGCGGAAGCGCCCAGGCCAAAGAACGAGATTTTCTTCGCCTGCGTCAGTAAATCCACGGCGCGGTTGACGGCGGCGACATCCAGACTGGATTTCACCTGCTCCAGGCCAGCCATGGCGGATTCAAAAATTTTACTGGTATAGGCATCAACGCTGTCATCTTCTTCAACGTTACGGTTCACATACGGTGTACCGTTTGCCAGACTTTGCGCCAGATGTAGTTTAAAATCGGGAAAACCTTTAGTTTCAAGGCGGCGACAGAAACGATTAACCGTTGGCTCGCTGACATCGGCCATTTTGGCTAAGGTCGCGATGCTGGAGTGAATGGCTGTTTGTGGCGTGCTCAGGATCACTTCAGCAACTTTTCTTTCTGATTTGCTCAAGAGTTCCAGGTGGCTCTGGATTTTTTCCAGCATATTCATACGACAAGGGCCATGTAAGTTTTTTCCAATTTCAACTAAAGGTACACTGGCATGCATTACGTGAAAAAATGTAAGTCGTGAAAATATACTACGACCCTGTAGTGGTTGGCAGAGGGCAACAGGTTAAGTTGGGGCCTTTTTTTGCCAGAACATGACATGTGTCTAACTTTCAGAAAAGTAATCGACTGTCAGAAACGACGGAAAATTTCGTTTTAGGGCGAATGCATAAGTGACTTCAGCCACTGCACAGACCGATTTATGCATAGTTTTCAGTCAATGCCGACCATTATTTGGCATTTTTATGATGGGTTTACTGGCTGTAGTCAAAAAGAGTACATTATCGCTGTAATAAAATTACAGCATCCTGCAACGAGGAGATGAACATGGCGGTAACTTCAACAGCCCAAGCGTGCGATCTGGTTATTTTCGGTGCTAAGGGCGATCTGGCACGCCGTAAATTGCTGCCTTCCCTTTACCAGTTGGAAAAAGCAGGTCACATCCATACGGACACCAGAATTATCGGGGTGGGCCGTGCGGATTGGGATAAAGCGGAGTATACCCGCGTCGTGCGCGAAGCGCTTGACACCTTTATGAAAGAAGCCATCGACGATAAGTTGTGGGAAACGCTAAGCAGTCGGCTGGATTTCTGCAATCTTGATGTGGAAGACACCAAAGCCTTCAACAAGCTGGGCAAGATGCTTGACCAGAAAAACCGTACCACCATCAACTATTTTGCCATGCCGCCGAGTACATTCGGTGCGATCTGCAAAGGGTTGGGAACCGCAGGGCTGAATAAAGAGCCAGCGCGTGTGGTAATGGAAAAACCGCTGGGTACCGATTTGGAGTCTTCTCGCGTCATTAACGATCAGGTCGCGGAATTCTTTAACGAGTGCCAGGTTTACCGTATCGACCACTATCTGGGTAAAGAGACCGTTCTGAACCTGCTGGCGCTGCGTTTTGCCAACTCGTTGTTCTCCTCAAACTGGGACAACCGGACGATCGACCATGTGCAGATCACGGTAGCCGAGGAAGTCGGGATTGAAGGGCGCTGGGGCTATTTCGATAAAGCCGGCCAGATGCGCGACATGATCCAGAACCACCTGTTACAGATTCTGACGATGATTGCGATGTCGCCGCCGTCTGATTTGACGACCGACCGCATCCGTGATGAAAAAGTGAAAGTGCTGCGTTCACTGCGTCGTATCGATCGCTCCAACGTGCATGAAACTACCGTTCGCGGGCAATACACTTCTGGTTTTGTTCAGGGACATAAAGTGCCGGGCTATCTGGAAGAAGAGGGCGCGAACAAAAGCAGCAGCACAGAAACCTTCGTCTCGATTCGCGTTGATATCGATGACTGGCGCTGGTCTGGTGTGCCGTTCTACCTGCGTACTGGTAAACGCCTGCCGACCAAATGTTCCGAAGTCGTCGTGTACTTTAAAAACCCTGCACTGAACCTGTTCCATGATTCCTACCAGCAGTTACCGCAGAACAAGCTGATCATTCGCTTGCAGCCGGATGAAGGTGTGGAAATTCAGATTCTGAACAAAATCCCGGGGTTAGATCACAAACACCGTCTGCAAACGGTGAAACTGGATCTGAGCTTCTCGGAAACCTTTAATCAGCAGCATTTGGCCGATGCTTACGAGCGTCTGCTGCTGGAAACCATGCGTGGGATTCAGGCGCTGTTTGTCCGTCGTGATGAAGTTGAAGAAGCCTGGAAGTGGGTGGATTCCATCATGGATGCGTGGGCGATGGACAACGATGCACCGAAGCCGTATCAGGCAGGAAGCTGGGGACCAGTGGCATCCGTGGCGATGATTACCCGCGATGGCCGTTCCTGGAATGAGTTTGAGTAATTTTTTGGTAATACGTCAGTAATGGGGAGGCTGGCCGAGAACGGTCGGCCTCCCACAGTTTTTAATGTATGGCTCACGGTGCGGTCGGACATCTGCGGCGACGCAGATCCCTGTGGCAGGGGCGCGCTATATAATTAATGATGCCTTCGGGCATGACTGGAGATAACTTTTGATGAAAAACTGGAAAACGAGCGCGGAACAGATTTTGACAACGGGTCCCGTTGTTCCTGTGATTGTGGTCAACAAACTGGAACACGCGGTGCCGATGGCAAAAGCGTTAGTCGCGGGCGGCGTTCGCGTTCTGGAACTGACATTGCGTACCGACTGTGCCATCGAAGCGATTCGCGCGATTGCAAAAGAAGTACCGGAAGCTATCGTGGGTGCGGGTACGGTAACAAACCCTGAGCAACTGGCTGCGGTGGTTGAGGCGGGTGCGCAGTTTGCCATCAGTCCAGGTCTGACCGAGCCGCTGTTGAAAGCCGCAACGGAAGGTAACATCCCGTTGATCCCAGGTATCAGCACCGTATCTGAACTGATGCTGGGTATGGATTACGGCCTGCGTGAGTTCAAATTCTTCCCAGCGGAAGCTAACGGCGGCGTGAAAGCGCTCCAGGCGATCGCCGGTCCGTTTGCTCAGATCCGTTTCTGCCCAACCGGTGGCATTACGCCGAATAACTACCGCGACTATCTGGCGCTGAAAAGCGTGCTGTGTGTGGGTGGTTCATGGCTGGTGCCGAACGACGCGCTGGAAAGCGGTGATTACGCACGTATTACTGAACTGGCTCGTGAAGCCGTTGCGGGTGCAAAAGCCTAAGTTTGCTCGTGACTGAATGACAAAGGCCACTCACTGCGAGTGGCCTTTTTTGTATTAGCCGCTGACTTTTACGCCCGCAGCAACGCGCTTGGCGATGGCTACAGCATCATCTGTGGTTTCCGCACTGGCTAATGTGACACCCATACGGCGTTTGCCGCTGATATCCGGTTTACCAAACAGGCGAATTTGCGTATGAGGGAGCAGTGCGCTTTCCAGCCCCTGATAGCGTACGTTGCTGCTATCCAGTTCCGGTAAAATCACGGCGGAAGCCGAAGCACCATACTGACGAACTGCGCCAATGGGCAGTCCCAGGAAAGCACGCACGTGCAGCGCAAACTCGGACAGATCCTGAGAAATCATCGTCACCATGCCGGTATCGTGCGGGCGAGGGGAGACTTCACTGAAGATGACTTCATCGCCGCAGACGAAAAGCTCCACGCCGAACAGGCCATAGCCGCCGAGCGCTTTTACAACATCGCTGGCCATTTTCTGCGCGCGTTCCTGCGCCAGCGCACTCATCTGCTGTGGCTGCCAGGATTCACGATAGTCGCCGTCTTCCTGACGATGGCCGATTGGCGCGCAGAAATGAATACCGTCAACCGCATGGATGGTCAGTAAGGTGATCTCAAAATCAAAGTTAACCAGTCCTTCCACAATGACGCGCCCGCCGCCTGCACGTCCACCCTGCTGGGCGTAGCTCCAAGCCTGATCTAACTGCTCAGCAGAGCGAATCAGGCTTTGCCCTTTGCCAGAGGAACTCATGACCGGTTTAACAATGCAAGGATAGCCAATCGCCTCTACCGCCTGACGAAAGTTCTCTTCGCTGTCGGCAAAACGGTAGGTGGAAGTGGGAACGCCGAGTGTTTCAGCAGCCAGACGACGGATACCTTCACGATTCATCGTCAGGCGCGTCGCTTCGGCACAAGGAACAACGTGGTGGCCCTGCTTTTCCAGCGTCACCAGCATGTCGGTTGCGATGGCTTCGATTTCCGGCACGATGTAATCAGGACGTTCGGCTTCAACCAGCGCTTTTAATGCATCGCCATCCAACATATTGATGACGTGGCTGCGATGCGCAACCTGCATAGCGGGGGCATCGGTATAGCGATCGACCGCAATCACTTCGATTCCCAGGCGTTGACATTCAATCGCCACTTCTTTGCCTAATTCACCGGAGCCAAGCAGCATCACGCGTGTGGCATCCGCACGCAGGGCGGTTCCAATTGTTAACATAACCTTATACCTGATCGGGTTGTGAAAAATGGCCGCAGTATAAACGAAAACGTTTGCGTGCGCATTAAAGAGGGCGTGCAGTGGAATGCGATGCGCAAAAGCGCACCAAGAGACAAGGACGTGGCTTGGCATTGCTGGGCAATCGTGCCACTCTTCTTACAAAGCGAAAATTTTATGTCAAGACAACGAGATCCGACGCCATGAAGACACCGCAAGCTGAAAAAAGACCCCATGTACTAAGTACACATGGCGATACGCGTATCGACAATTATTACTGGCTGCGTGATGACCAGCGTACCGATCCGCAGGTGTTGGAGTATCTGACGCAGGAAAACGCCTATAGCGAAGCCGTCATGGCACCTCATGACGCACGCAAACGGTCACTGTATGACGAAATGGTTAAACGCATTCCGTCGACGGACATGTCTGTGCCGTATGTCAGAAAAGGCTATCGCTACCAAAGTCGCTATGAGCAGGGGAAAGAGTACGCCATCTATCTGCGTCAGCCTGAGCAAGCAACAGATGCGTGGGAAACGTTGCTGGACGGGAATCAACGTGCTGAGGGGCATGAGTTTTACAGTCTCGGCACGCTTGAAGTTAGTCCGGACAATAGGCTGCTGGCGCTCTCGGAGGACTTTTTATCCCGTCGGCAGTACACGCTTCGTTTTCGCGATCTGAACAGCGGCGAGTGGTTACCGGATGTGATCGAAAATGTGACCGCAGGAGCGGAATGGTCGGCGGATTCGACGGTTCTGTATTACGTGCGCAAACATGAGCAAACGCTGTTGCCGTATCAGGTCTATCGCCACCGTCTGGGGAGCGATCCGGCGTTGGATGAGCTGGTCTATGAAGAGAAAGACGACACCTATTACGTTAGCCTGAGTAAAACGACATCAGAGCACTACATCACCATTTATCTCAGTAGCACGACGACGAGCGAGGTGTTGCTGCTTGACGCGACGCGCCCGGATGCGTTGCCGCAGGTAGGTATTCCACGTCGAAAAGATCATGAATATGGCATCGATCACTATCAGGATAAGTTTTATCTGCGCTCCAATCGAGAAGGGAAAAATTTTGGCCTCTACCGTTCGGATAGGCCCGATGAGCAAGCGCTGGAAACGCTGATTGCACCACATGAACACCGCGTACTAGAAGGTTTTGAGTTGTTCCGTGACTGGCTGGTGGTTGAAGAACGGGAGCGCGGTTTGACCAGCTTACGCCAGATTCACTGGCAGACGCAGGAAGAAAAAGCGATCACCTTTAATGATGCGAGCTATGTGACGTGGCTGTCGTACAACCCTACGCCAGAAACGGCATTGATGCGGTATGGCTATTCATCAATGACAACGCCCAGCACGCTGTATGAATTGAATCTGGATACAGGCGAGCAGCAGCTACTCAAACAAGCCGAAGTGAAAGATTTCTCTCCGGACAATTACCGGAGCGAGCGCTTGTGGATCACGGTTCGGGATGGCGTCGATGTTCCGGTTTCCCTCGTTTATCATCGCGATCATTTCAGCCCAGGCAAGAACCCGATACTGGTCTACGGCTATGGCGCTTATAGCCATAGCATGGATCCGGATTTTAGCGTTAGCCGTTTGAGTCTGCTGGACAGAGGGTTCGTCTTTGCCTTAACGCACATTCGCGGTGGGGGTGAGCTAGGTCAACAGTGGTATGACGATGGCCGCCTGCTCAATAAAATGCATTCCTTCACCGACTTCATCGATGTGTCTCAGGCATTGATAGAAAAAGGTTATGGCGACAGGAACAACATGTTTGCCATGGGGGGCAGTGCGGGCGGGCTATTGATGGGCGCGGTAGTGAACATGGCTCCCGATCTATTTAAGGGCGTTGTTGCCCAGGTTCCATTCGTTGATGTGCTGACGACAATGCTGGATGAGTCTATCCCGTTGACGACCGGTGAGTATGACGAGTGGGGCGATCCGAATGAACAACTCTATTATGACTACATCAAGCAATATAGTCCCTATGACGGTGTTACCGCGCAACGCTATCCGCATTTGCTGGTGACGACTGGGTTACACGACTCTCAGGTTCAGTATTGGGAACCTGCAAAGTGGGTGGCGAAGTTACGGGAAGTCAAAACGGACGATCGTCTGGTGCTGCTATACACCGATATGGATGCGGGGCACGGCGGAAAATCCGGTCGTTTCAAGCGCTATGATGATATTGCGTTGGAATATGCTTTTCTGCTGATGGTGCTTGAAATGGTTGAGGAAGCGCACGAATAAAGCTTTGGTTATGAGGGTAAACCCGTTTTCGGGTTTACCCGATCGGCACGGCATATTACTTAGGTCAGATCACAACTCAGGTAATATCAGCCTGCGGTTTCTTTGCCCTTTTATCGGCCCGTTTTTCGGCGGCCGTTTTCAGGGGCTTCTTCTTACTGTTCTTTTTGCTATCCAGACCTTTACTCATATCTTGCCTCGCGTGATAAAAGGGTAGGTTGCCACTCCATTAACCTCTTGTGCGGGCCGATATGCAAGCAGAAAATCGTTTTTGCTGTGTAAGAATGTAACCCGTGGAAAGGGATGTTTTCCACGGCAAGGTCGTCGTAGGTTGGAATAATGAAGGGATAAGCCTACTTAGACTTCGGTTCGTAGGGTAAACGAGAGAACTGCAGCGAACGCTGGCGATAAAACATCACGCGCTCGCGAAAATAGTCACGCAAGTACTCGGGTTGTTCTCTCTCAACGACCTCGGGAATGACTGGCATATTGTAACGTTCTTTGAAGGCTACGCCTGACGCCGCCAAGTCCACGTTAACTTTATCCATCTCTTCTTTGGACAATTCCGCCAGATTGTATCCCATACCGTTTTCTCCTGCCTATTGGCCACAGACTGATGCGTGTCACGGTAAAGTAGTGACAGGAAAATGGCAAGCGTTCACCTTATTATGTGGATGTTTATTATTCTCATTACGAAATGGGAATCATTTTTAATACAAACGCCTCATACATGATATCACTCGCGGTTGTTATTTTTGATAATAACAATGATTCGCAATAATATATTTACCTCAAGACTTAAGTGATAATAAATATCAATAACATAAATGTTAACTTGTTGTTTAAATAGTGTTTTTTGTTAATTTGATATCAATGTTAATAAAGTGTTTTTTATTTTATTTTTTCAGGCATAATGCCCTGAATAATTTCACCTGCCGGGAAAATAGGGAGTTAACATGTTAAAAAAAGAAATGATTCAGAAGCTGAATGAGCAACTTAATCTGGAGTTTTATTCCGCGAATTTGTATCTGCAAATGAGCGCATGGTGCGGTGACAAAGGTTTTGAAGGCGCATCCAGTTTCCTGAAGACGCATTCTCAGGAAGAAATGCAGCACATGCAGCGCCTGTTTGACTATCTGGACGACACCGGAAGCCTGCCTGTATTAGGCGCGATTGCTGCACCGCCGATTGATTTCGACTCACTGGCTGATGTTTTCAAGCTGACCTATGAACACGAACAGCTGATCACTGCAAAAATTAATGAGCTGGCGCATGAAGCGATGGCGCTGCAGGATTACTCTACATTTAACTTCCTGCAATGGTACGTTGCTGAGCAGCACGAAGAAGAGAAATTGTTCCGTTCTATTCTGGACAAATTGGCGTTAGTCAAAGCCAGCGAAGGCGGTCTGTTCTTCATCGATCAGGACCTGAAAAAAATGTCTGCGGCGGCACCGTCAACCTAATGGCAAGCGACGCTTCTGTCAGCCAATGAGTCGTTGAATAACGCGGGATAATATTCTCCTTATCCCGCCATTCTCCCCTCCTGAACGACCTTTCTGCTAGCAGCAAACTACCGATATTATTCCTGAACTCCGCACTCGACTTCACCTTCCTCTGTCGCTATGATCGCATCAGTCGTGATATACAACGTTATGTTTTATAAGGTTTGAGGCTGTCTTTCTCTGATTCGGATAAGGCTGCAAAACTCACACACATCATTGTTTGAATACGCCATGTCGGGAATACCATGATGAAGAAATTTTTGCTATCTATCGTGCTTACTTCACTGTCTGTGAATGCGTTTGCTGCCGCTAAACTGGCAAATGTCAGCCGGTTTGAATACGGCGAACGCTGGGCTTTTACGCGTGAAGAAGTTCAACTGATTTGTCGCCCTGGCAATGCGCTGTACGCCTTACATACCGGAACGCTGATGCAATATCCGCTAAACGATGTTGCCATTGCGCAAATGAAATCCGGGCAGGTGAGTGCACAGCCGATAGACGCGATCTGGCTAGACGATCCTAAGCATCCCGGACAGAAAAAAAGCCTTCAGCCATTTATCGAACGTGCAGAGCAGTTGTGTCAGGCAGATGCTAAACCATGAAGTGATTGATTTACCTATTAATGTTAAATAATTACTTCTTTATGGTTAAGATAAAGTGTGAAATCTGTTCCATTTGTGATGATTGCGAATAGGTTAAGGCTGGAAAACGCGAGGGAGTTGGCTAAGCTTAAGTCTACAGGGCTAGTACAGCTTGTATAAATGCCAACTTTTAGCGCACGGCTCTAACAAGAGCCATTTCCCTAGACTGAATACAGGAATCGTATTCAGTCTTTTTTTTCTATATGATTTTAAAGGGATTATTTTAAATTCTTACGAAAATCGATAATAGGTAGGTGTATTCCTTCCCCTAGTATCCAGATATCCGTGAACTGGCCGTATTCGCAAGCGACACAATTTCAGAAATCCGCCGCTAGTGTGGTTTTATTATTAAAGCGATGCCGCTTCTTTTGCGCTCGCTGTGTAAATTAACAGATAACTATTCGCAGCATAATGCTGGTATTATTGGCACTCTATTTATGGATGAGTGAACATTGGAGTGTGTATGAAATCGGTTTTATTGTTTGTTGTCGCTATTTTATTGTCCTTTTCTACCTGCGCTTCCGATTTGGCTGAAGGCCAAAGATTAGCTGATTTAATTTGGTCAAAAACATCAAACAAAGAAGCGATCCAATTGATCAATAAGAATCCTGAGTTAATTAATTCAAGGACTGGCGCTGGGTTCACTCCGCTGCATTTAGCAGGAATGATTGGCAACAAAGAGGTTGCCATATTTCTTCTGGAAAAAGGGGCAGATGTTAATGCTGTTAATGACAGCGGATACAGTCCTTTAGTGGTGACTATAGCTAACGGCAATCAGGATATAGCAGACATCTTGATAAAGAACGGCGGCAAGGAGCTAAGACTTTAACGTCGCAAATAAAAACCACTTCTGGGCTCGCTTTGGCGGGTCTTTTTATTTCAAAGAGATTGACGTTAAGATGCGCAACATCATTATTTTAGTACTGGCTTTACCATTGGCATCATTTGCTGCCATTAATGATACCAACAAAGCTGCACATGAAATCTGCTTGACTGAGTGGAATATTACTGACAAGGCGGGATCAACGGACAGAGATGTGCTGATAATTGTTAATGAAGAGGTATCTAGCTTCAAAGAACGCGGTTTTAGCCTTTCAGATTTCGGTATTGATGAGTCGGAGTATATTGCTACATCGGCTAAGATTGCCGAATCATTCCGTAAAGATCATCGTCCCCCTAATCGACAGTATGACGATGATATAAGGGGGGCACTCAGAGAGTTGATGGTTCCTCGTTGTGTGACAAAAGTAAAAGAGAGTTTAACTAACAATTAGCTATAGCGGTACGAAAAATATGCGGTCAGTTTAAACTGTAGTAGTCAACTAGCCGCTATGTTTGAGTTGGTGCAGCGGTAGTACTCTGGCTAAGCGATGGTTTTCTCTGCCACACAGTAATATCGCTACTCGTAGCGGAAATGATGAATTCACCATTCCACGAAAATCCAGTACAACGGAAATGGTCGGAAAGCAGTTTGAGGCATCCCTCTTGATGGCCTATGCATAACGCATCTTTATTTGGTGGGCACCAGATTAGGACTTCAAGGGGCCATTCTGGTGCGGCCCGTACCAATGTTTCACCATATTGATTACACATTGGCAATCCGCCACCACATAGTCCGGCAATGGAAATATCCTCATCTGCTAATGGACCTATGCCTTTACAGGTTAAATTGATGGGATCGTACCAGTTCCCGTATTCTTCAACGTCTCTGGCAACCTTTTCGCCAGTGATACAGTTGAACACTCCTCGTCCTGAGGATGATATGACCAGTAACAGGTGGTTTTGTCGATGAGAAAAGCCGATCTCTGTTAATCCTCCAATAGCGATCTCTATTCTGGGATGCCATTCAGTTGGGGGTGATGGAATATTGAGCAATAAATTGATGTAGTTATTCTCGTACTCTTTTTTACGCCAGCCAAACATCTAAATCCCTCTCTAAGACAGGAAGTTTTTAAGTTCTCCAAGGGCAACAGTACCATACAAAACTCAGATAACCGCGGATATTCAGACAGTCACCACCTTTGGGAGCTACTGTAATAAGAGCGAGCCGTAGGTGATATACCAGCTAAGTTAATAATCTATAGTGTTTACTCTGGAGTTAATGCAATGCTGTTTCAATCGGAAGTATAGGGAGACTGTTGATGTTATCGAGAATGGAAACGAACAAGAGTATGTCACAGAGGTAGGAGGCTATCGGTTGTGTCAAACTAAATAAGCGATAAACCCCCTCTTGGTTGCTGATAAAACGTCCTCTTATTTTCATGATTATCGCGGTTCAGCGTCTGGCTCTGTGCCTTTTAAAGGCAGCTAATCCCACTAAGGATTACTGGTGGTTGCAGGATTACTGTTGGCTTTTAAAGGTTTTTAAAAATAAACGCTTGCTAAAGATATTTATACATGCGTTAATGAGTGGTCGGTTTGATTCGCAGACCTAAAAAGCAGTTTAGTAAAGCAGTTCTCATTTCCAAGTGTTATCCATAGATATCCCTTCTTTTGAGCCTCCTTATCGTTGCTAATTAAATTCTGTGCACAGGCCCTATTTGCCGGAAGGCACTATACAAATTAAGGTAATTTCTATGTCTAATAAAATGACTGGTTTAGTAAAATGGTTTGACGCTGGTAAAGGTTTTGGTTTCATTACTCCTGACAACGGCAGCAAAGATGTATTCGTACATTTCTCTGCTATTCAGAGCAACGATTTCAAAACGCTGGACGAAGGCCAAAAGGTTGAGTTCACCATCGAAAATGGCCAGAAAGGCCCAGCAGCTGGCAACGTTGTCGCACTGTAAAAAGTTGCGCTGTAATAAGCCAAGTTGAATTAATGTTTCTCTTGCGATAGCGATGATGGTTTAATCCGGAGCAGTCAAGAAAAGCACTTAGACCCCCTAGCGTAAAGCTGGGGGTTTTTGTTTTTATATCTCATAGCCGCTTACTGCATTTTATCTTCAGCACTCAGCAGCCTATATTGTTTTATTCCTCATTATCCTTAAGCGTTCAGCTTCATTAACTGCTGCATAGCGAACGGAAATAATTCCTCTACCTTCATTATAAAATGTCTTTTATCAGAATCTACTCGACAGATTCATATCCCGTTTATAGCAATTATCGACTAAATTTATAGAACACGATGTGATAGGAGGAAGCGATGACTGAGAAAAATACGGGTACGGGACGCAAGGATGAAAACGATCATCCGGCAAAAGATGCGCCAAAAGATCAGGGAGAGATTCCGCGCAAACGTGATGACAGCAAGGATGATGTCGATGATCCGTTTGATGCGAATAAGGCTTAATAGGTTGGCGACAGGCTTCTGTCGCCAATATGCAGCGAAAAGCTAGTGCGCTTTAGGCGCGACGGTGGCCGATGCATCGGGGGTGAAATAATCGCTATCATCCACAATTGGAATATAAATTCTGACCCATTCAGTCCCTTCAACCATCTCCCAGCTATGTCCTTCTCCCTGTGTATCGGCAGCAATCAAGACGGTTCCAGGAGAAAGCAGAAAAGTGGAACCATCGCTAACCCGAAATTTCAACGTGCCTTTCAGCGTGATGACATATTGTTTGCGCGGTGCCGGGTGAACGTTCATCTCCCACGCTTCCGTGGAATTACTGAGCCAAAATTTTTGTGCGGTGATTTTTTCCAGCGCAGGCACGCTGCCTGTTACAAAGGCCGAGTGATTATCTGGCGTATTGATGAGTTTGATGGCCGGTATCCGGGTTTCCTCTGTCTGATTCGAAGAGGTCGTTGCGGAATAAGCCGTAACGGAAAACCATAATCCGGCAAGCGCCAGAAGAAAACGCGATGTCTTTTTCATTTAAATAAAATCCATATTATCTATACCCGATAAGCAGGCAACCCTATATATGTCAGCCGTCTCTGTGTACGTCTTACAACGTCGGGGATGGTACTGCTGGGGGAGATCCTTCACCAGATGGTTAAAGCAATCGCACTGATTGGTATCTCGCTTGATTTGTTTATATTTTATTCGCTCCAGTTCCGCAATAGGATGAAATCGGTGAAGCGTAAATCAGTAGATGAAGGGAAGAGAGATGCAGATTTCAGCCAGTCGTCTGATGGCGACGACGCAAAGCGTATTGCAAAAAGCAGGATGTGAAGAAAACGAAGCCCGAATTGTCACTGAACATCTCGTGGCTGCAAACCTGAAAGGGCATGACAGCCACGGCGTGGGGATGTTGCCACATTATGTGGCGTTCATCGAGAAAGGCATCATGCACCCGAATACGCCCGCGCGCTTAGTGCGTGACAGTGGGGCTGTGCTGCAATTTACCGGCGATCGCGGTTTTGGTCAGCGTACGGGTAAAGAAGCGATGCAGGCGGCTATTGATCGGGTGAAAACGACGGGCGTGTGTTTAATGACGCTGTCGTCTACCTGCCATTTGGGACGCATCGGCACCTATGGAGAAATGGCGGCGGACGCCGGGCTTGTGTCGATACACTTTGTCAACGTTAACGATCTCGACCCGATTGTAGCTCCCTGGTGTGGCAGTGAAGCTCGTTTCGGGACGAACCCTATCTGCATTGCATTCCCGCCAACGGAGCACAACGCAGCCTTTGTTCTGGATTTCGCCACCAGCGTGGTTGCGCTGGGGAAAACCCGCGTCGCATATCTGGCGGGCAAAACATTTGATGAAGAGGTCATGTTGGATTGCCACGGCGTTTCCACTAACGATCCGAAAGTCATGTGGGAAGGCGAAAAGCACGGTGCTCTGAAACCCATTGCGAAGCATAAAGGCGGCGGGTTGATTTTAGCGGCTGAAATGCTGGCAGGGCTGTTGTCTGGCGGCGGAACCATTCAACCGGAAAACGCGCGTCAGGGTGCGATAGTGAATAACATGACGACGATTGTTATCGATCCCGCCAGTATGGTTTCTATGGCGTGGTTGCAGAAAGAATATGATGCGATGCTGGACTACGTTCGCACGTCAACGGCTCCCGATCCGGCACAGCCTATTTTAATCGCTGGTGAACCGGAGCGTATTTCGCAGGCGCAGCATCGTGCAGACGGTATTTATGTGTCCGATCAGGAGTGGCAGAAAATCGTGGAGGCAGGGATCTCTTTGGGAATGAATCCAGCCGAGTTCACGTTAATAGCATAATATTATTCAGGAGAAGACAATAATCGGGAGACGAAACGGATGCGGGGATGGGTAATAGCTGTGATGATACTCGGAGCGTTGGTGGCTCTGGCACCCTGGATCCAACGTCAACTCCCGCCCGGCTACGATCCCTTTTCTCCGCTGTCCGTCGATGATCCACCTACGTTTATTACCCGGCTGAAAATGAAGTCTGTCGCCGGCGATCCTGAGGCCTGTCTGGCAGTGTTAAAGCAGGCGCAGGAAAGCGGGCGACTGCGATTCTCCGAGGCCAATGATATCAGTGGGCAATGTCCGGTCGTGTCACCCGTGCGGATACAAGGCTTTGGCTCAGTCACACTCAGTTCCAGTTTTCTTGCCAGTTGCCCGCTGGCGCTGAGTAGCACCATGTTTGTGGCACAGGTCGCGGTGCCGCAGGCGCAATCTCTTGGCACGTCGCTGACGCGTATCGACCATATGGGGAGCTATGCCTGTCGAAATATCTACCATCGGCCTGAAGGGCGTTTGAGCGAACATGCAACGGCGGACGCGTGGGATATTGCCGCGTTTCGTCTCTCTGACGGTCGGCAGATTAGCGTGCTGAATCAGTGGTCGGCAACGGATGACCGCGGCAGCTATTTGCGTACCACGTTCAGGGAAAGCTGTCGCTTTTTCGGTAACGCGCTGGGGCCGGAATATAATGCCGCACACGCTAATCACTTTCACTTTGGCATGCGCGGTTTTGGCGTGTGTCGATGAAAATACGCAGGTGGGAAAACTAGAAATCAGCGTATTCCTGAGCGGGGATCCAGAAGCCGTCAATATACTCTTCGATGGGGAAGCAGCCCGCGCGGCGCAGGCGCTGTTCGTCCATCGCTTGCAGACACTGTGCTTCAGTGTTATAGGCACCGACGACCAAATCGTCACAGCCATGCCCGAGATAACAAACAAATATTACTAACGCAAACATGTCGTTCTCCAGACATTGCCGATTTTCTCTATCTGTCAGGATAATTGTAGATGAAAATCAGTGAGGAAAGGGAGAACGGGCGGTTCATCAGGTGGTTTTATCGCCACCTGATGCAGAAACCGCATTTATTCTTTAGAAAGAGGCTGAGCGGAGGCCGCGCCATCCCGCACCAGGTCGCGCGGAAGATTGTTTTTTATTCGGCTGCTGATACGTTTGGCCAGGCCGACAGGCGTGTTCTGGTAGGTTAAAATGAGTTCATCCGCAGCAGGAAGCGGTTCTGGATAGCTGTCTTTCCCCTGAAACCACTCACAGGCGATGCGATCGGTCAGCGCGTAGGCATTCTTCGCGTTCGGATCGGCCAGCGCAACAATGGCTTCATGCTGCCAACGGAAACCTTTAGGGAAGCGTTCAGCGAGCTTAAGGCCAATTCGTGAGAATTTGATATTGCCAAAAGCGGAAGTCAGCGCCGCAGGGAAGAGCCAGATCTCGCTATCACGCTGCCACAGCTGAAGTAACGTCTCATCCCAGTGGATGCCTTGTTTGCCTGCCGCCTGTGTGAGTAATGCAGAATCTTTGGGCGGCATCGGAGAGAACGGGAATTTACCCACTTTATAGCCAGGCCGCGGCAGTGGTGGCGCGCTGGCGGTTTTCCGCAAACGGGCAACAAAGAAGCCTTCGCTGTCATAAATCTGTGGGAAGACGTGCAGGAAACCTTCTTCGGTTGTAGCGCGTTCGGCGTCGGTGAAGAGATCGTGTAGCGATTCAAATTCGCACGCATCAGGAAACTGTGACTGTAACCAATGGCAAACCTGCTGATTTTCCTGCCTATTTAGCGTACAGGTGGAATAAATCATCACGCCGCCAGGTTTCAGTGCATGGAACGCGCTCAGAATCAGGTCGCGCTGTGTGGCCGCAATATCGGTAATGCTCTCTTGCGACCAGTGGCTCATCGCCGCGGGATCCTTACGCACCACGCCTTCACCCGAGCACGGCGCATCCAGCAGAATCGCATCAAAATACTCCGGCAGTGCCGCGCCGAAAACCCGCCCGTCGAAGTGAGTAATCGCGGTATTGCTGACGCCGCAGCGGCTGATGTTGGCATGCAACACTTTTACCCGGCTGGCTGAATACTCATTGGCGACGATAGCCCCTTCATTATTCAATCTAGCCGCGATCTGCGTTGTTTTAGAACCCGGTGCGGCCGCGACGTCCAAAACCGTTTCCAGCGCATCGTTACGATGGAACAGGGCGCTGACGGGCAGCATGGAGCTGGCTTCCTGAATATAAAACAGTCCGCTCAGGTGCTCCAGCGTATTGCCTAGCCGCGTGTTTTCTTCTTCCGCATTCAGCAGCCAGAAACCTTCCTGACACCAGGGAATCGGCTCAAGCTGCCAGCCATAAGGCTGTACAAGCTCAAGAAAGGCATCGACGCTGATTTTTAACGTATTCACGCGGATGCTCCGACGCAGCGGACGCTGGCAGGCGGCAATAAAATCCTCCATCGAAAGGGATGAAGGCATGATGTCCCGCATAGTGTCGAGAAATTCAGCTGGCAGGCTGGCTGGGGTAAATTTTGCCACGGCGTGGTTCCGTACAGGTTGTTCAGTAAAACGAGGGGAAGAAGCGGCGAAGTGTAGCACGGATCCTTCATACATCATGTGAAAACGGCAAGACGGTGCGTGAAAACGACAGGGCGACCAGTGTCGCCCTGTCCGGTGGTGAGTTTAATTATTGGGGGTTGGAATCGCCGTACCCCATTGCCGCCACTCTTTGGGCTCTTCGTTCCTCAACAGGAAATGCTTTCCTTCCTGTGCTTTGGGGGCGAGCGGTGTGCTAGGTGGCGTTGCAAACGCGATACCACCGCGAATGAACTGCTGGAAGGTTCCGCTCTTGATGACGCCGCCCGTGAGGCCGAATTCCAGGTTGTAACCCGAAGCCAGCCAGAAGACGGAATTGTCGCGCACCAGATGCTGGTAGCGTTTGCTGATGCGCAGCGATACGGCGATACGGTCGGAAAGCGTACCCAGCGACAGTCCGGTTACCGTACCGACTTCAATACCGCGGAACAGCACTGGCGTACCAACCTGCAATGCTCCAGCTTCCGGTGCATCAACGCTGATATTCAAGCCGTCCTGATAGCGAGAATCAGAGATGGTGGCCTGTTGCAGCTCAAAACTCCGCGTTACGCTGCCGTTACCCGGTTCGACGTTGATATAAGGCTGGAATAGCGTCTCCAGATGATTCACACCAGCTGCGGAAATTTCCGGTGTGACGACGGAGAAACGCGTCCCAGAACGGGCGAAATTACGCACGTATTCAGGGTAAAGCACGGCCTGTACCAGCACTTCATTACGCTGTTCGGACAGCTTCAACGAATCCAACTGGCCGATATCGATTCCCAGATAGCGGATCGGCATGCCCGGCGCGAGTTTGCTGGCATCGTAGGTGCGCAGAATGATGCGGCTTCCCACGGCCCGTGCCGACGTTTCGTTGTTATACAGGACGCGTTTGCCACCTTTAATTTCTGGTGCGCCTTCCAGATTATCGAAACTGATCGCTCCTTTAAGCGCCCGATTCAGCGGAGAAGCCTGCACGGTCAGGCCCGACGTATTCAACTGCACACGGGCACCGCCTTCTGCCCAGAACACGCTGTTTTCCGTCAGTAGCTTGCGGTGTTCGGGACGAATATAAACGTCAACCTCAAAAGTATCGGCTTTCGGCCGCACCCGCATGATTTCGCCTACCTGAAATTTACGGTACAGCACGATGGAGCCGTCCTGAATATCCGGCAGGCTGTCGGTCACTAAGGTGAGCGTCGGGGAAGGTGTGGCACCGCGAATGCCTTCTTCGGCTTTTTCGAGATCGCTGAACAGTGGGTAACGCGTCTGAACGTCACCTTTGCTGCCGGGTAAAACCTGAATACCGCCGCTGACCCATTCTTGCGCGCTGGCACCCAACACTTGAATGCCATCCAACCCCATCTTCACATTCACACGGCTGTTCACGATGAACTTGCTATCGCGGTGTAATAGCTGGCGATATTGTGGCTCGATCACCAAAAGGAAGCTGACACCTTGTTCTTCCAGCGTGCGCTTCACTACCTGACCGACCTGCACGCCATGCAGCAGCACGGGTTGTCCACTATCAATGCCATAGCTTTGTGCTGCCGTGAGCTGAATAGAAAGTGCGCCGGGCTGGGTGAGCTGCTGTTGTCCGCTATCCAGTACGTCAAAATGCTGGCGCGGTTCGCCTTCACCGGGGATGAGCGTCAGCGTTGGGCCGCTCAGCAGGCGTGAAACATTCAGATCACTGAGCGAAAGCTGGGGCTTGCTGAGTTCGATACGCGTGCCTTCCCGCATCAGCGAAATGACGGAAGGATCGATGATCAGCTCTCCGCTGACCTTGCCGTTGTCTGGGTTCAACGTGATCTTATTTAGCGTGCCGACTTCCAGTCCCTGATACATCAGCGGGGTGCGCCCTTCAGATAGGCTGTCGCCGGACGGTAAATCCAGCGTGATTTTTACACCGCGCTGGCTTTGCGCCAGATCGGGATAGAGACGGTAGGATTGCTCGGCACCCGCATTCTCGCTCTCTTCCGGTGAATCGAACGCGATCGCGCCGTTAACCAGCGCCGCCAGATTCTCCATCTCAATTTTTGCGCCGCTGACGCTAATGTCCGCATTAAAGCCAGACACATTCCAGAAGCGGCTATTTTTCTTCACCAGATGGGTAAAGCGGCGTTCAACCAGCACGTCAATCATCACACCGTGGCTATCTTGGGAAACGGTGTAATCGTAGACTTTCCCTACCGGGATTTTACGGTAGTAAACCAGCGAACCGGTATTCAGTGAACCGAGATCGTCGGCATGGAGATGAATCAGCAGTTCCCCGGTATTCACGCGATATTTGGGCTGCGTATCCAACGCGGAAAAGTGCTCTTGCGCTTCGCCGGAACCGGGCATCATGCCGATGTAGTTACCGCCCACCAGCGCATCCAGCCCTGACACCCCAGCGAGAGACGCTTTCGGGGTAACCAGCCAGAACTGCGTGCCGCTGCGCAACGCTTCCTTCATATCGCTTTTGATACTGGCCTCGACCTGTATCGTACGCAAGTCTTCACTCAGCTTGATATTTTGCACGGTGCCGACTTCGACCCCCTGGTAGCGCACGGGGGTACGCCCGGCGACAATACCGTCAGCGGAGACAAAATCGATAGTGACCGTTGTGCCGCGCTCCTGCTGATTGGTGTAAATCAGCCAGCCGGCAATCATCAACGCAATCAGCGGCAGCAGCCAAAACGGCGACAGGCGACGCTTGTTCTTCACGGTAGCTTCAGTTGGTGTCCCAGGCGTATTATCTTGCATTGTTATTCCACATCAGTGTTATCCCACATCAGTCGGCTATCCAGCCATTCAACGGCAAGGATAGTGAGAATCACCGCTGCGCCAAAGTAAAAGGCAGCAGGCCCCATGGTGAAAGCGAGTAATTGATCGCGGTTGACGAGCGACATCGTCAGAGCAATCACAAATAAATCGAGCATGGACCAGCGACCGATCCAACGGATAACGCGCAGCATCTTCATGCGCATCATTATGTTGCCTTCTGAGCGGAGATGGATACTCACCAGCAGCCCGAACAGCACAATAACCTTAGTAAACGGCACCAGAATACTGGCGATAAAGACCACCAGCGCGATCGGAACATTGCCTGACGCTAGCGAAAGAATACCGGAAAAAATCGTGTCCTCCGTACGCGCACCGTTGACATAAATAATTGATATGGGCAACAGGTTAGCGGGGAGCAGTAAAATTATAGAAGCAATGAGCGCTGCCCAGGATTTTTGCAGGCTTTGCCGCTGGCGCAAGCGAAGCGGAATATGGCAACGGGGGCAACGCCCCCGGTTGTCGGGTGAACTGGTGAAGTGGCAGGAAAGGCAGATTCGATAGCGATCCGGCGCAATCAACGGCCTCATGCGTGGATAAAACCGCTGCCAAAGCTGGTCGGTATTTAAGTGAATCAGCGTCAACAGGCTTAAGGTCATCAGTGCCAGAAAGGCGACTAGCCCGATTCCCGCCTGAACATCCGCAAATTCACGGACTTTGATTGCGGCAACGGCCATGCCGACCAGATAGATATCCAGCATCATCCACTCTTTTAGCCGTTGCAACATGAGGAGGATGGGCCGCAGATTCATCCCGATTCGGGGAGCAAAGAACAGGTATAACAGAGAAAAAACCAGCGTGAGCGGAGCGCCAACGGTACAGAAGGCGACCATGCTTGCCGTGAGCGGGTGTCCCTGCCGGGTGATTTGCCAAATGCCTTCAAACAAGCTGGCATTGATGGTGACGCCCAGCAGCCGAATACTGATCAACGGTTCAGTGAAGGCGAACGGCATCAGTACCAGCATGGCGACGGCCATCGCAGCAAGACGAGAAATGTTCCAATCTCGGCCTGAACTGACTTTGGCATCGCAGCGTGGACAATTCGCCGTCTGAGTCCGCTTCAACTGCGGCAGCGCAAAAAAGGCATCGCATTCAGGGCAGCGATGATAGCGAACGATCGCCGGTACGGTACTTTTCGAACCCTCGGTTAACGGCGGCCGGGGAGAAGGAAACGGCGCAGGGCTGGCTATACTCTGTATTTTCATCTTTCCTGCGATCCGATAGAAGGTGTCAAGTCTACGATGGATAACGTATTCACAGCTATTCAGTGTAACTGAAGGCTCACTGAATGATAAATTCATAATAAGGCTCTGATCTCTGCCCGATATTATTTTACAGGTGGAAATAGCATGATATGTACGACAGCGGTACAGTAAAGTGGATGATTCTTCGCGCGAAGGCGCTAATCTTATGGCATTCTGTAACCGATGCTAATGCAGTCTGTGTGGAAACTGTTCGCACTGTTTTGAAAAGACAACGATATACTTTATGAATAAGCAAGTATGAATAAACAAGAATTTTATCAGGATCTCATTCGCGACATGTCATCGCTTATCGCAGATGAAAACCGTTTTATTACGATTTTATCAAACAGTAGTGCGCTGCTGTTTGAGCGTTTGGATGGGGTTAACTGGGCAGGGTTTTACCTGTTGGATAACGACACGCTTTTCCTGGGACCGTTTCAGGGCAAGGTTGCTTGTGTGCGTATTCCGGTTGGCAAAGGTGTATGCGGTGCAGCGATAGCTGAAAATCGCATTCAACGTGTGGATGATGTCCACGCGTTCCCTGGTCATATCGCCTGTGATGCCGCGAGTAATGCTGAAATTGTGCTACCGCTTGTCGTTAACGGGCAACCGATTGGCGTTCTGGATATTGACAGTACCCTTTATCAGCGTTTTGACGCAGATGATGAAGAAGGGCTGAAGGCCGTGGTGAGCGTACTTTGTGCTCAACTGGAAGCGAGCGATGTGATGACATTCATCAATTCTCTCACGTTGAGACAAGGTTAACGTGGCAATTGCCGATGGCGTCATTATAATGACGCCTGTTCATGCCTGCGCCGGTTGGCAAACCCGTTGTAATCAGGAAATTTCATGGAAAATCAACCTAAGTTGAACAGTAGTAAAGAAGTCATTGCCTTTTTGGCAGAGCGGTTCCCGCTTTGTTTCACCACTGAAGGTGAAACTCGTCCGTTAAAGATCGGTATTTTTCAGGATCTTGTTGAGCGTGTGCCTGAGTCCGATAACGTCAGTAAGACGCAATTACGCTCTGCGCTGCGTCTTTATACCTCAAGCTGGCGGTATCTGTACGGTGTAAAATTGGGTGCCCAACGTGTGGATCTGGATGGTAATCCATGCGGTGAGTTGGAACAGCAGCATGTCGATCATGCTCGTAAGCAATTGGAAGAAGCGAAAGCGCGAGTTCAGGCTCAGCGTGCTGAGCAACAGGCGAAAAAACGTGAAGCAGCCGGAGAATCGGCAGAAGCAGCGCGTACTCCTCGCCCCGCTCAGAAACGTGCGCCGCGCCGCGATGCTTCAAACAATGCATCCCAAAACCGTGCACCGCGTAATCCACGTCAGCCTTCTTCCGGCCAATCGCAGCCTTCTTCGCAGCAATCCGTGAATGCTCAATCTCGTCAGGCAAAACCTGCCAGCAATGAGCGTCAACGGGTAGCGGTTACGGATGTTTCCAAACTGCAAATCGGTCAGGAAATCAAAGTCAGAGCCGGCAAAGACGCCATGGATGCCACCGTGCTTGAAATTGCCAAAGGCGAAGTCAGAGTACAATTGGCTTCTGGACTGGCAATGATTGTACGCGCAGAACACTTGCAGTTCTGATACGGAGGCCAACCTGGGCATGAACAACTTAGTCAAAATAACCGCCATTGCAGGCTTACTGCTGGCGGGCTCTAGTTTTGCAAATGAAAACATTACGCGTGTTGAACAGATTCCTCAGCTACATCAGGAGCCTCAACACGCTACCGTTAGCGACAGGGTGGCCTCACGTTTCCTGCGTTCGCACTATCGCCAGTTTATGCTGGATGCGCAGTTCTCTGAGAAAATTTTTAACCGCTACCTCAATATGCTGGACTACAGCCACAACGTGCTGTTGGCCTCTGATGTGGCACAATTTTCCGGGCAAAAAGCCCAGTTGGGCGACGCGCTGAAATCCGGTCAACTGGATGTTCCGTACGCGTTGTACAATCTGGCGCAGAAGCGTCGGTTTGAGCGTTTTCAATATGCACTGTCGCTGCTGGATAAACCGGTCGATCTGACGGGCAATGAGACGTTTGAGCTCGATCGCAGCAAAGCACCTTGGCCGCAGAACGTAGGTGAACTTAACCGCCTGTGGGATGCCAAGGTAAAATATGACTGGCTCAGCCTGAAGCTGACCGGTAAAGATGATAAAGACATCAAAGAGACGTTGACCAAGCGTTACCAGTTTGCGATTCGCCGTCTGGCGCAAAGCAACAGCGAAGATGTTTTCCAACTCGTAATGAACGCCTTTGCGCGTGAAATTGACCCGCATACCAGCTACCTGTCTCCGCGTAACACCGAGCAATTCAATACCGAAATGAGCCTGTCGCTCGAAGGGATTGGCGCGGTGTTGCAGATGGATGACGACTACACCATGATTAATTCTATGGTGCCCGGTGGTCCAGCAGCGAAAAGTAAAAATATCACCGTCGGTGACCGCGTGGTTGGCGTAGGCCAAAGCGGTAAGCCAATGGTGGATGTTATCGGCTGGCGTCTGGATGATGTCGTTGCGCTGATTAAAGGGCCGAAAGGCAGCAAGGTGCGTCTGGAAATTCTGCCTGCTGGCAAGGGGACGAAAACCCGCATTGTCACGCTGACGCGTGAACGCATTCGCCTTGAAGACCGCGCGGTTAAAATGTCCGTCAAGACGGTCGGCAAGGATAAAGTCGGCGTGCTGGACATCCCCGGTTTCTATGTCGGCCTGACGGATGACGTAAAAGTTCAGCTCCAGAAGCTGGAAAAACAGAACGTCAGCAGCATTGTGATTGACTTACGTACTAACGGCGGCGGTGCGCTGACGGAAGCGGTAGGGCTTTCCGGTCTGTTTATCCCTGGCGGCCCTGTGGTTCAGGTACGCGATAATAATGGCAAAGTGCGCGAAGACAGCGACACCGACGGCATTGTGTATTACAAAGGCCCGCTGGTGGTGCTGGTAGACCGCTTCAGTGCTTCTGCTTCCGAGATCTTCGCGGCGGCAATGCAGGATTATGGCCGCGCCTTGATCGTGGGTGAACCGACGTTTGGTAAAGGCACCGTGCAGCAGTATCGCTCGCTGAATCGGATTTACGATCAGATGCTGCGCCCTGACTGGCCAGCGCTGGGTTCTGTGCAATATACGATTCAGAAGTTCTATCGCATTGACGGTGGCAGTACTCAGATGAAAGGCGTGACGCCTGACGTGATGATGCCAACCGGTACGGAAACGGTAGACACTGGCGAGAAGTTTGAAGACAACGCGCTGCCGTGGGACAGCATCAAAGCGGCTAACTACACGAAGAGCGGCGATCTGAAGGCGCTGATTAGCAAGCTGAATGAACACCATCAGGAGCGTATCGCCAAAGATCCTGAGTTCCAGTATGTCGCGCAAGATATTGCCCGCTACAACGCACTGAAGGATAAGCGCAACATCGTGTCGCTCAACCTGGCCCAGCGCGAGAAAGAGAATGACGATGATGAAGCGATGCGTCTGAAGCGGATTAATGATCGACTGGCGAGAGAAGGTAAAAAACCGCTCAAATCGCTGGAAGAGCTGCCGAAGGACTATCAGGCACCCGATCCTTATCTGGATGAAACGGTGAAAATCGCTAACGATTTGGCACAGGAACAGAAAGAGTAAGAAATAAAGAGTAATTCGCTAAAGTCGTTCCGATCATCTGAGATCATCAAACGCCCTGTCTGGTTTATCCAACGGGGCGTTTTTTTTAACTTATCTTGAGCGTTTTGGGATGACCGTGCTGTACCGTCAATGACGGACTAACGAATCTTGGTTGGCGAACAGCCAAAGCGGGTTTTAAACCGTTCGGAAAAACGCGCTGAGGATTTATACCCACAGGCTTCGGCCAGACGCTGCATACTCCATGACGTCGTCTGTACCAGCATCATCGCGTGCTGCATTCGTGTCTCCAGCAGCAACACTTCAAAGCGTGTCTGCTCGGCGGATAACCTCCGGCGCAGTGTGGCCTCGCTCATCGCCAGCAGGCGGCCCGCAGACTGTGCGGTCCAATGGTGTTCCGGCTCTTTACTGATAAGTGCACGTAGCTGAGTGGTAACACCGGGCTGTGGCGGCGCGCCAAAACGATATCCCCGTTCCGACAGCGCCAGCAGCATATCCATCAGCCGCAGTTCGAGACGTGATTCATTCAGTGCGTTGCCCGTAATTCCCTCGACCAGATACTGCAATGTGTGGGTGAGGTCGTCATCCAGCGTGAGGGTAGTGAAGGGACGTGGATGATGCACAGGGGCTAATTTTTCAGGGTAGAGGTGATAAAACCGTGCCAGAAGCGTGGAGGAAAACGTCAGAAAGATCGACCGGAAAACGGAGTCATGGCCGCCGGGCGTTTTCGCCAGATCGGCGCTTGCGTCAGGCGTAATCAGACAAAGCTGAGATGGCGTGTCGACAACCGTCGTTTCGTTCTGTTCAAGAAGGGTTAATCGGCCAGAGAGAACCAGCAGAAGCGTGGCCTCATAAAAATGAAAACGCGTTGTCTGCTGCGGTGTGCGCAAGTGGGGCTGAGCTAGCGCACACAGGCCATGCCGCTGTAGCGGCTGGCCTGACGGCAATGTCCAGTCCGCCTCTGCACTAAGAGGCGGAGCAGCAGGGCGTAATACCGTCACGCCCATAGACGGCCATTCTTATAACGAGTCATTATCATAACTTATGATTATCACAACAATTCAGGATTCAGCGTATACAGCCCGGTGAGTGTCGCTTCTGCCAATACCGGTGCGTTAGCCAGCGCAGCGCGGACATTCGCTCCGTTAAGTTCACCTTCTATCGTTAAAGCAGGCGTCGCGAGAGCGTAGAGAGTAAAGATGTAATGGTGGACGACTGCATCGTTCCACGGTGGGCAAGGACCATCATAGCCATAGTAGGTGCCTTTCATCTGTTCGTCCGTGGCGAACCAGCCTGTGTAATCATTGATGCCGTGCCTGAGTCCTGCCGGTGCCTCCGGACCTGCTTTCCCACGCTGTGTGATGCCGCTGGAATGTGAAGCGGCAGGAATTTCGTTGATGCTGGCTGGAATGTCCAGCAATAGCCAATGGTAGAAATCGACACGCGGCAGAGAGGCGCTAACCTCGCGGCCTTCCTGATTCACATCGTCACCGCGGCTGGGTACATCTGGGTCGTGGCAGATCAATACGAAAGACTGTGTCCCTTCGGGCGCGCCGTGCCAGGCAAGATGGGGATTGTGGTTAGAAGACAGCGCAAGGTGGCTCGTTGCATCCGGTACAGCAAACGCAAATTCGCCTGGGATAATTTCGCCGTCCTGAAAACTGTGGCTGGAGAGTTGCAGCATGGTGGAGCTCCTTATCGTGATTCCGGTGGGTGTAGAATCATTATAGAAGAAGCTGCGCGTAATTATTTTCCTAATGCCGTCAGGATGATGCTTTTAGCGGTCAATTTGATGGGTTGAGATGCCATCGACTGTTAGGTGATGTCAAAAAAACGGCCTCCGAGAGGGGAAGCCGCAGTGACTAAGTCGAGGTGTATCGCGATAGAACGAGCGATTAACGACCCGCTTTTAGCTGCTGGAAGTAGGTTTCATACAGCGTGCTGGCGCTGCCGACATCGTTCTGCCATTCGCCTTTTGCGATGGTTTCATCATCTGGGTACAGCGTTTTGTCCCCTGAAACGTCTGGCGGCAGTAATTTTTTCGCCGCCAGGTTCGGCGTTGGATAACCGATCGTTTCCGCAACCTGTGCCGCGACTTCTGGGCGCAGCAGGAAGTCGATCAGCTTCATCGCACCGTCAACGTTTTTTGCATTGGCCGGAATCGCCAGACTGTCCATCCAGAAGATGCCGCCTTCTTTGGGCCAAATGACATCCAGCGGAGTACCGGCCTGACGCGCCACGTAGGCAGAACCATTCCACACCATACCCAGATTGACTTCACCTTCGATGAACGGGTTGCCGGGGTTGTCTGAGTTGAATGTCAGCACGTTCGGCATCAGAGCCTGCAGTTCTTTATAGGCCGCTTCAATCTCTTTGGGATCGGTAGTATTTGCGGAGTAACCCAGTTTACGCAGCGCGATTTGGAACACCTCACGCGCGTCATCCGTCAGCAGCAGGCTGTTTTTGTACTTTGTATCCCACAGATCGGCCCAACTGGTGACGCTGGCAGGGTCAATCATTTCGTGATTAATACCAATCGCCGTTGCGCCCCAGATGTAGGGAATGGAGTAGTCATTGTTCGGATCGAAAGATTTGTGCAGCAGATTCGGATCGAGATTATGGAAGTTGCTGAGCTTGCTGGTATCAATCTTTTGCAGCATGCCTTCTTTGCTCATCTTGGAGATGAAATAAGTTGAAGGCACGACCAAATCGTAGGCACCGTCCTTATAGGTCTTCAGCTTGGCATACATACTCTCGTTGGATTCATAGGTGGAGTAAATCACCTTGATGCCCGTTTCTTTAGTGAACTGTTCCAACAGGCCCGGCGGCACGTATTCGGTCCAGTTATAGAAATAGAGCGTTTTGCTATCGTCGGCGTTGGCGGTGCTGATGCCAAACGCCATCGCGCAGGCTGCCAGCAGGTGTGGCCACTTTTTCATTATATTTACCTCCTTACAGGTCCCAAAGGAAATACCAATGCTATAGAGCATGGTATGAAAAAAACGGTATTCATTGTGCTCGCTGCCACCTTATTTTCCGGTGCGGTCGCGTAAAATCAGCTGGCTACTGAGCACCAGCACCAGCGACAGAATGAGCAAAATCGTTGCCAGCGCGTTGACTTCTGGGGATACGCCGACCTTCACCATCGAGTAAATCTTCAACGGCAGAATCTCATACGCGGGCCCGGTGACAAACGAAGACACCACTACGTCATCCATCGACAGCGTAAAGCTGAGCAGCCAACTGGCGGCTACTGCCGGCATAGCCAGCGGAAGAATGATTTTGCGTAGAATAATCACTTCGCTGGCCCCCAAATCGCGCGCGGCTTCCAACATCCGCACGTCAAAGCCTTTCAGGCGCGAATAGACCGTCACTACCACAAACGGCAGGCAGAACGTGATATGGGAAAACAGCAGCGACCAGAATCCGAGCGATATTCCCAGCAGCATGAAGAGCACCAGCAGTGAGATCGCCATAACGATATCCGGCGACATCATCACCACGAACAGCATGCCGCCGACAAAAGGCTTGCCGCGAAAGCGGTAGCGATACAGTGCCACGGCCGTCAGGGAGCCAATCAGCGTGGCGAACGTCGCAGAAAAAACGGCCATTGTCAGTGAGTGCTGTGCGGCCTGAAGCAGGCTGTCGTTGTTTATCAGCAGCCGATACCAGTCCAGCGTAAATCCCTGCCAGTTGATGCCGAAACGCGCCTGATTAAACGAATTCACGATCAGAATGATGATCGGGATGTACAGGTAAGCGTAAATGATGGACATAAATCCACCGCGGATTAGGCGTCCGGTCATTCCAGCTCTCCCTTTTTATTCAGCAGGCGGGCCGTGCGGTAGTAGATAAACAGCAGTACGCCCATGACCAGCGTCAGGCAGATGCTGGTGGCGGCACCAAACGGCCAATCGCGGATATTGAGGAACTGGCTTTTAATGACGTTACCGATCAGCAAATTCTTAGCGCCGCCCATCAGATCGGCAACGAAGAACAAGCCCATCGCAGGTAGCAGCACCAGCAGGCAGCCGGCGATAATCCCCGGCATGGTCAGCGGGATCACCACGCGAATGAAGGTTTGCCATTTATTCGCCCCCAGATCGCGGGCGGCTTCGAGATAGGATTTATCGAGCTTCTCAATGCTGGAGTAGAGCGGCAGCACCATGAACGGCAGCAGGATATAAATCAGGCCGAGAATCACCGCTTCGGAGGTGTACATAATCCGGATCGGCGTATCGATAAGGCCCGTCCAGAACAGAAATTCATTCAGATGGCCGCGTGTACTCAGAAAGATTTTCAGGCCGTAAATGCGGATCAGCGAGTTGGTCCAAAACGGCACAATCAGCAGAAACAGCATCAGTGGCTGAATTTTTTTCGGTAAGCGCGCCAGAATAAAGGCAAACGGATAGCCCAGCAGCAGACAGCAGAGCGTGGCGATCACGGCCATGTTCAGCGAATGTAGCAGCACAGAGGCATAAAGCGGATCGGCCAGTCGCGTATAGTTTTCCAGCGTAAAGACCAAACTGACGAAATGGGTGTCATCGCGCGTCAGGAAACTGGTTCCGATGATCATCAGGTTGGGCAGGAAAACAAACAGCACCAGCCAGGCAACGATGAGTGTGATAATGATGTTTTGAAAGCGTTTACGCGACTTCTTCATCGTGCAGGACTACCTCCCAACTTTCCACCCAGGTGACGTCTACTTTCTGGTTGAGTGAATGGTCGAAGTCGGGATCGTCTTCGTTAAAGAACTCGCTGACCATGACCATCTTGCCGTTTTCCAGCTCAATGTTGGATTCCAGCGTCATGCCTTTATAGTTGCGCTCGCGCACGTAGCCCACCATGCCTTCCGCCTGCATGCCGTCGCCCAGTTCTTCGACGCGTAAATCTTCCGGCCGCAGCAGCACGTTGAGGTGTTGGCCGACGTTGACTGGAAAGCTGACGGTGATAACGCAGTCGTGGCCTTCGACCTGAGCGCGCACCCGCTGTTCGTCCAACTGCTCTAGCACCACGGCATCAAAGATATTGATTTCACCGATAAAGCTGGCGACGAACAGATTTTTCGGCTCTTCGTAGATTTCACGCGGCGTGCCGTCTTGCTCGATGCGTCCATCACGCATCACGACGATGCGGTCAGACATGGTCAGCGCTTCTTCCTGATCGTGCGTGACGAAAATAAAGGTGATGCCCAGCTTACGTTGCAGTGCCTTCAATTCGTTCTGCATCTGCTTACGCAGCTTATAATCGAGTGCGGACAGGGATTCATCCAGCAACAGAACCTTCGGCTGATTGACGACGGCGCGGGCGATGGCAACGCGCTGTTGTTGACCACCGGACAGCTGGTGCGGGCGACGCTGCGCCAGCTCCTCCAACTGCACCATTTTCAGCGCGTCAATCACGCGTGGCGTAATCTCTGCGGCAGGCGTTTTCTGCATGCGCAGGCCGAATGCCACGTTCTCAAACACGCTGAGATGAGGGAACAGGGCGTAGCTTTGAAATACGGTATTAACGTGCCGTTGCTCAGCAGGCTGGTGGGTAATGTCCTGCTTTTCCAGCATGACGTTGCCGCTATCGACCGTTTCCAGACCGGCAATCAGGCGTAATACGGTGGTTTTGCCGCAGCCGGATGGCCCGAGGATCGTCAGAAACTCACCGTTATTAATGGTGAGATTAAAATGTGAAATGATGTCTTTGCCATCAAAGCCTTTATGGACGTTGAGTAATTCAACGACCGGCACAGTCAGGGAGTTTTCTTTCATTAAGGTCTTGCTCTATGTCCTGATTTGGCCGATTAACGGTATGTCCGTTGCGATCGTACCAAGGGTTATCACCTTTCAGCCAGCGTGCGCAGTTAAGGGCGGCATTTTACGGGAAACGTTGCCTGACGCCAACTTGTGTGACCCACTTACTGCCGATTGATGGCGATTAAGCCAATGAGTGAGGGCGTATGTTTCCCGATTGTTACCTGATTTGGGCATTCTTCGTGACGTGGTCATCGCTTTTTGGCCTGAATTCTGGTCTGCCGGTTTGTTAAATCGGAAAAAAACTGACCTGACGCAATATTTACCGTGGTAGCCCTATCCATAATGCCTTTCAGGGTTCAGGGGGCATAAATAAGATGGATAAATTACTCGACAGATTTTTGAATTACGTTTCGTTCGATACACAGTCTAAATCCGGCGTTCGGCAGGTGCCGAGCACCGACGGTCAGTTGAAACTGGCGCGTGCGTTGCAGCAGGAACTGCTTGAGCTGGGATTTGAGCAAGTCGCGCTGAGCAAGCAGGGCTGCCTGATGGCGACGCTTCCTGCAAACGTTGCCTGGCCCGTTCCGGCCATTGGCTTTATTTCACATATGGATACGTCACCGGATTTTAGCGGTAAGAATGTTAATCCGCAGATTCTGGAAAACTACCGTGGCGGCGATATTGCCTTGGGCGTGGGAGATGAAGTGCTGTCACCCGTGATGTTCCCGGTGTTGCACCAGCTACTGGGACACACGCTGATTACCACAGACGGCAAAACGCTGCTGGGGGCGGATGATAAAGCGGGGATCGCGGAAATTATGACCGCGCTGGTGCGTCTGAAGAAAAGCCAGCTCCCCCACGGCGATATTCGCATTGCGTTTACGCCTGATGAAGAAATTGGCAAGGGTGCTCAGTTTTTTGATGTCAACGCGTTTAACGCACAGTGGGCTTATACCGTGGACGGCGGCGGTGTCGGCGAATTGGAGTATGAGAATTTTAATGCCGCATCGGTTCAGGTGAAAATCGTGGGCAACAATGTGCATCCTGGCAGCGCCAAAGGCGTGATGGTGAATGCGCTGACGTTGGCCTCTCGCTATCACCAGCATGTGCCAGAGAGTGAATCGCCGGAGCAGACGGACGGCTATCAGGGGTTCTATCATCTTCACACGATGAAAGGCTCTGTGGAGCGCGCAGACTTGCATTACATCGTCCGCGATTTTGACCGCAACGGCTTTGAACAACGTAAACAGACGATGCTGGATATTGCGGAAAAGGTCGGCGCGGGGCTGCACCCGGATTGCTACATTGAAGTCACGATTACCGATACCTATTACAACATGCGTGAGCAGGTTGAGCAGCATCCGCACATTATTGCGTTGGCGCAGCAGGCGATGCGGGATTGTGACATTGAGCCGAATATGAAGCCGATTCGCGGCGGCACCGATGGCGCACACCTGTCATTTCAAGGGCTACCGTGCCCGAACCTGTTTACCGGCGGCTATAACTATCATGGCAAACATGAATTTGTCACGCTGGAAGGCATGGAAAAGGCGGTGTCTGTGATTATGCGCATTGCCGAACTGACGGCGCTGCGCGCGAAGCCGTAAGTGTTTCCATTTTGCAGAGATGAATAAGGCGGGATATTCCCGCCTTATCTTTGTACTAACCCGTATTCAAGATGGGTCTTAATCCGCGAAATACCAGTAACCGCTGTTAATCAGAACGGTGAGCTGTGCGAGGAAAGAGGGATCTTCCAGCGCATCGCCCAGTTGTTCTGCACCAATAGCAGGATGCTCAGCCAGTGCAAACAGCGCTGCCTTGTGCGTACTGTTCACTTTTTCCCCGTTAACGAAGCAGCTATCGCCAACGCAGATGACCCGCAGGCCGCCTAAACGACGCAGTGGTTCACCCTGTTGCAGATATTCATACACTTCGCCAGCCTGATAAGGTGGCTCCGGCGGTGAGAGATCGAGCTCGTGACGGGACTGGGAAATAAATTCGCCAAACCAGTTCTGGAAATGCTCCGGCTGCTGCACCAGCTCCAGCATCATTTTTTGCAGTGCATCCAATTCTTGCGGCAGTACGCTGGCGATATGATCGCGGGGTGGAACATCAGGATCGCTGTAGCGATAGCTGCCGAGTTCGCGGGAAAGCACATAATCCGCAAAGCCGCTGACCAGCTCGCGAGCATTCGGCGCTCGGAAACCCACCGAGTAGTTCAGCGAGTTTTCCAGCGAATAGCCTTCGTGCGGGAAACCCGGTGGAATATAGATGATATCGCCCGGTTCCAGCTCCTCATCAATAATGGCGTCAAACGGATCGACTTGAAGTAGATCAGGATGCGGGCAGTGCTGCTTCATCGGTATTTTTTCACCGATGCGCCAGCGGCGACGCCCCGTTCCCTGAATGATGAAAACATCATACTGATCCAGATGTGGCCCTACGCCACCGCCGGGAACGGAAAATGAAATCATCAAATCATCGGTGCGCCAGTCCGGCAGCTGTCGAAAGGGCTGCATCAAGGCAGAAGAGGGCTCGTGCCAGTGATCGACGGCCTGCACCAACAGCGACCAGTTACTTTCCCCCAGATGATCGTAGCTCTCGAAAGGACCGTGGCTGACCTGCCAGCGCCCGTTCTGATGGCTGACCAGACGGCTATCTACCTCATTTTCCAACGCCAGACCAGCGAGCTCGTCGGGTGAAATCGGGTCGATAAAATTCGTGAAGCCGCCTTTAATCAGGAGCGGACGTTTTTGCCAGTAGTTCGCTAAAAAATCCTGCCAGTCGAGATTAAGCTGATAGTCCATACCGTTTTCCAGAAACTTGTTTTTGAGGAAATGACTGTTCTTGAAGATATGATTTTCCGTGAAATAATCAGTATTTTAAAACAATCAGTATTTTGGCGATAAGTATAGCGGAAGCATCGCGCGCTGTACTGCCTTTCACCCCTCATTCTGGCTCAGGTTCTGGCGGGAGAAAATAGCTTCGACTCGGGCACCGCCCAGTGCGCTGTCGCTGATGAGGATCTCACCCTGATACTGTTCGATAATTTCGACGGCAACGGCAAGGCCAATACCTTGTCCGGGGCGCATACGGTCGGCGCGTTGCCCACGCAGGAAAATCATTTCACGCTTGCTTTCGTGGATGCCGGGGCCATCATCATCGATAATCAGATGTAACTTGTGATCGGAGTATTGCACGCTAATTTCGACAAATTCCAGGCAGTACTTACAGGCGTTATCAAGAATATTGCCCAGCACTTCCATAAAGTCATTCTTCTCACCGACGAAGGTCAACTCGGGCGGAATATCGAGCGTCAACACCACGCCCTTGCGCTGATACACCTTATTTAACGCGGAACACAGGCCATCCAGCAGCGCCGGAACCGAGTGCACTTCACGTATCAGCAGATTATGTTCAGAGCGCACGCTGGCACGATGCAGGTAATAGCCAATTTGCTGTGAGATGCGGCTGATCTGCGACAGCATAATAGGTTCAGCCTGATCGATAGTGATCTCTTTGCCGGTTCGCAGCGCGCGTAACGTGGTCTGTAAAACCGCCAGCGGCGTTTTCAAACTGTGGGTGAGATCGGTGAGCGTTGTGCGGTACTTGTGATAGCGCTGCCGTTCGTTATTCAGCAGGATATTCAGGTTTTTCACCAGACTGAACAATTCGCGCGGTGGGTTTTCATCTAACTGATCGCGTGTGCCTTTTTCCAGCTCGGCGATCTGTTTCACCAGATGCTGAATAGGGCGCAGACTCCAGTGCGCGCCCAGCCAAAGCAGGGGAAGTACCAGCAGAAGGTTGGCGATCAGCACATAGCTGAACCATTCCCACACCACGTCTTCCTGCTGGAGTTCCTGCGGGATGCGGTCAACCACAACAATCGTGATGGAAGGGAGATGATCGGTCTTCGGGTAAACGTTCACGGCGATGGAGTGCGTTAACGCATTGCTATGCGCGCCATTCAGCGCCCGCAGGCTGCTCAGTAGTAAGGTATTGCCCGTTAATACCGCGCTGCTGGTATCGGTGTCGGTATCTAACTCGTGATAGGCCGTTTTGTTCAGCCACTCAGGATTGATTAGCGCTTCTAGCTCGGGAACATGCTTTTCGCGCCAGAGCACGTTGCCATGCTCATCGTATATCAACACCAGCGTGGGGAAATTGATGTCAACGTCGGGTGG
Organism: Pectobacterium sp. PL64; assembly: GCF_022477975.1. Taxonomy (NCBI): domain Bacteria; kingdom Pseudomonadati; phylum Pseudomonadota; class Gammaproteobacteria; order Enterobacterales; family Pectobacteriaceae; genus Pectobacterium; species Pectobacterium sp. PL64. The sequence goes on from NZ_CP092070.1 coordinate 1,700,320, forward strand.
CGTGACGATATTCAGCTGGTTATCGCGCCACTGCGCAAGGCTGTAGTAGAGGTTACTTTCGCCGCGTAGCAAACGGAATGAGGTTTTATCAAAGTTGACGCTGTACCCGATAATGGCGACGACGCCATAGGCGAGCGACAGCGCCAGCACGATGGCCGCTGTCGCGAGTAAAAAACGAATACGAAGCGAAAAGGGTAGCTTCTTATCGCTCATGCTGATCCTGGAGGGGGATCAATATCAAAGCGATATCCTTGTCCGCGCACGGTAGTGATCACATCCGGGGCTTCTGCCTGCTGAATTTTCTTGCGTAATCGCCCCATCAACACGTCGATGGTGTGGCTTTCCCGCAGTTCTGCATCGGGGTACAGCTGCAACATCAGCGACTCTTTGCTGACGACTTTGCCTTTATTGCGAATCAACGTCTCGATAATCGTGTATTCAAACGCGGTCAGCTTGATTGGGCCGCCGTGGATCATCAACTCGCGGCGCGATAAGTCGATCTCAAAGGGCGGCAGGCTGATAACCTGCGATGCCAGCCCGCTGTTGCGCCGCATCAGTGCCTGCAAGCGTGCCACAACTTCTTCCATATGGAACGGCTTGGTCACGTAATCGTCCGCACCGGCTTCCAGCACCGCAACTTTGTCCTGCCAGCCTTCACGGGCGGTCAGCACTAGAATCGGGAGCTTGACCTGATGGGTGCGCCAGCGACGGATCATGCTCATGCCGTCTTCGTCGGGTAGCCCGAGGTCGACAATGGCGATATCCGGCATATTCTCATGCAGAAAATAATCCGCTTCTTTGGCGTCAGACGCCGCGTCAACCTGATGCCCCATTTCGTTCATCTGAACGGTTAAATGGTGGCGCAATAATACATTATCTTCAACGACCAGAATTCGCATCGCTATATCCTCTGTCGAATAGATAGAATCATATTTATCAAAATACCTTGATGCACTCTATCTTCCACGTATGTCGCCCCCGCGTATCAACATTATACGCAGAGAACGTTATTTATTTTATTTGTTAAATTATCCACAGGGAGAATAAACCGGGTATAAACAGGCTGGAAATGGTTGGTTTTATGCAAAACTGGCGGGCAGGGCGCCCGCCAGAGAGAGGTCACGTTCGGGTTTGAGAACGGTTATTTCAGATCATCGACCATTGCGATAGCACGGCCGATATAGTTGGCTGGTGTCATCGCCTTCAGGCGCGTTTTTTCCGCTTCTGGCAACGCCAGACCATCAATAAATTCCTGAATACCGGCAGCATCAACACGTTTGCCACGCGTCAGCTCTTTCAGCTTCTCGTACGGCTTTTCAATTCCGTAGCGGCGCATCACTGTTTGGATTGGCTCTGCCAATACTTCCCAGTTGTGATCAAGTTCGTCAGCCAGACGATCGCGGTTCACTTCCAGTTTGCTGATGCCTTTCATCGTGGCCTGATACGCAATCAGCGCATAGCCCACGCCGACGCCCAGATTACGCAGTACAGTAGAGTCAGTGAGGTCACGCTGCCAACGGGAAACCGGCAGTTTGCTAGCCAGATGCCCCAGAACGGCGTTAGCCAGGCCCAGGTTGCCTTCCGAGTTTTCGAAGTCAATCGGGTTAACTTTATGTGGCATGGTGGAGGAGCCGATTTCGCCAGCAATAGTCTTCTGCTTGAAGTGATTCAGGGCAATATAGCCCCAAATGTCACGGTCAAAGTCGATCAAAATCGTGTTGAAACGCGCGATGCAGTCAAACAGCTCGGCGATGTAATCGTGCGGTTCGATCTGCGTGGTGTACGGGTTCCAGTTGATGCCCAATGAGGTAACAAAACTTTCGCTGAACTGGTGCCAATCCACTTCTGGGTAGGCTGCCAGATGAGCGTTATAGTTACCGACGGCACCATTAATCTTGCCCAGAATCTCAACCTGTTGCAGTTGGCGATATTGGCGGTCCATACGGTAAGCGACGTTAGCGAACTCTTTACCGATAGTGGATGGCGTAGCGGGCTGACCGTGTGTACGGGAAAGCAGCGGGATATCGCGGTATTCCTGTGCCAGCGTTTTCAGCGCATCAATAATTTGACGCCAGTGCGGCAGGATCACATCGCGGCGAGCGGTATCCAGCATCAGCGCATGAGACAGGTTGTTGATGTCTTCTGAAGTACAGGCGAAGTGGATGAATTCGTTGACGGCGTGTAGCGCCGGAATAGCGGCAACTTTCTCTTTCAGGAAGTACTCAACGGCTTTCACGTCGTGGTTGGTCGTACGCTCGATAGTTTTAATGCGGGCCGCATCTTCTTCACTGAATTCGGCGACAATTTTATCAAGGAAAGCGTTTGCGTCAGCGTCAAATGCAGGAACTTCCTGGATCTCTGCACAGGCTGCCAGTTTTTGCAGCCAACGTACTTCAACCTGCACACGGAATTTCAGCAAACCGAATTCGCTGAAAATGGTGCGCAACGTGCTGACTTTATCGCCGTAGCGTCCATCGATAGGGGAAACGGCGGTCAGTGAGGATAATTCCATCGCAAGCAACTCCTGAGATTGGTTTCAATAACGATTAATTTCAATAAAAACGATTAACTTCAGTAAGAACAATGAGTTATTAACAATAATCCATTTCGCGACGCTGGCGTTACTCACACCAGCGTCGCTCATGGCGGCAAGAATACCATCAATCGGCTGGGCAACGCGCCAATATCTGTTTTGCTTCTTTAACCAACTTGCCGCGTGAGAGCATCAGCTGTAAGCGTCCGCCGCCAATTTGCTGCCAGAGCACCGCAGAGCGGATACCGGCCAGCAGTGCCGCGCGCACTTTAGCCTGCACCTGACTGTTTTTCAGCACTTCCGGGGAACCGGTAACCTGAATACGTGGCCCCAGCGTACTGATGACATCCACATAAATCGCTGCCAGCGCGCTCACAATCGTTTCGGAGAGCAGGTCAAAATGCTCCAGTTGGCGTTCCAACTGCCCGATGCGTTTGCCCAATTCGTCAAGCGCGGCAGACTTCGCATTCAGCTTGCGCTCTAGCGCAATCAGGCTGAAAGCGTAGCGTGATAGTTCTGCACCCGCGCCTTTGTTGCTGCTGGTATTCAGAATCCCTAACAGCGTTTCCAGCCCAACTTTCAGGTTTTGCTCGTCATTGCCGTAAACGACCAACGTGGACGCCGGATTGAGATTCAAAACGCTGTTCAGCGAGGTATGCAGCACATCGTTATTACAGCTACCGGTATGGGCCAACTGCTGGACTACATACGCCGATTGGCAAATGCCCGCTAACGCCAGCGTAATGTCATGATAGTTCTTAGCCACGGTTACTCCTGTAAGCGTTCTTCAATGATGGCGCCGCCAAGGCAAACGTCGTCCAGATAAAAGACGGCGGATTGGCCCGGAGTCACGGCTGCGACTGGCTCATCAAAACGCACGGTAATGCGATCGTCGCCCAGTGGCGTGACGGTGCAGGGGATATCCGCCTGACGATAACGGGTTTTCACCGTACAACGTAATTCAGCGGTGAGCGGCTGACGATCGACCCAGTGTAACTGCTGTGCGATTAAACCGTACGACATCAGGCGAGGGTGTTCGTGACCCATGAGCGACATAAAGAATATTGTTGGCGACATCTTTATCCACCACGTACCAAGGGTCTTCGCCGCCGTCTTTGACGCCGCCAATACCCAGACCTTTGCGTTGCCCCAGCGTGTGGTACATCAGCCCTTGATGCTGTCCCATCGGTTTGTTGTCATCGACGGACAGAATCGGACCCGGCTGTGCAGGCAGGTAGCGCGCCAGAAAATCGGTGAATTTGCGCTCACCGATGAAGCAAATACCGGTAGAGTCTTTTTTCTTCGCGGTTGCCAGTTCCAGCTCTTCGGCAATTTTACGGACCTGCGGTTTTTCCAGCTCACCGACCGGGAACAGGCTCTGTGCGATCTGCTCGTGGCTCAGCGTATAAAGAAAATAGCTCTGGTCTTTGTTGCCGTCCATACCGCGTAGCAAACGACTCTTGCCGTCAACGTCGTGACGACGGACATAGTGGCCTGTCGCGATGTAGTCTGCCCCGAGATCCTCGGCGGCGAATTCCAGGAAGGCTTTGAATTTGATTTCTTTGTTGCACAGGATATCGGGGTTGGGGGTACGGCCCGCTTTGTATTCTTCAAGGAAGAGTTCAAACACGTTATCCCAATATTCAGCGGCAAAGTTGACGGTATGTAATTCGATACCCAGCTTGTCACAAACGGCCTGCGCATCGGCAAGGTCGGTGGCCGCTGAGCAATACTCTGTGTCGTCGTCCTCTTCCCAGTTCTTCATGAACAGGCCTTCAACATGATAGCCCTGTTGCTGTAACAGGTAAGCGGAAACGGAGGAATCAACACCGCCGGACATACCGACAATCACTTTTTTCTGGCTGTTATCTGACATGGAAGTCTCACGAACTGAAATTTACTGACGCATTGATGCGAAAAACAAGCGGCATATTTTAGCATGTTGAGCCGAGGGCTGCATCGCTATTCCTGCCGCGCAGTGGTCAGGCCATTCACGGCAGGTTTATAAACAGACCTCTGTCTAAAAAGGCCAGTTGAACGCACCCAATACGGTTAATGGATAGCGTTCTGGCTGCTGATAGCAGCGAATACTTTCGGCCACCAGCGGCGAACGAAGCTGGCGAGAATGCAGAATTTCCTCGGCAGTCAGCCAGCGGCAGCATTCTATATCGCTGTCGTGCGGCTGGGTGTCGACCCGCGTAGGCAGATCGAGTGCGAAGCAAAAACGTAAAAACGGCGTGTTGTCGGGGGCGATCCATTGGTGCAGACGCAAGAAACTCTGCGGTGTGGCCTGAATACCCGTTTCTTCCCACAGCTCACGGCTTGCCGCCTGAATCAGCGTCTCATCGGCTTCCAGATGGCCCGCGGGCTGGTTCCACAATAATTTATCGTTAATTAACTCTTCGACGACCAGAAAATGGTTTTCGGCCTGAACCACACAGGCGACTGTCACATGGGGTTTAAACATCCATTATCTCCTTCCATTCTCCGGGTAACAGGTTTTCTACCGTCTGATTGGCCATGCCGTATCGAATCAGACGCAATGTAGGATACCCGATATTTGCCGTCATACGACGAACTTGCCGATTGCGGCCTTCATGTAGCGTGATTTTTAACCAGCACTCGGGAATGCTTTTACGCTCGCGTATAGGCGGATTACGCGGCCACAGCCAACTGGGTTCCGGTACGATCTCCGCGCCGGCGGGTAGCGTTTTGCCGTCATTCAGATCTAAACCCGTACGAAAGCGCGTCAGTGCGGCGTCGTCAGGAATACCTTCGACCTGAACATAGTAAATTTTGGCCGTTTTTTGCGTCGGTTGGGTCAGCCGAGCCTGAAGTTTGCCGTCATTGGTGAGAATCATCAGGCCTTCGCTGTCGCGATCCAGACGCCCGGCGGCATAAATACCGCTAATCGGAATATAATCTTTCAGCGTGCGGCGTCCGGCTTCATCAGTGAATTGCGGTAGCACATCGAAGGGTTTATTGAACAAAACGATGCGGCGCGGCGCGTTGTCAGGCTGTCTTTTTCTTGCCGGCTGTGAGCTGAATCGTTTAACTTTGTGATTTTTAACAGAGAATTTATTCATCATCTTTATAGTCGCGGATAACAAAAGCATTATACTCAAATGGTTTGCGATTGGCGCGGGCTAAATATTCAAGTAGTATTGACACGCATCTTACAAGTCATTAACAAAATTGCGCTCGAAGGAGAGGTTAATGGAAAGCAAAGTAGTTGTACCGACAGAAGGTCAGAAAATCACGGTTGACGCTCAAGGCAAACTGGTTGTTCCAAACAATCCGGTCATTCCGTTTATCGAAGGCGACGGTATTGGTATCGATGTAACGCCAGCTATGATCAACGTCGTTGACGCCGCCGTGAAGAAAGCCTATCAGGGCAAGCGCGCGATTTCCTGGATGGAAATCTATACGGGTGAAAAATCCACGCAAGTCTACGGTAAAGATGTTTGGCTGCCGGAAGAAACACTGGATTTGATCCGTGAATACCGTGTGGCAATTAAGGGCCCGCTGACAACGCCAGTCGGTGGTGGTATTCGTTCTCTGAACGTTGCACTGCGCCAACAGTTGGATCTGTATGTTTGCCTGCGTCCGGTACGCTACTACGAAGGTACACCTAGCCCGGTTAAACAGCCTGAGCTGACCGACATGGTGATCTTCCGCGAAAACGCCGAAGACATTTATGCAGGTATCGAGTGGAAAGCGGGCTCTGCTGAAGCAGACAAAGTGATCAAATTCCTGCGTGAAGAAATGGGCGTTAACAAAATCCGTTTCCCTGAGCAGTGTGGTATCGGCGTGAAGCCGTGCTCCGAAGAAGGTACCAAACGTCTGGTTCGCGCCGCAATCGAATACGCGATCACCAACGACCGTGATTCCGTCACGCTGGTACACAAAGGCAACATCATGAAATTCACCGAAGGCGCGTTCAAAGACTGGGGATACCAGTTGGCGCGTGAAGAATTCGGCGGTGAGCTGATCGATGGCGGCCCGTGGGTGAAAATCAAGAACCCGAACACTGGCAAAGAGATCGTAGTAAAAGACGTGATTGCCGATGCGTTCCTGCAACAAATCCTGCTGCGTCCTGCTGAATACGATGTCATCGCCTGTATGAACCTGAACGGTGACTACATTTCTGATGCCCTGGCTGCACAGGTTGGCGGTATCGGTATTGCACCGGGCGCGAACATCGGTGACGAATGCGCACTGTTTGAAGCCACGCACGGTACTGCACCGAAATATGCGGGTCAGGATAAAGTGAACCCAGGTTCCGTGATCCTGTCTGCTGAAATGATGCTGCGTCACCTGCAATGGTTCGAAGCGGCTGACCTGATTGTTAAGGGCGTTGAAGGCGCGATCAAGAACAAGACCGTGACTTACGATTTCGAACGTCTGATGGAAGGCGCTAAACTACGGAAATGTAGTGAGTTTGCGCAAGACATCATCGATAACATGTAATCTTACTGTTATCACATTGATCGGCGGGGGCGCTTTGCTCTCGCTGATTTTTAACATCGAAAAAAGCTATTCAGTAAAATCGCAGTAAAATTCCTCAGTAAAATAGAGTGAAAAATCACCACGTTGATTGTGATATCTATCCTGCTTTAATCTGAATTGTTAACCAATCTTTACCGCGATCGTCGTTATAGCTATCTGTCTGCTGCTGTGATTTATGGCCTAGAAGCATTCGAGTATCGACGTCACCTTGCTCCCTATAAAGCCGCTCTGCTAATGACCGCTGTTCGTGAAATGTCGGTGGTGTACCGTTTTCCCACACAAGCGCCGTTTTATCTCTGGCTGCACTGAATCGCATCGTAATGGTTCTGGATGCCACGGCAGCGCCACGCTCTGCTTGTGAGGTGGAACGAAAGAAGTGAACCAGATGAGGGCTGACAACGTAATCTCTGCACCGTGCAATAACATCGCGCAGCGTCCATCCTGTGGCATTGGATTTCAGTGATAGTGGGATGGCAACCCGGGCGCCTGTTTTCTCTTGAACAACATGTAGGTGGTCATCCCAGATATCTGAAAATTTCATATTGGCAATATCCCCTAAGCGTTGTGCTGTCACCAGAGCAAGTAGCATGGCGTTCCCCATGTATTGATGTTGAGCATCGGCCACATCAAAAATGGCCTGCCATTCATCCAGATCCAAACGCTGGCGTTGAATTCTTTTACGTGGCTGCTTGGTGGCAAGTGCAGGGTTATAACCAGGGGGGACTTCACCAGCATGCTGCGCCTCTTTGAAAACATCAATGAGAACGGAGCGAACTACCTGCGCCATGCGCGATTGTCCGTTAGCTTTGTAGTCATCTAAAATTTCTGCAATATCTTTAGCCCCTACCTCCGTGAGTAATTTCATTCCTACGTGTTGATTAAATAAGGATACGGGTTTATTGCGCTGTTTGTGAGTATTGGGCTTGATGTCGCCAGATTTCAACCTCTCGTCTTGAATCGCTTTATATTTTTCCAACCAACCGCTTACTGTTATACCTTTTCCTGAAATTGCCAGAGTACGTTCACGGATAGCAAATGCCTGCTTCACCTGTTGCTCGCTAATTCGTAGGTTGGCTTCTATTGCGATTGCGGTAGCGTCAGCCTCATTTGTTCCAAGTCCGTGCCTTTTACCCGTTAAAGGGTGTTTATATTGCCAATAAACCCGCTTAGTTCGCGGGTCGGTAAAACAAAATAGATTTTGTACTTTGATGTTATGTTTCCGAGGTCTACCGGCCATCTGAAAGAATCCTTTTCAGCAGTGGGTTATCTGATTTATTTATTGTGGGTTCGGAGATCATGCCTATAAAGCGGGCATCTTGTTCTACCATCCATTTACGCCCGACTTTTTTCGGTGGGGGGGAAATCATGTTGCGCCGAGCGTAGTTATTTAATGTATTTTGCGATGGCGCAGCATCACCAAATTCATCTATTGCCCACTCTTTGAGTTTTTTCATTCGCGCCATTGGTCAGTCCTTGTATAAAAGGGCATGCCAAAGACACACCCGTATTTTGGTCGTTTGGTGAGTGTAGGGAAGGGGCTTAGGTTAGAAGAAAGTCCAGGTTTCCGTTTCGGCGTTATGGCCGAAGTTGTATCCGATCTGAGGGGATGACAAATCCAGTTTTTTCATTTCTTCAACAACGGTGGTGATAATGGCGATATCCTGCTTTAACCGTTCCAGGTGATATTTCTTTCGACGTAGCAGGCTTTCTAACGCCAGTCGCTGTGATGGAAAGGCAAAAGAGCGTTCTGCTGATTTGGCGACTTTCTTGATCGCGTATCGCATATTTTTCTTTTTCCATCCGTCGAGCCATCGAGCCTTATCCCGATCGATATCATAATCCTTAGCCCAGCGAGCAGGGCATAGAAAGGCATAGCTATTGGTCTGGTGAAAGGCAATATATTGCTCGGCGATAACTTCAATTCCCGCCTCCTGAATGGTTTCAAAATATCGCCAGTAGACGGGGTGGCCGTTATATTCAGTTTTCGATTCTGGGAATGGAACTGACCAGGTTTGAGGCATGTGTTCCTCCTAAATTTAGGAAATAAAAAAGCCGCTGGTTAGGCGGCTTATTGGTATTTTTATAATCAAGGGGTTTTTAACTCAAGAATACCTCGATAATGCAACTCATTAACCATAAACATTGCGCATATGATTGATATGTAATATGCCGCAGCAGATAGTTTTATGATGTTCTTTTGTTTGATAGATGTTGAGTATGGTATATTCTTCATAATGGTTACGCTGTATACCCCATCATCTAAAATGGATGATACTATCTCAGTGTTTAATGCCCCACAATAATTTATTTCTTTCACTGTTATGGTTTCAGCAGTTTTAATAATTAGATCAATATCAGATGAACTTATCTCATGGTCAATGTTATGAGCAAATTTATTTCTAATGGAGTTAAATGATAACAAGGCATTTGCTAGTGAAACTGGTAGCCCTAATGCCACGGATAATTCAATCTTTGGCATAAAATATCTTGTTGGTTTTACAAAACTCTCTGTGCCTGGTTTTCGTATGTTTTCAATGTATATGTTTAAGAAGTTTTCATGAATTAATGTTATTTTAACCGTTGCTGCTGCCTCATCACTTAATGATGCTACCTGTGCGAATTTTTTCTGGTCAGTGAAATACCCCATATTGTTTCCGATCGCTACATACCCATTAGGTATACTGCTACTTTCATTTTTCATTTTCTCTCCAATTCAGTTCTATCTTGTGTTTTTTTATTAAAGACCAATCTACATATACTGCAATGTGTAGTTAGGGGGAGAGAGCCGTATCACAGAACGGATGCGGCTATGTTATGGAAATATCAGCAGAGGATTAATCGTAGTGCGGGTAGGAAAAGTCATCAGGATAGCAATCAATGATGATTTTTGACTGCCCGTAGTACAGGGCAAACATCATTTTTTCCCAGTCTCTGCGGATAAGATCGGTGCTGAGATGGTCTTGTACGAGCTTGTCATCGATCGCTGCTGCATAAATACGATAGACCTGCTCGCCTTCAAATACTTCGCCATCAACTGGAGCAAGGCTTAAGCGATTGTTGGGGCGTGCGGTTGATAAGGAATGGCGGTTTTTCCGGCTGCTTTCTGGCTTTTTATCGAAATAGATAGTCCGGTAATCGTCACAGGGGTAACTTCCGTCTACGATCTCAAGTGAGGGTGAGTCCCAGCCTTCTTCGGCGGCACGCTCTGCGTTATCTTTGATAAACGCCTCCATCAATGCGCTTAACTTGATAACTGGTAACAACAACTTTTCATCCATGACATCGTTAAGCACTGCCTCTGCTTTAGCAATCATGTCATTTGCTATACCGCTGCTGGCGAAGGTGGCGCGTAGGCGTTCTTCGATCATGGCGTTGTATCGCCCAAGGTCTACAACACGTTCTATGCCGCCCGGTAATGCGTTTTTGAAAGCATCTTTAACGCCTTTGCCAAAATTATCCCAAGTGCAAAAGGAATCTTTGACGACTTCTTCAACGAAGCGTGCAACATGCTTGTCGATGATTTCCAGCATTGCGGGGCTAGCGGCGAATTGAGTAATGCGGCTTGCCAGCAATTCGGGAAGGGGGAGCGTATTTAGTGCAGACGTGTCTACAGTAGTGCTTTTTTCAGTGGTGCTATTGGTCATTGGTCAGTCCTTACTTATTTGATTTGCTTAAATTCGATAACCCAAATCCACGGGTTGGCTTGCCAGCTTCCTGCGCCGTAAATCGATTCCCATAAATCCCGATACCAGAGGAACGGATCGTATTCACCACCATCAGTGGCTCGTTCCGCTGGATATCCCTCTGCGATGATCCCATCACGCGGGATATGTTTAAGCCGCTCAACACGCACATCGGTGATTTCCAGTAGAATACGGCTGGCCCAACGTGGCATATGGATTGATGGCACCCACTTATAACCACGAATATTGGCATCAGATTTAGCCAGACAGTCTGTCGCGGCGTAACGCAAATCTTGGCAATATCCTTGCCTAGGCTTAACTTGCTCATAGCTTCCGGGTTCTAGAGCTGCAAACGTCTCCCGCACCCAGAGCCGATCGCCAACCTCTCCATATGGGCATAGGGTTGCCGCGAGACGACAGCCAACATAGCTAACCTCTCCATTCCTCCCGCGAACAACGGGATTTTTCATCCCGTGCTCATGATCTACCTTCATAACCCGCCGAGTCTGCGTCTTACGCCCGTCAAGAATGGCGCGAACCATTTCACCGTTGAAAATCATTCCACGTTCTTTCACTCAAACCTCCTTACCCAGACGATTCAAAATCACCGCTTTAGACGGCAACGGTAACTGCTGAGCAAGTTGCCACTGCTTGCGCTGAACTTGGGTTTTATGTGCCAGCAGTTTGCGGATATCACCTACCGGGATACTGGTATCTTTGGCGATCACATTTTCGTTGATGCCGCGGCGGTGCAGCTGATAGATGCCGAGCATGATGGATGACGAGTAATTACGCCGTGCGCCAATACGTGGGGCTGCTGGTTGCTGTTTCTGAGGGCCATAGCCAGTGTAAATGGGTTTAGGCTCTGGTTTATACGGTTCCCCCACGCGTATTGATGACCGGGTGCGCATGCGGTAAATGATGACCGGCAACCAATTACATTTGTCGTCTTCTGGCTTAAACAACACGCCAACAGGGTTCAATTCTTCATCCATCATGCGGCCTCGCTCTGTTTTTGTGCCAATTCCCAATCCTTTACCAACCCCATGCACTTCGCATGCACCTGGCGGGCCGTGCTGATTCCAAAGCCTTTTACTTTCTCGGCCAGCGCATCCGGCGTGCGGCGCACCACATCAAACAGTGAGTGAATGCCCGCAGCGCTGAGTAGGTCGAGGTGCTGCTCTTTCAACGGGAGCGAACCGGCCAACACGGATTCCGCCCATTCAGCACGACGGACTAAGTGAGGATGCGTTTCTTCCAGCAGCTCGCGAATTCGTGCGGTAACGGCTTCCGTTAAGCCTTCCGGCCATGAGTCTTTGAAGTTTTCTACCGTGGGGTAGATTGGCACCGACCATTCCGACACTGACACGATCATGCAGATACCGATGGTGCTGCGGATCTCAAGGTGCCAGTCGATATCGTTCAGGATTTTTACGTCATACTCAGGGGAGTAAAGCTGCAATCCCCATTGGAAGGTGTAGAAGTAGAACTGTACGCCGTCGGCAGTCTGCCAGTGACGCTGCTCAACATCACCATCTGCACGCTGTAGACGCGCTCTCATATCGGTGATCGCGTGATTCAATTCATCGTTGAGCTGAACCATCGTTGATAGCTTGCTGGTTTTATCAGCCAGTTCCTTCTTCAGCCGGCGGATTTCAGTCAATTGCTGGTCGCGTAGTGTGCGGCTATCGTTCAGATCGATTTTTACGCGCGCCAACTGTGCTTTGAGGCGCTCAGGGTTAAGGGATTTCAATTGGTTCAGCTCAGTCGCCAGCATCCCCTTTTCGGTTATGACCAGCTTATATTTTGCAGTGACGCTATCACGCTCGGCAGTGGCTTCTGCTGCTGTCAGTTCTGCACTTTCGATGCGTTCCTGAGTCTGTGTCAGTGCCAACGATTTGGTGGTCAGGTCGTTTTCGGCAGCTTCCAGCCGGTCAATAATGGCGTTGTAGTCATCGACTTCTTTATTAAGTTGCTCGATGCACAGGGCCTGTGCTTGGTCTAATAAAACCGTAGCGCTTTCGACCGAGCGCTGAACGATCCCTGTGGTTTGCTCGATCGCTAAATCGAGTTGCGCCCGAACGGGGCGCAGGGAAGATTCCAACACGCCCGCGGCGGTTGTTGTGGTTGTCATAACGATTTCCTGATGTTATTCCCCAGTAAGGGGAAAAGAATTAATTGCGGAGAGTGAAGGAGCGGACGAGATTGTTGGCGACGGCATCCAGCAATTTTTTTGCTGTCGGCTTGGTGATCTTAATTTCGGCACCAGCCAAATCGACCAACAACAAATCCAGAAGCCGTTTCAGATCAGGCTGTGCTGTGGCAACCTGAGCGGCTTCACCCAAATTTTCCGGCCAGTTGATTGCGCCTGGTGGATAGAGTGACGTACGTGTGGCTTGTACCGGTGTCTCCGTTACTATTTCTTGTGCCTGCTGTGCCTGCTGTGCCTGTAAGCGTTCTTCTTCCAATTTTTTCTGGCTGGAAATGCGCTGCTCGATCAACAAGCTAATATGGTCTGGGCTATTGCCAACGATTTGATTCAGGTCGGCAAACAGGTTTTTATATTCCGGTGGCACAGCATTAAACAGTTTAAGGTTTTCGCGGTACTGCGCGGCTATTTGATTGGCTTCAAGCTTCGCCCGAGCCAGTTCGTCGTTTGCCGCACCGTGCAGAGAAACCAACGTTTTCTTGCCCTTAATCACACCGACGAAATCCGCAGGGATAGGAGGAAGGCGGACGACGGCCAGATCAGCATTCAGCATATTGATGTGCTGCGCCAAATCCTCTTTTGCTTTGCTGATAATCTCCGCGCGGATCTCGTCTTTGCGTGATTTAACCAGTTTGGTTAACTCCAGCCGCTTACCGCGCATTTCCTCGCGCAGGATGTCGATGGTGCGGAATAGCTGATCAATCTGCACCGTTTGCGAAAGTGCTTGCTGCTTAATCAGATCCAACTCTTTTTCTGCTTTATCACAGAATTTGGCCGTTTCTTCTGCATCAGCAAAATCCTGATCTGTGGTCAGATTGGTGTTGATAGCGCGGATAAAGGCCAGTGCTTCCCCCTCATAAACCGCGAGGTTGGATTGCTTCACCGTTCCTTCAATCTCAACCAGTAGCGCAGGCAAACGCATTATTGCCTTGCCCTGTGGCAGCTCGTTAATGACAGGGGCTGAATAGCTTTTCAAATCTTGTTCAAACTGTTCCCATCCTGCGAGTAAAGCAGCAGCACGCCCGGCGACGGGAAGGTATTCCATCCAAGCGAAATTCTCTTCCGTGCCATCGGATACCACAAAAATGGCACGTCTGGCTTCGCTGACCAGTAGCTGCTGCTCTAACTGCCAGTAATACTCTGGCGGCAGGTCGTGATTGTTAACGTGTTCGGCTAATGATGCGTTCCACATCTTATGTTCAAACACGGTATCTTCCATCATGGTGATACCGTCGAACGACGCCAGCAAGCGACCATCGTCAGAAACGGCTGTGGCTGGGAAAAGTTCATCACTGATAATCTCTTCGACCATAACCCGCGCGGCAGCCTCGTACTCATGGCCTTTATCGAACAGATTTTTCTGCACCCATTCGCTAACCTCACGTTCGGTGCCCGTTGCTTTCATGCGCAGCAATTCATCGCGGCGCATTTTGCCGGAAGCGGCCATCATCACGGGGGCTTCGCTGGCGGTGAAATATTTGGCACGCAGTGCGTGCCAGGCATCGGTGCCCTGTTGGACATTAATGATTTGCATGAGGTGGCTCCAAATCGCGGATTGCGAGGACTTGTTCTTCGGAAAGGGTGTATTTGCTGCTGGCGGTAGCGATAATTTGCTGCGCGGTTTTCTTGCCACTTTCCATCAGTTGTTGCCAGGCGGTCAGATTGGCGGAGAAACGCTCTTGTGGGTAATAGGGAATTGCCAATGTTTCAGATGTTGCCGCCTTCGGCGTAATGTCCCGGGCATTGTTGTAATCCAGATCCTTGCCTTCCATTTCTTCCGCCGTGGGCTGCTGACCGATTTCAGGCCATGCCTTACGCAACGCCTGCGCCTCTGCACATTTTGCTAATTGTGCATAAGGTCGGCGTTTCCACATGGCATTGGGGGCTTTGGTATCTTTGCTGGCAGTTGCGTAGTTCTCCAGCCAATACTCTTTGGCGCTGAACTCCACGATGTGGCCGTCAGGCATCAGTTTGTAGACGGTATACTTGCACCAGGCAGGAAAGGTGATGTCGATTTCATTCAGCCTTTGGGTGAAATCTGGCCCGAATTCAGGTTCTTTTGCCCCGGCGTAACTGCCTGAGCGGTCGGCCTGAATGCGATACAAGCCGATGCCGGGCATGACCACATCACGCCACCCATACTGCCCTGATTGGGCGTCTTTAACGTTCATCGGCACCAGATGAACGGGTTTCATCAGCGGATCGAGACTGCGGGCGTGGCAGTAATGCACTGCCAGAATGATGGATTCTTCTTTGGCTCCAGGGAAAACGCTACTTTTCAGTGCGCTCCAGGTCGGCTCATCAATGCCGAGGCTTGCCATCGCTGGCGGTAACGCCGACGTGGTCATAGTGTTGCTGGTCATGGTCAGTCCTTATTACAGAATTAATGACAACACAGAAAATGCAACAAGGATGATAATGATAGGAAACATCACCCCATTGTTTTGCTGTGGATTTTGGTGAATATTGTGGCTGCCGATACGGTGCTGGTACTGGATGTATTTAACGGAACGGATGGTCATGGTATGATTCCCCGGATCGGGTTGGTCCCCGATCAACTGCTGATGACTATGGTCATTGGTCAGTCCTTATGGTCAACGGTTTGGTCGCTGTTGACCGGGATAGCCCCGGTGCAAACTGGGGCTTTTCTCTTTTTGCACTACCAGAGAAATTCATCAGGTACGCTGTTCTCTTCAGCATCAAGCTCACTGATGCGTTCAGTGGCCACCGTCATGAAAAACAACCTTTCCTGAAACTCGCCTAAACACTCAGCCATTTCCGGCGATTCGACTAGCCGAAGAATTGGCCGCTTCTCAATGCCAGAAACACACTCTGATACGATGAGTTGTTTCAGGCGATCGGTAAAATTTCCGTTTTGGCGCAGTAATTCAATGCGTTCTTCCAGCACAGCTTTTTCCCTCGGGCTGGTATGCAATTTGCTCTCATACCGCTCAAGCCGTTCCTCCCGCATTCGTTGGTAGTTGTATTCGTTCATCGGAAACCTCGCTTTTTGCCAATAAACTTACTCATGCGCCCTGTATGAGCGGGGCGCATGGTGAAAGCCTACTTAGTTACTCTTCGGTCTTTTCCTCATTGATGCGCTGATAAGGGAAACGGTCGGTGTGAGGCTTAATGTTGCGATAGAAGTGGCTGCCAACTGAATCAGCGCCGGAGAACGCCGCAAAATCATCAGCGCTCACGTTGCTGTAGTGGTACAGGTTGCCCGGTGCGTTATCACGCCCGTTGAAACGAATAGCCAGCGTGCTGGTCACTGGGTCGTGACCGATGCTGTGGATCTGGGATGATTTAACGGGAGTCATGTTGATGGTCATTGGTGAGTCCTCTTAGTTTAAGTACATAGTTCATGCAGAAGGTCGGGCTGCATTCTTTCCAGGAATTTTTATGCTGCATTTTCTGGCTAGGTGGGTAGTAACAAACGGTGCCTTGTGGTGTACGGAATATCAGGGTGTTATTTCCTTCCTCCAATTGAATGCCATTTCTGATGAAGAACGCCTTGATACATTCATACGCACCATCTCGGGCTTTGCGGCGCTGTTCTTTTAAGAAGGGTTTTAGATCCCTGTAGTGATCGCCTACATCACCCATGCTGATCTCTCACTTTTCGCATGAAATCGCTGTCTGGCGCGGGTGGTTCCAGCATTTCCCCATTACCCAAATACTCCGGGTTCATGTATTGTTCATGGAATATGTATGCCTCTTCTTGGCAGTTAGGGCAGTGATTGCTGCCACGTTTGTTAGTGCCGCACATATCACAAAATTTGCTCATCCGGCTTACCCTCAAACTTGGTGCCGCAGAATGGGCAAAAGTTGATTGCGATATTTGTGTCACCGTTGGTGCAGCGCTGTTCCGGCTCTCCATTCTTTTTGCGCTTGCGGTAACGAAAACGGTAAGGGAGCATGACACCGCAGTAATCGCCTTTAGCGAGAACGTATACGCGGTTATCAAAATCGGATTCTTCAACCTCAAAGCAGTCGTCGGCAACGGCATCACGCAAGCGCTTATCCATTGCTTTCTTGGTTTCTTGAAAACACTTACAGGCCATCTGATACCTCATAAATGAAATAAAAAAGCCACCCGAAGGTGGCTGTGGTTGCCCTGGTGAGGCGTAAAACTCGCTTTTCAGGCGAAAAAAAAGCCCACCGAAGTGAGCTTGATTTAGGTATTTAGTAAACGCCGCGTGGAATTTTGCTGCTGCCACGTATTTTCTGGCGCCCGGCCGCTGAGTAGCCAACGTAACGATCTGGATCGCTACCGTCGTTGGCTTTAACTGAACGCAACTTTTGCGGTTGGGCAGGGGCTGGCATTGATTCGCGGAAAGCTGTAGCCGCCAGCGCTCTGGCTACGCGGTCACTTTTCCGCTGAGTAATGCGCTGAAGGTTCTCTACGCACTGACGAGCATTCGCGGTACGGCGTTTTTTACGTGGTTTGGTCATTGGTCAGTCCTCAAAAAAATGACGGATTGGCTAGGAAAACTCCGCACCGCCGAAAGGCTACACATCTGCTGGCTACGCGATAGGGTGATGCCGCCGCGTTTACCGGGATGGCACTGCTTCGTTCTTACAAGGGATCCGGTTCGTGCGCCTGATTTCTACTGGGCAGGTTGCGCGGGAGTAAATTCCATTGATGAGTCAAACCTACATACCGCCTGTCCGTTATGGTTTTTGGTCATGTATGTGCGCCCGTCGTCGAGAATAGTCACGGCCCACGCCTCATTTTTTTCTCCATCAACCACAAATCTATCTAACTCCGCCATTGCCTCGCGGTCTGTTTTTGCAGATAGTTTTAATGGTCGATAATCTTCGCTATCTCTGACTGAAACTCGTGCAAATCTAGGGCCTGTGCTCATCTTTTTATCCTCATTCAGTGCTCTTATTGCAGCACCTGGCGATCAGATGCTGAGTAAAATCGCTGTCATGTTTAGCCGTAGCCGTCGCACCGGTACATGCAGACCGTAGGAATGTGCAACTTAACCTGATTTTTAAAGAGCGTATCCGCTTGGGATGAAATAAATATAACCAAAGCTATTTTTAATGTAAATATCTTTGGTTGTTTTTATATAGCTTTTAGTTTTTGTTATTGAAAATAAAGGATATTTATTTTTTTGAATATCCGGTGTATAAATCCTTAAGGGGCGGAACAGTGTGTGCCATGAGCACCGTCAAGGAGGATTTGTGTATTGTATGAAGTGTCATTCAGCAGTAGATGTTGGGGATAGGTTTTGTAAGACCTGCGGAGCACCAATGGATCTTGCTCTACCTCGTGAAAGCGTCGCGTACAAAAGCAACCCATCGGTAAAGGGTGAGAGTAAAATCAAAGGTTGGCTGGTAAAAGGTATAATTCTTGTGGTTGCGATTGTTGCGGGGACTATAGGGAAGGATATTGGGAAGCAAGTTACCAAGCAAGATGTGAAAAATTTTCTTTACCCAGATAATTCGGCACCGTCAATAGAGCAAAATTATAGCAATGAAAAATTATGGGGTGCAGTGAAAAATGAATATGAAAAAGAAAAAATAAAGTATGGACTACCAAAAAAAATAGATGAATACACAGTGCTTGAGGATATGTATGTCGAAGGACATACAATTTATTATAAATACTCCGTCTATGGCATTGGGTTAACCCGAGATGTAGAAAAGGGAATAAGTGAAATAGCCAGAGATAACTTTAGAAAAAACCTGTGTAATACATTACCAATTTCAAAAATGAGAGGTAAAACTAGTTTCACCTATAGCTTTCTTACGGGTGATGTAACGCTCCTGTATTCCAACTCGGACTGTATCACTCAAGGGTAAATTTTTTAGTTCAGGTGTATTCTGCAATTATAGCTGAGAATATCATGATTCTTGTTCGTTCAGAAAATATAAAAAGTAACAGTTGGTTGGCGAAACTATCGCGTGGAGACTATGGGGTAGGTGTGACGTTCGTGCATCTTACTGTTGCGTTTCTCCTTGCTACCATTAATTACTTTTTCTTAGGACGCCTTGGAAACGGTAGTGTTTGGGTGGGATACTTTGTTATAGCGATCATGATTTTCTATGGGATTTATGTCGCTAATATTGGTATGGGATTCTGGCGACTAGCGCGAAAGCTGTCGGAAATTAAGACGTTCCTGTTGCGATTTCTGTCCGCTGTTTGTGTGATGGCGGGAATATCGGCGATCTTTAACGGATTGGCTTTAGTTTTTGCGTTAGCGCTTGCCTGAAAATCCGATTTTTAGATACTAAGCACAAGATAGCATCATCCAGCGTGTAATAAGTAATTTACAAAAACGCCCTTATTAAAAATGGGCGTTTTATTTACTCTTACCCTTTAAATCGCTACCAATCCCAACTATGGCAGTCACAATAATCAGAAAGCACTATATCAATACCGAATACCAAAAAACCCGCCCGATAATCTCCAGCTCGGATTCATAGGCCTCTTCATCGGTGTCCCGGTTAAAACTGTGGATCACCACAATTCCGCCTGGCTTGCGGTAAAGCTGTTTAATGCGCTTCAGTTTATCGTTGCCACCACCTTCCTGAGCAATGGCGTAAATTTTACCGTCAACGATGCGCTTATTGTTGGTGTCCACTGCGACAGTGGTGCCGTCAGGGATCATCGGTTCCATACTATCACCGGTAACGGGGAAGCAAAGCACGCCAGAACCATCAGTATTTGCACCAACCTTGCGTAAGGTTGATTTAGAAAAACGAAGTTTAAAGCCGTTGTAGTCGTCGTCCTGAATGCGCCCGTCACCACAGGCAAACTCGATATCCCTAAGAAAAGGCACTTCTACTTCATCCTCTGATAAGGCTGTTTTGCTATCCCAGGCTGCTACCGCGCCCCATTCTGACTTGGGAGGTACGGAAGATTCTCGCTGCGATGGTATTGAACCATCGGCACGCATTGGCCCCTCGCCGCTAGATAGCCATTCCGGCCGGACGTTGAGAACTTTTGATATTTCCAGCAATTTTCGAGGGTTTTGGGTCTTGCCAGTGGTCATCTTCCACACACTTGGCTGTTTAATACCAATAGCCTCTGCAAGGGTTGGTTGATTAACCCCTGATTCCCTCATGGCCAGATTCAGCCTGTCTGCAAAAGTCTCTTTTTTCATAGGCATAAACTTATAGCTGTGGCTATTTTTAGTCAAATAGCTATGGTTATTTACTTTATGAATAGCTTTGGTTATTATTTTCGTGAATTAAAACTAGGGGTTTTATTTATGTCTACCAAAGCTATCTCCGAGGCTATTAAACTTGTTGGCAGTCAGCAGAAGCTAGCCACAGCCTGCGGCGTTAAGCAGCCTACCGTTTGGGCATGGCTGCACGGAAAGAAGAAGGTATCTGCTGAAAATGCCAAGCGCATTGAAATTGCAACAAACAACATCATCTCGGCATACCAAATTCGCCCAGATTTGCCACATCTATTTCCGCACCCTGACCAAGTGCAAAGTTTGGAAAAGCAGTAAAATTAAGGACTAACCAATGACCACAATACGTCAACCTGCCGGACCAACGGCAGGGGCCGCGATCGCTTCTGGCGTTCGCAAGGAATTGCTTTCCCGCAAGAAAGTGGGCAAGGCTGGTTTACCGTTCCATGTTGTGCGGGAAGACCAGATCAAAACCCGCTGGACGGAAAGCGAAGCGGCCACCATCAAAAGCGTGGCTGGCGCCATGTCATCCAATCCCGCCGTTGAAACTAATACCGCCGCCATTCGTGGCTTTCTGGCTATGTTCGCCGAATCCCCTGAAATGTTGGAGCACGTTCATTCTGAACTCAAGGCCGCAGGTCTGCCGATCCCTGACTGGTTGCCACTGTCACCGGAAGGAGCGGCGCGATGAATCAAACGCAAGGTATCGAAATGATTGCCGAAATTATCGGTAAAAAACTTGATATCGCCGGGGATGAAACTCGGCGTTTGGCAATCACAGGGGCTTTGTCTGGTATGGCGCAGGCATTTTATTCCCGCCAGCAGCCTCAGGCAGAAATGCACACGGCAGGCGATCATGACACATGTGCAGTCTCTTGATCGGCGCTATCGAGATCAGCGCGGCGTGATTGTGCATGTCATAGGGTATGACCGCGCTAACAAGCAGGTGATTTTTATGCGTGCTGGCTATGAGCATGAGTGCAGCCAGCCGCTGTGGAAATTTCAGAAATATTATACGGAGGTCAAATGAGCAGCAAGTTAACCGGCCACGTATGGGAAGCGTGTGCCGCCAATGGCATAAAAAATACAAAACTTCTGATCATGGTGCGTTTGGCTGATTACTCGAATGATGACGGTATCAGCTATCCCAGCGTGGAAACCATTGCCCGACAGTTAGGGGCTGGGGAAAGCACCATACGTGGCGCAATGGCGGAGTTGGAAGAAGCGGGTTGGTTGTATCGTGAAGGACGCCGTAAAGGTAACCGTAATACCTCAAATCTGTATTACCTGAACGCAGAGCGATTGGAAGAAGTTGCCTTACAGGAAATAGCCAAAGTTAAAGCGGCCAGACTGGCTAAACGAGTATCAAATCCTCACCCTCCAGAATCTGACGGGTCAAAATCTGACCCTCTGAAATCTGGAGGTTCAAACGGTTTTCACCCTCCAGAATCTGGCGCTAAAGCATGTTTTGACCCTCCAGAATCTGGAGGCGATCCACAAGTAAATTCAACACATGATCCACAAGTAAATTCAAAACATGAATCACAAGGTACGCCCGCGCGAAAAATCGCGCTGAAATCACCACTGGCTGAATTCGATTTTTCTGCGTTCCCGACATTGCCCAGTGATCAGGTCTGGGGGGATTACGTGAAGCATCGCAAAGCCAAGCGCGCCCCGATCACGCAAACCGTTGTGAATATTCTCAGCCAAGAGCTGACGAAAGCCGTTAACGCTGGTTGGACGGTTGATCAGGCATTGGGTGAAGCGATGGCCGCCGGATGGCAGGGGCTGAAGTTTGAATGGCTGGCGAATCGTAATCAGGCTGTGCGCGGCGTTGTACCGCTGAACAAGCAGGAAGCGCTTGAAGCCCGTAACGCGCAGGTGTTCGAAGAGTGGCTACAGGAGGAAGCACAGGCGCTGGATAACCCGGGAGATATCGATGGTCGCTACTGACGAACGCACCGAGCTGGCGGAGAAGCGTGAATTTGCCGAACTGCTGAAAGCGACACTGGCCGTGTACGGTAAGGATTCATCGAAATCCGTTATCCGTCTGTACTGGAATGCCGTCGGCTCATTCGATATCGGGCTGATCCGGCAGGCGCTCAGCCAGTGGATCACCGATCCCGAATTGGGGCGCTATGCACCAAAACCCGCCGATATCATTCGCAATATCCAGCGGCTCACCGGCCGGCCTTCATGGGTTAGCGCTAATGAAGCGTGGGCAATCGCGCTGCCTGCTCAGGATGAGGCTAACACGCTGATTTGGACGACGGAGATCGCTCAGGCATGGCGCGTTGCTGAACCTATTTTCTCTGATGGCGATCGTGTTGGGGCTCGGATGGCGTTTATCGCAGCCTATGACCGCCTGGTTGCTACTGCTCAGTCTTCTGGCGTCTTGCCGCAGTGGACGGTTTCGGAAGGCTGGGACAAAGGGGCTGTGAAAGGTGCGATAGAGCAGGCCGTTAACGCAGGGTTACTACCCGCACCGGACGCTACGCGATATTTATCCCCGCCCGTCAGCTTGCCGCCGCCAAAGGTGGACAGAGGAAAACGGGATGGAATGTTGGCAAAAATTCAGGCATTCGCCGGGATATTACTGGATCAGAAAGAACAACGAGAAGCGCAGGAACGGCATGAACGGGAGGAACGACGAGCACAAGCAAACAAGGAATTAGATAAGCGCTACCAAGACGAATTACGCCGTGCTGCTGACCACAGCACAACTGATGAAAACCAAGCAATAAGGGCTGACCAATGAGTATTACGTTTAAAAATGCACTGATTTATCGCCTGAATAGCGATGTGATGTTTGACTCTCTGGAAGAGAAGCTGGCTCCGTTTGCCTTCACCCCATGCGGCAGCCAGGACAGAGCGAAAACGGGCTGGGTATCGCCGATTTGTCCGCTGCTCGATGTGCTTTCTCACCAGGCTAACGGGCAGATCATGCTTACGTTGCAGCGTGAAGAAAAAATCCTGCCTGCGCCGGTGATTGCGCGTGAGCTGGCAGCGAAAATCGACAGTATGGAGACCGTGCAACAGCGTCGCCTGAAGAAAACCGAGAAAGATGCGTTGAAGGATGAAGTTATCCAAACGCTCCTGCCGCGTGCGTTCAGTAAATACCATACCACCAAGATCTGGATTAACGCAGGGGCTGGGCTGATCATCGTTGATGCTGCAAGCGGCAAAAAAGCTGAAGACGCGCTGGCGCTGCTGCGTAAAACGCTGGGATCGCTACCCGTCGTGCCGCTGGCGCTGGAAACGCCCATTGAATTGACTCTGACCGAGTGGGTTCGCAACGGTAAAGCGCCGGCGGGTTTTGCCTTGCAGGAAGAAGCTGAGCTGAAAGCCGTGCTGGAAGAAGGCGGCATTCTGCGCAGCAAGCATCAGGATCTGACCAGTGATGAAATCACCAATCATATCGATGCAGGCAAACTGGTCACCAAGCTGGCGCTGGAATGGTGTGAACGTATCAGCTTTGTGCTGGCCGATGACGGTAGCCTGAAAAAGCTGAAATTCTCCGATGTTTTACTCGAGCAGAATGACGACATCGATCGTGCAGATGAGGTCGCGCGCTTTGACGCTGATTTCGTGTTGCTGACGGGTGAACTCTCGACGCTTATCAGTGAGCTGGCGGCGGCATTGGGCGGCGAAGTGAAACGCGTGGCACCTCAGCCAGAGAACTACGATTTGCAGGACGACAAACTTTATCCTGATGCGGTTCAGTTTGTACTGACATCCGGTCGCGCGACAATTTCAGGGCTCCAGCGTCATTTTCGTATTGGCTATAACCGCGCGGCGCATTTAATTGAGGCGATGGAAAGAAAAGGCGTAGTCTCCGCGCCGACGCATGACGGCACACGGGCAGTGATCGGGGAGGTGGTGCAATGAACACTCCGATCGTGATTGCCAATATTGCCGTTCGCCGCGACGCCGACGGTCGCTACAATCTGAATGATCTGCATCGGGCATCTGGCAGCGAAAAACGCCACGCGCCGAGCTATTGGCTGGCGAACAAGCAAACCGCTGATCTCGTTGCTGAGCTGGAAACTACCGGGATTCCGGTAGTTAAGTTGGAAGGGCGCAACGGCGGGACATTCGTATGCCGAGAGCTGGTTTATGCCTATGCGATGTGGATTTCTCCTGCTTTCCACCTGAGTGTAATTCGCACCTTCGATAGCGTGGCAAACGCAAACCCAGCAACGGGTAATATTAGCGACCGAGTACAGGCTGGCATCTTGATTGTAGAGTCTGCAGCTCGACTGCTGAATCTGTCGAACAGCTCCAAGCTCGGGGCTTATCAAAAATTACAGTCGGTCATTGGCATACCTAACCTGATGCCTAGCTACGCCATCGATGCGCCTAGTGATGCAGCCGATGGATCCAGCCGTTCTACGAAGTCCCTTACCGATTTGTTACGTCAGCATGGTTTCACCATGACGGCGGCGATCGCGTATGTCCGGCTGGAGGCCGCGGGGATTGTTGAGCGTAAAACGCGCCCCAGCACAGGGAAGCAGATCAAGTCATTTTGGTCCGTTACATCACAGGGACTGCGTTACGGCAAAAACATCACCAGCCCGGCGAATCCGCGTGAGACACAGCCGCACTTCTTCGAGTCGCGTGCAGAAGATATTCTGGCGATTATCGCGGGGAGGGATGTCCCATGATCGATTTCGCCGAAACTGAGTATGTATCTTCCTTGCTGCGTCAGAAATCAGAACTTGCACATCTTCTGAAAGATGTTGGTGACCAATGGCGCACGCCTGATCCGCTTTTCTGGGGCATCAACGCAATGTTCGGGCCGCTGGTGCTCGATCTGTTTACCGATGGCGAAAATAGTAAATGTCCGGCGTTTTACACGGCAGAGGATAACGCGCTGGTGCAGGACTGGTCGGCGCGGTTGGCCGAGTTGAACGGCGCCGCATTCGCTAACCCTCCGTACAGCACAGCGAAAATGCATGAGGGCGAATACATCACCGGTATGCGTCACATCATGGCTCACACGGCTCAAATGCGGGAACTAGGCGGGCGCTATGTCTTTCTCATCAAATCAGCTACGTCTGAAGTGTGGTGGCCGGAGTACGCCGATCACGTTGCCTTCATTCGTGGACGTATTGGCTTTGATGTTCCCACCTGGTTCAAGCCGAAAGATGATAAACAAATTCCTAGCAGCGCAGGTTTTGGCGCGGCAATCGCCGTGTTTGATAAGGAATGGCGTGGCCCAGCTATCAGCTACATTCAGCGGGAAAAGCTGCTGGTGACGGGCGAAGCGTTTTTAGCACAGATCCGGCGTGAAGCGGGGCGGTTAGCACCTCAGCAGTCGATCATCATTCCAGATACCGAGAATACCGTCTGGCCTGCGGAAGTTAATTTCCTGTTCGAGCGGGTTTCAACAGCAACCACGCTGCCCGCTGGTCTGCAAAACAAACTCCGCAGTCATATCAACCGCCTGAAGCTCGAAGGCGTACCGGATTCAGCAATCATCACAACCGCAGAAACATTATCAGTAGCCATGGGAGCCGCAGCATGAAAAATAGGGAAATTGTTGTCGATAACTTTGCAGGTGGCGGCGGCGCTTCAACGGGGATCGAGATGGCGATTGGTCGCAGTGTCGATATTGCGATTAATCACGATCCGAATGCCATCGCTATGCACACGACGAATCACCCGGATACGCTGCACTATTGCGAATCGGTGTTTGATATCGATCCCGTCGCGGCGACTGCCGGCCGCCCGGTTGGTCTGGCGTGGTTTAGCCCCGATTGCACGCACTTCTCTAAGGCGCGTGGTAGCGCACCAGTGAAAAAAGAGATTCGTGGCCTAGCATGGGTCCTTGTGCGATGGGCGTTAGCGACTCGCCCGCGCGTGATTCTGTTAGAAAATGTGGTCGAATTCAAAACATGGGGACCGCTGCTGCTTGATGCTGACGGCACACGTCAGCCAGACCCTGCGCGATCAGGGGAAACGTTCGCGGCATTCGTCGGAATGCTGTCGGATGGCGTAGCTGCTGATCATCCAGCGTTAGCGGAATGTTGTGAATTCCTTGGCATCACCCTTGATAGTGAGCCTGCGCAACGGTTGGTGCGTGGTTTGGGGTATAACGTAGATCACCGCGAATTACGATCTGATAATTACGGTACGCCACAGCGTCGGAAGCGCTTTTTTATGGTGATTCGCTGCGATGGCCAGCCTATCGTTTGGCCTAAACCTACCCATGGTGATCCGAAATCACCTGAGGTTAAGGCTGGGAAACTGCAACCATGGCGGACAGCAGCGGATTGCATTGACTGGTCGATTTCGTCTCCGTCGATTTTCGAGCGCAAGAAGCCATTAGCCGACAACACTCTACGCCGAGTTGCGAAGGGGCTGTGGCGCCACGTCCTTACCAATGCCGAACCGTTCATTGTTGGGGCTGGTGGCCCCGAATATTCTGGTAAGCCGGTCGCTATCAATCAGCCTTTCGGCACTATCGCTACTGAAAATCACCGTGCAGTGGTAACGCCGGTATTAACACCATTCATCAACGAGCACGCGAATGCGAGCAATCAGCGCACGATGTCTATTGATGAACCTATGCGGACGCTCTGCGCTCAGGTCAAAGGCGGTCATTTTTCTGTTGTGGCACCTACGATGATTCCGTTGCGTGGAACGAATGAAAATCAACTTTTTGGACATAGCGTAGAACGTCCGTTATCAACAGTTACTGCCAGCGGTGCGCACCATGCGCTGATCACCGCCAGCCTGATTGATATGGGGCATGGCGAATCATGCGGCACGGGTGCGCGGCGCTGGAGCAATGGCATTCGTTCGCTGGAAACGCCGCTGAACACTGTCACGGCCAGCGCTGCGCCGAGTGCGCTGACAACGGCACTATTCGAGCAGGCGAACGGAGGATTTTACGATGGCGACGGCCATGCTGCCGACGTGCCTATGTCTACTCTTACTGCTTCTGGCAGTAATCAGCGGCTGGTGACAGCCTACCTGATCAAGTATTACAGCTCTGGCGGGCAATGGCAGCGTGCTGATGAACCGTTGCACACCATTACAGCGAAGGACCGCGCGGGTGTTGTTGAGGTTATAAAAGTCCCTGCTGGTTCCCTTTCCCCTGAACTGCGTGAGAAGGCACGCCGCTGTGCGGAGTTGCTTCACTCTCATCTTCCTGAATATTTCGCTGAATCCGCCGAAATGGTACTGATGACGTATCGCGGTGCCTGGTGGGTACTAGTAGATATCACCCTGCGTATGCTCCAGCCGCCAGAGTTATACGCCGCCCAAGGTTTTCCCGGCTGGTACGTCATTGGCATGGATTACCGCGGTGTTCGGCACACGAAAACCGCTCAGGTTGCGCGGTGCGGTAACGCCGTTCCACCTCAGTTTGCCGAAGCGCTTGTGCGTGCAAATTTGCCAGAAATGTGTGCCGAACGTGAAGAGGTGGCCGCATGACAACCGCTACCCGCAGCAAATCACCGAAAAAGCACAAAACTGAAGCGCTGGGCGTTTTGCTGCCTGGCGGCGGCATCAAATATTGTACCGATCACGATCGTGACGTAATGAAAGGGGTGCCAATTGGCACTCCGATCTCACTCACACCTATCGGCGACCGGCGCAATATCAAACATCACCGTAAATTCTGGGCGTTGCTGGATCTGGGGTTTTCGTATTGGGAACCTGCGTGGTCGTTTGTCAGCGATCGGGAGAAATGGATAGCTCATGAGGTTTCTAAAGAAGTCGCTCAGGAGGCGGGTGATCCTGCTTTGTATGACAACGTTACGAGGATTATTGCTGAAAGAGTTCTGGAGCGGCTAACGGCACAACTTAAGCGCCGTTTTGATCCAGAGGCAGTTAAAACCAAAGATGCTTACCTGAATCACGTCATGGTAAAAGCCGGATTCTACGATCTGGCTCCTAATCCTGATGGCGGTACGCTTAAACAGCGTTGGAGCATTGCATTCGTCAATATGGGGCAAGAGAAGTTCGACAAGGTTTATCGCGGCGTATTTGGCGTGATCTGGAATGAGACGTTGAGCCAGTATTTTGCTGATCAATATGAAATGGAACAAGCTGTTAGCCAACTGATGAGCTTTTGATTATGATAAGAAAATCTCCTGCTTTCAGAAGCAAAGCGTTACGTGAGTCTGCCCGTGGGCAGGCTTGCACCTTGCAGATCTCTGGTATCTGTAACGGTAACCCAGAAACGACAGTATTGTGTCATCTTCCCAGTCCAACACATGGCATGGGGTATAAAGGGGATGATTTCTGGGCAGTTTATGGCTGCTCGTCGTGCCACGATGTGATTGATGGGCGGGTGCCGTATGAATGGCGGGAGGGGGAGAAAGAAGAGGTTTTGCTACAGGCGTTGTATTTGACCATAAAAATAATTGGTCTCAATTGCTATGAGTAATTATTAAAAGGATATGATATCAATGAGTAATGAAAGGAAATTTGATAATAAAAGGGTTATGGATATCAAGGATGCCATATATGAGCGTTATCCTGAAGCTAAATTACAGTCTAATAGTATATATAATAAAATAACTGAAAATAAAGATGAGTCTTTATTCATATGTTTATGTTCCCTTTTTTTTGGTTTGTATGCTAGAGATAGAATTAATTTAAATAAAAACACTCAATACAATAACCATGTCTTAGACTCAAATCTACTGACGGATATTGAACTCGACATATTAAAAAATGCTAGTGGGGATTCATTAAGGTTAGTAAGAAACGAACTTGTAAGGAGAATGTTAAATATAATTTTAGAGTTTTCATTCTGGGATAGATATGATTACATTTTACATTTTGCGAATTCAGAAAAGGAAACTATAGATTATATATATGACAATTTTTTATTAGAGTCTGGTTTGGATTATTTAAACTATAAGTCTAGTCTTTCCTTTAAAAGTATTAATTTTTTTTTAGAAAAAGGTAAAGTAGAACGTGCGCATGATTTAGTTGTTAAAAACGAGAAGATAATAAATGAATTAGCATCTCAAACAGCAAGGATAAAAAGCTTGAAGAGAGATGTTGATAAATTGGAAAAATCGTTAGGTGGGGTAGAGTCAACGCTACAAGTTAACTTATTAAAGGAATCTTTTATAAGAATAAAAGATAGTATTTCATCTCAATTAATTGATGCCAACAAGAAATATTCAAGGTTAATGATTCTTACTATTTTCTCACCATTGTTATTTTTGGTTTTATCGTTTCTTGTTCATGTTTTTGTGCCGTTTTTAATGAATCTCATCAACTATAATAAAGTTGATGATTACATTTCATCTGTTAGTTTTGGCTTGGAGAGTGTTATTTTTTATACTTTACCAGTCCTTGCGTTTGAAATGGTTTTACTTTATTTCTCAAGAGTTATGTATGTGGATTTAAAATCATTAAAAGCCCAGATGATTCAAATAGAACATCGTATTGCCTCTTGTGAATTCATCAGGAGTTATGTGAAACAAAAAGACGGTTACTTGAATGAAATAATTAAGTTGAGCACTAATAATGATACCGTTAAAAAAATACTTAGTGAGGGTAGTGTGGATAGATTTATTGGTTTCCCTGCTGATTTTGAAAAATTAATATTCAACCCTATTCAAATGAATAGTGAAAATATTCCCGCACTATTAGATGGAGTTAACTCGATTGCAGACCTTGCTGGTAAAGTTATGTCAGCTAAGAAGTAATTATGCTGCCCAATTCAATCAACGCTCTAACTTCTATTGTCACAAAAGCCAAACTGGAAACCCGTAACGGCAAGGTAGTTAAAGTTCCTCATCAAGCTGAATTGGAAGAGCAAGCCGCGCTAATTGAATGGGCAGATAAGACCGTGATCGATGGTGTTCGAATAGGAGATTATCTGCTGCATATCCCAAACGAAGGAAAGCGTGGGCCGAAGGCGGCGCGTGATGCAAAGCGGCTTGGTGTTCGTGCTGGTGTGCCAGATCTGTTTCTGGCACTTCCTCGCGGTGGGTATGCAGGTTTGTGGATTGAGATGAAAGCGAAGGGCGGTAAGTTATCGGCTCAGCAAGAGATTTGGCTCAAAAAAATGTCATCCGTAGGGTATAAAGCAGAGGTGTGTTTTGGTTATGATCATGCTGTACACGGCATAGTTAGTTATCTCAATAAATAATAAGTTGGATTTTAATATGAGTAAGAACAGAAATTTAATTTCTATTTGTTATGAAGGTTCCTCTGGGGTCACGGACATAAGAACATGCTATATTGACGGGATTCTTCACTTTTCTTTAAAGGATATCTTTATTGTTTTAAATAAAGAAAATAAGGATCTTGGGGATGAGAATCCTAGACATATCCCTAACTTGATTAAGAGTCAAATAAAAGATTTGGATTCTGATGAGTATAAAAATCTACCAGTTGACAATAAAGATTTTGACGAGCAAAAAGAGATTTTTGTCACTCAGCCTGGCTTAAACAGAATAATGGGAAATGATAAATCCAAAGCTGGTAGAAAATTTCAGCGATGGCTTTATCATGAAGTTGTCCCTTCGCTAACTAAATATGGGACGTATCCCCCGCCAATGACGCCACAAGGATCGGCGCTTGCACAAATGGCCGAAATTGTTGCACAAAATTCAAGGATGGTTGCTGATGCGATCATCAGACAAGATAAATTAGAAATGGAATTTAACTTGGTCAAAGGTGAAGTGAGTGGTGTTTCAAACAGACTAGCTAAACTTGAAGAGAAATCACTTTCTGATGATTTTATACTCACAGTTAAACAATGGTTTGAACAAGCTGGATTGGTTTTGATGTCAGAAAGGGAAGTTGAGATTGTAACTTGGTGTGAGCATTTAGGATTAAAGTATAATAAACCTCGTACACCTTGCCCCTCTGGAGATCGGCTTAATGCTCGTTTTTACAGGGAAATAATTGAAGAAGCTAAAAGTTTGGTCGAAAGAGCCAGAGGGTGATTTAGTCGAAATTGCAAAATACAATATTGTTGCTGCCTTTAAATTAAGCCATACAATCAGTCCTGTTATCTATGTACAGGACTGACCAAATGACCATAGCTATAGAACAACTTATCAAGATGCACGATCCGCGCTGTATGAGCATTGAATCACTGAATGTGGGACGCGGACGTGCAGTTCTCTCCAAAGAGCAAATACTGGCAGCATTTGCCACTACTCAGCACCGTCATTCCATTGGCTTTGATTTACTAATGGCAAAATACCGCCACGATAGCCAGGCAGAGCAACGTATTCGAGCGGCGATATCTGACTGGGTAAGTGTTCGACCCCGCCTTATGCATTCCCTCTCTGCCTGTCAGTTAGCGCTAAGCATGGTGCTTGAGCGTAATCTTCCTGCGCAAATCAATCATATAGCTGGGCTACTGCGCAGATACGGCGCTAAAGCGGCGCAGTCGCGCAAGAATACTGATGTATTGCGTGTAGAGATAAAGCAACTTGAAAGGCAGCGCTGCCGCGAGAAGGTGAGTCATGCCGATTACATCAGAGTGGGGATCGAAATCGCCGAACTTAACGAGCGAATCGGTCATGAGCGTAAAGTGTTACGGGAATGGTCAGAGTACCAGGCGGCACAATTGAATGTCTGCCCGCGCTGTAACGGAACGGGGAAAACGCTACGCCCAGCCATTGCCGTGTGTAATGAATGTGGCGGTAACGGGCATATTGCGGCGACATTTGAGCACTTGCGTAAATCACTGGCTATCATAGGGGCTGTGATATCTGCCGGTGAATGGCTGCAATATCTGGATCTGGTTAAACGCTGCATGCGCTGGTTGTATGTTGAAGAGTCTCAGGCAGTTAGCGTTCTTAGTGAGAGAATTCATAACGAAATTGATTAATCGTATGAGCCAGATTGACCCCGCATCAGATACGCGCTAAATTCGCGAAAGATACCGGAGTATGCCTTAAAAAGCTGCTCCGGTTTTTTATTGGTCAGTCCTCAAGCCTGCATGGTTCGCCCAGCAGGCTTTTTTATTTCCATTTTATCAGGAGCCACGGCAAGGCCGGAGGTGAGTATGCGTATGGACAAGTTCACTAACGGAGCCGCAATTGGCACCGGCAGCACGACAGCAGTATTTGGCGCTCTGTCACTTAATGACTGGGCAATTATTGTCGGTATTGTATGTACCGTCGGAACATTTGCGCTGAATTGGTATTACAAACGCAAAGAGTTCCAACTACGGAGCGGACAAAAGAATGGTTAAACGTAAAGCTGCGGCTATTGTCTGTTCCGTCAGTGTGATTATTGGCATTGTGCTGAGCAATGCTGATAACTATAAGTCTGCCACGGGAAACAGTCTGCGTTTTAGCCAGGAAGCGATGGAGGTGATGGGGAACGCAGAGAGTTGCCGGCGTGATCCCTATTTGTGTCCGGCCAAGATCATCACTCAAGGCATCGGACACACTGGAAAAGGTACTGGCATGGTGGCGCAAGCCAGCGATCAGCAGATCGCGCAGTGGTTTGCAGAAGACCAGTTGAATGCACAGAACTGTATTGAACTGAATGTTGAACGTAAACTCGGATTCCAACTGCCGCAGGGCGTTTTTGATGGTGTCGGTTCATTTATCTTCAATGTTGGGTGTCCTAAGTTCTTGCGTAGCACCATGTACAAGCAGCTTCTGCTTCCGTCCTATAACTCTGCTTGCAATCAGTTATCTCGCTGGGTTTATGCCGGAAAAGAGCTTCTTGCTGGGCTAGTTATTCGACGCGAAAAAGAGAAAGCACTTTGCCTGAGAGCGGAATAAATACCCAAATGGCCGTTAATTGATTAATAAGTAACCACTTTCAGTAACGCTACGTGAAATCTGAATTCCTCACCCTTATCAATCCTCCCACTTTTTAACAGAGAAACCATGTTAACCACAAAAATGAAAGCGCTGCTGTTATGCGGTGGGTTGGCTACTGCGTTCGGCGCGGGTTGGTGTGTGCAGGGATTGCGGTGGGATGCGGATATTGCGCAGCGGGATAAGCAGCAATCGGAAGATATCAGCACAAGCCAGAAAGCTGTTATCGCCGGGCAGTCACTTCAGTTCCATCGCTACAATGAAATCGCCAGGCAGGCGAATCAATACGCCATCACCATCAAGGGTAAATCGGATGAAAAACAGATTATTTACCGGACAGTTATCAAACATCATTCTGCTAGTCGTGAGTGCGTGCCTGATGATGTCGCTACTGGGCTGCTCGACTACGCGCACAGTCTACGTGCCAGCGCAATGCGTACCGCTGCCAGCGGAACTGACTCAACCGGTACTGGTGCCGCTTCCTCCCGCTGCCGATTGACGTATGGGCAGGCGGTGTATTGGATTGATCCGTTATTAACGACGCTAGACAGAGCTCTCAGCCAGTTAGCTGATATACGTGAAGCTGATTTACGCAGGGTTGTAGTAACAGAATAATTTCACATGCTATTTTTAACTTTACACATGGCAAAGAGAGAATAGCAATGAGAACAGATCTTGATTATTTAAAGGGAATGCTGTCTGTTTTTTTAGACGCGGAAACTACTTTTATTTCAATAGGGGAGTTAGAGGCTGCTGGCTATGACATTGCTTCTGAGAAAGGCATGTTTCATTACATGCAGCTTATTGAACAGGGGTTTCTGAGCAATTCCAGTATGATTACTCACGACCCTGAAGCTCTTGGGTACATTCAAACACTTGATGGAATTCATCTACTTGATGTTGATATCAGACTGACTACGTCTGGAATTGAGTTTGCTTCGGCGCTGGAAAGCAAAGATGTTTTTGAAAAGCTAAAAGACATTGGCAGTGAGCCAATGAGTGTACTTAAAGATGTTGGTGTTGAGCTATTGAAGTCCTATGCCAAGAAAAAATTTGGCTTGTCAGATTAAAAACAGCCTTAATCACAAAGTTAATAACTCATAGCCTCAGCATCTGCTGGGGCTTTTTTTCGCCCCAACAAAAGGTAATCCCATGACACAAGTCACCGATCAACACATTGAGAAAGAGATTCAGGCCAAAGGCTTAACTGCGCCGCGTGTTACGCCTGAGCACATTGAAGGCATCATTGTTGCTGAGCACTTTTTTTCAGCGGCAGAAGGGTTGGGTGGCGCTTGTGATGGCCACAAACTCCTTAATCCGATTAACGGAAATCTCCACCTGCTGACCTTCTGCGTTCTGGTATTGCGTAATGGCTTCACTGTTACTGGCGAATCAGCCTGTGCATCGCCTGAAAACTTCGACGAGGAGATCGGACGTAAGATTGCCCGTCAGAACGCGGTTAACAAAATCTGGCAGTTGGAAGGCTATTTGCTTAAACAGCGCCTTTATGAGCAATCAGTTTCAGAACCGCTACCGGATGACGTTGAATCTACCACCTTGCTGTGTGACCAGTGCGTGAAAATCAACGGTATCCCGTTTTTCCTGATGGGAGACGTCAAAGCAGCTACTGGTAAGGGTGGCACAGCACTGGCATTTGAGTCGCACCCGGAGTGCAGTGAGTAAGGCATTCCAGAGTCACTTCTCAGTGGTGGCTCGATAATGCTCACTCAGTAGGACGCTATGGCAAAGTACGATTGGAAAAAGCTGCTGGCCGATTATGCAACTGCATACTCAGCAACGGGAATCTCCCCAGTAGAGTGGTGTGCTCAGAATGAGGTGCCGTATAGCTCAGCGAAGCGCCACATCACGATAAAGGCTGCAACGGATTTCATTGAGCAGAATTCGCAAATTCGCAGTTCGCAAAAAAGTGATTCGCAGATTCGCAAAGAGAAAGGCGCGAATCGCAAAAGCGAGGAAAAGCGCGATGATTCTGGCAATAATCATAGTGAAGAGTCAGCAGACGCAAACGACAGTGACACCAGCGATCAGCAGCCTGAAACTGAACCGCAACGGGATGCTAGCGGTCGCTTTGTTAAAGGGAACAATCTGGGCGGGAATTATGGTGTTCCGGCTAATGCGTTCCAGCCTGGCAATCAAATCCCGCGCAAGCATTCTGCTTATGCCAAATATCTGGACGCCGATGAGCTTTTTGAGGCGGTGCAAGAAACCGAGCTGCGTGATGAGCTGATTTTCACCCGCGCCCGCGCATTGTCAGTGACCAAGACTTTGAACAAAATCATGGAGGATTTACAGAACGCGGAATCAATCGAAGCGCGTATTGAGCTTTACGATAAGTTCATCAAGGCTGAGCAAGGGCTCGATCGCAATATTGCCCGGATTGAGTCGATTGAAAACAGCCTGAGCAAATTACAGTTGGACGCGGTGAATGTCCCGCGCCTGAGTGCCGACACGCAGCGCATTAAGGCGGCGACCGCCAAGCTGAAGGCCGAAACAGAGAAGCTGACAGCGGAAAGTAAGGATGTGACGACGCCGCTAACCGATGTGGTGCGTGATATTCATGCGATGCCGGATGATGGAATGCTGGCGCAATGACGACACCGCACTATGATGCCAGTCTCGCAGAAGACGAACTGGACGGAATGACCGAGGCGCAGCAGCGCCTTTTTATTTTGTCAAAATTGAGCAATCCGTGGTGGCGGCTCAACAATCTGTACAAGATCGAGAATGAAAAAGGCCAGTTAGTCACGTTTCGGATGCGTCCGGCACAGCGCCGGCTGTTCAAGCACATGCATTACCGCAACATCATTCTCAAGGCGCGTCAGCTCGGTTTCTCCACCGCGATTGATATCTACCTACTCGATCAGGCACTGTTCAATAAGAACATCAAGTGCGGGATCATTGCGCAGGATAAGAATGCCGCAGGCGAAATCTTCCGTACCAAGATATCGATACCCTTCGATAATCTGCCAGGCTGGTTGCGTTCGTCATTCAAGATTACCGAGCGACGCAGCGGGGCGAATGGCGGCTATATTCTGTTTTCTCATGGCTCCAGCATTCAGGTGGCCACATCCTTCCGCTCGGGTACGGTTCAGCGTCTACACATTTCCGAGCATGGGAAAATCTGCGCCAAATATCCGGCCAAAGCAAAAGAGGTACGAACCGGTACGCTGAACGCCGTGCATGACGGCTGTATCGTGTTTGACGAATCCACAGCGGAAGGCGTGGGCGGCGATTTCCATACCATGAGCACACGGGCGCTTGAGCTGGCGCAATCCGGTGTCGATCTGACGATGCAGGATTACAAGTTTCATTTCTATCCGTGGTTTGACGATCCGAAATACGTTGCGCCCGTTCCGGCCGGTGGCCTGCGACTGAGTAAATACCATCAGGAATACTTTGCTGCGGTTGAGGCGGCAACGCGTGTCACGCTGAGTGATGAGCAAAAGCAGTGGTATATCCGCAAAGAGGTCGAGCAAGGCGAGGAAATGAAGCAGGAATTTCCTTCTACGCCGCAGGAGGCTTTCTTAACCTCTGGCCGCCGTGTATTTGCCGCCATCAATGTGATGCATGCCGAAGGGCGCTGTAGCCCGCCGCTCATTGTCTATGACGTAGAGCCTGAAACCGGTAAACGCGCAAAGGTGCAGGCACTGCGCGGCGGCGATAAAGAAGAGCTTCAGCGCACGTTACAAAATCATCTGCTGGTCTGGGAATTGCCGGATCCCGACGAGGATTATGCTATCGGCGCTGACGTGGCGGAAGGTTTGGAAAACGGTGACCGTTCATCTTTCGATGTCGTGAAGAAATCGACAGGCGAACAGGTGGCGCACTGGTTCGGTCATCTGGATGCAGAGCTATTCGCGCAACTGCTGGCACACGTCGGCGAGTGGTATAACACCGCTTACATCGGGCCAGAGCGAAATAACCACGGCCATGCGGTATTGCAGAAGCTGCGTGATATTTACCCCGTTCGCGCTATTTACGCCGAGCAACACCTTGATCGCGATAACGACGACGAGACGCCGAAGCTGGGCTGGCTGACTACCAAGCAGAGTAAGCCGGTGGTGACGGAAGGGCTGAAAACGTTACTGCGCGAAAAGGCCAGCGGCATTCGCTGGATCGGCACCATCAACGAACTCAATACCTATGTCTATGACGCCAAAGGCAGCATGGGCGCACAAACCGGTTGTTTCGATGACCAGGTGATGAGCTATGCAATTGCGCAGGAAATGCGTGCTCGCATGCCAGCCAGACCGAAACTGAAACCTATCGACCGTTCTAAACCCACTCACTGGATGTCACATTGATGAACACAGCCGCTATTGACGCTGAGGCTCGGCCACAGCAGCAGGACACTCGCCAGCAGGACAATCGCGACCGCTTTACGCAGCGGCAATTACTGGATCTTTCATCGGACATTGACGCGCAGCCAGACTGGCGCACCACGGCAAATACCGCCTGTGCGTATTACGACGGCGATCAGCTTGCGCCGGAGGTTGTGGCGAAACTGCGTGAGCGTGGCCAACCGCTGACGATGCATAACCTAATTGCGCCAACCATCGATGGTGTACTGGGCATGGAGGCCAAGACACGTACCGACCTGATGGTTATCGCTGATGATCCTGATGAGGAAATGGAGCAACTGGCTGATGCGGTCAATGCGGAATTTGCTGACGTCTGCCGGTTGTCCAACATCAATAAGGCTCGCTCCGATGCCTACGCTGAGCAGATCAAGGCGGGGTTATCATGGGTTGAAGTCCGCCGTAATAGCGATCTGTTTGGTTCGCGCTACAAGGTTGGAACCGTTCACCGCAATGAAGTGTTCTGGGATTGGCACAGCCGCGAAGCGGATCTGAGCGATTGCCGCTGGCTGATGCGCAAACGCTGGCTGGACGTGGATGAGGTGAAGGCCACTTTTCCCGATATGGCGCAGGTTATCGACTACTCGATTAATGAGTGGCGCGGGTTTGTAGATACCGATATTGCCGAGGGGCAGGAGTCCGCCTTAATCAGCGCTTATGACGAGTACCAGCAGTGGAGCCGCAAGGATACTGAATGGGTATCTGCCAACCGTAAGCGCGTCATGTTGCAGGTGATCTACTATCGCACGTACCAGCGGGTGCCGGTTCTTGAACTGTCTAATGGCCGCGTTATCCAGTTCGATAAAAACAACGTGATGCATGCTGTGGCGCTGGCAACAGGCCGTGTGTCGGTGGTGATGTCTCGCGTCAGCCGGATCCGTGAAGCGTGGTTTGTCGGGCCTCACTTTCTTGGCGACCGCCCATGCTCAGCGCCACAAGGCATGTTCCCGCTGGTGCCGTTCTGGGGCTATCGCAAAGACAAAACAGGTGCGCCTTATGGCTTAGCCTGCCGTGCGATCCCGGCTCAGGATGAAGTGAACTTCCGTCGTATCAAATTAACCTGGCTATTGCAGGCCAAGCGCATCATCAAGGATGCCGATGCAACCAACATGACTGACAGGCAGTTAGCGGACGAGGTTGAGCGGCCAGATGGTGTGATTACGCTTAACCCCCAGAGACACAATAAAACAACGGCAGCGGATGCGATTAATATTCAGCAGGATTTCCAAGTCGCGCAGCAGCAGTTTCAGGTCATGCAGGAGAGCATGAAACTGATTCAGGACGGGATGGGCGTGTATTCGGCATTTCTCGGGCAAGACTCCAGCGCCGCTTCCGGTGTGGCGATCAGCAATCTGGTCGAACAGGGCGCGACGACGCTGGCGGAAATCAATGATAACTACCAGTTTGCTTGTCAGCAGGTCGGACAGTTGCTGCTGTCGTATTTGTTGGAAGACCTGACACGCCGGCGCAATTACTCCGTTGTGGTGAATCGCGACGATCCGCGGCGCCGTAAATCTGTCACCATCAATGAGGAATCCGGCAACGGGATGACGAACGATGTTTCCCGCCTGCGTGCGCATATTGCGCTTGCGCCGATCCAGCAGACGCCCGCTTATAAGTCGCAACTGGCCGAGCGCATGTCGCAGGTCATTACCGGTTTGCCGCCGCAGGTGCAGGCCACGGTACTGGATATGTGGGTCGAGCTGCTGGATGTGCCGAAGAAAGCGGAGTTTATCGAGCGCATCCGTAGCGCGCTGGGTACGCCGAAAGCACCGGACGAAATGACACCTGAAGAACAGCAGGCGGCTCAGCAGCAACAACAGTTGCAGGCGCAGCAGCAAGATCTGGCGATGCGTGAGATTGCTGGGAAGGTTGCGAAGCTGGAAGCCGAGGCCCGGCGCATTTCCGCTGCGGCTCAGCGTGAGCAAACCTTAACGAACAGCCAGCGCTTTGATGATGCGAAAACGCAGGCGGAAACGGGTCGTATCCTTCAGGGTATGGAGAACACGACGCGGGAGATTGAGGCGCTGAATGCGCAGATGATGCAGAGTATTCAGGGGCAGATTGATTCGATCCCGATTTAGATCGGTTTTTTTAATAAATTTGACCAAAGGGGTACGACACCGAACCTTTTGTAGCACGTCGTAACCGTTTGACAAAGCATGATGGTATAGCCAGATTTCAAAATGAAAATCACGGAGAAAATACAGAGAACAGCCAACCAATCCTTTTGAGTCATATTTAGTAGCCCATAATTTTGACATATGGCAAAAAGATCATAAGAGACCTTACTGATAAACATGAGAGTGGATAGACAGAATGAAAAGGCTGTGATTAAAACCCATTTTCGTGGCTTGTAGAGCAAAACAGTAAAAAGGATAATAATTGTCAGAGAATTAAATTTTTTCATACGATAATTGCCTCGAACATGAATACGCGCTAAATTCGCGAAAGATACCGGAGTATGCCTTAAAAAGCTGCTCCGGTTTTTTTATACCACAAAATCAGTATCGGCCACCTTCGGGTGGCTTTTTTGTTTGTGCCGATAAGCGTTTTTGTTAGAGCGCTTATTCGCATGGGCAGCGATACGCCTTTTCCCTTTCGGATCTATCCGACAAATAGACATGCAGGAGTAATGACGTGAGTGTTGATATTAATAATTTAACAGGTGAAGAAACAGCGGAAGAGCTGGAAGCGTTGCTGAATAATCTGGGCGATGTGGATATTTATGATGAGACGGCGGGGGCGGTAACCCATACCGGACAAACAGCCACCAATAATCTGAATGGGCAGCAGGAAAATAAGGGCGATACCACCACGCTGACGCCGGGCGTAGCTGCACAATCACAGACGACCACGACTCAACAGCCAGCCTCCGATGAT
This sequence comes from Pectobacterium sp. PL64, assembly GCF_022477975.1. Taxonomy (NCBI): domain Bacteria; kingdom Pseudomonadati; phylum Pseudomonadota; class Gammaproteobacteria; order Enterobacterales; family Pectobacteriaceae; genus Pectobacterium; species Pectobacterium sp. PL64. Next base: position 1,740,437 of record NZ_CP092070.1, read on the forward strand.
AACGGTAATGGCACCGCGAAAAGTATTCTCAGCCGGGATGGTAAGCACACCATTCCTTATGGCGTGCTTGAAGCAGAACGTGCCGAAAAGCAACGACTGTCTGAAGCGAATCAGCGAACCTCTACAGAATTGGCTGAAGCTCGGCGACAGTTGGAAGTTTTCACACGTCAGATTAACGACGCTGGTTTACAGCCTGCACAGTTGCCGGAAAAAGCTAAGATCACGCCAGAGCAGATCGCGACGGTACGTGAGAGCTTCCCTGAAGTGGCGAGTGTGCTTGATGCGCTGACACAAAAAGTGGAATACCTGCAATCTGCGCAGCCAGCCCCGGTAGTTTCTCAACCTGCTAATGACAACCCTGTGACTGCGGCACTGGACGCCACGCCAGATCTGAAAAACTGGCAAGGCAGCGATCCAGACCGCTTTACGCTGGCGGTGCATATCGATGAAGCACTCAAACTTGATCCTGCATGGAAAGACAAACCGTTAAATGAACGATTCGGTGAAGTCGTGAAGCGAACCCGCGCCGCCTATGGTGAGTCTGTGGAGAGTGCACCTCAACAGCCTACGCAAGCCGCGCAACAGCAACCGACAGCCGAAGAACTTCAGCAAAAAGCAGCAGATCTGCTGGCGAAAGCAACTGCTTCGTCACAGCTGCCTGCGTCACCGTCAGATGTCGGTTCAACGACGCAACATACTGCATCGCCACTGGAGCAGGCGGCTAATGCCGATCCTGACCAATTGCAGGTGATGTTTGCTGGCATGACCGATGCGCAGATTGAAGCGCTGCTAGAACAAGCCATCTGACGTTACCTACTTACATCATCCAACCCGCCGTGTGCGGGTTTTCTTTTTTAGGGAATCAACATGACTACCATTACCTCCGCCCAGGCGAATAAGTTGATGCAGGTTGCGCTGTTCACCGCAGCCAACCGCAACCGCTCATTCGTTAACATCATGACGGAACAGCAGGAAGCACCAAAAGCGGTAACTCCGGATAAAAAAGGCGTGAAGCAAACCAGCTATACCGCGCCTGTGGTGCGTATTACCGATCTGCAAAAGCAGAAAGGCGATGAAGTGGATATGCAGATCGTCCACAAACTCAGCAAGCGCCCGACGATGGGTGATGCGAAGTTGGAAGGACGCGGTGAAAACCTCGCGTTCGCGGATTTCTCTCTCAAGATTAATCAGGGCCGTCACCTGGTTGATGCGGGCGGGAAAATGTCAGAGCAGCGCTATAAGCACAATCTGAACAAAACCGCACGTACCTTGCTGGGCACGTACTTTAATGACCTGCAAGATCAGTGTGCGACAGTGCATCTGGCGGGTGCACGCGGTGACTTCATCGCGGATGACACCATTCTGCCGCTGGCGGGGCATGGTGAGTTCGGCAAAATCATGATTAACGATGTGCTGCCGCCAACCTACGATCGCCATTTTTACGCCGGTGATGCGACCAGTTTTGAAAGTCTGGATGCTGCCGATATCTTCAGTTTGGGCGTAGTCGATAATCTTTCTTTGTTTATCGATGAAATGGCGCACCCGCTCCAGCCTGTCAAAATGTCGAAAGACGAAATGGCGAACGACGATCCGTATTACGTCCTGAACGTCACGCCGCGCCAGTGGAATGACTGGTATACCTCCACGTCGGGTAAAGACTGGCAGGCGATGTTGTCACGCGTTATTCAGCGATCTAAAGGTTTCGATCATCCGCTGTTCAAGGGTGAGTGCGCGATGTGGCGTAACATTTTGGTGCGCAAATACACCGGGATGCCGATTCGCTTCAATGCAGGTTCTCAGGTTGCAGTTTCCAATAACGATCTGGCTGCAACGGTCGCAATGAAAGAAGCTAAAACCACCATTGACCGCGCCATGCTGCTGGGCGGTCAGGCGCTGGCGAACGCTTATGGTACGGGCGAAGGCGGCGGCCACTTCGGTTACCACGAAGAGAAAGTGGATCATGGTAACGGTACTGAGATTTCAGTACGTTGGATTAACGGCCTGAAGAAAATCCGCTTCCAGCAGAAAGATGGCCGCATGAGCGACCACGGCATCATCGTCGTGGATTCCGCGATCTCCACAGGGCGTTAATCAATCCCCTCAATCCCTCTCATAACAGCAGGTTTCGGCCTGCTGCTTTGCTTTATCAGGAGAAAAATTTATGGCAACGATTCAAGCACCGTCCATGCGTGACGCGGTGTACCAAGGTCCACAAGGCAATCTGTCTTTGGCAGAGAGCCAGATTGTGCTGGCTGCCGCGGCCGCCGGCGATATTGTCGAACTGCTGGAAATGCCGATCGGTATGCGTATCTGTTCCATTGATGTGGTCAGTGAAGCGTTGGGTGCGGGCGTAACAGTGGAAGTAAAAAGCGGTACACATACGCTTGTCGCTGCGGCCAGCCATGCTGATGCGGTAGCGAAATCCGTGCCTGTAGTGCCGTACAGCACTGCGGTCAGCGGTGAGAAAATTACCGCCACGATTGCCGGCGGGGCTGCAACGGGCCGTCTGGTCATCAATGTGAAATATGTCGCGGTAGGCTACTAAGCCGCTTCCAACACTATCCAGCCCACTTCGGTGGGCTTTTTTATAGGGATTCAAAAATGGCAGAGATTTCTGTTGTGTACGTCGGTGATAAAGACAAAAAGCGCGATACCGTGACAGGTAGCCGCCTGATCTTTCCTCGCCTTAAACCCGTCAATGTTGAAAGCGGAATTGCTCACCAGTTGCTGGAGTTCCCCACTGTATGGGTGCGTGAAGACCAGGTGAAATCGGTGTTGGCACAGTCTGCGGAAGACGAAGAATTAAAAGCCCAGTTGGCGGCGGAAGAGTTGGCACGCCGGAAGGCTGAAGCTGAAGCGAATAGTTGGGTGGTCAAAATCGGTAACGATGATGTCGATTTGGCGAAACTGACATCTGTCCAACTGGCGACGCTGGTTGAAGCGGAAGACCTGGCGGATCTGAAACAAGGCGCTCAGGAAAAAGTTGATGATTTCCGCGCACGCGTTCGTGAAGCCATTAAAGCAAAGGACGCTGAATAATGGCATCGCTTGACGCATTCCTGCCAGCGATCCGTAAGCATATTAGCGGGCCGTTAGATTTCATGATGCGGCAATCTGTATTGGAAGCCGCTATCACATTTTGCCGCGAGTCGCTGTTTTGCCGTGAATCACTGGTGTTGGCAGAGGTTGGGCCTGGCGTAACGCTCGCGCTGACGGATAGTTTGGAAGTGAAGTGCGTCAAGCGCTTAATGGTCACCGATATTAGCAACCCTGATGATCCGGCCGTTCTTATTGCTGGCGTAGACTTTACCGTGATTTCGGCTAATCACATTGCGCCTACACGGCCGTTTGGACGCATCGCCATTGTTTTTGCCGTGGAACCGCGGCGCACTGCGGATAGTGTGCCTGATGCGTTGGCTGACGATTACACGGATGTTATTGCTGCCGGTGCGTTAGAAGACCTCTATCTGATGCCGGGTAAGCCGTGGAGCGATCCGCAACGAGCGGCGTATTTCAGATCCATCTTCACCGACGGTTATCGACGAGCCTATCGTGATGCGCTTGATAACTCCCCGATAACTGGCTTCCACAATCCCGTCCGTAAACACGAATTCTACTAATGACAACGATTAACGACATTATCGGCAGAGCAAACTCGCAGCTGCTGGATTCGCTATGGCTGCGCTGGCCTAAATCCGAGCTGCTGGATTATTACAATGATGCGATTAACGCCGTCATCATCATCAGGCCAGATGCCGGGGCGTCCATTGAGACATTCGATTGCGTGCCGGGTACGCGGCAACATTTACCCGATGGCGCAATACGTTTGCTGGAAATTACGCGAGTAGTCGGGGGGCGTGCGATTCAGCCGTTTCCACGTGATGCGCTCGATTATCAGTATCCCGATTGGCACAGCATAACGGGCCCGATTGAGCGCTATTGCTACGACGAGCAGACGCCTAAAGCCTTCTTTGTATTTCCCGGCGCACTGGCTGGTGCTCAATTGGAAATCAACGTAGCGCGTTTACCTTCACCTGCCAGTATTGCCGATCTATCGCCGCAGAATGCCCGGGTATTCCCCCTTGATGAGCTGTACTTTAACCCTGTTCTTGAGTTCATCCTTTTTCGCGCCTATGGCAAAGACGCAGAAAACGGCAATAACGCGATGCTTTCATCCCAGCACTATCAAACCTTTGTCGATCTGCTGGGTGTCAAATCACAAACTGACACCGCCGCTGGGCAGAAAAAGCAGGCTCAATATAACGGGAGTTCGCAAGCGTGAGTGTATTAATCAGTGGCGTATTAATGAATCCGGCAGGCGTTCCCGTTTCTGGTGCTGAAGTCACCTTTAGCGCGCTGACCAACGGACCTTCTGTATTGAACGGTTTTTCTGCATCCGTTATCACCGATCAGGATGGCAACTATTCCATTCCGTTGGAGATCTGCGAATACGCCATTTCAATCCAGAGTGATGGCTACAATTCGGTCTATGGTTCCGTTTCTATTAATGAGAAATCGACGCCAGCGACGATCAACGAACTATTAAAACGGGCAGCGATGGAGCAGGCTGTTACGCCAGCAATCATTGTCTATTTCCGTGAGATTCAGACGGACGTTGCCGCGAAGTTGGCGACGATGCAGACGCTGGGCACTAACGCGGCAGAGGCTGCGAGTGCCGCCGTAGTCGCCAGAAATGAGGCGGCTCAGTACGCCCAAAACCTCAGCGCAGCGGTAGCTCAGGCGCAGCAAGCCAGTGCGGCGGCGACGGCTTCAGCCAATGCCGCCACAACTGCTAAAAATGCGGCGGAGACAGCGGCGGGAAATGCTCAAGCTACGCTAGCTGACGCGATGAAAAAATCTGCAAATGGCGCTGATATCTCCGATCCTGCTGCGTTTCGCGCAAATGTTGAGTTGGGCTCTGCTGCGACATACGATGCTCAGACGTCATCTACTGACGCTACGCCAAATAGAATATTGAAACTCGCAGCGAACGGAGAGGGGTCTTTTGGCTTAGGAAATACCGTGGAGCGGCCAGTTCATTCCGCATCGGGATTCTTTTCATTCAGAATGCCCGCCACGGCGCTAGCACACATCGGCCTTAACATGGTCGGTGTAGGCTATCAAAGCGCCTACCTCCCGAACAGACGCGCTCAGATTTTTCAATCCTTCGCAGATGGGCAATTGCGCCACCGTCTGTCCACTACAGAAACAGCAATAGATGCAGCTACCCCGTGGCGAGTATGCTGGGACGACGCTAATTTAAAAAAACAGAGTGGCTCTACAGACACAACATCAGGCGCGTTGCTCTCGGTTGGTGCATTTGGTTTGGGTTCCGCCCCTCCTATGTCTGCTGACGCAAACACGGCTATTGATTCAGGTGTCACGCAGTTTATACGCAGTCCAAATGCTGGTTTATCGAACTGGCCTAACAACGGGTTAATTGCATGGCGTGGAATTAACTTAGCATGGGATGTAAATTCGGCATCACAAATAGCGATGGGGTACGCACCGACTGTCAGGATGTATGTACGAACAAAAGCCGGCACCACATATTCAGGATGGTCTAACGTCCTGCTGTCGAATCAATACACGATTGACTCCAGCGGAAACTTCAAAACAGCGTCCCCTATTATCACTATTTATTCTGACGGTTCATTTACGAATACAGAAGAGGCTGAGGGCGTCAATGTTGAGCGTATTAGCGAGGGTGTTTATAAAATAACGGGCTGTCAGGGTATGCACCCAGACGCGGCGTGGAACGGAATTGATGGGGGAATTAGTAATCCCAAATGTCGAAACGGACAAGAACTAACATGGAACGATTACGAAGTGGACGAAGACGGTTCTGTAACTGTCTACACATTCCACCGCGTCCACCCCGGCGCCATGCCATTTGCACAAAACAGACTGACGCTCAACAAAGAACAATTTGACCCGAAGAAGCACGACATTAACAATACATGGCCGGATCAGTCACCAATCGACGTGCCGCGCGGGATGTACATTCAAGTACGCGTCAACATGCCTGAGTGTGCCGAGCCGAAGCCGAAAGTGATGAGCAGTAACGTTTACTGCAATAGCGTCTCACCTACCTGATTACGCAAAAAAAGATAATTGCTCAGCAATAATATCTAGTGCACTTTCCAGCGTTTCAGCGGGATCTATGTGAATCGCCGGTGCATCAGTTTCTCCGACGCGCACTGCGACATAAAACCCAGAATCTTCTATCACTGCATATGCTCCGATGGGGCAGTCCGTCAGCATGTCATGTTCGTCCAGTACGCAGATTGTCGTTCCATGATAATCAATAGTGTGCATGTTCAATCCTTTTAAATTGCGTAGGTGAAAGATACGCGCTAAATTCCCCAAAGATACCAAGCCTCGCCTTAAAAAGCGGGGCTTTTTTGTTTTCTGTCTCAGGATTATTATGGCGACCATTGATATCACAACAATGCGCGGAATGATGCCGCGCGTTGCTGAACACCTTTTGCCTGAATCTAACGCGACGGTGGCGGAGAGTTGTCACTTTCGACATGGCGTTATCACTCCGATGCAAGATGACACCGATCATGGCAAGACCTTTGTATTCAAGCCCAAAACCATCTTCCACTATCGCGATAACTTCTGGTTTGCCTGGAACAAGATTGTTGATGCGATCCGCAGTCCGGTAGCCAATGATGATTATGGGCGTGTTTATTACACCGACGATGAATTTCCGAAGGTCACCTCTGCGCAGATTGCGACGGGCGGTAACGGCAATTATCCCTCGGCATTTTTCCGCCTTGGTGTTCCTGCGCCTGCCAACCCGATCGTCATTGGCACAATCACGCCGCCGGCTGACGTTGAAGAAGACGATCCTACGGATGACGAAACCCGCTTCTACACTGAAACCTATGTTACGGCATATGGTGAAGAGGGGCCGCCGGGGCCTGCCTCCGCGGAGCAGACGATAAAGTATTCTGGGAGCTCGGTGGAACTGAATTTGCAACCGCCTGGACAGCAGAACAACAACATCACCAAGCGCCGTGTTTATCGATCGGCGACCAGCAGCCAGGCAGCGGATTTCTTATTGGTGGCCGAACTGGATATTGCCGTCGGCGTATTTGTTGACGATCTGTCAAACGCGCAGCTTAGCGCTTCACTTGAGACTTACGATTATTACATGCCGCCGGATGGCATGAGCGGTTTGTGCATGATGTCTAACGGCATTGCTGCTGGGTTTAAAGGCAATCAGGTGATGTTCAGTGAAGCCTATTTGCCTTACGCATGGAAAGACAGCAACAAGCAGACCACGCAGGATGATGTTGTGGCGATTGCCCCAATAGGTACAACGCTGGTCGTTGGCACGAAAGGTCTCCCCTATATTTTTTCAGGCATTACACCGTCTAATATTACGTCAACGCATTCCCTGATCGCGCTGTCCTGCGTTTCGCGCCAATCAATGGTAACGATGGATGGCTTTGCTTTGTATGCCTCGCCGAATGGCCTCGTTTCTATCAGCGCCGATGGTGCGGCAACGATTGCCACAGCAAATATCATAGAGGCTAAGCAGTGGCGGAAAGATTTTAACCCGACGACGATTCGCGCCTGGCGCGTTGAAAACGAATATCTGGCGCTGTATGACACCGATGATGGTGTAGCCGGATTTATTTTCGATCCTGTCGGCATGGATATTCGCAACATCACGACATCGTTTGATACAGCCTATAACGATCCGGCTGGCGACACGCTCTATATCATGAAGGGGCGGCAGCTTTATACGTTTAACGATGGCGCTTTCAACATGAATATGCGTTGGCGCTCGAAGCAATATCTGGCTCCGGCGAATACGGCCTTCTCCTGCCTGCGAGTCATGAGCAATGCGCTATCGCACGTCGGCGTCATTCTGCATGTTGATGGCCGCTCAGCGTTGCATTTGCCGCCGGGCAGCCTGCGAGAGTCGTTAGTTAAGCTGCCTCCCATTCGTGGTAAACGCTGGCAGGTCGAAGTCTACGGCAGCGTGCAGGTAGACAGAATTACGTTAGCTACATCAATGCAGGAGATGACAGCATGACGGCAAAGTTTAGAGCGGGCAAAGACCAGTCGGCGGTTTTAGAGAACGTTGAAACGCTTACCGGCCAACGTGGTGACGGGCGAAATCGGGCGGTGACGTATGGTGATTTGGCAACGCTTGGCCTGGCTAACCTGCGCCAACTTGGGGGCGGAAAGGTTACGTTGACGCCCGGTAATGGTTCAGGTGGCTCAAACTCAGGTGGTGGTGTACAGAAGCCAACCAAACCGACCAATTTCAAAGCGACAGGCGGCTTTGCCTATGTGCTGCTTGAATGGGATATGCCCAATTATCGCGGTCGCTCACTGACAGAAATCTATCGCTCTCCTGAAGATAATCTGGCAAATGCTGTGTTGATCGCCAGCTCTGCTGCTGGAGTTTACGGTGACCCCGTTGATCCAGACTGGAAAGGGTACTATTGGATACGACATGTTAATGCGTTGGGTGATCCGGGGGCATTCAATGATTCAAAAGGCACGTATGCACAAACACATCCCGATCCGGCGGCCATCATCGAGGTGATTAAGGAGCAGTTGAATACATCACCATTGATTGCCAATCTTACGGAGAAGCTGGAAACAAATACAAAAAATATTGGCACGGTTGATTCAAATGTAAAAACGCTATCTGAATCGGTGAATAATCAAAACAGTGCGATGGCAAAACGGGTAACCGATGTTGAAACGTCATCACAAAGCAATGCATCAGCGGTAAGGGAGTTATCGCAATCGGTATCCGATCGGTTCTCATCATCAGCAGAACGCATTGAAAAGGTAGAAGCTGCAACGAGAGAAAATAATGCAGCGGTGCAGACAAACGCAAAGGCTATTACTGAAATGGATAAAAATGGCTCTGCATCATACCAAGCAATGTGGAGTACGAAAGCACAAGCTGGAGATGTAAAAGCAGGGATCGGCATTGTGGCCGGTCGTGATGCAAACGGTAATACCATTAGCCAGGTAGCGGTGGCCGCCAATCAATTCTTTATCTTCGATCCTAATAATCCCAACGATAAAACAACCTATGCAATTCCGTTTGCGGTATCCAACGGCAAGGTTGTAATTGATGAATTGGTTGCCAAAGAGGCGGTGATCAAGATATTGGCTGCGCAAACCATTATTGCAGACAGCATAAAGGCGGGAATTGAGATTGTTTCGCCGCACATAAAAACAGCGCGGATTGAGAGCGGTGGTTTTACTGTTGACCCTTTAGGTAATGCGACGTTTGGGCAGTTAGTAAAAATATCAGCAGCAGGACAAATTAACATTAAATCTTTAGAAAATGGGAATGGTCTAAATATAACAAATAACGAAATCCTGATTAAGGATGAAAATGGGGTAAACAGAATTGAGATATCTGGATAGTGGCAAAATTTATCATTAGGGACAAATACGGTAACATCACTCTTGATTTATCCAAGAGTGCAACGAAAACACTTGGGTATTTTACTGTAGAGCCAGGCACATCAAAAACAGTTACCATCCCTGAGTTATTCGGCGGCCGATTATGGGTTTCGGCATCAGCGGAACAGATACAGTTTGATATCGGTGTTATCAATACTCCACCTAGCGCAGCTATCAGCGGAAATTCGATTACTGTTTCGACAGTAAGGGATGTTCGCTGTTTCTGTATTTATGGAATATATTGATCATGGCTTTTATTAGAATTACCAATGATGACAAAGTTACACTCATTGACTCTGAGGTTTTCAACTTAACATTAGCGGAGAAAGGGGGGCTTTCTTTTGCCTGGACTCCAGATGATGGGTGGCATGCATCTATTGTTTATACGGCCAAATCTGAACTTCCCCCCCTTATCGCATTATATTGTTCAACGCACCACATATCATTATTATCAACGAAGAAAACTGGCAATGTTTATACCTTTGTCATTATTTCTATCGGTGCGCTAGGTCAAAACCCTAATTTTTCTGCTAATTATTTTATATTTGATGCGGGAGATCTAACAAAAGAAGGGACGGGTAATCTCATCATTAGGAACAAAGAAGGTTATGTGACATTTGATAGCGATAAAAAATACCTTACAGTGCATTCCTTACAGGTATTCCCTAGTTTTAATTATAGAGATTGGCGTGATCCTTTTCCATCAGATGTAATAGTTGAAACGCCCTTGGAAAGGAAATATGCGGCAATAGTAAATAAAATTGGATATCTTTATGTAGAGCAATCAACTAGCGGGGAAGTTGATTTAACTTGGTATTATGACGGAATACGTGTATCACCTGGGAGTATATCTCGCAGCTTCGACATGTTCGATTCACGTAATTACAACACCATGGGCGCTAATTTCACCAGGAATAGCACTGACTCGCAATATATGATAGTCGACGTCACAGGGTTCTGACTATGCATCAGGCGGAAATAGAAAGGTTAATTCAGCGTGTGGCTTTAGACAGCCGAGAGCCTAATTTAATAAAAAACATCCAGAGCGCCTGCCTTAAAAAGCAGGCGTTTTGCTTTGGGACAGATGATACACGGATTGTTCTGCGGCCACGGAGTTATTACGGCATCCCGTATGTGGTGGTGTGGTTGGGTGTCAGCACAAGAAAAGATGCATTGACCTACTGGCTGCCCCACGTTCAGGACCTAACGCGCATGGCCGGTGGGCGTTGGGCTGAGTTCTACACGGCAAGAAAAGGGTTCATTCGGGTGGCACGGCGGCTTGGATTTGAGCGTCTACCTGATGAGTTCGGGCTAATGAAATTCAAGATATCGGTGTGAGGTGATACGTGGGAAAAGGTGGCGGTGGCAGTACAGAGGTAAAGGAAACGTCGCAACAAGCGGCGGCGGCTGATGTCGCTCGGCAACAGTGGGATACCTATCAGAATGAGTTGAAGCCCTATGAAAACATATTCATGAATAAGGTGGAGGGGCTTAATGATCAGCAAAAATACGACGGCATTGCTGGCGATGTCAATCTGGGCTATCAGCAACAGTTTGGACAGGTCAGACGGCAAGCTGCCGACGGTCTTGCATCAGTAGGCGTCGATCCCAGCAGCGGTAAATTCCAAGGTGGGTTGAAAGATATCGCGACCGACCAGGTGACGGGCACGATTGATGCGACGAACCGCTCTCAAACTGATCAGCAGAATAAGCATGTTGCTGGGTTGCAAGATGTTCAGGCAATGGGCGCGGGACAAAAAGCGGAGGCAATGCAGGGCTATCAGGGTATTGCTGCGGCATCACAGCAGAAAGCGATTTCGGATGCAGAGTCATCACTGGCGAAGCAACAGGCTACGAAAGGGCTGATCAGCACGGTGGGTGGTGCTTTGGTAAGTAAGGGGCTATCCAGCTTACCGAAGAACACGCCAACACCTACAGGCGGCAGTTCCAGCGGTGTATTTGGTGTGTCTGATACGCCATTTGGTGGCACGACACACAGTAGTTGGCTAAGTAAGGGGTAATTTATGGGATACGCATCGGATACCTTTGCCGACGTTACGCGCAAACAATACGCCGACTGGCAGCAGCGATATTTTCCAAAGCTACAAGGCCTGATGGATCTATCAACCAGTGGTCAACTGATGAATAACCAGTTGGCTCGGGCAGATGCGACACAGCGACAGGCATTGAATACGGCAACGGTTGGCTCAGCTAATCAGCAGGCACGCTATGGGGCGACTCAGCAATCCAATCAAAGCGATAACAGCTTGGGGCTAAAGTCTGCACTTGCCACCGCAGGGGCGAAAAATGGCATACGCGATGCTGAAACGGATCGGCAAATGAGCATCTTAACCGGCGGTTCCACTGGGCTGCGTGAGCTTCTCAAAATCGGGAATGAAACCTAATGGGATACGGATTAATCGATATTGCGGCGCAAACTCGTCAGCAGGGGTTGCAGGGTATGCAGCAGGCGGCAGAGCTTGAGCAACAGCGAGAATCTGCGAACGAGCAACTCAAGTCTCAGCAGAAGATGGCAGCCAATCAGATGAAAGGCACGATGGCCGGAATGGGCGCGATGGGCGGCGCAGCAATGGGCGCTTCTTATGGCGCATGGGGTGGACCAATTGGGGCGGGTATTGGTGCAGCAGTGGGTTTGATCGCGGGTTCATTACTTTCATAATAGGAGGACACAATGGCAGATGTAAGAGGACTGGCAGACGGTTTTCTGGCCGGATTCAACACGATGGATAATGCGCTACAGCGCCGGGAAGAATCGGAGCTGCGGCGGTTAATGATAGACCAGCAACAGAAGAACGATGATCGGCGGTTTGGACTTGCCCAGGAACAATTTAACTATGGTAGGGAAACTGATAGCCGTAATTTTGATCGCCAAACGGGCCGTGATAAGGAAGATGATCGCCGATTTGGTTTGCGACGAGAATTAGAGCGTCAGCAGCTTGGAATTCAGCAAGCCGGTTTAGGGATGCGTGCTCAAGAGCTAAACATGCGCAGGGAAGAGCATAATTACCAGATGGCGGAGACTCGGCGGCAACAGCGTATTAAGGATGAAATGCCAGTTATCAAAATGTTCTATGACCAGTTGGATAAAACTGGAAATGTTGATCCTGAGTTAATTAGTAAAATTTCGACTGATAACCCTAGCCATCCTAAGCGCTTTATTGGTGATGAAGCTATCAATAATGTGAAAGAAATCAATCGTATCATGCCCGCCGTTCTCAATGGCAATATGGATTATAACGATCCTGCGGCCATCAGCGTGATGAATAACGTGTTATCTACACATATTCAGCGTGGGATAGGTGATAAAGATCCAGAAACTGGTAAGACGATTAAGTCAAAAGAGCTGGCACATATCGGGTTAACTGAAGATGGCCAACGAGTAATTCCAACCCTGAAAGTTACATACACGGATGGTTCTGTTGCGGATAAACCTATGACCCGCTTTGGCTCGACAGATCCTAATGACACGATTGCACCGATTGCCTTGCCTCGCCTGATGGAAGAGATTCGGGGTTATAGCCAGATGGTCGGCCAGTTAAATTATGGTGGCCGGGCGAAGTTCTTGAATGACATGGTTAATCCGCCAGATAAGACAGCAGTGCGTGAAGAAGCAAAAGGGTTGCGTAAAGACTTGCTGGATGTTGGCAAGGCGAGAGCGAAGGCTCTAGCTGATCCAATGGCGCAAGATCCGCAGACTGCGGCGGGGATTAACTCACAATACGACCAGTTGGAACAGCAGGTGAGAGATTCATATGGGCAGACTCAGCAGCAGCCGAAAGCAAAGGATGACAGTGGGTTGCAGCAATGGGCAGCAGGCGATCAGGGCAAAATTGCATTTGCTCAGAAAGCTATAGCTATGGGTGTACCCGTGTCATCATTGAGTGCTGAGCAACTGGAGGCCAAGTATTCGCAGTATACGAGAGGGGCGAAGGCGTCGGCTGATGCTGCTGTAGCTAACCAGTTGCGGCAATCACGTGCACCTAACTAAGTGTTAGTTATCAGCTTTTTCTGATGGAACTTTCGTCTATGCAATTATACATAGACTATGCAGATGAGGCGCACATCTTTCAATGAAACGATATGATATACAAAGAGGCCGTAATTCAAACGATGATAAAGAGGTTTAAAATATATAGTTAATGCAATTTTGTATTGTTTACACACAGCTACAGCCAAGCCAACGTAGATTGGCTGGCATCTGTTTTCACCATGGGAAACGATAGTTGGCACTATGCCAATGTCATTGGTTTAAGGTGAGAAATGACAGCAGAAATAGCAGTTTATAACAAAACAGCAGTTGCTTTGGCGGCTGATTCAGCAGTTACTATCTCTGGTGCGGGAAAGCATAAAATTTACAATGGCGCAGAGAAACTGTTTTCCCTGAGTAAGCATCACCCCGTTGGGTTAATGGTATATGGCAGTGGCGACTTATGTTCTGCTCCTTGGGAGTTAGTTATTAAAGCATATAGAAGCAAACTCAATTCAGACTCCTTTGATACTATTGAAGGGTATGTGGATGATTTTTTTAAATTTCTAGAAAATACAAAAGATATCGTCTCTGACGGTATGCGTGAAGAGCACCAATTCACATTTCTTTCTGAAGGAGTTTTCCAACAGTTACTTGATGCCTTCAATAAAGATAAAGATAATAGTTACTGGTTAAATTATGACGTAAATAATTATCTTGTAGAACTTGAAAAATATAGTAGAGAACTACTTGATACATTATCTGAAATGGAATTTTTAGATGGTTTTAGCGAAAGCGATCTGAGTGTGGCAATTGCGTCATGTAGCGAATTTTCCCCACTGATTATAAAGAAATTTCTTAATATAGAAAATATTGATCTATTACCAGTAGGGTTAATTAACGCTATAAATGAAGTTTTTGCGGCTATTCTTTGTAAGAAAAGTGATTTAGGTAATGTTACAGGGATAGTTATCGCCGGATATGGTAACACGGATTACTATCCAAAGGTGATTGCTTATGATGTATGTGGATTTGCTAATGGAAAGCTTAGGAAATCCCATAATAAAGATAAATGTAGTGAAAATGGTATTAGTGGAGTTACCCCGTTTGCTCAAGATGATGAGGTCTCAGCCTTTATGCAGGGGTGCAGTGGACAATTGATTGAAAGCTTGCATACTCATTATGAGACGGCCATTTGTAATTTTTTAGAAGGCATAGATTTAGTCATTAATGAAGAAATAACACCCGATAAGCGTGAATTATTTCAGTCTAGGGTGGTCGATGTGGCTAAAAGAACGTTAAGTGAAATTGATACTAAAATAAATGTATACATGCATGAAAACTATGTAAGAAAAGTTATTGAAATGGTTAGGTTTTTACCAAAACAAGATTTGGCTTATATGGCTGAATCGTTAGTTAACTTGACTGCTTTCAAGCGTAAGGTATCGGAGGATAGTGAAACTGTCGGAGGGCCAATTGATGTCGCTGTTATTTCTAAAGCAGACGGGTTCATCTGGGTAAGGCGGAAACATTATTTTGAGAAAAATTTAAATCATCATTTTTTTGCTAGGAGCTAGCTTAAGAAGGAGAAATGTTATGACATTAAAACAGATGTTTAGTGGTCAGAAAGCAAAGAGTATCGACGATTTTTTCAACGTTGGTGATAAGAAAAAAACTACTGATGAAGAAAATTATTTTCTGAAGTTAAAGCAAAAAAAATCCAATGAGAATTGTTCTCAAGTTAAGTGATTTTTGATTAGATTTTCAATTATCTACTTTTATTAGCATTTATAACGCGCTAAATTCTCCAAAGATACCAAGCCTCACCCTTAACCCGGTGGGGCTTTTTTTTGCCCAAAATTCAGGAGCCCGTAATGGCCTACGATCCTCAGCAGCAGCGCCCCGAACAGCAAGTAGCGAATAAGAACCGCCAATCTCTCAACATTCAGCAACCGGGTGAACCATCCGACTTTGATCGTCAGTTCTTTTCATCTGAAAACTGGAATAAGCCAGTTGTTGAGCCAGAAGCAACAATGGGGGATTACGTTAAATCCGCAGGCGCTGGTGCGTTAGACATGGTTGCTGGCGTTGGTCAGTTATTTAAAGCTGGTAACCAGATACTTGATGAAAAAAATGCAGGCACAGCAGGTGATGCCGCCAATCCGCTAGGCATTGATAGCCAAATGATGGGTGTTATGCGCCAGAACGCCGGAAACCCAGTATCGCGTGCTAGCAATTTCATTATTGAAGGCGCGGGTGATCTTGCTGGTGCTGCATCCCAGCGTATTAAGGATAGTTACAGCGACGGGGCGAAGAAAGCGGCTTCACTAGATTTTGTCAATTTCGAGCATAATCAGAATGGGGATATTACGGGTGTCAGCGCTGGAGAAGGGCTTTTCAATAAGGATGCCTGGTTAATCAATGCTGTCCCAACGATTGCTCAACTATTAACGGCTGGTGGTGTATCAAAGCTGGGCGCAGGTGCTGCGCGTGAAATGGCAGAGCGTGCGACGTTCAACCGGCTCAGTAAGTCAATGCCTGAAGAGGCTGCCCGTCAGCTTGCGAAAGAAACAGCAGATCGGGCCGCAGCGGTCGCAGGCAAAACGACATTTGTTGGTGCAATGTCTGGTTCAGCGCAAGGTCAGGGCGGTATCGACATGCGTGAGCAAATCAACAGTCTGTCATTCAATGAGTTGATGGAAAGCTCTACGTTTCAGTCTGCATTCAGCGCAATCGACTCCAATCCAGACAATGCCCGTTTGTCCGATACTCAAAAACTGGAGCTGGCACGTACTCAGGTAGCTGATCAGGCGGCAAGTGCTGTAACCGCAGATCCCCGCTTACTGGCAGTCAATATTGCTGCGTCAACACTGGGCGATCACACGTTGCTGAAACTGCTAACACGTAGGGGCGCAGCTTCTGGGGTGCTATCTGGTATGACGACAGGAGCTGTGTCAGAAGGTGCAACTGAATTTGCTCAGGGGGCAGGGCAACGTTATGTTCAGAATGAACAGCTGATCGACACTGCGGGGCAAAAAATCGACCCGATGAAAGATGTGTTGAAAACCGGTGCAAATAATGCGGTTGTCGGCGCTGGAATGGGTGGCGCCATCGGTGCCGTCGGTGGTGTTCGTGGGCGACAGGCAGATCAGCAATCCAATCCCGAACCAACGGCAGGAGATCTTACAAGTGACCAGCCGCAGGCTACGCAGGTCGATGTGCCTGAGTGGCAGGTATCTGGGCAGCCGTCCGCTGAAGGTAATGGTTCATCTATTCCCGTCGTGAAAATGGGTGAAGATTCACCACCTCCTGGCTATACGGGTGAATGGCGCGATGGCGGCCCTGTGATCTCTGTTACTCAGGGGGCGGATAACTCACAGCTCAACCCTGAAAATGTCGTTGGTATGCCACAAAGTCGTATTGATGAATTCCGCGATACACCAGCCTATCTTAGGGAAGATCCGCGTATTCAGGGATTTGCTGAAGACAGTGACGTGCAGCGTGCGCTTGCTGAACAACCTGACGCTCCTACCGCTGAGCAACTCATTCGCCAGCAGATTGAACAGGGCGATCAGGGTTATTCACCGCAAGAGCTGGAGGCGCTGGAGCAGGCTGAAAGAATTATCGCCGCGCGTCGCCCACGTCTTCCTGCACCTGGTCAAACATCTGTGATCGCTATGCCGGGAGAAGTCACAAATCCAAATCCCGACGAACAGCAGGCGGGGGCCGGGCCACAGTTTGAAGGTGGTCAGCAGGTGCGCGGGCAGCAGTTCATTCCCGCCGACCGGCCGATGGCTGTGAATGAAGTCGGTCGTGCTAATCAGACGTATGACGGTGAAGCAGTGCCAACCAGTGCCATTGAAGATAAAAATATTATTTTCGCCGGCTCGCCAACTATTGATGAAGGCCAAACGGCGCGGCCACCACAGTTTACAGAAGGGGAAACACGTACTCAGCGGCAGACGCGGCAATTCAGTGATGCAATGGGCGTTAACGATCAGTCCACATTGCCCGATCAGCGCCACCGTGTTGCTGGCGTACCGGTTGATGCACAAACGGAAGCCTACGCTCGCGGGGAACCGGTAGGACAATTGAAATTGTTTGCTCCGGGCAAGCCATATTCCAGCGAGCGCGTAGCGCGCGCCACTCAATGGGCGAAAGTGCCAGGCGCGACTATCGAATCGGTTGGCGATGGTTATGGCGTGCGCCTTCCCGTGGATAAGCAGCAGATAGCAGACGAGCGGGGCGATGCGGAACAGGCTGCTATCAGTGATAGAGCTGGTGACGTAGCCGCTGGCGATGACGCTTTGCTGAACGGCGAGTTAAAACTATACGCACCAGGTAAACCGTATTCCAATGAAAGAGTCGCCAAAGCGTCACGATGGGCGAAGACGCCTGGAGCAACGGTTGAACAGGTTGATGGCGGTTATGCTGTGCGGTTACCACCAGATCGCACAAAAGACACTATCACACTCCCGTCTGGTGAGGTTCTTACTGTGACGATGGATCATGATGTACCAGGATCTGCCATATTGACAACCGAGGGCGGGGAGCTGATTGGCCTAAGCGCAACACAGGTTGATGGAATCAAAAGTGAGCTTGCTGGAGGTAGTCCAGTGGGTGGTGGTATCGGTGATCTTGCTAGACTTAATGCGGCACTGGAGCACATTCGCCCTCGCACTGAGCATCGTGGCTACCCACTATTTCCGGTTGATGCGACACGACGTGATACAGGCGAAAAGGTGAAGGCGTGGGCTGTTCAGTCACAGCCGAATAGCACTATCAAAATGGCACCAAGTATTTTTGATAGTCGTGAAAAGGCGATCGCCTATGCAGATCGTTTAGCTGATCGCGATGAAAGCAATACGGTATCCAGAGCTAAGCGTGAAGCGGAGCGTAAAGAGAAAGATGCAGCAGAGGCCGATAGACGTGCGCCAGTTAACGAGTTTCTTGATGCTCAGACTTTCAGCCCTATGCAGCGCGGGAAGGCTGACAAGGCGTTACAAGAAATGGTGCATTACTCTGAGTTTGACCGCCCAGTGACAAGATCGGAGGCTGTTCAGGAGCTGATTGGGCGTGGCTGGCATCCAGAAACCGCACAGAGAGCGTCCGGAAGCGGAAAGGTAAAAACGTCGTACCGGATTGTTTCTGATGATGGCGATCTCTATAACGTGACAAAAACGGAGCATGATTTTGCCGCTCATCTGATTGCCAGGCGCTCATCCAAGAAAAACACCGGCACGCTCTACTCCCGTACCAAAGTATCTGGCTCGCAAACTGAATCCCCTGCCTTCAAGCACTGGTTCGGCGGTAGCAAGGTGACTGATTCTGATGGACGTCCACTGGTGGTGTACCATGGCACCGGTAGTGATTTTGAGCAGTTCATGAATACCAATCGAGGTGCTGGCGGTGAATCAGCCAAACGCGGATTCTTCTTCACGGCGTCGCCGGAGGTCGCCAGCAGCTACGCAGAAGAAACACCGGAGTTTCAGCGGAATCGTGATTACGAACGCGCACAGCGGCTTATGGATGCGGGTAAGTACGATGAGGCCGAAGCGCTGGAACGCTCACTGGAATCCGATGACTATACAGGCGGCATGGCTCCGAACGTTATGCCGACCTATTTGTCTATCCAGAATCCGGCAGTGGTAGATTTTGGCGGACGAGCCTACGATCCTAACCGTGACAATCTGAGCTCGATCATCGATAAAGCCAAGCGGGAAGGGCGTGATGGCGTTATTTTCAGAAACATTAATGACGCACCAGACGTCGGCATTAAATCCGCCGATCATTATGTGGCCTTTCGCCCAGAGCAGATAAAGAGCGCTATCGGCAACCGGGGCACTTTCGATCCGGGAACCCCAAGCATCCTTCACTCTCGAAGCCAAAACCGCTCACCGCAAAACGCCTCCAAATCTGGGGGCGTTTCTGTTTCTGGGGCTGATATTGGTGGCGGTAACATCATTCACGATGGCAGCTTTAGCCGTGATGGTAGCAAACCTGAAACTGGCATGTTGCGCGATCGCGTACAGCTTGCGGCGGACGGCTTTGTTTCTCATCTGAATGGTGCGGCCAAAATTAAGGTGAAGGCGGTGCAGACACAGGCCGAAGCTGCCGCGCTGATGCCTAATGGCATTCCTGCGGAATTTGGCACGGTTCACGCTATTTATCAGCCGGAGCTGAGCCGAGTGATTGTCATCGCCGATAACATTGCCAACGCCCGTGAACTGCGTGCCAAGTTGCGTCATGAAGTGATTGCGCACCATGGCTTAGCTTCAGTGATCGGCGATGTGGAATATGACCGCATCATGCGTGTGATACACCAGACGCGGGACAGCCAGAATAAAACCATTCAGGATGTCTGGCGACAAGTCGAGCAATCCTACGGGCAGGAGTCGTTAGAAACACAGGCGAATGAGTTTCTGGCGCATATGGCCGAGCGTACAGAGCTAACGAAACTGGGTGGTGTGTGGGATCGGTTTGTTACGCTGCTGACCAACGCACTGCGTAAAGCGGGCGTGCTTAACCCTATGGATATCACGCCAGCAGAGATCCGCAACATCCTGCGCACAATCACCGGCCGCTTCCAGAAAACGGCGATGTATGCCAATGAGCAGCCTGGCACCCGTGAGTTCGATAACACTTTCTCGCGTACAGATGCGCTGTATTCAACTAAATCAGATGCAGATCCATTTAAGCCTGATAGCTACGATGCAAGACAGTTTGCGCAAGAAGTGGAAAACATAGCGAGTATGGATACCCCACCTCGATACCAAATTAGTCTTGGAGACACGCCTCCAGTGTATCGGGCATTAGGAGCCAGAAATCTTGAGTTAGTGATGCCAGCTTCTGTTGTACATAAAGCTATCGACCCAAAAGTGCGTAACCATTTCGTTAAGTTGGATGATATGAAAAGGTTGCCTGGGTTGATCGCTGATCCTATAGCGGTAATGAAGTCAGCTACTGAGAAGGATGCTTTAGTTTCTTTGGTTGCTGCGCATGATGCTAATGGTAGCCCGGTGATTGTTGCTATTCATTTGAATGGTAAAGGTGCAGGGTTTGCTGAGGTTAATAAGATAGCGAGTGTTTATGGAAAGGATAGCCAATCATCGTTACAACGGCAGTTGGATAATGATTTACTGTATCTGAATAAAGAAAAAGCCACTCAATGGCTTCATGCAGTCGGGCTCCAATTGCCCGAGGCGAACACCTTGAATGGCTCAGGTCAAAATATACTCTCTTCCGCTGATATCCGCAAGAACAAGACGCTGTACTCCCGCTCTGCCAATCCAGCAATGGACGCCGAAACCAGCCGTAAAATGGGCTTCAACGCCGAAAAAGGCTGGTTTGATAAAGCCAAAGACTTCTATCAGATGGCAGCCGATAAAGATCGGACGGAGCTGAAGCAGTGGTGGCAAGAAACCTTCCGCAAACTGAACACGAAGACCTTTGACGGTCTGGCACCGTTAAAATACGCAGAAGATGCGGCAGATAAATCTGATGCGATGGTTTCCGGCTACACCGCTGCGCGCATGTCGGCAGGTTCTGGCTCGGTGACGGCGGCAGTTCTGGAGCACGGTTTGGTTCGTTATAACAAAAATGAGGGAATCACTGAGCGGATTCCCGGCACGGGTAAAGCGGACTCCTTAATGGGGATTCTGGACGGGCTTGGTAACCACCGTGAAAACTTTCTCAAGTGGATCGCCGGTCACCGCTCTGAGCGCCTGATGGCAGAGGGTAAGGAAAATAACTTTACCGTTGATGAAATTGCTTACATGAAGTCTCTGAATCGTGGCAATGAAAAACTGTTTGCGGATCAGAAGGTAAAATATGACGCGTTCATTAAGTCCATCATCGACCTACAGCAGGATATGGGGCTGATTGATCCTGAGAGTCGAGCGACATGGGAGGATGCCTGGTATCTGCCTTACTATCGTGAAGCAGAAAGCGGCGAAACACATGGCCCGTGGACAACACGCGGCATTGCCAATCAGAGCAGCACAATCCGTAAGCTGAAGGGCTCTGAGCTCACCATTAAAGACCCGATTGAAAACCTGTTCAACTACGTTGCTAAGTCGGTTGATGCGTCGATGAAGAATGAGGCTATGCGCCGTTCTGTCACGAATCTGGCTGATACCGACATGTTGGAGGCCATTGATAGCCCGAATAAAATGGACTATCAGCGCATCGGGAAGAATGTGGTTAAGGTCTATATGGATGGACAAGAACACTTGGTTCAAGTTAACGATCCCGACCTTTACCGAGCCTTCACGATGATCGATTTGGATCGTAGTAACTCTCTGTTCATGCGAGCTGCGCGACAGGCCAAGCGCGTGTTAACGATCGGAACCACATCAATGCCAGACTTCATCATCCGTAACTTTATGCGTGATGCTATCCATTCATGGGCGATAAATAAGGACGGGTTCAAACCTGCAATTTCTTCATGGCAGGGGCTGAAGAAAGCCATGCGCACAGATGATACGCTGGTGGATATGATGTTTGCTGGCGCTACGTTTGGTGGTGGCTACTCCAATGTTTACGATCCAGCGGGTACAGCTTCCAGTATTCGTAAGGTGCTGCGCCGTAAAGGTTATAACGATAGCCAAGTCCGTGAATTTGAATCATCGATTGTGCGTAATAGCAAAGATGTGATGGACAAAATCGGCGCTGGTTTGGAGAAATACCAGAAAGTCAGTGAAGGGGCGGAGAACGCTAACCGAATCGCGACTTACGATGCGGCGCTAAAAGCAGGAAAGAGCAAGGCACAGGCTGCCTTTGAATCTCGCGATCTGATGGACTTCAGCATGCAGGGCTCTAGCAGCATCGTTATCGCGCTGTCTGATATGGTGCCGTTCTTCAATGCGCGCTTGCAGGGCATGAGCAAACTTGGCCGCGCAATTAAAGAAGATCCGCGCGAAGTTCTGAAGCGAGGCGGATATATTGCAGGGCTATCGCTGGCGCTGCTGGCGTTGAACTGGGAGGATGATCGCTATGAGGAGCTACCTGATTGGGATAAAGACGCCTATTGGCACGCATGGATTGGCGATCAGCATGTTCGCTTCCCGAAACCGTTTGAAATTGGCCTGATGTTCGGCACGTTGCCAGAGCGTTTTGTTCGCGCATTGGGTGGGGAAGATACTCCAGGGAAATTTGGTAAAGTGGTCGCACGCAACTTCTTTGAAACGATGGCTTTTAACCCGATACCGCAGGCGACGCGACCGATTCTGGAAACATTCGTTAACTACGATTTCTTCAGGGGCGGCCCAATTGAGAACATGGCCGATAGCAATGTGATAGCCGGCGCTCGTTATAACGACCAGACCAGCTTATTGATGCGTGAAATCGGTGGGGCTGCGAACCTTTCTCCTAAGATGTTAGATCACATCATCACTGGGTACACTGGCACGCTGGGTTCGTACATTCTGGGTGCGACGAATATTATCATGCGAAACATGGGGGATAGCGGCACATCGCCGTCGCTGCGACTGGATGAAATGCCTGTCATCAAAGCGTTTGCCCGTGGTGCCGATCCTGCGAAGTCTACTCAGTTTACCGAGGACTTCTACCGCATGATGACGGAAGCCAATCAGATAAACAGCACGATAAATTCTTATCGCAAACAGGGCCGTCAGGATGAAGCCAATGAGCTGTTGCAGGATAACCGCGAGAAACTATCACAGCGCAAGGCGTTCACGGCGACACAAAAGCAGGTGAAGCAGCTTAATGACCAAATCGAGCTGACCCGGATTGATCGTATTTTAACTGCGGACCAGAAGCGGGAACGTATTGATCGCCTCATGGAGAAACGGAATATGCTGGTTCAGCAGACGGTGAAGCGAGTTAATCCATATTTCGACAAGTAAGTGTTCTATTTCAGCCAGGGCTATAGCCTTGGCTGATCCTGATTATATTTTCCTACTTAAACTTATCTTTGCAGTCGGATAGGTCTTTGAATTTATTCTTCTCAACCCATGTATATTTGAAGGCGTCACCGACTAAATATTCCTTCATGTAGAAACCGTCCCTTTGTTTATAAATTGGCTGATCGTAGACATGTCGGCCAATTTCTATTTTCCCCCAGCATGTGGCGGGGTTTTGTGGGGTGGCGCAGGCTGTGGTTAGTAAAGGCAATACAAACAAGCAGAGATATTTCTTCATAAACTATTTCCATGCTAATTATTTATTGATCCTATGCGCTGTTCAACGCTGATTAGCATTCTATTTCAACCAGTTGCGAATGCATATGATAAAGGTCAGAAAAAAGAGAAAACCAACGATACCGATAATGATGCTGGTAGTGCTATCCAGGTGCATACGGGATTTACTTGTGATTAGGCACGTGCCAATGATAAATGGCACTGAAAACACCGGATGCACCAGCACCATAGCGGCGGCCATAATTAGGCACAGAATGAAAGCCAAAGATGACATGTTATTAGTCCGTTAAATTTGTTAAGGGGCGAAATTACAGGCAATTTTCGGGGAAAGGTATTCAGTAAAATACAAAGTAGCTCACTGTTTTCTATCGATATTTATCTTAATGAAAACGATGCTGTTCAATGCGCTATTTTCTATTTTTCTTTATATAGTTCAGTATGTTGTGGTTTTTCCTTCAATCTACTGCTGCGTCACCTGCAATGGTTCGAAGCGGCTGACCTGATTGTTAAGGGCGTTGAAGGCGCGATCAAGAACAAGACCGTGACTTACGATTTCGAACGTCTGATGGAAGGCGCGAAGCTGCGTAAATGTAGCGAGTTTGCTCAAGACATCATCGACAATATGTAATCTGCTATTCAGCGCAGATGAAAATCAGGGGCCAATTTGGCCCCTTTTTCTTTATGGGTGACCAATACTCTGTGAGCCGGGGATGAGCCGGAAATACATGTGTTCGGGAATCGGGCTGTCCCAGCCGCCGATGTACATCGCAAAGCCGATCATGCCGAAAAGGATGCCGAGCACCAGTACCGTCATCGTGATACCGGACAGTGCAGTGTGTCGCCATAGCGGTTTGGTTGTTTCACTGCCTTTTGCCTGTGAACCCGAGAGCTTCTTCAGCGAAAAATGAAGCGTCGATGCCACCGGGCAGGATTCGACGCAGGTCATGCAGGCCGTGCATTCCGCTGTTCTCACCTGAATGAGCTTATCCACCGGGATGTTAGACGGGCAGGCCTTGGCGCACTTGCCGCAATCGATACAGCTGGTGGCATTGCGACGAATCTTGAAGGGCGACAGCAGTGAAAATACTCCCATGAGCGCACCGTAAGGACAAAGGTAGCGGCACCAAAAATGGCGGACGAACAGGCTGACAAACGTAAAAAGAAAAACGCAGACTAACGTGATGGTGCCGATATTGCGGAAGAAGCCGAGCATTTTAACGTCGGCGATCAAACCGTAGGGCGACATCAGGAACATATAAATGCCCTGTGCTGGCATGGATAAGGCGATATAGAGGAAAAAGCCTAATAATAGATATTTCAGGCTGCGCAGTGGAATATCCAGCCACTTCGGAAGAATGAAGTGACGTCCAAATATTTTTTTCCCCAATGCACCTACCCACTCGGAAATTGTGCCGATAGGGCACAGCCAGGAGCAGAACGATTTCTTCAGCAACAGGCTGGTGAGAACAAATGCGATAAGTAATAGCATTGACGCAAGGTGGATAGGGGGAAAATTACCCGTTTCCCACGTGAATTTAACGTTCATCAATCCGGCAATTGGCAGCCAGCCTTCTATGCCGCCTGGCCTCGACATATAAAGGCTCGTGCCGCCAGTTTCAAAGTAGCGTACCCAAAAATAGAAGGTGATGCCGATATAAACGTTAATCGCCAATAGCAGAGTTTGCGTCGCTCTGCGCCAGGTCAGGGCGTTGCGCCAGTCATTCCAGGGAAGTTTACCGCCAGTGGTTCCGGGGCGACGTTGCCACCGCTTTCTTGCTTTCTCATTCATTGCTCTCAATTGCCCCCATTTATTTTTTTCACTCGGCGCTTTCAATACACCGAAGGGATCGTGGGGCAACGTTATCACGCTCAGAATGGTTAAAAATTGATTTGTGCATTGTAAATGCATGTTTGTGGTTTTTTTAGCTGATTGATTTGAATAAGAAGAGAGGGGTAAGAGAGCAGAAGGGCGATTTTTTCTAAGAGCAAGATGAGAGATATAAAAAAGAATGGATACGCAAACGTACCCATTCTATTAATTACCGGACGGTATTATTTTTTAATATATCTGTCATGCTTCAAATTGCATGTGTGGTCCGGCATCAACGTATAGGAATGCCTTGCTACATTTGCACAATTCTCATGACGTAGGTTATTTTTATTAAAAGCAAAAATTATAGTTGTTATTAAATGATCTGTTTTTATTGTTTTCTTTTAATTATCACCTGGGCTTTTAATTCATGGCTTTTTAGATTATGCCTGAGTGTGCTGTTTGGCCTGTAGCTCCTCTTTTCGCATCGTTCTGACAATTTTATAAATCCATTGCAGCGAGACATTATATTTTTTAGCCAGCGCGCTGTGATTGCGTCCGTCAAACTCTTCATAGATTTGAAGATCGCGTTGAGACGCGCGCCAGGAGATTCCCATCGGGAAATAAACGTTTTGCCCGCCCCATACGGTCATCATATGTTTGGCAACAGCATTGCCGACCAGCTCGGCAGTTTGTGGATCTAACTCCGTGACGGTTTTGACCGTATCGGCAACGTGTTGAGAAAGCTCGACCAGAAGCTCAGGACCTTTACTGCGAAATTGTGGCTCAGTCATAAATCACCCTATTGTTATGTGTGTTGTTACTGACGTGAAAACTGGGTTGTTACCTTTGCAGAGACTTCCCTGCTGCTATGTGCCTATTTAAAACTATAGTTGTTTTCATGTCAACATCTTTAGTTTTAATTTAAGTTGTTTTTGGTTGTAAAAAGAAATGACAACGGGAAGGGCTACACGCAAAAGAGGCCGATGAGGGACAAAAAAAATCCCGCCACAGGGCGGGAAAGGAACAACATAGACAGGGTGAATAACACAACATCAACAAGGGTTGATGAAACAATAGCACGGTGATTGTATAAAACTGTTGCGCGTAGGTAAGGTTACTTGGGCGGGGGTAAACGTTTTTTAGCGCTGAAACGTTTGTTGATAAAGCGGTTACTCACAACTCTTTTATAGGCAAAATATTTGTTGATAAAACAAACCGGTGTCCGTATCGGTCCACCGGTTTTGATGAGAAGAAAAGAGAGCGCTATAGCGCGGGATACCGCCAGTATCGGGCTATAGCAGCACCGAATACCAGAACACGCGGCCAATGATCTCGACGTCAGATTCGTAGGCTTCTTCATCAGTCTCGCGATTGAAGCTATGGATGACGAGAAGACCGCCCGGCTTGCGGTAAAGTTGTTTGATTCGTTTTAGTTTGTCGTTGCCGCCGCCTTCCTGAGCGATGGCGTAGAGCTTTCCATCAATGATGCGTTTGTTGTTGGTATCAACCGCAACGGTGGTGCCATCAGGAATGATGGGTTCCATACTGTCGCCCGCTGCCGGGAAACAAAGAATGCCTGAACCGTCCGTATTTGCACCCACCTTACGCAGCGTTGCTTTGGAGAAACGGAGCTTAAAACCGTTGTAATCCTCACTTTGAATGCGTCCGTCGCCGCAGGCAAACTCAATATCCTTTAAAAAAGGCACTTCCACCTCGTCCTCTGATAGTTCTGTTGTGCTGTCCCAAGCTGATACGGTGCCCCATTCGGATTTTGGCGGAATGCTGGGTTCCTGAAGCGAGCGAGTGACTTCGCTGCTACGCATTGGGTCTTCGCCGTTTGCCAGCCATTCAGGGCGAACATGTAGTGCATTGGAAAGCTCAACAATTTTGGTTGTCTGCGACGCTTTCCCCACCTCGATCTTCTGTATGGCGGCCTGAGATACGCCAATCATGTCGCCAAGTGCTTTTTGGCTAAGCCCTTGTGCAGTTCTGGCGGTCTTTAATCGTTCTGCAAGTGTCGTTTTCATTCGTTCAATGTACAACCTAGGTTGTCATTTATCAAGCGGGTATTAATCTTGTTTAAAAAAACCACCGCCGTTCGTCATTAGCGCATGCAATAGCCACGCATGAATACAACTTTGAGTACGATTTAAGTTGTTATCCTATGGCGCTAATCCTGTGTGGTTGAATGAGATAACGTCGGCATCCCTAAGCGCTATGGCTCAACTATCAAAAATCCTAATAAGTATCAGGCAGTCATAGTATCGTCTTATTCCACCGCCTGATTTGCTTTAAACGTGTGAGTCACTTGATCTAAATCACAATCTGGCCGTATGCATTTTGCTCTTATGGAAATCCCGCTGTGGGAAATATAACCAATAAATTCGTTTCATTAAGCATACGCATGACTGCGTGTCGCGGAGGATGTATGTCTGTAATTCGCACGTGTTTAAGTCTGTTTGGTGGTGATACGGTAATTGTTCGGTGTACAAATACCTTTGAAGTGCAAATGAGCAGTAGCGAACAGGAAACCATGACGGAAGAGAATAGTGCTACGCAGGATTCGATTTACCGTCATGCAGAAGGCGAAGTGTATTTAACGGTGCCTTATACCGGGATTTGGGATGTCGTGATCCGAGCAAAAAATGATACGCCTGAGCATTCAATAACCTATTTCCCCGCCTGATGACGCTCTGGTTGGTTATATTCTGTTAATAACTTGATAATACGTTGTCGTTATCTGCTCATGAGTACTTGAATATACCAACCTTCCCCTTCCTTTTCTTCCCTCATTGCTCAACGTTGTGAGTACGTCGGTATCTTTCTATTTCGTTTTTCATCTATTATCTTAATTGATGCTTCCACTTGTTATTATTCATGATTCGCAGGGGTGATAGAGTCTGGATCTTTTGCCATACTCATACTCAGCCACCATGCATCTTGACTCTTGGCAAGATAGGGTACTTTGTTTGCTAACGTTTGGCTTGCTGTTCTTATCGTGCTCATTGCTGCAACATTTTGGATTTATAGCTAAATTTTTGTCTAATCTGAACATTAATACGATGGGAGGGGGGAACCCATGAGTCGTGCCCCAATAAGCAAAGATGAAGACAAACGTCTTGCTGCTCTTCGTGAGTATGGAATTAAGAACGTATTATTCGACCCGGGTCTGAGTAACCTGATTAGTCTGGCGGCTAACATTTTCAGCGTGCCTATCGTTTTGGTGTCGTTGGTCGAGGCTGAACGCCAACTGTTTGCCGCCAGCGTGGGTGTTCCTTTTTGCGAAACGCCTCGCGATATCTCTTTTTGCGCGCATACGATCCTAAAGAAAAAGATCATGGTGGTGCCCGATGCCCTTAAGGATGCGCGTTTTAAAAATAACCCGCTGGTTGTGGGCGTTCCCTACATTCGTTTTTATGCCGGGATTCCATTAATTACGCCGTCCGGGCATGCCATCGGCACCTTGTGCATTATCGATTTGAAACCCAGAACGACATTCACCAAACGTGATGAGCATAATTTGCAGGATCTGGCTTCATTAGTCATGGACAAGCTGGAAATGCGACGTCTGGAACTGGCGCGTAAAGCCAGTCAGGTGCGTTTTGAAAATATTGCCAATACCTCGCCTGATACCATTTTGTGCGTTAATGAGAAGGGGATGATCACCTTCTGGAATACCGCAGCGGAACACATGCTGGAATATACTGACGAGGAAATTATTGGCCGCAGTATTAATACCATCGTACCTGATGCCTTTGTCGTGCAGCTCAATCATCTGGTCACCGATCGGGATTCGATGATGAAAGGCGTGACGCTGGAACTGAACGTACAAGCCAAAAGCGGTTGTCTGGTTCCAGTCGAATTGTCGGTTTCGATGTGGGAAGACAACGACAATGTTAGCTATGGCGCGATATTGCGTGACATTACAGAACGGCGACGCAATGAAGAGCGTCTGTTCTTACTCGCGCATCTGGATCCACTAACCGGATTGGCAAACCGCACGCTGCTGACATCCAATCTGGAAACTGCACTAAAGAATGAACCTGCGGTTTGTATCATGATGGTCGATCTGGACGGGTTCAAAGATGTGAATGACAGTCTGGGGCATTCCAGCGGCGATAATATTCTGGTGCATGTCGCCAAAAAAATAAAAGCCACGGTTCGCTCCGGTGATGTTGTCGCGCGAATGGGCGGGGATGAGTTTGCGCTACTGTTTCCCGGCCTGAGTGACAAAAAGGTCGCGGGCAAAATTGCTGAGCAAATCATCCATGAAATTTCGCAGGCGATGATTATTGACGATCATCAAATCAATATTAGTGCCAGCATTGGTGCGGTGCTGTACCCAGAATATGGGCTGACCGTGCAGGACCTGTTGACCAGCGCGGATCTGGCGCTGTATCAGGCGAAATCTGAAGGTCGAAACTGCTACCGCTTTTTTACGCGCGAGCTGCTTGAGGTCTTTCAGGCTAAGCATGCCTTCCAGTTAGAATTTGTGCGTGCTTACGAGCAGCATGAGTTTGAGATGTTCTACCAGCCACAGGTCAAACTGGCGACGAATGAGATTGTTGGTGCCGAGGCGCTGCTGCGCTGGCGTCATCCGGAAAGAGGGCTGCTTAGCCCTGCGGCCTTTCTTACCGCACTGGAAAACGGCCCGTGGGCAGAACGCGTCGGGGATTGGATCGTCGAAACGGCATGCCGGCAGGCGGCGGAATGGAGCCAGGCGAGCGATAGCTACTTTCGTATCAGCATTAATCTTTTCAGCGCACAGTTTCGTACCGGTATGTTGGCGCAAAAGATTATGGATATTCTTGCGCGTACCGGGTTACAGCCAGGTTCTCTGGAGCTGGAAATCACGGAAAATATCATCCTGCGTTACGATGAAAGTATGTTGCAGCCGTTAAATACGCTGCGTGAAGCGGGAATCGGTATTGCTTTTGATGATTATGGCACGGGCTATGCGTCACTCAGCATGCTTAAAAACTACCCGGTGACTCGGCTGAAAATTGATCAAACGTTTGTCAGAACCATGTGCGAGTCTCCGCCGGATGCGGCGATTGTTCGAGCGATCCTGTATCTCGGGAAAAGTTTCGGTCTGGGGGTGATTGCCGAGGGGGTCGAAACATTAGAGCAGAGCGAGCGTCTGCGGGGTAAAGGGTGTGAGGAAGCGCAGGGATATCTGTTTGGACATCCAATGCCTGCCGAGGAATTCACCCAGTTACTGAAATTGAATAAGCCAATAGACTTTTAAGCAAGACAGACGTTTAAACAAGATAGACGAACGGCGGTTTTACCATCCAGCCTTACCAGAAAGCCAGCGCCCGCTGGCTTTCATACTTTGCGCTCCCTGCGCGGTTCACAGACTAAAAAGTGGAATCTGGATCACATTTTTTCTATAGTGCTGGCTCGTAACCCAGTACCGGATGTCCCGTGCACGAAATATTTGAGATGCTCCTTGCGGTCTTCGACCGCGCCGCCCTGATGCTGATCTGTCTGTTTTTCCTAACCAGAACGCGTCAGTTCCGGCAATTACTGCAAAAAGAGCAACACTCGCCAGGAGAGCGGGTGACGGTGACTGCCATCTTTTCACTGTTTGCGCTGTTTGGTACCTATTCCGGCATTAATGTTGAAGGGTCGCTCGTCAACGTGCGTGTAATTGCCGTGATGTCCGGCGGCATTCTCTTCGGTCCTTGGGTCGGCATTGCGACTGGTATCATTGCGGGAGCGCATCGTTACCTCATTGATATTGATGGTATCACCTCCGTCCCTTGTCTGATTACCAGCATTATCGCGGGTATCACTTCCGGCTACATCAATAAGAAAGTCAAAAAAGAGCAGCAGTGGAGCATCGGGATTCTGGGCGGCATGCTGTGTGAGTCGTTAACCATGTTGCTGGTTGTGGTATGGGCGACGCCGATTGAATTAGGGCTCGATATTGTTTCAAAAATTGCGGTGCCGATGATTCTTGGCTCTGTTTGTATTGGCCTGATCGTCTTGCTGGTGCAAAGCGTGGCGAATGAAAAAGAGGTGATTGCCGCGAGGCAGGCCAAACTTGCGCTGGATATCGCACACAAAACACTGCCGTATTTCCGCAACATCAACAGCGATTCACTGACAGCCATCTGTAGGATCATTCGGACTGAAATTAATGCAGATGCGGTGGCAATAACGAACACGCAGCACATTCAGGCGTATGTGGGAATTGGGGAAGAAAAGTATAATATCGGCCACGACATTATCAGCCCCATGACGCAGCAGGCGATTCATGACGGGAAAATCATCATTAAAAATAATGATGAACAGCACCTGACGCCGGAAATCCATTCGATGATCGTCATCCCACTGTGGGAACACGGGCAGGTAACCGGCACGCTGAAAATATATTATCGCCATGCGCATAAAATTACCTATTCATTACGCGTGATGGCTGTCGGTTTATCGCAAATCATGTCGACGCAAATTGAAGTGTCCCGCACCGAGCAGTTGCGTGATATGGCAAATAAAGCGGAACTGAGAGCGCTGCAAAGTAAGATCAATCCGCACTTTCTTTTTAATGCGCTGAATGCGATTTCCTCATCTATTCGTATTAATCCCGATACCGCGCGCCAACTGGTGATCAATCTGTCTCGCTATTTGCGCTATAACCTCGAGCTTAACGACGATGCGCTGATCGATATAAAAAAAGAGCTGTACCAGATTCAGGATTATATCGCGATTGAGCAGGCGCGGTTCGGTGCCAAGCTAACGGTGATTTACGATATCGACGACGATTTAGCGTACAAAATCCCCAGTTTGTTAATTCAGCCGCTGGTAGAAAACGCGATTGTGCACGGCATTCAGCCTTGCAGAGGCAAAGGAACCGTGGTGCTGTCCGTGAAGGAGCAGGGCGATAAGCTGCTGGTGGCGGTAAAAGATACGGGTAATGGCATTAGTCAGGAAACGATGGATCGCGTCGCGCGCAATGAACTGCCGGGGAATAGAATTGGTCTGCTGAATGTCCATCACCGGGTTCGCCTGCTTTATGGCGATGGGCTGCATATTCGCCGTCTGGAACCGGGGACCGAAATTTATTTCTACATTCCACGAGAAGATAAAACCCCGTCGGCGCTGCCGGATGCCATTCAGGTGCCGCCGCCGGGCTCTTCTGCTGCTGAACAAACAGGAGGCAACCCATGAAAGCCATTATTGTTGAAGATGAGTTCCTCGCGCAGCAAGAGCTGAGTTACCTAATCAAACAGCACAGTGATATTACGATTGAGGCGACATTCGATGACGGGCTGGATGTACTGAAATATCTGCAACATAACGAGGTCGATGCGATCTTTCTGGATATCAATATTCCCTCGTTAGATGGCGTCTGGCTGGCGCAAAATATCAGCAAATTCGCGCATAAGCCTTACATTATTTTTATTACTGCGTACAAAGAACACGCCGTTGAGGCGTTTGAAGTCGAAGCCTTCGATTACATTCTTAAGCCGTATCATGAATCACGTATCGTCACGATGTTGCGTAAGCTGGAAGCAACCTGGCAACAGCGACAAATAGCACCTGCTGTTGAAACGGGCGTGCCTTCTGGTGCCCCGAGAAGTGCGCAGCACACCATTAACCTGATGAAAGACGAACGGATTATCGTCACGGATATTAACAATATCTACTATGCGGCCGCGCAGGAAAAGGTCACGCTGGTTTATACCCGGCGTGAGGAATTCATCATGCCGATGAATATTACGGAGTTTTGCAGCCGCTTGCCGGAAGAGTACTTCTTCCGCTGCCATCGCTCTTACTGCGTCAACCTGACGAAAATCCGTGAAATTGTGCCGTGGTTTAATAATACCTATATCCTGCGATTGAACGATCTGGATTTTGAAGTCCCGGTAAGCCGAAGCAAGATAAAGGCGTTCAGGTCATTGATGCGCCTTTAACGGCATTTCATTCCGCGTTTCAGGCATCTCATTCCCCATTCGATCAACCACTGTCAGCCCGCTTGTATACTGGCCTCAGCCCATAAGCTGACAGTGTTTTGATGGATTCTCTCTTCTCCACATCAGCTTATATTTTTTAGTGTGCCGAGTGAATCGGACCAATTTTTGATGTAGGGGAAAGCCCATGAATACCAAACCTGTTAACCGGGGATTGATTGTCCTCGGTACGATCATCACCCAAATGGGACTCGGCACGATTTACACCTGGAGTTTATTCAACCAGCCGCTGGTGGACAAATTTGGCTGGACGCTGAGCTCCGTGGCGACGACGTTTTCCATTACCAGTTTCTGTCTGGCCTTCGCCACGCTGTTTGCCGGTAAGTTTCAAGAGCGTATTGGTTTACGCCGCTTAACGATGATCGCCGGTATCGCGCTGGGCGCGGGGCTGATGGCGAGTGCGGCAAGCCCGTCACTGACGCTGATTTATCTGTTGATGGGCGTTGTTGTCGGTTTTGCGGACGGCACGGCTTACATCACGACGCTGTCTAATTTGATCAAATGGTTCCCGAACCGCAAAGGATTGATTGCGGGCATTTCTGTTGGCGCATTTGGTACCGGAAGCCTGCTGTTCAAATACGTAAACAGCTTCTTGATTGCGGAAGTGGGTGTGTCAGAAGCCTTTTTCTACTGGGGCATTATCGTCATGGCGATGATTCTGGTTGGTAGTTCACTGCTGAAAGAACCTGCTGCGGTACCCGTTCAACAAGCTGCGGTTCAGGGGCAGGCGCGTGATTTCTCGCTGGCTGAAATGTTGGCAACCAAAGAATCGTATTTGCTGTTTATTATCTTCTTCACCGCGTGTATGAGCGGCCTGTATTTGATTGGCATTGTGAAAGATATCGGTGTGCAAATGGCCGGAATGGATATGGCCATGGCGGCCAATGCCGTGTCTGCGATTGCGATTTTTAATACCGTTGGACGTATTGTGCTGGGTGCGCTTTCCGATAATGTCGGGCGTATGCGGGTGATCAGTTTTACCCTGTTCGTGACGATTCTGGCGGTGTCAGTGATGACGTTCCTGCCGCTTAACCCGCTGCTGTTCTTTACCTGTGTCAGCGCGATTGCCTTCTGCTTTGGTGGCAATATCACGGTGTTCCCGGCGATTGTTGGCGACTTCTTCGGCCTGAAAAATCACAGCAAAAACTACGGCGTGATTTATCAGGGATTCGGTATTGGCGCATTGTCTGGCTCATTTATCGCTGCTCAACTCGGAGGCTTCCAGGCTACCTTTATGGCCATCATCATTATGTCTGTCGTTTCGCTTCTGATCACCCTGTGGGTTAAACCACCGAAACATCAGCCCGTTGCGGCCTCAATGCGTACGGATATGGCACACGCACAGAGCTAATCGAATACCTCGGCGGGTAGTCGAAGGACTGTCCGCCACAAGGTTTTTCTGACATAAGGTTTTTCTGCCACACGATTTCCCCTCTCTTATCGGCTGAAATATCGCGATACAGTTCATCACTTCCCCGGTCATCTACGTGTCACAGGCGAACCCTAGCGTCGTTATCAGCACGCCTTTTTCCTAAAACACGTTTTCCAAAATGAAATTTTCCTAAAAATAACGCGATTTTCCTAAAAATAAATCGTACCGGAGAAAACATCATGATGATTCGTTTTAGGTTCACGTCTGTTGTTTTGATGCTGTTAAGTGTGGTCTTGCTCATTCCGCTGTCTGCCACGGCGGCTGTTGAGCTGACGTTTTGGCATGGCATGGACAGCAACCTGAACACGGAATTAATACGGCTGGTCAATCGGTTTAACGAATCTCAGACGGTGTATCACGTTGAACCTATCTACAAGGGCAGCTATGAACAGACGCTGGCCGCTGGCATTGCCGCTTATCGCACGGGGAACGCGCCGGATATTTTGCAGGTTTATGATGTCGGTACACCGAATATGATGCACAGCGGGGCGATTATCCCGGTGTTCGATCTGTTCAATCAGGTTGGTATCGATAATAACGAAAACGCCTTTTTGCCTGCGGTGGGGCTGTTTTACAGCGACAGCAAGACCGGACACCTGATTTCCCAGCCGTTTAACAGTTCAACCCCCGTTCTCTACTACAACAAAGATGCGTTTATTAAAGCGGGGCTCGATCCTGACAAGCCGCCACGCACCTGGAATGAGCTGGCGTACGACGCGATGCGGCTGCGTGAAAGTGGGATGACATGCGGCTATACGAATGCAGGGCAGCAGGGCTGGATATTACTGGAAGCCTTTAGCGTGTGGAACGGATTGCCGATTGCGACGAAAAACAATGGCTTCGATGGTGTCGATGCGCACCTGTTGGTGAATGGTCCGTTACAGGTCGCCCACATCACACAGCTTGCGGAGATGATGAAGAAGAAGGAATTCAGCTACTTTGGCCGCAATGATGAAGGCACCACGCGCTTTTATAACGGCGACTGCGGCATATTGACGACGTCATCGGGTGGGCTACGTAAGATTCAGAACTATGCCAAATTTCACTACGGTGTAGGCATGCTGCCTTACAGCGAGGAAGCGAAAGGCGCGCCGCAGAATACGTTCATCGGAGGGGCAAGCCTTTGGGTCATGAAAGGGAAAGCAGCATCGCATTATCAAGGGATCGCTGAGTTCCTGCATTTCCTCACGCTGCCGGAAAATGCCGCCGAATGGCATCAGATGACGGGCTATCTACCGGTGACGCAACCCGCTTACGAGCTCACGCGCGATCAGGGATTCTATGCCCGATATCCCGGCAGCGATGTGGCGATGAAACAGCTCACCAATAAACCGCCACTGCCTTATACGCGCGGGTTCCGCTTGGGCAACATGCCACAAATTCGCACCATCATGGATGAAGAACTGGAGAAGGTCTGGGCAGAGCAAGAAACGCCGCAGCAGGCGCTGGACAATGTGGTTTCTCGAGGCGATCTCCTGTTGCAGCATTTCGCGCAGTCGGTTTCCCGTCACTCGTGACATTTCTCGTTGATTTGGAGTTTTCGACAGATGACAAGGCAAAATAGAGGCATAACTCAGGACGTGATTGCGGGGCAAAACGCGACGATTCTGGCAGTGGCACATCGTGGCGTTTGGGATTCGGCACCGGAAAATTCGCTGGCGGCGCTGCGTGAGGCGATTCGTCTGGGCGTTGATATCGTGGAAATTGATGCGCAATTAACGGCAGATAGCCACGTTGTCGTGATTCATGATGATACGCTCGATCGCACGAGCGATATGAGTGGCTGCATTGGCAAGATGACGCTGGCGGAGATTCGTCAGGCTCGTCTACGCGGGAGCGATGGCGGTTCGTCATGGCCATTGAGTAACGAAAAAGTCCCGTTGTTGTATGAAATTCTCGAAGAGGCGCGAGGGCGTATTGTCATCAATGTGGATGTCAAACACGAGCAGGAATTTGGTGTGATCGCCCGTGATATTCGCGATAAAGGCCTGAGTGCGGGCGTGATCATGAAAAGCCCGGTTGATTTTGCTTCTGCCCGTTTTCCGATCGTATCACCGTCGCTGGATACCCAAGTGCCCTATATGCCGATGATCCACCTCAAACGGGGGAAAACTGTCGATATTTTGCGACAGATTGATGATATTGGCGTCGGCATTGTTGAAGCCAATTTTGATCATATTGATGCGGTGACCGAAGCGTATGCCGAGTTTCAACGGCTTGGGGTACGGATTTGGGTGAATACGCTGGATTGTTCGCATTCGCTCGACTATAGCGACACGCGAGCCTTAGCCGAACCTGACGCCGTATGGGGCGCATTAATTCGCGCTGGGGTGGGGGCGATTCAGGTGGATCACGCTGCCGAATTTATCGAATTTCGCTCAACGTTGTCGCGCTGACATATCAGGATTGACAGCCGGCAGGATGCCGCTTTCCTTTTGAAAAGTGTAAAGTTATGTGGATTTAGTAACTGAAAAGTTAAGAATGCTTGAAAATGCCACGGCAACCCATACGATGTATGAGTGCAAACTTTATCTTTCTGCAAGAGGAAATCAGACCTTTATGATGCGTATTGCGCTTTTCCTGATCACCAACCTGGCGGTGATGTTGGTTTTCGGGCTGGTACTCAGCCTGACGGGAATTCAGTCCAGCAGTGTCCAGGGCTTAATGATTATGGCTGGGCTGTTTGGCTTTGGCGGTGCGTTTGTTTCACTGCTGATGTCTAAATGGATGGCGTTACGGTCCGTTGGCGGTGAAGTCATTGAACAACCACGTAACGAAACTGAACGCTGGCTGATGGAAACGGTTCGTTCACAGTCACAGCAGGTTGGGATCGCGATGCCACAGGTGGCAATCTACCATGCACCGGACATCAATGCGTTCGCAACGGGAGCCCGTCGTGATGCGTCGCTGGTGGCCGTGAGTACGGGTTTACTGCAAAACATGAGCCGTGACGAAGCGGAAGCTGTTATCGCGCATGAGATTAGCCACATCGCGAATGGCGACATGGTGACCATGACGTTGGTTCAGGGGATCGTAAACACCTTCGTTATCTTTATCTCTCGTCTTATCGCACAAGTTGTTTCCGGTTTCCTGTCCGGCAACCGTGACGAAGGTGAAAGCAGCAATGGTAACCCGCTGGTTTACTTTGCTGTCGCCACCGTGCTGGAACTGGTGTTTGGTATTCTTGCCAGCATCATTACCATGTGGTTCTCACGCTACCGTGAATTCCATGCGGATGCGGGTTCAGCCAAGCTGGTGGGGCGTGAGAAAATGATCGCTGCACTGCAACGCCTGAAGACCAGCTATGAGCCGCAGGAAGAGAGCAGCATGATGGCTTTCTGCATTAACGGAAAATCGAAATCCTTCAGCGAACTGTTCATGTCACACCCGCCGTTGGATAAGCGTATCGAAGCGCTGCGCTCCGGCGAATACCTGAAGTAATTTACGATATTATCTTCTAAAGCTATCCTCCCAAAGGCCCATTCGGGCCTTTGTTATTTCTGCGTTTATTGGTTCAGCGATCCTGCGTTTTCTCCGCCCGAATGTTTTCATTAGATCTGAAACAGGTGGTGAAAATATGAAGAATGTTTTATAAAATAAAACCACGATCACGGAAAAATGAAACATTGTTTCTATAATGCCGATATAACAGGCGTCTCGCGTGAGATTGGTGGCCTGATTTTTGAACAACCGGTGTCGGGATGACCGATTTATCGGGCGAACGAAATGTCAGGTTATCGAAGAGTATGCGCGTGTGGCGTCAGATTCTTCATGATAAGTTCTAAGGATTTACGGATGGCCAAAGGTAACAAGATCCCCCTAACGTTCCATACCTACCAGGATTCAGCAACCGGCACCGAAGTTGTGCGCTTAACCCCGCCCGATGTTATCTGCCATCGCAACTATTTCTACCAGAAGTGTTTCTTCAATGACGGCAGCAAGCTGCTGTTTGGTGCTGCATTTGATGGCCCGTGGAACTACTATCTGCTGGATTTAAAAGAGCAGAGCGCCACGCAGCTGACAGAAGGCAAAGGCGACAACACCTTCGGTGGCTTCCTGTCTCCGAATGACGATGCGCTGTATTACGTTAAAAATACTCGCAATCTGATGCGTGTCGATCTGGTTACGCTGGAAGAGAAAACGATTTATCAGGTGCCTGACGATTGGGTCGGCTACGGTACCTGGGTTGCCAACTCCGATTGCACCAAAATGGTCGGTATTGAGATCAAAAAAGAAGACTGGAAACCACTGACCGATTGGAAAAAATTCCAGGAATTCTATTTCACCAATCCTTGCTGTCGTCTGATTCGTGTCGATTTGATAACGGGCGAAGCGGAGACTATCCTTCAGGAAAACCAGTGGCTGGGTCATCCAATTTACCGTCCGGGTGATGACAACACGGTTGCTTTCTGCCACGAAGGTCCACATGACCTGGTTGATGCGCGTATGTGGTTCATCAATGAAGATGGCACCAACATGCGTAAAGTAAAAGAGCATGCGGAAGGCGAAAGCTGCACCCACGAATTCTGGGTTCCAGATGGTTCAGCGATGATTTACGTCTCTTACCTTAAAGACGATACCAATCGCTACATCCGCAGCATCGATCCGGTTACGCTGGAAGATCGCCAACTGCGCGTAATGCCGCCGTGTTCTCACCTGATGAGTAACTATGATGGCACGCTGCTGGTGGGTGATGGTTCCGATGCGCCGGTCGACGTGCAGGACGATGGCGGTTACAAAATTGAGAACGATCCGTTCCTGTATGTTTTCAATCTGAAAACAGGCAAAGAACATCGCATTGCACAGCACAATACATCTTGGGACGTGTTGGAAGGCGACCGTCAGGTTACTCACCCACATCCTTCCTTTACGCCAGATAATAAACAAGTGCTGTTTACTTCTGACGTAGATGGAAAGCCTGCGCTGTATCTGGCGAAGGTTCCTGATTCAGTCTGGCACTAATAATACTAATAAATCCGCGTCACATTTTATGGCGCGGATTATTCTAAAATATTTTCTTACATATTATTTTATTAAGTCTCTGACGCGGTTATTTCTCAAACTTAACTTGATTATCGTTATTGCTCCATTGCCATAATCAAAGCGTTCCCTTTATACTAAAACCATTGTTCTATTTTTTTTAAAACAAAAAAACCTGAGTAGGGTAACCACAAAAATGGCTAGTGCAGATTTAGATAAACAACCCGATTCCGTGTCGTCCGTTTTAAAGGTTTTTGGTATTTTACAGGCATTAGGTGAAGAGAGAGAAATTGGTATTACCGAGCTTTCTCAGCGAGTCATGATGTCCAAGAGTACCGTTTACCGCTTCTTGCAGACGATGAAATCCCTGGGCTATGTTGCGCAGGAAGGTGAATCAGAGAAATATTCGCTGACGCTCAAGTTGTTTGAACTTGGGGCAAAAGCATTGCAGAACGTAGATTTAATCCGCAGTGCGGATATACAGATGCGTGAGTTGTCTGCACTAACGCGAGAAACGATCCACCTTGGCGCGTTGGATGAAGACGGCATCGTTTATATCCACAAGATTGATTCGATGTATAACCTGCGTATGTATTCACGCATTGGCCGCCGCAATCCGCTGCACAGTACCGCAATTGGTAAAGTGCTGTTGGCATGGCGCGATCGCAGCGAAGTGGAAGAGGTTCTGTCGACCGTCGAATTCACTCGCAGTACGCCACACACGCTGTGCTCTGCTGAAGCGCTTCTCAACCAATTGGATGTCGTGCGTGAGCAAGGCTACGGAGAAGACAACGAAGAGCAAGAAGAAGGGCTGCGTTGTATCGCTGTTCCAGTATTCGATCGTTTTGGCGTGGTGATTGCGGGCCTCAGTATTTCTTTCCCAACGATTCGTTTTTCAGAAGAAAACAAACACGAATATGTTGCTATGCTGCACTCCGCAGCCAGAAATATCTCTGAGCAAATGGGCTACCACGATTACCCTTTCTGATATTCCCTATCAATGCCTGAGCCTGTCCTTGCCGACAGGCTTTTTTATGGCGTGCCACAAGCGACGTTGAAAAACGTTCCCCACGTTTTTTATTTTTGCACCAATATGATAGCGGTGCGCATCAACACGATGTGAGTAACGGATAGGGTTGGGTATCGAACTTGGCTATGCCACGGTGGTAAGATAGCCCACAGGTACCTGTCATAAGTGGTTATAAGTGGAGTCGTTGTGAACATATTAGAAGTGGTTTTTGTCTTGCTGATTGTGCTGCTGGCCGCGCTGGTCTGGTTTTTTGTTAATCGGGCGAGTGTCAGAGCGAATGAGCAAGTGAAATTGCTGCAGGAAATCGTAGAGCAGCAACGCCAGCAGTTAGCGTTATTGAAAAAATTGCTGCCCCAGAATGCAGAGAAAAGTGAGCCTGAGGCGCTTGCCGCTGAGCGCGATCGTGATGATGTGGAGTTAACGTTTAAAAGTGTCATCCCGGAACGTTAATGGCTCAATCACTGTGTAACGCGTAAAACACCTATCCCTTTGCCTGCTTACGTCATCCTTCATGCTGATGGCGTAAGCAGGCATTGTTATAAAATGAAGAAGGCTTTACAGGAAGCACAAAAACAACATGGCAAATGCTCAAAACAACATAGCAAACGATCAACAGGAATTGGTTCTAAAACGAGGGTTAAAGAATCGACATATTCAACTGATTGCGCTGGGTGGCGCAATTGGTACCGGATTGTTTTTAGGGATATCGCAGACTATCCAAATGGCAGGGCCGTCCGTTTTATTGGGCTATGCGATTGCCGGAATGATTGCGTTTCTGATTATGCGGCAGTTGGGTGAGATGGTGGTGGAGGAGCCGGTAGCGGGTTCATTTAGCCATTTTGCCTATAAGTACTGGGGCGATTTTGCCGGCTTTCTGGCGGGCTGGAACTACTGGGCGATGTTTATTCTGGTAGGGATGGCTGAACTGACGGCCGTGGGGATTTATATTCAATACTGGTGGCCTGAAACGCCAACCTGGCTGTCCGCGGCAATATTCTTCGTGCTGATCAACCTTATCAATCTGGTTAATGTGCGTATGTTTGGGGAAACGGAATTCTGGTTTGCCCTGATCAAAGTGCTGGCCATCGTTGGGATGATTGTCTTCGGCAGTTGGTTGTTGCTGAGTGGCAATGGCGGCGAAACAGCAACGGTGCGTAACTTATGGATCCATGGCGGATTCATGCCGAATGGCGCAAGTGGATTGATCATGGCGATGGCGGTGATCATGTTTTCATTCGGCGGTCTGGAATTGGTGGGTATCACTGCTGCCGAAGCGGCCGATCCGAAGCGTTCTATTCCGCAGGCGACCAATCAGGTGGTCTATCGCATCCTGATTTTCTATATCGGCGCGCTATCTATTTTGTTATCGCTTTATCCGTGGGGAAATGTCGTCGATGGCGGGAGTCCGTTTGTCCTGATTTTCCAGGCGCTGAATAGCAATATTGTGGCAAACGTACTTAACATCGTGGTACTCACGGCAGCGTTATCGGTTTATAACAGCGGTGTGTACTGCAATAGTCGGATGCTGTACGGTTTGGCAAAACAGGGAAATGCGCCGAAATCTCTTGCGAAGGTCAACGCGCGCGGTGTCCCCGTTCGTTCTATCGTGCTGTCAGCATTAGCGACATCGTTCGGCGTAGCGATCAACTATCTCATGCCAGGCAAAGCCTTTGAGCTGTTGATGGCGCTGGTGGTGTCGACGCTGGTGATTAACTGGATCATGATCTGCTTTGCACACCTGCGCTTTCGTCAGGCGATGATAGAGAAGGGCGTTGTTCCTGCGTTTAAAGCCTTCTGGTATCCGTGGGGTAACTACCTGTGTCTGGCGTTTCTGGCGGGCATTCTGGTGATTATGCTGCTGTCTCCGGGGATTCGCATTTCGGTCATCTTAATTCCGTTCTGGATTGCCATCATTTGGCTTGGCTTCCGATTCTCTCGCAAAAATAATGCAGCGATGAAGTCGGTGCAGACACAGTAAACACGCTGTGGCTTGTTCATCACGATGCAAAGATGAACAGGCCACCATCCGGCTTTAACACACAAGTTATAAGGTGTATTATTGCCTCGACGTTATCCATGTCACGCTAATGCGCGCCTTTAGAGTTCGCATCATGTGTATATATTTCACAGAGTAAAGAGAAATAGCATGGCTAACACTTTTGATTTTCAATTGATATACGATTTTTTGCATGTGAGCTTTCGTGTGGCTCACCACTGTAAATAAGGGAATTATAATGCCAGTTATCACCCTTCCTGATGGAAGTCAGCGTCATTACGACCACGCCGTTTCTCCCCTCGATGTTGCACTTGATATTGGTCCCGGTCTGGCAAAAGCCTGTATCGCAGGACGTGTCAATGGCGAGCTGGTTGATGCCAGCGATAAGATCGATACCGATGCGCAGTTAGCCATCATCACCGCTAAAGATGAAGCCGGTCTGGAAATTATTCGCCACTCCTGTGCGCACCTATTGGGCCATGCGATTAAGCAACTGTGGCCAGATACCCAAATGGCGATTGGTCCCGTTATCGATAACGGTTTTTACTATGACGTTGATATCGACCGTACCCTGACTCAGGAAGACATTGAGCTGCTCGAAAAGCGCATGCATGAGCTTGCTGATACTGACTATGACGTCATTAAGAAAAAAGTCAGTTGGCAAGAAGCGCGCGATGCGTTCGCTGCACGCGGTGAGACCTACAAAATGGCGATTCTGGATGAGAACATCAGTCGTGATGATCGTCCAGGTCTGTATCACCATGAAGAATACATCGATATGTGCCGT
Organism: Pectobacterium sp. PL64; assembly: GCF_022477975.1. Lineage (NCBI taxonomy): Bacteria > Pseudomonadati > Pseudomonadota > Gammaproteobacteria > Enterobacterales > Pectobacteriaceae > Pectobacterium > Pectobacterium sp. PL64. The sequence continues at coordinate 1,784,052 of NZ_CP092070.1, forward strand.
GGTCCGCACGTACCGAATATGCGTTTCTGCCACCATTTTAAATTGCAGAAAACGTCCGGCGCTTACTGGCGTGGCGACAGCAAAAACAAAATGCTGCAACGCATCTACGGCACCGCATGGGCAGATAAAAAGCAACTGGCTTCTTATTTGCAACGTCTTGAAGAAGCGTCTAAGCGCGACCATCGCAAGATCGGCAAACAGCTTGACCTGTACCATATGCAGGAAGAAGCGCCAGGTATGGTGTTCTGGCACAACGACGGCTGGACGATCTTCCGCGAGCTGGAAGCGTTTGTACGCATGAAGCTGAAGTCGTACCAGTATCAGGAAGTAAAAGGTCCATTCATGATGGACCGAGTGATGTGGGAAAAAACCGGTCACTGGGAAAACTACAAAGAAGCGATGTTCACGACGTCATCAGAAAACCGTGAATACTGCATCAAGCCAATGAACTGCCCAGGCCACGTACAGATTTTCAATCAGGGATTGAAATCATACCGCGATCTGCCGCTGCGTATGGCGGAGTTCGGTAGCTGTCACCGTAATGAACCGTCAGGCTCTCTGCATGGCTTAATGCGTGTACGCGGCTTCACTCAGGACGATGCGCACATCTTCTGTACGGAAGAGCAGGTTCGTGATGAAGTGAACAGCTGCATCAAGATGGTGTATGACATGTACAGCACCTTCGGTTTTGAAAAAATCGTGGTGAAACTGTCTACACGTCCTGAAAAACGTATTGGTAGCGATGAGATGTGGGATCGCGCTGAAGCCGATTTGGCGGCCGCGTTGACTGAAAATAACATCGAATTCGCCTATCAGCCGGGTGAAGGGGCGTTCTACGGCCCAAAAATTGAATTTACCCTGCATGACTGTTTGGATCGTGCGTGGCAGTGTGGTACGGTGCAACTCGACTTTTCATTACCGGGCCGTCTGAACGCGTCTTACGTTGGCGAAAGCAACGAGCGTCAGGTTCCGGTTATGATTCACCGGGCTATTTTGGGATCAATGGAGCGTTTCATCGGTATTCTGACCGAAGAATTCGCCGGTTTCTTCCCGACCTGGTTAGCCCCGGTTCAAGCGGTGATTATAAATATCACTGATAGCCAGTCTGATTATGTCAACGAATTGACCCGAAAACTGCAAGAAGCGGGCATTCGTGTAAAAGCAGACTTGAGAAATGAGAAGATAGGCTTTAAAATCCGCGAACACACTTTACGCCGGGTTCCCTATATGCTGGTTTGTGGCGACAAAGAGGTCGAGGCAGGAAAAGTTGCTGTCCGTACTCGTCGTGGTAAAGACCTTGGGAGCATGGATGTCAGTGAAGTCATCAGTAAGCTGCAGCAAGAGATTCGCAGCCGTAGTCTTCATCAATTGGAGGTATAGGTATTAAAGGCGGAAAACGAGTTCAACCGGCGCGTCCTAATCGCATCAACAGAGAGATTCGCGCACATGAGGTACGCCTATCAGGCGTCGAAGGCGAACAGCTGGGCATCGTAAGTCTAAATGAAGCATTAGAAAAAGCCGAAGAAGCAGGTGTTGATTTAGTTGAAATCAGTCCGAACGCCGAGCCGCCGGTTTGCCGAATTATGGATTACGGCAAGTTCCTTTATGAGAAGAGTAAGGCCACAAAGGAACAGAAGAAAAAACAAAAAGTTATTCAGGTCAAGGAAATCAAATTCCGACCTGGTACCGATGATGGCGACTATCAGGTCAAACTACGCAACCTGATTCGCTTTCTTGAAGATGGTGACAAAGCCAAAATCACACTGCGTTTCCGCGGTCGTGAAATGGCGCACCAACAGATTGGTATCGAAGTGCTTAACCGCGTTCGTGACGATCTGAGTGAACTGGCAGTTGTCGAATCCTTCCCATCGAAGATCGAAGGCCGTCAGATGATCATGGTGCTAGCACCGAAGAAGAAACAGTAAGGCATTCAAGTAGCAAGACCGTACAACCTCTGTGTTGTACGGCTTTGTTCGCCTTATCTGATTCGTTTTATTAACAATGCGAAGTGGAAATAACAATGCCAAAGATTAAAACAGTACGTGGCGCCGCTAAACGCTTTAAAAAAACCGCAAGCGGTGGTTTTAAGCGTAAGCATGCTAACCTGCGTCATATTCTGACCAAAAAGTCAACTAAGCGTAAACGTCACCTGCGTCCAAAAGGTCTGGTCTCCAAAGGGGATCTGGGTCTTGTTATCGCATGTCTGCCGTACGCATAAGTAACCTTTTTTTAATTCAGAATAAGACTTTAGGAGAGAGCATATGGCTCGCGTAAAACGTGGTGTAGTTGCCCGTGCACGTCACAAGAAAATATTGAAACAAGCGAAAGGTTACTACGGTGCCCGTTCGCGTGTTTATCGTGTTGCCTTCCAGGCAGTAATCAAAGCTGGCCAATACGCTTACCGCGACCGTCGTCAACGTAAACGTCAATTCCGTCAGCTGTGGATTGCACGTATCAATGCGGCAGCTCGCCAAAACGGCTTGTCTTACAGCAAATTCATCAACGGCCTGAAAAAAGCCTCTGTTGAAATTGACCGTAAGATTCTGGCTGATATCGCAGTATTCGATAAGTTAGCGTTCAGCGCGCTGGTCGAAAAAGCGAAAGCAGCACTGGCGTAAGTCAGTTGAGAGAGGGAGCTTTGGCTCCCTCTTTTCGTCGAGCTCTACACGTTTCGTTTTTATTATTGATAAGACAAAGGTAACGCAAGTATGAACGCTGCTATTTTCCGTTTCTTTTTTTACTTTAGCGCCTGAATTCAGGGGGCTTTGCGCGTAAGAAAAGAAACGAAAAGTAGCGCTTAAGCCTCCCCATAGGGAGGCTTTTTTGTTTACAATAATCGGTTTTTTACTCTTGTTTTTAGTAACATTTATCGTTTTGAGTAAAACGACATTCTTCAATCATGACCGTTGGCCACATAGGCAGAAAAAGAGGAACACAATGCCACATCTCGCAGAGCTGGTTGCCAAAGCCAGAACAGCTATAGAAGAGGCTCAGGATGTTGCCGCACTGGAAAATGTGCGTGTCGAATATCTGGGCAAAAAAGGTCACTTAACCCTTCAGATGACCTCGCTGCGCGAGTTGCCGGCTGAAGAGCGCCCTGCGGCTGGTGCTGTCATTAACCAGGCTAAGCAAGATGTTCAGGACGCGCTGAATGCCCGTAAGCACATGCTGGAATCCGCTGAGTTAAATGCGCGTCTGGCGCAAGAAACCATCGATGTTTCCCTGCCGGGCCGCACCATTGAAAATGGTGGCTTGCATCCGGTGACCCGTACCATCGATCGTATCGAAACCTTCTTCGGCGAGCTGGGTTTTTCCGTGGTAACCGGGCCAGAAATCGAAGACGATTATCACAACTTTGATGCGCTGAATATTCCAGGGCACCATCCTGCGCGTGCTGACCACGACACATTCTGGTTCGATGCGACACGCCTGCTGCGTACACAGACTTCTGGCGTTCAGATTCGTACTATGGAAAAGCAGCAACCGCCTATCCGTATCATCGCGCCGGGTCGCGTTTATCGTAACGATTACGATCAAACCCACACGCCGATGTTCCATCAGATGGAAGGATTGATCGTCGATAAAGACATCAGCTTCACCAATCTGAAAGGTACGTTGCATGATTTCCTGCGTAATTTCTTTGAGGAAGATTTGCAGGTTCGCTTCCGTCCGTCTTATTTCCCGTTTACCGAACCGTCTGCTGAAGTGGATGTGATGGGTAAAAACGGCAAATGGCTGGAAGTCCTGGGCTGCGGTATGGTGCACCCGAATGTCCTGCGTAATGTCGGTATCGACCCAGAAGTGTATTCCGGCTTCGCGTTCGGTATGGGCATGGAGCGTCTGACGATGCTGCGCTATGGCGTGACCGATCTGCGTGCATTCTTCGAAAACGATCTGCGTTTCCTCAAACAGTTTAAGTAAGGCGGGTATACATCATGAAATTCAGTGAACTCTGGTTACGCGAGTGGGTAAACCCGGCGGTTGACAGTGAAACGCTATCTGAACAGATCACGATGGTAGGGCTGGAAGTGGATGGCGTTGAGCCGGTTGCTGGCGCATTCCACGGCGTGGTTGTTGGTGAAGTGGTTGAATGTGGGCAGCACCCGAACGCAGACAAACTGCGTGTGACGAAAGTCAATGTCGGCGGCGATCGCCTGCTGGACATCGTCTGTGGTGCGCCGAACTGCCGTCGGGGCCTGAAAGTAGCGGTGGCGACGGTCGGTGCCGTGCTGCCGGGCGATTTCAAAATTAAAGCCGCTAAACTGCGTGGCGAGCCGTCTGAAGGCATGCTGTGCTCATTTTCCGAATTGGGCATTTCCGACGATCACGATGGCATCATCGAGCTGCCGTTAGACGCGCCGATTGGCACGGATATTCGTGAGTACCTGAAGCTGGATGACAACGCGATTGAAATCAGCGTGACGCCAAACCGTGCTGATTGCCTCGGCATCATCGGCGTGGCACGTGATGTGGCCGTGTTGAATCAGCTGGCGTTGAATGAACCGACGATTGAGCCCGTTGCTGCGACGATTCAGGATACCTTCCCGATTCAGGTCGATGCGCCGCAGGCGTGCCCGCGTTACTTAGGCCGTGTGGTGAAAGGCATTAACGTTAAGGCGGCAACGCCACTGTGGATGCGCGAAAAGCTGCGCCGCTGCGGTATTCGTTCTATCGATCCGGTGGTTGACGTGACTAACTACGTTCTGCTGGAACTTGGTCAACCAATGCATGCGTTCGATCTTGATCGTCTCAACGGCGGCATTATCGTGCGTATGGCGACAGAAGGCGAAACGCTGACGCTGCTGGATGGTAACGAAGCGAAGCTGAACGCGGATACGCTGGTTAATCGCTGACCAGCAGAGTGCGCTGGCAATGGGCGGTATTTTTGGCGGCGAGCATTCTGGCGTCAATGAAGAAACGCAAAACGTTCTGCTGGAATGCGCTTACTTCAACCCGCTGTCGATTACCGGACGCGCACGTCGTCACGGTTTGCACACCGATGCATCTCACCGCTACGAGCGTGGCGTCGATCCGGCGTTACAGCACAAAGCCATTGAACGTGCGACTCGTCTGCTGATTGATATCTGCGGTGGTGAAGCAGGTCCGGTCGTTGATGTGACCAGCGAGGCAAATTTGCCAGCTCGCGCAACGATTACGCTGCGCCGTGAAAAGCTGGATCGTCTGATTGGCCATGTGATTGCCGATGAGCAGGTGAGCGATATTCTGCAGCGTCTAGGCTGTAACGTCGCGAAAACCGATGCAGGTTGGCAGGCGACGGCACCAAGCTGGCGCTTCGATATGGAAATTGAAGAAGATCTGGTTGAAGAAGTCGCACGTATTTACGGCTACAACAACATTCCGAATATTCCGACTCAGGCTCCGTTGATTATGACCTCGCATCGCGAAGCGTCACTGTCATTGAAGCGTGTGAAGACATTATTAGTCGATCACGGCTACCAGGAAGCAATTACTTACAGTTTTGTTGACCCGAAAATTCAGGGATTAATCCACCCTAATGAAGCGTCGCTGAGCCTGCCGAGCCCGATTTCCGCAGAGATGTCGGTGATGCGTTTATCGCTGTGGAGCGGCTTGCTGAGCGCGGCAGTGTATAACCAAAACCGTCAACAAAGCCGCCTGCGCCTCTTTGAAAGCGGTCTCCGTTTTGTACCGGACACCAGTGCTGACCTGGGTATTCGTCAGGATCTGATGCTGGCGGGTGTGATTACTGGCACGCGTTATGAAGAGCATTGGGATCTGGCGCGTCAGGCCGTTGACTTCTATGATTTAAAAGGCGATTTGGAAGCTGTGCTGGCATTGACAGGCAAGCTGTCTGAAATCGAATTCAAGGCCGAAAATAATCCGGCATTGCATCCAGGACAAAGTGCTGCTATTTATCTGTGCGGAGAACGCATTGGATTTATTGGCGTTATTCACCCAGAACTGGAGCGCAAGTTGGATCTCAACGGGCGCACCGTGGTGTTCGAACTGTTGTGGGATAAGGTTGCAGACCGCGTATTGCCTGAGGCGAACGAGGTTTCCCGCTTCCCGGCGAACCGTCGCGATATCGCCGTTGTGGTCGCTGAAAATGTCCCTGCGGGCGATATTTTGGCCGAGTGTAAGAAAGTTGGCGCAAATCAGTTAGTTGGCGTAAACTTATTCGACGTGTACCGAGGGAAGGGCGTAGCGGAAGGTTATAAGAGTCTGGCTATCAGTCTGACCCTGCAAGATACCACGCGTACACTGGCAGAAGAGGAAATTGCCGCTACCGTTGCAGAATGCGTAGCAGCATTAAAACAGCGATTCCAAGCATCCTTGAGGGATTGAACCTATGGCGCTTACTAAAGCTGAAATGTCAGAATACCTGTTTGAGAAGCTCGGGCTGAGCAAACGGGATGCCAAAGAGCTAGTCGAGCTGTTTTTTGAAGAAGTTCGTCGCGCTTTGGAAAATGGCGAGCAGGTCAAGTTGTCAGGTTTTGGCAATTTTGATTTGCGAGACAAGAACCAACGTCCGGGACGTAACCCAAAAACTGGCGAAGATATTCCGATTACGGCGCGCCGTGTGGTCACGTTCCGTCCGGGGCAAAAGCTAAAAAGCAGGGTAGAGAACGCCTCTCCCAAAGAGTAACAGAGTCACCCAAAAAGGCCGCGCAAGCGGCCTTTTCCTATCTTATTCGCCTCATTTTTCCTATTTCAAAGTCGATTCGGTATCTGCTGGTGCCGTATGCTGCGAGGCTAAACGCGTTGCTCGTCCATGTGGCGTTTTGGGCGTTGTCTCTTTTTTCGGATAGTCTGGCACTGGCCGATGATCGTCAATTAAATGGCGTATTGCCAGAATCGGGTGGCGCAACAACATCCGTGGCCCTGACCAGCGCATAATCGCTTTGATCGCCTCACGTCGGGCGGGTTGATAGCAGTGGATAGGGCAATGCTTACACGCGGGTTTATCTTCACCGAATTGACAGCGTTCCAGACGCTTGATGGCGTAGTTGAATAAGTCTTTATGCTGCGCGTTATCGCCGGTTTCAGGATGATGCTTTTCATACAGCTCGATCATCAATCCGACGGTACGGATCTCCCGCTGTCGGTATTTTCCCAGGGGTTTTCTCGCCATGTGCGTCATGTCCTGATGAAATCATAATAGATGTATTTTAAATGCAATTTATTGCAAGGAAAACCTCTGAAGTCACATCTATGTGGGAAATAAGAGAGAAAAAGGCGAGGAGAACCCTCGCCGAGGAAGGTTGTATCAGGCCTGACCGAACTGCGCCTGATGTAATCTGGCATAGATACCACTTTGCTCCAGCAGCACCTGATGGCTGCCTTGCTCAATGATGCTGCCGTTATCTACCACCACAATGCGTCCCGCGTTCTGTATGGTTGCCAGCCTGTGGGCGATGATCAACGTGGTACGTCCTGCGGAAAGCTCGCTGAGCGATTGCTGTATCGCCTGCTCTGTCGCGGTATCCAGCGCAGATGTCGCTTCGTCCAGAATCAGGATCGGCGGGTTTTTCAGGAAGATTCGTGCGATAGATAAACGCTGCTTTTGCCCACCCGATAGCTTAACGCCGCGCTCGCCGACCACGGTATCCAATCCATCAGGCAGATTCTCGATCAGCTCATCTAACCGCGCACGTCGTGCGGCTTCCATGATTTCGTCATCGCTGGCATCAAGTTTGCCGTAGGCGATGTTTTCCCGAATGGTGCCCCCGAACAGGAAAACATCCTGCTGTACGATGCCGATTTGGCTGCGTAGTGACGCCTGCGTCATCTGGCGGATATCCATGCCGTCAATGGTGATGGCGCCGCTGGTTAAATCGTAGAAGCGGGGAAGAAGGGAGCAGAGAGTGGTTTTGCCCGCGCCGGAGGGGCCAACAAACGCTACGGTTTCTCCTGCGCGAATCGACAGGTCAATATTGCGCAGAATCGGACGGTCGGCAGAATAGCCAAAGCTAACCTGATTGAACCGGATATCGCCTTTCAGCGGCCCGGCATCATGCGCATCGGGAGCATCGGCGATCTCGGGAACGGTGTCGATCAGCTGAGTAAAGCGTTTGAATCCCGCAATCCCTTTGGGATAGCTCTCCAACACCGAGGTAATTTTGGCGACCGGACGGAAGAACACTTCAATCAGCAACAGGAAGCCGATAAAACCACCGTAACTGAGTTCGCCCTGAATCACGTACCAAATACCGGCCAGCATCACGATAAGCTGTATCAGGCGCGTGCTGAGGTAGCTGAGCGTCATACTGGCGGTCATGATGCGATAGGCCTGCAACTTGGTGCGGCGGTAGTTTTCGTTATCGTTAGAGAACAGTTTCTTCTCATGTGCTTCATTGGCAAAAGCTTTAACGACGCGGATACCCCCCACGCTTTCTTCAATGCGGGCGTTGAAGTTGCCAACCTGACCGAATAGCTGACGCCACGTCTCCGTCATGCGGGCGCCATAGCGGCTGACGAGATACGTCATGAAAGGCACGATAATGATTGTCAGCAGCGCCAGATTCAGGTGAACTGTCGCCATCAGGATAAATGCACCAATAAACGTCATGATCGCGAGAAAGAGGTCTTCCGGGCCGTGGTGGGCAATCTCCCCGACTTCTTCCAAATCTTTAGTGACGTGGGTGATGATATGGCCGGTCTTCATATTGTCGTAGTAACGGAACGGCAAATTTTGCAGATGCTCAAAGGCCTGCCGCCGCATATCGGTTTCAATACCCACACCCAGCGCATGTCCCCAATAGTTGACGATGGCCATCAGCGCGGTATTCAGCAGGTATACCGCTAATAGCGCCACCGATGCTAATAGGATCAGCGACCAGTCCTGAGCGGGTAATAGTTTGTCGATGAACGCTTTAATCGCCATCGGAAACCCTAATTCAAGCAGGCCAGCAATAATGGCACAGCCGAAGTCGAGGACGAACAACCCTTTGTAAGGGGAATAGTAGGAAAAGAAACGCCTTAACATGTGTGACTATTTTTAGGTAACGAAATGTGGGGATGACTATAACAGGTTAGCGTGAAGAATGTGACCGCGAGCAGATTAGGGTTTTTGCTAGCGGGTAAATCCAGACGAAAACAGCAGGGTGCGGCAGCAGATCAGCTTGTGGGGGCCCGTGTCGCATACCAACAGAGCAGTGAACCTGCAGTGACCATGACGACGCCTTGCCAGAATGATATAGCGGGCGTGATATTGAGCCAGAGCGCGGCCAATCGTGTGGAAAGCACGGGCGTGAAATAAGAGGCGGTTGCCAGTAACGTCAGGTTGCCATGCTGAATACCGATATTCCAGACGGAATAGGCTAATGCGGTCGATGTGCCCATAAAGAGCAGTTGCAGCGAACTCGGTAGGGTTAATGAAATCACCCCTTCGGCACTGAAGGAATACTGAATCCATAGCACGAGGGATGAGACGAAAAAGAACAGAGAGACGCCGCTTTTCCCCTGCGCGTAGCGCTTGGTGATATTGCAGTAGAGCGCCCAGGTCAGGGCCGCAGAAAACGCCAGGCTGTAGGCTAGCGGGTTAGTAAGAATGTTGTTCCACAGTAGCTCTGGTGTCCAGTCGCTTTCTCCTTTCATAATCCACACGATACCGCCCAGTGAGAGCGCAAGGCCGGGCCAGAGCAGGAAACGGCTTTTCTGCTGATTGATAAAAAGAGAAAAGAACACGGTCAAACTGGGCCACAAATAGTTAATCATCCCTATTTCTATCGCCTGCATGCGGCTACTCGCTAGTCCGATGGACAGCGACAGAAATATCTCGTAGCAGACAAACATCGCTCCGCCTGCGAATAAATAAATTCTGGGCAGCGTTTTAATGCGGGGAAAACCATAAAAGGCCAGTAGACATAGCGTGCTGGTGGAGTAAATCATCGCCGCACCGCCGATGGGACCGAGTGCTTCTGTCAGGCTACGGATAAGCCCGACGGATGTGCTCCATAAAACGATCGCCAGTAAGCCCGTGAGCGTAGCGCGCTGTGACGTCATATTCATACCTGGTTATGAAGTCTGTGCAGAAGAAACTAAGCGCAAACCAGACGCCAATATCTGCGTCCGGTTTGCTCATCGCGATGAGTTACCGCCAGAAATCATCAAACACGGTAATCGGCGGACGACGCTTGTGTTCAGTTTTGCGATACCAGTTTTCGATAATGGCCGCATCGTTGGCCTCGATCTGCTTGCCTTCCAGATAGTCGTCGATCTTTTCATAGGTCACACCCAGCGCGACTTCATCGGGGAGAGACGGACGGTCTTCTTCCAGGTCGGCGGTAGGGGCTTTGGTATAAAGATGAGAAGGGCAACCCAGTTCTCGCAATAGCGCTTTACCCTGACGCTTATTCAACCGGAATATTGGGTTGATATCGGTACCGCCATCACCGTATTTGGTGAAAAAGCCCGTTACCGCCTCTGCTGCATGATCGGTGCCGACGACAAGCCCGGCATTCATGCCCGCGATGCTGTACTGCGCTTTCATGCGTTCTCTGGCTTTCTCGTTGCCTTTTACAAAATCGGAAAGCTCTACGCCAATGGTACGTAAGGTGGCTTCACTGGCTTCAATCGCGGGTTTGATGTTGACGGTTAATACGCGGTCTGGTTGGATAAACGCGATGGCATCCTGACAGTCGGCTTCATCTGCCTGTACGCCGTAAGGCAGTCGAACGGCGATGAACTGATAGCGAGAATTTCCGGTCTCATTGCGTAACTCCGTGATAGCCGTCTGGCACAGTTTGCCGGTCAGCGTAGAGTCCTGACCACCGCTGATGCCCAAAACTAACGACGTAACGAACGGGTGAGCATTCAGATAATTCTTTAAAAAATCAACGCTAACACGGATTTCCTGTGCTGGATCGATGCTGCTTTTCACTCCCAACGCAGTGATAATGTCGTTTTGTAATGACATGCCATCCCCTCCTGAACTTATTGATACTGCAAAAGAATTATTACGATTGCCTGAGTGTAAAACGAATTGGCGTGAAGAAAAAGAACAAGCTGTCAGGTAGTCATTTTCCCTATAGATAACCCGTTTTTGACTATCGGCCAATATGTTACATCCCTGCGTTATTATTTGAAAAAGTGGTCGCCGCCGACTAGCCTTAGGGTGACCCATTAATAATGAGGTGATGAGATGAAGAATAACAGATTACTGGTATGTATTGCGGCAGCAGGTGCTGTCATGTTGGCGGGATGTTCGGCTTATAACAAGGCAGAAAGCTATGTCAATGAGCCCGTGGTGAAAGATGTAAAAGTGGGAATGACGAAGCAGCAGGTTCATCAACTCGCAGGTAGCGGAGTGGAAAAACGTCTGGTAAATGCCAAAGGCACCTGTAGCGATTATTTGCTGAAAAACCGCGATGGTACTGCGCAGAACTATTTCGTTAGCTACGGCGAGACGGGACACGTTCTCAATAAAGGCTTCCAGAGCTGCCAGGCTTACGATACTAACCCGCAGCGCTAACTAGCCCGATGGCACGATATCGTTATTAGAAAAGCTGCATAAAAGAAACGCCGACAGCATCAGCCGTCGGCGTTTTCTTTTGTGCAGCAAATGCGGCTTAGCGGTGCGTCAACTCAGCGTCATCCTGTGCGTTGAAAACCGTTTTGTCCGTCTGCTTCATCAACTGGCTGGTGACAGTACCGGCCGTCATGGATCCGCTGACGTTAAGCGCGGTACGGCCCATATCGATAAGCGGTTCAATGGAGATGAGCAGCGCGACAAGCGTCACCGGCAGCCCCATCGCGGGCAGAACGATTAACGCGGCAAAGGTGGCACCGCCGCCCACGCCGGCTACGCCAGCAGAACTGATGGTGACAATACCGACCAACGTCGCGATCCAGACAGGATCCAGTGGGTTGATGCCAACCGTTGGCGCGACCATCACGGCGAGCATTGCTGGGTAAAGCCCCGCACAGCCGTTCTGACCGATTGTCGTGCCGAAAGACGCCGCAAAGCTGGCGATAGATTGCGGTACGCCAATGCGGCGCGTTTGCGCCTCAATGCTGAGTGGAATCGTCGCCGCGCTGGAACGGCTGGTAAACGCGAACGTCAGGACCGGCCAGACTTTGCGATAAAAACGTGCCGGATTGATGCCTGTGAACGACAGAATCAGTGCATGGACACCGAACATAATCGCTAGACCCAAATAGGACGCGACAACGAAGCTGCCCAGCTTGAGGATGTCTTGCAGGTTAGAACTGGCGACCATCTTGGTCATCAGCGCCATGACGCCGTAGGGGGTCAACTTCATCACCAGACGAACGAGCTTCATCACCCAAGACTGTAGCGTGTCAATGGCGGTTAAAACGCGTTCGCCTTTGACCGCGTCATCTTTCAGCAGTTGTAACGCCGCAACGCCAAGGAACGCGGCGAAGACGACGACGCTGATGATAGACGTCGGGTTCGCGCCAGTCAGCTCAGCAAACGGGTTTTTAGGAATGAATGACAGGATAAGTTGAGGCACGTTCAGGTCAGCGACTTTACCAGCATAGTTACTTTCAATCGCCGTTAATCGCGCGGTTTCTTGCGCACCTTGCACCAGACCGGTAGCCGTCAGGCCAAACAGGTTAGTCACAAAAACGCCGACCAACGCGGAAATCAGCGTGGTGATCAACAGGGTAGAAAGCGTCAACACGCTGATTTTCCCTAATGATGAGGCATTATGCAGCTTGGCAACGGAATTGAGGATGGAGATAAAGACCAGCGGCATGACGATCATCTGTAACAGCTGCACATAGCCATTACCTACGATGTTAAACCATGAGATGGACTGCTTAACAACCGGGTTGTCGCCACCATAAATCAGATGCAGTGCCAGACCAAATAGCACCCCGACAACCAAACCCAGCAACACTTTCTTTGCCAGACTCCAGGATGGGTTACGGCTGGCGTAACCTAATCCGAGCAGTAATACGACAAATAGCAGAATATTTATGAGTAGCGGAAAATTCATCCGGCTTTGCTCCCTATCAGTGAATCGCATCACGCTGCCACGATCTCGCGCGGTAATGGAGATCGGCGAAGGTAGCGTGATTTTTTGCGATGAAAAATAACAAACGCGCACAGGATAGCAGGTCTTTTGCCATCATGTTACAGGGATATGTCTGACGGTAGGTAACGCTGTTACTTCACGTATTGAAAGAGATAGGTTTGCGCGGACTGTAAAAAGCGAAATGACTGCTCATAGGTGCAGCAATCCAGATTCTTTTGTGGCTGATATAGCGAAAAAACGATACAGGCAAGACACAGAAAGCGTTCCAACTGATTGCCTTTTTGGCTGTTTAAAATCGGCAAGCGGAAACGCCAGCGACAGGGCCAGAGCAGGGGAACGCCAGAGGGCGTCAACATATCCGCAAGAATGTGGCTCAGATAACCGACGATCATGGCATGGTAGGCATCGCTCGGAATTGGCCAGTCTGGCGGCAGGCGTGTCTGAATAAAGAAAATACCGGCGGCGATGGCCAGAAGGCTGTGTGTAAACCCGCGGTGGCCAAAGAGGCGGGCAATGGGCGAAGAAAGCCACTTCAGGCGCTGCCCGAGGACGGATTTGGGGTGATCGATATCGGGCAGCAGCGCGGTAAGGAGTGCACCGGGAATAATGTGCCACCAGTCTCCGGTAGCCAGCGCAGGCGATAACTCAACTTTCTTAGCCAGAATCGCGCAGGCAACAGAAAACAGCAGGTGTCCTTCCGCAGTCATGAAACTTCTCAAATAAAACTGTTATTTTATACAGTATAAGAGATTATCCCTGCCTGCGGAAGCGGTGACGACGTAATGATTTATTTCGGCTGTTCGTTACTTACGGGTAAAACACGCAACCAATTATCCAGCAACTGAGGCCAGGCAGCCGCAGGGAGTCCTTTGGTGCCGCGCAGGCCGAAACCGTGTTTCCCTTTCTCAAACAGATGCATTTCGACGGGGATCTGTTTTTCCCGTAGCGCGCTGAACATCACCAGACTGTTATCAACCGACACTGACGGATCGTCAACGGCATGCACCAGAAACGTGGGGGGCGTCTGCGCGGTAACCTGCTTCTCTGGAGAATAACGCAGCACCTGCGCTGCCGTTGGCTGTTCGCCGATTAGCTGTTTACGCGAGCCTGCGTGCGCAATATCCGCCTGCATCGAAATGACGGGGTACATCAGTACCATGAAATCAGGGCGTGCGCTTACGCTGTCAATGGCATCCGTCGCGGGGTAAACGGACTGTGCAAATCGGGTTCCAAGGCTGGCCGCAACATGACCACCGGCGGAGAATCCCATAATACCGATACGCTGTGGGTCAATGTGCCACTTCTCGGCGTTGGCTCTCAGGGTTCGGATTGCACGCTGGGCATCGGCTAACGGGGCGTCAGCGCCTTCTTTATGGCCTTCTCCGGGCATGCGATAGGTCATCACGAAAAGGGTATAGCCCTGTTGATTAAAGAACGGTGCCAGATCGCTGCCTTCCTTATCCAACACGACGCGCTGGTAAGAACCGCCAGGCGTAATGAGCAAAGCCATGCCATTTGGCTTCTCTGCTGGATAAGCGGTAATTTCGGGACTGCGAATCCCGGTTGCTGCCCGATCGGGAAGAGAGGAGTCTTTGCTACGCTCGACCACTTGCGGCTGTACCGTTGACGAAGAGGCACCTGGCGCTTCGCCGTGTGGCCAGACAGGAAAAACAGGTTGGGCGTAACTTAATCCATTTACAGACATCATAATGGCCCCGACAAGCAGAGAACGAACAATCATGATAGATCACCTGACAAAGGGAAGGAGGGGGTAAATCGTTGGGCAATGGTAAAAAATAGGGTAGCCATCACATCGGAGAAAAAATGACTACCCTGAACCGCAAACTTTAATAAAGAAATAACATTCATACACGAAGAGGGTAAATCAGACACAGCAATTTCAACAGCTAAAACGCATTTAACGACACTACATGTAACAACGAAACGTAACTAACTTGCTTAACCTACGACGAACATCATAATAAAGGGACGTTAATGATAAAATTGATTGAATCAATTAACGCTAACATCCCTTTTTCTAACTCATAACGCTTATTTAAACAATAAGGTTGTTATTAGAAGCTGTATTGCACACCAACACGGAAACGAGTCTGACGACGATCTGTTTTTCCATCTTCAGCTACGTTACCCACCGCTGTATATGGTTTCCAGTTTTTATCCCATTTATAAGAAAGTTTTACGTCATGATCGAAGTTATCATTGTCGTTGTCGTAAAGAGTTTTTCCAGCTTTAGTCGCCTTTTTATAATCTAACTCATAATCAATCTGAAAGTCTTTCAGGAATTTATAGCTTAATACTGTTGTTAAGTTGTAGCCCTTTTCAACAGAAGGGTCACTGTTTGCTTTGCCAATATTCAGTCCGCTATTTCTTAAATAGTATGGACGATAGCGGAAAGAAACGGAGAAATCATCGGTGACTGCGGCACGTCCACGTAGGTAAGGGCGGTAATTGTTAGAGGTTGAACTTGAATCTAAAGAGAAACCAGGTTCAACTTGGAAAATTTTATTAATTTTATACACATAGCTGGCAACGACTTCAGTGCCATTACTTACGGTTTCATGGTAAGGCTTGTTAGGGGTATTATCATTATTTGCCTGACGCCATTTTGCCTCGGCAGAAATACCAAAGCCATTATCAAAACGGTGAGATATTGACAGACGATCGCGGTGATCATTCTTTGGCGTATCTTTCATTTCATGACGGTAATCGATCGTTACAGCCATTGCGTTCACACTAATTAATGACGTAACTGCCAGAGCTAGTAATTTAACTTTCATTGTTATATTCCCTATTGGTTAGGATATCTCTAATAAAAACACGCATTATGCTTTTTGGGACAAGTTCTATTTTATTTATTATTAAACTACGTTCTGTGATCGAGATCGTCTTGGGTAACAAAAAGTAAAATGGGGTTTCAAATTGTGAGGGAGATCGAATTGAATATCGCGGTTGTTTTAATTTAAATGAAAAATCCCTGCCGTCAGTGCGGCAGGGATGAATTACCGTCTAAAACGGGTACAGCATTATTTCATTGCGCGTTTCAGAATACGCTCAGATTGACGCTGGAAGTATTTCGCAGCATCTTCCACAGATTTCTGACCGTAATCGATAGACTGGATGGTATCACCAAACAGAGAAACGATTTGCGGGTCATCGAAATAAGGGGAAACAGCAACTTCATGCGGCAGAGACAGCGCCAGTTTCAACCCGGCAACGGCTGGTGCATCATCTTTGATCACGCCATCAGCAGTCAGCTGAGCCACAGCGGCTTTACTCAACGGTACACCACGTTCCAGACCCAGAGCCTGAGCACCTTCTTTGCTGTTCAGCAGGAAGTTGATCAACTGAGCAGACTCTTTAGGATGCTTGGTTGACTTACCGATAGACAGCATCTGTGCTGGTTTGAAGAACAAGCCGGCATCTTTTGCACCTGGCAGCATTGGGTAGCTACCCAATTCCAGTTTTGCTGGTGGTTGCAGGTTGTCAGAGTACTTAGTGATTGTGGAGTTCCACATATAAGTACCAGACCACTCGCCGTTGATCCATGGCTTCATTTCATACATGTTGCTCTTACCGAAAGACGCATAGTATTTCGCATCAGGCATGACATGGCTGTCGATCAACTTCTTATACATGCCAAAGAATTCAGCCCATTGTGCATCGCTATAGGCGAATTTCTGACCTTTTACATCAATCGCTGGAATGTTGTACTTCTGAACCATATAAGAGTTCAGCAGTGCCAGAGAATCCTGATGTTCCAATACGATAGGGTAGTATTGGTCGCCCAGTTTTTCTTTGAACACTTTACCGGCGTTCAACAGCTCGTCCCACGTTTTCGGATATTCCAGACCGGCTTTTTTCCAGCTTTCGGTGTTGAAATAGAAGACGCGAGCTGTAACGGAAATTGGAATACCGTTCAGTTTCCCTTCTACCGTGGTACTTTGCAGTTCTTTCGGTTCGAACTGTGTCAGATCCAGCGTATCTTTCACTTTGTTCAGGTCATAAAAACCCGTACCGTTTTTAGAGAAGATCGGCAGCCAGTTCCAGTTGGTCTGCATCACATCTGGCTCGGTGTTACCGGCAATCTGTGTTGTCAGACGAGACAGGTGACCATCCCAGCCAGTGTATTCCGCTTTCACGGTGATGTTCGGGTGCTGTTTGTGGAACTCTTCAATGGCTTTGAGCGTCTGCTGGTGACGGCTGTTGCCGCCCCACCAGGACATTCTCAATTCAACATTATCAGCGGCTAAAGAGGGCATTGCCACTAATGACGCCAGAGATGAAGCTATTAACGTGTGTAGGATCGCTTTTTTCATCGGTTACTACTCCTGTTAAAGAGAGATATTTTTTTCTGTTTTTGCATCAAAAATATGGCATTTTTCCATGTCGAACTGGAAATACACCGGACGATGCAGTCCCTTCTCGATAATCAGCCGACCTTCGTCATAAGGAATACGGCTGGTTAATTCAAAGCCATCGACTTTAATGTACATAAAGAATTCGTGACCCATGTTTTCTACGCGAACCAACTCACCCTGTGAGTGGCTGCCTTCAAATGGCGTATCTGACACGGAAACATAGTCTGGGCGAACACCGAAGAAGACGTCTTGTCCGACATAGCTGCGGACTTTGTCTTGCTTCTCGCTGTTTAATACCAGCGCGTTGTTGCCCACCACAACGCCAATCTGACCGTCTTTCTCGACCAGTTTACACGGCTTGATGTTCATTTCTGGTGAGCCAATGAAGCCAGCAACGAACATGTTGACAGGGAAGTGGTACAGGTTGTCTGGCGTATCGACCTGCATGATGTGACCTAGCTTCATGACGCAGATACGGTCGCCCATGGTCATTGCTTCAGTCTGATCGTGGGTAACATAGACTGTTGTTGCTGCTTTACCGCTTTTCTTCAACTGCTTATGCAGGTCAGAAATACGGATACGCATCGAAGCACGCAGTTTGGCATCCAGGTTAGATAACGGTTCGTCAAACAGGAACACATCTGGCTTTTTAACGATGGCACGGCCTACGGCCACACGCTGTGCCTGACCACCAGACAGCTGGCGCGGCAGACGATCCATCAGGTCTTCCAGCTCCAGAATTTTGGATGCTTCAGCAACCTGCGCTTCAATTTGCTCTTTAGGCAGTTTGCTCAGCTTCAGACCAAATGCCAGATTCTCTTTTACCGTCATGTGAGGGTAGAGGGCGTAGTTCTGGAACACCATGGCAATCCCACGCTCTTTTGGCGCCAGATTGTTAACAACGCGCTCGCCGATACGGACTTCACCGCCGCTGATGGTTTCCAGACCCGCCAGCATACGCAGCGTAGTGGATTTCGCACAGCCAGACGGGCCGACGATAACCATGAATTCACCGTCTTTAATGGTCAGGTCGATGCCGTGAACCGCTTTGAAACCGTTGGTGTATACTTTTTCCAACTTTTTGAAAATAACTTCAGCCATGATAAATCCTCTATTAACCTTTAATTCCGCTGCTGGTCACGCCTTGTACGAAGTAACGCTGTGCCAGGAAGAAAACAATAATGGATGGCAGAATGGAGATGCTGGACATGGCCAGAATTTCATTCCACGGAGCGCCTTCAGTAACGTCGATAGACATTTTCAGCGCCAGCGCAATCGGATACTTATCCACGCTATAGACATAAATCAGCGGACCGATGAAGTCGTTCATTGACCACATGAACTGGAACAGCGCAACAGAGATGATGGCTGGTTTCAAAATCGGCACGACCACATACCACAGCACCTGGAAGGAGTTACAGCCATCGATCTGTGCGGCTTCTTCCATATCACGTGGTACCCCACGCAGGAACTGGATTAGCATGAACACAAAGAATCCTTGTGTTGCAAACGCCAGCGGCAAATACAGTGGTAGATAGCTGTTCAGCATGCCCATTTCACGGAACATGAGGTACTGCGGAATCAACAGTACGGTGCTTGGCAGCAGCATGGTAGTAATCAGCGTAGCAAACCAGAAGTTCTTCCACGGAATGTCAAAGCGAGCGAAGCCATAAGCCACAATCACCGAGGAAATAACGGTCAGAACCACTTTCGGAATCACATACTGGAACGTGTTAATCATGTAGTGACCGAAATTGTATTCCGTACCGGTTTTCCAACCGTTAACGAAACCGTCCCAAGTGGCGTGTTCTGGCCACAGACCCAACGTGGTGAAGATCTCATGGTTCGGTTTGAACGATGCTGAGAACATCCACGCCAGTGGATAAAGCATCAGCAAGCCAACGAACAGCAGAACCACGTAACGGATAGCGGCACTGATTTTTTCTTTACGCAGCGTGCGGCGTACTTCTGCAGCAGCAATTTCTTGTGCTGTCGTCAGGTTTGAATGCATGTCAGCCATTTTTTCCTCCTTTATCAGCGGAGTAGAACACCCAGTATTTCGACGACTTAAAGGAGATAGACGCAAATACCGCAACAACCAAGAACAGAACCCATGCCAATGCAGCACCGTAGCCCATATCAAAATACTTGAACGCCGTATCGTAGATATAGAGCGAGAACAGGTAGGTGTAGTGCGTTGGACCACCGCCAGTAATGACGTAAGGTGCCGTAAACTCCTGGAATGCCTGAGTGGTCTGCATGATAAAGTTAAAGAAAATAACTGGTGTAATCAGCGGTACCGTTACTTTCAGGAACATTTGCCATTTAGATGCACCGTCGATCATCGCCGCTTCATACTGAGATTGCGGAACGTTCTGCAATGCAGCCAGGAAGATAACCATGGCGGAACCGAACTGCCATACGCGCAACAGCGTTACCGACATCAGTGCCAGCGACGGCTCGCCCAGCCAGTTGATAGCGTCAAAGCCAAACACGCCGAGGAAGCTGTTTAACAAGCCATCGATAGCGAACAGTGCTCGCCACAGAACGGCGATTGCCACGCTGCTGCCCAGAATAGAAGGCACATAGTAAGCAGTACGGAAGAAACCGATACCACGTAATTTGAAATTAAGTACAAACGCAATTAACAATGCGAAGATTAATTTCAATGGAATGGTCAGAAATACATAGGCAAAGGTGACGCCCATGGATTTCCAAAAGAGATCATCTTCCAGGAACATACGGTGATAGTTTTCTAGCCCCGTAAATTCAGGCGGATTGATCAAATCATACTCAGTAAAACTGAGGATAAATGACGAAACAAAGGGGAAAGCGGTAAAAACTATCAGCCCTATAATATAGGGGGAGATATAGGCTAACCCCAGCATTCTGTTTTCATTCATAATGCTTACCTATTGATTAATTGTGAACCATTAAAAAAAACATAAAATTAAGCTGTTAATAACTCTGGATAAATTAATTCCACGTCATAAACAATTCTATTTTCCCCATTAACGTGAAAATCCCCGTGAACATATCCACCTTGTGTCAGATACGGTGGGATATCGTTTAATTTGTTGCGACAAGCGGCAACGAAAGTCAGTAAAGCCAGCGGATAGGTATCATCCAGACGAACATAACGATGCTGTGCGGAGCGAACGAACAAACCACGGTGGAAATGTTGTTCAAACAAAACGTCAGCCAACTGCGCGGCGTAATGTGCCCAGGATTCTGATTGTTTATGATCGGCCAGTTCGATAACGGTCAACAAAAGTACCGGGCTGGCGATGTGCTGAATCTCTTCTTTGTTCAGCCGTGTCAGCATGGTGTTAACTAGAGCATACAGGTCCTCATCGCCGCTCAGACGATAAGCACGAACCAGCGGTAATAAATAATCACCTTCTAATGCAAACGGTTTTAATTCCGTACCCGCTTTACCATAATAGCCATCGCGTTTAAAACGGTAGCCTGTCATGTCCTGGCCGTTGTTCCACATCGGGCGCAGTGTATTGCTGGTGACATCGTAGGCGTACTGATAGTAATTTTTTAGCCCTGAAATAACCCAGTTCAGCGTTTCTGCATCAGGCTGCGTGCGGAGAATATCCAACATTGCCAGTGGGTTATCAATCAGCAGTGGGCGCATATCGCGAAACAGCACATTGGCTTCACGCGCGATTTCACCGAACTCTGGGCCAAACTGGCGTTGAGCACGATCGCCAAACCAGGATTGCGTCTGGTTATCGTCTTCCGGCACCGGCTGGCGCTGCTGTGGTGAACTGAACTGATACACTGGCATACCAGTTTCTGGGTTGCGGGCCAAAACGTATTGGCGATAAAGATGTTTACCCCAAGCCGCGGCGTGACTATCGCCCGTATATTCTGCGTATTTGAATGCGGCATAAATCAGGTCTGTGCCAGCATTAACAAAAGTTAACCCCTTCGTTAATGGCAGAACAGGCCACTGTGCCGGATCGACGACATCATGGCGGGCATGCAGGAACACATTTGGATCGCGTTTTTTGCTGTAATCACCATGACGGCCTAGGTCCAGTGAATCCCAGTCTTCAACGTGTGCGTTCCAGAAACCCTGAAAGAAATTCAGCGTCTTTTCCGCATTAACACGATGCAACAACGCGTAATAGGGCAGGTGGTGTTTTAATTCATGCACCTGAGCTTTGGATTCTGGCCCTTCGCCTGCCAGCGTATCCAGATTAATAAAGCGGTGACCGCCCCAGAAGAACAGGCCGCTATTATCATCAACGAAATGATCCAGGAAATATTCGCTTTGTGCGATAGCGTGCTGCTGGTAACTCTCATTACCCGTAACGACGCTCATGGCACACAGCGTTCTTAGCCAATTTTGCTGGCTGGCAAAATTAGAAATAGGAGCGCTATGTCCATCTGGGAATTTCCACATCGCAGGTGCATAATTTTCCACATCAAAACCGTCAGCCAATAATAACGTCGGCTGACTTTGGCTGCGGCCTTTCTCCTGAACGCAGGCAATGTGGCTATCGAGTGCTGCAACCCATTCGTCGAGCTGCGATTTCCTGCTGGTGTATAAGCTTTCAAAAATACTCATGGAGTACCTTCTTATGGAACCGTGTGAACAGTTCCTTATAAATAGAAACACTGTTTTGATTGATTATATTGCGCTATTAACCTTGCCGTCATGCACGCAATATCGAAAGTGTGATCAAAGTCGGAACGTTGTTTTGATTTTTTTTAAGAAAGGATTTTGGCAGGAGAAAGAATCATTAAAAACGAAATAACAACTTGAAAAACAAATAAAAAGCACAACCGAAATTGTGCTTTTTATCGTAGGTTGGCGAAATGCCGCTAAGAAAGATTTCCCTTAGCGAGCCAGCCAGCCACCATCAACGGCAATCGTGTAACCATTGATGTAATCAGATGCGCTGGATGCCAGGAAGACGGATGGGCCCATCAGATCCTGTGGCAAACCCCAACGGCCAGCTGGGATACGATCCAGAATTTCTTTGCTGCGTTCTTCATCAGCGCGCAGTTGCTGGGTATTGTTGGTAGCCATATATCCCGGTGCAATTGCGTTGACGTTGATACCGTGTTTTGCCCACTCGTTCGCCATCAGACGGGTTACACCCATAACGGCGCTTTTTGATGCGGTATAAGAAGGTACGCGGATACCACCCTGGAAGGACAGCATAGAAGCGATGTTGATGATCTTACCGCCTTTACCTTGCTTGATGAACTGGCGAGCAACGGTCTGAGACATAAAGAAAACGCTCTTAATGTTCAGGTTCATTACGTCGTCCCAGTTCTTCTCGCTGAACTCGATCGCATCTTCACGACGGATGATACCGGCGTTGTTGACCAGAATGTCAACGTGACCAAATTCAGCAACAGCTTTCTCTACCAGCTCTGCATGACCAGAGACATTGCTCATGTCGGCGGTCAGGCTCAGGAAACGGCGTCCCAGTGCGGTGACTTTCTCGATAGTGTCTTTCGGTTCAACGATGTTGACGCCGACGATATCACAGCCTGCTTGTGCCAGACCGATAGCCATGCCTTGACCCAAACCTGTATCACAACCAGTGATCAGAGCAACTTTACCTTGCAAATCAAAAGAATTTAAAATCATATCTGTAATCTCTCTATAAGCGACAAAATACTTAGTCGTTAGCTGTTACTGTAGGGAACACCGGTAATTCCGGTTGAAAGCGATTAACGTAACTCGCTAACCTTGACGTGATCCATGTCACCGAAAACTTGATTCTCGCCAACCATGCCCCAGATAAAGGTGTAGCGTCTGGTGCTAACACCGGAATGCATCGACCAGATCGGTGAAATCACCGCCCGCTCGTTTTTTATTACTCTAATGACGGGTTTTCTTGCTGCTGCCCATCGTGTGGAAAACTGCCGTTTCATTACTAACCGTTCTTGTCTTGGTGAAAGCGCCGGGCGAAACAGATGATGCTGCGTGGCAGTGACAACGTCACCTGTTCCTCAATCTGCCCGGTTCTTTCTTGTTATGCGGGATGATAGTTTGGATGGGATGTGAATTCAATAAAAATGAAATAATGTTTTATTTATTTCTTGAGGGCCGTCATGGTTTTGCTTATTTTATGTTTCTTCTGGTACTGATGTGGCTAAAATGTCGCAATCCATAGTCATACCCTTGTTGTCGGTCATGCACGGTTTGTTGACGCAATAAAAGGTATGGGCAGTAAAAGCGTTAGAGGAGAGATGATGATGAGAAGATACTTTATTGATGATGAAACGCCATGGGAAGAGTTGGGCGGTGGCATTAAACGTAAAATCATGACCTGGAGCGATGAGCTGATGATGGTTTACGTGCACTTTGATAAAGGTGCGATTGGTACGCCGCACTTCCATGAAATCCACGATCAGATTGCTTATGTTGCTGCTGGCAGCTTTGAAGTCGTGATCGAAGGTGAGAAACGTATCCTGAAAACCGGCGATGCTTAT
The DNA here is from genome assembly GCF_022477975.1 of Pectobacterium sp. PL64. Classification (NCBI taxonomy): domain Bacteria; kingdom Pseudomonadati; phylum Pseudomonadota; class Gammaproteobacteria; order Enterobacterales; family Pectobacteriaceae; genus Pectobacterium; species Pectobacterium sp. PL64. The sequence goes on from NZ_CP092070.1 coordinate 1,807,879, forward strand.
CTGGCAGTGAAAAACGAGATGCACGGCGTGGTCTCGCTGGAAGACGGCAGCGTCCTGATCGATGCTTTCTCGCCTAAGCGAGCTGATTTCCTGTAATGCCTCAAAGCGTGGTCAGCCAGTAGACTGGCCACGCTTTCGTCATATCCCGCGATGTCTGCTTTTCTATTCTTTTACTTCTTTATTCCTACACCCAAATCCCTAGCCTAAATGTTCTGCGGTCAGCTGATTCAGGGAATCCAGCTTATAGTCTGCCAGCGCCCAGCGAGCGTCATCGCGAAACTCAGCCTGTGGAATAACGATTGAACGCATGCGTGCCGCTTTGGTTGCGATCATGCCGTTCACCGAATCTTCCAGCGTCACACATTGTGTCGGAGGAACGCCGAGTCCGTTTGCTGCATTCAAATACACCTCCGGATGAGGTTTGCTATACGGCAGTGTCTCGGCTGACATTAGGACATCAAAGTAGTGTTCCAGGTTAAACATTCGCAGCACCTGCTGCTGCATGCGGAGCGGCGAAGCGGAAGCCAGCCCGACTTTGATATTCTGTTCACGACACAGTTGCAGCGCATGTTCGACGCCGGGCAGGAGGGGGCGCTGTTCGGCAACGAGTTCAATCGCGCGATCGATAATACGACGGACAACCTCGTCCCGGCTTGGTGTCGCCCAAGGAGAGCGTTGATACCAGAGTTCAACCACCATATCGATGCGTAAACCCAGAGTATCTTTCATGGATTCTCGTAGTGAAATATCGACGCCAAGCGAGGCGATAACCTCCAGTTCGGCTTTGTCCCACAACGGTTCCGAATCAATCAGCAGCCCATCCATATCGAAAATCGCTGCTCGTATAGAAGAATCAAAGGACATACCACTGGCTCCGTCAGCAAAGGAAAAGAAAATTTACTGATAAACTATACCTTAAATAAGTTGAGTTGCAGGACGCTATGCGAGCATTTTGAACAACGTGAAGCACCGAGCGTCAGGGGTAGCCCTTTGGCAGGGCTGAATGACAGCCAACGTACACGTAGCGCGATGTATGACGGAGTCAATCGCTATTGTGGCCGATCAGGCGGTGCGGGAGATAAAGTGTTGACTGCGCGTAAAGTTACAGTAGGCTACCCGTCGTACTAAAACGATACATTACCGATGTTGCGTCGCTAAGAAGGGGTTCTCATGACGTATCAACAGGCTGGCCGTATTGCCGTCGTTAAACGCATTGCCGGATGGATCCTTTTTATCCCCGCGCTGCTTTCAACCTTCGTCTCGCTGGCTAATTATCTCTACGCTTATACCCAGAAAAAACAGGGGATTGATGCTGTTCTTCTGGATTTTGTGCACCTGATGGTCGATATGGTGCGCTTTAATACGCCTTTCCTGAACATTTTTTGGTACAACTCGCCAGTACCGGATTTTACGCGTTTTTTCAGTGGGGCGACGCTGATGTTTTGGCTGATCTACATCCTGATTTTTGTTGGCCTGGCGTTGCAGGTTTCGGGTGCCCGGATGTCTCGTCAGGCTAAGGCCATCAAGGAAGGTATTGAAGATCAACTGATTCTGGAAAAGATGAAAGGGGATGGCGGGAACACGCGTGAAACGCTGGAATCACGTGTGGTTGTGCCAGGACACACGATTTTTGTGCAATTCTTTCCGCTTTATATCCTGCCGGTGATTATCGCGGGTATTGGCTATCTGGTATTACGTTTATTAGGATTACCAGTCTGATTGACGGTCTGGCGCAACGATTGCGCCAGACGCCGTATTCTTCTCATCTTTAGAGCAAACACCTCATCTTAGTGCAGCTGCCCCGCCTTAGATCAAAAGCTGCCGTTCAATGAGCTGTTGCGCTTCAACTATATGTTTGCCGCCAAAAAGATTGGCGCGGTTAAGCAGATAATAAATCTGGTAAATGGGCTGGCGATCGATAAAGCCTTTATCCAGCGGCCACACGCTCTGGTAACCGTCATAAATCTGTGGGGGCAGGGCCGGATAGCGCGGCAGCATCGCTAAATCACATTCTCTGTCTCCCCAATAGCAGGCCGGATCGAACAGATAAGCGCCATCCTGACTATTCGCACAATTATCTGGCCATAGGTCACCGTGCAAGAGCGACGGCTGAGGTTGATGTCCTGCCAGACGTTCCTCAACGCGTGCGATCAGCGTTTCAATGTGACCAAAATGCATCCCTTTCTCCGCCGCCAACTGCAACTGCCAGCCAATACGCTGTTCGGCAAAAAAGGTCGCCCAGCGCCGCTGCCAGCTGTTTGGCTGAGGCGTTGTTGAGAGGTCGTTATCGAAATCCAGCCCAAATTGCGGCTGGTCACTCCACTGGTGCAGGCGTGCTAACTGTTCACCCAGGCACCAGGCGCTGTGCGCATCCAACGGTTTGACGGGAAGATATTGCAGAAGTAGGAAACTGTTATCGCGTGAGCTACCGACCCCGTAGACGGTGGGGACACGCACCGTATTACTGCGGCTCAGCAAATGAAGTTGATCGGCTTCAGCCGTGAATTTGGCCAGCATTTCACGACTATCGCATTTTACGAAGACGTCGTGCTCGCCGTAGCGGATGTACCAGGCCGGATGTATTTCACCGCCAGATAATTCGCGACGCTCCTGAATATCCGCAGCACCGTGATGTTCTTCCAAAAGTCGGCTGATAGCTTGCCACATAAGGTCATCCTCCCGTTGATGTTGCCTGATACCCTGCTGTTCACTGGGGTGATTCGTTTACGGTAACCCATTGAGCGCAATAAAAATGGAATCTATAGCACAGTGATAACCGATCGGTGGAGATAGCGCGAAACAAGTATAGTCGGAATTAAACACAACGGGGTTAGGATGGCGCTCAATCCGCTGATGAAGAAGTAAAAGAGAGATAACTGACGTAACCGGCGGTTGTTTTCCGGTTACGTCATACTAAGGGATTTATCGAGAGAAAGGGTTACAGTGCGTCGGTGATAGCCTGAGATGTTGCCTGGCGACGCAGTTTAAGCTGGTGGTAGGTCAGTGCTAACGTAAAGAACAGGGCCTGAACGATGACGATGCAAGGGCCTGTGGCGCCATCGATGTAGAAGCTGATCAAGGTGCCGGCAATACAGGAAATGACGGAAACCAGCGTGGCGACGAGAACCATCCGCTCGAAGCGCTTACAGACCATGAAGGCAATAATGCCCGGTGCAATCAGCATCGCAATCACCAGAATAACGCCGACGGCCTGTAATGATGCGACAATCGTCATCGCCAGCAGGCTTAGCAATCCGTAGTGCAGCAGCTTAACGGGCAGGCCGATAACGCGGGCATGATTGGGATCGAAGCAGTACAGCATAAAATCGCGGCGCTTTAGCAAGATGACGGCCAGCGTCACCCCAGCAATCAGTAAGATTTGCGTCAGCTCTTGCTGAGTGATACCCAGCACGTTACCAAACAGAATATGGTTCAGGTGCTGATCGGTATCGATGCGCGCAAACATCACGAGCCCCAGTGCAAACATGCCGGAAAAGATGATCCCCATGACCGTGTCTTCTTTGACCCGACTGTGTTCCTTCACGTAGCCCGTTGCGACCGCACAAAAAATACCGGAAACGAAAGCCCCGATAACTAATGGGATCCCCAGTAAAAACGCGACAACGATGCCGGGCAGCACGGCATGGGAAATGGCATCCCCCATTAGCGACCAGCCTTTCAGCACCAGATAACACGACAGCACGGCGCAGACTGTACCGGTGACGACGGCGGCGAGTAACGCACGCTGCATGAATGGGTAGGACAGGGGATCGATGAGCCAGCTAACGAGCGTCATAATGCATCTCCTGATTGATCGCGTAACCGCAGGCGGCGCGATGCCAGCAGCCCATGCTTGGGTGCAAAGACAAACGCCAACAGGAAGACGACGGTTTGCAACGTGACAATCACGCCGCCGGTTGCACCATCAAGGAAGAAGCTTAGATACGCCCCGACGGCGCTGGTGATCGCACCAAGTGCAATCGAAATCACCACCAGACGACCAAAGCGATCGGTGAGCAGGTAAGCCGTGGCACCCGGCGTAATTACCATCGCGATCACCAAAATCGCCCCGACAGTTTGCAACGCTGCGACCGTACAGGCACTCAGCAGCGTAAAGAACAGAATTTTCAGCTTCAGCGGGGAAAGGCCAATGGAACGGGCATGGTTCTCATCAAAGAACACGGCCAGCAGATCTTTCCACAGCAGGCAGAGAATCACGAACGTTACGCCGATGATGATTTCAACTTGCAGAATATCTTCGTCAGCAATGCCCAAAATATTGCCAAAAATGATGGACTGCACGTTAACCGATGTCGGGTTGAGCGAAATAATCAGCAGGCCGACAGCGAAAAACGTTGAGAAAATAAAGCCGATAATCGCATCTTCGCGCAATCGGGTAATGTGACGAATAAGCGTCATCGCCAGCGCGGCGAGCATGCCGGTAAAAAATGCACCCGCCGCGTAGGGCAGGCCCAGAGCATAGGCCCCTGCGACACCGGGGACGACCGAGTGGGAGAGCGCATCGCCCATCAATGACCAGCCTTTCAGCATCAGATACGCCGAAAGAAAAGCACACACGCCGCCGACAATCGCGCTGACCCAGATCGCCTTGACCATGTAGTTATAACTGAATGGCTGCAACAGGATATCGATCATCAGGGCTTTTTCTCCTCCGGTATCACGCGTGACGCAGGAGGATCGCTCTTGGTCGACCCATAGAACACAGCCGGACGTTCATCGTCTGTTAGCACCGTCACCGAACGGACATCGTCATCATCGTGAAGATGAGATCCCCCGAGGTTGATGTGTCGCAGAACACCACCGAACGTTTTCTCCAAATTGCTTTGGGTAAAGGTGCTGTGTGTCGGTCCTGCAGCTAAAACGGTGCGATTAACCAAAATAACGTTGTCACAAAACTCAGGAACGCTACCGAGGTTATGGGTTGCCACCAAAATCAAATGCCCTTCATCGCGCAAGGTGCGAAGCAGGTCGATAATAGCGTTCTCTGTTTTAACGTCTACGCCGGTGAAAGGCTCATCCAGCAGCAACACGCTGCCTTGTTGAGCAAGCGCCCGTGCCAGAAAGACGCGCTTTTTCTGTCCACCGGACAGTTCACCGATCTGGCGATGTTGCAGCGTTGATAGCCCGACACGCTCCAGCGACTCCGCTACAATAGCGCGATCCTGTTTACTGGGAATACGCAGGAAATTCATCCTCCCGTAGCGTCCCATCATGACCACGTCGGAAACCAGAACGGGGAAATTCCAGTCCACGTCTTCTGTTTGTGGAACATAAGCAACCAGATTCTGTTTCAGTGCCTGGTAGATCGGTTGCTGGTTGAGCAGTACCTGCCCTGAGGTTGGCTTGACCAACCCCATGATGCTTTTGAACAACGTTGATTTTCCACTGCCGTTTACGCCAACCAAGGCGCAAATCGTACCGCCAGTCAGAGAAAAAGAGGCATGGCGAATAGCCTGATGCCCGTTGCTGTAAGTAACCGAAACATCATTGACTTCTAATGACTGTACTGCTCGATCACTACTCATTGATTAAATCCTTTAGCGATAGTTTCCACCGTCACTTTTAACAGGTCGATATAGGTCGGCACGGGGCCTTTCTCTGTGGACAGCGAATCAACATACAGCACGCCGCCATATTTCGCCCCCGTTTCTTTACTGACCTGTTTTGCCGGCTTATCGGAAACGGTGCTTTCGCTGAATACGACAGGGATAGCCTTCTCACGTACGGTATCGATAACCCGACGCACCTGTTGCGGTGAACCTTGTTCGTCGGCATTGATTGGCCAGAGGTAGACTTCATTGAACTGATAATCTTTTGCCAGATAGCTGAACGCCCCTTCACTGGTGACTAACCAGCGCTGCTGTTCTGGGATACGGGCAAGACGCTCACGCAGCGGCGCGTCGAGAGCCTTAATTTTTTCCGCATAAGCTTTAGCGTTACGGTTATACGTTTCTGCATTCGCGGGATCGGCTTGCACCAGACCTTTGCGGATATTTTCAATATAGATTAATGCGTTGGAGGGCGACATCCAGGCATGCGGGTTTGGGTTGCCATTATAGGCACCTTCGCGGATAGGAAGCGGCGTGATGCCTTCCGTCACTACAACGGCGGGCACGTTTTTCACGTTCTCGAAAAAGCGCGTAAACCAGCGTTCGAGATTCATGCCGTTCCACAGCACCAGCTGTGCAGACTGTGTTTTAACAATATCGCGTGGTGTTGGCTGATAATCATGAATTTCCGCACCGGGTTTGGTGATGGACTCAACCGTCGCCGCATCGCCCGCAATATTCTGTGCGATATCCTGAATGATAGTAAAGGTCGTGATGACTTTAAGCTTTTCAGCCGCCTGAGCAGAGGTGCTGGCTAAAAGCAGTAAAGCGCACGGCAGCGCGATGCGACGGAATAGGGCAGGTAAATGAGCGTGAAAACCAATCATGCGGATATCCTTACAAACCGTGAAAGTGTTACTTGAGAATAATTATCAATATCATTTAAGTCAAGAGGCAGAGAAAGGCGGGGAGTGAATAATTGAGGGTGTCTCATGACACAAGAAATCACTGTTCGCAGGCACGTAGTACGCACTTGCGCGGGTAAGGAACGCATCATGCTCCTTTGATAACAGAAATGTTGCTTTAATTTAATGAATCGTACTTAAGGTTACAACGAAAGTCTAACGGTAACGGCAGTGAACTGTCGCGCGACTATACATAGCTATACACATGGTGAAATTTACGCCAAAAGAAGCGAGGAATCTGATGCATCCTTAAGAAAATACCGAAGACTGCCGATAAACCATAAAGAATGTGAGAGATGTCTCTATTGGATACGAAAGGATTGTAAGTGATATGAGCACAAAATCAGAGCGACGTTGGAAGCTGGCAAGTTTAGTCTTATTGACTTTTTTGGTGATATTATTAGTGCTGCTGGTTCAAAGCAGTTAATTCCTAACGTGACGAAATGTTAGGTTATAAATAATTTCTATTATGTAATGTATTAATGCAAAAGATACAGATAGCATAAAAATGACAATCGATTTTAAACATTGATATAAGCGTGACTGTAGTCGGGCACGCTTTTTTGTTAATGGTCAATATGCTTTCATAGCAGAGCGCCAATTATAGCTTTTTGTTATGATTGCCGATGCTTCTGTGCCAGAAATGCGACGGTTGTCGCGTATTTTTTTGCATAATAGAATCAGAAGTGTGCTTATTGTTCTGTGTTAGAAACAGCCTGTGAATATAGGTGTCAGCGAGCATGATCGTGTATTAATGAATCAAGGATGACGCGAATTTGTGCGGCATGTCCACGACTGATAAAAAAGCCCTTGCCATCGTTTACATAGTGTGTAATAACGCTTCTGGGTAAAACGAGGTACAGTTCTGTATATGAATGGCATTTTCAGTAAAGAAGACTTAAGTACAACCTTTAGTGTTGCATGCTGCTTCTCTGCCGATCCTTATCTTAGTGCCTCAAGCAGTAACGACTTTGGTTTGTCTGTATAACGCCTTTTTGGCGGTTTAAACAATTAAAGGAAATATTTGAAATGGCAAAGATTAAAGGTCAGGTTAAGTGGTTCAACGAGTCTAAAGGCTTTGGTTTCATCACTCCTGCTGACGGCAGCAAAGATGTATTCGTACACTTCTCTGCAATTCAAGGCAACGGCTTCAAAACTCTGGCTGAAGGCCAGAACGTAGAATTCGAAATTCAGGATGGCCAGAAAGGTCCTTCTGCAGTAAACGTCACTGCGCTGTAATTTTACAGTTCTGTTGCAAAACCCGCCATGGTGCGGGTTTTTTGTTGTCTGCGTTTTATCTGCACCAGTGATACTTTTATCTACACCTGTAATGCAATGAAGACGTTTTTAATGAGGAAAATGTGCCGATGAGTTATCAGTGTCCGCTATGCCAGTTACCTCTGGAGCGACACCCGCGGCAATGGACGTGTGGTAAACATAGCTTTGACCGTGCGAAAGAAGGGTACGTTAATCTGTTGCCAGTGCAGTTTAAGCGTTCAAAACAGCCTGGTGATAGTGCTGAAATGATGCAGGCGCGGCGCAGCTTTCTGGAGGCTGGTCACTATCAACCGCTACGTGATGCTGTTGCGCAGCACGTTGATCGTATTGTGACCGATGACGCTGCGGCGCTGCTGGATATCGGCTGTGGGGAAGGGTATTACACTGCCGAGCTGGCTCATCGTCTCACATCGCGCAGAACGATGACGATATACGGGCTGGATGTGTCCAAAGCGGCGATTCAGCGCGCGGCAAAGCGATATGACAACGTTGAGTTTTGCGTTGCTTCCAGCCAGCGGTTACCTTTCCAGGATCAATCCCTTGATGCTGTAGTAAAAATCTATGCGCCGTGTAATGACGCGGAGTTACAGCGCACCGTTAAGGTTGGCGGTTGGGTGGTGACGGTGTCTCCGGGGCCACGACATCTTTATCAACTAAAAGCAGAAGTTTACGACGAGGTGTTATTACATCCGCGTAAAGATGAAGTGCTCGCAGGCTTTCAGCTTATGGATCAACAAACGCTCGCGTACCCAATGCAGTTATCTGGGAATGAAGCCGCGGCGTTATTGCAAATGACGCCCTTCGCCTGGCGAGCAACGCCGGACGTTAGCGAGCGACTGCAGGCGGCAGTCACGTTTAGTTGTGAAACGGACTTTATTATCCGCTTGCATCAGCGTATTGATGGCGGGGCGGTAGCGTAATCGAGAAGAATAAAAAACGGGCATCGCGATAATCGGGCTGCCCGTTAATGTGAAATGTATTTTATCAGGCGGCGTAGCCGAGGTGTTCGTACAGAATATTACAACCGATACCAATCAGAACCAGCCCGCCAACCACTTCCGCTTTTTTGCCGAAGATAGGGCCGATATAGCGGCCAATCATCATTCCGAGCGTCACCATAATCATGGTGGCACAACCTATCACCATCGCGGTATGGAAAATATTGACCTGAAGGAAGGCCAGACCGACGCCGATTGCCATGGCATCCAGGCTGGTGGCGATGGCGGTACAAACTAACAGCGCCAGACTATGATTTTTGACTTTTTCGCAGCGGCAGTCTGAAGAACCTTTGAGGCCTTCGACGATCATGCGACCGCCCAGAATCAGTAACAGCGTAAAGGCAACCCAGTGGTCCCATTCGAGAATATATTGACTGGCAAAGAAACCAAGTGCCCAGCCGATGAGCGGGGTGATTGCTTCAATAACACCAAAGATGAGGCCGGTGCGAATGGCATCGCGGAAACGGGGGTTATGTAGGACGGCACCTTTACCGATTGACGCGGCGAAGGCATCCATTGACATACCAAATGCTAGGATAAGTGTTGCTGACATATTCATTGTAAATAGCCTCGGCTGGACGATTAACCATATACACGCAGATCATCCCCAACCCGAATGACGATCTTACGTGTCTATGGTCTTGCCTGCCAATCACGCTTGGCCGCCCGCACCACGTCTATGCTCCGGTGATAGGAGATAAAACGAGTATGTTGATACGAGCATTTCTGATGAATTATTGTGAATGTTGATTAATCAGAAATCGGCTACTCCCCAATGACGGCGCAACCTTACCATATTATTTATGGTGCAAACAACACTAAAAGTTTTAAGTGTTAATAATGCAATTGATAATTATTTTCATTTGATTACCAGAAGAGAACGATCGTACAAAATAACGACAAGGTTAATGTGGTTAAAATGCCATCTAAAGAGAAGGTGTATACCCGTGGTTATTTGAAATGATTTACCTGATAAATTTACCTTATTGATTCTCAATCATAAATTTATATATTTTCTCTAAATCATCAAGCTGAGTAACCTGTATCAATAAACGGCGTTTCTCCAGTTCGATGACTAATACACCATCCTCAGATAAATTCATATTTTTAATTCTGGTATAAGGAATGAATATATTCGCATAAAAGAAACCGGTTTTTTTAAATACCAGCTTTGGACGACGAATATAAGCCAGATAGCACGCCATGAAGGCCAGAGAAATCAAAAGATAGGTGGTAATAATAGCGCCATTATTCATCACGTTTTGATAAATAAGAATGCCCACTAAACCGATGAAAATCAGCGTATCGAGCCGGTTCATCCGCTTCAGAGGGACAAGGAGTTGGGTTTTTCCTTTGAGTTTATCCATGATGAACTCATCATAGATGGCATAAGCCAGTGCTAACGCAATCAACACAACCAGCGTGATATCTGTCATTGTCATCCGTATTACCCTTGTCCGTTGACTATCTGTGTCCGTGAATAAAAATAGCCGGGTGTGTTGGCACCCGGCCACTGAACATTACACGCCGAGCAGGCCGATCCAGTACCCGAAGATACCAATGGCGAAGAAGCCCATAATCAGCCACAGCGCATTTACCTTGCGCCGTAATAGCCACATACAGCCGAACGTCAGCAGTAGGGGAACAAGTCCCGGCATGAGCTGGTCAAGGATGGATTGAACGGTGGTCACTGTGGTTTCCCCGTTCTGATTCGTCACTGTCGACACCACCATCGGGATGTTGACGTGAGTCCATTTATTGACCAACGCCCCCATGACGAACAACCCGAGAATCGAGGCCGCCTCCGTCATTTTCTGCAGGAAACCACCGCCCATATCACTGACGATATCGATCCCTTTGCGGTAGCCGTAGGCGACGCCATAGTAACGCACCAGCAGGCGAACCAGGTTAAACAAAACGAAGAAGAGAATCGGCCCTAACAGGCTGCCGCTCATGGCAATCCCTGCGCCTAGCGCAGCGAATACCGGACGTGCAGTGCCCCAGAATATCGGGTCGCCGACGCCAGCCAGTGGCCCCATCAGCCCGACTTTCAGACCGTTTATTGCCGCGTCATCGATAGGCGCACCGTTCGCACGTTGCTCTTCCATCGCCATCGTTACGCCGAGTATCGGAGCGGCAACAAAAGGCTGCGTATTGAAGAACTCCAGATGGCGCTTGATTGCTTGTTTACGCTCTTCCGAATTTTCAGGGTAAAGACGGCGAATCACCGGCACCATGGAAAAACAGAAGCCGAGTGCCTGCATACGTTCAAAGTTCCAGGAGCCTTGAAACAGGTTGGAACGGATAAACACCGCGCGGATGTCGCTGTCAGTGAGTTTTTTAACATTCGTATTGTCGACCATTTTGCTCACTCCTGTTAATCCAGTTCGTTATCAAGGTTGTTATTGCCTGATGAAACCGGTTGGCCTTGAACCTTGTTATATTTCGGGCTGAGCTGGATATACAGCACCGCCATCACAATACCAATTACGCCCAGCGCCACCAGGTTAAACTCGGTGAACGCAGCGGTAACGAAGCCAAGATAGAAGAACGGCATCAGGTAGCCCGCGCGCATCATGTTGATGACCATCGCATAACCCACAACGACAATCATGCCCCCGGCGATATTCAGACCGTTGGTCACCACTTCCGGGATGGAGTTCAGCAGCGCGTGAACGGCGTCGGTACCAACGGAAACGGCAACGATTACTGCAGGAATCGCGATACGCATGGCCTGTAGCAGGAGGGCAGAAACGTGAATCCAACTGATAGCCGTTAGATTACCTCGCTCTGCCGCACTGTCTGCCGCATGCTGAAACGCAACGGTGATAGTACGAACAATGATGGTTAATACTTGCCCAGCGGCAGCGAGCGGAATTGCCAGAGCAATCCCTGCGCCGATCCCCTGACCGCCAGCAATAACCAGAATGGTTGAGATAATGGACGCCAGCGCCGCATCTGGTGCGACGGCCGCACCGATGTTCATCCAGCCTAACGCGATCATTTCCAGCGTACCGCCGATAATGATCCCCGTTTTTAAATCACCTAACACTGCACCAATCAGCGTACAGGCGACGAGTGGACGGTGGAACTGGAATTCATCAAGAATCGAACCCATCCCCGAAACACACGCGACGAGAAATATCAGCACAATTTGAAGTGTGGTAATCTCCATCGTACTTCTCCTATAAAATGTGTCTGAGTAAAAATAAATCGCCATCTCCGTTGATTTTCTATTTGGACATAAATACCTATCTTGAAAATCGTCAGGTCTATAAAACTATTATTGATGGTGACATTAGCGTTAATAACCTTCGTAGCTCGATGGGTATCAGCGCGGCATTTTGTTAATTAAGTCCATCATTTTAATTCGGGAATCGGTTGATACTTTCCGAACCTCCAATTCAACACCGCGTTTATCTAATTCACGGAACGCTGCAATATCCTTCTCATCGATAGAGACGGCATTATTGACCTGCGTTTTCCCCTGCTTGAATGCCATCCCGCCAATATTGACCGAGGTGATGTTTACGCCATTTTCGATCAGCGTTAATACATCCGTCGGATTGGTGAACAGCAGCATCACGCGGTCAGCGGCATATTTCGGATTGTCATAAACACGAACGGCTTTTGCCACATCCACCACGTGCGCGGTAACGCCCGGTGGCGCAACCTGAGTCAGCAACGTTTTACGCACGTGATCGGCGGCGACTTCATCGCTGACAACAATAATGCGCGAAACATTGGTTTCTTTCGTCCAGCGTGTGGCGACCTGACCATGAATCAGGCGGTCGTCGATACGAGCCAGCCCAATTTTCATGTGTTCGCCGGGTCCTGCCGGTGTGGGTACAGCGTTGGCCTTTGGGGTTGGTGGAGGAGAAGGGGGGGCGACTTTGGCTTTTTCCTGATGCTTCAGCGCTTTTACGCCATCTCTGCCGGTTTCCAACGCGATAGAAACCAGATCGGAGAAGGACGGATTATCATCCCGGGCCATAAAGGTTTCCGCTAGCATGGGAATATTCACGCCGGCGATAACATCATGGTTTTCTTTGTCGGTGACGAGGCGGCTGGCGGCGTTGAATGGGCTGCCGCCCCAGGTATCAACGAGAAACAGCACGCCTTGTGATGTGTCTAACTGCGTGAGTTTTTCCTGATATTTTTCTATCAATGTTTCGGCGTTTTCTCCAGGAACGAAATCAATCCAGGCGACATTACTTTGCTCGCCAAGAATCATTTCTGCTGTCTTTAACAGCGGTCCCGCAGTGGCGCCGTGAGTGCATAACATGATTGCAATACTCACTTGCTACCTCCTCACGTTCACGATCAAAAAAGAGTCAATGTGTCAGGAAACCGGGTCAGCGTTCCGGTAGTGAAAACGTTAACCGTCGCGGTATTAGTATGGCTGCAAGAAAAAATTTTACCGTGGATTCATGACATTCACTGTGTTCCTCCAGGTTGTCAGGCCAGAAAATCGTGACTGACAGATTTATTTTACTTATCGAAAAAATAAATAGTGTGATGATGCTCTAATGCTGACCAGTTAAATCAAGGGCTAAAAGGGCTCTGAATGGGAAAATTTGGGCGCGTTATCAATGCGAAGCTGACCGGAAGAAATTCTTTGTGAAAATTGGTAACAACCTGTTAGAGTAAACGTCCCTTAAATTGCTTAGGAGCACCGGGCATCAGCCCTTCCCATGGACTGTCACCGACAAAACGTTCTCTGTTTTCCCGCTAATGCTGGCGGTTTTCTGTACTCAGCTGGTCACTCAGACCACATTCAGAATCTCTCTGATTCACACCAACTCTTTTTATTACCATTCAATGCGATTCATGCATTGATGTCATCTGCTCGTTCATTTTCTGGAGTCTGACATGGAATTTTTGCTAGATCCTTCAATCTGGGCAGGCTTATTGACGCTGGTGGTACTGGAAATTGTTCTGGGTATCGACAATTTGGTGTTTATCGCCATTTTGGCGGATAAATTACCCCCCAAACAGCGAGATAAAGCCCGCATTATCGGTTTAAGCCTGGCGCTGTTAATGCGTCTGGGGCTGTTGTCTTTGATTTCCTGGATGGTCACACTGACGCGTCCACTGTTTAGCCTTGGCGATTTCAGCTTCTCGGGTCGTGACCTGATTTTGCTGTTCGGCGGTGTGTTCCTCTTGTTCAAAGCTACGATGGAGCTACATGAACGGCTAGAGAATAAAACGCACGACGGCAATGGCAATCGTGCCCATGCGAGTTTCTGGGCCGTCGTGGCACAAATCGTCGTGCTAGATGCGGTGTTCTCGCTGGATGCCGTGATTACTGCGGTGGGCATGGTCGATCACCTGGGCGTCATGATGACGGCGGTGATCATTGCAATGGGCGTCATGCTGATTGCTTCTAAGCCGTTGACCCGATTCGTCAACGAGCATCCAACGGTGGTTGTCCTGTGTCTCAGCTTCTTGCTGATGATTGGTTTGAGCCTGATGGCGGAAGGTCTTGGCTTCCACATTCCGAAAGGTTACCTGTATGCGGCGATTGGCTTCTCTATCCTGATCGAGCTGTTTAACCAAATTGCCCGTCATAACTTTATGAAGCATCAGTCGCACCGTCCTTTGCGTGAACGTACCGCAGAGGCCATTCTGCGCCTGATGGGTTCACGGAAAAACACGGACGATGTGGATGCGGATGAGCCGCAGAAGAAACTCACAACCGAGGAATTCGCCGAAGAAGAGCGCAATATGATCAGCGGCGTGCTGACATTAGCCTCGCGTTCGCTGCGCAGCGTGATGACGCCGCGTACTGAAATTTCCTGGGTGGATAGTGCAAGTTCGGTCGAACAGATCCGCATGCAGTTGCTGGATACGCCTCACAGCCTGTTCCCAATCTGTCGCGGTTCGCTGGATGAGCTTATCGGCGTCGTCCGCGCCAAGGATCTGCTTGTAGCGCTGGAAACGCAGACCGATGTGGAAAGCTTTGCTGCGGCTAACCCGCCAATCGTCGTGCCGGAAACGCTGGATGTGATTAACCTGCTGCCCGTTCTGCGTCGTGCGAAAGGTAGCTTGGTCATCATCGCCAACGAATTTGGTGTGGTGCAGGGGTTGGTAACGCCGCTGGACGTGCTGGAAGCGATTGCCGGTGAGTTCCCGGATGAAGACGAAACGCTGGATATCATCCCTGACGGCGAAGGTTGGCTGGTGAAAGGCGGAACGGATCTACACGCTTTGCAACAGGTGGTGAATAGCAGCGAGCTGGTTGATCCGAAAGAAGATTATGCTTCACTGGCAGGAATGCTGTTGGCGCATAGTGATGAGTTCCCGAAAGTCGGTGCCATCATCGAGTTGTACAACCTGCGCTTCCACATTATCGAAGTGTCCGAATACCGTATTGAATTGGTGCGTGTAGAACGCATCATCGAGCGGGAAGAGGATGAAGACGCGTAAGTGGTTCTGCGTAAGTAGATGACACAATGAAGCCCCGCCAATTAGCGGGGCTTTTTAATAGGTGGAAATAAAAACAGAAGTGGGGTGCGGACTAGTCACACTGCACTTTAATCGCCAGTCCGCCCCGTGAGGTTTCGCGGTATTTGGCGTTCATGTCTTTACCCGTTTCGTACATGGTTTCAATCACCTTATCCAGCGAGACGCGTGCTTCGCTGGTGCGGCGGGTTGCCATGCGGGCGGCGTTAATCGCCTTAACGGAAGCAATCGCGTTACGTTCGATGCACGGAACCTGTACTTGGCCGGCAACTGGGTCGCAGGTTAAACCCAGATTGTGTTCCATGCCGATCTCAGCGGCGACGCAAACCTGCTCCGGGCTCGCGCCCATCAGCTCTGCCAGTCCAGCGGCGGCCATGGAGCAGGCGACGCCCACTTCACCCTGACAGCCTACTTCCGCACCGGAGATGGAGGCGTTCATTTTGTACAGAATGCCAACCGCGCCCGCCGCTAGGAAGTAACGAATATAAATGGTCGGGCTAACCGGCTCGATGAAGTGGTCGTAATAAGCGAGGACAGCGGGGACGATGCCGCACGCACCGTTCGTTGGCGCGGTAACTACACGGCCACCTGCGGCGTTTTCTTCATTCACCGCCAGCGCGAACATATTGACCCAGTCCACCACGTTCATCGGGTCGTTGGACAGTTTATCGGAAGACACCAGCATACGGCGCAGCGCAGAAGCTCGACGTGGCACGCGCAGCGGTCCAGGTAAAACACCTTCGGTGTTCATGCCGCGATCGATACAGGCACGCATTGTCTGCCAGATATCGGCAAAGTAGGCATCAATGTCCTGACGGCTGTGCAGCGCCAGCTCGTTACGCATTACCATCCCGGAAAGCGACAGGCCACTTTGTTTGCAGTGATCCAGCATCTCTTTGGCGGAATTGAACGTATAGGGAACGGATACATCAGTGGCGCTGTCTTTGCCAAAATTCTCTGCATCGACGATGAAGCCGCCACCGATGGAGTAATAGGTTTTGCTATAAATTTCTTTATTGCCGGCAAAGGCGGTGATGGTCATGCCGTTTTCGTGCAGCGGCAGATTTTCACTGCGGAAAACCATGCCACCTTCGCGTGGGAAATCGACCTCGTGCTGCCCGTTAGCCAGCAGTAGGCGTTCGCGTTGCTCAACATCGCGGATGAAACCGGGAATGGCATCAATATCAACGGTATCCGGCATGTTACCCGCCAGACCCATAATGATAGCGATATCCGTGTGGTGGCCTTTACCCGTCAGTGACAGCGAGCCATACACATCGACGGCAATGCGCGTGGTCGCGGTTAGTCGATCCTGGGTGATCAATTCATCGACAAATTGCTTACCGGCTTTCATCGGTCCAACCGTATGAGAGCTAGAGGGGCCAATACCGATCTTAAACATGTCGAAAACGCTTATCACGCGAAACTCCTCAAAGACTCAGGGTCGTACCCACTCTTTGTTATCTGATCGCCTGCATCCGGTTCCTTCATCATAATCAGATAGTTATGCTGCGAAGTATCTGATGATTTCGGTTCTGGCGAGACATGACCTGAATTTTAGTGGATATATACCCAAAGATTAGAATAAAACTCGTCAAATCGCGCTATTGTAGTGTGGAATATGTCGTGTGGCTTTCTTTTTCGCATGAAATAAACTTATGTCATCGCATAATTTAACTTATCCTAAATGTGAGTTAAGTCATTGTAAATCCTATGGCTGGGTGCTTTTTGAGCGCAAAGGCCGCTTTTTAAATAAGGATATTTGGCGAGGGAAAAGAAGTGGTGAGCCAAAAGCCGCTGAACGCGGCATTGAGCTTAGGGCTTGTCGGAAATCTGTAAGGCGAGCTGGTGTATGATGGCGGCGGTTAGCCCCCAGACAAACTGCTGCTGATACCAGGAAAGATAAACCCGATGGCGTTGCTGCTTGCGCTCAATATCCAGTGGGTAATAGCGTGTCAACGCGAAGGCCTCGTCCAGCGGCATTTCAAACAGTTCGGCGACTTCATCTTCATTGGGATGAAAGCGAGTCTGTGGAGCGATCAGCCCGACAACCGGTGTGACCTGAAATCCACTGACGCTGTCTAGCGGCGGTAATACGCCCAGCACCTGGACATTTTCCGGTGGGATAGCCACTTCTTCCTGCGCTTCACGCAGCGCCGTTTCGATGATGGAACGATCTTCTTTATCCGCCGCACCGCCGGGGAACGCCACTTGCCCGGCATGTTTACGCAGTTCGGCAGAACGTCGGGTCAATAACAGCGTGGGCGTAGGATGACAAATAATCGGCACCAGAACCGCAGCCTGACGCTGCTGGTGCACAGGCCGCAGCGATGGCGGAAGCTGTAACTGAAAGCGCGTAATAAAATCGTTCAGCGCAAAAGCCGTTGGCGGCAAGGCGATCTCACTCATTCACTCGGTACCTGAATTGTCTGGGAGCCATCCAGTAGGGGAAGAATGCGGCCCACTTTATCAAACGTTTCCTGATATTCAGCCTGTTCCTTACTGTCGGCGACGATGCCGCCGCCCGCCCAGCAGTAAATTCTGCCGTGTTCGGTTAGTAACGTCCTGATGGTGATATTGGTATCCATCGTTCCGCAGAGGCTGATGTAGCCGACGCTGCCGCAGTAGGCATTGCGGCGCTGAGGTTCCAGTTCTTCAATAATCTGCATCGCGCGAATTTTGGGTGCGCCGGTAATCGAGCCGCCGGGGAAACAGGCGCGTAATAGCGTGGTTGCAGGACAATCTTCCGGTAGCTGTGCTTCAATGGTGCTGACCAGATGGTGCACCGCGGGGAAAGGTTCGACGACGAACAACTCCGGCACGCGGACGCTGCCTGGCACCGCGACACGACCAATGTCGTTACGCAGGAGATCGACAATCATCAGGTTTTCTGAGCGATCTTTCTCCGAATTAGCGAGTCGCACCGCTTGCTGTTTATCAGCTTCCGAATCAGAGAGTCGCGGCAGTGTGCCTTTAATCGGGCGCGTTTGAATGCGGTGATTTTCCAGCCAGAGAAAACGCTCCGGCGATACGCTGATGACGGTATTTTCCGGCAGGCGCAGGAAGGCAGAAAAAGGCGCCTTATTGCCTGCTGACAGTCGTAAAAATGCCTGCCATTCATCGCCCTCGTAAGCCGCAGAAAAGCGCTGCGCCAGATTGACCTGATAGCAGTCTCCCGCCAGAAGGTAGTCCTGTATTGTGCGGAATTTTTCGCCGTACGCCTCGCGTGACATATTCGGCTGCCAACTGCTGGTAAGGTTGAAATCGGCTTTTGGGACGGTAACGGGCGGAGTGGCTAACCCGTCGAGCCGCGCCTGAAGAGAATGATGTACGATCAGCGTTAACGTTTGTCGATGGTGATCGGCAACCAGCGCCCAGTCGTAGAGACCCACCGCCATATCCGGCAAATCGATATCTTGCTCGGCCTGTGCGGGCAGCGTTTCAATCTGCCGTCCCAGATCGTAGCCGAACAGGCCAAGTGCGCCTCCCTGAAAAGGGAAATCAGGATGTGTTTCCGCGGACAGCGCGAGTGAATCAAGCTGCTGTTGCAGCAAAGCAAATGGATCGCCGTCCACTATTCTCGTTACACCGTCACGCGTGATTTCCGTTTTGCTTCCGTGCGTGCAAAGTGTGACTCGCGGATCGGCGACCATAATATCGAAGCGATTATGCGGATGATCGGCAAACCCGGAATGCAGCAACATCGCCCATGGCTGTTGGGAAAAGGGCGCAAAGCGATCGAGCAGCACGGTCGGGTAGTAAGGCAGAGCGTGATAGATAGCGGCGGAACCCGTTGCGGTAGTCGAATCGCTGGTGTCGGTTACGTGAGTCGTATTGGCGGCAGTCATGTTCTTCGTGTTGTGTCTACAGTATGGTTGTGTTGATAGCGTGTCGATTTCCCTGCCCACAGCGTACCACAAAGCAGAAATACTGGTGTATGCCGAAGCGGGCATGCGATGATACGTGCGAATTTACCAACCAGGAAATTATCATGATTGCAGGTATGCCCGCACTGACGCACAAGCAGCAGCAAGATGCCGTAGAGCGTATTCAGGAACTCATGTCTGAGGGCATGAGCAGCGGCCAGGCGATAGCACTGGTTGCCGCGGAGATCCGTCAGAATCATCAGGGTGACAACGTCGCGGTGATGTTTGACGAAGATGATGACGCGTTTAATGACAGTAATGATAGCGACGAAAAACACCATTTTGACGATGGTGAAGAAGAGGACGAGCAGTAACCACATTTCTTCCTATACCCGTCATACTTCAAGTTGCATGTGCGTTGGCTGCGCTTAGTCACCCGAATCACTTACCTGAGTAAGCTCATCGGGATTCCCTCACTTGCCGCCTTCCTGAAACTCGAATTATTTAGGGTATGGGATTGGATAAAGACGGTGGCTTATATCGCCGCAATCGCTTTGATTTCGACTTTGAATTTCGGGTGCATCAATTTAGCCTGCACGGTGCAGCGTACAGGCGCGCTACCTGCCACGACCCAGGCATCCCATGCGGCGTTCATCGCGGCAAAATCATCGGCATCGGCGAGAAAAATCGTCACGTCTAACAGCTTACTCTTATCCGTTCCCGCCTGTTGCAGGATCGCATCTAACGCGCCCAGCGCGTTTTCCGTTTGCGCCTGTGCGTCGTCATCCAGATTCTCCGGCACGCTGGTGTAATAGAGCGTGTTGTTGTGGATGACGGCGTCTGACCAGCGGGCTTCAGGATTAATTCGTGTGATCGCCATGAGGTGGGGTTTCTCCATTGTGGGGATAATTAAAATAGTGACATCAATCAATACCAGCCGCCAAGCCTAACACAGCAGGTTGCGGCACGCTTTCCTGATTTAAGGTGGTAGCGTCGGGTGACTCTTGGCATAATCAGCGCGATATTCTGCCACGACCTGAAACGGTTAGCGGCTTACAGATACAGCAAAAGAGAGCAGGCGTGACGAACGATCGTGTAATTGATGATTTTGCTAATGACGGCGTGCTGGCGAAAGCGATCACAGGCTTCAAGCCTCGTGAGCCACAGCGGCAGATGGCGCAGGCAGTCATGCGGGCCATCGACGATAAAACAGCGCTGGTGGTAGAAGCGGGAACAGGAACCGGTAAAACCTATGCCTATCTTGCGCCCGCCTTGCGTTCAGATAAAAAAGTCATCATTTCAACCGGTTCGAAAGCGCTACAGGATCAGCTCTATAGCCGCGATTTACCGACGATCGCGGAGGCGTTGAAGTACAAAGGCAAATTAGCGCTGCTGAAAGGTCGCTCGAACTACCTCTGTCTGGAACGGCTTGAACAGCAGTCGCTGGGGGGCGGTGATTTACCCGGCGAAACGCTGAGCGAACTGGTCCGGCTGCGCGGTTGGTCGTCGGAAACGACGGAAGGTGATGTCACGACCTGTTCAGGCGTCGCAGAAGACAGCGCGATCTGGCCGTTAGTGACCAGCACCAACGATAACTGCCTGGGCAGCGACTGTCCGCACTACAAAGAGTGCTTCGTGGTGAAAGCACGGCGTAAAGCGATGGATGCCGATATCGTGGTGGTTAACCATCATCTCTATCTGGCTGATATGGTGGTGAAGGAGAGCGGTTTTGCGGAGCTGATCCCAGAAAGCGACGTCGTCATTTTCGATGAAGCCCACCAGATTCCCGATATCGCCAGCCAATATTTCGGTCAGCAGCTTTCCAGCCGTCAACTGCTGGATCTGGCGAAAGACATCATCATTGCTTACCGCACCGAAGTGCGCGACGCCTCGCAACTGCAAAAAAGTGCCGATCGCCTGACGCAAAGCACGCAGGATTTTCGGCTGGCGCTGGGCGATCCGGGGTTTCGCGGTAATCTGCGTGATGTGCTCGAACAGCCATCGCTTCAGCGTGCGCTGGTGCTGCTGGATGATGCGCTGGAGCTGTGTTACGACGTCGCGAAACTGTCACTCGGGCGTTCAGCGCTGCTGGATGCCGCTTTTGAGCGCGCCACGCTCTATCGCAATCGCTTGAAACGGCTGAAAGACGTGCAGTTACCAGGTTACAGCTACTGGTACGAATGTAATTCACGTCATTTTGTGTTGGCGCTGACGCCGCTGTCCGTCTCCGATCGTTTTCGTGAACTGATAAAAGAGAAGCCTGCGGCCTGGGTGTTTACCTCCGCGACGCTGTCTGTTAACGATCAACTCTTCCACTTCACCGATAGGCTGGGGCTGGATAACGCGAATACGCTCCTGTTACCCAGCCCGTTTGATTATGCCAATCAGGCGCTGCTCTGCGTCCCCCGCAATTTACCGGAAACCAATCGTCCCGGTGCAGCGAAAAGGCTGGCGGCGATGCTGCGGCCGTTGATTGAGGCGAATCAGGGGCGCTGCTTTATGCTGTGTACCTCGCATCAGATGATGCGCGATTTGGCGGCCGAATTCCGCGCTACGCTGACGCTACCAGTGCTGTTACAGGGTGAAACCGGCAAGGCGCAGCTGCTGTCGCAGTTTGTGTCGGCAGGTAATGCCTTGCTGGTGGCGACCAGCAGCTTCTGGGAAGGGGTGGATGTGCGCGGCGATACGCTCTCCTGCGTGATTATCGATAAGCTGCCGTTTACCTCGCCGGACGATCCGCTGTTGAAGGCACGTATTGAAGACTGTCGCTTGCGCGGCGGTGAGCCTTTCGACGATGTGCAGGTTCCTGATGCGGTGATTACCCTGAAGCAAGGCGTGGGCCGCCTCATCCGTGATGTTGAGGATCGCGGTGTGATTGTGATTTGCGATAATCGACTGGTGATGCGTCCGTATGGTGCCGTGTTCCTTAATAGCCTGCCGCCGACGCCGCGTACCCGCGATATTGGGCAGGCGATTAATTTCCTGACGCGTAACACATAATTCCCCACTGGCGATTGCTGCATGGCCTGACCGATGGTGGGAAGGGCTGCGGCACGATAGGGGCTTATGCTATGATACGGGTTGTTAAGATTTATTTATCCTGCCTGAGGTTGGCATGTCTACGCGAATTCTAGCGCTTGATACCGCAACGGAAGCCTGTTCCGTCGCACTCTGGAATGAAGGTGAAATTCATTCTCTGTTCGAACTTTGTCCTCGTGAACACACACAACGTATTCTGCCGATGGTTCAGCAGGTGCTGGCCGACAGCGGCCTGACGCTTAACGATCTTGATGCGCTGGCCTTTGGTCAGGGACCGGGAAGTTTTACCGGCGTGCGGATTGGCATTGGTATTGCCCAAGGGCTGGCGTTGGGAGCGGATTTACCGCTGCTTGGCGTATCGTCACTGGCTACCATGGCGCAGGGCGCTTTCCGCCTGACGCAGGCGACGCAGGTGCTGGCGGCCATTGATGCGCGGATGGGAGAGGTCTACTGGGGTTGCTATCAGCGCGATGCTGACGGCGGCTGGCAGGGTGAACCCGAGGAAGCGGTATTGAAACCTGAACAGGTGCAGGCGTTAACTGCCGCGCTGTCAGGCGAATGGGCCACGGTAGGCACTGGATGGGAAACCTATCCTGAACTGGTCAGCCATGCCTCTCTGGTGTTAGCGAAGGGCGAGGTGTTGTTGCCGCAGGCGCAGGACATGTTGCCGCTAGCCTGTCAGCTATGGCAGGCAGGTAAAGCGGTCAGCGTCGAGAATGCACAGCCACGTTACCTGCGCAATGAAGTGACTTGGAAAAAGCTGCCCGGCCGCGAATAACAGAATGCACATTCGGCGTGAAGTATGCCCGGCATAAACAGCAACTTATTCGATGCTGAGCAGTCTAACTATCAGATGTCTGAAGAGGGGTTGTGCCATGTCCGTACAAATAAAAAACGTACAAATAAAAGGTGTACAGATGAAGAATGTGCATCTGAATCAGAAAAAAGCACGCCTCGGTATGCTGGTTGCGACAGCGCTGCTGCTTTCAGGTTGTGTCACGGTGCCGGATGCCATTAAAGGCACCTCGCCAACGCCGCAGGACGATCTGGTGCGTGTGATGAATGCGCCGCAGATTTATGTCGGTCAGGAATCACGCTTTGGCGGACGGGTGGTCAGCATCCGCAATGAAGCGAATAAAACGCGGTTGGAAATTGCCAGCATGCCGCTGGATAGCGGCGCGAAACCGCGGTTGGATATGCCGTCAGAAGGGCGCTTTATTGCCTATGTGAATCGCTTTCTGGAACCCGTCGATTTTAAAGACCAACTGGTCACCGTTGTCGGGCCGATTGTCGGCACCGAACAGGGCGCTATCGGGGATAAACCCTATCGTTATGTCGTGATCGACGCACAAGGCTACAAACGCTGGAATGTCGTGCAGCGTCTTATGGTACCACCCGGCGGCTATGGCCCGTGGGGATGGCGTGCGGGTTACGGCTATGGTTGGGGGCCCGGATGGGGATTTGACGGCGGTTGGTCTGGTCCTGCGCGCATTGAGAATGTCGTGACAGAATAAGAATAGGGCTATTTTACTTGTCATTTTGAACCTGGGCAGTGCTCAAAATCCTCACGTACTACGTGTACGCTCCGGTTTTTCCGCGCTGTCCGTGTCCAAACTGACTGCGCCAATAACGCCCTATGGGGTAGGCTCTAAAATTATTTCGTTCAGTGTGAAGATATCAGGCGACGCAGGTTGCCTGATTTTTTTTGAATAAAGAATAAATTAGTGATCGATCTCGCAACCTTAACATTGTTTGTTAGCTAACTGGTAGGCTGAGTTAAAATAATGTTAATAACAATAAGCCTCTGAGGGCGAAGACGATGCCACTAAAAAAATATCTCGGGAGTGACGTCTTGGAAAAAATTTGGTTATCACGCTATCCGGCGGATGTGCCGGCGGAAATTGATCCGGATCGCTATTCGTCGTTGATTGAAATGTTTGAAAATAGCGTCAGGCGTTATGCCGATCGGCCCGCATTCGTCAACATGGGTGAAGTGATGACGTTTCGTAAGCTGGAAGAGCGGAGTCGGGCGTTTGCCGCCTATCTGCAAAACCAGCTTAAATTGCAAAAAGGCGATCGTGTCGCGCTGATGATGCCGAATCTGCTGCAATATCCCGTTGCGCTCTTTGGCGTGCTGCGCGCGGGGATGGTGGTCGTCAACGTTAACCCATTGTATACACCGCGTGAGCTGGAGCATCAGCTAAAAGACAGCGGTGCGAGCACGATTGTTATCGTGTCTAACTTCGCGCATACGCTGGAAAAAGTCGTCCATAACACGGCGGTGAAACACGTTATCCTGACCCGTATGGGTGACCAGCTCTCTACGGCCAAAGGCACGCTGGTCAACTTCGTGGTGAAGTACATTAAGCGGCTGGTGCCCAAATACCATCTGCCGGATGCGATATCGTTCCGTCGTGTTTTGCAGGAAGGACGGCGTCAGCAGTATATTCGCCCCGATATTATCAATACCGATTTGGCATTCCTGCAATATACCGGCGGCACCACGGGCGTCGCTAAAGGCGCCATGCTCACACACCGCAATATGCTGGCGAATCTTGAGCAGTGTAAAGGTGCATATGGTGCTGTTCTGCAAGAAGGGAATGAACTGGTGGTCACGGCGTTGCCGCTCTACCATATTTTCGCACTTACGGTGAACGGCCTTCTGTTCCTTGAATTGGGCGGGAAGAACCTGTTGATCACCAATCCCCGTGATATCCCGGCGGTCGTGAAGGAACTGAAACAATATCCGTTTACGGCTATCACCGGCGTCAATACGTTATTTAACGCGCTGCTCAACAACAAAGAGTTTCACGAGCTGGATTTCTCCACGCTGCGTTTATCGGTTGGCGGCGGCGCATCGGTGCAGCAAGCGGTGGCGGAGCGTTGGGAAAAAACCACAGGTAAACACCTGTTGGAAGGGTATGGACTGACGGAGAGTTCGCCGCTGGTGTCGGGAAATCCGTACGATCTGAAACACTACAGCGGCAGTATCGGGCTGCCGGTGCCGTCAACGGACGTCAGAATCATTGACGATAACGGTAACGACGCAGGGCCTGGAGAATCTGGTGAGCTGTGGGTGCGTGGACCGCAGGTGATGTTAGGGTACTGGCAGCAGCCTGCTGCGACGGATGAGGTGTTAAAAGATGGCTGGTTAGCAACGGGTGACATTGTCACGTCTGATGACGAAGGATTCCTGCGAGTCATCGACCGTAAGAAAGACATGATTCTGGTTTCCGGCTTTAACGTCTATCCGACTGAAATTGAAGATGTCATCAGCCGCCATCCTAAAGTGTCCGAGTCTGCGGTGGTTGGGGTGGAAAATGAGGTCTCCGGCGAGGCAGTCAAAGCCTTTGTCGTCAGACGCGATCACTCGTTAACAAAAGAGGAACTCATTACCCACTGTCGCCGTAATCTTACCGGCTACAAAGTGCCGAAAGAGATCGAATTCTGCGACGATTTGCCGAAATCTAACGTGGGGAAAATCCTGCGCCGCGAATTACGTGGCGATAAGAAGGCGAAGAAAGACGCTGCCGCCTGACGATTTTCCACGAAAAACGACTGCCAGAGAGAGGCAGGACGCGATATGATGTTTTCACGCCGGTTTATCCGGCGTTCTTTTTTATGGCGAGCTTATACTCGTCACTCTATGGGCCGTCGCTTGCGACGTTAAAAATGTCCGCCGGGAATTTTTTACGGCGATACGGATTTGACCCAGAACCGTAAAGTAAAAACAACCAAGAGAATGACGTTTTGAATTATCAGTTGATCACTTCCGACATCGGGTTACAAGAGGTTTGCTCCCAGGCGCGACGTTTTCCGCAGGTGGCATTGGACACGGAGTTCGTCAGAACCCGCACGTATTACCCGCAATTAGGGTTGATTCAATTGTATGATGGCGAACAGCTTTCACTTATTGACCCGTTAACGATTACCGACTGGGCACCCTTTCAGGCGTTACTGCGTGATGAGCAGGTCACTAAATTCCTGCATGCGGGCAGCGAAGATCTGGAAGTGTTTCTCAATGCGTTTGGAACACTGCCGACGCCTTTCATCGATACACAGATTCTGGCCGCATTTTTAGGCAAGCCGCTTTCTTATGGATTCGCTGCGCTGGTGGCTGACTACATGGGCGTGACGCTGGATAAAAGCGAGTCGAGAACGGACTGGCTTGCTCGTCCGCTGAGCGAAAAACAGTGCGATTACGCCGCTGCGGATGTGTTCTATCTGCTGCCGATGGCCATTCAACTGGTGGCTGATACGGAAGCGGCAGGATGGATGAACGCGGCGCTGGATGAGTGTCTCCTGCTGTGCCAGCGTAAACAGGATATTTTGGCGCCGGCGCTGGCCTATCGCGAATTTGGCAACGCCTGGCAGCTGCGTGGTCGAAATCTGGCTTGCCTTCAGCGTCTGGCTGAGTGGCGTTTGCGTAAAGCACGTGAGCGAGACAGCGCGGTGAATTTTGTCGTACGTGAAGAGAACCTGTTGCAGGTGGCGCGTTGTCTGCCGACGTCGCTGGGTGAACTGAGCTCGCTGGGGCTGAGCGGCCCGGAAATCCGCTACCACGGCAAAACGCTGCTGGACTGTGTTGCACAGACGGACGGCATTGCTGACGCGGATTGTCCACCGCCAGTGATTAATTTGATCGACTATCCCGGCTATAAAAAAGCGTTTAAAGATATCAAAGCGCTGGTGCAGCGCGCGAGCGAGCAGAGTGGATTATCCGCCGAGCTATTGGCTTCACGTCGCCAAATTAATCGTCTGCTTAACTGGCATTGGAAATTAAGCGGGCAAGATGCGGGAATGCCGGAAATGTTGTCTGGCTGGCGCGGCCAGTTATATGGCGATGAACTGCGTGAAATTGTGCAGAGCTATTAATCACCGGTAAACACATCTTATCAATACGCCTTATTTGCTGTGATGATGCAATCATGAAAAAGCAGCAAATAGGGTGATAAGAATGCGGTGAAAAAAACAAAATAAGAAATAAAAGACTGGCTAAATATACAGTCTATTATGAAATGAAACGCACGTAATTTTATGTATGACGAATATACCCTAAATAATTCGAGTTTCAGGAAGGCGGCAAGAGAAAGAATCCCGATGAGCTTACTCAGGTAAGTGATTCGGGTGAGTGAACGCAGCCAACGCATCTGCAACTTGAAGTATGACGGGAATAGATATCCCCTGCGTAAAAGCAGGGGATACTACAGCAGAAAAATCATTTAGGCGTTTCTTCCGCTTCCGGTAATGTAACGTTCAACTCAAGCACGGAAATATCATCTCCTTTTTGCTCAAGCTGAACCGTCACCATCTCAGGATCAATCTGTACATATCTACAGATAACCTCAAGAATGTCTCGCTTTAATTGCGGCAGATAATGGGGCTCGCTATCTCCCCGGCGTCGCTCCGCGACAATAATTTGCAGCCGTTCCTTGGCAATATTGGCTGTCGTTTTTTTGCGGGACAGAAAGAAGTCCAGTAAAGCCATAATTTATCCCCCAAAAAGTCGTTTAAGGAAACCCTTCTTCTCTTCTTCAACAAAACGGAAAGGACGCTCTTCACCAAGCAGACGTTCAACGGTATCCGCGTAGGCTTTACCTGCATCGGCTTCCGCATCCAGAATAACGGGTTCGCCCTGGTTAGAGGCGCGGAGTACGGATTGGTCTTCTGGGATCACGCCAACCAGCGGAATCCGCAGAATTTCAAGAACATCTTCCATGCTCAGCATGTCGCCACGGCTCACCCGACCTGGGTTGTAGCGCGTCAACAGCAAATGCTCTTTGATCGGATCTTCAGAACGCTCAGCACGACGTGATTTCGAAGACAGAATGCCCAGAATACGGTCGGAGTCGCGAACGGAAGAGACTTCCGGGTTGGTGGTGATAATCGCTTCGTCAGCGAAATAGAGCGCCATCAACGCACCGGTTTCAATCCCGGCAGGTGAATCACACACGATAAAATCGAATTCCATGTTGCCCAGATCATTGAGCACTTTCTCTACGCCTTCATGCGTTAACGCATCTTTATCACGCGTTTGTGAAGCGGGCAGAATGTAGAGATTATCCGTTCTCTTATCTTTGATCAGCGCCTGATTCAGCGTGGCATCACCTTGAATCACGTTGACGAAGTCGTACACCACGCGACGCTCACATCCCATGATCAGGTCGAGGTTACGCAGACCAATGTCAAAATCGATGACAACCGTCTTTTTTCCTTTCTGGGCTAAACCGGTAGCAATGGCCGCGCTTGATGTGGTCTTGCCAACGCCCCCTTTACCCGATGTAACAACAATGATGCGTGCCATAAATGTTTCCTTGGGAGATTCTAGTCTAGAGGTTTTATCGTTAAAACATTGTCCAGCTGGTTCAGATTGATCCGTGCTGGCTGCCCAAAATACGCTTCAGGAATCTGATCGCTCAGCCAGTAACGGCCAGCAATCGAGACCAGTTCTGCGGCCAGATGCGTACAGAATATCTGGCTCTGAACATCGCCAGAAACGCCTGCGAGGGCTCGGCCGCGCATCATGCCGTAAATATGAATATTGCCATCGGAAATCACCTCCGCCCCTGCGCTGACGCCGTTTGTGACAATCAAGTCACAGTTCCGGGCGTAAATCTGTTGGCCGGAACGTATGGGGGTGTTGATGACTTTCGTTTTCACCGCAGCAGGAACGGCGGCGACGGGCTCGACGACCCGGCGTTGTGCTTTACCTTCGCTCAGAAGGGGAAGCCCCGCCTGCGCAATGGTTTTCTTTAATGCGTCGTCGGTACATCCGCTGACGCCAACGACATGCAGGCCGGTTGACGAAATGGCCTGCTGTAATTTTATCCAGTCGGTTTCCGCTGTTAATGCAGCAACATTAATCACAACGGGGGCATTTTTCAGGAAAGCAGGCGCTTGCTCTATTTTTTCCTGTAGTGCCTGGTAAATTACCTCGGGTTGGGAATCATGCAAATGAACAACCGATAAGGTAAAGCTGCTGCCTTTTAGCTCTATTGGCGTTTGTGACATCTATCCTGACTCAGTTTCAGCATCTTTTAATCCCTAGAGTAACATTTAAGGCATGATATTCCAGAGCGCTGTAAGCATGTTATAGTCACAATTATATACAGGCAAGATGGCATTCCCATCAAATAGAGTAAAAAAAATGTTTTGTGTGATCTATCGAAGTGCTAAACGCGATCAGACCTATCTTTATGTTGAAAAAAAAGACGATTTCTCACGTGTGCCGGAAGAATTAATGAAAAGTTTCGGCACGCCGCAGTTAGCCATGGTTTTACCGCTGGATGGGCGTAAAAAACTGGCGAATGCCGATATAGAAAAAGTGAAACTTGCGCTGCAAGAACAGGGCTTTTATCTGCAAGTTCCTCCACCGGTCGAGAGCTTATTAAACACGCCAGTATAAGTGTAAAAAAATAATACCAAGGCGTACTTTCAGATAAAGCCGCAAACATAATTTAGCGTGGAATATCTCAGCCGTTTGCATGATATTCCGCGCGATAAATATTCACCTTTTGAGTTTTACCTCGCCACAATTTAATTGTTTCCCTTTTTGATGGGATAGGGCTTCGTTTCTCCCTCACCGGATCTCCAACCCTGCTCGCCTGAAATCTGTTGGGGTAACCCCCGTAGCGATGATATAACGATGGTTTTGCACCATCGTGTTCTTATATAGCTGTTTTCCTTTTGGTCGTGTTCTGTGCCACGAAAGCAGCGATAATCCAACAGACAGGGCAGGAGAATACCCATGTATCAACACAGAGACTGGCAGGGCGCGCTGCTTGATTTCCCAGTAAATAAAGTCGTTTGCGTCGGGAGCAACTACTCAGAACACATCAAAGAAATGGGCAATGCGACCCCGAGTGAGCCTGTTTTATTCATCAAGCCTGAAACCGCACTGTGTGACTTACGCCAGCCCGTTGCCATCCCTAAAAATCTGGGTTCGGTTCACCACGAAGTCGAGCTGGCTGTGCTGATCGGTACGCCGTTAAAGCAGGCGAATGAAGAACGCGTCGCCCGGGCGATTGCAGGCTTTGGTGTGGCGCTGGATCTGACGCTGCGTGATTTGCAGTCTGACTTCAAAAAAGCGGGTCAGCCGTGGGAAAAAGCCAAAGCGTTTGATGGTTCTTGCCCGATCTCCGGTTTTATTCCGGTTGCCGAGTTTGGCGATCCGCAGCAAACCGATCTGGGTGTAAAAGTGAATGATGAAGTGCGCCAGCAGGGTAACACGCGTGATATGATTACGCCGATTCTGCCGCTGATTGCTTACATGAGCCGTTTCTTTACGCTGCGCGCGGGCGATGTTATTTTAACGGGTACGCCAAAAGGGGTCGGTCCGATCCTGTCGGGCGATATGCTGACGATTACGGTAAATGACCGGACGTTAAGCACGCGTATTATCTAACGCTCCCCCGGCTGCCCGTGTTGAACGACGGGCAGCAAAGTTTCCCCGCTGCGCCCGCCAGAATCACGCATCTTTATTTACAACGCTATCGATTTATACAACTTAATGTAACTGGAATAGACATGACTGAACGCCCTTTTTGGCAGCAAAAAACGTTGTCTGAGATGTCTGACGATGAATGGGAGTCGCTGTGCGATGGCTGCGGTCAGTGCTGCTTGCATAAACTGATTGATGAGGATACGGAGGAAATCTACTTTACCAACGTCGCCTGTAATCAACTGAATATTAAAAGCTGTCAGTGTCGTAACTATGAGAAACGCTTTGAGTACGAGCCGGATTGCATCAAGCTGACACGCGAGAATCTGCTGACGTTTAACTGGCTACCGGCGACCTGTGCGTATCGCCTGATTCATGAGCGTGAAGATTTACCGCAGTGGCACCCGCTGGTCTGCGGTACTAAAACGGCGATGCACCGTGAGCGTATCTCTGTGCGCCATATCGCCGTGCGTGAGACTGAGGTGGTGGACTGGCAGGACCATATTTTAAACAAACCCGAGTGGGCGCGATAGTGTCTGTTCGGCGCTAGGCTGCTATCTGGTTAAAACAAGAAGCCCCTCAATCTGAATCACTCAGAAGAGGGGCTTTTTATTGGGGGATAATCAGCGTTCACTCGTCATCCCCTCTGCATTTTGCCTGTCACTTCACATTTCTCTTTTTCATTGTGCGAATCATGCTGTCATCTCCGGCATAAATCGTGACGTGTTGTATAATTTTAGAGCAGTCAAACCAGAAGGAGGGAGAGCATGTGATTAACTTTGAGAAAATTATTCTTGAGTACAGCGAGCAGTACACCGATTTTGCTGCCTCCACCATTGCCTTTATGGAAAGTCAGGAAAAAAAGATCGACGCAGATGAAATATCACGAAGAATCCCGCAGGAAAAAAGACCTTTTTTTAACGAAAGATTAGGCCACTATCGCGATATCTACAGACCACAGCAGTGAGGGGTAGCACAAGCCTGTGAAGCGTAGAAACAGTTACCAGAAGCCCGACTCTCGTCGGGCTTTTCGGTCTATACCCGTGCAACTTCAAGTTGCATGTGCGTTGGCTGTGCTCAGTCACCCGAATCACTTACCTGAGTAAGCTCATCGGGATTTCTTCACTTGCCGCCTTCCTGAAACTCGAATTATTTAGGGTATATGGTCAGTCAGCGGCTGAAGAGGTCGCGACGCTTAGGGCGGAAAGGCTGAGCGATCAATACCAGCACGGCAACCAACAGATAAGCGGCAAAGATGCCAAGCAGCCATTGCGGCATTTCCAGAGAGAGAAATTCCCACTGACGTACTGAGCAATCACCTGTCGCATTGAAAATAGCCGGAAGCCATTTGTCCAAAGGCAACCATGACGGGAAGCTGACAAAGAAATCACAGGTGGTAAACGGCGACGGATTTAACAAAATATCCGTGTGTTTCCAGGCCAGTCGGAACCCTTCATAAGAACTGTATATCCAGAGCGCGATGGCTGGGTAACGCAACGCCGTTGATGGCGCGATGGCACCAACAATACCTGCTGCGAACACGCCCCACAGCGCACAGCGCTGATAGATACACAGCACGCACGGTTTTAATAACATCACATGCTGAAAATAGAGCGCGGTCAATTCCAACGCTAAAGCGGTAAACGCCAGCAGCAGCCACGCACCACGTCCGCGTGAGCAACGATTAAGAAATCGCAACATAAAAATATTCCATGCTAAACATGATTAAAGCAGCAGTGTAAACCGTTCTGGCTTCACTGCCATCATTTCACTGCGCAAAACGTAACGATATGTTTATTTGATGCTTTTCTGTCATTCTGCGGCGGCGAAAAGGGTGTTGATAACATCATCAAGGCCGAAATTGTCGCTGCCGCGATTACTATACACGATCGTGATTATGAGTGACTGCCCGATATGGTCAAGTCTGGCAAAGAAATCCATTGTTTATTCATCAAAAAATCGGTGAACGGCACCAGCGTGAACTCAACGCAAAGTAACCCGACCAGCGTCATCACAATGGTGTAAGGCAGTGCCATGATCACCATGCGCCCGTAAGATAAACGGATAAGCGGTGCCAGAGAGGACGTCAGCAAGAACAGAAATGCGGCTTGCCCATTCGGTGTGGCGACGGAAGGCAGATTGGTGCCGGTATTGATCGCGACAGCGAGCAGCTCGAACTGAGGAAGCGAGATCTGACCGTTTTCAAAGGCGTTGCGCGCTTCGTTAATATAAACCGAGCCAACGAAGACGTTATCCGATATCGATGAGAGCAGGCCGTTGAACAGATAAAACTGCGTCAGTTGCGCGCTTTCAGAAGATTGCAGGACGTAGTGGATAATCGGTGAAAACAGCTGCTGATCGATAATGACGGCGACGATTGCAAAAAAGACCGTCAACAGCGCGGTAAACGGCATGGCATCCTGAAACGCTTTACCAATGGCATGTTCTTCAGTCACGCCGCAGAACGTCGTCGCCATAATAATCACGGAAAGGCCAATCAACCCGACTTCCGCCAGATGAAACGCCAGCGCGACGATGAGCCAGACGCCAATCACCGCCTGCACGATTAAACGCGCTTTATCCTGCGGCGTGCGCTTTTCTGTCATATCCCGATCGTAATCCTCAAGCACGCGGCGCACGTTGTCTGGCAGGTTTACGCCATAGCCGAAGAGTTTAAAACGCTCAACCAGCACGCAGGTCAGGATACCGCAAATAAACACCGGGACGGTCACGGGTGACATGCGCAGGAAGAAGCTGACGAAATCCCAACCGGCGCTTTTCGCGATAATCAGGTTCTGAGGTTCACCCACCATCGTCATCACGCCGCCCAGTGCCGTACCGACGCCAGCGTGCATGAGCAGGCTGCGCAGGAACGCCCGGAACTGCTCCAGCGTACGATGATGCTCCTCGCTGCTTAGCGCGCTGTCATCGCTGATATCGGCCTCGTCTTCACCCTGTTGAGAAGCGAAGCGGTGATAAATACCATAAAACCCGATAGCGACGCTGATAACAACGGCAATCACGGTCAGCGCATCAAGGAACGCGGAAAGAAAGGCCGCGGCGATACAGAAAGCAAGGGAAAGCAGCGTTTTGGAATGAATGCGCAACAGCAGCTTGGTAAACACAAAGAGCAGCAGTTGCTTCATGAAATAGATGCCCGTCACCATAAACACCAGCAGCATGAGGACTTCAATATTCCCTGTGACCTCATGCCACACCTGCTGCGGGCTGGTCATTCCGATGAGGATTGCCTGTAGTGCCAGTAGGCCGCCAGGCTGTAACGGGTAACATTTCAGCGCCATACCGAGCGTAAAAATAAACTCCACAACGAGTAACCAACCGGCCCAAAACGGGCTGACAAAATAGAACAGCAGCGGATTAATCAGCAAGAAGCAAAAAATAGTCAACTTGTACCAGTCTGGCGCGTATCCCAGAAAATTTTTTAACAGCGCGCGATGAAGGGGCATGCCGATCATAATGGAAGGAGAATCCTTATTCGTTAGAATAGTTTGATGGTTTTTATCATATCGTAAAAACTTTACAAACGGGCAGAAGTCTACCGTTCTACGCCGCGAGAGGGCGGTTTGCAGTCACAATTTTTCATTGAAATGGTTCGGTGTCCGAGTGCGGCGCTATATCATGATTCTTTCGTCTGGTATTATGACTGGGCTTTTTTCGGCAATCACCGCTACGGATTATTAAACACATGGTTATAAAGGCGCAAAGTCCGGCTGGATTCGCGGAAGAATACATTATCGAAAGTATATGGAATAACCGCTTTCCTCCTGGCTCTATTTTGCCCGCGGAAAGGGAGCTTTCCGAACTGATTGGCGTGACCCGTACTACCCTGCGTGAAGTACTTCAGCGCCTGGCCCGCGATGGCTGGCTGACGATACAGCACGGGAAACCCACAAAGATTAACAACTTTTGGGAAACCTCCGGGCTCAATATTCTGGAAACGCTGGCGCGACTCGATCACGATAGCGTGCCGCAACTGATTGATAACTTGCTGGCCGTGCGCACCAACATCGCCGCCATTTTTATTCGGACGGCGTTACGCCATAACCCGGAAAAGGTGCGTGATGTATTAACGCAGGCAAGCGCGGTAGACGATAGCGCAGAAGCTTTTGCGCAGCTTGACTACAACGTGTTCCGTGGTTTGGCCTTTGCCTCTGGCAATCCGATTTATGGTCTGATCCTGAACGGCCTGAAAGGGCTGTATATTCGCGTAGGGCGCTACTATTTTTCCAATCCGGAAGCCCGCAAGCTGGCGGTGAATTTTTACGGTCGGTTGGACGCGTTGCGCAGCGAAGAGCTCTACGATCAGGTGATGGATGTCGTCAGGCATTACGGTAAAGAAAGTGGGGCGATCTGGCACAGTATGCAGAGCGCGATCCCGCGGGACATCGCGGAAGTACGCCGCTAAGGCTCATCCCGCAGCGTCATTGTGAAAATATGAAAAGGGGATTCAGGTTGCTGCCTGAATCCCCTTTTTCTTGAGTCGTATCGCTGACCTGTGAACCGATTTTCGTTATGTAGCTGCCGTTCCGTTACGCGGCGGGCAGCGTTCAATCAACTCGATGCTGCCATCCGTGTTAGCCTGTTCCAGATAAACATCAAATCCCCACAGGCGATGGACGTGCTTCAACACTTCCTGGCTACTTTTATCCAGCGGTGCGCGATTATGCGGAACATAGCGCAGCGTCAGCGCCCGATTACCGCGTAAATCCACGTTCCAGACCTGAATGTTCGGTTCCAGATGGCTCAGGTTGTACTGGGCGGAGAGTTCCTGCCGGATCAAACGATAGCCTTCTTCGTCGTGAATCGCGGCAATTTCCAGATAGTTATTGCGATCGTCATCCAGAACCGTAAACAGCCGGAAATCACGCATCAATTTAGGCGACAGGAACTGGCTGATAAAACTCTCATCTTTGAAGTTCTGCATCGCAAAATGCAGTGTATCGAGCCAGTCTTTACCCGCGATATCGGGGAACCAGTAGCGATCTTCGTCCGTCGGTGACTGACAAATACGCTTGATGTCCTGAAACATCGCGAAGCCCAGCGCATACGGATTAATCCCGTTGTAGTACGGACTATTGTACGGCGGCTGATAGATCACGTTGGTATGGCTGTGCAGGAACTCGAGCATGAAGCGCTCGGTGACTCGGCCTTCATCATAGAGATGGTTCAGGATGGTGTAATGCCAGAACGTGGCCCAGCCTTCATTCATCACCTGAGTCTGCTTCTGTGGATAGAAATACTGGCTGACTTTCCGCACGATACGCAGAACCTCACGTTGCCAAGGCTCCAGCAGCGGCGCGTTTTTCTCCATAAAGTAGAGCAGATTTTCCTGCGGTTCTTGCGGGAAACGCCTTGCCTGTTCCGGTGCGATACCTTGTTCGCGGCGCGGTAAGGTTTTCCAGAGATCGTTAA
This sequence comes from Pectobacterium sp. PL64, assembly GCF_022477975.1. Lineage (NCBI taxonomy): Bacteria > Pseudomonadati > Pseudomonadota > Gammaproteobacteria > Enterobacterales > Pectobacteriaceae > Pectobacterium > Pectobacterium sp. PL64. Next base: position 1,843,933 of record NZ_CP092070.1, read on the forward strand.
CCTGGCTTTGCAGGTAGGCCTCGCGGCTTTTCTGGCGGGACTTTTCTTCCTCGAGCGAAATCTTCTGCGGGCGCTTATAGCGGTCAACGCCGTAATTCATTAATGCATGGCAGGAATCTAGCAGGCGTTCCACCTCGTCCACGCCATAGCGCTCTTCGCATTGCGCGATATACTGGCGGGCAAACAGCAGGTAATCGACGATGGAACTGGCGTCGGTCCAACTGCGGAACAGGTAATTACCTTTGAAGAACGAGTTGTGTCCGTAGCAGGCGTGCGCCATGACCAGCGCCTGCATTGGCAGCGTGTTTTCTTCCATCAAATACGCGATACAGGGATCGGAGTTAATGACGATTTCGTACGCCAGCCCCTGCTGCCCGTGTTTGTAACGCTGTTCGGTTTCGATAAACTTCTTCCCGAATGACCAGTGGGCATAGTTGATCGGCATGCCTATGCTGGAATAGGCGTCCATCATTTGTTCTGAAGTGATGACTTCAATCTGATGAGGGTAGGTTGCCAGACGATACAGCTTCGCCACCCGATCAATCTCATCAAGGTAAACCTGTAATAACTCAAACGTCCAGTCCGGTCCATCACTCAGGCGAAGTGTTTTTTTTACCTGATTATCCGTCGATATAGCCATCAGCGCGCCCCCTAACATAACAAGTCTGTACGTGAGATCTCGTTTACTGCCTTCCCGCTGGCTCCTGTCAAAAAATCATCGTTGTTCATTTAGTTATAGCTGAGCTTTGGAAACGCGGCAATTGACGAATTGCGCGTGTTTGATGGAGAAAGGTCGCTAAGGGGAGAAAAAAGAAACCGATATTACGCGGTCGATTGACAGGGAAATGCGCTCCCCGGAGAGAGCGCGAAATGCTGCTTGAACTAAGGGCGTTGATACCGTTTTAACAGCGCCTGAATGTCGTTAAGGCGGGAAACGGCAATCGTAGACAGCTTCTCTTTAGAAACGTTGCGATCGAGTGAGATGCAATCCTTCCACAGAGAACGACCGGCAATCACGCCAGAGGCACCATTTTTCAACGCGCTCTCTACCTGAGGGAGAAATGTCGCGTGATCGACGCCGGCGGATAGGACGGCCCAGGGAATGTCACCGCAGAGCGCGGTTACGTGTGCACAAGCCTCATCAGATCCAGGGTAAGGGATTTTTAAGACCTTTGCGCCTTGGTCGATACAGGCCTGACAGCCTGCTGGAATGAGCTCAGGCAGGAGACGCGTGTAGGCTTCGCGAGATTCATTTTCCAGAGGATAGGTCAGGAATTCGACGACGAGCAGTAAATCTTCCTGCGCAAAATCCTGAATCACGGTACGGAGTGTGGCAAGGTTACGGGTATTGGCGTCTGGTCTATCCGGACGAAGGTAGATCATGATTTTTCCGCCAGTGGCACCCCATTCACGCACTTTACGTGCCGTGACGCCTTCAACCATCGTGGAGATCCGGTAGCCTTCTGGCGTTGTTTCCCACCCTGACGCGTCAAGCCCGATGAGCAGGCCCGTATCGCGGGGCAGAATGTCTTCGTCTATCAGACCCGGTATGGCGCAGATCGGATCAACCAGCACACAGCCTGCCTCCGCCGCCAGATAGCGAGTGATGTCGTATTTTGTTTTTCCTAATGTTTCATTGGTAATCGCGGCCTGGGCTTCTGATGTCGGAGCCAATAATGTTCGCATGCCGCCACGTTGATCGCAGGCAATAACCATCATGGCGCCTGTCGCGTTACAAATTAATTGATATCCTCGGTGTTCAGCTGTTGTCATGGTGTTCATAATAATTACCCTCATAAAAAGTAATATAAATAAGCGATTAATCCAGGTGGGTTTTGATCCATTGAATTAATTCCTGATGATTAATTTCCTTATCCTGATCAACCGTGTAACACTTTCCAATACACATCGGTTTCGCCTGATGCGCGAGTGACATTAATTCCGGGAGATACTCATTGCCGGGATGGCCTTTTATTCTTTCATTAATTCTGGCTTGATATCGTGCTGCTACCCGATCAGATGAGATAGCATTCCATATTTCAAGCGTATGATGGATGCCACACGAAGCCAGATAGTCCTGTAGTACGGTTCTCTCGCGAAATCCGAACCAGGCATCAAGAACCAGAATATTATTTTCAGGAGCCTGTCTAACAATATTAAACATGGCCTGATACGCGGCGTATCCCAATTTTCTGTTTAACGTTCTATCAATCACATCGCAGAACTGCATCATGAACGGCTCTTTTATTTCATCAAGGCTTAACCGTGGGAAGCTCAATTCATCCGCAATGATACGTGCTACCGTACTTTTCCCAGATGCGGGAATACCATTTACTAAAATAAGCTTTTTCATAATACTCCGACAATATCATCTGCCGTAGTGGCGCTTCGAATACGAGAGAGCATGTCGTCCTTTTCCAATAGATTGATGATTGAGGCGATACCTTCCGTAATATGCGCATCGCTGTTAACGCCGCCGAACATAATTAAAATATCCACCGGTTCACTTCCCTGAATAGAGAGCGGAGTCTGTAGCGTCAGTAAACTGAAACAATTCTCCTGAACCCCACACTCAGGGCGCGCATGAGGAATAGCGATACCTTCATCAAAAACATAATAAGGCCCGTATTCCTTCGTGCTTTCTATTACCGCGACGGGATAATTCTTCGTAATACACCCTGCACGGATTAACGGTTGTGCGGCGCAATAAATGGCCTCTTCCCATGTTTTACATATCACGCCCAGTTGAATGCAATCGTGCTGCAAAAGGAAATTTTTTATGCTCATAAATCCTCATATATTTTTCCGAATGGTGTTTCTGAGTTCATCTATCTGAATAAAAATATCATCAACGCGATTCCGATAGTCAGGATGAGAAGAAAATACCTGAATGGCCTGATTGTATTTAATCATTAGCGCTTTTTGCGTTTCACTATGAGCTGGATCTTGAACTAAACGAAACTCAAGCTCCGCTAATTCTTCCTCAATTTCCCTGACGCGATTGTCATCCTTATTATCGCGATGGTCGGAAGAGGGACCCGGGGATAAAAAGCGTTTGAGTAGAGAAAACATAGTGACTCCTTAAGCTGTTTGCATCATGACTACAGGCCAATACGCTATTGCGATAGTTTACGATTCGCAATCAAGGCAATGAATGCAACGAACGCGACAAAGGCGGCGACAAATAACCAGTCTTGCTGGAAAGCGTGTCCTAATATCAGGCCAGTACCGATGACATCGGAATCACTGAAGGTGACGCCGGTAAATCCGAAGACTTCCAATAATGGCACCAGAATGGCGGGCAAGAACGTAATGAAAAGGCCATGAACGACACCGCCGATGACTGCGCCGCGCCGTCCTCCCAGCGCATTACCGAAAATACCGGCTGTGCCGCCCGCAAAGAAGTTGGTCAATAAACCCGGCAAAATCATCGCCAGCCCAAACATCGGGAAAATCAGCATCCCGAGAATAGAACCGACGGTGGTGGCGAGGAACCCGACAATGACGGCGTTGGGCGCATAGGGGAAGAGCACCGGGCAATCCAACGCGGGTTTGGCGTTAGGGACCAGCCGCATGGCGATACCTCGAAATGCGGGAACCAGCTCATTAAGCAGCAGACGGACACCGCTGTAGAGAACGAAAACGCCCGCGACAAACTGCATGGACTGCATGAAGGAATACATCAGATAGTTGACGCCGTTGGCGTACTGCGCAATGTAGGTCGGTCCCGCCGCCACGGCCGGGATGAGGTACATTGGCACCATGACGACGGCCATCGACAAGTAGGTATCCTGCAAGAATTTGAAATTATCAGGCAGCGTTAAGTCTTCTGTGGATTTGGAGTTTTTGCCGACTAACCGCGCGACGGCGGCCTGCACTAGATACCCGATGGTACAAAAATGCCCCAGCGCCACATCATCGGAATTCGTGATTTTACGGACTATCGGCTGCGCCAGCGCGGGCATCAGCACGGCCATAATGCCGCCAAATATGCCGCCGGTTAGGATCAGTGTCGCGCCGGTCAAGCCCGACTTATAGCCGATCACGGTACCGATTGTTGCCATCCACAGCAGAGCCTGTCCCGTTAGGAAGATATATTTAAAGGGAGTAATGCGTGCAATAAGGATGTTGACGGCAAAGATCACCATGAGCGTCAACGCAACTTCTGACCCGAGTTCGCGGTTTGCCAACCCGGCGATGGCGGCGACATCGGTGATGTAGCCTTTCATGCCAAAGCCTTGGGTAAATATGTTGTTCAAATAAGTCAGGGTATCAACGATGATGTTAATCCCTGCCATCATGATGAGGAAGCCCAACAGCGTCTTGAATGTCCCTTCTGCAATTTTCCCTACTGATTTCTTCTGTAAAATCAACCCGATCATGGCGATCAGTGCGATTAATATGGATGCCTGGCCTAATAAATCTTTCACAATGAAATTGATAACGGTGTTCATATTTCACCTCATGCTATTGATGAGCCTGGATATAAGTTAAAATTTTTTCTTCTATTTCATCTTTATCCGTCAATTTATTAAGAATGATGACTCTTTTTTTCTCATCTTCACTGGCATCGCTATTCAGGATGTCAGCAAATATTTTCTGGGTTAGGATAACGTCATATTTGAAGGCAGAGGCCTCTGAAATCGTGGTGTGATTTATTTCTGCATCAATACCTAATTTTTTTAGTACGGATTTGGCTGTCATTTCGATAGCGAAACTTGAACCTAATCCACAACCGCAAACGCAAAGTACTTTCAACATAATCATGGCCTCATATAAGGTGATGGGCTTTCGCGAGCTTATAAAAGTGACTTTCGACATCAACCAAACGTCGTTCGGAATCCTCCAGGTCGATAGGAATAGCCTTGTTGTTATTATTGATAATGATAATTTTATTAGTCAGTCCGGCGTTAATACACCGAACCACTTCTTCTGCTAACAGGGTGCCCTGAATAATTTCTTCCCCGGTGGGCGCGCCATTTCGTAAACCATATCCCAAAATAGTTTTTCGGATACGGATGCCAATCTTATGCTCTAGTTTCTTGATAATGGTATCGATAGCGCCCTGAAAGCCAGGAGTATACTCATGGGTATAGCCTTCAGAGCATAAAATGATCACACTGTTTTGTTCTGCGATTTTCTCCCGAATACATTGTGATAATTTATCAATCTCCCACGGTGATTCTGGAATGAGTGCGATATCTGCGTTGCTCTTTAATGCCGCCTGCAAGGTTAATTCGCCGCAATAACCACCGAGTAATTCGATCATGAATACCCGACCTTGTAATCCCCGGCCTGTATTTCGCAATTTTTCCACTTCACTCATGACCTGCTCGCAGGCGGTGGAAAAGCCGATCGTATAGCTATTCCCTGAGATATCATTATCAATCGTCATTCCTACGCCATAGCAATGAACGCCATAGTGACTGAGTTTTTTTAGAAATTGAAATGAGCCATCTCCGCCGGCCATAATGAGCGCATCGAGTTTTTGTTTTTGAATGTTTTTGACGATTTGCTCGTAGTCTGTCTTTCTACACTTTCCGGTTTTTCTCCCTGAAGTAATCAGGGGCATTGCTGAGATGGAATAATCCACTAAATCGCGGCGAGTGAGGACTTTACAGCAGTTATCGATCAGGCCATTAATTCCACCATCGAAAATGACGATGTCAGAGGCAGTCATTCTGTTCACCTGAAAGATGAAGTTATTTATTCCGCTAACGTCGCCGCCGCTAATGACTAATCCAATTTTCATCGTCGCCCTCTGGAAATATGAATAACCACCGTGTGAACACAATGTTATTAAACTGATAAGGTGTTTTTTTGATGAATGTCGCAAATTTGTATTTAACTACGGGGCTGATTGTCTTGACAGTGATGTCGTTGATTCTATTGTTGTGATGATTATCACGATTTAAAAATAAGCAATCTAACTAACTGGTTAATTAATTTGGCATTTAACATTTTCATCTTTTTTATTTTTCTTATGCCTTTCAGCTAAAAAACGAATACGTATTTTGTGAATGATTTCACAGTTATTTCGTTACGATCTCAGTGGAGACTCGACGGATCGAAGAGAGAACAATAGATAAATGTTATCGTCGAGACGGGTGACAATTCCTTCCCAAATGCTAGAGTAGTCTTCAGTTTTACCTTTTAACTAGTGTTTTATTCCATAAAATAAGCATTTTTCCAGTAGATTAGACGGTCTTTAACGGAGAAAAAGGGAGAGCGGTAGCATGCGGGTTGTGATTCTGGGAAGTGGCGTCGTTGGCGTAAGTACCGCCTGGTATCTTGCGCAGGCAGGGCATGATGTTACCGTGATCGACAGGCAGCCGGAGCCCGCGTTGGAAACCAGCGCCGGGAATGCCGGACAGATTTCCCCCGGCTATGCCGCGCCCTGGGCTGCGCCGGGCATACCGCTGAAAGCGATAAAGTGGATGTTTCAGCGCCATGCGCCGCTGGCCATCCGGCCGGATTTCACGGCAGCGCAGCTGTGCTGGATGTGGCAAATGTTGCTCAACTGCGACGCGCGCCACTACAAAACGAATAAAGCGCGGATGGTGCGTCTGGCGGAATACAGCCGCGACTGTTTGCAAGCGCTGCGGCGAGATACCGGTATCGAGTACGAAGGGCGGCAAGGCGGAACGCTGCAACTGTTCCGCACTGAGCAGCAGTATGAAAACGCGACACGTGATATCGCCGTGCTGGAAGAGGCTGGCGTACCGTATCAACTGCTGACTCGTCATGAGCTGGCCACGGTTGAACCTGCGCTGGCGCACGTGGCGGGAAAACTGACCGGCGGGCTGCGTTTACCGCATGATGAGACGGGCGACTGCCAGCTGTTCACTCGCCAACTGGCGGCGATGGCTGCCGATGCTGGCGTCACCTTTAAACTGGGGCGTAACGTTCGTCAACTGCGGGTGGAAGGGCAAAGCGTTACAGGCGTCCAGTGCGACGATGAAATGATCGTGGCAGATGCCTATGTGATGGCGTGCGGCTCCTATTCCACCGGATTACTGCGTCAGTGGTTCGATATTCCGGTTTATCCGCTGAAAGGCTATTCACTGACGATTCCGCTGGCGGATGACGCTTTTGCACCGGTTTCTACCGTATTGGATGAAACCTATAAAATAGCGATTACTCGCTTTGATCGTCGCATTCGCGTCGGAGGCATGGCAGAGGTTGTAGGCTTTAATACCGAACTGAACCCCAAGCGCCGTGAAACGTTGGAAATGGTGGTGCGCGATCTGTATCCCCATTGCGGCCCGATTGAGCAAGCAACATTCTGGACGGGATTGCGTCCGATGACGCCAGACGGCACGCCGCTGGTAGGGCGCTCACCTCTGAAAAATCTGTACCTGAATACGGGACATGGCACGTTGGGCTGGACGATGGCCTGTGGATCGGGAAAATTGCTGGCAGATATTCTGTCGAACAAATCACCGGAGATTGAGTCCGATGATTTGTCCGTGGAAAGGTATGCTCGTTAGTTTGGAACTGCTTATTTTTTAACTACTTAATTTTTAATTACTTAGTTTTGAACTACGCGCGGGGCAGTGACGTAATGCTGCCCTTGTGGTGCCGCGTCAGCAGGCGGGCGCGTATCGCCAGCAGGGCGGCACAGAGCATGACCAGCGCCAGTGATACTTTTGACGGCAGAGGGAGCGCCATAGCCATCAAGCCCAGCGCTGCGCCGCCCGCCATCTGCACAAATCCTACCATCGCCGACGCAATCCCCGCCTCATTGGAATAAGGCTCCAGCGCGTAGCTGGTGGACGGGCCGATCAAAAATGCCAGACCGGCACAGGCCAGTGCGACGGGAAGCATGTAGGTTGGCCAGGTGTCTTGCATCGCGTCGGGTAAGAGAACGACGCCGCCAAGCAGCGAAAGAAACCCAGCCCCCATCAGCAGGCTACCGATAGCCAGACAGCGCGGTCGGCCGACTTTGCGAATAATGCGATTTGCAAAGAAGCTGACCAGCATGATCCAAAAACCGTTGACGCCAAAGGCAATGGAAAACTCAAGCGGCGTGAGCTGAGCCTCGTTCATCAATACCACGGGAGAGAAGGTGACATAGGTCAATGCCATCCCCATGGCGCCCGCGTTGACTGAGGCGAATCCCAGAAATTGGCGATCGGATAACAGGCGTGCGTATTGGCGGAGCGGCAAGCCGTGTACGGGCAACGTTGAATCCGGGCGCGTTTCGGGCAGGAAGCGGATGACGAGTGCCAGTACCAGAATGCTGTAGCCTGCGAGGAACCAGAAGGGCGCACGCCAGCCGAAGGCTTCGGCCAAAAGCCCACCTAATAGCGGCGCCAGCGCCGGCACAATGTTCAACGTGCCGTTAAGAAAGCCATAGGTTCTGGCGGCATCGTCGCCGTTCAGTTTGTCACGCACGCTGCTGAAAATGGCGACGGCGGTACAACAGACGGCCAGCCCCTGAAAAAGACGTGAGAGGACAAATAGCGTGGCGCTGGTAGCTAGCGCAGCCATGATCGCACCGATGAGATAGATAATCACGCCAGCCAGCGCCATAGGGCGTCGGCCGTATTTATCGACCAGCGGCCCCGCCAGCAGTTGGCCTAATCCCATGATCAGAATAAACAGGGCGACGGTGGATTGAATCAGCGATTCAGGGCTGTTCAGCGCCACGGCGATAGCGGGAATAAGCGGTAAATAGATGTCGATGCCCAGAGGGCCGAGTAGAACCAGAGTCAGTAAAATCAGAACAAATCGTTGCATAACAAAAGCAGAAATCTATGTTTTATGGGTTCGACAGGGTAATGCGCACACTGGCGGAAAGAAAGCGTTATCTTTGTGACAATGTCACGATAATGTGAAGGAAAATGGCGTGGCGAGGTTGCATGAAGGCGCTAATCAACAGAATCAACAGGGCGGAACAGAGATTTTCCGCCCTTTAGTCAAACGTGCTTAATCCACTCAGGCCGTTTCAATGCGGGGATAAAAATCATGATTCTCCCGCTGCATGCGTTCATAGACCTTGCGCAACACGTTATTGGCATCCGCCCGGAAATCCCTGTCGTGCCCCACCAGCTGCGAAGCCGTATTCCAGCGACGGGAAAACGCATCGTAATCTGCGGCAATGGTTTGCATTTCATTCTGATAATGCTGACTCATCTTCGTTAACTGTTCGTCACCGCTGCGCTGAAGCGAAGGGTACAGCACGCGATCTTCTGCGGAAAGGTGCAGCTTGATGGTTGAACTCATAGCGACGATGGCGCGGGCGATGTCAGTGGCATTTTCTGTCACACCGGCCCGGGATAGCTGACGCAGGGTATCAATGCTTTCGAGTATTTCGTTGTGCTGGTGTTTGAATTTATCAATGTTCATAAGCGATTCTCTGTGCAGGTATAATGCGATTTATAATACATGTATTTTAAATGCATGTTTATAGAAAAATGCCCAGAAAGAGAAAATCAGCCAGCTAACGATTAATCATTAACAGATAACTGGCTGATTGAGAGGCGGGTCAATGCCCTACAGTTTGTTTACGGAAGAGTTCACGGAAGACAGGGTAGATATCATCCTGATCGCGGATATGCTGCATGGCGAAATTATCGAACGTATCGCGCAGTGTTTCATATTCGCGCCAGAGCGTCTGGTGTGAACGCCGGGTGATTTCAATGTAGCTATAGTAACGTACCATCGGCAAAAGCTGATTTGCCAGAATCTGGTGACACAGCGGTGAGTCATCAGCCCAGTTATCACCATCCGACGCCTGTGCTGCGTAGATATTCCACTGCGATGGGTCGTAACGCTCGCGAACCACTTCCTCCATCAGCTTTAACGCACTGGAAACAATGGTGCCGCCGGTTTCCTGAGAGTAGAAGAACTCCTGTTCATCGACCTCTTTGGCCTGGGTATGGTGGCGAATGTAGACGACGTCGACGTTTTTATAATTTCGGCTGAGGAACAGATACAGCAGAATATAAAAGCGCTTCGCCATGTCTTTCGTCGCCTGATCCATAGAACCGGATACGTCCATCAAACAGAACATCACGGCCTGGCTCGACGGCTCGGCTCGGCGCTCGTAATTCCGGTAGCGCAGGTCAAACGTATCGATAAAAGGCACGCGGGCGATTTTCTGGCGCAGTTCGTTAATTTCCTGCCGCAGCCGTTCCTCTTCCAGCAATTGTGCGGGTTCGGTGTGCGCCAGCTGTTCCAGCGTCTCTTCCAACTCATGCAGCGTGCGCCGTTTACCCGCTGTCATCGCCATACGGCGTGCCAGCGAGTTTTGCAGCGAACGTACCACGCTGATATTGGCAGGAACGCCGTTAGCGGTGTAACCGGCTCGGTGCGTTTTGTACTCGTTCATCTGCCGATGCTGGGTCTTCTTCAGATTCGGCAACGCCAGATCCTCAAACAGCAGATCCAGATATTCGTCTTTGGAGATCTGAAAGACAAATTCATCTTCGCCTTCGCCATCTTTACTGGCATCCCCCTGACCGGAACCACCGCTGCCACCTCCTTGTGGCCGCTCGATTTTGTCATTCTGTACGAAGTGATCGTTGCCCGGGTGGACGCGGTGGCGGCGTCCTCCACGGCCCTGATGGAACATCGGTTCGTTGATGTCTGCATTGGGGATCGACACCGACTCCCCGCTTTCGATGTCGGTCACCGAACGCTTATTAATGGCCTCGGAAATCGACTGTTTTATTTGCGACTTATAGCGGCGCAGAAAGCGTTGGCGGTTCACCGTGCTTTTGTTTTTGCCGTTCAGTCGTCGGTCAATAAAATAGGCCATGTTTCCCCCAAACGCTGTTGCCAGCATCGTGCGTCATTATGATGACTTCCTCACCCGCAGATACCATTCGCACAGCAAACGCACCTGTTTCCGGGTGTAGCCTTTCTCCATCATGCGATCGACGAAGTCATCATGTTTTTTCTGTTCATCCGTTGAGGTTTTGGTATTGAACGAAATCACAGGCAGCAGCTCTTCCGTATTGGAGAACATCTTCTTCTCAATGACAGTGCGCAGCTTCTCGTAACTGGTCCAGTTTGGATTCCGGCCGCTATTGTTGGCACGGGCGCGCAGGACAAAGTTGACGATCTCGTTACGGAAGTCTTTAGGGTTGCTGATGCCTGCGGGCTTCTCGATCTTTTCCAGCTCGGCGTTCAACGACTCTCGGTCAAACAGCTGGCCAGTATCTGGGTCACGGTACTCCTGATCCTGAATCCAGAAATCCGCATAGGTAACATAACGGTCAAAAATATTCTGGCCATATTCGGAATAGGATTCGAGATAGGCGGTCTGGATCTCTTTACCGATAAATTCGGCGTATTTCGGCGTCAGATAGCCTTTCAGGTGCTCTAAATACTTCTCTGCCAGCTCCTGCGGGAACTGCTCGCGCTCGATCTGCTGCTCCAGCACGTAGAACAGGTGTACTGGGTTGGCCGCGACTTCGCTGTGATCGAAGTTAAAAACGCGCGACAGAATCTTGAACGCGAAGCGGGTCGACAGGCCGTTCATTCCCTCATCGACGCCCGCATAATCGCGATACTCCTGATAGGACTTCGCCTTCGGATCGGTATCTTTCAGGCTTTCTCCGTCGTAAACCCGCATCTTGGAGTAGATGCTGGAGTTTTCCGGATCTTTCAGACGCGACAGAATGGAGAAACGGGCCAGCGTTTCCAGCGTGCCGGGCGCGCAAGGGGCATGAGTCAGTTCGCTGTGGTCCAGCAGTTTGTCGTAGATCTTGACCTCTTCGGACACGCGCAGGCAGTACGGCACCTTCACGATATACACGCGGTCAAGAAACGCTTCATTGTTCTTGTTGTTACGGAACTGTACCCACTCGGATTCATTGGAGTGCGCCAGAATAATCCCGTTGAACGGCAGGGCGGCAATGCCTTCCGTCCCGTTATAGTTGCCTTCTTGTGTTGCCGTCAGCAGAGGATGAAGCACCTTGATCGGCGCTTTGAACATTTCGACGAATTCCATAATGCCCTGGTTCGCCCGGCACAACGCGCCGGAGTAGCCGTAGGCATCGGGATCGTTCTGAGCATAATGCTCCAGCTTGCGGATATCGACTTTACCGACCAGCGCTGAAATGTCCTGATTGTTCTCATCCCCAGGTTCGGTTTTCGCGATCCCGATTTGCGCCAGAATTGATGGCCACACTTTGACGACTTTGAACTTGGTAATGTCGCCGCCAAATTCCTGAAGGCGCTTGGCTGCCCACGGTGACATGATGGTGCCGAGGTAGCGCCGCGGGATGGCATACTCTTTCTCAAGTATCGCGGCATCTTCCTGCGGGTTGAACAGGCAGAGCGGATGGTCATTCACCGGGCTGCGTTCGCCGTTGGCGCTAAGGATATAAATTGGTACGCGTTGCATGAGCGCTTTCAGGCGTTCGGCCAGAGAGGATTTCCCGCCGCCGACCGGCCCCAACAGATACAGAATCTGTTTCTTCTCTTCCAATCCCTGCGCGGCATGTTTCAGGTAAGAGACAATCTGTTCGATGGCCTCTTCCATACCGTAAAATTCTTCAAAAGCAGGATAGCGAGCAATCACCCGGTTCGAGAATAGGCGCGACATTCGTGATTCTTGGGCGGTATCCACCATTACAGGCTCACCGATAGCCGTTAACAATCGTTCAGCCGCGTTCGCATAAGCGTTGCGATCCTGCTGACAGATGGTAAGGAATTCCTGCAGAGTGAACTCTTCGTCCTTGGCAGCGTCGTAGCGCTGGCGGTAGTGATCAAATATGTTCATAGCGATGCCCGTCCTTCGTCGATTAGCACAGATTAAGAGAGCGTGTGGAATATATGCCTATTAATGTATTGCCCCCCGAAAGAAGAAATCTCCTGAGTCCAGCAACCCTTATGCCAACTTGTAGCGTCGGGGCGTCGTGATTTTATTCATTCCTGCTGGTCAGGAAGACGTCACCTTCTGTATTAAAGCGTAGTTTGCATCCGTAAAATTTCCTCTAGTCCACAGGCGTATTTTTAAGATATTTCAAGGACTCACTTTCAGGAAAATCCGTGTACCATTATAGAGAATGGGCGTTCAGCCTTCAGAACACGGCCTATTACCGACGTTAGCGCACGTAAAACCTATCGAATATATAGGTTATTCGTTAATGTTATTTTTATATAACCTGAACGCGAACGTGTGTAATTGGCTTATCATGTTTCATGATATTTATCTGTAATAGGAAATAGAAAACTGTGAAAAAACCTCAACTATGTATGCTGGCCGCACTGGTTTCTGGTGCTGTGCTCCTGCCTTCAGCCTATGCCGCAGATGTCTCTCTGGGCCTTGGCGCTGCGGGTTCAACGTCCGTGTACCGTGGTGTTGATAATGACGTTTATCCGCTTCCTGTACTGAATTATGAAAGTGAAAATTTTTATTTCCGCGGGCTGGGTGGTGGATACTACCTGTGGAATGACGGCGCAAATCGTTTCTCTTTAACGGCCTACTACCTGCCTTTAGGGTTTAAGCCGGGAGATAGCGACGATCTGCGTATGAAGCAGTTGGACAAACGCCGCGGTACGCTGATGGCGGGTGCGGCTTATCGTCATACTGCCGATTGGGGTGAAATTCGTACTGTGCTGGCCGGGGATACGCTGGATTACAGCAACGGCTTTGCGTGGGATACCGCTTACCTTTACCGCTTCTCCATGGGCGATCTGAGTATCACCCCCGGTATCGGTGCCACCTGGTTCAGTGAAAACATGAACCAGTATTACTACGGCGTTAGCGCACAGGAGTCCGCCCGTTCTGGCTTTAACCAGTATAGCCCTGGCGATGGCTGGGCCCCGTATCTTGAACTGAGCGCCGGTTATCAGATTAACCAAAGCTGGAGCGCCTGGGCTGTGGGCCGCTACACGCGTCTGTCTGACGAAATGAAAGACAGCCCGATTGTTGATAGTAACCACAGTATCTTAATGAGCGCAGGCGTCAGCTATCGCTTCTGATGCTTTTCGTGAGCGCTTTTAATGCTCTTCGTAAGCATAGTGCATCTGCCGTACAATAATGGGGTGATATCACCCCATTTGCACGTTTATGGTGCGCTGAATGCCATGTTAGGTTTAATGGCAAACTCGTTACGTTGACGGCAAACAGGGAGGAACGCATGACAAAAGCGATTCGTTTTCCAGATGACACCCACGTACCGGCGATCGGTCAGGGAACGTGGTACATGGGCGAAGATGCCCGAATGAAAGCGCAGGAGGTGACGGCGCTGCAAACGGGGATCGACCTTGGCTTAACGCTGATTGATACGGCCGAAATGTATGCGGAAGGCCGGGCGGAGGAGGTCGTCGGTGAAGCGATACGTGGCCGCCGTGACAGCGTTTATCTGGTGTCGAAAGTCTATCCGCACAATGCGGGAGGCGAAAAGGCGATACAGGCGTGTGAACGCAGCCTGAAGCGACTGCAAACTGAGCGTATCGATCTGTATCTGCTGCACTGGCGCGGCGGTATCCCGTTAGTGGATACGATTGCGGCGATGGAGCGATTGCAGCAGGCGGGAAAAATCGGCCAGTGGGGCGTCTCCAATCTCGACCTTGAGGATATGCAGGAGCTGTGGTCGCTAAATGGCGGGCAGCGCTGCATGACCAATCAGGTGCTTTACCATTTGGCATCGCGAGGTATTGAGTTTGATTTGCTACCGTGGTGTCAGCAACAGCAACTTCCAGTGATGGCGTATTGTCCGCTGGCGCAGGCTGGACGCCTACGTGATGGATTATTCTCGCATCCGGTAGTGAACCGCATTGCATGTGAACATAGTATCACGCCTGCTCAACTGCTACTGGCGTGGGCAATTCGTCAACCGGGCGTGATCGCGATTCCTAAAGCCAGTTCTGTGAAGCATGTTCAGGAAAATGCCAAAGCGCTGGACGTGGTGCTATCGACGGAAGATATCGCACAGCTCGATCAGGCTTTTCCACCGCCGACGCGTAAACAGCATCTGGATGTGGTGTAGCGAAAGGATTGACGGAAAAGAATTTGCAGAATAAATAGGGCGTATGGCGACATCGTCATACGCCTATCGCGTGATTATTTCTTGATACGGATAACTGTCGCCAGACGCGCCGGTGCGTTGGCGGATGCGACAAACGGTTGATTAATTCGCGCAGTTTCAACACACACGAACGTTTTATATCCCTCATCGGTCATATCGCTAATCGTACGAGAGAGTTCAGCACCGGGGTTCCATGACACGACATCGCTATGGTGCGTATGGTGCACTTCGATAGCACGTTTCAGTACTGCATCATGTACCACGCTGGTGTCCTGCGGGCGGGTATAAATGCGGTCTGTACGGTCGGTAAAGACCAGATCGCCTTGCTGCGTTGCCAGCTTGCCCTGATCCACTTTATCAACGAATGTCTCACCCAGACCCGCAATGCGGATATCGCTGATATCGCCGATATTGAAATAGGTGTGCAGCGCGCTGGTAATGCTGTAATCGCCATGCGCTTCCAGTTCAATGCCACATTCTTTGCCCAGCTTGAAGCGGGCGATGAGCGTGAACGCATGCGGCCAGCTCTTGCGCGTTTCTTCATTGTCTTTCAGCGTAAAGGTGAGCTGTACGCCGTGTTCATCTTCGCTGTGGTCGGTAAATTCCCACGGCAGCAGGCGGGCAAAACCGTGATTAGGATCGGCGAAAGGGCCAAACCAAGGGAAACAGATCGGGACACCGCCGCGAATCGCAACGTGATGAGTAAAAGGCGTATTGTCGCTCAGCCAGAGCACCGGCTCTTCGTTTGTTGGCTGCCAGCTGAGCAGGTGCGCACCTTGTAATGCGACTGCGGCGCGCACTTCAGGGTGATCGACGACGATGATAGGTAATTGGTCCAACTGACGCTGGGTGAGGGTCGCGCTAATTTGCTTCATGACAGGGAGTGAGAACATTGTGTTATGCATGATAGTGCCTTTTTTTGATTGTTTTTCGTGGTAAAAAGAAATCTGCAATAGACAATAAAAAAGGGCGACATCACGTCGCCCTTTTTTCACAGAATCATCGCTGACGCTTATTTAGAGATGTGAGCGATCAGATCCAGAACTTTGTTTGAGTAACCAGTTTCGTTGTCGTACCAGGAAACCAGTTTCACAAAGTTATCGCTCAGAGCGATACCCGCTTTAGCATCGAATACGGAAGTCAGTTTTTCACCGTTGAAATCGGTAGAAACCACTTCGTCTTCGGTGTAGCCCAGAACGCCTTTCAGCTCGCCTTCAGAAGCGGCTTTGATTGCTGCACAAATTTCTTTGTAAGACGCTGGTTTTTCCAGACGTGCAGTCAGGTCAACAACAGAAACGTTAGGGGTAGGAACGCGGAACGCCATACCAGTCAGTTTGCCGTTCAGCTCAGGAATCACTTTACCTACTGCTTTAGCAGCACCGGTAGAAGATGGGATGATGTTCTGTGCTGCGCCGCGGCCGCCGCGCCAGTCTTTGTGAGACGGGCCATCAACGGTTTTCTGCGTTGCAGTGGTTGCGTGAACGGTGGTCATCAGTGCTTCAACGATACCGAAGTTGTCGTTGATGACTTTTGCCAGTGGCGCCAGGCAGTTGGTGGTGCAAGATGCGTTAGAAACGATTTCCTGACCAGCGTAAGTTTTGTGGTTTACGCCCATAACGAACATCGGGGTGTCATCTTTAGATGGACCAGTCAGAACGACTTTCTTCGCACCAGCAGCGATGTGTTTACGTGCAGTGTCGTCAGTCAGGAACAGGCCAGTTGCTTCAGCAACAACGTCCACGTTGACTTCGTTCCACTTCAGGTTTGCAGGATCGCGCTCTGCGGTAACACGAATGGTTTTGCCGTTAACAACCAGGTGGCCATCTTTAACTTCAACGGTGCCGTTGAAACGACCATGAGTTGAGTCGTACTTCAGCATGTACGCCATGTACTCAGCATCTAACAGGTCGTTGATTGCAACGATCTCGATGTCAGAACGCTCTTGCGCAGCGCGGAAAACAATACGGCCGATACGGCCAAAACCGTTGATACCTACTTTGATAGTCATATATTCCACCAGCTATTGGTTTGTGAATAAAAGGTTGGTTGTAAAATTACAAAAACCTTGCTGAGCGTCAAGCGGAATCGTGTCAATAGTTGCTGTAAGTCAAACCTATGACCAAACTTTGTGCGAAAACCGCTCGACCCTGTAACTAAGTAACATCTAAGACTGATATGAGGGTGAAATGCATCATATAAAGCCTGTGTGATCTCAATATGTGATGCACATCACAATTAAATATTCATGCTAATAACATTCCTAATATTAGGCCAGAACAGCCTGTTAGGTTGTTAATTTTTTGTTATAATCAATGATTAATTGAATTGATAATACCCGCCGTGAGACTTCCTATGACTAACGACTCTGCTTCGCGTACCCCATCCGACAATACTGAATTGACAGAGATGCAGCGCTATGTCACCCAGCAACGTGGTACGGAACCTGCGTTTTCAGGCAAATTGCTGCATAACAAGCGCACTGGCGCTTATCACTGCCTGTGCTGCCAGGCTCCGCTGTTTTATTCCGACAGCAAATACGACTCTGGCTGTGGCTGGCCGAGCTTCGATCAGCCGGTCTCCTCAGAGGCTATTCGCTATCTGGAAGATGATTCACACAATATGCGCCGTATCGAGATCCGCTGCGGGCAGTGTGATGCGCACCTGGGGCACGTGTTCCCTGATGGCCCGAAAACCACGGGTGAACGCTACTGCGTGAATTCGGCTTCACTGAGTTTCATCGACGACGTTGATGGCGAACGCGTTGACGGGTAATCTGTCTGCGATAGGTGCGACGGCGATAAGCTAGATGATAGCTTGCTTTAAACGATTCAGCTACTAAAAACGCTGTTAGCACAAGAACCCAGTAAGAATAAATCTGACCTTTCTCGGAGCAGAAACCGGATATGGAACTCAATGATCTGATCGACGCCATGACGCCAGAAATTTACCAACGGTTAGTCACGGCGGTGGAGTTGGGCAAATGGCCAGACGGTGTCGCGTTGACGGCGGAACAGAAAGAAAACTGCCTGCAAATGGTGATGATGTGGCAGGCTCGCCATAATGAACAGGCTGAGCACATGACGATTGGCACTGATGGCGAAATCGTGATGAAGAGCAAGCAGGAGCTGAAGCGCGAGTTTAACATCGCTGACGCTATTATTACGTTAAAACCCGACGCGTAAAACAGAAGCAGGCAGCCGCACGGCTGCCGCTATTTCGGTTGTTAGTCGCGTTAGTCAGCGGCAGACAACGTAGTAAGAAACTGCGTCATATCCGTCAATGTCGCCCCACGCTGTGCCATTTCCCGTAATGCGAATTCGCTGTCATCAGGCGAAAGATTCACGCCGCGACAGCCATCCACCAAGACTTCGGTGTGATAGCCCAGCGCAATCGCATCCAGCACGCTGAACTTGACGCAATAATCAGTCGCCAGCCCCAGAATGGTTAAATGGGTGATGTGGTTGGCGTGTAGCCACGCATCCAATTCGGTTTTCACTCGATGTCCGTTATCGAAAAAAGCGCTATAGCTGTCGATCTCCGGCTGAATCCCTTTTTGTACGATCCACTGAATGGCTGACTGATTCAGTGCTGGATGAAAATCAGCGCCGGTTGTTCCCTGTACGCAGTGAATGGGCCACCAGATCTGCGGCCATCCGTTTAACTCGCCGAGTTCTCCGACCTTGGTATACGCATTAACCGCAAAACTGCCGTGATTGGCAGGGTGCCAATCCTGGCTGGCAATTACTGGAACGCCAGCGGCGATGCAGGCCTCAATCGCACAGTTGGCAACCGCAACAACATGGTCGCCTTCGTTAACGGCCAGTGCGCCGCCGGGACAAAAATCGTTTTGTAAATCAACTAATAGCAATGCTTTTTTCATTACGACTCCGTGATTGACTCAATCTTTATCGCTCAATTCCCCATGCAGGTTCTGCTGCATCAGCTGGCGAATTTCATCGGCGCTTAGGTCTTGCTGGCTCAGTAAGTAATGCAGCTTGGTCAACGCGGCTTCGACGGTCATGTCAAAACCACTGATAACGCCCGCATGCGCCAGCGCATTGCCTGTCGCATAACCGCCCATGTTTACGCGCCCAGAAATACACTGTGTCAGGTTGACGACCACAATACCGCGTGCGGAGGCTTCACGTAATTCGTGCAGTAGTCCGGGGCTTTGCGGCGCGTTGCCAACGCCGTAGGAACGCAGGATAAGCGCTTTCACCGGCTGACGGAGGAAATTGCTGATGACATCGGCAGAAATGCCGGGATAAATCGTAATCACCCCGATAGGCTGCGGTGTAATGTGATGCACTTTCAGCGGCGGACAGTTGTTACATTCCACGGTCGGTGCCAGCCGACGAATATGGATACCGGCTTCGAGCAGCGGTGGATAGTTGGGGGAGGCAAAAGCATCAAAGCCATCCGCGTGAGCTTTGGTGGTTCGGTTGCCGCGCAGCAGTTTGTTATTGAAGAAGAGGGCGACTTCATTAATCGGATGATTAGCTGCAACGTACAGCGCGTTCAGCAGGTTGGTCTGACCGTCCGAGCGCAATTCCGCTAGCGGAATTTGTGACCCTGTCACGATAACCGGCTTAGCAAGATTTTCCAGCATAAACGAGAGCGCGGATGCGGTGAACGCCATCGTGTCAGTACCATGCAGAATCACGAAACCATCGTAGTCATCGTAATGGTTTTGAATATCGTCCGCGATGGATTGCCAATCCGCTGGCGTCATATCAGACGAGTCGATCAGCGGGTCATATTCATGAATCGTGAACGACGGCATCTCTTCGCGGTGGAATTCCGGCATTTTTGCCAACTGCTGCTGTAAATGACCGGATACCGGGACGTAGCCATTAGCAGAGCGCTGCATGCCGATGGTGCCGCCCGTATAGGCGACATAAATGGATTTCTTTCGCATGGTGGTGTGAGTCAGGGTTAAACCGAGAATTATAGAGGGAAAAACAGCCCGGTAATATCACCATAAGTAATGACTATTACCGGGCTAGACTTGAGGTTTGTCTAAACGCTACCGGACTTCTCCGCAGGTAAGGCAAAATGCGTACCGGTTCTGCGGGTCGTTCAGGTTATTCATGATGGACGGCTGTGACCGCATGGCTTCCGCCAGCTGTGCGACCGGAGCTGGCAGCATAGACTGGACGGCAACGGGCAGCAGGGCATAAACGGAGGCGTTCACCTGATTCAGCATCGTGTCGAGCAAACCTGGCTGTTCGGCATACCAGTTCAACTGATACTGTCCCAGTTTTGCCAGCTCGGCCGCTTTCTTCACGGCATCATCAAAATCGCCGATCTGATCGACCAAACCATTTTCTTTCGCGTCGCTACCGATCCAGACGTGACCTTGCGCGATCTGATCGATTTGCTCAGGCGTTTTCTTACGCGCCTGCGCTACGATATCAATGAAGTTCTTATAACCGCGTTCGATACTTAACTGCATCATCTGCGAGAATTCAGGCGGCAGTGATTTCGTGATCGACAGATCGGCCAGTGGCGAAGTGGCAACGCCATCCGTGTGGACTCCAAGGTTTTCCAGCGAATCTTCGAACGTGGTAATCACGCCAAAAATACCGATAGAACCTGTCAGCGTACTGGCGCTGGAGATGATTGCGTTCGCTGGCGTTGAGATCCAGTAGCCGCCCGATGCCGCCATACCGCCCATGGATACCACGATCGGTTTACCTGCCAAACGGAGCGCCATCAATTCTGAGCGAATCAACTCCGATGCGGTGACACTACCGCCAGGGCTATTGACGCGCAGTACCAGCGCTTTGACTTTAGGATCGAGGCGCGCGGCGCGGATTTGTGCCGCCGTGGTATCACCACCGACCATTCCCGGCGTTTCCGGGCCATCAATGATTGCGCCATTGGCAAACACAACCGCGATCTGGTTGTTGTTTTGCACCGGCGGTTTGATGGTGTAGTCGTAAATGCTGATGAAATTAAAATTGTTCTTCTGACTATTCCAGCCGAACGCTTTAACCAGCGATTGCTCGGTCACGGAACGTGATGCCACTTCGTCGACCAGCTTGTTATCCAGCGCATAGCGCGCGGTGTCGCCCTGAACGGCCTGCAGGCCTGCAAGGATACTGGTTGCGCCAGGGAAGAGCTGCTGAGGTGTAATCTGGCGGTTAGCAGAAACAGTATTTAAATACTGCTGCCACAGGGCATTGATCCAACGGCCATCGGCATCGCGTGCAGCCGGTGACATATCGTCACGCAGATACGGTTCAACGGCTGATTTATAGGTTCCCACACGGAAGATATTGGTGGTCACTTTCAGTTTGTCCAACATGGACTTGAAGTAGAGATTGTTGGTCGCGAAACCGTGTAGATCAACACTGCCTTGTGGCGTCAATGACACTGTATTGGCAAAACTGGCCAAATAGTATTGAGACTGGTTATAGCTGTCGCCGACTGCATAAATAGGTTTGCCGCTATCGCGGAATTCGCGCAGCGCCTTGCCGATATATTGCAGAGACGGTTGGTCGGCACCGGTAAAGTCGCTGAGATCCAGCACCATTCCCGTGATGTTGTCGTCACTCTTTGCCTGACGAATACTGTCGACAATATCGAACAGAGAGTTCTCCTGGCGACGGTTGTTCGATGCGCCGAAGAATTCACGTCCTAATTGACGCAGTTTGTTGTTAACGGTGGGTTGATCAACGACCACGCCCGTTAAATCGACCAGCAGCGCCCCTTTCGTGGCTTCTTCCGGCGTCGTTTTTACCTGTGAGTAGATCCCAACACCAACTAAAATCAGAGCAATAAGGAAAATATTGAGAATAAATTCTCTGATAAAATTAAGCAGACGCCATGTCCACTTAAAAAATCCGCTAAAAATTCGCCACAATGTGCGCATGATATCTCCATGAACGGGTAAACAGCGTGTGCCCTACGTCCTTCAACTCGCCCTCTGGCAAGTGATGAAGCACAAGGAGTGATAGTATCCTAATGAGCGGACAGTAAAAAGTCAGCATTAAATCGCCGCAGAAGCGCGCCCTGTCGGGGTTATCTTGTAACAAAACTTCTACTTGTGCTAACGTGGCGCGCAACGTTGCCGTTCAGTCGTTTCTACCGTAGAAATGGGTTGTACCGCAGAAATTATATTGCCAGACAGGAGATGTGCGATGGATGCTCTTGAATTGCTATTGAATCGTCGTTCGGCCTCGCGCCTGACCGCGCCAGCACCGACGGGTGACGCATTGAATAACATTATCCACGCTGGTATGCGTGCGCCGGATCATGGCGCAATGAAGCCGTGGCGCTTTTTTATGATCGAAAATGACGGTTTGGATCGTTTTAGTTCGCTACTGACGCGTGCGGCGCAGCAGGAAGGGTTGGACGAAGCCGGTATCGATAAAGCGCGTCAGGCACCTTATCGCGCACCGCTGATTATCACCGTTGTTGCGCATTGTGAAGAGAACCCGAAAGTCCCGCTTTGGGAGCAAATTGTCTCCGCAGGCTGTGCGGTTCAGGCCATGCAGATGGCGGCATTGGCGCAGGGCTTTAACGGTATCTGGCGTAGCGGTGCCTGGACGCACAATTCGCTGGTGCGTGAAGCGTTCAACTGCCGTGAGCAGGATGAAATTGTCGGCTTCCTCTATCTGGGGACGCCCGTGCTCAAAGCTTCGACGACGGTTACGTCGCTTGATACCGACGCGTTTGTTCACTACTTCTGATCGTCATCTCTTGAATAATATCGATTTCCACCCCGTTTTACAGCGTGCTTTCCCGCGAGTTGCGCGGGAAATGCCCAGTCTGCTTGATGGTGAATAATGCGACTTTTTATTGCCGAAAAGCCCAGCCTTGCGCGGGCGATTGCAGACGTGTTACCCAAACCGCATCGACGCGGCGATGGCTTTATTGCCTGCGGTCAGAATGATGTTGTGACGTGGTGCGTGGGGCACCTGCTGGAGCAGGCGCAGCCGGATGTTTATGATGCGCGCTATGCTCGCTGGTCGCTTGCCGATCTCCCTATCATTCCCCAGAAATGGCTTTTGCAGCCGCGACCCTCGGTCAGTAAGCAGCTCAACACCATAAAAAAGCTCCTGAATGATGCCACCGAAGTGATTCACGCGGGAGACCCCGATCGTGAAGGACAACTGCTGGTGGATGAGGTGCTGGAATACCTTTCCCTACCGGAAGAAAAACGCCAGCAGGTACGTCGTTGCCTGGTTAACGATCTCAATCCACAGGCGGTAGAACGTGCCGTTTCTCGTCTTCGTGAGAACCGAGAGTTCATCCCTTTGTGCGTGTCGGCGCTGGCGCGTTCCCGCGCAGATTGGCTCTATGGCATTAACATGACCCGTGCCTATACGATATTAGGGCGCAATGCGGGATATGACGGCGTGCTGTCGGTTGGCCGCGTGCAGACGCCGGTGCTAGGGCTGGTGGTACGACGAGATGAAGAGATAGAAAACTTCGTTTCCAAAGATTACTTTGAAGTGAAAGCCCATATCGTGACGCCTGCCGATGAGCGTTTTGTGGCGATGTGGCAGCCCAGCGAATCCTGTGAACCTTATCAGGATGAAGAAGGACGATTGCTGCATCGCTCGTTGGCGGAACATGTCGTCAAGCGTATCGAAGGCCAGCCCGCGATTGTCACCAGCTATAATGATAAGCGGGAATCAGAAACCGCGCCGTTGCCTTATTCGCTGTCGACGTTACAGATCGAAGCCGCGAAGCGTTTCGGGCTGAGTGCGCAGCAGGTGCTGGACGTGTGCCAGAAGCTCTATGAAACCCATAAGCTGATTACGTACCCGCGTTCTGACTGTCGCTATCTGCCAGAGGAACATTTTGCCGGGCGTCATGCTGTTTTGAATGCGATATCCGTACACCAGCCGGATCTGTTGCCACAGCCGGTAATGGATGTGGATCGACGTAATCGCTGCTGGGACGATGGTAAGGTCGATGCTCACCACGCGATTATTCCCACAGCCCGAAGTGCAAGTGCCTCGCTGACGGAGAATGAGCGCAAGGTCTATGGTTTAGTCGCGCGGCAGTACATCATGCAGTTCTGCCCGGACGCCGTGTTTCGCAAGTGTGTCATTGAACTGGATATCGCGGGTGGTAAATTTATTGCCAAAGCGCGGTTCCTGGCCGAAGCCGGGTGGCGCACGTTGTTAGGCGGCAAAGAGCGGGACGAAGAAAACGAAGGCATGCCGTTGCCCGTGGTGGCAAAAGGCGATGAGTTACTGTGCGAACGCGGCGAGGTGGTTGAGCGCCAAACACAGCCGCCGCGGCCGTTTACCGATGCCACGCTGTTATCGGCGATGACGGGCATCGCGCGTTTTGTGCAGGATAAAGAACTAAAGAAAATCCTGCGGGCGACCGATGGGTTAGGAACCGAGGCGACGCGCGCGGGTATTATCGAGTTATTGTTTAAACGGACATTTCTGTTTAAGAAAGCCCGCTATATTCACGCGAGTGAAGCGGGGCGGGCGTTGATTCACTCACTGCCTGCGAGCGCGGCGCATCCTGACATGACCGCACATTGGGAAGCCACGTTGACGCAAATCAGCGAGAAGAAATGTCGCTATCAGGATTTTATGCAACCGTTGACCCACTCCTTGCAGGAGCTGATTCAGCAAGCGAAACAGAACGGTGCGGTGAGAGCATTTAAAGGGCTTTCAGCGCCGCCGTCAGGTGCTTCAAAACGGCGTAAGCCTCAGACTAAAAAAGCGAAGGAGCAGGAGCAATGAAATCGTTAGTGTCTTTGTGTTTCGCCAGTGTGATGCTGGTACTGCCTACGCTGGCACAGGCTAATCGTGGCGGAACGGATATTGTTGTTCCAGTTCCTCCGGAAGTGTGGGGCGCTGGGACCGCGGTGCGTGAGCAAAGTAACAACTGCCTGCGCTGCTGTGTGTATGAAAACCGGAACTATTCTGAGGGCGCGGTGGTAAAGGTTGAAGGGGTGATTCTGCAATGCGTGCGCGACAAGCAAACGCTGGGAACGAATAACCTGATATGGCAGTTGGTTAAGCAATAATCGTGCGTTAAAAAGCACTACGACTAATATTTTTGCTAATTTTAATCACCGCTGTGGCTTTGATGCACAGCGGTGATGTAATTTTTACTACGTACGATCTTTTACAACGTACTATTTCTGCAACGAAAGTATCTACAACGAAAATTGCGCCCAGATCGGTGCATGGTCAGACGGTTTTTCCATCCCTCGGATATCGTAATCAATACCGGTAGCGACGCAGTGTTCGGCCAGGAACGTACTGGCGAGAATCAGGTCAATACGCAGGCCTCGGTTGTCATCAAACCCGGCAGAACGGTAATCAAACCACGAAAAACGATCGTTGCTGTCTGGATTCGCGGCACGGAAGGTGTCGATAAGCCCCCAGCCTTGCAAACGCGCCATCCATTCACGCTCTTCCGGCAGGAAAGAACATTTACCCGTACGCAACCAGCGCTTACGGTTCTCTTCGCCGATGCCGATATCCAGATCGGTAGGGCTAATATTGACATCACCCATCACAATCAGCGGTTGTGTCGCGCTGTGGTGCTGCTCCAGATAGGTTTGTAGATCCTGATAAAAGCGTGTCTTCGCGGGGAATTTCACCGGATGGTCGCGGCTTTCTCCCTGTGGGAAATACCCGTTAACGACCGTAAGCGTGCCATGCTCGGTGGCGAAGTCTGCCATGATGATCCGGCGCTGCGCATCGTCTTCATCCGTTGGGAAACCGCGACGCACCGCAATCGGCTGCGTTTTACACAGCAGCGCGACGCCGTAGTGACCTTTTTGTCCGTGGTAATAAACGTGGTAGCCGTATTGGCTGACATCCTCTAACGGAAACATGTCATCGTGGACTTTGGTTTCCTGCAACCCGATCACATCCGGCTGGTGTTGTTCGATAATGGCGGCCAACTGATGAGGGCGCGCCCGCAGGCCATTGATATTAAAAGATACAACTTTCATGTTCGCTGCCATTCGCTAAAAAATGTGACCAGATGGTAGCAGAAAATGAGGGATGCCGTCACGGTGAGGCTGTGCTTTCTAACGGCGATGATGGGCTTATTGCTGTGGCTTCAGAGACGGTTGGCGCAGATGAGAATCGTTAAAAATAAGATTCACTTATATTCAGTTGAACACGAGGCTTGTCGACCGTTATACTCCGCACCTCGCAGGAGAGAGGGCGTATAGTATCAGTAATACTATGGCGCTCCGCCGAAGGCGCAAACTCCCATAATCGCTCAGGCTACCCTAACTGCGAATTCCATTGAAGCCAACTGGAGAGAGGTTGCAATGCAACCCACCGAAGGGGCAAGCAGCACTGCTGCGTAAACTCTCAGGTAAAGCGGACAGAGGGAGTGGCACATTTCACAGGATAACTTGTGTGCTGACTTACATCTATCTGATCGCGATTACGGCAGAGGGGATGTCCGGGGCGCTGGCCGCTGGACGCCGTAATATGGATATTTTTGGCGTAGGCATGATTGCCTTTATCACCGCGCTTGGCGGTGGCACCGTTCGCGATATTCTCCTTGGTAATTATCCCATCGGCTGGACGCAGCATCCCGGCTATATCTACCTCACCATTGGTGCGGGTCTTTTCACGATTATCATTGCGCGCTTCATGCATCATCTGCACCGACTCTTTCTGGTTCTGGATGCGATGGGGCTGATTGCCTTTACGGTTATTGGCTGCAACGTCGCACTGCAACTGAATTATTCAACGACGGTGGTGGTTATGGCGGGTATCGTAACTGGAATTTTCGGTGGGATACTGCGTGATATTTTCTGTAACCGTACGCCAATGGTGCTGAAAAAAGAGCTGTATGCCAGCGTCTCGCTTTTAGTCGCACTTCTCTATCTTGGGCTAAAGTCGCTTAACGTTAATCACGATATTAACCTGCTGGCGTCATTCAGCATTGGTTTGGCCGTGCGTCTGGCTGCAATCCGCTGGTCGTGGCAGCTTCCCGTGTTCTCTTATGTTCCTGGGCGCTGGAAAGGGAAGGCGTAAGGCTATTTTTCCCCATTCCCTATAGCGCGCTGATTATTGGTGCGAGTGGTGGTGGGGAAATAACGCGGCGCGTTGCTCAAAACCGTGTCGATTTTGTCGAACCTTGGTCGAAGGTTCTCACCTTCCCCTGATGGGAATTTGATGCTTTGGCGTTGGGATGTAATTCAGAGGTGCTGCTGTGAAATGGTGGTGGGGGAAGGATAACTCGGTGCTTCGTACCTCACCCTGCGGGTCAACGCGCGCGTTGCTCAAAACCGTGCCGGTTTTGTCGAACCTTGGTCGAAGGTTCTCACCTTCCCCTGATAGGAATTTGATACTTTGGTGTTGGGGGATAATTCAGAGGTGTTGCTGTGAAATGGTGGTGGGGGAAGGATTCGAACCTTCGAAGTCTGTGACGGCAGATTTACAGTCTGCTCCCTTTGGCCGCTCGGGAACCCCACCACTGGCCTTGCTACAAGAAGCTTTCGCTTCAAGCGGGGCGCATCATATCAAATGACGCGCCCCTGTAAAGCGGTATATATCAAAAATAAATGCGGTTGCCGTTTTTTTATTCCGTTCGGCGCATCCTTATACAAAAAGATGCCCGATCAACCAATTACAGAATAATGGTGCGGTTACCGTAGACAAAAACACGCTGTCCGAGCACGCGATACAGCGCACGACTCAGGACATTTTTCTCAACGTCACGGCCTGCACGCATCATGTCATCCGCTGAGTACGTATGGTCGACGTGAATAACGTCCTGCATGATGATCGGGCCTTCATCCAGATTATCGTTGACGTAGTGTGCCGTCGCGCCAATGATTTTTACTCCGCGCTCATAAGCCTGATGGTACGGGCGAGCTCCGATAAAGGCGGGTAAGAACGAATGGTGAATGTTGATCACCTGATTCGGGTAGTGCTGAACAAACGCCGGTGTCAGAACTCGCATATATTTCGCCAGCACGACGTAATCGGGTTTGTATTGATCGATCTGCGCGATCATCTTTTGATCGTGCTCTTCGCGAGTCAGTCCTTCATGACTGACCAGATGAAAAGGAATATCAAACCGCTCAACCAGCGTCTGCAAGGTATCGTGGTTACCGATAACGGCAGAGATTTCTACGTCCAAACCACCGTAGGCGCTTTTCATCAACAGATCGCCCAGACAGTGGGCTTCTTTCGTCACCAGAACGACGATGCGACGACGTCCTGCTGCGGTTAATTCGCGAGAAGAGCCTTCGGGAAGTGCGCTATCCAGATCGGCTAACAGCGTGGTGTCGTTGAAAATCCCTTCCAACTCGGTCCGCATGAAAAAGCGACCTGTGCGATGATCGACAAACTCATTGTTTTGCACGATGTTCAGTTCGTGCTTATAACAAATATTCGTAATTTTCGCGATGAGCCCTTTTGCGTCGGGGCAAATGGTTCGTAATACTTTTCTTTGTATATTTTGGGATTGCATGAGCGTGTGGATCCTGTCCAAAAACTAAAATAACGATCTTATGGTAACGCAGCAATAAGGCCGCGTGGGCGACTGCCTGTGTTCTATTGTCCGCAACATTTTTTGTATTTTTTGCCGGAACCACACGGGCAAGGTTCATTTCTGCCTGTCTGCAAATGAACGCCGTCTATATAGTACCAGTGATTATGCTGGCGAAGGAAGCGTGAGCGCTCTCGCATCACTTCTGTTCGCTGGTTGTCGCTTTCAGATATATAACGTGCGGCGAATTCCACATAGCCCTCATCGGGCGTTTTTCCGGGAGACGTTGCCAGTATAGTAAGGCCGAGCCATTGCGAATTCTGGCAACTTTCCGCGAGGGACTCGCGCCATTTCTCGGGCTGAAGGTCGGGATGCCAGGTGGCGATAAGGTAATCGACATCGTGTTTGACATAGGCGGTATAGCGCGATCGCATTAATATGGCGGGCTCAGCCGCTGTTGCGGCATGCGTGAGGTAGGGTTGACAGCATGCGTTATACTGCAATCCACTGCAACAGGGGCAAGATTCTGACACGACGTCTCCTGAAGAAAATTTAAGATAAAAACTGATAGATAATAAACAGATCACTATGCAGGATGCCGATATGTTACCTAAGAAGCTCTACGTGTAGCAATGTGCGCTAAAATGAAGACAGGTGGATTGAGCATGCAGCGGAAAAAAATTGGAATAGCCTTGGGATCAGGGGCAGCGAAAGGATGGGCGCATATTGGTGTGTTTAATGCATTAACCGAAATGGGAGTAAAGGTTGATGTTGTGGCGGGTTGTTCTATCGGTGCGCTGGTTGGCGCGGCGTATGCCACAAACAATCTATCTTCGATGGATCGCTGGGTGAGAGCGTTTGGTTACTGGGACGTGATTCGACTGATGGATCTCTCCTGGCAGCGCGGTAGTTTGTTGCGTGGCGATCGTGTCTTTAATAGTGTGAAGCATTTGTTACATACAACACAGATTGAAGATTGTGATATCAAATACGGCGTAGTGACGACAAACCTCAGTACTGGGCGTGAGCTCTGGCTGACGGAAGGCGACTTGCATCAGGCTATGCGTGCGTCTTGCAGTATGCCAGGCCTGCTATCCCCCGTTCGATTTAACGATTACTGGCTGGTGGATGGCGCGGTGGTTAACCCTGTCCCCGTTTCTCTGGCGAGGGCAATGGGAGCTGATATCGTGATCGCGGTTGATCTCCAGCACGACGCTAGCCTTAATCATCAGGATTTGCTGTCGATCAAACCGACGGCGTCAGACATTGATGTGGAGAATGTTCCGCAAGGCTGGCGTAGCAGAATCCGGGAACGCTTACTGCGTGGCCGTCGTCAGCCAGCGGAAAGTTCGCCAACGGCGATGGAGATAATGAGTACGTCGATCCAAATTCTGGAAAATCGGTTGAAGATGACGCGAATGGCGGGCGATCCGCCTGATGTGTTGCTGCAACCGCATTGTCCCCAGATTGCTACCTTAGATTTTCATCGGGCGCAGGAGGCGATTGAGGCGGGTTATAAGGCGGTGGGAAAGATGCGTGATGAATTGTTGCCGCTAGTGAAAGAGGCATAGTGAAGCGTGCTGCATTGCGCTAACGCACATGCAGTGAAGAAGACAGGGTGTGCCGCCTATCCGGCACACTGGCGCTAAAGCAGGTGTGATTATTCGGTGTTTGAAGTAAGGGGTACTGATGGAACAACCACTAGCGGGTAAGCATATTTTAGTCATTGATGACGAGGCCGTTTTTCGATCTGTGCTCGCTGGTTATCTGACTTCTCTTGGGGCTTCAGTTCAGGAAGCGATTAACGGATTAGATGCGCTGAGTACTCTTGAACATTACCAACCCGATTTAATGATTTGCGATCTGAATATGCCGACGATGGGAGGAATCGAGTTCCTTGAACGTCTGCGCCTGAAAGACAACGACACGCCAATACTGATCATTTCTGCAACCAGCCAGATGGCGGACATTGCCAAAGTCTTGCGGCTTGGTGTTCAGGATGTGTTGCTAAAACCGATTCGTGATTATGCTCGTTTGCGTGAAGCCGTGATGTCCTGCCTGTATCCCGATATGTTCACTTCACAGTTGAATGAGATGGATCAACTCATGCAGGACATGGACTCCCTGAATCAATCTCCTGAAGCAGTCACCAAACTGCTTGCTCAGCTACAGCCGCCCGTTCAGCAAACGCTTGCTCGTTGCCGTGTCAACTATCGTCAGTTAACGGCGGCGGAACAACCGGGGCTGGTGCTGGATATTGCCGCGCTTTCGGAGACTGAGTTAGCGTTCTATTGCCTTGATGTCACTCAGGGTGTCAATAATAGTGGGACGCTGGCAGCGTTACTGCTTAGAACCTTGTTCAATGGGGTGCTTCAGGAGCATTTGGCCGATCAACAACACCGTTTGCCGTATCTGCCGACGCTGTTAAAGCAGGTGAACCAGTTGTTGCGGCAAGCGAGCCTGGACGGTCGTTTTCCTTTACTTGTGGGGTATTACCATCAGCAGTTAAAACAGCTGATATTGATTTCCGCCGGGCTAAACGCGACGCTGAATGTTAACGAACAGCAGATAGCGTTGAATAGTGGCGTCCCTTTAGGCACGCTTGAAGGCGCTTATCTCAACCAGCTGAATTATCAGTGCGAAGCGTGGCAATGCCAGATATGGGGCGGCGGTGGCCGTTTACGACTGATGTTGACTACAGAATAGTCTGATAGCGCGAGATGGTACGGGGTTCAGGTAATACCCATCTTTCGGTATTATTTTTTATTTCCTACTATGTAGGGAGTTATCTTATTTTTATTGAACGGTAACGTTGGGACAAGCGTGCTCTTGTTAAAGTCGTTATACTCTTGCGGTTATCTTGATTAGATAAATAAAGTTCATTATTTGAACGGTATATAAGAGGCTGTTTATGTCTATTGTGAATAAAAAAGTAAAAAAAGCGGTCATACCGGTTGCTGGCTTAGGGACGCGTATGCTGCCGGCCACCAAAGCCATTCCTAAAGAGATGCTGCCGTTGGTAGATAAACCGCTGATCCAATATGTTGTTAATGAGTGTATCGCAGCAGGGATTAATGAAATTATTCTCGTTACACACTCTTCTAAGAATTCTATCGAAAACCATTTCGATACCAGTTTTGAACTGGAAGCCATACTGGAAAAACGCGTTAAACGTCAGCTGTTGGAAGAGATTCAATCTATCTGTCCTAAGCACGTCACTATTATGCAAGTGCGTCAGGGGTTAGCCAAAGGGCTGGGCCATGCCGTATTGTGCGCGCATCCGTTAGTCGGAGATGAACCTGTCGCGGTTATTCTGCCGGATGTGATTATTGATGAATATGAATCCGATCTGAAGAAAGATAACCTGAGCGAAATGCTGCAGCGTTTTTCTACGACAGGCCATAGCCAGATTATGGTTGAGCCCGTTGAAAATGTAAGTAGCTATGGCGTGGTTGATTGCAAAGGCGTGGAATTAAAAGCAGGGGATAGCGCACCTATGGTTGGTGTGGTTGAAAAACCTAAAGCTTCCGAAGCACCGTCTAATTTAGCCGTCGTTGGCCGTTATGTCCTTTCTGCGGATATTTGGTCTCTGCTGGAGAAAACACCGCCAGGCGCAGGTAATGAAATTCAGTTAACTGATGCCATCGCAATGTTGATGGAAAAAGAAACAGTAGAAGCGTATCACCTTAAAGGTGTGAGCCATGACTGTGGTAATAAATTAGGCTATATGCAGGCATTCGTGGAATATGGTTTACGCCATGATGGTTTAGGCCAGGAATTTGCGCAGTGGCTGCAGGAAACGATTGAAGCAGAAGAAAAATAACAGAATGTAATGATTGCTCTCTGTTTACAAAAAACAGAGAGCAGCCAAAAATGGCGACATATCTGTTTTCTCTTTGCAATATGCGTTACTAAAGAAAAACCCCCGATAGTTATCGGGGGTTTTTTCGTATTCAGTACTTATAAACGATTACAGCAGGAAATCGTCTAAAGATTTACCTTGCTCTTCGATTGCTTTCTTGATTACTGCCGGTGTACGACCCTGGCCAGTCCAGGTTTTAAGTTCGCCGTTTTCGTCAGTGTATTGATATTTTGCCGGGCGGGCAGCGCGCTTGCTTTTACCTGCAACCTTAACTGAACCTAAAGACTGCAATAATTCGTTAGGGTCAATACCGTCTGCAATCAGCATATCGCGATATTGCTGCAATTTACGCGCACGTTCTTCAACTTCAGCCTGAACCTGGCTATCTTCTTCGCGGCGTTCATTAACCACGACTTCCAGTTTTTCCAGCATTTCTTCCAAAGTATCCAGGGTGCATTCTCTTGCCTGGGCACGCAGAGTACGGATGTTGTTAAGAATCTTTAGTGCTTCGCTCATTGTGATAATCTCAAATAATATTATTGGTGGCGTGTAGTGTGATAATAGAGTGCTATTTTCCTTTCTGCAATAGTCAAATTTGTAAGTTTGTTAAAAAACATCATTTTTAAAACAGATCTCACATCGTATGTTACATAAATATAAATACTTTCCTGTTATCAAAAAAATACATTTGGTATGCCGCTTTTCTACCTCAGACGGCAGAGAATGACTTATTGATGCCGTGCCGTTGTTATAAGGAACGTTTATATCTTTTATCATAACAGACCGTCGCTGGTGGGCGTATGGACAAAATGTGGCCGAGGAATAGCCCATTGCGCAGCGTGAAGACGAGTTGTTACAATAAGTGTTTACGACACGAATATCATATACTCCAAATAATTCGAGTTTCAGACAGGCGGCAAGAGACGGACAAATTCGTCGGGAACGAATTTAACCAGCCAACGGCTGGTCTCCGGAGAGAGACAGGATTTCTCTCATTTAATCCCGATGCGCTGACACAGGTAAGTGATTCAGGTGACAAATCTGCCAGGAGCAGATTTGAACGCTGCTAGCAGCGGCTCTTTAGGGTGAGTCCCACGACGGGCCGAGTATTTAAACGTCGCCAACGTACATGCAACTTGAAGTATTACGAGTATATAGCCTGCCTTTTGGAGTAACCGAGTGGCCCAACTTTATTTTTATTATTCTGCAATGAATGCAGGGAAATCGACGGCGCTATTGCAGTCGTCATATAACTACCAGGAGCGTGGGATGCGCACGCTGGTGTTCACCGCAGAAATAGATAATCGGCATGGCGTGGGGATAGTAAGTTCACGGATCGGCCTTTCTTCTCCAGCATTATTGTTTAATCCGCAGACATCGTTATTTGGATTGCTGGAGAAAGAGCACCGCGCTCAGCCCGTAGATTGTGTATTAATTGACGAATGTCAATTTTTAACCCGTGAGCAGGTGAGCGAGCTTTCCGATGTCGTGGACCAATTAGATATCCCGGTATTGTGCTACGGGTTGCGTACTGATTTTCGTGGCGATTTGTTTTCTGGGAGTCACTATTTATTAGCGTGGGCAGATAAGCTGATTGAGTTAAAAACGGTCTGTCACTGCGGCCGTAAAGCCAACTGTGTATTGCGGTTAGATGCACAAGGTAATGCCGTTCACGAAGGTGAGCAGGTCGTTATTGGCGGCAATGAGAGCTATGTTTCCGTGTGCCGTAAGCATTATAAAATTGCGCTGGGATTAACCCGTAAAGAAAGCGAGTAAGGCGGTTAAATATCCGGCAGACAGGGCGATTAATAAACGGCGTGTTGATGCGTGTCTATGCTGAGTACGAGTAATAAAAATGCCCAACCTTAAAAGGGTTGGGCATCGTTGAAAGATAAACCGCCTTTAGGCTAAGGCGGTACAGCAAGAACGTTAGTGTGCGGCTTTCTTGCCGGTTTTAGCGGCTTTTGTTACAGGCTCAACCGCTTCCGTTTTTTCTTCTTCAGAGAACTTACGGCCGTAGTAAGTATCCAGCAGAATCTGTTTCAGTTCGGAAATCAGCGGGTAACGCGGGTTAGCGCCAGTACACTGATCGTCGAACGCATCTTCTGACAGCTTATCGACCTTAGCCAGGAAATCGGCTTCCTGTACGCCCGCTTCACGAATGGACGTTGGGATCCCCAGCTCGGTCTTCATTTCTTCCAGCCAGTTCAGCAATTTCTCGATTTTCTGCGCGGTACGATCGCTTGGTGCTGTCAAACGCAGGTGATCGGCGATTTCCGCGTAACGACGACGAGCCTGTGGACGGTCATACTGGCTGAACGTCGTCTGCTTGGTCGGGTTGTCGTTCGCGTTATAGCGAATCACGTTTGAAATCAGCAGGGCGTTAGCCAGGCCGTGCGGAATATGGAACTCCGAGCCCAGTTTATGCGCCATGGAGTGACAGACGCCGAGGAAGGCGTTGGCAAACGCAATTCCTGCAATCGTCGCGGCATTATGAACACGCTCACGGGCAACCGGGTTTTTCGCGCCGTCGCGGTAGCTGTCTGGCAGGTTTTCCTTCAGCAGTTTCAGCGCTTGTAATGCCTGTCCATCTGAATATTCGTTTGCCAGCACAGAAACATAGGCTTCCAGCGAATGGGTTACGGCATCGAGCCCGCCAAACGCACACAGCGATTTCGGCATATTCATCACCAGATTGGCATCAACAATCGCCATATCTGGCGTCAGCGCGTAGTCCGCTAACGGATATTTTTGCCCGGTGGCATCGTCGGTCACTACGGCGAACGGCGTCACTTCGGAACCGGTACCGGATGTGGTGGTAATCGCCACCATTTTGGCTTTAACACCCATTTTCGGGAACTTGTAGATACGTTTACGGATATCCATAAAGCGCAGTGCCAGCTCTTCGAAATGCGTCGTTGGGTGCTCATACATTACCCACATGATCTTCGCGGCATCCATTGGAGAACCACCACCCAGCGCAATAATTACATCCGGTTTGAAGGAATGCATTTGCTCTGCACCTTTACGCACGATGCTCAGCGTCGGGTCAGCTTCAACTTCGAAGAACACTTCGGTTTCCAGTCCATGTTGTTTCAGTACAGACGTCACCTGATCGACATAGCCGTTGTTGAATAAGAAGCGGTCGGTCACGATAAATGCACGTTTTGCACCATCGGAAGCGACTTCTTCCAGTGCGATTGGCAGTGAGCCGCGACGGAAATAAATGGATTTAGGAAGTTTATGCCACAACATATTCTCTGCTCGCTTGGCTACCGTTTTCTTGTTGATCAAGTGCTTCGGACCGACGTTTTCGGAGATGGAGTTTCCGCCCCAGGAGCCACAGCCCAGCGTCAGAGACGGAGCGAGTTTGAAGTTGTAGAGATCGCCGATACCGCCCTGAGAAGCAGGGGTGTTAATCAGGATACGCGCGGTTTTCATCATATTGCCGAAATGATTCACGCGCTCTGGCTGATTGTCCTGATCGGTATACAGGCAGGATGTGTGACCGATGCCACCCATTGCGACCAGTTTTTCCGCTTTAATGACGGCATCGTTGAAGTCTTTCGCACGGTACATCGCCAGCGTCGGAGACAGTTTTTCATGGGCAAACGGTTCGGATTCATCGACGACCGTCACTTCACCAATCAGCACTTTGGTATTCGCAGGGACAGTGATACCCGCCATTTCTGCGATCTTCGGTGCAGGCTGGCCCACGATGTCGGCGTTCAGTGAACCGTTTTTCAGCAGAATACCCTGTACGGCATGCAGTTCTTTGCCTTTCAGCATGTAGCCGCCGTGGGTGGCAAAACGTTCGCGCACGGCATCATAGACGCTGTCTACCACGATGACGGATTGTTCTGACGCACAAATTACGCCGTTATCGAAGGTTTTCGACATCAGAATAGACGCCACGGCACGCTTGATATCTGCGGTTTCGTCAACGACAACAGGCGTGTTACCAGCACCTACACCAATTGCCGGTTTACCGGAGCTGTATGCGGCTTTGACCATGCCCGGACCGCCAGTTGCCAGAATCAGGTTGATATCTGGGTGATGCATTAGCTGGTTGGACAGGTCGACAGAAGGCTGATCGATCCAGCCGATGATGTCTTTCGGTGCTCCTGCCGCAATTGCCGCTTGCAGAACAATGTCAGCAGCTTTATTGGTCGCATTTTTTGCACGTGGATGGGGGGAGAAGATAATCCCGTTACGAGTCTTCAGGCTGATCAACGCTTTAAAAATTGCGGTAGAAGTGGGGTTGGTGGTGGGAACAATGCCGCAAATCAGGCCAATCGGCTCGGCAATCGTAATGGTACCAAAAGTGTCATCAGTAGAGAGGATGCCGCAGGTTTTTTCATCCTGATAGGCGTTATAAATGTACTCGGATGCAAAGTGGTTTTTGATGACTTTGTCTTCCACGATCCCCATGCCAGATTCGGCAACCGCCATTTTTGCTAGCGGGATACGGGCATCTGATGCAGCGAGTGCGGCAGCGCGGAAGATTTTGTCCACTTGTTCCTGAGTGTAAGTGGCAAATTCCTGCTGTGCCTTTTTCACTCTTTCGACCAATGCGTTAAGTTCAGCAACGTTGGTTACGGCCATAATGCTCTCCTGATAAATGTTAAACTCTTTCAGTCAATTGTTCGCCGGATAGAACAGTATAGATAAATGAGCGGGAGGCGTTTTCGTTACCTGGCTATTCTTTTCTGCCTATTTCGCATTAATTGACTCAAAGAGCTTGTCAGCCACCGTTGTGGCGCGATTGTTGCTTTTTAAAATACTGTAACCGTCGATATCATAGATTTTTGAAATATTGTTTTGAAATTACGTCAAAATTAAGACGATCTGCGCGTCCGTTACGGTATGAAATGAGCATACCTATTTGTAGGTGCCTTTTTTGTGATCAATATCGAATTTTCTTTAAGCTGACACCATTCAGTAATTTGATATTGATAATGACTATCATTAACCGGACATAATTAGCGGTTTTTCTACCCAAAAAGGATTGTAAGGAATGGGGGCATCGGAGTGGGACATTGTTAGGGGGACATTCCGGGCACGATGTTGTGCACATAACGAGAATGACCAGTTCGTATAAAACATATTCGTATAAACGACGCTTATATCTTAATCGAGTTAGTTATTTTACGCGCAGCCTACCGTAAAGAAATCGCGTGCTATTATCGTGCAAGATGAGTAACGGAGTTGTTAAAATAATAACATTCCGGTCAGATAATGACGCGGACAGGTAAGCGTGCATCATCATTTTTGTGCTGTGAAAATGATAAAACCCACTACGATGTTTTTTTGTTCAAAATATATAAATTGCTGAATATTTAAAAAATATCTGCAAATTAATAGAAAAAGCATTGTTTATCATGTGGTTAATGGTTGTGTCGAATGATTGAAATAAAACGTTTTCCGGGCTGTAGTAAAGAAAATTAAGCAACATCAATGTAAAAATATTGGCGAATGTGTCTGCTTTTGATAGCTTCGAGTGTCGACCTGCTATTCGTTATTCACTCATAAATTAATTTTATGATTTATTTGGATAATGGGCGATCTTTTCTGCTCTATGTGACGGCGATTTTTACGCGTAGAGTCCGGTATGGCGTTGTATCAAGACAGGGGCGTTTATAAAATGAAAACTCGCAAAACAAAACGATGCTTTGTTACCAGTATGATTGCCGCAGCAGTGATGGCGTCATGCGTGAATGTTCAGGCTGCTAATGTACCTGCCGGTGTTGAGCTGGCGAAAGAGCAGGTTCTGGTGAGAAACAATGGCGCTGAGGTGTCATCACTGGATCCGCATAAAATAGAAGGTGTGCCGGAATCCAACGTCGCGCGCGATTTATATGAAGGGTTGGTGATTTCCGATCCTGATGGACACCCGATTCCTGGCGTCGCTGAGCGGTGGGAAAGCAGCGACTTTAAAGTCTGGACATTCCATCTACGCAAAGACGCCAAGTGGTCCAATGGCGAACCTGTTACCGCGCAAGATTTCGTTTATAGCTGGCAGCGTCTGGCCGATCCGAAAACCGTTTCTCCTTACGCCAGCTATTTACAATATGGTCATCTGCTGAATATCGATGACATTATCGCTAGCAAAAAATCTCCTGATACGCTGGGCGTAAAAGCCCTCGACGACCATACGTTGGAAGTCACATTAAGCGAACCGATCCCTTACTTTTATAAATTACTGAATCACTCGTCCCTGTCCCCGGTAAATAAAGCGGTGGTGGAGAAGTTTGGTGATAAATGGACCCAGCCGGAAAACTGGGTAGGGAATGGCGCCTACCGCCTGAAATCCTGGGTCGTAAATGAGCGGCTTGTGCTAGAGCGTAATACCCAATATTGGGATAACGCCAAGACTGTGATTAATCAGGTCACCTATCTGCCGATTGCTTCTGAAGTGACGGATGTTAACCGCTACCGTGCGGGTGAAATTGATATCACCAATAATAAATTACCCATTGAGCTATTCCAGAAGCTGAAAAAAGAAATCCCACAAGAAGTTAAAGTTAATCCCTTCCTCTGTACGTATTATTACGAAATCAACAACCAGAAACCGCCGTTTAACGATGTCCGGGTCCGTACGGCTCTGCGCATGGGGCTTGATCAAGATATATTGACCAATAAAGTGAAAAACCAGGGCGATATTCCTGCCTATGGCTATATTCCGCCGTTTACGGACGGCTTGAAAGCACAGACGCCAGAGTGGTTTACCTGGCCACAGGCGAAACGTAATGACGAAGCGAAAAAACTGCTGGCGGAGGCAGGCTATACCGCCGAGAAACCTCTGACGTTTAGTTTGCTCTATAACTCGTCGGATCTGCATAAAAAGCTGGCGATAGCGGCGGCTTCGATCTGGAGACAGAATCTAGGCGTCGACGTTAAGCTGGAAAATCAGGAATGGAAAACCTATCTCAGCACGCGCCATCAAGGCAATTATGACGTTGCGCGTGCCGGATGGTGTGCGGACTATAATGAACCGACATCGTTCCTGAACAGCATGCTATCAGACAGTAGCAACAACACCGCGCATTATAAGAGCGCGGCGTTCGACAAGCTGATGGAGCAGGCGGTTCAGGCGAAAACGGACGATGAGCGTGCGCAAGTTTATCAGCAGGCGGAATCGCAGTTGGATAAAGATGCGGCCATTGTTCCAGTTTATTACTACGCGAACACCCGGTTGATCAAACCTTATGTCGGCGGTGTGACTGGCAAGGATCCTTTGGATAATCTACGGGTGAAGGATCTCTACATCATTAAGCATTAATCCGCGGTTGTTTACGGTTTGATGCAAATGAAGTGAGCGAGCAGTGATTAATTTGGTGTTTAATCTCTGGTTACCCATTTCTGCCATGTGGGAATGGGTCGTGAGTCGAATCGATTAATCGCTTTCTCACCGGGCTCTAATTTAGGAATCGTGCTGGGATAACTAGCACGACAACATTACAGGAGAAAATAATGACACACATCACAACTAAAAAAAGAGTAGCTGCCGCTATTATCGCTGCATTAAGTAGCACGATGGCTGTTTCTGCCTTCGCCGCGACCGTTCCCGCAGGCGTTCAGTTAGCAGAAAAACAGGAATTGGTCCGTAACAACGGTGCTGAAGTTTCCTCCCTTGACCCGCATAAAATCGAAGGTGTGCCGGAATCCAACGTGTCGCGCGATCTGCTGGAAGGGTTAGTTATTTCCGACGTCAATGGCAAAACTGTTCCTGGCGTAGCGGAAAGTTGGGATAACAAAGATTTTAAAGTGTGGACATTCCACCTGCGTAAAGATGCCAAATGGTCCAACGGTGAGCCGGTTACCGCACAAGATTTCGTCTATAGCTGGCAGCGTCTGGCTGATCCAAAGACAGCATCGCCTTACGCCAGCTATCTGCAATATGGTCATCTGCTGAATATCGATGACATCATCGCCGGCAAGAAATCCCCGGATACGCTGGGCGTGAAAGCGATCGACGATCATACCTTTGAGGTGACGCTTTCCGAAGCGGTGCCTTACTTCTATAAGCTGCCTGTTTACGTCGCGATGTCCCCAATCAATAAAGCCGTCGTTGAAAAATTCGGTGAAAAATGGACGCAGCCGCAAAACTGGGTCGGTAACGGTGCCTACAAGCTGAAAAGCTGGGTCGTAAACGAAAAAATGGTGCTGGAGCGTAATCCGCAATATTGGGATAATGCCCACACTGTGATTAATCAGGTGACGTATCTGCCGATTGCGTCTGAAGTGACGGACGTTAACCGCTACCGCAGCGGTGAGATCGACATGACGTACAACAACCTGCCAATTGAGCTCTTCCAAAAGCTGAAGAAAGAAATCCCGGATGAAGTGAAGGTTAACCCGTACCTGTGTACCTATTACTACGAAGTTAACAACCAGAAGCCGCCATTTAACGATGTACGAGTCCGTACCGCGCTGCGTCTGGGTCTGAGCCAGGATATTCTGACCAACAAGGTTAAAAATCAGGGCGATATTCCTGCCTATGGCTTTGTTCCACCGTATATCGATGGCCTGAAAGCATCCGTTCCAGAGTGGTTCACCTGGCCACAGGCGAAACGTAATGAAGAAGCGAAAAAACTGCTGGCGGAAGCGGGCTATACCGCAGACAAACCGCTGACGCTGAACCTGCTGTATAACACCTCCGATCTGCACAAGAAAATGGCGATCGCAGCGGCTTCTATCTGGAAACAGAATATCGGTGTGGACGTTAAGCTGGAAAACCAGGAATGGAAAACCTTCCTCAGCACGCGTCATCAGGGAACCTATGATGTTGCTCGCGCCGGATGGTGTGCCGACTATAACGAACCTTCAACCTTCCTGAACAGCATGCTGTCTGACAGCAGCAGTAACACCTCGCACTATAAGAGCAAAGAGTTTGATGCACTGGTGGCGAAATCCTTGCAGGTAAAAACCGATGAGGAGCGCGCTGCGGTTTACCAGCAGGCGGAATCGCAGCTGGATAAAGACGCTGTCACCATACCGGTCTATTACTATGCGAATACCCGACTGGTGAAACCTTATGTTGGTGGATTAACGGGTAACGATCCGCAGGATAATGTTTACGTGAAAGATCTTTATATCATCAAGCACTAATAATAATGGCTGGCGCACGCGGTTGTGCTGCCAGCCTTTTATAGGTACGAGCAATGTTAAAATTTATTCTTCGCCGCTGCTTAGAGGCGATTCCGACACTATTTATCCTGATCACCATCTCGTTTTTCATGATGCGATTGGCACCCGGTAGCCCTTTTACCGGTGAACGTAATTTACCGCCGGAAGTGATGGCGAATATTGAAGCCAAATATCATCTGAATGACCCCATTATGACGCAGTACGGCAACTACCTACTGCAATTGGTGCAGGGTGATTTCGGTCCTTCTTTTAAATACAAAGACTATTCCGTGAACGATCTGGTCGCGACGTCTTTCCCTGTTTCTGCAAAACTGGGGGCTGCGGCATTCATTCTGGCTGTTGTTTTTGGTGTGAGTGCAGGCGTGATCGCCGCGTTGAATCAGAATACGAAATGGGACTATACCGTGATGGGCTTTGCCATGACGGGGGTGGTGATACCCAGCTTTGTTGTTGCGCCGTTGCTGGTGCTGATTTTCGCCATCACGCTGCGGTGGCTGCCCGGCGGTGGGTGGAACGGTGGGGCACCCAAATACATGATTTTACCGATGGTGGCACTGTCTTTGTCTTATATCGCCAGCATCGCGCGTATTACCCGAGGATCGATGATCGAGGTTTTACACTCTAACTTTATTCGCACCGCGCGCGCCAAAGGCCTGCCGATGCGCCGCATCGTCCTGCGCCATGCGCTAAAGCCTGCGCTGCTGCCTGTGCTCTCTTATATGGGGCCGGCATTTGTGGGGATTATTACCGGTTCGATGGTGATTGAAACCATTTTTGGTTTACCCGGTATTGGGCAACTGTTCGTAAACGGTGCACTGAACCGCGACT
This sequence comes from Pectobacterium sp. PL64, assembly GCF_022477975.1. Classification (NCBI taxonomy): domain Bacteria; kingdom Pseudomonadati; phylum Pseudomonadota; class Gammaproteobacteria; order Enterobacterales; family Pectobacteriaceae; genus Pectobacterium; species Pectobacterium sp. PL64. Next base: position 1,886,215 of record NZ_CP092070.1, read on the forward strand.
ATTCACTGGTACTGAGCCTGACGATTCTGGTCGGCGGCTTAACCATTCTATTTAATGCGATCATTGACGTGCTCTACGCTGTTATCGATCCGAAAATTCGCTATTAATTGGGGGCGTTATGTTTTGGAATCGAAAAAACGTTGAAGCGTTAGAGAACTTCACCGAGCAGGCTGAGAATTGAAGGGCGCAGTTTGTGGCAGGATGCGCGTCTGCGCTTTATCCACAACCGTGCGGCGCTGGCCAGTCTGCTTGTTTTGGCCGTGATTACCGTGTTCGTGATCTTCGCCCCTATGCTGTCTGCATTTGACTATGCGGATACGGACTGGGGAATGATGTCATCTGCGCCGGACATGACGTCTGGCCACTATTTTGGTACGGATTCCTCCGGTCGTGATCTGCTGGTCCGTGTTGCCATCGGGGGCCGCGTCTCGCTGATGGTTGGCGTCGCGGCGGCGCTGGTTGCGGTGATCGTCGGAACGCTGTACGGCGCGATGTCCGGCTATCTGGGCGGGAAAGTGGATTCAGTGATGATGCGTCTGCTGGAAATCCTCAACTCATTTCCGTTCATGTTCTTCGTTATTCTGCTGGTGACGTTCTTCGGGCAGAACATGCTGCTGATCTTCGTGGCTATCGGCATGGTGTCCTGGCTAGATATGGCGCGTATCGTGCGTGGCCAGACGCTGAGCCTGAAACGTAAAGAGTTTATTGAAGCGGCGATGGTTTCCGGTGTGTCCACGCGCGGTATCGTGTTGCGCCACATTGTGCCTAACGTGCTGGGCGTGGTGGTCGTTTACGCCTCTCTGCTGGTACCAAGTATGATCCTGTTCGAATCCTTCCTGAGCTTCCTGGGTTTGGGAACGCAGGAACCGTTAAGCAGCTGGGGCGCCTTGCTGAATGATGGTGCGAACTCGATGGAAGTGTCGCCGTGGTTACTGTTCTATCCGGCGGCGTTTCTGGTTGTCACGCTGTTTTGTTTTAACTTTATCGGCGATGGCCTGCGTGATGCCCTCGACCCGAAAGATCGCTGAGGAATATCGACATGAGCAAGATTGAGTTAACTGGCGCGCACGACGCGCTGCTACATGTTCAGGATCTCCGGGTAACGTTCAAAACGCAGGATGGCGACGTGACGGCCGTTAACGACCTGAACTTCACGCTTAACGCCGGTGAAACGCTGGGGATTGTTGGTGAGTCAGGCTCCGGTAAATCACAAACGGCGTTTGCGTTGATGGGGCTGCTGGCTCGCAATGGTCGTATCGGCGGCTCGGCACGTTTTCGTGGCAAAGAAATTCTCAATTTGCCTGAAAGCCAACTGAATAAGCTGCGTGCTGAAGAAATCAGTATGATCTTCCAGGATCCGATGACGTCGCTGAATCCTTACATGCGCGTCGGCGAACAGCTGATGGAAGTGCTGATGTTGCACAAACACCTGAGCAAAAGCGAAGCGTTTGAAGAATCAGTCAAAATGCTGGATGCGGTCAAAATGCCGGAAGCGCGCAAGCGTATGAAGATGTATCCGCATGAGTTTTCCGGTGGGATGCGTCAGCGCGTGATGATCGCCATGGCGCTGCTGTGCCGTCCGAAGCTGCTGATTGCCGATGAACCGACAACCGCACTGGATGTGACGGTTCAGGCGCAGATTATGACGTTGCTGAACGAGCTGAAGCGCGAGTTTAATACCGCCATCATCATGATTACCCATGATCTGGGGGTTGTTGCCGGTATTTGTGACAAAGTGCTGGTGATGTACGCCGGGCGCACGATGGAATACGGCGTTGCACGCGATGTCTTTTATCATCCGAGCCACCCGTATTCCGTTGGTCTGCTCAATGCCGTGCCGCGTCTGGATGCGGAAGATGACGTGCTGGCGACCATTCCGGGTAATCCGCCTAACTTATTACGTTTGCCGAAAGGGTGTCCGTTCCAACCACGCTGCCCGTATGCGATGGATGTCTGCCATAGCGCACCGGCGCTGGAATCTTTTGGTGATGGCCGCTTGCGCGCCTGCTTTAGAGCGATTGAGGAGGTGGTATGAACAACGCGGACGAGAAGAAGGTGTTGTTAGAAGTGGACGAGTTGAAAGTCCACTTTGATGTCAGAGATGATAAGCAGTGGTTCTGGCAGCCACCGAAAAAATTGAAAGCGGTCGATGGTGTGACGCTGCGTTTATATGAAGGCGAAACGCTGGGCGTGGTGGGGGAATCCGGCTGCGGTAAGTCTACGCTGGCGCGTGCTATTATCGGGCTGGTAAAAGCGACCGACGGACGCGTCACCTGGCTGGGAAAAGATCTGCTGGGGATGAGCGCTGATGAATGGCGCGCCGCGCGGAGTGACATTCAGATGATATTCCAGGATCCACTGGCATCGCTGAACCCGCGTATGACCATCGGCGAGATTATTGCCGAGCCGTTAAAGGTTTATCATCCAGAGCTGGATCGACAAACGGTGAAAGATCGTGTGAAAGCGATGATGCTGAAGGTTGGGCTGCTGCCGAATCTGATCAACCGCTATCCGCATGAGTTCTCTGGCGGGCAGTGCCAGCGTATCGGCATCGCGCGTGCGCTGATTCTGGAACCGAAGCTGATTATCTGTGACGAACCGGTTTCCGCGCTGGACGTGTCGATTCAGGCACAGGTGGTTAACCTGCTGCGTCAGTTACAGCGTGAAATGCGCCTGTCGCTGATTTTTATCGCCCATGACCTATCGGTCGTGAAGCACATTTCCGATCGCGTGCTGGTGATGTATCTGGGTCATGCCGTAGAGCTGGGAACGTACGATCAGGTCTACCAAAACCCGCAGCACCCGTATACGCGTGCGCTGATGTCTGCTGTGCCGATTCCCGATCCCGATCAGGAGCGAAACAAGAAGATACAGCTGCTGGAAGGGGATTTGCCTTCACCGATCAACCCACCATCGGGCTGTGTGTTCTGCACGCGTTGTCCGATTGTCGGCCCTGAGTGTTCGAAAACCCGGCCATTGCTGGAAGGGAGCTTTACGCACGCGGTGTCGTGTTTGAAGGTCGATCCGCAGGCGCTGTTACCGGTGGCAGAAGCAGAATCACAGTAATCCATTTTATCGGCTACTGATGTAAAAAAGGCGTCTCCTGTGGGAGACGCCTTACGTTTAAGCAAGAAAAATTATTCTTTCCACAAAATGTGGCAAAGTTTGTGGTCTTTTTCCCGGCAAATCAGCACGCGGGCAAAAATATCCGTGATCTCTTCACCGTCTTCTTCGGCCAGCCCAATGACGACTTCGGCAAAAAAGTCAGGATTCAGGTCGAAATCAACGTGTTCAGCCCAGTCTTCAGCAGGGTCGAATAACTCTGCACCACCGCGCTCTTCAAATTGCAGGTTGAACAGCAGAATATCTGCCGGATCGAGATTATCAGCCGCGAGTTCCAAAAAGATATCGTAGGCCTGTTCCAATGCTTCGTCTTCGGTCAGGCGATTATTCAAATCCATAACGTCATTCCTGTTAATTCCCAATAGCCTTATTAGAACACGGGAAAACGCGTATTTATAGCAGGGGGCTGAAAAAGTAGAACAGCCGCTCGACGATGCGTTGCCAGTAAGGGCGGTTTTGCCACTGCGTCGCGTTTAACAGGCGTGAACGGGCGATATAATCTTCCTGTACGCAGGCTAAATCGCTGCCGAACCCGGCATCGTCAATCACTAGCGTAATTTCAAAATTCAGCCACAGACTGCGCATATCCAGATTCACCGTGCCGACCAGGCTGAGCTGTCCATCAACCAGTACGCTTTTGGTGTGCAGCAGTCCGTCCTTGAATTGATAAATTTTTACGCCAGCGGCCAGCAGTTCCGTGAAGAACGCGCGACTGGCCCAGCCGACCAGCACGGAGTCATTCTTGTGGGGAACGATAATGCTGACATCAACCCCGCGCTGAGCGGCGGTACAAATGGCGTGCAGCAAATCGTCGCTGGGTACGAAGTAGGGGGTCGTCATGATCAACTGCTTACGTGCCGAATAGACGGACGTCAGCAGCGCCTGATGAATCATTTCTTCCGGGTAACCGGGGCCCGAGGCTATAACCTGAATGGTGTGGCCGCTCTCTTGCTCGAACGGCATAACGTTAACGTCCGGCGGTGGCGGAAGCAGACGCTTGCCTGTCTCCATTTCCCAGTCGCAGCAGTAAATAATCCCCAGCGTGGTCGCCACCGGGCCTTCAATACGTGCCATCAGGTCGATCCATTGCCCAACGCCGGCATCTTGTTTGAATAAACGGGGATCGACCATATTCATGCTGCCGGTATAGGCGATACGGTTGTCGATCAGGATGATTTTACGGTGCTGCCGCAAATCCATGCGGCGAAGGAAAGCACGGAACAGATTGACTTTCAGGGCTTCGACCACTTCGATCCCGGCGGTGCGCATCAGTTCGGGGTGATGCTGGCGGAAAAATTGTACGCTGCCGGCAGAGTCCAGCAGAATACGGCAGTGTACCCCGCGTCGTGCCGCGGCGATAAGAGAAGAGGAGACTTGCTCAACCAGGCCGCCGGGTTGCCAGATGTAGAACACCATTTCGATGTTGCTGCGTGCGAGTTCAATATCACGCAATAGCGCTTTAATGGTGTCATCAAACGTGGTCATCAACTGCAACTGATTGCCTTTTACGCCGCCAACCCCTTGCCGTCTCTCACACAGCTGAAATAACGCGCTGGCGACTTCACTGTTTTCCGTCGCGAAAATACGGCGATATTCTTTTAATTCGCGCAGCCATTTTGCCGTTGATGGCCACATTTTGCTGGCACGTTCGGCTCGGCGTTTGCCGAGATGGAGTTCGCCAAACGAAAGATAAGCGACAATACCGACAAGTGGCAGAATATAAATCACCAACAGCCAAGCCATCGCAGAAGGCACCGCCCGACGTTTCATCAAAATACGCAGGGTCACACCTGCAATCAGCAACCAGTAGCTAAAAACCAGTAACCAACTTATTACGGTATAAAATGTCGACATAAAGGCAGCACAGTTCCCTTCTGCAAAGAATTAACAAAGTGTACGCATAGATTTATAAAAGGGGAAATGCCTTTCCTCTGAATAAAATAGCGTAGCTGGCTAAGAAGAGAATGTCGGAGAGGGGGATTCACTGGTTGTCGTCGTGTATTAGGGGGGTATAATGCCCAGCGCGAGTGTATTAACAAGAGTCGCATAATGAAACGCAGTCGGAATGAAGTGGGTCGCTGGCGGATGTTACGTCAGGTCCAGCGTAGAAGAAGTCGCTGGTTGGAGGCTCAATCACGTACGTATCGTCATATTCGCTCTGCCCGTTATCTGCAACAAAAGCAGCAACGACGTGCATTGCTCTATGCGGTAACCTACGACTGGTAAGCCAGTGAGGAAAATAGCGACCCGAGGTTTGGTCGCTATTTTTTTATCACACGGTTTACCACACGCAGGGTTTATTCCCTCATCGACTTATCCCATGACTGGAATGCGCTGTGCCATTTCACGCTGATCAATCATCAGGTTAATGTCATCTTCCGTCGAGGGTAGAATAAACAGCGATACTGACGTATTTAAGCGTTCCGTTTGCTCCAGCAATGAGGCGAAGGTGTGCGCGGAGGCTTCAACCTGTCCCGCATTTTCCCTGACGGTGTCGTTCAGCGTGCTGAGCCGTGCGGTGACTTCATGGATGCTTTCGTTCTGCTGGTGCGATATCTCCGAAATCTCGCTCAGAAACGTGCCCGTGCCTTTCGCGGTCTGAATGATGTGTTGCAGGCTGTCATTCAGTTTGTTCACCAGTCGTGTTCCGGCGGTGACGCTGTTATCGGAATCACGAATCAGCACATTAATACTTTGTGCAGAATGGCTGCTTTGCGACGCCAGCGTGCCGACTTCCCGCGCGACAACGGCAAAGCCGCGTCCCATCGTTCCAGCGCGTGCGGCTTCAATGGCGGCGTTCAACGACAAAATGTGCGTCTGAAACGCCACGTTCTCTATCATCCCAATGGCTTCTGTCATCTCACGCGTTCTGCCTGCTATGTCTGACATCGCCACCTTGACATCATTCATCATTGTTTCACCCTGAGCAGCGATCTTGCTGGTATCTTCCGCGTGCAAATTAGCCTGTTGGGTATGCTGGGTATTTTGTTCCAGATGCTGGCTAAGCTGAATAATATGTTCTGTGGTGACTTTGAGCTCGTGGGATTGGCGATTTGCCTGTTCGGAAAGCCGATGGTTATCTGCCGCGACCCGATCGACCTGCGTCACCATGTGGTCAACGCCCTGACGAACCTGATTGACCAGGTTCACCAGACCTTCCTGCATTTGAATGACGCTGTTATTAAGCTGTTCAATTTCGCGTGTACCGCGCGTCTTTGTATTGACCGCATGCGAAAGGTCACCCGCGGCGATCAGTTTTAAGTGGGCAATAATGTGCGTCAGCGGGCGAATAATGATCCGACTCACGCCAATCCACACGGCGATGGCAATTGCCAGCAAGAGGCCAAGAACCGTAATGAAAATCGTTTTTGCGTTATCGAGTGAGGATAAAAATTGTTGGCCATGCTGCTTTTGCAGCGCATCGGTATCTTGCAGATAGTGTGAATACTTCTGGGTAAAATCGCTTTGGTAAGCCTGTACCGGAACGGCAAAGAAAATATCGATCTGATTCGTGGTCTTTATGCCCTCGGCCAGCTCGACAAGCCCGGAATAAAGCTGACTGTAGCTCTTTTTCAAATCGATAAAAGCCGCGGTGTCTGCTTCAGCCGTTGTGACCGTCCCCAGTAGTTGGTAGTGCTCCTGCGCCTGTTTTAGAGACACTTCCGCTTCATCCATCAGGCTGTGCCAGCTACCTTCAGATCCCGTATCTTTGTCTACCAACAAATAAATGCCCGCGCGGTTGAGCTTGTCGCTGGCATTCATCACTTCCATCCGTGCTTTATCCATCAAGGCTTGTTGCTGGCGAAGGCTCTCGTTAGCGGAAATATCCTGTCGAACCTGCGTCATCGTTTGAGAAATGACGCCGACGGAAACCAATTGCAATAAAGAAAATAACCCAATGATCAATAACAATCCGGAGAGAATACTGAGGCGATGACGGCGGCGGATAGTAGCAACTCCGTTTCGCAAAATCGCAGGCATTAACATGATTGCTGACCCTCTATAAATGAATAGCGGTCAAATTATCACTGTTAAATGACTAAAATATTTCAGCTTTTGGCGGGGGCGAAAAGGGTCATGATTTTCTAGTACAACCATGACCTGTATCAATTACTCGTCATACTTCAAGTTGCATGTGCGTTGACTGCGCTACTCGCTCCACTTGCGTGGACCTCGCCCCGTTGGGGCCGCTGCAAGCAGCGTTCAAACCTGCCTCTGGCAGATTTGTCAGTCACCCGAATCACTTACTCAAGTAAGCTCATCGGGATTCCTTCTCTTGCCGCGTTACAAGGTTTATAAATAAACCATTGCCCTAATGGGCCAACGCTTTGCGTTGTTCAAACGTTAACGTTTGTCCTGAAACTCGAATTATTTAGAGTATGACCCTTAAAACACTTTCTTGAATGGCTTCACGCTGACGTGTTTATAGACGCCCGCAGCGATGTAAGGGTCGGCGTTGGCCCATGTCGTTGCCTCATCCAGCGATGTGAATTCGGCGATAATCACGGAGCCGCTAAAGCCAGCCTGACCGGGATCTTCGCTGTCGATAGCAGGCAAAGGGCCCGCGGTAATCAGTCGACCCTGATCGCGCAATGCCTGTAAACGGGCAAGATGGTCCGGTCTGACCGACAGGCGTTTTGCTAATGAATCAACATTATCTTCAGCATAAATGACATAGAGCATAGCGACCTCACAGGTGGGAAGGTACCCTTTATCGTTTGGGGTGCCGGGTTTGAGAACCCCAGCGGTCAAACGCTATCGGGTAAGAGAAACGAGTTTCTATCATCATACGTGATGTTGTTTGAAGACAATAGTACGAGGACAATAGGTTGATTTGCCAGAGTAATCCCCCCACGATTTCTGTTTTTTTAACAATTCCACGGGTTGTTATTGAATATGATTGCTATTTGCATTTAAACTTGGGCGGCATAAGAGGATAAAGACAGACTATGCCGCAAAAAAAGTTTTTTTTGACCCGCCGTTACTCATGGCCATTCATACTTTCAGTCGGTTTTCACGGTTCACTGATTGCAGGTTTGCTGTACGCATCATTTAATAATTCAATCGAATTACCGCAGGAATCTAAGCCCATCAGCGTTGTGATGGTGAACCCTGCGGCCTATGAAGCTGCACCTGCTGCTAAATCTGCCCCGGAGCCAGAGCCGGTTAAGCAGCCAGAACCTGAACCTGAGCCGGAACCGATTCCAGAACCGGAGCCATTGCCGCAGCCGGTTCCTATGCCATTACCTGAGCCAAAGCCCAAGCCGCCGAAACCTAAACCGGAGCCTAAGCCGGTGAAGAAGGTTGAGCAACCGAAGCCGGTTAAACGTGAACCGACGGTTGAAAAACAGCCGCCTTCGCCGTTTACCAGCACAGAGCCAACGCGCAATGTGACTAACGCGCCAGTGAAGCAGGCACCGGCACCCGCAGCAAGCACGCAGTCAAGCGGGCCACGTCCGTTGAGCCGCGCACAGCCTCAGTATCCGGCTCGCGCGTTTTCTCTGCGCGTTGAAGGGCGGGTAAAAATGCAGTTTGATGTGGACGAGTCTGGACGTGTTGACAACGTGCGCGTGCTTTCTGCTGAGCCACGCAATATGTTCGAGCGTGATATCAAGCAGGCCATGCGTAAATGGCGTTATGAAGCAGGTAAACCGGGCAAAGATTTGGTTGTGACCATCGTCTTTAAAATTGATGGCGGGGCGGCAGTCGAATAATTCACGCCGATATGAAAAAGAAACGGGGCGCTATCTGTGTAGATAGCGCCCCGTTTTCGTTATGCCTTTATATCCGGTAATAATGTAGATACTTATCAGCGAGTTTTTAGTCTGATGCCAGACGTTACTCGCTTGGCGTGAAGTTGCTTTTACCTGCGGGCAGCTCACGCGGGTGGCCTTCTTCGTCTACGGCAACGTAAGTGAATAACGCTTCGGTAGCCCGATAGCGCTGACCAATTGGCTCAGAGGAGACTTTCTTCACCCACACTTCAACGTTGACGTTGATAGAGCTACGGCCAGTACGTAAACAACGTGCATAGCAGCAAACCACATCGCCGACGGCGACAGGTTTTAAGAACGACATCCCATCAACCCGTACGGTAACGACACGTCCCTCGGCAATTTCTTTCGCCAAAATCGCGCCACCGATGTCCATTTGCGACATCAGCCAGCCGCCAAAAATATCTCCGTTCGCATTGGTATCGGCTGGCATTGCCAGCGTGCGGAGAACCAGTTCGCCCTGTGGTAACACGTTTTGTGTGCTCATTGTGTCTATCTCGCTTTGGCTATTGCTGTTGCTCGCTTTTTTCTTCTTCTGACTTTTCCTGATCGTTAGGCAAGTGACGATAGATATAAACGCCACAAATCAGCGTAAACAGCAGCGTCACACCGGTCAGACCAAAGACTTTGAAATTAACCCAAACGTTTTGCGGTAACCAGAAAGCAATATAGATGTTAACCAGTCCACACACCAGAAAGAACATTGCCCAGGCGAAATTCAGTTTCCCCCAGACGGATTGCGGCAAGGTTAACTCTTTACCCAGCATTTTCTGAATCAGGGTCTGTTTCATCACAAACTGGCTAACCAGAAGGGCAATGGCGAACAAGGCGTAGATGATGGTGACTTTCCACTTGATAAACAGATCGTTATGGAACACCAGCGTAAGCGAACCGAAAACGACGACCATGGCAAAGGTGACCAGCGTCATTTTTTCTATTTTACGATACATCACCCAGGTGACCACGAGTGACAGCGCCGTTGCCGCAATCAGTGCACCCGATGCGATATAGATGTCATAAAGTTTATAGGCTGCAAAAAAAACGACCAACGGTATAAAATCAAGAAGTTGCTTCATTATGTCAATCCATCACTCAACAGTGTCGTAATCATAACCCGCGAGAGTTATCCGATAGCTCATGCCATTATCCTTTATTGTGGAACACCATTCCCGAGATATTGTAATAATTTGCAGAAAATTACGATTGGGTAGATAGCGAACGGAGATCTGGCGGAACCTATGCCACCAGAGCGGTGGCATAGGCAAAGGGCGGTAATTAAGCGCGCAGCAACATATAAAGGCGGAACAGATAAATGAGCAGGATCGCGGAGATCAGGTTGCCCAAACCATTCAGAACCACGCCGAGCACGGTCGGTGAGGAAACCGGTAACTTCGACACGATCAGCAAAATAGCGATTTTAGCCAGTAGCCACATCACGATGGCAGGCGCGGTTGCACGCAGGTTGCCGTAAGCTAGTTTGGTACTCACTTTAATGGCATTGAAAATCCCGCTTTTTTCCGTGACGACAATCACGGGTGACAAACTCAGCGCAATAGCGAGCAGCACGCCAGGAATGACCAGAAGCATCATGCCAAGCTGGATGAGCAGGGTGCACAGCAGGATCAGGATAAGCAGACGCAGTAAAAAGGGAGCAGAGGCGCCAATAGCTCGCAGTGCACTGGTGCGCTGTCCGTCAGAAACCAGCTGGATCAGCATCAGAATCCCGCCCGTCAGCAACGCATTGCCCACTAACGCAGCAAAGGTACCTGCTGCCGACATTTTCAGTAACACGGTTTGTTGTTCCGGCGTCATCTGCTGAATCATATCCATCAAGCCAGCTTCGACAGAAGATGACAGATCGCTGCTGGAACTGCTCAGAATCTGTAACTCGTCTCCAGAAGGCGATAGTGCATGATTCAGTATGACAGTAATGAATGCCGTCAACAGTGACATCATTAAGATGCTGATGAACTGGTTGCGGGTGAAATTCATTGTGTCACGGTACAACGTGTTAGCCGTGATAGGCATGCAGGCTCCTTGAAAAAAGATAAATCGACAGAGAGAACTTAACTCCCAATTGTAACCTGTTAATTCGCGCTGTGGCACCCCGTCAACGATGCAATGCTGCTTTTCCCCTCACTATGAGGTTAGTGTGGCATGGCTACCATCGTGGCGCTTATCGTCGTCTGAGGCGTATTTGATGCCCTACATCATTATTGATCTAGATCAATTTCATTATTTTTAATGACTTAGCAAGAAATGATTCAGTTCAATTTGGGCGTAAAATCTTTAAAAGATGTGATCTGGCTTAAAACAAGAATACCTACTTAGGGGTATATTTCGCTCGAAATTTAAACCCTATAAATGGAGTGGGTAATGAAAAAGACATCTTTATTATTGTTGGCAGCGGCGCTCATGCCTGCATTGGCACAGGCTCATCAAGCGGGTGATTTCATTGTTCGGGCAGGTTCAACAACCGTACGGCCTGCTGAAAGCTCAGACAACGTACTGGGTTTAGGTGAGTTTCAGGTTAGTAATAATACTCAACTGGGTCTGACGTTTAGCTACATGGTGACGGACAATATTGGGGTTGAATTACTTGCCGCCACGCCGTTCAAACATAAAGTCGGAACACCGGGTACGGGGACTATTGCGGAAGTTAAACACCTGCCGCCTTCACTGGTCGCGCAGTACTATTTTGGTGATACTCAAGATAAATTACGTCCCTATTTAGGCGTTGGCCTGAATTACACCTTGTTCTTCGATGAGAAATTTAATGACACGGGGAAAGGGGCAGGATTGAGCGATCTGAGCCTGAAGAATTCCTGGGGCCTTGCTGCGCAGGCAGGGTTGGATTACAACCTGGATAAAAACTGGCTGCTTAATATGTCCGTGTGGTGGATGGACATTGATACCGATGTGAAATTTAAAGCCGGTAACGATCAGCAAAGCATTCATACTAAACTTGATCCCTGGGCCTTTATGTTTGGCGTAGGCTATCGCTTCTGATTGTTAATTTAGTTTGATGTGAAGAATAAAAAATTTCCGGGAGAAATTTTTAACGTTGCATTAGCAACGGCCCGTAAGGGTGGCGGCCAGGGATGGCACGCTATAAAAAAACGGCGACGTGAATAACGTCGCCGTTTTTATAGACAGGAAATAACAAACCAATAAAGAGAACGCTATTTTTATTACAACAATTATCTAAATGGCATTAGCCATTAGAAATTGTATTGCACACCAACACGGTAACGAGTTTGACGCTCGTCAGTATTTTTGCTACCAACAACGTTGCCGACTTCAGCATAAGGCGTCCAGTTTTTGTCGTATTTGTACGCTAATTTAACGTTGTGAGTCAGGCCATAGTTGTCGTTGTCGGCAATGTAACCAGGAGCACCAGCTTTGGTCTTCTTGTCGTATTCAAATTCGTATTCAACCACAAAGTTCGCAGGCAGTTTATAACCCAGCGTACTGGTGATGGTGTAGCCTTTAATATCGGTAGGGTTCGCAGCTGTGTTGGTATTACCGATGTTGTTACTTTTACGCAGGTAAGATGCACGGTAGCGCAGACCATAGTATAAGGAATCGGTAATGTTGGCCGTGCCTTTGATGTAAGGACGGTAATTGTTGTCGTCTGAAGTGGTAACCATGTTTAGGCCGGTTTCCAGTCCAAAAGTTTTATCGAATTTGTACTGATAGCTGGCGGTAACTTCTGTACCGTTGCTGACCGTTTCGTTATACGGTTTATTTGGGGTGGTATCGTTTTTGGATTGACCCCATTTGCCTTCCAGTGACAGGCCAAAACCGTTGTCAAAACGGTGGGACATCAGCAGGCGATCTTTATGATCGTTCTTTGCCGTATCTTGCATTTCATGACGATAGTCAATCGTCACAGCCATGGAGCTTAAGCTGATTAAGGAGGTTACCACCATCGTCAATATTTTAACTTTCATTTTATTATCCCAAGTCAAAGAGAATTATTATTTAAAACGCGCTGCCACTTTTGTTCAGCGGTTCCATTCTATTTATTATTTCTTACAGTAATGTGAACAAGATCGTTAAAAAGAGAAAATTTTAAATGATCTCAGTTCTGTGATTTTCTTCGTATTTTATTAGTGGGATTTATGCGGTTTAAAAATTAAGGGGTAATTAATTTATTTTGTTGATGCGGAATTAAATAATTATTTCAATTTGAAAACATTTCTTACAATTATAATGAAGTGGAAACTAAATAATAATTGAAGATGTTTCGCGTTAATTAAATAAGAAATAATTTGAAACATTATTCGGCGCGCGATAGGACTTGTGTGAAGCACAAATCGCGCACCTGAAACGTGTTATGAACGCGTAGCGGCTTTCATTTCACTTACAAAGGCGTGTAATTCAGACAGCATGACGTCGGGCTGGTTCAGATTTTTTTCGATAATCCGCACGATCGCGGAGCCAGAAATGGCACCCGCTGCACCTGAGGCTAACGTTTCCCGCACTTGGGCAGGATCGGAAATGCCAAATCCTTGTAACGGCGGGGCAGCATGATACGTGTTCAGTTTGGCAACCAGATGATTCAGCGGCAGTTGCGCGCGCTTTTCTGCCCCAGTAACACCTGCGCGCGACACTAAATAGGTATATCCACGTCCATAAGAGGCAATCTCGCGCAGCAGTTCATCGTCAGCATTGGGCGGACAGATAAAAATGGGGGCAATGCCGTGTCGCAGGGCAGCCGCACGGAAAGGCGCAGACTCAACCACTGGCACATCTGCTACCAAAACTGAATCGACGCCAATCTGCGCACAGCGCTGATAAAATTCATCAATACCGTTGCTGAAGACCAGATTGGCATACATCAGCAGGCCAATCGGGATTTCCGGGTATTTTTGACGTATAGCTGCCAGCATTTCGAAGCATTGGTCTGGTGTGACGCCTGCCGCAAAGGCGCGCAGGTTGGCATCCTGAATAGTCGGGCCATCCGCCAACGGGTCAGAGAAGGGCACGCCCAGCTCCAACGCATCGGCACCGGCCGCAATCAGCGTGTCGATAATTTTTAGGGACTGCTCGGGAGAGGGATCGCCCAGCGTAACAAACGGAACGAACGCGCCTTCCTTTTTCTCTGACAGGCGGTTAAATAACTGTTGATAGCGTTCCATTAGATTTCTCCCCGATCTTTCAAAATATCGTGCACGGTAAAGATGTCTTTATCACCACGGCCGGACAGGTTGACCACCAGCAGTTGCTCCTTCTCTGGCTCCGCTTTAATCATCTTCAAGGCGTGTGCCAGCGCGTGGGAGGATTCCAGCGCGGGAATAATCCCTTCGCTACGGCAGAGTGCTTTGAAAGCATCCAACGCTTCATCATCGGTAATCGAGACATAGTCGGCACGGCCAATACTGTTCAGGTAGGCGTGCTGCGGCCCTACGGACGGGAAATCCAGTCCGGCAGAAATCGAGTAAGATTCTTCAATTTGCCCGTCAGACGTTTGCATCATTGGAGACTTCATACCGAAATAGATACCGAGGCGACCGTGTTTTAACGGCGCGCCGTGCTGTCCGGATTCAATGCCCAAGCCACCTGGTTCAATGCCGATTAGACGGACGCTAGTATCGTCGATGAAATCAGCGAACATCCCAATCGCGTTAGATCCACCGCCAACACAGGCCAGTACCGCATCCGGCAAGCGACCTTCTTTTTCCAGAATCTGCGCTTTGGTTTCCTCACCAATCATGCGTTGAAACTCACGCACGATAGTTGGATAAGGATGCGGGCCTGCGGCCGTTCCCAGCAGATAGTGTGCCGTTTCATAGCTGCCGGACCAGTCACGTAGCGCTTCGTTGCAGGCATCTTTCAGCGTGGAAGAACCGCTGTGAACGGGAATGACTTCTGCACCCATCAAACGCATGCGGAACACGTTTGGCGATTGGCGCTCAACGTCTTTGGCACCCATATAAACGCGGCATTTCAGGCCGAGCAGGGCGCAAGCCAGTGCCGTCGCGACGCCGTGTTGGCCCGCACCGGTTTCGGCGATGATTTCACTTTTACCCATGCGCTTAGCCAGCAGCGCCTGTCCGAGTACCTGATTGGTTTTGTGCGCACCGCCGTGCAGCAGATCTTCGCGTTTCAGGTACAGCTTGGTTTTCGTCCCAGCCGTCAGGTTTTTACACAGGGTCAACGCTGTCGGGCGACCCGCGTAGTTTTTCAGCAGATCGGTAAATTCGGCCTGAAATTCAGGATCTTTTTGTGCACTGACGAAAGCCTCTTCCAGCTGGCGTAACGCCGGGATGAGGATCTGCGGAACAAACTGTCCGCCGAATTCACCGAAGTAAGGGTTGAGTAATGTCATAATTTTCCCGTCTGTTTTAGTGTTGCGGCTGACGTAATGTCGCAAAAACCGCAGCAATTTTATGTGAGTCTTTTTTTCCCGGTTCGCTTTCTACCCCGGAATTGAAATCCAGTCCTGCGCAACCTTGCTGTGCCGCTAGTGCGCAGTTATCGCTATTCAGGCCACCGGCCAACAGCACGTTATTCAATGACTGATTCGCCAGCAGCGACCAGTTGAAGGTTTTCCCGCTGCCGCCCTGACCGTTGTCAAACACGTAGCGATCGACGTGGGTGAGATTACGTTCCGGCAGCACATCCGCGATGCTCAGCGCTTTCCAAATCTGGCAGGTCGCTGGTAATTGCTGACGTAGTCGGTCGATGGTCTGTTGATCTTCATCACCGTGCAACTGAACGGCCGCTAGCCCTAACTGCGTTGTGATGGCAACAATGTGTTCGACGGGCGCATTGCGGAAAACACCGACATAGCGCAGTGGGGCGCCTGTCATAACGTCGGCGGCTTGTTTGGCGTCAACATAGCGTGGAGAACTGGCGACGAAGATTAAACCGCCGTAGAGTGCACCCGCTTGATAGGCGGCCTGTGCATCTGCTGCGCGCGTCAGGCCGCAGACTTTGTTCTCACCCAGAATAACGCGGCGTACCGCGCCGTTCAGATCCGGCTCAGACATCAGTGAACTGCCGATCAGGAAGCCCTGAGCAAAGGCGCTGAGTTCACGAATCTGTGCCTGGCAGTTTATACCGGATTCGCTGATCACGGTGACGCCAGCGGGCAGACGCGGTGCAAGCGTCCGGGTACGGTTGAGGTCAATAGAGAGATCGCGCAGATCGCGGTTGTTGATCCCAACGACGCGTGCTTCGAGCTGAATGGCTCGGAGCAACTCTTCTTCATTACTGACTTCTGTCAACACGCCCAGCTTCAGGCTGTGAGCCACCTCGGCCAGTTGCTGATACTGCTCGTCGTCCAGCACGGACAGCATCAGCAGAATGGCATCGGCCTGATAGTAGCGAGCCAGATAGATCTGATAAGGCGAAATAATAAAGTCTTTGCACAGCACTGGCTGATGTACTGCTGCGCTAACCTGCGGCAGAAAGGCAAAATCGCCCTGAAAATACTTTTCGTCAGTCAAAACGGAAATAGCAGACGCGTAATCTTTATAGACCTGAGCTATCGCTACCGGGTCGAAATCATCGCGAATCAATCCCTTCGACGGTGAAGCCTTTTTGCATTCAAGAATAAAGGCGGGCTTATCTTGTTTCAGCGCCTGATAAAAATCACGCTGGCTGGGAACGATCTCATGCTGAAAAGAGGCCAGCGGCTGTGCTTTTTCTCGTTCCGCAACCCAAAGCGCTTTATCACGCACAATTTTATGTAATACGGTTTCCTGCATGGTTCCATTATCCTCTGGCGGACAGGGCGATAACGCGCTGATAAGCCTGTCCACTATGAATGACTTCAAGCGCCTGTTGCGCATTTTGGCGCAGATCTTCTTGTCCGAATAATCTCAGGAGCAGCGCAACGTTGGCGGCAACCGCAGCGGCGTGCGCGCGTTCACCTTTACCTTGTAGCAGTGACGCGAGAATGTCACGATTTTCTTCTGGCGTACCGCCTTGTAATGCCGACAGCGGATACGCATCCAGCCCGAAATCGCGGTGCGACAGTTCGTAGGTTTCGATCTCGCCATTGTTCAACTCGGCAACCTGCGTCGGTGCATGAATCGCGACTTCATCCATTCCGCCACCGTGTACAACCGCGGCACGCTGGTAGCCCAGCACTTTCAGCGTTTCGGCGATAGGGCGAACCAATTCGGGGCTATACACCCCAATCAGCGCCAGCGGCGGGCGAGCGGGGTTAACCAACGGCCCCAGCACGTTGAAGACGGTACGCGTTTTGAGCTGCTGACGTACCGGCATGGCATGACGGAAGCCCAGATGGTATTGCGGAGCAAACAGGAAACACACGCCTAGGTCGTCCAACGCCTGACGGGAATCCTGCGCGCTCATATCCAGCTTAATACCGAAAGCGGAGAGTAAGTCAGAGGAACCGGAACGACTGGAGACGCTGCGGTTGCCGTGCTTGGCGATTTTCAGACCACAGCTGGCGGCAACGAAGGCACTGGCCGTCGAAATGTTGATACTGTTGGTGCCGTCACCGCCTGTACCGACGATATCGGCAAATAAATAGTCAGGGCGTGGGAACGGCTGCGCATCGGCCAGCAGAGCCGTGGCCGCACCGGCGATCTCATCGGGATGTTCGCCGCGCACTTTCATACTAATCAACGCCGCTGCTAGCTGGCTGGCTTCCAGTTCACCGCGAATAATGGCACCAAACAGCGCCTGACTTTCCTGACGGCTGATAGGGTTCGCGCCGTATAATTTTTCCAATATGTGTTGCATGGTCATGACATCCTGAGCAGTAGACGGTTCCTGTGTCTTAAAAGACTGTTGTGTAGAAGACAGTTGCATAATCGTATCCCTCGTTAAGCCAACGCCCAGTCCAGCGTTTGTTCCAGCAGTCGAGCGCCGTGCGTGGTCAGGATCGACTCAGGGTGGAATTGAAAACCGCAGACGCGATCGGCATCGTTCCGCACGGCCATGACCATCGTATTGAAGTGTGCGTTGACGGTCAGCGTCGACGGAATGTTGCTGCCGACCAGCGAGTGGTAACGGGCAACGGGCAGCGGATGCGGTAAACCACTAAACATGCCGCTGGCATCGTGGTCGATGGCAGACGCTTTGCCGTGCAGGATTTCACCTGCCTGACCAACATGGCCGCCATAGGTTTCCACGATGGCCTGATGGCCGAGGCAAATGCCGATAATCGGTAACTGACCGCGCAAACGTTGCAGCAGCTCCGGCATACAACCCGCTTCGGCTGGCGTGCCGGGGCCGGGGGAGAGCATCAGGATCGGTTTTTCCATTTGCTGTAACCGCGCGATGATGACGTCGGCAGGCAGATGGTTACGGTAAATCACGACCTGATGACCGCTGGCACGCAGCTGATCCACCAGGTTGTAGGTGAATGAATCGATGTTATCGAGCAGCAGGATGTCGGCCATCAGAAAATCTCCTTTGCATGGTGCGCACTGGCAATGGCTCGCAGTACGGCCCGGGCTTTATTACGCGTTTCGTCGGCTTCGGCCTGAGGGTTAGAATCCAGCACCACGCCCGCACCGGCCTGAACGGTGGCAATACCGTCTTCGACATAGGCGGAGCGAATGACGATGCAGGTGTCCAGATCGCCGTGAGCGGTGAAGTAGCCCACCGCGCCGCCGTAGCTGCCGCGTCGGGTTTTCTCACTCTCGGCAATCAGCTGCATGGCCCGGACTTTCGGTGCGCCGCTCAGCGTGCCCATATTCATGCAGGCGCGGTAGGCGTGCAGAACATCTAAATCTTCACGCAATGTGCCCACGACGCGGGAGACCAGATGCATAACAAAGGAATAGCGGTCAACTTTGGTCAAATCAGCAACGTAACGGCTACCCGGCTGACAAATGCGCGCCAGATCGTTACGGGCTAAATCGACCAGCATCAAATGCTCAGCCAGCTCTTTATGGTCGGTACGCATTTCCAACTCAATACGGCTATCGAGATCGCGATCCAATGAGCCATCGGCACGGCGACCGCGCGGGCGAGTACCGGCAATAGGGTAGATTTCGATTTGGCGGCTGTCGGCATCGTATTTCAGCGAGCTTTCCGGTGAGGCACCGAACAGCGTGAAGTCCTGATCCTGCATGTAAAACATGTAAGGGCTTGGATTGCTATCCTTCAGCGTTTGGTAGGCAGCTAGCGGTGAAGGACACGGCAGAGAGAAACGACGTGACGGCACGACCTGGAAAATTTCACCGATGCGGATAGCTTCCTGCATCTGGCTGACGACTTCCCCGAAGGCTTCATCGCTCTGATTGCAGCTCAGCGTCATGTCTTCGATGGACTGGCGCGGCAGTGCAGGCGCGGGCTGAGTAAGCTGATGTTGCAATTGTTCCAGACGCTGTTGCAGACGCTGCTTTTCGCTGTGGTTCGGTGTAAACAGGCTGGCTTGTAGAGCGGTCACTCGTTTTTGGTGGTCAAGCACCAGCAGCGTTTCTGCCAGATAGAAGCAAAAATCTGGGCAGCGCTGCTGCTGGCTCAGCGCAGGTAATTCTTCAAACCCAGCGACCAGATCGTAGGCGAACAGGCCGCCGAGAAACATAGCTTCACGCTCATCTGTCGGGCAGGCGACCAGCGTCAGAATCTGACGTAAGGCATCAAACACGGACAGCGAACGCAGGCGAGCATCTTCGTCCTGCATGGCGTCTGCCAGTGGGAACGTGAGTTCACGACCGTTCGGACGTGGTTGATTGATAATCTCCACTGGCAACGCGGCATCCAGAAGCGGCAGGAGGCTGGCGCCGTTTGTCGTTAGTGCCTGAATAGAAACCTGCTGACCCAGTGCGGTGATGCGCAGCGCGCTATCGACGATCAACAGGCTTTTCAGGTTTTCCTTGCTGTCGATTTCAGCCGACTCTAACAACAACGTTGCTGGTCTGGCACCGCAGAGCTGATGGAAGATGGCGCTGGGGTCGTTACGGTAAACGGCCTCAATACGCAGCAGTTCCAGTTTAGGTTGTGTTGTTTGCATTCTTGCTACCCGTTTAATGTTGTGCCCATCAAATAAAAAGCCCGCTTAGTTAAGCGGGCCTGGGAATATCTGCATGTGTGATAACAGCGATGCGTGATTAGTCCACCCGCGAGAGGGAAGAGCGCCACCAACCATGCTTCATCATTTTCTGCGTTGCCATTATCATCATCTCACTGTTTGTATACTGATTACTGTCCGCGCACTGCGCTTGCGTACTAGTTAACTGGTTCGGCGATAAAATGTCAACACCTTCAATATGATTATTTTATTACTCAGGGAAACGGCGGGCATTACCATTTACGCCCTATTGATGGCATCATGCGGCCTTCGCATTATTCTTGTTAATGGATAGGCTTGTGCCAGAAGACTCTCAACCGATATCGTCGTTCCCACTTTATGATTTGCATAGCCATACTACGGCATCTGATGGCCTTTTAACGCCGACGGCGCTGGTCAACCGGGCGGTAGACATGCGGGTGAGCGTGCTGGCTATTACCGATCACGACACGACGGCTGGGCTTGACGAAGCGCAACATGCAATTGCACAACAAGGGCTGCCGCTGAGATTGATTCCCGGCGTGGAGATCTCCACGCTGTGGGAAAATCATGAGATTCATATTGTCGGATTGGGGATGGATAGTGCACACCCAGCGTTAACGGGGTTGCTGCAACAGCAGGCGGCGTGTCGGCAGAGTCGAGCGGAGCAGATCGCGGCTCGACTGGAAAAAAACCGCATTCCCGATGCGCTGGCGGGCGCACAGCGTCTGGCGACGGGAGGGCAGATTACACGCGCGCATTTTGCACGTTATCTGATCGAACTGGGCATCGCAGCGAATATGAATCAGGTGTTCAAAAAATATCTGGCGAAAGGCAAAATCGGTTACGTGCCACCGCAGTGGTGCACCATCCCGCAAGCGATTGAGGCGATTCATCAATCCGGCGGTGTGTCGGTGTTGGCGCATCCGGGGCGCTACGATTTGACGGCCAAATGGCTAAAGCGTCTGCTAGCTACCTTCGCAGAAAGCGGCGGGATCGCGATGGAAGTGGCGCAATGCCAACAGGCACCGGATGAGCGTACGCAACTGGGGCGCTATGCGCGCGACTTCAACCTGATGGCGTCGCAAGGATCGGATTTCCACCTGCCGTGCGCCTGGATTGAACTGGGCCGCAAACTGTGGCTACCTGCCGATGTCGAACCCGTTTGGCACCATCCGCTATTGGTGGAGGCTGGCAACGCATAGCCGCGTTGATGTCATGATGCTCTTTTTGAAATAACAAATTCATGGAATAACAATCTTTTACCGCCAACACGTTCTATAATAATCCTTATTGCACGATGAAGCGGGCTGGAATGAACAGCGCCGCGAAATGTCAGACGTACGAGGTAGGGTCATGAGCCAGTTTTTCTATATTCACCCACAGAATCCGCAGCCGCGATTGATCAATCAGTCGGTGGAATTTTTGCATAAAGGTGGGGTGATTGTTTATCCAACGGATTCCGGTTACGCGTTGGGCTGTATGTTGGGCGAAAAGAACGCGCTGGAACGCATCTGCCGGATTCGCGATCTGGGGAGCGATCATAACTTCACGCTGATGTGTCGCGACCTGTCCGAACTGTCGACGTATGCCCATGTTGATAACTCGGCTTTCCGGTTGATTAAAAATAACACACCCGGTAATTACACGTTTATTCTGAAAGCGACGAAAGAGGTGCCTCGCCGTTTAATGAATGAAAAGCGTAAAACCATCGGCCTGCGCGTGCCGTCCAATCCTATCGCACTGGAGCTGCTGGCCGCGCTGAATGAACCGCTGATGTCGACGACGCTGATGCTGCCGGGAAATGATTTCGCCGAATCCGATCCAGAAGAAATTCAGGACAGATTGGGAAAACAGGTGGATTTGATTATTCACGGCGGTTCGCTGGGTCAACAGCCGACGACGGTTATCGATTTGACCGAGTCCGTGCCACGCGTCGCCCGTGAAGGTACCGGTGATGTCACGCCGTTCCTATAAACGCAGCGACGAGCGGTAACAATCGGAATACAAATGGCGCGAAGATCGGTATAATCGCGCCAGTTTTTACTACGACGAATGATTTTTACGTACACACTATTTTTACGTAACTAGCTGAATTTTATAAGCAGTTATGACTCCCCCCCGACGCCTGGGAAGGCGACACTAGAGGTTGCTCAATGAGCGAAAAGTTACAAAAAGTTCTGGCGCGTGCCGGACATGGCTCGCGCCGCGAAATTGAAGTTATCATTCAGGCTGGACGCGTCAGCGTTGACGGTAAGATTGCCACTCTGGGCGATCGCGTTGAAGTGACGAAAGCCACCAAAATCCGTATCGATGGTCATGTGGTTACCGTTAAGGAAACCGAAGAGTCTGTGTGCCGCGTACTGATGTATTACAAACCGGAAGGTGAGTTATGCACCCGTAACGATCCTGATGGCCGCCCGACAGTATTTGACCGTCTGCCAAAGATTCAGGGTTCTCGCTGGGTTGCCGTAGGGCGTCTGGACGTGAACACCTCCGGCCTGCTGCTGTTCACGACCGACGGTGAGTTAGCCAACCGCCTGATGCACCCTAGCCGTGAGGTTGAGCGTGAATACGCCGTGCGTGTTTTCGGTGAAGTTGACGACGAAAAAATCAAACAGCTGAGCAAAGGCGTACAGCTGGAAGACGGCCCGGCATCATTCCGCACTATCCGCTACCAGGGCGGTGAAGGTTTGAACCAGTGGTATAACGTGACGCTGACCGAAGGGCGCAACCGTGAAGTTCGCCGTCTGTGGGAAGCGGTTGGCGTGCAGGTTAGTCGCCTGATTCGCGTGCGCTACGGCGACATTACGCTGCCGAAAGGTATTCCACGCGGTGGCTGGACAGAAATGCCACTGGAACAGCTGAACTATCTGCGTGAATTAGTGCAGCTTCCGGCAGAAACGGTATCGAAACTGCCGGTTGAGCGCGAGCGCCGCCGGGTGAAAGCGAACCAGATCCGTCGTGCAGTAAAACGTCACAGCCAGACCAATACTGCGCCGGCACGCCGTACCTCGCCAAAACCTAAGCGCAACGGCTAATATCGTTATCTCTACGCTTCACCGGCAGCTTTCGCTGCCCGAATAGGTTGTTATTTACCGAATGAAAACGGGAGTAACGGAATAGAAGAGTAAAGCGTTTGCGCCATGGACAAAAGCGTAAGGAACGCTTTTGAACGTCGCTAGCGACGGCCCTGAAAGGGTGAATCTCAGGGATGAGATTCATATCTGCGCAATCCGAGCTTACATGGACGTACTTGCAGCGTCTTTACGATCTATCCGTTACTCCCGCGCACCGGCCTTTGTCAGCAATAAGTCTAACGACTATCAGTCAATGCCTTGCTGCGCCTGAATCCCGCTATCAAACGCATGTTTTACCGGACGCATTTCCGTCACGGTATCGGCCATTTCCAACAAATCACGATGGCAACCTCGTCCGGTAATAATGACCGTCTGCCCAGAAGGGCGCTGTTTTAATACAGTGACAACGTCACTTAAATCCAGGTAATCATAGCTAATCATATACGTCAGTTCGTCCAACACGACGAGATCGAGCTGTGGATCGGCTAGCATCCGTTTGCCATGCTGCCAGACGTGCTGTGCCGCTTCGGTATCCGTCTGGCGATTCTGCGTATCCCAGGTAAAGCCCGTCGCCATGACCTGAAATTCCACGCCGTGCTGTTGCAGCAGATTCTTCTCACCGTTAGGCCATTCACCTTTAATAAACTGGATCACGCCTGCCCGTAATCCGTGGCCTATCGCTCGCGTGACGGTGCCAAAGGCCGCCGTGGTTTTGCCTTTCCCGTTACCGGTGAAGACGATCAGGATACCGCGTATTTCATTCGCGGCGGCAATGCGGGCGTCGACCTTTTCTTTCAGGCGCTGTTGGCGTTGCTGGTGGCGTTCATCGCTCATCGTGCGTGCTCTTCTCTATTATTCTGCTGGACCGGCTTTTCTGCCCGGCTGTGCGTCAAAACTCATCCCCGTCTTACGGCGGCTGTCATCGCCCATCAGGTAGAGATACAGCGGCATAATATCTGCTGGCGTTTTCAGTCTCATCGGATCTTCGTTGGGGAAGGCTGACGCACGCATTCCGGTACGCGTCCCGCCAGGATTAATGCAGTTCACGCGCAGATTGTGTGAACGATACTCTTCTGCCAGCACTTGCATCAGACCTTCTGTTGCGAACTTGGATACGGAATAGGCTCCCCAGCCGGCGCGACCTTCGCGGCCCACACTGGAACTGGTGAAAACCAGAGAAGAACAAGGCGATTTCAATAAAAGAGGCAGCAACGCCTGTGTCAGCATAAAGGTCGCGTTGACGTTGACCTGCATAACCTGATGCCAGATCTCAGGCGTTTGCTGTGTGATAGGGGTGATTTCCCCGAGTAATCCGGCGTTGTGGAGAACACCATCCAGGTGCGGTACTACCTGCGCCAGTTCGTCAGCCAGTTGAAAGCACTGCGCGGAGGATAAGGCCAGCATATCGCAGACAACAACGTGCGCTGGCGTACCGTGTTCCTGCTCGATCTGCTGTTTAACCGACTGAAGTTTACTTTCTGTCCGCCCTAATAAGATGACGTGCGCGCCGTAGCGAGCGTAGGTCAGCGCGGCTTCCCGGCCAATGCCGTCGCCAGCACCGGTAACCAGAATGATGCGGTTTTGCAGTAAATCGATTTTAGGCTGGTAATGCACAATGAATTCCTCTTGCCGTGGCGCAAAGCAGCCACGCTTCAGATAATAGACCTGCTATCGTGTGTCAGCACGACGAGGTGCGTCGGTCGTGCCGCTCGGAACGTCAGATAATGGCGCATCCGGGCAGGGTGAATGGGGGTGTTATGCCTCAAATTTCGACTGTTTTCAATGAGACTGCCTCTATTTATCCCCGTCCTGTTGTAAAAAGCAGCAACAGGCGTAAAAACCGCAGGAATAACATCGCCATATTGCGTGCCATCAGTTAGGTTATAGGAAGGGAATGGCGCACGACGTCAACGCCATGGTTGGTGAGTAAACCAACATTAATTAATACGCAGTCAATGAGGACGGTGTTTGTGGAATTACTTTCTCTGTACGGTTTATTCCTGGCTAAAGTACTCACCATCGTGGTGGCTATTGGTGCATTAGTCGTTCTGGCATTCGGGATGACGCAGCGTAAGCGCCCACATAAAGGTGAGTTGCAGGTCACGAATCTGGGTGAACAATATCAGGAAATGCAGCGTGAAATGCAGACCGCCTGCATGAGCGACACCGAGCGTAAGCTGTTATCGAAACAAGAAAAGAAGAAAGAAAAAGAAACCGCGAAGCAAGATAAACAGCGCGCCAAACGTGGTGAAGAAAAGAGTGTTAAACCGTGTCTGTACGTGCTCGATTTCAACGGCAGTATGGATGCGGGCGAAGTCAGTTCGCTGCGTGAAGAGATCTCCGCCGTGCTCGCCGTGGCAAAACCGAAAGATGAGGTGTTGCTGCGTCTGGAAAGCCCCGGCGGTGTGGTTCACGGTTATGGGTTGGCGGCCTCGCAATTGCAACGTTTACGTCAGGGCGGCGTACGCTTGACGGTCTCCGTGGATAAAGTGGCTGCCAGCGGCGGGTATATGATGGCCTGCGTGGCTGACCGCATCGTAGCGGCACCGTTTGCGATTGTCGGGTCTATTGGCGTTGTGGCGCAAATCCCCAACTTCCACCGTTTGCTGAAAAACAAAGACATTGATGTGGAACTGCACACCGCAGGTGAATTCAAACGTACGCTGACGCTGTTTGGTGAGAACACCGAACAAGGTCGTGAGAAGTTCCGTGAAGATCTGAATGTCACGCACACGCTGTTTAAGGATTTTGTACAGCAGATGCGTCCTTCGCTGGATATTGATTCGGTGGCGACGGGAGAGCACTGGTTTGGTACTCAGGCGAAAGATCTGGGATTGATTGACGCTATCGGTACCAGTGACGATCTGCTGATTGCTGAAATGGCCAACCATGAAGTGCTAAGCGTTCGCTATACGCGGCGTAAACGCCTACTGGATCGTCTGACGGGCAGCGCTGGCGATACCGCAGAACGACTGATGTTGCGCTGGTGGCAACGTGGTTCGAAACCTCTGCTGTAATGAATAAAATATTAAGCTGTAAACAATCAAATGCCCGCGAATTTGCGGGCATTTGCATTTAATCGATAAGCTATTTAATCGATCAAGTCGTATTTTTCGGATAAAACATGCGCAAGATGCTTGAACATGTTAAATACCGCGGTGCTTTTTAAGGTCGGTATTCCGTTCTCATCGAGAAAAAACTCACCGCGAAAAACCAGCACGCCGTTTTTTTGTTCTACGCTATCAGCGACCATGCCATGCAAATAATCATCGTGATGCTTAATGATGTCATTGGCTTCAATTAATAAGCTCTGGCGGTCAATAGGACGCTTTTCTTCGTTAACCTGATGTTCAGGTGACATGATTGTTACTCCTGTACTCACCCTTGAAAAAAGGGGGCGTTGCACTATATCAACAAGGCTATTTCTAAAATCAATACCGCGATTTCAAAACGCAATGCGGTTATTTCAAAGTCGCATCAAGAGAAAGGGTACTGCGATACGGTTTCAGCGTAAAGCGTAGATTATGATACAAATGGACTACATTTTAGGTGCTTACCTGCCGATATTCAGTGTGGCAGGAGGCGGATAAAACAGGGTTTCCATGCTAATTAGGTTGCGTGGCAATATTTATCAGGTAGAGTGTGGGATTTTGCGCAGTCAGTAGAATCCGCTCTGGATGCCCCGAAAAATATCTGATTTTCAGAAGAATTCAGCAGGTAATAGTACATATGGGTAAAGCTCTCGTTATCGTCGAGTCCCCGGCAAAAGCCAAAACGATCAATAAGTATTTAGGCAATGACTACGTGGTGAAATCCAGCGTCGGTCATGTGCGCGATCTGCCGACGAGTGGCTCAGTCAGTAAAAAGAGCGCGGACTCAACGACTAAAGATAAAACGAAAAAGAAAGTCAAAAAGGATGAGAAATCCGCGCTAGTTAATCGTATGGGCGTCGACCCTTATCATGGCTGGAAAGCCAACTACGAAATACTGCCGGGTAAGGAGAAGGTTGTCTCCGAATTAAAAACGCTGGCGGAAAATGCCGACCACATCTATCTCGCAACCGACCTTGACCGCGAAGGGGAAGCCATTGCCTGGCACCTGCGGGAAATCATTGGTGGTGACGATCAGCGTTTCAGCCGCGTGGTGTTTAACGAAATCACGAAAAATGCCATTAAACAGGCGTTTGAAAAACCCGATACGTTGAATATTGACCGCGTGAATGCCCAGCAGGCGCGCCGGTTTATGGATCGTGTGGTGGGTTACATGGTTTCCCCGCTGCTGTGGAAAAAAATTGCCCGTGGCCTGTCCGCTGGGCGCGTGCAGTCGGTTGCAGTGCGTCTGATTGTCGATCGCGAACGTGAAATCAAAGCGTTCGTGCCGGAAGAATATTGGGAACTGCACGCTGATTTGCTAGCCGGCAGCGATATTCAACTGCAAATGCAGGTGACGCACCACAACGGCAAGCCGTTTAAACCGGTTAATAAAGAACAAACGCATGCAGCGGTCAGCCTGCTTGAAAACGCGCGTTATGTGGTTGCCGATCGTGAAGATAAGCCGACCAGCAGCAAACCGGGCGCGCCGTTCATCACCTCCACGCTGCAACAGGCTGCCAGTACGCGCCTTGGCTTCGGCGTGAAAAAGACCATGATGATGGCGCAGCGTCTGTACGAAGCGGGTTACATTACCTACATGCGTACCGACTCAACGAACCTCAGTCAGGATGCCTTGACGATGGTGCGCGGTTATATTGGCGAAGAGTTCGGCAAGCGCTATCTGCCGGAGTCAGCGAACCTTTACAGCAGCAAAGAAAACTCGCAGGAAGCGCACGAAGCAATTCGTCCTTCTGATGTCGGCGTGCTGGCTGACAATCTGAAAGATATGGAAGCCGATGCGCAGAAGCTGTATCAGCTGATTTGGCGTCAGTTCGTCGCCTGCCAAATGACGCCTGCGCAATACGATTCCACCACGTTAATCGTGGAAGCTGCCGATTATCAGTTGCGTGCCAAAGGCCGTACGCTGCGTTTCGATGGCTGGACGAAAGTCATGCCTGCGCTGCGTAAGAATGATGAAGATCGCACGTTGCCGACCGTGGCAGTGGGCGAGCCTCTGTCGCTGCAGAAACTGCTGCCAGGGCAACACTTCACTAAACCACCGGCACGTTACAGCGATGCCTCTCTGGTTAAAGAGCTGGAAAAACGTGGGATTGGCCGTCCGTCTACCTATGCTTCTATTATTTCCACCATTCAGGATCGCGGCTACGTTCGAGTGGAAAACCGCCGTTTCTATGCCGAGAAAATGGGGGAAATCGTTACCGATCGACTGGAAGAAAACTTCCGCGAACTGATGAATTACGATTTCACCGCACGGATGGAAAGCCGCCTCGATCAGGTCGCCAATAATCAGGCAGAATGGAAAGCGGTACTGGATGAATTCTTCAACGAGTTTAGCCAGCAGTTGGAAAAAGCAGAGCAGGATCCTGAAGAAGGCGGTATGCGCCCCAATGCGATGGTATTGACCAGCATTGATTGCCCAACCTGCTCTCGTCAAATGGGTATCCGTACTGCCAGTACCGGGGTGTTCCTGGGCTGTTCCGGCTATGCACTGTCGCCGAAAGAGCGCTGTAAGACCACGATCAACCTGATACCGGAAACTGAAGTACTGAACGTGTTGGAAGGCGACGACGCCGAAACCAACGCGTTGCGTGCCCGTCGTCGCTGCGAAAAATGTGGTACGGCGATGGACAGCTACCTGATTGATAATCAGCGCAAGCTGCATGTTTGCGGGAATAACCCAGCCTGTGACGGATATGAGATCGAAGCTGGTGAGTTCCGCATCAAGGGCTATGATGGCCCGATTGTTGAGTGCGAGAAGTGTGGCTCCGAAATGCATCTCAAAATGGGTCGTTTCGGTAAATACATGGCGTGCACCAGCGAGACCTGTAGTAACACGCGTAAGATCCTGCGTAATGGCGATGTTGCGCCACCGAAAGAAGATCCGGTGCCGTTGCCTGAGCTGCCTTGCGAGAAGTCTGATGCCTATTTCGTATTGCGTGATGGCGCAGCAGGGGTTTTCCTTGCGGCCAATACGTTCCCGAAATCTCGCGAAACGCGGGCTCCGCTGGTAGAAGAACTGATGCGATTCAAAGATCGTTTACCGGAAAAACTGCGCTATCTGGCGGAAGCGCCAGCGGTCGATAAAGACGGCAACAAAACGCAGGTGCGTTTCAGCCGTAAGACCAAACAGCAATATGTCTCGTCCGAGAAAGACGGTAAGGCAACGGGCTGGTCAGCGTTTTACATCGATGGAAAATGGGTTGAAGGGAAGAAGTAATTTCTTTTCAGTAACCTTGCGCATACTGAGTTATGTGTAAAACATCGCTACATCAAGCCAGCCGCGAGGCTGGCTTTTTTGATCGCAGAAAATATCCAGATAAAACAGATGTATGAAGATTGTCCTGCGGTAGCATGACGATTGTTGATCCGTGATAGAGAATGATGCGGTTTACCTCGGTGATAATCGCCTGCACCGCATTCTTTATCGCTGCCGCCATGCAGAAATGGTTATATAAAAATAGTTTTTATGATTAAATGACATTAATTGATGGAAATATGCGCCAGATGGTTAAGACGCAATCAAAATCAATAAAACGGAACGTCGTCAGAACGTTGTGAGATGCCACGCGCACACTTCAATTGGGAATGGGATAAATTATGAAACTACAACAGCTTCGTTATATTGTTGAAGTTGTTAATCACAACCTGAATGTGTCTTCTACCGCAGAAGGGTTGTACACCTCCCAGCCGGGGATCAGTAAACAGGTCCGCATGCTGGAGGATGAGTTGGGCATTCAGATTTTTGCCCGTAGTGGAAAACACCTGACACAGGTGACACCAGCCGGACAGGAAGTCATCCGCATCGCGCGTGAAGTGTTGTCGAAAGTCGATGCCATCAAAGCGGTTGCCGGAGAGCACACCTATCCCGATAAAGGGTCGTTGTATGTAGCGACCACGCACACGCAGGCGCGTTACGCGCTGCCAAGCGTCATTAAAGGCTTCATCGATCGCTATCCTCGCGTGTCGCTGCACATGCATCAGGGCTCGCCGACGCAGATTGCTGAGGCCGTTGCGAAAGGCTCTGCGGATTTTGCTATTGCGACCGAAGCGCTGCATTTGTACGACGATCTGATCATGCTGCCGTGCTACCACTGGAATCGCGCGGTGGTGGTCAAACCGGATCATCCGTTGGCGTCTAAGACCGATATCACCATCGAAGAACTGGCCGCTTATCCTATCGTCACCTATACCTTTGGTTTTACCGGGCGCTCTGAGCTGGATACCGCGTTTAACCGCGCTGGCCTTACGCCGCGCATTGTCTTTACCGCCACGGATGCCGATGTGATTAAGACCTACGTGCGTTTAGGGTTGGGTGTCGGGGTTATTGCGAATATGGCGGTCGATCCGCAGACGGAAACCGATCTGGTGACCATCAACGCGAACAGCATCTTCAGCTACAGCACGACGAAAATTGGCTTCCGCCGCAGCACGTTCCTGCGCAGTTACATGTACGATTTCATCCAGCGCTTTGCGCCGCACTTAACGCGTGACGTCGTCGATTCTGCCGTTGCGCTGCGTTCGAATGATGAAATTGAAGCGATGTTCAAAGATGTGACGCTGCCCGTGAAGTAAACGTCATTCAGGACGGACCAACCAACGTAAAAAAGCCAGACACTGTCTGGCTTTTTATCATTCAAACGCTTTGCTCATCACTCCTCACGCACATATCGGCGTGAGGGGCTCAGGCTGGTTATCAGGCGGATGCTGTCGTAGTGGCGACATCCTGCGTCATGCGCGTCAGTTTCGGCGCAGTCAGCAGCATCAGAACGGCGATGATGCCCGTGACGATACCAATCTGCATGAAGACATTGCTATAAATTTCCAGAGACGCGTGCGGGTCTACGACGTTCTCAGGTACGGCCATCATATTAGCAACGTAGCCTGCGATAATGGCGGCACCGGCTGACGTCAGGAACCAGGCACCCATAATGAAGCCCATCAGACGCTGTGGTACTAGTTGAGCGACCATCGCCAGACCCAGACCGGAGATCATCAACTCCCCGATACTTTGCAGGCCATAGCAGAGGATCAGCCAGTTGACGGACACAATACCGTGTTCGTTTGCCATGCTAGCGCCCCACGGCAGCACCAGAAACGCGCCAGAGCACAGCACCATACCAATCGCAAACTTGTGCGCCATTGGCAGCTGGTCGCCCATTTTGTTGTAAACCGCAGCCAGAATCGGGCTGGCAACCATAATCCAGAACGGGTTGAGCGCCTGATACTGCTCTGGTTCAGAGGTAAAGCCTAAGATCGAGTGCTCAACGTTGCGAATAGCAAAGAAGTTCAGCGATGTTGGCATCTGGTTGTACAGCACAAAGAAGACGACCGCTTCCAGCATTAACAGAAGCGCGACAATCATTTTCCGGCGTTCTGCTCCGCGCACCGCCAGCATCTCTTTGATGAAGATGGCGACAACGGCCAGTGAAATCAGTGTCAGAATCCAACGTGCGATGCTCTGGTTGTGCAGCAACCAGGTGGAAAGGGCGACCAGCGCGACAATACCCGCGAGCGTGACCGCAAGCTTCGGCAGATTGATCGGTTGGAAATCTGGCTGAGAACCTTGTGTTCTGACCCACTTGCGGCAGAACATGAAGTTAACCAGCGTCAGAATCATACCCACTACGCTCAGGGAGAAGGCCACGCTCCAGCCATAGTTCGCGGCAAGTACCGGTGTCGCCAGCATAGAAAAGAAGGAGCCGATATTCACCGCCATATAGTACATGGTGAAAGCACCGTCCAGGCGCGGGTCGTCTTTCGCATAGCTGGTAGACAGCAGGGCTGACGGGTTGGCTTTAAACAATCCGTTACCGACGGCAATGGTCGCCATACCGATATACACCCACGTCACGCTGTGGCCTGAGTAGGCAATCATGGTGTACCCGATCGCCAGCACGATGGCACCCAGTACGATCACACGTTTCGTGCCGAGGACTTTATCACCCAGCCAGCCGCCAATGGCGACGAAACCGTATACCAGCGCACTGAATGAGGAGAAAAGGGTAATGGAGTCGGTTTCGGACATGCCCAGCATTTTGACCAGATAAACCGCCATAATGCCTTGCAGACCGTAGTAACCAAAACGCTCCCACAGCTCGATGCTAAAGATGAGATAAAACGCTTTTGGTTGTTTGAAAGCGTTCATGCTGACGCTTTCAGGGGATTCGCTGTTGTTGTTTGCTGTTGACACAAAGACCTCTGATTTTACCTATCTCGTTTTTTTTAACGAGAAAATAACAAGAGTGAAACAGTGAAACTGCCACCTCTTTTGACTAGTTATGGGGAGGAAAAACGGCGCTATATTGACGTGATTTTACGGACAGGCAAGTCATTTGACATGTTTTGTTACAAGTGGTTTTGGTTGTTGGATAAAACTAGAAATTAAATATTATGCAGAGTTTAATTTCATAACTTTCTTTTGCTTCAAATGATTATATTGGTTTTACCTATTTGTTTTTCATAAAAGGGATATAATCTGCCTTTTACTTAAAATCAAGACAATATCATTAACTATGAATGAATATGCGGTTTAATCTTTTGCATATCACTAAATATGCAGTGAGTATAAAAATACATCAATAGCAAGCAATAAGATAAATATCGATATAATCACTTCATGTGATTTTCAATCACTAAATTTTCTATTAAAAATAACTTATTAGCCTTAAATAGTGGTTACTTGTACTTTTATACAGGTTTTTTGATAGAAGAATACGCTACAGCACATCGAATAAACCGCCTGAGCGCATCGTTGTTTGAGCAGTAAGATGCGGACAGCACGTGGCTCGCTTTGCGAGTGAGAGAGTAAAAGACGAGGCGGAGTGAGGAATAACGGAGAAGAAGGTCTGGTGAGAGAGATTCCACCAGACCACAGTAGATTAGACGTCGACCTTTTCGCCAAATTCACATAAATCTTCAATCAGGCAGGAACCACAGCGCGGTTTACGGGCAATACAGGTGTAACGACCATGCAGGATGAGCCAGTGATGGCAGTCGACTTTAAATTCTGCCGGAACCACTTTCAGCAGTTTTTCCTCTACCTGTTCGACATTTTTACCCGGAGCGAATCCTGTCCGGTTACTGACGCGAAAGATGTGCGTATCAACGGCAATCGTCGGCCAGCCAAACGCGGTATTCAGGACGACGTTTGCCGTTTTTCGTCCTACGCCGGGTAAGGCTTCCAGCGCGGCGCGATCTTCAGGAACCTGTCCCTGATGTTTTTCCAGCAATAAACGGCAGGTCTTGATGACGTTTTCCGCTTTGCTGTTAAACAGGCCGATTGTCTTGATGTAGCCTTTCACGCCGTCTACGCCGAGCTCAAGCAGGGCTTCCGGCGTGTTGGCAACAGGGTAGAGCTTTGCGGTTGCCTTGTTCACACTGACATCGGTTGCCTGAGCGGAAAGCAGCACGGCAATGAGCAGTTCAAACGGCGTGCTGAAATGTAATTCAGTCGTCGGATGGGGATTGTTGTTGCGTAAACGCGTTAAAATCTCAATCCGCTTGGTCTTATTCACAACGATTCCCCTACGGCACCCGTCACTGGCGTGGTTTTCCCTTCGGCGGCAGCGGCACGGACTCGGCGTTGTTTCATTTTCTCATCGATCAAATATTTCACCGCCAGCAACAGTCCCAGACCGATAAACGCGCCCGGTGGCAGCATCGCCAGCAGGAAAGGGGAATCGAGGTGAACAACCTCAATGCGCAGCGCTTTAGCCCAACTGCCCAGCAGCAAATCTGCGCCGTCGAATAGCGTGCCGTTACCCAGAATTTCGCGCAAAGAACCGAGCACCACCAGTGCGCTGGTCGCGCCCAAACCCATTGCCAGACCGTCAATGGCGGAAGGGAAAACTGCATTCTTGGAGGCAAAGGCTTCTGCCCGGCCGATAACGATACAGTTCGTCACGATCAGCGGGATAAAAATCCCCAGCGATTGATATAAGCCATAGGCGTAGGCGTTGATCAGCATCTGTACGGTGCTGACCACCGAGGCGATGATCATGACGTAAATGGGAATACGGATTTCCGCCGGTACCCAGCGACGCAGCGCGGAGACGGCCATGTTGGTACAGGTGAGAACCAGCGTGGTTGCCAGCCCTAATCCCAGCGCGTTAGTCGCGGTTGATGACACGGCCAGCAGGGGGCAAAGGCCCAGCAATTGAACCAGTGCCGAGTTGTTCTTCCATAACCCTTCAATGAAAAGTGCTTTGGTCTGACTCATTGGTTCTCTCCACAGGCGGACAGCGTGTTGATTTGTGACGGCAGCGTTTGCAGGTAAAGGGCGCTGCGTTTTACGCTGTTAATGACGGCGCGCGGCGTAATGGTGGCGCCGGTAAATTGATCAAACATTCCGCCTTCTTTCTTCACTGCCCAGCGGGCATCCTGCTCGTTCTGTACCGTTTGTCCGCTGAATCGGGTGATCCAGTCAGAAATTCGTACTTCGATTTTATCACCCAGCCCCGGCGTTTCATGATGCTCGGTAACGCGAACGCCGAGTACCTTACCGTGAAAATCAGCCCCGACCAGCAGCCGAATAGCACCAGAATAGCCATCCGGCGCGGTACTTTCCAGTGCGGCGGCAACCGGTTCACCATTCTGACGGGCGATGAACACGCGGTGCGGCGCTGACGATCCGAGTGCAGGATTAGTGACAACGTAACACTCTTTTTGCATGTCACTGTTGTATAACTCGGCAGGAACCACCTGATCCAACAGCATTTTTTGCTGCAGCATCGCCTGATGCGAGATCGTCGGTTCCGTTAACATGTTCACCACGGCGGTTAATGCTGTCGTGCCAGCAGCAAACAGGGCCAGTGTTGTCGCGTGGCGGCGCATTGTCGTCATCATGGGCGTCTCCTCAGCGATGGTGGCCGTAAGCGCGTGGCTTGGTGTAATAGTCGATCAGCGGTACGGTGATATTTGCCAACAGAACGGCAAACGCGACGCCGTCCGGGTAGCCGCCGTAGGTACGAATCAGCCAAACCAGTAACCCAATCAGTGCCCCGAAAATCAGGCGCCCCCGGTTGGTGGTTGATGCGGTAACGGGATCGGTTGCGATGAAAAATGCGCCGAGCATCGTTGCCCCGGACAGCAGATGTAGCATCGGTGGCGCGAATTTCTCTGGCGAAATGATCCAGCTTAGCGAGGCGCAGAACATCAACGACAGCAGGAAACTGACCGGAATATGCCAGCGAATGGTGCCGCGCATCAGCAAAAACAGTCCGCCGATAAGAAAACCGATATTCACCCATTGCCAGCCAATACCGGACAGCGATTGAGCAAACATCGGCTGTTGCAGAATGTCTTGCGGCGTTTGGCCAGAGCGCAGGCTGGTTTTAAACGTATCCAGCGGGGTAGCCTGACTGACGCCATCAACGTTGTGCATCAGCTGCTGCATGGTGTACCCGTCAGGCGTGTGTCCGGTAAAAATGATAACTAACGCATCATGGAAACCGACGGGAATGGTTTGCAGCGGAACGGGCGGCAGCCAGCTTGTCATCTGAACCGGGAAAGAGATCAGCAGCACCACATAGCCAATCATCGCGGGGTTAAAAGGGTTTTGCCCTAAGCCGCCATACAGCTGTTTAGCGATAATGATAGCGAAGACGGTTGCCATGACCACCATCCACCAGGGAGCAAGTGGCGGCAGGCTGATGCCGAGCAGCACGGCGGTCAATAGTGCGGAGTTGTCTGCCAACGTGGTGCGTACGGCAAACTTCCTCAGTGACAGTGTCACACCTTCTGCGACAAGCGCGGTGGCAGACGCCAGCCCGACCTGAATCAGGTTACCGTAGCCAAAGAAGTAATACTGCGCCAACATACCCGGCAGACAGGCTAGAATGACCAGCAGCATGATGCGCTGCGTGCGCTGCTGGTTATGTGTGAACGGTGAACTCGCAATTCTAAAAGCCATTTATTCCTCTTGATATGACGATGCCTGCGCGGCTTTACGGGCTTTAACGCGAGCGATAGCGGCGGCAACGGCAGCCTTACGCGGATCTTCCGGCTCTTGTACTTCAACAACGGCAATCGGTTCTGCTACTACGTCAGGAGCAGCCGCCGAAACAGGCGCTTCCATATTTGTTGCAGCTTGCTGCGCGGCTTTGCGAGCTTTAACGCGAGCGATAGCGGCGGCAACGGCAGCTTTACGCGGATCTTCCGGCTCTTGTACTTCAACAACAGCAGTCGGTTCTGCGACTACGTCAGGAGCAGCCGCCGAAACAGGCTCTTCCTTGGTTGTTGCAGGCTGTTGTGCGGCTTTGCGGGCTTTAACGCGTGCGATAGCAGCGGCAACAGCAGCCTTACGCGGATCTTCTGGTTCTTGTGCTTCAACGGCGGCGATAGGTTCTGCCACCACGTTGGAAACCGCAAGAGTTGCCGCTTCGTCCGTACTTTCTGGGCTCACGGCCTCAGATTGCTGTGCAGCCTTACGCGCTTTAACCCGTGCCAGGGCAGCGGCCACGGCGGCTTTGCGGGGATCGTCAAGCTCGGCAGAGGGAACCTCGACCGCAGGCGCTTCCTGCTGCGTCTGTTGTTCACGTGAACGTTCTTCGCGTAACTGTTCTTCACGAGCCTGTGCTTTGCGGGCAGCACGCGCGGCGATGGCGGCACTGTTATCCGGCTGTGCATCGGGGATGACCTCGATTGGCGAACCGACCTCTGTTGCGGCGGTTTGCTTACGGCGTACGCGCTCCAGTGCGGCCTGAACGGCATCTTTATCCGTGGTGGAGACGCTAGCCGCCGCCTTTTTGTGGCGCAGTTCGCGTGCCGCTTTTTCCCGCTCCAGACGAGCCTGTTTGGCATCAAAGCGCACTTTGGCCTGCGCGGCACGCTGTGCCTCTTCGTCGATGGCACGAATTTCGGCCTTTTCCTGACGGTAATACTGCACCAGCGGAATATTGCTGGGGCAGACGTAAGCACAGGCACCGCATTCGATGCAGTCAAACAGATGGTGATTGCGGGCTTTTTCGTGTTCTTGCCCGCGACTGAACCAGTAAAGCTGCTGCGGTAACAGTCCTGCCGGACAGGCATCGGCACATTTGCTACAGCGAATGCAGGATTGTTCTTCAGCAACCGGCTCCATTTCCGTATGTGACGGCGCGAGCAGGCAGTTGCTGATTTTAACGATAGGGACATCCAGCGACGGCAGGGTAAAGCCCATCAGCGGTCCACCCATCACCACCATCGGCTGCTTATTGACGTGGAAGCCGCCCTGTTTGAGCAGATGGCGCACCGGTGTCCCCAGTCGTGCCCAGACGTTGCCGGGCTGGCGCAACGCTTCGCCGGTCAGTGTGACCACACGTTCAGTGAGCGGCTCGCCGTCGATCACGGCGCGTTTGATGGCGAAAGCCGTTCCGACGTTCTGCATCAGTACGCCAATGGCGGCGGAGTGTTTACCGAATG
This sequence comes from Pectobacterium sp. PL64, assembly GCF_022477975.1. Lineage (NCBI taxonomy): Bacteria > Pseudomonadati > Pseudomonadota > Gammaproteobacteria > Enterobacterales > Pectobacteriaceae > Pectobacterium > Pectobacterium sp. PL64. The sequence continues at coordinate 1,923,689 of NZ_CP092070.1, forward strand.
GGACTTCCTTGCCAGTCAGAATCTTGGTGAGCTGCTTGGCACCGCCTGATGGGTATTTGGTTGGGATGACGCGCAACTGCATGTCGCTGCGTTCACCCAATGCCAGTCGCAGGGCGCTGATGGCTTCCGGTTTGTTATCTTCGATCCCAATCAGAATACGTTTCGGCTGCAACAGGAATGACAGAATCTCGACGCCCTGAATAATCTCTTCGGCGCACTCCTGCATGAGTCGATCGTCAGCGGTGATATAGGGTTCACACTCTGCGCCGTTGATAATCAGGGTTTCAATCCCGCGCATCCCGCCTTGTAACTTGGCCGCGGTAGGGAAACCTGCGCCGCCTAAGCCCGCAATGCCAGCCTGATGCAGATGGGCAAGCAGGGTATCAACGCTTTGTTCACGGTAATCCGTCAAGGTTTGGCGTTCGCACCAGCGATCGTCGCCATCCGGCACGATGATGATGCTGAGTTCGGACAGACCAGACGGATGTGCCGTCGTGTGCTGACGAATCGCGTTCACCGTTCCCGACGTCGGGGCGTGAACGGGCAACGTGCGGCCTTTTCCCCGCGTTAACGGCTGGCCGCGTAGGACTTTATCGCCGACGCTGACGCAGATCTCGCCTTCTGGGCCAAGATGCTGCTTGAGCGGAATAATGAACTGTTCTGGCAGCGGGATCTGGCGCAGCGGCGTCTGGCTGGACTGCGTCTTCATTTCCGGCGGATGAATACCTCCGTCGAAATCCCAGATCCTGTCTTTTTTAAAGGCGGAAAACAGCTTAAGCATGTCGTTCTACTTGAATAACGCGTACTGGAATCGTATCGAGATCCCATTTCCAGTTAGCGGGAGTCGGCGCGATAGGACGTAATTCGATACAGTCCGTCGGGCAAGGGGAGACGCAGAGATCGCAGCCGGTGCACAAATCGCTGACGACGGTGTGTACCGCTTTGGTACTGCCGATGATGGCATCAACCGGACAGGCCTGAATGCACTTGGTGCAGCCGATGCAGTTGCTTTCATCGATCCAGGCAACATGGCGTGCGGGAGCTTGAACATCGGCGTCACCTTCCAGCGGCTGCGGATCGACATTGAGTTTTTCAGCCAGCTTCAGCATCATCGCTTCGCCGCCAGGGCCGCATTTATTAATACTTTCACCGTTCAGCGCGACCGCTTCGGCGTACGGCCGACAGCCAGGGTAGCCGCACTGACCGCACTGGCTTTGTGGCAGCATGGCTTCCACTTCTTCCACGATCGGATCGTTTTCGACTTCAAACCGACGGGAGGCGTAGCCGAGCACCAGACCGAATGCCAGCGCGAGGGCGCTTAATGCCGCAATGGCGATCCAGATAGCGGTCATCAGAATTTCACCAGTCCGGTAAAGCCCATAAACGCCAGCGACATGAGGCCAGCGGTGATCAGCGCGATAGACGAACCGCGGAACGGCGCAGGAATATCCGACACGGCAAGGCGTTCACGAATGGCGGCAAAAAGTACCATCACCAGCGAGAAGCCGGCCGCGCCGCCGAAACCATAAATCGTCGATTGCAGGAAACCGTGTGACAGGTTGATGTTGAGGAGAACCACGCCAAGCACCGCACAGTTGGTGGTAATCAGCGGCAGGAAGATCCCCAGCAGGCGATATAGCTCAGGACTGACTTTGCGCACGAACATCTCGGAAAACTGCACCACCACGGCGAGCACCAAAATAAAGGCCATGGTGCGCAAATAGAGAATATCGAGCGGAACGAGAATAAATTCGTTGATAAGCCAAGAGAACATGGAGCCCAGCGTCATCACAAACGTGGTCGCCATGCCCATGCCAATCGCCGCCTCGAGTTTTTTGGACACGCCCATAAAGGGGCACAGCCCAAGAAACTTCACTAAGACGAAATTATTTACCAGAAGGATGCTAACAAAGAGCAATGCGTATTCGGTCATTACGGTGCCTAGAAAACAAAACCGGACTATTATCAGGCATTGTTGGGTTTTCGACAACATACCCAAAGTAGGGTTATCGCCGTCCCCTTCAAGGGGCGGAAGATCAGATTCGCTTAATAACAGAAGCGCCGGGCTATTATACAGTAACGAGCGGAGCGTTCTGCGTAATATCCCGGAAGGAAATTATTGCATAACTATTCTTTTTGTTGCGAACAACTACAGAACGTGATGCCAGACGGATTTTGGCACGCAGCCGAGATCGAACAAGCGCCCGCCGGATGCCAACTCAGCCCGCCGATGGTCCGCAGCACGATACATGTTGATGATTTCCTGACTGTCTGTCAGAGAATAATTGAGGTGATCAAAGAGTTTTTCCAGACTTTCTGTTGAGCTGACTTTCCTGAATTTGAGCAAATAGTCATGAACGGTCATCGTGATTGGTCTAATAGTTATGTGATTGAGATGACTAAGTATATTCAAGCAAAAAAGCCTGTCTAGAGGGCGATGTAATAAAGTACGCTTATTTTTCAACAACAAACAAATGAAAATGAAAAATAACGGATTGACAGAAAAATGTGATGGCGTTTTGGGCAATGTCGGGCAACAGGGCGATGGAAAATCAGAGCGTGGGATGGAAAAGGCTTATAGATAAAAAGTACCGATAAAGGGGCAGACTGTTCACGGACGACTTATCCATAGACAACCGGCCCCTGAGAGCGGGCTTAGCGGCTACAAAGTTTGTAATACACCTCGTTCCAGCGCAGCGCATCTTTGAATTCGTGGAGTCGGGTTTCGTTGTCGATCACCAGCAGTTCAATGTTCTGCATCTCAGCGTAGAGCCGCATGTGTTCAAGATCCAACGCCTGACTAAAGACGGTGTGATGCGCCCCGCCAGCCAGAATCCAGGCTTCGGCCGCCACCTCCAGCGACGGCTGGGCTTTCCAGATAGCACGGGCAACCGGCAGTTTCGGCAGCGGGCGCGGCTGTTCGATGGTATCGACCAGATTAACCAGCATTCTGAAACGGTCGCCCATATCGATCACACTGGCGTTGAGGGACGGCCCAGCCGGCGTTGAGAAAATCAAACGGGCAGGGTCGGCTTTGCCGCCAATACCAAGGTATTGCGCATCCAGAATCGGTTTCTGTTCTTTCGCAATCGTCGGGCAGACTTCCAGCATGTGGGAGCCGACGACCAGATCGTTACCGTTCTGGAAGTTATAGGTGTAGTCCTCCATGAAGGACGTCCCGCCCGACAACCCGCCGGCCATCACTTTCATAATGCGCAGCAGCGCGGCGGTTTTCCAGTCGCCTTCGCCACCGAAGCCGTAGCCTTGCTGCATCAGACGCTGCACCGCCAGCCCTGGTAGCTGTTTCAGGCCATACAGGTTTTCAAAATCGGTAGTGAACGCGTGATAACCGCCTTGTTCCAGAAAGCGTTTCATCCCGAGTTCAATCTGTGCCGCATCCAGCAGGTTCTGACGGTTCGCGCCGTTGAGTTTCACCGCATCCGTCAACTGGTAGCTGGCTTCGTACTCTTCGATCAGCGCATCGATATCGCCTTTGGATACGGCATCAACCACGGCGGTTAAATCGCCCAGACCCCAGGCGCTGACGGAGTAGCCGAACTGGATCTGTGCGCCGACTTTATCGCCTTCAGTGACGGCGACTTCACGCATGTTGTCGCCAAAGCGCGCAACCTTCAGCTGTTTGCTTTCCTGAATGGCGGCGGCAACCCGCATCCATTTGCCGATACGGGCATGGGCGTTCTTATCCTGCCAGTGGCCGACGACAACCTGATGCGCCTGCCGCATTCGGGCACCGATGAAGCCAAATTCACGTCCACCGTGTGCGGTTTGGTTCAGGTTCATGAAATCCATGTCCATGGTGTCCCACGGCACTTCGGCATTGAACTGGGTGTGGAATTGCAGCAGGGGTTTACTGAGTACGCTCAGGCCGCCAATCCACATTTTGGCCGGAGAGAAGGTATGCAGCCAGGTCAGCAGGCCGATACAGTTATCCTGATAGTTGGCATCGCGACACAGTGCCAGAATTTCGTCCGGCGTTTTCACCAGCGGTTTCAGCACCAGCTTAACTGGCAGGTTGGCCTGTTGATTTAATCCGGCGACGACTTTTTCCGCGTTTTCTTTTACCTGACGTAACGTTTCCGGCCCGTAGAGGTGTTGGCTACCGATGACAAACCAGACTTCAAGCTGCTTAAAATGATCCATGATGACTCCTGTAACGTGATCCCCAGAGGGATAAAAATTAGTTTTTTGCCGTAGACGTTGGGCTATAGGCCGGTTCCGCGAGGCGGCACCACTGCTGATAGCGCTCATAAAGCTGCTGATAACGGGCAACGCGCTGGCTATCCGGCATTAAGGTGCGTTCTATGCCGCTGGCCATATGCTGCTGTGCCGTTGGGATATCGCCGTGAACGCCAGCGGCGACGGCGGCAAAGATCGCGGCACCCAGAGCACAGCACTGATCGGAAGCGACGATCTGCAAGGGACGATTCATCACGTCGGTACACACCTGCATGATGACGGGGGATTTCCGGGCGATACCGCCCAGCGCCAGCACGTTCTCGACGGGAACGCCCTGATCTTCAAAGCACTCCATAATCGCGCGCGCGCCAAAGGCCGTGGCAGCAATGAAACCGCCGAACAGCGTGGGGGCATCAGTGCCCAGATTAAGATCGGTAATCACGCCTTTCAGTCGCTGATTGGCAAACGGCGTTCTGCGGCCGTTGAACCAGTCCAGCACGACAGGCAGGTGATCCAGCGTCGGGTTTTCCGCCCAACTGTGCGTCAGTCGCTCCAGCAGTTTGGCTTCCATCGCCTGTAATGAGGTTTTGAGTTCAGGATGATCTTTCACGGCTTCCTGTAACGACCAGCCCAGCAGTCGCCCAAACCAGGCGTACATGTCGCCGAAGGCGGACTGTCCGGCTTCGAGGCCGATATAACCAGGAACAACGCTGCCGTCGACCTGCCCACAGATACCGGCGATGGTGCGATCGGCAATGCGTGCGTCGTCGGCGATAAGAATGTCGCAGGTGGACGTGCCAATCACTTTGACCAGCGTATAAGGCTGTGCGCCCGCGCCGACGGTGCCGACGTGGCAGTCAAACGCGCCGCCTGAGAGAATGACTGTTTCGGGGATGCCAAGCCGCTGTGCCCACTCGGCGGTGATGGTGCCGACCGGCTGTTCGGCGGTCCAGGTATCGGTAAACAGTGGGTACTGCAATGTCTCGGTCAGGCAAGGATCGAGCGCGTGTAAGAAATCTTTCGGCGGCAGTCCACCCCAGCTCGGGTGCCAAAGTGATTTGTGTCCGGCGCTGCACCGTCCGCGGCGAATATCGGCAGGTGCTTGCGTACCGGAAAGCAGGGCGGGCACCCAGTCGCATAGTTCGATCCAGGAAACGGCGGCCTGACGCACCGCCGCATCGTCGCGGGAAACATGCAGGATTTTGGCCCAGAACCATTCGGACGAATAAACGCCGCCGATATAGCGGGTGTAATCCGGGAATTGGCCGCTACGGCACAGCGCGTTGATGGCTTCTGCTTCTTCTATTGCCGTGTGGTCTTTCCACAGCACGAACATCGCATTGGGGTTGTCGGCAAACTCGGGACGTAGTGCGAGGATCTGACCTTGCTCATCAATCGGAGCGGGAGTTGACCCGGTTGAATCCACGCCAATACCGATGATGCTCTGCCGCTGTTCGTTCGTCAGGCGTGAAACCACGACCTTAACCGCCTGTTCCAGCGATTCAATATAGTCCAGTGGGTGATGTCGGAACTGGTTGTTGGCAGGCTGACAATATTTCCCCTCGCGCCAGCGGGGGTAGTAGACCACTTCTGTTTCCAGCTCTTGTCCGCTTTGGCAGTCAACGGCTAAGGCGCGCACCGAATCACTGCCGAAGTCGAGACCAATCGTAATAGCGCCCGCACTCATGCTTTGCTCCTCATTAATCCCAGATCGTTGGTGTTTACGATGGCAGGGATAACGAGAGGCGGTGAGGAGCGGTTAGCTGGAAGTATGTATTTTTCTGTCGCCAGCAGCCATTTTGTGAAGCTGGTCAAAGGTTAATGATTGGTTAAATTCGCTAAATGTATGCACAAACCTGTCATTGTTCCGGACTGTGATAAAGCTCTACATTCTTGCCGGGAATAACGACTAAAACATAAAGCGTCTGAATGCTACTGAGTAAAGGAATCGTGCTAAGTCTGTGTTTTTCCTTTATCCAGACCGGAAATACCCTACCAGGAACTCGAACTCGTTTCAGCGTTGCTGACGAATGAAAAGATAATTACACCGGAGAACATCATGCATAAATTCACTAAGGCGCTGGCAGCAATCGGGTTGGCCGCTGTTATGTCACAATCAGCTATGGCAGAGAACTTGAAGCTGGGTTTTCTGGTTAAACAGCCGGAGGAACCGTGGTTCCAGACGGAATGGAAGTTTGCTGATAAAGCAGGAAAAGACCTTGGTTTTGATGTGATAAAAATTGCGGTTCCCGATGGTGAGAAGACTCTGAACGCGATCGACAGTCTGGCGGCCAGTGGCGCGAAAGGCTTCGTTATCTGTACGCCGGATCCGAAGTTGGGGCCAGCCATTATGGCGAAAGCGCGCAGCTACGATCTGAAAGTGATCGCGGTTGATGACCAGTTCGTGAATGCCAAAGGCCAACCGATGGATACGGTGCCGTTGGTGATGATGGCAGCCACCAAAATTGGCGAGCGTCAGGGTCAGGAACTGTATAAAGAGATGACCAAACGCGGCTGGAAAGTAGAGGAAACCGCCGTGATGGCGATTACCGCTGATGAGCTGGATACCGCACGTCGCCGCACGACAGGCTCCATGGACGCGCTGAAAACTGCAGGATTCCCGGAAAAACAGATCTACAAAGTGCCGACCAAATCTAACGATATCCCCGGTGCATTTGACGCCGCTAACTCCATGCTGGTGCAGCATCCGGGCGTGAAAAACTGGCTGATTATCGGCATGAACGACAACACCGTGCTGGGTGGCGTGCGTGCAACGGAAGGTCAGGGCTTTAAAGCCGCAAACGTCATTGGTATCGGTATCAACGGCGTGGATGCGGTGAGCGAGCTGTCTAAAGGTCAGGCAACGGGCTTCTTTGGTTCACTGCTCCCGAGCCCGGATATCCACGGTTACAAGAGTATCCAGATGCTGAATGACTGGGTGACCAAAGGCGTTGAGCCGGAGAAATTCACCGAAGTGACCGACGTGGTGCTGATCACTCGTGACAACTTTAAGGTCGAACTGGAGAAAAAAGGCCTGATGTAATCACGCCTGATTTCGTAAAGACGCGGATAACGTCGGTCAGCATGACGCTGGTCGACGTTATCCTGATCGAAGTTATCCGCGCTCTACCTGCATCGTTATGAGGAAACAGACATGACAGCACAGTCACCCTATTTGTCGTTTCATGGGATTGGTAAAGAATTTCCCGGTGTTAAGGCGCTTTCGGATATCAGTTTTTCCTGCCATGCCGGCCAGATCCATGCATTGATGGGGGAAAACGGGGCGGGCAAGTCGACGCTGTTAAAGATCCTGAGCGGTAACTATTCACCGTCAGCGGGCGAAATTCATATTCAGGGTAAACCTGTACAGTTCAACAACACGATGGATGCCCTGAATGCGGGCGTTGCCATCATTTATCAGGAACTGCATCTGGTGCCGGAAATGACGGTCGCCGAGAACATCTATTTAGGTCAGCTGCCGCATAAATACGGCATGGTGAACAATTCGATACTGCGCTATGAAGCCAAACTTCAGTTGCAGCATCTGGGACTGGATATCGATCCTGATACCCCGCTGAAATACCTCTCTATCGGGCAATGGCAGATGGTGGAAATCGCCAAAGCGCTGGCCCGTAACGCCAAGGTTATTGCTTTTGATGAACCGACCAGTTCGCTGTCTGCCCGTGAAATCGAGCAGCTTTTCCGCGTGATTACGGAATTGCGCAGTGAAGGCCGGGTCATTTTGTACGTTTCGCACCGGATGGAAGAAATTTTTGCGCTGAGCGATGCCATTACCGTGTTTAAAGATGGCCGCTACGTGCGCACGTTCGACGATATGCAGCAGGTGAACCATGAATCGCTGGTACAGGCGATGGTAGGGCGTAACCTGGGGGATATCTATGGCTATACGCCGCGTCCGCACGGCGAAGAACGTCTGACGCTGAAAGACGTAAAAGCGCCGGGCGTGAAATCCACGGTTTCCCTGAACGTGAAGCAGGGGGAAATTGTCGGGCTATTTGGTCTGGTAGGCGCTGGCCGCAGCGAACTGATGAAAGGGCTGTTTGGCGCGACCAAAATCACCAGTGGCCAGGTGCTGTTGGATGGCAAACCGCTGGTGGTGAATTCCCCCATCGATGCGATTCGGCAGGGCGTGATGCTTTGTCCGGAAGATCGTAAGGCAGACGGCATCATCCCGGTGCACTCGGTACGTGACAACATCAATATCAGTGCAAGGCGTAAGAGCCTGAAAGCCGGCTTTATTATTAATAATCAGTGGGAAGCGGATAACGCCTCGAAGCGCATTGCGGCGTTGAACATCAAAACGCCGTCCGATGAACAGCTGATTATGAATCTTTCCGGGGGAAACCAGCAGAAAGCCATTCTTGGCCGCTGGCTGTCCGAAGAGATGAAGGTCATTTTGCTCGATGAACCTACGCGCGGCATCGACGTCGGCGCGAAGCACGAAATTTATCATGTCATCTATGAACTGGCGAATCAGGGGATCGCGGTGCTGTTTGCCTCCAGCGATTTACCAGAAGTGCTTGGGCTGGCCGACCGGATTATCGTCATGCGCGAAGGTGCCGTCTCTGGCGAACTGCTGCATACCGATGCCACAGAGCAGAAGGTGCTCAGTCTGGCTATGTTACGAACCCCCGATATCGAATCTGCGGTTGCCTGACCGCGAAGGAGCAAAATAATGTCAACGGTTACGTCTACAACCTCAGAAAAGAAGAAAAGCGGTATGGGATTGTCCCGCATTTGGGATAACTACGGCATGCTGGTGGTGTTTGCCGTGCTGTTTCTTGGCTGTGCGATTTTTGTCCCGAACTTCGCGACGTTTATCAATATGAAAGGACTGGGGCTGGCGATCTCCATGTCCGGTATGGTGGCCTGTGGGATGCTGTTCTGTCTGGCTTCCGGTGACTTTGACCTCTCGGTCGCATCAATCATTGCCTGTGCTGGCGTGGCGACGGCGGTGGTGATCAACATCAGTGAAAGCCTGTGGATCGGGGTCAGTGCCGGGCTGCTGCTGGGCGTGGCGTTCGGTTTGCTCAACGGTTTCGTGATTGCCCGTTTGAAGATTAATGCACTGATCACCACGCTGGCGACGATGCAGATCGCCCGTGGTCTGGCTTACATCATTTCCGATGGTAAAGCGGTAGGGATTCAGGATGAGCGTTTCTTCGAACTGGGCTATGCCAACTGGCTGGGTTTGCCTGCGCCAATCTGGATCACCATCGGCTGCATGATTCTGTTTGGCCTGCTGCTGAACAAAACCACCTTTGGCCGCAACACGCTGGCGATTGGCGGCAATGAAGAGGCAGCGCGTCTGGCTGGGGTGCCGGTGGTACGCACCAAGATCATTATTTTCGCCTTGTCCGGTCTGGTATCGGCGGCGGCGGGGATCATTCTGGCATCGCGTATGACCAGCGGCCAGCCGATGACCTCCATCGGGTATGAGCTGATCGTGATTTCCGCCTGCGTGCTGGGTGGCGTGTCGCTGAAAGGCGGGATCGGTAAAATTTCTTACGTGGTGGCCGGCGTGCTGATTTTGGGGACGGTGGAGAACGCGATGAACCTGCTGAACATCTCTCCGTTTGCCCAGTATGTGGTACGCGGCCTGATTCTGCTGGCGGCGGTTATCTTCGACCGCTACAAACAGCTGGCGAAGAAAACGGTATAAATGCCTCGCGGCAGGTGAATTGCCCTGCCGCTTTCTCTCATTACTAGCGTGTACCGGAGGCTCGATGTATCACCGTATGGCGCATGAATCTCAGCCTAATCCGCTGCTGCCGGGATATTCGTTCAACGCTTATCTTGTGGCTGGCCTGACGCCGATTCTGGCAGAAGGGCCGCTCGACTTCTTTATCGATCGTCCCGATGGCATGAAAGGCTACATCATTAACCTCACCATGAAAGGACAGGGTCAGGTCTTTGATGGCGATGAGACCTTTTTCTGTAATCCCGGTGACCTGCTGTTGTTCCCGCCGAAATCGAAGCATTTTTATGGTCGATCGCCGAGCAGCGATTGCTGGTATCACCGTTGGGTCTATTTTCGCCCGCGCGCCTACTGGGCTGACTGGCTGGAATGGCACACCAAAAGCAGCGGCATTGGTCGCATGAGCCTGCCGAATAACCAACTGCTGCTGGAATTCGACAGGCTGTTTGCCAATATTGAGCAGACGCAGCGTTCCGGACGTCGTTTTTCGGAAGAGCTGGGTATGAATCTGCTGGAGCGGCTGTTGCTCCGCGCGATGGAAGAAGATCCGCAAAGCCCGCAGAAGATTATGGATCCGCGTGTGATAGAGGCCTGCCAGTTTATTACCAGCAATCTGGCAGGAGAGCTGCGTATTGACGAAGTCGCGCGGCACGTTTGTCTGTCGCCTTCGCGGTTGGCGCATCTGTTCCGCGAACAAGTGGGCATTAATATTCTGCGCTGGCGTGAAGATCAGCGCGTGATTCGCGCCAAGCTGTTATTGCAGACGACGCAGGAATCTATCGCCAACATCGGTCGCGTGGTGGGGTATGACGATCAGCTGTATTTCTCACGCGTGTTCCGTAAGCGGGTCGGCGTTAGCCCCAGCGATTTCCGCCGCCGCAGCAGTGAAATCAACTATCCGGCCGCCAAAACGCTGCCCGTGGCATGGGGAGAGCGGATGCCCAGCGCCGTGAGCGGCTAGCGAACTAAAACGCATCAGATTCCCCTGGCGATTATCCCTCTCTGCAATCTGGCGGATGACGGGTATATACTGAGTGAGAAATCACAAAGTCAAAATAAGCTAAGGGGAATCGTCATGAGTGAGACCGTTCGTGTTGGACTGCTGGGCTATGGCTATGCCAGTAAGACATTCCACGCGCCGTTGATTGCAGGTACGACGGGTATGGAGCTGGTGGCCGTGTCCAGCAGCAGTGCTGAAAAAGTGCATGCAGATTGGGCAAATCTGCGAGTAGAGAAAGACCCTCAGGCGTTATTTAACGATCCCGATATTGACCTCATTGTTATTCCTACCCCCAATGACACGCACTTCCCGCTGGCGAAACAGGCGCTGGAAGCGGGCAAGCATGTCGTCGTTGACAAACCTTTTACGGTGACGTTGTCACAAGCATACGACTTAGGCGCCATCGCCGACCGTGTCGGAAAGATGCTTTCTGTTTTCCATAACCGCCGTTGGGACAGCGATTTTCTGACGCTCAAACAGCTGCTGGCGGCGGGAACGTTAGGAAATGTGGTGTATATGGAATCGCATTTCGATCGCTTCCGCCCCGAAGTGCGCCAGCGCTGGCGTGAAGATGGCAGTGAAGGCAGCGGGATTTGGTACGATCTTGGGCCGCACTTGCTGGATCAGGCGCTGGAGCTGTTTGGCTTGCCGGTGGCGATTCAGGTTGATATGGCACGGTTGAGACCTGGCAGTAAGGCAATAGATTATTTCCACGCAACGCTGATTTACCCGCAACGCCGGGTTGTCCTGCATGCCAGTATGCTGGTGGCAGCCGCATCTGCCCGCTATATCGTGCATGGCACACGCGGCAGCTTTGTAAAATACGGCCTTGACCCACAGGAAGATCGCCTGAAGGCGGGTGAACGTCCACCGCTGGCCGACTGGGGGCAGGATAAGCACGATGGCGTGCTGACGCTGTCTCGCGATGGCATAACGGCGGAACAAACGATCGCCACGATTCCGGGTAATTATCCGGCCTACTATGCGGCAGTGCGCGATGCGCTGACGGGTAAAGGCGAAAACCCCGTCAGCGTGCATCAGGCGATTCAGGTGATGGAACTGATTGAGCTGGGGCTGCTTTCCCACGAGCAGAAAAAAGCCGTCACGGTGAAAAATAGCTAGATTTACCGCGTTTTATTCCAGATAGTTAATGGTTTGTTTAAACAGGCGATCTTAGGATCGCCCTAGACTGCTGAGAAAATCAATCGAACGGTGATAATGGTCGAGGGTAAAAATGCGGTACATGCGTCTTTTACGCTCAATTTACGATGTTCGGAAGGCGCTTCTGATGCCTTTATCTCATTACTACCGTTTTCTGTCTGTAAACAGATTTATCGGCTCAGATTTCTAGATTTACATTTAGTCATAGATAACTTTGGGCGATCCTCGGATCGCCCGTCTTGTTAGGGTGTTCATTCGGCTAATAACAGGCTAGGGGAAAGGTGTCGGGCATGGGGTGGTTACAACGGTTACGCATTGATAAATTCTTATTGGTTCTGATTCTGGTGGTGGTGACGGCGTCGGTTCTTCCTGCTGAAGGCTCCGTGAAGGTTTTCTTTGAGCACTTGACCACTGCGGCGATTGCTCTGCTGTTCTTTATGCACGGCGCGAAGCTATCGCGTGAAGCGATTAGTGCTGGTATGGGGCACTGGCGTTTGCATCTGGTGGTGTTTGCCAGCACGTTTATTCTGTTCCCGCTGCTGGGAATCGGCATGAGTCTGCTGTCGCCCGTTGTGCTGACGCCGACCTTGTATCTGGGTTTCCTCTATCTGTGTGCGCTACCGGCGACGGTGCAGTCGGCGATTGCTTATACCTCAATGGCGGGGGGGAACGTCGCGGCGGCGATCTGTAGCGCCTCGGCATCCAGTATTTTGGGCGTATTTCTCTCGCCGATTCTGGTCGGTTTGCTGATGCATACGCAAGGGGGCGAAACGGACACGCTGCACGCTATTGGTTCTATTATCATGCAGTTAATGGTGCCTTTCGTGATTGGACATCTGTCTCGTCCATTGATTGCCAAGTGGGTTGAACGCAACCGTAAGCTGATTAATATTACTGACCGGTCATCGATTCTTTTGGTGGTGTATGTCGCCTTCAGCGAAGCGGTTGTGCAGGGGATTTGGGGACAGATCAACGTTTGGTCATTGCTCGCTGTTGTCGGCTGTTCGATAGTGCTGCTAGCGATTGTGCTGGTGGTGAATACGCTGGTTGCTCGGAAGCTGGGCTTTAATACCGCCGATGAGATCACCATCGTATTCTGCGGCTCGAAGAAGAGCCTGGCGAATGGGATTCCGATGGCAAACGTGCTATTTCCTGCCGCCGCTGTCGGTGCGATGGTGCTGCCGCTGATGATTTTCCACCAAATTCAGCTGATGGTCTGCGCTGCACTGGCTCAGCGCTATGCCAAGCGTATAAACAAGGAACAGGATACGCCTCGCCAGTAAGAGATTATCGGTCTCTCGCATCATACAAAACGCCCTCGGTCTACACAGGCCGAGGGCGTTGTCATTTGTAACAAACACTTGTAACTCCGCGGAAACACAAGAAATAATCTATTACAGTGATAGTTTCATTGTGGTGTTACTTTTTTGTTGCGTTACGTTATAACAATAATCGCTCATCGAGATGTGTTTGCGATAGAGCAAGACACAGTTAATGATAATTATTATTTTGAGATCGAGGGAAATATGTTTAAAAAAACGGTGTTAACTTTAGCGATGTTAGGGACGCTGGCTTCTGCATCTGTGCAGGCTGCTCAGAGTGCACAATGTGTAAAAACCAGTCAAAAAGAGATAGCGTCGTTATTTGACCGTTGGAATGCATCGCTGAAAACGGGCGATGCGAAGCAAGTTGCGAAAAACTATGCGTCAGACGCGGTGCTGCTGCCAACGCTGTCCGATCAACCGCGTACGACTGACGCAGAGCGCATTGATTACTTCGAACATTTCCTGGCGAAAAAGCCGGTTGGTAAGATTGACACCAGCACGATCCGTATCGGCTGTAATAAGGCCGTTGATACCGGAACCTACACCTTCACATTCGGTGATGGTAGCGTAGCCAAAGCGCGCTATACCTACACTTACGGTTGGGACGTGAAACAGAAGAAGTGGTTGATTACGTCGCACCACTCCTCAGCGAACCCTGCCAGTTGATCTCTGTAATTTATTTTTAACAATTACGCATCAAGCGGCTAACAAAAGTTAGCCGTTTTTTATGTGCTGATGATAAAAATTACTGCGTAGTACCGTGTTTACGCAGAACCTTTTCACGCAACTGCTGCTTTTCCTGCTCGCTGATAAACGCAATGTTCAGGCCATTTTCCTGCGCTTTGCGGGTTTCTACCGCCGTCAGGCCAGCAAGTGGCGCCGCAATTTCATATTCGTGACGGATCTCTATGCCCTGAACCGCCGGGTCATCCGTATTAATCGTGGCGGGAATTTCATAACGCAGGAAGTGGACGAGCGGATGCTTATCCAGTGATTCCACGGTGCTGGTTTGAATGTTAGACGTCAGGCAGGATTCAATGCCGATCCCATGCTCCGCCATGTGTGTCATCAGGCGAGGATCGATAATGGCGGTGACGCCGTGTCCGATGCGCTCAGCACCCAGATGGTTAATCGCCTGCCAGATACTTTCTGGCCCAGCCGCTTCACCCGCGTGAACCGTAATGTGCCAGCCAGCATCGCGGGCTTGTCGGAAATGCGAAGTAAACTGCGCGCCGGGATAACCCAATTCATCACCTGCCAGATCGAGTGCAACGATGCGATCGCGCTGGGACAGCAGGGCATCCAGCTCTTGCTGGCAGGCCTCAGTGCCGAATGTCCGGCTCATGATACCAATCAGACGGATATCGGTATCGAAATCACGGCAACCTGCGGTAATGCCGTCGATCACCGCTTCTACAACGCCAGCAACCGGCAGTTTATGATTCATTGCCATATAGTAGGGAGAGAAACGCAACTCGGCGTAATCCAGCCCGGCTTTCACGGCATCTTCAACGTTCTCGTAAGCCACGCGGCGGCAGGCATCCAGTGAACCGAGCACGGCCACGCCCCAGTCGAGCTTTTGTAAAAAACTCAGTAAGTCAGGTTCGTTCTTGGTGACTTGGACGTGAGGGCGGAGCGCGTCAAGATTGCTGGCGGGTAACGCTATATTGTACTGGCGCCCTAGTTCCAGAATACTCTGGGCGCGGATATTACCATCTAAATGGCGGTGGATATCCGTCAACGGCAGGAGTGAATCAATCATAATGTTATTGTCTGATTACTGTTTTTCGTACGACAAAGTATAAAAAGAAATCGAGGTAAATAGCCAACAGTTAGCGTCAAAACTCAACCGTCCTGAACAATCCTTGAGCAAAAACAACCTGTTATTGCTTTTTCTGACCCGTAGAACGGGCGTTCAGCTTAGGAATCGCGCGGATATAAATGAGTTCGCTGAGCAATTCTACTAACGTTTGACTTACGATAACGGCTGGAAGTAGTGGTAGTGCGCCGGGTATTGCCAACGCCAGCGGCAGAATAACCAGAGAATTTCGCGTACTGGCGCTAAAGGCCACGGCGCGCCCGCCAGCCGAATCTAACTGGAACAGTTGGCTAGTGAACCAGCCGAGTAGCGGTGCCAGCAGAGCGAAGAGCACATAAAATGGCACCGCGAGTAATACCGCTGCCCAGGTGGTGCGCAGTTGAGGAATGACCGCCGCAACGACGATAAACAGCACCAGAGCGGTAGCCGGAACGGGAAGATAGCTCAATGCATCCGAAAATGTTGCCATTGTACGCTGTCGCGCCGCTAGCCATTGCAGAAGCGCGGCCAGCGCTAAAGGCACGGCAATCAGCCAGATAAACGCGTCGATAAAGGGCGCGAAGACGATAAGGCCGGCGGCGTCGTGGCCGAGAAATAGCGTCAGGTAGAAAGGCAACGCCAACATTTGCAGCATCAATAAAATAGGCGTTGCGGCCAACAGGCGGGCTGCATCTGCGCGCCCCAGGTGCGCGAATGTCACCACGTAGTCAATACAGGGAGCGAGTAACACCAATATGATGCCCAGCTTCACCAGCGGTTCGGCGGGGAGAAAGGGCAGCAGCGCCGCGACCAGTAAAGGAATCACGATGAAGTTGGCCACAAGCAACGCGCCAATAAATCTGACCTGAGTGATGCTCTTTCCGATCGTGGTCAGCGGCACTTGCAGGAATGTGACAAACAGCATCAGCGCTAGCGCCGGATTAATCACGGCATCCCATTGCTCCGTTCCCGGCAGCACGAGGGCGGTTGCCACTGCCGCTATCACGGCAACAAAATAGATCGCAGTCTGATGGGCTTCCATGAAGGGTTTCAACGCGGACATGGTGTCATCTCAATATGAAGCAGAACGTGTAGGGCAGAAAAAACGGTGGCTGCTGGAGCGGCCACCGTGTGTTTTAGGGCGTAATGCTACCGAATTATTGTGCCGGTGGAACGATCGGCTCTTGCGGTGCGCCAGGCAGAGACTCTTCACCTTGTTCCGTTGGAACGGAGAAATACGGTGCGATGAAATCAGCCAGCGCTATTTTGTTGCCGTTGAAATCAATTTGACCATCGGCATAGTGCAGTGAACTGGTAATGGCGTTGTCTTTTGTGACGCTCAGTTGGTTACCTTCACCAATCTGGGCCATCGCTTCAACCTGTTGCTTCGCCATATCCGCAAGCTGTTTTTGCTCTTCCGCAGTGGTCGTTTTTGGCCCGCTCTGTACCATCAATTCCGCTAGCATATCCAGCGGCAGATTGAGTTTGGCATCGAGTTTTTTGACCGACTGACGAATGATTTTTTCTTCATCTGACTGGGTTGCATCGTTCGCTTTATCCGTGCTCTGCAACGGATCGGTTAAATCCAGCGCCAGCGTGAACGTGCCTTCACCCTTGCTGTTTTTCCAGCTGATCGGGGAGATGGCAATGCTCGGGTTGCCTTTCAGCAGCTGTGGCAGATATTGCAGAACCGACATGGCAACGTCGTGCTGGTAAGTGTCAGGATTGATAGCGGTCGGATCCTGCAACATTTTCTGCACTTTTTCCTGATAGGCGGTGAGGAACTGTTTGGTGCCCGCACCGTCAAGCTGCGAAATGGACATGCTGACGTTACCAGAACCCAGATTGCGGTCGCCGATGATTAACGATCCCAGCGTTACGGCCAGTTTGCCAGCCAGATTCTTATCATCTTCCGTGGCGCTGCTTTGCAGAGAGAAGTCGTTCAAGGTAACAGCATCGCCACCTTCTACGATAAACGTCATCGCTTTAAAGGACAGGTTACCGTCGCCTAAATCAAGGTCGAATTTGCCTTTTTGATTGGTTCCCTTGATCGAGAAATCGGTGAGATCGACGTTCTCTGTTTGGCCCCAGGCATTTTTCCTTTCCATCTTCACGCTGCTGATGGTGGTATCCAGCTTGCTGCTGCGCAAGTCGTGCCCAATATCTACCACGGCTTCCGCGCCGCTGAAGGAGAATTTCTGTTCTGGCGTCTGATGGTCGATAGGGGCCAGCGTAACGAGTGACTGCGTATCACCGCTATAAGCGACGCGAGTTTCGGCCGTAAAGAACGGCTTATCTTTCGTCAGCTCAAACCAGGCTTTGACGGCCGGCGTGTTGGCTAACTCGGTATGGACAGACGCCATCGCCGGAGCGAGGTTGAATTTCTTGAGTTGTGCTAGCGGAAACGGCCCGTGAGACACGGTTTCGTTGAAGACGAGTTCTTCACCTGGCGCAAGGATCTTCGCGCCTTCTGCTGTGCCTATCGAGCCATCTGCTTGCAGCACATAGGATAGGGTGCTGCTGAATACGCCGCCCTTATAGTCGCGATAGACGACTTTCAGGCCCGCGTTCGGGTAGGCTTCCTTGAGCTTGGTATTCAGCGTATCGGTAAAACCATCAATTTGCTGAGCCATCTGCTTGCCGGTGTACCAGGATGCGCCGGTCCAGATGGCACCCAGAGCAACAATAACGCCTACGGCGACTAACGACTTCTTCATTTTTATTCATCCTTTAGTAAAAAAATGCGCGTTTTCAACGCGAAACGCTGGCAACTTCCCACAGGTAACCGCAGCGTATGGAACAAGTTATCGGTTAAATACGCGAGCGAGACGCCCCTGTCCCTCAACCGTTATCGGTGACTCACTGGCGGAAATGAAGCAGGACTCTCCCGGACGTAGCGAGAGCCGCTGCTCATTTTTTTGCAGGACGGCATGGCCGTCAATACAAAATACAATGGCGGCACTATTCTGGCTGAGCGTCTGCGGGCTCTGGCTCAGTTCGTGCAGCGAAAAAGCGAAATCTTCAACAGGAATCGGGAAACTGAGTTCATTACCCTGACGGTGTGGCGTCGTCAGCAGCTGGTTTGCGGGTTTGGCTTCGAACACGACATTATCCAGCAGCTCTGGAATATCAATGTATTTCGGCGTTAGCCCAGCACGCAGCACGTTGTCTGAGTTCGCCATGACTTCTAATGCCACACCTTTCAGATAAGCATGTGGCGTTTGCGCAAACAGGAACATGGCTTCGCCGGGTTGCAGCGTAATGACGTTCAGCAGCAGCGGGGAGAACAATCCGCTGTCGTCGGAATAGTATTGGGTGATCGCACGGATGGTCGCCCAGGGCTCGTCATTTTGACTATTTAGCGCGGCCTTCAATACGCCGAGCGCGCGCGATTTTTGCTCACCTTCCATGCTCAGCAGGTTGGTGAACAGCATGGCGAGATTCTTTGCATCGGACTGTTGTAAAAACGCGGTGATGGACGGATGTGCGCTGGCGACGGGCTCCAGCAACTGTACAATTTCAGATAATTCTCGGAACCCATTCATAGCCTGAAAGGGCGTTAATGCGTAGACCAATTCCGGTTTGTGATTGGCATCTTTGTAGTTTCTTTCTGCTGCATCGAGCGGGATGCCCGCGGCATTTTCTTTCGCAAAGCCTTGTTCTGCCGACGATTTACTGGGGTGAACCTGAATGGAAAGTGGCTGTTCCGCGCACAATACCTTAAACAAAAAGGGCAATTCGCCAAAACGTTGCGCGATCGTTGCGCCAAGATGGGCGGTCGCGTCTTCGGCAATCACGTCTCGCAGGCTGCGGGTGTTGCCTTTTTCATCAATAATCGCCGAACTGCTTTTAGGATGGGCACCCATCCAAAGTTCCGCCATCGGTAAATCATTAGGGTTATCAATGCCATATAGCTCAGTTAAGGCGTGTTTGCTGCCCCAGGCGTAGTGCTGGACGCAATTGAGCATTTTTTGCATGTCGGCTCCCTGCTATTACATTAATTGTTAATTTCTGTGATGCTGGCTGTTAATTACTTGAGTGATTATGAATACACTGCATCTTCTTCGCTTCATGGTAATGTTTTATGTAGCGCGATGCCAGACAGTGTTAGTCGACCAATAAGCGTGATAAGGCCAGTGAGTGTTATCAGAATAGGCCCAGCGATGTGATTCGATGTCTTCTACTATTTGAATGTGTGTTTTAAGGAGGAAAGGTAATGAGCACGACGCGTAGTGAAAAAGACTCAATGGGACCGATTGATGTTCCTGCTGAACGGTTATGGGGTGCACAGACACAGCGATCGCTGGAACACTTCCGTATTTCTGAAGAGAAAATGCCCCGCGCGTTGATTTATGCGCTGGCGCAAACCAAGCGAGCGGCGGCCCGCGTCAACATGGATCTCACGCTTCTGCCTGCCGATCGGGGAAATGCGATTATTCAGGCGGCGGATGAAGTGTTGGCTGGTCAGCATGCTGGGGAATTCCCGTTAGCGATCTGGCAGACGGGGTCTGGCACGCAAAGCAATATGAATATGAACGAGGTGTTGGCTAACCGCGCCAGCGAACTGCTGGGGGGAGAGCGGGGCAACAATCGTCTGGTTCATCCCAATGACGATGTCAATAAAAGTCAGAGTTCCAACGACGTCTTCCCGACGGCGATGCATGTCGCCGCTGTCGTCGCGATCAACGAACACCTGATTCCTGAATTGAAGGCGCTACACGCCACGCTGGCGTCGAAGGCTGAGCAGTTTAAGGATATCGTCAAGATTGGCCGTACGCATTTACAGGATGCCACGCCGCTGACGCTGGGGCAGGAAATCTCCGGCTGGGCCGCGATGTTGCAGCATAACCTGAAGCATATCGAAAACAGCGTGCCACACATTTGCGAGCTGGCGCTGGGCGGTACTGCGGTCGGTACGGGATTAAACACGCATCCCGAATATGCGGTGCGCGTGGCGGCCGAGCTGGCGAAATTGACCGGTCAGCCGTTTGTGACTTCGCCGAATAAATTCGAAGCGCTGGGGACCTGTGATGCGTTAGTTCACGGGCACGGTGCCTTGAAAGGGCTGGCCGCATCGTTAATGAAAATTGCTAACGATGTACGCTGGTTGGCGTCTGGCCCGCGCTGTGGTATCGGCGAACTGAGCATTCCTGAAAACGAGCCGGGTAGCTCCATCATGCCAGGCAAGGTCAATCCGACCCAGTGCGAAGCGCTGACGATGCTGTGTTGTCAGGTAATGGGCAACGATGTCGCGGTGAATATCGGCGGCGCGTCTGGTAACTTTGAGCTGAACGTATATCGCCCGATGGTGATTCATAACTTCCTGCAATCGATTCGCCTGCTGGCTGATGGCATGAAGAGCTTCGATGAGCACTGTGCGGTAGGTATCGAACCGAATCGCGATCGCATCAATCAGTTGCTGAACGAATCGCTGATGCTGGTGACGGCACTGAATACGCATATTGGCTATGACAAAGCGGCAGAAATTGCTAAAAAAGCGCACAAAGAAGGGCTGACGCTGAAGGCCGCAGCGCTCAAACTGAACTACCTAACCGAAGCACAGTTTGATGAGTGGGTTCGACCGGAAGAGATGGTCGGTAGCCTGAAAAAGTAATGGCGCGATAGTCAGCGTTTTATCCTGTAGCCTGCGGGTAAACACCGGCAGGCTTTTTCTTTTTCATTCAGGTGCATCGGTATACAGATGTAAACGCGGAATGAGCAGGCGAAGTTCGGCTGCTTTCGGCTTGTGTTTATGCTTGATGTTGTTGGCGTCATAAGGATTGAGTTCGCCAATAATAGGGATGTCGCCGCCGGATTCCTGCTGACAAAGCACGAGCAGGGGAGACGGGCATGGATGCTGAACCTGTTTCTGCTGTTCGGGATACCACACGCGGGCGATAGGCTGTACTTTGACCGGGCGTTTGATCTTCAAAACGGCGTCTTCCGGCAGCGACAATACCGCGTCAATCTCTTGCTCGACATGCTCAATCCACTGCGCTTTGGTATACGGTGCTGCGTTTTTTGCCGCATTCAGGCTCTTGGTTAGTTTCTCCAGTAATTCCACACGCGTCATATTTTTAATGATGTGCTTATTCGCCCAGCCAAAACGGACTGACGCGGGGTTCGTTATGAGCGTCAGCGAACGGTAAGCGCTCAGCGTGATCAATCCTTTCAAATGCGTGTGGACGAACTCAAAGCGCTGTTCCGGTTCCAGCCCCGATTCGACGGTAATAATCTGTTCCAGCTCTTTTTTCAGCGCGTTAATTTCCGCGATGAGCAACTGTGCCTGTTGATACTGCGCGGCGTTGACGGAAAAACAGAGTGCGCCCGGTAAGCGTATCGCGCTTTTACTACTGAGTGTTTCGGGGTAGTGGTGAATGAACAGACGCTGAAAGTGCGCTAACCCTTTATCGCGCGCCTCCTGCCCAACGTACTGCGTGACGGCGATATGTTCGATAGGGTCGTGCTCCGTTCCTTTTTCCACATGCGGAAGGGAATAGACGCGCCCGGCCAGCAGTCGATACTCGGCAAACTGTTGCTGCATCAGCGCAAGTTTCTGCTCTAACGTCCGGAAACAGTGGTTCATGCGATCGATTAGCGTATAGCGGTTCATAGTAAAAGCCACTTTAGTTACAACATACTTATCTTTATACTGATAAATGGACACTTCAGCAATCGTGATCGTCATTATTTCAAGCAGGTTTGACGGGGACATTGAGGGTGTAAGCGGAAACAACGCGGAGTTTACCTGATTCAGGCAAACTCCGGTAAGAAAGGAGTTTAAAGGCGATGCTTGAGTATCAGGCTAACGACCAGCGCGAGAAGTAACAGGGCGCTCAGGAACACGGTGATCCCCATCCAGCCGAATGAATGCCAGAAGAATCCCCCCAGCGTGCCGGCCAGACTGGAGCCCAGATAGTAAGAAAAGAGATACATTGATGACGCCTGACCTTTCGCGCGCCGCGCCCGCTGGCCAATCCAACTGCTGGCTACCGAGTGGGCGGCGAAGAAACCGGCGGTAAAGAGCATCATCCCGCCAAAGATCGCGAAGAGTGGGCTCAGTGCCGTCATTCCCAGTCCCGCTAGCATCAGGAGGATTGCGACGCTTAGCACCGGAGCGCGTCCGTAGCGGGCCGTTAATGCGCCGGCTTTCGGCGAGCTGTAGCTTCCGGTGAGATAAACGACGGAAAGTAAGCCGACCACCGCCTGACTGAGTAAATAAGGTGGTGCCAGCAACCGATACCCAATGTAGTTAAACAGGGTAACGAACGCGCCCATCAGCAAAAATCCCTGAAGGAACAGCAGCGGCAAGCCCGCGTCGCGCCAGTGCAGTTTGCTATTCAGCAGCAGCGTTTTTGGGCGCAGCGAACCGGGTCGGAAATGGCGTGATTCCGGCAGGATACGCCAGAACGTAATCGCGGCAATGAGCGCCAGTACGCCGATTGTACCGATGGCGACTCGCCACGGGAAATAGTCGGTTAAGACCCCGCTGACCAGACGTCCGCTCATGCCGCCGATTGAGTTACCGCTGATATATAACCCCATCGAAAACGCCAGCACGCTGGGGTGAATTTCTTCACTCAGGTAGCTCATGGCGACGGCCGCAACACCGCTTAGAGACAGGCCCATCATCGCCCGCATGATCAATACGCCGTTCCAACTGGTCATAAAAGCGCAAATCACGGTACAGATCGCAGCCAGCATCAAGGACACGACCATCACATTCTTACGACCGATGGTGTCGGAGAGCGGTCCGGTAAACAGCAGCCCAAACGCCAGCATCACCGTCGAGACGGAAAGCGACAGGCTACTGGTCGCTGGCGAAATACCGAAATCCTGAGATAGCACCGGCAGCAGCGGCTGAACACAATACAGCAGGGCAAACGTTGCTAACCCGGCAGAAAACAGCGCCAGCGTGACGCGCATAAATTGTGGCGTACCACGCGTAATATAAGGCGTTTTACCAGAATGTTTCGGGGCAATATCATCTGCATCGTCGGCCGTAGAAAGAGGCCAGTCGTTCGGTGCAGAAGATGGCAGGTTACTCACAATAATTCCTTACCGGAAAGGGTAAATCAGGCGTAAAACAACAATGAGAGGATCATAGAAGAGTGATATTATTTTGTATAATATATTAATAATCATGATTGATATGTTTAAAGTATGAATATCGAACTACGTCACCTTCGCTATTTTATTGCGGTCGCGGAAGAGCTGCATTTTGGCCGAGCCGCAGAGCGATTACGCATTTCACAGCCGCCACTGAGCCAACAGATTCAAATTCTGGAAGAGCAGGTGGGGGCAAAGTTGTTGGCGCGCAACAACCGGAATGTCCAACTCACGCCAGCAGGCGAGATGTTCCTGAAAGAGGCCTGGTCGATTATCAGTCAGGTCGATCAGGCGGCGGAACGGGCGTCCCGCATTCAACGTGGCGAGATTGGGGAATTAACGATCGGCTTTACGTCCTCCGCGCCGTTTATCAAAAAGATCTCCAGCAGCCTGCTGCGTTTTCGCCAAACCTACCCGGAAGTGCATATTCAGATGATGGAGCTTAACACCAAACAGCAAATTGAACCGCTGCTGAACGGTAAGCTCGATATCGGCATTATGCGCAATAACCCGTTGCCGGACGCGCTGGATCATCAGTTGCTGCTGCGTGAACCGCTGATTGCTGTCGTGCAGGAATCCCATCCGTTAGCGCAGCAGGACACTGGGCGGGCCATCAACATCACACAGCTGGCAAATGAGCCGTTCGTTTTCTTCTCGCGTGCGGTCGGAACGGCGCTGTATGACGACACGCTGACGCTGCTGAAACGCTATGGCATCAGCCCCTACATTACGCAGGAAGTGGGCGAGGCGATGACCATTGTTGGGCTGGTATCCGCGGGATTGGGTGTGTCTATCTTGCCTGCGTCGTTTTTGCGTATTCGGGTCGATGGCGTGAAATATTTGCTGCTGGAAGAAGAGGACGCTACAACTGAAGTCTGGCTGGTGACGGCACGACATCAGCCGCAAAGTGCAGCAGCGAAAGTGCTGATGTCGCTGATGCTGGGCGGATAATCGTTAAAATATGCGCGCTAAATCACATAACGAATCAAATATTTGACGAGTTTAGTGAAAAGCCCCACCATACCCGCAGTTTTTTTATTTTGCAGCGTGAAAAATAGTCATGCCGTAATAATAAAGATAAATTTTTCAACAGCAGTGCCAGCAATAATGCGAATCAGTAGGAGCCAGGTTTGTGATAACCGACGGTCAACCAGGACACATCGATCAAATCAAACAAATGAATGCCGGTGCAGTGTATCGGTTGATCGATAAGTACGGCCCGATATCACGTATCGAACTGTCCAAACGTGCTCAGCTCGCGCCCGCCAGTATTACCAAAATCGTCCGCGAACTGCTGGAAGCCCATCTGGTACAGGAAACTGAATATCAGGATGTGGGCAGCAGAGGGCGTCCCGCTATCGGCCTGATTCTCGATACCGAGGCCTGGCACTATCTTTCCGCACGCATTAGCCACAATACTCTGTTATTGGCGCTGCGCGATCTCAGCAGCAAGCTGGTTGTGGAAGAGGAAATCCCGCTTCCCGCGACGTCGTCACAGCCGCTGCTTGAGCGTATTCTGAATGAAATCGACCAGTTTTTTATTCGGCACCAAAAGCGGTTGGAGCGACTAACCGCAATCGCAATTACCGCGCCGGGCATGATTGATGCCAGCAAGGGCATGATTCACCGGATGCCGTTTTATGACGTTGAGGAAATGGCGATTGGCCCCGCGCTGGAGCAGCGCACGGGGTTGCCCGTGTATTTGCAGCACGATATCTGCGCCTGGACGATGGCCGAGGCGCTATACGGCACATCGCGCGATTGCCAAAATGTGATTCAAGTGGTGATCGACCATAACGTCGGCGCGGGCGTGATTACCGGTGGCCGTATCCTGCACGCAGGAAGCCGAAATCTGGTCGAAATCGGGCACACGCAGGTCGATCCTTATGGCAAGCGTTGTTATTGCGGCAATCACGGCTGTCTGGAAACGGTCGCCAGCACGGAAAATATGCTGGAACTGGCGCAGCAACGCATGAATACGTCTATGAGTTCACTCCTGCACGGTTCACCACTCAGCGTTGAGAATCTGTGTGATGCCGCGCTCAAAGGCGATCAGTTAGCCAAAGATATCATTAACGATGTCGGCCATAACGTAGGCCGCATTGTCGCCATCATGGTGAATCTCTTCAATCCCGATAAAATTCTGGTGGGCTCCCCCCTGAATAAAGCGGCCAGCATTTTACATCCCGCCATTTTAGGCTGTATTCAACAGCAATCATTTCCGCCCTATAGCCACAACATTCAGGTGGAGGCGACCCAGTTCTACAATCAGGGCACGATGCCTGGTGCGGCACTGGTAAAAGACGCGCTCTATAACGGATCGCTGCTGGTTAAACTGCTACAGGGATAACCATAAAGGCGTAGAGCAACAAAACATTGCGCTAACGCAAACTGCCTGAATGAGGCATAGCCTAGACTTTCACGCTTGGAAAGCATTTTGGCTGTGCTTGTTTTTTGGTATTCAGGTGGTCTGGAGTTATCCCATGTTGAAACGTATTTTTGTCACTGGTACTGATACCGCCGTTGGCAAAACAGTGGTATCCAAGGCGCTACTGCAAAAAATGGCGCTGGCAGGCAAATCGGTTGCGGGCTACAAACCGATAGCAAAAGGGTGCGAAGAGACGGAAGCGGGCCTGCGTAATAAAGACGCGCTGCTGCTACAAGCGGCTTCGACACTCGAATTGCCCTATAACATGGTTAATCCTATCGCACTGCGGGAAGATGAAATCAGCGCCAGTGAAGGAACCATTGATTACTGCACGATGACGCAAGGCCTGCGCCACATGGGCGAGACGGCGGATATCGTGGTGGTTGAAGGAACAGGCGGATGGCGAACTGTTATGAACGATCTGCGTCCGTACTCCGAATGGGTGGTGCAGGAACAGCTGCCTGTCGTGCTGGTTGTTGGCATCAAACTGGGCTGTATCAGCCATGCGCTGCTGACGGCACAGGCGATCATCAACGATGGTTTACCGCTGGTCGGCTGGGTTGCTAACCGTATTAACCCCGGACTGGCAAATTACGCAGAAATCATTCACGTTCTGCGGAAAAAAATTCCGGCACCACAGCTGGGTGAATTGCCTTACTTGCCACGCGCCGAACAGCGGGATCTCTCGTCTTATATCGATCTTTCTGCTGTCAGCTATTAATTTCTTTTGTCTTCTATTCCCGCTTCTCTGCGGGAATAAATTTTCTCCGTCACGCCACCTGTTATACTCACAGGCAGTTTTTCTTCTTATCCTGAAAATATAATGAAAACAGAGAATAACCTGCAGCAAACACCTGTCCCACATCGCCATTGGATTTTAATTGCCTGTATGTTGGCTATGTTCACGGCTGCGATTGAAGTGACGATTGTCGCCACCGCGCTGCCCACCATCATCGCGGATTTAGGCGGGTTTTCCCTATTGGGCTGGGTCTTTGCGGGTTATTTGCTGACGCAGTCGATCAGTATTCCAATTTATGGCCGATTGGCCGATCTGTATGGACGCAAAAAGATATTCTTCTTCGGCATGATCGTGTTCCTGCTGGGGTCGATTCTGTGCGGATTCTCAACGCAGATGGGTTGGCTGATCGTCTTCCGCACCTTACAAGGGCTGGGCGCGGGCGCGATTACGCCGATTGCCTTCACCATTGTTGCCGATGTGTACA
Organism: Pectobacterium sp. PL64; assembly: GCF_022477975.1. NCBI lineage: Bacteria > Pseudomonadati > Pseudomonadota > Gammaproteobacteria > Enterobacterales > Pectobacteriaceae > Pectobacterium > Pectobacterium sp. PL64. The sequence goes on from NZ_CP092070.1 coordinate 1,950,649, forward strand.
GCTCGACCGAGCGCCCGAAAATACAGGGCTATCTGTCCAGCGTGTGGGGCTTTTCCGCGATTATCGGCCCGCTGCTGGGGGCGTTTATCGTGCAACATTTCAACTGGGCGCTGGTCTTCTGGGTCAACGTGCCGATTGGGCTGTTCTCCATCTTCCTGCTGGCTCGTTATCTGCCGACGATGAATGCCGTGCGCCAGCATCAGTTGGACTGGATGGGGGCGTTCTATCTGATTGTGTCCGTCGCCAGTTTGCTGATGGCGCTGCTACAGGCTGAGGTGTTCGGTTACTGGGTGATCCCGCTGCTTGCGATCTCCGCCGTGGGCAGCATTCTGTTAGTTCGACAGGAAAAACGCACGCCGGAGCCGCTGTTTCCGCTGGCGCTGTGGCGCAATCGGGTCATTATCGCCGGTAATCTCGGCGGATTGGTCGTCGGTGCCGCCATGATGGGCGTGAGCGCCTTTTTGCCGACGTTTATTCAGGGCGTAATGGGTAAAACGCCGCTGGAAGCGGGCAGTATACTGGCGATGATGTCGATTGGTTGGCCGTTGGCCAGCACGCTGAGCGGGCGCTTAATGCTGTGGACGTCTTATCGCTTTACAGCAATGCTCGGCGGTATTGTACTGATTATCGGCAGTCTGACGCTGCTAACCGTTCAGCCGGACAGCAACCTTATGTGGGCGCGGCTCGCGGCATTTCTGATCGGTTCGGGAATGGGGCTAAGCAGCACAACGTTTCTGGTATCGATACAAAACTCGGTGGACTATTCCATCCGCGGCATTGCAACGGCTTCCGCCATGTTTACCCGCATGCTGGGTTCCGCGCTGGGAACGGCAATCCTTGGTGCGACGCTGAACATCAGTCTGCACTGGCGATTGCCGGACGTGAGCGATCCACTCCAAACGCTAATGGATCCAGCCAAGCGTATCCTGCTGAGCGTCAACCAGCTCGATACGCTGGCATCGCAAGTCGCCTCGTCTATCCACGGCGTATTTATCGTTTCTGCACTGATCGCGGCTATCACGCTGTTTTCCGCCAGAATGATCCCGGCAAGCCAGCGACCGGGGCAGGCTGAAACCCGACAAAAATAAGACAAAAGAAAAGGCGCGAAAGCGCCTTTTGAACATCCAGAGGAAGGGTTACGGTGTGGTCGTCGGCTGACCTTCTGCTGGCGCTGGCGCACTTTCCGTATTGGCGTCGCCCTCAGCATGGCGGGTGTAAACAATTTTGTATGAATCACTCTCGCAGTGACCAACCACCTGACCACTGGCCTGATTCACCTGATCGTTCGGGACGATATCCAGCGTAAAACCGGATTCTGGTACACCATTGGCGATGATTTTCTGGGCAATATCCGTTTTCACGCTCTCGCAAGATGCCAGTGCAGCCAGCGGAGTAACCAGGAATAACGCGGCACCAAAAATGACGGTTTTTTTCATCTTTCGATCCTTTTCTCTGAAAAAAGTCCCTTTGAGTATATCAAACGATGACGATAACGCGAAAAAGCCGCGAAATCAGGCCACCAGTGATGGCCCGGAGAAGGTTAAACACAGGGCCCGGTCGCACAGCCATACATCATAAATAGCGGGAAAAGGGCAACGGCTGGAATCATGAGGGGCGCAAGCAGCACCTCTTTGCCAGAGTTATCACTGCTGTTGATCACTACCGGAATGGGCTGTGGCAGGCGACCGTTTGTTGTCGGGCTGATCAATGAGCCGTCTTTCTCACTGAATGTGCCGTTCGCACTAAAGGTGACTTCACCTTTTCCCATTGTCGTAGGAATTTGCGCCGCGTAGAGTTCGCGTAAATCCACTTCCTGCTTTTGGGTCAATCGGCGAGTATCAATCACGTTTTTATATCTCGCGTAGACCTGGCCATTACGGAGAGAAAAATCGACCCTCACGCCAGTGATGATGTCTTTGTAATCACGATAAAACGCGTAATAGTCCTGATACTCTTTTTGAGCGCGGGCGTCAGAGAATTTATAAACGTAAGTAGCAGACTCAGCGATAAGCATCCCATTGTCATTGGTGATATTCGTGATGTTATCCGTCTTCGGATAGGTGCTTGCACACGAACTGACCAATAGACACATGATAAACACACCCCACAGTTTAATGTGAAAAGGGCGTGAAAGTAACTGCACGAGATCCATATTCATCCTGATGCACTCCATTTTGGATAACAATGCGTGTTGGTACGATACAGCGATAATCGTTGAGTTTAACGGTGATGTCCCCTCGGGTGCAGGCTAATTTGCTGCACTATTTTGCTGCAATATGAAGAGAAAAGGGGAAACCCACGCCAGAAGGCGTGGGTGAAAAATCAGGGGGTAACGGGGCGGCCACTGCGGCGGTCGAGACAGCGTTCTGTCGTGTTTTCCCAGTAAGCATTGACGTTATAGCTGGCGTTGCATTTTTCACGCCCATCAATCGCTTTTTCCGTTTTATCGAATTCTTTCTCAACGCGGTTGTTCACTTTATTACGCAGTGAGCGAGTTGAGTCCCATTGCTCTTTGCTTTGACGCGCGGCTTCTTTCGACAGCGCGCTGTCGCCGGAATCAACAATGATGTGGCGTGTCTCTGCCAGTGCGGCAGGCTGCCAGGCAGCGGAAACGATAACCAGAGAAAGCGGGATGAAGGCCCGAATCAAAGAAGAGAAAGAGTAGTGGTTCATGTTTCACCTTGACAGAACGAATGATAAAAACAAACGCCGGTGCAGCAGAACGATAAAGCGCACGGCAAGCGATAGACAACAAAAGGCGATCGCCGTTCCCTGTAACCCCCGAGCTTTGTGCAAAAAGGAAGGTTACCTATAACGAGAAGTATACATCCTTCGCTTCAACGGCACTATAACCGTGCAGCATCTGGTAAAAGCGGTTTGTGAACCAATAGAAAAGGGCATGAAACTGCGTTCATGCCCTTAATTCTTGTGTTTCAGTAATGATTAACCTTCGCGGTGTACGCTTAACCCAGCAAAAGACTGGCTGACCGGCATCATTTCCAACGTATTGATATTGACGTGTGCTGGCAGAGTCGCTACCCAGAAAACGGCTTCAGACACATCTTCGGCGGTCAGCGGCGTCGTGTTGTCATAGGTTTTACTGACTTTGTCGTCGTTACCCTTGAAGCGCACGGCCGAGAACTCCGTTCCACCGACCAAGCCCGGTTCGATATTCGTTACGCGGATTCGGGTGCCAGACAGATCGGCACGCAAGCCCAGGCTAAACTGCTGCACGAACGCTTTGCTGGCTCCGTACACGTTACCGCCCGCATAAGGCCAGTTTCCTGCGGTAGAACCGATATTGATGACATGACCGATATTGCGCTCCACCATGGCGGGCAGCAGCGCGCGCGTCATGAACACCAGTCCTTTGTTGTTGGTATCGATCATGTTTTCCCAATCGTCTACCGAGGCTTTATGCGCAGGCTCCAGACCCAGCGCCAGTCCAGCGTTGTTAACCAGCACATCAATGGTCCGCCATTCGGCTGGCAGGGCAGCAACGGCCTGTTCGATCGCCTGACGGTCGCGCACATCCAGTTTTAACGGATACAGCGCATCACCCAGTTCCGCCTTCAGCGCATCCAGACGTTCCTGACGGCGGCCGGTCGCGATCACTTTATGGCCCGCACTAATGAATTTACGCGTAATTGACTCACCAAACCCAGCCGTTGCACCGGTAACAAAAATAATCATGCTCTTATTTCTCCCTGACCGTTTTCATATTTTGCTTGTGCCTGATATCAATATAAATAATGAAAGGCATACGATCATTTAGCCGCGCAATTCCCCGTGGGTCAAGCGTTACTCCGGTTTCAACGATGCGGTTCAGGAATCATCGCCCCTCAGAACGAGAGGCGAATGTCGGCCACGACGGTGCGACAAGGTTGGTATGGCGGAGGATTAAATCCAGTTCTTGTTGCGGAATTCACGCATAGTATCCGCGACCCACTGCATTTCCTGCGGTGTCCCTAACGAGATACGACACCAGTTATCCGCCGGAGGAAACGCGCGGCCAATCAGCACGCCCGCGTCTGCCATATGCTTTTGGTAATCCTTAAGCGGCACGACCAACTGGTGGAACACAAAATTTCCCTCTGACGGTAAGTAAGGGAGTTTCAGGTCATCCAACGCTTTCAGCAGGATTTGGCGCGACACATCATTACTCTTTTTGCTGTAGGTAATGAATGCCGAATCGTCCATGGAGGCCAATGCGGCATCCACGCCGCTAAAGTTGATTTTTTCGCCTGCGACATACCTTCCCATCAACGCAATAACGTTGGGATGGGCGACGGCATACCCAACGCGCATACCAGCCATGGCGTGTATTTTGGAGAACGTTTTGAGCAAAATAATGTTCTCTGCACCCTGCGTGATCATCGGTGAAATAGAGCGAAAACGTGGGTCATTGACGAACTCGGCATAAGCCTCATCGACGATAAACATCGTATTGGCTGGCTTGCTGGCAATCCACGGTTCGATTAAATCCGCTGGCGTAATCGTGCCCGTTGGGTTATTGGGATTAACCAGATAAACGATGGAAGGGCCGCTGTAGCCTGCCACGGCGGCTTTCAGCCCTTCAAGATCGAATGCCCAGTTGTCGAGCATTTTGACTTTCGTGACACGAATGCCGGCAATTTTCGCAAAGTGTTCGCCGTCGCCGTAGGTTAATTCAGGAATCACCAGCTGTGTATCCAGCGAGGCGTAGGCTTCAATGGCCGCCCGGATGCCTTCGGACGATCCGGCCGTCAGCAAGATGGAAGGGGCCTCGACCTGATGATGCGCCGCCAGCTTATTGCCAAGCAGTAAAATTTCATTTTTTGCATAGCGATTGGCTTTCACGACAGCCTCGCGCGCGGCGGCTTGCGCTTTGGGCGACATGCCCAGTGGGTTCTCATTGAAGTTAATACGGATTGGGTTAGTGGCCGACGGTGCGGTAAATGCAGCGTTCTCAGGTTGAGTCTCGGCAAAAACCCGCGAACTTAACCCTGTGGTTACCGCCGCCGTTCCCAGCAGGGCGCCCGAAAGTTTTAATAATGCTCTGCGTTTTGGGTTTAACACGTCGCTTTCATTGATTAAAAAATTCATCAAAACACTCTCCTTAGTTACATAATGACAGGAGAGCTAAAGCATAAAGCGCGCCAACTTCATTAATCGACTGAACGCTAATGCCTTGTCAAATAGGTGAAATAACATTTTCTTACGACAAGTATGTCCGTCTGGCGGGAAATGCTGCGTTTTCTGATGTATCGATTAAAGGTAAGAAAAATTGGTTTATTCATTGAGTGATTAAATCGAATGATATGAATTACTTATGCAAGGGAGCCATCATGACGCATGCAATGATGCATCATGATGCGTTTGCCCTATGAGATAGCAAGTACATAGCGGAAGGCATCACGTTTCCTGATTGTCGGCTTCGACCGCTGCATACAACCGCTCAAGGATATCGGGAAACGCAGACTGCACGCGGTTCCAGCTTGGCACAAACGGTTTATCACCCAGGACGTCGCTATAGGCATGACCTGCAAAGGTGATGACATCAGAAAATAATTCCACCGCTGACTCCTCTTTATGACGGTCGAAACTCAGGCCGTTCATACGTGCGTCATGCTCGAAAGCATCGATCATATCAAGCGCGGTGCGATAGTAGGTCGCCCGAAGGACGCGGAAAGAATCTGTGGTGATATTCACGCCGAGTATCGCCAGCTTGCGATACAGGGCTTTTGTGATGTCCGCCGCCATGCGCTGCAATCCCGCGTTAGGATCGTCTTCAGACATTGGCTGATGTTTATGGTCGTAGCAATCGGCGATATCTACCTGACAAATGCGGCGGGTTGCGGTGCCGCGATAAATTTCTGACAGCACGCCAATTTCCAGTCCCCAATCGCCGGGAATGCGCAGGTTGTTCAGAATGGTGGTGCGCATCGCAAACTCGCCGGAAAGTGGATAGCGGTAACTGCGCATGTAATCCAGATAGTCGGAATTGCCGTAGACTTTTTGCAGCGATTTCAGTAACGGATAGACCAGCAAACGTCCCACGCGGCCATTCAGTTTTCCCTCTGCAACACGGGCGTAATAGCCTTTGCAGAAGTCGTAATTAAAGTGCGGATTCGCCACGGGATAGAGTAGGCGAGCCAGCATCGCACGGTCATAGGTGACAATGTCACAATCATGTAAGGCAACACAGGCAGAACGACGCGATGCCAGCGTGTAGCCGACACAAAACCAGACATTCCGGCCCTTGCCGGGTTCCTCTGGTGCCAGCGATTTTTCTGCCAGTTCGTCGCTGAGTGCTTTCAGGCGCGGGCCATCGTTCCATAGGATGCGATGTCGGTGCGGTAGGCGAGAGAAGAATTTTCGGGCGTAAAGAAACTGTTCCCGATCGGCGCGATCCAACCCAATCACAATTTCGCCAAGGTAAGAAACCTGAGATAGCTGATCGACAATGTGGCTCAGCGCAGGGCCTTCCAGCTCCGAGTACAGAGAGGGCAGAATCAGCCCCATACTGTTTTGCCCGGAAAATACCTTAAGTTCATACTCTAGCTCTTCCGTGCTTCTCTGAGTGAGATTATGAAAATTGGTAATGATGCCATCTTGATAAAATTCGCTCATCCTATGCTCCCATACCCTATTGCGGCTATGTCATGCCGAGAAATGATCGTTGCCAATAAAATGCGCCAGTCCTTCACTCCAGCCTTGAGGCCCTGAATTCTGCGTGCAATATTGCTTGCCGCTGTACGATTCAGGCAGGTTAACAATTTGATTTCCTTTGCCTTTAATTAATACGGCGTAGTCCACCTCGTATAGCAGGGATATATCGTTCGGACCGTCACCCAGACCAAGCGTTTTGACGTCAGTACCGTACTTCTCGATATACTGTGTTTTTATCCAGTTAACCATAAATCCCTTACTCGTTTGGGCACTCATGGCGTGATAAAAGCGACCACCTTGGGTCAGAGTCAAACCCGCCTCTGTCAATGACTGGCAAAAACGCGGTAGGGCATTTTGCTCGTCCAGCCACAGCAGCGGTTCAGTGGCTTCTCGCTGTTGCGCTCGCTGGGCGTCTTGCACGGTTAATCCCGTCATCTCTGCTATTTCCGTACTGCTCATATCGCCAAAGCCTCTGAAGCAGAAACCGGATGCGCGCAGCGATTCCAACTGGGTGCGGATAACGGAATACCCTGCACCCATCCTCTTCCTTGGATAATTGGGATGTGATTGCCATGTCGGCGGTAGCACGGCAATCGCACCGTTTTCCGCAATATAGGGATACGGTTCCAGCCCGAGCGCTCGCCGTAAGGGCTCAACTTCAGCCGCCGTTTTACTGGTGGTGATAATCAGTGGAATTCCCTCATTCGCCAGCCGTGTCAGCCACGGTTTCGCGGCATCCCACCGGTAAGTCTCATGATCGAGCAACGATCCGTCGAGATCGCTGAAAATAATCAGCTTCTTATTACGCGTTTGCATGGGTTCTCCATGTTTTATCTTGGATAAACAGAGAGTAACGATGGACGATTAACGTTAGTCAGAAAGGGCGCGTGTTTGTCAGTGAGGTGTTGTGTTTGTAGTATTGATGACCGTGATCATCATCACACTTTAAAGATAGGTGGCAATCTGTATCTTCACCAATAATATAATGATCTGGCTATTTTTTGGCAGACGATGAATATCAGCGAGTGGTGCTTTTATCCTGAAACGTTTTACGCCAGTCGGTCGGGCTCACGCTAAAACGCTGTTTGAACTGCTGGCGAAAGGTTACCGCTGACTGAAAACCCACACTATCCGCAATCGCTTCGATGGAGTGAGAGGTCGACTCCAGCAATGCCTGGCTATGATGGAGTCGCTCCGCCGTTAGCCAGTCGCTAACCGTCATGCCTGTGGCCCGGAAGAAATGTCGGGTAAATGTCCTGCGGCTCATCTGCACGCGGCTTGCCAGCGCATCCAAAGAGTGGGGCGAACGGAGATGGCTGCGCAGATAGTCCAGCAGCTGATTGATTTTACTATCTCGCGTATTTTCCGGCACCGGATGTTCAATAAACTGAGCCTGCCCACCTTCACGGTAAGGCGGGATCACCAGACGACGGGCGGCGCGGTTAGCGATAGCGCTGCCGCAATGTTGACGAACCAGATAAAGGCAGCAGTCTATTGCCGCCACCGTACCCGCAGACGTAATCAGATGTTCATCTTCGACATAGAGCGCGTTGGTATCCAACTGCACATGAAGAAAGCGGGCGATAAAATCCTGCTCAAACGCCCAATGTGTTGAGGCGCGGCGGCCATCTAGCAATCCGGCATAAGCCAGCACATAAGTCCCCAGACACAAACCGGCGATCTGTGCTTTGCGGGTTGCGGCAGCGCGTAATGCATCCAGAAGCGGTGCAGAAGGGCGCGTCTCTGGATGGCTCCAGTAGGGAACCACGATCAAATCGGCGTTTTCTAATGCGGAAAATCCGTGATCAACGTTGATAGAAAACCCGTGCTCTGATGCCACCATACCCGGTTTTTCCGCACAGAAAAAAAGCTCAAATTGTTTTTCTTCATAGAGCATGTCGCTGAAAACCATACCCGGTATAGATAAATGAAACGGGCTAAAATTCTCGGAGACAACCACCGCGACGGTTAGCACAGCCATAATAGCCCTCATCAAATCATCAATAGGTTCCGGTTACTGTCCGGTTCAGAATTGCACGCTTTCGCCATCGTTCGGTACGTGCGCGACGGACTGAAGCTTTTCTTCATGCAAATAGTCACGCAGTTCAGCCCGACTCAGAAGGCAATGGTTCACCGCTTCCATATGTGTTGCGACTATCGCCGCATTGGGTACGAGCTGATGCACACGCCGTACATCCTCTTTTCCCATGATAATGGAACCGAAGCCGGGAATGACCGCATTGCCGATATTCAGCGCCACCACATCGGGCGTGTGATGCGTCAGTGCAGCAATAACATGCTGATTCCAGACGGTATCACCAGCCAGATAAAACGATCTCTCATGCGCATGCTGGAAGATAATCCCGCAGACGTCACCCAGTCGTTCCGCCATCTGTGGATTAGCATAGGTTTCATCAGAACCGTGCTGGCCAGACGTTTTGATCAGCGTTAATCGGGTCAATCAGAAACGTTTTCCCACCAAATTCCAGTCGTAATGTCGCATTGCGAATCTGCATTATTTTCATCTTATTGCTCCCATATCCGGTTAACTGGCAGCGCTGTTACGCGCCAAACAGGAGCAGTATAAGAATCTGGCAGATCGTTAACAGTGGCCTGAATGACACACTTCGATGAGTTTAGGCCAATTTGTCTCAAGCGGGTTGTTTATCATCGGGCGAACTATCCTATTGCCGTCTTCATGCACACTAGCTATCTTAACTCACTGGCTAGCTTAACCAACGTGCTGTTTCATCAATGAAAAGGACCATTCCATGCCCCATATCGATGTCAAACACTTCCCAAGGAATCTGTCTGAAGAAGAGAAGAAAGCCGTCGCGGAAGATCTTGCTGCGGTCCTGAAGAAGCATTTCGGTTCTTCCGACGAATCGCTTTCTGTCGCGTTAAATGAAATCCAGCCGGAGCGCTGGAAAGATGACGTTTACGACCCGTTCATCAAACCGCAGTTGGATACGTTGCCGAAAAAACCGGGATATTCGTATTAGTTTGCCCTGCATCTTGGCGCATTAATTAGCCTGCTCCGAGACGTTTTTCAATGTAGCGGAGCGGGTTGACCACCAACACAGCAGCGATCCCAGACTGACCATTGCCGCACCTTGCCAGAAGGCCACGGTTAACGTCGAATTAAGAATAAATGCCGCAAGCGCAGCGGAAATAACGGGGATGAAATAAGACGCGGTCGCCAGAACGGTGACATTACCGTGCAGAATACCGATATTCCACGCAGCGTAACCAAACCCCATCGCACCGGCGGCGAGAATCAAACTGATGATAACAGGCGTGCTGATAATAAATTCAGGTTGAGGAGCGAGTAGATATTTAACCCACAGCGTTAATGCCGTCAGGATAAAGAAGAGGGTAATACCGTTTGCGCCGTTAGCAATTTTCTTTGTCACCGCGCAGTAAATCGCCCAGATAATTGCCCCGCCAAAAGCCAGCCCATAGCTTAATGGATTGCTATAGAGGTTATTCATAATACTGCTCAAAGATAAACCTTCATCACCGCCTAATACCCAGCCAATTCCCGTGATCGCAAGCAACATGCCGGGGATAATAACCAGACTGGTTTTTTGCCGATTAACCAATACGGATAACAGGATCGTCAGGCTCGGCCAGAGGTAATTAACCATGCCGACTTCTATTGCCTGCGTGCTGTTGTTGGCATAGCCAAGAGAGAGGGAGAGGCACAGTTCGTAGCAGACAAACAGAATACTGCCGATGATGAGGTAGGATATCGGGAAGGTTTTTATTTTAGGAAAACCCACTGTCACTAATAGCATCACCGAGCTTAACGTATAGATCATCGCCGCGCCGCCGACGGCGCCGAATCCTTCACTTACGCTCCGAATCAGCCCGACAATCGCACTCCACAGTACGACCGCGATTAACCCTATTAGCGTTGCTTTTTGTGATGTCATTTATTCATCTATCCTAGCGTTTCGATTTATTCCGTGACTGTTTATTCCTTAACCACGGTATCCGTGTGCCAGTGAAATAATACGGCCAGAAAACCCAGCAATAAAAAAGCCGATAACCTATTATTGTTATCGGCTTTTCACGATGCAGTAAAGCAGGGGAATTACGCGGTCAGCAGAGGCTGTGCCGTGCTTTCAACCAGATCCAGCAGAACTTTGACATCGTCCAGGTTGACCGTTGGGTTCAGCAACGTCAGTTTCAGGCAGGTAACACCGTTAAATTCGGTGACACCTACGTTGGCACGACCTGATTCCAGCAATGCATCGCCAATGCGTTGGTTAAGCAATGCGATAGTCACGTCATCCGCTGTCGCTAGCTGTTGCGGGCGGAAACGGAACAGAACGCTTGCCAGCTGTGGCTGCATCACCAATTCCAGCGAGGCATGTTGATCCACATACTGTGCAACCTGTTGTGCCAGCGTAACGCCGTGATCGATGATCGCCGCGTACTGCTGTTGGCCCAATGCTTCCAGACCCATCCACAGTTTCAGCGCATCAAAACGGCGCGTCGTCTGCAATGATTTTGACACCAGATTAGGGACGCCCTGTGCTTCATCGAACTCAGAGTTCAGGTAAGCCGCCTGATAGCGCATCAGCTCATAGTGACGCGCTTCTTTCAACAAGAAAGCGCCGCAGCTGATAGTCTGGAAGAATTGTTTGTGGAAATCCAACGTAATGGAATCCACCAATTCAATGCCGTCCAGATAATCGCGATACTTCTCGGACAGCAGCAGTGCGCCGCCCCAGGCTGCATCGACGTGTACCCAAATCTGATGTTCTGCCGCCAGCGTGGCAATCGCCCGTAAAGGATCGATCGCACCCGCGTCAGTGGTACCGGCCGTCGCCACAATCGCCAGAATCTGCTCGCCGTTAGCTTTGGCCAGCGCCACTTTCTCAGCTAAATCGTTCAGATCCATACGCGCGAAGCGATCGGTTTTCACCAGCGTAACGCATTGATAACCCAGCCCCAGCAAAGCCATGTTCTTTTGCACCGAGAAATGGGCATTTTCAGAACAGAACACTTTAATTTTCTTCAGGTTACCAACCAATCCATCTTGCTGGATCGAATGTCCCTGACGGGCAAAGAAGGCATCACGCGCCAGCATCAGGCCCATCAGGTTACTCTGGGTACCACCGCTGGTGAATACGCCCGCATCGCCAGACTGATAGCCAACCTGAGTACGCAGCCATTCAATCAGCTTCATCTCGATGATGGTGGCTGACGGGCTTTGATCCCAGGAGTCCATGCTCTGGTTCGTGGCATTAATCAAGACTTCCGCCGCCTGACTGACCACCAAACTCGGGCAGTGCAGGTGAGCGACACACTGTGGGTGATGCACCGACAGGCTGTCTTTCAAAAAGTACTCAATCGCACGCTCGATAGCGGCCTGGTTACCCAGGCCCTGCGGATTAAAATCCAGCGTGATGCGTTCACGCAGTTCAGCAACGGTTTTGCCCTGATACATCTCAGGCTGTTGCAGCCACTGCATGACGGCTTGGCTACTCTGCGTAATCGCTTCCTGATAGGCTTCGATACTCTGTGCAGAAGAGGCCAGAATCGGGTTGATTTTTGTTTCCACTGCTTCTGTTTCCACTAATTGGGACATCGTGGTCATTCGCTCCACTCAGACTGGCTTCACGCCAGCAGACAGCAGGGCGTTTTCAAATTTATCCAGGAAGATTTCCAATTCAGCATTGCTGATCAGCAGGGAAGGCAGCAGACGCAGAACGCAACCATGACGGCCACCGCGTTCCAGAATCAGGCCCGTTTCAAAGCATTTTTTCTGCAACAGGGCAGACAGCTCGCCGTCAGCCGGGTAGCAACCCATGTGATCCTGCGCTTCATTAGGCTTAACAATCTCAATCCCGATCATTAATCCCAGACCGCGAATGTGGCCGATCACCGGATAGCGTTTTTGCAGCTCAGCCAGTTTGGCTTTCAGCCATTCACCTTGCTCAGCGACTTTGTTTGCTACCTGATTGTCTTTGAGGTGCTTCAGCGTCGTCAGGCCAGTTGCCATCGCCAGTTGGTTACCACGGAAAGTACCCGTGTGGTGACCCGGTGACCAGGCATCGAACTGCTTTTTGATACCCAGCACAGCTAATGGCAAGCCGCCACCTACTGCTTTAGACATCACGATGATATCTGGCTCAATGCCAGCGTGTTCGAAGGCAAAGAATTTACCGGTACGAGCAAAGCCCGCCTGAACTTCGTCGATGATCAGCAGAATACCGTGTTCCTGCGTCACTTTACGGATGCGCTGCAACCATTCGACAGGTGCCGGGTTAACGCCGCCTTCGCCCTGAACGGCTTCCAGAATGACAGCAGCAGGTTTGCGTACGCCACTCTCAACGTCATTGATCAGGTTTTCGAAGTAGTAGGTTAATGCTTTAACGCCGGCTTCACCGCCAATGCCCAGCGGGCAACGGTACAGGTGCGGATAAGGCATGAACTGGACTTCAGGCATCATGCCGTCGACCGCTTCTTTCGGCGACAGGTTACCGGTTACGGACAGTGCGCCATGCGTCATGCCGTGGTAACCACCGGAGAAGCTGATCACACCAGCGCGACCGGTGTATTTTTTTGCCAGTTTCAGCGCAGCTTCAACAGCATCGGCGCCAGAAGGGCCCGTAAACTGGAGGCAGTACTCTTTGCCCTGACCAGGCAGTAAGGAAAGCAGATATTCGGAGAACTGATCTTTCAACGGCGTTGTCAGATCCAGTGTATGTAACGGCAAGCCGCTAGTAATGACACGTTGGATGCTTTGCAGCACGTCAGGATGGTTATGTCCAAGCGCCAGCGTTCCCGCCCCAGCCAGACAATCAAGATATTGATTATTCTCAACATCAGTAATCCACACGCCTTCGGCTTTCGCAATTGCCAGAGGCAATTTGCGTGGATAACTCCTCACGTTCGATTCAAATTCAGCTTGTCTTGCCAAATAGGTTTCATTGTTTCCGTTTAATGAATTCGCACCTAAACTGTCAATACGGACTTTATCCGTCATCATATCTCTCCTACAACCGTGAGCTCGCAGGCAACCACAGTTGAATAAATGAATTAAACACGTAACTACTATAAGAAAAACGCGGCCAATATAGGTTTTTTCAGTCACCGACTCAATGATTTATTTCGTTTCGAAACTTTTATTTTTTCACATAAAAATCAATTGGTTGATTGAATTTCTACGAATCATGATGTCATAGCTACTTTACATGCTTATTAAATAAGCAAAAAAAATCCGCCTACCGCAGAATTCCTGAACCGAAAAAGTGGCAATAAGAGGGGTAAACAGCACGTTTAGCTATAGCGATCAGGGAGAAAACCACAAGTAAGAGAGAGTCGTGATGATGCTTTACACATTGTTTTCAGTCTATATAAAGACTAAATTAAGACTGAAATCGATATCAGGAGGAAAGCACCATGAAGATCGAGACGATTAGCTATATAAAGAAAAACGCAGCCACGCTTGACCTCGCTGAACCCATTCTGGTGACCCAAAATGGCGTTCCTGCCTACGTTATTGAATCCTACGATCAACAGCAGGAACGGGAAAATGCCATTGCACTGCTGAAGCTTTTAACACTGTCTGAGAAAGACAAAGCTGAAGGAAAAGTGTTCAGCAGGGAGCAATTGCTGGATGGGCTGGAATTCTGAACTGACAATGTCATCAGGAAGGGACGCTAAATGGAAGAACCGAGAGTAACGATAGAATACACCTCGACGGTCAGAGTCTGTATCAGCGATATTGTCAGCCATCTCCGCCGTGTTGATGTAGAACCCGGTCCGATGATCAATGAAATTCTGGACCAATTTGAGAGTAAAATCCGGCAGTTTCCTTTGAGCTGTCAGATCAGCCCGGAACTGTTGAAAATCGGGTGCGGAAAATACAGGGAATATAATACTTCGGGAGGATATCGAGTCCTCTATTCAATCGAAAATAATCTGGTTACCGTCCATGCTCTTCTTGCTCACCGACAAGATATTCAGCAATTATTATTTAAGCGCTTGATTCAGGCATGAATCAGCACCAGAGGAAGGGGCAGAGGTTTTGAAGCCTCTGCCTTTCGTTAAATCGGATTCCAGCGGTTTCTGAGGTAATTAACCGCTTCCTGGGTCTGTGGCTGATTGAGATAGTTCTCTCTGAACAGGATCGTGCCGTTAATTTGTGGCACAGACTCATTCAAATCGAGCTGCTTTTTCAGCTCCGGCACGCCACCATTTACCGTCCAGTCAGGCTCATTCTTTGAAGGCTCACCCACTTTATACAGCGCAACGCCAATATAGAGGCGTGTGTTTGTGGGCTTCACCACATCAGCCCACCATTTTGCCAAGACATCATAACGAGCCGCGTCACGTGCGAAAGGCCAGTATATCTGCGGGGCAATGTAATCCAACAGTCCTTGTTGCACCCACTGGCGGGTATCGGCATACGCTTCATCGTAGGCGGCCGCGCCTCGCGTGTCGGAACCTGCCGCATCGTGTGACCGGTTGCGCCATACGCCCGCAGGGCTGACGCCAAATTCAACCTCGGGTTTCAATTGCTTGATAGTGCGCGACACCTGCTCAATCAACAGCTGTGTATTGTGCCGCCGCCAGTCTGCCTTTGAGCCAAATCCCTGACCCTGTTTTTTAAAGGTTTCACCATCGTTGAGCATCGAACCGGATGATTCGGCATAGAAGTAATCATCGAACTGCACACCATCAATAGGGTAACGCGCCACAACTTCGGCCACGATACTGGTGATCCAGTTTCGCGCTTCTGGGATACCTGGGTCGAGCACAAAGCGATCGCCTGCCGTGCGGATCCAGTCACGATGCAATACAAATACGCTGGCCGGGTTCTGCGACAAGGTGCGATTTAGCTCCGTTACAGTTGACGGTTTAGTGTTAACGGAGACGCGATAGGGATTTAACCAGGCATGGACTTTCATACCGCGTTTGTGCGCTTCATCCAGCATGAACTGGAGCGGATCGTAGCCCGGATCCTCACCAATATTGCCCGTTAACATATCTGACCAGGGCAATATCTTAGAAGGCCAGAGCGCGGTACCATCAGGCTTAACCTGAAAAAATACGGTATTGATACCGAGACTTTTCAATTTATCCAGTTTGCCTTTCAGCGCTTCCTGCTGCTGAGCTATGCGTATAGCAGGGCTGCTGGCATTGACGGATGCTATCGGCGGCCAATCCAAGCGGGAAACGGTCGCCAGCCAGACACCGCGCATGGGTTCCTTATTCTGCTGAGATTTCGCCGGAAGAGGCTGTTTAACAGGAGGAAGCGGGGTGACAAGCGAACTCGGTGGCTTAGACGCGCAACTGACAAGTAGAAGCGCAGCGGCAATAAGTACGACTGGCTTTTTCACGTTGGCTAGCTCTTATTTCTGCGGCTATTAGCCCATGGATCAACGGCGCTATCATCTGATTTTACGGGAGCAGAACCGTCGAGAGAATCAAGGTACAGTGCTTCAACTTCGGCTCGCGCCCAGGGTGTCCGACGCAGAAACTTTAAACTGGATTTGACGCTTGGATCGCTTTTAAAGCAATTGATGTTGATCCGTTTACCCAACTCAACCCAGCCAAAACGGGCAACCAACGCATTGACTTGCATTTCAAGCGTGACGCCATGCAAAGGATCTTTAGAAGTATGAGCAGTCATGTAACGTCCAGTAGTTTCAGGTTTTTGTGTTCAGGATTCGGCGTGTAGCAAGGGAAGGTTACAAGAAAGCAGGGCGAGCGGCAATGCTTGGAAGTCAGCCTTGGGGTGTGCTTTAAGAACGCTACTGTTTCTGCCGATCAATTAACCTGTTTTGATATTCAGCCAGTTTATCGCGATGATGGCGGCGTTGTTCATACTTCTGGATGATAGCGTAACGTTTCAATGATTAGTGACAGTGCCGGCAGCAGTTGGCGCTCGCTTGAATAGAAAATGTGAAAGCCCTGACGCAGGTGACTCCAGTCCTGAAGCACCCTCTGCAGACGACCGCTGGCGAGATAGGGACGGGCGAGGATTTCGGGTATATAGGCAAGTCCAAATCCCGCCAGAGCCGCATCCAGGGCAGCATAAACAGAATTAAAGATCAGAGGCCCATCCACACGGCATTGCAGGATTTTATCTTCTTTCTTCAGTTCCCACGCATTAATGCCGCCACTCAGAGAAAAACGCGTGTTTATACATGAATGATTCTCTAAATCATCGGGCGTCAGAGGGATGGCGTTTTCCCGAAAATAAGAAGGGGACGCAACCATTACCGTTCGCAGGTCTGGAGAAATTCTCACTGACGCCATATTTTTCCCGATCTGGTCACCGGGCCTGATGCCAGCGTCAAATCGCTCAGAAATAATATCTGTTAGTGCAGGGTCGTTGGAAATCTCCAGTTTTATCTCAGGATACTTCAGTAATTCCCCTGACAGTCTGGGCCAGACAAAAGCATTAAAGGCAAAATCTGACGCGGTTATCCTGACTGTCCCCGCGACCTTATGACTCAATTCCCGCAGGGAAGCCAGCTCATCTGCGATCGCATCAAAGCGAGGGGCCACGCGCTCAAGTAATCGCTCTCCCGCTTCCGTTGGAGATACACTCCGGGTTGTCCGGGTAAGCAGGCGCAGCCCAAGCCTTTCTTCAAGATTACGCATAGTATGACTCAGCGCTGACTGAGAAACCCCCAATTGCGCCGCCGCCCGGGTAAAACTGCGTTCCTTCGCCACGGTAATGAACGCGACAATATCTTTGAAATTTTCACCTGACATGGCCTGCCTCATTTCTGGCGGAAACATAGCCTGTATCAACGGCTAAGTAAGGAGTTTGTGTCTGAAAGGCCTTTGTATCAGGGATGGTGAGACGTGAACGATGAATCATGTCTGCTTTTCCTGATAGCGTAGTGCCTCGACCATTAACGCCATCGCTCTTGAGTGCTGGCGTCGGTTCGGATAATAGAGATGAAAGCCAGGCCAGACAGGGCACCAATCCTGAAGGACGGAAACCATTTTGCCTGAATCGATATCGGGCTGAACCATGTCCTGTGGCAGATAGGCAAGACCAAAACCATCTTTGGCGGCTTCCAGAATGTCATAGGCGTTATTGCATATCACTGAACCCGTGACCCTGACATCAAAGGTTCGCCCATTATCAGTAAACTCCCAGTCATAAAGGCCACCATATGTTGATGTACGCAGCCGAATACATTTGTGCTGACTGAGATCGGCAGGGACTTGCGGGGCTGCATGCCTGGCTAAATAGCTTGTGGAACCGACTACGGCATTCTTAATATCGGGGCTGATACGTACGGATATCATATCCTGAGCGAGTTCCATTCCAAATCTTACCCCGGCATCATAACCTCTTGCTGCAATATCCACGCTTTCATACTCACTGATGAGCTCAACGGTGATGTCCGGATATTGTTGCAGAAAGACGGATAATTTGGGCCACAAAACGGACCTGATGGCATAATCAATCGCGGTGATGCGCAGTGTGCCCGTGGGTTTGTCCCGGAGATCGTTCAGGGATTTTAGCTCATTATCGATTTGCTCAAATTCAGGAACGATGCGATCCACAAGGTGCTGCCCGGCCATTGTCAGCGTTACGCTGCGGGTGCTACGTAACAGAAGGCGCACAACGAGTCGCTCCTCAAGCCCCCGGATACTCGCGCTCAGGGCGGGTTGCGTGACACCCAGTTGGGCTGCCGCTCGGGTAAAACTCCCTGTTTGTGCCACCGCGATCAGAGCGATTAAATCAGTGAAACCTTCACGCGCCATGTTTATCCTTACTCACGAAAAAGATCCTACCGAGTCTAATCAATATCGTTGAGCCTAACACACCTGTATACCGCCAGAAAATATACTCCGTAGATTAATGAATCTGAGTTATAACTGCAAACAATCAGAGGCTCTGGTTAATAAGAGGCTGGTGATATAAATTAATGACAGGTGATGATACGTAATCATCACGGCGTTAAATTACAGACGCTTTTATCACACTGGGCTGCCGGGTGAATTAATTTAAGCCTGTGATATATAATAGGCCTCCTTGCTTGATTTATTAATCTTGCAGTCCGCATCATTTTAAACTAAACACCTACTGAAAAAATCAACTGAGTATTTATCAGTTGATGAATTTTTCTATCAATAAAAACCTATCTTTTAAAAAGTTATAACGCACGAGGAATTTATGTCATTACTGAAAATTTCGTTACTATGCGCGTCATTATTCATTGCGAATTCTACCTTTGCTGCAAGTAATCCGTCCACGGTAGCTGAAGGTATTAATGTTGTTGGTTCACAGAAAATATCATTTCAGAACGGCTCTGTCAGAATGGCGGCTAACTTATATCTGCCGCCAAACTATGACAGTACGAAAACGTACCCTGCCATTGTGGTATCCCATCCCTGGGGAGGCGTGAAAGAACAGGCTTCCGGCCTTTATGCCCAACAGTTGGCAAAACGCGGCTTCATTACACTGGCTTATGATGCATCTCATTATGGAGAAAGCGGAGGCGTACCTCGCAATCTTGAGAATCCGGCTGACCGTGTTCAGGATATCCGCAGTGCCGTCGGCTATCTCAGTAGCCTGCCACAGGTTGATGCTGCACGCATTGGCACGTTAGGTATCTGTGCTGGAGGCGGCTATACCCTCCACGAAGCGCAAACAGATGCTCGGGTCAAGGCCGTGGCTGGGGTGGTGACGTATGACATCGGTGAAGCGACTCGTAACGGAATTGAGGGAATGCCGGTTTCGGCGTCGGACCGCCAGAAATTGATGCAAAGTGTAGATGAACAGCTAAACAAAGAAGCCGCTGGCGCGCCTTTGCTGGTTCAGTCATTGCTTCCACCACGGAATACGGTAAATGCCAGTACCCCCAATTTTGTTCGTGAAGCCACAGATTACTACCTTACGCCTCGTGGCAATCATCCTAATGTTCAAAACCGCTATGTGGTAACAAGTCCTGGATTACATATGGCTTATTACCCTCTGGAACATATGGATCAGGTATCACCAAGGCCCGTGCTGTTGATCGCAGGGGAAAAGGCAGAAACGCGTATATTCAGTCAGCAAGCTTATGATAATGCTAAGCAGCCAAAAGAATTAATGATTATTCCCGGCGCCTCTCATTTTGATTTGTACGATAAACCTCAGTTTGTTAATCCCGCATTAAACAAACTGGCAGAATTCTTTGGGAAGAACCTGTAATTATCTAAATAGCACCTGAAATAAAAAACACACGGGGTTATTTCGGAATAGTCGAAAAATATATCGGTTAATTTGAATAACCCGTTTACACATTTGAAAATAATCAGAGGATTATATATGACTTTTTCATTTGAAAATAAAGTCGCTTTGGTTACTGGTGCGGCATCAGGTATTGGTCTTGCCACCGCTCAGGCCTACGCAAAAGCGGGCGCTTTTGTCGTACTGGCAGACGTTAATTCAGAAGCAGTACATGCTGCGGCGAACCATCTCATCGCGGGAGGATACAACGCTAAGGCTATCACTTGTAATGCAGCAAATCTCGAAGACGTTGAAGCAATGATTCATGAAACCGTTGCTGCTTATGGTCGTTTGGATATCGCATTCAACAACGCGGGTATTCAGAATGTACTGGTAGAGATCGCCGATGCAACAGCCGAAGATTTTGATCGCGTCAACGCGGTGAACCTACGCGGTGTCTGGGGATGCATGAAATACGAGCTTCAGCAGATGCGTAAGCAGGGGAGTGGCATCATTGTAAACTGCTCATCGGTTGGCGGTATTGTTGGTGGCGCAGAACGGGCAAATTACCATGCAGCAAAACACGGTGTTTTAGGACTGACCAAAAGCGCGGCTCTTGAGTACGCTGCCCGTAATATCCGAGTGAACGCCGTATGTCCTGGGTTAATCTGGACACCAATGGCTGAAAGTATGGCGGCTTCAGGTCAGCGAGAGGCTCTGGATGCGATGGTTAAAAGTGTGCCAATGCAGCGTCATGGCCGAGCGGATGAAATTGCTGATGTGGTTCTGTGGTTATCCAGCGACGCATCTTCTTTTGTCACTGGCCAGTCAATTTCGGTTGATGGCGGATTAACCATGCGTTGATCGGTCTTGGTCGAGGCCTTCACATTTTTTCCGTTGACCGTGGATCTTTTACCCGGTTGGGCAAGAGGCCCAGCCGAGTAAAAGAGAATCGTTATGTCAATCAGCCTCGCGGAGAGTATTGATGCACCTCGCCAAGACCAGCAGTGAAGTAGTCATTAACAGCCGGATTAGAAGAGGTTACCGCTGTTATTACTGGCGAATTATATAAGTCGAGGTATGCGTTAGCCGGTTTGGAAGCGTCACCACTAAAGGTAATACCGCCAGGATTGTTTATATCTTCAGGGTTCACATAGCCCGCTGGGCCGACATCGGTCGTGCGATAGGCCAGTTGGCTATGGCTAAAATAAGCGATGCCATTAGACTCGGATCGGGTTTGGGCAGACGAGGTATAAACCCCTGTGATAACTTGTTTGGCGGTGCCATTACTAGGCTGACCATCTGTAGTGATGACGGGTTTGCCGCTGGCATTGTATTGATCCAGGATATAGTCACAGCCATCTGCGTTAAAAATAGCGCCGCTACTTCCACCGGCGATGCCGTAGTCCAGGAGCTGCATGCCACCCGAGGGAACAAGCTGAATATCAAGAGGGCTATTACCCACCATTTCCACGGTGCGACGAAGTCGTTGTAGTCGATGATCTAGGCAAATTTCTACTCCCAGTTCGACATTTTGACCATAAGAAACAATAGGCATTCGGGCCCCAGGCTTGCGGTAGATACCAGTACCTGTTCCCTGATTATCGCCACTTAGTATGCTGACAGGGGGATAATTGGCCAGCCATTCTGTGATCTGCCCACCGGTATCAATCATACCGTTCAGGAGTACACCTAAAGTCAGGTCAACAGTAGACTCAGCCTGTTTTTCAACGATATTAGACAAAATCTTGCCAGTGGGACCACCATTGTAAACAAGAATCCCCGCACGATTGCGCACGGTGCAGAGCGGATCCTGTCGGTATGAATTTACCAACGCGTTTAACTCATCATAACTAGTGTTGGATTTGGATTGGGATAATACTGTCTCAAGTGGTTTCAGCCGCATCAACCCTATGTGCGCTGTTGGTTCGGGAGAGGCGTTTTTTTGCAGCGAGCTATTATAGGCCGCATTCAACGCCGTCAGACGCTTTTGGACTTCTGGCCCATTCAGAAATTGCTTAATATCGGTAATATTTGTGGTCAGTACACTACCCGTGCAGATCACCCAGTCTCGGCCTGCTTCTGAGGACGCTGCAAGCGTGTTTTTAACACGCATACTAAGTTGGCTCATTAAGTATTCAAAAGCAGAGTTGCCGTTGATCGTCAGTCCAGGATATGGGCCGTGGGCACTGTGGAAATAGAATTCTGGCACAACAAAGTAACGAACCCAGTTGTTGCAATTGGCGGCGCTGGCAATTGCAACGTTCAGAGCATTGATGAGCATATCGATGCGAAAATCAATATCATTTTGCATATCCTGCGCACTGGAAATCGCCTGGCCGGGCCATTCGGCGGCAACCCAGTTTCCAATCGTAATGGGGTTACGATAAGCCGTGTACAGAGACCATGCGAAAAAGTTATTTTTGGTAATGTTAGTTCTGTCTGCCATGTTTGGATTCCTTCAGAAATAATAAATTTATTCCTCAAGCGACCCTCTAATAGAATTAGATTCGCCCGGGGCATTTAGATTTCGACGTTAGGTCACAAAGCACTAACGGTCGGAACCTTCTTTTTTGGTATTTCTTACTTGTGTAATCAATGTGTTATAGCTAAGACTTGTTTATTTATTAAATGCGGTCTACTGAACGTGATGATTTATGCAATCAAAACCTATTAAACATATACATTTGGAGTGATAACTTCCAAGCTATTTTTATAAATCAACTTAGACTAATAATTATTTCCATGATTATCATTATCACTCTAGTCAAAGTTCAGGAAGGATAAGGTGCATACAAAAACAATATCCCTAGCGTTAATTACAAACTATCATTAATAACTGAGTAATATATGATTATTCATTTTATTTAATGAAACGGAAGAGCACCAACATCGCTCACAAAGATAAACAAACCGGATGGGACCTGATGAAAAAACTCTTACTTCTTTTTCCGCTGATTTTTAGTGCCCCAATACATGCTTCTGAAGTCACTGTAGGGCAGATTTGTAAGGCTGCTTCCGCAGCAATGTTTGGCCGTGACCATAAGATCATGAAACTTGATAAAGTGGAATCAGGCATAGCCTACGTACATTATATCAGACAGAGTGATAGCACTCGGTGGGCCATTAAATGCAAACTCATAGGCGATCAAGTCATGTGGGCATCTGACAACCCTGACAGTTCCGGACGCTGGAGAGATAATCCGGCAGACGGCACTGTAAAATATGCCATTAATGGTAAAAAAATTATCATCACCGAGGTATACAGCGACGGTTCAAGCACATCTAATTCTTACCCTCTGAAGCAACTATAGTGACTTCAATCACCCTGCAAGTTTGCCGGGCAGGGTGATTTTATGAAAAGCTCAAACTTAGGTACTCACATTTGAACTCAGCGCAGTTCATTCCAATGTGGATACGGTCAGCAGAAACCCTGCCAATTTACTTTCGGTGACAGAGTGTGGTGCATCATGATAAGTCGTTATATGGGGCCATCGACCAGGGAGGAAGGGAGCACATGAGTTAAGTGTATGATTGGTAGAAGTTTGTGAATGCTTATGAACTTATTAATCACAACAGGAAATTTAACTTATGTTGAGCGAGAATCCAGTTCATAAAATATAAATTTTGTATCCATTTGATTTAATTTGGAATTTTAAGTGTAAAGCTGAATTCACTTTCGGAGGATTTCGTGAACTAACATAAAGTCTTCTTCTTCAAAGCATTTCCTGACAACCGGCTATACAAACCATTTCTCTCCACAATCGGATATCCAAGACTGCCAATTTTAGGTAATATCTTATTGCGCGATTGAAAAATCATGAATTTCAGTGATATTCAGATACGGTAATACCTAATCAGAACTGATGATTCTGAGGGCGGTAGCGTTGTCCAAGTTGATTGGTTTTTCTGGCGCAAGATAAATTCACTGCTTAGCAGGAAATTTTCATGTTAATGAGTTTATTCAGTCCTTTGTCTACTTTTACAATCCCGTAACTGTTACTGGCATGTCACTAGTATGGACAAGAAGACCTCACGCAGATTGCCGAAATTTGTTTGGCTACAGGTGCGTGCTGGGGTGAGGGTGAACGATTAACTCGGCCTTAATTTTCGCGCTACAAACTGGCTTTCACAAAAACTAAAGGCAAAAAAATCGCACCGTTCCGATTCAAAAATGGCTTTACGAAAAATTATCTACGAGACAAGAGTGAATGTTTAAGCCTTGCTATCGGGAATTCAAAAAAATGCTTTTGCTTGCTGAAGTACAGAAAACTCATATGTTACGTCACACATTTAGTGCGCACTTATGTTGAATGGCGGGAATACCTTTATATTACAAAGGATTCTCGACCGCTCTAATATTCGTGAAACAATGAGATATGCGTATTTTCCATCAAAGCATCTTAAGGATGTTGTAAATTTAAATCCACTGAAAAAATTATTTTAGGTATTTTTTTTAAATGGAATCACAAGGAGTTTATGTGTTTATAAAAATTGGTCCTACTCAGTTAAGTCAGACACTTTCACTATATTTATCACCAATAACGAATTGGAATGATTTTTCATTTGAAACATCATTTATATTAAGTTATTCCTTTGACGGCAGAGTGGTCAAGGTCGGTGAGATAAAAATAGGGTATAAAGACCAGGAAAAGTCAGTTCATACGCATAAAAGCCTAAATAACGAATTTGAAAATTTGCCTGATAATTATTTTTCACTAGGTCAATCTCCCGAGTATTATAAAGAATTGAGGAAGCTACCTCAGGATTTACAAGTGAAAATTTTAGTTGGGTTGAAAGATGTAGTTTATGATAGAAATATATTCGAAGATGTTCACGCTGAGACTGTTTTTATTGATTCACTTACTCGATACGTGAGTATTTCGAGCGTTGAGCAGTTCGGTGATATATTGGAACATGGTGTTTCATTAAGGCATTTTGGTTTTCGAGTTAATTATGAGAATGGTGTGTCTCCAGAATTTGTTGTTGAATCTGATTCAAAACCACCTAAAAATGTTCATGTAATTATTGGACGGAATGGTGTTGGTAAGAGTCACTTATTAAGAACTATTGTTGAAAACATAGACATTAACAATAATGTGGTAACAAAGACTAATGGAGAGCCTGTTTCCGTCTATGATTTTGGATTGTTGTTGTATTTTTCTTTAAGTGTCTTTGATAAGCCTTTTGAAAAGGTTAGTTTTAATGAAGTCAGGTTTAGTACAACTCAGACAAAGAAAAAATACATTGGTCTTTATAAACAAGATAGTGGAGAGCTAAAAGATATCAATAATGATTTAGCGAAAGATTTTTCTGCCTCACTTTATAATTGTATTTATGGATCTGAAATTAAAAATAAAATCTGGTCTGAAGTTATAAAATCCTTAGAAGTTGATATAAACTTCAGTGATTTAGGACTATCTAAGCTTATGACAGTCACTCAAGAGGAGTTCACGCATGAGTCTACAGAAGTATTTAAGTCACTAAGTTCTGGGCACGCGGCGGTTATTTATTATATAACACATGTTATTGAGTTAATTGAAAATAAAACTATATGCATATTTGATGAGCCTGAGAACCATTTGCACCCACCATTATTGTCTGCTTTTGTTCGGACGTTGTCTGAAATTCTTAAAATAAATAATGGAATGGCCGTGATTGCTACCCACTGCCCTGTGATTTTACAAGAAACTCCGAGAACTTGTATTTGGAAAATGTTTCGCTCAAGTGAGGACGATACAGACTTCCAACGCCCTTCAATTGAAACATTTGGCGAAGGAGTAGGTGAAATTACGTCTGAGGTGTTTAATCTTGATGTCAGAAACTCTGGTTTTTATTCATTGCTTGAAAAGGACTCTAAATTATACAGAACCGCCAATGAACTTTTTAATGTTTATAATGATCAAATTGGCTTAGAAGGTCGTGCCGTTGTTTACTCTGCAATGAAACATAAAGGGTAATATAATGCATATTATTTTTGATGATGTATATAAAAGTTGTGTTATAGGTAGATGTAAAAGAGATTTTACACAAAAAGAAAAAGATCAGGGTGGGTATTTAAGAGGGTGTCACAAAATATATAAATTGTACGCGCTTTATGGATTGCTATATCAATATAAAGAATGCGATAGTTTTCCTAGTTACGATTCTGTTGAGTTGTTAAGGTTATATAATGAAAGATTATCAAAAAAAAGAACCCAACCTAGAAAATATTATAATGAGTTGATTAAACGCAGTCCTGATAGAAAATGTCTGCTTTGTCATGTTGGTGAGGCGAGCACACTAGATCATTTTTTACCTAAAGATATCTTTCCTTCCTTATCAATATCGTACAATAATCTTATACCTGCATGTGATTATTGTAATCGTACTAAATCAAAATATTATTCATTAACAAAAGAAAAACAATTAATCCATCCCTTATTCGATCTTTTTTATAATCACAACTGGTTAATAGCTACGTATTCCGGGAGGGATAATGTTATTTATTTTGATATAAACTATGCACCTGATACAATTGAATATGAAAGAGCATTGTTTCATGTCAAAAAATTTGGTTTATTAGAAACTTATAGTGCAAAGTCCATTAGTTTGGTTAAAGAAATAGTCGGCATAGCAATTGACCATGACTTATCTTTAAGTGATGTGATAGAAATTAAACGTCGAATGCTTATCAGACGAAGTACTACTGCTGCAAAATCAAAATATACTATTGATTTATGGAAATGGTTGACCCTTGATGCACTAGAGTCATCCACAGTATTTATGAATAATGGTAAGGATATATTTGAAAATATTCCTGTGTTTGAAATGTCATCTGCTACATATGAGTAAAAATGATAATGAGGTAAAAATTTGGTGGCATTCATTGCATAACACTGCAAATCAATGCGTTCAAAAGAATAGATCAATTGATAAATACATAGAGGAGATGGTTTTAAACAAGCCAACAGCGGGAGATGGGGAAATGAGTTCTGACCGGCCACCAATTTAAGCTAAATTTATCTCCTTTAATACTAGTTTTAACCGACGCGCACTCTAACAATAACAGCTCACCAACACGCAGCCCATAGTTGAGCATTAACCGCATAATTAAATAATTGCGAAACTGAATAAATCCAGAAGGGAAGGGGTTTAGAAAGTTATTTTTATGTTTTGAGCTTGGTACGACTATGCGATATACGTTTTCAACCATATCACCAGTCATACTCTGAAACCCTTGAATGACTCGAGAATAATACCGCTGATTGCTTCTTTCCAGAGTTTTAAAATCTTCTTTGCATATCAGCAAACGAGTGTTGAGACGGGATGCATGACGAGACAATTCTTTTGGCGTTTCATTTCGATAGTACGGAGATACATAAGTAGCGATCAGGTAGCCTATGTGATCTCTTCCCTTTGTTCAGTACCGGCGTAAAGTAGAGTTTTCGGCCTTTCTTCTCCGTCAAAAAGAGGTCATCCGGCATGAAAAAGACACGTTATACCGAAGAGCAGAATGTAGCTCTATGCTTCAAGAACCAGAACTCATAAAAAAACTTAATCGCTTGGAGGGAAGCTGATTGAGTTGAAAGCGAACGATACTCCAGATGGTCAACTAGATACCTAAGCGGATAAAGTGCTGGCAAACAGATTTTTACATCCATCAGAATCCAGAGCCTTCGGCCGTTTGAACTTACAATCTGGGTAAGTGAGTACATAGAAACACCCAACAATCAGCATGAGGTGAAGTAAATGTACGACAGACCTAATGCAATAAAAGGGAGGTATCTCAAAATTCACAATATGCTGATTTCTGTGGCTGCACCAGAGAACCATGAAGTAAAAGACCCATGGAGGTTATTTAACATAATATACATTATGCGAACCAATAGAGGCGTTCGCAGAAACTGGCCATCCCACGGAGCAAATCCCCGCATCCGGCAAAATACTTTTTCTGACATCAGTTATCATCCCTACGGCTGACAATCTGATAACAATAGATTTTCCCGCTCGGGCCAGCGAACGGCAGCAAAAATTCCTCACCCCACGGCTCGACTCGTTCCCAGTCAGGCAGCAATTTTCCACGCCGTGCGAGACGCTGCGCATTTTTGGATTCAGCACTGTCGGTCGAAAAATTAACAACCGAACTCAACGGCCAATCCCAGCGCATAGCCATGCCTAGCAAGCGAGTTAGATGCTGTTTATTACGAGAAATGATTTTCCGTCTCATACGCCCGAACCCCAATTAGGCAATGTTGCCTAATTGCCGACTTAAAATTACGATCAATGTTATCGTAGACAGAGATTGATTCACACTGTACTAACTACGCGCTGTTTTGGCGCTTCTGTTCCGCAGATGTAGGCCTCTGTTTCTCAATAGAGATAAACTTAGTGCTACACTGGCTTGAGTGTCACTGAACCCCGAACCGCTTCGCGGCACTCTACACAACTAAGAAACACAGACACGGAGGGCTGTACGTGCGAGTTAAACTATTAATTATAATGATACTTACACCATTTTTTGCTATGTCTCTCACGTCAGAAGAATTTATGAATTTCGATGAATGGAGGGTGTTTTATAAAACCAAATCAGGAGCCGAAATTTATATCAAAGGAGGCGTTATTGACGGTGATATTATATCGACATGGTATAGAATAAACTCCCCCTCGCTAAACGTATGTAATAAAGAACCTTTCTATATGTCTATTGATGAACATCAAATCTGTGATTCAGAAAAGAAAATGAAAATAGAGACAGAGATAGCAAGAGTATTCTTTGATTGTCATAAGCGAAAAATGAAATTAATAAATGAAACACACTTTAATTACCATAAGGAATTGATTTACAAGGGTAATAACTCAAAAAGCGAATGGGAAGATTTAATACCTGATACCTTATCTGAGAAACTGTATTACCGTATATGTGGATTATAATGATTAGACAGAATTGTCTTTTTGAAATTATACCCCTAAAACTGCTTATCGATATACGCCATGCTGCAACTGCGTTATCAGTCTGAGCACCTCGTCGATTCCCGACTGACTGGATAAAATTTCATTGGGTGATTTCCATTCCAGTGCGCGATTCGGCTCTGATAGCCAGCGCTCAGCCAGACCAGCATCGCCCTCGAATAATTCCACGGCTCGCTCTGATACAACCTGAACTCGCAGCGCACCATCCTCAACAGCGGCATCGAATGAGTTTTTTAGCTGTGCCATCTCGTAGGTTTTCCGCTCCAACGGGCTCATCTGTTTCAGGCTGGCGACATCGTATGTTGCGGGATTTCGCCCTGAAAATTTCATATGAACCACCTAATATCAATTGGTTGAATATCAATTCAGCGCGGGAGAATCATCTAGATTGTAGCCTGCGGCCAACCCCGCACAGCCCAAAAATAAATTTTTGCGCCGTCCGGCGTTCCGCTAAAACACATCGGATGATTTTCCATGGCGGCGTGTGCGATGACACGATGGTGGTTTTTCCCTCATCTATAGCTCGGATCATAGCTGCGATTCTCTCAGCCTGACGAGCACGGTATTTCTGCATTTTACTCACCACCAATACACCGCAGGCCGTTTTCTGGCTGGGAACGCAATTCCGTCAGGGTCAGCACCCGATTTTAACAACAGTCTAACCGCGCGACGTTCTGGTCGCGTGCCCATCATATTTCGGAACCAGCCTGGCGATTTATCGAAAAATCTGGCGCAACTGGCGAATTTTTCACCAACGCGCCTGTGGGATTTCATGCGCCCACTAGGCAGCCTATCTCGAACGCGATTTTTTACAGACATCAGTGCCCCCCAAAAAATCCCCTCTACAGCACATGCAATAGAATTCCCTGATGCCGTGCATGACAGAAAATTAAAGCCATTTAAATTCAATTAATTAAATGCAACCACTCAGGACTTCAGGACAAAAAAACGCCGAAAAATCCGATGTGCTACAGCGGGAAAAACCCACTGACCGCCCTCCTCGCTGGGCGCTGCGGTGAGCGGTCAGCGGATTTTTCTGACCTGTAGAACGACGAGAATGTCGGTTTTATCTGCACTAGAACCCTGACTGGTGAATGAAGGCAACCACGAAAAGCCAGTTTCTGAGGATGTTTTTTTATCATCCGCCAGACCACCCAATAAAATTATGTCGCCATCGACCAGAGATATGTCGGTAGAGATCTCTCTTTTTATCAGCGTGGGCGAGCCATTCACGCCATTCTGCGTGGCTGCAAAATTGCTGAGTTCCTGCCGGATTTTTAGGTCAATAACGTCCAGCCGGACTGCGGGCGCTACATCAAAAATTATCCCTGCATCCCTATAGACAACCGACTGTATCGCCGACTGTCCCTGAAAACTGGTATTCCCTAGCGTTGGCGTAGAGTTGCCTACCGAAAAAACTGCATTAGCGCCTGAACGGACTCTCAGTGTTGGCGAGGAAACGGTGGTAAAACGCGTGTCCGTTTTGAATAACTCTATCAGAGCCGACATCGACCCCGAACTGATTTTTAGGAAATTGTCGTAACCTCGAGAATCAGAACCACCAATTTGAAAATTTAGTTTTGAATTCAGCAGGTTAGTCGCCAGTTGCAACCCCGAGCCATCACGAGAATTACTCTGAATTTCATACACATATCCAGAAACAACAACCTCATCCGCCCGCACATCGACCAGAGGCAGTGCCTCGGTAATACGCCTAATTTCAGCCCGAGTGCCGTAAAACACCAACGAATCTGGAGAGTTTTTATCACCAGTAGCCGAGGAGTTAAATTTCCCACCCTCGCCCGCCATCGGAGCCAATTGCGCGGCCAGATATTCGACCGAACGGTAACGAGGCTGATAAGTGTATGAGAATTGCGCTAGTTTTTTCTCAACCTGAGCTGGTTTATAGAAAAAATCGACGCCGTTTTTGGTTTTTACCGCCAAACCAATATCAGCCATATAGTCGATTAAAAATTTTCTGGCGTCCTGTTCGGGCATCAACCTGAATGATATTTTTTCCGGCATGGCAACCACGTCAGGCGAGAGCCGGAACGGTTTTTTTAGGATTTGCGTGTAAAAAACAGACAGCGCATCAGGAACCGCGAAAGATTTCAGCTCGAAATCAACCCCAGACCCAGCCGCAAAACATGGGGATGAAAACGCCAACAGCATCGACAAAACAATTTTTTTCATTTAGCACTCCCTGACCATGTGGTAACAATTTCGCCATCTAACACGCCTGACACAATCGCGCCGCTCACAACAAACCCCGCGGCCGGTTCGACCCGCTGACGGCCATCAACGCCAGACAGCACAATAAATCGACCGTTTTTGTCCTGAATTACTCCAGAGACACGCCACTGTGTTGAAATTTTTGGGGCTGCAATCGGCGCAGGCGCAGGAGCGGTGGGGTTTTGCTGGGACTGGTTGGCCGTTCCCGCAGGCTGATTTTGGTGAACGGGTGTTTTTTTATTCTCTGGGTGAAAAAATCCCCACAAATACCAGCCTCCCGCTGACACTAAAATAATTAGCACTGCGATAGTGATCAACAGGGTCAGATTTGAAAAAATTGACTGCCTTTTATCAACAACCTGTTCAGAACCGTTACCGTCATATGATTGATATAAAGGAAAAATTCTTTTGTCGTAACGATAGTTTTTGACTGAGACTCGCTCAGTTTTAGTGAGTTTTGCGCCCCCAAAAATTTCGACTCGGTACATCGAACTCAGACCGAGACTTTTCAGTTTTGTCATCCTGTAGGTGGTTTCTGTCCGGTCACGGATAAATCGAGGCAGATTAGAAATCGATTGATTTATGACTACCAGATCACAGGTCACGCCTGTTTCAGGGTGGGAAAAATGACGGTGCTCAGCTATGAACGAGCGATGATTTTGAGGGACGGTTGAATCAGAACCCCAAATTCGCCATGCCTCATCTATACAGATGAGGTCACCCGCCTGACAAAATGTATTTTTCCCATCGGTCAAAGCGTTTTTATAGGGAAAAAATAACTCATCCTGAGCCTGTTCATTGGAGACATGGACAACCTCGCCCATATTTTCAGTTTTATGGTTTTTCCTGATGTGCTCATATATTTTCTCAGGGTTCAAACCGTAAACATTCGATACAACCCGTCGACCCTGAGCCACTGCGGGGATTATCACCGACCTCACGACCTCGAAACTTTTTCCACTGCCCGGCACGCCAACGTATGCTGAAATTGCCACTGATATTTATCCTATTAATGGAATTCGGCGGATAATAAATCGCGCGATAATTGCGGAAACCATCATCGCGATTCCAGTCGGAACCTGAAATAAATTTAGAAAATACCAAACTGAATCAGGCAGTTGACCAAATAACTCAATCAGCGGCAGTGGAGAAACATTTACTAATGACAGCAGAATCGGAAAAAATTCCTGAACGATAAAAAACAGGCCAAACATGACCACGAATTTCATTACTACTGAGCGAAAAATAAACGAGATTCCCGCATATAGTGCAGCTAACATTATTAAACCCTCTATTATATTAGGCAGACATCACGCGCCTGAATGACGCAAACCCCCAACAAATCAGGCAAAAAATTCGTATTAGCTCCCGATTTTTTTCAATCAATCCACAGTGAGAATCGACGACGAAATTTTTATCCCAGATAGTGAATTCAGCCACGGGGCATTGAGCTGACCGAGAACCAACTGAAAAATTTTCCCATTCAGAAAATGCCCCAATTAGAGGCGCTAAAATAGCTTTTCCGTCTGGCGGACTGTCCAGTGTTGGTTGAACGGCGGGCGGCTCCGGCTGGGGTTGAGGATTTGGCTCGGGCTGTGGCTGTGTTTGCGTTTCTGGTTGCAGGTCAGACCACGGGGTAGTCCATTCCGCCTGTGTCGGGCTGGGACGGCCAACGGCGGCGGCGGCATCGAGAATGTCCTGCGCCGTGACAAACGGCTGACCGCTGGAAATCGGGATCCCCTGATAGCTGGGTTGGCTGGCTGCATCCAGCAGCAACGCATTGAGCGTATCGGCCATCTGCTGGGAATTGAGAGGCGTTTTTTTGGCGTTTTCCTGCTGGGCTGTTGTGATATCCGGCGATGTTGGGACTATGTTTTGATCATAACTAGAATTTTTATGAACGGAAAAAATTTCTCCGAGCGAAACAGTTTTACCGCCATAGGTGATGTCATACCCCGCCTCGTACTGGGTGAATCGCCCATCGCCGGAGGGGGTGACACGATTCATCCGGAGGCCTGAGCCGTAGGTGCATTGCGCACCGCTCGGACAGTACAGTGCACCGTTTTCCGACCTATATCTGTAGGCCGACAGAACAAGATTTTCTGGATGGTCGCCCGATAAAATCGGGGCGCTACCACCTTTCCCCGCACCGATATAAAATTTTCGGCCATTATCAACGGTTTTAATATCGGGGCTGGACGAAATCCCTGCGTTGGGGTCTGAACCGAAAATTTCGTCGCCAATTTTCAGTAGGGAATCCCCTATGATCGCCCATGAAAACGCACCGTTAGCGAGCTGGAGTCGAGTTGGGTTCGCGTGCCCCGTAGCTAGCCTCGCAACAGACTGATTTAACGCGGTTTTTGTTCCATTAATCAAAACCTGACGCTCTGCCGCAGATACGGCCATCTGTGCCGCACCTCGTGAAATGGCCGACCTGAGCGCAAAACCGCCGATCGTCTCTGCGCCGATGACCAGAGCTGGGATGATCGCGTGAGCTGCGGCGCAGAACAGTGCAATCCCCGCTGCCAGTAAAACAATTTTTTTCACCATTTTAATAAAATCAAAACGAAAAAGAGGAACATAAAAAAAATTGCGACCAGTAGAACGATGCCTTTTTGGCCGGAATCAGTAAAAATCAGCTCACACATTAAAATCCCCTCAATCCACAGATGACGGCCCAGGCACTGACCAGTCCCCAGAGGAAAAAAATCATTTGCCAATCCATCCCGCACCTCATGAAAATAATAAAATTGGGAGGGACTAGCCCTCCCTTGCGGCATTAGTTCCCGCCGCGAACTAACGCCATAATCACCCGGACACCGCGAATTGACAGGTACAGGCCCATCAATCCGGCGGCAATCGCCATCACTGCGGTCACGACCGCAGTAACACTAAACCCTGCGGTGACGCCGGAAAAATCCAGCGCTGCCGACGCCCCCTCAGCGGCCAGAACGACACTCGGAGCCAGAATTGCCGCAGATGCGGCCGCTACAGATACAAAAATATTTTTCAGTTTCATAATAAATACCCCAGATTAATTAATTGATTGATAAACAAATTTCTGGCTATTTCTAGCCGAACCGCACTAGTCGCAGCAGTACCCCACAACAATGGGATACGAGCCAGAGACCCAGAACGCTACTGAACGCAAAAAAGAAAAAATCGTTATTTTGCGCCCACAACTCACTCATACGTCACCCCCAGTAATGGGCGCGAACAGCGATGAAAAAATTTTTTAAAAAATCCCCAGTTCTATAAACCGCCGCTGCGAGAACCACGCCATAAAAAATCGCATCTATCATTTTTCACCCTCCCAAAACTATTATTTCTGGTCTGGCAGGACATCGATCAAATCCGATTCCAGTGTTATCTGGACAGCCGCGCCAGATTTCCCCGTATACGCATCTACCCAGACAGGAACGAGAACATTTTTACCTACAAGACGCTGAAATTTATCGAGAATTCCAGCATCAACAAATTTTTTCGGGATGCGGACGGCAGTTTGAACCGACTGCTGACCACCCCAGCCATCTGGGCGCAGGTTTTCGACGCCCAGCTCATAGAACGAATACGAACCAGAGGCGTTAGTGAATTCACGATTTCTAGCACCTAGAAATTTACCCTGTAATAACAACGACATAATTTATCCCCTATAAAATTTGAACATCTATTGAACGCAGCCAGACAACCATTTCCCCCGATGTTGGCCATAAAAAAATCGGAAATTTCGCCCACTGCCCCTGTAGCAACGCCTGCGGGAAATCCTGAAACGCGGATTCGGGGCAAAAAATAGACAGTTCGAGACCATTTTCCGAGCCGATTCCGATCTCGATCAGCCCGTCAGCCTCTGGGCGGCACCCGAGGTATTCACCATCGATCCAGAAATTAAAATCAAAAAAATTTGTTCCATTCCCACTGAAAAAATTCCTTATAAAATCAGTCAGTTTCTCCTCTGGGATGCAGAAAAAAAACTCGCCGTCTACAGTGGCAATGCGCAGGTCGTAATGCCCCTCGGCGTACCCACTGACAAAAATCCCGCACTCGTCTAAAAAATCATCAAATTCGTAATCGGGCAATTCCATCCGGGACCTCGTCATAGTTGTTGTGGGTGTGATGGATAAAAAAATCGGAATCGGCCTGAACCGCAGCATCAGTGTGCGGGCAGTTATTCCCACTGGTCCAAGGGGCGCGCGTCCCGCACGCCCTAACAGCATCAGGGCGAACGGCGACAGAAACCGCCGAACCTTCAGTCTGTTTGGTCTGTTTGGGTACGATCACCCAGTCACGCGTGCGGGTCTGAACACGAACTAGCGGGGACGCTGACAGACAGATACCGCGAATTTTGGTCGTTTTTTCGCCCCACTGATTTCTCAACTCGCAACCAGAAAAATCGGCATCAGCGCGGTATAAACTCACGCCACCGTGCTCCCGTGACAGGCGGATAAACTGCCCAAAATCCCCCGCATCAGCGGCCTGCCAGAAATCCCGCAGAACTGGATCACAATCAGCCGGTGCTGTCCGCAGGCGGCGCAGTTCGCGCCATGCTGTCGCGCCTACACAGCCAAATTGCTGGAACTGCCGAATTCTGTACAGCCTCGCCCAGGCGGTCGCACGGGTTGCGCCGTCAACAGCGGATAGGCCAGCCTCTAAATCTCCATCTAACCCGAACCCATCGATGTTTTTGCTCACATATGCCGCACAATAGGCGGCTGCGCCACGCTCGGGGTCGATAGGCAGGGATTTGAAACGGATCGATGGATTGTGTGCGATCGTTTGATAATCCTGCGCACAATAACGATCACGGAAAATTTTTAATGCGCCCTCAGCCTGTTCCGGACGGAACCAGATCACGCAATGCCAGTGTGGTGTACCGTCATGATTCGGTTCCACCATTCGAAATCCGGCAGAAAAAATGCCATCACGGGCGAATTTTCGGTGGATGTTGCGCCAAATTCGTGACAGCTCCTCCTGACCCGCACGGGGGTTAATAACCGTGCAACGATGATTCTCACGACCACTTACTGTGTTTGCGTGATACCGCGACGGGAGGGTGATGGTTAAGAACCACCCAGAGAATCCCTCGGAGGTGAAAAACTCCCCCGTGTGGCGCAAACGGACCATTAGTTCGGTTCGACGGTTTTTTGGGCAGGAATTACCAGAATTGTAGGCGGTTTCCAGTGAAATTCTGTCGCCGTCAGATTCCATATCGTTGTTTTCAAGAAAATGTTTCATCCTCTGCTGAGCATCTGCAAATTCTCGAAGAGCTCGGACAGAAATATATGGGGAAATCATTTTATGGACGCGATTACGCGCAGTGTCCCTGCACCCCATCCAGTGGCAGCGGATACGCCACAAGGTTTTTACCCAAAAATTCGGCTCAGTGACACGCGCCAACGCACCGTAAAAAAGATTTTTCGCCTCATCCGGCCAATCAGAGAATGGAAATGCCAAAATATCGCGTAATTCCCGTATTTTTGGCATTTCCAGTCCATAGGCGCGGACGGCACGACAAACCCGCATAAAAACTGAATTTTCGAAAAAAGCTTTAGATTCAGAAAAACAGTTTTTTTCAGAATTCGGGCACGATAAGGATCCTTCAAAATAAAATTTGGATAGTTCACCAGATAAATCACGCTCAAAATTTTTCTCGAATTCGGCGGTGCAAATATCAGCTAAACAGAGATCTACATGGGCATAATAATGCGATGTGAAAATATTTCTGAAACTAGCATCAATAGATTTTTTGATGTTTGACTCACCGATAAGCGACATAAATTCGCCAGCCAACTCACGGGCTGTGAAGGCAATTTCCTGACGATCGCACAAATAAATCCGTCCCAATTTTTTGAAATTGGAAAAATTTTCGTCTGCAATGGCCAATCGCTGGGAATGCATAGAAAAACTCCTGAATAATCTGATGGAGCAATTTGATCAAAAAAGTAAAATCAATTCCAGAAATAAAGTTTTATGCAAAATTTGATTTTTATTAACCTGATATTATCAATGACTTAGGCTTATATTGGGTGGTGTTTTGATCTACAAGAAATGCGAAAATATAAAATAGATGTGCTGTAGCGGGAAGAATTGACAGAAAAGGCGACAAAACGGGGGGTAAAAATAGGAATGATGAAAATATTTTCCAATTTTTATTCATCTAAAAACATAGCGGAAGAAAAAATAAGCCTCGCTAGTGCGAGGCCGTTTTACTAGTGAAATTTATTTTATTTTTTCTCGATATCCCGCAAACTCGACAGGGCTAGATAGGGCTCAGCAGCCCCCGACTCCTGCCAGACCTCCACTGGAACCAACAATTTCGAACCCACGCACAATTCTAGCTCTAGCACGAACGGCAGATCGTGCAATTGGATAAAAATTTCCTGCTGACCGTAGCGGTCATGATCGATAACAAGAAAATTCATCACGCCGACTCCCGGATAAATCTCATCCTCGCGAATTTCGACAAAATTCCCAGAAACACAAATTTCGCAGGCTCTAAAAAAATTTTCAGCGCTCTTCAACATCATACGACAACTCCAGATTAGAATAAAAAATGATTTTCGCCGAAAAATTTAAACAAAAAATAAAACCCAGACAATAAAAATAAATCTCCATGATTTAAAAGGAAAAAATAAAAATTATGTTCTGTAGCGGGAAGAATACAGCGAAAAAGACGACAAAACGTGGGATAAAAAACAAAATAGCTAAAATATTTTCACCATCCCTTATTCATACACCATATGAATAAGAAAAAACTATTTTTTAGCAATATGACACCTATCAGACAGCCAAATAATCGGGTGTTCGCAATCAAAATTAACTTTAACTGGAACTGAAATTCCCTCACCAGAAACCAAATTCAATTTTCTAACATATTCAAAATCGGCGGCGGGAACCAAAATTGAATAGCTCTCTGTAAAACCAAAATTCATTTTTTTAATGACCAGTGCGTGCAACCCGCACGCAGGATAAAAATCCAAGCTTGCACACCCTACGAACTCCCCCGAAATGTAAATATCACACACATCTAAAATGTTTTTTAGGTTACGCATCATTCCCCCGAATAAAAAACAAGCAAACTATATTTTAGGCCACAGAACGTCCCCGAAAAAAATTGACCATTATTTTTGAATTTTTGGATAATGGGGTCCCGCATAATGTGCGTTATGGTAAAGAGACCGCTGCGCATTTTTTGATTTTCGCAGCGGCCTTTTTACCATAACGTCGACAACATTATGCGAACCAATGAAGGCACAGGCGGGAACTGGCCATTCCACTGAGAAAATCCCCGCATACGGCAAAACACTTTTTCCGGCATCAAAAATCGCCCCTGTGGCTGACAACCCGATAACGATGGATTTTCCCGCTCGGGCCAGCGAACGGCAGTAAAAATTCCTCGCCCCACGGCTCGACTCGTTCCCAGTCAGGCAAAAGTTTTCCACGCCGTGCCAGCCTGCTGGCATTTTTCGTTTCCGCTGTACTGACAGATAGCGCCACAACACTATGCAGCGGCAAATCCCATTGCAAAACTTTATCTAACAGGCTGGTCAAAAAACGCTTATTGCGTCTAGTCATTTTCCGCTTCACGTATCCAAACTCCGATTAGACAATTTTGCCTAATTGCCTGTTTGAAACTACGACCTATGTTATCGGCGATCAACCATTGCGCTCCCAAAGCCTGAGTAACATGGTATTGGCATAGCCACAAACTGCTTTGGCGGTTCTGTTCCACCGATTTTAGCTAGGTAAACCTCTGTTTCTCAATAGAGATAAATGTAAATTCAGTGCTACACTAACATACGCTACAGTATCGCCCGTCCTGCTTAAAATCGTCGAAAACCACGGTAAAGTTCGGGTGTCACAGAACCCCGAACCGTAAGCGGCAAAAAATCTAATTCGTTTTAATCTAAAATTATATGCATGGGAGTTATTATGTTTAAAGGTCGTTCATCAGATGTTAGCTTTTTTCAAAATGAGAGCTATCACTGCTCATGCAGTGATAATGATCAATTGAATTTCAAATAAAATTCCTCACAACGGGTTCTCCATGGCTAAAAAAGCACGTTTTTACAAAGTTATATACAGAACAGCATATCAAGACAATGTTACTTATTTCAAACCAGTCCCCGCGCCAAGCAAAGCTGTTGCTAGCGCAATGATTGGAAACGAAAATGTAAATGTCATTAATACTATTTCGTTGGGATGGCATGAGATTTGGTTAGCACCCGGTGATTATGCAGAATCTAATGATTTAGCTATATTTGGCATAACTTTAAATGCTCGTGAATTTACATATACATCGGTAGATTTTGGTTGGAATTATTTAAACAACCAATTTCAGGAAAAAGTCGATAACTTTATCACTGAATACTATCCCGAAGGTGACTATTAATATCAATCCTAAAGATAGTCAATGATTCGCATAAGCACGTTATGTGTAAATACGAACCATCGCCATTCCGGTAAACCCAACCCCATTCTACCGGAATGGCTCAGAACCATTTAGAAAACACTTCCAGCATGCCTCTCATATCATCAATCGTTAGCTGTTGCTTCAGAACTTGCTGTTGGTGTTCCCTGATGAAACCGCATTTTCCAATCATCGGGATTTGGGCTGTCAGTATTTCTAACCCATAGCGATGTCCGCCATGTTTTACTGACGATGTTATTCTCGCCAGCCTTGTAACTCAGGTATGTCAGCAGCACACTTTTTTCATCTACCACTGATAACTCGAAGTTATCGGCCTGAATCTGTTGTTCGGCCGTTTCAGAAATCAATGCATCGATAACCTGCTGTTTGTCGTACCGCATTCCAGAACGACCAATTTCAAAAAAGTCGCGGTGCAGCAGATTATCAATGACGCCTTTCTGGCAGCGCGTTACTTGGCAATGAAGTTGTCTTTCATAATGCACAATCAGCGACTGTAACTTTTGTGTCTCTGAAATCATTAGTTCCGCGCTCGTGAATTATTGACTACGAAAAGAAAAACCAAGCTGTATTAATAAGCCCGTTATCTAACTCAAAGACGGCAATACTTTCTATAGGCTCCGCTGAAAGCCCATGTATTAACTCATGGTCAAATACCTTATTGCCTAACACAGTACGAGAAACCAATTCCGCTCTCAGTTTTGGGTTGTTGAACCGGTTATTCACGTAAAACTCTCTCAGTGCTTCTTTTCCTACCATCGACGGCGTTTCTGCTGGCATACGGTATGCTTTGAAATCTGGTGCAAAACATGACACGAATGCATCGATGTCATGTTCGTTATAGGCCTTAAATTGTGCCGCTACGGCCGATTCTGGTAACATCATTTTTCCCCACTATGTGTTTTTCTACTGTGTTTGAATAAATAAATTGTGTGCTAATTATCAAGAAATCAGGAAGGCTCGCGGTACGATTTATCTGGGCCTCAGAACGTTTTCCTCTACAATGTATTTTCTAGCCCGCTTATCAGGTTCATTCCCATGCAAAGACTGACTCAGAAAGACATGACCGAAAGTGAACAACGTCAGCTTAAGACGTTACTCGATCAGGCGCGAAAAAAACAGGGTCGCACGCTGACCAACTCTGAGAGTAATCATATTAAAGATGATTATATCGATAAGCTTATGAAGGAACGTGAATCCGTAGCAAAACAGGCGAAGGCTGAGAAGAAGAAAAATAAGTTTAAACCTGATTCCTCAGCAACATATGAATGGTCAGCCAGCACAAACCTACGGGGTCGTCGTTAGCATTTACGTCGAGCTCGCTCGTGTCCTTGGCTTGACACCATTACCGAAAAAGATGCCGAACGGCAGCAGTTCGCACGCTCTGACTTAACGCTTCCAGCGATGCAGAACGGATATTCCAACGGTGCCAGTACAGACGGATATCGATAGGATTTCCGGCTTGAAACGGCACTAATTCTCCTTTTTCCGTATGGGATGATGCCATATGTTCCGGGATCATCCCCCACCCTAGCCCTCTGAGAATGGCACCGACAAAAGCCGCCGTTGAAGGAACGAATTGCTGCGGCGGTTCAATCGCTTCTGGAACCAGCGATGCTATAAATAAGGATTGTAATCTGTCCTTATTGTTAAATATCAGAAGCGGCGCATTCTGTAGACTGTCCGCGTTGATGCCGTCAGCAAAGTACATGTCGTGAAACGCCTGGGAGCAATAGGCGCGATAGCGCATCGTTCCTAAGTATTCCACACCGCAGCCTTGAATCGGTTCCGGGCTGGCGCTGACCGCTGCCATGACACGACCTTCACGCAGCAAGGTTGCCGAATGTTCCTGATCCTCTACAAGGATATCGAGCAAAATACTGGATTGGTGACAGGCATTATCCATCGCATCCAGAAACCATCCGTCTATTGAGTCCGCATTCACAGCCACTGAAAGACTCTGTCTGGCAGGCATTTCAAGCGTGCTGAAAAGCTCACTCTCCAACATATCTATCTGTTCTGCGTGTCGAAGTAACGCTTGCCCCGTCAGCGTTGCTCGACAGGGATTGCCCCTTACGATCAGTACCTGACCAAGTTGATCTTCTAACTGCTTGATACGCTGACTGATGGCAGACGGCGTGACGTGGAGTTTACGAGCCGCAATTTCAAAGCTGCCGCTGCGGACAATCTCCATGAACGCTCTCAGACAGGGGTAATTCAAGTGCATGGTTATTTTTTCTTAGGAATATCGGGATGATTTAATTTGCCTTAATTAAAGGCTCGGGACAACTTTCACGGAAGGATTAAAGATATCACCCGGCAACCGTTAAGCAGCCGGGTGACAGCGTCACTTTTTACTTTAAGAGCGCACGCGGTGACACGTGCTGCTGTTCCAAGCGAAAATGCTCTATCGCCTGCGCTAACGACATGGACTGATCTTCCAGCGAACTAGCTGCAGCCGACATCTGCTGTACCAGTGCGGAGTTTTGCTGCGTGACACCATCCATTTCATTGACGGCAATCGTGACCTGACTAATGCCTTTCGCCTGTTCATCCGATGCCGTGACAATCTCACCGATGATACTTTGCACCGAGCTGACCGCGTGTGTCATATCCTGCATGGTTTTACCGGCATCGTTCACCAGTTTAACGCCGCTTTCAACGCGCTGGCTGGATTCCTCAATCAGTGCGGCAATCTCTTTCACCGCGCTGGCACTGCGCTGTGCCAGGCTGCGCACTTCCGATGCCACAACGGCGAATCCTCTTCCCTGCTCGCCCGCTCGTGCCGCTTCTACTGCGGCGTTCAGCGCCAGAATGTTGGTCTGGAAAGCGATGCTGTTAATCATGGAGGTAATATCGCCAATCTTCTTCGCGCTCTCATCAATCTGCGACATCGTCTGAACCACCTGACTGACCAGCGATTCGCCGCGCTGAGCAATCTTCGTGGCATTCTCTGTCAGCGTCGTAGCCTGATGAGCATTGTTGGCATTGTGTTTCACCGTTGCGGTGATCTCTTCCATACTCGCCGCGGTTTGTTCCAGCGCAGCAGCCTGCTGCTCCGTACGCGATGCAAGGTTGAGGTTACCACTGGCAATTTCCGCCGCGCCTTGCCGCACGGAATCACTGGCGTCTTTGATCTGTCCAACCACCTGACGCAGCTGTGACTGCATCGTATTCAGCGCGAAGAACAGACTGTTACGATCATTGGGTTGTACGTCAATCACATTACTCAGTCGACCTTCCGCAACAGCCAGCGCAATGGTGGCCGCTTCGCGTGGTTCGCCACCCAGTGGTTTAAGCACTTTACGGCTGAATACCCAGCCCAGCAGCGCGCTCACCAGCAGGATACTGATCACCATCATGATGACGGCATTCATTAACTGGCGTTCAGAAGCGGCCATCACCTGACTCACCGGGACAACAATGGCCAAATGCCATTTATCTGTGCTGTTGCCGATAGTAATGGGTTGCCAGGTAATCAGTGCTTCTTCGCCAAGAATGGCATCGTCGTGCTGTACCACTGAGGACGTGAAGTTGTCCGTCGGCCCTTGCCAGGCTTTGCTCGTCTGGGATTTATCAGGATAAGAGATGACTTTACTCTCACTGGATAGCAGCATCGCGTAGCCGCCACCTTCCCAAGGCTTAATCTGGTTAACTTTTTGCTGTAATGATGCAAGGGAGATGTCTGAAGTCACGACGCCCCATAGTTTCCCCTGACTGACTATTGGTGCAGCGACTGACGTCAGCAGCGTAGGAACGCCGTTGTAAGCATAAGAATAGGGTTCGATGAGCGTATCTTTCTGGCTCTTTTGCGGCAACAGGTAGTAATCGCCCTGACCAGGAGTCAGGTAGGAAAGCAGAGGATGCATCTTGTAATTGCCAGCCTGATCGCGGTCGACAAACCAGGCGTAGCGACCTTTAGGTGCCTGACCCGGCTGATCGGCAAACTCGGCGTCACGGCCGTCAAACATATTTTCTTCAAAA
Source organism: Pectobacterium sp. PL64 (assembly GCF_022477975.1). Lineage (NCBI taxonomy): Bacteria > Pseudomonadati > Pseudomonadota > Gammaproteobacteria > Enterobacterales > Pectobacteriaceae > Pectobacterium > Pectobacterium sp. PL64. The sequence goes on from NZ_CP092070.1 coordinate 1,994,094, forward strand.
ATGACTGAAACCGAGAGGTATTCTGGGTTATCCCGCAGAGCATATTCCGCCATTTTATCGACCACTACGCGGTCTTTAATGCCTGCGGCAGGCAACGCAGCCAGCCCTTGTCCGAGGTTATGTGCCACATCCCGGGCGTAGTTGAGTTCCTGTTGAATTCTTAATGCTTCGCTTTGGGCTATCTGCTGCAAATAGCGTTCGGCCAGAGACTTTTGTTCCTTACTAGACTGCCAGCTGAGCACCCCAATGGTGACAGCGAAACCGAGTGCGATAGTTAATGCGCCAGTTAGCAGCACTTGAGCGCGGGTACTCATTGATTTTTTTTGTATTAATTGTTTGGCCATTATGGCTCCCCTAGAGTTGATACTTATCGTAATCAACATTCCGTTGCAATGAGCTCCTACTATTTGTTTATCGGCGTCTTTTTTTTGAACTTTAGTTACACAGATGTGAACAAAATAGTGGCATTGGGGGGCCAGTGGTCGTTGAGGTGTACTTGCTCTATTTCATCGGGTTAATGGCGGTCTGATGGAGGGTTCGGCTCCAGATTTTTGTGCATGTTAAAACCGGTGATTTGGAAGCCATTCTTCTCATATAACGCCTTGGCAACTGGATTATGTGCGGCTACTCTCAGTCCGATTTCGCCAATACCTAATACAGTGAGCGCTACGTCCATCGCAGCAAGTGAGGCTTTACCGAAACCACGCCCCCGCCACGCGGGCAGAAGGCAAAAATCAGAGACCCAGGCTGCGTTTTCTTGCAGAACTACCCACAAGTAACCAATGAGGACGCCTGCATTATTTGAGGAATGAATGCACCATAACTTATTGGCTCTCGTGTGAACGCCCTGCGGTAGCGCAATATCGATCGATTGCGTGGCGATCGCCCTCGCCTTTTCCGCGTCATATCCCCGGGATTCTTGTAGATCCTGAGCATATTCAAGAATAAAAAACTGGCGATATTCGGGGTAATCCCCTTCAGCCATATCCGTTAAATTTACCATTGTGTTCACTTTCCTAGTTCGGAGTAACAGCCAGTCTCGCAACCGTGACTTATCACATCATTGATGATCAACGGAATCAATAGCGTGGAACAGATTGCGCAGTTCCGGTAACACGAAACGGAACCGCGCAGAAATGTCAGGATGGGGTGTCAGATGCCGTTCTGGTCGCACGTTCACGGGCGGAAGACGAACAAATAAATGCCAAAATCACCATGACAAGCACCGGCAGCATGGCGATACGTAACCCCGCAACCTCGCCAAGGAAGCCCAGTGCAGGCGGACCGACGAGGAAAGCAAAGTAGCCCAATGTTGCCGCGATCGTGACGCGAACGGCGCTGTTTTCTCCGCTTCCTGCGGCAGAAATGGTGAGTGGGAAGCCCAGTGATGCGCCGATACCCCAGAAAATAACGGCAGCAGCGGCCAGCAGTGGTGCATTAGAGAAAATGACCAGCGCCAGCCCAAGCGCGGCGGAAGCGGCGCTGAAACGGAGCACATTGACCTTACCAAAGCGATCGACAAAATATCCTCCGGCAAAGCGGCCCAGCGTCATACCGGCAGTGAATCCGACATAAACCAGCGTCCCTGACGTATGACCAAAGTTGTGACCATCGATCATCAATAGTGGCAACCAATCGTTGGCAGAACCTTCGGCAAGCGCCATCGCAAGAATCACCACACCGAGAATCAGTAAACGGCTATCTTTAAGTTCGTTGAAGACCTGTGTCTTGTAGTCGCCCTTTTCCTCTTGCTCAGAACGGGCCAAATCACTCAGCCACGGCATTTGGCGCATCAGCACAATCGCGGTGAGTATCGACAGTGCTACGGCTACCACAAAATGCAGGGTAGTATTGATGCCGAACGCCGTCATCGCCATCCCTGTCAGCGCGCCGACCAGCGTTCCCAGGCTAAAAAAACCGTGCAGCGTGGTCATCAGGCTTTTATTCAGATGCTGTTCAAACGCCGCCCCTTCAATGTTGATGGCGATATCAACCAGGCCGACACCTGCGCCGAAAATCAACAATCCCATAAAGGCGCTGGGCGTGCTTTGAATCGAAAGCGATGCAGCAAGTATAAGTAGCCCAAGAAGCAGCAGCAGAAATCCTCCGGCCATAGTTTTACGGATGCCGAGGACATTAATGACTTTACCTGCCCCCAATACGCCGAGCATGGAACCACATGAAAAACCAAACAGAATCATGCCCATCGTTTCCGTTGAGGCATTCAGAACGTCACGCATAACGGGGGTTCGAGTCACCCAGGTTGCCCACGTAAAACCGGGAATGAACATCAGCCCGAACAGTGCAAATTTATTAATCGCAGGTTTTGTGGTCATAGCTCTCGTCGTCTTTATTTAAACCAATTCGTACATACGTACGAACAACTATCGCACGAATATACACCGTTTTGCACCTGTTTCATTAGGTTCTTTTTTAATGGAAAAATGCCTGACAGGATCGCGCCAGGCGGGATCAGGAGGTCAGTTTGATTACCGTATTGAGGATGTCTTCACGGCTGACGGCTTCATCATTGAGATAGTTATGGATCGTATATCCTTCAATCATCGCATCCAGTGAACATGCGGTTGCAATGCTAAAATGGAGGTGAAGCGATTTTCTGCTGCGCGTCATCCACTCCTGCAATATCAGCCGATACTCTTCTTTCCGCGATGCCAGCGCGTACAGTTCAAAACTTAACGTCAGGTGACGCGGCGTTGCCCAGATGTCGCCACAGATCAGGTCAACTACGGCTTCACGCGCGCTGTCGATATCCTTTGCCTGCTTGAGGCGGACACGGAATGCCTGTGAGATACTATCGACCATATAAACGAACGCGCTGCTCAACAGCAATTCAATACTGCTGTAGCGGTAGGTTAACGTCCCCGGTGACAACCCGGCCTGCTGAGCGATTTTTCGGTAGGTTGCCCCTTTCACGCCGTGATCCAGTATGACTTCCAATGCGGCTTCAAGAATTCTGCTTTGTGTATCTTTGCCATCATGCGTTGCATCGTGTGATGGTGACGTCATCCCGTTTCCCCTTAGCTGGCAATCCTGACTGTCGTAACGTTTATAATAAAAAAAACCGCCAGTGAGTGCGATCCCACTGGCGGCTTTATGGTAAACGAAAAGCGGCTTAGCCTCTCAATTTACTGTGGTATTCGCCTTTCAACGCGTTGATTTCAGCTAACACCGCTTTGGCTTCGTTCAGTTTACCGGAATCCGCCAGAGCCTGTGCGCTGTCCACTTTTTGCAAAATCTTATCCAGACCTTCCACATAGGCTTTTCTGTCTGGACCATCGGCAGGCTGTTTGGCGAAATCAGGCGGAACCTGTGTTTTCGCGTGCTCGACGTGCTCACGGAATTCGCTCAGCGCGGTTTTCAGCGCGGCAGCATCGTCCGCTTTCGTCGCGGCGGTATAGCTTTTCTGCATACCGCGCATGTCTTCCGACGTGCTAGCGTTTGCCAAAACAGGGGTCAGCAAACTACCGGCCAACAGCACAGAAAAACAGATCTTGGTCATTTTATTCATCTTGAACTCTCGCTTGTGTTCCACAGCACGACATACTCAGAGAATCTGACCACCACAAACCGGCCAGCCCAATATTGCTCTTGTTATATTGCGTCCTACGCCATAGCCCGTATCACGCAGCGATGACAATGCTAATTTTATGGTTATTATCGTAAAGATGTTAAATTATTTTTAATCGTTTCGTTGTTTTTAATTGTATAAATGTAAAAAAACTTACCGGTACGATACCGGTAAGCCTTTTTATCAGCACAATTTTATCGGAACAGCCTGGATCAGCAGCGTGTTCTCAGTTCAACTGCCCGCACTTAATTCAACTGATAGGCCAATGTAATCTCGGCCTTGAGCACTTTGGACACCGGGCAGCCCGCTTTCGCTTTTTGGATGATGCTATCAAACGTAGCTTCATCAATACCCGGCAGTTTCACCGTACTGTGCAGCGCGATTTTGGTGATGGCGAACCCGCCATCGACTTTATCCAGCGACACATCCGCCGTGGTATCGATCGACTCAGGTTTATGCCCTTCTTCGCCTAACATCAGCGAGAGCGCCATAGAGAAACAGGCCGCGTGCGCCGCGCCAATCAGTTCTTCCGGGTTCGTGCCGGGTTTGCCCTCAAAACGGGTATTGAAGCCGTAAGGTTGCTGTTGCAGTGCACCGCTTTCCGTTGAGACAGTGCCTTTTCCCTGCTTGATATCCCCTTCCCAATGCGCTTGCCCTTTCTTATGAATGGTCATGTTGTCTCCTCTTCATCGTTCTAGATTAGCTATTGGTCGTTATCATCCGCGCTGGCGCGAAATAATATTTTCGGCCTACCCTTTAAACCGTAGAACACATTCCGAATAAATCCAAATCGATTATTTACTCACATAATCATTTCACTCTATAGAAATAAACCCAGTGATATATTCACTGCTTTACTCTTTTAAGATAAAACCGATTTACCTATTTATACAAAAGACCGATTATTCAGGCGCCAAAAAATGGATTTCCGTTTTGGTTTTTTATTTTTACCACTCACCTATGTTATTAATCTTGAATCATATTGGATGTGAAACATGAATAAAATAACCTCATTAGCCTTGTCTGCATTATGCGTTATTCCCCTGATTAATACCGCCCACGCCCAGTGGGAACTGGACGACATCTGTTACGGCTACGCCACCGCAACAGGCTCTGGCTATCAGGGCGGTGCCCTTTTGCTGGATCCGATCCCGCAGAACATGGAGATCACGGCGCTAAACCGGAACCAGTTGGATTATCGTGGCGTAAAGGCGTCGCTGGCTGGAGCCTACCTGAAAGTGAATGGACCAAAAGGCAGTACGGTGGTTTATGTCACCGACCTCTATCCTGAAGGCGGCGATTGTGCACTGGATTTATCGTTTAACGCTTTTGAGAAAATAGGCGATCTGCGAGATGGGAAAATTAATATCGACTGGACGCTGATCGAAGCGCCAGTAAATGGCAACGTTATTTATCGTATAAAAGAAGGTTCAAATCCTTATTGGGCCGCGGTGCAATTCAGGAACGTAAAATATCCCGTTATTGAAATGAAATATATGCGCAATAACCAATGGATTGCTGCACAGAAAACCGATTATAACCACTTTATTGTTGAGCACGTTGGAATGAACGATATTCCGATTGAATTTACCGACGTAAAAGGTAATGTCCTCAGCGATACATTGCCACCGATGTCACAAAGCACCTCATCCGCTTACCTGATCACGGGTAACGTCCAGCTTTAATTCTCACGGCCTTGAGGGAGGCTGACGTCGCGCAGCGTCCCTCGTTTCCGCAAATCATAACTGAAAGAGAATGCACCGTTTTTGTCAGCGTTTTCATCATATTATCTGGACGTGGCCCGCTGCACGTGCGTACACTTCCCGTTTCCCACTTTTTCTATTGCTTAAATATTTGTTAGTTTTATCACTTCTTTAAGCGTTTGATTCGCCATCATTCGCACTACAGTATACCCTGTCGCAGATTACACTCTATTTTCTGCTTTAGGCATCATTACAAAAGGTCTCTTTTGCGTGGCAAAATTATTTTTACGTAGTGGAAGTTTGGATGATTTTCTGGCGCTGGGTGAGAACGGGCAGCCAGTTTACGCATCAGCACTTCAATTGCGGGAAACGTTACGTCTCAGAAAACAACAGCAGATTGCCGATTGCCTGGCGATTCCCCAACCCAACGAGCATGGCGACCGCATTGACTGGTATTCGCCGGTTGACGGTAAAGTCACCTCCTGGATTGCCGCGAGCGAAGAAGAACGAGAAAAGGCGCTGGCGTTACTGGAAACCTATCAAGCTGCGGTTGCCGATATCAGCCAGCGTGCGCAAAATGCCGAAAAAGCCGGGCAGAAACTTTTCGGTGTCCTGCTGGCAAAAGCGATACAGTTCCCTGGAGCGAATCACGTCTATCTGGTTGATGGCAAACCGGTCTTAACGTTCTGGGGCTTCGTCAATCTCGATAAGAAATCCCGTCTTGATGCATTGGACTGCCTGCGACCTGTCATCAAGGAAGCGGAACCGCTTTTTGTTGCACCCGCTCCCGCAGCAAGCGCACCAACACCGCCGCTGGTCGAACCCATTTCCGAGCCTGAACCTGAGCCACAGCCGGTCAGCCCACCGGAAGCCGTCGAGCCAACGCCAGCGCCTGCCGCCGCCGCGGCAGTACCCGCACGCCCGCCGTTCTTCCGCCTGTGGTGGCTGTTACCTGCCGCCGCGCTGTTAGCGATTTTGGCATTGCAGATACGTGGCTGCGTGTCAGGACAAGATGACAAACCGACCTCCGATGTAGCCGCGACGGTCAAGTCAGAAAAACGCGCCCTGCCTTCTTCTGCTCCGGCTGAACCTGCGCCACAGCAAGAAAGCACGCCTGTTCCACCTGTCGCAGAAAAAGAGGTCGTGAAAGCCGCTGAGCCACCAGTCGCTACGGCACCGGTTGCTGCTGCGCCTGTAGCAGAAGCGGCCAAACCGGAAGCGCCTGCGGTTACGGAACCCAAAGAGCCTGTTGCGCCGCCAGTTGAACCCGTTGTTGAGCAAGTCCCCGCGATGCCTGCAGGCAAAGACGATCTCGTCATGCCAGCCGACGCGGTGAAAATCGGCTCCATCAAATTCCTGAACGGCAACTGGCGCGTCATTGTTGATGGCAAAGCGCCGATTACCGGCAGGCCGCCTAGCCTGCGCTACCAGATTCAAAATGGAAAAGGCACAGCACGTATCACTCATGGTGACGGTGTCACGTGTCGCGCTAACGTTGAGGCAGGATTAATGAGCTCTGGCAATCTGATCATCAACAGCCGTTCCGGTGCCCGCTGTTCCGATAATTCTCGTTTCCAAATGCCAGAACTGGTCTGTAAACAAGGCGCTTCCGGCGCTGCTGCGGAGTGTATCGGTCGTTACGACGCAGACACCGTTTTCCCGATGACGATAAAGCGCGAGAGTAAATAATCATGCTGGCGACGATTACCGATTATAAACAACGCATTACGTTGATTCAGGACAGCGGAATTCAGTTTTTGGATTTTGCCTTAAAGCCGCAGTTTTCGGCTGAGCAGCCTAACCGCTATGTGCGTAAAAGTGCCAACGGCCCTCTGCTGCACCTGCTGTACGATGAACACTCGGACAAATTCCTGCTGCCTTCTGCCACCGGAATGCCGCCAGAAGTGGTGAAGCCTGAGCTGAGTATTTCGCTTGAGCAATCGCTGAAACTGCTGGAGAACATCTGGCTGCCGTTGCCCTTCTTCCGCTTTAATCCGCCGCGCACCTTCATGGGCGGGCCGGATAACTGGGCGCGGATGCAGATTCTTGCGTTGGATAAGCCCGATCAGGACGGCAATACGCACCGCATTTGTCTGGCGTTCGATACCAAAACCTATCCGGAAGGCCACGAGTACGAATCGCTGGCACCGAATGCCAATGACATCAAAACCGGCGGGAGTTTCGCGCTGGCTTATCACAGCGACGAACTGGGTGAATTCCTTGATGAAACCTGGGTCGACGGCTGGCTGCGCGAAGTCTTTACTCAGCGAGTTAAAGCGCTGGAAAACCGCGACAGTCACGATGTAAAAGTGGCGCTCAGAGGGTTTGAATATCAGGCACATTACCTGAATGTGTTGGATATGCTGGGTAACCAGCTCGAAATACCGGAAATCCGTATCAATACCAGTACGCTGCAGGAACCCGCAGTCAACGTTGACCTGATTTTGGATGTCGGTAACTCACACACCTGCGGCATTCTGGTTGAGGATCATGCAGACGAAAGTAACGGTCTGAAACAGACTTATGAACTGCAGTTGCGCGATCTGAGTGAGCCACATTATCTGTACAACGAACTGTTTGAGAGCCGCGTCGAGTTCTCGCAGGCGAAATTCGGTAAAGACAACTTCTCCGTGGAAAGCGGTCGTGATGACGCGTTCATCTGGCCGTCAATCACCCGCGTCGGACGCGAAGCCAGCCACATGGCGCTGCTGCGTCAGGGAACGGAAGGATCGAGCGGTATTTCCAGCCCGCGTCGCTACCTGTGGGATGAAGAAAGCTATGCGCCAGGCTGGCGTTTCAGCCAGACGGACGCACATTCGCAGACCGAACCGTTAGCGACAGCCATGCCGTTGACTATCATGCTGAATGATGAAGGCCAGCCGCTCTACAACCAGCCGCTGGAAGAGCGTTTACCGGTGTTTTCACCGCACTACAGCCGCAGTTCGATCATGACATTCATGCTCTCCGAGCTGCTGGCACAGGCGCTGATGCAGATGAACAGCGCCGCTCAGCGCTTGAAGATGATCCACAGCAGCGCGCCGCGCCAGTTGCGAAATATCATTCTGACGCTACCTTCCGCGATGCCAAAACCCGAGCGTGAAATTTTCCGCCGCCGCATGCATGAAGCGATCGCGCTGGTCTGGAAAGCGATGGACTGGCATCCGATGGATGAGGATTTCACCACGCCAGCCGACAAGCAGCAGAGCCGGGTTCCAGTGCCTGACGTGCAAATCGAATGGGATGAAGCCACATGCGGACAGATGGTTTACCTGTATAACGAAGCGCAGGTGAACTTTGGCGGCCGTGCGGAAGATTTCTTCGCCAGCATGGCGCGCCCGGATAAAGAGCTCGACGAAGGTGAACCCGCAGGTAAAACGCTGCGCATTGCCTCAATCGACATCGGCGGCGGCACCACCGACCTCGCCATTACGCAATATCTGCTCGATGACGGTGTCGGCAACAACGTTAAAATCATTCCCCGCCTGCTGTTCCGTGAAGGCTTTAAGGTCGCTGGCGACGATATTCTGCTGGATGTGATTCAGCTTTATATCCTCCCCGCTCTACAGGCCGCGCTGAAAACCGCCGGAATGTCCAGCCCAGATACGCTGATGGCGAAGCTGTTTGGCAATGAAGGCCGTATGGATGCTCAGCTCACGCTGCGTCAGCAGGTAACGTTGCAGGTCTTCATCCCGATCGGCCGGGCGATTCTGGAAGCCTATGAGCGCTTTGACCCGCTGGACACCAGCGCCGAGATCGAATCCACCTTCGGCGAATTGCTGGAACAGGCGCCGACGGAAAAAGTGCTGGAATACATCAATACAGAAGTACAGCGCGAGCTGCCAGTCAGCGACAAGGTCTTCGATATTTTGCAGGTGCCGCTGATTCTCAAACTGAACAAGCTGCACGGCGAATTCCTGTCTAACAAGATGAACATCACGCAGAATCTACGCCTGATGTCTGAAGTGGTGTCGCTGTATTCGTGCGATGTGCTGCTGCTGACCGGTCGCCCTTCGCGCTTCCCAGGAATTCAGGCGCTGTTCCGCCACCTGCAGCCGCTGCCGATTAACCGGATGCTGTCGCTGGATGGCTATCACACCAACGACTGGTATCCGTTTAACAAACGTGGACGCATCGATAACCCGAAATCCACTGCCGCCGTCGGCGCGATGCTGTGCCTGCTGGCGCTCGATCTGCGCCTGCCGGGCTTTTACTTTAAGGTCGGTGATTTCCAGCCTTATTCTACGGTGCGCTACCTCGGCATGATGGACAGCAGCAACGCGCTGACGCTGGATAACGTTTACTACAGCGATATTGATTTGGATGCGCCAGATTTCGAGCTTGACCCGAAACTCAGTTTCCAGGTACGCGGTTCACTCTGCCTCGGCTTCCGCCAGTTGGACAACGAACGCTGGCCTGCGTCCTCGCTTTATATGCTCTCAATTGTCGATCAGGATTTAGCGCGTAAGGTCGTCGGCGACAGTAAGCTGCGCGTCCGACTGGCCGTAACGAAAAGCGACGATCAAGACAGCCCCGAACGCTTTGAGATTGCCGATGCGGTGCTGGAAGACGGCACCCGCGTTCCGCCACAGCATTTACGACTCAAATTGAACACATTATCCGCTAACGGCTCAGGTGCGACCCATTATTGGATCGATAGTGGGAGTGTATTTAAAAAATGAAACGACTAACGCCCAAACAGCTCTCTACCCGACTTCACGGCCAGCTACAGGCCGTCGCGCAAGGTGTTGAACAGGCGATCGACTGGGTCGAAAGCACACGCCAGAACGCACCGCGTCTGGATATCGAAGCCGACCGTCTGATCGTCAAACTACGCCGTAATCACAATAAAGCGCAACACCTGTCCGACGTGGCGCAGAAAGAGATCGCCATCGGCTTTTTTGGACTGTCTCAGGCAGGGAAATCCTACCTGATCGCAGCGCTGGCCGGGGGCGAAAACGGCAAGTTGGAAACCGCGTTTGAAGGGCAACAGCTGGATTTTATCGATCATATTAATCCGTCCGATCGCGCCACCGCGCTCGTCACGCGCTTTAGCCGACAGTCGGGCGTGAAGAACAAATCGTTCCCTGTTCAGCTGCAACTGCTCAGCGAACTGGATATCGGCAAGATCATGGCCAACGCGTTTTTAAACGATCTCAATCAAGAGACCACGTTTGAAGAGCTGGACGAGCGCCATATTGCCGAACACATTAAAACGCTGTTGATGCACCGTCAGCCAGAACCCGTTGAAGGGATGAGCCGCGATGAAGTCGTCGAACTCTGGGACTATCTCGCGCGTCACGATGTCAAACGGCAAAAACAGTTGGAAGCCCACTTCTGGCCGGTGGCGATTGAATTAGCGCCTTATCTCACTGTTGACGATCGCGCCCAGCTCTTCTCCGTCCTGTGGGGCGAGTTGAATTCACTGACCACCGCATATCGTCATTTCAGCCACACGCTGCAACACCTGTCCGGTACGCGCAAGCTGTTAGCACCGCTGCGGATACTGGTGGATGATGAGTTAAATCCGGCAGACGGTCTGATCGACGGTTCTGCGCTGGAACGCTTGCACAGCGCCGACGATCCCGGCGTGCTGGTGCGGCCGGTTCAGAATGGTCGTGCAGGGAAAACGACGGAGCTTTCGCTGGCTGAGTTAACGATGCTGACGGCGGAGCTGCTTATCCCACTGCATTTGCCGCCTAAAGAAGCACTGTTCGAGCAGGTTGATGTGCTGGACTTCCCCGGCTTTGGTGAGATCCGCGAGACGCGGAACGAGCCACCAGCAAGACAGCAAAGCACACAGCATCCACTGGCGCACACGCTATTGCGAGCGAAACGCGCCTATCTGCTGGAGCGTTATACCGATAATCAGGAAATGAACGTACTGATGGTATGCAGCGCCGCGGGCAACCGCGCCGACGTTAAGGTGGTCGGCAAGGCGTTGGACCACTGGGTTAAACAGACGCAAGGCGAAAACGCACAGGTTCGTAGCCACCGTAAACCGGGGCTGATTTGGGCGGTCACCCGCCACGATCGCCGTATTACGCACGGGCAAAACTATGATGCCGCGGTACAGCGCTATGTCGGTAATCCGGGCGATGCCTGGGGAACCATGCTAGCGATGGATAAACGCGGCGTGGCGCGGATGGCAACATGGCTGGGCGCGGAAGTTCACCGGGATGTAAAACTGGGGCGTATCAGCGAACAGCTTAACGAACTCCAACGAGAACTCAGCGATAACCTGCTGGGTAACTGGTATCTGCCCGTTGATGTTGACGATCCGGCGGAAAAACAGCGCATCGCAGAAACCTTGCTCAAATCGCTCCAGACTCGCACTGGCGTGCACGGTGAACTGCTGGAACGGCTGCTGCCTTCGCGTGATGAACTGCGCCGTCTGTATCTGCAACAGAAAGGGGCAAACTATGGCGGTTTCCACGCCGATGCCGAAGACCTTTCCGCCCCGTCAGCTCATAGCGATCCGTTTGGTGTCGGGATCGAAATCGATCTGTTTGCTGATGAGCCGATCGCTATCGATCAGCCTGCACCGCCGATTTTGACGATCGACCACGGCTATGAGGCAGACTACGCGCACAGCGTTTATCGTTATTGGATTAACTATCTGCGCGGCCTGCCGGAAAATGCCCCACTTCTCGATTTGCTGAACGTGCCGAAAGCGACGATCGAAATGCTGGTTGAAGAATTGATTACCGGCAGCATCCGTTTGCGGATCGAAGAGGCACTGGTCGATATGCTGGTCGACGGTGAGCAGTTGGGCATCAACCGCGAGAATAAGGCCGACCGTCAGGTTTCACGCGTGCTGACCATTCTCGGTGACTTCGTTGCCTGGCTCGGCTTCCAGCAGCTCGATGAATCCCTGCGCCCTGCCAGCCGCATTAATCGCGGTCATAAAATTTTCGCTAAACCCGAAAAGCAGGCTGTCAGTTTTGGTGCTTCACAGCGCTTAACTAAGCTGTCGTTGACGCCGACCAACAATACCGCGTTTTATATCTATGACTGGCTGGTGGGTCTGAATGAGATGATTATTCAGAATGCGGGCTATTCCGCTGCGCGCGAAGTCAGCGATGAACAGCGTGAGCAGTTGGGCACGATTCTGACGTTGATTAAGCCTGCTGAGAAATAACATTCGGCCTATTGCTGTCGGCCTAGGAAACATGGCGTGACGTTGTCACTACATCTTGCGCCATGTTTCCTTTTTTCTGCCATATCTTCCTTCCATCTGTGTTTATCCCCCTTATCGTTCTGAAAAATCTTATTGACGAACGGTGGATTCAATCTATACCTAAGTTGATATCTTTCAATTAATAAGCGTTGACGTTCCTCTATCTGTTGGCCATTTCCACCGTGTGGGAATGGGTGACCTTAACAGGAGTGGTTATGACGATAGAAAAAGCGCGCGAGGAAGACGGCATCTCGGTAGAAAATGGTGAGTACGAACCTATTCTGCTGAAAATAAGGGCATTTTATCGAGAGCTGACAGCCGAGAAATTAACGGAGCTGGGTGATATCTATCATCAGGATATTCACTTTATCGACCCCGTTTCCAGCCATCATGGGTTGAATGCTTTGCATCGCTACTTTTCTCATTCACTCGATAATCTGAGCTACTGTCAGTTCGAGATCGCTGATGTCCATACCTTCCGCGGCGGTGCGACGATGTTCTGGACGATGCACTATGCGCATCCGTCGTTAAAGCGCAACGCACCGCTGACGTTAGCAGGCTGTAGCCACCTGCTCTTCGCCGACAACAAAGTGATCTATCACCGTGATTATTACGACATGGGCGCTATGCTTTATCAGCATGTTCCCCTGCTGGGTTCGCTCATCAGCCACCTGAAGTCGAGACTTCAGACATGAAACGCGTGTTGATTACCGGGGCGAGTTCTGGAATCGGCCAGCAACTGGCGCTGGATTATGCCAGAGACGGCTGGGACGTCCTCGCCTGCGGGCGCGATGAACAACGACTTAATGCATTAACTGCCGCCTTCCCAACCATTCGCACGATAGCCTTTGATATGACGAACCTGATGGATACGCAACAGGCGTTGGACGGCGTCACGGTCGATCTAGTGATCCTCAGTGCGGGAACCTGTGAGTATCTGGATAACGGCGTCGTTGAAGCGGAAAAAGTCCGTCGGGTGCTGACAGCCAACGTGATCGGCCCGGTGAATTGCCTGTCGGTGTTATTGCCACAGCTTGCCAACGGAAGCCATCTGGCGCTGGTGGGTTCGACCGCCAGCCTCGTTGCGCTGCCAAGAGCGGAAGCCTATGGCGCGTCAAAGGCCGCGCTGGCCTACTTCGCCCGCAGCCTGTCGCTGGATTTGCAGGCTCGTAATATCACAGTGTCGCTGATCCTGCCCGGTTTTGTCGATACCCCTCTGACCGCTCGTAATGATTTCCCCATGCCGATGCTGATTTCCGTATCACACGCCTCGGAGGCTATTCGACGTGGTCTGGCAAAGAAAAAACGCGAAATCGCCTTCCCTCTGCGCTTTGCACTGTTGCTCAAAGCGGTTTCTGTTCTCCCACAGTCATGGCAACGTCTGCTCGCCAGCCGGTTAGTAAGGTAAAAGTATGAAGATTGCCATTATTGGTAGCGGCATTTCTGGTTTAACCTGTGCACTCAGGTTATCCGATCGCTTTCAGGTGACGGTATTTGAGGCGAACGATTATCTGGGGGGCCACACGGCAACGGTCGATGTGGTTCAGGATGGCACGACCTACGCCATCGATACGGGATTTATTGTCTACAACGAGCGGACCTATCCCCATTTTATTGCGCTGCTGGATGAGCTGGGATTAACCGGTCAGCCGACAGAAATGAGCTTTTCGGTCAGTAATCCGGTTTCGGGTCTGGAATATAACGGCCATACGTTAAACACGCTGTTCGCCCAGCGCGGCAATCTGCTCCGCCCCAGTTTCTATCGTTTCGTTGCGGAAATTGTGCGCTTTAACCGTGTCTGCAAGCGGTATCTTGCCAACGGCGATTATCAGGGGCTGACGCTAAGCCATTTATTGCAGCAGGAAAAATTCTCGCCGTTCTTTGCCCAACACTATCTTTTGCCGATGGGCGCGGCGATCTGGTCGTCGTCGCTTGAGGATATGCGGCATTTTCCTCTGTCGCTTTTCCTAACCTTCTTCAACCATCACGGGTTACTGGATTTGGTCAATCGCCCGCAGTGGATGGTCGTGCCCGGTGGCTCACGGGAGTACGTGCAGCGACTCGCAGAACGTATCCGCGATCGAGCGACGATCCACCTACAGACACCCGTCAGTCAGGTAATACGCGATGATGCGGGTGTGACGGTGCATACCGCCGATCAGACATATCGGTTCGATCAGGTGATTTTCGCCTGCCATTCCGATCAGGCGCTGGCGCTGCTGGCAACGAGTACGCCCGATGAGCAGCGAATTCTCGGTGGCATGCACTATCAGCCGAACCACGTGATCCTGCATACCGACACCCGGCTTCTGCCCCATAATCGGCGAGCGTGGGCAAGTTGGAATTACCGTCTACCAGTCGATCAGGCATTGAGCCGCGCGCGGGCCTCTGTGACCTATAACATGAACATCCTGCAAGGCATTCGTTCATCCACCACCTTCTGCATCTCGCTGAATCCCCAGCAGGATATCGACCCAAATAAAATACTGCACCACGCGATTTATCATCACCCGGTGTTTACTCAACAGACGACAGAGTATCAACAGCAGCGCGAACGTATTAATGGGCACAACCGCAGCTGGTTTTGTGGTGCTTATTGGTACAACGGTTTTCACGAAGATGGCGTCAGAAGCGCGCTGGATGTCGTCAACCTCCTCCATCAGAGTGTGCAAGATGAATAGCGCCTTGTATGTTGGCAAGGTTCGCCATCGACGCTTCACGCCCGTCACGCATCGTTTTGACTATGCGTTATTTATGGCGTTAATCGATTTAGATGAGATTCCCGCCTTGCCGCATGTCGGCATTGCGCTGGAGCGCTTTTCCCCTGCGTCATTTTGTCGCGGCGATTATCTCGGCGGTGGCGATATCAAATCCAAAGCGCAGGATCGGATTGCAGAATTGACCGGAGAACGCCTCACGGGGAAGGTGTTGCTGCTGTGCCAGCTACGCTATCTGGGCTGCTATTTCAATCCGGTCAATTTCTATTATTTGTACGATGAGCATAACGAACTACGCTGGTTATTGGCAGAAGTGCGTAATACGCCCTGGAACGAACGTCATACTTATGCCGTCGTCCCCGATGGTTCTACGCCGATTTCCAAAGCGTTTCATGTGTCGCCCTTTAACCCGATGGACATGGTGTATCACTGGCGACTCACGCCGCCCGACGCGCGTCTGCGGATCCACATCGAGAACCACCGGCAAGGACGCGAGTTTGACGCGACGTTGGTGCTACACCGTCAGCCGCTCACTCGTGCCGCCCTGCGCGCTCAGCTTTGGTCTCTGCCGTTAATGACGATGAAAACCGCCTGCACCATATATTGGCAGGCTTTGAAACTGTGGATTAAACGCTCGCCCGTTTATCCTCATCCGCAGTCTGAAAAGAAGGACAACTCATGAGTTCAACGGAAACACAGTTGGTGCGTCACCCGAGCAATACCGCTCGCTATACGCGGGCCAGAAAAGTGGTATTTCTTCTGCTTAGTCGAATAGAAGGCGGAGGGTTGCACCTTCGCGAACCAGAAGGCAATGAAACGTTATTCGGGGATCGACACGCGGCTCTGCAAGGCGACATCACGATACACAACCCTCGTGTTTATCGCCGTGTCTTGTTGGGTGGCAGCATCGCTGCGGGTGAAAGCTATATCGATGGCGACTGGAGCTCAAGCAACCTCACGCTCGTCCTCCAGCTTTTGGCACAGAATCAGGCGCTAGTCGATACGCTTGAAACGCGTTTTGGCTGGCTGACCGGGCCATTTCATCGTTTCATCCACTGGTGCCGTCGTAATCGCCCGCAACAGGCGCAGAAAAATATCGCCGCCCATTACGATCTGGGCAACCATTTTTACCGCAGCTTTCTCGATAGCGAAATGCTCTACTCCAGCGCCTGGTATCAGCAACCCGAAATGACGCTGGAAGACGCACAGCGCGCCAAGCTGCGTCGCCTCTGCGAACAGTTGGCACTCTGTGAAACGGATCATTTACTGGAAATTGGCACTGGCTGGGGAGGATTAGCCGAGCTGGCCGCACGTGAATATGGCTGTCACGTCACCACTACGACACTGTCGCAACAGCAGTATGACTACGCGGTTGAGCGCATTCAGCAAGCAGGCCTGAGCCATAAAGTGACGGTGCTGCTACAGGATTACCGTTCGTTGACTGGTCAGTATGACAAACTGGTGTCGGTTGAAATGATCGAGGCGGTCGGAAAAGCGTATTTGCCCACCTTCTTCAAGCGCTGCCAGCAACTGCTGCGTCCACAAGGCCGCATGGTAATTCAGGCGATCACGATTGCCGACCAGCGCTACAGTCATTACAGCCGCAATGTCGATTTTATCCAACGCTATATTTTCCCCGGCGGCTTTCTGCCCTCAATTACCGCGATGACCGCCACCATGACGCGGCATACCGACTTTATCACCCGTGACCTGTTTGATATCGGTCAGGACTATGCCCGCACCCTCAGCGAATGGCGGCAACGCTTTTATCAGCAGTGGCATATGCTGAGTGCTCAGGGCTTTGATGAACCGTTCCAACGCCTGTGGGTGTTTTACCTTTGCTATTGTGAGGCGGGCTTTCGCGCACGCACCATTAGCACGGTACAGCTCACCGCAGAAAGACCATGAGCACAAAGCATCGCGACTGATTCTTTACACTCAACCCCTAAGAGGCAAAAGACAATGAAACTGAAGGCACTTATCCTGACAGGCGTGTTCTTTTCCTGTTCCACCTTCGCGGCAGATACCACGGTGACGCTGAATGAAGCGCTGCCAACAGGCACGGGTGGAAGTATCGGTGAGGTATCCATTACGGAAACGCCGTACGGCCTGCTTTTCACGCCGAACCTGAAAGGACTGAAAGCGGGAATTCATGGGTTCCACGTGCATGAAAATGCCAGCTGTGAACCTGCTGAGCAAGACGGCAAACCGGTTCCTGCTCTGGCGGCAGGTGGCCATCTCGATCCGAAAAAAACCGGCAAACACCTTGGCCCTTATAACGATCAGGGACATTTGGGCGACCTGCCCGGCCTGGTTGTGAATGCGGACGGCACGTCAACCTATCCGATTCTGGCTCCTCGGATAAAATCGCTGTCTGAGGTGAAAAACCATGCATTGATGGTTCACGTCGGCGGAGACAACTACGCTGACACGCCAGCAAAACTGGGCGGTGGCGGAGCCAGAATGGCGTGTGGTGTGATTAAGTAAGGCGTCACGTTCGAGACGTGCGATGCCATCTCGTTTCGACATGGCATCGCACATTAACAGCGGTGGTTAGCGGATAGCACGTTTTAAGATACGGTTAGCACTGTTCAGGAAATCATCGGCAACCTTATTCACCTCTCCGTTACCGTAATCCAGTTTTTGCAGACTGCTCGTCCACAGCTGAACCAGCTCCTGATTTTCCATAAACGGTGAAACGGGCACCTTAGACGCCGGTTGCTCCGCTGCCGCCCGATAGGCGTTTGCTAACAGGTTACCGGGGTTGATCACGCCGATATCTTCCAGCAGTTTTTGCGCTTTCGGGTTAGCAGGCATCCCGTTTTGCAAGCCTAATGCCTTCACGCCTTCCGGGTTACTCAGCATGAAACTCATCAGCATCGCCGCTTCTTTCGGATGCTTGCTGTTCTTACTGATGGCGAACAGCGAAGACGGTTTGGTGATCAGCCCCGAATCTTTAGCATTGGGCATAGTGAGGAACGGCCCCGTTTCCAGCACGGCATCCTTCGGCATATTGCTGGAATAGGTATAGATGGCCGAATCCCATAAATACATCCCGGCTAATTCACCGTTAATCCAGGGGCGAATCTCATAGACGTTGGTGCGACCGAATGAGGAGAAATAGCGCTGATCGGGTATCACATGGGAATCAACCAGCTTTTTATAAAAGCCGAAGAGTTCCCGTACCTGATCGCGACTATAGGCAATGCTCTGCTTCTTCTCATCGATCATATCGATGCCGTATTTCTGTGCCAGATAGCTACGGCCGAGCGTCAGAATATCCAGCAGATCGCTTGAACCTTGAGCAACGCCAAGCGGGTAATAATTGTCGCCCAGTTTTTGTTTAAACACCGGGCCAGCGGCAAACAGCTCATCCCAGGTTTGCGGATAGGCGACGCCTGCTTTATCCCAGGTGGTTTTGTTGTAAATCATGCTGCGGGACGTCATCGAAATCGGGAGACCTTGCAGCTTCCCTTTTACGTCCGCCGTTTTCAGAGCGTTAGGCGAAAAATCTCCCAGCCCCAGAATATCTTTTTGCTTATTCAAATCATAAAAGCCGTCGCCATTGCGGGAAAACTGCGGCAGCCAGTTCCAGTCAATACGAATCACATCAGGCTCTTGCCCCCCGGCCATCTGGGTTGACAGGCGAGAAAGGTAGCCGTCCCAGCCAGCATATTCGGCTTTGACGGTAATCGTCGGATTGGCTTTTTGAAATGCGTTAATCGCCGCGAGTGTTGCCTCATGCCGCTGATTGCCCCCCCACCAGGAGATACGGATCTCGGCGGCGTCAGCAGATTGAGAGAATGCCGCGCCCACGGGCAGCGCAGCACAGAGCAGGAGTAGGTGAGATAATTTGTTCCGTGTTTTCGCCATAATAAAACCCTTATAATAGTATTCGGAGGTTTCCACCTGCCTGCCGGTATGCGGACAGACAGGTACTACGGATGCGGAAGCATTTGCTGCCTGAAATGGCAGGTACTCTGATTAATTCCCTCTTTTCAGGTTAACGGCCAGTTCGCTTATTTTCACTGGCAGTTCGGTGCGTAATGATCGATTGGCAGCGATGCCAGTTAAAATAGACATTGCCCCATCACGATAATCTGCTGCGCGATGTAATGGATCGGGTTCCGGTGTACCAAACAGATCGTTCAACATGACCTGATCGCCGCCGCCGTGTCCGCCCGCTTTAAATTCAACCGGTACGACATAAGGCTCGTCAAACATCGGATAGATCTTTATTTCACAGTCATTCAGCGCACCTTCATCCTCTTTTTGTCCGCCTCCGTTTACATAAGATTTTTCTACCAGTTTCATTTCTAACCGGCCCTTACTGCCATTAAACACCACGTTCAGCCCTTCCCAGGGTAAATAGGCGTTTAATGAGTACGTCATGATAGCTTTGCTCTTATAGCGCACCATCACACCCAGTACATCTTCAATATTAATACCGTCATCGAACACGCTTTTATCGCGGTAATAGCCATCTTCATGTTCGGCGTCTAAATATAAGGCGGTCAGCTGTTCGCTTTTATTCATGTGCAGCGCAAACGGGTCGTTTTCTGCCGCTGCGCTATTATGTGACCGGGAATAAAACTCTGTGACGCCGCGCGCTTCGGCATTCGCTTTACCGTAAAAACGTAAATCACCCTGCGCATAGACCGTTTCCGGTTCGCTATTCAGCCAGAAATTCACCAGATCAAAATGGTGCGTGGATTTGTGTACCAACAACCCGCCGCTATTGCGTTTGTCACGGTGCCAGCGACGGAAATAATCCGCCCCGTGCTCGGTATTCAGCAGCCACTCAAAGTGAACGGAATAGACTTCGCCAATCACCCCAGCGGCAATTAATTCACGAACTTTACTATGATGCGGGGCGTAGCGGTAATTAAAGGTCACGCGCAATTTACGGCCAGTACGGTTAATCGCATCAATAATCGCCTGACATTTCTCTTCATCAATCGTCATCGGTTTTTCACTGATGACATCACAGCCCAATTCCATTGCCCGAATAATATAGTGATGATGCGTCCGATCCAGAGACGTCACAATAACCACATCCGGCTTGGTTTCCGCGATCATCTGCTCGAACTGTTCGGCGCGGTACGTCGGCACATTATCGTGCCCATACTTATGGACAATCTGGTTGGCGTAATTCATTCGCGTCTGGTTGGTATCGCAAAAAGCAACAAATTGTCCCTGATCCTGATAATCCCTGGCGATCGATTCCAGATAAAGGCCCGCGCGGCCTCCCGTTCCCACAACGGCATATTTTTTTTTCATTCTGCGCATTTCCTCCAAATAACGTAGGACACATGGCCTTTGCCATAAAAAAATAGAGCATCCCAACCTCGTTCACCTTCATATTATTGCCATGCGACGATGTTATCTGGCAGTAGGATGAAGATTGGCATGTTCCATCTCTCATAAATACAAATTGAGCATTTCCTACATTAGCGATTGATTTTATTGGTAATGTTGGCAGGACACCCTCGCATACTCCACGCTGGATGTGCATTGCCTCTCTTAAGTGTTCGCGCATCAACGGGATCTGCTCTCACGTGGCGCTACCCAACACGGTGGATACGATCGTGACGGTTTTCTCTTTTTTCACCTTACCGCGTGACATATCTCGCATTTTATTTTCAATCCGTCGGAGGATGCCGGATAATCGGCACGTCACTCACGAGAGAAGCAAGAAAGCGATAAGCGCGTAAGGAATCACTATGCAGATTTTTTTTCAGGACACGATGGCAACTCCGCTTGGGGAGTTATTGATTATTGCGGATGAAAATAATCATTTGCGTGCCGTCGAGTGGCGCGAGTATGAAGACGATTTATTTCGCCTGCTCAATCGCAGTTATCGAAATGATCCCTTTTCGTTACAGCCGCGTCATAATCCCGGTGGCCTGACAGAGAGCCTGCAACGCTATTTTGATGGCGAATTAGCGATTATTGATACGCTGCCCGTAGCTTCCGTAGGAACCGAATTTCAACAGCAGGTCTGGAAGGAATTACGTAAAATCCCCTGTGGAGAAATTACCACGTACGGCGAGCTTGCGACGTTACTGGGACGCACCGGCGCAGCACGTGCGGTCGGCATGGCAAACGGCTCCAACCCTGTCAGCATCGTGGTTCCGTGCCATCGTGTTATTGGTACGGGCGGTGCGCTGACAGGCTATGCGGGCGGCATTCACCGTAAACAGTGGCTGCTCGCTCACGAAGGTTATTTACCTCGACAACTATTTACCTAGACTGAATAATTTGCCGTTATAATTTACGCTTCGCGACACGCGAACATGCCCGCCGAATTGCTTATCACCGTAAGCAATTCGGATTAATCAATGTGTTAACCGTACTGTAACGTAATAGACAAAAATATGACCTCTGCACGGGTCTTATATATCGGAATATTTCCCAGAAAAATCGAAAAATTATAGTTAGTTCACTATTTATTGGTCTATTCCGGTGATTACTGGTCTTATCAGAGCCGATAAAAGCTGTTAAAATTGACCAATATCAATTATTGCCTGAGCAAAGCCTATGATCCCGGAAAAGCGAATTATCCGACGCATCCAGTCTGGCGGTTGTGCAATCCACTGTCAGGATTGCAGTATCAGTCAGCTATGCATCCCTTTCACCCTGAATGAACACGAGCTCGATCAGCTCGACAATATCATCGAAAGGAAGAAGCCTATCCAGAAGGGGCAAGCGCTGTTTAAGGCTGGCGATGAGCTGAGATCGCTGTACGCGATCCGCTCCGGTACGATAAAAAGCTATACCATCACGGAGCAAGGCGACGAGCAAATCACCGGTTTTCATCTGGCGGGTGACTTGGTGGGCTTTGATGCTATCGGTACAGCCCAACACCCGAGCTTCGCTCAGGCGCTGGAAACCTCAATGGTCTGCGAAATTCCTTTCGAGACGCTGGACGATCTCTCAGGGAAAATGCCTAACCTGCGTCAGCAGATGATGCGCCTGATGAGCGGCGAAATCCGTGGCGATCAGGACATGATTCTGCTGCTGTCAAAGAAGAATGCTGAAGAGCGTCTGGCGGCGTTTGTCTACAACCTCTCCCGCCGTTTTGCCCAGCGTGGTTTCTCGCCTCGCGAATTCCGTCTGACCATGACGCGCGGTGATATCGGCAACTATCTGGGGCTGACCGTTGAAACCATCAGTCGTCTGCTGGGTCGTTTCCAGAAAAGCGGAACGCTGGCGGTAAAAGGAAAATACATCACGATCGAGAATCTTGATGCGCTTTCCGAATTAGCAGGTTCCTCGCGCAAATAATCTTTCCAGCCTAACTATTTGACGTTGCCGCTTTTTTTACTGTGGCAACGTCAATTTTATCCCCTCTTTTCCGCCCCATCCGTGATATTTCCTATTTTGTTGTTCTGCGGCTTATCTCTGTTGTCCAAAACGATTCCATTGCGGTACTCTTGAATGACAGGCTGTGGAGTAACAGCTGTTTGGAGGAGCTATGGCAAAGTATCAGAACTTACTGGTAGCTATTGACCCAAATCAGGATGACCAACCAGCGCTGCGTCGGGCGGTTTACCTGGTTCAGCGACTTGGCGGCCGTATCAAGGCATTTCTGCCGATTTATGATTTCTCTTATGAAATGACCACCCTGCTTTCTCCCGATGAACGGGTGGAAATGCGTCAGGGCGTTATTCAGCAACGGACCGAGTGGATTGCGGAACAGTGCAAATACTACCTTGAAGCGGGCGTTTCGATAGAAATCAAAGTGGTGTGGCACAACAAGCCCTTTGAAGCCATTATTCGTGAAGTGATTTCCGGTCAGCATGACCTGTTGTTGAAAATGGCACATCAGCACGATCGGCTGGAAGCCGTTATCTTTACGCCAACCGACTGGCAGCTATTGCGCAAGTGCCCTTGCCCCGTGTGGATGGTAAAAGATCAGCCTTGGCCAGTCGAAGGCCGTGCGCTGGTTGCCGTCAATCTGGCTAGCGAAGATCCGTATCACGATCCGCTCAATATCAAACTGGTATCGGAAACGCTGGAGCTGGCACAGCATGTTGATCAGACTGAGGTTCATCTGGTCGGTGCCTACCCTGTTACCCCTATCAATATCGCCATTGAACTGCCTGATTTCGATCCCAGCGTCTATAACGATGCCATTCGAGGGCAGCACCTTATCGCCATGAAGTCGCTACGGCAGAAATTCGGCCTGGATGAACGCCTAACGCACGTGGAAAAAGGGTTGCCAGAAGAAGTGATTCCCGATCTGGCTGAGCATTTGCAGGCGGGCGTCGTGGTGTTGGGATCGCTGGGTAGAACCGGTCTTTCCGCTGCCTTTATCGGCAACACCGTCGAGCATGTTATCGATCACTTGAAGTGCGATTTACTTGCCATCAAACCCGATGATTTCGTGTCACCGATTACGCTCGAAGACGGTGATAATAGCTGATTACTCGTGTCATCACGTTCAGCACCAAATAATGCCAGCCTCAGTGCTGGCATTATTTTTGCGATGCCACGCATCACTAGATTTGAGATGTAAAAAAGGGGCGACTTCGCCCCTTTCGTTTTCTACTTCCTGTCACGCTTACAGCGCTTTCAGAATCGCCTCAACGCTGTCTTTGGCATCGCCAAACAGCATCTGCGTGTTCTCTTTAAAGAACAGCGGGTTCTGTACGCCAGCGTAACCGGTATTCATGGAACGCTTGAACACGATAACATTCTGCGCTTTCCACACTTCCAGCACTGGCATGCCAGCGATTGGGCTGTGTGGATCTTCTTGCGCCGCCGGGTTAACGGTGTCATTCGCACCAATGACCAGTACGGTGTCGGTATCGGTGAAATCATCATTAATTTCATCCATTTCCAACACGATGTCGTAAGGAACTTTTGCTTCGGCCAACAGCACGTTCATGTGGCCAGGCAGACGCCCTGCAACCGGGTGAATACCAAAGCGAACGTTAATGCCACGTGCGCGCAGTTTTGCAGTGATGTCATGCACAGGATACTGCGCCTGCGCGACGGCCATACCGTATCCCGGCGTGATGATGACTGAAGTTGAGTTCTTGAGTAAATCAGCCACGTCTTCCGCTGAAGCCTCACGGTACTCGCCGACTTCTTCACTTTCACCAGAGGACACGCCATCCGTACCAAAACCACCGGCAATCACGCTGATAAAGGAACGGTTCATCGCTTTACACATGATGTAAGAGAGAATCGCACCAGAAGAACCCACCAGAGCACCAGTCACGATCAGCAGGTCATTGCTCAGCATGAAGCCCGCTGCCGCTGCCGCCCAACCGGAGTAGGAGTTCAGCATAGAAACAACGACCGGCATGTCCGCACCGCCAATCGATGCCACCAGATGCCAGCCAAATACCAGTGCAATCGCCGTCATCAGGATCAGCGCCAGTACCTGCAACGCCACGCTGCCCGTATTGACGAAAACCAGCAGCAGCAGGAAGGACACAACCAGCGCCGCCAGATTCATTTTATGGCGATGAGGCAGCATCAATGGCTTGGAGGAGATATTGCCACGCAGTTTGCCGAACGCGATCACTGAGCCCGTGAAGGTCACGGCACCGATGAAGATACCCAGGAAGACTTCCGTCAAATGGATATTGACCATCACTGGATCGGTGATTTCACCGTGATCGAGGAAGCTGTTAAAGCCAACCAGTACCGCGGCCAAGCCCACAAAGCTGTGAAGAATCGCGACCAGTTCTGGCATCTCGGTCATTTCAACCTTACGCGCCAGATAAATACCGATTGATCCACCGATCGCCATCGCGACGATGATCCAACCCACGTTGCCAGAATCCGGTCCCAGAATCGTCGCGATCAGCGCAAGCGCCATCCCGCTGATACCAAAGATGTTTCCTTGTTGCGACGTTTCGTGCTTGGACAGCCCAGCCAAACTGAAAATAAAGAGAATTGCGGCAACAATGTATGCAGCAGTTACTAATCCACCAGACATGTGTTACCCCTTAGTTTTTACGGAACATTTTCAGCATGCGCTGAGTCACGGTGAAACCACCGAAAATATTGATGCTGGCGATCAATACGGCAATGAATGAGAAGAACGACACCCATCCGCCGTGGCCGATCTGCAACAATGCTCCGACAACGATAATGCCTGATATTGCGTTAGTGACTGACATCAATGGCGTGTGCAATGCGTGGCTGACATTCCAGACAACGTAATAGCCCACCACGCAGGACAGCGCAAAAACGGTAAAGTGAGACAAGAACTCTTTAGGCGCAACATCGGCCAGCCAGCCAAACAGCAGGATGGCGATCACGAGGAACGCATATTTCTTCCACGGCGACGTCGGCTTGGCTTCTTCCTTCACCACTGCAGCGGCAGGTTTTGCCTGCTGTGGCTGTGCTGAAACCTGAATAGGCGGTGCCGGCCAGGTGATCTCACCTTCTTTAATGACGGTCACGCCGCGAATCACGGTATCGTCAAAATCGACGTCAATCTCGCCGTCTTTCTCTTTGCAGAGTAATTTCAGCAGGTTAACCAGGTTCGTACCGTAAAGCTGTGAGGATTGCGTCGGCAGACGACTAGGCAAATCGGTGTAACCGATAATTTTGACGCCGTTCTCCGTCACGGTGACGCGATCGGCTACGGTCAATTCGCAGTTTCCGCCCGTTTGTGCCGCTAAATCGACAATCACGCTGCCGGGCTTCATGCTCAGCACCATTTCTTTGGTGATCAGGCGTGGCGCCGGTTTTCCAGGGATCAATGCGGTAGTGACGATAATGTCGACTTCTTTTGCCTGAGCGGCAAACAGTTCCATTTCGGCTTTAATAAAGGCTTCAGACATGACTTTGGCATAGCCATCGCCGCTGCCTGCTTCTTCTTCAAAGTCGAGTTCGAGGAACTCAGCCCCCATGCTTTTAACCTGCTCTTTTACTTCAGGGCGAGTATCAAAAGCACGAACGATAGCACCTAAGCTACCTGCGGCACCGATCGCAGCCAAACCAGCCACGCCAGCCCCGATAATCATAACCTTAGCAGGCGGAACTTTACCTGCGGCGGTAATCTGTCCGGTAAAGAAGCGGCCAAACTCGTGAGCAGCTTCAACGATGGCACGATAGCCCGCGATGTTAGCCATCGAGCTGAGCGCATCCAGTGACTGCGCGCGCGAAATACGCGGCACGGAATCCATCGCCATCACCGTCACCTGACGGGCAGCCAGCTTCGCCAGCAGTTCTGGGTTCTGGGCTGGCCAGATAAAGCTGACAACCGTACTGCCCGCTCGGGTCAGTTCGATTTCATCATCCTGCGGCGCATTCACCTTCAGGACGATGTCGGCTTGCCAGACTTCCGAACTGTCAACAATCGACGCACCGGCTTCTTCGTATGCCGCATCGTCAAAACTTGCCAGTTTTCCCGCTTCACGTTCTATCGAGACCGTAAAGCCCAGTTTCAGCAGCTGTTCAACCGTTTTCGGCGTCGCTGCTACACGGGCTTCATTGGCCAACCGCTCTCTTGGTACACCAATACGCATGCTGATACCCTTTTCGCTTATTTTAACGAAGGTTATTATTCTCACCCTATTCTGTTATTCGAATTCGCCGAGACCTACTGCACCCTATATCCCCGTATTCACGCGGTAGGAAGAGGGTCTTATCATCTTCTTACCACACGTTTTTTGAGGCGTCTCACTGTAGGCGAACTCATTTATAACGTACTGAAAATGTGATCGATGATCCATAAATAAAATGAATTTCACAGAAAAGCCGAGTTATCACAGGTTCTGTCAGCCTTTCTTGGTCGAAAATCATGCTCTTCTCTGCCTTTTGTAGCATTATTACAGAAGTATTTTTCTGGGCTGTTTCACAAAAACGATGTGTTACAAGGTTGTTAATGCGATAAATTGTATAAATATCCCTTATGATGTCAAAACAATCATTAACCGTTATTATTAGCACTTTTCTTGTTGCGAGCCGAAGCATCATGGCTTTTCAGCCCGCTGAAAATGCTAAAGCACAAGAATTTATTCCGTGCGATAATCAGCCCTATTCCGTTACAGGTTGATTGCTATACCTTAAATAATTCGAGTGGCAGGAAGGCGAAAGGATTTTTTATGAAGCTGAAGACTACTGTTATTGCATCTACATTGTTGTTATCACTCTCGGCATTTTCAGCGCAGGCTGCACAGGAACTTACGCCTGAGCAAGCAGAATCCCTGCAACCCTTTGAACGAATTACGTTTAAAGGACGTTTTAACGCGATCAATGAAGCGGTAGCCGCAGCCTCAAAACGCGCCGACAAGCTGGGCGCAGAGTCGTTTTATGTACAAGCGATGGATGACGCTAATTCGAGTGGCAACTGGAATGTCACGGTCGACCTGTATCGCAAAGATGCGCCAAAGGCGAATCAGGATGTCCAATTTCGCACCTTCTACGGTGTGAAAGAGCTGCCGAAAGATGTGGCGTACGGATTAGAACCTTATGACACCGTCACCGTTGGCGGATTCTTCCGCAGCCAACCGGACGTGAACGACGCCATTGCGAAAGCAGCAAAAGAGAAGAATGCCGATTCGTTCTACATCGTTCGTCAGGTTGATGTGAACTCGAATAGCGGCAACCAAAAAATTACCGCCTACATTTATAAAGCCGACGCACCGAAGCGCCAGACCCAGAGCACCGACGTCATCCCAGCGGATTCTGATGCAGGCCGTGCGGCGCTGGCTGCCGGTGGTGCGGAAGCTGCCAAGGTGGAAATTCCTGGTGTTGCCAACTCTGGCAGCCCTAGCCGTAACGTAGGTAATTTCTTCGAAACGCAGTCGTCAAAAGGTGGACGTTACACGGTAACGCTATCTGATGGCACACAAATCCAAGAACTGAACAATGCCACGGCAGCGCAGATGGTGCCTTTCGATTCGATTAAATTCCGCGGAAACTACACCAACATGACGCAGGTGTCTGAAGCCGTTGCTAAACGTGCGGGCGAGAAAGGTGCTAAGTACTACCACATCACCAGACAGTGGGAAGGTAAAGGCAACAACCTCACGATCAGCGCGGATCTCTATAAATAACAGCCATCGCGCTGTGTCGTAGAAAACGACGAACGTTATAAACACAAAAACCCGCAATATCGCGGGTTTTTTTATACCAGTAATCAATCTACCGTGAGTAAGATTACTTGCTGGTGTCCAGTTCAGGGAAGCTTTTCACCAGATCGTCAATCGCTTTGATCTGTTGCAGGAACGGCTCCAGTTTATCCAGCGGCAGCGCAGACGGACCATCACACTTCGCATTCGCAGGATCCGGGTGAGCTTCAATAAATAGCCCTGCCAGACCGACGGCCATACCGGCACGCGCCAGTTCAGTCACCTGACCACGACGGCCACCGGACGCCGCACCAAACGGGTCGCGGCACTGTAGCGCATGCGTAACGTCAAAAATCACCGGCGCACCGTTGGAAGCATGCTTCATGACATTGAAGCCCAGCATATCGACAACCAGATTGTCGTAACCGAAGTTGCTGCCGCGATCGCACAAAATCACCTGATCATTGCCACCTTCGATAAACTTATCGACGATGTTCCCCATTTGACCCGGGCTGACGAACTGCGGCTTTTTCACGTTGATTACCGCACCGGTTTTCGCCATCGCTTCCACCAGATCGGTTTGGCGCGCCAAAAACGCAGGAAGTTGGATCACGTCAACCACATCGGCAACGGGCTGAGCCTGATGCGATTCATGCACGTCAGTGATAATTTTTACGCCAAAGGTCTGTTTCAGTTCCTGGAAGATTTTCATCCCTTCTTCCAGGCCGGGACCACGGTAAGAGTGAATAGAGGAACGGTTAGCCTTATCGAATGACGCCTTGAACACGTAAGGAATGCCCAACTTCTGCGTGACCGTGACGTAATGCTCACAAATGCGCATCGCCAGATCGCGTGATTCAAGAACATTCATGCCACCAAACAGCACAAAAGGCAGATCGTTGGCGACGGGGATATCCCCTATCTTGACCACTTTATTCGTCATACTTTTACCTTCATGTCGGGAAATAAATTAACGTAGCATTACTGCAAAACGGTTTCTTAATGTAAGACTGTTTTTTTAATGCAAGACAATCTGTTTCTGCTCTATCGAGTGAATCTGCACTTTTATCATTTCACTCACCGGGTCTTCCGGACACTGTTCAACGAAATAGTTGAGATCGGACAGCGCAATATGGTCGCAATCCAGTTGAGCATAAATCAGGCCGCGGTCGCGGATTTCATAGGGATCGTCCGGGTCAAACTGCAGCACCGCTTCGCTGGCTCTCAACGCCAGCTCCATCTGTTTTTCTTCCATCAGAGCGACTTTCAGCGTGTCGAGCATTTTACGCACGATCAGGACGTTCTCAGCTTCATCCAGATCTTCATCAAGCAGGCGGGTTGACGGGCCGATATTACCTTTCAGCCACACTTCCAGCACATGCTCGCTCAACGTATCGCCATTTAGCGGATTGATCAGCCACATCTCTTCGTCGAGCCAGTCGGCGCGCAGAATCAGCTGCGTCGGGAAAATCACCGGCATCAGCGGCAAGCCAAGCTCATTGGCGATATGCAAAAAGATAACGCCAAGCGATACGGGCATGCCCTGACGCGATTCAAGCACTTGATCGAGCCACAGCGCATCAGACAGGCGATAAACACCGCCCGCACCGCCGAATCCCCAGGTGTGATAAAACAGCTCAATCAGCTTTTCAAGCTGAAGATCTTGCTCAAGGTCGTCAGGAATAGCGGCTCGAGCGTTCTCAACCAGCTGTTGCAGATTTTGCCGCACATCCTGAGCGGGAAAGTCGCGGCGAATCGCCTGTGAAACCAACACGACACCATCACTTAGCAGTGACTGGTTGAATTCAAAATCAGCAATAGCACTCATAATTATTCCATCAGCAACGGTGACTGTGTCAGTGCCAGCAGCACGACTACACCAAAGCATATTAAAGCAGATACAAACGCCAACCAGCGAACGTTCTGGCTACGGGGGCGTTTCCCCAAGGCGATAGCGCCAAGAAGGATATAAATGATAACGCCAAACAGTTTTTCCGTCAGCCAGCTTTGCTCGGGAGTAAACGGATACGTATGGCTAAGCGTGATTAAACCAATACCGCTGATTAATAACAAGGTGTCGTTAATATGTGGCAGGATTTTCACCCAGCGCTGTTGCAGCATAGCGGATTGTCGGCACAGCCAAAAAAAACGAATCACAAACAGGGAAATACTAATGCCAACCGTTGCCAGATGCAGATATATCGTGGCTGGGTAAAGAGTTATCACGTCCATTGCTCCTAATAAATTGGGGCATCCGACCAGCGTCCTAACGACACGCGGTCATTGCCACCATAGTCCTGACAGGTTTCTATTTGTGTAAATCCTCGGGCCTGCAAGAGCTGACGCACCGCATCAGCCTGGTGCCAGCCGTGTTCCAGCAGCAGCCAGCCACCGGAATATAAATAATGCGGAGCGGATTCAATAATGGTACGTAGATCCGCCAATCCTTTATCGGCGGCAATCAGCGCGCTGGCAGGCTCAAAACGGACATCGCCCTGCGACAGATGCACATCATCCTCATCGATATACGGTGGGTTACTTGCGATAAGCGCAAAGCGCGTGTGATCAAGCGGTGAATACCAGCTTCCGGATAAGAAATGGGCGTTGTCGAGCCCCAATTGCTGGGCGTTTTTTGTCGCTAACGCAACGGCATCGGGTTGAACATCAACGCCAGTCACCCGGCAATCACGCCGTTCACTCGCCAGCGCCAGTGCAATCGCACCGGTTCCCGTGCCCAGATCCAGCACGGCACACGGCGTTTGAGGCAGGCGTAGCAAGGCTTGTTCGACCAGACACTCGGTATCGGGCCGAGGAATCAGCGTGGCGGGCGACACAGCCAGCGGCAGTGACCAAAACTCGCGCACGCCGATCAAATAGGCGATGGGTTCTCCCTGTTCACGACGCGCCAACAGTTCAGTTAATTGCTGCTGTTCAGCCGCGTTCAGCTCAGTTTCACCAAACGCCAGCAGGAACGTACGGGACTTGCCGGTTACAAAGCCCAGCAAAATTTCCGCATCTCGCTTCGGGCTTTCTCCTGCCGCGAGCTGCGCCGCGGCAGAGATTAACCAATCCTGATACGTCATTATTCCTGCTCGGACAACGCAGCAAGCTGATCGGCCTGGTATTCCTGCACGACCGGTTGAATCAGCGTGTCCAGCTTCCCTTCCATGACTTCATCCAGCCGGTAAAGCGTCAGGTTAATGCGGTGATCGGTCACCCTTCCCTGTGGGAAGTTGTAGGTACGGATACGGTCGGAACGATCGCCGCTGCCGAGCAGGTTACGGCGGGTTGACGCTTCTTCCTGCTGACGTTTCTGCACTTCTGCGGCACGAATACGCGCGCCCAACACCGACAGCGCTTTGGCTTTGTTTTTGTGCTGTGAACGCTCGTCCTGACACTCCACGACAATACCGGTTGGCAAGTGGGTAATACGGATAGCGGAATCGGTGGTGTTAACGTGCTGACCGCCCGCGCCAGAAGAGCGGAAGGTATCGATGCGTAAATCCGCCGGGTTGATGTCCGGCATCTCTGCTTCTGGCACTTCCGCCATCACGGCGACCGTACAAGCTGAGGTATGAATGCGCCCTTGCGATTCCGTCGCGGGAACGCGCTGAACACGATGACCGCCGGATTCAAATTTGAGCTGGCCGTACACGCCGTCACCGGAGATTTTGGCGATAACTTCTTTATAGCCGCCATGTTCGCCATCGCTGGCGCTTACCACCTCAACGCGCCAGCGGCGTGATTCAGCATAACGACTGTACATACGGAACAGGTCGCCGGCAAAGATCGCGGCTTCGTCACCGCCCGTTCCGGCACGCACTTCCAGAAAACAGCCGCGCTCATCGTCGGGATCTTTCGGCAACAACAGCACCTGAAGCTGTTGCTCCAGTGCGTCAATCGTCGCTTTCCCCTCTTTCAATTCTTCCTGCGCCATATCGCGCATTTCAGGATCGTCCAGCATCATTTCTGCGGTTTGCTGATCCTCTTGCGCCTGCTGCCATTGCTGGAAACAGCGGGTAATATCAGTGAGCTGCGCATATTCTCGCGACAGCGCGCGAAAGCGATCCATATCAGCGATGACGCTGGGCTCACCGAGTAACGCCTGGACTTCTTCATGGCGTTCTTGTAACGCTTCCAGTTTAGCAACAATAGAAGGCTTCATGCGGGCGGTTAAATCCTGTAATAGAGATGAATGCTAGTCCAGCCCAAGGCTGTCACGTAAAATTTGTAACCGGTGTTGGTCGCCGTCACGAGCGGCTTGCTGAAGGGATTTGGTCGGCGCGTGAATCAGACGGTTGGTCAAACGGTGTGTCAGTTCCTGAATCACCGCTTCAACGTCATTGCCTTGTTGGATGGCAGCCAGCGCCTTGGCCGTCATTTCCGCACGCAATTCATCGGCCTGAGCACGATAATCGCGAATGGTCTCCACCGCGGACTGCGCACGCAGCCACGCCATGAAGTCGGAGCTTTCCTGCTGCACGATAGATTCAGCCTGCACCGCCGCTGCTTTGCGCTGAGCGAGGTTATGCTGAATGATCGCGTGCAGATCGTCCACACTGTAGAGATAAACGTTCGGCAATTTACCGACTTCCGGCTCAATATCACGCGGAACCGCAATATCCACCATCAGCATTGGCTGATTCCGTCTCGCCTTCAGCGTCCGTTCCATCATCCCTTTTCCGATAATCGGCAGCGTACTTGCCGTTGAACTGATCACGATATCAGCCTGAACGAGCTGTTCGTCCAGCTCTGCCAGCGTGATGACTTCTGCGCCCACTTCCGTTGCCAGCGCCTGCGCGCGTTCACGGGTACGGTTCGCGATCACCATTTTCTGCACTTTGTGCTCGCGAAGATAGCGAGCGACCAGTTCAATGGTTTCTCCGGCACCGACCAGCAGCACAGTGACATCCGACAGTGATTCAAAAATCTGCCGCGCCAGCGTACAGGCGGCAAATGCCACCGACACCGCGCTGGCACCGATATCCGTTTCCGTACGAACCCGTTTGGCAACGGTAAAGGATTTCTGGAACAGCCGCTCCAGTTCGCTGGACAAGGAATGACCACGCTGTGATTCGGCAAACGCCTTCTTCACCTGCCCCAAAATCTGCGGTTCGCCTAACACCAGAGAATCCAGACCGCTGGCAACACGCATCAAATGGCTAACGGCGGCATTATCCTGATGCCAGTACAGACTGCCGTTGACTTCTTCTGGGCGCAATTGATGATATTCACACAGCCAGCGAATCAGCTGCTCACGCTGGTTTTCCTGTTCGTCAACGCTAAGATAGAGTTCCGTACGATTGCAGGTAGACAGCACAACGCCGCCCTGCACCAGCGGTTGCTGTAGCAGACTGTCGAGGGCCACGCCGAGTTTATCTGGTGAGAACACAACACGTTCACGCAGAGAAACCGGTGCGGTTTTGTGATTAATACCAAGCGCAAGCAGGGTCATTAGGCTGTTTCTGAGTAATACCGGTCTTAGTATGGATTTCGTCTGAACCGCATTCTACTTGATGCGGGAGTGCAAGAAAAGCGACAGCACGCGATACACCTCGTCTGAGGTAGTCACTTTTTGACAAAAAACAATAAACGGCATTAACGAATAACAATCATTGACGCTGAGCGGTAAGCCCGTTAGCGTGACGTATTTCACGGACTTCGTTCATTTACAGGATACGACCAACATGCCAACCAAAACCGTCCGATGCCTGCGTTTACTGCCTTTAGCCAGCGTATTGCTTGCCGCCTGTAGCATTAATCAACCGACCCAAACGGGTAAAAGTACCACCTCGCCAGAGTGGCAGCAGCATCAGCAAAAAGTCCAGCAGCTCAGCCAATACCAGACGCGCGGCGCTTTTGCCTATATCTCCGATAGCAAAAGGGTATCAGCCAATTTCTTCTGGCAGGACACACCGCCACAGCGTTATCGACTGCTGCTGACCAACCCGCTCGGCAGCACCGAATTAGAACTGCGTGCCCAGCCTGACGGCGTGCAAATCACCGACAATCAGGGCAAGCGTTACGTGGGTAAAGATGCCGAATATATGATTCAGCAACTGACCGGTATGGCGATCCCACTGAATAATTTGCGCCAGTGGATTCTCGGCATCCCAGGTGACGCCACCGAATTCACGCTAGATGAACGCTATCTGCTGAAAACCATCACCTATCGTCAGGGCAACCAAAACTGGAATGTCAGCTATCAGAGCTACAACACCGAGTTGACGCCTCCGCTGCCAACCAGCCTGGAGCTGGTTCAGGGTGAACAGCGTATTAAGCTGAAGATGAATAACTGGATGGTTAAATAAGCGATGCAACCGACGGTTATCGAGACATGGCCTGCCCCCGCCAAACTGAACCTGTTTCTTTATATTACCGGTCAGAGAGAGGACGGGTATCACCTGCTGCAAACGCTATTCCAGTTTCTGGATTACGGTGACACCCTGACGATTCGGCCGCGTGATGACGACCAGATTAACCTGCTTACCCCTGTCGACGGTGTAGCGAACGAGCAAAATCTGATCGTCCGCGCCGCTCGCTTATTACAGCAGCACTGCGAACACTACAATATTCGCCCTGCCCAGTTCGGCGCAGACATCAGCATTGAGAAACACCTGCCGATGGGCGGCGGGCTGGGAGGCGGTTCATCCAATGCCGCGACCGTTTTGGTTGCCCTCAACCATTTGTGGCAAAGCGGGCTGAGCGTGGATACGTTGGCCGAACTGGGGCTGCAATTGGGTGCCGATGTTCCCGTCTTTGTTCGTGGGCATTCTGCCTTTGCCGAAGGCATTGGCGAGCAGTTAACCCCCGCGAATCCGCCAGAAAAATGGTATCTGGTCGCTCACCCTGGCGTGAGTATTGCCACACCGTTGGTTTTCAGCGATCCTGAGTTGACGCGGAATTCGCCAATTCGTGATTTAGAAACTTTATTAAACCAGACCTTCGTCAATGATTGTGAAGCTATCGCAAGAAAACGTTTTCGTGAGGTTGAACAGCTACTTTCATGGCTGCTAGAATATGCCCCGGCGCGCCTGACTGGAACGGGGGCTTGTGTGTTTGCAGAGTTTGACACCGAGTTCGCAGCCCGTCAGGTGCTTGACCAGGCCCCGGAATGGTTAAACGGTTTCGTCGCGAAAGGTGTTAATATCTCTCCGCTGCACCGTACGCTTTCTGGGCAACGTTAGGTTTTGCCACACACCGGCTGCCATGCGGCCAGTCTGTAGCAAACTTAATTCATACACCCGTATGCATGTTGTACCTGTTGTTCTTCCTTGCTTGGCAGGTGCAATATTTCTCTGGACGCAAGCCTGAGGTTCTTCTCGTGCCTGATATGAAGCTTTTTGCTGGTAACGCCATCCCGGAACTAGCACAACGTATTGCCAACCGTTTGTACACTAGCCTTGGCGACGCCGCTGTCGGTCGTTTTAGCGATGGCGAAGTCAGCGTGCAAATCAATGAAAATGTACGCGGTGGTGATATTTTCATCATCCAGTCCACCTGTGCACCCACCAATGACAACCTGATGGAACTGGTTGTGATGGTCGATGCTCTGCGTCGCGCTTCCGCGGGACGTATTACCGCCGTTATCCCCTACTTCGGCTATGCCCGTCAGGATCGTCGCGTGCGTTCCGCACGTGTGCCAATCACCGCGAAAGTCGTTGCTGACTTCCTGTCCAGCGTGGGTGTTGACCGTGTTCTGACTGTGGATCTGCACGCTGAGCAGATTCAGGGTTTCTTCGATGTGCCAGTAGATAACGTATTCGGTAGCCCGATCCTGCTGGAAGATATGTTGCAACAGAATCTGGAAAACCCGATCGTGGTTTCTCCAGATATCGGTGGCGTTGTGCGTGCCCGCGCAATCGCTAAACTGCTGAACGATACCGACATGGCGATCATCGACAAGCGCCGTCCGCGTGCCAACGTTTCTCAGGTAATGCACATCATCGGTGACGTCGCTGGCCGTGACTGTGTGCTGGTTGACGATATGATCGACACCGGCGGCACGCTGTGCAAAGCGGCGGAAGCGCTGAAGGAACGTGGGGCTAAACGTGTATTCGCTTATGCCACACACCCGATCTTCTCAGGCAATGCTTACGAGAACATCAAGAACTCTGTAATTGATGAAGTGATTGTCTGCGATACCATTCCGCTGGCGGAAAACATTCGTTCACTGCCGAATGTTCGTACGCTGACACTGTCCGGTATGTTGGCCGAAGCGATTCGTCGTATCAGCAACGAAGAGTCCATTTCTGCAATGTTTGAACATTAATCGCCGCTGATCAGATAATCGATCAAAAACGATAATGAGGGAGCCACCTGTAACAAGGTGGCTTTCTTATTTTTATCGCTACCAATTGCCTATCACTATAAAAAACAAAAAACCGCCATAGCGAGGCTACAGCGGCTCTATTGTTCATTTTCATTAATACTTATGGGTAATTAACGGTTATTGATGGCGCTGGCGGCGACAACGCTTATCAAAGTGCTTAACCCACCAGTAACGATCCGCGACTTCTTCACGCCCGCTAATACGCGCCCCCGCCAACCAAAATATTGCGCCAGAAAAAATACTGACCAGATCAATGTAAGTCATATATTCAGGAACATTCAGTTTCGGGAACTGGCTGGCAATAGAAAAACCGATACCGCCAATCATCATGATCATCCCGATACCCATCAATATATTACCTAGTACTGTCACGTTCTTGCGTTTCATCTGCCACCTCCAGATTAATTCTGTGGATGAATCGGAGTGCCATTACTGTTTACTGTCGTATTATTGATGTAATTATAGACAATAATGTACTTAGATGATTGCGGGAGGGATCACAGATAAGGGGAATGATTAATATTTTTTTACGTTTAAACAAATAAATAGACAAAAATCCGAATAATCACACCACTAAACAAATAACAATATTTTTACATTCCAACACCGATATTTGGCTATCCCTCATGCGGTGTGTAAACTAGCGCTTTCGTTATCACACTACCCTGCGTCAGTTTAAGCACGTAATCTGGAATATACCGTGAGCAGCATTAAATTAATTGTCGGCCTGGCGAATCCCGGCGCTGAATATGCCGCCACCCGCCATAATGCGGGCGCCTGGTTTGTCGATCGTCTGGCGGACGCTTACCGTCAGCCGCTGAAAGAAGAAAGCAAATTTTTTGGTTACACCTCCCGCCTGAATCTGGCTGGGCAAGATGTACGTCTGCTGGTTCCCACCACGTTCATGAACCTGAGCGGCAAAGCCGTCGCGGCAATGGCCACTTTCTACCGCATCCAGCCTGATGAAATTCTAGTTGCACACGATGAACTGGATTTATTACCGGGAATTGCCAAACTTAAGCTGGGCGGCGGGCACGGCGGCCATAACGGTCTGAAAGACATCATCAGTAAATTGGGTAACAACCCGAACTTCCATCGTTTACGCATCGGTATCGGCCATCCGGGCGATAAAAGCAAAGTGACCGGTTTTGTGCTGGGCAAACCGCCGACGAGCGAGCAGACGCTGATCGACGATGCCATTGACGAAGCTGTACGCTGCACAGAAATCCTGATGAAAGAAGACATGATCAAAGCGATGAACCGCTTGCATGCCTTCAAAGCGGCATAATCTGGTCAGAATGCGGATGGCAGATCGAGATAAATCGCCATTCCGTGTATAATCGGCCGAAATATTTCCATTCTGACAGGCAAGAGATAGTAATTGCCTGATTAATAAGTTATTTAAGGTGATATAAACATGGGATTCAAATGCGGTATCGTTGGGCTGCCTAACGTCGGTAAATCCACTCTGTTCAATGCGTTGACCAAAGCCGGCATCGAAGCGGCCAACTTCCCGTTTTGTACCATCGAGCCGAACACTGGCGTAGTGCCAATGCCCGATCCACGTCTGGACAAGCTGGCTGAGATCGTTAAGCCACAGCGTATCCTCCCTACCACCATGGAATTTGTTGATATCGCGGGTCTGGTAAAAGGCGCGTCCAAAGGTGAAGGTTTGGGTAACCAGTTCCTGACCAACATTCGTGAAACGGAAGCCATCGGCCACGTTGTACGCTGCTTCGAAAACGACAACATCATCCACGTAAACAACAAAGTTGATCCAGCTGATGACATCGAAGTCATCAACACTGAATTAGCCCTGTCTGACCTCGATACCTGTGAACGCGCCATTCATCGCGTGCAGAAGAGAGCCAAAGGCGGCGATAAAGATGCTAAAGCTGAGCTGGCCGCGCTGGAGAAATGTTTACCGCAGTTGGAAAACGCGGGCATGCTGCGCTCGCTGGATTTAAGCGATGAAGATAAAGCAGCTATCCGCTACCTGAGCTTCCTGACGCTGAAACCAACGATGTACATCGCTAACGTCAACGAAGACGGCTTCGAAAACAATCCATACCTCGATAAAGTGCGCGAAATCGCCGCCGCTGAAGGTTCTGTCGTTGTGGCCGTATGCGCCGCCGTTGAATCGGATATTGCCGAACTGGACGATGCTGACCGTGAAGAATTCATGGCTGAGTTAGGGTTAGAAGAACCGGGCCTGAACCGCGTAATCCGTGCGGGCTATGAACTGCTGGATCTGCAAACCTACTTCACTGCTGGCGTGAAAGAAGTTCGTGCATGGACGATCCCTGTCGGTGCAACCGCCCCGCAGGCCGCCGGTAAGATTCACACCGACTTCGAGAAAGGTTTCATCCGCGCGCAAACTATCGCCTTTGAAGATTTCATCACCTACAAAGGTGAACAAGGCGCGAAAGAAGCCGGAAAAATGCGTTCAGAAGGCAAGGAATACATCGTTAAAGATGGCGATGTGATGAACTTCCTGTTCAACGTCTAATTCGCTTCTGTTGTCTCATGCGATCTCAATGCATCGCATGAAGACTGACAAACCCATAAAATCCACGCGATTGCGTGGATTTTTTTTCATGGTGTCTCAGGTGATATGGAAGCGCAGTCAAAAATACGCATAGGGATGTGTACAAGTGGAGCAGCAACTACGACTTTACTCTGCGCACCGTCGCCACTCTCAATATCTATCTGGCCGTAGCTGGCAGCATAGTGTCTATTGATGCTGCGGATATTCAAATATCGTCCGTTGTATGGTCGACGATAATTTCCAATGTCTTACGAATAACATCTCCCTCAACCACATCATTCGTAGATTCAAGCAATTCCATCAGTCGCAGAATAATCGTTTTATTGCTCAGTGTCTCGCCGTTAGCGAGGATACTACGGATAACCGCACCAAGCATCGCGGACTCATCTGCCAGCATATCTCCCGCATTACGAAAATATTCAGACAATACCGTATCAGGAAGATCTGCATAATTTTCTGGCTTTTTAAGTGTAGTCTGACTCATGTATTCACACCGTTATTCATTTATTTGTCATTAGATACTGTCAGTGCTTTTTATCGGAACTACCTTGTTGACGGCCACCAAACAATGGATAGACATTATCTATTTCATCTTCATCCCATTCACCGACCTCGTTCGTTGGGCTGAGATACATAGACGTGCCATTATTGTGAGTAATTTCAGCAATAATTCGTACTATTGTCTCTCGTCGCCCTTCGTTCGGTTCATGAGACTCCATTGCTTGCAGCTTCACGATAAGTGCTTGAAGGCTGATGGGACAATGTTCCCTGAGGAGAGACAGTACAGCCTCTCCGATTAACTCATCTATCAGTTGATTAATTTTACTACTTTTCATAACTGCGTCTCTGGTGCCGCAATATTCGGAACGTAAAGCGGCATTAGTCAGGTGCTCTGATGGAGGTGTCAGGCAGAAAGGTTAGCCCCCCTTGCGAAACTTTCACCACTCCTTGCCAGAATTGACTTTAATAACATGAGCTTAAGGTATTTATTACGGTCAGCGAACGCGTTTAACGGTCAAAAAGCAGACCGATTAACGTATAATAGTGTCTTTCCTCTTCTTCATCGCAAGCCTGTTCAACTCGACGAAACAGTTTATTGCAAATGGCTTTTCGGCTCAGGCTTTTCCCTTCACTTAAAATTTCAACCACAATGTGTCCTAATGTTTCCTGCTGGCTAGGTAACGTGGCTTTATTGAAATACCGGGTAATGGCATTAGCAGTATCTGGAATGTAACCATTCTGATGCATATGTCACTCCTCTAATCTTTAGTAATCAATGAAATTATCATTAAACTTATACAAAAAAAGAAGATCCGTACATTAAAATTGTACAAATAAATCAATAAAAATGGCGATTGCATATAAAAATCTTTAAATTCAATTAATTACAAAAAACAAACAGTTGGAAAAACCTGAAAATTTGTACGTGCTCTCTAAAGGGATTAGAAGGACTGAGATAAAATGTCAATTCGTCAGAAAAGCGTTGTGATGTCAAGGTATTACACATCGCATCTCTTTGGCCAAGCTGCATTCCTCACAAGACGTGTAGATAAGCATCTGTTACTGTATTGGTTCATTTATTTTTTGCCTCGGGACTATCATGCTCACGACCATCATTTACCGTAGCCATATCTGTGACAACATCCCGATTAACACACTAGAAGACATGGTCGCTGCTGCAAATGAAAAAAATAGCCGAGTTGATGTAACGGGCATTTTGCTTTTCAATGGCACCCATTTCTTCCAATTACTTGAAGGTCCTGAAGAAAGTGTTATCCCTATCTACCGCCACATCTGCAAAGACAATCGCCACTATAACGTGGTAGAGCTTTTGTATGACTACGCGCCATCACGGCGATTTGGTAAGACTGGGATGGAGCTCTTTGATTTAAGAAAATATGACAGGAATGAAGTGCTTCAGAATGTACTGGACAAAGGCACGTCCAAATATCAGTTAACCTATGATGACCGTGCTCTTCAATTCTTCAGAACGTTTGTTGAAGACAGGGAAAAAGAGAACTACTTTGAAATCCCCCCTGCTGACTCATGGGATTTCATTCTTGATGAGAATACCGCTCAGCCAAAAACTATTTTCACCGATAAATCATCAGACTGTAGTTTCGCTTTTCAGCCAATCATCGACCCGCTTTCACGACAGATTGTGTCGCTGGAAGCACTAATCCGTACACCATCCGGCGACCAAGCCCACTCTTATTTCGAGGGG
The DNA here is from genome assembly GCF_022477975.1 of Pectobacterium sp. PL64. NCBI lineage: Bacteria > Pseudomonadati > Pseudomonadota > Gammaproteobacteria > Enterobacterales > Pectobacteriaceae > Pectobacterium > Pectobacterium sp. PL64. The sequence continues at coordinate 2,035,427 of NZ_CP092070.1, forward strand.
CTGACAGAGGATGAAATCTACGAGGCTGATCTCAGAAGTAAAAAAATAGCATTTGCTATGGCCTCTGCGCTACAGCTTGGGGAACAGAGTCTATCGGTTAATCTTAGACCGATGACATTGGTTAAGATCCCCCAGGCAGTTAACTTTCTCTTGCAGGAAATTCAGACAAACGGGCTTGTACCGGAACAAATCATTATAGAATTTACCGAAAGTGAGGTTATCTCGCGCTTTGACGAATTTACTGACGCCGTCAGGCTTTTGAAAGCGGCAGGCATTCGTGTAGCCATTGACCACTTTGGTGCGGGTTTTGCTGGGCTGTTATTACTTGCCCAGTTTCAACCTGACAGGATCAAAATCAACCGAGATCTGATCAAAGACGTACATAAAAGTGGCTCTCGGCAGGCCATCATTCAAGCCATTATCAAATGTTGCACCTCGCTTGAAATCTCGGTTTCCGCCGTAGGTATAGAGAAACCTGAAGAGTGGATGTGGCTGGAGTCTGCCGGAATCTCTCTTTTTCAAGGATATTTGTTCGCCAAACCAGAGATTGGCACAATCCCAGCGATCGCCTGGCCAGAAAAAAAGTCAGTTTTTTAGAATAAGCACAATATTGAGGTAATCGTCAGGTTCCCATACTTGTACAGTAAAAAAAATTTGTACAACTTGTCATGATTAGTTAGTTTTAGCAGTGAGCAGATCGGCTTTTAGCATGAGGGAGTCAATGACTTTTTATAGTATTGGTGATGTAGCCGAACGATGTGGAATTAATCCCGTAACACTGCGAGCCTGGCAACGGCGCTATGGATTGCTGAAACCGCAGCGCAGCGAAGGCGGGCATCGCCAGTTTGATGAAAGTGATATTCAGAGAATCGAAGAAATTAAGCGTTGGGTAGAAAGTGGCGTTCCTGTTGGTAAGGTTAAAGCACTGCTAGAAAAAAAGAGCGTTTCCATCAATGATGGCTGGTCAGCACTTCAGGAAGAAATGATGACCATATTGCGCCATGTTCGCCCCGCCAAACTGCGAGCCATGATCGTGGCAATAAGTCGAGAGCATTCTGCCGACTCACTCATCGATCATATTTTTATCCCAGTGCGTCAACGCCTTAGCCTTGATCAAAATACGTCACAGATTATGTCTAGCCTGCTAGATGGTATTCTTATTGAGTATGCTGTCCTATGCCTTGCTGAGTCGCGTAAAAAACAAGGGAAAGAAGCTTTACTTATTGCATGGGATAACAATGACCGCACGCGTTTGTGGCTAGAAGCGTGGCGTCTTTCACAACAGGGCTGGAGCATTGAAGTATTAGCGGAACCACTTAGCTCCCTTCGCCCAGAACTCTTTCCTGGCCAACACATTTTAGTATGGACAGGCAAAGCGTTGTCTCGTAGTCAGAGTGAACAACTCTCTCACTGGCAGCAACAAGGGTTTTCCATCGATTTTCACAAAGCTTAATCGCGATAGTTTATCGATATTAAAGCGTTTACCCGCGAATTCGTATGAATGGAAACCATTCTGCCTATCACTCAACACGGGTCATTTCATTAATACAACCGAGTGATGAAACCCCATGTTATGTCCGCTGGCTGGTACTCGCACCCGCTGGCCGCTCACGCAGCAAAACGAATACCGCGCAGGCCGTCAGTGCGGCGATTCCTGCCAATACGTACATGACGGTGATGAACGACTCCGCATAGCGTTGTAATAACAGATCCTCATACTCAGGCAGGATCGACACGGCGGTATGCAGTTCTCCTAATGCGGTGCGGCTGGCCGCTTCCAGAAGCGCAGCCTGTGAGACCGATTCCCCCATCTCCAGCTCCATGCCATTTTGAATCAACGTGGCAAGCAAGGCGCTAATCATGGCGATAGCGACACCGTCTGCGGATACCCGCACCGTATTGAAAATCCCCGTAGCCATACCAACCCGTTCCGGCGTCACTACGCTGACGGCCAGCACGTCCATGAGCCCCCACGGCAGGCCGATACCGATGCCAATCAGCAACAGCGGCAACGGTAACGACTCACCGCCCTGAGCAAAACCATGCGCTAACCCGATCAGTCCGCCCGCCACAAGAAACAGTCCGACGCTGCACAGCAAGCCGGGAGTGAACCAGCGCGTCAGCAGCGCCGCCAAAAATGGCACCACAAGCAACGGGGCTGCCAGCCACACCATCATCTGCCCTGCCTGCAATGCGCTGTAGCCGTCAATGCCGATGAAGCGCCCCGGCAGCATCACAATCAACACGATGAAGAGGAAGGCGGGCGAGGCGGCCAGCACCTGTACACCAATAAATCCGGGAGAGCGGAAGAATCCCAAATCCAGCATCGGCTGTGCTACCCGCCGTTCGATAACCACAAAACCGACAAACACGGCAACTGACGCGAGCAACATGGCGACAACCATCGGATTGCGCCATCCCAGTTCTGGTACCAGCAGCATGCCGTAGGTGAAGAGTCCCAAAGCCAGCGTGAAGCTGATCATGCCCGGCCAGTCCATCGTGCCAGAGTTCGTCTCATGCACCTGTCGAGTGCTTATCGCGACCAGCCCCAAGCCAAGCAGGCCCACAATGCCCGTAGCGTAGAAGACGCCCTGCCAACTGCTGGCCTCAACCATCCATCCTGATATCAGCGGGCCGAAAGCCAGCCCGAGGCCAAAGGTGGTACCCAGTAAACTGAAAGCACGTGCGCGGGCTCGCCCAGCAAAAAGCGGCGCCAGCGATGACATCGCCGCGGCAAAAGCCGCCGCGCCGCCTAGCCCCTGTAGCAACCGCAGCAGATCGATCCACAGTACGCTGGGGGAAAACGGAATCGCAAAGGTAAAAACACAAAACCAAGCCAGCCCGATCAGCCAAATACGCCTGCGCCCGTAGATGTCAGTCAGGCTGCCCGATACCATCATCGCGCCGCCATAGCTGAGGATGTAAGCGTTCATAATCCAGCTAAGTTGCACTGGGCTGCCGCCCAACTCCTGACTGATCGCCGGTAGCACGACCGCCGGGCCAGTGAAACACAGCGGAATCAATAAGCCAGTGAGGCAAGCGGCCAGCAGTTGAAGCCAGATTCTGGCGGAGGGAAAAGAAAGTGAAGTCATCGTTCTCGTCTGCAATAACGTGATGCCCAAAGACACCAACAGAGGTCACCGGGCGTTTCCTGCAGCTTAAGCCAAAGCCATAACGAGAAAAATAGGATAAGGTTATCAACACTTCGGACAAAAATGTCTTAAATAGGTCGGCGTGATGATGGATAAACTGGGCAGTATTGGCATTTTTGTGCGCGTGGCGGAACGGCTTGGGTTCTCCGCCGTATCCCGCGAATTGGGGGTTTCTCCCTCCTCTGTCGGCAAAGCGGTTGCACGGTTGGAAACACGCTTGGGTGTGCGCCTCTTTCATCGCAGCACACGAACGCTGGCATTGACCGCCGAAGGTGAAAAGTTCCTTGAGCGCTGCCGCCGCATTCTGAGCGAGGTCGAAGCCGCTGAACTGGAAATGACGCAGGCCAGCGAGACGCCACACGGTAAACTGCGCGTCAGCCTACCCAGACACAGCAGCCTGTTCGAGCCTGTCATCGCAGATTTTATGCGGCGTTATCCGGCAGTAGAACTGGATCTGGATTTCTCCGATCGTTTAGTGGATGTCATTGGTGATGGCTTTGATGCCGCGATACGCACTGGAACGCTGGCAGATTCAGGACTCAAGCGCCGTCAGTTGGGCACGTTCCGCCGCGTTCTGGTCGGTGCGCCGGAATATTTTAAGGAACACGGACTGCCGCAACACCCGATGGATCTACAGACGCATGTCTGTCTGCATTACCGCTTTCCCAGCTCGGGTCGTCTCGAACCGTGGCCGCTCCCGTCAGCAGCAGAGGAAAACGCCTACGACATTCCGCTCTCGCTGGTCTGCAACAGCATAGAAATGCGCATCCATTTGGCCCGACAGGCCCAAGGCATTGCCTGCCTGCCAGATTTCAGCGTGGCGAAATACCTGCGCGATGGTCGATTACAGACCATCCTTGATGACTTCACTCAAAATAGCAGCCCAATGTGGATTCTCTGGCCCGCCAGTCGCGATCTGTCTCCCAAACTCCGGGCATTTATTGACTGCCTGAGTGAGAAAACATTTGGTTGATGGTGAGGATGTCAGTCAGATAGAAAACCCATTGGTCTGGAGTTCTTTGCGAACCCAGTCAGTGAAAGCCTTTATCTTTGGTGTTCGTTCATTAACATGTGGCATGACGATGTGATGTGCATTAACAGGAATGGCATAATCTTCAGAAAGGACAGGAACAAGGGAACCTTCGCGAAGGAAATCTGTGCCTAGCATTTTACTTTCCAGAATAAAACCCAATCCCATTTTTGCGGCTTCAAAACTCATAAATGAACGGTCAAAACTGAGGCTATGATTTATATGTGACTTGGATAAATTATGGTAAGAAAACCATTTATCCCAATTAATCAACGTACTTGTTGAGCTAATGAGTTCATAGGTCAATAAATCTTCTGGGTTTATCACGGGATGCTGTTTTAAATATGCAGGAGATGCCATAACAATCATCGTGTCTTTCTTTATCGTCAATACTTTATAGGCATCCCAATCGGCTATGCCATGCCTGATATCAATGTCGATATTATCACGGGAGAACTGAAGATTCTCATAAGAACATGTCAAATTTAGCGTAATGTCAGGATATTGATCTCTAAAATACCCTAACCGCCTCATTAGCCAGGTTAATCCAAACGTTGGCGAGGAGTGAACGCGAAGGATTTCCTTCCCGCCTTCATTAATTATTTGATCTGTTGCCCGCCCTATTTCGCTTATCGCGCCAGATACATCACGTAAATATTTCTCACCCGTCAATGTCAACTTAACGCCCCTGCCATTGCGAATAAATAATTTCTTCCCGATAAACCGCTCAAGCGTTGATATTTGATGACTAACGGCCGATGGCGTGATGTTAAGCTGTTCTGCGGCAGTATTTATACTGTTGCAATTGGCAACCTGAAGGAAAGCTTGAATATTCCTCAAAGAGGGGATTGGAAGATTGTCGTTATTCTCTTTTTTCATGGTGACAACTAGTTTTTATTTGAAGTAATAAGCAGCAATAGTACCTATTTTTTATAAATGGCGAGTTTTTTTAGATATAGGTTTGTGATGGATATCACAATTTAGTCTTACCATGTGTTTTTTTACGGCTAAGCAGAGCCATTTTTATGATCCAATTCATGATAAAAATTTTTCTCAACTACAAATGAGTTTTATTTAATTCCATTTTTCCATCCTGTCGTTATAGTCAGCGGTGAACCCACTTAGTGGTCCTAATAAAAATAGTTGTTCATACCATGAGGTAAAAAATGTCTCGTATAGAACAAAGCGTACCCTACTCAGAAATAAAGAAAACCAACTACCGCTTTGTGGTGCTGGCATTGATTTTCATTGTCTATACAATAAATTATGCCGATCGTACAAACATTGGGGCGGTGCTTCCTTTTATTATCCAAGAATTTCATATTAGTAACTTCGAAGCCGGTGCCATAGCCAGTATGTTTTTCCTGGGTTATGCACTTAGCCAGATCCCAGCGGGTTTCTTTATCGCCAAACGGGGAACTCGCGGGCTCATATCTGTATCCATTTTCGGGTTCTCAGCCTTTACCTGGTTGATGGGAACGGCAACGTCAATCCTCGGACTCAAATTCATACGTCTGGGGCTCGGACTTACAGAAGGCCCATGTCCTGTTGGGCTGGCGTCGACAATCAACAGTTGGTTCCCTAAAAAGGAAAAAGCAACAGCAACGGGCGTCTATATTGCTGCAACCATGTTCGCGCCAATACTGGTTCCGCCATTAGCGGTATGGATCGCGGTCACATGGGGCTGGCGCTGGGTATTTTTCTCATTCGCCATTCCGGGCGTCATTGCGGCAATCGCCTGGTATTTGTTGGTGAAATCGAAACCATCCGAGAGTCGCTTTGTCTCAGAGGCAGAGCTCGATTATATCAATTCAGATAAACAGGAAGCTTCACATCGGGAAAGCAATATTGTCCCTGATAAAAAATTCACAACATTGGATAAAATAATCCGCGTAAAAGCGCTGAAACCTGTTTCGACAGTAAAAGGGCTTTTAACCTCAAAAAATATAATTGGAGACTCCCTGGCCTATTTCATGATGGTCAGCGTGTTATACGGACTATTGACCTGGATACCGCTCTATCTTGTGAAAGAGAAAGGGTTCGACTTTATGAGCATGGGGTTTGTCGCAGCCATGCCCTGCATCGGCGGATTTATCGGAGCCATCTTTGGCGGGTACGTTTCGGATAAAATATTAGGTCGCCGCAGAAAACCCACCATGATTTTTACCGCGATAAGCACGGTTATTATGATGGCCATCATGCTGAATATACCAAGCAATACTTTGGCGGTATGTACGGGTTTGTTTTTTGTTGGTCTCTCTTTGAATATTGGATGGCCTGCGTTTACAGCCTACGGAATGGCTGTGTCTGATACTAAAATCTATCCTATCGCCGCCTCCATTATTAATACTGGAGGCAACCTCGGGGGATTTGTTTCTCCAATGCTCGCAGGATTTATCCTGGACTCAACGGGAAGTTTTAATACCGTATTCTCTTATTTTGGAATTTGCGCCGCACTGGGTTTGATTTTTATATTAATGATCGACGAACCGAAATAACCTTCTGATTATCTCAACAAAAATGGAGTAAATGATGTTATTAAAGAATAAAGTCGCTGTTATTACAGGGGCAGCCTCCCCACGTGGTTTGGGCTTTGCTACCGCAAAGTTATTTGCAGAAAATGGTGCCCATGTTGTCATTATTGATCTCGATGAAGCGGCAAGTGAAAAAGCGGCGGCGTCTCTTGGCGACAAACATTTAGGTTTGAAAGCTAACGTGTCTAATGAGCAGCAGGTACATGCAGCTATTGAACAAATCATTGCTAAGTTTGGACGTATAGACATTTTAGTCAACAACGCTGGCATTACACAGCCGATTAAGACGCTCGATATTAAGCGTGACAATTATGATGCGGTTTTAGATGTTAGCCTGCGTGGCACGTTATTGATGTCACAGGCCGTAATCCCAGCTATGCGGGCACAAAATAAAGGCAGCATCGTTTGTATTTCTTCCGTCTCGGCACAACGCGGCGGTGGCATTTTTGGCGGTCCACACTACAGCGCAGCAAAAGCAGGCGTTCTTGGCCTGGCTAAAGCGATGGCTCGTGAGTTCGGGCCTGATAATATTCGCGTGAACGCCATCACCCCTGGCCTGATTCAAACGGATATTACTGCCGGGAAATTAACGGATGAAATGAGAACCTCTATTCTGGCAGGGATTCCGCTTAACCGACTCGGCGACGCGATTGATATTGCACAGGCCGCATTATTCCTGGCAAGCGATCTTTCCTCTTACTCCACCGGTATTACGCTTGATGTCAATGGCGGCATGCTAATCCATTAATGTGAGGACAGATAAATGTCACAAACCGATTTTCAAAAAGTAGCGGCTGCCGCCTGGCGTATTCGTCGTTACGCCCTCTTGATGGGGGAAGTGCAAGGCCAGGGTTATATCGGACAAGCATTGGGGTATGCCGATGTCCTCGCCACCGCATTCGCCCATATCATGAATTACCGCCCCGAAGAACCAAAATGGGAAGAACGCGACCGTTTTCTGCTTTCACACGGCCATTACGCTATCGCTTATTACGCAGCACTGATTGAAGCGGGCATTATTCCTCGGGAAGAACTGGAGACTTACGGTTCTGATGATAGCCGTTTGCCGATGTCGGGTATGGCTACGTATACACCGGGGATGGAGATTTCAGGCGGTTCGTTGGGGCAAGGTCTGAGCATTGCTGTCGGCATGGCGCTGGGCCTTAAGCAGAAGCAAAATTCAGCGCTGGTCATCAATTCTATGTCCGATGGCGAACTGGATGAAGGCTCAACCTGGGAAGCCGCCATGTCTGCGGCACACTATGGCCTGTCCAATCTCATCAATATCGTGGACGTCAACAAACAACAGGCTGATGGCGACTCCCGGAAAATACTGGGCTTTGAACCACTAGAAGACAAATGGTCTTCCTTCGGTTGGTATGTTCAGCGTATTGACGGAAACGATCTCGCCGCCGTGATTAAGGCATTTGATAATGCGAAGAGTTACCCAGAAAACAAACCACGGGTGATCCTCTGCGACACACTGATGGGCAAAGGCGTACCGTTTCTGGAAACGCGCGATAAAAACCATTTCATTCGCGTTGATGCTGACGAATGGCAGAAAGCGCTCTCAGTACTCGATGAAAACAAACCTGAAGGAGTGTTGTAATGAGCCAGACAGCGCAGGTCAAACCTCGTTTAACGACATCCGCCATGATTGCCTCCATTGCCGATGAAGGCCAGGAAACGGTAGCGGCTCCCTTCGGAGTCGCCCTGTCAAAACTCGCTGCAGAACGGCGTGAAATTGTTGGCATGACGGCCGATTTGTCCAAATACACCGATCTACATATTTTTGCTAACGCATTCCCAGAGCGCTTCTTTCAAATGGGTATGGCAGAACAGCTGCTAATGGGGGCGGCTGGCGGAATGGCAAAAGAAGGGTTCATTCCATTTGTGACCACCTATGCGGTCTTTGCGACGCGTCGTGCTTATGACTTTATCCATCAAGTCATTGCAGAAGAAAATCTGAATGTGAAGATTTGTGCTGCCCTACCAGGATTGACAACCGGATACGGCCCGAGCCATCAGGCGACTGAAGATCTGGCAATCATGCGCGGTATTCCGGGGATGACGATCGTTGACCCGTGCGATGCGTTGGAGCTTGAACAGGCCGTTCCGGCAATCGCGGAACATCAAGGCCCAGTCTACATGCGCTTATTGCGCGGCAAAGTTCCACTTGTACTGGACAAATACGACTACAAGTTTGAACTGGGTAAAGCAAAACTTCTGGAGGACGGTAATGATGTGCTGATTATCTCTTCAGGGCTGATGACAATGCGCGCGCTGGAGACGGCTGAAAAACTACGTAAAGACAACGTCAGCGCGGCTGTACTCCACGTTCCCACGATAAAACCGTTGGATGAGAAGACGATTCTTGCTCAAGCCGCTAAGCCCGGGCGGTTGGTCATCATCGCCGAAAACCACACCTGTGTGGGTGGATTAAGCGAAGCCATTGCCGCCCTGCTTATGCGCAAAGGCGTGCACTGTGAACTGGATGTTATCGCGTTGCCCGACGAGTTCTTGCATGCGGGTGCCCTGCCAACCCTGCACGATCGCTATGGTATTTCCACTGCGGCGATGGTAGAAAAAATCAAAAAACGCCTCAATTAATCCTACAACACCGTAATGATATAGGTTCCTCGGCTCTGCACAGAGGAACCTATCAGGGACAGGAGAGGTCTTCTGTCCCTGACGCTGATCTCACTCATGCCATTTAGGCATTCCACCACTGACTAAACGTTTGCTGCGGGTTATCGACCTGAACGCGTTCGCCAATGCGGGGCGTCATCAGTCGCCAGCCTTGATTTTCACTCGCCTGAGAAATGCGTTCCAGCGGGTCGTTCCAGCGATGGTGCGCCAGCTTAAATTTGCTGTTATGGCTCGGTAATACCGCTTTAGCCTGCAAATCACTAGCCGCCTGCGCGCTCTCTTCCGGCGTCATATGAACGTGGGGCCAATCCCGATCGTATTGCCCGCATTCCAGTATCGCAATATCGAATCCGCCCAGGCGCTCGGCGATCGCTTTGTAATGAGCGCCATAGCCGCTGTCCCCACCGAGATACAGACGATGTTGTTCTGTAATCAGCGCAAATGAGCCCCACAGCGTTTGATTATGCTTGAGGAGTCGGCCGGAAAAATGCTGTGTCGGAAGTACATGGATCTCGACTCCGTTCTCTTTCAGGCAACTGAACCAGCCGCCTTCCGTAATGTCTTTCTGCGGGAAACCCCATTTTACAAAATAGGAGCCCACGCCCGTTGGCGTGACGATGCGGCGGATTTTCCCGCGTAGCGCGTCCAGCGTGGGGTAATCCAGATGATCCCAGTGATCGTGGGTGATCAGCAGATAGTCGATGGTGGGAACATCGTCCGGTGAATACACATTGCTGCCCTTGAAGGCAACATTGGTACGCGGCACCGGCGAAGCGTTGTCGCTAAATACCGGATCCAGCAGGAACGTTTTCCCTTCCAGTTGAATGAAATAGCTGGAGTGTCCCATCCAGATGATGACGTTATCCGTTTTACTCAACTGGTGCAAATCGGTCTTTTCCGACGGCAGACGGGTATCTGGCAACGCGCCAGCGTCTTTCTCGAAAAGAAAACGGTACAGCAGCGCAAATCGGTTCTGGCTATCGACCGTCGGGCGAGCCACTGGGTTATGAAACGCGCCATCGCGAAAGAGTGGGTTTTCCGGCTGGGGCTTGACCTCTGGTGATACATACTGCGGCTGTTTTAACCAGCCGTAAACGGCGACTACAATCACAGCCAAAACGAGTAACAAAAGCATAGCGTTTATCCGGTGTCGTTTCGTCATGCCTGATTTCAGGCATCGGCCCTTTGGCACCGGCAGTTATGCACGAACGCTGAGAATCTGGCAAGGGAGAACCGGGGGATTTTTGGTGCAAAAAAAGCGAAGGTGCTCGCCTTCGCTCAAGAATATTGATGAGAAACCGCGGCGATCTGTCACCGCTGACGTTTACCTGCTGCGTCAGTACGGATTACTTTTTGAGCGCCAGCAGCGTTTTTCCCATTCCGATAACAAACTCATTCTGTTGCCCGATGACCTTATTCAGCCCGGCTTCATCCTGAATGTTATCGACCGTGTTGATCGCCTGCACTTCCAGCACGCGTCCTTTAATCAGCGTCGAACACAGCGAATGCAGGACCTTATTATTCAGAATCGTTTGTAAGCAGCGAAAAGGCGTCGCACCGTCAATGTTTCCCGCACGTTGGTCGGGCTTAATGCGCTGGCGCAGCATCTCTTTCTCGGTACTGGCAATCACCGCATCCAGATCGCTGGGCTTGGAGGCAATCGGAACATTTCCATCTCTATCGGGCGGCAGCATGAACAATGAAACCAGCGCCTTATTGCCTGTCGTAGGGTCAACATACTCGGTCTGCACCATGTGGTTTGCCGCATCGACCACTTTGTCTCGCTGAATCATGTTCAACAGCTGCGCAGGTAATGCATCGGTAAGATCCTGCGTGGTATAGCCGACGAACAAATCTGGATCTTTTGTCTCTGCGACACCGTACAACGGCAGTACCAGTAAAAGACCCGCAATCCCTTTCTTTATCACACTGATTTTCATTATATTCCTCGACTCTTCATTGTGTGCATCCCCTATCTCACCACTCGCTATTCTTATCACGCTGACGTCGATAGCCTCTGGCCTTTTTACCACGTTTACACGCGCCAACACATTCTACAACTACAGGAAAGAATAGCATTTTTTATACAAAAACTTGTTGTCGGAGAGTTCCTTCGCTAGAATCGCGCCGTTTACTCACCCCCATGTGTCATTTGGAGCCATAAAGTGCCCTGTACGTCAGCCCCCCACTAACCGCCGACGACTGCATTAAGCAGCCTCGATTCGGCGCAGTCTGCGCCAGCGTTGGCTGCGGTACGAGTTCCCTGTTTTCCCCGCTATTGTGCGGAGCAGAAAACGAACCTCCCGCTTCCTCCCCCGCGACTCTGACCTCTGGAATGCCAGCGGCCAGCTATTGACTCGCGCCAGAACACGTTCGTCGGCCCTCTTTTTTACCGTAGATGGGCCTGGCTGCGCCAATAACGCAGCAGGCGAAAAACATGTATTTACATTCAATACCGTTATTAAAGTATCCGCGTACCCCGCATCTGGAAGGTTCGCGTTTACAGTCTGGCGACGATGCGTCGGACCAAATCGCACTGAAAGCGCTGGCAGGCCGTTACGTCGTGATCGAAGAAAAGATCGACGGCGCAAACAGCGGCGTGTCCTTCAATGAAACGGCGGAACTCCTGCTTCAGTCGCGCGGCCACTATCTGGCTGGCGGCTCACGGGAACGGCAGTTCAACCAGTTCAAGCTCTGGGCCACCGCGCACGAAATGCGTTTTCTTGAGCTGCTGGAAGACCGTTTCGTGATGTACGGCGAATGGGCGTACAGCAAGCATTCCGTGTTTTACGACCGGTTGCCGCATTACTTTCACGAATTTGATATTTACGATCGTCGTGACGGCATTTTTTTATCGACGGCGCGCCGACACGCGATGCTGGCCAGTTCGCCCGTGCTGTCCGTTCCGGTACTTTACGCCGGGGAGATGCCAACAAATCCGGCGTTGCTGTGGAAACTGGTGTTCCGTTCGCTGGCGAAAAGCCAGAACTGGAAGACCGCGTTTGAATCCACCGTGCAGCGTGAAGGCTTACCGCTCGCGCTGTGCTGGCAGCAAACCGATAAATCGGACCGTTCGGAAGGCCTTTATTTGAAGGTTGAAGATGATGAACAGGTACTGGCACGTTACAAGCTGGTACGCCATGACTTCATCCAGACCATTTTGGACAGCGGCTCGCATCATTCTCGACGCCCGATTTTGCCGAACCAGCTGGCTGACGGCGTTGATCTGTACGCGCCCTGTCCAACCGTATCCTGGGAAATGTTGGGGCTGAATACGCTGCGTTCTTTGGACGCGCTCGCCGCCGCGATGCCCGATAAGTAAGGAGTATGATTATCATGGATTGGAATACCATTAGGGGATTGGTCCCCGCCTCTGGCGCGCAGCCAGATTTTGCTGCTTGTCTGGACGCGTTTCCGGTGCTTCAACGCGCCAAAGAGACGCCGCAGGAGCCGCGCTATCACGGCGAAGGCGATGTCTGGACACACACCATCATGGTGATCGAGTCGCTATTGCAGCTTCCTGATTACCAGACAGCCACGCGCGAGCAGCAGGAAATCTTGTTTTTTTCCGCGTTGCTGCATGACGTTGCAAAGTACCGCACGACGGTGATTGACCCGGTAACGGGTCAGATTGGTCAGCCAGGGCATTCTCGCAAAGGCGCCATCGACGCCCGGGTGCTGCTGTGGGATGCCGGCGTTCCGTTTGCGATTCGGGAAGCGATTTGCCGCTTAATTTCGGTGCATCAAGTGCCGTTTTACTGCCTTGAGGATGAGCGCCGTCGGATGTCGCCGATCTTTACGATTCGCGAACTGTCTTGGCAGTTGAGCATTCCGCTGCTCGCAACGCTGGCGGAAGCCGATATGCGTGGGCGCATCTGTCAGGATCAATCACGCGTGCTCGACAGTATTGAGCTGTTTCGCGAGCTGGCGCGGGAGGAAGTCTGTTACGGCCAGCCGAGAGCATTTGTCGATGCCCACACGCGACTGAGCTATTTTCGCGGTGCCGATGTTCATCCAGACTATCCGCTGTTTCAGGAACCGGGATCGAAAGTCACCGTGATGTGCGGTTTGCCCGCGTCGGGAAAAGACACCTGGGTGCGGACGCATCGGCGTGATTTACCCGTAGTTTCTTTCGACGATGCACGAACTGAGCTGGGGCTGAAACACGGAGAAAACGAAGGAAAAGCCGTGCATTGGGCGACCGACAAAGCACGCTCACTGCTGCGAACGCATGAACCGTTCGTGTGGAACGCCACACACCTGAGCCAGCAAATGCGCACCCGCACGTTGGATCTGTGCTACGCCTACGGCGCAGAAGTGGAGATTGTCTATCTGGAGCGTCCGCGTCAGGAATTGCTGCGCCGCAACAGGAAACGAGACACCACATTGAGCAACAAAACGCTGCAAGGTATGCTGACGAAATGGGAGCTTCCCGCACCGACGGAAGCGCATGCGGTTAGCTATGAAAGCTAACGCAGTGGAAGCGCGGTAAACGGGATCTCGTATTCCGTGATACCGTTTTTTCTGCACCAAGCTATATTTTTTCATAGAAAAACTTATCGTCCTCGACACGCGCGGGGACGATAAATCTTCCACCCTCTGAGCAATCAGGCCTTTTCTAAATTACCCACACGTTATGACGCAAACCAAGGCTCTATCGGGTCCGGATAATCTAGCCACATCGCCAGACCTTCTGTCATTTCTTTGTCCGTCAGCAGTGCAGCCTCCAGACGGGTCCGCAGCACGTATTCATCCATATCGATACCGATAAACACCAGTTCCTGCCGTGCATCACCCACGCCATCCACCCATATGGAACGAATGTAATCAAGCGATTCGCTATCTGTCGGCCACTTTTCTTTTGGTGCACTGACCCACCATGAACCGGCCAGCCCCTGACGCGCCACGCCGCCTGCCTGAGACCACGATCCGGCATATTCCGGGCGGCTTGCCAACCAAAAATAGCCTTTGGATCTGACAACTCCGGTGAGCGAGTTTTCCATGACCTGCGCGAAACGGGCAGGATGAAACGGCCGACGCGCGCGGAAAACAAAACTGGTGATGCCATATTCCTCCGTTTCAGGCGTATGCTCGCCGCGTAGCTCTTTCAACCATCCAGGAGCCTGCGCCGCTTTGTCGAAATCAAACAATCCCGTGTCGAGCACCTCGTTCAACGGCACAGCACCAAATTGTGCATGAAGTATTCTTGCGCCCGGATTAAGTGAACGAATAATCGCAACCAGCTTTTGCTGTTGCGCCGCATCAATAAGGTCAGTTTTATTAAGGATAATGACATTGCAGAACTCGATCTGGTCAATCAGTAAATCCACAACACTGCGCTCGTCACCCTCTCCTAACGATTCTCCGCGTGAATGGATGCTGTCCACCGACGTGTAATCTTTTAAGAAATTATAGCCGTCGACAACGGTCACCATCGTATCCAGCCGAGCCACTTCAGAGAGGCTTTCCCCATCGTCACCCGCAAACGTGAAGGTCTCCGCGACCGGAAGCGGTTCCGCGATACCGGTTGATTCAATGACCAACTGATCAAAACGCCCCTCTTTCGCCAGCCGATTAACCTCGAGCAGGAGATCTTCACGCAGCGTGCAACAGATACAGCCGTTACTCATCTCAACCAGCTTTTCGTCCGTCCGTGAAAGCTCAGCGCCGCCTTCCCTCACCAGCGCAGCATCAATATTCACTTCTGACATGTCGTTGACGATCACCGCGACGCGGCGGCCAGCGCGATTATTCAGAATATGGTTAAGTAACGTGGTCTTTCCCGCGCCGAGAAAGCCGGATAGTACGGTCACAGGTAGTCTTGCATCTGCTTTCTGTCGAGCTACAACGTCAGCCATATTTCACACTCTCTAATGATTTGCATTTTTACTGTTCTGCTTTGGAATGATTCATCGCCACGAATGTTTCGCTTTTAAACACCCATCGCGATAATCTCCTTTTACATTATTTGATATGTTATAACATAACAATACGAACATGAAAAATCATTGAGAGTTTGATTTTGTCTAATAATATTAAAGTCGGCGGGGTTACCCTGCCAGACACGTTGCAGACAGAAGCCCCCCGCATCGCATTCCTGCGTGGAAGTTCGGTAGACGGGGGCTCGTTATTGCTGAACAAAGGGAAAAATCACGGAAGGATTTTTTCATAGTTACCCTCATGTATCGGACTGATATCATGAAAATAATATATATCTGAGGGGCTTTTCATTTCGGAGTAGGTAAAACATGGAAACGTTGGTAAAAGCGTATATACAAATACTGCAGGGGCTTAACACCCGGCCATTCAACCTACAGGAGGATAAATACTCTGGCGTATTTTTACCCGTTCCCTCCGATGAATACTGGCGATCCACCGTAAAAGTTATGCTGGTTGGGCGTGAAACAGCGGGTTGGAATACCTTAAATGGGAAGAATACCATTTCCCGAGTCCTAGGACTTATACCTGATGTCACCACAGAGCTTGTAGTTGAAGAAGCTATAACTCGTTACAGGAAACATCTGACGGGGACGCTTAATCTCAAATCACGTAGTCGCTTCATACAGTATCATTTCCGACTGGCTAATGAGTTGAAACATTGCCCCTCAGGCAATCGTATACGCCAACCTACTGGCGTGGGATTACGACCGTCTGACTCCACTCACTCGTCCTGAGAATGAAGTACAGGAAGTGATATCGGCCTCACTGAAGCTGCTTGCTACACAAATTAGATATCTGGAGCCTGATTTCATTATCTTTGCATCCGGAGCCCGGCGAACAGACTACATCATCAAACAATTGCTTACTGAGTTAGGCGGCTATGAGACTTCATCAGTCATTTCAGGAAAGCTATGGGAGTTTAAAGCAGGGAATGCGATCTGTTTCAGAATAGCTCATCCGAGAGCGATGCACGAAGAACATCAGATGTGCAGAGGGATGGTGATTAAGCGCATTAAAGAGGTCTGCGACCAAGGTCGATAGTTGCTCAAAGGTTATGAAAACCTGATTCTACGCCACACTCCACCTGAGGAATGCAGGCAAGGCGGCACAGTTATCTATGTTAGAAGCGACACATCCAGTTTTACATCACTAGGCTGCAGTGTGCTTTCGTTTCACCCATGAGGGAACTTGAACTCGCACAGCACGAACAGCGAGGGATTGAAAATCCCCGTGTCCTTGGTTCGATTCCGAGTCCGGGCACCAATATTCATAAGGCCTCGCTGCAAAGCGGGGCTTTTTCCTTTCTTAGCTACGGTAGATTTCTGGTCGTTGCAACACGTTATTTGTTTGCTGGATTTCTCGCCATTTTCGCAGATGCTCGTTACTTTTAGACACCTCCACACCCTCTGATGTGCCTCTTCCTTACCCCACTGCTACGGTCTTTCTACGGTCCTCTACGGTTCCTTTCTCTAAGATTATTCATAATGAAGCAGAGAATACGGGGGAAAACGGGGGAATTATCATTTCTCCTTAATCCGCTGGTCTTAACGTGATTTTGTCGTGGGGAATAAGGTGGGGAAACACCCAATAGCAAGCGGGGAAATTTGGCAGCATACACCCTCCACCATTCACATGCGGATCTTCACCAGTCCGTCCACCCGCAACAAGCTCTTCTTTCCCTTTCACTTCTTACCGTTTTCAGAATCCCCCGTTCTCCACGCCATCATGTAATGATTTATCTATAGTAATACTACTTGAGCTAAACGCTCTGGAGTGTTAACACTAATTGTCCGTTCTGAGCAGCGGGTTCAACGAACCAATACAGCGCTTGTGCTTAATCAACGTGGAGCAGGTCACACACTCTAACTATTAGCAATGCCCGCTCTTGGCACAAAGCGAGTAAGTTAACTGAGCAGAAGGTCCACTGTGAGCGACAAGCGGAAATTAACATATCTGTTAAAGTGGCAAAATTTAGTTATCCACCGCATCAAACTAATTCAAGGAAAGATTGACCATGCCTAGTCAGTTTTTAAAAACCATTCTTCATAACAAAATTCAGCAAGCATATGACAATGCAGAGGCTGTTTCTGACATATCCCATACTACTGTCAAAGGCACATTCAGAGAGAGTTTTCTCATTCCGATTATTAAATCACTACTACCATCTCATTTTGGTATCGGCTCAGGCCAGATTGTTGATAAATGGGATAGATTTTCACCACAGGCAGACATCATCATTTATGACAAAAGGAAAATACCACCAATCATTGAACAGAATGGGTTAGGTGTCTACTTCATAGATTCCGTACATAGAGCAATCGAAATCAAGAGCGACCTAAATACAGAGGGGATGCATCAAACTTTAAACCTTGCATGGTCACTACATCCTGACAACCCACAAGGATTAAAAACGGCTAAAAAAGGGAATCTTGAAGATGGAAAATCTAACTACCCTATGGTTAGTTGCTTCAGTTATAAGCAATCTATAACAGATTTGGATAATGCGCTGTCAAAATGGGGTGTCACAGAAAATATACCAAGTGTGATGTTCTGCTTGCCAGATACTGGTTTTTATATGTATTCCCCTCAATCAAAGAAATATAATAAATTCCCTGCGAATGGTAAAGTTGAGACCACTGCTACATATCTCACCCTGTTCTTGAATTGTATTGAAGATGAAGCAGCTTCCAGAGGCGACTACTCCTTACTTGAATGGCTTTTGAATTAAATATCCCCTAGTCTTCTGAGGCTGACTTGATGTTGGCCTTTCTTCAACGCACATATTTAAGTGATTAGACACTCTTTTATATTCCGCGCCAAACGGACATTTCTAACTGAACGTTACATGTAATCCTGGGGGCAGGTCATGAGCAATGCACACTCGTTTCAAATTTAGACAACGAGATGTGCATGAAGATTATTTAGAAGCAGTGTAAGCACTTTAGTTCATAAAGGGTTGCACCGGGACGACTACACCAAACTTTTCCAATTGCAAGAATTTAGAACCAAAAATTTGGGCAGGAATTTTGCGCTGAAGTAAGGCAAAAAAGTTTTCATCATGCGTTGAGATAATAATTTGCTTATCAAATTGAATACATATACTTCTTAAAAGATCTATCGTAGAAAGTATGTTAATCGAATCCATTGACTGGATTGGATCGTCAATCATAACAACATTGATGGGATTGCCCTCATCATCTTTCGCATGAAGTGCGCTAGCTAAAAATACACTTAAACTTAGAATATTCGTTTGAGCCGCACTGAAATAAAGTATTGGCGAAATTTGCTCTCCAACCTCATCACTAACCACAATATTTAGGCCTGGCTTATCAGAATCAAAGTCAGCCTTAAACTCTACTTTTTTAAAGGCAGGATGTGGATCTATTTTCTTATAAATAGAATTAATAAGGTCTTCATAGAAGAAATTATTGATAAGAAGTTTTAGTCTATCCACTATTGCAGCTCTTTCTGCGTTCAAAGTAGTGTCGACTCTTTCACGCTGTTTTATTAACATCTGTTCAGCCATTAAATCTTTCTGAAGCGCTGTATGTTTAATATATGGCTCAAACGAACTCATAAGCTCTATGAGTAAATGAATATTATTTGAAAGCATATCAAATTCTTTCGTACGAAGATGACAATCCTGAACTTTAGCGATTATGAGCTCTTTGACTTTTTCAAGACTGTACTCAGGACGGATAATAATAAGGTCAGATAAACTCTCATAAAACGTGTTAATTACTGATTGAGAGCGGGCAACACTTATTTCTAAAGCTTCTTTTTGCAGCCTCAACTGAACAAAATCCACCCACATGCCATCACTTAACATTTTTTGCTGTAAAACATTACATTGTTCAGTTATAAACTCAATAGTGGCTTTACACTTATTTATTTCCGCCTCAATCTCTAGTTTCCTGTTTTCAGTGTGCTTTTTGAGGGATGAAGACGAAATCGCATTTTCATTTAAGTATTTATGAACTGTAATGTAGATATTTTCGCTGAAGATACCTTCCATCTCCGAAGCTATTTTTTGCTGCGCAGAGTCTTTTTCTTTGAGTGATTCATTAAGCATTTCAACCTGAGGGGTAATTAATGCTTTTCCTTGTAGGAACTTTGAGCTTTTGATTGAAAGCTCACCAATTTCTTTTTCAATTCGGGAGACCAGCTCATCATGTGAAAGTTCCCAAACTAAACTTTCTAACTCTGTGGTCCGTTTCTCAAGAGTTTTTAACTCTGCTTCTATTGTATATATCTCTCTACCTGCAATAGTAAGTCTCTCGTCAGTCTCACTCAATTCCTTGTTTATGTTAATAATCAACTTAGCCTTTGAATCAATTGCGCACTGAGTAATATCCTGAATTGATTGAAGAATTTCTTTCTGGCGTGCAGTGAAAAATAAAAGCTGTTTAGAATTCTCCTCACTTAATTCTGATAAAAGGTTCTGGCCCTTAATTTTATCCAGTAAGCCGTCCGCAGATGGGTGAGGAGTTGTACATAAAGGACAGATGCTGGATGGTCGTACACTAAGATAGTCAATTCCAATGGCAATCAGTCGTTCATGCAATTCCATCTGCTCAGACAATGCTTTTTGAGTAACATGCACAGCCTGAATTTGTGATTCAAGCACATCGAACTCGGCGTAACATCTCGTCAGTTGTTCAACTTTTGTAGGTTCTAAAAGCAAGGCCCCTAGATTTCCGTTTGATAATGAGGTGCCATTAACATTGAGTTCAGAAAGCCTAGTAAGCTCACGATTCAACTCCTCAAGTCTAGACTTATCTATCTGAATAGAAATTTCTTTTTTTGATATTTGCTGTGTTAAGTTACTTACTCGAGCCCTGTTATTTGAGAGCTCCATATATACTAGCCCGGCGTTATCAACGGTCTTCCTAAGTATAGCGACCCTATCATCTACAGCCTTAAGCTCCATATTCAATTGATTAATTGTTGTTTCAAAACCTGCAAGCTGCGCACAGATCTTAGTGCGCTCTTCAGAAATTATCTTTTGGCTAGTAGCTAACTCGAGAATATGTGACTCAATTTTTAAAAAATCTTCAATACAATCAATTATTTCTATAATACGAGTCATATGCGTGTGTGTGATTTTCTGATCTTCTGCACATTTTTCGTATGAATCCAAAAGTGATTGGTACTTATCAGCGTCGGCCACTCCTTTCACTAATTTAGCAAGATGTGAGTTCTGCTCTGCTAAACTGCGGACATGTAATTCAGTTTCAGATATTTTTAGAAGTCTGTCTTCCAGTGCTTCCACCGTTCGATTGTTCGTTAAACGTGATGAGTCGAGCTCATGGCGTCGCGATATAAGATTAGCATTAAGAGCATATTCATGCTGAGATGAAAAACTCTCATCAGGTAACTGAATATTCTCACCCAACTTATTCAATTCAGTAGCAATAGAATTGAATTTTTGGAAAATTGAAGCATCTATTGGTTTTTTTAATTGTTCAAGAATAGACTCTCTCTTTTTATTGAGATTATTCAACTCAATCTTATTATCATTTATGAGTACTGATAACTCTTTACGGGCAATTTCAATATCTCCACCGAAACTTTCCATAAATTTCGCATAGCGTTCTTGCGGTTTGGCTTCTCGAAGAAATCTATCAATTTCATCTTGACTTAGAATTACTTGTCGGAAAAAATCATTTTCTCTTTGACTATTATCTCCGAATCGCAAATCACGCCCATTAGATCTAATTTTGGGTAGTTTACGCTCAAAAGGGAGTGGTCGGGTGGTTGTTACCACTACCTTCGTGCGTATATTTTTATCTACATATTTATTACGTAAAATTTCTTGCCCAACATTATCGTCCTTTGTGATTTTGGCAGCGTTCTCATAATTAGATTTATTATATTCTCCGCCAAGTCTTGCCATGTGATTGGTAATTGCCCATTCAACAGCATCGTAGAAAGAGCTTTTACCAAAACCATTAGGAGCATAGATCGCAACAAAATTTGCAGCAACATCTCCATCATTCGTGAAATCAAACGTGCCATCTGACCTAGATTTGTAGGCACGAAATGCTTCAATCTCAACTTTTTTAATTTTCATTTTTGTTCAAAAATTTAATTATTTCATTGACCATGGAGGCGCGGATTTCTCTGGACTCATTCTTTGAATCTAATGGAGCACCACGAACGTATTTTTCTAAAGACAATAAAGCCTCTTTTGACTCATTGACTCTCGGATCAAGTCTTAAGTCTGTTCCCAATAAATATTTTTGCAACTCAGTGACTAACTGAACAGAGGTGGGGACACCTGAGAATTTATCAATAATAATCTTGCGAGCAGCAAACTTATTGTTTTCTATTTCATATTTATCCCATACAGGAAAAACATCAGTTGTCAAAAAAACAATATACATATTCCAAGATGCTAAGTCACCCGATGGTTGATAGTGAACAGAAACCACATTTTGAATAGTACGCCAATTCTCCAAAATCTCGGCTGAAGTCTCACATACACATACTATACAGGAAATAAAAGAAAGTGGATCATCTGAGCAATACATGTGAAATCTGATTTTATCATATTTCACACTTAAAACACTCAGATCAACTTCCTTACTTAATAATTTCATTAAGCTTCTCCTTAAATAACTGCAATTGTGGTACACCTGCTGGAACTACTAGATATTCATCCTCACTGTCTATTACGCAGCTTTTGCGGAGTCCCTCCAGATGAGTTAATTTGAAGCTTGTATAAATAGAACTTTCAACTTCATCGATAGCAAATGGCCCCTGGTTTGGCACTACCGCTATATTACTTATTACATTTTTAAGTCGAAAGTTCGGAGGCAAGACACTTGCAGCAGCATCAGGTGATGCAACGATTAAAGTTCCATCCTTATCTAAAAGTTTTCGTGCCGTTTTGAGTAGCTCTTCCAAACGGCTAATCCAGTTCGCACCATCACTGGTATATAACAGCCGCCGCTTTCGCTCCAAACTTTTTAGATATGCATCATCCACAATACCTACATTATCTATCACAGAGCAAATAACTAAAAATTCAAAATAAGAAATCCATAACTCTTTGTTGCTGAGCTCATTAGGAGTTTTAGGCTCCATCAAAAGCTGCAATCCATATTGCCCCATAATTTTATAAGGCGGAGACATCCCACTAGCTATAAGCGATGCGGAAAGGGTTTCTAACGCGTCTTTAAGATTACGAACATTATTTTGATCAATAACATTAAATTTAAATATTTTGTCTTGTATTCGAGAAAAGCATTCCAAATGGGCAGGAATCATCGGTGCACTATTGTATGCTCTTATTATTTCATCAAACTTTGCTAAGCTATGGCATTGCACTCGGCCAAACTGTTGTTCCTCTTCAGTGCCATCCATCCTGAACTCAACACCAACAAGAAATGTATTTCTACCAACTATGTGATATACACCTCCACCTGACATCCCCTTTATCGTGGCTAAGCCAGGTACACCATCAATAGTGAAAATGACAAGCTCATCGACCACGCTAGTCATATGCCCATCATAATATTTTATAGGATCCGAACTCCTTCTTTCAGTATTTGGAAATCCTACTAATGCAAGCTCAGCCCGAGGAGGCAACGTCGAAGCAGTAAAACAACTTTGTGTAACTTCTGGTTGATATTCAATTTTTAAAATTGCGAAGTCATAATGGGATTCGTTCACCTTTTTAATATCTGGATATAGGAGCACAGCCAATACTTTAAGTTTATTGCCATTGTGATCGGTAACTTCGATATTATCGAGGGTGTCACGAATAACATGGTATGCAGTCAGTACATAAGTG
Source organism: Pectobacterium sp. PL64 (assembly GCF_022477975.1). Taxonomy (NCBI): domain Bacteria; kingdom Pseudomonadati; phylum Pseudomonadota; class Gammaproteobacteria; order Enterobacterales; family Pectobacteriaceae; genus Pectobacterium; species Pectobacterium sp. PL64. Next base: position 2,058,530 of record NZ_CP092070.1, read on the forward strand.
TAATCCAGTGTCATTGCATTGACCAATACACCACTGCCACCATTAACCATGACGCAATGGGACTGCATTATTTCGTAAACTGTCATGTTAGAATTTAATCTCATCACCTAGCACTTTTAGACGAGAAGAATAGCTCTCAGTTTCATGCGCTAAAAGCAGCGGAGCAATCACATTGCTGTAATTAAAATAAACATCACCATCTGTTTCCTTTAAGATCCTCGCAATAGTTCTTTTATTAGGAAGACCATGCTTCGAACCATTGGTTGAAATAACAAAACATGGAGAATCTAGTATTGAAAGAAATTCGTTGCTTGTGTTGTATTGGCTACCATGATGCGAAACTTTAACCAGATCCAGCTTCAACTTGTTCATTTCGCTATATCCCAATGCTCTTAAATTTTTTGTAACAACTTGGTCACTGGCGTCTCCTAAAAAAAGCATTTTTTTGTCATCTGCTTCCAGTAAAAATGCAATTGAGCTTCCATTATAAATAGATGGGTCAGATTCAAATCTATCATCTGCCCAAATTTCGCCCAATGAATAGTGATAATCATTCTCATGTGAAGAAGTATCAGCTGAACTTACTTCCGTTGGCCACTTATGCAAAAGCTGTTCGAGTTGTCTTCGTTCAGGTGACAGTGCTGTTAATGTAATCGGGCCTACTTTATAGATTTGCCCTGCCATAATGAGCGGTGCTCGCGCACAACCGATTTCATCAAGTAATGCCTCAAATTCATGCCCCTGCTTAACGCTAGTTTCAGAGGAAACTTCCTGCAAGAAAATATTATTTTCACAAATTTCAGGCACATTAAAATGATGTGTGATTAACCTCGAAGAATTGAACCAGATCGATTTAACCATCTGACGCAGATAGTTTGGACTCTCGAATGCCTTGATAAAACCATTTATGTGATCATCATCAATGTGGGTCAGGATAGCAAGATCAATGTTTTGCCCCTTTCCTTTCAGATCATCAAGAGCATTACTCAATGCTCCAGAATAGCGCTGCCTAATGCCATACCTGAATGTCGTCGCAGGCCCCCCATCAATGAGCAAGTTGAGAGTGCCTAAACTGCTTTCATGACTCACCAAAATGCAATCGCCATGGTTAGCTTTAAGAATTCGTACGATGATCCCCATCAGGATTTGTCTTCCTTACCAGTGAGCTCTTTCCCATATGAAGATTTTACCATTTAGAAACAATCTTAAGGTTGATCAAAGATGATTTTTTTTCAAACAATTTCATACTTTCAATGATGTTATCTACATTAGTGAAATGCATCACGAAAATTTAAACTTTTACTTAAAAAACATAAAGTTATCACTTCTTATATTTTAATAACACTATGCTTTGTCAACATCCGCTTTTTACAAATAACCAACTTTGATACCTGCCATATACGGGCAACCTTCTTGATCCTCATGGCATGTAATTGTTCTTGACTGAAACACATATTATTTCTGTGGGCGCATCCCCCAATGGCATCTTTCCCCCTAAAGACCAGAATCAGACCGTAAAGGCCGTTTTTGCGGTATTTCTCGTCTTCAATCATCTCATGTGGCACCAGCATTCCCTTCGCCACACTAGAAAATCAACTTAGCCATTAACAACGCCGTGCCGGGGATGGGTCAACCCTGACGTTCTTTACACCAGTCACAGGAGGTAATATGTCCAGCCCGAAACGCTTCCGTTTTACTAATCAGCTCATTAAATCCCTGCCCCCTAACACATCAGATTCACGCAGCACCGATGCCGAATACAGCGATACCGAAATTTCTGGCCTGAAGTGTCTGGTCAGCAAAGGGGAAGGACGTAAAAAATTTTTGCTACGCTACCTCTATCATGGACGAAAACGTGCCATAGCCATTGGTCACTGGCCTGAGGTGGACGTCACCTTAGCCCGTAAGATTTCCATGGAGCATAAACGCTCACTTGCCACCGGAACTGACCCTAAGCAGGAACGTGAAAACAAGAGACAAGAAATGACATTCGATGAGCTCTTTAACCAGCATTATCTGGTATGGGCAAAATCTGCTAAACGTAGCTGGGGAAAGGATTTCCAGCGCTACCGGGATCATATCCGTCCCGCCTTAGGTCTAATGCTACTGAGTGATATCACACCAGCCAGGATTCTCCGCCTCCAGCAGACGTTAAGCATTTCACTGTCAGCAGCAACCTGTAATCGTGTCATCGTACTAGTTAAAGCGGTATTTACCTGGGCAGGAAGGCAAGGCATTACCTCTATCCATCCGGCAAGAGTGGTACAGCTTCTCAGGGAGAACAACGCCCGACAGCGCTATTTCACCGAGGATGAAATTCGTCGTATTTTCCTCTCCGCCGATAACGATACCAGCCCCGTCGCTGCCCGCTATGTCAAACTGCTGCTACTGACTGGCCTTCGTCGTGATGAGCTGCGTCTGGCAAAATGGGAGCACGTTGACCCCGTCAAACGCACCTTATGGCTTCCGGAAACAAAGAATGGTTATGGCCGTGTTGTTCACCTTAACTCACTGGCTATGGACGTTATCAGAGCGCTGCCTACGCAACGGGGGAATCCGTGGTTGTTTATCGGTAAAAAACCGGGAATGCCGCTGAATAATCCGGTTAAAGCCTTTCAGCGTATCGTGCGTCGGGCGGGGATTTTCGACAAAGAAGTGTGTATTCATACCTGTCGCCATTCGGTTGCCGCGCTCATCGTGTCCTACGGCGGTACACTGTATGACGTTCAGGTTCAGTTAGGACATCGCAATAGTCAGTCATCACAGCGTTATGCGCATCTTCATCCTCAGCGTTTACAGAATACCAGTCAGCTTCTGGCTGAGCGAATCACGGCTCAGTTACCTTCCTTGTGATAACAGAAAAGCAGAGGCAAATGCCCCTGCTTTTTTTACTGTTCAGCCTTCAATCAAAATGGGAGATCGGCATAAGTAGCTTCATCCTCATTGCTGCTGGCAATATATCGGGCTTTATTGCGAGCCTGAGCGATTGATAGTGTTGGAAATTCGCCAAGATAATCATAACGAACGTTACCGTTAAAAATATAACGGACAAAGAAACGAATATTTTCATTTCGGTTAACCATTGCCTTTAATTCAGGAAAATCACCATCGACCACTTCCCGACAGGTACCATAGAAATTATATTGAGCCTGCGTCATGTTAAGACCATAAGGCGTAAATGATGGGCGAATAGTTTCACATTCTGTAATAGCACCAGGGAAGGTGTAAAATTTCTGTTCATACTTACTCACATCTGCTTAAGCTACAACTACTGGGATAGTATTCCAATGATACATAGCAATATGAGTTTAAGTTCACAGGTAGAAATCTGGTAGGGAATCGCAGGTCAATTTTCAACCTAATCTATTGAGTTAGTTACTCAAATCCCAATGGTTTTTAATCAGAGAAGCGCACATTCCCCTAGCTGTTAGTATCACCTCTAAAATTTTAAAGGGATGAAAATCCCCCCGCCGCCTGAGAAACCTGACACTGCCTTTCTTCTAGCACATCAATACAGAGTAAAGCCGTTTGCGGGCCGTCGCGTTCCGCCGTGGAGAGCCACTCTTGCACTGCCAGATAACGCGAATCCGGCGACCACAGCATGTCCTTGCCGAAAATGCGATCGTCCAGTGCTTTCCCGTCGATGGAGAGCGAAAAATAAGGCGGACCGAACCGAATTTCACCAGCATAAATCAGCATCGCAGTATGTTGTCGATCGAATGAAGGCAGTTTGTGCAGCATATGAAAGCGTCCCTAGTTAGTCTGAGGTTATCTCAATCAGATTACCATCTGGGTCGCTGACGATCGCTTCGTAAAATCCGTCCCCTGTCATTCGAGGCTGAGCAACCAGAATGCCGCGTTCTGCTGCTTTGCTGGCTAACGCTTCCACATCCGCTTTGCTCCCGACCGAAATTGCGACGTGCGCCCAGCCGCAGCCTTCTTTATTGGTTAAGGCTTCTGCCAACACCGGCAGCGTCATCAGCTCAATAGAGGCGCCTTCACCCAGTTGAACAAAATGCGATTCAAAACCGGGGCGATTCCGGCTCACATACTTTCCCCCCACCTTAGCGGAGAAGAATTCTTGCCAAAATGCCGCCTGCGCAGCCAGATCGGCTGTCCATAACGCCACGTGTGCCACTTTCATCATGATTCCTTCTTAGCCGTTGTCTTTTACTGGTTTTACAAACAAGCGGTTATGACCGCGTTCCATTCAGAATGGCTAACACCTGTTGGTGTAGCTCGGGATTACCGGTCGCGACTACCGTGCCGCCCGCTTCCGCTCGTTGTCCGTTGAGATCGGTAATGATGCCGCCCGCCTGCTCAATAATCGGGATCAGCGCGACAATGTCGTAGGGCTGCAATGCAAATTCCACGCAGATATCAATCTGGCCTGCTGCCAGCATCGCCATCGCGTAACATTCGCCGCCGTAGCGCGTCATAAGCGTGCTTTCTGCTAGATCGGCGAAGCGAACTGTCGGGTGCATCGCCAGCGGTTCTGGAGCGGTGGTGTGAAGAATCGCCTGTTCGAGCGACACGCCTTTGCGAGTGTTTAAACGCATTTCCCCATGTCGATCACTGCGCCACGCCTGTGAACCATCGGCCCAGAAGCACTCCCCGGTAAACGGCTGGCTCATCATCCCCATCACGGCGCGTTCATGGTGCAGCAGGCCGATGAGCGTTCCCCACACCGGTAATCCGCATAAGAAAGGCCGGGTTCCATCAACCGGATCCAAAACCCAACGCACCGGACCTTCCCCGCTCAGTCCAAATTCTTCGCCCATAATCGCGTGATCGGGGTAATGGCGCGTGATGTGCTCGCGAATGACCCGCTCAGCCTCTCGGTCGGCCTCCGTGACCGGATCAAAGCGAAAGCCCTCTTTGGGCTTCGTCTCAATTTGGTTGGCGGTAAGGGCACGAAAACGCGGTAACGTTTCCTGACTAGCCAGCGTGGCGAGTTCATGAAAAAAAGCAATATCGGGAAGCGACTGACTCATGGTGTTTACCTTCCTATTGCGTTGGCATGACGGCGTTGTTGAACATTGACGATGATAAATCGCAATGCTTACTATGGCTCGATTGTGCATTATATTGCACAGTTAATCTGCTCGATTATGCACAAAGACACAGGCTACCACAATTCACGTTCTTCGCATTTGGGTAACACTTCATCTTATTTCATTAAGAAATAGACAATGTGTACAATTTGTCTATATTGGACTTTTATTCTCTTATGGATGATAAGTAATGACCACACCCGTCGACATATTGAAGGGCAGCCAACAGGCACATATCGCGCTTCGCCCTCAGGTAAAAGTGACACCTCTAGATCGTAGCCACTCTTTATCCTCTCTCTATGAGTGCGATCTGTTTTTCAAAGCAGAGCACTTGCAGCACACCGGTTCATTCAAATTTCGTGGGGCGAGTAATAAAATCCGTTTGCTTACGACTGAACAAAAAAAACAAGGGGTTATCACCGCATCTTCTGGAAATCACGGTCAGGGTATGGCGCTTGCCGGAGCAACAACCAATGTGCCGGTAACGGTCTATGAATCTTCAACGGCATCGCAGCTAAAACTCGATGCCATCAAAGCATACGGGGCAACGGTCATTACGTTGGATCAAGATGGGCTAGGCGTCGAACTTGCTGCTGCCGAAGTAGCCGCTAGCACGGGAACGACCTGGGTCTCACCATATAATGATGTAGATGTCATCGCTGGTCAGGGAACTATCGCGCTTGAAATGCTCGAGCAGGAAGAGTCGTTTGATGCGATTTTCATTGCCGTCGGCGGCGGTGGCCTGATTTCTGGTGTCGGTTCAGTAATGAAACAACTGTCACAGCATACTCGCATCATTGCCTGCTGGCCGACCGCCTCCGTAGCAATGTACGAATCGCTGAAAGCCGGCAAAATCGTTGAACCAGAGGAACATGATACGCTCTCTGATGGTACGGCTGGCGGTCTTGAACCGGGTACGATAACTTTCCCGCTCTGTCAGCAGGTTGTGGATGATTGTGTTCTGGTCAGCGAAGAAGAAATTAAGTCAGCCATTAAAACCGTTGCCCGTTATGAGCGCTGGATGATTGAAGGTGCTGCCGGGGTAGCAATGGCAGCCTTTATGCAGCAGGCCGATAAGTGGCGTGGCAAGCGGGTCGCTGTGGTTTTATGCGGCCGAAATATTGCGCTTGATAAATTTGTCGGAGCCATAAAGTGAAAATTTTAAATCTGGATGAAATCCGCGCCCTGTTCCATGAAGAAACTGCACTGAATAAATTGCGCGCTGGTTTTCAAGCATTTTCGGCTAATAAAGTGCAGATGCCACCGGTACAGCAATTTCTTTTTAAGGATGTACAGGGTGACTGTTGTATCAAATCTGCCTGGATGGAAGGCTCAGACAGTTTTTGCGTGAAGGTATCCAGTGGTTTTTATCAAAATCCCTCGTCGGGCCTGCCAAGTAATGATGGCCTTAACCTCCTTTTTTCAGCCATAACAGGACAACCTCTGGTTTTACTGGACGATCATGGCTGGTTAACCGGTATGCGTACCGCGCTTGCCGGTCGCATTGCAGCGGAACTTCTGCTTCCAGAAAAAATTGAGCGCATCGCTATTTTCGGTACGGGTCTTCAGGCAGAACTGCAACTCCGGCAGTTATGTAATCTGACAGACTGTCGCGATGTCATTGTATGGGGAAGAAGTGAGAAATCGCTGCAGCACATGAAAGAAAGGCTTTCCGATCTTAATGCCAACATCGTGTTAACGCAAAATGAGGAAGAAGCAGCCCGCTTATCTTCGATCATCGTCACCGCGACACCTTCAACGACCCCGCTTATCCAGCATGAATGGGTTAGCTCTGGGACGCATATTACCGCTGTCGGTGCTGACGCTCCCGGCAAACAGGAACTGGATGCCGCGCTGGTTGGCGCAGCAGATATGGTTCTTGTCGATGCTTTGGCGCAATGCCGTGCCTATGGGGAACTGAGTCACTGTCAGGGGCAATATCAGGAAAATCAGTTGATCGTGGAAATAGGCACCTTGCTGACAACCCCTTCATTGTATCAACGCGATCCGTCACATATCACGATTGCCGATCTCACTGGGTTGGGTATTCAGGATGCGCAAATTTCTGCCAGCATTCTGTCAACGCTGGGCTGAAAAAGTATTCAGGAACGGCTGTATATACCCGGCTCTGTATGCTTTTAACCTGATGCAGGGAGCAAGGAAACGTAGCGACACTTTTCAGAACATTCGGTAAAGTGTCGCGGTTTGCATCGGAGGAAGGCATATGGCACCGCAACACAATGATAAGCAGCTTAGTTTTAACACCCTGAAGTCGATGGCCGACGGCATTGCCGCTTTATTTTTTCCGGCCGTGGAAGTCGCCATTCATGATGTAAAAAAGGGGAAGGTGGCTTATCTGGCAAACAACCTTTCCAGACGGCAGATTGGAGATGATGCCGGGCTCGAGCAGCTCGAGCTGGGAGAGTTAAGTACGCTGACAGGGCCGTACGAAAAACTCAACTGGGATGGAAGAAAAATGCGCTCAGTCAGCATCCTTATTCCACAACAAGATAGCCTGGGATACGTTTTCTGCATCAATTTCAGTACCTCGCGCTTTGAAGATGCCCGCAATGCGCTTGATCTTTTCTTATCCGTAAACCGCTTGCAGCCACAGCCGACACAGCTTTTTGAACATGACTGGCAGGAAAAAATTAATACTTACCTTCATACCTGGCTGGCCGAGAATAATACCTCTCTCACCACGTTGACTCGGAGCCAGAAAAAGGCTGTTGTCGTTTCGCTTTATAATCAGGGTGCCTTCAATGTCCGGAACTCGGCAGATTATATTGCTAAGGTTTTGTCCATGGGACGGGCTACTGTTTATAAACATATCAAGGAAATACGATAATGGTTCAGCAGGTACACGACAAAAAATAACCCCCAGACGTCTCCGTCAGGGGGCTACAGCAGGAATTGCCGAGCGGCCTTATTGCCTTTAGCTCAGGTCAGCACCGTTACTGGCAATCACCTTCTTATACCAGTAGAACGATTTCTTTTTCTTTCTGGCTAATGTGCCTTCGCCTCGATCATCGCGATCGACATAGATGAAACCGTAGCGTTTGCTCATTTCACCGGTGGAGGCAGAGACCAAATCGATACAGCCCCATGAGGTATAGCCGATGACTGGGATACCGTCACCAATGGCGTCCGCCATCGTGCTGATGTGCTCGCGCAGGTAGCTGATGCGATAGTCATCATCAATCTCGCCCTGTGCGTTAATCTCGTCCTTCGCGCCCAGCCCGTTCTCGACCAAAAACAGCGGCTTCTGATAGCGGTCATACATCATGTTCATGGTGATGCGCAGGCCTAGCGGATCGATTCCCCAACCCCATTCACTCGCCTTGATGTGCGGGTTCTTTAACGACTTCACGATGTTCGCCGCGCTGCTGTTGTGCTCGTTCATATCCGCCGAGGCGCAGCGGGAGGCGTAATAGCTGAAGGACACAAAATCTACCGTGTTCTTGAGAATCTCATCATCGCCCGGCTCGGACGCAATCGTGATGCCCTTCTCTTTAAACAAACGGCCGGTATACGCCGGATAGGTGCCGCGTGCCTGCACGTCGATAAAGAACAGGTTTTCCCGATCTTTATTCAGCGCCGCCCAGACATCCTCCGGTTTGCACGACCACGGATAGAAATTGCCGCCAGCCAGCATGCAGCCGACCTGATTTTCCGGGTTAACCTCATGTGCAATCTTCGTCGCCAGCGCGCTCGCCACCAGTTCATGGTGCGCGGCCTGGTATTTCACCTGTTCCTGATTTTCCCCTTCGGCAAAGACCAACCCCGCGCCGGAAAACGGGCTATGCAGCAAAATATTGATTTCATTGAACGTCAGCCAGTATTTCACCAGCCCGTCAAAGGCTTCAAAACAGGTACGTGCATAGCGGGCGAAGAACTCGACCATTTTCCGGTTACGCCATGAACCGTACTCGGTGACCAGATGCATCGGCACATCGAAATGGCACAGCGTCACCAGCGGCTCGATGTTGTACTTCTTGCACTCGGCAAACACATCACGATAAAAGGCGATGCCGTCCGCGTTGGGCGTCAACTCATCGCCATTCGGATAGAGCCGACTCCAGGCGATGGAGGTACGGAACACCGTGAACCCCATTTCCGCCATCAGCGCGATATCTTCTTTATAGCGATGATAGAAATCGATCGCCTGATGGCTGGGATAAAACTCATCCTCACGCAGCGCGAAACGCGGTTCTTGCCCCAATTTCACTGGCAGACGATTGACGCCGTGGGGAATCATGTCCACCGTCGTCAGCCCTTTACCGCCTTCAAGGTACGCGCCTTCTGCCTGATTGGCCGCAATCGCGCCCCCCCATAAGAACCCATTGGGAAATGTTGATGCAGACATACGCTCTTCTCCTTCGTACTAATTAGTGCTTCATTTAATTCGTGTTCGTTGCGTGCTGCGGCGCGGAAACTTCATCGCCCTGTACGCGTTTCTCTTCCGGTTTTTCTTCGACTGGGATGTCTTCAAAGCCCAGCAGTAAGGTGACGAAGAAGGAAATCACGACGGACAGAAGCATGACGCCGAATACCCAGGCAATACTCATCGGGTTGGTCGGGTCGAAGAACTGCACGCTGGTAAACAGCCCCGGCGACGCCATTGAATGGCTTGCCAACCCACCGATACCGGCAACGGCACCGCAGATAAAACCGGTAATTAGACAGGCGATCAGCGGACGCTTCAGACGTAAAGCCACACCGTACAGCGCCGGTTCAGAGATCCCAGCAACAATGGCCGAGGCCGCCGCCGCCAGCGCCGTCTGGCGCAGTTCCGGGTTTTTGGTGCGCCAGGCAACCGCCAGTGAAGATCCGCCCAGCGACAGGTTTGCACCGATTTCAGACGGCATTACCATGCCTTCTTTGCCCGTTTCAGCGATGGTTTGAATGATCGTCGGGGTAAACACACGGTGCATACCAGTCATTACAAGCAGTGGCCAGATAGCGCCCATGATGGCAACGGACAGCCAGCCCAGATAGTCATGTACGGTGTACACCACCGCAGAAATACCGCTACCGATCCAGATCCCAATCGGGCCGATCAGCATGATGGCAATCGGGGAGGCAATCAGCACGATTAACATCGGCTTCAGGAAGTTTTTGGTTACCGCTGGCGTAATGCGGTCTACCCATTTTTCAATGTAAGACAGAATCCAGGTCATACACAGCGCCGGAATCACGGTATAGGTATACTTCACCGCCGTGACGGTCAGCCCCATAAACACTACCTGCTGGCCCTGCGCCGCTTTTGCCATCAGATCGATAAACGTCGGATGAACCAACACACCCGGCGATAGCAATCGCCAGCGACATATTGGTTTTGAATTTTACCGCCGCAGACGCCGCCACCATGATCGGCAGGAAGAAGAACGCGCCGTCACCAATCACGTTCAGAATTGTTATCGTCGATGCGCCCTTCTCAAACAGCCCGGTCATATCGAGGATCATGGCAAGCAGTTTCACCATCGAGCCGCCGATAATCGCAGGAATGAGCGGTGACATCGTGCCAATCAGCGCATCCAGAATCCCCGCGCCGATGCGTCGCAGCGTAATTTTATTGTTCACCGGTACGGTTTTTTCAGCTTCCACGCCTTCCGGCAGCAGTTTCACCACTTCGGCGTAGGCCTGAGAAACGGTGTTGCCGATGATGACCTGACACTGGTTGTCATTTTTCACGACACCCAATACGCCGCTTATCGCCTTCAATTCGGCCACATTCGCCGCATCATTATCTTTCAGCACAAAGCGCAGACGGGTCATACAGTGCGTCACGGCAGCGATGTTATCAGCCCCACCGATAGCATCGACGATCGAACGGGATACAGCCGCATAATTCTTTGACATGGATAGACAATCTCTCGTAATCGCGCACGCTACACCCAATTCAACACACCGCTCAACGTATCCAAAACGGGAGTATTATTTGATGCGCATACATTTATTATTCAATTTCATACAGTTATGAAAGTATTCATGCCGGTATCCCTGCTCCATGCAACGTAATGAAACGTAATGAAACGCCGATGGGTAACCGGTTCCACATGATAGTGTTTATATATGAATACGATTTCAATAATTTTGTTATGAATATTTTTCTTATGTGATCGCGATCGTCATGAATAGCGTGTTACTCCCCCTCGATCGCTTCGGTTTTGCACTCATCACCCTGCTACCGGTCCAAAGTGTGTAAAATGACGGGAGTATTCAACGTCTCAGGATGTCCCATGTCGACAATGCAGGAAGTGGCGAAGAAAGCAGGCGTATCGAAAGCGACGGTGTCGCGCGTGCTATCGGGCAAAGGCTATACCAGTGAAGAAACCAAAACGCTGGTCTATCAGGCCATTGAGGAGACGGGATATCGGCCAAATTTACTGGCGCGGAATCTGGCGAGCAGCAAATCAGCCTGCATCGGTTTGGTGGTGACCAACACGCTCTATAACGGCAGCTATTTTAACGAGTTGCTGTCACAGGCCGCCAAAAAGCTGGAAGACAACGGGCGTCAGCTGATTCTGGTCGATGGCAAACACAGCGCCGATGAAGAGCGCGCCGCGATTCAGTTCCTGCTGGGCTTGCGCTGTGATGCGATCATCATCTATCCCCGTTTTCTCACCGTGGATGAAATGGACGACATCATCGAGAAGCACAAGCAGCCGATCATGGTGGTTAACCGTAAACTGCGTAAACACCAGAGCCACTGCATCTGTTGCGATCACAAAGGTTCCAGCTATAACGCCACACAGCATCTGATCGCGCGCGGCCATCGAGATATCGCTTTTATCACCGGTTCACTGGATTCGCCGACCGCTATCGAACGCCTTTCCGGCTATAAAGATGCCCTGACGGCGGCCAATATCGCGGTACGGGATGAGTTGATTGTGAAAGGAAAATGGACGCCGCGCAGCGGTTCGCTCGCCATTACGACCTTGCGCGATAACCGGGTATCGTTCAGTGCCGTTCTCGCCAGCAATGACGATATGGCGATTGGCGCGATAAAAGCGTTGGATGACGCTGGCGTTGCCGTACCGCACAACGTTTCTGTCGTCGGGTTCGACGACATTCCCACCGCCCCGTTTTTGAAACCGTCGCTCTCCAGCGTCAAAGATCCGGTGAGCGATATGATCAACGAAGTGATTAACCGCCTGATCGCGATGCTGGACGGCGGCTATTTCTCGAAAGAAAATCTGTTCTTGTCGGAGCTACAGGTCAGAGATTCCATTCAGAACGGGCCGTACGGTAATCAGTCCGTTTGAATCTGCTACGGGGTCATTTCAGACCCCGTTTTTCACGGCAACAAAAACAGCCCCCCGCAGATTGCAGATAACTGCATTAGCTTATAGACGTGAACTGACAGTTTTCGCGGGCAGAACACAATCAAATCTGACAGGCTGCATTGAGTGAGGAGCGGAAGTTCGCTCTCAGCCATATCGCAGAGGATCTCTAAAAGAGAATGGTGTGGATTAGCCCGAGACTTCCCCCCCTAAGGTATGGAGTCATACTGCGCGTGACTCATTGATTGGAAAAAACAAAAAGTTAATCCAGCAGACTTCTAAGTTACCGAAGACAAAAACTGTAACATGGTTTATAAATCACTCACTATCGTTATCATCGACAGGAATCCAATGAAAATTCTTGAGAAAAAAACCAAACATCATTATGTATGGGCTCACTACCTTCAGGATTGGACAGTTGATGGAACCAACATTTACTACATCACAAAGAAATCTAACATTGCATCTGACAGTGTCAGAGGTCTGGGTCTTGAAAAAGATTTCTACAAAATGGGTATGTTGAAGGAAAGTGACAAAGAACTCATAGCTCTCTTCACAAACAAATGCAATGAAACAGTAAAAGAACTTCATTGGAAGTTTGTGAACAAAATATTCGAAACACAGAAGATGGTCTCCGCATTATCACCTTCTCTTGATGTAAAGCTTGGAATAAACTTACAAGACATTATACAGAGCAATATTTTCGAGAATTATTTATCCGAGCAAGAATCGAGCGCCATAAAAATTTTAAGTGAATTAAAAACAGGAAACTTGCTTTCCCTAGATGATAAAAGCACTTATTATGAGTTTTGTTATTTCTTAGGGCATCAATTTTCCAGAACACAGAAAATGAAGCAATTATTAATTTTGTCACTAGATAATATTCCTTCCCAAACACACATCCGGGATCGTCTTAGGGATTTTTACAATAGGAACTGGTGGTTTATGTGTTCATTTATGGCAACAAACCTTTCCTATGACATGTCCTTGAACAGCAGCAGAAAAGTCATTCTGCTTGAGAATAAGTCCAATATTGACTTCATTACATCTGACCAACCAGTAATAAATCTGAATCCAGAAGGAAGTGAAGGTGAATTTGTTGATTATTATTACCCATTATCCACCAGTAAGGCTCTATTAATAAACACCAGTGGTGTAAAATATTTTCCGAGCCATCATCTAAGTGACGATGAAGTACACATGCTCAATGTTAAAGTAGCCCGCGCCTCTTGCAAAACTATATTTTCGAGAAACAAAGAAACTATTAGGTTGTATAAGAAGGACTTCAACCAACGAAATTATTTAGCTTTTACATTAAAAACTACAGACTAAAGCACCTGTAACTGAGAGGCGTACAGTCAAAAATCCCTGCTGAGGGGGATGGCGGGCGACAACATTGGCAACTAACTCCCTCCATCATCTGACTGACCTGTTCGCGGTGATTAACATATTGTGATGTAGCAATGCCCGCTTCTGGCACGGAGCGGACTTTTGTCTATGTATAAAGAGAGAAGGAAATAGCAGATCGTCTGAAAGCAGAGGAGATAAGTCCAGAGCGTGGCGGCGAACTAACTCATAGAGTGGTCATGAATACGAAAAGTCGCCTGAAGAAGTGGGGCTACTTGGACTAATTGTCGGATATGGTTAAGTAATATCCCGGCTATCAGCCGGGAATTGATTTATGCTTTCGCACCTACATTATCAACGTTCGTAAATTGTCCCGTTCGGGCGCATGTACATACCATCACTCAGATAAACGTCTTCGCCATCCTCAACACATAGGTCAGAATAAATATCGACCATGCCAGGTTCGACAATATTCGTCGAAATCCCATGAGCATCGAAGAGCTCAAAGAAGCGAGTGACCCATTCCTCGTTGACCTCATCTTGTATAGTTTTGCCGTGATCTATAGTAATGGAAAACATGGAGATGCAATTATTCTGAAAGCGGTCTACTTTATTCTCAGGTTGAAGATGATTTTCTTGGGCTAACGTCTCAGCGACCGAAAAAAGGAGCTTCTGGTCTACTGGCAGCTTGTATCCGATAGTCAAACCACCCCCTATGCGAATTCTCTCTTCGGGCCTCGTTGGTGTCTGCACTTCAAAAGAATTACCATCATCATTTTGAGCTAAAAAGCGGACGAAAACCGTGTCTCCACGGACTAACATCCAATCCTTTCCATGTTTTGGTTTCATTGCTTTAACTATCTGCGGTTGTAATGCTGACATGCTCATGGTGTTAGATACCGAAAAGAAAAACATGAAAGAGATTATACCGACTAGAGTGTTTTTTTATAGCTCCGCTACTTTTGGCGAGCATCACAGAAAATGACGCTTCAAGCCAACGTCCGCACCTGGCACAGAGCCGCCCGTCAGATCACGTTTAGCTCTGCGCAGCAACATTGCCAGCTCAGGTCTGAGCTAATACAGATAACCCGATCGACGTGATTCAACCGTACGTGCTCGACTGTCATTTTACGCTATTGACGTAACGAACCATGCCCTGGAGCAATTGCGCAAACCGATGTGATTCATAATTACCCTCACCTGGCACCATCCAAACGCTGTTGACCTCCAGTTGGATCGTTGGTACGCCATGTGCTGAACCGAACTTTGTGACGGTTTCATTCTTGGAAGCGGCAAAATAGTTGTTTGAGTAATTGGAAATCCCTTCATTTCGCAATGAGGCGATGAGTTTGGTCACCAGTTCGTCTTTACCCAGCAGAGATTTTCCCTTCATGGTTCCGATATCGACATCATAGGGTCGGTAAGGGTGGCTGCCGTGGATATCAATAATGAGTTTCGGCTTTTGTGATTTTATTAATTCAGCTAGCCTCGCTTTATAATCATTATTATCGTAGTAGTTAGGGTCTGAAGGAGAGGCTTTTGTTGTATAGATGACCGTCGAACCCGTCAGTTTTCCCAACATGATTGCCAGCGCTGCCGTCCCTCCTCCGTCAGAGAAACGATATTTTCCATCCCGAAACGGTTCGGTAGCATGAGGGGCGCTAATGATAATGGGCTCCTGCCCTAAGATGACGTTAAACCATTTTTCCCCCTCTTTCGGTTTAACATCGCTATTTTTATCTGCATCCTTTTGATAAACGATTGCTTCGTTGATCTGTTCAGGCGTGAGCAATGCTTTTTCGAAATGGCTAGTACCCTGATTCAATGAGCATGCCGATGCTGAAAAAACAAACAGTGCAATAACAGTAAATCTTCTTATTAATGCAATATTAAGTAATTTCTTCATCTGTCATCTCTCATAGAAATATTTGCCATTCCAATGCTCATGGAAACACAAAAGCGACGCAGTTTAGGAAGCCGACACGCTAAAAAATACGCGATTAAACCGACTATCCCTAGCGTAATGACTACTATAGAAGAAGATGCTTTTTTAGGAGGGCTTGATGCAAATAAAGTGAAAAAAAGAGGGCAACCTACGCACCGAAACGATCGTTTACAGCACGTGATTGCCCATTTCTATCCGTCTGATACCATCTTAAACGTAAACGTTAAGCTGGTTATTTTCCGTTGGGCGATTAACCCCATCGGCTATCGGTGGCTTAAAGACCGACGCGCTATTGTCGTACGTCGTCCGGGTTCGGGTAGACGCGTCCTGATTAGGGTAACCAGACAGCTGCGACGAGCGGGAAATGCCCTGAACATGATCAGGTTTGTCAGGCATGGCGCTATATGACACTGGAGAAACTAGGTTAAGACCAATCATTTTTCTTCCCCCTATTTATCTCATCTGTCAGTAAAACTTATCTTGCTTACTACTGAGTATAGAACAATCAAGCAGGGGGAATATGTAAGGTTTTGTCTGAAAAAACACCGCTAGTGCGCCACTGACGAAGGGAAAGAGAAGGCAAACAATCAGCACTGTTTTTTTTATTTTCTATCAGTGAGTTATGCGTTCTTCTCCCACACGCGCAGCCGCCCTGCCGCATTTTTATAAGGCGAGGCGGTATTGAACTGAATCATCCGACCACGCGTCCACTTACCGTACCAGCATTCACCGTAAAGCTGTGCGTCGGTATAACGTTCAACCAACGTGATGAGTTCCCGTTTATTCGCGACAAGCAACGCGACCAGTTCAGGCCACTCTGTAATGTGTGCGAAGTCCTGATAGAATTTTTGCGCGAGTAAACCAAGCTGATTCCACTGGTAGCCCGTCTCTGGAAAATCGATAGGATTACCCTGCTCTTCCTGCTGATGCCATTTCAGCACCAGATTGCCCCAGCCCAGCAAATACGCCACCAGATTTGCCGCACTCATCTGCGTTCCCTGCGCATGTCCTGCCATTTCCGGTGAGAATGCGCGATCGGCGGGAACGGCCTCGATTCGCTTCATTAACAGCACAAACTGACTGTTGATTGCCTTGATCAAGGCTTCTTTGCTTTCTGGCACCGCCATCATCTCCCCCGACTATTCTGCTATACAAAATCAGGTTACCGATCAAACGGCAGCGCCGCCTTGTCATCGCTCACGTTTTCAGCGCTGTGCCAGCAGCCGAATCGACGCTTCACGCTCGCGGGGGGACGTCACGGGCGTATGGATAATGAACTCGTCCACGCCAAAACGCTGATGGTAACTTTCCAGACGCTGATGGATGTGCTCTGGCGTACCATAAAGCACATTACGCGGCTCCTGTACGATACGGAAATCCGTCGCGCCCGCCTGCCGAACGAAGTTATCAGCCTGCTCCTGACTGCCTACCGTCAGCGGCGGCTTGTTCTCAATGTAAACTTTATAGTTATGCTGCGTGCTGGCCAGCGCCTCCGCATACTCATGACGTTCGGCAGCAATCACCGACAGCGACAGCAGCGTCTGGGCGTTGGCGGGTTTCAACTCCCGATAGCTCAAGAGAGATTCCGTCAACAGCGCTTCACTGGCATTGATGAACCCGGCGAAGACAAAACTCCAGCCCAGCGAGGCGGCTAGCCGTGCACTCTCCTGACTGGCACCCAGCAGAAAGCGCTGCGGCGTATGTTCAGGTAATGGCGTCGCATTCAGGCGCTCGGCCGTCTCGTCATGACTGTCGAGAAAGCGGTTTAGCTGATGTAGCTTTTCCGTAAAGGCAACCCGCTGCGTTTCACCGATCTCCTGCTGTAGCGCCCGCGTCGCCAGCGGCAGTCCGCCCGGTGCTTTGCCGATCCCCAAGTCCACACGCCCGCCGGCCAGAGCGCTGATTACATGGAAATTCTCCGCAACCTTATACGGGCTGTAATGCTGTAACATCACGCCGCCAGAGCCAATGCGCAGCGTTGTCGTGTGCGCCAACAGCCAGGTGATCAAGACCTCGGGAGACGATCCCGCCAACTCATCGGAATTATGATGCTCGGAAACCCAAAAACGGTAATAGCCGAGCGCTTCTGCCACCTTCGCCAGCGACACGGTTTGCGCCAACGCCTGCGCCGCACTCATTCCTTCGGCGATCGGACTTTGATCTAATAAACTGAGCTTATATCCCACGATGTTTCCTTATTTTCAGCAACTATCCGTTAGCGCTATTTATTGCAAGGCTATGTATTAAAAAAACCGTCATTCCAAAAAAGCCATTTAAATAAACAGGGCAATAAAACCAGCCAGTGCAAAAGCAGAATAAGAAGAATGTTGCATAATAGTGTGAAACATAAATATCAATAATGGGTTTTGTTAGCAGATATTTTAATAACGGCGACATGCGGGAAGTCTGAAATACGCCGGGATAAAAAGATATGAAATATAACCAGACGGTATTTATCCATTGAGTGGCTATCAGCTACCTTTATCGTGTTTACGTTTTGTTAAGGAGGTGTATTGATATGGCTGACTCTATCCCCTGTTGTGATACGTCATTCGAGCAGCAGTTAATTAACTGGCGACGGCACTTGCATCAGTACCCAGAACTGTCCAATCAGGAACACCAAACCACCGCGCACATTACCCGCTGGCTACAAGAGAAAGACATCCGCCTGTTGCCCCTTGCCTTAACCACCGGCGTCGTTGCCGAGATCGGTCACGGCAGCGGCCCGACGATTGCGTTGCGGGCCGATATTGATGCGCTGCCGATTGAAGAGCTGGTCGATGTGCCGTTTCGCTCTCAGCACTCGGGCGTCATGCATGCCTGCGGACACGATTTCCACACCGCTGTGATGCTCGGTGCCGCCTGTTTGCTGAAAAAACGCGAATCTGTCTTACCGGGTAAAATCAGGCTGTTCTTCCAACCCGCAGAAGAAGTTTCTACCGGTGCTAAACAGCTCATCCGCGCCGGTGCACTCGCCGATGTCACCGCCGTTTTCGGCCTGCACAATGCGCCTGAGCTTCCCGCTGGCACCTTCGCGACACGCAGCGGTCCGTTTTATGCCAACGTGGATCGCTTCGCTATTCACATTACCGGCAAAGGCGCGCACGCGGCCAAACCTGAACAGGGCATCGACAGCATCGTCACCGCCTGCAATATCGTCAATGCGCTGCAAACACTACCGAGCCGCAGCTTCAGTTCGTTGGAATCGCTGGTCATCAGCGTTACGCGTATTCAGGGCGGCAACACCTGGAACGTCCTGCCGCAAACGGTAGAATTGGAAGGCACGGTACGCACCTACAATGCCGCGATTCGCGCGGAAATACCGGAACGCATTGAACAGTTGATTGGTGGTATTGCCCTTGCACTGGGCGCAAAAGCGGAGCTGAAATGGTATCCCGGCCCACCAGCGGTCGTGAACACCAGCGAATGGGCCGATTTCAGCAAGCAAATTGCCCGAGACGCGGGCTACCAGGTAGAAAACGCCGAACTGCAAATGAGCGGCGAGGACTTTGCCCTTTATCTTCAGGACGTGCCGGGCACGTTCGTCAGCATTGGATCAAACAGCGAATTTGGCTTGCATCATCCTCAGTTCAACCCAGATGAAAGCGCGATTGCGCCAGCCTCACGCTATTTCGCTCAATTGGCGGAGGCCGCACTGCATCGCTTGCACACCACGAAAGTCACCCCACCACAAGCGGTACTGTCTCCATCGTAATGCGTTGATCTACCCATATCCCTCCTCAGCCCGCTCAATCCGGCGGAGGGGGATATTCCCTAAATCATTTGTGCTGGCAAACTGGTGAAAAACCTATTTTCAGAACGAGAACGGGGGTAATGGAATAGAGGAGTAAAGCGTCCGCGCCAGGGACAAAGGCGTTAGGAACGCCTTTGAACGTCGCTTGCGACGGCCCTGAAAGGGTGAATCTCAGGGATGAGATTCATATCCGCGCGGCTCGAGCTTACAGGGAGGTACTTGCAGCGTCTTTACGATCTATCCATTACCACCGCTCAACGCGCATATATGGACTAACGTATAGTTAGTGTATTCCATTAACCACGAACCGCATGATAGCGGCGGGAAAAATACACCAGACCATCAGTGCTTTCGCCCTGCTTAATCGCTAACACCCGGCAAATAAAGATATCGTGCGTCGCCGCGCTCACCACCTCTTCAACCAGGCAGTCAAACGCCACCAGCGCATCCCGCAGCACCGGTGAGCCCGTGTGCAACACGTCCCACTCCGCCGCCGCAAACCGTTCTTCGGTAGACGAGCGGCTGCCAAACAGCGTCGACAGCGCTTCATGATGGGCGGCCAGCGTATTGATGCACAAATACGGATTCGCCTGAAACGTGGGATACACCGACGAACCGCGATTCAGACACACCAGCAGCGTACCGGGCGTATCGCTGACGCTGGACACGGCGGATGCCGTAAATCCGGCCTTACCTGCCGGGCCATCCGTCGTAACGACATTGACCGCCGCGCTCAGCTTTGCCATCGCATCGCGAAACGCCTGCTGGTCAACGCTGGCAACCGCCGCAGAGAGAGCCGCGTCATTCGCGGTAACGAGTCGTTCAGCAACAAGATCAGACATTACATGCTTCCTTTAAATACGGCGAGAGACACAATCATTAACATGATACTAACAAAATAAGCCGCATCATCATCTGAAATTTTCAAATTTCATTATCCATTTTTGTTGTTTTACATCATGCCTCGCCTCATCAATAGTGAAAACACGCCGTTAACGCCCTATTAACCTTTCATTGAATACGTGAATGCCTATTGATGGCTTGTTAATTGATAACCGGTTTATTGATGGACTGTTTTCACTTTCATGGAAGTACGACCAATTAAGAATAAACATATTCAACGAATAACAAGCACATTCAATTAATAAAAGGTTCTTGATAATGAGTAAACAACAAACATCTTCAAACCGACAATTAAGACTGGGTTTAATATTACAAGGCGCAGCAGGAAATATGTCCGCGTGGCGGCATAAAAACGTCGTACCCGACGCCAGCATTAATTTTGGTTTTGTTCTGGATGCGGTAAAAAAAGCCGAACAAGGGAAATTTGATTTTGTCTTCGTGGCCGACGGCCTGTATATCAATGAAAAATCGATCCCCCACTTTCTCAATCGCTTTGAACCCCTGACGCTACTGTCCGCGCTGGCTACTGTCACCACCCATATTGGTCTGGTCGGTACGCTCTCGACGTCGTATTCCGAGCCCTTCACCACCGCCCGGCAGTTCGCCAGCCTTGACCACCTGAGCAACGGTCGCGCAGGCTGGAACGTGGTGACATCGCCGCTGGAAGGATCGGCGAAAAACTTTTCCCGCGCGCAGCACCCGGAACATGCGCTGCGCTACCGCATTGCCGATGAATTCCTTCAGGTGGCGAAAGGCCTGTGGGATTCCTGGGAAGACGATGCCTTTATTCGTGACAAAACCAGCGGACAGTTCTTCGATCCCGAAAAGCTGCACACGCTGAACCATAAAGGGGAATTCTTCTCGGTACAGGGTCCGCTGAATATTGGCCGATCCGCGCAGGGTCGCCCTATTGTGTTTCAGGCTGGTGCGTCTGAAGACGGCCAAAAGCTGGCCGCCAAACACGCCGATGCCATCTTTACCCATCAACACACGCTGGAAGAATCGCAGCGTTATTACCGCGAGGTAAAACAGAAGCTGGAAGAAAACGGTCGTCGGGCCGATCAGCTGCATGTCTTTCAGGGCGTCAGCGTGATTGTCGGCAACGACGCGGAAGACGTGGAGCGCCAGTATCAGGAAACCGCACAGCTGGTCACGATTGAAGATGCTCTCAATTATCTGGGACGCTACTTTGAACACTATGACTTCTCACAGCATCCGCTGGATGAACCCTTCCCTGATATCGGCGATCTGGGGAAAAACAGCTTCCGCAGCACCACCGATGAAATCAAGCGCAACGCGCAGGAAAAAGGCTTAACGCTGCGGCAGGTCGCGCTGGAAGCAGCATCGCCGCGCCCCGTCTTCAGCGGCACGCCCGAACAGGTGGCGGATGGCTTGCAGCGTTGGTTTGAAAACGGTGCCGCCGACGGCTTCATCATTCAGGGCGGCACGCCGGATACGCTCAACCACTTTGTCGATCGCGTTGTTCCCCTACTGCAACAGCGCGGCCTGTTCCGTCAGGAGTATCCCGGCTACACGCTGCGGGAAAATCTGGCGCTGGATTATCCGGTGAATCAATTCACGCGCTAACCCGCGCAACAGGAGATTCACCGTGAAGCGTTCCCCTTTTATCACTGTGACCGGTCTGGCGACATTATTGAGCGCCACGCTGGTAACCCATGCGCAGGCACAAGATGCGGGATTCGTTAGCCGTATCGACTTGAAAGCCAACCAAACTCCCATTCGTACCGAGAAGAACGCGGAGGCCATTTCGCAGATCCCGGCTAATTTCAAATTCGTGACGCCGGGAAAGCTGACGATTGCCGTCTCGGCGCTCAGTTCACCGCCGCTGTCGCTATTAGCTGACGATAACAAAACGCTTATCGGCAGCGATGCCGATATCGCGCGACTGGTCGCCGACGGTCTCGGACTAGAGCTGAAGCTGGTTCCCGCCTCCTGGGAAGATTGGCCGCTGGGCATCACCGCGGGGAAATATGACGCCGCCATTTTTAATATCGCGGTGACAAAACTCCGCAAAGAGAAATTCGACTTCGCCACGTATCGCATTGATACGCTCGGTTTCTACGTGAAATCGACCAGCAAGATTACGTCGATTAACAAACCGGAGGATGTGGCCGGTCTGAAAGTGATTGTCGGCTCCGGCACCAATCAGGAAAACATTCTGCTGGGCTGGGATCGGCAAAACCGCGCCAACGGCCTTCCTCCCGTACAGCCTGTTTACGTTACCGATGATGCCGCCGCCAACCTGAGCATTCAGTCCGGGCGCGTCGATGCGTTTTTCGGTCCACACTCCATCGGGGCTTATAAAGCGGCGCTGACGGGGAAAACGCGCATGGTGGGCAAAGGCCCGACGGTCGCTTACGTCGCGGTCACCACGCAGAAAGGTAACGGTCTGGCCCAGCCCATCAGCACCGCCATCAATGGCGCGATCCACAACGGTAGCTATGCGCAGGTGCTGGATCGCTGGGGTGAAGACGATGAAAAAATCACACAGTCCGTCGTAAATCCGCCGGGTATCGGCGATTAAGTAAAAATGGCACACCATTAAGTGACAGCGTCACAATTATAACAACTCACCTGCAAGGGAAAGACAAATGCAAAAAGATATCGCCTATTCATCCAAGACACACCGTTTACGCCCATCACTGCTGACAAGGCTACTGACGGGATCGCTGCTGCTCGGCACATTTTCCGTCACGACAGCACAGGCTGCCATCGACCTGAAAGCCAACCAGCAGCCGATTCATGCGCCGAAGAATGCGGAGGCTATCGCACAGATTCCGGCTGACTTTACCTTCGTCACGCCGGGTAAATTCACTGTCGCCATTGCCGCGCTGGGGTCGTCACCGCCGCTGGCGTTTCTGGCTGATGACAACAAAACCGTGGTGGGCAGCGAGCCGGATATCGCCCGGCTGGTGGCAGACAGCCTCGGACTGGAACTAAACATCGTTCCAACCTCGTGGGAAGATTGGCCGCTCGGCGTCGCTTCCGGCAAGTATGACGCCGCCATCATCAATATTACCGTCACCAAAGCGCGCAAGGAAAAGTTCGATTTCGCCACCTACCGCATCGACTCGCTCGGCTTCTATGTGAAATCCACCAGTAAGATTCAGTCCATCAAGGAAGCGAAGGACATCGCTGGACTGAAGATTATTGTCGGCTCCGGCACCAATCAGGAAGCGGTACTGCTGGCATGGGATAAGCAGAATCGCGCCAACGGCCTACCCGCCTTTCAGCCGATTTATGTCACGGACGATGCGGCCGCCAACCTGAGTCTGCAATCCGGTCGTTCCGATGCCTATTTCGGCCCCAACGTCATCGGTGCCTACAAAGCGGAGCTGACTGGCAAGGTTAAGCATGTCGGTACGGTCAACGGCGGCTACCCCAACGTCGCACATATCGCGGTCACCACGCGCAAAGGCAGCGGGCTGGTGCAGCCGATTAATACCGCGCTGAACGGCGTAATTAAAAGCGGTGAATACGACAAGGTGCTGAACCGCTGGGGAGAAAGCATCGAACGTATTGACCGCTCAGAAATCAATCCGCCGGGACTGGGCGACTAATACCGCCCGATGGCTATCGGGACGCCATGCAATGGTTACCGATAGCTCGAATACGCTAACGAATCAGGAGCATCCCATGTCCGACGACATCTTCATTGTGACTCAGCCCGAGGATCCTATCGTGGCCCCAATTATCGACGGCCTGTTTGCGGAATATGCACAGCGCTATGGCGACTTTTTTGGTGAGCGGGAAAGCGATCCACCGGGAATCTACCAGCAGCCGCACGGCATTTTTATTGCGCTGCTGCGTCAGGGCGTACCGATTGCCACCGGCGCGTTTAAACGCTACGACAGCACCACTGCCGAAATTAAGCGGGTATGGACGGATCATTCGCTGCGCCGTCAGGGGCTGGCAGGAAAAGTGATGCAGGAGCTGGAGCAGCACGCCCGTCGGTTAGGCTATCAGCACTTTTTCCTGACCACGGGTTTCCGCCAGCCCGAAGCGGTGAACCTCTATCTGAGCCACGGCTATACGCCTCAGTTCGATATCAGCGTCGATCCCGTGACCTACAGTATTCCGCCTTACGATGGACGGCTGCCGTTTAAGAAAGCGCTGTTTGACGTCGCAGCGCCTCAGGCTGCCCGCCAAACGGAAGTCGATCTTATCGCTCGCCATTTGAAAGTGTGTTGACCCACGCACACCGAGACTCACCCTGTGCGGTGATTAAAAGCAAAAGGACGTTTTTCAGAATCACCTTCAAAGGGTATCGATTATGACGCAATCTCTACACACGTCTTCTCAGCAAGCACCGCTGGGCCAGACGCAGGAACCGCCGTTGCACGTTGTGCCCGCGCGTTATCCCTTTCGTATTGCCGGGGCACTATTTGCCCTGTTTATTTTTGCCGGGGTTATTCAGTCAATCGCACTGAATCCGCGCTGGGAATGGGCGGTCTTTGCCGAGTGGTTTTTCAATCCGGTCATTCTCGCTGGTCTGGGGCAAACGCTGCTGTTGACCGCGCTGGGCACATTATTCAGCATTATTTTCGGCACCGCATTGGCGCTGGCTCGGCTTTCGCCCTCTTATCTGTTGTCCACCTTGTCGTGGCTGTATATCTGGCTATTCCGATCGCTGCCGCTGATTCTGGTGCTAATCATTCTCTACAATTTCTCGTATCTCTATGACGAGCTGGCGCTGGGAATTCCGTTTACCTCCGTTGTCTTCCTGCGCTATCCGACCATCGATTTACTGGATCAGTTTTCCGTCGCGGTGCTTGGCCTGACGCTGGTGCAGTCCGCCTATACGGCAGAGATCATTCGCGGCGGTATTCTTGGTGTGGATGCTGGGCAGTTTGAAGCCTCCGCCGCACTCGGTCTGCCCGGCGGTCGCCGTACGGTGCGCATCATTCTGCCGCAGGCGCTGCGTTCGATTCTGCCGACCGGTTTCAACGAGATCATCAGTCTGGCAAAAGGCACATCAATCGTTTACGTGCTGGCGCTGCCAGAGCTGTTTTACACCGTTCAGGTCATCTACAACCGTACGCAGCAGGTTATTCCGCTGCTGATGGTCGCCACCATCTGGTATCTGCTGATCACCACGGTGCTATCCGTCGTCCAATACTACGTGGAACGCTATGTGTCCCGCGGTGCCGTGCGTGAAATGCCGCCCACACCGCGCCAGAGACTCGTCCGTTTCCTCACGCGCAAGCGCGCACGTTAATCTACCCAATTCTGGAGAGTCACTATGTCTGAAGCTATCGACTACTTTGCTCACGCGCGCACCACCGCACAGCCACAGGTAGAAAGCGCTCGTGGGCTGATTGAGATCCGCAACGTGGCGAAACATTTTGGTCAGCACAAAGCGCTGGAGGATATCAATCTGACGCTGGCACCCGGTTCCGTCACGGTGATCCTAGGCCCGTCCGGTTCGGGAAAATCCACGCTGCTGCGTACCATTAATCACCTTGAGCGCGTGGATGAAGGTTTTATCCGCATCGACGGCGACTACATCGGCTATCGGCGCAAAGGGAATACGCTCTATGAATTGAAAGAAAAGGAAGTACTACGCCAGCGCATCAACGTCGGGTATGTGTTCCAGAATTTCAACCTGTTCCCGCACCTTTCCGTGTTGGAAAACATCATTGAAGCCCCGTTGGCGCATAAGCTTTATTCACGTCAGGAAGCCGAAGACATCGCCTTTACCCTGCTGGAAAGCGTCGGCCTGCGTCATAAAGCGCAGTCTTATCCCCGTCACCTGTCTGGCGGCCAGCAGCAGCGAGTCGCCATCGCCCGCGCGCTGGCGCTTAAGCCGAAAGTGATGCTATTTGATGAACCGACGTCTGCGCTCGATCCCGAACTGGTTGGGGAAGTGCTGGACGTGATCAAATCACTCGCCCGCTCCGGCGTAACGCTGGTCGTCGTCACACATGAAATCGGCTTTGCGCGTGAAGTCGCAGATCGCGTGGTGTTCATGGTGGACGGGAAAATCGTTGAAAGCGGCGATTCCTGGCAGGTGCTGAACCATCCCCGTCACCCGAGAACGATCAATTTTTTGAATAAGGTGCTGTGAGGAAAAGAGAAGGCTATTCATCGATGACATACGCATTAGGCTCGCTACGAGTGAGCCTAATGAGATCGCGCGTAAATGATTACTTTGCTGGCAATGGCTCAGCATACGGACTGCTGTAAACCTGAACCATCACGCTCTTATCTGTATCAAACGTCGCCACCGTCACAACGTCATGTGTACCCGCGGCTCGCCAACATTCAGCCTCAACATCGCAACGGTCCTGTTTCTCATAACCTATCGACGTCAGATACGTATGAACCTTGCTGGTATCGCCGGTGCCATAGAAGTTCACCGTCCAGATTTTAGCTTCCGGCCCCGTTACGTTCGAAAAATTGAAGTCATAGCGATCGGTAATGCGCGGCATGTTTTTCAGAATATCGGGGGTGTAAAACGCATATTCCCTTTCATCCTGTTCGGTATAATGCGCGCTACTGGCAAAATCCATTTTGATATACGGCCATAGAGAACCAACCACAACAGCAATAATGATGACGCCGATCGCCGCAAAAATCTTCGGCAGTTTACTCATCTTTTTAACCGGAGATAAACAGCGCATTATCTTCTTAAGGCGGTATTTTACACAGTTTATTCAAGCAGTAGAATCGCCATATCACTACCCTGCGCCTGTTGGCGAACCGCCGAACCGATCTCTTTAATGACTGATGACTATATTCCTTCTGTTGGTTCATCCAGAAACAACAATTTTTTGAACGCGGCATTACGCTTAATACAGTATAAATTTATTAGAATAATAATCTCCAAAAAACAAACTTTAGGAAATTACAAACAACCAATAGGCATAAAATTATATTTGGAAAAATAAATTGATTGATAGGTTAAAACATTGACGATTTTCTAAGTTTTATGGTTTAAGATAATGGCGGTTTTTAATGGACCGATTTATTGATTATTACATGCATTATAAGGCTGTATTAATTTACCAATAAATTACTTTTTCAGGAGATTTACTCATGCGCAAGACATCCATCAGCATGTTCATGCTGGCCTTTTTTTCTTTCGCTGCGGAAGCCGCAACAGATATAACGATTGATTCTCAAAGAAATTGTTTGAGCGCTCCGTTTACTGACACGCTAACAGGTACCCCCGTGAAGTTTAATTTAGATCAAGGGAGATATGTTGTTTCTCTCGTTTCTAATACTATGAATTGCATGGGAGCCTCTAATAGTTGCATTATCGATAGTGTTATGTTGCAAGGTGGGTTTAAAAATGCACGCTGGGGAGTTTCTGTGACCAGTAGTCCGACGGTTGTCGATACAACAACATCGCCGTTTGTAGCCTATATCGTTGACGATAATTGTAATGACAATGCCGGCAAGGCAACATTGTTAATCCAAAAAGCAGAATAACGAACTTTCAGTCAACTTAATTTTCGAATTTGGATTTAATTTTAAACATCAAGACTCAATTTTCACTTTACATCCTAAGTGATTCGAAAATCTGGACAGCACGTTAACGTTACGGATAACGAAATAGTTATCGTGCTAGTAATATGTCTGCCATATAAAATTAGGCTGCCGATCCTCATTATGTAATATTGAAAATATGTGGATGCAGCCTATCTCCAACTCCAGAATGAAATAATAAGTAACGCGTATTAAATCGCGACCAGCCCTCGCACGCCGTCCTGTTCCATCGTTTCACCTCGTCCGCGCTGTATGATTTCCCCACGAGACATCACCAGATAGCTGTCGGCCAGTTCGGCGGCGAAGTCGTAAAACTGCTCGACCAGCAGAATCGCCATGTCGCCACGCTGTGCCAGTTGGCGGATGACTGCGCCGATCTCTTTGATTACCGACGGCTGTATGCCTTCTGTCGGTTCATCCAGAATCAGCAACTGCGGTTTGCAGGCCAGCGCACGTCCAATCGCCAGCTGTTGCTGTTGCCCACCGGACAAATCGCCGCCGCGCCGCTGTTTCATTTCATCCAGTACCGGGAAAAGCTGGTAGATCTCATCCGGCACCTGCCGTGCCTGTTTACCCGGAAAGCGCGATAGCCCCATCAGCAGATTCTCTTCCACCGTCAGACGAGGGAAAATCTCCCGCCCTTGCGGAACGTAGGCAATGCCAGACTGTACGCGCTGATAGGGTTTACGCGTATTGATCGCTTCCCCCTGCCAGCGAATCGTGCCGGACTTCGCGGGAATCAGCCCCATCAAGCATTTCAGCAGCGTGGTTTTTCCCACGCCGTTGCGCCCTAACAAGCAGGTAATTTCGCCGGGTTTTACCTCAAACGACAGGCCGCGCAGAATGTGGCTGCCGCCGTAATATTGATTCAGTTCAGCAATCTCTAACATGTTAGCGCCCCAGATAAACGTCAATCACCTGTTCATTCGCCTGCACCTCGCGCAGCGATCCCTCCGCCAGTACCTGCCCCTGATGCAGCACGGTCACGCGGTCAGCGATGCTCTCGACAAAGCCCATATCGTGTTCCACCACCATCAGCGAGTGCTTGCCCGCCAGGCCTACGGAACAGCTCAGCGGTATAGGCCGTTTCGGCGTCCGTCATCCCCGCGGCAGGTTCATCGAGCAGCAGTAAATGCGGCTCCTGTACCAACAGCATGCCAATCTCCAGAAACTGCTTTTGGCCATGCGACAGCAGACCAGCAGGCCGCTGCCGTTCATGACCGAGCCGCAACAGCGTCAGTGTTTCGTCAATCCGGTCACGCTGCTCGCTGTTCAGTCTGGCACGCAGGCTCGCCCACACCGATTTGTCGGTTTTCAGCGCGATGTCGAGATTTTCAAACACCGTCAGCGCTTCAAACACGGTCGGCTTTTGGAATTTCCGCCCAATTCCTGCTCGGGCGATGTCTACCGGCGACAGCGTCGTCAGGTCGGTGTATTGATCGTAAAATGCTTTGCCGTTATCCGGTCGCGTTTTACCGGTGATGACATCCATCAACGTCGTTTTCCCCGCGCCGTTTGGACCAATGATGCAGCGCAGTTCCCCCACGCCAATCTGCAACGACAGATTGGTGAGCGCACGGAAGCCGTCAAAACCCACGTTAATCTTGTCGAGTTGCAGCACCGGATCGGTCTGATGCCGATGGCGATCCGACGGGTGCGGTTGTGCGAACTTTGGCTCCATCAATGCGGGCTTAGCCGCAACAGTTTGTGAAGGCGCGGTTTGTGAAAACGCAGCTTGTACTGGAACCGATGGCACAGATAAAGACTCAGTCATGTTTCTTCCTCGTCAGTAATCCAATCACGCCACGCGGCAGAAACAGCGTGACGAGAATAAACATCAGCCCCAAAAAGAACAGCCAGTATTCGGGAAAGGCGACGGTAAACCAGCTTTTTGCCCCGTTGACGATACCCGCACCGAGCAGCGGCCCAATCAGCGTTCCACGCCCACCCAGCGCCACCCAAATAGCGGCTTCGATGGAGTTGGTCGGCGACATTTCGCCTGGATTGATAATGCCGACCTGCGGCACATACAGCGCGCCCGCCAACCCGCACAGCACGGCGGAAAGTGTCCAGACAAACAGCTTGAAGCCTTTCGGATCGTAGCCGCAGAACATCAGACGATTTTCCGCATCACGCACCGCTGTGAGTACGCGGCCAAATTTACTGCGCGCCAGCGCAAATCCCACCAGCAGGCTGGCAATCAACAGCAGCACGGTAGCAACAAATAGCCCAATACGCGTACCGGTGGCCGTAATAGGGAAACCGAGCAGCGTTGTAAAGCCGGTAAACCCGTTATTGCCACCAAAGCCGGTTTCGTTACGGAAAAACAGCAGCATGCCCGCGTAGGTCAGCGCCTGCGTCATGATTGAGAAATACACGCCTTTGATTTTGGAGCGGAACGCGAACCAGCCGAACACAAACGCCAGCACGCCCGGCACCAGCACGATCAGGCACAGTGCCCAGGCAAAATACTGAGTGCCCGCCCAGAACCACGGCAGTTCCGTCCACGACAGAAATGACATAAACGCAGGCATTCCTTCACCAGCGGCCTGCCGCATCAGGTACATACCCATCGCGTAGCCGCCCAGCGCGAAAAACAGGCCGTGACCGAGCGACAGCAGCCCGGCGTAGCCCCACACCAGATCCAGCGCGACAGCGACAATCGCATAGCATAGGATTTTGCCAATCAGCGTCAGCGTATAGGTCGAGATCGATAGCGGATTCTCTGCGGGCAATAATGCGAGAAACGGCAGGATCAGCAAAGCCAGAAAAACGATCGAGCCAAGGCCAAGCATGAGCCGCGGCGCGCGCTGCGTCAGGGTTATCGTCATGGGTTGCGTAATAGGTTGCGTCATCAGTCAATCACCCGTCCTTTGAATGCAAACAGCCCCTGTGGCCGTTTCTGAATAAACAGTACGATCAATATCAGAATGACGATTTTTCCCAGCACGGCACCAATCTGCGGTTCGAGCACTTTGTTGAGAATGCCGAGGCTGAAGGCGGCGACCACCGTCCCCGCCAGTTGCCCGACGCCGCCCAGCACGACGACGAGGAATGAATCGATGATGTAGCCCTGTCCCAGCTCCGGGCCAACATTGCCCAGTTGTGACAGCGCTACACCGCCCAGCCCGGCGATGCCGGAGCCCAGCCCAAAGGCCAGCATATCGACACGTCCGGTCGGCACGCCGCAGCAGTCCGCCATCGCGCGGTTTTGTGTCACCGCACGTACATTCATGCCAAGACGGGTTTTATTGAGGAGTAGCCAGGTGAGCAGCAGCACGCCGAGGACGAACACAATCACCGCGATGCGGTTATACGGCAGTACCAAATTCGGCAACAGGCGCAGCCCGCCAGACAGCCACGCGGGGTTTGCGACTTCCAGATTTTGCGTGCCGAACAGCATCCGCACCAGTTGGATCAGCATCAGGCTGATCCCCCAGGTCGCCAGCAGCGTTTCCAGCGGTCGACCGTACAAATGACGAATCACCGTACGCTCCAGTACCATACCGACGCCAGCGGTGATAAAGAAGGCAACAGGCAGCGCCAGCAGCGCCAGCAGCGGATAATACGCCAGCCAGCTCGGCGCAAACTGCTGGCACAGCGACTGCACCAGCCAGGTCGCATACGCACCCAGCATCAGCATTTCGCCGTGCGCCATGTTGATGACGCCCAGCAGCCCGTATGTGATCGCCAGTCCCAGCGCCGCCAGCAGCAGGATAGAGCCGAGCGACAGCCCGGTAAACGCCTGCCCCAGCAGATCGCCGACGATCAAGCTTTGCTTAATCTGATCCAGACTCTCCTGCGCCGCCGCCCGCACGCCGGTATCTTGCTCGTTCTGCACCTGCGTCAACGGCTGTAAGCGCGCCTGCATCTGCGGGTCGCCGGTCTGTCCTAAGCGTTTGACCGCCTCAAGACGCACCATTGGATTGGGATCGCTTAGCTGCCGGGTTGCAATAGCGGTATTCAGTGCATCGTGTACCTGCGCATCTTTTTCTACCCCAAGACGCTGCACCAACAGCGGTAACTGTTCCGTACTGCTGTCGCTCTGTAGCTGTCGTACGGCCTTCAGGCGCGTTGCAGCGTCATCGCTGACGAGCTGATGCGAAGCCAGCGCGGTAGCAATCAGCCCGCGCAGACGGTTATTCATAAACAGTTTTTTGGTCGCGCCAACCGGTTCCGCGTTCCCTTCCAGCGGCATTAACGTGCCCTGCACGTCCATAAACGGCTGCTGGTTCCGATCGAGCACAACCGACTCGTCGCGCAACGCCTGTAACAACGGCAAGCGTGCGGGTTCCGGCGTGGCGGCCCATTGTTGCAGCAGTTCGGCCTGCTGCGTGCGATTAGCCGCAGCGAAATCGGCCGCCGGCCCGGCCAGTGCCAGCACGGGAAACATCAGACACAGCGACAGCACAAACGTAGATAATCGATGACTCATCATCGCAATGTCCGCCATATAAGAGAGGAAATATCCCCGTCCGACATGCTGGACGGGGCGTGTAGGAACGATGCTTACTGCGCGGCTTTGATTGGATGATCGGGCTTCTTATCATTGCCGGCGATGTACGGGCTCCACGGCTGGGCGCGAACTGGCTGTTCGGTTTGCCAGACCACGTTGAACTGACCGTTTTCCTCAATCTCACCAATCATCACCGGCTTGTGCAGGTGGTGGTTGGTCTTGTCCATCGTCAACGTAAAGCCATCCGGTGCGGCAAAGGTCTGGCCGGCCATCGCGACACGGACTTTATCCACGTCCGTGGTGCCCGCTTTCTCTACCGCCTGCGCCCACATATGAATGCCGACATACGTGGCTTCCATCGGATCGTTCGTCACCACCGTGCCCGCGTTCGGCAAGTTTTTCGCTTTGGCATAGGCTTTGTAGGCTTCCACGAAGTCAGCATTGGTTGGGTTATCGACCGACTCAAAGTAGTTCCACGCGGCTAAATGGCCGACCAGCGGTTTGGTATCGATGCCGCGCAGTTCCTCTTCACCGACCGAGAACGCGATAACCGGCACATCGGTCGCTTTGATTCCCTGATTCGCCAGCTCTTTATAGAACGGCACGTTAGAATCACCGTTGATGGTGGAAACCACTGCAGTTTTACCGCCCGTCGAGAACTTCTTGATATTGGAAACGATGGTCTGATAATCGCTGTGGCCAAACGGCGTATAGACTTCTTCAATATCCTTGTCCTGCACGCCTTTGGAATGCAGGAACGCGCGCAGGATCTTGTTGGTGGTGCGCGGATACACATAGTCCGTACCCAGCAGGAAGAAACGCTTCGCTGCCCCGCCGTCTTCGCTCATCAGATATTCCACCGCAGGGATCGCCTGCTGATTCGGGGCCGCGCCGGTGTAGAACACGTTCGGCGACATCTCTTCGCCTTCATACTGCACCGGGTAGAACAGCAGCCCGTTCAGTTCCTCAAACACTGGCAGGACCGACTTGCGCGACACCGATGTCCAGCAGCCGAACACCACCGCCGCTTTGTCCTGCGTCAGCAGTTGACGCGCCTTTTCAGCAAACAGCGGCCAGTTTGACGCTGGATCGACCACCACCGGCTCCAGTTTTTTACCCAACACGCCGCCTTTGGCGTTGATTTCATCAATAGCCATCAGCGCCACATCCTTCAGCGGCGTTTCCGAAATCGCCATCGTGCCGGACAGCGAATGCATAATGCCGACCTTGATGGTTTCCGCCGCCTGCACGCTCCAAGTCAACCCCATACCAACCACTGTCGCAGAAAGCGCAAAAACTTTTAGCAATGAACGTCTTTTCATTTATTAGCCCTTAAGTCGTGTTGAGTGAGAATGGAATCGTGTGAGGCGTCAGGTGAAACAGATGCCGTTGAAACGGATTCAGTTGAAACAGATTGAGGCCGCGCCTGCTGTAGCATGTGTAAGGTGATCTTCCTGACTTCGGCCTTACTGACGGCAATGTGGTCGGTCAGAATGCGCTGCGCCTCCTCGGTGTGCTGTTGCAATATCGCCAGCAGAATGCGGGCATGTTCTTTATAAGTCGCGTCGATACGATCTTCACGGGTGAAATCGAGACGGCGAATAATGCGTATTTTCTCCGTCAGTTCGCCGTGAACCCGCGCCATTTCGCTGTTGCCCGCCGCCGTCACCAGCCCACGGTGAAACCCTTCGTCGTAGCGGGAGACGATCTTGCCGTCGCCCAGTCGCGGATCCTCGATCCAGAAGCGTTTCAGGTCCGCCAATAGCTCGGCGCAGCGCCCTGGCGGCATTCCGCATAGCCGCCGAATGGCTTCGCGCTCCAGCACGATGCGGAAATCATACAGTTCCTCGAAATATTCGAAATCGAACGGGCGAACCTGCCAGCCGCTGCGAAAATAGACTTCGACATAGCCTTCCCGCTCCAGCCAGAACAACGCCTGACGCACCGGCGTGCGGCTGACAGACATCCGTTCGGCAATCTCATTTTCACTAAAGCGGTCACCCGGCATCAGGCGAAAGTCGAAAATGTCGTTTTTCAGCGTTTGATACACCCGCTCTGCCAGCGCTTCCGGGCGATCTTTACTGCTCTTTTGTGTGCCTGTTCGCATCGTGTTCTCCGCCTCGCCGTTTATTCAGGTTCGTGCCTTATTTCAGCCTGTCCTTTTTTTCTAACCGGTTCTTAGTCCAACCACAGCAAGGCATCGCCGGGGCTGACCGGCCGTCCCGGCTGGCAGCCGATGCGTTTCACCCGACCAGACTGCGGCGCGCTAATCGTCAGCTCCATCTTCATCGCTTCGACGATAATCAGCGGCTGTCCGGTTTCGATGACATCCCCCACGTTCACCAGCACTTTCCAGATGTTGCCGTTCATATCTGCGCTGACCTGAAACGCGCTCTCGTCGTTCTCCACGGGGGCGGCCGAAACCACGTCCTGCGGCGTGCTGTCATCTTCCTGCTGCCACAACGCCACTTCTGTTTCAAACGCCATGGCCTGACGCTGGCGGAACGCGGCAATATCGTCGGCCTGCGTCGTCAGGAAGCGCGAGTGCTCGGCAAAATCAAATTCGGTTTCTTCGATGCGGATCGCCGCGCGTCCTTCGCGGAAGTCATCGCGCAGCGCCGTGAGTTCGGCTTCGCTGACCGGGTAAAATCGCACCTGATCGAAGAAGCGCAGCAGCCACGGTTCACCCGCAATGAACTGATCGTTTTTGAGAAATTTGTTCCAGATAGGCAGCGTGCGCCCCACCAACTGATAGCCGCCCGGCGAGTCCATGCCATAGATGCACATGTACATCCCGCCGATACCGACGGTGCCTTCGGCGGTGAAGGTGCGCGCCGGATTGTATTTGGAACTCAGCAGACGATGGCGCGGATCGACCGGCACCGCACAGGGTGCGCCGAGATAAACGTCACCTAATCCCAGAATCAGGTAGCTGGCATCGAAAATGATGTCGCGCACATCATCACGGCTCGGCAAGCCGTTAATGCGCTGAATGAAATCGACGTTATTTGGCAGCCAGGGCGCGCTGGCGCGTACGGTTTCACGGTAACGTTCCACCGCGCCGAGCGTGGCGCTGTCTTCAAACGCCATCGGCAAATAGACGATGCGCGACGGCACTTTCATCTGGCTCACGTCGCCCAGTTGACGTTCCAGATGCAGCAACACGTCCAGCAGCACACGCTGGCGGATAACCCGACTGTCATAGCGCACCTGTAGCGAACGCACGCCGGGCGACAGTTCTTCTATTCCCACCGTTTCCGATGCGCGGATCGCTCCCATTAACAGATGAACGCGTAGGCGCAACGCCAGATCCAGCACGTTGTCGCCGTATTCAATCAGAACGTAATTATCTCCCGCCTGACGATACACGGCAGTGGGTGTCGTTGCGGTGGCGGGTACCGCAGCCAGCACCGTGGCGGAACCGTATTCCGTTGTCGCCAACGACGGCACGTCAAACGCGGGTGAATGCGCCGTACCCAGCGTGGACACGCAGGTAGACTGCGCCTGTTCCAGCGCCAGCGCTTCGTCCGCGCTAATGGGATGGAAACGGATACGATCGCCCGGCTTAACCTGACCAACTTTCCACAGTTCCGCTTTGGCGATGGTGACCGGACAGACAAATCCGCCCAGACTCGGCCCATCCCGCGTAAGGATCACCGGGAAATCACCGGTAAAATTCACGGCGCCAATCGCGTATTCACAGTCGTGAACGTTGGAAGGATGCAGGCCAGCCTCGCCGCCGTTCGCCCGCGTCCAGGTGGGTTTTGGCCCAACCAGACGCACACCCAGCCGGTTCGAGTTGTAGTGCACCTGCCATTCTGCTGCGAAGAATTCATCAATCGCCGCGTGGGTAAAGAAGTCCGGCGCGCCATGCGGGCCATAGAGCACGCCAATACGCCACTCATCGCCGTACTGCGGAATCAGTGCGGCGTCCACGGCCTGCGGTGTGCTCACCGGCGCGGGCGTGGTGCAAGCGGGCAAATCAGGTTGAGAAATCGCCAGCATATCTGCCACGCGCAGCGTTCGTCCGGCATGACCGCCAAATTCCCCCAGCGCGAAAGTCGAGCGGCTGCCGAGATACTGCGGCACATCAATGCCGTTGCGTACCGCCAGATAGGTGCGACAGCCGGACTGCGCACGCCCCAGCATCAGCGTTTGCCCCGCCGTTACCGTCACGGGTTGCCAGTACGGCACCGCTTCCCCATCCAGCGTCGCCGGACAGTCGGCTCCCGTCAGTGCAATTACCGCCTCACGGTGGAAGCGCAGCGTCGGGCCTTGCAGCGTAAATTCCAGCCCTGCCGCTGCTTCATCGTTGCCGACAATACGATTAGCCAGACGGAACGCGAAATCGTCCATCGGGCCGGACGGCGGTACGCCGATATCCCAATAGCCAAGGCGTCCGGGGTAGTCCTGCACGCTGCTCCAGGTGCCTGGTTGAATCACTTCAATCACCGACGCGGACGGCGTAAAGCTGTCGAGCATCCGCGTCCACACCGTTCCATTGCAGAACGCCTCGGTAGCGATAATTTGTCGCAGGTAATCCAGATTGGTAGCAATACCGTGCAAACGCGTGGCATTCAGCGCCTGCTGCATCTTCTCCAATGCCAGTTCACGGGTTTCCGCGTGAACGATCAGTTTGGCGATCATCGGATCGTAATACGCCGACACCTCGGTGCCGGTACTCACCCAGCCGTCAACCCGCACGTCATCAGGAAACGCCACTTCGGTCAGCACGCCGGGGCTGGGCTGGAAGTTTTTCAGCGGATCTTCCGCATAAATGCGCACCTCAATCGCGGCTCCACGCGGTGTCTGCGTCAACTGCGCCCAATCCAATGGTTCATCCGCCGCGACACGCAGCATACATTCGACCAAATCCAGCCCGGTGACGCACTCCGTCACCGGGTGTTCCACCTGCAAACGGGTATTCACTTCGAGGAAAAAGAACGCATCACGCTCGGCGTCGTAGATATATTCCACCGTTCCCGCGCTGCGATAGTTAACCAACTCGCCCAGTTTCACCGCCGAGGCCAGCAGCGCGGCTCGCGTGGCGTCCGGCAAATGCGGTGCGGGGGTTTCTTCCACGACTTTCTGGTTACGGCGTTGCAGTGAACAGTCGCGTTCACCCAACGCGACCACCTGGCCTTTGCCATCGCCAAAAATCTGTACTTCGACGTGACGCGCCCGATCAATGCAGCGCTCAAGAAAAACGCCGGCATCGCTAAAGAACTGTTCGCCCAAACGGCGCACGCTTTCCCACGCAGCCTGTAGCGCCACGGCATCCGCACAGCGCGTCAGGCCAATGCCGCCGCCCCCCGCGGTACTTTTCAGCATTATCGGATAGCCGATGTCTTCGGCGGCAACCAGCGCGTCCTCCAGCGAGGCCAGCAGCGGCGTTCCTGGCGTCATCGGCACACCAGCGGCAGCGGCCAATTCACGGGCGCGGTGTTTCAGGCCAAACTCGCCAATTTGCTGCGCGGTTGGCCCGACAAACGCAATGCCGGCGTTTTCACACGCGGCGGCAAACGGCAGGCTTTCTGACAGAAAACCGTAACCCGGCCAGACCGCCTCTGCCCCCGTCTGCTGTGCGGCAGCCAGTACCTTATCGATACACAGATAGCTGTCGCTGGCCTTCTCGCCACCAATCGGTACGGCGATGTCTGCGTCTTTCACATGCTGCGCGTTTTTATCCGCATCGGAATATATCGCCACGCTGGTTATCCCCAGGCGTTTCAGCGTGCGTATGGCGCGACAGGCAATTTCGCCCCGGTTAGCGATCAATACCGTCTTAAACATGGGACGCCTCCTGACGGGCAAGCCAGTGACGCCAGCCGCCGAATTCGGTGATATCCACGGCATCGCTCAGCGCAGCCGGTTCGCAGATAAAGCCTTTAACCTGTCGCCCGTCGATTAACATCAGCGTGCCAATGCCCAGCGGCGCAGGAATTTCTGCAACAAACTCACCAAAGCGCGCCAGCGGGATGTCCCACAGCTCGACGATAATCGCCGCGCCGTCGGTGCTTTTCGCTAAACCGGGCTTGGCCGGCTGCGTATTCGCCAGTGCATAAAGGCGATAGTTTTCCGCCGTGCGCGTCTCTTCTACCCGCACGGCATCGCGGCTGGTGAGTTGGTGATTTAGCGGCATGCCCGTCAGGTGCGCGCCAACAACGGCGAGGCGAACGTGCAATGCCGAAGGCGGCAAGGCAACGGGTTCCGCAGGCAGCGCGTTTCCTGTTACCCCTAGCGTGAGCGCCAGCTGTGCCTGCCAGCGCACACCGAAGCTCGCCAATGCACGGTCGTGCCAGGCAGGCGCAATCAGCGTGACACCCGCAGGTAAACCATCGGTACGGAAAGGTGCGGGCAGCGCCAGCGCCGAGAGATCGGCCAGATTGGTAAAGTTGGTGTAAGTGCCCAACTGGGAGTTGTAACGCACCGGCTCCTGCTTCATCGCCTCGAGCGTGTGGATCGTCGGTGAGGTCGGCACGACTAGCGCATCGAACGACGCCAGCGTCTGCTGAATCTGACGCGCCAGTTCGGCACGCAGGTACTCTGCTTTAAAGGCCTCTACCGCGCTGAAACGCTCACCGCTCGCCACAATACCGTGAACCACCGAATCCATGTTTTCTGGCTGTTGCAGCATGTCACCCACCGCGACGGTGCGTTCCGCCACCCAAGGGCCTTGATAAAGCTGATCCGCTAGCTGCGTGAAAATACTGAAATCTATCGGATGCAGCGTCGCGCCCGCCGCTTCCAATTCAACCAGCGCGTGCTGCCATGCCGCCTGTGCAACAGCATCAGCAAAGAAAGTGGGATCGCTGGGAATCGCAAAGCGCGGCTTTGCTGGCAGCGCCGCAGGCGTACTGGCGGGATGGCGGCGCGAGTAGGCATCCGCCGCATCATACCCGCCAGCCAGTTCGGCGACGGTAAATGCATCGTCGACGGTCAGCGCAAACACGGAGATGGTGTCATTCAGGCGACAGGCCGGTACGACACCGCTTGCCGATAGCCACCCTTTCGTCGGCTTCAGGCCGACAATATTGTTAAATCCAGCGGGAACGCGCCCCGATCCAGCGGTATCGGTGCCTAATGAAAACGCAACCAGCCCGCGCGCCAGCACCGACGCCGAGCCGGAACTGGAGCCGCCGCTGATGTATTCCGCATTAAAGGTGTTTGGCACCGCACCGAACGGTGAGCGCGTGCCGACCAGACCGGTCGCAAACTGATCGAGGTTGGTTTTGCCAATCACAATCGCCCCCGCCGCTTTCAGTTTGGCAACGGCCGTCGCGTCCTTATCAGCCAGATAGGTAAATGCCGGACACGCCGCGCTCGTCGGCCAGCCCGCAACATCAATATTGTCTTTGACGGCAAAAGGAACGCCGAACAGCGGCAGCGCGTCTGGATTTTCACGATACCGAGGCAATAGCGCCGCAATCTGTGCCTGAAGCAATTCAGGTGTCGCAAGCGCGATCCACGCAGGATCGTCCGGCGACAAACTGGCGAGCAGCGCGCCTAGCGTTTCACCAACGCGTTCGGCCTGCTGTTGATAATGCTGTTTCCATTCCTGAAGCGTGAGCCCTGTCATTCTTGGCATGATGTGAATCCCATCTGGTATACAAGATTGAATTCACTAAAGCGAAAACCATGCCAGCTTTTACTCTGTTGATTTTTATGAAATTAGATTGATACGCTCAATTTTCATGCACAAAAAAGGAACAACCGTGCGCCATCGCGGAGCACGGTTATAAAAAAGGGTTGGTCATTGATACACAGGTAACGCCTTCTCTCAGGCGATCCTCTTAGCGGCCTGCTGCGCCAGAATTGACAGCGCTGTCGCCTTGAAGATATGCGCTTGCGACATCGCCAGTTCGGTGCGCTCACGGCAGTCACGAAGAAAATTGGGGAAAAAAGTGCGTTCGACGCTGCCTGCGGGGGTAAAGCGCTGTTCGCCCTTGCCATTCACCAGATAAACGACGTTGCTTTCACCACGCGTCAAATCGACATATTTCCTGATTTCGATATAGCCTTCCGTCCCCAGTATCGTCAGGCGGCCGTCGCCCCAGACGCTCAGCCCATCCGGCGTAAACCAGTCACAGCGGAAATAGCCCGTTGCCCCATTGTCACCCAGCAGCATGGCATCGCCAAAATCCTCAAATTCTGGCTGGTGCGGATGGTGATAATTCGCCGTCTGGCTGGTCACCACTCGTGCGTCGGTATTGCCGGTAAAATAGAGAAACTGTTCGATCTGGTGGATACCGATATCGCAGAGGATCCCGCCGTACTGACGCTTTTGATAAAACCAGTCAGGCCGCGCGCCGCGTTCACGATGTGGGCCAACGCCAATGGTCTGAATCACTCGACCGATCTCACCCCGTTGCACCAGTTCACCGGCAAACAGCGCGCTATCCACATTGATACGCTCATTAAAGTACACGGCAAATTTGCGGCCGGTTTCGGCAACCCGACGCTGGACGGCATCCAACTGCTCCAGCGTGGTCAGCGGCGGTTTAGCGGTGAAGAAATCTTTACCGGCATCCAGCGTACGCAGCGCCAGTTCGGCTCGGTCACAGGGAATAACCGCACAGGCAATAAGATCGATAGACGCGTCGGCAATCAGCTGTTCCGCAGAATCGGCAAAAGGAACGGAGGGGAACAGTGAGATAAATTTTTCTCGATTATGCGGATCGGACTCGAACACGCCGACCAGTTCCGCGCCCGCATCAACCAGTTGCCGACACATGTCATAAATGTGGTTGTGCGCTAACCCAATCGCCGCAAATCGAATCTTTTTCATCTTCACCTCTGCCGATATCGTCATGCCGAGCCACTACAATAAGGCGGAAACCGAGCGGGCTAAAGACAAAAGCCGCGTAACGCGTTAGAATTTTTCCTGTTTTTTTAACATATCCACATTTTCCGCAACGCAACTAAAGATAACCATGAAAAGAAAACGTATTCTGATCCCTCTCATCATTCTGATCCTGTTTGTACTCTATCTGAACCGCGATGCGCTGAATCCTTTTGCGCCGGACTGTAAAAACCTCCCGGCGAATCAACCAAAGCCCGAAGAGTGTAAAAAGCCAGTGAAAGAAGTCGCCCCCGGTTTTGAGATTTAAGCTGGCGTATTAGCGCGGCTTGGGAATATTGAACTGCTCCAGCGCGGGATTAACTGTTTTGGCAAAATCTTCCCGCCGGTTCTTGAGCTTGCTTTTGGCATTGAAGAAATTCACCAACTCCGCAATCCCCATACCGATGCTGAGCGCCCCGCTTACCGCCCAACCCACTGGCCCTGCGGCCGCGCCAACGGCAGAAGCGGCTGCCGCACCGGCGGCCTCACCCGCAATGGCACCTACCACCTTTCCGGCAATCGCTGCGCCAGCTT
Source organism: Pectobacterium sp. PL64 (assembly GCF_022477975.1). Classification (NCBI taxonomy): domain Bacteria; kingdom Pseudomonadati; phylum Pseudomonadota; class Gammaproteobacteria; order Enterobacterales; family Pectobacteriaceae; genus Pectobacterium; species Pectobacterium sp. PL64. The sequence goes on from NZ_CP092070.1 coordinate 2,100,163, forward strand.
TGCCAGCCAGCCCAATGGCCGTTTTGCTCCCCGCCGCCTTGGTTAAATCCTCTGCGTGCAGCGACGACTTGGCAAAACTCATTACGCTGCGACCGGCCTCTTTCACCGCCTGCGCATCGCTTTTTGCTCCAGCCCCCGCGTGTGACTCAGCCGAAAGCGAGGCATCCAGCCCAACGGCTCGTGGGGCAGTCGGTGACGCCGTAGAGAAAGGTTGGCGCATCGCCGCCTGCGCCAGCAGTGGATCGGATCGTAAAATGGTGTTCATCTCACGCGGTACCGCCTGCTCAAAATGCTGAATCACATCCCCGTCTTTCTGCAACGCTTCAATCCGTTGATTCAGCACCTTTTCCGTTTCTTCAGTATTCCGGTATTCGCGCCCCGCTATCACCTGTTCCAACGTCTGTTGCAGTTTGACCAGCGTTGCCGACTTTTGCGCCCCGCTGTACTGCTGCGGTTGAGTAAAAACCGCGTCATTCAGCTTGCTGATATCGGTTTTTGCCGCCAGCCCCAATGACGCCGCGTTATGTAGCGTATCCGCCGCGTCCTGGCTGTTCGCCGGTGCCTGCTCGCGAATCCAACTTTTCATATCTTTCATCATCATTTTGCCATCATGTGGGACTCGTGCCAGCTTCTCCCCTTTGACATCCGCATGTTCCAGAATCCCAAATAATCCAGGGTGCGACCAGATCCTCGCAGCCGCTTTTAGCTGGGGCGCTAGAGTCGGGTTATCGGTGACGATCGCGTTTAGATCGGCCAGGGTGCTGGTGCGATCGTTCTTTTGCGGTGGAGAATGCGTATAGGATTTTTTGGCATCGGCGGCATTCAGCAGCGGCTCGTTAGCCAGCAACAGCGCGGATGATTGCACTAACCGCAGCGACTGTGCATCGGCTGCCGGATTTTTCTCCCTATAGTCCTTCACGGCGTGGCTGGCATCGCTGGCGCGCCGCTCCATGTTTTTAATAAAGGATTTAGTATCGCGATTCGAGATATGTCCGTCGGCTCTGCCGCCATCTTTTGCCGTATCCATCGCCGTATAGATCGCAGGATTTTCGCGCAGATAGACAAGCGCTTTTTCCGCGTTCGTCCCGCCATCCTGTAGCATTTTCGCCGCCGCCAGTGGGCGATTCAGCGCCTTTGCCGCCTTCTCGCGTTCATTTTCTGGCAGATCGCTCAGAAGCGGCGACCACATTTCCAATGCCTTCGCGTTACTGTACTCCGAGCTATCTATCACCTGAAGATCGACGATCGGTTTCGGCTCCGCAATCAGCGAGCTGTCTGCAATCTGCATGGTTGGCAGCGCGCGCGTGGGTGCCATCGTTCTCAAATCAGAGGGAACCCGCGGTATGTTCGGCGACGCGTCGCCAAAATCGATTGAACGTGAACCCGACCGCATAGCTGGCGATGCTGCCTGCTGTCCACCCAGACTGCTAGCCTCTGTATTATGTTGCGCAGGCAAAGGCGCGGCACTTCCCCAACGGCTTCCGCCCTCAATACGATTGATCATTCACGTCCCCATTCTGCTGTCGTCAGGATTAACAAACGGATCTCCCGCATCATGCAAACACAGAAAGGCCGGCAAACGTGCCGATCACAGCATGACGGAGATAACTAAGCGTTGAGTGGCGTAAAACTACGATAAGTTCCTGACGATATTTAGGGGCATTTGATGGCTATTGACCGCTTATTCATTTTATGGAAATCGCTTTCCACAGAATATTCTCGGAATGATGGCGGGAAAATAAGGCAGATCACAGGTTAAGTGTTGTTCAATTACATATCACTATCATCATTAACATTCAAGAGACACCTCCTCTTCTCTGACAACCATTTTCTCCGTTACGTCTATTCCTGACGCTTACAATAACCAGACTAAATGATTACAAAAAATTTCAAAGAGTAACCAAATGTGTGATACACATAAATGAAACAACGTTTCCTTTTCACCATAATGCCACTCACCCTAATTATCAAGTCTGCTGATAATTAGACTAACCGGTAAACGGTGGGAATTATCAACATTCACTCATCAGCATAAGCCATTTCGCTGATTGAAATACGCATAAGCTACGTCGTATATAAGGAGTCATCAATGCATTGATAGCAACCTGATTTACCAGGGAGAAAGCCCTGTCTGACATTATAAATGGCGTCATCATCATTCCTGGTGATTCTATTTTTACGCCCAAAAAATGACATCAACTGTCTGGTTTTAAAGATAGAGACTGCGCTCGCCAATAATATTATTTATTCATCAAAAAAGAGAAAGACAGAATGAAAATATACACACGTAACCTACTCATCGTTTGTGCCGGATTCACGCCGTTCCTCGTCCAGGCAGAAACCGACGGCAAAACCACCTTCCAGTATGAACACAACTGGAAGACGGAAGACCGCCGCCACTCAGACTCTATCAAGCTGATTCATAAGAAAACTAACGGCTGGTCGTACGAAGTCAAATTCAGTACGTCAGCGGGCGGGAACAGCAACTACGACGTTGCCTATGATGACATGCAGGGCGGCTCTGGCGGCATGGTGATCGGCAAAGACTTCAAGTTAAGCAAGGCCGCCACCTTAACGCCTACCTTTGAATTCTCCATCGGCAATTCAACCATGATGTATCAGCCGGGGCTGAAATATAACTACCGAATTAACAGCGACTGGTCCACTTATGGCCGCTACCGCTATGAATATAAAAAGCCCTCTCGCAGTTCGCGTTATTCGACCATTTCCGCATCTGACAAATATGGTTACGCAGGGGAATCTTATTTGTCAAAATCGGACACCGGACGTCATCGCCTGGATGCAGGGGTAACGTATTCTGGTTTGGATAATATTAATCTGACTTACGTCTTTAACTACTACATCGGTGATAACACCACAAAATCGTATAAATATAGCAAGGGTGAATTCACGGAAAGAGAATACGCGGTTTACGATAATGGGAAAACGGATTATGAACATCAGTTCAAAGTTCAATATAAGTTAAACAAACAGCTAACTCCTTACATTGAGTATGATGATATTAGCCAATCCAGCACATCATCAAGCCGTCAGGGGAAAATCAAAGTTGGTTTCAACTACGTTTTCTAAGAAATGCAGAATTTTATAAAGGAAATACGCCGTATTTCGTGCCGTGTTGATGAAGAAAATGAATTCATGAATGAATTTTGTCTATCAGCGCACAATTTTCATAATTAACGAACAATATTAATGGTGCCCATAATGAAAAAACGCTACCTTGTGGCCGGTATTCTCTTTGCCCAAATTTATGCTATTTCCGCGTCTGCCTCTGATACCAAACTCAGCTATGAACATAGCTGGGGAACAATGAATCGCTATCACGGTGATGAAATTGGTATGCGGCATTTTATGGATAATGGCCTGTACGTTGGCGTTGAGCTGAATTTTTATAATAAGAATAAAGATCTGACCATCGATGATGTCGTCTCGAATTCTTATGCTTTTTATACCGGCTATGCCTACAACTTAACGCCTGAGTTAACCCTGACGCCGAATCTGGAAGCGCGCTTCTATTCCGGCGGCACCAGCGGCGAAGGTACCGTGGGTGATATCGGCGCTAGCCAGAGTTCCGGCGCACGCTATACGCCAGGTTTGAAACTGACCTGGGCTGTGACTGATAAGACGGATCTTCATGCGCAATATCGCTATGACCTCAGAAAAATCACCCGCAGCAAACGTACCAGCACGGATGATGACACTCACCGTCACCGCTATGAAGCGGGCGTGGCCTACAAAGGTTTCGACAATTTCACGCTGGCGTACACCGCTTATTACTATCACGCGGATTATGTGCTGCAAAACAACAAAAAGCATGACTATCAACAGGATTTCGACGTGTCTTACACCATCAACGACAACTGGACCGCACACGTTGGCGTTGAAGATGTCGCCAGCGGACGCGATGTGAAATCGCGTGAAGGGAAAGGAAAAGTCGGTTTCACCTATACGTTCTAACCACGGCTTACCTTTCTAACAACAGCTTACTGCTATGCCATCTTTCTCGGGGATCCTGTTCATCAAGCGGGATCCCTTTATTACAGCTCTGGATGAATCATCGTTACAGGTAGATAACATGAAAAGATTTGCGCTGTCGCTCCTTGCGGGTCTGGTCGCTTTACAGGCCAGCGCCGCTACGCCTGACCGTCTCACCATCGTCAATCAGTATGTTGATAACGTGCTGACCAAAGCTGGCGACCACTATCACCGGTCAGTCGCCTACGCCATTACTTGCTGATGGTGTCGATCCGCGTACGGGCAAACAGATGGAGTGGATTTTCCCTGATGGCCGTCAGGCCGTGCTCTCCAATTTTTCCGCTCAGCAGAACCTGATGCGCGTACTGGTTGGGTTAAGTAACCTGAGCGGCAACCCTAGCTATAAGCAACGTGCCGAAGCTATCGTGAAGTATCATTTCCAACACTATCAGGATGAGAGCGGCCTGCTGATTTGGGGCGGCCACCGTTTTGTGGATCTAAAAACGCTGCAACCGGAAGGCCCGAGCGAAAAAGAGATGGTGCATGAGCTGAAAAATGCCTATCCCTACTACGATTTGATGTTCAGCGTCGATAAAGACGCAACCGCACGCTTTATTCGCGGTTTCTGGAATGCGCACGTTTATGACTGGAAGATCATGGAAACCAGTCGCCACGGTAAATACGGACAAAAAATGGGTGCGCTCTGGCAAAGCCCGTTTGAGCAACAACCGCCCTTCTTCGCCACCAAAGGCCTCAGCTTCCTGAATGCGGGTAACGATCTGATCTATTCCGCCTCGCTGCTGTACAAATACAATAAAGAAGACGGCGCGCTGGTCTGGGCAAAACGGCTGGCACAGCAGTATGTGCTGCCGCGGGATAAAGCGACCGGACTCGGCGTGTATCAGTTTACGCAGGCGCTGAAGCGCGATGAAACGACTGACGATGCCGATACGCATTCCAAATATGGCGATCGCGCCCAGCGTCAGTTCGGCCCAGAGTTCGGCCCTACCGCGCTGGAAGGCAATATGATGCTGAAAGGACGCACCAGCACGATCTATTCCGAAAATGCGCTCATGCAGCTCCAGTTGGGTAAAGATTTAGGGGCGGAAGGCAAGGAACTTCTGACGTGGACAACCGATGGCCTGAAAGCCTTTGCCAAGTATGCCTACAACGAGTCCGATAATACGTTCCGCCCGATGCTCGCTAACGGCAAAGATCTCTCCAATTACGTTCTGCCGCGTGATGGCTACTACGGCAAAAAAGGCACCGTGATCAAGCCTTATCCTGCGGATAATTCATTCCTGCTGTCGTATTCTCGTGCCTATACCGTTTTACCGGACGCCGAGCTGTGGCGTGTCGCACGCGGCATCGCTCGCGCACAGGGGCTGGGTGAGTTAGGTTCAGCGCCGGGTAAAGATGTCAAAGTGGATCTCGCTACCAAGAACAACGATCCTTACGCCCTATTCGCGCTGCTGGATCTGTATCAGGCGAGTAAAGTGAAAGACTATTTGTCGCTGGCGGAAAAAGTGGGCGATAACATTATCAGTACGCGTTATCAAAACGGTTTCTTCATGGCCGATCCCAACCGACAATATGCCGATGTCGATACCATCGAGCCTTACGCTTTGTTAGCGCTGGAAGCGGCGGTACGCAACAAACCACAATCCGTTGCACCGTTCCTGAATGGTGCGGGCTTCACCGAAGGCGGCTACCGTATGGAAGATGGCTCAACCCGCGTGTCCACTCGCGATAACGAGATCTTCCTGTTGAACGTTGGCGAAACCTTGAAACCCAACAACAAGAAGTAAGCGTTAACCCTCAACATGCCAATGGTGGCTCGCTGCCATTGGCAATCCCCTCTTGTGATCCTGCTCAGTTATTCACCGAACAAGGCCGCCATTCTCGGGTGTGACTCTTAATCGTATGGTGCTTAATCAGGGGGACTTAGCACGTGGAATTGACAGAACGTAATGCCGGCCACGATGAACGTGACCAGCATGAAGTAACACAATAATTTTAAGCGTTAGTTAACCAGAGGCACCTCTGGGTGCACGCCGAGCCATCCCGGAGTCGGTTCGCCTTTCGCTTCCCCCACATACAAACTCAGCTGTGAGCGAAAACGTTCGACCGCACCGCGATCGTACATAAAGTCAGCAAATGCCTGCGGGCGAGTGTTACGGTATTCCCAGATATGTTTGTAACCTACTGGCGGCTCAACATCGGTACGCACCGACCACATGCGTGAAACCTGAGTTTGCGTTTGCGGATCCAGCACCCAGCTCAGGTAGAGCTTGGCGCTTTCCGGGTGTTTAGCCTGTTTGAAGATAGCGGCACGTTGCGCCCAGGAGACAAAAGGATCGGACTTCGGCAGGACAAAGCGGGTCACAGCATCGGCTGCCGGAACGAGCGCACCGGAGCTGGTAAATGTCGCGCTATATTTTCCCGTCGCGATCTCAGCACCGGGTACGTTGGTGCCGCGCACATAGACGGGATCCTGCTCCTGCAATTTTTTAACAAAATCCCAGCCGTATTTATCCACGGCCAGCTTGTACCAGAACAGTACTGCATCGTCGTCGTTCGGATAAGCCAGAATCAAATTACCTCTTAGATTGGGACGAAGGTAATCATTAACCTCACGCGGCCAGGATTTTTCATCCAGAAGCTGGGTGTTGACCAAATTGCTGAATGCGATGACATAGGCACCGGTCCAGGCACCATCTGCATCTCGAAATTCCGGGTATATTTTGTCCCAACCACGCGCTTTGTAATTCAGCAGCACGCCTTCTTTTTTCCAGCGCGGGAAATTCTGCACCGTTTGCAGTTGCACCACATCAGGAATCAGGGTGCCGGTCGCCAATTGGTTATCGATACGAGCATCATGGTATTTGCTGTAATCGACAATCACATTCAGTTTCATGCCAGGAAAACGTGTCTCAAATGCCCGCTTGAAACCAGCCTGCTGTGACTGCACATCGCCACCGGCATAAACGGTGACCGTACCGCCTTCTCTCAACGCACTCTGATAGATCTGATCCAGCGAACGCGTCTCAATTTCGACGCCCGCCTGACTTTGCCCGACGCTGAGACCGGCCATCATGGCCAGCATCAGCACTGTTTTCTTCAGGTACTTCCCAGTGTATTGCATTGTGATTTCCTTCACTTAATGAATAAAACCCGTACCGACAAACGACAGATAGCAGCCGTTAAAACGGCAACGGTCTAACCAGCGGATCGCAAGACAGCGACACGCAGGATCGGATCGACGAGGTGGAATCGTCAAAAATAAATCAGAATAGAAAGCGAATAGTCCTTCATTAATATATCTCCTGTCCGAGGATAATCTTCCCGATTCCATTAGGACATTTAGCCTTGAGTTTACAGCATTAAATAAAAACACATACGAAGAAAAAGCGAACAATATAGTTAAAAATATTGAATAGCTAAAATGAGATTACGCTTTCATGCGGGATAGATGCAATATCAGAAAAAGATAGGATGAGATTACTTACCAACCACAATGATTCAAAGTTAAATAATATTATTAACAATCATACCAGCTAATAAAATTCGCGTTACTGTCCCCCTTCCAGAAAATTAAAGGTGAACGCTGATACGCCCACCGAATGCAATAATACATAAGTGTTAATATTCACATAATCACTATTAAGAGTGGGAACAATGATCCTTTTCAATCATCATTACCTTGCCTGTCTCGGTATCCAGAATAAGCAAGGCTTCTTGTGTCGCATTAGCCTGTATGAGTAGTTTTCCCCCGCGCTCCCAAATCGCCGACTGTCCTGCACAGACAAAGTTATCGGCTTTGCCAACCGCGTTCGCCATGAGGACAAACATCCCGTGCTTCCTGGCAATGGCAGGATAATGATCATAAGCTTGCATCACGCCATTAGCGGACTTTGCCACGCTCGCCACATAAAGATCGGCCCCCAATTTCGCGGCACCAAGTGCATGAACCGGCTGCAAAGACTCATAGCATATTGCTGGCACAACGACTTTTCCTTCAATGCTAACCGTAACCTGTTGCTTTCCCTGTTTAAAAAAAGGCACTTCATCAGGGTGAAGTAACTGCTTTGAATAAAATAACATCTCTTTTTCAGGCTGAAAGATAATCATGGTTATTTTTATCCCGTCGTTGAATTTGACAGGATAACCCACCGCAATAGAAATATGATATTCATCACTCATTGACTGAAAGGCATCAAATTTAGTTTCTTCAGATGGCAACGCTAATACTTCAGCTAATGAAGGTTCATAGCCACTTAATGATAGCTCAGGAAATACAATAATATCGACAGCATTCTGTGCTGCGGTAATTACCATATCTTGATGCTTTTTCACATTCTCATCGACATGACCAGCCACGGATGCTATTTGCGCGATACAAATTTTCATTGTAAACACCTTGAGTTTATCTAAATAACATCGTTGACACGTTGTATCAGTAAACATAAATAATTGAAAATAGGAAATAATTATTTACATAGCAGCCGATTTAAATAAATAGCAACCGTAGAATCGTTGCCACCTCAACGTGCCAGCCACCGTCCATTGGGTCGACACCATCATAGGTGTCGTAGAATATAGATTCTAAGTCTCAACTGACCTAACCATAGCCTCGTTGATGCATCATATTGTATATTAGCGCCTCATCGTCGCGGGTCGTTGCGGCGCTAACTCATGTTTATCTCATCACGTTGCGCAGCGCTTCTCTCTGGGGGAACAGTGAATTATCCAATTGGGCAGATCAATCACAGCTATCTGGGTTCCAGCGTTTATACCATGCTGCGTGAGGCGTTAATTACCGGCCAACTCAAGCCGGACGATCGCCTGAGAATACGGGAACTCGCCGCACAGGTTGGTACCAGCGTCACGCCAGTGCGAGATGCGATCCTGCAACTGGCGAAAGAACAAGCACTGGTGCTCAGGACGCCACGCGATATCCGCGTCCCTCAATTGACCGAAGCCCAATTTATAGAGATCCGTACGCTGCGACTGGCGCTGGAAGGCACGGGAGCCGAGCAGGCTGCTGCGCACATTACGCCGAAAATGCTGGAGCAGATTGAAGAGAATATTCGCCAGAATCGTCTGGCGATTGACGAGAAAAATCTACGCGAAGCGCTGCGGTTAAATAGCGAATTTCACCTGTTTCTGGCGCAGGCGGCGCGTATGCCGCTGTTGACGCAGTTTATCGGTAGCCTGTGGATGCGCACCGGCCCGCTGATTGCGCAGGCCTATGCGCATTTTTCCGTGCAGATGGCGATTGAACATCACGAAGAGGTCTTCGCAGCGCTACAGCAGCGTAATGCCAGCGCCGCTCGACAGGCCATCCAATCCGATATTCTGGACGGCAGCGAAACGATGCTGGCCTTTATTGCCATCGATCAATAGCATGACGTGGCTCAACCGCGCTACGCCGCCATAAATCGTGGCAATAAGCCGCGAATCAGCAGTCGGGTCTCTTTGGCCTGACTGATAAAGGCAGGCAGCAGCGCGGTAAAGCTCGGTTCATCCAACGATTCTGCGGTGTGCTGAGTGCACAGCCGCAGCGTCGAGTTCTCATCCAGCGCCAGCCAGCAGCCTTTCATCGCCGCCATTTCAAAGTTAAGCATCAGCATGAACTGATACACCGCCGTGCTAATTTCCCCCTGAAATCGCATCACATCGCTGTGCAATAGCAGCACGCCGCTGCTGGCGGGGACTTCCAACACTACTGCCTCCTGACCGTCAGGTTCGCGTAGTGCACAGATGCCGTCCTGCAAGCCCAGTTGGGTACGGCTAAGCGCGCCGTAATGGCGTAATAGCCGAGTAATATGCTGTTGTGTGGGTGTCATCCTGTTCTCCTGTAATCACCGCATGATATTTACGATTAGCTGTTTAGCTGCAAGCCTTCCTGCTGGAGCTGCTGCAACGCGTTGGCGGTCGCCGGATTGGCTTTTGCAATCTCGCCGCTCAGTTTGTAACTTTGCGGTACGGTTTGATCCTGCCCGTAGCTAAAGCTGACGTTGCCGAGCAGTTTATTCATGCTGACGCCCGCGCTGCTTGATGCGTTGATGATGACCGCCGGGGTATTGAACCCTTCGCTCTTCTTCACCGCCTTCGAGACTTCAATGCTGGCGAGACGCAAATTATTGCCGTCTTTAAACAGCGCGATGACGTCATCCTTGCCGTGCGTTTTGTTCTGAATGCCCTTCTCGATCTTTTCCCGCACATCGTCTTTCAGCTCCAGCGTGACCGTCACCGACGCTCGGTCGTTATCCTGCAAGCGGCTCACGATATCCTTCAGCGCCGGATTGTCCGCGATCAGTTGATTGATGCGATCGGCATTGCTCGGCGGCAGCGAAGAAAACAAATGGTTGCCGATCACCTGGAACAGCCCGTTTTCCGTCAGTTTGCTGAGATTGGTGTAGGACGTCGTGTGCTTGACGCTATCCAGCGTTGCCCCGTCACGCTGTGCAACATCCTGCTGCACGTTCAGCTTTTGCAGACTCATTAATCCCTTATGCTGATCGTCGGTGTTTGCCGGTTTATCCGCAAAATGCGCATTCAGGATGGCCAGTTGATCGCCCGGTTCCGCCATTCCTTTCACGCTGTCGATCAACAACTGACTGGCTGGATCGCTAAAGGCGGAAGCCAGTGTCTTGGTCAACGCGTCAATGTCTTTTTTCTCTAGCGGTTCAGCCTTTTTCATTCCCAAACTAATTGACTGGTTGGTACGCGAATCGGTCGCCACATTCACCCCAACGCTGGCCGCAGTGAAGAACGGGACAGTACCATCCGGTGTCGTTCTGGCCGCCCCGGCACTGATAGTTGCATTGAGCCCTGCACTGGCCTGATTCATGAAGCGCAGACGATTGTCAGATTCCGCATAGGTTGTGGATTTCTCCCCTTGTGAAACGCTGGACGAACTCGTGGCAGACAGCACGTTAGCGCTCGCCGTCACGCCAACCGATCCGCGTAGCGTCGCACTGGTGGGTGCCACGCCTTTTTCCGTCAGGTTGATCCCGCCACGCAGCTCCAACGCGGCATTGCTATCCAGATTGAAGCTGACCGTTTTCCCGGCCTTCACGCTGTGCTGTTCCCCTTTATCCAGCAGGGCAAGCGGGTTGATCGTGCCGCTCGACAGGCCGTCAATAAACCCCGGTAGTTCTTCTTCGCTGAGGGTAAAGTTCAAGGCGTTTTGCTGCGCCATTTGCAGGCTGGCGGATACGCCGAAAGAGGCGCGAACGTCCGGTGTGAAGCTGTGTTTGCTGTTGATGCTTTGCGTCATCTGCGCCGAGGTTTTTCCTGTAAGATACTGGCTGACGTCATACCCACCGGAGTAACTCGCTTTCCCGGTAATCCCGCCTGAACGCTCGAAGGCAACGTTGATGCCATTTTCACCGCGAGAAAAGCTCATATTGTAATTTCGCTCGCCACTGACGCCGCCACCCGGCACCGGAGGGAAAGGTAATGACGTGCCGCTGACCACAAACGACATGGATGCCCCACCGCCATAGGTCCGGTTAAACGCGATGCTTTCGTTGCTGTCCAACGACAGGACGGTCGCCTTCATCTTATCGATCATGTCCGTCTGGCTGGCCGCCTGCATCACGGTTTTCGAGGTGACGCTGATGGCGTTGTCCTCTTTCCGGAACGCCTTCATAAAGGTTTTAACCGAATCGTAATCCGCCTCCAGCGACTTATGATTGGTGAACCCCATGTCGGTCATCTTCTTCACCGGGTTTTCGCCGTAATCTCCCTGCCGCAGCGCGTTAAGTTCTTTCATCATCGATGCCAGTTCCGCCTCACCCGGCGACGTGCCGGATAGCGTATCGATGCGATCGGTCAACTTATGCAAGTCTCCCAGCACCAGGGTATCCAGCACCAGTCGCGTTTTCGCTAGCGACAGGGCATCGCTGGTATCCCGCTGCTGCCCAAATGATTCGCTATTCGGCTTTTGGGCTATCGGCGTTTTGCTGTCGACAAAGGCTTTGATCAGCGTACTGGCCGTACTCGTTTTCGATGACGGATGACTTTCCATCGCCGCCAGCAGCACCGGGGCCAGATCTTTTTCTCTGCCATGCAGGCTGGTGGGTTTGCCTTCCGTGTTCATGACACCGTTATCGTTCACCACTCCCTGCTGCCTGCCAATCAGCAGCGCTGCTTTGGCCGAGCTACTTTCCAGTTCGGTATGGAACTGTTTTAGCAGGTTCACCAGCGGTTTCCCTTTTTCCCCCAGATCCAGCTTGTCTAGCTTACTCGCCAGATCCATCGCCGCGCCCTGCGGCTGGCTCGTCGTCGCATCCAGCTTTTTCAGCAATTCGGTTTGCATGTCATAAACAGGTTTCAGACCTTCACGCCCGCTGACCTGATGCTGAACATGGTCGGCAAAGGTTTTTAACGGCCGCGGCACGTCCAGAGTGAATGAAACCAGATGGGCTCGCAGCAGATCTGACAGTTTGCTTTTCACCTGCTGCGACTCTTCACCCGTTTTACCGAGAACCTGAACATCGGCTTTAAACGTGAGCCCGGTTAACGGTATTTTTCCCCCTTTGGTCGCCACATCCAGCCGACCAAACACCGTTTCTGCGGCACGTGGCTCCGCGGTTAACGGCGCTTCCCCTTTTGGCACCGTTGTTTTCCACGCGCTCCCTTGCAGGGTATGGAGTTCATGCTCGTCATGCGCCACCTGCAAATGATGCTGCGCATTCGTGCCCAGTGAATTCACTTTGCCCTCTACTGGCGTTTTCACCGGCTGCCACTGTGCACTGTCGTGATTCGCCGCATTTTGCCAGTCGGTTTTCGGTAGTTGGAAAAGCTGCCCGTCTTTATTCAGGGCAAAGAGCGTCTGCTGGTGATCCAGCGCGATGTCCTGTATCTCACCGGCCAAACCATTTTTAGGCAGCGCCAGCGGTGGCGCGGCGAGCTTGTCCGTTCCCGGTTTGACCTGGTGGAAATGCAGATCGCCCTGCTTATCAACGGCAATAAATTTATTACGGTTGATCAGCGCCATCGCCGAGACATCATCGTCCTTGGCAATCCCCGGGAGTGCAGTGCCCGCAGACGGCGTCATACGCACCTGCGGCAGCACAAACACGGTATTATCGCCGTGCGTAAACGTGTCTGACTTCTGGTTAATGGACAGCGGCTTGATTTCACCGTCTTTTAGCGTGTAAGCCTGATTGTCCAGCCCGCGCTTGAGCTGGCTAGCTTCAACGCTGGATGCCTCCCAGCTTTTGGTATTGCCGTTGTAAAAATGAACTTTGCCTTCCTGTAAACCGATCTGCCCCAGCCGTCCCAGATCTAAGGTGTCTTTCGCCTCGGGCGCTGCCGTGGTCAGCCCCAGCTTATTATCCACCACCAGACTGTCGCTCAGGTTCCACCCCGGCGTGGGGGACAGCCCATTCTGCCCCAGAGGAGCGACGTGCTTTTGTCCCTGGCGATCGGTGGCGAGCGCCTGCGTCTGGCCGTGTTCATCGTGTGCAAATCCGGTAATACGATGGTCGTCGCCCAGCACCGCATTCAGTTCCGGCGTGCTGGCAGGGGTTAATGTGGCGTGCGACGCACCCGCCTCGGGCAGCGGTGCGTGGTAAAGTTTGCCGTCATTGTCGGCAATCAGCAGGTGTTCTGCGGTTAACCCCACCGCTTTCGCAAACACGGGATCACCATTTTCCAGCTTGAGATCCACCGGCTGCGGCGTGGCATCCAACGTGCTCATCAGGTGCAGCTGCGCGAGGTGATCCTGTTCGGTCAGCACGGCAGATTGCCCGTTCTGGTTGGCAGAGAACGCCGTAATCTTATCGCTGAAGGTGGATGACTCCATGCCCGACGACAAATTGCTCAGCGTGTGGTCGTCTTTGACGGCATACAGTTGACCATCTCCCTGCCGGGATAACTGGCTGTGGGCGACATCGCTGCTTTGCTGCCAGACACCGAACTCGGTATTCAGCGCAAAGATCTTGCCGTCATGCAGACGCAGTTGCTCACCCGCGCCAGAAGCTGAATCGGGCTGTCGGTGGACACCCGTCAGCAACTCGTGGTTCATGCGTCCAGATAGCGGCACGCTCGTAGATTCGCCCGAGGTTGTTTTCAGAGAAATATGTTCCGGCGTGGAGTCCAGCTGTACGTTACTCGCGCTCAGCTTGCCCGCTGGCATCGCGCTGCGGCCGCTGCTGTGAAGCGCAATATGCTGATTGTCATCGCTTTGAATCACGAACAGCCGCCCTGACTTGTCGGCTAGCGCGTGCTGCTGTGTATCCTGATTTTCATGATGAGCCACGAACGGCTGGCTATTCTTACCGATGGTCTGTTGTAACAGCGTGCTCAGTGCCTCCGGCATGCCTTTGCCGAACTGAAGCTTACCGTGGTTGTCCAGCGTGATATCGGATTTCGCGGCGGGTGTAGCGGTCGTGCTACCGCTTATTTTGATCTCAGCAGTTTCAGTGGAAGCAAAACGCGGCAGGCTCTGGATCGGCCCACCCGAGGCCAGCGAATCGCGCGGCACACGCGGTAGCCCCTGACTCACGCCTTCCGATGAGAATAGCTCACGCAAGGTAGTCGAGCGCGAGTCCTGGCTTTTCACTGAACTGCCGTTTCCCTGCTCCAGCTCGGGCGGTTTATTTTTATCATGCAAACCTTGCTGGATCAGGGACTGCGCACCTTTTTGGCTCGCGCTGGTGCTACTGCCCTGCGATAGCGGTGTGTTAGCGAGCGTAGCGGGTGCAATTTCCGACGCGGATAGACCGGGCTGAACATGCTGAATTTTCTGCATAACAGGTTCCAAGGGTGATGAAGTGATCGTGTCGGTTAAGTGGTCAGTTTCTCCTTCTGGTTCCCGACATCTTTCTCTTTCCTGCACGGGAACCACATCACACCTTCCCTCACTTAATACGCAACAGACGTAAGCCTGTTAATGACCCACATTATTCACTTTCAAGGAGATGTTATGGCTGATATGACGATCACGCTCAGCATACAACCCGGTGCTGGCCTGTCATCAACAGGTCTGAATTCCCCGCTTTCAGGCAGCAACGGCGGGGCTTCGCCACGTTCTGCACAGCAGGATAGCCAGCTCATGGAGGCGCTGGGCACATTGCTTAGCGCGCTTTTGCCTAATACGCAGGGCAATACGCCGTCATCAACCGATGGCGGCCCGCTGGGCCAAGGCGGTGCAGGCAACGGTGGCAGCTCGGCGTTAGGGCAAAACGGCAGCCCTGCCGATATGCTGATGAAACTGCTGGAGACGCTGATTCAGGGCAAAAATGGCCAGGAAGCGGGGAATCCACTCTCTTCCGGTTCGTCGGGCGCGGCAGGCGGCAACGGCGGTGCCTCACCGCTGGCAGGTTCATCCGGCACTGGCGGCGCAGGCGGTGCGCAAAATCCAGAAGATCTGAGCCGTTCTCTACTGCAAGATTCGGCTGGCAGCGCATTAGACAATGCCATCAGCCCAACCGCAGACGGCGGTGGTCAACTGAGCGGCAACGATCTGTTAAAAGCGCTGCTGGAACTGATCGGCAATCTGATGGATTCACAGAAAGGTGAATTCGGTCAGCCGCAAGAAAAAGGACAGCCACAAGGTGGCGGCTCGCCGTCTGTAGGCGCACCGCAGGCCTCATCCGGTGGTGGTGGATCGCCTGCCGCGCCGTCTGCACCCTCTGCTGGCGGTGGTGGATCCCCTGCTGCTGCATCAGCCCCGTCTTCACCCGTTGGCGGTAACGGCGGCGGTGCGTCTGCCCCACTAACGGCCGCCCCAACCGGCGTTGGTGGTGGTTCTGCGGCATCGCCGACGACATCAACAGCCGGTGCTGGCCCAGTGGCATTCCCTAAGGCCAGCGGTGATGCCACCGTGGTAAATGACACCATCAAAGTCGGCCCTGGCGAAGTCTTTGACGGCGGCGGAAAAACCTTCACTGCCGGTAGCAAGTTAGGCGATGGTGGTCAGGCTGAAGGCCAGAAGCCAGTCTTTGAACTGGCGCCAGGCGCAACGCTGAAAAACGTGGTGTTTGGTGATAATGCGGCGGATGGCGTACACGTTCGCGGCGATGCCAAAATTGATAACGTGCACTGGACCAACGTGGGTGAAGATGCGCTGACGGTGAAATCAAATAACGGTAAGCCAGCCAACGTTGAAATCACCAACAGTAGCGCTCAGGGCGCTTCCGATAAGATTTTCCAGTTGAACGCGGATGCCAACCTGACCATCGATAATTTCAAAGCGAAAGATTTCGGTACGTTTGTCCGCACCAACGGTGGGCAACAAGGTAACTGGAACTTGAACCTGAGCAACATTGACGCAGAAAACGGCAAGTTCTCGTTCGTGAAAAGCGACAGTGAAGGGTTGAACGTCAAAGGCAGCAACATCAACCTGACGAACGTCAATAATCACTACAAAGTGCCGGATTCCGCCAACTTACAGGTGAAGTAAGATGCCAAACACAATGACATCTCCCGCACCGACACGCTGGGCGGATATCGCCAGACAAGGCGGATACATTACGCCGGCGCAACGTGAATCGTTCACGCAGGCTATCCATCTGGTGAGGACACAGTTGAACACGGTGCTCAGCCAGTCAGGATCGCTGCGACGGGGTGAGTTCGAGTTCGATGCGTTTGTGGACTCGCTGGAGCAGGATTTTCTGCATCAGGCCGACATCCATACGAAAAACGGGCTACATAGCGACGTGGCGCAGACCTCGTTCTGGATCGCCCGCCTGATCGCCGATCGTTTTATTGCGGTGCGTCAAATGTAATACGTGCGCCATTACCGCACCGGGGAAAAGCCAGCCAGGGAAGCCTGTGCTGGCTTTATTAGCTCAGTTCGATAGACGTCAGGCGTGGACGTGAATAAGCCATCACCCAATAGTGACCGTTCCCCCACCAATCACCACGCCACCACAACTCACACCATCTCCCGTTCTCGCCGCGGGTTTACCATCAATAAATACACTGGATGAACCACTGCTAATACTCCGAGCATGACCATGAGGAGCCAGCGGATCGCCTTGTCGAGCCAACGGCATGCCATCAACCTTAACCGTCGATGACCCCACCGCGACGGGCGTCGGCGGATGGCTACCGTGCCCAGTATCGCTATCGCCTAATTTAACTGCGTTACCCATTTTTATCCCTTGTTAATACGTCCGTTACAATATCGGCGTCAGCAAGCTATTTGCTTCAGCAACATTATCCCAAACGATCTCTAATAGAGTATGAGAATCGTTCTCGAATAAGATCTTTTTAGTCAGTCAATTTAAATGTTGGAGCAAACCAATTTATTACTTCAACATTTTCCAGCATTTAATTTCATATGACTGGAATTACTTTTCCATCAACAAAAGCAAATATTGGGGAGTAGTATCCCAAACTATCATCCCCATCCTCATCTTTGACTGAATAAGAAAGAGGGGATATAGTGTGATCTGATTTATTAATAAAACGAACCATTCTATTTTTATTTATAACTTCAATTTCATAATCGTTCCAGTTTATGGGAATCATTTTAAATGATTTACTTTTAAAATCATCTATGAAATTTCGGTCATTATATATTTCATCAATCGAACTGCCCGTTGTCATTGCCCATGATCGTAATGATTCGTTAAGGTATTTTTTTATTTTTTCGTTATTTTTTTCTGCAAAAAGATGCCAGAGATCGAGATAGGCAATTTTTAACGCCTGAATCTGCTCAGTTTTTCCGGTAAAAGGTGTGGCTTTTGTCCATTTCCACTCAGGGATATTCTTAAGATGGACTTTTTTAGTAAACTGATAGAGTTCCATACCAGCAGGGAAATAGTTATCGATCAGATAATCCGAGGAGAGATGTCCCATTTCAACCTGCTGTGCTGTGATTTTCTTTACCATCACTTTTTCAGGTTTAGCACTGTCCACTTCCCCGCCTGATTGCGCATAAGGAATACCGTCTTTACCGATAGCGATAGTGAACTGGCTTAATACCTTCGACTGCTCGCCTTTAAACGCAGTGAGAGCCACTTTACACCCTGCATCCGACTTAAATGCCTTGCGTCCATTATCATCACTAATATTTTCCTGTGAGAACCAGCCCAGCGCTCCTATTTCAACCGTAATATCATTTTCGCCATTTTCCAGCGCAAGCAATGCGTTAGTGCTGGATGTACCAAACCCTCTCCCAGCAACCGCTGAATCTCGGTTATCCATCCCCAGCACGCCATTAGTCTTGATAGCGCAAAACGCCGAGTTAATATCGAATACGCTGCGGATCCTTAATGGTTCATTAGCGGCATTGGCAGTAGACATCATCATCACTCCTGACAGTATTAGGCAATTCCATTGAAAAAACTTCCCCATCATGCGCTTTCCTTGTTTTTCTAACGTTTCGGATTGGATCCCATGGCCCAAGGTTCCTGACTCGTTTTTTTCACTGCATTATATTTGGGATTAGATCCCATTGCCCACGGCTGGGCGGGTATAACTTTTGGTTTTTCGATAACTCGCTCTTTACCAAACAGATTCACTCTCATTGCCGATTTATCCGCGTCTAATGGTCCAGCCAGTTCAGTTGTTGATTTGTATGAGTAATTTTTATTTGAACTGTTTTTCCCTTTACGTTTACCCCCTTCTTTAAAATCAGCCATTAATGCTACTTCAGCCGTAATACCATCGTGGTACCCCACCAAATCGATACCATCATCATGCGGATCAAGCTTCATTCCGGCTTCTGTTTTGAGTACGCCTAGGGCCTTTAGCGCAATTTCTAAAAATAGCACTTTTGTTTCAAATGATTGGCTGACAACCCCTTCCAGAACAAAAGCCAGCTTATTGTTGTCGTCCTCTGGCGCGAAGGTCCATTGTGCTTGCTTATAGGCCGCGCCGACAGAAAAATGCAGCTCTGCAGTCAATTTTATATAACACTCGAGGGAACTGCCGCCCTTCGCGATATATTCCCGGCACTTTGCGGCAATACGTTCTACTTTACAGTAGGCCGCCAGAAGCTGTATCAGGTCTATTTTCATACTCATGCTAAGGAAGGGTGCCGCGTAAAGCCCCATAAAATGCGTGGCATCATCAACACGGTCTTTGCACTGATACGCGTAGGATACCCCCAGATTAATTGGCTCAACGGAGAAATCAAACAGGCGATACTCGCGCGTTCCCTTTTTTTCGGGGTCGGGCTCAGGCAGGAGATATTTGTTGATATTCGATAAAAAGCGCTCTACTTTGCCAATCTGTTCCAGTGTCTTGACCGTTTTGACTTTATTACGCGTCGTCTCCGCAAACTTAGCCGAATATTCCGTACCACCGATTTTCAGCCCGTACTCAATATTCAGCTTCTGCTCCTGCGTGATTTGAAACTGATCGGTCTGCAATGTCCAGCCACTCCGCAGTTTATTGCCGTTTTTAGGCTGGGTATTCTCCATCTTTTTTCTGGCAGCGATCTGTTCATCCCGTCGCTCCTTCCAGGTGCGCTTTTTGCCTGTCAGCTCGTAGCTGAAACCGATAACAGCCCGTAGCTCCACTTCAGGATAAACATCTATTTGTGCATAACTCGCTTTACCCGTACAGCCCTGCGTAATCAACTGATAACGATGGGGAGCGGCAATGGCATCAGAGGGCAAATGAATACGATTGAAATAGGACCATATCGGATCGACGGGCGGATCATCCTGCTCACTATCAGCAGGTTTCTTGTAATAGAGCGTGATGGGGTTTGGCGTTCCGTTCTTTAACGCAATTTTCTCATTTCCACTCTCCAACGTGGCCTGCGGACAGGTTGGCTTCTCGCACTTCCCTTCTATTTTTATCGTTCCCTGACTGCCGGTTCCATCATCCAGAACTTTGAGATGAATGTTCTGCTCAACAGGCCAGGCATGCGTTTTCTCATCGAATACATCGAGCGTTATCTCATAAGTACAGGGATCGGGATTATTGCAATTTGCGCAGGCACTGCCCGCCGCAAGTGAGACTTTTCCTTCAGACATACGCTTTTCCTTTAGCGGGGAATATATCCCAATGTATCTTTAAGCAAACGTTCAACCCGGTAATGGCCGGGAAAGCTTTCATTACTTAATAAGTTCTGCCATACCGCAGGGAGTTTTTTTATTGAATACATCTCTTTTTCTATTAACAAATGCAGTAATCCGCGAATAGCGCGATCGTCTTCAATGCCTTTTGCCTTACAAAAATGATAACACTCGCTCACAGCCTCTTTGACTGTGAAGCGCTCTCGCTCATCTCGTGAGTCATGATAGCTATCATCCGTCTGGCTCATTTTCCATTCGGGAGTATGCGGTACAACATATTGTATTTTTTCTGCGTATTGAGTAATCGTTTTAGTCGTTAACCCCCCGATGTATTTCATTTCCGCACAGTGATTCAGTAAATCAAGTTGTGGCTGGCTGATTCTGAGCAACTTCATTCGGCTTTTAGCCGTTGGCGGAAACTGGGCACGAGCGGGCTGAAAATGCTCTTCCCGGATTATTTCATTATGGACAGTCATCATTTTTTCAATCGGGCCCATAAAACAATGCAATTCCCATTCACTCAGAACATGGCATAAATCCCAGATATTCCGTGGATCATAAAAGCGGAAAAACACGGGTTTATCTTCTGAGGGAAGAAGAACCTGTAAATATTTACGCAAATGTTGGCGTAAATCCTTCATACTCACCGACGTAAATAAATATATTCCCCACGGAGAAATTTTATTCACCAACCAGGATGAAACCTCATGCGTGACTTCAACTAAATAGGGAGCCAGCGGGACTAACTCTTTCTGTAAGGGCTCCGCATATAAGCAACAATGCGGCGTATCGTGTTCAGCCAAAAAATCCAGCAGTCCCTCTTCAATTGAACCGTCGATAACGGCATATTGTACGATTTCACTCACTGTTTTCTTTCTCCTTTGCCGGACAGTGCGCCACAAACATCGTCCCTGCCGCCGCAGCCGCTTTCAATATCGCCGGATCTGCAGGAAGTGCCACATCGCCCGGGCTGCCGCCTGAATTCAGATTGATGGCTGGCCCTTTGATGTCCACCCCACCAGCGTGGATGACCACAAAGCTGCCTCCGACCCTGAGCGTTAATTTGCTGCCGCTTTGCAGCGTCAGGTCGCCGTTGCTGTCCACGCTGAATACGCCGCTGATTTTCTGCGTCAGATCGCCCTTGACCTGTATGCCCCGATCGCCTTCGGTCAGCGATAAATGGTTGCCTGTGGTTTTGTGATCCTGATTGCCTTCTACCGTGACTTTACGATCGTTGGCGACCACCAGTTCTTCATCATGTCCGATGCTTGTTGTGCGGTTATAGTCCACACGCTCATCTTTGGAATTGAGGACCCGCACTGCCATATTTTTCTGGGCGTGGAGGAAGATCTCTTCGTTGTCGGTCGCATCCTCAAAGCTGAGTTCGTTAAATCCTTTGCCTTTATGGGTTAGTTGCATGGAAAGTACGCCCGGTCACAATCGGCTGGTCCGGATCGCCTTCAAGGAAGCTCACGATCACTTCATGGCCGATACGCGGGATAGCAATCATGCCGTACTGGCCGCCCGCCCAGCCCTGGCTGACGCGCACCCAACAGGAACTCTGGTCATTGCTCGCACCGTAGCGATCCCACGGGAATTGCAGTTTTACCCGACCATACTGGTCGCAGTAAATCTCTTCCCCCGTCGGGCCGACGACGGTAGCAATTTGCGGGCCGTCCACCATCGGTTTGTATGGCATCGCGGCACGCCATGTCGTCGTGCCTTTCACCACGGCAAAACTGTTGCTCATGGTCGTCGGTTCGCCGCCGCTTTCCTCTTCCAGCGCCTGCGGCTGCTGCCCGACGTGCGTCACGCTCACCGTCTGCCACACCGCGTTCAGCGCCGCATTCGGGTGCTCCGTCAGGGTGAAGGTATTGCCCGGCATCAGCCCCGCGCAGTTGGATTCCCCTTCGCTCGTCACCGCCCCTGAACGTAGTGCATCCAGCCGGTAACCACTGAACGCCTTGCCGCTCGGGTCTTGCTTATAGCGACCTGGATAGTCGTAATGCTGATAGCTTTCGCGCTGATGCTCCAGCTCACCGCTCATTTTCTTGTGCAATAGCCCGTAAGCCGGTGTCTTGAAGCTGTAGTCTTTCAGCTCGACTTCGGCCGTACTCACCCGCTCCGCATAGTGGAAGCGCCGGACATATTCGCCCTCGCTCAGCCCCTGCGTCGCCAGATTGAAGAACAGCTCAGGGCCTTTGGTCAGCGCACCCGCATCGTCGGCAAACACTACTCGATGTTTGCCCTCTTCGTATTCGTGGAAGAAATACATTCCCTCCTCGGCAGCCAGACGGGTGATAAAGGCTAAATCGCTTTCCCGATACTGCACGCAATATTCGCGCACCGCGTGCTCGTTACGCAGCGCAAAGGCGTAGTCGGTAATGCCCGCTTCTTCCAGCAGTGCACCGATAATCGCCTCCGGCTTTTGCGCCTGAAAGATGCGGGCGTTGGTGCGTAATCCCAGTCGCCACAGGGCAGGACGGACTTCCACCTGATAGCGCGTGCGGCGGAATCCGGTGTCACCCTGCGTGAAGCCACTGACAATCCCGCTGACGCGACGTTTCAGTTCGCCTTCATACCAAATCATCAGCTCGCACGGCTGGTCCAGCACCGCGCCGAAGTCAACATCCGGCAACGCGCTCGCCAGACTCAGCGACAGGCTAAAAGGCCGGTTCAGCCCTTCATCCAGCCTGAAATCCACCACCGCGAAAGTGCCTGCTTCCAGGGCACCGACCTTTACGGTGAACTGTAATCCTGTACTGTTTGCCACCTGCTTTCTCCTTATTTTTATTCTTGCTCTGCTGCCACGGCTACCGCATGCGCCGATGCGTTCCGCCGCTCCCCTGATGAAAAGCAAAATGCTTAAACTGTGGTCTGAGTTTGCTCACACCACAGTTCATGTTGATAGAGCATCACATTGATAAAACAAGACGTTATAAAGACGCCCTATTGGCTAAAAACGCTGAGTGGGTGAAAAGTGCAAAACATTTAAGTCGAGCAGAGATTCGGTATGTTCACGTCGTGGGAAACAAGAAGGTCGCGGGGCTGAAGCGGTGTGAAGAGCGATGAAAACGTTCCATGTGACATCCTTGACGCTATTCCTTTTAAGAAAGTACGCATAAAGGATAACAAGATGTGCATAGCGCTAATCGCGCAAAGAAAGGACTAAAACGAAGCAAGCTGATTGATTTGAATTGAAATAATCACATTGAAGCCAATAACTAGGAGCAGTGCTTCCGCCCTGCTCCCTGTCGTTTTTTCGCTTTAGCTGGAGAGCTTTTGCAGCCCCATATTGACGATACGGTCGCCGATCATCGCTGCATCAATGCCCAGAGACGCGCCGCCGTTGCCGCGAGCGTGCAGGTTGGTATTGCCGGTATCGCCCGCCACCGCGCTCTTGATCATGCCGACCGCCTTCATGAATTTATCCATGCTGTCTTTGGTCATGCCGTCATCATCCGGCTTGCTCAGCGCTTTCGCCCAGGATTTGTCATCCTGCTTCGCCGTCTGCCAGTTGTCTTTCTGGTATTCCGGTTTACCGAAGACTTCAGGGTATTGATCCATAAACTGACCAATCTCTTTCGCCATCTTACGGTCTTCTTTATCGACGAAGTAACGCGTCGGGCTGTCGTTGTGCGTGCTGATGTTGTTCAGTTCCTGCAAACCGGCTTTTTGCCCAACGCTCATCCCCAGCGTGCTACCCAGTTGGTTGAACGCACCCGCGCCGCTCAGGCCTTGCAGACCGTTATTGCCCAGCTGCAGCGGTGACGTTTGTCCTTTCGTCTGGCTCAGGCCGTTGCCCAGAATGGCGGACAGCGCATCGTTAACGCCTTGGGTATAGGCAGAAATTTCCGGTGACGACGGCTGTTTGTTGCCGAAAAGCCCACCCTGCTGCTGCGACATGCCGCCGCCCAGCAGATCTTCCAGCGCGCTAAACAGCAGACTACCCATCATGGCAGATGGATTCATGGCATTCATGCCGGCCCCCAGCGCTCCGCCTAATCCACCGCCGAGCGCACTACCCAGCCCGCTGCCAAGACTACTGCCGAGACCGCCACCTAAACCGCCACCCAGCAAACCGCCGCCGAGTCCGCCCAGGCTGCTGCCTAAACCACCAAGACCACCGCTCATGCCGCCGCCCATCATGCTGCCCATGAACATCATGGTCGTCATGATATCGGACAGCTGTTCTGCGATGTTGCTACGCTGGCCACCAAACGCTGACTGCGATGGCGATCCACCATTCTGTGAAGACTGAGATTGAAATAAACCGCCGTTACCGCCCGCCTTGATCGTGATTTGCAGAGAGGTTCCGCCACCAAGAGAATTAAGCATAATGTTTCCTCAATGAGTAAATGGGTTATGAAAGCGCCAATGATGTGCGGTCAGCCCGCGTGATTGTGACACTCCCCCATTAAGTGATTTCCTTGCTCACTCAGTTCCCGTCTTATGCACGAAAACGCATGACTTTTTCACGGTTCAGCGCGGCGGCAGACCGGCCAAACGCCACAGTTCGTCGATTGCCGCAACCGAGTCAGTCAATGTGGATAACGTGCGACGTAACCGCAGATGTTGCTGTTCATCCAGGCTCAGGCCGCAGGCAAACAGCGCATCCGCCTCCAGAAAGCGGCGTTGTAAAATTTGCCGCAGCATACCGGGGTAATGTCGTGCAGGCGCCAGCGTTAAAGTGAGCATGGCCTTATCCGCCGACACCGCCGTAAACCACAGCGTGACACCCGACTGTACCGGCCAACAGGCCGTCGTCTCGGTCTCCAGCGCCGTGAGGAAGTCATGCTGATTATCGAATACTGGCGCTGGCTCACTCATCCACGCTGACCCTGCTGTAATCCGCTGGGCTACTGCGCAGATCGGGCTGCCACCAGATGATTAATTGCCGCGTTTCCGGCTGCGGACGACAGGTTACCGAGGCGCAGTTGGCGATCTGTCGCGGGGAAGTGCAGGCGCTCAGAAGGAGTGCGATCAGCGCGACGGACAGTGCTTTATGATTCATGACCCTTTCCTGTTTTAGTTGAAATCGCTACTGAGATGTCAGCAGGTTACGTCGGGCTGGCTGGGACGTTAGCGCGGGCTGCAACGCAAGGAACACCTCGCTGGACTCCCCCGGTGCCAGAGTTGTTTTCGGCCACACCGCCACCGCTAACGTGCGGCTACTGGCACAGGCGGCCTCATCAAAACGCTGCGGCTGTGTGCCGCCGTTACGCACGACACCGACGCTCAGGCGCACCTGACCGTTGCCGTACCATTGATAGCGCGAACTGTCGTAGATCAGGCCCGACTGCGAGCGGCATACCTCTCCCAATCGCGTACCTTTGCTATCGGCCTGAAACCCAGCGGGAAGCTGGCGGCTGGCGAGATCGCGAAATGCGCCTTCAATCAGGCTGTAGAGATCCGTTTTACCGTTGCGCTGCGCGACGCGGTTCATGGCACCGTTCAACTGCTGACGATTGGCGGAGGAAACATAGCGTGTGGGATCGGTTTGATCGCCGACCAGATGCGGCGTCAGGATAAACAGGCGCTCACGGCGCGAGACTTCATGACGCGTCGAGGTGAACAGCTGCCCCAGAAGCGGGATATCCCCGAGGATCGGAATACGACGATCGCGGTCACCGCTCTCTTCAACATGAAAACCACCCAGCACCAGCGCGCGGTTTTCACCAATCAGCGCCTGCGTGCTAACGGTGCCGCGTTTCACGCCGGAGGCCTCACCTTCGCGCCCCGTCTCTACCTGACCGTCTTCGATATCGATAACCAGTTGGATGCTGCGCTGCGCCCCTTCGCCGATCACACGCGGCGTCACCTGCAGGCTGGTACCCGCCGTTACAGGCTGAATGTCCGCGACGCGTTCGCCCGTCGCCGTGATGAACGCCGTCCGGCTGAAATCAACAATCGCGGGCTGATTTTCCAACGTCAGCACGGAAGGATTGGCAACGATGGAGGCCGTTCCTTCCCCCTCCAGAGCCTGAATATCGGCGAAGAAGCGCTTAAAATCGCTGACAAACAGGGTGCTCCGCCCCATCATCATGGTGCTGCCTGCACTCACATTGCCAAGCTGCGCCTGCCAGTTTGCTTCCAGTCGCGACATGGCAGTTCGGTCCACATCCAGAATAATGGCATCAATGTTGACCAGATTTTGCGGGACGTCGATATGGTCGACGAGCTGCTGATACTCCGCGCGGCGTTTTTCATCATCCCGAATCAGCAGCGCGTTATTACGCACATCGGCGGAAATCTTGCCGCTTAGCGTCACGCGGCCTGCCCCCTCACCGTTGCGACCTGGGTTGTTACGGGTTGCCAGCCGGGTCATCAGCGAGCGCGTACTGTCCCGCATCGCTTCCATGCCGTTATCCGGCTGCACGGGCATCGGGCCGGATGCGCCTGCCGGTGCCGCACGCTGACCATCCATCAACTCATTGAGAATGGTCGCGACGCCGGGAATCGTGACTTTTTGATCGCGATATTGCAGCGTCCGGTCAGATACCGAGGCATAGCGCAACGGAAAGATCATCACCTTGCGCCGTTCGTCCTGCTTTTCCCGCTGCTGGCTGAAATTACGAATCAGATCGATATACGCCTGCGGACCGGTGACCAGCACCACGCCCTCTTCCGGCAATTCACCCCAGCCAAAGCGCGCATCGAGCAGCCCGATACCGCTGAGCGCCTGTTTGATATCGGGGGCGGCATCCGGGGAGATTTCCAGACGCACCGACGCCTGTTCGTCCTGCGGGCTGACATAGAGCGCATTGTTATACACGAACCACTGAAAGCGGTGCTCCAGCGCCAGCCTGTCGAGGAAGAGCGTGGGGTTATCCGCACGAATTTTTGCCGTAACCTCATTGTCCGCAATATTGCCCAGCACCAAATCCACGCCGTGGCTGTTGGCAAAATCCGTCAGAATCGCGGACAGCGGCGTTTGCTCGGCAGAATAGGCATACGCGCCCTTATTCCAGTCGGCTGGCGTGGCGGCATGCGCCAGCGAAATCATCCCGTTCACTGGGATAATCCCCATCAGCACCACCGCCCAGCAAAACCAGCGATAGATCGCCAGCAACGTGCTATACGCGCGATGACGTATCAATCCCTTACGCATGTCGTTCTCCTTGCAAAAAAGCCAGCGTGTTTAGATTCAGTGGAGCGGAAATGGGCGTTTTCGCCCGCGGCATGAGCAGACTCAGCCAGACGTCCCGTTGGTTAAGTAAGGTTTCCAGGCTGCGACACAGCTGCATGACGTCATCGGCATCGGGCCGCATCCATAGCCAGAGCTGTTCATCCTGCGGTGAGAGCGACAGGATGGCAGTGTCATCCTGAAACTGGGCGTGGGCGGCATCGGCCAGCTGTAATGCGCGCGCCAGCATCGACTCATCCGGCAACGCACGCAGGGGAATGGCCGCGCTGCACGCCACGCCCGACGACTGCCGCACAAGCGCCACCGCCCCGCCATCAATGTCCAGCTTCAGCGCCGGCGTTCCGCCGTTTAGCCAACGCTCCAGCATCACGGCCAACTCAGTTGAAGTCATTGATGATGGCCTTTGCCAAGCCGTGTTTCACGCTCAGCAACTGCCCGACCGCCCAACTGGCATTGGAATAGTCCATGCTGGCTTCAAAAAAGGCATAACTGTCGGCCTGACTGGCTCCACCTTCTGCAACGTTCAGCGCAATATCATCCAGCTGTTGCTGCGAATCGACCAGATGCGCGTCAAGGCGACGCTGAATGGGGTTAAGGGACATAGCACGCTCTCCTCATAGGGTATTTTCCTCACAACACGGTTTGGGTCGTTGACGAGAACTTTTGGTCGTAAACCTAAACGTTCTCGTCATTGACTCAATAGTGAGTGGTTAACCCCAGCATGCAGTTCCCAATGGCAGGCGATGATTTTATATTGCGGCGGGATACTCAGGAGGAAGCAGTTGCGCCGTCGCCTGCCGCCAGCTCAGCGACATCACGCCATGTGCGGTAATCAGCTTCATAGCATCGTTATCAAGCGCGTCATCGCTGGCGAGACGCCACTCAAGATGTGTATGTTCATCCAGCCAGTGTTGTACATCAGCAAGCTGGGCGGGATGGCAATACAGCGTTCCCCGACTTTCTCCCTGCTGTTGCTTCAGCAACTGCCGCAGTAAAGCGTGATGGCGCGACGGTGCGGGCGTTTTATCCAGCAAATGCGCCAGCGCATCGCGCAGCAGCTGTCCGGCTTGCGTAATCATGATCTTTTCCAGATCCATTCGATCTTGTTGAACACCCTGCAATAGCGCGCTTGCCTGCTGCCAGAATTCCGCTTCTGCCTGTTCAACCGCCTGCTCACCGAGCGTTCGGGCACGTTCGTGTGCCTGTGCCACAATCGTATCGGCCTGCGCATTGGCTTCTTCCCAGAGTGTCCGGCTACGACGGTGCGCCGCGACGCGCTCCGCCGGAATAATCACCGTTTCATCCCGACTGCCGCCGGGTAATGTCGCAAACGTCTTCGTCGTCAGCATGCTTCGTCCTTAGCAAAATGAATAGAAATGAGGAGGGTTATGTGGGGGTCGATGCCTTCCAAATCAGGGCATCGCACAGCGCATTCAGCCGGGCGGCGGGCAATGACATCGTCGGGGCATGGCAAGCACAGGCCCCATCGTGAGGAAAAAGCAGCCGCAGACGCGGCCAGCACGTTTCACCATAGCGAATGCGCAGCAGCGTCAGCGCATCCTGATGTCTCGCGTCGGGTGACGTCGACGAGAAAGCAGAAAAAGTGACCGCTGACGGTAGCCATAAGCCCGGCCGCAGCGCCTTTGCCAGCCGCTCGCACCATATGCCCTCCGCGTCCGAACGATCCGGATTACGCACGGGCTGACACACCCGTGCCATCAGGCGCAATACCGTTTCCCGCTGCGCCGTATCCAGCGCCCCCATTTGCATCAGTGAGGCAAGCGGATCCGGCGGCAGCACCAGCGGCAGAGAAAAATGGCGATGAAGCTGCACAGCGTTCACATGCAGCCAATCGCGACGCCGCGGCGCATCGGGTAATGTCACCTTCCCGTTCCACCAACTGGGATCGGCTTGTAACAGGCAGTCCTCTGCCCACCAGATCAGCCAGGCAAGCGGTGTGAGTTCGCCCGACTCATGCTGCTGGCTTTGCGCTTGTGTGGTCATGGTGACGACGACGCCCCCGCTTTTTTCTGCTGCCACTGTCGCAGGTAAGGCGTGCCAACGCGCCAGCCTAATAGCCCAGCCAGCAGCAGACCGAACAGCCCCGCGCTCCACTGCCAGCGTCGCATCTCATCCGGCGTGAGCGTAAACGGCCCCAGCGTGACCACGGGGATCGTGTCCTGATACGGTTCCGCCGGAACAAAGACAATTGCCAGTTCTTTATCATCTTTGCCAGACAGGCCGGGAATGCTGCTCGCGACCATACGGCGGATGCGCTGCTCCATCCCATCGGGCTCCAGCTCGGCACGATATTTGATAAACACCGCCGCCGAGGCGGGCTGAACCGGCTCGCCGGGGGCAATACGCTCGGGCAGCACCACATGCACCCGCGCCACCAGCACACCGTCGATCTGCGCCAGCGTCGCCTCCACTTCCTGCGACAGGGCGTAGATATAGCGGGCGCGCTCCTCCAGCGGCGTCGAGATCACGCCACTTTTCTGAAAGACCTCACCCAGATTGGTACGCGATTGCTTCGGTAAACCCGCCGCATTCAGAATATTGACGGCACGTTCCATGTTTTTTGCATCGATCACCAGCGTGACGCCGGTTTTGTCCACCCGTTTCTCCGCGCCGATCTGATAGCGGCCGAGCATCGAAATCGCTTCGTTGGCATCGTTCTCCGACAGCCCGCGATTCAGCTCAATTGGCTCGCCACAGCCAGCCAATAGCCCGATCAGCAGAAGAAACACTCGCTTATCGATTTTCATAGGCCGCTACTGTAAGTTGGTGAGTTTTTCCAGACTTTGCACACTTTTCGCCACCAGTTTGGCGCTCAGCAGACTTTCCAGATAGAACGACGACAGCGTTCGGGTCGCATCCAATACATCCTTTGGATTATTGGAACGCATCGACTGGCTCACATCGCGTTCGGCGGATTTAAAAACGCCGTTCAATCCCTGAGATTTTTCCGCCAGCGCGCCCAGCCACTGACTGTTGCCGCTTTCTGCCGTCATCGGTGTCGACGACAGCGCTGCGCTAAACCAGGACACATCCTGATTCGTGGCAGAAGAGGAAAAAGACGTGCTGTTGTCCGCCAGCGGTGCATCCCCCGGCTGGGGCAGCGTAGTAGCGTGGTTGATTTTCATGGTGTGGATTCCATCGCGGACGGGATAAAAATAAAGCCGGAGCAAGGCTCCGGCTCGTTGCATCACGATCAGAACTGGATGGCTTTCGCCGCTTTCTGCCCGGAGTTCAGTGATTTGGACGCGGAATCCATCTGACCATCCAGAATGGAGTTTTCCGTATCCAGCGCAATTTTCTGTGCCTGAGCGCCCGCAGCACGAGTCAGAGAACCGGCCATCGCGGTATCCAGAGTCTGAGAAGCCGCCTGAGATGCAACCTGAGAAAGTCCTAAAGCCATGATATATCTCCAAATATGATGAATGTTTACGGTAGTGAACTGTCATGCTGTACATACAGTCATCTTGTTCATTCATTAAGTGGGAGTGCGGGTCAGTGAGTTCCAACGGAAAGGAAATTCTTTCGGCAATAACGATGCGAGGGGAAGAACTAGCCTAGTTTTCTCTGTGTTTCCGGCCGTTAGGCATTATGGATTTTCTTTTAGAATAATAGAAAGCGTTGTTACCTGACCGAAAGGCCGTACGTTGTTTCTGATTTTCAGGAACGTTTTTATGCTGTGCAACTGGCAAGGATGCGATATTTGAACCCATGCCGTACTATTCCCGTCACGCTGCCAAATGGTCGCTATGCTCACCTTAACTACCAACACCGGATTGTGGTTCAGACTTATTTTGATTTCGTTTGCCAGCGCATTGCTGGCGCTGTTTATTGGTCAGGGAATTTTATCTAGGCTGGAACAAACGCAGCTGCAGCACTATAGCCAGGACGTGCTCGAACAAGGCACCGCCGTCGCCCGGGAAAGCCGGGAAACCATTGACCGCGTGCTGACGCTAAATAACACGCCTTGCTCCATCGCCGATCTGAAAGAATTACGCCTGCTCTCCTTTTACTCCGTCTATCTACGAGATATCGGGCGAATCAAGAACAACTATCTCATCTGTTCCGCGGGCTGGGGCATCCTCACCCCACCCATTTATCTGTTACCGCCGAACCTGACGACCGATGAAGGTGTACAGCTGTGGACCGCGATGAAAGATGTGGTGGATCCGCGTATTACCGCAGATATGGCGAGCCTTAACGATGTCGTCACGGTCACCGCTGCCGCCGCATTTCGTCATTTCACTCAGCCACCCGCCGAATACAGCGCGATGCTGCTCACGCGTAATCTGGGGCATATCTATCAGACCTTTGGCAACATCGACTTCCCGATGTTCAAGGAGAAACGGCATGAGAGTAACGGGTGGTTGACCATGGGAAAACGCCAGACGTTTTTCTGCGCGGCGACGCTGAATGTCTGCGTGTTGGCTCAGTTGGATTCTGCCGGCATCCTGTATCGCCCGTGGTACATCATCGCTGCGCTGTTTTTTGTCGGGGCGATCCTCGGGACCAGTTTTTCCCTGTCCTACCAACTCTACTACGATCGGCACCATGCTTTACCCTCACAGCTAAAACGCGCGATCAAACACCAGCGGTTTCAGGTACATTATCAGCCGCTGATCAGCCTGCCACAGCGCACCATTATTGGCGTAGAGGCGCTGGCGCGTTGGAAAAACGAGCGTGGCGACAACGTTTCGCCAGAGTTTTTTATCAGCGCGGCTGAAAAAATGGGCTACTCAGATGAGCTAACCCGCATCATTACGCGTCAGGCGCTGCGTGACATGCAGCCGTACCTCACGCAGGACACGCCCTTTCTCCTGAGTATTAATCTGTCCGTCTCCGACATCATTTCGCCGGATTATCATCGCTTCCTACAGCAAATGTGTGATGAATTGGCGATCGATAAAACCCGCGTCATGCTGGAACTCACCGAGCGGTCAAGCACGTCCCACAAGACGCTGGCTGATGGCCTTGAGGCGCTACGGCGCTCGGGCTATAAGATCGCGCTTGATGATTTCGGCACGGGCTATTCCAACCTCGATTATCTGAGCCATTTACCGTTCGATATGATCAAGATCGACAAGATTTTTGTCGACGCTATCGGCACGGACACGGTTAATGCCGCCATGGCCGATCTGTTATTCACTCTTATCAAAAAACTCGACGTCCCGGTGATCATCGAAGGAGTGGAAACGCGCGAGCAAGCCGCCTACATCCTGCAACAGTGCCCGTCGGCGATTATGCAAGGATGGTATTTCAGTAAGGCCGTCGCATTACACGATCTACCGGATATCCATCACTATCCGTGCCCGCCGATAGAAAAAATGCCGACGGAAACGGTGTAGACAGAAACGAGGTAAATAGAGGCGGTGTAACCTGAAAGCAGGCCGACTGGCAAAAGTCGGCCTGCCGTCATTGGCTACCGCATCCCGATCGGTAAACGGCGGATAGTCAGCCCTCATGCCTGACAGGCTTCCCCGCCCCCTGCGCACATCTCTCGCGCCGTCACGTTGAGCACTTTCAGGCGGTGATAAAGCGTCCGCTTGGGGATCCCCAGCTCCACAATCACATCGTCAATGCAGTGGTCGTGGCGGCGCAGCGCATCCTGAATCAGAAATTTTTCAATCCGCTTTAAGCGATCTTTCAACTGCAAAGGACGCGGGTGCAGCAGCGGCTGGATTTTCGCCAAGGGCGACAACCCCAGCGCCCAGCGATCCGCCGCCGCTTTCAGCTCGCGGATATTGCCTGGCCAGCTGTGGGTCAGCAGCTGTTCGTAAATGTCTGCCGTCAGCGGCGGCAGCGTCATTTTCAGGCGCACAGCAGCTTCCTGACTAAAACGCTGAAACAGCGGCAGAATGAGATCGCTGCGGGAACGCAGTGTTGGCAGTTGAATCTTTACGGTATCCAGACGGAAATAGAGATCGCGGCGAAACAGCCCTTTTTCCACCAGTTGCAGCAGCGGCGTTTGCGTCGCCACAATCACGCGCATATCCACGGGCGTGAACTGGGTGCTTCCCAGCCGCTTTACGCCACGGCTTTCCAGCACGCGCAGCATCTTGGCTTGCAGCGTCATGGGCATACTGTCGATCTCATCCAGAAACAGTATTCCCTTATCTGCACTTTCCAGATACCCGGCGCGGGAGCGGTTCGCGCCAGTATAGGCGCCCGAGACCACGCCAAACAGCTCACTTTCGGCCAGATTTTCCGGCACGGCGGCGCAGTTCACCGCCACCAGCGGACCGCTGCATCGAGAAAGTTGATGAATGCGGTTCGCCAACGTGTCTTTGCCCGTACCGGTTTCACCTTCCAGCACGATGTCGACATTGAGAGGCGCAATAACATTAATGATGGGTGAGAGCGATGAATGAATATCATCGGCTGTGTGTGTGGAATGTCCCGACGATGGCGGGAAATAGTCTGCTGATGACCGAACGTTTTCTAATGAGGGCTTTTCTAATGATGAAGGCGCTAATGGTGAATGCTCTGATAACGAATGCACTAACAAAGAAGCGTGCTGTCTGTCCTGATGGTAATAATAACTCATTAACTACTCCTGAAGCCCAGACGGGGCTAACTGACTGCCTTCCATAACGTGGTGCTCTACCGTGCATCTGTCGCGTTTCTCCGCATAACGTCGACCAATACCTCTCCAGTAGAACGATGATAAGCATTACTGCCATTGAATAATGAAACCATCAGGCATCGCTGAACATCAGGTAGGAATTCCAGAGGAATTTGTAGGGAAATGCCTACAAAAAACGGCCAATATAAGCAAAAACAGTCTGTTACTTTCCTGAACAATTAGCAGGAAAACGAAAAGATATCGTCAGGAAAATGTAAGTTTCAGCAAAAGGGACTCACCGACTGTTGAATCCCTTTTATCTGTTATTTTTCGCACAGCGCATTCCCACCGCTAGGGAATGAGCTTCTTACTCACGACATACTTCACAATTTCCACATTGGTGCTGAACTGCATTTTCTCCATCAGACGCGCTTTATGGGTGCTGACCGTTTTGTTGCTGATAGCCAGCTCATTGGCGATGGCGTTAATGCCCATCCCCTGCGCAAACATAATCATGATTTGGTGCTCTCTGGCCGTCAGCACATCGTGCGCGGCTCGGTCACCCTCCGTGTAATGGGAAAACACCAACTGCTCGGCAATCGTATGGTCGATATAGCGAGCGCCCTGCGCCACGCGTCGGATCGCCGACAGCAGCGCTTCCGGGTCTTTATCTTTGGTGATGTAACCTCTGGCGCCACTCTTCAACGCATGCTGCGCAATTTGCGCTTCGCTATACATGCTGAGCACCAGAATCGGCAGACGTGGATATTGCGCCACCACGCGTGAAATCAGCGCTTCACCGCTGATGCCAGGCATTGACATATCCAGCAGCAGCAAGTCAGGGATCACGCTGCGCAGCTGCGCCAGTACCTGTGCACCATTTCCCGCTTCGGCGACGACGCTCAGCGAGTCATCCAGCGCAAAGATCTGCTTGAGACCTTCACGCATGATGACGTGATCGTCGGCGATCATTAAACGTATTGGTTTGCCCATCGCTCATTTCTTCCTTTCGTTATTCTTATCCCGCGGTTAACGGGTATAGCCATTTTTAGGAAACGTTAGCTGCACCAACGTGCCTTTGCCGGGCGCGCTGTCTATAACCACTTCGCCTCCCAGCATCCGTCCGCGTTCTTTCATGCTCATGAGTCCGAAAGCATTTTTATTTTTAGCGCGGGAATCAAAACCTTTACCGTTGTCCTTGGTGCACAGCACCACGCAGTCCTGCTGGTTATCCAGCGTAATGATTACCTGCGTGGCAGCGGCGTAGCGCGCCACGTTAGTCAACGACTCCTGCACGACGCGGAAGGCCGCTGTGGTGCTCTCGTCATTGAGCACCAGCGGTTCTCCCAACGTTCGCAGAAGACAGGTTGCGCTGTAGTGCCGGTTAAATTCGTCACACAGCCATTCCAGCGCAGGCGTCAGCCCCATATTCAGTACATTCGGCCTGAGCCGGGTCGAAACGTTACGCACCACCTGGATCGTTTGGTCAGTCAGCTGCATCAGCTTTTGCAAATGCGTCTGCATATCTGGGTTTTCCTTGGCAAAGCACATGCGCATGAGCGACAGGCTCATGCGCATCGTGGTCAGGTGTTGCCCCAGCTCATCGTGAATTTCCTGTGCGATATGCTTACGCTCTTCTTCGCGTGAAATCTCACGCTGACGCGCCAATAAACGCAGTTGCATATGCGAATCGGCCAGTTTCTTCTCCGCATAGCGAATCGCCGTAATGTCCCGTCCGACGGTCAGAATGGACACCAGCGCGCCGTGCTGATCGAACTCAGGCACACAGCGAATATGGTGAATATGATGGTGACGCTGCTCACCTCTCCCCAACTCTTCCATGACTTCACCTTCTGCACTGCTGCGGGTATCGACAACCAGCCGCACCAGCTGCTCTATGCGGATCGCACAGCCCACGCCGGGCATCAATTCCGTAATCATACGGCCCTGAAGTTGCTCTACGGTGAAATCCAGATGTTTCAGACTGGCGGGGTTGGCGTACAGGCAGTTCAGGTTGGCATCAAAGCGGATAATCAAATCCGGCGTGTTCTCCACCAGCGCGCGAAATTCCTGCTCTCGCGCGTAAGCCAACTGCTCGATATGTTTACGTTCCCTGATATCTCTGACTACACACATGTTGTAGCTACGTCCTCTGTGTTGGAAATGCGTGAGATTGACCTCGACCGGAATCGTCATGCCATTGCGGGTGAGGTGCTTGGTTTCAAACGTGGTGCCGCCGCCCAATGCATATTCATGAAACCAGTCGGGCGAGCTATGCTCTGCGACCCAGTCGGGATCGATATCGGCAACGCTCAAATGCATGAATTCCGTAATGCTGTAGCCCAGCGTCTGGCTGGCGGCTTCATTGACGTAACAAAAACGCTGGTCTTCGTTGACGATATAAATCGCGTCCTTGATGCGGCCAAATGCAAAATCCACCAGTTCAAGCTCGGGGGCTTTGGTTTTCTCATCAGAACGAAAAGGTTGGGTGAACATCATTGCCATCTCCTTATTTGAATTAAGACTATTGTGCAGCCACCCGCCGTGCAGGTAGCGCAATACGGCGTCTCAACATTCCAGAAGATGGACAGGGAACCCTGCAACGGCATCAATGCGACCTAATATCACGGCGTGCGACCACGAACTGAACGGCAACCGCCATAAGAAATAACGCGGTTACCAACTCAGTCAGTGAAAAACGGCGGGTGCAGGCGCGTCCTTTCGTCCCGTGAAATGCCGTCAGGATTCAACAGCCTGACGGATCACACCTCGGGCACGAGACAGCCGCGACCGCACCGTACCGATCGGGATCTCCAACTGCAACGCGAGATCCTGATAGCTGGCATCGGTATCCAGCAATTGCATCAGCATCTGACGGGTATCTTCAGGCAGTGAGACGATGGCATCCATCGCGCGTTTCAAGGACCGCTGACTTTCGGTGATAGCACCGGGATCGAGTTCTATCGCGATATGTTCCAGCATCTCATCGCCCATTTCCTGAGCGCGCTGGCGTGCCTGCTTGAAATAATTGCGAACCAGGTTGAGGGCAATACCGAATACCCACGTCTCCGGCCGCGATGCTCCCGCAAATTTATCCTGATGTTTGAGCACTTCCAGATAGGTCATTTGCTGTAAATCCTCCACGTCGTCATGGTTGCTGACGCGCTTGCGGATAAAGTTATGCAATTTCTTTCCGTGTTGACGAAACACCTGTTCCCAATCGACAGATAACGCTGGGTAAAGCGAAGGGGTCTGTTCGATGTGTTTCAGGGTAGACATTTCCATTAGCTGACTCTCCGTTGTTGTGCCTCATTGGCAAAAACGGAAGAGCAAGCCTTGTGCCAGCCCGAAAAGTTTTTTATCACACTGATTTTAAATCAGTTATTTTTCACTTTGCTTTTTATCACGCCACTTATTGCCAACGCCAGCGGCGTGAAATTGCAAGTTATTGCAATCAGTAGAACGGCATTTAATCCAATCCGCCATCAAATTCGGCCTGCTCCGATGACTTCACGTCGGGGAACCCATTCTTTTCTGCGTCCACACAGCAATACATTCATACCGCTGCACGTTCGCACCACGACACGTAGCCGATTTATTCAGGATGACATCATGATCAAAATGCCGACGGTTCTTCCCTCTAGCAGCGCCCTGCCGCGTCCTGTCGTGGTGGATGACGATCCCACGCCGCAGGCTGCGGTGCAGCAGACGAGTTCGCACCACGCACCTCCC
The DNA here is from genome assembly GCF_022477975.1 of Pectobacterium sp. PL64. NCBI lineage: Bacteria > Pseudomonadati > Pseudomonadota > Gammaproteobacteria > Enterobacterales > Pectobacteriaceae > Pectobacterium > Pectobacterium sp. PL64. The sequence goes on from NZ_CP092070.1 coordinate 2,137,610, forward strand.
GGTTCGCCGCTCTCCACCTCGATGGAGGAAGTGGCAATGGCGTTTGGCGAGCAGGCCGAGCGTAGGAGCAAATCGCTGAACCGACGCCACATCGCCCAGCAGCCGGACGCGCGCGCCACCGCCAATGTCGAACGGATTGAGAAACTGACCGAACTGTTCAGGATGCTGGAAAACCCGTCGCAAAGTACGCTCGATCAGCAATTGAGTCGGATGCGCGACCTGCTGATGCAGCAAGGCTCGCCGTCTCTTGAGGCGGTGCTGGAAGCCGCGGGCAACGATCCGGCGCGCGGCGATATCCTGCTGCGCCACATCCAGCAGCAATCTCCCCAACAGCCTGAGCTGACCGCGGCGGCGGAAAGTGCGTTACAGCAGTTGCACAAGGAGAAAGGGCCAGAAGTCCGGGCTGGTCTGAACACGGCAACGGCCATTGCCCTGTTCAGCACCCAGCCGGAACAAAAGCAGGCGATGCGCGAGCTGTACTACCAGAAGATCGTGCATCAGCAGTCGGCCAGCGCGCTGCTGGATTCCCTGCTGGAACGCTTTGACGCCGCGACGTTTTCCATTGGGTTGCGCACGTTGCAGCGGGCGCTGGCGGCGGATATCGCCTCGCTGACGCCGTCGATTTCGAAAGCCGTGCTCAGCAAGATGCTGAGCAACCTCAATGACTCTCGCCACCTGAGCCATACGCTGTCATCCAGCCAGACGCTGCTTACTCGGTTAGCGAACAAAGTGCCTGCCTTTACGCTCGGTGCCGTGGAGCTAACCCGCCGCCTGATTGGTCTGAGCGCCAACGGCGCCTATGCCCGCGATCTGCATAATCTCGGGCGGGAAGTCGCTGGTACGCAGGTACAGCATCAGGCGATGTTTTTCAGCGCCCTGCTGCCGCTCGTTAGCGACCTGCCGCATCCGCTGTGGCGAGACAGTAAAAACCGACAAACGGCGCTCCAACTGATACGCGGCATGATTGGCGATATCGCCCAATATGAGAAACAGCAGGCCAAAAGCACGCAGCATGATGACCTGACGCAGCGTGATCCCGCATCGCGGCAAAAGCAGGATGCGCGCGACTCGGATAAGGGGCAGCCATGAATCTGTTGATTATCTGGCTGAACCGTATTGCGCTGAGCGCGATGCAGCGCTCGGAGGTGGTTGGCGCAGTCATCGTGATGTCCATCGTCTTCATGATGATCATTCCGCTGCCCACCGGGCTGATCGATGTGCTGATCGCGCTCAATATCTGCGTCTCTTCTCTGCTGATCGTGCTGGCGATGTATCTGCCCAAACCGCTGGCCTTTTCGACGTTTCCGGCGGTGCTACTGCTGACCACCATGTTTCGATTGGCGATCTCCATTTCCACCACGCGCCAGATTCTGCTTCAGCAGGACGGTGGCCATATCGTTGAAGCCTTCGGTAACTACGTGGTGGGCGGGAATCTGGCGGTTGGTCTGGTTATCTTCCTGATTCTGACGGTGGTGAACTTTCTGGTGATCACCAAAGGCTCCGAACGCGTGGCCGAGGTAGCGGCACGCTTCACGCTCGATGCGATGCCCGGTAAACAGATGTCCATCGACAGCGATCTGCGTGCCGGATTAATCGAAGCCCATCAGGCACGGCAGCGGCGGGAAAATCTGGCGAAAGAAAGTCAGCTGTTCGGGGCGATGGACGGCGCGATGAAGTTCGTTAAAGGCGACGCCATTGCGTCGCTGGTGATCGTGTTCATCAACATGATCGGTGGTTTCGCCATCGGTGTGTTGCAGCACAACATGGCCGCCTCCGATGCGATGCACGTTTACTCGGTATTGACCATCGGCGACGGGCTGATCGCCCAGATTCCCGCCCTGCTGATCTCGCTGACCGCCGGGATGATCATCACGCGCGTCTCAGCCGACGGGCAAAAAGTGGATGCCAATATTGGCCGCGAAATTGCCGAACAGCTCACCAGCCAGCCCAAAGCGTGGATCATCTCTTCCATCGGCATGTTTGGTTTTGCGCTGCTGCCGGGGATGCCGACGCTGGTGTTTGTCACTATCAGCCTGGCATCGCTCGGCAGCGGTCTGTTTCAGCTCTGGCGCATCAAACAACAGGGTCAGTTAGATGCCAGCCAGTTGGAAGCGGACAATATGCCCGCGGAACAGAACGGCTATCAGGATCTGCGGCGTTTTAATCCCACGCGCGCTTATTTGCTGCTGTTTCATCCGGTCTGGCAAGGGCAGCCAACGGCGACGGCGCTGGTACAGAATATTCGCCGCCTGCGTAACAAACTGGTCTACCGCTTCGGCTTTACGCTGCCGTCCTTTGATATCGAATTTAGCGATCGGCTGGCAGAGGATGAATTTCAGTTTTGCGTCTACGAAATTCCCTACGTGAAAGCCACGTTTGTCACCGATCGGCTGGCCGTTGCCAGCGGTGCAATCGAACCGACGGATGTTGATCTTGCCACACCCGGCCCGACGCTGCGGGATGAAAGCCAGTGGCTCTGGCTGCCGCTCGCACATGTCGCGCAACAGCCGGACGACGTGCCGCGCTGGAGTGCGGATGAGCTGATTCTGGCACGCATGGAACAGGCCATCCACCGCACCGGCTCACAGTTCATCGGCTTGCAGGAAACCAAATCCATTCTGGCCTGGCTGGAGAGCGAGCAGCCGGAGTTAGCGCAGGAACTTCAGCGCATCATGCCGCTCTCGCGTTTCGCCAGCGTGCTGCAACGGCTGGCTTCCGAACGCGTGCCGCTGCGGTCGGTGCGCCCCATCGCCGAAGCGCTGATTGAAGTCGGCCAGCACGAACGGGACACGCTGGCGCTGACCGACTACGTGCGTCTGGCACTCAAATCACAAATCTGCCACCAGTACAGCGACGAAAACAACCTCGCCGTCTGGCTGCTGACGCCGGAAAGCGAAGAGCTGCTGCGTGATGCGCTGCGTCAGACGCAGAACGAAACCTTCTTCGCCCTGACGCAGGACTACGCTTCAACACTGCTCAGTCAGCTACGGCAGGCGTTTCCGCCGCTCTCGTCACAACGCAGTCTGGTGCTGGTGGCACAGGATTTACGCAGCCCGCTGCGCACGTTGTTGCAGGACGAATTTCACCACGTTCCGGTGCTGTCCTTCACCGAACTGGAATCCACGCTGTCGATCAACGTCATTGGACGTCTCGATCTTTACGACTCCCCCGACCCCTTTAGCGCATAGGAACACACCATGTTTGAATTACGCGTGCTGACTGGTTTACATCGCGGTGCGGCGCTGCCGCTCTGCGGAAACGCCTGGCGCATCGGTGCGGCCGATGATGCCGATCTCGTGCTTTACGATCCCGGCATTGCGCCGTATCACGGCCAGTTGGAGAAGACCGCTGACGGCTGGGCGCTCAACGCACAGGATGGCGCGTTGTGCAATGCAGAAGGCCATACCGTCGAGCAGATTGACGCTCTGCCGCCCGGCACGCCGTTTGCACTGGGGCAGATTTGGCTCTGCATTGTGGCCGCCGATACCCCCTGGCCTGACGACAGCGAAACGCCTCCAACGGCGGAAGAGGACGTTCCTCCTGCTGATATGACCGCCGATGAATCACCAGTCCATACCGCTGCACCGATTCCTGCGCCTGCCCCCGCACCGCGCCTGCCGCTGTGGGCCAAAGCCAGTTACCTGCTGCTCGGCGCGTTGCTGCTGGTAATGGTGGGCAGTTGGCAGCTACAGGAGAGCGTCGCGATGCCTGCCGCCCCGTCGCCACAAGATACCCGCAAACCGCTCGGCACCCTGCCACAGTTGGAAAGCACGCTGCGCATTATGTTGCAGGAGCGGGAACTGAGCACGGCCGTGAAAGTGGCGGCTTATCAGGATCGCGTCACGCTCACCGGACAATTATCGCCGGACGATCAAAAAAAGCTGGAACGGATGCTCGCCCAACTCCACCAACGTTATAGAACCGCGCTATCCGTGGATAACCGCACGCAGCTGAAAACGGAGCAACTGCCGTTTCAGATTGTTCAGGTAACCAGCGGGTCGCGCGCCAACGTCGTCACGGCGGACGGTCAGCGCTTTTTCATCGGCGATGAGATCGACAACCTGCGTCTGGTGAGAATTGACGAGCACCAGATTGAATTCAGCGGCAGACAACAGATAACGGTGAACTGGTAATGCAGACACAACCTTCTTCTTTTCCGCTGCTGGACCAGTGGGTCACGCAGCAGCGCCAACATCTGGCAGCCTATGCGCCCGTGGAGAAAAAAGGCCGCGTCATGGCCGTCAGCGGCATCCTGCTGGAGTGCAGCCTGCCGCAGGCGCGTATAGGCGATCTGTGCTGGGTGGCCCGTCAGGATGACAGCCAGATGATGGCCGAAGTCGTGGGATTTAGCCCAGACAACACCTTTCTCTCCGCGCTCGGGGCGCTGGACGGCATCGCACAGGGTGCCACCGTGACGCCGCTGTATCAGCCGCACTGCATTCAGGTGTCGGAACGTTTACTGGGTAGCGTGCTGGACGGATTTGGTCGTGCGCTGGAGGACGGCGGCGAGAGCGCGTTTGTCGAACCGGGTCATGCTGCCGGCCGCACGCAGCCAGTGCTGGGCGATGCCCCACCGCCGACCTCCCGACCACGCATCAGCCAGCCGCTCCCCACCGGGCTACGCGCCGTCGATGGCCTGCTGACCATCGGTCAGGGGCAGCGCGTCGGCATTTTCGCCGGTGCGGGCTGCGGCAAAACCACGCTACTGGCCGAACTGGCGCGTAATACGCCGTGCGACGCCATCGTTTTCGGGCTGATTGGCGAACGCGGCCGCGAACTGCGCGAGTTTCTCGATCACGAACTGGACGATGAACTGCGCAGCCGCACCGTGCTGATCTGTTCCACCTCCGACCGCAGCAGCATGGAACGCGCCCGCGCGGCGTTCACCGCCACCGCCATCGCCGAGGCTTACCGTGCCGAAGGCCGTCAGGTGCTGCTGATTATTGATTCCCTGACGCGTTTCGCCCGCGCCCAGCGTGAAATCGGCCTGGCGCTCGGGGAGCCACAGGGGCGTGGCGGGCTGCCACCGTCGGTCTATACGCTGCTACCGCGCTTGGTCGAACGCGCCGGGCAAACGGAAGACGGCGCCATCACCGCGCTCTATTCCGTGCTGATCGAGCAGGATTCCATGAACGATCCGGTCGCCGATGAAGTGCGTTCGCTGATTGACGGGCACATCGTGCTCGCTCGACGGCTGGCGGAACAGGGGCACTATCCGGCTATCGACGTGCTGGCCAGCCTGAGCCGCACCATGAGTAACGTCGTGGATACCGATCACATCCGCAACGCGGGCGGCGTACGGCGTCTGATGGCGGCTTACAAGCAGGTCGAGATGCTGATCCGTCTGGGCGAATACCAGCCTGGCCATGACGTGCTAACCGACTCTGCGGTCAACGCTCAGGCAGAAATCACCCAGTTTCTGCGCCAGTCGATGCGTGAACCGATGCCGTATGGCGTGATTCAACAACAGCTCGCCGGAGTCAGCCGCTATGCCCCATAACACCGAACGCGATGCCGAGTTACAGACCGTGTTGAACCTGCTGATGCCGATACGCCGCCAGCGCTTAAGCCGCAGCGAGCGTCAGCAGCGGCAGGAAGAACAGCAGCTGATCCGAATTGCGGAGCAACAACGCCATCATCAGCAGCAGGTCGAGGCGCTGCGACAGGCCAGTCAGACGCAGCGCGACCAGTTTGCCCGAGAAACTCAGGGGCAATGCCAAACGCTGGAAAACCTGAAAAAAAATCTTGCCGCCGAACAGCGCTTACTCGGCGAGATCGCGACAGAAACTCAGCAGGTGCAGGCCACGCAGCAGCAACACCACGACCAGCAGCGTCAGGTTGATCACGCCCGAGATACCACCCGCCAGTGTCAGAAGGCGGTGGAGAAACTGGAATATCTGCTTACGTTACCTCAGGAGCACGTATGAATAACCGACAGATTGCGTCATCCGAATCTAAGGCGACGCAGAACGCGCAGGCGGTGCTGCACGGCAAGTCCTCGCGCGCAGACGATTCGCAACACAATCTACAACCCGACCCACAACATAGGAATTTCTGGGAAGCCTTCACGTTTTCGGACGGCTTTGAAGACGCGTTCTATCAGGAGTCGCCTGCCGCCTTAGCGCCGGGCGGCCCCGTCAATGCCCCGCTGCCGTTGCAGAGTGAGGCACCGGACAGCCCACAACATGTGACACCGTCACAATGGCAACCGCTGCAATGTGAGCTGATTGAGGCGATGGACAACATCTGCGCCCCGCCGTTTGCCTTCAGCCTGCAACTGCCGCAGTTGGGCGATATCGATGCGCGGTTAGCCGCGCTGGTGCCGCGGGGCTGGGATATTTCGCTGCGTTTCAGCCGGGAAAGCTACCACCAGTTAAAAGATCGGCGTGAAGCCTGCCGTCATTCGCTCTCTAGCGCGCTGGACTGCCCGATAAACCTGCGTTTTGACGCCAGAGAGTATGAGCGATGAGCCCGAATTTACCCGACGTTCATTCACTGCACGTCAGACCGCTAACGCTGCCAACCTTGCGCGCGCAGCACGCTCGTATCCGATCAACGCTGGCCATTGGGCTCGCGCTGCCGTTTACCCGCGACGGGCTGGCTGGCCGCCTGCATCTTCAACTGGTGAATGCACATGAGCAGGCAGAGGAATCATCCATCGCGCAGGCCAGCAGTTGGCGTAGCGATATCGGCGATATCTCACTGACCGATCCGTTTCCTGTGCTCAGCCTGCTGTCGGACTGCCCGCTGTTGCCTCTCACAGAAGACGATGACGCGGCACAGGAATGGTACTGGACGCTCTACAACCAGTCGCTTAACCCCGTGCTGCGGGCGCTGGTCGGGGAAATCTATCCACTGGAGCGTTCTCAGAAAGAACAGGATTCAGCAGAACAACACGGCAAAGGCGCTGCGCTCTGCGCCTGGCTCAGCGTGAGCTGGAACGGCATGACCGTACGCAGCCGGATGCAGGCCGCTGACGCCGTCTGGCTGGCGCTGTTTTCCCGTGCTGACTGGCACCGCCAGCGCCGCACGCTACCTGCGGGAATGGCTATCGCGATTCCGCTCACGCTGGCTGAGGCCGTGCTGCCGCTGTCCGCGTTATGCCGTTTGCGTACGGGCGATCTTATTTTGCCCAATCGCCCGTGGTTTGCCCCCTCTGGCGAGGGAACGCTGTCAGCCAGCACGTTGCGCCTGCGCGGCACGCTACAGCTCACGGAGCTCGCCCCCTACACCTTTACCGTTACTGACATGGAGACTGTCTCAATGCCCCCGTCCGCGACTGACACGATGCTAACCGATCCCCACTCAGAGGCCTCAGTGCTTGAACTTACACCATTAAGTGACAACGTCACTAAAAGTTTACCACCGCTGCCAGTCACCTTACATATTCGCTGCGGCAACCTGACGATGACGCTGACAGAATTGCAGCACCTTGCCAGCGGTAGCGTGCTGACGCTGCGCGACGTGGTGCCGGGGCAAGCCTGGCTGTATCACGGCGATATCGCACTGGCGAGCGGCGATCTGGTCGATGTAGAAGGCCGACTGGGGCTACAGATTACCCAGCGTTTTTCCGCACCAACACAGCCTTTACCGATAGCGGGTGAAGAACACACCGCCGAACCGGAGCTGGCACCATGACCTCCGGTGCGTTCGATCCATTGATGTTTGCGCTCTTTCTGGGCGCACTCTCCCTGATTCCGTTGATGATGATTGTCTGCACCTGCTTTCTAAAGATTGCGATTGTGCTGCTGATCACCCGCAACGCCATCGGGGTGCAGCAGGTGCCGCCCAACATGGCGCTGTACGGCATCGCACTTGCGGCGACGCTATTTGTGATGGCACCCGTCTTTCAGGACATCAGCAAACGCGTGCAGGAAAAGCCGCTGGATATGACCGACATCACGTCGCTTCAGGCCAGCGTGACCTACGGGCTGGAGCCGCTGCAAGCCTTTATGTCGCGCAACGTTGACCCCGATATCCTCACCCACCTGCATGAGAACAGCCTGCAAATGTGGCCTGCGTCGCTATCCGAAAAGGTGAACACGCAGAATCTGCTGTTGGTGATCCCGGCTTTTGTGCTGTCGGAGCTACAGGCTGGATTCAAAATCGGCTTCCTGATCTATATCCCGTTTATCGTCATCGACCTCATCGTCTCAAACGTGCTGCTGGCGCTGGGGATGCAGATGGTCGCGCCGATGACGCTCTCGCTGCCGTTAAAGTTGCTGCTGTTCGTGCTGGTCAACGGCTGGACGCGACTGCTGGACGGCCTGTTCTACAGCTACCTGTGAGGCCACGATGGAAATAATCACGCTTTTCCGTCAGGCCATGGTGATGGTCGTGCTGCTCTCTGCGCCGCCGCTGCTGGTTGCAGTGATCGTCGGTGTGCTGATTTCACTGCTACAGGCGGTAATGCAGTTGCAGGACCAGACGCTGCCTTTTGCCGTCAAACTGATTTCCGTCGGGCTGACGCTGGCGCTTTGCGGGCGCTGGATTGGCGTAGAGCTGATGCAGCTGGCTATCACCGCATTCAATATGATTGCGCACACCGGAGTATAAATCCCGCATGATCGCCACCATTCAGCACGTTTATGACTTTATCATCGCCATTACACTCGGCATCGCCCGACTGTATCCCTGTTTCATTCTGGTGCCGGTTTTTTCACTCAACGTGCTGAAAGGCATGACGCGCAACGCCGTGGTGATTTCCCTGACGCTGCTGCCCGCCCCCATAGTGCAGCAGCAGCTTCTGCTGACGCCGCTATCCTGGCCGATGCTGCCCGGCCTGTTGCTGAAAGAGGTTATTGTCGGGCTCCTCATCGCGTTGATTTTGGCAATGCCGTTCTGGCTGTTTGAATCCGTCGGCGCCCTGTTTGATAACCAGCGTGGCGCGTTGATGGGCGGACAGCTCAACCCCGCGCTGGGGTCGGACGCCACGCCGCTCGGCCATCTGCTGAAACAGACGCTGATTCTGCTGTTGATTATCGGTATCGGCCTGAAAGGGCTGACGCAGCTGATTTGGGACAGCTACCAGATCTGGCCGGTGCTGTCGTGGCTACCCGCGCCGGGGGAACAAGGGTTTGAGGTGTATCTCAGCCTGCTGGCCGACACCTTCACTCATCTGGTGGTGTACGCCGGGCCGCTGGTGGCGCTACTGCTGCTGTTGGAATTCAGCATTGCGCTACTCAGTCTGTATAGCCCGCAGCTTCAGGTATTTGTCCTGTCCATTCCAGCCAAGTGTCTGGTGGGGATGGCATTTTTCATCGTTTACCTGCCGGTGCTGCAATATTTAGGTGACCATAAACTTCAGGGGCTACCGGACCTCAAGCACCTGCTCCCGCTGCTTTTTACCGCATCGAATAACTAAAGGCGGAACCGATGAGCGAAAAAACGGAAGAACCCACAGAGAAAAAACTCGAAGACGCGCGCCGTAAAGGGGAAGTCGGGCAAAGTCAGGATGTGCCCAAGCTGCTGATCTGCGTCGGCCTGCTGGAGTGTGTATTGGCATTAGCAGACAGCACGATGGGCAAGCTGCAAACGCTGGTGCAACTGCCGCTGCAACGGCTGGATGCCCCGTTTGCGCAGGTGGCGAAAGAGGTATTCCACGATGCCGCCGTGCTGGCGGGCACGCTCTGCCTGTTAGCTGCCGCGATTGCCGTGCTGCTGCGCGTGGTGGGCGGCTGGCTCCAGTATGGTCCGCTGTTTGCGCCCGAAGCGCTGAAGCTCGATCTCAACCGCCTGAACCCGATCAACCAGTTCAAGCAGATGTTTTCGATGCGTAAGCTGGTAGAAATGCTGACCAATATCCTGAAAGCCGTGGTGATCGGGACGGTCTTTTATAAAGTGGTGGTGCCGGAGCTGGAAGCGCTGGTCGAATTGGCCTATGGCGATCTGCATGGCTTCTGGCAAGGCGTGAAAGCGCTGCTGATGCGCATTGCCCGTACCACGCTGACGGCGCTGCTGGTGTTGTCCGCACTGGATTTCGGCCTGCAAAAGTATTTCTTCCTCAAGCAGCAGCGCATGAGCCATGAGGATTTACGCAACGAGCACAAGGATTCCGAAGGCGATCCGCACATGAAAGGCCACCGTAAATCACTGGCGCACGAACTGATGAACGAACCCGCCGCGCCGCGCCCCAAAGCTAAAGTCGAAGATGCCGATATGCTGTTGGTTAACCCAACGCACTATGCGGTGGGGCTTTACTATCGCCCCGGCAAAACGCCGTTACCGCGCATCTTGTTTAAGGGGGAAGACGGCGCGGCGCGGGAGCTTATCGCGCAGGCGCAAAAAGCGGATATTCCGGTGATTCGCTTCATCTGGCTGACCCGCACGCTGTATCGCACCACGCCGGAAGGCCATTACATTCCGCGCGAAACGCTTCAGGCGGTAGCACAGGTGTATCGCGTTCTGCGTCAGCTCGAAGACGAGCAAAAGCACGACATTATTGAGATGGAATAAAGGCGGATATTTAGCTTTCCGCAATCTGACTCAGGTAATACGCTTCTCCCTGACGCAGCTCCGCCATCATGAAATCAAGGAAAGCCTGTTGCTGCGGCGCGTGCGCTTTGCCTGCCAGCGTTTGGATTTGAAGCGAGCGCTGGTCAAGCTGCTTAATATTCAGCGGTTTCAGGCGCATCGGTTGCTGTAAGCACTTGTACATCACGGAATAGAAACTACAGGCGGTAACCGCCCCCGGCGTGCTCATCGCATAGTAATAAAGCGTGGTGAAGTTGTTGCAGCACAGCGTCGGTTCCAGAAAGGTGCCGTTCATGCGGCATGAGAGGTCAAACAGCTGCCGTAGCGTGGTCGAGGATTCCGGCAAGGCCAGCGGGAAAGGATGCAAATCCGCCAGTTGAATAGACTGCTGCGCCAGCGGGTGATCGTCAGACATCAGCAGCATCAGCGGCGCGGGCAGCGACAGTTCCACATTCACACCCTGCTCGGGCGCTAGCGCAAACTGGAGTGCGATATCCACTTCACCATTGCGGATCATCTGGGACACCTGCATCGCCGAGTCCACTTTCAGCGCAAAGGTGGTATCCGGATCGTGCCGGCGAAAACGCGCAAATAGCGTCGGCAGCAGATCAAACGCCATCCCTTCCGTGCAACCGATACGCAGCAGCGCCCGCCGACTGGCTTTCAGCCCCTGAATCTCCGCCACGGCAGCATCCATGTCCATCATGCTCTTGCGCACATGGTTTTCCAGAATGCGTCCCGCATCGTTTAACACCATACCGCGCGCATGACGCTCGAACAGCGGCACGCCGATGCGTTCTTCCAGCCGCTGGATTTGGCGACTGATCGCAGAAACGGCAACAAACAGGTGCTGACTGGCGGCGCTGAGCGAACCGGTGGTGGCAACCACCAGAAAATAACGAATCTCGGAGCTGTGCATGGCGGTGTTCCTTTCAGACATCGCGGGGGGATTCGCAGGTTTATATTAAAAGCAAAGCTTAATTGCAATTTTTATTATTGTTGCAAAGCTCGTTTTTTCTTTAAATATCGGTAACTTCGGCACATTATCCAGCAAGGAAAGGCATGACCAGCGCAGACCTTATTCGTATCGCCTGTGAACGTTTCGATCGCGGAGAATTTAAACAGATGCTGGCCCGGCGTATTGCCCACGCCAGCGAGAGCCAGAAAGCCGGTAACCATCCCGCGCTGAACCGCTATCTGACCGACGAAATCCAGCCCGCCTTGCAGGCGATGGGATTCAGCGTAAGGCTGATTGCCTCGCCAGATGAACGTCACCCCCCTTTTCTGCTGGCCGAACGCATTGAAGATCCCAGCCTGCCGACCGTGCTGTCTTATGGCCACGGCGACGTGGTTTTTGGTGATGAAGAAAACTGGCGCGACGGACTCAAACCGTGGGAATTGGTGGAAGAAGACGACCACTGGTACGGACGCGGCAGTGCCGATAACAAAGGCCAGCACAGCATCAACCTGATGGCGCTGGAGCAGGTGTTTCAGGCTCGCGGACAGCGTTTAGGCTTCAACTGCAAACTGCTGTTCGAGATGGGGGAAGAAATTGGCTCACCGGGGCTGGCCGAGCTGTGCCAACAGCACAAGCAGGCGCTGGCGGCCGATATCTTTATCGCCTCCGACGGGCCCCGCCTCAGCGCAGAGCGTCCGACGCTGTTCCTCGGCTCTCGCGGCTGCATCAATTTCCGCTTACGCATCCAGGCACGCGATCAGGCCTATCACTCTGGCAACTGGGGCGGTCTGCTGAGCAATCCAGGCACCCAACTGGCGAACGCCGTGGCGAGTCTGGTTGATGGACAAGGACGGATGAAGATCGACGCCCTGCTGCCACCTCAGCTAACGCCTGCGCTGCGCGAAATCCTCAGCACAATTGACCCCGCTGGTGGCGAGGACGATCCGGCGATTGATGAAAACTGGGGCGAAGACGGTCTCACGCCTGCCGAACGGCTATTTGGCTGGAACACGCTGGAAGTGCTGTCGTTCATTACCGGCAACCCGAGCAAACCAGTGAACGCGATTCCCGCCGACGCGACGGCGATTTGCCAACTGCGCTTTGTGGTCGGCACCGACTGGCAGCATCTGGCGCAACATGTGCGTCAACACCTCGACCAACACGGCTTTACGCAGGTGGACGTTGAAGTGCTTAACACGTCTCCGGCGACGCGCTTTAACCCGGAAGATCCGCTGGTGAACTGGACGCTGGCACTGATGCAGCACATCAGTGGTAAACAGCCCGCGTTGTTACCGAATTTGGGCGGATCACTGCCTAATGACGTTTTCGCCGATATCCTCGGTCTGCCGACGCTGTGGATCCCTCATTCTTATCCGGCATGCGGCCAGCACGCGGTCAACGAACACCTGCTGAAATCCGTCGCCCGAGAAGGGTTAGCGATCATGACCGGCCTGTTCTGGGAACTGGGGGAGCAAGGCAGCCCTCTGTTGGTACGGCAACAGTAACGCTTCGTGACAATACCCTAAATAATTCGAGTTTCAGGCAGGCGGCAAGAGAAGGAATCCCGATGAGCTTACACTGGTAAGTGATTCGGGTGAGTGAACGCAGCCAACGCACATGCAACTTGAAGTATGACGGGTATACACGACATGAAAAAGCCATCTCGATAAGAGATGGCTTTATCGTAAGGCAGCCTTATATTCTATTGAATACAGGCTTTAGCTTAGAGCGAGCAATAAACGCGGGCTTCTCTAGGTGTATAAATACCGAACGTTACCACCCCAAGCAGGCCATTAACAAAGGTCTGCTGTGTTTCGGTGCGAACAACTTTATCAGAACCGCCACATACCGCCGCAGCATCAATGGTTTTCTTCTGACCAATACCAGAAACGAAGAAGTGATGCGTGGTCACCTGTTTAGGTGTGGCAACAGACTCATTCTTTACTGTAAAGGTTTGTTGAGCACATCCCGTCAGTACCAGCGCCAATACGGCAGTAGAAAGTATTTTTTTCATCGAACCCTCGTTGTGTTATGTCAATAAATCTTACAAAGAATGGCATTTATACAAAAAATTACAATGTTTTAAATTCTCTTATCTTTGAATTAACACGGTATGTTGCCTGAGAGGGGATTTGCGGGTTAATACACGTTTGCAGCGGAGAAGCCAGTGACCTATTGCACATAGGTCACTGGCAGCTTGAAAGGGGAATTACTTCTTCATCCACTCCGGCTTCTGGAACGCGTGGAACATGGAGTTTTTATCCTCAAAGAACGCGGCGAATTCCGGGGATTGAACGGCGGCTTTCAGATCCTGAGCGAACGGTTTGTCGGCATCTTCCGCACGCACAACGATCATGTTTTTCAAGTCTTCCGGCAGCACATCCAGTTGAATCGCGTCAGACAGATTCAGACCAGCAGAAATCGCGAAGTTGGCGTTAATCAGGGAGCCGGTTACGCCACCCAGTGCGCGTGGCAGTTGTGCGGCTTCCAGCGGTTTAAAGACCAGCCCTTTCGGGTTTTCCGTGATATCACGCAGCGAGGCTTTGGTCGGCGTAATGTCTGGATTGATCTTGATCAGGCCGTATTTTTGCAGGAAATCCAGCGAACGAGCCAGGTTTGATGGATCGTTTGGCAGCGTCACGATATCGCCCGCTTTCAGCTCATCCAACGAGCGCACTTTATTGGAGTAAAAGCCCATGCTGGCCGTCGGCACGGTGATCACTTCCGCCAGTTTCAACCCTTTATCCGCGCTGAAACGGTCAAGATAGCGGCGGTTTTGGAACAGGTTGGCGTCGATACTCTTGTTCGACAGCGCCAGATTCGGCTGGATGTAGTCGCTGAATTCGCGCACTTTTACCTCGTAGCCTTTTTTCACCATTTCTGGCTTGATCGCTTTCGTGACCATATCGCCATACGGCCCCGGCGAGACGCCGATGGTGATTTCTTTGCCTGAATCTGCTGCGTAAGCCTGAGAGATACCCAGCGCCAGCATGAGTGGAATGAGTTTTTTCAATCGCATCGTCGCGTTCCTGTCTGTCCGATTTAGTCAGTCTTCGCCGTTTTGCTAACGGCATTCTCGTTATGTTGGGCGTCTGTCGCCACGGTTAAGATCGAGATACCGGGAGCGACCACGGTGCGAGGCATCCCTGCGGGAACCTCATCACCGTGTTTCTCCCTAAATCCATCCCCTTACGCGCGATGCAACATCGCTCATTATTTTTCTCTATTTTTATAACGTTATTCCCTGGTGTTGGATAACGCTTTACTGCTCACATGTTTTACTAAAAAAAGGTTACTAAAAAAGGCTTACTCAATAATCAGTTAAAACAAAAAGGTTTCCTGTCCGTAGCAATATTTGTCGTACAGTTCAGGGTTAATCTCGAAGCCGATTCCCGGTTTATTTGGCACTGCGACGCAGCTGTCTTTGTCCAGTTCGACAAACGGCAGCATGAAGTCTTCATGCCAGTAACGGGAAGACGGCGGGATATCGTGCGCGTAGATAAAATTCGGCAGCGTAGATACCGCGATGTTGTGCGCTTTACCGACCGCTGTATCCAGCATGCCGCCGCACCACACCGGAATATTGTGGGCCTGACAATAGTCATGAATCAGCTTGGTTTCGGTGATGCCGCCCACGCGTGCGACTTTAATATTGATGATTTTGGCGCTACCCAGCTCGATCGCCTTACGCGCATCCTCTACCGACGCAATGCTTTCATCCAGGCAGATAGGCGTATTCACCGCCGCCTGAAGTTTGCGGTGGTCGATAATGTCGTCGTGCGCCAGCGGTTGTTCGATCATCAGCAAGTTGAATTGATCGATGCGCTTAAAGAAATCGATATCGTCCAGCGTGTAGGCAGAATTGGCATCCACCATCAGCGTGATATCACCAAACGCCTGACGCAGCGCCAGAATATAGTCGTAATCTTTTCCCGGCTTGATCTTTATTTTGATGCGCTTGTAGCCTTCATTCAGGAAATTATCGACCACGCTGACTAATTTATCGGGCGTTTCCTGAATACCAATACTCACACCCGCTTCGACGTTATTCCGCACGCCGCCCAGTAATTGATGCAGCGGTACGCCTTTTATCTTCGCGTAAGCATCCCAAATACCGCCTTCGATTGCCGCTTTAGCACAGTTATTACGCTTTACCGGGGCGAAAATATCGCGCACCTGTGAAGGATGTTCAATATCCCCAGCCTGCTTAATCATCGGGATCAGGAAGTCACGCATAATATGCCAGGCGGTGACGTTGGTTTCTTCGTTATAAAACGGCAGCGAAATTGCCGAGCAATCACCATAACCAATGTGTCCGCCAGCGTGGACTTCCGCGATGGAGAAGTGTTTCTCCGTCTGCGTCGCAAAGCTGGTCGTAAATGGCGTTTTCAGCGCCATTTTCATTTTTCTTAATACAATTTTGTCTATTTTCATGACATCTCTCTGCTGCCCTGAATACCCTATTCTGTCGTGGTTTAGCGGCGTTCGCGCTTATTTGCCCGACGCGATAACATATCGCCCAGCGTTTGCACGACCTGCACCAACACCACCAGCGCAATCACGGTCACCACCATCACTTCGGTTTCATAACGGTAATAGCCGAAGCGGATCGCCAGATCGCCCACACCACCGCCGCCAACAATCCCGGCCATTGCCGAGTAACCAATCAGGCTGACCAGCGTGATCGTCAGGCCGCGTAACAATCCAGCCAGCGCTTCCGGCAACAGCACTGTCCCGATGATACGCGTTGGGCTGGCGCCAAAGGCCTCCGCCGCTTCCACAATGCCCGGATCGACTTCACGCAGCGCGGAATCCACCAGACGCGCATAAAACGCAATCGCCGCCACGGACATCGGCACCGCCGCCGCAACTGGCCCTATCGTGTTCCCCAGCAGCAGCTGTGTTAATGGCAACAGCAGCACCAGCAGGATCACAAACGGGATCGAGCGGATGATATTCACCAGAATGGTCGAAACCAGATAGATAAAACGGTTCTGCCAGAATAAATGACGATCGGTCACATAAATCGCGATACCTAACGGCAGGCCGAATATCACCGCACAGAGCGTTGAAATACACACCATCGTGAAGGTTTCACCGAAGGCGAAGATTAATTCACCGAATAACTCAGTCATTGATGACCTCCACCCCAAAGGTATTCTGTCGAATATAAGCAATAGCAGCGGTTAAATTATCCGCTGTCGGATCGTCACGGTATGAAATCTGAGCGATAATATGCCCCAGCGCGCGATCGTTAATGTATTCAATATTGCCGTGCAGAATATTGACCGATACCTGAAACTGCTGCGCCACATCCGATAATATCGGTTGTTCTACCGAATCATCGGCGAAGAGTATTTTCAGCAAGACGCCTTTATTATTCTGCTTAAAGCGTTCAGGTAATTCGACCGGGCTGGTATGGCTAACCAACTGTTTGGTGTAAGCATGCTGCGGTGAGGAGAAGATCGTAAAGACGTCGCCTTCTTCCACAATATTTCCGCCCGTCATCACCGCCATGCGCTGACAAATACTTTTAATCACGCTCATTTCGTGGGAAATCAGCACGATCGTGATGCCTAACCGGACATTGATACTTTTCAAGAGCGCCAGAATAGACGCCGACGTTTCCAAATCCAGCGCCGAGGTCGGTTCATCACACAGCAACACTTCGGGATGGTTGGCGATGGCGCGAGCAATGCCCACACGCTGTTTCTGCCCGCCGCTCAGCTGTGCCGGATAGGCTGTACCTTTGTCCTGCAACCCGACCAGCGCCAGAATTTCCGGCACGCGCGAGGCGATTTCTTCTTTACTCTTCCCCGCAGCACGCAGGCTGAACGCCACGTTGTCATACACATTGCGGGTATGCATCAGATTAAAATGCTGGAATATCATCCCGATACGCTGCCGATGCTGACGCAGCTCGCGGCCAGACGCATCGCTAATCAGCGTATCGCCCAGAAACACGCGCCCTTCAGTTGGACGCTGCAATAAATTGATCGTCCGCAGCAGCGTACTTTTTCCTGCGCCGCTGGTGCCGACAATCCCAAAAACTTCACCCTGTTGAATGGTCAGGTTGACGTTGTTTACCGCCCTGGACTGTGCTGCTTTACCGGCGGGGAAATCAACGCTCACGTTTTCTAACCGAATCATTACCTGACTCACTCCTGCTGTTACAGACTATTTATCGACATACGCAAACGTATGCCTGTTTGATGTAGGGAAACCACTGTTCTTGGGAAAACCATTGTTCGTAAGTAAACATTGTTCGTAGGTAAACATTGCTTGTAGGTAAACATTGGCTCGTGGGTAAAATCATTTCGCATTAGTTGACGTTGAACCTATCCCATAGGACTTTTTCACTTGCCATTTTTAACAGGGAGAGGCTCGCCATCGCCTTTTTGCGTTGAGGAATAACCGGGCTATTTATGTCTGCCATTTTTGTTATAATTAGATTAATTACTTATAAATCAATGGAATATTAAAAAATAATCGTCTGTTTAAAGTAGAGAGAAATGAGCTTTGCGTCAATGATAAAAAAAGCAAATCACCTTTCTGTTTTTTAGAACCTTTTTTATGTCTTTTTCTTCTATATAAGCAACCCGATAAGAAACTGTTGCCCCCGGTTACCGCGTGAGGTTCACGACGTCACCAAACATAACAAATCATGATAATGCGTTGATAAGCATCTCAAAATATATCCTGAAACATTACCATCACAATCAGCGCCTAGCCTGATCCCCGCACCGACAAACGTTTATCCTCCCAATTAAGGATGCCACTATGCGCTATCGCCCTATGCTGCGACCAGCGGCCACATTGTTGTCAGAAACCAATGTGTTATCGGAAACCAATGTGTTATCGAAAACTCATGTGTTACCCGCGCTCAAGCTGCTGCCTGTAGTCAGTCTTTTCCTGTTACCGTTTTCTGGGTTTGCAGCAGCGCCTGAGCCGGATAGCGCCAGTCTCCGCGCCATTGTGCACTCCACCACGCAGGCCAGTAGCAGTCCTCGCGTTGTTGAACTGGAACAATCCATTCAGGCTGCGCTGCGCAAGGCAATCCAGGGCAATGCACCGAAGCTGACCCGCGCGCAGCTAGAACAGGCGAAACAGACGTCACTGATGGCAGATACCGAGTGGTTAAACGCCAGCGGTTATGACTTCGCCGTGAAGGCCAACCAGCAGGCCGGCATTGCTTTGCTGGATTCCTTCTCACACCTTTCTACCGCTGTGTTGCAGCAAAATATGGCTATCGTGACGCGCATTAATCGCGAAGCGACCAAGGGGCAACGCGAACAGGCACTGGTGGACGCAGAAGGCCAGGGATATCTCTACTATCTGGCTGATGCATTGGGCCCAAAGCTCGGTCATGCATTTATCAGCGCTTATAATCGCGGTGAACTGCGCAAAGCCGCAGCCTTAATCAAGACTTCTGAAGTCAGTACGTCCGCCGCTAAACAGCATTTCGACTACCCTCGCCCTTTCTTACAGCCGAATAACACCATTCACTTAGTGCCGGATACCGCTGTGATTGGCGATAACAAACCCTACACCGCCTCCGGCGGCGCATTTCCAAGTGGGCATACCAACGCGGGTTACACTGATGCGCTGCTGTTAGCAGAAATGATCCCCGAGCGCTTCGTGCCGTTGATCGATCGCGGCGCACGCTATGGCTATTCGCGCATCGTGCTGGGCGTGCATTATCCATTAGATGTGATCGGTTCGCGGATGATGGCCGAGCGCAATGTGGCGCACTACCTCAACGATCCACAGTATCGTCGGCTGTTTGAACAGGCGAAGACGGAGTTGCGCAGCGCGTTAGAGAAAACCTGTGGCACAACGCTGAGCGCCTGTGCTCAGAATGCGCCACAGGACGATCCCTATGCCGCGCCGGAAATGAAGACGTTTTATCGCTACACGATGACGTACGGTCTGCCTGCGCAACCTGGCGCGGCGTCTCCGGTTAGCATTCCCGAAGGTGCAGAAGTCCTGCTCGACCCCGTACTTCCGCATCTCTCCGTTACCGAGCGCAGAAACCTGATGGTGAAAACCGCGCTGGCTGACGGGTACCCGCTCTCTGGCGCACCGGGCGATAAAGGCCCGCAGAATTTCTGGCAGCGCCTCAATCTACATGACGCCGTGCAGTTAGCTCAGCATCGGTAACGGCTCTCCTCTTCCCCGTCTTTTCCTGCGCGGGGAAGAAGGACGTCACACGGGGATACTATTTAATAACGGGAAAGTTAATAACGGAAAATTAGTAACGGAAATTTATTATCCGAATGATTACCCTCATCGTGGTTTTGTTTCATTTTTTTTAAAAATTAACGCCTCTGGTTTTTTAAAAATCGATAATTAAGGCGTTGCCTTAAATATTATCTTCGTCAGTTAGCTGTAACGGTAACTTTCCGTGCAGGATAATATTTTAATGACTATTTCCCACGCAGCATAGAATGCCAATTGGTTTGTAAATCAATGTAAATCGGCGCTGTCGCAAGTCCCCTGATGCCATTTTTTAATTTTAGTTAGGTCCAACATAAATATTCTCTTTCTTCCGTCGATATAGGAATACCGCTCCTTATCTGGGAGTAATTTAGAGGTACTTATGAGCATTAAACTTAAATTAATTTCGGTTATGGTGTTAATGGCATTATTGCTTTTGGTGGTCTCTCTTATCGGGTTGTTTGGCATCAACAACACCAACCAATCGATGAAAACGCTGTACCAAGATCGGCTGATAGCACTGGGTTATCTGGACAACATCACCAGACAGGTGAACACCGTGATGTTTGAAGTTGCCAGCGTTGATCTCTCTCAGCCAAGCGATGTTAAGACCGGACTGGAGCACATTGCAGAAGCACAAAAAATTTATGATGCGCAATGGGACTTATACAGCAAGACGTATTTAACGGGCGATGAGAAATTATTAGAAGAACAGTTTGCAATGTTATACAAGCAGTACAACGATAAAGTCGTTACTCCCGCTATTAATGCAATTAAAAAGAATGATAAAGACGCATTAGAATATATTATTAATCACACCTTAAAAAGCGAATACGCACCGCTGCAAAAGACTGCCGATCAGTTGATTAAATTACAATCTGATGTAGGCCAGGAACTCTATTCTGAATCACAAAGTAGTTTCAGTAATATATTATTTTCCGTGGTGATTACCCTTCTGGTCGGGATAGTTATCGTTGCCTTATCCGGCTGGCGCTTGATTATATCGATTGCCGTACCGATAAAAAATGCTGTGGATTTAGCCAGAAAAGTGGCAGATGGCGATCTAACGCATCGCATCGACATTACGTCGAACGATGAAATGGGACAGCTGCAAACCGCACTGCGGGAAATGGTGCTGAATCTGACCGATATCGTAGAGCGTGTACACGGTAACGCCGATATTATTGCGACCGCATCCAGCCAGATCAGCAGCGGCAATATCGATCTCTCCTCTCGTACCGAGCAGCAGGCCAGTTCACTGGAAGAAACGGCAGCATCAATGGAACAGATGACCTCCTCGGTCAAACAGAATGCCACCCATGCCGCTCACGCCAGTCAGTTGGCAACCACCGCCTCACAGCGCGCGGTTGACGGCGGCAAGATGATGGGCGATGTGACATCAGTGATGCAGCAGATGGTGTCATCCGCAGAGAAAATCACCAACATTATCAGCGTGATCGATGGGATCGCGTTCCAGACCAACATCCTCGCGCTGAACGCCGCCGTGGAAGCCGCCCGAGCGGGCGAACAGGGCCGAGGCTTTGCGGTGGTCGCAGGCGAAGTGCGCACGCTGGCACAGCGCAGTGCCAACGCGGCTAAAGAGATCAAAGAACTGATCGGGACGTCCGTCGAACAGGCAAACCATGGACACCATGCCGTCATCGACGCGGGCACCACGATTCAAAGCGTGGTGGAAGACATCAAACGCGTGGCCTCGATCGTGACCGAAATCTCCACCGCCAGCAATGAACAAAGTCTGGGCATCGGGCAGATTAATACCGCGATTTCACAAATGGAAACGGTCACGCAGCAAAACGCCGCGCTGGTGAACGAAGCCGCCGCGGCCGCCAGTTCGCTGTCCGAACGTGCGGGTGAACTCAGCCATGCCGTTGCGGCGTTCCGCATTTAATCACTGGCTTCACGGCACCCGCACGATGGATTATTCTCACGTGCGGGTGTCGATGAGCGTTAACACGTCGCTCAACGTGGTTAAAAACACATCGGCGTGTTCTTCCTGAAACACCAGCGGCGGGCGAATTTTCAGCACGTTTGCCGCTGGCCCCGTCGCGCTGATCAGCACGCCGCGCTGACGCATGGCATTCACCACCTGCAACGCCGATTCAGTTGCCGGCGCTTTGATTTCGCGATCGCTAACCAGATCTACGCCGATAAACAGACCGTAAGCCCGAATATCGCCAATCAGCGGAAAATCCTGCGCTAACTGCTGCAATCCTTGCCGCAGATAATCACCAACCCGCTGGGCATTCTGCTGCAACTGTTCTTCCCGAATCACTCGCAGCACCGCGTGCGCCGCCTGACAGGACACCGGATTGCCGCCGAACGTATTGAAATAGCGCACCTCTCGCCCGAATGCATCGAACAGCGCGGAACGCCCAACCAATCCAGCAATGGGATGCCCGTTACCCATCGGTTTCCCTAAACTCACCAGATCCGGAACAACACCGTGACGCGCAAAGCCCCACATTGATTCCCCGGTACGCCCAAAGCCCGGCTGCACTTCATCCGCAATAAACAGTCCGCCCGCCTGACGAATCAGCGCCGCCGCCTGCGCCATCTCGCCTTTCGGTGCGCAGAACACGCCATCGCTGGAAAAAATCGTATCGATCAACAGTGCGGCAGGACGAATGCCTTCCTGCTGCATCTGCGCCAGCGCATCACGAATACTGAGAAGAAATGCGCCAGGCTGGCGATAGGTATACGGCGGTTCGATGAGCTTCACATGACTGCCGCGTGCCACGCCATCCCCCAGCGACGGCGATAGTTCTGCCAGCGCACTGGTCACGCCGTGATACGCCCAGCGCGTCACCAACACGCCCGTCCCTCCCGTCGCATGTCGGGCAATGCGCAATGCCAGATCGTTGGCTTCACTGCCGGTACAAGTCAGCATCACGTTGTTCAACTCGGCAGGAAATTCACTCAGCAGATCTTCTGCAAAATCAACAATCGCATGATGCAGGTATCGCGTGTGGGTGTTGAGCTGTGCGCTCTGTCGTGCCATCGCCTCCACCACCGCCGGATGACAGTGCCCGACCGAGGCCACATTGTTATAGACATCCAGATAGCGTTTCCCCTGATGATCGACCAGCCACACGCCCTCGCCGCGCACGACGTGCAGCGGCTCTTCATAAAACAGACGATAGCCGCTACCCAATACTTTCTGACGACGCGCCAGCAACGCCTCTGTCGTGGTCATTTCAGGCGTGATTTCTCTCTGATTCATCGCGCGTTCTCCGGGCAAACTTGCTGTAGGCGAGTCACAAACTGCGTATGGGAATAGGTCGCGATGCGCTGCAAACTGTGCCAGCAGCGCGGCACATTGCGCAGCAGATACGCCCGATTGTCGGGGTAACGTGATGCCCGCCACTGCGCGATGGTCAAAGTCAGCGCCATGCGGGTCGCAATCAAATCCGGTAACAGCGCGATCTCTGCCGGTGTCAGCGGCCTGTGCTGGTGATATGCGGCAACAAACGGCACCACCTGTTCCAGCAGATCCGCCCCATCGCCAATCTGGTACGCCAGCGCCGTCGCCACTTCGCAGATTAACGGGGCAAATACGGCATCGCCAAAATCGATAATGCCAGTGACCCGCGTCGGCGACGAACCGTCTACCAGTACGTTATGCGGATTCAGATCGTTATGAATGACCTGACGGCGTAGCGTCGTCAATTCAGGCGCGACATGGCTGTCATAACGATCAAAAGTGCGCTGAAGATGCTGATGCTGCTGTCGCTCATTAACGAAATCGAGATAAGGACGCACCTGCTCTGCGCGGCTGATATCCCACAGCAGCGAACGATTCGCCGCCGGATGCGTAAAGCCGTGAAGCGCATTGTCCAACTGCGCCAGCGCGCCGCCCAGTTGCGGCATCAGTGCCGTTGAAGGCGCAGCCAGATAGTGCGGCATCCCTGCGAGATAGCTCACCAGCCGCACGCGCAGCAGCACGCCATCAATTTCAACGCACGTTTCTGGCAGACCCGCATTTGTCGGTTTGATGCGCGGTACGGGCAGTTCGGGCGCTTGCTGAGCAAGATGCAGCAGCAGCGCAGTCTGAAAATCACTGACGTCGGCGGGCTCCGCCGCGTTGATGACTTTCAGCATGTAGCGTTCATCGGGCGTGACCGTCAGGCAGAAATTCATATCACGCTCACCCTGAAGCAGCGCCATCTCCCCAGACAAGCCATATTCTTGCTGCGCGATAGCCAATGCCTGCTGACAGGAAACCTGCGGGACAGCCTGCGTCATCAGCTCGTCGCCGTGCGATGCAACGTCGGCAAAAACTGGCTGATTGGACGCCTCGGAGGGAAACGTGGGAAAACGTGCCGTGTGTTGTCCGTCAGACATGCTGCCCTCCGTTAACGTGGATTTCTGCGCCGTTGACATAAGAAGCCCCGGAGGTGCAGAGAAAATAGATCAGGCTTGCCACCTCTTCGGGCTTGCCTAAACGCTGCATCGGCACCTGCCGTTCAATGAGGTCGCCCGTCCCAGGTGACAGAATCGAGGTTTCAATTTCCCCCGGCGCAATCGCATTCACACGAACACCGTGTGGGCCAAAATCAAAGGCCATTTCCCGCGTCAGCGCAGACAGCGCCGCTTTTGACGTGGCATAGGCCACGCCGGCAAAGGGATGAACGCGCGATCCGGCAATCGAGGTCACATTAATCACGCAGCCCTGTGACGCTTTTAGTTCGTCGAACAGGCCGTTTGCCAGCAGCGCGCAGGAAAACAGATTGACGTTGAAGACCCGCAACCAGGTCGCATAGTCCGTGTCACGCACGCCCAGACGCTGCCCGTCGGCACCCTTTGGCGAAATCCCTGCGTTATCGACCAGCGCATCCAGCCGCCCGCCCAGCTTTTCCTTAATCAGCGGCAGCGTCTGTTGCAGGCTGTCGATATCTTCCAAATCGAGATGAATGTGATTAAGCAGCTTTTCCGCCCACGGGCATTCTTCCGCCCAGTTCTGACGCGACGCGGTAAAGATCCGCCACCCCGCCGCATGAAAATGCTTAACGGTGGCATGCCCGATTCCCCGGCTGGCACCGGTCAGCAAGAGTGTTTTTTGCACTGTCATACCGAATCTCCTGAGCCTTTGTAGGTGATTTATCAAAATGGTGTTTGATGCATCATAAATTGAGTTTTAAAAAAAGCTGAAGAAAATTTCAGCAAAATTTGGCGTTGTCCTTTCACCACTGTATGCACCTAGTGTGAAAGTTTCGTGCGTATTAGTAGCGGTATTTCTCTGCGACTTCATCACACGCCCGACGCAGGGCGGCTCACTCGCCGTCGCCCTGCGAACCCTGGCTTTTCGGCGCTAATTATGTCGCTGCGCGATGCCTTCGTCGGTATCAGGCTTAACGGACCGCTTGCGACACGCTCCCGACGTGGCGCAAGCTTTCGCGGCGTCCATGCCGCTCATCCTAAGCCTGCTATCTCCTCAGCATAATTTCTTACGCCGGATAACAACTGCCCCACTTGCGCATTACGCTAACGACACATAAGACACCACATACAAAAGCAGAAATAAGATATCAACGCGCACGAAATATTCTCGTGCTGGACACATTTCGATTCCCCACCTTAACCCCCACTCCGTAGCCGCTCCGAGCGGCGGCGTAAAATCTCCATCACGATTAGCAGGACGAGTGCGGCACCGACCATCATGGTGGCGGCGGCGGCTATCGTCGGGTCGAGGTTTTCGCGGATGCCGGCAAACATCTGTAACGGCAGCGTGCGCTGGCGCGGGCTGGCGAGGAACAGCGTGACGATCACCTCATCAAACGAGGTCGCGAAGGCAAAGAGCGCACCGGAAAACACACCGGGTGCAATCAGTGGGAACGTGACCTTGCGAAAAGCCAGCAGCGGCGAAGCACCCAGGCTGGCGGCGGCGCGTGTCAGGTTATGATCGTAGTTCTTCAATACCGCGGTGACCGTGATCACCACGAACGGCACGCCCAGCATCGCATGTGCCAATACTAGTCCCAGATAGCTGTTCAGCAGCGACAGTTTGGCGAAGAAGAAAAACATCCCTACCGCAACAATCACCACTGGCGCAATCATCGGTGAAATCAGCACGGCCATCACCAGCGACTTACCACGAAATTCACCGCGTACCAGCCCGACCGATGCCAGCACGCCAAGCACCGTCGCCAGCAGCGTGGCGAGCGGCGCAATCAGCAGGCTATTGCCCAGCGCCCCCAGCCATTCGCTGGAGTTGAAAAACTCGCGATACCAGCGCAGGGAAAATCCCGTCAGCGGATAGCTCAGAAACGAACCGGCATTAAATGAGAGCGGAACAATCACCAGCACGGGCACGATTAAAAACAACAGCATCGCCGCCCCGTAGAAATTAAAGAATGTGTTCCACAGACGGATCACCACTTCACCCTGCTGTCTCATGTGTTATCTCCCCAATTAAGTGTGCTTAGTGCGCCGCGGCTTCCGCATTGGTACGCGTGACACGGATGTACACGACGTACAGCAGCGTCACGATAATCAGCAACTGCGTCCCCAGCGCGGCCGCCATTCCCCAGTTCATCGTGCTATTGGTGAAGAACGCGACAAAGTAGCTCAGCATCTGGTCGCTCGGTCCACCCAGCAGCGCAGGCGTAATGTAGTAGCCAATCGCCATCATAAAGACCAGCAGCGCTCCCGCCGTCACGCCCGCGTAGGTTTGCGGCACGTAAACCCGCCAGAAGGCGATAAACGGATGCGCCCCCAGCGAAATCGCCGCGCGGACATAGTTCGGGGAAATGCCTTTCATCACCGCGTACAGCGGCAAAATGAAGAACGGCAGCAGGATGTGAGTCATTGAGATGTAGACACCGATGCGGTTGAACACCAGTACCAGCGGCTCGTCGATAATGCCGATGTGCATCAGCGAACGGTTAATCAGCCCGCCGGACTGCAACAGCACAATCCAGCTCGCCGTCCGCACGATCAGCGATGTCCAGAACGGCAGCAGCACCAGAATCAGCAGCAGATTGGCGCGGTTAGACGGTTGTTTCGCCAGCCAATAGGCCAGTGGATATCCCAGCCCTACGCACAGTAGCGTCACCACGCCCGCCATTAGCAGCGTACGCAGCAGCACATCGACATACAGCGCCTGATCGGCAGGCTGCGGGACAATCTGCTGCGTGGTGGTATGGACTTTGTGGTCAAACACCGCCAATAGGTAATAGCTGGTGAAAGGCCGCGCCGCGCGATCGAACGTTTGCCAGGTCGCCAACTCGCCCCACATCGGCTGTTCGCGTATCAATTGAGCGCGTATGTCGCTGCTGCCCTCGGCGGGCAGCTTACGCAGTGTGCGGGTAATCAGCGTACGGTATTCCGATCCTTCATACCCTAACCGTTTGGTGATCGTGCTCAGCTTACCGCTGCTGCGGGCATCGCGCAGATCGCTAACCAGCGCCCGAAAAACGGCTTCATCCGGTACATCGTTGCCAGACCAAAGCCGCATCGCGGCAATGGTCTGTGGCATATTGTCACGCAATTCCGGGTTGGAGACGCTTTTCCCCAAAATCGAGGTGATCGGGAAGAGAAAACTCACCACGATAAACAGAAACAGCGGCGCAATCAGCAGCAGAGAGCGTTTCTTATAGGCCTTCTGCGCGAGCCACAGTTGCTGCTTCAAGGTTGAATTTTCTTCGTTTCCGCCAGACGCTACAGCGGCGACGACATCGCTCTGGGACATAGGCTCTTTCTCCATCATCACGTACGGTCACTCACTGCGGCTTTACTGCGCGGCCCAGGCATTAAAACGTTGCTCCAGCTCTTCGCCGTGATCGATCCAAAATTCCGTATCAACCTGCAAGGCCTGTGCCAGATTATCCGGTGCGGTCGGCAGATTAGCCGCGACGGCCGGTGCCAGCAGGCTGGTGGTTTTGACGTGCGTCGGGCCATACGGGATGTTTTCGGCGAATACCTTCTGGTTTTCCGGCTGGTTGGCAAACGCAATAAACTGCTCCGCCAATGCCTTGTGCTTGGAGCCTTTGACGATCGCCCAACTATCCAGATCGTAAATGCTGTCAGCCCAGACAATCTTGAAGTCATGCCCTTCTTTCTGCGCTGCCGCGACGCGGCCGTTATACGCGGAGGTCATCACCACATCGCCCGACACCAGCCATTGCAGCGGCTGTGCGCCGGATTCCCACCACTGGATATTCGATTTGATCTGATTCAGTTTCTTGAAGGCACGCTCGACACCTTCTGGCGTCGCCAACACCGTGTAGAGATCTTCGCGCTTCACGCCATCGGCCAGCAGCGCGATTTCCAGCGTAAATTTGGCGCTTTTACGCAGCGCATGTTTGCCGGGGTAATCTTTCACATTCCAGAAATCAGCCCAGCTTTTCGGTGACTGTTTCAGCTTCTGCGCGTTATAGGTCAGTACGGTAGACCACAGGAAGATCCCCGCGCCGCATTCGCTGACGGCGCCTTTAACAAACTGGGATTGATCGCCCAATTTTGACCAGTCCAGCGGCTCAAACAGCCCTTCGTTACAGCCGCGCATCAGTTCAGGACCTTCGACTTCCACGACGTCCCAGCCTACCTGTCCGGTTTCCACCATCGCCCGGATACGCGCCATTTCACCGTTATACTCACCGGCTTCTACCGTGCCTTTGCCCGCCGCGGCGAACGGTTTGTAAAAGGCCTTATCCTGCGCATCCTTGTTTAACCCGCCGAATGAGATCACCGTGACGGATTCTGCCTGCGCCTGACAGGCCATCGTCACCAGAAAAGCCGTGGCCGCTATTTTCTTCAGTACCGGACGGTTGAAGAGGCCTTTCGCTTTGGATGTGTTATTGAGTTTGGACATCTTTTCGCTCCTGGAGTGTTAGCCAACGTAATAAGGTCAAATACGAACCACAATTTTGTGCGCTGCATTTTTGATGCATCATGTATCATGATAATCATGCAAAAAAATATGAGCATAAATTGTGCCAATTCAAAAATTTTATTGATGTTTTACTACCACGACGGCGGGAACGGTGAGGAGAAACATCAGGGATACACAACCACCCTTTACACCTGATGCCATTTCGCCATTTTTGCCATGTTGTGGTGCAAGCCAGCATTGCCTTGCACCACCCAGACACATTGCGCGTCTGGTGTTCGCGTGCCGATAGGGGCTATCGACACGCGTTTCTGACCGACGATCTACCGGGAAAGATCGACGCAGAGATATTTTATTTCCAGATAGTCTTCAATACCGAAACGTGATCCTTCACGCCCCAGCCCGGACTGCTTCACGCCGCCAAACGGCGCGACTTCATTCGAGATCAACCCGGTATTAATGCCAACCATGCCGTAGTCCAACGCTTCCGGCACCGTCCACTGGCGCACGGCGTCACGCGTGTAGACATAGGCTGCCAGCCCAAACTCGGTATCGTTCGCCATTGCAATCGCTTCGGCTTCATCACTGAAGCGGAACAGCGGTGCCACGGGCCCGAACGTCTCTTCGCGGGCAAAGCGCATCTCGCGCGTTACCCCGCCGACGATGGTTGGCGTGAAGAACGTGCCGCCCAGTTCGTGGCGTTTACCGCCCAGCAGCAATGTTGCCCCGTGCGATAGCGCATCAGCAATGTGTTGTTCGACCTTGCTAACCGCATCGGCATCAATCAACGGCCCTTGCGTCACGCCCGGCTGCGTACCGTCGCCGACGTTCAACTTGCGCACTTCCTCAACCAGCCGTTCGACCAGCGTCGGGTAAATACCGTTCTGCACGTAGATCCGGTTGGCGCAGACACAGGTCTGCCCGCTGTTGCGGAACTTGGAGGCTAGAATGCCTTTCACCGCCTGATCCACATCGGCATCATCGAATACGATAAACGGCGCGTTGCCGCCCAGCTCCAGCGACAGCTTTTTCACCGTTGGCGCACTCTGCGCCATCAGGATGCGACCCACTTCCGTCGAACCCGTGAAGCTCAGTTTGCGCACCACCGGGCTATCGCACAGCACTTTACCGACCGACTGCGCATCACCGACGATGACCTGCAAGACGCCGCGCGGAATACCGGCCTGCTGCGCCAGTTCCGCCAGCGCCAGTGCGGTAAACGGCGTCTGCTCGGCGGGTTTAACAATCATCGTGCAGCCGGCCGCCAGCGCGGGGCCGACCTTACGTGTGATCATCGCCGCGGGGAAATTCCACGGCGTAATCGCCGCACACACGCCAATCGGCTGCTTGATGACCAGCAGACGCTGTTGCCCCTGCGAGGATTGCAGCACGCTGCCTTCAATGCGCTTGGCTTCTTCCGCAAACCAGTCGATAAAGCTGGTCGCGTAGGCGATTTCGCCCCGCGCTTCCGCCAGCGGTTTTCCCTGCTCCGCCGTCAGCAGCGCAGCCAGATCCTCCTGATTGTCCATAATCAGGCGTGCCCACGCCTGCAATAGCGCGGCACGTTCTTTTCCCGTCTTCTTCCGCCACTCAACCAGCGCCTGTTCAGCGGCGGTAATCGCCTGCTCAGTTTGTGACACCGTCACTAACGGTACGCTCCCCAGTACCTCGCCCGTCGCCGGATTGGTGACGTCCAGACGCTCACCGTTTTGGCTGTCTTGCCACTCGCCGTCAATCAGACACTGTTGACGGAATAAGGCTTGTTGTTTCAGTAACTGTTCCAGTTGCATAGCTTCTCTTCTATCGTGTTAATACGCGCGTCAGGATGCTCATCGCCTTGCTGAACTGATCGTCAGGCACCGTTAACGGATACAGGAAACGAATCACGTTGCCATGCACGCCGCAGGTCAGGAGCAGTAGACCCGCTTCCAACGCGCTTTTCTGAAATTGACGGGTAATTTCTGCCGAGGGTTTACCGGTTTGTGGATCGTTAAATTCGACCGCCACCATCGACCCTTGTGCACGAATCGCCACCAGTGCCGGACACTGCGCCTTGATCTTCTCCAGCGTTTCCACCAGTGCGGCACCCAGACGCTGTGCTCGTTGGCACAATTTCTCTTCTTCAATCACATCCAATACCGCCAGCGCAGAGGCGACCGACAGCGGGTTACCCGCATAGGTGCCGCCCAGTCCGCCCGGCGAGGGGGCGTCCATGACGTCAGCGCGACCAACGACGCCAGAGATCGGGAAGCCGCCGCCCAGGCTTTTCGCCATGGTGATCAGATCTGCTTTCTCCGCATAATACTCCATCGCAAACAGCTTACCGGTACGGGCAAAACCGGTCTGCACTTCGTCAGCAATCAGCAGGATGCCATGCTCGTCGCACAGTTTACGCAGCCCACTAATAAAGGCCGGCGGCGCGACGTGGAAACCGCCTTCGCCCTGTACCGGTTCCAGCAGAATGGCGGCAACCTGATCGGCGGCGATGTCGGTATGCATCAGACGCTCGACGCTTTCCAGCGCCTGCTCAACGGTGATGCCTTGCTTCTTATTCGGATAAAGCGCGTGAAAAATGGAGCCGGGGAACGGCCCAAATCCTGTGGAGTACGGTGCCACTTTGCCCGTTAACGTCATGGTCAGCAGCGTACGGCCGTGGAACGCCGCGTTGAAGGCGATCACGCCGGGGCGTTTGGTATACGCGCGGGCAATTTTCACCGCGTTTTCTACCGCTTCGGCGCCGGTGGTAAAGAACGTAGTTTTTGCTGCGCCCTCAATCGGTGCCAGCGCATTGATGCGTTCGGCCAACGTGACATAGCTGCCGTAAGGCACAATCTGGTAGGCCGTATGGGTAAAGCGATCCAACTGCTCACGTACCGCCGCGACAATCTTCGGGTGGCGGTGGCCCGTATTCAGTACCGCAATCCCGGCAGCGAAATCGATAAATTCCCGCCCTTCCACATCCCACAGGGTGCTGTTTTCCGCACGCTCCGCATAGAAATCACACATGACGCCCACACCACGCGGCGTGGCAGCCAGACGGCGTTGATTCAGTTCGCTATTCTTCATGGTCTGCTCCGGTATCCCAAACACATCGGTTAGTCGTTGAACGATGGTGAGTCGAACGGTCACTGTTAGTGTAGTTGCAAGATGATGATGTCATTTAGACGCGAGATGGTCCTATAATCCAGTGCCAGTTTTGAATATTTGAAGGATCCACTTTTGCGCTCACTTCTGACCGACTTATTGCTTCAGCGTTTAGCCAACCAGCAAGACGGCGCACTGAACAAGCGTTTGTACGACAGCATTCGGCTGGCGATTCTTGATGGCGCGATCGCCGCTGGCGAGCGTCTGCCGTCGTCGCGCGATCTGGCGCAGCAGCTGTCGCTGTCGCGCAATACCGTGCTGACGGCTTACGAACAGCTACTGGCGGAAGGCTATATTGACGCGCGCAAAGGAAGCGGAACCTTCGTCACGGAACAGCTCCCCGATGGCAATATGCAGCCGGTGAGCAGCGACAATGCCGGGGAGATACGTGAGCCTAAGCATGAGCTGTCGCGGCGCGGTATGCATCTGCTGGGGTATGCCGGTGCCTCCGCCCGACAATGGGGCGCATTTATGCCGGGCATCCCGGATATCGCCAGTTTCCCTCACGATTTATGGCGGCGTATTCAGACCCGCCTGACGCGGCGCGTTCGCCCTGAGCAGCTTTCCTATTCGCCGATTGGCGGCTGCCCCGAACTGCAATTGGCGCTGGTGGATTACCTGCGCGTCGCCCGTTCTGTAGAGTGTACGCCAGAGCAGATTCTGATTACCGAAGGCACCCATCAGGCGATGGATCTGCTGGCTAAAATGCTATGCAACCCCGGCGATCTGGCCTGGATTGAAGATCCCTGCTATTGGGGCATTCGTAATGTCCTGACGATTAACGGCCTGCGCGTTGCCCCCGTCGATGTTGATGAACAGGGGCTGGTACCACCGGAAACGCTCTCGCCCGACGCCGCCCCGCGCCTGATTTGCGTGACACCGTCACATCAATATCCGCTGGGCGCGGTGATGAGTCTGGCGCGGCGTCAACGCCTGCTAGCACTGGCGCAGGAGCACGGCTGCTGGGTCGTTGAGGATGATTACGACAGCGAGTTTCGCTTTTCCGGCAGCCCGATTCCTGCGTTGCAAGGGCTACAGACGCAATCGCCGGTGATCTACATCGGCACATTCAGCAAAACGCTCTATCCCGGCCTGCGTGTCAGCTACATGGTGCTGCCCCCGCTGCTGGCGCAGTCGCTGAAGACGGCACATTCTGAGCTCTATCGCGGAGGACACTGGCTCACGCAAGCGACGCTCGCGCAGTTTATCCGCGAAGGCCACTACGCCGCGCATATCCGCCGCATGCGTCTGCTGTATGCCAAGCGCCGCGCGCTACTGACGTCGTTAATTGAACAACATCTGGGTGCGGATTACGTCGGGGACAACAGCAACGCCGGGCTGCATATGCTGCTCAGTCTGCCTTCCCACATCGATGATGTCGTGCTGAGCGCCGCGATTCTGCGCCGCGGCGTGATGGTCAAACCGCTTTCCAGCTACTACCTGCAACCGACGCCGCAGCGTGGTTTATTACTGGGTTATGCCAGCGTGGAAGAGGAGCAAATGACGCAGGCTTTCTCCGTAATTGTGGCCTGTATTCAGGCACTGAATCCCCCTCACTCTGACACCTGACAGCAACCATTTTATACGCGAACTTTCGCACCGTTACGGTGCTATCCTCCAGCGGTGCGCCCTATTACGGCGCATCCATTATGATGAACGGCGGCGTTATGATGCATGCAGCACGGTATTTTCTGCTCACTAAGCATCCGGCATGGTTTATGCATTCTTATGAATAACAGTGACTGCCGGAGAGTGAAAAATGAGAAATTATGTCAGCTTCAGGAACGTTCAGAAGACCTATGACGGCGATCGCCTGATCGTCAAAAACCTCAATCTGGATATCCGTGAAGGTGAATTTCTGACCCTGCTTGGGCCATCCGGCTCGGGAAAAACCACCAGTTTGATGATGCTCGCCGGGTTTGAAACCCCGACGCAGGGGGAAATTATGCTGCGCGACGCCCCGCTGCACCATCTCCCGCCGCACCAGCGCGACATCGGTATGGTGTTTCAGAACTACGCCCTGTTCCCCCACATGACCGTGGCGGAGAATCTGGCGTTTCCGCTCTCCATCCGCCGTCTGAACCGTGCCGATATCAAAGAGAAAGTGGATCGGGTATTGGATCGCGTGAAGCTCACCAGCCTGGCCGATCGCTACCCTGCACAGATGTCCGGTGGCCAGCAGCAGCGCGTGGCGCTGGCTCGCGCACTGGTTTTCGAGCCAAAGCTGGTGCTGATGGATGAACCGCTGGGCGCACTGGACAAGCAACTACGCGAGCATATGCAGCTAGAAATCAAAGAGCTGCATCAGTCGCTGGAATTAACCGTGGTGTACGTGACTCACGACCAGAGTGAAGCGATGACCATGTCCAACCGCGTCGCCGTGTTTAACGATGGCGTGATTCAGCAGATGGACAGCCCCAGCGATATCTACGAAAAACCGGAAAACGCCTTTGTGGCGCAATTTATTGGCGAAAACAATACGCTGCTCGCCACGCGCGCCGAGGCCGAAGGCGCATTCTATCGGGCAACGCTGGACGACGGCACTTCGCTGCGTGCGCTGAAAGTCCGACCGAGTTCGCCAGGTCGAAAAATTACGCTCTGCATCCGCCCGGAACGCATTCACGTCAACGCAGCTCACGTCGATGACGGCATGCAGCACGTCAAAGCCCGCATTCAGCAGTTCATCTATCTGGGCGATCACGTCAGGATGATGACGGAAGTGGCAGGCCAGCCGCAGTTTATGGTGAAACTCCCCGCCAGCGAGATTCAGCCACACTGGAAAGCCGGCACCGAAGTTAATCTGTCCTGGCAGCCGGAACACCTACGCGCGCTGGATAGCATCATCACGCATTAAGCGTGGCGCGTTAACAGAGCTAAAAGACACAGAAAAACGAATGACAGAAAAATAGCATGTTGCCCCTGAACAGGGGCAACGAATAAACCATTAACGCAATGGGAAAAATAAAGAAAAGGAAAAATCATTAGCGTTATAGTGCATATACCCTAAATAATTCGAGTTTCAGGAAGGCGGCAAGCGAGGGAATCCCGATGAGCTTACTTGAGTAAGTGATTCGGGTGAGTGAACGCAGCCAACGCACATGCAACTTGAAGTATAACGGGTATAAATTTTATTTAGGTAATTAATGCGTGATTAATCACAACTCAAAAATATCCTGTTTATTGGCAACAGAATATCGCTGGAATTTTTTCCTGATATCTATTTAAACTCAATTGCCGTTGCTCGCGTAATCCCTTTCTATTTCAAGTTTAAGGAACGTTATCGTTTATTCTGCAACTTGAAGTATTGAGGGCACATTCTAATGGATAGAGATTTCAATATAAGGGAATCGGTATGGATACGCCGCACTTCTTTGATCTGTCTGGAAAAACCGCGCTCATCACCGGAGGATCGCGTGGATTAGGGCTACAAATTGCTGAAGCACTCGGGGCACAAGGGGCTCACATCATCCTCTCGGCGCGTCACGCCGATGAATTGCAGACAGCACAGTCACATCTCTCCTCATTGGGAATTCATGCCGAATGGATTGCCGCCGACAATGCGCAGGATCGCGATATTGAGCACCTCGCCGAGGAAGCCATCGCCAAGACGGGCCAGATAGATATTCTCGTCAATAATGCCGGTACGGCATTCGGTTCTCCAGCGGAAGACCATGCGATTGCTGACTGGGATCGTGTCATGAACCTGAATATCCGCAGCCTGTTTTTATTAACGCAGAAAATCGGCAAATGCAGCATGATTCCCCGCCGCTATGGAAAAGTTATCAACGTGGCGTCGCTGGCTGGCTTACAGGGCAATCTACCCGGCTGGCTGGAAGGAATCGCTTACAGTACCAGCAAAGGTGCCGTAGTGAACTTTACCCGTGCACTGGCGGGCGAATGGGGAGAATTTAATATCACCGTCAATGCGCTCGCCCCCGGTTTTTTCCCTTCCGCCATGACACAGAACTTGTTAAATCGGCTTGGCGTTGATGCACTGGCGCAAAAATCCCCGCTGCGGCGTATTGGGGATGATCAAGACTTAAAAGGCGCGGCGATCCTATTTGCCTCCGACGCCAGTAAATATATTACGGGACAAATACTTTCCATTGACGGAGGCATGAGCGCCATATAAATACCGCCCACATCATTATTAGCTATTTAATCATTCCAAATTAACGAGGCTCATGGAGGAGGCGCGTAATATAGCCAATAGACATGCAACTTGAAGTATGACGGATATAAATTCATGTACGTTTTCAGTCGAGCTAATTACAGGAGTAATAGCGATGAAAAGTTGCTTTGATGGATGGTCACCACAAGTCATTGATAGTGAAGATAAGGCAGCAGTTATTGCGCATATCGAAAAATATCGGTTTGCTATCGTTACCAGCGAATGGAAATACGATGATGCTGACTTCCAAAAAATGTCGGCGCTTTATTCACTGGGCGACATTTATCAGTCCGCCTTTAATCGTCAGGAACACAAAGAGGGCGTATCCACATCTGGAGTGAATCAGATTGGCGGACTCTCACACGGCACGCATGTGGTTTTCAATAGTACCTCACACCTTTCTCTTCATACCGATGGTTCTTATATCCCGATCGGGAGCATAAAAACATCGATTCTGCTTTGTAAGCAGCATGCGAGCCAGGGCGGCGAAACCGTTCTGTTCGATAGCGTCTCCGCCTTTCAGCAACTTCAGGCCGAACACCCTGATTTAGCGGATATTCTGCTCGAAGAACAGATTTTCAGACGCCGCTCAACCGGTACCCAGTCTGGGAAACAGTACGCTCATATCGGTCCGGTGTTTCGTCCCGATCGAGACGGCGGGTTTATTGGCGGGTTTACGCTGGATGTGACCGCCGACTGGGACTATTCACGCAGTATCAATCCGCGCGTTGTCGAGGCCGTCGAGTATATGTCACAACTGGCCGCGGAAGGTAGTCGCTATCACCTGACATTCCCTCTGTATCGCGGGCAAGCCCTGCTCATGCGTAACGATAAAATCTCTCACGGACGCCACGCCTATACGGACGATCCCGCCAGCCCAAGAACGCTGCTGCGAGGCATGTTCACCAGCGCCCCCACCCTGATCGCATAATCAAGGAGAGATCATGACCGATCGTTCAATGACGGAATCCGCGTTAGCGGCACGTTGGGATGGATGGCTGACGTGCCCGCAAGAGCACCTTCAGGCTCGAATGCGAGACGAGTTAACCGGGATACCGATAAGCGAGGAAACGCTGACAGCAATGTTAGCCTTCGTTCATGAATACCGGCTCAACGGCGTCAACTGGCGGGCTCAGGGCATACGCGGAGACGAAGTTCAGGCGTCGCTACAGGACCTTCAACACGACGCGCCGCGCTACTTTGCGCTATTTTGCGAGAAAATCGCCCTTGCTGAAAAATACAAATGGGTCGGCGGCAGCGTGGATGCGGACATTCTGGCCGCACAAACCCGCTATCAGAAGTTTGCCATCGTCTCTACGCCCAGAGCAGGCACCCACTTGCTTCGCACGCTGTTAGGTTCCCACCCGAATATTGAAATGCACGGCGAGGCCTTCAACCGCTTTGGTCAACATTTGCTGCCCTATTCCGTTAAAGACACCGCGATAGAGACGATCCTGCATCGCCATCTGTTCAGACCCTATTTTGAATACGTCGAAGCGGTCGGTTTTGTGCTGTTTCGGGATCTTGATAGCCAGTGGGGGGATGCCTCCATCTGGCCCGCCTTACAGGCGATCCCCGACCTGAAACTGATCCTGTTGGAAAGAAGAAGCCGGCTACAGCAATTTGTGTCGTTGAAGAAAAGCCTGCGCGATCGCATCTGGTACGTCGGCAAGCATGATAGCCGCCCAATTTCGCACGAAAAAATGGCGGTGCCGGTCGATGAACTAACGGCATTCATCGATAGCAATCTGGAAAATCAGGCCGCGTTTTATCAGGCTTTTCAGCACCATGACATCCTCACCCTTGATTACGAAGAGGTGATGTCCGCACCCGATATCGTTGCCAGCACGGTGCTGTCCTTTCTGGGAATTTCCGATTTCAGGCTCTGTGCCGGCACAGGGAAAAAAGAGACCCGAACGATTGATTCGATCGTGAGTAACGTTGACGACATCAGAACCACGCTGACAGGGACACAATATGAATCCTACCTCTAACCCATACTGGCCGCCTTACACCGCTCTCGCGGAGAAAGACGAACGTCCGCTGATTCAGCGTGGCGAAGGGGTTTATCTTTATGATGAACGTGGCCAACGCTACTTTGACGGCATGTCCGGCTGTTATAACCACTGTCTGGGGCACTCTCACCCTGAATTCATTTCCGCCCTGCAACAGCAATTATCCACGCTGATTCATGCCTGCAATATCTATTCAAACACCCAACTCCCCGGCGAGCTGGCCGAAAAACTCGCCGCTAAGCTACTCGGTACAGGCTTGAGCAAGACGTTCATCGTTGGGAGCGGCAGCGAAGGCGTTGAAAGCGCACTAAAAATGGCCTGGCAATATCAGGTCAACCGTTCTCGTCCAGCGCGAACGAAAATCGTGGCGATTAGCGGCGCCTACCACGGCTGTACGCTCGGTGCGATGATGGCAACAAGACGCCCCTTTATCAACGAGGGCATTTTACCGTCTCTGCTCGCCAGCAATACGATCACAATGCCCTCACCTGAACACCTCAGCGATATCAGTGCCTGGGAAACGCTGCTGGCAGAACAGGAATCGACTATCGCCGCAGTCATTATTGAACCGATTATGGCAATGGAAGGCACACGACTGCTGCCTGATGGCTTCCTGCAACAGCTCTCGCTGCTGACCAAAAAGCACGACATTCCGCTGATCTGTGACGAAGTTTACTGCGGCGTTGGCCGCGCAGGGACGTTCTGTGAATCGGTCTCACAAGGCGCACAGCCTGATATTGTCATTTTCAGCAAGTGTCTGGGTGGTGGCATTCCCATTACCGCCGTGCTTGCCACAGAGGCCATTACCGATAGCTTCACAGGGCAAACGCCACCGTTTTTCCGCCACGGCCACACGCAATCCGGCAACCTGCTGGGCTGTCGCGCCGCGCTGTTTGTCATGGATTATCTGGATACACATCACCTTTACGATGCTGTCACGGCAAAAGGCAGGACGCTCCTCCAGCTCGCCAAACAACACCTCCCGCCAACCGAGGGGCTGATCAGCGTACAAGGCAAAGGGCTGATGCTATCGATGACGTTTGAGTCCCTCGAACAGTCTGGACGTGCGCAGGCGGCGATACGCGAACAGGGCGTCATCGTTGGTGCAGCAGGTCCGTACTTAAAACTGGCACCGGCCTTCACGATTTCAGCCAACGAAACAGAGGAACTGATTCAACGCATGTCTACCGCACTAGGAAGCCTCTGATGGGGCGTTAACCGCCACTATCCGTCAGGTGTGATTAACACCCATCAGATGTCATTCACATCCATCAGAGGTAATTAACAACAGGGAGTGAAAAGATGTTCCACTACTTTGATCTTGAACGCATCATCCACGGCAAACGGCATGAAACCCCTTTCCAGTGGGGAGAATTAACTCAGATATGGCGTAACCGTGATATCGCGTCAACGCTTGCCCACGAGTTCCCGACCGACGGGTTTAACTATCGTGAACGTAATGGCGGTTACTTTTATCGTCGCACCCTTATTCCTTTAGCCTCCGGCAAAGTCAGCGACACCACGACGCTGTCCGACGCCTGGCAGGGAATGTGCAACGAGTTGGTTTCTGACGACTTTACTGCCGCCCTGTCCGCCTTCTGCGGGGCTGATCTTTCCGAATTCAAAATGGAAGCAGTAGCCTTTCGCGGCGGCCGGGACACACACTACCTTCCCCATGTCGACGCGTCGCTGACACGCGGATTTCGCATGATTATCTATTTCAACGACGAATGGGAAGAAAGCTGGGGTGGTGCCTTTCAGATTCTCAACCCTGAGAATCATGCTGACGTCTGCCATTCCGTCCTCCCGCTCATGGGCAACGCCAGCGTTATCATCCGCAACGGGTATTATGAAACCTGGCATGCGGTCGTGCCGTTAACTGGCGTTTCCGTCAAAACACGCAATGCGCTGAATATCACCTATTACGAACCCGGCACGACGAGTACGGCGCAGTGAAGAAGCTTATTTTTCTCTACGGGCCGCCTGCGGTGGGGAAACTCACGATCGGTCGCCTGCTGGCGGAGAAAATGGGGGCAACGCTATTTCATAATCATCTGACGTATGATTTAGCGATGGCGGTGCTCCCGCCTGACAGTGCATTTAGCACACTCAGGCGCTTCGCCTTTGAGCTAAGACTCTATGCCATTTCGCTGCTTTTTGCAGAAGATGAGCGCGATCTGATCACGACCTTCTGCTATGAGGGAAGTAAAGACGACGGGTACATTGAGGCGATAAAGACACGGTGCGCGGAACATGGCGTTACGCCATTTTTTGTTCAACTCTGTAGCGACGAAACGCACCTGTTAAACCGGGTGGAAAACGCTGACCGACACCAGTTCGGTAAGGTAAATTCGCAGGATAAGCTGAAAGCCATTCTGAGGAATTACGACTACGCCGACGCGATTGAGGCAGCCCATCATCGTTCGCTGCACACCTCTGCGCTGGCACCTTATGAAGCCGCAGAACAGCTCATCGACTGGTTTTATTCATATTGAAGCAACAAAAAGCCCGTTGCCCCTGCTCAGGGGCAACGGATCTAACACTAGTCTCGAATCTTGCGGTACACCCACAGCACGACAATCGCGCCGACAATCGCCACCACAAAGCTGCCGAAGTTAAAGCCATCGACCCGGCCGAATCCAAAGAAAACGCTGATATAACCACCCACGACCGCACCGACAATCCCGAGCAACACCGTCAGGATAAAACCGCCGCCGTCTTTACCGGGCATAATCCACTTAGCCAGAATCCCCGCAATCAAGCCAAAAATAATCCAGGACAGAATACCCATAACCACCTCACCTTTATTTCATCATACCCATATAAACGCCAATCCTTGACAGATAAGACGCGAATCCAAGTATAGACAAGGATTCTATCAACGTGCGCCAGACGGTGAATAAAAATGCTGGCACCCCATACCTATCTCATTCATCCAGCAAAATAATATCCACACCGTTACTGACAATAGGCTTGCATAAAATTTTGTAGCCATCGCTATCAAAATTTGCCGCAACGCGTTTTAGCGCTGCGACCTCTGATAATCGTGCAACCGTTCCCAAATAAAACCAGTTATGAATAATGTGATAATCCGTCTTTCCCTGACGGCTTTCTTTGATAGCGATACGGCCTGGGTAAGGCCAGCAGCTCAGCTTCATCGCTTCAAGCCGGATTGACAGCCGGCGTTGATGTTCCGAAATGGACTCTTTGCCACAGCAGGCACCGATGCATTTTTTCAATGCATGGCGAAAACAGGCTCTGCCCGCGGGAAGATGCTCAAAACCCAGAACCCCCAGGCACAGTTTTTCTTCATCAGCGATCATTTTCAATGCATTCACCGCTGCAAGGCGGTGGCTGAACAGCCCATAAAGGCAGGATGTCGTGGAGAAATCGACATTTTTGGCGTAGACCACTTCAATAAATCTTCCATCAAAATGGAACGAGCACAATTGACGTGAACGCCGCAGCCGCTTGTTAAAAAGCGGCACCTGCTGCTTAATCATCTGCGCTTCCAATAACAGCGCACCGATTTCCCCCGCCGTTTCAATAAATGTAATGCGGCGGGTCTGCCTCAGCAGCTTTGCTTCTTTACGTGTACGCATATGCGACAACACCCGAGCACGGATGTTGATACTTTTGCCGATATACAGCGGCAGCGTTTCGCTGTCACCGTGAAAAACATACACTCCCGGAGCCGTAGGCAGCCCATCCAATTCAGTACGCAGATGTTCTGGATATTGATAAATATCAGGTATTTTCTCAGGCAATATCATGATTTAACGACCTTCAAATCTTCCGCTCGCGTAGTATAAGCGGGCGAAAGCCGCTCTCGTTTCATTGACCAGTTGGGGTTAATTCCCTGACCCGCAAACCAAATTTTCCCCTTGCCAGACTGATTAATGCGATCGATAGCCGCCATTAAACTGGCGCTATTTGCATGGGGTTTACGCGCGTCAAACATATCCAGTTGTGCCACACCGTGCTGATAGAAATCGGACAACACTACTCCGGCTTTACAGTAACGGTATCCCTGTTTCCAGATGCAGTTCAGTGCTTCAATCGCTAGCGCAATAATGTCTCGCGTATCGTGAGTCGGGACGTGTGTCACGCGGGTAGCCTGCTCGCCATAATAGTCCCCCCGTGGGACATGGGGGCTGGTACGGATAAACACCGAAACCTGACAGCAATATTGCTTCTCATGGCGTAATTTCTCTGCCGCGCGCTCGGCATAACGGCACACTGCCTGATGCAGGTGAGCATACTCGGTAATCCGCGAGCTGAATGAACGGGAACACAGTATTTGCTGCTTGGCCGTCGAGGGTTCTTCCACTTCCAGACAGGATTGTCCGCGCAATTCGCGTACCGTTCTTTCTACAACAACGCTAAAATTTCGCCGAATATAGGCGAGATCGCTGCGAGCCAGCGCCAAGGCACTCTCGATGCCCATTGATTCCAGTCTGCGTGCCAGTCGCCGCCCGATCCCCCAAACATCACCGACGGGCGTAATTGCCAGCAGTTTCTCCTGACGGATCGGGCTGGACAAATCTACCACGCCCTGTGTTTTATGCCAGATTTTGGCCGCATGGTTAGCCAACTTGGCCAGCGTTTTGGTCGGCGCAATACCGACACCGACAGTCAAATGCGCTTCGCGCTTTATTCTTTCTTTGACCTGATGGCCAAAACACGCCAGCGACGTGCAGCGATCCACGCCGGACAAATTCAAAAATGCTTCATCAATACTGTAGATTTCCACCGCAGGTGCCATCTCTTCTAAAATACTCATGACCCGAGCCGACATGTCAGCGTACAGCGCGTAATTGGAGGAGAAAACGGCGATGTCGTGTTTTTGAATGAGCTCACCGAGCTGAAATAACGGAGCGGCCATCTTTACTCCCAGCCGTTTTGCTTCATGAGAGCGAGCAATGACACAGCCGTCATTGTTGCTAAGCACAATGACTGGCTTGTCTGCTAAATCAGGGCGAAAAATCTTTTCACAGCTAGCATAAAACGTGTTCACATCCACCAAGGCGTACATCAGCGTGTCGCATGTATGACATAAGTCACGACACCAAAAATATCAAGACTGTCGCACTCATTAATCGGAATCGGGGCATAGACAACATTCATAGGAACCAATGCGCGGGTCGGTGTCAGTTGCAATTGCTTGATAGTGAACTCGCCGTCGAGCGCAGCAATAATGATATCGCCATGACGCGCCTGTACTGCGCTATCAACCACCACCAGATCGCCATCATGAATCCCCCCATCTACCATGGACTGACCGGACACGCGAACGAAGTAGGTTGCTGAGGGATGGCGAACGCACAGCGTATTGAGGTCGATGCGCTGTTCAACATAATCATTCGCCGGACTGGGAAACCCGGCGGGCACCGTATCGGCATAAAGATTTAATTCCTGCTTATCGGGACAGGATTCGGGAAGATATCGTTTCATCGCTCAGCAAGGTAACTGTGTTTTTATACAGTATAGGAAGCGACGTTTGACAATGCAATGCGCAACATTCCCTGACCGACCTGGATCGCCAGCCTTTCATCTTGGGTAAAAAAGCCGATCCATATCACA
Organism: Pectobacterium sp. PL64; assembly: GCF_022477975.1. Classification (NCBI taxonomy): domain Bacteria; kingdom Pseudomonadati; phylum Pseudomonadota; class Gammaproteobacteria; order Enterobacterales; family Pectobacteriaceae; genus Pectobacterium; species Pectobacterium sp. PL64. Next base: position 2,181,019 of record NZ_CP092070.1, read on the forward strand.
TCAGTGACTTACGCATTACACAAGGTGGCATAAAAATATTCCGTTACTCCTTGGCATACAAATACACCGACGCCCTTGATACGCCGAGGTGCTGGGCGATGGTTTCCATCGATTTTTTGACTTCCAGCAGGCCGTTGTCTTTCAGTTCCTGAAGCAGGATTTTTCTGTCCTGCGCTTTTAGCGCCCGTGGCGTGGTGGCAAGCCGGGCGGCGAAGTGATCGATGTGCTGCCTGATCGCTGCCGCGCCGTTTGGCTCCAGATGCTCCGTTACGGAGTCCGAAGCGAGCTGGGTGAACTGCGCCAGCGCATTTTGCATACCGCGAAATAGCGTCATATCGACGTTCAGGCACAGCGCGGCGACGTATTCGCCTTGCGCATTTTTGATTCCGACCGAGGTACTTTTTACCGGGCGTCCGTCTGCAAACTGGTTGGCGTAGTTCGCCAGAATGTTAGGAAATTCGGGCGATGCGATGCGGGCAAGACCCAGTTCCGTCGCGGGCGCACCCACCTCCCTGCCGGAGAGGTTATTGTGAATGGAAAGTATCGCGTGGTCCGGGTTTTTCAGATCGTGCACAACCACCTCACAGAATGGCGCGAACGTTTCGCTTAACCCTTTGGCTATCGCATCTAACTGCGTCAGCAGCAGACCTTCTCCAGATGCAGACATATTCCTCTCCCATTCCTCTACCCATGCTCGCGCAAGCGCGTTTTCTGGCGCTGAGTGTACTGTAAGTACACCTGATTTAGTATCACACGCGGTGTCGTCAGCGGTCGCTCCTGATTCCGTGATACGTACTCGTTCCGATGTTTTTCAGCGGCACGCGATGCACCTCACGTCGACTGAGAAGCTAAAGATAAATCACATTAGACAATTTATCTAATTTTATATATTTTGTTTATAAGGTATTCGACAGCATCGGACCAACGGTTCCGGTGTTCATAATCACTAACATCGGGTTATCCAACTATGAGCGACTTACGCTTCCCCACTTTCGACGATGTGGTAGCCGCAGCAGAACGTATTGATGGCTATGCCAATAAAACGCCGGTGATGACGTCGCGCACGGTCAATAACACGTTCGGCGCAGAGGTTTTCTTCAAGTGTGAAAACTTCCAGCGCATGGGCGCATTTAAGTTTCGCGGTGCCATGAATGCACTGTTGCAGTTCTCTGACGAGCAGAAAGCCGCCGGCGTCGTCACCTTTTCTTCTGGCAACCATGCGCAGGCGATTGCCCTGTCTGCCAAATTACTCGGCATTCCTGCAACGATTATCATGCCGCACGATGCCCCGGCAGCAAAGGTCGCCGCAACGCGCGGCTACGGCGGGAACGTGGTGGAATACAACCGATATACCGAAGATCGTGAGCAAATCGGTAGAGATCTGGCGCAAAAGCATGGGCTGACGCTGATTCCCCCTTACGACCATCCGCACGTTATTGCCGGGCAAGGCACCGCCGCAAAAGAGTTGCTGGAAGAAACCGGTGAGTTGGATGCCCTGTTCGTCAGTCTGGGCGGCGGCGGGCTGCTAGCAGGGTCCGCACTTTCTGCCCGCCAGCTGTCCCCACACTGCAAAATTTATGGCGTCGAGCCTCTCGCGGGCAACGACGGGCAGCAATCCTTTCGCAGCGGCAACATTGTGCATATAGATACGCCCAAAACCATCGCCGATGGCGCACAGACCCAGCATCTGGGCAACTATACCTTCCCTCTGATTCGCCAGAACGTCGACGATATTCTGACCGTGACGGATGACGATCTGATTGAGGCGATGCGGTTTTACGCCGAACGCATGAAGATCGTCGTTGAGCCGACAGGGTGCCTCGGCTTTGCGGCGGCACGTAATCTCAGGGAATCGCTACGCGGTAAACGCATCGGCATTATTATCAGCGGCGGGAACGTCGATATCAGCCGCTACGGCGCATTTCTGACCGGCAATGCCTAAGGAAAAACCATGATCTTTATTTCTGAAGCAGAATCCAAGGCGCTCATCAGCCATGAGCTGGCTTATGATGCCGTTCGTGAAGCCCTGCTCGCCGCCAGCGAACCGGAAGCACGTAGTTTCCCGGTGGTGCATGGGCAAGGTTCCGATCCGGTCAACACCTTCAGCATCAAGGCCTCGGCAACCCATGAACTCGCGGGACTAAAAGTCGGTTCGTTCTGGCCGGGAAACCCCGCTAATGGGCTGCCCCGCCATAATTCCCTGATTCTGCTGTTCGATCAGCAAATCGGGAAAATAGAGGTCGCGATTGAAGCCGGAAAAGTGAACGCCTTCCGTACCGCGGCCGCCAACGCCGTTGCAGCCGATTTACTGGCAAGACCCGATTCCTCGGTTCTCGCCGTATTTGGAACCGGTCATCAGGCCCGCTACGAGTGCGCCGCGCTGGCAAGAATACGGTCAATTCGTACCGTGCTGATTGTCGGGCGCGATAGCAGCAAATCCGCAGCGATGGCGCAAGAATTCAAGGCAGCCGGACTGGATGCGCAAGTCAGCGATGCCGAAAGTGCGTGTCGCGCGGCGGATATCATCGTAACCGCAACGCCATCACGCGCGCCGCTTTTTAACGCCGAGTGGGTTAACGCAGGTACGCACGTTGTCAGCATGGGATCGGACGCCGTCGGCAAGCAGGAACTGCCGCCAGAGCTGTTTACCGCAGGCCGCCTGTTTTGCGATCTGCCTTCCCAGTCCCGAATGATCGGCGACTTCCAGCACGCGCCAGCTCAGGTAACGCTGACCGCCATCGGCGACGTGATTAGCGCAAAAGCAGCAGGACGACAGACTCTGGATGATATCACCGTGTTTGACAGCTCCGGTTTATCCATTCAGGACTTATATATCGGCCAGCGCATTCTTGCTGCCTGGCAGCAGGCTAAACAAAGTGAAGGTGCACAATGAACAATATTGAATGGCTTAACGCGCTGGAAACGCCCTTTTTGCTGATTGATGAGTTCCGCTTTCAACGCAATATCGACAGGCTTTATCAGCGTACGGAAAAACTGGGCAGCCAGGTTCGGCCGCATCTCAAAACGCTACGCTCGATTGAAGCCGGTCGCTATCTTCTCAAAGATGCTGCGTCACCCGCGACGGTTTCGACGCTGGCAGAAGCGGAAGCCTTTGCCGCCGCAGGTTATACCAACCTGCTCTACGCCGTGGGGATCGCTCCGCACAAGCTGCCGCGTATCGCCAACTTAATTCGTAAAGGCGTGAATATTCATATCCTGCTGGATAGCCCAGAACAGGCGCGCGCGGTGACTGACTATGCACGCGCCCATGGCGTGACGTTTTCGGTCTTTATTGAGATCGACTGTGACGGACATCGCGGCGGGATCCCACCGGAAAGCGACGCATTACTTGAGCTGGCGAAGCAGATCGACGGCAACGGCGCAACGCTCACTGGCCTTCTGGCGCACGCGGGAGAATCTTACGCCTGCCGTACGGACGAAGCGATCAGAGCGGCCGCACGCGCCGAGTGCAAAGCCATCAATACCGCCGGACAACGTGTACGAGCGCTGGGAATTGCCTGCCCTGTGCTCAGCGTCGGTGCCACGCCGACGGCGCACTTTGCCGAGGATTTAACCGGCATTACCGAAGTCAGAGCAGGCGTTTTCACCACGTTCGATCTGGTGATGAAAAACGTTGGGGTCTGTTCGCTGGATGATATCGCGCTGTCGGTCGTCAGCACCGTGATTGGGCACAACCGCGAGAAAGGCTGGGTGTTTATCGATGCGGGCTGGATGGCGCTCTCCCGCGATCGCGGCACCGCATCTCAGGCAAAAGATTACGGTTACGGGCTGGTGTGTGATCTTTATGGCAGCCCTTACAACGACCTCTGCGTGACGATCACCAATCAGGAACACGGCATTATCGCACTACCCGCCGACAGTGGACTTTCAATCGACAATTTCCCCGTCGGCACACGGCTGCGGATACTGCCTAACCACGCCTGTGCGACGGCTGCGATGCATCAACACTATCAGGTACTGAAATCACACAGGAATGAGCAGGAAACCTGGCAGCGTATTACCGGATGGTGATGCTCGGCTGGCCGTAATCGGTCACACCGTCCGATCTGAACGCGTCGGGCGGTACTTTTCGTATGACTCGCGATGATATCGGCGCGTCGTCACCCTATTCAGTTTAGTCTTTCGCTCCCAACGTCGGCTCGCAGTTCACCGGGAAATTCACCGAATGGGCGATATAGCAGGCATCATGCGCCAATTCGTGCAACGTGGCATATTCCTCGACAGTAGGCTGTTTTTCGCCGCTGAATGTCACCTGTGGGCGCAACGTGACGTCCAGCATCGCCATTTTTCCTGCTGCATTCACGCCCATCGTTCCCACCGCCTGATCCTGATAGTCATCGACACAGAAGCGCTTTTTGGCCGCAATGGAAAGAAACCACAGCATATGACAGCTGGACAGCGAGGCCACCAGCGCCTCTTCAGGATCGACCGCATCTTCCAGCGAAAAAGGCAGCGGCACGACATGAGGTGATGACGAGGCGCGCAGCGTAATACCACCGTCAAACTGCCACTGATGCAGTCGACTATAGCGATTATCAATAAAATCTTGCCCATTGCGCTGCCAGCAGATTGACGCACGGTATTCAGACATGCCCAGTTCCTTGTGTAATAACGTATTGAGGTTTCGTCCGGCGAATTACTTTGTCTCTAACGACTTCGTCTCTTTAGGCGCAGCACGCCCGGCGTGACTCTCCAGCCCCCGCAGTAGCGCAGCAAGGTTAGCATCAAGAGAGGCCAGCACCTCGGCAGGCAGCACCGATAGCACCTGACGTTCATTCTCGATGTGTGCCTCAACCGCGCGGTTAATCAGCTCCAGTCCCGTGCCGGTGAGTTGCACGAGCATGCTGCGCGCATCCTGTTCGTTCTGCACACGTTCGATAAATCCTCGGGTTTCAAGGCGCTTGAGTCGGTGAGTCATGGTGCCTGACGTCACCATCAGCGCGGAGAACAGTTCCGTCGGGCTAAGGCAATGCGGCGCACCTGCACGCCGCAGCGTAGCCAGCATATCAAACTCCCAACTGCTCAGTTCAAATCGGGAGAAACAGGCTTCCAGACGCAGTTCGATGAACGCGGCACATCGTCTGAGGCGTCCAATTGGTCCCATAGGGCTGGCATCCAGATCGGGCCGCTCGCGCCGCCACTGTTCAAGAATGGCATCTACCGCATCATATTCGCGTTCGCTGGTTTGATTTTTCATTTATCTTGACTTCAAGGTAATTAATCAACACTATCATGATATCTTGAATTGAAGGTAAAGTCATGAACACTACATCCTCACCACACTATTGGCGTGACGTCATACTCACGGCGCTGGCTCCCGCGATTTGGGGGTCGACCTACATCGTGACATCAGAAATCCTGCCACCGGACCGCCCCTTCACGGCGGCGCTTATCCGCGTGCTGCCTGCAGGTCTGCTGCTGCTCTTATTCACGCGCCGCTTCCCCGCCCGGCGAGACTGGTGGCGCGTGCTCGTGCTCAGCGCCCTGAATATCGGCGTCTTTCAAGCGCTGCTGTTCGTCGCGGCTTATCGCTTGCCTGGCGGACTCGCAGCAGTCCTTGGCGCGATCCAACCGCTGCTGGTGATGGTGTTGGTCTGGGCTGTGGATCATCGTGCGCCCAGACTGGCGACGCTGTGGTCGGCGATCATCGGTGTAGCGGGCATGGCTATTTTGCTGCTGTCTCCGCAGACGACATTTGAGCCCGTGGGCATCGCCGCCGCGCTGCTGGGGGCGGTCTGTATGGCGACCGGCGTTTGGTTAACGCGTCGCTGGCAACTTGATTTGCCCGTGCTACCGCTCACTGGCTGGCAGCTCTTCCTTGGCGGATTGATGCTGGCACCCGTTGCATGGATCGCTGATGCGCCGCTGCCTGCTTTAACCCTGCCGCAGTGGGCCGCCTATTCCTATCTCTGTCTTGCGGGTGCCGTACTCGCTTATGGACTTTGGTTTCGTGGCGTATCTCGCCTCCCGACGGTTGCCGTTGCTTCATTGGGGCTGCTGAGCCCGCTGACCGCAGTGGTGCTAGGCTGGGCGTTGCTTTCACAGTCAATGAGCGGTACAGCGTTTCTGGGTTTGGCCATCGTATTAGCCAGCGTCTTCGCCGTGCAATGGACGACGGCGCGAGGTAAGTAATTAGCGAAGAACTGCTGATGACGAGCGTTGTTGGCGGGGAAAGATGAAAAGGAAGGCGTTAAAACGGCAGCGTTATGACAACGCTGCCGTTTTTATCATACTTAGCGACGGTTACGCACTAACTGGTAGCGACGCGTCAGGTACTCGACCGGTGCGCTCCAGATGTGAACCAGACGGCAGAACGGGAACAGAACAAACAGCGTCAGCCCCAACACAATATGCAGTTTGAAGATCAGCGCAACACCCGCCAAATGCTCAGACGCTCCGCCCTGGAAGAACGCCACGCTCTGCGCCCAACCGACCAGCTTCAGCATTTCACTGCCGTCCATATGCTGTGCAGAGAACGGGATGGTCAGCAGCCCCAAACCAGCCTGAATCACCAGCAGAGACAGAATGAGAATGTCACCAACGCTAGAGGTGGCACGAATACGCGGGTTGGTCAGACGGCGTTTTAACAACAGCACGCCACCGACAAACGTCAGCAGACCTGCCGCACCACCACCGAACATCGCCATTTTCTGTTTTACATCCATTGGCAAGAAGGCTTCATACATCCAGTGCGGCGTCAGCATACCGAGGAAGTGCCCGGCAAATACGCCCAGAATCCCCAGATGGAACAGGTTAGACGCCAGACGCATCCCTTTCTTATCCAGCATTTGGCTCGAACCGGCACGCCAACTGTACTGGCCGTAGTCATAGCGCAACCAGCTGCCAATCAGGAAAATAGCCATCGCCAGATAGGGATAGATGTCAAAAAAGAACACATTGAAATAATTCGTGATTGCACTCATTAGCGTTGCCCTCCCGCCGATGTCGCGTCAAGATTCAGATATTGCGGCACCACCGCGCCAGCGAAGCGGCGTTGGTGTTGCGTTTGTTGGGCCGATGCGCAGCCTTCTTCGCCGAGGAACTTAACCTGTTCCTCTTCCCACACGGCATCCAGCGCCTGCGGCGTGTCGTCGCGCGCTTCGTCAGCCACCTGATGTGTGACATCGTCACTTTTCAGGTCACTACCGGACAACGCCAACAGCAGATCAAACAGCGCGGCATAGCTGCTGTCACGCTGCTGCAAACGCGCACCAATCAGCGCCAGAATCGGCGCGATGTCGAGTAAACCCGCACGACCCTGCGCGGGTTCCAGACGAGAAAGGTACTCAAGATACAGCGGCAGGTAGTCCGGCAGCTCACGGCAATCCAGCGCCAGACCGGCATCCTGATATTGCTGCATGAGATCGACCATCGCCTGACCACGGTCGCGAGACTCACCGTGAACGTGTTCGAACAGCAGCAGCGAGGTCGCCCGACCGCGGTCAAACAGGCCGCTATACTCCGCCTGTTTGTCCAACAGATCCTGCGCGCACAGCGTGTTGATGAACTGCATGAGCTGATGGCTCTCACGCAGCGGTAAAGCATCAGCCTGCTCTACCGCTTCGATCAACTCAGCCCGGTTTTCCCACAGCTCGCTATCGGGATAGTCCAGCAGGCGGGCAATAATCCGCAGGCTAATCATGGTTCGTCTCCCGCATGACTTTGCTGTTCATATCACGCGTTTTGCTGCTGACATCAATCGCATCAATACGCTTGCTGTTGAACAGGTTGAATTTGGTATCGCTGCCGTGGCAACCATCGCCAAAGCTGAAGCCGCAGCCTTTGCTTTCTGGGAAGGCTTCACGTGCCAGTTCACGATGGCTTGATGGAATCACGAAACGATCTTCGTAGTTCGCAATCGCCAGATAGCGGTACATTTCCTGCGCCTGCGCTTCCGTCAGCCCAACCTGCTCCAGCGCGCTGGTATCGATTTTGCCTTCCACGGTTTCTGCGCGTTTGTAGTGACGCATCGCCAGCATACGTTTCAGCGCCAGCAATACGGGCTCGGTATCCCCTGCGGTCAGCAGGTTCGCCAGATATTGCACTGGAATACGCAGACTTTCGACGTCCGGCAGTACGCCGGTGTGCGCCAATTGGCCCGCATCCGCGGCAGACTGAATCGGTGACAACGGCGGCACGTACCATACCATCGGCAGCGTGCGGTATTCTGGGTGCAACGGCAGCGCCAGCTTCCAATCCATCGCCATTTTGTACACCGGCGACTGCTGTGCCGCTTCAATGACGCTGTTTGGAATGCCGTCTTTCAGTGCTTGTTCAATGACTTTCGGGTCGTGCGGGTCAAGGAACACATCCAGTTGGCTCTGGTACAGATCTTTCTCGTTTTCCACAGAAGCCGCTTGCTCGATGCGGTCAGCATCATAGAGCAGCACGCCTAGGTAGCGGATACGTCCGACGCAGGTTTCTGAGCAGAGCGTCGGTTGACCACTTTCAATACGCGGGTAGCAGAAAATACATTTTTCTGATTTGCCGCTCTTCCAGTTGAAGTAGATTTTCTTGTACGGGCAACCGGTCAGGCACATACGCCAGCCGCGGCATTTATCCTGATCGATCAGGACGATACCGTCTTCGCCACGTTTGTAGATCGCGCCGCTCGGACAGGTCGCCACACACGCTGGATTCAGGCAGTGTTCACACAGACGCGGCAAATACATCATGAACGTGTTTTCGAACTGGCCGTACATCTCTTTCTGCATATTCTCAAAGTTTTTATCCTTAGAGCGTACGCTGAATTCACCACCCAGATCGTCTTCCCAGTTCGGGCCGTTCTCGATTTTCTTCATCCGCTGACCGGTAATCAGCGAGCGCGGACGGGCGACAGGCTGATGCTTGCCTTCCGGCGCTTTACGCAGGTTCTGATAGTCGTAGTCGAACGGCTCATAGTAGTCGTCGATTTCCGGTACATCCGGGTTAGCGAAGATTTTGGACAACACGCTGATGCGGTTACCCATACGCGGCTCGAGCTTACCGCTGATTTTACGGATCCAGCCGCCCTTCCATTTTTCCTGATCTTCCCAGGCATGGGGATAGCCCACGCCCGGTTTGGTTTCGACGTTGTTGAACCAGGCGTATTCCATCCCTTCACGACTGGTCCAGACGTTTTTACAGCTGACGGAGCAGGTGTGACAGCCGATGCATTTGTCCAGATTCAGCACCATGCCCACTTGTGAACGAATTTTCATCAGGCTTTCTCCTGCTGTACCGCTTTTTGTACATAGTCCTGGCCTTCATCATCCAGCCAGTCGATGCGTTTCATTTTACGAACTACGACGAACTCATCGCGGTTTGACCCAACGGTGCCGTAGTAGTTAAAGCCATAAGCCAGTTGGGCATAGCCGCCGATCATATGGGTCGGTTTCGGCGTGATACGGGTTACCGAGTTGTGAATACCGCCGCGCTGCTGGGTAATTTCCGATCCCGGCAGGTTAATAATGCGTTCCTGCGCGTGGTACATCATGGTCATTCCCGCTGGCACACGCTGGCTAACCACCGCACGCGCCGTCAGCGCACCGTTGGCGTTAAACGCTTCTACCCAGTCGTTATCCGCAATACCCAAATCGCGGGCATCGTCTTCGCTCAGCCAGATAATCGGGCCACCGCGACCCAGCGTCAGCATCAACAGGTTGTCGCTGTACGTGGAGTGAATACCCCATTTTTGGTGCGGCGTCAGGAAGTTCAGCGGTTTTTCCGGGTTGCCGTTAGGCTTCTTATTCATCACCGGTTCAGCCGCACGGGTGTCGACCGGCGGACGGTATACCAGCAGGCTTTCACCGAAGGCACGCATCCACTCATGGTCTTGATACAGCTGTTGGCGGCCGGACAGCGTACGCCACGGAATCAGCTCATGAACGTTGGTATAACAGGCGTTATAGGAAACGTGTTCATCTTCCAAACCAGACCAGGTCGGGCTGGAGATAATCTTGCGCGGCTGCGCCTGAATATCGCGGAAGCGAATTTTCTCGTCTTCTTTATTCAGTGCCAGATGCGTATGGTCACGACCCGTGAATTTGCTCAGCGCTTCCCACGCCTTCACGGCTACCTGACCGTTGGTTTCCGGGGCCAGAGACAGAATTACTTCTGCCGCATCGATCGCCGTTTCAATCTTCGGACGACCTGCCGCCGCACCGTCAGCCTTGGTGTAGTTCAGCTTTTTCAGGAAATCGACTTCGGTCTGCGTGTTCCAGCCAATGCCTTTACCACCGTTGCCCAGCTTGTCCATCAACGGACCGAGCGAGGTGAAACGTTCGTACAGATTCGGGTAGTCGCGCTCCACCATCATCAGGTGCGGTGCAGTTTTGCCCGGAATCAGGTCGCATTCGCCTTTTTTCCAGTCATCCACGCCGAAAGGCTGCGCCATTTCTGCCGGGGAATCGTGTTGAATTGGCAAGGTAACCAGATCGGTTTCTTGGCCAAGGTGTCCCTGACAGACGCGAGAGAAGGCTTTCGCGATGCCTTTGTAGATTTCCCAGTCGCTTTTGGAATCCCACGCCGGATCGACAGCCGCAGACAGCGGGTGAATAAACGGATGCATATCCGAGGTATTCATGTCGTCTTTTTCGTACCAGGTTGCCGTTGGCAGGACGATATCGGAGTACAGGCAGGTGCTGGACATACGGAAATCAAGCGTCACCACCAGATCCAGTTTGCCTTCAACGCCTTGGTCGCGCCATTCCACTTCTTCCGGCTTCACGCTGCCCGCGGTACCCAGATCTTGCCCTTGAATACCGTGCTCCGTACCCAGCAGGTACTTCAGCATGTATTCGTGGCCTTTACCGGAAGAACCCAGTAGGTTAGAACGCCAGATGAACAGGTTGCGCGGGTAGTTTTGCGGACTATCCGGCTGTTCAGCGGCAAATTTGATTTCACCTGATTTCAACGCAGCAACGGTATATTCCTGCGGCGTGATACCAGCGGCACGCGCTTTTTCTGCGATATCCAGCGGGTTAACGTTCAGCTGTGGTGCAGACGGCAGCCAGCCCATACGCTCGGCGCGCACGTTGAAGTCAATCATGCTGCCGGTGAAGCGGGATTTATCTGCCAGTGGTGACAGCAGTTCCTGCGGCGCGACGGTTTCATAACGCCACTGGCTAGAGTGGTTATAGAAGAACGACGTACTGTTCATGTGACGAGGCGGACGCTGCCAGTCCAGACCAAACGCCAGCGGCGTCCAACCGGTTTGCGGACGCAGTTTTTCTTGCCCGACGTAGTGCGCCCAACCGCCACCGCTCTGACCGACACAGCCGCAGAAAATCAGCATGTTGATGATGCCGCGGTAGTTCATGTCCATGTGGTACCAGTGGTTGATACCGGCACCAACAATAATCATGGAACGACCGTGCGTTTTATCAGCGTTATCCGCGAATTCACGCGCAATGCGGATGATGTTCTGACGAGAAACGCCAGTAATCTCTTCGGCCCAGGCTGGGCTGTACGCTTTCACATCGTCGTAATCACGCGCGCAGTTGTCGTCGCCCAGACCGCGATCCAGACCGTAGTTCGCCATTGTCAGGTCATACACGCAGGCAACCAGCGCTTCGCTACCGTCAGCCAGCGTCAGACGCTTAACCGGCAGTTTGTGCAGCAGGATTTCTTCTAGCGCAACGTTGTTGAAATGCTCGCTGACCGCGCCGCCAAAATACGGGAAGCCGACATCAACGACATCGTCGTGCGACCCCAGCAGGCTCAAGCGCAGCTTCACTTCTTCGCCGCTCACGCCGTCGCGCTGTTCCAGGTTCCATTTACCCTGATCGCCCCAACGGTAACCGATCGACCCTTGCGGAGCCGTCAGATTGCCGCTTTCATCGTCAATCGCGATGGTTTTCCACTGCGGGTTGTTGTCCTGGCCGAGGTTGTCCACCAGATCGGAAGCACGCAGCATACGACCCGCTGCATAGTAACCGTCTTCACGTGGTTCCAGCAGCACCAGCATCGGTAAGTCCGTGTATTGACGAACGTACTCGCTGAAATACTGGCTCGGTTTGTCGAGGTGGAACTCTTTCAGAATAACGTGGCCCATTGCCAGCGCCATCGCGCTGTCGGTACCTTGTTTCGGGTTCAGCCAGTGGTCGCACAGCTTGGCGATTTCAGCGTAGTCCGGTGTGACCGCAACGGTTTTGGTGCCTTTGTAGCGAACTTCCGTAAAGAAGTGGGCATCCGGCGTACGGGTTTGCGGAACGTTAGAGCCCCAGGCAATGATGTAAGAGGAGTTATACCAGTCAGCAGACTCCGGTACGTCAGTCTGCTCACCCCAGGTCATGGGTGACGCTGGAGGCAAGTCACAGTACCAGTCGTAGAAGCTCAGGCACACGCCGCCGAGCAGAGAAAGGTAACGGGCACCCGCGGCGTAGGACACCATCGACATCGCAGGAATCGGTGAGAAACCGATCACGCGGTCTGGGCCGAAAGTCTTGGTGGTGTAAACGTTAGAGGCAGCGATCAGCTCGTTGACTTCATTCCAGTCAGAACGAACGAAACCACCACGGCCACGAATTTGTTTGTAGTATTTGGTCTTCTCGGGGTCGTTGACGATGGATGCCCAGGCATCAACCGGATCGCTGTGCGTCAGTTTCGCTTCACGCCACAGTTTCAGCAGGCGCTTACGCATCATCGGGTATTTCAGGCGGTTAGCGCTGTAGAGATACCAGGAATAGCTGGCACCACGCGGGCAGCCGCGAGGTTCATGGTTAGGCAGGTCCGGGCGGGTACGCGGATAGTCAGTCTGCTGCGTTTCCCACGTCACCAGACCGTTTTTCACATAAATCTTCCAGCTACATGAACCGGTACAGTTTACCCCGTGGGTAGAACGTACGATTTTGTCATGCTGCCAGCGACTGCGATAGCCGTCTTCCCAGTCACGATTGGTATTGAGGGTCTGGCCATGACCATCAGAAAACGGTTCGGCCAGTTGTTTGAAGTAACGTAACCGGTCAAGGAATTTGCTCATCCGGACTCTCCTGCTGCGAAGCCTGCTGGCCCCTGTCGTTATGAAATGCTCGTAGCAGACATCTGTTTTTGCTTACGACACATCGCTCAAGTTGGCGCTAGGGTATCCAGCAACCGCGTTGCCAAACTTGATAACGATCAAGAGTGTCACCCTGTGAAAAACGGAGTATATCGCCAACTACCACTAAAGAATTATTACAGAAAAAATACATAATTAATTGATTTTAAAGGATAAAAATAAAACCATTCGTTTTGTGTTTATACTGAATTCATACACACGACTATTTAGAGGTAGTAGTCGGAAGGCGACGAAAAATCGTGCAGATTCAGTAAAGGGGGTAGCTGAATGCAGCGCAAAAAAACGCCTCCCCGAAAAGGAGGAGGCATTGGGAAACGGACACCGATCTTTCTGACTGTTAGTCCCCGAACGTTATCGAGAGGAATCAGCTTTTCTTTCTGGCGAATCAGTTTTTCTTTCTGGCATAGAACAGCCAGGTCACTAATACGCAGACGACGTAGCACACCACAAACACCTTCATCGCTCCGGTGGGTGAACCGGTTAACTCAAGCGACATTCCGAAGGCCTGAGGAATGAAGAAACCGCCGATAGCGCCAATGGCTGAGATAAAGCCCAGCGCCGCTGCGGTATCCGTGGCTGCCGCACGCTGTGCATCCGCATCGCTTCCACCTTGTGTTTTCACGCGATCTGCCGTTAATTTACGGAAAATCACGGCGATCATCTGGAATGTGGACCCACTACCCAGACCGGCCGTCAGGAACAACATCATGAAGATGCCAAAGAACATCCCGAATGAGCCCGCAGAGTCCGCACTCGGCAGAGACAGGAACAACAGCACCGAGAAAATCGTCATCAGGATGAAGTTAATCAGCGTCACTTTTACACCGCCAAAGCGGTCAGACAGCATGCCACCAACCGGACGCGCCAGCGCGCCCAGCAGCGGCCCGAAGAACGCGTAGTACAGAATCACGATGTCTGGGAACTGCGTTCTGGACAACATGCCGAAGCCTGCAGAGAAACCGATAAATGAGCCAAACGTGGACAGATACAGGAAGCTGAGTATCCACAGGTGCATTTGCTTCAAAACGGGCAGTTGCTTACGTATCGACGCATTAGCCATAGGCAGATCGTTCATGCCAAACCAGGCAGCGGTTGCGGCAATCACCAGCAACGGCACCCACATCCAGGCAGCATGGTGCAGCCAGATCTGTGTGCCGTCAGATTGCACCACGCCGTTGTCAGAAAATCCCAGCATCGGCAGGAAAATCACCACCGGCACCAACAGTTGCATCACACTCACGCCGAGGTTGCCCAATCCACCGTTAATGCCTAGCGCACTACCCTGACGTGATTTTGGGAAGAAGAAACTGATGTTCGCCATGCTGGACGCAAAGTTAGCACCAGCGAAGCCACACATCAGAGAAATCGTGACGAAAATGCTGTAAGGCGTCTGCGGGTTTTGTACGGCAAACCCAAGCCAGATACACGGGATAACCAGAATGATGGTACTTAACGTCGTCCAACGGCGACCGCCAACCATGGGGATAACGAAGGAGTAAGGAACGCGCAACAGCGCGCCGGAGACGGAAGGCAGCGCGGCAAGTAAAAATAACTGGTCTGTGCTAAAACTAAATCCAACCTTGTTTAGGTTAACGGCCACGGTGCTGAAAATCATCCAGACACAAAACGACAACAGCAGGCACGGTACAGAGATCCAAAGATTACGCTGTGCTATCCGTTGTCCGCCAGATTGCCAGAATTTTGTATCTTCAGGATTCCATTCCCTTATCAGCGTGCTTTGCGATACTTTCTCGGGTGATGAAGGCTGCGTCATAAAAACCTCAATAAATAAAAACGCGGTAGAATTAAGGCGCAACATTAGGGATTACACCGCAGGTAAAGTTGATGCAAATCAACGCGCTGTCAGGTAAAAAAACCGTGTAAAAATAACCACACTCCTTAATGAGTAATAAAAATAGAAAAATAAGCAACGATAATTCAAGCTGTTATATCTCTATTTTTTCGTACTGTCATATCCCCTTTCAAGGCGTGGATATTCGGTGGTACTCATTAGTAGGTATGGGGTTATCATGTAGGATCGGGAAAAATGCCAAAAGGGTTATCCTTCTCGGTACTGGTTTTCTACTCCTCCAGCAGAGGTCGCTTTATTATGTTGAAACGTTTCCTGCTGCCGCTGTCGCTCGTCAATCAGGTTGCCTTATTGATGCTGCTACTCGGTTTGCTGGGTATTGCAGGTATGTCGGTTTCCAGTTGGATGTCTCAAAGCATTCAAGGGAACGCGCACGCCATTAATAAAGCGGGCTCGCTGCGTATGCAGAGTTACCGCCTGCTCTCGATGGTGCCGCTCTCTGCCGAGAATGAAATTTACCTGCAAGAACTGGAAGAAGACGAAATCAGCAGCGACCTACAGCAGGCAGTACGTCGGGAAGGGCTTAGTGAACAATTCACTGCGCTACGCGTTTTCTGGCTGGAAAACCTGCAACCGCATCTGCGGCAGGCAACAAATTCTGCGGATGCCTCGGCGGATGTCGCCCGCTTCGTGAAACAGCTCGACGATTTGGTTTCCGCCATCGATCATAAAACCGAACAGCGGTTGAGGATGGTCACGCTGGTGCAGCGCATCTTCATCGGCATCATGTTTATTCTGCTGGTCACGACGTTCTTTTACCTGCGCCGTCGACTGCTGACGCCGTGGCGACGTCTGGTTGCGATGGGACAAGCTATCGGGCAAGGTGATTTCACCCAGCGCGTCGCCATCAACGGCCATGACGAAATGAGCACACTGGGACGGGTGCTGAACAGCATGTCGGATGAACTTTCCGCCATGTACCACAGTCTGGAACTGCGCGTCGCCGAGAAAACAGCCGACCTGCAACAGAAAAACGATCTGCTTTCTTTCCTCTATCGCGCCAGTCGACGCTTGCATACTGGTGCGCCGCTGTGTAGCCGCCTGATGCCGATCCTGAACGAACTACCGACGCTGACGCCGCTGCGCAATATTCAACTGCGGCTGTATGAAGATAACAATCAGGAACAGTTTCACCAGTTTAGCGATTGCAGCCAGTCGCAGCCGGACCACTGCCCGGATAACAGCTGTCAGAGTTGCGGGATGCAGGCAAAACGGGAAGAACTGCCGGGTGAGCCTCACTGCTGGGATCTGCACGACAAGCACGGACAATATGGCGTCGTGTTAGCCACGCTGCCGGGCAACACCGTTCTGAGCCGCGATCAAAATCAGTTACTGAATACCTTACTGGAACAGTTAACCAGCACGCTGGCGCTGGAGCGTCAATCGAACCATCAACAGCAGTTGATGCTGATGGAGGAACGCGCCACGATTGCCCGTGAGCTGCACGATTCTATCGCCCAGTCCCTCTCCTGCCTGAAAATTCAGGTGAGCTGCCTGCAAATGCAGGGCGGCGATTTACCACCCGCGTCGCAGCAGCTGCTGACGGAAATGCGGGAAGAGTTGAACACCGCCTATCGCCAACTGCGTGAGCTGCTGACGACGTTCCGGCTGAAGCTGTCGGAATCCGGCTTACTTGCCGCGCTGCGCGCGTCGGTCGATGAATTCAGTAAGCGACTGGGCTATCCTATCGAATTACATTACCGCCTGCCGCCGCAGTCGGTTTCCGCGCATCAAGGTATTCACGTCCTGCAAATTGTGCGTGAAGCGCTGAGCAATATTTATAAACACGCGCAGGCCACACAGGTCGATATCACCCTGCAACTGCGTCAGGGTTACATCGAACTCAGCGTAGCCGACAATGGCATCGGTATTCCGGATGATGCCAGCCGCGCCAACCACTATGGACTTATTATCATGCGCGACCGTGCACGGGGTTTGCACGGCGAATGCATTGTTCGACGCCGGCCGTCGGGGGGCACTGAAGTCAATGTCAACTTCCTCTCCGAATACCGTCACCGGCTGCCATTAACAGGAGAAACTCATGATTAACGAAGATGCCGCCACCCTACTGCTGATTGATGACCATCCCATGTTGCGGAATGGCGTTAAGCAACTCATCAGCATGGACCCAGAATTGCAGGTGGCAGGTGAAGCCAGTCACGGCGAACAGGGTGTCGAGCTAGCGGAACAGCTGGACCCGGATTTGATTCTGCTCGATTTGAACATGCCCGGCATGAATGGTCTGGAAACGCTGAATCGTCTGCGGGAAAAATCGCTGTCTGGCCGCATTGTCGTCTTTAGCGTTTCCAACCATGAAGACGATGTTGTCAATGCCCTGAAAAATGGTGCCGATGGTTACCTGCTGAAAGATATGGAGCCGGAAGATTTGCTGGCTGCGCTGCATCAGGCGGCGTCAGGAAAAATGGTACTGAGTGAAACGTTGACGCCGATTCTGGCCGCCAGCCTGCGCGAAAGCCGCCACAGCAGCGACCGGGACATTCAACAACTCACGCCGCGCGAACGCGATATTCTGAAGCTGCTGGCTCAGGGATTATCCAATAAAGTGATTGCCCGCAAGCTCACGATTACCGAAAGTACCGTTAAGGTTCACGTCAAACACCTGTTGAAAAAAATGAAACTAAAATCACGGGTCGAAGCGGCTGTTTGGGTATTACAAGAAAAAGTGATTTAATCAAATCGTCACAAGATACCGCTATTGTCAGCGGTACGGATAAGGCGCTCTGGCGCCCTTCCGTCCGCGATTATCCTCGCGTGAGCGAGGATGCAGCCGTAGTTGATGAAACAAAGTTGATGACAACAGGGTTGATGAAAATAACTGTTGGAAATACCATCAACACCCCGCCCAATCTAAACGGTTGCTAAACGGCACCGGCATTTATAGCCATTATCCTAATTAATGTGACGTTGCTCTCGTCTAAACTAGTTAGTAATCGCATTTTTCGGCTTTTACACCGAGTTTAACGTTGAGGAACAACATGAAAAAGGTCAGTAAGGAGCGGTTTATCGGCCTGGAATGGTTACGATTTTTGCTCGGCTGCTACGTCATGATTTATCACACGGTACACGTTTATCCCCAGCGTGAGCGCATTCCCTTCTTGAGCGAGCTCACCAGCATGGGATTCTTCGCGACCAGCACGTTCTTTGTCCTGTCTGGCTTCTTGCTAGCCCATGTCTACATTAAGGACGGACGTCTGCGCGAACCTGTTCGCCAGTTCTGGGCCAAACGCTTCTTTAATCTTTATCCCATCCATATCATTGCCCTGCTGTCTTCGATTGCCGTTGTCACGCTCATGCAGTGGCTGGCCGTGCCGCCGGAGGGACAAGTCGCCAGCGCGCGTTTCGTGATTTATGACACCAACGATCCCGCAGCCGACCCCGAAACGCTGCGCCATTACATGACGAATGCACAGTTAGCGTTCAACGGGTTATTGCAGGTACTGATGTTGCAGGCATGGAATCCTTACTTCCTGACCTTCAATGCCCCGTTATGGTCGCTTTCCACGCTGTTCTTTTTCTATCTGGCGTTTCCGCTGTTGGCACCGCGTCTGTTGAATAGCCGCCATCCGTGGCTTTGGATGGGGATCGTCTGCCTGCTATATCTGCTGCCGCCGATTTGGGTGATCTGGCAACAGCAGTTCGGTATGCCGTACACCGGGCTGTTGCAGCGTGGGCCGATCTTCCGTCTGCCGGAATTCCTGGCCGGGATATTGGGTTATGCGCTGTTCCGTCATTATCGTCAGAAAGATCGCTTACCGTTGACCAAAGGCCAGCGCTACGCACTCGCCCTTTTCATCGGTGTGAATTTCCTTGTCGCTACCTGGCTGTTCACAAAAGGCGAAGCCTACTGGTACTTCTTGCTGCACAACGGCTTGCTCCTGCCGGCTCAGGTCGGTCTGGTTTGTCTCAGCGCGCTGGCGCGTGAACCTAACAGTGAATGGCTGCGGCACTGGTCGCCCCGACTGGGAGCTGCCTCGCTGTCTATCTTTGCGCTACACGTTCCGCTCTTTAATCTGTTCCGTACGCTGGAACAGCTGGTGCGCGGTAACCCGATGGCCTGCTTCAGCGATTGGGATCAATGCATTACCGCGGCAGGTCAGGTGCAGCTGTCCATGACGGGCTATATCATTTTCCTGCTCAGCACCGTGACGCTCTGTGTTCTCTTCCAGGAACGGATCGTGTTCCGCGTAAGGACGTTCCTGACCGCGCGTTTCCTGAGCAACAACAACACTTCCCGCACGCAGCGCACCGCATAGCGTCATCTATCGCACACGCTCTCTGACCTAAAACAAGCGGGGTCAGAGAGCATCATCCCCACACGACTCATCCCCTTTCCGCCAGCCAAAAATGTGACAGATATCGCGTTATAGCTGTTAATCATCAATAGCCACTTTTATAACTATTTACATTCTAATCAATTTTCGTTTTCGGGTAGAGCATCACTACGATTCCTGTTAATGTTTGCCGTTCCGGACTAAACCGGTTCGTTATCATCGGCTGTACGTCTTTGTCTTTGACGGACATCTCACTACCTGTCACCACTGTTTACTTGGCAATAATGACACTATCCAAACACGCACTCTCTTCCCTCAGCCTGGTTATCGCCCTCTCTGCTGGCATTACACAGAGCCGCGCTGACACCATTTGGCTGAACAACGGCGACAAGCTTACAGGGAAAATCACGCTGCTTGACGGCGGAAAACTCTTTATCAACACCGACTATGCTGGCTCTATTTCTGTAGCCTGGGATAAGGTGAAAACCTTTGAATCCGACCATGGCCTGGTGATTCAAGGCGAACGCTACGAGAAAGGCGTTCTGTATCCGACGATCAAAGCGAGCGAAAACCGCGCCATCGTCGCGAACCCGTCGCTGGCTAACGAAGCCGCCGGTCCGCAGACATTGCCACTTTCTGAAATCACGTCCATTGTCGCGCAGAAGCCGCTGGTGACCGATTTCGCCTGGAAAGGCAACATTGACGCTGGCATGTCGCACAAGAAAAGTTCGACAGAAACCGACAACTACGATGTGACGCTGAACACCAAAGCGCGTCACGATACGTGGCGACACAACCTTGATGCCAGCTACCATTTGGCAAAAGAGGATAAAGTCGAGAGCACCAAGAATGCGGCTGGCGAATATGCACTGGATAAGTTCGTGGATGAGAACTGGTTCTGGCAGGGTCGTTATCAGTACAAACGCGACTGGATTGAAAGCATTAAAATCAACCGCTCGTTCGGTCTCGGTCCCGGTTATCAGTTCTGGGATAACGATTTAGGCGCGTTCTCACTGACATCGCTGGTCAACTCCCAAACCTTCGTCTACCGCGATCAGGGCGATGATGACTTCTACTCCGGTGCGATTAAGTGGGCGTACAACCGCTACCTGTTCAGCAAGTCGGTTGAAGCCTTCACCAACGGTGAATTGGGTCGTTCATTTGATGGCACTGCGCCAATCTATCTGAAAGCGGATGCAGGCCTGCGCTTCAAGCTGACCGACTGGTCTTCTATGAGCATGAAGGTGTCACGTACCCGTATCGAAAGTAATCAGGGGAATGTTGACGACACGCTGTACACCATGGGTGTTGGCGTCGGCTGGTAAGTCAGTCGCTTCACATTGTCTCAAGGTGAACGGCGAGCTCGTCGTTCACCTCAATGCTTCCACTCATCGCGGTTTCGTTATTAACCGTTCCCTGCTGCCGCAGAACACGACTGTTGCAGGATGCGCACCCGCTGTGCCAATTCGCTCACGCTTTCGTCTTCCGTTCCGTGATGCTTCAACTCTTGTTCGAGTGCAAACAGATATTGCGCATTGGTGCCAAGCGGACCGCTCGCGCGCGCAATCAGCGGGGCAACGCTCTGAATGCAGGTATCATTTTCGTTGAGGGGATGCTCCGGCTCGGAGACAAACACCAGCGCCGTCAGCGGTGCGCCGTTCTTGCGATGCAGTTCGCACCAGAGCGGACGATAGCAGCCCGTCAGCATTTCACGCTTCCACAGCAGCTCGAGGTCTTCACGCAATGAGGTTTCTGGCAGTCGGAAAGCCAACCCCGTCGTTTGCCCACCGGGTTTCAGCGCCAGCATCCGCCCCGGCTGCGTTACCGTGCCGCGACCGATGGTCAGGCGCAGACAAAAGGCTCGCTGCCACCCCGCCAACGTAGCCAGACAGGTTTCTTCGGCGTCAAAAACCGGATTCCACATGAGCGAACCATAGCCAAACACCCAGACAGGACAGCTATTTGGCCGGAGCGCCAGCGTCCTGTCCAACGAGTCAGCCCGCTGTTGCGGAGTGAGAAGTAAGGTTTCTTCAATACAACCAAAAGACGTTCTACAATCTGCTTTCTGCAAAAAATCGCGTGTTAACACTACTTACTACCCCCAACCTTACTCTTTTACTGCTCGTCAGATCGGCTCTCGCCCTGCGTGTAAAAACCTAACTGCTTCATCTGCTTAATTTTACAACACTATCTATATTGAGGTTATTCATTTATGGCTTTGCGATCAAGTTTGATACTGGTCACAAAGACTGAAAAAGTTCGTGATAATGTTTCACTCACGCTCTATATCAACTAATCGGCAACTCACCGCCAGACTTGACGCATTCCTGATACAAACCTCATTTTTGTGACGTCAGGAGCCTGCCGTATGCTCGACGAGAAAGCGCTCAACGCCAATAAAAAGTATCGGCGGCGACAAGAATAATAACGGGCAGACATCAAATGATAATAATTATCATCTCATGTTATTATCGTCCTTAATTTGGAATCGACTATCTACGGAGACACTGAATGGCAACGCCGCGTCAGCCTGTTTTAGTTCAGGTTAAACACATCCACGATATTTCACCTCATTTACGCTGCATTACTTTCCATCACGACGCGCTGCGCGATTATCCGACCGAGCGATACGGTGCACACATCAAACTCTTTCTGCCTCAGGCTGGACAGCAAAAACCGGCTCTGCCCGCGATTGGCGAACGCGGCCCGATCTGGCCAGAGGGCGAAGCCCGCCCCATCGTTCGCACCTATAGCGTCCGTACGGTGCGCCCGGAGGATGCGGAGCTGGATATGGTTTTCGCGCTGCATGAACACGCTGGGCCTGCCGTCACTTTTGCCCGTCAGGCCAAGCCCGGCGACTGGGTCGGCATTTCGCAACCCGGTGGCCCGCTCCCGATGTTGCCGCCAGCGGCCGCTTATTATCTGGCTGCTGACCCGTCATCGTTCCCCGCGCTCATGGCGCTGCTGGAGAATCTGCCTGATGACGCAACGGGGCATGCGGTCATCCGTGTCGACAGCGAGGCGGATAAACTTGATATCGCTAAACCAGCACAGCTTCAGCTGCATTGGATTATCGGCGGAACGGACGTGACTGATGCACTGTTGCAGCAGTTTCAGGCACTTCCGACGGCTGAAAATGCATTTTACTGGTTAGCGGGTGAAGATCGCATCGTGGTTCAGCTCCGTCGCCACGTGCGCCGTGAACGCGGGTGTGAACGAAATCAGATGTATGCCGTCCCTTATTGGCGAGAAGGGCTAAATGAAGAGGATTATCATCATAAACGTCACGATATTATGGACAATCCTGACGAATAACCACAAAAAAATACATTTGATATTATCATGATAGGGAGAAGACACGCAGATTCTCCCTTTTCATTTGAATTTCATATCAAAGCGTAAAAATCCGTAAAACTTCCCGCATCAGCATGACAATCTGTTATCATATTGTTCGTTTTATTACGTTATAACTACTTTCTAGTAACCTTTTGCTGTTTATTGTTGTTCTACCCCCTTAATAAAGGGCTTACGACCTGAATAAAGGATTTTACGACCACAATAAATGGCTTTATGCCCTAAATAGTTTGAGCTGCCAGTATGCTGGCTTGAAATATAACGGGGATATTTTGCCGTATCATTCCTCTGGATAAGGAGAACTCCCGCAATGAAGTCTCATGCTGAGGTGGTCAAAACTCGCCATCATGAATACTCACTCATTTTTCCTGTTATTGCGCTGGCCGTGCTCTACATGTGGGGCACTTCACAAAATTTTGTCGCCATTCTCGGCATCAACGCCATCGCGCTAGCCGGGATACTGTTCAGCGCCTTCAGCGTGGTACGTCACGCCGACGTGCTCGCACACCGTCTGGGTGAACCCTACGGTTCATTGATCCTCAGCCTATCCGTCGTCATTCTTGAAGTCAGCCTGATTTCAGCACTGATGGCAACCGGTGACGCTGGCCCGGACCTGATGCGTGACACTCTCTATTCTATCATCGTCATTGTCACCGGTGGTCTGGTCGGTTTTGCCCTCTTACTCGGCGGCCGTAAATTCGCCACACAGTACGTCAACCTCAGCGGCATCAAGCAGTACCTGATGGCGATTTTCCCATTAGCCGTGATCGTGCTGGTTTTTCCCAGCGCCCTACCTGGTGGTAATTTCAGCGTAGCGCAATCGCTGATTATTGCCGCTATTTCTGCAGCGATGTACGGCGTTTTCCTGCTGATTCAAACGCGTACGCACCAAAGCCTATTTGTGTATGAGCATGAAGACGAAGGCGATGGCGACGATCCGCACCATGGTAAACCGTCCGCGCACAGCTCACTGTGGCACACTGCCTGGCTGCTGGTTCACCTGATTGCCGTTATCGCGGTAACTAAAACAAACTCGATGCCACTGGAAACGCTGCTGACCGAAATGAACGCACCGACGCAGTTTACCGGCTTCCTGGTCGCGCTATTAATTCTCTCTCCTGAAGGGCTGGGAGCAATCCGCGCCGTCCTGAAAAATCAGGTACAGCGTGCCATGAACCTGTTTTTCGGTTCCGTGCTGGCAACCATTTCACTGACGGTCCCTACCGTTACGATCATCGCCATGCTGACCGGCCGCACGCTGAACTTCGGTCTGGATATGCCGCACATTGTCGTGATGCTGTCGGTACTGGTGCTGTGCCACATTACGTTCTCCACCGGCAGAACCAACGTGTTGAGCGGCAGCGCGCATCTGGCACTTTTTGCCGCCTATCTGATCACCATCACGCTGTAATTCCCCTGCCGACGCGGTTTTCGCCGCGTCGGCCTCGCCAAAAACCACTTCTCTTGATGTATATCTGGATCTTCTGAGTGCGTCCGGCGTATCGTAAGGCTGTCGTCGACGGACCGGCAGGCCCGCCATATTGATTTACCTCCTTACTTTGGTTTCTGCTTAGATGAAAACGCACGGAATTAACGGCGTCAGGCCGTTCAGCGCACTGATCGATGCGTGCTGGCGCGAAAAATATACGCTACAACGTTTTATCCATGACATTATCGCTGGCGTGACCGTCGGCATCATCGCCATACCGCTGGCGATGGCACTGGCGATTGCCAGCGGCGTTCCTCCGCAGTACGGGCTATATACATCAGCCATTGCGGGGATTGTCATCGCCGTCAGCGGCGGCTCACGCTACAGCGTCTCTGGCCCGACGGCCGCCTTCGTCGTCATTTTATATCCGGTGTCGCAACAGTTTGGGCTATCCGGCCTGCTGGTTGCCACCTTGCTATCCGGCGTATTTCTGCTGCTGATGGGGCTATGCCGCTTTGGCCGTCTGATTGAATACATTCCGCTTTCCGTGACGCTGGGGTTCACCTCCGGGATCGCTATCACCATCGGTACTATGCAAATCAAGGATTTTTTCGGCTTGCAGATGGCGGTAGTCCCCGAGCATTACGTCGAAAAAGTAGCGGCGCTGGCGCAATCGCTGCCGACCCTGCACCTTGCTGATACGCTGATTGGCGCAACAACGCTGCTGGTTCTCATCGTCTGGCCCAGACTCGGTATTCGCCTGCCCGGTCATTTGCCTGCGCTGCTGGCAGGCGTCGCGGTGATGGGGATCATGTCACTGTTTGGTGAAAATGTGGCCACCATCGGTTCCCGATTCAGCTATATGCTAGCGGACGGTTCGCAGGGGCAAGGGATTCCACCTATCCTGCCGCAGCTCATTCTGCCGTGGGATATTCCGTCGCCGGATGGGAAAACGATGACGCTGGACTGGCAAAGTATTTCCGCGCTGCTGCCTGCGGCGTTCTCTATGGCGATGCTGGGGGCGATTGAGTCGCTGCTGTGTGCCGTTGTGCTGGACGGGATGACGGGCAAAAAACACAATTCTAATGCGGAGCTGATGGGTCAGGGCTTCGGTAACATCATCGCGCCTTTCTTTGGCGGCATTACCGCGACCGCAGCGATTGCCCGCTCCGCCGCTAACGTGCGCGCGGGGGCAAACTCGCCGATCTCCGCCGTGATCCATGCGCTGCTGGTGTTACTGGCGCTGCTGATCCTTGCGCCGTGGCTGTCTTATCTGCCGCTGGCGGCAATGGCATCGCTGCTGCTGATCGTCGCCTGGAACATGAGCGAAGCGCACAAAGTGGTGGATTTGCTACGCCACGGACCGAAAGACGACATTATCGTGATGCTGCTCTGTATGTCGCTGACCGTGCTGTTCGACATGGTGATCGCGATTACCGTCGGTATCGTACTGGCATCCCTGCTGTTCATGCGACGCATCGCGCAGATGACCCGTCTGAGCGAACTACCGGACACTAAAATCCCGGATCATCTGGTACTGCGCGTTAACGGCCCGCTGTTCTTTGCTGCGGCGGAACGCATCTTCAACGATCTAACCGTGCGCAGCGAAGGCTATCAAAATATCATCTTACAGTGGGATGCGGTGCCGGTGCTGGATGCTGGCGGACTCAATGCGTTCCTGCGCTTTAGTGAAACGCTGCCTGAAGGTAAACAGCTCATCATCACCGATATTCCCTTCCAGCCGTTAAAAACGCTGGCACGGGCAAAGGTTCATCCGATTGAAGGGCGGCTCAGCTTCTACGGTTCACTCGCACAGGCGATTGAGGCGACGACGGTGCGCTCAGCGTAGCGGAAACAGAATAGAAATAGTGTGCGGGCCACGCCGTGCTAATGCTGCACGGCTGGCATCTTGAATCGGACGGACAAGCGTTCGTCCCGCAGCGTTAAATCGAGCGCTACGTCACATTCGCAGCTAATGGCGCTCAGTTGCTCGTTCGTCAGCGAATAAGGCAGTTGGATATCAAACGCGGTCAGACCTTGCTGGCGTGCCAGCGTAATCAGCCTGATGATGTTAGTTTCGTCACTCACCTGCGTAGAAAGCACCTGTAGCGCCAGTCCCTTCAGCCGCTCGGTTGGCGCACTCTGCCGAGCCGGAGCCATCTTGGTTACCATGCCAAAAATCGGCATCACGCCGTACATCGCATCCACGAAACGCCAACGTTTCTTGCACAATGCTGCTAAATAATCCGTATAGTCCAGACAGAGTGGCTCACTGGAACTTGTAGACTCAGGGGACTTTTCCATATTCCCTTTTCTCCTCTTCGCCAGTGGTTTGCCGCACACTACCCTGACGGGTATAAAACCGTAAACAATATGGTGGTTAATTCAGGTATATTGTCACGCTTTGCCCCCTTTTGACTAGCGTGTTGAGGAGACCTAATTGTGACAACTTTTTCTTCTGCTCCCGTGTTAATTACCGGCGGCGCACGGCGTATTGGCCTGGCGCTGGCGCGTTCGTTTCTGGCCCAGTCGATTCCGGTCATCATCAGCTATCGCACGCCTTATCCTGAACTGGAGACGCTACAGCAAGATGGTGCCGTTTGTCTGACCGCCGATTTTTCCACCACGGAAAACATCTATGCGTTTGCGGGGCAAATCCAGGCGCTCACACCGCGGTTGCGCGCCATTATTCACAATGCCAGCCGCTGGGAGCCTGAAAGCCCCACCACACCGCCAGAAAAAACGCTGGCCGATATGCTGCAAATTCATGTCTATACGCCCTATTTACTCAACCAACTGCTGGAAACCTGCCTGCGTGGGCAAGGCATCGCGGGTGCAGATATCATTCATCTGACGGATTACGTGGTAGAAAAAGGCAGCGATAAGCACATTGCCTATGCCGCCAGCAAAGCGGCGCTGGATAACATGACGCGGTCGTTTGCCCGCAAGCTGGCACCCGAGGTGAAAGTCAACGCGATCGCCCCCGGCCTCATCCTGTTTAATGAAACGGATGACGAATCCTATCGTCAGCAGGCGCTGGAAAAGTCATTGATGAAAATTGCCCCCGGTGAAGAAGAAATTGTCCGGCTGGTGGATTACCTGCTCAGCAGCCGTTACGTCACTGGGAAAACGCTAGGCGTTGATGGTGGACGGGCTTTGCGTTAATTCCCTGAGTATCAATGTGAGGATAAGCCAATCACCACCAGCGACGTTCGCCAGCAGCTTACTGCTCATTTGACGCGCCTGTGGCGCTATGGACTGGTGCTGTCGCGCAGCCATGAGGTGGCAGAAGAGCTCGTCCAGTCCACCTGTGTGCGCGCACTTGAAAAAAGCGGGCAATTTACCCCCGGCACACGTATCGACAGATGGCTGTTCTCCATTCTCCATTCGATATGGATTTCCGAACTGCGCGCTCATCGCGTACGTCTGGGGCAAGGGTTTGTCGAAAGCGAAGCCCTATTGGCCCCGGATACCCAAGAGCAGAATGATGACTGTCGGCATTACCAGAAAATCATGCAGCGCGTCAGCGCGCTTCCAGAAGCGCAGCGCAATACCGTCTTTTTAGTTTATGTCGAAGGATTTACCTATCAGGAGGCAGCGGACACGCTATCGGTACCCATCGGCACCATTATGAGCCGACTGGCCACCGCACGAAGTACGCTGGCAAAACCAGCTGATGCTCTGCCTGCTGCAAAGGAGAAACGGTCTTGAAACCCATGCGTTTTACGCCCCCCTACGGTGATGAAGCCATCGTTGCCTGGTTGGATGGTGAGATGGATGACGACGATGCACAACAATTCGCGACACAGTTGGAAAAAGACGAACAACTTGCCGAGCGCACCGCCGAGCTGATGAAAAGCCATCTCGATCTTGAAGAGGCCTTCGCGCCGTTACTCAACAAAGCGCCTAAGGCGAAAATGCAAGCCCGACTTGAGGAACTGCTGACGACGGATCCGGCGTCCGTAAAACCGCCATCGCATGTCGGTGTCAGTCGCCGCTCGCTCATTGCGGCCTCACTCAGTTTCTTGGTGATTGGCTCAGGATTAGGCTACCTTGCCCGTCCTGTTTCGATTGTTCGCAACGACAGTGAGAAAATTCGCGATCTTGAAGCGCAGTACATGTCACTGTACAGCCCCGAAACCCTGCTTGATGCGGACAGTTCCTTACCTACCTTACAGCGTGGACTGTCTCGTGCCGCTCAAGAGATTGGGCTGCCACTCAATGAACGGCAACTGACGCTTCAAAGCGCGGAGCTGAAAATAGTGCGTATGCTGCGCTACGACAGCACCGCCATTGCACAGATTGCCTGGATGCACGCCGAATATGGCCCCATGGCGTTGTGCATTTCTCCCGATCGGGGAGCAACTGCTTCTGCACTTAACAATGAACAACGCCATGATATGCATGTCGTCTGGTGGCACAATCGCGGCTATCAGTTCGTTTTAATTGGCCGTAACCCTGTACCGCAACTGACTGAAAGCGCGCTCAGGCTGCAAACTTCTCTGGCCTAGTCATTGATGCTCCCGCCACTCGCTGATCCCCTTGAGTAGCGGGAAATGTTTATGCGGTGTGTCGTGCTTTCGCCTGGATATCAATACTGATTGCCACGCGATCATCAACTACCCCGGTAAAGCGATCCATATTAAAAGCCGATCGAGAAATCGCCGTGGTGGCATGGAGAGACAACGCGTCTTCGCCAGATGCGTTTCCGTCATGTTCTTCGAGCGTGGCGTCCAGAATAACTGGGCGTTGAATATTTTTTACCGACAGTGAACCAAAAACCCGAAAATGACCATGACCGAGTGCGACCACCCTGCTGCTGGTGAACGTGATATCGGGATAGTGCTCAGCATCAAAAAACAGGCTGCTTTTTAACTGGTAAGTCAGCAGGCCGTTGGAAGCCTGTAGCGTCGTGATGGGGATTTTCACATCAATACGGTCATTTATTTCCTTTTCCGCATCCAGTGTGATGTTGCCCGTCACGCCGTCGAGAGAAGCCTGTGAAAGATGACCAAATGCTTGCCATGAAAGCGCGATGGCGGTTTTATCCGTGGCAATGGTGTAGTTGAGAGGCATAGCGTGCAACAGTGGGCTGATGAGCAGCCCGGCGGCCAAAACGGGAACGATGCGCGTCATAACAGGGTTCTCCTAAAAGTAGACAACGTGTAAACGCACCAACGAACGAATTTATTCGGCCAATTTTCATTATTTTTCTCGATGCTGAGAAAACACCTAGCATTGATGGTGGGTAGGCTTTGCGTTAAAGCCCCGCTACAAAGACATGGCCGGATATTTCTCGCCATGTCTTCTCTTACATCTTGTGCGGCCGTTAAGTTAATGCTCTTAACGTGAGGAGGACAAGCATAAAAATCAGGGACACACTACGTGACTTTTCCCCTGAGTGATTAACAGGCTTTCAATATTTTTTGCTGACAGTGAGCGATAAAAAAACCACCCCTGAATTAAGCAGTTTGCATCAATTTCTCTGGCAATCGCTAATTGCTCAGCATCTTCAACGCCTTCAAAAACGATGTTCTTCCCCATATCTTTAATGAGCGAGCAAATTGCATGCAATATCTTTTCTTTATTCTTGTTGTCCAGGTTTTTCATTAACGAACCGTCAAGCTTAACTTCATCAAATCTGAAACCGGTAAGCCATGCTAAGTTGGAATTCGCCACGCCAAAATCATCAATCGCCAGTTTGATGTTCATTTTTGCGACATGTTCAGCAAAAAGCTGGATTTCCTTTTGCGATAGCTGGCAGCGTTCTGATATTTCCAATTTTATTTGAGCAGGCTCAACACCATGTGAAGCACATATCTCAATCAATCGGCTTATGAAATTTGGTTCGTTAATTTCATGATCGGTTATATTTATAGACAGCGTCAGTTCTCTGTTTTCATTGAGAACAGCAGCCATTTCTTTCACTGAAGTTTTTATTACAAAATCAGATATCTTTGAGTAAAACCCGATTTTTTCCGAAACCTTTATAAAGACCTCAGGAGAAACAAAGCCATGTACGCTATCACGCCATCTGACTAGCGCCTCAAGACCCGCTATTTTCCCATCAATGGCATTCACCATCGGTTGATATTCAAGAAAAACATCCCCTCTCTTGATGGATTTCTTCAAGCGGGATTTCAGCGATTGTCTTTTATCGACAATATTTAAACAGAAGAAAGTCAGAAACCCACCCAGCATCAATGCAGCCATCATAGCAAAAGACAGGAGGCCAGGTGTAAGCGACAGCAGCCCGCTGCGCGCATTTTGAGCCATCACGCAAAACAGCCACTGGGGACTACACAAGCTGGCGTTGGCGGTAAATATTTTACTCAGTAACGGATTACCCGAAGCAACATATTCCTTCGAGTTCGATTCAAAATACTTTTGCGATTTATCCACTGATGTCATAACGAAATATCCATCAGTGACCGTATTCAATATACCTTCATAAGTTCCCCGCGCGACAAATACCGCAGCATGACCTTGATAGAGGCCGATATTGTTATACAGCGTTTTGCTATTGTTTTTCACTTCAATTAATGCTGGTTGATTGTTTTTCGTTTCATTTTTCACAGTAATATGCAGAGGAGGATTCACTTCCCCCCAAAAGGCACTGCAATAAATACGATTTTCTTTTAAAGAAGCAACATCTTCAATGTTGAGATGACGCCATCTTATCATTCTTAATTGTTCAATATAGTTTGGCGAACAAATATCATCATCAATAGCGTTAATATCACCCAAAGCAGACAGTGCCTGCTCCGCTAACATTTCAGCCTGAAAGCGTAACTTTTCAGAGCGCAATGTTAATTTGCTTTCCTGATGGTTAACCAATAATTCATTTAATGAAAATAAAAAAGACGATGAGATAAAAGCCATCATAAAAATGGTTGTTGTTATCTTTTTAAATCCTGAAAAACGCATCGCAATCCAATGTCAGTTAATGCTCAAAAGAGCATTTAAATCCAGGCCAGCGATAGTAACCAGATGAAATTTTCGTGTCCAGTTCTTTCAAAAACACACAGTTAAAATTAGCACGTTTTTATAATTCACTGCGGTTAATAAATCAGCTCCATTTTATTAAGCAATGTCGATTAAAAAACCATGTAAGTAACCATTTGATTACATAAAGAAATAACCACCAGTGACACATTAATGTATTTTATATACATTAATAGCGATAATTATTGCACCACCGCAGCCCACTGGCATGCACGCGCCCGAAAGCACGTGCACCGAGATAGCAGGTATTATTTCGTCTCTTTTTTCTTCACTCGCGTCTTACGCTGGTACGCTTTATTATCGGCGACATACGCCAGATAGGCCGCACGCGTCAGCCCGCCAGTACGCTGGGCAAAGGCATCGTAGGTCGTATCCGGTGGAAAACCAAACTCGGCCAGTGCCTGCTCCCATGCTTCACGATGTTCCGGGTTGTGCAGCGTTTTATCATAGCCAGGGAAGCCTTTATCAGCGAAGCATTCGGCGGATACGCCGCTATAGGCTCCATTATTCATATAGCTACGTCCGGCTTTAAAAGCGGTATCCTGACTGGCCTTATTGATCGAGCAAGGCCCCCACGATAGACGATAGTCGCTTTTCTGTGCGCTAATGCTTGGGCCATAGCCAACGGGGAACAGAATGTCACCTTCCGACAACGTTTTCGATCCCACATACTCATAGTTACCGCGCAGAAACGAGTTATCCATAACAATCCAGCACTTCTCAGACAAGGACGATGCCACAATCTCCGACAGAGGGAGATTACGCTCGGTTGTGCGAAGAAGATAAGGTCGGACAAACAGCGGCATCGTCATCACATCATTCCAGATGCTGTGTTCCGCAAACAGCTCATCCTTTTGCATCTGACGCAGGTTACCAATAACCAAAACATACCCATCGGTATGTAAGTCTATTTCGACCCGAAAGATGTCGCCCGGAACCGTTTTATGCTGCTGATTTTTCATCCTCATCAGCCGTTCCAGCTTGTGCGCATAATCAGACGGTAACCGTTCGCGATAAGTGTGCAGCCAGTCGACAATCTCTGCTTTGCTGGTCAAATGACGGCATTCCGGCAACGGTAGTCCGATGGAATTGCGGTAATTGCTGGCGCTGATATAACCGTAGCTTCCCGAATTCAGCGTTCTGACGCCTGCGGAAAACACAATGCCATCGGCCATCACGCTGGAAACGCTGGTGTACGTCAGCTTCTTTTCTTTACCGCGCGCGGTTCTCGGCAGAATAACGTCACGTCCGCGCGTGTGAATAATGACGTCTTCTTCCTGATAAGTTAACTCGGTGGCGGTAATGCGCTTACGGATCGTGTCGCCATCGAAGCAGATAAAATAGCCGTCACGTACGGTTAAAATATCCCATTCAGACGAGAGCGGTTCCAGCCCGAAATAAGGACGTAAGGCTTCCTGCATCCAGCTATTTATCTGATCAATCGGTTTCATCTTCAGCGCGGTTCCCAGTGGAATAATCGGTCATTATGTCGTGACTGCTCTCGGTAAACGCCGAGGGTCAGGTGCGATATCGCCTAAAAAAAGCACGCCCGGCAGCTTATCTAATTTGGGTAAGTAAACAAACACTTAACACCCATTTACGCTTCATTTCTCGTTTATCGCCTATCATCAGGCTATGCTATCAACAGTGAGTTGGGGATAACGTAGATACCATGCATAAGATTGTTTTTATAGAAGATGATACCGAGGTGGGAAAATTGATCGCCGCTTACCTCGGCAAGCATGACATTGATGTTCAGGTTGAAGCGCGGGGCGATCAGGCATTGGCCTTTATTGAACAGCAGCAGCCCGACCTTGTACTGCTGGACATCATGCTGCCCGGCAAAGACGGCATGACGATCTGTCGGGAATTGCGGCCACAGTACAGCGGCCCGATTGTGCTGCTGACCTCGCTGGACAGCGACATGAATCATATTCTGGCGTTGGAAATGGGTGCCGATGATTACATTCTGAAAACCACACCCCCCGCCGTGTTGCTCGCCCGCCTGCGCCTGCATTTGCGGCAATACGCAGCGGCACCACAGGCCGTGACGGAAAACGCCGCGCCCGCCGCGTTGCAGGTGCACAAATCCCTGCACTTCGGCCTGCTCTGTATCGATCCGGTCAATCGGGAAGTGACATTAGGGCAAGAGCACATCGTGTTATCCACCGCGGATTTCGATCTGCTCTGGCAATTGGCGACCCATGCAGGCCACATCATGGACCGGGATGCGCTGCTGAAAAATCTGCGCGGCGTGACCTACGACGGCATGGATCGCAGCATTGACGTCGCGATCTCCCGCCTTCGTAAGAAACTGTACGACAACCCGCTGGAGCCGTTCCGTATAAAAACGGTGCGCAACAAAGGTTATCTGTTTGCCCCCAATACCTGGGAGAGCGTCACGCTATGAGAAAGCTGTTCGTCCAGTTTTTTCTATTACTGTTCGCCTGCTTTGTCGTCATGACACTTCTGGTCGGGCTGGTCTATAAAGTCACGGCCGAACGCGCCGGACGTCAGTCCATGGATGACCTGATGAAAAGCTCGCTGTATCTCATTCGTAATGAGCTGCGCGCGATTCCGCCTCGCGACTGGCATAAAACCATCAGCCAGCTTGATTTAAACCTGTCATTCAAACTGCACATCGAACCGGTGAGCAAATATGCGCTGAGCCCCAAGAATCGGCAGCGTCTGAATCAGGGAGAAATTATCGCGCTGGATGATGAATACACGTTTATCCAACGCATTCCCCGCAGCCACTACGTTCTTGCCGTCGGCCCTATTCCTTATTTGTTCTTCCTGCACGAAATGCGGCTGCTGGATTTACTGTTGGTGATGCTCATCGGGCTATCGCTGGCACTGCCGGTTTTCCTCTGGATGCGGCCGCACTGGCAGGCCATGCTAAAACTGGAGAATGCCGCGCAGCGCCTCGGGGACGGTCATCTGGAGGAGCGTATTCATTTCGATAGCACCTCAAGCCTGTATCGGCTTGGCGTCGCCTTCAACCGCATGGCGGATAACCTGAATCAGCTCATCAACAGCAAAAAGCAGCTGATTGACAATATTGCGCACGAACTGCGTACGCCGCTGGTCAGGCTGCGCTATCGGCTGGCCATGAGCGACAACCTGACAGAAGACGAGCAGCAGGCGTTAAACCGGGATATTGGTCAACTCGAAGCGCTGATTGACGAGCTACTGACATATGCCAGACTCGACCGCCCGCAGGTGACGCTGCATCTTGCCGATATCGATATTCCTTCGTGGCTACAGGCAAAAGTTGACGATTTCCGCCTGATCCACCCTGACAAACACATCTCGCTGGACATGCCCCATTCGGCACGGATTGGGGCGCTCGATCTACGCCTGATGGAACGGGTGCTGAATAATCTGATCGGCAATGGGCTGCGCTTCTGCCACAGCCGATTGCATATCAGCCTGACATCCGACGCCGAGCATATCGCGTGTCTGCAAGTCGAAGATGACGGCCCCGGTATTCCGCCCGACAGCCGGGAAAGCGTGTTTGAACCGTTTGTCCGTCTGGAAGCGGGTATCGAGAACAGCAGCGGCGGATGTGGACTGGGCCTGGCGATTGTTCATGCTATCGCCCGGGCTTACGACGGCAGTATTACCGTGGATGACAGCCCGCTCGGCGGAGCCCGTTTCCGTTTTTGCTGGCCAGTAAAAACCGCAACAACGCAGGCCGCAATCGCCGTTCAGCACTAGCACCGAGACGGCGGTAACCCCGCCGTTTTTCCCTGCCTTTCCCACTTTTTCTGGCTTGTACATTAGGTTACACGCCGAAACCAATCACTCACTGAAGCCGCCCGCTGTTTCTCCTATTCTCTCTCTACCGGCCCAGCTGAGGGCTACGAAACGTGAATGAGATAACGAGGAAATGAAGATGAATAAAGTATTAGTTATGATCGCAGGTGCGGCACTGGGTCTGTCCTCTGTAGCGTTTGCCGCGGATACCGTAACCAGCGCACCAGCTCAGCCTACAGCGACCACGTCTGCTCCGGCTAAAGCCGCTCACCATAAAAAACCGGTGAAGAAAGCTCAACCAGCTCCTGCCCAGAAAGCGCAGGCTGCTAAAAAACACGTGAAGAAAGCCAAGCCAGCCCCTGCGCAGAAAGCACAGGCCGCTAAAAAACACGTGAAGAAAGCCAAGCCAGCCCCTGCTCAGAAAGCACAGGCCGCTAAGAAACACGTGAAGAAAGCTAAACCAGCCCCTGCTCAGAAAGCGCAAGCTGCCAAGAAACACGTGAAAAAAGCGAAAACGGCAAAACCAGCGACCACTACGCCAGCAGCGTAATCGGTAAGCACCCACGCCTTCCCCACGGGGAAGGCGTCACTTTCAGTTAGCCCTATTTGAATCCTATCTCTAAGGGCTTGCCGTAGAACAATCATCAAACACCCGGTTTACCGGGTGTTTATTTCATCGGGGGACAGGAAAATGATGCGTCGTTACTCATTTGAAATTATGTTATCCCTCGTTCTGCTCTGTGGCATTATCACCCTGAGTTTTTTTCTCTAATCCTCAGTATTCCTCTCTCACCCGACTATCCCCGTATTTTCAATATCGAAACCATACGTAGAGACAGCCTCACGCCGCTTTGATAACAAGTCTCATTAACAGTGTTATTTCTTGGTATAATTTAATAGCTTTCGTTCCTGTTTGACAGGTCAAACCAGATAAAACAACCATCCAAAACGAATAATATCAATACCTTATAAATACACACCTGACCTGCAATGACAAATAATCCAATAACAATTGAATTATCTAAATCTTAAACTACAATTTCGAAATCAATAATAATTAACATTAAATCTCAACTTAAATTTATTATTAAAAATAAAGCACACTAACTACAAGGTTTAATTCCCTAAGATATCATGACATAAAAAACAACGCTGTATTCCGGTGTTGCCTGTCATTTCATGGTACTAATGAAACATTAACTATATAGCCATTTAAACTAATGAGGCCTTTATTGATAAAAAGACAATAATATATTTAGTCGAATGTGGATTGACTTTCAAAACCGCACAATTAATTACATACCTTTAAGGAACTGACATTCATCATAAGACGAAATGGACGCGTTATAACTCCATCATGTACAGGTTTTAAATGAAAGAATTAAATACATCTATTTTTCGCATCACAAAAATACTTTCTCCACACAGCAATATCGCAACCCCAACCAAGGTTATTAAAGGGAAACGGCTCTATTTCTTTTATCCATCAGGGGAGCAAGTTATTTACTTCCTGGATGAAGGAACATTCTTAATGAAGCAATCCATCGATGATAAGGTTATTTCTGTTATCTTATCACCGGCTATCATTGGCTGGTCCATGGTGACACTTGATGGTGGCGAACTCTATCTGGAAAGGGTCGATTATGGGAAAATTCGTAGTATTCCTTTCAATACCGCCATGCGCATCATTACGGCTTATGAACGTTTCGATGATGTCTTAACGATCGTTAACACCGGCTTTCATGCACTGATCGATCACTGTATTGGGAATCATGGCGATTCACTTTCTATCGTGCATAAAATGCTACGTTCGCTGAATCAGCTTCCCCCCGATGTCAAACTCCGCTTTTCTGCGCTGTCCTATATTTCTCAACGGACATCACTATCAAAAAGCACGATAAAACGGGGGCTGAAACAACTGCAACAACAAGGTTTACTCACGTTGGAACGCGGTAAATTACGCCACCTCACAGAATATAATTAAATAATCACTTACGACGGGTCGCCTGACCCGTCACGTCTCTTCAATACCGTCTTCCAACGTTTACTGATAGGTTAAGGTAAATGTTGCATCCGCATTTGCAGAACCGACCGTGACGGGCGTACCAATCGCAACATACTGCCCATAAAACACTAGCGGCACGCGCGCAGCGTTTGCCGACAGCGCATAAACGGGTGTCGGTTGACCAAGCGCCAACCGCCGGCGTTCGCTATCCAGTATCGCCACGGCAACATTAGTCGCACTGCTACTGGCGTTAAGCGCAAGCAGCGTACGATCCCCCGCTGGAGCGCTGCCATAAAACGTGATCTCGACGCCAGATGCCGCGACACCGCAGTTCTCCAGTACAATCTCGAAACGTGTAGGATTGGGGCTTTGCGATCCCACCGCAAACTGCTTACTTGGCCAGGTACCGAGGTCAACCGTTTGTTCCTGCGTCCCTGTGCTGACGCTACAGCTGTTCGCCAACAACGTCGCGGTGAGCCGCATATTGGTCAGCCCGAGATCGGCACGGACGGGATGCACGGCACACGTTATAAAGAACAGAGAAACCCAGACGAAATACGCGGCCCATGTTACTCGCGTACGCACCGCGCCAGCCATCACACCCTGAGATCGGTTCATCGATTCCCCCTTTTAGTAAAAACCGACTAGTAAAAATCGACGCGCAGATAGGCATTTGCTGTCGCGACGCCTTCCTGAGGCTTAGTTCCCGTCACGCTGACCGGATACGCAGTAATCGCCACATTAGCACTTGCAGCCTCATCCAGCGTAAAAGGAATCACGCTCGCAATATCATTGGGCGTCAATGGGTTACTTCCATTGTCCGTGACAATAAAGCCGACGTCAGGATTATCAGAAACCACCATATTGCCAGACGATTTATCAGCCTGAAGACGCATCGACATGCTCGCCTGCGCATCAATACCGTTGCAGGCGATACCAATCGTCCGCGTCACCGGTGAAACCCCTTCCGGTTTTTCACCCGCCGTTTTAAACAGCCCTGATGAAATCCCGCCAAAGTCAATGCTGATGATTTGACCCGCATTCAAAACACAACTTTGAGGAACCGTGACCGAACCGCTCATATAGCCAACCACCAGCGGTGACCCCACGCTTTGCCCGCTACCACCCTGATTGCCATAGAGATAAAAAATGGGTGTCATCGGGATGTTGGAAATCCCGACAAACTTGCGTTTGATGCGGAAATTGACCTGAACCCGACTGCCCGTTGTCGCATTCCCGCCGCACAGTCCTGCACAGTTGTTGTTCACATCGGTAAACGGCACATTATGAAAGATACCCGCCGAGGTTCGGTTATAAACAAAAATACGCGATGCCACCTGGAGATAATCATTGCCGGTAATATCAAACCAGTTCACGCCGCTTTCCGTTGACGCCAAAACCAACGATGGACCGGGTTGGGCAGAATAGTAGACCGTATCCCGGTTATTACATGGACCACTTATCGCGTAGGAACCGGCATCGTTTTTTTCATTCCACCCCGTAACATACCCGACATTGTTCTGACTGGAAGCTAGCGCGTAAGTGTAGTCATACATTAAAGGTGAACCGCTTGAGGTCGTGCATTGTATCGCACTGGCCTGGCTGGCAATCCCCAACAAACCCGCCACGCTAACGCCGCGCCACCACATAGCGCTTCGCGCTGCGCCACTGTTCTTTTTCATTAATAATTTCATTGACATACCGCCTTCGCATAGGATATCGGTTGGTTTTCACTGCCGTCTGGAAGAGCGTAGCGAAGCGTGCATTGCTGCTGTGAACCACTTCCCCATGCAACCTTCAGCTCGCCTTCAGGGGTTAGCCCAGACAGAAAGACCTGCCCATCATCACCAACAATACCGGTGCTATCGCTGTCTACACGGGAGACAAGCGCACCAAAAGGAATCGGTCGGCCATTACGCTGCTGTAGCGAAATTAGCGCCCGCCCGCCTTGATAGGCGGTAAAGCTGGCACGAACCATCGCCCCTCGCGTCGGTACAAGGTTGGCGACAGTATTGTTGATCTCAGTGTTTTGATTTAACGAGTTGACGTCGAGGGCGATGCGGTTGTTGCGATAAACGCTGGCGTAAGGAATAACGGCATAGCCACGCCGGTCAGTCTGGATACCGGTGGTATTCTCCACTTTGATACGGCTGGTACCGGGAACTTTGATCAATACATTGGTATCGCCCAACGGCTGACTAAACGTGACTCCATCGGCATGTGCCACCACACCGCCGCTCACCCCATAGTTAAGCTGACGGGTGTTGCGCGTATAGTTGTAGTTGGCGTTGCTGTTGCCATAGGTGCCCTGATAGCCAAGCCCCGCGTTCCCACTATTCCCAATACCGCGATTACCATACCCTTGGGAGACGTTGTAGTTAAGATTGCCATCCGATAGCATCGTGCCACTGAGCCCCACCTGCTGTAACGTGCGTCCCTGATTGTCCGACGTCATGTTGTAGGTGCCGTAAGCCATATTCTGTGAACGCCGCAGGTTAATTCCTTCACGATGTCCACTGAGCCACTGACTCAGTGGAACAGAGAGGTTAAAAGCAAACAGCTGGTTCCG
Source organism: Pectobacterium sp. PL64 (assembly GCF_022477975.1). Classification (NCBI taxonomy): domain Bacteria; kingdom Pseudomonadati; phylum Pseudomonadota; class Gammaproteobacteria; order Enterobacterales; family Pectobacteriaceae; genus Pectobacterium; species Pectobacterium sp. PL64. The sequence goes on from NZ_CP092070.1 coordinate 2,220,362, forward strand.
TTCTTCCAGCCCTTGATTTTTGTTATAGCTGTAACTCAGGTTATAGCTCACACCGCGGTACACATTGCTGTAGCCGATTTGCAGCAGATCGTTCGTACCATCGGTATGCCAATAATCCTGCCGGCTTCCCGTTAAAAATAACGACCCCATTCCCTTTCCTAACTGTTGGGTGATATTCATCTGCATCCTGCTTTTTTTCGCGTTATTCAGGTTGTAGTAGTCGCGTACCACAGGTTGAACATCAGTAAAGTCGACCGTATAACCACTCATGTTTTTATAGCTGGCTTCATCCAGCGTAAAAAAACCTTTGGTCGAATAGCGATAACCCAGAATCTGAAAATTCGTCCCCAGATCATTCAGCGATTTGGCATACAGGAAGCGCAGTGACTGCCCTTTATGATTGCTACCATCCGACAACGTGCTATAAGCCTGCGTGAGATCGGCTGAAAATGCGCCCCAGTCGCCAAGGTTCTTCCCCGAACCTAACGTCAGCGCCTGATAATCTTCAGCCAGTTGAGTGCCGCCATACAACGTCACCCCGGCCGAAAGCCCCCAAATCAACGTACCTTGACCAAATAAGGGCTGCTCCTGTTGCGGATTGTTGCTACGGTATTTACCGACCATCGCGGAATATTTCATCCGGTTCTCACGCTGGAGCAGCGGCACAGCGGAATACGGCACGACAAAGCTGTTCGTCGAGTTATCGCTCTCAGTGATGGTTACCTGTAAATCGCCGCTGGATGACGTTGGGTAAAGGTCGGTAATTTCGAACGCACCAGGCGCAACATAAGCCTGATAAATCACATAGCTATTCTGTCGGATGGTGACGCGGGCGTTGCTTTTGGCAATCCCCCTGATCGTTGGTGCAAACCCTCTCAGGCTGTCCGGCAGCATCGCATCATCGGACGCAATCTGTACGCCACGAAATCCCAAACTATCGAAAACCTCGCCGACTGTATTACTGTCGCCGAGAGTCAATTCGCTGCGCCAGGGAATAATGGCTCGCTGTAAATAGGTGCTGACGTGCTGGAATTCGTTATAACGCTGGTTTGCATAGCGGGAATAACGCCAGGTAGAGTAATCGCGCAGTCGCCAACCGTTCCAGTTCACTCCGCTATCAAGATTGAGAAAATAGCTGTCACTGCGAGCATCGCCGTGCGTATTACTTCCCGTGAACTGGTAATTAAATAACGCTGACGTGATGCCCTCATCCCACTCCTCCGGCGAAATGTATCCCCGTCCGGCATTTTTCAGCGCGATTTGCGGCAAGCTGATATTCAATCTCTGGAGTTCAAAGTCAAAGCGCACGCTGGCATCGGGAATCGCCTGAGGCACGTTGATGCACGCGGAAGCGGGTTCATCACGCAAGGAAGAAAACGATTGCAGATTGACATTAAGCTGTTCCAGCAACGCTATCGTCAGGCAAGGCTCAAGACCCGTATCGTCACTGGCCGGTTTATCGGATGGCGTGCGTAGTTGAAACGCAATATCACGAGAAACCGCATAGTCTGCATTAACATAAATCTCTACCCGATAGGTGCCCGGCGGTTGCCCTTCACCTTTATCAAAGCGAGAAAGATCGGCAATAGCTGAAGGATCGTCCGATAAAAATGTCGGATTAAAGAAGGTTTCAGCATCGCCAGCGAGTGGGAATGCCATGTACAGCATCACGGCCGGGCACCAGCGCAGGCATGGACGGACTGCGCGATAAGGGGCGGCGGAACGCTGCGGTTTCATCGGTTCTGAACGCATACAAAATTCCTCATCTATGATAGTGAAAAGCGCAGGCAATCGCTGTAATGCAGCTTGACGCCAGCCTGTACCTCACTGTTTCATAGCCCTTTACCTGTGACGCGCGGCGTCATGGCTCCGTAATCGTTAATGGTCTGGAAGCTCACTGCACCTGATGCTTGCCCAGACAGCGTCAGTGATGTCGAACTTTTTGGCGGCACCATCGTGTTGGGAAGTTTCTGGCTACCAGACTGGAGGTTGACCAACGTAATAAAATAGGGAGAGGGGTTGGTGATCGTGAGCGCCGAGCCTGACTGCTGGAAGCGTAGCGTCGCGGGTGCGCTATCGGCCCCCGTTGGAAGATTCGCGGGTCTAACAAAAAGTTTAATGCGGGATAACACCGCCAATTGCAGCGCGTTCTTATCCTCCAGCGATCGTTTCTCAACCGCCGGAATCGCTTTGACATTGACCCAATAAACGGATTCGCGATCGGTAGGCAAAGGTGTGCCAACATGCATCAGTCGCAATGTGTTCTCACCTTTGGGTTTCACCACAAAAAGCGGAGGTGTCGCCAGAAAATCTTTGGTTTTATTCCCGTCGTTATCTTCTACCCAGGATTGAATCAAAAAGCGGTTATTTTCATCACTGTTAATAATCGAAAGTGAAGCCTGATTGGCCTCTGCGGGATAGATCACCCGCGTAGCGCCCAGCGCAATCCCCCCCGCCTGTGCCTGATGAACAATCAATAAAGCAAAAAGTACCAGACCAAAGGTGAAAGATTGAAATAAGAGAGATGAGTTCTGCACACGCAACCTCACAATAAAGTGTTGTTGAATTGGATCTAAAGACACAGCGAAAGCCAGTCCCTGGCTTTATTTCCTCCCTAAGGCATCTTTATTGATAATCGATGGTAAACGTGGCATCGGCATCTGCCGCGCCCGGCGTCGTGGTTGCCTGTGTCGCTTTATAGCGAGCATTAAACGCCAGTACGTTGCTGCCATCGTTCAGCGTTTGCGGGGCTGAATAAACAGCGCCATTTGGCGTCAGAACCGCCCCAGTACGATCGGAGATTTCAATACCCACGCCGCCTGCCGCACCGGATGCTCCGCCACCAATGTTACTGACGGCCAAAACGGTGTTGTCAGTCGTATCAGCGGTACCGGTAAAAGCGACAGCTGCCGTAGTAGAAACACTGGAATCACAATCTTCGAGGTTGATGGTAAACGGCACTTTGCCAGAGTAGGTTCCCACCCCCGTAAAACGCGCGGTACGGTATTGGCCCAGATTCACAATCTGATCGGCCGTATTGGTACTGACCGCACAAGCAGCGTTAACGATCTCACCTTTAAAATGAACCGTTCCACCCGCAACGGTGGCCGCAAAAACGGTCACACTGGATGACAATAATGAGGCGCCAATCAAGGTATTGAGTAGAGATTTATGCATAACTTATATTTCCTGATAACAGATAAAAGTTAACGATCGCATTAACAAAACAATCGTGGCTCTGTCGCTAAAGCGACATCTCGATCTTTTTCCTCAGTGCATCAGTCAGGGTCTCTTCTGACGCCCTTAGACGCAGAAAAATGCTTGGGCACGTTCCGTCGCGATGCGTTAATAAATATTTTTCATGATTGTTAATTTGTAAAAGTTGGTTGCTGCCTGATAGAAAAAGTAAGAAACCAGAATTAAAAACCAACAAAACAAAAATATTGAAATTTAAAATCACAGAACAAAAACAATCAGGGATATACGTTTGTTTTTTATTCAGCAGTGAATCCTCGTATAAAAAATACGAACGCATGAAATGGGCCAAATGAGCCCGTATGTTTATTTTTTATGATGTTTCATGGTTGATTTCACAACGTAAAGCGAACCACTGCGATAAAAATGCGAGGGCGTCATCGAGAGATAGGAAATAAAAAAGCGGATCACACAGGAGAAAGAAAAAACGATGGTATTGGGGGTAAGTAGCTAATGGAGAAACGATAGACATTGCGCTGAAATACCCAATCAAGCGTGGCAAAAGCGCGCAGCCTTAGAGTGATGTAATTAACTGATTTAAAAAATGATTATTCAAACTGGACGAACATCACTCAACAAAGGTTTAGGTGTAATAAAGTTTTATCATTTGATGCCGTTTATACCATTACACACCAGGCAATACCGAGAGCACTATAATGAAAAAAATCCTGCAAAAAACAGCCATCTTGCTCTGCATTATGGCTGCAACACCGTATACCTTCGCCTCATCTTCTTCGTCGACAGGCATCATTCGCTTTGTCGGTGCCATCGTCGAGCCCGTTTGCGATATTACGACACAGTCAAGCAATGTGACTGTCAGTTGCGAACGGCAAGGAAGAGTACAAACGCTACAAATGAAAAACAGCTCACACTATGCGGCTTTACCACAAAACATCGGTTCTGTGAGCGCGAAAACCTTGAGTTCAAATGTACGTATCGTGACCGTCAGCTACGAATAAGGTTGATGGTACTGCGAGATGTCATTTACTAATGCGAAAACGCTACGCCACGTAAAACTGCGGCGTAGCGTTTAACACATGGGGACATGGTGAAACAGCCACAGAACGGTTTGTCGTAAATAATCGAGTATCTTAGAAAACCATTTTGACGATTGATAATCCCCCAGTCACAGCGCGGTGATGTCATGCGATACCTTTTACACTCGATAACATTTTAATTTCCGCCCCTCACCAACAAATACATCTATAGTTAATTCAACGCGCTATATTTAGCACTTCAAGATGACTTTTCTCATAAGGTTTATTTACTGCATGCGCATATCAGCCTGGTTGTTATGTTCATTATCATTTATCGCCCCGCTCAGTTGGGCTGAATCCTCACCAACAGACACCGCCGCGCAGAAGCAGCAGCAAATCTTATTTTTTAACCATGACGATCGGGATATCGTTCCCGACACGGCGGTCTGGCCGTGGCAAGCCATTGGACAGTTGGAAACCGCCAGCGGCAACCTCTGTACCGCGACGTTGATTTCCCCGCATCTGGCGCTGACGGCCGGGCATTGCGTGGTTACGCCACCGAAAGGTGAGATAGATAAGCCCGTCGCGCTGCGCTTTCTGGCGACAGAAAATGGCTGGCGGTATGAAACAACGGAAATTGAAGCGCTGGCGAATAAAACGCTCGCTAAAAAACTGAAAGCCGACGGCGAAGGGTGGATCGTTCCCCCGTCAGCAGCACCACTGGATTATGCGCTGATTCGGCTAAAGCAAACGCCGCCTGGCATTCGCCCGCTCCCGCTCTGGCAAGGCAGCCGCCAGGAATTGATGCAGGCCCTGAAGGACAACGGTCAGCGCGTCACGCAGGCAGGTTACCCAGAAGATCATCAGGAAACGCTTTATCGCCATCAAAACTGTTTGATCACCGGCTGGGTTCACACCGCCGTGATGTCGCACCAGTGCGACACGCTGCCTGGCGATAGCGGTTCCCCGCTGATGCTGAATTCAGCAGCAGGCTGGGTGCTCATGGGCATCCAAAGCTCCGCACCCGATGCCAGTGAACGCGAGAGAGCCGACAATCGCGCCGTTTCCGTTACCGCCATTCGTCAGCAGTTAGAAACGTTAGCAAAACTAAGTTTACCAAAACCAAGCTCACCCAAATAACGCTAACGCCCCGCAGCAACAGACCGTCAGGCGGAAATCGTTATTCAGGATACCGCCTGGCACCACCGTTTTCCGCCGATTTCATGGTATAAAAAAATATCTGTTCTATTCTTATCAGAGAGATAGGTTAATCATCCATATTGTCACCCCACAATGAGTATAACAATTATCAGGTTGCTATTTTTATCTTCTGGAAACGGTCATTTTTTATAATTAGACTGCTCTTTTATTTACAGAGCCTTTTCTCAATCAGACCGTTTATCTCTACTTGTAACTTACGGGAAAATATCATAAATCCATACAACACACTGAAAATCGAAAACATGATTTAAGACAAAAAAACGCCTGAACCTTAACGGAAAGATAAAGTCGATATAATAAGTTACCTCAATTTTTAGCCTCTATGTTATTGTGTCGCCGTTAAATTAAATTGATGTTGTCGCGATTATTATTGCGGAAAGGAAGAGTCTACATGTTAAAACATTTGAGCCATGACGAAAAAAAACGCATGCAGACTCTCGACGAATTACAAAAAACCGATATATCTCAAGACGATATTCTTCACAAACTCACGAAAATGGCCTGCCAACTCCTTAACACCCCGACGGCTCTCGTGACGCTAACTGGCTCCAAATCTCTTCATGTTAAACGCGAAAACCCATTTTCCTCTGGATGACATGGATAAAATCGGTTCCTTCGACCATTTTACCGTACAAACGGGCCAATCCTTTATCTGCCCCGATGCCACTCAGGACGACCGTTTTAAAGACAGCCCTTACGTAACCAGCGAACCTTTTATCCGTTTTTACGCTGGTGTACCGCTGAAAACCAAAGATGGCTATTCCATCGGTACGTTTAGCGTTATCGATTATATTCCACGCACCTTCAGCAAGTTCCAACTACGACTACTGCATGACTTAGCGACCATTGCGATGGTGTTAATGGAATACCGCAACGCGATTGGGCTGATTGATGCAGTCACACTGTTACCCAATCGGCAGCGTCTGATTGACGACATTAGTCACATTACCGACATTCACGAGCCCTACCTGCTTATTCTGATTGATACTATCGACATTTCTTACGCCTATGAAATGGGATGTGCGCTGGGTATGCCGACCGTAGAAGGCCTGCTGAAAGATATCGGGGTCTTTTTGCGTCTTAGCTTAAATTCATCAGACAATCTGTACTCTGCTGCCGTAGGCCGTTTCGCCCTGCTGGTGAAGGCCGATAAGAAAGAGCATGTTCTGGCGGAACTTGACACCTGTGCTGAGCGGATCCATGAAAGTATCGCCAGCCATATTCCGCTCAAACTGGAACTTTTTGTTGGCTACACCGAATTCCAGATTCCGGCCAAAGACCCGCAGCAAATCTTGCGTGAATCGATGAGCGCACTGCGCGCCGCCATCACCAGAAATATCCGCCAGTTAGCTTATGACCCTGAGGCCGATCAGGCACAGCAAATCGCTTTTACCTTACTCAACGAGCTGGCCGATGTGCTGCAAAACAATAAGTCTGGTCTCTATTTAGTTTATCAGCCGAAATTAAGTATCAAGACCAACACCGTGATTGGTGCCGAAGCGCTGATTCGCTGGCGACACCCTGAGTTAGGTGAGATTTATCCCGATCAATTTATTCCGCTCGCGGAAGGCACAACGCTGATGCGTCCGTTAACGGACTGGGTTACCCGAGAAGCGGCATGCCAGGTGAAGCAGTGGCGTCAGGAGGGGCTAACGTTCCCCGTGTCGATTAACGTTTCTGCCCGAAATTTTTCCGAGAATGACTTTATCCCACGTCTCATCACCATTCTGGAGAACCACGGCCTCACCCCTCAGGACATTGACATCGAGTGTGTCGAGACGCAGAAAATCATCGAAAGTACGGAAACGCTTGCCACCATCCAAACGCTGCAACAGCTTGGATTTACTATCGCGCTTGATGATTTCGGTACGGGATATAGCAACTTAAGCTATCTGCGCAATATTCCCTCTACGGTGATAAAGCTGGATAAATCGCTGATTAAAGATATAAAAACTGACCGCAAAAGCCGCGTCATTGTGCAATCCATTATCAGCATGCTGCACAAACTGAATTACATTGTGCTGGCGGAAGGCGTAGAAAATAAGGAAACGCTCGAATACCTGGCTCATTTTGGATGTGATGAAGTACAGGGCTACTATTTTTCCCGGCCCATCCCTCCAGATGCGTTCACCACCTGGTTAACAACGCGCTCGTCACAAACGTCAGCATAACCCCCCGTCAGGCGGGCTATTCAACCAACGGTACGGAGAACGCCTATGACTCTTCTTACTCAACAGGATGCGCTCGCCATCAGACAGACCATCGCGCTGCTGGAAGCCCCCTCTTTCACCATACAGGCGGCGAATCTGGTTGGAAAACCGATTGAATGGAGTTTGTCGAAGCTACCCGCCCTGGTGAGAAATAAAATACAGGATGTGGTTCATTCCGCACTCTACAAAGCGGTAGACGCCGCACTCTATACGTTAGACGATGCGCCTGATCGCGTGGCATCGCCAAAGACACACAAGCTGGTTGTTGCCGCTTCCGGTGCCGTCAGTGGTTTTTTTGGCGCGGCGGGTTTGCTGGTCGAACTGCCTATTAGCACCACGATCATGATGCGTTCCGTGGCGGATATTGCCCGCAGCGAAGGTTTCTCCCTCACTGATTTTTCCGTCAAAGCCGCCTGTGTGGAGGTTTTTGCGCTCGGCGGGACACAAGAAAGCGACGACGCTGCCGATTCTGCCTATTACACGTCACGCGCCGTTCTGGCCGATATCACCCGACATGCCAGCCGAGAATTAATCGGCATTGCTGGCAAGAAAAGCGCCGGGAAAGCGTCTGCCAGAATGAGCACCTCACAGGCAGGGAAAACGCTGGCAAAATTGATTGATGCGGTCGCGACCAGACTGGGCGTAACCATGACGGAAAAAATGGCCGCGCAGATTGTCCCGGTGATTGGTGCCGCCAGCGGTGCAGCCATTAATACGCTGTTTATTCACCACTACCAGAACATGGCGAAAGGTCATTTCATCATAAAACGTCTGGAACAGCAGTACGGTGAAGAAGCGATCAGGTCGGCTTACCTTGAGATCAAAAAGCAGCCCTTGCCGACCTGATGTGATACCGAGAGAATTACCCTTCTACCTGCTCCATCGCCTGCAATACGCGCTTATCCGAGATCGGGAACGGCGTTCCTAGCTGCTGAGCAAAGTAGCTAACGCGCAGCTCTTCAAGCATCCAGCGCACCGCCTTCACATCGTCGTCGTCACGTCGCTCCGCAGGCAGCTTATTCCACCACTGCTGCCACGCCTGTTGAACATGCTCCACTTTCAGCATCTGCGCCCGGTCGCGGTGAACATCCTGCGCCAGTTTCTCCAGACGGCGCTCTATCGCTTGCAGATAACGCAGCACGTCCGGCAGACGCTGCCAGCCGTTTTCGGTCACAAAGCCGCGGAACACCAGACCGGTCATCTGGCTCTTGATATCGCTTAACGCCAGCGCCATCGCCATATCGACACGCCCTTTCAGGCGCTTGTTAATGGTGAAGACCGCCGTCAGGATTTGCTCAACCTGCTTAGCGATATCCACCACCGTATCATTCAGCTCCGCACGCACTTTTTCATGCAGTTGCTGGAAGGCTTCTTCCTGCCAGACCGGACCACCGGATGATTCAATCAGCTTGTCCACCGCGCAGGCGATGCAGTCATCGATGAGATCCAACACTTTGCCGTACGGGTTGAAATAGAGGCCGAGTTTCGCCTTGTTCGGCAGCTTTTCATGCAGATATTTAATCGGCGACGGAATGTTCAGCAATAACAGACGGCGCAGCCCCTGCCGCATCACCTGCTGTTGCTGGTGCGGCGTGTCGAACAGGCGAATCGCCACGCTATCCTTTTCATCCACCAATGCCGGATAGGCTTTAACCGAGTAGCCGCCACGCTTCTGCTCATAGCAATCCGGCAGCGAACCGAAACTCCAGACGTGCAGACCGCGCTGTTCCAGCCCGTCATCCACTACGGATGACAGCGTTTGCTGCACTTTATCCTTGAGCTGATCTTTCAGCGCATTCAGGTCTTTGCCTTCACGCTGCGTCCGATTCTTCTCATCGATAACGCGGAACGTGATTTTCAGATGATCGGGCACCTGATCCCACTGCCACGCCTCGCGTGGCACCGTGACGCCCGTCATCAGCCTCAATTCACGTTCCAGCGCATCCAAGAGTCCTTTCTCTAATGGCGTGGTACGGGCCAGAAACGCTTCGGCATAGTTCGGCGCGGGCACGAAGTTACGACGTAACGGCTTAGGCAATGACTTAATCAGCGCAATCGTCAGTTCGCGGCGCACGCCGGGAATCTGCCACTCAAAACCTTCTTCACGCACCTGATTGAGAATAGGCAAAGGAATATGTACCGTGACGCCATCCGCATCCGCGCCCGGTTCAAACTGATAAGACAAGCGTAATTTCAGGCTGCCCTGATGCCAGAAATTCGGATAATCCAGCGCGCTCACCTTCTCCGCACCGTCTTTTATCAACATGCTCTTTTCAAAATTAAGCAGGTCGGCATTATCCCGGCTGGCGGCTTTCCACCATTTATCAAAATGGCGTGACGACACCACATCGTGCGGCAACCGCTGGTCATAGAAAGCAAACAGCGTTTCGTCATCCACCAGAATGTCGCGGCGGCGCGATTTATGTTCGAGATCTTCCACTTCCGCCAGCAATTTGAGGTTGGCGCGGAAAAAGGCGTGGTGCGTTTGCCAGTCGCCTTCCACCAGCGCGTGGCGGATGAACATTTCACGCGCCAGCGTCGGATCGATTTGGCTGTAGTTCACCTTGCGCGCCGCGACAATCGGCAGCCCGAAGAGTGTCACCTTCTCCTGCGCCATCACCGTGCCCTGCGCTTTCTCCCAGTGAGGATCGCTGTAGCTCCGTTTAATCAGATGCTGGGCCAGCGGCTCGATCCACTCGGGTTCAATACGTGCGGCAATGCGCCCCCACAGGCGGCTGGTTTCTACCAGCTCAGCCACCATCGTCCACTTAGGCGGCTTTTTGAATAACCCGGAGCCAGGAAAAATCGCAAATCGCGCGTTACGCGCGCCGCTGAACTCCTGTTTCTCAATATCTTTCTGCCCGATATGCGACAACAAGCCGGTGAGCAGCGCGCAGTGAATACTCAGGTAATCGGCCGGTTCGCTATTGACCGGCAGCCCCAGTTCTTTCACGACCTGACGCAGCTGCGTATAAATATCCTGCCATTCGCGCACGCGCAGGTAGTTAAGGAAATCTGTGCGGCACTGGCGGCGGAACTGGCTGGAAGACAGCGCTTTTTGCTGGTCGCGCAGATAATCCCACAGATTGACGAAAGCCAGAAAATCGGAGTCTTTATCGGCAAAACGGCGGTGTTTCTCATCCGATGCCTGCTTCTTATCCATCGGTCTTTCGCGCGGATCCTGAATCGACAGCGCCGCGGTGATGATCATCACTTCACGCACACAGCCGGTTTTACGCGCTTCCAGCACCATTCGCGCCAAACGCGGATCGATCGGTAACTGCGCCAGCTGCTGCCCCTGTGGCGTCAGGCGGTAATGCCCGTTCTCCGCCAGATTAATCGCGCCTAATTCCTCCAGCAGCCGCACGCCGTCCTGAATATTGCGTTTATCCGGCGCTTCAACAAACGGGAATGCGGCGATATCGCCTAGCCCCAGCGACGTCATTTGCAGAATAACGGAAGCCAGATTGGTGCGAAGAATTTCGGGATCGGTAAACTCAGGCCGCGACAGGAAATCTTGCTCGGAATAGAGACGAATACACACCCCAGCGGCGACACGGCCACAGCGTCCTTTACGCTGATTCGCCGACGCCTGCGAGACAGGTTCAATCGGCAGGCGCTGTACCTTGGTGCGGAAGCTGTAGCGGCTGATGCGCGCAGTGCCCGGATCGATGACATAGCGAATCCCCGGCACGGTGAGCGAGGTTTCCGCCACGTTGGTCGCCAGCACGATGCGGCGGCCGTGATGTGACTGAAAGACGCGGTTCTGTTCCTGATTCGACAGGCGCGCGTACAGCGGGAGGATCTCGGTATGCGGCAAGTCCAGACGCGTCAGCGCCTCTGCCGTATCGCGAATTTCACGTTCACCGCTCATGAAGACCAGAATGTCCCCCGGCCCTTCACGCGTCAGTTCGTCGACCGCATCAAAAATCGCCTGTAGCTGATCGCGCTCGCTGTCGTCGGCGTCTTCCACCACGGGACGATAGCGCACGTCCACCGGATAGGTCCGGCCGGACACTTCAATGATTGGCGCATTATTAAAATGACGAGAGAAGCGCTGCGGATCGATGGTCGCCGACGTAATAATCACTTTTAAATCAGGGCGCTTTGGCAACAGTTGGCGCAAATAGCCCATGATGAAATCGATATTCAGGCTGCGTTCGTGCGCTTCATCGATGATCAGCGTGTCATACTGCATCAACAGGCGATCCTGCTGAATTTCAGCCAGCAGAATACCGTCGGTCATCAGTTTGACCAGCGTATTGTCACCCACCTGATCGTTAAAACGAACTTTATAACCGACGCTCCCGCCCAGCGGCGTTTCCAGCTCGGCGGCAATACGATCGGCGACGGTTCTGGCAGCCAGACGGCGCGGCTGCGTGTGGCCGATCAGGCCATGCACCCCGCGCCCCAGTTCGAGACAAATTTTCGGCAGCTGCGTGGTTTTACCCGATCCCGTTTCACCCGCGACAATAATCACCTGATGATGACGCAGTGCATCCAGTATCTCGTCTTTTTTCTGGCTAACGGGCAGCTGTTCGGGATAGTGAATCGCCGGACAACTTGCCCGCCGGTTCTCGACTTTCTGGCGCGCAGCAGCGATTTCCCCCTCAATTTCCTGAGCGATCGCCGCCTGAGCCTGCGGGCTGCTGACCTTCGCCGCGCCCTGTAAACGGCGGCGCAGACGTTGCCGATCGCGAAGCATTAGCTCACTTAACTGCGTAGATAATGCACTGAGAGGTGATTTCACGTTGCTCTTCCTTAATCGTTTTCTCTAATTCTTGTCTCTGCCGGGGCGATGCTCGCCGCCGAATCTGGCTCGATGGAGCCTAATCTACTTTCAAGGCACGAAATTTTTAAGCCGTGGATAGTAGCACATTGTCATAAACGGCTCTAATAGCACCACTTTGTCTTATTCAAGAAAATCGAATAAAGACCTCGAATATTTGCACTTTTCTCTTTGCAGGTCACCGCATAAGATGTGACGCATCAAGGGGCGTTATGTTGTCGCCCACTTCTAATCACTAAAGGAATTGGCAATGAGCAAAGTATTGGTTCTGAAATCAAGCATTCTGGCAGGTTATTCTCAGTCAAACCAACTGGCCGATCACTTCACCGCCGAGTGGCAGTCTGCACATCCAAGCGACAGTATCACCGTCCGCGACCTGGCAGCTCAACCGATTCCGGTTCTTGATGGCGAATTAGTCGGCGCACTGCGTCCTTCCGATGCTGCCCTGACCCCGCGTCAACAAGAAGCCCTGACACTGTCCGACGAACTGATCGCGGAATTGCAGGCGCATGACATTATCGTGATCGCTGCACCAATGTATAACTTCAACATTCCGACTCAGTTGAAGAACTACTTCGACCTGGTTGCCCGTGCTGGTGTGACGTTCCGCTATACCGAGCAAGGCCCGGAAGGTCTGGTGAAAGGTAAACGCGCTATCGTATTAACCAGCCGTGGCGGCATCCATAAAGGCACACCAACCGATCTGCTGGAACCGTACCTGCGCGTCTTCCTGGGCTTCCTCGGCCTGACCGACCTTGAGTTTGTGTTCGCTGAAGGTTACGGCTACGGCCCGGATGTGGCACAGAAAGCCACCGACGCGGCAAAAACTCAGCTGTCCCAACTGGTCACCGCATAAAGCATCCTTGTTCATACGAATAAGTGTTACCGACCTTGCCATTGGTTTACTTGGCTTGACTATTGCGCGCCTTCCGGCGCGCTTTTCTTTATCTCATCGCCAGCCGCATTGTCCGACCTTTGCAGCAGTTGCGTCGCCTCTTTATCCGCTTTGATGTGAATCTCATGTTCGATCTTCACGTTCATATTGATGGTGATCGGCTCTTTGGGCGCAGCCACTTCAATACGCGGTACACATCCCGTCAGGAAAGCGACCGTGCAACCTACCGCCAGCAATGTCTCGCTCTTGTTCATTGTTCTACCTTGAATTTATTCATTGGCCTGCTGCTCCAGCGTATCCCGCAAGTTATCGCCAAAACGCAAGCTACGCCATAGCTGGAAGAGATTCTCCTGATGGCGATAGTTAAGAATCACCTGGCGTTTCGCGCTGAGCTGCGGGTTTTTCCCCTGCACCTGCGACGTTAATGTCAATTCGCCCTGATTAGTCAGGTCAAGCGTGGCATAGGAACGCCCAATCTCCAGATAACGCAGCCAGCCAATCGCCGCCCCGCCGGCCAGATTTTTACTCGCTAGCTCATCGGCCAGTTGGTTATCCAGCCGCAGTGTCAGGAAGCCATCATTGGTAATACGCCCACCTTCAATCAGCGTGGTCGGGTGATTAAAATTCAGCGGAAGCGTGCCGCTCACGCGCCCGGACAGAGCAAACTGCTTTTGCTTCAGCACCGTTATTAGCTCGCTGAGATCCACGCTCTTCACGGTGAACAACGCGGGTTCCCGCTGCGGCCAGCGCAGCGTGGACAGGCTGATATGCCCATCTAATACATCCATATCGGCCTGAGACATAACCAGTGGCTGTCGCTCACTGTACGGGTAAAATCCCTGGAGATCGACGCGGATATTACTCATCCGAAACAGGTTATCCAGCACATCAATTCGTAGCGCGACAGGCTGTTTGACGCCCAATTGCCAACGCTGATCTTTCAGACGATAAGGCAGAACAAAGTTGACGCCGCTAACTTCACCATCCTGTAGCCACAGCCCGCCATTTTTCACGACCCAGTGCCCGCCCGCGCTGAATCCTTCTTTACGTGCTGCAGAGAATTCCGCCTGTGCATAAAACTGTCCGGCACGAATGTTCATTTTTAGTAGCGGAGAAAGCAGAGGCTGAAACACCTTAAGCGGCTGTGTCGGCCACCACGCACCACCACGCAGTCGTTCCCCATCCCAGCGGCCACGCAGCCTGACCGGTCCGATATCTTCCGCCTGTAGCTGTCCTTGTAGCTGGAAATCGTCCGGGCTACGCCCCTGCATAGCCAACGTTAGCAACGAAGGCGGCAAGTAGCCCCCATTGCTAAAATGCGTCCGCTCTGAGGCCAGTTGCAGCGCCCCCTGAAAGTGTTCGCCTGAACGGGCACGCTGCCAACGGATCGGCTCAGTGATCGTCAGGCGGGGCTGGTGTACCGTCACAATGCCATAACCCAACTGATCCAAACCGCTCGACAGTTGGGTGACTTCAATCAGGGTATCCTGCCACTGGCCTCGACCGGCTACGTCCCACTGGCCTTTCAGCGGCGGTAGCTGACCATTGCCCCAATAACGCCATTGCCACAGCCCTTGATCCGGCCAGAAATCCTGGGCCTGACCGTCAAGGTGCAGGCTGAAACGCCCCCAGTATGCTTCCCGCGCCTTCACAATCGCCTGTAGTCGCCCATTCACGCCCGTCGCACTGACTCGGACGCCCGCCAGCGGCCAGCGTGCTTCTTCAAGATAAATGTGCGGCGCAGGCGTTCCCCAGGCACGCAGCAGCGCCCCGGGTAAAAGAGAAAGTTCGGGATTGAGAATCGAGCCCTGCAACACTCCCGGCAGCGTCGCCGTCAAGGAGAGTGCGGGTAAGTTTGCCTGCCCAGTAAGCTGAAAGCGCAATTCGCTGCTGAGCAGGCCGATATTGCCCGGCCCCAGCACCAACACGGCGTTCGCCTTGCCATTATGCCCTTGCGTCAGCATGTTCAACCGCGCGTTAATCGTGGTGGCATCCAGCCCTTGTCGCCAGTGCTGCAATGTTATGGCAACCTGCCCGGAGAGCGGCTGATCGGCATAAGGCCAGCGCCAGACGCCGTTAGTCACCTGAATCACCTCATCCGTCAGTTGCCACGGCAGCGATATCAGCGGCGTCTCATCATTCGCCGCATTCAGTACCAGCTCACCCGCTTGATGATGCCAGTCCAACAGGAGCGAAAGCGGATCCGGCGTTTGCCCTGAATCCAGTTTTCCGGTGAGTCGCCCCCGCACCGGCGCAGCATCCAGCGTATCGGCCAGTTCAATCTCACCAATGACTTGCAGACGCACGAACCCCGCCGGCGTTGCGAGCATGCTCTCATGCAGGGTCAGACGTTTCTCGTTCAGTTCTGCCTTAAACGCCAGTTGATCGCCCTGATAGTCCAGCGTTTGTTGTCGCTTGCCATCGCTGCTGAGTCGCACCTGTCCGGCGTAATCCTGCCAGGGCTGTAGCGTAAACGTCTTCACCTGAATATCGGCAGCAGGCAATCGCTGCTGCCATTGCGCCAATTGCGCCGCTGGCTCGGTGCCGCTGCTTGCTGGCACATACTGGAGGCAGTCGCTGTTTAACGTCACGGCATCAATATCGACATGCCATCGCCAACTCTGCCAGCGTAGCGTCATATTCCGTACGTCAACGAGCGTGCACTCCCCGGCCGTAAGACTGAACTCCGCGCTATGCAGCCCACCATCCTGCCAGCCAGGCGTCCCATTCACGGTCAAAGACATCTCCGCCGGGAGCCAGATGTTTGCAAGGCGCGGCAGCCACTGCGGCAATGCTCGCCAGGAAAGAAACAGCAATGCGACGAACAGGAAAGCAATTGAAAGTGCACGTTTTTTAATCATTAGCGTGAGTTAATCATCCTGTTCAATAGCGGCAAAAATTCGTCCTGTATGACTCTGTCGATTATTCATTCACAAATCGCTCTTTTTGTTAACAAACAATCCCACCCAACTCACATTTACTACTATTGTGCATACGTACTCATTACCCTTTCGTGGTAAAATGTTTAATTGAGGTTATATTTTGTAATGAATCACGTTATCTCATCATGAACAAAGCGTTTACGGGTGGATATCAGGATTATCTCCTTCTGCCCGACCGCCTTAAAAAAAGCAATGAGCGACCTGAACCATTACCGCTATCCGCTGATTTATTGTCGTGGGTATGCCTCATGTTAAATCAGTATTCGGACACAGCATATCAAGGACTGCTTTATGCGTAATAACACCCCTGTAACCGACCGCCAACTCCCTCTTTCTGAAAAAACCAGACTCATGTCGGTCACCACGCCAGAAAGTCATATTACCTACGCGAACAAAGATTTTATTGATGTCAGCGGCTACACCACCGATGAGCTGATGGGGCAGCCCCATAATCTTATCCGACACCCGGATATGCCACCAGCCGCCTTCGCGGATATGTGGAAAACACTGCGCGCGGGCAATATCTGGACGGGGATTGTGAAAAATCGGTGCAAAAATGGCGACCATTACTGGGTAAAATCCAGCACCACGCCGCTGAGAAAAGGCGGTGAAATTGCCGGTTATATGTCCGTGCGGACCGCCGCCTCACCCGAAGAAATTCACCAGGCTGAGGCGCTCTATGCCAGTGCAAACGAAGGTAAATTGAAATATCGTACCTTCCATCATGGCCTGCTTATTTATACTGGGCCATTGCGCATCCTGAGTCTTTTTAAAACCATGCCGTTACGCTGGCGTATCCGCAGCTATTTTCTGCTCTTTAGCCTGCTTCCGCTCATCGCCGCCTATTCTCTGCTGGCGGGAACCGCACTGGCTTCCGTCCTCTTCCCGCTGCTTATCGCCTGCTGTTTTGTCAGTGGTGAGCTTCTGGTGCACCATGTTGCCCGTCCTATCGAACAAATTCTGGCTCAGGCCATGCGTTCCGCCGCCGGACAGGCGGACAACCTGACGCAGCTTAATCGCGTGGATGAAATAGGTATGTTAATGCGGGCGGTAAACCAGTCCGGTATGAATTTCCGTACCTTCGTGGACGATGTGAATACCAATTTGAGCGAGCTGAAAAACGCCTGTAATGAAATCGCGCAAGGCAACCATACCTTGGCACAGTGCTGCGAGCAGACGGAAGAAAGTCTGCAACAAACCGCCGCCTCCGTGGAACAGCTGACTGCAACAATAAAAAGTAATGCGGAAGCCTCGCTTCAGGCCTCACTCTATACGCAGGATGTGAATCAGGCGGTGAACTCTGGTGAGCAGGCTGTCAGCCAGGTCTCTGATACGATGGAGACGATCACCCGTTCCAGCGAACGGATTACGGATATCGTCAGCGTGATGGATAATCTCGCGTTCCAGACCAATATTCTGGCCGTGAACGCCGCTGTTGAAGCTGCCCATGCCGGAGAACAGGGTAAGAGCTTTGCGGTGGTAGCCAGTGAAGTACGTTCGTTGGCACAGCGCAGCGCCTCTTCTTCCAGCGATATCTCGACCATTATTGACGAAACGCTGAATAGTATTCGTACCGGCGAACAGCAGGTTTCGCACACGCATAAATCCATGAGCAATATTCTGCTGCAGGTTCAGCACGTCACCAATTTGATGAATGAGATCAGCCTCGCAACACAGGAACAATCTCAGGGGCTAGATCAAATTAATGAAGCGGTAAACCGCATCGATGAACTCACGCATCAGAACACCGCGTTAGCCAGCCAGTCGCATTCAGCAACCGATCACCTGCAACAGCAGATATCAAGCATGGTACAGGCCGCCTCTGTCTTCAGCCTTTCCCGCTAGCGAATCTCCTCTTCACGGGCGCCCCTAACAGGGCGTCCATCGCCCTGTTTCCTCATCATTCTTCCCTTTCTTCAACATCCGTTGCCCACAGTGCAAATTCGCAGAGTCATAATATACTTAACAAATGGATGTTTTTGATCATCGGCGCGTACTCTGGCAGCGAGTGGGTTAGGCAACTATTTTTCTCAAAAAATAAAGATTTCCTAAAGAAAAAATAACGGACGAAACTAGTAAGAATATATAAGTCTATTCGCTAAGTATTTCGTGAAGATTGCCGTTAATTAAATAGCACTCATCGCTTTCCGTTAGTTAATGGATCTAAAAACATTACGTTTATGCTTGCTTATACTAAAAGGATCAATAAATGCGTAAGAATTTTCCGGTCAGTGATATTCAGTATTTATTAGATGAAAAAGCCAAGCTGATGTCGGTTACCACCACCGATAGCCATATCACTTATGCCAATGACGATTTTATTGATGCCAGTGGTTACGACTTTGAGGAAATCCTCCACCAACCTCACAATATCGTGCGCCACCCAGACATGCCCCCACAGGCGTTTGCCGACATGTGGGCGACGCTGAAAGCAGGTAAAATCTGGACGGCCGTCGTCAAGAACCGCCGCAAGAATGGTGATTATTACTGGGTAAAAGCCAGT
The DNA here is from genome assembly GCF_022477975.1 of Pectobacterium sp. PL64. Taxonomy (NCBI): domain Bacteria; kingdom Pseudomonadati; phylum Pseudomonadota; class Gammaproteobacteria; order Enterobacterales; family Pectobacteriaceae; genus Pectobacterium; species Pectobacterium sp. PL64. Next base: position 2,239,154 of record NZ_CP092070.1, read on the forward strand.
ACGACGCCACTAATGAAAGAAGGAAAAATAACAGGATATATGTCGGTACGAACCCGAGTTTCACAGGAAGAAATTCGGCAAACTGAAGCACTTTACCATCAAATGAATGAGAATAAATTAAAGAACCGCCGACTCTTTCAGGGACTGCTGATTTATAAAGGACCGCTAAAACTTCTTAGCTTATTTAACGTTATTCCCGTACGTTGGCGGATAAGAAGCTACGTATTCTTTTTCATGCTATTTGCACTACTTTTCCTACTGGCTACCCTCCCACTCACCACACCGCTATTAGTTTTTGTTTTGGCGCTACTCGCTGGCGCGGTAATAACCAGTGAATTATTAGTTCAACATCTGGCAAAACCACTAGAAAAAATCCTACGCCAAGCTATTAATTCCGCATCTGGGCAGGCGGATAACTCGTTTCAACTTAATCGCGTGGATGAAGTTGGCATGTTATTACGCGCCGTCAATCAATCCGGCATGAATTTCCGCACGTTTGTCGATGATGTCAACGGCAAGCTGGCCGAGCTGCGCCACGCCTGCGGTGAGATTGCCTCTGGAAATTACACGCTAAGCCAGCGCTGTGAAGATACCGCGCAAAGTTTGCAATCCACCGCGTCATCAATGGAAGAACTGACAGCAACGATCCAAAGTAACGCCTCGGCTTCGCAGCTGGCAACACGCTGTGCGAACGATGCCAATCAGGCCGTCGATGCGGGTGAGAAAGCGGTTAATCAGGTCACGGATACCATGGCAGTCATGACCCGTTCCAGCAAAGAGATCACCGACATCATCAGCGTGCTGGATAATCTGGCGTTCCAGACCAACATTCTGGCGCTCAATGCGGCAGTAGAAGCCGCTCACGCCGGAGAACAGGGCAAGAGCTTCGCCGTGGTCGCGGGGGAAGTCCGTATTCTGGCACAGCGTAGCGCCGCTGCAGCCAAAGACATCGCGGCGATTATCGACACCACAATCGCGAACATTCACACCAGCGATAAATTGGTCAACCACACCAGCCAGTCGATGCATAATATATTGACTCAGGTGCAGCAGGTGACGCAGCTTGTGAATCAAATCAGTCTGGCAACACAAGAGCAATCGCAAGGGCTGGGGCAGATTAACTCGGCGGTGAACAACATTGATGAATTGACGCGCCAGAACACCATTTTGGCAACACATTCCAGTTCTGCTATTAACAGTCTGGAACAGCAGATCTCCACAATGTCCGAAGCCGTGTCAGTTTTCAGCACGTCTCGCTAAAATCGTTCTTACGCTATTATTGCCTCTCAATTTCAAACCGTTACTGTCAGTCAGGTAACGGTTTGTCACCGCCCGATTTTCTGATAGCTTAACCTAAGGATTTTTCGGAGAAACTATCAATGAAACTGGCAATTTACAGCACGAAGCAGTATGACCGTAAATATCTGGAGCAGGTCAATCAGCAGTTTGGCTATGAGCTGGAGTTTTTTGATTTCATGCTGACATCGCGCACCGCGAAAACCGCCGCGGGCTGTCAGGCCGTCTGCATCTTTGTGAACGATGACGGTGGGCGCGAAGTGTTGACCGAACTGGCTGCGTTGGGCATTAAAACGCTGGCGCTGCGCTGTGCAGGCTTTAACAATGTCGACTTGGAAGCCGCGAAGGAACTCGGTATCAACGTGGTACGCGTTCCTGCGTATTCCCCCGAAGCCGTCGCCGAACACGCCGTCGGCCTGATGCTGACGCTTAACCGCCGCATTCACCGTGCCTATCAGCGTACTCGCGACGCGAACTTCTCTCTGGAAGGGTTGATTGGCTTCAATATGCACAACCGGACGGCGGGCATTATCGGCACCGGAAAAATCGGCATCGCCACGATGCGCATCCTGAAAGGCTTTGGCATGCGGCTGCTGGCCTTCGATCCCTACCCGAACCCGCAGGCCCTGGAATTAGGGGCGGAGTACGTCGATCTCAAAACGCTGTATGCCAATGCAGACGTCATCTCTCTGCACTGCCCGCTGACGCCAGAGAATCATCATCTGCTGAATCAGGCGGCCTTTGCGCAAATGAAAAACGGCGTCATGATCGTCAATACCAGCCGTGGCGGACTGATCGACTCACAGGCCGCTATCGACGCGTTGAAGCAACAGAAAATTGGCGCACTGGGTATGGACGTTTATGAAAACGAGCGCGATCTCTTCTTTGCCGATAAATCCAACGATGTGATTCAGGACGATATTTTCCGCCGCTTATCCGCGTGCCACAACGTACTGTTTACCGGGCATCAGGCGTTCCTGACGGAAGAAGCGCTAATCAGCATTTCCCAAACCACGCTACAAAACCTGAAAGACATCAGCCAGAACGCGCCTTGCGCAAATCTGGTTACATCTTGACCTTCTATACCCTAAATAATTCGAGTTTCAGGCAGGCGGCAAGCGAGGGAGTCCCGATGAGCTTACTCAGGTAAGTGATTCGGGTGAGTAAGCGCAGCCAACGCATATGCAACTTGAAGTATGACGGGTATATTGCGGCAGTGCTGACTGCCGCAATCCTCACCCTGCCGGGCAGCTTCCATTCATCAGCGACTGTTCGCTACAACGCTTACCATTAGCTAACTGACAGGCTCCCACACTCGCACCATCAAGCTGTCGGGAGATCGCCATCGTTCCACCAATCAACGTACAGTTAACGTCAATCGGCGAACTGCTTTTCAGCAACACCACGGTGCTTGTGTCATCATTTTGCGTGGTGTTTTGCTGGGTAGCGGCAGCGTTCTCACTATGATTACTGCATCCCGCCAGCAGAAGCACAGCGGCAGTACATAGCCATGGCAATAATTTCATGTTTTGGCCTCGGATCGGGGTAGAGCGAAGGTTCTGACACCACGTTTGGCATCAACACCCAGCAAATAGACTTTTCAGACAAGGACTATATCTACCACACCGCACTTCGGCAACCGCGATCGTGGGGCAAACGGTAAGTTACTCATCTAACATCCGCATCATAAAAGAGGCGACAAAGAGCCAGCACCACAAGTAAAACCCAGCTTTATTCATTTCTGGTGGCCTCCCAGATATTTGCTTTTAGACTCTGTAGTCACACAACACGCTTATTTTCACAAACAAAAAACCACCGAAGGCGGCCGATACTGATTTTATGGTATAAAAAACCGGAGCAACTTTTTAAGGCATATTCCGGTATCTTTCGAGAATTTAGCGAGTATTAATTAAGAGCGAAAGTAACAGACTTTCGATTAGAAACCGTACTTTTTCTCGATTACAAACTTAGGTTCTTTCCAATTGGGGCCTTTTTTAACGAGCATTTTTTCTCCCCACTCGACCACGCCAGCTTTAAGGAGATCATCAAATACTTTTAATAATTCCCCATCACTAATAACATCAAACCGATAACGAACAAAAAAATTATCTAAGCGCGGGTAACTAATTCCTTTCGTTGAACCGGCAAAGAAAGACACTACATCGCTAACACTTTCTTTCTCAATTATTGCCTTAAGATCAATCATAGTTATTCCCTTATTACTTGTTATGACATCAATCCACAGGCACTGCAAAGTGCCACTTCAGCTTGTAGCCATTAGGGTTAGGTAGAGATCGTAGAATTCAACCTAATCGTGAGATGAGTGAAGTAACCCCCTCCCAGTTTCCACAGCCTAAGCATCATACCATCGCTGACGTTACGGGATAACGTCCCTCTAAGACGAACAAAAAGCAGCAACGCCCCTCACCCATAGGGTAATTCTGGAACACCGCTGTAAAACGATCTGGCATTCGTCGCCGTAATCCGTACCATACACGCCATGATCGTGCAGACCGTGTTAGCGTCTGCGCTGAACCGTTTTCCATCCGCAACGCCTTTTGCAACGAGCACAGATAAAAATGTCAGAAAAACAAGATATTAACCCAAAAACCCAATACAATTTGAACAAATTGCAAAAGCGCCTGCGGCGTAACGTCGGCGAAGCTATCGCTGATTTCAATATGATCGAAGAAGGCGACCGCATTATGGTGTGCCTGTCCGGCGGGAAAGATAGCTTCACCATGCTGGAAATTCTGCGCAATCTGCAACAGAGCGCGCCGATTAACTTTTCTCTGGTCGCGGTGAATCTGGATCAGAAGCAGCCGGGGTTCCCAGAGCACGTTCTGCCACAGTACCTTGATAGCATCGGCGTGGAATACAAGATCGTCGAGGAAAATACCTACGGGATTGTGAAAGACAAAATTCCAGAAGGGAAAACCACCTGCTCACTGTGTTCACGCCTGCGCCGCGGGATTTTGTATCGTACCGCGACAGAGCTCGGCGCAACAAAAATCGCCCTTGGTCACCACCGCGACGATATCCTGCAAACGCTATTCCTGAACATGTTCTACGGCGGGAAACTGAAAGGCATGCCGCCGAAGCTAATGAGCGACGACGGTAAGCATATCGTCATCCGTCCTCTCGCCTACTGCCGCGAAAAAGATATCGAGCGCTTTGCTGAAGCCCGTCAATATCCGATTATTCCGTGCAACCTGTGCGGGTCGCAGCCGAACCTGCAACGTCAGGTGATTAAAGACATGCTGCGCGACTGGGACAAACGCTATCCTGGCCGTATTGAAACCATGTTCAGCGCCATGCAGAACGTTGTGCCTTCTCATCTTGCCGATCATGCACTGTTCGATTTTAAAGGCATTCGTCACGGTAGCGACGTGGTGGATGGTGGCGATCTGGCTTTTGACCGTGAGGAACTGCCGTTGCAGCCCGTTGGCTGGCTGCCGGAAGATGACGATGACGCACCATCAGTGACCCGCCTTGACGTGCTGGAAATAAAATAAGCGCGATATTCCTGTGAGGGAATGGCATTACCATAAAGAATAGAGACACGGTGGCAAGAAGCAGCGGTTGCTGTTTCACCACCGTGTTTTTTATTTCACGATGACTCCGGCACCGAATTTCGCTGGACTACGCCGAAACCAGATAAAGCAATTTTATCAATTAGTTATATAAGTCCAACATATAATGGTGCTTTCTGAAATCTACCCCGGCTTCCGTCCTCTTGGCCCCCTATGTGGATCTTAGAAACGAGTCTTTTCGAGGAGTCAGCATGGCTAAGATCAAGCCCACCAAGACCACCGTTGATGCGGCGCAACCCAGGCGCAGGCCGTCGAACTACGGGATACCGTTGTGCACGGCCTCTTGTGCAAGATTACCCCTGCGGGCCGCAAGGTGTTCATGCTCCAGTATCAGACGAACACCGGGGGATTTAGTTAATAGTTGACAACAAACAAGACGACCTTGAAGTGAAAATGGCGCAAAATAGGTAATTCTCTGCATGATCGTCGTAGTCATTCACCAACATTAAAGCAACTGTAAGGCCACAAATATGACTCCCACCCTGCAAGGCTCTCTCGTTACGCTGCGCCCACTACTTCACATTGATGCTCAGTCACTTGTTGATGCTGCGGCGGATGGGGAACTTTGGTCGCTGCCATTCACCGTTGTACCTTCTGCTGATACTGTTGATGCCTATATCAACAAAGCCTTAGCGGGGCAAGCCGAAGGCACCGTCATGCCGTTTGCTATTACCCTCACCGCTGACCAAAGCGTCATTGGTTCGACGCGCTTCTGGAAAGTTGACCGACAGAATCGCAAACTCGAAATCGGCCACACGTGGTATTCGCAGAGTTGGCAAAGAACTGCCGCCAATACAGAAAGCAAGCTCCTACTACTGCGATACGCCTTTGAGCAGCTTCAATGTGTTCGCGTTCAGTTCACTACCGACGTGCTGAACGAGCGTTCTCAAGCCGCAATTCTTCGTATTGGCGCGGTTCAGGAGGGCATAGTCCGAAATGAACGAATTATGCCCAATGGCAGAAAACGTAACTCCGTACGATACAGCATCATTGATGATGAATGGCCCGAGGTTCGTTCCAATCTGGAGCGTCGCATCTCTAGTCACGGAGAAGAAAAATGATTGCGGTGATTTTCGAGGTTTGGCCGGTGCAAGACAAGGCAAGTAGCTATTTCGATATCGCGGCTTCACTACGACCCGAATTAGATCTAGTCGACGGTTTCATTTCCATCGAGCGATTTGAAAGTCTTACGACGAAAGGGAAGTATCTGTCACTGTCGTTCTGGCGCGATGAGGATGCTGTCCGTGCATGGCGAAATAAGGAAGAACATCGCCATGCTCAAAGCGAGGGGCGTCATGGAGTATTCGCTAACTACCGTTTGCGTGTCGGGTCAATCATGCGTGATTATGGCTTGAACGAACGAGACCAGGCCCCGAAAGACAGTCTCGTAGTTCATGATTAATAGTCGAGCCAGAAAGTAAAAAGCCCCTTTCGGAGCTTTTTTAGTGCCATTTTCTGCCGCGTAGCGCGCCGCTATCGATTTTGCGGTGGTTCAGTGACAGGTTCGTGTTCCGGCCCTGTCGGCGGTGGATCAGGAATGGGCGGTGGATCGGGAAGCGGACGAGGTGTCGGATCGTTCGGTATAATGGGAATCGGTTCAACCGGAACCGTGTCAGCTTGCAGATAATCCGTCGCGTCTTGAGTGAGCATATTTTCCTCCTCGGTGTTGGATAATGTTAAGGCAAATCCAGCTACTGAAGCAGTACAGACATGCGTTACGGCTGGTCGGTTAGCGCCAACCCTTCCCTTTAAGCATAGTAAGCTAATGAATAAAATGCCAAAGGCATTTTACAACGTCGCTTGCGACGGCCCGAAGGGTGTGGCGCATAGCCCACCATAATAAAATGCCAAAGGCATTTGGCAGCATCGTTTGGGATGGAATAGGAAAAAGTCAGGATCGAGGGGCAAAAAAAAGCCGACAAAACTGTCGGCATGGTGTGAATCAATTGTGCTATGCAGTAATTCAAAAAAGGAAGTAAGACAATATGGAGCGCAACGCCCATCGCTTGACGTTGCATTCACCTGCGAGAATGATAGTGCCGCACAACAGGGTAAAAAATGTTGATATTGCTCAATTTACGCGTGGTTTTTTAGCCATTCGCGACAGTTTGTGATTATCTGCGCACCCACTCGCCACAAGTCGTTATAGCCATTTACTGCGTTTTAACCACCATGCAACGCCGCCCACCAATATCACCAACATCAGGCAGAACGTGACAAAACCAAACGGTGCATCGCCGCCGGGAATTCCCCCTAAGTTGACGCCAAATAAGCCAGTTAAGAACGTCGTCGGCAGGAAAACCATCGCCAAAAGCGACATCGTATAAGTACGGCGGTTCATCGCTTCGGTCATCAACGCAGTGATTTCATCCGACAGTACCGTGGTGCGCGCAATACTGGCATCCAAATCCTCCAGCCCACGCCCTAATCGATCGGCTATTTCCTGCATTCTGCGGCGATCGTCATCCTGCATCCAGGGCAGTTTCTCGCCGGAAATACGCGAGAATACATCGCGCTGTGGCGTCATATAGCGGCGTAACACGATAAGTTGTTTGCGAATCAGCGCCAGCTCGCCGCGCGGCGGAATTTTTTGCTCCAGCAAATCCTCTTCCAGATCGATGATTTTCTCATGCAAATCATCAATAAACTCGCTGGTATGATCGGTCAACGATTCCGCAATAGAAACCAGCCAGCTTCCGCTGTCCGTAGGGCCATTGCCTTCCTTCAGATCGGTAAGAATCTCGTCGATAGCCAGAACTTTACGGCGTCGGGTAGAAATAATCAGCTTGTCGGTAATAAATACCCGAACGGCCACCAGTTGATCCGGTCGCGCATTAGCATTCAGGTTAATGCTGCGCAGCGTGATCAGTGTACCTTCACCCAAACGCGTGACTCTGGGACGAGCGCTTTCCCCCGCCAGCGCATTGCGTACGCTATCCGGCACCAGTGTCGTTTTATTCAACCAGCGTACGCTGGCAGGCAAGGTAGAATCCAGGTGTAGCCAGCAGGGTTTCTCGCTGTTAACCACATCCTGCTCGCCAATCGGGGTCACGCCCCCCTTTCCATCCAACTGATACGCATGAACCGCACCGCTGTGTTGCAACTCTTTTCCTGCCAGGGATTCCACGTCTTGCCTCCAACGGTTTTGCTATCAGCTTTTTTGCTATCAGTGTTGCGCTCTGCCAGCCGGAGCGGCCATCACGATCGCTCCGGCTTTATCGCCACATCATTCGATGCCTGAATACGGTACTTAATGCTTTTCGATGTAAAGCATGTGGCTGTATGCCACGTCTTCAGGGTTAGTAATCGGGTAGCCCTTCACCCACGGTTTGATCAAGCGTCCGTTGGTGTATTGATAGATCGGCGCAATTGGTGCTTCATCCATCAAGATTTGCTCTGCTCGGTTGTAGTCCGCATTCAGCGCCTGCGGGTTAGTCTGATTCCCCGCTTCATCTAGAACGCGATCGTAATTCGCGTTTTTAAAGCGCGCGATATTCCCGCTGTGGTGCGAAGCCAGCAGTGAGAGGAATGTTGACGGCTCGTTGTAGTCACCGACCCAGGACGCTCGCACGACGTCAAAATTACCGCTATTACGGCTGTCGATATAGGTTTGCCACTCTTGATTAGACAGACGCACGTCTACGCCCAGCGTTTTCTTCCACATGGAAGCCACGGCAATCGCGATCTTCTGGTGGCTTTCCGACGTGTTGTACAGCAGCGATAATTTCAGCGGATTGTTTGGACCATAGCCCGCCGCGGCCATCAGCGCTTTTGCCTGCGCATCCAGCTCATCCTGAGAATACTGCTGCAACAGGCTTTCCGTCGGTTTAAAGCCCGCAGTGACATCTGGCGTAAAGTGCCAGGCTGGCTTTTCCCCCGTGCCCAATACTTTTTCCGCAATCACTTTGCGATCGATGGCGTAAGACAGCGCTTTTCGCACTCGTACGTCATTGGTCGGCGCACGCTGCGTGTTAAACGCGTAATAATAGGTGCCAAGCTGATCCGGCGTATAAACCTGGCCTGGCAAGTCTTTCAGCAGCTTTTGGTACAGGTTTTTAGGAAACGACTCGGTGATATCAATATCCCCAGAGAGATAGCGCTTCGTCGCGTTCGATTCCTGATTGATCGGAACAAAGGTCACCTTTGTCAGGCGCGTGTTAGCGTTATCCCAATAATATGGATTCTGCGTGAGCACCAGCTTCTCATTAACCACGCGCTGATCCAGCTTAAACGCACCATTGCCAATCAGATTGCCCGGCTTCGTCCAGTCGTTCCCGAATTTCTCTATCGTGGCCTGATGCACTGGAAACAGGCTGAAATTCGCCGTCAGGCTGACAAAGTAAGGCACAGGTTTGCTGAGCTGCACTTTCAGCGTGTGATCATTGACGGCCGTCACGCCAAGCTGATCGGCGGGCAGCTTGCCCGCGAGAATCTGCTCGGCGTTCTGGATCCCCGCCAGTCGAGCAAACCAGGCGAATGATGAGCTGTTTTCAGGAGTGACCAGACGACGCCAGCTGTAGACAAAATCCTTTGCCGTAACGGGTTCACCGTTAGACCAGCGGGCATTATCACGCAGGGTAAAAATAAACGTACGGTTATCAGTCGTCTGCCAACGCAGCGCTACGCCTGGGACGATGTTCCCCTGCGCGTCCTGATTGACCAGCCCTTCAAACAGATCGCGTGCCACTTGTGCTTCCATCAGCCCCACCGCTTTGATTGGATCGAGGGAAGCCGGTTCATCTTTAATGTGGCGGACAATTTCTTGCTTCTCAGCCAGAACCGTTCCCGCCGGAACCTGCGCCGCGACGGCATTGCCCGTCATGGCCGCCATCAACGCGGCATAAAATGCAGAATATCCATAGTGCATGATGATTTGACCTGAAAGCGTAATGAATTGATTGAAGAATATAATAGTCAGAAATCAGCGCTATCATCCAGCGATACCCCCGCAATTTGTCAGCCCGCATCGCCGTTTGCGTCTCTGGGCCGATTTTTTTATGATGAAACGCATAGGTAACCACAGGGCGACAACATGGAAAACCCGATCATTCCTCTTCAGGCTCGCCAGCAACGAGGCAATTTACCGTCGCTGGGCGAACCGTATGGGAAATCGTTGCTGGGCGCACCGCTGCTGTATTTCCCAGCCGAATTAGCTCCCTCAGAGAGTGGGCTGATTATTGCCGGAACACACGGCGATGAAACCGCCGCAGTCGTGGCGCTGTCTTGCGCGCTACGTACCCTCTTTTCAGGCCAGCGCCGCCATCACGTGATTCTTGCAGTGAACCCAGATGGCTGTCAGTTGGGCCTGCGTGCCAACGCTAACGGTGTCGATCTCAATCGCAAATTTTCCGGCCAGTAACTGGCAGCCGGGGAAGACGGTCTACCGCTGGAATAGCGCCGCAGATGAACGCGATGTCGAGCTATCCACGGGCGAAACGGCAGGTTCAGAACCGGAAACAAAAGCCCTTTGCACGCTGATTGAGAAACTTAATCCTCACTGGGTTGTCTCTTTTCATGAGCCACTCGCCTGTATTGAGGACCCACATCGTTCCGAACTGGGGCGATGGTTGGCGCAGCGGTGCGAACTGCCGTTAGTATCGAGTATCGGTTACGACACGCCTGGCTCTTTCGGAAGTTGGTGCGCCGATCGTTCGCTTCATTGCATTACCGCTGAGCTTCCGCCAATCTCGGCAGATGCCGCCAGCGAGTGCTATCTGAAAGCGATGGTCACGCTGCTAAGCCAGCAATTTTAATCGTAATTTTTATACCAATGTTGCTAATGTTGCCCTAAACTGAGCAGCGTGTTAATCACCTGTAATTAAGGACGCAAACATGTCACAGAACGTACATTTTCAAGGCAATCCTGTGCCAGTAGCAGGGTCATTCCCAGCCAAAGGAAGCAAAGCCCCAGCATTTACTCTGGTGGCTAAAGATCTGTCTGATACCCCGCTGAGCAACTATGCTGGCAAGCGCAAAATCCTGAACATTTTCCCAAGCATCGATACCGGTGTTTGTGCCGCGTCCGTGCGCAAATTCAACCAACTGGGTTCTGAACTGGATAACACCGTTGTTCTGTGTATCTCTTCCGATCTGCCGTTCGCGCAGTCCCGTTTTTGCGGCGCGGAAGGTTTGAACAACGTTGTTGTGCTGTCTACCCTGCGTGGCGGTGAGTTCAAAGAGAACTATGGCGTTGCTATCGCCGATGGCGCGCTGAAAGGTCTGACTGCTCGTGCGGTTGTCGTACTGGATGAAAACGACAACGTGCTGCACAGCGAGCTGGTGAATGAAATCACCACTGAACCAGACTACGATGCAGCACTGGCTGTTCTGAAATAAGATAAGCTACGCTGAATTACATGAAAAACGGCTGCGCAAGCAGCCGTTTTGTTATTTACTCTTCGTCGTCCCCTGCCGATTTGCGTTGGCTGAGTCCATATTCCCGCAGTTTGTTGGCTATCGCCGTGTGCGATACACCTAACCGCTTCGCCAGTTTACGTGTGCTTGGATAAGATTGATAAAGACGGGTCAGCACGGAACGCTCGAAACGTTTGTTGATGTCGTCCAGCGAGCCATCAAGCAGGGTTTCATCTTGCGGGGCATCAATCGAAAACGCCGGGAGATCGATATCCTGCATATGCAGTTCGTTACCTTCCAACTGCGTCAGTGCGCGATAAATGGTATTTCGTAGCTGCCTAACGTTGCCCGGCCAGCCGTACTGCGGCAGGAAATGCTCCACATCTGCGGCCAGTTTGGGGCGAGGAATCCCCTGCTCGTCGGCAAAGCGCGCCACGAACAGCTCGGCCAGCGGCATAATGTCCGCCGGACGCTCGCGCAGCGGCGGTAACATCAGCGTGAGTACATTGAGGCGATAATAAAGATCCTCCCGGAATTCACCACGCTGCACCAGCTCCAACAAGTTTTTCTTGGTCGCGCAAATCACCCGCACATCGACATGGACTTCGTGATCTTCACCGACGCGACGGAATGTCCCGTCATTCAGGAAACGCAGCAATTTAATCTGCATCTGTGCCGACATTTCACCGACTTCATCCAGCAGAACCGAACCGCCGTTAGCCTGTTCGAAGAAGCCTTTTTTGCCTTCCTGCGCATTGAGATACGCGCCGGGCGCATGGCCGAATAGCTCACTCTCCATCACATCATCGGGTAACGACGCGCAGTTCAGCGCCAGGAAAGGGTTCTTGCCGCGTGGTCCGCGCAGATGGCAGGCTCGCGCCAGCATATCTTTGCCCGTTCCCGTATCACCGACGATCAGCAGCGGCGCATCCAGCATCGCCAGCTTGCGCGCCTGTTCGACTACCTGACGCATTTTCGGGCTAACGGCCACGATATGATCGAACTCATGTTCATCATTCACGGCGAGATTCTGCAACTGGCGGCCCATGCGAGCAGCCGATTTCAGCATCACCAATGCGCCCGCCGTTGCCACTTTCCCGGCATCATCTTCCAGACGGACGGGCGTCATTTCCAGCAGGAAATCCTGACCGCGAATCACCACACGCTCCGCCACGACAGCGCTGCTCTTCTCCAGCCAACTGGCGAAATTGAAACCAGGAATCATGCTGCCAATCGTCAAATCGCTGATGGTCTCTGCCGATTGTTCAAACAGAGCCAGAGCCGCGGGGTTAAACAGCTCCAGTTTTCCCTTCATATCCAGCGAGAATACCGGTTCAGGCATGGATTCCAGCAGCGCATTCAACGCCCGATGTTCACGCTCAGACGGCATGAACGCCACGGTACGCACATCGCTGACGCTTTCAATACGGCGGATTTCCGTCATCAGCAGACGGAAATCATCAAAATCGAGGGTGGCAAAATTGAGGTAGATACGACCAATAGACGCAATTTCAATGCCGCGTAAATCAATATTGCGTGACGCAAGTAGATCTAACAGTTCACGGACCATACCAATGCGGTCTTCACAAATCACTTCCAGATGCATCAACGGCTACCTTCTTCAAGAGACACGATATGGCTATTGCTACTGATAATACCCTTTCGTTTGCACCGGATGAAGTAAGGTGGCAGCAAAAGTTGACACATCTGTACGTTTTTTCCACGTCAATGACGAAACGGGGTTAAGACAGCGGCGTCGTTGCCATCGCCACAATGGTTCGAATGCCTTCCAGATAGTTACCGAGGCGTAAATTCTCATCAAAACTATGCTGATTATTATCGGCATTCACCAGAGGAACGATGACGTAAGGCACTTTCAATACGCTGACCGCGCCGCTCATCGGCAGCGTCCCGCCCATCATACGATTCTTCTCCGGTGCGATGCCGCGCGGTGCGGTTGTAGTCGCAACCGCCCAGTGCCCCAGCGGGGAATCGATCTCGGTTCTGGCCGCATAGGCGCTGCTCGGATAGGCCGTCAGGCTAAGGGAAATCAGATGCGGATACTGCTCACGTTCGGCCTGCGTAGGCGCTTCACCAGCAATGATATGAAAGCCTTTGCTGGCGATATACTGGCGTAACAACGCATACATATCATCCGGCGGCGTCTCCGGCACGGTGCGAATATTCACGCTGGCCGTCGCGGTTGACGGAATGGCATTAGCCGCTTTTTTACCTGTATCGCCCGCTTTAATACCGAGAATATCCAGCGAAGGATATTGCACTGCCTCTGCTGCATTACTGGCGACCTTCTCTAACTGAGCAACACCAAAGCGTTTCTCCAGCGAACCCGCGGGCGGCGCGGTCTCTGCGACTTGTTTTTTATCGTTCTCGCTAAGCGTGACACGGTCATAGTAACCGGGGATCGTGACCTTACCGTCCGCATCTTTCATGCTAGCTAACAGCGTGGCCAAATTTTGCACCGGATTGGGAATGACATTGCCATAACCGCCGCTGTGCGCAGCCGCGTTCGCACCGAAAACCGTCATATCGATCTGGATTGACCCACGATTACCAAAGTTGATGCCAGGACGATTGCTGGACGGCATCGCGCCGTCGTAAATCACCATACCGTCACTTTTCAGCAGCGTCAGATTGTCAGCCATGACCGTCGTCAGACCGGGCGAACCTTTTTCCTCTTCAGAATCCAGCAGCACTTTGATGTTGACCGCAGGCTCAACGCCTTTATCTTTCATTGCGTCCATGGCGGCGAGAAACATCACGATCGGCCCTTTATCATCGGCCGATGCACGAGCAAAGAGGCGCCATTCTGGATTGATATCCCCTTTCAGAAGGCGTGACTCAGACAGCGTCTGCCATTTGCCCGCAGCGTCTTTTTCTTTCAGTACAGGCTGCCACGGCGGCGTTTGCCACTCGGACGGATTCACGGGCTGTCCGTCAAAATGCATGTAGAACAAGATAGTTTTACGATCGGCTTTTGGCGTGCCCAGCTCAGCATAAACCAGCGGCTTATCACCATTTGCCAGCTGTTGCGTGGTGAAGCCACGCTTCTGAAAAGCCTTTTCCAGCCAGTCGGCATTACGCTGGATATCCGCAGGCACGGCAGCATCATTTGGCAACGTGAGTAATTCGAGATATTCAGGGAAGCTATTTTGCGAGTAACGTTCCGCATCGGCGGGTGCCAGTACCAGCTGCGCGCTGGCAGGTAAGCAGAGCATGGCTGCCGACAGCGACAGTGCCGCCAGCGTCAATTTTTTACCGGGAATCATAAAAACGTCCTGTTATACAGAAATGAGGAGTTTTTATCCTACACACGATTTTGTAACAACGGTACTGCCTGCCAAAATAGCACGCGGCTTGTACTGCATTTCATTGTTAAGCCACGATAAAACAACGATGGCACATTGCCTGTACCATCGTTTTCACCTCTAACGCCCTTTTTGCAGCGTTTCTTTCACCTGACCAATCAGTTCGCGGCGGAAATCACCGAGACGCGGTTTGTCATCCAGCCACGGCAGCGGGCGGCACAGTTCCATCGCTTTGATACCCAAGCGCGCGGTCAGCAGCCCTGCGCCAATGCCCTGTGCAGCGCGAGTTGATAGCCGAGCGGCAAGATCTTGCGACATCCAGTCCATGCCAATTTCCCGCACCAGCTCCGATGCGCCGGCAAACGCGATATTGACCAGCACCAGCCGGAACAGGCGGATGCGGCTGAAATAGCCGAGTTCAATGCCGTACAGCGCGGCAATACGGTTAATCAGGCGCAGGTTACGCCAGGCGATAAAGGCCATATCCACCAGCGCCAGCGGGCTGACGGCGATCATCAAGGTAGATTCCGCCGCCGAGCGGCTGATTTCACGCCGCGCCTGCGTGTCCAGTACGGGCTGAACCAGACGCGCATAAAGTTCCAGCACTTCGCGGTCGTTGTGGGTTTCATGGAGCGAAGCCTGCCAACGCTGTATCGCCGGATGGCCGCTATCCAGCCCTGCCTGCCGTGCCAGCTTTTCGCAGAATTCACGCCCGCGCCCCACGCCGTGGCTGTGTAACAGATCGCGGGCCACGTCACGCTCTTCCGCACGTTCCCGCAAGCGGTAGAGCCGTCGCCACTCGACAGCCAGCGAGCCGACGCCCGCCGCCACAATCAGGCTGCCTGCGGTAATGCCGCCCAGCGCGATCCAGTCCTGCTGCACCCAGGCGTTATGCAGCGACTGCACGCCCTGCGCCAGCGCGCTAACACCAAACAGCCCGATTCCCGCCATCACCATACGCCGCCACAGGCTGCGCTTTGGTCGCAGCGCCGCGCTGATCGCCTCTTCCGCAGCACCTTCTTCCGGCACTTCTTCTTCGCGGCTGATCGGGGAAAACGGCGTGCCGCTCTGCTCGTCAAACGCCAACCCGGCACGCAGCTGCGGCTGTGGCTCTTGCGGTGAAACGTCATCGAACGTGACGCGAGGTTTCAGTCGTTCGCTCATCGCAATTTATCCTTTAACAGAAAGTCCATGACCGTATCCAACCGGATATGCGGCAACGGCGTGTCTACCGTCATTTCTCGCGGACGAAATTGATCGAAATGGAAGCCCTGCGTTTGCCAGAATGCCGCACCCGGTAAACGCGCGGGCACCTCACCGGGGTAGACCGTTAACGGCTGGCCGTCGCTGAGCCGATGCCCTTTCAGCGCCGGAATTTTCTGGCCCTGATGATCGACGACACCGCTCTGCGTTGACTGGATCGACGCAATGCCTTCACAGCGCATATCGATGCCTTCAAACGCCGCGTTCTGCCACGCTTCCTGCACCAGTTGCTGAAGCAACGACACCAGATTGGCGTGCTGGTCGGCGGTAATGTGATCCGCTTTACTCGCCGCAAACATCAGTTTGTCGATGCAGGGCGAGAACAAACGCCGGAACAGCGTGCGCTTCCCGTAATGAAAACTTTGCATCAGTTGGGTGAGCGCCAGCCGCATATCGTTAAACGCATGGATGCCGCTATTGAGCGGTTGCAGGCAATCGACCAGAACAATCTGCCGGTCGAAGCGTACGAAGTGATCCTTATAAAATCCTTTGACGACCGACTGACAGTAATAATCAAAACGCTTGCGCAGCATGCCGATGTTGGTTTTCTCATCCGCCTGCGCCAGCTTAGCTTCACCGATCTGATTCACCTGCGGCCACGGGAAGAATTGCAGCACCGGCGCGCCCGCCAGATCGCCCGGCAATACAAATCGACCCGGTTGAATAAAGTGCAGCCCTTCCTGTTTGCAGCGATGCAGATAGTCGGTGTAAGCCTGCGCCACCTCGGCGAGTTGATTTTCATCCGCCGGGGCCAACGGATCGACTTTCTCACACAGCGCCAGCCAGGGTTTCGCCCACTCGGTGCGTCCCCCTTGCAGCAAACCACTCATCTGCTGCGACCAGCTCAAATAGGTTTGCTCCAGCAGCGGCAGATCCAGCAGCCATTCGCCGGGGTAATCAACAATTTCCAGATAGAGCGTCGAGGTGTCTTTGAAATGACGCAGCAACGAATCCTTAGAGCGATAGCGCAGCGCCAGACGAATCTCACTTACGCCGCGCGTCGGCGTTGGCCAAGCCGGCGGCGAACCATACAGCGCGGCCATGCCTTCATCATAAGCAAAACGCGGCACGCCCAAATCGCGCTGCGGCACACGTTTCACCCCCAGCAAACGCTCTTCGCGCACGGGGGAAAACATCGGCAAGTGTGCGCCACTGTGGGTATTCAATAATTGATTGACGAACGCGGTGATAAACGCGGTTTTGCCACTGCGGCTCAACCCGGTGACGGCAATCCGCAGGTGGCGATCCACGCCGCGATTGACCAGAGAGTTAATTTCGTTCTGTAGTCGACTCATCGAATGAACCATCACTCCTTTGGTTGAGAGATATATCGTATCAATATAATAATAAAATCAGACAAACGCCTCACGCTCACGCCGATATAAGTTCCCCCCCCCTCACCTATCTCATACCGTATTTTTACCGCCAAAATGTAAAGAAACGATATTTTTAAGACAACTCTTAGCAAGCAATAAGACAACTCTTAGCAAACAAATTGTTAACGTATATAACCTGAAATTGTACCAAGTAACCAATTATTTCTGGAAACGAATGGTATCCCAATAACAACTAATAATTCAGGTTAATTAATTATGCTACGGAATGCGTCATTCACTGACGGGTATCAATCTGCGCGTCTCAGCCCGCTTGCGCTATTTATTTTATTGACCACCTCAGCAAGCAGCTGGGCGGCAGATAATAATCTGACGCCTCTTGCCGCACCGGAACGGGTGGATGAACAGCTAAATATCAACCAGCAGGATCGCCAGCGTGCGATGCAGCAGCAATTAGCGCCGCAAACGCCTGATGTGCGTTTGCAGCCACCTTCCTCATTCTTTACTAAGTTGCAATTTCCGCAGGAGCAACAGTGCTTTACGCTGTATCACATCATACTGACCGGCAAAGACGATTTCCCCTCCTGGCTGCGTATCCCGCTGCAACAGCTGGCCGATCAGGGTAAAGGTCAGTGCCTGGGCGCTCAGGGTGTCAACCTGCTGATGAGCGCACTGCAAAACCGTTTGATCGACCATGGCTACGTCACCGCGCGCGTAATGGCGCCGCCGCAAAACCTGAAAACCGGCACCCTGCATATCACCCTGATTCCGGGCAAAACGCGCGAGGTCAAACTGACCAAAGAGAGCGATCGCTACGTGAGCCTCTGGAGCGCCCTGCCGGCGCGTGAAGGCGAATTGCTGGATTTGCGTGACATTGAGCAGGGACTGGAAAACCTGCAGCGCGTGCCCACCGTTCAGGCAGAGATGGCGATTGTCCCGGGCGAGCAGCCCGGCGAGAGCGACATTGACGTCACCTGGCAACAGGAAAAAATGTGGCGTCTCGGCGCGACGCTCGATGACTCCGGCACCGAAACCACCGGTCGTTATCAGGGCGGCCTGACGCTGTATATCGATAATCCCTTCTCACTCAGCGACCTGTTCTACATTTCCGGCAACCATGACCTTGAATCCGGCAGCGAAAAAGGCAGCAAGAACTACATGCTGCACTATTCCGTACCGTTCGGTTACTGGATGGCGGGCGTCACCGCCAGCGGCTACGACTACAACCAGAATGTGGCGGGCGCGTATGAAGACTACAACTACAGCGGCAACAGCAAAAACCTTAACTTCCAGCTGAGCCGGGTGCTGTACCGCAGCGGCAGTCAGAAAACCTCGATGAGCTATGAAATTCTGACGCGCGAATCACAGAACTTCGTCAACGATACCGAAGTGGATGTGCAGCGGCGTAAAACCAGCGCCTGGCGTCTGGGCCTGCAGCACCGCCACTACTTCGGCGCCACCACGCTTGATGCCGCAGTGAGCTACCAGCGCGGCACTCGCTGGTTCGGCGCGATTCCGGCGCAGGAAGAGTATTTCGATGAAGGCACAGCACTGGCGAAAATTATCCAACTCAATGCCCAGTTGGATATGCCGTTTACAATAGGAAACCAGACCTTCCGGTATAACGTCCAGTATCTGCGCCAGATCAACCACTCCAAACTAACGCCTCAAGATCAACTGTCGATTGGTAACCGTTGGACCGTGCGCGGCTTCGACGGTGAACGCACCCTGACGGCCGACCACGGCTGGTTCATACGCAACGATCTGGCCTGGCGCACGCCGCTGCCCAACCAGGAACTGTATCTCGGCGCTGACTACGGTGAAGTTGACGGCACGCGTGATTACCTCGTCGGAAAACATCTGGCGGGCGGCGTCCTTGGTCTGCGCGGCAACGCCTTTAACACGGGCTACGACCTGTTTGTCGGTGTGCCGTTCTCCAAACCGGAAGGCTTCCACACCAGTCCGGTCACCCTCGGCTTTAACCTCAGCTGGCAGTATTAAGGAGGCGCGTGATGAAAATACCTGTTAATGGCTATCAGTTAACCGCCCCGCTGCTCGGCGGCCAGTTCAGCGAAGCAGAAGCGCTTGGCGCGGCAGTCTGGCTGTGGATGCATTCGGCACAGCACCGCGATATTCCGCTCAGTGTTCTGCCGACGCTGCTGTTGCCCGCCATCAAACATCAACAGTTTGTTATCGCCAGCCGCGATGACAAGCCGATGTTTTTCCTCAGTTGGGCGTGGATGGATGAAGAAGCGGAACAGCGCTACCTCACCGGCCCCGGCATCCTCGTGCAGCCACAGGACTGGACCAGCGGCGACCGTCTGTGGTTCCGCGACTGGGTCGCGCCCTTCGGCGACCAGCAGGCGTTTCGCCGCATCGTCGGCGGCACGCTGTTTCCCCACTTATGTGGCCGTGCGCTGTACCACAAAGGGGCGGAACGCGGACAACGGGTACTGCAGTTCCGTGGCGATGACGTCACCCAACAACAATTCAGACTCTGGCAGCAGAACACGCCGCTGGTTGCTTAACATCACTTTTAGCAGGGATAACTTTTCGTGAATAAGAACCTCTATCGCATCATTTTCAACAAGGCTCGCGGCCTGTTAATGGTGGTTTCCGAAATCAACCGTGGCCAGGGCAAAAATGGCGCAAACGGCGTCGGCCATACGCTGAGCCAGCTGATTGGCCGGATGAAGCCCACCGCCTTCCTGACCATGACCGCACTTGGTCTGGTCACGCTCGCGCCACAAGCGCTGGCGGCCGGGATTGTCGCCGACAAGAGCGCCCCGGGCGGGCAGCAGCCGAATGTGATGCAGAGCGCCAACGGCACGCCGCAGGTCAATATCCAGACGCCAAGCGCCGGTGGCGTATCGCACAACAAATACACCCAGTTCGACGTCGATAACAAAGGCGCGATTCTGAATAACTCCCACAAGCAGGTACAGACCCAGCTGGGCGGCTGGGTGGCGAGTAACCCATGGCTGGCGAAAGGCGAAGCCAAAATTATTCTTAACGAAGTCAATTCGCGTGACCCAAGCAAGCTGAATGGCTACATCGAAGTTGCAGGCCGTAAGGCGCAGGTGGTGATTGCTAACCCGGCGGGCATCAGCTGTGACGGCTGTGGCTTTATTAATGCCAATCGCGCCACCCTGACCACCGGCACACCGCAAGTCACCAACGGTGAACTGCGCGGCTACCGCGTGGGCAGCGGTGAGATCGTGGTTGAAGGCGCTGGCATGGACAGCAGCCGGCAGGACTACACCGATCTGATTGCCCGCACCGTGAAAGTGAATGCCGGTATCTGGGCGAAAGATGTGACCGTCACCACCGGTAAAAACGAAGTGGCCGCCGATAATAATAGGATTGTCGATAACAGTAAGGTTGTCGATAACAACAGCGCCAGCAGTGCAGCGGAGAGCGACAGCAGCGACGTCAAGCCGACACTGGCGATCGACGTAGCCCAACTGGGCGGCATGTATGCCGGTAAAATCCGTCTGGTGGCGACCGAGCAAGGGGTCGGCGTCAGCAACAAAGGCACACTCGGCACGCAGGCGGGTGATATCACCATAAACGCTAATGGCGATATCGTTAACAGCGGCACCGTCAATGCCGGACAGGATCTGCTGCTAGGCGGTAAAAAAGTCGATAACAGCGGCACCCTGTTTGCCCAGCGCGACCACAGCACCACCGCCAGTGACGGGGTGACCAACAGCGGCCTGATCGCCGCCAAAGGCAACACCAGCGTGCGCGGCGCCACCATCCGCAACAGCAAAGGCGCGGCCATTGCCGCCGGGATGAAAACCGATGGCACGCTGGCCGACAGCGGCAATCTGACACTCGCCAGCGACGGCAAACTGACCAGCCGGGGTCAGGTGCTGTCTGGTGGAGATCTGAACGCCAGCGCCAGCCAGATTGATCTCAGCGGCAGCGATACCGCCGCGCATCACGCCACGCTGACCAGCAGCAGCGATATCATCACCGACGACGCACAGCTGCTGGCAAGTGGCGATTTGAAACTCTCAGCGGCCGGTAAACTCAGCAACGATCGCGGCGTGATTAACGCCAATGCGCTACAGGTCAGTACACCAGTTATCAGCAACCGTGGCGGCCAGTTACTGCAAAGCGGCGACCGCGATCTGCAACTCAGCAGCGACAGCATTGATAACCAGAATGGCCGCATCGCCGCCAACGCCAAAAAATTCAGCGTGCAGAGCGTCAGCCTGAACAACCAGAGCGGCACCATCATGGCGGCCGGTTCCGGCTCGCTGGATGTTGCGGCCAGCAGTGAACTGAATAACCAGAACGGTACGCTTGCCGCCGCCAGCGATCTGACCATCGCCACGCCGCTGCTGAACAACAACCTGGGGCAGATCTCCGCCAATAAACAGCTGACGCTCGATCAGCAAAATACCAGCGCCCTCTCCCGCACCGCGGCCACCAGCAGCGATCTGCGTATCAGCAATGAAGGGGGTCGTCTGGTGGCGGGTCAGCAGCTGACCTTCCGCGGTCGAGAGATTAACGGCAGCGGTGAAATTCTGTCGCTTGGCGATATGGATCTCAGCTTCGCGGACGGCTTCAGTAACAATAATAAAACGCTGGCAAATGGCGATCTGACGCTGAACGTCAATAACAGCTTGATTAACAATGCGCTGCTTGGCGCAGGCGGTAAGCTGAATGTGCAGGCCAGCAACATCGACAACCAAGTCACAGGCGAACTGAGCGCGCAGCAGACCACGCTGAACGCCAGCGATACGCTGAGCAACCGTGGCCTGATCGATGGCGTACTGACCCGCATCAATGCCAGCACCGTCAACAATATCGGTACCGGTCGTATTTATGGTGACGGTCTGGCGATCAGCACAGCGACACTGAATAACCTGGCGGAAAATAACAGCAGCGCCACCATTGCGGCGCGTCAGCGTCTCGATCTGGGCGTCGGCACGCTGAATAACCATACTCATTCACTGATCTACAGCGGTGGCTATCTGGCCATTGGTGGCAATCTCGATGAAAACGGTGTGGCCAGCGGCAAAGCGAGCAGCCTTAACAACCACAGTGCCACAATAGAGTCTGTCGGCAATATGGCGCTCAGCTTCACCGCGCTGAACAATATCAACGACAATTTTGTAACCCGCTTCGTACAGCTGTCAGAGAAGCAGAAAAATGAGTATATGGTAGTCGACCTGAATAATGGCGTTCACTATAGCCCTGACGACTACAACATCAGTTTCTACAAAAATGAAGTGCGTCATATCTGTATCGAAGGCGTGGTGTGTGGTCGCGACCATTACTATCAGTACAGCTATACCGAGACCATTAGCGAAGAGCAGATCGCCCAGAGCGACCCGGCGAAAATCATCGCGGGCGGTCAGATTTCGCTCTCCGGCGATAAGCTGCTGAACGACAAGAGCCAGATTATTGCCGGTGGCACCCTGCTGACGGCAGTGAAGGAACTGGTGAATACCGAAGTCACTGGCCAGACACTGACGGAAAAAGTCGGTCAGGTCATCGAATGGGATCGTATCCATAAAAAAGGCAAAGACAGCCAGAAAGCACGCGCTTCGGCCTATACCCCGCCAACGGAAATTCAGTCCATCAGCCTCAGTCCGAGCGTGATGAAGGAGAATACCCTGGCGGCCAGCAACGCGCCATCGCTGGCGGATTATGCCGCGCAGCGCGTGGAAGTGGCCGGACAGAACACTGACGTCATTCGCTCGATGACACCGGACGCTTCTCTGCCAACCGGCAGCCTGTTCACCACCCTGCCGGATGCCACCAGCAGCTATCTGATCGAAACCGATCCGCGTTTCACCAATCAGAGAACCTGGCTGAGTTCCGACTATATGCTGAGCCAGTTGCGGACCGATCCGTCGATCACGCAAAAACGCCTCGGCGACGGTTTCTATGAACAGCGCCTAGTGCGCGAGCAGATCGTTGAGCTGGTCGGTCAGCGTTACCTGGCGGATTACACCAGCGATGAAGAGCAGTATAAGGGCCTGATGGAAGCGGGTGTCAGCTTCGCGAAGCAATTCAATCTGGTGCCGGGCGTGGCGCTCACCGCCGAACAGATGAAGCAGATCACTCAGGACATGGTGTGGCTGGTGGCGCAGGATGTGAAGATGCCGGATGGCACCACCCAGAACGTGCTGGTACCTCAGGTGTATGCACAGGTGCAGCAAGGCGATATGGACGGCAGCGGTGCGCTGCTGGCGGGTAAGAACGTCAGCATTGGCGTCAGCGGCGGCATGCTGAACAGCGGACGCATCAGCGCCACACAGCTGGTCAGCGTTTCTGGCGACGATATCGTTAACGTCGGCGGCATCATTGCAGGTAAATCCGTGTCGCTGCAGGCGACCAACGATCTCACTAACATCGGCGGCACGGTGCGTGCCACCGATACCCTGCTGGCACAGGCCGGACGCGACATCACCGTTGCCAGCGAGACCAACCACGCGGAAAGTCAGAACGGCAGTAACCGCTTCAGCCGCGACAATATCGACCGCGTGGCAGGCATGTATGTGCAGGGTGACGATGGCAAACTGCTGCTGCAGGCAGGCCGTGATGTCAATCTGCAGGCCGCACAGGTGGTCAGCTCCGGTGAAAACAGCCAGACGCAGATCGCGGCTAATCGCGATATCACTATGACCACCGTCACCACCGGCAGCAGCGACAAGGTGGTGTGGGATAAAGATAACCACGTCACGCAGACGCTGACTCAGGTACAAGGCAGTGAAGTCACCAGCGACGGCAATATCTCGCTGAATGCCGGCAATAATATCAACGCTCAGGCGGCGAAACTGAATGCCGATCGGCAGCTTGCGCTGACCGCCACCAATGATATCAACCTCGGCAGCGCCAGCAGTCAGGAATATCTGGATATGAATTCGAAGGTGAAAGGTTCCGGCTTCCTGTCGAAACGCACCACGACCACCCGCGCCGGCTATGATGCCACGCTGGCAAACGGCAGCAGCCTGGGCGGGGAAAATATCGCCGTCAGCGCGGGTAACAACCTGAATATCACCGGCAGCGATGTGGCGGCGGATCAGGGTCTGGCATTACGTGCCGGGAATGACCTCAACGTCACGGCAGCGGAAGAGAGCCGCGACAGCTGGTCGATGAAGAAAACCACCAAGTCGGGTCTGATGAGCAGCGGCGGCATTGGCTTCTTTGTCGGCTCGATCAAAGAGAGTTCGACCTCCGATACCGCGGCGCTGACCCACAACAACAGCACGCTGGGCAGCGTCGATGGCGATACTAGCCTGGTGGCGGGTAATAATATCGCCGTGCAGGGTTCTGATGTGATCGCAGGTAACGACATCAATATGGTGGCGAACAACATCACCATTGATGCCGCGAATAACCAGAGCACCACCGACACCACTTACGAACGCAAACAGACGGGGCTGACGTTGGCGCTGTCCGGTGCGATTGGCAGCGCGATCAACACTGCCTACACCAGCGCGAAAGCCGCCGATGAGCAGCAGGATGGCCGTATGGCATCGCTGCAGAAGCTGAAATCCGGTCTGGCAGGCGTGCAGGCTGCTCAGGCGGCGGTACTGGCGTCGCCAGAACACCACCGACCAGAACGCCATTGGTGTCAGCCTGTCGCTGAGTACTTCGAAGTCGAAGAGCGAGAGCCACAGCGAAGCGGTCAACGCCTCCGGCAGCACCGTGCAGGCGGGCAACAATATCAACCTGGTGGCGACCGGTTCAGAGAATGGCAACGATGGCGATCTGACCATCGGCGGCAGTCAGCTGAAAGCGGGCAACGATGTGTTGCTGTCGGCAAACCGCGATATCAACCTGCTGTCAGCGCAGAATACTCAGCTGCAGACCGGCAAAAACAGCAACAGCGGTGGCGGCATCGGCGTCAGCATCGGTGCGGGCCAAGGCGGTGCAGGAATCAGTGTGTTTGCCAATGCCAGTAAAGGTTCCGGTAATGAGAATGGTGATGGCCTGACACATACAGAAACCACCGTCGACGCCGGTAATAAGCTGACGGTCAACAGCGGGCGTGACACTACCCTGCGCGGCGCACAGCTGAGTGCCGATCAGGTCGTCGCCAATGTCGGCCGTAACCTGACGCTGCAGAGTGAGCAGGACGTTAATAACTACGACTCGAAGCAAAAGAACAGCTCAGCAGGTGCCAGCTTTACCTTTGGCAGCATGACTGGCAGCGTCAGCGCCAGCGTGGCGAAGGACAAAATCCACAGCACCTATAACAGTGTGCAGGAACAAACCGGCATCTTCGCGGGTGACGGCGGCTTCGATATCACTGTCGGTAACCACACGCAGTTGGATGGTGCCGTGATTGGCAGCACCGCCGGCGAAGATAAAAACCGTCTCAGTACTGGCACGCTGGGCTTCAGCAATATCAACAACAGTGCAGAGTTTGAGGTGTCACACAGCAGCGTCGGCATCAGCACTGGCGGGCTGGGCGCACAGGATCTGCTGAAAAACGCCGTACAAAATCTGGCGGCCAATGGCCTGGGAGCGGGTGGCAGCGATGGGAATGCTTCCGGTACGACTTATGCTGCCGTTTCTCCAGG
Organism: Pectobacterium sp. PL64; assembly: GCF_022477975.1. Taxonomy (NCBI): domain Bacteria; kingdom Pseudomonadati; phylum Pseudomonadota; class Gammaproteobacteria; order Enterobacterales; family Pectobacteriaceae; genus Pectobacterium; species Pectobacterium sp. PL64. The sequence goes on from NZ_CP092070.1 coordinate 2,264,869, forward strand.
ATCGCTGATTATCCGTGATCAGGCGAACCAGCAGCAGGATGTCAGCGAGCTGAGCCGCGATGTCGAGCACGCTAACCAAAGTATCAGCCCAATCTTCGATAAAGCGAAGGAACAGCAGCGTCTGAGCCGATTGCGATTGATTGGTGATATAGCGAACCAGGCTGTCGATATTACCCTGACTCAAGGCCAGATTCAGGCGAACAATGCGGGAATTAAAGAAGCTGGGGAGTGGGATGGTAAAGAAAAGCGTGATGTTTACTGGAATCGAGTCAAAAACACAGAAGCTTATAAAAGCGTGAGTGACCAGTATAAGGCAGGGGGTGATCTTGACCGTGGAGTTCGAGCTGCTGCGGCTGCAATTACTGCTCTGGCTGGTGGAGACCCAGCGAAAGCGCTGGCCGCCGGAGCTGCGCCTTATATGGCTGGAGTAGTAAAAGGCATGACAGTAGGTTTTGATGAAGACCCTACTGCTGGTCAAATTGCGGCAAATGCCATTGGACATGCTGTATTAGGTGGTGTGGTTGCGGAATTGTCAGGAACAAATGCTGCAGCAGGCGCCATAGGCGCGGCGAGTGGAGAACTCGCTGCACGTGCTATTCGTGAATATTTATACCCTGGTATTAAAACGGAAGATCTCAAACCAGAAGAGCGCACTAAGATTAGCAATCTGGCATCACTGGCAGGAGCCCTTGCTGGCGGGCTCAGCACGGATACTTCTTCTGGTGTTATCACTGCACATGATTCCAGTAAAAATGCAGTGGACAACAATGATTTGTTAAGCCCTGGTATGATGTCCTGGGGTTCTGGTGCGGTGTCACTCGCCAAATATGAAATTGAGCAGGGTAAAACACCTGAGCAGGTCAGTGAATCATTACGCATCTACAACAGAGGCACCCTTTCCGAGAATCAGGATCCGGTAAGAGGATTATTGCAAGCCTGGGGCTTCTTTATGGTTAATGCCCTGACACTCGGTGGAGGTAGTACAGTGACGGGTGGAGCAATCACAGTCAATGGAATCATCGGTGGTGCAGCCAATATTAATAACCAGGTAATAACGATGAAACCGGGTGAAAAAATAAGTTACACCGATGCTTTAATTGCTACAGGCGTCAGCGCCGTCACCACTGGGAAGAGCTTCTTGGCAACCCAGGTTTGGGGGATGAGCGGAGCCTATGTTGGCAGTAAAATTAAGGGTGATCAAGATTCTACTGGGGCAGTTACTGGCGCGGGTGTCGGTAACGTTGCCGGTGCCACTACGTCGACCATTATCAGTGGCGCAGCGGGTACGAAATTGCCGAAACCTGCAGCGGATATGCTGGGAAGTACTTTTGGAGCCGCTGTTTCTGAGGGGACCGGGACGGTAATCCAGAAAGCAATTGATAAGAAACCACAGGATCAACAAGGAAAATGAGCCGTGAGTACAAAAAAACCTGGCTTTAGTACGCTTTTATTTTTGATGGGAGGCTGCTTCCTGGCGCTCTCCTGCACGGTGGCACTTGTCTATTTTGGGGTATGGCTCTACTACCAGTTTATCCTGCAAATGCCATCAGGTATGCAGTGGCAGCCATTACTGGCTCAGGCTCTGCGAATTGGCATCGCTTCAGGGCCAGTGATTGGTCTGGGTGTCTGGATACATATGCGCATGGAATACAGTAAAGGAGATAAACGGTGAAACGGTTGCTGCGTTCTGCGAACGCAGCGGTCATTCTGATCGCTGCAGGCTGTGCCTTTATTCCAGACCATACTTTTTTCGTTCCCCCACCTCAAAGTGCTCATGCTCCATGGCTGAGAATTGTCGATAACACTGAACAAACCAGCCTTTATCAAATGGTCAATGGTGAGAGCAAAGGTGGCCTGATACGATCCAGTGAGTGGGTATTACAGAATACAGTGGATCGGGGGATGCCAAAAGTTGCCGGAGAGAAATACAATATTGACTACTACGAAACGCAACTCATTGCAGGTGCAGAAACCGAAGTAGTCAATGTTTACGTTGAAGGTAAGCATACCTGCCTTGTGGATACCTATTTCACGCCGGAAGAAGGGAAGTTTTATCAGTTCCAACTGGAAGCCGATACATTGCGGTTCCGCTGTCGCGTTCATGCCAGTGAAATCGTGAAAGACAGTAATGGTATGTGGCAGTTGAAACCATTAAATACGGTACGCTACACAGCTAAAGCAGGCAGTGGCTGGCACCCGATGCACAGTGGCATTTAATTTTTAAATATCAAACAGATAAATCAGCATGGTTGTACTGGATAAAAACTGGGTGCCTGAATTTGGCACCATGTTCACTTGGTTTGCGATGGACAAACACAGCAGAATCGCCGTTATGGTAAATAACTGCTTTGGCAATTTACCTGATGCCCTTCTCGCAATCGCTGATGCAGAATCATTACTCGACCAGTTGAACGAATTTTTATGGGAAGAATCGGAACAATTTAACGTCTATCCTGAGAATAAGTGCGGTCAGACTGTGTCAGATCTCTATTCCGGCTTAAGATTTAGCCATATGGCTAGCAGAGCAGAATTTGATCAATGGCTAAAAGAACGATCTGGTCATGAGCAAAAAATCGGGGAATATAATGTCCCCTCAGTAAAGGGATTTTTTGTCTATCATGGGATTGAGGGAAGTTTTGAAGGCGAAGATTATCTTGTTGGCTATGAAGGTAACACGAAAATGGGTGATTACTTCCGCTTCTTAACACCTACGGTTTATGGTTCGATAGCCGATTTTCCCAGCGAGCTACATCATGGCATTGCAGTATCAGATGTAGTCGATTTCACAACGGATCGACTATTTGATAACGCAAAAATCAACGACTATTTCCCCAGAATGTATAGTGAATAATCGTATATACCCTAAATAATTCGAGTTTCAGGAAGGCGGCAAGTGAAGGAATCCCGATGAGCTTACTCAGGTAAGTGATTCGGGTGACCGAACGTAGCCAACGCACATGCAACTTGAGTATGACGGGTATAGCCTCAGCGTAATGCTGAGGCTTATTTTTACTCTGGTTGAATAAAACATTTAGACATTACTCCCCCCCTTTCACTAGATGATTTGAATAGTCCAGTAATCGAGGAAATGAACGTGAAATTTTTACGGCTAACCAACCTTGCTGCGATAGCGACTTTAGCTTCAGGCTGCTCCATCATGCCGAATAATTCCTTTTTTACCCCACCAACTGAAACCAATGACTCCCCGTGGGTACGTATCGTAGATAACACAGAACAGACGAGTATTTACCAGACGTTAAACGGCAAACGCACTGGCGGTCTTATTCGTTCCAGTGAATGGGTTCTACAGAACACCCAGGATCGCGGAATGCCAAAAGTATATGGAGAGAAATACAATATTGACTACTACGAAACACCATTAGTGCCTGATGTTGAAACAGCGATTATCAACGTTTATGTTGAAAGCAAATACTCATGCCTTATTACCACTCGCTTTGTTCCGGAAAAAGGCAAAAAATATCAGTTCCAGTTGGAAGCCGATACATTGCACTACCAGTGCCGCGTACAGGCTAGCGAGATGGTGAAGGACAATCATGGTCAGTGGAAACTTGTCCCGCTACAGAATGTTCGCTACAGCGCGAAAGAAGGAAATGGCTGGCATCCGATGCACAGTGGGGCCGGATCATAGAGATTGCAGCGAAAAAGCAGCGCGACATTATCCACTCTCGACTCAAGTCGTACGGTGGATAATGTCAGCGAAAGAGTATAACCGATGACAAATTACAGGTGACGAAAGCGGTTCTGAACGCCAAACGTATCCGAGGTGACATAGCGTTCAATGCTACGCAGGCGCTGTTCGCTGGCCTGCAAGGTCGCATCCGCCTCATTCAGCAGTTGGCTGGGTGTCCGAGCCGTCTTTTCATCCTCAAATCCCATTCCCGCCGGAGCCGGATCGAGCATAAAGGTCAGAATGATGTACGCCACGATAGTGAAAAAGAACAGGCCGAAAAACATCGACAGCACCACGATTATCCGCAGGAGCTTCACCGGCACGTCAAAATAACGCGCTAAACCAGCACAAACCCCTTTCAGCATGCCTTCTTCCGGTATGCGATATAACGTTTTACCTGACCACGTATTTTTCATTACGATTTTCTCCAGTCCGGGTGTTCTGCATCCAGAATATCTTCCAGTGCCCTGATACGCTCACGCATACGGTTGGACTCTTCCGTTAAACGTGTCAGACGTTGCATATCGTTTTGTCCCAGTTGAGCACTGTTTTTACGCTGACTGTAATGTAGCCAAAGCCATATCGGTGCCACAAACAACATGAAAATGGTCAGCGGAATGGCAAGAAACAACGCACTCATTGTGTCTCCTTAGTTATTATTCACACGCCGGTGGCTGCCGTTTTCTAACGACAGCCCATCCGATGGCGTTTACGCTCTTATTACTCTGCTGGCTTAACTTTAGCCTTAAGTGCCGCCAGCTGCGCGCTGATTTCATCGTCCGCTTTCAGTTCGGCAAACTGCTGATCCAGCGATTTTTGTTTGCCCAATCCGTGGCTTTCAGCTTCCGCTTCCATCGTATCAATACGGCGTTCGAACTGATCAAAACGCGCCATCGCTTCATCCAGCTTACCGCTGTCCAACTGGCGACGCACGTCACGCGACGATGCTGCAGCCTGGTGGCGTAACGTCAGCGCCTGCTGGCGAGCGCGGGTTTCGCTCAATTTATTTTCCAGCTCGCCGATTTCACGCTTCATGCGCTCCAGCGTTTCATCCACGCTTTCGGCTTCATGCTGTAATACCGCGATCAGGTCGGTCAGCTTCTGCTTTTCAATCAGCGCCGCACGGGCCAGATCGTCTTTATCTTTACGCAGCGCCAGCTCGGCTTTTTCCTGCCACTGCTCCTGCTGACCGTGCGCTTGTTCAATACGACGGGCAATCTGTTTCTTTTCTGCCAGCGCCCGCGCCGAGGTTGAACGTACTTCAACCAGCGTATCTTCCATTTCCTGAATCATCAGCCGCACCAATTTCTGCGGATCTTCAGCTTTATCCAGCAATGAATTGATATTGGCGTTCACGATGTCGGCAAAACGAGAAAAAATACCCATAATTACATCCTCTTCATGATTTCCAGCGTCTGATTACGCCTGATTTATCACCGTGACCAGCCGAGCCAGTCGCGATCTCCCTATAGGTATATCAATAAGCATGCCAACTTTTAATTCAATTTAACTAACTGAAAAATAAAGAATAGATAATTTTGACTATTTTCCCTATTCCGTTAGATTAGTCAAATACACTAACAGTTAGTAAAAATAACACGGTGAAACATCATGCTTCAGGAAAAAGAGAACCTGCTGGGCGAAGCCAACAGCTTTCTGGAGGTACTGGAACAGGTGTCGCAGTTGGCACAGTTGAATAAACCCGTGCTGGTGATTGGCGAACGCGGTACCGGTAAAGAGCTGATCGCCAGCCGCCTGCATTACCTTTCCCCGCGTTGGCAAGGGCCGTTCGTTTCTCTCAACTGTGCGGCGCTCAACGAGAATCTGCTCGACTCCGAGCTATTTGGTCATGAAGCCGGTGCTTTTACCGGGGCGCAAAAACGCCATCTGGGACGCTTCGAACGCGCCGACGGCGGAACGCTGTTTTTGGATGAGCTGGCTACCGCGCCGATGCTGGTGCAAGAGAAATTACTGCGGGTGATCGAATACGGCATGCTGGAGCGCGTCGGCGGCAGAGATCAGCTACAGGTTGATGTACGTCTGGTGTGTGCGACTAACGACGATCTGCCAGCGCTTGCCGCTAGCGGTAAATTCCGTGCGGATCTGCTCGACCGCCTGGCCTTTGACGTTGTGCAACTCCCGCCGCTGCGTGAACGGCAACAAGACATCATGCTGCTGGCGGATAACTTTGCGATTCAGATGTGCCGCGAGTTGCATCTGCCGCTGTTTCCCGGTTTTACGGCCGCCGCGCGCGAGACGCTGCTGAATTACGACTGGCCGGGCAATATTCGTGAGCTAAAAAACGTGGTTGAACGTTCGGTGTACCGCCACGGCAACAGCGAACAGCCTCTTGATGCCATCATTCTGAATCCCTTCCGCCGCACCCCCGCCGTTCAGGAAACGCCGCTACGTGCAGCAATCAATCAGCCGGATTTACCGCTGGAGATGAAACCGTGGCTGCTGGAACAGGAGAAAGGCTTGATCGATCGGGCATTGAATCAGGCAAAGTTTAACCAGCGCAAAGCCGCTGAGCTGCTGGGATTAACCTATCACCAACTGCGTGGATTGTTGAAGAAACACGATATTGCGGTAAATGAGTGACGATCTGGAAAGAAAATGCGGGCGAATTAACGCCCGCAGAGTAAATGGATTAGTGGGTTAACAGCACGCGATTACGGCTCCACACCCCATACCAACGTGCCTTTATCGTGCACGGTGATCTTATCCCAGTTGGCGTAGCTCGTGACATTAGCACCGTATGAATAGTCATTCGTTTCATTCACGTTGCTCCAGTCACCAGCGTGGATACGCACCTGCACTTCACCGGTTTCTGCACCTGGCTGGAGGGTACCAGCGCCGCTGCTGAAGGTCACCAGAACGTAGCGGTTGGCTTTATCGGTGCTGGCGGCTGGCGTTCCTGTGCTGGTCACGATGTTGTTAGGGCCAACGTTCGCCCAGTCAACAAAGAGGTTCGCGCCGGGTTTGCCATCATCGTGGAAGTAGTAACGCACTTGCAGATCGCTCAGTTTGATCGGCGTACTTCCGGTATTTTTGATGTTGACGGCCATACGAATCGCATCATCGGAAGGGTTGTTATCCACATTACGATATTGCAGCACGACGTCACCCGTTGTTCCGTTACCTGGGTTGGTCGGTTCCGTTGGCGGAGTCGGTGTATCGCCACCGTTATCGCCATTGCTCAGATCCGCACCTGCGCGAATCTGCTCTCTGACAAATTTGCCTGACGTCGACAGATTCTGCTCCGTCCAACCACCTGATTTACTCGCTCCCGGTGCCAGCGCGGCGGATGCCTCGGCTTTGTCGGTAAGCGACCAGTTCACCCAGCTTACGCCGCGGTTATTCAGGAAATCGATCCAGGTCTGCGATTCTGGCAGGAACGGTCCACCGTTGCCGGACGCATCGCTGGTGCCCCACTCGCTGACGAAAATCGCCGCGCCACGGCTTTGTGCATAGTCAATGCGGTCGCGCAGGAACTGCCCGTGCGTACCCGCATAAAAATGCAGCGCGTACATCGTATTCGGATCGGGCAGCTGATTATCCGCTGCGTCGTGGATATCCTGACTCCAGGTACCCGTACCGACGATAATCAGATTATCGGGATCTTTGCTACGGATGGTGTCAGTCACTTCCAGCGCATAAGGTCGAATCTGCCCGTTCCATGTCACGCCACCGTTTGGCTCATTGGCGATTTCATAAATCACGTTCGGTGAGCTGCCATACAGCCCAGCCATTTCGGCAAAGAAGGTTTTTGCCTGTGCTTTATAAATATTAGGATCGTTATCCGACAGGATATGCCAGTCGATGATGATGTAAACGCCGAGGCTTTGCGCCGCCGCAACGGCCTCTTTTACCTTATTGGCGAGTGAGGGATTAGAAATATAGCCATCTGCTGCCGTGTACATGGCGACGCGGAATACGTTAATTCCCCAGTCATCACGCAGCCACTTCATCGAGTCTTTGTTGACATAGTCGCCAAACCACTGCAAACCGTGTGAACTGACCCCTCTCAACTGCACCCTTTTCCCCTGTTCATCCACCAGTCGTCCATTTTCGATGGACAGCTGACCATGTGTTTCTACCGGCGTGGCGGATAATGCTGAAAAGCTGAGTGACATCCCCAGTGCCGCTGTTACCACCCCTAACGTCAATTTCCTGACGATTTTATTCCTTCTCATCCACATATTCCTTATCTCCATTGTGAGCACCCATGATCTTGGGTACACGCATGATAAGGGAGATTTTTGTTCCCGCAAACAATTTAGGAAATATCCCAACCATATTGATTTTATTAATTATTTATAGAGAAATAGTAAGCAAGTAATGTTGTTGCCGTTGCCAAAGAGTCGGAGCCCGTTTTCATCCTCCTCCGTGGCCTCATATCCGAACCTGAATGCAGAACGCGCGGCCTTGAGCTCGCGCGTCCAGAAAGATAACGTGCTTACCATCCTGATTCAGTCACGTGGCCTTAGCGCGTTTTATCTCCCAGCGATATCCCCGACCGCCGGAAATCTAGCTGCGGCGCTCAGTACCGCCAGTACCGAAGCCGTGACGATGTTCGGATGTCGCCCAACACCGAAACGCGATCCCGGGACACCGGGCCATGCGGCTTCCACAATGGCTAACGCAACGGCATCCGCCCCAGCGCCCAGACTGCGCTCCTCATAGCTGTCGATACGCAGCGGTAACCCCAGCGCATCCACAGCAGCGGAGATCGGGCCATTCCCCTTTCCGCGGTAGTTTTGTGGCAAGCCATTGACATCAGTGAGTTCCAAATCAATGGCCTGCCCCTCGGGGTGGTCTGACAGATGATGAGCACGGTAGATAAAACCCGGTTGCTCAAGAACCGGAGAGAGGTAAGTCTGTTGGAAAATGTCCCAGATTTTCTCGCTGCTCAGTTCGGTTTCACTGGTTTCCGCCAGTGCCTGAACGATAGCGCTGAACTCCACTTGCATACGACGTGGCATGACAATGCCATGATCGCGTTGCAGCAGAAAAGCGATACCGCCCTTACCAGACTGGCTGTTAACACGCACGATACTGTCATAGGTGCGACCCAGATCCTGAGGATCGATAGGCAAGTAGGGTACGCGCCACGGCGCGTCTGAATGCTGTGCGGCAAACCCCTTGGCGATAGCGTCCTGATGCGAGCCGGAAAATGCCGTGAAAACAAGGTCACCGACATAGGGATGACGCGGATGGATAGGCAGCGCGGTACAATCTTCAGCCACGCGAGCCACAGCAGCGATATCAGAGAAATCCAGACCGGGTGAGATGCCCTGAGTGTACAAATTTAACGCCATCGTGCACGACATCAAGATTTCCGCTGCGCTCGCCATTTGCAAACAGGCAACCTTCGACCCGCTGAGCACCGGCCAGCAAAGCCAGTTCCGCACAGGCGATGCCGGTGCCGCGGTCATTGTGCGGATGAACGGAGAGCACGATGTGCTCGCGCCGCTCCAGACGCTGGTGCATCCATTCGATCTGATCCGCGAAAACATTGGGCGTCGAGACTTCTACCGTTGTTGGCAGGTTGATGATCATCGGACGCTGCGGTCCCGCATCCCAGGCTCTGATGGCCGCGTTGCAGACCAGAAGGGAAACATCCAGTTCGGCCATGCAAAACGTTTCGGGTGAATACTGGAGAACCCATTCTGTTTGGGGATGCTCTGCCGTTAACTGTTTCAGCAACGCAATATGGTGCTCGACCATCTCGACGATCTGCGCCACGCTCATACCGAACACAATCTCACGCCAGGCAGGAGCGATGGCATTGTAAAAATGAACAATCACGCGTCGCGCGCCAGCCACACTGCGTACCGTTTCTTTCACCAGATCATCACGCAACTGCGTAATGACCATCGGGGTGACATCCTCGGGAATCAGGTCGGCATCAATTAAGTGGCGCACGATTTCAAAATCGGTGCGCGATGCAGAGGGAAATCCAACTTCAATCTCCTTAAAGCCGATGCGAACCAATTCCTGGAACAGATGCAGCTTACGTTCACGGTTCATGGGTTCGAAAAGCGCCTGATTGCCATCACGCAGATCCGTAGAAAGCCAGACAGGGGCGCACGTCAAAGTCCGCGATGGCCATTGGCGGTCGGCTAACTCAACAGAGGGAAAGGGGCGATATTTTTGAGACGGATCGGTCAACATAACAATCTCCAGGGAATCAATAGAACCTGATCCCCTGACTCAAGAAAAGCTGACAGTCGTTGGGGTCAGGAAGAAGCAGGATGGTGCATGATGCAAACGCATGCATACCGACCCCGACCGAGAGACAATCGTCGTAACGAACATGAATAATGGCTGGACGGCAGCATGTACGAGAGGCTCAAGGTTGTCATTACGCGTCCATATTAGGTTTGCACAATTCGTCCATCTACATGAAAATAGACATTCAATTGTTTGTTTTGGACAAAGTGAATCGATATGGGTTTTTCTTCCCCTGGAGACGGTGGACACGCGCTTGACTTAAACGCAGCCGAAGCCTCAGAGCAACCTGTCACGGGTGTCGCCATTCATTACCCGCAGGGGCATGTGGTTCCTATGCACCACCATCGCAGAGGCCATCTTATTTATGCAGACAGTGGACTTGTGCAGGTGGAAGCGCCAACCGGACAATGGCTGGTCCCGCCAACATCTGCAGTATGGTTACGTCCAGGCGTTCCCCATCGCCTGATTATTCCGGTCGCTTCACAGGCAAATGGCATCTTCGTACGCGAGGATATGTGCACGAAACTGCCCACCGCAGACTGTGTCGTGCGCGTGTCTGGGTTGGCAAGAGAATTGATATCCAGACTCACCGATGCCGACAGCCACGACAGCACGCCGCGCTATACGCAACTGCTAGGGGAATTATTAATTGAGGAACTGCGCACAACGCCGCATCTCCCTTTTCATCTGCCCTGGCCGCAGGACATGCAGATACAGACGGTTTGCCAGACACTCATGCGCGATCCAGGTGATATCGCGACAGCAGATGACTGGGCTGGAAAGTTGGCGATTAGCGGAAAAACCTTTCATCGCCGCTTTCTGAAAAGCACAGGGATGACGTTCGGCAAGTGGCGTCAACAGCTGCGCCTGATGTCATCATTAACCCTGCTGGTGCAAGGCGCCCCCATCACACAGGTCGCGCTGAGCAGCGGTTATGACAGTCACAGTGCCTATACAACGGCATTCAGAAAACAGTTCGGGCAGTCACCCTCGGCATTTATGGGTGACAGACGGCGAAACACATAACGCCGTCGCAGGAAGGATTAGGAACAAAAAAAAGCCAGCACGTCGGCTGGCTAAAATAATACTGGAAGCAATGTGAGCAATGTCGTGCTCTCCTTCAGTGCCTGCGAGAAGCCACCGTCGAAGTGCGAAAATGATGATAATAGTTATCAGTATCATCTGTAAAGCACTTTGTTGAGAATTTTTCTCATTACCATACTGACTATAGGGTTCCTGCCAGCCTCATCGCCGTCGATTACAGGTTTAGTGCCCTATCGGGTTAAACAGCCGATGACTGTAGAAATCCGGGATCGCCTCAATCAGGCGTAGCTGGCTTAACGCGGGATGTAGCGGATTAATCAACGCATTACGCATGCTGCCAAATGGCTTAACCGCGCTGGTCGGTACCCAAATTACCAGCGATTGCCCGGAATTCAGGCAGCGCGATCCCAGTGCCTGCACGTCCGGCATAAAGGGATAGCGATGCCAGTCTTCAGGCAGCATGTCCAGCGTAATGGATTCTTGTGGGACATCGTCCGGCAGTTCATACACGCCCAAACGATAGCTGGCGGGCAGCAATTGCGGTGAAGGAAGATAATTCCCCATTTCCAGCATCGCGACGGCGGGCGTTTCACTGAAATATAGCACCGGCGTGTTGGGCTGATTGAAACGCGCACCGTGCTGGAAACTTACGCCCGTTTGTCCTGAAAACGCCTCCAGCCAGACCGCTTTAGTAATGCGGTAAAGCCTCATATAAATTCGCCGTATTCAATACGATTCAGCGCGTTATCAACCAGTTGGCGTCCTTTGTGCGTATCCAGCATTTCCGCCGGCGTTTTCCCGCCAAAGGCCGGAATGCCGCTCTCCATCCACAGCTGCGCCTTCGCTTCATCTTCAAACGTCGTCATGGCTTTCAGCCACAGGCGGAACGTCTCCAGCGCGGCCTCCCCCTGCTCCAGCGTTAAATGCTTACGGCGGAATAAACGAGAGATATTAGACGGGTCGACGGACAGCGCCGAGCCAATCAGCTTGCGGCTTAGCCCACTGGCATCCGCACCGCGTTTCAGCATCGCGCCGGAAATCCCACCGCGTACAACATTAACGAACATCAACGGGTCATGGAAAACACCATCAGGCAACTCGGCTTCACGAGCAAAGTTTTCAACTTTAAGACTGATTTCTGCATTCATAGTTATTTCCTCGTCATTATGACTTAACTATAGCATTCATTATGACGTTTTCAATCATTCGTCTGGTGGCTCAAACGGTTGGAAAGTCGCCAGACGCGCATAACAAGAGTGGGGAGGATGCCAAGAGTGCGATACACTCTGTATATAACCGTCTTGACTGAAAAATCCCGTATGTTCGGAAAAACCTGTTTCGCACTGGCACTCACCTGGCTGGCTTTGCCTGCACTGGCCGCCCCATCGTCCGTGCTAACGCCGCCTGCTCCGCTGGAAAATATTCGCCAGAGCGGTTTTGTCTATTGCGTCAATGATGTCCTGAACACGTTTAACCCGCAGATGGCGCGCAGCGGCGTCACGATTGATACGCTGGCGGCGCAGCTTTACGATCGCCTGCTGGATGTCGATCCTTACACCTATCGTCTGATGCCAGAGCTGGCTCAGCGCTGGGAAGTCTTGGACAACGGTTCGACATACCGTTTCTACCTGCGCCGCGATGTGCCATTTCAGCACACCGCCTGGTTCAACCCAACCCGCAATATGAACGCCGACGACGTGATATTCAGCTTCCAGCGCATGCTGGACGAAAAACATCCGTATCATGATGTCAACGGCGGTGAATATCCCTATTTCGACAGCCTGCAATTCGCCGATTCGGTGCAAAGCATCCGCAAGCTAGGCGAATACAGCATTGAGATCCGGCTAAACAGCCCGGACGCCTCTTTTCTCTGGCATCTGGCCACGCACTACGCGCCGATTCTGTCCGCGGAATACGCGCAGCGTCTGGCGAAAGAGGACAAAAAGGAGCTGTTGGATCGCGAACCGGTCGGCACCGGCCCTTATCTGCTCGATGAATACCGCAACGGGCAATATATCCGACTGACGCGCAACGGCGATTATTGGCGCGGCCTGCCACGCATGCGGCAGGTGGTTGTCGATCTCGGCTCCGGCGGGACGGGTCGCTTATCCAAGCTGCTGACCGGTGAATGTGATGTCCTCGCCTATCCAGCAGCCAGCCAGTTGACGATTCTGCGTAACGATCCGCGTCTGCGCCTCTCGCTGCGTCCCGGTATGAACGTCGCCTATCTGGCCTTCAACGTGCGTAAACCGCCGTTGGACGACCGCCGCGTGCGGGAAGCCATCGCGCTGGCGATCAATAACGACAGGCTGATGCAGTCGATCTATTACGGCACAGCAGAAACGGCGGCGTCTATTCTGCCCCGCGCGTCGTGGGCGTACGACAATGAATCGCAGATTACGGAATATAACCCGCAGAAAGCGCGACAAATCTTGCAGGAACTTGGGCTGACGAACCTGAACCTGCGCCTGTGGGTGCCCAGCGCGTCACAGTCCTACAACCCCAGCCCGTTGAAAACGGCAGAGCTGATACAGGCCGATCTGGCGCAAATTGGCGTCACCGTGACCATCGTTCCGGTGGAAGGCCGTTTTCAGGAAGCGCGGCTGATGGAGCTTAGCCACGATTTAACGCTGGCAGGCTGGGCGACGGACAGTAACGACCCGGACAGCTTTTTCCGACCGCTGTTAAGCTGCGCGGCGATTCGCTCTCAGAGCAACTACGCACATTGGTGCGATCCCACTTTTGATGAAGTGCTGCAAAACGCGCTCTCGTCACAACAGCTTTCTAAGCGGATTGACTATTATCAGCAGGCACAGCGCATTCTGGCGGAACAGTTACCCGTTTTGCCGCTGGCGTCTTCATTACGACTGCTGGCCTACCGCTATGACATGAAAGGGCTGGTATTGAGTCCCTTCGGCAATGCCTCGTTCGCGGGCGTCTTCCGCGAGGATCAACAGGCGCAGCAGAAGCCTTCTGCACCGGAAACCGTGGAGGAAGCACAGCCGTGATTATCTTTACCTTGCGACGTCTGGTGTTATTGATAGTGACCTTGTCACTGCTGACGCTGGTTGGCTTTAGCCTCAGTTACTACACGCCCAACGCTCCACTCAACGGCGCAGCGCTGTTTGATGCCTACCACTTTTACCTCACCAGCCTGCTTCAGGGAGATTTCGGGCGCTCCAGCATTAACGGGCAGGCCATCAGCGAGCTGCTGAAAGAAGTGTTCCCGGCCACAATTGAGCTCTGTCTCTTGGCATTTGCGCTTTCGCTGCTGGTCGGTATTCCACTGGGGATTACCGCTGGCGTGATGCAGAACCGCGGCGCGGACATTGTGATCAGCACGCTAGCGCTCATCGGCTTTTCCCTGCCGGTATTCTGGCTGGCGCTACTGCTGACGCTATTCTTCTCGCTGCATCTCGGCTGGCTGCCGGTTTCAGGCCGTTTCGACCTGCTCTATCAGGTGAAAACCGTCACCGGATTTGCGCTGATTGATGCGTGGCTGTCAGATTCACCCCATCGCGGTGAAATGATCGTCAGCGCCATCCGCCACCTAATTTTACCGATTACCGTGCTGGCCGTCGGGCCGACCACCGAAGTGATCCGCCTGATGCGCGTCAGCACCACGGAAATTATCAGCAAAAACTACATAAAAGCGGCAGCGACTCGCGGACTGTCGCGTTTTACGATCATTCGCCGCCACCTGATTCACAACGCGCTGCCGCCGATTATTCCCAAACTGGGATTACAATTTTCCACGATGCTGACGCTGACGATGATTACCGAAGTGGTCTTTAACTGGCCGGGTATCGGTCGCTGGCTGGTGAACGCCATTCGTCAGCAGGACTTCGCTGCCATTTCTGCGGGCGTGATGGTGGTCGGCGCAATGGTCATCACGGTCAACATCCTGTCCGATATTTGGGGCGCCATGGCAAATCCGTTGAAACACAAGGAATGGTATGCCCTACGATAACGTTTATAGCGAAAAGCGGCTGCCTAACCGACTAGGCGATACCTGGCGGGCATTCCATCAGGACATGCTGGCGATGATCGGGCTATACGGCTTTCTGATCCTGATCGGCCTGTGCCTGTTCGGCAAATTTCTCGCACCTTATGAAGTTGACCAGCAATTTTTGGGCTACCAACTGCTGCCCCCTTCCTGGTCGCACTACGGTGAAGTCTCGTTCTTTCTCGGCACCGACGATTTAGGTCGCGACCAGCTAAGCCGCTTGCTGAGCGGTGCAGCGCCGACCGTCGGTGCCTCGCTCATCGTCACCTACGCGGCGGCGCTGTGCGGCATCGTACTGGGCGTCTTTGCGGGCGTCACGCGCGGACTGCGCTCTGCGATGCTCAACCATATTCTGGATACGCTGCTGTCCATTCCGTCGCTGCTGCTGGCGATTGTGGTGATCGCCTTTATCGGTCCCAAGCTCGAACACGCGATGCTCGCCGTTTGGCTGGCGCTGTTACCGCGCATGGTACGTACTATCTACAACGCCGTGCACGATGAAATGGATAAAGAGTACGTGATCGCCGCTCGTCTCGACGGCGCTTCCACGTTTTATCTGGTGTGGTACGTCGTGCTGCCAAACATCGCCGCGCTGCTGGTCTCCGAATTTACCCGCGCGCTGTCGATTGCCATTCTGGATATCGCCGCGCTGGGCTTTCTCGATTTGGGCGCGCAGCTGCCGACGACCGAATGGGGCGCCCTGCTTGGCAACTCGCTGGAACTGGTTTACGCCGCACCGTGGACCGTGATGCTGCCAGGCGCGGCTATCGCATTGAGCGTGTTAATCGTCAACCTGCTGGGCGACGGCATCCGCCGTGCGCTCGTCGCGGAAACGGAATAAGAGGCGACGACTCCCTATGCCATTACTTGATATCCGTAACCTGACGATTGAATTTCTGACCGCCGACGGCGCGGTAAAAGCCGTCGACCGCGTCAGTATGACGCTGAGCGAAGGGGAAATTCGCGGGCTGGTGGGCGAATCCGGCTCCGGTAAAAGCCTGATCGCTAAAGCTATCTGCGGGATCACCAAAGAGAACTGGCGCGTGACCGCCGATCGCTTCCGCTTCGATGACATCGACCTGCTGCAACTGTCGTCGCGCGAGCGGCGTAAGCTGGTCGGCCATAACGTCTCCATGATTTTCCAAGAGCCGCAATCCTGTCTCGATCCCTCCGAAAGTGTCGGTCGTCAGCTGGTGCAGGCAATTCCCGGCTGGACGTACAAAGGCCGCTGGTGGCAGCGGTTTAACTGGCGCAAACGTCGCGCGATTGAACTGCTGCACCGCGTCGGGATTAAAGATCATAAAGACATCATGGGCAGCTATCCCTATGAGCTAAGTGACGGTGAGTGCCAGAAAGTGATGATTGCCATCGCGCTGGCGAACCAGCCGCGCCTGCTGATTGCCGATGAGCCGACCAACGCGATGGAATCCACCACGCAGGCGCAGATTTTCCGCCTGCTGTCGCGCCTGAACCAGAACAATAACACCACGATTCTACTCATCAGCCATGACCTGCAAACCATGAGCAAATGGGCCGACCGGATCAACGTGCTCTATTGCGGGCAAACGGTGGAAAGCGCCACCTGTGAAGATTTGATCACCGCGCCGCACCATCCTTATACGCAGGCGCTGATTCGCGCAATGCCCGATTTCGGTCGTTCTCTGCCGCACAAAAGCCGACTGAACACTCTGAACGGGGCGATTCCGTCGTTAGAGCACCTGCCGATTGGCTGCCGGCTCGGCCCGCGCTGCCCGTATTCACAAAAACAGTGTATGCAAACGCCGCCGCTGCTTTCCGTTAAGAACCACTTATATGCCTGCCACTTCCCGCTCAACATGGAGGAACCGTGATGGTTGAGATGCTGCTTGAAGCCCGCAACCTGACCAAGACGTTCCGCTATCGGACCGGGCTGTTCCGTCGTCAGCATGTTGAGGCGGTGAAATCCGTCAGCTTTACGCTGCGTGAACGGCAAACGCTCGCCATCATCGGCGAGAACGGATCGGGGAAATCAACGCTGGCTAAAATGCTGTCGGGCATGATCGCGCCGACGTCCGGCGAGCTGGTTATCGACGATCATCCACTGCACTACGGCGATTACCGCTACCGCAGCCAGCGCATCCGCATGATCTTTCAGGATGCGAGCAATGCGCTCAATCCGCGTCAGCGCATCGGGCAACTGCTGGATGTCCCGCTGCGGCTGAATACCGATCTCAGCGCCGAAGCGCGTGAAAGAGCGATTAATCAGGCGCTGCATCAGGTTGGGCTACGTCCCGATCACGCCTATTACTATCCGCATGCGCTCGCGCCGGGGCAAAAACAGCGCGTCGGTCTGGCTCGTGCGCTAATCCTGCAACCGAAAGTGATTGTCGCCGATGAAGCGCTGGCGTCACTGGATATGTCTATGCGGTCACAGATTATCAACCTGATGCTGGAGTTACAGGAAAAGCACGGTATCTCTTATATTTATGTGACGCAGCATCTGGGCATGATGAAACATATCAGCGACCAGATTCTGGTGATGCAGGCTGGCGAAGTGGTCGAACGCGGCAGTACCGCCGATGTGTTGTCCGCCCCGCTCCATGACCTGACGAAACGTTTGATTGCCAGCCACTTCGGCGAAGCGCTCAGCGCCGACGCCTGGCGACGCGACGGCGCACAACGTTAATCACCGCGCATCACGGCGGCATCCGCGCGACAGCCACAGGGCTGTGGAAAAAGGCGGATACTGCTCGGAGTACCCCTACCGTCCCCAACATGGTAGAATTGCGCGGTTTATTCATCTCGGTCGTCACTTGCCACGTATGTTTACGGGTACAGAGGTGGCGATCGCAGCAACAATGATCACAAGGATTACTGCTATGGGTTTTCTTACCGGTAAGCGCATTCTGGTAACAGGTGTTGCCAGCAACCGTTCTATTGCCTACGGTATTGCACAAGCAATGCAGCGCGAAGGTGCCGAACTGGCCTTCACGTATCAGAACGACAAATTGAAATCACGCGTTGAAGGCTTTGCCAGCGAACTGGGTTCCAGCATCGTTCTGCCGTGTGATGTCGCTGAAGATGCCAGCATCGAAGCACTGTTTACCGAACTGGCTAACGTATGGCCGAACTTTGATGGCTTCGTGCACTCCATTGCTTACGCACCGGGCGACCAACTGGACGGTGACTACGTTGATGCCGTTACCCGTGAAGGTTTCAGCATTTCTCACGATATCAGCTCTTACAGCTTCGTCGCGATGGCGAAAGCCTGCCGTAAGATGCTGAACCCGAACTCTGCGCTGGTTACCCTGTCCTACCTGGGTGCTGAGCGTGCCATCCCTAACTACAACGTAATGGGTCTGGCAAAAGCATCTCTGGAAGCAAACGTACGTTACATGGCGAACGCCATGGGTGCTCAGGGCGTGCGCGTCAACGCCATCTCTGCGGGCCCGATTCGTACACTGGCTGCATCCGGCATCAAAGACTTCAAGAAAATGCTGTCGCATTGTGAAGCCGTTACGCCAATCCGTCGTGTCGTTACCATTGAAGACGTGGGCAACTCTGCTGCGTTCCTGTGTTCCGATCTGGCAGCCGGTATCTCCGGTGAAGTCCTGCACGTTGACGGCGGCTTCAGCATCGCTGCAATGAACGAGCTGGAACTGAAATAAGTCATCAAAAGTAGCCTATCTCGGATAGGCTAATTTTCACCTACAACGTGCATAATTCCCCTCTTATCTTCCTGAATTGTTGTTCAAGAAAAATCTCCTGTCACTCAAGTTATTGATGGCAAGCTCAATTTCATCAGTTAAATTTAATATAATCATTTCAATTGAAATGATTGAATAATAAATCAAGAAATTTAAAACTATTCATTTAATAATTTATTTCATTGCTAGTTAATTATTTTCAATAATAAAATTAACTCGCACTTGTAAAAACAAAGTAAAATAAATATTATAAAAACTGAGTGAATTTATTTCCTTCCTCAACCAAATTAAATCGCCTGATAAGCAATTCCCATTGCGTATATTATTAAAATAAGGACGTTCCATGAGTAATAGTAATGAGTTGAATTCAACCAATAATGTCATTAACGTTATTGTTATTATCGACACAGATCGTGTTATGAACGACTTTTCATTCAGTGCTGCCAGCAAGGACCAAGCTCACCCAACGCCAATTGGTCATCAGTATTCCTATATGGTTGCACCTAACCAGAATGTCGTATCAGACGAAGGTACTGGCGATCTCAACATTAAAGCAAATCGTGATGATGTTATTCGCTGGACAGGCCTTTCAGAATCTGCCAATTCAGACTCAAGTGTTTTGATTTATGGGCTACCGCGATATGGAGGCGACACGGTTTTTACTGGCGTTGAATTTGTTAATAGCGGACGTTTAGAGGCAGAACCTCGGGAAACCAATAATGCTTCACCGCTTCCTGTTACGTTCACTGAACAAAAACACTGGTACGCTCAGGTAACAATCAGTCAATTAGGGACAGAGAAGTATCAGGTACAATTCGCCTTGTATTATCGTCCACATGGCGGAAATCAAGAACTCTACGGTTATTTCCAATGGGATCCAACCATCACTGTAAAAAATTAAAACCACATCACCAGTAATAACATTATAAAAATGGATGACCGATTTTTATTGGTCATCCATTTATTTATTTTTTAAATAATGATGACTACAATATCGTCGCCAAATAACTATCATCCAGCAACTCAAACACATAATGTCGCTGAGAAGAAAAGATAATCTCTCGTGCTTTTGTCACAAATATCGCTTCGATATCCGGCTGGTTTTGTAGAAAGTGAATTCCGGCGCTGACGCCCATACCATAGAGCAGCGTGGTGTAGATATCGCCGTCGAGAGAGTCGTTCGAGATAACCGTTACGCTGTGCAATTCATTATCCAGCGGATACCCCGTCCGGGGATCGATAATATGATGATAAATACGGTCGTCCACGGTAAAAAAACGTTCATAGACGCCGGATGTCACCACGGATTTGTTCTTCACCTTAATAATGCCCAACAGGCTATCGCGATCCGCGAAAGGCTTCTGCAACCCGACGCTCCATAGCCCTTGTTCATCCGTCAGCGCGCTGCCGATAGCCAGCACGTTTCCCCCCAGATTGATCAGCGCATCCTGAATTGCATGTTGATGCAGGACGTCTCGGACGATATCGGCGATATAGCCTTTCGCAATCGCGCCCAGATCGATCTCCATTCCCGCGCTTTCTAGCATCACGGCGCAGTCCTGCTCTCTGAGAATAATGCGCTCGGGGTGCGTTAATGCCAGCGCCCGTTGTACCGAATCATGGTCAGGCACCGTGCTGCCGCTAAAACCGATTTTCCATAGTTTCACGACGGGGCCAATCGCGACGTTAAAGCCGCTGTTTTCAATCAGGCTCACCGCTTTAGCGCGTTTAATCAGCTCAAAGACAACTGGGCTGACCGAAACGTATTCTTCCCCCGCCGCATGGTTGATGCTCATCACTTCCGACTGTGCCCGATTGACAGTTAGCAGGTCTTCGAGCTGCTTGATGCACTGGAAAACCTGCCTGACGGCGATTTCATCATGGACAAACAGTTTGAGCAGAATGGGGCTGCCCATCAGGTGAACGGAATAGACGTAAGCGTTATCGACAGAAGGCATACGGTGACTCCCATGATCGAATGGCGGTACAGAGAGGAAACGGTCGGAAAACAGCGAGCGTCCTTTGAGACGCCCGCCATTAGCACTACGGTTCTATCACTTACTCGGCTACCAGCATCGGTTGATTTTCAGCCGTTTTCGCCGTGGTTTTTGACCTAGTTTTCGCAAACTTTGGCTTACGCGCTTTCGTCGGAAATGCATCAGAACGACGCGGTGCCCGCGCATAGGCCGCTGCCTGAATCCCCGCCTGAATCCCGAAGATAATGATATCCGCTACGGCGTTGCCGCCAATGCGGTTTGCCCCGTGGATCCCGCCAACCACCTCCCCGGCGGCATAAGCCCCGGAGATCGTCTCTTTATAGCGGTTCAGCACTTCCGCTTTCTCGTTGATGGTGACGCCCCCCATCGTATGATGCACGCCCGGTGCCACCTTAATCGCGTAGTAAGGTGCCTGATTCAGCGGATCGCGCATCCCCGTGGTTCGGCCAAAGTCTTCATCGTGTTTACTGGCGATAAAGGTATTGTAACGTTCGAGCGTGGCGTGCAGCGCAGCTGGTGGCATATCCAACATGTCGGCCAGTTCCGCGACGCTGCTCGCACTGACGGTCAGCCCTTGTGCGACATATTCTTCGACTGCCCGATTGCGGTTTCTGACCTGCTCGTCGAACAGGATGTACGCGTACTCTTCCGGCAGGTTGACGATGGCGGACGAGACGTTATCCCGCGTCTCCATTTCATTAAAGAAGCGTTCTCCACGCTGCGACACCAGAATAGCTCCGCCGCCGCGAATAGATTCGGAGATCAGATAAGAAGTTGTCTGCTCAACCGTCGGATGGGTCTGAATTTCCCCCATGTCCACCGTATCCGCGCCGATCTGTTCCAGCAGGCGAATACCGCCACCCGTGGCACCTTTGTGGTTGGTAGTGACGAAGCCTTTCAGGTCTGGGCGGTATGACTCCACCATCGCCTGATTGGCACTAAAACCGCCCGTGGCAACAATCACCGCTTTTGTCGCAATCAGGCTCTCTTCCTGATCATCATTGACGACTCTGACGGCACTAACCTTGCCCTTCTCCTGCACAATTTCAGTTACCGACGTTTCCAGCAGCACCTCAATATTGTATTTATTGAGGTTCTTAATCAGCCCGCTGACCAGATAGCCGCCCACCGCTGCGCCGTTGGCAGGCCGATGCGTTCTGTCAACGCTCATGCCGCCCGTCGTGGTGATGTCGCTCAGTTCAATATCGTGCTGCGCCAGCCAGTTAATCGCATCAGACGCATGATCGACGAAGTATTGTACCAGCGCAGGATTGTTCTTCTGTTTGCCGCTTTTCAGCGTTTCGTCATAGAACAGCGCCTGGCTATCTTCGATACCTTTATTTTGCTGGAAGACGGTTCCCGCCGCGTTCATACCGGCAGAGGCCTTGATGGTATTGCCGCCGATGACTGGCATCTTTTCAATGACGATAACGCGCGCGCCCTCTTCGCTGGCCTGAATCGCCGCCGCCAGCCCCGCGCCGCCGCTGCCAATCACCACCACGTCCGCTTCGCGACGCGCGTCTGGGTTACCGCCATCGGCAATAATGGCGTCTTTGCTCGATTTCACCATCGCCTTGGTAACGGCTTTTTTAATGGCTTCACTCTGCGCTGTTGCGCCCGTTACGGCATCAACGTGGGGACTATTGGTATCCAGAATGCGCTCGCGGATAATCTCAAAACTGATTTTCAGTGAATCATCAATCTCGCTATTCTCCAGCGCGATATCGGCGACCCGATTCTGATCAAAATGAACATGAATTCGCAGCTCGCCACATTCATCCTGAACGCGTTCCTGATAAACCCCGGATTTAAATTTTTTACCGGTTAAATTCACGTCCCGGATCATGGCTTCAACTAATGAAAAGCGCCACAGCGGTTCAGGAATCGTTAATGCTTCACGCTTATCGCTGGCAATATAAAGATCGAGTTTTTCCTGCTCGGCAATGCGATCTGTCCAGTCTGGATAAGCAATACAGGCTCTACCGACGGCAATCAGGTCATAACCATTTTCCAGCGCCGCATCGGCGTCTGCCTGATTGACAATATCCCCTACGCCAATAACCGGAATCGCCGCTAATGTCGCAGAACGGCGGGCAACATATTTTTTAATCAGCGGCGTCGGAGCGTTTGTTTCGATAATGGACGAGCGCAGAATATTTCCCATAGAGAAATGAACGTAATCCAGCCCGCGTGCCGCTAATTTTTCCAGCAGATAGAGAGAATCATCAAAATGAATGCCCGGCTCTTCGATCTCTTCCGGCGAGAAACGATAGCCGATGATGAACGAAGGATCGGCGTATTTATCTGCGACCTCATGAACGATATCCAACACCGCCAGCGGAAATGCCGCGCGTTTATCACGGCTGCCGCCCCATTTATCTGAGCGTTGATTAGAGTGAGGAGAATAGAATTGTTGGATCAGGTAGGTATTCGCGCCATGAATTTCCACGCCATCGAAACCCGCCTGAATGGCGCGATGAACGGCATCGCCAAACTTGCCGATCATGGCGTCAACTTCGTCGCCCGACAGCGCGACCGGAACGATAGCCCCCGTGCGCGGCGCGGCAATAGCACTCGGGGCAACGGGCGTCGCGCCACCGATAAAACGCGGTTCGACCATCCGGCCGCCGTGATAAATTTGCAGGATCGCCGTCGAACCTTTTTCTTTAATCGCCGTCGCAATTTTGGCCAGCCCGGCAATTTTGTCGTCGTTGTCGATTCCTATCGCACCGGGAAAGGCCAACCCTTTGTCATCAATAAAACAGCATTCCACAATCACGGTACCGATGCTGCCTGCCCTGGCCTGATAATATTCCACCAGCTCTTTGGTCACGCTCCCATCATAAAACCCACTACAGGTGGTCATGGGTGCCATCAGTACCCGGTTTTTCAGCGTTGCGCCGTTGGGGAGTGTAAAAGCGGCAAATAGATCATGGTGATTATTCTTCATAGCGAATACTCCACTTAAAATAAAAATCTTGTTCGAAAAGGCCATGTTTGTTTTTAATCGTTAATTCTTCTGGCTGATAATTTGCGAACTTATTACTTACCAAGTATCTATTTTTTTTGATGTTATAAAATGTTTTCTTACTATTTAAACTATTTTGTAGATCCGCTTTTATTAAGGGTATTCGCACAACTCTTTTTTATATTTAATATTCCATTCACTTTATTAACATCTCTTTATCCTGAAGATAACCAATCAGATATTATTTATATTCTGCATAACAAAAAAAACGCCCCGGTAAACAATAATACCGAGGCGCAATATACGCGTCATACTTCAAGCCGCAGGTGCGTTGGCTGCATTCGCTCACCCGAATCACTTACCTGAGTAAGCTCATCGGGATTCCCTCTTTTGGCCGCCTTCCTGCAACTCGAATTATTTAGCGTATAGAGAAATGGAGATGATTATTGGTGTTGATAGGTATTCGTGTGAACGCCGTTAATGTAGAGCTGACGCTGCTCGCCCGCTGGCAGGCATAGCGTCGCATTCTGCCAGGCGGGCTGGTATCGCCCTTCTGACGTAAACGTCACGTCAATCCGTTGGCTATCCGCGCGAATTTCCCAGCGCAACCACAGCGCGTTACCTTCACGCCATTGCCACGTTTCGCCGTCGTCTTCAAACAGCAGCCCGCTGTCCGTGCCGCCAGCGACAGGCGGGAAGAGCAGGAATTCGCGCTGATTATCTTCCTGCGAGCTGACGTGTGCCGTTCGTCCCGACAGCGGAATCATCGCGCCCGCGCGGACCAGCAGCGGGAGGCGTTCCAACGGCGCATCCAGCACAATCGTCTGTCCGCCGCTGAACCATTGGCCGGAATGAAAATCGTACCAGCCTGACGTATTCGCCGGCAGGTAGACTGTCCGCTGGCGCTGCCCCGCTTCCACCACGCTGGCAACCAGAATGTCTCGTCCCAACATGAAATCGTCGGTTTCTTCCAGCGTTCTGCTGTCATGCTCGTGGTCGAGGAACATCGGGCGCAGCATCGGCTCATCGTCCGCGCTGGCCTGCCACAGCAAGGTATAAAAGTACGGCAGCAGGCGGTAGCGCAGTGCGATGGCGCTGCGAATCGCAGGCGTCACCGCGGGATACATCCACGGTTCGTTCACCGTATGGTCGTCATTCCAGGAATGAATGGTGAAACGCGGGTGCATCACGCCGTTTTGTACCCAGCGCACAAACAGCTCGGCGTCCGGCTTATCGCCCGAAAACCCGCCGACGTCATGCCCGACATTAAACAGGCCGGACAAGCTCATCCCGATTCCCATCCGCGTGTTGTAACGCAGCGTCTGCCAGTTGGTACGGTTATCGCCGCTCCAGGTCTGCACATAGCGTTGCATACCCGCACAGCCGGAACGCGAGATCAGATAAGGACGCAGTGTCGGAGCAAATCGCTGCTGTGCCTCCAGCGAGGCGCGCATCATCAACAGCGGCATCAGCGGGCGAATATTTTTGATCGCCATCGTTTCGCCGAATCCGTGACAGCGGGCTTCACCATCCCAGACTTCATATTCGTTATTGTCATTCCACGTTGAATCAATCCCTTTCTCCAGCAGCTGTCGGGTGACGTTCTCCTGCCACCACGCCACCGTTGCCGGATTGGTGAAATCAAGGTGCGAGCCTTCATCGTCCCAAAAGCTGGATCGCTCTGGCACATCGGATTCGGAATCGCAGATAAACAGCCCCTGCGCCGACACCTCGTCATATTTCGGGTGATCTTGCAGTAAACAGGGTTTGATATTGGCAGCCAGCTTGAGGCCCGCATCGTGGAAGGCCTGAGACATCACCTCCGGCTGGGGGACTTTGTCGTAGTTCCAGTTAAACACATAGCGCTTATTGTTGATCGACGTGTAGCCCGATGAGAGTTGGAACGAATCACACGGGATATGATGTTCCCGGCACAGCGCGATAAATTTCATCAGCTGCTGCTGTGCATCCGGTGCGTCGGTGTAATGCATAGTGGAACCGCTGTAGCCGAGGCTCCACTTTGGCCCAAAGAGCGTTTTCCCCGTCAGCCGAACGAACGCTTTCGTGACATCCAACACGCGCGGCCCGATAAACAGGTAATAGTCGAGATCGCCCGCCTCCGCCTGATAGCGCCGATAAGCCAGATGATAGTTATCGATCTCATTGCCGAGATCGAGCCAGGTCGTGCTCAGGTTATCGTAAAACAGGCCGAAGCTGACATCGTCACGTCGGGTAATGGTAAACGGAACATGCTTATACAGCGGATCGGTGCTCGCCGCGTTGTAGCCCATCGCGTCCAGATTGCGGAACTCAAACCGACGTCCGGTGCGTTCAAGATCGCCCGCCTTCTCACCCAGCCCATAATAGCGCTCCGTCGGGAAACGGCGCTGATAGTGCGCCACGCCGTCACCGTGTGAGTTGAGCAGATAGGCGCTGGTGGGTCGATCGGCGGCAAACGGCTGCCATTCTCCCTGTTCATCACAATATTCCCACGCCAGCCACAGCGGCTGATGAATCGTAATTCGCATCCGTGCGGTGCTGATACGCAGCGCATCGTCCAGCTGTTCCAGCGAGAATCCCGGCAGGCTGAAACCTTCGCTGCTCTCACGACTGCGCCCCTGCCAGGGAACATCCTGCTGCGGCGCGATGCTCCAGGTGCGGTTCAGCTTCAGCTCGCCATGTTGTTTAACCAGCACGCGGGCCAACATCGGTTCCAGCACGTACAGACGAAACACATGTTTGTCGTCCACCAGCAGTTCAACATGGTCGGCGCTCTGATGACGGAACACCCAATTTTTCAACGTTTTCATACAGCGTCCTTTTCAGGAAAAAATAAATGAGCCGTTATGCCTGCGACCGCGTTTTCCCACGACGTTCAGCAATAAATGCGATCAGGAAGATGGCACCGATCAGATCGAAGAATCCCATCGCGACAAACAGCGGGTTAAACCCGATTTTGTCGGCAGTGACGCCAATCAGCAGCGAGAACAGGAAGCTGGCAATCCAGGCAAATGAACCGCGCATCCCGTTCACCGTTGCCATCTGCCCTTTATCGAACGATTCCACCACCAGTGCGCTCAACATGCAGGAAATCACCTGATGGCCAAACCCACCGATGGAAATCAGCAGGATCGCCACCCACGGATCTTTACTGACGGCGACCAGCGCCAGCGACAGCATGAGAAACGCGCCCGTAACCGAGCTCGCGACAATTGAGTTAACGCGCGAGCAGCCGAACCAGCGAACGTAAAGCTGGGTGAGGTAGCCGCTGGCGACGCTGCCGAGATCGGCGGCAAGAAACGGCAGCCACGCGAACATCGCAATTTGTTTCAGATCCATACCGCGTTCATTCGCCAGATAGAGCGGCACCCAAAAGCTGAGCACTGCCCACGCGGGCTCCGCCATAAATGCGGGAATGGCGATACCGTAAAAGCGTTTGTTTTTTGAGACGGTTTTCAGTGCGGTGAAGAAAGGCAGTTTGACCGGAGGTGCCTCATTGTCCTGACGGATGAAATCCAGCTCCTCGCGGCTTAAATTCGGGTGATCTTCCGGGTTATGGTAGAACAGCCACCACAGCGCCACCCACAGCAGCGCCAACCCACCGGTGAACATAAACGCACCCTGCCAGCCCAGATAGGCATGCGCCACAACGATAATCGGCGGTGCCAGCATCGCCCCGATGGAGAAACCGACACCGGCCCAGCCTGCCGCAATCGGCCGTTCCTTTTTAGGGAACCACTCGCCCAGCGTTTTGGCATTCGCCGGTGTCGCTGCCGCTTCTGACGCGCCCATAAAGAAACGCAAGATCGCCAGATGCAACCAGCTTCCCGCCCCCGCGTGGAAGATGCACATCAGCGCCCAGATCACCGCGCAGATCATAAAGCCCATTTTCAGACCGATGACATCGATCAGCCAGCCGCAAATCGGCTGGAAAATGGTATACGCCAGCTGGAATGCACCGACAATCCAGGAGTATTGCTCGGTGGTGATGCCCATACTGGTTTTCAGTTCTGGTGCCAGAATACCCAGCGAATTACGGGTGATGTAATTCACGGTAACGCCGAGCAGGAACAAGCTCAGCACCCACCAACGCAGGTTTCTGAATGTCCGTTTACCTTTGGTAGCGATGGAGGACGAATTGATGTCGAGACTCATGGTGACTCCTTTACAGGAAAGTAGGGTTACATTGGTCTGATATCTCGACGGCATTTTTTTATTTATAGCCTATCGAACAATCAAACCATTTTCATATCATTGTATTTATTGAGTTAAATCCTGTTTCACTGCCTCTAACCACTGAAATTGGTTTACCAAATCGAGAGTAGAACAATTGAAAATCGTGAAACACTCACTTTTTTGAAAACATTTTCATGCTATGGTCAAAATGCAGACAAAACTCTGCCTGTATCGCCTGAAAACAGGTAACAGATAGCAATGAAAACTTTGTCATTTTCGAAGGTGAACGGGATCACAAAATGAAAGGAAACCTGAAAATACGCGAAATTGCGCAGCGGACGGGCTACTCGATCAGCACGGTCTCACGCGTGCTATCTGGTCAGTCCAATACCAGCGAGCAGGCAAAAGCGGACATTCTCAACTGTGCCCGCCAGTGCGGCGTACTGGCCGATCTCGCCAATGGCCGCCTGCTGTTGAACGGACTCACTATTTTCGCCCCACCGCGCGCTTTTGATATTCGGTCCGACATCTTCTATCACAAGGTGGTACAGAGCATCATTGATGCCCTGAAGCCACACGATGTGCGAGTGCGCTACTGCGGGCTGGAGGAAAATGACAGCGATGCAGCGCTATTTTTAGACAAAATACGCGATCCGGCCACGGAGGCGGCGCTGCTGATCGGCATCGACGATCCCTATATTCACGCGCTGGCGGCGGATAGCAGTAAGCCCTGCATCTTGATTAATTGCATTGACCGTAAGATGCGATTGCCGGGTGTGGCACCCGCCCATCGCTTGATAGGCGAATTCTCCGCCCACTATCTCTTTGAGCAAGGACACCATACCGTGTTGACGCTGCTGTGCCTGCGTCGCTACACGATGGAGCTGCGTCTGGACGGGATTCGGGATGCCTATCAGCACCATAATCTGCCGTTTTCCTCTGAGGATAATTTGCTGGCATTAGATAATTTCAGCACGACGGATGCCGAACAGGCGATGACGGCCTTCTTAGCCCGCTGCCCGCAGGATAAGCGACCTACGGCGATTTTAGCTGGTGGTGATTTCATCGCGGTTGGGGTGGTCAATGCATTGACCAAAGCAGGATTGCGCGTGCCGCAAGATGTCTCGGTGATGAGCATGGATGGATTCAATCTTTCGGCCATTCACGACGTGCCGCTCACATCGGTGCATGTGCCGCGTGAGGCGCTGGGCGAAGAGGCCGTCAGGCTATTGCAATATCGCCTAATCCGCCCCGAAGCTCCCCTGGGCAATCTGCTACTCAATGGTACGCTGGTGGTTCGCCAGTCCGTCAGACGGCTGCGCGCCAGCAAATCCGTTGCGCCAATACAGGACGAAAGCCTCTACGACTGAGCCTGCAACCACGCCTGCGCTGCGTCAAAGAAGTTCTGCGCCAGCGGCGTCGCTCTGCCAGCCTGGGCGACCACAACTGCCGCGCGGCGGCGCATCGGCGGAAATTGCAGTGGCCGCAGCGTTAACGCAGGCGTCATTTCAGGGATCAGGCTGCCGTGGGGCACAATGCCGCACCCGAGCCCGACATAGGCACTTTGAATCAGTTGCAGGACGGAAGAGCTTTCCACCTTAACCCACGGCGAAACGCCCATTTCGCGGAAATGGCTATCCAGATAGCGACGGAAGTAGCGGCTGGCCTCCGCCAGACAGAGCGGCACCTCAGAAAGCACAGCGAGAGGCAGCGGCGTCCCCCCCACCAGCTGCGGGAAATAGTGAGGGTGGAACAAGAGATCAATGCCCTGCTCCGTCAACGGCGACGCCTGAAAGTGCAGCTCCTGTAGCGTCGAAAACTCAAAAAAGCCGATGCCGACATCCACCGAATGCGCATTCAGCGCTTCCAGCAGTTGATCCGCACTGAATAGCGAGATCTGAAAATCCAGCTGCGGGTAAACCTTGTTCACCGCCGCCAGCAGGCTAGACAGCGCGATACTGCTTTGCGGCACCGCACCAATGCGCAATACGCCGCTCACACCGCGTTTCAGCGACGCGACTTCCAGCTTTAACCCCTGATAAACCGAGACGATTTCCCGCGCCCAGGCCAGCACGCGTTCACCTTCAGCGGTAAAGCCTTCAAAATTGTTACCCCGATTGATTAGCGCCAGATCCAGCTCTCGCTCCAGATTTTTCAATCGCATGGAGAGCGTTGGCTGACTGACAAAACTGGCTTCCGCTGCCCGGCCAAAATGGCGCTCTTTCTCCAGATTGCACAGGTATTGCAGTTGCTTAATATCCATCGTCAGGCTCGATCGTCAGACACAGTAGTGGGTAAGCCCGGAGTATATACCGATAAACCGCCTCTATCCCACCATAGCCGCATTTGATTAGACGCGATCGCCGACGACACCTAAACTTTCCTCAAGAGCAAATATTTAAAATTTTGTTCACATAAAAAAAACATTATCACCTGCGGAACATGTCATGAAATTCAAACCATCCATCAAGCCATACCGCAATGCGGCTGGCGGCTGGGGCTCGTTGGAAGCCACCACGCGTTTTGTTCTCGACAGCAAGCAAGCGCTGAAAAATATCCGAAACTTGTTGCGGGTCAATAAATCGAAAGGATTTGACTGCCCCGGCTGTGCCTGGGGTGATGACAACAGCAGCACGTTCAGTTTCTGTGAAAACGGCGCGAAAGCGGTCAGTTGGGAAGCAACGCGCAAAGCGGTCGATCTGGATTTTTTCGCCGCCCATAGCGTCACGACGCTACGCCAGCAGAGCAACTATTTCCTTGAGTATCAGGGGCGTTTAACCCACCCGATGCGCTACGACCGTGCCAGCGACCGCTATGTTCCTATCAGTTGGGACGCGGCGTTTGCGCTGATTGCTCACCACATCGGTAACATGGCACACGCCAATCAGGTGGAGCTGTATACGTCTGGCCGTGCCAGCAACGAGGCCTCTTATCTGTATCAGCTTTTTGGCCGCATGCTGGGCACCAACAATTTTCCTGACTGCTCGAATATGTGCCATGAGGCCAGCGGTATTGGTCTGAAACAGAGTATCGGCGTCGGCAAAGGCACGATCCGGCTGGATGATTTCGAACACGCTGACGCAATTTTCGTCTTCGGGCAGAACCCTGGCACCAATCATCCACGCATGCTGCACAGCCTGCGCCACGCCGCCGATCGCGGTGCGCACGTCGTCTCATTTAATACGCTACGCGAGCGCGGTCTGGAACGTTTTGCCAATCCGCAGAACCCGCTGGAGCTGCTCACGCCGCTGTCCGGTACCATTAGCGAAACCTACCTGCAACCCAATCTGGGCGGCGATATGGCTGCCGTGCGCGGCATGGTAAAAGCGCTGCTGGAAACGCATCGCCAGCGTCTGTCCGACGGACAAGCGGGCTTATTCGATCAGGATTTCTTGTCTACGCACACCCAGCAGGTAGATGAGTATCTGGCCGTTGTCGACGCGACAAGCTGGCAGAAAATCGAACAGCAATCAGGCCTGAGCGAAGCGCAGTTGCGCTATGTGGCGGCGATTTATCAGCAGTCGCCGCGCGTGATTTGCACCTGGGCGATGGGGATTACCCAGCACAAGCATTCCGTCGCCACCGTGCGGGAGATAGTGAACCTGCAACTGCTGTTCGGGCAGTTGGGGAAACCGGGGGCGGGGCTGTGTCCGGTACGCGGCCATAGTAATGTGCAGGGCAACCGCACCATGGGGATCGATGAGAAACCAACGGCCGCGTTTCTCGATCGTCTGGCCGCACATTATGATTTCACACCGCCTTACGCCGCAGGCCACAACACGGTAGAAGCACTGGAAGCGATGCTGCGCGATGAGATAAAAGTGCTGATCGCGCTAGGCGGTAACCTCGCCGCCGCCGCACCGGATTCAGCCCGTACTGAAGAAGCGCTCAGCCGCTGCGATCTCACCGTGCACATCAGCACTAAGCTCAACCGCAGCCATCTGGTGACCGGCAAGGTCGATGCATTGATTCTGCCGACGCTCGGCCGTACCGACCTCGATATGCAGGCCAGCGGCGCACAGTTTATTACCGTCGAAGACTCTTTCAGCATGGTGCACGCGTCGCAGGGTGTCGGACAACCGCTTTCTCCGTTGCAGCGTTCGGAAACGGCGATTGTTGCCGGGATTGCCAACGCGGTGCTCGGTCATGAAAAGCTCGACTGGCTGGCGCTGGCGGACGATTACTCACGTATCCGTGACCATATCGCCGCGACTATTCCCAGCTTTACCGATTTCAATGCCAACTGCGACCTGCCGGGCGGATTCTATCTCGGTAACGCCGCTGCTGAACTGCACTTCAATACCCTCAACGGGAAAGCGCAATTCAGCCATGCCGAACTGCCCGATACGCTGTTTCCGCAGCTACAAGGCAGCGATGTGCCCTTTACGCTGCAAACCCTGCGCTCACACGATCAGTACAACACCACGATTTATGGTCTGGATGACCGCTATCGCGGCGTGTACGGGCAGCGGGAAGTGCTCTTCATGCACCCGGATGACATCAGCGCGCTGGGGCTGGAAGATGGCGATCTGGTCGATATCGAAACGCTGTGGAATGACGGCATTACCCGTATCGTCAACGGCTTCAAGCTGGTGAGCTACGCCATTCCGCGCGGCAATCTGGCGGCCTATTACCCGGAAACCAACCCGCTGGTGCCGCTGTCCAGCTTTGGGGATGAAACGCACACGCCGACCTCTAAGTCTGTGCCGGTTGTCGTTCGTCGCAGTATGCAAGCGGAATCTCTGTTGCGTATCGCCTAAGAACCTGCTCAGTAGGCTATTTTATTTGCCATTTTGAACCTGGGCAGTGCTCAAAATCCTCACGTACTACGTGTACGCTCCGGTTTTTCCGCGCTGTCCGAGTCCAAACTGGCTGCACCAATAACGCCTACTGAGATAGGTTCTACATCATAACTCGCATTGCAAAACCAATGGCGTGCACGGCAGGTGGATACGCTCAGATCAGCGTTGACTTTACTCAGGTTTATCCGCGCTTCTGCTGCCGATCTGCGCCCACGCTACCCCCGATTATTCTTGCCGCCAGCACCCGATTCGAGTAAAACTGTGAATTGCTAATTGAGCTACTCACAACCGTATTTCTGGACGCTATGTTTCAAGATAATCCGCTGCTTGCACAGCTAAAACAGCAACTTCACTCTCAGACACCGCGTGTTGAAGGTGTCGTCAAAGGCACCGATAAAGGATTTGGCTTTCTTGAAGCTGACGGACAAAAAAGCTATTTCATTCCCCCTCCGCACATGAAAAAAGTGATGCACGGTGACCGGATTACCGCCACCCTGCATACGGAAAAAGAGCGGGAAATTGTCGAGCCAGAAACGCTGATCGAACCCTTCCTGACCCGATTTGTTGGGCGCATCCATAAAAAAGACGACCGCTTATCCATTACGCCTGACCACCCGCTGCTGAAAGATGCCATCCCTTGTCGCCCCGCGCGCGATGTCACGCACGATTTTCAGGAAGGCGATTGGGCCGTAGCCGAAATGCGCCGCCACCCGTTGAAGGGCGACCGTGGATTTCATGCTGAACTGACGCAGTACATCACCACAGGCGATGACCCGCTGGTACCATGGTGGGTGACATTGTCACGCCATAATCTGGAGCGCACCGCCCCAGAGGTTGAAGCGACTGAGCGCCATGATGGCGAACTCGTCCGTGAAGATCTCACCGCGCTGAGCTTTGTCACTATCGACAGCGCCAGCACGGAAGATATGGACGATGCGCTATACGTCCACGACAACGGCGATGGTTCCCTGCAATTAACCATCGCGATTGCCGATCCAACTGCGTATGTCGCGGCGGGTAGTGAGCTGGACAACATTGCACGCCAGCGCGCCTTCACCAACTATCTGCCCGGCTTCAACATCCCGATGCTGCCGCGCCCGCTGTCGGACGATATCTGTTCCCTGCGCCCGGACGAGCGTCGCCCTGTCCTTGCCTGCCGCGTGACAATTGCCGCCGACGGTGCGCTGGGTGACGACATTCACTTCTTTGCCGCCTGGATCGAATCCAAAGCCAAGTTAGCGTATGACAACGTCTCTGACTGGCTGGAAAATCAAGGCGAATGGCAGCCGCAAAACGACGCAATTGCCGAACAAATTCGTTTGCTGCACCGCCTCTGTCTGGCTCGCAGCGAATGGCGCACCACCCACGCGCTGGTGTTTAAAGATCGCCCGGATTACCGCTTCCTGCTTGGTGAGAAAGGCGACGTGTTGGACATCGTGGTTGAACATCGCCGCATCGCTAACCGTATCGTTGAAGAATCCATGATTACGGCCAACGTCTGCGCAGCCATTGTGCTGCGTGATAAGCTGGGCTTCGGCATCTATAACGTGCATAACGGCTTCGATCCGGCCTCAATCGAACAAGCGGTTGCCGTATTGGATACCCACGGTGTTCAAGCTGACGCGCAAGCGCTGTTGACGCTGGAGGGCTTCTGTACGCTGCGCCGCGAGCTGGATGCCCAGCCGACGCAGTTCCTGGACAGCCGCATTCGCCGCTTCCAGTCCTTCGCGGAAGTGAGCACCACGCCGGGGCCGCACTTTGGTCTGGGGCTGGAAGCCTACGCCACCTGGACATCGCCGATCCGTAAATACGGCGATATGGTGAACCACCGTTTGCTGAAAGCGGTTATCACCGGACAGGCCGCGGAAAAACCGCAGGACGATGTCACGGTGCAACTGGCCGAACGTCGCCGCCTTAATCGTATGGCTGAGCGTGATGTCGGCGACTGGCTGTACGCCCGCTACCTCAAAGATAAAGCCGGTACGGATAGTCGCTTCAATGCGGAAATCATTGACGTTACACGCGGTGGCCTGCGCGTTCGCCTGCTGGATAACGGCGCAATAGCCTTTATCCCGTCCTCCTTTATCCACGCCGTGCGCGATGAGCTGGTGTGCAGTCAGGAAATGGGCACCCTCTCAGTGAAAGGCGACGTGGTTTATCGTCAGGGAGATACGCTGGACGTCGTCATCGCTGAAGTTCGTCTGGAAACCCGCAGCATCGTGGCAAAACCTGCCGCCTAAGTGCCATGCCGCCGAGCTATCTCGGCGGACATGCAACCCTCATCACAGGAGTGTTCCCGATGAAGAAAATGACAATCGGTACATCCGCGATACAGGCTTCCAACATTGCGTTGGGCTGTATGCGAATGGCAAAGAAAAGCACGAATGAAGCGGCTGATATCCTCAATGCTTCCGTCGAGGCGGGTATCGATTTCTTCGATCACGCCGATATCTATGGCTCAGGTTTGTCGGAAGAGATTTTTGCCGCCGGTTTACAGAAGACCGCCATCCGCCGGGAGTCAATTTTTCTGCAATCCAAATGCGGTATTCGTCAGGGCTTTTTTGACTTTTCTAAGGCGCACATCATCGCCTCCGTCGAAGGTAGCCTACAGCGTTTAAAAACGGACTATCTTGATACGCTCCTGCTGCACCGCCCGGACACGCTGTTCGAACCCGATGAAGTCGCGGCCGCTTTTGATGAGCTGGAAAGCAGCGGAAAAGTGCGCCATTTCGGCGTCAGCAATCAGAATCCGTTACAGATTGAACTGCTGAAAAAATCCGTACGCCAGCCGCTGATCGCCAACCAGTTGCAGTTCAGCATCATGCACACGGGCATGATTGATGCGGGCTTTAACGTGAATATGACTAACCCGGCATCGGTGAATCACGATGGCGCAATTCTGGAATACAGCCGTCTGAATACCATGACGATTCAGGCCTGGTCGCCCTTCCAGTACGGCTTTTTTGAGGGCGTTTTCCTCGATAACGAGAAATTCCCTAAGCTGAACGCCACCCTCGATCGCCTAGCCGAGCAGCATAATGTTACCAATACCGCGATTGCCACCGCGTGGATCTTGCGTCACCCTGCCGCGATGCAGGTGGTTATCGGCACTATGAGCCCGGAACGTATCCGCGACATCGCTGCGGCGTCTACCCTGTCGCTCAGCCGCGAAGAATGGTACGAAATTTACCGCGCCGCCGGGAACGTTCTGCCTTAAGACCCGTGTTGCACAGCCCTTGCGTCCCTGACAACAAACAGGGACGCGTTACAAACTGGGGTCAGGGCCGCGTTCAACGAAGGTCGACAGAACGATATAGCTGCGCGTCCCGTCGACACCTTCCACTTCCTGTAGTTTACCTAACAGTTCCTCTAGCCCTTCCGTGTCACGAGCTCGGACCTTGAGCATGACGCCACAATCTCCGGCAACGGTATGAAATTCCTCAATCTCAGGCAAGTTACTCAGTGCCAGTAAACGTTTGGTGCTCACGACATTCTTTGTGTTTACCAGCACAAAGGTTAATAAGGTTCGGCCGACCTTACAGCCATCAATCTTTGCAACGGTGCCCTTGATGACTCCGTCTTTCTTTAGCCGCTTGACTCTTTCATGCACGGACGGCGCGGAAAGATGCAGCGCTTCCCCTAAATCGGCATAGCTCCGGCTGCTGTCGGCTGCAAGAAGGGCTAATATTTTTCGGTCCACGTCATCCAGTTTTGCGGGGATATGCTTTTCTTGCCTAAGCACATTCGTTTTTCCTGTTTCATTAGTCATTTTGTTTTTTTTCCCTAATGGTATTAGGCATAATTTAGCACATGAAAAAATTGTTAGACATAGGGGATATCATGCCTATTGCTTTATGGGCCCTGGTTATTGGTGCCTTTGGGATTGGAACGACAGA
The DNA here is from genome assembly GCF_022477975.1 of Pectobacterium sp. PL64. NCBI lineage: Bacteria > Pseudomonadati > Pseudomonadota > Gammaproteobacteria > Enterobacterales > Pectobacteriaceae > Pectobacterium > Pectobacterium sp. PL64. The sequence continues at coordinate 2,301,372 of NZ_CP092070.1, forward strand.
ATTCATCATCGCAGGTTTGTTACCCGCCATCGCGACGGATTACGGGGTGACGATTCCCGTGGCGGCGTATATGGCAACAAGCTATGCGCTTGGGGTTTTTGTCGGCGCACCGGTACTCATTATTCTGGGCTCCCGATTACCCAAAAAAACCATGTTGGTTTTCCTTGCCGGGCTCTTTGTGCTGGGGAATCTGGTCACCGCTCTCGCGCCGTCTATAGGGGTCGCTATCGTCGGACGCATTATCACCTCGCTGACACACGGTGCCTTTTTCGGAATTGGCTCTGTACTCGCCGCTGAAATGGTACCGAAAGAGAAACACGTCAGTGCCATCGCCTTTATGTTCTCCGGCCTTACGGTGGCTAACCTTATCGGCGTGCCAGTGGGGACCTGGATTAGCCATCAGTTTTCCTGGCAAGCCACGTTCTACGCCATCACGGTGATTGGGGTCGCCACGGCGATCGGTGTACTGGTGCTTATTCCTTCCACCGCCAAACCCAAAGCACAGCATATCGGGCATGAGTTTGCCGCATTCGGCAACTCAAAAGTATTGCTATCCATGGGCATCACCATCCTTGGACCTGCGGCTTTCTTTACTTCAATTACGTATATCGCGCCCATGATGACGGAAGTAGCCTACTTCTCAGAAGGATCGATTACCTGGCTGTTGATGGTATTTGGTTTGGGCTTGTTCGTTGGCAACTGGCTGGGCGGGCGTTTCGCTGACAAAGCGCTCATGCCGATGCTGTATATCACGCTGTTTGGGCAGGCTGCCATTTTGTTCATCTTCCATTTAACGGCCAGCAGCCAGATTGCCTCGGTATTGTGCATCTTCCTGATGGCAGCGTTTGGTTTTGCAACCGTCTCTCCCATTCAGAAACTGGTGATGGACAAAGCAAGGGCCGCAGGCGCGCCCACACTAGCCTCAGCGGTCAATATTGGGCTCTTTAATCTTGGTAATGCCCTCGGTGCCTGGGTGGGTGGGAGCGTTATCGCCAGCGGCTTCGGTTTCACGGCGCCAAACTGGGCGGGCGGGGTTCTGTCGCTGAGTGCGCTGGTTCTTGCTATCGCGGTTGGTGTGGTCGATAAACGCAGCAGCCCGTTGACAGAATCTTTAGAATGCCATTGATGAAATAGACGTAGCACTCAGAAATGCGCGGGTTACATCGCCGCGCATTTCGTTAGCCCTTGTTTACCCTTTAAGTTTCTTTACAAAAATTCACCTTCGCTCACATTTTCTCATCCATTCCCTTCTCTTCGCCATTAAACCCACTATTGTTAAATTGCATTAACACCCGCGCTATACCTTTTCTGAATAACGAAGGAGCCGTTGTTATGAGTAACGTAAAGAGCATTGTGATCTGGCTGCTAGTCGGCCTGGCGGGCGCCTTTTCGTTCGCCACGCTGGCGCTAAGCCGCGGTGAACACGTCAATGCCGTGTGGTTGGTTATCGCGGCAGTATCGTGTTACAGCATCGCCTATCGGTTTTACAGCCTGTTTATCGCCAAAAAAGTGTTTGAGCTCGACGATCGCCGACTGACACCGGCGGAGCGTCATAACGACGGTCTGGATTACGTTCCCACCAATAAATGGGTTCTGTTCGGCCACCACTTCGCCGCCATCGCCGGGGCCGGGCCGCTGGTCGGGCCGATTCTCGCCGCACAGATGGGCTTCCTCCCCGGTACGATCTGGATCTTGGTCGGCGTCATGCTGGCGGGCGCGGTGCAGGATTTTCTGGTGCTGTTTATCTCAACCCGCCGGGACGGTCGTTCTCTGGGTGAGATGGCAAAACAGGAGCTGGGCACGTTCGCGGGTATTATCACGATGCTCGGCGCACTGGGCGTGATGATCATCATTCTCTCGGCGCTGGCGCTGGTCGTCGTTAAAGCGCTGGCAGAAAGTCCGTGGGGATTGTTCACCATTGCCGCCACCATCCCTATCGCGCTCTTCATGGGCGTTTACATGCGCTTTTTACGTCCGGGCAAAATCGCTGAAGTCTCTATCATCGGCTTTGTGCTGATGATGCTGGCGATTGTCTACGGCGGTAACATCGCGGCACATCCTTACTGGGGGCCGTTCTTCACATTGAAAGGGACGTCGCTCACCTGGATTCTGGTCATTTACGGCTTCGTGGCCTCAGTCCTGCCCGTCTGGCTGCTGCTGGCACCGCGTGATTATCTCTCTACGTTCCTGAAAATCGGGGTCATTGTCGGGTTGGCCTTCGGTATTGTGTTCGCCATGCCGGAAATGAAAATGCCTGCCGTTTCTCGTTTTATTGACGGCACCGGCCCAGTCTTCTCCGGTACGCTGTTCCCCTTCTTGTTTATTACCATCGCCTGTGGCGCAATTTCCGGCTTCCATGCGCTGGTTTCCAGCGGCACCACGCCGAAGCTGGTTGAACGTGAAAGCCATATCCGCTTCATTGGTTATGGCGCAATGTTGATGGAATCCTTCGTGGCGATTATGGCGCTGATTTGTGCCTCGGTTATCGAACCGGGCATCTACTTCGCTATGAACTCACCCGCTGCTTTGATCGGTACCACGGTTGAGAGCGCCTCGTTAGCCATCAATAACTGGGGATTTGTGATTACCCCGCAGGAATTGAGCGCGATTGCCAATGACGTTGGCGAAGCCTCTATCCTTTCCCGCGCTGGCGGTGCGCCGACCTTCGCAGTGGGTATGGCCTACATCATCACCGAGATCTTTAACAGCCGGGCGATGATGGCATTCTGGTATCACTTCGCGATTCTGTTTGAAGCCCTGTTCATCCTGACCGCGGTTGACGCCGGAACGCGCGCCTGTCGTTTCATGGTGCAGGATCTGGTCGGTATTGCGATTCCAAGACTGGCTAACAGCCACTCCTGGCTGGGGAATCTGGCCGGTACCACCGTTGCCGTTTCCGGTTGGGGATTCTTCGTCTATCAGGGCGTGATCGATCCGCTGGGTGGCATCAACACGCTCTGGCCGCTGTTCGGTATCGGTAACCAGATGCTGGCCTCGATGGCGTTGATTCTCGGCACCGTGGTGTTGTTTAAGATGAAGAAACAGCGCTATGCGTGGGTGACTATCGTGCCTACCGTTTGGCTGTTTATTACGTCGATGACGGCGGGTTGGCAGAAAATTTTCCATGAAAAACCGAGCATCGGCTTTCTGGCTCAGGCAAAACGCTTCGCCGCGGGTATTGAACAGAACACGCTGATCGCACCAGCCAAGTCGATTAAAGACATGGAAACTATCGTCTTCAGTAATCAGATCAACGCCGCGCTGTGCGGGTTCTTCATGCTGGTGGCGGTGACAATGCTGATCTCCGCCTTCTTCGTCATTCGTCGTGCGATGAATAGCGATGTCCCAACGGCAAAAGAGAGCCCGATTGTCTTACGAGACGGCGCTCAGCCTTAAACGCCACCGGCATATACCCTTCAATCCCTCCCTCGCGGAGGGATTTTTTATGGCGTGCCATTCTTGGCCGCCACGCAAGCCCCAAAAATAACAATAGCGCCATATTTGCGGCGCTATGTGGTCTAAAGGGCATGAGGAAGGAATCGCTGCGGTTTATTGTCCGTAATACGCGTTCTTGCCGTGCTTGCGTAAGTAGTGTTTATCCAACAGCGTTTGCTGCATCTCGCCCAATTGAGGCGTTAACTGGCGTGAGAAAATCCCCATGTAGGCAAGCTCTTCCAGAACAACGGCGTTGTGCACCGCGTTGTCGGCATCTTTCCCCCACGCAAAGGGGCCGTGCGAGTTAACCAAGACGGCAGGAACATCTACCGGAGAAATGCCACGCTGACGGAAAGTTTCGACGATCACCCTTCCCGTTTCCCACTCATAGCGCCCGTTGATTTCCGTATCTGACATCAGACGTGTGCAGGGGATCGGACCATAAAAGTAGTCCGCGTGCGTCGTTCCCCAGGCGGGGATATCTTTACCGGCTTGCGCCCAGATCGTGGCATGGCGGGAATGGGTATGGACAATACCGCCGATATCGGCAAATTCCAGATACAGCACGCGGTGGGTATCGGTATCCGACGACGGTTTCTTCGTCCCCTCCACCACCTTGCCGCTTTCCAGCTCAACGACAACCATATCCTCCAGCGTCATGGCCGAATACTCCACGCCGGAAGGTTTGATCACCATCAGGCCGCGCTGTCGATCGACTGCGCTGACATTTCCCCAGGTGAACGTCACCAGATTGTGCTGCGGCAAGGCCAGATTGGCTTCCAACACCTGTTTTTTTAGCGTTTCTAACATAATCAGCCTCCCCTCGGCGCGATGACACCATTCTCGCGGCCTGACGAGATCGTCGCTATGGGCTAAATCGCTAAAGACCTAGCGGTGTTCTGCTATGGGAAAAAGAAAGAGACACCCCACAGAATTGGGCAAAAAACAGCCAATTTTATCAATTGTTGCTATCGTTAACATAACGCAGGGGAATTAAGATTTTTTACCTGTTGCAGTTTTTTCCGATGATTATACTTGTCATCAAGCAGTAAAAGGCCTGTTTCTTTATTTAATACCGCAAAAAGTACGTTGTTCGATATTTTCCTCACAAGAAACGTGAGGCCAAGAGCAGAAAGGGGAATAAAATGAAATTAAACAAACGTTTTGCGACAGCCGCGCTGGCAATTACGCTTGCTGTAACGCTCGCGGGCTGTTCAAACATGTCCAAACGTGACCGTAATACCGCGATTGGTGCCGGTGCGGGTGCAGTCGGTGGGGCTATCTTAACGGATGGTGGAACATTAGGAACGCTGGGCGGTGCAGCTATCGGCGGGCTGATTGGCCGTCAGGTCGATAAATAACGAATTTTAGGCAGCAGGTTCACGGGAGTAAACCTGCTGCTTTTATATTTATATGCTTTAGCCACCAGCCAGCTTAACCTTCATACCTTTTGCTTCCAGAAGCTGTTTTAGCAGATCGCGTTTATCTCCCTGGATTTCGATCACGCCGTCTTTCACTGACCCGCCGCAGCCGCATTTCTTCTTCAATTCAGCCGCCAGCTTATCCAGCGCAGCATCATCAAGATCGAGACCGCTAATCAGGCATACGCCCTTCCCTTTGCGGCCGCTGGTCTGACGCTGGATACGCACGATGCCGTCGCCTTTTGGCCGAGCGACTTGTTCTTCTTCCGGCTTAATACGTCCGGTTTCCGTGGAGTAAACCAGTTGGCTATTTTCGTCACGGCGCATGTTCATGATGCCGCACCGTTTAACAATGAAGCGCGAATCTCACGCAGCGTCTGTGCCGGATCCGCTGATTGGGTGATCGGACGTCCAATCACCATATAATCGACGCCAGCCTGCTGCGCCTGAACCGGCGTCATGATGCGGCGCTGATCGCCAACATCGCTGCCAGCGGGACGAATTCCCGGTGTGACCAGCTTAAATGCCTGTCCGCATACCTGCTTCAACCGCTGCGCTTCATGCGCGGAACACACCACGCCATCCAGCCCGCTGTTATGCGTTAACACTGCCAGCCTTTCGGCCTGCTCCGCCGGGCTGACGGTAATGCCGAGCCCGCGCAGATCGTCTTCGTCCATGCTGGTTAACACGGTCACTGCAATCAGCAGCGGCGCATCGTTACCAAACGGCACCAGCGCTTCTTTCGCCGCCGCCATCATGCGCGACCCACCGCTGGCGTGGACATTCACCATCCAGACGCCAAGATCGGCGGCGGCCGCAACGGCGTGGGCGACGGTGTTTGGAATATCGTGGAATTTCAGATCGAGAAACACATCAAAGCCGCGCTGTTGTAGCGTCTGCACGAACTGTGGGCCGAATAAGGTAAACATCTCTTTGCCTACCTTCAAACGGCAATCCTGCGGATCGATACGGTCAACAAACGACAGCGCTGCCTGCTGATTGGCATAGTCCAGCGCGACCACAATCGGGGATGATACCGTTTGATTCTTTTGCTGTAGATTCTCGTTTTTCATTCGTCACCCAGTCTCTTGCGAAGCCAAAATTCCCGCCGCATTCTACATGCCCCGCCCCTGAAATCCCAGCCGCCTGAAGACCAATGCGATTAAAGAAGCTGGCTGGAACCGAAATTACATGCAGTTATTAGTATGTTGTAACTAAATTGCGGTAAACAACACCAGCTCGATATCGTGAAATGTTACTGGCCGTCGAGCCCACGGATCGGCTTGATGCTAGCCCAGGTGCGGCAGGAAGGACATTGCCAATAGAGCGATTGCGACGTGAAGCCACATTTGCGGCAGCTATAGCGGGGTTTGGTGCGAATTTGTTCGCCGACCATGTCGCGCAATCCCTGGAGATTTTCTTTTGTTCGTCCGTCTTCCGCTTCATGCAGGTGAAAATCCATCAGGCGATGGAACACGCGCATCGTAGGGTGACGTTGAAGCTGCCGGTTAATATAAGCCTGTGCAACCTCGGCCCCCTCTTCTCTTTCGAGAATGTCGGCCAGCATCAATTCCGCCGTCGCACCGGTATTTTCTTCTACGCAGCGTTTGATGAAATTCATCCAATCCAAAGGCTTATCTAAATGCTGATAGCACTCTTGCAGCATCGGCAGCGTTTCGCTAACCAGCTCTTTATCCTGATCGAGAACCTGTCGTAAGGCTTCCACGGCGCGTGAATAATCCTGCTGCGCCATGTAGATGCGTCCCATCATGATAGACGCACGGGCGCATTGACTGTCCGCCGTCGCCCCTTTCTTCAGGAGCGTGAGCGCCTTATCCAGATCGTCGCTGCCCATCGCTAACAGCGCCAATTCACAGTAAAAATGCGCGATGTCCACGCGAAGCTGGTCTTTTCCCATCTTGACCAGTTTTTCCGCCACATCGATTGCCGTCGGCCAATCGCTGGTCGCCTGATGGATCTGCAAAAGTTGCTGTAAGGCGCTGCGGCGAAAATCTTCTTCATCCACCAACTGGTTGAAACTTTCTTCGGCGCGGTCATACAGCCCGGCGGCCATGTAGTCACGACCCAGCTGTTGCACCGCCAGCAGGCGTTGTTCAAAGGTTAGCGATGCGCTTTCGGTCAGCGCCTGATGGATGCGAATCGCACGGTCAACTTCGCCGCGCGAACGGAACAGGTTACCGAGCGTGAGGTGGGCTTCAAAAGTGTTGCTGTCATCCTTGAGCATGTCGAGGAACAGCTCAACCGCCTTATCCTGCTGATTGGACAACAGGAAGTTAACCCCAGTGACATACTCACGGGACAGGCGGTTGGATTCCTGCTCTTTGTCCTGCTGCGCACTTCTGCGACCCATGTACCAGCCGTACGCGGCGGCCACGGGCAGCAACAGAAACAGCAGTTCTAACATAGAGAGAATTCCTTAGTGGGTGACCGTCTGCACTGGCGCCACGTTCTCCTCGGTGGAGGTAGAAAGCTGTTGTTCCAGACGCTTGATTTTACGTTGTGCACGGCCAAGCGCAATGCGCTGACGCAGATAAAACAGACCACAGATAACCCAGCCAAGGGAAAAACCCAGGGCAAACAGCGTGGCAAGCAGTGTGGAGATACGATACCCCCCCTGTGCCAGCAGGTAGTTAAATGTCACAACCTGATCGTTGTGCGCACCCAGTGTGACAGAAATGATGAATATCGCCAGCACGAGTAAAAAAATCAGCAAATATTTCACATTGTCCTTCCTGTGATATCCATTAACCGGATGAATTATGCCAAATTTTGGCGACAAACCCCATTAAATTACCATGTCCGGCGCGGACAGGGAAATCAAGAGTCGTGCTCCGCTGCCGTCTGCGCTTGTTATTTATTCTGTGCTGAATAAAAATGACAGCAGCAAGCCAGCAAGGGGAAAAGTCATGTCAAAGCAGGACGAACAGCGATTATTGGTCAAGATCGCTACGCTCTATTATAGCGAAGGGATGAAACAAGCAGAAATTGCTGCCTCACTCCATCTGTCACAGTCTTTTGTCTCCCGCGCTATCACGCGCTGTGTTAAAGAAGGTGTGGTCAAAATCAGCGTAATTCAACCCCCGAACATGTTCATGGGGCTGGAAGCGGCGATTCAGAAGCGCTACGGCATCGATCAGGCTATCGTGGTAGATGTCGCCGATAACGCCACGCTGGCGCAAATCAAGCAGGCGATTGGTTCTGCCGCTGCACACTATGTCCAAACCAGTATCCGCCCTGACGATCTGGTCGGTATCTCGTCCTGGAGCAGCACGCTGCGGGCGATGGTGGACAGCCTGCATCCACAAAGCGTCAAGGCTCAGGGGGTCATCCAGCTCTTAGGCGGCGTCGGGCCGAACGGCAACGTGCAGGCGACGATCCTGACGCAAACCTTAGCCAATCAGCTTAACTGTCCCGCTTACCTTTTGCCCGCGCAGAGCATCGAACGCTCGGTGGAAGATCGTGCCCGTTTGGTGACCAGCGATGAGGTTTCCAGCGTAGTTGATAAATTCAGCGAAGTGAGTCTGGCGCTTGTCGGTATCGGCGTGCTGGAGCCATCGCAACTGCTGAAAAATTCCGGTAACTACTATCACGAAGCGATGTTGCAACAGCTGGCCGAACGCGGTGCCGTGGGCGATTTGTGCCTGCATTACTACAATGCGGAAGGCGAACCGGTGTTGCAGGATGATGAAGACCCAGTGATTGGTATGGCGCTGCCGCAGCTGCGTCAATGTCCGCGCGTGGTGGCGTTAGCGGGCGGTGTCGAGAAAAGTGCCGCAATTCGTGGCGCGTTGACCGGTCACTACGTTGATGTGTTGATTACCGATCGATTAACCGCTGAGACGTTGATCTAAATCGCTCATCACCCAGCGGTTAGCAAATAATAGTCACGTCAGGCGCAGAATGCTTCCCCTGCTCTGTGCCTGACGTAGTGTGACGTGATTACTCGTCAACGTTAATAGATGACAGCAGCGCATCCTGCACAATACGCTGCGCCTGTAACGGATTTTGCGCTTCCTGCGCCGCCTGCAGCGCCGGGATGTCCAGCTTATCCAGCGCGCGATAGATGTGTTTCAGGAAACGGATAGACAGCTGCGCCGCCTCAACATGGTTCTCACGGAACGGGAACTGATCGAGCTGCCAGACGCCCTGCCAGTTGTTGATTTTCAGCACGTAGAAGAATTCGAAGATCTCGGTCATATGCACCGTGCCGACCACCAGATCGTCATCCCAGCCGCGCAGGTTATCGTTCACATCCATACCGAACAACCGACCGCGATCGATAATCAACTGGGCAGAATCGGCCGGTGATTCGCCACCATACAGCGCATGCCCGAAGTCCAGCAGCACGCCCACGTTATCCAGCCCGATATCTTCGATGCCCAGCAGCGTTCGCGCGGCAGAATCCCAGGTCATTTTCACGCGCGGCTCACGCGGTTTGTATTCGATAGCAAATTTCACATCGGGGTTAGCCCCCGCCAGATCGCGCATGCCGTCAACCGCCAGCTTCCACAGGTTTTTATGGCTGACCTGGAACGGATAATCCCAGCCATCCTGACCCGGCCAGACTTTGACGTAATTCGCACCGAGTTCACGCACAATACCCGCAGATTCGTGCATTAATTCAAACGCCGCCGCTCGGGCCGCCGGATCGGGGTTGGTAAAGGCACCGCGCGACCACTTTTGCAGATAAATTTCCGGCGTGATGCCAATCGCCTTCAGTCCTGCATCTTTCAGCGCATCTTTCACTTCGCTGAGCGTCACGCCCGGCGTGAAGGGATAAGGCAAGTCGACATAGGAAAGTTCGCCGACTTCTTTCGCCGCTTTGATCTGATCGATCGTACTCAATGCCGGGCCATAGCCGTCTACGGCATAGCGGTCGATATAATTCGCAAAATGCCACAAACCGGCACCAAATTCAGGGTAGTTGTACGTTGCCATAAAAGTCACCTCATTGATTTCTGATGGTATTGAGCTGCTTATCTTTTCTTTCGTATCGGATAGGGTCTTACTGCTAACATTTCTTACTGCTAAAAATGTCTTACGGTTAAAAATGGTTATGGCTCGGGCCGCAGACGCGCACGCGCTACCGCCGTGCGCCACTGTTGATAGCTCTCCAAAGCCCTGTGATCAGTCGTCGACGGTTCAATGATCTCCACTTCTCTTGGTAGTGCGGCAATCTGTTCGCGATGTTCCCACCACCCCAGCATTTTTCCGCCCAGATAAGCCGCTCCCAGCGCCGATACTTCCGCGTTATGGTTACGAATCAACGGACGCTGCAAGAGATCGGCCTGAAACTGCATCAGCCAGCGGTTTTGTGTTGCGCCGCCGTCGACGCGCAGTGCGGGCAATGCCGCCTGCGATGCCTGCTCCATCGCGAAAAAGACGTCGGCGATTTGATAAGCAATGGCTTCAAGTCCCGCGCGGGCGATGATGGCGGGCGTGGTGGCATCGCATAAACCGCACAGCAACCCACGCGCTTGCACATCCCAATAGGGCGCGCCCAGCCCGGATAAGGCTGGAACAAAGAAGACGCCCTGATTAGCGTCGGCGCTAAGCGCCAGTTCGGTAAGTTGCGTAACAGAAGGAATGCCCAGCATCTGACCAATCCAGGCAAATCCTGAACCGGTGTGGGTAATATTGCCTTCGAGCGCGTAGCGCAGTTCGCCATCGTGCCAGGCAATCGTGGTGCTAAGCCCTGCGGCCTGTTGATGCGGCGTGTTGATGGTCGTCATCAGCGACGATCCGGTGCCGTATGTCGCCTTAATTTCACCGCTTTGAGTGATGCCCTGACCGTACAGCGCTGCATGAGAATCGCCAATCAGCGCTACAATCGGTACACCAGCGGCCAGCCCGCTGATGCCTGTCACACCGGTGTGACCGTGTAACGCCGAGGACGGCGTGACGGCCGGCAAACACACGCTGGGAATACCGAACAGCGCCAGCAGGTCCTCATCCCAGCAGCCGCGGTGGATATTGAACAGTTGGGTTCTCGCCGCGTTGGAATAGTCGGTGGAATACGCGCGTCCGCCGCTAAACTGCCAGTTAAGCCAGCAATCCACCGTTCCGATACACAGCTCCCCCTGCATCGCCCGGGCGACACCGTCCGGCAGTTCCGCCAGCATGGCGTGCAGTTTAGCGGCAGGGAAAAGCGGATCAACCTGTAGCCCGGTACGGGATTCGATCAGACGTGCTTCCGCACTGCCCTGCAAGGCCTGACAGAATTTCTCGGCGCGGCGATCCTGCCAACTGACCAGCGGCGTCAGCGGCTTTCCGGTTCGCCTGTCCCAAATCAGCACCGACTCACGCTGATTGCTGATCGCCACGCCCACCACCTGAGCCCGATGTAATGACGACAGGCAGGCTTCTGCCGCCTGACAAACCGCTCGCCAGATCGCCATCGCGTCTTGCTCGGCTCTGCCTGGCTGCGGGTGCGTTACCTGCAAAGCGACGGCCGCTTTAGCCAGAATGCGCCCCCGCTCATCGACGGCAATCGCCTTGGCGTTCGTCGTCCCTTCATCGATGGCCAAAATAACCGGCGTAAACATCATCAGCCTCCCGGGCAAAGACGCAGTGCTGCGTTGACAATGCCCGTCGCGTCCAGCCCGTGATGCGCCCGCATCGCGCTCCGATCGGCGGCAATCGCGTATTGACCATCGGGAATTCCTAACCGCACAAGAGGAATTCCGCTGCCCGCTTCCGCCAGCACTTCCGCTACCAGACTGCCTGCACCGCCGTTGACGTTATGTTCCTCGACTGTGATGACTCGAGGTGTTTCACTCAGAATTTCAAGCAATTGCTGAGTATTGCACGGGCGGATAGAGGAAAGATTAACCACTGTGGCAGAGAGTCCTTTTTCTGCTAATAATTCAGCCGCCGTCACAATTTCATGCACGGTCGACCCCAACCCGACCAGCGTGATATCGCGACCTTTGCGCAGCACATCGATCTGCCCTGGCACAAAGCGATACTGCTCATCGTGCAAGGCAGGCAGCGGTTTCCCATCGAGGCGAATATAGACTGGCCCCTGATGTTCAAACGCATAATCGATAATCTGACGGCACTCTTCCGGGCTGGACGGCGCGTAGATCTCAATATTGCCAAACCCTCTCAGCACCGCGATGTCGTCAATACTGTGGTGCGTGCTGGCGAGCGGGCCATAGCTACAGCCCGCATTCAGCCCGAACAGCTTGACGTTGCTGTTGTTGTAGCAGACGTCGACTTTGAGCTGCTCATTCGCACGGGAGATCAAAAACGGGGCCGCGTTACAGGTCACCGCAACCTTACCGCCGATGGACAGCCCTACCGCCGTCCCCACCATGGTTTGCTCTGCGATCCCCACGTTGACGATGCGCTCGGGGAAACGCTGTATGAACGGTGAAATCTTCGCCGTAGAGGTCGAATCCGCCAACACCGGAACGACATCAATCCCCTGTTCGACGGCCTTGATGAACTGCTCGACCATGACGGTTGCCAGATGCTCTGCGTTACTCATCTTTTAATTCCTCCAACGCCAGTGCAATTTCCTCGCCTTTCGGCACGCGGTGATGCCACTCAGCCCGCCCCTGAATAAACGACACACCCGCGCCTTTTTCCGTATTCGCAATCACCACATTCGGCTTACCGTTGCGCGGCAGGTTCTCCAGCGTTTCCACCACCGAGCGCATGTCATTCCCCGCGCATTCCGTGACCTGAAGGCCAAAAGCCTGCCACTTTTCCGCCAGCGGATCGGTGTTCATAATGGAACAGGTCGTTCCCGCCAGTTGCAGCTTGTTCTTGTCGTTGATGATGATCAGGTTATCCAGTTGGTAATGCGCCGCCGCCAGCGCCGCCTCCCAGTTGCTGCCTTCCGCCAGCTCACCATCCCCCGTCAGGACAAATACTCGACGCGTGCTGTTATCGCGTTTCGCCGCCAGCGCAATGCCGACGGCAACCGGCAGCCCGTGCCCGAGCGCGCCGGTGTTCAGTTCAATCCCCGGCGTTTTGTGCTTGACCGGATGCCCCGGCAAATGCGAGTCAGGGTGCTGGTAAGTTGCCAGCCACGCTTCTGGGAAATAGCCTGCTTCCGCCAGACAGCAGTAATAGCCGCCGACCGCATGACCTTTTGACTGGATGTAAATATCCCGCTGTGGATCCTGAAGGCGATCTGGTGCACAGTTCAGAATGCGAAAATACAGCGCCGTCAGAATCTCGACCTGTGACAGGTCGGCGCCCGTGTGCCCGCCAGCTGGGCTATTGGCATTCAGATGAATAATGCGGCGACGAATGGCGCGGGCTTTTTTCGTCAGCGCCTCCACCGACAATGCGTACGGATTCATACTTCACCTCGCTTGAATTTTTACTCAAAAACGAATATTTATTCATATCGAATCAAAAAAAATTGCGCTCAAATCGGGCCTCGGTATGCCTACCGACATCGTTCTCGCCACAACTCAACGCCCCGTGCTAGTTACGCTTAACGTACGATTTATGCTTAATGCGTCTCTACGCTTAACTATGTCCCTTCCGCCGCGGCCTTCTGTGACACAATTGCGGCTTTGTGCTGCATACGGTTTTGCATCTGGTCGATAATCACCGCCACAATGATGACAATGCCTTTAATCACCATCTGCCAGAATTCACTTACGCCCATCATCACCAGCCCGTCGGCAAGGATCCCGATAGCAAACGCGCCAATCAGCGTGCCCAAAATCGTACCGCGTCCGCCTGCCAGCGACGTTCCGCCAAGCACCACGGCAGCAATCGCGTTCATTTCAAAGGCAGTACCAGTTGCCGGATGGCTGGCGACCAATTGAGACGACACCACGATGCCCGCGATAGCCGCGCAGAAGCCGGAAATGGTATAGACCCAGACTTTGACCTGACGCACTTTGACGCCGGAAAGTTCAGCAGCACGTTCGTTGTCACCAATCGCATAGACATGACGGCCAAACGGCAGGCGGCGCGCCACGTAGGCAATCACCACGGCCAGCACCAGCATCAACCAGATAGCCAGCGGTAGCCCCAGGATCGTGGCGGAGCCAATTAGCTCAAAACCGGTGTTGCCCAACTGCGGGTTACCGCCCAAGCCGGGGAACGTTTCCCCGCCGGAAATCAGCATCGATGCTCCACGCACGATGTACATCGTTCCGAGCGTGCAGATAAAGGGCGCAACGTTATACCGCGTGATGATCCAGCCGTTGATGGCACCAATGAGCGCACCAATCAGCAGCACGACAGGCACGATGACCCACACGCTGGGGAAAATCGCGACGCCGAACATGGGCAGCACAATTCCCTGAGTAATCATGTAGCCCGCCACCATGCCGCACAGCCCTAACGTGGCACCGATTGACAGGTCAATCCCGGCGGTGATGATGACAAACGTGATCCCCAGCGCCAGAAACGCATTGATGGCAATGTGCTTCACCATGATGATCAGGCTGCCTGTGGCCAAAAATCCGGGCACAGTGAAAGCAAAGAACCCCAGAATCAGGAACAGCGCTATAAACGTGCGCAGCCTGAGAATCAACAGCAGGATGCTCTCTCGTGAGCGTACAAACTTACCCGGTGATAGCGCGCCTGACGCCGCCGGAAGGTGAGTCGTTTTCATGTCAGAACCCTTGTGCACTTGCCGAAACCAATGCCGACTCGCTGGCCGACTGACGCACGATATTCGCCGTCAGCTTGCCGTTCGACATCACCAAAATACGGTCCGATACCGCCATAATTTCTTTCAGATCCGAAGTGGAGAACAGCACGCCGATGCCCTGTTCGGACAGCCCGACCATCATTTCAAATACGTCGGCTTTGGCACCCACATCGATGCCCCGCGTTGGCTCGTCCAGCAGCAGCACCTTGGGGCTGGTCAGCAACGAGCGACCAATCACCACTTTTTGCTGGTTGCCGCCGCTGAGCGCCTGAATTTCCACCTCGGGCGAAGAAACTTTGATCGCCAGTTGCCCAATCGTGCTGGCAACCACCTCCTGCTCCTGCCGCTGGAAGATCGCCATACCGTATTTCAGCCGCCGCCACAGGCTGGCGATAGTGAGATTGGAGGCCACCGAAGACAGCGGAAAAATGCCAGTTTTCTTGCGATCTTCCGGCACCAGACTCATGCCCATACGAATGCGCTGCGCGGTAGCAAGCCGCGGATTCACCGGTTTGCTATCGAGATAAATCTTGCCCAGATAGTCATTCTGAATACCCAGCAGACACTCGAAGAGTTCGGTGCGGCCCGCGCCCATCAGCCCGTAAATACCGACGATTTCCCCTTCACGCACCATCAGCGACACATCATTAACCACCTGATGCCCAGCATCATTGAGGCAGGTAAGGTGTTCCGCTTCCAATATCGGCGCGCCAAACGTTCTGCCTGGATGCAGGAAGCTGGTGACAGGGTCACCGCCGAGCATTTCCCGCACGATCCACGGCACGTCGATGTCGCTGACGGCCGCTTCTGCCTGAAAACACCCGTCGCGCAGGATGGTGATGTAGTCACCAATCGCCATCAGCTCTTCCAGCCGGTGTGAAATGTAGATAATCGACACATTCTGGCGGGTCAGCTCGCGGATCACGCGGAACAGAATCTCCACTTCGGTTTTGCTCAGCGCGGAAGTGGGCTCGTCCAGAATCAGAATGTCGGCCTGATCCGCCAGCGCTTTGGCGATTTCCACCAGCTGCTGTTGGCCAACTTTCAGGCTGGCGACCTCGGTACGTGGCGAAATATCCTGATCGAGACGCGCCATCAGCTCCGCCGCAATCCGCTCCTGTGTCAGATAATCGATAGGCGCAACACCTTTTTGCAGTTCCCGGCCCAGGAAGATGTTCTCCGCCACGCTCAGGTTCTCGGACAGGTTGAGTTCCTGATGCACCATGCCAATGCCTTTTGCCGCCGCATCACGCGTATCCGCGATGCGCACCGCTTCGCCATTCAGCAGAATCTGGCCGGACGTCGGCTGCTGCACGCCGGCCAGAATCTTCATCAGCGTCGATTTGCCCGCCCCGTTTTCACCGATAATCACGTTGACCTTGCCGCGATAAACGTTGTAGTCGACGTTATCCAGCGCCTTGGTGCCGGGAAACAGCATGGTGATACCGCGGGTCGCCATGACGATATCGGGTCGGCTCACCGCGTTTGATTGCAGAGAAGCGTCTGGTTTTTCCATCACTGCGTCCCTCCTCCGCTCGTTTCAGTCAGGTTTAACGTCATCGGCACCGCTTCGCTGATGCCCTGCTTGGTTATCACCAGCGCCGCCAGTACGTTGACAGGTTTACCCTGCACACCTGCATCCAGCTCAGGCAACGACGCGAGCGCT
Source organism: Pectobacterium sp. PL64 (assembly GCF_022477975.1). NCBI lineage: Bacteria > Pseudomonadati > Pseudomonadota > Gammaproteobacteria > Enterobacterales > Pectobacteriaceae > Pectobacterium > Pectobacterium sp. PL64. Next base: position 2,317,543 of record NZ_CP092070.1, read on the forward strand.
TTGTTATTCAGCGCGCGGGCCAGTTGGGCAAACTGGACCTGATTTTTGAAGTCATCAAAGCGAATAAACCCAGCCGCATCGCGAATGGCATTACCTTTGACGATCGGCCCAAGTTGAAGCGTGACCGCGTCACCTTGCACATCAAGCGTCAATTTTCCTTCGCGACTTTCCCGGTCAATCCCGCTGACCGTGCCCTGAAGCCGTGCGTAGACCGGTTTACGTCCTGAATCCTCCAGCGCGGCCTGCGTTTTCTTCACGTCATCCCAGGACAATGCCTGCTGCTGCGCAGTTGGGAGCAACTTCGGCTGCCACAGCGCTGTCGCAATGTTCTCTGGCGTCATGGTGCTATAGCCCGGCACAGAAGCCGGATCGACCGGAATGATCGGCTTACCGTTTTCATCCAGATCGACCACCGTACAGGCCGACAGCAGCAAGGCGCAGAGCCCAATCCAACTGGCGCGGTATCGTTCATCGAACAGCATAACGACTCCTTTATCAGCAGGAGCTGACGCTCCTGTCGCCTTAATTACGGTTTCAACGCAAAGGTGTTGAGTTTGGTCGCGTTAGATTCATCGATCAGAATGCAGTCCATCAGCTGTTTTTCTTCGTGCTGTGCCTTGCCGTTCTTCAGGTAATAATCCGCCTGTTCGACCGCCATCTGTGCCTGTTGCCAACCGGGTTGCAGCACCGTGGCCTTGATGTTGCCTTTATTGATGATGGAATCGCGCACGTAGTCGCTTCCGTCAAAACCCACCACAATCACGTCGTGACGCCCCGCCGCTTTCAGCGCGGCTTCGGCACCTAACGCCATGGTGTCATTGCCGGAAATCACGCCAGTGATATCTGGATTTGCCTGCAAGATAGCTTCCATACGGGTAAAGGCTTCCGTCTGGCTCCAGTTCGCCGTTTGTCTGGCGACTCGCTTCATGTCGCTATATTGATCGATTACATCGTGGTAGCCCTGCGAACGAACGTGCGCATTGGTGTCTGACTCGCGGCCAATCAGCTCGACGTACTTGCCTTTCTGCCCCATCAGTTCGACGAATTTCTCCGCACCGAGCTGCGCGCCCTGATAGTTATTGGAAACGATCTGCGCCACGGCCACGCCGGTTTCATTGATTTCACGGTCGATCAGGAAGGCTGGGATACCGGCGGCTTTCGCTTTTTTCAACGGGCCAATGGTCGCATCAGCCCCGGCATTATCCAGAATGATGGCTTTCGCCTTACGGGCAATGGCAGTTTCAATCAGCTGGTTTTGTTTGCTGACGTCATCGTCATGCGACGCCACCAGCGTGGTGTAGCCCAGTTCGATGGCTTTGGTTCTGGCACCTTCGGCTTCGGCTTTAAAGAATGGGTTGTCGTGTGAAGGGGTAATTATGGCGATCAACCCGTTATCTGCGGCGAACGCACCGGCAGAGAAGGAAAACATGACGGCCAGCAGGGAGGATTTCAGACGGTAAGGTTTCATTGTTATTCTCCTGTTTGAATATATATTCAATATTGAATTAACATTCAAATGAAGTTTTACAACCAACCGAAAAATTGTCCAACTGCAAAAACAGGAATAGCGAAGCAGCTCACAAATTGTTTACATTTTGCGCGAGGCGATAGCGGCAAGAGTCGGGAAGAAACAGAGACGGGAGCGATTTTTAACGTTACGTCAGCAACGGCCCGCAGGGTGACGACAAGGCGGCGTCATAAAAAATGCGGATGACGAATGCCATCCGCAGATTACGTGCTACTGGGGATTATCTATGGAGTACAACCTAAAACAGGAACGACAACTCAAGGGCTACGAGGATTTATTTTCGGCGGCATCCTCCTCCGCCTGCTCTTTAACTTTCTTCATACTGGAGCGAGAGCGGGCCGCACCAACGCTGCGCCAGCCAACTGGCGACCACCACCAGCAGCCAGCTAATTAACGTCGCCACCACGAGATCCTGCGGCCAATGCATGCCGAGTACCAAACGACTGCCCATCACGCCGCTAGCCCACAGCATCAGGATCACCACCGTTTTATAATGGCGACGTGCCCACAGCAGCCCGACGCCCAGCAGCGCCCAGGTTGCAGCAAACATGGTGTGTCCGGAGGGGAAAGCAAAGCCGGTTTCAAACTGCCAGTGGCTGCGCAGCCACTGTGGAATCTGCGCTTGGTCCTGCAACTGCGTTTTCACCAGTTCCGAACGCTCACTGCGCGGCAGCGAATAGAAATAGCTGTCGTCCACCTGATGATTTTTTTCCAGCCAGACCACATAGGGCCGTGATTCCTGCACCCACTCTTTAATCGCCGATTTGATTCCCTGCCCAATCAGCACAGTAATTGCCATGATGACCAACAGGCCGAGCGCAGGTTTCAGGCGAAAACGCAGACACCAGAGAAACCAGATGCTTAGCACAATGCTGGTCAGAATGCCCCACGGCGAGGTCACCGTTTCGGTAATCCAGAAGAGTACGCGTAACCAGAGTCCGTCATACTCCGGTTGCCACTGCCAACCGCTCATCCAGATCATCATTGGCATAATCAGTAATAGCGCTGCACCAATGGTTGTTCGTTTGGCAATTTCGTACATAGTCTCTTCCCGTAATGCAGATAGTTTCTTCCAATAATTCAGCATGATGCCTTGCAACAAAACTTTCACAATTCTATCAGAAAATCCGACACGAACTGTCAGTATGGCGTAAAATAGCGCTCAGTTCTGTCAACGAACCTGAAACCAGACGATGGTCAGGCCAAGTTGTAATTCAATTTTTGTGATGTTCTTAAACAGGCTTTTTTGCTGGTCAAGCGCGATGGGTCGCAGTAGGATTCGCCTCAGCATTCTTGTTTGTGGACACAGCGTTTTTGGACACGGCTTTTTGGATACAGATTTTTTGGAGAAAAGTATGCAGCTAAAACGGGTGGCGGAAGCCAAGTTGCCCACCCCGTGGGGCGATTTCCTGATGGTCGGTTTCGAAGAGATCGCCACAGGCCACGATCACCTCGCTCTGGTTTATGGTGATATTTCCGGTTCAGTTCCCGTACTCGCCCGCGTGCACTCCGAGTGTCTGACGGGGGATGCCCTGTTTAGCCTGCGCTGCGACTGCGGTTTCCAGCTTGAAGCGGCACTGAGCCACATCGCCGAAGAAGGTCGCGGCGTGCTGCTATACCACCGTCAGGAAGGCCGTAATATTGGGCTGCTCAATAAAATCCGCGCGTATGCGTTACAGGATCTGGGGGCTGATACGGTGGAAGCCAATCATCAGCTTGGGTTCGCCGCCGACGAGCGCGATTTCACGTTGTGCGCCGATATGTTCAAGCTGCTCGACGTTGATGAAGTTCGCTTGCTGACCAACAACCCGCAGAAAGTGAAAATACTCAACGAAGCAGGCATCAATATCGTTGAGCGCGTGCCATTAATCGTCGGGCGCAACCCGAAGAATGAGAACTATCTGGCGACCAAGGCTGCCAAAATGGGGCACCTGCTCGATATGAAGTAACGATCCCGTTCGCGTCAGGATCGTTTCTTTCAATGCTAACAGCCGGTTTTTTAACCGGCTGTTTTATTGGGATCAGTGCTTGAGGATGTACATGTCTTGCGTGTAATAATCACCACGCACGTTGGGAGAAAAACCACCGATGTAGGTCTTAACCATCTGCGGCTGGACATAGTAGTAGATGGGCAACAAAGGGATGTTGCTATCTAAAATATCCGAGGCTTGTTGATAAATCGCCTCTTTCTCCTGCTTATCCTTCGCCGTCAGCGCCTTTTTCAACAACGCGTCATATTGTGCATTACTGAATTTACCGTTGTTGTTGCTGTCATTCGTTTCCAGAGTATTCAAGAACGTACTGGCTTCGTTGTAATCCCCGGTCCAGGACTGTCTGACCACCTCAAAGTTACCGGTACGTACGGTATCCAGCATCGTTTTCCATTCCTGATTTTGCAACGTCACTTCTGACCCAAGATTTTTCTTCCACATTGAACTGGCTGCAATTGCCACGCGTAAATGCGACTCAGAGGTGTTGTAAAGCAGGTTGAATTTCAGTGGATGCTTGTCATCAAACCCAGCCTCTTTCAACAGTTTCTTCGCCTCGTCATTACGCTGCTGCTGCGTCCAGTTTGCCCACTCGGGATCCTTGCGCTGGAATCCCCCTATATTTTTGGGAATCAAGCTGTAAGCAGGCGTCTGCCCCATACCTAGCACATTGTTTGCGATGATATTTTTATCCAAACTGAGATCCAGTGCGCGACGGACGCGGGGATCGTCAAAAGGCGCTTTTTGCGTATTGAAGCGATAAAAATAGGTTCCGATCTGTGGTGATACCTTCACCTCCTGCGGATACTCTTTTTTCAGCGATGCAAATTGAACGGGCGACAAAATGCCCGTGACATCAATTTCGCCGGATTTATAGCGATTCAGCTCCGCCGCCTGCGAGCTGATCGGCAGGTACGTCACTTTGTTAATGACGGTATGCGCATTATCCCAATACTGGCTATTGCGCTTGCCGACGATACGTTCGTTAACCACCCATTCGCTCAGCGTATAGGGGCCGCTGCTGACGAAATTCCCGACCTGCGTCCAGTTATCAGGGTGTTTTTCGAGAACCGCTTTCGGCAGCGGTACCAGAACATGATACGCCGACATTTCCAGGAAATACGACAGCGGGTGTTCCAGCGTGACTTCAACCGTGTGGCTATCCAGCGCTTTCACGCCTAGCGAATCCGGCGCTTTCTTGCCCGCCAGAATATCCGCCGCGTTCTTCACATACATGCTGGCGACGTAGGTGCCGTAAGGTGACAGCGTTTTAGGGTCGCTAAGGCGTCGCCAGCTGTATACCACATCATCCGCAGTAATCGGTGAACCATCGGACCATTTGGCATCAGGCCGCAGGTGGAACGTCCACACCGTGTTGTCTTTATTATCCCAGCGTTCGGCCAGTCGCGGCTGAATGGTGCCGTCATCGCCCACGCGAACCAGATTATCAAAGAAGTCGTTAATAATGTGGCCTTCCACATCGCTTTCCACCTTATGCGGATCCAACGACGCAGGCTCTGAACCATTACCTCGCACCAGCTCTTGTTTATCCGCCAGTTCCACACCCGCGGGAACCTGAGCAGCAAAGGCTGATGTCATCGCGCCTGTTGCACACAGCGTGAGAAACAGCAGTGAGTGTTTAAAGCGTTTTTTGATCAACTCATTCATATAACCTCCTGTTATATCCCCGTCATTCTCAAGCGACATTGACGATGTATTCGGGGCGTGGCTGGGCAATAGTTTTTACTTATTCCCCATGTAGTTAGCATCATGACAACATAACCACAATTCATCTGAGGATTCGAGTATTTAATGTGAAGAAACGTGTGCTGGTGCGTTAGGGTTAATATATCTTTCTTAACCGCCAAGAATGAACGTTATACAGTGAGCCATGTCTGGCAGCGTGAGCGAGGTATGAATGTCATATTTAGAGGCTTAGTAAGCTGGGCTGTCAGCTATCGCTACAAGCTTGGTCGTCACGCATTAAGATGCTACCCAATGGAGCAGCAGGCGCAAATAATCGCTGATTATTTCGTTTTAAAGACATACGGCTATCAAGCGTGGAAAATGCTGAGGGCGCGGGGAGATGTGACCCTTGATGGCAATATTTCTGAGACAGAAATACAGCAACAATATCAAAAAACCATGCAGTTCTTTCCCTGGAATTAACGATGACATTTACCGCAAAATTGCCGGCATTTCTGCTTATAGCGGCAAGTTTTCTTCTTGTCGGTTGTCCCGGTTCAGGCGATCGATTACAGCCAGACGAATTGACGTCAGTCAGACAAGCGGAAAACGATCTCTGTTTTTTAGTTAGCGATGCGCAGGATTATCAACCTACACTGATCGCTATCAGCACAAGAACCGCTCAGCCACAGGAATGGACGCTGTATGAAAATCCCAGCATCGTCGTTACGCAAGGCGAACTGTGTATTCCCCCTTCTTTTTACCGCTTTTCAGACGACAGGACATACGTCGTCAGGTATATCTTAAAATCGAAAAAGCACAGCGATTCACGAAGAAGCGTCGTCTCTGCGATAGCATTTACGCACGGTAACGTCCGAAACGTACCGTTGAGGAAGGATGAAGCAGCGTACTATTAATGTACTCGTTCTTCGAGTTGAGCGAATCCACCGAGAGCCGGATTTCAGCCCTCGGTGGCGAGACATAAAATTACAGCATATTGCGGATAACGTAGTGCAGGATGCCGTCGTTCTGGTAGTAGGTCAGTTCGTTACGGGTGTCGATGCGGCAGCGAGTGCTAATTGTCTGCGTGTTGCCGCTGGCATCCGTGATGTTGACCTCAACCGTCGCCCCCGGCGTCAGCTGATTTAGACCCGTAATCGAAATTTGCTCATCGCCGGTTAATTGCAGCGTTTTACGCGTCACACCGTCAGGAAACTCCAGCGGCAAAATCCCCATCCCGATCAGGTTAGAACGGTGAATGCGCTCGAATGATTCGGCAATCACCACGCGGACACCCAGCAAGCGCGGGCCTTTCGCGGCCCAGTCACGGCTGGAGCCGGATCCATACTCTTTACCAGCAAACAGCGCCAGTGGGACACTTTCGTCCTTGTAGCGCATCGCCGCATCATAGATCGTCATCTCATTCTGCGACGGGATGTGGCGGGTATAGCCACCCTCTTTACCGGGCACCATTTCATTACGGATACGAATGTTGGCAAACGTCCCGCGCATCATCACTTCGTGGTTACCGCGTCGTGAACCGTAAGAGTTGAACTCCGCAGTTTCGACGCCGCGCTCCAGCAAATATTTCCCTGCCGGGCTATCGCGCTTGATGTTACCTGCCGGTGAAATATGGTCAGTTGTCACCGAATCACCCAGCATCGCCAGAATGCGCGCGTTGTGGATATCCTGAACCGGCTCAGGCTCTTTCCCCATATCCAGGAAGAAAGGCGTCTGGCGAATATAGGTCGATTCTTCCGGCCATTGATAGGTAGGATTGTTGTCAACCTCGATATCTTGCCACTCCTGCGTGCCTTCAAACACGGCAGCATATTGCTTGTGGAACATGCCTGCGCTGACGTTCAATACCGCATCCGCCACCGCTTGCGTCGACGGCCAGATGTCTTTCAGATAAACGGCTTTTCCGTCACGATCTTCACCTAGCGGTTCTTTCGTTAGATCGACGTTCATATTCCCCGCCAACGCATACGCGACAACCAGCGGCGGCGATGCCAGCCAGTTCGTCTTCACTAGCGGATGAATACGGCCTTCAAAGTTACGGTTACCTGACAGCACTGCGCCAACCGTCAGATCGCCTGCTTTTATCGCCGCTTCAATCGCATCCGGCAGCGGGCCGGAGTTACCGATACAGGTGGTACAGCCGTAGCCCACCAGATTGAATCCCAGTTCGTCGAGGAACGGTGTCAGTCCCGCTTTAGCATAGTAATCCGTTACAACCCGCGAACCGGGTGCCAGCGAGGTCTTGACCCACGGCTTGGTTTTCAGACCGCGCTCTACGGCATTTTTTGCCAGCAGCCCGGCCGTCATCAGCACGCTCGGGTTAGAGGTGTTGGTGCAGGAAGTAATCGCGGCGATCACGACAGCCCCCTGCTGTAAACGGTGCGTTTCGCCTTCCAGCGTGAATTCTTCATAGTCAGAACGGTTCTTCACCGTGCTGACTTCCAGCTCCCGGCTGGCTTGAAAGGCTTCCGGCACGCCCGCTAACGGTACACGATCCTGCGGGCGTTTCGGCCCTGCCAGACTGGTTTCTACCGTCGACAAATCCAGTGCAAGCTGGCTGGTAAAGACCGGTTCATCACCCGCATTACGCCACAGCCCCTGCTGCTTACTGTAGGCTTCCACCAGCGCGATCTGCTCTTCCGCACGGTTGGTCAACCGCATGTAATCGAGCGTAATTTGGTCGATGGGGAAAAAGCCACAGGTCGCACCATACTCCGGTGCCATGTTGGCGATGGTCGCGCGATCCGCCAATGGCAGCGAATCCAGTCCATCACCGTAAAATTCCACAAACTTACCGACCACGCCGTGTTTACGCAGCATCTGCGTGACCGTCAGGACCAGATCGGTTGCCGTGATCCCTTCGCGCATCTTGCCGCTTAGCTTGACGCCGACCACGTCAGGGATCAGCATCGAAACCGGCTGCCCCAGCATCGCTGCCTCGGCCTCTATCCCGCCAACGCCCCAGCCGAGCACACCTAAACCGTTAATCATCGTGGTATGCGAATCGGTTCCCACCAGCGTATCGGGATAGGCAAACTGTTTGTCGCCCTGCTTTTCGTACCAGATGGCCTTGGCGAGATACTCCAGATTCACCTGGTGGCAAATTCCGGTTCCCGGCGGCACGACGCTGAAGTAACTAAAGGCATTTTGCCCCCAGCGCAAAAACTCATAGCGCTCACGGTTACGCGTCATTTCCAACTGCGTGTTATCCACGAGAGCCTGACGATCGCCGAAGTGGTCAACCGTCACCGAGTGGTCGATAACCAGATCGACCGGCGACAGCGGGTTAACTTTATTTACATCACCGCCTAGCCGTTTCACCGCCGCTCGCATTGCCGCCAAATCGACCACGGCGGGCACGCCGGTAAAATCCTGCATCAGAACGCGCGCGGGACGATAGGCAATTTCCCGATCAACGTGGCCCGTTTTCAGCCAGTCTACGACCGCCTGAAGGTCGGCCTGCTCTACCGTGTCGCCGTCCTGATGGCGCAATAAATTCTCCAGCAGCACTTTGAGCGACTTCGGTAATTTATCGATGTTACCGAGCGCTTTCGCCGCCGTCGGCAGGCTGTAGTAATGGTAAGTCTGCTTCTGTACCGTCAGTGTGTCCAGACAAGTGTCGCGAAGGTGTGATGACATGCTTCCTCCCAAGTGAACTTGCTATACCCGTCATACTTCAAGTTGCATGTGCGTTGGCTTCATTCGGTCACCCGAATCACTTACTTGAGTAAGCTCATCGGGATTCCCTCGCTTGCCGTCTGCCTGAAACTCGAATTATTTAGGGTATATTCGTTATTCTGCATCGGGCGATTAATCAATAACCAGCCTGAGCTTGCGGTCTTATTTAAAGATAACACAAACAAAAAATAACGTTTTTGCAACAATGCGATATGAACGCAGCGATAGCCGTTAACTATTGAAAAGAAGCAAATCAGAATAAACGCCAATGGGAACGTGAAGGGATGAAAAACAGTCACGGCCGCGTACGGAGGAGAGAAAAGAGAAAAACGGCCCGAAGGCCGCCTATCTCAGTGTATTAACCTGACGCTAATTTAGACATTCCCGGTAGCCATCACGGGCGCCTCTTCGTCGGAATGCTCATGGTCTTGCTCTTCTAGGTCATGATTTCGCTCCAGTTTGGCAACAACCGCGGTCGCCATGCCGTTACCAATCACATTGGTCGCCGTACGGCCCATATCCAGGAACTGATCGATACCAATAATCAGCAAAATGCCCGCTTCCGGTAAGCTGAACATCGGCAAGGTGGCAGCGACTACCACGACCGCAGCACGTGCCACGCCAGCCATACCTTTACTGGTGATCATCAGCGTCAGCAGAATCAGGGTCTGCTCCGTCAAGCTTAAGTGGATATTGTAAGCCTGTGCGATAAACAGAATGGCAAAAGCCTGATAGATCATGGAACCGACAAGGTTAAAGGAATACCCCAGCGGGAGTACAAAGCTGGTGATTTTTTTAGGAACGCCGAATTCGCTCAGCGCTTCCATCGTTTTCGGATAAGCCGCTTCGCTACTGGCCGTGGCAAACGCCAGCATACTGGGTTCACGCAGCAGTTTGATCAGACCCCAGGTTGCTTTCTTACCGAGGAACAACGCACCAGCACCGAACATGAGCCCCCATAGCAGCGCAAGACCCAGGTAGAACTCACCAATGACTTTGCCAAAGTCGAGGAGAAGCCCCAGCCCTTCGGTCGTAATAGACGACGCCAGTGAGGAAAACACGGCCAGAGGCGCTAACCGCATGACATAGTCCGTCACCCGGAACATCACTTTCGCCAGTTCTTCTATCATCGATTCCATCGTGACAGCATGTTTATTCTGGCCTTTCACAAAAGCCAGCGCGGAACCGAAAAACATGGAGAACACTAGAATCTGCAATATTTCATTATTCGCCATCGCTTCGACGATGCTGCGTGGAAATATATGGGCAATGAAGCTTTTCAGTGTAAATCCACCGGTATTCACGCCGGTATCTACCGCTATTGGCGTACTTGGAATAGCGAGATTCATTCCAACGCCTGGCTCGAAGATGTTTGCTAACATCATGCCAATAAAAAGAGAAACCACGGAAGAACAAATAAACCACACCATCGCCTTCAGCCCTATTCGGCCAACGGAAGAAGAATTCCCCATGCTAGCAAGACCAGAAACCAAGGTGGCGAATACCAATGGCGCAATAATCATTTTTATCAGGCGCAGAAAAACATCGGTCACTAAATTAAAGTAGGATACGACCTCTTTGGCCTCCTGCTCCGTTAATAAAGAATGACAGGCACCGCCGACAACAATCCCGAGAAGAATAGCCAAGGCTATAAAAAATAATAACCTGTTCTTTTTCATAGTAACCTCATGATAATGAATCGAATCAGACAATACGCACTATTAGCCAACATGAGCCGCCTAACGCCTAGGCGTAAGCAGCCTACGGCTTATCCGATTTTTATCGGCGTATTCTCTGTGTCTTGATGTGGTGATAATAGTTACTCGGGAAGCGTATTTATTTTTCCATCACTGATAGAAAAAATGTCGACAAGATGTAACGTATAATTGGAAACGTCGCTACACATTAATATTGCACGCGCGTTACGAAAACCGTTGAACATAACTACCCCTCACTTATTACATGCGATAAATAAAGGGGTAATGTAACTAACTTCACTTTGCAATAGTTCCCCTTCATACCTTTTCCTATTGTTATTTTTAAATATCCATTAGACGCTCACCATGGGGAAATAACTTAAATCGACGGTATCATGAAAAATACGAAACCTGTCACTAATGAAATTTTTCTTATCAACAGATTTAGCAATGATTAATTAACCGCTATAAGTCATGCGTCGAAAAACGCTTCCCAGACCTATCCTTTCTCCCCTCTGCCTCTCGCGATCTTGCCGCCCCAGAAATCGCCTTCACAATCCGTACTGCTGCGGTTTCTGCCCCAGCCAAAAGCAGCATCTGTCATACGCTATATGGCTTTACCGATCGCCGCTGTTAGAACCCAGAAGATCGCCCAGGAATAACGTATGAAAATTTGATTGTGTGCCGCCAAAATCGCCCAAATTTCACGCAAAAATCCTACATAAGGAGTATTTTGCAAGAGGCCTCACACTCTCCCGTTACGTTTTGTTGTAAAAAAACGACATGTAATTATTCAACAATCATCAGCGCATGTGTTGATGGAAAAATAATAATAGGAAGGGGTTTCCATGAAACTGTTTTACAAAGCTGAAAGCAGTTCTCTTTTTACACACATTGTTTTGATCGAATCCAAATTGGAATTCAAGTTGGAGAAGGTCAATCTGCGCACGAAAAAGACAGAGCGTGGAACCGACTATACGTTCATCAACCCGAAAGGGATGGTGCCAGCGTTAGAGCTGGATGATGGGTCTATCCTGACTGAAGGTGTCGCTATTGCCGAGTACATTGCCGATCTGGTTCCGCACTGTAACCTTATCGCTCCGACTGGCAGCATGGCGCGCTACCATACGCTCGAATGGCTGAACTACATCTCTGCTGAGCTGCACAAAACGTTTACGCCGCTCTTCCGTCCTGGCACGCCGGAAACGTATAAAGAGCTGCTGATGGAGTATTTGCAGGTCAAATTCCGCTATATCAATCTGGTGTTGAGTGAACAGAACTATCTGGTCGCCAACCGCTTTAGTATCGCCGATGCGTATCTGTTTACTGTGATGCGCTGGGCGCAGTCGCTAAAACTGGATATGTTCCGCTACCCTGCGCTGGCGGCTTACCTCGACCATATTGCCGAGCGCCCTTCCGTCGTTACCGCGCTTAAGGTTGAAAGGTTGAAAGGTTGAAAGGTTGAAAGGTTGAAAGGTTGAAAGGTTGAAAGGTTGAAAGGTTAACATGCAATAACGCCCCGGTAGTCGGGGCGTTATACGTTTTACGACAGGCGAATCGCCTGGAAGTGATGACGCGGATTGGCAATCCCATCCTGAGCCGCAACCAACTGTAGCTCATACTCATTCATCTCTTTCGTCACCAGCATGACTTCATAGACCGCCGCCGTCGTGTGCTCCAGCGCTTTATCCAACGCCACGCCCTTCAGCAAGTTCACCAGCAGTAATCCACTGGTCAAATCGCCCACGCCGACAGGTTGACGTTCAAATTCTACCAGCGGGCGGCTGATGTGCCAGGCATCCGTCGGCGTCACCAGCAGCATTTCAAAGCTGTCTTCACGCGTGGCGGCGCGACTCAGGTGTTTTACCAGAACGATTTTTGGCCCTTTTTCACACAGAGCGCGCGCGGTCTCTACGGCTTCCGCCACGTTATGTACGGTACGGCCACCCAGCAGCTCCAGTTCAGGCAGATTCGGCGCGATAATGTCGGCCGCGAGCAGAGACTGCTGGCAGTGGAAATCAGACACACCGGGCGCGACGATACAGCCTTTCTCCGGCGTACCCATCACCGGATCGCAGAAGTACAGCGCATCAGGATTAGCCGCTTTCACCTGACGAACAATACCCAGAATATGTTCCCCTTGCTCGGCGGAGCCGATATAGCCGCTCAACACCGCATTACAGGTCTTCAGTTTGTCGATGTTCGCAATTCCCTGCACTACCTCGGTCAGGTGGCTGGCGGGCATCACACATCCCGTCCAGTGACCGTATTGGGTATGATTAGAGAACTGCACCGTATTCAACGGCCAAACGTTTGCGCCCATCCGACGCATCGGAAACTCTGCCGCGCTGTTACCGGCATGACCAAAAACGACATGTGATTGGATGGAAAGTATATTTTTCATTAGCTATGACTCAGATCCTTGCCAGCGCCTGTGCGCCTCAACTTACAAGAAGAAAGGGAGCTAACGCTCCCTTATCGGTAATGCTTATGCTTTCCAGCAGATCAGGCAGTAGTGCTTTTTGCCGCGACGCAGCAAGGTGTAGCGATCAAAAAGACGGTCGGCATCGCTGAAAGTGTATTCAGGGTCAGCCTGTTTTTCGCCGTTAATGGTGACCGCATTCGAAGAGATCATCGTACGGGCCTGACCGCGTGACGGCACTAACTCAGCGCTGACCAACGCCTGTTGCAAATCCGCACCGTTTTCCAGTTCGATAATCGGCATACCATCTTGCGCCAGCTGCGCAAAGTCGTCCTGCGTCATATCCTGCAATGCGCCAGAGAACAGGCTTTGTGTAATGCGGCGAGCTGCTTCCAGACCTGCTTCGCCGTGAACCATACGGGTCACTTCTTCCGCCAGCACGTACTGCGCGCGTGGAGCCTTGCCGCTATTTTTATCTTCTTCTTCCAGCGCATCGATATCTTCGAGGCTCATGAACGTAAAGAATTTCAGGAAGCGGTACACATCGGCATCCGCCGTGTTGATCCAGAACTGGTAGAATTTGTAAGGGCTGGTCTTGCTAGCATCCAGCCAGATTGCGCCGCCTTCCGTTTTGCCGAATTTCGTCCCATCAGATTTGGTGATCAGCGGCACAGTCAAACCGTAAACCTGTTTCTGGTTCATGCGGCGCGTCAAGTCGATACCGGACGTGATGTTACCCCATTGGTCGGAACCACCGATTTGCAGCTCGACATCATGCTGCTTGTTCAGCGAGGCAAAGTCGTATCCCTGCAACAGGTTGTAGGAAAATTCGGTGAACGAAATGCCGACGTCATCACGGTTTAAACGCTGTTTGACGGCTTCTTTGCTAATCATCTGATTAACGGAGAAGTGTTTGCCGATATCACGCAGGAAATCCAGCACGTTCATACTGCCGAACCAATCGTAGTTATTGGCTGCGATCGCGCTGTTGTTACCGCAGTCAAAATCCAGGAATGGAGACACCTGACGGCGAATTTTCTCTACCCACTCACCCACGGTTTCAGCCGTGTTCAGCTTACGTTCTGTGGCTTTAAAGCTTGGGTCACCGATCAGCCCCGTGGCACCACCAACCAGCGCAACGGGCTTGTGGCCAGACAGTTGGAAGCGTTTCAGGCAGAGCAGCGGCACCAGATGCCCCAAATGCAAGCTGTCGGCGGTGGGATCAAAGCCGCAATACAGTGCAATTGGCCCTTGCGCCAGCCGCTCTGCTAACGCTTCCTCATCCGTCACCTGGGCAATCAAGCCCCGCTCTTGCAATTGTTTAATCAGGTTACTACTCGCCATCGATAACTCCATTTTTATAAAAATAGGCCGTTACGTTCCCGTTGGGTTTACGCACAACGCCGTGAGAGATGCGCAGCATACCTGTCTGCTGTCGCATGATGATTTCGCTGCTGCATGACTTTTACGCAACAGGCTATGAACGTCATATCGCCGCGCAATGCCCAGTCAACGCGAAACTTCATAGGATAAAGTGCTGATGATAGGAGCGCCAGCGTTTAACACGGATATTTCGCGATTAAGGCGCTAAACGATCGATCTGCCAGCCCTCGTCCTGCCGCTGGTAGAAAAATCGGTCATGCAGACGGTGTTCGCCGCCCTGCCAAAACTCGACAGAATCGATCACGACGCGGAAGCCACCCCAGAAGCTTGGCAAAGGCACCTCGCCATTCTGGAATTTTTGCTTCAATTCCAAAAATTTGCTTTCCAGCACGCCGCGCGCTGAAATCCGGCTGGACTGCTTTGATACCCACGCGCCAATCTGGCTGTCTTTCGGGCGGCTGTGGAAATATTTCAGCACCTCAAGCGCCGGCAGCTTCTCTACGCGTCCCAGCACCATGACCTGCCGCTCCAGCATATGCCAAGGGAACAGCAGGCTGATACGTGGATTGTTTTCCAGATGATGGGCTTTGCGGCTGCCCATATTGGTATAAAACACCATGCCTTTCTCATCATAGTGTTTCAGCAGAACGATACGCTGGTAAGGCTGCCCGTGCTCATCCACGGTCGCAACGGACATCGCGGTGGGATCGGCCAGCTGTGCGTCACAGGCCTGCTTGAGCCAGCGTTCAAATAAATCCAGCGGGTTCGCGGGAAGATCGCTACGGCGAAGCCCGCCACGCGTGTATTCACGGCGGATGTCAGCAATATCGGCGGGTTGAATAAGAGGAGAACTGTCAGAAGGGGAGCGTTCCTGAGTCATAATATCCTGCTGTCGCAATGTCGGGCCAGAAGCGGGCGAAAATCCCATTTTGCTCCCGTACCCGAAAAATCGCAATCAGCAGCGACATCACTAGCGTGCGGCGTCAGTTACGTCGGTGCCAATACGCAATCGTCTACGATAACCCGTTCACCCCGTTGGATAAATGCACGATCGCCTTTGCTCCAGAATGTGTAGGTGTCATTGCTGTATCTGACGCCAGACGCGGACACCACTTGAGGGAGTGTGAGACGTTCACCGTCCAGCAGGAAACTCACCTGCGGAGTCGCTTCACCGCCCTGCTGTAGCGTCACAGTTAGCGGCATTGTCCCACATTGATAATGCAGCGTTTCCACCGTCTGTTTATGACCAAAATAGCTGCATCCGCTCAGCAGAATCAGCGCTGTCCCTGTCAGCAATCGTTTCATTCTTTTCTCCTGTCATTCTTGTCGATGGCGGCAACTGACGCTGCCGCTCACTTAAGTTTAACAAGAGGATAACGATGAACCTCTCGGCAAAATCTGATTAATCCGCGTTGACCGGATAAATCGCGCCTAACACCGTTTCCTGACTCGCTCCCGTGACGGACGGCAGATTGCCCGGCAGCCCTGATAGCGTGCGTGACGCCAGCCAGGCAAATGCCAGCGCTTCCATATCATCGCCGCTCACGCCACACTCATCCGTCGTGCTGACTTCGATACCCGGCAGCAGTGCCGAGAGACGCGCCATAATGAGCGGATTACGTGCGCCACCGCCACAAACCAGCAAGCGTTCGCACCCACCGACCAACAGCACCTGTTCAGCGATGCTCACAGCCGTTAACTCAACCAGCGTAGCCTGAACATCCTGCGGCGCTATCGGCGGCAGGCCCGCCAGCATTCTTTCCAGCCAGCCCAGATTGAAATACTCACGCCCGGTGCTTTTGGGCGCTCGCAACGCAAAATAAGGATCGGTCAACATTCGGCGTAGCAATAGCGGATTCACCTGACCACTCATCGCCCACGCGGCGTCTTTATCATACGGCTGCGCGCAGTGCCGCCAGATCCAGGCATCCAACAGCATATTTCCGGGACCGGTGTCGTAGCCACGCACGGGCGCACCCGGCACCAACAGCGACAAATTAGCGATGCCCCCGATGTTGAGCACAATACGTCGTTCGACAGGATGCAACAGCAACGCATGGTGGAACGATGGCACCAGCGGAGCGCCCTGCCCGCCATAAGCCAAATCACGGCGGCGAAAATCCCCTACGGTCGTGATGCCCGTCAAGGCGGCAACGCGGTTATTATCGCCGATCTGCAACGTACAAGGCGCATCGCCCGTAGGCTCATGCCAGACCGTCTGCCCGTGGCAGCCAATCGCTGTGATATCCTGCGCTCCCAGCTCCGTCTCTTTAAGCAGCGTCAGCACCGCTTCGGCAAACAAGATGCCCAGACGGGTATCCAGCTGTCCCAGCGCCGACAGCGTCACCGCCTGCCCCTGACACATCCCCAGGATGGCCATCTTGATATCCTGCGGTATCGGGTGACAGTAGCTGGCCTGCTGAGCAACCGTATGTTCGTCAATCGCGGCTAGCACAACATCCACACCATCAAGGCTGGTGCCGGACATTACGCCAATATATCTGCCTGATCTCATTATATAGCCTTTGCCCCTGTGGGATAAAAAGAGAACATCGATAACAACCGTTACGTTGAGAATAAAAGTAGCACGTTAACACGCTGAATTATTAAATTTTTTACGTTTTTGCCACACGGGTTAGGTTTTAACCAATTATCGATTTTTGATAATATTTGCTACAAAAAAAGCCCTTTCTCGTACTATTTACTTCTCTGTTTATACGCAATTTAAGCGCACTATCATATTCTGAAAAAAAGAGTAAAAAGAGTGGCATGCTACACTGAGCCAGACCATAATTTATTGGTATAACACTGCGTCGGCCGAGGCTGAGCCAGCCCGACATATTCGCTATTAAGGAGTTTGTATTATGATGAAGCGTTTGCTTGTGGTTACCCTTGCTGGTATCACGCTGGCTGGTTGTGCTAATACCAGTACGCTTTCAGGTGATGTCTACAGCGCATCCGAAGCGAAACAAGTGCAGACCGTGACCTACGGTACGATTGTTTCTATGCGTCCGGTTCAAATTCAGGCGGGAGAAGATTCTAACGTGATCGGTGCGCTCGGCGGTGCTGTGCTGGGTGGTTTCCTGGGCAACACGATCGGTGGCGGTTCCGGTCGTAGCCTGGCGACAGCAGCTGGCGCAGTAGCCGGTGGTGTTGCGGGTCAAAGCGCTACGGGTGCGCTGAACCGCACACAGGGCGTAGAATTGGAAATTCGTCGTGATGATGGCAGTACCATCATGGTGGTACAGAAACAAGGCGATACGAAATTCAGCGCAGGTCAACGCGTTGCCATGGCTAACAATGGCCGCAGTATTACCGTTTCCCCACGATAATGCTGTGTGACGATCGCCACTTTCTGCGGCGATCGTCACAACGAATAATCAACTCCCGGAATAAATAACCAATAATCGATACTGGTAATATTGCCGGGATTTAATTCTCCCTCTGCGTAACCCAAATTTAGCTACGCTTGATTCTCATGTAATGCCAATATATTTTTCTCAAGACGCGAAACCAACAGCGCTAATTCATCAACCTGCTCCGGCGTAATACCAAATAAGACTTCACTACGTGTATGGCTAATTACACCATTGACTGCCTGTATGATTGGCTCTGCTGATTCGGTCAGCATAATACGTTTTGCCCGACGATCGTGCGCACAGACGTGGCGAGTGATTAACCCTTTTTCCTCAAGCTGATCCAGTGTTCGGACTAATGAGGGTTGCTCAATACCTATCGCTTTGGCGAGTTGAATCTGCGACTGCCCAGGGGGTAGATGGTATATGTTATGCAACGTGACCCAATGCGTCTGAGTCAGTTCAAGTGGTTTTAATCGATGATCGACCAGCGCACGCCATACGCGCACCAGACGGGCTAAATCAGATCCTAATGGCAATTCCATCACCTCTCCTTATTGTTAGCACGCTAAGTTATATCCCTGGATTGCAATCAACTCTGATTTATAAGAATAAAAAATGACTTTATTGTTGTAAAAATAGCTCCATCATGAAATGGATTCTATCAAATAAAAGTCTTTTAAAAATGATCTCAGGCTTATTTTATTCAATCGAACGCTCCTGCGTTGCTTAAACAAAATTTCACGTAAATAGATCATCTAAAGCAAGATAACTTAGAACAACGATGGCTGACGGGACTCTGCTGGTGTATCGGATTTCTCTGAACGCTGTGAGCGTTTCATTCTCTGCCGACACAAACGCAGCACATCCTGTTTCTGCGCATCACTCATTTGGCCCCAACTAAAGCGCTCATTACGACTGCGAAAGCAACCGCGACAATATCCGCCTTCATCCGTCTGACAAATACCACGGCATGGATTAGGGACAACAAAGAGTTCAAGTTGCTCTGGCACAACACCTCCTGCTACAACTCTATTTATTGAAGCCCTGTTCTTTACCGCTGGCAAGCCCAAACGGACAGTCACAATGAAAATAATTAGGTAACCATTGTAATAACTGACGATTTTTTTACACGTCAGGCAGACTAAAATTGCCCCAACGCGCTATTTACCCCTCCTGAGAGTACGTTTTAACACAAACCTCACTATAGTGTCGCATTTTTAGCATCATCCCAACAGCTTGGACTCGGTAGAGCCACAACGCTATACTTCCCTCTTTGTTGCACTTTTTAACGAGGACACTATGCGTTTACTTCACACCATGCTGCGTGTTGGCGATTTACAACGTTCTATCGATTTCTATACCCAAATCCTGGGCATGCGCGTGCTGCGCACCAGCGAGAATACCGAATACAAATATACATTGGCTTTCGTCGGCTATACCGAAGAGAGCGAAGGTGCGGTTATCGAACTGACTTACAACTGGGGCGTCGACAGCTATGATTTGGGCAACGCCTATGGTCATATCGCGCTGGGCGTTGACGATGTTGCCGCAACCTGTGAGCGTATCCGCAAAGCGGGTGGCAATGTAACGCGCGAAGCGGGCCCGGTCAAAGGCGGCACAACCGTGATCGCGTTCATCGAAGATCCAGACGGTTATAAAATCGAATTGATCGAGAACGCCCACGCTGGCAACGGCATCGGTCACTAATCCCCCGCATTCCACAGGTGCTGCACCGGCACCTGTTCTCCCCCCTTCTTCTGCTATCTCCGCCGTTTGAAACCGCAACGGGCATGCTGCATCTCCGGTCAAAATTTGCAATAATGCGCGCTGCGTTTTGCTAACAATTAAGAGAAAAATGGCTGATAAAAGTGATCTGAACGCCCTGAGCGGCCGTTTTCGTGGGTTTTACCCGGTAGTGATAGATGTTGAAACCGCCGGATTTAATGCGAAAACCGATGCCTTGCTGGAAGTTGCGGCGGTAACATTAAAAATGGATCAAGACGGTTGGTTACAGCCAGATGAAACGCTACATTTTCACGTCGAGCCTTTTGAGGGCGCGATTCTGGAGCCCGCCGCACTGGCGTTTAACGGTATTGACCCCACCAATCCGCTGCGTGGCGCGGTGAGCGAATATGATGCGCTGCATGAAATTTTTAAAGTCGTGCGTAAAGGCATTAAAGATCAGGGCTGCAACCGCGCGATTATCGTGGCGCATAATGCCACCTTCGATCATAGCTTTATGGCCGCGGCAGCCGAGCGCTGTAGCCTAAAACGTAATCCCTTCCACCCTTTTGCCACTTTCGATACTGCAGCACTTAGCGGGCTGGTGTTAGGCCAAACGGTTCTTGCTAAAGCCTGTATTACCGCCGGTATTGCGTTTGATTCCAGCCAGGCGCACTCCGCGCTGTATGACACCAACCAGACGGCATTGCTGTTCTGTGAGTTGGTTAACCGCTGGAAACGTCTGGGCGGATGGCCGATTGCACTGGAAGAGAATTCGCTGGAAGACGCGTCAGCCGAAGACTGAAAAGGCTGAGATCAAAAAACGGGTGTCGTAAGGCACCCGTTGGAAGGATTTACTCGCATCGTAACAACATTTGATCTCGTCATTACGTCAGGCGAAAGCATTATTCTTGATCGGCCTGCTGCGCTTTGTATTTGTCTGCAGTCTCTTTGATCAGCGGTTGCAGTTCACCGCGCTGAAACATTTCAACCACGATATCACAGCCGCCAATCAGCTCACCATCAACCCACAGCTGTGGGAATGTCGGCCAGTTCGCGTATTTCGGCAGCTCAGCACGAATGTCTGGGTTCTGCAAAATATCAACATACGCAAAACGTTCGCCACAGGCAGACAACGCCTGAACCGTCTGTGCGGAAAAGCCGCAGCTTGGCAATTTCGGGGAGCCTTTCATGTACAGCAGAATCGGGTTTTCAGCAATTTGGCGCTGAATTTTTTCAATTGTCGGTGTCGTCATCTTCTTGCTTCCTTAATTCTATAGGATGGCTAACGTCCAAAACGCTAGCCATGAGCCGCCGTCAGAGATGCTACGACAGCGACATTGACTCAGTGATATTGTACCGATGCCACTAGCCACAAAAAAACGCCATTTTTTGTAGGGTTATTTTTTCCTGAAGGCATTCATCATTGATGAAATCAACGCCAGAAAACGCTGATAAATCAATCGAAAAAATAACTATTAACGTTTTTTCACTATTCTGTATGAATAAAGCGACCGTGCCCACTTTTTTATGACGCCGTTTTCAGGAATACTGTGAGGATTGAGCGAGTTAAGGATTATGTTCGGTCACTGTTATTATGCGCTTATTTATTACTCTTTTTATATTATTTTTCAGTAATCTATCCCTGAACATCGTTCAGGCTGCGCCGCATACCCCGAATTCTGCGCCAAAGAAAAGCGCCGTGGTAGAAACGAATAAGAAAAGCCGCCAAACAAAGGGTAATGCTAAATCACCGACGCCGATCAAAAGCAAAAAACCAGAACCTACCGCCGTCAGCAATAAAACCAAATCCCGCACCGCGAGCAAAGTGACAGAAAAAAAGCCGTCACGGACGCAAAGCAGCACGCCCGCGCTAGTGAAAAAAAATCTTAAAAAGCTGAAGCCTGAAGAAGAGAAACAAACAACCGCACAAGCCAGAGTCAAAACCGGGCTGAAGAAGACTGCACTCAAGGGAAAAGCGGATAAAAATCCAGCGCCGACAGAAAAAGGAATGGCGCTAAGCGCAGCGCATAAAAAACGCTATCAGCATGCCAAAACGACCGCAATGAATAAGTTGATGAGCCAGATTGGTAAACCTTACCACTGGGGCGGCTCCTCTCCCTTTACCGGATTCGACTGTAGCGGGCTGGTCTATTACGCCTACAAAGATGTCGTTAAGATCCAAATTCCACGCACCGCAAACGAAATGTATCACCTGCGTGACGCCGCTCCGATTAAAAAGAGCGAGCTGGAAAGTGGCGATCTGGTCTTCTTCCGCATCAATAATCGTGGCGCAGCCGATCACGTCGGGGTTTATCTGGGTGAAGGGAAATTTATCCAGTCGCCGCGTACAGGCTCAGATATTCGTATCAGCAAGCTGAGTGAAGATTATTGGCAGGAGCACTATGTTGGCGCACGTCGCGTGGTGACGCCGCAGACGATTCGTTAAGAGAAAAGTTGTACGTAGTAAAAAAAGCGATGTGAAGACAAGCGATTCAGACACGTTTTATGTAGCATCAACGTGTCTGAATACCTAACCCGCCCAGAGGCACCGTTTGGTTAGTTCAGCACCGCAATAAAACTAAATGCGATGATCACAGCCAACGAGCCCACCGTTGTCAGCAAAGACATCTTCAGATCTGTATCCATAAATTACTCCTTATTAACGAACAAATTTTATCTGAAAGCTTCATCTGAAAAGCCCCCCCTTCACAGCCGAACCCGTTTAGGTAGTTAAAGCCACAAATAATAGGGTTATTACGATTCTTTCATAATTGTAGCGAAAAATCTCGGACGAATGCATCACTAATAGTATAAATTAGCCCTTTCACTTTCATGATAAATCGGACACAATCCGCTGTTTATGAAAGCGCTGCGTATCAGTCGAAAAACGTCAACCCAGATCCCTTCGGTATAACATTCGGCATTCTCCTTCTGAAATCCTGTTTTTTAGCTTAGAAGAAGAACATTAAACGTAGGCAAACGATTAACAATATACTTACGTCTGTAACAGGTAAGTTCAGGAGTCATTTTTAGATGGCAACGATTAAAGATGTGGCAAAACGTGCTGGCGTTTCCACCACAACCGTATCGCACGTGATCAATAAAACACGTTTCGTCGCCGAAGAGACTAAGGCAGCCGTCAGGGCGGCAATCAAAGAATTGCACTATTCGCCCAGCGCCGTCGCGCGCAGCCTCAAAGTTAATCACACTAAATCTATCGGTTTGCTGGCCACATCCAGCGAAGCCCCCTATTTCGCCGAGATCATTGAAGCCGTTGAAAACAGCTGCTATGCCAAAGGCTACACGCTGGTGCTGTGTAATTCACATAACGACATCGGTAAACAGCGCGCCTATCTTTCCATGCTGGCGCAAAAACGCGTCGACGGCCTGTTGGTGATGTGCGCTGAATACCCACCAGAGCTGCTGTCGATGTTGGAAGATTATCGCAGCATTCCGATGGTCGTGATGGACTGGGGACAGATGCACAGCGATTTTACCGATACGATTATCGATAACGCCTTTGAAGGCGGTTATATGGCAGGTCGCTACCTGATTGAACGCGGCCATCGGGATATCGGTGCCATCCCCGGCACTCAAGAACGCAACACCGGCAGCGGACGCTACCTCGGCTTTTTGAAAGCGTTGAAGGAAGCCGACATCACCGTACGCGACGAATGGGTGGTTCGGGGCGATTTCGAACCGGAATCCGGCTATAAAGCCATGCATCAGATCCTCGCACAGAAACAGCGTCCAACGGCCGTATTCTGCGGCGGTGATATCATGGCAATGGGGGCTATCTGTGCGGCTGACGAGCTGGGTCTGCGCGTGCCGCAGGACATTTCGGTGATCGGTTATGACAACGTGCGCCACGCGCGTTTCTTTACGCCTGCGCTGACCACCATCCACCAGCCAAAAGAGCGTCTGGGACAGTCCGCTTTCGCGATGCTGCTGGATCGTATTACCAGTAAACGGGAAGATGCGCACGTCATTGAAGTGCACCCAACGTTGATTGAACGCCGCTCGGTTGCAGACGGCCCCTACCTCGACTATCGCCGCTAGCCGCAGCCATTCTGTACAGACGATTTTCTTATTCCTGCTGCTTCCCTTCTCTGCTTCAGCCAATTCTCTTGTATGCTGGCTGAAGCAGTTAAAAATTTAATACCGTGTTTCATTTTCTCTGGTGACAGCCGATACCTCGGCTGCGATAAGTGTTGTCCTGGTGTGTTTTACGATACTTTTACATAAAGTTAAGGAGACATGATGGGTTTACCTTATACAGAAGAATGGGATCCTAATACCGCGCCCTGGTTCCACATCGTGCAGGACATGCTGGCCACCGCGGATATCACCATCAACGGCACCCGCCCTTTTGACATCCGCGTGACCAACCCTAATTTCTTTAAGCGTATCCTGTGTGAGGGATCGCTGGGGCTGGGAGAAAGCTACATGGATGAATGGTGGGAGTGTGAACGGCTGGACATGTTTTCCCATCGCGTCCTGCGGGCTGGGCTGGAGGCTAAGTTACCCCGTCGCCTGCACGATCTCACGCGGATCGCGCTCTCCCGCGTCACGAATTTACAATCCCGTCGACGCGCTCAGGTTGTCGGTAAAGCGCATTACGATTTAGGTAACGACCTCTTTACCCTGATGCTGGATCCCTACATGCAATATTCCTGCGCCTATTGGAAACAGGCACAGACGCTGGAACAGGCGCAGGAAGACAAACTCGCCATGATCTGCGAAAAACTCCAGCTAACATCAGGGATGACGCTGCTGGATATCGGCTGCGGCTGGGGCGGACTTGCCGAGTTCGCGGCACGCCACTACGGCGTTTCAGTTTACGGCATCACCATTTCCAGAGAGCAGCAGGTGCTGGCACAGCGACGTTGTCAGGATCTGAACGTCACCATTGAATTACAGGATTATCGCGATCTCGATCGGCAATTCGATCGCGTGGTGTCGGTAGGCATGTTTGAACACGTCGGGCCACGCAACTATGACAACTACTTCCGCGTCGTACGGCGTAATCTAAAACCCGATGGACTGTTTCTGCTACATACCATCGGGGCCAATAAGACCGACCCGCACATCGATCCCTGGATTCATAAATATATATTCCCCAACGGCTGTATTCCCTCCATACAGCATATTGCGCAGGCGAGTGAACCTTACATGGTGATGGAGGACTGGCACAATTTCGGAGCTGATTACGATCGTACATTAATGGCCTGGCACGCTCGCTTTCAGCAGAACTGGCCACCGCTTTCCACACGCTACACGGCCCGCTTCCGCCGGATGTTCAGCTACTATCTTAATTCTTGTGCAGGGGCTTTCAGAGCAAGAGACCTTCAGCTCTGGCAGATCTTGTTCAGTACGGATGGGATCGAAGGTGGATTGCGTGTTGCGCGCTGACAGCCTTGTGTGTTGACAGAAAATTGTGTGCTGACAGAAAAGAGAAGCCGGACGGTAGAAACGCCGTCCGGTTCACCAGAATGTGTAACGTAGGAATTACTCTTCCTTGCCGAGCTCGCTCGCCTGCTTGCTTGCCAACACGCGTTCGACTGTATCAACCACGGCCTGTGTCTGCGGGTCGATTTCGATATTAATGCGATTTCCCAGACGTTTCTGTCCCAGTGTGGTGCGGTTCAGCGTTTCTGGAATTAAATGCACGCAGAAACGTCCACGGGTCACTTCGCCCACCGTCAGGCTGATACCGTCAATCCCCACGAAACCTTTATGCAGCACGTATTTCATCAGTGCTTCATCTGCCAGACGGAACCAAATCTGATGGTTATTCTCTGAAACCTGAATCTTAACTACTTCCGCCGTACACATGATGTGGCCCGACATAACGTGCCCACCGATCTCATCACCGAATTTGGCAGCTCGCTCAATATTGACGACATCGCCTTCATGAATATCGCCCAGATTTGTTAACCGCAGCGTTTCCTTCATGAGATCAAAACTAACACGATCGCCGTCAATGGCGGTTACCGTCAGGCAGCAGCCATTGTGTGCCACCGATGCACCGGGCACGAGCCCTGGCAGCAACTCGGGCGGGAGCTGGACAATGTGCGTGCGAAAGTTGGATTTTTCTTCAATCGACACCACCGGCGCGGTGCCCTGAACAATACCGGTAAACATGCGGTTTGCCTCTTAAAAACAAAGAAATGACGCTGTGCAGTGTGCCCGATATTTCGCGGAAAACCAAACTGGAATGCCGTACACCGCATAGCTATCGAAACCGTAGCGTAACAAAAAGAATATATTCTTTTCCATGCTGGTTTACTTGCGTTAAGTCGTTACAATAAAGCTCGCTTTACCCCGATCTGTTTTTTCATATCTGAATTATTCATTCCGCAGTCAAGTCATTCAAGGAAGGTATCCGTGCAACAGTATCTGACAGAAGCGCGTAAATTATCGGCGCTTGCTGTTCCTGTCATTATTGCGCAAGTGTCTCAAACGTCGATGGGTGTGGTTGACACCATCATGGCCGGTGCTTATAGCGCCACCGATATGGCCGCCGTCGCCGTGGGAACCTCTATCTGGCTACCCTCCATTCTTTTTGGTCATGGCCTGCTGTTGGCACTGACGCCCGTTGTCGCACAGCTCAACGGTTCCGGTCGACGTGATCGTATTTCTCATCAGGTACGACAGTCCTTTTTCCTTGCTGCCATTATTTCTGTGCTTACGATGCTGGTGCTGTATCAGGGGGAATACGCCATTAACCTGATGAGCGACGGTTCGCCTGAGCTGGCTGCGAAAGCCATCGGCTATCTGCATGCGCTGCTGTGGGGCGTTCCCGGCTATCTGTTCTATCAGGTTTTACGCTGCCAGTGTGAAGGGCTGTCCAAAACCTACCCCGGCATGATGATTGGATTCATCGGGCTGTTAATCAACATCCCGATCAACTACATCTTTATCCACGGTAAATTTGGCATGCCCGAACTGGGCGGCGTCGGCTGCGGCGTGGCTACCGCCTCGGTTTACTGGATCATGATGCTACTGATGATGCTTTATACCCGACGCGCCTCCTGGCTACGCGATATCCGTCTGCACCGTCCCGCGTTCCGCCCGGACGTTGCCGTGCTGAAGCGCCTCTTTGGCCTCGGTTTACCTATCGCGCTGGCATTACTTTTTGAAGTGACACTGTTTGCCGTGGTGGCGCTGTTAGTGTTGCCGCTGGGCGTCGTCGATGTGGCGGGTCACCAGATTGCCCTGAACTTCAGCTCGCTGATGTTCGTTCTTCCGCTCTCGGTTGGTGTCGCCACGACCATTCGTGTCGGGCATCGCTTAGGAGAAGGCTCGGTTGAGAACGCTCGCATTGCCGCGCACACGGGTATCATGGCGGGCGTGGCATTAGCCTGCTGCACGGCCATTTTCACCACGCTGCTGCGTGAGCCTATCGCCCTGCTCTACAATCAGGATCCGCTGGTTGTGGCGATGGCTTCTCAGCTCATGCTGCTGGCCGCTGTTTATCAAATTTCCGATGCCGTTCAGGTGATCGGCACTGGCGTTTTGCGCGGCTATAAAGATACCCGTTCAATTTTCTATATTACCTTTGTCGCCTATTGGGTATTGGGATTACCGAGCGGTTACCTGCTGGCGTTGACGGATAGCATCGTGCCGCGTATGGGACCTGCGGGCTTCTGGTGTGGTTTCATCATTGGCCTGACGGCAGCGGCAGTGATGATGGTCACGCGAATTCGTTTTCTTCAGCGCCAACCCGCCGCACGGATTTTAGCGCGCGCCGCCCGCTAGATAACGTTTCATCCAGTTTTATACCCTAAATAATTCGAGTTGCGTGAAGGCAGCAACCGAGCGAATCCCCAGGAGCTTACTCAAGTAAGTGACTGGGGTGAGCAAGGGCAGCCAACGCACAAGCGGCTTGAAGTATGACGGGTATCGTCGAAAAAAACGACACAATGGATACAACCCCAGCAATCGCACTGGCAAGAGCACAAAATTGCATTTTTCCTCTTGCCAGTTTTCCCCTCGCTCGCTACTATTCGCCTCGCTGTCAGGCAGGCAGCACGGTATCTTAATGCGTTCATAGCTCAGTTGGTTAGAGCACCACCTTGACATGGTGGGGGTCGTTGGTTCGAGTCCAATTGAACGCACCATTCCTTGTTTTCAAAATACTTTATTCCGCACTCTTTTCTACTGAAAAATAATCGACTCAATCCCTTGTTGAATCTGCATTGATTATCTTCCCGTAATATCAATTTCACTCCGTCTATTTGATCTGACTCAAAGCAACACACTGAACTTCCACAGGTTTGTATAGGCACCTCGGCGGTTATGATAGAATTCTTCCGCGAAAATAATATCGAAAGAGTTAATTGCAATGGATTGGTTAAAAGATTACATACCGCTACTCCTCATTGGCGGTGGGATATGGGAAATTTTTCACGTCTATAACGGACTCAAATCTGGCGTGTTAGTCGAGAGAATTAATAGAAAAGACGTGACGTTTCATCGTGGCGAATTTTGGTTTAGTTTTTGGATCGGTTTTCATATTATTTTTTCAATAGGAACGTTCGTCGTTAGCGTTTTCCTCATCAAAAAATATTTGCTCCTCCCTGACTGGCTACACGTGTATTTATCTCACTTTTATTCACTCTGACAATCATTAGCGTCAACAACATCGCCATGTGACGTTGCATGGTGTTCAAACTTGCCATAGGTCATGTCACGCCAGAGCGTTACTCTGGCGTAAAAGCATGCGCGCCGCCGTTATTCCTGCGACTCGATCACCACCACGCACTGCCCGGCGCGCACGGATGCGCCGGGCTGACAGCGGATCTCCCGCACCGTGCCGCGCTGCGGCGACACAATCGGGATTTCCATTTTCATGGATTCGAGAATCATCAGCGTTTCCCCTTCAGCTACCGTTTTGCCAATCTCCGTCGTCACCTGCCAGAGATTGCCGGAAATCGGGCTTTCTACGCCGACCTGTCCCGGCAGGATCGGGGTTTCGCTCGCTTCTTCAATCACCACGTCCACGCTATCCGTCACCGATTGACCGGCAATACGCCAGCGCTCGCGCTCTGCCTCAAACGCGGCTCGCTGACGCACGCGGAATGCTTCGATCTCTTCAGCTTCCCGCGACAGGAAATCCTGATAGGCGTTTAACGCCAGTTCGCTTTGCTCGATTCGCAGCGGGTAGCGCCCCAGCGGGAAATCCCGTCGAATAGATAACAACTCGTCGGCCGACACCGGATAGAAGCGAATTTGATCAAAGAAGCGCAGCAGCCACGGTTTACCGTCAAATGCGCCAACGCCACGATAGCGATCCCACATTTGCAGCGTGCGTCCGACAAACTGGTAGCCGCCCGGCCCTTCCATGCCGTAAACGCACAGGTACGCGCCGCCGATGCCTACCGAGTTTTCCGCCGTCCAGGTGCGCGCCGGATTATATTTGGTGGTGACTAAACGGTGGCGGGGATCCAGCGGCGTTGCCACCGGTGCACCGAGGTAAACGTCACCCAGTCCCATCACCAGATACCTGGCCTCAAAGACCGTACGGTAAACCTCATCAATATTATCCAGCTCGTTAATGCGACGGATAAATTCAAGGTTACTCGGGCACCAGGGCGCATCGCTACGTACCGTGGTCATGTATTTTTGAATCGCCAGTTGGCAAGCGGGATCGTCCCAGGACAACGGCAGATAAACCACCCGTGATGGCACGGTCAGATTCTGCTGGGTGCAAACGTCCTGCCACAGCGTAGAAAGCACATCCAACAGGTGCTGTAACGAAAGCACTTCGGGGCGATAGTGCACCTGCAACGAGCGAATGCCCGGCGTCACGTCAATGATGCCATCGAGTGCCTGTTGCTCCAGCGCCAGCATCAGCGCATGGACGCGGAAACGCAGCGCCACATCCAGCTCCGCCGCGCCCACTTCCAGCAGCAAATGGGTATCGCCGGACAGCCGCGCAACCAGTCGTTTATCCGCTTCACCCGTATCCAACACCACCGGAGAAATGAGCGCAGCAGGCGACCAGTCGACAGCGATCGGAGCAAGCTGTTCCACCTCATCATGACGTGCCTGCGCCAGCGCGCGCGCCGTCGGGAGATCGACCGGAATAAAGCGTACACGGTCACCCGCATTAAGCTGCCCTAGCGCCCACAGGTCGGCTTCGATTATCGTCACCGGACAGACAAATCCGCCCAAGCTCGGACCATCCGGCCCCAGAATAACCGGCATATCGCCAGTGAAATCCACCGCGCCAATGGCATACGGGTTGTCATGAATATTCGAAGGATGCAGCCCGGCCTCTCCGCCGCTGTCGCGCACCCACTCCGGTTTTGGCCCAATCAAGCGGACGCCCGTGCGGCTGGAGTTAAAATGCACTTCCCACTCGGTGGTGAGGAACGTTTCCATATAGGCAGGCGTGAAATAGTCCGGTGCCGCATGCGGGCCGTAAATCACGCG
The DNA here is from genome assembly GCF_022477975.1 of Pectobacterium sp. PL64. Taxonomy (NCBI): domain Bacteria; kingdom Pseudomonadati; phylum Pseudomonadota; class Gammaproteobacteria; order Enterobacterales; family Pectobacteriaceae; genus Pectobacterium; species Pectobacterium sp. PL64. The sequence continues at coordinate 2,347,470 of NZ_CP092070.1, forward strand.
CAGTTCACGTACCGTAGACAACGTGGTGCGCAAGGTGTCCGGCAGGCAATCGCCGGTGCGTCGGTCCGTCAGCGGCGTAAGATGCAAGACGTCCCCCGCCCGCAGCGCCCTGCCCGCGTGGCCGCCAAATTGCCCCAGCGTGAAAGTGCTTTTACTGCCGAGATAATCCGGTACATCGAACCCGCCACGGAGGCAGAGATAGCTGCGTACCCCCTGCGCATTCGTCGCGCCTAACCGCAGCGTGCCACCCGCCGGTATCGCAAATACGCTATCCATCGGCACCGGTTGACCGTCCAGTTCGATAACGAGAGCCGCACCGGTGACTGCCGCCACAGCGTCCGTATTAAAACGCAGAGTCGGCCCGTTCATCGTAACTTCCAGCGCCGCCATCCCCGCCGGATTCCCCACCAGACGGTTACCTAAACGCAGCGCGCGATCGTCCATCGGCCCCGACGGCGGCACGCCGACCGCCCAGTAGCCGAGACGACCAGGATAATCCTGTACGGTGGTCTGCGTGCCAGCGCTCACCACCTCACAGGTTGTCGCCTGATAGATCAATGTATCCAGACAGCGCGTCCACGGCTGGCCGCTGGCAAATGGATCTGCCGCCAGAATCTGACGCAGATAGTCACGGTTGTGTTCCACGCCGTAGAGTCGCGTGTCCGCCAGCGCCCGATCCAGCCTGGCCATCGCCTGCTCGCGGGTGGGCGCACTGGCGATGATCTTAGCCAGCATCGGGTCGAAAAATGGCGGAATCTCGCACCCCGCCGTCACCCAGGTATCGATGCGCAGGCTCTGTCCTTCTGCGGCGGGAAACGCAACCTCCGTCAACAATCCCGGTGAGGGCTGGAACTGTTTACCCGGATCTTCCGCGTACAGACGCGCCTGAATCGCATGCCCCTGCGGATTCAGTCCGGCGGCCAGCTCACGCAGCGGTGGTAAATCCCCTGCGGCCAGTTCGATCATCCAGCGCACCAGATCCACGCCCCAAACCTGTTCCGTTACGCCGTGCTCGACCTGTAAGCGCGTATTGACTTCCAGAAAGTAAAAACGGTCCGTCGCGCTGTCATAAACGAATTCCACTGTTCCGGCGCTGCGATAATTTACCGCCTGCGCCAGACTGATGGCCGCCGCGCACAGTGCATCGGCGACCCCGTCCGGTAGATTGGGCGCGGGCGTTTCTTCAATCACTTTCTGGTTGCGACGCTGCACCGAGCAGTCCCGTACCCCCAACGCCAGCACGTCACCCTGCCCGTCGCCAAAAATCTGCACCTCCAGATGTCGGGCGCGTTCGATATACTTTTCGATGAACACGCCCGCATCGCTGAAGTTGTTCTGCCCCAGACGCTTTACCGTTTCAAACGCCTCGGACAGTTCCGTGGCGCTGTAGCAGACGCGCATTCCGATACCGCCGCCTCCGGCCGTGCTTTTAAGCATGACCGGATAGCCGATTGCCGCCGCTGCACCGAGGGCCGCATCAATATTTTCCAGCAGCTCGGTGCCTTCCAGCAGCGGCACGCTATGCTGCTTCGCCAGCGATCGCGCCGTATGCTTTAAACCAAATACCCGTAGCTGCTGCGGCGTCGGCCCGACAAAGGCAATCTGCGCCGCTTCGCAGGCTTCGGCAAACGCCGCATTCTCAGACAGAAAACCATAGCCGGGATGAATGGCCTGCGCGCCGCTGCGCTGCGCAGCAGAGAGAATGTTGTCTACATCCAGATAGGTGTGAGCCGCCGCGCCTTCGCCCAGGCTAATGGCTTCATCGGCGTCCTGAATATGCAGGCTACTGATATCGGCATCGGAATAAACCGCGACGCCACGGACGTTCATCTCGCGCAGCGAACGCAGAATACGGCACGCAATCGCGCCACGGTTGGCAATCAGAAGTTTGTCGAACATACGCTAGACTCATGCAAGGGCGGGTCGTCCCGCCAAAATGCGATCCGCATGATGGTCGTCCATCGCGGTAACGGTCAGGTACTGAAACAAATAGTGCTTAAACTGGTCGTATTGAAACAGGCTATCGCGCCGCAATTACGGAGCGTTGTCCGTTCGCGTATTAGCTGGCGGCAGATAATACCGGTTCGCCCTTGCCTCCAGCGCGCTCACCAGCCACGTTTTCACCCGCTGCCAGCGCGTACGTTTTCACCACATCGATCCGGTGTCATTTCCATATCAGCACCTCCGCAGGCGTTGGGTTCCAGCCGTTGCACGGGTTATTCAACTGCGGACAGTTGGAAATCAGCACGATGACGTCCGTTTCGGCGCGCAGCTCCACGTATTTTCCTGGTGCAGAAATGCCATCCTCAAAGGTCAGCCCGCCTTCCGCCGTCACCGGCACGTTCATGAAGAAGTTGATGTTCGCGCCGATATCCTTTTTGTTCAGGCGACCATCGTGCAGGCAGGCGCAGAGAAAATTATCGCGGCAGCTATGCATGTAGCGTCGGTCGAGCGCATAACGCACGGTGTTGCTCTCCTGCGCACAGGCGCCGCCCAGCGTGTCATGGCGCCCGCAGGTGTCGGCGACAATCGTCAGCAGCGGGTTGCCAAGGTTGGAATACAGCACGCTGCCCGTTGTCAGGTAGACGTTATTCTGACGGCGCAGCGTACGTTGCGGATCGTAGCGTTCACGCGGGTCATCGACACGATAGAACAGCGTATCTACCGCCTGATTGCCTTCCAGATCCAGCAGCCGCAGCGTCTGCCCTTGCTTGACCTCAAACAGATAGGGTTCTCCGGCAGGAATCACATGGCGGAATACCGCGTCCTCGGCCGTTTTATTGCTGGCAATAGCAGCGCTGAAAGACTGAGGACGCAAACGCCCAGTAAACGAGATAGGTTCATGCCAGACCTCCGGTTGAGTAGGAAAAAGCGGGAACAGCGCGACACCATGGGTGTTGCTGTCTCCCGGGCTTTTGTCCCGCCGTGTAACCTCAACTGGAGGTCGCCAGCTCTCGGACCAGACATCCATATGATATGGATCGGAACCCTAGCCAGCTATTCAGGTTGTTCAGCGCCATGCGTGGTGCTGTCCCGAATAGAGAAAAGCAAAATGCGTGCCAGCACAGAAAGTGCCGGTACGGCGGTGGTTTATAAGGGGAATGATGCGGGGAAGCACGCCGCTATCGCGCTATCGCGGTGCAGTAGCACAACGAGGACGCTTCACGGCAGTGCAGATAGGGTTAGCAGATTCGAGGCCTAGTGTGCAGAACGGCTGGCCGCTATCTTTTCCAACAGCGCACTAAACGTAGCTTGTTCGTCAGGGGACAGCGCCTGAAGCATCTGCGCCTCAATCTGCTTTTCCTGATGCAGAAAAACCTGTGTAAACGCGACACCCTTATCGGACAAACTGAGCCACACGCTGCGGCCGTCATCCGGGTTATCGATCTTGCGGACATAATCGCGTTTGACCAGCTCCGCTACCATGCGGGTGATCTGCGCCTTATCCCGACAGACCCTTTTCGCCAGCGACTGAGGCGTAATGCGCCCTTCCATCGCGATGATCTTACATAAGCGGACATGCACCACATCCAGGCTAATGTCATGCGCCTTCATCTGTTCCTGCATCTGTGCCTTATAGCTTTCTAATAAGGCAAAAAGGGGTTTCATCATACTTTATTGACTCAGTCAACCAATGATCATATAGTTGATTTTATCAACTATCCATCACGAGTTCAATTTACCGAGGTCACAATGGGAAACGTCTATCAAATTACGGTGGAAGAAAAAACCGAGCAGCAGCGCACGCTGTCGTTTGAATGCGCAATTCACGATGATGTGTTCAAGATTCTGGAAAAAGTCGATGGCAAGATGGACATGACGCCGGAACAGACTCAGGCCTTTATTGTGGGTTTGAAGCTATTTAGCGAAGTGATGATGCAGAATAGAAAGCACCCGCTGTTTAAGGAATTCGCCGCTCCATTCAGAGAATTCATGCTTAATCTTAAGAAACAGTGATTAAGAAGCAGTGAGATACAAGATCGCACAGCAAAAAATGAGGCTCCCCACACAGTGAAAACACCAGCGTGGGGAGCGTAACGTCTTACTCTGCCAGATCGAAGCGATCCGCATTCATCACTTTCACCCAGGCAGCAACAAAGTCATTCACAAACTTCTCTTTGCTGTCGTCCTGAGCATAAACCTCAGCGTAGGCGCGCAGAATAGAATTGGAGCCAAAGACCAGATCCAGACGCGTCGCGGTCCATTTGACTTCACCCGTTTTACGATCGCGGATTTCATACAGGTCTTTACGGTATGGCTTCCACGTGTATTTCATATCGGTCAGGTTGACGAAGAAATCATTCGTCAGCGCCCCTTCACGATTCGTAAATACGCCGTGTTTGGTGCCGCCGTAGTTGGTCCCCAGTACACGCAGGCCGCCAACCAGCACCGTCATCTCTTTCGCCGTCAGCCCCATCAGTTGGGTGCGATCGAGCATCAGCTCTTCCACGCTCACGGCATAGTCTTTCTTCAGCCAGTTACGGTAGCCATCGTGGATAGGTTCAAGGACGTCAAAAGATTCTGCGTCGGTCAGGGCATCGGTGGTGTCGCCACGTCCCGGTGCAAAAGGCACGGTGATATTCACGCCCGCCGCTTTCGCCGCTTTCTCAATCCCTACATTACCCGCCAGCACAATGGTATCGGCCACGCTGGCCCCCGTTGCGGCGGCAATACTTTCCAGAACGACTAACACACGCGCCAGACGTTCAGGTTCGTTCCCTACCCAGTCTTTCTGCGGAGCGAGGCGAATACGCGCGCCGTTAGCTCCGCCGCGCATATCGGAACCACGGAATGTACGGGCGCTGTCCCAAGCGGTTGCGACCAGCTCACTGATGGAAAGGCTACTTTCTGCAATGCGTGCTTTGACCACATCAACATCATAGTCGGTACGGCCAGCCGGAACCGGATCCTGCCACAGCAGATCTTCCTGCGGCACATCTGGACCCACGTAGCGCGCTTTCGGCCCCATATCGCGGTGCGTCAGTTTGAACCATGCTCGGGCAAACACTTCGGAGAAGTAAGCCTGATCCTGATAGAAGCGCTCGGAAATCTTGCGATATTCCGGGTCAACTTTCAGCGCCATATCAGCATCGGTCATCATCGGGTTGTAGCGGATAGACGGATCTTCAACATCAACCGGTTTGTCTTCTTCTTTAATACTGACAGGCTCCCACTGCGATGCACCGGCCGGGCTCTTTCTCAGTTCCCATTCGTGGTTCAACAGCATGTGGAAGAAGCCGTTATCCCATTGCGTCGGATGCGTTGTCCACGCCCCTTCCAGCCCGCTGGTGACGGTATAGCGCCCTTTGCCCGATCCCGTCGGGTTATGCCAGCCGAGACCTTGTTCTTCAACATCTGCACTTTCTGGTGCCGCACCCAGCAGGCTGGCATCGCCATTGCCGTGAGTTTTCCCCACCGTGTGCCCACCCGCCGTCAGGGCAACGGTTTCTTCATCATTCATCGCCATACGGGAGAACGTCACGCGCATATCCTGTGCGGTACGCAGCGGATCGGGATTGCCATCAACGCCTTCTGGGTTAACGTAAATCAGCCCCATTTGTACGGCCGCCAGCGGGTTTTCCAGCGAGGTACGATCCTCGCTGCCATAGCGCCCGGTACTCTTCGCCAGCCACTCTTTTTCCGAACCCCAGTAGGTGTCTTTTTCCGGGTGCCAGATGTCTTCACGACCAAAGGCGAAGCCAAATGTTTTCAGCCCCATGGATTCATACGCGATATTGCCCGCCAGAATAATCAGATCCGCCCAGCTGAGTTTATTGCCGTATTTTCTTTTGATGGGCCACAGTAAGCGGCGCGCTTTATCGAGACTGACGTTATCTGGCCAGGAGTTAAGCGGTGCAAAGCGCTGGTTGCCGGTTCCGCCGCCGCCGCGACCATCGGTCGTACGGTAGGAGCCCGCCGAGTGCCAGGCCATGCGAATCATCAGGCCGCCGTAGTGACCCCAGTCCGCTGGCCACCACTCCTGGCTGTCGGTCATCAGTGCATGCAGATCTTTTTTGAGGGCATCGACATCGAGGGTTTTGAGGGCATCGCGGTAGCTGAAATCGCTGCCTAACGGGTTGGTCTTGGTATCGTGCTGATGAAGAATGTCGAGATTGAGGGCATTTGGCCACCAGTCGGTGTTTGATGAGCCAGTAGATGTGTTTCCGCCGTGCATAACCGGACATTTGCCGGCTGTTTTCGTTTTATTCTCGTCCATCGTTATCTCCCAGTATGTTGCATTGCCTTAATCGCTGCGCAGAAGGTGGGTCGTTCTCCGATAGCCTTGCCTTATGGCAACAGAGCGCTTCACCGATTCCTTCTTCTTGATACAAGACAGTGCCAGAGTCTCCCTATAATTTATAATTGTATATGCTAACTTCTGCGATAGCTTAACCTGATGAAAAGCAGCTCAATCGCACATTTTTCCTATCTGCATCAATAATCTCGCCGATAGAACCGCTTGTGATAATGAGCCCGCTTGTCATCGCGGCCTCTTTTAAGAGGCCGCGAATTCTTCTGCTACCCCAAAACTACAGCGACGGCGAACGGAGTATGAACTGAGTAATCTCGGCACGTTTCCCTAAGCGGATCGGAAAGCCGTTCCACAGGCCCGCGCCATTGCTCACGTACAGATGCATGCCATCCACGTCATAGCTACCGGACACATAGCCTTCATTCGCCAATTGCGTCATCCAATGCATACCCAGCACCTGACCGCCGTGCGTATGGCCGGAGAGCTGTAAGTCCGCTCCGGCACGCGCATTCTCTTTCGCTCCCGTTGGCCGATGGCTAAGCAGAACGACGGCGGTATCCGGCGCTATTCCGTTGAGCGCCGCGCCCGTATCCGGCAGCTGTTGTTGGAAATCAGCGGCGGTGCGATCGGTGATCCCTGCCAGCACAAACGCAGCATTATCGCGACCAATCGATACATTTTCATTGAGTAACATGCGTAAGCCCAGCGCATTCAGTCGCTGCACCCATTGCGTATATTCCACGTAATATTCATGGTTGCCCACGATGGCAAACACGCCGTGTGGCGCGGTCAGGTTACGCAGCGGTTCCATATCATCATGACGGGCATTCACAGTGCCGTCGGCCAGATCGCCGGTAATCACCGTCAGATCGGGTTTAAGCGCGTTGGTTTTTGCTACTACGGCTTCCATCCAGGGGCGCTGTAACAGACGGCTGGCATGTAAATCGGTGAGCTGCACCAGCCGGAAACCATCCAGCGCAGGCGGTAGCTGCTTCAACTCGACTTCTACCGTACGCACTTCAGGAACGCGCACCGCTTCCCAAACGCCAATCGCCGCCAGCCCCATCGCTACCACGGCAATTCCGCCACGCAGCGTCATATTGTTCAGCAAAACCTGCCCAACCGAGCGGGATAACAAACGCCCCACAACGCCGAACAGATCGACGGCCAATAGCAGGAATGCGGATATCAGCAGCGCGCCAAACGCCCATCCCAGAAACATCAGGACAAACGCGGGCACTTCCGGCGACGCCATCGTGCCAAAAAAGGTGCGCGTAATCAGATGATGCTGCGAAGCCAGCAGCACTAACACCGCCAGCATGCGCTTTACAGGCACACCGACACGCAAGCGCCAGACCAGACGCCAGATAACATAGAGGGCGATAAGCCCGGTAATGACATGAAACACGGCTGTTTTTCTCTCTTTATCGGTGATGTCGGTATATTGACGCGTAAATTTTACACTATGACTCACGCATTGCAGATCAACGCGGTAGAGGTGTTGTGTTGCCAGAAGGTGCAGATTAACATGGCGCAATTCCATGCTGTACACATCATTGACCCGAATGAAGCCTGCTCGTTGGCGGCAGGTTGTGCATCATTTTGATTAACCAAGGACATGTATGTTCGATTACACCGACTTTCCCGAGCAACGGCAATCCAAAATCAGGCAGATCCTCAGCGAGGAAGGCAAAGTTGTCTGCGCCCAGCTCTCACGTGAATTGAACGTATCCGAGCACACCATACGGCGCGACTTGAAAGAACTGGCGCAATCCGGTGCCTGCAAACGCGTCTACGGCGGTGCGGTCAGTATGCCGCCAGAGGTGATTGATTTTGCCAGCCGAGCCACCATCGATGCCGCCCAGAAAGATCGCATCGCTCAGGCCGTCATCCCGCTGATAAAGCCCAACAGCTGCGTATTCTTTGACACCGGTACCACCAATCTGGCCGTGGCGAAACAGATCCCGGCAGGCCTGAAATTTACAGCCGTGTGTAATTCGCCCATCATCGCGGCAGAACTGATGCAATATCCGGATGTGGAAGTGATTTTTCTTGGCGGAAGGATCCAGAAAGAGGTCGGCGGCGCGATTGGTATCGATACGCTCAGGCAGCTAGAGAAGATGTATTTCGATCAATGTCTGCTAGGAGGCTGTGCTTTTGATGCCAATGAAGGCCTGACCGTTTTTGAATATGACGATGCCGAATTCAAAAAGTGTCTGGTGACCCGCAGCAGCGAAGTGATCGTGGCCCTGACCGCCAATAAGATCACCGCCCTCACGCGCTATCGCGTGGCGACATGTGATGAAATCACCACGCTGGTGACTGATGATGAAATCTCACCTTCCTGCCAGAGCGCATTAAGCGAAAAAAATCTGGAGCTGATTATTGCCCGATAATGCGACGGTAGCCCCAACGGCTGCCGGTTTGCTTCATACGGTTCACTTCATGAAAGCAGCAGCCTTATCGTTTTCAGTACCCCATCGTCATCATTGCTACGGGCAATAAAATTCGCCGCAGCTTTGGTTTCTTCAAACGCATTGCGCATCGCAAAGCTGTAAGCCCCGCGGCTCATTAGCTCAATATCATTGTAGCCGTCGCCAAACACCATCGTTTCCTCTGGCGTAATCGCCAATTTCTCTTGGAGGATGTCTACGGTGTGCCCTTTGTGTACGCCGACATCCGCAATGTCGATCCAGGATGCTTCAGAGACCACGATATAGACATGATCGTGAAACGCATCAAGGTACTTCGCCGTCTCGTGGCAGTGTCCTTCTGGGTCATAAACCGTGATTTTCACAAAGTCATCGGTCACGGCAGCAAAGCTGGAGATCAACGTCACATTGGTGTACGACTTTTTCACCTTTTCCAGTAAAGCAGGATCGATCGTTTCCTTCACCATCGCACCGTGCGGGGTACAACCAATGACGACGTGCCGATCGTCTACGCTTTCCAGCACACCAATCAGGCTCAAGGCAAGGCGGTTTTTGATGAGTGACTGGTAAACGTATTCTCCCTGATACTTGATACGCGTCGCGCTGTCTCCCAGAATCCAGATGTCTTTCGCATCATCACCAAAAAGCGCTTCGACCCGCTCGCACTGCTTACCTGTGCAGACAGCAAAGCGCACGTCCTTCTCTTTCATTAATGCATAAACGTCGGCAAACAAGGCTCTGTTGTAATCGCCATCGCTGTGAAGAAACGTGCCGTCCAGATCGGTAATTACCAACTTGATCATTCCACTCCCCTTGCAGATTGTACGTACACAGATAGCCGCGAGTCAGGCCGCAATCTGCCTGAACCAAGAGATATCGCTTTTGTGCGGTGTGTTAGATGACTGATGTGATGATTAATCGCCAATGCTCGATTTAGCTCGAAAAAGCAATAAACACACTAAAAAGAGCATACAACGCGCAACTACAATCACTTTACGCCAAATTCATTGAGATATTACGCAGGAATCAGCATAGCACTTATTGATAACAAGCAACAAGAAGCAAAACCAATCAATAGTGAGCATAAGAAGGAGTGAAAAAAGTGGCAGAACCGCATGAAAATGGCCCTGCCACACGCCAGATGTTCATATAAAGATAAACCTGACGTTTAGAGGCAATGCGTTACTCAGAAAGTAGACGTTATGAGGACAGCTTCATCAGGACCAAGCCGCTGACGATCAACAGTGCAGCGATAATCCTCATCGCACTGGCAGGTTCATTGAGGAAGACCAATCCCACCACGAACGCCCCTACCGCGCCAATTCCCGTCCAGATGGTGTAAGCCGTGCCCAGAGGAAGAGATTTCATCGCCATGGATAACAGCGCAAAGCTGATAATCATGGCGACAATCGTGACAGCCGATGCGCCTATTTTCGTGAAGCCATCAGACAGTTTCATGCTGTAAGACCAGACAATTTCAAACAAACCGGCGAGCGCTAACAGAAACCAGGCCATACCCTGTTCTCCTTAAACATCGAATAGGGGTCGTCCCGTGAATCCTTTTCGCGTCAGGGGTCGTCCCCTGTCAGGATGCTATGCTGCGATACGATAACGTTGCGCTATCAGGGAGTAAAGTCTTTGCGCAAACGATCTACCAAGCGGCGAAATCGCATAAAAAACTTCCGGGAGTAATCTTTAACGTTGCGTCAGCAACGGCTTTACCCGACGAATTCGGCTAAACATTCAACACTTGAAAGAGGATGATAAACAAAGCGCTTGCCACCGACGTCGGAGCCGTCCATAATAGCGCCCATTCCAAACGCTGGAATGAAGAAAAGCATTCTAATCAAAACGTTACTGATTAAGATGTTATCTACTGTACGACCGTAGCTCAGTTGGTTAGAGCACCACCTTGACATGGTGGGGGTCGGTGGTTCGAGTCCACTCGGTCGTACCAATTCATGTTCTATAGACGTATGCTAATGTCTATAACATCTTGAAAAGAAGAAAATTTTTATCTTCTCTTGTTCCAGTAAAATCTATCGAAATCTACTCATATCCAATGGTTTTAAGTACATTTTTAAGTCCATTTGAATACGGGTAATCTCACTTCCAGATTGTTACTGTTAAACAACACTGCCGAGAACCAAAATCCAGCTCTGATGCTAATCAGGAGCGACGATCATGGTACTTTCTGCTATAGCTGTTCGCCATGCAAAAGCAATTGGCAAAGCCTATACAATCCCAGATGATAATGGCCTTTCTCTTTCCGTCTCACCAAACGGTGGGAAATCGTGGCATTTCCGCTATTACTGGCTAGGTAAACAAAAACGCCTATCTCTTGGCACCTACCCCAAAGTGTCACTGCAAGAAGCTAGAAATCTGCGAGATGAAACGAAAGCTTTGTTAGATGCGGGAATAAACCCTCAGGCAGCTCGTAAGCAAAAACGCTATGCTATCCAGCTAGCTGTCGAAAATGATTTTGAATCCGTGTTCAAAAAATGGGCTGAATATAGATCTTTAGAACTCAAAGAGGATAAAAAAGGAACCCTTTCCCAAATTCAGCGCACATTTAATAATGACATCTTACCCCAAATTGGCAAGATGCCTATTTATGACATCCGTCGTATAGATTTATTAAAAATCTTATCCAAGATTGAACAGCGAAGAGCATTTACAACAGCAGAAAAAGCGCGCAGTTGGCTTGGGCAATTATTTCGCTATGCTGTGGTAAAAATAGATGGTCTTGATGTTAACCCTGCTATGGATCTGAAAGAAGTTGCGCTACCAAAACCGCCAGAAATTCACAATCCATTCTTACACATGTCAGAGTTACCGTCATTTTTAAGTAAATTGCGTAAATACTCAGGTAATGAAACTACACAACTTGGTATTCGCTTACTTTTTCTTACCGGGGTTCGCACTGGCGAATTACGTCTCGCTACACCAGAACAGTTCGATTTAGAGCGTGGTCTTTGGCTTATTCCTCCCGAAGAGGTGAAGCAACTACAAAAAAGCATGCGAAAAAATAGAAAACGGCCACAGGATATCCCTCCTTATATTGTTCCTTTATCTGCACAGGCAATTGAAATAATCAGGTACTTGATAGATAAAGTTAAACCAGCCCAGCACTATTTATTGCCACATTACTATAACTTACAAGAGCGTATAAGTGAAAACACTCTCAATAATGCCCTGAAACGTATGGGATATAAAGATAAACTCACAGGCCATGGTATACGTGGCACAATTTCAACAGCACTGAACGAAATTGGTTACCCTAAAGTTTGGGTAGATGCCCAACTTTCTCACGCTGATCCAAATAAAGTTAGCTCTGCATATAACCATGCTAGCTATGTAGAGCCACGTAGACGTATGATGCAAGATTGGGCTGACAGGCTCGATTTATTAGAGCAAGGATTTGTTGAATCAGCAATGAAGCATTTGACTATCTATATCGCTGGAATTCCCACAATGTTGGATACAGATAGTAATTTACCTATACCACCAGTAACAACAACTCCTCCAGCAGCCACTTCGACTTCTATAGTTGCAACAAATGATGAAAATAACAACGACCAAACATTCCAACGACTTTCACCTCTACCACCAAAATATAGTGGGAAAGACGCATCCGAAAAAATCATCACAGAAATACAAAAAAAACGCATAGACATGCTTAACATATATGAAGAACCGCATAATCTATCAGTATCCCAATTTGCTAAACTGGCTGGTAAATCTCGAGACCAAATTAACCGGGAGATAAAAGCGAATAAATTACTAACAATAAACATCGGCAATCGTGGGCAACGAATTCCAGATTGGCAACTCGATCCTATAAAGAAAAAATTGATTCAGGCGGTACTTAAATCATCAGATAAAGCAGACTCATGGACAGTTTATCAAGCTTTATCTAATAGAAATAAAATATTAGATAACCAATCTCCTATTGATGTAGTTAATTCCAAAAATCTAGACATGATAGTTACAATAATTAATAAAGTTACAAGCACTCACCTCTTTTAGAGGTGATGTATCATAGAATTAACTGAGTTAAACATTTCATTAAAACCCGCAATGGCATGCGGGTTTTAATATTTCTGAAGAAATTCATCAGCGTGATTTATCATAAATCTATATTGCACGGCACTCGCACTATTGAAATTAACATCAGCAGTTCCGCAGGAAATTTATTAGAAAAAAGATCAACATCACACCCCCTATAATTGACGGTATCTTTACTTTTTCCTTCGCGTAATATTCACCTGAAATCTCATTGAGTTGCATCAGTGAAACCATCACAGAACAGGGAATGGATCATTAACATCAGATAACCAAAACAAGTTAGTCCTTCTGTTGTTTCAGAAACCCAAAGTTACTTGTAAAAAGGAGCAATAAAACATGAGGATCCGTCACTTACATTATTTTTTGGTTGTTGCAGAAGAACAAAGCTTCGCAAGAGCCGCCGCCAGAGTCCATATAGAACCATCACCACTATCCCGTGCGATTAAGGAACTGGAACAACAGCTTGGCGTTCAATTGCTGCACCGTAACAAAGGCCGTATTCGGCTGACATGGCCTGGGGAGGTATTCCGCGAGGAAGCTCAGCGTATTGTTAATTTTATCGAAAACGCCAAAACACGTGTACATGCTGCAGCGAAAGGTTACAGAGGCAGGCTCCGTATAGGCCTATGCGACAGCCTGGCTCAACCCCGACTGACACAATTACTTGCCCGATGCCGAGAAGAAGAACCACGTACAGAAATACGTATCACCGAGATGTCCGTCAACGAAATGCTTCAGGCTCTGGCTCACGACCAAATAGATGCCGGGTTCACTATTGACGATATCAGCCTCTCTGGCTACACTAAACAACCAGTCTGGAGTGAACGTCCTGCTGTCGCCATTCCACGTAATCATCCTCTCCTTTCTCTAGAGTTTATTTCTGTCGCCGAAGCATTTCGCTATCCTCTAGTCCTCTGCCATCCAGAACGATGCGCAGGGGGATATAACATCATCCGACGCTGGTTTAATGACGCATCATTATCACAACCTAATATTGCCGAGTACATTTCCGGCCACGAATCGATGCTCATGCTGGTAGCTGCAGGATACGGTATCGGCATAGGTCTTGAGTCACAACTCTCATTATATAACCATCCGAATGTAATTATACGGGCAACGTCTTACGATATCCCAGACTCATCGACCAACATCATCACGACGGAAAAATATTATTCACCAGAGTTAGAACGCTTTATCAACCGTGCGCTTGAAATTGGCGAATTGCAGTCTGCTCACATGTCGACAGTCCCTACAGAACTACATTCAGATGGGTAAGTTGCACCAGTTAATGTCTTACTTTATTTGTCTGCCGCATGACAGGCACAGTTAGTGTCTGTTACCTCCATTACCCCCTCAATTTTCTGATGCTCTCCATTCACTATCAACCAATCAAGCGAATAATAAGCAATCATATAATTTACATTGAGCCTGACATTTTCAGTCTGGTGAACGACATAATAGAGCCCATTGAACTGGGTTCTATTTCATGCGTAAAAACACCGACAACAGAAACACTGTACCGCCATTTATTCTTCATAAACATTGCCGGACGAAGAGCCGGATAAGCGCTGACGAATATACCCAGTAGTCTCTGTCTTTCAGTCAGCTAAAAAACCGTAACCAGCACATCCCTATTGTTTGATGAAACGGAATGATGAGGTCTTTTTAATAGTCATCACACCTCATGAACGCTACCAAACACCAAGGAGTGACAGTAATGAACGCTGAGAACACGACACCACTACCAGAGCGCCGTATTTTGCGTCGCCCCGAAGTTGAGGCTAAAACCGGGTTCAAACGCGCCCATATCTATAACCTAATGAAAGAAGGTCGCTTTCCTAAGCCAATACGCCTCGGTGTACGAGCAGTAGGCTGGGATTCGGTCGAAATTGATCGGTGGATCACTGACCGTCTCAAAGAACGCATCTGACTGCTCTAGTCATACGATAAGGAGCAACTCATGCAAACATCAACAAAAGGTGGTATCAGTAAAGCCACCGCCCACTGTACCGGTTTAGCGGTCGCACTACCTGCATTTAGACTCATCTGGATGATGACCAGTAATTTATGGCATCCCGAATTCTACTACATTACCGGAAAAAACCATGGAGGGGCCTATCATGTCTCACCTCCATGAATTAGCTCGGGGCCACAAGCAACTACTACCGCTGATCGAATACGCACTGCAAGAAGGCTGGGAGGTTGTGCGTACCTCTGGTGGGCATCTGAAGTTCACCAAACCGGGCATGCCTCCTATTTTCACCAGCTCTACGGCCAGCGACTACCGCGCCGGACGCAATGCACGCGCCTTGCTCCGACGTACGCAGAACCAGTTTGCCACTGACCAATCCTCTCCTGACAAGGGAGGCCGCCATGCCTGATATTTCCGTACAAGACCTGACCAACAAGCTACTGAGCGAAGGCTTCGCGAGCAAAGCACCGATTACCGGAGTGTTAAGCGCACCTATTGCGGAAACCGCGATGGTTATCACACTCGACGAATTGTCACCCTATGAACTCGATCCACGACTGACCCGCAACCCGCTCTACGACGATATCAAAGCCTCAATACGCGAGCGCGGACTCGACTCCCCGCCTTCCATCACTCAGCGACCAGGGGCAAAGGGCTATATCATTCGCAACGGGGGCAATACCAGACTGTCGATTCTGCGCGAGCTCTGGACTGAGACCAGGGACGAACGCTTTTTCCGCATTCCATGCTTGTTCCGCCCATGGCCGGAACGCGGTGAAATCATCGCATTGACAGGGCATCTGGCTGAGAACGAGCTGCACGGTGGCCTGTCATTTATTGAACGTGCCCTGGGCGTCAATAAAGCACGGGAGCTTTATGAAGAAGAGACCGGGAAATCACTGTCACAGTCAGAGCTGGCCCGCCGCCTCAAGGCCGATGGCTACCCTGTACCCCAGCCCCATATCAGTCGCATGCAAGAGGCCATTCAATACTTGCTTCCGGCCATTCCTGCGGTTCTTTATGCGGGGCTGGGAAGACATCAGGTCGAGCAGTTGACCAGCCTGCGGCGTGCCGCTGAACGGGCCTGGTCCGCTCGCAGCACCAACATGCATCGCCACATCGACTTCACCACCTTGTTCCAGGATGTGTTGGTGATGTTCGACAGCACACCGGGCAATTTCAGTGTCCAGCGCGTACAGGATGAGTTGATTGGACAAATGGCCGATCTGCTGGAGATGGAATACGACACGCTGGCATTCG
This sequence comes from Pectobacterium sp. PL64, assembly GCF_022477975.1. Taxonomy (NCBI): domain Bacteria; kingdom Pseudomonadati; phylum Pseudomonadota; class Gammaproteobacteria; order Enterobacterales; family Pectobacteriaceae; genus Pectobacterium; species Pectobacterium sp. PL64. The sequence continues at coordinate 2,363,455 of NZ_CP092070.1, forward strand.
AGATCACCGACACCGATCGGCGTTGGCAGTTACTCAGCAATGAAGCACCAGCGGCTGGACCTGAGGCATCGACGCTGCAAGAGAAGACGCCATTACCCGTAACGCCGCCCGGAGTTACATCGGAATCCACGCCGCCCAGGAACATCGAGCCATCAGCGACCAGCAAGGCGTCTGTACAACCGACATCGCCCCCGTCTGAACCTGTTGGCCGCACCTCGCAAGACAAATCTGCGGCAGGAAACGATGAGCATGCCGCGCTACTGCAACAGCATGTTGTTTCTCCTGCCGGCACAACCGAACGGCTGCAGTCGATTCAGCGGCTGGTCGCCGGCCATACTGGCGAGACCCTGCCGGACTTCGAACGCAATGTCTTGCAATCCAGGCCGATAGCCTGTATCCGATCACCGATATCTGGCACATTGAGGCATCGCTGGATGAACCTTCTCGACTACGCACCCATATTGCGCAGTTTGCCGTAGAAATCGCCCATGAAGTCGGTGCGCACGATGCTATTGAGCCCTACGAAAATGGCATCGGATTCAGTTGCAAATGCGCCGATGACCGTGTCAACACAGAGACGTCAGCCTCCATGGTGCTGGCGCTGCTGCACGCCCTGAGCGCCCCCTATCTGCCCGCCACACATCCGCTTTCAGATACCGCATCTTCGATCCGGTTTGGGCTACTCGGGCATTTATTGCAGGGGATACTGGACGCAAGCAATAACGCAAACGATGCACCACAGCGGCTCAATGACAGCGCACTGGTGAAGCTGTTCCGATTGCTACGGCTGACCCGCAGGCTGATCGACATTGAGAACGGCACACAGGATGACGGCGACGTCATTCCCGGATCATGAGGAGCACAACCATGACCGGTCCACACCCTCTCAATCAGGCTGTCATCGCACAAGCACTGCATGATCTGCGCAATGGTCAATTGCGCAGAGCCAAGTCCATGGGATTTGATGACACTGACCTCGATGCACTGAAACATCCTGCCATGGCAAGTGTGCTGGCCAACGCCAACGTGTCCTGGTGCTCCGTCGTGGTCAACCGCGATGTGCTGCGTCGGCTACTGCATCAGGTCGATGGGGTAACCGAAGAAGTCGCCAGAATTGACCGGCTTCTGCGCCTGGGGGCCAGTACCGAACTTATCAGCAAGTTCTTCGGGCTCACCCATCAGGAAATCGCGTTGCGCCGCAGTGTCATCGGATTGCCAAAACGGAAAGGCCGCCATCCGGTTCTGACCGAAGAACAGGATACCAATCTGTGGCACCGCTGGTCTGCTGTAGTTAAATCACAGAAAGTGGCACTCAATGACGATATGGATATGCTGGGTATCGCAGCAGATCTCGCCGAAGCTACAGATCTGCCTTTGTCCGTTATCTGGAGTGCCATACGCGGATGGATTGATGAAGGACAGACCTGATGGCAGGAGGCCAGCCACGCACGAACGGCCCCATCCGGCTGAATGAGCTGTTCGACCAGGCTTTCTCCCATCTGCAACCGCAATCTGCGAAGCCGGTTCAATCCGCCTCATCGCCTGCGGCAACGGATGGTTTCCTCTTCAGCGGCAATCACCACGACAGTGTGCCACGGGCCCTACTGATGGACGGACGGCTGACCCCGCTTGAGCGCAACGGCTGGCAAGTTTTCCGGCTGATGCTCGCAGAGGATGGTATTACCGCGATGCCCACGTACGATCAACTCGCTCCCTGGCTTGCCTCCATGCCGTGCGCAGCCAGAGCGTCTCACGAAACAGTCGCACGCACCCTGACGATGCTGCGCCTGACCCGATGGATCAGCCTGGTCAGGCGCAGACGTGATCCACGCACAGGCCGCATTCTGGGCAACCTCTATGTCCTGCACGATGAACCACTCACTCCCTATGAGGCCATCCAGCTTGACGCCGACTACCTGGCGTTGGTCAGCCAGTCTCTGGTCCATGCCAGCAAGTCTGTCCAACGTGTCGGTGTGTATACGCTACAGGAGATGTCCCAGGATTCGATGCTCAGCGGCCAGGTACTGCCAACCCGATTGCAGGTGCTGACACAGCGTCTGGCCGCACAGGGCTGGCGTATGGATTCACGTTACCCACAGGATATGAAGGATCACGATTCCGAAGAAGGGATAACGCCCCCTCTTCGGAATAATGGCGACCTGACTTCGGATTCCAAATCAGGCCTGAGCGCCAGCAAAATCAACCCCCTTCGGAATCCGAAGAACATCAGTACAGTACATATAAAAGAAAATAATAAAAAAGTACTTACAGTACCGCGTGCGCAAGAACTTGGGATGCTGCATTTCCCGGAGCGCTTTATGGCACTCAAAGCTGAGCAGCAATCCGGTGCGCTGGCCGCATTGCAGTCGGTTGAGCCCAGTTTGCACCAATCCGTCCTTGACGAATGGGATGCCCGCTGCACGACAACCACCATTCGCAACCCCGCAGGCTATCTGTTTGGCATCATCCAGAAAGCCCTGCGCGGTGATTTCCGAGCCTGGGCTGGGCAGAAGGACAACACACAAACAACGCCCGCCACCAAACCACGTGAAGCCCCCTCCCCACCGCAGCCGCCTGCGGCGAACAGAGATGTCGCACTGGCGCATCTGGCACGGCTGCGCAAATTGCTGGATGCCCCCTGAGTCGGCCTATCCATCACCATCCATGCTTGTCTATACCCTGGGTATAGCTGCATACATAGCCTTCCAGACGAGATGCACAGACTCACGCAGAAATAGCCATGCATCGTCCACTGACGTCCACAGTCGCCTATACCCCGGGTATAGCTGCACACACAGCCTTCCCTCGCAGGCCGTCCGGCGCTTCGCAAAACAGGCTGACCAGCAGTACGGTTTCATGACTGACGGCCTTCCCGTTGCAGCCGAAGCTAACGACTCGTTTCACTACAGAGAGTCATCACCATGGCCCACGAAAACAATGCCACTGAATCCTTGCAATTGAACCTGGGGTCATTGCGCAGTGCGATGTCACTGACCCTGCATACTCACCACGCATCGCGCATCTGGCACGGACGCGCAGCCGCAGAAGGCAAACCCGGCATCGTCGGCCTGAACGGATTTGTCTCCATCATGAACAAGCTCAAGCGCGGGGCCGAGCAGGACGATCCCTACTCTGACTGGTGGATGTTGCGCATCGAAGACAAGCTGTCTCTCACCAAAGAACAGCTCCAGAGCTTGCGCCAACAAGTGGATCAGGCACTGGCAGACGTACCGTCCGCGCTAAGCCTTGGAGAAAACATGAATGTGCAACCCGTCAAGCTGCCACTGTTCGTCTCCTCGCAACTGGGCTTTATGGCGGTCTATTTACTGGCCGACTACGACGATCTTGCCCGCCGCCTGATCCTGGCCCACCACACCGCATTGATCGACCGATCAACTCTCGAACGCTGGCTTAACGACGGTGCCCATGCCCTGCGCAGTCTCTTCAGTCTGGCACAGCAATACCGCTACTCCGGCACCCAGCGTGACGACTTTGCCGCCAACAACGCCGCAGCCCGTGCCGCAGTGGAAAAGTTCGGAGAACTGCCGCAGGACGTACTCGAAGGCGCGCGCCGTTCACGCTTCGCACCACCTTTGATCCGGCGTGGACAAACGCATATGGCGCACTCAGGCACCACGAATCAAACATCCTCACACGAGGACGAGCCTGCGGATGCCCCTGCCAGCGCCAGCGAAAAGCCAACCGAAGGTGCACAAAATAGCGAGGATGACCACGCATGAGCGCATCGACACGTTTCACCATGCTGGAACAGACCGCCTTCCAGCAGTTGGAACATGCAGGCTACCTAAAAGGCCTTTTAAAACCTTTTAAAGGTAAAGGGGCACTCGAAGTCTGGGCCAGCCAATGCGAGGCACTGCGCGACGACCTGATCGTGCTGGCGCAGCGGCAAATTCTGGCGCAGGCACGCAGCCATCCCTTCAACCTGCTACCGACGCAACTGGCCCAGCAAATCACTGGCGCAGGCACCACTTTTCTGCGCTGGCGCAACCTCGACCGCAGCAGCATGGGCGTGGCCCTATGGCAAGAGGTGATGGTCAACCCGGCCACGCCACCCGGACTCATCAGCGATTTACATGCAATGGAAGTCCAGCGAGCTGTGCTGAACATGCAGATTAGCCTGTTGCACACACTCACACGTCAGGCCAGGGACTGCGCCAGCAAACTGGTTCATGCCGACGAGGTTTATCTGCGCCGGACAGGCCATCAGGCAGATCTGAGCCAGCCACATCCAGGTGAAGACCGCATGAAATATCCGGCATCGGCACAACGCCGTTGACGGTTTCAACCGGCATTGTCTTTCCAGTGCGGGCCTTTCACATCAAGCAGGAGTCATCAATATGAGTACACATTTCAGTGGCGAGGGAAATATCGGCTCTGCGCCAGAATTCCACGAGTACCCCAACGGCAACGAAGAACCACGTCGGGTGTTGCGTCTGAATGTCTACTTCGACAACCCCGTCCCCGGCAAGAGCGGTGCCTTTGAAGATCGTGGCGGTTTCTGGCGACCAGTTGACTGGTGGCATCGTGATGCGGAGCAATTTGCTGGACTGTTCCAGAAAGGCATGCGGGTCGTGGTTGGCGGACGTGTGGAGCGCGACGACTGGACCGATGAGAACAACAACCCGCGCACGACTTACCGGGTCAATGCACGCAGCGTTGGCATCCTCCCTTACCGCATCGAGGCCATCACCCTGAGCCCCAAGTCAGGGTCAGCAGATCCGGGGCCACAGACCGAGTAACACATCGCATTTCGGGACGATCCCAGACAGCGGTCGTCCCCTATTCCACTGACGTCTATTGCGTTTCGCACACTCAAATACGTTGGCTCGCAATCCTCATTCTTTATCATTTTAAAATCTCCAGCCGGGAATACTCGACAGCATGATTCACGTGCCGAGAGAATTCCATGAAGCTATTTCTGTGCGAGAAGCCCTCCCAGGGCAAAGATATCGGACGTGTACTGGGGGCTACCCAACGAGGCAAAGGTTGCCTCACCGGTTCAGGTATCACCATAACCTGGTGCATCGGTCATCTCGTTGAAGCAGCACCGCCCGATGCCTATGGCGAGCAGTACAAACGCTGGTCTATCGAGCAATTGCCCATTATCCCCGAGCGCTGGCGCGTCGACGTCAAATCCAAGACCGCCTCGCAGTTCAACGTCGTCAAAGACCTTCTGAGCAAGGCAAGCGAACTGGTCATCGCAACGGATGCTGACCGGGAAGGCGAGTTGATCGCACGTGAGATCATCGAACTGTGCGGTTATCGCGGCCCCATCCAGCGGCTCTGGTTATCGGCATTAAATGACGCGTCGATCCGCAAAGCACTGGCAACGCTCAGGCCATCAAGCGAAACCCTGCCGATGTACTTCTCGGCCTTGGCCCGTTCCCGCGCAGACTGGCTGATTGGCATGAATCTCAGTCGCCTGTTCACCGTTATGGGGCGGCATGCCGGTTACGACGGCGTCCTCTCCGTGGGCCGGGTACAAACCCCAACGCTAAAACTGGTTGTCGATCGCGACCGCGAGATCGCATGCTTTGTCTCTGTACCGTTCTGGGCAGTCGAGAGTGCACTATCGAGCGCAGGTCAATCTTTCATTGCAGCCTGGTTGGCACCAGATACAGCAACAGACGATGCCGGCCGCTGCTTGCAGGAATCCATAGCCCGGCAGGCGGTGGAGCGCATGCGTTCGGCTGGTAGCGCACAGATCACGTCCGTCGAAACTGAACGCATGCGTGAAGGCCCGCCGTTACCCTTTGATCTGGGCACGCTGCAGGAAATCTGTTCAAAACAGTTGGGTCTGGACGTGCAGGAAACCCTGGAAATCGCTCAGGCACTGTACGAAACTCACAAAGCGACAACGTACCCGCGCTCAGACTCCGGCTATCTGCCCGACAGCATGTTCGCCGAGGTGCCCACCGTACTCGACAGTCTTCTCAAGACCGATCCTGGCCTGCGACCGCTCGTTGACCAGCTAGACCGCAACCAGCGCTCACGTGCCTGGAACGACAGCAAAGTCACGGCGCACCACGGCATCATTCCCACGCTCGAACCCGCCAACCTTAAGGCAATGAGTGACAAGGAACGGGCAGTCTATATGCTGATCCGTGCCCACTATCTGGCGCAGTTTCTGCCGCAACATGAGTTTGACCGCACCACTGCACGCTTATCCTGTGCGGGTGAAACGCTACAGGCTGTCGGCAAGCAGGTCGTCGTCATCGGGTGGCGGCAGGTGCTCACTGAGCCCAGGCCAGACGATGATGGCGAAACCACTCCGCGCAGCCAGGTTCTGCCAGCGCTGCATGAAGGTTTGTCTTGCCAGATCGCTGGAATCGACTGCAAAGCGCTCAAGACATCGCCGCCACGTCCTTATACCCAGGGCGAACTGGTCAAAGCGATGAAGGGCGTTGCCAAATTGGTTGCCGATCCACGCCTGAAGCAAAAGCTGAAGGACACCACGGGTATCGGCACTGAGGCGACTCGCGCCAATATCATCAAAGGATTGCTTGACCGTGGTTACCTGCAGAAGAAAGGCCGTTCGGTACGTGCCTCCGATGCGGCCTTCACACTCATCGACGCCGTTCCCGGTGCCATTGCCGATCCCGGCATGACCGCCATCTGGGAACAGGCGCTGGACATGATCGAAGCCGGTCAGCTCACTCTTGATGTCTTCATCGACAAGCAGTCAGCCTGGATCACGCAGTTGGTACAGCAGTATCGAGGAGCATCGCTGTCTATCAAGGTGCCACAGGGACCTGCATGCCCAGAATGCGGCACCGCTATGCGTCAGCGTACTGGTAAAAGCGGGCCATTCTGGTCTTGCCCTCGCTATCCTGACTGCAAAGGCTCTCAGCCTATCGACAACGGCAAACACAAACGTGCTATGCCGCGCAAACGTAACAGCAGCACACGGGCATCCTGAACCGCCCTGAACCCAAAAGCCATGCCACATCTTCAGTGATGACATGGCTCCACCCCGCGCCCATGCGGGAATCCCAGCGCACCAAGCCTTCTACTAAACAGTGCGCACTTCGCTATGCTCCGGCAGCGAGGCAGAGGGCAACTCGTCCACGGATCGCACCAGACGCTTTCCCTCTTCTCCGGTACTTCCGCCTTCCTTGAAGGGTTTCCTGATGCCTTGCTTGAGAGGCCAGACATCAGGAAACCCTTCGGGGATGACGGTATTCGTTGCCGCGCCCAACGGCGAAAAACTGGGCTCCCTTTGTGTGTGGATACATGCCAGAGGATTCCGGCCACAACCACGATAACGGCTGGGTGCGATTGCTGCGACAGTGAATGGTTTTGACGACAACCACATCCTGAAACAGCCCACAGGTGGTTTATTCCTACCAAGTCGGAGGCCAACAGGTCCCCGACACTTTTTCTCCTGATTTACGACACACACGGTTGGGCCTGTGGCCCTGAACCAAAAAACAGGAGACCCCATGAACATGCAACCTACACCCCATGTACTGCAATTCGGCAGCGTCTGCAGTGGCATCGAGGCGGTCAGCCTCGCCTGGGAACCACTTGGTATGAAAGCCGCCTGGTTTTCGGAAATCGACCCTTTCCCGTGTGCCGTGCTCGCACACCGCTACCCCCATGTGCCCAACCTCGGCGACATGACGCACATCGCCAACCAGGTACACGCTGGCGAGGTCATCGCCCCAGATATTCTGGTTGGCGGGACACCTTGCCTGGCGTTCAGCATTGCCGGCGCACGACGGGGACTGAACGACCCTCGCGGTGCCTTAACCCTCAGCTACGTGGAGCTTGCCAATGTCATTGACCAAATCCGTCTCAAAAATCATCAGTCCCCCACCACGATCGTCTGGGAAAACGTCCCTGGCGTGCTCAGTGACCGCTCCAACGCCTTTGGCTGCCTGCTGGGCGCACTGGCCGGAGAAAGCCATGCGCTCAACCCGCCAGGGGAAAAATGGGCGCACGCAGGTCACGTGTCTGGACCCCGCCGTCGCCTCGCGTGGCGGGTACTCGACGCCCAACACTTCGGTGTCGCCCAGCGCCGCAAGCGTGTGTTTCTTGTGGCAAGTGGTCGAGACGACCTCGATCCCTGCGAAGTACTTTTTGAGCGCGACAGCGTGCGCGGGCATTCTTATGCGAGCAGCTCGCCGTGGCAAGAAGCTGCCCGCGCTGCTGGAGCAGGCCCTGCGACAGCAAGCGACTATGCCGGACTGAGCCCCTATGACAAGGTGGTCACGACATTCAGTTTCGCTGGCGGTACAGGGCCAGTCAACGTGGCGGCCTGCCTGATGGCAGCCGGTTCCAAACATGACATCTGCACCGAGAACTTTCTGGTGCAGTCGATGGCAGGCCCCCTCAGCCATACACTGAACCCGGCAACGCATGGCAAAGACGACAGGGAAGATGGTGCCAACAAAGGTATCCCGATGATGGCCTTTACCGCTCAGGACTATGGCGCGGATGCCGTAAAAGACGTCACCCCGACATTGCGGACCAGGGCCTGGCCTGCCATCGCCTTTGCACAGAACGGGCGTGGCGAACTGCGCCTGGAATCGGGTCACGGCCAGATCGCTGGCACGCTGCTCGCCAGCGGCGGAAAGCCCGGTCAGGGCATGCCAACCGTGTTCAGCGTCACCCCGCCTGACGCTCACTTCCATTACACGCCGCTTGAGCATGATGGAGAAAACTGGCAGCAATGGAGGGTCAGGCGGCTAATGCCCGTCGAATGTGAACGCTTGCAGGGCATGCCGGATGGCTGGACGCTGGTGCCATATCGCGGCGGCAAACCTGCTGCTGATACCCCCGCTACAAAGCGATCGGCAATTCTATGGCCGTACCATGCGTAGCCTGGCTGGGTCAGCGTCTGCTCCAGGCATTGCAGACACCCGGGTGACATCGCGCTAACCAATACGGGCACGTACTGATGCGTGTTGTTCCACATGCACGCACCGTTGCCACGTCATGCTGAATACATGTTCGCCGGCGCAGCTGGCAACATCCCAGGCAGTCAAGGCCATCAAGACTGCGACACACCGACGGTGTGTTGGCTTTCGTTATTTTCTCATTCCACCCATAGGGGCTCTCCTCCCTTGTGGCTGGGGAGCTCCTTTTTTTGGAGACTTTCCCATGGATCATCAAACCATTCGCAATCAGATGCAGTCATTGGTGCGTGACCACGTTCCTTCCAATGCCCGCAGTTTCAGGTTCAACATTTTTGACGGCCAGCCCAAGGTGTCGACACTGGGCTTTCACATTGATCCCAAGCCTTTTGAAGGAAAGATCATCGCCAGGACGGAGGATGCCATTGTCGTCAAGACGGGCCGAATCGAGTTCGCCGTGCTTGACCGGACGCTCGTGACCGAAGATCCCGACGAAGGAGCCAGGGTGCAGGTCGAACCCTACGCACGGCATCGCTTCGACGGTCTTCGCGCAGACACCCCCGAAGAGCGCACCGAATACACCGCTGATGGCACGCCCTACAAGCTCCAGACGTATGTACTCGGCTCCGCCCCCGCCAAACTGCCGATCCCGCAACCCCGCTGCCCGGAGTTACAGGAACTGATCAGGCAACTGGAGGAACTGCCGGCACCGGATGGTTTTCGTCGGATTACGCATCTGCTGGTTGATGCGGGTGCGCGAGATTTCACCTGGGTTGATCCACTGCCCAAGGACATCATCGCTACACCACCGGCTATCAGCTTCAACACAAGCACGGCGAAATTCAATGGCCGCGTCACTGTGCAATACGAACGCGCCGACGACCTCTATGCCGTCGTGCTGAGCCACGATGGAGAGTTGGTCGAACGGGTTGACGGTGTGTTCTTCGATACCCTCGGAGACGTATTGCTCAGGCTGATCGACGATGGCAGTTGGCGTCGCATACGTGTGCGCACCATTCAAAAGCCGCTGCGGCGCAAGTCATGACGCGACAGACAGCCCGTCTATACGGCAGGTTATCTGGCCAGCCTTGTTTACTTACCGCGCCTCTACCGGGATACGCACCAATCCCCCGCCCCGGACAACGCTTCTTCACTGTGTTGCCCGGCATACCATCCTCTCAGGAGTAACGTGTATGACTTTACGCTTCAAAGGAGCCGAATTGCGGCCCGTCATCGCCGAAGCTGTTGCCAATCAGTGCCGCATCATTCTGGTCAAGGATCAGGGTGTTTACTGGCTCGCCGAGCATGGTGAACGCCATCCCGATGGGCGTCAAAAGCTGATCGCCTACGCAATTGGCTGCAACCCTGACGTTGCGCCCTTCGACGACTGGTGGGAGCGTTCACGCGCTGAGTTCGGTGGCGATGATTTTGGTGAGTTTTTCGAACCTGGCGACAGGGTGTTTACCGGCATCCTGGATGGTGCCGGCGATCTCGAAGTGTCCGCTACCGCAACACAAATTTTCCTGCAAGTTGTCGCGACAACCCCCGATAGCAACTGACTTTCGTCCTCCGTAGCCCCCGATGGGGGCTTCTTTCCTCTCACACCAGCACCTCCACCGCTGACGCGCATTCGTCTCAGCCCACGACGGGCCATTCCACCAGCGATACCCTGGAGACGCCCCCATGCGCGACCCGTTCAAGATTGACACCCCGACCTGCATCAGTTTTTCCGGTGGCCGCACCAGTGCCTATATGCTGTGGCGCGTTTTACAGACCAACTGCGGCCTGCCTGCCGATACCGTTGTCTGCTTCGCCAACACGGGCAAAGAAGTCGAAGCCACCCTGCGCTTCGTGCGCGACTGTGCCACACATTGGAAAATCCCTATCCACTGGCTCGAATATCAGAATGCAGAACCGGGATTCACGCGAGTCGACTTCGCGACTGCCAGCCACCAGGGTGAGCCTTTCGAGGCGTTGATCCGTAAGCGCCAATACCTACCCAATCCCGTTGCTCGCGGCTGCACCACCTATAGGAGTGGAATAAAGTTTCATACTACACAGTCAAGTAACCCTGTTCGTACCGCTTTAGATTAAACATGACCCAAAATAAAGATTCATACTAATTGCCACTACCACGTCCGAGTCGAGCTACAACCGAGTATTAAAGTATCATACTCGTTGTTACTCATTTCGGGACGGATTCGAGTTAAAACCTTAACTCTAACTCATTATTTTCGGATAATAATTTCTATGGGTTAACGCTCGGCTCTGGGGCTGCATGGAGCGCAGCGTAATGCAGTCCCTAGCAGCCGCTTGTTAGGCGACTGAATTGCACCAAACAAGTTTCTAGGTTCCCCTTCCATGTCTCTTCACCGTTTATATCGATATCCATACCTGCAACTGTCATATTTATATGGCATATAACGACACTAAAGGCATAAACCAGATGATCCGGATCGTGGAAATAGTTCACAAGAATCTCATATAGACGATTGAACGATCTCGGATGGGTTGTTTCCTTAAATTCACCAGCCAGTATGTCTTGCGTCGTAATGACGAGGGCCGCAATTACTATTCCCAACCCCCTTTTCTTTAGGACGGCTTCATCAGAAACCCCTTCAAGAACCCACTTTGTTGCTGAATCATCAGCTTCCTTTTCTTGAGCACGAGATTCTTCATCATTGATAGGCTCATTTTTGTGGCCACAGTATATGTGCGCGAATTCATGATGAATTATCCACGATGCGGAGCAAAGATATAGCTCATTTGCAACTTTAATATCGCAATTTGAATTCGTCGTGTTTGCTACTGGAGCCGGAAGATTAAGAGGCCATTCTTCACCAGGATTTTTGCTTAGCTGCTCTATACCCCACCGATATACAGACATAGCCGTTCGCGATCTTTCGGTACCGTTTGCATCAAACTGTATTGCATTATTTTGGTTTGCCACACCGTACTCTTGATAAAGCACATAAAAGGCATAGCAAGCACACCACAAATATTCTAAGGCCGCCGTGGGCAACTTAACTTCTTTCGATTCAGTATTGACCCTGAAGCTAAACTTTTTGTCATTCGTAAAAACAGCGCACAGATCATGCTGAAGCCGAAAAGAGTCCAACTCATCAATCTTCTCAGGTGCAATTCTAGCCACAGAATTTATTAAATCTGAATCCAATTCTCTAATAGGTGTCACCTGACCTCCTTACCGCCTAAACATTTTATTAGTGCGTACACGCGTTTACCTCGTTGGACCAGTGAAAGCGCGCACAGTTAACTATTTGTATTTAATGAATTTATCAGCATTCTGCGAAATACACCATCTGGAAAAACGCGCATGCGCGGTTTCCAAACCTACTATCTGACCATTTCGAAGTATAACCTATTAATTTTAAAAATATTCGCCTGAACGATAATGAGAAAGTGCGCACGAATATGGACTAAAAATCCGCCAAAATGCTCGCGAGTTTGATATGACTGTATATCTGAACAGTTTTTCGGCGTAACGATGAGCTACGCCACGCGAGGTAGATGAATTAGAATTTCTAGGCCGGAAAGTCTGTTCAATTACTGGGCCAGTGGCTACTGGGTAGCTCGTTATGGGGCATAAATGTTTTAGAAACGGCAGCGTATCGATGTGATCGCTGCCTTTTTAGTATGACACTTTAATACTCAGTATGATTCTTTATTACTTGGTATGAGACTTTATTACACACCCACACCACCAGCCTGAAAATTCGGCCGATGCATAAATACCTGCGCAGTCTCGGCTGGACAGAATGGGATCAATTCATTGGCATCCGCGCCGACGAGCAACGGCGTGTTGCCAAAATTCGGGCGCGCGGTCACTCCACGGAATCAAGCCATGAAATGATGTGCATGCCATTGGCCGATGCAAACATCAGCGTATACGAGATCAGTGCGTTCTGGCAGGCGCAACCTTTCGATCTGGAACTGTTGACCGTGAAAGGCCGCACACTCGAAGGCAACTGTGATTTGTGCTTCCTCAAGCCACAGGGACAGCGACTGGCCCTCATCAAGGCCAGACCGGAAGCTGCCATATGGTAGATACGCATGGAATCACTGAATCTGGCCAGCAAAGCCAGTGGCACACGGTTTCGTATTGACGGTCCCAGCTATGCCGATCTGGCGCGCTTCGCCGCAAACCAGGGTGATCTGTTCGATTCAACCGAAGATGCGGTGGCCTGTTTTTGCGGTGATTAAATCGCGCCGCAGGGAAACCTGATTGTCTTGGGTCTGTACTGATCAGGTGCCACTTTGGATAACGACTAGGGCAGCAACAACTGCTCCTGAGTTTTGCCCGCTGCGAGCGCCTCCTTGAACCAATTCGGCTGCTTGCCTCGACCACTCCAGGTCAGGCTTGGGTTGTCGGGATGTGCATATTTGGGAGCCACAGGATTTTTTACCCGAGGACTCGGCTTCGAGTTCGGGAAGACCTGCTCCAGCTCCAAATTTTCACCTTCCAGCAACTGCAGAATTTTCTCGCGAACAGCCTTGATGCGTTCACGTTCTCCCTTGACCAGTTGATCCTGTGCGGATGCGATCAGGTTCTTCAATTCGGCTGCGGACAGCGCCTGCAAATCAATCGACATTATTTCTCCCTCCATGGGTGATGCAGAAAGTCGTTAAGTACGCGTTTGTACCACGACAGCCATTTCCAGAGGAATGGCATCTCGAAAATAGGGAACGGCTCCAGTTCATGTTTCTCGTCGCGCCGGCATGGAGGCGCGGGCAGTCTGTCTGCATGTTTTGCTGACGTTGTCAGCGACATGCCACGCAACCACGGTCTCCAAGGTTGCGGTGCGGCAAAAAACGCATGACCGAGCCAGTTCGCACAGCATCCTCACGCGAACGACCACCGGTTTACCGGTAGTGGATGCATTCGCCTTATCAACCCATCGCGGGGTGACACACCCTCGCCATCGGGCCTGGTGTGTCTCCGCTTCATTTTCAATGGAGATTTCACCATGGCTCATTCTACTTCAGGCGAAAAGGCCTATTTCGATCTGCACACTGAAGGTTACGGTCGTCTGCAGCGCGTACGGGAAGTTCCCGTGCGGGGTGGCCGACGTGCTCAACCCTTCCTGGCCTGCACCATCGCCGCGCTGGTCGGCTCTGCCAAAGAACCGGCCACCCGCTATTTTGATGTCAAAGTCACAGGTGCCGAGGCTAAAAAACTGGTCGAACACTATGTCGTCATTGATGATCCAAAGCAGCGCCCGATGGTCAAGTTCCGACTGGGGGATCTGTGGAGTGATGCATTCATTCGCCCCAGCGGTGAGCGCAAGGGTGAACCGGCAGCCAGCCTCAAGGGACGGCTCCTGAAAGCTGAACTGATCGACCCTGTTGCACTGCAAATAATCGAACAGTACGAGCTGGTAACTCGGGGCATTGGCTACCTCAATCGGCCCAAAGACGTCACACCGAAGAACGGTGACCCGTTCCTCACATGCACCATCGGTGCGCTGGCCGGGCCTGTCGAAGAACCGGAATATCGGTACATCAACACCATCGTGACCACTCCGGAGGCTCAACACCTGGTGCGCCGTTGCGTGCAGGCCGTCGAGGCTGAGCGCAAGGTACTGGTGGCCTTTCGTCTCAACGACATGAAAGCCGATCCGTACCTTCGCACGAAGGGAGAACATGCTGGCGAGCCGGCAGCGAGTCTGGAGTCCAAGCTAATCCATATTGGCCTGATCAAGATCGATGGCCAATTGGTCTATCCCAGTGCCAGTCAGACTCCCTCTTCCGGGCACGCCACGGCGGCATCCACTGCGTCAGAAAGTCCTGATCACAGCGTGGATATGCCGTCTACGACACCCGGCATAGCCGAACCTGAAGCGCAACCCTCGGTAGAAGAAGAGCCCGCTCTCGTCACGTCACACTAAGCCGATCGGCAAGACCTCACAGTGGGGTCTTGTCTCTTTTTTCAGGTCTATCGGCAGTACAACGCATCTCAGGAGATTCACCATGGCTACAACAGCCGTTCAATCTGCTCCCCCCATCATCGTTCGCGGCCAACTCGCAATCCGCACAATATCCAGTCGTAATGGCCGATTCACTGTCGGTCGTCTCACCACCCACCTTGGGCTGTTCCATGTCAAAGATCCCGAACTGGAGCAGTATCCCGAAGGGAAATATGAGGGTGAATTTGCGATTCGATATATTTATCCAAAAGCCTATCCTGTCGGCGACGGCATGCGATTCGAAATCCGGGCCAACCTGGATGGCATGACCTTGTCCGGCATCGACAAACTCAGCAAAGCAGAGGCTCGCGCCTTCGCCACGCAGGATGTCGATCCGCTTGATGAGGAATCGGGTACTCAACCCGTACCCACGCCAACCGCAACGTCCAAATCCAAGGCCAGGACTGCCCCTGTGCAAGCCCCCCAGGACCCACTGGTCGACACCACGCCATTCGGCATCGATGCGCCCTCCTCGATTGTAGCGGCCTCGGACAATCCCGATAGCGATGATGCTGCATTGTTCGGCATCCTCTGGCCGCTGGGTGAGTCGGTGAAGCTGGACGCAACCATTGACCGCCGCACGTTGCGCCTGCAAGTCGCGCGGTTGAGCCAGTTGAGCTATGTGTTCGACGCCACGGCCCAGCAGTGGAACCGCCAGTCTGAATCTCTGGCGATCTGATTCCTCCAGCCACCGCTGCGCGCTTTTCCCATCCTTCGGGGCAACACGGCCCCAAGGGCAGTGTTGCCCCTCAATTTTTTATTGAGGACACCACCATGCCCGAATCTTCATTACAGCAACCGTTGTTCCGTATCGACGAATGTACTGACCTGGTGGTCGATGCCTGCGTCTGCCGCGAGAATGGCGATCTGGTCTTTGTCTCAATCTGGGCGCGGGATACTGCCATCCAGCAATTTATCGCCCGACTCACACTGGGCCGCGATGACGATGGATTGAACCAGTTTCACCTCATCACAGAGCACGGCGGCTCCGTACCTGTGTTCATCCCTTCGGTCGAGCACCTTGAAAAGCGTCTGACCCGCAACTATCGCCGCACGCTGTTTGGATCGCTCACCAATCTGTGGCTGTTCGACCAGCGTTGCATCTGCCCTGACAAGAGCACAGCCAGCGCACTGGCACTATTGCCGCGCTCTGCTGCTGAACCGACCGTTCGCTTGTGGCAACTCGTCAAAGACACATGTCCGCTGCCACTGCTCGACCACTGGCAAACGCCGGTGCTGGAGTTGCTGCGCAGCCACGATATGCTCCATGAGCTACCGGTCGCCCTCGGGCCGCTGCGGGGCTTTCGCCTTGGACTGGATGTGCCAGCACTCACCGACGCGCTGGGCGAGCTTATCCGTAACGGCGTTCTCACGGCCTATCCATACCCGTCACAGATCTGGACACCGCACGCGGTGGTCTGATCGTTCCACAGCAGGCGCTGCCTTACCAGGCTCCTGCACGTTCTTTCATCACCGCCAGACAGGAGATCCCTATGGCACTCATGTTTCCCCGGCTCGCCAGAAATTTTGCCAAAAATGGCTATTACCCTACCGATGAGTCCACGCTCGAACGGACACTCGCCGCACTGGCTCCCAGCGATGAGCCCATGTGCATTATTGACCCTTGTGCCGGCGAAGGCGTTGCGATTGCCGAAGCCGCCCATGCCCTCGGGCTTGATCACACCCGTTCGTATGCTGTCGAGTACGATCAGGAGCGCGCCAGCCATGCACGGTTGTTGGTCGATCACTGCATCCATGCCGACCTGATGGATACCCTCATCTCGCGTCAGGCATTCGGCTTGCTTTGGCTCAATCCACCGTACGGCGACTTATCCAGAGATGCCAACGGCAACATCGGCTACGACGGTAAGGGTCGGCCCCGACTGGAAAAGCTGTTCTACCAGCGGACGCTGCCCTTGCTGCAGTACCACGGTATTCTCGTTTTCATCATTCCGTTCTATATGCTCGACCAGGAAATGGTTGGCTGGCTCACACGCCACTTCGCCGACCTGCGTGTCTTCCGTGCGGTAGATACACAGTTCAAACAAGTGGTGCTGTTTGGTCGTCGTGCTCGCCAGCGCGATCTGGCGAGTGAAGACGTGAAGTCCACCCGCGCCCGGTTGTTGCAAATCGGGCAGGGAGAACAGGACGTAGAAGAATTGTCGCCCGAGTGGACGTCGCTTCCCTATATCGTGCCAAGCGCCCAAACCGAACCCGAGCATTTTTATCGCATCAGCATGGAGCCGATGCAGTTCGCCGAAGAGGTACAACGCCTGCGAGGTTTGTGGCCAGCGTTCGAGACTCACCTCGGTGCCGCGCAGCAGTCGCTGCGTGCGCCTGCTCGTGCGTTATCTGAATGGCACCTGGCATTAGCCCTGGCGGCGGGTGCTATCTCCGGTGTCGTGCAGTCCCCAAGCGGTCGCACGCTTGCAGTCAAGGGGGATACCTACAAGCAAAAAGCGACGAGCACCGAGTATTGCGAACGCGATGACGGCTCCATCGCCGAAACGCGCATTCTCACCGATAAGTTCGTGCCCGTCATCAGAGCATGGGACCTGTCTCCTGACTCAGCCACGCTGGGACAGATTCTCACCATCCATTAATCCCCACTGGGGTAACTGCCCCCCGCGATCTTCTGGTCTCTGAACCCGAGTTCAACGCCAGTCCATTTCACTCACCCACCGGGGTCATGACACCCCACTGGGCATGCCATGACCCCTTGTTTATTCAAGGAGCTATCTCATGGCAATCGAGGCACTTTTCTCAGCACTGTGACCAAACTGCGCTTTTCACCAGGGGCAATCATCATGACCTCCGGCATCACCAATCTGGTCGAACAAGGGCATCTCAATCCAGCCGCTTATCTGAACCGCCATCTCTGCGGCGACTGGGGAGAACTGGAGGAGAATGACCGACGGCAGAATGACCACGCGCTCGCGTCAGGCGAAGACCGTTTATTTCCCTCGTATCAGGTCAACCCTAATCTGAAAATCTGGATCATTACTGAGTGGGATCGCAGCGTTACTACGCTGTTGTTACCCAGCGAATACTGACCTTCCAAAAGGCGGCGCTACGGCGTCCACTTTTCTTCCCCCAGGGGCATACATCGCCCCTGGGGTGGTGCATGCCCCATTTTTTGGAGCATCTCCATGACCATGCAAATCGAAGCGGCATCTGCCGTCACTCACTCATCTGCAACAGACGATCTGTTCGACCCTGCGAACGACGAACTCTCCATCAGCATGCAGGATTTTGTCAGCGAGTTCGGGGATGAATTGCTCGATTCTCTCAATCGGGCTAATCCACCGGTCTACAACGGCGTGCCACGTGTAAACCGACAACGTATTCTGGCCAATCTCAAGCGACAGTTGTTCCCCGCCCAGGCTGAGGTCGTGCATGCAGCGGCCGAGTTGCTCGTCAATCAGGGCGAGCGTGCGGCTATCGTCAATGGTGATATGGGGACGGGAAAAACCACCGTCGGCATCGCGCTGGCGGCGGTGCTCAATGCGGAGGGCTATCTCCGCACTCTCGTCCTCAGCCCGCCACACCTGGTCTACAAATGGCGCAGGGAAATTCTCGAAACCGTCACAGGGGCCAAAGTCTGGGTGCTCAACGGCCCGGACACGCTGCTCAAACTGATCAAGCTGCGCGAGCAACTGAATGTGCCAGCCGATGGACAGGAATTTTTCATCATTGGCCGTGTGCGCATGCGCATGGGATTCCACTGGAAGCCCGCGTTCGTTCGCAAGCGCACCCGTCACGGCACAGTTGGGCTTTGTCCACACTGCGGCACCATGGTTCGCAATCTTGATGGCGAACCGGTCAACGCACTGGAACTCGACGCGGAGGAAGTACGTCGCAAGTGTAGTTTTTGCGAGAGTGCCCTCTGGACACTGATGCGACCACGTAGTTTGTCAGGCAGCGATCAATCCGCAGCGGTACTGCGGGCGCTGAAACGTATTCCAACCATAGGTGAAGCCACTGCGGCCAAACTGATGAAGACCTTCGGCGATTCATTCCTGGCATCGATGCTGGGGGATAACTTCCACCAGTTCATCAACCTGATGGACAACCGAGGGGAATTGGTCTTTTCAGACAGGCAGGCTCAGCGCATGGAACGCGCCATGTCGAGTATGGAGTTCGGCTTCGGTGAAGGCGGTTATCAACCCAGCGAATTTGTGAAGCGGTATCTGCCGCAAAGCACGTTCGATTTGCTCATCGCCGACGAAGCCCACGAGTACAAGACAGGCGGTTCCGCGCAAGGTCAGGCCATGGGTGTTATTGCGGCCAAAACCCGCAAAACGCTGCTGCTCACCGGCACGCTGATGGGAGGCTACGCTTCCGATTTGTTCTATCTGCTGTTCCGGGCGCTGCCCGGACGTATGATCGAAGACGGCTACCGACCAAGTGCCAGCGGCAGTATGAACGCTGCAGCCATGGCATTCATGCGGGAGCACGGCGTCCTCAAGGATATCTATTCCGAGAGCGATGGTCCGTCCCACAAGACCGCCAAAGGCTCGAAGGTTACCGTCAGGACAGTCAAAGCGCCGGGGTTCGGCCCCAAAGGTGTGCTTCGCTGCGTTCTGCCCTTCACGATTTTCCTCAAGCTCCGGGATATTGGTGGCGTACTGCCCCCGTATGACGAAGAGTTCAGGGAAGTCGAGATGGACGCTGAGCAAAGTGATACCTACAGCAAGCTCGCTGCCAGCCTGACGACTCAGCTCAAGGAAGCCCTGCGAAAGCGGGACACTACCTTGCTGGGCGTGGTGCTCAATGTGCTGCTGGCCTGGTCTGACTGCTGCTTTCGTACTGAAACCGTGCGCCATCCACGTACGCGAGAAGTACTGGCTTTCACCCCGGCCCAGTTCAATGAGCTGCAGGTGATGCCCAAGGAGCGGGAACTGATCAATATCTGCAAACAGGAGAAAGCAAAAGGTCGCAAGACTCTGATCTATTCCGTTTACACCGGTACGCGAGACACCACCAGCAGGCTGAAGATGTTGCTGGAGCAAGAGGGCTTCAAGGTGGCGGTACTGCGTGCGAGCGTAGATGCCAGCCGACGCGAAGACTGGATTGCCGAACAACTCGACAGAGGAATTGATGTCCTCATCACCAATCCCGAGCTGGTCAAGACGGGGCTGGATCTTCTGGAATTCCCAACGATTGTGTTCATGCAATCTGGGTACAACGTGTACACGCTGCAGCAGGCCGCACGTCGTTCCTGGCGTATCGGACAAAAGCAGCCTGTGAAGGTGATCTACCTGGGGTATACGGCCACGTCGCAGATGACCTGCCTGGCTCTGATGGCGAAGAAAATTCTGGTCTCTCAGAGCACGTCGGGAGACGTGCCTGAATCAGGACTGGATGTGCTTAATCAAGATGGTGACTCTATTGAAGTCGCTCTGGCCCGACAGCTTGTCGCGGCGTAGTTCACACGATAACGCCAGCATCCTCTTTGGATGTTGGCGTTTTTTTAACTGGTAGTAAACCATATTCGACATCTGTTCAATACCTACTGCCGTAAACCAGCCTCACGCATCCGCCCCTCCAGCTCATCCAGAAATGGGGAATGCCCCTGACGCATCGAGCCGTAGCGACCATCAACAAAACCAGAATACAGCATATGAACCTCATCCCGTGCTCGAGTTAGCCCCACATAGAAAAGGCGACGGCTCTCACGCAGCTTTTCTGGCGTCTCACCACGCCACGGCAGATTGCCCAGATCCAAGCCGACCATAATGACCACGTCGTATTCGCAGCCTTTGGCAGAGTGGAGCGTCAGCAGATTAAGGTGATCAGGTGAGCCATCACGCCCACCCAAACTCACAATATCCAACGCCGCCAACGCACCACCTTCGGCAAGCGCTGCAGACATGCGATTCAATTGCTCAGCCTGATCTGCAAGCACCAGCTCAGTGCCCAGCAACGAATCAACGATACCATTGCGCAGCGACGTGACAAAATCACGCGCAGGCTGTTGGTCGGCGCGTAGAGCCCAAAGCAGCGCGGTTAGCCTCTGCCCCTCACGTCGAGCTTGCGCATCATCCAATCTCGTCCGATGATAACGCGAGGTAGCGGTCTATTAGCCCACGCAATTGCGGACGACCAACACGCCAGCCACCGGCGCACCATGCGGCGCAATCTTCCACCCAGCTGGTCAAGGCAACCTTGCGATAAGGTGCTGCGTTATCCACACGGATATAATCAAAACCACCAGCGGTCACCGCATCAGCCACAATATCTCCGGCACGATAGTCTCTGTACAGAATGGCAATATCACCAAGCGTCCGTCCTGGTTTAGCAGCCAAAGCAGCAGGGATGATCTGTGCAATGGCATGAGTCGCTTGATCCGCCATCCCCTCAGGACACAACACAAACTCAATAGTCGTCTGACGGTTTGGATCATTCGCGCGATAACCACGAGCCTCACCCAGCGCCATCTCAGAAGCACTGACGATACCCGCACCTGAACGATAGTTTAATTGGAGCCTAACTGTTTCAACGCCTTCACTGCCTGCCAGCTCCATGAGCAACGCACCATTGGCCCCAGTAAAACCGTATATCGACTGGTCTGAATCACCCACAGCGAACAAGCGCACGCCCCCCTCAAAAACCAGACGGTTGACCATACGATGGAGCGCCACCCCCAAATCCTGATATTCATCCACCGCGAGGACCGGAAATTTCGCCTGAACTAAGGGCAAAACCCAATCATGCTCGACGATCAGACGCTGGCCGAATACCACCATGTCGTCGTAGTCGATTAGCCCATCCTGCCGTAATGCCGATTCGTAAGCCTCGGTCCAGGCAGCGAGTTCCTCCTCTGAACGCCAAGCAGTGCTGTTGCGGTCCAGCACTGAACGGCGATGCCGCCCGAGATCAATGGCCTTATGGGGATGACCTGAGCCAAAGAGCTGATCACCAGATTGTCGCAGTAACCGATCACCCACACGCTGAGAAGCCACCGACAGCGGAAATGAGATCGGCAGATCGGCCAATCGCCCATAAGGCATCAACAGATGACGCAAACAGAACCCATGAACGGTTCCGACAAAGAGATTCGGTGCCTCTCTGAGCCCCAGCGCTTCAAGACGACGTGTCAACTCACGCGCGCATTCCTGGCTATATGTGATGCATGCAGCACCACGCGGTGCCTGAACATCCTCGGCCAAGATACGGGCCAGTTTCAGTACAAGTGTCTTGGTCTTGCCACTTCCAGGCCCGGCAAGCACAACGCAATGCCCCAGGGAGTTATACGCGGCTAACTGACCAGGATTTCCAGCCAACTCGGAAGCCTGGGCTAGGTAGGCTGCACTTACACTACGCGACAGCATCGCGGATATGCTCCAGTGCTTCACGAATGTAATCCGGGCAAACATCCTCCGACACCGAGGAGGCCAGCGCATGAGCGAACCGCCCTTTGCCAATTCGCTCAATTAGCTTCAACAACCGACCTTGATCGACTTCACCATCGTCCAGCCATTGCTGCAATGTATTTAGAGTCTCTTGCTTCAGTTGTGGAAGTTCCTGTCGGATTACATCTATCATCTCCTCAGCCAGTCCGCTTTCGAACAGTTCAGTTTCAAGGGTATTCTCATTAACGAAATACCCGTAATCGTTGGCAAGTCCGATCACATCTTCAGCATCCATATTTTCGTAGTCGCGGTAGTGCTCATATTCAACCAATTCAAGGAGACTGATGAACCGTCTGCGAACACGTGGATGCCTGCCGTTCACTGGATCACGGTCTGTCAGAATCACATGAGGAATATCAAGCCCTTGTGGCCCTAGGAGTTTCACATACGGGGTGAAATTAGTTCCACCGACCGAACACACAGTGATCCCAAGCATGTCGAGCGGGATACCCAGTGCATCAGCGAAAGCTGGGACAAGGAAACGCTCAGCATCGCCCTCAACAAGGACAACACCTCGCGAAAAAAATATTTCGCCACGAGTGACATCAATATAGCGCTGTAGATCATCCTCATCCCGCTGCGTGAATGGTGCATTTACCGTTGAAAGAGCAATTGTCTCCTCTTCCTCCGGGTCATGACGCAGCAGAACGATGGATCTGATTGGCGTAACGCTGGCGATATGTGGGGAATGGGTGGTCAGAATCGTTGTCAGCGGAGTACTTTCATCACGATTATCTCCATCAGTGCCCAAGAAGTAACGATAGACAAGGCGCTGCACATGCGGATGTAGGTGTGCTTCTGGCTCCTCGACGACGAAAAACGTATGGTCTCGTTCTCCGTCATCAACAAGACGATCAAGCTCGAGGCTTTTCAGGGCAAGGAAAATCAGATTGGCCGTCCCAAGGCTGGCATCACCAATGCCACGGATACCATTGTCGAGCAACAAGCGTAAGCTGCGTAGCAGAGCATCAACGCGAGCCGGAGCAAGCCCCAGCGATACTGGAACGGCATGTTGATCACCCGCGATAGCTACCAACCGTTCGCTAATTCGTTCAGCTGTCGCCACTACGTCATCATGACCAGCCAGCTCCCGTTGAGCCTCGTCGATCTGAGTCTGAATTTCCTCACGAGCATCATCATCTAGCGACGCGGTGAGCTCCTCAATAAGTGGTCTCAATGGTGAATTGCGCCAGCTTGAAAGATCCTTCTCAGCATCACGCAACGCGCCCTGAACATCTATGGGTAACATACGGCGAAGCGCTCCGCCAATATGCATATCGGGATCAGTACCACCGAAGATCACATACTCATAGTCTTTTAGCGATTCAGGGGCACGATTTAACTCGGTTTTTGGCTGAAAGCGATAGGTAAGACGAGCCACCATGGGTGGTCCTGGATTAACAACACAATCATTCAGATGAGCCATCAATCGGGGATCGTCAGTAAAATCAGTAAGATCCACTGAAATTTCAATCGTCTCCCCCAATTTTTCTTCGCCTAATCCATCCCAAAAATGTTCAAAGCCCAGTTGCCGATCGCGCTCGGACAACCCAGGGTCAAGAATCAACTGCAAGCCGCGAATAAAATTGCTCTTACCTACTTTGTTCTCACCGACAATAACAATGCTTTCACCCGTTTCAACATCAACGTTGGAGAAGTTGGCGAAATTAATTAACCGGACTCGAGAAATCCGCATTGCTACCTCCCTATCTTTTTATTTATCTTCCAAAAAATAATAGTAGCACTCAAACTGTAAGATACTGCCTGGCGCTACCAAATCTGCGAAGTAGATACGGTTGAGATCAAAACGGCTCATGCTCATTGCGCATTCTTTGCTGATCAACCCCACGCCTCAGACGAAGGTAACAGCTCATCGCTATAGAGAGCTGAACCATGTCACCAACACATTCAATCCGGCGGCTGTTTGTCAGTCACCTGCTGATCATTGCAGCCTTGAGCAGCGGATGCACAACAACCACTGCCCAGCTCCCCTCTCCGCCCATCAAAGCGGTCACCTCGGTTCCCGACGCTACGCCGGACTTCATTCCCGTTGTACGTTACGGACGCTATACCCTGGTTGAACTGGCTCCCGATGCGGCGCAGCGTAATCTGTTGTTGCAGGTGATTGACGTATCAATACCCGAGCATTCCCGCGCTACCGTGGGTGACGGCCTGCGGCATGCGCTCAAGCGAAGTGGCTACCAGCTCTGCGAAACAGCCCAGTCTGCTATTGAACTCTATTCACTGCCACTGCCCGTTGCGCATCTGCACCTCGGCCCGATGACCTTGCAGGAGGCATTGCTTACCTTGGCCGGGCCGTTCTGGGCGCTGTATGTCGATAACCGTACGCGACAAGTGTGCTTCAAACGCTCCGATATCGACGCTGGCACTGACACAGCAAATGACGACACCCGAGTCGCCGGGGCGGTTAAGCCCCTCCCTCCTGCTGGAGGGCAACCATGAACAACACCGCCATCACGTTGAGGCACACCTCAACCATGATCATCCGACTCCTGGTCTGGGTGTGGCTGGGTGTACTGACTGCTCTTGCCGTCCTGAACTATCGCGCAACAGCCGATCTGGTCAAACGCGAACAGGCGGATTCCAGCCTGCAACAGATTCAGGTACTGGAAGGTCTGCTGACAGAGCTGGCCGACAGCATACAGGCCCTTGAAGCACGCCCGGACCCAGCCAGTGCAACAGCCTTACGAAGCATGCAACACAGTCTGGAAACTCGTATCGCTCAGATGGAGCAAACGCAGGAAAACTACGCCTCCACACAAGTCGTGCAAACGCTTCGTGATGAGCTGGCGCAACTCAAGTCTCAACAGAAAGCAGCCATTCAAAGCGCCCCAACCACCAGCCGCACCACCAATCCTGCTGTTACCACGCCCAAGAAAATGCCATTCCCGTTTCGCATCCTGGGTCTGGAGCTGCGCGCTGGACAACGCATGGTATCGATTGCGCCGGCCAGTGGAGAACCCGCACCTGAGCAAATCCAGCTTGTATTACCTGGTGAAGCCGTGAGCCAGTGGCGACTGGAAACCATCGATGGCGACACCGCAATTTTCAGCCGTGCCGGGCAGACACGACGCCTGACGATCCCCTGATGGAGAAGACAATGAAACGTCTGATGACGATCCTCCTCACTACCACACTGACCACTCTGACAATGTCCACGATGGCACAGCCCTCCACCACGATGCAATCCCGTATCGTACCGACCCAGGTCGAACAGCTCCGGGACGAACGCCTGGCGCAGGACTGGGGCTTGAACGCTGACGAATGGTTACGCTATCGCGAACTCATGGAAGGGCCCCTTGGCACTTACTCACCCAACCTCGACCCACTATCCGCACTGGGTATTGAGGCCCGCAGTGACGACGAGCGACAACGCTATGCCGAACTACAAGTACAGGCAGAAGCACGTCGTGTTGAAAAACTTCTGGCCTATCAGCGAGCGTACGACGAAGCCTGGCAAAGACAGAATCCCGACCTGTTGCGGGTAAATTTGCCTGATGCCGGACTCAACAGAAACACAGTAATTGGAAACGGACGCACGGCGGTGTTCGTCAAGGAGAATTGCCAGCCATGCACCCAACTTGTGCAGCGCTTACAGGCCTCCAGCACGCCCTTCGACCTGTATATGGTCGGTTCACATCAGGACGACGTGCGCATCCGGGATTGGGCCAGACACGCACAGATTGACCCAGAGCTGGTACGCAATAGCACCATCACACTGAACCACGACGCAGGTCGCTGGTTGTCTCTTGGGCTGTCCGGAGACCTGCCCGCCAGTATCAGACAGGTAAATGGTCAATGGCAGCGTCAGCCCTGACATCCATGCAACGAAGTTGGACACTGTTGGTAAGCATACTGATGGCCAGTCTGGCTCGAGCCCAGGAGATCCCCCCACCGGCCTACCAGTTGGCGGCTCAACGCGCGGGTATTCCCTCTGTCGTCCTTTATGCGGTGGCGCTGCAGGAAAGTGGTGTGCGCCGTGCAGAACGTATCGTGCCGTGGCCGTGGTCGCTGAATGTGGTAGGCCAGTCTCGCCGATACACCAGCCAGGCGCAGGCCTGTGCAGGAATACACCAGGCTCTGCAAGACATACCACTTACCCGCATTGACGTAGGCCTGGGGCAGATCAATCTCGGTTGGCAAAAGCACCGCTACCGCCAGCCCTGCGACTTACTCGATCCGTACAACAACCTGACGATCGCGGCACAGATCCTCAAGGAGCAGCATATTCCCGGCGAGGACTGGCTTCTGGCAATGGGTCGCTACCACCGGCCTGCTGGAGGTGCGCCTGCGGCACGCTACCGGCGCAGTGTGTCGCAACACCTTCAACGCGTATTGGGGCCGCAGCAAACTGTCCCCACCATTCTCAGCAAGGAAACCACCCCATGATGATCCATATTAAGACGTCATACAGCCTGTTCCTGACACTGGCCACCGTATCGCCGTTGATTCACGCAGCACAGCCGCCGATCGTGGTGGAAGACCACGGCGGGGCATCTGCGCTGCCGTACTACGAGGCGCTCAACCTTCAGGTACGCTCACCCGATACCCCACGCCCTCCCATTGCCATGCCACCGATGCAGGTAAATCCAGCAACCGAAGCAGACATGCTGCCAGTACGCAGCCCGAAGCTCTCCCCTGGCACCGTAACACGCAGGGGCATCGATGCACCGGGCCTGCAACCGTTCTTTCTGGTCGGCGACGATGAGGCATCCTATGCATGGCTGCAGCGCCAAAGCGTATTACTTCACGAACGAGGTGCCATCGGCCTGGTGGTCAACGTCGAGACCAAAGACGGCCTGGCACGCCTGCGTGCTATCGCACCAAATTTGCAGTTCGCGCCAGTGGCGGCCGATGACCTGACTGAGCGACTTGGCCTGCGGCATTACCCCGTGCTCATCACCAGCACGGGAATTGAGCAATAACACAATGGCACAGTCTCAGCCAGTCGAGGTACTGCTGCGTCCACCCGTAGAACTCTATACCGTTGCGGTTTGTGCCGGAGCCGCATTGCTGTGCCTGACGGCACCATGGTCTCTCGCGTTGAGTCCGGACATAGGCATCGGCAGCGCACTGGCCTTCGGGATTTTTGGCACACTGCGCTGGCGCGATGCACAGGTGATCCTGCGCTACCGACGCAATATCCGTCGCCTGCCACGTTACGTGATGACCAGCCGCGACGTGCCAGTCAGCCAACAACGCTTGTTCATTGGCAAAGGATTCCGTTGGGAGCAGAAACACACTCACCGGTTGATGCAAACCTACCGACCTGAGTTCAGGCGTTATGTCGAGCCGACATCCGCCTACCAGTTGGCCCGACGTCTGGAGGAGCGACTGGAATTCGCACCATTCCTATTATCGCAACTACCCCGTCTTACGACCTGGAATATACCGCTCAATCCGGTGCGGCCATTACCGCCCGTTGGCGGCTTACCGCGTCTGCATGGTATTGAGCCTGACGAGGTGGACGTCAGCCTGCCCTTGGGTGAGCGTGTCGGCCACTCCCTGGTACTGGGCACCACGCGCGTAGGCAAAACGCGCCTGGCTGAATTATTCATCACCCAGGATATCCGTCGAAAGAATCACCTGGACGAGCACGAAGTGGTCATTGTTTTCGATCCTAAAGGCGACGCGGATCTGCTCAAGAGAATGTTCGTCGAGTCCAGACGTGCAGGCAGAGAGAATGCGTTCTACGTGTTTCATCTGGGGTGGCCGGAGATCAGCGCTCGTTACAACGCGGTGGGACGTTTTGGTCGCATCAGCGAAGTCGCGACCCGCATCGCAGGGCAGCTTTCCGGAGAGGGTAACTCTGCTGCATTCAGAGAATTTGCCTGGAGATTCGTCAATGTGATTGCACGCGCATTGATCGAGCTGGGGCAACGACCTGACTACCTGCTGATCCAGCGCCATGTCATCAATATCGATGCATTGTTCATCGAGTACGCCCAACATTACTTCGCCCGCACAGAACCGAAAGCCTGGGAGGTCATCGTCCAGATTGAAGCCAAGCTCAACGAGAAGAACATTCCTAGGAACATGATCGGTCGCGAAAAGCGCGTGGTCGCCCTTGAACAATACCTCAGTCAGGCCCGCAACTACGATCCCGTACTGGACGGACTGAGATCAGCGGTTCGCTACGACAAAACGTACTTTGACAAGATCGTCGCCAGCCTGCTGCCTCTGCTTGAAAAACTCACCAGC
The DNA here is from genome assembly GCF_022477975.1 of Pectobacterium sp. PL64. NCBI lineage: Bacteria > Pseudomonadati > Pseudomonadota > Gammaproteobacteria > Enterobacterales > Pectobacteriaceae > Pectobacterium > Pectobacterium sp. PL64. The sequence continues at coordinate 2,391,955 of NZ_CP092070.1, forward strand.
GGCAAAATCGCCCAGTTGCTGGCACCGAACTACTCGGATCTGAGCGATCCCAGGCCGATTTTCGACTGGATGCAGATCATCAGGAAACGCGCGGTCGTCTACGTCGGACTCGATGCGCTCTCCGATGCCGAAGTCGCCGCTGCGGTGGGCAACTCGATGTTCAGCGATATGGTCTCGATGGCCGGACACATCTATAAATTCGGCATCGACGATGGCCTGCCCGGTGCATCGGCTGACACCAAAGTACCAATCAATGTTCATGCCGATGAATTCAATGAACTGATGGGCGACGAATTCATCCCGATGATCAACAAAGGCGGCGGTGCCGGCATCCAGGTCACCGCTTACACTCAGACACTGAGCGATATTGAAGCCCGCATCGGCAATCGCGCCAAAGCCGGTCAAGTCGTCGGCAATTTCAACAACCTGTTCATGCTGCGCGTGCGCGAGACAGCCACCGCCGAACTGCTCACAAAACAGTTGCCCAAGGTGGAGGTCTACACGACGACAGTGGTCAGCGGCGCGACAGACAGCTCCGACATCCACGCCAAAACCGACTTCACCAGCAACACACAGGATCGCATCAGCATGTCGAGCGTGCCGATGATTGAGCCGTCCCATGTGGTTCAACTTCCGAAAGGGCAATGCTTTGCTCTGCTTCAAGGCGGCAACCTGTGGAAAGTCCGCATGCCCCTGCCCGCCCCCGATCCAGATGAAATCATGCCGACGGATCTTCAGCAATTGGCAGGTTACATGCGTCAAAGCTACACCGATACCGGTCAATGGTGGCAGAACCAAGGCTCGCCTACGCTACAGGAGCAAGCGCTACCGCCTGAACTGCTTGATGAGGATGCCGACCATATTATCGACGAGAGTAAAGCGCCATGAGCGATCCAGCGGCCACGGCACAACATCAGCAGACACGCCGGAAAAGCCTGCTGGCCAGTTTCATCACCTTGCCATTCAGGTTAGTGGGTGTGCTGATTGGCTCATTGCTGATTTCAATCATCGTGGAATGCGCTGGAATGCATCTTTTCTGGAAAGACCAGGGCTGGCAACACTCGCAGGCGATGCTGCAGTACGAATTGGGACACCTGTCGAATAACTTTATCCGCAGCGTCATCGTGCAGGAGCCGGGCCGCACGGCACACCAGATTGTCGATACCGGATATGAATGGATGTTCGTCAAAACCGGACTGCTTGAGCGCATGAAGCAGACCGCCGAGCGTGCGCGTGTTCCCAGCCAGATACCCAGACGCGACTTCCGCTACTTTGTGAGCCAAGTCTATGTATGGTCGGAAAACTATTTGATCGCCGCAGCCTTCACCACGCTGACGTTCATGGTGCGCTTGCTGGTGCTGGTACTGACATTGCCGCTCATTGTCATGGCTGTGTTTGTGGGCCTGGTTGATGGCCTGGTACGGCGTGATGTGCGCAGGTTTGGCGCGGGCCGGGAATCAGGCTTTGTTTACCACAGGGCAAAGGCCGCGTTACTGCCGCTGGCTGTGCTGCCCTGGGTAACCTATCTGGCACTGCCGGTATCGGTTCATCCGCTGATGATTCTGCTGCCCGGCGCTGCATTGCTGGGCGTTGCTGTGGCGCTGACAGCGAGTAGTTTCAAGAAATATTTGTGAGGACGGCAAAAGAACCAGTGCAGGTGCTATCGCAACGAAAAATACCTTATTCGTCTTAAATTAAGACTGCTCGATCAACCCTCGTTGCGAACGTGTAATAGGTCCTGCCCCTCAATAGACAAGCCCCTACGTCCAACCGGACAAACACGACACAGCAAACGGCAGAGCCAAGCCAGCCAAAAGGGTTTGGCTGGCAATTATTCCGGCCATAAGTGGGGCATCCCCTCCAAGTTGGCGCGCCATGATGTATGACGAAGAGGCAGTGGGTAGCGTCTGAAAGAGCAAGGCAGCCACAGCGGCCGGTCCTTGCAGGTCCAAGGCATAGCAAGCACCCAGAGTTGCCAATGGCATGAGAACAAACTTTGCCAGGGATGAAAGCAACACTGGACACACCCATTTTCGAACCGAGGAGAAGTCCAAGGCTGCCCCGACGCATAGCAAGCCCAGAGGCAGGGAAGCCTGCCCCAATGCTTTAAGAGCAGGTTCAATGCCACCCGGCAGCCCCCAGCCTGTTACCTGCAGGATGATACCAATGAGGCACGCTGCCACTAGGGGATTGCTCATGAGTTGCTGTATTATGCTTTTCACAGAAAAGAAACCACGATTGCAGTAGCGCGCAAAAACGAGCACACACAGAATATTGACCGTTGGCACAATCGCCGCATTGGCGACCGCTGCCAGCGCGATCCCCTGGGCTCCGAACAGCCCTGCTGCGACCGATACGCCCACATAGTTATTGAATCGCACTCCTCCTTGGAACACGGAAGTGAAAGCGGGGTCAGTCACTGGCAGCCACCAGCGAAAAATCACTATAAGACTTGCCACAGCCACGGTCGACAGCACCAGGGAGCTCACCATTGTCAGCACAGGCAATCCAGACAGGTCCGCCGTCGCCAATCCATGAAGAAAGAGTGAGGGTAATAAGATGTAGTAACCCAGTCGCTCTGCCTGCGGCCAAAACGTTTCCGCGATGAATTCATACCGCCGAACTCCTGCCCCAAGCGTAATCAGTAGGGCAATCGGTACCAAAGCCAGCAACATGGAGGCAATCATTTCATTTCCGATTCGTCAAGGAAACGCCCACTGCGGACAATGCGCCGCCGATCAGCATGGAAATGAGAATTGGCTCCTGAAGCAATCCAGCCGATAACAACACGCCGAAGGCAGGAACGAGATTGGTGAATACCGCAGCCCTTGATGGGCCTACCGCCTTGATTCCCTGGTAATACCAAATAAACGCGACCACCGTTCCCACTGCACCGAGGTAAAAAATAGAGGCCCAAACAGACCAACCTAGGGAAAGCCATTGAATCGAGCTCATTTCTTTTACTGAGGCCATAAGAAGGAAAAATAACCCCCACAAGGTGGCATAGGTTGTTGCGGCAACGGGCGAAAGAGACTCCATCGCCTTTCGTGAAATTAATGTGTAGGCAGCCCAGCTTAGTACGGCACACGACATGAGCATTTCCCCGATCCCAAATGACCGACTGATGTCGTGTAAAGCGCCTAGAAAGTCGCCCCGCGTAATCACTATCATTGCCCCAGCCAAAGCTATACCGATACCAAGCCATCTCTTCGCACCAAGACGCTCTCTGAATATAAAACTGGCAGCAATAGCAGTCACAATTGGATTTAGGCTAACAAACAATGCGGTTCGCCCAGCGGGAATCTGTGCCAAGGCACCAAAGAAAAAAACGCTGTATAGAAATATTCCTGTCAACCCCAGCGCCGCTGTCGTAAGCATTTGGGAACGATTCAGGCGAGGCAATCCACCCTCTAACTTTAATGACAGCAGAAGCAGCAGCACAGAGGCAACAAGGAAACGACAGAAAGCCGCTGTCATAAGAGGCATAGACAGAGCCAGCACCCGACCCGCTATAAAGGTCCCCCCCCAGAAAAATGCAACCAAGGTCAACTTGGCCCCCAACATGGGACTTAAGGAGGGCCGTTCTGCCGTCGGCGAAGTAGTGGCTGTTGAAGTAGTCATAGGAGAATCCGTAGTTTATTGTTTTGTCACTGGTCTCAAATGCTATTACTCATTTAATATAATAGTAAAATGAGCAATAACTCATGACAAAATAGGATTATTAATGACCTTCACTCAACTGGAAATATTTGCCCTTGTGGCGAAACTTGGCAGTTTCACTGCAGCCGCAGGGGAACTGGGTATAAGTCAGTCGGCGGTTTCCCATGCTGTCAAAAATTTGGAGAAAGAATGGGGTCTGACATTGCTTACACGAGGACAGGCAACTATCGAAGTCACCACCGTAGGCCAAGGTATTCTAGTCAGAGCACGGGAGATTCTTAGTATTTCAGAAGCCATGCACCAAGAGATATCCGCTATTCGAGGAGTCAATCAGGGCATACTAAGAATCGGCTCACTTGGCATATCATCATCATTGCAGTTACTTCCTAAAATTCTCCAAAAATTCAATGAAATGTACCCAGGAATTGACGTTCTGGTAGAAGAAGGAACAGATAGCGAAGTTAATCAATGGATAACCGAACGGCATGTGGACATAGGTTTTGTTGTTCTGCCCAGTGACCACTTTGATACTATTTCACTGGTGGAGGATCAGTTTGTGGCGTTGGTGCCTACTGATCATACGCTGGCTAAGCGCCAGGCCATTCACTTATCAGACCTGTGCAAAATACCATTTATCATGACCCTTGCCGGCAGTGGGAGATATGTCGAGGAAATTTTCTCCGCAGGAAACTTTCACCCAATGATCAAGCACAAATACTCCCAAATAATCACTATTGTAAAAATGGTGGAAAGTGGCGCGGGTGTTTCAATCGTTGCAGACCTTGCCGTTCCAGCTCAGATTATGGCCTTATGCCCTGGAGTAGTAAAACGGCCGCTAACCCCCAAAGCAAGAAGGTTTATTGGCTTGGCTGTTCCCAACAAAAATCAGGCCAGCCCAGCAGCAAATGCCTTTTTGAAAGTAGCAAAATCTATTTTGAGATAATAAAAAGAAAACCAGCACTTCTACCTCCTATTTACTAAGGCAATTAATGCTGGTGCAGGAGCTACTCGATTGAGACGCTACACTACATTAATGTTTATAAAGATAACACTACCACCGCATTACTTAGCGCCCACTAGTGAGCATGGCAGAAATCTGTAGGGCCAGCCATGCGATCCACAATTGCAGTCCCACACAGAAGGTCGGATCATCATACGTGAGCCTCCTGCTGGTTGCTTCCTGACTTGGCCATCCCTTATGAAATCACTAGTGATAATCGACACGTCACAAGCGACAGGTTACTAACACGGCGATGTTCCTATCAACTGCGTACCTGAGAATAGTTCATCATCGTCTCTGATATAACACTCTCTCTGGTCATTAACGTTCAAAAAATACGTACATGTTACAGGCAGGGACGTCTGCATGAGATAGACGAAATATCTACCTGAAGATCAAAATTTGTGAGATCTGGATTGTTACTGCTTTTTCCATCAATCTGGATACTATCCAGTTCCCATTGTTTGCAGACCTACCCCCCTTACATCGCCACGATCACCCCATTGTTGATCTAACGAGGATATCGCGCGATGGCACTACTAACCCGTATCCACGCGGTGCGTTTCGGCGCACCGTTGCTACTCACTGCCCTATTAGTGAACCTCCCACTGACAGCCCATGCAGACACACCAACACAACGCCAGGATCTGGTTGCGGCACTAAGGCAACTCGACACACTGGAACGCCTCGTAGTGCAGAGTGTATCCAGAACATCCGCAGAACCAAGAGAACGCTATTACTTCGACTACCCAAGACTACGCGATGACCTTGCTCGCATACGCACCGGTATCCAGGCTCATCTCACACCATCCCGCGCCCAGCCGCGCGACCCTAACGAGCTGAATGGTAACTACCGCCAGGAATCGACAGCAAAACACGGTGGCACCTTCCTGAAGGACAAGCCATGACTGCCGCACAAATCAACGCCTTCCAAGCCAATAGCGGTATTACACCTGCGGCAATGTCCGCCGTTTTCATCGGCGTCGTATTCGCAGTACTGCTGCTTTGGGGCGCATGGGCCATCCGAACCGCCTACGTCGGCTGGGCAGAAAACCAGCTCAACCAGCGTCAGTTCCTTGGTGTCATCGTACGCTTTCTCGCGATGTACCTAGTGCTGACGTTTTTCCTGCTCTCGTAACCAGAAAGGGGCAACCCCATATGAAATACCTCCTATCTCCCGCTCGTCTCGCACAACATGCAGTACTGGCCATGGGTCTTGCTACCTTACCTGCGCTGTCTTTCGCCCAGGGGTTGCCGCAACTGGAAAACCCGTCTCGGGGCACAGGTGGCGGCATTATGGAAACCATCCGCAATTACGGCTACGACATCGTGCTGCTGGTGGCGCTACTGGTGGTCGCCAGCATGTTCATCGGCGTGTGCTATCACGCCTACGGCACGTACGCCGAAATCCACAACGGCAAGAAAACCTGGGGCCAATTCGGCTTGACAGTCGCCGTTGGGGCGGTACTGCTGGTGATCGGCATCTGGCTGCTCACCGAAGCCACCGGCATTTTGTAAGAGGGACTGGGCATGTCAGAGCCTCCACATGTCCGTACGGACGGCACCATCACGTTCCTGCCACATCGGCTTAATCGACATCCGGTGGTGGTACGCGGCCTGACGGCTGATGAGTTGTGGATCTGCTGCGGCCTGTCCGGTAGCGCCGGGCTGATCATCGGCGTGCCGCTGTCCTGGTTGCTTTCAACCATTGCTCTGGCACCGACCTGCATTGTGCTGGGCATCGCCTGCGGCGTGTTCATCGGTGGTGGCTTCTTGAGACGACAGAAACGGGGCCGTCCTGATACCTGGCTGTACCGTCAGTTGCAATGGCACATCACGACTCGCTACCCGCTGCTCACTGGCTGGGTCGGTGGGTACCGACTCATCACACGCTCGGGTTTCTGGTCAAACCGGAGGGCGATACGATGAGCCGATTCAAGAACGAAGTCACGAATCTACAAGCGCACATCAAGACCCTTCGCATCGGTGCCAGCGCATTACTGCTGGTGGCGCTGGTCATGGGTGCCGGTTGGTGGAGCGCACCGCGCGATCTGACGATCCATGTCCCCCCCGATCTGCGTTCGGGGAGTTCCCGGGCCTGGTGGGAAGTGCCTCCCGAATCGGTCTACGCCTTCACCTTCTATGTGTTCCAGCAACTCAACCGCTGGCCGACTAACGGAGAAGAGGACTACACGCGCAACCTCCATGCGTTATCACCGTATTTCACCCCGGCATGCCGTGCCTTTTTGCAGGCAGATTACGACTATCGCCGCAGCACGGGCGAACTGCGGCAACGTGTACGCGGCGTCTACGAAATTCCCGGTCGCGGCTATGGCGATAACCCTACAGCACGGGTACGCGTGGTCTCTGATCGTGATTGGGTCGTCACACTCGACCTCAGCGCCGACGAGTACCACGGCCCGGAGCAGGTCAAACGCGCTCTGGTGCGCTATCCAGTGAAAGTCACGCGTGCAGATATCGATCCAGCCCGTAACCCGTTCGGCCTCATGCTGGACTGCTATGACGGTGCCCCGCAGCGCATCGCAGCCCCGGCACAGGAAGCCCCCAGTCGCGGCGGCCTGGGCACACAAGGAGAAACCCCATGAAACATCGTCGTCTCTGTCTCATCTGGCTGGGGCTGATGGCCTTGGTACAGACTCCTGCGCTCCATGCCGTGGAAATCCTGCGCTGGGAGCGGCTGCCACTTGCAGTGCCACTTTCTGTTGGGCAGGAACGCATTGTGTTCGTAGATCGCAATGTCCGTGTCGGCGTCCCGGCCAGCATCGGTGACCGTCTGCGTGTACAGAGCGCAGGTGGAGCCATCTACCTGCGTGCCAGCGAGCCTATCGAACCCACCCGATTGCAGTTGCAGGACGCCGACAGCGGTGCGCTGATCCTGCTCGACATTGCGGCCACACCAGCCAAAGACGGCGAGCCAGCACTTGAGCCGATACGCATCGTTGAAGGTCATGCAACCCCACCCCGCTATGGTCAGCCGCCAGACAACGCAACCCGCCCCTCCACGACAGATCAGGCCAGACCGGCGCAACGTGAAACGCCTGTGGCCGTGGTACTCACACGTTACGCCGCACAAAGCCTGTACGCGCCATTACGCACCCTAGAGCCTGTACCCGGCATAATGCGCATCAGCCTGCGCCGCGACCTGCCACTGGATACGCTGCTGCCGACACTGCCTGTCGAGGCAAAAGCGCTGGCCTCATGGCGATTGGAAGATCAGTGGGTCACTGCCGTGCGACTGACCCATACAGGCAATGGCTGGATTGAACTCGATCCACGCGCACTACAAGGTGATTTCCTCACCGCCACTTTCCAGCATACGGCGCTCGGCCCACGCGGCTCCCCCGAAGACACCACGGTGCTGTATCTGGTTACCCGCAAGCACGGACTGCCGCAGTCGCTACTGCCCGCCATCCAGCGCTTTGATCCTGCCATTCACTTGCCTGCCACCACGCCCCCAACAACGGAGGTACATCATGCGCAGTAACGGTCTGTTGAAATGGCTGATGATCCCAGTCGCACTGCTGGTCCTGTTCGTTGGCATCCGCCTGTTCTCTGGTGGCGGCACACAGTCCCCTGCCACGGCAGAAACGGGCAGCCAGCTCACCCCGGAGGAAATGAAGGCATTGGGCATCGAAGGTGACACCCCACGCGATACTGTCGCGACGCTGGTGGCCCAGGTTCGGCAATTACGCACTGAGCTACAAACCGCCGCCACCGACAACCGGGCACAACGAGAAGAAAACCAGCGTCTGCGTCAACGTGAAAGTGCCATTGACCAGCGTATCAGTACCACACTGGAATCCGAGCGGGCCAGCCTTCGCCGCGACCAGGAGCAACTCAACAACGAGCGCCAACAAACTGAGGGCCTGCTGGCAGATTTGCAACGGCGGCTGGACAGTATCGGCAACGCCGGTCACGGCGACCTGCCAGTCGGCCTTGGCCTGCGAGACGGGGATGCTGAAGGATTCAGCGACGAGACCACGATCCGCTGGGTAGAGCCTGACGATGCCAGACAAACTGATGGCCGTCATGGCAACACTGCGCTGAACTTTCCGACACGTTTCGGGCCCGCCCAGAAGACGCTGGACACCACGGTCGAAAGCGTCACCAGTACCCGCACAAACGCGACCGGAACCAACCCCGCCAAAGCCGTTTACACCGTCCCCACCAATTCAACACTGATGGGTTCAGTCGTGATGACAGCCTTGATTGGCCGCGTACCGATCGATGGCACCGTCAATGACCCCTACCCCTTCAAAGTCTTGGTCGGCCCCGACAATCTGACGGCCAACGGCATCGATATCCCCGATGTGGCTGGCGCTGTGTTCAGTGGCACCGCGTCCGGCGACTGGACGCTCTCATGCGTCAGGGGACAGGTACGCTCAATCACCTTCGTTTTCCACGACGGCACCATCCGCACAATTCCGGAAGACAGCGAACGCAGTAATCAGCAAAGCAATGACCAGAACGGTCTCGGGTGGATCAGTGATCCCTACGGTATCCCGTGTGTGTCCGGCGAGCGCCGCAGCAATGCCCAGCAGTATCTCGGTACACAGGCTTTGATCACCGCAGCAGGCGCAGGCGCGGCATCCCTCATCGATTCGGACAGCGGTCAGATGTCCTACGCCGGTGCCGACGGCTCCCTCGGCACCGTGGGCATCAGCAGCAACGAGGCTGTGGGCCGCATTCTCGCCGGCGGCGTACGCGACATGTCGGACTGGGTCAACAAGCTCTATGGACAGGCCTTCGCAGCAGTCTATGTGAAGCCAGGCGCACACGTCGCCGTTCACCTCGAAAAACCGCTCGCCATTGACTACGACACCGAAGGCCGCAAGGTCGACCATCGTATTGGAGAAAGCCATGCGCTCGAACTGGACTAAACCGCTGACAATCATGCTATCAGTGACCGTATTGACCGGCTGCGCCACGAGCAAGGAAGACTTGTTACCCCACGGGGGTCGCACCATGCAGGACATCTGGCAGCAAGAGAGCAGCAATGGAGGTCGAGTGGGACAGATGGCCTATCGCCAACTGCTTGATGCCCGTCAGAGCCTGCGCCGTCCACTCAGCCATGCGGATGGGCAAGCTGCTCCTGCAGAACAGGAACACTACACGCGTACCGCCGACAATGAAGTACGCAGCCAGTTTCAGCGATTGCCCAACCCCGACCTGCTGATGTACGTGTTCCCGCATCTGGCGGGGACGGACCCGGTTCCGGTACCGGGTTACACCACTATCTTCCCCCTCTACCAGCGTGTGCAATACGCAATGCCGGGCGAACGTACGGAGGACTACTGATGGTCTGGTCGCTTCCCTGGCGCAAGCCCACTGTGCCGACCAAAGGCGAACAGCCGGACGGCTGGCAGCGCCACACCGATACATTGCGGCAAACTGGCATTCCCGAACCCGGTGCCAGCGTGAGGGGGAACCGCCCCGCCACGCAAACGGATGAGAAGGCCTTGTACGAGGTGGCCCCATCGTTTGTCGCGTTGCTGCCCTGGGTCGAATATTTGCCCGAATCACAAAGTATGCTGCTGGAGGATGGTATCTCAGTCGCCGCCTTCTTTGAACTGACCCCGCTGGGTACAGAAGGCCGTGAGCCGGTCTGGCTGGCCCAGGCACGAGATGCGCTGGAAAACGCGCTGCAGGACAGCTTCGACGAGCTCGACGACAATCCCTGGGTACTGCAACTCTACGCTCAGGACGAGACCAACTTTGATCAGTATCTGCAGACCCTCAAGGGCTACATCCAGCCACGTGCGCAGCGTTCACGCTTTACCGAATTCTATCTGCATTCGATGGCCCATCACCTGCGCGCAGTAGCAAAGCAGGGAGGCCTGTTCGAGGATACGACGGTCACGCGCCTGCCCTGGCGAGGGCAAACTCGACGGGTACGCATGGTCGTCTATCGCCGCACCGCAGGCAGCACGACGCGACGTGGTCTGATGCCCGAACAGGCTTTGAACGTGGTTTGTGATCGCCTGAGCGGTGGTCTGGCCAACGCAGGTATCCGCGCACAGCGTCTGGACGCACCGCACATCCACAACTGGCTGCTGCGCTGGTTCAACCCACATCCCACGCTGCTGGGCCCCAGCGCCGAAGACCGCGAACGCTTCTACCAATTGACCGCCTACCCGGACACCCACGACCTCGACGAAATCGAGCTGGCCTCCGGGTGCGATTTCAGCCAGAGGCTGTTCTTCGGCCAGCCACGTTCAGATACGGCCAGGGGCGAGTGGCACTTTGACGGCATGCCGCATCGGGTGATGACGACCGACCGCCTGCGCACACCGCCCAGTGTAGGTCATATGACAGGCGAGAATCGCAAAGGCGACGCCATCAACACCTTATTCGACCAGATGCCGGAAGACACGATGATGTGCCTGACACTGGTTGCCGCACCACAGGACGTACTCGAAGCACACCTGAATCATCTGGCAAAGAAAGCCGTTGGCGAAACGCTGGCCTCCGAACAAACCCTGGCGGATGTGCAAGAGGCGCGCTCACTGATCGGCAGCGCCCACAAACTATACCGTGCCAGCCTGGCCTTTTACCTGCGTGGCAAGGATGAAGAAGAACTCGACAGCCGAGGGCTGCAACTGGCCAACGTGATGCTGGGCGCAGGCCTGCAGCCGGTACGCGAAGAAGATGAAGTCGCACCGCTCAACACCTATCTGCGATGGCTACCGTGTATGTACAACCCGGCACAGGACCGCAAACAGTGGTACACACAACTGATGTTCGCCCAGCATGTGGCCAACCTCTCACCGACCTGGGGACGTAGCCGGGGTACGGGTCACCCGGGGATCACTGTATTCAATCGCGGTGGAAGCCTGATCACATTCGACCCCTTCAACCGCCTGGATCGGCAGATGAACGCGCACCTTTTCCTGTTCGGCCCTACGGGGTCGGGCAAGAGCGCCACCCTCAACAACCTGCTCAATCAGGTCACAGCTATCTATCGTCCACGGATCTTCATTGTGGAGGCTGGCAATTCCTTCGGGCTTTTCTGCGAGTTCGCCCGACGTTTGGGGCTGACTGTCAACCGTGTCAAGCTCGCTCCGGGTGCAGGCGTAAGTCTCGCACCGTTCGCCGACGCCCGTCGACTCATTGAGACGCCCAGTGATGTACAAACACTCGATGCCGATGAATTGGATGACGAGCCACAGAGCAAGGAAACCGAGGCCGACGAACAACGTGATGTGCTGGGCGAACTGGAGATCACCGCACGTTTAATGATCACGGGGGGTGAAGACAAGGAAGAAGCCCGCATGACCCGCGCCGATCGCTCGTTGATCCGCCAATGCATTCTGGATGCCGCCCAGCACTGCGTAACAACCAACCGTACCGTGCTGACCCGCGATGTGCGCGATGCGCTACGTGAGCGTGGTCATGACACGACGTTGCCGGAAATCCGGCGCGCTCGCCTGCTGGAGATGGCCGACGCAATGGATATGTTCTGCCAGGGCAGCGATGGTGAAATGTTCGACCGCGACGGCACCCCCTGGCCCGAGGCCGATCTCACCCTGGTCGACCTGGCGACCTATGCACGCGAAGGCTACAACGCACAACTGTCGATCGCCTACATCTCGCTGATCAATACCGTCAACAACATCGCCGAGCGCGACCAGTTCCAGGGCCGCCCTATCCTCAACGTGACGGACGAAGGCCATATCATCACCAAAAACCCCTTGCTCTCGCCCTACGTCGTGAAGGTCACGAAAATGTGGCGCAAACTTGGGGCATGGTTCTGGCTCGCAACGCAGAACATCGACGATCTGCCAAAGGCCGCAGAACCGATGCTCAACATGATCGAGTGGTGGATTTGCCTGTCGATGCCGCCCGACGAAGTCGAGAAAATCGCGCGATTCAGGGAACTGACACCCGCGCAGAAGGCACTGATGTTGTCAGCCCGGAAAGAATCCGGCAAATTCACCGAAGGTGTCATCCTCTCCAAGAACCTGGAAGTGCTATTTCGTGCCGTACCGCCCAGCCTCTATCTCGCCCTGGCACAGACCGAGCCCGAGGAAAAAGCCGAACGCTACCAACTAATGCAGCAGTTCGGGATTGGCGAGCTGGATGCCGCGTTCAAAGTGGCCGAAATGATTGATCATGCGCGTGGTATCACGCCCCTTGTGCAGAGGTGATCAGCGGAGCACTCAGCATCGCCTGATAAAGGATTTCAACGGTTTCGGATTGTTGCTCTACTCAGCTACCTGTTCATGTTCAACTCAAGCATCAATATGCACAACATTCAGCCGGGAACTTCAATGAAAACAACATCTGCTATCCACACCACGAATACTTAACGCCCCCTGAATTGTCTGCTGGTGTCGCCAGCAACAAGCCCAGGTAGCCAACAGTCTTCGAGGCTACGGCACGACACCCGCCGTGCTGACTGTATCCCGTTCCGCTTCGCATCAATTACGCGGATATCCGCCAGTTTCAGGCGGAGGATGCACTTTCCATCACATTGGGGGAACCGTCCTCCAGGAACGGCACCTCCATTTGTTCAAGGAGGCAAATAATGTCTACATCTGTTGTTCTCAAAAACAGCGCCAGATTATTCAACATACTGGACGCTCAGCACGAAGACTGGATTATCGCCCGCGCTATGGAAATCGTGGAACGTAGGATGTTCCGTGGCGGCCAGACACTACAAAACTCGGCTGCCACTATGGATTTTCTTCGTACCAGACTGGCACAGGAGCCTAACGAGGTCTTCTCCGCACTGTTTATGGATAACCAAAACAGAGTCATCGCCTATGAAGAGTTGTTCAAGGGTACGGTAAACAGCACGTCAGTGTATCCCCGTGTCGTGTTATCCAGAGCACTGGCGCACAATGCCGCAGCTATCATCTTCGCACATAATCATCCATCAGGACTCACTGAACCCAGTAATGCAGACAAGTTCATTACTTCCCGCCTGAAAGGAGTACTGGACGCTGTTGACGTGCGCATGTTGGATCATGTCATTGTCGGTCAGGGGCGGCCCTTTTCCTTTGCTGAAATGGGGCTACTTTGACCATCCTGTTCTTCATGGCATCGAATGGTCCCTTTAGGACAACTCGATGCCTTTTTGCTTATTCTTCCCTAAAACCGGAGATCAGCTCTTCCCGATTGTTTGTCGTTTCCTGACGCAGATTGGAGTGGACTACCGCCATGATCAATTTCGTGGTGCTCCGATATGCTGTCTCCCGCTCTCACCTCTTCCCTCTGGCGGCATACGATTGCCGCTGGCTTTCTCATTGTGTTGCTGGCTTCACCAGCACAGGCCACAGAGGTTCTGGCCGTCACTGACACTCGACACCCGATGCAAAACCTGGGCAATACCCAGCTCATCGAGCTGGACCGCCCCTCCCGCATCGAAGCTGAGCTAGCAGCCAACCTCCCCCAAGACCCCGTCCGCGCTGCCATCATCGTGCAACAACGCCTGAAAGAAGGCGGCACAGCTCTGCAGCAACGCATCAACGAAGCCTATCAGGATGTTGTCAATGCCTGGAGCTTGGGCATTACCACCCTTCCGGCCGTCATTGTCGCTCAACGCTATGTGGTTTATGGCGAACCTGACGTCGCCAAAGCAGTGGCGCGTATCAACACATACAGGAAGGCTCAGCCATGAGACTCCCCCACCGTCTGCGCGTCAGCCTTGCCACCGTTTTGCTCACGGCAGCCAGTTCCTCGTTTTCCCTCAACACCGCTGCCATCATCTCCTCATCATTATCCCCTGATTGCCTGGAATACCGGGTCACCGGGATCTGCTACTGGCTGCTTTGTACCAAATTCGGATGTACGGTTCGTACCTCCGTCAAAGTCAGGCACTACGTCCCCGACGCCGTGGTGTCGAGCTACGGCAACACTGGTGAGAATCCATGGCTTGAAGTACGCGCCATGAGCCAAACCAACACCACGGCCCGGAGCGGTGGTGACGGCACCAGCAACCATGGCAGCGAGAACAACCTATCCAGGTTCCGTAACGCAGACGTGAGCGGCCATCCCGGCGGCCAGGTGTTCAGTCAGTTTGCATCATCATCAGGCACCATCTGCGACGGTGCTGGCACCGCCTTCATGCCGTACCTGTTGAGCACACTCGATACCATCGCATGGCGCTACAACATCCCTGAATCGGTGTACCCCGAGGCACTGATCCCCGGTATGCGCGAGATCGGCGCACGCACCGCACTGAACCTGTGGGGCAACGTCTATCCGCGCGGCGGTTTCCTGCACCAGGTGGACAGCTACAAGGCCAGCGCCGTGGTCGCCCAGCGGGTAGGCGATATCGTGACCCGCCGAGGGCAACTGCACGTATACCAACCCCTGCTCGCCAATGCACGCGACGGTTACTGGCCGGCAGGCGCACTGATGGAAAGCGATGCTGCAACCGGCAAATGGCAAGAATTGGCTCCTCGCCCCTCCTATTCCTGCACGGTCTTCCCACACAACGGAACACGCACTCAGGCACAGCAAGACAACTATGCCTGGGCACTCTGGCGACCCTATAGCTGCTGCCAGCGACGCGGCCAGACCTTTCTCGGCAGCGTGGATTTCAACTGAGGACATGATGATGAAACGTCTCGACCCGAAAGCATTTTCAATTCTTGCACCGCGCCAGTGGCAACACACGCTATGGGTTGCTGCACTGACGCTGAGCAGTGGCCTGGCTCTGGCACAGGACGGAGGCTTCCAGAACAGCGGAGCCGTCATTGGTGATGAAGTGATGTACTCCATCGGCGGCGGTAACGCCGTATCAATGAGCGGTGCGGCCGGAATGCGCTCGATTGGTGTCGGCGTGGGCTGGAACAGCAACCTGATCTGCGGTGACATGAACATCAGTACCACAATACAGAATCAGCTCAATGGGCTGACCAACGGCTTTCAGAACATCATGGGCAACGTGATCCAGAACGCCACCAGCGCCGTCGCCTCGTTGCCCGCACTGATCATCCAGCGGGCCGATCCGGGCCTCTATAACCTGCTGACCAATGGCGTTCTGCAAGCACGACTCGACTTTGATCGCTCCAAACTCACCTGCCGAGCGATGGCTGAAAAAATGGCAGACACCGCAGGCGGCCAGCTCGGCTGGAGCCAGATCGCCGAAGGCATGGCGCTGCGTCAGGCGGTCAGCAGCAGCGACGCCGTGTCAGCCATTGAACAGGCCGAAAACAACCGGGGCAACGACGGCATACCGTGGGTGGGTGGCAGCAATGCCGGTGGTGCAGGTCAGCGCTCAATCAAGGTCGTCGGGTGACGTAACCCGTGCAGGCTACAACCTGGTCAATGGCCGTGGGGTAACCGACACTACCCCCATCGATCCGGCAAATTGCCAAAGCCTGTCCTGCCAGACGTGGGCATCCCCCCAACAAGCCATCGACTTTGCCACGCGTGTGCTGGGCGAACAGGAACAACGCACCTGCGAAGGCTGCACCAAGACCGAGACCGTACCAGGCGTCGGGCTGACCCCAATCATCCAGGACGAATACGACACCAAGCTGGAAGCCCTGCAGGAACTGGTCAGGGGAACCCGCAATACCACGTTCGAGAACCTTCGCGAAGCGGGCAGTGCCTCACTGCCCATCACCCGTGGCGTGATCGAGGCACTGCGTGACGAACCTGATCAAGACATCCTACCCCGACGTCTGGCCTCCGAAGTCGCGCTGGCATCGGTACTGGAAAAAGCCCTGCTGCTGCAACGTACGCTGCTGACCGGCAGGAAAGAGCCAAACGTCGCCGCCAACCAATTGGCAGTTGCCGCCGTCGATCAGGAAAGCAACAGGCTTGACCGCGAGATCCTCAATCTCAAAACCGAGCTTGAACTGCGCCGCGAACTTGCCAACAACTCGCCGATGGCCATCATCCAGCGCCACAGCGCACGCGCAGCCGGCTCACGCGGCATTTATGAAGGCGATCCCGTACCTAACCGTCTTGACCAGTTGCAGCGCCCCAACCCCGGAGGCACACCATGAGTTTTGCCTGGTTACGATCACACCGTCTGTTCCATTGGCGTACCGTCAGAGTCCTCCTGTGGACGGTGGTGTTGCTGATCATCACCGTCACAGCCAACGTTCTGGGCATCTACTTTGCTGGCAGCATCGCTGGCTGGGAACACTGGCTGGCCGATGCGGCCAGCTATTTCCTGTTGTGGCGCGTGTGCCTGTACGGTGCCACCGTTTATGGCTGGCTGTGGATGCGCCGCCGCCTGCTCCTGCGCAATACCAGCTCCGACGCCCGGCGCAGGCTCATTCGTGCCGAGATTTCCGGTATAGCCGCATTACTGGTGCTGGAATTCAGCCTGTTGGTACAGGACGTATAGGGGAATATGACCATGACGCTTTTCACCACCGATTATCTGGAGTATTACCTGACTCTGGTGAGCTGGGTCGTCCACAACGGCATTTGGGCTGTACTGGTTTCCAGCGGTGTGTTCGTCCTCCCCTTCGTGGCCATCATCATCGACGAGTGGCTGAGATCCCGTACCGAGGGTGCCGACGAAGGCAACAAGGGCGTACTGTCTTCAATGCGCATTGAAAACCGGGTCTGGGTGGCGATCGTGGTGGTGATGTTCGCCGGTATTCCGTTCATTGATGTTGACCTCAACACACTCAGGTACGATCAGGCGCGTTCGGCACAGTGCCAGATCAGCGTGCCCCAGCCCGAAGACACGGGCTGGTCGCAATCCTTCAGCACCCTCAACAACCAGAGTGCAAAAGTGCCAATATGGTGGGCCTTCATGCATGCGCTCTCACGCGCGATCACGGGTGCCTCGGTGGCGACTATCCCATGCGGCACCGACCTGCGACAAATGTGGATGGAGATCAATGCCACCCGTATTGATGATCCCCTACTGGCTCAGGAAGTCGCAGACTTTACCCACGACTGCTACGGCCCTGCACGCGCCAAACTGTTCATGAGCCGTCCTGATCTTGATGAAGCACAAATGCACGACGTGACCTGGATCGGCTCGACCTATTTTGTCAGCACCGGCGGCTTCTATGACACCTACCGCGCCAAGACACCACGTGAGGGCTGGGCTTACGACAGCAATCGTGACGCTGGACTGGCTCAGGTGCCAAGCGGTGCGGGCTACCCAAGTTGCCGACAGTGGTGGAGTGATGGTGGCAACGGTTTACGCGCACGCCTGCTGGCACAGGTCGATCCCAGTCTACTCAGTCGCATCGCCAACTGGGCGGGATTCATCAGCCGAGCAGAGGTAGATGACTCCGTCATCAGGGCGCTTGCTTCTCCCCGCCAGCAAAAACTCAACCAAGGCAATGTCTACACAGACTATGGCGGTCAAATCGACAAAACCTTACCGAATATCGTCACACGTGCTGCAGGAGACATCGGCATGACCATTGGAGGGATCGCCGCATTCCCGGCATTGGACGTCGTACGCCAGGCACTGCCGATGGTGCTTGCACTACTGAAGATGGCGCTGGTGATCTGTATCCCTCTGGTGCTCCTGGTCGGCACCTACGACCTGAAGACCGTTGTCACGCTCAGCATCGTGCAATTTGCGCTGTTCTTTGTGGATTTCTGGTTCCAGCTTGCACGCTGGCTCGACAGTACGATCCTCGATGCGCTTTACGGATGGGGATGGGGCTGGAATCGGCCGCATAACAATGTTGATCCGCTTGTAGGCATGCACAATACCTTCGGCGACATGTTGCTGAACTTCGTTATGGGCTCGATGTTCATTGTACTACCCACATTCTGGATCATGGCGTTGGCTTGGGCAGGCATCCGCGCCGGCAATGTTCTTCAAGGGCTTGCGGGAGCGACCAGTGATGTCAAAACAGCAGGAGGCAAAGGGGGTGGCATGGCACTTAAATCCGTATCGAAAAAATAAGCTCTTTTAATCGTCGTCAATATGCGGATCAATACGAAAGCCATCGTAGGTATACAGCCCGAATCCTGCAGGGCCGTTACGCCACTCTGGCTTTGGAGGCTCATCGCCGAACCCAGCAGCATTAGCCATCGGGGCAGCAGCGACAACAAAAATAAGCAAGAGAGCCAACCAGAATGCCACATAAAGCAATAGTCCCAGAAGAGCCAGTTTGATAATCCACAGCAGAGTAAACACACCCTTCGCAGACATTCCCTGATCGACAAGCCAGCATGATATCTGTTGCTCACAACGCACATAGCCACGCCAGCCTTTGCCAAGCCAACGGCCAAAGCGTTCTGCAATACTGTTATGGCTCGTGCTATTCATGGTCATCATTTGCCTGCATCACCTGTTTGTACCGAAAGCCCACCTTACAGCGATTGATACGCGATGTGGTTATAGAAATCGCCTTGTCTACTTAGCTTAGAGCAGAAATACCATACATCAAATATCTAGTTTTTCGGGGGGGAGAAAAACACTCGGCAGCGGGCAGTTTCAAGAATGGCTTTTGAATGGAATTACTCTGTCCAAGGAATACGCCAGGTACTGCCATCTCGTTCGTTTGTGTAGAGCTTCCCACCATGCCCACGCTCATCAGTCCGGAAACATTTTTTGTCGCCGTCGCACGTGGTCCATGTTAGACGGGAATTTTTGATCTGCTCATTAAGAGATGACAGTTCTGTTCGGCGTTGCTGAATCTCGTCTAACGAAGGCACCAAAAATAAAATAGATGCGATAAAAATCAGCATCATTACAATCTGTGGACCCAGAATATAAAGCCAGTTCTTAAATTTGAGATTTTCTGCCGCTTCCTGGTACTGCTCTGTTGCTATTTTAGCTGCATCATTTGCCTGCCGAAACTTGGCACTCAGTAGCTCCGCAGCCCGGTTGGCAGTTGTTTCCGCTGAATCAGCTATCTTGTGGGAAACACCTTTTTCCAAAGTTTGAAGGTGGATGCTCATACTTTTAACAAAAGATTCCAAAGTCGCCGTTGCTTCCCTGGCTTTCTCACCATCGCACTCCGCTGCCTCCCTCAACTTTTTAGCCGCGTCAAAGAACAACTGGACATCATGATCTGTCAGGCGTCTATCCATGTTATCTCCCATAGCTCCGTCCTAGCTCCTTTTGCAGCTCTTTTTTCTTAAGCCCCGTTTCCAATGCTTTTTCCATCTTCAATTCCTGATATTGCCTATACGCCATCCATTTTTGATAGGACATGTTCAGCGCCATCAAATCCTCCAGCGCAACAAATTCTATGCCACCACCAGAACCCACAATCACAATCAGCGCACCCGCACCGGTTTCCCCCGCGCCCTGAAACCAGCGCACAAGCTTCAGATAGTCTTTCTCCAATGCATCCCGCTCATCGTTCTTCGACGAAACCGCGTCATCCGCCACGGATTCAATGAACCTCTCCAGAGCAAATGGCTGTTTCGCAGGTTTTTCTGTCTCGAATACATCAAGATAAGGAGAAAAGAATGCTTCAACACCTTTCAGAGCAGAGGGTGCCGTTTCCACATACCAGTGAACTCTGCGAGAGATACTCAGCATTTCCGGCGAACCTTCTATAGCCGGTAACAGATTCTTGTACCGAGAGAGTTCTTTTTTAGAGTAGTTCCCCTGTGCTTTGAACTCGATAAGACGTAACGTGCCTGGAAAATCGAGCAGAACATCACCTAGCGCCTTATCTTCCGGAGTCTGCTGCAACAAACTGACAGCACTCGGAAGGTATCCGGATTTAAGACGTCCTCCTATGGAAACACCCAATCCATAAAGAAAATTACCAATCACCACGTTTTCATAAAGTTTCACGTTCGTCCTTCCACTGCTCAATAACCATGTAACATCCATTTCCCATACATCTTATCTGAAAATATCTTTTACCATGAAGCACTCTGCCTCATTACCCCATACATTATTTATTTTTATCAGAAGCATGATCGTTAGAGCCACGCGAAGCCCCATTGACACCTCTGAGACACAAGACCTTCATATAACCATCCATTTCCCAACACAAAAAGAATTCCCCCCTACCGCATTGATACTCGATGGCACAGACAAACAGCGCTATATCAAAAGGCTCCAACAAGGGCAAAACAGGTAATGGAATGGGTTAAGGGGAAAGGCTCTACCCAGAAAAGGAAAAGGCCCGTGACCCCGCACCTGAGGCACCACAATGTTTACTCTGTTCCAGCGAAAAAAGCCCACGCCAGCCCAGCCAGATCTTGTCATGCCAGAAAAAGGGCTATTCCAGCCAGAACCCGCTGCGTCCTTGCTGGACACGCCTCGTCGGCAAAAGCTGCTGGAACATATCTGGCAACGCACCTCACTCTCTCGCAAGCAATTCATCACACTTTACCGCAGACCTCTGGAGCGCTACACAGAGTTGGTACAGTTGTTTCCCGCCTCGGAAACGCATCATCATGCTTACCATGGCGGCATGCTCGATCACGGACTTGAGATCGTCGCCTTTGCATTGAAACTGCGACAATCCCACCTGCTGCCGGCAGGCACACCTCCGGAAGATCAAGCCACGCAATCAGAAGCCTGGACAGCAGCCATCGCTTATGCAGCCCTGCTCCACGACATCGGCAAGATCGCCGTTGATCTGCACATTGAGCACGAGGATGGCAGCCTCTGGCACCCCTGGCATGGACCGCTGAAACAGCCCTACCGCTTTCGCTACCGGGATGACCGTGAATACCGCCTGCACGGAGCCGCCACTGGCTTGCTCTACCGGCAAATACTCGATGGCCACATCCTCGACTGGCTTAGCAGCTACCCTGTCCTCTGGACTTCGCTGCTGTATGTGCTCGCTGGCCAATACGAACACGCCGGCATGCTGGGCGAACTCGTCATCCAGGCCGATCGCGCTTCAGTGGCTCAGGAACTGGGCGGAAATCCCAACCGCGTCATCCTGGCGGCCCCCAAGCAGGCGCTACAGCGCAAGCTACTTGACGGGTTGCGTTACCTGCTCAAGGAAGAATTGAAAATCAACCAGCCCCAGGCTTCGGATGGCTGGCTGACAGAGGATACGCTTTGGCTGGTCAGCAAGACCGTCTCTGACAAACTGCGAGCCCATCTGCTGGCACAGGGAATCGAAGGCATTCCATCCAATAACACGGCTGTGTTCAACGTGTTGCAGGAGCATGGCGTACTGCAGCCTACCCTAGATGGCAAGGCAATCTGGAAAGCCACCATCAGCAGCGCATCCGGTTGGTCACACAGTTTCACGCTGCTGAAGCTCTCTCCAGCGCTGATTTGGGAAGCATCCGTGCGCCCGGCTCCCTTCACAGGAAAGGTGACTGTAGACATCAGCCCCGCCGATAGTAACGACTCAATACCTGACACCACTGAACCGGCAGTATCTGCCTCGTCCACCACACCAGGCATTGCAGCATCGCAGGCAGGCACAGCACAACACGATGCCATGGAAGACGTACTTGCCATGCTGATCCCAGCAGAAGCACCTCGCATCGCACCTCCAGACAGCAACGCATCAGATGCTGATGAGCCAGCCTTGACACAGCCCTCGAATACACAATTCAATCCTGAGCCTACCAAACAACCTTCCGCCGATCATTTCATGACCTGGCTGCGAAAAGGGGTTCAATCCCGTAAGATCATCATCAATGATGCAAAGGCTCTGATACATAGCGTGGACAATACGGCTTTTTTGGTCAGCCCTGGCGTTTTCCAGCGCTATGCGCAAGAACACCTGCAAGTCGGTGCGTTTGCCAAACAGGAGAAAATTCAGGACTGGCAGTGGATACAGAAACGCTTTGAACATCTGCAAATCCATCGTAAACAAACCAACGGCCTGAACATCTGGGTCTGCACAATCAGTGGACCACGCAAATCACACCGACTGAACGGCTACCTGTTATCCGATCCAGAGTTGATTTTTGACGAAGCGCTGCCAAATAACCCGTATCTCTCGCTTATATCACCAGCATCAGGCTCGTGATTTGATCGCGAACTATTCCCTTTGTTCGGTGCCGGCGTAAAGTAGCGTTTTCAGTCTTTCTTCTGCGTCGAAAAGGTTCGCGCACTTGAAAGTGGTGATATGAAAATAAGGAATTTAGCACCTAAAGATAAATGCAATGACTTTGCAACTGATTTATATTCACTACAACTTAACATCTACTAAAAAGCAGAGACAGACAAGATATTTCCGTCGCTGCCTTGGAATAAAAAATTTACTAAAATAATCCTAAAGCATATCAACTATTTTTTATTTGCTTGACTGCATCCAGAACTTTAGTCGAATAAGTTAAAGCAGCACCAGCATTCATATTAATCGCCACGCCTAAAGCCTCAGCTATTTCTCCTTCAGACGCGCCTGCTTTAACCGCACTTTCTGAATGAACAGCGATACATCCTTCGCAGCGGGTGGTCACCGCACAAGCGATCGCAATAAGTTCTCGCGTTTTCTCATCAAGGTGCCCTGTTTTTGCACCAGCGCCAGCCAACGTCATTACTCCTTTTAGTGTATCTGGTGAGAGTTTCCCAAGGTCTCCAACTCGCTCAAGCAACCCAGCTCGCATATCTTTCCAATCAGTTACAGCCATATTTAACTCCTAAGTGTCGTCAGTGGATTTATTAGTTTCAAGAGAATATGATCATATCTTCTTGAGATTATCCTGATATATAGAGGTACTTCTTAGTACTCGCGATACAATACTTGTGCCTTCAAATTTACCAATTATTAGCCAAGCAGCTTTAAGTGGTAAAATAGTTGGTGCAAGCTCGCCAGTTCGCTTTGCTGCAAGTAAAATTTTATTCAACCAATTGAGTTGAATATTAAAATAATCTGCGGTTAGTTCCACAATATTTTCTGGCAGATTTCAAGTTCAGAAGAAAGTGCACAACATAAAGAAAGCTCATCGAAACTCTGCCCTTCCCAAAAAAATTTCCATATATGCCTTAAGCCTTTGTGTGAGACTACATTGTTCCCTGAAAATGGACTCAAGACCAAGAGCCAACATCTGTAGGCGATTGCCCCATAACCTCTTCCCCCAGCATTTCTTTAGAGGGAAAGTGATGATGTATGCTGGCCTTACTTATTCCGATTTTTGTTGCAAAATCAGCATAACTAAAGGAGGAGTATCCTTCTTCCTCATCCAGATCATCGATTCTTTTACTAAGTCCTGTTTTGTCAATTTTTTCAGAAACCATAAGTCTATCTACTAGTAGGTAGACTTTACAACCTTAAAAAATTAATCGCAATGCCTTTTTAAAGTATTACTGCAGGCTATCAAATTTTGATTTCATGAAGCCATTTTTCAACAATTCTTGGTGAAAGACCAAGAAGGGTCTGAACGCTTGTGTGCGTGTCGATGGCTAAATCACGAGTTTTGGCTTTGGCTTTGGCTTTGGCTTCACAAGCATCAGCGACTTCCCTGCCATTGCGAAATCCAGCAGTGAAAGAGGAATCGGTGCAGAGCCATGTTTTGATCCAAAAATAGAATGATTCAAGAGTAACAATTCCTCAAAATTAACTAAGGGCCACATCAATATCGCAGTAATGGTGCCCATTTCATTGGTTAATTTTGAAGCTATAGTATAGGAGCGGTAGCCAGAGTGTCATAGCCCGTTGCTGTTATTATGGTGGAATCAGAAAATCTCGCCGTAAGGCAAAAGGTCAGTTTTCGATGAAATCGGGTCATTTATCGATAAAATGTAGATAAATTTCATCACGGATAGGACTACGATCTCATTATGAGAATTCACCGGAAAGGGCTGCACTCACCTAAAATCGGTAAATACGGTTACCGGTTTGACACATGTCGTGAAGAAAACCAGAAATAAGCATAACTAAAACGGCATTGCCTATTCTGACAACGCCGGGAAACAACTGGCGACGCTCCTGTGATAGAGCGAACACCAGCAGGCTGGATGGTATGGAAGGATATAACGCTTGTCAGACGGAAAGGTATGCTTCTGTTGACTTCACGGAACCATATCCAAACTCAAATGCAGCCATCATCGCCGCATGCACATGAGCAGCGGGAACCGTTACGCCGCCGAAGGTGAGGTCAAGCGTGGCACAAGCGTCATGCAATACCGTAACTGGGTAGCCCATATCAGCAGATGCCCGCACACACGCATCTACACACATATGGCTCATCGCACCAACAATGACCACTTCCTCAACCCCATGCGTATCGAGTTGCTGTTTGAGATCTGTTTCACGAAATGCATTAATGTAATTTTTGACAATGACTGGCTCTCCAGCCACCGGAGCCACAGCAGGCTGAATCTCTACCCCTTCAGTGCCCGACACAAACACAGGAACCTCTCCATTAGCAAATTCATGACGAATATGGAAAACAGGCATCCCCTTCTGTCGTGCATCGGCAATCACTCTTGCTGCATTTTCTGCGGCGGCCTCAATCCCTGAAAGAGGCAGTTTGCCGTCCGGTAGATACTCATTCTGAAGATCAATAACGATTAAACCACGTTGTTTCATGATGTTTTCCTGTTTGCGCTTTTAATGAACACTATTATGGCAATAGGGTAACAACCAAAACAGTGGCACTGTCGACATTAAAAGCGCCAAAAACGACAAAACGAATTTTCTCAAGGCTTTTGTTGAAACGGTAATACTGCAGGTTGCTTATTAATGACTGTTAGTTACACACCAGTTTCTGTGTAATACAAATCTGCTGATCAACAACACTTAAATAACGACTAACCCCTTAGAAGGGCATATGACCACTCATCGCTTAATGAGAAATCCGCGGAGAGATCGTAAGTACCACAACGGCGGGCATAAATTCGCTTATTCTTCACCAGAAGGGCACTCATCGATGTGGCTTTCCATATTAACCAGAATACCCCTGACATGATCATCATCAATTTTCGTAAAAAATCTGTTTTGCCTTTCGTTCACCTCTGACCAGTCTTGCCCCTCTGAGCAATCGCAGATGATGGCTGACTAGTGCCTGAGAAATATCAAGCCCCTCGGCAATGTCCCCTACCGCTCTGGGACCTGACAGACAAAAGAAAAGAATCCTTAGTCGAGTGGTATCACCTAGCAGACGGAACGTCTCTGCCAGGATGGTAATATCATGTAATAACATAGATTTATGACGGTTCAAAACTGCCTCTTGTTTTCTTCAGTGCTGGTGTTGCCCATGGTGGTGATGTTCGTGGTGACCACTGACAGAAGCAGGTATCTGGCTAAGACTGCACGATGAGACCTCATCAGTCCAGTCAACAGCAACCGTGACATGCTCAATATTGAATCGAGATTTGAGTGCATCTTCAACCAGTTGCGTCACTTCTGGAATGCTCGCATTCTGTTGTGGTCGGATATGCAGGGTTGCCGCCCTGCGACCAGAGGTGATCACCCAGACATGAATATGGCTAACGGAGGAGATCCCCGCAACAGAATCAGAGATAAATTTATCTATCGCTGCTGGAGTCACATCTTCTGGGGTCCCCTCAAGAAGAATATGCAATGATTTCGTCAACAGTCTCCACGCACTACGTAAAACCAATAATGATACAAGCACAGACAGAATGGGGTCTATTGGCGTCCACCCCGTGAAATGGATAATAATTGCCGCCAGCACCGCCCCTACCGAACCCAGCAGATCCCCCATAACATGGAGCGATGCCCCTTTAATATTAACGTGTTCACTGTCGCCACGAGTCAGGATCCAGAACACAAGCACATTCACGATCAGCCCTGCAATGGCGACCCATAGCATGGGGCCAGCAAGAATTTCCTGAGGATCCTGAAAACGCCTCAAAGCTTCATAACAAATCCAAGCGACAATAAAAAACATAATTATGGCATTAAAGAATCCGGCAATAACTTCAATTCGCAGGAACCCATATGTTCGCTTTGGATCAGCCATACGCCGTCCAAAACGGAATGCGGTATAAGACAGCGCAAGCGCTGCGGCATCGGTCAGCATATGTCCCGCATCAGCAATCAATGCTAGTGAGCCGGACATAACACCACCAATAACCTCAAAAATCATGAAAGAAAAAGTAAAGAAGAAAGACAATA
Source organism: Pectobacterium sp. PL64 (assembly GCF_022477975.1). Lineage (NCBI taxonomy): Bacteria > Pseudomonadati > Pseudomonadota > Gammaproteobacteria > Enterobacterales > Pectobacteriaceae > Pectobacterium > Pectobacterium sp. PL64. The sequence continues at coordinate 2,418,544 of NZ_CP092070.1, forward strand.
GTACCTTTCGCTCATTTGCACTACTGACAGTGGGTACATGCGAATGGTCGTGGTGCTCATTGGAATGAGAATGTGACATAAAAACCTCCAGCATTTGACATAAACATATAAATACATATTTATATGTTTATGTCAAATGCTGGACCGTTTCTTTTCTTAAAAGGTTTATCTCATCAAGCGACATGTATAGATAATGCTAAAACAAGAACGGAACACTCGTAAACACTGACTAATAGGACTGTCATCCATCAATAAGATAAGCACGGGCAAACTTCCGTCTGATGTGTTGATGCCTTTCTTTCCTTTGTATTCAAAAGGTTTCTCTAGAACCTGCGCTGAAACGACGCCGATATTCGCCGGGTGAAAGCCCCACAATCCGAGTAAATACCTTACGGAAAGCCCCAGGGTCGAGATAACCGACGTCCCATGAAACGCGCTCAATAGATGCAGTCTCAAACTGCAACAATTCCCTAGCCCTACCGACCCGAAGGCGCTGACAATATTCCGTACTCGTCATCCCAGTCGCTTTCTGGAAGCGACGCAGAAATGTTCTCTCTTCAAGACCAGCATGTGCAGCGAGTATAGAGAGTCTGATATCTTTAGCCTGAGTCGCCTGCAACCAATGCTGCACTTTGAGAACAGCAGAATCACCGTGAGTCAGTATTGGAGAAAAAACACTGTAATACCGTTGCTCGCGGCCCGGAGGATCAACTAACAGCATCCGTGCAGTTTCGACCATAATCGTTGGTCCCAGAAGACGGTCAACGAGCCTAAGTCCCATGTCTGTCCACGACATCAGCCCACCCGCAGTGATGATATCCCCATCGTCAATGATCAGTTGATCTGCATCGACAAGCACTGATGGGAAACGTTGTTTTAAGAGATCTGCATATACCCAGTGCGTGGTCATTCGGCGGCCGGCCATAAGGCCCGTTGCGGCCAGTAAAAATGCGCCTGCACACACAGACCCCAGAACCACTCCCTGGGCATGTTGGCTACGAAGCCAATTTGTCATTTCGTCAACTACATCAACATTTACGGGATCAGTAAGTGTCGGTGGAATGACCATTGCAGAAATCACCGAGGTAGCTTCCTCGGAACCAGTATCAAAAACACGCACCGGCTCAGAGGAGATTTCTTTCTGTTGCCAGTGCGATACCCGCAAAATTTTCCCACTATTCTTCTTGCAGGTAGACGAAAACTGGTTTGCAACACAAAACAGATCCGTCAGACCAAGTACTGCCGCCTGCTGAACTCCAGGATAAAGCAACACCCCAATCTCTTCAGTGAACACATCACCCATTGTCGTTATTACCTGTAATTATGTCGATAATGACACTTGTCACCTTAGCATTTCAAGCAGAAGCTAGGTAGTGAAAACTATCACTGTATGAAAGAGGGAATTATGACAACGTTGACACTCGACTGGACGGGTTTAACTCAAGGTTCAGGTATTATCGAATCTGAGGAAATGAAACTTCCCGTAGCTATTCCACAGCACTTTGGCGGCACCGGAAAGGGAGCCAATCCTAAGGATCTGCTGGTGGCATCCGCTGCATCATGTTATTTAATGACTCTTGCAGCCATGTTACAGGGCCACAACATTCCAGCATCCGGTATCACACTTCGTTCAGAATTAACTGGCACACAAAAAACTAACATGAAAATCGTGCATAATGTGGAAATTGCACTCAATGAAGAAACCACACAGGCGCAATTAAAAAGTGCACAGGTACTGGTGGAGGATGCAGACAAATCATGCATGATTGGGAATCTACTGAAAGATGCTGGGGTACACATTGCAGTATCCGGTGACGCAGTAATATCTTCAGGTAACATGTAAGTGATACTGCACCATCTGAAATTTTACGATACGGTATTTTTTCTAAAATAAGGGGCGATTTTATACTAATCGCGCCTTAAAACTGATTCATAGCAATATAATTAGAATAGCACCTCGGTCTGAACACCTACAGTGAACTGATTTTTTTTCTGCTGGGGAAAGCAAAGCGTTCAATATCTTTATCAAAAACATATAGCCAGGTACCGTAAAAGCGCATCTCTGGTCTAGAGTTCAGCATACTAGTCCCCACTTTGAAGGCATGAAAGAGCGTGGTTTGTGTGCCCGATTCAGTATAACTATTTTCGTTGAAGTCCGTATTTTTCTGCTTGAACCAACCCAGTTCAAGCCCAGTCTGGTTGAAAGTATCCCAGATATAAGACGGGCGGATCATTGTCCTTATATTTTCAAAATCAGAATATGCTCCCGCATCTGAGCTGAAAATATCTTTGCTGGCCGATAGCAGCGCTGTACTTTCCATAATGATGTTATCGGTGAGATATATCTCACTCTGTGATATCAGTCTGTAAGAAATACCACTTGTATAACCACCGTAATAGCCCCCATAACCATAAGATGCTGTTACATATGAGTAGTTAGAAAAATTATTGGCTATGGAGTTATTCGCCACCTGTAAAGAAAAATCATTAAAGCCGCCACGAAGTAATTTTTCTTTTAACAGAGTGAGTGAAAATCATGTTTATTTTAAATCATAACACTGCTGTTCATTACTGCCTTTCTTCTGAGTGTCTGTTTTATTAGACGCAAGATACTTACCCGAAAAAATTAATGTTACGCTATCTCCAAGGGATACATAATCAGCATATCTGAAGTTCTAAAAAATTAACTGGTCCGTTTAAGCTGGATGCTTACAACATGAACTCCTTGGGTTGGTTTGATTTCAAATCAGTCTGGAATGAGCCTCCATATTCTTTAAACGAAAAATAGGCATTTCCATCTCTGAAAATGCCTATTGAACAAACGAGTATGCTCAACAGCCGCAGAATATCCACATCTTTATATCAACTACTCATAGGACATAGTTTCGCAGATGAATTTCATTAGCCTTCACATATACTCTGCTAGAACGCCAGTACAGTACCATCCTCAGGAACGCTAACATGAGACTCAATGCCCTTTTCCTTTATAAATTCCCTGAGTTCTTTTCTGTTCTGTCCCATATGATTAATCGCATCCATATGTACTGCAACGATTTTGGCTTTTGGAGCAACATTCACTGCCCGAAGAACATCATCCTTACCCATGATGATCGCTCCATCATAGTCATTTACGCGTGCATAACCGGCATTCAGGACAATAATATCAGGCGAAAATTCTTTAATGGCATTATCAACTTCAGGTTGCCAGATAGTATCACCGACAAGATAGACGGTTTTATATCCCGGAGCCTCGAGAACAATTCCCATAGCTTCTCCAAGGAACTCAGCAAGGGACGGTGAAGAAAACATTTTATCGGTGCCATGCTGCCCACCTGTTTTGCTGAGTTTTACATCACCGAATATAGCTTGCCCATCAAGCACACGAACATCAGTAAACCCCTGTGAACGGATTGTTTTTTGATCGGTTTTATTTTGTACAAACAGGGGTATATCCTTTGGTAATAATTCCTGAGCAGCAGGATCCCAGTGGTCAAGATGAGTATGCGTTACTATTACTGCATCAACCCCTTTCATCACATTCTGCACAGGCAATGGTAACTCTACCAGTGGGTTTCGCAAATGGCTACGGTATGTATTTTCGAACCCAGGATACGCTCCTTTTTTTGCGAACATGGGATCAACAAGGAACGTAATATTTGCATAGGTGAATTTAACGGTTGCATTACGAATCTCTTGCATCTGTAACTGTTTCATTGATTTTTTTGTTGACAGGTTTTTGTCCGATTCAGCGTTAGCTCCAGATACAATGATACTCAGAGCAAAGGCTATTCCACTAGTCAAGGTTGTTATTTTCATAGATGAGATTCTCAGATGTATTGTTCCTGTTATGTAGAAAATCCATCATAACAATCTCCCAGAGAGCTGAAAGTAACATGAATGACAAACTCCGATAATATCAGGCCAATGGTAAATTTTAATTATCGTAAAGGAATTACCCCCCTGAAATTTAGAAAAAAGATATTACTTTTAACATGATAAATTATATAAATTTATTCATTTTAATAAAAATTAAATTGCAAACTGCTTTGTTAAAAAATAGAAATTCTGCTGAATTATAGGTTCGGATCACGCATCATTATGCCGATACAGGCTAAAAAATTAAAAATCACCTAGTGGACAACCAATAACATACCCCTTATCAGTAGAGTTTCTATCGTCTTCTTCCTGGACAGTGATGCCATTCAGTCGTGGTATGGATCTTCAACCCCTGAGTCTATATGGGAAAAGTGAGTTTATTTGTCATACTCAGGCAATAATTTGCTTGCTGCTACAAATATAACCGCATGATTGATGGAAGCTATTCCGTCGTAGCCAATCTCAACATGATCATAATACCAGTTCATTCAGATTCCTTTACTCTCCGTGTTGGCTGTCCACGATGATAAAAGCATGTCTCGGCAGAGTAAAATATGAAAAACGGCGGAGATTCGCCGTTTCGTTCACTTACTATCAGATTTTACAGCTACCCATACTGCATGATGAACTTTCATCCAGTTCGACCATATTTTCCTCCCACACCTGTTGTAGTGCCCTCAAGAAGTGCTCAGTTGGTTGTGCGCCGCTGATAACGTATTTATTGTTGAAAACATACAATGGTACGCCGTTTGCCCCCATGGCATTTGCAGCTTTCTCATCAGTAGCAATGCTCGCTCGCAGAGTAATATCGCTCAGTGCTGCACTAGCCATCTCTGCAGACATGCCAACTTCAGTCGCGAGCTCAATAAGCGTTTTATGGTCAAAAATAGATCGGCCTTCTTCAACACTTGCCTGAAAAAATCGTTCGATCATTTCATCTCCCAGACCGTCACGGCGTGCGGCGGCAACTAGCGTCAGTGCATCTTCTGTATCACCAAAAAGCATAGAGTCAAAAAGATAGTTCAAGCCTTCCAATTTACCCGCTGCCGCAACCTGAGACATCATAATTTCCGCCTGCTGCAGACCACCCAACTTATGCTTTAGTGCTTCTTTATAAGATAGAGGTACCTTGTTGTTTGCAATCCGAAAACTGTGATGCCGGACAATAATCTTGTCCTTGTGCTCAAATGCTGCCAGTCCCTTTTCAAAACGTTTTTTAGCGATCCAGCACCATGGACAGACAAGATCGGACCAGACATCAATTTCAATAGTAGGGTGCAGCTCTTTCATAAATACCTCTGATTAATTAGTAGTACACTGACTGAAAATTTCCTCTGTATTAACAGGAATAGAAAGTTTTAGAGATCACAAACCAGCTAATGGAATAACCAACAGCCAGTATTATTTGTTATCTGCACATGCAGGCCGTATGACCAGCCCTATTCCAGAAAGTACAGCGATCATGGCTATGCTCATTCTCCAAGTAAGTGCCTCTCCCAGAAATAGAACACCTCCGAGCATGGCGATACAAGGCACACTCAGTTGAACTGCACTGGCAGTAACTGACTCTATTCGTGGCAACAGTGCGTACCAGAGGACATAGGCCCCGGCAGATGCGGCAGCTCCAGACAAAATAGCCAGACCAGCACCAGTAAAGTCAGCACGGATAGAAACGCCAAAAAAATAGGCAATAAGAAGAGAAAACGGCACTGCAAGCATGAAGTTTTTGGCAGTGGCCTGTGCCGGGGAAACTGTTGAACGGCCCCTGATTGAATAGGCTGCCCAGGCAAGGCCCGATACACCCATTAAAACGGCGCTGCCAAGTGGCGGAGTGCTGCTTGCTCCAGGGAGTAAAAGCAGAGCCATACCGACAAGCGCCAGTGTCAATCCTGCAGCCCTCGCAATAGTGAATTTCTCTCCCCGCAGGAGACCGTAAATCACCATGGTTAACTGCACCACCCCAAAAAGCAGGAGAGCACCGGTTCCTGTATCCAACTGAATATAAGCAACGGAAAAAAAGACGGCATATATCATCAACAGAAAACTGTTAATCACATTCAAACGAGAATGAACATGACCTACCTTGCGCCGCAAGAAAGGAAGCAGCACAAGAGCGCCGCTAATGAGACGAAGATTACTGAAGCTGACAGGATCAATATGGCCTCCTTTCAGGGCAAGACGACATAATACTGAGTTGGCAGCAAACGCCGTCATGACAATTATCACCTGAAAAACCATCGAACGACTGAGCATTGAGCTAACTCCACATTGAAACACAAACTAAATATACCTACTAGATGGTAGCCTATCAATACAACAACGAAAATCGATAGCCCCACCTTTTATGATTCAGTAAGAATGTGATTGAAGTCGAATAGAAAAACTACAACGAAGATAATTTCCGTTAGGTTGACTGGAAAGTGGAAAGAAAGCGTAGACGTCGCTCGTGTTCATGCCCTAAATACGCACCACTCGCGCCAGCGCGTGCATATTTAAGGAGTTTAGGCCGGTCTGGATGAGACTCTTAGCACCAAATACATCAGTACTGGTATATATCACCAGAGCTTTCAATTCGTTATGAAACCGGGGTCTGCCAACCCGCATCATGCATCCTGACGGGAACGTACTTAAACAAATTAATGCTGTGACAGGTTTTTCAGACTACCGTAATGCGTTTGAACAGGTCACTACGATACTCATTCCGGTCAAGCAGTATAGGCCCCATTAGCTGTTAATATAAAAAGGATTTGCTCTAGGCTGTCCTCGAAAATATTCGCTTTGTGCGTAGCCCGAGCCACGACACTGGCCCCTTCACAGATATTCAGTATGATGAGTGCCGTTCTATCGGGATCAAGTGATTGTGATACTTCACCGGAGGCGATCCCCACAGAAATAATCCGAGTCAGCCAGTTAATCTGGAAATCGAAGTAGGAAGTCGCCTGTAACTTGATATTGTCAGGCAGATTAGCCAGATCGGCCGAGAGTGCACAGCACAGTGGTAACAGGTGCGTGCGATAGCCTTCAGCAAAAATTTCCACATAGTCTGTCAGACGATCACGAACCGACGCGGACTTGCTCTCAATACTCGAAAACACCACGCTACTTTCTTCAATAGCCCTAGCTACCACAGCTTCACCAAGGATATCCTTGGTCGCGAAATGATGATGGATACTAGCTTTGGTAATACCGATTTTTTTGGACAAGTCGGCGTAACTAAAAGCCGAATAGCCACGCATACGCATCAGCAGGTTGGCCTCGTTCAGAAGCCTGTCACGAGTCAACAGGGACATTTCAAAACCTCAATATCTATAAGTATGATAAATTTTACATTCCTACATCTCTCCCTACAAGCATTCTTAAAATATCATCCAGAACGCATACATCCAGGTAGAAAATGTAGTGGTCAATAAAACTGGCCATGGTTTTAGCGTTCTTCCAGAACAATTGTTCTGATTCATTCGGCGTCAGTCTGACATTATCCTGGTGGGGACGGAGCTGACTGTAATAATCATTATTGAATTAATAACTATCAACACTAGGCATTGCTATTAACTAAGTAGTAATCTGAAGTCACAGTTAAATTCGATTAATCGCGAAGATGAAGCCAAATAGCAAAGAAAAACCATTATCATGATTATGGTAGACATAAGATGAATGGTATTGATAATACATAGACCAACGTCATCCTAGGCATGCTTATACATAACGCTCACAGGCGAACTAAATCAATGAGAAAAAAGCTGACCCAGAATGAAAAGCGAAGGTGATTATGGGCGTTAGAGCACATCAGGAAATAAATCGCTAAGGTTCGCCAGAATAGACAAGTCCATAGCCCCCTAACAATGATGTTACTTGTCAGCTCAAAAAACCAAATACATTTATTTTATACGGGAAAATATAAATTTCGCATAATTTTAAAATGTAAATGGTGTGATTAAATCATCTAATCAAGAACTTTCTGCTTTTTAAATGGGCATACGTCTGTCAATTTTTTCTCCGCTATAGAGCCAGAGATATCGGGAAATTGCGATAAGTTTTCATCAGGAACCGAGTCTCCCCACTCTTTCATGGCTTCCAGAACAGTGTTCAATTTTTTTCCCATGTCAGTAAGCTCGTATATTACTCTTGGTGGTGTTTCAGCAAAAGCAGTGCGCGTAACTAGGCAATGCTTTTCAAATTTTTTTAAGCGATTGGTTAGTGTATGGGCACTGATACCGGGAAGTGCGTCACGTAGCTGGGTAAACCTCTTGGGCCCAGTAAGGAGTTCACGAACGATGAGTGTTGCCCAAGGGCCATCCAGCAATTCTAAAAAACGAGCAACACCACAGCATGGTTTTTTTTGATTTCCCACTTAAAAATCTCCATTAGTGCATTTGACGTAACTGATGCAATCATAGCACTATCATAAATTCCAAACACTACTGATAAGGTATGATTTATGAAATTTATCATTCATGGCGCAACAGGTGCTCAAGGTGCTCCGTTATATAATATGTTGATTGCAGAAGGGAAAAATGCGGTTGCTGCTGTACGTAACCCTGCAGATATCGCAAACGGGCAAGCTGTAGCAGTAGATATGTCATCCGTAGATTCTCTTGTTAAGGCGTACACAGGTGCTGATGGTGTGTTCGTTCATTTACCATTAGGGTCAGAAGACCAGCGTCTTCATTATGCACACACTATCGCCGAAGCTGTTGGTAAGGCGCGACCAAAACGAGTGGTTATTTCCACAAGTGGCTGGAAGCTGGAAAGCAGCAGCGATAATAGGGCTTTGCCTGCATTGGTAAGTGGGATTGAAAATACTGGCATTTCTTTAGCTATCGTTGCCCCCGTTCAATACCTTGAAAACTTATTGCTGCCGATTGTCACTGAAGCAGTAAAACAGGAACATAAACTACCTTATCCACTCAGGGATGACTTTCCTGTTTCATGGTGTTCCCATCTGGATATAGCAGATGTTGCAGCAGCCTTGCTGACTAATTTTTCATTAACAGGTGTTATTAGTGTAGGTATATTGCCAGCCGTCACTGGCACAGAATTAGCTTTGGCTTTTTCCAATCACTATGGTTATGAAGTTAAATATGAAAGCCAGACACCGGAAGAATTCGGTAAAAAGCTATCAGTATTATTTGGAGAAGCAGCTGCTGCTGAAGTCGCCGCTGCTTATGAGGCAAAAGCTAAAACAAAAAATGCTGCAATTGATCAAAAAACAAGTTCACAGGAACGACTAGGCTTACCAATTCGAACTGTTGAAAAATGGTTGAATGATATTGGAGCATAGACTATTAATGATAGTATCCTTATAAAAACCGAATGTATATTTATACTTATATGACATATTCTTCAGAAAAAATATGTTATATAAAGAGGTATTGATTTAGTAGTGATATTTCTTATGATAGTATCACTACTTATTCATACAATTTCTATTAATAAAATACATCTTATGCATTAACACACCAGAAAATGTGCCTTTCAGGTAGCCAAACAATTCACTCTTGATCAAATTTCGGGGATAGCATCATGTCTGCTGCTGCCATTCATAGACAGTCGCGTTCTGCCTAGGCTTCGAACCTTGCAGGAATCTATTCTACATCAACTGGTGTTGAGCCTAACTGCTATAGCGTTTCAAGCAGCTTGGTCACCAACAGTGCTACATGACGGGAATCATCCAACGCTCTGTGGTACTGACCTTCCCAAGTGATTTCTAATGACTCCACGGCTTTCTTCAAATCCGGCGCCGGTGTATCGAAAACATTACTGTAGAACAAATCAACAGGCAGATGCTTGAGGTCATTGAGAGATGATTTAACACCGAGCCTTACGCAGTCACGTTTAATTTGGTCAGCATCGTAAGTGCCCCAAGAGCACCAAACCACACCCTCTATTAAAAACGGCTGCAGCAAAGTATCCACTATCTGGCTAACCTTCGAAAATGGTTGGGCACTATCTACATCATTCTGTTTGATCCCAGTGAGTGCCTTACAAAACGGTGTCAAATCAGGGTGAATAATTGGCTGGACAAACTGAGAGAAATTGGTCACTACCTGGTAATGCTGTCGTAAGTCCAGTGCAACAATCCCAATCTCAATAATTTCCATTTCCTCGGGAGTGACCAGTAATGAATGGCCTGCTCTATCAGCAACACTCATGCTTTTTGGGTAGTCGTCACAAGTTGCCTCAACGTCGAGACAGATCAGATAGCGCGATCCAGATAACTGATCTCGAAATATCTCAACTGCTTGTCGTTTCTTAAAGTTCATATCTAATCTCCGTTGGCTTGCCGCTGTCCTATCCAGAGTCCCCACACTACTTTGTCGTAGCCAAACAAAGCGTTGTTGAGCCGACTCCTTCCGTGATTTCCAGCGCAGGTTGAAATTTCATCGCTTGAATAGCGGAGATGAGCTGTTTACACTTAACAGTCAAACAGCATGCTCTTACAAGTAAAGTGCTCGATTTTTTATATTTTGGTGCCTATATACCGCCACCTTATTATGGATGCAGAACTTGGGTTGTGGGCATGCCGATCTGCTAACACCCATAATACATAAGGATTTGAAAATTGAGCATCGCTGAAAAATTCCAGACGTTTCTGGAAAATATAAAAATTGATAACGGCGAACAGATAAGCGGAAAATACGGTGACATTACGTCTTGCCTAAATAAACGATTCAGGAACACAGATTCCTCCATTGCCAATAATCTGCAGGTAGGATCCTATGGCCGTTGGTCAGCCATACGCGGTATTTCAGACTTGGACATGATCTATATCATGCCTGCAAGCAAATGGGATGATTACAACATAGACGGTGGTCAATCAAAGCTGCTCACCGCTGTCAAAGACACCTTGAAGGCTAGGTATCCCAGAACAGATATCTATGTGGATAGCCCTGTGGTAAGGGTGCTGTATACCAACTTCCATGTAGAGGTACAACCTGCATTTGAACAAGAGGATGGAAGCTTCAAATTTCCTGATACGCGTAAAGGTGGAACTTGGAAGATAACCAAGCCTCGAGCCGAAATTAAGGCCATGGCGGACGCGAATGCCGAAAAGAACAGGAATCTGCGTAGATTATGCAAAATGGCAAGAGCCTGGAAAAATAAACACGGCGTGGCGATGGGTGGTCTGCTGATCGACACCCTGGCACACAACTTTTTGAATTCCACTACCGAATACGATTCCAGAAGTTATTTTTATTACGATTGGCTGAGCCGAGACTTCTTCAAATACTTGGCAGATGAACCAAAAAAAGAACGTTATGCAGCCTTAGGTAGCGGGCAGCATGTCAAGGTTAAGGAATCTTTCCAGACCGCTGCCAGCAAGGCTCACCAACTTTGCCTCGAGGCTATTGATGCCTCGGGAACCGACGGCGAAAACGCAAAATGGCAGAAAGTCTATGGCAACCGATTCCCAGCATCAGAGAAACAGATTGCTAAAGCATCGGCACGTTCCTTCCGCGAGACTGAAGAGTTTGTGGAAGATCGCTTCCCGGTCGATATTCGCTATAAGCTTAAAATCGATTGTGAAGTCACTCAAGCAGGATTTCAGCCGGGCAAGTTGCGCTCTATGCTGCGGAGAAACTTCAAACTGAGTCCTAAAAAGTCCCTAAAATTTGAAGCAATCGATAACACAGTGCCGGGTAACAGCCAGATGTACTGGAAAGTTCTAAATCGTGGCGAGGAAGCCGAGCGCCGGGACTGTTTGCGCGGCCAAATCGTAAAGGATAGCGGCCACTCTACAATATCGGAGCACACTAATTTTGCTGGCGACCATATCGTGGAATGTTACGTCGTCCAAAATGGGGTCGTTGTGGCCAAAGACCGCATTCACGTTCCAATTGAGTAGGGCTGTATGAATAGAGAAGCATTTCTGAAATCTACTGCTGAAATCGGCTACAACGTTGGTATCGGTTGTAAAAAGCACTGGGCCACTCTGGATATCGTAGATAAAGTTCCGGGCTTTATCGGATTCATTTCAATGGCTGTTGGTATATTTGCATTAGTTATTGACGAGCTGAGTGCAAAAATTCCGTCTGCCATAATGCTGATATTCGGTATCTGTGCGATCTATATATCTTACTATGACCATAAGAAACCTGATTATGAAAAGGCTGCCCAGTATTTAACAAAAACTCTCGAAAAACTGCGTGACTTGTATAGAGAGGTACAGAGCTCTAATAGCCCACCGACCACTGCTCAACTAAAACGACTAGATGATCTTCGTAACGAATACTATCAGCACTGCTTGAGCAAGCAGATCCTGTTCAGTGACTGGTACGCGCATTATAAATTCTTCTGGCAGCATCAGATCAGTTGGATGGATGAACAGCTGAAGTTTAGATTTTTCCGCGACAAGCTACCACTCTCGCTTATGGTTTGGTGCGTTATCGGGTGTATTGGCACCGTTTACTACCTGCAGGGAAAAACTATTCTTCTTGTCGATAAAGAAAACAGCTTATGTGCTATGCAACAGCACCAACCACCTGCTCTACCGAAAGATGTAGCTGAAAAAAGAAAGTTACCAGTCCTGATGATACCGACAGGCCACAAGAGCGTTCACGACCTACAATTTAGTGCACATGATGACAACCTTTGCCATCTTTTTCCACCATATTAACGGAGTTTCAGTAGTGGTGAACTAGACGGTATTCGGCGTAATTTAGAATGCACTTAATATGCTAACACTATAGATCCAGTTGCTCCCAGCCCTTATGTTCCCCCAGTCAACGTCGCGGTGGTGCCATACCCCAGCTATATGGCCGCCGTCCAACAGGTATTCCCCATAGGTCCTGGCCACAGCGTTTAGCGATGATCCACCCTAACAAATCATAGTCGCTCAATCGGTATGTCTACCCCCTAAGCTGGTTACGTATTAAAAAGACAGATTTATTAAATAATTTTGACTATTCAAAAAATCTGCCATTTTTCATTTAATAATCACGATATTTACGAAATAATAAATTCTATGCCATTTGAATTTTACAGAAAACTCAATTCTTCGACATTTTATTCAAGTAAAAATCAAGGTATTTTTTAGGTCGTTCCTGAAAAGCTCTTTTCTTTCCGTAGCTATACGCATCATGAAAATGTTTATAAGCCATATCATATTCTTCTAACTCATAGCAAACCATCCCAAGATCAATTAACGGAGCCGTATCTATATCTGACCCTCTGGTTTGCAATGCAATTCCTGCCCATTTTTTAGCCTCATGAAAATCCTCCATGTCGAAATATGCACTATATATACACGCAGAAATCCAACTGGCAATTTCCCAATCTAGCTTTGGTTCAGGGAGTAATCGCCAAGCTTCATTATATTCTTCTAATGCCTGCCCATAAGATTTTTTATCATGAAGGTGATTACCCTTTTCGACTACAGATACTATTAATTCCTCTAGCTCTTGACTTACATCAGAAAGAATCTTCATTACGCACCTATTTAATCATAGAAAGTATTGCGAGATTTCCGCAGGCCCAATAAAATCACTTGGATTTCTATATCTATCAGGCAGGCTTGCACCCTGAGAACGGTTATGTCCAAAATACTCTAACTCATAGTTTTTGGGGTCCCGCATAAAGGCTCTGACTTCTTTAGACTTCGCCCCATAGTACCCACCCTTTTGATTCCAATATTTAACAGCATCAGTTAAATGAGCCATATCAGCATCCTGAATACGATACCACTTACTATCAGTTGAACTTTTAAATTGCATCCTATCACCAGAACCACGAATGCGACCTTCTCCACGCATTCGCTCAATAACAGCTCGCCCTGTTTTAGTCTTTTTACCTGGAGTTCTTCCCATATAAGTAAGACGGCAAGATGCCAACCCAAACGGATCAACCCAACAGGTCGGATTCTGGACGTAACCGTAGTTATTCTCTCCCCCCGCTATCCCTATCGGGTCTGGCGAGATATAACCACCACCACTTGGATCATAATAGCGGAACCTGTTATAGCATAAGCTACTTTCAGCGTCACGGTACTGCCCCGCAAAGGCCAGTCCCGGATCAAGACTTTCAGTATTATCTGTATAACGCTGGCCCCATAAGTTGGTGTACGGAGTCTGCCAGCCTGCGGTTCACCATTATGGCCGCTGGTGACAAAATCCGTTTCCCAGTTCCCCTCCACAGTTTGGCGCTGCTGCACCAACAACTCCCAGCCGTTATGCACCCAGTGACGGCGGCTGATAAGCTGGTTGTCGCGATAGTGCCGTACTTCGGCAATCTGGTCGCCGTCCCACAGGTAGTGAATACCTTCAGCTTTCTGGTCACAGCGTTTGCCAATACGCCGCCCGAACGCGTCGTAGTTGTAGAGCCAGCGTTCGCCGTTCGGTGTATCGACTCCCCGTAACTGATTACGGCTGTCCCAGCGGTAGTGCCATACCTGCGGCCGATAACCCGGCTGTACCACCTGTTTGCGTATCAGCCTTCCGGCCTTGTCGTACTGGTAGTGAGTGTTGTCCTGCTGAGTCAGCCTGCCCGCCTGCCATTCGGTGAGTCGTGCGGTATCCTGCGGCAGGCCGTTGCGGGTATAGCGGTAGGCTTCGTCGGTTTCGACCGCACGCCCTGAGCCACCGCTCAGGACGGACAGCACGCGTCCGGTGGCGTCCAGACGATAGCCCCGGGTTTCACGGTTATGGCGAACGCCAGCCAGGTTGCCTGCGCCGTCGTACAGATACTCCCTTGTCTGCGAAGCATGCAGACGACCATCCTGCTGCTGACCGCTCATCTCGCGCGTTAGCCAGCCCATCACGTCATATTCACGGTGCTGGACGAACGCCCCGCCTGAACGGGAGGATTCTCGCCCAGCGGCATCATGGACAAGGGTGAGCTCTGCGCCGTCCGGTAGCTGCACCTGTTGCAGTTCACCTGCCGCACTATAGCGGAACGTGCTGGTCAGTGCGCCATCGCGCTCATCTTCCCCGGCCAGGGTTCGTGTCACGGTGCGTGCGGTATCGTCAAACTGTCGGGTGAGCAGGGTGCCGTTCAACCATTCCTGCACCACCCGGTCACGGAGGTCATACTCCAGTTGGACATGACTGGTAGCGGAGATGACCTCGGTCAGCCTGCCTGCGGCGTCATAGCGGTAATGTAGAGTATCGTCCGGCGCGGTTTCTTTGATGAGCAACCCGCGTCCGTCATACAGGAAGTGGCGGGTTTCGCCTTCTCCATTATGGATGGCGATGCAGTTGCCGTCTTCGTCATAGGTGTAGTGGGTGTCGGTGCCCGCCATATCCCGTTCGCGGATGACCCGCGCATCGGCATCCAGCCACCATTGCCAGCGGTTGCCGTCCGGGGCGACAACGGCGACCAACTGCTGGCTCTCTTTGTCGTACTCGTAACGCCAGGTGCGATCTTGTGCATCCGTTCGCGAGGTGAGTAGGTCAAAGGGACCGTAGCTCTGGCGCCATACCGCGCCGTTGCCGTCCACATAGCTCAGCAGGTTGTTATGCTTGTCGTACTGGCGTTTTTCTTCTTTCTCGTCGGGGCGTATCAACTGCTCCGGCAGTTTCCAGCTCGCACGACGATAACCCAGCCGATAGGTTGCGCCATCCGGCCGCTGCCAGGTGGTCAGTCTGTCCTGCTGGTCATAACGTAGTTGCTGGGTACGGGACTCCGCATCCGTGGCGCTCAGCAGGCGCTGACGGTGGTCGTAAAACAGGCTGGCCTGTACCTGACCGTTCTGGTCGCTGACCTCAGTCAGCAGACCGTAGCGGTTCCAGGCAAAGCGTACTTCGCTGTTTTCCGGCCCGGTCAGGCTCTTCGGGTTGCCTGCCTCATCGAACGCCCATGCCCAGTTGCGTCCGAGCGGGTCAGTAATACCGCATAACCGCTGTGCGTCGTCGTAGGCGTACTGCCATTGGTGGCCGCTGCCGTCGGTGAAGGTGCTGACCAGTCCGGTATCATCCAGATAGGCAAATTCCACCACCCGGCCCGCCGGGGAGATTTCCCGCAGCAGATTGCCCACATTGTCATACTCATAGCGGGTAAGATGGCCGAGCGGGGATTTTTCCCACGCCATCAGGTACAGGTCATTGAAGCCATATTCACTACGTTGGCCTAATCCGTCAGTCATCACCACACGGTCGGCCAGGTACTCAAACTTCGCCGTCAGGTAGCCGTCGGCACAGGTGGTGTAGACGCATCTGCCCTGATGGTCATACTCATAACGCGCCCAGGTTTTGTCGTTGTCGTGCCAGCGCGTCAGTCGGTTTTCTTTGTCGTAGTCGTAAAACAGATGATAGGCATGGGCGGCATCGGCCTCGACCAGTCGGCCTTGTTCATCCTGCCGGTATTCGGCCAGCACGGTTTTCTGGCCACCGTCAATGCGCTGCACCTGGCGCAGAAATTCCCCCTGCCACACCAGCAGCAGCTCGATGCCGTCGCTGTGCCGTATCTTGCGCAGATAGCCTTTGGGGTCGCGGAGAAAGTCGATTCGGTTATGGTGGTTGTCGGTAATAGCCGACAACAGCAACTGGTCACCCTGTTTGACGGTAAAGGCCCGCCAGGTCTGGCTGTCGCGGTGCCACAGGTGAAAGCCGTTATGCCGCCGCAGCAGTTTGAATTCGGGGTATTCGGCGCAGTACACCACGGTGGCACCCAGCCCGAAGGTGAAATCAATGTCATAGCCCTGTGCCAGCGTAATAGTGACATGAGTGTCACCCTCATCCTGACTGACGGTAGCGACCTCGCTCCAGCTATCCTGCCAGCCACGGCCTACTAATCCGGCATGTGAAGAGGCGGTACGGTAAGTGCGTTCAAACACCAGCGGGATGGTCTGTCCCAACGCCAGGTCGATACGATTTTCAATCACTTCACCGCTGGCGATATACACCGGGTCTTTCTTGAAAGCTTTAGCCGCTTGTGTCACCCGCGCCCGGCCCTTGTTCGCCTTAAATGCACGAGTGGCACAGCGTGTCTTTTGCCTGAGACGCTTACCTGCCCAAAGTGCACCAGCGCCCAGTCCTTTCATCACCGCTTTGGGGCCGCGAAAGAATAACTTCCCCAACCCGCGAAACAGGCCACGGGTCGGCGGTACCAGAAATTCTACCGCAATCAGCAGCGCTTTTTGCCAGCCACTGAATTCGTCCTGTATCTCCAGTACGGTAGCCTGGCCGGAGCCAAAGAACACCGTCGATGCCCCGTCCTTGATGGTGGCACCACACACGGTTTTATCACCAATCCGTGCAGCCGGATGACCGTTCACGAAGACAGTTTCACTGCCTTGCGCAATCAGTTGCGGACCGTTGTGTTTGGTGCATGCCACGACATCGACTTCAGCACGGGAAACCGGACTCCCTTCCACCGACACATTCGGTGAACCACTGTCCACTTTCCCCGCAGGCGGTGAGGCACTGTCCACCATGGCGGATACCCGACCACTGACCGCCGATATCAGGCTTCCCGCCCCCAGCACCGCCAGCCCACCGACCACGGCAATCGCCAGCCCACCGGTAACGCCTACCAGGGCAACGGCCACTGCCGCGACCGCTGCTGCTACCAACGCCCCAGCCACGGCACCGAGCAGTGCTCCCAGAAAGCTACTGTGTTTGATAGGCTTGCCCGGCGAGGTCGGCGGCGAGCCGCTACCGGGTGTCGGTAAGTCGGGTGGCAGTGTGGGCCGATTGCCCGCGTGCATAGCGCCGACACGCGCAATACGGGCCAGGATTTCATCACGCATCGCCGCTCTCCATCCCCTCCGATGTGGCAGGTGCAGCAGCGTTGAATGTTTCGATCACCGCCAATAATGCTTTTTTACGATCATCACTCAGCACGTCAGCGGCGGTAATGGTGAACGTCAGCAGCAGGTTACCACGCACCTGCATCACCACCACCTGATGCATCTGGCCTTCAGGTGACTGCCAGGTGTATTCCAGCGCCGGGGCTGGCGCACCCGACAGTGTCAGCTCCCAGGCTTGCACTTCTTTATAACCATTGAGATGGGTAGAAAACTGCTCCAGCGTTTTCTGATACACCCCGTCCGGCGTCTGACCGGGTTCGGTCGGGGTGCGGTTAACCACCAGGTTAGTGGTTTCATCCGGCAAGACAAAAACGTGCAGGGATTCATCGCGCCACTGCGCAGGAATGGCGAGCGTGCCTTCGTTCATCTGATACATGTTCACGTGTCCTTAATTCAAATCGATACGGGTGCCGTTCAGCGTCAGGTTATTCCCGACGATCTCAATATCACCGCTGTGTTTGATTGAGATATAGCCCGCACCCGTACCAATCTGAATGCTGCCATCTTCGGCGTGGATAAAGATATCGTTCGTCACCCTGATACCGTTTGCTCCCCTGAATTTCAGTAATCTGATCACCCCTGGTTTTGCTCCGTGGGTCTGCCCACGTTCTCGCTATGGTTGGCATTCACCGAGGTACTGCGGTTATTCAACACCACGGTGTTCATGTCTTTCTGGGCATGGATAAACACTTCTTCCTGACCGGCCTGGTCTTCAAAGCGCAGTTCGTTAAAGCCCTCGCCCTTGTGCGTTGACGTGCGTAGTGAGGTGCGTGTCTTGTTGGCCGGCAGTGGATACGGTGAGGGATTGGTGGCATGAAAGGTTCTGCCCGTCACGATAGGCTGGTCCGGGTCGCCTTCGAGGAAGCTGACAATCACCTCATGGCCGATACGCGGGATGGCTATCAGGCCGTACTGGCCACCGGCCCAGCCCTGGCTGACCCGTACCCAGCAGGAGCTCTGGTCATCGCAGGAGCCGTATCTGTCCCACGGGAATTGCAGTTTCACCCGGCCGTACTGGTCGCAATAAATCTCTTCACCCGCCGGGCCGACAACGGTCGCGATCTGCGGGCCGTCTACCATCGGCTTGTACGGCAGGTCGGCGCGCCAGGTGGTGCTGGCTTTTACGACCTCGAAGCTGTTGCTGTAGGTGGTCGGTTCGCCGCCGCTTTCTTCTTCCAGCGCCTGCGGCTGCTGCCCGCTGTGGGTGATGGCAACCAACTGCCAGCCGATGTTGAGTGCCAGATTGGGGTGTTCGGTTAAGGTAAAGCTGCTGCCAGGCATCAACATCGCGGCATTGGATTCACCGGAGCCGGTCATGGCATTCGCGCGTAACGCATCCAGCCGGTAGCCGGTAAAGGCCTTGCCGCTCGGGTCTTGTTTAAAACGCCCGGGGTAGTCATAGTGCTGATAGCTTTCGCGCTGGTGCGCCAGCTCGCCGCTCATCTTGCTGTGCAGCAGGCCGTAGGCGGGGGTTTTGAAGCTGTAATCCTTGAGGGCGACTTCGGCGGTGCTGACCGCTTCGGCGTAGCGGAAACGGCGGACATATTCGCCTTCGCTCAGCCCCTGCGTGGCGAGGTTGAAGAACAGCTCCGGGCCTTTGCTGAGCGCTCCGGCATCATCGGCAAAGACGACGCGATGTTTGCCTTCCTCAAACTCATGGAAGAAGTACAGCCCTTCCTCTGCGGCCAGTCGGGTAATAAAGGCTAAATCGCTTTCCCGATACTGCACGCAGTATTCGCGCGGGGCGTGGTCGTGACGCAGTGCAAAGGCATAATCGGTAATGCCAGACTCTTCCAGCAACGTACCGATAATGACTTCCGGCTTTTGTGCCTGAAAGAGGCGGGCATTGGTACGCAGCCCCAATCGCCACAGTGCCGGGCGAACCTCTGCCTGATAGCGGGTTCGGCGAAAGCCAGTGTCACCCTGCGCGAAGGCACTGATAATGCCGCTCACGCGCCTCTGGAGTTCGCCTTCATACCACACCAGCAGCTCACAGGGCTGGTCGAGTACCGTACCAAAATCGACATCCGGCAAGGCACTCGCCAGATTCAGCGACAGGGCAAACGGCTGGTTAAGTGCCTCGCTGAGCTGAAAATCCACCACGGCAAAGGTTGAGGCGGGCAATGCACCGACCTTTACCGTGAACTGTAATCCTGTACTGTTTGCCATCCGTCCTCCTGATGCTGTCATCCACACTCAGGCATGGCGTGGCTCACGCCACAGTTCATGTTGGCATCACGTTGAGACAAATGCAGAAAACCCGGGCAAGCCCGGGTTAAAGAGGAATTACGCTTCGACCGGCGCACGCCAGTCATCGGAACCAGAAGTTCCTGCAACGGTGTGTTCCCAATCGATTTTGCGGTAGGCCAGCGACACTTCGATCAGCTGGGTGTAGTCCAGCTTCGCTGGATCCTGGCAGTGTGGCATCTGGCAGTTAACGTCAACGATGGTGGCATCGGTCAGTACGGTAGAGAAGAAGTGCTCTTGCTTACCTTCAACCGACGTGCGGTACCACTTCAGCGTGACGGTCGGCAGCATTTCGCCGGAAGCCAGAGCGTTGTACATCAACGGGACGGCTTTGTTCAGCGCCACAGTGAACTTGAACGGTTTGTGGACACGCTGACCAGACGGCTGACCAGACTGTGGGTCGGTCGGCACGGTGACCACGTGCTTGAATTCCTGTACCAGCATTTCGTCTTCGTGGCCTTCCACATAGATGTTGCCGACAGAATCAGAGGTGAAGGCACCTGCGGTGATGTTGCCCTGCGTTTTTCCTTCGATGCTGATATAGCATGGAGTTGGCATAGTCTTGCTCCTTGTTGTTGAACGTGATGAGTAACTTCACGCCCCGTATAGCAATCCGTATGCCAACTTTTATCTGATTGTTTTTACTGTTAATTTGCTTAACTCAAATTTTCCCTAAGCAAAATTTGAGCAAGAAATTGCGCAGACTTCGCGAAAAAACGGCATCCATTGCGCAAAAAGTGATTTATGCCAGAAAGTGAGCAAGAAGTTGCGCAGAATGCGCAGTTATGCTGAAAGTTTGAGAATGCTGCAAATTTCACTTATCTTAGTTATGCCTTTGGCAAAATCCATTGGCGGGGATTTGCAGCCCCAAACCATGTTTCCCATCAGCGTTCACGCGCTGGTGTGCTTGAGTACGTCTGTTATGGCGGTTCAGGCAGGGGAGGATTCGTCCTCGCCGGAACTTGGAAACATGGCCGGTACTGCAAACCCTGTCTGAATCGCCACCAGCAGTAAGACTCAGGGTTAATTCTATGACGATGAATAAGCAGGACTGGCACAACGCCGATATCATTGCAGGCCTTCGTAAAAAACACACCACACTGGCTGCTCTATCCCGACAAGCAGGACTCAGTTCTTCTACCCTCGCTAACGCACTAACGCGATCCTGGCCAAAAGGTGAACAACTGATAGCAAATGCACTCGGTGTGGAACCTGCTGAGATCTGGCCCAGCCGGTATTTCGATGACGATGGCAATAAACTGGAAAGAAAAACCAGAAATCGTTAATTCATGATGCTATTGATAAAAATTTGCTGACGAACCAAAAATTATCCGCTTCGCTAGGGAAGCGGATAAAAAGCATAAATCTGCACACCATCAAGTAATATGCACTGGAAGTATCTGGCCCTATATCATAGCCCCAGCCAAAACAATTGTTTCTACTACTATGATACTTGAGAACATCGTTCTGCATAGAGCAACCTCTGAGTTGCTCTACCATCAACTTCCTGATGTACATATTCTCAACTAACTGAGTGATTCCCTTTCGCTTCAGCAATCACGGCCTTCTGTATTAGCGGAAAGCTATGAATATGAACATGCTATCTGACCGGAACCGTTCTGATAGAAGCGCTTACTGCAACCTTGCTATGGCTTTAAAATAAGTCCATAATGAAGTCCACTAGTTATACTAGTGATAAAATAAATTTTGTTAAATCAAAGAGTCAGATACTGGATGTTAGTCCACTCGGTCGTACCAATTCATGTTCTGTAAATATTACCCTACGCCCGTAGGTTAATGAATGTGAGTTGAAATTCTCCCTACTCGTATCTTGTTAGTTTCGTCTAAATTAAGTTAAATTAAATCTAGTCCGTTTTAATGCTCATTCAGCTGTCTTCCATATAAAGTTAATGGATTAAATGGCATACCTATCTGGTTATAACAAATTACTACCACTCACGCTTTTTGTGCGTTGGGTCGTTTGTAAGTCACAGTTTTATGGTTCTGTTGCACACAAGCCCCCCACAAAACCACAGCAGACAAATTGCCCTTGAACACACACTAAGTTACAAGGAGGAACGAGTGAAAGATAAAGAAAAAATTGCAGTATTTATTGATGCTGATAATGCTCCAGCAAAAAAGATTGATAAAGTTCTCTCTGAGCTTGCTCGCTATGGCGTGGTCAATATCAGAAAAGCTTATGGGAATTGGAAAAATCAAAACCTTAAAGCATGGGAAGATGTGCTGCATGAGTTTGCTATTCAACCAATTCAGCAATTTGATCTAACAAAAGGGAAAAATGCCACTGATATGGCATTAGTCATTGATGTTATGGATGTTTTATATACAAAAAATGTTGATGTCATTTGTCTTGTTTCATCTGATTGTGATTTTACACCGTTGGTGACGAGAGCTCTAGCAGACGGTAAATTCGTTATTGGTTTTGGTGAACGTAAAGCCCCAGTCGCTTTTGTTAATAGTTGCTCTCGTTTTTTATATTTAGATGATGAAATTGGGATTGAACAACCAATTCAAAAACAAAGCCGGAATATTAAAAGCGACACCAAGCTCATTAATTTGCTACGACAGGCTATCGAAGCTGTGGAAGATGAAGACGGTTGGGCGATGCTTGGACCTATTGGTACTCATATTTCTAATCATGCGTCTTTTGATCAGAGAAATTACGGATTCAAAAAACTAAGTGATATATTCATGGCAATAGATTTGTTTGAAATGAAAAAGACAAATGGTTCTGTATTATGGGTCAGAGATAAGAAACGAGCAAAACAACTTAATAAGACAATACAGCCAACCGCTAACGCATCTATTAATTAAAATATCATCATATTAAATACAGCAATACCGCCGCGAACTAAACCCAGCCTCAGCCTATTGTGCCAATGCCCGATCGATATAGCGGGTAAACTGTTGGTAGAGTTTACCGGGTCGCGTCACGCTGAGCACGAGCTGAATCGCAGGAACGCTGGGAGCGCCATCTTCCGGCCCCAGAACATACAGCGCGTCGAACAGCGCGCTCTTCGGCAGTAAACCAATCCCCAGCCCCTTTGCCGCCGCGCTGCGGATATTATCGAAAGACCCGCTCACATAAGAAAAGTAGTATGGGCGTCCGACATGCTCCAGCGCAGAAACCGCGCACTTCCGAATCACACAGCCATCAGGGAACGTGACGAGAGGGACTTCATCCATCTCACTGAAATTCACCGCACCGGAACTGACCCAGTGAAGAGATTCAACCCGCAAAATTCTTTCTGTTTCAGAAATCAGCGGCTGTCCCGCCAGCCCTTTGAGGATCACGACATCCAGGCGTTGCTGGGCAACCATCGAAGACAGCACGCTCGATGACGCCGCCGTGATTTCCACCTTTAGGCCAGGATTCCCCTCAAGACATAGCGAAATGATTTCGTGCAGATTCTTAACCTCGAAATCATCTGGGACGCCGAGCGCTACGCGGCCTGTCATCGGGGATTTCTGCAATGCGCCGATGGCCCGATGCGTACGTAGCAGAATGTCACGCGCGGCAGGCAGCAACTGTCGCCCTTCTTCGGTCAACCCGAGAATGTGTCCCTGACGCCGTTCGATGAGGCGACAACCGACATCCTCTTCTAAGCGCTTCAGGCCAGCACTCAGCGTTGATTGCGTCCGTCCCAGCTCTTCACCCGCGCGTCCGAAGCCGCCGCACTCCGCGATGGAGACAAAGATACGCAGCTGCTCCAGCGTGATACCACGCCCTTCTATCCGCTCGACCTGTGCTCGCACCGTTATCCTGACCTCTTGAGATTATCGTTATTGATTAAATCAATTATGAAGACATCATAATTCATTTAGCGATTTATGAAACACCCCGCAAAATCCACGGGTCGATATCTTCAAAAATATAAAAAAGAGGCCCATCTATGTTCTTGATTGTCGTCCCCTTATTTCTGGTGATTCTCGTTGGCTACGTTTATGGAAGATCAAAACCCGACAGCGGCCAAGCAGATAAGTTAATCAACGACTACGTCCTGTATATCGTGCTGCCAGCCTTATTGTTCATTGCCGTGGCGCGTGCCGACACCAGCGATCTGAAACAGTGGGGCTTTATGCTGTCAACGCTGATCGGAATCGTAACGTCCTACATGCTTGCCACATTGCTGGCGAAGCGCATGAGGATCGGATTGCCCCACTCCTCCCTTCTTAGCATGGGCGCGTGTTATGGCACCACGGGATACATGGGCGTGCCGATGTTGATTTCAGTCTATGGCGAACAGGCGGCACTCCCCGCAGCGATGGCAACCATTCTGCACAATATCCCCGCCATCATGGCCGTGATCGTCAGTTGGGATGTGTTTTCTACACGAGCGGCAGACGCAAATACGCGACTGATTCACAGTGTGGGAAACTCGGCGCTGACGACCGTGAAGAATCCATTAACGATCTCGGTGCTTGCCGGTCTGGCTTTCGTCCTGCTCGACATTCAGATCCCCGTCGTCATCGAATCCTTTGCGCACTTTCTGGGCAATGCTGCGGGCCCCACCGCGCTATTTGCTCTCGGGCTGGGCCTTGCCAGACTAAAGGTAAAAGAGCACCTGAACGTCACGGTTAGCAAAACGGTACTACCGATGGTTGTGCTAAAACTCGTGATACAGCCTGCCATCACGTTCGCGATAGCCGTCTATGTATTCGGGATGGGTCACTCTCAAGGGATCTGGCTGGCAACTGCCGTGGTCATGGCCGCGCAGCCAATTGGCGCTGGTGTGTATGTCTTTGCTAAGAAGTATCACTATCAGCAGGATGTGATCGCGTTATCGATTATCGTCTCGCTACTGCTCGCACTCGTCACGATTCCCGCAGTATTGAGCCTTTTTCCGCCTCCGTGAATAACCGTCTGGGCTTCTGGCAATGATTCGGAAGCCCTATTCACACTGTCTGTTTCAACGGCCCTACTGGCCGCGCGTTTCCAGATACAGCACCGTGGCGGCGACGCGGGAGCGTACGTTGAGTTTGCGCAGCATGTTGCGGATATGCACTTTTACCGTCTCTTCTGAGATGTACAGTACACTCGCAATTTGCTTGTTGGATAGCCCAGAGGCCACTTCCTGTAGCACATCCAGTTCGCGCTCCGTCAATACGGTAAAGGGCGACGGCGTGTCCTGTATGGCGATACGGTGACGCAGCACGTCCCGCACCTGCTCACTGAAGGCATCACCGTTACGAATGGCCTCCAACAAGTGTTCTGGAGCGCTGTCTTTAAGCAGATAGCCATCGGCACCCGCATCCATCAGCGCATAGATATCGCTGGGCGCATCGGAGACCGTCAGCACAATCACACGGGCGCAGATCCCATCGCGCCGCAGCGCGTGGAGCGTATCCAACCCGCTCAATCCTTTCATGTTGAGATCGAGCAAGATAATATCGGGAGAATCCCGATTCGCGAGACTCAGCGCCTCCATGCCGTTGCTAGCTTCCCCGATCACATCAAAAATGGCATCGGTTGCCAGTAGCTGACGGATTCCCCGGCGCATAAGCGGATGATCGTCGACGATCAAAACACGATAAGATGGTTTTTCTGACATGCCCAGCCCCAATGTAATATGGATCTTATTATTTTATTTATGATTATGGTCTATGATTTATCGCCGTCATACTTCAAGCGGCCTGTTTCCCACTCGACTTATTCCGGATAGAGATTGTTCGCGTTGTCGCGTTCACGCGCAGTCGTTGGCGTCGAGAAACAGACGCTAACCTGCGTTCCCCCTTCAGGGTGGAGGCCAATAGAGAGCTTTCCTCCTAACCGTTCGGCGCGCTCCTGCATAATATTTAAGCCGTAATGTCCCGCAGGCTCCTCCTGACTGATAATACCGCAGCCGTCATCACGAATATCAACACAGTGACGACCATCAGGCTGCGTACGGCAGTTGACAGTAATCATCGTCGCCTGCGCGTGTTTAATGGCGTTCAGCACCGCTTCACGGATGATTTGCAGCAAGTGAACCTGCTGTGAGGCATCAAGCGCCTGCGTAGGGATCCGGCAATCAATCGCGATGGTCGCCGGGGTCTGCGCACGCAGTGGCTCAATCATTTCCTGCATCGCCGCTGGCAAATCGGCCTGCTGTAGCGTCAGCCGGAACGTGCCCAGCAGTTCACGCAGTTGGCGATACGCATCGCTGAGCGCCTGCTCGAAATCGGTGATGATCTGCCGGGCCTGCGCATTTTCTTCCGCTACCGAACGCTTTAATAACGCCATCTGGATATTCAGATAAGAAAGCACCTGAGCCAGTGAGTCATGCAGTTCACGCGCGATAGTGGCACGCTCTTCCATCAGTAACAGCTGCTGATAGTGCTTCTGCGCCTGATTAAAATAGAGCCCGCGACCCAGCATAGTAGCGACGCTTTCCATCAGCTGCGCCGACGGCTGTTGCGTTGATGCCTGCCAGCGTAGCTGTCCAAACTCGACCTCTTGCAAGCGAATGGGCAAGGTCTGCCATGCAGCCTGCTCGTCCGGCTGGCCTTCACATAACCGCCAGTTTTCCCCGACCCGCATTTCCAGACAGCCGACCGTTTCATAGCGGCGAACAATTTGCAGTATCTGCTGAAAGCAATGCCGGTCTATCGTGCTGACGTTCATCGCCTGAGAGCAGTTGTACAGCACCTTCAGCATGCGATTCACTTCCTGCAAGCGCAGCGTTTTCTGCCGTACCTTATCTTCCAGAGAGCGATAAAGTTTTTGCAGCTCGTCAGTCATACTACTGAAGGTTTGCGCCAGTAAACCCAGTTCGTTAGGCAGATTAACGTCCAGCCGCGAATGGGTAAAACGCCCCTTCTCGATGGATGCACAGGCCGCCATCAGCTTATTCAACGGCACGACCACCTGACGACGGATGCGACGCAGCGTAAAGAAGATCAGTATATAGATAGTGATCGAGCCAATTATTGATGTCACAACGACTATCATCATCTTGCGTTCGGAATAGTGCTGCAACGCCAGCACAAAGAGATCGATCTGCGTAACATAGCCGACAATATTGTCCTGATACCACCCCCGATCCCCCGCGCTCAGGCGCTCATCCATCGTTTTCCAGCTCTGCAACAGCGCGGCATAACGATCGCGCACATCGCGCGGCACATACCAGCGATCTAGTAAGTGAAAAACTGGCGAATCCAGCGTTTGCGCATAGAGGCGGCGATGCGGTTCTAACGCTGCACGATCTCCCTGTAGGTCATATCCCATACGGTAGCTTTGCATACGCATGGAACCGGCCACGTTGATCGCTTCCGCATCGCGTAAACCGCTGGCTAACGTCAGCAGCGCAATGCCCGTCGTCAGGAATGAAAGCAGCGCGATATAGAAAAACGCGCGCGCCAGGCTGGTAGAAACAGGACGTTTGACCATCACAGCGAATAATCCTCTTTGGCATCACACCTACTCTAAATAAGTAGATCAGCATTTCAGCGTACTATCACGATCCCCACACGCTCCCGCAAGCCAATGAGACGCGAATCCCACATAAGCTTGATCCGGCACCACCATTTACCTCTAAAGGGTGATTATCGCATACACCCCAAGAGGAATAGTGTAACCCCTACAAAAACAGCGTGTTTTTATTGGATATTTCATTGAGCACCAGAGCGACAAACAGCCATGACTAACCTCTCCCGGCGTTCCCTACTGACTGGTGGCCTACAGCGGGCAGACAACGCATTGCGTCCGCCGTGGATCTGTGCGGAAAGCCAGTTCCTGAGCCAGTGCACGCGCTGCAACGTCTGCGTTGATGCCTGCGGTTCGGGAATTATCCAGCGCGGTTCGGGCGGTTTCCCCACCATCGACTTTCAGCGCGGCGAATGCACGTTCTGCTACGACTGCGCGCGTGCGTGTCCACAAGCACTGTTCGCGGAGAGTCACACCCCACCGTGGGAATACCACCTGACGATCCAAGATGCCTGTTTGTCGCTGCATCAGGTGGAATGCCGCAGCTGTCAGGATGCGTGTGAAACCGGGGCGATAGGGTTTCGTCCCACCCTCGGGCGCGTTGCCGCACCGTCAATCGACAACGACGCCTGTACCACCTGTGGCGCATGCATTTCCGGGTGCCCTGTCGGTGCCATGTCGATGAAAAAAATCACCGCGGGATATCACACCGCGCCAGCGCGTCTTCCGACGCAACAGGAAAACCGATGAGCACAGTCTGGCATGTTTGCAGTGTAGTGGTTCACGTCAACACGGCACAGTTGGCGGCCGTTGCCGAGGCGCTAGCGACGCAGCCCAATGTCGAGGTGGGTGCCAGCGATAGCGATACCGGAAAAATGGTCGTGGTGCTGGAGTCAGATTCAGAAGACACGCTGTTAAAACAAATAGCGTCAATACGCGAACTTACAGGCGTACTGGCGGTTTCGCTGGTTTATCACCAGCTTGATGAACCGTCTTTCGATGAACAATCTTTTGCTTTCGATGAACAACCTCTTGATCAACAAGCTCAGGGTGAGGAAATACCATGAAACTCAGTCGACGACACTTTATGAAGGCGAACGCGGTCGCAGCGGCAGCCGCGGTCGCAGGCATCACCATACCTACTGCGGTGCGCGCCGTGACCGAACAGTCAGAGGCTATCCATTGGGATAAAGCCCCCTGCCGCTTCTGTGGCGTAGGCTGCGGTGTACTGGTCGGGACGCAAAACGGCCGTATCGTCGCCAGTCAGGGCGATCCCGAAGCGCCGGTTAACCGCGGATTAAACTGCATCAAGGGCTATTTCCTGCCAAAAATCATGTACGGGCAGGATCGCGTTACCCAGCCTTTGCTGCGTATGCGCGACGGAAAATTCGATAAAGAAGGCGAATTTACTCCGATCTCCTGGGATCAGGCGTTTGACATCATGGCGGAGAAATTCAAAACCGCCCTGAAGGAGAAAGGTCCGAACGCGATAGGGATGTTTGGCTCTGGGCAATCAACGATTTGGGAAGGCTATGCAGCCGCCAAGCTGTTCAAAGCCGGTTTTCGCTCCAACAACATTGACCCCAACGCGCGCCACTGTATGGCATCCGCGGTCGTCGGTTTTATGCGCACCTTCGGTATGGATGAACCGATGGGCTGCTACGACGATATCGAGCAGACCGATGCCTTTGTGCTGTGGGGCTCCAACATGGCGGAGATGCACCCGATTCTCTGGTCGCGCATCACCGATCGCCGCCTGTCGAACAGCAATGTTACGGTCGCCGTGCTGTCCACCTATCAGCACCGCAGTTTTGAGCTGGCGGATAACGGTATGGTGTTTACGCCGCAAACCGATCTGGCCATTCTCAACTACATCGCCAACTACATTATCCAAAACAATGCGGTGAACGAGGCTTTCTTTACCCGCCACGTGAACCTGCGTCGAGGTGTGACCGATATCGGCTACGGGCTGCGTCCGACTCATCCGCTGGAGAAAGCAGCGAAAAACCCAGGTTCCGATGCGTCTGAGCCTATGAGTTTTGAAGAATACAAAGCCTTTGTCGCTGACTATACGCTGGAAAAAGCGGTCGCGATCAGCGGCGTTCCCGCCGACCAGTTAGAAGCGCTGGCAAAACTCTACGCCGATCCGAAGAAGAAAGTGATCTCCTACTGGACGATGGGCTTTAACCAGCACACGCGCGGCGTTTGGGCGAACAATCTGGTTTATAACATCCACCTGCTGACGGGCAAGATCTCTCAGCCGGGCTGCGGGCCGTTCTCGTTAACCGGTCAACCGTCTGCCTGCGGCACTGCGCGTGAAGTCGGCACCTTCGCCCACCGCCTGCCTGCGGACATGGTGGTGACCAACGAGAAACACCGCGCGATTGCAGAAAAACTGTGGCAGCTACCGACAGGTACCATTCCTGAAAAGATCGGCCTGCACGCCGTTGCACAAGATCGGGCGCTGAAAGACGGCACGCTGAATGCCTACTGGGTGATGTGTAACAACAACATGCAGGCCGGCCCGAACATCAATCAGGAACGTATGCCGGGCTGGCGCGATCCGCGTAACTTCATCGTCGTTTCCGACCCCTACCCGACCGTCAGCGCGCTGGCTGCCGATCTGATTTTACCGACCGCAATGTGGGTAGAAAAAGAAGGAGCCTACGGCAACGCCGAGCGTCGGACGCAGTTCTGGCGTCAGCAGGTTAAAGCGCCGGGCGAATCAAAATCGGATCTGTGGCAGGTCGTAAGCTTTGCCAAACGCTTCGCCATCGAGGAAGTGTGGCCGGAAGAACTTCTGGCACAGAAACCAGCTTACCGTGGCAAAACGCTCTACGACGTGCTGTTTGCGAACGATGTCACCACGCGCTTCCCGCTCAGTGAATTAGCGGAAAACCAGCTGAACGATGAATCCCGTGACTTCGGTTTTTACCTGCAAAAAGGCCTGTTTGAAGAATACGCCGCGTTTGGCCGTGGACACGGTCACGATTTAGCACCGTTCGATGACTACCACAAAGTGCGCGGGCTACGTTGGCCGGTCGTTAACGGCAAGGAAACTCAGTGGCGCTACAGCGAAGGGAACGATCCTTACGTCAAAGCAGGAGAAGCCTACCGTTTCTATGGCAAACCGGATGGCAAGGCGGTGATTTTCGCGCTGCCGTACGAGCCTGCCGCCGAAGTGCCGGACGACGAGTACGATCTCTGGCTCTCCACCGGTCGCGTGCTGGAACATTGGCACACCGGCAGCATGACGCGCCGCGTACCAGAGCTGCACCGCGCCTTCCCCGAAGCCGTGCTGTTTATGCACCCGCAGGATGCCAAAGCGCGCGATCTGCGGCGCGGTGAGAAAGTCCGCATTATCTCGCGCCGTGGTGAAGTCGTATCGATTGTTGAGACACGTGGCCGCAATAAGCCGCCGCGTGGACTGGTGTATATGCCGTTCTTCGACGCCGCGCAGATGACCAACGTCCTGACGCTGGATGCCACCGATCCGCTGTCGAAAGAAACGGACTTTAAGAAATGCGCCGTCAAGCTGGCTAAGGTATAGCGCACATGGCACGCCCGGAGAATTCATCACCCGCTCGCCGTCGCTTTCTGCGTGACGCCGTCCGCGCCGTTGCGGGTTTATCCGCCGCGGTGACGGTTCTCGGCATTCAGCAACGGCGCGCCCAGGCCGACGTACTCCGGCTGCGGCCGCCGGGTGCGCTGTCTGAAGCGGCATTTTCCGGTGCCTGCATACGCTGTGGCCAATGTGTTCAGGCCTGCCCGTACGACACGCTGAAGCTGGCAACGCTGGTCTCCGGTTCCGCAGCCGGTAGCCCTTACTTTGTCGCGCGCGATATCCCGTGCGAGATGTGTGAGGACATACCCTGCGTGGTCGCCTGCCCCAACGGGGCGTTACAGCCGCTGGACGCTATCGATGACGCCCGCATGGGATTAGCGGTGCTGCTCGATCAGGAGAACTGCCTGAATTATCAGGGGTTACGCTGCGATGTGTGCTATCGCGTCTGTCCCCTCATCGATAGCGCCATCACATTGGAGCCAGAGCGCAATACCCGCACCGGAAAACATGCCCGTTTTTTGCCTACGGTGCATAGCGATGTCTGTACCGGCTGCGGCAAATGTGAAAAAGCCTGCGTGCTGGAACAGCCCGCGATCAAGGTTTTGCCGCGCGCGCTGGCAAAAGGCGAACTCGGACATCACTACCGTTTCAGTTGGCTGGAGGCACGCGATGGCAAATCGTAAACAAGACGCCGGGCGAGAAGCCCGGGCGAAAAAAGGCTGGTGGCGCAGTCACCGCTGGCTGGTCTTACGCCGTCTAACCCAGTCACTAGTGCTGCTCATGTTCCTCAGCGGTCCGCTCTTCGGATTTTGGATCCTGCACGGTAACTACAGCGCCAGCCGCTTGCTCGACACCGTGCCGCTCAGCGATCCGCTGATGGTACTGCAAAGTCTGGCTAGCGGCCATCTGCCCGCCACGCTCGCGCTGATCGGTGCGCTGATTATTGCGCTGAGCTATGCGCTGGCAGGCAAGCGCCTGTTCTGTAGCTGGGTCTGCCCGGTTAATCCGCTCACCGATTTAGCCGCCTGGCTGCGTCGTCGTTTCGGCATTACTGCCTCGGCGACGATCCCCCGCAATCTACGCTATCTGCTGCTGATCCTCATTCTGGCAGGGAGTGCGCTGACGGGCGGGCTGCTGTGGGAATGGGTCAACCCGGTTTCACTGATGGGTCGCGGGCTGATTTTCGGGTTTGGTGCAGGTATCTGGCTGCTGCTGGCGCTATTTCTGTTTGATTTGTGGGTCGTGGAACACGGCTGGTGCGGACACCTTTGTCCAACCGGCGCGCTGTATGGTGCGCTTGGCGGTAAAGGCGCCCTGGTTGTGGATGCCACTGAGCGTGAACGCTGTACGCGCTGTATGGACTGCTTTCATGTCTGTCCGGAACCACAGGTGCTGCGCGCCCCCTTGCTCGATAAACACAGTCCGGCACAGGTCACTGACCGAGACTGCATAACATGCGGACGTTGTATTGATGTCTGCGCTGAAGACGTTTTTAAAATAACCCTTAGATGGAAATCGGGAGCAAAGTCATGAAAAGCCTGAGAATGGGATGGTTTCGCTGGATCACCGCCCTGACAATAATGGGCAGTACAATAATAGGCAGTGCAATCGCTACTGCACAGGTCGATTTAAGCCAATCGCCAGAAGTCGCCGCGACACAGCCGGGAAATAGCCGGATGCCGAAGCAGCAGGAGCGTATGGCGCTCAACTATGTCAACCAGCCACCGATGATCCCGCATAGCGTGGATGGCTATCAGGTCACCCCGACCTTTAACCGTTGCCTACAGTGTCACGGCGTAGAGAGCTATCGTTCCACCAGCGCCCCCCGCGTCAGCCCGACCCATTTTGTCGACAGAGACGGCAAAGTGCTGAGCAATGTCGCCCCTGCGCGCCATTTCTGTCTGCAATGCCACGTACCGCAAGCGGACAGTTCGCCGATTACCGGTAATACGTTCACCCCTTCTAAAGGCTTTGGTCAGTGAGGTTTGCTATGAAACAACCAGGAAAAGTGGGACGGTTGTTGCGCCAGCTGTGGCAATGGTGGCGCCGCCCGAGTCGGTTGGCGCTGGGAACGTTGCTCCTTATCGGCTTCGCGGGCGGTATTTTCTTTCTGGCAACATCCCAGAAAGGCATGGAGATGAGCAACAGCGAGGCGTTCTGCATCAGCTGTCATGAAATGCGCAATACCGTTTATCAGGAATATATGGAAACCGCGCACTACAGCAACCGCAGCGGCGTGCGCGCCACCTGCCCGGATTGCCACGTGCCGCATGAATTTGTGCCGAAAATGGTGCGTAAGATTCAGGCCAGCAAAGAGCTGTACGGCAAGATAATGGGCACGATTGATACGCCACAAAAATTTGAAGCCCACCGGCTGACGATGGCGCAGAGCGAATGGCGGCGCATGAAAAATAACAATTCTCAGGAATGCCGCAACTGTCACAACTTTGACTATATGGACTTCTCAGGGCAAAAAACCGTCGCGGCGGAGAAACACAGCGAAGCGATAAAACTCGGTCAAACCTGTATCGATTGCCACAAAGGCATCGCCCACAAACTGCCGGACATGCACGGCGTCAAAAGCGGGCTATAACCCGCGCCTCGAAGTAACGGGACGGCGTCTGCCGTCCTATCGTTGCTGACAAAGTCCGTCGAGCGGTAGTAACGGATAGATCGTAAAGACGCTGTAAATACATCCATGTACGCTCGGCTTGCGCCATCCCTGGCGCAAACGCTTTACTCTTCTATTCCGTTACTACCGTTTTCATTCGGAAAATAGGCTTGTCAACGGTATAAGGACGGCATCCCCTTCAGCATGAAGGCCGTCCACAGCAATCCTCCGTGCAGGCGGAGGAATCCATTCACAAATAAAGATGTGCTACGTTCAGCCTTTTGATTTTATGGGGTTGCCTCGCGTAAAAAAATCGCGCAGAGGTGTACATGACCGCCGGATGAGCGGCATGGACGCCGCGAAAGTCTGCGCCGCGTCGGACAAAAACGTCAACGACGTTTTTGAACAGCACTTGTGCTGGCCCGTAGGGCGAGTCCCGTTTATGGGACGAGTATCTGCGTCGCAGGCGGTCCGAACAGCGGGCATGAACACCGACGGCACCGCGAAGCGGCGCAATTTACCGCAAAAAGCCAGGGGTCGCGGGGCGACGGCAACTGAGCCGCCCCGCGTCGGGCGCGTGCGACGCGAGTTGCAGAAAAAAACCGTGGGTAATGCGCACGAAACCTTCGTCGTAACAATAGAAACAGCAAGCACCGTAACAACAGAAACAACAAAGGGCGATATATCGCCCTTCCACTATTGATGATGAAGAAAAAAGACCTACTTCCCCGTGACAGCCTGAACCGACAGTGACGCTTTGGCCTGTGCCACGCTGCGCTCGATGACCGCTCGGCGCGTGTCGTTTTGCGGTAGCAGTTTCAGCATCATTTGCCAGGCATCAATCGCATCCTGATAGCGCTGGGCTTCATAAGCGTTGAAAGCCAGCAGGCTCAGCACGCGCACATTGGTCGAGCCGGAATTCATCAGCTCACGTAGCATGTCACCACCACGCTGGCTATCACGCGGGTCGGTGGATCGGGACAGCAGATCGGCATAATCCAGCGCCAAATCCGTATTTTTCGGATCGAGCTGGAACGCCTTGGCAAACGCCTGTACGGACATGTCGTAGTTATTCAGTAAGCCCGCAATGCGCCCCAGCATCCACCAGTCTTGTGGATTGTCCGGCTGGGCTTCCAATTGGCTACGCAATCCCAAACCGAGACGTGCGACCTCTTCAATGGTCAGCGGTTCGGCATCAGGATCCAACGCTCGCTTCATCAGGTCCGGCGTTAACGCCACAACCTGCTGCAATTCCTGCACGCGATTAACCGCCGAGGTTTTCCAAAACACGCCGAGGCTGACGATGATCAGCAGCAGTACGCCCGGCAGTAAAACCCAGCGGTTTAGCGGGCGCTGTTGTGCCTTCGCGCCGCCGGGAATATCCTGCAATAGCGTATGCTGGAGTTCCTCAACCAGTTGAGCTCGTTCCTGCTCATTGGCAACATCCGTAGTAAGCTCACGCAGACGGTCGCGATACAGCGCCTGATTGATCGCATCACGATCGTATTCGCCCCGTGACGACCACGGCGCAAGCAGCAGCGCTGAAAGCGCCATCAGCGATAGCACAATGGTTGCGGTCAGTAGCATCATTCCGATTTCTCCTCACGTCCCAACAGCGTCTGCAAACGCTTTTTATCCTGTTCGCTCATCGGTTCTTTGGCGTTTCTGATACGGCGTGCGCGCTGAATAATCATCCACGCGCCCGCGGCCAGAAACAGCGCAGGCAGCAGCCATAGCAGGAGGGTAAACGGCGTGATCGGCGGTTCATACGTCACAAAGTAGCCGTAACGATCCACCATATAATCGACAACCTGCTCTTTCGTTTGCCCCTGCTGCATCAGTTCGTACACTTTCTGCCGCATATCCGAAGCAATCATCGAGTTGGAATCGGCAATGCTGTTGTTCTGGCATTTCGGGCAGCGCAACTGCATCGTTAACTCACGGAACTGCTGCTCCTGCGTGTCGTTGTCAAAACGCAAGACCTCGGAGGACGCCAGCACGCTGAACGACAGCAGCAATGCGCCAAGGAAACTCAGCACTCTCATGCGCCGCCCTCCTTGCTGTATTTCTCCCACAGCGGTTGCAGCGTTTCTTGCCACACCTGCATATTGAGATCGCCCGCATGGCGATAGCGAATGATGCCTTTCCCGTCGATCAGGAACGTTTCCGGCGCGCCATACACGCCCAAATCCAGCCCCAGCATGCCGTCGCCATCAAATAAGCTCATCGCATAGGGGTTGCCCAGCGTCTTCAACCACTCAACCGCTTTGGGGCGTTCATCTTTATAATTCATGCCCACGACGCGGATCCCCTGCGCCGCCAGCGTGTTGAGAAACTGGTGCTCGGCGCGGCACGTCGGGCACCAGGTCGCCCAGACGTTCAGCAGCAGCGGCTTGCCATCGCTCAGTTCAGATTGGTTATAAACCTTTCCCGGCTGATCCAGTGATTCAAGACGAAATTCGGGAATCGGTTTACCAATCAGGGCCGACTCCAGCCGCATCGGATCGTCGCCGTCGCTGTTGCGCACCAACTGCCACAACAAGGCAACGGCCAGCAGTAAAAACAGCGCGAGCGGGATTAACAAGATCTTGCGGCTCATGATGCTGTCTCCCGAACAGCGCGACGCAGGCGATAGCGCGGGTCAAACATGCACAGGATGCCGCCTAACGCCATCAGTCCCCCGCCATACCAAATCCAGCGGACAAAGGGTTTGTAATACAGCCGCACCGCCCAGCTACCGTCATCCAGCTTTTCCCCCAAAGCTGCGTAAAGATCGCGCGTCACCCCCGCATCAATGGCGGCTTCCGTCATGATCGCGCCGCTGGTGTTGTAGAAGCGTTTTTCCGCTTTCAACGTCGCTTCTGGTTTGCCGTTGTGCGTCACTTCAATCGTCCCTTTCGCGCTTTGCCAGTTCGGCCCCACGACATCACGCACGCCTTGAAACGTAAAACGGTAATCGTGGATCGCGATGCTGTCGCCGGCCCGCATCCGTACATCCCGCTCAACGCTATAATTCTGGCTGAAGGCGATCCCGACCACCGTCACCGCCAGACCAATATGGCCGCACACCATGCCCCACTGGCTCAGTGAGAGTGTGGTCAAACCACGCAGCAGACCATGACGACGGGTGGAACTGGTATGCAGCTCGTACACCGTTAAGAAGAACACCCACAGCGCCATCGACAGGCCAACCACCGTCATGGCAACAATGGAATCCTGGAACAGCCACGGCAACAGCAGTGACAACGCGGCGGTCACGGCCAGCGCAATCAGCAGCAGCTTACGTAGCTTTTGCGGCTCGTCACGCCGCCAGCGAACCAGCGGCCCCACGCCCAGCAGTAAGGCAAACGGTGCCATTAACAGGGTGAACATGGTGTTGAAGAACGGTGCGCCAATCGAGATACTGCCCAAGCCCAGCTGTTTATGCACCAGCGGCAGCAGCGTTCCCAGCAGCACCACGAGTGTGGCCGCCATCAGGATCAGGTTATTGCCGAGCAGGAAAGTCTCACGCGACCAGAGTGAGTTCGTGACCCGCGCCCGTACCCGGTTGCCTTTGATGGCAAACAGCAGCAAAGAACCGCCGATGACAATGACCAGAAACGCGAGAATGAACATGCCGCGCGCCGGATCGGAAGCAAACGCGTGCACCGATACCAGTACACCGGAACGTACCAAAAACGTTCCCAGCAGACAGAGCGAGAACGCGCCGATGGCCAGCAACACCGTCCAGGCCTTGAAGCTGCCCCGCTTTTCGGTGACCGACAGCGAGTGCAGCAGCGCCGTGCCCACCAGCCACGGCATCAATGACGCATTCTCTACCGGATCCCAGAACCACCAGCCGCCCCAGCCAAGCTCGTAATACGCCCAGCCCGAACCGAGCACGATACCCAACGTCAGAAATGACCACGCCGCCTGTGTCCACGGTCGGGACCAGCGAGCCCATGCGCTGTCCAGTCGTTCTGCCAGCAGCGAGGCGACCGCAAACGCAAACGCTACGGAGAACCCGACATAGCCCATGTATAGCAATGGCGGGTGGAAGATTAACCCGACATCCTGCAACAGCGGATTGAGATCGCGCCCGTCAATCGGGTAGTCCGGCAGCGTACGCGTAAAGGGATTCGACGTCAGGATGATGAACAGCAAGAAGCCGACATTAATCATCCCCATGACGGCCAGCACGCGGGCGACCGCATCCAGCGACATCCCGCGGCTGAATACTGCCACCGCGAAGGTCCAGCCGCTCATCAACAGCACCCAGAGCAGCAGCGATCCTTCATGTGCGCCCCACGCCGCCGCCACCCGATACCATACCGGTAACGCGCGGTTCGAGTTGTTGGCTACATAGAGAACGGTGAAATCATTGATCACCAGCGCATGCACCAACACGAGGAAAGACGCCAAAATGCATGCAAACAGCGCCCAGGCAAGCGGACGCGCCAGCGCCATCAGACGAGTATCCTGACGCGACGCGCCCCACAGCGGATACACGCTGAGCAACAGCGCGACGCCCAGCGCCAAACAGAGCAAATAATTGCCCACTTCAGGCATCATAACCGTTTACCCTCTGTGGCCACTGCCGATGCATGACCGTTTTGTCCTTCCATCGCCGCTTTGATTTCCGGTGGCGTGTAGTTTTCATCATGTCGGGCAAGCACTTCTTTCGCCATAATATGGTCGTCGGTATCCAGAATGCCCTGCGCCACCACCCCTTGCCCCTCGCGGAACAGATCCGGCAGCATCCCGTTATAGGTCACATCCACGGAACCCTGCGCATCATAAACGGTGAAGCGGACTTCCAGACTTTGGCTGTCGCGGCGTACGCTGCCCGGCATTACCATGCCGCCGACGCGCAGACGCTGCCCGATCGCCGGTTTTTCCTGCGTTTCGTTTTTGCCGTAAAGAATTTCGCTGGGCGTATAAAAGAGATCGATATTTGAGCTCAACGCATAGAGCGTCAGCGCGATCGTCAACACCGCGCCGCAAATGACGGCCAGAATGGCATAGAGGCGAGTTTTACGCGGGGCACTCATTGCGCCACCTCCATCGTTTCCGACTGGCGAGCCGTATTCTTGCGCTGCTCGCGCGCCTGTTGGCGGCGGATATCATTCAGCAATGCGCGACGATTCAAGAGGGTATGACCGACCAACGCGCTCAGCGGTAACAGCGTGAGCACCACGGCCAGCCAGACGTAAAAGGCATAGCCGCCCATCGCAAAGAAATCCTGCCAGCTTGTGAAAGCGATGTTCATCGGGCTATTCCTCCTTTATTAAGCAGTGCAGCCACCCAAGGTGCGCGGCGCTGCTGTACCAGTATCAAGTTACGCAATCGCATCAGTGACAACGTCACGAACAAGCTCATAAATCCTAACATCATGATTCGCAGCGGGAGACGCATGGCGGGATCGATCGTTTTCTGCATTTTTGTCGATCCCTGATGCAGGGTATTCCACCACTCGACCGAGAAATGGATGATGGGTAAATTCACCACGCCCACCAACACCAGAATGGCCGCCGCACGACCGGCAAGACGACGATCGTCAAACGCGTTGTAGAGCGCGATGATGCCCACATATAGAAACAGCAGAACGAGTTCCGACGTTAGACGCGCATCCCAGACCCACCAGGTTCCCCACATCGGTTTCCCCCAGGTGGCGCCCGTCGTTAACGCAATAAAGGTAAACACCGCGCCGACCGGTGCCATCGCCGCCACGGCAAGCTCCGCCGTTTTTGACTGCCGAATTATCCCGACAAGCGCACATATCGCCATCACGGCATAGACGCCCATCGACCAAACAGCCGCCGGCACGTGCACGTACATGATGCGATACCCCTGCCCCTGCTGATAATCAGCGGGCGCAAAGCCAAACCCCAGCAGGCAACCGCCGATCAACAGCGCCGCGCTAAGCAGGGCAAACCAGGGGATAAGCCTGCCGCAAAGGCCATAAAGGCGATCCGGCTGCGTAAGCTGATAGTTCTTTTTCAACATAACGTGTGCTCACTCTGCGTAAAACTCATCCCAACGGGACGATGAAGGCGATCCTGAGATCGGAAAATTACTGTATGCTCACCCGCAACGCCGCCGCCGTGGCAAACGGGCTCAGGGTGGCGCTGCCCGCCAGAAAGGCACCGAGGATCGCCAGATACCCGCCCACCGGCAGTTGCATCATGGCGGCCTCGACCGCCGCCGTCGCAAAAATCAACAGCGGTATGGTTAGCGGCAAGACCAGCAGGCTTAACAGCACGCCGCTGCGGCGCAGCCCGACCGTTAATCCCGCCCCAATGGCTCCCAGAAAACTGAGCGTGGGCGTACAGAGCAACAGCGTTAGCGCCATCACCCGCCAGCCGTGGCTGTCCAGCCCAAACAGAAGCGCCGCCAGCGGAGAAAGCAGTAACAGCGGCAGCCCACTGACCATCCAATGCACCACCACTTTCGCCAACACCACTAACGGCAGCGGCAACGGCAGCAGCGTCAACTGTTCCAGTGAACCGTCCTGATAGTCATCACGGAAAAGACGATCCATCCCCAGCAGCGAAGCGAGCAACGCCGCCACCCACACCACGCCCGGTGCCACGCGCATCAATAGCTGCGGCTCTGGTCCAATAGCCAGCGGGAACAAAATGATGACGATCAGGAAGAACCACAGGGGATTGAGAATTTCCGCGTTATTGCGCAACGCGACGCGCAGTTCTCGGGCAATCAGACGCCGCATGATGGGGTTCCCTCACTCGGTGTCAGTTGGATACAGCGAATGCCCTGAGCGAACGGACGCAGCGGCTGATGGGTGGTTAAAATGATGATGCCGCCGCGCGCAATATGGTGTTCCATACGCTGCGTCAGCATTTCGACGCCCGCCACGTCAAGCGCGGTCAGCGGTTCATCCAGAATCCACAGCGGAACATCGGTGAGCCACAAACGCGCCAGCGCGACGCGACGCTGTTGTCCCGCCGAAAGACGCGCCACAGGCACGTCTTCATACCCTGCCAGCCCGACGGCGGCCAGCGCCTGCCAGAGTGCATCCTGCTGCTGTTGCGGATAGAAAAAGCGCAGGTTCTCTTCACCGGTCAGGACACTCTTGATGCCCGGCTGATGGCCTAGCCACAGAAGCTGCTTATTAAACTGCTCGCGCATACGGTTGATGCGTTGCCCTTGCCAGCAGATTTCCCCCGATTCAGGCGTCGCCAGACCGCTTAAAATGCGCAACAGCGACGTTTTGCCCACCCCGTTGGCACCCGCAATCTGCACCATTTCTCCCGCGCTAGCCGTAAACGACAACGCGCTGAACAGCACATGCTCATCGCGTATGCAAACCACATCGCGCGCTTCTAACATCGGGGTGTACTCCTACTTTCTTAGTGGCTATAGAATAACATGGTGCCCGTACTCCCCCTCTTGGGGACCCTAACCATAAAGAGTTAATCTTTTTTATTGAGATCAATAAACTCGGCGATTCTAGTTATTCTCGTCATTATGACGGTGTCAAAAGTCGTGCTTGCCCTCTGACTCAAGGGGTATCACGCATTACTTCTGACTATTCTTCAGCAGCGTTGCCGTGTTGATCGCTTCGATCAACTGGACGCGATTAACCCGCGGGCTGTACGTATCCAGCAAGCGCTGCCAAATCGTAATCGCGCGTGCATAGTCCGCTTTCAGGAACGCGTCAGACGCCAGCAGCATCAGCGCCGTCACTTCATTGGCATCCAGCGCCAACGCTTTATCGACCATCTCTTGCATCGGGGGCGTGACGGCCTGACCTGCCTGGTAATACAGCACCGTTGCCAGTGCCGAATACAGTTCCGCGCTGTCGCCCTTCAGCGCAATCGCCTGCCGGTAAGCGCGCAGCGCGTTGTCGTAGGCGTTACGGTAAAGATAATATTCACCCAGCTCAGCCCAGAGGACGCTGTTGCCCGGCGTTTTACGAATGTTGTCCTGCAAGGCAGCAAGCTGTTTTTCCTGCTGTTGCGCATCGCTAAAATCGTGTAGCGGATCGGCAAGCCGCTGGCGTTCCGCCTGAACCAGCGCAGCACGCGGACTTAGCATGTAGAACGTCGCACTGCTCAACAGGATAGCGATGAGCGGGACCACAACCGCGATGGCAGGCAGCGGGTGCTGCGCGGAAGAAGGGGATGAGGCTAACGGCAGATCGTGGGACAGTTCTCGACCCAGCATCTTTGCCTCATGCTCGGACAGATGCTTCCCTGCCTGTTCACACTGAAAATGCCAGATGCGTTCCGCCAAACGCGGCAGATTGTCATCCCCCTCCGGCTTGCGCAGGGGCAATAGCGGCCATAACAGTCCGGCAGCCAGAACGACAACCGCGATGGCGACAAACACCATGCTTAATAAATTCAGCTCCAATAGGTTCACGCTTAACAGGCTCATGGGCGCCCCCCTCGGTTCTGTCGCCGCATCACTCGCCACGCGATAACCGCAATCGCTAACAGTAGAAACAGCGGCGTGAGCCAAAGGATGCCGGTTTGCATTTTCATCGGCGGGTTGTACTGAACAAAATCACCATAGCGCTGGTTCATAAACGCCATAATTTCTGACTTGTCCTTGCCCTGTTTCACCATGGAAAAGACCTCATGGCGCATGCTGACCGCCACAGGCGAATTCGATTCCAGCAGGCTTTGGTTCTGACATTGCGGGCAGCGCAGTTCGCCAGCAATCGCCATCGCGACCTGACGCTGTGCCTGACTGGAAAACGCCCAGGTATCGACCACCTGAGCCTGAACAGAAAAAGCCAGCAGCATGAAAAGGAGCGCAATGTATTTAGTCATAGGCCCTTCTCCCTCTGAACCACCCCAGCAGTGCGCCCGCGACCATCAGCAGGCCGCCGCCCCACACCCAGCGGACGCCGGTTTGCACATAGAAACGCATCGCATAGCGGTTTTCGCCGGTTTTCTCTCCCATCACGGCATACCATTCTCTGATCGGCCCCCAGGCAATGCCCGGCTCAACCATCTGTTGTTTGCGTGCGTTGTAGTAACGGCGTTCCGGCATGACCTGAGCGATCGGTGAGTCGCCACGATAAATCGCAATCACGGCCTGCTCCGCGGTGTAGTTCTGTGCCGCCACTAACTCCAGCTGTAAAAATCGAAAATGGTAGTCGCCCAGCGTGACCTGTTCTCCCCGCCCCACATTGGCGCTGATTTCCTGTTTGCTGCCCGCAGAGAACACAATCCCCAAGGCAAATAGCGCCACGCCCGTATGCGCCAGCAGTGCAGGAAGTTGATGGCGTATCGCCGACAGCGGCTGTAACCACTGCGCAGCCATAGCCCAGCCGATCAACCCCGCAGCCAGTGCGACAGCGTACCCATACGGCCATAAGACCAGAGCGGTAATAATGCCGACGGCCAGCGTCATGCCTACACGCCGGACAGGCCATCGCGTGCTACGTTTCCAGTAGCCTCCCGCGGCGACCCCGATGAGCAGCAGCATCAGGCCACCGAAGGGCAAGAGCACGCGGTTAAAATAGGGTGCGCCGACAGAGATTTTCCCCCAGCCCGCCAGCCCATAAATCATTGGGTAAAGCGTGCCGAGCAGTACCACCAGTGCGACGGCGCTGAATAGTAGCAGCACCAGCAGTATCGCTATTTCCCGCGACCAGCCGGAGAAGCGAGCAGCAGAGCGAACAAGCTGAGCACGCCAGCCATAAACCGCCAGCGCCGCCATACTCAAGCAGGCAAACAGGATAAATAGAGGCACCGCGCGGTCGTGTTCGAGCGCGAAGGCATGGACGGAAACCAGTATCCCGGAGCGCACAATCAGTGTGCCCAGCAGACATAAAATGAACGTCAGCAGCGCCAATATCAACGACCAATGACGGAAGATGCCGCGCATGCGGGTGACAGACAGACTGTGCAGTAACGCGCTGGCCGTTAACCACGGGAGCAGCGAGGCGTTCTCTACCGGATCCCAGAACCACCATCCTCCCCAGCCCAGCTCGTTATAGGCCCACCACGATCCGAGGATGATCCCCAGCGTTAGCAGGCTCCAGGCGGGCAGCGTCCAGCGCCAGCAGATCCAGGCAGTTGGCGCAGTAAACTCACCGTGAATCAGGGCGGCTAACGCCAGCGCCGCACTCACGGTTAATCCGCCATAGCCCAGATAGAGCAACGGTGGATGGAGGATGAGGCCAATGTGTTGCAGCATGGGGTTAAGATCCCTCCCCGCCACCGCGGGCGGGAAGAGACGCACAAAGGGATCGGAGAAAAATACAATGAACACCAGCATCGCGGTCGCGATCGCGGCCAGCATCGCCAGCGTCAGAGGAAACAGATCGCTCGTCGCCTTGCGATAGCGGCAGGCAAACGCAGCGCTCCAGCCGGTTAAACATAACAACCACAGCAGCAGCGATCCTTCATGCCCGCCCCAGACTGCCGCAATTTTCAGCCCCAGCGGTAAATCACGATGGCTATGCTGGGCGACATAGTTAACAGAGAAATCATCCTGTACCACGCTCAGCGTCAGCGCGATAAACGCAAACAGCACCAGGCCAAACAGTACCAACGTCCAGCACCGCGCCAGCCGGTAAGTGCCCGACCAGCGCAGGGAGTAGCCTGAAAATGTCAGCAACGCCGTTGCCACACCGACGCAAACCGCCAGCGACAGTGCGACATACCCAAATTCTGGCAATAACAACATCAACAGGCCTTTTGCTGGGAATTAGACAACGGTTAACTGCCCCGCATAGAGAATAAAGAAGCGCAGTAACAAGACGCCCACCAGACTCAGACCGCACACCGCCAGCACGCCATAAGGTGAATGCTGTCGGCTAGCCCATGACTTGAGCAGCAAGGGAATAACCAATCCAATCCCTACCACACCCAGCCAGAACCAC
The DNA here is from genome assembly GCF_022477975.1 of Pectobacterium sp. PL64. Classification (NCBI taxonomy): domain Bacteria; kingdom Pseudomonadati; phylum Pseudomonadota; class Gammaproteobacteria; order Enterobacterales; family Pectobacteriaceae; genus Pectobacterium; species Pectobacterium sp. PL64. The sequence continues at coordinate 2,462,853 of NZ_CP092070.1, forward strand.
ACGGCCCAGAATCCCCCGCCCACGGCGGCCACCAGCGCCCGCTGCTTCCCATCGTCCCCTAAAGCAAGGCCGATAAAGAACGCAAACAGTAAGAAGATCTCTAACCACACGACGGGCGTTTCGACACGGTGTACAAAGTGCGCTTCTTCGCTATGCGGATTGCGACGATAGCGGCAGGCCATGGCGATCAGCGCCACCGCCGCGCCGGAGGACACCCCCGAAAACAGGAATAAAGCCGGTAAGATCGGGTTATTCAGCAGCGGATAGGTCTTCAACGCGGAGAGTAAAAATCCGGTGTAAGCCCCTAACATCACCGCCAGCAGCAACATCACGATATCCAGTGATTTCTGCATCGGTGCCAGCCAGCCGAGCACCTTGGGAAGTATGACCAGCTTCGGCAACCAGCGCTGTTGCAGCACGATAACCTGCTCGCTGAAAATGTTGACCAACCAGACCGCCAGCGCCGCCATATAGACCTGAAACAGCATGACCCCAACCGACATCACCGAGGTAAAGCTGTAATGGAACATGAGCTTCCAAAACGTCCAGGGGCGCGTCAGGTGGAAGATCAGAATCAGCAATCCCAAAATGATGGTGCACGGCGCAAGAATCAGCGTGGTGCGCATTAGCGTACTGTCTGCGGTTGCCTGCTCGGGGTGGTAGCGCCGCAGTAAGGCTGACAGCGTCACCAGCCCCGCAGAAATGCCCACCAAAAACAGGTAAATCGCAATCGGCCAGTCCCAGACTAATGAAGCAAAATGGAATGCGCTTGAAGACACGGGCGTCATTGATGAACCTCCCCGTATTTAAACGGTACGCGATAGACCTTAGGACGAGTGCCGAGCGCGATTTTGTAGCGATACGTCGGCTGTTGACGAAGCAGGCGGGAAATCTCGCTGTCAGGATCGTCAAGGTTGCCGAACGTCAGCGCGTTAGTCGGACAAGACAGCACACAGGCGGGCAGTTTTCCGGCTTTCAGGTTGGTCTTGCGGCAAAAATCGCACTTATCCGCCGTTTTCGTCTCCGGATGAATAAAGCGCACCTGATAAGGACAGGCAGCAAGACAATATTGGCACCCTACGCACAGATCGGGGTTCACATCCACAATGCCGCTTGCCGCATCGCGATACGACGCCCCGGTAGGGCACACGTCAACACAAGGTGCATGATCGCAGTGCTGGCAGGAGTGACGGAAAAAACGGTATTTCACGTCTGGGAAAGTCCCAATCGGTTCGCTGCGAATGATCGTCAGACGCGACACACCTTCCGGCACCTGATTGACTTCCCGACAGGCATCCATACACGCCGTACAGCCGATACAGAGCGATTCATCGTGGATCATGCCGTAGCGGACGCCGTTGATATTCAGCGTCTGTGCGACGACCTGCCCCGCCGTACTGGTGATGGCAATCAGCCCGCCCATACGGGCAAGAAATTGACGACGAGAGCAACTCATGGCTGCCTCTTATTACCCAGATGAACTGAGGCTGGGTTGAAATCGGGGTTATTACGCTGATCGCTATGGCAATCCTTACACACAGTTTGATACGACTCTTGTCGTTCAGCGTCTGCATACTATCCTGCGTAGGGTGCAGTTGGTGACAACTGGCACAGGCTACTTTCGCGACGTGTACATCGTGTGGCCAAAACGATTTCTGCAACTGTTCCGGCGTATGGCATGACATACAGACGCTGTTTTGCTCTTCCACCTTATACATCGGGAAGTTAAAGCGCATGACATCTCTAACGCCTTCGCGGTGCATCGGCGACGGCTTGCCGTGACAGTTTGTGCAGGTCAGCTGCTGCTGATTATGCGGGTTGACGGCGGAGGCATGCTTGCCATTCATGCCATCCTCTTCCGGTTTATGGCACTGTAGACAAGCCTCATCGGGATTGCGCTGCGGCATGACCTCCCAGCGATCTCCTTTTTCCGCCTGAGGTGCGGGCTGCGTCAGCCCTGGCAATGCCCAAAGCAGGCCTGATACCAGCACCCCGGCAGTCAATAACGAACGTAATACGCTCATATCCACTCCACTTTATGATCGCCCGCGTCCACGGGCGATGAGGGGTTATTAGTTCAGTCGTCCCGCTTTACGCGCTTGCTCATCCCACTGCGGCACTACCGTATTCAGGAAATCCTGTTTTTCGGCTTTGATTTGCTGCATGTTGAGCCCAATCGCCTGCTGCGCTTTCTCTTTCGTCGAGATATCCGGCAGCTTGATTTCCCCTGTCACCCCTTTTTGGGCCAACAGACGCACCAGTTTGGTTCTCGCTTCGGCGGATTTACTCAGAGAGGTGCCGAGCATCCGTAAGCCTTCATCCGGCGCATGCATGTGAATACCGTGAGAGGCAACCGCCAGATCCCAGCGCCATTGCGCATGGCGGATATCCATCAGAATCGGCTGCATTTCTGCTTCGGTTGCACCGGCATCCCAGGCCGCTTTCGCCTCAAAGTGCGCGTGAACCAGCTGCTCTTCCGCTTTCAGTTTTAAGTCCTGAATGGCCGTTTTGCGCTCCGCAACAACCGCCTGCATCGCCGCTTTATCCTGCGTGTGGCAATTGGTACAGGTTTCGCCGTAATTGTCGAAAGGGTTACCAATCTTGTGATCGGTATACAATTTGCCGTCCGCATTTTTCACTTTCGGCATATGGCAGTCGATACAGGTCACGTTGTTTTTACCGTGAATACCAATGCTCCAGGTTTCATATTCTGGATGTTGGGCTTTCAGCATCGGTGCGCGAGAAAGGGAGTTGGTCCAGTCGGAGAAGGAAATGGCGTCATAGTATTTTTCCATGTCTTCGACTTTCGTGCCGTTATCCCATGGAAATTTCACCGCTTTGTCTTTACCAGAGAAATAGTACTCAACGTGGCATTGTCCACAGACCATAGACTGCTGACCGAAACGACTGGTTTGATCAAACGGTTTGCCAATTGATTCCATTGCGCGCTCGGCGTAAGGACGGGATAGCGTCAGCGCCGGTTTGCCCTGAGCGAAATCTGGAGACGCAGTATCATGGCAGTCCGCACAGCCGAGATCGTTAGCAATCTCCGGCCCGCCTCGTGCCCATTTGCCTTTGAAGTAGCCGTCTTCGCCTTCCTGTTGAATCAAGCGTGCGACATCCGGGCTTTTACAACTCCAGCACGCCATCGGCAGAGGGCCGTCTTCCGCCGTCTTCGGTGCGCCGGTACGCAGCGTCTCACGCACGTCCGTTAACGCATACGCGTGACCGCGCGGTTTGTTGTAGTCTCTGGAAAAAGGGTAACCCGCCCAAAGGATCACCATCATGGGGTCTTCTGCCAGCGCATCATGACGTTCAGACTGTTCAGTGGTCGCTTTCCACGAGTTGAACTGATCGGGGTGTTGATTAATGAAGACGGAGTTTCTTGCTTCTATTGGGGCGGGTGGTGGTGACGCCGGAGCATCAGCGGAATAGGCTGGCATCATGAGAAAAAGGCTGGCTACCATGCCCCACAGATAGGAGATTGACGTGCTTATCCTGACCATGCGTTTGTGTCCAATTTAAGCCGCCTACCGGCGGTCATTTTAGTTATCCATTTGACAGAAACCACAACAACTGTCGTGACATTACTCGCCCTATGAATAGCAAAAAGATGCATTCAAAATATTGTTTTCGATCAAAGGTAAAGAAAAGTAATGAATCGTATCGAAAGTTATATGAAGCGTATCTCAGTCATGGAGAGTGGACATCACCAGATGAGACGAGGGACTTAAACGTTGATGATTTTAAATTAAGCACTTAAAAACTGGGTACTTACGTATCAAGGTAGGTGGCTTGAACTCTGGGATGAGGTGTCCGTGTCGGCCGTTCATCCCAGAGTATTTGCTGATAAAGCGCGGCGTTTTGCCTGATAGAAAAAGTTCAGAAGCTCAATAAGTGGGGCTTAAGTAAAAAATGTTGCCCCAGAGTCTGCCCTTCCGGGATGTTTATTTCCCTTGACCATAGGCCAACGCCAGTTTGGCGTAGAAATCTTCCAGCGTGAAGCGGGCATCAACGGCGTTATACACTCGAATCTGGCGCAAATTTTTCTGAGGCGCATAGGTCAGATCGTCATTTAACTGCGGTGCATTAACCAACGTGTAGTGATATTCGTGGTCATCCAACAGCAGCGAAACCGCAGGGTTATCACCCAAGACCCAGACTTCACTTTTCGGCCACGGAACATCCTTGATGGTTTCGGAAATCGCACGATTAAACTCGATCAGCTGTTGCCACAGGTACTCCCCGACTTTCCCCTGCGGCTTCACACGCACGGCAAGCTCAGACAGCGAGACGCGTACGGACATATAGACATTATGCGGCACCTGCCACAAAGGCACCTGAGACTTGAATACGCTGTTCGCCGCGACCGGATCGTTGAACATATTGTATTCCCAGCCCCCTTTAGGATAAGGCATGCCGCCAATCCACACTACCGTCATTTTGCTGGCGATCTTTGGTTCAGCCTGCAATGCGGCAGCGATATCCGTAATCGGCCCCATGACTAACACAAACAGCGGATGCGAGTCCTCTTTTAACGCTTCCTTGATCAGCATTTGCGCCCCTTCACTCAACGCAGGTGCGCCACCGTCGGCTTTCAGCGCGTGCGTCGCACCGCGATAGATGGGAATATCCGTTTTTCCCATCACGTTCATCAGGCGCTGGAGCTCGTGGTAGCTTTCCATCATGCTGTTTTCACCATCACGCTTCATCAATGGCGCGGTACGAGAGTAATGGGCAGCAATCAACCCTTTCACCTGCATCGTCGGCGTCAGAACCGCATGGGCAACGGCAAAGTCATCGTCAGCCTCGTTTTTCGCATCGGCGCTGATAATGACGCGAATCTGCTTATGGTCGGCCACGTCAAAAGGGGAATGTTGAGCCTGCACGCTGAACGCACTGAGGAAAGGCAATACCACGATCAACATGGCAAAACGGGAAAAGTATCTGCGAATAGACATGATTATCCTTAACGCTAACGGTGCTTGGCCGTCGTTAAGATGGCAGCCCGGCGATTCAGGCAGCCATCAGAGAAGCGGGCATGCAACGACGCAGCCCGCAGCATGAAGACGCTATTTAAAAAGCTTCTGAACAAACTCGCTGTAGGCTGGTCGCCAGACATCCATTTCATGACCAAGGTCGGGATAATGGCGGTAATCAAACCGGATATTCTTCTGTTCCAGGATGGTTTTCAGGCCCGCAATATCCTTACCCGTAATGTTGTCGGTCTCGCCAATCACTACAGTAAAGTTCTTCAGTTGCTGGTTAATCTGCTCCGGTCGTTCAAGCTGTGCCGCAACGGCCGTGTTCGGCACCGTTTCTGTGGTCACGCCGCTAAACGTTGCCAGCCAGCCGAAATGATCCAAGTGGCTCATGCCGGATACCAATGCCTGATAGCCGCCCTGCGACAGCCCGGCCAGCGCCCTGCCGTTTGCATCCTGACGGACGTTAAAGCGTTTGCCGATCTCGGGGATGATGTCATGAATGAGTTCCCTGTCCGCCGCTAACGCATTGCGCGGATAGAACACTTTACGGCGCTCCTGAGGTGGATATTCTTCCGGGATAATGCCGGGAACGTCCGTTTCCGTATCAGGAATAACGACCAGCATTGGCTCAATCTTTTTCTCTGCCAGCAGGTTATCCATCATCTGCGGTATCCGCCCCTGCACCACAGCCGATGCGCCCGTGTCGCCAAAGCCATGATAGAAGTACAGCACCGGCAGCAGTTTTGACGATTCGCTATAGCCCGGCGGCGTCCAGACATATACCTGACGCTCTGATTTCAAGGCTTTCGAATGATAGGTCAGCGTTCTCAGCTCACCGTGTGGCACCTGACGCACGTCCAGAATGCTCCCCGGCACCAGAATCAGGCTGGTATTCACCTGACGCTGTGGCTTGGTAAACGCCGTGCCGGTATCGATGGTGCGAAAACCATCCACGCTGAAGAAATATTCATACAGGTTCGGTGCCAGCGCGGGCGTTTTGAAAGACCATACGCCAGAGTCATCTTTCGTCATCGCATGGGACACGATTTTATCAGGCGTCGAACCGGTAAAAACACTGACCTGCTTCGCTGTTGGCGCAAATAGGCGGAAAGTAATGCTGCTATCGGCATTCACCGCTGTGACGTATTGGCTCACAGGGACGGTTGCCGCGGGCATAACCGGGAAATCGGCAGGTAATGCAGACGCATTGACAGAAACACCCGCCAATACACCCAGAGCCAATAATGATAAAGATATTTTCTTCATGTTCATTTGCATAATTCCATCCCGAATATCACGTAATCGAGTCTGTTTTTGCTAAATGTAGCGGCACCGCCGAAGCGATGCCGATGTGGTGACAGCGATTACCACCAAACTTCCGCTTGAACACCCACGGAGAATTGATCGCTCTTACTGTCGTTAAAGGTGGCCTTGCTGATATCGTTATCTTCAATTTTCAGGTAAGAACCATAGAACCGAATCTCTGGACGGGAATTCAAGATACTCGTATCAACTTTAAGCGCATGGTACAGCGTGGTTTTATAACCTGACTCGTGATAATTCACACCATTGGCCTTATTGGTTTGGTTAAAATACGCCAATTCGACCCCAGTCTGGTTAAATTTATCCCAAATATAAGCAGGACGTAATACCGCACGGATGCTGTTGAAATCGGTATTCGCTCCCGTGTCATAGCTGTATATGTCATTACCTTGTGAATAAACCAGCGCATTCGCCATAATGACATCATCACGCAGGTACATTTCTCCTTGCGAGATCGCGCGGAAGGCATTACCTGAATGATTGCCATAGTAGTCACCATTACGGCTATACGTCGGGTTAGCATCAGATATATTAGCAAAACCACTGGCAATAGAATTACTCGCGCCTTGAACGGTGAATTCATTAAATCCACCGTTATATAATCCTTGGCGTAAAATGACACCAGCAGTCCAGGCATCTTTCATTTTATACGATAAACCATCGATTTCATTATTATTCTGCACATTGCTCTTATTGGCTTTCGCATATTTACCAATCAAAGACAATGTTGCATCATCCCACAGCGGAATACCTTTATAGCGTACATCAACCGCATTGGTATTGACCTGATTTTTATCTTTTTTCGGGTCATTATATACGAATCGCCGCGCGTTAACGTCTTCACGGTTTAAAGAGACATCAAGTTTACCCACGCCCAACTGCCAGTTCTCAATACCTACACCGCCCGCCGCTTCTGAACGGTGGCTTTTCCAGTCCAGCATCTGAATCTCATAGACTGGCAGGGTATTTTTACCTACCCAAAAATCAGCCTCTGGGGCGAATGGTAAGAACCCTTTTGTATTGACGTACATCTGGGAGAATTGCAGTTTATTTTCATTATCGGCGTCTTCGCCAAACCAGGCGCTGTTGTACTGCATACCCACGTTACCATCCAATTGGATGACGGCGTCGACACGTTTATTCCCTTCTGCATAAACTTTTTGGCTCAGTATGAGATCGAACCAACCACTGTGCTCATTACCAAAACGCCCTAATGAACCAATCGCATACGATTTTGGTGCGCCATGATCGGCCGTTGCCCATCCCGAACGGAAATACCCCGTATAGCTAAAGCCAATATCATCCTTAACGAACTTACTCACTTCAGCTAACGTTAATGGCTTCTGTTGTGCACTTGTCGCGGCATCAGTCGTATTTGTAGCGGGTTGGACAACAGGCGAAAGAACCACCTGATTAACCGATGACGTGCCAGAAGAAGCAACAACCAGCGGTTTATCTTTTGCCGCAGAGTTTGCTGCAAGACGTGCTTTATTTTCTGCGTTCGTCTTATATTCACGAAACTCTTTTTTCGTTGACTGCAATTCGGCTTTATTTGCCGCCAGTTCTTTCTCCAAGAGTTCCAGTCTTTCTTCTACGGTCAATTTTGCGGCCATAGCACCATTAGACAAAAACACTGAAGACATCAGTAATACCATCATCTTTACAGGGAATTTTTTACGCATGATTATTATCCGAGTAGGGTACATTTTAACATTGGAAACAGCGGTTTTAAGTTGAGACAACCCCCTCGCGACGCTAGCCGCAAGTCCGCCTATTTATAAAATTTTTTGTAAAACCCACATGACCGTTTATATGATTTAATGGCTAGTCCATTCCCTCCCGTTTCATCTTATTCCCCTGCCATCTTTCCCATGGATAGTAAAAAAATAGAGTTCGCATTCATTCCAGATCTTATTTCTCTGAGAATGAATGCGTAAATGACTCATCGATGCGATGGTTTATTTCAACGTTTCACCATTAGAGGAAATAACCTCTTTATACCAGTAGAAACTTTTCTTACGTCGACGTTCTAACGTGCCGTTCCCTTCGTCATCACGATCGACATAAATGAAGCCGTAGCGTTTCGACATTTCGGCTTTTGACGCACTCACCAGATCGATAGGCCCCCAGCAGGTATAACCCATAACTTCAACGCCATCTTCCAACGCTTCACCTACTTGATACAGGTGATCGTTCAGGTATTGGATGCGATAGTCATCGTTAATGCTGCCATCGCTTTCAAGTTTATCTTTGGCACCTAAACCGTTTTCCACAATGAACAGCGGTTTCTGGTAACGGTCATACAGATAGTTCAGCAAGTAGCGCAGCCCTTCCGGGTCGATCTGCCAGCCCCACTCGGAGCTTTCCAAATGCGGATTCGGCACCATATTCAAAATATTGCCGCGGGCTTTCAGGTTCGCTTCTTCATCCGTGGTCACACAGCCCGTCATGTAATAGCTGAAAGAAATGAAATCGATGGTTTCTTTCAGCGACTGGCGATCGTCTTCCGTTACCGTCAGCGTAATACCGTGCTGTGCAAAGAAACGCTTCATGTACGCCGGGTAGTATCCTCGGGCTTGGACATCACCGAAGAACAGCCAATCGCGGTTCTGCTGCATCGTTTCCATGACATCCGCAGGCTTGCAGGTTAATGGATAGAACATGGAACCCAACATCATATTGCCGATTTTGGCATCAGGGATGATGTCATGACACGCCTTCACCGCTTTAGCACTTGCCACGAGCTGGTGATGAATCGCCTGATAAATATCCTGCTTACTACTCTCGGTAGGTAAACCAATGCCTGTAAATGGTGCGTGTAGCGCACAGTTAATTTCGTTGAACGTCAGCCAATATTTAACTTTGTCTTTGTAGCGCTGGAATACCGTGCGGGCGTAACGCTCGAAGAACGTAATCGTTTCACGGCTTCCCCAGCCACCGTAATTTTTCACCAGACCGTACGGCATTTCATAGTGAGACAGCGTCACCAGCGGTTGAATGCCATACTTTGCCATCTCATCCAACAGACGATCGTAAAATGCCAGCCCTGCCTCATTCGGCTGGGTTTCATCGCCCTGCGGGAAAATGCGCGTCCAGGCAATGGAGATTCTCAGGCATTTGAAGCCCATTTCAGCAAAGAGCGCGATATCTTCGGGATAGCGGTGATAAAAATCGATCGCAATGTCTTTGATTCCGCTGTCGCCCGGCGTACGCGTGACGATCTCGCCAAAAATACCCTGTGGCTGTAAGTCGGACGTTGATAATCCTTTGCCGTCCGTTAAGTACGCGCCTTCAACCTGATTGGCTGCGATCGCGCCGCCCCACAAGAATTCTTTCGGAAACTGATGGCTCATCTTTTCTCCTCCCAATTGGGTCGTAAATGTCAATGTCAGCGGATTAACGTCAGCAAAGCGCCCTGTTCCTGCACGGCGTTTCCGGCGGTAGGCAGAACATCAACGTAATCTTCGCTATTGGTGATAATGACGGGCGTTGTCGTGTCATAGCCGGCTTTCTCAATCGCCTGATAATCAAACTCCACCAGAAGATCGCCCTGCTTCACGACATCGCCAGTCTTAATGTATGCAGTGAAATACTGACCATCCAATTTCACCGTATCGATACCGATGTGAATGAGCACCTCGGCCCCCTCTTCCGATTCGAGTCCAATCGCATGGTTGGTCTTGAACAGCGAGGCAACCGTGCCGTTCACCGGTGAAACCACGCGCCCGGCCAGCGGTTTAATCGCAATCCCTTTTCCCATTAATCCACTGGCAAACGTTTCATCGCCGACTTGTTCAAGTGGCAGAACCGTACCTTCGATCGGGCTGTTTATCTCTTGCTTGCGCGTTGCATCACTCTGACGCTGCGTGGTTTGTGGTGCTGTCGCAGGCGCATTTACTTCTGTCGTTTTTTCTTGCGCTGGAATCCCAAACGCCCAGGTCGTCACAGCCGCGAAGGTAAAGGCAATGGCAGTACCAATGATCGCAGCCCAGACCGTGTTATCTACACCGGTCGGCGGGATAACCTGAGTAAAGGTGAAGATGCTCGGGAAGCCGAAGGAGTAAATCGTGGTGTTGAAATATCCCAGAACACCCGCGCCGATAGCACCGCCTAAACAGCCAAAGATGAAAGGACGCTTCAGCGGCAGCGTAACGCCATACACCGCAGGTTCGGTAATACCAAAGATTGCTGCCGAGAACGCCGAACCAGAAATCCCTTTCAGCTTCATATCACGCGTACGCAGCAACACGCCGAGCACCGCGCCTGCCTGCCCTAATACCGCAGGCGTCAGCAGCGGCAGCAGTGTGTCGTGTCCCAACACGCTAAGGTTGTTGATCATCAGCGGCGTTAAACCCCAGTGCAGACCAAAAATCACGAACACCTGCCACAGCGCGCCCATCAGTGCGCCCGCAATCGTGGAGTTCAGCCCGTAGATCAGTTGGTAGCCGCCGGCCAGCATATGCCCAAGCCAGGTTGCCGCCGGCCCAATCAGCAGGAACGTAACGGGGACCGTAATACAGAGGCACAGTAACGGCGTGAAGAAATTGCGGATGTTGATGTGCAATATCGCATTCAGTGGCTTTTCCAGACGTGAGGAGAGCCAGGCTGAGAAAATAATGGGAATAACGGAAGAGGCATAATTAATAAATGTGATCGGAATGCCAAGGAAATAAAGTTGCTGATAATTCGCATTCTGCATAGCGCCAAATTCAGCAATCATGGAAGGATGCACCAGCGTGGCACCAATCACCATGGTAACGAATGGATTTCCACCAAATTTCTTCCCTGCGGTATAACCTAACACCACGGGGAAGAAAAAGAATAATGCATCGCTTGCTGCAAACAGAACTTTATAGGTTCCGCTGGTTTCAACCATCCAGCCGCACACTAAACTCAGCGCTAAGAATCCCTTTAAAATACCGGAAGCAACCATGACGCCAATTAATGGCGTAAATATGCCAGATATAATATCGATAAAGCGGGAAAGGATATTACCTTTCTTCTCATCGCCGTCTTCATTACCTGAAGAGTCAGCCTGATCCGTCAATCCAGAAACATTCTGTAAACTGCGATAGACGTCACTGACATGATTGCCGACGACGACCTGAAATTGTCCGCCACTTTCAACCACCATGATCACGCCTGAATTACTTTTCAGCGCAGCGGCATCCGCTTTTTTGTTGTCTTTTAGTTTAAAGCGTAATCGGGTTGCGCAGTGCATCACGCTAATGATGTTGCCACGTCCGCCGACACCATCGAGTATCTCTGTTGCTAATGCTTTGTATTCCATCGTCTATCCTTAATACTAAACAGACTTAAATATCAATAATTTAAGATTGCCAGCTCTGTTTGAGACAAAAAAAAACCTAAATCGCTTTTCCCAATAAGCATTGAGAAAACGATTTAGGTTTTGCCTGCCCGCCTAGACTAGCCTGACAGTAACAATCCTGCTTGTTTGTCAGCGTGATTACTGCGCCGACAATAAAACCAACTTCATCTGATAATTTGCTTTCCACATACTCTATGCTTTCGCTTTCACCGTATGCAAGGACATTTATCTTGTCATACTGTTATTTTGTGACGAAAAGCAAATTAGCAGAAATTATTATCCATCACCGGGTTTTATTTTATCCTGACCTTCTGTCCGTACGCGTTCAATATGAATCGTTAAGAACATCAACTCTTCTTTCGTTAACGTATACTGATACTTTTGAATAATATGAACCTGTATTTTTTCCGCACAGCGATAAGACAATTGATATCGTTCTTTTACGACATCATGTAATGATTCATCATCACTAAATACCGCGCTTTTTCCTATTAGCCGCTGCGCAAAAAACTTCAAATGCGTCACAAAACGATGATAACTTAACGCCTGCTCGTTATAATCCAAACTCAGCTGATATTTTACAATGTTCAGTATTTCCTGCATGATTTTGGTAATTTGCAAGACTTCAGGCATTTCGCTGTCAAGCTGCGCGTTCACCAAATGCAGCGCAATAAATCCCGCTTCATCTTCCGGTAACCGCACGGCAAGACGCTGCTCAATAATATCCAGCGCTTCCAGACCAACGGCGAATTCCTTTGGATACAGGCGCTTTATTTCCCATAGCAGCACATTACGGATATCCACCCCTTGCTTGTGGCGCTCTATCGCAAAGTGACAGTGATCTATTAAGGAGATGTAGACGCTGTTTTGCAGTTTCCCGGGCAAACGCTCTTTTACCAGCAGAATAATCTTGTCTGCCGTCGTGATGACATCCATCGGGATCTCTGACAGCAACTCCTGCAAGCGCGATGTCAACTCGCCGGATTTCATCACAAACACACGTTCAATCAGCGTTTCATCCAGCAGATCGCCAGAGTGCTTTTTGAAGCCCAGCCCGCGTCCCATTACAACCGACTCATTATTGTTTTCGTCGATTACGGTAACGACATTATTGTTGAGTATTTTGGCAATCTTCATTTTTCAAACCCTGGAAACAAAAAAACCAGACACCCGTAGCAAGAACGAGCATCTGGTTTTGCCTGCTAACGCAGTAACAATCCGCAATGGCAGGTAAACTACCACCTGCATTTATCTTCTCAAGAAGCATGACACAAAAACGTGATACGGATCGACAGAAAAACACGGCGCTTACACGTGTTTTCTTTATTTATTGCCCGCGGTTACAAGAATCAACCACTTGCTCTCGTTCGCCGTCATTCCGTATTCTTACAGCGGATTTGTTAGGCAGTTGCGCAACAAAGTTAGGTAAAAACACCAAATCGATCAGTTTTTTGCGTAAACACGACAAAATATTCAATTTCATCCCTTTTACCACCTTGTTTCTCGTCGCTTAATAACTATAATACGGAACGTCGTTTCAATTGAATGGTTTCAGCTAAACAACGTGCCACTATCAATAACATCATTATCAACGGCATCGCCAACGCGAATCCCGCTAATCTCATGCGACGAGCGGCTGTGCATTTCATCACCCATTCACGACGACCATCTATACTTACCTCCTATACTGTTCCCTCACACATTCTTTCCAGCGGCTTATCTCGCATCGCCACTGGTTCACTCGTTTTTTTATCCATCACAACTTGCAGAAACTATCTTATGAAAAAGACAAAAATTGTTTGTACCATCGGGCCGAAAACAGAGTCAGAAGAAATGCTTGGCAACCTGCTGTCTGCTGGCATGAATGTTATGCGCCTGAATTTCTCTCACGGGGATTACGCAGAACACGGTCAACGCATCAAGAACCTGCGTGCCGTAATGGAAAAAACCGGCAAGAAAGCCGCTATCCTGCTTGACACCAAAGGCCCTGAAATTCGTACCATGAAGCTGGAAAACGGCGCGGACGTCACGCTGACCGCAGGTCAAACGTTCACGTTCACCACCGATCAGAGCATCGTGGGCAACAAAGATCGCGTCGCAGTAACCTACGCTGGATTTACCGAAGACCTCAGCGTTGGTAACACCGTTCTGGTTGATGACGGCTTGATCGGTATGCAAGTGACGGCAATCAACGGTAACGACGTTGTTTGTAAAGTGCTGAACAATGGCGATCTGGGCGAGAATAAAGGTGTCAACCTGCCTGGCGTTTCCATCCAACTGCCTGCTCTGGCCGAAAAAGACAAACGCGATCTGATTTTCGGTTGCGAGCAAGGCGTCGATTTCGTTGCAGCATCTTTTATCCGTAAACGTTCTGACGTTGAAGAGATCCGTGCTCACCTGAAAGCACACGGCGGCGAGCACATCCAGATCATCTCCAAGATCGAAAACCAGGAAGGTCTGAACAACTTCGACGAAATCCTGGAAGCATCCGACGGCATCATGGTTGCTCGTGGTGACCTGGGTGTTGAAATCCCGGTTGAAGAAGTGATCTTCGCGCAGAAAATGATGATTGAGAAATGTAACCTGGCACGCAAAGTGGTGATCACCGCGACGCAAATGCTGGATTCCATGATCAAAAACCCACGCCCTACCCGTGCTGAAGCTGGCGACGTGGCGAACGCCATCATCGATGGTACCGATGCCGTGATGCTGTCTGGTGAAAGTGCGAAAGGTAAATACCCGCTGGAATCCGTTACCATCATGGCGACGATCTGTCAGCGTACCGATTCCGTGATGAAAAGCCGTCTGGATACAATTAAGACTCCCCCGGTTCTGCGTATCACCGAGGCTGTCTGCCGTGGTGCAGTAGAAACTGCAGAGAAACTGGATGCGCCACTGATTGTGGTTGCGACCAGCGGCGGTAAATCTGCCAAATCTATCCGTAAATACTTCCCGAACGCTCGCATTCTGGCGCTGACGACTAACGACGTTACTGCGCGTCAGCTGCTGCTGAGCAAAGGCATTGATACGCTGCTGGTGAAGGAAATCGCTTCTACTGATGATTTCTACCGTATCGGTAAAGAAGCCGCGCTGAACAGCGGCCACGCGCAAGCTGGCGATGTTGTGGTTATGGTGTCTGGTGCACTGGTTTCCAGCGGCACAACCAATACCGCTTCCGTACACCGTCTCTAATCACAACGATCAGATCGGTAAAAAGCGCCTTAATGGCGCTTTTTTTATATTCTGAAACGACTTTCTACAGTGCGATAACCTAATTAATGCGTCTATGTAACACGTCATTTAATAGCCTAAAGCCTCAGAGTTATCCGATAAAAATAGCACTGTTTTCCTTACTTTTTTAATGAATATGTAAAACTCGCTGTTTCTTTGAGCGAACGATCAAAATTAAGCATGTTCTCATCAAAAATTTATTCTCATTAGAAAAAAGTTTGTGTAATACTTGTAACGCTACATGGAGATTAACTCAATCTAGAGGGTATTAATAATGAATCGTACTAAACTGGTACTGGGCGCGGTAATCCTGGGTTCTACTCTGCTTGCTGGTTGTTCAAGCAACGCTAAAATTGATCAGCTGTCTTCTGACGTTCAGACTCTGAACGCTAAAGTTGACCAACTGAGCAACGACGTGAACGCAATCCGCTCTGACGTACAAGCTGCTAAAGATGACGCAGCTCGTGCTAACCAGCGTCTGGACAACCAAGTTCGTACTTACAAAAAGTAATCGAACTGGTTAAGTAGTGAAAATGGCGCACACTGTGCGCCATTTTTTTTGCCTGCGTTTTACCTTTTCAGCGTGCTCTTCCAATCCCTTTTTCGCTTTGTCAGGTATCTTCATCCTTCTGCCCTATCCCTGGGGCCAGCACAGATGCGCCTAAACGCATCTGGCCGATTTATTTCCGTATTACCGAGCAGTGGTGCTGATCGCCGTGATCGGCGCAACCTGATGCGTTTCAGGCGCTTCTGGAGCCGATTCTACAGGCGGTTGGTAGGTATTGATGTCTTGCCCTACGCTAACCACGATTGGCATGCCTGAACGACGCACAATGGCATCAGCAACGGCTTTGCTGTCCGTCTCCGCATCCTTAACAAACTTCTGCGTCTTCGCTGTCAGCGCAATCGGCATGGTTTGTGGATCGTCCTTATCGGTTTTCGACAGAGGCTGATGCACTTCAACGTAGCGTTTGCCGTCTGGTTCAACGGACGTTTTAATCGCATCGTTAACAATCTGCACTCGCGTACCGACTGGCACGTTGTCGAACAACGCCTTAATGTCATCCGGGCGCAGACGGATACAGCCGGAACTTACGCGCATGCCGATACCGAAGTCCGCATTTGTACCGTGCAGCAGATAAACACCGCCGTGTGCGGACAGACGTAACGCGTGTAACCCCATTGGGTTATCCGGGCCAGCCGGAACGACGGCAGGCAGTTTAATGCCCTGCTCTTCGAGATAATGCTTACGGATGTTCGCCGTTGGCGTCCAGGTCGGATTTTCACGCTTCTCGCTTACGCTGGTCGTCATCAGTGGCGTATTACGCCCCAGTTGACCAATACCGATCGGGTAAACGATGACGGTATTTTTCCCTTTCGGGTAGTAGTAGAGGCGCAGCTCCGCCAGATTGACCACAATGCCTTCACGCGGGGTATCCGGCAGCAGCATTTGCGTTGGGATCGTGAGGGTGGAACCCGCTGTCGGCAGGTAAGGATCCACGCCGGGATTCGCTTCCATCATGCCCAACAGACCAATCTTGAAATCCGAAGCGATAGCTTCCAGCGGACGACCATCATTGGGGACCGTATAAGCGATATTTTCGCCAATAAGTCGGCTATTGGGTGGCGGTAGCGGGTATTCCGTCGCTTTGGCGGCGGTGCTGGCCAGGTATGCCGCGAAGGCCATACCAAGTAAAGTTAACGCGCGTTTCATATTAGGTTCCCTACATCACAACTAACATAAGTAATTTATCAACAACATCCGGTTCTGTACCCAGAATGCAGTATCCGGCTGGCTATACCCGTTTACCCCGTCATACCTCAAGCTGCCTGTGCATTCGCGTTTCTGCAACCTGAATGGTTCAGGGATATCTGGTGTCAATGCGGCTATTGTTGCCCCTTTCCACCGAGCGTGGGTATATATTAGCATTGTTGTAACAAAAGAATATTTTATTTAAAAATCAAAGCATTGATATTCAATTCTTTACAAAGCAGAGCCAGCATAAAATTTAATGGGAAATAAATATACGGGACGAATTCTGAAATATCAGCGAGTTAATAAATCTGCCAAAAAACAATAACGTGCCGTTGGTAAAAATCAGTAAATGAAAAAACAAAAAAGCGCTGGACGTTTTTTCCGTCACAGCGCTTTTTTATACTTCAGGAAAGCAGAAAACAGGGAAGAAAATTAAAGCAGTGCGGCGGCGTGCGCACGAATCGCGCGCAGCATCGCCTCAAGCCCCTGAGAGCGGGATGGCGTCAGGTGTTGATTCAACGCCAGCGATTCGAAGAATGGCCGCACATCTAGCTCAACAATCTCCTGCGCTGTCAGCCCCTGATACAGGCTGAAAACCACCGCAATCAGCCCTTTCACGATAGCGGCATCGCTGTCGCCGTGTAGGGTGATAATGCCCTGTTCATCGGGCTGGGTCACAATCCAAACCTGGCTTTGGCACCCCGAAATCAGGTTATCTGGATTACGCCACTCGTCGGGCAGAGGGTCAAGACGCTCCCCTAACTCGATGACATAAAGATATTTTTCTTCCCAATCATTACAGCGCGCAAAGTTGCGCGCCAGTTTCTGCGGTTCTGGCAGACTCGCCATGTTTTCCTCCCCGAACAGATCCGCGCGCGGCGCTTAACTGCCCAGCAATCGATGGATACGTTTGCAATCCGGCAACCAGCCGGTCAATTTCTTCGCGTGTAGTATAAACGGCCAGCGAAGCGCGGCACATACTCGGAACACCGTAGTATTCCATCAGCGGCATCGCGCAATGGTGGCCGGTGCGAATCGCAATACCGTACCGATCGAGGAAACTTCCAACGTCATAGGCGTGGTGCTGCCCAAGATTAAACGCAATCACACCGTGGCGTTCAGCAGGCCCGTATAGCGTCAAATCGGACACCTGCGTGAGCGCTTCGAGCGCATACTGCATCAGAGAGGATTCATAACGCTGAATCTCTTCACGCCCCAGCGACGTCACATAGTCCAGTGCGGCGCCTAAGCCCATGATGCCGCCCGTATTCGGCGAACCGGCTTCAAAGCGCCACGGCGAGTCAGCATAGGTGGTGCCCGTACGCAGGCTAACCTGACGAATCATCGCCCCGCCGCCTTCCCATGGCGGCATGGCCTGAAGCAGGTCACGTTTGCCATACAGCACGCCAATACCCGAAGGGCCGTAGATTTTATGTCCTGAAAAGACAAAGAAATCACAGTCCAGATCCTGCACATCGACCGTCTGATGCATAATCGACTGCGCACCATCGACCAACGTAACCGCGCCAGCCGCTTTTGCCTGTGCGATCATGGCCTTAACTGGGTTTAGGGCACCGAGTACGTTAGAGATCTGCGTCACCGCCAGCAGGCGAGTACGCTCGTCCAACAAGCCGGGAAGCTTTGCGACATCCAGCGAGCCATCTTCGGACAGCGGCAATACGCGAACCTCAACGCCACGCGCTTCCGCCAGCATCTGCCAGGGAACGATATTCGCATGGTGTTCCATCTCGGTGATGATCAGGTTGTCGCCCGGCTGGATAAAGGTGCGACCATAGCTGTTAGCCACCAGATTGATGGCCTCCGTCGTCCCGCGGACAAAAACAATCTCTTCCACTGAGGCCGCATTGATAAAGGAGGCGACCTTCTCGCGCACGGCTTCCATCGCGCTGGTCGCCTGCGCGCTCAGTGTATGAATACCGCGATGCACTGCGGCATATTCATGGCGATAGAATTCGGCTTCGCGATCGATAACTGCGTGCGGTTTTTGCGCACTCGCGGCGCTATCAAGATAGGCTAACGGCTGGCCGTTAACCTCGCTTGCCAGCAACGGGAAATCGGCACGAACCCGTTCAATAGGATAACTCATCATACCGCCTTGCCGGCATTCGCCAGCGCGTTTGGCAAACGCTGCGCGATACGTTCCAGAACCACATCTCGCAGAGACTCGTTTTCAATCGCTTCTGTGACTTCCGCCGCAAAGGCGAAGATGATCATCTGTTGCGCATCCTGCTGCGTAATACCACGAGAACGCAGATAGAACAGCTGCTCTTCGTCCATACGGCCAATAGTGGCACCGTGACTGCATTTCACGTCGTCTGCGTAGATTTCCAACTGCGGCTTGGTATCAACCTCAGCCAGTCGACCCAGCAGCAGGTTGTTGTTAGTCATCTGTCCGTCAGTTTTCAGCGCATGCGGCGCAACTTTGATCATGCCGTTAAACACCGCTCTGGCGCGATCGTTGACGATGACTTTATGCAACTGGCGACTTTCGCCATAGCCCTGATTGTGTTCCAGATACGTGCGCGTATCGCACACTTCGCTACCAACCGGCAGGATCAGGCTGTTCATGGACAGATTAGTGCCTTCGCCGTTCAACTGCGCGCTGGTGTTATGACGCGTCAGACCCGCACCCAGCAAGAAGCTGTGGCTACGAACCCGAGCATCACGCGCCAGCACCAGATCGTTGTGCGCGAAGTGGTAGCCTGCTGCCGCTTCAAACGCCAGCTTATAGTGACTAACCTGGCTATTTTCTGCCGCATTCACCGTCAGGCGTGCGCCAGTAAAGTGCGCATGCTCATCCAGACTGACGTAGTGCTCGATAATTTCCGCACTCGCGCCACGTTCAACGTTCAGGTGATGACGATGGTGAACCGTATTCAACGCGGCTTCCTGACTGCTGCTAATGTGCAACAGGTAAAGCGGTTTTTCCGCCTGCTGTCCGGCAGCCAGACGAATCAGCGTACTGGTGCTAGCCAGACTTTCGGTCAGGTGCAGGAACACTTCGGACTGGATGGCCGCAGGCAGCACGCCATGCGCACGCGACGCCTGTACGTCAACCTGATAAGGGCCCCAGGCGCTGTCGCTGAGTTCGGCGTTGAATACGCCATCGACAAACACCAGACGCCAGCTATCTACAGCTAAGGCCAAGGCGTCTACCGCTGCACGATCGAGAGACGGTGCCTGTGGTGCGACAAATTCGTTGCTCAGCAAGCCATCCAGCGGCGTGTACTTCCAGTGCTCATGCTTACGGTGCGGTAAGCCAAGGCGCACCACGTCCTGCCAGTGCTGGTTCGCCCCTTCAGAACGGCGCGACGCATCGCGTTCAAACAGACCATGCCATTGCTGCAGCGCCTGTTCTTGTTTCTGTGCGATGCTGGTTTTACCCGTCGCGTTATCGCTCGTCTTATTGCTCGTCGGTAAGCCAGCCATAGCCTTGCTCCTCCAACTGTTTCACCAGCGAGAAATCACCGGATTTCACAATACGACCCTGATACAGAACGTGGACGTGATCCGGTTTGATGTAATCAAGAATACGCTGGTAGTGCGTGACGATGATGAACGAACGTTTGCCGTCGCGCAGGGAGTTGACGCCGTTAGAGACGATTTTCAGTGCATCGATGTCCAGACCGGAGTCGGTTTCATCCAGAATGCACAGATCTGGCTCCAGTGCTGCCATCTGCAGAATGTCGTTACGCTTCTTCTCGCCGCCGGAGAAGCCTACGTTGACCGAACGGGTCAGCAAATCTTCTGGCATATTCAACAGCGCGATCTTTTCTTCGATAAAGTCGGCGAAGTCAAAGCGATCCAGCGCTTCCTGCTCGCGGTATTTGCGCACCGCGTTAACGGAGGTTTGCAGGAAGAATTGGTTGCTAACGCCGGGGATCTCGACAGGGTACTGGAACGCCATAAAGACGCCTTCGCCCGCACGATCTTCTGGAGACAATTCCAGCAGATCTTTCCCTTTGAAGTTCACCGAACCGTCGGTCACTTCATATTCTTCGCGTCCAGCCAGCGTCGCGGAGAGCGTACTTTTTCCTGAGCCATTCGGGCCCATAATCGCGTGAACTTCACCCGGCTTAATGGTGAGATTAAGCCCTTTGATGATCTCTTTGCCTTCTACGCTGACTTTTAAATTTTCGATGCTTAACATGCTTATTCCTTCCAACGCCCAATGTGGCGAGCGCTTAATGAATTCCGGGACCGATGATTCTCATTATTCTCTGTGAAAATCCCGGTAACCGCCGAATTAACCCACGCTGTGTTCCAGGCTAATCGCCAGTAACTTTTGTGCTTCTACCGCAAATTCCAACGGCAATTCAGAGAAGACGTCCTTACAGAATCCGTTCACGATCATCGAGATGGCGTCATCTTCGCTGATACCGCGTTGCATGACAGTAGAACAGCTGATCTTCACCGATCTTCGAGGTCGTCGCTTCGTGCTCCAGCTGCGCGGTATTGTTGCGCACTTCCACGTATGGGAAGGTGTGTGCGCCGCACTCGCTGCCGATCAGCATAGAGTCACACTGGGTGAAGTTACGGGCGTTGGTTGCGCTCGGCATGATCTTCACCAGACCACGGTAGGTGTTCTCACTGCGTCCGGCGGAAATCCCTTTAGAGATGATGGTCGAACGGGTGTTTTTACCGATGTGGATCATCTTGGTGCCGGTATCGGCCTGCTGGCGACCGTTGGTCAACGCAACAGAGAAGAACTCGCCGACGGAGTAGTCACCGCGCAGAATAACGCTCGGGTATTTCCAGGTGATCGCGGAGCCAGTTTCTGACTGCGTCCATGACATTTTTGAATGCTCGCCTGCACACAGCGCGCGCTTGGTCACGAAGTTCAGAATACCGCCTTCGGCGTCATCTTTACCGGAGAACCAGTTCTGCACCGTGGAGTATTTCACTTCGGCATTCTTGTTGATGATGACTTCCACCACGGCAGCGTGCAGCTGGTAGGTGTCACGCACCGGCGCGGAGCAGCCTTCGATGTAGCTAACGTAGCTGTCATCATCGGCGATCAGGATCGTACGCTCGAACTGACCGGTTTTCGCCGCGTTGATGCGGAAATACGTCGACAGTTCCATCGGGCAGCGCACGCCTTTCGGGATGTACACAAACGTGCCGTCGGAGGCAACCGCCGAGTTCAGCGCCGCAAAGAAGTTGTCGTTCGCTGGGACGACCGTACCGAGATACTGACGCACCAGATCGGGATGCTCCTGAATCGCCTCGCTGAATGAGCAGAAGATAATGCCTTTTTCAGCCAGCTCATGCCGATACGTGGTCGCAACAGAAACGGAGTCGAAAATCGCATCGACCGCCACTTTCTTGCCTTCACGGACAGGAACACCCAGCTGATTAAACGCATTCTCTACTTCGCTGGTCAGGTAATTATTCACGTCCGTAATCCCGGATTGCTGCTTGGCACCGGGCTCAGAGCCGCAGCTGTCATCGCAGTTACCGCAGGAAGGCGCGGAATAATAGCTATAGTCCTGATAGTCCAGTTTCTCGTAATGGGCTTTCAGCCAATGCGGTTCTTCCATCTCCAGCCACGCTTTGTAGGCGTTGAGACGGAATTCCAGCATCCACTCAGGTTCGTTACGCTTCGCCGAAATCGCCCGTACGACATCTTCGTTGATGCCGTGCGCCAGCTCATCGGTTTCCAACTGCGTGAAGAAACCTTCTTTATAGCGTCCATCACCCATCCAGATCTGGACATCATCAGGTACATCTACCGTGCTACGTGCCATAATTTTTCATCACTTAAATGCCAAAGCTTTCGCCACATCCACAAGCATGCTGCGCTCTGGGATTATTAAACTTGAATATCTGATTCAGCCCTTCACGGACGAAATCAAGTTCTGTGCCGTCAATGAAAGGCATCGCTTTCAGTGGGACATACAGTTTTGCACCATCACGTTCGAATACCAGATCGTCGGTCTCGAACTCCTGTACCAGATCCAGCACATAGCCAAATCCCGCACAGCCTGATTGTTTAACGCCGAGCCGCAGTCCCTGCACGGCTTCATCCTGCTTCATCAGATTCTTAATCTGCTTCACGGCGCTGTCGGTCAGCGTCAATCCTTGCCAGACATTTTCATCCAGTGAAAACGTCCCTACATTTTCCGCTTGCATATGGAATACCTCATTGCGTGTGGTACCAGTTTTAGGCTGGTTTCCCCTAATGTTAGTGATAATGAAACTAGCTTCAACCTCTTGTTTCGCAGGGCTATTCGTAACATTTCGGTTTTTAGCGAGCCAATAGCGCTATTTTACACGTCTCTGACGCGCCAAACAATGCGGCAATAAATCAACTAACCACTTGATAATAAATGAATTAATAATATCATCCCTGTCCCTTTCGGGGAGGTGAAATTTATCATCTCGTTATCATTATTATAACATTTATCGGCGATACCTATTTGTAAAACAGGGAAGGTATATGAAGATTTATGTGATTTCCGATCGGACTTTTGACGTTAAAGCACATTTTACCCATTGATCATGTCCTTTTTTAACAATATGATAATGATTATCATTTCATATTCAGGATCGATAACCATGCTTTCCGTGAATGCCTGGCTGCACCACCAAATTGACGAATATAAATTTCAGATTCGCGATGCCACCGTTGATTTCTATATGGCGGAAGCTCGCCTGAACCGTCCGGGAAGCAATATTGACCATTTACGTCGCTATCATAACGCCTGCATGGACATGGTTGAACTCTGTCTGAGAAATGGCGATGACGACAGCTATCTGCATGCGCTGGTCAAGCTGCACAATCGGTTGATTAAAGAGATTAATAATGAAGGGCGTTGCCACCTGTTTCGCGTGCAAAGCTACTACTTTGCCCGTAACACGCTGAAGTCGATTTGCCATCAGTTAAGCATGCAGGGCTCATGGGATAAAGCCACCGCGTTTCAGACCGACTTCGTTAAGCGTGTGCCGTTTCTCCCCTGAGGAGCAACGAAACCAGACCGGCCAGCAATCTGGTTTCGTGCTTCATATTTACGGCGTAATGACCGACGTCGTCAGACGTGAAATGCAGCACAGGCGATTTTGGTCATCAAAAATCTCAATCTGCCACACCTGACTACGGCGGCCAACGTGAAGCGCACGACACACGCCACGCACTTCCCCTTCACGCACGGCTCGCAGATGGTTGGCATTAATTTCAAGCCCCACCACCTGCTGATCGCCTTCAGAACACAGATAACCCGCGACGGAACCCAGCGATTCCGCCAGCACAACAGACGCCCCGCCGTGCAATAAGCCAAATGGCTGGCGCGTGCGAGAATCTACCGGCATCACCGCTTCCAGATAATCCTCCGCGATATGGGTATAGCGGATACCGACATGACCCACCATACACGTTTGGTTCGGTTCATTAAGCTGCTCAAGCGTAACCTGTCGTTTCCATAGCATCAGATAATCTCCAGCAAGGCCTGTAGCGGATGGCGCAATGCGCTGCCTTCCATGCGTTTCACCTGACTGCGACACGAATAGCCAGTAGTCAGGCAGCGTTTCTGCGGTAACTTCTGCAACACCTGCTGCCAGGACAGCGCATAGATTCCCTGCGAGTTGGCAAGGTTCTTGGTTTCATGCCCGTAGGTTCCCGCCATGCCGCAACATCCGACGCTGACATTCTCCAGTTTGGCACCAAAGCGCGAGAAAATGTCGGACCACTGTTTGGTGCTGATCGGCAGCGCAGTGGTTTCCGTACAGTGCCCCAACAGATACCAGGATTCGCCAGTGGCAGGCTGCGGCGTGCTGTCTGCCAATGCCGTCACTAGCCATTCATGCACCAGCTGCACCTGAAAATCGCCACGCTTATCGCCCAGAATCTCACGGTATTCATCGCGATAACACAACACCAGCGCCGGATCGACGCCCACCATCGGCATCCCTAATTTAGAGACGCGGTTCAGGAAATCTGCCGTCTTCGAGGCCGTTTTGGCAAAGCGTTGCAGGAAGCCTTTAATGTGTTGCGCCTTCCCGTTCGGCGAGAACGGCAACAGCACTGGTTTCAGCTTCAGTTTTTCGATCAGATGGACGAAATCGGCCACCACCTGCGCATCGTAATAGCTGGTAAACGGATCCTGCACGATTAACACATACTGCTGGCGCGCCGCTTCCGGCAACTGTTCCAGCTGTTCAAGCGTGGTGTTAACGCCACTGTGTCCGGCAAACTGCTGGCGCAGCGACGGCGATGACAGCAGAGGCAAATCGACCATGCCGATCTGGCTGCGGCTCAGGTTATTCAGCAGCGGCATTTTCAGGAAGAAGTTAAACGTCTTCGGGCTGCGCGCCATCAGCGGGGCATAGCTTTCGACACCGGCGACCAGATAGTCACGCACCGGACGCAGATAGCGCGTGTGATAAAGCTGCAGGAAGCGAGAGCGGAAACCGGGCACGTCAATCTTGATAGGGCACTGCGTTGAGCAGGCTTTACACGCCAGACAGCCCGACATCGCATCTTTGACTTCGTGCGAGAAATCGTAATCCCCTTGCTTCGCCTGCCAGGTATTGCGGGTCTTCTGGATAAAGGCGCGCAGGCTCAGTTTCTGCTGCGGCAACGCTTTTTCCAGCGCTACGGGATCGACGCCCTGCTCTGCCAGCAGGCGTAGCCATTCACGCACCAGCGTCGCACGGCCTTTCGGTGAATGAATCCGGTTGCCGCTGATTTTCATCGACGGGCACATTGGGCTACGGGCATCAAAGTTAAAGCACAGCCCATTGCCGTTACATTCCATCGCGCCACGAAACGCCGTGCGCACCGTCAGCGGGATCGTGCGGTCGAACGTGCCGCGCTTGACCGCATCGACTTTCATCATCGGCGCATCCACGTCCAGCGGCGCACAAATCTTACCGGGATTAAGTCGGTTATCAGGATCGAACGCGGTCTTGATACGGCGCAGCTCGGCATACAGCTCCGGTCCAAAGAATTCAGGGCTGTATTCGGCGCGGAAGCCTTTACCGTGCTCTCCCCACAGCAGACCGCCATATTTGGCCGTCAGCGCAACAATCTGGTCGGAAAGCTGTTTCATCAGCATTTCCTGTTGCGGGTCGCACATATCCAGCGCCGGACGAACGTGTAGCACTCCGGCATCGACGTGGCCGAACATGCCGTACGTCAGATTATGGCTGTCTAACAGCGCACGGAATTCTTCGATGTAATCGGCCAGATGCTGTGGCGGCACGCAGGTATCTTCCGCGAACGGAATCGGCTTCGCTTGCCCTTTGCTGTTGCCCAGCAGCCCGACGGCTTTTTTCCGCATGGCATAAATACGCTCGATGCCGGCCAGGTCGTTACAGGTTTGGTAACCAATCACCCCACCTTCTCCGTTTGCCAGCAGCGTATCCAGCCGCTGACAGAGCGCGTCGACCTGCCCGTTAATCAGTGCTTCATCATCACCCGCAAACTCAACGATATTCAGGCCGAGCATCTCCTGATTAGGCACATCAGTAATCAGTTCGCTAACGGAATGCCAGACGATATCTTCGCGGGCAAGGTTTAAGACTTTGGAATCCACGGTTTCAACGGACAACGCCTTCGCTTCCACCATGAACGGCGCATTGCGCAACGCGGAATTGAAGGAGTCGTATTTGATATTGACCAGACGGCGGCTCTTCGGCAGCGGCGTGATATCGAGCTTCGCTTCAGTGATAAACGCCAGCGTGCCTTCAGCGCCGGTCAGAATACGCGTCAGGTCAAAGGTCTGGAGATCGTCGCTGAACACATGACGCAGGTCATAACCCGTCAGAAAACGATTCAGCTTAGGGAATTTGTCGATAATCAACGCACGCTGTTCGCGACAGCGGTGCAGCACCGTATGGTAAATACGTCCGATGGCGGAATCTTCTAACGCCAGTTTCTCTGCCAGCTCTACCGGCATAGCCTGCGTATCCAGCATTTCGCCGCCCAGCAGGACCGCACGTAGCCCCAGCACATGGTCTGAGGTTTTCCCGTACACCAGCGAACCCTGCCCTGATGCATCGGTATTGATCATGCCGCCCAGCGTCGCCCGGTTACTGGTCGAGAGCTCGGGGGCAAAGAAATAGCCATAAGGCTTCAGGTATTGGTTAAGCTGATCTTTAATGACGCCAGCTTCGACACGCACCCAGCCTTGCTCAGGGTTGATCTCCAGAATGCGGTTCATATAACGCGACATATCGACCACGATGCCGCGATTCAGCGCCTGCCCGTTCGTTCCTGTCCCGCCACCGCGTGGCGTAAAGGTCAGCCCTGAAAAACGTGTCTCGCCCGCCAGCCGCGAGAGGATCGCGACATCGGCGGTTGAACGGGGGAAAACCACCGCATCAGGCAAAAGTTGATAGATGCTGTTATCCGTTGCCATCGTCAGACGATCGGCGTAATTCGTCGCCGTATCGCCCGTGAATCCATTTTTCTTCAATGCTTCCAGAAAATTAAGCACCGGCTGAACCAGCCCGGGAGATTGCGTGATCTGTGGGATCATTATTTTTTGACCCTGTCCGTACATGATGTGTTTGCCAATATGTCGTGATATGCCTGTGAAGAGCCGGATATAGCCGCTCTGTCATCGGGGACATCACGTTTTATCACATTTCGCAATCGTGTGCGCTCCCGGATCGGCAAAAATATACAGCGTGTTGGCTAATGGCTGTTTCACCAACAAAATGTTCAACACACTGTCAAAACCCTCGGAAATATCTCATGATGACGGATGACTATATGGTTTCACCCAAGCGACCTCGTCTAAGCCCTTTCTTTTGCTATTGAGGAATGATTCATTGAGCAAATATTCCCAGCCACCACGATTTGATCTGGCCAGAATCCTGTTCAGTCTGGTGTTTATTACCATCATGATTATTGCCTGTTTTTGGGTGGTACAGCCTTTTATTCTGGGATTCGCCTGGGCATGTATGGTGGTCATTGCCACCTGGCCGATGCTGATTAAATTTCAGGCGCTATTATGGGGGAGACGTTCTCTGGCCGTGCTCGTTATGACGCTGCTGCTCATCCTGCTATTTATTGTCCCGATTGCCGTTCTTGTCAGTAGCGTGGTGGAGAACAGTTCGGCGCTAATGAGTTGGGGGGGCAGACAGGAAAACTTTTCACCGCCAACGCTGGAGTGGCTGACGTCCATTCCTTTAGTCGGTGAGAAATTGTTCAACAGCTGGCAGGCGCTGTTGCAAAGCGGCGGCAGCGGTTTGTTCGCCAAGGTGCAACCCTATTTTGGTAAAACCGCAACCTGGCTGGTTGCACAGGCAGCACATGTTGGGCGTTTTCTGATGCACTGTTCCCTGATGCTTATTTTCAGCGCCCTGCTCTATTACAAGGGTGAAGCCGTTGCGAAGGCCGTGCGACATTTCGCTATCCGGCTGGGACAGGAGCGCGGCGATGCCGCGGTGATTCTGGCAGCGCAGTCAATTCGCGCCGTCGCACTGGGCGTGGTGGTAACGGCCATCGTGCAATCGGTATTAGGCGGAATTGGTCTGGGGCTGTCTGGGATTCCTTACACCACGCTATTAACCGTGCTGATGTTTCTGTGTTGTCTGGCACAGCTAGGGCCGCTTCCTGTATTGATTCCTGCCATTATTTGGCTGTATTGGACGGGCGATAACACCTGGGGCACCATTTTGCTGGTCTGGAGCTGCGTCGTTGGCACCATCGATAACGTTATCCGCCCGGTCTTAATCAAAATGGGTGCCGATCTTCCTATGTTGCTGATTCTTTCCGGCGTGATTGGCGGATTGCTGGCATTTGGCATGATAGGGATATTTATTGGCCCGGTCGTCCTCGCCGTTTCCTATCGTCTGCTGTTTGCCTGGATGCGTGAAATACCCGAGCCGCAAAACATCCTTTCCGTTAATACGTCTAACACGCCAGATAAAGAGTAAGACCGACAGTCACCGTTTTCTCTTCCCGTGGGCGGTACGCCGCCCACACATTCCCTCTCTCAGCATCGAGCCTTCGGCACTTTTTCGTGCATGACTTTGACACTATTTTTCGGCGCTATCATTCCCTTACTTTTTCAATAGGTAAAAATAGCTAATGATTAACCCTCTATTCTTGGGGATTAGTCCTAAAAATTTTGATATCATTTCTCTAATTCATCAATTTTATTGACAATAAAAAAACTCTGAAAGGCTAATCCTTAAAAAATAATTAACTATTAGGATGATTCTTAATGACTGAATAAGGCATAATCCATAGGATAAATACCGGAGCTAGTATTAACCTACTGTTTGTCAATGAGGTTTCCTCCTCGTCAGAGTTAGTAACGAATTGCTGTGTGTAGTCTTTGCCCATCCCCTGAGATGGGCATTTTTTTTCCTTTCATTTGTCTTCCATTCAATTACGCTTCATCCCTTTTTTGTTACTCTCCTGTCTGCCTACCCTCAGTTCAGTTTTTCAGGAGTTTTTCATGATGCCTCTTGCCGCGAAGAGATTGCTACTCTGTGGCTTATTCAGCCTTCTGACAGCCTGCGATAATCCAACGCCGACGACACAGCGCCCTTTGCTGACCATTGAAGGCAAAACCATGGGGACGTTTTACAGCGTAAAAATTAGCGGCGACATCACCGAAGACAAAACGCAGCTACAACGGGAAATCGATGTTCTGCTGGAGCAGGCCAATAACGATATTTCCACCTACCGTGACGATTCAGTTCTGTCGCGTTTTAATCAGTACCGAGGAACGGAACCCCAGCCCATCAGCAATGGCATGGCGGATATCATTCTGGCCGCGCTGCGTATCGGTAAAGCCACGCACGGCGCGATGGATATCACCGTCGGCCCGTTGGTTAATCTCTGGGGATTCGGCCCGCAGAAGCAGCCTACGCGGATCCCCAGCCAGCAGCAGATCGATGTAGCGCGGCAAAATGTCGGGTTGCGTCACCTGAAACTGATCGGTGACGAAAAAGGGGAATGGATTCAGAAAGATCTCCCGGATTTGTATGTCGATCTCTCCACGCTGGGCGAAGGGTACGGCGCCGACGTTCTCGCGCAGCTAATGACGCGTAAAGGGATCACCAATTATCTGGTTTCCGTCGGTGGCGCGGTTTCCAGCCGTGGGGTGAACGCCGAGGGTACGCCGTGGCGCGTGGCGATTCAGAAACCCACCGATCAGGAAAATGCAGCACAGGCGGCGGTGAATTTGCAGGGGTATGCGATCAGCACCTCCGGCAGTTATCGGAATTATTTTGAAGAGGACAGCAAGCGCTATTCTCACGTTATCGA
This sequence comes from Pectobacterium sp. PL64, assembly GCF_022477975.1. Classification (NCBI taxonomy): domain Bacteria; kingdom Pseudomonadati; phylum Pseudomonadota; class Gammaproteobacteria; order Enterobacterales; family Pectobacteriaceae; genus Pectobacterium; species Pectobacterium sp. PL64. The sequence goes on from NZ_CP092070.1 coordinate 2,492,723, forward strand.
TCCCGAGACGGGCAGACCGATTACCCATCAGCTGGTTTCTGCGACCGTGATTGCACCAACCGCGCTGGAAGCGGATGGCTGGGATACCGGTTTGATGGTGTTGGGAACAGAGAAGGCGTTGAAGCTGGCAGAACAGCAGGGGCTAGCGGTTTATCTGATTACCAAAACGGATAAGGGCTTTAGCGCGGTAATGACGCCACAGTTTAAATCCTTCCTGATTGCAGCACCGTAAGAAACGAAAAGGCCAACAGCAGCCCCATCGCGATGAGATCAAGATACACGGGGCGACCACGAAGTGAGGCATCCCTGCGGGAACCTCATCTCCGTGTTTCCCCTAAAATCTGACATCGTCGGTTGCTATGACGCCCGGCAGTCACCGAGCGTCATAGCATTCACCGTACTGATTACTTATGCTCAGCCAGATTCAGCCAGGTTTGCACCACAGTGTCCGGGTTGAGTGACAGGCTATCGATGCCCTGTTCCATCAGCCAGAGCGCGAAATCTTCGTGATCTGACGGGCCCTGACCGCAAATACCGACGTATTTGCCCTGTTTCTTGGCAGCCTTGATCGCCATCGACAGCAGCGCCTTCACCGCATCGTTACGTTCATCAAACAGCGACGATACCACGCCGGAATCACGATCCAGACCCAGCGCCAGCTGCGTCATGTCGTTTGAACCGATAGAGAAGCCATCAAAGTGTTGCAGGAATTCATCGGCCAACAGCGCATTGGACGGAATTTCGCACATCATGATGATTTTCAGACCGTCTTCGCCACGGCGCAGACCTTGATTCGCCAGTTCAGCCACCACCGCTTCCGCTTGTGCCACAGTCCGCACGAACGGGATCATGATCTCGACGTTCTTCAAGCCCATCACGTTACGCACGCGTTTGACGGCTTCACATTCCAGCGCAAAACAGGCTTTGAAGTCCGGCGACACGTAGCGACCCGCACCGCGGAAGCCCAACATCGGGTTTTCTTCTTCCGGCTCATAGCGCTCACCGCCGACCAGATTGGCGTATTCGTTCGATTTGAAATCGGACAGGCGGACGATGACGCGCTTCGGCGAGAATGCGGCTGCCAGCGTCGCGATTCCTTCCGTCAGGCGACCGACGTAGAACTCCACCGGGTCGTCGAAGCCCTGCATCAGTGTCTTGATCTCACGTTGCACCTCAGGGGCTTGCTGGTCGAATTCCAGCAACGCACGCGGGTGCACGCCAATCATGCGGTTGATGATGAATTCCAGACGCGCCAGACCGACGCCATCGTTTGGCAAGCAGGCAAAATCAAATGCGCGGTCAGGGTTACCCACGTTCATCATGATTTTCAGCGGCAGTGCTGGCATTTCATCAATCTGTGAACTCTTCACGGAGAAGTCCAGCAGATCCTGATACACATAGCCCGTGTCGCCTTCCGCACAGGAAACGGTCACTTTCTGCCCTTTGCGCAAACGCTCGGTTGCATCGCCGCAGCCCACGACGGCCGGAATGCCCAGCTCGCGCGCGATAATCGCCGCGTGACAGGTACGTCCACCGCGATTGGTGACAATCGCCGCCGCTTTCTTCATGATCGGTTCCCAGTCTGGGTCGGTCATGTCGGTCACCAGCACATCGCCTGCGTTGATCAGGTGCATCTCGCTGATGTCCTGAATCACTTTCACTTCACCCGCACCGATGCGGTGCCCGATCGCACGGCCTTCCACCAGTACCGTACCGCTGGCTGGCAGGTGGTAGCGCTCCATCACCTGACCGTTGGAACGAACCGTTTCCGGGCGCGCCTGCACAATATAGAGCTTGCCGGTATGACCATCTTTCGCCCATTCGATGTCCATCGGACGACCGTAGTGTTTTTCAATCAGCAGTGCCTGACGCGCCAGCGCCTGCACTTCATCATCCGTCAGGCTGAAACGCGTCGTTTGTTCTGTCGGCACATCTTCAATCCGCACCTGCTTGCCATGTTCCTGGCTCGCGGCATATACCATACGGATTTTTTTCGATCCCATATTACGGCGCACAATCGCAGGTTTGTTGTTCTGCAACGTTGGCTTGTGAACATAGAACTCATCCGGGTTCACCGCCCCCTGCACCACCATTTCACCCAAGCCGTAAGCCGACGTAATGAACACTACCTGATCAAAACCGGATTCGGTATCAATGGTAAACATCACGCCCGCAGAGGCCAGATCGGACCGCACCATGCGCTGCACGCCTGCCGACAGCGCCACGCCACGGTGGTCATACCCCTGATGTACACGATAGGAGATCGCACGATCGTTAAACAGCGATGCAAATACGTGCTTCACGGCCACCATCACCGCATCAATGCCCTGCACGTTCAGGAAGGTTTCCTGCTGACCGGCAAAGGACGCATCCGGCATATCTTCTGCCGTAGCGGAAGAACGCACGGCAAACGAGGCGTCTTTCTCTCCGTCGGCCAGTTGCTGGTAGGCGTCACTGATTGCCTTCTCCAGTTCCGGCTGGAATGGCGTATCAATAATCCACTGGCGGATCTGCGTACCGGCGCTCGCCAGTTGACTCAGATCGTCAATGTCGGTGCGATCGAGCAGCTCATAAATGCGCTGGTTAATCCCGCTTTGATTAAGAAAATCATTAAACGCCTGCGCCGTTGTCGCAAAGCCGTTGGGAACGGCTACGCCCAATTCTGAAAGGTTGGTGATCATTTCACCCAGAGAGGCATTCTTGCCCCCCACCCTTTCAACGTCGTGCATACCGAGCTGGTTATACCAAAGGACATTACGCAAATCAGGGCCGTTATTGGACATCGAAAATAATCCTTTCTGCATACAATTAGGGTATGAAAGAGTTCGGTTGAGAATCGCCTCAACGCAATCAGGTTAGCATAGCGTTTTGATGAACATGGACAGGTGAATCGATCAACCTATGAAAAAAAACTGATTTCACGGCGAATGATTGCTTAACGCGGTAAAAATCCAATATCGTAGAAGATTAGTATTCTTTATCATGAAGATAATGAAATGGCGTTTTAATAAAAGTATTCTTGAAACGCAATTTTTGACGAGGTTAACGTGTTCGAGTTGTCGGAAATATCAACAGGGGGTTATGTGGAAAGAAGCGTATTTTATGTCTCGGACGGTACGGCCATTACGGCAGAAGTACTGGGCCATGCGGTGCTGTCCCAGTTCCCTGTGAACACGGTTAGCTATACCTTACCTTTCGTGGAAAGTGAAGCGCGCGCCAAAGCCGTGTGCGAGCAAATCAATACGCTGTATCAGCAAACCGGTGTGCGTCCGCTGGTGTTTTATTCCATCGTCACGCCGACCGTGCGTAACATTATTACCAGCAGCGAAGGATTTTGCCAGGACATCGTACAGGCGCTGGTTGCTCCCTTGCAGGAAGAATTGAACACGCCGCCGACACCAATTGCCAACCGCACTCACGGTTTGACGGCCAATAACTTGAGCAAATACGACGCCCGTATCGCCGCGATCGACTATACACTGGCGCACGATGACGGCATCTCGCTGCGCAATCTCGATCAGGCACAGGTTATTTTGCTGGGCGTGTCGCGCTGCGGCAAAACGCCGACCAGCCTGTATCTGGCGATGCAATTCGGCATTCGTGCCGCCAACTATCCTTTTATTGCCGATGATATGGATAACCTGCGCCTTCCCGATGCGTTGAAACCTTTCCATCACAAGCTATTCGGGCTCACCATTGATGCCGAACGACTGGCGGCCATTCGCGAAGAGCGCCGGGGCAACAGTCGCTATGCGTCGCTGCGCCAGTGCCGCATGGAACTCAGTGAGGTTGAGGCGCTATTTCGCAAACACCAGATTAAATATCTCAATACCACCAATTATTCCGTTGAGGAAATTTCCGCCAAAATCATCGACATTCTCGGCATGAGCCGAAGAATGTACTAGTACATGAGGGATTTTTTATCCTGATGCGGTTGTAATGTGCGCCAGTTCGTTTATTGTGTGCTCCATCACTTCCCGGCATTTCGCCGCTGCGAAGCAACCTTTTAGTCGGAAACATAGCCTGAAAACGCTGTCTGAAAACACCGTCATGTCCATACATTTCGGTGCTGGCAGGTTTTCGGCTTGACCGCATTCAGAGATAAAACATGCTGCAAACAGATGAACTGCGGAGCGCGCGCATCGAGAGTCTGATTACGCCTCAAACGTTACTCGCCAGACTCCCCATTACCCCTGCCGTTGCCGAAAATGTCACCTCGTCACGCCAGAAAATTGAAGCCATTCTAACTGGTCAAGATCCCCGCCTGCTCGTCGTAATTGGCCCCTGTTCGATCCATGACACCGACAGCGCCTTAGATTATGCACGCCGTCTGGCCGCGCTACGCACGCAGTATCAGGATCGACTGGAAATCGTCATGCGCACCTATTTTGAAAAACCGCGCACGGTGGTGGGCTGGAAGGGACTCATTTCCGATCCCGCGCTCAATGGAACGTTTCAGGTGAATGAAGGGCTGGAAATTGCGCGCCGCCTGCTGCTGGACGTCAATCAACTTGGATTGCCGACCGCGACAGAATTCCTCGATATGGTCACCGGCCAGTATATTTCCGACTTGATTAGCTGGGGTGCGATTGGTGCAAGGACCACCGAAAGCCAGATCCACCGCGAAATGGCTTCTGCGCTGTCCTGCCCTGTCGGCTTCAAGAACGGCACGGACGGCAACACGCGTATCGCCGTCGATGCCATTCGTGCCGCTCGCGCCCAGCATATGTTTCTCTCGCCGGATAAACAGGGATTCATGTCGGTCTACAAAACGCAGGGCAACCCGTTCGGCCACATTATTATGCGTGGCGGGAAAAAACCGAACTACCACGCGGAAGATATCGCCGCGGCCTGCGCTCACCTGCGTGAATTCTCGTTGCCCGAACATCTGGTGATCGATTTCAGTCATGCCAACTGTCAGAAACAGCATCGCCGTCAGCTCGACGTAGCCGATGATATCTGCCAGCAAATTCGTGCCGGTTCACGTGCCATCGCGGGCATCATGGCGGAAAGTTTCTTAATCGAAGGCAGCCAGCCAGCAATCAATCCTCTGGCATTGACGTATGGGCAATCCATTACCGATCCTTGTCTGAGCTGGCAGGACACCGAAACGCTGCTGGCGCGTCTGGCGGACGCCGTTGACAGTCGTTTTTAATCCGATATACGCTGGCACACTCACCTTCTCGATAGGGTGCCAGCCGTTTTCCTGCTTTCCCGCCGCTTATTTCGTCATCTCATCGTATTAACGCAGCACGTAAATACCTTTTACTATTCCTCTTATTCCACTTATTAAGAAAACTTCACTTGAGGTTGCTTTTTTGTTACATGAAAATGATTCTCATTCATTGCTATAATTAATACGACAACGATTAAGGGAACGAACGAGATGCAGACGTCCATTTACCAACAATACCTTCAGGCGAAAGTTGAACATCCGCGTAAATACGCCCGCGATTTGGCTGCGCAACTCGGCATCAGCGAAGCGGAACTGACCCACGCCCGTGTCGGACACGATGCGCTGCGCCTCCAGGGTGACGCCAAAGTTTGGTTAAGCGCACTGGAGCAGGTTGGTAATACCAAGTCGATCACACGTAACGAATACGCCGTGCATGAGCATACTGGTTACTATCAGAACCAGACGCTTGATGGGCATGCCGGTCTTATCCTCAACCCGCGCGGGCTGGATCTGCGTTTGTTCCTTTCTCAGTGGGCTTCCGCCTTTGCGCTGCGTGAAAATACCGCACGCGGTGAGCGTCAAAGCATTCAATTTTTCGATCATCAGGGTGATGCCATTCTGAAGGTCTACACGACAGACACCACTGACATGGCCGCCTGGCAGCTATTCGTTGAGAAATTTACCAGCAGCGAAAATCCAGCCCTCGCACTTCGTCCAGCGAACAGCGCGGCAGTGGAGCAGGTTGTTGCCCATAATCCTCAGCTTGAAGCGGAATGGCGTGCGATGACGGACGTGCATGATTTCTTCATTCTGCTCAAGCGCCATAACCTGACGCGCCAGCAGGCGTTTAACTCGGTCGCTGACGATTTGGCTTACCGTGTAGACAACGACGCGCTGTCGCAGATTCTGTTTGCCGCGCGCGAAGATCAAAACGAGATCATGGTATTTGTCGGTAACCGTGGCTGTGTGCAAATCTTCACCGGTACGCTTTGAGCGTGTAGAGCGTATGGAGCAACATGCAGAGTGGATTAACATCTTTAATAAAGATTTCACCCTGCACCTGATCGAAGGCGCAATCGCTGAAAGCTGGATCACGCGTAAACCGACGGCCGACGGCATTGTGACCAGCCTCGAGCTCTATGCCGCAGACGGCTCTCAAATTGCACAACTCTTTGGGCAACGTACCGAAGGCACGCCGGAACAACAGCAGTGGCGCGACCAGATCGATGCCCTGAAACCGTACAAGGAGCTCGCCGCATGAAAAACTGGCTATTCCCCCTGCTATTGACACTCCCGTTGGGGGTGTCTGCTGCCGAACGTATCGTTTCTATCGGCGGCGACGTCACGGAAATCATCTATGCGCTGGGCGCAGAGAAAGATCTGGTTGCGCGTGATAGCACCAGCTTGCACCCAGAAGCCGTGAAGAAACTGCCTGACGTGGGCTACATGCGCCAGCTCAACACCGAAGGTATTCTGGCGATGAAACCGTCTCTGGTGGTCGCCAGCGACCTGTCCCAGCCTTCGCTCATCTTGCAGCAGGTGGCGGACAGCGGAACCAAAGTAATTCACGTTCCTGCTCAGCCTTCGCTGGATGTGGTGCCGCAGAAAATCGGCGTCATCGCACAGGCGTTGGGTAAAGACACTGAAGGTAAGAAGCTGACAGAAACCTATCAGCAGCAACTGGCGGCAGTCAAAACGTCCCCGCTGCCGGTTAACGTGCTGTTCGTTCTCAGCCACGGCGGCATGACCGCGATGGCGGCAGGCAAAAACACCCCGGCGGACACCATTATCCGCCACGCCGGGTTGAAGAATGCCATGCAGAACGTTGAACGCTACCAGCCGTTGTCGCAGGAAGGCGTGATTGCCAGCGCACCGGATCTGATCCTGATTTCCAGTCAGGGGCTGAAAACGCTGGGCGGTGAAGCGCAAGTCTGGAAATTACCCGGTCTGGAGCTGACGCCTGCGGGTAAAAACAAGCGTCTGTTAGTGGTCGATGATATGGCGATGCTGGGCTTTACGCTCGATACCCCAACGCTCATGGCGGCGCTGCGTCAGACAGCTGAAGCGATAAAATGACGTCACGGTTTCATCCGCGCACGTGGTTGATCACGCTGTTGTTATTGATGGTGGCACTGATGGTGGGTGCCGCCAACATGGGCGCACTGACCCTATCGCTCAAGATGTTATGGCAAACGCCGCTTGACGATCCGATCTGGCATATCTGGTTGAATATCCGCGTTCCCCGTGTGCTGCTGGCGATCCTCGTCGGCGGCGCGCTGGCCTGTTCCGGCGCGATTATGCAGGGGTTATTTCGCAATCCGCTCGCCGATCCCGGCCTGCTTGGGATCAGCAGCGGTGCCGCACTCTGCGTGGCGATAACTATCGTGCTGCCGCTCGGCCTTCCCCCTCTGCTAGCGCTTTATGGTCCGATGTTCGCCGCTTTCGCGGGCAGTCTGGCGATTACCGCGATCATTTTTATCCTCAGCCGCTCCGAACAAGGTGGGTTAACCCGGCTGCTGTTGGCAGGCATCGCGCTCAATGCGCTGTGTATCGCGCTGATCGGCGTTTTGACCTACATCAGCACCGACCAACAGCTGCGCCAGTTTTCGCTCTGGGGCATGGGCAGTCTCGGGCAGGCACAGTGGCCGATGCTGCTGGTTGCCAGCACGCTGACCATCCCTGCGATGATCGCGACGCTGTACTATGCACGTCGTCTGAACCTGTTGCAGTTAGGGGATGAGGAAGCGCATTACCTTGGCGTCAACGTGAAGCGCACCAAGCACATTCTGTTGTTGCTCAGTTCGCTGCTGGTGGGTGTCGCGGTGGCGGTGAGCGGTGTGATCGGGTTTGTCGGACTTATTATCCCGCATCTGATACGTTTGCATCTGGGTGCCGATCATCGCTGGCTCATTCCTGGTTCTATCCTCGGCGGTGCCTGTCTGCTGCTGTTTGCCGATACGCTGGCACGCACGCTGCTTGCTCCGGCAGAAATGCCCGTTGGGCTGTTAAGCAGCCTGATTGGCGGGCCGTATTTCTTATGGCTGATCGTTCAGCATAAAGGACGGGGCAATGACTGATTCAGCGCTCGATCGGACGTTAGTCGCACGCCATTTGCGCTTTCAGACCAACGGTCGTTATCTGACGGATGACGTTTCTCTGGAATTGCACAGCGGGGAAATCGTCGCGATTATCGGTCCTAACGGCGCGGGGAAATCGACCCTGCTCCGTTTACTGACCGGTTATTTAACGCCAGATGAAGGCGAGTGCCTGTTAGCCGGACAGCCTTTCTCACACTGGCAGCCCGGCGCGCTGGCAAAAACGCGAGCGGTGATGCGCCAGCATAGCGGCATGGCGTTTGCGTTTAGCGTGCGGGATGTCGTTGCAATGGGGCGTTCCCCTCATGGTCGCTACCCGAGAAATGATGATGTGATTCAGCAGGTCATGGCGCAAACGGGCTGTCTGGAACTGGCTACGCGCGACTATCGCCAGCTTTCAGGCGGGGAGCAGCAGCGTGTACAGCTCGCTCGCGTGCTGGCGCAGTTGTGGCATCCAGAACCGACGCCGGGTTGGTTGTTCCTTGATGAACCCACGTCGGCGCTGGATCTGTATCATCAGCAGCACCTCTTACGGCTGCTCAAGCAGCTTACGCGTGAACAGCCGTTATCCGTATGCTGCGTCCTGCACGACCTGAATCTGGCGGCGCTGTATGCCGACCGCATTCTGCTGTTGCACGAAGGAAAGCTGGTCGCACAAGGCACGCCCGCGCAGGTATTACAGGCAGACACGTTGACCCACTGGTATCGCGCCGATCTTAGCGTCGGTTCACACCCTGACTACACCATTCCGCAGGTTTATCTGCGGCAATAGCCAAGTCCCCCTGCTCCAGCTCAACTGGAGCAGGAAATCTCCAGATGCTTACCCCACTCTGGCGGTAACGCAGCCAAATCGTTCTTCTCTGGCTGTTCATCAAACGGTTGGCACAGCACCTGAATGCAGACGCGCCAGCACGCTAATATCGTCGTTTTCCGCCCGTTCAATCGCCATTTGCGCCAGATAATTACGCAGAATATATTTGGGGTTCGTCGCATTCATCAGTCGACGACGTTCTTCATCGCTCTGGTCTTCCTGCATCAGCCTCTGGCGGTAGGTCGCAAACCAGCTATCGAACGCGGCTCTGTCGATGAATTCATCACGGAGCGGCGAGTGCGATGCCTGTTTCTCGCTGTCTGCCAGTAGGCGGAACGTGCGGGTATAATCGCTGCCTTCCTGCTGCATCAGGCGCAACAACCCAACCAGCACGTCATTATCCTCGGAGCCCGCGGTAAAGAGGCCCAGCTTAGCGCGCATCAGCGTGCCATAGTGCTGCATCAGCGCCGGTTCATAGCGGGCAAGCGCGCGCTCCAGCGTTTCCGTGTCCATCAGCCCCGACAGCGCCTGCGCCAGACGATGCAGATTCCACAGCCCTACGGCAGGCTGATTGTCAAACGCGTAGCGCCCGCGATGGTCGGAGTGATTGCAAATGAAATCGGGCTGATAGGCATCTAAAAAGCCATAAGGGCCGTAGTCGATGGTCAGTCCCAGAATCGACATGTTATCCGTATTCATTACGCCGTGCGCAAACCCGACGGCCTGCCAATGCGTAATCAGCCGAGCGGTGCGTTCTACCACATCGCCGAACCACAGTTCATAGCGACGCTCGTCGTTTTCCCACTGTGGCCAGTGACGGGCAATCACATACTCCGCCAGTTGACGTACTTTTTCCGGCTCACGGCGATAGTAGAAATGCTCAAAATGGCCGAAACGCACATGGCTTTCCGCCACGCGCAGCAACATCGCGCCCTTTTCCTCCTGCTCACGCTGCACCGGGTGTGTGCTGGTGACAATCGTCAGCGCCCGCGTGGTAGGAATTCCCAGATGGTGCATCGCTTCCGAGGCCAGAAATTCGCGTATCGCCGAGCGCAGCACGGCGCGACCGTCTCCCATGCGCGAATACGGCGTCAGCCCCGCACCTTTGAGATGCCAATCCATGCTGCGGCCATCCGCCAGCTGTTGTTCTCCCAGCAGGATTCCGCGTCCGTCACCCAGTTGACCAGCCCACATGCCAAACTGATGGCCACTATAAACCTGCGCCAGCGGTTCCATTCCCGGCAGTAAACGCTCACCGCTCCAGACGGCATCCTGTTCTGGCGTAAACCAGTCGGAAGACAACCCAAGCTCCGCGGCCAATCCCTCGCTGTGATAAAGCAGGCGAGCGCCATGCAGCGGCGTAGGCTGTAGCGCGGTGTAGAACCCCGGCAACTGGTGAAAATAGTGATTATTGAATAACGGTGTTTGCTGCATCCTGTCTCCCTAATACCACTCTGTTCAAGTGAAGAGAGCCACGCGCTCATCACACAACGACTGATGGGTAAACAGAAAGTGTAGAGGGATGGCAATCGAATTAACACGGAGGAAACGCAGGGGTATTATTTCCCTTACGTTTCCTTGTCATCGGTGCGTTGAGAAAAACAGGACGTCTAGCGCAGGCTTTGCTCCAGCCAATCGGCCAGTTCCTGCAACTCGTTTTGCTGTTCGGGGAAGGCGGTAATCAGTACCTGACACGCGGCCACCAAGGCTTCTGGGCGGTATGCCGTTCCCTGTAATGCGGAGGCGAGTGCTTCTAACGGCGCGGGGTTCAGGCTATCGGTATAAATCTGCGCGCGGACGATCACGCCGCGTTCCACATCGAAATGTAATTCAACGCCGCCCCAGGTAAAGCGATTATCGAGTAAATGCGAGAAATCCGGTGCCTGACCGAAATTCCATTCCCAGCTACTTTGACGCGCAAACTGTTCGCTGAATCCCGGTAGGTCCGGGTAGGCGGAAGTCGAGATGATTTCTGGTTCGCACTGTTCGCCGAAATAGTCAAAGAAGGCCTGCGTCACCGCCTGACTAATGGCCTGGTGATCGACAGAGGGCAGCAATTCCACTAGATTGGCGACGCGGGAACGTACGGACGTAATGCCTTTTGCCTGTAGCTTCTTAACATCCGGGTTTAAATAATCGGCTAAGCGGCTGAGATCGGCGTTCAGCAGCAGCGTGCCGTGATGAAAACCACGATCTTTGGTTTCACGGTAGGCAGAACCGGACACCTTGCGCACGCCGTCCGTGGTTTCCACCACCAGATCGTTACGCCCCGAGGCGCTAGCCTTTAACCCAAGCGAGCTAAGCGCATCCAGAACAATCTGTGTTGAGACGCTTTTATCGTATTCCGGCTTACCTGCCATGAAGGTAAAGCAGGTATTGCCGAGATCGTGGAAGACCGCCCCACCGCCGCTGCTGCGCCGTGCCAGCTTGATGCCATCCTCTTCCATCCGCCGCGTATTGCACTCTTTCCACGGGTTCTGGGCACGGCCAATGACTACGGTTTCAGCATTGCGCCACAAAAATAGCACCCGCTGCGTAGTGGGCATCTGGCGAAAGATGCACTCCTCAACGGCCAGATTAAACCAGGGATCGTAAGAGTCAGAGATCAATAAACGCAGAGAGGACATGAGCAGCTCCGTGCTGTAAGCATAATAAAAGGGGGGGGGGAATTAGATGCGGCGGGCCTGCCAGTACGCCCGTTTCCAGTACACGTTATCCAGCGACGAGCGGATTACGCCCTGACTAGTGGAGGCATGGATAAACTGGTCGTCTTTGTCATAAATGCCGACGTGCAGCCCACTGCTGCCGCTGCCCGTTTTGAAAAAGACCAAATCGCCCGGTAAGAGATTATCGCGGTCCACGCGCTCGCCCAGCTCAGTTTGTGCTTCCGTGGTACGCGGCAGCTGCATGCCAAACCTATCGCGAAATGTCAGGTAGACAAAGCCGGAACAATCAACGCCGTTACGATCCAGCCCGCCATAGCGATAAGGCGTTCTATACCATTGCCCCAGTTGATCGTTTAGCTGCACCATCACCATAATCGAATCGCTCAGACGCGCATTCGGCGGCGGATTATTATGCCGACTACTGCTACAGCCGACTAAAATCAGGCTGGCGAGAATCAAAGCATGTCGTAAACGTATCATCGCGATTACCATAAAACCGCCGAGGCCATAGACCTCTAGCGTTTGAAAATGCTAGGAATTGGATTAATTTAGCGTTTAATCGGGGTAACTGGCAAGTAAAGGCGATTTTTCCTATTTTCTGACGACGCCATTTCCTGGCAGCGCTAGGCGCTGCGCGTGATGATCCAGTTTCTGCCATCAACCACGTGCCGCTGAAACGCGACACCGAACACAGGAGACAGCACCTCCGGCAGCATGACCTCCGCCGTTTCGCCCTGCGCCACCAACGACCCTGCCGACAGCAGCCACACGCGATCCGCATGATGGGCGCTGTGATTCAGATCGTGTGCACAAACCACGACCGCGATGCCCAAACCACAGAGCTCACTCAGTAACGCATCTAGTGCCACCTGCTGAGCCACATCGAGGCTATTGGTCGGTTCATCCAGCAGCAACAGACGCGCGTGCGGATTGAGGGTCGGCCACATCTGCAATAGCGCCGCCACCAGCCGAACGCGCTGCCACTCGCCTCCCGACAGCTGCGTGAGCGGGCGCGCCAGCTTATCGGTTAACATCAGACGTTCCGCCAGAAAATGCACCACCTTTTCAACCGCATCTTCCTGAGCCGGCGGCGGTTGATGCCGTTGCCAATACTGAAATACCGGCATCAGCGCTAGCGGCGGTTGTTGCTGTGCCAGATAGGCGCGCCGCACGGCTAAATCCGCTGCCGTATACTGCGACAGCGGCGTGCCGGCCAGATAGACCTCACCTTCTCCCGCCAGCAAACCCGCGGCTCTTGCCAGCAACGTGCTCTTTCCAGCCCCGTTCGGGCCGATGATGTGCAGCAGCTCACCGCGACGACACTCCGCATTCGTCGGCGACAAACGCGGCGAGGCACCAGCCTGCCGCAACTCTAATACCGGGGAAGTCTGCTGCGTCACTTATTTTGCCAGCGCGTCTTCGATCGCTTTCACGATGGTGTCATGGTCAGGTGCCATATCCGGCGCAAAACGATCAATCACGCGTCCTTCGCGATCCACCAGGAATTTTTCGAAATTCCACAGAATGTCTTCCGGGTTCTTAGGCTTACGGCCTTTGTTGACCAAACGGGCAAAAAAGTCACTTTTCCAGGTCCCGTTAGCTTCCGGCTGCTCGCGAATCAACACTTGGTACAGCGGGTGACGGTTCTCGCCATTGACTTCAATTTTGCTGAACATCGGGAACTGAACGCCAAACGTCCCACGGCAGAATTCCTGAATCTCTTCTTCCGAGCCCGGTTCCTGTCCTGCAAATTCATTGGAAGGGAATCCCAGCACGACCAGACCTTTGTCGCGATAGGTCTCGTAGAGCTTTTCCAACGCGTCGTATTGTTTAGTCAGGCCGCATTGAGAGGCGACGTTGACGACTAACGCCACCTGCCCTTTAAACGCTTCAAACGTTGTCGCTTTCCCGTCGATAGTGGTCAGCGGAATAGCATGGATTTCAGTGCTCATCGTTTTGCTCCCAGTGATAAAACAGAGTTGATAAACAAAAGTGGATAGAACAAGACATATCGCTACAGTCGATTACGTAATAACAGCCAGATAAACCATGGCGATCCCAGCGTAGCGGTAACCACGCCTATCGGCAACTCGGCTGAACTCAGCGCAACGCGCGCGACCGTATCCGCCAGCAGCAGAACGCCGCCGCCGGCCAGCGCACATCCAGTCAGTAAATAGCGTTGATCGGTCAGTCCGCACAGCCGCAACATGTGTGGGATCACCAAGCCAATAAACGCGATGATGCCGGCCAGCGCCACGCTCAGCCCAACCTGTACGCCCATAACCAGCACGAGAATCGTGCGCCAGCGATAGACCGGAATGCCTAATTGACGCGCCTGAATCTCACCGAGCGTCAACCCGTTCAGTACCGCGCCCTGACGACTCAGCCACAGCAACAGCGGCAAAAGCGTCAACATCAGCCAGCCGTGTCGCCAGTCAATGCCGCTGAAACCGCCCATCATCCAGTACATCAGTTGGCGTAAATCGAGGCTGGTACTGAAATAGACGGCCCAAGTCATCACCGCGCTACAGATAATCCCGAGCGCAATGCCGATGAGTAATAAACGGGTATTGGAAATATGACGACGGGCAAAATGGAGTAACAGAAAGGTAATCAGCAGCGCGCCAGCAATGGCGCTCAAGCTTAACATCCAGACAGGCAGCAATCCCTGCCCCAGCAGTACCGTCAGCACTAAGGCCACGCCTGCGCCGTTGGCGACGCCCAGCAGCCCCGGTTCCGCCAGCGGATTATCAAAAACGGCCTGCATCACGGTGCCAGACATCGCCAGACTCGCCCCCACCAGCATCACGGCCAGCGTTCTGGGCAAACGTAATTGCCAAACAAAGAGCTGCTGAGCGTCATCCAGCCAGGCCGTCGGCCAAATCCAGCGTTCCCCCGCGCACAGGCTGACGACCAGCGTGAGTGCGAGAAACGCCAACAGCAGTGCCAGACTCCGACGATCACGTCTGCACTGCTGTTGTTTTAGCTGGCTGTAATGCGGTAACTGCGTCGCGTGCTTTAGCGGGATATCACCCGGCGATAATGGCTGCATTGTTCACCGTAACAAGGAATCCAGCGCAATAAAAAAGCGCAGTTAAGATAACGTATTGTCACGTATGTTAAACGATTTCGCCTGCCTTACACGCTTTTTCCTTGTTACCGCGACGCAATCAAAATGAATGCGGCCACTACTTGGTACTGCATACCGCAATATAGTTAAGCTGGTTTCGATTGCGGCGGAAGGTATGAAACATGTTGAAGAACATGTCGCGGTTCTCTTTCTTCAGCGCATTTTTTACGATGCGCGCCGCGCCGGCAAGCCCTTCATCATAAATCAGCCCTTGTGGCGTCAGCAGCGTCATGGCGCCGTTATCGTAGCTAACCTTGCTAAAACCGCATTCCTGAAACAGCGTCACCCAGCGCTCACGCAGCATCGGTTGAGCATGCACGTTGATCGCTTTATGCATCTGTTCCACCGCCTGCAAGGCCCCGGTATCCTTCTCGGAAAGCAGCATGATGTCATGGGTAATCAAGCGACCACCCGGTTTCAGCACGCGATAATATTCGGCAATAATGCGGCTCTTGGCCTTGTCGGCATACATCGTCAGCATGGCTTCATTAATCACCACGTCGAAGTGATTATCGGGAAACGGCAGCTCCAGCGCATTTGCCTGCATAATCGTGACCTGCGATGCCAAGCCGTTCGCTGCAACATTCTCCTGCGCCTTCTGTAGCGCCACTTTATCCATATCCGCGCCGATGACCTGACAGCCAAAACGACGCGCAATCTCTATCGCCGTGGTGCCCATATTGCAGGCGACTTCCAGCACGACGCTGTCCTGCTGGAACCCAGCCTGACTGAGCAGCCATTCAGTTGCCTTTCTGCCGCCGGGGCGCAGACGTTTTTTCCCCAATCGGGCTAAAAATTTATGTCCTGCTTCATGATCGCTCATACTGTCACTCCTTAATTCGGTGTTATCGCGGTAGCCGTTTAGCGTCTACTGTGGTGGCGCTTAGTTGGTTTTCAGCGTCTTCAACATCGTCAGCAACATACGTGACGACTGCTGCGCATCAACAGCATGCGGAACATTGGCTGGCATACGCACTAGCGTGCCGGGCTGCGCGACAACGGGTTCGCCACCGATCGTCAGCAATAATTCACCTTCAAGTACCATAACCAGTGCATCATAAGGAGCACTGTGTTCGCTCAGCCCCTGCCCCTGATCGAAGGCAAACAGCGTGACATTGCCGCCGTCGGTACGGGCCAACACGCGACTGGCGATACCGTGTTCGGTTGGGGTAATCAATTCATGGAGAACCAGCGCCTGTGCCGCCGGAAGGGTATTTTCTTTCATGGAAACTCTCCGCTATTCTCGATTCAGCGCGCCGTGATTTTGCTTGCTGAATTCATGCAAGTGATTATTATTTTCATTTACTAGCTTAATGGTAATACCAGCCTCTGGGAGGGCAAATGACATTTGTCAAAAAAGCGCTATCGCCCGATGAATACGGTGACGTGCTGTTTCAGCATGACTGGATGCGTGATGAACCCAACAATGTGGTGTGTGAGCTATTGGCAAAAAGCGAGCGTCTGTTTTTCCGGCAGGATGACGTTCTGTTTCGCGAAGGCGACAAAATGCAGCACTGTTTGCTGGTTGAAGCAGGAAAATTGCAGGCTTTTCGCCATACCTATGGCGGCGATGAGAAGATTTTCGGGCAGTTTGAGCGCGGAGAATTTGTCGCCATCGCCGCGGTGTTTATGGATCACGGCCGCTTCCCGATGAATATCCGTGCGCTGAGCGAGGGTCACACGCTGATGATTCCACGACAGGATATTCATCAGTTTTGTTTGCAACGCCCGGAACTGGCGCTGCGTTTGCTGAATTATCTGGGCAAGAAGCTCTACTCGACGATCAACCAAATCGACTGGCTAACGTCCAGCTCCGCACCACAGCGTTTGGCAGATTACCTGCTGCGGCAGCACCACATTCAGCAAACTCAGCAACTGACATTACCGGTGAGTCGGGGCCAGCTCGCGACGTCATTAGGGATGCGCAGTGAAACATTGAGTCGATTGATGTCCGACTGGAAGCGGCAAGGACACATTACCTATCGGGGTCATCAGGTGGAATTGTGCGATCTGAATTATCTGAAAGCACTGGCGGCCGAAGCCAGACGGACATTTTGATCGTTCTAAGCCTTTGTCGATTCAAGCATGACGGGTGGATAGAACCATTTTGGATATACTTTTTGACAATTGTCATTCCCACATCATCACATTATCAACTAGGCTTAGCTTACATTGATGAGAATAGCTCTCATTAACATAACTATCTCATTCATCCCGTGATGAGATACTGTGAGGGTAACGCTATGCTGGGCTTTTTCCGACGAACCTTATCTCTTCATGGAACATCGTCACGCCATGACAGCCAACAGCCGCCACATCCGCAGGCGGACTCGCCGACAGAAACCGCTGCGCATGCTCGCTGTAGCGAGAGTGAATATTGTTTCTTTAACCACGCCGCGATGTTGCCGTTCGATCAGCTTGACGAATGTTGCTTCGGCAACGATCGGCAAGAGAAAACGCCATCCTCATACGATTCATGACGTTTTCTCTTTTTGCGGGCGCTTAAAGCTTTTTGTGAACGCTTAAAATTTAATGCTTTGACCGCGCGTCAGCCAGGCAGCGACAAACTCGGGCACCACGGTGCTGGCGGGGCCGTAAATTTTTTCATCAAACTGGCTTTCTACCTGGCTGGGTTCCAGATTCAGCTCCAGCGTGTAGGCACCGTGCGAATGGGCCTCATGAACAAAACCGGCAGCGGGATAGACATGCCCCGACGTGCCAATCGCAATAAAGTAATCAGCCTGCGACAGTGCATGGTAAATCTTGTCCATGTGCAGCGGCATTTCACCAAACCACACCACATGCGGGCGTAACGGCGCGGGAAATTGACAGCAGTGGCAACGTTCGCCAGCGGCGAGATCGTCTGTCCATTCAAAGATCTGTCCACTTTGGCTACAGCGTACTTTCAGTAGCTCACCGTGCATATGAATGATGCGCTTGCTGCCAGCACGTTCATGCAGGTTATCGATGTTTTGCGTAATCAGCATGAAGTTATCTTCCAGCATCGCTTCAAGATTCGCTAATGCCAGATGCGCAGCATTGGGTACAATTTCCGGCTGCTGTAGCTGACGACGACGGGCGTTATAAAATTCCTGCACTAGCTCTGGATTACGCTGAAAGCCTTCGGGCGTCGCGACATCCTCGACGCGGTGCTCTTCCCACAGGCCATCGGCTGCACGAAAAGTACGGATGCCCGATTCCGCTGAAATACCTGCGCCCGTTAATACTACCACGCGCGGTTTTTTCACTTCGCTTGCTGCCAGATAATCACGATGGAAAATACGCGCACGAAGACGCTGTTGCCGCAGTCGCTTTCCCTTATGAAACCGCCCTAATCGTTGACGCGTATACATACCTTCTCCAGCTAGTTATCCATTAAGTGTAGCAACGCCGCACCACGTACGCCGCCCGCATCGCCATGACGCGCTTTCTCTATACGTGGCAGTTTCGCAATCGGTAAAAGTCTTGGAGGAAGGCGCGTCGGCAGAATTTGATAGATTTCATCAAAATTCGACAGGCCGCCGCCCAACACCAGCAGGTGTGGATCGAACAGGGTCAGCAGATTGCCCAAACAGGCTGCTAACAAATCCATAAAGCGATCGACAAACGCCTGCGCTTTTTCTTCTCCACCACGATAGTGCCGAATAATGGTCACAGCAGGCAGCGCTTCACCATACAGATGCTCGTACAGCCATTCAAAACCGCGACCGGAAATATAATTCTCAATACAGCCTGATTGGCCGCAGCCGCACTTCACGCGGGGAATATCCACGCCGATGATATCCAGTGCGTCGGATGGCAGGCGAAGATGGCCGAACTCACCCGCGATGCCGTTGCGCCCGTCGACCGGACGCCCATTAATCACCAGACCACCACCCAGCCCCGTGCCTAAAATCATACCCAGCACGACAGGATAGGAACGAAACTCCGCGTCCCAGGCTTCCGACAGCACAAAGCAGTTAGCGTCGTTACTGATGCGAATATCTCGCTGCAAACGCTGCGACAAATCCGTACGCAGCGGCTTTCCCATCGTCGCGGGCAGGTTAGCGGTGAATAGTGCACCGTCGTTACCTGTCTCCATGCCCGGTACGCCGAGACCAACTTTCCCCTGCATGCCGACCTGGGCGTCAGCTTCATGCACCAGATTGACCAGCGTCGTGAGCAGGTCATCATAATTACTGCGCGGCGTTGGCACCCGCTTTTGCCACACCTTGTTCAACTCTGCGTCAAACACGCCCAGCTCAATTTTCGTGCCGCCCATGTCAAAACCGTAGTACATGACTGCTCCTTAGGGTGTGTTCGCTTTCCCACACGATAGGGACTATCCCCGTCATATCTCAAGCCGCATGTGCGTTGGCTTGGTTTACTGTCCGCTCAACACGCGGGCAGGATCAATCCGGCTGGCACGCCGTGCCGGATACCAGCTGGCAATCAAACTCAGCACCAGCGACGTGCCTAATACGATCAAGACATCCGTTACATGCAGTTCAGATGGCAGGAAATCGATAAAATAGATGTCGCCGGACAGCAGTTTATGACCAATGATGGATTCAATGCCGTGAATAATCGGCGTCAATTGCAAGGTCGCGATCACGCCAATGACAGCGCCTATCACGCTACCCAGCAGCCCAGCCAATAGCCCGTACCAAATAAAGATAGCCCGAATCAGTCCGTCTGGAGCGCCCAGCGTACGCAAGACCGCGATGTCGCTACTTTTGTCTTTCACCGCCATCACCAGCGTTGAAACAATATTAAAACAGGCCACGCCAATCACCAGGATCATCGCCAGATACATGATGGTTCTCACCATCTGAATGTCCCGATACATATAACCATAGGTGCCAATCCAACTGCGAATAGAGACATAAGCCTTTGTGGCCATACCCGCATCGCGCACCAGTTTATTGGCGGAGAACACGTCGTTAGCCTTGATGGCGATACCTGTTACGCTCTGCCCCATGTCCAGATATTGCTGGGCATCCGCCAACGGAATCAGCGCTAAGCCGTGATCGAGCTGGCCGCTCAGTTGTAAAATACCGCTGACGTGCAGCCGGATGCGTTTCGGCTGCATCAGCTTCATTTCTGGGTCGCTGTTCGGGATCATCACCGTGACCCAGTCGCCTTCCGTCACATTTAGCGCCTTTGCCACGCCCTGACCAATAATGACCTGCTGTTCACCCGCGCGGAACCGCTGCCAGGCGTCATTCAGCACATAGTTGGGCAGCGCGCTAAGACGTTTCTCCTGCTGCGGATCAACGCCTTTTACCTGAACCGCCTGAAGTTTGGCACCGTTCTCCAGCAGCCCGGTGAAATTGATATAAGGCGCCGCGGCAGCAACGCCAGGCACCTGTTCTATTTTCGGAAGAATGTCCTGCCAGCCGTCGAAAGGCTGATTGACCGGTGCGATTTCGCCGTGCGGAACCACGGCCAAAATGCGGTTGTTCAGCTCACGCTCAAAGCCATTCATCGCGCTCAGGCCGAGAATCAACACCGCTACACCGAGGGCAATCCCGAGCGTCGAAATGACCGAAATCAGCGAAACCATGCCGCCACGCCGACGGCCGCGGCTAAAGCGCAGGCCAATCAGCAACGAGAGCGGAGGAAATCTCATTGCCGCGCTCCCATCAGGGTCAGTTCCTTCTGCAACTGACCGTCACGCATTTCCAGTTGGCGGTTCAGTCGGCTAGCCAGTTGCAGGTCATGCGTCACCACCAGAAAGGCGGTGCCCTGACGAACGTTCAGCTCTCCCAGCAGTTCAAAAATGGTGTCGGTCGTACGCTGATCGAGGTTGCCGGTTGGCTCATCCGCCAGCACCAGCGACGGGCTGTTCACCAGCGCTCTGGCAATGGCGACACGCTGCCGTTCACCGCCGGACAGCTCCGATGAACGGTGGTGACTGCGTGCTTCCAGCCCCACAGCCGCCAGCATTTCGCGGGCTTTATCCTGCGCCTGTGACGTTGGTACTTTGCCAATCAGCAACGGCATTGCTACGTTTTCCAACGCGGTAAAATCCGGCAGCAGATGATGGAATTGATAAATAAAGCCCAGTTCGCGATTACGTAAATCCGATTTTGCCGCCGCTGAGAGCGTATTCAGCGGCTGGCCTTTAAAGATAACTTCACCTGACGTCGGCGTATCCAACCCGCCCAGCACATGCAGCAACGTACTTTTGCCCGAGCCAGAACTCCCGACGATGGCCATCATCTCACCGCTGTTCATTTCAAATGAAACATCGCGTAACACGTCGGTAGACAGCTTGCCGTCCTGATAGCGCTTCGACAGGTTAGTACACTGCAATAACGGTAAATCACTCATAACGTAAAGCCTCAGCGGGTTGAACGGCGGCAGCGCGCCATGACGGGTAAAGTGTTGATAAGAGGGCAATGACCATTGCAGAAATGGCGATCGTCACGACCTGCATGGGATCAATATCTACAGGCAACGCAGCACCATCCAGCAATACGCCCAATATTGGCATCAGCGTATTCAGTTGGCTGGCCAATAGCGCCCCTAGCAATGCCCCTAACAACGCGCCAATCACGCCAGCGCTTCCCCCTTGCACCATAAACACCGCCATAATCTGACGTTGAGTCAGCCCCTGCGTTTGCAGAATGGCGACTTCTCCCTGTTTTTCCATCACCAGTAAACCCAGCGAGGTAATTATATTGAACGCGGCCACCGCGACGATCAGGCTGAGCAGCAGCCCCATCATGTTTTTTTCCATGCGTACGGCCTGAAACAGCTCGCCTTTACGCTCGCGCCAGTCTTTCCAGACCGTGCCTTCCGGCAGTTTTTGCGTACTCAGCGTATCGACCGACAGCGGCTTTTCCAGCCACAAACGCCAGCCGGTAATCTGGTTCGCCGGGTAGCGCATCAAGCGAGAGGCATCCTGCTGGTTCACCAACAGTTGGTAGCTATCGACCTCGCTGTTCGCAGCAAAGGCGCCAGCAACGGTAAAGATACGCTGGCTGGGGATACGCCCCATCGGCGTCAGTTGGCTGGCGCTCGTGACCATCATGCGAATTTGATCGCCAGCTTTAACGCCCAGCTGTGCGGCCAGTTTCTCGCCCAAAATGGCCTGATATTGACCGGATTGCAGCTGCTGCTGTTTGACGTTGACCAGATAGCGCGATAGCGGTTCCTGTTCGTCAGGATCAATGCCTAACATTACGCCCACGGCGACGCTGCGGGCGCTTTGCAGCACCACATCGCCCGTCGTTAGCGGCGCAACGCGCGTCACGCCTTCCAGCGAGTCTAAGGAGGAAGCGGGAATCAACGCCGGGTTCAGCGAACCTTGCGGCGTAGAGATAACCGCCTGAGGCATCACGCCCAGAATATTGCCTTCCAGTTCGCGCTCGAAGCCATTCATCACGGAAAGCACCGTGACCAGCGCCATCACGCCCAGCGTGATGCCAATGGCGGATAACCAGGAGACAAACCGGCCGAAGCGGTCTGATGCACGCCCACGCATATAACGCAGGCCAATAAATAAAGCGACAGGTTGATACATGAAATCCGTCTGGATAAGGTTGCCAAAGCAAAGTGATCAAGGATAATAAAGGGTAGTACTGCTTTATGGAACCCTAACACCCTCACTCTACGGCTTTTTCTTATTCCTGGCCGGATGCAGGGAGGCGAGACCCGATAATCAGATGATGCCTGAAAATTACCGTTATTCGCTGCCGCCTAAAGCGGGTGAGCAGCGCCTGCTGGGCCAGTTAACCGGCGCTGCCTGCGCCGTTGAATGTGCAGAAATCATTGAACGCCACGCCGGGCTGGTGGTGCTTATCGCGCCGGATATGCAAAACGCTCTGCGATTGCGTGATGAAATTCAGCAATTTACCGACCAGCACGTCACCACCCTGCCTGACTGGGAAACGCTGCCCTACGATAGTTTTTCTCCGCATCAGGAAATTATTTCGACCCGCCTCTCCACGCTCTATCAATTGCCCAACATGACACGCGGCGTCCTGATTCTGCCGGTCAACACGCTGATGCAGCGCGTTTGTCCACACAGTTTCCTGCACGGCCATGCGCTGGTGTTGAAAAAAGGCCAACTCCTCTCGCGTGATAAGCTGCGTTCGCAGTTGGAGCAGGCGGGCTACCGCAGCGTCGATCAGGTTATGGAACACGGTGAATATGCCACGCGCGGCGCGCTGCTGGATCTGTTCCCGATGGGGAGTGAAGAGCCCTACCGTATTGATTTCTTTGATGACGAGATCGACAGCCTGCGTCTGTTTGATGTGGATACGCAGCGCACGCTGAATGAAGTGCCGCACATTAATCTGCTGCCCGCCCACGAATTCCCGACCGATAAAGCCGCCATCGAACTTTTCCGCAGCCAGTGGCGCGAACAGTTTGAGGTGCGACGCGATGCCGAGCACATTTATCAGCAGGTCAGCAAAGGCGTCTGGCCCGCCGGGATCGAATACTGGCAGCCGTTATTCTTCAGTGAACCACTGCCGTCGCTGTTCAGCTATTTCCCGAACAACACGCTGATCGTCAACACGGGCAATATCGAACAGAGCGCCGAGCGTTTCTGGCAGGATATTCAGCAGCGTTTTGAAAGCCGCCGTATCGATCCTATGCGCCCGCTGTTGCCGTCGGATTCACTCTGGCTGCGCGTAGACGGTCTGTTCACGGAGCTGAAAGCGTGGCCGCGCGTGCAGCTGAGAACCGATACGCTGCCGGAAAAAGCCGCCAACGTAAATCTGGCCTATCTGCCGCTGCCGGAGCTGGCGATTCAACATCAGCAGAAATCCCCGCTGGATGCGCTGCGCCGTTTTATCGAACAGTTCGAAGGCCAGATTATTTTCTCCGTCGAGAGCGAAGGCCGACGCGAAACGCTGCAAGAGCTGCTGGCACGTATCAAACTGAACCCGACGCTCATCAGCACGCTGGAGCAGGCTCAGGATCGTGGCACTTACCTGATCATCGGTGCCAGCGAACACGGTTTTATCGACACGCTGCGTCAGCGCGCGTTGATCTGCGAAAGCGATCTGCTGGGTGAGCGCGTCAGCCGCCGCCGTCAGGATAGCCGCCGCACGATCAATACCGATACGCTGATCCGCAACCTAGCGGAACTGCGGCCGGGACAGCCCGTCGTCCACCTCGAACACGGCGTTGGCCGCTATGCTGGGCTGACTACCCTAGAAGCGGGCGGCATCAAGGCCGAATACCTGATTTTGACCTATGCGGGTGAAGACAAGCTGTACGTTCCCGTTTCCTCGCTGCATTTGATCAGCCGCTATGCGGGCGGTGCTGATGAGAATGCGCCGCTGCATAAACTGGGTGGCGATGCCTGGTCGCGCGCGCGGCAAAAAGCGGCAGAAAGGGTGCGTGATGTCGCTGCCGAACTACTGGATATTTATGCCCAGCGCGCGGCGAAAAGCGGCTTTGCGTTTAAGCATGACAAAACGCAGTACCAGCTTTTCTGCGAAAGTTTCCCCTTCGAGACCACGCCCGATCAGGCACAGGCCATCAACGCCGTGCTGAGCGACATGTGCCAGCCGCTGGCGATGGATCGTCTGGTGTGCGGCGATGTTGGCTTTGGGAAAACCGAAGTGGCGATGCGCGCCGCGTTTCTGGCGGTTGAAAACCATAAACAGGTTGCCGTTCTGGTGCCAACAACGCTGTTGGCCCAGCAGCATTTTGACAACTTCCGCGATCGCTTTGCCAACTGGCCGGTGAAGATTGAAATGATCTCTCGTTTCCGCAGCGCGCGTGAGCAAACTCAGGTGCTGGAGGAAACGCAGGAAGGCAAAGTCGATATTCTGATTGGCACCCATAAGCTGTTGCAGAGCGACGTACGCTGGCGCGATTTAGGGCTGCTGATTGTGGACGAAGAACACCGCTTCGGCGTGCGCCATAAAGAGCGCATCAAAGCGATGCGTGCGGATGTCGATATCCTGACGCTGACCGCTACGCCGATTCCGCGTACGCTCAACATGGCCATGAGCGGGATGCGCGATCTGTCGATCATTGCTACGCCGCCAGCCCGTCGTTTGGCGGTGAAAACGTTCGTCCGCGAATATGACAATCTGGTGGTGCGTGAAGCGATTCTGCGTGAAATTCTGCGCGGCGGACAGGTGTATTACCTCTATAACGACGTTGAAAATATCGAGAAAGCTACCCAGCGGCTGGCAGAACTGGTGCCGGAAGCACGCATCGCGATCGGCCACGGTCAGATGCGTGAACGCGAGCTGGAGCGGGTCATGAACGACTTCCACCACCAGCGTTTTAACGTGCTGGTGTGTACAACCATCATCGAAACCGGGATCGATATTCCAAGCGCTAACACCATTATCATTGAGCGTGCCGATCACTTCGGTCTGGCACAGTTGCACCAGTTGCGTGGTCGCGTGGGGCGTTCCCACCATCAGGCTTACGCCTACCTGCTGACGCCGAATCCTAAAGCGATGAGCACCGATGCGCAGAAGCGTCTGGAAGCGATCGCCTCATTGGAAGACCTCGGTGCCGGTTTTGCGCTGGCAACGCACGATCTGGAAATCCGTGGCGCAGGCGAACTGCTCGGGGACGATCAGAGCGGACAGATGACCAGCGTCGGTTTCTCGCTGTATATGGAACTGCTGGAAAGCGCCGTCGATGCCTTGAAAGCGGGCCGGGAGCCGTCACTCGAAGATCTGATCAACAGCCAGACTGACGTCGAACTGCGTTTGCCTGCCCTGCTGCCAGATGATTTCATCCCCGACGTCAATACGCGCTTGTCGCTATACAAACGTATCGCCAGCGCAAAAACCACCGCCGAGCTGGATGAGCTGAAGGTCGAACTGATCGATCGTTTCGGTCTCCTTCCTGATGCAAGCCGCTATCTGTTGCAGATTGCCGCCCTGCGTCAACAGGCGCAGGCGTTGGGTATTCGCCGCATTGAAGGCAATGAGAAAGGTGGATTTATCGAATTCAGCGAGCAAAATCGCGTCGATCCGTCCCATCTTATCGGTCTGTTACAGCGCGATCCGGGCACCTACCGTCTTGATGGCCCAACTCGCCTGAAATTCATGAAGGATTTGAGTGACCGTCCGCAGCGCATCGAATTTATCGGTGCACTGCTGGGGAACATGGCGCAGCATACGCTGGCGGCCTGAGAATGGAGTAACGGATGATTTTGTTATGATATAACATAACTTTTTTATTACTGTAGCAAAACCGCCATGTGCACAACGTAATGTGTCGGGGATCTTTCTGATTGTAATATTTCACTACAAAGGATTATCCCCATGCGTATGTCTCCCTCTGCCCTGCTGGTTTTTTCACTCAGTATTCCACTGGTGACTCAGGCTGTAGCGCAAAATGTCGCCCCGAATAAGGCAAAAAACGTCATCTTACTGATCTCTGACGGTGCTGGCATAAACACCTGGCATGCAGCCAGCTATTATCGTCACGGCGCTCTGGGCCATGAAGTCTACGATGACTTTGACATTAAGCTGTTTGCTTCCACTCACCCTCTCAACACGTCGAATGTGCCGACCCACTCGCAAGACGGTGCGGTCACTTTCGACGCGGATAAGAGCTGGGGTAAAGATAAAACGGACAGCGTTTTCAAAGGTAGTCTGGGAAGCTACCCCGGCTATTTTTCTGGCTATGATTATATGCGCGCCGATTACACCGATAGCGCTGCCGCAGCGACCGCACTGGCATCAGGCCATAAAACCTATAACAACGCGATTAACTGGTCTAATGACAATCAAAAACTGAAACACATCGGCGAATACGTCGTGGAAAATGGCAAAGCGCTGGGCGTAATCACGTCAGTACAGTGGAGCCATGCCACGCCAGCCGGTTTTCTCGCTCATAACGCCAGCCGCAACGACTATGCGGCGATTGGTAAAGAGATCGTCGAGTCCGGTCTCGCAACGGTGGTAATGGGGTCAGGACATCCGCTCTATGATGCCAACGGCAAACCAACGACGCCCAAAACTGACAAGGCCTATAGCTATGTTGGCGGTAAAGACGAATGGGATCGTCTGGTTTCAGGCAAAACAGCTTACAAGCATATTGAAACCAAAGCTGATTTCGTCGCATTAGCCAACAACAAGCTGGATATGGGTAAAAAGACCAAGCTGTTGGGCACCGTACAAAACCACGCGACGCTGCAATTCAACCGTGATGGCGTCGCAGCAGGCAATTTACTGACCAACCAGCCCGATCTCGCCACCATGACCAAAGGTGCGCTGAATCTGGTAGCGAAAAATCCTAATGGCTTCATGTTAATGGTCGAAGGTGGTGCAGTTGACTGGGCCGCCCATGCCAATAACCTGCCTCGTCTGGTTGAAGAACAAATCGACTTTAACCAGGCAGTGGAAGCCGTTACTGCCTGGGTCGACGAACACAGTTCATGGGATGAAACGCTGGTGATTGTCACCACCGATCACGGTAATGGGCTGCTACAAGGGCCAGACTCAAAAAAAGAGGCGTTCTCTGACATCGTGAACCAAGGGGCGGGTGCTCTTCCGCTGGTGCACTGGCACACCGACACCCACACCCGCGAGCTAGTGCCGGTGTACGCCAAAGGCGCTGGTGCAGACTTCCTGACAACGGTTGCCAAGCCTAATCCGGGTCTGGCCACTTACCATGTGCCCGAAGAGAGCCAACAATTCGTCGATAACACCGATATCTTCCGCACAGTTGCGAGCGCATTCGGTATTACCACGCCACAGGCCCAGTAGCCCATCGCATTACGCTGTGCGGGAATCATCCTCCTGCGCAGCCGATGTTAACCCCAGAGAAGAGACCGTATTTATTCATGCCAATTTTATTTATGCCAACCCAATGCCTCACACTATCCCGGCAGAGATGGAGGTTCTTCCTCCTGTTGTGCTCAGCGCTGCTGTTCCCTACACTTACGGTTCAGGCTGCCGAAAAACCAACCGTGATAACAGCCAGCAATCAGGCTGAAGCGCAGGTGATTCGCGCTGTTCGCCAAGAAGGCCAATTGAAAGTCGATTTACGCTTTGAAACGATAGCGGATACGTTCGGCGGCGAAATTATCTATGACAATCTACCGCCAGACACCATAGATAACGCATTTTATCTCGAAGCCGAGGGGCAACGCTGGGCGCTTAGCCCTACAGGGAAAGCAGCCGCTCCTAAAACACTACGTCTCAATTTCAGTTACGACCGCAAGAAAAATCCCCGCGTCGGCAGTTGGCAAGGACTCTTCGTGGCTCCCCCAGCGACGGTGAAGCATGTCACTCTCACGCTGCCGGGCTTGCCACCTATTCCTGATATTCTCATTGTCGATCGCTAGTAAGATCACTTTACGACGGAAGCGTAATCCCACATGACGCGCCTCTGTGGAAGACAACCGGGCAGCTAACTGCCCAATTTTACTCACGCATCGCCTCTCCCTTTACAAGCACCGTCGTAACGCAGTAAAGTCGCCACCCTTTTTATGGTCCGCCATCCTTGGCGGCCTCCTTTCCGGGCCGTCGCGGGTGCGACGTTAAACGTTTTTCCCGGAAATTTTCATGGCATGGGGCACGACGATGTTTATCGGTTTTGACTACGGCACGGCGAACTGTTCCGTGGCAGTGATGGATTCAGGTACACCACGGCTCCTGTCGCTGGAAAATGGCTCGCCTTATCTTTCTTCCCTGCTGTGCGCGCCCGTGCGCGAAGCGGTTAGCGAGTGGTTATGGCGACACCATCAGGTCAATGCTGAGGGTGAGAATGCACTGCTGCTGAAGCGTGCCATTAGCTACAACCGCGAAGAAGATATTCGCGTGCAGCCTGATAGCGTGAAATTCGGACGTGATGCGTTACGCCACTATATGGATGACCCGGAAGAGACGTGGTTCGTTAAATCACCGAAGTCCTTCCTCGGCGCCGTCGGGCTGAAAGCCCAGCAGATTGCGCTGTTTGAGGATCTGGTCTGCTCCATGATGCTGCACATCCGCACGCAGGCAGAAAGCCAGCTTGATCAGCCGATTCGTCAGGCCGTCATCGGTCGCCCGATTAACTTTCAAAGCATCGGCGGCGAAGAAGCCAACCAGCAGGCGCAAGGCATTTTAGATCGTGCGGCACACCGCGCCGGATTTGAAGACGTTGTCTTCCAGTTTGAACCCGTCGCCGCCGGGCTGGATTTCGAATCCACGCTGACGAAAGAAACGCGCGTACTGGTCGTGGATATCGGCGGCGGAACCACCGACTGCTCCATGCTGCTGATGGGCCGAGAGTGGCATAAGCAGCAAGAACGTTCGCAAAGCCTGTTAGGGCACAGCGGCTGCCGCGTTGGCGGTAACGATCTGGACATCATGCTCGCGTTCAAACAGCTGATGCCGCTACTTGGTATGAATAGCGAGACAGAAAAAGGCATCGCTCTGCCGATCATGACCTGGTGGAATGCGGTCGCGATTAACGATATTCCAGCGCAAAAAGAGTTTCATAGCACCGCCAGCCGCGCGTTAATCAACGAAATGATCCGCGATGCCCGTCAGCCCGAGTTGGTAAAAAGACTGCTGACCGTCTGGCAACAGCGCCTGAGCTACCGTCTTATTCAACTGGCGGAAGAGAGCAAAATTGCGCTGTCCAATCAGTCGGAAACGGCAGCCGATTTGCACTTTATCGAATCGGGTCTGGCAACGCGCATTCATGCGGATGAACTCAATGCCGCCATCGAGAACCCGCTCATGCGTATTCTGCAACAGGTGACGCTGGCGCTAGAAACCAGCCAAACCCGACCGGAAGTGATCTACCTGACCGGCGGTAGCGCCCGTTCTCCGCTGCTGCGTCAGGCTATTCAGCAGTTGCTTCCTGATATTCCTATCGCCAGCGGCAACGATTTTGGTTCCGTTACCGCCGGACTGGCGCGCTGGGCAGAGATTATTTTCCGCCGTTAAGCCAAAGATGGGACGCCAACCACGCGTCTCGTCAGGCTATTCTTTTGATCGCTACCGTGGCTTGACTAATAGCCCACGTAGCAGCAACTCCAGCGCGGCAACGCCTTGTGCCAGCCGCGCATTTCCATCCTCTCCGTCCGCAATCCAGAACGCCGCTTCGGCCAAACTGCCGTAGATTAACGATGCCAGTGCCTGTGGATCGGCGTCAGCTACCACGCCCTGTCGGATAAGGTTATCAATCAGCCGCTGCATCGACTCGACACAATGCCGCTGTGAATCTGGCGATGCGCCCCCCAAAACCGCCCGCGCATCACGCAGCACGATGCGCTGAATCTCCGGTTCCAGCGCCATTTCCAGATAGGCGCGGCAGCGGCGGCGAAAACCGTCCCAGGCATCCTCTGCGGTGTCGGAGATGACTTGCAGTCGTTCATCCATCTCGGCATCGATCTGTTCCACCACTGCCGCCAACAATCCCTTCTTGTCCCCGAAGTGGTGATAAAGCGCCCCACGGGTCAGGCTCGCCTGCGCGGTGAGATCGTCCATTGAGGTGTCAGCATAGCCGCGTTCGCTAAAGACCTTGCGGGCGGTCGCCAGCAGCGTAGCACGGGTTTCTTCCATTTCAGCACGGGTACGACGAACCATCGACACATCCTTACATACACATCGTATGATTATTTACATTCACTCCGTATGAATATATGCTTTTATTCATACGCTCTGTATGTATTGTCGCTGTGCCGCCACCTGGTGGCAAGTGGATTCACTTTGGAGAATGAGATGATCAATCCTTATCGAGAACTTTTCGCCGCGCCCGGCACCAGAGGTTTTGCGCTGGCTGGCCTGTTGGCGCGGATTCCACTGCCCATGACGGGCATTGGCATTATCACGATGTTGTCACAGTTGCGCGGCAGCTATGCGCTGGCAGGTGCCGTCTCCGCCACTTTTGTGTTGACCTACGCGCTGCTGTCACCGCAGATCTCCCGTCTGGTCGATCGCCACGGACAAGGCCGCGTGTTGCCGATTGCAACCACCATCAGCGCGATCGGCATGCTGCTTCTGCTCGCCAGCACCTGGTGGCAAGCGCCGGACTGGAGCTTATTCATCGGTGCCTTGCTGGCCGGTTTTATGCCCAGCATGTCAGCGATGGTTAGAGCTCGCTGGACAGCAATCTATCGCGGTCAGCCTCGCTTGCAGACCGCTTACTCGCTGGAGACGGTGCTTGATGAAGTTACTTTTATCGCCGGGCCACCGCTGGCTGTCGGGCTGTCCGTTGCGGTATTTCCTCAGGCTGGCCCACTAGCTGCGGCGTTCTTGCTGATTATCGGCGCGTTTGCTCTGGTGACACAGCGCGGTACCGAACCGCCAGTAGAAGCGCAGGATGTCAGCACGGATCGTTCGGGGTCGGTAATCAAACAGACGAACGTGCGTTTGCTCGCGCTGTTGATGGTCGCGATGGGCATCATCGTCGGCACCGTGGATATCGTCAGCGTCGCCTTCGCCGAGCAGTATGGGCAGCCGGCGGCGGCCAGTCTGGTGTTGTCGGCTTATGCGGTCGGTTCATGCTTGGCCGGGTTGGTGTTCGGCGCTCTCAAGCTGCGAACCGCATTGCACCAGTTGTTATTGCTGGGTGGCTTAGCAACAGCAGCAACCACGTTGCCCCTGCTGCTGGTTGGCAGTATTCCCGCGCTGGCTGCGGCCGTGCTGATCGCCGGACTGTTCTTCGCCCCCACCATGATCGTGGCGATGTCGCTGGTCGAGCGTCTGGTTCCCGAGCATCGTCTGACCGAGGGCATGACCTGGCTGCTGGCGGGGCTGAATGTCGGCGTGGCGCTGGGCGCAGCGGTATCAGGCTACGTTGTAGACGACAGCGGTGCCCGAGCCGGATTCGCCGTTGCACTATGTGCTGGCGTGTTGGTACTGCTGGTTGCGCTGTGGGGACACCAACGCCTACGGACAACGCCTTCTCCTCTTCCCGATGCCGTTTGACGGTTACACATCGCCTGCTTACCCCCTGTTAAGGACTGAACCATGAACACGTCTTCCTCTATCCCTATAGGTGCTGCTGCACCGCATTCCTGGCTGGCCGTTGTCGCCGTCGGCCTTGCGACGTTCTCTGTCGTCACGACGGAAATGCTTCCAGTCGGCTTGCTAACGCCGATTGCCGACACGCTAGATACTTCTACCGGAACCGCTGGTCTGATGATTTCACTCCCCGCGTTGCTGGCTGCGCTATTCGCCCCGCTGGTGGTGATCGCATCCGGCGGCATGGATAGACGCAGGATCCTATGTGGACTGCTGACGCTGCTGGTTATCGCCAACATTGCCTCTGCACTGGCACCGGACATAGGCTGGATGCTGGCTGCGCGTGTACTGGTCGGTTTCTGCATGGGCGGTATCTGGGCGATTGCCGGTGGTCTGGCGGCCCGGCTCGTTCCCGAGCATGCCATCGGTCTGGCAACATCCATCATCTTTGGCGGTGTCGCTGCGGCATCCGTGCTGGGTGTGCCGTTCGGCGCACTGATCGGCGATCTCGCCGGGTGGCGCTGGGCCTTTGGCTGTATGGCCGTGTTTAGCGGGCTAGTGCTAATGCTTCACCTCGCGGTTATTCCTGCCCTACCCGTTGCCCATTCCGTCACCCTACGCCAGTTCGGTGAGCAGTTGATCAACCATAAGCTGCAAATCGGGCTACTCCTGACGCTGTTGCTGGTGGCCGGGCACTTCATGGCCTTTACCTTCGTGCGGCCGTTGCTGCTATCGGTATCGGGATTCGATGCGCGATGGATCGGCGCACTGCTGTTCGCCTATGGCATGGCAGGCATCGTCGGCAATTTTCTGGCGGGCATCATCGCAGCACGGCGCACGGCGTTAACCTTGATAGTCATCGCGCTGGGACTATTGTTGACTCCGATACTCTTCCTGACCATCGGTGGCTCGCATTTTGGCGGTGGTGTAACACTGCTCGTCTGGGGATTGGCCTACGGCGGCGTGTCCGTCGGGTTGATGACATGGATGATGAAGGCCGCACCGCGCGCCGTGGAGATCGCCTCCGCGCTGTATGTTGGCATTTTCAATGTTGGCATCGCGCTCGGATCGTGGGTCGGTGGTCAAGCCGTGGATCGCTCAGGCCCGATCGCGACACTTTGGCTGGCAGGTGGATTCGCCGCGGCCGCCTTGCTGCTATCCCTTAGCATGAAGCTAACCGAGAGCAGAAAAAGCCTATAAGCAGAAAGAACATAGAAAGAACATAGAATGAAAAAACCGCGAGCACCTTCTTCAGGTGTCTCGTGGTTTTTAGAGATGGTGTCAGCGCAAAACCGTAGAAGTTGGAGTCAGTTAGCCCTGTTGATTCAGGATTAATTGCCCGTTTCGGTCTACTGGAATTTGTGTACCAGGATCGCGATCCATGCGGATTTTACCCTGCTGGCCGTCGATTTTATAGGTGACATCATAACCCAGAACTTTTTGTGATTTATCGTAGACCGTCTGACAGCGCTGTTGCTGCGTCGTGTACGTATCATTTTCCTGCATGCCGCTTTGTACACGGTTGCCCGCATAGCCGCCAGCCAGTGCACCCGCTACCGTTGCGACATCCTTCCCGCGTCCGCCACCGAACTGGTGCCCCAGAACCCCACCCGCTACGGCACCCAGTACCGAGCCAGCAATCTGGTTTTCATCCTGTACCGGACGACGATGCGTCACGCTCACGTTACGGCACTCCTGACGAGGCGTTTTGACCGTTTCTTTAATTGGTGTTGCTGTTAGCACCTGTGCAAACTGAGGTTTAGAGGAAAATACATCCATACTCGCCACCGCCGCCACACCCAATGCAGCAGCCACACCAATACCTACACCCGCTAACATTGATTTGTTCACAGGATACCTCCCGAATCTATTCTCACGCATTCCCCACCTGCAACCCTGCCGTAATACCTTGTTTTACGTCAGCTCGCGTTTAACGCGATGAATCCGGTGGTTCCTTCTGAATATCAGCATTCAGAATTTTCGGCGTGCGTGCTACGCCATCTGTAAACAGTGGAAAGTCTGCACAATGTTTTAAACTCTCGCAATAAGACTAATTAACCAAAACTGTCAGATTCGTAACATAAAAGCGTCATTTGGGAATTATCTTAACTGAAATTGGTAATAGGACGCTATTTTATACTGCCTTATCAGCGAAGTAGCCAATTGCGCTACGGCTCCAGAAACAGGAAATGGTGAGCAGATTGACGGAAAGAGAGGGCTCTGAGTAAGAATAAGATGGCCACTGGCAGAAAAGAATACGGGCATGAAATTGCGTTCATGCCCGTATCAGAAGAAGTCAGCAAAGATCGATTAATGCAGCTTCAGACGCGGGCGAATCACCCGGTTGATCCCACCGACCAACATCATCAGGCCTGTTTTAACATAGCCATGCAGAGCAACCTGGTGCATGCGGTACAGGGAGATATACACGAAACGTGCAATTCGTCCTTCTACCATTACGGAGCCCCGCATCAGGTTCCCCATCAGGCTACCAACCGTACTGAATTTAGACAGCGAAACCAGTGAACCATGATCTTTATAGACGTAAGGCTTCAGCGTTTGCCCGTTCAGCAAGGCGATGATATTGCTGTGGCAGCGTGATGCCATCTGGTGAGCGGCCTGCGCGCGCGGTGGTACAAACCCACCGCCTTCCTGCGGGCAGGAGGCACAGTCACCAATGGCAAAAATGTTGGGATCGCGCGTCGTCTGCAACGTCGGTTCAACCACCAACTGGTTAATCCGGTTCGTTTCCAGACCCGCAATCTCTTTCATCGCATCCGGCGCCTTGATGCCCGCCGCCCAAACCATCAGATCGGCTTCAATAAATTCACCGTCCTTGGTATTCAGACCGCCACTTTCGGCGCTGGTCACCATGGTTTTCGTCAGCACGCGAACGCCAATATTGTTCAATTCCTGATGCGCAGCCGATGAAATGCGCGGCGGCAGCGCAGGCAGAATACGCTCGCCCGCTTCCACCAGTGTCACATTCAGCGTTTGGTTATCCAGCCCGTCAAAGCCGTAGCTGTGCAGCTGTTTCACCGCGTTATGCAATTCCGCAGAAAGTTCGACCCCTGTCGCACCGCCGCCCACAATCGCGATATTCACGCGCTCTTTTTCTTCCTGATTTGCTGTGAATTTCAGGAATAAATTCAGCATTTCATTATGGAAACGGCGGGCTTGTTTCGGGTTATCCAGGAAAATACAGTGATCTTTCACGCCCGGCGTACCGAAGTCATTTGAGGTACTGCCTAATGCCACCACCAAAATGTCATACGGAATACGACGCGCTGCAACCAGCACATCGCCTTGCTCGTCACACACTTCAGCCAGTTGAATATGCTGCGATTCACGATCGATATCCGTCAGCATGCCCAGTTGGAACTGGAAATAGTGATTGCGGGCGTGTGCCAGATAGCTCAGCGCATCCATATCGTCGTCCAGCGAGCCTGTCGCGACTTCATGCAGCAGCGGTTTCCACAGGTGGCTATGGTTACGATCCACCAGTGTAATCTCCGCTTTTTTCTTGCGTCCTAACTTGTGGCCCAAACTCGTTGCGAGTTCAAGTCCGCCAGCTCCCCCGCCGACAATGACAATTTTTTTGGTTGGTGATGTCAAAATGACCCCCTAAAATGTGAACCAATCGTTAATAAAGAGTAAAAAATAATATCCTTATATAACATAGGGTTCGCGTAAGTTAAGCCTGATATCTGCTGCAAGAATAGCACGCTAGGTTATTTGGTCATACCAAAATTGATATATATCAATTTATTTTGTCAGGCAGGTTTTTAGCGAGAAAATTCCATCTTTATTTCAGTGAATTAGCAGAAATCTGCGCGAAGAGAAAATGCTGAATCGTGCGCGTCTGCACCACAGGATGAACTAAGGAAAGTAAATAAATTGCGTCATTCCTTCTGTTCCCCCTCAAACAAGGGTATCAGAAGGAACGACAGCCGCAATGAACAGGTCATCGCTAACGCAGGGTCAACCGAGCGTTTTGAAGGCTTTTATTCGCTGTAAATGAGGGGAGATGCTTTTGAATTTATGCGTCTGAATATCATCCCAGACGATCTCGTAATACGTTCCCAAGGTCTGCGCGCTACGCTGGCTGTCGAGCATTTCATCCTGACGGGAAAGCATCACCATGCAGCGATCGCGGTTCTTTTCACGAAAGTTCGCCACGCACTTCGTGGCGATATCCAGATACTCTTCTGGGCGATCGATTTTCCCGCTCATGTTTTCCTGAGGGAAAAGGTTAGGATTAACGATGACTTGTCGTATATCACACAGGAAACCGACGCGTTCGGCCCAGAAGCCCCCTAGCCCCACGCCACAGATCAGCGGACGATCGTCATCAGACTGCTGAATCGTCTTATCCACCTGCTTTAGCAGGTGTTGCATATCATGACGCGGATGCAGTGTGCTGTAGCTAATCAATCGTACATCTTCATCAATAAACTGAAGCTGCAAGACCTTTTCATGGTTGCCGGGGCTGGTCGAGTCAAAACCGTGTAAATAGATAATCATCTTTCATCCTCACCGCAGACTAAGTTGCCTATTTCTCGCCATTTTTATGCGCCTGCCAGCGCTCGCTGAGCAATGTGAGCGCCTGATTCGCCTGCTTCCAGCGTGGCGAATCCAGCAGTTCCCGACGAGAAAGCGAACCCTGATGATATAAGCGCGTCAGTTGATCCGCTTTGACCGGGGACAGGTTATCCAGCACGCTGACCGCCCCTTCCCGATGATTGCAGACCAGAATCATGTCACATCCCGCCTGCAACGCCGCCTGTGCCCGCTCGGGATAACTGCCCATCACAGCGGCACCTTCCATCGAAAGATCGTCGGAGAAAATGATGCCGTCAAAGCCCAGCTCTTCACGCAGCACCGTTTTGAGCCAATAGGGCGAACCACTGGCGGGGTGCGGATCGGCCTCCGTATAAATCACGTGGGCTGGCATGATCGCATCCAACTGCTGGCGCTGGATCAGTTCTTTAAAAATTAGCATGTCGTGGGCACGAATCTCCGCGAGCGGACGCGGATCGCGCGGCGTTTCTTTATGTGAATCGGCACTGACCGCACCGTGGCCGGGGAAGTGCTTACCCGTGACCTTCATACCCGCGCTATGCATGCCGCGAATAAAACTCTGCGCGACGGCCAGCGCCGTCTCTGGATTGGCATGGAATGAACGCTCACCAATCGCCGTGCTCTGGTGGCCAATATCCAGCACCGGTGCAAAGCTAATATCGATATCCATCGCGATCATTTCTGCCGCCATCAGCCAGCCGCCCTCTTCCGCCAAACGCAAGGCTTCTGACTCGCTGTTTAATGCCGCGAAGGCCTGCGCAGCAGGCAGACGAGTAAACCCATCACGAAAACGCTGAACCCGTCCGCCTTCCTGATCCACAGACACCACAAGGCGCTCACGTGACGCCGCGCGGATTTGACGCACTAATTCCCGTAGCTGCGCCGCATCATGAAAATTACGGGTAAACAGAATCACGCCGCCAACCAGCGGATGTTCCAGCACTTCACGATCTTCTGCATCCAGCTCATAGCTGGCAACGTCTAACATTACCGGACCCACAAAAACCTCATTCTTTAGAGTGTACTGCTTAATGAAATGATCTTTACTACAAACGCCACATCGTCAGCCTGGCTATAGCCGATGGCCCAACTGTAACCGATGATATAGCGCGGGAATTTCCGCTAAAAATTCGGGGTTCTTCGTTTGCTGCCAGCGAACTTCAAACCACATCAATACCAGATAATCGACCCAGGGGAACCACTGCATCATCTGTTGCTGGAGGCGGCTCACGGAAAACCCTCGCCGATGTCGCTGGTAGCTCTGTAGAAAATGCGTTTGCGCCAGGTTTTCCATCTGGCTGGCTCGCACAATGAACGCCAGTTCAAAGGCAATATCACCATCAGAGGCATATTCCCAATCAATCAGCATCGTTTCTTGTGGAGTAATCAGCAGGTTTTCAGCATGCACATCAAGGTGGAGAGGCGCTAGCGCCAAAGGCGTGGGTAGCGCTGCACGCTGAAAATAATGGTGTGCACGCAATAACGCGGGCGAACGGCGGCGCGGATCCATCAACTGCCAGTGCTGCGCGAAGAGCACTTTGAGATCGAGAGGATGACCGCTACGCGGCTGGCGATGAAGCTGAGACAGTATTCGTGCCACTTCGCCATTAGCCAACATCATCAGGAACTCATCAGATGTGGCAATGCGCCCCGGTACCCACTCGACAATCAGCCAGTCGTCACGCCATAGCAGCGGCCGTGGCGCGAGACCTATCGCCGACATCTGCCGCAGCAAGGCGAATTCGCGCTGGCGATCGACGCCCATTTTCCGCTCGGTTGGCGACTGCCGACGCGCAAGCCATTCGATGTCAGGCCCACGGATACGCCAGCTTTTACTACTCAGCCCACCAACCAGCTCAAAGCGAATATCCGCCATCTCCACAGCCGGGAAATGTTTCTGGATCGTCGCAGTCAGCTGCTGCTGGATACCTGCCTGCTTAATGCTGAACGGCGCCATTGCCTGACCACACAATTTCACCGGTCTGCACCAGCATCAGTTGCATGTCGAGCTGCGGCGATTTCACATCACCACTGACGTCGCTGTACAGCACATACTGCGCGCTGACATAACGTGCCAGACCAATCGTCTTGCTACGCGATCCTAAGCTGTCATCAACCGACAGACCCAGCGTTTGTTTCGCGGCGGCCAACTGCTCACGCGGCACCAGCGTAAACGCTTTACCGGAAGATAGCGCGCTGTACAACGCCCCTGTCGCTTTCGCGATCGGCAGTGAGCCGTTGGTGTTATTTTTCACGCTATCCACCAGCAGGATGCTGCCCGGCGTGACGCCATCGGCTTTCAGCATCTGCGCCACCAGCGGATTAATGCTGGCTTCCCAGTTCAACGTCTGGATTTTTGGCGGTTGCGGTACAGACTCACCCGGCGGCGGCGTTGGCGTAGTCGGCACTTGCGGCTCAACGGGTTCAATCGTTGCAGGCGGTTCGGTCGGTTCCGGCGGACGGCTGGGGCACCCTGTCAGTACCAATGCCGCCAGCATCACCCCTAGATACTTTTTCATATTTTCTCTCTCTGCACACCATTACAAAAACAGATGAAGACGAACCTGACGCGCATTGGGACTGCTGCGCATGGAAAAAACCGTCATTTCCGTCTGTGGCGGGATTTCAATGGACTGCACCTCTTCAAAAGGCAGCACATCCAGCCCGTTTTCGTCATACCAATAGAAACGGTAATGCACGGTCACCGCGTGTGAAGCGTCGTTGCTGACGGCGGAAGACGCGCGCAGCCGGCCATTTTCTGAATCCAGCGACGGGTTCCCCGCGGTAATACCGGCCGATAGCACTGGTGCATCTAGTACCAGCGTTTGCCGTTCATTGATGGTCAGCACCTTTGGCGCGCTACAGCCCGCCAGCAGCCCAGCCATCAAACACGCGGACAGAAAAAGCATCGGGTTACGCATGATGTTCTCGCATGATGGTTTTCTCGCACGACAGTCTACCCATGACTGTCGAACCTGGTTCTATAAGATCTAGTTCGCCAGCAAAGGCCCTAATACGCGACCACCCAGCAGATGCATGTGGATATGATAAACCTCCTGCCCGCCGTGTCGGTTGCAGTTAATGATCAGGCGATAGCCGTCTTCTGCAATCCCTTCCTGCTGCGCAATTTTACCCGCGACCGTCACCATACGTCCCAGCGCCGCTTCATGCTCGGGGGCAGTGTCGTTAACGGTAGGGATCAAGACGTTCGGGATGATCAGAATATGGGTTGGCGTGCGAGGCGCGATGTCACGGAAAGCGGTGACCAGTTCATCCTGATACACGATATCAGCAGGAATTTCCCGGCGGATAATTTTACTAAAGAATGGTTTCTTCAGCCATGATTGATTTCCTTGTTAAAGCTGGCGTTGAACGACGTTATGTAGGCAGTATGAGTGACATATTCCATTTCTTTCAACCTTCTTCGTCTATTTCTGGTGCGGGTGGTCAAAATACGACTCCCGGTAAAAACCAGAAATACGCCAGCTTTCGCCTGAGAACAGCGACGCTATCGCCCCTACAGTAAGGGTTTCGCACCGTCCCTCGAAAATTCGTGTGTGCGCCTTCCCATCAACCGAATGACCGCTGCGTTCTTACTAACATCAGCAACAGGATGCAGACCAACAGCGCCGCGACCAGGTTGTAGAGCATTCCCGCCACAAAGGCCGAAACGTATTGATCGGCTTGTGCGACCGCGTCATCACCTGTCGCCAGTGCAGTACCAAACAGGATGCCCACCACGGCTACACCCAGCGCCGCCCCAACCTGCTGAACCGTCGAGATCACGCCCGATGCCATACCCGCCTGAACCTCATCGACAAAGCCCAGTACCAGATTCAACAGTGGCGTCATGATGAAGCCTTGACCCGCACCGACGACCACCAGCACAGGGATCAGCCGAACGGCCACCAGATCCGCACCCGCTATCTGTACCTGCATAATCAACAGGCCGATCGAGATAGCATAAACCAGCGCCCCCGCGACGATAGCAGCCGTGCCCCAGCGAGCAACCAAACGCGGAGCCGCCAGCGATGCCAGAACGAACCCCACGCTGCACGGCGCGAAAATACTTCCAGCAAGGAAAGGATCAAGCCCCAGTCCTGTTTGTACCAGCAAAGCAAAACACAGGAAAAATGAGCTGGATGTGGAATACACCAGCAGCACCAGCAACACGCCCAGCAGGAAGCGGCGCTGTGCGAGCAGACGCATATCCACCAGCGGAAGATGCCCCGCTCGCTGTCGACGTTCCTGCTGGCGGTAAAAAATCGCTAACAAGAGCATTGCTGTGGCCAACATCCACAGACTCCATGCAGGCCAACCTTGCCCCGGCCCTTCAATCAGCGGCACCAACAGCAGCGTCAGCCCAACACTGACCAACGCCACGCCCGTCCAGTCCAGCGAAGGGCGCTGCGGCGTCCGGGACTCAGGAATAAATCGTGCAGCAGCGATAGCCAGCAGGCCAATGGGTACATTGATAAGAAAGATACTGCGCCAGCCCAGCCCGAACAGATTGGCATGCACCAGCCATCCCCCTAGTATCTGACCCGCGATAGCGGCGAGCCCTAGCGTCATACCCAACAGACCGAAGGCACGGCGGCTATCGTCACCGTCGAAATTGACGCGGATAGAGGCATAAACCTGTGGAAACAGTAAAGCAGCCGCAAGTCCCTGCAAGATGCGAGCACCGATCAGGAACCCCGCACTGGGTGCTAAACCACACAGCGCAGAGGCGAGCGTAAATCCGGCCATTCCCACTACAAACAGGCGGCGTCGACCAAATACATCCCCCAGCCGCCCACCCGTAATCAACAGCACACCAAAAGCCAGTTCATAACCCGCCACGATAAAACCGATCTGTGCGAAGCTGGCACCCAGATCCGCCTGCATGCTGGGAATCGCGACATTGACCACGAACAGGTCGAAGATCGTGACAAAACCGGCCATCAGCAGCACAGAGAGGCCAAGCCACGGCGGACTGTTGACGGCTGGCGTAGGCAATGCCGACGCGCGATAATTTGAGTTCATCTGTATATCCTTGCCTATCGAGAAGTTGCGTATCGAAAATGATGACGCCGCCATTCTCAAATCCTTTTTAAACAATTACAATTTAACCACTTATGCTATTACTAAAAGCAATGCGGTAAACGATGCGAACATTGGAAAGAACTCGCCATGATCTGGCTGCGTTTTTACGCGCGCGCCGTGAACGGGTGTCACCCGCCGACGTGGGCTTGCCTAGCGGAGGAAGACGGCGCACGCCGGGGTTGAGACGCGAAGAAGTGGCGGCATTGGCTGGCGTTGGCCTGACGTGGTACACCTGGCTCGAACAGGGACGTGATATCGGTGTGTCGGCAGCATTTC
This sequence comes from Pectobacterium sp. PL64, assembly GCF_022477975.1. Lineage (NCBI taxonomy): Bacteria > Pseudomonadati > Pseudomonadota > Gammaproteobacteria > Enterobacterales > Pectobacteriaceae > Pectobacterium > Pectobacterium sp. PL64. The sequence goes on from NZ_CP092070.1 coordinate 2,534,423, forward strand.
TGGACAGTCTGGCGCGGGTGCTAAAACTCGATGCCGCCGAACGTCGCCATCTGTTCCTACTGGCGCATGAGCGACCGCCTGCCGAACCGGGTAAGACGTGGTGTGTGGTGCCGCCGCTGGTACGGCGTCTGATGCACGATCTGGCTCCGCATCCGGCCTATATCCTCAACCTGCGTTGGGACGTGCTGACCTTCAATGAACCGGCGAATCAGCTTTTCAACTTCGACGCCCATTCTTCCGAAAGACGTAATCTGCTCTGGCTCTTGTTCACCGACCCGTTACTGCATGAGCGATTCATCGACTGGGAGCAACAGGCTCCACAGATGCTGTCGAGTTTTCGCCGCGATTTCGCACGTGCGACGCAGGAAGCAGACATTCATGAACTGGTGGACGAGCTGGAGCAGGTATCGCCGGATTTTAAAACGTGGTGGCGGCAGCATGAGGTACACGCCCCATGCAGCGGCGTGCGGCAACTGATGATCGACGGCAAGGCTGAAGCTTTCGACCATACCTCGCTAACCATCGATGAAGATCGCCATCTGCGTCTGGTGGTTTACGCTCGGCAGTCTCAGGAAGAGGAATAAAACAGTGCTGACCATAAAAAAAGGGGCTTTCGCCCCTTTTTACCACTCCCCAACAACACATCAGTGGTTACGGATGTAGTCGTCCATATCGGTTTTCAGGTTATCGGATTTTGTACCGAAAATCGCCTGAACACCGGAACCTGCCACAACCACACCAGCTGCGCCCAGTTTTTTCAGGCCAGCCTGATCAACTTTAGCCACATCGCCTACGCTAACACGCAGACGGGTGATGCACGCATCCAGGTTAGTGATGTTTTCTTTACCACCAAACGCGCTAACCAGTGCGGCAGCCATTTCAGTGCTGTCCTGTGAGCTTTGCTCAGATGCACTATCTTCACGGCCCGGCGTTTTCAGATTCAGTTTGGCAATCAGAACGCGGAAGATGGTGTAGTAAATCAGCGCATAGCACAGACCCACAATCGGGAACAGCCACAGGTTGCTACCGTTGCCGCTCAGTACCACGAAGTCGATCAGACCGTGAGAGAAGCTTGTGCCATCACGCATGCCCAACAGGATACAGATTGGGAACGCCAGACCTGCCAGAATCGCATGGATCACATACAGGATCGGCGCAACAAACATGAAGGAGAACTCAATTGGCTCAGTGATGCCCGTCAGGAACGAGGTCAGCGCCGCAGAGATCATGATGCCGCCCACTTTCGCGCGGTTCTCTGGCTTCGCTGAATGCCAGATAGCAATAGCCGCAGCTGGCAAGCCGTACATTTTAAACAGGAAACCGCCGGACAGTTTACCCGCAGTCGGGTCACCTGCAATGTAACGCGGGATGTCGCCGTGGAAAACCTGACCCGCCGCATTGGTGAACTCACCAACCTGCATTTGGAAAGGTACGTTCCAGATATGGTGCAGACCAAACGGTACCAGAGAACGTTCGACGACCCCATAGATACCGAATGCCAGCATCGGGTTCTCATTTGCTGCCCAATGTGAAAACGTTTGGATAGCGCTACCGACCGGTGGCCAGATGAAAGACAGCACCGCACCGGTAACGATCGCCGTCAGGCCGGAAATAATCGGTACAAAACGTTTACCGGCAAAGAAGCCCAGATACTCAGGCAGCTGAATGCGGTAGAAACGGTTAAACATATACGCGGCAATCGCACCGGCAATGATCCCGCCCAGAACACCGGTATCCGCCAGATGCTTCGCAGTAATCTCGGCAGCCGGTAGATTAAGAACCAGCGGCGCAATCGCAGCCATGGTTTTGACCATGATGCCATAAGCCACCACCGCCGCCAGTGCGGAAACACCGTCGTTATTAGTGAAGCCCAGGGCAACACCAATAGCAAAAATCAACGGCATGTTGGCAAACACCGAGTCACCGGCCTGTGCCATGACGCTGGAGACAATTTCAGGCAACCAGCTAAAATTGGCCGAACCGACACCCAGCAGGATACCTGCGATAGGGAGTACGGATACGGGCAGCATTAGCGACTTACCTACTTTTTGCAGGTTTGCGAATGCATTCTTGAACATAATTGAGTGTGCTCCTGAGTAATAGTGCTTTTACTTCTGATACTTCATATAAGCAAAGACGGGGAGGATGGCCTTTGCGAGTTGGGGTGTCTTAGCCCCCTTTAATTTTTACGCAGAGTAAAATAAATAGCGTTCACAATGTTTGATTGCTATCACGTTTCCACAAGGCAACAGGCTGAGTTCGAACAGATATTGCGCTTTTCTGTGATATATCGCTAAAAAACACGTCCCCCTGAAGAGGAAAAACCTAATCAAGGGGATTATGAAGCGCTATTAATTACACGGATAAAAAAAACTCGGCTATTCTCAGCCACTATTGCGCAGCGGTCAACCGAGCCGGGTCGACGTGAAACAGGCGGGAGAAGTTTTCTGTCGTGGCGGCAGCGAGGGTTTCCAACGATGTGCCTTTCAGTACAGCGAGATATTCTGCGACATCGCGTACATACGCGGGCTGGTTTTCCTGACCCCGGAACGGAACCGGCGCGAGCCAAGGGGAATCCGTCTCAATCAGCATCCGATCCAGCGGCACGTAACGCGCGACGTCACGCAGTTCCTCTGCATTGCGGAACGTGACGATCCCAGAAAACGAGATATAGAACCCCATGTCCAGCAGCGCTTTTGCCGTGATCAAATCTTCCGTAAAGCAGTGCAGCACACCGCTGCATTTCTCCGCCTGCTCGTCACGTAGAATGGCCAGCGTATCTTCACGGGCAGCACGTGTATGCACGATGACCGGCTTGTTCAGGTCATTGCCAATACGAATATGTTCACGAAACGATTCTTGCTGCTGGGCTTTCGTCTCTTGCTGATAGAAATAGTCCAGGCCCGTTTCCCCCATCGCCACCACACGGCTGGCGCTGGCTAACTCACGCAGCTCGGCATAATCATAAGGGGCTTCCTGATTGAGCGGATGAACGCCGCAGGAAAAGGCCACGTTATCGCGCTCGCCGATTAACTCCACCATCGCACGATAGCCGGGCAGCGTTGTTGCCACCGCCAGGAGGAAACCAACATCGCGGCTTTTCGCTTTATCCAGCACATCGGAGACATCTTTATGCAATGACTCATAATCCAAACCGTCAAGATGACAGTGGGAATCCACTAACATACATGATATTTACTCGATAGTAATTAAACAGAAAAAGGATGGCTGTCGCGCTTAACCGATGAAGCAAGCGTGCGCTCTCCATCAAGCAGGCGTTCCGTCAGCAGCAGTTCACGGTTCACACCCGTGACGGTCAGCAATTTTTGCCGGCAGGCCAGCCACTGTTGCAGCTCATACTGCAAATGTGCGGAAGGTTCGCGCGCCAGACGCTCAACCAGTTCGATCTGATCCTGATTCACCCAATGCTCACTCGCCCCCTGCTGCCATTTCATGGCATCCAGCAGTAGCGCAGCCAACCAGTGAATACGAACATCAGCATCGTCATGATTCAGCTGTGATATCAATGAAAGTTGATCTCGCGAAGTCAGCGCGGCAGAAAACGCCTGACATAACGCGCTACGCTGTTTCCAACGCTCTGGCTGCAATAACGCCTCGGCAGCTAACGGCGCGCCCGATTGCAATCTCAATGCCGTGCGCAATGCCTTGCTGTCATGGCGATGGCGAGCATTCAGCCACAGCACGCTCTGCGTCTCATTTGGGACATCCAGATAGTGATACAAACAGCGGCTGCGTAACGTAGCCAACAGTCGGGCTGGTTCACGGCAGCCAAATAAAAAGAAGGTATTCTGCGGCGGTTCTTCCAGCGTTTTCAGCAGTGCATTGGCGGCAGCCTCTGTCAGTTGCTCAGCGGCAGCCAGCCAGATCACTTTTGCTCCGCCTTGTCGGGAGTGTTGATACACTTTTTCCACGACGTCACGCACTGGGTCGACGCCCAGGCTTTGCTTGCCTTTCTCTGGGCTCAGCACATGCCAGTCTGGATGCGTTCCTGCGGTCATCAGGTTACAAGAGTGACACTGGCCGCAGCTTTTCATCCCATCAGGCCGCTGGCAGATCAGCCAACGGCTCAGCGCATAAATCAGCGACTCATCGCCCATGCCCGGCAGCGCATGCAACAACACCGCATGATGCCCCCTGCCCGCCTGATATTGGCCGATAAGCTGTCGATAGGATGCATTCAGCCACGGATACCAATCCATCAGCTCTGCCCCTGTGCAACAGGCTGCAACCCTTGTTGCTGCAACCATTGCTGTAACGTCGCCTGGATATCCGCACTCACGGCATCAATAGACTGTGAGGCATCGATCGTCAGGATGCTGTCATCCTCAGCCGCCAGTTCCTGATAGCGGGAACGGGTGCGATCAAAGAAAGCCAGCGACTCCTGCTCAATCCGATCCAGCTCGCCGCGCTGGCGCGCGCGTTGTAAGCCAATGGCTGGCGGCAAATCAAGATAGAGCGTCAGGTCAGGCCGAAAATCGCCCAATACGGTATCGCGCAGTGAGCGCAGCAGTTGCTGATCGATTCCGCGTCCACCGCCCTGATAAGCCTGTGAAGAGAGATCGTGACGATCGCCGATGACCCAGCTTCCATTCGCCAGCGCCGGTTTGATTACGTTATCCACCAACTGAACTCTGGCCGCGTATAACATCAGGACTTCTGCTTTGTCGGTGACCTTCTCATCGGCTATGCCTTGCTTGATAAGCTCACGCAGCTTCTCCGCCAGCGGCGTACCACCCGGCTCTCGCGTGAACACCACGTCTTTCACACCATGTGACCGCAGCGTTTCCACGACGATATTGCGTGCGGTGGTCTTCCCCGCGCCTTCCAATCCTTCAATGACGATAAATTTACTGTTCATCCCGTTCCTTTAACGCTGAGCGGTATACCCTTACAGCACGATTATGGTCTGCAAGGTTAGTGGTAAAACTGTGTCCGCCTTTTCCATCCGCCACAAAATACAGGTATGACGTTTTGGCTGGGTGCGCAGCCGCATCCAATGAAGCTTTCCCCGGCATCGCGATTGGCGTCGGCGGCAAGCCGGAGATGACATACGTATTGTAAGGCGTCGGCGTGTCTAATGCTTTACGGGTTATCACGCCTTTATAGTCATCACCCATGCCATAAATCACGGTAGGGTCAGTCTGCAAGCGCATACCAAGCCGTAAGCGATTGACAAAAACGGAGGCGACCTGAGTACGTTCTTCATTGATCGCCGTTTCTTTTTCAATGATTGACGCCATCGTCAGCAACTCGTCCGGTGTTTTATACGGTAATCCTTCTTCGCGCCCTTTCCAGACCTCATCCACCGTTTTTTTCATGCGCTGATGCGCACGCTGCAACAGGGCGACATCACTCGTACCTGCCGTATATGAATACGTATCAGGATAAAACCAGCCTTCCGGGTTCGTCTTATCTTTGATTTCCAACTGAGTGGCAACGTCCTGTTCGGTTTTATCGGCCAGTGAATGCTTGATATAAGGTGCTTGTTGCAGCGTGACCAGCCACTCTTTCAAACGTGAACCTTCGACAAAGCGGATGGAAAATTGCGCTTCTTTTCCGCTGGACAGCAGCGCCAGCATCTCGCGCACGCTCATGCCCGAAGTAAAGCGATACGTACCCGCTTTGAATTTTGCCAATTCAGGTTCAAAGCGCAGCAGCCACGGAAAAAATGTGTCATCAGTGATAATTTTCTGATCGAGAAGCAGCGTTTCCAGCCCTTCTCTTCCCGTACCAGCCGGAAGCGTAAAGATAGTTTCCTTTTCGATAGCCAATGGAGAATCAGCAAAACGCTGCATTTTCTGCCACGCGACCAGTAATATCAGGACAGCGGCAGTGATAATCAGCAAACCAATTTTCTTTTTCTTCATAAATCAACCATCTACTAGCAGTCAGGACTTAGGAATTGATAAAGCTCTCGGGAGTGATAACGCCAAATGTGTGCCTGGTTCACAGGGACGATCGGCATTAATGCATTACAAACCAGCACTTCGTCCGTATCAGACAGTGCGGTCAAGGGTTCACTGACGATCTGTAGCTCGAAATCAGAATCTGCCAGCAAGGCAATAATATGCTGTCGAGCAACGCCATCCACGCCTGACTCGGATAAATCCGGCGTATAGACCCGATGCCCTTTACGCCAGAATAAATTCGCGGCACAGCATTCCACTAGCGCACCAGAGGTGTCAAGCACGAGGGTCTCATCGGCTGAGGTCTGGTCAAGATGCGCGCGAATCAGCACTTGTTCGAGCCGATTCAGATGCTTTATTCCCGCCAGCAGCGGATTTTTAGCGAGCGCCACCGGACTGAGATTCAGGCTAATACCCTGCTCACGCCAGCCGGCGTAGTGCGCAGGATAGCTTACCCGCATGACGACTCGGGTTGGCTGCGCGCAGCCTTGGGCACTATAGCCACGCCCACCGACACCCCGCGTTAGCATCACTTTCACTACGCCGTCCGCTCGCCCCAGCGCTGCCTGTTTCATTTCAGCGATCAGGCCTTCCCAATCAAGCGTCGGAAATAATAAGCGCGTAGCAGCCTGTTGCAGACGCGCGACGTGTCGATCAAGCCAGACAATCTCGCCCTCGCATACTCTGGCTGTCGTAAAACAGCCGTCACCATACTGTGTACCCCGATCGAGTACCGAAAGCTGTTCCTGTAACTGACCATTAATCCACAGCATATAAGCTCCGCATCATTCATCGTCGTCAGCTTGCCAGCAAAGCGGCGTTGCAGACAAGCAGGCATGTCTGATTTTACGCAGGCAAAAAAAAACCCGGAAACCGGGTTTTTTTAAAACGCTATCGCAATCAAACTTTACGGAAGATCAGAGAACCGTTGGTTCCACCGAAGCCGAAAGAGTTGCAGAGTACGTATTCTAGGTTGCTGACCTGACGCGCCTCATGCGGCACGAAATCCAGATCGCAGCCTTCATCTGGATTGTCCAGATTAAGCGTTGGCGGAACAGCCTGATCGCGCAGAGCAAGAATACTGAAAATAGACTCTACCGCGCCTGCCGCACCGAGCAAGTGACCCGTCATGGATTTGGTCGAGCTCACCAGCACATTGCTGGCGTCTGCACCAAATACGGATTTCACTGCCTGTGTTTCAGCTTTATCACCCGCAGGCGTAGAGGTGCCATGCGCGTTGATATAACCGATCTGGCTCGTTGACACGCCCGCGTCACGCAGCGCATTTTCCATCGCCAGCGCAGCACCAGAACCGTTCTCCGGCGGAGACGTCATATGATACGCGTCGCTGCTCATGCCAAATCCAACAATTTCTGCATAGATTTTCGCACCGCGCTTTTTCGCGTGTTCATACTCTTCCAGCACCATGAGGCCAGCACCGTCACCCAGTACAAAACCATCACGATCTTTATCCCACGGACGGCTTGCCGCCTGAGGATCGTCATTGCGCGTAGACAACGCACGGGCGGCACCGAATCCACCGACGCCCAATGGCGTACTGGCTTTTTCTGCACCACCGGCCAACATCACATCCGCATCGTTGTAAGCAATAATGCGAGCGGCCTGACCAATATTGTGCACGCCAGACGTACAGGCCGTAGCGATAGAGATGCTTGGGCCACGCAGTCCGTACATAATAGTCAAATGCCCAGCCACCATATTGACGATGGTTGACGGCACGAAGAACGGACTGATTTTACGCGGGCCACCGTTCACCAGCGCAGTATGGTTCTCTTCAATAAGACCCAGACCGCCGATGCCGGAACCAATCGCCGCACCGATACGCGGGGCGTTCTCTTCCGTTACTTCCAAACCGGAATCCTGCATGGCCTGAACGCCAGCAGCAACACCGTATTGAATAAAGGCATCCATTTTGCGAGCTTCTTTACGCGAAATGAATTCCTCAGAATTAAAATCCTTTACTAAGCCAGCAAAACGCGTTGCGTAGGCACTAGTATCGAAATGGTCGATCAGGCTGATACCACTCTGACCGGCAAGAAGAGCACTCCAGGTAGACTCAACTGTATTGCCGACAGGAGATAACATGCCCAGTCCGGTCACAACTACTCGACGCTTAGACACGCTTATCCTCCAGGGAGGGAAAAAAGACACTGCGGGACAAAAAAACTTAGGCGGTCGAATGACCGCCTAGATATGTTCGCTTACTGCTGGTTAGCCTGAATGAAATCAATGGCTGCTTGAACAGTCGTGATTTTTTCAGCTTCTTCGTCTGGAATCTCAGTATCAAATTCTTCTTCCAGAGCCATTACCAGCTCAACAGTGTCAAGAGAATCAGCGCCGAGGTCGTCAACGAAAGAAGCATTGTTTACGACTTCTTCCTGCTTAACACCAAGCTGTTCAACGATGATTTTCTTAACGCGTTCTTCGATAGTGCTCATACTCTTAAATTTCCTATCAAAACTCGCTTTCGCGATGGTTTTCGTAGTGTATAAAATGTTTGAAAAGATGCAACAAAATCTCGGCTGGTCGAACCACGATTTTGTGCTATTTTGCGGTTATCACCGCAAATAATGCAAATAGTTTTCGAGCTTTTTAGATCATATACATGCCGCCATTGACATGCAATGTTTCGCCAGTAATGTAAGCAGCTTCATCAGAGGCTAAAAATACAACAGCACTGGCGATTTCTTTAGCATCACCGAGTCGGTTAGCTGGAACCGACGTCAAAATGCCTGCTCGCTGTTCTTCTGTCAATGCCTGAGTCATATCTGTTTCGATAAAACCAGGCGCGACAACGTTGACCGTAATACCACGAGAAGCCACTTCACGCGCGAGGGATTTACTGAAACCAATCAGTCCCGCCTTCGCTGCCGCGTAGTTAGCTTGTCCTGCATTGCCCATCGTTCCCACAACGGAACCGATGGTAATGATCCGGCCAAAACGTTTCTTCATCATGGCACGCATCACTGCTTTAGACATGCGGAATACCGACGTTAAATTGGTATCCAGAATATCGTGCCACTCATCATCTTTCATACGCATCAGCAGGTTATCACGGGTGATACCCGCGTTATTGATAAGAATATCAATTTCCCCGAATTCTGCGCGAATTTCTGCTAATACGCTTTCTACTGATGCTGCATCGGCAACGTTCAGCATATAACCTTTACCGTTCTCACCCAGCCAGCCGCTAATAGCTTCAGCACCTTTTTCGCTGGTTGCGGTACCAATGACTTTTGCCCCGCGGGCAACCAACGTCTCGGCGATGGCACGCCCAATACCACGGCTTGCACCGGTAACCAGTGCAATTTTCCCCTCAAAACTCATTGTTTTCTCCGTTCTTATTTCTCAATCGCCGCTGATAGAGAAGCAGGATCGTTCACCGCAGCTGCTGTCAGGGTATCGACGATTCGTTTGGTTAAGCCAGTCAATACTTTACCCGGCCCGACTTCTAACAGCGACTCAATGCCCTGAGAAGCCATAAATTCAACACAGTCAGTCCAGCGTACCGGGCAATGAAGCTGGCGCACCAGCGCATCGCGGATGGCTTCCGGCGTGGTTTCGATGCGTGCATCAACATTATTGACAACGGGGATGACCGGAGAATTAAACGTCACGGATTCCAGCGCAACAGCGAGTTTCTTCGCTGCTGGCTCCATCAGCGCACAGTGTGATGGCACGCTGACAGGCAGCGGCAGCGCACGTTTCGCACCCGCCGCTTTACACGCAGCACCAGCACGTTCAACGGCGTCTTTATTGCCCGCAATCACCACCTGACCCGGTGAATTGAAGTTTACCGGAGACACCACTTGCCCCTGCGCGGATTCTTCACACGCCTTGGCAATAGCCTCGTTATCAAGCCCGATAATGGCATACATCGCCCCCGTACCTTCTGGCACGGCTTCCTGCATTAGTTTGCCACGCAGTTCGACCAGACGGACAGCCTGTTGGAAATCCAGCACACCCGCGCAAACCAGTGCGGAATATTCACCGAGGCTATGACCAGACATCAGAGCAGGCGTTTTTCCCTCCTGCTGCTGCCAGACACGCCAGATAGCAACAGAAGCGGTCAGTAATGCAGGCTGCGTCTGCCAGGTTTTATTCAACTCTTCAGCCGGCCCTTGTTGGGTAAGCTGCCACAAGTCATAACCTAACGCTTCAGAAGCCTGAGCAAACGTTTCGGTGACGATCGGGTATTCTGCTGCAAGTTCAGCTAACATCCCTACCGTCTGCGATCCCTGACCGGGAAACACCATTGCAAATTGCGTCATATCACAATCCTGTTTAATTAAAAACGAACCAGCGCGGAACCCCAGGTAAAACCGCCACCGAAAGCTTCAAGCAGCACCAGTTGCCCTGCTTTAATACGCCCATCGCGTACCGCTTCATCCAGCGCTGAAGGCACAGAGGCTGCGGAGGTATTACCATGACGATCCAGCGTCACAACCACCTTATCCATCCCCATACCCAGCTTTTTCGCCGTGGCGCTGATGATGCGCAGGTTAGCCTGATGAGGCACCAGCCAGTCTAATTCACTTTTATCCAGTTGAGCCGCTTGCAGCGTTTCTTCAACGATATGTGCCAGTTCAGTCACTGCCACTTTAAAGACTTCATTACCCGCCATCGTCAGGTAAGCCGGCGTATCCGCGTGGTTACGATCTTGATGCGGCAACGTCAGCAGCTCGCCATAGCGGCCATCGGCATGCAGATGGGTAGAAAGAATACCCGGTTGCTCTGACGGCGTTAACAGTACAGCGCCCGCACCATCACCGAACAGAATCAGCGTGCCGCGATCTTCAGGATCCAATGTGCGAGACAACGTATCAGAACCGATCACCAGTGCATATTTCACCGCACCACTTTTAACATATTGATCGGCAACGCTCAGCGCATAGGTAAAACCTGCACACGCAGCGGCCAGATCGAAGGCAATCGTATCTTTGATCCCTAGCAGTTGCTGAACCTGACAGGCAGAGCTAGGGAAAGCATGGCTTGATGATGTTGTAGCAACAATCAGAAGACCGACTTCAGAAGGATCGACATTCGCCATTTCCAGCGCTTTCTGCGCGGCACGGTATCCCATGGTCGCCACGTTTTCATCCGGCGCGGCAATACGGCGCTCACGGATTCCAGTACGTGTGACGATCCATTCGTCCGTCGTTTCCACCATCTTTTCTAAATCAGCGTTCGTCCTGATTTCTTCAGGCAGGTAGCTGCCCGTTCCGATTATTTTTGTATACATGTACGCTTAGTCACTCTTGGGTAATACCGCTTCTAGACGAGCGGCAATCCGTTCGGGAAGCTGCCGCCGTACCGTCTGCATTGCCTGTTCAATAGCAACAGCAAACGCTCTCTGGTTTGCTGCACCATGGCTTTTGATTACAGTTCCCCGTAATCCTAGCAGGCATGCGCCATTATATTGATCGGGATTCAAATGACCGAAACGCTTTGATAAGCGTTTTTGTAACAAACGCCCTAGCCATTTCAACCACCAGGATCGCTTTTGTTTTTGCCCAGGGCCTGAAGCTGGAGATTTCAGCAGTGACAGGAACATCCTTACCACGCCTTCCACCGTTTTCAGTGTGACATTCCCCACAAAGCCGTCACAGACCATCACATCCGTTTTCCCAGTCAGCAAATCGTTGCCTTCCAGATAACCGATGTAATTTATTGATGGTGCTTCTTTTAGCTGTGCCGCTGCTTCACGGATAGTGCTCAGCCCTTTGCTTTCTTCTTCACCGATATTCAACAACGCGACCCGAGGATTTGTCAGTTCCAGCACTTCTTCTGCCATCACTGAGCCCATCACGGCAAACTGAACCAGCATCGTGCTGTCACAGTCAACATTCGCCCCCAGATCCAACACAACTGTTTTTCCGTGTTGCTGGTGAGGTAATACTGATACCAACGCAGGTCGCTCAATGCCTTCCAGTGGCTTAATCAGGAGCTTGGCTAGCCCCATCAGCGCCCCCGTGTTGCCAGCGCTCACACAGGCCTGTGCCCTACCGTCTTTAATCAACTCAAGCGCTATGCGCATTGAGGTACCACGGCTCGCACGAATAGCCTGCGATGGCCTCGCATCACTAGCAATAACCGACTCCGCCGGAACAATCTCTAAGCGGGAAAGTAAATCAGAATCGACTTTGGCAAGTAATGGCGTTATTGCAGCAGGATCGCCGACTAATAACAAATTGAGAGCTGGATTAGAAGCCAGTGCCTGCAATGCAGCAGGCACTGTTACGCAGGGACCAAAATCCCCGCCCATCGCATCTAACGCCAGAGTTAGGCGTGTCAAGGTATTGCCTTGCAAATAATTCGCAAGAATTACTTAGCAATGACCTTGCGACCGCGGTAGTAACCATCCGCAGTGATGTGGTGACGCAGGTGAGTTTCGCCAGAAACTTTATCTACGGATACAGAAGCGGTAGTCAGCGCATCATGTGAACGACGCATACCACGTTTGGAACGGCTAGGTTTGTTTTGTTGTACGGCCATGGACCTTACTCCTTAATTACTTACGCTTTAAACTGGCTAATACGGCAAACGGATTTGGTTTTTCCGCCTCTGCAGGCAGTTGACCAAACACCATGTCCGCTTCGGACACTTCACAGTGTTCAGAATCATGCACCGGGGCGATAGGCAACATCAGAATAATTTCATCTTCAATCATTGCCAGCAGATCGACTTCGCCAAACTCATCAACGCCGATCGGCTCATACGCTTCCGGTAACGCTTCGGCCTGCTCATCATTGACGACCGGGCTAAAACAGAATGTCGCATGGACTTGATGTTCAAACGGCTTTCCGCAACGTTGACACATCAGTGTGACCGCAACGTCAGCGTTACCGTCAATCACTGCCAGACGCTGATTATCAATATTGAAAGATAAAGAGGCCTGAACATCACTATCCACACTCACCACTGATTCGGCGACACGCGCTACTTGTTCAGCTGAATAGACACCAACGTAATCTAAACGCTTCTGAGCAGTGCGGACCGCATCAAGGGTTAAGGGTAATTTTACCTTTTGCATAGGGCGCGCATATTAACGTCGTAACGACATAGAGTCAAAGAAAAAGGCAGTGATGCACCACCTTTCACCAATATTCGCTTCCAGAGCGGCGCACAGTTTAAAATGCCTTTCATCATTACGCTACGGTTTATCAAAAAATTATGCAGCAGATCATTCTCGCCTCAACCTCACCTTATCGCCGGGCCTTGTTGGAAAAGCTGGCGATCCCCTTTGTTTGCGCATCGCCAGACATCGATGAAACGCCTCGCCCCGGCGAAAGCGCTGTCGATCTTGTGATCCGTCTTGCTGAAAGCAAAGCGCGAGCGCTGGCCGCGCACTACCCCAATCACCTGATTATCGGTTCCGATCAGGTTTGTGTTCTGGAGAACGTCATAACAGGAAAACCACATAATAAGGTTAACGCAACACGCCAGTTACAGCAGGCCAGCGGAAAGTGCGTTTCCTTCTTTACGGGTTTGGCGCTCTTCAATAGTGCCACTCAGGAAATGCAGAGCCTCGCAGAGCCATTTGACGTGCATTTCCGTACGCTAACGGAAGCGGAAATTGACGGTTATCTGGAGAAAGAGCAGCCGTGGAACTGCGCGGGCAGCTTTAAAAGCGAAGGATTGGGCATTACCCTCTTTGAACGACTATCCGGGCGCGATCCGAATACGCTCATTGGATTGCCATTAATCGCGCTAACGCAGATGCTACAAAAGGAAGGCGTGAATCCGCTGACAATGTAAATTGACGATATAAAGTAAATCGGGATAGCCCGATGAAGCGGCTATCCCGACAGATAAAAGCATGTAGGTCTATGTGGTTATGCTTTTGTCTTGCGCAGCACCTGCAGACAGCGACGGAGTCCGCTATCCAATGGTGCCTCGACTCTCAGTGTCTCACCCGTGTTCGGATGTTCAAAACGTAGCGCCTGCGCATGCAGGAAGAGTCGTTTTAAGCCCGTGTCCGCGAGTTGCTGATCGAATTCACGATCGCCGTAACGGTCATCGAACGCTATCGGATGCCCAGCATGTTGGGCGTGCACACGAATTTGATGCGTACGCCCGGTAACAGGGCTCGCCCGCACCAGCGTCGCGTGTTCAAAACGCTCTTCTATTTTAAAACGCGTTTCTGACGGTTTACCGTCGCTGTTTACCCGTACGATGCGCTCACCGCTTTGCAGGATATTTTTCAACAGCGGTGCCTGAACAACCTTGCAGTGAGACTGCCACTGACCGCGAACCAGCGCCAGATAGTCTTTTTGCATGCCTTTCAGCCGCAACTGTTCATGCAGAGAACGTAAGGCCGAGCGTTTTTTGGCGACCAGCAAAACGCCCGAGGTATCGCGATCGAGGCGGTGTACTAACTCCAGAAAACGCGCTTCTGGGCGTAAAGCTCGCAGCCCTTCAATCACGCCGAAACTTAGGCCACTACCGCCATGCACAGCCGTACCCGAGGGCTTATTTAGCACCAACAGGTAGTCATCTTCATAAATAATGCACTCGGCCAACGCTGCCACTTTACCAAGACTGGCAGAAACAGGGGTTTCATCGCGTTCTGCCTGTCGAACAGGCGGAATACGGATGACATCACCATCGAGCAATTTATACTCAGGTTTGACCCGCTTCTTATTTATCCTTACCTCACCTTTTCGCAAGATACGGTAAACCATGCTTTTAGGCACACCCTTTAAGTGGGTATGCAAAAAATTATCGATGCGCTGCCCCGCTTCATCTGCGGAGATCGTCACAAATTGTACTGAAGGATTATCTGTTTTCATGATGCGCGATTCTAAATAGAGCAACCCGATAGCGCCACTTCTTTTTCTGTGCTTAACTGTGTGTCTGACTTATGAAGATATTGTTGCATTGTCGAGTAAGTGGACGGGTGAGTTGGGCTGTAGCATCAAACCCTGTCCGTTTTGGTGATAACAACAGAACTATCTTTATACAGACAGGCAAAGTCACCTTGCTATAACGGTATCAGCAGTGGAATAATGCTTTTGCGTTTCCCACGCGGATTTCCGATAAAACAAGGGGAAATTGCGAAATTATTAAATTTGCCTGATGACACACACGCAGCAATGGCGTAAGACGTAATGTGAAATCAAGCAGTTAGCGGGCTGCGGATTGCAGCTTGGCCGGCAAATGGAATCAGATCTGGCGACATAATTCAGAAGCTGTTCCCTCAGTAAATGCGCTGTTTTCCATCAGGAAACACAGGCTACCGAAACATGCGTCTCTATGCAGGCGACAACCGGGAGGTTGACGTCCCTGCGATAAGCCACGAGACCATCGGTTCACTCCGGTCATGCGGTTCTTTTGTCCGCAGCTCTATCAATAATGCAAGTAAAAATAACGAGTAAGTTGAAGATGAAAAGAATGTTAATTAACGCAACTCAGCAGGAAGAGTTGCGTGTTGCCTTGGTTGATGGTCAACGGCTGTATGACTTGGATATCGAAAGTCCGGGTCATGAGCAGAAGAAAGCAAATATCTACAAAGGTAAAATCACTCGTATCGAACCTAGTCTTGAAGCGGCTTTTGTTGATTACGGCGCTGAAAGACACGGTTTCCTCCCTCTTAAAGAAATCGCCCGCGAATACTTCCCTAGCAACTATTCTTCTCACGGTCGTCCTAACATCAAAGACGTGTTACGTGAAGGTCAGGAAGTCATTGTTCAGGTAGACAAAGAAGAGCGTGGCAATAAAGGCGCTGCACTGACCACCTTTATCAGTCTGGCAGGCAGCTATCTGGTCTTAATGCCAAATAACCCTCGTGCGGGCGGTATTTCACGCCGTATCGAAGGTGACGATCGTACCGAGCTCAAAGAAGCGTTGGGATCGTTGCAACTGCCCGATGGCATGGGGCTCATTGTTCGTACCGCTGGCGTGGGCAAATCCGCTGAAGCGCTGCAATGGGATTTGGCGTTCCGTCTGAAACACTGGGACGCGATCAAAAAAGCCGCCGAAGGTCGCCCTGCACCGTTCCTGATCCATCAGGAAAGTAACGTGATCGTCCGCGCCTTCCGCGACTATCTGCGTCCGGACATTGGCGAAATCCTGATCGACAACCCAAAAATTCTCGATCTGGCGAAAGAACATATTTCTGCGCTGGGTCGCCCTGATTTCAGCAGCAAAATCAAATTGTACAGTGGTGAAATTCCACTTTTCAGCCACTATCAGATCGAATCGCAAATCGAATCGGCTTTCCAGCGTGAAGTTCGCCTGCCGTCCGGCGGCTCTATCGTTATCGATACGACTGAAGCGCTGACAGCAATCGATATCAACTCCGCCCGTGCGACGCGCGGCGGTGATATTGAAGAAACAGCGTTCAATACCAACCTTGAAGCCGCAGACGAAATTGCTCGCCAGTTGCGCCTGCGTGACCTCGGTGGCCTGATCGTTATCGACTTCATCGATATGACCCCGGTTCGTCACCAGCGTGAAGTTGAAAACCGCCTGCGTGACTCTGTGCGTCAGGATCGTGCACGTATTCAGATCGGTCGGATTTCCCGCTTTGGCCTGCTGGAAATGTCGCGTCAGCGTCTGAGCCCTTCACTGGGTGAATCCAGTCACCACGTCTGCCCTCGCTGTAGCGGTACCGGTACGATTCGTGACAATGAATCACTTTCACTGTCTATTCTTCGTCTGATCGAAGAAGAAGCGCTGAAAGAAAACACCAAAGAAGTCCACGCGATTGTTCCAGTCCAGATTGCGTCTTATCTGCTGAACGAGAAGCGTGATGCCGTTAACGCCATTGAGAAACGTCAAGGCGGCGTGCGCGCGATCATCGTGCCACACGACGGTATGCAGACACCGCACTACTCCGTTGTTCGCGTCCGTAAAGGCGAAGAAAAACCGACGCTCAGCTACTTGCTGCCTCAGCGTTTGGAAACGGAAACGCAGCAGTTGCAAGACGAACAGACTATCGAGCGTAAACAGCCTGAACAACCCGCGTTAGCGACGTTTAGCATGGCTGAAATGCCAGAGGAAACCGCACCAGCGATTGCTAAAGCGGCACCTGCTGCAGCGAAACCTGCGGAAGTCGCTCAGCCGGGCCTCGTTAGCCGCTTGTTCAGCGCCTTAAAAAGCGTCTTTGCTTCCGAGCCTGCGGTAAAAGCAGCGGATAACGTTGACGATAAGAAGGCCGAAGAAGAGAAATCCACTGAAGGTCAGCGCCCTGAACGCCGGAACTCACGCCGTCAGGGTAATAATCGCCGCGATCGTGGCTCTCGTGACAATCGTGACAATCGTGACAATCGTGACAATCGTGAACAGCGTGATGAGCAGCGCCGTAATAAGCGACAAAACGAGGACGCGGTTACTGACACCCGCGCTGCGGAAAATGCGGAGAAGTCCAGCTCGGAAGAGCAACCGCGTCGTGAACCACGTGCTGAACGTCAGCGTCGTCGTCAAGACGATCGCCGTCAAGCTCCGGCTGAGGCAAAAGCACAGCCAGTTATTGATGATTCTGATGACAATGCCGCCGAGCAGGATAAACCGACTCAGGTTATGCCGCGTCGCCAACGCCGTCAGTTGACGCAGAAAGTACGCGTTCAGTCCGATGCTCAGCAAGATACCCTCTCAGATAGCACCGCACCCGTCGCGGCACCATCTGAGCAGGTTCAAGCTTACGTCAAGCCAAGCGATGCTGCGGTAGACAATAACGAGGTCGATAACGAGCAGAACGATGCAAATCGTGCCAATGGCGAGAATGGCGGTATGCCGCGTCGTTCACGTCGTTCTCCGCGTCACCTGCGTGTTAGCGGCCAGCGCCGTCGCCGTTATCGTGACGAGCGTTACCCGTCTCAGTCGCCAATGCAGTTGGAGTTTGCTGCCGCATCACCGGAAATGGCATCAGGAAAAGTGTGGGTTAGCTATCCGCTTGCACAGCCACAGCAGCCTGAAAGCCAACAGCAGGACGAGAACGTTGCAGCCATTGAAACACCGCTGTTACCTGCCGTTGTCGAAGCCGCAGTGACTGCACAAGCTGACACAGTGGAATCCAACACGGTTGAAAACGTTGCGATTACTGAAGCCGTGGTTCAGGAAGAAGCCGCTGTAACCGCTACAGCACAATCTGCCGACGTTATCCAGGATAGCAATGTAGTGGATGTCGAGGTGAGTACCGCAGGCGAAGAAACCGTCGTCGAGCCAGTTACCGAGAACACCGCTATCGATGATGCTATCGCTGCAGTTGCCGTGAATGCCGTTGAGGAAGCACCAGTTGCTGATACTGTGGCAACTCAGGTCACTGAAGAAACCGTTGACGCTGTTGCTTCTGAAAATACCGTGGCTGAAAACGTAGCTACCGAAGCGGTCGCAGAAGAGCAGCAGGCAGATAGCATCGCTGATTCAACTGAGAAAGCAGATCTGGCAGAACCAGTTTCTACCCCTGCGGTTTCCGCAGTACAGGAAGTCAGCCCGCCACAACGTCAGGATGAGCCGGTATCTGCTATCAGCGCACAACCGATTGTGGAAGCGCCTGTATCGAGCGTAGCAAAAGCAGCAAGCGTTGCTGAGCAACCGCGTTATAAGCTCCATGCGACAGCGCCAATGACTAAAGCGCCAGCGCCGGCATATCATGCGGAGCCTGCTCGACACAGTGATTGGGTTCGTCCTGCCTATCCGTTCTCCGGAAAAGGTTCGGCAGGTGGTCATGCCGCAGTTAACCAGTCAACTGCGCCAGCAACCAAGCCTACACCGGTCAGCGAGTAATTCTGGTTTCTATAGACAAAAACCCGCCAATTGGCGGGTTTTTTTATGCATAACGTTTTGTTAGCCTAGAAAATTCAATAGCTTGATATCTACACTATCTGTTTTGCCATCCAGCTCTGCCAGCAGATTTTTGAAGTGATCGCTCTGCTCATGTGATGCCAACGCATCGCGATCTTTCCAGCGTTCGAAAAACACAAACGAGCCGGATTTATCCACAACCTCATGCAGATCATACTGCACATTACCCGCTTCCTGTCGGCTAGGTGCCACCACGCGTTTCAGCGTTGCGGTAACGTCTGCAATGAACTCAGCTTTTGCCTGAATGGTAGCGACAATACGAATTTCCATATACATCCCTTATTTATCAATGAAAAGATAATGCTATCAAATGCCAATCCACGGTTAATTTCAAGCATTCATCAACAAACGGATGCATTCAAATGGCTTTGCGCTTATCCTTATCCCCCGCCGTATCAGTCCCAAAACCAACCGAAAGATGCTGTTTTTCTACTGACCGCCGGAGCGCAATTCCATGACCGCACAGCCCACTATTCTTAAAATCCGTCGCCCTGACGATTGGCACATTCACCTGCGTGACGATCGGATGCTGGAAACCGTTCTCCCCTATACCAGTCGTTTCTTTGGCCGTGCGATTGTTATGCCTAACCTGACACCGCCGATTACCAGCGTAGCCAGCGCGATAGCGTATCGTCAGCGTATTTTAGCCGCGATCCCGCAGGGTGATGATTTTCATCCGCTGATGACGTGCTACCTGACCGATGCGCTTGATGCCAACGAAGTCGTGAGTGGTTTTGAGCAAGGCGTCTTTACCGCCGCCAAACTCTATCCGGCCAATGCCACAACAAACTCCAGCCATGGGGTCACCAGCATCGCCAATATCTCCGGCATTCTGGAACAAATGCAGAAAATTGGCATGCCGTTACTCATCCACGGCGAAGTAACTGACTCTGCCGTAGATATTTTCGATCGGGAAGCACGCTTCATCGAAACGGTGCTGGAACCATTACGCCAGCAGTTCCCTGAGCTGAAAGTCGTCCTCGAGCACATTACGACGAAAGAAGCCGCGCAGTATGTTGTCGAAGGTAATGATTATCTCGGCGCAACCATTACACCGCAGCATCTGATGTTTAACCGTAATCATATGCTGGTTGGTGGCGTTCGCCCTCACCTGTATTGCCTGCCTATCTTAAAACGCAATACGCATCAGCAGGCGCTACGTGAAGCCGTCGCTAGCGGCTGTGACCGGCTTTTCCTCGGCACTGACTCCGCGCCGCATGCAAAACACAGAAAAGAGTCCAGCTGCGGCTGTGCCGGTGTATTCAATGCTCAGGCGGCATTAAGTACATACGCCACCGTTTTTGAAGAAATGAACGCGCTGGATAAACTCGAAGCATTCTGCTCCCTGAATGGCCCACGTTTTTATGGCCTGCCGGTGAACGACAGCTGGATTGAGCTGCATCGTGAAACAGTCACGTTCCCTGAAGAAATCGCGCTCGGCGACGAGTCGCTAATCCCCTTCCTGGCCGGACAAAGCCTCAACTGGTCAGTCCGTTAATCGACAAGCCCATCCGCATTGTGCCGATGGGCTAAATTTTATTGCGTGTCTTGTTCTCCACTTGCAATAACTGTATAAATAAACAGTTTAAAATTTGGAGGTCAGCATGCGCGTAGAAATCACTGTTGCAAAGACAACGCCTTTACCCGCCGGTGCAGTCGAAGCACTCAGGCATGAGCTAGAAAAGCGTATTCACAAAATTTATCCCGACACGCCCATTCAGGTTCGTTATGCGTCCGCAAATAACCTGACAGTCATGGGGGGTGGCAAAGAGGACAAAGATCGTATCTCTGAAATCTTGCAGGAAACGTGGGAAAGCGCCGACGACTGGTTTACTGCAGAGTAATCTAAAGCTTGAAAAATAACGAAGATATAGGCTGTAATGGCAGCTTAAAGCGGCATTTCGCCATGTGCTATGACCGAGGGTATCTGTTATGACGGTAGAAAAACCAGAAGAGGCAATGACATTTGGGGAACTGCTGGAGCTGATTGGCGAGCAACAACGCAAGATCGACGCTCTGGAACTTGCCTTTTCGTCCCTGGCATTCTGCCTTGATGAGAAAGCAAACAAGCTGATGATTCACAATCTGGCACTCGAATCTCAAAATGAGAATCGGGATCCAGCGATGAAGAAATACCTTGCCCGACTTGCTGCCGCATTGGAGAAAAATGCAGGATTTGGCGTAGAATAATGCTCTGCCGTCCCAGTTAACAACACCTTCGGGATGAAAATCTATTCGTCCCGATATTTCATCTGACACAACCCTTAGCCATACCTGCCTGTGTAATATTTTTTACGAAAAATCGAAAATATTTCCCATAAATTAAATAAGCAGCAGTATACTGATAATGTTCATTTAAAAAAAATGAACCACCTGAAGCCTCATTAGTCACTCATGTTAGTAACTAGTCAATAAGGGGTATTTATGGATAGAAAAAATGAAGTTATTCAGACACATCCTCTTGTAGGTTGGGACATCAGCACCGTTGACAGTTATGACGCCATGATGATCCGTTTGCACTATTTATCCACCTCGGACCAAGCACCAGATGAAGCACATGTCGACCGGACGCTTTGGCTAACAACCGATGTTGCAAGGCAACTGATACATATACTCGAAGCCGGTATTGCAAAAATCGAATCAACAGACTGTGACGCCAGTGATTATCGAAAACATTAGTAATTGATAACGTTATTAATTTTATATTCAATACCCATTAAGTTTCTTAAAAAATAACAACACCGCCAATAGAGCGGTGTTGTTATTTTAGGGCTATTCTCATTTCTTTTTATATCCGCCAATAAATTAAGTCGCGCCTATCTTTTTATACTATCACCGCCCTGATACTAATAATCACCCGCTACATCATTATTCAACGAATAGAGCCGCTTTCCAGTGCAATTAATTTATCTCACTGCCGTCTTTATTCATCTTTCGCCTGAAAACAGGCATTAGAAATATCTATTTCCAGCAAAGAACTTCCATAACCAAACTGAATAAATTATGAATTTAAATTCAAAAAAATTGTTCATGTTTATGATAATGTTACAATTTGAAAGTTTATATTGATTTTATGTTTCTTCCTGTTAAATTTCGCCGAATTGACTGCGTTACCGATCTGATAAGGAGTTATCACCATGCTTTGGCGTAATACCTCTTCTCGTTATGGCCATATCAGCATTCTTTTGCACTGGATTGCAGCGTTAACCGTTTATGGCATGTTCGCTTTAGGGCTGTGGATGGTCACATTAGGGTACTACAATATTTGGTATCACCGTGCCCCAGAGATTCACAAAGCCATTGGCGTGCTGTTCTTTGCCATCTTAATCTTTCGCGTGGTGTGGCGTTTTATCTCCCCACCGCCTCCGCCGTTGAAAAGCTACTCCACATTAACCCGCGTCAGCGCGACGCTGGCTCATATTGCGCTTTATGTCATTCTTTTCGCCATTCTCATTAGTGGATATCTCATTTCCACTGCCGAAGGGCATTCTATTTCAGTTTTTGGCTGGTTTTCTGTTCCGGCCATTGTCAGCGGCTTGACGGATCAGGCCGATATAGCAGGCGACGTGCATCTTTATCTTGCATGGGCGGTGGTTGCCTTATCAGCGCTGCACGGTTTAGCCGCATTAAAACACCACTTTATCGATGGTGATAACACGTTGAAACGGATGTTGGGTCGCAACGTTCCTTAACTTTCTGGATTTATGGAGAAATACCAATGCTGAAGAAAACACTACTGAGCCTGACCGCAGTATCCATGCTTGCCTCTGCCGGTTCTGCACTGGCGGCAGAATACAAGTTCGATAAAGAAGGCCAGCACGCGTTTATCGAATTCCGCATTAAACACCTCGGCTACAGCTGGCTTTACG
The DNA here is from genome assembly GCF_022477975.1 of Pectobacterium sp. PL64. NCBI lineage: Bacteria > Pseudomonadati > Pseudomonadota > Gammaproteobacteria > Enterobacterales > Pectobacteriaceae > Pectobacterium > Pectobacterium sp. PL64. The sequence goes on from NZ_CP092070.1 coordinate 2,557,047, forward strand.
GCAGCTTTAACGACTTCGATGGCGCCTTTACCTTTGATGAGAAAAACCCATCAGCGGATAAAGTGAATGTCACTATCAACACCAACAGCGTTGACACTAACCACGCTGAACGTGACAAGCACCTTCGCAGTGCAGAATTTTTAAACGTTACCAAGCATCCGCAGGCAACGTTTACGTCCACTGAAGTGAAGAAAGACGGTGAAGAGTACGATATTACCGGCAACCTGACCTTAAATGGCGTCACCAAGCCCGTTAAGCTGGATGCCAAACTCATCGGTCAGGGTGATGATCCGTGGGGTAACTATCGTGCAGGATTCCAAGCCGAAGGCACTATCAAGCTGAAAGATTTCGGCATTACGACCGATTTGGGTCCAGCTTCACAGGATGTAGAACTGATTATTGCCGTTGAAGGCGTTCGCCAGAAATAAGGCAGCACCACGCATCAACACGACACAGCCCTTTCCATTGGAAAGGGCTTTTTATTGCATGATGAGCCGTTCGCTATTCAGCCTTATCTTTCGCTGCTGGGGCAGGAATGTGCAACGTTGACTGCAATAATCCTTTGGATTTATTGAAAATCTTCATTCCATTCTCACGCCCGCTGCGTATCGCCCTTTGTTCTTCCAGCGGCAGCTTCATCTCATCCTGGCACTGCGTACTGCAACAGCCTTCGTATTTTGCGGCGCAGCTCGGACATTGGATAAACAGAAGATGGCACCCTTCATTACGGCAGTTAGTGTGGCTATCACACGACGCTCCGCACTGATGGCAATGCGCGATGACGTCATCAGAGATACGCTCTCCCATCCGTTCATCAAACACGAAATTCTTACCGATAAACTTCAGCGGCAAGCCTTGGGCTTTAGCCTGACGCGCATACTCAATAATGCCACCTTCGACGTGATACACGTTCTTAAAGCCGTGATGCAGCATGTAGGCACTGGCCTTTTCGCAGCGAATACCGCCCGTGCAGTACATGACAATATTTTTATCACGCGCCTCGTCCAGCATTTCAACCGCCATCGGTAGCTGCTCACGAAACGTATCCGACGGCACTTCCAGCGCATTCTCGAAATGCCCGACTTCGTATTCGTAATGATTACGCATATCGACAAATACGGTATCAGGATCGTCAGCCATCGCATTAACCTGATCGGCTTTCAGATATTGCCCGACATTCGCCGGGTTAAAGGTAGGGTCGTCAATGCCATCGGCGACAATCCGTTCGCGTACTTTCATACGCAATACCCAGAACGATTTCCCGTCATCTTCCAGAGCGATATTTAAGCGAATCTGATCGAGTGCCGTATGTGCACTGAACAATGCGGCTTTAAAGGCATCGAACTGATTATTAGGTACGCTGATTTGGGCGTTAATCCCTTCAGTAGCAATATAGATGCGTCCGAAGACCTTATATTGCTCAAGCTGAATATACAAACGATCGCGAAAGGCTTTTGGATCGTCAATCGTAAAATATTTATAGAAGGAAACTGTGGTACGCGGCTCGGTTTCCGCAAGCATACGCGCCTTCAGTTCCTCATTAGAAATTCGGTTATGTAACACTGGCATGGTGTACGTTCCTGTCTTCATTGAGGTTAGCGTGTGGCGTTCATCATCGAGCTATGGCTCGACATACTGAATCGCCCGGCATCATACCTGATAGCGCAGAGGCTGTCAGGGCATGAAATGAATAGCGCAACGAGAAAGAGTGATCTACCGTAAACCCATGACCTTACCGTAAACCAATAACCTCTGGGATTCATTTTCGCTTTCATGAAGTATCATCATCGAAGGATCTGTCATTATGAGCCAGCTTTTCTCCCCGGTCTCGCTGGGTAAACTCGAACTGCCCAACCGAATCATCATTGCCCCCATGTGTCAGTATTCAGCGGAGGACGGCAAGGCGACAGCCTGGCATACCATGCATTTAGGTAACCTGTCACATTCTGGCGCTGGGTTACTGATTATTGAGGCAACCGCAGTCTCACCAGAAGGGCGAATTTCACCGCACGACCTTGGTTTGTGGGATGACGCGACGGAGCAGGCTCTTGCTGGTGCGATTCACGCAGTCAAAACCTATTCTGCCATGCCTCTCGGCATACAGCTGGGGCACGCGGGTCGCAAAGCATCAACAGGCGTTCCGTGGAGCGGACGAGCATTTCTGCACCCAGACCAGGGCGGTTGGCAGACTATTGCACCATCAGCTATTCCTTATAATGCCAGTGATGCGACACCACAGGCCATGTCAGAATCGCAAATCCGTGCGCTAATTGACTCGTTCGTTGACTCTGCTAAACGTGCGGATCGTCTGGGCTTTGATCTGATAGAGATTCACGCTGCCCACGGCTATTTACTGCACCAGTTCCTCTCACCGCTGACAAACCAGCGCACGGACGGCTACGGCGGCTCGCTTCAAAATCGGATGCGTCTGGTCATTGAAATTTACCGTGCGATGCGCGACGTTTTCCCTGAACATAAAGCCGTCGGCGTACGAATTTCTGCAACAGATGGTGTGGAAGGCGGTTGGGATCTGGAACAGTCCGTACAGCTCAGCAAAGCGCTGCACGAATTGGGCTGTGATTTCATTCATGTATCCAGCGGCGGGCTATCGCCGTTACAACAGATTCATCCTGCGCCTAATTATCAGGTGCCTTATGCGCAGCGGATCAAGCAAGAGGTGGGTATTACGACCATCGCCGTTGGATTGATAACGGAACCAGAACAGGCTGAAGCGATCGTTGCAACCGGTGAGGCAGACGCTATCGGGCTGGCTCGCGCGATACTCTTCGATCCTCGCTGGCCGTGGCATGCGGCGGCCAGACTAGGCGCACAGGTCTCCGCCCCAGCACAGTACTGGCGTAGTGAACCACGCTACGCCAGAGGTATTTTCAAACAGTAACGGTGAATACGATGTGTCAGGCGATCCTATCTGGGTCGCCGCTTCCCCTTCTCACCACGCGGTATGCCAACAAAGGTTAAAACTCATTCCCTGAAGATGGTACGATCAAGTCCGCTTTTTGCATAAAAATCAGTCAATAACACGACGGTAATTTGTTTTATTGGCAAAGCACCGCAATAATCTATCTTGTAGTTGACCATTAACTCGTTTTTTTTAACGGTTCGCGTGCTGACCAGCACCAAAATATTGATACTGAGGCCATGACACAGATCCCTTCTTTTAATCGTTCATTACTACATCCGCGCTACTGGCTCACTTGGTTGGGCATCGGCATCCTGTACCTTATCGTTTTGCTTCCCTACCCCGTTATTTATCGTATCGGTACCGCGCTTGGCTATCTGGCTATGCGTCTGCTGCCAAAGCGCGTCAAGATCGCTGCCCGCAACCTTGAACTGTGTTTCCCTGACATGCCACAGGCTGAGCGTGATGTATTAATCAGGAAGAATTTCGAATCTGTCGGTATGGGCGTAGTTGAAACAGGTATGGCCTGGTTTTGGCCGAATTGGCGTATCGAGCGCTGGTTTACAGTGACAGGCGTTGAACACATCCTTCCTGAGAACGAGCGGGAGCAAGGAGTACTGCTCATCGGGCTGCATTTTTTAACATTGGAACTCGGTGCGCGCGTTTTTGGCATGTACAACCCGGGGATCGGCGTCTATCGTCCGAATGATAACAAGCTGATTGACTGGTTACAGACGTGGGGAAGAATGCGGTCCAATAAATCCATGCTGGACCGCAAAGATCTGAAAGGCATGATTCGCGCGCTCAAACAGGGCGACATTATCTGGTATGCCCCAGATCATGATTATGGCCCACGCAGTAGCGTATTCGCTCCTCTGTTTGCCGTAGAGAAAGCTGCGACAACCCGCGGTAGCTACATGTTGATAAAAACGGCACGCCCGGCAGTCATCCCTTTTGTACCTCGCCGACTGCCTGATGGCAAAGGCTATGAGCTTCTGATCCAGCCTGCGGAACAGGATGCACCTGTAGATAATGAAACTGTGACTGCCGCTTGGATGAACAACGTGGTTGAACGGAACATTCTGCTCGCACTGGATCAATACATGTGGCTGCATCGCCGTTTTAAAACGCGTCCGGAAGGCGAACCATCCCTTTATTAACGAATGCACTCCTGTAGCTTCAGGAGCTGCGACATCTTATGACAGTCGAAAAAAAAGCAACGGCATTGATTGCCGTTGCTTTATCTTTCACACCACTAATTTTCTACACTACGAGCAGTTAGCTTTTGATATGAGGTGCGGGCAGTTTCTGATAAGACTCAACCCACGCAGCATACGTTTCCGGCTTTTGCCACACATGGTAGTGCAGGCGCGAGATCGTAACGGGATCGCTAAGCAATGCCAGACGCTGATTATTGCTCACCTCTTCCGGCTTGCGATTCAACGCATCACGCACATTCTGCTCACGAACATCTTCAATTGCGCGGCTGAAGCTATGGCGCGCCGTTGCCATTGCACTGGCAAGGGCGTTAACTGACGGATCAAAGACAGCCTGCATAAACCCGTTATCGAGTCTACGCTGGTGGTTCAACCGGCAATATTCATCCGTAGCGACCAGTTCGCGCGGCGGATTAAACTCTTCCGGTATCATCAACAGCTTGGCACGCTTACAGCCCAGCCCCAATGACGCACGGCTCGAATAAACCGAAACGAACGGCGACAAAATCAGCGAGAAGACAATCGGAGCCAGCCACCACAGGAAGCGTAGATCCAGCCATGCCATGCCAATCGCCCAGACCAGCCCCAGAATCAGCTGAGAACCGTGGCGCACAAACGCCTCACTCCACGGGGTCGCATCGTCATCACGCTGTGGAGAATTCCACTGCACCGACCAGCCGAGAAACGCACTGACAACAAACACCGTGTGGAACAGCATACGAACCGGTGCCAGCAGGACCGAGAACAGCATTTCCAGCAGCAGGGAAAGAAATACCCGGATAGCGCCACCGTACTCTTTTGCCCCTTTCGCCCACACCAGAATCACGCTCAACAGTTTTGGCAAGAACAACAAGACCAATGTCGTCGAGAAGAGCGCGATAGCCAGTTCCGGCCGCCACTGTGGCCAGACGGGGAACAGCTGCCGAGGCTGCAAGAAGTACTGTGGTTCCATCAGCGTATGCACAACCTGTAAGGCTGTAGAGAGCACCAGGAACATAAACCACAGCGGTGCAGACAGGTAAGACATCACACCGGTAAGGAAAACGGCACGGTGAACCGGATGCATACCTTTAACCAGGAACAACCGGAAATTCATCAGGTTGCCATGGCACCAACGGCGGTCACGTTTCAGTTCATCCAACAAGTTAGGCGGCAGCTCTTCATAGCTTCCCGGCAGGTCGTATGCAATCCATACGCCCCATCCAGCACGGCGCATGAGCGCAGCTTCAACGAAGTCGTGAGACAGAATCGCCCCCGCGAACGAACCTTCACCCGGCAATGGCGCCAGAGCACAATGCTCGATGAACGGTTTAACGCGGATAATCGCGTTATGTCCCCAGTAGTGCGACTCACCCAACTGCCAAAAATGCAGACCCGCGGTGAACAGCGGCCCATAGACACGCGTTGCAAACTGCTGGCAGCGTGCATATAGCGTATCCATGCCCGATGCTTTCGGCGAGGATTGGATGATGCCGGCGTTCGGATTGGCTTCCATCAGCCTGACCAGAGACGTCAGACATTCGCCGCTCATTACGCTATCGGCATCCAGAATCACCATGTAGCTGTACTGGTTACCCCAGCGGCGACAGAAGTCATCGATATTGCCGCTCTTACGTTTGACGCGCCGGCGACGGCGACGATAGAAAATGCGCCCTGCTCCGCCAACATCACGACACAGCTCCATCCAGGCTTTTTGCTCTGCTACGCAGATATCGGGATCGTTACTGTCGCTCAGGACGTAAATATCAAAATGCTCAAGGTTACCCGTCGCTTCAACTGACTCATACGTCGCACGTAATCCCGCAAACACGCGTTCTACGTCTTCGTTACAAATCGGCATGATTAACGCCGTGCGATGCTCGGGATTCAGCGCCTCGTTACCCACTGTCGTGGAAGAGATACTGTATTTATCTCGACCAATCAGCAGTTGCAGGAACCCCATCAGCGCGGTCCAGAACCCGGCCGACACCCAACAGAACAGCACCGCGAACAGAACGAGTATGCCGCTTTGTAGCACATAAGGCAGCAACTGCATCACCGAGCGCGTCCAAGGCTGACCCGCCATTTCAAACGGATCGATCAGCGCCCATCCCTGATAAGGCAGGATGGTTTTCATGTACCAGGTGGCGATCGCCGTCTGGAACAGCGTCAACGCCAGCAGAATATAGCGGCGAATTGTCCCCACCAGACGCCAGCGGTTTTCGGAAATTTTCTCTTCCGGGCTGTAATGAGGACGAGGCGGCACGGTACGGCCCAGCAGACTTTCCCACCAGCGAATCAATGGGTTCGTCCGCCAAACATCAGGGAACATAGAGGCGCGGGTGATGACAGGCATCGCTTTTAATGCCGTCCGCCCTTCCCTGTCTGTGCCGAGCTGCTTGCCGTTGTCCAGACCATCAGCCCAGGCCATTTCAAGACGAGCCTGCACAGAATGCAGCGCAACATCGTCTTCTGCCTGAACATTGACCTGACGACCTTCAGACTGGCTGCCTTCAGACAAAGCCTGATGCAAAACGGCCTGATCGTTCCAGGCCGCTTGCGGTAATTTTTCGCGAAGAACCTCTGCCTGCGGAGCAGGCAGAGGAAGCTTCTCAATATAATCGAGAGAAGAAGTTGACTTATTCATTAGCAGGCAGCTGATTGCTCCAGGTTTCAGTCAATGTCGTCTCGCCATTAACCAACGCAGCTCTCATTTCAGTCGGCTGTTTCGCATCCTTCACACGCAAACGCAGCGTCAGACGCCAGCCATGAGTTACCGGGTTATAGCGAACATTATTTTCTACAATCTCGCCGTTGTCGCCAATGCTGACCTGAGAAGCGACCGGAGTGCTCTCATCCAACTCTTTTAAATTCGGTCCAACAAAATCCACAATGTAAGCGATCGTGCCGTCAGGCTGGCGGATCAGGTTAGATTGTTTAACATCACCGGCAGAACGGCGGGTCTGTTGAACATAGGCAATGTTCGGGGAATGCAGTTGATCTTCGTCGCGCGTAAAGTGCAGACGATATTTAATATCCAGCGGTTTGCCCGTTTCTGGCAACACATCAGGTGTCCAGAAGGCAACGATATTGTCGTTGGTTTCATCCGCGGTAGGGATTTCAACCAGCTCAACTTTTCCTTTGCCCCATTCGCCTTTTGGCTCAACCCAGCCACTTGGACGCAGATCGTAACGGTCATCAAGATCTTCGTAGGCGGCGAAATCACGGCCACGCTGCAGCAGACCAAACCCTTTCGGATTTTCTACCGCATAAGTGCTCACGGACAGGTGCTTAGGATTATTCAGCGGACGCCAAATCCATTCGCCATTACCGGCATGAATTGACAGACCGTTAGAGTCGTTCAGCGCTGGACGGTAGTTCAGCGTTGGCGACGGCTGGTTCGGCCCAAACAGATACATACTGGTCAGCGGAGCGATACCCAGCTTGCCCACTTTATCACGCAGGAAGACTTTAGCCTGAACGTCTACGACGCTGTCACGCCCCGGATAAACGGTAAAACGGTAAGCCCCTGCAGCACGTGGCGAATCCAACAGCGCATAAATCACCAGGTGTTTATCATTTGGTTTTGGACGTTCAATCCAGAACTCACGGAAACGCGGGAATTCTTCACCAGAAGGCAACGCTGTATCGATCGCCAAACCACGCGCAGATAAGCCATAAATTTGGCCCTTACCTACCACACGGAAATAGCTGGCACCCAGCATGCTGACAATTTCATCGTTCTTATCTGCTTTATTGATCGGATAGAGAACTTTAAAACCGGCAAAGCCGAGATTTTTAACCGTTTCAGGATCGTGATTGACGGAACCAAAATCAAAATACTCAGGAGAGTATTTAATCTCATCAACCGTTGTCGCCGTCACTTCATTAATTTTCACCGGGGTATCGAAATACATGCCCTGATGGTAAAACTGGAGTTTGAAAGGCGTCTGTACATTATTCCAGTATGATTTGTCGTTATTGAAACGAATTTGCTGGTAGTCCGCAAATTTCATATCACGGAATTGCGCAGGAAGATTACTTTTCGGCGCTTCAAAACCCTTTTCAGCCAGCTTTTCGGCCTGCTGTGCCACATCATCAATAGAGAATGCCCAAGCTGGCGCTGCGCTTACTGACAACATAACGGCGGCGGACAGCCAGCGAAGGCTAGCAACCCGCTGTTTAAACCCAAATTTATTATCCAGCACAGCTCCCCCTGTTCGTGTGCTTCAATCAACTAAAATCCATATTAATGGATAAGTTAGCTTTCCGACAACTTGATAAAGATATTGTTCATCATAATAGGTCAGCGTTTAAACAACGAGAACGCTAAAGCATGATAAACCGGGTTGTCAAAATGGAAAACAGCCACGGACTATAGCGAATATCGCCTTGCGCGTGCGTAGGATTATTCCGTTTACGCCCTTACAATTTCCTGACGTGGCATTGATAGAAATCAGAACGGATGGCGACAGCACTTCACCTGTCACTTGCAGTATGCCGGGTATAAACATTTGTGTAACAATGCAGGGACAAGTAAAGTACACTCCTTGGCTGAACCCGGTATTGTTGAATTAAGACTGCTATGCTTTTGTCCGCACTACGACGGCGAAGTTTCCCAGCCTGGGTCGGCATCTTCGCTATTTTGACCATTTTCATTGCCCCAGTGATTTCACAAACACTGGTGCTTCATAGAGCCCATGCTCATGAAAATGGTACAAACACGCATAGCTCGACTGCACATACGGCCGACGCACATGATCCAACAGCGTCCGCCAGCCACAGCGGCAGTATAGCCGAACCGCATCATAATCATACCGGACATCAGATGTCCGGGCATCACGCGACGCAATCACACCATTCTCCCTCATCGCCATCCATGATGATGGACCATGCTGCTTGCGGTTACTGCGTACTCTTTTCGTATACGCCGGCGCTGTTCGCAACAGGCTCGCCCAATCCCATACTGACAGCATCTTTATCAGAAGCACTGGTTGTTCATTTTATTTCCCGCATTGTCCTTCCTGAACGTTATGCTTCTCCTGTAGTCCGCGCCCCGCCTTTCTGAATCACGCATCATCATGCTCATGTGCATTTATAACGCATCGCGCTATACCCTTTCAGGTGTGGCGTTTGAACATTTTTTTGCTAAGTGATTTCAGAGGGGTCTATGCCACACCCTAATCAGGCATCAGCCACTGCTGCCGCCTCCGGCTCACGCCCAGCCGGAGAAACGGCGTCGGATAAACACGCGATGGATAACATCTCGCCACGTGCTGCGATCGTTGCCCTGTTCATCCGGCTTCATTTCTATATCGGTATTTTTGTCGGTCCTTTTATTTTTGTCGCCGCTCTGACAGGGACGCTGTATGTCTTGACACCGCAGATTGAAAACCGGCTGTATTCACACCAGCTTTTCACCGAGAGTCAGGGCACGCCACATCCTCTGTCTGAGCAAATCCATGCTGCACAAGCGGGGCTCGCTCACCGTCAGGATGCAAAACTGCTTGCAATACGCCCTGCACCGGTAGCCGGAGAAACCACCCGCGTCATGTTTGCCTTGCCGGAATTGGGGCCATCGGAAAGCCGCGCCGTTTTCATCGATCCGGTTTCGCTGGAAAATCGTGGCAGTGAGATTGTTTACGGCACCAGCGGCATCCTGCCATTCCGTACCTGGCTTGATTACCTGCACCGCGGGCTGCTGTTAGGCGATGTCGGGCGTAATTACAGCGAGCTGGCAGCGTCCTGGCTGTGGGTCGCGGCACTAGGCGGCATTGTTATCTGGTGGTCAACTCGACATCTGTCGTCAGCGACCAAACGACGGAAATTGAAGAATAGCCGGACGACAACAGCCAAGACGCAGCGTCTGCGCCACTGGCACGCCACGATGGGGCTAATCCTTGTTCTGGGTTTGCTCTTTTTCTCCGTAACAGGGTTAACCTGGTCGCAATGGGCGGGAAGCAATATTTCTGTCGCGCGTACCGCACTAGGCTGGCAGACCCCATCGGTGAACACACAGTTGCCCACGCCGATGTCTCATCACGACATGATGCACGGTCACGATATGGCGATGACTGCGGATGAACATGCTGAACACCATGCATCGATGCCAATGGAGGATGTCGAAGCCGCTTCACCCGCGTTATTTGATGAGGTGTTAGCTGCCGCACGCGATGCTGGGATTGACGCCAATAAAATCGAAATCCGCCCTGCCACCAAGCCTCACCGTGCCTGGACCGTCAGTGAGATCGATCGTGCCTGGCCAACGCAGGTTGACGCCGTGTCGGTTAACCCAGATACGCTAGAGATCGTAGACAAAACCGATTTCAATACCTTCCCGCTTGCCGCCAAACTCACGCGTTGGGGTGTGGATGCACATATGGGTGTGTTATTCGGTTTACCAAACCAACTCCTCCTCGCGGCATTTGGTCTTGGGCTCTGTACGATGATTGTATGGGGCTATCGGATGTGGTGGATACGTCGTCCAAAATCTCGCCATGACGCTAATCCGGTCAACACGCTGACGGCGGCATTATTAAGGGTTTCTGTCTTTCAGCGTCTGCTGATTGCGCTTATTACGCTGCTGCTGGCGGTAAGCTTGCCCGTCATGGGGATCAGCCTGCTCATCTTCCTGCTCATTGACGTTGTTCGGTGGTATATGAATCATCCTAAGCAAACTATCGCTAAAAGCTGATTTCAGTACTGTCATCATTGCCCGACACGCCAATAAAAAACCGCCATTGTGCTACACAATTTGTGCACACAATGGCGGTCAATCAACAATACCGCTTAACGACAAAACGTTAGAACGTGGTCCAGTCCGCTAACTCACCTTTGGCTGCTGTTTTTTCTGTACGGCCATTCTTAGGGGCAGCCAGCGCGGGCGTTTCTGCTTTTCTATTTAACGCCGCACTTTTGTACGATGCACCCAGATTGAATACGCTAACCGTGCGCGCGAGGCTATTGGCTTGATCCTGCAAAGAGAGCGCAGCGGCGGCAGATTCTTCAACCAGCGCGGCGTTTTGTTGGGTTGTCGTATCAATCTGCCCAACGGCCAGGTTGATCTGGTTGATTCCATCGCTTTGCTCACGGCTGGCCTGCGCAATTTCGCTGATGATTCCCGTTACGCCCTGCACATTCGTCACCAGTGAGTTCATCGTGACGCCGGTTTTTTCTACCAGCCCCATGCCGTCCTGCACTTTCTTGAACGAGTCATCGATAAGTTCTTTGATTTCTTTTGCCGCCGTAGCGCTTCGCTGCGCCAGCGCGCGTACCTCACTGGCGACAACGGCAAACCCTCTGCCCTGCTCACCAGCACGTGCCGCTTCAACGGCCGCATTCAGCGCCAGAATGTTAGTTTGGAATGCAATGCCATCAATCACGCCGATAATTTCCGCCATACGCTGTGACGAATCACGGATACCGCGCATTTCCTGCGTGACCGTTTCCATCATGGTACCGCTTTTTTTCACGGTTTCAGACGCGCTAGCCGCAAGATCTGTCGCCTGCGTCGTATTATCGGCGGTATTTCTTATCGTCGACGTCAATTGTTCCATCGATGACGCAGTCTCTTCCAGCGAACTGGCCTGCTCTTCCGTGCGAGCAGATAAATCCTGGTTCCCCGCAGCAATTTGCGATGCGGCGCTGGAGATCGTTTCTGCCCCGTCACGCACCTGGCTGACAATCTGCCTTAAGCTGCTGTTCATATTATTCAAGGCGGATAACAGCTGACCGGTTTCATCTTTACGATCGGTATAGATTTCAGAGGTCAGATCGCCTTTTGCGACATTTTCGGCTACACCCAGCGCTTCCTGTATCGGCTGAGTTACGCTGCGGGTAATCAGTGAGGCAATAATCAATCCAGCCAGCGCACTAATGATAATGATCGTGGCGAGGACCATCAGCGCATTTTTATAGCTTTCACCCACTTCTTGCGCTGAGGATGACATTTTATCATCCTGTATATCGATGAATTCGTTAACTTTACTGGTGTATTTCGCCTGACTAACACGCGTTACGTTGAAATATTCTTCTGCCGCCGCGTCAGTGTTACCCGCAGAGACCAGTGCAGAGAGTTTGTTCGCTGAACCAAGGAACTCGCGGCGAATGTCGCCAATATCACGCAGTATCGCAACGGATTTATCGTCGCTTACCGATTGGTTCAAGTATTCCATGAGTTCAGATATCGTTCCTGAACGCTCTTTGTTCAGCGCCAACTGTTTGTTAATTTCACTTTCTGATTTCAGTAGTAGCAGCAGTTGCTGATTATTGAGGTAATTATTCAGCTCATCAATGAGCTTGTTACTTTTGACGGTGAGTGGGTAATTTTGCGAAACAATCTCATCCATTTTTTCGTGAAAATCACTTAGCTTTGAAATTGCAACGCTGCCAATTATCAAAAGCATTAAGACCAGAAAAGAAAATCCCGCCCCTAATCGATATCCTATACGCCAGTTGGACAAACTCATTAACATCTCCTTAATTAATTTTCTCTATCTGTATAAAAATATATAATTAAAAAATTAATATTTATTTAATAAATACAGATAGCTCCAATGCTCTTTTTCATAACAAAAAATACACATCTCTGGACAGATTATTTATATGCCCTGGTGAGAAACATAAACAATGTGTAGATAGACATGCTCATCAACCCACATCCATCACAGCGCGATCGAATGGGGCTAGCCAGATACGGCGCTCGGTACAAGACATCTGCGCATACTGGCAGTGAAAAAAACGTCATCCTTTGCACCTCATCTTTCACCGCACGTTCTCGTCCATGATTGGTTTCTTGCATTCCCACATGCACCATAAAATCCTGGTGCATTACCGCTACTAAAATTAGGGTTAAATAGCAGCGACAAGGGTGAATAAAAACCAGAACACGTCTTCCTTACGCCGAAGGGGGTATCGGCCTTTTGTAGATAATCTTTATATTTTCTAACTTATAGATTTAATATCTATTAAATCGATCATTTTTTTATAATCTATCTATTTATAAGATATGTATTTTTTCAAGGAGGATAAATATTGCATTTAGGATGTAACAATAAACTCAAAAATAAAAGGTAACAATTCATTATAAAATTAAATAAACGCAGTCTGAATTTATATTATGCCGCGTAGGGAGAGAGGGTATATATGGGATTAGCCGAATCAGGTGAAATAGTATACTTTCAAGTGATTTTCACTTTCTGTACTAGCAGTATTACAAGCAGGATGCGTTGAACAAATAAACACACCCAGAGGTCTTTTTATCAAGACCTCTGGGTGATTTAATTTTATTATTTACGTTTTGAATCAATCAGCGATTCAACGTCACATATCAGTATTACTTTTTCTTGGAAGCCGCTTTGGATTTACCTTTCAGCAAATCACGAACTTTCTTTAGCTCTTTCTGCGTCAACGGCGCTTCTGCTCCGACTTCTTCTGTACCCTGACTGTCCACTAGCTCAGGAGACAACTCAGAGGCATGGTGGCTTTCATCAAAGCTTCTCAGTAATCGGGCGCTGACTTCTGCACTGATAGATACTTCGTTTTCCAGTGCAGCCGCTTTGATTTTTTCTTTCAGCTCTGAGGAAATCTTCAGGGACAGACTAGATATCTCACTCATTTTATTACCTTTCTCATGGGGTAAAATAGTAAGCTATGACAGCCAGCAGGTAATGTCCATACTGAAATAAAAATTTAATATTTCTGTCACATAAAAAGCGTAATTAGATTCTTAGCAAAGAGATTATTATTGCGCTATTTTTATTTCCCTGCTGAATACTATCCATTTCCGTTTTTCATTCTCCAATCGTCAATCATTTTCCGAGTCACTTCGTCTTTGTAACAGATTGGCGAATATCCTCCTGCCCGGCTCCATGCGCTACGTTTACCGCACTTGCTGCCATTACGTGCTGAATTATAAGGGCAAGGACAATTACCAGAATAAGACGAAATCGATTCCTGAATGATCCGTTCTTTGATCTGCTCATCAGAAATTCGGACATTTTTCGCCATACTAGGCGTAGAAATAGAAAGCAGTGCCACAGCACATACCATCGCAACAGCCAGCGTTGTTTTCATACCAAGGGTCTCATTTTAACCAGAGGATAATAACTGCAGTACAAGATACGTACCGCAGAACAATGTCACCCACTACCTATTAAGGGTTAAAAAATTGATCGTAAAATATTAACAACATAAAATGCAGGTGCTGCGAGGATAAAAGGAAACAAACGTGCCACATCATTCCCCATGGGAACTCATTAAACTTACCTACATGATCGGCTTTGTCGTTTCCCTGATCGTGACGTTCTTGTTAAGTAAAGACAAATCCCTGCTCATCCGATTCTTTGCCTCATTGATAGTGGGGCTAACCTGGCCATTGAGCTTTCCCGTTGTCCTGCTGTTCTCCATTTTCTAAAGCGGCCTCACCGTCGGATTGCTGCCCCGTCCCCAACCTCAGACGCGGCAGCAGCGTTATGCAACAACTAGCGGACAACTAAGACTGACATTTTCGCATGACGAACGATTGCTGCGGCATTTGAACCCAGTAGATAGGTTTTCACATTCGGTCGCCGCGAACCGATGACGATTAAATCTGCATTAATCTCCTCCGCCAGCGCTAACACTTCATCTCTGGCCGAGCCAAAACTAACGCTGCATGACAAACGCGAGGCAGGAAGGTCGATCGTTTTCATCAGTGATTTCAGCTTGTCATTCGCTTTCACCACCGCCTCATTCTCCAACTCTTTTATGCCAAAAGAATAAGCAGACAAAAACGCCGACGCATCCGGGAGGGAATGAAAGAGGTGGATTGCGGCACCCGACATTTTGGCCAACCTGACTGCATGCATAAGCGCGTGTTTGGTGAGTTCATCTTCTTCTATATCTACTGGCACCAGAATGCTCGTGTACATAATCACCTCTCCCCTACGTGGATAACTGATTACCTGTCAGTCTGTAAGAAGCGTAGTCTGCCCCTCGTCAGCAAAATATGATCCCGTTCACTTTTACGCATGTTGCCTGCAACTTTTAGCCCAATCGGCGCACAAAGTAAGCCGTTAGCTCACATGTGGTTTTCCTTTAAAGCGATCGTGAATAGATACGTGACGATTCCCCCCAGGGGTGATAGCCCATTCCGGCAAAGTGAAATCCATACCGTTCATAAAAACCGAGTAACTCGGTGCATAAATGCAATGCAGAAAAGCCAGCACGGCGAGTTTCCTGAGCAAGATGCTCAATCAACTGCCCCGCATAACCTTTGCCACGATGGTTCTCTTCAATGTAAAGCGCACACAGCCAGGGATAAAGATCCATGCGGCTGATGAAATCATTGGTAATTAACCCTGCACCGCCAATAATTTGCCCATCTTTTTCCAGCAGATACCAATCTGGCAATGGGTTTTCCGCATCAATGCAGTGGCTGATACAGTCTTCGTAAAGCATCAGCGTCTCATCTGATGCCCAGTGGTGTTGGAAGTACTGGATCGCCTGCTCTTTGTATTCGGGGCGATTTCTGACAGAAATAATATTCAGCATGGAACTAACGACTCATCTTCCATGAAGCAACGATGTGCTCCGTGGTTTCTACCGCAATCGTGTTGCCTGGAATAATAAAATTCCGCCACACGTCGTTGTAATGCGTGACTAGCTGTTCGGCTTTCAGTTCGCCGCGATTCGCCGTCGTGTGCGCATCGGCGGCAATCGTCAGCGCATAGCCTCGGCTGGCTGCATTTTTAATGGTTGCATCAACGCAATAATCTGTCGCACATCCGCAAATCGTAAGATGGTTAACACCCAACTCAGTCAGCACATCGGCTAACGGCGTGCGGTAAAATGCATCGCACGCCGTTTTGGTGATAAACAGACTCCCCTCTGGCTGATGCAATTCAGGTAATAGCTGCCACCCATCGCTGCCAGACAGCATGCCGTCTTCTTCATGCTGAATAAAAATCGTCCGATCCGCTGCCTCTGAAAGCTGGTTTATCAATGCGACCGTCTGCGCTTGTCGCGCTCTTGGCGTTGAAAACACCGCATTTTGCATATCAATCACTATCAAAACCTGCATCTTTTTTCCTTATTTCGACGCTTAACATCGGCACGGATTATCATCACGGAGGCAACGGCATACCATCATCCCAACCAGTCGGTTCCGACTAGATCATGTCCACTATACCATGAGGATAAAACTTGATTTCCCCTGAGCGCAGCAAATCAATATCAAACCAGCGGGTCACGATCGGAACACCGTTTGTCTCGATACCATGAATGATATCGTGTTGATAAAGGGACTCATCCTGAAAGCGGGCCTCATAAACAAAGACAATCTCATGACCCGGCTTGCCATTGTAGGAGAAAATATTCTCTGAAACGCCCAACAGCGAAAAGTCCTTGGTCGCGGCACTGATTTCCTCCTGAACCTCCCTCTCCGCCGCAGCCTGCGACAGTTCACCAAAGTCGATGCCACCACCGAGCGGCAACACATAGTGCTCATTTTTTATCGGGTCATGCCCTTCGGCTAACAGAATTTTGCCATTATTACGGAAAAGACAAACTGCTTTTGCTCTGATCTTTTGCATGCCAACGCTCCAGGTAAACTACAGCACTCTTTTGATAAAAAGACATTTTTGATAAAGAGACACTTTTGGGTAAACGGACAATTTTTGACAAAAAGACATTTATTGATAAACAGCAGGTATCACAGAAAAATGTCGTCTACTTGTACAGATCAAAATCTTATGGATAGTCATCAAAATGCATTAATAGTCTTTATGTTCAGTGAATGTTTTTCCCTGCCTCCTTCCCTCTCGTTATGTTTAACTTATTGAAGTTATGTATCTCGCATAATTATTTCAGACATAATATTGGTGGGAAACGAATAATTCATATTTATCCGCCTGACCATTGATCGCCGTCATCCTTTCACGTTTGGAAGTATTGCCGAGCAACGCGGTGTTTATTTATCTTATCGACTGGTTTTATGCGTATGATCGACTAAAGTTAAGTAACCATTTCTTCATGTCTGGCGGATAGCGCGTTCGTGCTGTCTGGCAAGGCGTGCATTCACCCTGTCAGAAAGCGCTAAAGGGAGGAAAAGCAATGCATTCAGAGGTGCCCCAAAACGAGCTCCCGACATCTGATGTCCTCAGTCTTGACTCTCAGATCAGCGATATGGAAATGCTTGGCAACATTGTGGAAGAGATCATTCAATCTGGCCATTCCGTCAGTAACAAGGCCATCATCGCTAAATTAGTCCACAAGATTGAAACCGAGGCCAATGCCGCTTTTCAGGAAAAATATCGCACATTGCTGGATCTGGTTGTTTATAAAACCCAGGATGATTTCCTGATTTAATTTGTAGTCAATACATCAACCTATCGCTTGCAGTAACATGCATATTTTCCAGTTCAGCATTTTATTTAATGTACACAAGACCGAACAGAAATATGTAAGCAATAAATAACACCGGTATTTATATTGTTATTATTGAGCAATAACTATCGATTTATTACTGATGAATAACGCGATGCTTATTTATTTTTTACCAATCGTTAGTATTCATTTCTGAATGAATAGGTGAGGGGAAAAATTCGTGTCGTTTTCGCTACACGTTTCAATATGCTCGGCGCGGGGAACATGTTCAGCGCGAAGATTGTTACGGACAACAACCACATCAGCGGCGCAAGGTAAAAAACGATTCTGGGATTTGATAGCAGAAAGGAAAACGGGCTAGCCTAAGCTAACCCGTTGAATTTTGTGGCGGAGGAGTAGAGATTCGAACTCTAGAACACTTTCGCGTCGCCGGTTTTCAAGACCGGTGCCTTCAACCACTCGGCCACTCCTCCGCAATGACGCGAACTATAAACAGTGTGTGAGATCTTGTAAAGCATCACAGCGCTCAATTGCCTGAAAAATAGTCTAACGCAGAGTAATTGGACGCAAAACCACCACGCAACAGATAAAATCGTGCAATTTACCTCCGGTATCACACCACTTGCTGAACAAAACACACGTGCTGGACAGAAAAATGAAAAATTTCAGCGTAAAGATGGGTAAACCACCTTTAATAACGTCATGAAACTATTTACTCTTTGACATTGGATAATAGCACCCTGAAGAGAGAGTCGCTGATATGGATCGTATTGTTGTTTCTTCTACCCGTGAAAGCTCGCTACTCAGCACGCACAAAGTGCTGCGCAACACCTATTTCCTGCTGTCGCTGACACTGGGTTTTTCAGCCGTTACCGCAACGGCAAGTACCGTACTTAACCTACCTGCCCCTGGCTTAATTCTGATGCTGGTTGGGTTTTATGGTCTGATGTTCCTGACGCACAAACTGGCCAACAGCCCTGCAGGTATTCTGGCGGCGTTCGCACTGACCGGATTCATGGGTTATACGCTGGGCCCAATTTTAAGCTCGCTGATTTCTTCCGGCGCAGGCGACATTGTCATGCTAGCCCTCGGCGGCACGGCGGTGGTGTTCTTCTGCTGTTCAGCTTATGTCTTAACGACACGGGGCTGACGGTTCCCCATAAATAAAGACAGGCATAGAAGGTTGTGATCTACTTAGTGTTCCACCAAAAAGTAAGGTCACGCCTCTATGCCTGCTTCACAAGTTTGCCATAAATTTTTTAGCCAGTCCCTGAACTCACTTCATCAGTACCGTAAAAATGCTCTGCTCGATATGACCGTCGCACTGACGCGTGGCGCATCGCTCTCTCTTACCAGCATCGGCAGGTATCTGCCTGGACCGGCACGGGTTAAGCACAAGATTAAGCGTGTTGACCGGCATCTCAACAGTGACCTGATGTTTAGCGATGTCCCCGCTGTTTATCAGAAGCTTGTATCCCGCCTCACCAGCAGCCTTTCATTATGCGTTATTGCTGTGGACTGGAGCGGCTATCCGTCATCGGAGCTCAGCGTTTTGCGGGCAAGTCTACTGTGCGATGGAAGAGCTATCCCGCTGATGAGTAAAGTCATTTCCTCTCAATACCAGAACAACGCTACCGTTCAGAACGACTTTCTCGATCAGATGGCTGCCGCCATCGGCAAAGATAAGCAGGTCATTGTTGTGACTGATGCAGGCTTTCGCAGCAGTTGGTTTCACCACATTCGCTCTCTGGGCTGGCATTTTGTCGGACGTGTCAGAGGTCGCCTTTACTTTCAGATAATCGGGGATGAGGAATGGAAAATGGCGCGGAATATTACGTCAAGAGCGAAGTCATGCTATCTGGGATTTGGGCGACTGGCACGCAACGCCAGCCGTGACTGCCTCGGACATTTCTATACCGTGCATAAGCGGGCAACGGGCAGGAAAGGCAACCAGTGCTTCCCTAAAACGGACAAGATGTATCGTAAAAGCGCGCGTGAACCGTGGCTGCTTTTTACCAGCCTGATGGGATATAAACCACGTGAGATAGTTAAAATTTACAGTCGCCGTATGCAGATAGAGCAGAATTTCAGGGATGAGAAAAGTGAGCGCTATGGATTGGGGCTTAGGGCAAGTAAAAGTCGGGGCGAAAAGCGAATATCAGTGCTTTGCCTGATAGCGACACTCTACAGCATCATCATGTGGCTGACGGGTTATTATCTTGAAAGCAAAGGAATAAATAGATGGTTTCAGGCGAACAGTGAGAAATCTCGGAGGGTGTTGTCGTATCTGACATTGAGTGAAAATGTCATCCGTCAATCACCGAGGATCCTGTCGGGGATGAACCCCGACAGGGTATACGACGATATGGCGAGAGCCTATCGAAACATCATCATGGTGTATTGATGATGTTGGTTAAGGCGATGGCGCAAAAGTATGGTGAGGAGAAAGGAAATAGCCGCTACCTGTACAAACTGTTCCCGAAAGGGCCAGCCAAGCAGGCAACTAAAATCGCCGGCTTACCCAAACCAGTGAAATGCATCTAGCGTCACTCAGGTTCAATAGCGGATCGTAAAACCTTCATAGTCCGTCTTACCATGTGGCTCAATAAGCACCTTATCCACTCTGGCGCTTCGTGGGCCTCCTTGCTTCAGCCATTCAATCAACGCATCTACCGCATGAGGTTCACCGCTTGCTACGACCTCTACGCTGCCATCATCACAATTGCGTGCATAGCCGTTGAGCCCAAGCTGCATAGCCTTATGCTGCGTGCTGTAACGAAATCCCACGCCCTGAACCACACCATAGACATAGGCGACCGTCGCTATCTTTGCCATCTTCTTCCCCCCTTTCCAGCCCTGCGACCACACAACATTTCATTAGCAGACCTGTATCTTCTAAAAATTTACACCATACTGTTAATAATGTGTTCAACCAGCGATTCATTAACGAGCACATGACTTGAAAAAACGCTGTACGCTAAAAGGCGTTATCGGATGCGGTGACTTTTCCTTCACGCCATCTGCAACGAGTAGAAAGTGTAATCTATTTCCAGGGGGCTTATATGATCATCTGTAAATTTGGTATCGGACAACAGATTCGTCATAGACAACTGGGATTTCCAGGGGTTGTTATCGATATCGATCCCGAATACTCATTAGACACGCCCACCTGGGAAGAAATTAGCGGCAATGACACGCCGCGCTCCGAACCGTGGTACCACGTTGTGATGGAAGATGACGAAGGCCAACCGATTCATACTTATCTGGCAGAAGCACAGCTGATGAAGGAAGAGCTTTCTGAGCATGAGCACCCTTCGCTAAACGAATTAGCCGAGGTCATTCAGCGCCGCGCGCCACAGCTGCGCCATTAATTTTTCACTAAAAGCAGATACTGATGATCAGAGGCAGGCATTGGCGATGTTGTGATATTCAGCATCGCCTAATTCTGTAACTTATTTCTCCAACCCCAGCCGCGGGATTTCAATTTTCGGACAGCGATCCATGACGACTTTCAGCCCGGCATCGTGAGCCAAAATGGCGGCTTGCTCATTAATGACGCCAATCTGTAGCCACAGAACGGTAGCGCCGATGGCGATGGCCTCTTTGGCAATCTCATAGGCCGCTTCCGGCTGGCGAAAAACATCGACCATATCAACTGGTTTAGGAATATCCTCTAAGCTGGCATACGCTTTTTGACCTAACAGCGTCTGACCGGCCAGTTTGGGGCTAACAGGGATAACGTCGTAGCCCTGCTTAAGCAAATACGCCATCACACCATAACTCGGACGGGATGGATTATCGCTGGCACCCACTAACGCAATGGTTTTTACCGTTTTCAGTACAGACTCAATCTCTCTGTCATTCATGCTATTCAACCTCTCTTGCGTGATTGATTACAGTGTATCGCACATTCGACGAATAGCATGAAATGGCTTAAGACTACCTCCATCCGCGCCCTATAGCGCGAAAAATGCCATAACAGCCTGTTTCAAATTGAAACCTTTGACACATTCAGACAATTCCTCAACAATACTCGGATTATGTTCCATCTGGGAAAATTATGAAATTCGGCTTCATCACTGTCTGCCTGGTTATTGCAGGTTTAAATACCTCTGCAATGGCGGCAACAACGTTGAAATTAGATCAGAAAATCGATCTCCTTATGGTTGACGGGCAAAAGATGTCAGGCTCGTTGCTGAAAGGTGCCGATAGCCTCGAACTTGGCAGTGGGCAACACCAGATTCTGTTCAAAGTCGTCGATACTGTCGATGCCCAGACCGGTGCGCCAGTGACCTATTTCCCTTCAACCTTTATTGCGACCTTTAACACGGAAAAAGTGGCATCGGTGTCATTTAAGCTACCGCCGCTGCAAACCCTTCAGGATCGCAAAAACTTTACCGCCCAGCCTCAATATCAATTGCTTGATGAAAAAAATCAGGCTATCCCCCTGCGTACCGATGCAATTGCGATCGCAGACAATGAGCTGCTCGATATAGAGCGAAAAATGTCAGAATACAACGCAGCGGCGAACGGGGCTTCAGTTGCGGGCTTTGCTACCGCACTGAATGAATCCGTAAGCTGGTGATTTTACGCGCAGTCACATCTGATTTTTGATACCCGTTCGCCTTTTCCTGCTTTTATCGCTTTGCACTGAAACTACGTTTCCGTAATCTGTCTGTACCCTAGCGTCAGCTTTACTACACCAGATTGAAGGACGTAACCATGGAGTTCACCACCCGTACCATCCCCGCACAAAAACATATCGCGCTGGTCGCACACGACCACTGTAAGCAATCTTTGCTGGATTGGGTTGGTACGAATAAACAACAGCTCACAGAGCACACGCTTTACGCTACCGGAACCACCGGTAACCTGATTCAATTGAACACGGGGCTGCCCGTAAAAAGCATGCTAAGTGGACCGATGGGGGGTGACCAGCAGGTTGGCGCACTCATTTCCGAAGGGAAAATCGATTTAATGATCTTCTTTTGGGATCCACTCAACGCCGTACCACACGATCCCGATGTGAAGGCGCTGCTGAGACTGGCTACAGTGTGGAACATTCCTGTCGCCACCAACCGGGCAACGGCAGATTTCCTGATTAACTCAGCGCTATTTAAAGAATCTGTTCAAATCGCCATTCCCGATTACCAGCGCTACTTGCAAGACCGTCTGAAATAATATCAATACATCATAATGGACCAGCGGCGTACTACGCTGTCGACGCTGGTCTCTTCTGTTCTACTTCTCTCTTTTCGTTATCCCGGCTTACGCTGCGTCGGTACACCTAAGCGATGAAGATGTTCAATAAACACCGATGGATTCGCCACATCCTGTAGCAACCACACGCGATGTTTCGCCCTCGTCAACGCCACATACAGTAAACGCCGCTCTTCCGCATCGGGGAAGTCCTCCGGTTCAGGTAACAGCACCGCTTCAATCACGGACTCTCTTGCCGGTGCTGGGAAGCCGTCTTTCCCTTCATGCATGCCCACGATAATGACATATTCCGCCTGCTGCCCTTTGCTGGCATGCACCGTCATGAAATCAATGTGCAAATTCGGCCATTTGGTTGCTGCCTTCTCTAAAATCGCCGGGCGTAAATGGTGATAACGTGCAAGCACGAGAATGCGTTCATCCGCTTTCACAAAACCGCTCAGTTTATCCAGAAGTGGCTCAAGCTGCTCCTGAGGCAGAATAGTCACCGCTTTTTTATCCCCCTTGCTCAGGCTATTAAGCGGTTTCTTCAACTGATACGGGTTTTGCTGTATGAACGTATTCGCAATTTCACCAATGCGTTCATTAAAGCGATAGGTGGTATCCAGCGCGCATTGCTCGCCTACGCCGAAATGCTGTTCAAATGCCGTCGTCAACGCCAGCTCAGAGCCGCTAAAACGGTAAATGGCCTGCCAGTCATCCCCGACGGCAAAAAGACAGGTGCGGCTATTTTGTCGACGCAGTGCTGCAAGTAAGCTCGCACGCTGTGGCGAAATATCCTGAAATTCGTCCACCAGAATGTGCTTCCAGGGGCTTACAAAACGTCCTTTGTCCAGCAGGTTCACAGCCTGATGGATGAGGCCAGAAAAATCGACCGCGTTCTCGTCCTTAAGCGCTTTTTTCCAGGCTTTCAACAACGGTGCCATCAAGCGAATGCGCTGCTGAAACTCTGTCCGAATGGATTCTGGTGCCTGCTCAACCATTTCACTCTGGCTGCCGCCGTGCATACGCATCAATCCTAACCAGCGCTCAAGTCGCCCGGCCAACCGCCCCGCCAGCTTCGGATCGTTCCAGAAATCGCCTTCTGGCACATCCCACTCCAGCTCTTCCGTTAACCAGCGTCGCCAACCGTTAGCCTGCGTTTTTTTCTCTGCACACTGCTGCTGCCAGTGAGAAATCAGCAGTTCGCGACGCTGTTTCGCATCACTTTCTAACTGGCTTATCATCGGGGCCTTGCGGCTAGCCTGCTGAATGATGTGCAATGCCAGCGCATGGAACGTCTTAGCCTGAATCTCATCCGTATGAAGCCGCTCCCGAATGCGATCGTTCATCTCTTCTGCCGCTTTACGGCCAAATGCCAGCAGCAAAATTTGATCGGGCGTGGCCTCTTGTCGGTGCATTAACCACGCGGCTCGGGCCACCAGCACGGAGGTTTTTCCGCTGCCCGCCCCAGCCAATACCAACACGCCCTCTTCGCCATTGATCACCGCTTTACTCTGCGACACATTTAATGGCGAACTCTCCACCGTTTCAAAGAAAGCCTGTTCTGCCGCCAGTGTGCGATCCATCCATGCCTGATTCACCGCCGTGCGCATCTCATCACCCTGCTCAAGCCAGCGTAAGCAGTGCCAGTAGTTATCACGGCAGTTATCAAAAGTTTCAAGACGAGAAACAGGCAGAGGCAAAGCCCCCAGCGAATCGCGAATGGCATTCTGCAACGTAGTCAGGGCCTGACGGCTAAACCATTTGTCCTGCTGCGTCAGCGTTTGAATATTGTCCGTTTGGCGCTGCAAAACTTCAGCGCTGATCAGACTCATCTCCTCGCTCCAGTCGAGCCAGGATTTAAGAAGATGGCGGTAAAAAGCCTGCGTTTCCTGCCACTCTGTTCCGTGCAGGCGCACCACTTTTCCGGCTGGCAATTCAAATTCCAGCTCTCCCCACACCAATCCTCTTTTACAATGAATACTCAGCAACTGATTAAAAGGGATCAGGTATTGATGTTTATCGCCACTCACTTCGACACCGGCATTCAATAACCGCACACGATTGTAGGGATGCTGGGCCAGATGTTTACCTAACGAGGTAGATTTCAGTTCCATGATGTTCGCGCCATGACTATGTGAGAGGTTATTTGTCCATTTTTTGTCGTTTATCTGTTCCCTAGTTTACCCGTTATCGGACTTCACGCTCTAGCCTTAAAAACAGGTTAGGATATCCTACTGCTTAATGTGATAATTCTTTTACCATCAGCGAGTTTGGGACGTTATCTGGTTACCTTACAAGTACAGGAGAGACTATGCGTACTGTGTTGAATATCCTTAATTTCGTATTAGGTGGTTTTTTCACCACGTTAGCCTGGCTTCTGGCAACAGTCGTCAGCGTGTTGCTGATTTTTACCTTACCGCTAACGCGCTCATGCTGGGAAATCACCAAGCTGTCGCTTTTACCTTATGGTAATGAAGCGATCCACGTTGATGAGCTACGCCCAGATGAAAAGAGCGCCATTCTCAGTGCGGGCGGATCGCTGCTGAACATCTTCTGGTTCATTTTCTTTGGCTGGTGGCTTTGCCTGTCGCACATTATTACAGGCATCGCACAGTGCATTACGATCATTGGCATTCCTGTTGGGATTGCCAATTTTAAAATTGCCGCCATCGCGCTGTGGCCAGTAGGGCGTCGCGTGGTTTCCGTCGAACTGGCGCAGGCAGCGAGGGAAAACAATGCCCGCCGCCATTTTCGCTAACGGCATCTAAGGATATTACGTTGCTCACCTTCGCCCCGGGAATTCGCCGCTATGTATATAACAGCAGTTGGCTGTATACCATTCGCATCCTTATTGCACTGAGTGGTGCGGCGGCAGTTCCCTGGTGGCTGGGTCAGCCAACATCGACAATCCCCGTCACGCTTGGCGTCGTCGCGGCCGCCCTCACCGACCTTGACGATCGCCTCACCGGACGCCTGCGTAATTTGTTCATTACGCTGGTCTGTTTTTTTGTCGCTTCCGTCTCGATCGAACTGCTTTTCCCCCACCCTTGGCTATTTGGCCTCGGTCTGGCGGTATCGACCTGCGGCTTTATTCTGCTCGGCGCATTAGGGCAACGCTATGCCACCATCGCATTCGGCGCACTGCTGATCGCGATTTACACCATGCTGGGCATATCCCTTTACGACAACTGGTATCAGCAGCCCATCATGCTGCTGATCGGGGCCTCCTGGTACAATCTGCTGACGCTATTCGGCCATCTGATCTTCCCCATCCGCCCGTTGCAGGATAACCTCGCGCAGTGTTATCAACAGTTGGCCCGCTATCTGGATGCCAAAGCCAACCTCTTCGATCCCGATATTGAAGAAGAAACTGACAAGCCCCTCATTGACGTCGCGATGGCAAACAGCCAACTGGTTGTGACGCTCAATCAGACCAAGTCATCGCTGTTAACGCGCCTGCGTGGCGATCGCGGCCAGCGTGGAACGCGTCAAACGCTGCACTACTATTTCGTCGCGCAGGATATTCACGAACGGGCCAGTTCGTCGCATGTTTACTATCCACAATTGCGTGAGAAATTGCGTTATAGCGACGTCCTCTTTCGCTTTCAGCGCCTATTGAGTATGCAGGCCAAAGCCTGTCAGCAACTGTCGCAATCCATTCTGCTGCATCAAAAATATCAGCATGACGGCCGCATTGAGCGGGCTTTCGTGCATCTCGAATCTGCTATTGCGCGTATCGCTGCCAACAACATGGCGGACGCCTCGCAAATTAAGGCGCTCACTTATCTCTTAAATAATTTACGCGCCATTGATGCCCAACTCGCGACTATCGAATCCGAACAGGCCATTGAGCAAGAGAACAACCCGGAAAACACGCTGGCAGACGACAAAATCACGGGCTGGAGCGACATCCGCTTGCGCATTAGCCGCCATCTGACGCCACAGTCAGCACTGTTTCGTCATGCCATCCGTATGTCCGTGCTGCTCTGTAGCGGCTACGCGTTGATTCAGATAACGGGCCTGCAACACGGTTACTGGATTCTGCTCACCAGCCTGTTTGTTTGTCAGCCCAACTATAACGCCACTCGGCGGCGGCTGACGTTGAGAATCATCGGGACATTGACAGGTATTTTGCTCGGCTTACCCATCCTGTACTTCGTTCCTTCGCTGGAAGGACAGCTAACGTTGATCGTTATTAGCGGCGTACTATTTTTCGCCTTTCGCAACGTGCAGTACGCCCACGCGACCATGTTTATTACGCTGCTTGTCCTGCTCTGTTTCAACCTGTTGGGTGAAGGCTTTGAGGTTGCGGTGCCACGCATCATTGATACGCTACTCGGGTGTGCCATCGCATGGGCGGCGGTGAGTTTTATTTGGCCGGACTGGCGCTTCCGCGGTCTGCCAACCGTCATCAATAAGACATTGGACGCCAACTGCCGTTATCTTGATGCGATCATGGTCCAATATTATCAGGGGAAAGATAATAGCCTGCCTTATCGTATTGCCCGCCGCGATGCGCATAACTGCGATGCCGAACTGGCATCCGTTGTGTCGAATATGTCTTCTGAACCTCATGCTACCAGAAGCAAGCTGGACAGCGCCTTCCGCTTTATGTGCCTGAATCATACGTTGCTAAGCTATATTTCGACGCTTGGCGCACACCGCGGGAAAATTACCTCAACGGAAACGCTGCAGTTGCTGGATGATGCCGTTTGTCATGTTGATGATGCGCTACACTGTAGCGAAGAGGAAAGTTTGCGTATCAATCAGGGATTGAAAACCATTACCGCCAGCCTTCAATCCCTTTCACCCGAGTCAGACAGTAAAGAATCATTAATTATTCAGCAAATCGGCCTGCTGATCGGTCTCTTACCTGAACTCGTACAGCTAAAAAATGACATGATGACACAGTGAAATAGACGCATCCCTTAGTGCTTTGGCCCTTTGGAGACCGCATTGTTTTTATACCATTCCAACAGTTCATTGCGGATACCGCGAGGGAGTGCCGCCTGATGTGTGCCGCAAATGGCGCCAGCCAGCGCCAGTAGTACGTTAACACTCAGATTAGCGCGAACCTTCCGCAACTCAAGATAGCTGTTTTTCGCACCATAATGCTGTAGTTCATCGACATTCTTGATCCCCGCTTTCCACAGCAACCGCTCGATATCGTGGTTAAGATTCGGAAGATCCTTTAACCGCCCGTTGGTACTTCTGACTGCTTTATCATACTGCGCGCCTCCCAACGCCAGATGGGCGAAATACAATAGCTGCTCAGATTCTTGCCATAATGCGTCATCGACAAGAAAGTAATTCAACGGAACGGGCATACCGCGCTTGGTATAAATCAGATTAGGCATATCACGCTGCTGAAAATATTTTTCATCCTTCTTACTGGCGCGAAGATAAAGCTCCCCTTCCGACACCAGTCCAAAAATCGTTTTATTTGCTGCGATGCTGTAGCCACCAAATTGGGAACGCGAAGTGATGTCCCCCAAAGATGAAAAAGACTGCTGAGATTGCAAAATCCTTTTTTTGCATAATTGCTTCATTGCCATAATCCTTAGTATTGAAATGATCTCGTCCTGAACAATTAAAAATATTTGTAGCAGGAACAAATAATTAACCACAGCCCCGATGCGGCTTCAAACAGTAAATGTGTTTACTGTCCCTTACATAAGGAATATGCGAAGCGCTTTCAAAAAATCAGGTTGATTTTCACGCATACAGCAGATACTGTATGTTCATACAGCAATACTATGGGTAGAACTCATTATGCGTACGCAATCAATCCGCTCTCACAACATCGAGCCGTCATCATTTTCTGCAAATCAACACGCTGCGGAGCCCTCGGTTGCCACAGGTGGAATTATCAGCGAAATCGTGTACAACGCCGATCAGCCCATAGTCACACACCTGTTATTACCGCTTTTACAGCAGCTAGGCACGCAGTCTCGTTGGCTGTTATGGCTTTCGCCGCAGCAAAAATTGAGCCGCCCCTGGGTCCAGCAATCTGGGCTGCCGCTGGATAAAATGGTGCAACTCCACCACATCAATCCGCTGTTTACAGTTGATGCCATGGAAAGAGCCTTGCTGACAGGGAATTACAGCGCTGTTTTATGCTGGTTACCGCACGAATTGACGGAAGAAGAGAAGGTTCGGTTACGACACGCCGCACAGGCAGGAAATACGTATGGCTTTATTATGCGGCCAGAAAGTGCTGGCGGTGACGCCTATAGACTGTTTCCTAGCCTTAAAATTCATTCGACATTGTATCATTAAGTAAATTAAGAATTTTCTCAGCTTATCCAGGTTATATGTCTTGTCGATCGCCGCAGAGCGGTATTCTGCGGGCTTTTTGAATATATTTGATACAGCTAAAAGGCGTAAGATCTGTCAAAAGCATCTACTATTTGTTAGCAAGTATGTATGAATCGTGCGATTTTCTTATGACGTAAATCACATCATACTTGTAACTTTCTCATCACGTTGTAGACTTTAACTCGCTGGAGTTGCTCTTTTATAACGTCAGTTGACTGACAGCGAGTCATAAATAAGGGCAAAGTCTCCGACCAAAGGATTTTAACCAAAGGTTTATTAGCCCTCCGGGTTAATTGCCGATTTGGATGATAATGAGGCGTAAAATGAAAAAAACAGCTATCGCAGTTGCAGTGGCACTGGCTGGCTTCGCGACCGTCGCGCAAGCAGCTCCTAAAGACAATACCTGGTACACCGGTGGTAAACTGGGTGTGTCTCAATTCCACGATACTGGTTTCTACGGCAATGGTTACACCGGTATCAATAACAACCCGATCAAAAGCAAGTTAGGCGCTGGTGCATTTGTTGGTTATCAAGCCAACCCGTACCTGGGCTTTGAAATGGGCTACGATTGGCTGGGCCGCATGAAGTATGCAGGTTCTGCTGCTAACGGAGCAGACAGCGCAAGCTTCAAAGCACAGGGCATCCAACTGGCTGCTAAACTGAGCTACCCAGTTCTGCCTGATCTGGACGTTTATAGCCGTCTGGGCGGCATGGTATGGCGCGCAGACAGCCACGCGGCTATCGGCGGCGGCGACATCAACAACGACGACACTGGCGTTTCTCCGCTGGCTGCAGTTGGTGTTGAATACGCTATCGACAAAAACTGGGCTGCACGTGTTGACTACCAATGGGTAAGCAACATTGGTGATGCTGGTACCGTTGGTGCCCGTCCAGACAACCTGCTGATGAGCGTTGGCCTGTCTTACCGTTTCGGCCAGGATGACCGTGTAGCACCAGTTGTTGCTCCGGCTCCAACTCCAGCTCCGGCTCCAGTTGTTGAAACCAAGCGTTTCACGCTGAAATCTGACGTCCTGTTCAACTTCAACAAAGCAACGCTGAAAGCAGAAGGCCAGCAATCACTGGATCAACTGTACACCCAGCTGAGCTCTCTGGATCCGAAAGACGGTTCCGTTGTTGTTCTGGGCTTCACTGACCGTTTAGGTTCAGAGCAGTACAACCAAGGCCTGTCTGAAAAACGCGCACAGAGCGTCGTTGATTACCTGGTTTCTAAAGGTATCCCTGCGAACAAAGTCTCTGCTCGTGGCTTAGGTAAATCTCAACCAGTTACCGGTTCTACCTGTGACAACGTGAAACCTCGTGCTGCGCTGATCGACTGCCTGGCACCGGATCGTCGCGTAGAGATCGAAGTTAAAGGCATCAAAGACGTTGTAACTCAGCCTCAGGCTTAAGTTATTAACGAAAAAAAACCTCGCTCCGGCGAGGTTTTTTTTATGGCGGACATCCTTGTCCGTCACCCTGTAGGCCGTTGCTTTGCAACGTTGAAAAACGCTCCCTGCGTTTTTTTATGCATGTTTGTCAGCGCGATCAATGACAAAAATACCAATCACGTCTCGTCTTTATTCAGAATGGCTTTAAGATCCTGCTTAAGCAGCGACATCTGGCTGGCATATTTTTCCTTGTGCTCAGCGTCTTCGATTAACTGCACAATCGTTTCTGATAAGGTCACCCCACGTCTCTGAGCAAGAGCCGCAAGGCGCTGCCAGACCAGATATTCCAGATCGATCGATTTCTTGCGTGTATGCTGATGCTCTGCGTTGAAATGACGTTTACGCCGTGCACGAATCGTTTGCTTCATCCGGTTTTCTAAGGAGGGATTCATACATTGTGCAATCCACTCCAGCACTTTCACCGGCTGATTTTCCATTTTAAGCAATGCCTGTACGGCGTCATCCGCAGCGCTTTGCTCGAGAAAACGCGTAATCTCTTCTCCCTCGCGATGCTTCTTCACCAGGTATTTCCATTTCCACCCGCACTCAAGATTTTCTAGTTGTTGATATTTCATATTAAATTCTTCAGTGACCGCGTAACGTGACTTTCAGCATAACAGTTTTCCCTGATTTTGACCGCTTTCTAGCGGCTTTCTGACAGCTTTTAAGATGATTAGCCAAACGCGGTCTGAGCCTCAACGTATGAAAGATGACGGAGAGATGACTCTCCTTATGCGAAGTCTAGATTATTCTTGTATAATCACGCTTTTCCTTCAGACGATTACATTGATACTTTGACCAGTAACCGACTCTCATGGCAGCATTTACTGCCCAATAATACGCCTTATCAAACGCTATTCACTCAGGCAGCTCAACTTGCTCCTGCTGAATTCTCCGCTATTCAGTCGCGTCTGGCAGACAGCCTGACGCTCTTTTGCCACCCTCGTTCCCCTTCCCGCTTTATGCTGTTGAAAGCGCAAGAGAACGATGAATATATGGCATTGATCGCCCGTGCGCTGAGCGCCATAAGGCCAGACTCCGGGGCGATACATGGCAGTAAATATATCATTGAGGGTCGTCATATCCGGGTCGAACCCGCTACACAGCATGCGGATAATTTTGCCGCACAGCAGCTCTGTGGTTATCAGGAATGGATTGAACCTGAACAGCTCTTCGGCTGCGTACGCAGTTTTCACGATGAAATCACGCTGCATCCAGGATTAATTCATCAGCTTAACGGCGGCACGTTGATCCTATCAGCCAGAGCGCTGCTGGCTCAGCCGTTGATGTGGCTGCGCCTGAAGCAGATTATGGCTGAAGGCATTTATCGTTGGCAGTCACCAGACGAGCGCAGGCCACTTCCTGTTGATGTGCCACCGATGCCGCTTGATATTCGCCTGATCATTCTCGGTGACCGTGAAAGTCTGGCAGATATTCATGATATGGAGCCGGAATTAGGCGAACACGCTATTTATGGCGAGTTCGAAGCACAATTGCAGTTGATTGAAACGGATGACATGGCGCGCTGGTGCTCCTACATCAATGCACTATGCAGCGAAAATCAACTACCGCTGCTGGATGCCGATGCCTGGCCGGCATTAGTGAACGTTGCAATACGCTACAGCGGCGATCAGGGTAATTTGCCATTATGCCCACGCTGGCTAACCGGTCAGTTAAAATATGCATCTCTATACGCCAGAGATGGTCAAATCACGGAGCAGGCGCTGGTTGACGCCGTTGCCGCTCGCCAATGGCGTGAAGGCTACCTTCGTGAACGTATGCAGGATGAAATAGAATTAGGCCAGATCCTGATCGAAACGGAAGGCGAAGTCGTCGGCCAGATTAACGGGCTTTCCGTATTGGAATTTCCAGGCTATCCCGTTGCCTTTGGCGAGCCGACACGTATCAGCTGCGTGGTTCACGCTGGCGACGGTGAATTCACCGACGTTGAACGCAAAGCCGAACTGGCTGGCAATTTACACGCCAAGGGTATGATGATCATGCAGGCGTTCCTGATTACGGAACTGGAGCTTGATCAGCAACTGCCTTTCTCGGCTTCCATAGTCTTCGAGCAGTCGTACAGCGAAGTTGATGGCGACAGCGCCTCACTGGCAGAGCTGTGCGCGCTGGTTAGCGCACTCTCCTTGCGGCCAATCAATCAGCAGTTCGCTGTGACCGGATCCGTCGATCAATTTGGTCACGTGCAACCGATTGGCGGCGTGAATGAGAAAATTGAAGGTTTCTTTGAGGTCTGCCAGCGTCGTGGATTGACGGGAACACAGGGCGTGATTTTACCTGCGGCTAATTTACGCCATCTCTGTTTACAGGAAGATGTCGTTGAAGCGGTACGCGAAGGGAAATTCCATCTTTTCCCGGTAGAAACTGCGCCGGAAGCGTTGTCATTATTGACCAATTTCGCTTATTACGATGAACAGCAGCCAAACCTGCTGTCCGCCATTCGTGAGCGAATTGGGCAACTTACACCGCAAGAACGTAGACGTTTCCCTTGGTTTTTCCGTTAAACCAACTGGTTCAACCAGACGCAACAGACTTGCCCAGCGTACAGGTGTACGCTAACCTGCGTGCTTCATTAAAACAAGGCTTACAGAGACCATGGTAGATAAACGCGAATCCTATACAAAAGAAGACCTCCTTGCCTCCAGTCGTGGCGAACTGTTCGGCCCGAACGGCCCTCAGTTGCCTGCCCCTAACATGCTCATGATGGACCGCGTCGTTAAAATGACGGAAGACGGCGGTAAGTATGGCAAAGGCTATGTGGAAGCCGAATTGGATATCACGCCTGACCTGTGGTTCTTCGGTTGCCATTTCATCGGCGATCCGGTGATGCCAGGTTGCCTCGGTCTGGATGCCATGTGGCAGTTGGTCGGTTTCTATCTGGGCTGGCTGGGTGGCGAAGGCAAAGGCCGCGCGCTCGGCGTAGGTGAAGTCAAATTCACCGGACAAGTGCTGCCAACAGCGAAGAAAGTGACGTATCGCATTCACTTCAAACGCGTGATCAATCGCCGTTTGGTGATGGGTATTGCTGATGGCGAAGTGCTGGTTGACGGTCAGCAGATCTATACCGCTGACGAACTGAAAGTCGGTCTGTTTAAAGACACCAGCGCTTTCTAAGCATCAGATAGCACTGCGGGCGAAAACCTTTCGCCCGCGTTATTCGTTTATTTCTCTGACGTTATCTCACTACAGCGTAAACTACTCGTCCTATCATGATGGGCTTTTTAGCTCATTAGTGATCGACTGCCGTACATCTTGCGGTATCTTCAATTCGGTCGCTAACGCATCCAGATAGCTTTTCTCCATGAAGTGATCGACATCGATGACCGCGCAGCTCAAGAAGTAGACCTCAAGCGCCTCTTCCTCATTTTTCACATCTTTTGCCAGCAAAATTGGATCAAGCGGTTGTTCTATGGCTTCCTGCACCCAGCGGTGCGCTTCACTGCCCAGTTGCAGTTGCTGAATATTTTCATCAATACGCTGTCTCTCAGTCGCATCAATATGGCCGTCACTTTTAGCAGCAAAAACCAGAGCCTGAATCAGACGGCGGGCACGAATATTGTCAGCCGAGGACTGGGTGCCAAACTGCGGATCGTCCTGATGCGTATCGCGAACGCGTTTTTTGTACTGGTTCCACAACACCACGCCCGCCGCAGCACTACCGCCAATAATCAACGCATTTTTACCCAACGACCCCATGATTTTCCGCGTGGACTTATTAGATAACAATACGCCCGCCAAACCGCCCAGCGCAGCAGGCTTCAGCATATCGCCTAAATTGCCGTTTTTACCCCCTTGATGCTGATTCCCCTGCTTGCTACCGGAGCCCAATAAGCCCTGAATCTGTTGCAGCCAATTATTCATTTTCATTCCTCAAGGAAAAGTGACATCACTGATGGTGTTGTCACTCATAGTAATGGTGCGGAAGGCGTTTGTTTGTCAGATTGTGTATAGCAATGAAAAGTATGGACCGCGCTTTCTCTACGGTCCATCTGGCTATGCAGGAAACGTCACGAAGCCGACTTCAGTGGCGCTTTTCTCACTGGGGTATTTCCGGAAACATAGTAGCGCGCTTTGCTGCGCGGCAGCGGCTGACGCCGGCGGATTCGGTCGGCAATTTTCTCGGCAATCATGATGGTTGTCGCATTCAGGTTACCGGTAATAATCTGCGGCATAATGGAGGCATCCACCACGCGTAGCCCTTCCATACCGTGAACCCGGCCTTGTCCATCAACGACCGCCATCTCATCCTCTCCCATCTTACAAGAACAGGAAGGATGGAATGCCGTCTCGGCGTGGTTGCGGATAAATTCGTCCAGTTCCTCATCGGTCTGAACCTCTAGCCCAGGACTGATTTCTCGCCCACGGTATTTATCCAGTGCGGGCTGCGCCATGATTTCACGCGTAATACGAATCGCATCGCGAAATTCCTGCCAGTCCTGCTCCGTCGACATATAGTTGAACAAGATACTGGGGTGCTCACGGGCGTCTTTGGATCGTACCTGTACGCGTCCTCGGCTGAGTGAACGCATGGAGCCGACGTGCGCCTGAAATCCGTGCTCTTTCACCGCATTACTGCCGTTGTAATTAATTGCGACGGGCAAGAAGTGGTACTGAATATTCGGCCAGGCGAACTCATCCCGACTGCGAATAAAGCCGCCTGCTTCGAACTGGTTGCTAGCCCCAACACCAGTGCCATTGAACAACCATTCCGCGCCGATTTTTGGCTGGTTAAACCACTGTAACGCCGGATACAGCGATACCGGTTCTTTGCAGGCGTATTGCAAATACATTTCCAGATGGTCCTGCAAGTTCTCGCCGACGCCGGGCAAATCGTGCACCACGGGAATATCGAGACGCTGAAGCAGATCTTTCGGCCCCACGCCAGAACGTTGCAGGATTTGTGGCGAGGCAATGGCGCCTGCGCAGAGCAGCACTTCGCGGCGTGCCTTCGCCGTCTGCGCGCTTTCCCCTTTAAAGTAAGCCACGCCAACAGCACGTTTCCCATCAAAGAGAATCTTGTCGGTTAAGGCATGCGTCACGATGGTCAGATTTTTACGGCCTTTCGCCTGATCCAGATAGCCTCTCGCAGTACTGGCTCGACGCCCCTTCGGCGTGACGGTTCTGTCCATCGGGCCAAAGCCTTCCTGCTGATAGCCGTTAAGATCGTCCGTACGCGGATAACCTGCCTGTACGCCCGCTTCAACCATCGCGTGAAACAGTTCGTTGTTTCCCATCTTCGGCGTTGTCACTGAAACAGGGCCGCTCGCGCCATGATAATCATTCGATCCCACATCCCGCGTTTCCGCTTTACGGAAATACGGCAGGCAGTCAAGGTAACTCCAGTCTTCCAGACCCGGCATGGTCGCCCAGTTATCAAAATCCATCGCATTACCACGGATGTAGCACATACCGTTAATCAGCGAGGAACCACCCAGCCCTTTGCCGCGGCCACATTCCATACGGCGATTATTCATGTGAGGTTCTGGGTCGGTTTCATAAGCCCAGTTATAGCGCTTCCCCTGCAATGGGAAAGCCAATGCGGCGGGCATTTGCGTGCGAAAATCCAAACGATAGTCCGGGCCACCCGCTTCGAGCAGCAGCACGCTTACGTCGCTTTCTTCTGTTAGACGCGTTGCCAGCACGTTGCCTGCCGAACCGGCTCCGATAATGATGTAATCATATTCCATTAGGCTTTCTCCCCTTCGTTTAAAATACCGAGCGGAATTCACCCAGTTCAACCTGTACCGATTTAATTTGCGTATAGTGTTCCAATGTTGTTATGCCGTTTTCACGTCCGACACCCGAATGTTTGTAGCCGCCCACAGGCATTTCAGCCGGAGACTCACCCCAGGTGTTGATCCAGCAAATCCCGGCCTCAAGTTGATGAATCACTCGATGTGCCCGATTCAGATCGCTGGTCACGATACCAGCCGCCAGCCCATACTCGCTATCATTAGCGCGGCGGATAACCTCATCTTCGTCCTGATACGCCAGAATACTCATGACCGGACCAAAGATTTCCTCTCGCACAATCTTCATATCGTCTCGGCAGTCCGTGAACACCGTCGGGGCAACATACGCACCTTGCGCATACTTCTCGTCAGCCATCAGTTCGCCGCCCACCAACACGCGAGCACCTTCACGTTTTCCGCTTTCGATGTAGCGCAGTACGGATTCTCTGTGCGGAAAGCTGACCAGCGGACCAAAATTCACCTGCTCGTCAGTCGGGTCGCCAATAT
Organism: Pectobacterium sp. PL64; assembly: GCF_022477975.1. Lineage (NCBI taxonomy): Bacteria > Pseudomonadati > Pseudomonadota > Gammaproteobacteria > Enterobacterales > Pectobacteriaceae > Pectobacterium > Pectobacterium sp. PL64. The sequence goes on from NZ_CP092070.1 coordinate 2,593,753, forward strand.
GAATACGCTGAACACGCGCCAGAATTTTTTCCTCAAACTGCGCCTGCAATGCCTGCGGAATAAAGACGCGTGTACCGTTAGTACACACCTGACCTGAGCTGAAGAAATTCGCCATCATTGCAATATCCGCGGCCTTATCCAGATCGGCATCATCAAAAATGATCAGCGGAGATTTTCCACCCAGCTCCATCGTGACGTCTTTCAAGGTCGACCCTGCGGCATTGGCCATTACCTTTTTCCCGCTGGCGATCCCACCGGTGAAAGAGACTTTGGCAATACCCGGATGCGTGGTCAGTGCCTGACCAACGGATTGTCCCGTTCCCGTCAGCACGTTGAATACGCCAGCCGGTAACCCTGCCTCGGTATAGATTTCCGCCAGTTTTAGCGCAGTGAGCGACGTGACTTCACTGGGTTTGAAGATCATCGCATTGCCTGCTGCCAGCGCAGGGGCGGATTTCCACAATGCGATCTGAATGGGGTAGTTCCAGGCACCGATACCCGCGACCACGCCAAGCGGTTCACGACGGGTGTAGGCGAATGAGGTATCACGCAGCGGGATCTGCTGACCTTCCAGCATAGGAATCAGCCCTGCGTAGTACTCCAGAACATCCGCACCGGTCACGATATCAACCGTTCGGGTTTCCGAGAGCGGTTTGCCGGTGTCATGCGTTTCAAGCAAGGCGAGTTCATCATTGCGCTCACGCAGGATATCCACGGCGCGACGTAAAATGCGCGAGCGTTCCATCGCCGTCATCGCTGCCCATACTTTCTGCCCTGCGGTTGCTGCACTGACCGCACGGTCAACGTCAGCAGCAGTGGCCGACTGAATCTGGGCAATGATGTCGCCATTCGCGGGGTTAATCGCCTCAAACGTCTCGTCACCCGTGCTATCGACATAAGTGCCGTTGATATAAAGCTGTTGTAAACCGTAGTGAGACATAAATTCTCCTGTCTGATGGCTGCCCGAACAAACGTTCCGGGCAGAAAAGGCAAAAATGATAAGGAAGGATTACGCGCGGACGAGCTGCTGTTCGATATAGTCGTAGGTAATGCTCAGCGCTTCTTCGCGGTTGAAGGCCTCATGGCTTAGCGCACCACGTAGCCACAGCCCATCGATCAGCCCTGCCAACCCTTTTGCTGCAACGCGCGCGCTGTCCTTCGGCAAACAGCGGCTGAATTCGACACACAGATTGGAGTAAAGCCGCCGATCGTTAACCTGCTGTAGCCGATGGAGCATGGGGGAATGCAGGCTACTGGCCCAGAACGCCAGCCAGGTTTTCATCGCCGCGCTATTCGTCTGGCTATCATCAAAATTCCCCTGAACAATCGCCCGCAAGCGTGCGCGAGGCGTGTTTTCCGTCAGGCTCAGCAATCTTGATTTCACCGCCAACCCCAGATGACTAATCAGATAGCGCATCGTCGCTTCCAGTAAGCCATTTTTATCGCGGAAGTAATGACTGATGATTCCATTCGACACTCCCGCACGTCGGGCAATCTGTACGATTGAGGCATCATGCATCCCTACATCGTTAATCGCGGCCAGCGTCGCGTCGATGAGTTGCTGCCGTCTGATAGTCTGCATTCCGACTTTAGGCACCGCACTTCCTCTTCATGTTCTTCCCTTCATTTTTGCGTGATGAATCACGGTAAACGACGGTGATTCATGATCCGATTTGTCCCATTAAACTTTTTTTTGATTGAACGTTCAATAAAAAATGAATATCTTTTATTGCTGAAAGGTTAAAAATCTGTATCAATTATCATGAAAAATGGTGTGAGTTCAGACGATAACTCCACCTTAAAAAGAATAATTTCTTTTTTGTTCTGACGACCTTCTTCAACGAAAAGCGTACTCAGCGGATGTCCTGCGCCGTATTCTTTATATGCGCTAAGCGCGCTTCGTGGAGAGAGGAATCAGAGTATCTGTTCACGTCACGCAAGGGATAACCATGCCAGCATCAGAAACAACCCCCCAACAGGATCGCCTGAATCCTGTCGTGTTCTACACATCCGCGGGATTAATCCTGACCTTCTCGCTGATGACCATGTTGTTTAACCAAGAAGCGAATGCCTGGATTACCCACGCGCTTAACTGGGTTTCTGCCACATTTGGTTGGTACTACCTGCTAGCCGCCACGCTCTACATCGTTTTCGTCATCTTCATTGCGTCATCTCGATTTGGATCGATCAAGCTCGGGCCAGAACAGTCGAAACCTGAATTTAGCCTGATGAGCTGGGCTGCGATGCTGTTTGCGGCGGGGATTGGCATCGATTTAATGTTCTTTTCCGTTGCGGAACCGATCACGCAATATATGATGCCACCAGAAGGACAAGGCCAGACGATAGAGGCAGCACGGCAGGCCATGGTCTGGACGCTGTTTCACTACGGGTTAACTGGTTGGTCAATGTACGCGCTGATGGGCATTGCTCTGGGCTATTTCAGCTACCGGTATAATCTGCCGCTGACGATTCGCTCTGCCCTGTACCCTATCTTTGGTAAACGTATTAATGGCCCGATTGGCCACAGCGTTGATATCGCAGCCGTACTCGGAACCATCTTCGGTATCGCGACCACGCTGGGCATCGGCGTCGTTCAGCTTAACTATGGGCTGAAAGTCCTGTTCCAGATCCCAGAAAATCTCACCGTTCAGGCCTCGCTCATCCTGCTTTCCGTAATCATGGCGACCGTTTCCGTGACGTCCGGGGTCAACCGCGGTATTCGTTTCCTCTCCGAGCTTAACGTCCTGCTCGCACTGGGCTTGATTCTTTTCCTGCTTTTCTGGGGGGATACCGAGTTTCTGCTCAACGCACTGGTGCTGAACGTTGGCGATTACATTAATCGCTTTACAGGCATGACGCTTAACAGCTTTGCGTTCGATCGCCCAACCGAGTGGATGAATAGCTGGACGCTGTTCTTCTGGGCATGGTGGGTCGCATGGGCACCGTTTGTTGGACTGTTTCTGGCACGTATCTCACGCGGCAGAACCATTCGACAATTCGTTGTCGGCACGCTGATCATTCCATTTGTCTTTACGCTGCTGTGGCTCTCCATTTTTGGCAACAGCGCACTGTATCAGGTGCTCCACGGTAATCTGGATTTTGCCAATGAAGTCATGCAGCACCCTGAGCGCGGATTCTACAGCCTGCTAGCGCAGTACCCTGGCTTCAGCCTGAGCGCCTCTGTCGCGACCATTACCGGCTTGCTGTTTTATGTCACCTCTGCCGATTCCGGCTCGCTGGTGCTGGGCAACTTCACCTCTCGCCTTGGCGACATCAACAATGATGCGCCAAACTGGCTGCGAATTTTCTGGTCAGTCGCTATTGGCCTGCTGACGTTGGGCATGCTGATGACTAAACGGTGTGTCAGCCTTACAGAACACCACCGTCATTATGGGATTACCGTTTAGCTTCGTGATGTTCTTTATTATGGCGGGATTGTACAAATCACTGCGGGTTGAGGATTACCGTAAAGCCAGCTCCTTACAAACCTCGGCACCGATGCCAATCTCCGGCGACGACCGTCTGAACTGGAAGCAACGCATCTCACGCGTCATGAATTTCCCCGGCACAACACATACGCAAAAAATGCTGGATAACGTCTGTAAAGCCGCCATGGATGATGTTGCACGCGAGCTGCGCCTGCGCGGTGCCAACGTTGAAGTCAATGAGCTGCCACCTGTCGAAGATGAACGTCTGAACCATCTCGAACTGTTGGTGGATTTGGGTGATGAACAGAACTTTCTTTACCAAATTTGGCCTCAGCGCTACAGCGTTCCGGCGTTTACCTACCGAGCCCGCTCGGGTAAATCAGATTATTACCGACTTGAAACTTTCCTGTTGGAAGGGAGCCAAGGGAATGACCTGATGGATTACAGCAAAGAACAGGTGATTAACGACATTTTGGATCAGTACGAACGACATCTGAATTTTCTTCATCTTAATCGAGAAGCACCGGGCAATACGCTGACCTTCCCTGACGCATAACACCCTCCCCTATGGCGCTGAAATACAGCGCCATTTTCAATATGTTAGGCTTTTACTCTCCCTTTTTCTTGCATCATCTTTTTCCTGAATCTATGGGCTGTGCCGCATTCTTTGCTTCCACGATTTGCGCTTTATTTTTGAAACGGTATACTGCACACATCAAATTGAAATACAGTTTTAAAAAATGTATTTGTCCGTCACAGAAAAGGAACGAACATGAAAATTGCATTGATTAACGAGAACAGCCAAGCTGCCAAAAACGCCATCATCGCCGAGTCTCTGACCAAAGCGGTTGCACCGTTGGGCCACACTGTACACAACTACGGCCAATACGCCGTTGAAGATGCAGCGCAGCTGACCTACATCCAGAACGGTATTCTGGCAGCTATCCTGCTGAACTCTGGCGCGGCTGATTTCGTTGTGACCGGTTGTGGTACTGGCCAGGGCGCAATGCTGGCTTGTAACTCTTTCCCAGGCGTAATCTGCGGTCTGGTTGTTGACCCATCTGATGCTTACCTGTTCTCTCAGATCAACAACGGTAACGCTGTATCCGTTCCTTACGCTAAAGGCTTTGGCTGGGGCGCTGAACTGAACCTGGAAAACCTGTTTACCCAGCTGTTCAAAGAAGAAGGCGGCCGTGGTTATCCGAGCGATCGCGTTGCTCCTCAACAACGTAACAAGAAAATCCTGGATGCCGTAAAAGCAGTGACCTACAACGATCTGATCACCATCCTGAAAGGTCTCGATCAGGATCTGGTTAAAGGCGCAATTGCTGGTCCTAAATTCCAGGAATACTTCTTTGCTAACAGCAAAGACGAAGCACTGACCAGCTACATCAAAACGCTGCTGGCGTAATCGTCCACTCGCTGACAAACAAACCACAGGCCATCGCGGTCTGTGGTTTTTTTATGCCCATTATCCATTCACTTTGCCTACATTTTAACGACACGGTTACGCGGACTATCCGTTACCGTTCAATGCTTAGCCATACGCACCGTTCGCGCTAAATACTGCTTGACCGAAGCTAAGTGACTCCCTATAGTAGCGCCCCGTTGCCCCTTGTAGGCGACCCCCGGTGAGGTGTCCGAGAGGCTGAAGGAGCACGCCTGGAAAGTGTGTATACGTGAAAACGTATCAAGGGTTCGAATCCCTTCCTCACCGCCATATAAAAGAAAACGCCCTTAACGCAAGTTAAGGGCGTTTTCTTTATACAGTTGGAACGGATGAGAAGCCTTGACTGGTTCGACAAAACGACAGGACTGGCGTTTTGGACGCCAACGGCGGCCCGCAGGGCGAGCGGCAGGACGCCGCGAGTCAATCCATCGAACATGTACATGCCTGATATTAAAACGCCCTGATGCAAATCAGGGCGTTTTTTTTATGGTAACAGCACAGGAATGTTCATTCCCATGCCACACCAGCATCAGCCATAGGCATGGAGCGTACGCTGACACAGTGCCGAACGCACGCAGTCCTCTTTACCGAAAGAGACTACGCCAATCATGTCATCCTCAACAAAACGCTCCAGTGCGTCGCGCAGGCCGGATTTAACCCCGGATGGCAAATCGCACTGCGTCACATCGCCATTGACGATAACCGTGACATTCTCACCTAAACGCGTCAGGAACATTTTCATTTGGTTCACTGTCACGTTTTGCGCCTCATCCAGAATCACAACCGCATTTTCAAACGTCCGCCCGCGCATATACGCAAAAGGCGCGATTTCAACTTTGGCGATTTCCGGCCGCAAACAATACTGCATGAAAGAAGCCCCCAGACGACGCAAAAGAATGTCGTAAACCGGGCGGAAATAAGGCGCAAACTTCTCCGCAATATCTCCAGGTAAAAAGCCAAGATCCTCGTCGGCCTGTAATACTGGCCGCGTAACAATAATACGCTCAACCTCTTTATGGATTAGTGCCTCCGCCGCTTTCGCAGCGCTCAGATACGTTTTACCGCAGCCAGCTTCGCCTGTGGCAAAAATCAACTGTTTATTTTCTATCGCAGACAAGTAATGTTCCTGGGCAACAGTGCGAGCTTGAATAACGGAATTATCACGATTCTCACGTGCCATTCCAATTGCTTCAATCCCCCCCATCTGTACCAGAGAAGTGACCGATTCTTCCTCACGCTGACGATGGCTACGCGACTCACGACGAATAACGCGTTTGGCTTCACGACGAGCTTTGATCACTGCTTTTTGTCTTCCCATAGTGGCACCTTACAGTTTGTTTCACTTACCGCACTGCTCTACAGCGCGTGACGTTTAACTCACTAACGAGGTTAGGCTTCCTTATTAAGCCAATAGCAGACAGAGAATACGCATGATTCATCCACGAACCGCGTGAAAAACGGGCCAAGTGCTCATGGATAGAAAAAGAAAATATACGGAGAGTTTGGGTAACAAGAGAATGGCACAGTGTTGAAAATAAGTGGGAGGAACATCCCTCGCATCGGCGAGTCAGCGGCGTAGAATCTTGGCATCGACTACAAAGTCCAGAAAAGGACATTACCATTCGCGTTCCTCACTGTGACAACGACTATTCCACTGAATAATGATTGATCGCATCGTAGAACTACTGCTAACCATTGCCTAAAAATTAGTGCCGAATGATTTCAGTAGTATGACAGTGCAATAATATGCCTCTGCAATGCAAGCATTTTTTACACTGTCATAACATTTACGTATAGTCAGTATCCCATGGTTTGGCAATGTCAGCCTGAGAAAGACGCATGATGTGCGTCAGAAATGCCGCTGCCAGTCCAGATATTGATCGTATTTTCGTAAGGCGCTGCGGTAAATATTTTGCTCAATACCGGGAAGATAATCGCATACGCGCTGCTGTACCCCATCGCGGTGCCGGGAGAAAGTTTCTGCGGGATAATTATTAGCGGCAAGCAGCTCATCCAGGCGCCGCAAGCGAATGACATACTCGCGCATTGTGCTATGGCGGACTTCAGTCTGCTCAATCAGATACTGTGTGAAAGCTTTAATATCGAAATAGCTAGCAGTGGTATTGCATAATATTTCGCTACAAAAGCGGCAAAGTGGGATTAATTCCTGTTGCAGACCCGACCATATGTCGTCGTCGATAAGCCGGTCAATGCTGCCGATCGATTTTTTATTGATGAGCTGATTGCGAAATACCAGTGAAACGCGGTCGAGTTCTTTATCACACTGGGAACAGTTAGTTTGTCTGTGTTTGAAGTCTTTCAGATAACGGCTTAGGAGCTGTTTCTTCCGAATTGATGGGTGCATGAATCCATTCCATGACAATATATAACTTCAATGTGAAGCGATAGCATCGTTCATTACGCCAGAGAGCCTGGTATGCTAAAAACAGGTGGCATGAATCATGTAAATATTGATGCAAGACACGCATCACTATTCAAACATGGTCATCGTCCTGCTACTTCAGTGACTGAAGATATACTTTGATAACAGTATTCCTACGCAGCGCAATTAAACATCGTTCATTAATTTCACGCGCAGGCGCTTTATCGCCTGGCTATGCAACTGACTGACTCTCGACTCTCCGACTTCAAGAACGGCACCGATCTCTTTCAGGTTCAACTCTTCCTGATAGTAAAGCGTCAATACCAACTTCTCGCGCTCTGGCAGGCTTTCAATCGCATCCATTACACGATGGCGCAAATTGCCTTCCATCAGTTGATGCAATGGATTCGCATCTTCATTGCCTTCCAGTAACGCCTCTGCGCTGTCGCCATGTTCTTCACGCCATTCATCGTAAGAAAAAAGCTGGCTGTTATTCGTATCCAGCAATATCTGACGATAATCCTCAAGCGTGATATTCAAGGTCTGCGCAACTTCCTGCTCCGTTGGAGTACGACCGAGCTGCTGTTCAGCCTGTTGCATTGCTTGTGCCACTTCCCGCGCATTACGCCGTACACTGCGTGGAGCCCAGTCACGACTGCGTAATTCATCCAGCATCGAACCGCGGATTCGTTGGACAGCATAGGTGGTAAACGCCGTACCTTGTAACGAATCATAACGTTCAACTGCGCTTAACAAGCCGATACCGCCAGCCTGTAGCAGATCGTCAAGTTCAACACTCGCGGGGAGACGAACCTGTAAACGCAAGGCTTCATGGCGCACTAGTGGAACATAGCGCTTCCAAAGGGAATTTTTATCCATTGTGCCTTCGGCGGTATACAAATCGCTCACAGTGACAAATACCTACGATGATAATGTTATCGACACTATTATGCTTTTAGGTAGGGTAGCCAATCGCCTGAATAGCGTCAAAAAAGGAGGGTTATTCATGCTATGTATGACAGGATTGAGTAAGGAGTCTGCGGAGAGAAACACAACTGGCACGTACAGATGGTGCAATGCGACAGCAAATTTGTGACTCACATCTCTTCTGAAAGGAGAAGATTCTAGCGCAGATCTCGAACAGATAAACCCGAATTTTCTCCTCATAGGATCAACAGTAATGTGAAACACGTAGTATTAGTAGATGTAAATACTAATGCATATCAAAAGTATTACAATCAATAATATAAAAGCCTACGGCCACTCATTCACCCTTTTGTTTCTGTCAATCGAGAACAAGTATCAAATTGTTATCACTGATAAATTAATATAGTATTGAGTAATATCAAGCCTTTAAAAATGCGGTGCATAAATGATATCAGTCTGCATGATCGTGAAAAATGAAGCTTTGCACTTAGGCAACGCACTGAAAGCAATAGCAAAATATTTTGACGACATTGTTGTCGTTGATACTGGCTCGACCGATGACTCAAAAAATATCGCCAGAATTTTTACTGACAAAGTTTATGACTTTGAATGGATATCAGATTTCTCCGCTGCGAGAAATTACTCACTACAATTTGCCAAATATGATTGGATTTTAGTTGTCGATGCTGATGAAGAAATTCAATCAGTTGATATAGCAATGTTATCTAAGCTCATACACCAACATACAAACCATATCGGTAACATAGAAAGATTGGATTATTTAGACGAAGATGGTGAGGAGAGTGTTGTTAAAGAGTGCTTTAATCGGCTTTTTAGAAAAGAAATCTATCACTATGAAGGGATTATTCACGAGCAAATTATCCCCAAGAAAATTAATTCGCATGCAGTAAAGTGGTTTATGGCCCCTATAGTATTAAATCACATTGGTTATCAACAAGAGACTCTTCGCCAAACAAATAAAATAGCAAGAAATATTAGCATGTTAGAAAAAGCTATTAGCGACACGCCAAAAGAACCATACCTTCATTATCAGTTAGGGAAAAGCCATTACCTGAATAAAGATTATTTAGCTGCTATAAAAAGCTTCTCCATCGCACTAGAACTCCAAGAAAACGCCTTCCCTACCTATAATGAAAATTTAATTGAATGTTATGGATATAGCCTTATAAACATTGGTGAATATGTAAAGTCATTAGATATATTAAAATATGAAAAATACTGTTCATCTACTGACTTTGTTTTTTTAAAAGCTTTAGTACTTATGAATAACTCCGACTTTCAGGGGGCATTGGACCACTTCCAGAAATGCATTAACATGCCTTCAGGAAGAAAAAGCGGTGTCAACTCTTACAAAGCTAATCACAATATTGCAGTAATTCTAGAATGCCATAACATGCTAAATGAAGCGGTTACATTTTATAAAAAATGTGGGAATTATGCGCCAGCGCAAGCTGGGATCTCTCGAATATTAAAATAAGAATAAGCAAGGCACATCGGCCTTGCTTATTCATGAATAAAAGACTAAATGCTATGGTATTTTTCAATCAACTGTTTTTTATAATCGGAATATTTCCCATTTGCATTTTTGACTGTCGTCACTACCCATAATAATGAATATCCTACATGATTTGCATCACAAACAATAGCAGAATCTATTCGCGAAATATCACCAGGCATACCCACAGTATCGATAGCAGCAGAAAGCGCAATCTGATCTAAAAACCAGACACTATTATCACTTAGCAGATTGCAATGAATAAAAGATGCTACCTTATCGATAAATACTTGTGAGGTTAGCCCCCCTCCCAGATAAACGAATCCTCCCAAGGCTTTTTCCCAGAATGGTGTACTTTCATTTTCTGTTAGGACAAGATCTGATGAATGCCATTGTTTAAGTGTGTCTGAAAAATTCTTTCTAAATAAACAGTCAGCATCCAGAACTAGAACGGGAGATTTTAATATTGACAACGCATAGCGAGCAAAAGTGAAACGCCTTGACGCGTAGTGAACATGCATGCCCTTCATTCCAGAGAAATACTCAGTAGTACATGATATATTTAACTCAGGGAAAGATGCTTTTTTCTTTAATACATCACTGTAAGTTTCATCATCTATATTATAAACATGAAAATGCACATTGAAATTATCTTTATTAGTTTCATATATCGAGTACAAGGCTGATATCGCATGCTCATAATAATATTTTATGTCACACGAGATAATTACCGTTACTTTTCCATTTTTTTCCTCCTGCTTAATCAACCATTTATAGTCATCATCAGAAGGAAATTCATTGCCTTTTAAAAGTGGACGGAAATCTATATAAGAATCAGGATACCCTCCTAGTTTATAAATGGCACAAGTAACTATTAATAATGCAAACCAGTGTTCGCCGATAAGTTTTTGGTTAATGGTCATTTCCTTAACCAGAGGAAGAGCTGGCTCATAATCCTCCTCGATCATGCAAATCATTAGTAATATTCTAAATACTGGTGGAGAATCACTTAATATGGAGAAATTATTATTAATCAACTCAACAACTTTTTCTATATCACCAATTCTAAATAATAATTGAATAGCGATAACAAGATATTCTACGCAAGGTTTAAGATTTATAACCTCCATTAATGAATTTCGTATATTCGCAATATAATCATCGGGCAACCTTACTCTTTTCCCTTTAAATTTCTCATCGAATGCTATATTAGCTAGTGATATAGTAAGCAACAACTGTTTTAAGGCAGCATCATGGTTTTTCTCTAAGCCACTATCATAGCCATAAATTTCTTTATTGATAAATAAAATATTAGTATTCCCACGAATGATAGCTGTAACAAAGTGGTGTGGAAATTCGCCGATATCACCGAGGTCAATTTCACGAGAAAACACATCTCGATAAAATTGATGCATTAATTTTGAATTCTTATATTCAGACATAACTTGCCCTTTTAAAAAAAATTATTATCTCTATGGAGCCTCCCCTACTATAATCTCTTGTTAAAAATTTTATAGGGTAGAAAGTCATCTAAGCTCCCCCATTTAGAGGCGACATTATAAAACTCTATTTATCAGATAACTATAATTGCTAAAAATTCAACCAACCCGACATGTAGATTATCAAATCATAACCGAGTTAAAAAACAATCCATTTTATTATTGTCTTTATTTTACACAGAGAAAATTACAATAGCCTTTCATCAACCAACTAAATATATATAGAATTTTTATTAAACATGCTTTTCCAAAATAAATATTGGCCGGTTAAAAAACTCTCCCAATTCATCCTGCCTCTTAACATTATCATTATTTAATTCTTTGTAAATGATGTTCTCATTTATTGTTTTTTCTGCGATACCAACAGCACGAAGGTTCCATATACCATCAGTTGCGACTTTAATATAGTCAATCATCTCCTGTTTAGTACCATTAGCGAATAAACCATAGTTTGAATTTCCTTTCCAATTAAACCCCAACTGAAACACAAGAGTATTTGTATTGGCAGACATACTATTTAACTGTTTTACAATATTCTCTTTTACATTTTCTATGAGTAGCGTTTTATCTCCATAATCATCTCCAACATGGTGCAAAACGTTTAACAAAAAAATGACATCATATGTATTTTCATCACCACTAAATGAATAATATTTACTGTGAACAGATATCCGTTCTTCCAGTTCTAACATTGATGAAACAGCACTCACAAAATCAGCATGGGAAGTAAATCCCTCATAGGCAACAACATGGCGAGCACCACAGTCTATCGCACTAAATGTGAAATAACCTAGATTACATCCGATATCAAGAATTTTTTTGTCATGAAAATTTATTTTTGATTTAATGTAATCAAATCGACACTCATCTGCTTTTGAACCTACATGATAAACATTATCACCGATAATATCTTTAACCATTCTAGGTAATGATTGGTAAGCGGTGTGCTTACCATTTTTTTCAATAAGCGAGATTAAATTACTTTTTACATCTTTCATATTTCACCTTAAAAAATTACGTATGCTCTTCTTAAATTCATAAAAGAAAATACCAATAGTATCGAATTTTAAATAAAAATCCGAAAAAATAAAAGACAAAAAAAGGAAAAATTTATTTTTATGATTTACATAATTACGAACATCATCATTCTTAGATAATGAGTCGATAAGGCCGGTTAGCCATATGTACTTAGCATTTTTATATTTCATAGCGATTTTTCTTTGGAAGAATACATTCTCAGGTAAGAAACCAGCTTTCAATGCAAGGTCAAATGGCCCCCACAATCTTGGGTTTGCTTCAATTAAATATGTTATCCCTTTGTATTGCATCACTTCGATCATTATAAATCCAAAAAAACCTATTGAATTAAGAAGATTTATTATTTTATCTTCAAATACTTTATCCGGACATTCACATAGCTCTGCAGCTATAATAGACTTTCCATTTCCTTGCTGTAATATATTTTTTTGATAAGCAATATCATATTTTCCATCAGGGAAAATGAAAGCCAAATAATAGTAACTATCTCCATCGATATATGTCTGAAAAAAATACTCATCATTATATTTTGAATCTAATATTTCCTGAAGTTCATTTTCATTAAAAATAAGCTTTGGATAGATCTTTACTTGATCTTTAGAAGAAAACTCTGCTTTTGGTTTAGCAACTAAAGGAATATCAATGATATCAGGGGAAACTATTTCACCAGGAATATCAATATTGAACTCTTTACCAATATTTAGGAATCGACATTTATCGGATATATTTAAATACACATCTAAACTTACTAACCTGATATCCAAACCTTTAGATATAAACAGTGCTTTGTTTTCTAAAACAATCCGAATAATTGACTCAGCTGTTGGTAAAAAAACAAGGTTGTCATTTGGATACTTTACTCTTAGTTCAGTAATGCAACAAACCATGTCATCAATTAAAAGTACATCAGACTTTCTTGACGAGTCGACATTTTTTCTATATTTCGATAAAAAAATAATGTCATTCAATGGTCGGGAAATGATGGAAAAACTAATATCATTTTTTATGAAATGCCTGCAACAGGCAATAATAGCTCGCTCATTTGCGCCGGAAAAAATGACAAACCTAATGTTAACATCTGACGAGTCAATTTCCATTGTCAACCTACTATAATTTTAACGATGCTTAACACATCATCATATGATAAATCTGGATAGATAGGCAAACAAAGCACACTCTCCGAGACCGCATGGGCATGATCAAGCAGATTAGGCTTAGCGCTATCAAGACCTCTATACATTGAAAATGAACTTATTAATGGATAGAAATAACGTCTAGAATAAAAGTTATTCTCTTTTAATATAAGATAAACTTCATCACGGCTTCTGTGAAACGGCTTGGAGAAAAAAACAGGAAAATATGAATAGTTCCATTCAACTTGACTAGGTATATTAATAACCCGAACGCCTGCTATTCCTTTTAATAGATCACAATATCTATCATAAATAGCCCTTCTTTTCTGCAACGCGTGATCTATATGTTTAAGCTGAAGCAAGCCAAATGCAGCCTGCACTTCATTCATTTTCCCATTAATTCCAGGTGCAACAACTGTCACTTCATCTGCAAAACCAAAATTCTTAAGGTAATCAATTCTTTTCTTGGTTTTTGCATCAGGACAAATGATTGCCCCGCCCTCTATCGTATTAAAAACTTTGGTTGCATGGAAACTGAGAATAGAGAGATCCCCATGGTTTAAGATACTCATACCATCTTTTTTAACACCAAATGCATGTGCTGCGTCATAAATGACTTTCAATCCATAAATATCAGCAATTTTTTGGATTTCATCAACATCAGCAGGTATACCATAGCAATGTACTGGAAGAATCGCCGATGTCGCAGGCGTAATTGCTTGCTCTATTTTATCAGGAGAAAGGTTGCATGTTACAGGATCAATATCCACAAACACAGGTTGTAACCTATTCCATAACAAAGAATGTGACGTTGCAACAAATGAATATGGGGTAGTAATAACTTCTCCAGTAACACGTAATGCTTGTAAAGCAACAAGGAGAGCCAATGTACCATTGGAAAAAAGACATAGATGTTTTACACCTAAATAATTCGCCAATTCATCCTCTAACTGATTATGAAAATTACCTCCATTTGTTAATTTTTTGCTACTCCAGATTTCTTCGAGAAAAGGAATAAACTCCTCCAATGGTGGTAGCAGTGGGCTAGTGACATAAATATCATTATGATTTTTCGCTTTCATTATATTCACCTATACCGTATTACGAAATACAGCCCATCACTCTTCAATAGAAAAACTGATTGCATCATAACCAGAGCAATACAGTGACCATGTCTTCTTTAACGCCTTCTCAAGGTACTCTGCAGGATTAGCTTTTCCCTGACCTAATGCAAGAATACGTTCTCTCATAGTTAATCTTATATTATTTAATTCACTTACGTTATTAGCCCAGTAGACAGCTCTCTCTATATATTCATCTTTATCATAAGCAACAAATGAATCTAATTTAAATGTTTTCATAAATCCAGAACTAGCAACTGACGCCAACTTATCACCATTTAGCGTTAGTGTAGGCACTCCCATCCAAAGAGCGTAGTTAGTCGTCGTTCCCCCACCGTATGGAAATGTATCAAGTAGCATATCAATGTTGTGGTGCATTTTAAGATATTTGTTTATTGCCAATCTATCGTGAAATTCAAAACGATCTTCCTCAATACCTAATGATTTAAATTTCGAACATAATAAATCTCTAACACCGCTACCAGACACCGCTCCCAAGATCAACCGAGCTGTTGGTATTCTGTGTAAAACAGAAGCCCAAATAGATAATGTTTCATCATTTATTTTTTTGACTCGATTAAAACTCCCAAATGTAAAGAAATTATTTTTCATTGCCGGAGAAATATTAACGTCAGGACAATTTTCTACATTTTCAAAAATTTTGGGGAACGGTAAATATATCAATTTTTCTGTAAACTGCTTATCTAAAAACCCAGGGGCTGCGTAATTTTTATTGATAATACGATAGTCCATGCTATCTAAACCCGTTGTCCCAGGATAACCGATCCAGCTAATCTGTATCGGTGCTGGCTTCAGTGCAAACATAGGTAAACGGTTATACGCAGTATGACCCGAAAGATCGAACAAGATATCTATCTGATCTTCACAGATCAGTCTTGCTAGTTCTACATCACTTTTATCCTTTACATTGTGCCAGCCAGTTGCTCTTTCTTTTAAACGATTAGTGGCCTCGTCATTTAACATCGATGTCGCATAAGCATACAAAGAAAAATGTTCTAGATTGATAGAATTCCATACTGGTTCAAGAAAATTAGTCACAGGATGGAGCCCTAAATCACCAGAAACAAAACCAATACGTAAAACCCGCTCCGGGTCTTTATCAATTTTCCGCACTGGAAGTTGTGGCTTCAATTTAGTCATTCTCGTTTCAGTGCGCAGACCAAACTCACGGTGTTCAAGAAAAAGGCTTTCTGGTGAAATAGTACTACTGTGTGTTAGACCAAAAAGAAGATTGCTATGCAAATGTGAAGCATCTGGAGAAAGCTCAATTATTCGCCGAAAGTATTCATTCGCTTCATCCTGTTGAGAGCGCGATTCATAGATAGCAGCCATGCTGTTCAATATGGCAGTATCATTTTCACTCAGTTCAATAGCTTTTTTACAACAAAATTCCGCCTGCTCTATGTTATAGAGGCTTAAATGGATTACAGATAAAAGGTTCCACACCCGCGCATTTGCTGGATCACATCGCACTATTTTACGTGCCAGATTCAATGTTTCTCGTTTTAGCCCTGCTTCCCAACTTTGAGTAGCCAAGTCATAATACACACTCCAGCTAAATAAATGTCGGGAGAGAATCTGTATCAGCGCAAGAGAAGCGCCTTCTGGATCGCCCGTCTTTCTTAATGTATCTGCGAGTAAATTCCAGTTTTCAATATTCTCAGGATCTTTTTGTGTCAATACTTCTGCGATACGTCTTGCCTGAGTAAACTTGCCATCCGCAATCAGAAGAGCTACCTCACGCACCGTTTTTTCAGGAATACTGATCGCTTTTACTGAATACCCACTAGAAAGTAACGGTGCCTTGTAGACACCACCTGTTTTAGGATCGCTTACATAAAACACTAGTGCACCAGTATACGACATGATCTCTTTTATTCCAGACGCTGCCAGCAAGGCACTCTGAAAGTAACGTTGCCATGCCCGCAATTTACCGAGCAAAACACCATGTCTCTGTAAACGCCACATGGTAGGGAAGAACCTGTTATCTTGTTGGATAGCCCATGAATCCCAGGAAGCGAGAGATACTTTCTCAGAGTCCGATAACTCGATCGAAACAGGCTCGTGCCAGAAGTTAAAACTATTTTGTATCTTTAAGAAACCAGGTAATAGGCAAAGCTCTGTCGATGAACTGTTCAGATAAACGCTCTCACCCAGGCGAAAGTGCAAACAACCTAACCCTTTAGCAAACAGGGCCTTCAATGCTTCCTGCAAACGAGCACGCTCATCTACGTTAGGCTCTTCCGGCAGGCGGGTATTAAATAAAAGCTGCTCAAAAGACTGGGCTAAAGGCCAGGATTCACCTAGCGTAGTTAACACACGCTGCGTCAGTGAATGATTTGTTGTAACCATGACACCTGAGGCAGACTTCCATCCATTGGTATATTTTCCCTGTTCTGTATAAAAGGGAAGGAAGCTACCAGCCCAGTGAAAATCAGCTAACCGCGACCAGTCCGGCTCAGGTAAGACTTCTTCTGAACGTTCTTGTGCCACAAGTAGAGTAAATCTACTTTCTCTTCCAACAGCGAAATCAAGATATTGTTGCTTCAACACTTTGTGCATCGACGAACAAATGACTTGATGCATGCTAGAAACATTTTCACCATAATGTTCAGCTAATTCTGTATGTGGCTGAATATCACCGACATAAGTCAGGCCTGCCCCAGTGGCTAACGTGTTAAAATCTAACAGATAGCATGGCTCATTCAGGCCCTGTAGATAATTTAGAGCTAACTCAACATCTCCCTGTAGTTCAGCTTTTGCAACCCATTTACGTAGGGACGTTTCCTGATCGTTGTGGGGAGACATCCCCAAAGATAAATACGTCAGCATAGCCCTAGCGCTTTCTTGCTGCTGTTCCACCGTTTCAGCTAAACTTGTATGAAGGCTTAAGGCATCCTTCAATACCTCAGCCATTTTCCCCCCAGGATATGTCGCGTATTTGAAGCTTACCGTGCCGACGGGAGAAAGATGTTGCTGGCAAAATTGCAGTAATGCAGTTCGAGCTTCACCGCTAACCAAGCCAAAAACGCCATGCACAATGATATAATCGAACTGCCCTAACTGGCTTTCCAGTAAGGTGTTTAAATCCATAGCTGCAAGTTGAAGATTTTCAACGCCGAGTTCAAGCAGCAGTTGTTGCCCTTCTTCAATCTTTTCCACGTCCAGATCGATACCAACAGATGAACTCTGTGGATAGGCCAGCGCAAAAGGGAGAAGATTCTCCCCCGCCATACTCCCTAGCTCTAAGACTCTCGCTTTTTCAGGCGCAGCACATTTTACGCCATGTAACCAAGCAACAGCTTGTAAATGCACCGGTGATGTATAGGAAAGGATCTTAGAGACATTGGTGCTATTAGCAGATGAAGAGGTACCGGCAGACGAGGATGGATTAAGAACCATTAGGGAACAGGCCTATATTTATTAATAATAGCTTACTAACCTAACAAAAATCAGGAATGACAATCGAAAGAACAGCGCAGCCTTAGCCGGGCAATTATCAGCATCACTACGATACGTATAAAAAAACCAGCCCGAGGGCTGGTTGAGCATTATCATCATAGTGATAAAGATGTGCGTCGGAAAATTAACGCAGCAGAGACAATACGTTTTGTGGAACCTGGTTAGCCTGGGACAATACAGAGGTACCAGCCTGTTGCAGGATGTTGGCCTTGCTCATATTGGACACTTCAGTCGCATAGTCAGCATCTTCAATACGGCCACGAGCAGCAGACAGGTTGTTAACCGTACTATTCAAGTTAGTGATAGTAGACTCGAAACGGTTTTGAATCGCACCCAGGTTACTACGAGCAGTATCGACCTGTTTCAGAGCAGCATCAATTGCACTGATTGATGCTGTTGCGAGAGCTGCAGTTGAAACCTGCAAACCAGTAACCCCCAAGTCTGAAGCAGAAGAGCTAATCAACGCACTGGAACCGATGGTGATGGCATCATCGCTACTGGTGTTCGCACCAACTTGAATAGTGATGCTACCGCCTTTCAGCAGATCGATGCCGTTGAATTTAGCGGTATTGGTGATACGGTCGATTTCAGAAACACGTTGAGAGATTTCAAGTGCGATTGATGCACGGTTTTCAGTGGTGTTGGTGTCACTTGCAGCCTGAACTGACAGCTCACGAATACGCTGCAGGTTGTTGTTGATTTCGTTCAGGTTAGTTTCAGCAGTCTGAACCAGAGAAATACCGTCGTTGGCGTTACGAGAAGCCTGAGTCAGACCTTTGATCTGTGCAGTCATACCGTTTGCAATCGCCTGACCAGCAGCATCGTCTTTAGCGCTATTGATACGCAGACCAGAAGACAGACGCTCGATAGCGGTACCCAGAGAAGACTGAGATTTGTTCAGGTTGTTCTGAGTAATCAGAGACATTACGTTAGTGTTAATACCGGCCATAATAGATTTCCTTAATCGATGAGATGTAAGTTTCGGGTTAGACCCACGGGTTCATCCCCGTCGCTAACATTTATCGGAACGCTTTTCAGAAGCTTTAATTTTTTTGCCAAAAATTTTTAAACAGGTTCCCACCGTTTAAATAAGTGCCCAAACCATCTTGCAATTTTGCTTCATCCTCCATGGGAATTACGGCATGATGAGGATGCCTCATCAAAGGAAGGTATGGCACAGTAAAAGCTACGTTAGCTTACCTGCTAAACTTATTACTGATACTGCCGATAACTCTTACATAGATAGCTAAACTCGGAATAAAAGGACTCGCTCATGGCAAGCATTTCTTCGTTAGGTGTAGGCTCAGGTCTGGAATTAAACACTCTGTTAAACAACCTAAGAACCGCTGAAAACCAGCGCCTAACACCAATTACCAGTCAACAGAGTAGTTACAAAGCTCAGCTTACGGGTGTTAGCGCGCTTAAAAGTGCATTAGACAAACTTAATACCGCTAACAATGCCTTAGCCAAGTCTGAATCTTTTGGTATCGTTACCGGTTCTATTGACGGCATTACTAATACCAAGGTCTCCAGCACCAATAAGGCTTTCACTGCTACAACAACCAGCAAGTCAGTTGCAAGCAGTTACAGCGTAGAAGTAAAACAATTAGCGCAAGCACATTCGATTACATCCTCGATTCAAACCAGTGCAACAGCTGCATTAAGCTCAACGGATACTACGCTCAAAATTGCTCAAGCTGATGGAAAATCACTGACCATCGACGTTAAAGGGGGGCAGACCTCACTTAATGATGTCCGCGATGCGATTAACAAAGCGAATGGTGGCGTAAACGCCAGCGTCGTGAAGGCGAAAGACAACGAGTATTATTTAATGTTAACCGCTAAAAATAGCGGTGAAAAAGGCGAGATTACATTAACTGATAGCAACAATGTTTTGGGTTCAACGACTGAGAAAGTCGCGGCACAAAACTCAGTCATCATTGCAAACAGTATCGAAATTGAACGCCAAAGTAATACGATCGATGATGCATTCGAAGGTGTCACACTAACGTTACAAGCAAAAACAGAAACAGACAAACCTGAAACCTTGACCATCGATCAAGATATTACTGGGATGAAAGACGCGGTTAAGGCATGGGTTGATGCCTATAATGCTCTACAAGACACCATTATTTCACAAACCAAATACACTGCGGTTGACGCAGGGGAAGCGCAGTCCACTAGCAATGGCGCCCTGATAGGCGACTCAACCGTCCGTAGTATTCAGGATAAACTCAAAGCCCAACTGACGACCGTTCAGAGTTCAAGCGGCGAATTTCGCATTCTTGCTGATTTAGGTATTACGCAAAACTTTAAGACCGGCAAACTTGAAATAAACAATACGGTTCTCGACAAAGCACTGAAAGAAGAACCAGGAAAAGTGCAAGAATTTTTCGTAGGAAACAATGATAAAACCGGTTTTGCAACACAGACTCGCAGCTATTTAAAAGAAGTTCTCGATACAAGAGAGGGAACGATTAAGACGAAAGAAGATAGCATAAATAACACATTGAAAGCGTTAGATACTCAAAACAAACGCGTCAGTGACAGTATCGAACAGACGATTGCTCGCTACCAGAAGCAGTTTACTGACTTGGATAAAGCCATGTCTAATATGAGCAGTACCGTTAACCAGCTGACCAGCATGTTCTCTAAACTCTAAATTTTCGATGAAAGAAAGATAGGTAATCCGATGTACAACACGAAAGGCAGCCAGGCCTACGCTCAGGTAGGCCTTGAAAGCAGTGTGATGAGCGCAAGCCCACACCAGCTTATCGTCATGCTGTTTGATGGTGCGCGCAGTGCAATGGTGCGCGCACGCATCCTCATGGAGCAAGGTGATATTCCAGGTAAAGGCATGGCGTTATCTAAAGCAATCAACATTATTAATAACGGACTAAAAGCCGGGCTGGACATGGAAAGAGGGGGAGAACTCGTTGAAAACCTGTCTGCTCTTTATGACTACATGTCTCAACGTTTGTTGATTGCCAATCTACATAACGATCCCAAAGCAATAGAAGAAGTCGAAGTGTTACTGGAAAATATCGCCGATGCCTGGCGGCAAATCGGCCCTAATTACAAACCAGAGCAGGAAGTACGTTAATGGCCTCCCCCCATCGGCTTCTAAAAGATTACCAACAGCTTTTGTCTCTGAGTCAAAAAATTCTTCATTTGGCCGTCAGCGGCCAGTGGGATGCGTTGGTTGAGCAAGAGATTGTTTATGTTCAGTCCGTTGAAGGCTTAGTTAATACCCCAATTCCTGACGAAATTGACAGCGTGATGCGTTTGCATCTGCGACAGGTTTTGCAGGAAGTGATGGATAATGAAGCGAAAGTAAAGCAACTTCTGCAGAAGCGGATGGACGAGTTAAGTTCGTTAATGGGGCAGTCACTGAAGCAAAAGTCAATTAATACAACGTATAACGAATTTTCAGGGCAGCGACTACTGCCAGGTGAACCCGCTCCCGGTGATCCAAGTTCATAATTTTGTACCCGTTATATAAGACACGCGCCCCTATCTCCGCCTGATACGGCGCGTTTTTTACCCATAAATGGTGCTTTTACTCTGTATGCTCAGACTATCAGCATAGCGAAATCAGTACGCGTTAAGAATTTAGAGATTAGAGGACGTGAAGACAGGGAATAGACACGGGCAGGAGGCCAGCACAAATAAAGATTGTGCGTAATTTCATTGCATTAACAGTGAGATTACGCACAATGACTTTGCTAGTTGCAGGTTGATGTCATTAGACGACATCAAACAGACATATTCATCACTTCCTGATACGCAGATACCAGTTTATTACGCACCTGAATGCCCATCTGCATTGAAATGGATGATTTCTGCAAATCCACCATCACATCATTCAATGCCACGCCTGGCACACCCAGGGTAAATTTTTCAGCCTGCGTACGAGCCGTCTGCTGCGTGTCGCTGATCTTATCGATCGCGGCCTTCAGCTCACTGGCAAAACCAGGTTCTACCGATGGTCTGGCTATTGGCGTGTCAGCAGCCTGCAGAGCTTTGACCTGCATTTGCTGTAAAACGCCATCAATACCTTGAACTGACATAACACCTCACTACATCATACAGAGTATGACTGCTTATGCATTTTCTATGACAGCATTACCCTATCACACAGCTTTTCAGATAAATCGCACAATTAGCGCGAAAAATGCCACCTTATCGACCCATCGATTTTTCTTTTACGGAAAATAATGACATGCCCACAAATGTAGGCGAAATGTTTTATTGATTGCGCAATCAGGGAGTTCTGTTTTGTCACGTCACAACGTTAAGTATATCGTTCAACAACCAAGCAGAGATAGAGTATGAACGCCTCATTCACCGGAACCGCTACCGGTAAAAATAGCTTTGGCGAGATACTCAACCGGTTACGCGCCAATCCGAAAATTCCGTTATTGATCGCAGCTGCTGCGACCATTGCAATCGTCGTTGCGTTGACGCTATGGGCCAAAGGTCCAGACTATCGTGTGCTTTATAGCAATATAAATGACCGTGACGGTGGTGCTATTGTCAGCGAATTAACGAAGCTGAATATCCCTTATCGCTTTGCGGAAAATGGCGGGGCGATCATGATTCCCGCCGCAAATGTCTATGAGACCCGACTCCGACTGGCTCAATTGGGGCTGCCAAAAGGCGGCGCAGTTGGCTTTGAATTGCTCGATCAGGAAAAGTTTGGCATCAGCCAATTCAGTGAGCAGATTAATTACCAGCGTGCGCTGGAAGGTGAGCTGTCCAGAACGATAGAAACGCTCGGCCCCGTTCAGAATGCGCGAGTTCACCTTGCTATACCGAAGCCTTCACTGTTCGTTCGTGAGCAAAAAGCCCCCTCTTCGTCCGTCACCCTGACATTACAGCCGGGTCGTGCATTAGATGAAGGGCAAATCAATTCCATCGTTTATATGGTTTCAAGCAGTGTTGCTGGCCTGCCACCAGATAATGTCACGGTCGTCGATCAGACCGGACGCCTGTTAACGCAGGCTGGCGGCAGCGGCCGCGATCTGAATGCTGCACAACTGAAGTACAGCAACGAAGTCGAGGCGATGTACCAACGCCGCATCGAGTCTATTATCGCCCCGATGGTTGGCATGGGTAACGTACATGCTCAGGTCACCGCGCAAATCGATTTCTCTGCTCGTGAACAAACTGACGAACAGTATCAACCCAACCAACCGCCAGATAAAGCGGCAGTTCGCTCTCAGCAAACCAGCCAGAGTGAGCAAAGAGGAGGCCCGAATGTCGGTGGCGTTCCTGGTGCATTAACCAATCAGCCCGCA
This sequence comes from Pectobacterium sp. PL64, assembly GCF_022477975.1. NCBI lineage: Bacteria > Pseudomonadati > Pseudomonadota > Gammaproteobacteria > Enterobacterales > Pectobacteriaceae > Pectobacterium > Pectobacterium sp. PL64. The sequence continues at coordinate 2,617,031 of NZ_CP092070.1, forward strand.
CCGGCGCCGACAGCCCCTATCGCGACACCACCAAATAATGCCAATGCAAACAATCAGGCTGGCCAGCAGAACCAAAACAATGCGGCAGGTGCGCAAGCTAATGCGGCAAATGCGAATACCGTTATTCAAACATCCAATGTTCGCAATGATGCAACAACCAACTATGAAGTCGACAAGACGATTTTACATACCAAACACAGCTCAGGTGGTGTGAAGCGCTTGTCTGCGGCCGTTATTGTTAACTACCAGCCTCCTGGTGAGGACGGCAAACCGGTTGCACTGACGGAAGAACAGATCAAACAGATTGAAACAGTAGCACGCGAAGCAATGGGCTTCTCCACTGAACGTGGCGATACATTAAATGTCGTTAATACGCCATTTATGGACAGCACCGACGGTTCTGGCGAACTCCCGTTCTGGCAAAAACAGGCATTCTTCGATCTCCTGATGGAAGCAGGCCGTTGGCTGCTGGTCCTGATCGTTGCCTGGATTCTGTGGCGTAAACTGGTTCGTCCGCAGTTGCAGAGAAAAGCACAGCAACAAGAAGCGGCACTGGCAGCAGCTACCCTGTCTCAAGGCGCAGACAAAGATGTTATGGTCAACCTGAGTAGCTCGGAAGTTGAACAGCAACGGAAATCGCAGCAACGCGTCAATGCAGAAATGCAAAGTAACCGCATACGTGAAATGGCAGAGAACGATCCACGCGTTGTCGCTCTGGTAATTCGTCAATGGATGAGTACTGAACTATGAACCTGACAGGAACAGAAAAAAGCGCCATCTTATTGATGACCATTGGTGAAGACCGCGCCGCAGAAGTCTTTACTCATCTTTCGACTAAAGAAGTCCAGCACCTTAGTTCTGCAATGGCGAATATGCGACAGGTCTCACAACAGCAGTTGCTCGAAATCCTGAGAGAATTTGAGGCTGATTCAGAGCAATATGCCGCGCTCAGTGTGAATGCGGGTGACTACCTTCGCTCAGTGCTTGTTAAAGCCCTTGGTGAAGAGCGAGCGTCTAGCCTGTTGGAAGATATTCTGGAAAGCCGCGACTCTACGAGTGGAATGGAAACACTCAACTTCATGGAGCCGCAGATTGCCGCAGACCTTATTCGCGACGAACATCCGCAGATTATCGCAACAATCCTGGTGCACCTGAAGCGTGCTCAGGCTGCCGATATCTTAGCCCTGTTTGACGAACGTCTTCGTCATGACGTTATGCTACGTATCGCGACCTTCGGCGGCGTTCAGCCTTCAGCACTGGCAGAATTGACAGACGTTCTGAATGGCTTGCTGGATGGCCAGAATCTCAAACGCAGCAAAATGGGTGGTGTTCGTACTGCAGCTGAGATTATCAACCTGATGAAAACCCAGCAGGAAGAAGCGGTTATCGATGCAGTACGCGAATTCGATGGCGAACTGGCACAGAAAATCATCGACGAAATGTTCTTGTTCGAAAACCTGGTGGACGTGGACGACCGCAGCATCCAGCGCCTTCTGCAAGAAGTCGAGTCCGAGTCTCTGCTGTTGGCATTGAAAGGTGCCGAAGAGCCTTTACGCGAGAAATTCCTGCGCAATATGTCTCAGCGTGCTGCGGAAATTCTTCGAGACGATCTCTCGACCCGCGGTCCAGTACGTATGTCGCAGGTCGAAAACGAACAGAAAGCCATTCTGCTTATCGTCCGTCGACTGGCAGACAGCGGCGAGATGATTATCGGTGGCGGCGAGGATGCTTATGTCTAACGCCCCCAAAAACCTGGCCTGGCAGCCCTGGAAGCCTAACGATTTGGCTGAAACCGTTTCAAAACCCGTTCCAGCCTATCAGGTCAATGATGATCCTGAATTGCCGGACATGGAGCGTTTCTCTGAAGAAAACGCCCTTTCTGCTGCAGAGGACGAACTCGCATCTCTGCGTGAAAGCACAATGCAACAGGCGCGAGAAACGGGTTTTGCGCAAGGTCATCAACAAGGTTATGACGCCGGTTATCAGGAAGGTTTAGCCAAGGGGCAACAGCAGGGGTTGCAGAACGCCTTACAGCAGCAGCAACCGATTATTGAACAGATGCAGCAAATGGTCACCGAATTCCAACAGACGCTGGATACACTCGACAGTGTGATCCCGGCTCGCCTGATGCAGTTAGCGTTGACCGCAGCCAAGCAGATTCTGGGGCAACCTCCGGTATGCGATGGTAATGCGCTGCTTGGTCAAATACAGCAATTGATTCAGCAAGAGCCGATGTTCTCAGGGAAAACGCAGCTGCGTGTTCACCCTTCAGACCTGGAACGTGTTGAACAATATTTGGGTCCGACACTCAGCTTGCATGGTTGGAGATTGCTTGCCGATAGTCAACTTCACCCTGGTGGTTGTAAAGTCAGCGCAGAAGAAGGCGATCTAGATGCCAGTCTGGCGACACGCTGGCATGAGCTTTGCCGTTTAGCCGCACCGGGAGAGCTATAATGACTTCACGCCTCGGACGCTGGCTTTCTTCTCTCGATTCATTTGAGAAGCGCATTGATGACACGCCCTCGGTGCGTCGTTACGGCCGCTTAACCCGGGCGACAGGTTTGGTATTGGAAGCAACAGGGTTACATATGCCACTGGGCGCTACCTGTCTCATTGAACGACAGAATGGCTCACAGGTTGAAGAAATCGAAAGCGAAGTTGTTGGTTTCAACGGGCAAAAACTCTTTCTTATGCCACTGGAAGAAGTTGAAGGTATTACCCCTGGAGCGCGTGTCTACGCTCGCGTCGGCCAAGGCAGCAGCAGTCAAGGAAAACAATTGCCCTTAGGCCCTGAATTGCTGGGTCGTGTACTGGATGGTAGCGCAAAACCGCTGGATGGTTTACCCGCGCCGGATACAGGCTATCGTGCACCACTGATTACGCCGCCGTTCAACCCATTACAGAGAACGCCAATCGAAAGTGTTCTGGACGTGGGGGTTCGAGCTATCAACGCCTTACTTACCGTAGGTCGCGGGCAGCGAATGGGGCTGTTTGCTGGTTCAGGGGTGGGTAAAAGTGTGCTATTGGGAATGATGGCACGCTATACTCAGGCTGACGTCATCGTTGTCGGCCTTATCGGTGAACGTGGCCGAGAAGTAAAAGATTTTATCGAGAATATCCTGGGTACCGAAGGGCGAGCGCGTTCCGTCGTTATTGCTGCACCAGCCGATGTTTCTCCACTATTAAGGATGCAGGGTGCAGCGTATGCCACGCGTATTGCTGAAGATTTTCGCGATCGCGGCCATCACGTTCTACTCATCATGGATTCGCTCACGCGCTATGCCATGGCACAGCGTGAAATTGCGTTAGCCATTGGCGAACCGCCGGCGACTAAGGGTTATCCCCCTTCTGTCTTCGCTAAATTACCCGCGCTAGTAGAGCGCGCAGGTAATGGTATTCATGGAGGTGGTTCAGTCACCGCCTTCTATACTGTTCTAACAGAAGGTGACGATCAGCAGGATCCTATTGCTGACTCCGCTCGTGCCATCCTTGACGGACATATCGTGTTGTCACGTCAATTAGCTGAGTCTGGTCATTATCCGGCAATTGATATTGAAGCATCAATTAGTCGTGCGATGACAGCGCTGATCGATGAAGGGCATTATGCTTCTGTAAGGCAGTTTAAACAGTTACTATCCAGCTACCAACGTAACCGTGATTTAGTCAGTGTTGGTGCCTACGCCGCAGGCAGCGACCCTATGCTTGACAGAGCAATTCGGCTTTACCCGCATCTGGAAGCCTTTTTGCAGCAGGGTATGTTTGAACAAAGTAACTATGAAGAGTCCTGCCAGGCGTTGCACACTATTTTCCCTCGTAACGAGTAGGAGAGCAGATGAAAACCCAGTCACCGCTGGTTACACTACGCGAACTGGCGCAGAAGGACGTTGAGAAAGCAGCAGGCCAGTTGGGGCAAGTGCGTCAGGCACATCAACAGGCCGAGCAGCAGCTCAATATGCTGTTAAACTATCAGGATGACTATCGTCAAAAATTGAACTCGACGATGTCCTCTGGTATGGCGAATAATAGTTGGCAGAATTATCAGCAATTCATCCGAACGTTGGACAGTGCAATTGAGCAACACAGACAACAGCTCTCGCAGTGGACATCGCGTTTAGATTTAGCAATGAAGACCTGGCAAGAAAAACAGCAGCGCTTGAACGCATTTGAAAAATTGCAGGATCGCGAACTGACAAGACAGCTTGCCAAAGAGAATAAAATAGAACAAAAACAAATGGATGAATTTGCCCAACGGGCCTCACAGAGGAAAGCAGAATCATGAATCTGTCCGCGTTACCTATAGCTACCACTGCCAGTGATACAAGCAGTTCTTCTGCTTCATTACTGACACAGGGTGAGCTGCCAAAAGATTTTGTTGATCTGTTGAGCAAACGCATATCACAAGTAGCCGATACGTCGGGTAAAAAAACGCTCGATAAAGTAGACGAAGAAGCCCTGTTAAGCGCATTAGGGAAAGATAATGCTTCGCTTAGCCGTGACGATTTAAATGCCCTGCTTTCTTCTTTCAGTTCTCTCACGGGAGCAACGATTACAGCGGGTAAGCAAAATCCAGAAATTGTAGGACTGGCGAAGTGTAAGAGTCTGGATAAAAAAGAGAGTGGCAGCACGACAGATGACACTATCGCCATGCAGGCGCTGCTTGCCATGTTGCAGACAACGCCGCTTCCTACACAACCTGCCGCTGATAATATTGCAGCGAATGCCGTAAATGCAGGTTTAACGATTCCGGGACTCATTGACGCTAAACGCCAGAATGAAGCATCCGCATCAGTACTAAACACTACGGGTGAAAGTGCTAAAGGCACACTGGCAAAATTGCTCGACGCTTCAGTGACCTCAGATAAAGATGCAGGCATATCACGCGATCTGCATCATGCAGCCAAGCAAACCGTATCAACAACAACCGAGTCTGCTGATGAGGCTGCAAAGTTTGCGCTAACGACGCCAAATTCCCTTGCGGGCGATCGCAATGTGTCTGAATCAGTCTCTGCATTAGGCAACGGCGCGTCTCAAACAACGCCACCTGTCGCACAGGCTATGCATATTCAGCCAGCCTCGGTGGGAACGACCACGCCAGCCCCTCAGGCAGCGAGTGCTCAACTGAACGCACCATTTGGTTCACCACAATGGCAAGACGCATTGGGCCAGCAAATCATTATGTTCAGCCGTAATGGTCAGCAGACCGCAGAGTTACGTTTGAACCCACAGGAATTGGGCGCCCTGCACATCAGTCTAAAAATCGATGATAATCAGGCTCAAATTCATCTGGCTTCAGCAAACAGCCAGGTTCGCTCAGCGCTGGAAGCTGCGCTGCCTCACCTGCGTAATGCGATGGCAGAGAGCGGAATTAACCTTGGTCAGAGCAGCGTAGGCAGTGATTCCTCTGCCTGGCAGCAGCAAATGGCGGGTAATAACAATGATGGCAATAACCGTGGCCCATCTTACCAACAACAATTTGGCCATTCATCAGAAAGCACAAGTGAATTATTAGACGTACCAGAACAGTTAAGATCAATGGCATCATCCGTCAACGGCGTTGATATCTTTGCCTGAAAGTGAAGTAAACGAATAAGTTAGCACGATTTTCCCTGCCTATTCTCTGTATTGAACATTGCAATAGGCAGGATAATCATCGACATTACGCATTTATTTATTGCTGGTTCCATCCGGCAGTAAATATCGATAAGTAACGGGAACTATCTTTGGCTATGTCTGATATGCAAGTTCGACCAGGACGTAAACGGTCTATTTGGCTAATACTACTGATTATCGTTGCTCTCGCTGCAACTGGTGCTGCGGGCGCCGCCTGGTGGCTATTAAATCAGAAAAACGCAGCAACGGCTGAGCAGGAAGCACCGCCACCGCCAGAGCCTGTTTTCATGCCACTGGATACTTTTACCGTTAATCTCGTCAATGCAGATAATGACCCTGACCGCGTGTTGTATGTTGGATTCACGCTGCGTTTACCAGATGAAGCTACGCGTACACGGTTTACTAATTATCTGCCAGAAGTTCGCAGCCGACTGTTATTACTGCTTTCTCGTCAGGACGCGATTGCGCTTGCCAATGAGCAAGGTAAACAGAAGCTGATAGAGCAAATTAAGCAAGTGCTAAGCCCGCCATTAGTTCCTGGTCAACCTAACCAGGTCGTTACTGATGTTCTGTTCACGGCCTTTATACTGCGGTAACCATTATGGGCGATAGCATTCTTTCACAAGCAGAAATTGATGCATTATTAAATGGCGACAGCGGCGATAGCGACGCTGATGCGAATGCGTCGTCAAAAGTGGATGGGGGCGTCAAGCCCTATGATCCGAATACTCAACGACGTGTTATCCGCGAGCGTTTACAGGCATTAGAAATCATTAATGAGCGCTTTGCGCGTCAATTCCGAATGGGATTGTTTAACCTGTTACGTCGTAGTCCTGATATCACTGTAGGTGCGATCAAGATCCAGCCTTATCATGAGTTTGCCAGGAACCTTCCCGTACCGACAAACCTGAATCTGATTCACTTAAAACCACTACGTGGTACCGCATTATTTGTATTTTCACCAAGCCTGGTATTTATCGCCGTAGATAACCTATTCGGTGGTGACGGGCGCTTCCCGACAAAAGTTGAAGGGCGTGAATTTACTCATACAGAGCAGCGTGTCGTTAAGCGTATGTTGCGCCTTGCTCTGGAGGCTTATGGTGAAGCCTGGAATGCGATTTACAAACTTGACATCGAATATGTACGTTCAGAAATGCAGGTCAAGTTTACCAACATCACGACGTCACCTAATGATATCGTCGTGACGACACCGTTTCATGTTGAGATCGGTTCGCTGACCGGTGAATTTAACATCTGTATTCCTTTTTCAATGATCGAGCCGCTGCGTGAACTGCTCGCGAATCCGCCATTGGAAAACTCACGTCAGGAAGATCAGAGCTGGCGGGACACCTTAGCCAAGCAGGTACAGCATTCCGAATTGGAATTGGTTGCAAGCTTTGTTGATATTCCGCTGCGACTTTCCAAGATTCTGAAGCTACAGCCCGGTGATGTCTTACCGATCGACAAACCTGACAAAATCGTTGCTCATGTTGACGGTGTGCCCGTGCTGACCAGCCAATATGGCACATTAAACGGGCAATATGCCCTACGTGTTGAACATTTGATTAACCCTATATTGAATTCTCTGGATAACGAGGAACAGCCCCATGAGTGACACCAAGAAACCGTCCGACGACAAGGAATCAGTGGACGATCTGTGGGCTGATGCATTTAACGAGCAGCAGGCTGCAGAAAAACCGGCCGCGACAACGGAAGGCATTTTTAAGTCGCTAGACGGTCATGATCCGCTGGGTGCTCTGCAGGATATCGACCTGATATTGGATATTCCTGTCAAACTCACCGTTGAGCTTGGCCGGACTAAAATGACGATAAAAGAGTTACTGCGCCTGACTCAGGGCTCCGTTGTTGCACTTGATGGCTTAGCAGGTGAACCGTTGGATATCCTGATCAATGGCTATCTGATTGCCCAGGGAGAAGTTGTTGTTGTATCTGACAAGTACGGTGTTCGTATTACAGATATCATCACACCATCCGAACGTATGCGCCGCCTGAGTCGTTAATGGCAATAGCCTCGATATCATCTCCGGCTCCAGTAGCAAGTCAGCAGTCAACACTTGTTACTGAGCCTCCCCTTACCGGCAGCATGTTACTGACACAGGTTGGTAGCGTGCTAGCTGGTATTTTATTATTTATTCTGCTGATTGCCTGGCTAGCTCGCAAACTCGGTTTTGCTCCCCAAGCCAAGCAAAACAAGTTGCTAAAAGTCGTATCCAGTTGCCCTGTCGGGCAGCGTGAACGTGTCGTTATTGTAGAAGTTGATAATACCTGGCTGGTGTTAGGTGTTACGGCTCAGCAAATCACGCCGCTGCATACACTTCCAGCACAACCAACCAACGACAGTTCCCCAACTGGTGACACCAAACCGGTAGATTTCAATCAACTGTTAAAGAAAGTTTTAAAGCGTCCGGAAAAATCGGAATGAGTGCCTTGCCTAATTATTCTTGTATCACCGCCCTGCTCCGCACACTGCGCTACGGTTTAGCCATCGGTTTATTGTTCATGGCACCATCGGTGTGGGCACAGCTTCCCGGTATTGTGACGCAACCTCTACCTAACGGTGGACAAAGCTGGACGCTATCCGTACAGACGCTGGTTTTACTCACGTCATTAACGTTTATTCCTGCTGCATTGTTAATGATGACCAGCTTCACCCGAATCATCATTGTACTAAGCTTGTTACGTAACGCGCTGGGTACGCCAACCGCACCACCGAACCAGGTATTGCTCGGCTTGACGCTTTTCCTGACATTCTTTGTCATGTCGCCGGTATTAAACCGCGTTTATGACGAAGCTTATCTTCCCTTCAGTCAGGATCAAATCAGCATGGAAGTCGCCATAGAACGTGGCGCGGAACCCGTGCGCGAGTTCATGCTGCGGCAGACCCGGGAAACCGATCTGGCGTTATTTACCCGGCTGGCAGAGATTCCAGAAATCCAAGGACCTGAAGCGGTGCCTATGCGTGTACTGCTCCCCGCATTTGTAACAAGTGAGCTAAAAACTGCTTTCCAAATTGGTTTCACCGTATTTATCCCTTTCCTCATCATTGACCTCGTTGTTGCCAGCGTATTGATGGCGCTAGGGATGATGATGGTTCCTCCGGCAACCATTTCATTGCCTTTTAAACTCATGCTTTTCGTATTAGTCGATGGCTGGCAGCTGCTACTCGGTTCATTAGCCCAAAGTTTTTATAGTTAAACGGATAGAGGAATGCGACTATGACACCAGAATCGGTGATGGCGCTTGGCTATGAAGCAATGAAGGTAGCATTGGCGTTGGCAGCCCCCCCCCTGATGGCGGCACTGCTCAGCGGGTTGACGATTAGTCTCTTGCAGGCTGCCACCCAGATAAACGAAATGACGCTGTCATTTATCCCTAAAATCCTAACGGTCTTCTTCACCTTAGTGATCGCGGGTCCCTGGATGTTAAACCTCATGCTGGACTATATGCGAACACTATTCGGCCAATTACCTAATATTATTGGGTAATCATGCTGACGTTTAACAGTTGGGACATGGTGAATTGGGTTAGCCAGTTTTTCTGGCCTTTTGTCAGAATTCTCGCACTGATCAGTACCGCACCTGTTTTTAACGAAAGAGCGATTGGCAATCGGGTAAAGATCGGTCTGGGCGTACTGATTACCCTACTCGTTGCGCCCTATTTGCCGTTAAACACTACGCCTATTTTTTCCGTCGCAGGTGTATGGCTGTTAATACAGCAAATTCTCATCGGCGTTACGCTCGGCCTATCAATGCAATTAGCATTTGCCGCTATTCGCCATGCTGGCGAACTCATTGGCTTGCAGATGGGGCTCGCTTTTGCAACCTTCTTTGATCCCACTGGCGGCCCGAATATGCAGGTAGTCGCCCGTTTCCTGAATATTCTTGCGATCTTATTATTCTTAACCTTTGATGGGCACCTCTGGATGATTTCGCTATTAGCAGATAGTTTCTATACTCTGCCAATCAGCTCCAACCCTGTTAACAGCCATGCCTTCCTCGCTCTTGCGCGCGCCGGCGGGTTAATCTTTATTAATGGATTGATGTTGGCATTGCCACTCATAACCTTATTGCTGACCATTAACCTGGCATTAGGTATGCTTAACCGCATGGCACCTCAACTCTCGATATTTGTCGTTGGTTTCCCGATTACACTCACAGTGGGAATTATGACGCTGGGTTTATTACTCCCACTAGTTCCCCCCTTTGCAGAGCATTTATTCAGCGAAGTATTCGACTTACTCGCTGATATTCTCACTCAGCTATCAAGCCCTAGCTCCCAATAATAAAATTAAGAAATCCGTAGTGGTCGATATTAGGCCAATACTCATATCGTGCGCGTATATTTATTCCTCGCTTCAACATCCTATCGCGACTTGTCATATGGCTATGCAAAGCTGTGACTTTGCCAAATCACGTGTAGGAAGTTGCGCCAGAAATCGATGCACTAAAATAATCTATCCGCTAAAGAAACAGGTGTTATATAAACGAGATGCCAGAGAGAAGTGGGGGATGATAGGAGGAATAAAAAATGGCATGTCATCCATTCAATATAATGAAGGGAGTGACACGCCTAAAAAATACGCCCGGTTTAAGCGTATTCAAATCGTAAAGTAGAATAGATGAATATCCTCTATTACTACTATTTCATCTGGAACAACGACATTCCCTGCATGTTCTGAAACGTTGTGTAAGAAGCTTGCAAAGAAGACATCTGCATCATGTAAGAAGAAATCGCCTCAACCCAGTCAGTATCCTGTAATTGCGACAATGTCGTTTTGTTTGCTACATCGCGATCTTTACCAATAGCATCAAGATTATCAATTTCATTGAGCTGAATGCCCAGCTCAGCACGGGCAGACGAAATATTACTCAATGAATTATTTAAGCCGCGATTTGCCGTATTCATTGCAGCAGCAACACTTTCCTTTGTTGCATCATCTGCACCATCGAGCGGAGTTTCTAGCGCTTTGATAGCAATATCGAGGCTTTCAAACAAATCAGCCTGTACGCTACCATCAGGTTCAGTTTTTGCACCACCAGTTGCGCGCATAAATACGTCAGAACCAATATGGCTCACCGTCATAGAACGAGAAGAGTCCACTTGTTGTGAAATAGCCTGATATCCACCTTGATATTCGATACCAGATGCACCTTCGACAAAGGGTGTTTTATCAGTTTCATAACCGGAAAAAATATAATTACCATTACCATCAGTACTATTAGCCATATTAAGCAATTCAGCTTTCATACCACGTAACGATGCTGCGATTGAGCTGCGGTTATCATCATTATTAGTACCGCCCGCCTTGATTACTTCACTTAATGCACTAGTGATCGTAGTAGTACTTTTGCTTAAAATAGACTCTTCCAGAGACATACTTTGCTTAGCAAACGTACGCGCTAGCGTATATTGGCTGTTCTCCGACTGAGCCTGGCCAAGCATGATAACATTCGCTGCTGCAATCGGATCATCTGATGGGTTTACGACACGTTTTCCCGTTGCTAACTGCTCACCTGTTTTTTGCCACGTTGCCTGACCATTAATAATGCCTTGCATATTTTGCTGATATATCATGCTGGTACTTAAACGCATGGTATTAATTCCTCTCAATCAAATGGTCAAACTAGTTACGAGCAGCTAAAAGCGCATCGAATATAGATTGTGCTGTTTTGATGACTTGAGCATTTGCCATATAATATTGCTGATAACGCATCAGATCGCCGTACTCTTCATCCAGGTTTACACCGGATACTGACTGCTGTTCTGCCGTCAGCTGCTTAACAACGTTTTGCTGCGATGTATTATTTATCTTCAACGTGCTAGTTTGGTTACCAATTGTACCGACCAGACTAGCATAGGCTCCGGAAACGCTCGCTTTCCCGCCTACAATTTTCTCATTTTGCAGAGCAAGCAGTGCCTTAGCATTCGTGTTATCACTCACACCGCCAAAGACAGGATTACCGCTTGCGTCCAAAACCGGGGCACCATTTTCGTCAAGCTTAACGGATGCCGCCGCAATTTTATTAGGATCTGAAACAGCTACTGCCATATCGATAATGACGTCATTAACCGGCTTAAGCAGGAAGCTGTCATTCGTTGCAGGCGTCCCTGTGATAGCCATTTTGACGCCATCAAAGCTCAGGCTGTTATCAGAGGTATCCACCGCCGCAGTGAATTTTGAATTATCAGATAAACGGGTTACTTGCCAATTAACGCCATCGTATTTAATTGCATAATTAGTTGCCTGAACATCTTTGGTATCGGTGTAAGACGGAGTTAACGTCGCGTTCCCCCCGTTCTTACTGTCGTTTTGAACGACAGCCTTACCAAAAGAGAAGAAATCGCCGCCTTTAACACCATTGCGATCGTAACCTTGCTGATGTTGGGTATTGAACGCATCGGCAAATGCCAGCGCTAACTGCCCTAACTGGCCACGTGCTTCATCTAGCGTTTCAGTGCGGAAAGAAAGCAAGCCACCTAATGAACCGCCAGTTAACGTACTCTCATTTAATGAGACAACATCGTTTGTCTGGTCTTTATATCCAATAGTCAGACGCGTTGGATCATTGCTTGAACCGATGGCTACCAGCTCATTGCTTGTTCCAGCCTGAACCAGATTAGTACCGTTCTTTAATGCAACGTTATAAACCGTCCCATCCTGAACGGTAACATCAACACCCACTAATTTATTGAGCTGATCGACAAGAAGATCTCGTTGATCGAGCAAATCGTTAGGCATCGTGCCACTATTTGCGCCCATTAGTTTCGTGATTTCGTTGTTTAACGATGCGATCTGGTCGGTATACGTATTAATTTGGCCAACAGTACTTTGAATCTGTGTATTCAGCCCGCTGTCCATGTCACGCAGGTATTTATCCGTGACCTTGAATTGGTTTACCAGCCCTTCAGCTTTGCCCAGTACAGTTTGACGAGTCGACGAGTCGCCCGCGTTACTGGTGAGGTTTTGCAGGTTAGAAAAGAACCCCTGAATCGTTGATGACAGGCTCGTTGTGCTGCTAGCCAACAGATTATCGATCTTGGAAATTTGCTCGTAGTAAGCAGAAACCGAGCTGCTTGTTGTTTGCGCAGCACGTAATTGATTGGTGATAAATTCGTTGTATTGGCGATTGACGCTAACAACATTAACACCGTTACCAATATACCCAGCGGATGTGCTGCTGCTAATAGCCTGCTCGAGTATCGCATTTTGGCGGCTATACCCAGTAACAGCCTGATTACTAATGTTGTTACTCACGGTACTCAGCGCAATCTGTGCACCTTTTAAGCCACTCATCGCGGTGTTAATTAAATTGGACATAAGGTGTTGTTCCTTTTACACAGGCTTTTTTCGCCCTGCGCGATTAACCAAATGCTGAAAGCAGCAAATACGCTACATAAGTTAATTACTATATCGGTCAGGAAGCGCAAATCTTGAATAAAAAAATCAAAATAGCCGACTCAAATCGTGAGTGTAGGCTTTCGCTACTTTCTCACCCGAATTCTTCATTTGCTGGATCATGCTAACCAGTTTTTGGGCATATTGTGGGTCCGTTGCATAACCCGCCTTTTGTAACGCATGAGCAGCTTGCTCAGCCGTTCCGGCGCTCATCACTGCAGAATAGCGTGGGTTATTGGTCAACAATTTCACATAGTCACCAATAGCTTCAATATAGGAATCGTACACCCTGAAGCTGGCTTTTACTTTTTTGGCCACACCTTGCTCATACTCTGTCGTCGTTATCTCTGTTGTCGGCCCATTCCAGCTGCTGCCAGCTTTGATACCGAACAGATTATGACTTGGACGCCCGTCCTCGGTAGGGATTTCGCGTTGCCCCCAACCAGATTCAAGCGCAGCCTGAGCGATGATAAGGTGATGAGGTATGCCACTATGCTGGCTGGCAATCTGAGCAGGTAAGGAAATCTGAGACACAAAATTACTATTGGATAGCGGCAACACTGAACCCGTAGTAGGCAATTTGGGCAGCGATTTACGTACCATCTGCTCCACGGCCGCAGTTGGCATGCTTTTGAGTACATCACCATCAAATGTTAATGGAACAGACGGAACAGCGGCTTTAGCCGCGGTAGCCTCTGGGGATTGTCGGGTCAATTGCTCAACCATAACATCCGCGAGCCCAAGCCCCTTGCCCTTAGTTGAGATCTCTTGAGCAATTTGCTGGTCATACATTGAGGTATACAGACGCGTCTGATCGCTGTTGAAAAGACCGTCCTGCGGAATTGCTGAACGCATACTTTTCATCATCAATTGTACAAACACGCCTTCCATTTGTTGCGCAACCGCCCTAATGCCCTCTTTGCTTTGAGGATTACCTGAAACTTCACGCTTCAACGTATTCAGGGATTGCGCATCATAGGCCGCATTATTCAGCGTCTGCATATCACTCATCAGATAATTTCCAGTTTGGCACGCAAGCAGCCAGCGCTTTGCATCGCCTGCAGAATAGACATCAGCTCCATCGGCGTCGCGCCCAAAGAATTCAGTGCACGTACGACGTTGTTGAGGTTGGCGCTGGAATTGACACGCTGTAAAGCACCACCCGCTTGCTGAACCGAAATCTCTGTTTGCGGCGTTACCACTGTCTGACCACCGCCAAATGGGGTATTAGGTTGGCTGACATTGGCCTGCTGATTGATCGTCACAGAGAGGTTACCCTGGGCGATAGCACAGCTATCCAGCGTAACATCACGGTTCATCACGACAGATCCGGTACGAGAATTAATAATTACCTTGGCATCCTGAATACCGACGTTGACTTCAATATTCTGGACATCAGCCAAAAAACGAACTTGAGAGCTGTTGCCATGCGGAGCAAGTACCTGAATGGTACGAGAATCCAGCGGAGTCGCTGTACCACCGTATCCAGAGCGATTGATTGCATCGCTGACTTTCTGCGCCATCGAGAAATCATCGTTCTTCAGTTGCAGCATTATCGTATTTGACGAGCCAAACGTACTCGGTAACTCTCGCTCAATAATTGCACCGTTACTGATTCGTCCGCCGGCAAGTTGGTTAACCTGAACACTACTTCCGCCAGCGGAAGCACCGGCACCACCAACCAAAACGTTCCCCTGCGCCAAAGCGTAGACCTGATTGTCCACCCCTTTTAATGGGGTCATTAACAGCGTCCCGCCGCGCAAACTCTTCGCATTACCAAGTGATGACACAACGACATCAATATTTTGGCCTGTTCTGCCAAAAGGCGGAAGTTCCGCCGTTACCATCACCGCCGCCACATTCTTCAACTGCATGTTGGTTCCGGCAGGAACGGTAATCCCCAACTGGGAAAGCATGTTAGTTAAGCTTTGCGTCGTAAACGGCGTCTGCATGGTTTGGTCACCAGAACCATCGAGACCAACCACTAACCCATAACCAATTAACGCATTACCGCGTACGCCCTGGATATTCACCAGATCGCGAATTCTCTCTGCCGACGCAGGGGCAATATTCAGCGTCAGTAACGTCAGCAGTACAGTGAAAAATGATGCAATCCGCATGGCAGGCCTCTTAAGCTTAGAACGGAGAAACATTGAGGAAGAACCGCTGTAACCAGCCCATGTTTTGCGCTTCGTTAATATAGCCATTACCGACATATTCAATGCGCGCATCCGCAACCTGGGTTGATGGTACCGAGTTGTTACCGCTAATAGTTCTCGGATTAACTACCCCAGAGAAACGGATAAACTCTGTTCCCTGATTAATTGCAATTTGTTTTTCGCCAACGACCTGTAGATTGCCATTAGCTAATACTTGGCCAACCGTAACGGTAATCGTACCACTGAAGGTGTTGTTCGCATTCGCACCACCTTGCCCAGTGAAGTCATTCGTTCCTGTCGCATTCAGCGACGCACGATTATTACCCAACGGCCCGTCAAGATAACGCGGTACCACCGTTGCACCGAACGTTGAAGAACCATTACGAGCAGCATTGGCTGACGAGCTTTTACTGGCGCTCACATTTTCCTGCAACACGATCGTCAATGTGTCGCCAATATTACGTGGGCGACGATCCTCAAACATCGGCTGGTAGCCATAATTCATCGGCTGTACAGTTTGGAAAATAGAGCCATTAGGACCCGCTAATACGGGCGATCCAGGCTGAGCAGTCGTAGGCCCAGTGACAACTTTATCATGCGGAATATAGGCGCAACCGTTAAGTGCTAACATCGCGATCAATGCCAACAGACGGTGTCGGCGGAGTGGTTTGATAACCGACTTTGCATTCATTATCACTGCGGATATCGCCTTAAATTAATCTATTTCACATATTTACGGGGTAAATCAAAACCATACAGGCCCACTCATCGGGTACCTATGGTTATCATTACCCCGTTAAACACTGTCTACATTGCTACTATCAGGCCAGAGCACTCGCTCTCGCTCCTGAAATTAGCGGGTTACCCATTACAGTTGGGTCAATTTCTGCAGCATCTGGTCAGAAGAAGAAATTGCTTTACTGTTGATTTCGTAAGCACGCTGAGTCTGAATCATCGATACCAATTCCTCTGCCACATTCACGTTGGAGGTTTCGACATATTTCTGATACAGCAGACCTGCGCCATTCAAACCTGGGTTCGTTTCATTTGGCGCACCTGAACTCGCCGTTTCCAGGTACAGGTTCTCACCAATGCTTTCAAGGCCGCTATCGTTAATAAAGGTTGTCAGCGTCAACTGGCCAATCTGGTTTGTTGCCGCCTGTCCCTGCACTTTAACGCTGACAATACCGTCACGACCAATATTCAGTTCTGTCGCATTCGCCGGAACAGTAATAGCAGGCTGAACCTGATAACCGCTAGACGTTACTAACTGGCCGTTACCATCAAGCTGGAAGGCACCGTCACGCGTGTAAGCCGTTGTCCCATCAGGCAACTGGACCTGAAAGAATCCCTGACCTTTAATCGCAACGTCTTTAGAGTTGCCCGTTTCGGAAAAGGTCCCTTGGGTATGAATACGTTCTGTTGATACCGGACGAACACCCGTACCTAGCTGCAAACCGGACGGCAGCATGGTTTGCTCTGAAGATTGAGCACCAGGCTGACG
This sequence comes from Pectobacterium sp. PL64, assembly GCF_022477975.1. Taxonomy (NCBI): domain Bacteria; kingdom Pseudomonadati; phylum Pseudomonadota; class Gammaproteobacteria; order Enterobacterales; family Pectobacteriaceae; genus Pectobacterium; species Pectobacterium sp. PL64. The sequence continues at coordinate 2,633,721 of NZ_CP092070.1, forward strand.
AACTGTTTGATACATCAAGTCTTCAAATACCGCACGCTGACGCTTGAAACCATTGGTGCTGACGTTTGCCAAGTTATTGGAAATAACGTCCATATTGGTTTGCTGAGCATTCAAGCCGGTTTTTGCAATCCACAAAGAACGGATCATTTATTCACTCCTGTGCGCACTCGGCGCTTAACCCATTGCTAATATCTGATTAGCGCGTTGTGCATTATCGTCGACGCTACTAATGATTTTCATCTGCATTTCAAAACGACGAGCATTGGCAATCATATCGACCATAGTATCGACCGTGTTCACATTACTGCCTTCGATTACACCCGGCATAATACGCACGGTAGGATCGTTTTGCAGAACATTACCACGTTGTTGCTGGGCTTGTTGCGTCAAGCGGAATAATCCGTCATCGGACCGTTCAACTTCTTGTCCGGTAGCCTTAACAAGCTTCAAACGCCCCAATTGGGCAATCGTATTCGGTGGATCCCCAGCATTAAGCGCAGAAATCGTACCATCAGGAGAAATGCTGATCTGGGCCTGCGGCGGCACATCAATCGGCCCGCCGTCCCCCATAACAACACGCCCCTGGATAGTCAACTGCCCATCAGCGTTGATCTCCATATTACCATTACGGGTGTACGCTTCACCGCCATCAGCCGTTTGCACTGCCAGCCAACTCTCTTTCGGTAAAGCGACATCCATTGCACGGCCAGTATAATTCATCACGCCTTCAGTCATATCAGCGCCAGGCGTTGAAGCGACAACCAACGTTCGGGTGGGCAGTGTCAACCCATTTACCGGTACAGCACGCAGTGCGGAAAGCTGTGCCCGGAAACCCGGCGTTGAGGCGTTCGCCAAGTTGTTCGCAGTAATCGCCTGCTTTTCCAATGACTGACTCGCGCCACCCATTGCCGTATAAATCGCGTGATCCATGCAATGTCCCCGTTAGGATAATTAACGCAGGCTAACCAGCGTTTGCAGAATGGAATCCTGCGTTTTGATGGTTTGCGCATTCGACTGGTAGTTACGCTGCGCAACAATCATGTTGACCAGCTCTTTACTCAGGTCAACGTTTGAACTTTCGGTAGATTTGCCGATCAGCTTACCCAGACTTCCGGTACCTGCCAGACCAACGACAGCCTGACCAGAGCTCGCAGTTTCAGACCAGGCGTTATCTCCTTCAGGGGACAAACCTTCTGGGTTGGCAAAGCTAGCCAGAAGGATCTGACCCAGCGGCTGTTTCTGACCGTTGCTGTAGCTACCTTCGATCGTGCCGTCGTCATTGATAGCAAAACCAGTCAGCGATCCTGGAGCAAAACCGTTCTGAGTTGGGCTCTTATAGCTATATTCGGTATTTTGCTGCACGCTGCCAGTCAAATTAAGCGTAAACGCCCCATTCGCCGCACCATTGGTCCCAGTGAGGTTGATGTTGAAAGGCGTATGCCCCGTTAATGCACCATTGGAAGCAAAGTTCAATGTTCCTGCATTTTGATAAACAGCAGGGCTAACGGAGTCATCTTTGGCATAAGTTTGCCACGTATTATTCGCGGTTTTAACAAAATACAGCGTGAAGTTATGCACGTTCCCCTGACTGTCATAGGTTGTTAGTGCAGTCTTACTGTTATAGGTGCCTTCAGCACCAGGCGTTGTGGCCCAGGCGCTCGTTGGAACGGCATCTGAGGATTTCAGGTTAGCCTGAATTGAGGCAATCGTAGTTTGGCTTGCCAACATATCGCCATCAGGAACCGTCAACGGTACTGGATCAGCACCCGTTTGAACCGTTGGCGGTGTACCTGCGACCGGGTACCCCGTCAGTTGCATACCCTGTGCGTTGACGATATTACGACCATTCAACATGAACTGACCATTACGGCTGTAATAAGTCGAGCCATTGGTGTCTTGCAGACGGTAAAAACCACCGCCGCTAATCGCAACATCCAGGTCTCGTGAGGATGAAGTTACCGTACCGTTACCAAAATCCTGCAATACCGATGCAACCTTCACACCCATACCCACTTTAGAACCCGCAAACATATCCGCAAATGTGACGGTCCCGGATTTAAAACCCACTGTCGCTGAGTTAGCGATATTATTACCGATAACATCCAGGTTATTAGATGCCGCGTTTAAACCACTGACCGCCTGAGAAAAACCCATGTCGCTCTCCAGAGAATTTATTAAGTCATATTCCAGATAGTGAATTTCACTGGAATAACATGAAATTTACACTGTTACAGAATCTGCCGGACATCGTCCATGGTGGCTCTGCCGCGTAGTCCTAAATCCAGTAATGCACCGTTATCGCCGCGAACGACACTATTGACAACCGCATAGCTCAATGGCTGAACAACTTGCTGTGCGCCGCCAGTACTGGCAGCAACAGTGAAGGTATAAGCCCCATCAGGCGCAACCGTGCCATCAGAAAGTTTACTATCCCAGTTGAATGAGTGAACGCCGGCAGAAAGCGTGCCCAGTTCGATCGTACGAACAGCTTTACCTGTCGCATCATTAACGGTGACGGTAACAACCTCTGCTGCTTTTTCCAGTTCCACGCCAAAGGGGGTACTGGTTTCTTTACCAACAAGAATGTCCTTTCCAGGGATCATGACACTGTGACCAATCAGCGTTGTGGCTTGCATGGATTGGTTGTTATTGATCTGACCAGAGATGGAACCCAGTGTGGTATTCAACTTTTCAATACCGCTGACCGTATTAAGCTGAGCAAGTTGGCTGACCAACTGATCGTTGCTCATCGGGTTCGTCGGATCCTGATTCTTCAACTGCGCAACCAGAAGGGTCAGAAACTGATTTTGTAGGTCAGCACTGCTGTTCTTCTCTACCGCCGTTGTCGACGAAGTACTCGACGTGCTCTGTGTTCTCGTTGCCGAGGACGTATCATTAATTGTTACAGACACTATTTCGTCTCCCGATTATTGCCCGATCGTTAACGTCTTCAGCATCATCGATTTTGTTGTATTCAACACTTCGACGTTTGCCTGATAACTGCGCGATGCAGAAATGGTGTTTACCATCTCAGCCACTGGGTCAACATTCGGCATGCGAACGTATCCCTGCCCATCAGCTAGCGGATTGCCCGGTTCGTAAACCAGACGAGCAGGTGATGGATCTTCAATAACATTGGAAACGCGTACGCCACCCGTAGACTGCCCCGGAGCGGCATTCACTTCGAATACTACCTGCTTGGCGCGATAAGGCTCGCCATCAGGGCCCGTCACGCTGTCTGCGTTAGCCAGGTTACTGGCGCTCACATTCAGACGCTGAGATTGCGCAGAAAGCGCTGAGCCTGAAATTTCGAATATATTTAATAACGACATAAATCTTTACCTTCCTATCGCGCTACGGTCACGAACCTGACTGCAGGACTGACATCATGCCTTTAATCTGTCCGCCCAGAACGGTCAGGCTGGATTGATATTTCAGGCTATTATCGGCAAAATTAGTGCGTTCTCGGTCCATATCGACCGTATTGCCATCCAACGCAGGCTGATCGGGTACGCGATAGAGCAAATCAAGTTCCGGCGGCTGAAAGTTCTGTGCCGGTATATGCCGTACAGATGTGGTTTTCAGCGCGATACCCGTACCGTTCACCCGCCCTTGCTCCATCGTTTTACTGAGCTGGCTGGCAAAATCGATATCCCTGGCCTGATAGCCCGGTGTATCCGCATTGGCAATATTCGCGGCCAGAATTTCCTGCCGCTGGGCACGCAAGTTCAACGCTTCCTGCTGAAACCGCAACGAGGCGTCTAATTTATCAAGCATGCTCCCTCCGCAAGTTAGAATTTGGAGTGAGTAGGATAATTCTCATGATGGCTATGCCATCGAACGAATAGACACCAAATGCAGCGCTATTTATTGCCTTAACCTCACGCTGACATCGTTACACTTAATGCCCGATATAATCAGGATCAGGAGAGCCGAACAGGAATGAAAACAATACATTATTACCTCTATCTGGCGGCGTCCTGTTTTTTCACCCTTTGTGCCCCTGTCAATGCGAACGACCTTCCTGCACAGATCAATCAATTTTTTGCCTCACGCTTTCAGGGAAGCACGAATACCGTAAACGTTGTGGTAAAATCGCCAGAGTCGCAATGGCCACAGTGCGAAGCGCCTCAAATCACGCTGCCTGGAAATACGAAAATGTGGGGTAATGTGAGCCTGTCCGTACGTTGCGGGCAACAGCGTCGCTTCATTCAAACCGAAGTTCAGGTAACGGGGAATTATGTCACCAGTGCACGGCTGATAAATCGGGGAACCACGCTGACGGAAAAAGACATTCGTTTGACAAAAGGCAGGCTCGATTTATTACCGTTGCGCCCTATACTGACGTTACCAGGTGCGCAGGGCGCAGTACTTTTGCGCGATCTCACTCCTGGCCAGGTTATTACCGCGTCTATGATCAGGCGCGCCTGGGTCGTAAAGGCCGGTCAATCAGTGCAGATTATCGCCCAAGGGGAAGGCTTCACAATTAATGGCGAAGGAAAAGCCATGAACAACGCGGCAGCCGGGCAAGCGGTTAGAGTCAGAACGGCAAATGGACAAATAGTCAGCGGAATCACAAACGAAGATGGGATTATTCTGATCTCACAGTAATTAATTAAAGATTTGCTCATGTTTGCCGATGATAGTTACAGAGTCATTACTGATGACGTTTTAAAATTGAACACCAATGTGATGAGAATTCTGTAACACATTGATGATTACCCATTTATCCTCAAATCAGAGGGATGTATTATGAGTATTGATCGCACCCAGTCACTGAAGCCGGTCAGTCAAGTTCAGCAACGTGAATCTGGCGATGTCGCTAAAGCTAAACGTAAACAAGCTGAAGCGCAGTCTGAAGTTAGCGCAACTCAGGTAAAACTGAGCGACGCGCAGGCAAAATTGATGCAACCGGGTACGCAGGACATCGACATGAACCGCGTTGAAACCTTAAAGCAGGCAATTCGTGATGGCTCACTTAAAATTGATGCCGGAAAAATCGCGGATGCGTTGCTTAAAGAGACTCAGGATTTTTTAGCAGGTAATTAATATTTATGGAAAATCTGCAATCGATTTTGGATCAACTGCTGAGCAACCTACGTGAACTCGATGTTGTTATGTCCGAAGAGCAAACGCTGCTTTGCGCTGGCCATATTAATAGCATCGCACTACAACAGGTAACAGAGAATAAAACGTCTTTGCTGGCGACAATGCAGCATTTGGAAACGCAGCGCCATAAAACTGAGTCGACTCTTAAGTTGCAAGCACCTTACGACGGTATTGAAAAGCTGTCGGCTTACTGGCAGCAAGTACAAGAGTTAACCAGACGTTTGAATAATCAGAATCAGCACAATGGCCTTCTGCTTAGCCAGCATATTGCCTATACGAATGAAGCCATCAATATATTGAAGCCCCGCCATGGGCAAGGACTGTATGGTCCAGATGGTCAGTCGAAAGGCGTAACAGTTGGCGGTAGGAAAATTGCATTCTAAAAGTCTCTGCGCTTTGGGCAGAGACTTTTGACTATCTAAACAACCATTTAGAAAACTACTTATAGTTTACTGCAATATCGATCGTACGCACGCTGAAGGTGTGATTAATACGACCATTTCCTTCAATGTAGTAGACAAAACGAAACTCATTATTAGCAGCTAACCCGTCAAATGCCTGGGTTTTCCCATCACCACTTCCGTCTAAGTCAACACAGCGCTGCGGCGATTGTGAACACAATTTCACAACAAGCCCTACTGGTATCGCTGAATCAATCACGTGCCGCCAATATATTGTCGTAATCGTTTCATCTGGATTAACGGCTATATTAGGAGCAAAAGCTGACGTCGTAACCATTTCACCACGATGATCAAGTTTTATTCCCGGCATGCTTCCGTTCCAACTACCTGGCGTCGCGATGGCGCAGAGCGGGAATGCCAGCACGCCTGCAGCCAGAGAATGAGTCATCTTCCTCACTTCTGAGCTTCCCCTATCACTGATGTCATGCGAATCTGGCGATGATCGCTGATCTCTAGATTAGACAGTACGGCCATGTTTGGCAGACTACGATGCAGGAATCGGGCAAGCAAAGCGCGTAAAGCATGGTTCACAAGCAGAACCGGCGGAGCACCCAACATTTCCTGCCGCTGTAGCGCTTGTTTCGCCTGTTCAAGCAAGCGATCTGCAAGCCCCGGTTCGAGGCCACCGCCTCCTTGAAGCGCCTGTAACAGGAGACGTTCCAACGAGCCTTCCAAACCGATAACCTGAAGTTCACTGTCTCCTGGGAACCACTGCTGAGTAATCGCACGTCCCAAAGCAACCCTAACCACCGTAGTAAGTTCATAAGGATCTGGCTGCACCGGCGCATGTTCAGCCAATGTCTCCATGATGGTACGCATATCCCTAATCGACACCCTCTCGCTAAGCAAATTCTGCAAGACCTTATGCAAGGTCGTTAACGTCACTACGCCCGGAATGAAATCTTCTGTCAGTTTTGGCATTTCCTGCGCAACGCGATCCATCAGCTGCTGAGCTTCCTGCCGCCCAAACAGTTCACTGGCATGCAATGCAATTAAGTGGTTCAGGTGCGTTGCTACTACGGTACTGGCCTCTACGACCGTGAACCCTTGAGCTTGAGCTTGATCTTTGAGGGCATTATCAATCCAGACCGCCGGGAGCCCAAACGCCGGATCCTGCGTGATATCACCAGACAAAGAGCCAACCGCATTGCCCGGGTTGATCGCCATCCAACGACCTGGATGAGCCTCACCGCTACCCACCTCAACACCTTTCATCAATATGCGATAGCTGGCAGGCTGAAGTTCTAAATTATCCCGGATATGAACCACTGGCGGTAAGTATCCCATTTCCTGGGCAAACTTCTTCCTGATACTACGAATCCGGCCCAGCAGCTCGCCATCTTGCTGCGCGTCAACCATTGGGATTAATCGATAGCCAACTTCCATACCCAGCGGATCTTCAAGCTGTACGTCAGACCAGCTGGCTTCAACAACCTGATGCTTCTCCATTGATGCTGGTATAGGTTGCATCACAGGTTCTTTTTGCTGTTCTCCACGCATCCACCAGGCAAGCCCTAACAACGATGCTGTAAATAACAGAAAGACAAAGTTGGGCATTCCAGGAACCAGACCAATAAGTCCAATAACCGCTGCACTCAGCACCATCACTCGTGGGTTATTGAATAGCTGGGTGACCATCTGCTGGCCAACGTCCTGATCGGTACTCACGCGAGTAACAATGACACCCGCGGCGGTAGAAATAATCAGAGCAGGAATCTGGGCAACCAAACCATCACCGATGGTAAGCAGCGTATAGCTTTCTGCGGCCTGCCCTACTGGCATGTTGTGCTGAACTACACCGACGATTAATCCACCAACAATGTTGATGACCATGATAATCAGCCCGGCGACGGCGTCACCGCGCACGAATTTACTGGCACCGTCCATTGAGCCGTAGAAGTCTGACTCCTGAGTGACTTCAGCACGGCGCTTTTTCGCTTCTTCTTCACCAATGATCCCAGCATTAAGATCGGCATCGATCGCCATCTGTTTGCCTGGCATACCATCCAACACAAAGCGGGCACCGACTTCAGCGATACGTCCGGCACCTTTGGTGATAACCATGAAGTTGATTAAGACAAGAATGATAAAGACCACGATACCAATGGCAAAATTTCCGCCTACCAGAAAGTGACCAAATGCTTCAACAACTTTACCTGCGGCTGCCGTCCCTGTATGACCTTCCAGCAAAATGATACGGGTAGAAGCGACGTTGAGCGAAAGACGCAATAAAGTAGAAAACAGCAGAATCGTAGGAAACGCAGCAAACTCCAGTGTCCGCTGCGTAAACATCGCAACCAGCAATACCATGATGGACAGTGCAATGTTAAAGGTAAATAACAGATCCAGAATGAATGGCGGCAGCGGCAATACCATCATGGAAAGTATCAGCAGGATCAGTATTGGTCCGGCTAATATTTGCCATTGGGTACCTTTCATATTACTCGGTAAACGAAGCAAAGAGGCCAAATTAGCCATCAGTAGTATTCTCTTTAGCAAAATCCAGTGCATCCGGCACTGGTAGATGTTTCGGTTTTCTAGGAATTAATCCACCTTCCCGCTTCCAGCGTTTCAGTTGATAAACCCAGGCTAAGACTTCTGCAACGGCGGCATACAGCGCAGCCGGAATATGCTGCCCGACCTCTGAATGGCGAAATAGCGCTCGCGCCAACGGAGGAGCTTCTAAAATAGGAACGCGATGTTCGGCCCCTAACTCACGAATACGCAACGCGATCTCACCAGCCCCTTTAGCCAGCACTCTCGGTGCATTCATTTTTTTATCATCATAACGTAATGCTACCGCATAATGCGTCGGGTTAGTGACTATCACATCAGCCTTAGGCACATCAGCCATCATTCTACGCTGAGCAATTGCTCTCTGCTGCTGACGAATACGGCCTTTAACATGAGGATCGCCTTCGTTCTGTTTATGCTCATCACGAATTTCCTGCTTGCTCATTCGTAACTTTTTGATGTGGCTCCAAACTTGCCAAAACACATCAAAGGCGACCATGGGAATGAGCCCCATGATGATAAGGAAACCACACATCACGGCCAGTTCCAGCGCATCCCCCATCGCCGAAATCGGCGCTTCGGATACCAGATGCAATATCTTCGGCCAGTTATGAATCAAGAAGAAGGTACTAATGATCCCGACCATGACTGATTTCAATATTGCCTTGAAGAGCTCAGCCAGTGATTGGGCGGAAAACAACCGCTTCAGCCCAGAAATAGGATCTAATTTTTTGAAATCAACCTTTAATGATTTGGTACTAAATAATATCCCACCAAGCAGCAAAGGCGCAGACAGCGCAACCAACACAGCCCCTAACATAATGGGTATCAACGCCGATACTGCCTGACGCAGTAATGAGCCAACATGCCGTAGCATTTGAGTGTCATCACCAATCGTTGCGTAATCAAAATTTAACGACTGTGAGACAATTCTGGCCAATCGGCCAGCCATGGCTTCGCCTCCCATCCACAAAATAGCCAGACCTGCGACCATCATCAGAACAGAAGTCAGCTCTCGCGATCGCGGGATCTGCCCTTCTTCACGCGCCTTCTCCTCTTTTTGGGGAGTGGGGGCTTCTGTTTTTTCTAGATCGCTATCTTCAGCCACTATGGCGTTCCTGTTACGACTTTCGGGATAGGAATTTGCTGCCTAGCATGACAAATACGAGAAAGTTTTATGGCTGGAACAACGAGAAAAACCAACGCTTCTTTAACGCATAGTAAGAATTAAGGGGAAGGGAAAAGCGAATTTAGCTATTTATGGCCATAAACACTGGCCATAAATAACCGAGTGATGGTGTTCGTCATCTTTTCAAGAAAGGGAGTGACTTCCTTTCTTGAAGAAAGATTCATTAGAACCCAAGACTATCCAGAAGGTCATCAACCTGATCCTGATTGGCAACAATACCTGCGGCACCTTTATCCAACTGAGGTCCATTAAGCAGACCATCATTTGCACGCTTAGGTGCATCTGGTTTTTCTGGAATATTTTCCAGCAACACCATCAGCAGTTGTTTTTCAATCTCCTGGACAACATCCATCATACGCTTGATTACCTGACCAGTAAGGTCCTGGAAATCCTGCGCCATCATAATTTCCAACAGCTGAGCATTGGTAAACGAGGTATGCTGTGGGACATCCTCAAGATAGCTACGCGTATCCGTCACTAATTCACGCGCATCTGCCAGTTCAATTGGATTTTCAAACCATTCATCCCAACGGGTTTTCAGGGATTTGGCATCCGCTTCTAGTTGGTTTTGACGTGGTTGTGCAGCCTCTACGCAGTTCAGAGCACGCTCTGCCGCTTGCGCAGTCATCTGGACAACATAGTCAAGACGATCGCGGGCATCAGGAATAGCCTCTGCTGCTTCTGCTATCGCATTATCCAGACCCAGCTCTTTCAAACTGTCGCGCAGCATACGAGTCAATTGGCCGATACGCGAAATGATCTCGGTTGCTGAAGCTGTGTCGTTCACGGACGGCATATGTGGCGTCATAAGATCCCCTTACATACCCAGTTTTTCGAAAATCTTACTCAGTTTTTCTTCAAGGGTAGCTGCAGTAAATGGTTTAACTACATAGCCGCTAGCACCTGCTTGTGCTGCAGCGATAATGTTCTCTTTCTTCGCTTCTGCCGTTACCATCAGCACGGGAAGGCTGGAAAGCGCGCCATCAGCACGAATAGTCTGTAATAGCTCCAGTCCATCCATGTTGGGCATATTCCAGTCAGAAATGACGAAATCAAAAGCACCGGCACGAAGCTTGTTCAGTGCATCTGCGCCGTCTTCTGCCTCTTCTACGTTATTAAAGCCCAGTTCCTTCAGCAGGTTACGGACAATTCGGCGCATCGTCGAAAAATCATCCACTACCAGAAATCTGAGTTCTTTATCGGCCATACCTACTCCTAAAATATTTATTGCTCACCGAGAGCTGCTTATATACGTAATGCCTGTCCGGCAGAGATTTGTGCCAACATACGCTGGCTCACCTGGTGCAAATCCACCACTTCATCGACGCCACCCATCGCAATCGCTTCACGCGGCATCCCGAAAACCACACAACTTGCTTCATTTTGGGCCAGAGTATAAGCACCAGCCTGATGGAGTTCCAACATGCCAGCAGCCCCATCATTCCCCATCCCAGTAAGGATTACCCCTACGGCATTTCGCCCGGCGTATTGCGCAACCGAACGGAATAACACATCGACTGATGGACGATGCCGATTGACGGGAGGTCCATCATTTAAACGTACTTGATAGTTTGCCCCACTACGAGCCAGTTCAAGATGGCGGGCGCCTGGTGCAATGTATGCATGACCAGGAAGAACACGTTCCCCATCTTCTGCTTCTTTCACCGTAATCTGACATAGCTTGTTCAAACGCTCGGCGAAAGACTTCGTAAAGCCAGGTGGCATGTGCTGTGTGATCAGTAATGCAGGGCTTGTCGGCGGCAGGGGCTGTAATACATGCCGTATCGCTTCCGTTCCCCCCGTTGACGCACCAATCGCGATTAATTTCTCACTACTTAGCAATGGCGTATGCTGAATAATTTTTGTCGGCTCTGCCCCAGTGCTACGCTGCGGCAGGCGCGCCTTCGCGGCCATACGAATTTTTTCCGCAATCAGCTCGCTGTATGCCAGCATCCCTTCACGGATACCTAACTGAGGCTTGGTGACAAAATCAATCGCACCAAGCTCCAGCGCGCGCAGCGTAATTTCTGAGCCTTTCCCCGTCAGGGACGACACCATGACAACAGGCATCGGGCGCAAACGCATAAGCTTCTCAAGAAAATCCAACCCATCCATACGCGGCATTTCAACATCCAGTGTTAATACCTGGGGATTGAATTTTTTAATCAAATCACGAGCAACTAATGGATCTGGCGCGGTCGCGACAACTTCCATATCAGAATGGCTATTAATTATTTCAGTCATGATCTGACGCATTAGGGCAGAATCATCAACGCATAATACTCTTATCTTGCTCATTATCTTTCCTTAGCCAGCCCATATACAGTTTGCCCACGCAAATAGAACTCGCGACTGATCTGGCTGAAATTCTCTGAATGCCCGGCAAATAACAATCCTCCCGGTTTAAGCATCGGGACGAATCGACGGAGAATACGCTCTTGAGTTTCTTTATCGAAATAAATCATTACATTACGACAAAAAATAGCATCAAATGGCGCGGGAACGGACCAATCAGGTGCGAGCAGATTTAGTTGTTGGAAATGCACCATTGACGCAAGCTCAGGGCGAACACGAACCAAACCACTATGTGGCCCAGTACCGCGTAAAAAAAACCGCTGTAGTTGCTGTGGAGAAAGAGAGCGCAACTCTTCCTGACGATAGATGCCAGCAGTTGCCTTTTCTAATACCTGAGTATCAATATCGCTGGCCCATACCTGACATCCGCTCGCTTTATTACCTAAGACCTCTGCAAGTGTCATCGCCAGTGAATAAGGTTCTTCCCCCGTAGAGGCAGCCGTGCTCCAGATGGTGTAGCCATTTGGACGTTTCCTGGCATGCTCAGCCAATATGGGAAAGTGGTGAGCTTCACGGAAAAACGCAGTTAGGTTAGTGGTTAACGCATTAACAAAGGCTTGCCATTCTGCACTGTTAGGATCTGACTCTAATAATGCTAAGTACTGACCGAAATCATTGATTCCAAGTAAACGGAGACGTCTAACCAAACGGTTATAAACCATTTCACGTTTGTGATCGGCCAGAACAATGCCGGCACGCTGATATATTAGCTGACTGATTCGCCGGAAATGGGTGTCCGACAACGGCAATCTGTCAACCATCTGCGTCAGAATAGAGGCAGATTCAGGGCGATTTTGTGACGGTGTACTTTTCATATCAAACCGCTCGAATAGTGTTTTTTGCTATGGTTTTTTTCAATCTGAACTTTCCTTTACAGCTAACGCAGGTTTTTATTGTCATTCGTCAATTAGTCATCGCATTACGATTAAAACTGACACTGTATTGGTAATACACCCCGCAAGTTCTGCAAACTGAACAGGTCAGCGTGTTCGTTCTACCAAAGCCACATGCTGTCGGGTGGCGTTGTCCCTCTCATCACAGCTGTGCTACCTGCTTTATTCTTTGGCTTTAATGCCAAAACCAGCCTCACCCCATCATATCCGTAACATAAGTTACAGATTGAACAATATCATGAATTACCCAGCTTCAAAGCGCCAAGTGCTGTATTACTCACCAACCTCAAGTGTGCACTGATTAATGACTCGCATGTTCATTTTTCTAAATTATGGCGAGTCAACAATCACCCAGCCACCTACATGTAAGCGGCTGGGGATTAGTTCAGTGTCCCTACAGTTTGGGTCACTTATAGCCTATATGACGATTCTGATCAGAACGTTTCCCAATTATCATTGGATGAACCTTCTTTCGCTTTCTTACCGCCATTCGCTGATGAAGCTAACAATGCAGGTTTTTGGCCTGCTGTCGCTGGTGTCGTCCTTCTAAACGAGCCAGCATCTTCAGAGAGGCGGAATACAGCAACAGCTTCATTCAGCACTTTCACTTGTTCTTCCAATGCAACAGCCGCAGCGGCAGACTCTTCAACCAGGGAGGCGTTTTGCTGCGTAACCCGATCCATCTCAGTTACAGCTTGGCCGACCTGATCAATACCTTTGCTTTGCTCATCAGAAGCCGAGGCGATTTCACCCATAATATCCGTGACACGAGTGACAGCACTGACGATTTCTCCCATCGTCTCGCCCGCACTTTCAACCAGTACAGAACCTTCATCGACTCGGCTGACAGAATCTTCAATCAAACTTTTAATTTCTTTCGCAGCCTGAGCACTACGCTGTGCCAAATTACGAACTTCACCTGCCACAACCGCAAACCCACGACCTTGTTCCCCAGCTCTGGCTGCTTCAACCGCAGCATTCAGCGCAAGAATATTGGTCTGGAACGCAATACCATCAATCACACTAGTAATATCGGCAATTTTTTGCGAACTTCCAGCAATATTGTGCATGGTTTTGACGACATTATCGACGACCTTGCCACCTTTCTGTGCCGTCTCTGAGGCGCTCAGCGCCAACTGGCTGGCCTGGCGAGCATTTTCCGCATTCTGTTTAACTGTTGCGGTCAACTGTTCCATGCTTGCTGCCGTTTCTTCTAATGAAGCGGCCTGTTGTTCGGTGCGCGACGAGAGATCGTTATTACCCGCGCTAATTTCTGTAGCACCGGTGTAAATGGCATCAGCACCTTGTCGAACAGCACTAACCGTTGAAACAAACTCACTTTGCATATGGCGAATACTGTCAGCCAGAATGCCCATTTCATTGCTGCTGTGAAAATTAGTCGTTTTTGTCAGATCGCCTTTCGCAATATGACGAATATGTTCAACAATATTATTTAGCGGCCTTATTAATAGCTGTTGAATACCAACCCACGAAATCAGCGCTAACGCAAAAACCAACACGATAATGAAGCCAAGGATCCAGAGCGCCGAGTCATAAGCTGCATCATTTTTAGCTATCCCAGCCTGATAAAGTTTATCGCTTTCAGCTTTATAGGCGTAATACGCTTTTTCAAAGTTATCTTGAAAACTCTGCGTTGGTTGCTCAACGAACTTCTTAAATTCCCCTGCATTCAAAAACTGAATTAATTCAGTTAATGCGCCATTCAGAGCCACGTAATTCTCTTTTACGCCTCGAGTAACACTTTCATCCTGACGCGGATCCTGCGGTACTTTTTCATAGCGGGAGAAAAAATCGTTTGCGACAGACAGTTGTCTTTGAGCAGAGACCAGAAGCTCTTTACCGCCAGCACCCGCCCCCGTGCCGCTTGCATCGAGTGCAAAACGCGTCCCCGCGCGGTTAAGCGTATTACGAGTCTGTAATAAATATGACCATGCTGAATCCAGCTCGGAACGCTTTTGGTTAATAACCTGCGTTGAACTGAAGATATCCTTATCATTTTTTAATGCACTAAAGAATAAACCACCAGAAATAAGCTGAAGTGCCCCAAACAACACTAGTACAAGCATCAGACCTGTAACAACTTTTATACGGTTAAACATATAACGCCTTTTGAGTAGACCAACCACCGATGATATCGGCATTATTCTGGATATCTTTACGAATTTCTGAACTGACAAGGATATGACTAAGGAAGGTTTTCGGGGCCACTGTCGTAGCCCCTGAAGGCCGATAGATTAGACTTTCAATACGCTATCAACCAGCGCCATTTCTTCGCTACTCAACAGCTTCTCGATATCAACCAGAATCAACATTCTCTCGCCCAGAGAACCTAAACCAGTCAGGTACTCTGTTGACAGCGTTACTGCAAACTCCGGAGCGGGACGAATTTGGTCAGTGGTCAATGACAACACGTCAGACACGCCATCGACAACAATCCCGACAACACGCTGACCAAGGTTGAGAACAATAACAACCGTGTTGTCATCGTATTCAACGTCCTGCTTAGCGAATTTAATGCGCAAGTCAACGATCGGTACAATGACACCGCGTAGGTTGGTGACACCTTTAATGAAGGAAGGCGTGTTGGCAATACGCGTTACCTGGTCATAA
This sequence comes from Pectobacterium sp. PL64, assembly GCF_022477975.1. Taxonomy (NCBI): domain Bacteria; kingdom Pseudomonadati; phylum Pseudomonadota; class Gammaproteobacteria; order Enterobacterales; family Pectobacteriaceae; genus Pectobacterium; species Pectobacterium sp. PL64. The sequence goes on from NZ_CP092070.1 coordinate 2,648,873, forward strand.
CCGCGAATTTCTTGTACTTTTAAAATATCAACGCCGTACTCTTCGTCACCCAGCGTAAAAATCAGGAATTCCTGTCCTACTGTTTCGCCAGTTAATTTCGTGACGCTTGCAAGTCCAGTCATGTTTTCCACCCTTTATTAACGATCTGTTTTATTAAGCAGCAGTTTCAACCGCACGCTTTTCACGATTAAGCGCTTGTAACGCTGAAACATCCACAATCAGCGCAACGCTGCCATCACCAAGGATAGTAGCGGCTGAAACGCCTGGCACCTTGCGATAATTACTTTCCAGGTTTTTAACGACGACCTGATGCTGCCCAATCAGCTGATCGACCAGCAAGGCATAACGTCGACCCGCACTTTGCAGAATAACGACAATACCCTGAGTAGCATCCGTCTTAGCGCCATCCACATCAAAGATATGGAACAGTTCAACGAGAGGTAAATATTCACCACGAACCTGCAATACCCTTTCTCCGCCAGCTAGCGGATACAGGTCTTCCGACTGCGGCTGCAAGGATTCCATCACGGCGTTAAGCGGTAGAATAAAGACTTCGTTGTTAACTTTAACGGACATGCCATCAAGGATCGCGAGCGTTAACGGCAACAGGATTCTGATCGTCGTGCCTTTTCCTGCCTGGAAGTGGATTTCGACATGACCACCCATTTCCTGAATATTTCGCTTCACCACATCCATGCCGACACCACGGCCAGAAACGTCTGTGACTTTCTCCGCGGTTGAAAAGCCTGGAGCAAAGATCAGCATGCCCACTTCTTCATCAGACATCGAGTCATTCACAGCCAAACCTTGAGACAAGGCTTTAGCCAGAATTCTCTCGCGGTTTAGCCCTGCCCCATCGTCGATAACCTCAATACAGATGTTACCGCCCTGATGTTCCGCAGAAAGCGTCAGGTTACCCACTGCAGACTTACCTGCAGCTACGCGTTTATCTGGAGATTCGATACCGTGATCGAGGCTGTTACGCACCAGGTGCGTCAGAGGATCGATAATACGTTCAATCAAACTCTTATCCAGTTCAGTCGAACTCCCCATCAGCGTTAGTTCAACCTGCTTATCCAATTTCGCAGCCAGGTCACGAACCAATCGAGGGAAACGGCTAAATACATATTCCATCGGCATCATACGGATGGACATAACCGATTCTTGCAGATCGCGGGCGTTACGTTCCAACTGCCCCATACTGTTGAGCAGATCGCCGTGTGCCACAGGGTCAAGTTCACTTGAGCGCTGTGCCAGCATGGACTGCGTAATCACTAACTCACCAACGAGGTTGATAAGCTGGTCAACCTTCTCAACTGCCACACGAATACTGGTATCACCGGTTTTTGCTTTATTTTTTCCATTTTCCGGTACAGCTTGCGGTTTTGCAGCAACTGGCGCAGACGGCTCCACTGGAGCGGCGACGACGGGTGCTTCAACGACAGCCAATGTTTCTACGACTTCAGCGACGACAGGTTGGCTGGCCACAGCAGATTTGAAGCTGATTTGCTCCGGTTCAAGTACAAAACACAGTACCGCGCTGATATCGTCTTCGCTCTCAGACGTGACCAATGTCACTTCTACGCTAGTGTCAGTCTGGTGAGGGTCTTTAACCGTCCCCAGATTGCCAAGCTCTTCCAGCATCTGAGGTATTTCCTGAGACTTCAGGCCAGTTAATGCGATACGCATTTCACCTTTACCTACACCGTTAGATGCAGGGCTAGCAGAGTGCGGTGTTGCAACCGACACATCAGGCTGTGCTGCATCACCATCGGCTTTAGACTCCAGAGCAAGCTGGCGCAAGGCCTGACAGATATACTCAAAGCTTTCAGCATTGGGTTCCTGTGCGGTTTTATAAGCGTCCAACTGATCCTGCATAATGTCTTTTGTTTCCAGAAACAGGTTGATGATATCAGTGCTAAGACGCATTTCTCCACGTCTTGCCCCATCGAGTAGGTTTTCTAACAGGTGCGTAGTTTCCTGCAAAACTTTAAAACCAAATGTGCCAGCGCCTCCTTTTATGGAGTGGGCTGCACGGAAAATCGCATTCAATTGCTCGGTGTCGGGTTCTGACGGATCTAACAACAATAAGTGTTGTTCCATATCGGCCAGTAATTCATCTGCTTCATCAAAGAACGTTTGATAGAAAGCACTCATGTCCATGCTCACGTGGTCACCTCTGCTGTGAATCGCGGCTTATTGAGAAGGCGTCGCCTGGCTATCGGGCGCAGCAGGCAACGCTGTGGTTGGCTGCTGACGCTCTGGAGCAGGAACTCCATTAGTTGGTTGTGGCGATGCCCCACCACTTCCACTCGTATTGTTGTTATCACTATTTTCGGCAGCCGGAGTGGTAGGTTTAGGCTTATCCAACTCCATATTTTGTAAATTTTCCACCTTGTCTATATTTACAGCAGAGCTTTCTGCATTTTCTTCTTCAATATCCTTTTGAGCCTGTCTGCTCAGTACCAGCAAACTGATGCGTCTGTTAATCGCATCATTTCCACCTGTCGCCTGTTTGAGGCTCATTGTCGCAGCCATACCCACAACGCGCAAAACTTTTCCATCAGACAAGCCCCCAAAAATAAGCTCTCGACGTGATGCATTGGCACGATCTGCGGACAGCTCCCAGTTACTATAGCCACGTTCCCCTGTCGTATACTGAACATCGTCGGTATGGCCTGAGATACTCAGCTTATTAGGGAAATCGTTCAGAATAGGGGCTATCGCACGCAGGATATCTCGCATATAGGGCTCAACCTGCGCGCTCCCGGTTTTAAACATGGGGCGATTTTGACTATCGATGATTTGGATGCGTAACCCTTCATCAATCATTTCAATTAACAGATGTGGACGAAGTGCACGTAAGCGAGGATCGGCCTCAATTAACTGATCCAGACGTTCGCGCAATCTATTGAGTCGAACCTCGTCCAGCTTCTTTTCTACATTATCTGTCTTGATGGCTTTTTTCACTTCACCATCTTGCTGAGTGGGGTCATTACCCCCGCCCGGAATCGGGCTGGAACTGTCGCTTGATTTAGAACCTGACGTTAACGCAACCTTTAATGGCGTACGAAAGTACTCTGCGATTTGGGCTAGCTGCATTGGCGTAGAAATTGCGATAAGCCACATTACAAGAAACAGTGCCATCATTGCTGTCATGAAGTCAGCGTAGGCAATCTTCCAGGAGCCACCATGGTGGCCCCCATGTCCAGACTTACGCTTTTTGCGAATAATGGGATGCTGATGTTTCATGCGTTACTGTCCGACGCTTGCTGAGTCGGCGATTTCACACGACGAATGTGTTCTTCCAATTCGGTAAAGGAAGGACGCTCCGTTGAGTACAGCGTTTTACGACCAAATTCAACGGCAATTTGCGGAGCGTAGCCATTAAGGCTCGACAGTAAAGTGACTTTAATGCACTGTAATACTTTGATTTTTTCTGCATTTTTTTGACGCAGCAACGCGGCTAATGGAGAGACAAAGCCGTAAGCAAGTAAAATCCCCAGGAAGGTACCCACCATGGCGTGAGCGATCATCATCCCCAACTCGGCTGCAGGCCGGTCAACATAGGCCAGCGAGTGAACAACCCCCATAACGGCAGCGACGATACCAAATGCAGGAAGACCGTCACCCATCATCGTCAAGCTAGACGCCGGCACTTCACTTTCATGTTCAATAGTCTCGATCTCTTCATCCATCAGCGTTTCAATCTCAAACGCATTCATGTTACCGCTGACCATCAAACGCAAATAATCGGTAATAAACTCAACAACGGTGTTGTCAGCAAGGATATTCGGATAGCTCGAGAAGATTTCACTCTCACGAGGATTATCAATATCAAATTCCAGGGAAAGCATGCCTTGCTGGCGGGATTTGGCCATCACTCGAAAAAGCAAGGCCATGAGGTCCATATACAGTGCTTTATTGTACTTGGAACTTTTGACCAAAAGAGGTAGTGCACGTAGCGTTGCTTTTATCGCCTTTCCATTGTTACCAACGATGAAAGCACCTACCGCCGCACCGCCGATGATCAACAGCTCCGAAGGTTGATAAAGCGCACCCAAGGCCCCACCGACCATGAGATAACCGCCGAGTATCGAGGCCACAATTACGATATAACCCAATATAACCAGCACAAGAAATCCTTATAATAAAAAAGGTGGGCGGAAAGAGAGATAAAACTGCGGAGCCGTAGCCAGGACGTTCTAGAGGAAGAAATCTATCACCGCCTTCACAACCAACAGTGATAGATTCACAAATCGCTACAGGCTCAGACTGCGTGTTTTACCTGTTCATCCAGCAGTTGAGGTATTATATCGGCAAGATTTTGCGAAAGTTTACGCCTTTTTACCGCTCTGGAAGGGGGTTGGCACAAACTACAAACAAAACTGTTTTTAGGTTGATGAGCGTGAGTGATGAACATCCCTTTGCAGCAATTGCATGACGATAGTTGCAGCATACCGCTGTCAACAAAACGGACTAATGTCCAAGCCCGCGTCAATGCCAACAGTGGAGAATCGCTCTGCGGCGCACACTGTTCCAGGTAAAGTCGATAAGATTTAATAACCGCTTCAACACCGCTGCACTGCCCATTCTTGATTAAAAAACTGTAAGCGTTGTAGAACATTGATGAATGAATATTCTGTTCCCAGGTCATAAACCAATCCGTTGAAAAAGGTAACATTCCCTTGGGCGGCGGACTTCCTCTAAGTTCTTTGTACAGTTTAATCAAACGTCCGCGACTTAACTGAGTTTCACTTTCCAGCATCTGTAAACGAGCACCGAGCGAAATGAGCTCCATCGCCAATTGGATGTCTTTCGCCTCCTGAACAATACTTTTCTCCGCCATTACTTATGCCCTTTTCTTAGGCAGGTTTTCTTCTTTCGAAGTTAACTGTTGTAATAAGTTACTCGACAGCAAAATCCCCGTATGAATTTGTTGTAAATCATCCACACGTGATTCCTGAGTCAAGACTTTGATTGTATTGTGATCGTTAAAACGAAAATGGCATATCAGTTGGTTCGTTTCTGCCAATTTTACCATCTGCGGTAAAGTCAGTTGCATCAAGATATCTGCCATCTCGTCATTGATTCCAAGACGAAACATCGCAGAAGCTTTTTCATCATTAATTAAGCGTTGCGCCAGTAACAAATAAGACAGATTAATGTCATAAATGTGTTTGAGTAATTCAGAGGTACCCATATTTCCCATCCCGACAGGCTATGTTTAAAACATAAGTTAGGTGATAGACCATATCGCCCAGTTCGAAAATCACTCTCCATTGATGGCATAAAAAACTATCGGTGCCAGATACTGCGAGTTACTACATTATCATTTCTTATTCGGGCAATCGTTACTTGCCAACTTTGCGCATCACGCTGAGAATCCGTTCATCCGTTGCTTTTTAGTTCCACCCTGAAGACTCGCTTCAACCAAAGCATAGGATTAATCCTAAAACAGCGCAACTGTACCGCCTAATCCGTAGCACATACAACGCGACGGAAGAATGATTTTGGCCATTATGTGACACAGATCACACAAATGAAAGCATTATGCGCTAAACCCTGTCTGGTCTGATCACTTTTATGCCTATTTTCCCGCCAAAATCGCACACTAAACGTTACAAAAAAGAGCATTGAAAATAATAAAAAAGAAACAATTTGCTTGCTATATAAATGATAGATATACAAAAAATCCCTTGCGCTCAGAACACACTCTGTTAAGTAAGTTTATACCTTTCACGAAAAACTTACACTTTTTACCCAAAAAACTCTTAACCACATGTTATGAAGCAACATTTATCTATCCTCTGCCAGTGCATAGTCGCAACGACAACAAAGCATACAGCCTCGCCGCAAAAGGTGGTTAAACATTACTATATTGATATTAAAGAAATTAGTGATTGTCTGGGATTGGGTACAGGCACTGCAGCATGACGCTACTCACAGCTTCAACGAAGCTCAAACATCACGCTACAGACAGTACCTTCAAGGGGATAGGTGAGCTGGGGCACAAAGGCATTTACCGATCGCTTTTAACAATTCGATTAACCAGCCAAATACCTGAACATACCAGGACCAGTGCAAAGAAATATTTCCACTCCAGAATACTTTCATTAAGAAACAGGGCTGACAACAGCGTACCAGAGACAGGGATAAGGAAATTAAATGGTGCGACCATACCGACTCGATTATATTTCAGCAATTGACTCCATAATGAAAAAGCGACTGAAGAAAGCAAAATAAGGTAGCCTAGCATCAGTAGAGCTTTCCAATCAGGTATGATGAGTGTCCCGCCAGTACAGTACCCTGATATCGTTAAAATGATCCCGCCAATAGCCAGTTGGTAACCGGTCATAACGGTTGGATCCATCGTTTGTGATATGCGCTTACCATATATAGTCGATGCAGACAAAATAAATGCGGCAATAACAACGAACCCATCACCTAACAGCGTAAAACCAATATTCATTCCGTTGCTGTTGATATTAACAACCATTACACCGGCAAAACCTAATATACAACCAATGAGCTTGTTGATATTTAATTTATCATTTTGGTATAAATAATGAGCAAGCAGTACGCTGAAAAAAGTACTGGTTGCATTCATGATCGAACCTTTAACGCCGGTGGTATAAGCCAGACCGATGTAGAAAAAAACATATTGCAACGATGTCTGGAATATTCCCAGTGTGGTCAACTGAACTAACTGCCCACGCTGAAATCGCCCGATGGAGCGTCCGCTTAACACAGCAAGTACCAAAAGCAACAGCCCAGCGAACGCGAACCGGTATCCTGCAAAAACGAGTTTTCCAGGAATATCATTATCTGCAATGTGAAACAGCTCATAGCCATTTTTAATTGCCGGATAAGCACTTCCCCAGAGCAAACAGCATAATGTGGCGATAAAAAAAACAATTTTTTTATCAGAAAAAAAATGCGTGCGCTTTTCCAAGAAAAATCCCTCCGAAGATAGATTCGCCATAATAGCGTTGAACCTCAAACAAATAAAGTTAGGAGGCAGACTCTTTATTTTTTATTATCAATCTGTATGATTTCGCATCACGTATTTCTCTTTTCTTTTTAAAGAGTTAAAAACGTGATCGGGATCGCATCGAATTTGATTAAGGTTTCTCAATATATGCCGATTATCTTTTACGTTGGTTGTTTAGCTAATGAATTGTCATTAATGTAGACACTAAAACCTAAACGCCAATGCCGCAGCGAGTGGCATGGTAAATCATAAATTCCTGAGAATGAGCGAATGGATATGAAAATAACGTCAAGGTCTGAGCAGCACGCCGAGGCCGGCATGCTGAGCAATTTACGGCTAGTTCCCTTATTCATCATTATTCTGGGTGGTATCATGCTGTTATTTGCAGCATCTATCGGCACATCCAGCTATTTTCTACAAAGCAGCAATCAGTCATTAGATGACGTCACACAAGAAATCGATACCCGAATGGGGATCTCAAACAGTTCCAACCACCTTCGCACTGCACGTCTGCTGCTCATTCAGGCCGCAGCGGCTGCTCGTATTGGCGACTCTCAGGTCTTCAATGACAACCTGAAACAGGCTGAGCAGCGTCTGGAACAATCAAAAAAAGCCTTCCTTGTCTATGAACAACGCCCGGTTAAAACCCCTCAGGATATGGCGTTGGACGGCGATCTGCGCAAGTCCTATGATGCTTATGTCAATCAAGGCCTTATGCTGATGCTCACTGCGGCAAAAGAAGGGCTGTTTGAAGAAGTCATCACTCTCGAGTCCGAAGAAACCCGAGTTTTAGACTTGGCCTATAACAAATTTTTGCTAGAAGCTGTCGCTTACCGCACGCAAAGAGCGAAAGATTTAAATGAAACAGCGCATAAAAATGCACTGCTTGGATATTCATTGATGGGCGGCAGCTTCGCGCTGGCCACCATTTTAACGCTTATGACGTTCTTCCTGCTGCGCGGGATCCTCATCAAACCAATGAATCAACTGGTCATGAGAATTCAGCGTATTGCGCAGGGCGATTTGACTCAAGTATCGGACCGTTATGGCAGGAATGAAATTGGCACACTCGCCAGTAACGTTCAACAAATGCAGTCTTCTCTGGTCACTACCGTCACTACCGTTCGGGAAAGCGCAGACTCTATTTATCAAGGTTCTACGGAGATTTCATCCGGTAACACCGACCTTTCCTCACGAACCGAACAGCAAGCCGCCGCGCTTGAACAAACTGCGGCAAGCATGGAGCAATTAACCGCAACAGTGAAGCAAAACTCAGAAAATGCGCACCATGCCAGCCAGCTCGCGGCAAATGCCTCAGGAAAGGCCAAACAAGGCGGTGAGATCGTTGCAAACGTTGTGAACACGATGAACAGTATTTCAGGTAGTTCAAAGAAAATATCTGAAATTACCAGCGTTATTAACAGCATTGCTTTCCAAACGAATATTCTCGCACTCAATGCGGCGGTTGAAGCAGCCAGAGCGGGAGAACAAGGTCGCGGTTTTGCCGTCGTAGCAAGTGAAGTTCGCAGTCTCGCACAGCGCAGTGCACAAGCCGCAAAAGAGATAGAAACGCTGATTTCTGAATCGGTAAATCTGGTCAACAGTGGCTCTGTTCTGGTTGATAACGCGGGTCAAACCATGAAAGAGATCGTCGATGCCGTCACTAACGTCACCGACATCATGGGGGAGATTGCTTCTGCTTCTGACGAACAAAGTCGGGGAATTACTCAGGTCGGTCAGGCGATATCCGAAATGGACAGCGTGACACAGCAGAATGCTTCACTCGTTCAGGAAGCCAGTGCGGCCGCGGCATCGTTGGAAGAGCAAGCAGCATTGCTTACTCGTGCCGTCGCGACATTTAAGTTATCCAGCCATTTATCAAATAGCCATTCAGCTCCTGTTCAGCCAAACGCTCTCGCCGCTAAGGACCGTTCATCACTCGCCCTGCCCCGCCAGGCTAATACAGAAAACGGTAACTGGGAAACGTTCTAAATACTGATACCAAAGCCACTGCGAGCATTGTTCACCTGGACAATGCTCGTATATCAGCGTGTTCCCCTTTACTCTTTTTCTGGCAAGATCTTTGGCTCAACAAACGTACCGTCTTTACTGTCAATCTCATTGAAAAACCAGATACCCGCTGGGTAATCTTTTAATGCAACTAAATACATAATCCCTTCCTGAAACGTTTCTACAGCCAGAATCGTCCCTTCTCGCCGCGTCTTTCCATCGGTTTTAACCGTAACCAGATCATTAACTTTCATAAATTTATCTCAAAATAGCTTCTAACATCAAAAAAACAGCATTATCATTTACAACTACGGTAGGAATAGTACCTGTATGAAATGATTAATTTTATTTGTTTTTAACAACGCCATATTGACCCTCTCTGTTATTACATATCAATTATTCAGGCAAAAATTGATCGTTTCTATCCTAGTACATCCGACATATTCGCAAAAGAGATTAAAAGTTGAACGAACTATTGAACGTTAATGAACAGAGAGATAACGGTGAGTCAGACTACAATCAAGTCATAACATCAGAATGGATGCAATTGATAGCCACAACCTCACAAAAATCTTTTACTCTACTGCGAACCCTCGCCGATCAGAAAGCCTCTGACTTTGCTGACGCGTTCTACTCCTACATGCTCAAAGATCAAGAAGCCTCCCTGTTTCTTTCCAGCCAGCAAGTCCACGATCGACTCCATGGATCGATGAGCAAATGGATAGCGGATATTTTAACGAATACCGGAGATCGTCTGGCTGACCTGATTAACCATCAAAAGAAAATTGGTCAGATTCATGCACGTATTGGTATTCCCGTCGATCTGGTTGAGCGTGGAGCCCGGCGTTTAAAATGGCACCTTTATGAAGACATCGCACAGCTGGCAGAGAATAAAACGCTATGTTTTGATGCCATACGTTTTGCCTCTATCTCTATGGATATCGCCATAGAGATAATGAGCAAAACCTATTCACAATCGCACGATCTGGCAGCCAAAAATGAAGAGTCCTATCGGTTATTTTCTATTCTGGAAAATGCTAGCATGGAGAGAGAGCGCCAAAATGCATCGCTGCTAAATTGGGAAAATGCCTTTATTTTTAGTGTTGCCACTGGTACGCCTCTTTCCAGCATCCAGGACCTGAGTGATTCGGAGTTTGGCCTGTGGTTTAACCATAAGGGGAAATCCAGTTTCAGTAATATTCAGGGGATACGCACTATCGCCTCCATAATGACGGAAACGGATGACTACATACGTAGCCATAGTACTACCGCACTACTGACCCAGCAGGATTACGCCCCGCTACTTAAAACAGTCAGAAGCAAAATTTATAAAATAAATATGCTGCTGGGATCGCTATTTGACGAAGTCCAAAAACTGGAAAGCGGTAAGGATACGTTGACCCTTCTGTTAAACCGTCGTTTCCTGCCAACTATCCTTAGACATGAAATATCGCTGGCAATGCACTCAAACACCTCGCTCAGCATCGCCATGATTGATATTGACCATTTTAAAACCGTGAATGACACATATGGCCATGCCGCTGGCGATAGCATCTTGAAAAGAATTGCAGAAGTGCTATATGAGAGCACGAGGAACAGCGACTATGTTTTCCGTTACGGCGGCGAAGAATTCATGATCGTGCTTATTGAAACGCCTAAAGTCGCCGCCTACACCATCATCGAGCGGCTGAGAAAGAAAATCCAGGATCACCTTATTTATCTTCAAAACGGTGAAAGCATTACAATGACCATCAGCGCCGGCATCGCCGTCTATAGCGGTCATCCCGATTATGAATGCTTGATAAAGGCAGCAGACGATGCGCTCTATCAGGCCAAGGCTAACGGCAGAAACAGGATCGAATACGCGCCGGAAGCATAATCATTTTATCTCGTTGCAAACCTGCGCTTCAGGGCATAGTTAAAAATAATAGCCCGCTATTCATCATCGCAGGTTTGCACCATTCCCTAACCAAACAGATGAATTGCCCTTCATTGAACAAATTCACAGCATGAAAACGATAAACCAACGATTTTACTAACCAACCCGCCAAAAATTTGATACATATTCAATAAATAAGCATGATCGTCGACAATATGTCATGCAGTGAATCTTTTTATAGTTTGATCTTATTTTGCACAAGGGAGGAACGAGCATTGCAGCGACAGCAGGTTTTATCGTCACGAATTTATTCCATTGGGTACGATCCAAAGACGCACAACCTTGAGATAGAATTTCATAATAAAGATATCTATCAATATGTTGGCGTGCCTGAGTCTATCTATAAAAAATTTATTTCTGACGCTGTCGTCTCTAAAGGCCGTTTCTTTGATGGCGTGATAAAAGATAAATTTTTATGCCGGAAAATCAGATAGATAATACATAAACAATAACAACGCTGGGATTTGTCGCCGTTCCTTAACGGCGATGTAAAACATCACTTACGCCACATCGATTTGCTATTTAACCTCTTTACCGCCTTCCCGTTCCGCTATCACAACTAATCCGGTGAATTAAACATACCCCCAGGTGGTATCTTTTCGATAGCATCCCTTCAGACTATGTGAGCATCTATCCTGTCTAACTATGGAGAGTTCACATGATCACATCGGATATTTAGGGAGCGCATCTTTTATTTGCCTAGGCCAGTAAGCATGCCATTACGCCAAGTGAAGATACGTTCAAAATGGCACTTGAGAAAGCCAAGGATAGCCGGCAGCTCTCCAGACATGAACCCAGCGCTAGAGTTGAGCCTCAACGCTCGAAAGCAGCAAAGGAGTTTATGGATTGGGTCTCCATGTCTCATGAAGAAAGATTATTCTTCTCCGTACTCGCCTCCATGGGAATATCCAAGGAGCAATACGAGGCAATGCCAGCAGAAGAACGCATAGCGTTAGATCTCAAAGTACAAGAACGTATAAATGCAATGGCGGAACAGGGTCAACAGCTCGCGTAATGATAACAAACACGCCTGTTACAGAGATATGGTTAGCCTCTTAGCGCCATAAATCTAGCTGCTCGACAAGTCATTAAGCAAAAAATCCAGTAACGTACGTGTGCTGGTGGGCAAGTATTTGCGTGAACAATATAATGCATAGACCCCTAACTCTGGCAATGCATAGTCTGTCAGAACGCGAACCAGCGCGCCGGTACGAAGGTAAGGATCCGTCGTAAAAGCAGGTAAATGAACGATGCCCTCACCCGCAAGCGCGGCATGCAGAAGCACCATGCTATCATTCGCTGCAAAGTTGCCCGTAACACCCACTTCATCCATCGTCAGCTCTGTACCGTTAGCCGCTGGGGCTTGGAAGCGCCAGACACGACCAAAACGCGTGTGGTACAAGCAGTTGTGTTGCCTGAGATCGTCTGGCCGTTGGGGCGTTCCGTTGCGTGCCAGATAGTCGGGCGCTGCGCAAACGACTGAAGCACAGCGGGTCAGCTGGCGTGAAATCACCGTCGGATCGAGTTTGTCACCGACATGAATAGCCAGATCAATACGCTGTTCCACCAGATTCACTGACGCATCCTTTAACACCATCTCAATGGAAACTTTGGGATATTGGGCAGAGTAGCGCCTCAGCGCATCGGCCAGATAGGATTGGCCGAATGAAATACTGCTAGCAACCCGGATCAAGCCATTAGGCTCTTGGCTTTTACTCTCAAGGGCAGCGCCAATATCATCATTCAACGCTAAAATTTGTCGGCAATAGGACAAAATCTCGCTCCCTGCACTCGTCAATCCCAAACTGCGACTGGAGCGATGCAACAGACGAACGCCAAATGCTTTCTCCAATGACGCGATATAGCGCGTAGCCATGGCTCGCGAGATATCCAGCTTGTTCGCTGCAGCAGTTAGGCTCCCTAACTCAACCACATCAACAAATACCTGCATAGCAACAAAGCGATCCATAAACCCTCATATTGTTCGAAATATGCAACGTTAGTTTGCATTACTCCGTATTTATTCGTCCGAATTTCGCAACTATAGTCTGGGCTTTGCTATCTAGACAAGAGATAAAGAATGAAGAACCAACGTCTTACACCTCTGGCTACTTTCTTACTTTTACTCAATATGGCTGCTACGGCTCACTCGTTCCCCTCACCAGATGCAGAAATAAATAGCACGACCATCCCCACACTTACAGGATGCGGTCCATCATCAACCATCAATCAGCTTTTCAGCCAATTTGGAAGCAGCGGCAAAATGCCTGCGGAACTCGGACGTTGGCTGAATGATACAAAGGCACAGACTGTCGGGCCCTACCAAGCCTTTGACAATGTTTATTATGTCGGCATTTGCTGGGTCTCAGCCTGGCTTATCAAAACCAGTGAGAGCCCGGTACTGATTGATACGCTGTATGGTGAATTTACGGATCAGCTGATCGAGAATATTAAGAAAATCGGCGTCGACCCGGCAGAGATCAAAATGGTACTGCTGACACACGGGCATTTTGATCATGTAGGTGGCGTTTCTAAACTCAAGGCGCTAACCAATGCACGTTTTGTCATGTCTGAGGAAGGCTGGAAGGAAGCACAGTTGGATGCGAAAAATACACAGGGAAAACCTAACGCGTGGACGATACCTGCTCCTGCTGCCACAGATATTTTGGTGGAAGATGGTAGCGCGTTGACCATCGGTGATACGACATTTCACGCCTACATGACACCCGGCCACACTTGGGGAACCACATCTTATGTACTCGATGTCAAAGAGGGAAATAATACTTACCGCGCAATTACCATTGGTGGATTAGGTCTAAACGCTATCGATAGTCCACAGCAGGTTGAAGCCTATATTCGAAGCATAGATCGCATCAAAGCGATGGTAAAAGATACCAAACGCCCCATTACAGTTCATCTCACCGCACATCCTTTCAGTAACGGTCAAATTGAAGTGCAAAATCAGCTAAAAGTACGTCAGCCTGGCCAAGCTCACCCTATGGTGGATGCAAAAGGGCTACTCGAACAGCTCGCTACGCTCCGCGCTGGTGCTGTAGAAAGACTCGCGGTTGAACAAGCTCAGATTAAAAAGCAAACGACCCGATGAAGTTCACTAAATAAATGAGCACCTGTAAACACAGCCTTGGGTTTCCTGCTCAGGGCATATTTATATCAACTGTCACTTATGCCATTGAAACCGTGGTAATACGGGATAAAAGCCCCACCTAAGCAGGGCCAGGTAGAGTAATAATTATTACGACCGTTTTTTTCTGAAGTTCTCGTCGTTTTGTACGTATCGTAGAGAGTCCAATATTAGCCCAGATATTCTTAATATATCCTCTGGGTTTTCTATATAAATCCTACTATTATCGCACTCAAGACCGGCTCTATTTATCTCATTACTAATTATTGGCGTGATATCAATAGGTAATTGAATTGAAGAACGGTTCTTTTTGTCATGATATCGAACTAACCAACGGTTCGCTTTTCCTTGAAACAATATTGAATAATAGGACTCGGTATCCTTTGGTTGTAAATCATACTCAGTCCCAATTATTGAAGATACTTTTTCGAACAATACCCGTTCGTTGTATGTAGTTACAATATTAGGATTATCAGGATCAACAATGTCTGAGCGCTCATCAGGTACCGCTGACTCCTTGTTCTCGCTATGATGTTCCTCCCCTACAGGTGGCTTAGAGGACAACCCTGATACAACCATGGCGCTAACAGATCTTTCAACAGCCTGCCTAACTAACGGGGTTATTGAATCAATAAATCTTTGATTTAATTGTCGACCAATGTTAGCTCTACCTGCAACATAACGTACAAAATCCGCATCGACATCTCTGAGACTAGCGCTGATGACTTTCACGAACGCTGATATGTATACACTCTCTTCAGCCAAAGTTCGTAAAGCTTCTGGTTTAAATTTGTCATGCCTAAATCGAAATAATTGCTCTGCATCAGACTCTGTAATGTCATCCATTCTTATTCTCAGGAATGGGGAAGGATCCATTATATTTTTTTCTTTCAAGTCTGTGAAAAATCGCCACTCAACACCATTTGTTATCGCTGATATAGTAACTTCTGGGGTAGAGTTGAAGTATCTAGATAATTGGGGACAGTGATTGTCTATTTTCTCTCGGTATGACTTTGCTTCAATAAACATAACTGGGACACCTTGGCAAAAAAGAGCATAGTCAACTCTCTCGCCAACCTTAGCCCCAGGAAAATCTGCACCATATTCTGCTCTTACTTTTTGAGGATCGTATGCATTAAAACCTAATATATCTAAAAATGGTAGGATCAAGGCTTGCTTTGTCGTTTCCTCAGTTGTGCAGTGCTCGCAGACTTTTTTAACATGCTCAATGTGCCCTTTGAGCCTAACCTTAAAATTTTCCATTCATCCCTCCCAGAAAAAATAATTAGCAGTGTTAATTTTCTTACTTAAACCGACCTCGCAAATATTTATCGACATAGCAATCGATAGATTTTAGTCAAACTTGAACACTCTATCTTTTCAGAATCAGGCTGTTGGTTAAAAAAACCCAGTAACCTTTTCTTTTGGTTTAAGCCCATTTTCTTCATCTACTTCTTGCTCTGCAACCAGCCTACCAACACTTCCAAAACACCAAAAAGGTTTAAGGCTGAACTCTTACCTACATATCTCACGGAAACGAGTTAAGAGAGTAAACCGTCTAAAGAGTGCCACGAGATCGATATATGAGCAATGATGAGTATAACGCTCTGTATTCTAGCGCTCCATCAGTTGCCTTGATTGGGATCGGAATCGCACACCTATGCTTTTTAAGTAAGGCTCTGAACTATCCAAGAAGAAGATGCGACAGCAGCATTCCCACACCTAAGTTTTGATTTCACATTTCACGATCTAAAAGCCAAAGGGATTTCTTATCTTGAGGGGGCATAAGAAGAGAAACAAGCGATATCTGGGCATAAGACAATCCGTCAGACCGCACGATATGACCGTAAAATACCGATCGTGCCTGTAGTTGGTGGGCAGAATAAAAATTCAAAATAATTGCATATTCACCAAACACGCAAAAATTATATTAGGAAGAATATTAGGAAGAATATTAGGAAAGGGAATTTCAGGCACAAAAAACCGCCTTTCGGCGGTCTACGACATTGCACGCAAGTGCTTATTTTAATTCGTGTTAAATCAATGGTGCCGGGGCGGGACTTGAACCCGCACAGCGCGAACGCCGAGGGATTTTAAAAACCTGTAAGGGGGCAATGAAAACAATAAGTTACTGTAATTTCACTGATTCCTGTTTCTGGTTAGTGCTGTTTATTTTCCTTAGTTACCATTCTGCCGCCACTGGTTTTCATTGATGACAGTTCGTTCTTTATGTACTCAGTGGCGCATAATACAATTGCATAAAAAATCAAAAAAAAGAAACCGTAACATAACATAACACCAGCCTTTCCAAGGGTCGGGTTATTATAAATAACAAGAGATCCTGTAATGCAGGTGCCAGCAAGAAGCAAAGCTACGGATTCAAATAAACCACGGATTTGATAGGCAACTGTGACCCAAAAATCCAAATGCCAGTTAAAATGGGAACGAAGAAAGCTCATAAGAATTTCAAAGCTTGCCCCAACGAAAAATGAGCCGTAAAGTATTTTTTTATATAAAGGATCGTCACTTATCAAGGCAGAGAATACACGTTCAAATGCAGACTCCCCTTCTAACAGGTAGGCTACAAGAGTAAAGCCAACACCAACAATCAAAAAGGTACTGATAAACCTAGCGAAATCTTCTTTTAAATACTTAACTACATTTTTCAAAAGGTCAGAAATTACTTTTCTCATAGCTCGTCCAATCTGTCATACGGATTCAACGTTACGGCCGCATCCAGGTGATCGGGGGCAAAGTGTGCATAGCGCATCGTCATCTGGATCGAAGTGTGGCCGAGAATATCTTTTAGCACCAGGATATTACCACCATTCATCATAAAGTGGCTGGCGAAGGTATGCCGCAAAACGTGCGTTAGCTGCCCTTCCGGTAAATCAATTTGGGAACGTTTTAACGCTTGGCGAAAAGCATCATAGCAAGGGCTGAACAGTTGGCCACGGCGGCGCGGTAATCGCTGATACAGCTCAGGGGAGATCGGCACCGTGCGGTTACGTTTGCCTTTAGTGTTAATGTAGGTCACCCGATACGGCACAAGCTGCGACTGCTTCAGCTCCTGGGCTTCACTCCACCTGGCACCCGTTGCTAAACAAATCCGCACAACACTACCGAGATCGGGGTTACTGGATGCATCACACTCGTTAAGGATGAGGCGAATATCATCGTGATACAAAAAGGCTAGCTCGCTGTCACTCTCTTTATACTGACGAATCCCATCCAGCGGGTTATCGCCTTGCCACTCGCCCAGGCGTTTTAACTCATTAAACACCGCGCTTAAGTATGAATGCTCACGGTTGATGGTAGATTCTTTCACTGGTTTATCAAAACGCCCAAACTTACCGGTTAATCGCTTCTTACGGTATTCAGCAAAATCCGCTTTCGTGAACAGGGTGGCAATCGGGTCGCCCAGGTTGGTACAAAGTTGCTCTAACTTGCGTAACCGCCCTTCCCCATCAGCCAGAGAACGACCGTGCATATCAAACCAGCGTTGAACCAGCTCGGATAGGTTTTGCCCGGCATTTTCAGCTAAAGAAGTATCAATCGATACCCCCGCAAATTTGAGCTGGCGCTCGTAAGACAGCGCCTCGCCTTTACTGACGAACTGCTTACGCACGCGTTTTCCGGTACGCCCTTCCGGGTATGTTTCACTCAACCACTTTCCGGTGGGTAACTTCCTTACGGCCATTGATCCTATCCCGTTATCAAAAACGGGATAGTTTTACTGTATATAAGAACAGTCATCAATATGTATTTATCATCTGTCTAAACATAGTTTGATAGATGATAAATATTTAATCTTGTCGATTAAGATATGAGACAAATTAGAACATGACTCATGTATCTAATTTTTGTTGTATCTTGTTTATTATCTCAGAAAAACAACTAGGACTATTAATTGATAGATTTAAACAACATCTATCCAATATATCTTTTTCATTTAGTCCTAACGGAGTTGACATCTCATAGAATTCTTTGTGCTTTTCTGCCTCTAATGCTCTCTTTAATATATCAGTTAAATTATTTTGATTGGCTTGCACTAACTTTGAGAGAGGCTCGACATGTTCTAAACTTTTACTTACTATCCATTTTTCAGGCCACTCATCACCAGGCAAATAAATTACATTCTCGTTGAACCAGTTTTCAAATTCCTCTGTGGAATTTTCAACCATTAATTTTGCACACTTTATATTATTAGATAATAATTTTTTCTGGTCTCCATCAAAAATAACTAACGTATTTCTCCTTGATTTTCTTTGATATACAGCACCTAATAGTCTAGCTAATGTTGTAGCAGACCCAACCGCTTCTATTTTTATCCTAGAGCGTATATCACTTGGCAAGACACTATATAATAATTTTTCTGCAACAGCATCCTCAACCAAGATATCTAACTCTTCAGAGTTATCAGAACTTAACTTAGAAAACGCATATTCTGAAGATATGTTTTTTTGTATTACTGTTTTATTATTTATAGATTCTATGAATACTCTAGCGTCTCCAGGAATATAGCTAAAAATAATATCAGAATGAGTGGTGAATATTATTTGAACCTTTCTTGATGAAGATATTTTTTTTAACTCATTAACGAATTTTATTTGTGCTTCAACATGCAAACCTAACTCTATTTCGTCTATAACTATTAACGTCCCCTCTTCACAAATATGTAGGATAGAGAATATTTCAAACAAAGCATTTTCTCCAGCCCCCATATTGAATCCAGATATAACCTTCCCATTAATCTTTACTAATGGAAGTCTATATTTTGAATGGTAAACGTATTTAAACTCATCATAACTCTTACCTATAACATAGCCAACTATATTCTTTACACTTCCTTCCCAATCATATCCAACGTCATCAGAAAATTTTCTAGAATAACTTTTTGATTGGCTTTTTTCGCTATGTGGAACTATTCTTTCAATGCCTATAAAAATAACCTCTCTATCAACCCTTCTATCATATCTATTCCATTTCCCTCCACTGTTTTTTTGCCTAGCTTGATAAGCTATACCTTTTCCTGTAGGAACTCTAGGTGACTTAGCCCAATTATTATGTGCTATTGTATAATTTATACCAATCCCTTCAGGGGGAATCTCATCAGACGACTGAATAAAAAAATCAGCAAATGTGTAGTATGGTTTTTTTTTGTTTAAGAATTTTGTAGCATCGCTTTTTTTATCATTATGAAATGCACATGCCGCAATGGCTAATAAAGTTGACTTCCCTGCTCCATTTCTACCCGCGATAGCTAAAAGCGGGTAATCTATATCTAAGTTGAATGGTGTAAGAGATCTAAAAGAACCATATGAAAGCTGAATTCCTCTAAGTAGTTGTTGATCTAGAGAGTTGGAAAACCATCCTCTCAATTTTATATCTAATTGACTGTCTCTATATTTCATTTTTATAAAAACACTCTAATAGTTTTTAGGTTAGCTTGAGCGAGTGAAACTATTTCTCAAGTGTAATAACAACCATCCCAACGCCCTTAACATCATCAATAGAGCACTCGAATTTAGTTGCGTTACCGGATACTTGAATACGGTTACCTGGGATACGGGCTACATCGTACACGTCCACATCACCATCAATATCTAACAACCAGCGGCCATTGCTGACCTGGGTAACAGACATGTCGGCGATCCAGGCATTGTTGCCTTTCTCTATGAAAGCGGGTTCGGAAACAGAATCATCAAGCAGTGTGCTATCAACGCTCCATGTTCCGGCGTCTTGCAATCTGCCGCCGACAATCCTGATCTTTTTCAAAGAGATGCAGGCACTATTAATAGCACTTTCGGCAGGCTTTGCAAGATCTTGAAACATTTCACCTTCACCCGTTGCTAACCATGTTAGCGAAGCTCCAGTCTCAAGAGCGCAGCGGATAACAACCTCTCCAGGAAAGTATTCTCTTTTTATCCAGGTGCTCACGGTGCCATTACCAACATCAAGATGGTCATGTAACTGCTTTTGCATCGTAAACCCATAGGCTTTAAGGATTCTTTCAACTACACCTTTCCCGCCATCAAATTTCATAGATATCAAATTCCAGTTTATTTGATTGACAGATATCATTTTTGATTTTAACTTAGTGAAAAGATATCAAATGACACCCATCAGTAGCATAACTTAACTAACAGAACAGAATGCCTTATGAAAACGCCACTTTCAATCACTCTGGCTACACCGTATGTCACATTAAGCGAATTTTCTCGCATCAGTGGCTTACCCATAAAGACCTGCTACCAGTGGGTGCACCTGGGAAAGCTGCCTATCCGGGCTAAAACCGCGAAAAACGAGCGAACCATGATTAACCTCCTGGCACTAACAAAAGAAGCCGAATGGGAAGCACGGCTTGGTGCGTAAATTCAAATTTGTGAATTTATTATCGATTTCAATAGGGATTTGACCATGTTTGATTACCAAATAGCAAAACACCCGCACTATGCCAATGCGTGTCGCGCATTTGCCACCAGGCACAATCTGGTTGAACTGGCAGAAATGGTAGGTATGAACCCGCAGATGCTGCGCAACAAGCTGAACCCGGAACAGCCTCACCGCTTAACGTGCGATGACCTGTTGACCATCACGGATACCTCTGAGGATTCAACGCTGATCGACGGCCTGCTGGCACAGCTTAATTGCCTGCCTGCCGTTCCCGTCAACGAAGCGAAAGCGGAACGGCTGACCACGTATGTATTGCAGGCAACCGCAGCCGTCGGTGCTGTGGCGGCAGAAAGCCTCTCTACCGAGCGAATGAGTCAAACACGGCGAAATTCTTTTATGGAAAGCATCAATTCCGGTATTCGCTATCTGTCGTTAGTCGGGTTGACGCTACAAACCAGAATACAAGCCAATCCCGCGATGGCTTCCACCGTAGATGCACTGAGCGGGATCGGTGCGTCTTTGAATGTTGGGTGATGTGGAATAGCTACCGAACTATATGGAACAGCCCGATAGCATTAAAAATTAATTAGCTGGGCGAGTTTTTATAAGCGTACCGCGTTGAGTCCGGCTACTGTCACTTAAATGCATCTGGTCGATTGGAACCCCTGCATCATCGTAAAACTTGGCGTCATCCATTAAAGACAAAAACCTTTCGGCATCTTCAATACAGAGCGGGCGGTTTTCAAAGATACGGGGACTATTCACAACAGTGTTGCCACTTTTATCAACAATCCGCCAATTCCATTCTGAGCGGCTTTTATAAGAGATAACAATATTTATGCACATATTTAACGATCCTTCTGAAAGTCAAAAATATTCCGAATCAATACATTGTGCCGCAAACAATTTATTAGATGCGTTCAAAGGGGGAGATACGAGAACAGCCCTTGAAATTTTAGATTGGATGAAAGACGCAGTAATTGCGAACTCTTCGGTTGTTGCGACTGAAGATGCGATCTGTGTTAACGCGTCTAGTCCTTCATTTCCTTTGAAAGTCATCAGCATAAAACGTGGTTGATTGTTTTTGGCGATTCGATCCTACCACAAGACCATGCGCCGGGCATGGCTAAAACCCGGCATCTATTCGCAACCGTCTATCCGTGGGCGATTGCGAATAGAAATATTAACGAGGTAAATCCCCAGCAATCCAGGCCATCACTTTCTCATAAGCAGTGAGCGTAGTGTCGTCCGGTAAGCCAGAGGAAATAGCCGCCCGTTTATAAGCGGGATTAAGTAAAGAACCGAATGGAGTGGAATCAGTATGGTGCAACGTTTTCAATGCCTTAAATATGTCGTCTGCTGGCAGAGTATCGCTGTTGTAAAGCAGATCGGCATATTGTCGGCGCTGAACCGATGCTCGCTCCGCAATGATGCTCGGTTGCCATATCAACTGTGTAGTAGCAATCACAACGACTGGCAAAGCAAAGAACCATCCCAATCCGGTGTTCGCAATTACGGCAGTACCACTTATCAACTGAATAGCCGTCAGCAATTTATCTATCCGACTATGAAAAACCATAGTCATGGTTTCCAGGTTGTAGCTATAGCGCAATTGAAACAATGCGGTGCTCTGTTCACTCATTTACGTTCCCTATTTTTTGTCTTGGCTTGGCTCCGGTACAGGTGCTGGAGCAGGTGCCGGACGATGCAAAACATGGAAATCCTCGCGATCTGCCATGTGTCTCTCCTTAGAAGTGGGTGATTGATTGGTAGCACAACAATTTTACCACATAAGCCACGCGCCGGGCGTGGTTAAACATCCCGGCAAATTCTTTGTAACTGGAGGTTTTTATGGAAAAAACAATCTCAATAGCGCCGTTCCTCTGGTGGCACCAGACGGAGACAAAGCCTGATTTTACGATCACCCAAGGCAAAGGCCGTCAGGGGATCATCATCCGTACCCGTTCGGCAAATTATACCCAGCGGATTACCCGTTCTATCAAGTCAGTGATACGGGGGAATGCATGACCGCGTTTACCGTCAGCAGTATGCAGAACTTACCCGCCGGGCTGCGCAACGTGATCGGCAAACACTTTGCCGATAGCCGCTGGCGCGAAACCTGCACGTATTACAACGGGCTGCATGAGCGCGATCGTTTAACCATCTGCTTTCATGCACAGATGAAAAAGCGTCACACCGTTTACCGCCTGGAGGAAATGCCGACGGCTGAACGTGAGCAAATTGTTTGCGCCATTGATGAAATACGCCAGGCATTTTCAAAAGGTCGCAGCCGGGGCGTGAATGTCTCGACATTTCTGAGCTGGTTAAGCGTCAGTGAAAGACGCACGTTATTTATGCACGCAGGGTTAACTGAAAAAGAATTTAATCAGCCCTATTGGCGTATTGATGATAATTCGTGTCAGTGGCGTAAACCGATATTACGTGCATTAAACGAACTGGCTGGCTTATCTGAAGCTGCCCCCGACATTTTGACGGCAATTAAACCCGAAGAATATCTGAGCTAAATAACCACCTGAAGCTAATTAGGCGCTTAACCGCGTCGGAACTCCCTTTATCTGAGGATTATATGCACATGTATAAAACCGTCGGTCAGGCGATGCACCGCAAGGCTGAAAACGAGGGCATTCAGTTAATGCTTTCCCAGGCACGCAACGAGGCGAAAGCTGATGCGCACACGTCATTTTCTTCTCGTCTGGATCAGTTAGCAACCCATGCCGCTATCCATGAATTAGGCAGCGTGGAAATCATCGAATTATTACGGCAGGAATCCGAAGCCTTTAATAACTCCGGGTCAGATATTAAGGCGGTGATGTAATGGAAAACCCCGCTTATAACCGCGTCGATATCAATGGTAATTACGCAATAGCGAAAGTCGGCTATGACTTCGGATTGGGCGAAATTAAGTGCGGAAAAGAAGACGGTGACCAGCTCAGCAACGATAAGGAGCAAGAATAATGCCGGATTTAATGGACATGGTGCAGCAGCGCCAGCAAGACATGTTAGACCATCAGATCGCCAACGCCCGGAACGTCCAACACGGCGTTTCTGCGTTTGAGTGTGAAGACTGCGATCAGCCTATTCCCGAAGCGCGCCGCGCTGCCATCGTTGGCGTGACTCGTTGCGCCCCCTGCCAGGGAATTCATGAAATGAAAAGTAAGCATTACCGGGGTGGGCTGTGACCTCTCTTTCCTTCGTTTCTGGAAAATGGCATATCACAGTCCCCTGTGATGACGTAGCTTTTTACTTCCCTTCTGTTGTTGAGGATGGGTGCTTTTTTGTCACATTAAAAAATGGCAAGCAGTACCGAGCAACACAGTTGAATGAAATCACCGAAACAAATATGGCCTCAGAGTTGAGGCCTTTCGTTACTAGAAATTAGTTGAATCGTAGTTTTTTGCTTCCAACAGTGCCCTTTTTAAATATTCAGTCAGAGAACGATGAAAATAAAATTGCTTATCCGTCTGAGGAGTTTGCTTCTCCAATTCAGCGTGAACAACATTGCGAAACGTACTGAAGTTCCCAAGTTTTTCAGTACCAAGCTCTCCCATAAGCCCAAGCAACAGGGCTTTTTGGACTTCATTCTCAGTAACGAGATCTTCTATACGAGCTTCAAGCTTAGAGACTTTTTCTTCAAGAGTTTCATCTATCATTTTTCCACCTTCCAGTTTGGCAAATACGCCGAAATTTTATCTGAATGTAGCCACCTTCATCAAACCAATAAATTAATGAAGGTCATATGAATAACTCTGGCAATTGGGCGCATTCGTGGAATGCCCCCCGCCCGGCCATCGTACCGGAAGAAAGACAGCTTACCCGTGAGGAATGGACTCAGGGGCAAGCCGTTTTATCGAAAATTAACCAGCAACCGCACTTCCTGCGCGAAATCTGCCTGAATCGTTACGCGTACCTGAAAAAGAATAAAGGCCAGCTAAGCGCTAATCGTTTTCTGACTAACAGCTTTATGCAGCGCATGTTGCCGCGTATTGAGGCGATCAATACCCGCCATGCCATGAATCGCCACGCCTCCGAGCGTTTCCTGTCTGAATCTGACGCCTATCAAACGCTACCCGGCATGAATGACAAAGCGCTGGGGCGTCTGGCTGCGCGTATTTCCGGCCAGATATTCTCTGCGTATGAAGAACTAAGCGATGCCATGAAAGAGGAGCACGGCGGCCAGGTGGACGCGCTCTTTACCGATGCAGCACAGGCCGAGCTTTTCGGCCATGTCGCCAGCATGGCGCGTGCGTTCAATATCACCCCACTTTTCTGGAAGAACTACCGCAAAGGTACGCTGGATATACGCAAGGCAATAGCCAGCGTTTCCCGCCTGATTAATGAGGAATGGTGGGTTCGTCAGCTTAAAGCCCAGCGTACCCGCTGGCGTGAGGCGCTGAATATTGCCGTCGGCCAGGTCAGTAAAAAGGCGTCCCCCTATGCCAGCAAGATGGCGATCCGCGATGTACAGGCACGTCGCCTCGCCAACATGGATTACCTGAAAAACTGTGAGCTGGAGAACGTCGCAACAGGTGAACGCATCGACCTTATCGACAAAGTGATGGCAAGTATTTCCAACCCGGAAATTCGTCGTATGGAGCTGATGAGTACCATCGCCGGGATTGAGCGTTACGCCAGCGAACAGCGAGATGTCGGGATGTTTATCACTATCACCACGCCGTCGAAGTATCACCCGACCCGCGTGATCGGCAAGGGCAGCGCTAACGAGAAAGTCCAGTTTAACCGAAGCTGGGACAATGAAGCCTTTACGCCGAAAGACGGCCAGCGCTATCTAGTGAAGATATGGGGCAAGATGCGCACAGCATTTAAGGACAACGACCTGAAGGTGTACGGGATGCGCGTTGTCGAACCACATCACGACGGAACACCTCACTGGCACATGATGTTGTTTTGCAAGCGCGCGCATCGTCAGTCAGTCATCGATATTATGCGTCGCTATGCCCTGAAAGAAGACGGCAACGAACGCGGCGCAGCAACATACCGCTTTGAATGTAAACACCTCAATAAAGGCGGTGCCGCTGGCTATATTGCTAAGTACATCGCCAAAAATATCGATGGCTACGCGCTCGATGGCGAGATCGACAAAGACACCGGAAAGCCACTGCGGGACATGGCCGCCGCCGTCACTGCGTGGGCGTCAACGTGGCGCATCCCTCAATTTAAAGCCATCGGTATCCCTACGATGGGCGCTTACCGTGAATGCCGTAGCGGCACATTACGCAGCGTCAATCTTACTGACCAGTTTGACGAACAGGTCGAGGCGGTTCGCTGCGCTGCTGACGCTGGCAACTTTTCTGCATACATGGCCGCACAGGGCGGCGCAAATGTTTCCCGCGAACTGCAAACGGTGCGTGTTGCACGCAAGGTGTCGGAAAAGCTCAATGAGTATGACGAAGAGGTGCAAAAGGTTGTCGGGATTTTCGCCCCGCACTTGGGCGTCGGTCATGTTTTTGAAACCCGGACAACCGAATGGCGCATCGTTTCTAAAGCCGTTGCCGTTGAGCCTTTGACTTTAAAAAGCGCCCCCGGCGCGCCTCGGAGTCCTGTCAATAACTGTGGGTTGGGTTCTCAACGGTCAGGTGCAGATGTCAAAAAACAGACCGAAAACAGCGGCATAGCGCCGACATCAGAAACCGATAACCCACCGATTGATTGGAGTGACAACGCGGCTGTGAGGGCGCTAGGAATGCGTCTACGTGAGCAATCCGTCAGGAAGAATCATAAACAACGCGACTTTAACCCCAATACCCTCCGCGATCCGTCACCGTCGGCCAGATTAACGGGCGAAGAACGGGAGCGGATACCTCGTATTCAGCGTGATTTAGTGCAGCGTGGTATCAGTGTTCAACGCTGGGAGCTGGAAGCGCTGGCGCGTGGGGCAAAAATGAAGGTTGACGGTGAACTTATCTCATACCCGGAGGCTGACGAGTGGCCGGGATTTAGTGAGAGTTTCCTGGAATAGCTTGGATACAAGGCTACTAGCACTACGTTGATGTATCAGAATCACCAATAAAACGGTTTAATCTTTAATTTACAACACGTTGAATAATTTATTGACTGCCGTTTCATTTTGAAAAATACTGTATATAAAAACAGCAAAAAGGAATAGTATGGAAACCTTAGAAAACGCACAGCTTGCACTTTCTCGTGTGCAATTTATCGCTGAGATAGCGTTAGTAGCTGATTGCGACAAAAAAGACCTACAGACAGCGTTAGCTACCATATCCCACCTGGTCGAGGTCGAACTAAAAACACATGGCCTAGTGAGTCCAACTACTGTTTAC
The DNA here is from genome assembly GCF_022477975.1 of Pectobacterium sp. PL64. Taxonomy (NCBI): domain Bacteria; kingdom Pseudomonadati; phylum Pseudomonadota; class Gammaproteobacteria; order Enterobacterales; family Pectobacteriaceae; genus Pectobacterium; species Pectobacterium sp. PL64. The sequence continues at coordinate 2,675,674 of NZ_CP092070.1, forward strand.
GACACTAAAAATTAACGCTATAAAGTATGTCGTGCTCATCGCATGGATGTGCATGAATTTGCATGCAGGATCCCTTAGCTCAAAAACCTTATGACGCCCTGCCCTACATGGATCGCGCTGGATCGTGCGAGTGCATGAAAAGCGACACACAAAGCGGGCAGGCGTGGCGGGGATAGCATTGCGCGCACAAGGTTCCAAGTAATTTTCTAGACACGGTGAGGGTAATGAATAATGTTCTATATGGTTGATAATTGCCCGCGTTGTGGTGCAATGAAAATTATTTTTAATGTTAAAGGTGCCCATTTATATACAACAACAAGTTCAAGAATGGGTCGTTATAGATTGTACGAAGTGTTTGCTATATGCGGTGAGTGTAAGCATTCCTCAGTTTTTTATGCGAAGCAAAGAACAGAGACCGATAAAATTACAAATATTGAACAATCGTTCTTCTCCACTAATGAAAATCCTGTTGCCAACATAAATGACATTATTGATATAGATTCGGTTATAAGCCCTGCAGACCTAAAAATATCATCTCCTCCAGAATATTTGCCTCCTGATATCGAAGCTATTTATATAGAAGGTTCAAAATGTTTAGCGATCGGTTGTTATAATGCTGCTGCGACTATGTATCGCCTATGCTTAGATTATGCAACCAAAGAATTATTGCCACCGGAAGGGGAGGATCCAAATAATAAAATACGTAGAAGTTTAGGGCTCAGAATGATTTGGATGTTTGAACATGGGAAACTGCCCATAGCCCTCAAAGAGCTTGCTGAGTGTGTGAAGGATGATGGTAACGATGGAGCACATGAGGGAATCCTTGATGAGGTCGCCGCGTTAGATTTAAAAGATTTCACCCACTTATTACTCGAACGCTTATATACAGAAAAAGAACGTCTAGCTGAAGCAAAAAAAAGACGAGAAGCGCGAAAACAGTGAGTTTACCGGCTAATTAGCCGGTAAATTTTAATCTAATATTGATAGTTGGTATGATTTGAAAGAAATCACTTCAGGTCCAATCCAATCATTAATCTCTTTCATCCGTTCCTGTAGTGGCGTCAGCTCGTTCCTGACAAACACCTGACTCGCCTTTTCCACATCCCCGAAACCGCCCGTATTATTCGGGATAATCCCCATCATCTGCGGTGGCACGCGGTGGGCGCTGAGCAGATCGTCACGGCTGGCGTTCTTGATGTTAAAGAAGTCGTCTTTGGTTGCCACCTCGCTGAGCGGCACAATCTTGATACCGTCCGGCTTGCCGTTGGGTGCGTAGAAAAACAGGTTCTTAAAATTCCCCAGCCCCTTTGTATTACTCATCGCGGCGCGCAGTTTGTCTACGTCGGTGCCGCTTTGTGCCGCGTCGGTCACGTACATGATATAACCCGCGTGCGCCCCGTTCTGATAATACTTGCGCCGGAATAGCGTCGCCGACTCGTTCAGCCAGGCTGAATTTAACGAGCTGATATATTCCGGCAGGCCGTACATTTCCTGATTGATATCAGGCTCCAGCAGATGAAACACGCTCCCCGGTTCAAAGCGGTGCGGCTCTTTGAATGACTGCACGAACCAGTAAACATCATCCTCTACACCGCGTCGGGTGTATTTGGCCGGGCTGGACTCCAGCCGTAATAAGCCCCCTACTCGGTTCAGCCGCTTCTCCAGAAACGCATTCCCAAACACCAGATAGTCGAGCGCAAAGCGGCTAAAATCCTGCTGACTTAGTAGCGGGTGCGGGATAAAGGTACTCACCAGAATGTTACGCTTCACATAGATGGGTGAGCTGTGGTGTACCGCAGCGCGCAGGCTTTTAGCCAGCCCGCTAAAGCTGATCGGCGGCTCAATCCACTTGCCGTTATGGATACACTCGGCATAGTCCAGAATGTCGCGGCGATCCAGAACGGCGGACGGTTCACCAAAAGTAAACGCCTCCATTGGCTGCGACTGGCTGACGGGTGCCGATTTTGACTGGCGATATTTACGCTTTTTCATTCGTTAAAATCCAAAATGCTGACAGGGACATGACCGTTAATCGCGGTCAGGGGTTCGTTTAACAGCGCGTGCATGGTTGCCCATGCCACGTCAGCGTGACTGATTTCCTCGCTGCGGCTGGCTTCATAGGTGGTACGGTTCCCGCTGGCCGTCATGGTTTTGCGTATGGCCATAAACGATTGAGTGATGTCGGTGTGGCTGGTGTCGTACTCCAACCGCCCGCTGGTGATGGTGTCTTTCGCCTTGAGCACCATCGCGGTTTTAATTTCCGGTGAGTATTTGATTTCGCGTGCGGCCGGGAAGAAGCCGCGCACAAGCTGGTAAACGCCCTGACCGATGCCCGTTGCATCAATGCCGATGTATTCGACGATGTATTTTTCCGTCAGCAGCTTGATGGCGTCGGCCTGAGCGGCAAAGTCCATGCCTTTCCACTGGAAGCGCTCAAGGATACGAAACTTACCGCCCGGTGCCTGCGGCGGTGCCAGTACCACACAGCCCGCGCTGTCGCCCGTGTGTGACGGGTCGTAACCAATCCAGACAGGTTTATAGGCAAACGGGCGCAGCGCGTAGGGGTTAAAATCCTCCCACTCCTCCAACGCATCGACCATGCAGCGCTGTAATTCCTCAAACGGGAACACTGACGCCTTATCGTCGACAAACTCGCACATCAGCAGGTTTTGATACTCCGCCGGGCTGTATTCCAGCGTGAGCTGGTCGAGGTCGAACAGGTTACAGCCCCCGGCCAACGCATCTTCTACCGTCACAATCTGCCGCCACTGTCCATCACCGCACAGCACGCCGCCGGACAAATTCGCGTGGCTTAAATCCAGATGGAGGTGATCGGCCTTGTTGCTGCGCCCCTTGTTGAACAGCTCACCTGACCAGAACGGATAGGCGCTGTGTGCCAGACTCGACGGCGTGGAGAAATACGTGGAGCGCCACTTTTTGTGCAATGACATGCCGCTGGCGACTTTGCGTAGCTCCTGAAACTTGGGTATCCAGAAATATTCATCCAGATAGAGGTTTCCGGTGTAGCTCTGCGCGGTGCGGATATTGGTGCCGAGGAAGAACAGGCGCGCCCCGTTCGGCAGCACCATCGGGTCGCCTTTCAGGTCAACATCGACCAGACGGGCAAAGTCGATGATGTAGTTTTTAAAGACGTGTGCCTGTGCCTTACTCGCTGACAGGAAAATCTGATTACGCCCGGTGGTCAGTGCATCAATCAGCGCCTCACGCGCAAAATAGAACGTCGCCCCAATCTGGCGCGATTTCAAAATATTGCGGATACGGTGCTGTAGCCCGGCCTGATGCCAGCCGCGCTGGTACTCGAAAATCTCACTCAGGAAAATGTCGTTCAGCTTATCGATAGCCGCATCGCTGAACATATTTTTTTCCGGTGCCTTGCGTTCACCCTTGTTACGGTTGCGCACGTTGGGATTGAGATCGGCCTCGTTGCCCGTCTGGCTGTAGCGGTTCACCCGAGCCAGCCGCTCAATCTGACGGCCTAACAGGTCAATCTCTTTGTAGTCATGTCCCTCCTTTTTCGTCTTCATGATGAGCTGAATCAACCGCGCTTCCAGACTGGCTTCAACACGCGATACCGGGGCGATAGCGTCCCAGCCGTCGCGCTGCTTCCAGCTCTGAACGGTCGGCGTTTTCTGGTTCAGCATTTCCCCAATCTGACGCACCGAAAAGCCCTGCCAATAAAGCAAAGCCGCCTGTCGTCGTGGGTCGCTGATGATGGTGGTATCGATGGCTGTATTCATGACGGCAAGGCTACGTCAGCGCCGACCATCACCGCCTTAAGTGCCTGTTGTGCCAGCGGTTAGCGAACCGTGATTGATGGCGCGCCATAGTGTCACGCCGGATACTCGCCCCGACTTCCCGCAAACAACGGATGAGAAAATGGCAAAGAAAGTTTCTAAGTGGTTCCGTATCGGTGTCGAGGGCGACACCTGCGACGGCCGCATCATTGATGCGAACGATATTCAAAACATGGCGGAGACGTTCGATCCGCGCGTCTATGGTTGCCGTATCAACATTGAGCATGTGAAAGGCTTGCTGCCTGACAGCCCGTTTCGTCGTTATGGCGATGTCGTCGAGCTGAAAGCAGAAAAGATTGATGATGATTCGGCTATCAGCGGCAAGCTGGCGCTGTTCGCCAAAATCACCCCCACTGACGAGCTGGTCGCCCTGAATAAAGCCAGCCAGAAAATCTATACCTCCATGGAGATCCAGCCCAACTTTGCCAACACAGGCAAAAGCTATCTGGTCGGGCTGGCCGTCACCGATGACCCGGCCAGCCTCGGCACGGAAATGCTGGAGTTCAGCGCTAAAGCCAAACATAGCCCGCTGGCAACCCGTAAATCCTCCCCGGAAAACCTCTTTTCTGTCGCTACCGAAGTAACGCTGGAGTTTGAAGACCTGCCGGACGTGGAGCCGACGCTGTTAACCCGCGTGAAAGCGCTGTTTGGCCGCAAGCAGTCCAGCGACGACGCCCGTTTTAATGATGTGCATGAGGCGGTAGCCGAAGTCGCCGGACAGGTGCAGACCTATGCCGACAGCGTGGATCAGCGCTTTACCCAGCTTGAGCAGCGCCAACAGCAGGACATTGCCACTCTGACGCAGAAGCTGAGCGCCAGTGAGCAGCAGTTCACCGACCTCAAAGCGACGCTGGACGGTACAGAAAGCCTGTCACAGACGCGCCGCCCCCCGGCGACAGGCGGCGACGGTGAAGCCTCGTTGCTGACCAACTGCTAATCGGGGCGCTGCCCTTCGACACCCTTATTCAGAAATAACAGGAAAAACAATGCGTAAAGAAACTCGTTTTAAATTTAATGCCTACCTGACCCAGCTTGCCAGTATCAACGGCGTTGACGTGGAGACACTGAGCAAGAAATTCAGCGTTGAGCCATCTGTCACACAGTCACTGATGGAAGTGGTGCAAGAGTCATCCGACTTCCTGACCCGCATCAATATTGTGCCCGTTGCTGAGCTGACAGGGGAAAAAATCGGCCTCGGTGTGTCCGGGTCGGTTGCCAGCACCACGGATACTTCAAACGGTGACGAGCGTGAAACCGCCGATTTGCTGAGTCTGGAAGCGCGTCAGTACAAGTGCGAACAGATGAACTTTGATTTCCATATCCGTTACAACACCCTTGACCTGTGGGCACGTTTTCAGGATTTCCAATTGCGTTTACGCAATGCCATCGCCAAACGTCAGTCGCTGGACTACATCATGGCCGGATGGCATGGCGTGAAACGTGCGGCGACCTCTGACCGTGCTAAAAACCCGTTGTTACAGGACGTGGCCGTGGGCTGGTTGCAGAAATACCGCAACGAATCTGCTAAGCGCGTGATGGGTCGCGTCGTCGCAGAGGATGGCACGGTGATTTCCGAAAAAATCCGCGTTGGCCTGGGTGAAGCGGCTGCGTATGTCACGCTCGATGCGCTGGTGATGGACGCGACCAACTCCATGATTGATGAATGGCATCAGGAAGACCCCGACTTGGTGGTGATTTGTGGCCGTCAGTTGCTGGCCGACAAATATTTCCCGCTGGTCAACCAACAGCAGCCCAACAGCGAAACACTGGCCGCTGACGTCATCATCAGCCAGAAGCGTATCGGCAATTTACCTGCCGTGCGCGTGCCCTATTTCCCCGCCAATGCGCTGCTGATCACCCGTCTGGATAATCTGTCGATTTACTACATGGACGACAGTCACCGACGTCACATCGAAGAAGTCGCCAAACGTGACCGTATCGAAAACTATGAATCCATTAAACAGGATTACGTCGTGGAAGATTACGGCTGTGGCTGTCTGATTGAAAATATTGAGTTGGGTGATTTCCGCACCGACGAAGAAAAAGCCAAGGACGCGAAAGCCAGCGCAGGAGCCTAAACCATGCTAAGCCCCGCCCAGCGTCACATGATGCGGGTGTCGGCTGCTGAGGCGTCGCAGCGGGAGAATGATCCGCTGCGACAGGCCACCGGATACGAGCAAATGCTGTTCCGGCTTGCGGCTGACAAACGCACGTTAAAACAGGTGCGCTCAGTGGAGCGTAAAGCCGAGATGAAAAGCGGGTTGCTGCCCACGTATGCCCCGTGGGTGGCGGGTGTCCTCGCCAATGGTCGCGGCGCACAGGACGCGGTATTGATGACGGTCATGGTGTGGAGGCTCGACGCCGGAGACGTCCCCGGCGCGCTGGAGATTGCCCGTTATGCACTCCAGCACAAGCTGGTGATGCCGGAGGGCTACACCCGCCCGACGCCGTACCTGTTAGCCGAAGAGGTGGCCGACGCCGCGACCCGCGCCCATACCGCCGGGCAGGCGGTCAATATTGAGCTGCTGATCGACACGCTGACGCTGACCGACGCCGAAGACATGCCCGATCAGGTACGCGCCAAGCTGCATAAAATCATCGGCCTGATACTGCGCAGCGGCAAGCCGGAGCAAGCCCTGTTTCACCTGAAACGCGCCTTTCAGCTTGATAGCCGAAGCGGTGTGAAAAAAGACATAGAGCGGCTGGAAACCGCGCTGCGCAAAGCAGCGGCCAACCGTTAACCCAACGCGCCCCGCGCCGGGCGGCACACAGGCTGGAACAGTTCACTGTTTTCTGTGCCTGTGTCCACCGCCCACCTATTCAGAGGTTGTCATGACGACAATGATTTTCCCCGCGAAAGCGGAGCCACACCCGGATGCGGTGGTTATCCCTGTGCCTGCGAAACAGGATGCGGTAATCGAAAACACTTTTTTCTGGCCTGCCGTGGATCCGGGAACGCTGCGCACGCTGATGCGCCTTGAGAACACCGTCACGCCGGAGCGCCTGCGCCATGCGGCGAAAACCGCGATTTCTGAGGTTAACGCCGAGCTGTACGAGTACCGCGCGGCACAGATGGCGGCAGGGTTTAAAACGCTGGACGTGGTTCCCGCCGAGCGACTCGACGGCCAGAGCGAAAAGGAACACCACTATCTGTGTGCGGTCAGTGCCATTACCACGGCGACGCTGTATGAGCGTTACCGGAGCTATGACGCCAGCGCCAAAGGCGACCGCAACGCCGACTCGCTCGACGGCACGATTGATGAACTGTGGCGCGATGCGCGCTGGTCAATCAGTCAGTTACAGGATAAGCCCCGTTGCATCATCGGGCATATCTGATGAACGTTATCGCCCAGCAGGGCGACACGCTGGACGCCCTGTGTTATCGCCACTACGGGCGCACGCAGGGTGCCGTTGAGGCGGTGTTAGCGGCTAATCCGGGGCTGGCTGAATTCGGGGCGATTCTGCCCCACGGCACCGCCGTCACCCTGCCGGATATTGCCGCCGCCCCTGTCGCAGAAACGGTGAGTTTATGGGATTGAATATGGAAAGAATCACGTCGTTTATCGCGTACTGGATAAGCGTCGCGCTGGCATTTTTCGGCGCGATGACGCCGCAGGATTTCGCGGCCTATTTCGGGGCGCTGGGGGTGGTGTTCACGGTCGGTGTTAACTGGTACTACCGCCGCAAGAGTTACCAACTGTTGAAGACTATCGATAATCCCCGCGAGGTTATTCATGAAATCACTCGTTAAACGCTGCGTTATCGCCACGGTGTTAGCGCTGGCAGCGTTAGTGCCGGATTTTTCATTGCTGAAAACGTCACAAGAGGGATTGGCATTAATTGCTGACCTTGAGGGATGCCGCTTAAGCCCGTACCAGTGTAGCGCGAATGTGTGGACGAACGGGATCGGACACACCACAGGCGTGGTGCCGGGGAAAACCATCACCGAGCGTGAGGCGGCGGTCAATCTGGTTGCCGATGTGTTGCGGGTCGAAAAGGCGCTGGCACGCTGTATGGCCGTTAACATGCCGCAGGCCGTCTACGACGCCATCGTGAGCTTTGCGTTTAATGTCGGTGTCGGTGCGGCGTGTCGCTCTACGCTGGCGTTTTTCATCAACAAAGGCCAGTGGCGCAACGCCTGTGACCAGCTATTGCGCTGGGTCTATGTCAACGGCGAGGTATCACGCGGTATTGAAACCCGTCGCCAGCGTGAGCGCGCCGTCTGCCTTAAGGGGGCGGCATGAGCACGTTTACCCGCGTAATCCTTGTTGTTGCCGCGTTGTTCATCGTGCTGCTGTTCGTGACTAAGCGGCAACTGTCTGACGCGGAAAAACTGATTAGCGAACAGAGCGCAATGCTGGTTAAACAGTCGCTTGAACTGCTGGTCAGGGATGGAGTGATCGACGCGTTGCAGTCCAGCGCGATACGCAACGAACAGGCACAGGCGGAACTCCGCACGAAATTGTCACAGGCCGGGCAACTGGCCGCCGGGCGCGAACGTACACTAACGAGGTTGCTTAATGAAAACGCCGATTTACGCCGCTGGTACAGCGCTAATTTGCCTGACGATCTTAAGCGGCTGCACACCCGCCCCGCCTTTGACAACCCCGACGCTTATTTACGTTGGCTGTCCGAAAGTAACGAGCTGTCCGATACCGGGCAGCCGCCCGGAGACCAACGGTGATTTAAGCGCGGATAACCGCCAACTGGAAAGCGCCCTGGTGAGCTGTGCGCTACAGGTCGAAACCATCAAACACTGTCAGGAACAACACGATGCTGAAACCCAGCAGCCTGCGCAGCGCCTTAAGTGACGCGGTGCCGGTACTGAAAAACAATCCCGATATGTTGCATATCTTTATCGACAGCGGCGCGGTGGTGTCCACGCTGGCCGCGTCGCTGTCGTTTGAAAATCAGTACACGCTGAATCTGGTCATCACGGATTTTACTGACGATATCGACTGGCTACTGGTGCCGATTCAGGCGTGGATACGTGAAAATCAGCCCGATATCGCCCATGACCGTAAGGGCTTTACCTATCTGGCTGACATTAACGATAACGGTAGCTGTGATATCAGTATCAGCCTGAAACTCACTGAGCGTGTGATCGTCAAAGAGGTAGACAAGGCATTGCACGTTACCCACGCGCCAGAGCCGCCGTTACCTGTTCCCGTCACGCGCCCGGACTCCATGTATATCAACGGTGAATTAGTGAGTCAGTGGAATGAATGAACTGAAACCGTTTGACGACAAGCTGGCCGGGCTGCTTGCCAGCCTGTCGGCGTCTGGCCGTCGAAAGCTGGCCGGAACGGTGGCCAAAGCCCTGCGCGGTAGCCAGCAGCAGCACATCAAACAGCAGCAGGCACCGGACGGCATCCCCTATGCCCCGCGCAAAGCCCAGCCGATTAAAGGCAAAAAAGGCCGGGTTAAACGCCAGATGTTCCAGAAGCTGCGTACCGCTAAATACCTGAAAGCCAAAGGCACCGCCGATGCGGCCAGCGTGGAATTTATCGGACGAGTCCAGCGCATGGCGCGGGTGCATCATTACGGTCTGCGTGATCGCCCAAATCGTACCAGTCGCGCAGTGCCATACGACCCCCGGCCACTGCTGGGGTTTAGCGATCGGGAGATAAAAGAAGTTGAGGGAATACTGATAGAACACCTGAGTAAATGAAATCAGCCCCGCGAGTGCGGGGCAAATATCACGCGACGTCTTTCACATTTTCATCACGCTGCGCCAGAAAATCTTCCAGCGTAGTGATCCGGCTAATTTCTTCCTGAGTTCGTGCGTCGTTTTCCACTTCCCACACGTCAACGCTATTTTGCAGGTTCAGCCAGAAATCCACTGACGTATCAAATGCTTTCGCCAACCGGAATGCCATATCAACCGTTAACTTACGGTTGTTGTTAACCAGTGCGCTGATCGTGTTACGGTGGACATTCAGCATTTCCGCCAAGTCATTAATCTTCAAACCTGTAGGTTCTAGATATTCATATAACAGGACATCGCCTACGGATGTCGGCTTGCGTTGTGCCTGTGCCATATATTTTCCTTCGGTCTACGGGTCTACGGGTCTACGGGTCTACGGGTCTACGGGTCTACGGGTCTACGGGTCTACGGGTCTACGGGTCTACGGGTCTACGGGTCTACGGGTCTACGGGTCTACGGGTCTACGGGTCTACGGGTCTACGGGTCTACGGGTCTACGGGTCTACGGGTTATTTGTGCTTTTTATAACCATGGTCGTCAAGGTAGATATCCTCTGCTTTACCATCAACCCATTTAAAAATCAGGCGATATTGGATATTTACTCTGATGGATGAATATTCCCCCAATGGCGGGTTAAGGTTCTCGTATCGGTTCCCCGGCGGCGATCTTAGGTCTTTTGCTGAAACCGCCGCGTTGATGATATCCAGCTTGCGGGACAAGGATGTAACCACATCGGCAGGTATCTTTTTATGCGACTTGCCATACATAAAAAAATCTTCCAGCCACTGATCCCGAAAGCTATGAATGCTGCGCATTTTTTGCATCCGTCGCTCCCTCGTTTGTTGTGCATGCAATTGTAATGCACTCATGCACTGTGCGCAAGTGCATAAACAAAACGGTTGATTTTACCTGACAGTTTCCGCTATGGTTCGCTCCACGAGGTGTCGAAACCTCCAGTAAGCGGACAGAACCAACCCCGACAGTGTTGGCTTTTTTATGCCTGTTATTCAGTGATTGCACTGGGTGCGGTCACACCCCGATCAATGTCGGGAGGGCGACGAATACAACACCCGTAAGGGAAATAAGTCCACGGTCTTACTGCCGTTTCGAACCTCCCGGCACCACTCCGATAGTGGTAATTCGAAAAAACAGTAAGAGGTCTCCATGACTAATCAACTATCTCCAGAAAACCTGTCAGTTATCACTCACAGCAATATTCCTGTTGTTACTACCGAGCTACTAGCTCAACTTTATGGTACGGAAACTGCGCGTATCCGACAGAACCACAAACGAAATAGTGATCGTTTTGTTGAAGGAAAGCATTTCTTCAATCTGAAAAATACTGATTTAAAAGACTTTAAGGACAGACTATCTTTTAGCGAGTCAGTCGGTAAACGCGCCCGTAGCCTCATCCTCTGGACGGAACGCGGAGCAGCGCGTCACGCTAAGATGCTGGAAACCGATCAGGCCTGGGATGTGTTCGAGAAGCTGGAGGAATGCTACTTCAACCCTCAGGCAAAAGCTGTTCAGCCACTACCGCAAAAACCTGTTCACCCTTGCGAACTGGAATTTTATATTCCTGAGACACCGCTTATCTTCAACCATATCCAGACTTCGCAACTCAATGCGTTATTCAAATCGGTGGAATATCTGACCATGGATTTTTGGCCGCATATGCAAGCGCTATTCCCGACACTGGATTGCAAACACGGCTCAGCGGTTAATACCGTGAATTTGTTGATGCGGTTGTTGAAGGATAAACGTGCAGAGTGTGAGGAACTGAGTAAGCAGAACTGATTTATAGATAGTAGCCCCGCTTGATGGCGGGGCATATAGTCAAGCCAATATATTAAAGCCCTATCCTCTATGAACAATAGCCTCATTTAACGCATTAATAACATCATTAATGTATTTTTTATCAGGACTTGACAGTGCTTGTGACTCCCCCGATGCACTATTTAAGAAAACGATGTAATCTGGGTGAATTGATTTAAACCATGCAATAGCAATCAGAAACACAACCCCCCCAATAATTTTAAAGGTCATTGTCGCGGCCAAAAAAACCATAGCAAGGCCGACTAATGCTACAACTATAGGAGCTACTTTTGATGGGTCGGTTTCACCACGTTTAACAGACGTGACTCCGTTCATTGCATAAGTGGTAGAACCAACACGAAATCTTGAGTTTGTAACACTTACATTCCCATCATTATAAAATTCAATCTCTTCCATTTTCTCATCCCAGACATTATTGAAAATACGTGCAGTCAAAAATAACTATACTTAAGAATAGTCTTATTTTCTATTTTGTTGTACTAAAGACCAGCAAACCGCATCACATTGCCGCCATTCTCCCCCGGCGGCATTCTTTTCCCCATGAATACACAATCCTCTATCAGCGAAATACCAGCGCTTATTGCGCAATATGATCCGTGTCGGCGTCGTGACCCACGTCAACACAGCGGACGCCCTCTGTCGGGTACAAACCGGAGACATGACCACAGGCTGGTTGAACTGGTTAACCCGCCGTGCTGGCCGTTCCCGCGACTGGTGGGCACCGTCCATCGGTGAACAGGTGCTGATCCTGTCCATCGGCGGCGAACTGGACACCGCTTTTGTGCTGCCCGGCATCTATTCCGATGACAACCCCGCGCCGTCGGCGTCTGCCGATGCGTATCACGCCAGCTTTCCTGATGGTGCGGTTGTCGAGTACGAACCCGCCACCTCAGCGCTGACCGTCAGCGGGATTAAAACCGCCACTATCACCGCGTCGGAATCCCTCACCGCCACGGTGCCGCTGGTCACAGTGAGGGCGTCAACACGCATCACACTCGACACGCCGGAAGTCATCTGCACTAACAAGCTGATTACCGGAACGCTGGAAGTACAAAAAGGCGGGGAAATGCGCGGGGATATTCAACATTCCGGCGGGTCGCTGTCGTCCAATGGCAAGGTGTTGCACACCCACAAACACCCCGGTGACAGTGGCGGCATAACGGGTGCGCCACTATGACCGCGCGCTACCTCGGCATGAGCCGTGACAACGGCCAGACGCTCGGCGATATCGAACACATTCGCCAGAGCGTGCGCGACATTCTCATTACGCCCGTCGGGTCGCGGGTGATGCGCCGGGATTACGGGTCGCTGCTGTCGGCGCTGATCGACCAGCCGCAAAATCCCGCCGTGAAATTGCAGGTAATGGCCGCGTGTTACATGGCGCTGCTGCGCTGGGAGCCACGCATCACGCTGACGGCCATTAACCTGACCAGCACATTCGACGGCAAGCTGACCGTTGATATTACGGGCGTGCTGGCTGACAGCAACGCCGTTTCCCTTTCTGTTCCTGTGAGCTGACACATGGCGATGATTGATTTAAGCCAGCTTCCCGCGCCTTCCGTGGTGGAAGAACTGGACTACGAGGCAATTTACACCGAGCGCAAAGCGATGCTGCTGTCGCTCTACCCGGAAGACCAGCGCGCCGCCGTTGCCCGCACGCTGGCGCTGGAATCCGATCCGCTCGTCAAGCTGTTGCAGGAAAACGCCTACCGTGAACTGCTGTGGCGGCAGCGCGTCAATGAAGCGGCACGCGCCGTGATGGTGGCATTTGCGCAGGGTGATGATCTTGACCAGCTCGGCGCTAACTTTAGCGTCTCCCGTCTGGTTATCACCCCGGCTGACGATTCGACGCTACCGCCGACACCTGCCCTGATGGAATCCGACAGCGATTTTCGTCTACGCATTCAGCAGTCTTTCGAGGGCTTAAGCGTTGCCGGGTCGGTCGGTGCCTATCAGTACCACGGACGCAGCGCCGATGGGCGCGTGGCGGATGTGTCGGTTGTCAGCCCCAGCCCGGCCAGCGTCACCGTGTCGGTACTGTCACGCGAGGGTGACGGCAGCGCCAGCGCGGAGCTGGTTGCCATTGTTACCGCCGCCCTGAACGGTGAAGACGTGCGCCCGGTAGCTGACCGGGTGACGGTGCAATCTGCTGTCATTGTGCCGTATGAGATTGACGCCATGCTGTACCTGTATTCGGGACCGGAAAAAGAGCCTGTCCGCGCTGCGGCCGAGCAGAAATTGAAAACCTATATCAGTGCGCAGCACCGATTAGGGCGGGATATTCGTCGCTCGGCGATTTACGCTGCGCTGCACGTTGAAGGCGTGCAACGGGTCGAGCTGACGACACCCGCCGCCGATATCGTGCTGACCGCCGCGCAGGCGTCCTACTGTTCCGGCTATCAATTAGCTGTGGGCGGTGCCGATGAGTGATACCCGCTTGCTGCCTGTCGGATCGTCCGCGTTGGAAGTCGCCGCCGCCACTGCCTGTGCCGAGATTACCCGCGTACCGATCCCCCTGCGCCTGCTGTGGAGCCCGGACACCTGCCCGGCACACCTGCTGCCGTATCTGGCGTGGACGTTTTCCGTTGACCGCTGGGATGAGGCGTGACCGGAGAGCGTGAAACGTCAGGTGATCCGCGATGCGTTCTTTATCCATCGCCACAAAGGCACCATCGGTGCGCTGCGGCGTGTGGTGGAGCCGTTTGGTTATCTGATCCGTATCAGCGAATGGTTTCAGAACGGCGGAGAGCCAGGCACGTTTCGCCTTGACATTGGCGTGCAGGATAGCGGCATTACCGAAGAAACGTTTTACGAGCTGGAGCGGCTGATTGCCGACGCTAAGCCCGCCTCCCGTCACATGCTGGGGCTGAATATCAACCTCGACACACAGGGCGCGGCCTACGTTGCCGCCCTGTCTTATGGCGGCGACGAGCTGACTATTTACCCCTATTTTCCTGAAACGATTACTGTGTCCGGTCTGAATGTGACCGGGGCAGCACTTCATTTAATCGACAACGTGAGCGTAACCGCATGAGTGCAACCTATTTTGCCCTGTTAACGAACATCGGCGCGGCCAAACTGGCTAATGCGACCGCGCTGGGTAGCCGCCTGAACATTACCCAAATGGCAGTCGGTGACGGCGGCGGCGTCTTGCCGACACCGAACCCGGCACAAACCGCGCTGATAAACGAAAAACGCCGGGCAGCCATCAATGTTCTTAGCATTGACCCGAAAAACCCCAGCCAGATTATCGCCGAGCAGGTGATCCCTGAAAATGAGGGCGGGTGGTGGGTGCGGGAAGTCGGCCTGTTTGATGACGACGGCAATCTGATTGCGGTCGCCAATTGCCCGGAAACGTACAAACCGCTATTGCAGCAGGGAAGCGGCCGCATTCAGACCGTGCGCATGATTTTGATTGTCAGCAGTACCGACGCCGTGACGCTGAAAATCGACCCGGCGGTGGTGCTGGCAACACGGGGCTATGTCGATAACGCGGTGATCGAGGTGAAGGCCTACGCCGACAACGTGATGCGGTTACACCTTGCTGCCGCCGACCCGCATCAGCAGTATGCGCCAAAGGCCAGCCCGGCACTGACGGGCAAACCTACCGCGCCCACAGCAGCGCAAACCTCTAATGACAAACAACTGGCGACCACCGCCTTTGTAAAAGCCGCTGTTTCCGCACTGGTCAACGGTTCACCCGGTGCGCTGGACACGTTGCAAGAGCTGGCGAAAGCTCTGGGTAATGATCCGAATTTCTCCACAACGATACTGGCTGAGTTAGCGAAAAAGCTCCCCCTGTCAGGCGGTACACTGACGGGCAACCTGATTTCGACAGCAGCGGATGTATTACGCATGGGATACGGTGGATATGGCGCTATCCTCCGACAGGACGGAGGCGGGTTCTATATTCTGCTGACCAATAAAGGAGATGCAAACGGTGCATTCAATAGCCTGCGGCCGCTAAGAATTGACATGGCCACCGGAAATATTGAGTTTGGCCACAATGCAAACGCCAACGTGCTGATGGAAAAAGGCCAGCGCGTTTACAGTCCTAACAATAAACCCACTGCTATCGACGTGGGGGCGCTGACTGATACACAAGCCGCACAAAAATATGCACGTCTGGAAAGCCCAGCGCTGATCGGTAAACCTACCGCGCCGACAGCGGTACAGGCATCCAATGATACGCAGATAGCGACTACAGCATTTGTGAAATCAGCGGTAGCGGCGCTGGTCAGTGGTTCCCCTGCCGCGCTGGATACGTTGCAAGAGCTAGCGCATGCACTCGGTAATGATCCGAATTTCTCAACGACAATAGTCAACGCCCTCGCTGGTAAACTGGCAAAAGACCAGCACGGCGCGGATATCCCTAACAAAGACCTATTTGTTAAAAATATTGGCGCAGTTCGAGCATTCAGTCCCGGAATGAATATCGGTGGGGGTGATGGAGCATGGAAAACATCTGATTTTATTGCATCACTAAAATCGCTGGGGGCATTTAATCACCCGTATTGGATTTGTAAAGGGTCGTGGTATTACGCCGGAAATAAAACCATAACAGACACAGAGTGTGGAGACATTCATCTGGCGGGTGCAGTGATTGAGGTGGCGGGTGCTGAGAATGCGTTCACGATCAGAATCACCACGGCATCGTCAACCGTCGGAAAAAATGCACAGTTTATCTATGTTAACAACGGTGACAATTACTCCCCCGGCTGGCGTCGCGATTACAACACCAGAAACCCGCCTACTGCCGCTGATGTCGGGGCGCTACCCAGTGCTGGCGGTGCACTGGCGGGGCGTTTGAAAATCAGCGGCAGCGTGGGGGGAGAAGCGTTACTACTGGATACGAATTCCGATACTGAACCGTTATACATTCGCGGACAAAAGAAAGGTATTAATTCGTGGTATGTCGGTAAAGGCGGCAGCAATAGCGATGATGTGATGTTGAGCTCCTATACGCACAATACGATGTTAACGCTGAAGGGTGACCGGATAGAAGTCAATAAACCGCTTTATATCGGCGCGAATAATGTATTGACCGATACAGCCGCGGCGCAAAAATACGCCCTGCGCTCTATCCGGGTGAATGGAAAACCATTGTCGGCTGACGTCAATCTGCTGGCCGGAGACATCAACGCATGGAATAAAACCGAAGCCGACGCACGCTATCTGATGAAAGGGGTTACGGTTCCGGGCACGATAACGGCGACAGGCTCAGGCAGCGGCTATTACTGGCGTAAATATGCGGACGGTATGGTTGAGTTGTTCGGCACGTTTGAAACCGTCATCAATGCATCCCGCGATGTGGCATTCCCGGTTAAGCTGGGCGAGGTAGTTAACATCACATGGAACGAAGTGGGCGGCTACAATGGCGCAAACGCGTTCGTCGGTCGGGTGAGTGGTGTCAGTGGAATCGGATTTACACACCATTGGGATGTATGGGATTCAAACCGATACGGTTCTGGAAATAACCAGACTATCCATTACCACGTTCTGGCGAAAGCGGCGTAAAGCGTTATTGATCGCTACCGCCGATCAATAACGCATAATCGATCTGTATAAACGTTTATAAAATAGCCACCCCAGATGTCATTATGTCTATGGTTTTAAAATAATAATGATCCACTGGGGAAAGCGAAGCCCACCGTCCGCCAACGGTGGGCTTTTTTCATGCCTATTTTCGCCTCTGTGTTGTGCCAGCCCCCAACGTACCCGTATCACTCGCCCGCCTCAGACTCACACAACACAATAGCCTTGCCTATTTTTATGGAGTCAGCTAAATGAGCGATTTTCACCACGGCGTGCAGGTTGTTGAAATCAACGACGGCACGCGCGTCATTTCCACCGTTTCCACGGCCATTGTCGGCATGGTGTGTACCGCACCTGATGCCGATGCGGCCACCTTTCCGCTGAATACCCCGGTACTGATTACCAACGTGCTGTCTGCTGCTGGAAAAGCCGGGAAAACAGGCACGCTGGCCGCTGCCCTGTCCGCCATCGCCGACCAGTCCAAACCCGTCACCGTTGTGGTGCGTGTCGCCGAGGGCGACGACGAAGACGAAACCATCAGCAATGTGATCGGCGGCAGTGACGCAAACGGCAAATACACCGGGATGAAAGCCCTGTTAGATGCGCTGACCGTCACGGGCGTAAAACCGCGCATTCTCGGTGCGCCGGGGCTTGACTCGCTGCCCGTTGCCACGGCGTTAGCGTCCATCTGTCAGTCGCTGCGTGCATTCGGTTACGTCAGCGCGTGGGGCTGCAAAACCTTGTCGGAAGCCGTCAACTACCGCGAGAATTTCAGCCAGCGTGAATTGATGGTGATCTGGCCGGATTTTATCGCGTGGGACACCACGGCCAACGCCAGCGCCACGGCGTATGCCACCGCCCGCGCGTTAGGACTACGCGCCAAGATTGACCAGGAGACAGGCTGGCATAAAACCCTGTCTAACGTCGGTGTGAACGGCGTGACGGGTATCAGCGCCTCGGTGTATTGGGATTTGCAGGCACCCGGCACCGATGCCGATTTGCTGAATCAGGCAGGCGTGACCACGCTGGTTCGTAAAGACGGATTCCGATTCTGGGGTAACCGTACCTGTTCTGACGATCCGCTGTTTCTGTTTGAGAACTACACCCGTACCGCGCAGGTGCTGGCCGACACGATGGCCGACGCGCACATGTGGGCAGTCGATAAGCCCGTTACCGCCAAACTTATTGACGACATTATCGAAGGTATCAAGGCGAAATTCCGCGAACTGAAATCCGGCGGCTACATCATTGATGCGGATTGCTGGCTGGATGAAACCGCCAACGATAAAGACACCCTCAAAGCGGGGAAACTGTATATCGATTACGACTATCCCCCTGTTCCGCCGCTTGAAAATCTCACCCTGCGCCAGCGCATCACCGATAAATATCTGGTGAATCTGGTCGCGTCGGTCAGCAGCTAAAAGGAGCTAACACGCTATGGCACTGCCTCGCAAACTGAAAATGATGAACCTGTTCAATGACGGCCTGAGCTACATGGGCGTAGCGACTGCCGTTACCCTGCCGAAACTCACGCGCAAGCTGGAGAACTATCGCGGCGCTGGCATGCCCGGCAGCGCACCCATTGATTTTGGGCTGGATGATGACGCGCTGACGATGGAATGGACACTCGGCGGCTTTGCTGACGAAACGTTGTGGAGCCAGTACGCCGCGCCGGGCATTGATGCGGTACTGCTGCGTTTCAGTGGGTCGTACCAGCGCGACGACACCGGGGAAATTTCGGCTGTCGAAGTGGTGATGCGCGGCCGTCATAAGGAGATCGACGGCGGCGAAAGCAAAGAAGGTGAAGATACCGAAACCAAGATTTCCACCCAATGCACGTACTACAAGCTGACCATCGACGGCAAAGAGATGATCGAGATTGACACCATCAACATGATTGAGCGTGTGGTCGGCGTTGACCGTCTGGAACAACATCGCCGGGCGATTGGTCTGGCGTAACCCTGTCCGGCCAGCCCGGCGCTGGCCGTCTTCTTTCTATTTTCTATCTGAACACAGAGGCAACATCATGAACAAAGACGACAACGTGGTAACACTGGAAACCCCCATCAAGCGCGGCGACACCCTGATCGACACCATCACCCTGATTAAGCCGACTACCGGAACGCTGCGCGGCGTCAGTCTGGCGGCGCTGGCGGGGTCGGACGTGGACGCGATGATTAAAGTGCTGCCACGCATGACAATGCCGACACTCACCGAAAGCGAAATCACCCGCATAGAGTTGCCGGATATGATTGCCATCGCAGGCAAGGTGATCGGTTTTTTGACGCCGAAATCGCAACAGGAGACCTCCCCCGAAGCCTGAGTGTTGATGAGCTGATGGCGGATATCGCGGTAATTTTTCACTGGCCGCCATCGGAGCTGTACCCGATGACCCTCACCGAGTTGATCCTGTGGCGCGACAAAGCGCTGAAACGCAGCGGACACCATAACAATGAGTAACACTCTACAGTTAAGCGTTTTGCTGAAAGCCGTGGACAGGGCAACCCGCCCGTTTAAAGCGGTGCAAACCGCCAGTAAAAAACTGTCGGGCGATATCCGTGATTCACAGACCCAGCTCAAAGAGCTGAACGCACAGGCCGGACGTATCGATGGTTTTCGCAAGACAAAAAACCAGCTAGGCGAAACAGGCGCAGCACTCCAGCAGGCACAGGCGAAAGCCGCCAAGCTGTCGGCCGCGCTGCGCAATAGCGAAAACCCCACCAAACGGCAGGCGCAGGCGCTGGAGCGGGCGAAACATCAGGCCGCCACGTTAAAAACCGAGTACGTGGCGCTGCGCCAGTCGGTACAGCGCCAGCGTACCGAGTTAGCGCAGGCAGGCGTCAGCACGCGCAACCTGTCCGGCGAGGAGCGCAAATTACGCAACAACATATCTCAAACAACGACGCAGCTTGACCAGCAACGCGCCGCGCTTTCCCGCGTCAGTCAGCAACAGGAAAAACTGAATGCGGTCAGAAAGCGCTACGAGAAAGGCAAGGAAATCACCGCAGGCGTGCGGAATACCAGTGCGACGGCATTTGCTGCCGGGTCAGCGGCGCTGTATGCAGAAAGCCGCCTGATTGCGCCGTCGGTACAGGCCGACGGACACGGGGCGCGCATCGCGGCACAGACGGGCGGGAATGCCAAAGACGGCGAACAGTACACCCGCGTTATCAAAGAGGTTAACGCCTCGGGTGTGAGTAATGACCTCAACCAGATAGCGGATGCCGTGGCCGCCGTGCGCAGCACGCTGGGGGCGATGGGCGACGTCGGGGAAACCGAGCTGGCGCGGATATCGCGGAAGGCGCTGGACATACAAACGGCGCTCGGCGGCGACGCAACCGAGAGTATCCAGATCGCCGCGATCATGATGAAAAACGGCCTCGCGAAAAACAGCGACGAGGCGTTTGATTTGATGGTATCCGGGATGCAGCGCGTGTCGGCGCAGATGCGCGGCGAACTGCCGGAAATCCTGCACGAATATTCGACCCACTTCCGCAACATGGGATTCAGCGGATCGGAAGCCATGACTCTGTTAGTGGACATGGCGCAGCAAGGCAAGTTCGCCCTGGACAAGACAGGCGACGCGGTTAAAGAGTTCTCGATCCGTGGGTCGGACATGTCCAAAGCCAGCATTGAAGCCTATGACGCCGCCGGACTCAATGCCGCCAAAATGTCTACCGCGATTGCCAGCGGCGGCGATAAGGCGCGGGTCGCGATGCAGAAAACCGCCAACGGGCTGCTGAAAATTAAAGATCCGGCAGAACGGGCAAATGCCGCTATCGCGCTGTTTGGTACGCCGATTGAAGACCTGTCGATTGACCAGATACCGAAATTTCTGTCAGCGCTGGCCGGAGCCGAAAACAAGCTCGGTGATGTGTCCGGGGCGGCTGACCGCATGGGCGATACCCTGCGCGATAACCTTGAGGGGGATATCGGGCGGCTACAAGGCGCGATGGCCAGCCTGCGCTTTAACCTGTTCAATGACGATGACGGCGCGCTGCGCAAACTGACGCAGGCCGCGACGGAATGGTTAAATCGTGTCAATGAATGGGTCAAGGCTAACCCGGAGCTAACGCGGCAGATAGTGATGGTGGGTGGCGCTGCCACGGCATTAATTACGGTGCTGGGCGGGATCGGGCTGGTTGCGTGGCCTGTCATGAGCGGGATTAACGCATTAATTGGCGGAGCGGGTTTACTGAGTGCCGGATTACGGTTTGCCGGAACACGCGGCATTACGCCGCTGTCAGGAGGATTAAACCGCCTCGGCGGGATGATCGGCTGGCTGGCAAAGTCGCCGCTGATGCTGCTACGTGCCGGAGCCTCTGCGCTGACCTCGGTATTCGGGGCGGTCAGTAACCCGCTGGCCGTGATCCGGGGTGCAATGTCGGGGTTTGGTCGGGTGCTGATGTGGCTGTTTACGTCACCGCTGGCACTGCTGCGCACCGGGATTACGCTGATTGGTAGTGCGTTAGGCTTGCTGCTGTCACCCGTCGGGCTGGCCGTCGCGGCGATTGTCGGCGGTGCGCTGCTTATCTGGAAATACTGGGAGCCGATTCAGGCATTTATCGGCGGCGTGGTTGAGGGATTTGTTGCGGCCAGTGCGCCTATTATTGCGGCGTTTGAGCCGCTCCAGCCTGTCTTTACGTGGATTGGTGACAAAATCCGGGCGCTGTTTGGCTGGTTCGGCGATCTGCTGAATCCGGTCAAATCCACTGCCGCCGAGCTGGACGGTGCGGCCAGCATGGGTAAACGGTTTGGTGAGGCACTGGCTAACGGGCTTAACATCATCATGAACCCGCTGGAGTCGCTGAAAAAAGGCGTGTCGTGGTTGCTGGAAAAGCTGGGGCTGGTTGACGATAAATCGAAGAAACTGCCGACGGCCGAAAATATTATACCGCCGAAGGAGGCCGCAGCGCTAAAGGTGGGGGTCAGCGCTGCACCAACACCGCAAGGCAACGACGCAAAGGCCATTGCTGCCCGATACAGCGGCGCATATGACAACGGCGGACGCATCCCTCTAGGGGAATTTGCTGTTGTTGGTGAACATGGCCCGGAAATCGTTGAGGGGCCGGTCAATGTCACCAGCCGTAAAAAAACGGCGGCGATGGCCTCTGCTGCCATGAACATGTCCGCCTATCGCCCGATAGCGCCAACGGTTCAGGCCAGCGCGACATCATCCCCGATCAGCATTCACGCGCCAATTAGCATTGTTGCCCAACCCGGCCAGAGTGCGCAGGACATCGCGAAGGAAGTCACACGCCAGCTTGAGCAGCGGGAACGGGCGGCACGGTCACGCGCATTCAGTCAGTACAGTTATCAGGGAGGCGAATTATGATGCTCACATTAGGGCTGTTTGTGTTCCAGCTCCAGACCCTGCCCTACCAGAACATGCAGCGCAACGTTGATTACCGCTGGCCGTCAAACAGCCGCGTCGGTCAGCGTCCGGCGTTGCAGTTCCTGGGCATTGAAGACGAAAAAATCACATTGTCGGGGGAGCTGATGCCGGAAATCACAGGCGGCACGTTGTCATTGTTGATGCTGGAGACGATGGCCGATCAGGGGCGTGCATGGCCGCTGATTGAGGGCAGCGGCACCATTTACGGCGTGTTTGTGGTGAACAGTATCAGCCAGACGAAAACCGATTTTTTCCCTGATGGCCGCGCCCGGCGGATTGAGTTCACCATCACGCTGACCCGCGTTGACTCGTCGCTGTCTGCGATGCTGGGCGATTTACGCCAGCAGGCGGAGGGATTGATCGGCAGCGCCGGGGAAATGGCTAACCGGGCGCAATCCGCCCTCGGGGGGTTATTCGCATGATTAACCCGCTGAACGTTCGCGCAGGCAGTAAAACTGCCCCGGCGTACCTGCTGCACCTCAATGAGCAGGACATTACAACCGCTATCAGTCCGCGCCTGCTATCACTGAGCCTGACGGATAACCGAGGCTTTGAGGCCGACCAGCTCGACATCGAGCTGGACGACAGCGACGGGCTGTTGCAGTTACCCCGGCGGGGCGCGGTGCTGTCGGTGTTTTTGGGCTGGGAAGGTGAAGCGCTGATCGGTAAAGGTGATTTTACGGTGGATGAAATAGAGCACCGTGGCACGCCGGATACGCTGACCATCCGGGCGCGGAGTGCCGATTTTCGCGGGTCGCTGAACTCCCGGCGTGAGCTGTCGTATCACGATACGACGCTGGGGGCGATTGTTGAACAGGTGGCGAAGCGTAACAACCTTGCGCCGATGCTGGCCGACGGATTCGCCGGGATAAAAATTCCGCACATCGACCAGACGCAGGAAACCGACGCGGTATTTATTACCCGGCTGGCTGAGCGCAACGGGGCAATCGTAGCGATCAAAGCCGGGCGTTTGCTGTTTATCCGTCCCGGAACGGGGAAGACGGCCAGCGGCAAGCCCATCCCGCAGCAGATTATTGAACGCAGCGACGGCGATCAGCACAGTTTTAGTCTGGCTGACCGGGGCGCGTACACAGGCGTAACAGCAAGCTGGCTGCATACCAAAGAGCCGCAACCTGAAAAGCCGAAAACGGTAAAGGTAAAGCGTCAGAAAAAAGTGTTATTGCATCAGGGAGCACAACCACAGAAGCCTCACCCTAAAGCGAAAAAGGCAAAGAAGGAGCTAGAAGCCCGTGAGGGGGATTATCTGGTTGGCACCGATGAAAACGTGCTGGCGCTGACCACGGTTTTTGCGACCAAAGCACAGGCCATGCGTGCCGCACAGGCAAAGTGGGACAAGCTACAGCGTGGTGTCGCGGAGTTTTCTATTACGCTGGCAATGGGACGCGCCGACCTGTTCCCGGAAACGCCTGTTCAGGTGAGCGGATTCAAACAGGTGATCGACGAACAGGAATGGACAATCTCAAAAGTGACGCATTCACTGAGTAATTCAGGGTTCGTTACCGCGCTGGAATTGGAGGTGCTGCTGTCTGATGTTGAGTATGAGGGAAGTGAACAGGCTTAAAATCAATTTTTTGAACAAAATTCCATTATTTGAATTAAATGGTAATATTAGATAGAAAAAAGCCAGTTAAGGATAAGATTATGATGCATTGCCCACTCTGCCGACATGCTGCCCATGCTCGTTCAAGCCGCTACTTAAGCGAATCCACTAAAGAACGTTATCACCAATGTACAAACATCAATTGCGGCCATACGTTTGTTACGCTTGAAAGCGTCACTCGCTCAATCGTTCAACCTGGGAAGATAGATCCAGTTACACCCCACCCTGCTTCTAATAAGCAATTCCAGATGTGGGTATAATCAGTAAAAATGAATAATTAGTAAAAGACAGGCCTTAATAAATAACTCATCCTTTAATCATAAGAATGACCATTTATCATAAGCTCAAAATAAGCGTCGCCACTCTGCCGCCATTTTGCCGCCACTTGCCATTTTTCAGGCACAAAAAAACCGCCTTTCGGCGGTCTACGACATTGCACATAAGTGCTTGTTTTAATTCGTGTTAAATCAATGGTGCCCGGGGCGGGACTTGAACCCGCACAGCGCGAACGCCGAGGGATTTTAAATCCCTTGTGTCTACCGATTTCACCACCCGGGCTTAAATATTGGAGGCGCGTTCCGGAGTCGAACCGGACTAGACGGATTTGCAATCCGCTACATAACCGCTTTGTTAACGCGCCAAAATATTCAGGTCTTAGTGACCAACATCCGCAATTGCCGATGTTTTAAATTGGAGCGGGAAACGAGACTCGAACTCGCGACCCCGACCTTGGCAAGGTCGTGCTCTACCAACTGAGCTATTCCCGCAACACAGAACTCACTGATTCTCTTAACTTCTTACAAACCAGCGTTGCTGTTGATGCGGTGCATTCTACTGACCTGACGCAATGAGTCAATAAAATTATCAAGCAACCGCGTTCGTTTGCTGGTTTTTACGGCGCTTCGATCAAGGTTCAAGCAGATCGTGTCTCGCGGCGTTCAAATATTGAAACATGGACCAGAAAGTCAGTACGGCGGCGATGTACAACGCCACAACACCAATGCCTTCAACAATACTTTCCGGGCGCCATAGCAAAGCAAAAAGCGCCATCATCTGAGCCGTGGTTTTAACCTTCCCTATCCACGACACGGCAACGCTACTTCTCTTACCAATTTCAGCCATCCACTCGCGCAATGCTGAAATGATGATTTCCCGCGCGATCATTGTCGCGGCAGGCAGTGTAATCCACCAGGAGTGATAATATTCCGCAACTAGCACCAACGCGACAGCTACCATCACTTTATCCGCAACAGGATCGAGGAAGGCACCAAAACGCGTGGTCTGTTTCCAGCGGCGGGCGAGGAAACCATCAAACCAATCCGTCACGGCAGCAAACACGAAAATCAACGCGCAGAGCAGCGGTGCCCAGACGAATGGAAGATAAAACGCCAGCACGAAAAACGGAATAAGAGCAACACGAAACAGGGTAAGCAACGTCGGTATATTAAATTGCATAGCGCTTAGGTAACTATCTGGCTGGAGTGGATACTAAGAGTATGTTGCAACATTGTCCCTAGTGTTTCAATGCATGGAAGATTTTTTCTGCCAATGCATGCGAAATTCCTGGAACATTTGCAATCTCCTCAATACTGGCATTCATCAAAGGTTGCAGCCCTCCCATGTATTTCAACAGGGTTTGACGCCGTTTAGGCCCGACACCTTCGATAAGCTCCAGCGTACTGGTATTTCTTACTTTTGCTCTCTTCTTACGATGTCCGCCAATGGCATGGTCATGCGAATCATCGCGAATATGCTGGATAACGTGCAATGCGGGAGAATCAGGCGGTAGTGCCATGCCCTCGCCCGTCGACTCAAAAAACAGCGTTTCCAGCCCAGCTTTACGATCGCTACCTTTCGCGACACCAAGTAGCAGAGGCTTGTTTTTATCCCACGATACTTGCAGCGAGTCAAACACGTCCTGAGCCTGGCCAAGCTGTCCTTTTCCGCCATCGATCACAATGACATCCGGTATTTTGCTGTCATCCAGCGCTTTACCATATCGACGTCGGAGAACTTGCGCCATGGCGGCATAGTCATCACCTGGCGTAATGCCACTGATATTATAGCGGCGATATTCCGAACGTAGCGGACCATTGGCATCAAATACTACGCAGGATGCCACAGTCTGTTCACCCATCGTATGACTGATATCAAAACACTCCATCCGATGGATTTCTGGCAACTGCAAAACGTCAGCTAACGCCGCCAGTCGCTGGTGAATGGTGGACTGCTGAGACAATTTTGTGACCAGCGCCGTGGCAGCATTTGTCCGCGCCAGTTTTAAATAACGAGCACGATCGCCGCGGGGTTTCGTTTGAATCTGTACTTTTCTTCCCGCAACTGCCGTTAGAGACTCCGTCAGCAAATCCTTATCGGGCAGAGTGAAGTCGAGCAGAATTTCTGTAGGAAGCGTTCGGCCTAAGCTTCCCTGCAAATAGAATTGCCCGACAAAAGTCTGCACGACCTCCCCCAATTCCGTACCGCCAGGTACTTTGGGGAAATAGCTCCGGCTGCCAAGCACTTTTCCCTGTCGGATGAAAAGGACATAGACGCAGGCCATGCCAGCATCAAAGGCAACACTGATAACATCCAGATCTTCGCCGTCGCCGGAAACAAATTGTTTTTCCGTCACCCGCCGAACCGCCTGGATCTGATCGCGTATCCGCGCTGCCTCTTCAAAATGCAGATCGCGACTGGCCGCTTCCATCCGGGAAATAAGTTGAGTCAGTACTTGCTGGTCTTTGCCAGACAAAAACAGGCGAACATAGTCAACCTGCTGTTGATAATCTTCTTCGCTCACCAAACCGCTAACGCAAGGCCCGAGACAGCGACCAATTTGATATTGCAGGCAAGGACGAGAGCGATTGCGATAGACGCTATTTTCACACTGGCGCACCGGAAACAGCTTTTGCAGCAATATTAGCGTTTCACGCACGGCATTGCCGTTGGGAAATGGGCCGAAATATTCGCCCTTCGCATGCTTAGCGCCACGGTGAACAGCCAAACGTGGATGTGCATCACCGCTCAGGAAAATCATGGGGTAGGATTTATCGTCGCGCAACAAGACGTTATAACGCGGCTGATAAAGCTTGATGTAGTTGTGTTCCAGCAGTAAGGCTTCAGTTTCTGTATGCGTGATCGTGACATCAATATGCTTGATGCTTTTGACTAATGCCTCGGTTTTACGGCTGGCGACTTGACTGCGGAAATAGCTGGCAAGTCGTTTTTTTAAGTCTTTTGCCTTACCGACGTAGATGACCGTATTACCGGCGTCATACATCCGGTAGACACCAGGCTGGCTCGTTACCGTTTTTAAAAATGCCGAAGCATCGAAACTCTCACTCACTACTTAACAATGTCTCCGCGGTAAAAAGCCCATGCTTGATAGCCAGATGCGTCAACTCTACATCGCCGCTGATATTCAGCTTGCTGAACATACGGTAGCGATAGCTGTTCACGGTTTTAGGGCTAAGATTAAGCTGATCTGAAATTTCAGTCACTTTCTGCCCCTTCGTTATCATTAGCATAATCTGTAATTCGCGTTCAGACAAACACTCAAGCGGCGCATCCGTCTGCGGCTCCAACTGGCTTAATGCCATCTGTTGAGCAATATCGGAAGCAATATACCGTTTACCAGCATGTACAGCGCGAATGGCGGAGATCACTTCCTGAGGGGCAGCAGCTTTACTCACATATCCCGCGGCACCGGCCTGCATCACTTTAGCAGGCAGCGGATTCTCAGTATAAATAGTGAGCATGATGACTTTTATATCTGGCGTAAAACGCAGGATCTTGCGCGTTGCTTCAAGCCCACCGATGCCCGGCATGCTCATGTCCATCAGGACAACATCTACATCATTGCTTCGGCACCACTTGACAGCATCTTCACCGCAGCATGCTTCACCAACCACTTTCAGACCTTTGATATCGTCAAGAATGCGTCGTATCCCTGCCCGCACCAGTTCATGGTCATCAACAAGAAAAACGCTAATCAAAGAATAATTCTCCAAAAAAGGGAGTAACACTTACATAAAAAGTTGCTTGCAGGTGATACTACGTTGGTTTCAAAAAATAATGAACACAGGTTTATATGAATATGTATTTTAAAATATGCCGAGAAGGAATAAAGCGCATTCCCGATCATAACAATATATCGTTAACCTGATGGTGTATGTTGATCACATTCTTAACATTTCAAATACGCCACACAGTATAAACACGTCGCTGGCACAAAATGTATAAAAAACAATGCAAATCAAATGGCATGCAATTGGCTTTACATCTTGAATGTCAATAAAAAGTCACTATTGTAATCAGGATGTGGTTAGAAATTTTATCATCGTCTGCCACGATATTATACAAATAATATATTCAGTGAAAAACGTCCATAGTGAACATCATATGTATTAAACAAAACACATCTATAGCCTTTATCATCCAAAAACAGCCAAAATATAGACGCTATTTAAATAAGTTAAATGCATAAAAAACAGTCACTAAAATGGCTTTATCCGCGAATAATATCAATCCACAATATGCTTTATGTTATACTCTCGTCCATCTGGTTCTGCCTGTCGCGTCAGCGGTAACGCCCGCAGCAGGCGAAGGAAAACATCTTTTTCTTGTTGAGGACAAAACATGAGCAACGCAGATTTTTCTACTGCTGCATCCGCTGAAACACTGGCCCATGAGGTTACCTGCCTGAAGGCTATGGTTACGCTGTTATTAAAAGCAATCGGCCAGGCAGATGCCGGTAAAGTTATCATCAATATGGAAAGATATATTGCTCAATTGGAAGATGCCGAGCAAGCCGCTGTCTTTGATAACACGATTAAACAAATCAAAACCAGCTACCGTAAATAGCACTATTTGCTACACCGCCATCTTAATAATTTGATCTGGCGGTGTAGTGATATTTAGCATTGCCTTCCTGATTTAAAAAATAGAGACGCTCGTCTATTTATTTCCGATGCTGATGAGTTTCAAAAGCAGTGCCTCTTCTTTCTTTTTATAAAGCGTTAATTCCATCACCAACGCTTTATCCAGGAACTGTTTTCTGGAAAGTGCTTTTCTTTCATCAACCAGTTCCCTCAGCTCAGTGAAGCATTCATTTATTTTGTACTCTTTTGAACTTTCCGTACAAATTATCTCATGGATTGCCTGGCTCAGTTCAGACAATGAGATAACCGATTTTGGATCCTGGTGACTTTTTTCTATGACAGCCAGTAATTTTTCGAATCCCATATGAACCTCCGAAATCAAGCAGAAACTTGCTTATGGCTAACCAGGAAACTCCAGCTACCTCTAAACGCCGCCCCAGTGGATATGAACACAACCCTGTGCAAACAACTCGTCACATCATAAACGATTTGTCAACGATTCCATCTGTTAAGCATAGCACCTTCTCGCCACTCTTCAGGACGTATGAAGCACATTCTCGACATCAAAAGTGATAACGTTCAGCGATATCATCAGACACCTTATGTATCCACCGGGCATGACAGCAGAATATCAATAAAACATGATCGAAAAAATCACGGCTATTAAGCAAGGTAATGTGTTATGAAAGTAAAAAAATAGAATAAAGTGGGGAGAGCTAATGCAGAAAATACGGTTAACATTAAGAATGGATATAATTAAAAATAAATTAACCAAGGAAAACAAAAATAATAACAAATTGAAACTAATATTATAACTCATTGAAATTGTTGGTGGGTCGTGCAGGGTTCGAACCTGCGACCAATTGATTAAGAGTCAACTGCTCTACCAACTGAGCTAACGACCCAACGGTGAGGATTATTCTCCTCCCCGGCGTGCCTGTCAAACACTTCATATTAATTTTTTATGCGTGATAATAGGATTGTTAGCGATTGGTAATTTTGTTAACCTGCTCAGCCTATTTATCTCTGCCTCTCATTACTTTATATCCTCTTCATTTTAGGGCGAAAAACATACAGCATCATCTTACATCATTAGCTGCCCTCTTTATGCCTGGCTATCTCCGACATCCGCTGTAATAAGTACTGCGGTTGCGCTATCTTATTCGTTTCGATTTTCGTAAACGAGAGCCGCCAAAGAGCTCAAAAAAACATCACAGACAGAAACAGGAAAGTGTACTTACATGGTCGAACAATCAAAAGAAGCCGCAGACCTTGCCTCTGAACAGGGAGAGGGACTGCAACGGAATCTGACTAATCGTCATATTCAGCTCATCGCCATCGGCGGAGCGATCGGTACTGGGCTATTTATGGGCTCGGGCAAAACAATCAGCATGGCGGGTCCTTCGATCATCTTCGTTTATATGATCATTGGCTTTATGCTGTTTTTTGTCATGCGCGCAATGGGAGAACTATTACTCTCTAACCTCAACTATAAGTCATTCAGCGATTTCGCTGCTGACCTCCTTGGGCCATGGGCGGGTTTCTTTACCGGCTGGACTTATTGGTTCTGCTGGGTCGTAACCGGGATCGCTGATGTCGTAGCCATTAGTGCCTACTCGCAGTTCTGGTTCCCTGATTTATCGCAGTGGGTCTCTTCGCTGCTTTGCGTTCTGCTATTACTGACGCTAAATCTGGCCACCGTGAAGCTGTTTGGCGAGATGGAATTCTGGTTCGCGATGATCAAAATTGTCGCTATCGTTGCGTTAATCGTGGTCGGTGTCGCGCTGGTGATGATGCAATTCTCTTCCCCATCAGGAAACGTCGCCTCCTTTACCAACCTCTGGAATGACGGTGGTATGTTCCCTAAAGGGATAAGCGGATTCTTTGCCGGATTCCAGATCGCCGTATTCGCATTTGTCGGTATCGAGCTGGTGGGTACCACTGCCGCTGAAACTAAAAATCCGAAAGTCGTCCTGCCCCGCGCAATTAACGCCATCCCGATTCGCATCATCATGTTTTATGTTTTTGCGTTAATTATGATTATGTCCGTCACCCCTTGGGGCGCAATTACGGCGGATCGCAGTCCTTTCGTGGAAATGTTCGTACTGGTTGGCCTACCTGCTGCCGCCAGTATGATCAACTTTGTCGTACTGACGTCTGCGGCATCCTCGGCTAATAGCGGCGTATTCTCCACCAGCCGCATGCTCTTTGGCCTGGCGAAACAAGGCGATGCACCGAAAAGTTTCGGCGTGCTCTCTAAACGCGCGGTTCCTTCGACTGGGTTGATGTTTTCCTGTATTTGTTTGCTTTCAGGCGTGGTGCTGATCTACCTGATTCCGAACGTGATGACGGTCTTTACACTGGTGACCACCGTCTCCGCGATTTTATTCATGTTCATCTGGAGCATCATCCTGTGCTCTTACCTGACATACCGTAAAAAGCGCCCTCAGCTACATGCAGAGTCATCCTATAAAATGCCATTGGGTATTTTCATGTGCTGGATATGCCTGGCCTTTTTCGCTTTTGTGATTGTACTGTTAACATTACAGCCAGATACACGGCAGGCGCTTATTGTCACGCCGCTGTGGTTTATCGTTCTGGCGATTGCTTATCAGTTTATTCGTCGGAAAAAGCAGGCTGTTGATGTGAAGTAAAAGGGATAAACGCAAGAAAGGCGCGGACAACCGTCGGCGCCTTCAATTTTTTTCAGCAAAATCACGCATAGCACAAGTATTCTCTATTATTGGATATAAACAATTCTCAATTGGATATGCGAAAATTAATATGCGAACAATTAATGTCGTCACCATTGATATATAAGAAAGTTATTCCCGTAATGAAACGGTTGTGATTCGATTGATGTTTTTTGCCAATAGTTCGAGAGCTAAGTAATTATGTTCATCCTGCCGCTGTGAAGCACCAGCAACGACACCTTCTATTTTTCTATTTAATTCATTGATTTTACTGTCATCAAGTGTTGAAACAATAGCAGAAATCAGCATCTCTAACGATTCAATCTTCGCGTTAAGCGCTTTTTCTCCAACTTCTTTTTCTGCCAGCTTTATTAAAAGATGAGAGAGGATATTATTCATTTGAACTCCTTAATCAAAAAAATAACCGTCATACACCCATAAGGCAACACCTGTTCTTGGTGCACAGGATTAGAGAAAACATAACGAAGATTAATGTAACACTGTGGATGGCCTGACCGCTAGTGTCTATTATCATTTTAAGGAAATCATATTCACACAGCAGCAATAAAATGAAGTTGCAGATAAATAAACCAAATAAATAAAAAAACTAAAAAACCATTTTATTTTTAAGAACAAAAATCCCTGCTATGAGGAAGATCGATAATGCTATGAGTTGTGATGTTCTTCACAAAAAAATAAGAAAGAGCACCATTTTGATCGAACATCTGACACAAAAATCTGATTAGTAGCCAGCCATCGGGAAATGGCTGGCCCTATGGCTAACGCTTACGCACTCATTGATTGCCGTGCGCCACTCACCGCATCCTTTGCCTGTTCGCACTGTGACAATATCGTCTGTGCATGAGAATAAAGAATTTTCCCCGCCTCGGTAGGCGTCACACCACGCCGACTCCGTACCAGCAGCTGTTTTTCGAGTTCACTCTCCAGCGTCGCGACCTGCTGGCTCAGCGCCGGTTGTGCAATATGCAACAACTCAGCAGCCTGTGTCAGGCTACCGATATCAACGATTTTCACAAAATACTTGAGCCGTCTAAGATTCATGTCTGCCTCCTGAGTAGTTACTCTAAAGAGGTAGCAAAAAGCGCGCCATATTATGTTTCTATGCCTAAGAAAAAGTGATACCTCATTGATAAGCCACAGGTAAAATAAGGAAAAGCAATGATTCTGCTAACCAAAACACCTGATTTTGTCTGGGAAACCCGTCAGCAAGCCAACACCAACCTGCACCATCTTAAAGCAACCCCTGCTATTTTAGAGTGCAAACCTGCCCGCTAACCAATGTATTTCATTGCTTTCCAGTGCTCAACTTGAGCAATAATTTCAATATGTTGGTTATTAGTTCGGCAATCAAACGCACCAAGCGATAACAGCCTTTGACAACCCGAAACGCTCCCGCTATTATCCATCGCACTTAACCGATTCCTCTTGTAGTTCAGTCGGTAGAACGGCGGACTGTTAATCCGTATGTCACTGGTTCGAGTCCAGTCAGAGGAGCCAAATTTAGAAAATCCCGCTTAAGGAAACTTAAGCGGGATTTTTGTTTTTATCACTTTATTCAATACCTTCACATGCAAACGTCTTCCCGACGCACATTTCGTTTTCCCTCTGCATCGGGAGAATCTGGTGGTCAGATTTGGGGTCACGTTGGTTCGATGACGGAGTGACCCCCAAAGATCTCTTAACGACTTTCTCGTAACAACTGTCTCATAACAACGCGAAATCTCACGCCCCTCAAGCCTCCTGATAACTCCTTAAAACTCCCCGACTCACACGGCCTATGCCTTTAATTTAAACCACTGCTCAATAGACCTTCTGTTGCCGTTGAGACAGGAATGAATACCTGATATTCATCCGGCAGTTTTGAATGAAAAGACCTCATCAAACACCAGCCAAGGTAACAAAAATGCGACATCACTCTATAGCCAGCTTTACCAGAGTAACCGTCATTACTGCATTGTTTGGTCTCACCTTTTCCTCCATCGCCGCACCACCGAATGTTTCACTACAACATGCTTCACTACAACACCAGCAATTCGACGGCCTGATCAGAGAGCCGCTTTCGTTGCAGGTCACGCTGGATAATGGCCAGCCCGCCATACTCGATGCATTTGTCACGCGGCCAGTCAGCCAGACAACGCTCCCCGTGGTGATAATCACGAATGGGACCGTGGGTACTGCCGAATTTGATCGCTGGGAAATGAACCCAAACCGCGCATCGTCGACCGCGCTTGCCTTTGCACGCCACGGTTATGCTGCGGTTACCGTTCTGCGGGAGGGATACGGTTATTCAAGCGGCGGGGCTGAGTATTTAGGCGGTTCCTGTAAGCAGCCGCTGCATAAGCTGGCTGGTGAAAAAGACACCCGAGATATGCTGGCGGCGCTTGCGGCAATAAGACGCCAGCCCTGGGCCTCGCCGGATAAAGCGGTGCTGGCCGGTATGTCAGCAGGTGGCTTTGCCGTGCTGGCAACCAGCGCGGTTAATCCACCCGGCGTTCAGGCTATCATCAATTTTGACGGAGGTCGGGGTTCCATCGACGGTAAATCCCTTTGTGATAGATCCGGCCTGATTAACACATTCACCACGTATGGCCTCACGGCTCACATCCCTTCTCTGTGGCTCTATTCCAGCAATGATCAATCGTTCAGCCCGGAAATGGGCAGAGCCTTTTCTGAGGCCTATCGCAGCGGTGGAGGTAAAGCGGAATTTATTGAAATGCCTGCTTTTGGCAAAAATGGACACGTCTTTATGGATACCGCTCCAGAAAGTTTCTGGTGGAAAACCGTGGCTGGCTTCCTTGCGCAGCAACATTTGCCATACGAGGAAGTCGTCACCCTACCAGTAACGCACCTTGCTTCCCCCCGCAAACCTTAATAACAGCGCAGGCAAAAAGGCGTTCAGAAAATACGAAGCGGCGCGGCTTTATGAGAAAGCGTTTGCGACAGGCAAGGACGGAGCATGGGGAATGGCATATTGGGCGCGAACTGGTCGTGAGGCCGCTGCGGCAGCCGTCAAAAGCTGTGAAACATTCCAGCGCAAAGGGGCAGCCAGTTGCACGGTCTATGCCATCAATGATGAGGTTGTCGCAAAGTAGATCTGTCATGGCATCGGGAACCCCTTCGGGGGTTCCGCATCGGGTTAATCAAGCAGGTATTTTTACAGCATTACGCCTTTGAGTGCGTATTCGCTCTCGTCGATGAGCCACTGAGAAACAATATCAGTGCTATCAGACAAGCCGTCGCCTGTATACCGCCCAGCGTAGTGACCGCGGGAAACGTCAGTACCGAGCCCAGCCAGGTTGTTATCGCCGCCATTCCCATCGTCAAAAAACCAAGCAGCGCAGATGCCAAGCCCGCTTCTTTCCCGAAAGGTCCCATCGTAATGGCCGTTCCCAGTGGATTGGCTAAGCCCATTCCCCAGAGAAATACAATCATCGACAAGGTATACCCGCTCAGGCTTGGCGCTTCCGGCCCAAGCAGGAGCAAGCCCCCACCGGCTAACGCGGTAGCGAGCCCCACCGACGCAATCCTTCTCGGGCCATAACGGCGAGCCAGTCGCGGCGCGGCCATTCCGGCACCAAAGACCACGAACACGGTGGAGGCAAAATATAGCCCAGCTTGTAGTGAGGATAGACCGATTCCACTCATCAGAATCGCAGGTGCAGCCCCGAAAGAGGCAAACAAGCCGCTCATCAATAGACTCATCGACAGTGCCGGAAGGATAAATTTCCCATCAACAACCAGCTTGCCGTACGCCACGATGACGCTCGAAAGAGAGCTCGGTGCGCGACGCTCAGCGGGATGCGTTTCCCCCAGCCCGTTAGCATAGAAGACGGCGATGACAAAAGCGGCCAGCCCCACCAGTATAAAGATCGCTCGCCACCCCAATGTGATAGTCAATACGCTCCCCACCAGCGGTGAAAATCCAGGGGCCGCCGCGGTCGCGATCATCGTCAACGATAGCGCCCGCGCCAACGTTTCACCGTCAAACAGATCGCGTGCAATTGCGCGTGCTAACACTGCCGCCGCGCAGATGCCCAGCGCCTGAATCACTCTTCCAACGATCAGCGTTTCAAATGAACCAGCAAGACCACCGACTACCGTACCCACGATGAATAGCGAGAGACCGCCCAATACCAGTTTCTTGCGTCCGTAGCGGTCCGACAACGGCCCGACGACCAGTTGAGCCAACGAGAAGGTGATAAAAAAGCTGGAAAGCGTCAACCCCAGTTCACGTGCCGACGCCCCAAGCTGCTCGCCAATATCGGGAAATGCCGGAAGAATGATATTAGTAGACAGTATGCTAATAGCCGACAGGCCAGCCAATAACGCGACTATTTTTCCGGTTAATCGCGGGCCTCCGGAGGAATGGGGTTTTGCCATCATTCCAGTGGATGTACTTTCAGTACTCATGGTTACCTCAACGGCGGTGACTGGCGTGGAAATACGCTCCACGCCAGCAGGCTGGATAGCTCTCGCCACACGATGTGCTGTGTGGCGAGGGCTTGTCATACGGATTGCGGTTTATGCTGATACGGGTTTATCGACATGCGTCTGATGATCGGGGCGTATTTTGAACCAGATGGCGTACATCGCCGGCAGGAAGACCAGCGTCATGATGGTTCCCCCCAACGTGCCGCCAATCAGCGTGTACGCCAGCGTGCCCCAGAAGACGGAATGGGTAAGCGGAATAAACGCCAGAATCGCCGCCATCGCCGTCAGCAACACGGGCCGAGCTCGCTGCACCGTTGCTTCCACCACCGCATGGAACGGATCGAGCCCTTCCTTCTCGTTATGGTGGATTTGTCCGATCAGTATCAGCGTGTTACGCATCAGGATGCCCGATAGCGCGATCAGCCCGACAAGCGCATTAATACCAAACGGCTGGTTGAAGAGCAGCAGCGTTGGCACCACACCAATCAGCCCCAGCGGTGCGGTGAGGAAGACCATCACCATCGCAGACATTGAGCGCACCTGTAGGATGATGATCAACAGCGTAATGGCAATCATGATAGGAAACAGCGGTGCCATTGCTTTGGTAGCTTTTTCCGATTCTTCGATCGAGCCTGCCTGCTCAATACGGTATCCGGCGGGCAGCGTATCAATGATGGGCTGCAGTGACTTAACAATGGCCGCGGATACATCCGGTGGCTGCAACGTTTCGGCGATGTCACCACGGACGGTAATCGTCGGTGTGCGGTCCCGGCGTCGAAGCACAGGATCTTCCATTCGTACCTCGACTTCACCGATCTGCGACAATGGAATACGTTGGCCAGCAGATCCAACTAACGTAAAGCCTTCTATTTTGGCGGGATCGCGTCGAATATCCCCTGCGGCGCGCCCCACGACCTGCACAGAACGAATGTCTTCACGCACAGACGTAATCGGGACGCCAGAGAGCAGGAACTGAAGTTGCTGAGCCACCGTGCTTGATGTCAGTCCTACCGATTGCAGCCGATCCTGATCCAACGTGAAATGCAGCGTCGGCACCCGCGGGCCCCAGTCGGTATTGACCGTCCTCATCATCGGGCTAGCCTGCATCACCGATTTCACTTTATCGGCAATCTCACGCAATGTGGCAGGATCCGGCCCCATGACGCGGTAGGCAACAGGAAAAGGTGAATACGGACCAAACACCAGTTGCGTCACGCGGACACGCGCTTCGGGCGCTAGCCCGCCGGCCGCGGCTTCACGGATACGGAATTTAAGCGCCTCACGCGCTTCCTGACTGTCCGTCAGCACGACAATCTTCGCAAACGACGGGTCAGGTAACTCAGGTGCCATCGCCAAATAAAAACGCGGTGAGCCCTGCCCGATATAGGACGTGACGATTTTTGCTTCGTCCTGTTGTTTCAGCCAGTCTTCGATCTTCGCCGTCGTGATACTGGTCTGTTCAATGGACGTGCCATAAGGCATCTGCACCTCCACCAGTACTTCAGGACGATCGGACGTTGGGAAGAATTGTTTCTTGACCACCCCCATCCCGAGAATAGCCACAACAAACAAGACGATAACGGTGCTGGCAACCACCCATTTCCGCGCGATAACACGCGTCAATAAGCGGCGAAATTGGTTGTAATGGCGGGTGTCGTAGATGGCGGCATGTCCCCCCTCCACGGTTTTGATTTCCGGCAGCATCTTCACACCTAAATAAGGTGTAAAGACCACCGCAACCACCCAGGAGGCTATAAGGGCAATGCCGACTATCCAGAACATGTTGCTGGTGTACTCACCGGCGGTGGACTGCGCGAAACCGTTAGGCATGAACCCCACGGCGGTTACCAGCGTACCGGCTAGCATCGGAGCAGCCGTATGGCTCCAGGCATAGGCTGAGGCTTTGATGCGGCCATAGCCCTCCTCCATTTTCACCACCATCATCTCGATGGCAATAATGGCGTCATCCACCAACAGTCCCAGCGCCAGAATCAGCGATCCTAACGTAATGCGATCGAAGTTCTTACCGGAGGCTTCCATCACGACGAAAACAATCGCCAGCGTCAGTGGCACCGCTGCTGCGACAACAACCCCCACACGCCAGCCCATGCTGACGAAACACACCGCCATTACCACCAGCAACGCAACGAAGAATTTGATCATGAATTCATCAACGGACGAGCTGATGTTCACCGATTGATCGGTAACCTTCGACAGCGTCATCCCCAACGGCATGCCTTCATTGATCCTGGTGGTCTCCTCATCCAGCGCTTTCCCCAACGTTAAACCGTTCCACCCTTCACGCATCACCACGCCCAACAACAGCGCTGGCTCGCCTTGATTACGGACCAAAAAGGTCGCGGGATCTTCATAGCCACGGCTAACCGTCGCCACATCCGACAGTTTCAGTGTTCTGCCCTGTGCGACAATCGGCGTGTTGCGAATTTTCTCCAGCGTGTCGAAGGCGCCGTCCAAACGAAGAAAGACCTGCGGGCCGTCTGTTTCAATCGAACCAGCAGGTGTCAGTACGTTTTGGTTGTTCAGCGCAGAGAAAATGTCCTGAGGAGAAATCCCCAGCGTCGCCAGTCGGTCATGCGAAAACGATACAAAGATCCGTTCAGACTGCTCCCCGATAATATTGACCTTCTTCACGCCCGGCACATGCAACAGACGCTGACGCAACGATTCGGCATCACGAACCAGCACACGCTGGGGCTCGCCTTTCGCCTTCAGTGCAAAGAGCGCAAACGTCACATCCGAGAACTCATCGTTGACCATCGGCCCAATAACGCCCGCCGGCAAGTTTTTGGCTTCATCGCCGAGTTTTTTGCGCGCCTGATAGAATTCCTCCTGTACCTGTGAAGGAGGCGTACTATCGAGCAGCGACAGCATGGTGAAGGAGAGTCCCGGACGCGTGTAGGTTTCTGAGCGGTCGTACCACTTCAGTTCCTGCATCCGCTTTTCTAACGGTTCGGCCACCTGATCCTGCATTTCCTGAGCGGTCGCCCCCGGCCATGCGGAGATAATAGTCATCTGTTTGACGGTGAACGGTGGATCTTCTGCCCGCCCCAGTTCGAAGAACGAGATAATACCGGCCACGGTAATCAGGATAATAAGGAAGAGCGTGATGGCGCGTTCGCGTACCGCGAGCGCCGAAAGGTTGAAGCGTGGCTCACTCATGGTCGGTTCCCCGCCGTATCGGTAGCACGCGATTCTGCCATGCGGATCTCTTCGCCTTCATGCAGCAGATGCGCGCCCAAAGCCACAATCTGTTCACCGGGTTGTAGGCCGCCAGTGACTCTTGCCGTGTCATCACCCAATCCAAACACGCTGACGGGATGCCACGACACCTTCATGGGCTCCCCAGAAATACGCCACACGCCCGGCCCTTTCCCCGCATCATAAAGCGCGGCGATAGGCACCTGAAGAACCTGCTCAGATAGCTTATCTTCTGCAATATTGAGTGTGACGGTGGAACCGAGCGGCGCGTTCGCCAGCGCGCCTTCAAGGACATAGCGTGCTTCAAACGTGCGAGTCTGAGGATCGGCAGCGTCGGACAGCAGTCGCAGTTTCACGGGAATAGCGGGATTACCAGAGCCGTATCGCATCGCCATGGCTTCGCTCCCGACCACGGGGCGTAGCGTCTCAGGCAAATGTACGACGGCCTCCCGTTGCCCCGCACGCGCCAGCCGGATAACAGGCTGCCCGGCACTAACCACCTGCCCCGGTTCAGCCAGCGTATCGACCACCACGCCATCGGCTTCAGCCATCAAAACGGCATACCCCGTCGCATTGCGTGCCACATCGGCCTGAGCCTGCGCGGCGCTCAGCTCCGCTTTCGCCGTTTCGGCCGCCGCCTTGATCTGATCGTACGCTGACGCGGAGATGGCACCTGCGGCAACCAGACCACGATAGCGTGCTTCATCATCGGTAGCCTGTTTGGCACGCGCCCGCGCAGCGGTAACCGCCTGCTGTTGGGCTTGAGCTTGTAAACTGAGATCGACGGGGTCCAAACGCATCAAAGGCTGACCACGTTTGACGCTTTCACCGGTATCGACCAAGCGTTCAAGTATTTTGCCTTGCACCCGAAAACCAAGGTCGCTTTGAATGCGAGCGACGACGACGCCAGTAAACGAGCGCGACGTCTCGGCGGCACTCACCACGGTAGCCGTTCTCACTAAAGGAGGCTGATTGCGTGGATCGTCAATATTGGTAGCGTCGCCGCACGCCACCAGGGCGAGAGGCAACAGGCAAACAGCAAGAGTGGTGGATTTGAGCCGAAGCATGGGTTCCCTTCTTAAATGAGCAGGACAGAAACCGCATTCTCCAACTAGTGACCAATATTGTCAATGGTCACTTTTTTAAGATGCTAAACGCCTTAAGGTGACAGGCTACGCAATATCAACGACGACAGTAACACCGCAGCTGACGCCGCCTCATCCAGGTTGTATTGCAGTTGAGCGGGAACGATATAAGGGCGCATGACCAGATAGACGGCATCCGCCGCCTCATCCAGTGGCGTCTTGCGTTCGAACTCACCGGACTGCCGTCCCTCCAGAAGAATTTGCTGAATA
This sequence comes from Pectobacterium sp. PL64, assembly GCF_022477975.1. NCBI lineage: Bacteria > Pseudomonadati > Pseudomonadota > Gammaproteobacteria > Enterobacterales > Pectobacteriaceae > Pectobacterium > Pectobacterium sp. PL64. The sequence continues at coordinate 2,716,181 of NZ_CP092070.1, forward strand.
AGCTGGCGTAGTCTTTCTTCATGTGCCGCTGCCGAAGGCCACCGATCGCGGCTGGCGACAGCAGCAATATCGTATAGCTTACGATCGTGAAAAAATAAGTCACTGCCCGCTTCCGTCAAGGATCTAAACAGGCGTCTTAGTTTTTCTGACGCCGTTGGTGCATCGGCAATCGCTGAATTGACAATATCCATAATCATCGCCAACCGGCTGGCACAGATCACTTCGCCAATCGCCTGCTTGGAATCAAAAAATTTGTAGATATATGCCTTAGAAAAACCAATCGCCTTGGCTAAATCGGACACGGTTGTCTTTTCATATCCAAAGTGTCCGAAGTGCGCTTTGGCCGCTTCCACAACCTGATCTCGAACGCTATGGTCCAACGGCCCGCGTGGGGGATGTGTATTCGTATGTTTAGTCATTTTTGAAGCTTAGCTCACCGAGCCCTGATTGACAACAAGTGACCAATTGGTAATATGGTCACCACTTTTTGACTCAAGGAATTCCTATGTTATCCCTCCGTACCCTTTCCTTGGTTGTGACCACGAGCTTAATGGCAGGTTGCGCCGTTGGGCCGGATTATCACCGCCCAGATGCGCCGCTATCGGCGCGTTATCAAACGCAATCCGCCGCAGAACGATCTGTCACAAAGGCAGGGAACGCGACTCAGGCTGCCGACGTGGCGGTCTGGTGGGAAAGTTTCAATGATCCCTTACTGAGCGAGTTAGTTTCAAGTGCGCTCGCACAGAATCTTGATTTAGCCCAGGCGTCCGCACGCATGAGTCAGGCACAAGCTGGGCTTGGCGCAGCAACGGCGGCTTTGCTGCCATCGGGCAATATCAGCGGACAAGGCACCCGCGCCTATCAGTCGATTGAAACGCCACAGGGCCGGTTGCTTAACGCGGTTCCTGGCTATAATCGCTACGGCAATGCCTATGAAGCCGACCTTAATGCCAGTTGGGAGCTTGATGTATTCGGTGGCCTGAGACGCGGCCGTCAGGCGGCACTGGCTGACTATCAGGCTTCCGAAGCAGGCGTCGCGGCCACACGTCTGGCCGTCGCCGCTCAGACTGCCGATATCTATATCACTCTGCGCGGCTTACAAACGCGTCTGGCGATCGCCACTAGACAGGTCAATACGCAGCAAGAACTACTGGATAAAGTACAGTTACTTCACAGCAAAGGACTGGCTCCCGAGTATCAGGTACGCCAGACCGAAGGGGAATTGGCGCAGGTTCAGGCCACCGTGCCGGTTCTCCAGACAGGGCTTGATGCCGCGATGAACGCATTAGACGTTATGCTCGGCACACCTCCCGGCACCCATCGAGCCCAGCTTTCCACCTCACAGGCCATTCCACAGCCTCCGACGCTCATCGCAACAGGGACACCCGCAGATTTGCTGCGCCGCAGACCCGATATTATCGTGGCCGAACGCCATCTCGCAGCATCCAACGCCCGCATCGGGGTCGCCATCAGCGAGTACTATCCTAAATTCTCACTCAGCGCCTTACTCGGCAGCGCAACATCGGTGTCGAGCGGCAATCTGTTCTCCAACGGTGCCAGCCAATCGGCGGGCGTATTAGGACTGCGCTGGCGACTCTTCGACTTCGGCCGGATTAACGCCCAGATCGATCAGGCGAAAGGACAGGAAGCCGAAGCGCTGGCGGCTTACCGCCTGTCGGTACTCCGTGCGACTGAAGATGTTGAGAACGCCTTCTCGGCTTTGGTCAATCGCGAGACGCAGGCAGCAACATTAACCGCCGGTGAGACCGCGTTAGCCAGCGCGCGGCAGTCATCTTTCATCGCCTATCAGAAAGGAACGAGCAGCCTGATTGACGTCCTTCACGCCGATGAAACCCTGCTACAAACCTCCGATGCCAGAGCTCAGGCGCAAACCGAATCAGCACGAGCGGCCGTTGCCACATTCAAGGCACTCGGCGGCGGCTGGCAGCCTCCAGAAACCACAGCGAAAGCGCAATAAGATACGCACGAACCTGAGGGTGGACGCCGCAAGACCAAACCGAGTGTCGCGGCGGAGAGCAAAGCCAGCGGCAATATACCGTTACGAAAACAGAAGTAATGCTTACGGATGAGTGTGGTTAGTGACACTTGTATCAATGGTTGTCTGTATATTCTGACGTGTTGCTGCACTATTACTTTAAGAGAGGTTGCACGATTTCATGGTGGTGCCCGACAACGGTGATTCGGTAGTGACGTTACGGGCCTGCTTTCGACACGCATCTGTACCCTACATCACTCGCGTTGCGGTGTGATGGGTATCTCTCTTATGGAACAGTCACATGGTCAATAACAGAACGCAGGCATCATCCATGCTGGTGATGTCGAGAGTCATGGTGTTGATGATCGGTTCCGGTGTGTTGAGTGCATGCGCTCACACGCCTCATGAATGCAAGGATATTAGCGGGTTACTACAATCGCACGGCGTCACTGACACGTCCACGGGTCTTCCCACGCCCGACAAAAGCACGGAGCAATGGAAAGCGGAGCTGCGCCAGGCGGCGCTTTCTCAGGGAATCACGGCGGAGACCTTTGATAAGGCGTTTGCCGGCCTGACACCGGACAGCGACGTGGTGGCGGCCACGCAAAAACAGCCTGAGTTGGTCACCCCCGTGTGGACCTATCTTGAACAGCGGGTCACGCCGGAAAATATTACGCAGGGGAAAACGCTGCTTAAGCAATACGCGGACGTCGTTACGCGCATCAATCAGCGCTATCAGGTGGATCCGCCACTGCTGTTCGCCTTCCTCTCCATTGAAAGTCATTATGGTGCCAATACCGGTAACAAAGCGGTCATCCGCTCACTGGCCACGCTGGATTACTACAATTATCGGAGGGCGTTTAACCGGCAGAACCTGATTGCGGCGCTGCGTATGATTCAAAACGGCAATGCACGGCCAGAGCAGATAAAAGGATCCTGGGCCGGCGCCATGGGGATGCCTCAGTTTATACCGACCTCTTACTTGCAATACGCCGTTGATTTTGATGGCGATCGCCACCCTGATATCTGGACTTCTTTCCCAGACACGCTGGCGTCGGTGGCAAACTATATGCAGCAGGCTAAATGGAAGGCGGGCGTTCCCTGGGGGGTTGAAGTGAATCTGCCCAGCGGTTTTGATTATTCCCTTTCCGGTATGGATAACCAGAAAACCGTCGCTGACTGGCAGGCGCTCGGGGTAAAAACCGCGGAGCCCAGAGATCTAACATCGCTGTCTTCGGAGAAAGCCTCGATATTGCTGCCGGTCGGGAAGAATGGCCCGGCGTTTCTGGTGACGGGTAATTTCCGCGCCATTCTGCGGTATAACAATGACGTGTCCTATGCGCTGACTGTCGGCTTGCTGTCGGATAACTACCAGCGCGATACGCCGGTACGCAAACCCTGGCCGCATCAGGAAACGCCGTTAACACGCAAAGAACGCGAGGCGCTGCAAATTCTGCTACAGGAAAAGCAGCTCTATCAGGGCGCAATTGACGGCAACATTGGCCGTGGCACCACGCAGGCGATCCGCACCTACCAGCAACAGGAAGGGTTACCGCCGGATGGCTACCCCGACCATGCCTTGCTTGACAGGCTGCGCTGTCAGTAAACACCGTGAAAACAGGTAGAATTTATGGAACATCTGTTCGGAACAGACAGGTGTTCCCTCCTCCCTCTCCTTTCCCCATCATGGTCGGTACTTAATAAAAGGACCGAAACATGGACAAATTATTTACCTCATTCATCGTCGGCGATACGGCACTCACTAACCGTATTGCGATGGCACCGATGACCCGTTCTCGCGCACGCCAGGGCGACACTGCTGACGAACTGACGGCGACGTATTACCAGCAGCGCGCCTCCGCCGGGCTGATTATTACCGAAGGTGCGCAGATCTCCGTTCAGGGTCAGGGCTATCTTTTTACGCCGGGTATTTATAACGACGAGCAGGTGAAAGGCTGGGAAAAAACGACGCGAGCCGTTCACGAGCGCAATGGCAAAATCTTCATTCAGCTCTGGCACGTCGGCCGTATTTCTCATACCAGCTTGCAGAATGATGGCGATGTGCCGGTCAGTTCCGTTGCCGTCAGAGCACAGCATTCAACCTGCTACGCCTGGGATGAAAACGGTCAACCCGGCCCTGTGCCGGTCACGACTCCCCGTGCGCTGACAGCGGCGGAGATCGCATCCGTGGTACAGGATTACGTCACCGCCGCAGAGAATGCTATCCGCGCAGGGTTTGACGGCATCGAAATCCATGCAGCCAATGGCTATCTGCTGGAGCAATTTATCAATGGCGGACTGAATACCCGTGATGATGAATACGGCGGTACGCCTATTGAGAACCGCCTGCGTTTCGTGTTGGAAGTGACTGATGCGGTGTCACGCGCTATCGGCTCAGAGAAAACGGGGATCCGGCTGGCCCCCTTCGGACGCCTCTTCGATATGCACGCCTTTGAGGGAGAAGAAGAAACATGGCTACAGCTGGCGGCCAAACTCAGTGAACGTGCGCTCGCGTATGTCCATCTCAGCGATCAGAAAACGCTCGGCCAACAGGCTATTCCTGACGGGTTCGTCGAGAAATTCCGGGCAGCCTATGACGGCACGCTGGTTATCGCAGGCGGCTTCGATAAGCAAAGCGCCGAAGCCTATCTGCAAGAAGGAAAAGCTGACCTGATTGCGTTTGGTCGGCCGTACATTGCCAACCCTGACCTCGCCGAGCGCATGGCACACGACTGGCCGTTGAATGACGTCAATCGAGCCACCATGTACGGCGGCACGGAGGAAGGGTATACCGATTATCCGTTCTATTCAGACGCGGCCGACGACAAAAAATAATCAGTCCAACTGGCCGTCTTCTGCCGCTTTAATCAGCGTATCCACCACGTGGCGTATCTTGGGCAGCAGTTGGCGGCTTTTAGGCCATAGCGCGCTGATCGGCATTTCACCACCGGCGTGGCGGGCAAGCACCTCTTTCAGCTCGCCACGTTCAAGGTATTGACCGACCAGCCACCGTGGCAGTTGAGACAGGCCACATCCGGCAAGCGTGGCGGCCAACATTGCATCACCGTCAGCAAATTCATGCGTGGGCGGTGGCGTATAACGCGTCGTCTGCCCGCTATCATCCTTCAGAAGCCAGGTGATAGGCTGATTCCGGCGAAACCCCACCACACAGTGATGTTGACTTAATTCATCCACCGATATCGGTTCGCCGCGCTGAAGCAGGTAGTCCGGTGCAGCGCAAATAACCAGCTTCTGGGTTGTCAGTCGTCTCGCTACCAGACCACTGCTGTCGGCCAGTTCACCGATGCGGATGACAAGATCAATCCCGTCTTCAATCGGGTCAACAAACCGTTCGCTAAAGGTCACGGTTAACGCCAATTCAGGGTAGCTACGGGTGATGTTCAGCAGAACCGGAAGAATGCGCTGCCTGCCGAATGCCGCAGGCAAATCCACCCTGAGCCGCCCCGCTGGCTGACAAATATGGGACGTCAGCTCAGCTTCTGCCTGCTCAAGAATATCCATGGCGCTCTGACAGCTGATCAGAAAGCGCTCACCGTCCGGTGTGAGGCTGAGACGACGCGTAGATCGCTGAAACAGCTTTAGTCCGAGCCGCGCCTCAAGACGGCCGACACTCTTCCCCACCGCCGATTTCGTCAGGCCCAGCCGCTCGGCCGCAGCGGTAAAGCTGCCCTGCTGTGCCGTGGTAACAAAGGCGTTGATGCCGCCCAGATGATCGGTTGTACGCATATTCAATGGTCCATTAAACGTATCAGGCTCGGCCTGCATACCTGATTTGAAAGATAACGTCCTGCGAGCGTCGCGGGCTCCAGACTGCATTCCGCATCACGATACCGTTTACTTCCTGCCGTGATTGTTGAATTTATGTCTACATAGAGGCGAATGAAAGCCGGTTTATCATGAAATAAAAAACAATCATAGTGATGCCCGAATTTACCGCGATGCCTCAAAGCAAAAAACCGTGAGGCAACGGCACGAGCACGACAGCCTCAGTTATCGCGGGAATAACCCAGAAGGCATCGACACCGGAGAACGTTATGGCAGCAGTAGCAGGCTTTAAACACGTGGGTTTTATTACTCGTAAGCAGGGTCAGAGCTTTGACGAGTTTGTGAAACACTGGAATGAGGTGCATACCGAAATCGCCCTGCGCCTGCCGGGCTTAAAGGGATACGTTCTGAATCCTATCGATCGGGAACAATACCCAGACTCCCCGGTGGATGGCTTCTCTGAACTGTGGTTTGACTCCATCGAAGACGCGATTACCGCCTTCAACTCGCCAACGGGTAAAGAAGCCTTTGAGGATGTTCCCAATTTTGCTGACCACGTTGCCGTCACGTACATCACGGAAATAAGAAAGCGCTGAGAGACTCTGGGGTTCCCTCTGAGAACGTGGATGTCAGAACCTCGGCGGCATAGGGAAACCCAACTCAGTGAGCAGCCCTCTGGAATAGATATCGCATACCGCGATCTGCGTATTTCGTTCTCGGGGAGCCACTCATAGCAATAATCATCTGTTGCTGCGCTAAAATAAAACGCGTTATCATTACCGCGGCTATTCACTTTTACATCTTTTGATTTTCATCTTCGCTGAATTTTTTCAGCGCGAATTTCTATGTCTGTTCTCAACGTCGCACGCGATACCGAGCCAGACATCATGATGTGAAAGGCCCTTTCTATGTGTACACCTCAAATTCGTAATTTCTGCATTATTGCCCATGTCGATCATGGCAAATCCACCCTCGCCGACCGCTTTATCGAACTGACTGCAACCGTCGCCCAACGTGACATGCGTGAACTGCTGTTGGACTCGATGGAGATAGAACGGGAACGTGGCATCACCATCAAATTGCAAACCGTTCGAATGAGTTATTGGGATGAGAAGGGTCAGCGGTATCAGTTCAATCTGGTGGATACACCGGGGCACGTCGATTTTTCTGCAGAAGTCTCCCGCAGTCTCGCCGCCTGCGACGGTGCGATTCTTCTGATCGACGCCACACAGGGCGTTCAGGCACAGACGATCGCCAACCTCAATCTCGCCCGACAGCAAGGGCTGACTATTCTGCCCGTTCTGAACAAAATCGACAGCCCACAGGCTAACGTGCCGCAGGTGATGCAGCAGTTGGCGGCGATTCCCTCGTTGGATATCAGCACCGTGCTGAGTGTCTCTGCCAAAACGGGTGAGGGTGTGGCCGAGGTACTGAACGCGATTGCCCACCATTTTCCGGCACCAACAGGGCTCGCCGATGCCCCGCTACGCGCGCTGGTGTTTGATTCACATTACGATCCCTATCAGGGGGCCATCATGCATGTGCGCGTGGTGGATGGCGGTATTCAGGCTGGTTCAACGCTACATTTTATGTCATCAGGAACACGTTTTGAGGTCACCGAAACCGGCGCTTTTTTCCCCCATCGTCAATCTTGCGCCGCGTTGGGAAACGGTGAAGTCGGTTATCTCGCTGCTGGGTTGAAAGACGCCGCCGCCATCCGAGTGGGCGATACGCTGACGCTAGCCGAACACCCCGCGACAGAACCGGTTGCTCGCTATCAGGACATGAAGCCGATGGTGTTTTCTGGGCTCTATCCCGATGCGGACGACGATCTGAAAGGCTTGCGTAACGCCATGAATAAGCTGTCACTTAACGATGCGGCGTTGCACTGGGTTCCCGATGTTTCCGCCTCACTGGGTGCAGGCTTCCGCTGTGGTTTTCTTGGGATGTTACATATGGATATTGTTCGTGAACGGCTCAAGCGTGAATACGGTATCTCCGTGATTGCCACCGCGCCCAGCGTGGAATACCGCGTCACGTTACATAACGGCCAATGCCTGACTATCGATAATCCGGCCCATTTCCCCGGAGAGGACGTGTTGCACTTCGTCGAAGAACCCTATGTTATCTGCACCATTAACACGCCGAACGCCTATGTCGGCACGTTGATGGAGTACTGCACCTCGCGCCGTGGAGAGTTTATCGACATGCAATATCTCGATAACGGTAGCGTGACATTACACTGGGATTTGCCGCTCAATGAGATGATCTTCGGTTTTTTTGATGCACTGAAATCGCTCACACAAGGTTATGCCACGCTGGATTATGAACCTGGTAGCTACCGACGTTCCGATTTAGTGCGCTGCGATATCTACCTCGATAGCCAGCTGATCGATGCCTTTTCCTTCATTATCGCCCGTCATAAGGCATGGGCGCGGGCAACCGAGATCGTGAAAGCGTTGAAGTACGTGATTCCGCGTAAGCTGTATCCCGTTCCTGCTCAGGCAAAAATCGGTAATCGCGTTATCGCACGCGAAGACATTCCCCCGCTGCGTAAAAGCGCATTGGCACAAGGTTTTCAGGGCAGCCTGTCGCAGAAACAGCGACTGATCCGTAAACAACGAGAAAATAAAAAGCACAACGTTGGGTTCTCAAAACGAGACATTCCACGCGACGCGTTTATGGCCATTCTGGCGATTGACGCCTAATTACTGACGGAGAAAACACAACGAGCGGGCGGATAGAACGACGCGCTATCCGCTCCTTCGTTTTCCTACTAACTTTTCCTTGCCGGCCGATGACGGACAGTATCTTTTATACTGCCGATAATTTATCCTCTTCCGCCTTTCGTCATCGACCGATAAATAAGAAAAAGTAAGAGCCTGCACCTATGATCTCATCACCCGACGCCACGCCGACGCCAGCGCCTTCTGCCACGTCAACGCTTGCTGTATTACGCTCGCCCTCGCTGCTGATGCGCGAGGTTTTGGCGGGCACCATCACCGCACTGGCGCTTATCCCAGAGGTGATTTCCTTTTCCATCATTGCGGGAGTTGACCCCAAAGTCAGCCTGTTCGCCTCCATCGTGCTGTGCTTCACCATGTCCTTTCTCGGCGGCCGACCAGCGATGGTGACGGCGGCGGCAGGTGCCGTGGCGCTGGTCATCGGCCCGATGGTACACGCGCACGGCGTAGCCTATATTCTGCCGGCGGTGATCATGGCCGGGATCATCCAGATCCTGTTTGGATTGGCCGGACTGGCGAGGATGATGCGCTACATCCCCCGTTCGGTGATGATCGGTTTCGTGAATGCGCTGGGCATCCTGATTTTTGCCGCACAGGTGCCGCATATTTACGGGCAATCCTCGCTTGTCTGGCTGCTGTTTGCGTTGACGCTCGCGATTGTTCTGCTGCTGCCTTACGTGGTGAAAAGCATTCCCGCGCCGCTGGTGGCCATTGTGACGGTGACCGCGATTGCCATGTTTACCGGTATCACGGTGCCTAACGTCGGCGATGCTGGCCCTATGCAGCCGGGATTGCCAGGTTTCACCCAGTGGCTGGTGCCGTTCAATCTTGAAACGCTGCACATCATCTGGCCGACCGCGCTGAGTATCGCGTTTGTCGGGCTGATGGAGTCGCTGTTAACCGCCAAACTGGTCGACGACATCACGGATACGCCGTCCAGCAAGCGTCGCGAATGCTGGGGGCTGGGCATTTCCAATATTTTCTCCGGGTTTTATGGCGGTATTGCCGGGTGTGCGATGATCGGGCAGACCGTGGTCAACGTGGAGTTAGGCAAAGCCCGTACGCGCATTTCCACCCTCGCCGCTGCGCTGGTGCTTTTGCTGCTGGTGACCGGGCTGAGCGAAATCATGGCGAAGATTCCGATGGTGGTGCTGGCCGGCATTATGATGATCGTCGCGCTGAAAACAATGAACTGGCACAGCCTGCATCCGACGACGCTAAAGCGTATGCCGCTGTCGGAAACGCTGGTGGTCATCGTGACGGTTGTCGCGACTGTCTCGACAGGGAATCTGGCTATCGGTGTGGCGGGTGGCGTGATCTTTGCCATCCTGCTGTTTGCCCGCCGCGTGGCGCACGTCATTCACGCAGAGCGTCAGGTGAGCGAAGACGGGCAGTCGGTGCACTACACGGTACGCGGGCCGCTCTTCTTCGGCAGCAGTAACGATCTCTTCGAGCACTTTCTTTATGCGCAAGACCCGCAAAACGTCACCATCGATCTGACGCACGCCCAAATCTGGGATGCCTCCAGCGTGGCGGCACTCGACGCGATCGAAACCCGCTATCATCGCTACGATGCGAAGGTCACGATCGTCGGGCTGGATACCCATAGCACCAAAATCCACCAGCGCCTGTCGGGGCACCTCTAAGTCATCCGGCGTTCGAAGACGGCTACCGTCGCGGACGCCAGCGTTGACAACCCGCACGCCTTTGTGATTAGACTCAATGCTAAGCAGGCTAACTTAAGGAAAGCATTGATGAAAATTACCGACGTGCGCGTGATTCTCGCGAATCGATATATGTTTGTTGAGGTCACCACTGACGAGGGGCTGACGGGCATTGGCGAATCCGGTGCCTGGGGCTTTCTCGATGCCTCCAAAGGTGCCGTCGAGGCACTGCGCACGTATCTGATTGGGCAAGATCCGCTGCGAATTGAACACCACTGGCAGTATATGTATCGCTGCTGGCATTTCCGCGGTGCCGCGATCATGGGTGCCATCAGCGCCATCGATATCGCCCTGTGGGATATCGCGGGCAAGTATTACGATACACCGGTTTATAACCTGCTGGGCGGACGCTGCCGCGACAAAGCGCGTGTTTATGCGCATGCAGGCGGTCGCACCACAGAAGAAACCATCGCCAACCTGAAAAAAGCCAAGGCTGACGGTTTTACCGCGATTGGTCACCTCACGCCTTTTTTGGATGAGTCGCGCGACGCGCCCTACTTCACCACCCACGCCAAAGAGATCGGTGAAGCCATTGAACGCATCGGCCTCTATCGGGAAGCGGTCGGTAACGATGTCGACCTGTGTATCGAAGTTCACCGCCGTCTGAAACCCGCCGATGCCGTGGTGTTCGCTCGCGGCATTGAGCCGTTTTATCCCTATTTTATTGAAGACCCTATCGGTGCAGATAACTTCGATTCGATGGCGGAAGTAGCCGACAAAATCAATATTCCTATCGCCACCGGTGAACGCCTGAATAACCCGCAGGAGTTCGCGATGCTGATTCGCCGCAACGCCGTCGCCTATGTGCGCCCTGACGTCTGCATGTGCGGCGGCATTACCGGTGCGAAAAAAGTGGCCGCGCTGGCAGAAGCCAACGATTTGATGGTGGTGCCACACAACCCACTCAGCCCGGTGTCTACTGCGGCCTGCTTGCAGATCGCCGTCAGCATTCCGAATTTTGCGCTGCTGGAATATCCGGGGGATGACCAGCCGGCACTGTCGGAAAAATTTGGCGCGACAGGCGTAGAGAATGGCGTACGTAAGAAAGACGTGGTGAAGAACACCTTCAAATGCGTGGACGGATTTATGGAGATACCAACGCAGTCCGGCATCGGCATCGAGCTGGCGGACGATCTGGAGAACCGCTTCCCTTATCGCCGTCGTGGCCTGAAAACCCGACTGCACGTCGACGGTTCCGTCGTCGATCAGTAACGGCGTGTCGGCAGGTTGTGGCGACCACTCGTCGCGCCACGACCTGCCGACGTTTCACCTACACCGTAGGATTTGCCGTTTTCCGCCCTTCCCACTGCATGAGCAGGCTCAGCGCCGCGGGCAGTGCAAGCAGTGTCAGCAGCGTTGCCACCATCAACCCGCCGATAATCGCGTACGCCATCGGCCCCCAAAATACCTGATGTGCAATCGGGATCATGCCGAGAATCGCCGCCAGCGCCGTCAGTATAATCGGGCGTGAACGATGACTGGCCGCATTCACAATCGCCTCTGTCGCGGGCTGTCCGTTTTTCACATTCAGATCGACCTCGCCAATCAGAATAACCGCGTTACGAATGATCATGCCCGCCAGCGCAATCACCCCCAGCAGCGCCACAAACCCCATCGGCGTGCCTGTCGGCAGCATGGCCGCGACAATACCGATCAGGCCGAACGGTGCGGTCAGGAATGCCAGCGCCATGCGGGAAATACGCTGTAGCTGAATCATCAATAGCACCAGCATCACCAACAGCGTCACCGGCAGCACCGCGTACACGGAACCATTGCCCTTGTCGGACTCCGCCGCCACGCCGCCTTCCGTGATGTGATAGCCCGCCGGTAACGCGGCGCGATAGCGTTCAATCTCGGGTGCCAGCTTTTCAGACAGCGCAGGTGCCCGCACGCCCGGCGCGACATCCATTTGCACCGTAATAAACGGCTCGCGCTGGCGCCGCCAAATAATCGGATCCTCAACACCATACGCCACGGTCGCGATCTGCCCCAGTGGGACGGAACGCCCCTCCGCAATCGGGATTTGCAGATTGGCGATCGTCGCGACGTCTCTGCGCTCCTGCGGCGTGCCGCGAATCACCACGTCCACCAGCCGATTGCCATCGCGTACCGACGTCAGCGTCGAACCGGAAAATATCGCCGCCAGCATACTGGCCACATCCTGCGAACTGATGCCAACGGCGCGCGCTTCGGTCTGATTCAGCACCACGTTCACCGTACGCTCAGGTTCACCTGCCGTCAGATTCACCTCACGCACATCAGCCTGTTTCCCCACCAGGCTCGCCAGCCCTTGTGCGATATCGCGGACACGATGACTATCTGGCCCCGCCACCCGATATTTCAGCGGCCAGCCGACCGGTGGCCCCAGCTCCAGTGTAGACACCCGCGCGACAATGTTACTGAAATCCCGCTCAAGCACCTGATTTAACCGTGCTGCCAACGCGTCCCGCGCCTCCAGATTTTTTGCCACCACCACCAGCTGCGCGATATTTTCATGGCTCAGCAACACATCCATCGGGAGATAAAATCGCACCGCACCCGAGCCCACATAGGTGGAAAAATGGTCAACATCAGGATCGTTTTTCAGGATAGCTTCCAGCCGTTTCGCCTGCGTTTCCGTCGCCGCCTGTGAGGCATTCGCCGGTAGCGTCAGGCTGACCAGCAGCTCCGGCCTGTCGGAAGCCGGAAAGAACTCGCCTTCCAGTCGGGTGGCGCCAAACAGTGAAGTAACCAGCAGGATGAGGGTGATCACCAGCGTCATTCCCTGGTTTGCCAGTGCGCGCTGTAGCCACTGACGATAGAGTCGTCCCAACCGCCCCAGTTCGTCGTGATGGTGGCTAAACGTTTTTGGCAACAGCCAGACACCGAGCAACGGCGAAAAGAGAATCGCGACGATCCAGGAACTCAGGAGCGAAATCAGAACCACGACAAAGAGCGAAAAGCAGTATTCGCCCGCGCTGGATGCGGCAAACCCCACCGGAATAAACCCAGCGATCATCACCAGCGTCCCCGTTAGCATTGGAAACGCCGTGCTTTCATAGGCCCAGGCCGCCGCCCGTTTGCGATCCCAGCCTTGTTCCAGCCGCGATACCATCGCTTCCACCGTAATCATGGCATCATCGACCAGCAGCCCTAGTGCGATAATCAGTGCCCCCAGCGAAATGCGCTGTAGAGCCCGATACCGGTGATTTCCATGCCAATAAAGGTCATCGCCAGCACAATCGGGATAGAAGCGGCCACCACCAGTCCGGCTCGGCTGCCGAGGGAGACAAACGACACCGCCAGCACAATCGCCACCGCTTCCAGCAGCACTTTCACGAAGCCGCCGACTGCGCCTTTCACCACCTCGGCCTGATCGGCCACGCGCGTCATTTCGATCCCATGCGGCAGTTGCGCAGAGAGCGTGTTCATTTTTTCACGAATCGCCTGACCGAAATTGAGCATATTGCCAGTGGGCGCCATCGAGATCGCCAATCCAATGGCTTTCTCGCCATTCACCCGAAACGTCGGCGACGGCGGATCTGCCGTTTCACGGTTAATCATGGCGATATCGACCAGCGGGACAAACTTGCCGCCAATGCGCAACGTAATCTGACGCAGGCTTTGCTCGGAGGTAAACGCCCCACTGACGCGCACGGCAATCTTATCGTCCTCGGTGCGAATAATACCGGCGGGCGTGACCGCATTCTGCGCTTTCAGTGAATCGATAACCTGCTGCGGATCTAACCCCAGCCCAGCGAGACGTCGGGGAGAAAACGTCACCACAATCTGTTCTTCTTCCACGCCCAGCATGTCGACCTTACCAACATCCGGCACGCTCAATAGCGCCGAACGAATATCCTCGACGCGATCGCGCAGTTCCCGCGGCGAAAAGCCGTCGGCGGTAAAGCCATAAATCGTCCCGAACGTATCATCAAACTCGTCATTAACGGCGGGCGGGCTGACGCCATCGGGAAGTGAGCTAGCGATGTCCGTCATTTTCTTACGCACCGTATACCAGATATTCGGCACGGCAGACGGCGGCGTGTCATCACGCAAGTTAACGAAAACCACCGCCTCCCCGGCTCGAGTGTAGCTCTCAACATAATCGAGGTATGGCGTTTCCTGTAATTTTTTCTCCAGCTTATCGGTGACGAAATTGACGGTATCGCTCACCGTCGCGCCCGGCCAGGCGGCAGACACTACGGCAGACTTGATGGTAAATGCTGGATCTTCGTTACGGGGCAAACGTTGATAGCTCATCACGCCTGCCGCCATAATCACCAGCATCATAAACGCGACCAGTTGCTGATGCGCCAGTGCCCAGGCGGACAGATTAAAGCGTGCGGTCGATTGCGGTTCTTGTGCCATCAGCGACGCCCCTCTTCATCCAGCCGAATTTTTTCATCTGGCCGTAGCTTACTGACGCCAGCGGTCACCACGCGATCGCCCTGCTCCAATCCCCCAGCAATGAAGATCACCGTGTCGCTGTAGCGCGCCACATTAACCGGCTGCAAACGCACGGTTTGGGTTGTGGTATTGACGACGTAGACCGCAGGTTGATCTCCCTGCCGCGTGAGCGCAGACGCTGGCAGTTCAATAACAGCCGCGTCGGACTGCTGTATCGCGCCATTCACGCTGGCACCCAATACCATCGCGATGGGTGGCGAGGTTAACGTGACTCTCACCCTGAAGGTTCGCGTAACGGGATCGGCCTGCGGGCTGATATCCCGCACGCGCCCCTCAGCCTGAACGCTCGGCTCAGACAGCAGCGAAACGCGGATAACGCGCGAGGAAAGTGACTGATTGACCAGCCGTTCCGGCACATCAAACACCGCATCGCGCCCGCCGAGGGAGGCCAGCTTCACCACCTCTTGTCCGGCGCTCACCACCTGACCGGGATTGGCGCTGACCGTCGTAATAATCCCATCCTGCGCGGCCGTGAGCTGCGTAAAACCGAAGCGTTCCTGTGCGCCTTTCACCGTTGCCTGCGCACTTTCACGGCGGGAAACCGCCGCGTCCCAGTTCGCCTGCGCTTCATCAAGCTGCACCCGCGCAATCGCCCCGCCCGGTGCCAGCGCCTTCATGCGGGAAAAGTTGCTTTTTGCCAGCCGTTCCGCCGAGACTGCGCTGGCTAAATCCGCCTGCGCGCTGCGCAACTGGTTTTCACTGTCGCGTGCATCGAGCGTCGCAATTACATCGCCGCGCTTCACCGACGCCCCGACATCCACCAGACGATTCAGGATGCGACCATCCAGCCGGAAACCTAGCGCGGTTTCTTCATGCGGGCGGACTTCCCCCGTCAACGTCACCGGTTCCCGACTCATCGCCGGCATAACCACCAGCGTTTTTACCGGCCTGACGGGCGGTGACGCGGGCGCATCATCAGCGCTGTCACAGCCGCTAAGCAACACGGCCGACAGCAGACAAAAAGCAAAACGGCTGACCATCATCACGTCCTCTCACTCATCAGATAACCTCAGAACGCATACAGAACGGCCAGCGTGGCGCCGGTATCATTACGTCGTTCCACAACCTGACTGTCCGCGACTTTGTCAGTGAGCCAGGTTGAGGTCACCCCGACGTTGGTTGACCACGCGGGGCTAAACTGATGCGTCCAGTTCACGCCCAGCGCATAGCCGTAAACGCCTTTCCCAGCACGATAGGCCGCCAACCCAGAGCGGATACTCTGCTGCTGCGTCACGCCGTAGTAGGTTTGATTAAAGCGGGCATCCCCCATCAACACGTCCGCCGACAGCGCCAGCACATCGTCTTTTGTCGCGGACTGCCACACCGTGCTCTTTGCTCCGATGCGGTACTGATTTCCCCTATCTCTTTCGCTCAGCGCAAATTCGCCGCTCGCTTCCAGCGCCAGCCAGGGCGCAAACTGATACCCCGCCGTTAGCGTGGTCGTTACCGATCCTTTAACCTTGCCCATCCCTTTCAGCCGGTTTGAACCCGCGCGCCACTGGCTGTTTTTGTCATCCCTTCCCAGGTCGTAACCAATCGCGTGGTCGAGATAAAAACCGGAGGGTGACTGGTATTGCCAGCCAATACCGTGCGTGGAATCAACATAAAGTGCGCCGCGTTGAATGGTCAGCACAGGCAGCGCAGTGGTTTGACGATCTTTGCTTCCTCTGTAGCGCGGCGCATTCTGGGCAGCGACACCCACGACAACATCCGTGTGGTCACCCCAGAATGAAGGCGCAGCGTCTTCTGCAGCTTCAGCAACGGCCGCACTGGACAGCGCGACAGCGGACAGGCAGGTGGATAAAATAATTTTTGTTATGTTCATACATCCCCTCTTTTACGCGGTAATCTTGCACCGTGGCGTTTCCCCGGCGGGTGTAGCGTGATTGCTGTTGGCTTTTCAGCGTCGCGGCGGATTATGCTGACGTTTAGTCAAGAAACGCTTTGTGGTTTTTTAAGATTTCATCAAGAGGGTCCGATGGCAGAAAAACGGGTGTTGATTATTGAAGACGATATGGATGCTGCCAGCGTGCTTGAGGCCTATCTGCGGCGCGATGGCTATCAGGTGTCTATCGCGTCTGATGGGCAACGAGGTCTGCACATGGCGCTGACCAGTAAACCCGATTTGATTTTGCTGGACGTCATGCTGCCGAAGATGAATGGCTCAGAGGTACTGTCCGCCCTGCGGCAGCGCAGTAATATTCCGGTGATTATGGTGACGGCCATCGGCGACGAACCGGAAAGGATCGGCGCACTGCGCTACGGCGCGGATGATTATGTCGTCAAGCCCTATAACCCACAGGAAGTGGTGGCGCGGGTGCAGGCCGTACTGCGACGTACCGGCTACGCGATCCGGGAAGATGCAGTCCTGACATTCGAAAACTTGTCGGTTGACCCGACCTCCGTCACGGCAAGTATCGCGGTATCGCCATCAGAATCCGTGGTGCTCGATCTGACACCGACCGAATTCAACATTCTGGTGACGCTGCTCAAAGCGCCCAACCGCGCCTTTACCCGTGGTGAGCTGCTGGAAGCTAGCCTGCCGGAAAGCGACGCGCTGGAGCGAGTGGTGGACACCCACGTTCACAACCTCAGGAAGAAGCTCAATCAGTACGACATCATCAATGTGTTAGTCACCGTCCGTTCCGTCGGCTATCGATTCCGGTAATTGTTGCGATGAAAAAATCGATCTTTCTGTCAGAAAAAATGTCGTTGTGGCGCTGGCTATGCTTTCGCATTATTTCTCTGCTGCTTGCCGCCGTGGTCATTATCGCGGGCCTCATGTGGCTGCGTTTCGCCGTCAACAACCTCTACGTCGAGCAGCACATGCCGGTCGAGATACGGACCGAATTTCAGCAATTAAGCGAACAGAAAGACTACGCCAACCCGCGCTATCAACAGATTATCAATCAGTATTACGGCCCGGAATTCTTTGTGCCGAATATTGCCAGCAGCGACTGGCTGGTGCTCGCCATTATGGTGCTGATCGCCTTGCCTACCATGGTGGTTGTGGTGCTGTGGCGCGCGCGGCCGCTGTCACAGCAATTTTCCAACATCGCCAGCGCCGCTCGCGATGTCGCTCAAGGGAAATTCGATACCCGCACGCAGTTGGTCGAGCAGGCACCAATGGAGCTGGTGACGCTGGCAGACGACTTTAACAACATGACCGCACAGCTGGAGCGCTACGAGCGAGAACTGCGCGAATCCAGCGCGGCGCTGGCTCACGAACTGCGTACCCCGTTAAATGCGGCGATGGGCCGCGTTCAGGGCATGCTTGATGACGTCTTCCCGCGAGATAAAGCGCAGTTGACGATGGTCATCAAACAGCTCGAACAGCTCAATCACGTGATTCAGGATCTGCATTTTCTGTCGCTCGCCAGAGCCGGGCAACTGCAACTGGTTCAGACCCCTTTCTACTTCGACGAACTCATCACCGAGCGACTGACCTGGTATCGGCCACAGTTAGAACAGGCCGGGTTTCAGACGCAGACGCATATTGAACAACACGACTTTTGTCTTGCCGACCGCGAACGGTTAGGACAGGTGTTCTCTATTTTGATCGAGAACGCCTTAAGCTACGCCAGCGATGGCCGCTATCTGGCGATTGAGGTGCGTGAAACGACGCTGCGTGAAAACGTACCGTGCTGGCAGATTACCGTCTCCGATCGCGGGCCGGGCATTGAGCCAGAATCGCTGCCCCTGCTTTTCGACCGCTTCTGGCGCGCCGAGCATTCACGCGGAAGACACTCCGGCGGCAGCGGGCTGGGGCTGTCCATCGCCTCAGCCATTATCACTGCTCATGGCGGCACGATTTCTGCGGAAAGTTATGCAGAAAGCCATGCAAAAAATCACGCAGAAAGCGATACGCCAGAACACGGTCATCACGACGGCCTTACCATCGTGATGACGCTGCCACGTAGCATCTAATACGCCGCATACCGTGAGTTAATTGCCGATTATTAAAAAGCATAGCGAAATTATTGCTATGCCCTGCCGCAGGGGGAAAACACGGTAAATAGCGGCAATACTCATCGGCTACCTGACGCGATAAACGGAACAACCCCAGACGCCGCGCCCTACTGCAAGGCAGACAGCCCGCCAACGTGATTTTTCTCTCAATGAATCGTTATATTCATCTGGAATGAGATAAGGCGAAAAGAACTAATTTCGCTATAAGTATTTCGCTACTCTGCATGAGCGAAATATATCGCCTCGATTAAAACTCAATCACCAAGGTAATTATAATGAAACGTTCACTTCACCAGGCATTCATGGCGATAACGCTGATTAGCGCCTCCTTTTTCAGCCAGGCCGCCGAAACACAAACCTCGACGTGGCAACATATCAAACAGACCGGTGAGTTACGCATCGGCGTGGCACAGGGCGAGCCCTGGTATTTTAAAAATCCCTCGACCGGAGAATGGGACGGCATCGGCTATAACATCGGTAAAGAATTGGCAAAAGACCTCGGGGTAAAACTGGTGACGGTGGAAACCACGTGGGGTAACGCCATCGCCGCCTTACAAACCGGTCAGATCGATACCATGCTGGTGCTCGACCCGACGGAAGAGCGGAAAAAAGCGGTCGATTTTCCTGAGCAGCCTTTCTTTTGGTATGCACAAGGCGTGTTAATTCGCGATGGCATTACGGTGACCAACTGGGACGACCTCAATCGGGAAGATGTTAAAATCGGCGTCACGCTGGGCTCCAGCCCAGACCTGATTCTGACCAAACGCCTGCCAAAAGCGCAGCTAGTGCGTTTCCCGAATATGGATGAAGGCGTGGCGGCATTCTATGCGGGTCGGGTCGATGCGCTGTCCTATTTCCACCCGGCGCTGGCGCTGCAACAGGCTAAAGTCGGCAAGGGCAATTTGATTCTGCCGAAGCCGATTATTGAGGTCAGCACCAGCGGGGCAATCCGTAAAGAAGCCGATCAGACCTTCCATAACTTCCTGAATGACGAGTTTGCCAAGCTGTATCAATCCGGCAAGACGCAGCACTACTATGAACAGGCGCTCAAACTGCGCGGCGTGGACGTCAGCAAAGTGCCGTCGGTCATTAAAGAAGATTGGAAATAACTCGGAAACGGTTAACGCGACAGTCCTGAACGGAGTCAGGACATCTGCATTAGCGGGGTCAGCAGCGCGGCGACATCCTGACATTGTTCCAGTTCGGATAACGCCGCCGTTGCCTCCGCAACCGTTGTTGGGGCAAATCGGGATGAGAGATTCTCCGCAAATTTCGCCATGATGCGGCTTTCCGCCAGCGGGTGTTCTGCGCATCCCAGCGGAAACGCAATACGCTCGCCGCTCACCACCGTTCCCCGCGTGACGACATCAACCTGCAACACCGGCCGACGCGCCTGCGCCATCAGTTGGTCGAGTTCGGGAGAAACCTCAACGTGAACCTTATCGGCCAACGCCAGAAGTTCTGGGTTGGTTAAGGTGTCGTCCGCACTCCAGCGATGGCGCGGAATACGATAGGCCAGACACGCCAGCGCAAACGGCAGGCTGAACTGTGCATCCGTCGCATTTTGCGGCCGTGCATCCATAAAATCAGCGGCCAGCCTCTGGCTTCCTTTGACCCGAATCAGGTCAATAGCCTGCGGTGACAGCGTCAGCTCGTGCTGTACGCGTTCGAAGGATTCCAGTGCGGTATGTATCCAACGGCAGGCCGGATACACTTTGAAACTGGCGTGCTGGATTGCCCACCGCTCTCCCAAACCAGCAATTAATGCCGCTTCATCAAAGCGGTCAGATCCCATCATGCGCCAGAATCCCTGTTCGCCGGACAGCACATCTCTTGGCCCGATAATCCCGCCGCGATGCAGTTCGACCGCACGGACGCCCGACTCTGCTGCAGGCGCGTTGTAATCCTTGAAAGACACCAGCGGCCGCTGCTGCCAGTTGTATTTATGCAAGCTGGGCAACGGCGTCAGCGACGCCGCTAGACCGATGGCGTTCTCTAGTCCTTCAGCATCACATCCCGTCAGCAATCCGTAGGCCACCGCCGCCCCGATAGATTCATGCTGACACACACCGTAAACCTGCTGAAAACGTGCCTGACTCGGTTGCTGAGACTGAATGATCCGACCATTAATTTCATACGCCGCGGCCAGCGCACAGATCAGCGCTTCGCCGTCAATCGGGCGCGATCCGAGTGCCGCTAGCACGGCGGCAACCAGCGTGGCACCGGGGTGCCCCATACCGCGTCCGGCAACCTCATAGCCATCATCGTAATCCAGCGCATTAATCGCCGCCGCATTCAAAAACGCCGCGCCGATGGCGGCCAGCGGCGCGCCACCGTCCAATACCGGGACGTTGCCCGCCGCATAGTGCAGGCGGGTGACGCGCGCGCAATCCCGCACCACCTGGCTACTCGCACCAGCAATGCCGCAACCCAGACTGTCGATAAAATGCAGCACGATTTTTCGTCTTAACGCAGCGGGAATGTCCTGAATCGTCAATCGGTGGGCAAAGGTCGCGAGGCGCAACGTCAGAGGAAGTTCAGCAGCGTGAGACATCGGCATTCCGCCATTCTTTTATAAATAAAAGGAATATTAGCACCACGTTTTATTATTTATTTATCATTTTTTCGACCTGCTAAGATGCATCGGTTCTAACAAAATAAGAAACGTATTTCCTAATTACGCACTTTCCAGGGGCAGTCTGCTTATGTCGTATCAGTGGGATTTTTCCGCCATCTGGCCCTATCACCAGCTGCTGCTGGAGGGGCTATGGGGAACGATAAAGATCGGTGCCACCAGCATCCTGATCGGGATGGTCGCTGGCATGGTGCTCGCCGCCATGAAAATGTCGCCTCGGCGGCTCTTGCGCCTGCCCGCCGCGATGTTGATTGGCTTTTATCGTAATACGCCCGCGCTGGTGCATTTTTTCTGGATTTACTACGCCCTGCCCGTCATTACGCCGTTAACGTTTTCGCCTTTCACCGCCGCCGTAATCGCGCTGTCCGCCCAGTCCGGTGCCTTTTATGCCGAAGTTTATCGTGGCGCGATTTCCTCAATTCACGCGGGGCAATGGGAAGGGGCTAAAGCGCTGGGCATGCCAAAATCGACCGCGCTGCGTCGGGTCATTCTCCCGCAGGCGTTACGCCGGATGATCCCGCCGTTTATTGAACGCTCGTTTGAACTCATCAAATCCACGTCGCTGGCGTCATCACTGGCCTACAGCGAGCTGCTTTATCAGGCGATGCAGATCAACAGCCAGACCTACCGACCGCTGGAAGTCTACAGTCTGGTGGCGGTGATGTATTTCACCCTGCTGCTGCTGATTAGCCTGTTCAGTCAACATATTGAGAAACGGCTGTCGCTGGCAGATCGTCGGCTCGCGTAAGGAACATCATGCACTATCAATGGGATTTCTCGCTGGTCTGGCACAACCTTCCCGTGCTGCTGAAAGGCCTTGGCGTCACGCTCGAACTCTGGTTGCTGGCCGGTGTGCTGGGCACCGTGCTGGGGCTAGTTCTCGGTCTGTTTCGCGTATTTGGCAAACGCTGGCTGTCGCTGCCCGCCAGATGCTTTGTCGAAATCTTCCGTAATACGCCCGTCCTGATCCAACTGATCTGGTTTTATTACGCTTTCCCGGTTCTGGTCGGTGTGCAGTTCAGTACCTTTGCTGCCGCGGCACTGGCTTTGACGCTGTATAGCGCCGCGTACTGTACGGAAATTTTCCGCGCAGGGCTGCAATCCATCGACCACGGGCAGTGGGAAGGCGCAAAAGCGCTGGGCATGCGGCAGGCGGTGATCCTGCGGCGCGTGGTTCTGCCGCAGGTATTACGCAACATGCTGCCCGCCCTCACCAACCGGATGATCGAACTGGCCAAGGTGACCTCGCTGGCCTCGATACTGGCCGTCAACGAGCTGATGTATCAGGGACGGCTGCTGAGCAGCACCTATTATCGTCCGCTGGAAATCCTGACGGTGGTCGCACTGCTCTATTTCATTTTGATCTGGCCAGGGAGTTACCTTGCCGCACGACTTGAACGTCGTTTCCGTTCAACCCCCTAGTCTGACAGCACCACAGGATTGCTATGCGTGAAGCTATTAGTTTGAGTGAAAATAATACGTTGAGTGGAAATGAAGCTCTGAATGACGATATCGTCCTGCGCATTCGCGGACTCCAGAAACGCTTCGGTGCCGTTGAGGTATTGAAAGGGATCGATCTGGATGTACGGCGCGGCGAAAAAATTGCCATCATCGGCGGCAGCGGTTCGGGAAAAAGCACCCTGCTGCGCTGCCTGAATTTTATGGAGATCCCCAGCGCTGGCACCATCGAACTGGATGGCGTGGTACTGGGAAAAACCAATGCGCAAGGCCAGCGCGACTACCCAGAAAAGCAGTTGTGCGCCGTGCGGGAACGCGTAGGCATGGTGTTTCAGCAATTCAACCTATTTCCCCATATGACCGTGCTGGAGAATGTGCGTGAAGCGCTGCTGTCGGTGAAGAAAATGCCACGGCATGACGCGGATATCATCGCCAAAGCACAGTTGGAAAAGGTCGGGCTGGGCAACAAACAAGACGCGCGCCCCGGCAGCCTGTCCGGCGGTCAGCAGCAGCGGGTGGCGATTGCTCGGGCGCTGGCGATGTCGCCAGAAGTCATGCTGTTTGATGAACCCACATCATCACTGGATCCAGAACTGGTGGGCGAAGTGCTGCACACCATCCGTGCACTCGCGGAGGAAGGTCGCACCCTTCTGCTGGTCACCCATGAACTGGGGTTTGCCTATCACTTCGCCGATCGCGTCGTGTTTATCGAAAACGGCGTGATCCATGAAATGGGCAGCGCCGAACAGATACTCAAAAACCCGCAGCAGCCGCGTACCCAGGCCTTTCTTGCCCGCTTTGCCGAGCGATCCTTTTAACTCACATTCACATTCAGGAACAGCACGATGCAACCCACATTATCCAGCCAGAGCAGCCAGGCCTATTTGCAGGATCCGCGTAACAGCGACGTACAGGTGTATGTGAATGGAGAGTTTGTTCATCGCGACAACGCGGTGGTGTCGATTTTTGATTCCGGCTACGTGTGCGGCGACGGCGTATGGGAAGGCCTGCGTTTGGTTAACGGCCGCCTGATTGCGCTGGATGCCCATCTGGATCGTCTGTTCGACGGTGCCGCCGCGATCCAGTTGGATATCGGCCATAGCCGGGAAGCACTGACCGACATTCTCTATCAAACGCTCGCCATCAACGGTATGACCGATGGCGCGCATATTCGCCTGATGATTACCCGAGGGAAAAAGCATACGCCGAATCAGGATCCCCGCTTTATTATCGGCGGCGCAACGGTCGTGTGCGTGGCGGAGTATAAGATCGTCGATACGGCGGCGAAAAAACGCGGACTAACGCTGTTTACCTCGACCTATCGCACCAGTACGCCAGACGTCTTCGATCTGCGGCTGAATTCGCACAGTCGACTCAATCTTATTCAGGCGCTGCTACAGGCGTTGCAGGCCGGTGCCGATGAGGCGCTGATGCTGGATCCGCACGGCTTTGTCGCCAGCTGTAACTCCACCAACTTTTTTATCGTCCGCCGCGGTGAACTGTGGACGTCGTCGGGACGCTACTGCTTCAACGGCATTACCCGTCAGACCATTATCAACCTTGCAGAGGCCAACAGGCTGAAGGTTAAGACTCAAGATTTTACGCTAGCAGAAGCACTCACCGCCGATGAAGCCTTCGTCACCGGCACGCTGGCGGGCATCACCCCGGTAAAAGCGCTGGATGGTCGCCCGTTTAACCCCGAACACCGCCCGGTAACCGAACAGCTCAGCCGCTGGTATGAGGCGTATTTGTACGCGCAGTGATTGAGGCGCTACGTTCAACAACGAATTGATTCAACGAAATATTAACCGTCAGAAACATTTCATGTAACCTAAGCGCCACTTTTTCAAAAGAGCAGGTCAGGGAATGAAAGCCGTAAAGTTACTGTTTGGCATCCTACTACTGAATATGGTCATAGGGGTCAGCACGGCTATCGCCGCCCCGGACGACACCGCACACCCTTTTTACGCGGGTAAAACGCTGGCGCATCCGATTATTTCGGGCGCACGCGAAAGCAGCACCCTTCTGGTTTTCATTCAGGAAAACCAGGCGGTCAAAGGCTATTATTGCTTCTGTAGCGAAGAGGATCACAGTGTCGATCACCTTCCCCACCTGCTCGGTACCTTCCCCGATTCCACCATCGAATCCGTGTTTTATGCCGACGTAGACCAGGCTGGTCAAATCACGCTGGTGTTGAGTAAAAGCAAGGGCAAGTTCGCCCTGCGCGGTTGGCGTTACATTGAAGACGGCAGCTATATTCCGGTGCTAAGTTTACAGCCGGTTCTGGACAAGCTGGTTCGCGAGAATAAGGGTCTCAATTCAACGCTGGTGAAACGCACCCTCGGCAAGCTCCCTCCTTATGACTACAGCGCGCAGTACCCTAAGTTCGATAATCACGATTTCGATAACATCGACTTTACTCAGGGCAACGTTGTCGGCTGGTATCTTGACGATGGCACACCTTCTCATGCCGCGAAACAGCCAGCAGACAACGTCTACGCCTATAAAAAAACCTTCGCGGAAAAAGACGGTTTATTTCTCACCGTAACCTTCCGTCGCGTGGAAGACAGCACAACACCCGGATTTCGCGCGACAGCCATCAGTTGGCAAGCAGACCCGGCTAAATTCAGCGGCAGCGAGAATGGGCCTTATGTCTATTACTCGGCGCAATATGGCTTAGTAAAAGGTTTTTTCCTGCATGGCGTTCCTGACGGAAAATGGACTACCGTCGGCGAGAACTTCGCCAGTTCAGGTAGCTATATAGCGGGACAACAGCAAGGCCAGTGGACCATCAGCGATGGGCAAGAAACGGCAACGGGATTGATGAAAAACGATGAACGTGAAGGCCGCTGGGAGATCACCGACGGCATGGATGGCAATACGCCAGAGCTGGGTGGCTTCGATACCTACCTCAATGGCCAGCGTCATGGCCCAAGCGAGCGCCGTCTGGCGGGTGTGCTGCGCTCGAAGGGCGATTATGTTGATGACCAGCCTGAAGGCATGTGGATCACCGAAAACGGCGAGGGCCCGTTTGTGAAAGGCGTGGCTAACGGTATGTGGAAACTCAAGACGGCTGACGGCGAGATCCAGCAGGTCGAACTGATCGCTGGCGTAAAGCAGGGAGAACTGCGCTGGAGTGATGAGAAAGGCCATCTGACACAAATCATTCATTATAAAGATAATCTTCCCCACGGTTTGTACCAGAAGTTCAACGCTGCCGGAAAAATGGTTTATCAGGCTGACTATGTCATGGGCAGACTGGAGGGCCGTGAAATCGAATATTATGACGATGGCACCACTCTGCGCGCCGATCGCGGCTACCGCAATGGCGAACTCGACGGCCTGTATATCTATAATTTCCCTGACGGAAAACCGAAGTCCGTATCGACCTATGACCACGGTTATGAAGTCGGACTGATGCAGGAATTTACCGCCACTGGCGTCAAAATTACCGAGCGCAATTACTGCCCTCTGTCGATGAGCGGCCGCGGCTACTGCGGTAAACAGCAAACCTTCAACCCTGACGGCACTCCCCTCACCGAAGCCGATTATCTGTTCAACCGCCAGCAAACCAATAATACCTGGTATGCGAACGGTCAGCGTCAGGATGAAACGCGTATCGGCACCGATGACAGCTACACCCAAATCAGCTACTACCCTAACGGCCAGATGCAATGCATTAGTCGCGCGCAGGGTTTCAAACCGTTGGTGGTCGATGGTAAAGAGTACAAAGATTATCAGGGCGCGCTGCGCCAGGGCGAAAGCGCCTGTTATTACCCCGATGGCAAAGTCAAAAGCAGCGGAGTCTGGAAAGACGGCAGGCTGACCACAGGCTGTGAAACCCGTTTCGATGAGAACGGAAAACAGACCGCCCCCGGCCCTAAAGGCTGCGTGATTCCGAAATGGGAGTATGAACGCTGATATCCCACACAGGAGAAACGCTCAGGAATCGATGATTCTGCGCGGGTGTGCGGGTGATTCATATCCTTTCGAAAGTGGCATCGCATTGAGTGAGGTTATATGGAGGAAGTTACTTTCCATGACTCACTCAATGGGATAACGATAAGTCCCAACGTCTGCTCGGGGAGATTGAGTCGCCGGGGTTTATAGGCCGTTCAGAGGTATTATTCAGCGACTCTCCCCGGATTTAAGATCTCGTCGGGGTTGTCTGCTTTGAGCGAAGAGCAGAAGTTCTGAATGCTACTAACATTGAGATGCCTTGAGTCATAACAAGCAAGTTACTATAGTTGGCTTAAGGATAATGACAAATTTCAGCTGATAACTAATAATTAGCTGCTAAGTAACACCATAACGGATAATGGCAGTTTTTTACTATAATAAAAATGTGGTTTTGAGGGGTTAGGGATTAAACTTATATGAGATTTTATAGCATAGATTATTTACAAATGCAGTCTAATATCAATGATTATTTAAAATACATCGTTATATTTAGTACTTTATTTATCTTGATCGTTGTTTTTAGTCTGTATATGCGTCATCGCCTGAAAACTAAATATCGTGACTTAACAATCATATTTTTCTTGTTTTTGCTCTTCATTTCTGGTGTTCAGTATGCTGATTATACTGATAGTCAAAATATACATTCCCAATCCTCACAAATGGTTAATTTTGTTAGGCTCCTATCACAAAAAAAAGATGTGCAATGTAAATGCTATATTTTCCAGTTCCGTACAACTCTCTGATGGCATTATCGTTAAAATTAGTGATGTTTTTTATCGCGTCAATTTAAGCCCGGATCAAAAAACATACAATTTAGTAGAGGTTTCGTTAGTAAACCCAGAAATAGAAATCATAAAAAACTGAGGTGTGGAAATGATAATTTATTTACCTATCATTATAAAGTTGGGCCTGGGGATACTGTGTTTAATTGTTCAAATAAATCTTATGGGGAAAGGAAATCTGGCCCCCTCATCTGCAATGGACCAGGTTCAAAACTATGTACTGGGGGGAATTATAGGAGGCGTAATTTACAACGAATCTATAACAGTACTTCAATTTATTCTGGTCCTAATTATATGGACTCTTTTGGTCTTTGCTCTTAAGTTCTTGAAAGAAAACAATCGATTAGTTAAAAGAATAATTGATGGGAAACCGATTACTTTAGTACACAATGGCAGCATTAATGTTAAGGAGTGTTTACGTAACGGTGTTTCTGCAAATGACCTAATGTTCAAATTAAGAGCAAATGGTATTTATGAAATAGAACAACTAAAACGCGTCGTTCTCGAACAAAATGGGCAATTAACCATTATACAAAGTGGCGATGAAAAT
Source organism: Pectobacterium sp. PL64 (assembly GCF_022477975.1). Classification (NCBI taxonomy): domain Bacteria; kingdom Pseudomonadati; phylum Pseudomonadota; class Gammaproteobacteria; order Enterobacterales; family Pectobacteriaceae; genus Pectobacterium; species Pectobacterium sp. PL64. Next base: position 2,744,234 of record NZ_CP092070.1, read on the forward strand.
ATACGCTACCCAATTATAGTGGACGGTTTGGCCAACCATGATCTGTTAGAAATCCTTAATAAAGACAATGAATGGTTAGAAAATGAAGTTACAAAGAAAGGCTTCAATAAAATAAGTGAAGTATATTTAGGCGAGTACTTATCGGGTAGGATTAATTTATACGGATATGAAAAATAACATCCAAAATTAACGCCCTTTTATCAGGAGGCAGCCATTTCAGGTGTACCTCTGCCTGAGAACACTGACATCAACGTCCGCATCTGGCACTTAGCTGTCGGGTAAAAGGACCGCTCCGTCAGTTAAGAGCAAAGGCAGACATCTGTGCCCACAGTGAGTGAATTTATTAAGTAGAAACACTCAAAGCCAGATTAGAACTCGCTTGGGGTTGTGCCCATCACTGAACGAAATGCGGCAGAAAACGCGGCAGGACAGGAAAAGCCGAGTTGGTAGGCGATCTGTTTAACAGATACACCATTAGATAGAAGATCTAATGGTGTATATATCCTGGCTCTCTGTTTCCACATTCTGAAGCTGAAACCTGTGTCTCGTAAAAATGGCGGGAAAAAGTACGTTCCGACATATTCGCAATATCCGCCATGTCAATTAAGGCCGCCTCCCACCGATGGCCGAGCATCAGTTCTCTTGCCGCACGAAATAAACGTTCATCACGCGGCATAGGGAGTTCCGCAGGCACGAATGGCATCATTAGTGCGAGAAATATATCGCTGTCATGTTTAGGTTGAGAAAAAGCCTCCGGCTGAGACAGTCGTCGGGGCTTATCGGAAGAAAATGTAGAACTTTACAGGCCCAGCTCCGACAGACCTGGGTGATCATCCGAACGACGACCCAGCGGCCAGTGGAACTTGCGTTCACTCTCTTTAATCGGCATGTCGTTTATACAGGCGAAGCGGCGGTGCATCAGGCCATCTGCTTCAAATTCCCAGTTTTCATTGCCATAAGAACGGAACCAGTTGCCCGAGTCATCATGCCATTCATAGGCGTACCGCACGGCGATGCGGTTGTCAGTAAACGCCCATAATTCTTTAATCAGACGATACTCAAGTTCTTTTTTCCACTTCCGCGTGAGGAAACCTTTGGCTTCTTCACGATTGGTTGCAAACTCGGCGCGATTACGCCATTTGGTGTCCAGCGTGTAGGCCAGCGATACTTTTTCGGCATCTCGGCTGTTCCAGCCATCTTCAGCGAGTCGAACCTTCTCAATCGCCGTTTCGCGAGTGAAAGGAGGAAGTGGCGGGCGAGTCTGTTTATCGGACATGGTAGAGCCTCCAGAAAATTTGGATATCCCCGTAATACTTCAAGCTGCATGTGCGTTGGCTGCGCTCACTCACCCGAATCACTTACCTGAGTAAGCTCATCGGGATTCACTCTCTTGCCGCCTTCCTGCAACTCGAATTATTTGGGGTATATATCAGTAGAACGAGGTTTTTTGAAACTCAGACCCTAGTGAGAGGCCTGCTTCAACAACAGTTGCGCCACTTCTCTTGCGCTATCGGCCGCGCTGTCATCGCCCATCACGTGTGACATGGTGATAGCGCCCTCCATCAGCATCAGCAACTGTTTGGCCAAGGCTGACGGTTGCTCGATGTTTAATTGCCCGGTGAGTTCCAGCGTGTAATCCAGCAATTTTTGTTTATGAAACTTTGCGATCTGGCGAACGGGATCGGCAGGGTCACCCACTTCTCCAGCCGTGTTAATAAAGGCACAACCACGGAAGCCATCTGACTCAAACCAGCCTTTGAGTACAGTGAACATATTCAGGATGCGCTCCTCAGGGGTAGTGCCTTTATCACATTCAGTTCTGAACCAGTGCATCCAGCGTTCATCACGTGCATTCAACGCGGCGGCTGCCACGTCATCCTTGGTCGCGAAATAGCGATAAATACTTTTCCTTGCTACGCCAGAGGTCTTGACCAGAAGGTCCATGCCTGTGGCATGAATGCCGTTCTGATAGATAAGTTGCTCAGCGGTCGCCAGGATTTTTTCTCGGGTATCGTTCGGCTTTTTGTTCATGAATTAATGGTAGAACGATCGTTCTACCTAGTCAAGCGTCAGCCTGAAAACATTTTTCAGAAAGTGAAGAAGCGAAGCCCGTGCGGGAGAGCACCTTGCCCCTCTAAATAGATAGGCAGTGACATGAGAACGTCTGCGTCTGGCACAGCTATCACTGGAAGGAGAAAATATCTATTACATAAAGGTGATGTCAGCCCCTCTCAAATATGAAAACACCACTTCCATTTTAGGCTCTACACCAGGCCATAACAGGAAGTTAGAATATAACCACTTTCAATAAATAACGGACTTATTGTTATTTAAATAACATAAATACAATAAGTTACCCTTGTTCGTGGCGTTAGTATCCTTTTGAAAACCCACGCAGGATCTTTTCAAATTCATTACCAAATGTGAAAGGATTTACGTTGTGATTGTTGTACCAACTGATAGTGACGCGAAATTTAATGAAGAGTCACAACATTTCGCTCAAGCACCAGTCCGGAAGGCTTTGCACAATAAATCCTGCAAGCATGGCAGGCGCTGGCGCAGCTTCCCCTGGAACTGACGGTTTATCCGAGCCAGCTGACTCGCAAGCACTTTTGGTCTGAACAGGAAATTTATCTAAAATGAATCAATTAGTAGCAGCTTACCTGAATCGCCTTGGCCTTGATGCCGAGACACCCTCCCTACAGGCACTGACCCGAATTCATCGAGCTCACGTTGAACGGATACCTTACGAAACCTTCTGGATCCACCTCAAAGAGGGATGGGGGATTGATCCACTTGAAAGTTTCAGAAGAGCAGCGACCACGCGGCGAGGCGGTTATTGTTTTCAGTTGAATGGCGGCTTATACACATTGCTCACTCAGCTTGGTTATCGTGTGAGTCTCAACCCTGCCAATGTCCATGGTGTTGAAGGCCCTGAACGGATTAAGCTGGAAAATCATGTCGCCATTATCGCTGAGGGGATGCCGTGCGAAAGCAATCCCAATGGCCGATGGTGGGTTGATATCGGCCTCGGCGACGCGCTGCATGAACAAATGCCGCTTATAAATGCAACCGTCCACCAAGGATTAATGAAGTTTGGAATGGAGGCCGTTGGCGAGGATGGTGTGGGTGACTGGCATCTCACTGCCGATCCATCTTGCTGGATTGCAGGTGTAAGTATGGCTGATGAGCCTACTGATATGGGGAATTTATCAGACCGCCATCACTTTAATGTGTTTTCGCCAGAGTCTGGTTATGCCAAAGTTGTCACTGCGCAACTTCGACAGCCTAACGGTAAAACGGTAATGCGGGGTTGTGTTCTTACCAAAACTGACGGCAACGTCGTGACCACGCATACTTCCGCGTCTCTGCCGGAATGGCTGGACGTGCTGAGGGAAGAATTTGGCCTGACTTTTGACCATGTTTCCGATGAATCACTCAAAACATTGTGGTCCAGAGTACAGAAGATCCATGAGGAATGGCTTCAGTCCCGTGATAAGGGGTAAAGCCGTAATCTGTTCGTTGATCCTGATACTTTAGCACCCTAAATCGGTATTGCATCTGGCGGAAAGCTGAGTGCTAAGAAATTGGTGTATGCCACCTGTGAGCGAGGAGCGGACAAAAGAGATACCATTGCTCGACTATGATGATCTCAAATCCCGGTTGTTTGTTGCCCAAGGTCCATAACGTCATTAAAAGGGAGAAAGAATGGCAGTTGATCACAACGGCTACATTACCTTGCCAAAACTTAATGAATTGCAACCCGAGTTCGCACGTGTAGTTGCACACGTAGTGACAACGCTAAACCAATACTTTCCTGAGCTGATACATAGCCTTTATGTATATGGCAGCGTTGCTGAAGGCCGGGCAAAGATGGGGAAGTCCGATCTCGATATGACCGTCATATTCAACGATGAGTCCTGCCAGATCGCTACAACGCAACTTACAGCGGTTCAGTGTGGACTGGAACAGGACCATTCTGTTGTCAGTAAAATTGATTTTGATTGTGGCCTGCTACAGCAGGTATTGCACCCAGATAATAAATTCAGTTGGGGATACTGGCTCAAACATCATTGTGTCTGCGTCTACGGAGAGGATCTGAGCGGCCGATTTCATCCCTTTAAACCGTCAAAAGAAATCGCAGTAGCAGTGAATGGTGACTTCCTGCTGGTCTTGGAAAAATTAATCGCACAAATGCAGTCATCTTCTGACGAAAATAAAAAATTACTGCTACAACGAGCAGCTGCACGAAAAGCAATCAGAGCAACCAGTATTCTTCGCAATGAACATGATAAAGACTGGCCTGAAACACTAGAAGAGCACCGCCTTAAGCTCAGTGCCCGATATCCAGCTAAAGCTGAGGTTATGGATTACTTACTGGCAACAAGTTATGAGCCCCGAGGAGACATCGCTGATTTCCAAAAACGGATCATGGCTTTTGCTAACTGGCTTAACACAGAGTTTCATTACCAAAGGAAGTGACCAGTTATGATTTTCGGGCATTAACAAGGTCCGCTCCGTCAGTTAAGAGCGAAAATCGGAACTAAAGGTTAGTTTCAATAGAGAGTTTTGCTGATTCAACGGTGGTAAACTAAAACCAGAGCGTATAACTAAATCGTAGGTGCCAACGATGATTTTAATTTATCAATAACAATGTTGACCTGGAGGGGAAGGTAGCGTGGCATGACGGCATCAATCCCTCTCCCGACGATAGATTAGACATGACGGTTCAGATGCTCATAAGCAGCCCCTAAAGAAAACGCTGACTGCGTGCCCTGCCGGGGCAGGCGCACAATCATCTACTGATTTACTCTGTTTTTTCTACTGAGAGATGAGGCTTAAACGATGTGGTCCGGAATGATTTCGTCTTTACGCAGCGTTAATACTTCAAAACCGTTAGCAGTCACAGCTATGGTGTGTTCCCACTGAGCCGAGAGTTTTTTATCCCGGGTCACCACTGTCCAACCGTCTTTTTTGGTTTTTATTTTTCTATCGCCCTGATTTACCATCGGTTCGATGGTAAAAACCATCCCTTCCTGCAACACTTCTCCCGTACCGGGTTTTCCGTAGTGCAGTACCGCCGGTTCCTCATGCATTTCTTTGCCGATACCGTGCCCGCAATACTCCCTGACAACGTTATAGCCGTTACTTTCAACATGCGTCTGAATGGCATGTCCGATGTCTCCCAGTCTTGCTCCTGGTTTTACCGCTTTAATGCCCAGCCACATGGCTTCCCAGGTTTTTTTTACCAACCGACGAGCCAGCGGAGAGACGTCACCGATCAGATACATTTTACTGGAGTCAGCAATCAGGCCGTCTTTCTCCAGAGTGATGTCTACATTAACGATAGCGCCGGATTTCAGATATTCGTTAGCCTTCGGGATCCCGTGACAAACAACGTCATTCACCGAGGTATTCAGCACGTAAGGGTAATCATATTGTCCTTTGCTGGCAGGGCGAGACTGCAACTGATCGACAATAAATGCTTCTACCCGATTATTGATTTCTAAGGTGCTGACACCCGGAACAACAAACGAGTCCAACATCTCAAATACGGAAGCTAGCAATGCACCTGCATGACGCTGGCGGGCAAGTTCATCTGCGGTTTTAATTGGAATTGATGGCATTGATCACCTCCATTAAACGATCAGAGCCTGATTTCAGCATCATCATTTTGATTTGCTGGTAGTTCAGTTCCGGGTAAAGCTCGCTCATCATACCGATGCGGATCCAATATTCAGCTTGTGCGTTCACTGAACGTGACATGGCTTTACTGGCATCACGGACATCTTCATGCAACAAATCCGAAATTTTAACAATACCCATAAACATACACTTCGTTACATTACATATATAAATCATATGTTGTTTACAAGCAGATGTCATGAAGATTTTTGTCGTTATGCTCAATGTCTGCATCTGGCACAGGGCTGCCAAGCTCACTGAGCTGAAGGTCCGCTGTGAGCGAAGAGTGGAAGTTAGTGCTAACGGTGATTCCTCGGCATCTGAAAGTACTCGACTGCGTGCACGTCTGAATGTCCTGTATGAGCAGGGATATTTCGCGTGGAAGTACTGGTACTCAAGAAGGGCGAGCACGAAAGACGTTCAGATCTTGCTGGCGTACTGTATACCGAGCTTGATGAACATGGCGGCTGGAAACGCAAATTGTTGGGCAAACAGGAATATGCTGAGATCCCATTTGATAAAGAAAAAGCTCTTAGTGCCTGAAAATAGATGTAAGGCCGCTAAGCGGCCTCTACACTGAGTTAGTCATTATTGCCCGTAGATCGGGATACGCTCCAGATCAGGAACATATTTTACAACTGAAAAACAAGAATCTGCACTCAGGTAACTGAATAGGGCTTAAATATCAGCATGTCAGAGGCATCAGAATGACTTACTGAGGGCGATGGCGGCCCTAACGTCTTTTACTTGATCTGGAAAATTATCCTCGGACTCAATACGCTCTAGCCTTTCTAGGAGCATATCCTCACCTCCAAACAGGTGAGCTATCTCCCTTATTTTTAGTATCAGATAGTGCCCGGTTGCACTGGAAATAATATGAGAGCGCAGGTTCAGTAACAACATCAGAAACGCTTTATCACTGTCACTATGTTGAGTAATCCATGAAATAACGGATTCTGGGCCTGCAATATCCTGCCAGGCCCAGACAAAGCCCCCCAGTTCACCATCCTGCTCAAGCAGTGATTTCAGTTCACCCTTGTTTAGGCGTTCGCAGAAATGATGACGAATACAGTTCAGTTCTTCATCGTTCAGGACGCGCTCTTGCTCTGGCTCTGCCCTGTCGCCGGCCAACCCGTTCTGCCATAACAAATCGCGGATATAATTCGCAATCCAGACCCAAGCGGTTCCTGTCATCGTCACTGAAAGCAGGGTTTCTATCGCTTTCGTCCGGTCATTATCCAACATCCTTTTCAGAAGACGATCAACCACGCTGTTTACATCAAGATCATACCGGGAAAACCAGTGATTTCTCTGCCTGTAACGTGCATATATCTCATCGCCGGCATTAAAGAAGAATGTCAGCAAACCATGACACTCTGCGGCTGTACGTTCGTTTATCATCGGCCATGTCAGCTGACTCAGAATATGTTCAAACCAAGTACGTGAGGACACACCATTGCTGTTGATCCTAGCTAAGAGTTCTCTGGCCATCGCCTGATGTTCTTCAGGATTACTGCTTATACGGAACAGCTCATCAAAATACGCTGGTGGCAGTACGTTCTGAGGCGAAGAAAATGCAAAGTAATAACGCCAGTATGCCGTGCTACCGAGACGGCGATTTGCTGTCATCATCGCTTTATCTTCATCACTTGTCTGAGCAAATAACTTCTGTATATTAGCCTGGTACCCTGAAATTCCCGGCACCCAGTGTTTCAGGGAGGTTACAGATTTTGCTTCTGAAGATCGAAAATGGGACAGACACCCAACTAAATTTTGGGTCAGCAATTTTTGTTCTTCTTCACTTACACTGCCGTCACCAGATTCCACGATTGCCCGCCCTGTAAGATATTCTTCTGTCCAGTCATACAATCCGGGATTGGTGATGCGGATCAATTGCAGAAAGCTCAAATCTGGTAAATAGACGTAATCACGTATTCCGCTGTATCTGAACCGCAGATTATTCAGGGACAGATGTACTTCACGGGGTGTTTGCAGTGCAGCACCGTAGATATTTGTCACGCGGTTCAAGTCATTTATAAATTCTTCGCTCGGAAACTCGCCGTTAACAGTTTCGTACAACCCGACAACTCCCGAAAAAAATTCACGCCGCAGGTCGAAAGATTCCGGCCTCGGTAGACTGAACGAAATTTGCACAATTTTCTGCAGGTAAAGTTCCCCATCCTCCACGCCTAGACCTTTTTTGATGGCCAGAGCAAGCACGGATTTGTCATAACAGAGTATGTAGCGGAAGCGGGGAAAATCAGCGACGGATTTGACCAAGCGGACAACCTCCACTGCCTGTGCTGGCTCCAGTCTGTCCAGATCATCAAGAAGAATAATAAAGCTCAAATCCATTCCGACAATCTTTTCTGCAATTTCAGTACGCATCTCCGTAGCAGTTTTTTCTTTTTCTTTTAACCATTGAGACTCTGACAGCGCATCCAGCGCGCCGCTGGCATCAGGTACTCCTGGGATCATTGCTGCAGTCTGAGCTAGGGGAGCCAGATGGCGGGCAGTCGCTCTTGTATATTCCATCAGGGTCCGAGCTGTCCGGGTAAGTACTTTTTTCTTTTCGAGGTTTTCCCGCTCTTCAGGCGAAAGAAGGCGTTCTTCCTCAGCAGCAATAATACCTGCTACAGGTATCAGTAGCGATTCCACTAGACTGGTTCCGCTGCCGTCAAGCCAGGGGGATATACTCAGAACAAAGGTGTTGTCCTCTTTCTGTTTATCCAGTTCCGTGTGCAATAGGTTAAGCAGACTCGTTTTTCCCGAACCCCATACTCCCTCAATGCCGATAACGGCGCTTCCTTCGCGACCGATAGCCTGTATAGACTGTGCCAACTGTGCAGCGACATAGCGAAAACCATAGCGATCCTGTTCCGGACGGGTGACAGACTGATCCAGTCTCATTACATCGATATCAGACATTTCACAAATCTCCATATATGCAGTGCAATCCGGTCAGGGCCTCCGCCAGTGTGCCTTCAGCGCACCCCGCAGTGAATTCACGGATCAGCGTCTCAAACGCCTCTGCCGACAAAAAATTTTGCCCTCCATCAATACCGAAGAATCCCTCTGGCATGACGTGTATGGGCGGGGAAAGCATCATGTGCTTACAGCGTGAACAGGCCCAGCAGTTCGGAGAATGCTTCCCAGCTGTACGGTACCACGAAGTCATGCCCGGTGATCAGCAGATGCGGATGCGGGGTATTGTACCCGGCGTCCGGACACTCACCGGAGGCCTAGCCCTCGATGCGGATATCGAGGCGCTGCATGCCAGCCTGAATGGTTTCTGCCACGGACGGAATCACCGGGCTCAGCTCCTTTGCGAGTGCGGTGGCCTTTTATCCGGTCCAGTCCAATCCCCGCAGAACCAGCGGAAAAATTGCCTTCAACCGTGTCAGGGTGAAAATTTCTGCCAGTTGGCTGTCAGACACAACTGTTCGACAATGCATGGTTATCTCATCAAAAGTCATGAGGGAAATCCTGGGCACTAATTTTATTTCAGAGATCAGTCAACACCGATTGAAACACCGTGTCTGGCTTCGCTCTTTAAAACAATGTCCGCTCCTAGCACGAAACTGCCTGCTACTGCCCTATCAGGCAGTAATGAGCGCGCTAAGTGACGATGGTTATCGACTCAGGGGCGGGTTAATCCCTCAGAATATCAGGCTGAGATAGCGCTAATAGCAGAAGGACCAGCAGGCTGCCGGTCCTGTGGGTGGGTTACTTCAGTTCCAGCGCGGTTATCACACGAGCAATATCCGCGATATCACCCGCAGATAACGGCTGCAGAGGTCGAGGCAAACAATCAGTATCGGTAAGCCCAAGCACGCCTGCGGCAGCGGCGATAACCCGGATGCTTCCGCCATGTTTACGGAACAGCGCCCACAACGGTTCCAGCCGGGCAGTCAGTGCCGTGACGCGGGCATGATCCTGTGCTGCTGCTGCCTCCGTGATCTGTTTTGCTGTTTCCGGGAACAGACCGCCGCACACGGAGTACCAGACCTCACAGCCTGCATTTAATCCCAGTCCGGCATAAGCATCGCCACTGATACCGATTGTCACTCCCGGGCGAAGATGTCTGCGTAGCGCACTCACCCGCTCAGTGGCCGATGCTGGGCTGTCAGGGACGCCCGGGATCTTAACCGAACGAACCCCCTCCAGGGATGACAGGAGACCGTGTAGTTCATCCGTAAAGGTAAAATGTGTGGTGCCCGGATTATCATAGACACAAACTGGGACAGACGCGTGCCGGGTCACCGTCTCAAAAAGTGCGAAGACCTCTTCATCACGGAGTGACTGGTAGCTGACCGCCGGGAGCAACAGGGCATCCGCGCCTGCTGCCTGTGCATCATCTGCCAGATGCAGGATGGCATCAGTACTGACCGCCCCCACACACACCATCACAGGGATATCTCCAGCAAGCTGTTTTGCCAGAGTAGCAATGCGATTGCGCTGCTCCCGGGTCAGATACGCATAGCTTCCGGTTGAACCCAGAATGCCCATAGAATCAACACGGGCCGCCGTCAGGCGGGCCAGAATCTTACTGAATCCCTGTTCGTCGACGCCACTGGCGGTGATCGGGGTTAACGGGAAAGCAGACAAGCCGGTGAACATTGTGTTTCTCCTGAATAATATTACTGGCATTGCTCTTCGATGAGAGCCACATCAAACCACAGACCCGGCATCATTTTTTCAAGGCCGTCGGTCAGCATCTTCCCGGCTTCGTGAAGCTTCTCCAGCGGCATCTGCGGCAGGCTTTCCAGAATGAACCACATTTGCTGAGCTTCCACGTCTAAGCGGGTTCTGATCCCCTGTCGCCAGTTCCAGCGGCGGCAGGTCACGCCGGCATTATCACACCAGATAACCTCACCTTGTGAAGGATATTCAACTGCAGTTTCACCTTCTTTTACGGTGTCAAAGGGTTCAGTGCCTTTTGCCACAACCAAACGTGGTGATCCCTGATAGGCAGCGATATTTTCTCCTCCAACCGGGACGGCATATTGCAGGCTGACGGCATTATAAAGATCCACGACCGGATCGAGAGCCGGCATGATGCCGTCGCGAAGCACGCGCTTACGCAACGCATCGGCTGAGCAAGGAGTACGTTTTGGCTTGGCACCAAATCCCTGAAACGCTTCTGCCCATGCAGCGAGATGCGCCTCAGCCCAGTCGGGGGTACCTGCCAGCACAGCAGCACAGGCTTCTTTCAGAGCCGTTTCCCCAACATGAGGATTGCATACAGCCGCAGCCTGCACGGTGACAACAGACCCTTCGCTTTTCCAGATTGCTGCCATACGTGATTATCTTTCGTAATGTCACGCCTCAGGCGGATAATGCGGGTAATGGACATCGGCCTGCTCAGCGACATTAATTTGGGCCGTTATCATCAATGTCTGCTTCTGGCAAAAGTAGTCTGTCGGATTAGGAATGATTCAGAGAAATGAAAGCGGATATGGGCGCCAGCGATTAGGCGCCCTCAGTCGGGTGTGGTATCAGTGCTACAGAAAAATGGCTCTGTTTATCACCACGAAACCCGACTATTTCTTATATTGGAATGCGTATAGCTGCCACAGAGATATTGATCCGCAATGACAGGGATTAATAGCGCTCCAGCCAGTGAGCGTAAGGCGCGGGCAGCGTCCATGAAGCGCGTTCAACGCCCAGTTCGCGGGCGGCCTGATAGCTCCAGTGCGGGTTCGCCAGATGCGCTTTACCCACCATAACCAGATCCAACTGACCCGATGCCACAGCCTGTTCAGCCAGTTCCGGCGTGCCGAAACCCCAGGCGGAAGAGACAGGAAGATCGGCCTGCTCGCGTACCTGTTTAGCAATCGGCCCCATAAAAGCGGGTGCCCACGGAACATTCGCTGCCGGAGTAGAAAAACCGATGCTGACGCTCAGCATATCCAGCCCTGCGGCTTTAAAGCGACGCGTCAGCTCAATGGATTCCTGCAAGGTCTCTTCATCACGACCGTCAAATTCAATCACGCCGAAACGGGCCGTCAGCGGCAGGTGTTGCGGCCACACGTCACGAACGGCAGCCAGTGTTTCCAGCAGAAAACGACTGCGGTTATCAAAACTGCCACCGTACTGGTCGTTACGCTTGTTGGAGTGAACAGAGAAGAAACTCTGTGCCAGATAGCCGTGAGCAAAATGCAGCTCCAGCCATTCAAACCCGGCTTCCAGCGCACGACGAGCCGCAGCAACAAAATCATCACGAACGCGAGCGATATCTTCAAGCGTCATTTCCTGCGGTTGCTTTGACAGATTAGCACCGAAAGCTTCTGCGGAAGGGGCAATAGTCTGCCAGCCGCGTGAGTCGCCAGCGGGGATATGGTCGTCGCCTTCCCAGGGAATATTGGCGCTGGCTTTGCGTCCAGCGTGTGCAATCTGAATTCCCGGCACGGACCCTGCGTCCTTAATGGATTTAGCGACCTTGGCAAACGCCTGCGCCTGCTCATCGTTCCAGATACCCGCGCAGTGCGGCGTGATGCGACCTTCGGGCGCGACCGCCGTCGCTTCCACGATAACCAACCCGGCACCACCGCGCGCCAAAGAAGCATAATGTACCTGATGCCACTCGTTGATCAGGCCATCATTCGCGGAATAGGTACACATCGGTGGAACGGCGATGCGGTTGCGTAACGTAATGTCTTTCAGTTTGAAGGGTTGAAACAGTGCGGACATAATATTTTCCTACCTTGTCAGGTTACTTCGATATTTCGATATTATTCGAATAATAGATTTTAGACAACCCTGACGCTATAATTCGCCCATGAGACCTTTTAAGCACCCTACCCCCGATGAGTTTACGCTTGAGCGCGTCCTGTACGCGCTGAGCGATCCCCTGCGCATGGAAATCGTCCGCCATCTGGCTATGCAGGGCGAAGCAACATGCAGCGAGCTTGACGGCGGTCGCCCGAAATCCAGCGTGTCACACCATTTTCGCGTCTTGCGTGACTCGGGTCTGCTGCATACCACTAACATCGGCACTACGCACATCAACCGACTGCGCCGCAGCGACATGCAACAGCGCTTCCCCGGCCTGCTCGACGCCATTCTGTCTCAATCCGCCGAGTAAAATAATCCCGTCAATGGCGGCTTTCCGCCGTTGCATACTGATTGCACATTCCCCTCCATTCCGCATGCTCCGCTATTCCAATATTGCTGCTTTGCTTTGCATTTCTATGAATATAGCGGCCGCCATTTTTCCATTACTCTGATGCTGATACGGGTTTTACGAGGCAGGGTCAGAACAGGATGGACTACTACATTGGCATAGATATCGGGACCTCAAAGGTCAAATCGGTGCTATTCGATGCCGATTTAAATGAGCTGCTGATTGCGTCAGCCAACACCGTGACCTACTCTCCGCAGCCCGGTTACGCCGAGCAAGATATGTCTCAGGTGTGGGACGCCGTGATCTCTACCCTGAAAACGTTGGCCGTCTCGCCACCGCTACAACAGGGTCACGTACGCGCCATCGGGCTGGCTGGACAGGGTGAAGGCGTCTGGTTGAGCGATCGCCACGGGCAACCGGTACGACAGGCTATCCTCTGGAGTGATACCCGCACGGCGGAACAGGTTCATCAGCTTAAACAGCGCCCGAATCTGGAAGCGACGCTCTTTCCCGAAACCGGTTCTCCCCTGCTCCCTTGTAACAGCGCGCAGCAGTTACGCTGGCTGGCACAGCATCAGCCGGATGCGCTAAACGATGCCGATTACTTCTTTTTTGCCAAAGACTGGATTCGTTTTCGACTGACAGGACAGGCGAATCTGGAACTGACGGATGCCGGTACATCGCTGCTGGATCTGCATAGCGAGACGCTGTCAAAAACCGTACTGGATAAGCTGGACTTACACACCATCAGACCGCTTTTTCCGCCGCTGCTTTATCCCGATGACATCGCTGGCACGCTCAGCGACACCGTCGCCGCACAAACAGGTCTGCCAGCAGGTATCCCCGTCTGTGCAGGCGCATTGGATGTGTCTGCCGCCGCGCTGGGTATCGGCGCTATTCACGACGGCGACATTTTCACCATTCTCGGCACCACCTGTTGCACCGGCATTGTGTGCCGCGGTTTAACGCAGGTGAGCCTGCAAACCCGATTTGTCGCCCACGCCTGGCCGGGCCACTATCTCAACCTGTTCGCGATGCAGTCCGGTACGCCGAATATTGACTGGGCGTTGAGCACGCTGGCTGACGACGCCGATTTTCAGACGATCAACACACGCATTGCCCGCGTGCCACCCGGCAGCGGCGGCGTATTCTATCAGCCTTATCTCAATGGCGAGCGCGCGCCGTTTTACAGCACCTCAGCACGAGCAGGATTTTTTGGTATCGAGCAGTCCACGACTAATGCACATTTACTGCGCGCGGTCTTTGAAGGGCTCGCGTATGCGATTACCGATTCGCTCAGCGGCTACCCTGCCCACGGCGATCTCTACATTGCCGGTGGCGGTGCCGCCTCAGCGATTTGGCTGCAAATCATCGCGGACTGCACCGGACGACGGGTGATCGCCAGTTCGGTCAAAGAGCTGAGCGCATGCGGTGCCGCGCGCCTTGCTGCTCTGTCCATCGGAGAAAGCGCCAACATGGTTCCTTCCACCAATGCACAGGCGTCAACATTTCTCCCTGATACCGATGCCCATCGGCAGTATCAGACACTGTTTCCGGTTTTTCGCCAACTGCGCGACCAACTACAGCCGCTCTGGCAGGCACGGGCTCAGGCGCTTAATGCACTCGACAATCACAACGCGACGCGTTCGCACACGGTTACCAGCTCACAGGAAAGTCTTGCCTCATGAAGATCGTATTTACCGCCGAATATGGCGGCAGCCTTGATGCCTTTCAGGCGTTAGGAGAACTGGTTGTGGACGGATGGGCTATCGGCCAGCCCAAACTGAGCGAAGCGGCGCTGATTCAGTTGGCGGAGGACGCCGACGTCATCATCACCAGTTATGACAATATTACCGCACGCGTCATTGAGGCTTGTCCTCAGTTGCGGCTCATTGCCTGTACCCGCGCCAACCCGGTCAACATCGATATCGAGGCTGCACGTCGTCGGGGCATTCCGGTGCTTTACACGCCCGGACGCAATGCCGATGCCGCCGCAGAATTAACGCTGGCGCTGATGCTAAATGCCACACGCCACATCCCTCAGGCTCATAGCGCGCTGAAACGTGGGGAGTTCACGCGCGAAACCCACAGCGCGACACAGACGCAAGACGGGCTACGGCAAGATGTGGTGTGGGACGTAGACAAAGACAGCCCGTATGAAGTTTTCAAAGGCGGCGAACTGCGTAATAAGACGCTCGGCATCATCGGCTATGGCAGTATCGGTCATCGGGTCGGGAAGCTGGCACGCGCCTTTGGGATGCAGTTGCTGATTGCGGATCCGTATGTCGCAGCCGAAGAGATCGACGAGCCGGGCATTCGCAAAACCACGCTGGACGAGCTGTTTTCGCAGTCCGATTTCGTCAGCCTGCATCTGAACAGCACGCCGCAGACCAAAGGGCTGGTCAACCTCGACAGGCTCAGAACCATGCGTCCCACAGCCTATCTGATCAACACCTCGCGCGCAGCCGTTGTTGTCGAATCTGATCTGATCGCGGCGCTACGCGAAAAGTGGCTGGCGGGTGCCGCACTTGACGTTTACGACAGCGAACCGCTCTGGCGTCATCACCCGTTCATTACCGAGTTTGATAACGTGATACTCACGCCGCACATTGCTGGCGCGACGCGGGAGACGTTGGTAAAACACGCCGCGATGATCGCCGCCGACCTGCAACGCTTCATTCACGGTGAACCGCTGCTTTACCAATGGAAATAGATGCGGCACCGATCTAGTCGGTCAGTACCTCCTGATAGGCGTTTTTGCCATAAACTGCAGCGTATGTTCCCAGTCAATCACGCCCGCATCGGATCCCAATCCGGTAGCCACCAGCCCTGAAACGGCCGAGCCGAGCTGGCAGGCCTGCTCCAGATCCCAGCCTTTTGCCAGACCGGCAATAAAGCCGCCGCAATAGCTGTCACCGCAGCCCGTGGTATCCGATACCGACACGCGGTAAGCGGGAATACGCAGCGCAACATCCTGGCCGAACACGTAAGAGCCGGCTGCTCCCGCTTTGAAAATACAGGTGCCGACGCCGCGATCGAGAAAGAAAGCCGCAATCTCTGCGGGTGTAGTCAGGCCGGAGATAAACGCGGCCTCGTCCAGCGAGGGCATAAAGTAGTCTACATCCGGCAGTAGCGGCGTCAGCAGCGCCAGCGTCTCCGCGTTTGGTGCGATAAGATCGAAACTGGTCGTCAGCCCCTTCGCTTTGGCGTATCGGAGCAAGCGCGCACTCTGCCCCTGATCCATTTTCGCCAGCAACCCCGTGCCGCCGTGGTGTAAGAAACGTGCATTGCACACGGCGTCAAAATCCTGCTCATCGATGAACAGGTGATCTGACGCCCCGCGATAATGCAGCGCCGGACGCTCGCCATCAGGCCGAATAGTCAGAATCGTTGCCGAGGTCGATGCCGCCGTCGTTCGCTGTACCAGAGAACAGTCGATGCCCAGCTTGCGATAGGCCGCCAGAATAAAATCGGCTTTTTCATCCTCACCGAGACAGGCCGCCGTGGCCGTGCGGATACCCAGTTTGGCCGCGTTCATCGCCGCTCCGCTGGCCGTCCCTGCAGGATTAAGGCGAATTTCATCGATAAAGTGGACACCGCCGCCTTCGGGCAAACCGGTCACCGGCCGACCGGCGACATCCAGAATAGTTAATCCAACAAAAACCGCATCAAATTGGCTCACGCTGACTCCTTCTTCAAATTCTGCTTCTTCACGCTCTGTTTTTTATTCATGTTCGAACATTATTGTCGCTGACGCAGCCGCCCTTGCAGGAAAGAGAGCGCCAGTGCCAGTACCAAAATCACGCCGCTCAGCGCATCTTTTACGATGAAGTTCAGCCCCATCAGGTTCAAACCGTTGGCGATCATACCGAGAAACAGCACGCCGATTAGCGTCCCCACCACATTCGGTCTCCCCTGCGCATGAAACGCGGTGCCGATGAAAACAGCGGCAATCGCGTCCATCAGGTAAGCCTGTCCGGCCAGCGGCGTAAACTGCCGCAAATTGGCGGATAACACCACGCCGCCGATGGCGCACGTCACCGACGTGACAATCAGCAGCCAGAACATCGTACGCCGTACGTTAACGCCGGCAATCAGCGCCGCTGGCGCATTCAATCCCATTGCATGGATACGTTTACCCGCAATCGTCCGTTCAAATAACAGGTAATAAACCAGCAATAGCACCGCCACAATCACGATCGGCACCGGAATACCCCACAGATCGCCCACGGCCAGCTCATGGTACTGCGGTGCCATTCGGCGGTAAGCGATCGGCCCGCCGCCCTCGGTGTAGATTCGTTCGATGCTGCTACCGATAAACCACGTCCCTAGCGTCGCCAAAAACGGCTTAATTCGACAGTGAATAATCAGCACCGCGTTAAGCAAACCAATCAGTGCGCCTCCCGCTAATGCGGCCAGCACCGCTGCCTGCCACGGCAGACCATAGACTTTGAGTGCCACCAGCGCAAAGGCGGCGCCAAAATCCAGCGCAACGCCCACGGACAGATCGATTCCGCCCGCCGTCACCACCAGCGTCATAGCCAGCGCCACAATCAGCAGTACCGCGCTGCCCTGTAGCAGATTTGCCCCGTTGCCTAACGTTAAAAATATCGGGTTTTGCAGCGAAAAAAACACCAGAAAAGCCAACAGGATGACCAGAAAACCATAGCGGATAAAGAACGACATCCCCAGTCTGCCGCCCGGCAACGCAGGCTGCGCCGCCAAAGAAGAAGGTTTCACGCGTGACTCCTTTTCCTGCGTAGCGAGGCGGCGGCGAGCACCACCAGAATCAGCACACCTTTAATCGCGCCGACCCAGAAGATATCGACTCGCAGCAGCGCCAGACCGTTCGATAAGGCATTAACCAGCAGCGTACCCAGCAATGCGCCCCAGATAGTGACCACCCGACGGCGAGAGAACGCCGCGCCGAGAAACGTCGCTAATACCATTTCCAGCAATAGTGGTTCTGCCGTGCCGGGCGAGCTGCCAGACCCTTGCGCCACTAACGTCAACGATGCCAGCGCCGCCGCCAGCGCACCTAACAGATACGAACCGATAACCAACGGCGTGTGGGAAATGCCTGACAGCTGCGCTGCTTCGCGGCTTCCGCCCGCAGCCTGCAAATGCTGCCCCCAACTGCTATGGTGAACGATAAACTGAAACAAGAGGAAAACCAGCAGCATAAACCACACCGCCAACGGCAGGCCAAGCAGATTGCTATCACGAAACGCCACAATCAGCGGATCGCTAACGCTGATGCGCCGCTGCTGGGTCAGTAAATTGGTAAGCCCGATAACCGCCACGGAGCAGGCTAACGTCGCCAATAGCGGCGGTAGCCGAATCGCCACCACCAGTGCGGCATTCACCGCCCCTGCTAATAATGCAGCTCCCGCCACCAGCGCAATCAGCCACGAATAGCTGATACCTGCGTTCGTCAAACCGTCGCTGACTATCGCCACAGCGAGTACCGCAATCGCGGGCAGCGAGAGATCGATACCGCCGGAGACAACATCGTCACCGCCGCCCGTAATGACGCAGACCAGCCCGAAGCACAGAATCGCCAGTGGCGCGCTTTGGCGTAAAATAATGGTGATATTTTGCCAACTGAGAAAATAAGGTGCGCTCAGGCAGAGGAACAGCAGCAGCGCCGCAAACAGCAGTAAGGGAATATGATTGAAAAGCCCGGCGAAACGCGGCGTCGCTCGGATGGACTGTAGAGTGCGAGTCATACCACCTCCTGCGTTCGACCGCTGCTGGTCAACGCCAGCAGACTATCCAGCGAGAGGCGTTCCGTCGGCACATCGGCGATAAGTTCACCGCGCCACATCACCAGAATGCGATCGCATAGCCCCAGAAGTTCACCGTCATCGCTGGAAGAAACGATAACCGCTCGCCCTTCCGCCGCCAGTTGCCGGGTAAGCTGATAGATTTCTGCTTTCGCGCCAATATCGACGCCCAGCGTCGGTTCATCAAGAATAAACAAGCGAGTATCGGTCTTTAGCCAGCGTGCCAGTATCACCTTCTGCTGGTTACCGCCGCTTAAATTGCGCACGGGCACGCTGACATCGCGCGGCCGGATATCCAGCGTCTGCGCCAGATGATTCGCCTGTGTTACCGCTTGCTTACGCTGCAGCCAGCCGCGCCAGGCGACAGCCGGCAAGGAAGCCAGATTGATATTGTCAGCCACGGATAGCGGTAAAATCAGCCCGTCGTGGCGACGATCGCGCGGTACCAGCGCCATACGCTGCGCGATGGCCTGTACCGGAGAACGCGGACGCAGCGTCTGACCCTCGATCACAATATGTCCTTCACGGGCGGGCGTGATGCCATAGAGCGCATCAATCAGCGCCTCACGCCCCGATCCTAACAACCCCGCAAGGCCAACAATTTCTCCCGCCGCCACCTGAAAACGGATCGGCTGGAAATGCTGCCGATCCGTGAGCTGTTCGACCTGTAGCAGCGGCGTCTCGCTTTTTTCTGTCTTGCGTTTCCCGTCAAACAGGCTGGCAATCTCTCGCCCTACCATCAGGCGAATCATTCCATCAATGTCCTTCGTATCGGGATCGTCCAGCGTCGTCACGCCCTTACCATTGCGTAACACAGTGACGCGGTCGCAGATATCTGCAATTTCATTGAGATAGTGAGAGACATAGATAATCGCAATCCCGCGCTGTTTCAGCGTCTGGAGCGTATGCAGTAGCTGCGTGGCTTCCCGCGCTTCCAGCGGCGCGGTCGGCTCATCAAACACCACCAGCCGCGCCTTGCCGTCAATCAGTGCTCGTGCGACCTGCACCAGTTTACGTTCCGCCAGACTTAACTCCCGGATGAGTCGATTGGCGTCTATCGATAAATTGAACGTGTGCTGAAAGAACTGTTCCGTTTCACGCCGCATCGCCCGACGATCGACACCTCGCCAGCGGTTCACTCGTTCCTGACCGAGAAACACCGACTCCGCCACGGTAAAATGGGGAATCAGATGCAGTTCCTGATGGATAAAACGAATGCCGTGCGCGTGGATAACCGCGGGCGTCACAGCGCTCAATCGCTCCCCATCGACAGCGATCTCGCCGCCGTCTGCGGCATAAACGCCAGCCAGCACCTTAATTAAGGTCGATTTCCCCGCGCCGTTTTCCCCGATCAGGCCGAGAATTTCTCCCGGCCGAACCGTTAGCGATACGTTGTCCAGTGCGGGAATCCCTGCAAACTGCTTGCTGATGTGCGTCATTGCCAGACCGCCGCCGGACGGCGACGGGGCTGAGTGATATCCCACCATAGCTTTATTTCAGTTCGCCATAGCCAAGCTGCTTATAAACCGCCTTGGCTTCTGCCTCCCCTTTGACAGGCAAGACTGGCACAAACGTCTGCGGTAGCAGCGTGGCTCCCGCGAAATAACGGGCGACGTTTTTCGCCGATGTGGTGCCGATCAGACGCGGCTGCTGCGCAACGTTGGCAACAAACGGGCTACCTTTCTCCGCCATAATTTCCAGCGTTTCTGGCCCGGCATCAATCGCCGTGACTTTCACGTCCTTGTCACGCCCGGTTTCTTCCAGTGCCTGCACCACACCGATGGCCGGCTGATCCCAGCAGGCAACGTGGATCGCATCCAACGTGCCTTTCGGGTACTGGCTCAGCAGCTCAAGGGTTTTCTTGCGCGCGTCTTCCGGCGAGTTGGAATATTGTTCAGCCAGCTCAGGCTGAATAATTTTGATCCCCGGATAATCTTGCAGAACATATTTCCACAGGTCATAGCGAATACCGCAGATGCGCAGCGCGTTGGAGAAGGCGTTGAAAACCGCGATGTTACCTTTTCCGCCCAGCGCATCCGCGGTATAGCGCCCGATCGTCGAACCGATGGCGTAGTTATCCGACGTCGTGTTATTGATGGAATACGATGAAACATGATCGACGGTGAAAACCGGAATCTTTGCCTCACGCAGCGCTTTAAACTTCGGCTCTACCGCGCTGTCGCCGAGAATACTGATCACGGCATCGACCTTACGCGCCAGCAGGATATCGTGGTTATTGGCATGAACCTGATTATCACGCCCCCCATCCACACCCACGACCTGCCCACCGAGTTTCTCAATTTCTTCGGTCGCCCCTTTATAGGCCTCACGGTCCCAAAAGTGCTGTGTTCCCACCACGGCAACACCGATGGTTTTTCCCTTCAATGACAGTGTCTCATCCGCTGCCTGAACAGAGGTCATTACCCCTGTAGCCAACACGCACGCAGCAAGACGAGAAAAGCGAGTCTTCATCATTTTTATCCCGATTCTTATAAAATTATTAGCAGGAAAAGAGATTAGCAACGGGAAAAGTTAAATCGAAATAACAAAAATGATAATGGCTAGTGATTAAATAGAAATAGCATTGATATACAGATGTAGCGATTTTTACTTATTGAATTTACAAGAATAAGTTATAAAAAATGCATCTTGTTTTTTATCCCTATAAAGTGAATGGTTAAGATTCTTCTATACCTAAGGGACAAGCAGACATGACCACGCTATCGATTTACCACCGCCCGCACATCACGCAGCCCGTCCAGCAGATCACCACGTTTACTGACATCGCTTCCCTGCTCGCCAGCGCCGGGATCCAGCTAGAACACTGGCAGACCGACGCACCACCGCTCGACGCCAGCAGTGAAACCATTTTGGCTCAGTACCATGCCGATATTGAACGTCTCAAACAGCAGGAGGGCTACACCTCTGCCGACGTGATCAGCCTGACGCCGGATCATGCTGAGAGACTGGCACTGCGGGAAAAATTTCTTCAGGAACACACTCATAGTGAAGATGAAGTGCGTTTCTTCGTGCGCGGCAGCGGAAGCTTCTTTGTGCCGATTGGCGAGCAGGTTTTCCAACTTACCTGCGAGGCCGGCGATCTCTTACGCGTGCCCGCTAACACGCCGCACTGGTTTGACTGCGGCGAATTTCCTGATTTTGTCGCGATCCGCATTTTTACTAATCCAGAAGGCTGGGTTGGGCACTTTACCGGACGGGAGACGTTTCACTAATTCCACGATCGTTTCTGCATTTCTCCGCCGTTCCCTTTATACTGTGCGTTTTGTACCAAGACGAACGGCGAGACCCCTTCCGTAATGATGAATAACGATGTCCTGCGCAGCGTGCGCTATATGCTGAATTTGAATAATGACCACCTGCTGAAGATCCTGGCGCTGGTGGAGATGACCGTCCCTCCCCAGCAGTTGGCGAGCTACGTCAAAAAAGAGGGAGAGGAAGGCTATCAACCTTGCCCAGACATCGTGATGAGTTATTTCCTGAATGGGCTGATTCTGCAAAAACGTGGGCAAGATGAAAACCAGCCTGCGCCGCAGTTTGAGCGCAAGATGACCAACAATATTATTCTGAAAAAGCTGCGTGTCGCGTTTTCATTAAAAACGGATGATATTCAGGCGATCCTGCTGGCACAAAATTTTCGCATTTCAGTGCCGGAAGTTACCGCGATGATGCGCGCGCCTGATCATAAAAACTATCGCACCTGCGGCGATCAGGTTATCCGCTACTTCCTGAAAGGGCTGACAGCGCGAGTACGTAAAGGCTAAAAGCGCCATTAACGAAACAACGTGAGCGTTGCCCGACTGACCTTTTCTTGTAAAGGCATCAGCAACGCTCGGTTTTAGTACGGTATTATTTAGTGCTGATATCGTTGAAGACGGTATCAATGCTGTGTGTCATGCAGGATAGCCGTGACCAACTGCTCGAGCTCTTCTTCCTCAAGCTGAGTGACCTGCTGCACGCTGTTCTTATCCATTCCCGTTAGCAATAAATTACGGGCAATTTGCCTGGCACTGTTTTTCATCCCTTGCTCAATGCCCTGCTCCAGACCTTGTGCTAATCCTTGCTGAATTCCGCGTTGGACTCCCTCGTCGAATCCCATTTTTTTCAATTGTTCTGCAATCGTCATAATGTCCTCTTGACCGGTTGATAGCGGTGCTGCCAGTGCGTCAATGAAGTCTGCGGGTTTGGATGTGTTTCCCGCTTGTGCAATATAAAATAACAGCGCCCGACGCTGCGTCAGCGGCACCGACCAGCGTTCAAATAGTAACCCAATCTCACGCGCCAGCTCCAGCATATACGGGTACGAATATGCTTCTGTACCAGTTCCAGTAACGCCATGCGTCGGTGCGTGCGAATCTCATCATCCGAAATAGCAGTTAAATCCACTAGAGGGAAAGGCTGTTCATACAGCGCTTGTGCCAGTACAGGATCGGCGAAATTGTCCAGCCAGCGAAGGCTATAGGGATAAGGACGCGCTCTGCCATGATAAAACAGCAGCGGCACCACCAGCGGTAAGCGATCGTGTCCCTGATCCAGATGTTGCTGCATAGCAGCCAGACAATAGCGCAGCAGCCGGAAAGCCATCTGCTTTTCCGGGCGGCTTTGGTGTTCAATCACGCAGTAAATGTACCCTTTGCCTACGGTGGTGCGCAGCGAGTACAGCACGTCCGATATCCGCGCGCGCAGCTTTTCATCAATAAACGACGCGGATTCCAATTGCAGCGTGCTGAAATCACAGCGCTCGCGGATTTCATCCGGCAGATGAATAGTTAGAAAATCCCGTGCGACGGCGATGTCGCTCAGAAACTGTTTGAAGATCGCATCATGCGATGGCATCTCGTCCCCTTCCCTGTAGGCCATGACTGAAAATTCAGTAGGGAGGGTAACGGGGACACGATAATAAAGCAGAAAACAGCGTAGAAAGTGGAAAGCGCCTCGAAGAAAAACTGCTTTATTTCGAGGCGCTGACTGTAGGCAGGGAGCCGTTGCCGTCAGGCGGCTTCATGTTTTTCCACCGTCAACCGCGCTGGGGCTGCGTCGACCTGCAACGCCGGATGACGGCAGAAGCGGACGACGTCACCGACCACCAGCAGACTAGGTGACTGTGGCTGATAACGTGCCAGCAATGCCGGTAAGGTCGCCAGCGTCGCGGTTAATAACCGCTGATCCGGCTGGGTGCCACGTTCGATAATCGCAACGGGCGTCTGCGCGGACAGCCCGTGCTCGATCAGGCGCTGACACAGCCGACTGCTGTGGCTCAGCCCCATATAGAACACCAGCGTTTGCTGGCTGTCCGCCAGCGTCGGCCAGTCCAATTGCGGCTCGCCATCGCGCGAATGGCCGGTCACGAAACGCACCGACTGCGCGCAGGCGCGGTGCGTCAGCGGTAGCCCCACTGCTGCCGCACAGCCTGTCGCGGCGGTAATACCGGGCACCACATGGCAGACGATTCCAGCCTGCTGGGCATAATCCATCTCTTCGCCGCCGCGGCCAAAAATAAACGGATCGCCGCCCTTTAGACGGATCACTCGCTGCCCGGCCTGCGCCAGTTCAACTAACAGCTGATTGATTTTTTCCTGTGACAGGCGGTGACAGCCGCGCGTTTTTCCGACATCGATACACAGCGCCTGCTCCGGCACCAAATCCATAATCTCCGCCGACACCAGCCGATCGTAGACCACCACATCCGCCTGCTGGATTGCCCGCAACGCCTTCAGCGTCAGCAGTTCTGCATCGCCCGGCCCTGCGCCTACCAGCCAGATTTCACCGCCGACTACAGGCTGACGCCGTTGGCCCTGCGCCAATATTGATTGTGTTGTCATCATGTCACACCTCATTACGCCGTGGCGCTCAACCTGCTTTTTTCAATTCATTGACCGTTATCGGCACATGCTGGCTCAATAACGCCTTCAGTTCGGGGATACAGGAACCGCAGTTGGTCCCACATTTCAGCGTGCCGCCTAACGCTGCTACGCTGTGACAGCCTTTACGAATCGCGCCGACGATGATCGCTTCGCCAACGCTATAGCAACTGCAAATCGTTGCCCCTTGCGTCACCTGCCCCTGCGGTGCCTGACCCGCCAGCAGCGCGTGGCGTTCGTGCGGGAGCTGTGGCGGAGTGATAAACGCCTGACGCACCGCATCGCTATCGATACGCAGCGCCTGTGCACTGACATAGCAGGCCAGCACCACGCGACCATCGCGCCAGCCAATCAGATGAAAGACGCCGTTGCCCTGTGCAACCTGACACTGCATATTTTCCAACCCATAATGCTCGGTCAGCCATGCCTGCCAGTCGTCCACCGGCACGCGATCGGCAAACAGATACTGCGTCACACCCTCATGAGGCACTTTGCTCCAGTAGGTGGCAGGCGGCGGCAGAACGTCATGCTCTGCGGGTAACGTTAATGGCGCGGTAGCTGGTTCGTCAGCAAAAAACAGCGTTGCCTGCCAGGCGGTATGCCAGGGTTGGATACGCACCCGGCTGTGCTTGCTTTCCGGCTGACCGGAATGCGGATCGGTAATCGGCGCGACTAAACTGTCAGCCCGCGCCTGAGCGCTGAACTGCTGATTCCAGTGCATCGGTACAAACACACTGCCGCGTGCCTGTCCGGCGTCGAGTCGCGCCCGCGCCAACATCCAGCCATGTACCGACGACAGACGCACCAAATCACCCGCCTGAATGTCATGCGTCTGCGCATCCTGTGGATGCAACTCGCAGTAGGGTTCGCTGATATGACGCATCAGCCGAGCCGCTTTGCCCGTACGCGTCATGGTGTGCCACTGATCGCGAATACGCCCGGTGTTCAGCACCAGCGGATACGCCGCGCTCCACGGGTTTTGCGGCAGCGACGGCGTGACCGCCACGAGACGCGCTTTGCCATCGGCATGCCAGAATCGACCATCGTCACCCAGTCGGGCGCGCCCGTGTGGGTATGTCGTATTTACCGGCCACTGTATCGGTTCCAACTGCTGCCACTGCTGATTGCTGAGCGTCGCCAGCCCGCTGATATCGAACGCGCGGCTACCGTTATTCTCAAACCCGGACAGCGCCGCATGCTCACGAAAGATCTCCGCCGGATGCTGATAAGCAAATGCCTCAGCAAATCCCATACGCTGCGCCACCTGACTCAGTATCCACCAGTTGGCTTTGGCTTCCCCCGGCGCGGGCAGAAAGGCTCGCTGACGAGACATCCGGCGTTCGGAATTGGTTACCGTGCCGTCTTTCTCTCCCCAGCCCAACGCAGGCAGTAAGATATCAGCGGTTTCTGCGGTATCGGTATGGCGCATCACCTCGGAGACAATCACCAGCGGGCAGCGTTCCAGCGCCTGTTTCACCCGGTCAGCATCCGGCATCGACACCACCGGATTGGTGCCCATAATCCACACCGCTTTAATATCGCCGCGTTCAACGGCGCGAAACAGATCCACCGCGTTCAGACCGGGCTGCGTCGCGACATTATCGCTCTGCCAGAAGCGCCCTACGCGGTCGATGTCCTGAGGCGTAAAGCCCATATGACTGGCAAGCTGATTGGCCAATCCGCCGACTTCACGTCCGCCCATTGCATTTGGCTGTCCGGTTATCGAAAAGGGGCCGGAACCCGACACGCCGATTTTGCCGCTCAGCAGATGCGCATTGATGATCGCATTGCATTTATCGCTGCCCGAGGACGATTGATTCACGCCCTGCGAATAGAGCGTGACCACTTTATCGTGGGTGCTGAACAGGTGATAGAAATGCGCGATATCGACCTCATCCAACTGACAGAACTCCGCAACCTTCGCTACCGACCATGGCTGCGCTGACTCTAATGCCTCTTCCACGCCGGAAAAACGCTCAGCCAATTCGATACGATCGATGCGTGAATCCTGTGCCATCCAATGCAGCAGGCCGTTGAACAGCCCGGCATCGCTGCCGGGTTGCAGCGGTAAATGCAGGTCGGCAATGTCGCAGGTTGCGGTACGTCGAGGGTCAATCACCACCACCTGCATCTGTGGTCGCTGCTGTTTGGCCTGCACCAGCCGCTGATAGACCACCGGATGCGCCCAGGCAGTATTAGAACCGACCAGCACCACCACATCCGCCAGTTCGATATCTTCATAGTTACAGGGAACAGCATCTGCACCCAGCCCGCGCTTGTAGCCGATCACCGCAGACGCCATGCACAACCGCGAATTGGTATCCATATTGGCGACGCCAATGAAACCTTTCATCAGCTTGTTAGCGACGTAGTAATCTTCCGTCAGCAGTTGGCCTGAACCATAAAACGCCACTGACTGCGGGCCGTGTTGCTGCATAGTTGCCAGCAGTCGTTCGGCTACCGTATCAAGCGCCTGTTCCCAGCTAACGCGACGCCCTTCCACCAGCGGCCACAAGAGCCGGCCTTTCAAATCCAGCGTATCTCCCAGCGCGGAACCTTTGACGCACAGGCGACCCAAATTTGCCGGGTGCGCCGGATCGCCACTGATCTTTACCCCACCTTGCCCATCGTGTTCTGCCAGCACGCCACAGCCGACGCCACAATAGGGGCAGGTTGTCCGACAGACGCGCGCGTTCATGATGCTTTTGCCATGGCAGTGTCTGCCAGAACGACGCCTTCAGGCACGGCCAGCGGCTGACGGCATACCCAAATCTCGTCGTCTTCCACGCGCACTGGCCAGGCACGTACGTACAGAGAGCTATCATCCGGGCTCACACCATCCCGCAGCTTGAAGCGTTTCTTGTACAGCGGTGAAATCACCACCGGTTCACCGGCGACATCCCCCAGTAGCCCACGCGACAGCACATTTGCTCCACTGCCCGGTTCGTGGTTTTCCAACGCGTACACCTGCTGCTCGCTACCCGGCAGGTGGAACAGCGCGATCTGCTGCTGTCCGAGGCGCGCCGCCATGCCGGCATGACGTGGAATATCGCCCAGCGTCGCCACCTGTACCCACTCCGCCTCATGCACGGCGGGTTTCAGAGCAACCGGTTCTGGCGAGACCACTTTCTCATGATCCTGCGCCGGACGGATTTGTCCACGCTCAGGCACCATCACCACCGCTTCATCCGGGCTATCGCTGTTCAGGAAGCCACGGAATAGCGCCAGACGTTCCGGGCTTTCCAGCGTGGTTTGCCATTCGCACTGGTAGGCATCTACCACGCGCTGCATCTCTTTATCTAACTCTTCACCGATATTCAGGCTGTCTTCCAGAATCACCTGACGCAGATAGTCGATACCGCCTTCCAGATTATCCATCCAGGTGCTGGTGCGTTGGAGACGATCGCCGGTACGGATATAGAACATCAAGACCCGATCGATGGTGCGCAGCAGGGTTTCCGTATCCAGATCGCTGGCGAAGAGATCCGCATGGCGCGGCTTCATACCGCCATTGCCGCACACATACAGATTCCAGCCTTTATCCGTGGCAATCACGCCGATATCTTTGCTTTGTGCTTCAGCACATTCGCGGGTACAGCCGGAAACCGCCATCTTGACTTTATGCGGCGAACGCAGCCCCTTGTAACGATGCTCCAGTTGGATCGCCAGCCCAGTGGAATCTTGCACACCATAGCGACACCAGGTCGATCCCACGCAGGATTTTACGGTACGCAGCGATTTACCGTAGGCATGGCCGGTTTCAAATCCGGCATCGATCAGCTCGCGCCAGATCGCTGGCAGTTGTTCCAACCGCGCACCGAATAAATCTACGCGCTGACCGCCAGTGATCTTGGTGTACAGGTTATAGCGCTGTGCCACCTGACCGATGGCGATCAGTCCTTCCGGTGTAATTTCCCCCGCCGGAACGCGCGGCACGACGGAATACGTGCCATCTTTTTGGATGTTGGCGAAAAAACGATCGTTGGTATCCTGCAACGGCAGGTGCTGCGGTTGCAGCAGATAGTCATTCCAGCAGGACGCCAGCATCGACCCCACCAGCGGCTTACACACTTCGCAGCCCAAGCCGTGACCGTAACGCTCAAGGAGACTGTCGAACGAGCGGATCTCATGTACGCGAATCAGGTGGTACAGCTCCTGACGCGAATAGGCGAAGTGCTCGCAAATGTCCTTCTTCACTTCGACACCCAGTTGCGTCAGTTCGTACTCCATCACCTGTTTCAGCAACGGCACACAGCCACCGCAGCCCGTACCCGCTTTGGTACAGGTTTTCAGCGCGCCCAGTTCGCCGCAGCCGCCTGCTACTGCTGCCGAGATATCGCCTTTGCTGACGTTATGACAGGAGCAAATCTGTGCGCTAGCCGGTAATGCCGCCACGCCCAATCCTTTTGGCGCATCGCCAGAACGCGCAGGCAAAATCAATCCTTCCGGCTGTTTAGGCAACGGCATATCGTTGAGCATCATTTGCAGCAGCGTGCTGTAATCGCTGCTGTCGCCAATCAGTACGGCGCCCAGTAAACGCTTGCCGTCAGCAGAGACGACAATTTTCTTGTAGATCTCGTTCGGGCCGTCCGTCCACTGGTAGCTTTGGCTCCCCGCCGTGCGCCCATGTGCATCGCCAATCGAGGCGACGTCAACACCCAACAGCTTCAGCTTGGTACTCATGTCCGCGCCGGTAAATGGCGTATCGCGCTGCGCCAGCGTATCCGCCACGCTGCGTGCCATCTGGTAGCCCGGTGCCACTAACCCGAAAATCTGACCTTTCCACAACGCGCACTCGCCGATGGCGAAAATCGCGTCATCAGAGGTCTGGCAGTGGTCATCAATCACGATGCCGCCGCGCGGCCCTTTCTCTAAATCGCAGCTGTCTGCCAGCTTGTCGCGCGGGCGAATCCCAGCGGAAAACAGCACCAAATCGGTTTCCAACACGCTGCCGTCGGCAAAGCAGAGACGGTGCAACGCCTGCTCGCCGTCGGTGATCTCGCGCGTTTCTTTGCTGAGATGAATCTGTACGCCCAGCGCCTCAATTTTGCGCCGCAGCATAGCGGCACCGCCGTCATCGAGCTGCACCGCCATCAGACGCGGCGCAAACTCCACTACATGGGTGTCCAGCCCCAACTGACGCAGGGCGTTTGCCGCTTCCAGCCCCAGCAGGCCGCCGCCAATCACCACGCCAGACTTGCCCTTTTTCGCCTGTGCCGCAATCGCGTCCAGATCGTCCAGCGTACGATACACCAGACAGCCGGGGCGCGTATTGCCGGGAATCGGCGGAACAAAGGCATAAGAGCCGGTCGCCAGCACCAGCTTGTCGTAGGCGGTTTCCCTACCCTGCGCATCGCACACGCATTGACGTTCACGGTCGATAGCCACGATCTCACTGGCGCTACGCAGCTCAATGCCGCTCTCGGCAAAAAAGCCGTCTTTTACCAGTGACAAAGAAGCGGCGCTGCGGCCGGAAAAATACTCGGAGAGGTGAACGCGGTCATAGGCTTCATGGCGTTCTTCGCCAAATACGACGATGTGGTAATGCTGATGCAGGTCGCGTTCAACCAGCTGTTCAAGAAAATAGTGGCCGACCATACCGTGGCCGACGACAACCAAAATAGGTTTGCTCATGACAGGAATCCTTACAGCTTCAGGCTGTGGGTCAGAATCAGGGGAAGAAAGACCGAAAAGCAGCGAGGCAGGCGGAGTCATCTCGCCCGCTGTCGTGCTCTCCATCGCGGCCAGCAGGCGCTGGCTGTCATCGGTGTCGCCATACAGCAGGACACCGCTCAGCCGCCCGTCGCGCAGTAGCAGACGGCGGTAGTGCTGCGTCTGCGGATCAAAAAGGGTGTACACCTCATCATCCGGTGCCACGTTAATATCGCCGCCGCTGACCACGCCAATTCCCGTGACTTTCAGCCGCGTTGCAGCCTGTTCACGTTGATAATCTTTCGGTGTGTGTCCGGCAAGGCGCTGTGCCACCAGCGTGGCATGGGCGAAACACGGGGCAACCAGCCCGAAGATTTCGCCATTGAGTTCACAACATTCACCGATTGCGCTGATATACGGGTCGGCAGTTTGCAACTGTCCGTCCACCAGCACGCCGCGGTTACAGGGTAAGCCGCAGTCGCGCGCCAGCTGGCTAGCGGGAATCACACCCGCGGTCACCACCACCAGTCCGGCCGGAATCGTGCGACCATCGGCCAACGCCACAGCCGTTACGCCTTTTTCATCGCCATGCAGCGCGACTACCTGCACATCCGTCTCACAGGCAATACCGCGAGCACGCAGGCTGTCGCACAGCAGCTCGCTCGCCGTCGCATCCAACTGACGCTCCATCAAAACCGGAACGCGATGCAGCAACGTGACGTCAGCACCGCGCAGTTGCAGCGCCGCTGCCGCTTCAATACCGAGCAAACCGCCGCCAATCACCACCGCCGGAACGGACTGGCGAATCGTCGCCAACATCAGCTCGACATCATCCAGCGTGCGGAAGCCGCACACACCCGCCAAATCGATGCCCGGCATCGGCGGCATAAACGGCGTGGAGCCTGTAGCCAACACCAGATGATCGTAATGCAGTTGCCGTTGCGTCGTTGTCACCTCACGCTGCTGGCGATCGATATGCGTGACCCGCTCACCCAACAGATAATTCACCGGCAGCGCCGCATCGTCGTCGAGAGTCGCGGGCGTCAGCAGCGTATCCGTAAACGCTTTCTCGCCGCTTAATACTGGCGACAGCAGGATGCGGTTATAGCTGGCGCGCGGTTCATCGCCAATCACGGTAATGCGGTAACGCGTTGCGGCCAGTTGGCGCAGCACCTCGACGAATCGTGCGCTCGCCATCCCGTTACCAATCACAATCAGATGCGGTTTCATCATCGTTCCGGCCTCGCTGTCAGGCTGCTTTAGGCTGTTTTTCATATAAGAAATGCAGCACTTGCTGACGGTAGTGGTGGTAGCGCGGATCGTCGGCCAGCACGACGCGTGAACGCGGACGTTCCAGCTCGACCGTCATGATTTCACCGACCGTCGCCGCCGGGCCGTTGGTCATCATCAGTACGCGATCCGACAACAGCACCGCTTCGTCAACGTCGTGAGTAATCAGCACAATCGTGGTTTGCAAGCGCTGCTGAATCTCCATCACCGCATCCTGAAGATGTGCGCGGGTCAGTGCATCCAGCGCGCCGAACGGTTCATCCATCAGCAGTACTTTCGGCTTCATGGCCAGCGCGCGGGCAATCCCCACACGCTGCTTCATCCCGCCGGAGATCTCATTCGGCCGCTTGTTCAGCGCGTGCTCCATATGCACCAGTTCGAGATTGTGGGTAATCCATTCGTGCATTTCGCGCTTGTTCATCTGACCGCGAAACACCTGGCGTACCGCCAGTGCGACGTTTTCGTAGGTGGTCAGCCACGGCAGCAGCGAGTGGTTCTGAAAGACTACGCCGCGCTCCGGCCCCGGGCCGTCGATTTCACGGTTGTCACACAGCAGGCCGCCGCTGCTCGGCAGCGTCAGACCCGCAATCAGGTTCAATAATGTAGACTTGCCGCAGCCGGAATGGCCGATCAGGCTGATCGTCTCACCGGTGTGAATATCAAAACTCACCTGATCCAGCGCCAGAAACTCACCGCTGGCGGTATTAAAACGCTGGCTCACCTGCTGCACTTGAATAATCGGTGTTGTACGCATCGTCGGCTCCTTAGCGGTTGTCATAGCTGAAACGGTTAGCAATCCACACCAGTCCCTGCTCAAGCAGCAGACCGATAACCCCAATCACCACGATGGCGATGATGATGTTTTCCACATTCAGGTTGTTCCACTCATTCCAGATCCAGAAGCCGATACCGACGCCACCGGTCAGCATCTCTGCCGCCACAATCACCAGCCAGGCGACGCCAATCGACAGACGCACGCCGGTCAATACGTTAGGTAACACCGCAGGCAGCAGGATTTTGCGCATGATGGTGAATTCGGAGAGCTTCAGGACTCGCGCCACGTTCAGGTAATCCTGCGGGATACGGCGCACACCTTCGGCGGTGTTAAGGATCATCGGCCAGATGGAGCAGATAAAAATGGTCCAACTGGATGCCGGTTCGGCACGCTGGAACAGCAGCAGGCCGATAGGCAGCCACGCCAGCGGGCTAACCGGGCGCAGCAGCGAAATGATCGGGTTGAGCATGTTAGCCAGAAACGTAAAACGACCAATCAGGAAGCCAGCGGGAATGCCGACCAGTGCCGCCAGCCCGAAACCGATACCAACGCGTTGCAGTGAGGCCAATACGTTCCAGCCGATGCCCTGATCGTTCGGCCCTGCGATGTAAAACGGGTCGGCAAAGAGGCTGAGCGCCGCAAGCCAGGTCGTCCAAGGCGTCGGGAAGTTTTCGCTGTTGAGCGCGGCAATCTGCCAGACCGCAACCAGCAGCCCCAGTCCGAGAACCGCAGGGAAGAGTTGCTGAAACAGCTTACGCAGCAGCAGGCGGTAGGCGAAAGTGGGAGCCGCTGGCGCTTTTGCGGGCGTTACGGGTTTAGTTGGCAGCGGCGTAATATCGGCGCTGCGTACGGTTTCCGGGGCGTTATCCGCGGTAATTGGAATGACCTGGGCCTGGTTTTTCATCATCAACCTCACTTATTTCTTCACGCTAAAACTGTTGGCATAACCCGCTGGATCGCTACCATCCCAGCGACGGCCATCGATGAGCACGCTGCTGCGCATGTCGCTACCGGGCAATGACACATTCCCCACGGCATCGGCCGCCTGCTTGTAGATATCAATGCGGTTAACCTGCTTCGCGACAGCCAGATAATCCGGCTCTTCGGTGAGCAAGCCCCAGCGTTTGTGCTGGGTGAGGAACCACATGCCGTCGGACAGGTACGGGTAGTTCACGGAACCGTCGTGGTAGAAACGCATCGCGTGTTCGTCTTTCCAGCTTTTCCCTAGCCCGTTCTCGTACTGGCCCAGCATGCGTCCAACGATGGTTTCTTCTTTGGCATTGATGTACGCGCGTCCGGCAACAACGCCAGCCGTTTCGCGGCGGTTGTCGTCCGAGGCATCAATCCAGCGCGAGGCATCGAGGATCGCGGCGGTCAGCGCGCGTGCACTATGCGGGTTGGCGTTTACCCAGTCAGCGCGGGTACCCAACACTTTTTCCGGGTGATCCGGCCAAATGTCTTGCGAGGTGGCGGCGGTAAATCCGATTTTTTCGCTGATGGCACGCTGGTTCCACGGCTCGCCGACGCAGTAGCCGATCATGTTGCCAATCTTCATGTTCATCACCATCTGCGGCGGCGGCACCACTACGGTGCGCACGTCGTTCAGCGGATGAATGCCGGCGGAAGCCAGCCAGTAATAGAGCCACATGGCGTGCGTACCGGTTGGGAAAGTTTGCGCGAAGGTGTAGGTGCCCGCCGGACTGGCGGCGATATATTTTTGCAACGCGGCAAGATCCGTGACGTTGGCTTCACGCAACTGGTTTGCCAGCGTGATCCCTTGTCCGTTTTGGTTGAGCGTCATCAGCGCAGCCATGTTGCTCTGCGCCCCAGACAGCCCCATTTGCAGACCGTACAGCTGCCCATACAGAATGTGAGCCGCATCCAGTTCGCCCGATACCAGCTTGTCGCGTACCGCCGCCCAACTGGCTTCTTTGCTAGGAACGATTGTGATGCCGTATTTCTTATCGAAACCTTTCACTGCGGCCATCACGACTGAGGCGCAGTCCGTCAACGGAATAAACCCGACCCGAATTTCCTTTTTCTCCGGCGCGTCGGAACCCGCCGCCCAGGCGCTATTCATTAATCCCGGCAACATCAGGCTGCCGCCCAGTGCAGCACTCCCCAACAGAAACTGGCGGCGAGAGACGGTCATGCTTTTGGTTTTGGAATCACTCATCAACGACACCCTTGCGCAAAACACCTTTTCAGGCGGTAAAAACAAAAACGGCGTCCACAAGCCCATGCAGAATCTGCACGCTTATGGACGCCGTTGTCCGATTAACACCTTCCGCACCGCCGTTGGCCCGAAACGCATTATGAATGTTTGGTTGTTGCTAATGAGTTAAAGCAAGGTTTGTGCCAGCTATCACACTTTTATGCGATTCCCTTCACAGCGGCGGTCTCTTGATCACATTTCTATACAGATTCAGAGACCGTTTCGTGCGCCATACCGCCACCCTTTTATGCAATACCGTACACGCGCCCGACGCAGGGCGCTCAAGCGCCGCAGCCCTGCGAACCCTGGCTTCTGGCTAAATTATGCCGCTACGCGGTGCCATCGGTGAACATGACCGCTAATCGAGCCGCCAGTGACGCGTTCCGTCAGGCGACTGATTTTCCGAAGGAACCGCGCAGCGGCGTAATTTCCCGCGAAAAAGCCTCGGGTCACGGGGCGGCGGCGACTGAGCGCCCCGTGTCGTGCGTGTGCTACGACGTAGCATAGAAATGACGATATCTTTACGCACGAAACCACCACTCACAGCCATTGACTCCACGATTTCTTCTTCACAAGACGGCGTCTTGCACCGCGAGCAAGCAGAACACGCACAGTTCATGTGCATATACCTCTTAAGGGTTATCTCCAAATACATCGGCTACCGCGAGCATCGCCGTCGCGATGTCAATCAGCTTTTTATTCTGGCTCATCGCCATGCGGCGCAGGGTTTTGTATGCATCTTCTTCGCTTAATCCACGGTGCTGCATCAGTAAGCCCTTCGCGCGATCGATTTGCTTTCTTTCATTCAACGTGGCTCGCAATGCAGCCAGTTCATGATCCTGCGCCTGTAAGCGCCGCGATTGTTGCTGCACCAGCGACAGCAGCGATCTCCCCAGCTGTGGAGTGACGCCATCGCTATTCAGCCAACCGGGAGGGACGTTCTGCCCTTCAACGTCGTGACCAGCGATAAATATCGAATAGCCAGAATCGTCATGCTCCTGCTGCACCATCAGCGCGTCGAGATCCGCGCGCTGATCGCTGCATGCCTTCTCCGCTGCCGCAATACGGGTACGGCAGCGCTGCATCAGCGTCTGCTCCAACTCATCTTCCATCTGCTTCATTTCGTCGATGCGCTTAGTGGCAATCGAAAACCAGTGCAGGCTATCCGCCTCCGACAGCTTTTCTATCGGGCTGCGGGTGCACACAATGCGGCGCAGGCGCTCAAATTCGCTGTCTACCGCGATAGCACGCCAGCGCTGCTGATTTTCTTCATCGCTAAAATTCAGAAAGGTATCGAAACAGCGATCCTGCCGCTCGATCAAGTCCAGCAGCTTTTGCCGGGTTTCCTCATCGACGCTGCCCGCCGCATAGGCCGCCGCACCGATAGCCCGCTCCTGCCCCGCCAGCTCTTTCCCTTGCATAAAGCTGAACATGGCAATCAGCGCGCGGGAAATTCCCGGATCGGCTGCCGTGTCCGAGACCTCAAAAACCAGCGCCAGCAGGTTGCGGACAATGTCGTTGAAAAACGTCATTGCCTGCGGCTGAGGCAACAAGCGCTGGCGAATCTGCTGACGTAGTGCGGGCAGCAGACTTAGCGCATAAACCACGCTGGCAACGCGGCTGAATAAACGGCTCGCCTGCGGCAACTCCGCCGTCATTTTTTCCAACCCCGCCAGATGCGTCATCAAATGCGTCTGCGCCGCCTGCACATCTTTCTCACGTCGCACCAGCTCGTCGGCGAACAATCGGCCGTCGGAGCAAAGAAACAGGTTGGCCGTTCCCCGTTCACGCTGCAATAGATGGACGAGCTGGCTAATTTTGCCCACCAGCTCACCGCTTTGCAGCAGGTAGCGCAGGCTGTTCAGCTCACACTGACGCGAGGCAAGTAAAAATCGAATCGTCGTTGAAGGCTCCGCCACCATTGCACTCTCTCCTGAAAAAACCACGATCGGGAATATGCAATTAACGCGCCATTTGCATCAGCCCGCAGTTATCAGGAAGCAAGGACATAGCATCCGCACGGTTACTGCCGCTTTCGTACACGTTTCACTTCAATTTTTAAACTGCGTTACTAAACCAGCCCCATCGCAAAAGGTACTCTCATCATCGTTACTAAAACTGTTTTATAGCCATCAGCATGATGCTGGCATCGGCATGGAAACAGAAAGGATCGCTGTAAAAGCCGCTGTGGCAGCGTTGGTCAATGGTTCTCCCGCGGCGCTCGATACGCTGCAAGAGCTGGCTACCGCGCTGGGTAATGACCCGAACTTCAGCACAACGGTGCTGAATGCACTGGCGGGGAAACTGGCAAAAGATCAGAACGGTGCGGATATTCCAGACAGAGAATTGTTTAACAGAAATATCGGTTCGGGTCGCGCATACAGCTCCGCAATTGATTTCGGTGGTACATCCGGCGAATGGACGACCGCTGACTTTATCAACTGGCTACGTGAGCGTGGTGCATTTTCGCATGCGTACTGGACATGTAGAGGGTCTTGGTCATACGCAAGTAATAGAACAATCACAGATACTGAGTGCGGTAATCTGAATTTAGCTGGCACCGTTGTAGAGGTTTTTGGCCACAATGGAAATGTAACAATTAGGGTAACTACACCGTCTGCTGCCCCACGTGCCAGCGATCATGCTAACGCACAGTTTACATATGTGTTTAACGGTACAGACTATTTCCCCGGCTGGCGACGTGACTATAACACCCGAAATAAGCCAACTGCTGCCGACGTGGGAGCATTGCCTATCGCAGGCGGTGTGCTACAGGGCGGAATCCGCATAGGTGCAGGAAATATAGATTTACCCGCCAGCCGTGCAGTAGTCGGTGTGATACCAGATGAGAGCTACAGACAAATGCTGTCGCTATCACCCGATAATACTGTTGTTGTCGGCAGTCCGAATAGTTCAACAGTTATTCATACAAATGACCGCGTATACATTGCAGCGGCGGGTGGTGCATGGCGTTCCGTCTATCACGAAGGGAATCTAACCCCTGCCGCAATCGGCGCTATGCCAATGTCCGAGCTGGCAGGCATGCCGCAGCTATTTCCCGGAGCTATCGCCCCTGCTGGCTGGCTGAAATGCAACGGTCAGCAGTTCGATACAGCGCAATTTCCTGTTTTAGCGTCCCGCTATCCGTCTGGTTTCCTACCCGATTTACGCGGCGAATTCGTACGCGGTTGGGATGACGGTCGCGGTGCTGATGCTGGGCGTGCGTTGCTGTCAGCGCAGGGTGATGCGATCAGAAACATAACTGGGTACCTCAACCCCGGAGGAAACGGTGCTTACGGGGATGGAGCATTGTTCAAGTACGACGTAGGCCGACAGAATTCATCTGGTGGTGCTAATTCTGACTCAGCACGCTTTACATTTGATGCGTCAAGAGTTGTACCCACGGCTAACGAAAACCGCCCCCGCAATATCGCCTTTAACTACATCGTGAGAGCAGCATAATGAGCAACTATTCAACACAAATTAAAAACGCAGAACTGAACGAACGCGGACTTGCTATCAACACCGGGTGGATTACGGTTTATCACGTTAATCCGGCTACGCGGGAATACCAGAGCGCCAGCTATGAATATGTGATGCAAGGTGTTGGCCTGCCCGCCGACAGCTACGCAGACGAACCGCAATTGCCGCCTGTCGGCCAAGCCTTGCGCCGTAGTGCAGACGGTAAGGCATGGGAACAGGTGCCAGACTATCGCGGTCAGACCGTTTACAGTACGGAAACACGACAGGCACAGACAGTGACGCAATTCAGCGAACTGCCGGAAAATATAACATTTCTGGCTCCAGCAACTGAGTTTGATCAGTGGGATGGGGCGGCCTGGGTAACAAATCTGGAGGCGCAACAGCTTGCCGTAACCAAAAGCCTACAGCAGGAACTGGCGGCACGGCGCGCGACAGCAAATAGCCGAATTGCCGAGCTGAACTATGCAATGGACTTAGCGATTGCCACGGATGAAGAGCAAGAACGGCTAACCCAATGGAAACTTTATCTGGTTACGCTGAACCGCATTGACCTCACCGCTGCATCTGTCGTGTGGCCAGAAGCGCCTTCCGTGTAATCGCCGGTACCAGTACTTCATTATATAAAGTGTGCCGTATTTTAGCGTACGGCACACACGCCTCATCTCCCTCTCTTTAGGCAAGAGAGCCTGATAATTCCCAATTATTTTTCATCGCCAAATGTAAAATTAAATAAAAAATGAAACTGTTATATTTATACATCTCAAATCTGTACTATTTTAATTAAATTCATTTTTCAACACCAACAGAATGGAAGAGTAAAAAACTAATAATTAAATTTTAATGAAATTAAAAACCAAAAAATAAGGTTAAATTGAAATATAAAAACAAAATAATGACATTAGAGATAAAAAAACCAAATCAACAAACTGTACTATTTATCCTTCCATTTTTGCACGTTATAATCCCCGCACGTTTTATTCACTACTCATTCTTATCTCACTTCAATCAGTGAAGTTAATTTCTGACGGATGAAAATACCGTCGGCCGTAATCTATTTTCGTTTTATTCGTCACGATTTATTCCGGCAAGCATCGGAATAACAATATGGCGTGCATTTTCCTGCCTGAAGCTAGGAGCCTAACATGTTTGATGTCGTTGAGCTGTCGCGGCTGCAATTTGCCCTGACTGCCATGTATCACTTTCTTTTCGTCCCGCTGACGTTGGGGTTGTCTTTCCTGCTCGCCATTATGAACACCACCTATGTGTTAACCGGCAAGCAAATCTATAAGGATATGACCAAGTTCTGGGGCAAGCTGTTCGCCATCAACTTTGCGCTGGGCGTAGCGACCGGACTAACGCTGGAATTCCAGTTCGGCACCAACTGGTCTTACTATTCTCACTACGTGGGCGATATTTTTGGCGCACCGCTGGCGATGGAAGGACTCATGGCGTTCTTCCTCGAATCTACACTCATCGGCCTGTTCTTTTTCGGCTGGGATCGCCTGACCAAAGTCCAGCATATGCTGGTGACCTGGTTCGTCGCGCTAGGCTCCAACTTTTCCGCCCTATGGATTCTGGTCGCCAACGGCTGGATGCAAAACCCGATTGCCGCTGAGTTCAATTACGAAACCATGCGCATGGAAATGCTGAGCTTCGCCGAACTGGTGCTGAACCCGGTCGCGCAAGTGAAGTTCGTCCACACCGTGGCTGCGGGCTACACCGCTGGCGCGATGTTCGTCCTCGGGATCAGCTCTTACTATCTGCTGAGAGGTCGCGATATCGCCTTTGCCAAGCGCTCGTTCGCCATTGCCGCCAGTTTCGGTCTGGCCTCGGTGCTGTCCGTGATCGTACTGGGTGATGAATCCGGCTATGTGATGGGCGATGTGCAGAAAACCAAGCTGGCAGCGATCGAAGCCGAATGGGAAACGCAGCCCGCCCCCGCTTCTTTCACGCTGTTCGCCATCCCCAATCAGGAAACGATGCAGAACGATTATGCGATCCACGTTCCCTACCTGCTGGGGCTCATCGCCACGCGTTCACTCGATAAACCTGTCGTCGGCATCAAAGACCTGATGGCGCAACATGAGATACGC
Organism: Pectobacterium sp. PL64; assembly: GCF_022477975.1. Taxonomy (NCBI): domain Bacteria; kingdom Pseudomonadati; phylum Pseudomonadota; class Gammaproteobacteria; order Enterobacterales; family Pectobacteriaceae; genus Pectobacterium; species Pectobacterium sp. PL64. The sequence goes on from NZ_CP092070.1 coordinate 2,784,218, forward strand.
ATTCGTAACGGCATGACGGCCTATGGTCTGCTGGAGGAACTGCGTTCAGGTAATACCGACCCCGCAGTTCGCGCGCAATTTGAGGCTGCCAAACGCGATCTTGGCTACGGCCTTCTGCTGAAGCGCTATACCGATGATGTCGCCAACGCCAGCGAAAACCAGATCCAGCAGGCAACCAAAGACTCGATTCCCCGCGTCGCGCCGCTGTATGTCGCTTTCCGTCTGATGGTGGGCTGCGGCGTGCTGATGCTCGGCATTTTTGCTCTGTCGTTCTGGAGCGTCATACGCGGCCGCATGGGGCAGCGTAAATGGCTGCACCGCGTCGCGCTCTACGGCATCCCCCTGCCCTGGATCGCGATTGAATCCGGCTGGTTTGTTGCTGAGTACGGTCGCCAGCCGTGGGCAGTTGGTGAAGTCCTACCTACCGCCATCGCCAATTCGTCTCTGGAAGCACACGACATCCTGCTGTCGATGGGGCTGATTTGCGGCCTGTACACCCTGTTTCTGGTCGCGGAAATGTACCTGATGTTCAAGTTTGCCCGACTGGGGCCAAGCAGCCTGAAAACTGGCCGCTACCACTTTGAGCAACCGACGACACAATCACTCACAACACCTGCAAAACCGTAACGGGAGCCATAATAATGCTGGATTACGAAACATTACGCCTGATTTGGTGGGGATTGATTGGCCTCTTGTTTATCGGGTTCGCCATCACCGATGGCTTTGACATGGGTGTGGGCATTCTGCTGCGTCTGCTAGGCAAGAATGATACTGAACGGCGAGTCATGATTAACGTGATCGCCCCGCACTGGGACGGCAATCAGGTCTGGCTGATCACAGCGGCAGGCGCACTGTTCGCCGCCTGGCCGATGGTGTATGCCGCCGCTTTTTCTGGTTTCTACTTCGCCATGATTCTGGTGCTGGCCGCTCTGTTTTTCCGCCCGGTTGGCTTTGATTATCGCTCCAAGCTGGAAAACCAGCGCTGGCGCAATATGTGGGACTGGGGCATTTTCATCGGCAGCTTCGTCCCCACGCTGGTGTTCGGCATCGCATTAGGCAACCTGTTGCAGGGCGTGCCGCTGAGCGTCGATATGTATTTGCGTCTCACCTACCACGGCGGATTCTTTGGCCTGCTGAACCCGTTCGGGCTGCTGGCAGGCGTCGTGAGTGTCGCGATGATCGTCGCGCACGGTGCAATTTACCTGCAAATGCGCACCACAGAAGCGCTTCAGCGTCGCGCGCAAAAAACCGTCCTGATCGCCAGCGTGCTGATGAGCATCACCTTCTTACTGGCCGGCCTTTGGGTGCTGTTCGCCATCGACGGCTACGTGATTACCTCCACGCTGGATAAAGCTGCCCCGTCTAACCCGCTGAATAAAGAGGTCGTCCAGCAGGCCGGGGCGTGGTTAACCAACTTTACGGCCCACCCTGCGCTGTGGGCGATTCCTGCACTGGGTGTGGTTCTGCCGTGGTTCACCTGTCTCTTCTCGCGCGTGAACCGCTGTGGCTGGGGTTTCCTGACCTCGTCATTGACGATTGTCTGCGTGATTCTGACGGCAGGCATTACGCTGTTCCCGTTCGTGATGCCTTCCAGTTTCGATCCCAACGTCAGCTTGACCATCTGGGATGCCACATCCAGCCAGCTTACGCTTCAGGTGATGACCATTCTGGCCTGTATTTTTGTTCCCACCATCCTGCTTTATACCAGCTGGTGTTATTACAAAATGTTTGGCCGGATCGATGCCCGCTACATCGAAACCAATAAGCATTCCGTTTACTAACGACTTGAGGATAAAGAGCATGTGGTATTTCGCCTGGATACTCGGCACGCTGCTGGCCTGCGCGTTCGCGCTGGTCACCGCGCTGGCAGTAGAGAACCATGAAGCGGGCAAAGACGCGTCCTGAGAAAACGAAGCGCCTTACCGGGCGCTTCATCATTCTTTGCTGAGACAGCATCGCTGAGACAATTGTCGCTGATACCGTCATCAGGGCAGACGAAACCCGCCAAGGGCGCTAGAATGCAGACGCTGCGCCCAATCGGATGCCCTCTTTAACCTGAAATCAGACGACAACATGACAACACCCAGACAGGACAAAACGCCGTGGTGGAGTCAGGGGAAAACCCCGGACTACCGTTTTTCATTAGCGAATGAACGCACCTTCCTGGCGTGGATTCGCACCGCGCTGGCGTTTCTTGCAGGTGCGGTGGGTATCGATCAGTTTACCGTCCATATCGATCCGCTGGTGCGTCAGGGGCTGGCTCTGCTGCTGGTCGTCTGTGCGGCATTGCTCGGCGGTCTGGCCTATCGTCGCTGGGTAAGCAATGAGAAAGCGATGCGTCAGGAAAGCGATATGCCGTATACGCCGATGCTGCTGATCGTGACGCTGTTTATCACCCTCATTGCCATCGCACTTGCCGCGATGATTCTGTTCGGGTAGCGCATGGACACGACCCGCGATCCGGGATTACAGCCACAGCGAACCGGCATGGCCTGGTCACGTACGCTGTTTGTGATGCTGATCAACAGCCTGCTGTGTTTTCGCCTGAGCATGGTGGACGGCAGCCGAGTGGTGTTTGCCTGCGCCATTCTGCTCTTGTGTGTTTCTGCTTTGATGTCGGTACTGGCGATTCTGCGCTACCGCTTTAATGCCCGTTGCCAACCGGTGCTATCACGCGCCAGCCACGGGTTGATCGTGCTCACATCATCATCGATTGTCATCACCGCGCTGGTCTTGCTGCTGCATTTCAGCGGCGTGTGGTAAGCCCCGATTTTCTGTACTTTTTTTGAAAGAAAGGTTTTCTGAAAAGAACGGTTTTCTGAAAAGAAAGGCGGTGAAGCCCAAACGCGCTTCACCGATTAGACAGGCTATTCGATCGAACTTTCTGGGAACAGGAAGGGGTTGATGCTACTGCGAGAAAAGCCTTCTTCCTCCATTTTCACATCCAGCACCAGCGAAGCCAGATCGTCGGCGACGGCTTCTACACGGTGATCTTTTTCCTGATATAGCAGCTTCAGATACGTGCCGCAGTGACCGCAGCTTTCCGCTTTGATAGCGGAATTTTCGCTATCCAGCGACCAGTAATTCAGCTCGCTCGACTCTTCACAGTTGCTGCATTTCACCCGCACCATGTGCCATTCGCTCTCGCACAGATTACAGTGCAGATAACGCAGCCCGCTGGACGTACCCAACTGCACTACGCCCGATACCGGAATACTGCCGCACACGGGGCAGAACTGGCGATGTTCGCCGGGTACGGCACGCGCTTTACCGGGCAGTTGGCTTGCCATCTGCGCCCAGAACAGCGACAGCGCCGCCCAGATGAACGGGGCTTTATCATTGCTCTCGGCACGAAACTCGTGTTGCAGCAGCGCCGTTGCCTGTTCTTCCAGCTCCTGCTCTGAGACTTTTTCCAGATTCTCCAGCGTGGATAACACCTGTCCGCTGGCATCCGGTTTTAATTCTTCGATCAGCGCACGCAGCAGCGTGTGCCAATGCGCATCACGCGGGAACACCGCGATATCGAGCGGTGGACGTTCACCGGACTGTTTCAACACATCACTCAGGTCAAGCTTCAACGGATGATCGTGCAATACCTTCTGCTGGGCTTCCACCACGCCTGCGGCGAAGGTGAGATAATCCCCCAACGGGTGCTCTTCAGCTAACTGACGCAGACGCTCTGCGCGGCTGCTGTACAGGCTTTTCAGATTGGCAAAAAGCAGCGGAGGGATATTCCCTTCCGGCATCGATTTTTCGTTCTGTTCTAACTGTTCCTGAGGAACAATGCGAATACTCATCAGGGTGGTTTTTCCTGTTGTTTACGTTGTCTATCCGATAGATTTCGGGGTGCAGGAAGGTCGCCAGCGCGGTCCGAAAGATAGCGGGTATAGCTCACCTTTAGCCGGAATTATACGCATCGTGCCTATCGACTTCCTGATTTCCGGCAAGGTTATGGCTGTTTTTCGCCATCCACGCCGCCACCTTCCGCCATAACGGGAACAGTAGCAGAAAAGCGGCAAACATCTCCACACCTCTAAAGGGGTGATCGGGTCAGACGCTCACTTATCTGCGCCCGAATCAGCGAGGCCAATACGATCACGCTTTGTTCGCAGCGCGCATCCCATTCATAGGAAGCGTTGAAGCGGAAGTAGCGATCGTATTTGTCGCCAGTAGTAAACATTTTCCCCGGCGCAATACTGACGCCCCGCTCCAGCGCGCGGCGGTATAGCTCCGTGCTGCTGACGCCGTCAGGCAATTCCAGCCAGAGAAAATAACCACCTTGCGAATGATTAATGAGGACGTCGCCCGGAAAGTGTCGGCGTAGCGACTGTAACGCCGCATGTTTACGCTGTTCCAGCGCTCGTCGCAGGCGGCGCAGGTGGCTGTCATAGCTGCTGGTCGCCAGATAATCGGCAATCGCCAACTGCATCGGGGCGCTGGTTGACAATGTACTCATCAGCTGTAAACGCTGAATGCTGCCCGCATAGCTCCCCGCCGCCACCCAGCCGATGCGGAACCCCGCCACCAGATTTTTAGAAAACGAGGAGCAGTGCAGAATCGTGCCTTTTTTATCCAACGCTTTTGCGGGCAGCGGGCGTTGCAGGCCCGTGTATAGCTCGCTGTAGACGTCATCTTCTACCAGCCCGACGCCGTGTTTTTCCAGCATCGCCACCAACCGCTGTTTCTTCTCCCAGGACAGCGTGCAGCCAAGCGGGTTATGAAAATTGGTCATCAACCAGCAGGCTTTGATCGGATAGTCGTTCAGCGCCTGCTGCAACGCGTCAAGATCGATGCCCTGCTGCGGATCGGTTGCAATCGCAATCGCTTTGAGTTTAAGGCGTTCAATCGCCTGTAGCGCGCCGTAAAATGCCGGAGATTCGATCACCACATAATCGCCCGGCTCCGTCAGCGCCTGAAGGCTGAGATTAAGGGACTCCATCGCGCCCGCCGTAATCACAATCTCATCGGGTGAGACGGCAATCCCCTGCAACGCGTAGCGCTGGGCGATGTTCTTCCTCAGGCTCTCATTACCCGGCGGCAAATTATCTAGCGCGCTGTGTGGCTGCATATGACGCGCCACCGAGGCCAGTGAGCGCGTCAACTGGCGCTGTGGAAAGAGCTGTGGATCGGGAAACGCCGATCCGAAGGGCATGACCGCCGGATCTTTGCTGGCCTGAAGCACATCAAAAATGAACGCGTTGACGTCCACGTCTTCGGTCAACTGAACGCGCTCCTGCCCTACGGGCGAATGTAGGCTGTCTGTTGGTAGTGCGGATAGCTGTGGTGCCGCGTAATAACCCGACTGTGGGCGCGACACAATCAGCCCCTGACTTTCCAGCAGCTGATACGCGTGCAGCACGGTCATCAGGCTCATACCCGAATGCAGCGATTTTTCTCGCAGCGAGGGCAGTTTGTCGCCCGGCTGCCAGATCCCTTCCTGAAGCTGCTCACGGATCTGGTGAGCGAGCTGTTCAAACTTTGCCATAGCGCTATGGTTTCGGTGGGTGAGTCTGTCATGATTTTTTGCTCGATCACCACCGACAGGTCATGATCGAGAAGGATGCTTTATCGAGAACAACGCGTTGTTCGAGGACTATTTCGCCGCGTAGCGTTGTACAAAATCCAGCAGAATCTTACGCGCCCAGACGGGTTCCTGCGGAATATCCATCATCCGATCGACATCCCAACCACCCTGTCGCAGCGCTGCTTCATTATGACGCAGGCACGTCAGCATGATGTCCGCGCTGAATTCCGGGTGAAATTGCACGGTCAGGACTTTATCGCTGTAGCGGATAATCTGGCAGCCATCCATCTCTGAACTTGCCAGCACCTGCGCGCCTTCAGGTGGTTCCAGCACGGACTGCTGATGGGTCAGATAAGCACCAAACTGCTGCGGATAATCACGCAGTAAGGTGTCTTGCGCCGCGGCCTCATGGGTTGTCACAACCTGAACACCCACTTCCTTGCCGTTCGGGTTATCCCCTACTTTTCCGCCCAGCGCATCGGCGAGCAGTTGATGTCCATAGCACACGCCCAGCAGCGGAACATCCACGTAATACGCTTCACGCAGCCAGCCCGCGGTGTATTCGCTCCAGTCCAGCCGATCCGTGACCATCGACCACGAACCGGAGATCACCACCGCCGCCAGCGTATCAAACGACGGCAGCAGTTCCCCGAGATCGGGGCGGACTACCTGCACCGGCTGCGTATTGCCCTGCACCGCATCGGTAAACCACTTCCCTTGTTGCCCAACCTGAGACGCAATGCCTTCCGGCGGTTGGCCCAACTGAATTACCAGCAATACCTTTTCGCTCATCGTCCTGTTCTGCCCGTATTTGAAAAACCATCAACCTGAAAAACCACAAGAATGCGGCGCTCGCTGCTTATAACGAACGTAGCACTATGCCTACATGAAAACCAGCCACCATGAAAATCTGCGCATAGGAAAAACCATGCGCATTATTTGAACATCGCGAAATGGGGCGGTTTGAGGGCAGAAAATCAGCTAAATGGAGGGCTGTTGACGATAGGCCAGCGAGAAAACATCGTAGAAATCAACGTCACCTTTCGTGCGTCGAATTTTCTCTATCCCCGCTTTCACCGCAGACGGTACCTGCTCATTGCGTAGCAGTTTATCCAGCGTGTCCTGCGACACGTGGCGGATCGTAAACCACTCGCCGTTATAGCACACACGTAAATCCAACGTGTCGATGTCTTCAAATCGATAGGTCGGGTTAATATCCATCGAAAGTGCCAGCGTCATCACCAGCAGGAAGACGGTAAAACCGATCAGATACGGTAAACCAAAATAAGAGGCATAGAAGAGGATGGCCGCGACCGGCACGTAGCTCACCAGCATCGCGGCAAACAGATAGGGGTGTGACTGCATGAATTTGCGGCTAAAACGTATTTTATTGTCGCGTTTTTCTTCCCGATTAATACGTTCGATCTCTTCGGTCAGAAGGCGTTTTACTTCATCCATCGTCATCACCATCGTGCTTGAGGAATACAACACTGCTGGCATCGATTAGAACATAGCCCCATGAGAGATAACAGATACAGTTTTCGACAGATTAACTATAACAGTTTGCCGGATGCCGGGATGGAGTACCCCGGCAACCTCGGTGACAGAATGGCGGAGATTACGGAATGGCAGGCATCGTGAGATCGGGGTCGACCAGATTGTAGATGTGATTGCCAAACACGGGCTGCTGTAACAGTTGATCAACCGCCAGTGCGACATCCCACCGTGACACCAATCCCAGCGTAGCAGCACCCTGCGTCAGTTTCGCATTGTGCGTCGCAACCACGTCCAGCAGACCGCCGGGACGAACGATACAGTGATCCAACGTACTGCTTTGCAACCAGCTTTCTGCCAGCGATTTCTCACGTACGGCGAAACCAAACGCGGCTCTGGCTCGTGGCGACAACAGCGGCCAGCTATCGCCGCAGCCCAATGACGTCACCAGCAGCATACGCTTGAGGCCTGCCTGCTCGGCACCATCGATCACCGTGCGGTGGCCCTGATAATTTACCGTGCCGCCGCCCATTGTCGAGACCACAATGGCAGAAGGCCCCGCCACACGACAGGCTTCCGCGACCGTTTCCGGATCGCAGGCATCGCCTTCGACTACCGTCATTCCCTGCTCACGCCAGTGTTTGGCCTGTTCAGGATTACGCAATACGAGTACGGCCGCCTGCTCGCACTCAATAGCGCGCTGTAATAAGCAGGCGCCGACCCCATTGCCCGCGCCGAAAAGTAACCACGTCATACCTGCTCCGGTTGTAATTCACTCGCCAGCGCGCGGAACGCCTCAACCTGAGCGCTCAGCAGTTGGCGGTGGCTGTCTCGTCCAAGGAAAATTTTAAACATCGCCGCACCACTGGCATTAAAGAACACCACGGACGCCGTGTCCATCCCCATGAACTTACGCTCAATAAACGCAATGTGCTGACAGCTTGTCGCACGGATATGTCCGCTCAGGCCATTTTTTCCGCGCAGGTTAAAGTAACCGTGGCGGTGCGTACCGGTTGGCAGCTCGCTCTTGAATTCCAGAATCGCGTCTGCCGTGTGGCTGATTAGCGTCACTTCACCCCAGGTCGCAATCGTGTCCCACACCTGATCGAAACGATCGCCCGCCGCCAGCGTACGCTGTGCCGCAGGCAAGGCCTCAACGACAGCAAACAGCGAGGTATTATACTTTCCGGCAATCTCTTCCAGCGTGCCATCAGGGTTGGTTGCCAGTAATTCATTCAGTGTCATGGTCATAGTTGCGTCTCCGGTTAGTGCGCATGCTCTTCGGCATTAAGCTGGGGGATAATTTGTTGTAATGCCTGCATCAGGTTATTCGCCCAGAAGCGGCCATCGTTAGTCAGGCGCAGGCAGGTGGAATCGTCACAGGTCAACCCGGCCTGATGCCATTGGCTGAGTAACGGCTGAAGTTCACGGGCATGTCGAGTCAGTTGAGGCAACTTGATACGGCCGACCTCAATACCCGCCTGAAGCTGATGCTGCCACGGCCCAGTCGGACTGGCTGGCGTCATCATCATGATCGGTTTTTGTCCCTGATCGATCTGCTGGTAATAGCGTTCCAGACTGCGTTCCATCATGTAGGCCTGTCCATTTATATTGCCGCCCGCACCGCTGCCCATTGCCAGACAGTCGGCGCCTTGTTTAATCAGCAGGTTGTACAGGTTGCGTTCACGCGTGGTGCGCGCCCAGTGGCTGTTGCTAAGCTGGTGCCAGCCAGCATCGGCCAGAAATGCCGCGCCAGTCCGGTAAAAATCACGGCGGGCAACCACATCAGGCAGCGCAACACGCTGGTTTTCAGCTGCTTTCGCCAGCGGCGTGGTTGGTAACAGATTCAGCGCATACAGATCGACGCCGTCTAGCGGTAAATCGCTGACGATCGCCAGATCTTCGCGCCAGATTTCCGGCGTTTGCTCCGGCAGGCCGAACATCAGATCGCACACTACGGCGGCTCGGTCTCGCTCGCACAGACGCTCAAGGAAGCGAATTGACTGCTGCTTATCCGACGTACGCGCCATACGCTGACGAATACGGGTATCGAACGTCTGAATCCCGATAGAGAAGCGGTTAGCTCCCGCATCCAGACAGGCATCGATTCGCTCATCGTCGAAATCCATCGCCCGCCCTTCTACCGTGATTTCACAGTCTGGTGCCAGCGGCAGAGAGGTACGGATCGCGCGAATGATCTGCGACAACTCATCGGCCGCCTGCGCCGTTGGCGTCCCCCCGCCAAAGTACACCGCATGAATCGGCGCAGACTGATGCAGCGGGCTGTCCGCTTCCATCGCCAATTCCTGCAACAGGTAGCGGGTATAGGTCGCCGTGCTGTCATCACGCAGTTTGTTTTGATAAAAACCGCAGAACGTGCAGTGCGTGGCGCAGAAAGGAATGTGCAGGTAGAGCAGGCGCTTACGCGCAGGCACGGTCTGCTGCTTCAGCGTCTGCCAGCCGGCCGGAATCTGTTCTGGTGAAAGCGGCACATGGTTGCGCCAAGGCATTGCCATACGTCGGGCGCCAAAAGGCTGCTCACCGGGTTCGGCATAATACGGCGTCAAATCGATGTTCATTAACGGCCCCCAAATAATCAATAAAATAAATTAAATGATAATTATTTTTATTTGGCAACCTGCCCGGCAGGCAGAAAGGAGGCGGGTTATTCTTTTCGCGTCATTTTCTCTTTAAATTAACCGATTTGCTTATTTTGGTTAAAATGGCAGATATAAATAAATACGGTTATTTCTCATTAGTTTCATAGCATTAATCCACTGAGTCCGTTTTAAATGTTAAATAAATGAAAAAGAAAATCACTACATTAAAATTTGTTAACTTAACAACCAATAAAATATTGCAAGTCCTTATTTAATAATAAATGAGATTGCAGTCACATTTTTTAATATTCATTCAAATTTAATTATCGCAGCTCCCGCCCAAATGATAACGTTAATGAGAATCATTAACGTTTCAGAGAAAAAGCCATGAATAAAAAGGCCACACACTGGGCTCTCTTTATGCTGCCTGCTATTTATAGCGGCGCAATTAATGCAGCGCCAAACGATTCATCTACAAATCATTCGACCACAAACAGCGATGAAATAACCGTTATTAGTGCAGGGAGAACGGAACAGAATTTATGGGAAAGTCCGGTCACAATGCAGGTTATCGATAATGAAAAGCTGAATAAATATACCGGCGATTCTATTGCTGAAGCGCTGCGTGATATTCCCGGCGTCGATATTACCGATACCGCATTGGCCGGTCGGAAACAAATACGTATTCGCGGCGAAGAAGCCTCACGCGTATTAGTGTTAATTGACGGACAGGAAGTCACCTATCAACGCGGCGGCCCCAATTACAGCCTCGGATTATTAATCGACCCTTCTTATATTGAACGCATTGAAGTCGTGAAAGGCCCGCATTCGGTATTATATGGCTCGCAGGCTATCGGCGGCGTGATCAACTTTATTACCCGCAAAGGCGGAGATAAACCGCTGAGCGGCAAAATCAAAGCCGTTTATGACAGCGCGACCGCAGGCTGGCAGGAATCAGGTTTAGCCTACGGTTCCATTGGCAATTTCGACTATCGCCTCAGCGGCAGCTATAGCGATCAGGGCAACCGCAGCACACCGGATGGCCGCCTGCCGGATACCCACTTCCGCAACAGTGGGCAGTCCGCCTGGCTCGGTTACCGCCTTGGCGATCATAAATTCGGCCTGTCGCTGGACAGTTTCAAGCTCAGTACGCAGACCTACACCGACTCGAATGAATACGACAGCTTTAGCGTGCGCATTCCTGAACTGGAAAGAAAGAAGGTCGGCCTGTTTTATGACTGGCAGATCGGCGGCGATGTGCTGAAAAACCTGCATCTGGATGCCTATCAGCAAAATATCAAACGCGAATTCCGTAACGATCTGTCGCAGAGCGGTAATCCGCTGCGCTATAACGGCATGGCGCTTTATCAAGGCAAAATGGTGATGAGCACAGGAACCGACGACAAGCAGACCAGTCGGGGATTGACCTTACAAGCGGATATCACGCCATTAGCCGGACACACGCTGATTGCCGGGGGGCAATGGCTCTCCGATATCGTGAAGCAAAATGCCTTCTCCGATGTCCGGGTAACGGGATCATTATCGCCCATGGGAATGCCTTCTCTGTCGGTTAACCCAAGCTCAATATCCAATAACCACTGGCGACAGAATAGCTGGGCGCTGTTCGCACAGGATGAATGGAAAATAACGCCGGACTGGACGTGGACGCTAGGTGCGCGTCAATACTGGGTTGAATCACTCTCCTACGGCGGCCAGAAGACAGGCACCGTGAGAATGAACGGGATGGTGATGCCGAACAACAGTACGTCCGCCGCCGCGAAGGAAAGTGACAGCACATTAGTCACTGCCAGCAGCCTGCGTTATTCCGGCTTTGATAATATCCAGCTGCGCGCTTCCTTTGCGCAAGGTTATGTCTACCCTACCCTGACGCATAAGTTTTACGATACGGCAGCCGGCGGGAGCACCACTTACGGCAACGCCAATCTAAAGGCGGAAAAGTCGGATAATTATGAAGTCGGCATGCGCTATAAAGACGATAGCTGGCTGCTGGACAGCGCGATCTACCATTCACGCGCCAAAGACTACATCACCACGCTGAACTGTGCCGGTAACGCCGTCTGTTCCGGCAGTACGGACAGCAGTAGCCGCTACTACGCCAACGCCAACCGTGCGACCACGTACGGGATGGAAATGTATGCGGAATACCTCGGCTGGACGCTGTCTCCTTACGTTAACGGCAACATCATCCGCCGTGAGCTGGAATTGCCTACGCGCAGCACCTATCGCACCGGTGAGCCCACCTTTACCGGACGCGTCGGGGTCAAAAACATCATGCTGTTCGAGCGCATGGAGCTGGAATCGGATCTCTACCTCAGAGCTGCCTCACGCGCGAAGGATGAAACGGCAGATACCGCCGTCCAGCACAGCGGTTGGGCAACGGCCAATCTGGAATTCACCAGCACCTTCGGTAGCGAGAATCAGTATCAGGTCACGCTGGCGCTGAATAACCTGCTGGATAAGCGCTATACCACCGCGCATGAAAGCATTCCTGCATCCGGCTTCAGCACCGCGATTGGCGCGGCGTTCTCGTTCTAAGCGTCGTGATAATGAAGGCGATAATTGCGTTAATGCTCTTCGGGTTGTCTTCCTTCACCTGCGCGGCTGAGCCGCGCGTGGTGATTGCCGGTGGATCGCTGGTGGAAATCGTTTATGCGCTCGGCGCAGGAGATACGGTGGTCGGTGTGGATCAGACCACCACCTATCCGCCACAAACGGCAACGTTGCCAAAAGTCAGCAACTGGCAACAGTTGACGAGTGAAGGCATTTTGTCACTGCACCCAACGCTGTTGATGACCTGGCAAGATGCCAACCCGCCGCAGGTGCTCAATCAGCTTGAGCAGGCAGGTGTAACGGTAGCGCGTTTTACCCGCACGCCCAGCACGCCAGCGCAGCTGCTCAGCAATATTCGTCAGGCTGGCACGCTGCTCAATCGCACGGAGGCTGCTGAGCAGTTGGTCACTCGCCTTTCTCAGCAACTGAGTGTGGTATCAGAGCGGCTGGCTACGCGGAAAGATCGCGTCAGCGTCGTGTTTCTGCTGAGTGTTGGCAGCAGTGCGGCGCAGGTCGCGGGGAAAAATACCGTGGTGGATAGTCTGATCGCGCTGGCAGGCGGAAAGAATATTGCCACGCATAGCCAGTATCGTATTTACGGCGGTGAGGCGATGATTGCGGCGAATCCTGAGGTGGTTGTGGTGACAACGCAAAGTGTGGAAAACGGCGTGGAGGCGCTGGCGGCAGTACCCGGCTTAACGCAAACCGCAGCCTGGAAAAACCAGCGTATCATCGCGCTCGATCAGGCGATTTTACTGGGAATGGGGCCGCGCGTCGCCGAAGCGGTGGAAGCGCTGAACCGTGGCTTTTATCCTGACTAATACATCCCCAAAATAATACGGCCTCAATAATGAGGCCGTATTACAACGCTTACTGAATACCCTGACTGCGCAGGTAATCTTCATAGTTGCCAGTGAAATCGATCACTTTATTTGGCGTAATTTCCAGAATACGGGTCGCCAATGAGCTGACAAATTCACGGTCATGAGAGACGAACAGCAGTGTCCCTTCATACATTTCCAGCGCCATATTCAGCGATTCAATGGATTCCATATCAAGGTGGTTAGTCGGTTCATCCATCACCAGAATATTCGGACGCTGCATCATCAGTTTACCGAACAGCATGCGGCCTTTTTCACCACCGGATAATACCTTCACTTTCTTCTTGATATCATCCTGGCTGAACAGCAAACGACCGAGTATGCTGCGTACGGCTTGCTCGTCGTCTTTTTCCTGTTTCCACTGGCTCATCCAGTCAAAAACGGTCAGCGTCTCATCGAATTCGTATTCGTGATCCTGTGCGTAGTAGCCAATTTTTGAGTTTTCAGACCATTTCACCGTACCGCTATCCGGCTCGAGATCACCGACCAGCGTTTTCAGCAATGTCGATTTACCGATACCGTTGGCACCCAGAATAGCGACTTTTTCACCCACTTCGACCATCAGACCCAGCTTGCTAAACAGCGGGCCATTATCAAAACCTTTGCTCAACGCTTCAACTTCCAGCGCATTACGGAACAGTTTCTTATCCTGATCAAAACGGATAAACGGGTTTTGACGGCTGGACGCTTTCACTTCATCCAGTTGGATTTTATCGATCTGGCGTGCGCGCGATGTCGCCTGTTTGGATTTAGAAGCGTTGGCGCTAAAGCGGCTGACGAACGATTGCAGTTCGGAAATCTGCGCTTTTTTCTTGGCGTTATCGGCCAGTAGGCGCTCACGAGCCTGCGTCGCGGCCGTCATATATTCATCATAGTTGCCGGGATAAATCCGTAGCTCGCCGTAGTCCAGATCCGCCATGTGCGTACAAACCATGTTCAGGAAGTGACGGTCATGCGAGATGATGATCATGGTGCTGTTACGTTCGTTCAGCACCTGCTCCAACCAACGGATCGTATCGATATCCAGGTTGTTCGTCGGTTCATCGAGCAGCAGGATATCGGGATCGGCAAACAGCGCCTGCGCCAACAGAACACGCAGTTTCCAACCGGGAGCAATCTCACTCATCAAGCCATAGTGCTGCTCAACGGGAATTCCCACGCCCAGCAACAGTTCGCCCGCACGTGACTCTGCGCTGTAGCCATCCATCTCACCGTATTGCACTTCCAGATCGGCAACTTTATAGCCGTCGGCTTCGCTCATTTCAGCCAATGAATAGATACGGTCGCGCTCTTCTTTTACCGCCCACAGCTCGCCGTGGCCCATGATAACGGTATCCAGCACGCTGTATTTTTCAAAAGCGAACTGATCCTGACGCAGTTTACCCAGACGTTCATTAGGATCGAGGAAGACGTTACCGCCGCTCGGCACCAGATCGCCGCCGAGAATCTTCATGAATGTAGATTTGCCGCAGCCATTTGCGCCAATCAAACCGTAACGGTTGCCGCCGCCAAATTTAACGGAAATGTTTTCAAACAACGGCTTGCTGCCGAACTGCATGGTGATATTGTTGGTACTTAACACAGCACTTATACTCGAGTCGGAATGTGATTTGGCGCGCATTATGCCACAAGCGCGCGATAGGATCGCGGTTAGTTTTGAGTAATATTTAAGCGATAGCGCATACAGGAGAGAAATGCGATGCCTATAGTACGTCGTTTCAAACAGGTCGACGTTTTCACCCAGCAGTCTTTCAAGGGCAATCCGCTTGCCGTCATTATGGAGGCGAAGGGATTAACCGATGCGCAAATGCAGGAGATCGCTCGCTGGACAAACCTGTCAGAAACCACGTTTGTCCTGCCAGCCACCGATCCTTTAGCGGATTACCATGTTCGTATTTTTACGCCAGAATCGGAAATGCCCTTTGCCGGACACCCTACGCTAGGCACCGCACATGCCCTGCTGGAAGAAGGATTGCGCCCTAAATCTCCGGGCCAGTTGGTGCAACAATGCGGCATTGGTCTCGTGCCGATCAACATCGGTGATGATGAGAGCCTCGCTTTTCACGCGCCCCAAGCCACCCTCGTTCCGTTTGACGATGAGCACACGCCACTGCTGGAAAAAACGCTGGGCATTACCGGCTTTGATAGTCCCTGTATCGATAAACGCTACCCGCCCACCGCCGTACAGATGGGCATTCGTTGGCTTGTGATCCGCGTCGACAGCGCTGACACCTGTCTGAACATCATGCCGGATGCTGAAGCACTCTCAGCCGTACAAAATCTCAGCCAGACCAACGGCATTGCTGTCTATGGCCCGCACGATGACGCAACGCCTGCCGACTATGAGATTCGTGCGTTCTACATCGAACGCGGTCATCTCAAGGAAGATCCGGTTACCGGCAGCGCCAATGCCTGCCTGGCGGTACTGCTTCGTCAGCAGCATTCTATCAATAACGTCACCGCGCCACTCAGCTACCGTGCGCGACAGGGCACCATGCTGCAACGCGATGGCCGCATTACGGTCACTTACCTGAACGATGAACCGTGGATCGGCGGGCACAGCGTCACGATCGTTGACGGTACACTACAGCGGTAAAGGGAGCGATTTTATGGGAGCGCCATTTGTCGATACGTCATTTATAGATGCACTGTCTGAATTGCGTCACGAGCCCCATCTGCGCTTAACGATCCAGGAAGAGAGCGACGCCAAGGCGCTCTTTACCCTGATTCAGCAGGAAAAAGTGCGCTTACGGCGTACTTTACCCTGGCCGGATTCCGTCAAGAGCGTCGATGACACACGTGAAACCATTCGCGCCAACCGAAAGGCATTCTTCGACAAAACGGCCGCCGTGTACATTATTCGCTGGGACGACGCGCTGGCTGGCATCGTCTCCTTCAACACGATTCAGGATAAAGAAGGCGTCATCGGTTATTGGATTGCCGAAGCCTTTGAAGGCAAAGGCATCGTTTCTCAGGCTGTCAGCACGCTGATAGCCGCCTATACCGATGCGAACCTCGTTGAGCGCTGCGTCATCAGAGCCTCAACCGCCAACACGCGTAGCAACGCTGTCTCTAAACGGCTTGGTTTCCGCTTTCACCACACGGAGAAAGACGCAGAGCAGATTGACGAGCTATGGTTCGATCACAATATTTATCATTATCCCGCCTGATATTACCTCGTATGCTTTCCATCACCTGATGCGCTGACCTTCCGGCTGCGTATCAGGTTCTTTCGATCCACGACGTGTTTCATTTATCGTGTCGTTATATTTATGTGACCAACATCACAAAAATGTTGAAATCCGATCCCATCTTCGCTACCATTAAAAACGTGATTAACATCACACTTAACTAACCCGTTAGAGGAGTCTGATAATGAAAACGTTTCGTAAAATCAGCAAATTCTTTAAAAGAATGGGAGATGTTTATGTCAGTTACTGTGAACGTATTGGGTCAATCATCAGCCCGTTCTGATTGTGATATAAACAATCTCTAAAGCCGCCTCTTACAGGCGGCTTTTGTTTTTTCAGCCTCTCTCTCACTCTGTTCATCCCCCTTTCCTTTTTGTCTACCCACACGTCGCAGATTTGTGCAGCACACCGCATGCCTGAACATTCTCTTTTAAAAACAGCTCAATGCGTTTTCCTTTCACGGCAAAACCACCGTTAACAGACTATGCTTTTCTCTAGCTGTACTTGCTTCGCGTCCCCGACGTCTGCGCTAAAAGATAAAAAGGACATGACTATGAGTAAAGTTAAACAACAGGATATTGACCGTCTGATCGAACTGGTCGGCGGGCGTGAGAACATCGCGGCGGTCACACACTGCATCACTCGTCTCCGCTTCGTCTTGCACGACTCGTCCAAAGCCCATCCCAAGAACATCGAAGAGCTGCGAATTGTTAAAGGGTGCTTTACCAACGCCGGACAATTTCAGGTCGTGATCGGCACCAACGTAGATGAGTATTACAAGGCGCTGCTCGCTACCACGGGTAAAGGAGAAATTAATAAGGAAGAAGCCAAAGTCGCCGCTCGCCAGAACATGAGCTGGTTTGAACGCAGCATTTCACATTTTGCCGAGATCTTTTTTCCGCTGCTTCCCGCGCTCATTAGCGGGGGCTTGATCCTCGGAGCACGTAACGTCATTGGTGATATCCCAATGCTCGACGGGCAAACGCTGGTACAGCTCTACCCAACCTGGCAAACCATCTACGATTTCCTCTGGCTGTTGGGTGAAGCCATCTTCTTCTATCTCCCCGTTGCGGTATGCTGGTCAACCGTACGCAAAATGGGCGGTACGCCCATCCTCGGCATCGTGCTGGGCATCACGCTAGTATCACCGCAGCTAATGAACGCCTACCTCATCGGTCAACAAACACCTGAAGTGTGGAATTTCGGCTGGTTCACGATTGAGAAGATCGGCTATCAGGCACAGGTCATTCCGTCCGTCTTAGCCGGGATGGCGCTGGCGATAATCGAGACACGGCTGAAAAGAATCGTGCCGGATTACCTCTACTTGGTGGTCGTGCCCGTAACCTCGCTCATTCTGGCCGTGTTCCTGGCACATACCTTAATTGGTCCGTTTGGACGTATGATTGGTGACGGTGTCGCCTGGGCCGTTAAAGCCGTAATGACGGGCAGCTTCGCCCCTGTTGGCGCAGCGCTGTTTGGGTTCCTGTATGCGCCGCTGGTCATCACGGGCGTGCACCAAACAACGTTAGCGATTGATATGCAGATGATTCAAAGTATGGGCGGCACACCGGTTTGGCCGCTTATCGCGCTGTCTAACATCGCACAGGCGGCTGCCGTCGTCGGGGTGATTCTCGTCAGCAGGAAAACCAACGAGCGTGAGATTTCTGTTCCCGCAGCGATTTCCGCTTTTCTTGGTGTGACCGAACCGGCGATGTACGGTATCAACCTGAAATACCGTTTTCCGATGCTGTGCGCCATGATCGGGTCTGCCGCCGCCGCACTCATTTGCGGCCTGTACGGCGTAACGGCGAATGGCATCGGAGTAGGTGGATTACCGGGCATCCTCTCCATCAAGCCACAGTTTTGGGGAATCTTCGCTATCGCCACGCTGGTTGCCACCGTCATTCCAATTGTGCTGACGTCACTGGTCTATAAACGTAAAAGTCACAATGCCACAATCGACCCTGCATAGCAGTGGCATATAATTATTGTCTCAACTCAGGCCGTGTAAACACGGCCCACTGTAATAAAGGAGCGACCTCATGACTACCTCGCTTCCCTGGTGGCAAAACGGCGTGATTTATCAAATCTATCCGAAGAGCTTTCAGGACAGTACCGGAAATGGCATTGGCGACATCGCTGGCGTCACCGCCCGACTCGATTACCTGCAACAACTGGGTGTCGATGCGATCTGGCTGACGCCAGTCTATCTTTCTCCTCAGGTTGATAACGGCTATGACGTCGCCGACTACTGCGCCATCGATCCAACCTATGGCACGATGGCCGATATGGAAACGTTGATCGCGGAAGCGCATCAGCGCCGTATCCGTGTCGTCATGGATATGGTGTTCAACCACACCTCAACGCAGCATCACTGGTTCCTGAACGCGCAGGATCGCCGCAGCCCATACCGTCATTTTTATATCTGGCGTGATGGTAATGACGGTTCACTGCCCAATAACTGGCGTTCAAAATTTGGTGGGCCAGCCTGGCAGTGGCACGCGGAAAGCAAACAGTATTATCTGCACCTTTTTGCCACCGAACAGGCCGATCTGAATTGGGAACACCCACGCGTACGGGATGAATTAAAACAGGTTTGTGAATTTTGGGCGGATAAAGGCGTGGACGGGCTGCGACTGGACGTCATCAATCTGGTCTCCAAGCAGCAAGACTTCCCATCTGATGCTCAGGGTGATGGACGTCGTTTCTATACCGATGGCCCCCTGATTCATGATTACTTGCAGGAATTCAGTCAGGACGTTTTTCAGCCCCGTGGCTTGATGACCGTCGGTGAGATGTCATCTACCTCGTTGGAGCACTGCCGCCGCTACGCCGCACTGGACGGCAGCGAACTCTCCATGACCTTCAATTTCCATCACCTGAAAGTCGATTATCCCAATGGGGAAAAATGGACGCTGGCGGAACCTGACTTCATCCAGCTCAAGCAGATTTTTAATCACTGGCAACAGGGAATGCACAACCACGCCTGGAATGCGCTGTTCTGGTGTAATCACGATCAGCCGCGCATCGTGTCGCGTTTTGGGGATGAAGGCGAATTCCGTGTGCAATCCGCCAAAATGCTGGCGATGGTGCTTCACGGTATGCAGGGCACGCCCTATATCTATCAGGGCGAGGAACTGGGTATGACCAATCCCGGCTATACACAGATTGAGCAATACCGCGATATTGAAAGCCTGAATCAGTTTGCTGAACAGCGCGATCGCGGCCAGCCAGATGAACAAACCTTAGCAATCCTCGCCAGTAAGTCGCGCGATAACGGCCGTACGCCGATGCAATGGGATACCAGCCAGCATGCTGGATTTACGAGTGGTACACCGTGGATAGCACCATGCCAGAATTTCACCCACATCAACGCGGGTCAGGCACTGGCGGATAAAGAGTCCGTCTTCTACACCTACCAGCAGCTTATCGCTATGCGTAAAGCACTTCCGTTGCTGACGCACGGAGACTATCAGGATCTGTTGCCAGACCATCCTACTGTCTGGTGCTATCAGCGTATCTGGGAAGGACAGCGGCTTCTGGTTCTGGCAAACCTCGGCAGGCAGCCCCTGCTCTGGCAGCCTCCCATTGATACTCATGACCGCCGCTGGCGACTGCTACTCAGTAATTACCCTGACGCACAGCCTCAGCCCGCAATACTGGAGCTACGCCCGTTTGAAGCTATCTATTGGGTACAAGGCATGCCGGAGAAAGAGGATAAGATTCAGGACTAGAGGATATCGAGAGATGTAGCGGGCAACCCCGCTACATTATTACCAGAAACTAATTCTCAGAAACGAGATTGGCAGAAACTAGCGCTTAGCTAGCAGTAATCCTAACACCAGCCCCACGGTGGTGCCGATACCGATACCGTGCCAGGGTTTGTCATGCACATAGACATCAGCTTTGTCGGCCACCTGCTTGGCACGTGCATAATAGCTGTCAGTGACGCCAATACGGGCTTTGACTTCCAGCAGCGCTTTTTCCGCGCCCTTCTTCAGATCAAGGTAGGCTTGGTCTGCCTGATCGCCCGTATAGCGCAATACCTCATCCAGCGTTTCAGACAGAAGTTTTAAATCATCATCAACACGAATATCTTCAGGCTGTTTTTTTGTCGCTGCCATAAAGTGCTTCCTTCTGTTATGAAAAGTCATTAGTTATAAGTCGTTGCCTTATTAACTATAGACAATATTGTGCCGTTCCTACGGCTTTAACAGACCAGATCATTCCTAAAACGTATTTTTCTTCCATAAAAACGCAGGGAGCGTTTTTCAACGTCGCTTGCGACGGCCCGAAGGGTAGCGAGCAGGAAGCTCGCCATAAAAAAACGCCGTTGATTCTCATCAACGGCGCGTCATTACTCAAGCAGACTCTCGTCAGCGGTTACATCATTGGCTGCGCCAATTGCACCAGAGAGATAAGCGGCTGCGGATACAAACCAAAGAACAGTACTGCGATGGAGGAGATCAGTACGACCACACCACCAGCGGTTAAAGCCCAGTTGTTTGGCGTATCACGCTGCAACACCTGCGGCGCATTCAGGAACAAACTGACCATCACACGCAGATAGTAGTACAGGCCAATGGCGCTACCCAGCACGACCGCACCAGTCAGCCACCACAGGTTCAGCGTTAACACCGACAGCCAGCACGTAGAATTTACCGAAGAAGCCCAGCGTCATCGGGATACCTGCCAGTGACAGCATCATCACCGTCATCACCGCAGACAGGATCGGTTTATGCCAGAACAAACCACGGTAAGAGAACAGTGAATCGGCATCCGGGCCACTGTACGGGCTGGACATCAGGCTAACCACACCGAACGCGCCCAGGCTGCTGAACAGGTAACCCACCAGATAAACACCGACGGTTTCCAGCGCCAGTTGATGGCTCTGAACCGCGATCAGGGCAACCAGCAAATAGCCCAAATGCGCGATGGAAGAGTAACCGAGCAGACGCTTGATATTGGTTTGCGATACCGCCATCACGTTACCGAACAGGATCGACGCGAATGCGATCACACCCAGCACGATTCTGACAGACTCGCTGTCAGCCATCGGCGCATACAGGAACAAACGCATGACCGCACCGAAAACGGCAATTTTACCCGCCGTCGCCAGAAACGTAGACACTGGCGCTGGTGCGCCCTGGTACACATCAGGCGTCCACAGCTGGAACGGAACCAGAGACAGTTTGAAGCCCAGACCGACAATCATCATCCCCAAGCCTGCCAGCAACAGCGGCTCATGGATTTGGTGATCGCTCAGGCTCTTACCGAGGCTGGCAAAGCTCATATCGCCTGATTCAGCATAAATCAGCGCCATACCAAACAGCAGGAAGGAAGACGCGGCGGCCGACAGCAGCATGTATTTAATACTGGCTTCCAGCGAACGTTTCAGGCGGAAGGCATAGCCGACCAGACCAAACAGCGGGAGAGAAAGCAGTTCAATCCCGATGAACAACGAGGCCAGATGGTTCGCGCTCGCCAGCAGGATCCCACCTAACGCTGCAATCAGAACCAGCAGGTAGAACTCATCACGGTTGTCTGGGTAGCCTTGCAGCCACGGATAGGCAAACGTGCTGGTTGCCAGACTGGCAAGCAGCACCAGTCCGGTATAGAACATCGAGAAGCCATCAACACGCAGCAGCGGCGTCACGTCCGTTGGGCCAACCTGACCGACAAAGTACAGTGACAGCAACGCAATATTCAGGCCGATAACCGTCATGGTTGCGTTGACAAAATGGTTGCGTCGCCACGCAATGCACAGCATCACAACCACTACCGTCAATCCGACGATCAACAGCGGCGATAGCGCAATTAGTTGTTGAAGAGTTATTGTCATGGCGAATTACGGCCTTGTTGTTGAAATAATTGAATCTGGAGCAGACGACATAAACCACTGCTGGATATTTGACATCGCGGCACTGGAGGTATCCAGAATCGGTTGCGGGTAAACCCCTAACAACACCAGTAATACCACCAACAGCATCACGATAGACAATTCGCGGAGCGACATACTCTTCAATGGTTCATCAGATTTAGGCGCGCCGTAGTAAGCACGCTGCATCATGATCAGTGAGTAGACTGACGCGAATACCAGACCGAAGGTTGAGATCACCGTAATCACCGGCACAACCTGATAGCTGCCGAACAGAATCATGAATTCGCCGACAAAGTTACCCGTGCCCGGCATACCCAACGTTGCCACCGCAAAGAACAGAGACAGCGCAGGCAGGAACTTCAGACGCGACCACAGGCCACCCATTTCACGCATGTCACGGGTATGTAGACGTTCGTACAGTTGACCACACAGAATGAACAGACCAGCAGCGGACAAACCGTGCGCAATCATCTGAATCACCGCGCCCTGATAAGCCAGTTGATTACCGGAATAGATGGCAATCATCACGAAGCCCATGTGGGACACAGAGGTATAAGCAATCAGACGCTTGATATCCGTCTGTTTAAACGCCAACCAGGCACCGTAGAAGATACCGATCACACCCAGCCACATGGCAATCGGTGCAAAGGCATGGGAAGCGTTCGGGAACAGCGGCAGGCTGAAACGCAGCAGACCATAGGCCGCCGTTTTCAACAGGATCCCTGCAAGGTCAACAGAACCCTGCAGTTGGTGCCTGACTGTGTGCATCTGGCAGCCAACCGTGCAACGGCACGACAGGCATTTTTACAGCAAACGCGATGAAGAAGCCCAGCATCAGCAGATATTCAACACCGTATGACATCGGCGTCTTCAGCAGGTCTTCATAGTTGAACGTCCATACGCCGGTGGCATTGTGGTGCACAAAGACCAGCGCCAGAATCGCGATCAACATGATCAGGCCGCTTGACTGGGTATAAATGAAGAACTTGGTTGCCGCCGTAATTCTGGTTTTACCGTCGGAGCCTTTATGCCCCCACAGTGCAATCAGGAAGTACATCGGTACCAGCATCATTTCCCAGAAGAAGAAGAACAGGAACATGTCGATGGCAAGAAACACACCGATAACGCCGCCCAGAATCCACAGCAGGTTCAGGTGGAAGAACCCCTGATAGCGCTGAATTTCATTCCAGGAACAGAGGATTGCCAACACGCCCAGCAAACCCGTCAGCACCACCATCAGCAGCGACAGGCCGTCCAGCGCAAGATGGATACCGATGCCGAAGCGTGGGATCCATGGCACATAAAACTCAGATTGCCATTGTGGCACGCCTGTCGGCGCCGTCAGAGAGTAACCGCCTTGCAACCACAGTTGCAGAGACAGTGCGAGTGTCAGCCCCATTGCAATCAACGCTATCCAGCGCGGTACTTTCGTACCAAAACGCTCTAACTGCCAGCACAGCAGACCGCCGATAAAGGGGAGAAGAATTAGCCAAGGTAGTAGCATGGCGTTTTGTGTCCCTAAATTAAAGAAATCTGAAAACTTGCCGTGGCGGGCATCCCTATCTGCGGAATGCCCTACCTTTTATACGTTACCGGATACTGCCTTAGACCAGCAGTAACAAGGCCAGCACCAGTACGGCACCAAAGCCCATAGAAGCAACGTACCAGCGCAACTGACCATTCGCACTGAGCGCCAGCCCACGGTTACCCCAACGGGTAATCGTAGCCGGAAGCGTCATCAATGCATTTAACGGATCACGCTGCAACAGCTTCGCGATAGCCAGATACGGTTTAACAAAGACATGGTCGTACAACCAGTCGAAGCCCCACGCGTGGAACCACCAGGTCGAGAAGAAACGACCCGGAGCACTCTTCGCGATGCTGCTCACCGCCTGACGTTTACCCAGCCACAGCACAGCAGCAAGCAGAATACCGGCAATCGCCACCACGCCAGAGGTAATTTCCAGCGTCATCAACTGGCCATGTTCAAGCTCTGTCGTCGCAGGCAATACACCGTGCAACGGCGGAACAATCATCGCACCAATAAAGGTGGACAGAATCATCAGCACAACCAGCGGTAAGTGGTGAGAAATGCCTTTTCCTGCATGCGCTTTGGTTTTCTCTTCACCGTGGAACACGATGAAAATCATACGGAACGTATACAGCGAGGTCATGAAGGCACCAGCCAATCCAGCCACCATCAGATTGACGTGACCATTTGCCCATGCGCCAGCCAGAATCTCGTCTTTACTGAAGAAGCCTGCGGTAACCAGCGGCAGTGCAGCCAGTGCCGCGCCCCCGACCAGGAAGCAGACATAAACCAGCGGAATCGTTTTACGCAGGCCACCCATCTTGAAGATGTTCTGCTCATGGTGGCAGGCCAGAATCACCGAACCAGAAGAGAGGAACAGCAGCGCTTTAAAGAACGCATGCGTCATCAGGTGGAAAATCGCGGCATCCCATGCCTGAACGCCCAGCGCCAGGAACATGTAACCAATCTGGCTCATGGTAGAGTAAGCCAAGACGCGCTTGATGTCGGTTTGAACCAGAGCGGCAAAACCTGCCAGCACCAGCGTTACTGCCCCCACAATCCCGACCAGATGCAGAACATCCGGCGCCATCAGGAACAGGCCGTTTGTACGCGCAATCAGGTAAACGCCCGCGGTAACCATCGTTGCGGCGTGGATCAGTGCAGATACCGGAGTTGGACCGGCCATCGCATCCGCCAGCCAGGTTTGCAGCGGCAGCTGTGCAGATTTACCGACCGCACCACCCAGCAACATCAGCGTAGCCCAGGTGATTTCCGGTGAACCTTCAGCCAGTTTCTGCGGTGCCAATACCATCAGCTCGCGGAAGTTAAGCGTACCCAGTTCTTTGTAAAGGATGAACAGGGCAAAGGCGAGGAAGACGTCACCCACACGCGTAACGATGAAAGCTTTCATCGCCGCCGCGCCGTTCTTCGGATTGGTGTAGTAGAAACCGATCAGCAGGTAACTGCACAGCCCCACCCCTTCCCAACCGAGGTACATCAACAACAGGTTATCCGCCAGTACCAGAATGACCATACTCGCGATGAACAGGTTGGTGTAGGCGAAGAAGCGGGAATATCCCTCTTCCCCACGCATGTACCAGGAAGCAAACAGGTGGATAAAGAAACCAACGCCCGTTACAACGGACAGCATCGTCACCGAAAGGCCATCGAGCGTCAGCGTTACGCTGATGTCGAAGTTGCCAACGGCCATCCATGTCCACAGATGCTGATTAAAGAAGGTCACGCCACCGTGCTGTTGGCCCATGAAATCGACCACAACCCAAGCGGTAACCAACGCTGCCAGACCAATCGAGCCAACACCGACAGTCGCGGACGTATTTTCCGACCAGCGACCGCGGGAAAATGCCAGCAACAGAAAGCCGAGCAGCGGGAAGAGTATTGTTAAATAGAGTAAGTTCATCCGCGCATCTCACTGACTGTATCAATATTCAGGGTCTGACGACGACGATACATTTGCAGCAACAGTGCCAGACCAATACTGGCCTCAGCCGCTGCCAGCGTAATCGCCAGAATGTACATCACCTGACCATCCGGCTGCTGCCAGTAGCTACCTGCGACGACAAAAGCCAGCGCGGCAGCATTGATCATAATTTCGAGACTGATCAACATAAACAGCAGGTTACGGCGAATCAACAGACCAGTCAGTCCCAGAACAAACAGGATAGCGGCTAAAATTAACCCATGTTGTAACGGAATCATGCGCGTTCCCCCGTTATTTTCTTCTCAACGTCCTGGTTCGCGCCTTCTTTACTGACAACGTCACCACGTTTATCTTCACGACCAATATGGAAAGCGACAACCAATCCCGCCAGCAGCAGCATTGATGCCAATTCAACGGCCAGAACATAAGGACCAAACAGGCTGATACCCACGGCTTTCGCCTCAACTGGCGTACCCGTGATGCCCTGCTCTTTCAGGCTAAGGATGGCATTAACGACAATCACCAGTAACGCCAGTGAAAGGATGCCGGGACCGATCCAGACGCTGGGTTTCAGCCAATTCCGCTCTTGTTCTTCTACGGAATTACCGAGGTTGAGCATCATGACCACGAACACAAACAGCACCATGATGGCACCCGCATACACGATGATGCTCAGCGCGCCGGCAAAATTAGCCCCCAGCGAGAAAAATACGCCCGCAATCGCCATGAGCGAGGTGACCATATACAACAATGCATGCACAGGATTGGTATGCGTAATGACGCGCAATGTCGCCAGTATCGCAATCAAGCCTGTGGTATAAAAAGCGAATTCCATGCTAGCTCCTTAGGGCAACAGGCCTTTGACATCAATGGGTTTGGCTTCGTTTTCAGCTTCGCCTTTGTCTTTCCCATCGATTGCCATACCAGCCATCCGGTAGAAATTGTATTCCGGATATTTACCCGGCCCCGATATCAGCAAATCTTCTTTCTCGTACACCAGATCCTGACGTTTGTAGTCGCCCATCTCGAAATCCGGCGTCAGCTGAATTGCGGTTGTCGGGCACGCTTCTTCGCAGAAGCCACAGAAAATGCAGCGTGAGAAGTTGACGCGGAAGAACTCTGGATACCAGCGACCATCTTTGGTTTCCGCTTTCTGCAATGAGATACAGCCGACCGGACAGGCCACCGCACACAGGTTGCAGGCAACGCAACGCTCTTCACCATCAGGATCGCGCGTCAGCACGATACGACCACGGTAGCGCGGCGGTGGATTCACAGGCTCTTCTGGATACATTCTGGTTTCGCGCTTCTTAAAAGCATTCGATCCCACCATACAGATACTGCGTATCTGGGTGCCGAAACCAACCACTAACTCTTTCAATGTCATGGTTTATTCACCCCTTCTTAAGCGTTGTACAAAATGACGGCCGCTGTCGCCAGCAGATTCAAAAGCGTTATCGGCAGACAGACTTTCCAACCGAAAGACATCACCTGGTCATAACGCGGACGGGGTAACGAAGCACGAATCAGGATGAACATCATCATGAAAAAGCCTGTTTTCAGCGCAAACCAGACAAACGGAGGCAGAATTGGACCATGCCAGCCACCGAAGAATAAGGTCACCATCAGCGCGGAAACGGTCACGATCCCGATATATTCCCCGACAAAGAACAGACCGAATTTCATACCGGAGTATTCAATGTGGTAACCATCGGCCAGTTCCTGTTCAGCTTCAGGCTGGTCAAACGGGTGACGGTGACACACCGCCACGCCTGCGATGGCAAACGTAATAAAGCCGAAGAACTGCGGGATCACGTTCCACAGGTGTTCCTGAGAATCGACGATGTCACGCATGTTGAACGAGCCCGCTTGCGCGACAACCCCCATCAACGACAGGCCGATGAACACTTCGTAGCTTACGGTCTGAGCAGAAGCACGTACCGCGCCGAGCAGCGAGTATTTGTTGTTACTCGCCCAGCCAGCAAACAGCACCGCGTAAACGGCCAAACCCGCCATCATCAGGAAGAACAGGATCCCGATGTTCAGATCGGCGACACCCCAGGTTGGCGTGATCGGCACAATCGCAAAGGCAATCAGCATTGACGTAAACGCGATCATCGGTGCCAGCGTGAAGATCACCTTATCGGTAAAATTCGGCACCCAGTCTTCTTTGAAGAACATTTTGATCATGTCAGCGACGAGCTGCAATGAACCGCCCCAACCTACTCGGTTCGGTCCATAACGTCCCTGGAAGAGGCCGAGCAGTCGACGTTCACCCATACTCATGAATGCGCCACAGGTCACCACAACCAGCAGAATCACGATCGCTTTTCCGACGGAGATCAGAATCTCGATTAATTCCGGCGTTAACCAACTCATTGTGCGGCCTCCCGCATATTTTCAACGGTTGCACCCGCCAGCACCGGTGCAATACCCGGTAAGCCCAGCGGTAAACCAACCTGTCCCTGACTCAATGCCGCACTTAAGCGCAGTGGCAGACGTAGCGTTTGTCCTGCACAGGTCAACTCCAGCAACGCACCGGCGTTCACGCCCAGCGTTGCCGCATCAACCGGGTTCACCATCACGTAAGGCTCTGGCATACGCTGCTGAATCACGTCAGAACGCTGTGACATTTCATCACTACCAAACAGGTGATAATACGGCGCAACACGCCATTGGCCCGCTTGTGGGACGAAAGCCGCAGGAATGTTATCGAAATACGCCAGCGAACCTTCTCCGGCTTCGATCATACGCACACCTGGATCGCCATGACGTAAATGTCCGCCCACTTCGTCCTGGAATTTGTTCCAGGCTTGCGGTGAGTTCCAGCCTGGTGCCCAGGCAAATGGAATCTGCTGACGATTAGCTGTCGGGCTGTTGTTCCCTTCCATTGAGAAGGCAAACATGGTGTCTTTATCGACGGGTTGACGCGGTTCATGCACGCTGATATTGGCACGCATCGCTGTACGGCCGCTGGAGCGAATCGGTGAACGCGACAGTTTCTGACCACGAATACGGAACGAGGCATCAGGCGCGGCATCTTTAATCGCAGCCAGCTGCGGCAATTCAGCAACACACGCATCAATCACGTTATCCAGCTGCGTCCAGTCAACCTGACGGCTGTTATAGGTGATATACAGCGAGTGCAGCCAGCGCCAGCTTTCCAGCATCACAATCTTGTCGTTGTAGTACGTTGGGTCATAAACCTGGAAGAAACGCTGAGCTCGGCCTTCCTGATTCACCAACGTACCGTCGCTTTCAGCAAAGCTGGCGGCAGACAGAATGATGCTAGCCTTATCCATGATGCGAGTACGCTGATGGTCAACCACAATCAGGTTCTCAGCTTTTTCCAGCGCCGCGTCAACGCGAGCGATTGGGGCATGACGGTAGAGATCGTTCTCCAGAACCACCACGCTGTCGGCGTCGCCGTTTTCCAACTGCGCCAGCGCGTCATCCAGCGAACCGCCACCCATGATTGACAACCCGATGCTGTTAGCAGCAGGAGCAACAAAGGTGATGCCGACGTCTGAGCCGCGATTTTTCAGCGCCTTGGCAACGTTTGCCGCCGCAGAGATCACTTCCTCGCTACCTGAATTGGTGCCGGAAATGATGAGTGGTTTTTTCGCACCGGCCAGCGCCTGTACGATGATATCGACTTTCTGGTCGAGACCCGCAGCCAGATCGGTAACTGCCGGAGCACTGCTATCCAGACCATGTGCAATAGCGAAGCCAAGACGAGCCTGATCGGCAACTGGCGCACGGTAGTTCCATGCAGCGATGTCGTCCAGACGAGTGTTGTCGACGTTGGTGACAAACAGCGGGTGCTTGGCATGCTGACCAATGTTCATGATCGCCGCGATCTGCCAGTCAGCCACTTTCTGCGCGGCTGCCATTTCGCGAGCTTTACCTTTAACCGCCTGACGAACGGCCAGTGCGATACGCGCTCCCGTCTGCGTCAAGTCTTCACCCAGAATCAGAACCGCATCGTAGCCTTCGATCTCACGCAGCGCTGGTGTTCTCACACCGCTTTCGCGCAGCACTTTCAGGATCAGTTGCAGACGATTTTGTTCTTCCTGCGCGATACCGGTATAGAAGTTCTCGGCACCCACCAGCTCACGCAACGCGAAGTTGCTTTCGATGCTGGCGCGCGGTGAACCGATACCGATCGTTTTCTTCGCCTGACGCAACACATCCGCCGCACCTTGCAATGCCTGATCGGCATTCAGCGCGATCCAGTCATCACCACGACGTTGCAGCGGCTGGTTCGGACGGTCTTTCTGGTTGACATAGCCGTAACCAAAACGGCCGCGGTCACACAGGAAATAGTGGTTTACGCTACCGTTGAAACGGTTTTCGATACGGCGTAGTTCGCCATAGCGTTCACCGGGGCTGGTATTACAGCCGATGCTGCACTGTTGGCAGACGCTCGGTGCAAACTGCATATCCCATTTACGGTTATAGCGCTCAGAGTGCGTTTTATCGGTGAATACACCGGTAGGACACACTTCAACCAGGTTACCGGAGAACTCGCTTTCCAGCGTGCCATCTTCCGGGCGACCGAAGTAGACGTTGTCGTGTGCGCCGTAAACGCCGAGATCTTTGCCATCCGCGTAATCTTTGTAGTAACGCACGCAGCGATAGCACGCGATACAGCGGTTCATCTCATGAGAAATGAACGGCCCGAGATCCTGATTGCGGTGGGTACGTTTGGTAAAGCGATAGCGACGGAAGTTCTGCCCCGTCATCACCGTCATATCCTGCAAATGACAGTTACCGCCTTCCTCACACACCGGACAATCGTGCGGGTGGTTGGTCATCAGAAACTCAACTATCGTCTTACGGAATAGCTTCGCTTCTTCATCTTCAATCGCGATGAACGTTCCTTCGGTTGCCGGTGTCATACAAGACATCACCAGACGACCGCGGGTGTCTTCCGCGTTTTGGTACTGTTTTACCGCACAGAGGCGGCAGGATCCGACGCTCCCGAGCGCGGGGTGCCAGCAAAAGTAAGGAATATCAAGTCCCAGAGTCAGGCAAGCTTCCAGAAGGTTGTCTGCTCCGTTTACTTCATACTCTTTGCCGTCTACATGAATAGTAGCCATAGTCAGCATGCTTCCATAATGGCCCGTGTTACCACGAGCGCTAATCAAAAATTCTGTATACCCTCACTTTCAAATCGCAAATGCGTTGGCTACCTGCGCCTTGAAATCTATTGGGTTTATGAGGGTGGCTTATTTGCGCCACCCTGCGGATACATTCACTGCATCTCGCACGTGTTGAGCGATAGCTTACCAGCGCTCTTTCAACAGGTTAGGCTGAATACCGCCAATCGCTTTGACATTGCCTAAATACTGTTTAGAGATACCCGCTTCGAATTCTTCCCGGAAATACTTGATGGCACTTTGCAGCGGCTCGACCGCACCCGGCGCATGCGCACAGAAGGTGTTACCCGGACCGAGGAAACGGCAAAGTTGCTCCAGCGTTTCGATATCGCCAGGCTGGCCTTCACCCTTCTCCAGCGCACGCAGAATCTTCACGCTCCACGGCAGACCATCGCGGCACGGCGTACACCAGCCACAGGATTCACGGGAGAAGAATTCTTCGAGATTGCGCGTCAGCGAAACCATATTGATTTCGTGATCGACGGCCATCGCCAGCGCGGTACCCATACGGCTACCGGCTTTCGCAATGTGCTCAAAATCCATCGGCAGATCGAGATGGTTTTCCGTCAGGAAATCCGTACCGGCACCACCCGGCTGCCAGGCTTTCAGCTTCAGACCATCGCGCATACCGCCCGCGTAGTCTTCCAGAATTTCACGCGCAGTCGTACCAAACGGCAGTTCCCACAGGCCCGGGTTCTTGACGCGGCCGGAGAAGCCCATCAGTTTCGTGCCTGCATCTTTACTTTTACCCGCAGACAGCCCCTGATACCACGCCGCACCGTGCTCGATAATCGCCGGTACGTTACACAGCGTTTCCACGTTGTTGACGCAGGTCGGTTTACCCCACACACCCGCAGACGCTGGGAACGGCGGCTTAGAGCGAGGGTTAGCACGACGGCCTTCCAGTGAGTTAATCAGTGCGGTTTCTTCACCGCAGATATAACGCCCGGCGCCCGTATGCACGAACAGCTCGAAATCAAACCCGCTGCCCAGAATATTTTTACCCAGCAGGCCAGCCGCTTTCGCTTCTTCGATTGCGCGACGCAGGTGAACGGCAGCTTCAATATATTCACCGCGCAGGAAGATGTAGCCACGGTAGGCTTTCAGCGCAAAGGCGCTGATCAGCATGCCTTCAACCAGCAGATGAGGCTCTTGCTCCATCAGCAGGCGGTCTTTATAAGTGCCCGGCTCCATCTCATCCGCGTTACACAGCAGATAGCGGATATTCATGCTTTCGTCTTTCGGCATCAGGCTCCACTTCAAGCCCGTCGAAAAGCCCGCGCCGCCACGCCCTTTCAGGCCAGCGTCTTTAACCAGTGAGACCACTTCATCCTGCGCCATGCCGGTTAACGCTTTTTGCGCGGCGGCATAGCCGTTTTTGCTGCGATACTCATCCAGCCATACCGGCTGTTTGTCTGCACGTAAACGCCAGGTCAGAGGATGCTGCTCAGCAGTCAGAACAATGTCTTTACTCATTGATACTGCTCCAATAACGATTCAATTCCTTCCGGCGTCACATGGGTATGGGTATCTTCGTCAATCATCATTGACGGCCCCTTGTCACAGTTCCCCAGGCAGCAGGTCGGCAACAGCGTGAAACGTCCATCGAACGTTGTCTGTCCCGGTTTGATGCTGAGCTTACGCTCCAGCGCAGCCTGAACGCCCTGATAGCCATTGATGTGGCACACGACGCTATCGCAATAGCGAATAACATGACGCCCGACAGGCTGACGGAAAATCTGGCTGTAGAACGTTGCCACACCTTCCACGTCACTGGCAGGGATACCCAGCAGATCGGCAATCGCGTGGATAGCCCCATCCGGTACCCAGCCGCGTTCTTTCTGCACAATTTTCAGTGCTTCGATTGACGCGGCGCGTGCATCTTCGTAGTGATGTTTTTCGTGCTCAATGGCGTCACGTTCGGCGTCACTCAATACAAAAGCAGTGTCTTTTGTCAGCGAATCGGCAGCAGGTTGTCCCTGAGCGTCAATATGATCGTGATTGTTATGATCATGCATAATTAGCGGTCCACATCTGACATTACGAAATCAATACTGCCGAGGTAAACGATCAGGTCGGATACCAGACACCCGCGAATTACAGAAGGATTATCTGTTGCAGATGCGCATAGCTCGGCGTGCGAATACGGGTACGGTAGCTCATCGTGCCGCCGTCGCTGGTCAGGTAATAGCTGTTGATACCTTTCGTTGCCTCAACCATCTGGAATGATTCATTGGCAGGCATCACCGGTCCCCAGGAAACCTGAAGGAAGTGGTTGATCAGCGTATCGATATGCTGCAACGTGCGCTCTTTTGGCGGCGGCGTCGTCAGCGGGTGATCCGCTTTGAACGGGCCTTCCGGCATGTTCTTGAGGCACTGATCCAGAATACGTAAGCTCTGACGCAGTTCTTCGACTTTCAGCATAACGCGGCTATAGCAATCGCTGATGCCGTCGCCTACTGGCACTTCAAAGTCAAAGTTTTCATAACCGGAATACGGACGCCATTTACGCACGTCAAAACCAATCCCCGTGGCACGCAGACCCGCACCCGTTACGCCCCAATCCAACGCTTCTTTCGCGTTGTAGGCGGCGACGCCCTGAGTACGGCCTTTCAGAATGGTGTTCTGCAGCGCGGATTTGACATAGGTGTCCAAACGAGCCGGCATCCAATCAAGGAATTCACGCAGCAGACGTTCCCAGCCGCGTGGCAGATCGTGCGCCACACCGCCAATACGGAACCATGCCGGATGCATACGGAAACCGGTAATCGCTTCAACTAAATCGTAAATTTTCTGGCGGTCAGTAAACGCAAAGAACACCGGTGTCATCGCACCGACGTCCTGAATATAAGTACTGATATACAGCAGATGGCTATTTATACGGAACAGCTCAGACAGCATGACGCGAATCGTCTTAACGCGATCCGGCACCTCAATACCTGCCAGTTTTTCCACGGCCAGTACGTACGGCATTTCGTTAACGCAGCCGCCGAGGTATTCAATACGGTCGGTATAAGGAATGTAGCTGTGCCAGGACTGGCGCTCGCCCATTTTCTCCGCGCCGCGATGGTGGTAACCCACATCTGGCACGCAGTCGACGATTTCTTCACCGTCCAATTGCAGGATAATACGGAAGGCACCGTGTGAAGACGGGTGGTTCGGACCGAGGTTGAGGAACATGAAGTCCTCGTTTTCAGTACCGCGCTTCATTCCCCACTCTTCCGGTTTGAACGTCAGCGATTCCATTTCCAGATCTTCTTTCTGCTTGGTCAGCTCAAAAGGATCGAATTCGGTCGCACGCGCCGGATAATCTTTACGTAACGGATGCCCTTCCCACGTCTGCGGCATCATGATGCGCGTCAGGTGCGGGTGACCATCAAAGGTCATACCGAACATCTCCCACGTTTCACGCTCATACCAGTTGGCATTCGGGAACAGCTTGGTCACGGTCGGCAAATGCATATCATTTTCAGCCAACGCGACTTTCAGCATAATGTCGCGGTTACGCTCGATGGAAATGATGTGATAAAAGACGGAGTAGTCGGCGGCAGGTAAACCTTCACGATGGGTGCGCAGGCGCTCATCCATACCGTGCAGGTCAAACAGCATCACATAAGGCTTCGGCTGTTTTTTCAGGAATGCGACAACATCCAGTAATTGCTCACGCTTGACCCACACAACAGGGATCCCTGTGCGGGTTGCCTGTACAGTAAATGCATCTGGTCCAAAACGGTTACACAGTTCGCCAACGACCGGATCGTTAAGGTGATCGCGGGTTTGCCAGCCTGGCTGAGCGAGATCGTGTGTCGTTAAATCTGTCATAAATATGTCACCACATTAAATGTGCTATTTCTGTAGCTGATAATGACCGCACACTATTATCGAGGTATTACACGGTCACCGGGTTTATCATCTACAGGTCAAATCTCATCAGGCGAACGCAGGTTCGTCACAGCGATTCGTTCGCCGCGTTTGCGCTCACGCTCAGATTGCATGTTGGCGCGGTAAACGCCCTGTTCACCCACCACCCATGACAGAGGGCGGCGTTCTTTACCGATGGATTCTTTCAGCAGCAACAGCGCTTGCATGTAGGCTTCAGGACGCGGCGGGCAGCCCGGAATGTACACATCAACAGGCAGGAATTTATCTACGCCCTGAACAACGGAATAGATATCGTACATACCGCCGGAGTTAGCACATGCGCCCATGGAGATAACCCATTTAGGCTCCAACATTTGCTCGTACAGACGCTGAATAACGGGTGCCATTTTGGTAAAACAGGTTCCCGCTACTACCATGAAATCGGCCTGACGTGGCGACGCACGCAAAACCTCAGCACCAAAACGCGCCACGTCATGAACGGCGGTAAATGACGTCACCATTTCTACGTAGCAACAAGACAGGCCGAAGTTGTACGGCCACAGGGAGTTCTGACGCCCCCAGTTCACCGTATCGTGTAATGCATGTTCCAGTTTGCCCATATAGACACTGCGGTGAACATGTTGCTCCAGAGGGTCGGAAACGATCTCCTGACGTTGCAGGGGATAACGGTCATTCTCACCGTCCGGCTCTATGCGGGTGAGCGTATAGTCCATCTTAAAATGCCTCGCTGTTACTGCGGATGATTGTTGGTAGTGTTGATGATGTCTGATTTAACGACTTGTCTCTTGGAACGTACCGGGGTCCAGTCAAGTGCCCCAACGCGTACCAGATAAATCAAACCAGCCAACAGCACCAAAATGAAAATGGTTGCTTCAATGAAGCCAATCCAGCCGCTTTCTTTGATAGACACAGCCCAAGCGTAGAGATAGAGGGCTTCAACGTCGAAGATTACGAAGAACATAGCGACAAGATAAAATTTAGCAGACAGGCGTAACCGCGCTGAACCTACGGAGTCGATACCGGATTCATAAGGTACGTTTTTGGCCCTGCCTTTTGCTCTCCCCCCCAGCAAGAATCCACCGGTCAGCATGAAGACGCAAAGGCCTACGGCAATGATAAGGAATAGCCCAAATGCCCAATGATGGGCGAGGATTTCAGTAGTTGTTGACATTCTCTTTGCTTACTCATCAAAAGTGGCGGGTAACATCTCTGCTCTATTATCGGCAGTTAATGCGCCACATCGATTAAAAGGAAGGATTAATAACCACAAAAAAGCATGGAAACGTATCAGGTAAGCCTTGCTTGGTATGGTTGAGCCCCTAAATTTGTAACCTTTTTTTCAACCTTACTAAAAATAACAGTACATTACTTTACATGCACGCTGTTTTGTTAACATTTTGTGTTCTCACCCGCAGCTAAATCGAGTCAGTACTTTTGTCCGTTAACCAGTGTGCAGCAGCGCAGGAAGCAAGTTCACCGCGTCACTATACCATTTCCACAGAAAATGCCTGTTCCCCCATGTGGTTATTAGGGGTATTTTTTGATCCAGCACACATTTTTACCAATTTAGTTAGTAAAAAAATCAAGATGATACTGGACAAGGTTTGATGCCATTTTCCATAACATTATTTTAAAAAAATAGAACCGTCGTTTTATAAAACAAATGGGAGCATTAATTTCGCCGCGCCTAGCCTATTGATGTGAAATGGAAAACGCGAAGTGGGATCGGAGTGAAGAAATCAGGCCAGGAAGGCGCTGCCGATGTGGGTTTAACACCTTAGTCATAAATCATCATCATTCGGGGTGCATCCCTACCCTCCCCGAATGATAGTTAACTACCCATTACGATTAGATCGCATCCTTCAGCGACGGGTCGGAAGACAATTTTTCATTCGTGCTGTTTGCTAACATGCTGACAGGCGTAATGTGAGAGGGCTTCCCTGATTCAATCACATTGAAAATTGCCGTTGCCAGCTCATTCTCCTGATTAGGATTCTGGCAGAGGAAATAACGTGTTTCAGGCAATCTCGGCAACCCTTCCTCTTCGCCCAACACCCGCAACTCCGGGCTCATCATTTCCACTGACCGCACGGTAATCCCCATGCCAGCCTTCACCGCAGCGCGCACAGCAGAGAGCGTTGAAGCCACATACGCAATTCTCCAGGGGATCCCAGCGGCCGTCAGTTGTTGTGTCGCCAACGTCCGGAAAGGACTCGGTTCATCCAGAACCACCAGAGGTACAGGCTCTTGCGATCGGAACTGATAATCCGCCGCGCAATACCATAGCGTCGGAGAGCTGCGTAATAACACATGAGGAAACACCACACCGTTCATTGTGGTAATAACCAGATCTATTTTCCCCTGATTCAACATTTCCATCATTTCAGCGCTACGTTTTACGCTGACATTGACGGAGAGCTTAGGAAATACGGATGTCACCCGATGCAAAATATAAGGAAGGATGGTGTCTGCAGTATCGTCAGACGCCCCGATGGTCAGCGTACCCTGAATATCGCTGTACATTAATGAAATACAAGCTTCATCATTGAATTGTAATATTTTTCTGGCATAACCCAGAAACTGGATACCATG
Organism: Pectobacterium sp. PL64; assembly: GCF_022477975.1. Lineage (NCBI taxonomy): Bacteria > Pseudomonadati > Pseudomonadota > Gammaproteobacteria > Enterobacterales > Pectobacteriaceae > Pectobacterium > Pectobacterium sp. PL64. The sequence goes on from NZ_CP092070.1 coordinate 2,821,469, forward strand.
TTCGGTCAGCAATTTATTACGCCCATGTCGGGCAAAAAGCTCCTTTCCGATGAGTTGCTCCAGCCGCTGCATCTGTTGGCTGACAGCCGATTGGGTTCTATTGACTGCGGTCGCCGCCGCTGCAAATGTATTTAAATCTGCAACGGCAACAAACGTCCTCAGTAAATCAAGATCGAGATTAAGTACTGGTCGATTTGCACTGGTCATACGATTTTTCACTTATCTATTTTAATTTTAACAAAATATTCCTGGTGTTTTATTACATGTACAGGTAATGACCGATACATTTAAAGACACTATCGCAGACGCACGATAAGGGCAAAAAAATACTTATATTTCGTTACCACTATCGCCTTTCCATTGGTAAGACATCATGTAATTAAATGACTCACCAGCCTTAATCCTTAATTCAATAACAACGGCACCTTCCCTTTATTTCATCTTGCGAAATAAATACGCTCCACACTTAAATAAACAAGATCTCCATGTCACCCTATTCTGGCGCTAAAAAAGTGCGGCATGAACAGTTGTCCGCCCCCTACCATATCGCACCATCCAACGAGTACACAACCATATAGTGCAGATGCGCAACCATTTGCAGCAAAAGCGATAATCATTCTTCAAAAGGTACTGCAGGAAGAGTACATTAAGCAGGTTATGCTATTCCGTCTGGGAATATGCGCTCTCTGCAGAAGGCTCGTACTATTTATGTCTCCGATTGAAAAATCCAAGAAACTGGAGAACGTATGCTATGACATCCGTGGCCCAGTCTTAAAGGAAGCCAAACGGCTTGAAGAAGAAGGTAATAAAGTCCTTAAACTGAACATTGGCAACCCTGCCCCTTTCGGCTTCGAGGCACCAGACGAAATTCTGGTCGATGTCATCCGTAACCTGCCTACCGCACAGGGCTACTGTGATTCCAAAGGCCTCTATTCCGCCCGTAAAGCCATCGTGCAGCACTATCAGGCGCGGGATATGCGCGATATTACGGTTGAAGACGTCTATATTGGTAACGGTGTTTCCGAACTCATCGTGCAATCCATGCAGGCGCTGCTTAACCCAGGCGATGAAATGCTGGTTCCTGCGCCGGACTACCCGCTTTGGACCGCCGCAGTTTCTTTGTCTAACGGCAACGCCGTTCACTATCTCTGCGATGAATCCTCCGATTGGTTCCCCGATCTAGATGATATCCGCAAAAAGATCACGTCCAATACTCGCGGTATTGTCATCATTAACCCGAATAACCCAACGGGCGCGGTCTACAGCAAAGAGCTGCTGTTGGATATCGTGGCGATTGCGCGCGAACATAACCTGATCATTTTTGCCGACGAAATTTACGACAAAATTCTGTATGACGATGCGCAGCATCACTCGATTGCTGCACTCGCGCCGGACCTGCTGACTGTTACGTTCAACGGACTTTCCAAGACCTACCGCGTGGCGGGTTTCCGTCAAGGCTGGATGGTACTGAATGGCCCGAAAAAACACGCCAAAGGGTACATTGAAGGGCTGGAAATGCTGGCCTCTATGCGTTTGTGCGCGAATGTGCCGATGCAGCATGCGATTCAGACCGCGCTGGGCGGCTATCAGAGCATCAGCGAATTTATTCAGCCCGGCGGACGCCTGTACGAGCAGCGCAACCGTTCCTGGGAACTGATCAATCAGATCCCCGGCGTATCGTGCGTAAAACCACGCGGCGCGCTCTATATGTTCCCACGCATTGATGCCAAGCGCTTTAATATCCACGACGACCAAAAACTGGTATTGGATCTCCTGTTGCAGGAAAAAGTGTTACTGGTGCAGGGAACCGCATTTAACTGGCCTTACCCTGACCACGTACGCATCGTCACGCTGCCGCGTATTGATGAGCTGGATATGGCAATCCACAAATTAGGGCGTTTCCTGGGGCACTATCACCAATAGCCCAGCAGTCATCGAGCCTATCTTCGCCGGGCAATCACCGCTCGGCGAATCCCTCACCTCCGTTTGCATAATCTCCGGCAAGTGCCCACAATAGATGCCCACGATATTGCTACTTCACCGCGCTGTTGTCTGAGAGATCGCCATGAATCAGAGCCACTTTTTCGCCCATTTATCTCGTCTAAAACTCATCAGCCGTTGGCCGCTCATGCGCAACGTGCGCACGGAAAACGTCTCCGAGCACAGCCTTCAGGTCGCCTTTGTCGCCCATGCACTGGCCGTCATCAAAAACCGCAAATTCGACGGTAACCTGAACGCAGAACGCATCGCGCTACTGGCGATGTACCATGATGCCAGCGAGGTGCTGACCGGTGACATGCCGACGCCGATCAAGTACTACAACGCGCAGATTGCGCATGAGTACAAGAAGATAGAGAAGATTGCACAGCAGAAACTGGTTGAGATGCTGCCGGAAGAACTCCAGCAGGATTATCGAATGCTGCTGGATGATAACTACACCAGCGAAGAAGAACGCGCCATCGTTAAACAGGCAGACGCACTGTGCGCCTACCTGAAATGTCTGGAAGAATTATCCGCAGGCAATACGGAATTCACGCTTGCCAAAGCACGGCTGGAAAAAACATTGCAGCTGCGCCACAGCCCAGAAATGGACTATTTCATGACGGTATTCGTGCCTAGCTTTAGCCTATCGCTTGACGAAATCAGTCAGGATTCTCCGTTATAACGGGCGTCCGCTATAACGGAAAAGCACCGTCAGAACGGATACAGACACGGCACCATCACTACGCTGACCAGCATCACCAGCACGGTAAAGGGGACGCCAATGCGTACAAAGTCCCCGAATTTATAACCGCCCGGCCCCAGTACCAACGTATTCACCGGTGACGACACCGGGGTCATAAAGGCGGCAGAAGCTGCAATCGCGATGATCATCGCAAACGGATAAGGCGACACGCCCATCTGCTTCGCGGCAGCAATCGCAATGGGCGCCATCAGCACCGCCGTCGCCGTGTTGGAAATAAACAGACCGATAACGGCACATAGCACGAACAAGCACACCAGCATCACATGCGGCCCGGCGTTCCCGGCAACGTCCATCAGCCCTTTAACGATCAGCGCCACACCGCCCGTTTGCTGCAACGCTAGCGCAAACGGCATCATCCCAACGATAAGAATAATACTCGGCCAGTGAATAGCCCGATAAGCACTTTCCATGTCGATACAGCGGAATTTACCCATCAGCAAACAGGCGATCAGCGCAGCGACCGCATTCGGTATTTCATCCGTCAGCATCATCGCTACCATCAGCGCCAGACAAAACAGCGCGTGAGGTGCCTGACTCACCGCAGGCGCAACGTCATCTACTTCGGCAGGGAGATTAAGTAAAAGGAAGTCGTTTTTCTGCGTGTGCAGCTGTCGAATCATGCGCCAGTCGCCCATCACCAGCAAAATATCACCGAGCTGGAGCGGTTCATCGGCGAGGATACCTTCCATCGCCTCGCCTGACCGGCGAATCCCCACGACGCTCAGGCCATAGCGGCTACGAAATCCGACGTCGTACAGCGTTTTCCCCAGCAGCTCGGAATCGGGAATCAACGAGACTTCCGCCATTCCCACATCACGCGCCTGCTCGGAGAAATACTCGCCACGCAGCACCATCGGTTCAAGCCGCTGCGCGGTGCAAAATTCGCGTAAATCCACCTCAGAGGCCGACATGTCGATCAGTAAGACATCATTCAGGCGAAGTTCGGTATTGCCCGCCACGCTGATCATCACACGGCGAAACTTACGCCAGCGCTCAATCCCGACCACGTTCGCACCAAAGCGCTGGCGCAGGCGTAAATCATCAAGACGGTGACCGATAAAAGGCGATCCTGGGCGAATCGCTAACCGGCGCGCCCTCCCCGTCAGTCGGTAATCACGAATCAGATCGCGAAACGTCCTTCTCTTCCACATCTCTTTTGCAGTTGCCGTCTCGGCATCGCCAAGCCAGTAACGCGCGACCATCATATACGCCACACCCAGCAGCAATACCACCATCCCTATCGGCGTCACGCTGAAAAACCCAAAACCCGCAACGCCTTCGCGCATCAGCTCGCTGCTCACCACCATATTCGGCGGCGTCGCGACCAGCGTCATCATACCGCTAATCAACCCGGCAAAACTCAGCGGCATCATCAGCCTTCCGGGGGAAATTTTCATCCGTGCGGAAACACTCAGCACCACAGGAATAAAAATCGCGACAACGCCAGTGGAGCTCATGAACGCTCCCAGCAGCGCAACGGTGACCATCAGTAAGATCAACATCTTCATCTCACTGCTGCCCGCCACACGAACCAGCCAATCACCGACCTGATAAGCAACGCCGGTACGAACCAACCCCTCACCAATCACAAACAGGGCTGCAATCAATATCACGTTAGGATCGCTGAACCCCACCAACGCTTCAGATAGCGTCAACGTGCCGCTCAGTACAAACGCGATAATGACCAACAGCGCTACGACGTCCATGCGTAATTTATTGGTGGTAAACAACACAATGGCGATCAGCAACAGGGATAAAACCCAGAGAAGTTCGCTATTCAAAACGGTTCCCCTGACGGAAAAATGCATATTGAGAGGTGGAGGTTCAGCATGCCATAAAGAATGCAGGCGCATTTTTCAACACCGCGCAGCGGTGACCCAAAGGGTGGCAGACATTGGTATACCCTAAATAATTCGAGTTGCAGGAAGGCGGCAATCGCACGAATCCCCGGGAGCTTACACAAGTAAGTGACTGGGGTGAGTAAGGGAAGCCAACGCACATGCAGCTTGAAGTATGACGGGTATAGTCTGCCATAAAAAAACCTCGCAGATGCGAGGTTTGATCATATTTAGTCACAGTTTTGTCATTATGTTACAGACAACCTACTGGCGCAGAAGTACCTTAGCGCCGTTCGGTAATTGTTCTATTTCTATCTGCTCCAGCGAATCAAGGATCAGATCGACCTGATCCAGCTTCGGCGTATCCGCAGGTGCCTTCACCGCAATAACCTTGCAGCCAGCCGCCAGACCCGATAGCACGCCCGCTGGCGCATCTTCGACAACAACACACTCTTCCGGCTTCAGCCCTAGCTGCTGTGCGCCAAGTAGATAGGCATCAGGGTGAGGTTTACCTTTGGCAACCTGCTCCGCCGTAATAAAGGAACGAGGAGCAGGCAGTTCTCCACGATGATGACGGGCGCTGGCAATCGGCACCGTGCCGGATGTCACAATCGCCCAGGGAATATCCAGTGCATCCAAACGTTCCAACAGCGCCTTCGCCCCTGGCATGGCAACAATGCCCTGCGTATCAGACGCTTCTGTTTTCTCTAGCGCATCAAACTCTTGTTGAATCGTTTCTTCGCTCTGCCCTTGAAGAAAGTGACGCAGGGACGTAATTGCCTGCTTGCCATGAATAAAATCCAGCACTTCCTGTGGTTCAATATCGTGATCTTTTGCCCAGTTGATCCACGCACGTTCTACCGCAGGCAGTGAATCAACCAGCGTACCATCGAGGTCGAACAGAAAACCTTTACACTCCACAGAAAGCCCCTTTTTCATTAATCAGGCGTTGATGATCTGTGCGATCTCAACCGCACTCAAGTGATACTGGCGTGGGCAGGATTGCCAGACAGCCAGCATTCTGTTGTATTTATCCCACATTTTTGTCTGAGCGTTGAACCCATGCGTACCCGCATCAAAATGGGGATAGCGACCTTCGACATGTACCATAAAGCGTACAAAGCCGAGATAACGTGCTTCCGTTGCGGCATCAAAGCCCAGGAAGGTCAGGCGGCGTTCATCCAAATCCTGCTTATCTTTCAGATTGGTCCACGACACCTGCAAGGCATGATGCATTTCCATGATGTTAATAATCGCGCGGCAAACCTCTTCGGTCAGCTCACCAAACTCACGGTCCAGTTCGCGCATCTGCAAACCATAGCCACGCTCGATAATCGTTTGTAACCGGCGATAGCGCTCGGCGTTGTCGGGATCGAGCATCGTCATCATTTTATATTGATTTGAAAGGATCAATCTCTGGGCATTTGTCATTTCCATGTTGCTCTCCTGAACCCTTTTTGGGGTAAGCCAATATCGCTAAATAGGTATTGGCCTCAGAATCGCATACTGAATCGTGTCACGGTAGCGGTAGCCACCGCTTCTTTGATTTGAAACAGGGGAAAGAACAAAATAGCCATCAACCCGCACACAGCCTGACGCCGATCACAAATCATCCAGGAAGGTTTTATCAAGCTGGTTAAACGCACGCTTCAGCACATCCGCCAACGCTTGGTAAGTCGGCGCTTCTTCCAATGGTGCTAATGCCTGTCCTGACTCCACTAGCTTATGGCGAATCTCATGGAACCATTGCGCGAGCGTCGGCGGTAAAGGCGTCACAGAACGGCGGCCAAGCCACCAGAGCCCCTGCAACGGCAGGCTACAGGCAAACAGCGCGGTGGCGATGGCCGGGCCGAGCTGACCACCGAGCGCAATCTGCCACGTTAAGGTAAACACCGCCAGCGGCGGCATGATGCGGATACCGAACCGTGTCGCTTGCGCCACACGGTTTTCAGGAAATACGGGCGCCAGCCGCTTTTCTGCTGGCCACGTTTTCATGTAATGCTGCCCACGTTGGAGTAGCTGTAGCCAACTGATTCTACTGTCTGGTTTCGTCGCCATAGCCACACCTCAACTTTACAGATAAAAAATAAAACTTTTGCACAAATCAACAACTCGAGTTGATAAGGTTAAAATATATTTTGTGTTTAGCCTACGCTATCGGTATCCTAGATCGGCCTTTTGGCCGCTGTATACCTAAAGTAGTATGACTACACGCAAGGAGTATAATTCCCTTCGCGACATAAGCGCAGCCAACGGCCATTAACGCGGTTATCCATCGCTTTAAAAGCTGCGGTTTACACTAGGTCGATGTCACGTTGTTGTAGAGATTAGTTGTATCGATTATCCGATATAACCTACATCATAGTATCGACCCTATTTCATCATCGTGTCTGGTGTATCACACCAAGGTATGATGTTAATCATAAATGCCAGCGGCGGCATGCGATACGCTATGCCCTGTATGACATTTTTTTAACCATGTATAACAAGTAGGTACTTCCATGTCGAGTAAGTTAGTACTGGTTCTTAACTGCGGTAGTTCATCCCTGAAATTCGCGATCATCGATGCGATTAACGGAGAAGAGTACCTGTCTGGTTTAGCCGAGTGTTTCAACCTGCCTGAAGCCCGCATCAAATGGAAAATGGACGGCAGTAAACAAGACGCCGAACTGGGTGCCGGTGCAGCTCACAGCGAAGCGCTGAACTTCATCGTCAATACCATTCTGTCTCAGAAACCGGAGCTGTCAGCTCAACTGGTTGCTATTGGTCACCGTATCGTTCACGGCGGTGAGAAGTTCACCCAATCCGCGATCATCACTGATGATGTTCTTCAGGGTATCAAAGATTCCGTACCTTTTGCACCTCTGCACAACCCGGCGCACCTGATCGGCATCGACGAAGCACTGAAATCTTTCCCGCACCTGGCTGATAAGAACGTCGCTGTTTTCGACACCGCGTTCCACCAGACCATGCCGGAAGAATCCTACCTTTATGCACTGCCGTACAAACTGTATAAAGAAAACCACATCCGTCGCTACGGTTTCCACGGCACCAGCCACTACTTTGTTTCTCGTGAAGCCGCTAAAGTGCTGAACAAACCAGTAGAAGAGCTGAACGTGATCACTTGCCACCTGGGCAACGGTGGTTCCGTTACTGCAATCCGTAATGGCGAATGCGTTGACACCTCTATGGGTCTGACGCCGCTGGAAGGTCTGGTGATGGGTACGCGCTGCGGCGATATCGACCCAGCTGTGATTTTCCACCTGCACGACGCACTGGGCATGGACATTGATAGCATCAACACCCTGATGACCAAAGAATCTGGTCTGCTGGGTCTGACTGAAGTGACCAGCGACTGCCGCTACGTTGAAGATAACTACGAAACGAAAGCTGACGCTAAACGTGCAATGGACGTTTACTGCCACCGTCTGGCGAAATATATCGGTTCTTACGCTGCACTGATGGAAGGCCGTCTGGATGCCGTCATCTTCACCGGTGGTATCGGTGAAAACGCCGCAATGGTTCGTGAACTGTCGCTGAAAAAACTGGGCCTGCTGGGCTTTGACATCGATCACGAACGCAACCTGGCCGCACGCTTCGGTAAAGGTGGCAACATCGCTAAAGATGGCACCCGCCCTGCGCTGGTTATCCCGACCAATGAAGAGTTGGTCATCGCCGAAGACGCTTACCGTCTGACCGCGTAAAACACGTAACTCCCAACACCGTCAGCCAAGGCTGACGGTGTTGTTTTTGACTAACGAGCAACCGTAAAGAGGTTCGGCCGTGTCCCGTATAATCATGTTGATCCCAACTGGCACCAGCGTTGGTCTGACAAGCGTCAGCCTGGGTGTCATCCGCTCCATGGAACAGAAAGGCGTTCGCCTGAGCGTGTTCAAACCTATCGCCCAGCCGCGCAGTGGCGACAATACGCCAGATCAAACGACTACCATTATTCGTGCGAATTCCGCCATCAGCGCCGCCGAGCCGCTGGCGATGAGCCGCGTTGAAGCCCTGCTGAGCTCCAACCAGCAAGACGTGCTGATGGAAGAAATCATCGCGCGCTATCACGAAAATACCAAAGATGCTGAAGTCGTTCTGGTTGAAGGTCTGGTTCCTACCCGTAAGCACCAGTTTGCTAACGCATTGAACTATGAAATCGCCAAAACGCTGAACGCAGAAATCGTCTTCGTACTGGCGCTGGGTAACGATTCCCCGGCACAGCTGAAAGACCGTATCGAACTGGCGCGTTCCAGCTTCGGCGGCAGCAAAAACAAAAACATCACTGGCGTGATCATCAACAAACTGAATGCGCCGGTAGACGAACAGGGACGTACTCGCCCTGACCTGTCTGAAATCTTTGATGACTCCACGAAAGCCAGCGTTGCCAACATCGATCCGAAGCAGCTGTTTGCTAACAGCCCACTGCCGGTTCTGGGCTGCATCCCGTGGAGCTTTGACCTGATCGCCACGCGCGCTATCGATATGGCGAAGCACCTGAATGCTCGTATCGTCAACGAAGGTGACATTCAGACGCGTCGCGTTAAGTCTGTGACCTTCTGCGCACGCAGCATTCCTCACATGCTGGAGCATTTCCGTCCGGGCTCACTGCTGGTGACGTCTGCTGACCGTCCTGATGTTCTGGTTGCTGCCTGTCTGGCTGCCATGAATGGCGTGGAAATCGGTGCTCTGCTGCTGACTGGCGGCTACGAAATGGATCCGAACATTGCCAAGCTGTGCGAGCGCGCCTTCCAGACCGGCCTGCCTGTATTTATGGTCAACACCAACACCTGGCAGACCTCACTCAGCCTGCAAAGCTTCAACCTTGAAGTACCGGCTGATGACCGTCAACGTGTTGAGAAAGTGCAGGAATACGTTGCGCGCCACATCGATACCCAGTGGATCGACTCCCTGAGCGCAGAATCTGAGCGTTCACGTCGTCTGTCTCCACCGGCGTTCCGCTATCAGCTGACCGAGCTGGCGCGTAAAGCAGGCAAACGCATCGTTCTGCCAGAAGGTGATGAACCACGTACCGTTAAAGCCGCTGCTATCTGTGCTGAACGCGGTATTGCTCACTGTGTGCTGATCGGTAACCCAGAAGAGATTCAACGTGTTGCTGCCGCTCAGGGCGTAGAACTGGGCAAAGGCATCGAAATCGTCGATCCGATTGTCGTGCGTGAGCGCTATGTTGCACGTCTGGTTGAGCTGCGTAAGAGCAAGGGCATGACCGAAGTGGTTGCGCGCGAACAGCTCGAAGACAACGTGGTTCTGGGTACGCTGATGCTGGAACAGGGCGAAGTTGACGGTCTGGTTTCTGGTGCCGTTCATACCACCGCTAACACCATCCGTCCGCCGTTGCAGCTGATCAAAACTGCACCGGGCAGCTCGCTGGTGTCTTCTGTGTTCTTCATGCTGCTGCCTGAGCAGGTTCTGGTTTACGGCGACTGCGCCATCAACCCAGATCCAACGGCTGAGCAATTGGCTGAAATCGCTATCCAGTCTGCAGACTCCGCTACCGCCTTCGGTATCGACCCACGCGTTGCGATGATCTCTTACTCTACTGGTAATTCCGGCGCGGGTAGCGATGTTGAGAAAGTGCGTGAAGCAACCCGTCTGGCGCAGGAAAAACGCCCTGATCTGGTCATCGATGGTCCGCTGCAGTACGACGCCGCTATCATGGCTGACGTTGCACAGTCCAAAGCGCCTAACTCGCCAGTTGCGGGTAAAGCTACCGTGTTCATCTTCCCTGACCTGAACACCGGTAACACCACGTACAAAGCGGTACAGCGTTCTGCCGACCTGATCTCCATCGGGCCAATGCTGCAAGGCATGCGCAAACCGGTTAACGACCTGTCTCGTGGCGCACTGGTAGACGACATCGTTTACACCGTTGCCCTGACCGCAATTCAGGCTACACAGCTCTAATCTATACCCTAAATAATTCGAGTTGCTTGCAGGCGGCAACTGCACGAATCCCCAGGAGCTTACTAAAGTAAGTGACTGGGGTGAGTAAAGGCAGCCAACGCGCAATCAGCTTGAAGTATGACGGATATATTCAGATTAATTCTGTTATCTTCTATGCCAGCCTCAGCGCTGGCATTTTTTATTGCTCTCCGCACAAAAAACCATACCGAGCAGGCTCAAGAATAACCATAAACAGGGTCTATGGATGACTGTAATACGATTATTGGATCAACACTTTCAGCAGCAGTTGGAAAAAGGGATCACGCCTTCATCGCCAACAGGGCTAACCCGTTTTTTGATTGAATTTCTCTATTTCGGCATCAAAGAAGCCCGCGCGTGCCTCTTCGTTGGTCTGTTCTTTCTTGCCGTTTTTAGCGTACCGAAAGCCGGCTGGTTCGGCATCCCGCGCTATGATTTGCTGTTGATCTTTGCCATTGTGATTCAGGGATGGATGATCGCCAGCAAGCTGGAAACCTGGGATGAGTTAAAAGCCGTTACGCTGTTTCACCTCGTAGGTTTTGCGCTTGAGGTGTTTAAAACCTCATCAGGTATTCGTTCCTGGTCTTATCCTGATTTCGCCTACACCAAGGTACTGGGTGTGCCGCTGTTTGCCGGATTCATGTACGCCTCTGTTGGTAGCTATATCATTCAGTCCTGGCGGCTATTCGATCTTAAAATTCGCCATCACCCGCCCTACTGGCTGGCAACGCTGGTCGCGCTACTCATTTATGCCAATTTCTTCACCCACCACTACATCGGCGATTATCGCTGGTACATTGCTGCACTCGCCGTCGGGCTCTATGCGCGCACTACCGTCATCTTCACGCCTTACGATCGGGAACGACGGATGCCGCTGTCCTTGGCCTTTATTCTGATCGGCTTTTTCATCTGGCTGGCTGAAAATATCAGTACGTTTTTCAGTATCTGGAGCTATCCAGAACAACTCGGAGCCTGGTCGATGGTTCACGTAGGGAAATGGAGTTCGTGGGCTTTGCTGGTGATCATGACGTTCACCATCGTGATTTACCTGAAGGACATCAAGAAGAGTATTCATGTTCCTGAGTGATAACCCGCAGTTCATCACTCGGAAAAAATAGATGCCGCTGCGGGGAAAAGCAGCGGCGAGATAGGAGCGGTATTATTTCTGTGAATCAGCGTCAGATGAAGTGATGACGTTGCTGTCGTTTTCATCATGAGCATTTTCATCATGACTGTTTTTATCATTCACAACGGGTGCTGCAGCGGCTTCTACCGCTTCGTTCAGCTTACGTGAAATCGGCTTGCCATATTCCTGATCGCTATGGCGCGTCAGCCACAGTGACAGGGCTTTCAGCGAATCTGGCGTAAACTCATCGCAGCGTGCAGTGATCTCTTGCGGCGTCAGCCAGCTGACCTCATCAACCTCTTCTTCCTGTAGCGCAAACGGCCCGTGGGTGACGCAGCTAAACAGCCCGCCCCATACCCGGCAATTCTCGCCTTCGTAATAGAACAAACCGTGTTCTGCAAACGGCACGCCCGCAATGCCAAGCTCCTCTTCAGCTTCACGACGTGCGGATTCCAGCATTTGCTCACCGCTTTGCACTACGCCGCCAGCGGTCGCATCCAGCCAGCCTGGATAGAAATCTTTGATTTTCGTCCGGCGCTGCACCAGAATTTTACCCATTCCATCATGCACAACAATGTAAGTGGCACGATGACGAAGACTCTGCGCACGCATCTGCTGACGACTTGACTGAGCAATTACCTCGTTGTTTTCATTGACGATATCAACCCACTCTGTGCCTGCTGCCTGACTTTGTTCCGCCATCCTCTGAAACCCTTTAGTATTGGCACGTTGCTACGCGCATCTGTTTTAAATGATCGAACTTTGCTGTGAATATTCCCTGCTGCCTTGCCGTTATTCAAGGTCAAAAACAGGATATACGCTAAATTAGTGCCTAATCGCGACCTGTGCAATAGGCTCGCCGCCGTGTAACGGCAGAACCCGCAGCTCGTCTTGTTCAAGTAAACCGTAGCTCGCGGGGTATCCCCCTTTCGGCAAGCTCACAGAGCCGGGATTGAAAAAATAATATTCACCGCGTTGCTCAGCAACCGGGATATGGGTATGACCATATACCAGAACATCCCCCGCGTGTAGCGGTGGCATATTCTCTGGATGATAAAGATGACCGTGCGTCAGGAAAAGGCGATTCTGCGGCAATAGCACATGTTGCCAGGGTGCCGTTATCGGAAAGGTCAACAGCATCTGATCAACCTCGCTGTCGCAGTTCCCTCGTACGGCAATGATGCGTGATGCATAAGCGTTCAGTCGGGCAGCCACTTCCGCAGGCTGATAGTTCTCCGGCAGCGGGTTGCGCGGGCCATGATTGAGAAAATCACCCAATAAAATAAGCCAGTCGGCATGACTCTGCTCAAAGATCGTCAGCACGCGCTCTGTCGCGCTGAGAGAACCATGTATATCGGACGCAAACATCAACTTCATCGTTATCTCCACAACGTTTATATCAACAAGGTTACATCGACAATACCCGCATCCTTTATCGGACGTAGTCTACCAAAGTTGGCAACGTGCTTCCGGTAAAGATCGTGCTACGAAGTGCGTCATCGCTTATTTTTCACTCGCAGAAGTGGTAGGGTAAGAGCCCGTTCCTCAATACGCAATTCTGACAGCGCATCGCTCTCTGAAGCGATCAACTGCCATACAGTCCATGATGTTTTTCTGAATTAAAACGGAGACTTGATTCATGATTGACCTGTATTACGCACCAACCCCTAACGGGCACAAGATCACCCTGTTTCTGGAAGAAGCTAATCTCCCCTACCAGCTCCACCGCGTGAATATCAGCAAAGGCGAACAGTTTCGACCAGAGTTTCTGGCTATCTCGCCTAACAACAAGATTCCCGCGATTGTCGATACGCAGCCTGCGGAAGGTGACACGCCGATTAGCCTGTTTGAATCCGGCGCTATCCTGCTCTATCTGGCGGAAAAACACGGCGTGCTGCTGAGCACCTCATTACGTGAGCGTACAGCCACACTGCAATGGCTGTTCTGGCAGGTCGCCGGTTTCGGGCCGATGCTAGGGCAGAATCATCATTTTAACCACTATGCGCCTCAGCCCGTGCCTTACGCCATTGAACGCTATCAGCAGGAGACACAGCGCCTGTACCGCGTGCTGGATAAACATCTGCAAGACAGCCCTTGGCTGGCAGGAGAAAATTACAGCATCGCTGATATCGCGACCTACCCGTGGGTGGTTTCTTATGCCCGCCAGCGTGTCGATCTTGATGACTACCCAGCGGTGAAGGCATGGTATACGCGTATCAGTGAGCGTCCGGCAACGCAACGGGCTTACCAGCTCGCCGAGCAATAAAATTCTGGCATCATCTCATTCGGCCTTTGGGTATCTTCTGCTATGGTAATCAACATATTGTCGTTAACGATACCCCCTGACGCTGCGGTTTAGTCGCAGTAACAGAAGCAACCGAGGGCCGAGCAATGCCACATCACTATTCTGACGCCATTATTCGTATAAAAAATCTGCGGCTGCGCACCTTCATCGGTATCAAAGATGAAGAAATCACGAATAAGCAGGATGTGATCATCAACGTTGTGATTCACTACCCAGCAGAACAGGCACGCAACAGCGAGAATATCGCGGATGCGCTGAACTACCGCACCATCACCAAAAGCATTATTCGCCACGTGGAAGATAACCGCTTCGCTTTGCTGGAAAAATTAACGCAAGATGTGCTCAACATCGCCAGCGATCACGAATGGATCACCTATGCTGAAGTAGAAGTCGATAAACCGTTTGCCCTGCGATACGCCGATTCGGTTTCCATGACCCTGCGTTATCACAAGGCATAAAGATAGGGAGAGGCGGAGCGATGCAACTACTCATAACAGGCGGAACCGGCCTTATTGGCCACCATCTTATCCAACAATTACAGCTGCTTTCCCATCACATCACGGTACTGACACGCGATCCGGAGCGCGCCCGAGGCGTTCTCGGCAATCAGGTGGAATATTGGTCCACGTTGAGTAATATCACTTCACTGAACGGCTTTGACGGCGTCATCAATCTGGCGGGCGAACCTATCGCCGACAAACGGTGGACACCACAGCAAAAGCAGCGTCTGGCAAAGAGCCGTTGGAATATCACCGAGCAGCTTGCCACGCTGATAAAAGCCAGCAGTGAGCCGCCAGCCGTTTTTATCTCAGGTTCCGCTGTCGGGTATTATGGCGATCAGGGGGAAGCGCTGGTCACGGAAGATGAATCCCCGGTCGATGAATTCACACATCATCTGTGCGCACGCTGGGAAGCACTGGCACAGTCCGCCGAAAGCGATAAAACCCGCGTCTGCCTGCTGCGCACTGGCATTGTTCTCTCAGCACAAGGCGGCGCGCTGGCAAAAATGCTGCCGATTTTCAGCCTTGGGCTTGGCGGACCGATGGGTTCCGGCAGGCAATATATGCCGTGGATTCATATTGATGACATGGTGAATGGCATTATTTATCTGCTGAACCAGCCGATACTAAACGGCCCTTTCAATATGGTTTCGCCCTACCCGGTTCATAATGAACAATTTTCCGCCACGCTGGCACACGTATTGGATCGCCCTGGTTTTCTGCGGGCTCCTGCTTTTGCGATCAAACTACTGATGGGAGAAGCGTCGACGCTGGTACTGGGCGGACAGCGCGCCATTCCGCAGCGGTTAGAGGCCGCAGGCTTTAATTTCCGCTTCCTTGAGCTGGAAGAAGCCCTACAGGACGTCATCAAGAAACCGAGCTGATAACTATTCATCTCAGGTTGCTGGTAGCCTTTTCGCAGAACGGGAACGATGATAATGGGATAGAAGAGTAAAGCGTCCGCGCCAGGGATGGCGCGGCTCGAGCGTACAGGGATGTATTCACCGCGTCTTTACGATCTACCCATTATCATCGCTCAATGCACACCATCAGCCCCAAAACCTACTTCAACGCACCTGACAAAAACTGCTGTAAACGCGCACTTTTCGGGCTACCGAACAGCTGATCCGGCGGCCCTTCTTCTTCGATCACGCCCTGATGCAAGAAAATAACGTGGCTGGAAACATGGCGGGCAAATTCCATTTCATGCGTCACCACCACCATCGTTTTCCCTTCCTCCGCAAGCTGCTGCATGATACGCAACACCTCACCGACCAGTTCGGGATCGAGCGCTGACGTAGGTTCATCAAACAACAAAACTTCCGGCTCCATCGCCAACGCCCGTGCAATGGAAACACGCTGCTGCTGACCACCGGAGAGATCCGACGGATATTTCTGTTGGGCCGCATCCGTGATCCCAACCTTGTTCAGATAGAACACCGCCCGCTCGCGCGCTTCCGCTTTACTGAGTCCTAATACCTGAATCGGCGCTTCCATCACGTTTTCCAACGCCGTCATGAAGCTCCACAGGTTAAAGTGCTGAAACACCATCGTCAGACGCGTCCGCAACATCTGAAGCTGCTTTTTATCAAAAACCTTCAGCTGCCCGTCAGTATCGCGCACCATGCGAATTTCCTGATCGCTGACGTAAATCGCCCCTTCACAGGGTTTTTCCAGAAAATTAATGCAGCGCAGTAAGGTACTTTTCCCCGAACCGGACGATCCAATAATCGAAATAACGTCACCCGCTTTCGCCTGTAATGAGATCCCTTTCAGTACCTCATGCTGGCCATAACGTTTACGCAGTTCCGTCACCATCAGTTTGTTATTCGACATACTCTTTTTTTCCTGCGTTTAATGGGATGAACGGGTATAAAGATGACGTAACCAGCGCCGTTCCGCCTTTCTGAACAGCCCAATTAACACAAACGAAATCGCCAGATAGATAACCGCCGCGATACCAAATGCATAAAACGGCTGGTAGGTTGCCGCATTGATATCACGGGCGATTTTCAGAATATCCGGTACCGTCACGGTAAAGGCCAACGCCGTTGAATGCAGCATCAGAATCACTTCATTGCTGTAGGCGGGCAGCGCAATACGCAGTGCACTCGGTAAAATAATGCAGCGATACTGCTTAAAGCGGGAGAAGCCGTATGCTCTGGCCGCTTCAATTTCCCCATGAGGTACCGAGCGGATTGCTCCCGCAAAAATCTCTGTCGTGTACGCACAGGTATTCAGCGCCAGTGCCAAAATGGCACAGTTTAGTCCGCTGCGAAAAAAGGCATTCAGCATATCGGTGCCGCGCACAATCTCCAGACTATACACACCAGAATAGAACACCAGAAGCTGTACGTAGAGCGGCGTGCCGCGGAACAGATAGGTAAATAGCCAAACCGGAAAGCTGAACCGGCGTCGCGGCGACACGCGGGCAATCGCCAGCGGCAGTGCCATCAATCCACCGATAACCACCGAAGAAATGAGCAGCCAGAGCGTCATCGCCAGCCCAGTCAGGCGGTAACCATCGCTCCACAGTAGCGGCTGCCAATATTGTTGCAGGATCTCACTCATAGTTTACTTTTTTGACTCCCTGCGAATAGTGTCTTTCCAGCCACCACAACACGCCGTTAGAAACGGTGGTAAAAATCAGGTACATCGCCCCAGCAACCAGCGCAAAATAAAACGGTTCGTGTGTGCCCTTGCCGGCCAGCTGCGTCGCCTTAATGACATCGTTCAGGCCAAGCAATGACACCAGCGCCGTCGCTTTCAGGATCACCTGCCAGTTATTGCCGATGCCCGGTAACGCGAAACGCATCATGGAAGGAAACAGAATACGGCGGAACACCTTCATCGGAGAGAAGCCGAACGCGACGGCAGCTTCGATTTGCCCGCGCGGCACGGCAAGATAGGCTCCACGAAAGGTTTCCGTGAAATACGCGCCGTAAATAAAGCCCAGTGTAATAATCCCAGCAGTCAACGGATCGATGTCAATCTGCTCCAGACCGATCGATTCCGTCACGCCGTTTAAGGCAATTTGCAGACCATAGAAAATCAGCAGCATCAGCACCAGATCGGGAATGCCGCGAATCAGCGTGGTATAGCAGGAAAAACACCCCGCCAGCAGACGGTTGGAAGACAGCTTCGCCGACGCGCCAATCAGGCCGATAGCCAGCGCCAGCAGTAACGAACTCGCTGCCAGTTCCAGCGTCATGATGGCACCATCCAGAATTAGCTGGGAATAGCCATAGAGCATCAATGATATCCGTTGAAATAGCGGTTAATGGCACGCTGCGTCATCAGTCAGGAACACGACACGGGAGGAACGATCCCGTGCCGCATGCCCTACGATCCCGCTACATATGTGATAAAGAAATGAGCATCACTTTGGCGACATTAGCCGCCGTAGACGTCAAAATCGAAGTATTTTTTCGCGAAGGTATCGTAGGTACCGTCTTTACGCATTTCTTCAAAAGCTTTATCCAGCGCGGCTTTCAGCTCGGTATCCGCTTTGCGCAGACCCATACCCGTACCCACACCGAAGAATTTGTCATCTTTTACCGCCGGGCCAGCAAACTCATAGTCTTTACCCGCGTCCAACTTCAGGAAACCTTCACTTGCGGCGACTTCATCCTGAAAGGCTGCATCAATACGGCCTGCGGCCAGATCGGCATAAATCAGATCCTGATTTTGGTAAGCGACAACGTCAACGCCTTTCGGCTGCCAGTTAGCATTAGCAAAGGCTTCCTGTGTTGATGCCTGCAATACGCCAACACGCTTGCCGCCCAGAGAAGCCAACGTGGGTTCAATGCTCGTCCCTTTCTTCGCGATCAGGCGTGAATTGGCTGCATACAGCTTCTCGGTGAAAGCAATTTCCTGCTGACGTTTTTCAGTGATAGACAGAGAAGAGATGATGGCATCGATTTTCTTCGCTTTCAGGGACGGAATTAACGCATCAAAGTCACTTTCTACAAACGTACAGTTAGCCTGAATACGCTTGCACAGCTCTTTCGCCAGATCGATATCAAACCCAACCAGTTCGCCGCTGGCGTTTTTGGATTCAAAGGGAGCATAGGTAGGATCGGTACCAATTTTAATATTCTTCGGAATCTCCGCCATCGCGCTACCCGCAGCCAGAATGAGTGCCAACGGTAAGACTTTGATCAGTTTCTTCATATTGCTACCCTTATCATAAGTGATTGATGTCGTGTGTCGTCAATGTCGGAATGATTTATACCCGTCATACTTCAAGTTGCATGTGCGTTGGCTGCGTTCACTCACCCGAATCACTTACCTAAGTAAGCTCATCGGGATTCCTTCTCTTGCCGCCTTCCTGAAACTCGAATTATTTAGGGTATATTGTTTTAAAAATGAACGATATGAGTGCTATTTGTTTTCTACGCCGACTATTACCGTTTTTGTAGCAGTTTTCATGCCACAATGAACGTAGGGATGTGGTAAAAACCCCATGGGCGAAGCGCGCAGAAAATAAGGGTTAACCATTTGATTCTGCAATATTTTCAGAGGATATTTTTTGGCGCGTAACAATAAGGATAGATAACATTGCCATGAATACAAAAATTCAATCGCACCATTTTGGTGCCTTTGCGCACAAAATTAGTGCAATGTGATAAAAAGGCACAAAAAAAGGGCAGTAAACATCTACCGCCCCGAGAGAAAAAAATAGCGTGCCTAGGTCGCTATCCTGCTACGACGCACCTTGCCAGCGGATAAAGAGATCTTTTGGCAGGTCGATGTCAAACTGGTCCAGAATACGATTCACCGTCTGATCGACAATATCCTGCACACTTTCTGGGCGATGATAAAATGCAGGCACCGGCGGCATGATTATCGCCCCTAGCTCAACGGCGGTGGTCATCAGCCGTAAATGCCCTAAATGCAGCGGCGTTTCACGCACCCCCAGCACCAGAGGACGACGCTCCTTCAGCACCACATCAGCTGCGCGGGTCAATAGATTGTCGCTGTAGCTGTGCACAATGCCGGAAAGGGTTTTTATCGAACAGGGTAAAATCACCATCCCCGCCGTTTTAAACGACCCGGAAGAGACACTGGCAGCAATATCACGCGTGTCGTGTACCACATCGGCCAACGCCTGTACGTCACGCAGGCTAAAATCCGTTTCTAACGCCAGCGTCTGCCGGGCGGCCTGACTCATGATCAGATGCGTTTCGATACCTTCCAGCGTCTGTAAAACCTGTAGCAGTCGGATGCCGTAAATGACGCCGCTGGCACCGGAAATTCCTACAATGAGTCGCTTCATTCATACTGCCTCTGGCTGGCCGCGTAAGCAGAAACGCGGAAAAATCATCTGCGCAAACTTTGCCGCATTGATTAGCGATAAGCAAGGATAAGCACCGAAACCCTGCTTTCTCTATGCAATTTTTCTCTCCATACAAAGTTTTTCTCTACATACAACTTTTCTCTACATACAACAAAGGGGAGGACACTTTCGCGTCCTCCCCCTTCAACACAGCTTAATGTACGACTAGCTGTTAACCTTCGTTGTGCAATTCCAGATCTTCAACTTCATTCTGGCTACGCAGCGCTTTGGCATCGTCGTTACGCAAGACTTCCAGATAATCCAGATAGCCTTGATCGACATCCTTCGTCACATAAATCCCGTTGAACACCGAGCATTCAAACTGAGCGATATCCGGGTTATCTTCACGTGCGGCTTCAATCAGATCGTCGAGATCCTGGAATATCAGCTCATCGGCACCAATAATCTTACAGATTTCATCCACTTCACGACCGTGGGCAATCAGCTCATTGACGCTTGGCATATCGATGCCGTACACGTTAGGGAAGCGAATTTCCGGTGCCGCTGAGGCCAGATAAACACGCTTGGCCCCTGCTTCACGCGCCATCTCTACAATCTGCTCTGACGTTGTACCACGCACGATGGAGTCATCCACCAGCAGCACGTTCTTGTCACGGAACTCAGCACGGTTGGCGTTCAGCTTACGGCGTACCGATTTCTTACGCGCCTGCTGTCCCGGCATGATAAACGTGCGGCCAACATAGCGGTTTTTCACAAATCCCTGACGATACGGCTTGTTGATGATGCGCGCGATTTCCAGCGCGATATCACAAGAGGTTTCAGGAATTGGGATCACGACATCAATATCGAGATCTTCCCACTGGCGCGCAATTTTTTCACCGAGCTTCTGGCCCATGCGGACACGTGCGCTGTAGACAGAGATTTTATCGATGAAAGAGTCCGGGCGCGCGAAGTAGACATATTCGAACAGGCACGGATTGCTCTTTGGATTCTCTGCACACTGGCGAGTAAACAGCTGCCCTTTTTCCGTAATGTAGATCGCTTCTCCCGGCGCCACATCGCGTAAAAATTCAAAGCCCAGCGTATCCAGCGCGACACTTTCTGACGCTACCATATACTCGCTGCGGCCATCTTCCAGATCGCGCTTACCGATAACCAGAGGACGAATCCCGTTTGGATCGCGGAAAGCGACCATGCCGTGACCGATAATCATGCCAACACAGGCATAGGCACCGCGAATTTGCTGGTGCGTTGCGGCAACGGCCGCAAAAATATTATCGGCTTCCAGCGGGTAGTGTTGGAAACGGTCCAGCTCTCTGGCGAAAATATTCAGCAGAATTTCAGAATCAGACGTGGTGTTAACGTGACGACGCTCCTGCTCGAACAGCTTTTTACGCAGTTCGTGGGCGTTAGTCAGGTTACCGTTGTGAGCCAACGTGATACCGAACGGAGAGTTAACATAGAAAGGCTGTGCTTCCGAAGCGCTGGAACTACCCGCGGTCGGATAACGCACATGGCCAAGCCCCATGTTGCCCTGTAAGCGTTGCATGTGCCGCGCTTCAAACACATCTTTAACCAGGCCATTGGCCTTACGCAGGCGAAAACAATTAAAGGCATCGATGGTCACAATACCCGCAGCATCCTGCCCACGGTGTTGCAACACCGTTAACGCGTCATAAATCGACTGGTTGACCGGTGTAAAACCGGCGATACCGACAATACCGCACATGGTGTCTTTTCCTCATCAGCGCTACCGCAGCGGTAAATGCTGCGGCAAGAAACTTGACGTGCTTTGCAGGTAGTCAAAAAACCACCTGATAATATAACTGAACTGCGGGATTAACTGGGACTGCTTCCAGTCATCACTTTGTGAAAAACCGGTGAACGTATCCAGAAAGAATAGCAGTGCGGAAACGATCAGCACCCCGCGCAGCGCACCAAAACAGATGCCCAGAACGCGATCGGTGCCGGATAATCCGGTACGTTCAACCAGTGAACTAATCACATAGTTGACGATAGCTCCCACAATCAACGTTGCAATAAACAGAATGGCAATCGCAATGCCGTTACGCACCAGCTCATCATCAAAACGGGTGAAGTAGACCGCGAGGTAAGCGTAGTAATGACTGGCAACAAAAAAAGCACATCCCCAGGTTACTAACGACAGCGCTTCGCGAACAAACCCCCGGATCAGGCTAACCAGAGCCGAAAATCCGATGATGCCAATAATGACGTAATCAACCCAAACCATGAACTATCCTAATAATGAACGATGCTACCGATAAGCCGCTACGTCATCCTGTTCGCGGCGCATTCTAACAGAAAAAGAAAACGTTTGCGTAGCGTATTTCCGCCGATTTCATCGATAGATAATCAGGCGAAAAAACCGACAAGACGTCATGCCTGATTCTATTAACTCTCGGCATCTCAAAACTCACAGCAGGCATCTTAAAACGGCTGCGGGGCGACGTATCACTGATGTGAACCTCATCCCCGCGGCCTGCTTTTGCTGACTTACGTGGCCGACGGCGAACCCTCCGTCACGTAATCATCACGCTCGACGACCTTAACGAACGGAATGTGCTCGCACCTGTCCGCTTAGCCCGCTGAGCTGTTTAAGCTCGCCCAGTGAAGACTCCAACTTCTGCTTCGATGCATCCGGCCCCACGTAAATGCGGGTGATCTCGCCTGAAACCGGCGTTGATGGCACGGTATACGCGCGGTAGCCAGAGAGACGAAGCTTGGCGACAATCTCGTTCACCTTATCCGCATTTTTCAGTGCCCCAAGCTGCACAATATAGGCTTGTCCGACAGGCGCTTGCTGCGTCGGCTGCGTTTCAGGCTTCACTTCCGGTTTGGGTTCCGGTTTAGGCTCAGGCTTCGGTTTCACTTCTGGCTTCACCTCAGGCTTTGGCTGAGGCTTCGGCGTCACCGGCGCTGGCGTCTGAACCGGCGGACGCTCAACCACCACTGGCGGTGCCGTCATGGCTGGCGTATTCGTGCCAGAATGGGACGATGACGGCGTCTGCGTAGTGGTTTCAGGTGCTGTCGTTGTAGATGATGCAGACGATCTCGCTTCAGCGGCCTCAGCTTCCGCACTGTTTTGCATCGCCGCTTCCGCCCCTTCCGGCGGCTGACTCGGCAGCGACGGGTTCAGCGCAGGCAGCGCTTCCATCTCATTGCTGTCACCCGGTTTAGGGATCAGTGGAATCGATGCAAACTCGTCTTCGTAGTGCTTTTTCTTGCCGTCCAACAGGCCGGGTAAAACGATCACGCCCAGCGCGACCAGAATAACCGTACCGACCAGTCGATTCTGAAATTTACTCGCCATTCGCCTTCTCCTCATCCAGCGCTTCCATCACATGCGCTACCGTATGAAAAGATCCACACACAATGACGATATCCTGCTCCGTCGCCTCGGACATTGCTTGCTGCCATGCGGCAACAACATCGGAGAACGATTGGCTGTGCGTCAGGTGCTCAGCAATCTGCTGCGCCGTGGCACCACGCGGCCCTTCCAGCGGTGCGCAATACCACGCATCCACCAACGGCGTTAAGTGAGCCAGCGTACCGGCAATGTCTTTATCCGACAGCATGCCGACGACGGCTCGCACTTTTCCGCGCTTAGGCAGAGCAGCCAAACGGTTTGCCAGATATGCCGCCGCATGCGGGTTGTGTGCCACATCAAGAATCAACCGCGGTGACTCCTGCACGGTCTGAAAACGGCCGGGTAATGCGGCGTGCTGCAAACCTTGTCGAATGGCCTCTTCACTCACGTTGAGTGAAGAATAGTGCAATGCAGCCAGTGCCGTAGCGGCATTGGCTAACGGGACGTTGGGTAACGGCAGCCGTGACAGCTCGCGCTGTTTATCCTGCCAGCTCCACGTCTCACGCTGCATGGAATACTCCCAGTCGCGACCACGACAGCGCAGCTGCGCGCCTTTCTCAGCGGCAACGTCGGCAATCGTTCCCGGCATATCCGGTTCACCAACAACGGCAGGTCTACCCTGTCGGAAGATCCCGGCTTTCTCGCGGCCAATGCTTTCCCGATCGTTGCCTAACCAATCGGTATGGTCGATAGCAATACTGGTTACCACGGAGACATCCGCATCCACAATATTGGTGGCATCCAGACGCCCACCTAGCCCGACTTCCAGAATGACGACATCCAGATTCGCCTGCTTGAAGAGTTGCAGCGCCGACAGCGTACCGAATTCAAAATAAGTGAGCGATACTGCCCCTCTCCCTGCTTCGATATCCGCAAACGCCTGCGTATGCAGCGCTTCAGGCAATTCTTTGCCTTGAATACGCACTCGCTCGGTATAGCGAACAAGATGGGGAGAACTGTACACGCCCACTCGCAGACCAGCGGCTAACAGAATGGATTCCAGCGTACAGCAGGTCGTTCCTTTGCCGTTTGTCCCCGCGACGGTGAAAATCGTGGCGGCAGGCTGGAGCAGTTGAAGATGTTCGGCAACCTGCTTAACGCGCTCCAGGCCTAAATCAATGGCCTGAGCGTGCAGGTGCTCAAGATAATGAAGCCACGTGACCAAAGGTGACGTGGCTTGGGGTATTTGAAGAGTATCCATGAGTCCCGTTCACTAGCTTACGGTTCATTGCGGGCAGAGCGTGCATTGCTACTCGGTCGAGAACGACGTGGTCGAGCACCACACGTCCTGCCCATCATGTCAATTATGCGTCATCCTGTGATGATTCAGACGGCGCATCGCTGCGGATTTCCACGTCATCGTTGCCCGGTTCTGGATGGTTCGTCAGCTTGGCAAGAATCGTGGCCAGCTTGTAGCGCATTTCCGGACGACGAACGATCATATCGATCGCCCCTTTCTCAATCAGGAACTCACTGCGCTGGAAGCCCGGCGGCAGTTTTTCACGCACGGTTTGTTCGATAACGCGTGGGCCGGCAAAACCGATCAGCGCTTTCGGCTCGGCAATGTTCAGGTCGCCCAGCATCGCCAGACTCGCGGAAACACCGCCCATCGTCGGGTCAGTCAGCACGGAGATATAAGGCAAGCCGCGCTCACGCAGTTTTGCCAACGCCGCACTGGTTTTCGCCATTTGCATCAGCGACATCAGCGCTTCCTGCATACGCGCACCGCCACTGGCAGAGAAGCACACCAGCGGGCAGCCGTCTTCCAATGCTTGCTCAACAGCACGCACAAAACGCGCGCCCACAACAGACGCCATTGAGCCGCCCATGAAAGAGAACTCAAACGATGCCGCCACAACAGGCATGCCGTACAGCGTGCCTTTCATGACGATCAGCGCATCTTTCTCATCGGACTGTTTCTGCGCAGAAACCAGACGATCTTTATATTTTTTAGAGTCCCGGAATTTCAGGACATCCTTCGGCTCCAGTTCGCTTCCCAGCTCAACAGTGCTTTCTTTATCCAGAAACGCCTGTAGACGGTTACGTGCGGAAAGACGCATATGGTGATCGCACTTCGGGCAGACCCCCAGGTTACGTTCCAGCTCGGCACGATAAAGAACCTGACCGCAGCTATCACATTTTGTCCAGACCCCTTCAGGGATGTTCGCTTTACGGGTCGGTGTGATGTTGCTTTTGTTAAGAATTCGTTCAATCCAGCTCATTGATAACCTTTCTGCTTGAACCTGGCAAATGCCAGTCCGCTGTTCATGTTATTCCCTGACAACATTGCCAATGAAAAAATGCCTGAGACGCACGACAATCGCGGTACAAAGGCATCGGCACCAAGGGTGTTCCCAAGAACAGACCATAAATGCTGCCCATTAAACCATAACGTTCCGGTACTGTGGATAAAAAACTGGTCAAACCGGATGTTAAAATACTTCACTTATTTTACATTGCCGCGCGAGGCCGCTCTACGATGGCGGGCAATCTCAATAATGCCCGGCAGGATAGAGAGGAAAATAATCGCAACAATCAGTAATTTCAGATTTTCCTGCACCACCGGCAAATCGCCAAACAGGTAGCCCGCATAGGTGAATGACAACACCCACAGCAGCGCACCAATGACATTATAGGCCGCAAAATGCCGATAGCTCATGTGCCCCATCCCGGCGACAAACGGCGCAAATGTTCTCACAATCGGGACAAAGCGCGCCAGAATTATCGTCTTGCCACCGTGACGCGCGTAAAACGCATGCGTTTTATCCAGATAGCTGCGGCGGAAAATCTTTGAGTTCGGGTTGCTAAACAGCTTCTCACCGAACAGTCGTCCAATAGTGTAGTTCACTGCATCGCCCGTAATCGCGGCGACGATCATCAGGACCACCATCGTATGTACATTCAGATCGTTCGACGGCAACGCCGCCAGCGCCCCGGCGACAAACAGCAGCGAATCTCCCGGCAGAAACGGCGTCACCACCAGCCCGGTCTCACAGAACAGAATCAGGAACAAAATGGCATAAACCCAGACACCATATTGCGCCACCAGTTCCGCCAGGTGAACGTCAATGTGCAGAATAAAATCAATAATAAACTGTATAAATTCCATCACAACTTCTTCTCCCAAAGTGTCTATCGAACGCACGCGGTCGATATACGCAAGGCAGCAGCGCTACCCGTGTTGCCTTGCGTATAGCACGCTGAATAGCCTCGTCCTTAATACGCATCGCACCCTGCCTTTTGGCCTACGGCCATCTGGCAGCGTGCAACAGGTAAAAAGCGCACTCGCTACAATCAAAAACGTCAATCAGCTAAAAAGAGCGGCCCCATCGCAGGCTGCGGCAAAGCAAAACGCGCAGGATAATCTACCGCCACCAAATACAGCCCTTCGGCTCTGGCCGTTGCGCCAGCCAGCGTACGATCTTTGGCTGCCAGCAGCTCGGCAATCCACGACTCAGGACGATTGCCACAGCCGACGTCCATCAGGCTGCCAACGATATTACGCACCATATGATGCACGAACGCATTGGCCTTAATATCTACCACGATATAGTCACCGTGACGTGTAACCTTTAAATGATTTACATAGCGCCACGGCGTGCGCGACTGGCACTGCACTGCACGAAAAGAGGTAAAATCATTCTCCCCCAACAGGCATTGCCCGGCTCGCTCCATGCGTTCCACGTCTAACGGGTGATAAAAGTGCGTCATACCGCGCGAAAGCACCGCAGGACGATAGCGGTGATTGTAGATGACATAGCGGTAGCGACGTGCCGTGGCGCTGAAGCGCGCATGGAAATCCTCATCTACCGTTTTCACCCAGCGCACCGCGATATCCGGCGGTAAATTTGCATTCACGCCCATCGTCCAGGCGGCGTCTTTTCGGATCGCGTGCGTGGTGAAATGCACAACCTGCCCGGTGCCGTGAACGCCAGCATCGGTTCGCCCGGCGCAAAACACCTCTATCGGCTCATCCGCGACTTTGCTCAGCGCCTTTTCAAGACAGGCCTGTACGCTAGCGACATCAATCTGACGCTGCCAGCCATAATAGAGGCTACCGTCGTACTCAATACCTAGCGCGATTTTCAGCGGGGCGCGTTCGTTTTCCGCAGCGGCATCGGCCTGAATAGCCTCTGCCTGAGTGGTTTCCGACATTACCCGAGATACTCCTGCACCAGACATTCTGCCGTTTCCACGGCCATCAGCGCGCCGCCAAAGCGAGCGTTATCGGCGACCGACCAGAATTGCAGCAGTTCAGGAATACCGTAATCATTACGCAGACAGCCGACGCTCAGTTGCCCATTACCGGACGCATCACCAACCTGCGTCGGATAATCCTGCTCGTCGCTTACCTCAATATTCCCTGCATTGAGTAGTTCATCGCGCGCTTCTTCCGCAGACAGCGGACGCAGTGATTCAAGATGAACAACCTGCGCGTGACCATAGAACACAGGGGATTGAATGCAGGTCACTGAAATCGGCAATCCGTCATCCTGCAAGACTTTACGCACCTGATCGACCAGACCGCGCTCTTCGCGCACGCTGCCTGCATCATCGGGCAGTAAAGGCAACAGATTGAATGCCAATTGTTTCGGGAAAAGTCCGGCTTCAGGCGGAACACCGTTCAGCAGACGCGCACTTTGTCCTGCCAGATCGTCTATCGCCGCTTTACCGAGTGCGGAAACGGACAGCATATTGACGACATGCAGGCGCGAGAGCCCTGCTGCATCGGTCAACGGCTTAATCGCCGTCAGTAGTTGGCTGGTCAGGCTGTCGGCCACCGCGACAATATTGCGGTTACGATAGTCTGCCAGCGTATGCGTATTCACGCCGGGCACCACCAGCGGAACATCCGGCTCCAGCGCAAACAGACCGCTGCTGTCGATAACCAGACAGCCCGCGTCCCCCGCCTCTTCCGCATAACGGGCGCTGACATCCTGACCGGCGACAAAAAACGCCAGCTGCGCCTGTGACCAGTCAAAATCCGCCACATCGGTGACCAGGCAAGATTTGCCGTTAAAACGTATGGTTTCACCCGCGCTACGTTCACTGGCCAGCGGATAGAATTCACCCACCGGGAATTCGCGTTCCTGCAATAATTCCAGTAACGCCGTGCCTACTGCGCCCGTTGCGCCCAGCAGAGCAATATTCCAGCCGTCAGACATTTGGTTCTCTCCCAAATTTTGAATGAAACACAAATCATGAATGGAACCGACAGACGATAGCGACACCGTCTGTCAGTTCATGAATAAATAACTGTCTATTAATGAATAAATAGTATGCTTATGCGGCGCATCCGTCAGCGAAGAACCTCAGCGGTGCTCCGTTAACGTGCATCCCGCACTGACGCCGTGAATCCCAGCGCATTCAGGCAATCTGCGCTATCAGCATCGGCGCAGATAACATGGAGTGACGACCATTCGCGTCGTTCCTGATAATGTTTGCGCAGGCGATCGAATTCGCCTTCCTGATGCGCAACGTGGCGCAACAGTGCATCGTCCCGGCGCACATCATACACCAGATGCACCAGACGTTTTAGCAACGCCTCATCCAGCGGTACGCTCAATGTCACTTCGGCATACTCTGGTGCAGGCAACAGCGACGAAAGCGCCACCTGCTGCGGGGTTCCGATAAACTCGCTCCACGCCTCAAATACCTGCGTGGTGCCGCGCGCTTTCCCTTCCAGCGTATAGCCAGCGATATGCGCCGTGCCAATGTCTACTCGCGCCAGCAGATCGGTCGATAACGCAGGTTCTGGCTCCCATACGTCAAGAATGACGCTGAGTTTTTTACCCTGTTGTAGCGCCTCAAGCAGAGCAGCGTTGTCCACCACCGGACCACGGCAGGCGTTAATCAGAATACGTCCGTCCGCAAACGCGTTCAGTACAGCGGCATCAACCAGATGATGAGTACGGTACGGGCCATCGAGATACAGCGGCGTATGCAGAGTCAGAATGTCGGCATCACGCACCAGCGTTTCTAGCGGCAGAAAATCGCCCGCCTCACCGCGATCGGCACGCGGCGGATCGCACAGCAGTGTGTTAACGCCCCAGGCTTTCAGACGTGCATCCAGACGTCTGCCAACGTTGCCCACGCCAACAATCCCTACGGTTTTATCACGCAGTTGGAAGCCATCACGCTCGGCCAGCATCAGCAAAGAAGAAAAGACGTACTCCACTACCGCAATAGCATTGCAGCCGGGGGCGGCAGAAAACGCGATCCCGTTGGCGTTAAGCCAGGTGTCATCGACATGGTCGGTGCCTGCCGTCGCGCTGCCGACAAATTTTACCGCCGAACCAGACAGCAGATCCGCGTTCACCTTCGTGACCGAGCGCACCATCAACGCATCCGCGTCTGCCAGCAGATCGCGTGGCAAAGGACGTCCCGGCACGGCCAGCACTTCGCCCAAACGGCTAAAT
This sequence comes from Pectobacterium sp. PL64, assembly GCF_022477975.1. Classification (NCBI taxonomy): domain Bacteria; kingdom Pseudomonadati; phylum Pseudomonadota; class Gammaproteobacteria; order Enterobacterales; family Pectobacteriaceae; genus Pectobacterium; species Pectobacterium sp. PL64. Next base: position 2,851,030 of record NZ_CP092070.1, read on the forward strand.
AGCTCGCGGGCATACGGCATATTCTCATCAACCAGAATCTTCATTGTCTTCTCCGACATCGGTAGCCAGCCAAAAAAAAGCGGGGAGATATTTTGCCACCGAATGGTGCAGAAACCCAAGGCAATTACGAGGCGATCTCTTTCCATCATCCGTTCGCATCACTGAGGATCTTATAAGATGGTCGCCATAGAAAGCCGACGCCATACAAGGTTGATAGTCGTCACATGGCTCTGTTATGTTGTTTGCCATTGCTGCACTTGCCCCATTTTTATCGACCAGACTGGCAATTGGTGCGTTTTTCGTCTGGTCTGCTATGAGAAACCCAACGTTGAACGCCCTCTTTCCCACCATTGCCGTCCTGATCTGGTCAATTAACGTCATCGTCAACAAGCTTTCTGCAAGCGTTATTGACCCAGCCGCTATCTCGTTTTATCGCTGGCTGCTGGCGTTCCTCGTCATGACGCCGTTCATGCTGCCAACGCTTCGTCAGCACGCGGCGACCATTCGTCAACACGCCTGGAAACTGCTGGTGTTGGGTCTGCTTGGCATGGTGTTGTACCAAAGTCTGGCCTATTACGCGGCGCACTCGATCAGCGCCGTAATGATGGGGATCATGGGGTCACTTGTACCGCTGCTCACCGTTCTGCTCAGCATTCCGCTGCTGCGCCTGGCTCCCACATTGGGCGTGCTGCTTGGTAGCCTGCTGTCGCTGGTCGGGATTGTCTGGCTGATCGGTGAGGGACATCCCGAACAGATTCTGGCGCAGGGCATCGGCCCCGGTGAATTCATGATGTTTTGTGCGTCGTTGTCCTATGCGCTCTATGGCGTGCTGACCAAACGCTGGAGCATTCCGTTGCCCAACTGGGTGTCGCTCTATGTGCAAATTGCCTTTGGCGTAGTCGTGCTGATTCCAAATTTCCTGCTGACGGACAATGTGCAGCTCAATGCCGAAAATCTGCCGCTGGTAATTTTCGCTGGCATCATGGCCTCAATCCTTGCACCTTTTCTGTGGATTCAGGGGGTTATGCGCCTCGGAGCCAGCAAAGCCTCCATCTTTATGAACCTGACGCCGATCTTTACGGCGATGATCGCCATTGGCTTTTTGCACGAGCCGTTACATCATTATCATCTGGTTGGCGGGGGCATTACGCTACTCGGCGTGATCCTCGCCCAGCGCTTGCGCATCCCACTAGGGCGTAGCTCATAAGCCCCCCATAAGATTAGTGCCGTTTTAGGCGACGTCTGACTATCGGCCGTCACGGGAGATTGCTATGATTCATCTCAATCATGACGGCAGTGAGGATAACCGATATGCAACCTGTAAGTGGCCCAGGTGCCCCGCTGCCCGGCGAACGTTCGGTTACGCCGACCACCACATCGTCAACCTCTACATCATCCGCTAATGCAGCAGGTGGTTCCGCCAACGGCGATCGACCGCTGACGCTGGCGCAGCGCACAACGCTGGAAAATCTGGTACTTAGAGTTGCCGCACTGACAACGTCAAAGGCAGCGGAAGTCTGGACAACGGTAAAACAGGGATTAGGGCTGGCAGAAAATAATGAACTGCTGTCCCGCCATTACCAGCCTGCCGAGCAGATACTCCAGACGCGTTTAACGCAGGCACAAGATAGCGGTGGACGTCAGCAGCTCCTTCAGCGTCTGACTGATATGCTGTCTCAGGGAAATAACCGTCAGGCGGTCAGCAATTTCATCCAGCAACAGTTCGGTAGCACCACGCTAAGCGCGTTGACTAAAACGCAGCTACACCAGGTTGTTACGCTGCTGCAAAACGGGCAAATCCCGCAGTCAACGGCATCAGCCACAGCATCGCAAACCGCTCAGGCCGCTAACTCCCCCGATCGTCCGCTTTCTCCTGCTGAACAGCGCGGCCTGAATCAGTTAGTCACCCGCTTAGCGACCATGACCGGGGAACAGCCTGCAAGAGTGCTGAACAATCTGATGATGATGCAGAATCTTAGCCCGGGCGACGCTATCCCGCTAAAGCATCTGCCGCTGATCACGCAGTTCCTGCAAGCACAGGTTGAGCTGCAACAGACGCAGACGCTGCTGCGCGCCACTCCGCCAGCGCAACAGCAGGGAACACCGACTAATGCGGGCACAACAGGCTCAGCGTCAGAACCGCTGACAGCCAACACCACCAATACGACTAACGTGAATCCGTCGTCCACAGCGAATCTATCATCACAGCAGTTGCCAGCACAGAACACACTGCTTTCCCCGAATCTCGCGCCGTTACAGGCTCTGCTACAACAGCCCATGACCGCGCAGGAACAGCACTTATTGATGGATTACACGCAGAACCGCTTCAATATCGGATTACAAACTCCACTGACGCCGATGCAGGTTAGCGATCTGCTGACGTTCCTGTTTACGCAGCGCATTCAGCGTTCACAGGAAACGGACTGGACCACGACCTCACAGTTGCTGCATCCGCTGTTTAACCCGCTGATTGCTTCACTGCCGCTCAGTTGGCAATCCCTGTTCCATAAACCGATGTTTCTGGTGATTGTCAGCACCTGCGTGGCTGCATTTCTGCTTTGGGTATTGATCTAGCGTCAATACCGCTCATGACTATCGCTGACTGACTATCATCAACCAAATCCGCGCCAACAAAAAACCCCGCGGCTTGCGCCAGCGGGGTTTTCTTTATTTCAATAAGAACATTTCAATGAGAACGTTTGACTGATAAACCGATTATTTATCGAGTTTTCTCATTACCAGCGTCGCATTCGTACCGCCGAAACCGAAGCTGTTAGACATCACCGTAGTCAGTTTACGTTCCGTCGGTTCAGTCACGATGTTCAGGCCAGCAGCCTGCTCATCCAGATTTTCCACGTTGATGCTCGGTGCAACGAAACTGTGTTCCAGCATCAGCAGTGAGTAAATCGCTTCCTGCACACCAGCTGCGCCCAGAGAGTGACCGGTCATCGCTTTGGTCGCAGAAATAGCTGGCGAGTTGTCGCCAAACACTTCACGAATCGCACCCAGTTCCTTCACATCGCCAACTGGCGTAGAAGTACCGTGAGAGTTCAGGTAATCGATCGGCGTATCCACACCGTGCATCGCCATCTTCATACAACGAACGGCACCTTCACCTGATGGAGCAACCATATCCGCGCCGTCAGACGTCGCGCCGTAGCCGACCACTTCCGCGTAGATATGTGCGCCACGCGCCAGTGCGTGTTCCAGTTCTTCTACGACGACCATACCGCCACCGCCTGCAATGACGAAACCATCGCGGCCGGCGTCATAGGTACGGGACGCTTTTTCTGGTGTCTCATTGTATTTGGTCGACAGTGCGCCCATCGCGTCAAATTCACAGGCCAGTTCCCAGCACAGCTCTTCCGCGCCACCAGCGAACACGATGTCCTGTTTGCCCATCTGGATTTGCTCAACCGCGTTACCGATACAGTGTGCAGAAGTCGCACAGGCAGAGCTGATGGAGTAGTTCACGCCGTGAATTTTGAATGGCGTTGCCAGACACGCGGATACCGCAGAACCCATGGACTTGGTTACCACATAAGGGCCAACGGCTTTCAGGCCGCGCGGGCTACGCATCGCATCAGCACCGAACACCTGATAGCGCGCTGAACCGCCGGAACCGGCAATCAGGCCAACGCGTGGGTTATTCTGATAAACCTCATCAGACAGCCCAGAATCTTGAATCGCCTGCTCCATGGATAAGTAGGCATAGATCGATGCATCACTCATAAAACGCACAATTTTGCGATCGATGAGGCCGGTGGTGTCCAGTTTGACATTCCCCCAGACGTGACTACGCATGCCGGAATCTTTCAGCTCTTGAGAGAAAGTAATACCCGAGCGGCCTTCCCGCAATGATGCCAGAACTTCCTGCTGGTTATTACCGATGCTTGATACGATCCCCAGGCCAGTAATCACTGCACGTTTCATTTAATACCTCTTCTTCCACTTATAGAGTTTGGGATTTCGCTTCGCACTTTAGCGTACAGTTGTAAGCTGAACAAGTCCGATCAGCCAAACTATCGCGAAATCATTGCTAAATTTGCGCCACAATATTCAGCCCGATAGAATCTCACCATCACTTGAATAATGAGCTTTTTGTCGTGACCAACCTCCCCATCCAACACGCGTCGTTAAGTTGGAACGCTCAGGGTACACCTGTATCGCAACAGTTTGATGACGTCTATTTTTCGAATCAGGATGGGTTGGCAGAAACCCGTTATGTGTTTTTAAAGGGTAATCAGTTTCCTGAGCGTTTCGCCACGCACCCGCGCGCAGCCTGCGTGATAGCAGAAACCGGCTTCGGTACGGGTCTGAATTTTCTGACGCTGTGGCAGGCGTTTGCCGACTTTCGTCAACAGCAACCACAGGCGACATTGCGCCACCTGCATTTCATTAGCTTCGAGAAATTCCCTCTGCGTCGGCATGATTTGGCTGCCGCGCACGCACAGTGGCCGGAGCTGGCCGCCTTCGCGGATGAACTGCGAGAGCAATGGCCGCTACCGCTGCCGGGCTGCCATCGACTGATTCTGGCACAAGGCACTATCACGCTCGATCTGTGGTTCGGTGACGTTAACGTCTTACTGCCTGAACTGGATGATACCCAGAACCATCAGGTCGACGCCTGGTTTTTGGACGGCTTCGCGCCTTCCAAGAACCCGGATATGTGGACGGATAATCTGTTTCAGGCAATGGCTCGTCTGTGCCGTAAAGAAGGCACGTTCGCCACCTTTACCGCCGCAGGCTTTGTGCGCCGCGGCCTGCAACAGGCGGGGTTTCAGGTCAGTAAAATCAAAGGATTCGGGCAGAAACGGGAAATGCTGAGCGGCATCCTTCCTGACGCGCTTCCCGTCACGTCGCCAACGCCGTGGTATGCACGCCCCGCCGCCAGCACGACTGACGATATTGCGATTATTGGCGGCGGCATCGCCAGCGTGCTCACCGCACTGGCGCTGCAACGGCGCGGGGCAAACGTCACGCTCTACTGCGCGGAGGAACGGCCTGCCACGGGCGCATCCGGCAATCGTCAGGGGGCGCTGTACCCTCTGCTGAATAACCGGCACGATGCCGTGTCCCGCTTTTTCTCCCTCGCGTTTGACTTTGCCCACCGCAGCTATACCGCGCTGGCACAACAGGGTTTGGAGTTTGAGCATCAGTGGTGCGGCGTCAGCCAGCTCGCCTGGGATGAAAAAAGTGCGCGTAAAATCGAACAGATTCTGCAAGGCGAATGGCCGGAAGCGCTGGTCGTCAGCGTGGATGCACAGCAGTTGGAAAGTCACAGCGGCCTGAATATAGGCGTAAACGGCATCACTTATCCTGACGGCGGCTGGTTGTGCCCGGCAGAACTGACGGCTTCTGCGCTAAAGCTGGCAGAGCAGAACGGCCTGTCGGTACAGATGAGTACCGCCGTTTCCGCATTAGAGAAAACGGACGGCGGCTGGGCACTCACCCTGAGCACCGGCCAGCGGGTAAATCATGCAGTCGTGGTGCTGGCAAACGGTCATCACATTACCGACTGGCCACAGACCTCCCATTTACCCGCTTACGCCGTGCGCGGACAGGTCAGCCATATTCCAACCAACCCGGTGCTAGGTCAGCTCAAACAGGTTTTGTGCTACGACGGCTACCTGACACCGGTGAGTCCGCAACATCAGACGCACTGCATCGGGGCGAGCTATTTACGGGGTGAAACACACTGTGATTATCGGGAAGACGAGCAGCAAGACAACCGCCAACGGCTGCTGAATTGTTTGCCTGACGCAGACTGGGCGAAAACGATCGATGTCAGCGATGCGCAGGCACGTCAGGGCGTCCGCTGTGCGCTACGCGATCATCTGCCGCTATTAGGCGCGGTACCGGACTATGAACAAACGCTGGCCGAGTATGAAGATCGACTGCACCCTCAGCACCGTGCCAACGCGGTGCCAAGCGCTCCCTATTGGCAGGATCTTTTTATTATCGGTGCGTTAGGCTCACGCGGCCTGTGCTCTGCTCCACTCGCAGCAGAAATTTTGGCCTCACAGATGTATGGCGAACCGCTGCCGCTGGACCGCGATACGCTCGCCGCACTCAACCCAAATCGTTTCTGGATAAGAAAACTGCTGAAAGGTAAACCTGTAGTTCAGGATTAATAAACTATCTCTTCACCGACAAACGGCCTCTTGTGCACAAATGCCACGACTTGTAATGGTTTTTGCCAGAATCCGGCTTAAAAAATTATGCAGCGGTGAGCTTGACCGCCGAGTGAGCGGCAAGACGCCGCGAAAGCCAGTACCGCGTCGGGAACGCGTCACTGGCGGCTCGATTAGCGGTCATGAACACCGATGGCACCGCGAAGCGGCATAATTTAGCCGGGAGCCTGGGTTCGCAGGGCGGCGGCGACTGAGCGCCATGCGTCGGGCGCGTATACGGTATCGCATATGAATAGCAGCAGTGTGGCGCACGAAACTATCTCTGAGTCTGCATAGGAATGTAACTGAGAGACAGTGAGTAGGGAACGGTCATAACGAGTTCGGCTAAACTCATTCTAAACAATCCAAGCTAGTGCGTACTATTCTGCGCCTGCTGGATACAGGCGTTCCCACATCCCGTTAACCAGTATCTGATCCGGTGGTGACAGCTCACCGTTTTTGATGGCGTTATTAATGCTGTCGCTAACGCGCAGATGCAGTGCTTCAAGCGTGTGTTCTCCATGCTCTTCCGCTTCTGCCACCGACACCGTCAGATGACCACGCAAATAGCCGCCGGCAAACAGTTCATCGTCGCTGGCATGCTCTACCATGTCATCAATCAGCGCCAGAATGCGCGTTTCAAATTCTGCGATCATTTCTTATCCTCAAATTTTTTGCGGTTCCGCGCATCACAGATCGGCTGGATACGGGAAGCTCGCCGCCGTCAGCGGTGGCGTATTGTAAAACGATTGTAATGCACGAATAAAGCTGGCCGGACGCGCGGGAATCCCTTCTTCCAGATATTGCATCACCTGTGCATGCACACGCCGCTGGAAATCAATACGGTCCGGCTCGCAGTCGCCGTTCAGGTTGTCGCAGCTGACGTTAAACGGAAAGCCTGCGGCGACACAGAACAGCCAATCAAAGGCCTGCGGTTTGATTTCCACCACCTCAAACTGACTTTGAGTAGAGGCATCGCGGCCATCCGGGCAGTACCAGTAGCCGAAATCGACCTGCAAGCGCCGCTGGGCACCCGCAATGCACCAGTGAGAAATCTCGTGTAGCGCGCTGGCATAAAAACCGTGGGCAAACACAATCCGGTGATACGGAATGTCATCATCCGCTGGCAGATAAATCGGCTCATCGTCGCCTTTTACCAGACGGGTATTGTATTCATCGCCAAAGCAATCATTAAAAATATCAATCAGTTGTTGATAGTGGTGCGTCGTAGTCATGTTATCTGTTGTTATCATAATTTGTTGTTATAAAAACTGTCCCAGCCAAACAGCAATCTCGTGCCCGTGGCTGTCGTAAATCAGCTTGCCGCTCATGATGGCGGAAACCAGCACCAGCATCGGACGAATCAGCTTTTGCCCTTTCGTCATTACCATTTTGGCCCCCAGCCGCGCACCGAGGATCTGCCCGATCAGCATGACGCCCCCGACCACCCAGACCACTTTTCCGCTGAGCATGAAAAACAGCAGCCCGCCGAAGTTGGAGGTAAAGTTCAGGATTTTGGCATGCGCCGTCGCTTTTGCCAGATTGAAGCCATACAGGGTGACAAAGGCCAGCGCGTAAAACGATCCGGCACCGGGGCCGAAGAAACCGTCATAAAAACCGACACAACAGCCTGCCACAATCGCAAACGGAACTGGCGACAGGCGACGCTGCCGATCTTCATCACCGATTTTAGGCGTTAATAAAAAGTAGAGACCGATGCCAATAATCAGCACTGGCAGCAGTTGGCGTAGAAAATCAGCATTGATCTGCTGGATCAGCCAGGCACCAAAGGTCGAGCCGACAAACGTCAGCGCAATCGCCAGCTTCTGCTCGCCCAAATTCACCGCGCGACGGCGGATGAAATACAGGCTAGCGGAAAAGGATCCACCAACGGCCTGAAGTTTATTCGTTGCCAGCGCCTGCGCCGGGGATAACCCCGCCGCCAGCAAGGCTGGGATCGTCAATAAACCGCCCCCGCCCGCAATCGAATCAATAAACCCTGCCAGCGCTCCGACAAAAAACAGCACGGCCAGCATTTCTGGCCCAAGAACTAACCAGTCCATAATTATTTTTTATCTCGCGACATAGTTATCTGTTATCTCGCATAGTGACTCGTTATCTCGCAGCAAAATGTCTGTCGAGCAGCGCCTGACAAGACGGAGGCAACGGCGGCGGCGTGGTTTTTTCCGGGGCTTCGGTACTCGGCTGTTTTGGCTGGAACCAGCTGGTTAACTCGGCACCGCATCCGTCACCGACAGGTGGTTCGTCCTGATCCTGACACTCAAGGCTGTCAGCCGGGCAGCGCAGGCGCACATGCATATGCGCACGGTGTGCAAACCAAGGGCGAACTTTGCGCAGCCAGTCACGATCGTGGCCGGCTTCAGCACAGAGCTGTTTTTTAATCGCCGGATTGACGAAGATGCGCGTGACGTCGCTATCCAACGCAGCGGTTTTGATCAGGGTAGTGACTTCCGGTCGCCAAACGCGTGGGTTAACGTTCAGCCCGCTGGCGTTAACCAAGTCGATAGGCTGCGGTTTCAGCAACTGCTGCTCGCTCCAGCGCTGTCTGGGCAATTGCAGCCAGATGTCGACATCCAGCCCGGATTGGTGACTAGCGTGGCCGCTGCTGAAACGTCCACCAACTGGCATGCCCATATCCCCCACCAGCACATTACCGGAGGTCGTACGCTTAACCTCGTTGCTCAGGCGGTGAATAAACGCCAGAAGCTCGGGGTGACCGAAATAGCGGCGCTGATCGACGCGCATCACCTGATAATCCAGCGACTGCAATGGCAGCGGCTGGGCACCAATGATACAGCCATTGGAAAAACTACCAATTGACTGTGGCGTACCCGCAACCGGATGCGCGATCTCCTGCCAGGGCGTTTTCGCCCACGCGGCGTTCGATAACAGCGGCGCGCTCAGTGCCAGCGCGAGAACCCCGATTAACCCTTGTTTCATTATTTTTTACCAGCGAGGAACCTGACTGTTCACATCCCCACACTGTGCGCGTTGGCGCAGCAGGTGATCCATTAACACAATCGCCATCATGGCTTCGGCAATCGGCACCGCACGAATGCCCACACAGGGATCGTGACGCCCGCGCGTAACCATTTCAGTCGCTTCGCCCTGACGGTTGATCGTTTTACCCGGCACCATAATGCTGGAGGTCGGCTTCAACGCCAGATGTGCAACAATATTCTGACCGCTGCTGATCCCGCCTAAAATGCCGCCAGCGTGATTGCTTTGGAAACCGTCCGGCGTGATTTCATCACGGTTTTCGCTGCCGCGTTTGGTGACGACCGCAAAGCCATCGCCAATTTCGACGCCTTTCACGGCGTTGATGCTCATCAGTGCGTGAGCCAAGTCAGCATCCAGACGATCAAAGACCGGCTCACCTAATCCAACAGGCACCGACTCCGCCACGACGCTGACCTTCGCGCCAATGGAGTCACCTTCTTTTTTCAGCGCCCGCATCAGTTCATCCAGAGCTTCCAGCTTGTCGACATCCGGGCAGAAGAACGGGTTTTGCTCAACCTGTTCCCAATCTTTCAGCTCGCAGGTGACATAGCCAATCTGCGACAAATAGCCACGTACCTTCACACCGTACTGCTGTTGCAGGTATTTCTTCGCAATCGCGCCCGCAGCAACGCGCATCGCGGTTTCGCGCGCGGAAGAGCGGCCACCGCCGCGGTAATCGCGCAGGCCGTATTTTTGCTCATAGGTGTAATCGGCGTGGCCCGGGCGAAAGACGTCTTTAATCGCACCGTAATCCTGAGAACGCTGATCGGTGTTTTCAATCAATAGGCCAATACTGGTCCCTGTTGTTACACCTTCAAAAACGCCGGACAGAATTTTGACCTGATCGGGTTCGCGGCGCTGCGTCGTATAGCGGGAGGTCCCCGGACGGCGGCGATCCAAATCGTGTTGCAGATCCGCTTCCGTTAGCGGGATCCCCGGCGGTACGCCGTCAACAATACATCCCAGGGCAATACCGTGGGACTCGCCAAATGTAGTGACGCGGAAAAATTGCCCAATACTGTTGCCTGCCATCACAACTCCTTCGCATGTGTTCTGTTTCTGCCTCACCGTCTAAACGGTAAGGCGAATAAATATCGTTATGACCGTTTAATCACGGTAAGCGCTGAAATGCGCTTTGCAATCGACCAGCTGTGATTGCGTTAGCATAAACACACCGTCACCGCCGTTATCAAACTCCAGCCAGGTGAACGGGATGTCTGGGTATTGATCGATCAGGTGCACCATGCTGTTGCCCACTTCACAAATCAGCACACCGTCGTCGCTCAGATAGTCTGGCGCACAGGCCAGAATACGACGCACCAGATCCAGACCGTCGTTACCCGCCGCCAGTCCCAGTTCAGGCTCAAAACGGAATTCCTGTGGCAGATCGGACATATCTTCTTCATCCACATACGGTGGATTAGTCACGATCAAATCATAGCGAATCGCCGGTAAATCGCGGAACAGATCAGAGCGAATCGGCGTCACGCGGTATTCCAGACCGTGCTGCTGAATATTTTGCTCGGTTACCGCCAGCGCATCACTCGAGATATCGACCGCATCGACTTCCGCTTCTGGGAACGCCTGAGCGCAGGCAATAGCAATACAGCCGCTGCCCGTACACAGATCCAGAATATAGTTTGGCGTTTTCGGCAGTTGCTCATCAAAATAGTTATTGATCAGCTCACCGATAGGAGAGCGCGGCACCAGCACGCGTTCGTCCACGTAGAATTCCAGGCCGCAGAACCAGGCCTTGTTGGTCAGATAGGCAACCGGGATACGCTCATTGACGCGACGGATTACGCGTTCAACAATACGCTGCCGTTCGCTGGTGATCAGACGGGACGTGTACATATCTTCAGGAATATCGAGCGGCAGATACAGGCTAGGCAATACCAGCTGTATGGCTTCATCCCAGGGATTATCCGTCCCGTGACCGTAATAGACGTTGGCTGCGTTAAACCGGCTGACAGCCCAGCGCAACATATCCTGAATGGTATGAAGTTCACTGACGGCCTCATCGACGAAAATTTTGTCCAAGGGTGTCCTCCGCAGACTGTTCTGAATGGGAAATTGGCGCTTAGTTTGCCATGAAGCCCGCGACAAATCAGCAGATATAACCGACTGAACGCGCCCCGATACAGACTTTTATTTAGCGACAGCGGGGAGACAAGGTAAACTGATCGAATGTTGACGCAAGATGAATAAAACATGAGTAATAAATATTCGCTGAATGACGACGAATTACAGCTTTTTCGCACGTCAATCACTGGCACAAAAAAGTTGCGTCAGGATACCTATACCCACAAACCGCTGCGCAAAAAACCGGGTGAATTACCCGCCAAACGGGCATTGCAGGAGCAGGTTGATGCCAGTTTCTATTTTTCGGATGAATTTCAGCCACAGTTGGATGCAGAAGGCCCGACGCGCTATGTCCGCCCGGGTGCCAGCCATTATGAATTGAAGAAGCTTCGACGGGGAGATTATTCACCGGAGCTGTTTCTGGATTTGCATGGCCTGACGCAGCTTCAGGCGAAGCAGGAACTGGGCGCGCTGCTAGCGGCCTGTCGGCGGGAGCACGTTTACTGCGCCTGCGTGATGCACGGGCACGGCAAACATATATTGAAGCAACAAACGCCGCTCTGGCTGGCACAGCACCCTGACGTGTTGGCTTTTCATCAGGCTCCGAAAGAATTTGGGGGGAATGCCGCGCTGCTGGTGTTGGTGGCGCTAGAGGCACCGTCGCTTGAATAAGCTCGCTCTTCTTCAAAAAACAATGAGGCGTGTAAGTGCATTACACGCCTCATAACGTATGAATTCAGGAGCTTGGGGTTAGTTGTATCAGGATTTCGCGTTCAACTGCGCCGGGCTAACTTGCCAGTGCAGAATGCCATGACCGGATTCCGCTTCCACCTTCACGCAGGCAATAGCGGATGTGGCGAACATCGGTGCGGTTTCATTCTGGCATAACTCGGCAACCAGATAGCCCACCAGCGGCAGATGCGACACAACCAGAACCGCACCCACGCCTTCTCTTGCCAGCGTTTGCAGATAATAGCTAACAAGCTGAGCATCACCACCGGGCGTTAGCTCATTCAGGCAATCCGCTTCTTCCGGCAGCGGCAGCACTTTTTTCACCACCTCGAGCGTTTGCTGGGCACGCAAATAAGGGCTCACCAGAACGCGCTCAATATCGATATTTTGCTCATTCAACCAACACGCCATCTGACGGGATTCATCACGACCTGCGTCGCTCAATGGCCGAACAGCATCACTCGCTGCATCAAGTACCGCATCACCATGACGCATTATCAACACTTGCATATTACACCGCTATGTTAATGAAATATATGATATATGCTCATACTTAATGCTGTATGAGCATTGGCTTTGCTGCCTCTTTGGCATACCTGCAATGTAGCCATATATAAGGTAGATACCCTAAATCATTCAAGTATGACGGGTATAACCGCTTTATTGTTGTAGGTTACCTGAGTTTCTCGCTATGTAAACTCACCTGAGGTCAGGTTTAGGTAGAAAAAGTCATCATACCCGCTTCCCGACCACAGGCTACCCACTGAGATCTGCCGTGAATGCGCCCCAATACTGTTATAACATTAACCATTCTGAATGGCGCGTTTTAGCGCTCCCATCATTAACAAGTCAATAGTCGTAATATATCAGCAACGTCACCAGACTTGCCTGCCCCTACCACCCATCATTAATTGCATGATAAATAAATAATTTATAGATATACGGTAGGATCTGCCCAACCCAAACACATAACCATATCTTTACAGTGATCATTATAATCACTTACAGTAAAATCAAAAGATAAGAGACAGAATTCAACAATGAACAAAAAATCAGCATAAAATACTGATAAAATCAAAAATGTCGATTTCTTGCACTTTTTTAACGCATATCAATTTTTGCGACATTGTTAAACAACCACTCTGGTTCTATCTTTATCTTAAGTAGCTCTTTTTTTTACTATTCGTTTTATATAAACAAGGTCATTACACAGAATATAACGTCATATAATAAAAATAGATTGCTCTTCTATTTATGGACGAATGTGCAATTCAGGATAAAGCCCGAAGAACCTCTCTGTTATTTATATGCCTGCCATTATTCACGCCACGGAAGATAAAATTAGCCATACGTGTTCTTTATAGCGTCATCTTCACCATACGGAACGTACTGAAAGTAGTAGCGATATATTTCAGTAATGCGACATTTTAGTGTCAATGGTTCTGCCAACCAGGAAAGAGAATAAACCCTCTGTATTTTCCCGGTCGGTTAATCTATGCCCTATAAATATCCATACTGATTAAAACGACTCGTTATGATTACTTTTTTAATAGTCATTCTTGACGAGCTGTTTTCACGAAAATCAATGCCCTGCCGTGAAAACACTTTCGATGAAAATAAGTGAGAGACATATAAAGGAATCATCATGAATTCTAAACGTATAACATTACCTATTCTGGCCACACTATTTACCACATTCGGCCTCTCCCCCACTGCCAGCAGCGTAACGATTAATGGTCAGATCCCTGTATCACTGACGATTACCTCTGCCTGCACGGTCAACAACGGGGGAGGCGCAGGCACTACATGGGGAACAATCAGCTTTGGTTCTCATTCCGATCTGACAGCCAGTATTGACGCCCAGGTTACCAGCACTGGGGGCAACGGGATTACCGTCAGTTGCTCTGTTGGCACGCCCGCAACATTAAAGATAGGTGACGGAGCCAATGCTACCGCCTCGCTACGCCGGTTAGCGCCGGGCACGGGAGCCTACAACGTCCCTTACCGTTTATACAGCGATTCAACCCGCACGACCGAAATCCCACTCAATAGTGCAACTGGCATTGCCATTGTTGCAACGGGCAACCCACAGCTGGTTCCCGTGTATGCCCGTATCCTACCGTCAGATCAGACCGTGCTATCGCCCACCGCTGGGGCTTATACCGATACCGTCACTGCCACGATCGAATGGTGATTTTTTACAGGCTGGCATGTTCGCATGCCAGCCTTTTTAGGGTCATTGATCCACAAGAAAAGGAGCCGTTATGTCACCACATCTCATACGCGATTCCGCGTTTGCAGCCTACGCCCAGCCTTCGCCCCTGACTCTGGGCGTTTCCCGTGCCGCCATTCAGGCTCGATAGCCGCGGGTATTGCGATGCGTTTTCCATCGGCATTGATTTTCTCACTCCTACTGTCTGGTTCCATCGTCCCCACGGTGGCGATGGCGCTTACCGTGAGCAGCACATTCGATGTCACAGCAACGATACAAAAAGGCTGTGTGTTTGGCACCAGCACAGCAAGCAGCCAGCCCAATATGGGAACACTTAATTTTGGGACGCTCAGCGCCACGGCGACCAACGTGGATATCGCCAGCACCAGCGGCGGGGGATCGATTATCGCGACCTGTACACCTGGCACTAATGCCATCATCGAACTGGGCTACGGTGCCAATGGCGGCAGCAGCGCACAGCGCTATCTGAAGAATGCGGCCGGGACGCGCCTGTTGGCCTACCAGCTTTACCGTGATGCTGCACGCACACAGGTATGGGGAACGGGAAGTCTGGCGCTCAGCATTGTCTCTTTTCCCGCTACACCCCAGACCTACACCGTTTACGCCCGCTATTTTGGCGGCACGCCTCTGCCTCCCGCAGGGGTTTATACCGATAACGTGACCGTCAGCCTGACTTATTAAAAACAAAACAGGGTGAACACAGGATGAAAAGGAAAATGACGCTTTTTATTCGGGTAATGGTTTTTTTATTAAGCGGTTTCGGCTCGTCTTGCTTTGCCGCCAGTTCTATCCTCGTTTGGCCGATTTATCAGGTCATTGAGTCCGATGAGAACAGCTCGGCGCTATGGTTGGAAAATAAAGGTGCTGCGCCCGTCGGCTTACAAATTCGTATAGTGTCCTGGAAGCAAATAGATTTTCAGGATCGTTATGCCGAGCAAAGTAATGTGATTGCCACACCGCCGTTCATGACACTGGAGCCGGGCAAGCGCAATATGATACGCCTGATTCGCGTCAACCCTGCCCCCGCCAATACCGAACAGGCTTACCGCATCATCGTTGATGAAATCTCCGCGCCCTACCAACAGGATGCCCCGCAGATGGGGCTGCAATTCCAGATGCGCTATCTGCTGCCACTGTTCCTTGATGGTGCAGGCATTTGGACACATATTCGCCCGGACAAACGACGCGCCACCACCGAGCCTACGCTGCCCGTACTCAGTTGGCGAGTTAGCCCGGTTGGGGGGAAAAACTATCTTTATGTCCGTAATCGTGGCGTCGTCCATGCCCGTCTGAGCAACGTCTATTGGTCAGCCGACCAAAGCGGAAAAGGAAGCCGGATAAAGGTAACCGACGGCTTTTTAGGCTATGTGTTACCGGGACAAGAGATGCGCTGGCCGCTGCCTGCTGGCGTATCCACACCGGGTGCAGGCATGCAACTCTTCACCAGCTTGATCGATATCACCGATCCTATCTTGATAAAACGCGAATGATGGGGCGATTAACGACAGCGACGTGTCTATTGACCACGCGGCCATGGTGAGGCCAGGCATGAAGAGCAAAACAGCCAGGTTTCCCCTGCTCATCTATGCCCCGTTTACGCTGTTTTATTCTGCGACGATTCTCGCGGAAGACTATACCGATCTTCCCGCGCCCCCCAGCGCCATGCCCTCACTCAGCGAGTCCGTTTACTATTTAACGATCTCCGTCAACGGGCTGAGCGATAATCTGGTCGTACCCGTCACGTATCGTGCGGGGAATTATTATGTCGATGCAGCAACACTGCGTTCGAATCACGTCCGTCTGCCAGACCAAAGCGTGGGGCTGGTGAATATCAACGCCCTGCCAGAGGTCACCACCGATTACGATCAGGCCATACAGCAGCTAAAAATCACCGTGCCTACATTCTGGCTACCCGAGCAATCTGTTGAAGGCGGCGGGCAGGACATGGCGCGTTTCCCCGCCCGTAGCAGTCCCGGCTTATTGTTCAACTATAACCTTTATTACACCTCGCCTCGTGCCAATTCAGATTCGCTCAGCAGTTGGATGGAACAGCGTTTTTTTAGCCCTTATGGAACCTTATCCAATACAGGGATCTACTACTTCACCTCGGGCAACAATACCGCGCAGCAAGATGGCTATCAGCGTTTCGATACCTATTGGCGCTATAACGATAACGAACGCATGATCACCTATCAGGTTGGTGACCTGATTAGCAACTCGCTGACGTGGAGCAACTCGGTGCGTATGGGCGGCCTGCGCGTCGCCCGCAATTTCGGCCTTCGCCCGGATATTGTCACTTATCCGATGCTGCAATACACCGGTACGGCTGCTGTGCCCAGCACGCTGGACCTGTTTATCAACGGGTATAAAGCGAACAGCACCAGCCTGAATGCTGGTCCATTCACTCTCACTAACACGCCTTACCTGAACGGTGCAGGGGAAGCGACCGTCATTACCACTGACGCTCAGGGGCGGCAGATTTCTACCACGATCCCATTTTACGTCTCAAACACATTGTTAAGAGCGGGATTAAGCGATTTCGATCTGTCCGTTGGCGTGTTACGTCAGGACTATGGCATAAAGAATAATGCCTACACTGACGATCCCGCTGTCAGCGGCATCTATCGCTATGGGTTGACCAATAAGCTGACTGTGTCAGCGCATGGCGAAGCCGTACAGGATCTCTATCTGCTCGGTGCGGGAGCCGACTTTACCCTTGGCCGCTGGGGTACGCTGAGTTCCTCCTACAGTCAGAGTGAAAAAGAAGCCACCGGACACCAATACACCACGGGCTACTCTTACTACACTTCCGCATTTGGCCTGAATGTTCAACATGCCAAACGCAGTGAGGAATACCGCGATTTAACCGCCGTACTCACGGAAGGCCGCCTCAGTAGAGAAAGCTATCAGGCAACGCTCAGCAGCCAGCTGTTCGGCGAAGGCAACGGCTCATTCGGCGTGGGTTATTTCGATATCCGCGCGTACGATTCAACCCGGACTCGCCTGCTAAATTTCTCTTTCAGCCGTCAAGTCTGGCAAAACAGCTCTATTTATCTCGCCTTTAACAAAGCGCTGGGAGAAAACGGCTACAGCGCCCAGATCCAGTTCGTGATGCCTTTTGGTACAAACGGCAGCATTAATGCCGGCGTTCAGCGCGACAACAATGGCGATTATTCACCGCGAGTCGGGGTGAACCGTACCGCACCGACAGAAGGTGGATTAGGCTGGAACGCCGCGTATGGCGCAGGGAAAAATCCTTATCACCAAGGCTCGCTAAACTGGCGCGGCCCTTATGCCATGGTTGCTGGTGGCACCTATGGCAATGAAGGAAACACCACGCAATGGGGTGAACTGAGCGGCTCGCTGATCTACATGAACGGGGGGCTTTTCGCCAGTAACCGTATCAACGATGCTTTTATTGTGGTTGATACCGAGGGATACCCTGACGTCCCGGTAAAATATGAAAACCAGCTGGTAGGAAAAACCAACAAACGCGGCCATTTGCTTGTGCCGTGGGTGGTGTCCCATTACCCCGCGAAAGTGGAAATCGACACACTACAACTGCCAGCCAACGTCACCACGCCACAGGTGGAATCGCGTGTGTCGGTCAAAGAAGGCAGCGGCACTGTCGTCACATTCCCCGTTCATGCCGTGCGATCCGCCAACATTAAGCTGCGCAATACGGATGGCAACCCACTCACCATCGGCACCTGGATAACAAACGAGGTCAGCGGGGACACCACCATCAGCGGCTACGATGGCCTGGTCTATTTCACCAATCTGGGAACCGCTAACCGCTTACGATTTAAACAAGAAGACGGACGGCTTTGCCGGGTGGAATTCTCACTGCCGGAATCACAGACCATGATGGCGACCATCGGCCCGCTTACCTGCCAGACTGACTCAAAAGGATAAAACGATGCTGACCCCGATACCAAAAATCCAGCACTTCTTCCCTACCAACCGGCGAGTTGCTCGTTGGCTGCGTCTGGCCTTCCTGTCGATGGCGCTGTATTACGCGCCCTTTAGCTACGCCGCCTGCACGACGCCACCGAGTTCCACTACGCTGGGGCCTTATGCCTCTTCCGTTGTCGGTGTTAATGGAACACCCCAGATCGTGACATCAGGCAGTGGATTCCGCTGTACGGGAAGCCTGCTGAGTATAGCCGGTACCAATACGATTACAATCACAATACTGGATGACAGTAATCCCAGCGGTACCGCCATGCGGATGCGCAGAGGGACGAGCACAGACTACGTTCCCTACAGCCTGTGTATCGATTCTGGCTGCGGTACGCTTTATGAAATCGGTTCAACCTATACCTGGTCTCGGACGACATTTCTGGGAATTTTAGGCCTGTTCAATTCAGCAGATGGCTCCATACCGATCTATATCCGCACCAGTATCGGCAACAACGTGGCGGCCGGGACCTATACCGATACGGTGACGATTAAATGGGATTATGAACTTTGTTCGCTGGGAGCGTTAGGTCTTTGTGTTTACGAAAGGGGCTCAACCACTTCAACCCTCAATATCACCATGAACATCACCAATGACTGCCAGATCACCAGCGCGCCGAATATCAGTTTTGGCATGGCGGCGTTCCCCGCTGATTTCGCGGCGGTCAACAATAACCTCGGGGTTCGCTGTACGCTGCTGGGCGCGTATACCGTCAAACTCGTCAGTACCCACCCTGACGATGCCAACTGGCGCAGAATGACGGCCACCGTCGGTGGCACGCCTTACTATTTGCAATATCAGCTCTATCGCACCGGGAACATCGCCTGGACCGAAACCAACGATTACAGCGGAACGGGTACGGGAATTACGCAAAATATCCCGTACACCGCCCGAATTAATGCCAGTCAGGCCAGTAAGCCAGAAGGCGCATATAAAGACACGGTGACGATCAACGTCACAATCAACTAGCGCTCTGGTCTTCATCGGTTGGCGGATAAAATGTCCGCCGACCTTCCCGCATCGCGAGCAGACGTTCACAGGGCGCGAACCGATCGCCATACTGCTGTTGCAGCACCAGCAGCGTTTTCACGACCGTTTCCACGCCCAGACGATCCATATAGTGGAACGGCCCGCCGAGGAAAGGTGGGAAACCAATGCCAAATACCGCGCCAATATCACCATCGCGGGCGCACTGGATCACGCCTTCTTCCAGGCAGCGCGCCGCCTCATTGAGCATCATCATCACAGCACGCTGGCTGATGAGCGCAGGGTCGATATGGGCCTTCGCCGTGACATCCAGCAGCGGATAAACCGAGCTGTCTACCTCCCTGCCTGCGTGCCAGAAACGGCGTGTTTTATTGTACCGGTAGAATCCTTTCCCATTCTTGCGCCCTTTCCGCCCATCTTTCAGGATCGCATCAAACGCGGGTGGAGAGGTGAACCGCTTGCCCAGTTCTTCACTCAGCACTGGCACAATTTTGGTCGCGACATCAATACCGACTTCATCAAGCAGCGCGAGCGGGCCGACGGGGAAGCCAAAGCGCACCAGCGCATAGTCAATCGATTCGATCGGCTCCCCTTCCAGCAGGCAATAAGCGGCTTCGTTGATATAAGGCGCTAATATGCGGTTCACATAAAAACCGGCGCTGTCGCCTACGACGATCGCGGTTTTTCCCTGCTTTCTCGCCAGAGCCACCGTCGTCGCGACCGTCTCTGCGCTGGTGTGAGCATGAGGGATAACTTCAACCAGCGGCATTTTGTCCACCGGACTAAAGTAGTGCAGACCCACAACCTGTTGCGGACGGCGCGCGCCCTCTGCAATCTGATGGATCGGCAGCGAGGACGTGTTTGACGCGAAAATCGTGTGTGCCGCAGCGTGCTCTTCAATCTCCGCCACCATTTGCCGCTTCAGCGCCAGATCTTCAAAAACGGCCTCAATGACGATATCCGCATGTTCAAAACCGCGATAGTCCGTACTACCGGAAATCAACGTCATCAACCGCTGGCGCTCCGTCGGTTTTATCCGCTTACTCTGAACGCGTTTGGTCAGCAGCTGCCAGTTGTACTTCAGCGCATGGTTAATGCCCTGTTCATTGATATCTTTAATGCGTACCGGCAACTTCCCGCGCGTCGCCGTCACGCTGGCAATCCCGCCGCCCATCAGCCCACCGCCGAGAATGCCCACACAGTGGATCGGCTTGGCATCAGAGGCCGCCCCGGTGGTTTTCTTTAATGCATTGGAGGCAAAGAACAGGTGGCGTAGCGCGGCCGACTCCGGCGTCATCACCAGTTTGCCGAACGCTTTCGCCTCGTGCCGATACCCTTCTTCACGCCCTTTTTCTATGCCCCGACGCACCACCTGGATGATTTTTTCCGTGGCCGGATAGTTACCGTGTGTTTTCGCACGTGTTTTGCGCTTCACTAGTTTGAACAGCACATCGCGAATGCCCGGACTGCTCAACAAACGCGAACGCCAGCCCAGCGGCACTGCTTTACGTTTTCCTTTTTTGAGAATCTCGACCGCCGTCTCCAGCAGAATATCGTGCGGGACGGCCTCATCAACCAGCCCTTGTCGTAACGCCTGACTCGCACGGAGGTGGCGACCGGTCAGAATGAGCTCCAGCGCACTATCCAGACCAATCAGCCGTGGCAACCGCTGCGTTCCGCCCGAACCGGGAAGAAGACCAAGCTGCACTTCCGGTAGCCCCAGCACCGTTTTTTCATCCAGCGAGCAGACGCGATAGTCGCAGGCCAATGCCAGCTCCAGCCCACCACCCAGACAGGCACCGTGGATCGCGGCCACCACGGGGAACGGCAGTGCGGCCACCTGATCGAACGTTTCCTGCCCTTGCTTCGCCAGATTCTCTGCCTGTTCGGCACTGCTGCACTGGTTCAACATGGTGATATCCGCACCGGCGATAAACGAATCGGGCTTGGCGGAAATAAAAATCAGTCCCCTAAGCGTCGCTTGCTGCCGCGCCTGCTCGAAGACCGAAAGAATCTGTTCTGCAAATTCGCTCTTTAGCGTGTTCACCTTCTCACCGGGAACATCAATGCAAATAACACCGATATTGTCCGGCCGAATCGTTAGGGAAAAGGCGGACGGGCTTTCCGTTACAGGCGCTGTTTTTTCCGTTGCAGATGATGTTGTCACGGAGAAAGGCTGTTGATCGTTCATGGCGTCACCTCCAGTACCATTGCCGCACCTAGCCCGCCCGCCGCGCAGGCAGTGGTTAACCCCAGCCCGCCGCCACGACGGCGCAATTCATTCAGCGTTTGGGTAATCATCCTCGCGCCAGTAGCGGCAAAGGGGTGTCCATAGGCAATGGATCCCCCCAACACATTGAACTTGGTGCGATCCACCTCACCCAGCGCGGCATTTCTACCCAGCTGATTCCGAGCAAACTCATCGCTGGCAAACAGTTTGAGATTTGCCAACGTCTGGGCGGCAAAGGCTTCGTGCATATCGATGAGCGTCAGATCAGCCAGCGTCACGCCAGCCCTTGCCAACGCCAGCGGGGAGGCATAAGCCGGCCCCAACAACATATCACGCTGTACGCCGATGGCGCTGAATGCATAGCTGCGCAGGTAGCCTAACGGCGTGATCCCCAGACTTTTGGCCTTGGATTCACTCATCATCAACACCGCTGCCGCGCCATCTGTTAGCGGCGTACTGTTCGCCGCCGTGACCGTACCGTGTCGGCGATCGAACGCTGGGCGTAAACGGGAGTACTGCTCCAGCGCGGAATCATGGCGCACGTTGTTATCTTCACTCAGCGCCTTGTCATAGGGTGGGACGTAAGCCGTCATGACTTCATCGCGCAACACGCCGGATTCCCAGGCCTGAGCCGCCAGCTTGTGCGAGCGGTGCGCCAGTTCATCCTGCTCTTCGCGCGTGATGCCGTAGGTTTTTGCCATCTGTTCGGCGGTATCACCCATGCGCAGCCCAGTGGAATACTCCGCCACGGCAGGCGCAACTGGCAGCAGGTCTTTCGGGCGCAGACCGCTTAACAGTTTCAACTTCTGGCTCAGCGTCCGGGCCTTGTTCATATCCACCAGCGTTCTGGCCAACGCTTTGCTGACGCCAATCGGCAGCACGGAAGAGGAATCCGCCCCGCCAGCAATGCCGACTTCCACCGTCCCCGCCATGATGCTTTCCGCCACGTTGGCGACCGCCTGAAAGCTGGTGGCGCAGGCGCGCGACACGCTGTAGGCATCGGTATGCACACTCATGCCCGTGCCGAGCACGATCTCTCTGGCGATATTCGGCGCTTCGGGCATTTGGACCACCTGTCCGAACACCAATAGCTCGATCAGTTCAGGGTCGATCCCCGTGCGAACCAGTAATTCACTGGTAACGAGCTTCCCTAATTCGATGGCAGGTACGCCATGATAGGCCGTTGCCTGCCGGGCAAATGGGGTGCGTAATCCGCTCACGAACGCAATGCGATCGCCGCGGCGGGTTATCAGAGGTAATACCTCGCTCATAAACGCTCCTGTTAACCGAAAATAAAGTACGCGCACAACAGGTCAGACCTGATTTCATTGTTAACCAGATAGTTACATTACGCAAAGCTGCGCAACACAAAAGTGTGAAGAGCATGCTGTTGTCAGCCCTGATACCATCAACCTTATGACAAGACTCAGGTGATAAAGATGACTAATACAACCGAAGAAAGCAGGACGAGACGAAATGCTGCACCGTTTTTATGAAGACATCGCGACGATCTGGGGAACGCCGACAACATGCCGACCGATTCTATGGCCAATTAACATGCGCATTGGGAGAATGGATAAGTGACGACACCACCGACAGTGGTGGATAGAAATAACGAAGGGAAACAAAACGAGTCAGGCAGGCGATGCGATAACGCAATGCCTGCCAGAAGGAAGGCTTAACGCAGGCCGAGCTGGAAAATCATCGTTTCAGCCTGGCAACTGAACGTGAAATCGATGTCCAATTTAACGCCGCCGTCTACGTCTTCCAGCGTGCTGGCGATTTCGCAAGGTTCAGACTCTACCGCACGCGCTTTTTCCGTCAGGGCGGCCAGTGCCGCTTCCGCCTCAGCACGATCGCCAAAAACGTTGCTGTAAGACGCCGTGCAATCCGTGTTATCCATAATTGTGCCAACATCGACACAGCAGCAGGCTGCGGTTTCTTCAGCACTGCATTTGTTGATTACGTTCGTCATGCTACTTTCCTCTTAAAACGCGGGAGATATGATCCAGTTCAAATATTTTTATCTTCCTTATATTTTACTCCCTCATCCCGAAGCAGTGCCAGCACTTCATGCTGACCAGTAATTTTAGTGATATCAATCACATTACGGTGTTATAAGGCAGTAAAGACCGAGTAATATCTCTTCACACAAATTAACCAAAACGTTAAGCAGGTCTAAATTCTGCATCATTTTAGAAATATTTTTAATACACGAGCGCAACATTGTCGTATTCCCAACTTATACTTTGGCAACTGGTCTGCTTTGTCAGGCTGAGTGCGCCCCCTACAATGCGCGTCCCTTGTTACTTCGTGTAACAAAGTTAAATAACAAGCATATAAAGAGGTTTTGGTCATGAACCAGAAAAACCTGTTCAAACAATCCACAATTGCTGTTGCGGTGGCCCTGTTTTCAGCAAATGTGTCCGCAGCTGGTTTCCAGCTAAATGAATACTCATCATCTGGTCTGGGACGCGCGTTTTCTGGTGAAGGTGCCGTAGCCGATAATGCGACCTCAGGTAGCCGTAACCCGGCGACCATGACCATGTTTGACCGCCCTTCATTCTCCGGTGGTGTCACTTATATCAACCCGGATATCGATGTTCAGGGGAAAAACTCCCTGACTGGGCAGAATACCAGCGCCAAAAATATTGCGCCGCACGCCTGGGTGCCGAACCTACACTTCATCATGCCGCTGAATGAGCAATGGGCGGTTGGTGCTTCCGCTACCACCAACTATGGCTTAGCAACGGAATTCAATGATAACTATGCCGCAGGTTCCATTGGTGGACAGACCGACCTGCTGACATCAAACCTGAATCTGAGCGCCGCTTATCGCCTGAACCAGCATTTTAGCTTTGGTTTAGGGGTTAACGCCGTCTATGCTGATGCCAAGATTGTTCGTCGAGCAGGTGAATTGGCAAACGTACCTACCGCTGCTGGTGGATTACAAGGGGTAGTCGCTGGTCCCTCCTCAGAAATAGCTCGTCTGGAAGGTAAGGAATGGGGTTACGGTTGGAATGCGGGTATCCTTTATGAAGTCGATGAAAATAATCGCTTCGGCCTGACTTATCGTTCAAAAGTCGATATCGATTTTAACGGCGATTACAGCAACAACCTCCCAACAGCAGTAACAGCATTGAACGGTACTGGTGGCGCAACGATCCCTGGCAAGCTGACGCTGAATCTGCCGGAAATGTGGGAAGCGTCGGCCTACCATCGCGTGGCGCCGAAGTGGGCGGTACACTACAGCCTGACCTATACCAGTTGGAGCCAGTTCCAGGAGCTGAAAGCAACGGGCAACAACGGTCAGACTCTGTTCCATAAAGATGAAAGCTTCCGTGACGCGTACCGTATCGCACTCGGCACCACCTACTATCATGACGATAACTGGACGTTCCGCGGCGGTATCGCGTTTGACGACAGCCCAGTACCGGCCGACAAACGTTCGATCTCCATCCCGGATCAGGATCGTTTCTGGTTGAGCGCAGGTACGACCTACGCCTTTAATAAAGACGCGTCTGTGGATGTTGGCGTGTCCTACATGCATGGCAAGCAAGTTGATATCAGCGAACCTATCTCTGATAGAGCGGGTTCGCCAAGTTACACTTTCAGCTCCAAAGGTAAAGCCTGGCTGTACGGCGTGAACTTTAACTATGCGTTCTAAATAACGTACGAGTTTATAAATAAAGCACGCGTTCTCATTGCTATCAGTCAGAACGTGGTAAAGCAGGTAAGGCAACTTACCTGCTTTTTTATTGCTCATCACAAGGCATTTGTCTCTTTCTTACTGGCGTAGTGATTAGCTAATGATGGACAATCCACGAACATCATAATGTCGGATCAGTCGTTCAAGAGACGCCCGCCATCCACGACAATCTCACTACCGATAGTCCATCGGGACTCATCTGAAGCCAGGTACAACACCGCCTTGGCAATCTCCTCCGCCGTGCCGAATCGGCCTGAAGGAATGCTTTTGACGATCTCCTCGTTGACCTGTTTGCGATAGGTATCGGGGATACCAAGTTTGTCATACAGCGGGGTATCGATTGGCCCTGGGCTAACCGCGTTGATGCGAATACCACGCGCCATCAGTTCGCTCGACAGCGTCTTTGACAGGCTAAGAAAAGCCGCTTTGGTCGCAGAATAAACCGAGGAACGAGCCGATCCTACATGCGCACTAATCGACGTGTTGAGCACGACCGAAGCAGGGCTGGCGAACACGGGCAGCAACGACTGGATCAGGAAGTACGGCCCCTTGACGTTGATGTCAAAGGAGCGATCAAACATCTCCTCCGTCCATTCCTCAATCGGTTGCCAAACGGAAACACCCGCGTTGAGAAAGACAGCATCAACTTTTCCGTAATGGGCTTCCACGGCTTGCGCCAGTTCCTTCTGTGCACTCACGCTAGCCGAATCGGCGCGCAACACCAGCACCTCGCTGCCAAGCTCGGCTTTTGCTGCGGCAATAGAATCGGGGTTGACCCCAGTAACGATGACGCGAGCCCCTTCAGCGAGAAACTGCTTTGCGGTTTCCAGCCCAATGCCGGAGGTGCCTCCGGTGATAAGGGTACGTTTGTTGTGTAAGCGAGACATAGGGAACTCCTGATAATCATAGCGGGATGCAGCAATGTGCTGCCGGGGACAGCGCTAATCATATGTGTATGCATAAATGATGATAAGCTCCCCATTTCGCATATGATTTATTCCATTACTGCATTAATTGAGGCATCTCCACGTGGATCGTTTTCTGCTCATGACCTGTTTTAAACGGACTGTCGAAACAGGCAGTTTTTCTGCGGCAGCACGCGACCTGAATATGGGGCAACCTAACGTAAGTCGATACGTTGCTGCCTTAGAAGAACATCTGGGCGTCAGACTACTTCAGCGGACAACACGCCAACTTGTGCTGACGCCCGAGGGCGAGCGGTACTATGCAGATGTCAGCCGAATTCTCGATGCGGTTGCAGAATCGGAGTCATCCTTGAGCGATGAGACGGAGCCCACTGGACTCCTGCGAGTGGCCTGCCCAACCGCAATGGCTCATGCCTTTCTTATGCCACAAATACCCGCTTTTCTTGCCCGCTACCCCGGGTTGTCGCTGGATTTGCAACTGAGCGATCGTTTCGTCGATCTGGTGGAAGAAGGTGCCGAGTTAGCTATCCGAATCGGCCATCCTTCCGACAGTGCACTACGTGCGCGCCGGATTGGCCTTTTCACACGCGTGTATGTAGCCTCGGTAGACTATCTGAGTCGTCGTGGCATACCGCAAACACCAGAAGATTTGCGCGATCATGACTGCATTCTGTACTCGCTGTTAAACACGGGTAATACATGGCATTTTCGCGATACCGAGATCAACGTTTCGGGGCGATTCCGAGTCAACTCCCCCCAAGCCGTACAGGAAGCTGTTATCGCCAGCCTTGGTATCGCCAGCGGCCCCAAATGGTTATACGAGGATGGATTACAGAGCGGCAGGCTGTGTCAGGTACTTTGCGACTACGAAGCACCGCCAGTGCCAATTCAGTTTCTTTATGTCGCCAATCGCCTGCTACCGAAGCGAGCCATTGTATTCATGGACTTCATTGCAGAAGCGTTTTCCAGGATTCCTGGACTCAACACTGACGATCGCTAGTTCGCATTGGGCTTGAAGGCACAAAAAAGGCCGCTTGCGCGGCCTTATATCATGACTTCCAGCTAACCCCGATTACTCAGGCTTAACCTCAATATAGTCCAGGCCCAGCGTGCTGCTGGTGTAGCTGCGGATTTTATTGGTCATTTCAATATTACCGTCCAGCTTCTGACCATAAGATGGAACGATCTCTTTCAGCTTGCCCTGCCATTCTGGCGTAGCGACTTTATCTTTAAACACTTTTTCCAGCAGGCTCAGCATAATCGGCGCGGCAGTAGACGCGCCCGGAGAGGCACCCAGCAGCGCGGCAATCGAACCATCCTGCGAACTGACAATCTCCGTACCCAGCTTCAGCACGCCGCCTTTGTCATCATCTTTCTTGATAACCTGAACGCGCTGACCAGCAATCGCCAGTCTCCAGTCTTCTTTCTTCGCGTTCGGGAAGTATTCCTGCAGCGCGGCGAAACGATCGTCGTCATCCATCATGACCTGACCCACCAGATACTTCACCAGATCGAAGTTATCCAGACCGACGTGCGTCATCGGCATCACGTTAGAGAACGTCACAGAACCGATCAGATCCCACAGCGAACCGTTTTTCAGGAATTTGCTGGAGAACGTAGCAAACGGACCGAACAGCAGGACGGGCTTACCGTCAAAAATACGGGTATCCAGGTGAGGAACGGACATCGGTGGCGCACCAACGGAGGCTTTACCGTAAACTTTCGCCATGTGGCGCTTCACGATTTCCGGGTTTTCTGTCACCAGGAATTCGCCACCAACCGGGAAGCCACCGTACAGATCGGCCTCAGGAATACCGGATTTCTGCAGCAGCGGCAGTGCCGCCCCACCCGCACCGATAAAGACAAACTTCGCCTTAATCACGCTTTCTTTCTCGCCGTTCTTCAGATCGGCGTAAGTCACGCTCCAGGTGTTATCTGCATTACGCTTGATATCACGCACTTCTGAATTCAGGTGCAGCGCGAAGTTGGGCTTGGTTTTCATCGCGCCAACCAGCTGACGCGTAATTTCACCATAGTTCACGTCGGTACCGATAGGCATACGAGTCGCCGCAATCTTCTGAGCCGGATCGCGACCTTCCATCACCAACGGCGCCCACTCTTTGATCGTATTAGGATCGTCAGAGAACTCCATGCCACGGTACAGCGTGCTGTGCTGCATCGCGTCATAACGATGTTTCAGGAAGGCGGTGTTCTCGTCACCCCAGACAAAGCTGATGTGCGGCACGCTGTTAATGAAGGAGTGCGGATTGTTCAGCACGCCGTTTTTCACCTGATAGGACCAAAACTGGCGGGAGACTTCAAACGCTTCGGTAATTTCCAACGCTTTGCTGATGTTGATTGGGCCGTTAGGATTATCCGGCGTGTAGTTGAGCTCCATGAAAGCAGAGTGACCCGTACCAGCATTATTCCAGCCGTTCGAGCTCTCTTCCGCTACGTTATCCATCCGCTCAACCATGTCGATAGACCAGTCTGGTTGCAGCTCCTGTAAATACACGCCCAGCGTAGAGCTCATAATGCCCCCGCCGATCAGTACCACATCCGTTGTCTTCTCTGTCGTTTTAGCATCTTCAGCCATCACCAGTGGGGCGTTAACCACCACGCTGAGGCAGAAGAACATGGCAAGTAGTTTTTTCATGCTTATATCTCTATTTTTATAAGTGCAGGTAAATAGAACTCCGGGCATTCATTAACAGACGACCACGCCATCATCCGTAAAAAGCATCATTCTTATGACCTTTTTGTTAATCACCTTGCTAACAAAAAAATCAGCGTGCAGACACATTTCAACCATGATGGGCATCGGTAGCGGTTAACGACGTAGCATTATTGTTATCTGACGGTAGGAAATAAATTTTAGTAAGTAAATAAATGGACAACAAAGCAATAACTTTTAAGAAACAAACCACAGAATCATCATGGTAAAAGTAAGTTTAGCAGTGTTTTATAAAAGCAAAAGGCACCCGCAGGTGCCTGTGAAATGAACGAGACTTCGCAACACTATTTCGCTGAGTCAATCTCGTCGAGCGAGTCTTCAATCGCTGCCGCATTCGGGTTCTTCTGCGGGGTAAGTTGCCCATCACTGGCAAGGAAATCATGCCGCTGGAAGTAGGCTTCACGCACCATCAGGTATGGATCGGAAGAGTTACGCAGCAGCCCGTCGGAATCCAACAGCTGTGCGCGCGTTTCTATCCCTTCGATAGCCCATTTACCCGCGGACATCCAGAACGTCAGATAGCTCAGCATCGGATACAGCGTATCCACTACACCACCGCCGTCTTCACGAGGTGTTACGCTACCGTAGCCAGGAACGACCAGATAAGGCCCGTAGCCCACGTCATAATGACCCAATGTGCTACCAAAGCGGCGAGACTCTTCTTTCGCCAGTTTCGGATTCGCCATCGAGGCCACGTCAATCAGGCCGCCCATCCCGA
The DNA here is from genome assembly GCF_022477975.1 of Pectobacterium sp. PL64. Classification (NCBI taxonomy): domain Bacteria; kingdom Pseudomonadati; phylum Pseudomonadota; class Gammaproteobacteria; order Enterobacterales; family Pectobacteriaceae; genus Pectobacterium; species Pectobacterium sp. PL64. Next base: position 2,880,536 of record NZ_CP092070.1, read on the forward strand.
GCAAGGTATTCAGGAAAAAGCGGTTAAAGTGAATCATCGCTTTATACGGCTTGCCTTCAACGAAGTAGTTCACCATCGTTGCAGGTTCTTCCAGGTTGCTGAAGAAGTTCCCCAGTCCGTTACGCGCCGGCGTCGGCACATAATCGCGCCAGGCCACAGCCGCAGGACGCACCAGATAAGGATCCAGAACGTCATAGTTAAAGCTGAACATGGTACGGTTAAAGCCTTCAAGCGGATCAGAACGTCCTTCTTGAGCTCGATCCCCGGAACTGGCGCAGCCGATCAATAACACGCTGGCAAACACCACCCCACTCAGGCGGTAATTCATATCTGTTCTCCCTGATTTATAGTGTGCTATACCCGCGACCGAAAATAGGTATTCCCAGTATCAGCCCCAGCCTATCAGGCTGAGCGACAAGGACGGGATATCGGCCAACAGTGTAACATTTTATCGCTCCATCGCTACGTTGGCTTACGCATTACTGCATTTTCAGAGGTTTGCCATTTTTCTTATGGGGATAACACGCCACATCGTTGCGACACGCGCTCCAGCGTGGGCGACAGTACGGTATTCCCTAGTTTCCCCTCACAGCATAGCACCGCCAGCCTAAACCAGTGAGTCACGCCGTGCCATCCCATGTTGTAAAAACTGACTACGCTTATCATCGGGGCTATCGGTGATTGCCCCTCAACGTCAGTACCGTTAGCCAGACAACAACCGGCCCACTCGTCGAGAGAATCACTATGCATCCACCTTCAGAATCCAGACAAATCCGGCAAGAGAAAGAAAAGGATGTAGCGGTAGAGAGTGAGGAAAGCACGCAGGGAAAAACGATCGATATAGACGAGGATCACTTGCCTTCCCCCGCCGCTGCGATCCATGAAGAGATTCGTCAGGAAGGGCAAAAGGAGCTGGAACGCGATGCAATGGCCTTACTGTGGTCGGCGATTGCGGCAGGGATCTCCATGGGAACCTCATTCATGGCGGTCGGTATGCTCCACAACCATCTGGTTGGCGTGCCCGGCGGCTTTCTGCTGGAGTGTTTTGGTTACACCATCGGCTTTGTGATTGTCATCATGGCACGCCAGCAGCTGTTCACCGAAAACACGGTCACGGCCGTACTTCCCATCATGCATAAGCCCACGCGCAGCAATTTCTACCTGCTCGGTCGACTATGGTTCGTCGTGCTGGCTGGCAACCTGATCGGCACAGCCTTGGCCGCCCTCGCCTTTACCTACATGCCCGTTTTTGATGGCGAAACGCGGGTGGCTTTGGTCGACATCGCCATGAAGGTCATGAAGCACTCACCCACGGAGATGTTCGCCAATGCCGTTGTCTCTGGCTGGATCATTGCCACTATGGTCTGGATGCTGCCTCGCGCTTACTCCGCCAAGCTGTGGATTATCATCATCATGACCTGGATGATTGCTTTCAGTAACCTCACCCACATCGTGGCCGGTGCCTCAGAGATTTTCTATCTGGTGTTCATTGGCCACATCCCCTGGCAGGACTTCATTTGGCCGTTTGCTCTGCCCACGCTGGCGGGGAATATCATCGGCGGCACCTTTATTTTCGCACTCATCAGCCATGCGCAAATCCGCAACGACATGAGTCGTTCATCGCACGGGAAACGTCAAAAGGCGCAAGGGAATGAGGGAAAAGAACATCGGCAGAAACGCTGATTGCCGACACTTTGAGCAAACGCGCCGTTAAGTGCTTATTCTCAGAGCAAAAATGCGTATAATAGCCGGGCTTCATGTCCCCGTAGTTAAACGGATATAACAAGCCCCTCCTAAGGGCTAGTTACTGGTTCGATTCCAGTCGGGGACACCATCACATCTCCTACGAACGCTCATTAAATTCTATTTTACCCTTATAATTCATTAAATTAATACAATTCCCCGTCTACTAAAATATACTCAGTTTTACCTACATTCTCACTATGTTGTTGGTATCAATGTTGGTATGGTAAGTTCGATAATACAGATACCATCACTGTAGGAGACTTACTATGGCACTCACTGAGGCAAAGGTTAGAAATGCAAAACCTGCTGAGAAATCCGTCAAACTGACTGATGCAAATGGTATGCACCTTCTGGTCCAATCTAACGGCTCTAAATACTGGCGTTTGCAATACCGTTTTGCAGGTAAGCAAAAAATGTTGGCATTAGGTGTTTATCCTGCGGTTTCTTTAGCAGAAGCCCGTCGCAGAAGAGATGAAGCCAGACAACAGATTGCCAATAACATCGATCCAGGTGAAAAGAGAAAAGCGGAAAAGGTTGAAGAGAAAGGTTTACTCACCTTTGAAACCGTTGCCAGAAGCTGGCATGCCAGCAATAAAACCTGGTCTGAGGGGCATCGGACACTGATTCTCAATAGCCTGACAACGCACGTATTCCCAATTATCGGGCAAAAAAATATCGCAACGCTTAAAACCCGCGATCTGTTGATCCCCGCTAAAAATGCAGAAAAAACCGGACATCTGGAACTGGCTTCTCGCTTGCAACAGCGCATCACGGCAATCATGCGCTATGCGGTTCATAATGATCTTATCGACGTTAATCCGGCTTACGATCTGGCAGGAGCCATCGCTACGGCTAAAAGTGTCCACCGCCCCGCTCTCCCCCTTGAACACATAACCGAACTAATGACACGTATCGAGGCATACAAAGGAAAAGGGATCACCCAATTAGCCGTTCAGTTATGTCTTCTGACATTTATCCGCTCCAGTGAACTGCGGTTTGCGCGTTGGTCAGAGTTCGACCTCAAAAATGCGTTATGGACAATCCCTGCGAAGCGAGATCCACTAAAAAACGTTAAATTTTCCAATCGTGGATCGAAAATGAATACACCGCATTTGGTGCCATTGAGCAAGCAGGCTATTACTATCCTCAAAGAACTCCATGCTATCAGTGGTGAGCACAAACTTGTTTTTATTGGTTTTAGTCACGCAGATAAACCCATAAGTGAAAACACCATTAACAAAGCCTTACGGATCATGGGATATGACACGAAAACCGAAGTTTGTGGGCATGGTTTCCGCACAATGGCATGTAGTGCGCTGATTGAATCAGGATTATGGTCCAGAGATGCAGTTGAACGCCAAATGAGTCATCAGGAACGCAACTCAGTGCGAGCCGCTTATATCCACAAAGCTGAACATCTCGATGAACGTAAACTGATGCTGCAATGGTGGGCTGATTTTCTGGATACGAACCGCAATGGAGTAGTTAGCCCGTTTGAGTTTGCCAACAGGAAGCAATAACCACTGCCCTTTTAGCCCCTTCATGGTCGTTGGGGCTTTTCGGGCAACCCGTTTCAAATCAGATGGGCTACATTTTGTAGGAAAGTAGCCCATATCGTGCAAAAAATACCGCACTTACAGAACAGGTTTTATTTTTTCATTCACCCACACAGTCATATCATGCAGCAGTGTCATTGCCCCCTCCTTATCTTTCGATGGTCCCCAGAAACTGAGTGTTAGATAATTTCCATTATTTGTAATTGTTATTTCAGAATCTTCGCTACTAGCAGTTGGTATAAAATCACCTTTTTTTGAATTATTTCTTACTTCATTTTTAAGTGATTCTATATCATCATATTGGCTCCTACTAATTATTGCATTAACGTAAAATTCAATACCGCCATCATTCTTTTGAGGATGATATACCAAGGTCATGTATGACTCTCCCCATTCACTTGGCATAAAATGTAATGCTTTATAATCTTCTTTCCAATTATTAACACTCTTTGTGATACGGCTGTCAGGCAATATTTTTGAGAGAACATCATGCCCTTCGAGATAGACAGCATTCTCAAATGAGTCTAATAAGTTCTTAGCTTTTATTAGCTTATCAAAGTTATCCGTAACAAAGGAAATTTGCTCATCATTTAGTAAATTACTCATTTCTCCCTCACTCAAGGTTGATAGATGGGACAGGAATTCTTTATAAAAAAACATCCATTTATTTGATGATTCATCAACGATATCTTTATCTAAACAAGAAAATGCCACATTAACTAACTCAGTATACGTAATCATTTTCCAATTATTATTTACCGACGAGCTATTAGACAAAGGTTTAATAATGCATTTATAGACACACTGATTATTGTCAACATATTCGTTAAGTTGTTTTTCATACGCATCGAAAGGATTATTAATCAACGATTTAACTTTATTTTCAATGCCTACAATAAATTCATCATGACTTACTACTATATCAATTCTTTCACCATTTTCACAGCAAACCTCTCTTGCAATCCTGAGTGAAGATAAATCTATATTGTCAGTAACCTCGTTAAGAATTTTCAATAATGCAAGTAACAACCAAGGCTTAACTTCTTCATCCCCTCCCATAAACAATGCCATTAGATCCGATGTTGGATTTTCTAAATAACCACATCCGCCTACATCAAAGAAGTTGGTCTCAGGTTTTTCTTGGCTTACTATTTTGCCAAGTTGTTCCAGGAAATCATCTGGAAAAACATTTCCGTTCATAATCCCTCATATAATAATTTAATCATAAAAATGGTTTCTGTAACTCAATCACTTTCTACGCCGGTTACTGACCAGTGAATTCTTTGAGTCAGTGACATAGATGATACCGTCTTTCGGTAAAGATTCATTGAGTTATTCACGACCTAAAGGTTATCTATATATGAAAATCAACACATCCCCCTCTGATAACCGCTCTTTACATTGTTTTTTGAGACATTAGCATATCTTCAACCATGATGAACCAAATAGCAGTTATCCTCACCAATAAATAGCAGGCTATTAATATAATAAGAATGTATTCCTCTCATTCACCGATTACACTACAATCTAATTAATCATGTAATTCATGGATGGAATGACAATGACTGAAGCAGATCTGGATGAACTGGCTGATGAAATAGTTCTTCTGTTTACAGCCGGTGAGTATTACAGAGGTATAGGGTCAGGGGTGGGTGAAGTCAGCAAAAACTTTGGCTATCTCGCCTACTCATTCCTTGATACGGATACCAGGTATACACGGTCACGAGAAATGGAAAGAATGATCCGTGCGATACACAGAGGGATTCTTTCACGCGATAAGGTCTATGAAACGGTAAAGAGGATCTTTGATAGCTTCAACAAACACACATCTGAGTCGCAGAAACGGAACATTTACCACGGCGCTGCGGGTGCGATGACCGGAAGTGTCATTGTATCTCAGGTAGTATTGCAGTTAGCAACCCGCATTGGAAATCTGGCGAGTATACCTTCTGTTTTTTCATATTACATATTGTTAGGTGGCGGAATGGCAGAGAGATCAATATATCGCTCAAGAAGCCTAAGCACTGAGAATCCAGAGGTATATTACGCACTAAGAAAAGACGATCTTGATTTTTTATTCTTTTTAATCGAACCAATGGTCGAACCGATCATGGAATCACTAAAAGTGAAAAGAATATATGGCGATCATATGTTTAATGCATTGATTGATAAAGTAGGAGAAAAGATTAAATCTCATGCTTAAAGTCATCAAGAAAGTTTTATTATTTTTATCCTACCAGTTAGGTTTTTTACTGCTGACACTTTGTTTTTTCTGGATTTGCTATATTGTCTTCGTTGGGTATGCACCATGGAGCGAGAAGGTTTATCATCTGGTTATTGCAATCATCCTGATGCTTATCTTTGGGAAGTTTTGTGACTGGTATAATCGGCGAAGATAATCACATTTACACAGACTTGATCTAAATAGCTTTACATAGTAGCGCCCACTTGCTGGAGTGCGGTCACATTAGCACTAACCCCACTAGATAGAGATGAAGCATCAATGTGAGAAATTATTTATCTGTGTTTCGTGTCAGCGCACAATTTCCCTGATAGTCGGCAACGAGAAGCGGACATACATCGGTAGCTAAATCATATACCTACATTCTCTTTTGAGCAGTGAGTAGATAAAAGCACCATTGCATATTTCCTCACCCAACATTCTGTATGAACGAGATAATTTCTTTAAAATAGCCCTCCTACAGCATATGGAGGCGAGCATAAAACTTTTGATAAGCTAAATTATGGTATTCCACTACAGTTGACAAAAGATGAGAAGGAATCGACAAGATTATGTGGACACTTGATTATCTACGCAGGTTGGATAAAAAATATGCTGAGGAAGGCGTTCACGTTCATCAACGACCGCTAAAAGCCGCAATGGATATACTCGGAACAGGTTTCAATCTTGGCCCTTTCAGTAATCCTGAGGTTAAACGGATTATAGATGCTTACACTGCCATGATGCCTGAAGTCGAAACAAGTTGGCCTGGAGCAGGAATAGGTCTGATTGCATCTATGGATCAAGTTAGAAAAACAACCTTCCCTATCTTATTCGGAGAGAACAACTTGCAAGTCTGGGAAATAGCAGGGTTTTCAAGTAACGGAGAATGGTGGGAGTGGTGTAGAAAAGAGCAAGCAATCGCCACAGAAGTATCTTTTGCTATTGCTGATATTCATGATTTTACTATGGGCCTGAATAAAATAGAAGACGGTGCCTTAGAAGCATTAACACTCTGGAAAATGTCCCGCTCCAATCTCGAAGATATAGCAAATACACTACCCAATAGTTTTAGTCATGATTCAGTTATCCAGCCTATCTGCATGGTAGCTGAGCTCTCTTTTAAAGCCGCTTTAGTTTTGAGCGGAGTCGATTTACACACCTTGAAAGGTAAGAATGGTCATAATCTGATTTATTTGGCACAAGCAGTGATGGGTCAAAAGCCCCATCGTGACGATAGACGAATTAAAGCCGTGATTGATAACCTTCCCCCTTATGTAGCTAGCCGCTATAAGCCAGCGGGGCTTAAGCGCCTTCAGGTCGTTCGATTAGCACTCGGAGTTCAGTTCATTGCAGCATCTACTTTACGTAGAATAACCACTTCAGACTTAGCTATACAAATGGAGTCGGAGGGATATCTAGGCTCACGTCCAGATTTCACTATTTGACGCAAATAACCAGTAAAGATTCTGCACCACACGTCCTTCGGTTCGCCGCCAACCAATTAGATTAACGGATCGTGAAAAGCATCTATCTTGACCCAAGCGCAGAGACGGCGACCATACTGTAAGTATCCCACTTGGAAAACGGAAAATATCCTACGTTAAGCTTTCATGACGGACAGCTTTCGAGAAGCGGACATTTACCTCCCAACGAAAGTAGGAAATTCTCTAAAAGAGATTTGCCCAGTAGAGCGAGAAACTTACAGCAGTCCTGATATAAAATAAATATTTTAATTAAAGTTTCATTCTCAAACCCAAGCTATCAATGTTTATTTTTTCAATATTACTGTTTACTAAATCAATAATACCACTGCCATAGAAATAGACTCTGGGGTAAGAGTAAAACCTTGTGACTTTTTGACCAATTTCAACATTCATAAACTCGCTAATTATAACATCTTTGTTTTGATGATAAATCCCTGTATCAATATAAAATTCAAAACTACATATTCTAAAATTATAGGAGTACTCAAATGCATATTTATTATCAGGTAATTTATATCCTGAATACATCGAAGGGTCTTCTGTTCCTTCTATGACATCAAAGTCAAAGTCCTTACACATCCTAATAATTGCCCCATTAAAACCATATGATTCATATAGAGATGCGCAGTCATCTAAACTTAAATTTTCCATATAGATATCAGTGAAAATCTCAAATTCATCTTCAATAGCGTCTATATATCTCTCTTCTATTTCCTCTATATTTCCATGTGAAAAACTATGTAAGTCTTGATCTACATGCTCAGTTATAAACTCATTTAATGAGTTATAGAGTAAAAATTCATTATGTAAACCAAGATTTTCTATATCTTTTTTTAAATCAGTATGGAAATCTTTTTCTTTTTTTCCTGGAGACATAAAATCATGTGAGTTATTTGTAATAAAAACAATCTTGTCTTCAATTTTACTCTTATGTAAATATTGAGTCAGGCCATTCCAGATTAATGCATCTCTATAACCTTTCTCATTATCTCTAAATGGCCGCTTGGAAAAAATTGCTTTATCTAATAACATATCATTATCAATGTATGATGATGATATGATGTGTGTATGGGGGAAAATTTTTAACAATTCATTTTGAAAGTTGAATTTTTTAATTTCATCATTTAAGTCATCGATTAGAAACTCACTCTCTGACAGTTTCTTTACTCGCCCTTTTAGTTGAACTATTTCTTTTTGTAACTTATCAAGTTCCTCATTGTATTTTTTTTGAGTTTCCTTAAATACAACGAAAGGTATAACCAGTTGATTCCCTTTTGTATTTTCAATAAAATTAGACAAAACTTGAAACATAGCACTAGACATCTTCCAATTATTATAAAATATGTTCGTATCAATTAATATTAACATTTTATCCTTCCATTATCCTTGATAACCTACTGAACCCTAAATAACATCACAGCATTGCTTTTGATGTTTATAAAAATAAGCAGAAATTTTTCTGTTTTGCTTCTTAAATGAAGGACTAATTAGCCATTTTGTCAAAAACTCATCGTAAAACAACGTAATAAAATCTGCATGGCTGACCTACGCCCAGTTGTTTAACACGCAATAGTTTCAGACAAGGTCTGCTTCTGACACAAAGTTGTTCATCAGGTTATGGCATAGCCCTTAGCGACAAAAAAACCGAGTTATACCGATAAATGCATGGTCTCCCCTGCACTTGTTCAGTTCATGAACTTCGTCATTTCCCACAATGCATAACCAGACGTCCCGGCTTTGTGATGCGTCCATGTCACATCTTTATACCTGATAGAGATATGCTCCAATATCAGGCCAGCACCATCATCAATGATGTTGGGCATGACGAGATTGATATCAGATATGAGTCCATCATTGATCTGGATGGAGAAAAATTTCTCTTGCTTGGCATGTTGCGTGGTGCGGTAAAAATCGAGCAGCACTTTGACCTTCTCTTGCTCGTTCAATGCCATTGCCAGTAACGGCGTTGACTTATCGATAGGTTTTACCAGAGTGATTGGGTTATGGACGGCATGGCCGTCATTGCTCATCATATGGTTAAAAGCCAGGATCATGATTTCATCGGTATGCCCTGCCTGATATCGGTTACCAATAGATTCTAATGTGGAGCAACCCTCAGAAATCAATCCCTGTGATTTACCTTCGATAGTCATGTATGCATAATTAGCCATATAAATTTCCTTTTCAATGGTTTTGCGCTTTGCATATTATCGTTAATGAACACTCAAGACCATTGATGCAATTATAATGATTAGGATGATATGAATATCAAAGAGCTCAGCGAATCGATTTGCTCATTCGTAAACTATGATGGACGCTCCCCGTTGACTGAGAACGAAATAACCCTATTATACGAGTTTAAGAAGCACCTTCTTGGCAGTGAAGTTGAGAATCATGATGTTTTTGTTGAAATGTATTTAAAGCACTACAGACATTAATCTCTGAATTAAATTCTAAAGCCCATATCAATTAGTTAATTTATCAACGCAATAAGGATATACACTATGTCAGGAAAAATCACGTTACCACATACATGCAAGAAATGTGGGGTCGTAGCTAGAACAGAACAAGAACTAGCGAACATTTTTGGTTATAGAACTAAAGATGGTGGCATTACTAACCAAAGCCAGTGTAAAAAATGTAGGTAAAAACCTAGCTAACAACGACATGACTTTCATGCGGGCTGGTAGGGATAAAAGTATAGTTTTTCTTTCACCGCCAAGTCCGCACCTCACTCAGCACAAACACATCAAGCATACTGAATAACTCAAAGATGGTAATTATGGATATTGAATTTTTTCTCAAAGAACGCACAAAATTTATCAATTACTTCTACGAAACGGCTACTGCACCATTCACGAAAACCATGAATGATATCGAAAATGAAGTGCATCCTTATATTCCAGCATACACTGAAGATAGTGAACCACCTTTTTTTATAGAATGATCAAACGATAAATATGGATTAGAAACCTGCGGACACCATGTATTATAAATGCTTTCATCATCTCTTCAATTGTATCTAAAAGCATGGGTGAGTCGCTTTGATAGATATTACGGCACAAAATTTGATGTGAATTTCAAAAAAAGGGTTGGTTCAATGGCTATTGTGAAATTTTTAATAAGGCCAAGTTGAACATGACCGAATGTTCAGCAAATCTAGAGATAATTGAACAAATCCTCTTGGTTAGAAATCGAGTTCAGCACCCTGAACATCTTATATCAATCAATATCTCACATTCGGAAAACGATTTAATTAAACACTCTAATCCGTATTTTTTTCAAGAATCTGAGATACCCTTAGCCTCTGACCAAGAAAATCAATCGTGGCTATTTCCACCTACAATATCCCCAACTAACGATAAAGTTATCGAAGCGATCAACAATGTTGAAATTCTTTGCTCTTGGCTAGAAACCCAATATTGGTTGGGTCAAAAGGCATGATACATAGCTTGATAGTTAATAAATGCGCACTCCTCCTCATGGCTGTCTAATGTTGCCATTAGTGTTCAGACTGTGTCCAAAAGGTTTTGGTCATAGAGATTACCAAAAACAGATCTGAAAATCGCACTCATACGTAGAACTCGGTTCCGCTGATTAATTAACTAGCCAAAAAACTTCGAATTTTGCGTAAATGTGCGAACTTCATTTTTTTAACTAAGGTTTATACAACTAGTGACAAGAGAAGACATTGCTAACATGTCGACATGTTAATTATTGGAGAAGAAATCACTCTCAATTTTGGAGAACCTAATTTTCAAGTTGCTTTTTTCGTAGTTGTATTGCCTTAAGTCTATCAATATATCTAGTAGAATTGCATTCTTTACAGGGTTTATTCTGCCCAATTTTAGTATAGTTATAGCATTCTGGGCATTCGTATATATCATGGTCATTGAAATCTATAAGTAGTGATGTTTTTTTGGGAACTCTACCAACCCCACTACATACCTTACAAAAACTAACCCCAAGATATTCCAGTGTTTCACAAATGGGACAATCAATATAAGAACCTTTATTTAATTTCTTTATCTTTCCATTTAAAAAATGATATGACTTAATCATTTGATTTATAGAATGTTCAAAAAAACCTTTAATAATCCTTACTAATTTCGCCATAACATTTTTGTCTTTTAGATCACCTTGGCTAAATCTGAGTATTGTTATAAATTGCTTTCCAAAAATATCTAAATCCCTTCTATAAGAACTGATGACTGATTCCATAGAAAAGTGCCCAGGATGCCCATCATATTCAATACCTAAACATGCTATTTGGTGTTCATCATCAGCAAATAACACAGCACATAAGTCAACTGAATATTTATTTTCTTTAGAGTTGATAACTTCATACTGAGGGAAAAATTTTATCTTATAATTTTTTCCAAAAACTGCATCAATTCTTTCAATACGTCCATTTATCTGATTTATTTCAATAGGTTCGAACTCTTTTATAATACTAGCGATAAATTTTATCTCCTCATAGGAAGTAGCTACAAATCTCTTTTGTATTGAAAAAACATATGAATTACTTTCATCGCTAAGTATTTTCTTCAATGAATTATAGCATCTCTTCTCCCCGTTACTTTGAAAATCACGTAGCATAAATCACCTCCCAAAAAGTTTATTAACCTATTGATCGAATATATAACCATAATCACCTTGAAAAGGTGATAACAAAATTCAAAATTTTATCAAACAATAATTAACTTTAAATCTCACCAGTAATTTTAATAGCAAATCCGTGGTTGATCTGAATATCGACCATACCATGAAGTTTTTTAAAACATGTTCACCAATAAGTATTTCATTAAACATGCAACTACCTCCATATTAGTAGATTAATACACTATTATTTTAGCCATTCTTTTATTTTTTTCCGGCCTCGTTTAAACACTTTGTTACAGGTAAATTTGCTTAACGTCCTGAAGCACTAGATATATTTTAGAAGCAAAATTTTTATTCTTTAAGTTCTACTAGACGTCATAAATTCACCAATAATAATTACTTATTTCATGACTACTCACTTTTTTCCGGTATTATCCCTTCGGCTCAATCCCCTGCTTACGAAGCTCTTTACGGGCAAGCTCTTTGAACCAGTTGCCGAGGCTGACACCTTCTTTTGCTACGACTTCATCTAGCTGTTCACGTAACTCAGGTGAGATCCGGATCTGAAAAGTAGGTGATTTCCCTGCTGATGAAGATTTCTTCGTATCACGTTTTATCGTTGACATGTACGTACCTTTTTAACTATGCTGAGTTTTATAGGTACGTACACTATCACAAACGCACCACATACTCATCACCAGTTTCGCCCCTGAAAGGTAGTGCAATACCAGACAGGGGCTAACCACAACGTTATAGGGCTAACGGCATGGCTATCAGCAAGTCTAGCAATTCCCTTATTGATAAGCACCTTAAACACGTTAAGCGTTATTTTAATCAGTTCGGGCAACAAGACACGGAGGTTCATCATGTTCGATAACACACCTCAAGAACAGGAAGAAATCATCGATCAGTGTAGGGCGTTGATCTACGCCGTGATCGAGACCAAACAGCCACAGGTGAAAGAAATTTTGACGTTCGTCTTGTGGGAAAGGCTGGACTGGCTGTATCAGGATTTTCATTCGACAGAAGTTGCACCAATCCAATGATGTAAATTTATCTCAATTCCCTCGGTTAAATGGATCTGGTATATATTTATATTTTTAGCCAGATCCGTTTCCATCAATAGAATCATAGTTGAAGATATTTCACGCATTATCTTCATTTGTATCTTTTACATGTCTTGAAAAATATATTCTTGGTGTTAACCCGTGATCAGTAACTGATTTTTTCCAGGATTGTAAAGCGAGTAAAAACTGAATTGAATTCTTTTCTGTGATCCTCTGAATGTCCTCTTCAAAAACGAACCAAAGTGCAGCGTATTTCAATTCCCTGTCGAATCCTACGGTTTTACGAATTATTAACTCCAAGGAGTCTTTAGATTGCTCAATATTATAAATAAGCTCTTTATCTTTTGAGGAAATTTTAACTGATGTTATTTCCTCATCTTTATACAAATCTGCTATTTCAAGTTTATACCTTCTTTTACCCGACTCAATCGAGTTTATCTGTGCTAACTCTCTATCTAACAGATCAAAACCGTTATCCCTTGCTTGTTTATCATTAAAGTAATGCTCTCTATAAGTCAGTTTATTATCGATATCTTCCCCCTTTGCTATTTTATCTTCTTTTATGGCACGCCAACTTTGATAATCACTTTCATGTAATGGCTCACGGATTATGAACTCTATACCATTAAGAGAATCACCTAGATAGCGGAGAAATGGCTGATTAAAACAACACCAATCGCCATTACTCAAAAAGAAGTTAAGATCATCTTTTTGAATATGAATATCTAATAACTCTTTAAGAGGCTTAACAAATCTACTTCCTTTATCTTCTATTGAGAATGAAATATAAATACTATCTAATGATGTGATTTCATCGTGATTATTTACATAGTTTGATATATTTTCAATAGTTAATTCATTACCAAGATTTTGTTTATCAAAATACTTCCTACCATTTTTCATTGATATTTCATAATTATACTCAGTAAAACTAAAACAAAAATTAACACCATAAACCTGAAATTCATCCATTCTAAGCGAAGCATCATTTTGTTTTAATGAGTTAAATAGTGTTTGATCTAAACTTTCAATAGTCGACTCATCAGAAACTATCTCTCTTTTAGGTAAGCGTATGCTTTCATCGTTACCCATTGCATATAATATTTTGTTAAAAACCTCAGCTAACCCATCTGGTTTCTTTTCAATATCCATTTGTATAGAATCAGCAAATATTATATTTTTTGCTCCCCAAACCTCTTGATCTGTGGCTTTCAGTTTTAAATGGTCTACAGATTCACCAGGTTCATAGCTATCTTTTATAAATTCTTTATATGAAGATATATCCTGTTTTTTAGAGCCAGAAAAATATGTACTTTTTTTAAGAAGAATAGTTTCTTCACTTGCAATCCGCACTGCTAATTCGATACCAAAATCTCTATCGATAAATTTATTCACATAAAAATGAGATTTTCCCAATGTAATAGCGAATCCATGTTTCTCCTCTCCATTTTTAATACAAATCAGCAATCCATAATAAAACGTATTTTTAGGCTCTGCGACATCGTCTTTAAAGAAATTTTTGTATGTATCCCACCACCATATAGGATTTCCATTCAAATCCTCTGAAAAATAGAACTCCATTTTATAGCCATCTACTTGCTTTTCTTTCTGCTTTACCAGTCCAACAGATGTTGCCTTATCTAGCAACGGTTGTAACTTAGAGAGATTGAATCTATATATGTTATATGTGTTAGCCATAAATAACCTTCTCTAAAATAATTACCGTGCAAGCACATTTAATGAATTCAGCAACTGGGTATCTAACGTTTCAGTGGCTGGTAAAGGAAGACCTTTATTAATTCGATATGTTCTTATAGCAGATCGGGTTCCTGGTCCCATAACGCCATCAATGATGCCCTCGTAATAGCCTTTATCAAACAAGGCAAATTGCACACGCATGATAAGCCTGCGTCTCTTTTCCTGATCGGAAGATACACCATTCATGGAGGTATTGGTATTTTGGCTCGTTCCCGATCTTGAAGAGCTTACAGAATTTCCGGTTTCAGGACGAAGCGCTCTCGTTGAAGGTGAAGATGCCGCTGGCGAAGACGGTGATGACGTCACTCCTGAGCTGCTACTCCCGGAAGATGAACCACTGCTGCGGGGGTAGTATGGCGTAGCACTACCGCCATAATATCCACCACCTGATGAAGAACGGTGAGAGCTGTGCGAACTGTGGCTACGATGAGAGCTGTGGCTTCGGTGACCGGCAATATAAAAAGGCACTTCGGTATTGAGCGGTGCAAGCACAAGGTCGTGATCATTTAACGGAGAGTAGCCAAACTCTTCAATATTCATCGCTGCATCACTGGCCCATACAGAGTTATTGAGTGCTAAAAACCCAGGTAATAAAGCGGCTAACTTTAATCTTTTCATAGTATTGGTCTCGGCATTTGATGAAAACGGCCTTTTGATGAGGAGAAATAACCTGCGCAGGATGATTTTTTACTGCATGAATCACACGCTTCTGGATAGTAGTTTTTCCAGTCAGAAATAGATTGTGTTGAATAATCCCATAAAGACTCAGGCAGGTGACACAGTGGGTAATTAAATATCACCAATGGGATCCCCGCTCTGTTAGCTGTATCGGTAGCCAAAGACAGAGAGGTAGCATACGAATCGTGGCTGACAAAAATCTCATCCCAGTTTTTTCTTGCCCAGCCAATAGATTCCAGCCCCATAATGGAGATCTGGCTGATGTTAGAAAAAACCCTGCCAATATATTCCACAACGTCAGCAAGATCGTGATAGTTCGCCTTTGTTGGGATGATCCTTAATTCAATGTTGATACCTGAATTTCCAGCGTTAATTAAACCCTTAACGGTGTCCCTGAAAGCACCATCACTCCCCACAAGATGATCATGAATTTGTTGTCGTGAAGAATAAAGCGGGATCCCAAAGGTGATATTCATTCTTTTGCTTCGTTCCCTCACCTTTTCGGCAAAGCGTGCATCAGCAAACTGTCGGCCATTGGTTAATACATGCAGGGAGGTATCAGGAGCATTATCGATAACGAAATCAAGAAATGAGAGGAATTCTTCGCCATACAGCAGAGGCTCACCACCACTGACCCCGACAAGCCCATTAAAGTTAAATGCCGCAATCGCAAGGGCAGACTGTGTAAGAAGCCAGTCATCATTGGGAGTTTTCGGTGGCTGAGAACAAAACAGGCATCGGTTATTACATCTTTCCGTCACAAGGACAGTATTATGATTTGCTCTACGAGATAAAATCACTCTGAGCATATTGCCATTATTCACAACGCCAATATCGCCATCTTCTACGGACTCGTATAGCTGGTTACTGACGATAGAGCCGGCATAATAAGGTGCAACCGCACCATCATCAAAAGAAGGTTGGATCAGTAAATTTGGCAGAAAAAACTGTGGGTCAACGGGCTTGTTTTTGCACAGCCGATAGAAACCCATTTCAACCGTGTTTTCCGCTGTAAAACGGAAAATATCATTTCTCAGCACCTCAGACATAAGCCCACCTTTTCAGCATCGTTGCGGTAGGCCCATCCTGAGCAATGGCATTCATCAGGAACCGGAACATTCCCTTATGATATTGGCAGAATATGGAGCGACTTCTGTCGCCTACCGGCTCTCCCTGAACACTAATATTCTGGCAAGGGTCAGCGCCGCAAAATGGCTGGTAAGCACAGGTATCACAACCCGGTAGAGCAAAATTGAACGATGAACTCAGGACTGACTGATAGTAAGGGCTTTGAGAAAAAGACAATCCTGAAACAGCCCCGGCACTAAAATCAGCATCTGCATTCACTTTCTGAAGCATTCTGCTTTCGTCGCTGCCATAAACACGGCCATCATAGTTAAAGAGAATACAGTTCAATACGACGCCGCTGGGAGATTTCAGATCGGCATAGCCACTAAAACCAGGATTAAAAATCCGTTTTAAATGTATCGCGGCTGAGTGTTCAACAACGGCAGTGCCTTTCTGGTTGTGCCACAGGATCTCTTCAATCAACGTGGCGTAGAAGTCGAAATATTCCTGCATAGAGAAAGTAAAACTTTCTTTATGGGCAAATCCGTAGGGGCTAACAGGTCTGACAAAGATATCAGTCAAACCTAATCCCAGATGGGCATCAATGATTGAACCCGGATGTTGGATCAGTGCCTTGGTAACGGTCGTGACTGTCGCCACGCGACCAGCACCAAGCTGCTCCCGAACCGCAAGCATCCCCGCAACGGCTTTTGAATAGGATTTACCTTCGGCAAGGAGACGATTTTTATTATGGATATCCTCACCACCGTCCAGAGAAACGGAGAATGTGATATTGCGATCTTTAACCCAGTCCATCATGGACGGTTCAAGCAGTGAGAGCGTCGTGGCAATCACCATTTCAAAGCATTGCTGACCCAGCGTTCTCTCACACTCAGCATATATTGTCTGGATCAGATCAAAACGGAGTAAAGGCTCCCCGCCCTGCACTTCTATTTTATAGGGAGGAGAAGACAGTTTTTTAATGGTCTGAACAATGTCAGGGATGAGAAGCGGATCAAGATCGTAACCTTCAGCACCGATTGCCGCCCGGCTGACCTGACAATACTTGCAGGTATGATCGCACCGCAATGTTGGCACAATCATGAAAATCGGTCTGACAGCCAGATCGCTCATCAGCCGTTTAGCAAATCCTGAACTGAGTGAAGCAGAAGCCAGGTCTTCGGACGCATCGTCGGCAATGAACAGCTTACTTTCCAGAATGTCACTAGACCGGAACTCCGGCGACCATTTGTTGCAGGAAAGGCTTTCTAATTCATCGTTAGAGATGAAGTGATGGAAGCCAGCCAGATTGCTGATGAAGACTCTGCCATCATTCAACCTGTCAAAGTTAAATGGCATTGGCTTCATTCGGTCAGCCTCGAATCAATGCTTCTCAGCACCGTGGAGATGATTGAAGCCCTGATATGTCCGGTATGGCTTTGATGAGCTTCGCGGAGCTTGTAATCATTCAGGAGGCGTTCAAATTCAAACTTGATTGTGTCGTCAAAGGACTCAAAAGAGACGATCCAATCGTTATCATCTGCCCCCAGTTGCCATCTTGTGTAAGCAGACATCCAATACAAACTATTTCTCACCACCCATTCAGAATGGTTTGTTTTTTCTATAGTTTTTATAAACATTG
Organism: Pectobacterium sp. PL64; assembly: GCF_022477975.1. Taxonomy (NCBI): domain Bacteria; kingdom Pseudomonadati; phylum Pseudomonadota; class Gammaproteobacteria; order Enterobacterales; family Pectobacteriaceae; genus Pectobacterium; species Pectobacterium sp. PL64. The sequence continues at coordinate 2,898,361 of NZ_CP092070.1, forward strand.
CTGTCCTGTCTAATTAATAACAATTAAAAAAATTACAGACGTAACATATTTTTATGCTAATGATTTTTAAAATACTGCTTATACGATATAGCTCTACTATTGAAAAAGATCCACCAGAGAGCTAAAAATAATTAATCCAATAGTTTTATCCAAAAAAATGATAGCAAGATAATAATATCAACTTGGTTTATTTTTATTTAACTCGTATTCCATTGATGAACACGTTAAAGATAGGGAATAGGTCATTGATCAGTGCAGAGCGATGTTCTACGCCGAGATCGAGACCAGATAGCCTCAGCGAAAAGATAGCTTTGCGTTAATTTTTTTGGAAAAACTAGTGTGATTTTCACCACCGAAGTGCTTTTCTCCTACAAGAGTAGACCTATTATTTGATAGTTATTTCAGATTAGAGTAAAAGATATTTATTTTTTCTGTATCATCAAAATTTAGCACGCTTACTAAATTTAAACATGGGAAAGAGATGTGATTGAATGTAATTCGGCTATATCAGATACTTGAAAAATTCAAACGATTACACCTTTGAATATGTTCAATTTAGAATGAAGTATAAAAAATTCAATTCTCGCATAAAAACCCGAAAAACTTTTAAATATAAAATCACAAGGAGCTAACATGAGTCAACATAAAATAAAAATAGACCAAAGATTTGAAGTTAGTGATAAAAGAGCCCTTCTATTGGAAAAAACAATTAATGAATTAAGTGAAAAAAAATAGATATAACCTTGATAATTTGTTTCTATTCCAATATGGGAGGAAGCGTTGATACAGCTAAAAAAATCACAACTCTAATTGAGTATTCAAATGAAAATTACGACAATCTAAGCTTTGAATTAAGATTTGGTAGCTATGCTGTAAGCGGTGCGGCATATATATATTCCTACTTTACACACTACAAAAGGCTTTCCAGAGTAAAAATACGAGTAACCTCGCCTCTTTGTTATGTTTTTCATAAACCCAGAATGCTTCATAATAATAATGTTATATTTTCAAATCAACAGAATGAAGTTAAAAAACTCAATATTAAAGACAGGAATTTTTTAATGTTAATTACTAACGAATTTGATAGTGTATTTAATTCAATGGTCATATATCTTGCAAATGCAAACCTTATACTTGATCAACACTTAATTTCATCCCATAATAACAATGGCGATGTTTGTATTGTACTCCCCAAGGGAGTTCATTAAGAGGAGGCATAGAATGTATATAACACTGCAAACGCTAAAAAAAGCCAAGCAAGAACAAGCTAAAGCCATGAAAAATGAAGAAAAATCAGCTTCAGCACTGAAAATTGCATCTGATGAACGTGAAAAATTACAGCAGGCTCTAAAAGAGTTCGAAGAAATGCAATCCCGTAGAACTAAAAAAGTCATTATAATATAAATTTTTTTACAAAAAAGCTTATCGATTGCACCTAAAAATCAAATTAATTCATACTTCATTTTCTTTTAACAAGGGCTAACTCTACGAAGCGCTACGCTGCTTCTTCGAGTTCTCCCTTGTTTTTTCGCCCTTTGGTTGAAAAAAATAAAAGCAAAACCAACACCATGCAGATTGACATTGTTAGCTTCTGTCATATAAGTAAGTCTAAGCATAAGGAATATGCTTTTATTTAAGAGATTATATGAAAAGGAGTTCATATGAGCACTGGTAATACTTTTAATAATATCCTTCGCTGCCATTGCGTCAGTGTTAGGCTTAATAATGAAGAGTTGTCGCTTCTGAATGAAAGGCGTGGCAGTCATCGCAAAGGTGAATGGTTGCGTATGGCATTTCTGCATAACCTTCCCCCCGTTATTCCCCCGATTAATCTCGAAGCATGGAAAACCCTTGGTGAGGTTTCACAGAAACTGAACAGGCTGGTCGCCCATCTGGACAACAAGGGTAATGACAGTTCGCTCTCACAAACAGAACTCTTTGCCGTGAAGCGTCAGATCTCAGAGCTTCGCCAGCACTTAATTACTGATAATTTGTGGAGCAAACCCGTTGAAGGGAATGCAGAAGATCAGACGAGGTAAAAACTTCGCTGGTGTCGTTCTCTACGCATTAAGATCAGGCTCTCATCATCAATGCACACCTTATGTCATTGGTGGGAACATGATCGGAGATATAGCCGGTGATCTGATCGCTGAATTTAATACCACAAAAACGCTTCGCCCGGATGTGGTCAAACCCGTATGGCATAATTCGCTTCGCTTACCGAAAAACGAAGCGCTGACAGATGCTCAGTGGTCAGAGATTGCTGATGATTACATGGCACGTATGGGCTTCTCTGAAACGCATCTGAGATGCTATGTGTTACATGATGATATTGATGGCCAACACATCCACATTATTGCCAGTCGTATCGATCTCGTTAATGGAAAACTTTACTTAGGTAAAAATGAAAACCTCATCAGCACCCGCATCATCCAGCAGCTTGAACGCGACTATTCACTGACAAGAACCAAAGGATCGGAATTGGTAGTATCACCATCCCCAGCTTCGCCCTTCCCTCCCTCGCTATCCAGAAAATCCCCGACACAAAAGCCTATGGGCGCAATACCGAAACCTAAAAGGCTGTCACGTAACGAAGCGATGATGGAGAAGTATAAAGGAGAGCCATCCACCAAATCGGTCATCCAGGAAGCCTTGGAAGAATTACTTGTCGCTAAACCATCCACCATTGAGTTTGTGACACAGCTTGTGGCACGAAACATAACGGTAGTCCCGAATATCGCTTCCACCGGAAAAATGAACGGCTTTTCATTCGAATACGGCGGGATTGCTTTCAAAGCTTCGCAGCTAGGTAAAGGCTATTCCTGGTCTGTCTTGCAGCACAGACTCGATTACCAGCCAGAGCGTGACAATGATTTCCTGTTTGAACTGAAAATGCCCTCAGTGAGTGAAGCATCTGTTAGCGAAGCGCCCGTTAGTGCCATAGCAACGGATACTCCTAAAATCATCAAAGAAGACGTTAGCAGTCCCATCGAAGCGTTTATCTTGGATAAAGGCGCTGGTCAGGGCGAATACGCTATCACTTATCCCAAAGCGCTTCGCCCTGATGCTGATGCTGATGCTGATGCCAAAGAAGCGTATGCAATCGAAGCAGTAAAAGAAGCTGGTGCCGGTGGTAAAGAAGCGCATGTAACCGAAGCGGTAAAAGAAGTTGATGCCGGTAGTAAAGAAACACATGCAACCGAAGCGGTAAAAGAAACTCACCGCAGAAAACCGATATCTACTGTGCTAACAGGCTTCAGATGGTTAGAAACCATCCCCTACCTCAACATCATCATTGGCATGTTAAAAAAACTGAAAATCCCGACACTCAAACGTCCAGGTAAACACAACACCATTACTGGCGTGAAGATGATAGAAATTACGACCACACCAAAAACCACCATTCAAACGCCCCAAAAATCACACCCATCATCATTCCAAATGTAGGTCTGGCAAGGCTTCTGCAAGTCCTTCTTCATACAAAAAAGACAAGATTAACGATCGGTATAAACGATCTATATTTTGTTTATGATAGCTTTTAACTATCACAAGTAAACCATCGATCGTTATAAGCGATTTGCTTTGTTTAATCACAACTGTTCAAAATGTAGCTTTGCGATATCTCATAAAAGACTGATTTAACTGCTCTATTTACTTATTCAGCTAACGAAAAGGTTTCAAAATGACAAACCTCATCTCATGCGTAATCCCTCATTTCTTCATACATCGAATATGACTTTCACTTTCAGCTATTAAGGAATTTGTATGAGCCTTTTACTCATGAGACGTTTCTGGATCGGCGTATTGCTTCCTGTGATTATTGAATGGGTTTCTATGACAGGTGCTATCCGGCTGTGGTGGCTCTGGCTGCCCGTCAGTGCTCCCCTGCTTATCTGGGCTCTTTTCGCTTACAGGAAGAACCGGAAAGAAGAGGCTGATAGCAACGACTGGCGGCGTCAGCAATGGGACGCTAAAATCACTACCGAAAAATTTGAGTTTTGCGGTCAGGCATACACCTTTGAAGAAACGTTCTCAGGCACGGTCATCAGCTACAACCCGAACAATGACACTATCTGGGTAAAAACAGATGACGGAGCCGAAACACAGATTTCCGCGCATGGTTTACCTTTCCGAAGCTCACACCGTATTAAAAAATACGCATTTCATTGCTACCATGAACATAATGCCTATACGTCATTTCATGATGCACTGATTGTTAATACAACCACCAAAGAGCGACAAATTAACCTCCCCAGAAGATGTTTTGTTGTATTTGGGCCAAGTACGATTACGCTGCTTCTGGGTCCCGGATTTCAATTTACTGCTGCAAGCTATAGTTCTGCTATGTCTATCCCTAGTTTTTTCCCTGCTACTTTTATCATCCTTAACATTATTGCTACCGTTTCAATTCTCATTTTCGTATTCGATTTTGACAATATCGAATTATGGCATACCTATTTATTAGCAACGCTAGGCTGTCATATCTTGATAAGGTGGTTGAATGCCAGAATTGACAAATTTGAGATCGCGTTCAGTCATCTTGTTAATTCATTCAAATTAAAAAGTTAATCAGTAATAAACCCCAAGGTATATATTAATGAAAAGAATTATCATCGCTGCATTCGTATCACTGTCTCTCTCTGGATGTTTATCCAGTGGCAGCCAGTCATTAAAAAATGAAAATCAGGAAAGCGTGAAAACAAAACTGGTCAAAGGAAAAACGACAAAACAGGATGTCTTAGCGTCGTTTGGTGAGCCTGATAACCGTATGGTGATAGACGGTGAAGACCGATGGGTTTACTCCATGTATAACAATCAGATGAAAGCAACCTCGTTTATCCCTATTGTTGGCGGGTTACTCACTGGCGGTCATGATATGCAAATGAAATCCCTCTTCATCACGTTTAAAAGTGAAAAGGTCAGTTCCTATGAATTCAATGCCGGTGCCAGCGAAACTAAAAACGGTGTCTTTTAAATTCAGCAATATTCAGAATGAGAGTCATGATGAATAAAAAATTATCTTTAGGTTTACTGGTGCTGTCATTTTTCCTTACCGGCTGTGACAGCGAACCGTCTGATGCTGACGTTTCAAAGGCGATGCAGTCTTTTACTGAAGAGATGAACAAAGGCGCACCATCTGAATCAGCGAGGGTAACCTTTAACTCCGCTAAGAAAATCGCCTGTAAAGAGAAAGACAGCGACGGGGGTTACAAATGCACGGTCGAATACAGTGCAAAAATCCCGTTGTTTGGTAATACACACGACAGAACATCAACTCTGGAGCTAAAGTTCTTTCGATTTGAAGGCAAGTGGAAGGTTTCGCCCTCAAAATAATGAATATGCCATAAACCGCATCAGGGAAAGCACCAGCCCGTAGCGTTAAAACTACGGGCTTTTTCATCACATCCTGCCACTACTCTTCCTGACACAGCGATGGCACATAGCCAAACCTAATATGACAGGCAGCTCAGAGCCAAAAGCGGAAGTTGCTTACATCAATTTGAAATGTGATTTCATTAATAAATAATTTTACTAATCAATTACATCTCATTTTCAGTCGCAGTATCACTTAAAATCATTACTATCTATGTATGGCATTTCGTTTTCGGTTCTAGCATGAGACCAGAGATATTCAGACTCTTCTTTAAAGCGAGTGGTAATCTCTCTTGATCTTGAAACATATATAGACTCAATGTTTTTTAAGAATGCTGCATCTTTAATGTTTGGCGATCCAAAAAACACAGCGTCATCTTTAGGACCATAAAAAAGAATGAATTTATGGTGGAGGCTAGTTTGGAAGTTTGCGGTATTATCGGTTTCTAAATATCTAACTTCAATTTTTTTGGGGTATTTTAATATCAATTTTCTCAACCACGACTCAGCAACCTCATAATCTGCCATGCCATAGTTTTCTCCCAAAAACCTTACATAAAACCAGTCATCATCTAAAAGCAGTTTTAATGTTCCATTCTTGGATAAGAAATCCTCAATAAACATTTTGATATTTTCACCGCCAATATCTTGTGTAGTAATAAAGATTGATGTGGCTGATGAAAATAATTTCGGAAGTTCTTCTGATAATATCGGATCTCGACGCCCATTACCCGGAAGCCACTTCATTGGTGTTAGATAAACATCGTTCTCAGACAAGGATTTTCGTGGTATTTTTTTTGTGCAGTCGTAATATAATTTTGCTATGGCGTAAGGTTTTGGGCTACCACTGATTATTGGATTACTTAATACATTAATTTGACAAGTCAAATAGGCAGCAAGAGCAGAGTCATCATTTTTTTCTGAATATGAATGAAGCCATACGTCTCTTGTGCTATAAAGACTATGATTTATATTTCCGGAGCCGTAAATAAAGTGCAAGCCACCATTCTTCATCGAGAAACGAAGTATTTTAACGTGCATTGTATTCAATCCACCTTCACTTTTGCATTTTTTATTTTGCGAAAGCCAATCACAACCTATTGATTTTAAATGCAAGTCATTGCCCATGCATGATTGAATCATTTTAGTAGCCGTGGAGTACTCTTGTTTCTGTAAAATTAAATTTAATTTAAATGGCTTTTCAGCATATGCAGAACAAATACTTTTGGACATCTCATTGCTATCAAAAATAAAAAAGGCACCATCAACTGACACGGTTTCTGAATTTCTAAATAAATTCTCAACCTCTTGGAAAGCAGGAGATGCCCTAATCTTTGCTTCAGAAAAGTCTGACGTTCTACAGTATATGTCTTTAGTCTTAGAATTTACTAATTCTTTGTTATTCCTTTCTAGCATAACATGCTTATAGGTAGGTGGACTTGTTTTATATGTATAAAGTTTGCATTCCGGGTGATTAAATATAATTGATGTGCTAATTTTTGAAAAAGCAAAGCTTGGCAGTGCCATGAAGACTAAGCCACTAAAATATAATATATTTTTTTTCATTCTATGACCCCCCACCTAACCAATCGCAGCTATAATCAAGTGTGAAGATAGCTCCACCATCTTTAAAAATAATTCCGGGTTTGGGGTTAAGACCTTCATACCAATCCAAACCTTCTCCAATAATTCCTTTTGGTTCACTGCCAGGAGGGAGGTCTTTTGGAGGAGGAGGAATGTCTAGCTTTTCAAACTCGCTACCACCTCCTAAGTTAATGGGTATTTGGTTGAGTGCTGTATTTGCATCTAAACTTATTACTTTCTCTGCGTCACCTATCGGCAAATCATTTATAGAAGCGTTGAATCTATTTTTGATTGAATTCCACCCAAGAAGTATTTCTATGATCCATCTTAATGCTTTTGATTTTTCCGAATAAAATGAATCAACGGGAAGTTCTTGATTTAATGATTTTACTTTCTCTATTGTTAAATATTGAATTTGTATTTGTCGCCCTAGCTTATCCTTTAAATACCAGAGAGGACTAAGTAGAGTGTTTGCTGTAGTTATTCCGATTTCTTTTTGTAGTGAGTCAATGCTAGTAATGAGCTGTCGTAGTGCGAAAATTTGTGAGTAATATGTATCGTTCGTAACTTGTTCTGGCGGAACTATTGATAAATCCTTCAATGGATTAGTGATTTTCTCCACAGTCGCGAACAATTGTCTTATATCCATATTTCCTCCTATTATCTATAATAATTCTTATAAGAACATATGCACACGATTTAAACTTTAGATTAACTAAAGATTTTTGCCATTTGAGCAAATCATTAAACTTTTAATGGGTATTGAGTTGGTGTTTGTCGTCGTAACTCAATGAAGCTGTTTAGACAACGCTAAGATGTCCTATGTTCGCTGTGAGTTCAATCGATAGTGATACCAAAATTGAGCGGTCCGGTTAAGCGGGATACTTACAGTTTGGTTCAGGCTTTAGCTGGAGTGAGGATAAATAATGAAAGGTAGACTTGAACAAGCTTTCCAGGAAGCTGCACACGCAGCAGACCGTGCAGTCAGCGCTGCTATGCTGAAGTATTCGAGCGGGTTAGTCACGGATGAAGACGACATCACTGGGGCGCTGATCGGCCGGTTGGATGCTGCTTTTGACGATAAAATTGGTGGTATCACTTGGTCTTCATCAATACTCAGACACCGTAAGGGTGTCGCTGCACAAGAGAAGAAGTCCGGTGCAGACATGCTGTTTCACGTCTCAATCAAAACACCACAGCTCACCTATTCAAAGGGGGTTCTGATTCAGTCAAAGAGAATTGATGAAGGTATTGCAATGACAGCAAATGGTCACCATGAACTGCTGAGTCAGTGCGACAAAATGCTGGATATCACGCCGGCTTCGTTCGTTTTCAACTATACGAAGTCAGGGATGCGCTGCGCTTCCGCAACGAAGATTGCTGGGACAAGTAGTCGAGTATTATACGACTCGTGCAACCTGACCTCATATCGGTTCTTCTTGGAACTGTTCCGATGTACTACTGGAGATCGTAACATTACATCGGCCAAGTTTGATGATCTTCAGATACCTCAAGGCATCGCCATCAAGGGAACACTAGGGTAAGGACTGCTCCGTCGCAGACCTTGAAGGGGCGTAGACCTCCACCCAAAGGACGGCATACTGAAATAAAGAGGTTAGAGCCGTTTCCGTAATTCTTTACTGACACTAGGTCGAGACAAGAACTGCCGAGCATGTTTGCTTTTCGCCACACTTTTTCCAGTCATGTGAGCGGTCTGCTAGATTTCGAATTCTGGGAAATTACATGCGACGAGTGGAATCCCCATCAGACCTGTTGATACAAACCATGGAAGGTCTGCTTCTCGCTCTCAAAAGACGTCCTTCCATCACAAAAAAACTCGTTCAAATGAGCCTTTTTGAGTAGCCATCAGATCCCAGTCGACAGACCAGAAGCGCATCCTTTAGCGGTTCGACGAAGTTTGCAGGCTTCTCCGGGAAGCTGAAGGGGATCCAACTGGTTAAAATCACCTAGATACTTAGTAAAATAAAAATACATAAGTTACAAACATATAAGATAGATCCTGAATACATTTAAATACTTTTTACTTACTATCTATCAAAATAGCATATACTTAATCATACTTTACTAAGGAGATGTATATGAGCGACTCATCTGTAGTTGTATTTACTGCGCGTGGCCTTGATCGTCTGAAAATCGATGGTGGTTCCAGTGCGTGGGTTCTAAGCGAAAAACGTGCATCGCGTTGTAAATACGTGGTTTGTGTGCAAAACCGAGACCCGGCTGATAATCATAATAACGACTGGGGAACAGTAACTGCACCACACAAAAACGCCTTCTTTGTTGGAATGATATCGGACGTTGTACTTTCTCCTGAATGGAATAGAAAACACCCTAAAAGATGGCTAATAAAAGTCAGCCAGTATGCTGAAGTATCTTACCCTGACATGTGGGACGGTGCCAGAAATCCGGTAGCCTACTCATCACTAACCGAGTTGGGTATTGATGAAAGCAAATTGAAATTCAATAAGATGCCTGAAGTTAACATCGAATCACCAAGAGCTGCACCTGAAGAAGATCCTTTCCCTGAGGGAATAACAATTCAAAACGCGAAGATACTTTTATCTAAAAAGTATGAAGTTTCTGTCGATAGTATTGAAATACTCATTCGCGCCTGAGCAGCAGGCTACAACTCTGGTGTAAATATTTGGACTTTTGGAGGCTTTATGGACAGGTTATGGGACGGTAATTTCAAAGATATCCCTTTGGATCATTTCGAGAAGATGAAGTCTACAGCTCGTGATCTGGCTGAACGCTGCAAGACATCTGACGATCCGAAAGTGAACGACAAAAATATATTTATACGTATCGGTTTATCAGGAACAGGTGTCAGGCCTAACTATCAGGTTGAACTTCCGAATGGTCGTGTGATTGCTATCAATGGCATTAATCATGAAGAGTTTGGTGTTGAAGAGTTCGACAGTTACTGGATATCCCGGCCTTATAGTATTGAGCAGCTTAATACTATGCGCATTTTTGGCGGAACTATTGAGTCATAGGACCCAAGAGTGTTCAGATTTGTCAAACTAAGGTCAGTTCTGTGCTGTGAGTTCAATCGATGGATGCAACACTCTGGTTAAACCAGACTTCCATATTTGGTTGTGTTCTGCCTACGAAACCGATCAACTCAAGTCCGAGCTAATACACAATTTAAAGGACGCATAGGCCCGTAGTTTCAACGCTACGGACTTTTTCATCACATCCTATAACTACTCTTCCTGACGCTCGTTGAAGCTCTTATCAGCTTGTTCGCGTCATACTTCTTTTTCTCATGAACGTAAATTCTTTCAGTTCTTCCACCGTTATCGATAATAAAACTGATGATGGAGTGGAAGACTTTATTCAGACGGGGTTTATCAATCAAATCATCACTGATTTTTTCGATATGGCTATAGTAAGAGAGAAGCAAAAAGCTCAGCACCACTTCTCTGTTTGAAAACGTAAGATTTTCGATGTCTTGCTGGTATTTAATGTAAAACCCTGCACAAAAAAGATAAGACTGCTCGGTGATTTCTGCTTCTGAAAATCCAGATTCATTGAGCTTATCAACGAATCTGTCAAGCAACAGCAGATACCTTTCCATCAAACTCATATTTATTTTTTTCATAGCTATGCATCCTTGCATTTACATTATTATTAATTGTCATCCTGACAATTAAATGAATATCATAATATTTAACCATGTCAATAGCTAAAACCTGTCGATTTATATTAAAGGAATTTTTTAGGTAAAGGATTATTGAGTTCTTCTGGCGTTATTTTTTCAAGATGAGCATTGTATATCGGTGTAGCGCCGAGGCCTGCCGCGTCGCACCATGTGGCGGTGGCGTCATCGCTGAGCCAGACCGTCAACGAACCCCGTTGCCGGAGTGCATTGTTATATGTTTTCCAATTGGTGATTCTGAACTTCTGCTTTGCCACGCTCTGTCAGGGTTGAGTGCGATCTGATCCTGTTTCCCGAAGAACGTTCGATTTACTCAACAAAGCCGTAGTATAGTTGCTATCAGCTTTTAGACTTTTTTCTGCTGGATTTCATGCGCCTAAAATGATGATTTAAAAATCAAATTCATCTGTTGGTATAAGTGTTGGGACATTTATGAGCGAAAAAGAAAATTATCTTTTGAATCATATAAATACTCATACATTCGATTCCAGTCGGGGACACCATTCACACTTCTCGAAGCGCCTAAGAAATCCAATTTTTCCTTATAAAATCATAAAATTAAGTCATGCACACCGTTAGCTACAAACGACGATCTCGTACCAACATCTGCGTGTCTTTGCTGGTACAACACCGAGCCAACGGGAAATAGTGGTGTGAGCGCCAGCGGCAGGAAGTGAAGCGATGGGCAATATGCAGGCGTTTGAGGGTTACCTGCATAAGAAAGGCACTTATCGTCGTCGGCTTGGGCCGGGAAAATGATCGACGAGTCTAATTTTGAAGTCAGGGTGAACGTCGACAATCTGAATCTTGAAATCAGGAAAATTATCAACAATTTCCCATTCCCCTGCTCGGTTAGCAAACGCAGTAACTTCTTGTACTCTTAGGTGTTCGTGCGCGCTGACAATCTGCACCCTATAGTCTGGAAACGAATCAACAATTTGAATTCTGCCATAAACCTTAGACACATCGACGGCAAGGGAAAATGGCGAGAAAAGAACCGCGCAACAAACCAGCGTTAAACCTAAATACCTCATACTTATTTCATTGATTTATATGAATTTATTAAAATCATTTCATGGTACTTACCTGCTTTTGTCAATATAGAGGGCATACTCACACAACATTCATCTCACGATACGGAGGCTATATGGAGTAGCGCAATATCACGCTTCGTCCAGCTACGCCGGAAGATGAACAGTTCCTGTTCAAACTTCGCCGCGCAACGATGGATAAGCATCCTCACAGGGCAGGCATGGCTATTAAACACATTTTTGCAGCAGGCGGACGAAGCCAACGTCCCCGTGACGCTGAGTGTTTTGAACGGCAATAGAGCAATAACCCTCTATCAACGCGTAGGTTTTAAGGTCGTTGATAGTGCTGATGGTGCAGTAAAGATGAAACGCAGCAGAAAAGATCGTCTGTAGAGCATCAACAACGATGTGAATGACAAAGAATATATACGCACAACCATGAATAACCTTATAATATCAAAAGGATTTATTCACTATTTGTAAGGAATGCGTGTTTATTATGAAACGGAGTTATATAAAAAGCGTCATTTTACCTTTTCTTTTTCTCTCCAGCGCGGCACATGCGCAAGACTTCCCCACTTTTGTGACAGATTTCACCAAGGTGTTGCAAAAGAGTAAATTGTCACAGAAGGATTACAATCAATTTATTGAACTCACTAATTCCTATTTTATTCCCGCTAGCTATGGTGTAAATATAGCTAAAAAAGATAAAATAAGTTATAAAAACAACGAAATAATGCCAAAACTGGAATCTGACGCCAGCTTTATCTTCAATGGTTCAAATGGAAAATCGGCCTTTATTTCATTTCTGCAAGAAATAAAAAACCTCTCGCCGTCAGAAAAATATTTTGAAAAATCCTACACGGATGCAGGATCGGTCTTCGTCATGAATTACTATACGCTGTCATCAGGCCTTATTAATATTCAGATGGATATCGTTTCTCCTCCAGGCCTCAAAGGGCTAGTCAAAAAACTCATTAACCAAGAGACACCAGACCTTGAACAAGAAGCAGGTGAGCGAACCTATATCTATCAATTCTCAAATATAAATGGCGGTTATAAGATGGTCAGTGCCAACGCCTACTCATCTTCAGATAAACGAATCTGCGCGTCCTGCTGACATGATTTCAATGGAATTGAAAATGATAAAAATCATAATAAAATCGCTATTGTTGATAATACTTTCATCACACTATGTTAACGCAAATAATCTTGTGTGTCGTAGTCCACTTGTTATTCAGTCGTTAATCAAAGAAGATCAAGAGAAAGCACAGCCCATCAGCGACCGTGTATCTTTAGAGACAATTAGAAAAATTGAATTTGAATATGACATCATTATCACAAAACTTAAAACAAAAAATAATCTAAGCTGCTTTGGCAAGGCCAAGATAAAAATCCCATCCGATGTGGCAAATTTTTTAAAGTACTATCCTATTCTGGAGAATGGAGATCCTAAAGCAAAAAGCATTTACCGTTCCAATCTTTACCTACACAAAAAAGGCGATGAATACATCGCATTAGACCGTGTTTATTATAATGTTCATATTGCTGATAATCAGCAAGAAACCAATATTATGTATCCACACGATGAGTCAGTCTCACGCACACTTTATGGCTTGGCTTGGTTACAAGAAAATGCAGCAAGGCTGGAAGCACAATCACCACGTTTTAAATATATTAAAGCTATTGTCGAATTCAGAGAGGCTGATAGTGCGCTAAATATTTACTGGAGTAACCTGCCCGATTATATTAAAGGGCAACTGAAAGAGGATGCACGGCAGTGGATAAAAAACAAAAATAAAAAATGCGGTGCAATAGAAACTATCGCGAATAACAACCGCTCAATGGAAGATCGGGCAAAAATTTATACCTGCCAAGAGCAGATGACGAGAGAAAGGCTGGTGCAGCTTGGATTGACTGAAAACAAGGATAAAAAATGAAACAGCTCCTCTATGTTATGATTGGAATTATCCTTACTTGTACGTCAGCGTATGCCAAGGACGACTTTCAATGCAGCGATCCCAACGCGGTTGAAGCCGTTAAAAAAACGTTTGCCGACCGTGCAAAAGAAATGTTCTATAAGTCCCCTTCTCAGTCTGTTGATACTGTAAACGTGATTTATTCTAAAATCTCAACTCAGCCACGCTGGGGAAAAGCATTCTCATGTAGCCTTCGGGTTGAAATTCCCGTTAGCCAGGAGGTCATCGACATCATTCTTAATAAAGATGAAATTTTGTATACAAAAGATGAAATGGGTAAAATTAGCAATAACATTTTCACTAAAACAGGCGAAAGCAAAGATAATAGACTCAGCGATAACAAAATCGTAATTCCGTATTTTGCCTACGACCTCAGTATTCTTGAAAATGAAAAGGAAATAAAAGTAGAAAAAAAATCCTATGATGCCCTATCCAGAGCAATTTATGCCGTAGCCTGGCTCAGTGAAAATGCCGAAAAAATCACAAAGACCGCACAAGAGAAAACGCTTGAAAGTGAAAAGGAACAATATCTTTTCTTTTTCACCGACGTCTATGGAATATTGGAAGACGCACCTGAAGACATAAAGAGTAAATTCCACACCTCTCAAGCAACATGGGTTAAGGAAAGAAATAAAAAATGCGGCAATGCCGAATCCTTAGAGACGAATACTCTTTCACTTAAAGAGCAGATTCATGCTTATCGCTGCCATAATGCAACGATGAGTGAACAAGTATCAAGTTTAGATCCAGACGAAGGGTGATAGTCACACCGATATTGCTTCAGGCTATTGCCTACTATCTTAGCAATGGCCTGAATATAAATCCCTCTCCCAGTTTACCCAACCAGGACGAGCCAAATCATCAGCGAATCAGCTATCGCTCGGCTGAACGGAGCGCTCAAGATAGGTAGACAGCACAACATAAGAGCGTGTTGAGCTGACGCCAGGCACCGCATAAAGCTGAAACAGAAGTTTTTCCAGCGACTGCGCATCTTCGGTGCGAATCTTGAGGATCATAGCTGTATCGCCAGCAACCGAATGCACTTCTTCAACATCAGAATTTTGCGTGATCTCCATCAGTTCGGATGAAACGCCCCAGCCACTGGTGTCAACGTGCACAAATGCCAGAAGATTCTTTTTTATCGCAACAGGATCGAGCAGAGCAGCCGTTTTCCGTATCACGCCGTCGCGCCGAAGCCGTTTCACCCGTTCATGCACGGCAGGAGCCGAAAGTGCAACTTTTTCCCCCAGTTCGGCATAGCTCAGAGTGGCATCTTCAACCAGTTCCCTTAATAATCTTCGGTCAGTGGCATCAATATCCCGCGTTGGAATGAATTTTGGCTTAATGTCATCTTTATTTATTTTCATTCTCTTATTCCTTATTTAAAACTAATACTGTTTGGTTAATAGTATTTTCTCCGAATCATATTAAGCAAAAAGTGAAATTTCAATGTCACAACATCAACATGCCGCATGTCATGCCAATTCGCGCACGCTTCGTGTTCCTGGCGCGACCTATGTCCTGACGTTCTGTATCGGCGTGATTGGATCAAATTCGTTACTCTTGGGCCCCATCGCTCCCGAGATCGCCACATCATTTAAGAGTATCGCGCAGTCAGTCATGCTGGCCTCAGCCGCATTTGGCCTGGGAACGGCGCTAAGCGCCCTCTTTCTGGCACGATACATCGATCGATTCGGTGCCTTTAAGATGTTGAAGAACGCGATGATCCTACTGGTCGTCGCCTTACTTTCCAGCGCTTGTGCCTCTTCCGTCGAATGGCTGGTAGCCAGCCAGCTCATTGCCGGCATTGCATCCGGCGTGGCGATTCCGGCGATTTATACCACCGCCGCGGCTATCGCTCCCAAAGGGTTGGAAAGTAAAACAACGGGCGTCGTTCTTACTGGCTGGACGCTGAGCCTTGTCGCTGGCGTTTCACTCGCGTCGATTCTGGCAGAACAGTTTCACTGGCGTGTCGTTTATCTGGGGATCGGCGTACTTGCCGTTTTGGCTATCGTCATCCTTTCTCGTCTGAGTAACCAAGATGAAAACGTCACGCGAATCTCATCATCGCCGCTTGCAGCACTGAGTGTGCCCGGCGTGAAACCGCTATTGGCCGCATGTGGCGGGTTCATGACCGCCTTTTATGGGGTTTACGGCTATCTGGGGGACTATATCTATCATGAACTGCATCAGCCGCTCAGTGCCAACGGCCTGATTGCGCTTTGCTACGGTATCGGTTTTGGCTCAGCGGCTTTTCTGGATTTGACGATAAGCAAAGTGAACCCCAAAGTGGCTATGCCAGCCTCATTCCTTACGGTAGCCGCGGTGTACCTCGCTTTCGCCCTGTCAGGAAATAGCCTGCCCGTTATCTGCATTCTGATGCTTTTTCTTGGCACCGCTAACCACCTGTGCGTCAATTTACTGATCACCGGATTAAACACAACCGATACGTCGAAACGCGGTGCAATCATGGGGCTTAACAGTGCGGTTACCTATTTAGCCGTCTTTATCGGAAATACGCTTTTTGGTGCACTCTACCTACATTGGGGTTATACCACCGTGTTATACGCAGCGGTCGGTTTCGTGGTGATTTCCATCCTGTTTACAGTACAAATTCGAACAACCAGCACACGCTGAATGGCATTAACATATTCCCATCTCTTATCCAGCAGGATATTTTTTGTAGCGGCACACTGAGTGTGTGCCGCCAGATAAGGTCATTGTTATCCCCGGCACGACTTCCGCGATACCAATATCGCATGGATTGACACCCAGCCTGCCCACCTTAATAAACGTTCTATTCGTTGCACCAGCAACCCCGCCCAATATCCGGGTGGACAACGAAAATACCTCAATCGTATACCGACGCGATGCCCCCCAGAAAAACAGTGGAAATACGGTCATAGTTTATTTGAGGAAACGAACACCAAGATAATGCCAAGAAATAACTGCATGATAGAATAGCTAAACTGGCATCTAGGGTCGTTCCAAAAGCCGATACCTCATCGGTTGGTGCCAGTTGAAAAATAGGGAGGAAGGTAACGGGGAACACCTTTGTCAAAGTTGAACAATTTACGGAAATGGCTCAGTCTCGACGAGTCAGCGAAATACCTCGAAAAAAAAATCAACGAGCAAGTAGCTATAACAGATATTCTGCGATTTGCTCTGGATGGGCATCTGATTTTATCAGTAAACCTACAATCACCTAAGATCGCCAAAAAGGTTGAAGTAAAAAGAGTAAAAATGGCTGAAACCGCGACAAATGTGGAAGTGTATGTGCGTGAAAACTGGGGGGTGTATATCGGTGAATCATTCTCCCCAGATCGTGAAATAGACTTTGCTATCGCAACAAGCAATGAGATAACAAGCCTGAGTGGGGTCCAAGATACGCCGCTGTTAGGTATTGAGCGCTTATTTGCTGAAGAACAATACTGTAAGAGCCTTGGACTTCCCAAGCCATCAAGAAAGCAAGACCTCATTCGAGGTGTAACCATCTCTGCTGGCCCATCGGGTCTTTACCAGCTCCAGCATTTTATCGATATTGACGATGAGATTGAGGAGCTTTACCGAGCCGCGGAAGCAGCCGGAGATGCCAATCATCCAGCCTTCAATAGCATTATCGACATATTCAAAAACCTCAGCACGATTAGCATGTGGGATGCAGATGCCCACATGAGATATATCCCCGCGCCATCCGTGCCAGATGATATCTATTTTGTTGCTCGAACGGCCAACCTGGATAAGTTAGTTGAAGTGCTCAATGCGACTCCAGTGACAAAAACACCAAAACAGTCAAAGAAAACTGAGAATGCTCAAGCCAAGTTTATTAAAAATCTCCTCACGGTGATGTATGGCGCGGATGTCGCTGAAAATCCAAGAAAGCATATCGATGGAAAGATGGCACAAATTAGAATCGATCTGGAGGCAAAAAGCCTTTACTGTCCTAGCGGAGTCACCATCGAAAACTGGCTGTCCGAAATAGAATAAATCGTAATATTGCATTTTCTCTTTGTAAGATTACCCCACCAGCGACTTAGCATTGACACAATTCTCCTGTAGACCGCACCCCCTACAGGAGATAGTAAATGACTCACCCTTCAATAGTGCTTTCTTCTCAACTCACTGCCCCTATCGGTGTCGTCAGCGATATCCATGCGCAAGCCTGCGAATCACTGGAACAGGAGGCAGGTAAGTGAAGAAAGGGATCGAAGTAAAGCTGACCATGCTCCGTGGAATTATTGATCTAATGACCAGTTGCGATGATTCAACCGAACTTGAAACCCTCCGCAATGTTGCACTAACGGCACTTGTGATCGTGGATGACATCAATGATGAATATTGCCATGAACAGTTCGACGAAACGCGAACAAAAAGCTAAGCGCATCACAGTATAAAAATGCCCATATCACCGGAATAAAAAGGTGAAACTTATATTTTCCTGAACGGACGATGCACGCTGAGTATCGTAATATAACGGGTAGTGTGATTAGGTGGGCATCATTCCAAGGACAGATCGCCCCTGATTATTATCAAAATAAATATAAAATTTCCATATATCAGAAAGGGTTCGACAGGAAATACGAAAGTAAAGAGAGGTATATCTAACTATACCTCTCTTATGATAATTATTTCGACGCGGTTAGACTGGCAGCCGTAAATTCTGGATAACCGGCCGGTCGGCCATTATTCAGGTTAGTCAGGAAGTTACTGTCTTTAAGCGGAATCGAAGCGGAACCGTAGTCAAACGCATTTAATCGGTTACGCAGCTCTTCGTTACTGATACCGTCACCCGACATCGCATACCAGCTGACAATATCCGGCGTCACAAAGTTGCCGTAAGGGTTTTCTGCTTGTTCATTCGCTTTGGCAAATCGGAAAGCATGCGTTAACACACCGTCTTTGTGGTAGACGAATTTCAGGCGACCGCCCTGCTTATCGATATTCGCTGCGGCTTCCGTCGTCAGTTTGCCGTGCGCACTGAAGCTCCCGTGTGTTACCGCGCCGTTTTTAGTCCAGATGGCAACATGCTCCCAGTCATGTCGATGACCCGTGTTCAAACCGCCCAACACCTGATCTTTTAAGAAATAGAGCGCATAGAAGCTACCACAATAGCGAGCACCACCGGAATCAACACAGGCATATCGGTGCAATGTATTTGACGATTCGAGAAAATTACCCCATCGGCACCCACCCGTCAGACTTCCTGTTGGTTTCAAGCCCCCGTTTTGTACCCCGCCTCGGCTAAACCCGGCACTGGGCAAACAGCCATCACTGTCGAAATCAAATACCGGCGCAATCGCAAGCGCATTAATACCTGACGGTAGCGCTTGATCCAACTTAGAGAAATTATCCGCATGCGCAGAAAAAGCGACACATAATATGGATATCGCCATGATCGTTTTCTTTCCTGAAAGCATTTTCACTCCTTTAGCAGAAAATAGCCCTTTTATGGACTTGTACCCTTACAGTTACAATGAAGATAAAACGTAATATTGATAAAAAAATGAAGGCGGGATTATTTTTAACAAGAAAGGAGTGGAAATAAAAATCATTTATTTCCAACAATGAACACCAATATATTTAGCCTGCAAAATAATGCAGAAAATTTATATATAAAAAATCGCTAACAATCCTGATCCGTTAGCATTTTTACTCACCGACCACACCATAACGCTGGCTTGCGGCATCAAAACGGTATTCCAGCAGAATATCGCCTCCGCCGTGGGAATAGCAGTTCAGCAGGATACTGCGATTATCTCCGCCATTTTCAATATTCATATAAACCGGAGTCATGAAAAAGCCAAACTGGCATTGTTGAAAATCAGGCTGGAGAAGCTGATCGATATTGCCGCTCTTCTTGTTAATCGCCTTGATTCCCTCAACAACCATCCCTGTATCACTGTTTTGATACACGCCGACAAAACTGTGAGTCGCCGTTTGCCCCCAGAATGGAATATCGACCTGCCCTTCGACTTTGGCGGGCTGATCGCTATCGTCAAAGGATGCCACGCGCCGTAGGCTAACATCATAACGCGCCTTTCCGTTTGACCACTCGCCGCGGAGCTCTTCCCCCACCTCGGTCAATTTAAACGGGCAGTGGGTCATATCGATGCCGGACTTAACGCCCTGAACGATATATTTATCATAGTCCTGCGGGGTATGGATTTCGCAGATTTCAAGCGACGTTTCCGAGAGCCGTCCATACAGAGGGATCGGCGCTCTGTATTTATCGTAAAAATAGCTCCCAAGCAGATTCTTATCCTGGTCAATACTGTATTTCTGCAATGAAAAATGCACCGGATAAGGCCCAATGTGGCCTTCGTAATTGCTCACGACATACCAGCCGGCTTGTGCTCCCCATGCAGCCGTCCATAGTCCACAGGCTATTAAGGTTGATACCGCTGCTCTCATACATTCACCTTGTCTACCCGTCATACTTCAAGCTGCCTATACGGTGGTTTGTCTGCCACTCGCATTGTGTTTTTAGCATGTCAATCATGAAGCCGAATCGTTCAAAAACGGCTTAGCCTATCAGGCTAATCATGGTGGCAGCAGGGACAGATTTCCACCTCAGACACCGTCATGGCGGTTGTGTCTTCGCAGTCCCATTCGACACGTACGGACTGCGCTTCTCGCCCTGAGTGGTGCAAATACTTCTCGACTGGGCTTTCCGTCATCCCGGTAATCACCTCGGTGGCGACGAGCTCATCACCAACAAAAACGCGAGCCGTTGCCTGTGAGGCTTCACGCGTTTTACCGGATTGCCGATACAAATAGTTAACCGTCAGTTTAATGCTAGGCATAGCGCTTCTTAACAGAGGAAAAGACAGGGAAAACAGTGTATCGCGTTCCCCCGCGCTTGTAGAGCACATATGAGGTAAGGGCTATCACTACGTCACGCTAATACCCTGATAGTTTTCTGTTTTTTTAAAATGGAGAGGTTTGGTCACATAAGCTCGCACGATTGGTAATCAAAAAGTTAAATCTTATGCATTTTGGATATTAATGAAGCAGAAAAAACAGCCGATACCTTTTACGATAGGGTGTTTTTTAATGCAATTGCATTTTGCATAAATAGTGTTTGGCATAAATACTGTTTTACATTAACCGTGTTCTCACTGACCCATTTCGTTAACGTCATAGTGTTGAATAGTAGGAAATTATCTCTAGCAGACTGATTCGTCTTCCAAGGAAGATAATTATTCTGCTTGTGTTGGTGACCTCAATTTCAACCATTTCGGTATTAACGTATGTGGTTTTAACACACTGAAGTAACTCACTGGTAAAACCATTACCAGCACTAAATAGATATAAGAAGGAGTTATACTGTGGTGATTCCAGATATTCAACTCGTGAATACGACTACCCCGGCAACCATGCCTCCGATTGGCGCAGCGGCTAACCCGACTGTCGTTGCAGCTATCAGCCCGGGGAATAAAACCGACACATCAACAAACTCCGACTCTCAAAATATGCCGGGCTCGAACGAGAGCACCAAAGTCACGCTGTCTTCTCAAAAGAAACGTGCGGCCGCAGAGAACGATACTCCCCCACCTGAACAGATTAAAGCACAGCAGAAAGCCACTGCCGAGTACTCGCTGGCAATGACGGGGATCCCTTTGTACAACGGCAAGCTCATTTCAGTGATCAAATACCCAGATGGTAATTCTGAAATGTTCGATGCCTTTACCGGACAGCGCATCACACAAGAAGATCTGGCACTCATGGGCGCACTTCATAGTTCCGGTGGTGAACAGGTATTACATTTTGAGAGCAAAACATCATATAGCAATTTGTCTGCTGCCGAAGTTTATCAGCAGATTCAGGAAATGCTGCATGGTTCAGGCGATCAGGAAGAGCTGGCTTAATAAAAAAAATAGATGCCAAGACAACTATATTCATTGCCCTGGCATTAAAGAAAAATATAACGTTATCTTAATAATGTAATATGACTACTTGATGGAAACTGGCCGATTAACGAGTCTCAATGAGCGTTTCTGAAAACTCAGCTAATCTTGTCAGACCATATTCCCAGGGACCAAATCCCGCTTCGGCATTAATGTGCCCCGCCTCACCGACATCAACCAGTTCACTGTCCCACGCATGCGCCCAATATTGGGCGCGAGTGAAGCTCATCAGCGGATCGTTATGACTGGCAAATGTCAGCGTCGGAACCGACAGCGGTGTAGCCTGGATGCGATCGTCAATCTCAAAGCGCATCGGCTCAGCAGGAGCCACCAGCATCACGCCGGCGATCCCTTCCTGACCCTGCTGCACCACATGACAGGAAGCCAGTGCGCCAAAGCTGTGGCCGATCAGAATCACGGGCTGTGTACAGACGCTAAGCTCACGGCGGATCGCCAACACCCAACGATCCAGATCGGCCTGATACCATTCCCGCTGGCGTATACGGTGCCAGTGAGGGAAACGCCGTTCCCAATGGCTTTGCCAGTGTTCGTCATCGCTGTCCCGCAATCCCGGCACCAGCACCATCGTTAGCTGCTGGCTCACTTCCGTTAGCCGCCGCTCGATTTCTGTTGTCTGCATCCGCCCTTAACACTCCTGTCAGTTACCCGGCCCCTTCTGTCTGGTATATCAGCCACCGGTTACTTTAACAATCTGGCCTTGCAGCTTTTTCCTTTGATTTTGCCTTTCTGAAGCTGCTGCAACGCGCGCTTAGCGCTAGCTTTACGGATAGCGACATAAGCATGCATCGGGAACATATCAATTTTCCCCACTTCCTCTGCCGTTAATCCTGCATCACCGGTTAACGCCCCGAGGATATCTCCGGGACGGATTTTGGCTTTTCTGCCACCATCAATGCACAGCGTCATCATCTCAGGTTCAAGCGCAACCTCACCACTGCGACCAACCTCATCCGCTGATGTCCATTTAATTCGCATACCGAGATAGTCTTCAATCAGATTAGCGCGGTTCATTTCCTGTGGTGTACACAGGCTGACTGCCAGACCTTTCGTCCCCGCGCGGCCCGTTCTGCCAATGCGGTGAACGTGGACTTCAGGGTCGAAAGCCAGCTCAAAATTCACCACCAGCTCCAGCTCTTTGATATCGAGGCCGCGAGCGGCAACATCGGTTGCCACCAACACACGGCAGCTGCGGTTAGCAAAACGCACCAGAACCTGATCGCGATCGCGCTGTTCCAGATCGCCATGCAGCGCGGATACGCTAATCCCGCGCATGTCCAGCGCGTCAAATACGCTCTGGCAGTCACGCTTTGTGTTACAGAACACCACGCAGGACGCAGGCTGATAATGGCCCAAAATGGCAATCAACAGCGGCAGGCGCTGATCTTTTGTCGTCTCATAGAAACGTTGTTCAATAGCCGACTCTTCTACATCATCTGCGATCTCAAAACGCTGTGGCTGACGCTGAACGCGCGCGCTGATCTGTTCGATCTCTTCTGGGTAGGTAGCGGAAAATAATAGGGTTTGACGATCGGACGGCGTGTAGGAAATCACATCATCAATGGCGTCAGTGAAGCCCATATCCAGCATGCGATCCGCTTCATCCAGCACCAGCACTTTCAGGCTATCCAGAGACAGCGACTGCTTGCGTAAATGGTCCTGAATACGTCCCGGCGTCCCGACAACAATGTGCGGTGCGTGAACCAGCGAATCGAGCTGCTGCCCCATCGGCTGACCACCGCACAGTGTCAGAATCTTAATGTTTTGTGCAAAACGAGCCAGACGGCGCAGCTCTTTGCTGACCTGATCGGCCAGCTCACGCGTCGGGCACAGTACCAGCGCCTGCGTGGTAAAGTCGCTCACGACAATACGATCCAGCAATCCAATGCCAAAGGCCGCCGTTTTGCCGCTACCGGTTTTCGCCTTGGCCCGCACGTCTGCACCGCTCAGAACGGCTGGCAGCGTCGCCGCCTGAACGGGCGTCATGTCGGTATAGCCCAGTTCATTAAGATTGGATAACTGCTCTGCGGGCAGCGCGAGGGAAGAAAAAGAGGTTGTACTCACAGTGATTACTCTACCAAGGACGAGATAACGAAAGGTGACGCCGCGCTAAAAAGCGGCGCAGATATGCCGCAATCATAGCAGAGTTCGCCATCGTTGACCGATTTACCTCCAGTTCTGCGACTAAAACCGCGAGGCAAATCCTTTATTCACCAGAAAGTCTTGTCCTTCCGGTGATAAAAGGTAGTTTGCCAGCAGCCGCGCCTCACGTCGGGCCGGCTTCATGACAGCCAGCATATACTCGGCATCAATACGATAGGGATCGGGTAAATGAACCACATGAAGATCCGGTTGATTGAGCAATAGCGGCAGATAGCTCGCATAGCCAATGTGCATATCACTCTGCCCAGTCCGAATCAGGTAACTTCCCGCCGTCATGCCAGCAGGAATGGCATGATCGAGCCCGCCGCCCACCAGCGGTTTCGCTTTGTCGCGCAACTGATTTCCCCAACCTCGATGCAGACGTTCGATGCGATCAAAGAGCTCAAACGCATAATCCCCACCGGGATCGCTGCCGGGCGTTGAGGTTGAAAGCACAAAACGTGGGTCAAGGAGCGCCATCAGCCAGGATTGCGTGGTGAGTTCCGGCACGTTGCGCATCACAATACAAAGGTGGTTGCGCGTAAACACGCTGGTTTCTTCCGCCAGCCCCAGCGCTTTCAAGCGTAAAGGATGCGCACAGTTTGCCGAGGCGAAAATATCCACCGCGTCACCGTGCATAACTTTTTCACTCAGTAGCCCAGCCGGGCCAAAAGTCGGTATCACGTCCACCGCATAACGTTCGCTGAACGTCGCCAACAGCGGAGCAAATGCGAGGCGCAGGCTGCCCGCCGCATACAGGTGAAGGGGATCGGTCATGGTGACTCCGTCATGGTCAATATCGGTATCAGCGCATAATACGGCTGTGGCGCGATGTCCACGCACACCCGTCGCATCGGAATACCATACAGCTGCGACAGGTTATCATCCGTCACAACTTCGTCACAGCGGCCATAAAGATAGTGTTGATTGCCCATCAGCAGCAGTGCCCGATCGGCAATGGCCAGCGCATGCGAGGGATCATGCGTGGTTAGCAGGATACTCAGGCGCTGCGTTTTAGCCAGATGCGTCAATAACCGCAGCACCTGCGCCTGATTTTGCACATCAAGCGCTGCCGTCGGCTCGTCCAGAATCAGCGTCTGACACTCCGAGGCTAACGCACGCGCGATTAAGACGAGCTGCCGCTGCCCGCCGGACAACGCGCTAAACTCACAATCGGCAAGGGAGGCGATTCCCAACATCTCCAAAGCATTCTGAGCTACGGTGATGTCATGCGCAGAAGGCATGGCAAACAGCCGAACACGTGCCGCACGCCCCATCAGCACCATATCCAGAACGCTATAAGAAAACGGCGGTGTGAATATCTGCGGCACAAAGCCAATGTGTCCACCGCACTGGATCGTCCCAGAAAGCGGCGATAAATGCCCCATCAGCGTATTCAGCAGCGTCGTTTTCCCTCTGCCATTCGCGCCCAGAATCGCCGTAATTTCCCCTTCCTGACAGCACAGATTCAGCGGTGAAAAAAAGCCCTGCCCCTGTTGGTAGCCATATACCAGTTCTTCTGTCGATAACCTGATAATCGGCATGCTAACGTCCTCGACTCTGCCGCTGCGTTTTATGCAGTCGCTGTGTTTTATACAGCAGCACGGCAAAAAGTGGCGCACCAAGTAGCGCCGTCAGAATACCCAGCGGAATTTCCGCTTCACTGAGATTACGCGCCAGATCGTCCACCAGCACCATAAATCCGCCTCCCAGCCACAGCGACACCGGCAGCAGGCGACGATGATCGGCACCCACCAGCATGCGTGCGACATGAGGAATTACCAGCCCAATCCAGCCAATACTGCCGCTGACTGCCACCTGCGCGGCGACTATCGCGGCACATAAGCTCAAAATCAGCCAGCGCAAGGGCTGTACGGCGACACCCAGCGCACGCGCATCCTGCTCGCCCATCGACAGCACATTGATGTGCCAACGCAGCCGCAGCAGCAGTCCACCTGCAAGGGCTAACGGCACCACCATGGTCGTCAGCGAGTTCCAGTGTGCGGTGGCAAAGCTGCCTAACAGCCAGAAAACGATACTCGGCAACTTCTCTTCGGTATCCGCCAGATATTGCATCAGGCTGACCAACGCCCCGAAAAAGCCGCTGAGGATGACGCCGGCTAGGATCAGGATCAGCACGTTCTGCCTGCCGAATGCGGCGGCCATCATGAAAATCAGCAAGAGCGCCAGCATGCCGAACGTAAACGCAGACAGCAGCAAAAGCAGCGGCGTCCAGCTTAATAGAATCGCTAGCGTGCCGCCGAAGGCCGCGCCGGCAGACACGCCGATGATATGCGGATCGACCAGCGGGTTACGGAAAACGCCTTGCAGCGTGGCTCCACTCAGCGCCAGCGCCGCGCCTGCACACCAGGCTAATAACACGCGGGGTAAGCGCACGCTCCACACTACTTGCCGTTCGATATCCCCAAGAAGCGGATTGTTGCCAGACAGCGGTTCGGCAAGTATCTGGACGATGCGCCACGGGGATAAGCTAAAACGCCCTATCCCCAGTGAGCACACGGCGATCAACAGCGTGACCACCACCACCGTGAGCAGCGTGATCCGGTAGGTGCGATAACTCATTGCGCCGCAGAGGCGTCCGCACGATAGTCCATACGGTAAAAGCGTTGGTAATACGCATCAGCCGCTTTTTGCATATCGATATCGGCGAAGCGTTCAGGGTATAGCTTTTTCGCCATCCACAGTTCACCAATCGCTAACGCTTCCGGCATCGGGTAGCCCCAGGCTTTGGCATATTCCGGCATCAAATACACGCGATGCTGTTTCACCGCCTCAATCGCCTGCCAGGCCGGATCGTTGACGATCTGCTTCACCACATCTGGGTAGCGATCCTGTACGAAAATTACCTCTGGATTCCAGGCCAGCACATTTTCAATCGACACCTGTTTGAAGCCTTTTATCGATGCCGCCGCCACATTCAGCGCCCCTGCATGCGACATCATCAGGCCGGTATATTTCCCTGAGCCGTAGGTTGTCAGGTCTGGGTTAGCCATATACACGCGGATTCGCTTCTCTTCTGGGATAGACTCCAGACGCGCACTCACGTTTTGCCGCTGCGTAAACGTATAGTCGATCAGCGCTTCCGCCTGTTTCTGACGCTCAACCACATCACCAATCAGCCGAATCCCTGCCTTAAGCCCTTCGTTATACGCCGTGTTTTCATCACCCATCGTAGGATTGATTTTGTCGGCTTCTCCCGGCTGATCCTGACGCAGCGAGATCGCCACAACGGGAATACCCGTTCGCTCAATCTGCGCAATCATTTCCGGCGGCGCATAGTTAGCGACAAAAACCACCTGAGGCGACAGCTTCAGCAGGCTTTCAATATTGACCTGCGTGAGATCGCCCGGCATTGGTAAATCCGCCAGACGCGGAGCCAGCCGCACATAATGCTCGCCCAGCTGTTTCTTCCAACTGGACAGCACACCCACGACGCTCTCTTGTGCATCCAATTGCACCAGCAGGTTTAAGGTTTGATGCTGCAACACCACCACGCGATTAACGTGGTCGGGAATCGTGACATTGCGCCCGAGTTGGTCGGTCACCTGACGCGCCGCCCAAGCGTTAGAAAACACCAAAAACAGCCCGGCAACCCACAGCGTGTAGCCAAATTTCTTTATCATGTTGGTATCCTGATTTTCGCTATATATAAAATGATACAGCGATAGCGACAAAGAAAATACTGATCTCGCTCATAATAATATTTGGATACCAACTTTGGGGTAGAAGAGCCCGAACTGCGTTTTCCGCTAAATCACAACAGGATTATTTACCCGCGCAAATCAGAAAGTGCCCCGTTCAATAGACTATTTATTCTGCGAACGATTAGTCAGATAAACTGAATTATTACGTTAAAAAAATGATATTTATTCTCACTATTAATCGCGTAGAGTGCTTCTATTACTGATCTATAGAACCTTGGTGTGCAGGACGAATATGCTAAATATTTGTCTGAATATAAGGATAAATACCCTATGAAGAAGATTGGCTTTTTATCATTCGGCCACTGGGCACCGTCGCCGCAGTCTGGGACACGTTCCGCCGCTGACGCATTACTGCAATCTATCGACCTTGCCGTTGCCGCTGAAGAGCTGGGTGCTGACGGCGCCTATTTCAGGGTGCACCATTTTGCCCGCCAGCTGGGGTCACCTTTCCCACTGCTGTCCGCGATTGGGGCGAAAACCAAAAACATTGAGATTGGCACTGGTGTCATCGATATGCGCTACGAAAACCCGCTGTACATGGCTGAAAATGCCAGCGCCGCCGATCTCATCTCTGGAGGACGCTTGCAGCTCGGCATCAGCCGTGGCTCGCCAGAACAGGTGATCGATGGCTGGCGCTATTTTGGCTACCAGCCGACAGAAGGGGAATCAGAAGCGGACATGGCACGGCGTCATACCGAAGTGCTGTTGGATGTGCTGCGTGGCGAGGGGTTTGCAAAACCGAATCCACAGCCTATGTTCCCGAATCCGCCGGGCCTTTTGCGTCTGGAACCTTATTCTGATGGGTTACGCGAACGAATCTGGTGGGGTGCCGGATCGAATGCCACGGCAGTATGGGCAGCGAAGCTGGGCATGAACCTGCAAAGCTCCACGCTAAAGGATGA
The DNA here is from genome assembly GCF_022477975.1 of Pectobacterium sp. PL64. NCBI lineage: Bacteria > Pseudomonadati > Pseudomonadota > Gammaproteobacteria > Enterobacterales > Pectobacteriaceae > Pectobacterium > Pectobacterium sp. PL64. The sequence continues at coordinate 2,926,704 of NZ_CP092070.1, forward strand.
TGAAACGGGCGAACCTTTTCATATCCAGCAGGCACAGCAAATTCGTGCCTATCGGGCTGCCTGGGCTGAGGCTGGGCATACGCGCACGCCACGTGTCTCCGTCAGCCGTAGTATTTTTGCATTGATGGATCACCGCGATCGCGCCTATTTCGGCGGAAGCAGTAACGATAGCGACAAGGTGGGTTTTCTGGATGAAAACACACGCGCGATTTTCGGCCGCAGCTATGCCGCCGAACCGGACGCACTCATCCAACAGTTAAAACAGGATGAAGCGATTGCCGAAGCGGATACGCTATTGCTCACGGTGCCGAATCAGCTGGGCGTGGATTACAATGCGCATGTGATCGAATCAATCCTGAAACATGTCGCGCCCGCGATGGGGTGGCGAGCGTAGTCCTGTAGCCTAACGTATTCAAGCCTATCCAATAGGTGCCAAACTAACGATAACACCATCAAAAATCGGGAAGATTTAAGGGCTCTTTTCACTCGAATCCTCCCGGTTTTCCTAGTCCCTGAAACGGTTCAACGCTTTTTAATGCTATTTTGAAAATATAGTTTCTGGACCTCTTGAATTCCCCCCCTCACTCGGCGTAGATTTAGCGCCGATCCCGTCATAACTGGTGTGACTCTGGTGATGACAACGGGAAAGATTACCCTTCGGTGACACCACCGGCAGCGTAATTATTTCCTTCCATAATAAAACGCACAATCGGGATCGTTGCTGGCGTGGTTTCTGCTGGAGAATAAATCGGTGAAGTATTTTTTTATGGGTATCTCATTCTGTTTAGTCGTTTGGGTGAGTACCTTTATGCTGATGGTAGAATAACCTGTCATTTGCCCGGCAAAGATTTATTCATTGAAGGGCACACACAGATAAAGATAAAAAAGGCTGATGGTATTTATACCCTCAGCCTATTTTTATGCCTGCCGATATATGTTTAATCGACGATTGTTCAGTCGATGATTCGGCGTTGCCTTTGTCATTCTCTACAGATTCAATCCGTTCATTATCACGCCAAACACGCCGCCCATTGCCAGCCAGGGGCCAAAGGCCAGCGGTTTAGCCGTACCCTCTTTACGCAATCCGCGCCAGACGAGAGTAACAACCAACCCGCTCAGCGCCGCCACCAGAACCAGATTCGGCAATGCCTGCCAACCCAGCCAGGCACCCAGTGCAGCCAGCAACTTAAAATCACCGTACCCCAGCGCCTCTTTGCCCGTTGCGTATTTGAATACCCAATAAAGTAGCCACAGGGATAAATAACCGGCCATCGCGCCGACGACGGCATCATTCAATGGCACAAATGTCTCCGACAGATTAAACAGCAGCCCTATCCACAGAAGCGACAACGTAAGCACGTCCGGCAGCAGCAGCGTTTTGATATCAATCACGGTTAGCACCAACAGGAAGGACAGCAGAATCAACGCGCCCCACAGCGCCATACCGGGCAGCCAGAGTAAACCAGCCGTCAGAAAAGCCAGCATGGTGATGACTTCCACTAGCGGATATTGTACAGATACCGATTGATGACAGCAGCGGGAGCGGCCACGCAACCACAGCCAGCTGAATAGCGGGATGTTATCCTTCACCGCAATAGCCTGCTGGCAGTGCGGGCAAGACGAAGGCGGCCACCACAGGTTGTAGCGCGTATCAGGATCGGAATCGGTCATGCCCGTTTCAAGCTCGATGTCCTGCCGCCAGCGACGCTCCAGCATAATCGGCAAGCGGTAAATCACCACGTTCAGAAAACTGCCAACAATCAATCCCAACACGCCCAGCGCACCAAACCACCACGCCGGAAACAGCTGTGCAAATTCCCTTAAATCGTCCACGTTAGTCCCTGATTGTTGATAAAGAAACGGTATGAATGAGCAGCTTATTTTTGCGATAGACGACACAGCAATAACAACGAACGTTTTTTCTTACAACGCTCATTCTTATTACAGCAAGCGCCCCTGAAAATTCAGCGTTCTGGCACCCTGTTCATCGGCTTTACCGGTGGTTGCCAGCAACTTTTTCATCGTCGCGGGTAAGTCATTTCCGCTGCTCAGCCGCCCCGTAAAACGATATTCGCCTTTCGGGGTGACGCTGCCTTTGCCAGACAATTGCAGATGTGAGGAAGTCTGCAGCAGGTTCGCTTCTAGCGCGCCTTGCTGGCAGCGTAACGTAGCCTGAGGTGTTGCGAGCACTAACCCACCCAGCGGTGTTTTCACCTTTGCACCTGGCCAAGTGACGTTGGCATCCAGCGACTGGCAGCCTGAGCGGTCGACCGTCGCCTCTTGCAGGTCGAGCTGCACGTTGCCTTCAGCCCCGATGGGCACAATGAAACGCAGATGGCTGAATAAATAGCCCGCTGGCACAGAAAGCTGCCATTGATAAAACTGCGGCTGCTGCCAGCCGCGAATGATCCCGCGGCCTGCAATGCCTTCCGGGTTTTTAAACGCAATCTCCAGCGCGGGCATAAACCCCGAGAAGGTGAGGTTCCAGTGCACATCGTCTAACGTTAGCGTGCGCCAACTAAACCGTTGCAGGTTCCCCTGCCACAGCGTTCCGGCAGCCTCTGCAACCACCATGCCAGCCGGCAAAGGCACTGCGGTGAGCAAGCGGGCAGGCGCATAGCTTGCCAGGAACAGCCCGTAGGCCAGAACCATAGCAATACCTGCGCCGATGCCGGACTTAAGCTTCATCCGCCCGTTCCAGCATCAGTCTGGTGACATCTACCATTCCGGGGCTTTGCTCGACGGCATTCACATCCAGCGATAACACTTTTACGCCATTTTTCTGTTCCAATTCGCCAAGCCAACGCAGCAGACTATTAAAATCACTCTGCCCCAGCGTCACCGATGCCTGACTGCCCTGCGGCTGCAAACGTACGACGCTTAGTCCGTAACGCTTGGTGCTTTGTGAAATCAAAATCGGCAGGCTGACGTCGCGCTGACTATTGTCCCCCTCCGCCTGATTTCCCTGCGGAATCAATGAGGCCTGTTTCTGCATCCAGTTGACGGTCTGCTGCTCGCGGGAAATCGTACGCTCCCACAGATCTTCCCGCTCCTGCCACGGCTGAAGGATAGCGTAATACACCAGACAGAGCAGAAGCACCGCCGCGCACACGACCATAAGCTGACGCTCACGCGGGCTCATCGCCTGCCAACGTTGCCGTAATTCATTCATTGCTGGCTCCTTAACGTTAAGCGGCCTTCAACCCGATCGTTTTCCTGCCGCATCTCTCCCGCCTGTACCTGATAATAAGCGGCAGCCTGCTGCTGAAATTGCTCGAGTTCCTGATATGACGTGCCCTGCAACGCCAGCCGGAATTCACCCGCAGCACCGTCGTAAGACAGCGACTGAATTTTGATCGCGCTATTCTGTGTCATAAGCTGCTGTAAGGGGTTCAATTGATCCAGCAGCGCTTTCCCTGTGCCTCCGGCGGCCGTACGTTGCAGGTGCTGCTGCATCTGCGCGCGCGGGTTAACGACATTCGTCTCGGAAGGGAAAATCTGCCGATAGACACGCACGCTTTCCTGTCGCCAATGTTCAGACTGTTGATAAAGCTGGTAATGCGCCCAGCCAGCATCCGCCACAACCAACAGGAGATAACAGGCAAACGCGATCCCAACGCCGCGCCACGGCAGCAGGGTGTGTTGCCAGGCTTTCTCCGGCGCATAATCGCCCTGTCGCAGATCGACCGAGGCAGGTAAATGCGCCGTTGCCGCCAGCGTGAAGAGGTCCGTTTCCGGCTGCGCCTTCCATTCGCCCTCTTCCTGCCATTCGTACTGCGACAGCTCACCGCCGACCGATGCCGCACTGTAGCTGTATATTGCCGGCAGCGGCATAGACGCTTTCAGCAGGTCGCTGCACCAGGAGGACTCCGCCGCCATGGCATGGCCCGTCGGCTGGCGAAACAGCCACATGTCATCATGCTGCAACGCGCTCCAGCCATCCTGATGTTTCGGCAATACGCGGGCGTCAGGCAATAATGTATCGACGCTGAGGCTCAGCGCATCGCACTGTGCCAGCCAACGCTGCATCCGGTTTTTTTCCACCACGGCAACCATGCCGTCATCACCATGAATTTCCAGCACAGCAAAATGCAGCTTTTCAATTTCCGTCGCTAGCTGGTCTTCCAGCATAAACGGCACGACCTGCGTCAGCTGACGCCGAGCCTGTCGGGGCAGCGTCAGGGTATAAAACGTGACATCAGTGGCCGGAACCAGAACGCGGGTAAATGCCACAGACGGATAGGCCGACAGCGCCTGACGAACCTGTTCGACGCCACCGCGCCCCTGACTCAGTAAACTTTCTCCATTAGATGAACGCACCTGCCATTCGATCTCTCCCAGCTCTTCTACCGGAAGACGAACAATGAGGCACGGATGTCGAGCGACCGTTCCTCGATTTAATGGGGCTTTTGCGGCTTTTTTCTTCCATTTTCCCGCTATTTTCATGGATTCACCGTCCTATATCCTCCATATTGCCGCTGCACGACCTGTACCTTTTGTCCACTCAGATGAAGCAAGCTACGTTGATGAAAATCGCTGTCGCCGACACGCACCTGAAGTTTTACAAAGAACCATTCACTTTTTACTGCCAGCACTCGCTGCGCGGTATTTTTACTATTCGGGGGCAATAATCCGGTTTGTTGCAGAACCTCAATGCTTGCCCACCCCATACGTGGCCGCTGCTGCACCAGCGCTTTTGCCTGCGACATCGTCATTTCGTTCAGGAACACGGCAGATAACAGCGGGGCATCAAATTCGGTTAGCGTATTGATATTAATGGACATCGCATCCACCGGCAGCGCACAGACATAGGGCAACAGCCGACGATAGAGATCGCTATCAACGCCATACACTGAGCGTAATTCACTGATTTCACTCATTCTCTGATTCGCGGTACGATAAGGCACTGGCAACGCAGCATAGACCTCGTCTTCTGCGCCGTTCGCCGATGGATAGTTATCCGCATCAATCCAGTCACGCACCGCGGCGGTAATTTTTTCTGCACGATCCGTTTCCTCGCCCAGATTTTTCAACAGCAAACGAAAAACCTGTGCCGGATAAGGCGTCTTCACCAGCGTGCTTTCGTTATCCACGCCTTGATTAATCGCATTCACATTAAAACAGGTACGTGCATCGCTAATCTGGCCCGTGATTTCGCCACCGTCCACGGGGAAACGCAGTCCCGGCTGCGACCAGTTCTGCCCAGCAAACGTGCGCCCTGGCATATTCCGCGCATCGCGCTGCAATATCTGCCCGCTCAGCGTTTCCGCGCCTAATGCATACCATTTCGCCTGCTGACGGCTCAAATGACTTTCGGTGCGCAAAAACGCTTTGCCCGTGCGTTCCGTAATCACCGCGGCAATCGTCACCATTAATGCCAGAATCAGGAGCACCACCAGCAGTGCCGCGCCGCGCTGATGCGACCTCATTTAACCGGCCCGGTGGTAATCAAGAACATACGCGACATTTCTCCGTAATCCCTTAAGGTCAGCACCACTTCAATCCCTTGTGGCAATTGCGTACTGTTGTCCCAGCGATCGCGCCAGGTTTTATTGCTGAAAAAGCGCAGGCGGAAGCCGTCGACCTGGGTGAGAAGCGGTTTTACGCCGGGATCGAGCCCTTCAATCGGGTCAGGAGTCACATGCGTTAACCGTTCCAGCGTGTGTTCCCGCAGTCGATAGGCCACAGGCTGAAGTTCAGAGCGTGGCAGAATGCCAAACGGATTCTGCCAGCCATTGCGCATAAAGCTGACGCCCCAGTCATCACTTTTTAACTGATCGCGACCGGCGTAAAACATCGAGGTACTTCCTCTGCTGCCGCGTGCGATCATCTGGGAGAAATCGTTGTCCATTTGTGAAAATGCGCGCTGTATTTCAGCCAGACGCTCAGCTTTACGCTGCGAAATTTCATCATTACGCATCACGCCGTTCAGCACCTGAAACGCGCTGAGGCTCAGCGCCGCAAAAATAGCGATCGCCAGAATCATCTCCAACAGCGTAAACCCCTGCTGGCGTTTCTGCCGCGCGGGCTCTCGCCCCCGTCTTGTTTGGCTACACATCCTTGTTTTACTAAACATTATTGCTTCACCACATAAGTGCGCAGGGAAGCATCGGCGGCAAAGGCGTCTTTATTACGTCGCACTTCCACATCCAGCGCTTTGGTCTGAGGGTCACCGGTCTCTACGCCCTGCCAACGCCAATGCCAGCGCAGGCCAGCGAACTGCGTTTCGCCCCTCACCCACGACGCTTCCGGCCAGCGCTGTTCCAGCCGCAGTTGAACCTGCTGGTTTTCCGCCACCCAGCCTGCAAACGTCTTCTCTTCCAGCCGGCTCAGGCTACTTGCCTGTCTGGCTGTCGTTTGCAAAACAGCAATGCCTGCCAGCGCAAAAACGCTCAGCGCGACCAGCACCTCCACCAGCGTCATCCCTTCCTGTCGTCTCATCGTTTCTTACCCTGACTCATCGACGTCACAAATAGTCCGGTGTTATCCACCTGGAGCCAATTCGAGAGCGCTTTGTCTTTAGACTTAACGAGCAGACGGAAAGGCGTGATTTCGCCACCGGGCAAAATCAGGATATCGGGATCGTCACCACTCTGCGTTTTATCCACTTTTTTCCCGTCGGCTTGCAGTAACTCAAGCCGTAATGCCTCGGGCAGCGTCGCCGATGCGCTCACCCGATGCGGTTGCCACGGCTGCCACTTGTAGCCCTGCCAGCGATCGCCGCTCGGGATCGGTATCCCTTCTGATGCAACGGGTCGCTGGAGTTGATAAAACTGCCAGCGATCGGGATGGATACGAACACCCAACATGTATTCATTAACCTGACTGCTTTCAGCGGCAAATTCTAACTGCGCCTGAAAACGAGCCAACTGCCAGGCACTGTCATTCTGACGCTCGGAAGGAAACGCCATGACCACCATGCCAGCGGCGATGCCCGCCAGTAACACGACCAGCATCATTTCCAGCAGAGTGAACCCCTGCTGCTTCCTCGTTGACCGCTTCATTGCGCTTTTGCCGTCCTTTTCCCGCCGCCATCGATAGCAGCTACCCACAACCCATTTGCAACAGTCACCAATAAACACTGGCATAGTTATTTGAGGTTGCCGACAAAGTCCGTATGGCGGTAGTAACGGATAGATCGTAAAGACGCTGTAAATACGTCCCTGTACGCTCGGCTTGCGCCATCCATGGCGCAAACGCTTTACTCTTCTATTCCGTTACTACCGTTCTCGTTCAATAAATAGGTTTGTCAACAATCTGCAACAAAGACCGACGTCTTTATTTCTTATCAAGATTCCAGTTGCCGATGTCATCTTCCGTTCCCGGCATGCCATCTGGCCCCAGAGAGAAGATATCGAGCTTGCCGTGCTGACCAGGGTTCAGCAGTTGATAGTCCGTGCCCCATGGATCCTGCGGCAGGCGGCGAATATAGCCATCGGCTGGGTAGTTACGCGGTTCCGGCTGTACCGTCGGCTTCGTTACCAGCGCCTTCAGCCCCTGCTCTGTGGACGGATAGCGGTTGTTATCCAGCTTGTACATGTCGAGTGCGCTTTCCAGAGAGACAATATCGCTGACGGCTTTTTGCCGATCCGCCTTTTCCTTATTCCCCATCAGATTGGGCACCACCAGACTCGCCAGTACGCCGAGAATGACGATAACCACCATGATCTCCAACAGGGTAAAACCACGCTGGCGATAACCGCTCTGACCATAACTATTTTGTCCACAACCACGCTGAGACTGTTGCATCCTTACTTTTCCTCATTCAATTGTTGGTTCTCTTACGAACTCATTAACGTATTCAGTTGCAGAATCGGTTGTAAAATCGCGAGTACAATAAACAACACCACCGCCGCCATGCTGACCACCAGCAGAGGCTCAAATAACCCCAGTGCCAGCGTCATCTGCGAACTGAATTCCCGATCCTGATTATCCGCCGCCCGCTCCAGCATGCTGTCCAGCTCGCCGCTGCGTTCACCGCTGGCGATCATATGGCGCATCATTGGGGGAAAGAGCGCCGTCTGTTCCAGCGCTTTGTGCAGGCTGACGCCTTCTCGTACCGCATCCGTCGCCAGAGAGAGCCGATGGCGGGCATAGTCATTGCTCATGACATCGCCGCTAATGCGCATCGCCTGTAATAGCGGCACCGCACTGGCGTTAAGAATACTGAGCGTCCGCGCGTAGCGTGCCGTATTTAAGCCACGCGCGATGCGGCCGATCAGCGGTAAATGCAGCAGGCGCCGATGAAAACTGACGCGCCGCTTTTCCTGCCGCAGCATCACGCGGAACGCCATAAACCCAGCCAGCAACGCCAGCAGCATCCACGGCCCAAACGTGCGCACGGCATCGCTCATCCCCATCAATACGCGGGTTGAAAGCGGCAGCGCCTGCTTCATATGAATAAATTGCTCGACAACTTTCGGCACCACGACGGACAGCAAAATGCTGACCACGGCAATCGCGACCACGGTTAACACACACGGGTAGATCATCGCCTGCTGGATGCGGCTGCGCATCTGCTGGCGCTGTTCGGTGTAGTCCGCTAATCGGTTCAACACGGCATCAAGGTGACCGGATGTCTCGCCTGCGGCGACCATCGCGCAATACAGCCGCTCAAAGCTGCTGGGGAAGCATTTCATCGCATCGGCCAGCGAGTGACCTTCCATGACCTTGCTGCGCACCGCCGCCATCAACTGGCTCAGCTGTGGCTTTTCACTCTGTTTCGCCACCGCATCCAGCGCTTCTTCCAGCGGCAACGACGCTGCCACCAGCGTGGCCAACTGGCGAGTCAGTAGCGCCAAATCTGAGGTGCTGATCCGAATTTTGCGACGTAGGGAGAAGCCTGTAGAACCGGATTTCTGCTGATCGCCTCGGTTTTCATCAACCGACAGCGGCACCAGCCCGCGCTCCCGCAATAGCTGACGCGCCTGTCTGGCAGAGTCGGCCTCCTGAGCGCCACGGCATTTTTTCCCCTGCGCATCCAGCGCCTGATAGTGGTACTGTGCCATATCATTCCTCTTTGGTTACGCGGATCACTTCTTCCCAGGTCGTGAGCCCCGCCAGTACCTTATCCAACCCGTCCTGACGGATGGTGGTTCGACTTCCCCCCAGAATCTGCGCAATCGCCATTTCACCGTCACTGCGGTGGATCGCGGCACGGACGTCGTCATTAATCAGCACCAGCTCATGAATACCGATACGTCCCCGGTAGCCGGTAAAGCTACACTGCGGACAGCCAACGGGGTTATGCAGCAGCGTACCGGGCGCGATCCCCATCTGTTCAGCCTGAACCGGATCGACCGGCTGTGGCTGGCTACAGTCAGAGCACAGCGTCCTGACCAGACGCTGCGCGAGTACGCCCAGCAGAGAGGTTGACAGCAGGAAAGGCTCGACGCCCATATCCTGCAAACGGGACAGTGCGCCCAGCGCACTATTGGTATGCAGTGTGGATAACACGAGGTGACCGGTCAGCGAGGCCTGCACGGCAATCTGCGCCGTTTCACCATCACGAATTTCCCCCACCAACACGACGTCCGGGTCCTGGCGCAGAATGGCACGCAGCCCGCGGGCAAACGTCATATCGACCTTGGTATTGACCTGCGTTTGCCCGATGCCTTCCAGTTCATACTCGATGGGATCTTCCACCGTCATGATGTTACGTTCCGAGGCATTCAGGCGGCTGAGCGCGGCGTAAAGCGTGGTACTTTTCCCCGACCCTGTCGGACCGGTGACCAGAATAATGCCATGAGGACGATGGATCAGGCTATCCAGCAGTTGTCGATTGCGTTCCGACATGCCCAGCAGTTCAAGATCAAGCTTAACGCTGTTTTTATCCAGTAAGCGCAGCACAACGCGCTCACCGTAGTTCGACGGCAGCGTAGAGACACGAACGTCAATCGCTCGTCCCCCCACTCGCAGCGCCATACGTCCATCCTGCGGAATACGCTTTTCCGCAATATCCAGCTTTGCCATGACCTTGATACGCGACACCAGCAGCGAAGCCAGCTTACGCTGTGGGCGCAAAATTTCACGCAATACGCCGTCAACGCGGAAGCGGATCAGCAAATAGCGCTCATAGGTTTCGATATGAATATCTGACGCTTTATTCTTAATCGCTTCGGTCAACATGGCGTTGATGAGGCGGATAATCGGCGCGTCGTCGTCGGCATCAAGCAAATCGTCGCTGTCTGGCAATTCCTCCACCAGCGTATAAAAATCCATCTCATTGCCGATGTCTTCCATCAGACGGCGTGCCTCTTCCGAGTCGCGCTGATAGCTAATGACTAATTGCCGTTCAAATTCGTCTTCCGTAACGCGTTCAATCCTAAGCGAACAGCCCGCAATCCGACGCGCCTCCAGCAAGGCAGAGGGCGGCGTTTGCGCGACGCAAATTGTCTGTAGGCTCGCATCATTTTCCCTCTGCAACAGCAGAATTTGCTGCGATCGCGCATAGGCAAAAGGCAGTATCGGGCGTAATTCTATTATCTGGGAGGCAGCGTCACTCATTTCCCGCCCGCCGGATAAAACGCCACAATCGAGGACTGAACCTGACGGAACGTGTAGGCGTTTCCGCCTTCCGGCAAGCGCAGCAAGTCGTTACCCAAAAGCCCCCCTTCACTGCCGTTCACGTCCCGCTGCTTCTCCTCTTCCGCATTGAACGAGTGATACTTACTGGCAGAGGCGCTCTGGTATTGGCTGCGATCGCGAATAATGGAAGGACGGATAAACAGCATCAGGTTACGCTTTTTCGTTTCCGTGCTGTTAGAACGGAACAAATACCCCAGCACGGGAATATCGCCCAACAGGGGCACTTTACTCGCAGACTCATTGGTACTTTTATCCAGCAAGCCGCCCACCACCACGGTTTCGCCGCTGCTGACCAGTACCGCGTTATTAACGGTACGCGTATTGAATGTTGCCCCCAGGTCAGTGCTGCTGCTGGAGGCCGCATCTGCCACGCTAGAGACTTCCTGCTCGATTTCCAGCAGAACAGAGTCACCTTCGTTAATTTGGGGCTTCACTTTCAGTTTGATACCGACCGTTTTGCGTTCCACCGTTTGGAAAACGTTGTCGCCGGATGTCGTCTGCGAACCGGCTAATACCGGCACTTCCTGACCGACGTTAAACGTCGCTTCCATATTGTCCAGCGTCACGATACTGGGCGTCGCCAGAATATCGTTCTTGCTGTTTTTAGACAGCGCCGTCAGCAACATGCTCCAGTTGCCCTGATAGAAACCGGCGGCAATGCCATTGAACTTGCTCAACGCATTCGATGCTGCGGTATTCAGCGTCCCATCACGTCGAAACTGGTCCGCTCCTGCCATCATTGTCGTGATCGGTAACTCCGTATTCGTAAATTGCGTTACCCCGGCATTTTTATTGGCCCATTGAATGCCCAGATTCATTCCATCGGCATCCTGTACTTCCGCGATAATCGCTTCAACCAAGACCTGCGGACGGCGGATATCCAGCTGTGCAATCACCTGTTCCAGATCGCGCATAATGTCCGGTGCGGCATTCACAATCAGGGAGTTGGTTTGCTCGTGTGCCTTAATCGAAATGTCTTTGCGCAGCGCGGGCAGCGCATTTTGCTGATCGGTTTGGATGCTGTCACCGACACCGGTGAGCACTTCGACCAGATCGGTAGCCTTGGCGTATTTGAGGTAGATAACCTTGGTGTTACCCTGTACCGCCTGCTGGCGATCGAGTTGCTTGATCATATCAATCACGCGCTGGCGTGAATTCGGCTCGCCGCGCACCAGCACTGAGTTGGTTCGTTCGTCAGCCACCACGTTGGCGGTCAACATGCCGGGCAAAGCGGATTTCTCATCCATCTTGTTCAGCTCATTCACCATCTTCACCACTTCCGTTGAGGAAGCGTAAGACAACGGTATGCTGGTCACATTCCGATCGCCCGTCTGATCAACGCGTTCGACAATCGTCATCAACCGCTGGATCACCCCCGCGCGACCGGTCATCAGCAGCACGTTCGACGGTTCGTAATGCACTACGCTCCCGGCACCGGCGTTGTCATTCAACTGGCGCAGCAGCGGAGCCAAATCACGCGCGGCGACGTTGTTGACGGGCACGACGCGCGTCACCACTTCATCGCCAATGCCCGGCTGTTCATCCGTGGCCAGTGGCATAGACGTCGATTTCGCATCCTTCGAGCGAATGATTTTCAGGACGTTGTTATCCATCGGAATCACGGTGAACCCATAGACATCCAGCACGCTCAGGAAGAACTGGTAATACTGTTCTTCATTCATCATGTCATAGCTGCGTACGGTAATCGTTCCGCTGACCGACGGATCGATAATGACCGTCTTATTCAGATTCTTACTGACGGTATTAATAAACTCCTGAATATCGGTGCCTTTAAAACTGGCGGAGAATTCGGCGCTCCACGCCAATGATGACGCCATCAGCAAAACGCTCCCGCTGAGCAATAACATACTCTTGCGGCGTACATGACCAAGCCACTGGTTTTTATTCTTCGAAAAAACCTGACGCTTAAAAAATCCCTGTCCCTTGCTAAACAAATTAGTGGTCTCCATCCAGTGCCAGATATATATCCTGCTGTTGACCATCACGTTCGACGGTCAAATTAAATTTGCTCATCCCGGCCAACTGCGCCATCGCCTGCTGTGCCTGATCCGCATCGCGTAAATCCATGCCGTTTAATGACACGGCGAGATCGTTATCCTGCAAGCCTGCGCGGTAGAAAAGATCGGGATTTTTGCCGGGGTTTAACTGATATCCTTTCAGTACTTCTTCTTCCGTGACGGGAGAAATGGTCAGGTAGTCCTGCGCCGAGAAGGGATCTTTTTGTATCTCGTCTTTCACCTGGTTAAATGCGCCAGACGACGACGGTGCGTCATTCGCCTTTTCTTCCTGATACAAATGCAGCGCCTCGTAGCGCCCCTGATACTGGAGCACGACACGATCGGCAGAGATAGTCACAATTTTGGCTTCATAGCCCGGAATGGCATCGCCGACGTTGCGACTGTATTGCTGACTATCTTTAGCGATAATGGCAATCGAACGCTTGGCGTCTCCACTCGCCAACACCCCAGTCAGGCTGATATTTAACGAGGTTAGCGGAATATCGCCGGATAATGCGGCGTCGTTAACCGCAGACGCATCGGCATCGGGGGCCTGGCCGAATAAGGTAAAATCACCCAGTGTAGCGGGTTTTTCTTTCGCCTGGGCAGGCGCGACCGACACGCCAGCAATGCGTGAGTCTTCAGGGAGGAGAAAGCGCCAGGTCAATACGGCCAACTGCTGACAAATCAGCAGCAAAATCAGCCCCAACACAATACGCCGGATCAGCGGAGCGGGCAGTGACCGAAAAGTGGCAACCAACGAATGAAAAGACGGATCTTTAAAAGCTTGCAATCGTGCCATAGGTAATCATCCATAATACTCCCCACGCCGATTAGCGTGGGGAAAATGCCTTATTCCGTTGCGGCTTCCCGGGTGATGGTCTCATCACCACTGGTCGTCAGCGCGGCATCATTATTTACACGGTCTTCGAGCCTGATATTTTCAATATGACCGAAATTCCAGGCTCCCGGTACATTCTCAAAAATGACATTTTTAAATTCACTGTTCTTCAGGAACGTAATGTCCGTCGCTTTTACATTTTTGAATTTTACATTCTCAAAATGCAAGCCTTGGTGATAGGCATCACGTCCAAAAGAGAACTTATACGCATCAGCCATTTCAGCCACGGTCATACCATCGACCATGATACTGTTTTTCTTCGCTGTCCCATCAACCGTGACGTTAGAAACGGTCACATCACGGAACTGCGCGGGTTCAGCGGCAGGCTGGGTATCGTTCACGTCCGCTTTATATTTAATCGTGAACACAAACGGCTCGTTGACAATATCACGCATCGCGTTATTACGGAATACCACGTCACGCGAGCCACCACCATAATAGGGTCGGCTCTTCATGCGCAGGCCAACATCCGTCTTATTCATTACGTTATCTTCAGCAACAATTTTTTCAATCCAGGCACCGGTATGGCTACCCGTAACCACCGCACCATGCCCACGGCGGAAGTAGTTATTGAAAATCCAGGCACCGCTCTGCGCTTTTTGCCCCAGCGTTGCCACTTCGGCACCGTATCCCGCAGCAAAGTTTACGCTGTCATCCCCCGTGTCAAAAAAGTTATTGAATACCATGACGTTCTGGCTGTTGCCGAATTCGATACCATCCGCATTATTCGCGTCATACGTCGTGTGTACCAGCGCATTCATCGCCACATTTTCGGATTCCAGCACCATCACACCGTGGAAAGCTGGGTTCAGAATCGTCAGCCCTTCCAGGTACATGTTGCTCACGCCGCGCAGCGTCATCAGGCTGGAGCGTCGGTTTTTGTACGCCTCATCCAGTAACATTCCTTCAGCAACGGCTTTTGCCGTTTGGTCTTTTGCCAGAATACCGTCACTGCCAACATTGGCGGCTTTGCTCGCACGGTAGAGCGGCAATTCATTCTTTAATTCATCAATTTCAGTAATGTTTGTATCGCTGGCTTTAATGCCACGCGTCCAGCCGTTGCCATCAATGGTGCCCTGCCCGACGATACGAATATTTTTAAAGGTGCCAGCATGACTGCTGCCCTGATCGTCCGCTTCCAGTACGTTAATCAGAGAAGGCGGACGCTTCGGCAATTTAGGTGAACTGTAAGGGTAGAGATAGTAGCCGCGGGCGAGCGGGTAATCGTCACCGTTTGCCGATCCCAGCAATGTGGCGCCTTTCGCGACTTCAAACGTCATGTCGCTGTGCAGGAACAGCGCGCCCGTTTTAAACGTTCCCCCCTCAACGATGACCTTACATCCTTTCGGATACGCGGCTGGCGTACAGTCATCAATCGCCTTCTGAATCGCCACCGTGTCGTTGGTTACGCCATCCCCTTTCGCACCATAGTTGGTCACATTCAGTGAAGCTGGCGTCGCCGTCGTTTTCTGCACGACGGTTTCACTATCAACGGATTCTTTGCCGTCGTCATAAAGCGCACGCACCGTGAAGCGGTATTCCGTTTCCGGTGACAGATTAGCCACCCTGAAATTATGGAAGCTGACGCGGACATGCCAATTATCTGTATCAATCGAATTGTAGAAGTTATCGATATAAGGCTTGGCTGGCGAATGGGTGTTCTGGTTATCAATGGTTCCGCCCAGCAAGGTTCCATTCATGTAGACACGGTAATCCTTAATACCAGCGGCAGGTTTGGTCGGTTTTTCCCAGGCAAGTACCACGCTGCTGTCATCATAAGCCAACGTCGGCACTTTAAGATTTTGTGGCGCGGCGGAACGATCAACACCGACATCCGGCGTTGAGTCACTATCGCTGCATCCGGCAATCAGGCCGCTCAGGACCAATGTTGCACAGAGCGTAAGACGGGTACGAGGTAAAAAGTCAGTCATAGCATTTCCTGTATTTTTACTATTATTTTGCCCGATGTATTTCGCCCTACGGCAGGTTAGTTGCCATAGAGCGAAACCTATCGGCAGAGGGTTTACAGATAAAAATCGAATAAGTAATGGGCTGAATCAGACGATCTACGGCAGAGAAATATCCAGTCTCCCCGCACCGGCATTGTCCAGAACGTATTTCTCAACGGCGGCAATGGATTTCCCTGCGCTATAGGCATAAGGCGGGCTCCATTCCAATTCATTGGTACAGGTTTCCAGCGCCCATGCTGGTACAGCTTTCCCAGAATTCGTAGCTGCGGCCTTCTCGGCCTCTTGCAATGTGCTGCATTTGTCTAATGCGATTTGATTCAAATTGCTTGCCGGATTGCCATTGAACCAGGAGCCATTGTCTTTAAATTTGCTTCCCTTGTAGGCACCGATAATCAGCTTTTCATCCGCCCCGCCGCCCTGAAAATTAAACACGTTACTTTCGGAAAGAATGGATGAATCGAAGCCCATCCCAATGGCATACAGAATGGGGTAGTTCGTATCCGTTGCCCCACGATGGTAGTTATTCAGCAAATGCACCTGACCAAAGCGCACACGCGGTGAACGCTGCACGCTGTTGTCCCATAAATTTCCTTCAAACGTGATTCGGTATTCCCCTTTATCACCATCGCCAGAGCCAATTAATACCGTTTTGTCATGTTGGGCGAAAATGTTGTAGGAGATCGTCAGGTAGTCGGCACCGTCTTCTATATCCAGCAAGCCGTCGTGGCGCTGAATATGCTTACCAAATAGCACCGGTTCTAAATGGTCTGGATATTCACCGTCCGTAAACGTGCAGTGATCGATCCAGACATTTTTGCTGGCATTAATCGACACGGAATCATAACGCGCATTCCAGTTGCCTTTATCGCCGTCGCCCGCATCCCAGGCCGGAGCAAAGTCACGCGGGGCCTGAAACGTAATATTACGGATAATGATATTGCTATTATCCGTTTTGCCGAACGTGTGGCTCAGGGTATTGAGGGATAAATAGCCTTCCACCAGTTTTGCTTCGCTACCCACGCCTAAAATAGTGGTATTTGGCGGTACCTGAAATTGAATCTGCGCCTTCTGGTTGTTGGCATACTGAGAACGTTGACCATTCTGCTTTTTCAACAAGTTAAGTTGTGTGCTGGCCGCCGCCGCGTCACTTCCCCCCGCATCCGCCGTCGCTTTCAGCTGCGCCATATAATCCTGGTCGAACGCTTTGACGTATAAGTCAAAATCAAACGTTGTTTTATTCGGTTTGGTTTTATAATCCTCGGCATTAGCATAGCGCCCATTACCTAAGTCATCACCACGGATAGTACCTTGCCAGTAGATAATTTTGGGTTCTAACTTCGCCTTCAATTCCGCATCGGCATCACCGGCGATATAACGGGGGCTGCGGATATTATTTAATGCGTCTTTTAATTCCTGACGGCTGGTGACAACATAAATGCTATTTTCATGTGCGCCCTCGCCCCCCGTCGTCGCATAAAACTTACCATCCGTATTATGATATTGCGCAGCCCAGCCAAACGGTGCCGTTTTCACCTGTAAATCTGGCGGAGCCGCTTCTACCACCGGCTGCTGACTATTATCACACCCGGAAAGTACGAGCCCGGAAAGGGCAATAGCTACCGCACAGGTGCGTAAACGACCAGTCCCAATAACCGTTCTAAACATGTTATCCCTCAGTATTTTTTAATTATTAAAATAGAAAAATAAATCCGCACAAAACCCTGCGATATTAATCGCATACTTTAAAAGTACTTTTATTCTTAATGTCGTGGCAGATTGGCACGTCCCTTATTGATAAAAAAGCAGCGCACTATCTGTAGTAAAAAACCACATAATAATACTGCCCATTTAGCACTCGGGACTGTTAATTAAATGATGATGGCACCACCCCACGCTGATTGATTATCGAACACCAAAAAGAAACGTTATACCTACAATGGTAAAACATGGTTTCATTAAAGCAAATTCACACGTTTTTTTTGCGACCCGCATCAAGATTCCATCTGTGATTATTATGACTGTAATAGTTTTTAATCAAAATGGAGGAACTGTCACATAACCGAGAGATTCAGTTTTCTGGCTCTTTCTATTTTTTGCAAAATAAGGCAGACGGCACCATCCTACTCACCCGACTTTGGTTTATGATGTGATGCTACACGACCTAAGTACCCCCTCAACACTTAAGGATGAGCGCGTGGATAACGCACCGGACGCACCAACACACTCACAGCCAGCGCTGCTTGCCAGATACCCGATGCCCGGTTATCTGATGGTGATTTATGCTCTGCTTTTTACCACACTCGGCTGGTTCAGCCACCAGCGCTGGGGGAGCCCTGCTTCTCAGACGACTACGTTAGCGGCTCAAGCAGCCATCTTGCCTGCGGCAGAGGAGCAAACGCCAGCAGCACTCGCCGCTGCACCTCATCAGGAAGAGGCCCATACCGATACGCCAGCCTCCTCAGAGAAAAGGACCACGCTGCCGTTACCCGCCATCAGCAACGGTGAGATTCCGCCACTGGCCTACAGTGCACACGTTTACACGTCGGATGAAACCAAGCGCAGCATCACGCTCAACGGCCTGCAATTCCGTGAAGGGGATTCGCCAATAGAAGGGCTGACCATCGAGCAAATCCAGCAGGATATGACCATTTTCAGCGTAGAGGGTGAGGTGTTTATTCTGGAGGCACTGGAAGATTGGCCGGGCGGAAAATTCAACGAAAATGAACGTTCCGCCGACAATGAAAGTGGAAGCGCTGCGCCTTAGCTTTGACTGCGAATGGCATCAATAAACGGCGTCAACGTACGGTTAAATTCCGAACACTGCGCCTCTTTTGGCGTACTGTCTTTCAATAACCCTTGATACAGGCTTTCACTGCGCTGCGGTAAAGCCTGATAGCTCGCGACATTCCAGCCTCGTTGTTTCGCTACAGCCAACGCGACATTGGCAATCGTCGCATCATCAGGTAGATCGCTGCGGTTACACTTCGATTTGAGATAGCGAGTGGCCGCAACCAGCGATGCCAGTTGATTCAGTTGATCGTTAGGAGAAACCGTTACCGCAGAAGACTGACCTGCCACCGTTCCTTTTTGGGCAGACGTTCCTGTTTGTTGGCACCCGGCCAGCGTGACGCAAAGCAGCATTAACGCAGAAATTTTAGACAGAGATAATGACATGACAAACTCATCCTGATTGAGATTAACGGTAGGCATTCTAGCAAATGATAAGCCGCTGTCACGGCATGTTTATGTGCTCCCAGTCAGCCGACCGGGAGCCGCGGTTATCAGGAAATCACTATCAAGCAGCCGTGCCCTTACCAGGTAAGGATTTGGTGGTTGGCAGGAGACCGTCAGCACGGAACATAGCCTTAATACCACGCACCGCCTGCCGAATTCGATCCTGATTCTCAATTAAGGCGAACCGAACATGGGTATCGCCATAATCGCCAAAGCCAATGCCGGGGGAGACACAAACCTTCGCTTCCGACAGCAGTCGTTTGGCAAACTCCAGCGACCCTAGGTGCGCATAGGCTTCAGGAATTTTCGCCCAGACGTACATTGACGCTTTCGGCTCATCAACCATCCAGCCGGCCTCATGCAGACCACGCACCAACACGTTACGGCGCTGGCGATACTGCTCGGCAATATCCCGCACACATTGCTGATCGCCTTCCAACGCCGCAATCGCCGCCACCTGCAACGGCGTGAACGTGCCGTAATCGTGGTAGCTCTTAATCCGCGCCAGCGCGCTGACCAGCTCTGGGTTACCGACCATAAAGCCGATGCGCCAGCCCGCCATGTTGTAGCTTTTTGACAGCGTGAAGAACTCTACCGCGATGTCCTTCGCGCCGGGAACCTGCATGATCGACGGCGCTTTCCAGCCGTCGTACACGATATCGGCATAGGCCAGATCGTGGATCACCAACACGCCGTACTGTTTCGCCAACGCCACAACGCGTTCAAAGAAATCCAGCTCAACACACTGCGCTGTCGGGTTCGACGGAAAACCGAGAATCATCATTTTCGGCTTCGGAATACTCTCGCGGATCGCGCGTTCTAATTCGTTGAAGAAATCGACGCCGTCCACCAGCGGCACAGAACGCACCTGCGCCCCGGCAATCACCGCACCATAAATGTGAATCGGATAGCTTGGGTTAGGCACCAACACCGTATCGCCATGATCCAGCGTTGCAAGCATCAGGTGCGCCAGCCCCTCTTTGGAGCCAATCGTGACGATAGCTTCGCTTTCCGGATCGATATCAACTTCATAACGATCGGCGTACCAGCGGGAGATCGCACGGCGTAAGCGCGGAATACCTCGGGATGTCGAATATCCGTGAGTATCTTCGCGTTGTGCGACCGTACAGAGTTTTTCCACGATATGAGGAGGGGTCGGGCCGTCAGGATTACCCATGCTGAAATCAATAATATCTTCGCCGCGACGACGCGCAGCCATTTTTAATTCAGCAGTAATATTAAATACATACGGGGGAAGACGATCGATGCGCGTAAAACGGCGCGGAGAAGTAGAATCAGCCATAACATCCTCAGATTAACGTGAGCGCCCGGACCGTCCGAGCGACGCAGTGCCTGTAAAAGCACTCTACTCAACATCATTCAAATCGCAGTAAACACGTTTTCGTTAACGACAGCTTTCGTTAACTACAGGGGTACAGGCGACCTGAAGTGTGATGAGCTTATTCAAGCTATCTCAGATAATTCGTCCTGTCGATACCGTGCTCATAAATTTTTCCAGCCCGAAATTAAGCCTCATCAATTTCTGGCTACGATCGCGAAAAATGAAGAATACGCATCGAAAGAAGCATTACACTTGATGACCCGCTCAGGCCTTGTCAATAAGGCGCTTATCCCCTGAGGCACAGGATGGTTAACCCGAGAGTAAGCTTATGACTGAGATGCGATATTTCACCGAGAGTTGGCCAATAGAAGGCGCATTTACCATTTCACGTGGTAGCAAGCGTCAGGCGGATGTCGTTGTGGTGGCAATCCAGTCCGGCAACGTGACAGGCTACGGCGAATGCGTTCCTTATTCACGCTACGGCGAGTCTCTCGACAGCGTCATGGCACAGATTGCCTCACTGGACAGCGACATCCGTAACGGTTTAGATCGGGAGACGCTGCAAACCATCCTGCCCGCAGGCGCGGCACGTAATGCGCTCGATTGCGCCTTCTGGGATCTGGAATGCAAACAGCACCAACAGCGCATTTGGCAGCGTTTGGATCTCCCTTCACCTACCGCGCTGGAGACGGCCTATACGCTATCGCTGGATACGCCAGAGAGTATGCGCCATGCCGCAATACATCATGCCAATCGCCCTCTTCTCAAACTAAAACTGGCAGACGCAAACGATCTGGCCAGAGTTGCTGCCGTGCGCGAAGGCGCGCCATTAGCTCGCCTGATTGTCGATGCCAACGAAGGATGGGATACCGAACGTTATCTAACGCTGGTTCCTGAACTTGCTGCACTTGGCGTAACGATGATCGAACAACCTTTTCCAGCAGGCAAAGATGGTGTGCTGGCAGACTTGCCCCGCCCGATTCCCATCTGTGCCGATGAATCCTGTCATGACAGTCAGTCGCTGGCCGCTCTGGTCGGCCGCTATGACATGATCAACATCAAGCTGGATAAAACCGGCGGACTAACTGAAGCCCTGCGCCTGCGAAAATATGCACAGGAGCAAGGTTTAAAAATTATGGTCGGCTGCATGGTGAGTACATCGCTCTCGATGGCACCCGCCTTTGTCGTGGCACAAGGTGCCGCCGTGGTCGATTTGGATGGCCCACTGCTCTTGCAGCGCGATCGCACTAACGGGCTGCACTATAACGGTAGCGAAATATTACCGCCCGACGCATTATTGTGGGGATAACGCGCGTTAACCTGCATTGAGCAACTATTAAGGAGTGTTGTGATGCAACGTCTTGTTTATGTTGATGGACAGTATTTAGAAGAAAATGAAGCAAAAATTTCTGTATTTGACCGTGGTTTCCTGTTTGCCGATGCCGTCTATGAAGTAACAGCGGTCATTGATGGCAAGCTGGTTGATTTCGCCGATCATATCACTCGCCTGCAACGCTCCTGCCGCGAGCTGTCGCTCACGTTGCCCGTCACACCTGAGGCGCTCAAAGAGATTCACGATGAGCTGATCAATAAAAACGATCTGAAAGAAGGCGCGATCTATTTACAGCTTAGCCGCGGTAATGCCGGCGATCGTGATTTCTATTTCCCTTCTGCTGACGTCAAATCCACGCTGGTGTTATTCACTCAGGCACGTTCGTTGGTCGGTAACCCTAAAGCCACAACGGGCCTGCACGTTGTCACCACCGAGGATATTCGCTGGCACCGTCGGGATATCAAAACCGTCAGCCTGCTCGCCGCCAGCCTGGCAAAAGAGTATGCCCATGCCAATCAGGCCGATGACGCTTTCTTTGTCGAAGACGGTTTCATTACCGAAGGCAGTTCCTGCAACTGCTACATCGTCCTGCATGACAACACGGTTGTAACCCGTCCACTCAGCAACGCTATTCTGCACGGTATTACACGTCAGTCGCTACTCAAGCTGGCGGAAAAGGATGGCATTGCGCTGGAAGAACGCTTTTTTACACCGGAAGAGGCGTATCACGCCAAAGAGATTTTTGTCAGTTCAGCCACCATGCTGGTTCTCCCCGTCGTAATGCTGGATGGAAAAACGATCGGCGATGGCAAGCCCGGAAAAATTACTCAGCGGTTGCGTGAAATCTATCTCGACATGATTAAACAGCAGGAAAAATAGCCGCGTTTTACGTCCTGTAAGCACGGCTTCGATGTTCATCCGTTACCCGTTGACTGCCGGATAACGGATGGCTGAGAAAATTATTTATCCTCACCCGACATGCCGTCAGGCAGCGCAAGCCCGGAGTTTTCCAGCACCATCTTTTGCGGTACGGCCAGCGGAATGTTTGATGCCCGTAACCGCTTGATAATCTCAAACAGCAGATCACTCTTCGCTTCCGATACCATTCTCGGGCTGCTGACATAACCCGTGACGCTCAGCACCATACCCGTTGGGTTCAACTGGCTAAACTTCACTGACGGCGCAGGTGATTCCAGAATCGCCTCGTGGTTGATGTAAGCATCCAGCAACAGGGCACGGACTTCTTCAGGATCGATATCCAGCGGGAACGTCAGCGCCAGCGTCGCAACCCCAAACGGATTCCCCATCGTAATATTGCGTACATTCTGCGAAATAAATTGGGAGTTCGGTACGATCACCGTCGAACGGTCGCCCAGTTGAATTTCCGTCGCACGCACGTTAATCCGCCGGATATCCCCTTCAACGCCGCTGATACTGACCGAGTCGCCGACTTTCACCGGGCGCTCCGTCAACAAAATCAGGCCAGAGATAAAGTTCTTCACGATCTCCTGTAAGCCAAAACCGATACCCACCGACAGCGCGCTGACAATCCATGCCAGCTTGTTCCATTCAATCCCCAATGTCGCCAACGTCAGCAGGATAATCAGGATGTAGCCGATGTTGCTGAACAGCGTCACCAGCGACGCACGGATACCACGTTCTAACGTCGTTTTAGGCAGGAATTCATCTTCCAGCCAGCGTTTTGAGGAGCGTAAAACATAAACCCCCACGACCAGAAAGAGCACGGCATTGACCAGATGAGCAGGCACGATGCTCAGCGTTTCCAGCCCTTTTCCGCCCCAGATTTCAACGGCTTTTTGCACCAACTCCAGCGGCGTAGTGGTGCCAAACGTCCCGTTCAGTAAGGCGACAGCCGCCATCAAAATTAAGAAGACTTTACCGCCAGCCGACAGGAGCAAAGTGGCCTGAGCCAGATGCCGATCGTCCAGATTGAGCGAATTCTTCATTCGCTTGCCGCTGGCGTTGTTGGGAGAAAAGAGGCTTTCGCAGATATCGGTAATAAATGTTGAGAACAAATACAGGCAGGAGAACACCATACCAATCCACACCAGCTCGAACGCAAGGAAACGAGCCAGTGAGATATAGCCGATGACCAGCGACACCAGAATAGCGAACGATGTCGCCAATACGGCGAGATGAATAATGCCGGATAATGTCGAACGCGCTTCCGGCTGTTCCCCTGAATGCACCATCTGCCGACGAATCTGATCGCTTTTTAGCGCGATCGTCCCCGCAGTAAAGGCCAGGAACAGGGCAGATAAGCCGTTCACCATAATGGTTGCTGCGACCGATGTTCCCACCGTCGCTGTCACTTGTTCAATAAAACCGAAGATCAGAATAATGCCTGCGGCAACCACAGGAAACGGCTTCATGGCTTTTGCGACAGGGTTAGCAATCGCAGGCAAACGCCATGAAGGGCGCTGATTCGAAAGAAACGCACGCCCCAACCCAGCGATCATCGAACAGAAAATTGCCTGTCTCACCAACGCATCAAGGAACGACACGACGCGTTCTGAAGCCTCACCGTGGCGCGTAAACGTAAAGTCGATCAGATTTACCGCAATGCCGATCGTGACCACGGTTGAAATAACCGACGCCGTGGCTAAAAAACTCCGCCGCAGACGCCCTTCCGGCAGCCAGTTAATTCCCGCCCAGGCCAGGCATTTCTCCATATACCGACGCCCCGCCGAACTCATAGCCATGGCGATCAAAATCAGGAGTGCGGAACCGTAACGCCAGTCTGGCTCCCAGGCCACCGTAAAGGCGTCACTTAATTGATCCTGAAAGGTACTCAGGCGACGTACATCCTCAGCTTGCGGAGCCACAAGCGGTGCCCAGAAGCGCCCGCCCAGAATGCTACCGGAATTCAATGCCAGTTGCGTTTTCAGCGCATTACGACGCAGAGTCACTATTTGCGCGGACAGATTGGCCGCTCCGGTGCGTAAAGCCTGAATCTGCTCGATCTGCGCATCCATTTTTGCTTTTTGCGCATTCAGACTGTTTCGCTTACGCGTCACTTCACTGGTTTCATTAATGCTGGAGCCGGACTCTGGCGCTGGCCCTAAGACATCCAACTGGGCCTGAATTTGAGCGCGCTGCGGTGCCACTGCATTAGCAAGCTCGTTGGCGCTATTCACCAGTTCCTGCGTTGTGTCATTCAACGCGCCGAATTTGCTGTCGTTATTGGTGCCTGAAACCTGCTGCTTGATGTTATCTAACTGTTTTTGCAGCTTAACCAACTCGGCATCAACATTAATTTTTACGGGCGCCTCGGTCTGCGCGGGCTGTGGGTCAGGATCAGAATCCGCACTCGCCGCCGATGCATATCCAACAGGCAGCATCAACATTGCCAGCAGACAAACGCGCAAGAATGCGGATGAAAGAATGTTCATAAATCAAAAGGTTCCAAAGTTCGACAAAATAGCGGATCCACAAATAACCGAGCGACAAACCCGGCACGTGAAAGCAGCCCACACTCATCCAAAACCCACGAATGCGGGCATAGTGTATCAACAGCACAGAGTGCAGAATACGTCCGTTCATAACTTGAAAAGAATTACTGAACGCATCTAGCAGATAAAACTGAAATTTTCATTGCTATGTGTAGTTCATGTGGACGAGGCTCGCAATTGTGCAAAAAAGTCACACCAGAGAAAGCGACATTCACCAAAGTTGTACAGGGATTCACCGTATAGCGTAAATCCAGCGCCAACCCGTTGACTCACTGGGACGTGTGGGTATAATCCAGCCCACTGTTGTAACAAGCAACAGCCATTTCTTTTTGAAATGCGCCCTTAGCTCAGTTGGATAGAGCAACGGCCTTCTAAGCCGTAGGTCACAGGTTCGAGCCCTGTAGGGCGTACCATTTCAAAATAAACAGACGTCAACCGACGTCTTTTTTTATACCTAAAATTCAGTAAACCAGAAAACCATTAACCAAAGCCGTTCCGGCTTTCACACAGTGTGTATGTCATTCACTGATTTAATCGGGCTCACCTTAGAGAGATTCAGTGGAGCTGGAATATCTAAATACATATCAGAAGATAACAACTCAATATCAGATGGGTTAGCTATTGCTCAACAGGACACCAAACAGGCAGTTTATTTAACTAAAAGTTGTTAACACGAGGATGACTAACCAGTTAACATGAGCCTGTGAAAAGACTTTGGAGGAATGTCCGTCAGCTGTGCTGATTAATAATCTAACTGCATATACCAGATGGATGTAAGGCTTAATACGCCCTTAACAGACCGATTTTTAAACCCGCCTCTTTTCATATGCACAATGGAAAATATAAATATGCTAATCAAAGCAGCGGTTCTTGCTGACGCCAAAGAACTCGAAGAAATTTATTCCTCATCTTTTGAATCAAATGCCACCTTTTTCCCTGATGATATGGAAGAAGATGATGATGGTGAAGAGGATTTCTCATTTGAGTCCGCAATAACAATGTCGAACAAAACCGTCCTGGGATTTTGGGAAAATACTCGTCTGATAGGAGGAGCGGTTATTTCACAAGATATTTGCGAAACGAACCTACTTGAAAGATTGTTTATTCTGCCTGAAAAACAGGGAAAAGGTTATGGTTACCGTGCATGGATGGAAATTGAAAAGATGCATCCATGCGTTAGAGAATGGAGACTGAGAACGCCGACATGCCTTATTAATAATGTCTGTTTCTACGTCAACAAGTGCGGCTTTTCAATCATTCGTGTAGAAGATATGGGTAATGATGGCGTTGGTATGTATGTCTTCTCAAAACCAGTGCGGTAAAACGTCAGCTTATCAGCAGTAATCCTTCTTTGGGCTGCACTATCATAGATGTTAAGCAGCCTATCTCTTTTGTCATTTACAACGGTCAATAACGCCTTGTACGCCATGATATTTCCATTGCGTACAAGGATAAAAACTAAATAACTAACAGGACTTTAACTGACAATACGATTAGCCGACGCAAGTATACTGGACAACACGATGACGATCGCCGCGAGTATGAAGCAAAAAGCAACGATCGGCCAACTTGTGCCAACCGGGAAAATAGAGATGATGACCGTCCCAATACTCCCTAATATTATTCCACCTAAACAGAAATAAACCGCAGTAACCGTTCCTGCTATCTCATCAAATCCCTGTAAAGCCCCATTAGGTGCAATGGAAACCGACATAGCAATGCCAATTCCTATTATCCACATTGGTGCAATAAAACCTGGCACCCAAAACGGCAACAGTAATTCACTGATTATCAGCATCATTCCGCCTAAAATAAGACATCCCATCGCTATTCGCATGACTTTAAGGCTTCCCCAGACAGGAATTAATTTCCCCATCATTCTAGCCGCGATCATCATTGCGATAGCGACAGTAGCAAAAACCATGCTGAATAAAAGCGGTGACAGGCCTTGTCTGCCCATCATTATTTGTGGTGCGGTTGAGAAAAAAACAAAAAAGCTCCCCATCCCTGCACTGTAACAAAAGGTATAAAGCCAGAAGTTCATTTTTTTCAACGGGAGCAAAAGCTGTGACCAGCGTAAATCCGTAGTCCGCTGATGTCGGGTTTCAGGCCAGAATCGCCATGCAGATACATAAGCAATGGTCATCAAAATACCAAGGACGGCAAAAATTAGCCGCCATCCCATCCACATATCGACTAACGCCCCAATAATAGGTCCAACCGCCGGTACGATGGCGAGCATGGATCCCAGAATCCCATAGATAACATGACTTTCCTCACGGCCTGCGTAGATGTCGCGAACTGTTGCAAACATCGCCACCAAACAAGCTGAGGCTCCACATGCCTGCGCGAAACGGCATACCAGAAATAGATTTATTGAAGACGAGACAGCAAGTCCAAATGATGCAAGCAGGTAAACAAAACTGCCCCACAGCAATATTGGGCGACGGCCAAAACGGTCAGACAGCGGACCGAATAACAGTTGTCCGGCACCGATCATGACGAGATAAATCGATAATGTTAACTGAATGACTTCTGGGGTCGTACCTATAGCATCTGGCATATAGGGTACAACGGGCAGATACATATCCATGCCCAGTGAAGCCAGCAAATCAAAGGGGGATAACAGTAATAACGTTGCGGTAAGCGAGTAAGGCCAGATAGTGTGATTTGAGCGCACGAGATTATCTCCTGAATAAAGGATTTAGCGGCGCTCTAAGAGCAAAGGGAGCTTTGAAAGCGCCGCAACAACGTAAATGGGAGTTGTTGCGGCTTAGTTATCTGCTTTTTTGGTCATGCTCTTGGTTTTCATCACTCGGGGATAATGTCGCATAGTAACGGATTGGGGGATTATTGGCGATAATAGGCTGTAACAGGCGCGTATACATCATATTCGACAGAGAAAAATCGGCTCAGTGCAATCTCACTGAGCCGGCAACGTTTATGCTATTGAACTCGCCAGTCGCTAAAGTAACGACCGATCGCGGAAGGGTCATCGAGAGGAGCGGTGGCGGCTATATAGCCATCTGGCCGAACTAGCAGGTATTGATCGGAATAGGGGCTACTTCCCGTTTCAACATGCAAAACAGTGACGATATCAGGCAGTGATGCAGGTACCGTCGCCGCGCCAATGATGAGCAAACTGTAATTGCGATAATTTAAATGTGAGTAAATTCTGCCTGACTGACTAGACTGAGAATCACGCCACATAAAATCATGCAGCCTTTCGCCAACACGCCCGTCTGTTCCATAGCGAACGCCCATACCCGTGATGTAACCCGCACGCTTTTCGACAATCTTGACGTAATCATCGGCATGGGTGCCTGTCTCTGAGGTTTTGGTTGAACGCACGAGTTCCGCTGACGTTTTTACGACTTCCAGCGCGACTGCTTTTCGCTCCGTTTCGTAAGTCTGTAATAGCGTTTGGGGAGCATGATGATGGGTAATCATCGCCATTTTCCAGATGAGGTTAAATGCATCGGCCAATCCCGTATTTAATCCTTGCCCACCATTTACCGAGTGAATATGGCTCGCATCACCAGCGATAAATAATTTATTTTCAAGGATATAGTTTTCTGCCACAGACTCTTTAACCGAGAATTTTGAGTACCACTCAATCGACTTGAAACGCAGACTGTGTGGTTGCAGAGCATGGTTAATTTTATCTATCGCCTGCTGTTGCGTGAAATCCTCACTGTCCATCTGGATATAGAAACGATCAATCTTACCTTCACGTGGTATCCAGGCAACATCGGCGGTTTCTGCTTGGAAAACAATAATTTCCGGTACTTTTGGGAAATCAGTTTCTATTTCGCCATCAATCACTGCCCAGGTAATTTGCGGTCGAGTGATCTCAAACGGGATAGCAAAGTGTTGGCGCACAAACGATCGTGAACCATCTGCACCAATCAAATACCGGGAACGGACGGTCTCACCACTGCTGAGCGTGGTGAGGCAGCCGTCTTCCTCCAGCACAATATCTTCCACAGAAGTATTGCGGCGCACGGCACTATTTAGTTCGGTGAGCTTATTATCGAGCGCTTGTTCCACATAAGCCTGACCAATCATTAAAAAATGCTTGTGAAAACAGCCTTCTAAAGCATCCCACCAGGTAGACTGGCGTGAAATAAATTTACCTTTTGACCAGACTGAGCTGGTATTGCAAGCTTTGCCCAAGGGATAAAGCTCGTCGAATAAACCGATAATTTCAAACAGCTGCAAGCTGCGGGCGTTTAGCGCATCAGCACGGCCTACCGTTAGCGGCGCTGATGATTTATCGATAATGACGGTGCTTAAACCTGACAGCTGAGCAAGATAGGCACAGGCCAGACCGACAGGCCCTGCACCGATAATCATGAGATCAACATGCTGTGGTTTCATGACGGCTGCACCAAATGTGGGTTATTCAGTGGCTGTTTAGCATGGATATGCACCCGGCGCAGATGACGGCCACTCTGGCTGGCATAAGATTCACGACCGTGTAATAACGAGTAGTTATCCGCAATGACAATGTCACCGCTTTGCCATTGGTGAGCATACTGAACCCGTGGATCATATAAAGCATGTTGCAGGCTGCTGAGTAATTGCTCTTGCTCTTCAGGTTCAATACCGGAGAAGTGATACGTTGATGGGTTTAAGAATTCTTTATCGCCAGCAATCGGCGGCTCACAAAAACGAATGACGGGATACGTGCGGTAAGGGTGCTGTTCGATAATAGGAGCCTGCGCGGTGCTACTGTATAGCTCGACTGCGCGCTGATACTGACCTGTGGCACGCTGCCACAGCGCTTTGGTTTCGGGTGACGCCAGACGTAACGCCGTGGTGGTACTCGAAAACGTGGTGCGCCCTCCTTGCCCTTCGCCAACGGCTGATACGCATTGAAAGACTTGTAGTTCCGGCACGGTTTTAAGATACATACCGTCCCAGTGCAAGGGAACGTAGTTGTTAGCAAAGATATGGTCAGTAGCATCGGGTTGCTCAACCAGCTCCAGCACCGCGCCAAACGGCCATTGCATAATGTCACCAATAGCTGCGCAGTATGTTGTTAAATTTTCTGCACTCGTAAAGCTATCAAAGCCCCGCAGTACCACTAATTGTTGGTTTTCTACCAATGTACGCAGCCAGGTCGGTGATAATTCACCAATATGCACGCCTGACTGTTTAGGCTCAATACGTACACCAAAGTGACAGGTTTCACCTTGGGAATGGGTTAAAGGATGATAATCAAATCGATCTTCTAAAGTGAATGCGTCCATTTTACTTCTCCGTATATTATCCATCGCTGAAAGATCTTTTCAGATAATATCGGCAACAAATATTCAACACCACGGATACAATTATAATAATTAGGGTGGTTTGAATATAGAATCACTGCTCTCCTCTTTTCACCAATATCTAATGATGTAATGGAACTTGATAACCTCACAATTAAAAAACCCCAGATAAACCTATCTGGGGTCTTTAAATAACGAGAAAAAACCGTCGCCGTTTCAGGCTTAGCCACGGTTCTCTTCGATGTAGCGGGCCAAATCCGCAGGGGTTTTCAAAACGGTGGCGACTTCGGTCGGTGGGATCACACAGCCGTAAACATCCTGCACTTCCAGCACCAAGTCGACCGCCAGAATAGAGTCGAGAATATCGGACTCAATCAGCTCATCGTTAAAGCCCACTTTACGGGATAAGATCTTTTCAAACAGCGCGAGTATTTCTTGTTCCATCATTTTTTCCTGAGTCATTAGATCGTGCGGGCATGGCTGTCCAGCAGTTTACGGTCAATTTTGCCGTTAGGATTAAGCGGCAACGCATCTTTGATAATAATTTGGGAAGGCACCATATAAGGCGGAATGACCTTCGAGAGCGACGTTTTAATCGCTTCTGGCGCTAAGTTCGTCACGCAGAACGCCGCGATGCGCAGAACGCCACCGCCCGATTTCATCAGTGGCAGAACAACCGCTTCGCTGATGTCGGATATCGCCAGCAGACGGTTTTCAATCTCATTGATTTCAATGCGATAGCCATTCAGTTTGATCTGGCTGTCATTGCGTCCCTGACAGTATAGCTGCCCGTCCTCGTAGCCCAGGTCACCGGTTCTATAGCCCCGGAATGCTTCGCTCTCCCGATACAGCAGTTTCTCCGCATTCTCTTTTGCCAGCCCGAGGTAGCCGCGCATCACGTTTTTGCCCCAAATGATCAGTTCGCCCTCAGACGTAATTTCCATTCTGGAGTCCGGCATCATCGCGCCGACTGGCAGCAGATCGTTCTCACTGTGCAGGATTTCATCGGTGATTTCGATGACGGTGGTCGCGATTGTCGCTTCCGTTGGGCCATAGGAGTTGAGAATTTTGGCATGCGGGAAGCGGCGGCGTAACTGTTTTACCAGCGCCTTGTTGAGCACTTCTCCAATGAACACGAAGACGTTAAGTTCAGGTAAATATTCACTGTTGAACTGGGGAGACAGCAGCCTCTGGTAAGCGAAGGATGGCGTTGAAACCCAGACGGAAACGTCGTTGTCTTTCAGGCGATCGAGCCAGTTTTCTGCCGCGATATCCTCTTTCGCATTCAGAACGATGTGCCCCCCAGTCGCCAGATTCGCCAACAGCGGAATCAGAGAGAGATCGAAGCTGAACACTGCATGGTTCATCAGTACCGGTAGGTCCGGCAGCGAAAAGTCCTGGCGCACCCACTTCATGAAGTGCCACAGGCTTTCACGCCCGATCTGCACCCCTTTAGGCTTTCCAGTGCTGCCGGAGGTAAACATGATATAGGCAAGATCTTGCTCGACCAACGTCTGCCCTGCCTCACCGGTAGCAATGAACTGTTTGGTTGCCACATCGTAGTAATAAGGCGCGCTTGCCAGATGGCAAATCTCGTTGAGCCGCTCCTGAGGATAGATGCAGTCCACCGGAATATACGGGATGTTATGCAGCAGGCAGCTATAGATCGCCACGGCAAACTCAGCTTGCTGATGACCATATAACACGACTGGCGGCCCCGCGGGCTGCTGGCAATGCTGATAGCGCTGTGACCAGTCTGTCACGGCGACGGATAGCTGCTGCCAGGTCATCGCGTCATCGCTGCCGCTAATCGCCAACTGATCTGGGTTCGCGGGATCGAGTAATGCCGCCCGGAGGAAATCTTGTAGTTCCTGAAGCTCTGAGTGAAGGTTCATAGTGGGGACATTCCGCTAAAGATGTAGAGGGAGGCCGCGGCGCTTGCCAGCGTCAGAATTCGACCGATGAACACAATAACCGGATGATGCAGACAATTGCTCAGCGCCGGACTGCGTTTGGCTGACCACTGCAACATATTGTGGGCAACGGAAATGGCGCCAAACAGTGCGCCGCTGATGACATAGTGTCGTTCAAGCCCGTTCCATGCCCCCATACAAAACAGGGTGCAGAAGATGCCAATATTCTGTGCCAACGTTTTGTTCTGTCGGAAAAAGTCGAGCTTCATCAGATTCATATAAATCGGCATAAAGACCACATCCCTCAGCCATTCAGACAGGCTGATGTGGAAGCGTCGCCAGAAGTCCTGCGGGTTTTTCGCCAAAATAGGCAGATTGAAGTTGGCTGGGATATTCAGGCCAAATAAGCGCCCCGCCCCGATAGCCATATTGCTGTAGCCAGCAAAATCAAAATAAAGATAGGCGCTGTAGGCGAGTGACATCACGACACCCACGCTTAACGTAAACGGGCGCTGGCTCCACGACTCAATCACCAGATTATTGATCAGCATGGCAAATAAGAACTTCTGAATAATGCCGGTAAAAATCTGCTCCATCGCCACTAAAAACTGTTCACGGGTCATCGTGAAGACCGGTTTATTAATGTCACTCACCCATGTCCGCCAGCGATACATCGGGCCAGCCAGAATAATAAAAGGCATAAAGAGGTAGCAGAAGTAGTGCAGGAAGTTCTGGCCATCTTTTTTGCTGCGATAAAGCAGCACATCAATGGCGCGGAAGGTCATAAAGGACAGGCCGATCATGCCCCAGTGGTTATTAAGGTGTAATTTCACCAAAAACAGCGGCAGTAGCGTCAGGCTGACCGCCTGCCAGGTTTTTAACCAGCCTTTCTCTTTTAAGGTGACGAGAATATAAAAGCTCAGGAACACCGCCACGGGAACCAGATAATCCCCCTGGAAAATATATCCCCAGCCGAATACCGCCAGTATGGAAAAGGCAGATAAATACGTCAGCCGATAACGGAATACGCGATTAACCAGCGCAAACAGTAACGCGGATGAAAACAGAAAGAAAAAAAATGCCCCGGAACTATACATCATTCATCCTTCAGAATTTTTGATATTCAAAATGCACTTTTAAACTCATGCTTTCATCAACAGACGTCCACGCGACGATGGTGACTGCCAGAAAGAGATAAAGGAAAAAAAGGCGAATGGCAGATTTCATCATTTAAAACTCTCTGCAATAAATTGATCCATCGCGACCCATGCCGGTTCGGTTGGGTGCAGGCGATCCCAATTCCAGCCGTTCTGATAAGGCTGCGCATACATATCAAAATAGCGAACCTGATTTTCTTCCAGCATCGACCTAATCTGGCTATCGACCGGTTGAAATTTCTCGGAATTATTAATCGCCCACGGATTAATCGGATCGACGATGACGACAAACTGGACGTTGCGCGCTTTCAGCAGTTTGATCGTCGCCCGTAATGCCTCCATCTGCGCCGGAATAATCGGCGCGTCATCCCACTCTTCCGGCGTTTTATCGTCGGCAAAAACAGATTTATCCATCCACAATGTGTCTGCACTTTGCTGGCGGGACTGGTTCAGCACACGAGCCTGATCCAACTCGCGATTCCAGTCTGGAGTCATGTTGGCAGCTTGCTGCTGAGGCCACGGTTGTGCGGACTGAGGGACAATATGTAATATCGATAGCCAGTAGTTTTTTATCAGCTCACAGAAATTTGCAAATTGATAACTGACTTCCTGCCAGATAATTTGCGGATCCCAACCATAGACTTTCATTTGGCCGAACGTTAAATGGCTTATATCTTCTTTATCGATATGTTGTAGATAATTGACCAGAAAGGGACGCGTCTGGTCATCCTTCATCAGCGGATCAAAAATAGATGCGGGAAAATTGTTGGCAAAAATGGCCGGCGGAATACCGTCTGAATAAAAGCTATCGGGTGCCAGCAGCAAAACAACTTTACTGTTTGCATTAAGCTCATTTTTAAAACGCGAAAACAGCAAAAAATGTGTGACGTTATCGACAAAGCTATCGCCATAGGCCACTACCGGGCGGTGTAGCTGGTTATTAAAGTAATTATATACTGCGTAATGTTCATCTTCAGATGTAGAGACCTCGGAAGCCCCAAGAAAGAAAATCGCATTTCCCTGTAAAGCATGGGAAATGGTGGCTATCTTTTCCTTTTGTTCCTTTACCGTTCCTTCCATTGTTTTAATCAGTGGCTGGAACGTTAGCGCAGGATCAACGCTCGTCACCAGCGGGGGAACGCTAAGAAACAAGATGGCGAGAGTGGCCATCAGGATATGTAGACCGAGAGTATTTTTAATTTTCATCTAAAAGTAAAATGACATAGTGTTAATTTGTTTAAAATTTGTGATTTTCTATCTTCACAGTAAATTCATCCCTGTATTTTTGGATTATATACCAGGCTTATCTGCGATGATGAGCGTTGCTGTGTAACGGTATGTACAGTGTTTATGTCCGTCACAGAATAAGGCTGACGAGCCCCGCGCGATCGAGACAGGAGAAGGGTTCTCCTGCATCCACTATCACTTACGCGGTTTGAATATGCGGTAGTAAAAGCTCGGTGGCGGGAACCGGTTAAGACTCAGTTTGCTAACAATTGTAGGGATGGTGGGGTTCAGGAATCTTTGGTACGATGAATAAGTACCTTATCGCGTAATCCTCGTTTTCCTCTTTATTTCATCTGACAAACTTTTTTCTTAATGTTAACTTAATAAACATGTGTTCTTACTTATTCACTCGGTATTCACCCTCACGTTTTACAGGGCTATACGTAATTGAAAAAACTAAAAGGAGAATCGATGAAAATTATCAGACCACTTTCCCTCGGTTATTAATCGTCTCAATAACCCTGTTTGTTATCGCTTGCTCATCCAGCACGAAAAAATCCCCTACTGATGAAACGCCAGCGTGTATGAAATATCGTTCTATGATGAAAGCGCCCTTGCCACCAGCAGAAATGGTGAAGCTAAAAATCAGTGTGAACGATCCAGACATTAATACGGTGGGGATCGTCAGCACAGATCCCCAGAATTTCTATAGCACTAATGATGGCGAACTAATAAATCACTCCTTAGTATATTGCCAGAACAGCACTCATGTTGTGCGAGCACCCTA
The DNA here is from genome assembly GCF_022477975.1 of Pectobacterium sp. PL64. NCBI lineage: Bacteria > Pseudomonadati > Pseudomonadota > Gammaproteobacteria > Enterobacterales > Pectobacteriaceae > Pectobacterium > Pectobacterium sp. PL64. Next base: position 2,961,919 of record NZ_CP092070.1, read on the forward strand.
ACGCGACTACTTGAGATACCTATGTTATTCCTCAATGTCCATCAAGGAAAAGTGCTGCTTTATTTTTTCAACCAGCTTTTCTGGCCCATTTTCTTGTACAAAATCGGTGAGAAGAAACTTGAAGCCTATTGTTTTAACCAACCCCTTATTACCCAATTCAACCTCAGATTCAAGCTCAGGATAAGCAGCATGACGCCAAATCCGATCGAATACCTCATTGTTATTATGTATCTGCTTAATTGGGCTAAATAGATAGATTGCCAGATAAGTCTCTGTCTGTTTTGCCATTTTATTTAGTTCACAGGCGTCTGGCTCTTGCTCCGCATAGACCTCTTTACGATGTTCCCATTCCAGTTCACTATCGGTGATAAGCCTGATATCCAAAATATAATCATTTGGGCAGAAATAGCGTGAAGAGGATTTTTTTATGAATGTAAAAGAAGTATCTATCAATGGTAAAAATCTCCATCCCCAGCGCTTGAATGGGTTTACGCCTCTTGATGGTGACGTATCAAAACTAATCGGGTTCCACTGCAAAAACTGCACACTCATCAATTCCCCTACTCGTTCTATCCGGGGTAATACCTGCTGATAAAACCCGGCGCAGATACGGTGTGCTTGTCTGACTTGTTGAAGCGAGTCCTCAACATTCATTTTTAACGTCCTTATTTGCTGTGATAAAAAGAAGAGAAAATATGTTCAGTCCCCTCATGCAGAGGGAGCGAAGTAATAAGCTGAGATAAATTTTTATACTCTGGCATCGCCACTCGGATACCATATAAGGAAAGTGCGGACAGACAATCCCGAACAATATGCTGCTCATGAATACCGATTTTCTGTAAAGACAGTAATGCATTTTTAGCATTATGCCACTCTCGCTGTATTACCCTTGTATTACCTCTGTGTTTTTCGATTAAATTATAATTAAATTTCCCTAACGACTTGGGAATATTTCCTAGTGCAATAAAAAAGAGTTGTTCTTTTCTTCGCTCATCCTGATGATAAGCAGTAATCTCTCGTTGCCATTGTTGATGATACTGCCAACCGCCCTCAGGTGGTTTAACTTCAATCAAAATATCGGCTTTTTCAAACTCTAAAACAACATCAGATTCGACACTGTTCTGGTCAACATTTTTCATTGTTAGCGAATAACGAGGCCAAAAATTCACCTGACGATATTCACCTAATTCTGATTTCGATAAGCCGAGAAATTCACGAATAAACAGGAAACGACTTTCTGCACTCAAATAACCAATTCGTGTCCAAAATGCTGCCGTCAGTAAATCCTCTCGTTTTTTAAAGACATTACGCCAGCTCTCTGGCGCTTTCCCTTCTATTTCCACTCTGCCTGCTTTTCCTTGCATAATGGCCTGAAGCATCTAATTCTCCTGATAAACCTAATAGATCACTCGGAAGGAACCCTGTCCAAATGGTGTGATCTGAACGCCAGATTTACTACCAACTAGAACGAGTCGTGCCGATCATAACATCACCCTCCAACGATGAAATACGGCTAATTAGAAAAATAAGCCAGAAAATCCGCAATCAAACACGTTCCATCCTAACCGCTAACGCGGGTAGCGCAGTGCTTCCACAAACAGTGAGAAGGCAGTGGTATGCTGTTTACGGCTGGGATAATACAGATAGTAGCCGGGGAACGGTGGACACCATTCCGTCAGCACCCGGATCAGGTGCCCACTGGCAATGTCATCTTGTACCGAATCTTCCGGCACATAGGCCAGACCGAGCCCGATGAGTGCCGCGTCAATCCGCTGGCGCAGGCTATTCATAGTCAGCTGTCCCTCAACGCGGACCTTGATTTCCCGACCGTTTTTTTCAAATTCCCACGCATAAATGCCGCCCATCGTCGGCAGACGCATGTTAATACAGCGGTGATGCTGCAAATCCTGTGGCGTTGCGGGGGCAGGATTGCGGGCGAAATAGTTAGGGGAACCGACCACCGCCATGCTCATTTCCGGTGCGACACGCACGGCAATCATGTCTTTTTCCACCTGTTCACCTAGGCGAATGCCCGCATCAAAGCGGCCGAGAACAATATCGGCTAAGGCGTTATCCACCGTGATTTCGACGTTAATATCGGGATAATTCGCCAAGAATGGCTTTAGCACTGGCCATAATATTGAATCAACCGCATGCTCCCCCGCCGTGATACGAATATTTCCCGCAGGCCGTTCGCGCATGTCGCCCAGCGCCACCAGCTCGCTTTCAATATCTGCGAAGTGCGGGCCGAGGCTATGCGCCAGCTTCTCCCCCGCTTCCGTCGGTGCGACGCTGCGCGTGGTTCGGGTCAGCAAACGCACGCCAAGTCGTTCTTCAAGGCCGCGAATCGAATGGCTTAGCGCCGACTGGGAAAGCCCAAGCTTCGCCGCCGCTTTGGTAAAACTACGTTCTCTTGCCACCACAAGGAACGAAATGAGGTCATTAAAATTTTCTTTTAACATCAGAGTGTCCGAAGAGTGGTGCCATGAATGATATCCATGTGAAACGGTCAATTGCTCATTACGCCACGCTGAAAATCAGCAGCGGGACATAGCATCCCCGCATTGCGCGGCGTAATTAATGAATATAATTCATAGCCGCTTGCGGGTTTTGTCCTCTGGTGCTTCTACGTAAATCGCAGTAACGTTTTTCACAGTCGCTGTCTTTTATCTTTCACCAACCCTGAATGATTCAATCACAACGAATCTTTCAATAACTACAAATTTTTCAATAACAGCTACGCTTTCCATGAGATGACTTGCTGCCCCTGCCGTGATGTTATCCATGCTAGCCCCGGCTGCGATTGCCGGAACGGAGGAAAAATTGAAAATTACCCGCAGTGGTTCACACCCGTCCCAATCTGGCCCGGAAAGCTATTTTTCCGGTAATGTACGTCTCGATGCGCCCTTTCAGGGCACCGCCCCGGCTCGGGTTGGTGGCGCGACGGTCACCTTTGAACCCGGTGCCCGCACGGCATGGCATACCCATCCGCTCGGTCAGACGCTGATCGTCACGCAAGGTCGGGGCTGGCTTCAGGAATGGGGCGGCGAGATTCAGGAGATCAATCAGGGCGATATCGTCTGGATACCTGAAGGCGTAAAACACTGGCACGGCGCGACAGCACAAACGGCCATGACGCACATTGCCATTGCCGAATCGCTTAACGGCAGCCCGGTCGAATGGCTGGAAAAAGTCAGCGACGAGCAGTACGAAAACGGGAAATAGCCTAAGGAAAGCGTCGCGATAAAAAATAGCGACGGGTAGAAACAGCAAAGCCACTCAGCGTGAAACTGAATGGCTTTTTCCTTTGCTCCGCGATGCGGCTAGCGCAGGTGAAGATTGACGCCAGAGACCTCTTTTCTGAGTTCAATAATCTCTTCAGCCAGCTCACGGCATAGCATCGCATTCATCAGGTGATCCTGCGCGTGCACCACGATAAGTTCGATATTGGCTTTTTCCTTACTCTGGTTGCCAATAAATCCGGTCTGGATCAACTGCGCCCGGTTCAGCGCCACCGCCGCCATTTTTAATAATTCATCGACGTGATCCCACTCGCCACGGCGAGCGGATCTCAGCGCTTCCATTGCGCAGGAACGTGTTTCGCCAGATTTAACGATAAGCTCAATCATCCGCGTTTCTACATCCATTCTTCCATCCCCCGAATATCAGTTGCTGTGTCACCTTTTTGTCGGTCAATTAACCCCAAATTGCAGACAAGCGCACGTGACACCGAAGCAAGTACGGTGCATTTGTTGTATCGCTACTCACAGCCTGCAGAGTAAATATAGATGATCAATCAGGATTTGTTTCTGTAAATCATGACGTTATGTCTCATTTCCGATGAAATAAATTTCACAGATACGTCAACCTGTTTTTTAGACGATAGATTTATACAAATTCATACCGCGACACGCCTTGAAATAAAGTGATGACCGAAAGATCACACCCACCGAAACCTTAATTTAACCTTAAGAAAGCGAAATAATAATAACTATCATTATTATTATCAATATGTAGAATCCATCGTCGACTGCCGCTACCTATCGGCCTGTGTCGCTAAGCTAGCGTAGCTATCGTAAGTGGCTCAGGGCTTCACATGTAAGCCAGCCATACGCAAATACGACAGGTATTGATAAGGGTAAATAATATGAAGCTTAGTTTTGGATTGCTGAGTTCTGCCGTTTTATTCGCTTCCGGTTTGGCTCTCAGCGCATCGGCAACCGCAGCAGAAAACGATGAAGGGATTGTGATTTACAATGCCCAACATGAAAACCTCGTGAAATCCTGGGTTGACGGTTTTACCAAAGAAACCGGCATCAAGGTGACGTTGCGCAATGGCAGCGACACCGAATTGGGCAACCAACTGGTGCAGGAAGGGAAATCCTCCCCTGCCGATGTGTTCCTGACTGAGAATTCACCGTCAATGGTGCTGGTCGATAACGCCAATCTCTTTGCTCCGCTGGATAACACGACCCTTGCTCAGGTGCCGTCTGACTATCGTCCATCCCACGGCCGCTGGATCGGGATTGCCGCACGCTCCACCGTCTTTGTTTACAATCCGACCAAATTTACCGACGCTCAACTGCCGAAATCTTTAGCCGATCTGGCGAAACCAGAATGGAAAGGCCGCTGGGCCGCCTCTCCATCCGGCGCAGATTTTCAGGCTATCGTCAGCGCCTATCTGGAGCTGAAGGGTGAGCAAGCCACACAGGCGTGGCTGAAAGGCATGAAAGAAAACTTCACCGCCTACAAAGGCAACAGCACGGTAATGAAAGCCGTGAACGCGGGTCAGATTGATAGCGGCGTGATCTATCACTATTACCGTTTTGTCGATCAGGCTAAAACCGGCGAAAACAGTAACAACACGAAGCTGTACTACTTCAAGCATAAAGATCCGGGCGCGTTCGTCAGCATTTCCGGCGGCGGCGTGCTGGCGTCCAGCAAACATGCGAAAGACGCACAGGCCTTCATTAAGTGGATTACCGGCAAATCCGGTCAGGAGATCTTACGCACCAACGATGCCTTTGAATATGCCGTTGGCGTCAACGCGGCCTCAAATGACAAACTGGTTCCGCTGAAAGATCTGGATGCGCCGAAAGTCGATGCCGCCAAGCTCAACAGCAAAAAAGTCGTGGATCTGATGACGCAGGCAGGTCTGTTGTAATACGTGAGTTGTCACGCATAGATTGCAATACTTAGATTACAACGACAGCTCCTTTCGTCAGGGCGTTCGCGTCCTGACGAATCCTCACCCGAATGTCCGCTCAGCGCGGCTTCATCGTCTCAAAATATCGACCTAACGAGGCAGCCACAGGCCGTATGACAAACGTTAGCTACAGCGAAACCACCCCGTTCACCGCCCCTTCTCCGCCATTACGCAAGCCAGCGGCATTGCTGACGATCGTCGCCCTGACGCTATCGCTGCTGGGGTTTATTCCGCTGGGCTTTGTGATTGGCGTGAGCATTGATACCGGTTGGGAAACGGCGCGCTCGCTGCTCTTGCGCCCTCGCGTCGGCGAACTGCTGACCAACACGGTGCTGCTGGTTGTCCTGACGCTGCCGATTTGCACGGTGCTCGGCGTACTGCTGGCCTGGCTGACGGAACGTACCACCCTGCCCGCCCGACGCCTGTGGTCACTGCTGCTCACCGCGCCGCTGGCAATACCCGCCTTTGTACAAAGCTATGCCTGGATCAGTACCGCGCCCGGCCTGCACGGTCTACCAGCTGGCGTGTTTTTATCCGTCGTCGCCTATTTGCCGTTTCTGTATTTGCCCTGTGCCGCGACTCTGCGACGGCTTAACCCCGCGCTGGAAGATGTCGCGGCTACGCTGGGCGTGCCTCCCATTACTGTATTTTTCCGCGTGGTGCTGCCGCAGCTAAAGCTGGCTATCGGCGGCGGACTGCTGTTGATTGCGCTGCATCTGCTGGCGGAGTATGGCCTGTTCGCCATGATCCGCTTCGATACCTTTACCACCGCGATTTTCGATCAGTTCCAGTCAACGTTTAACGGTCCGGCGGCTAACATGCTGGCCGGTGTGCTGGCGCTGCTGTGCCTGTTTCTGCTGTGTGCGGATGCCCGCGTGCGCGGCGTCACGCGCTATGCCCATGTCGGTTCTGGCGCGCCACAGGTTGTCACACTGGTACGCCTGTCGCGGCTTCCGCTGTTACTGGCTCTGCTGCTACTGGCGACGCTGGTGCTGCTAACGCTCGGCGTGCCTTTTATTACGCTGTCTCGCTGGCTGTGGTTTGGCGGCTGGGAGGTGTGGCAGCGCCGCGAACTGCTTGATGCCTTTCGCCAGACCATGACACTGGCGCTGAGCGGTGCCGCACTGACGACGCTGGCGGCGATCCCGATGGCCTGGCTGACGATTCGCCACCCCAGCCGCCTGTATCGGTTTCTGGAAGGGTGTAATTACATCACCAGCTCTCTGCCGGGTATCGTCGTCGCGCTGGCGCTGGTGACCACCACGATTCACATTATCAGGCCGCTCTATCAGACCGAATTCACCGTGCTGCTGGCTTACCTGTTGATGTTTATGCCACGGGCGCTGGTTAATCTACGCGCCGGTATCGCACAGGCTCCGGTGGAGCTGGAACAGGTCGCCGCCAGTCTGGGGCGTTCGCCATTGCAGACGTTAATGACCGTGACCGTTCGGCTGGCCGCGCCCGGCGTCGCCACCGGGGCAACGCTCGTCTTTCTGGCGATCATCAACGAGCTGACCGCTACGCTGCTGCTGGCGCCCAACGGCACCCGCACGCTAGCGACTGGCTTTTGGGCGCTCACCAGTGAGATTGATTATCCGGCGGCGGCACCCTACGCGCTTATTCTGGTTCTACTGTCGCTGCCGTGGACCTGGTTTCTCTACACGCAATCACAAAAAATGGCGGGGCTGTAATCATGTTGGAACTCCATCGCGTCAGCAAAAGTTTTAACGGGCGCACCGTGCTGTCTGACATTCATCTGACGCTAGAAAACAGCCGCCGCACGGCGATTGTCGGTCCGTCAGGTTCGGGGAAAACCACGCTGCTGCGCCTGATTGCCGGGTTTGAAAAACCGGATACCGGTGTCATCACGCTGAACGGGCAAACGCTCTGCGATAGCGGGCTTTCCGTTCCTGCCCATCAGCGCGGAATCGGCTATGTACCGCAGGACGGCGCGCTGTTCCCGCATCTTTGTATCGCGGATAACATCGCATTTGGACTCAAAGGATCGAAGGCAGAAAAGCAAAAGCGCGTGGATGAGCTGATGGCGCTGGTTTCTCTTCCAGCGCATTTGCGCAAGCACTCACCGCATGAGATTTCCGGCGGTCAGCAGCAGCGTGTCGCACTGGCTCGCGCGCTGGCGCAGCGCCCTAAGTTGATGCTGCTGGATGAACCTTTTTCCGCGCTGGACACCGGCCTGCGTGCCGCCACCCGTAAAGCGGTGATGGACGTATTGCAGCAGGCTAACGTGGCGTCGATTCTGGTAACCCACGATCAGGGAGAGGCACTGTCCTTTGCTGACCACGTTGTCGTCATGCGCGACGGTCAGCTGTCGCAATCCGGCTCGCCGTGGGCGCTTTACCACCAGCCCGCCAGCGAAGACATCGCAACCTTCCTCGGCGAAACGCTAATTCTCGATGCACAGATCGACGGCGGTCAGGCTGACTGTCTGCTTGGGCGCATCGCGGTGGATCGCCCAACCGCAAGCGGCAAGGCAAGAATCATGCTCAGGCCAGAGCAGATCGTGATTCAGGGCGTTGAGGTTGATAGCGCTGAGGGGAATAGCGCAGCAACGATTCGCGCGACCATCCGTAAAGTTGATTTTTCCGGCTTCGTCTCGACGCTGACGCTGCACGTCCATCACGCAGAAACCGACATCATTGAACTGAAAACCGTCAGCCACGCCGCTTTTGCCGTCGGCCAGCAGGTCAGCCTGAGCGTGAACGGTGCGGCACACATTTTCAGTCAATAACATCAATCGCCACTGGCACGCGTAGGCGGCTTATCGCGCCGTCTGCGCGTTACGACTCACCAGCCAGACGCCCAGCAGAATGATCAGGACGCCGAGGTTTTTGCGCAGGCTCATCGGTTCGTTCAGCCACGGCAGGAAAATCGCCGCCAGATAAACCACCGCGTAGCTCAGGCTAATCAGCGGATAGGCGCGGCTTAGTGGCATATAGCGCAACACCATGAACCAGCACACCATCGACAGGCCGTAGCAGAGCATCCCGATTAGCACCGCAACCGCAGGCCAGCCGGCCAGCAACGTGCTGAGCGACGGCCAGTGCGCGATGGAAATGCTCGGCAGCGCCAGCATCCCGCTTTTCATTAACACCTGCGCGGTGCTGGCGAGCACAATGCTGCCAATCGCCCAGACATAGCCTTTTTTCGCCATCATCCCCCCTGCATCAGATAGATACCGGTGATAATCAGCGCAATGCCCCACCAGTGATGCTTGTCCACACGTTCGCCAAACCCGTAGTGCGCCAGCAGCGTGACCAGCACAAAATTGATGCTCAGCAGCGGGTACGCCACGCCGAGCGGGATCTGCTGCAACACCACAAGCCACAGCAGCAGCCCGATGCCGAGCAGCAGAGCCGCCAGTATCAGCCATCCCAACGCCACACGTTGACGCCGATCTGTGGGTAAACGCCGCCAGCACTCTGCTGCCCGTTTCTGGCACAGTTGCCCCAAACTGGTCAGCAGGCAGACGATAGCCACCAAGAGATAACTCATGGCGCTATCTGCTTATAAAACAGCAGCACGTAGCGGTGCGATTTTTTCAACTGATCGGGGGCAGGCAGACTGCGGTATTCTTCATCGGTATCCCTATCGACCTTCAGCACCAGCGCGACATTTCCGCTACGCCGTTTCTCCGCAAGCCAGGCAGGGAAAGCCCCCTCATCCACGAAGCGATCAGCAGCATCCGCATAATTCAGCCCGTAGTTCAGTTCGCCCCGCGCCTTGAATAAGGTGATATCGCTGCGCTTCAGTTCCCACGCCAGTCCGGCCGCCAGCCCAACCTCATCGCTCAGCACATAGAGGCTCTTTTCCAGCAACGGCTGATGGCTACGAATAAAGGTTTGAGGGTTCTTTGAATCGACCACGCTCGCCGGAATACTTCCACCGACGAGCAGCGCCAGAAATAGCGGACAGCCCGCCACCAGATAGCCCCACGATCGCGATTTCCTCAGGCTGACAGCGGCAAAGGCAATCCAGCCGATAAAACAGACGACACCCGAGACGATGGTCAGCCCTTCTCCCGATTGATAGAAATGCGGCACAATGATGCCGAGGCCGAGCGCGGCAACCGCGAGCGCCAGTACGCTGCCGAAAGCTATGTTGAGCCAGCTATTAATGCGCAATACACGTTCGCGTACCGCAGGCACCAACCCGGAAATCCACGCCGCCATCAGCAACGCCAGCGGCGCAAAGCACGGCAGAATGTAGGTCAGCAGCTTGCCTTTAGCGATGCTGAAAAACAGCAGCGGCATCACCATCCAGCACAGCAGGAGGAACCGTTCCGGGTTCGCTTTTCGTTCCGTCCAACCGCTGCGCAATGCGCCCGGCAGAAGCGCCAGCCAGGGGAATGCGCCGACAATCAGCACCGGCAGGTAATACCAGAACGGCGCTTTATGCTGCGCATCGTCTTCTGCAAAACGCTGGATATGCTCAATCCAAAAGAAGTAATGCCAGTAATCGGCTTCTCGCGCATGCACCGCCAGCGCCCACGGCGCACTCAGCAATACCGCGACGACAATCGCCAGCGGCCCGAACAGCAGCAGTTCCTTAATCCGCTTTTGCGCCAGCGCCACCGGCAGCACGCTGATGACCGGCAAGGCCAGCGCCAGAAAGCCTTTGGTCATGAATCCCATGCCGCAAGCCAGCCCCATCAGCCCCCAGGCCATGAGCCTTTCGCGCGTCAGCGTGGCGCGCTGAATCAGCACGTGGCTGAACAGCGCCGCCGTCATCCAGAGCGTCACCATCGGATCGAGCCCGCTGTAGGTGCCGATGCCATACACCAGCAGCGACGTCAGATAGATCGTCGCCGCCAGCAGCGCGGTACGCTGGTTTTTCCACAGCAGCATCGCCAGCCAAAACACCAGCAGCGCGCTCAGCGCAGTAGAAAATACCGAGGCAAAGCGCACGGCAAAATTGGTATGACCTAATAACCACTGGCTGATGTTATTCAACCAGTAGCCCGCAACAGGCTTCTCAAAGTAGCGAACGTCCAGCAAATGCGGCACGACCCAATCGCCACGCTGAAGCATCTCGCGGCTGATTTCGGCATAGCGCGTTTCATCCGGCGACCACAGCCAGCGGCCGTTAAGCGGCAACAGGTAGAGCAAAGCAAATAGCACCAGTATCACGGTGCTTTTCAGCTTTATCATGCCTTTTTCCATACTATCTCCTGCTTTATTTATTCTTCCGTTTGCACACCAAGCCAGCCTTCCCGCCCGGGAAACGGCGCGCGTTCAATCCGCCCGACGGGCAGCGTGGCGGGGTCATCAGGCAGTAATGCGGAAAGCGGACAAAATTCGATGTGCTGCTGGCGGGCACGAAGCAGCATCTGACGGAACTGCGCCAGCTTCGCGCCACCTTCAACTTCCGCATGGATGGTGTAGACCGGCACGCCGCGATCCTGCTGGAACGCCTCAAGAATAAAGTCGTTAAATTCACCGTCGCTCACGCGCTCGCCGATGACTTCATCGTAGGTCGGCAAGGTGACCGGGATCTGCACGGTGCCCAACTCACCATTTTCCAGGCGCGGTCGGAAAGGTCGAGTGCCGCGGCAGTCGCTGTTATAGTCCAGATTCCAGCGCTGCTTCATCTCAACAACGCGCGAATCAGCTCGCCAGCCCGCCACGGCGGAACAGCGCACTGGCGATGGCAGTATCGACGTCAGCGCGTCCATTCCTTCACGGAACTGCGCGGCTAATTGCACATCCGACCAGCGGGCGACATTCGCCTGCCAGCCGTGATGATCCCAGGCATGTAGCCCGACTTCATGGCCTGCGTCGTGCGTCTGGCGGATTAGCGAGCCAAACCGCGCACCGATATGACGCCCCGGCCACGCCGTACCGGCCAGCAAGATATCCCAGCCGTAGAGCGAGGCCGCGTTGGAGCGCAGCATCTTCCATAAGAAACGTGGACGCAGCAGACGCCACAGGTGACGCCCCATGTTGTCCGGTCCGACGGGCTAAAAAAGAAGCTCGCCTGAATATCGAACTCTGCCAGCGCATTCAGCAGCGCGGGCACGCCGTCCCGCGTACCGCGCCAGGTATCGACATCTATCCGCAGGCCAACACGCGTCATCCCTGCGCATCCTTGGCGTCAGCAGTGTGCTGGGGGTCAACGGTACGCAGAAAATAGTCCAGCGTTTCCGCGACGGTTTGATCCATCTTCACCGTCGGTTCCCATGCCAGCAGGCGTTTGGCGTTGCGAATGCTCGGCGTGCGGTGCTCGACATCCTGATAGCCTTTGCCGTAATAGCTGCTGCTTTCCACGTCAATAAACCCGGCGAACGGCGGGAAACGGTCACGCAGCGGGTGCGCATTAAAGCTGGTCAGCAGCATTTCACCCAGTTCGCGGATACTGGCTTCATTATGCGGATTACCGATGTTGATGATCTGCCCGTCACACTGACCGTTGCGGTTTTCAATAATGCGGAACAGCGCTTCAATGCCGTCATGAATGTCGGTAAAGCAACGCTTCTGCGCCCCGCCATCCACCAGCTTGATCGGCGATCCTTCCACCAAATTGAGGATCAGTTGGGTAATCGCACGGGAGCTACCGATACGTGCCGCGTCTAGCGTATCCAGACGCGGCCCCATCCAGTTAAACGGACGGAACAGCGTAAAGCGCAGGCCACTTTTCGCACCGTACGCCCAGATCACCCGATCCAGCAGTTGCTTGGACACGGAGTAGATCCAGCGCTGCTTGTTGATCGGCCCGACAATCAGGCGTGAGGTATCTTCATCAAACTCTTTGTCATCACACATGCCGTACACTTCCGAGGTGGACGGGAAGACAATGCGTTTGTTGTAGCGCACGCAGTCGCGCACGATTTTCAGGTTTTCTTCAAAATCCAGCTCAAACACACGCAGCGGGTTACGGGTGTATTCGATAGGCGTGGCAATCGCCACCAGCGGCAGAATGACATCGCATTTCTTGATGTGGTATTCGATCCATTCGTTATGAATGCTGATATCGCCTTCCACAAAATGGAAACGCGGATCGCCAAGAAAACGGGCGATGGCATCCGAGCTGATATCCAGCCCGTAGATCTCATAGCGATCGTCGCGCAGCAGGCGTTCGGTCAGGTGGTTACCGATAAAACCATTCACGCCGAGGATCAGAACGCGCGTGCGGCGTCGTTGCACACGGCTGGCGAGGTTACCCAGTTTCGCCTGTGGCACCATCCCCATTTCCGCCGCCAGTCGGCTGCCCGACATATACAGTCCGGCTTCACTCTGTCCGCTGACGATCTCAAGCGCGTCTTCACCACAGGACACCACCAGCGGCGACGTCGAGAGAATCGCGCCCGGTTCATGCTTCACACCATTGGCTTTCACATCACTGTTTTGAATGCGATTAATCTTCACTACACGAGCACGCCAGACGATCACTTTGCGCTCACCGAGGAACGTAAACGCGCCCGGATACGGTTCCGTCACCGCGCGGATCAGATTGTTAATCTCACGGGCGCTTTTTTGCCAATCTATCAGCCCGTCAGCCGCCGTGCGACGTCCGAAGTAACTGGCCTGGCTGTCATCCTGCGGCGTCAGCGTAATCTCACGCGAGCGGATCAGCGGTAGCTGCTGCGCCAGTAGAGCGGCCGCGGCGGTACGACACTTGCCATGCAGCGTCAGCGCAGTATCTTCCTCATCAATCGCCACCACAGATTGCGCGACGATATCGCCGGCATCGGCGCGAGACACCATCTTGTGCAACGTCACGCCCGTCTGCGTTTCACCGTTCACCAGCACCCAATTCACCGGCGCCCGTCCCCGATAGCGCGGCAGCAGTGAACCGTGCAGATTAAATGCGCCAAACGATGGCAGTTGGAGAATGTCATCGCTTAATAGCGTGCGGTAATAGAAGGAAAAAATAACATCCGGTGCCAGTTCCCGAATGCGGTTCACCCAGAGCGGATGGTTAACGTCTTCCGGCGCAAACACCGGCACATCCATCTCGGCAGCCGCTTTCGCCACGGAGCCATAGAAGTGGTTCTCGCCCGGCGCATCGCTGTGCGTGAACACCGCCTGAATCTCATAGCCCGCGAGCTTTAACGCCTCGAGGCCGACACAGCCGATATCATGGTAGGCAAATACGATCGCTTTCATTCTTCTTCATCCCGTAAAGTGGTAGCCAGTGGCGTTGCTGCACTCACTGTTTTTTGCACAAAATAGCGTGGCCGGGCACGGACATCGGTATAGATACGGCCGATGTATTCCCCTAAGAGCCCCATCCCGACGAACTGCGCGCCGATAAACATGAACAGCACGGCGAACAGCGTGAACACGCCTTCTGCAGCCCATTCCGCACCGAAGAACAGACGCAGGCCGATCAACAGCAGCGCCAGCAGGAAGCCCGACAGCGCAACGACGCTGCCAATCAGGCTGAGTATGCGCAGTGGCGTCGTCGTCAGGCAGGTCAGCAGGTCGTACATCAGGTTAATCAGCTTCAGAAAGCTGTATTTGGACGTGCCAAATTCGCGTTCGGCGTGCAGCACATCGATCTCGATGGTTTTCCGGGCAAACGTGTTGGCAAGAATAGGAATAAAGGTGCTGCGTTCGTGACAGCGCAGCATCGCACTGACAATATGGCGACGATACGCGCGCAGCATGCAGCCGTAATCCGCCATCGATTTCCCGGTTGAACGCCGGATCATCATGTTGATGGTTTTCGAGGCCAGCTTGCGAAACAGCGAATCCTTCCGGTTTGCCCGCACAGTGCCGACCACGTCATACCCCTGCGCGGCGTACTCCACCAGCCGTGGAATTTCTTCCGGCGGGTTCTGCAAATCGGCATCCAGCGTGATAATCACATCGCCCACCGCCTGCTGGAATCCAGCCATGATAGCCGAGTGCTGGCCATAGTTGCGATTCAACAGCACGGCGATAATGTGCTTTTCCGGGTCGCTCGCCGCTTCGGTCAGGAGATCCGCCGAACGATCGCTGCTGCCGTCATCAACCAGAATAATTTCCCAGGGTTTACCGATCTTCTGACAGGCCGCCAGCGTGCGTTCGATCAGCACCGGCAAACTCTCTTCTTCGTTATAAACGGGGATCACAACGGAAACATTTTTGATGTCATCAATCACGAACAGACTCCAGAATCGAGGTTAGCGCCGCGACGACGCGATCAACATCACTGTCCTGCATATCGGGGAACAGCGGCAGCGTCATCAGCGACGCCGAATTCCATTCCGTTGCCGGCAGGTGCAAGTGGGGATAGCGCTCACGGTAATATTTCTGTGTATGCACCGCTCTGAAATGCAGCCCGGTGCCAATGCCGTGCGCCTGCAACGCCGCCATCAAATCATCGCGTGAAATGCCGCACTGTGTTTCATCCACGCGCACCATAAACAGATGCCAGGCATGCAGATGGGGATAATCAGGCACAGCTAGCGGCTGGAGCGGCAATGAGCGCAGCTGGGTGAGATAACGCGCAGCAAGCTGCTGACGGCGGGCGTTGATCGCCGGGAGTTTATCCAACTGAACCAGCGCAATGGCTGCATTGATATCTGCCAGATTGTATTTAAATCCCGGCGTCACCACTTCAGCCTGCGGCTTGCGCCCCTGCAACTGCCGGTCGAACGCATCCACGCCTAGCCCGTGAAACTTCAGGCTGCGTATGCGCTCAGCAAGCGCGTCGTCGTCCGTTACCACCATGCCACCTTCCGCACAGGTGATGTTTTTAATCGCGTGAAACGAGAAAATGGCGGTTCCGCGCGCGCCGATCCATTCATCACGATATTGCGTACCGACGGCGTGCGCCGCATCCTCAATCAGCGGGATGCCGTAGCGCTCGCTGAGTGCGCGCAGCGCCGTCAAATCTGCCGGAGCGCCAGCATAGTGCACGGGAATAATCGCTTTGGTCTTCGGTGTGATAGCCGCCTCAATATCCTGCGGTCGCACCATCAGCGTATGCCGATCCACGTCGACCATCACCGGTTCCGCGCCCAATAGCGTGATGACATTGACGGTTGAAACCCAGGTCTGGGACGGCGTGATCACTTCGTCGCCGGGGCCAATACCGAGCGCCATCAGCGTGACGTGCATGCCGCCCGTCGCCGAACTGACTGCAATCGCCTGTCGGCACCCGATTCGCTGGCAAAACGCCTGCTCTAATTGCTGACATTTCGGCCCCGTGGTTATCCAGCCGGATCGTAATACTTCCGCCACGGCAGCAATTTCTTCTTCACCCATGTTCGGGCGGGAAAAAGGCAAAAAATCCGTCATAACGTATTCCCCAAATAAATAATGGCGAGAAATCATCATTCCGCAGTCTAAATAACGAAGCCTTAAGCCAACCTTAATTTATTGCGATAATCATAAAACCACAGATAAACAGCACGACATGAAACAACGAAAAAAGACATAATTAATTACAATGCAAAAATGAACTTTCCGCGAATAACCGAATAACAAAATGTCGCTTTATTGATTTACAGCAAGAAATCAATCTTCGCCAAATAAGTCTCGTGTATAGACTTTGCCCATCACATCTTTTAATTCATCGGAATAACGATTGGTAATAATAATGTCACACTGTTGTTTGAAACTGTCGAGTTGATGAATGATAGGAAAATCTAAAAAATCATCATCATCAATCCCAGGTTCATAAATTACCACCTTGATTCCTTTCGCTTTTATCCTTTTCATAATCCCCTGAATGGAAGAAAAGCGAAAATTATCCGATCCCGCTTTCATGATGAGGCGGTGGACACCGACGGTTTTCGGATGGCGACGGATAATCGTGTCGGCAATGAAGTCTTTCCGCGTATGGTTAGCGTCCACGATAGCCTTGATCAGGTTATTCGGCACGGTACGATAATTCGCCAAAAGCTGCCGGGTATCCTTCGGTAAACAGTAGCCGCCATAGCCGAACGACGGATTATTGTAGTAATCGCCAATACGCGGATCGAGACATACGCCTTCAATAATCTGCCGGGTATTCAGCCCCAGCGATTCGGCATAGCTGTCCAACTCGTTAAAGTAGGCCACACGCATCGCCAGAAAGGTATTTGCAAACAATTTTATCGCTTCAGCTTCGGTTGGGTCGGTAAACAACACGCGAATATCTTTTTTTAATGCGCATTTCATCAATAGGTTAGCGAAGAAGCGTGCCCTTTCCGACCGCTCGCCCACCACAATCCGCGACGGGTAAAGATTGTCGTGTAGCGCCTTTCCCTCACGTAAAAACTCGGGCGAAAAAATGACGTTATCCGTATCCAACTGCTGGCTGATTTTCTCGGTGAAGCCAACGGGCACCGTCGATTTAATCACCATAATGGCCTGCGGATTAATCGCCAGCACGTCGCGAATGACTGCCTCTACCGACGACGTGTTGAAATAGTTGGTTTGCGGATCGTAATCCGTCGGCGTAGCGATAATCACGAACTGCGCATCGGTATACGCCTCATGCTTATCCAGCGTCGCAGAAAAATTCAGCGTTTCATGTTGTAAAAAACGCTCAATCTCGGCGTCATTAATCGGCGATTTTCTTTGATTCAACAGCGCCACTTTTTCAGCCACAATATCCAACGCCACAACCTGATGCTGTTGCGCTAATAATAATCCATTCGATAAACCGACATATCCCGTTCCGCTAATCGCTATTTTCATGAAGGGCTCTTTATTTCATTACTGGCTAAACAAACCTATTTCGCCGCAGTATCTTTCTTCTGTTTTCATCTGAATAGAGGGGTAACATGTCAATTTATTTCTTGTTCCTCTCCCGCGATGCATCGCTACCATTCACAAATACACTGTTACTTTATCCGTCGATAACGTCAGAAGCACAGCATCCTTATCATTAACAATTCCAGTTAAACGCCAATTAAACATAGCGTATTTAATGATAAATAAAGATCTTCTTACACCTTGTGACTTTTTTAAATCATTAGCGTGAAAACAAATTTTCATGAATTTATGTAACACGACGTCATTTATCTTAGATGATATTGGCGAATAAACATGATGATACCGGTTTATTTTCAATTTTTTATCAAGGCTACATGGAGATAGTGTGTAGAGGCGTTACTTTATTATCAAAACGACTTAGGATTCGATAATAACCGACAAAAAACATAAGAAAGTCTCATCAATAACGGCGCAAATGGCGAGAGCGTCTACACTTATCATCAGTCATCTCTCTGGCTAAGGATGGGAAGGACAATGAAGGCCAGCACGCACGACAGAGCCAACCAGTATCAAATGCCGCTCCAAAAATTGATGATTGTTTTTATGCTATTCATCATCACCACAGTAGTGGCGCTGAACGGATGGGCTGTCTTCAATTCTCACCAACAGCTTATCGATTCCACAGAGCGAAACGCCAAAAATCTGTCGCTGTCGCTAGCCCGCCATGCCGAAGATACGTTTTTACAAGTCGATATATTGTTGCAGGATTTACAAGAGCGCATCGAACAGGATGGCCAATCCCCCACACAATTGAATCGTCTGGGCGATATTCTAAAAAGCCGTAAAGCAGCGCTGCCGCAGCTGCATGGCCTCTTCATTTACGATGACAAAGGCGAATGGCTGGTGAACTCAGGAATATCAAAACCAGCCAATGCCAATAACGCCGACCGAGAGTATTTCAAGTATCACCAGAACAACGTCAGCCAGACCATGCATATCGGCAGCGTGATTCAGAGCCGCTCTACGGGCGATCTGATCATTCCCGTTTCCATGCGTATCAATAAGCCAGACGGCAGTTTTAACGGCGTGCTGCTCGCCACACTCTCGCTGAGCTACTTCAAACAGTATTATGGCTACTACTCGCTGGGGAACATGGATGTGCTCGCCATCCTGCTTTCCGATGGACGGATCCTGTATGGTCGACCTTACGACGATTCATACGTTAACCGGAATGTATCCAGCGGCCCGCTCTTTTCAGAGCATCTGAAACAGTCCGAAAGTGGCACGGCAACCTTTGTCTCCACACTCGATCACATCGAACGTATTTATGGTTACACCAAATTGAAACGCTACCCCATCGTCATCGCAGCAGGTTACGATCTTGGGCTAGTGCTCGAAAAATGGAGAGCAGACAGTCTGGTCTACGGCGCCATTACCTTAATTCTGCTGTTCACGATTATCCTACTCGGTCTGATCGTGCTGAGACAGATTCGTATGAATTTGAAAAATCAGATCGATTTAACCATCGTGCGTGATGAACTCACGTCGGTTAACCACACGCTACAAACGCTGGCGCTGTTCGATGGCTTGACGGGCTTAGCCAACCGCCGCCAGTTCGATATTTTCCTGCAACAAACCCTATTGCAGGCTGCGGAGAAGCAGCAGTGTATCGCGCTGATCATGATCGATGTCGACGCCTTCAAGAAATATAACGACCACTATGGGCATGTGGCAGGCGATGAGTGTCTGCGCAAGATCGGTAACCTCCTGAGCAATATGCTGCGACGTAACGAGGATTTGGTCGCCCGCTATGGCGGTGAGGAGTTTGCTATCATCATCACGGAGACAGATAAACAAAGCGCTGCCGCGCTGGCTCAGCGTGCGCTGGATTTAGTACGCGAAGAAAAGATCCCGCATGAAACCACGCTATTCCCGGAAAAAATCGTCACCATTAGCGCCGGTGTCTACGTGTTCCGCGCCGATAACCCACCACCAGCGGCGTCATCCGTTATCGATATCGCCGATGCTGCACTGTATCGCGCCAAAAATGGCGGCAAAAACCGTATAGAGGTGAATGAATAGCAAGAATAATTGGGACATATACCCTAAATAATTCGAGTTTCAGGCAGGCGGCAAGCGAGGGAATCCCGATGAGCTTACTCAAGTAAGTGATTCGGGTGAGTGAACGCAGCCAACGCACATGCAACTTGAAGTATGACGGGTATAGAAACAATTAATGTTGATGCAAGACCTGACAGCACGCGCAGCTTCTGACAAAATAGCGGCCACCTCCCCCTATTTCAAATTGATGGGTCTCTTCTCAGATGGCAGCAAAGATTATTGATGGTAAAACGATTGCGCAGCAGGTCAAAGACGAAGTTGCCGCACGAGTCACGCAGCGTTTAGCAGAAGGAAAACGCGCACCGGGTCTGGCTGTGGTGCTGGTCGGCGAAAATCCGGCGTCACAGATTTATGTCGCCAGCAAGCGCAAGGTGTGTGAAGAAGTCGGCTTTATTTCCCGCTCTTATGATTTGCCCATCACCACAACGGAATCTGAGCTTTTGGCGCTTATCGACCAGCTCAACGCCGACCAGACGATTGACGGTATTCTGGTTCAGCTTCCGCTACCGGAAGGCATCGATAACACCAAGGTGATTGAACGCATCGCGCCAAGTAAAGATGTGGATGGCTTCCACCCTTACAACGTGGGTCGCCTGTGTCAGCGCGCGCCAATGCTACGCGCCTGTACGCCACGCGGCATCATCACGCTGCTGGAACGTTATAATATCGACACCTTCGGGCTGAATGCCGTTGTCGTCGGCGCGTCTAATATCGTTGGCCGCCCGATGAGTCTGGAACTGCTGTTGGCAGGCTGTACGACTACCGTCACGCACCGTTTCACCAAAAATCTTCGCCACCATGTTGAAAACGCCGATCTGCTGGTTGTCGCCGTGGGTAAACCGGGCTTCATTCCTGGCGAATGGATTAAACCGGGCGCGATTGTGCTGGACGTGGGTATCAACCGTCTGGAAAGCGGCAAAGTGGTTGGCGATGTGGAATTTGAAACCGCGCAGGAAAAAGCGTCTTATATCAGCCCCGTACCGGGCGGCGTCGGCCCAATGACCGTTGCCACACTGATTCAAAACACGCTACAGGCGTGCGAAGAGTATCATGACCACGCCGAATAATTGGCGATAAGGTCAAACACCGATAAGCAGGAATTTATGGCAACCTTTAATCTTGAAAAGCATCCGCACGTTGAACTGTGCGATCTCTTGAAACTGCTGGGCTGGAGTGAAAGTGGCGCAGCAGCCAAACTGTCTATCGCCGCAGGCGAGGTGACCGTTGACGGCCAGACGGAAACGCGCAAGCGCTGCAAAATCGTTGCCGGGCAAACCGTTCAGTTCAATGGCGAGACGGTCAAAGTGACCGAGTAACCCTCACGGCGTCGATGATGGCGAAAAAAAGCCCGCAATTTCATTTTTGCGGGCTTTTTATTTACTGAAAGCGTATTACAGGAAGAAAGCGTTACTTACGGCGCCAGATCGTTCCCTGCGGGCCATCTTCCAACACGATCCCCATTTCATTCAAGCGATCGCGAGCCTGATCCGCCAGCGCCCAGTCTTTCGCCGCACGCGCATCTTTACGCTGTTGGATTAACGCTTCGATTTCTTTCACTTCCTCGTCATCCACCTGCGCGCCATTTTGCAGGAACTGCTCCGGATCCTGCTCCAGCAGGCCAAGCACGCCGGACAGTTTACGCAGTGCCGATGCCAGTTGGTTCGCCGCGTGTACATCTTCCGTTTTCAGGCGGTTAACTTCACGCGCCATATCAAACAATACCGAATAGGCTTCCGGCGTGTTGAAATCGTCGTCCATCGCTTCGCGGAAACGGGCTTCAAACTCGTCACCGCCGTGCGCTGCAATGCTAGCATCCGTTCCTCGCAGCGCCGTATACAGACGATCCAGCGCCGCACGCGCCTGTTTCAGGTTGTCTTCGCTGTAGTTCAACTGGCTACGGTAGTGTCCTGACATCAGGAAGTAACGCACGGTTTCCGGATCGTAATACGCCAGCACGTCGCGAACGGTAAAGAAATTGTTGAGCGACTTTGACATCTTCTCGCGGTCAACCATCACCATACCGGAGTGCATCCAGTAATTCACATACGAGCCGTCGTGCGCACAGCTGGACTGCGCGATCTCGTTTTCGTGGTGCGGGAACATCAAATCTGAACCACCGCCGTGGATATCAAAATGCGTGCCCAGCTGTTTGCAGTTCATGGCAGAACATTCGATATGCCAGCCAGGACGCCCTTCTCCCCACGGAGAGGACCAGTGTGGTTCACCCGGCTTGGACATTTTCCACAGCACGAAGTCCATCGGGTTACGCTTCACTTCGGTAATTTCAACGCGCGCACCAGCCTGCAACTGCTCCAGATCCTGACGAGACAGCACGCCGTAGCCCGGCGCAGTATCAACGGAGAACATCACATCACCATTACTTGCAACATAGGCGTGGCGACGGGTAATCAGCGTTTCCACCATTTCGATGATGTCGGCAATATGGTGCGTCGCACGCGGCTCGGCATCCGGACGCAGAATATTCAACGCATCAAAATCGGCGTGCATCTCTGCGATCATGCGGGTCGTCAGCTGGTCGCTGGTTTCCCCATTCTCGATCGCACGTTTAATAATTTTGTCGTCAATATCGGTGACATTACGCACATATTTCAGTGAATATCCCAGATACCGCAAGTAGCGCGCCACCACATCAAACGCCACGAAAGTACGCCCGTGACCGATATGACACAGGTCATAAACGGTGATGCCACACACATACATTCCCACCTGACCGGCGTGGATGGGTTTAAATTCCTCTTTTTGGCGACTCAGCGTATTAAAAATCTTTAGCATCAGGGCGTTCCAGTGTTTTTATAAAAAAATGGTTTTCACAAAAAAATGGTTTCAAAGAAATGGTTTTCACAGCCGCGGTTAGCGTCAGTAACATCAATGCATTCAGGGTTGACACCCAACGGCGTATTGAAACCTGAACCCTACTGTATTGCAAGGTTAATAAGAAGAGGGAATCGGCGAGAAAGGATAAAAATGAAATGGCCCGGAAAATCCGGGCCATTTCAGATCATTGGCGGTGACTGACAAAAGCAATCCGCCGACAAAAAACCATTAACGCCAGCGCGGATTGGACATCACAGAGTATTTTCCGCTGCCGAGCAGGGCAATTGCGATGCCCGCAAAGAAGAACACCGCTGTGCCTTCAACACCCCAGGCACCGGTTTTGGCCAGCGTGACGAAACCAGCAGGGTGAACCAGTAACGTCGCCACCACCATCGTGAAAGAGAAGATCAGCGCAGAAGGACGTGTAAGAATCCCGAGAATCATCAGAATCGGGGTGATGACTTCTCCGACATAGACACCGTAACCAACAAAAGCAGGGAGCCCTGCCGAGGTCAGCATGCCTTCAATGGCACCGATTCCACCGTGTACCTTATGCCAGCCATGAAACAGCATCAAAACGCTGAAAGATACGCGCAAAAACAGTTTGCCAAAATCCGGTTTGTCTAATAAACGATTAACACTATCCAGAATACCCAGCATAGTTCACCTATCTCTTTAGAGTTATTTATGAAGAATAAGAATTACTCTCAGATTAATCTGGGTCGTAAAAAAAGAACACGTTGATTACGCAAAACATTGATCTGGGGCAACAAAAATCTCATTCAAATTAATTAACTATAACTTTAAATTTTAATCAGTTTATTTGTTTTTAAAAGTCCCTATTGCCTGATGAACACCTTATTGCGCACTATTCTTAAGCACACATATTATTTGTCGCCTACCAAAATCAGAGTAGTAAACCTTTTTATACGATTTTCTCATCCATCCGACCGCCAACAGCGGGGCGGTAAGCGCGAAGTACTGACTCAATCGACCAGTTATGCTATAACAGCGCTCTTGTTGTTCACCGCCTTTTGTGAACAGCACTCTTAATCACTAAGGCTATCTAGGGTTCATTATTATGATTACGCTTCATACCAACCATGGCGATATCGTTATTAATACGTTTGCAGACAAGGCGCCGGTTACCGTAGAAAACTTCCTGAACTACTGTCGCAGCGGTTTTTATGACAACACGATTTTTCACCGCGTGATTAATGGTTTCATGATCCAGGGCGGCGGCTTCGCTCCCGGCATGGATCAGAAAGAAACCAATGCGACAATCAAAAATGAAGCCAACAACGGCCTGAAAAATACCCGTGGCACGCTGGCGATGGCGCGTACCAACGATCCGCACTCTGCAACTGCCCAGTTCTTTATCAACCTCGTTGATAACGATTTCCTGAACTTCCGTTCAGAGCGTGCCGATGGTTGGGGCTACTGCGTATTCGCTGAAGTCACCGAAGGCATGGACGTCGTTGATAAAATCAAAGGCGTGGCTACTGGCCGCAGCGGCATGCACCAGGACGTACCGAAAGAAGACGTGGTGATTACCCACGTAACGGTCAGCGAATAATCCGACCTGCATGGCAACGCTGTTTATTGCCGATCTGCATTTAAGTGTTCATGAACCGGCGATTACCGCCGGTTTTCTGCGTTTTTTACGCCATGACGCGATTCATGCCGATGCGCTATACATACTTGGCGACCTGTTCGACGCCTGGATTGGTGACGACGATCCCCAGCCGCTGCATGCGACTGTCGCGGCGGAACTGTATGCCTTACATCAGCGCGGCATTCCCTGCTATTTCGTACACGGTAACCGTGATTTCCTGATCGGTAAGCGTTTCGCCAAACAAAGCGGAATGATGCTGCTGCCGACGGAAACGGTGCTCAACCTCTACGGTCAGAAGATCCTCATTCTGCATGGCGATACCCTGTGCACTGACGATCAGCATTACCAGCAATTCCGCCGTCGGGTACACAACCCGTTCATTCAGCGACTCTTCCTGCTATTACCGCTGTCATTACGGATGAAAATTGCGGCGAAGATGCGGGCAACCAGCCAGCACGAAAACCAGAAAAAGTCGCAGCAGATTATGGATGTCAATCACGACGCTGTGCTTGAACGCTTACGGCATTATCAGGTGAAGACGATGATCCACGGCCACACGCACCGCCCGGCTATTCATCAGGTCGATCTCGGCGAATCTTCGGGTCGTCGTGCCGTTCTGGGTGCCTGGCATGAGGAAGGGTCGATGATTAAGGTCACACCACAAAATATCGAACTGATTTCCTTCCCATTTTAATGCGTTTCCTGACATTGACTTAACGGACTCTCACCTTATTCCCCCCGCATTTCCGCATACGCAACCGTTTTCCTCGCCATAATGGCGTGATATGCTCTACGCCCTCAACGCCAGACCCTCCCTGTCTGGCCGACGCGAACGCGTCACGAACACGTACAATCACAGGAGCGTTACAGGCATGTCATCCAACGTTGCCCCGGCTAAAATTGCCATCGTCATGGGTTCAAAGAGTGACTGGGCCACCATGCAGTTTGCTGCGGAAATCCTCACCACGCTGAACATTCCTTTTCATACCGAAGTCGTTTCCGCACACCGGACGCCGGATAAGCTGTTCAGCTTTGCTGAGCAAGCGGCACAAAACGGTTTTGATGTGATTATCGCGGGCGCAGGCGGCGCAGCACACCTGCCGGGTATGCTGGCAGCGAAAACGCTGGTTCCCGTGCTTGGCGTGCCGGTACAAAGCTCAACGCTGAGCGGTGTAGACAGCCTGTATTCCATCGTCCAAATGCCTCGCGGTATTCCGGTCGGCACGTTGGCCATTGGCAAAGCGGGCGCAGCGAATGCGGCTCTGCTGGCCGCACAAATTCTCGCCCTACATGACAATGGCATCGCCACCCGACTGGCAGACTGGCGTCAGGCGCAAACCGATGATGTGCTCTCTCATCCCGATCCGCGGGAGGAGGCATGAAACCGGTCTGCGTATTAGGCAATGGTCAGTTGGGCAGAATGCTGCGTCAGGCTGGTGAACCGCTAGGTATTGCGGTTTACCCAGTAGGACTTGATGCAGAGCCAGAGTCGGTTCCGTTTCATAACAGTGTCATTACCGCCGAGATCGAACGCTGGCCGGAAACCGCCCTCACCCGCGAGTTGGCCGAGCACACGGCGTTTGCAAACCGCGATATTTTCCCGCGTCTGGCCGATCGTCTGACGCAAAAGCAGCTGCTGGATTCGCTGAGTCTGGCCACAGCTCCGTGGCAACTGCTGGCTAGCGCCGATGAATGGCCACACGTCTTCGCCTCATTGGGTGAATTAGCGATCGTTAAACGTCGCGTCGGCGGTTACGACGGTCGTGGACAGTGGCGCTTGCGCGATGGCGAACAGCACACGCTGCCCGCTGACTGCTACGGCGAATGCATCGTTGAGCAAGGCATTAACTTTTCTGGCGAAGTTTCGCTGGTGGGTGCCCGCAATACGCACGGCAAATGTGTGTTCTACCCGCTCACTCATAACCTGCATCAGGACGGCATTCTGCGCACCAGCGTGGCTTTCCCTCAACCCGACTCGCAGTTGCAGCAGCAGGCCGAACAGATGCTGTCCGCAATCATGAATGCGCTGGGTTATGTGGGCGTGATGGCGATGGAATGCTTTATCGTCGGCGACCATCTGCTTATTAACGAGCTGGCTCCACGCGTACACAATAGCGGACACTGGACGCAAAATGGTGCGTCAATCAGCCAGTTTGAGCTGCATCTGCGCGCCATTCTGGATCTGCCGCTGCCGGTACCGGTTGTCGAAACGCCGTCGGTGATGGTCAACCTGATCGGCACTGACGTGAATATCGGCTGGCTGGCGCTGCCGCTGGTACATCTGCACTGGTATGAGAAAGAGGTTCGTCCCGGCCGCAAAGTTGGACACCTCAATCTACCGTCGTCGGACACCGCACAGTTGCAACGCACGTTGCAATCGCTGGCGCCTCTATTACCAGAGGAATACCACAGCGGTCTGGCGTGGGCAGAGGAAAAACTCACTGCCTGACAGATCGGTGACCGTTACCCAGCAGGTTGCAATCTGCTGGGTAACGGTCATCTGATGCGATGTAACAGCAGAAACCGCACCCTCGAGATGTCTTCAAAAGAGAAAAATCATCATTACGCGTGACATCAGCAAAATTGCGTTTATTATTTCATCGGCCTTTTATTTTATTTATTGTTCATTTTTCATCACTCGACAATTAAATAAAGTATCAATAACGAGCCGTTAAAAATATTTAAAATAAAGTATCAAGTTTGATATTTTAATTTGCGCGGAAATTTATTAAAATATTTCCCGTCAATTCATTTCTGTGATCGCCTCAATATTATTCGCTGACCACCACGATATAGAATGCCGCCACAAAACAGTATTGACCTACTGACATAATTAGCAACATGTCTCGTTCGTTTTTTAGACTCCGTAACGGCAACTTGCCGATACTGTAATTTTTATAATCCACATCATGTGGCAATACTCTTGTAACAGGGTATTAATATGTTCACCGAGGAGAGATCAGTATATGAGCACCATTCAAGATAGCGGCCAGGTGTTAGAACAGGCTTCAGGATGGCGTAAAAGCGATACCGTCTGGATGCTGGGCCTCTACGGCACGGCCATCGGCGCTGGCGTGTTATTCTTACCTATCAATGCCGGTATTGGTGGGTTAATTCCGTTAATTATCATGGCACTGATTGCCTTCCCGATGACATATTATTCTCACCGTGCTTTATGCCGCTTTGTATTATCCGGCAAGAAAGGTGGTGAAGATATTACCGAAGTCGTTGAAGAACATTTCGGCGTTGGTGCAGGTAAATTAATCACTTTGCTTTATTTTTTCGCTATTTATCCGATCCTATTAGTTTATAGCGTCGCCATCACCAATACGGTAGATAGCTTTATTACTCACCAATTACATTTGCCTTCTCCGCCCCGTGCGCTGCTGTCATTAATATTGATCCTTGGATTAATGTTTATTGTCCGCTTCGGTGAAGCGATGATCGTGAAGGCAATGAGTATTCTGGTTTACCCGTTTGTTGCCGTGCTGATGTTGCTGGCGCTTTATTTAATTCCAAACTGGAATACCTCTGTTTTTGAAAACATGTCTTTGAGTTCCAGCGTCACGGGCAACGGTCTGTTGGCGACATTATGGCTGGCTATTCCGGTGATGGTTTTCTCCTTCAACCACTCGCCAATCATCTCCTCTTTCGCCGTTGCCAAACGTAAAGAATATGGCGATGACGCCGAGCAAAAATGCTCACGCATTCTGTCTTACAGCCACATCATGATGGTGCTGACCGTGATGTTCTTCGTCTTCAGCTGTGTACTGAGCCTTTCTCCGGCTGAGCTGATGGAAGCGAAAGCACAGAACATTTCTATTCTGTCCTATCTGGCGAACCACTTTAACAACCCGGTCATCGGCTATCTGGCACCGGTTATTGCCACCATCGCGATCTCTAAATCGTTCCTGGGTCACTATCTGGGTGCGGGCGAAGGTTTTAACGGCATGATCGTGAAATCCCTGCGCAGCAGAGGCAAAACCATCTCCAACACCAAATTGAACCGCATCACTGCGCTGTTCATGCTGATCACGACCTGGATTGTTGCGACGCTGAACCCAAGCATTCTGGGCATGATCGAAACGTTGGGCGGCCCGATTATCGCGTGCCTGCTGTTCCTGATGCCGATGTACGCCATCCAGAAAGTCCCAGCGATGAAGAAATACAGCGGCCATATCAGCAACGTCTTTGTCACCCTGATGGGACTGATCGCTATTTCCGCCATTGTTTACAGCCTGCGCGATCTGCTGTAAGCCCCCCTACCCTAATTTAACGCCGGCACGTTATTTTCTAGCCATACCCTAAATAATTCGAGTTGTAGGAAGGCGGCAACCACACGAATCCCCAGGAGCTTACATAAGTAAGTGACTGGGGTGAGTGAGGGAAGCCAACGCACATACGGCTTGAAGTATGACGGGTATGCGGCGTTTTTTTCAAGGAAATCGCTATGGTCAGCGTATTTGATATCTTCAAAATCGGTATCGGCCCATCCAGTTCTCATACTGTCGGCCCAATGAAAGCGGGTAAAATGTTCACTGACGATCTGGTGAACCGCGCGCTTATCTCATCGGTGACGCGTATTGTCGTTGATATTTACGGCTCACTTTCCCTGACGGGGAAAGGGCACCATACCGATATCGCTATCATTATGGGACTCGCAGGTAACCTACCGGATAGCGTAAATATCGATAGCATTCCGGCATTTATTCAACAGGTGAAAGACACTCAGCGCCTGCCGATGCTCAACGGTCAGTATGAGGTCAGCTTCCCGCTGGAGTCCTCCCTGCGTTTCCAGCCGGAAAACCTGCCGCTGCATGAAAACGGCATGACCATTCGCGCCTATAACCAGCAAGAGTTGGTCTATAGCAAAACCTATTACTCCATCGGGGGCGGATTCGTCGTCGATCAGGAAAACTTCGGCAAACCCAATCTGGCTGAGGAAAGTGCGCCCTACCCGTTCTTTTCTGCCCAGAAGCTGCTGCAACACTGTCACGATCACTGCCTGTCTTTATCCGCCATCGTCCTGAAAAACGAGATTGCGATGCATGGTCGGGAAGCGCTTGAGCACTATTTTGCCGACGTATGGAAAACTATGCAGGACTGCATGCACCGCGGCATGAATACGGAAGGCGTGTTGCCCGGCCCCTTGCGCGTTCCGCGTCGGGCATCGGCGCTGCATCGCCTGCTGTTCATCAACGATCGTTTTTCTAACGACCCGATGGACGCGATGGACTGGGTGAACATGTTTGCGATGGCCGTGTCGGAAGAAAATGCGGCGGGCGGACGCGTCGTCACCGCACCGACTAACGGCGCATGCGGCATTATTCCTGCCGTGCTGGCTTATTACGATCGCTACGTTCAACCGGTCACCCCGGAATCTTACCTGCGTTACTTCCTGGCATCCGGCGCTATCGGCATGCTCTACAAAATGAACGCCTCTATTTCTGGTGCGGAAGTGGGCTGTCAGGGAGAAGTCGGCGTAGCCTGTTCGATGGCGGCAGCCGGTCTGGCTGAGCTACTCGGCGCGAATCCTGAGCAGGTATGCATCGCGGCGGAAATCGGCATGGAGCATAATCTGGGGCTGACATGCGACCCGGTTGCGGGTCAGGTTCAGGTGCCGTGCATCGAACGCAACGCCATCGCCTCAGTGAAGGCGATCAACGCCGCCAGAATGGCAATGCGCCGCACCAGCGAGCCACGCGTATCGCTGGATAAGGTCGTTGAAACCATGTACGAAACCGGCAAAGACATGAACGCCAAGTACCGTGAAACGTCTCGCGGCGGTTTGGCCATTAAAGTTGTGCTGTGCGAATAATATCCCTAGGGGATCGTGGAGAAGGATAAACTTGCTTTGTCGCGTTAAATTTCTGGCAGATTAACGCGACAATCAGGGTTCATACATAAGGGTTAATGCATTTGCATTAGCCCTTTATTTTTTATCGCTTTCAGGCAGCGACCAGACAATGTTGTTTTCAGCCGCCGCGATATACCAATCTACCGTGCTGTTAGCGGGTTTCTTGATATTTTCATGCTTGGTGAGTGCTTTGGCAGGAAAGGTCGCGGCTTTCTTTCTGATACGCAGCGGCGTCTGTTTTTTCTCGCCGCTGATCTGCGCATGGAAGGATTCCACTTCGGCATCGAAGAGCACGCCTTCAATTTGATGCAGACGATTTAATCCGCGCAGAATGGAGAGCAGGCTGCTGAGCGTAATGGATTCGCCCATTTCCGCACGCTTTATCGTTGCGATTCCCAGTCCCGCCCGCTCGGCAAGATCGACCTGCGAGAGACGCTGCTGAATTCTGGAGTCTTTTATTCTCCGGCACAGCTCGGTAATAATTTCGCCTTCGTTCATGGTACTGAATTTCATCTTACCCGCCACTTGCCAGAGTCAAAAAATTTGCGCGCATTTTATCATCAATTTTTCAAATGGCACGGACAATTGATGAACGGTATCCATAATTTTTTTAGGTCATTTAAACGTGGCAGTTTGATGAAATTTCACCCAAAGCGTCCGGTGATATAATCCTCAGTACGGCGCTGCGTCGGAGAGGTAAACAGATCGTCCGTACGGTTGTACTCGATCAGTTTTCCCTGATTGATAAACGCGGTGTAATCCGACACGCGCGCGGCCTGCTGCATGTTGTGTGTCACCAGCACCAGCGTGAAATGCTGCTTTAGCGTTCCCATCAGTTCCTCGACAACCAACGTCGAAATCGGATCGAGTGCGGAGGTCGGTTCGTCCAGCAACAACACTTCCGGCTCAATGGCGATTGCACGGGCGATCACCAAACGCTGCTGCTGCCCGCTGGATAGCGTTAGCGCGTTATCGCTCAGACGATCCTTTACCTCATGCCAAAGCGCCGCTGCACGCAGCGCACGCTCAACGGCATCATCCAAAAAGCGTCGGTCGCGTAGCCCCTGCAATCTCAAGCCATAAATCACGTTTTCATAGATCGACTTGGGAAACGGATTCGGTCGTTGAAAAACCATCCCCACCCGACGGCGCAACGTGGCAACATCCAACTGCGGGTCGTTGACAGGCATACCGTTCAACCGGATATCACCCTCGGTGCGGCAGTCATCCACCAGATCGTTCATGCGATTAAAGCAGCGTAACAGCGTGGATTTACCACAGCCCGACGGCCCAATCAGCGCCGTCACCTGATTCTTCGGAATGCGAATCGAAATATCGTTCAGTGCCTGCTTGTCGCCATAGTAAAGATTCAGATGTTCCACGGTTAACGTCGTCTGCTCATCACTCAGTTGATGAACATCAGGCAGCGGTGCCATCTCCTTTTGTGTCATAAATCCCATAACTTCATCCTACTTTCAGAGTGATAACGAACGATATTTCTCACGCAGAACATGGCGAATCCCAATCGCGGCAAGATTCAACCCAACAACAATCAACACCAGCAGCAGTGCGGTGATGTACACCAGCGGTCTTGCCGCTTCGACGTCCGGGCTTTGGAACGCCAGATCGTAAATTTGAAATCCCAAATGCATAAATTTTCGCTCAAGATGCAAATAAGGGAAAATGTCATCAACCGGTAACACCGGCACCGACTTCACCACGCCGACCAACATCAGCGGCGCGGTTTCCCCTGCCGCACGCGCCACGGCGAGGATCAAGCCCGTCATCATCGCGGGAACCGCCATCGGCAACACAACGTGCCACAGCGTTTCGGCCTTGGTAGCGCCCAACGCCAGTGAGCCGTGGCGCACAGACATCGGAATGCGCGACAGCCCTTCTTCCGTCGCCACAATCACCACAGGCAGCGTCAGCAGAGCCAGCGTCAGCGATGCCCACAGCAGCCCCGGCGTACCAAACGTCGGATTCGGCAGTGCTTCAGAATAGAACAGCTGATCCAACGTGCCACCGATGAGATAAACAAAAAAGCCTAACCCGAACACGCCGTACACAATGGAAGGCACCCCAGCCAGATTGACCACGGCAATTCGCACCCAGCGCGTTAAGCTGTTTTTCCCCGCGTATTCATGCAGATAAACTGCGGCGATCACCCCCAATGGCATCACCACGATGGACATCAGCACTACCATCAGCACGGTGCCAAAAATGGCGGGGAAAAGGTGGCCCGCGCTGTTGCTGTCCGGCGAGTAGTGCACCAGCATGTATTTCGCCTGATTGCCCCAGTGGCTGACTTTTTCCCACAGGCTCATCGCGTTAGGGTACCAGGCCTGTTCAATGTCTCTGAGCGGAATAAGATGGACGCTGCCGTTCGCGTCCCGCAATTGCACGGTATCGCGATTAATGTCCAGATTGAGTGAGGTTAGCTGGCGCGACAGCTCATCAAAGCGGCGTTGCAGTTCAATGCGTTCAGCCTGAAGGCGGGCTAACGCCTGATTGTCCAGCGTCTTAGCCTGCTGCCGCTTTTTCTCTTCCAGCCGCAGCGTCTCAAATTGCTGGTTGATCTTCGCCATCTCACCCATACGGATGGCCTGCGTCTTCGCAAGCAATCCCTGCACCTGCTCGACGCGATGCTGTAAGGTGGCGGGGAGATCCGTTGCCACCAGCGGCTGCTCGCCCTCCAGCATGCCAGCCAGATAACCATAAGCTGTGCCATTGTTCGTCCGCTTCAACACCAAAATGTCGGCAGGTTTATCAAAGCGGACAATGTCGCGCGACAGCAGCGTGCGAAAGCTCTGCCCATGAATTTCGCGCTGGCCAATTTTGATCAAATAGCGTGTTTCATCATCCTCAGACGAAGAGGACAAACCAGCCTGTTCCAGCTGCTGGCGCGAAAGCGTCTGCTCGGCATAAATTTCCCCTATCAGTGCACGCTGCGCACCCTGCTCCGGCTGTAGCGTCAGCAGCCAGACAGGCTGCGGCCACAGGTAGCCCATGCCCTGCCCGGCCAGCAGCACGATAATTGCCAGCATCGCCAGCAGGCTAATGGAAATTGACGATGCGGTCAGCCACACCCAGGGCCTTCCCGAACGGAACCAGCGCTTCACGCGTTTTCTCCTTCATCACGGTAGCGTTGGCGTAAGCGCTGCCGGATAGTTTCAGCCAGCGTATTCACGATGAACGTGAAAACAAACAGCGTTAATGCCGTTAAGAACAGCACCCGATAGTGACCACTGTTCGTCACCGCTTCCGGCATTTCAATAGCGATATTCGCCGCCAGCGAACGCAGGCCCTGAAGCAGACCTTCATCCATAATCGGTGTGTTGCCCGTCGCCATGAGCACAATCATGGTTTCCCCCACGGCGCGGCCAAAACTCAGCATCAGTGCGGCGAAAATCCCAGCGCTGGCGGACGGCAGCACGACGCGCCACAAGGTTTGCCAGGCCGTCGCACCCAGAGCCAGCGATCCCTGACTTAAACGAGCCGGTACGCTAAACAAGGCATCCTCTGCCAGCGAAAAAATCAGCGGGATCAGCGCGAAGCCAAGAGCAACGCCCGCCACCAGCGTGTTGCGTTGCACAAAATCATCACCCAGCCACTGGTACAGCGGCTGCCCCAGCACCCAGATCTCCATCCGCGGCGCAAGCCAACAGCCGACCACAAATGTCAGCAAGATCGTGGGAATGAGGAATAGCACGTCCCAGCCAGCAGGGAAACGGACGCGCCAGCGCGCCGGCAGGCATTCAATCAGCCAGCCGCAGCCGAGCACGGCCAGCATCCATAAAATCGGCATGACCAGAATCGCGGACAGATAGGTCGCAAAATGCGGGGCCAGCCAGATGGCCGCAATCAGGCCGACGACCACCGTAGGCAGCGCGCCCATGATTTCCAGCGTGGGTTTAATCCAGCGTCGCAACGTCGGCGACATAAAGCAGGCGGTATAGATCGCGGCGGACAGCGCCAGCGGCGTAGCAAACAGCATCGCGTAAATCGCGGCCTTCATCGTGCCCAGCATCAGCGGCATCATGCTGAATTTAGCCTGATAGCTGTCATCCGCAGACGTGGATTGCCAAATATAGGCAGGCTCCGGATAGTTCTCGTACCACAGCTTTTGCCACAGCCCGCGCCAGCCAATATCGGGATATGGGTTATCAACCCGATAGCGATGCCAGCCCTGCGCCGTTTCAACCAGCAAAGCTGAACCGCGCGGCGAAAACGCCAGCGTTTGTGCATGAGCCGGTAGCGTCTGCGTCAGCAACGCATGCGACTGCTTGCTGGCAAACAGCGACAGCTCACCCTGTGTGCTCAATGTGGCAAAGACTCGCCGCTGCGCCTCTGTTGCCAACAACACCGATTCGCCCGCAACGTGCGGAAACTGACGAATCTCTGTCAGCGTCGCGCCCTTTTCGCCCGGAACGTCAAACCATTGGCTAATCCGCCCGTCAGCAGACTGCACCAGCAGCGATCGTCCACCGGACAGCAGCGCCAGATGCAGCGGTTCCGCCAACTGTAACTGTCGCTCTTCCCGCAGCGTCAGCGCGTTCGCCCCCACCTGCCACAGCGTTAATGTCTTACCGCTGAGCAAATACACCTGCTGCCCGTCTGGTGTCAGCAGCAGTTGGCTAATCGTACCCGCCGGAAGCGTAATCTGTGCCCGTTGCCGCACACCGTTTTTATCAACGTCGGCAATAATCAACGCATTTTCCTGCCCGATCGCTGCCACAACAACATGCTTTTCCCCCACTGCCGCTACTGCCAGATAACGCAGCGGCTGCGCAGGCAATCCAAGCGAGTACGCCTGCTCACCCAGCGGATAATCCCAGATGGGAGAACGGTTTTCCGTACGCGATAACACAGGCTGCACGAAAACCAAACGGCCATCAGGCTGACTCAGGGCATAAACCTGTCGCTCCCCCTGACTCTGCGCCAGTAAACTCAGCGCAGGAACTAGTTGAATACGCGACATGGGCTGATTTTCTGCAAACGGGATAAACTCGCCGTAGCCCTGACTGTCGATGCGAAACCCGATCTGCCCGTTGTCGCTAAGCCCCAGCGCCAGCGACGGTTCCGCACCCTGGCGTGGCACCGTTTTTTGGCCATTAACGGTGGGAGAAAGGAACAGTGGCGTCACCACATACAGTAGATAGAAGAAGATTAACAACAGCATAGCCAGCACCAGCAGCCCACTGCCCGCAACAATGCGGTGAACCAAGCGGTCGATCCACGCTCGCCGACGATCCCGATACTGTGATGTATTGCCTGTGTTTACCATTATTCTCGCCGTTAGAGTGAAGCCGCCAGAGTCGTGTTGCTAACGTATTGCGGGTAGCATATGTTGCCTTTACGCCCATAATATGACAATGGTAAGTCTGTCTATGAATTAGATTTTATCGTCATCAACACGCCATAATGTTGTTGTACCCTATCCCCACAGAAGAAGGGCATGAATATTGGATGAACCTTCAGTACATGAGTTGAGCGGAGTGACAATGGGTCAGGACAAACTCTACATAGAGAAAGAATTAAGTTGGTTATCCTTTAATGAACGAGTACTTCAGGAAGCAGCAGATAAAAGCAATCCGTTAATCGAACGCATGCGCTTTCTGGGCATTTACTCCAGCAACCTTGATGAATTTTATAAAGTCCGTTTTGCCGATTTGAAAAGACGCATTCTGATTAACGAAGAGCAAGGTCTGGACGGCAATCTGCGACACCTTTTAGGCAAAATTCAGGCGCGTGTTCTCAAAACCGATCAAATCTTTGATAGCCTGTACAACGAACTGCTGCTGGAGATGGCGCGTAACCAGATTTTTCTGGTCAATGAGCGTCAGGTTTCCCCTAATCAGCAAGAGTGGCTGAGAGATTACTTCCGGCAATATCTGCGCCCGCATATCACGCCAATACTGATCTTTGACGAAACCGATCTGGTGGAGTTCCTGAAGGATAACTATACCTATCTTGCCGTCGAAATTATTCGTGGCGATGAGATCAGTTACGCCCTGCTGGAAATTCCTTCGGATAAAATACCGCGCTTCGTCAACCTGCCAGCGGAAGCGCCGCGCCGTCGTAAGACCATGATCCTCATCGATAACATTCTGCGTTACTGTCTGGATGATATCTTCAAGGGCTTCTTTGATTATGATGCGCTGAACGCGTACTCCATGAAGATGACGCGCGATGCGGAATACGATCTGGTGACGGAAATGGAATCCAGCCTGCTGGAGCTGATGTCTTCCAGCCTGAAGCAGCGTCTGACCGCCGAGCCGGTGAGATTCGTCTATCAGCGCGACATGCCGGACGCGATGGTCGCCATGCTACTCGATAAACTGGGGATCTCTTCTTATGATTCCGTCATCCCCGGCGGGCGCTACCACAATTTCAAAGATTTTATTTCTTTCCCGAACGTCGGACGCGCCAATCTGGTCAACAAACCCCTGCCGCGCCTGCGACACACCGGCTTCAACCATTTTCGCAACGGATTTGATGCGATCCGCGAACGCGACGTGCTGCTCTATTACCCGTACCACACCTTCGAGCACGTATTGGAACTGCTGCGACAAGCCTCTTTCGACCCTAACGTGCTGTCCATCAAAATCAATATTTACCGCGTCGCCAAAGATTCGCGCATCATTAATTCGATGATCCATGCGGCTCACAACGGCAAGAAAGTGACGGTAGTGGTCGAACTACAGGCGCGCTTTGACGAAGAGGCGAATATTCACTGGGCCAAGCGCCTGACGGAAGCCGGCGTACACGTCATTTTCTCAGTGCCTGGGCTGAAGATTCACGCCAAACTGTTCCTGATTTCCCGCCGCGAAGGGGAAAACATCGTGCGTTACGCACACATCGGCACCGGTAACTTCAACGAGAAAACCGCCCGCCTGTATACCGACTACTCGCTGCTGACCGCCGACGAACGCATTACCAACGAAGTCCGTCGCGTCTTCAACTTCATTGAAAATCCTTACCGCCCGGTTAGCTTCGAACACCTGCTGGTGTCACCGCAAAACTCCCGCGACAAGCTGTACCAATTGATCGATACCGAGATCGAAAATGCGCTGGCGAATCGTGATGCAGGCATTACGCTTAAGGTAAATAATCTGGTGGATAAAGGGCTGGCAGAAAAGCTGTATCAGGCTTCCTCTGCGGGCGTGAAAATCAATCTGCTAGTGCGCGGCATGTGTTCACTTATCCCTAATTTACCGGGGATCAGTGAAAATATTCAGGTCATCAGTATTCTTGACCGCTATCTGGAACACGATCGGGTGTATGTCTTCAACAACGGCGGGGACAAGAAAGTCTACCTCTCTTCCGCAGACTGGATGACACGCAACATTGATTATCGCATTGAAGTCGCAGTGGAAATTCTTGATCCTGTGTTGAAAAATCGCGTGCTGGAAACGCTGGATATTCTGTTCAGCGATACGGTAAAAGCCCGTGTCATTGATAAAGAATCGAGCAACCGCTATGTCTCACGCGGCAACAAGCGTAAAGTACGCGCGCAAAATGCCATTTACGACTACATCAAGGCGTTGGAGCAACCTGGAGATAAGCCTGAATAATGCCGTTAACGAACAATGAAAAAACCGAGATAAAGCCGCAAGAATTCGCGGCTATCGACCTGGGCTCCAATAGTTTTCACATGGTGATCGCACGCGTGGTAAACGGTGCGCTTCAGGTATTGGGGCGTTTAAAACAGCGGGTACATCTGGCCGATGGGCTGGACAGCAAAAATATGCTCAGCGAAGAAGCCATTCAACGCGGCCTGAGCTGTCTGGCGCTGTTTGCTGAACGGCTGCAAGGCTTCCCCGCTGTGAACGTGTCCATCGTCGGCACGCACGCGCTGCGTCAGGCGGCTAACGCGCAGGAATTTTTGCGCCGCGCAGCGGATATCATTCCCTATCCGATAGAGATCATTTCCGGCCATGAAGAAGCCCGTCTGATTTTTATGGGCGTGGAGCATACGCAGCCGGAAAAAGGCCGCAAGCTGGTCATCGATATCGGCGGCGGTTCTACAGAGCTGGTCATCGGTGAAGATTTCGAGCCGATGCTGGTGGAAAGCCGTCGTATGGGGTGCGTCAGCTTCGCACAGCAGTTTTTCCCGAACGGTGAAATCAGCGAAGCCAACTTCAAGCGCGCCCGGCTGGCCGCAGCACAAAAGCTGGAGACGCTGTCTTGGGAATACCGCATATACGGCTGGAAATTCGCCCTCGGCGCGTCTGGAACGATCAAAGCCACACATGAAATTCTGGTGGAGATGGGAGAGAAAGACGGCCTGATTACTCCCGAGCGGCTGGAAATGCTACGCACGCAGATCTTGCAGTTTAAGCACTTCAAGTCACTGAGCCTGCCGGGTCTGTCCGAGGATCGCCAGTCGGTGCTGGTGCCCGGTCTGGCTATTCTGTGTGGTATTTTCGACGCGCTGGCGATCAAAGAACTACGCCTGTCCGATGGCGCGCTGCGTGAAGGCGTGCTGTACGAAATGGAAGGTCGTTTCCGCCATCAGGATATTCGTATCCGTACCGCGCAGAGCCTGGCGACCCATTACAATATCGACCGTGAGCAGGCGCGACGCGTGCGGGAAACCACGCAGCAGCTTTATGCACAATGGGCAGAGCAAAATCCTAACCTGGTGCATCCACAGCTCGAAGCCATCTTAAACTGGGCTTCCATGCTGCATGAGGTTGGATTGGGCATTAACCATAGCGGCATGCACCGTCATTCCGCCTACATTCTGCAAAACACCAACCTGCCCGGCTTCAATCAGGAACAGCAGCTTGTGCTGTCCCTGATCGTGCGATTGCACCGTAAAGCGATCAAACTGGAAGAGCTGCCGCGGCTGAACCTGTTCAAAAAGAAACAGTATTTGCCACTGGTGCAGCTTTTGCGCCTTGCCGCGCTGTTGAATAACCAGCGTCAGGCGACGACAACGCCGGAATCGTTACGGCTGCATACCGATGACAACTATTGGACGCTGACGTTCCCACGCGACTTCTTTACCAACAACACGCTGGTACAGCTGGATTTGGAACGGGAACAGGAGTATTGGCAGGACGTCACCGGCTGGAAGCTGATGATTGAGGAAGAAAAAGCCTGATTGATGAAAACGTTACGTGGAAAACCGAACGTATTCCGCACAGTATCGTGACGCAAAATTGTGCAGCCGAGCTGGTCGATGAAGCCCGGTTAACATAAAGTTTATAGGGATAGGGCCGATACCAAAATGATGGCTGGCGAGAATTTTCGCCAACATCATGCAACCTCGGCGGAAAGGCGCGCTTCCTTTCCATACCGGATATCAATCCAACTCAGTCTTAAGGAGAGTAAAATGGATGTATCACAGATTGCATCACTCGCGACCGACCTCAGCAGCATGCGTACCAGCAGTGAGGCCAGCGCGCTTGTGATGAAAAAAGCGCTCGACAGCCAAGAAGCTGTTGCTGCTGGTATTTTGCAGGCATTACCACCTCTGCCAGCAAATCCGGCGATTGGGCGTAACGTCAATACCACGGCGTAATCCCTTGCACCACACAACCCGCTTATTCGTTTTTGTTTGAGCGGGTTTTTGGTGGTTCTCTCCGCCCCTTATTCTCCCCTCTCTTCACGCTTCCTTCCTCCCCTTATACCGAACGTGCGAAAACCGGATCGGCCATCATCTTTTTCACTGCGGCAGATTGACCTCGTCTACTGCTTGTGCCTAAATAAACAACAGCGAATGTTCGCTTTCACAGAGGATTAACTGGTAATGTCCACGCTTACCCATAAACGACGATTATCGATACGCCCGCGACGAAGTGGCTCTCGGATCGCCCGTGCCGTTTTACTCATCAGCTTCATTATTCTTTTAGGCCGCTTTGCCTACTCCACCATCACCGCGTTTGGTCATCATCAAGACAAACAGCAGCAGCGTGCTGAACAATTACTGCTTCCTGCTAACGTACTCGTCAATCAGAAAGAATAGCGCTTAACCAACCCGTTTCTTATATTCTATTTTTCTTCATCAGGCATACTGCCTTCGTATTTCCGTGCCCGTCATTCACGCCCGTTGCCCATTCAGCTATGCCGTACCAATAAAAAAAACGGCAGTGCGAATCTTCGCAGCCACCGTTTTTATCAATCAATTGTGTTCATTAATCAATCGAATTCATCAATCAATTATGTACTTGCTTCAAGTCGGGCTTAGACGACAGTCAGGGTCACGTCGATGTTGCCGCGCGTTGCATTGGAGTATGGGCAAACGATATGGGCTTTCTGCACCAGATCTTCAGCCACGGCGCGATCCAGGCCCGGCAGAGAAATTTTCAGTTCAACTTCAATACCAAATCCTGTCGGAATGGCACCGATGCCTACGCTACCGTTTACCGTGGTATCAGCAGGGACAGCGATTTTGTCACGCGCACCGACAAACTTCATCGCGCCAAGGAAACAGGCAGAATAGCCCGCGGCGAACAACTGCTCTGGGTTTGTCCCTTCAGCGCCTGCACCGCCCAGCTCACGTGGGGTCGTCAATTTAATATCAACCGCTTTATCGGAAGACACCGCACGACCATCACGACCACCGGTAGCTTGAGCATGAGCAACGTATAATACTTTTTCAATAGACATAATGTGACTCCAGATAGTTAGGGAATGGCCTAAGGCAGTATAGATGCTGCTCAGGCTTTAATTACATAGCAAAAAATTAAATCGCTAACTACTTATTTGCATAAAGAAATTTATATAAAGAAAATCACGTAAAAGCATACTACTTAACAAATATAACGCTGTCTGACAGGCTGCGGATGCACAAGGCAACCGCCAGTATTTTCAAAGATGCCCAATCAGATTCTTACGCAGCGTCTCTAAATCTTTTTTGATCGTCTGTAGCTGGTCAAGATGGCATTCCGTCGCGCAAAACACGCTTTCAGGAATCGCTTTCGCCTGTTGCTGAAGTGCTCGCCCTGCTTCGGTTAAGCCGACCAGCACCTGACGCTCATCTTCTGTTCCCCGGTTACGCACCACTAAGCCTGCGCTTTGTAACCGCTTGAGCAACGGCGTTAGCGTAGCGGAATCGAGATACAGACGCTCACCCAGTTCAGACACCGTCAAACCATCACGCTCCCACAACACCAGCATCACCAGATATTGGGGATAGGTCAGATTCAGCTCAGACAGCAAACGACGATACAGTTTATTCATCGCCAGATTGGCTGAATACAGTGCGAAGCACAGTTGTCCATCCAGTTTGTAAGCGTTGTCGTTCATCGTCTCTGCCATCGGTATCGGTTACGTTTCTGGAACTGACTATATATCGCCAAAAACTAAGTAGCAAGCGATTTAATAATTCGTTAGATAAAATCCCTCATAAAAAAACACGTCTGGGCACTATCGCACATCTTTCAGACTGCGATTCGCCAGTAATCCTATTCTTAATCTACTGATTTTGCGCTACGTTTAATAAAACACGGATAAAAAACAGATCGAGCATAAAACATTATGTCGAGTGTAAAAAAACTTACCGACCTCCGTCGCCGCATCTCCCTTCTGCTGTTGGAAAACAAAGAACTGGTTGAAGACATTATCAACCGGCAACCGCGCGTTACGGAACGCGATGACGCCGCATTGGGCGACAATGCTGAATTAAATAACAAAATCAGGCTGCGTGAAAAAAGCATCCTGCTCGATCAAACCGCAGAAATCAGCGAGCTCATCATCGGGCTGCATGCCGCTGACCTTGCCGACTTGCTGGAATCTTTACCGCATGATGAACGGCTAGCGCTCTGGCGACTGATCCCCATAAAGAAGCGCGGCCGCGTGTTGATTGAGGCCTCTGACAGCATTTCTGACGATCTGATCGGCGACATGCAGGACAAGGAAATCCTGAGGGCGGTTCGGATATTGGACGTTGATGAGCAGGCTCAGTTGTCTCGCCTCGTCCCCCGCCACCTGCTGGGCAGGATACTGACCTCGCTTGAGCCAAAGCAGCGCGCGCAGCTACGTGCCGCCATCAATTATGATGAAGACTGCCTCGGCCACATGATGGATTTCAAACTCATCACCGTGCGCGCCGATGTTACGCTCGCGGCCGTACAGCGCTATCTGCGCTACCGTAAAACTATCCCCAATTCCACCGACAAACTGTTCGTCACCGATCGCAAAAATACGCTGATCGGCGAGCTGTCGCTGGCCAGCATTCTGCTCCACTCGCCTCAGGCTTTGGTTAATGACGTCATGGACGATCAACCGTTGAGATTCCAGCCTGAAGATAAAGTCGAAGAAGCCGCAGGGGCTTTTGAACGTTACGACTTAATTTCCAGCGCCGTGGTCGATAGCAAAGGGAAACTCATGGGACGCCTGACGATTGAGGATATCCTCGACGTCGTGAACCGAGAAAGCGACAGCAGCCTGCGACGTTCAGGGGGGTTAACG
Organism: Pectobacterium sp. PL64; assembly: GCF_022477975.1. Classification (NCBI taxonomy): domain Bacteria; kingdom Pseudomonadati; phylum Pseudomonadota; class Gammaproteobacteria; order Enterobacterales; family Pectobacteriaceae; genus Pectobacterium; species Pectobacterium sp. PL64. Next base: position 3,003,624 of record NZ_CP092070.1, read on the forward strand.
CCTTCTGAAGACGTCTACGCGCCCGTGTATAAATCGTTTCGCAATCGCTGGGCCTGGCTGGCCATCAATCTTTGTACGGCGCTCATCGCCTCGCGGGTCATCGGCCTGTTTGAGCACACGTTATCTCATTTGGTGGCGCTGGCAACGCTCATGCCGATTGTCGCCGGAATTGGCGGGAATACGGGTAACCAGACGATCACCATGATCGTGCGTGCACTGGCGTTGCATCAACTGGAACACGGCAAAAAATCATACCTGCTACTGAAAGAATTAGGCGTTGCGCTGGTAAACGGGGTGATATGGGGCACGATTATGGGCGTGGTGACCTTCCTGCTCTATGGCAGCGCCGCGATGGGGGGCGTGATGATGCTGGCGATTCTGTTGAACTTGCTGCTCGCCGCACTGATGGGCGTCGCGATCCCACTGATCATGATGAAACTCGGCCGCGATCCGGCCGTCGGCTCCAGCGTAATGATTACGGCGATCACGGATACCGGCGGCTTCTTTATCTTCCTCGGGCTGGCAACGCTATTCCTGCTACCTTAAACATATGCAATGTAAAACACATGAAATGTAAAAAGGGCTTTAATCAAAGCCCTTTTCGCTCACCTTTTCCAGCCTGAACTTAGCTCACACGCCCTGCACCGCCGGATGCCTGACACAGATAGATAGACGGCTGAAGGCCGGTGCGCGCCGGATATTCCCGTTCAATCACCTGTTTGACTTCATCCGTCAGCGCCGAAGGGATAAGGGCGACAATACAGCCACCGAAACCGCCACCGGTCATACGCACACCGCCCCGCTCACCGACATACTCTTGAATCAGATCCACCAGCGCATCGATCGGTGGCACGGTAATTTCAAAATCGTCACGCATGGAGACATGTGATTCTGCCATCAGCGTAAACAAACGGTGCGCATCCTGACGCGCCAGCGCATCAGCCGCTTCCAGAGTACGACGGTTCTCGGTAATAACGTGTCGCGCACGTCGTACCGCTACCGGATCCAGCCCCTCGATTCCCGCTTCAAACTGTGCCAGTGAAACATCACGCAGCGCCTTGACGTTAAAGTGACGCGCCGCCGCTTCACACTGCTGGCGTCGCGTGTTGTATTCGCTGTCCACCAGCCCACGGCGCACGTTAGAATTCACGATCAGGACGTCAACGCCGTCGAGCATACGCACAGCGCGCCCTTCCAGAGAACGGCAGTCGATCAACAGCGCCTGGCCAACACGCCCTTGAGCGGAAATAAACTGATCCATAATGCCGCAGCTACAGCCGACAAAATCGTTTTCCGCCTGCTGGCCGTTCAACGCCACATCCAACTGGCTGATATCCAGATTATTCAGCTCTTTGAACGTCTGCCCGATCGCCACTTCCAGCGAGGCCGAAGAACTTAGCCCTGCACCAGAAGGCACATTACCGGAGACCACCATATCCATGCCGGTGAGCGGCAGGCCACGCGCCTGCAAAAACTTCACCGTTCCACGGATATAGTTCGCCCAGGTGTAGTCCGGGTGAGGCACGATCTCTTTGGCGAGATCGAATTCATCCTGCTGGTTGTCAAAGTCCACCGCGACCACCCGCACAATGCCATCCTGGCGTACCGCTGCGCTGACCACCGTCTGGTAATCAATAGCACAAGGCAAGACAAAGCCATCGTTATAGTCGGTATGCTCACCAATCAGGTTGACCCGACCGGGAGCCTGAATAGCCGCGTGCGGCGCATAGCCAAATAATCGGACAAAAACAGACTCGGTTAACTGACGTAGAGAATCAATACGGCTCATAAAATGACCTCAAATTTGCTCACGAAAATGGATATCACTCACGCTGCGTAAACGTTCAGCGGCCTGCTCTGCCGTCAGATCACGCTGTGTCTCAGCCAGCATTTCATAGCCGACCATAAATTTGCGCACGCTGGCGGAACGTAATAACGGGGGATAAAAATGGGCATGCAGCTGCCAGTGTGCAATGTCATCACCTTTAAAGGGCGCGCCATGCCACCCCATCGAATAGGGGAAGGAACACTGGAACAGGTTGTCGTAACGGCTGGTCAGTTTTTTCAGGATCAACGCCAGATCGTCACGCTGAACGTCATTTAGCTGCGGCAACCGTTGTACGGCGAATTTGGGCAGGACCAGCGTTTCAAACGGCCACGACGCCCAATAAGGGACAACCGCTAACCAGTGCTCCGTTTCCACCACGGTGCGCGAGCCGTCAGCCTGCTCGCGACGAACGTAGTCCAGCAGCAGCGGCGAACCGTGGCGGGAGAAATAATCGCGTTGCTGCTCATCCTCACGCTGTACTTCGTTCGGCAGAAAATCGTTAGCCCAAACCTGCCCGTGCGGATGGGGATTGGAGCACCCCATCATCGTCCCTTTATTCTCAAAAACCTGAACCCACGGATACCGCTGGCCCAGTTCCTCGGTCTGATCGCTCCACGTATCAATCACCGCTTTCAGCGCTGGCAGCGAAAGTTGTGGCAGACTTTTACTGTGATCGGGAGAAAAACAGATGACACGGCTGACGCCACGGGCTTGCTGCACGCGGAAAAGCTCGTCGTCGCCCGACGGTGCATCCGGCGTGTCCTCCATCAATGCCGAAAAATCATTCGTAAAAACAAAGGTGCCCTGATAGTGCGGGTTGATATCGCCAGTAATGCGTTTATTGCCCGCGCACAGATAGCAGGTCGGATCGTAAGGCGGTGGCGTGGCGCGATCCGGTTCATCCTGCTGCCCTTGCCAGGGGCGCTTGGCACGATGCGGAGAAACCAGAATCCATTCGCCTTTCAGCGGGTTAAAACGGCGATGCGGATGTTCAGTCGGCTCAAACTGCATAAGCTATTCCTCAATACAAAACACAAATTCGGTACAACCGCGGCACCATCCGCAGCCAATTGTATGGCGCTAACAGTCCGTCAGAGATCTCGGAGAGGCATCAGGTCAGTCTGTAAACTCAGCCAGAAAAACCCCTTAATGTAATCAGTTTCACTATATGGCATGGATAAAACAGCTGTAATAATGCTGAATAATGATAGTCAGCTATCGTTTAACCACCATGTAAGTGTAATCGGTTACCCTAAATTTAAACCTCGGAATGGTATTTTGGAAGAGAGAAATGACCGATGATTGTTGATAGCGATCACATAAGTACGGTCTGGATCAAAAAGGAAAGGTGGTCGGATAGGTAACATCCCCCAAAAACCTGTACATTTATAAATATAAGTAATCGATTTTTTCTTTTAACGTGTGCGTTAGGCTGCGGTCCGCCTCACCACGCATTTGACCGCTCAGGAATGCCAATGGCCACAATAAAGGATGTTGCTCGTCTATCAGGTGTATCAGTCGCTACGGTTTCGCGCGTGATTAATAACTCGCCCAAAGCCAGTACCGCCTCAAGGGAAGCCGTACACAAGGCCATGGCGGAGCTGCAATATCATCCGAACGCCAATGCCAGAGCGCTCGCGCACCAAAGTGCGGAGACCATGGGGCTGGTTGTCGCGGATGTGTCCGATCCCTTTTTCGGGACGATGGTGAAATCTGTCGAACAAATTGCCCAGGCAACCGGTAACTTTCTGCTAATTGGTAACGGCTATCACAATGCCGAGCAGGAAAAGAAAGCCATTGAGCAGCTAATTCGCCACCGCTGCGCGGGGCTGATCGTGCATGCAAAAATGCTTTCAGATGAGGAACTGGCGGCGCTAATGAGCCACATTCCTGACATGGTACTCATTAACCGCACGTTACCCGGCTATGAAAACCGCTGCGTTGCGCTCGACGATCGCTATGGCTCCTGGCTGGCAACGCGTCATTTAATTCAGGAAGGACATCAGCGGATCGGTTTTCTCTGTTCTAATCACCAAATTTCCGACTCCGCCGACCGCCTGCAAGGCTATGTGGATGCGCTGCAAGAGCACGGCATCGCACGGGATGAACGCCTCATTGCCCGCGCCTCACCGGACGAAGTGGGCGGTGAATCCGCCATGATGGAACTGTTGAGTCGGGGCGGCAACATGACGGCGGTGGTGTGTTACAACGATTCCATGGCCGCAGGTGCCCTTTCTGTCCTGAGCGATAACAGCATCAGCGTACCGCAGGATATGTCGGTGGTCGGGTTTGATGACGTATTGATTGCCCGCTACCTTCGTCCTCGTCTGACGACCGTGCACTATCCGGTTTCCGCGATGGCAATTCAGGCGGCAGAATTAGCCATCGCGTTATCCCACGGTAAACAGCTCAGTGAAACCACGAACATGTTTAGCCCGACGCTGGTACGCCGCCATTCTGTCAGTCCCCCAGCCCGTAAGAAATAGCTGCCTTTATCATTCAGCTTGCCCGATGCGTTGCTCCTTCGCATCAGGCAAGCACGACATCATTGCCTTTCTGCACTTACACACCCTGTTCTTTATTTCTCTTCCGCTGACACGCTTTCACTATTTTTCTGAAATGTTTCCTACTCGGCATCGCATCACTCCTTTTATGTAACGTCGCCGACTCTGTCATAAAAAATTTTTATGCTGCATTTCAGGCACACAGACAAGATATGTAACCATTTACACACCATTACACAGCAAATAACACCAAGACAGTGCTGATAAATAATCAAAAACCCATCTGTAACATCGTTAAATCAGTGTAAATAGTGGTGTAACTCTTTTGTATTTTGTGAGAACAATCATGTCACGCGCCATTTTATTCCCCCATAATCCTTCGCCATGAGTGGAAACGTTTTACCTCCGTTCACGTCATGTTATTTGGAACATCCACATTCTTACCCGAATAAGCGAAAGGTATATTATGAAAAGAAAACTGCTGACAACATCCATTGCGCTGAGTTTGGCAATGCTGGCAACCCCTTCTTATTCTGTTGATTTTTCAGGGTACTTCCGTTCTGGCGTGGGGGCTTCAAACCACGGAAAACAACAGGCAGCCGATAAAAGCTATGTAGGAAGATTAGGTAACGAAGATGACACCTACGGCGAAATCCAATTAGGGCAGCAGCTGTATAACGAAAATGGGAAAACGTTTTACTTCGATAGCATGATTTCCATGTTCTCCAACGGCTCGAACGATAATGAAACGACAAAAAATGACGATGCCGAGTTTGGTTTACGCCAGTTGAATCTTCAGGCAAAAGGCTTTGTTCCTGGCCTGCCAGATGCCACAGTATGGGCGGGGAAACGCTACTATCAGCGTCATGATTTGCACATCATCGATACCAAATACTGGAATATCTCCGGTGCGGGTGCCGGGATCGAAAACGTCAAAGCGGGCGAAGGCGCGTTCTCTTTTGCCTGGATCCGTGCCGATGCTGAAAACATGAACGTCGACTGTAGCAACAGCATTAACAGTCAGGAATGTCAAAGCAGAACAGATACCTACGACGATCTGAATATCAACTATCTGGACGCACGCTATGCGGGATGGAAGCCGTGGGATGGTGCATGGACGGAGTTCGGTATCTCCTACGCGATGCCAAATGAAGCGGACACGCAGAAAAATATCTTCCTCGCGGAAGGGCAAAAATTCGATCCTAAAAACTCGATGATGATCACCGGCGAGCTCAGCCAATACTTCTCTGGCCTCAAATCCAACCAGAAACTGGTACTGCAATATGCCGACAAAGGACTGGCACACAACATGGTCGATCAGGGCGGCGGCTGGTATGACGTCTGGAGCATTAACGACAGTGCCAAAGGCTACCGCATCATTCAGGCCGGTGATCTGCCGATCACGGATAATATTTCGCTTAGCCATGTTCTGACCTACGGTAAAGCGGATGAAATCAGCCGCTGGCGCGACAGCACAGAGTTATTGTCTGCGGTAGGCCGTGGCCAATATGCCTGGACCAAGAACCAGAAAACCTATCTGGAAGCTGGCGCATACCAGAAAAAAGACAGCTGGAAAGCGGGTACAGAAACCAAATACAGTGGTGAGAAATACACGCTGGCACACGCCTTCAGTGCCGATATTCCTATGCTGACACGCCCGGAACTGCGTTTCTTCGTGTCTTACCAAAACCGTGGAAATGAAAACCGCAACACCTTCAACGACGCTCGCAGTAATGCAGTGAACTTCGGTATTCAGGCAGAAGCCTGGTGGTGATACCGCACTAACCCTCAGCTCGACGGGCCCATCATTCCCGTCGGGTATTTCCCAAAAGGCCTTCTACCGAAGGCCTTTTTCCGTTTCTGATATCTACGCACTCACTGTTTTTCTTACATTGGCGTAAAAAATCGCGCTGAGGTGTACATGATCGCCGGATGAGCGGCATGGACGCCGCGAAAGCCTGCGCCGCGTCGGGAGCGCGTCGCAGGCGGTCCGAATTGCGAGCATGAACACCGAAGGCACCGCGCAGCGGCGCGAATCACGCCGAAAAGCCAGTGGTCAAGGCGCTGCGGCGATTAAGCGCGCCTTGTCGGGCGTGTGACAATGTCGCAGAGAAATAAGGTGCCTAACACGCACGAAACGTTTACACCGCACCAGACCGCACCAGTATAAAGAAAAACAGTTTCTACAATAGGCCGTAGACAGCGGAAGCAAAGCCAGCGCCCGCGAAGGGCGCTGTTTCTGTTTAGAAGGGATTTTAGCTATTTAGATTCGGCGATACCGTCGCTTACTACGCGCTGATACGCAGGCCATCGGCGTTAAACACCAGACAGTTATTGGGCGAGAAGAACACCTCAATGTGTTCATACGGTTTGAAGGCGCTGTCGCCCGCCAGCAGAAGCTTGAAGTTATCGATGCCGCAGCATTGACCGAACAGGTAGGTGCTGTTACCTAAACGCTCGACAACCTCGCAGCCGAATGACAGGCGAATCCCCTCACCTTCCGGTGACACGTGTTCCGGCCGCAGCCCCAGCGTGACCGTGCTGCCAACGCTCAGTTCACCAGTGCGGATCGGCAGCTCAAGCTGTAGCTGCTCGGCGATATTCACCGTCAGGCTATCCGGCGTCCAATCGATAACCTGCGCAGGCAGGAAATTCATTTTTGGCGAGCCGATAAAGCCCGCGACAAACTGATTAACCGGATGATAATAAAGCTCCATCGGCGATCCTACCTGCTCGACTTTACCGTAATTCATAACCACGATTTTATCGGCCAGCGTCATGGCTTCGACCTGATCGTGCGTCACGTAGATCATCGTCGTTTTCAATTCCTGATGCAGCTTGGCGATGTGTAACCGCATATCCACACGCAGTTCCGCATCCAGATTCGACAGCGGTTCATCAAACAGGAACACTTTCGGGTTACGCACGATGGCGCGCCCTATCGCCACACGTTGGCGCTGACCACCGGATAACTCTTTCGGCTTGCGCTCCAGCAGGTGAGACAGTTGCAGCGTCTTCGCCACCATCTCGATCTGGTGCTTAATCTGGTCTTTCGGGACACCATTCACGCGCAGGCCGTAGCCCATATTCTCAGCGACGGTCATGTGCGGGTACAGTGCATAAGACTGGAACACCATCGCCACGCCACGGTGAGCAGGGGCAACATCATTCACCACTGCCTCATCAATCATGATTTCACCGCCTGTGACATCTTCCAGCCCGGCAATCATTCTCAGCAACGTCGACTTACCACAGCCAGACGGCCCAACAAAAACGGCGAACTCGCCATCCGCAATCGTCAGATTCACATCGTGAAGCGTAATCGTTTTGCCAAAATGCTTACTCACTCTATCCAACTGGATCGACGCCATAACGGTAACCTCTTGATAATTTTGCTTTTCAGGATATAAGCGCTGAGTCACAACGGCCCAGTGGTCGTCTACTCAAAATGGCTCGGTAGCCCTTCCAGACGCACTAGCATCCGGTCAGGTTTACCTGCACGCTGGTCATAATTGCAATATAACAGCATGGTGTAACCGTTTGCACAAACAGGGGGTTACTTTTGTGCATAAGATCACAGCCTTTACATGTTTCGCTGGCAGACGTGGCGCACTCTGCTTAATGTAATCGCCATTGGTGTAACCGTTATCCTAGTTTGTGGAAAACGCGTAATAAAGCGTCAAGCACCACACAGCGACGATCGCCAAACAACGTGTACTGTTAGATGCCTCATTCCCTGCGGTGTACTGCCGTGTGATGTAACGTTACACAGCATCGCGCAGAGACAGCAAAAACGGCGAAAGCGGAAAGTACGCGACGATTTCCTACCATGATGGGCCCACCAGGGCTTTGAGGACTAATGATGAAAATGAAAACACTGACCACCGTCATTATGATTTCACTGGGTATCACCGGTGTACTCAGCAAATCAGCGCTGGCAGCCGACAAAGAACTTCTGGTATGGGAAGATATCAAGAAATCCGACGGCATCGCCGACGCGATCAAAGCCTTTGAAAAACAGAATAATGTCAAAATCAAAGTGCTGGAAACGCCCTACGCGCAGCAGATTGAGAAACTCCGTCTGGATGGCCCAGCAGGAATCGGCCCGGATGTGATCGTGATGCCACACGATCAGGTCGGGACTGCCGTGGTTCAGGGATTGATTAGCGAGCTGAAGCTGGATCAGACATTCCTGTCGAGTTTCACCAAACCGGCACTGGAAGCACAAACCTATAACGGTAAGCTGTATGGCGTGCCGAAAGCCGTTGAAACCACCGTGCTGGTGTACAACAAAGATCTGATGCCACAGCCGCCGGAAAAATTCGACGACCTGTTCACCTTCTCCAAACAGCAACGTGCAGAAGGCCGTTACGGCCTGCTGGCGAAATTTGACGAAATTTATTACGCCTATGGCGTCATCGCCGGGATGGGTGGCTACATTTTCGGGCAGAACAGCAACGGTTCACCGAACGTAAAAGACATCGGTCTGGATAAACAAGCCACCATTGATGCCGTCAACTACATCAAGAAATTCTACGCCGATGGCCTGTTCCCACCGGGCATCGTCGGTGAAACCGGCGCTAACGCGATCGATTCCCTGTTTACCGAGAAAAAGGCCGCTGCCGTCATTACCGGTCCTTGGGCATTCCAGCCGTACAAAAATGCAGGCGTAAACTATGGCGTCGCCCCACTGCCGCTGCTGCCAAACGGCGAGCATCCACGTTCGCTGCTGGGCGTGAAAGGCTACAGCATTTCCACCTACTCCAAAAACAAAGAGCTGGCGCAGAAATTCATTGAGTTCATCAATCAGCCTGAGTACGCCAAAGTCCGCTTCCAGTTAACCGGTGAGATCCCACCGATTGCTGCGCTGGTTGACGATCCGCTGATTAAGGACGACGAAAAATCTCGTGCTGTCGCAATCCAATCTGGCTATGCCGTTCCTATGCCGAGCGTACCGGAAATGCAGGAAGTTTGGACACCCGCGAACAGCGCGCTGCAGCTGAGCGTGACCGGTAAGCAGGACACCAAAGCGGCGCTGGAATCTGCCGTGAAGATTATCAAAATGCAGATCGAAGCTAACCACAGTAACCAGTAATCCCCCGCACCACCGTGGGTCAACATGGGATCCCTTATTTCTCCCCAATAAGGTTTCGGGGTGTAAGGGAACCCCATGTTTTTAAGAGAATGGAGGTAGATGTGACCGTCAACGCCAGCGGCCTTACGCCACAAGAAAGAGGATGTCGCCACGCCAGAACGGCTGTATTGCTGGCGCTCGTCCCCGGACTCGGACAGATTTATAATCGCCAGTTCGTCAAAGGCGCGCTTTTCTTTATCGTCATGGCCTGCTTCATCGGCATATTCCATGATTTCCTGCGAAACGGCGCCTGGGGGCTCATCACGCTGGGCACCGAGCTGCCGCGCGATCACTCTATTTTTCTGCTGGCAAAAGGCATTATCAGCGTGATCGTCGCCGCTTTTGGCGTCGGCGTTTACTATCTCAGCCTGCGCGATGCTTACGTGTGCGGTGCCAGACGCGATAAAGGCCTGCCGTTGAACAGCGTGAAGAAGCAATATCAGATGCTGCTGAGCGAAGGCTTCCCTTATCTGATGATTACGCCCGGCTTCATCCTGCTGGTCTTTGTCGTGGTTTTCCCGATTATTTTCGGCTTTTCCATCGCCTTTACCAATTACAACCTTTACCACACGCCGCCCGCTAAATTGGTCGACTGGGTGGGGATGACGAATTTTATCAACATATTCCGGCTCGATCTCTGGCGTTCGACGTTCTTTGACGTGCTGCAATGGACGGTGATTTGGACGCTGATTGCGACCACACTCCAGTGCGCCGTGGGCATCCTGCTGGCGATTTTGGTGAACCAGAAAGGCCTGCGTTTCAAGCCGCTGATCCGCACCATTCTGATCCTGCCGTGGGCGGTACCGGGCTTCGTTACCATTCTGGTTTTCGCAGGGATGTTTAACGAAACGTTTGGCGTGATTAATAACGGCATTCTGGCCGCATTAGGGATTGAGCCTAAAGCGTGGATGACCGATCCGTTCTGGACCAAGACCGCGCTGATTCTGATGCAAACCTGGTTAGGCTTCCCGTTTGTGTTCGCCATGACCACCGGCGTATTGCAGGCGATTCCTGATGACTTGTATGAAGCCGCAACCATTGACGGCGCCAGCAGCTGGTACAAACTGACGACCATCACGCTGCCGCTGGTGCTTTACTCCATTGCACCCATCATCATCACGCAGTACACGTTCAACTTTAATAATTTCAACATCATCTATCTGTTCAACAACGGTGGACCAGCGGTGATCGGCTCCAACGCGGGCGGGACGGATATTCTGGTGTCCTGGATTTATAAGCTGACCATGTCTTCTTCCCAATATGCGATCGCAGCCAGCATCACCATTCTGCTGTCGATTTTTGTCGTGGGCGTCGCGCTGTGGCAGTTCCGCGCAACCAATTCCTTCAAACAAGACAACATGGCATAGGAAAGCGCGCAGATGAAAAAACACAGCGTTAAACGCCAGAATTTTATCAAACTCGGCCTGACCTACCTGCTGCTGTCGATCGTGGCGGTCATCATTATTTATCCGCTGATCTGGACGGTAGGCGCGTCGCTGAACCCCGGCAACAGTCTGCTCAACACCTCGATCATCCCAGATAACTTCTCCTTCATTCACTACGAGGAGCTGTTCAACGGTCAGATTGACTACGCCGCATGGTACTGGAACTCGATGAAGATCAGCTTCCTGACCATGATTCTGACGCTCATCAGCGTCAGTTTCACCGCGTATTCCTTCTCTCGCTTCCGCTTTCGCGGCCGCCAGAACGGGCTAATGCTGTTTCTACTATTGCAGATGATTCCACAGTTCTCCGCCCTGATCGCCATCTTCGTACTGGCGCAGATGCTGGGACTGGTGAACAGCCATATCGCGTTGGTGCTGGTTTACGTCGGCGGCATGATCCCGATGAACACCTATCTGATGAAAGGCTATCTGGATGCCATTCCGAAAGATCTGGATGAGTCCGCTCGTATGGACGGCGCGGGTAACTTCCGCATCTTTATCGAGATCATTATGCCGCTGTCCAAGCCGATCATCGCGGTGATCGCCCTGTTCTCGTTTACCGGTCCGCTGGGTGATTTCATTCTCTCCAGCACCATCCTGCGCACGCCGGATCAGTACACGCTGCCCATCGGGCTGTACAACCTGGTTTCGCAGAAGATGGGCGCTAGCTACACCACCTACGCCGCTGGAGCCGTGCTGATCGCGGTGCCGGTCGCCATTCTTTATCTTTCATTGCAAAAGTACTTTGTCTCCGGCCTGACCTCAGGCGGAACCAAAGGGTAATTACTCAACATCTGTACAAATTCCAGGAACGTAAAATGAAAATGAAAAAACGCGTACTGATGGCCGCCATGCTCGCAACTGGCCTGCTGACTGTCTCCCTGCCGCAAACCCTGTATGCCGCAGAAAATGTGACGATCAACAAATTGACGAACGTCCCTGCCGACTTCATCAAAGGCGCGGATATTTCCATGCTGAACGAGGTGGAAAAGCACGGCGGAAAATTTTATGACGAGCACGGCAAGCAGAAAGACGCCATGCTGATCCTGAAAGAAAACGGCATTAACTATATCCGTCTGCGCATCTGGAACGATCCGAAAGATGCGGCGGGCAATGGTTACGGCGGCGGTAACAACGATCTGGCAACCACGCTGGCGCTGGCTAAACGCGCCAAAGCGAACGGTATGAAAGTGCTGCTGGATTTCCACTACAGCGATTTCTGGACCGATCCAGCCCACCAAAACAAGCCCAAAGCCTGGTCTGGCCTCAACGTCGCGCAGCTCACAACGGCCGTACATGACTACACCAAAGCCACGATTAGCGAATTCCAAAAAGCAGGCGTCATGCCGGATATGGTGCAGATCGGTAACGAACTGAACGGCGGGATGCTGTGGCCGGAAGGAAAAAGCTGGGGTCAAGGCGGCGGCGAATTCGATCGCCTCGCGGCGCTGCTGAAAGCCGGTATTCAGGGTGTTAAGGACGTACAGGGCGCGAATAACGTCAAGATCATGCTGCATCTGGCAGAAGGCACCAAAAACGACACCTTTATCTGGTGGTTCGATGAAATCGTCAAACGTAATGTCCCGTTTGATGTGATTGGTGCCTCGTTCTACACCTACTGGAACGGCCCTATCAGCGCGTTGCAGTACAATATGAACGACGTCACCAAGCGCTACAATAAAGACATCATCGTGGTTGAAGCCGCTTATGCCTATACGCTGGAAAACTGCGATAACGCGGAAAACAGCTTCCAGCAAAAAGAGCTGGATGCGGGCGGCTACCCGGCTTCCGTTCAGGGTCAGGCCAATTACCTGCATGACCTGATGCAAAGCGTCATCAACGTCCCCAATCAGCGCGGCAAAGGCGTCTTCTATTGGGAGCCAATCTGGCTGCCGACTCCCGGCGCAACCTGGGCCACGAAAGCTGGCATGAAATACAACAACGACGAATGGAAGGAAGGCAACGCGCGGGAAAATCAGGCGCTGTTCGACTGCAAAGGCAACGTCCTGCCTTCCATCAAAGCGTTTAAGTAAGCCGTAAACCGTATTCAAAGCGTGACAATCCGTTTACTGAACAAGAGCGGCGATAATGGGATAGAAGAGTAAAGCGTTTGCGCCATGGATGGCGCAACTCGAGCGTACAGGGATGTATTCACAGCGTCTTTACGATCTACCCATCATCGCCGTGTAAGCACATTGTCAGCTATCTCGAACACGCAAACCGTATTCAACGCGTTGACAACCCGTTTAGGAGAGAACGATGTTCAAATTCCCCCCATTAAGCAGCAAGGTGCCTGTTCTGCTGCACGGCGCAGACTATAATCCTGACCAATGGCTGGACGATCCCGAGGTTCTGGAAAAAGACATTGAGATGATGAAGCAGACCCAGTGCAACGTCATGTCCGTGGGCATTTTCAGTTGGTCCGGGATTGAGCCGGAAGAAGGCCGCTACGAATTTGGCTGGCTGGACGGCATCCTCGACACGCTGTATGCCAACGGTATCTTCGTTTTTCTGGCAACACCGAGCGGGGCGCGCCCAGCCTGGCTATCACAGAAATACCCCGACGTGTTGCGCGTAGGCAGCAACCGCGTGCGGGCGCTGCACGGCGGTCGCCATAACCACTGCCTGAGTTCGCCGAACTATCGCGAGAAAGTCAAACAAATCAACACCCAGCTGGCAAAACGTTACTCGAATCATCCTGCGGTGATCGGTTGGCATATTTCCAACGAATACAGCGGCGAGTGCCACTGCGATACCTGCCGCAGCACCTTCCAGAGCTGGCTGAAAGCCCGCTACGGCACGATAGACGCGCTGAATAAAGCATGGTGGAGCACCTTTTGGAGCCACACCTACACCGACTGGTCGCAGTTAGAACCCCCATCGCCTATCGGTGAAATGTCGATTCACGGCCTGAATCTGGACTGGAAACGCTTTAACACCTCACAGGTTAGCGATTTCTGTGCCGCCGAAATTGCGCCGCTAAAAGCCGAAAATCCGTCTCTGCCAACCACGACGAACTTCATGGAATACTTCTATGATTACGACTACTGGCAGTTGGCGAAGGTAATCGACTTCATCTCCTGGGACAGCTATCCGCTGTGGCATAACGCAGAAGATGACTGCACGCTGGGTGCCTACACCGCGATGTATCACGACCTGATGCGTACGCTAAAAGGTGGAAAGCCTTTCTACCTGATGGAGTCAACGCCGAGCATGACCAACTGGCAGCCGATCAGCAAACTGAAAAAGCCGGGAATGCACATCCTGTCTTCGCTTCAGGCTGTCGCGCACGGGTCAGACTCCGTACAGTATTTCCAGTGGCGTAAGAGCCGCGGTTCCGTTGAGAAATTCCACGGTGCCGTTGTCGATCATGTCGGACATATCGACACCCGCGTCGGGCGTGAAGTGAAGGAATTGGGTGACATACTCAACAAACTCGCACCGGTGGCAGGCAGCCGGGTTGACGCCAAAGTCGCCATCATTTTCGACTGGGAAAGCCGCTGGGCGATGGACAACGCCCAAGGGCCGCGTAACGCGGGGTTGTTCTATGAAAAAACCGTCACCGAGCATTATCGTACGTTCTGGGAACAGGGCGTGGCGGTGGATATCATCAACGCCGATGTCGATCTCAGCGGCTATCAGCTCGTCATCGCACCGATGCTTTACATGGTGCGTGATGGCTTTGCCGAACGCGTCGATGCCTTCGTCAAACAGGGCGGCAGCTTCGTCACCACCTACTGGTCTGGCGTCGTCAACGAAACCGATCTGTGCCACCAAAACGGCTTCCCTGGTCCGCTACGTCCTATCATGGGGATCTGGGCAGAAGAAATCGACGGGCTGTACGATCATGAAAGCAACAGCATCAGCGGTCTGGACGGTAACGAGCAACGTCTGGTCGGCCCGTATCAGGTCACCCACCTGTGCGAGCTGATTCATCTCGAAGGCGCGCGGGCGCTGGCGAGCTATGACAGCGATTTCTACGCTGGACGTCCGGCCGTTACGGTCAATGATTACGGCAAGGGTCAGGCCTATTACATCGCGTCGCGCAACGATCTCGCCTTCCAGCGTGATTTCTTCACTACGCTGATACAAACGCTGAGTCTACCGCGTGCGCTACCGACCGATCTGCCTTACGGCATTGTCGCTCATCGTCGCGATGATGGGGAAAGTGAGTTTATCTTCGTACAGAATTACACGGCAACACCGCAGCAGATCACACTGCCTGCCGCCTACGAAGAAATGACCACTGGCAGTACGCTTTCAGGGGTACTCGACCTGTCAGGTTACGGCTGCCGGATCCTACGCCGCGCGTTGCAGTAAGATTCATACTTGTTAGTTAAGCATTACGATACCGGGCGGGCACGGTGCAGAGGTTCCTACGGAACGTCATCACCGTGTTTCGCCTAACAGTAATGTTACGTGAACGGCATTATCATACGCATGCTGATAAACAAACGAAGAGGTGACTACGATGGGCAAGATTCACAATTTTCGGAAATTGTTCGCATCAATGTTGGGTAAGCAAATTACCGAAATTGAAATCGCTTCACCGCTAGACAAAGAAAACTTGCAGCAGTTGGTAACCGCCTTTGGTGGCAAAGAAAATATCGTCAGTCTGGATGCCTGCATCACCCGCCTGCGGGTCGAGGTTCACAGCCTGCGGTTGGTGAACAGCGACAGCCTACAAAAACTGGGGGCTATCGGCGTAATTATTGTCGGCCATCAGGTACAGGCCATCTTCGGCACCCAGTCGGATAACCTGCGCCGCGAACTGGCCGCCTGGTTTGAGGATGATGGCGCAGAAGCGCGGTAGTGGTTTTAGGTAGTCACTTTTATGCCACTATTAGGGCAGTTTCGTGCGCGATAATACCGTCATTTTCATGCTACCTCGTAGCACGCTCCCGACACGGGGCGGCTCAAACGCCGCTCGCCCCGTGACCCCTAGGCTTTTGGCGGAAATTATGCCGCTACGCGGTCCCATCGGTATTCATGCCCGCTAATCGAGCCGCCAGTGACGCGTTCCCGACGCGGCACTGGCTTTCGCGGCGTCCATGCCGCTCACTCGGCGGTCCAGCCTACCGATGCATAATTTTTTACGCCGGATAACAACAAGGTCATCATAAGTCACGACATTTGTGGCGCACGAAACCGTTCCCCCGTTCGCATTAATATAAAATGTGACGAAGAAAGCCGCTTCCTAATTAATAACGACTCGCACGATCCAGCAACTCAATATCTTCTGCCGGTAGCACCAGCCGGGTCGCGCCCGCGAGTTCAGCGACCTGCTCCAGCGATGTCGCACTGGCGATCGGGGCGGTGATGCTCGGACGAGCGATCAACCAGGCCAGCGCCACCTGCGACGGCGTCGTCTGATGTGCATTCGCCACGCTATCCAGCGCTTCCAAAATGGTGCGGCCGCGCTCATTCAGGTATTTCTCCACCACGCCCTGCCCGCGCGCACTTTTCGATGCATCCTTCGGCTGACGATACTTGCCTGACAGGAATCCGCTAGCCAACGAATAGTAGCTAATGACGCCAATCCCCTGCTCACGCACCAGCGGTTCCATGCGCGGCTTCATAGCCCTGCCGATCGTACAAGTTGTATTCCGGTTGCAGCGTTTCATACCGCGCCAGATGATTAGCTTTACTGATTTTCAGCGCCTCACCCAGACGCGCCGCGCTGTAGTTAGACGCGCCAATCGCACGTACCTTTCCTTCTTTAATCAGCGCATCAAACGTCGCCAGCGTTTCTTCCAGTGGCGTTTCTTTGTCGTCAGTATGAGCCTGATACAGATCGATATAGTCAGTTTGCAAACGCTGTAATGAAGCCTCGACCGCCTGACGAATATAGCGAGGAGACAGCCCTTTCTTGCCATCACCCAAATCCATCCCCACTTTGGTAGCAATAATAACCTTGTCGCGCTGGCCGCTCTTTTTCAGCCAGTTGCCGATGATGGTTTCAGATTCACCGCCCTGATTACCGGGTGCCCAGCGCGAATAAACATCCGCGGTATCGATGAAATTCAGCCCGTGCGCCAGCAACGCATCCAACAGACTAAACGATGTCGACTGATCGACCGTCCAGCCAAAGACATTGCCGCCGAACGAAAAAGGTGGAACCACGATTCCTGAACGTCCAAGCTCACGTGTGGTATTTGATACTGACATAATCACTCTCCTTTTGAATCATGCAGAAAACATCATGAAAAAATCCCGCCAGCCTGCAATGCAGAACACGGCGGTTCGTTTTCTATACCCTAAATAATTCAAGTTTCAGGAAGGCGGCAAGCGAGGGAGTCCCGATGAGCTTACTCAAGTAAGTGATTCGGGGGACTGAACGCAGCCAACGCACATGTAACTTGAAGGATGACGAGTATGTGTGGAATAAGAATAATGAATGAACAGAAAAGTGCGAATAACGAGACGTAGCATTTAGTTTAGATAAAATCCCAAGGTATAATTGTTTTTTTGCGTTCTTCCTCTCATTTTTAATGCACGCGTTACATAAAATGACGTGGAAAATTAGGCCTGCCTCATATTTGGAGCACACATGTCCCTGTCCCATATCGCGCAATTTATTCTGGCGCTGGTTGTTGTTGCGGCGCTGGCGCTACTCGTCTGCCGCGATCGTAAAAGTATTCGTATTCGTTTTATTATTCAGTTACTCGTCATCGAAATTCTGCTCGCTTATTTCTTCTTGTATTCGGACATTGGATTAGGCGCAGTCAAAGGGGTCGCAGCGCTGTTCGACAAACTACTCGGATTTGCAGGTCAAGGGACGGACTTCGTATTCGGTGACATGGTTAACAGTGAGAAGAACCTGATTTCCTTCTTCTTTAAAGTGCTCTGCCCTATCGTCTTCATTTCCGCGCTGATTGGTATCCTGCAACACATTAGAGTGCTGCCCATCATCATCCGCGCGATTGGTACGGTCCTGTCCAAAGTGAACGGCATGGGCAAACTGGAATCTTTTAACGCAGTCAGTTCACTGATTCTCGGCCAGTCCGAAAACTTCATTGCCTACAAAGACATTCTGGGCAAGATGTCCGAAAAACGCATGTACACCATGTCCGCGACCGCTATGTCGACCGTTTCGATGTCTATCGTCGGCGCGTACATGTCTATGCTGGATGCCAAATTCGTCGTTGCCGCGCTGATTCTGAACATGTTCAGTACCTTCATCGTGCTCTCGCTGATTAACCCTTACAAAGTCGGTGAAGAGCCGGAATTGCAGTTGGGCAATCTGCATGAAAACCAGAGCTTCTTTGAAATGCTGGGCGAATACATTCTGGCAGGCTTCAAAGTGGCCGTTATCGTTGCAGCGATGCTGATCGGCTTCATTGCACTCATTGCCGCGGTCAACGCCGTTTTCAGCGCCATTTTTGGCATCAGCTTCCAGGAAGTCCTCGGCTACGCGTTCTATCCGTTCGCCTGGATCATGGGTATTCCGTCTCACGAAGCCCTTCAGGTTGGTAGCATCATGGCGACCAAACTGGTTTCTAACGAATTTGTGGCGATGCTGGAACTGCAAAAAGTGGCTGGCGAACTGTCTCCACGCAGCGTGGGCATCCTGTCTGTGTTCCTGGTGTCCTTCGCCAACTTCTCGTCCATCGGTATTATTGCCGGCGCGATTAAAGGCCTGAACGAACAACAGGGCAACGTAGTTTCCCGTTTCGGCCTGAAGCTGGTTTACGGTTCTACGCTGGTGAGCATCCTTTCCGCTGCTATCGCGGGTCTGGTGCTGTAATCCTTCATCACGTCATAAAATTTTTATCTCTATCCGGCGGCCTTGTGCTGCCGGATTTTTTTCCTACAAACCCTGACATATCTTCCACATTTCCTTCATTTTTGTCCGGCATCTCCTGTTTAAACTAGTAAAATAAGGCCATTGGTCTAATAACGTGCTGGGTATGACAGCCAACGCACATGCAACGTGAAGTATGGCGAACACGCACGCCGAGCTTCCCACGCAACCTGGAGAGAGTAATCCATCACTATGAATGCCAAACGTATCCGAGGCCTGCTGGTACTTGCCGCCGTTATCACTATTGCCGTGCTGATCTGGCGCCATTTTACCCAGACGTCGCCTGCCGTTTCCGGCACGAGTGAGCAGCACGCCGCCCGTACGTCACATTCGGCAAGCAGTGGCGGTGGACGCCGTGCTGCCATGCGCACGCTGTCCCCCGTGCAGGCTGCGATGACGCAGTCCGCTTCTGTGCCCTATTATCTGTCTGGTTTAGGCACAGTGACAGCGGCCAATACCGTGACGCTGCGCAGTCGGGTGAACGGTCAGTTGATGGCGCTGCACTTTCAGGAAGGGCAACAGGTTAAGGCTGGCGACTTACTGGCAGAAATCGATCCTCGTCCTTTTCAGGTTGAACTGACGCAGGCACAGGGGCAGTTAGCAAAAGATCAGGCCGCACTGGCTAATGCCCGACAGGATTTAGCGCGCTATCAGCAGTTGGTGAAAACCAACCTGATCTCCCGTCAGGAGTTAGATGCACAGACTGCCGCTGTACGTCAGGCGGAAGGGACGCTAAAAGCCGATGAAGGTGCAGTGGCCAGCGCACAGCTCCAGTTGGATTACAGTAAAATCACCGCCCCGATCAGCGGTCGGATAGGTTTAAAGCAGGTCGATGTGGGAAATTACATCACCAGCGGCGACACCAACGGCATTGTCGTGATTACGCAGACCTACCCTATCGATATCGTTTTTACCGTGCCAGAAGCGGAAATCTCCACGATTCTGAGTGCGCAGAAATCAGGTCAGCCGCCCGTGGTGGAAGCCTGGGATCGTGCCAATCAAACGAAACTCTCGCAGGGCATCCTGCTGAGCATGGACAATCAGATCGACACCACCACAGGCACGATCAAGCTCAAGGCGCGTTTTGACAATCTGGATGATGCCCTGTTCCCGAACCAGTTCGTGAATATCCGTATGAAGGTCGACACGCTGAAAAATGCCGTCGTCGCGCCGTCCGCCGCCGTACAAATGGGCAATGAAGGCCGCTTCGTCTGGATTCTGAATGATAAAAATGAAGTCAGTAAGCGTCAGGTTACTACCAGCATTCAGTACGGCCAGTTGGTTGTCGTCACCGCCGGACTGGACGCCAATGTTCAGGTCGTGACTGACGGTATCGACCGCCTGACCGAAGGGGCGAAAGTGGAAGTCGTGCCCTCCGCGCTGACAGAGAAAACGCCCGCAATCGCCGGGGAGAAATCCTGATGCAGGATACCGTTCCAGCCAGCGGCGGTGGGCCGTCACGCCTGTTTATTCTGCGTCCGGTCGCCACGACGCTGCTGATGATCGCTATTTTGCTGGCCGGTATCATCGGCTATCGGGCGCTGCCAGTTTCCGCCCTGCCCGAAGTCGATTATCCAACGATTCAGGTCATTACCCTATATCCCGGTGCCAGCCCCGACGTGGTGACCTCCGCGATTACCGCGCCGCTGGAGCGGCAGTTCGGCCAGATGTCCGGGCTAAAACAGATGTCGACGCAGAGCGCAGGCGGCGCATCCGTTATCACGCTTCAGTTCCAGCTTGAGCTATCGCTGGACATCGCTGAACAGGATGTGCAGGCCGCCATCAATGCGGCCAGCAACCTGCTGCCTAACGATCTGCCCTATCCACCGACCTACAGCAAAGTGAATCCGGCGGATCCGCCAATTATGACGCTGGCCGTCACCTCCAGCGCCATGACGATGACGCAGGTGCAGGACATGGTGGACAACCGCATCGCACAGAAAATCTCACAGGTGACGGGCGTCGGTCTGGTGTCGTTAGAGGGTGGGCAGCGTCCGGCTGTGCGGGTAAGCCTGAACGCGCCAGCGCTGGCCGCGTACGGCTTGACCAGCGAGACAATACGCACCGCCATTACGGCCGCCAACGTGAATTCCGCCAAGGGGAGTCTGGACGGTCCGACGCGCTCGGTCACGCTCTCCGCCAACGATCAGATGAAATCCGTTGATGATTACCGCAAGCTGATTGTCGCGTGGAAGAATGGCGCACCGGTGCGGCTTCAGGATGTCGCGACGATTGAGCAGGCCGCCGAGAATATTCATCTCGGTGCCTGGGCGAATCGGCAGCAGGCGATCATTATCAACGTTCAGCGCCAGCCGGGTGCTAACGTCATCACAACCACGGACAGTATTAGCAAGATGCTGCCTGCGTTAAAAGCCAGCCTGCCGAACTCTGTCGAGGTCACCACGCTGACTGACCGCACCACCAGCATTCGCGCCTCGGTGAAAGACGTCCAGTTCGAGCTGCTGTTAGCTATCGCGCTGGTCGTGATGGTGATTTACCTGTTCTTGCGTAACGCCGTTGCTACGCTGATCCCCAGCATTGCCGTACCGCTGTCGCTGATTGGCACCTTTGCGGCGATGTATTTCCTCGGTTTCTCCATCAACAACCTGACGCTCATGGCGCTGACCATCGCCACCGGTTTCGTGGTGGATGATGCCATCGTGGTGATCGAAAACATCGCCCGCTATATCGAAAAAGGGGAAAAACCGCTGAACGCAGCGCTGAAAGGTGCAGGAGAAATTGGCTTCACTATTATCTCCCTGACCTTCTCGCTCATCGCCGTGCTGATCCCGCTACTGTTTATGGGCGATATCGTTGGACGCCTGTTCCGAGAATTTGCCGTCACGCTGGCGGTGTCTATCCTGATTTCCGCCGTCGTGTCGCTTACGCTAACGCCCATGATGTGCGCTCGATTGCTGAGCCATCAGTCGCTGCGTAAACAGAACCGTTTTACCCGCGCCAGCGAGCGGTTCTTCACTCGCCTGATTGATGCCTACGGCGTTTGGCTGCGCAAGGTGCTGAACCATCCGTGGCTGACGCTTAGCGTTGCGCTGGGTACGCTGCTGCTAACGGTTTTACTCTATATCTGGATCCCGAAAGGCTTCTTCCCGATACAGGATAACAGCATCATTCAGGGTACCGTGCAGGCACCGCAGACGGTCTCGTTCAGCAATATGGCCGACCGACAGCAGCGCGTCGCGTCTATCATCATGAAAGATCCCGCGGTGGAGAGCGTATCCTCGTTCATCGGCGTTGACGGCACGAATGCCGCGCTAAACAGTGGCCGACTGCAAATCAACCTGAAACCGCTTAGTGAACGCAGCGAACGTATTCCAGAGATCATTGATCGTTTGCAACAGCAGACTGCGCAGATTCCCGGCATCCAGCTGTATCTGCAACCCGTGCAGGATCTCACCATCGACACCCAAATAAGCCGCACCCAGTACCAGTTTACGTTGCAGGCGATGTCGCTGGACGAACTGAGTCAGTGGGTACCGAAGCTAATGACCGAGCTGAAAAAGCTGCCGCAGCTAGAAGATGTCAGCAGCGATTGGCAAGACGGCGCAGCGGTTGCCTACGTCAACGTGAACCGCGACAGCGCCAGCCGTTTGGGCATCACGATGTCACAGGTCGACAGCGCGCTATACAACGCTTTTGGTCAGCGACTGGTTTCCACCATTTACACGCAGGCCAGCCAATATCGCGTGGTGCTAGAGCACGATACGACGAACAACACCGGTCTGGACGCGCTGAACGACGTGCGCCTCATCAGCAGCGACGGCGGTACCATTCCGCTCAGCAGCATTGCCACCATTGAAGAGCGTCAAGGGCCGCTGGCGATCAACCATATTGACCAGTTCCCGTCGACGACGATCTCCTTCAACGTCGCCGACGGCTATGCGCTGGGCGAAGCGGTTGATGCCATCACGCAGGCCGAGCAGCAGATGAATCTGCCTGCGGATATCACCACCCGTTTTCAGGGCAGTACGCTGGCGTTCCAGTCGGCGCTGAGCAGCACCGTGTGGCTGATCGTGGCGGCGATTGTCGCGATGTACATTGTGCTCGGCGTGCTGTACGAAAGCTTTATTCACCCCATCACCATCTTGTCTACGCTGCCAACGGCGGGCGTCGGCGCGCTGCTGGCGCTGATGATGGCGGGGAATGAGCTGGATGTGATCGCTATTATCGGGATCATATTGCTCATCGGGATCGTGAAGAAAAATGCCATTATGATGATCGACTTCGCGCTGGCGGCGGAGCGAGAACAGGGCATGAAACCGTATGACGCGATTTATCAAGCCTGTCTGCTGCGTTTCCGGCCGATTCTGATGACCACCATGGCGGCGCTGCTGAGTGCGCTACCGCTAATGCTGAGTACCGGCGTCGGTGCAGAGCTGCGCCAGCCACTGGGGATCTGTATGGTCGGCGGCCTGATCATGAGCCAAATCCTGACGCTGTTTACGACACCGGTGATCTACCTGCTGTTTGACCGTCTGGCGATGCGTTTCCGCCGTTTAGCGCGTCAGGAGGAAGAAACCGAGTGAAGTTCTTCGCCCTGTTCATCCACCGCCCCGTCGCCACCTTACTGCTAACGCTGGCCATCGCGCTCTGTGGCGCACTGGGTTTCCGTCTGTTGCCAGTGTCACCGCTGCCGCAGGTGGATTTCCCGGTGATTTCGGTCAGTGCCTCGCTGCCTGGTGCCTCGCCCGAAACCATGGCTTCCGCTGTCGCCACGCCGCTGGAACGGGCACTCGGCAGGATCGCAGGTGTTAGCGAAATGACGTCAACCAGTTCGCTCGGCAGCACGCGCGTCATTCTGGTGTTTAACCTCGATCGCGATATCAACGGTGCAGCGCGCGATGTACAGGCGGCTATTAACGCGGCGCAGAATTTGCTGCCGTCCGGTATGTCCAGCCGCCCGACCTACCGCAAAGTCAATCCGTCCGATGCCCCCGTCATGATCCTGACTCTAACCTCGGACACCTACAGTCAGGGACAGATGTACGACTTTGCTTCTACTCAGCTGTCGCAGAAAATTTCGCAGATGGAAGGCGTCGGCGATGTATCCATCGGCGGGAGTTCGCTCCCCGCCGTGCGCGTCGCGCTGAATCCAGTGGCACTGTTTAATCAGGGGATTTCACTCGATGAGGTACGGCAGGCCATCGCGCAGGCGAACGTACGTCAGCCGCTGGGGAATGTGGAAAACAGTCAGAAAAGCTGGCAGATACAAACCAACGATGAGCTAAAAACCGCCGACGCCTACGCGCCACTGATTATCCACTACAACAACGGCGCTGCCGTCCGCCTGAGCGACGTCGCCACGGTAGAAGATTCGGTACAGAACGCCCGGAATGCGGGGATGGTGAACGCGAAGCCTGCGATTCTGGTGATGATTCGCCGCGCGCCGGATGCCAACATTATCACCACGGTAGACAATATCCGCGCCGCGATGCCGGAGCTGCGCGCCAGCCTGCCCGCAGAAATACAGCTGGATGTTGCGCAGGATCGTTCTCCCACCATTCGCGCCTCGCTGGCGGAAGTCGAGCAATCGCTGATTATCGCCGTCGCGCTGGTTATTCTGGTCGTCTTCCTGTTCCTGCGTTCAACCCGGGCAACCGCCATTCCGGCGCTGGCCGTACCGGTATCGCTGATCGGTACCTTTGCGGCGATGTACCTGTGCGGCTTTAGCCTAAATAATCTGTCGTTGATGGCGCTCACCATCGCCACCGGCTTCGTGGTGGATGACGCCATCGTGGTACTGGAGAATATTTCCCGCCACATCGAAGCGGGTATGAAGCCGCTACAGGCGTCGCTTCAGGGCGTGCGTGAAGTGGGCTTCACCGTCTTATCCATGAGTCTATCGCTGGTTGCGGTGTTCATCCCACTGCTGCTGATGGACGGCTTGCCAGGGCGGCTATTCCGCGAATTCGCCGTCACGCTGTCAGTAGCGATCATGATTTCGCTACTGATCTCGCTCACGCTCACGCCGATGCTGTGTGCACGACTGCTACGTGCCGTGCCCAAACGCAGTCAGCCGCGTAAGCGCGGTTTTAACCGCGTGCTGTTGGCGATGCAACAAGGCTACGGGCGCTCGCTGAAGTGGGTGCTCAACCATGCGCGCTGGGTGTTGCTGCTCCTGTTGGGCACCATCGCGCTCAACGTCTGGCTGTATATCAGCATTCCGAAGACCTTCTTCCCGGAACAGGATACGGGCCGGCTGATGGGCTTTATTCAAGCCGACCAGAGCATTTCTTTTCAGGCTATGACGGTGAAACTCCAGAACTTCATGACCATTGTCAGCAACGACCCAGCGGTGGATAACGTGAACGGGTTTACCGGCGGCTCGCGCACCAACAGCGGATCGATGTTTATCTCGCTGAAGCCGTTGTCCGAGCGCGATGTATCAGCACAGCAGGTGATCAGCCGCCTGCGCGTCAAGCTGGCAAAAGAACCCGGTGCCAACCTGTTTTTAATGCCGGTGCAGGATATCCGTATCGGCGGACGCGAATCGAGCGCTGGATATCAGTACACGCTGCTGTCTGACGATTTGAGCGAGCTGCGCATCTGGGAACCCAAGATTCGTACCGCTTTCAGCAAACTGCCTGAGCTGGCCGACGTGAATTCCGATCAACAGGATAAAGGGGCGGAAATGGCGCTCACCTACGATCGTGATGCGATGGCGCAGCTTGGCATCAGCGTTTCTGCCGCTAACGCGCTGCTCAATAACGCCTTCGGACAGCGCCAGATTTCGACCATTTACCAGCCGCTGAACCAATACAAGGTGGTGATGGAAGTGGACGATGCCTACACGCAGGACGTCAGTTCACTGGACAAGATGTTCGTGATCAATAACGAAGGTAAGCCCATTCCGCTCTCTTACTTCGCCAGTTGGAAGCCGATCAACGCCCCGCTGTCGGTGAACCATCAGGGGCTGTCGGCCGCCTCGACGATCTCTTTTAACCTGCCGGAAGGCACCGATCTGTCCAGCGCGACGGCGGCAATAGAAAGAACCATGACATCGCTGGGCGTGCCATCAGCGGTACGCGGCCAGTTCTCCGGTACGGCGCAGGCGTTCCAGCAGTCGCAGTCTTCCCAGCTGTTGCTGATTCTGGCGGCGATTATCACTGTGTATATCGTGCTCGGCGTGCTGTATGAGAGCTACGTGCATCCGCTGACGATTCTGTCTACCCTGCCCTCCGCGGGCGTGGGCGCACTGCTGGCGCTGGAGTGGTTCGGTGCGCCGTTTAGTCTGGTGGCGCTGATTGGCATCATGCTGTTGATTGGGATCGTGAAGAAGAACGCGATCATGATGGTGGATTTTGCGCTGGTGGCGCAGCGCAGCGGCAAGCTGAGCGCACAGGATGCGATTTTTCAGGCCTGCCTGCTGCGTTTCCGCCCGATTATGATGACCACGCTGGCCGCGCTGTTTGGCGCACTGCCGCTGGTGCTAACCAGCGGCGACGGTGCGGAGTTGCGTCAGCCGCTCGGCATCACGATTGTCGGCGGGCTGGTGATGAGCCAAATCCTCACGCTGTATACCACCCCGGTGGTGTATCTGTTTTTCGACAAGCTGAGGAATATTCGGCGCAAAGCCCCGGAGAAGGATTTGTCACTATCATGACTGAACATGAGTAACGGTAAAGAGCTAATAACATGCTATTTCAGGGGGGAGGTTTCGTGCGCTTAGCATTTTCCTTGGCGTAAATTATGCTGAGGGAAAAGCAGACTCTCGGATAAGCGGCATGGATGCCGCGCAAGCCGATGCCGCGTAGGGAACGCGTCAGCGGCGGTCCGCAAAGAGGATGCTTTTCCCGAAGGCACCGCATAGCGGCATAATTTCCCGCCAAAAGCCAGGGTTCCAAGGGCGACGGCAATTGAGCCGCCCTTGGTCGGGCGCGTTCGGAACGCTACTAGAAAAACGGTGATGCTTGAGCGCACGAAACCTCCCCCTAATATCATCATGCGAAATGTGAGGACACCACCGACTATGCCCAATGTATTCAACAATTCAGAGGGTCAAGGAATATGACCCAACCGGCTTCTGTCCGCTGGCAGCTCTGGATTGTTGCCTTTGGCTTTTTTATGCAGACGCTGGATACCACCATCGTGAATACCGCGTTGCCTTCAATGGCCGCGAGTCTGAATGAAAGCCCGCTGCATATGCATTCGGTGATTGTTTCCTATGTGCTAACCGTTGCGGTGATGCTGCCCGCCAGCGGGTGGCTGGCGGATCGTATCGGCGTGAAGAATATCTTTTTCACCGCGATTCTGCTGTTTACGCTCGGGTCGCTGCTGTGCGCCCGTTCAGAAACGCTGAATGAGCTGTTGGTCTCGCGCGTTATTCAGGGCGTCGGCGGCGCGATGATGGTGCCGGTCGGCCGGCTGACGGTGATGAAAATCGTCCCGCGCGATCAGTATATGGCGGCAATGACATTCGTGACGCTGCCCGGCCAGATTGGCCCACTCATGGGGCCGGCACTCGGCGGCTTTCTGGTGGAATACGCCAGTTGGCACTGGATCTTCCTCATCAACCTGCCCGTTGGCATCATCGGCGCGCTGGCCACCTGGTTCCTGATGCCCAATTACACCATGCGGACGCAGCGCTTTGACATCAGCGGCTTCCTCTGGCTTGCCGTCGGCATGGCCACGCTGACATTGGCGCTGGACGGCAACCGCAGTCTGGGCATTCCGCCGATTGCCATTTTCGCATTAATCGCCATCGGGCTGATCGCGCTATTAAGCTATTGGCTGCACGCCCGTCACAACAAACAGGCGCTGTTTAATCTGCATCTGTTCGACACACCGACCTTCTCTATCGGCCTGAGCGGCGGGCTATTGGCACGCATCGGCAGCGGTATGTTACCGTTTATGACACCGCTGTTTTTACAACTGGGAATGGGATTCTCTCCGTTCCACGCCGGGCTGATGATGGTACCGATGGTGCTAGGCAGCATGGGAATGAAGCGGATCGTGGTGCAGGTCGTTAACCGACTCGGCTACCGCCGCGTGCTGATGGTTTCCACGCTGCTGCTGGCGCTGGTCACGGCGCTGTTTGCACTGGTCGCACTGATGAAATGGATCTGGATGATCCCGATTGTGCTGTTCTTCCTCGGCACGGTGAACGCCGTTCGCTTCTCCACCATGAACACGCTGACGCTGAAGGATCTGCCGGATACGCTCGCCAGCGGCGGGAATAGCCTGCTGTCGATGACCATGCAGCTGTCCACCAGCCTCGGCGTCAGTATCGCAGGCATTCTGCTGGGCATGTTTTCCCAGCCGCATATGGCGGCGGGAAGCGACGAAACACACATGGTGTTTATTTACACCTATCTCAGCATGATCGTCATCATCGCCCTGCCCGTGTTGATTTTTAACCGCGTCCCGACGGACGGCGTCAAGCAGTCCACGCTGCCGCGCAAATCGTGAGGTTGTCATGAAATTCGGAATCACCGCCAAGCTGTTCCTCGCGATCTTCGCCACCTGCATGCTGGTGTTGATTACTATGCACTGGGGCGTGCGCGCCAGCTTCGAGCGCGGCTTTATCGACTACATTAAGCGCGGCAACGAACAGCGGGTCATGCAACTGCGCGATGCACTGGCGGAGCAATATCAGCTGCACGGCGACTGGTCATTCCTGCGCAACAATGAGCATCTGGTGTTCAAAATGCTGCACTCGCTAGACCAAAACAATGACACCGACAACAGCATGCGGGGGCTGCGGGTGCGTCTCTGGGTGCTGGATACCGGCAAACGCAAGCTGTTCGGTTCTCCTGCGCCGATCCCGAATGAAGGCACCTGGCAGCCGATTCAGGTACAAAACCAGACGGTCGGCTGGATTGTCGCCTCACCCGTTGAACGTCTGACGCGCAACGCCGACATCAGTTTCGACAGGCAGCAGCAGCGCACCAGTTGGCTGATTGTCGCACTCTCGACGCTGCTCGCGATCATCGCCACCTGGCTGACCGCGCGCGGCCTGCTCGCGCCCGTCAAACGGCTGGTCAGCGGCATGCACAGTTTGGCCTCGGGCGATTTTAGCACCCGTGTGACGGCAAGCTCGCACGATGAGCTGGGCAGGCTGGCGCAGGATTTCAATCAGCTTGCCATCACGCTGGAAAAAAACGAACAGTCTCGCCGCGCGTTTATGGCCGATGTCTCCCACGAATTGCGCACGCCGCTGGCGGTGCTGCGCGGCGAGCTGGAAGCCTTGCAGGATGGCGTGCGCAAGCCCGATTCGCACTCTCTGCATTCGCTCCAGTCTGAGGTCACGACGCTCACCAAGCTGGTGGACGACCTGCATCAACTCACCCTGTCCGATCGTGGAGCGCTGGCCTACCGCAAGGCCTCTGTAGACGTGGTGCAAATTCTGCATATTGCTATCGCCGCGTTTCATGAGCGTTTCCAGAAAAAGCAGATTACGCTCACCACCGATTTACCCGCGCAGGCGGACGTCTTTGGCGATCCCGACCGGCTAAGCCAGCTGTTTAATAATTTGCTGGAAAACAGCCTGCGCTACACTGATGAGCAGGGTCAGTTGACCATTACGGTTATTCAGCAGCATAAACGCTGGGCGATTATCTGGCAGGACAGCGCCCCCGGCGTGACCGACGAGCAGCTCACGCTGATTTTTGAGCGCTTTTACCGTGCGGAAAGTTCGCGCAACCGCGCCAGCGGCGGCTCCGGGCTGGGGCTGGCGATCTGCAATAATATCGTTGAGGCGCATAGCGGACGGCTGTATGCTGAACATTCGCCATTAGGGGGAGTGATGGTTACCATTGAGCTTCCCTTGCACGAACCTGATTAAGATCCACTTCTAAATAAGCAGAGCTATGACAACCGCACCCGATTTCGCTATGGCATCACCGATTCTGATCGTCGAAGATGAGCCCAAATTGGGACAACTGCTGGTGGATTACCTTCAGGCAGCGGACTATGCCACGCACTGGCTGCCCAACGGCAATGATGTCGTTGAGTGGGTGCGACAGCATTCCCCTTCCCTCATTTTGCTGGATTTGATGCTGCCGGGTTGCGACGGCCTGACGCTCTGCCGCACCATCCGCCAGTTTTCCAACGTGCCAATTATCATGGTCACCGCCCGCAGCGAAGAGATCGATCGCCTGCTGGGGCTGGAAATTGGTGCCGATGACTATATTTGTAAGCCCTTCAGCCCACGCGAAGTGGTCGTGCGCGTCAGAACGCTGTTGCGCCGCTGCGGCTGGCAGAATGACGGGCTGAAAGCCGTCGAGAAAACCGAAACGGCCCTGTTGATTGATAAAAGCGGCTTTCAGGCTAGCTATCTGGGGCAGAATCTCGATCTCACGCCAGCGGAGTTTCGCCTGCTCAAAACGCTCTCCGCCGAGCCGGGCAAGGTGTTTTCCCGCGAAGCGCTGCTGGATAAGCTCTACGACGATTACCGCGTCGTGACCGACCGCACCATCGATAGCCACATCAAAAACCTGCGTCGCAAGCTGGAACAGCTGGACGAAGAGACCTCATTTATCCGCACGGTATACGGCATTGGCTATCGCTGGGAAGCCGCGCCCTGTAATGAGGTATAACGCCCACCGCCTTATGATGTTATGGAGACCATGTTGAACGGACCAGACCCTGATAACCGCTACCCCATGGCCGGTTTCCCCCAAGTGTGTTTCATCAAGAATATTGTCACCAACCCGAATATTGAAATTGGCGACTACACCTATTATGACGATCCCGATGGCGCGGAAAACTTCGAGCAAAATGTGCTCTACCACTATCCGTTTCTCGGCGACAAATTAGTCATCGGCAAGTTTTGCGCTATCGCGCGCGGCGCAAAATTTATCATGAACGGGGCCAATCATCGGCTTTCTGGCCTGTCGACTTACCCGTTTCAGATTTTTGGCAACGGCTGGGAAAAAGTGACGCCCAAGCCCGGCGATCTGCCTTACAAAGGCGATACGCTTATCGGCAATGATGTCTGGATTGGCTATGACGCGCTGATCATGCCCGGCATCCGCATTGGAAATGGCGCCATCATTGCGTCACGCGCCGTGGTCACCGCCAATGTGCCCGCTTATACGGTCGTTGGCGGCAATCCGGCCAAAATCCTTAAAACCCGTTTTGCGCCGGACGTCATCGAGGCACTGGAAGCGTTGAGCTGGTGGGACTGGCCAATAGAAAAAATCACCCGTCATCTGGAAATCATCGCTGCGGGTGATATTGCGGCACTGCAAGCTGGCCATCTGTCCGAATAACCGTCTTCCATTCCATACGAATTCATTCCACACGAAAAAGAGGCTTTCACGATAATGACTGCGCTATTTTCCGAAACCACCAAAATCGAGACACCGCGCCTGCTGCTGCGCCCGCTTTATCGTGATGATGCGCCAGCACTGTTCGTCTTTATGTCCGATCCGGTTGTGATGCGCTTCTGGAACCATCCGCCCTGGCAGCACATCGAGCAAGCGCACGACGCGATTGACGAATACTGGAGCGCGCTGTGCGCCGGGCAACACATGAAGCTGGGTCTGGAAGTTAAAGAGAGCGGCGAGTTGATCGGTACCTGCGTGCTGTTCAACCTTGAGATTGAGTCTAAACGCGCCGAAATCGGCTACTGTCTGGCGGCGAGTGCGCAAGGCAAAGGCTATATGGCAGAAGCGCTCTCTGCCCTGCGGGATTTTGCCTTTGAAACGGCGGGACTCAGTCGGTTGGAAGCCGAAATCGATCCCCGCAACGTGGCTTCAGCCCGTTCGCTGGAACGGCTGGGATTCACGCAGGAAGGGCTATTGAAACAGCGTTGGATCGTCGACGGCGAGGTATCCGACTCTGCGCTATACGGCCTGCTGGCGGCTAAACGTTAGTCAACGCCTTCCCAGTCTGGTCAAAAATACTGTCTGACTTAATGAAAATTTTGTCATTTTCTCTTTTCCCAAGGCTGTTACTCTTTTAGGCCTACAATAATAACGGGTATCACCCCGCACGGCGTGCGGGACTTGGGTCACCTGCAACAGAACGGATAAGGGGAAAAACGATGTCAGGCTTAGTGAATGGCAAATGGGTTAACGGCGATGTCGCGGCGGAAGAGATCAAAAATGGGGCGTTCCACCGCGAAGAAACTAAATTTCGGCAAACCGAGCTGGTGCCAGAAGCCGGTCGTTACCAGCTTTTTGTCTCCTATCTCTGCCCGTGGGCGTCGCGCACGCTGATTTTCCGCAAGCTGAAAGGGCTGGAGAACATCATTTCTCTCTCCGTTGCCAACCCGCGTATCGCGGATAACGGCTGGGAATTTGCCACCCCGCAGGATGCCGGCGAGCATGTGGGTGAGATTCACTACCTGCACCAGCTCTACACCGCCAGCGTGCCGGACTATACCGGAAAGGTATCGGTCCCTGTGCTGTGGGATCGGGTGGAAGGCCGCATCGTGAATAACGAATCGGCGGACATCATCCGCATGCTGAACAGCGAATTTAACGATCTGACCGACAACCACCTCGATTTCTATCCGTCAGAGCTGCGCGCTGAGATCGACAGCTGGAACGAAACCGTGTACCACAACGTCAACAACGGCGTGTATAAAACCGGGTTCGCCAAAACGCAGGAACACTATAACGGTGCCGTCACCACGCTATTCGCCACGCTGGATGAGTTAGACAATCATCTGGGCAGCCATCGCTATATGCTCGGTGACACGTTGACCGAGGCCGACTGGCGTCTGTTTGTGACGCTGGTACGTTTTGACGTGGCCTATCACGGCGCGTTCAAATGTAACCTCAAACGTATTGCCGACTACCCGAATCTGTCGAATTACCTGCGTGAGCTGTATCAGTGGCCAGGCGTTGCGGAAACGGTCAATATCGACCACATCAAAGCGGGCTATTACGGCATTGCCTGGCTGAACCCGACACAGATTATACCGGTTGGCCCACAGGTCGATTTATATCAGGACCACAATCGCGGAACGTTCGGAAAATCCCGTATCGCGACGCGTTAATCCTGCTTATCTGGCCTGCTCTATTAATGGCAGGCCATTCTTTATTTAGGCCAAAAAATTGATTTACGTCAAACGATTGATTTACGTCAAACAAAGGCCCCACATTTCATATGTCGTCTACTGCAATTTCCCCCTATTAGCGCTAGAATCCTCCGCCTTTACTGTTCCCGCCGTGGAGCAGCCTGACTTGTGATCAGAATCGAGAGATACCATGTTTAAACCGGAACTGCTTTCTCCGGCCGGTACGCTGAAAAATATGCGCTACGCCTTTGCCTATGGCGCAGACGCGATTTATGCCGGTCAACCCCGCTACAGCCTGCGCGTGCGCAATAACGAATTCAACCATCAGACGCTGGCGCAAGCCATTAACGAAGCGCATGAGCTGGGCAAGAAATTCTACGTGGTCGTTAACATCGCGCCGCACAATGCCAAACTGAAAACCTTCCTGCGTGACCTGCAACCCGTGATCGAAATGGGGCCGGATGCGCTGATCATGTCCGATCCGGGCCTGATTATGCTGGTGCGGGAAAACTTCCCACAGATAGATATTCACCTTTCCGTTCAGGCCAACGCGGTCAACTGGGCGACGGTGAAATTCTGGCAGCAGATGGGGCTGACACGTGTGATTCTGTCCCGCGAACTGTCGCTGGAAGAGATTGCAGAAATCCGCCAGAACGTCCCGGATATGGAACTGGAGATTTTCGTTCACGGCGCGCTATGCATGGCGTATTCCGGTCGCTGCCTGCTGTCCGGCTACATCAACAAACGCGATCCGAATCAAGGCACCTGCACCAACGCCTGCCGCTGGGAATATAAGGTTCAGGAAGGCAAAGAGGACGACGTCGGGAATATCGTCCATCAGCATGAACCTATCGCGGTGAAAAACGTTGAACCCGCACTGGGCATCGGCGAACCGACCGACAAAGTCTTTATGCTGGAAGAAAACCTGCGTCCCGGCGAGTACATGAGCGCATTTGAAGACGAGCACGGCACCTACATCATGAACTCCCGCGATCTGCGTGCCATTCAGCACGTTGAACGCCTGACGCAAATGCAGGTTCATTCGCTGAAAATCGAAGGACGCACCAAGTCATTCTATTATTGCGCCCGTACCGCACAGGTTTATCGTCGCGCTATCGATGACGCAGTAGCCGGTAAACCGTTCGATTCGACGCTGCTGGAAACGCTGGAAGGTCTGGCGCACCGTGGTTATACCGAGGGCTTCCTGCGTCGCCACGTGCATGAAGATTACCAGAACTACGACTACGGCTATTCCGTTTCCGATCGTCAGCAGTTTGTTGGTGAATTCACCGGCGTGCGCCGCGATGGGCTGGCGGAAGTCAATGTGAAGAACAAATTTTCCTGTGGCGACAGCGTGGAGATGATGACGCCGAACGGCAATATTCAATTCACCATCGACACCATGCAGAATGCCAAAGGCCAACCGACCGACGTCGCACCGGGTAACGGCCATATCGTCTATCTGCCGGTGCCGGACGATGTCTCGCTGGATTATGCGCTACTGCTGCGCAATCTGCCGGGCACGACCACGCGCAATCCTAACGCAGAATAAACCGGTAATATCGCCGGATGTCTCATACATCCGGCTACCCCGTTCGTCAGCCCCCTCTTTCCTTTACGGTATGTCCCCCTATCACTGCCGCTTCCCTACTACGAACAAGCGCGTCAACCACCCAAAGGTATCGTTACAAAGCTCAGGGTTTTTTAACGAATATTAGAAACAGATCACATCAATTAGCCGGTCTTGTGGTTAATATTGCGTCGCTGAGAAAACATAGAACGAAAAATAAGCGTAGTGATACTACTAGGAACCACCTCCTTGGCCAGCTCAATCTCCCTTGAGCTGGCTTTTCTTTTTCTTACACTCACCCATTTTCCCACCGCAAACATACCCTAAATAATTCGAGTTTCAGGCAGGCGGCAAGAGAAGGCATCCCGATGAGCTTACTCAGGTAAGTGATTCGGGTGACTTAGCGCAGCCAACGCACATGCAACTTGAAGTATGACGGGTACATTCACCGACTCTTCTGATATCTGCCTACCAATTTAGTGTCTATGATTAACTGCAACGTTTCTGTATTAACAACATCGCAGCCAGAGAAATAAGACATGGAAAAAAATCCAATCACACTGCTGATTTTGAATGGAAAAAGTGCGGGTAATGAAGAACTTCGCGAAGCCATTGATGCGCTACGCAAGGACGGCTATACGCTGCATGTGCGCGTGACCTGGGAATACGGCGATGCTAAACGCTATGTGGAAGAGGCGATTCAACTTAACGCGGATAACGTGATCGCCGCTGGCGGCGACGGCACCGTCAATGAAGTCGCCGCAGCCTTAGCGGTGCAGCCGGAAGCGGTGCGTCCGTGTCTGGGGATTGTGCCGCTGGGCACCGCCAACGATTTCGCCACCAGCTGTCAGATTCCAACGGAGATGCACAACGCGCTGACGCTGGCGATCAAAGGCCGCGCCACCGCCATTGATATCGCCAAGGTGAACGACAACCATTACTTCATCAACATGGCGACGGGCGGATTTGCCACACGTATCACCACCGAGACACCGGCCAAGATGAAGGCCGCGCTCGGGAGCGCCTCATACGTGCTGCACGCACTCTTTCGCATGGACATGCTGCAAGCCGAACGCTGTGAGATTCGCGGGCCAGATTTTCACTGGTCAGGGGATACACTGGTTGTCGCGGTAGGAAATGGTCGTCAGGCAGGCGGCGGGCAGCAGCTTTGCCCGGAGGCGCTGATCAATGACGGACTGCTGGAACTGAGTGTACTGTCGGCAACCGAGCTGCTACCGAATATGCTGCAAGCCTGGTTCACCGGCAGCGAAAACCAGAACATGATTTCCGCTACCCTGCCGTGGCTGGAGATTACCGCCCCGGACGATATGACGTTTAATCTGGACGGCGAGCCGTTCAGCGCCAAACGCTTCCATATCGAGGTGCTTCCCGCGGCGATTCACTGTCGGCTGCCGCCCCAATGCTCGCTGCTGGAATAGCGGCGCGTTTCAGCTATTCCTGTTTCTACTATTCCCGTTTCAGGCGATTACTGTTTGCCAGATACAGCGTAAACACCAGCAGCAGGATCGCCGCGGAATACACCAGCGTATCCGACGGGCTTTTGTGATCGACAATAATCAGGCGAATGATGGCTGTAATGCCGATGTAGATAAAGTAGCGCAGCGGGAAGTGATAGCCGGACTGGAAATACTTCACGATTAGCGCAATGAACTCAAAATACAGGAAATAGATCACAATGCCTTCTATCAGCTGATAGGAGGAATCTTTCTCGTTGGAGATCAACAGCACCTTCGCCAGATGGAACGTTTCCTTGACTAAAAAAATCACCAGAATGATCGCCAGCACCAGCAGGCCGATATTGAGTATCGTCTGAAGCGCCTTGGCAGCCATCGCACTGCGAGCAGAACCTGCCATATATTATCCCCACACCCTATTTCACATTAACGCCAAGAATTCACAGCAAAATAACCGGACGATCACGCACTGTCTATGCCGAATACGCTTAATTTAATTTGAAATTACTGGCAAATATGTCACGCGAAGTACAAGTCAATTTACTTATGGTGCTACCACCAGCGGTGGAAGTGATGAACGGGGCCGATGCCGTGCCCGACCTCCAGCGTGTCGGCCTGCTGTAATGCCTGCTGTAAATAGTCCTTCGCTGCCTTGACCGTCTCGCCCCAGCTATCGTGGCGCGGTCGCAGCGCCGCCAGTGCAGCAGACAGCGTGCAGCCAGTGCCGTGCGTATGGCGTGTATTCACGCGCGGAGAACTAAAACGCTGTGGCTCGGCCTGACGGCTGAACAGCCAGTCCGGGCTCTCCGCTTCACTGAGGTGACCGCCTTTCATCAGCACCGCCTGACAGCCCATCGCCAGCAGCGCCTCCCCCTGCTCACGCATTTCCTGTTCGTTAGCGGCAGGTGAGGTATTCAACAGCGCAGCGGCTTCCGGCAGGTTAGGCGTAATCAGAGAAACCAGCGGCAGCAGCTCACGACGGATCGATTCCACCGCCTCCGGCGCGAGTAGCGGATCGCCACTTTTCGCCAGCATCACGGTGTCCAGCACCACGAAAGGCACCGCGTAATGACGCAGGCGTTCGGCAACGGTTTCAACTATATCGGTCTGCGCCAGCATCCCAATCTTGGCGCTGTCGATGCGCACATCGCTCAGCACGGAATCCAGCTGTGCTGCGACAAAATCCGGTTCAATCCGGTAGACGGACTGCACGCCGCGCGTGTTTTGCGCCACCAGCGCGGTAATGACCGAGGTGCCGTAAGCGCCCAGCGCGGAAAAGGCTTTTAAATCCGCCTGAATACCCGCCCCGCCGCTCGGATCGGTGCCTGCAATCGTCAACGCATTGATACGCTTCATGCCAGATCCTCCGCGCGCAGGGTATAGAGTCTATCGAGGAAGTTGGGTATAAAACTCCCCGTCCCCTGCGCCACCGAGGCTGCCTGCTGTCCCGCCTGCGCCATGACATAACACGCCGCCGCTACATGCGATAAGCGATCCCCCTCCAGAGAACAGAAACCCGCCACAACCGCCGACAGCGCACAGCCCGTACCGACCACGCGCGTCATCATGCTATCGCCGCCAGTTACCGCGATATCTCGCTCGCCGTCCGTGACATAATCCACCACGCCGGTCACCGCAACCATCGTCCCCACTTGCCGCGCCAGCTCGCGCGCAGCAGGGAGTGCCGCCAGCGAATCATCGGCGCTATCCACGCCCCGCCCCTGTGCGGCTAAGCCCGCCAGCGCCATAATTTCAGACGCATTACCGCGAATCGCCGCTGGCTTCCACGCTAGCAGTTCACGGCAGAATTCACTCCGAAAGGTCAAACCGCCTACGGCAACCGGATCGAGCACCCACGGCGTCCCCGCCTGATGGGCGCTGTTTACCGCCGCTCGCATCGCCTCAGCGCACGTGCGTTCCAGCGTTCCGACATTAATCAGCAGCGCATCGGCCACCGCGCTGAACTGCGCAGCTTCTTCGGGATCGACCACCATTGCAGGCGATGCATTCAGCGCCAGCAGCACATTAGCAGTAAAAGATTGCACCACATCATTGGTCAGACAGTGCACCAGCGGCGAAGCAGAACGGAATTGAGTGAGTGATGTTGCAGCCTGAGCGGCAGAAAAGTCGGCGGGTCGCGTGTTCATAAGTCTCCCAACCGGCGTGGAAGAAGGCGGCAACCGGTGGGGCATACCGTGACTTCCCTACGCTGGCATTATCCAGATCAGGTGGTACGGGTATTTCTCAGCCTTCACAAAGAAGGGCACCCCGAGTCATGTACTACGCTTTGCAGCATAAGTAAGTGGGTAACGTAAAGCAAGCGCGGCCCACCCGACACAAAATGAAAAACCACAGGCACGTTGTGACATAGAGAAAAACGCCATAACCCTTTAGACTGGTTAATCAAACCCATACTGAGGAAATTGTGATGACGATGATAAAGAGTTATGCCGCACCGGAAGCAGGCGCAGCGCTGGAGTTGTATGAGTTTGATGCGGGTGAACTGCAAGCGGAAGACGTAGAAGTCACGGTTGATTACTGCGGCGTGTGCCATTCCGACCTGTCGATGATCGATAACGAATGGGGCATGTCGAGCTATCCGCTGGTTGCCGGGCATGAAATCATTGGCCGTGTACACGCACTGGGTGACGCGGCGAAAAACAAAGGATTAAAGGTTGGTCAGCGTGTCGGTATTGGCTGGACAGCACGCAGCTGTGGGCACTGCGATGCCTGTATCAGCGGTAGCCAAACCAACTGTCAGCAAGGCAGCGTGCCGACGATCCTGAATAAAGGCGGTTTTGCCGATAAAATCCGTGCGAACTGGCAGTGGGCTATTCCGCTTCCTGACTCCATTGATATCGAATCAGCGGGTCCGTTGCTGTGCGGCGGCATCACCGTGTTCAAACCGCTGTTAATGCATCATATCACCGCAACTAGCCGCGTCGGCGTGATCGGTATCGGTGGCCTGGGTCATATCGCAATTAAGCTCCTGCACGCGATGGGCTGTGAAGTCACGGCGTTCAGCTCGAACCCAGCCAAAGAGCAAGAAGTGCTGGCGATGGGTGCCGATAAGGTCGTTAATAGCCGCGATCCGCAGGCGCTGACCGCACTGGCAGGCCAGTTCGATCTCATCATCAACACCGTGAGCGTCGATCTGGAATGGCAGCCCTATTTCAACGCGCTCGCTTATAACGGGAAGTTCCATACCGTCGGCGCGGTGATGAAGCCATTCAGCGTTCCAGCCTTCACCCTTATCGCGGGCGACCGCAGTGTTTCCGGTTCTTCTACCGGTTCACCGCATGAGCTGCGTTCCTTGATGAAGCTCGCCGCGCGCGCCAACGTGAAACCGCAGACGGAACTGTTCCCGATGTCGAAAATCAATGATGCCATCCAGCACGTGCGTGACGGCAAAGCCCGCTACCGCGTGGTACTGAAAGCCGATTTTTAATCGGTAAAGACGCCTGAGCCATCAGGCGTCTGCTTTTTGCAGCATCAGCCTGCCCTACGTCATTCTCTGGAGTACACCACCGGTTAGCATAATACTGAATCTATTCAATCTGTTTCATGATAGGATTAAAAGGTGATACAAGAGGAGGTGAGTGATGCCTTTCAAACAATATGATTATGATTTCATTGATAAAAATAAAAAGGCGTCTTATTCCATAAGGCTCGCCCTGTTATCGTCAGCGCTGATCGTTATATTTAATGTCCTGTTTTTAGAGCATCGAGATTTTCAGGAGCAGTTGCACAACAATCCTGGATCTTATACCGATGCGATCGCACTGGTTTTTCTTTTTTTTATCCTATCGTGTACCAGTAAAATATCACTTAACCATACTTCGGCTTTATCCATTCGCCTCGGGCTACACATCTGGATATGCTCCGCCACGTTTGACTTTATGGATGAATTTGTTTATCAGACTAAATTCATTGGATATTACGTTGAGGATTTACTGAGAATTATTGGGATGTTTGGCGTCGGGTTTGGCGTGTATAACCTGATCTATAAAATCAACGATAAGTATATCGAAGCCAAAATACAGTCATTCAGTGATGAACTCACCCAGCTCCCTAATCGCCGATTTTTTATTAATGAATTAAAAAAGCTCGAAGCGAAATCGCCCTATTTATTTATTATCGATATCGATAATTTCAAAGTCATCAATGATAAATATGGACACATAAAAGGCGACGAAGTATTAAGTAAATTCGGCCATATCCTTTCCCGCTTCGATAACAGTGAGGTGGTGGCGACCCGAATCGGGGGCGAAGAGTTCGCGATTATTCTGTATTCCGGAACACCGGATCGGGCAGAGGCGCTGGCAAGAGAAGTATTAAAAAACGCGAACAAAATCATTATTAAAAACAGGCATTACCTTTCCGTCAGTATTGGTGCCGGCCAAAAACAGCCTCAGGAGCCCACCGAACACTTTATGAAACGCGTGGATGTCGCGCTGTATCAAGCCAAGAGCACGGGTAAAGGCAAGGTTGAATGGGCGCTGGAACCGAAAGAAAAAATGCAGTAGCCCGATGCCACTTATATAAAATGGGATAGCACTGTGCTATCCCATTTTTTCTTTATAGCTTAGCTAATCGCTTGGGTATTGCCGGGGCACACGAGTTGTTTGCTTTTAATATGGTAAACCTCGACGTCAGGGCGCGTGAAGAAGGCAATTTCCCACGGGTTCTTGGTGACGAATTCATGGCGCACTTTTTCATAAAGTGGATTGTCGCGCGCAATAATAAACGCTTCCCCTTCAATAATGGTGTAGTTCCATTCAATCGCCCGCTCGAAGGTATAGTGGCTGCGCTCATCCATTGCAAAAAAGCAGTGTGGATTACGTTTGAGCAGCTGAGATTTAAAAGTTTCGGGGAACGTAATCAGGAAAATATCGTTATCCACAGACGACAGAAACGCCAGCACCGTGGTATGCGGCTGTTCGGCGGCCATAGTAATGAGTACACCGACCTTATTGGAGAAATCCTGCTTTTCCGTCTGTGGGAAATCGAACATCGGCGTCAGAGGCACCGGTTTTGACGGACGGTTATCTTGCGGAAACTGATAGCCCGGTTCGCGAATATCCAGCACAGGCGTGAAACCGTGCAGAAGCTGGCACTCTCGCGGTTCCAGCACGACCCAATCTCCGTCACTGACGATGACGCGCCCTTTGTAAGAAGTACGATAGACCTGAATATTGGCATCAAATTCATCAACCCCGGAGCGGTTATCAAGGTGGATAGTTGCCAGATCGCCAACGGCAAACTCATGCCCGTGTGGGAAAAAAACGCGCAGGCTGTTATCCGCATTGGGATAGACGCCACAAATATGGATGACCACGCCATCCTGTTTATAACCCGCCAGTACACCGAGAGTTTGCTTTCCTAGATAGCTCACGAGACTCATACATCACGCCTTATTCAGATTGTGCTTCAGAGAGGACGCGGCCCTGCTTCACTCGGGCCGTTCCAGCAGCGGTCAGGACGCAGAGAAGTCGTTCACGCTAACCGCATCACTTCCTACCTATCAACGGAGAAAGCGCTGAAAACTTTAAGCTGAATACCTGTCTATTTAAAGAAATAAGTATGAGTAACAGCGCTAACCACCGTTCTCACCGCATTATTTCACCGCCAGCATGGTGATTCCCACGCCGACGAGTACCAGACAAAACGCGCCGCGCAGGTAAGCAACTGGCATCTTGTGCGCCAGAGCGACACCCCACGACACGCTGAAGATCCCGCCCAGCGCCAGCGGCAGGCCGATACTCCAGTCAACGTTCCCCGCCTGCGAGTAGGAAAGCAGCGCCGCCAGTGCGCCCGGCACCACGAGTATCAGCGCCATGCCCTGCGCCTGCGTTTGAGCAAAGGCAAACAGCGTGACCAGCACGGGCACGACGACCAACCCACCACCGACGGTAAAAATGCCCGACATAAACCCGCTCGCCACGCCGAGCAGCGGCAGGTATTTAGTCGACAACACAATGTCCGAGGAATGATTACGCTGTTTGTTGTACCACTGAAACATGTAGTACGCCGCCAGCACCAGCAGGAAGATGGCAAAGGCATTTTGGAGATGATGAACATCAATCGACGAGGCAATGTGTGCAGCAAAATAAGCGGACACCGACGCAAACACACACATGGTCAGCGCAATCCGCGTATCGATGCGATTACGCTGGCGATAACGCAAAAAACCGATCAGCACATTGGGCGTGATCATCACCAGCGCCGTTCCCTGCGCCAGATGCTGATCCATACCAAAGAGTATTCCCAACACCGGAATGGCGATCAATCCGCCGCCAATCCCCAGCATACCGCCACAAACCCCCAGCCCTACTCCCAAAAACAAACACAGCAACATATCGCTTAACATCATTAGACTGAACATAACGCAACCAGATAACCCATCGGGCAAAAATAGAGAGAGGACAACGCCATCCTAGGCGCAGAGCCGCGTTTTGATAATCCCTGAATACTCAATGACCCTTTCCTGTCAGGAAAACCATCCGCTGTGCTACATTACAGCGTGACATAAGAAATGTGCCCGCATGCTGCGCGGTATCAATACGCCGGTAATTGGCCTGCTTTTCTGCCCTGCTGAGGACGCTCGATACACCATGATTAACCCGACGCACTTTGACCTCCAGTCGCTCCGCATCTTTTTGCAGGTCGCCCAAACCGGCAGCCTGACCAAAGCGGCAGAAAAGTTCCACATCACGCTTTCTGCCCTGAGCAAGCGTATCGCTGAACTGGAGCGTACCGTGGACTGTGCGTTATTCATCCGAATGCCGCGCGGCCTGACGTTAACTCCGGCAGGCAAGGAATTGGTGAATCACGCGCGCAATGTGTTGAGCAACGTGGAGCGTATGGCGAGTGAGATGAATGACTACGCCGTTGGCGTGCGCGGACACGTACACATGTGGGCGAACACCTCAGCAATTATTCAGTTTCTTCCACAAGATCTGGCGTCATTCCTTCTGGCCCGACCGCTCATTCGTATTAACCTGGAGGAAAAGCTCAGTAAGACCGTAGTAACGGCGCTGGCGATGGGTGAAGCGGATATCGGCATCTTCGCTGACAATGTCGGCTCGCAGGGGGTCGAGAAGATACCTTATCGTCAGGATAAGCTTGTCGTACTCGTTCCTCCCCAGCACCCACTTTCCGCGCGGCCAGAAGTCAGCTTTAACGAGACACTGGGCTACGACTACGTCGGCCTCAATAATGGCAGTTCGTTGCTGAAACAGCTGAAAGACGCTTCGGATGAGCTGGGGAGAGTGCTGCGCCTGCGGGTGCAGGTCAGCAGCTTTGACGGTATTTGTCGCATGATCGAAGCGGGGCTGGGGATCAGCGTCTTGCCAGAGGGCGCGATTCGTCCGGGAGTGCTCGGCACCGGATTACGCGCCATCAGCCTCACCGACGAATGGGCTTCACGCCAGCTCTGGCTGGGCGTGAAATCCGGCGCGACATTGCAACCCGAAGTCGCTAATCTGCTGACACACCTGCGGCAATGCGGCGCGTAAAGGCGAAGCGCTGCCCTCAGCCCTCTTCACTACCCGTTTTTTCATAGCCGAGGCGGCCAACAAAGGGTAAACGCAGCGCAGGCGGGTTCATATCCACGCCCATGTTCAGCCCCAGAATGTTGGCCTCTATCCCCTCTTCCAGGCCCATCGTGATACCCAGCACGCCTAGCAGCGAAATCTGCACGCCGCTTCCCGATGGCGACAGTCCAACCGGTCGTGTGATCGGGCGGTAATCTTTGCCAATGGCATTAGCGGGCATATCCAGCTTGAGCGCGGGCACTTCACGGCCAATGTGCGCCAGAAACGTATTGCTGTTCGGCCCCGGCCAGGCGTGGTAGGTATTCGGCCACGGATAGCTTTTAATCGCGGCCTCAATCTGCGGGATCATGGCTTCCGCCTTATCGCCACGGTGTTCCACCAACAGCTTCGGTTTCGCGCCATACCAATATGCATCTGCCACCGAACGGTTAAGACGGACGACGTTATCGCTCCCCCAGCTCACGACTTCATAGCGGCGATATTGCGTTTCACCCGCGTTCTTGAAAATGATCCACGGATGTACCGCCACCAGCCCACGCCAGCCGTAAGTCGGCGCAGCATAAACCTGCACGATAGCAGTCTGACGAAATTGCACAGGGTTCGGCGCTAAGCCGGAAGAATCGCGTTTGGCCGACCACCAGCTTTGCCCATTAAACGTTTCGCCGTTACGCGTTGACTGCGCCCAGCTTTGCCAAAAAGACAACAACAGCACACAAATAAACCCAATCCCCAAGAATTTGAGGTACGTCATAGGCCAGATAGCTCACTGAAAAAGAGGGAACGGAATCGATACGCCTGCAGACGGGAGCCCACAGTGAAAATCGGTCAAAAAA
Organism: Pectobacterium sp. PL64; assembly: GCF_022477975.1. Taxonomy (NCBI): domain Bacteria; kingdom Pseudomonadati; phylum Pseudomonadota; class Gammaproteobacteria; order Enterobacterales; family Pectobacteriaceae; genus Pectobacterium; species Pectobacterium sp. PL64. The sequence continues at coordinate 3,047,760 of NZ_CP092070.1, forward strand.
TCACGCCACCAGTGTACTGCCAGTTGGCGGTCAGGTTAAAGCACTGGGTGAAATATTGACCTATTTTTACGTTATGTAGATACAGTGTGGATAGAGAAAGAAAAAGACGCCTCAGCTATCGTATTATTCCATTACCTATCATTACGCCTTACCAAACATGATGAATATTACCTCCACTCACTGGCATACCCGTATCGTTCATAAATCTATGCCATATTTCTTCGAGCTCTCCCTTCTTCCCCGACATCCTGTTTACTCCACAATAACGTTAAAGCGCCATGATTCTATGGCGCTTTTTCACAGCCATAATAAATAAGGACATCGATAGACTATTTACAAATGCCTTCGCATGCCCTGCCCATTCGCTATAGAAATGGCTCGAACAGATGCCAGGCTCGATTGCCTTTACCTCTGTTTTGACTAATCCCAGATTAACAAACGGATCGTCGGCAAGAATGTCCTCCATGTCAGAGCCATCTAACCCGTAGGCTAAAATAAACCCACCTGTGCTATCGTCCAGCGGGCCGGCAAAAATAACATTTCCCTTTTTAATATTATCAGCCAGCCATTTTTTGTGTGCGTCAATACTCTTTTCAAGTTCATCTTTCGGGCTGGTGTAATATAGCGTAATGGCATAGAGCATGATTGCTACCTCAATGATTATTGATCGGCTATATATTGTTTAAGCTATGGATGTAATCACAGCATGGATAGAGGACTTTGCATTTTGGATTTCACGATTCTTGATTTCATCCCCTTTTGAAGCCCCTTCCGCGCGGACGAAATGAATATCAGTAATACCAAGAAAGCGGAAAAAGCCCTGAAGATAGCGTTCCTGAAAATCCATATCCAAAAAAGGTGGAGCGGTATAAAAACCACCACGGGAAGAAACCACAATAACCGTTCTGCCACCGGCCATCCCCACCGGGCCTTGTTCCGTATATTTAAACGTCTTGCCGGCCTGCGCCAGCCGATCCAGCCACGATTTCAATTGGCTCGAGACGGAAAAGTTATACATCGGCGCGCCAATGACAATCACGTCACTCGCCAGAAATTCCGCGACCAGCGCTTCAGATAACTGATGTTCCCGCAGCGTTGCCTCGCCCGCTGAAGAGGACACTATTTGTTGGCGGAAACCGGCGGCAATCGGCGCAGTTAAGTGGCGAATTTCATCTTTAACCACGTCCCGATAAGAGACAACGGCCTGCGGATGCTGTTTAACTAACTGCTCCACAACGTCAGCAGAAAGCTGTCGGGAAACGGAACCATTCTCAAGAATACTGGAGTCTATATGTAAAATATTCACAATGACTTCTCCTACATTGAGTTTTAACGCTCACTTATTTAACTGCTTTAGCCGCGCTATCAATAAAATCCGCGACAGCTTCCGGGTGTGACACCAGAGACATATGGCTAGACGCAATAGCTCGCGTCTTTGCACCGATATGGCTCGCGATGGCTTTCTGAATCGATGGATGTAATGCCTTGTCCTTCTCCGTCAACAGATACCAGGTTGGTTTATTTTTCCACGCTGCCTGCTGAACGCGATCGCCAAAGGCTTTTGCGGCAATCGGCTGTTGCACCGCCGCCAGCGCCTGTGCTTTCTTCAATGGGACATCACCCGCCATCACCTCACGGTACTGTTCAGGGTTATCCAGCCAAATCAGGCCATTAGAATCGGGTGTCATGCCTTCCATCGGCGCTTTCAGGCGCTGCAATAAATCAGAGACAGATTCCCCGCTGTCTGGCACCAGCGCCGACAAATAGACGATGCCGCGGACCTTGGGATCATTGCCAGCCTGCGTCACGACGGCCCCGCCCCACGAATGCCCGACCAGCAGCACATCGCCCTGTTGCCTTTGCAGTACGCGATCCGTCGCTTCAACGTCATCCGCTAAAGAAGTGAGCGGGTTTTGCACCGCCGTCACGTGGTATCCCATTTCCTGTAGTCGGGCCGTGACGGCAGACCAGCTAGAGCCATCGGCAAAGGCGCCGTGGACTAAAACGATATTGTTAATTTTTGCCGCCTCCGCAACATTGTGAACGCTGGCAGACAGCACCAGCCCTAACGCGATAGCCAGGTGGCCGAGCCATTTAATGCGGTAATGCGTCATATGCTTTCCTCTGAAGGAGTGATTCGGCTGCCGGTTTCCCCGATGCATTTCATCAGGGGTAGCGAATGGTTGAATTCTAATCGTGGTTGATGCTTGCGGTAAGATGGCAAACTTGACATAGTTCATGCAAAATTCGCCAAATGCTGTCTGGCAGGAAAATCACTATGCACATCTCCATTCTGGCGCTGCCTGGCAGTATGCAGTCGGCCATCTCCGGGCTTTCTGATATCTTCTGGATGGTGAATCAAACGCTGATTACACAGCCTGACAGCGCTTCTTCCCCAGCCTCACCGTTGTCTTTTGAAACGTCGATTGTCAGTGCGGACGGCAAACCTGTGCGTGATGCTCAGGGCAGACTGATTCACGTAGACAGCTCATTTGACGCGGTGGGCAAATCGGATGTCGTGCTGGCGACCGGAATGATGCTCGGGCCCGATAAATTACCGATGTCGATGTCATCCGTTAATGAATCCGCGCTGTGGCTCAGGGAGCAATATCGACAGGGCTCGCTGATAGGCGGTGCCTGTGCGGGGGGTTTTATTCTGGCCGAAGCCGGGCTGCTGGATGGCCGGTTTTGCACCACGACATGGTGGCTCTACCACACGTTTAAGCAGAAATACCCGAAGGCAAAACCGGTGTGGGGCAAAGCGCTGGAAGAGCAAGATGACATCATTACCACCGGCGGGCCGCTGTCCTGGGTCGAGCTTGCTCTGCATATTATCCGCCGCAGTGGCGGACCTAAGATCGCAAAATTGGCGGCAGATATCGCCGTGGCGGATAGCCAACCGCTTTCTCAACGTATTTACGCTCCACAGGGGTTCATTAACACCGTACACCCCCTGCTGCTGCGTGCCGAACAACTCATTCGCTATGAGAACCCGTCAATCACCGCAGAAGAATTAGCGAGCGCCCTGAATTTCAGCGACCGGACACTTCATCGCAAGCTCAAAGAACTCACGGCGGAAAGCCCGAAAAGCTTTATTACCCGCGTCAGGATCGAAATGGCCTGCCTGCTGCTTGAAAACCCGGTGACCAATATCAAGCAAGTCGCCGCCAAATGCGGTTACAGTGAAGATACCGCGTTCAGACGTGCCTTTTCCCAGCAGATGGAGATGACGCCGACCCAGTTCAGAAAATGGGCGCTGTTGAGGAGTAATAAACCGCGCGCGTTGGATAATGAGAATGGCGATTAAGGCGATAGCTCTGAAAAACACGACTGACGCTAACCCCCCCCGCCTTGATCGACCTTTGCTACACATTACATTGCTATTCATTCAGGGAATGCATTAAGGACATAAAATTGATGATAAGGAAAACCGTTATTGCCACGCTGATCGGCCTGTCGGCAGCATCCATCAGTCAGGCAAATGACAAGGTAGATACGCTCTACGAACGCCTCACGCAGCAGGATGCTACTGCATTAACCGCGTTGACGACATTAGCGAAAGACAACGACCCGCAGGCATTGAGCACGCTGGGGTTCATCTATGAATACGGCATCACCGTCCCGCAAAACACCACGCAAGCACTCCAGTATTATCAGCAGGCCTGCGAAATAGACGGCAATTTTGGCTGCTACAACGTCTGGTATTTTTATCAATACGGCAAAGGTGTGGCGCAGGATAAAGCACGCGCCAAACAGTTCGCAGAAAAAATGAATCGAACCGATCTCAAAATAGGTGCTGAGGTCATAAACACAATCACCCGCTCTATTTATAACGCTAAAGCCGCTGCGGAACGCGATATATCGGATCGCCCCCGCTTGATTCAGGCAGTAAAAAGATACTTAAGCAGCAGCGACGATGAAACCCAGCTCTTCTTCAGCCGTATCGGTTTTAGCCAGCAGGATATTCTGCGGCTAGCCATAGCCTGGGCAAAGGATGGCGATCCAGCAATGAATTTCCTTGTCGGCCATCTCTATAACTTTGGCTATGGCGATATTGAAAATGAAAATATCGAAGCCCTGAAATGGTTCCGTGTCGCGGCAGAGGGCGGTCAACGGGATGCCCAGAATATACTCGGTCTGGCGTACGAAGAAGGAAGATGGGGCGTTAACATTGATGGAGATGAAGCGCTTAAATGGTATGAGCGTGCAGCCAGCCAGGGCGATAACACTGCGCAGATGAATCTGGGGAGGATGTATTACACTGGATTACGAGTCAGAACCAATTACCAAAAAGCCTATTCACTGTTCGAACGGACTTATAAAAATAACGTTCGTAATGCCGGCAACTATTTATCCCAGATGTATTACAACGGGCAGTATGTTGAAGCAGATTGCCATCAAGCCAAAAAATATTACGAAGAAACGGCCAGAACACCAGACAATAATTATTTTCGTCAGTGTGAGAAGGATAAACAAGAGAGAAAGGCAACGCGCAGTGAATTACCGATCTTAACGTTAAAGCATGAATCAATCTTCCTCGGCGGAAAGGACACCCCGTATCAATGCGAGCTTAATTTCTCTATCAATACAAATAAATTAGGCGAAGTCGCCAACTTTCGCGCCACGCTGCAACTCAGAAACAGCGAGGGCGCATCCACAGAACAAACGCTCGCTTTCCCTGTGTTTGGGGCAAATAGCCTTGATGCCGAAACGATTGGGGAGCAATACATCGTGTCCCGCAAATCTGCACTCATACCAATGTACCAATCCGGTTTTTGTCAGTTCAGCGATCTGAAATTTCAGGTCACCTCTGCGACCGCCACGATTAACGGCGAGGAAGTGGATGTGCTTAAGGCAGGGATTTTAAAGCAACAGGAAAAGCGTTAACACTCGCGGTGAATGCTTGATTCTCCATACTGATAGCCCAGAGAGCTGGGCTATTTAGCCTTTCAGCGCATTCACCGACATGGCTACTGTTAGTTCTCATACTCAATCACGATGCTCTCTGTATGACTCTGTCATCTGGCAGAATCATATAAACAAAGCGCCAGTAAACTATGGCGCTTTGTTTATCTTCCCTATTCCCTACCCTCACTTCAATCTGACCTCAGCTAGTCATCGTTCATTTACTATGCTAAATTATACCCATATAGATATAAACACATGGATCGCGCTAATGAAATCACTCTACTGGGTTGGCAGTAGCAAAAAGGATCTCCAGTCGCTGCCTGCAGATGTGCAGGATGTATTCGGTTACGCACTTCATGTGGCTCAGACTGGTGGTAAGCACACTCAAGCCAAGCCGCTTAAAGGTTTTGGTGGTGCAGGCGTATTAGAAGTTGTTGAGGATTATATCGGCGATACTTATCGCGCAGTCTACACCGTCAAATTTGGAGAGGCAGTATACGTTCTACATGCTTTTCAGAAAAAATCGTCATCTGGAATTGCAACACCAAAACCCGATATGAACACCATTCGTGAACGCCTTAAAACCGCAGAGAACCATGCAAAAGGAGCATAACATGAGCCAGGATATTGAAGTCAGCAGCGGTAATGTGTACGCCGACCTTGGCAACTTGCATGCTGAAGATATGTTGGTCAAAGCGCAGCTTGCCACCCTGATTAGCTCAATCATCAAAAGCCGCCGTCTCACACAGGCAGAAGCAGCGAAGCTATTGGGCATGCCCCAACCAAAACTATCCAACTTATTACGTGGTCAGTTCAGGGGAATCAGCGAAACCAAAATGCTGGAATGCCTTACGAAGCTGGGGCGCGATATACAGATCGTTGTAGGGAAGCCGCGCCGCACACCGGGTAGCGTTAAAGTCGTGTTTGCATGATTTCATTGCACGATAGGACTTACGACTTACATGAAAAAGCGCCATCGATGAATGGCGCTTTCTCGCTTATTTCCCCTATTCCCTGCCCTCATTTCACGCCTGAATAACGCGACGGCCAAATCTCTTCCGGCCTTTTCCCCATCGCTTCGGCAATCAGCCGTTCGCCTTTCGGCCAGTGTCTGGTGAGCGCATTCGCCAACGTAGATGACGCCAGCCCCGCCGCTCTGGAAACCGCCGCCAGCGTCGTCCCTTTCTTCCGTAATCCCGCGATAATATCCGCCGGGTGCCAGTCAGTGTGATTCATTCCATTTCCCTCCACCTATCAAAAACCATTTTTGATTTCCGTGTGGGTAGGATCGCGCTTTGTGATGAGTAAGACCACGGACGATGAGTCACATCTTTAAGGTGTTAGCTTATGACTCGCTAAATCTCTGTTGCATGAGTGGGGATGAAGTAAACGCTCAGGACTCCTAACCTTGTGAAGACACGTGCATCTTAGGATAGATTAGCGTCAAGTTGTAACTATTACTCTGGAGTAAATTCTATATTATTTGTGCTCATAACACGGCTGAGATCCTACGAATATCTCCAGTCATACCCCAATTAACCTCAAAGAAGAAAAAAATTCTTTCTAATATTAGAATAGTTTTAATACCTTGAAAATATCTAAACAGTGACATTCTACGCGAGGCAGTCTTTTGAAAGCGTATCGTATACGCCAAAAATCAAAAAACAGTTCGATTTTTCCAAGAAAAGAGGATTAAGTTAAATTCAAGAAATGTTGGCTTTGCTGACCTAATACCGAGCTAAGACTGCATTTTATGATACTTTATTGATTTTTTAATATTGGAAAAAACTCTGTTAAAGAGTATGATTGCTACTTTAAGAAGAGGACTCGCTATGGATAACATGACGTCTGAGTATAAAAAAAGCTGCGCTGATGAGTTGGATTTTTCATCTATCAATCAGTATCATGAATCGACAATGCAAATTAGTAATCAGTGTTTCGAATACAAAAAATTATGTGTGGGCGCTCTTGGCATAATCATAGCAGCAATGTTGAAAATTGGGACAGAAACAAATCCATTATTACTATCGCTGACCTGTCTTTTTATTACTATAGGATTCTGGATGTGTGATACCACGGCCTATTATTATCAACGGGTTAATCGACAACGAATTCATGACATTCAAACAAAAATTTCAAATAGAAATTTTGGGGAGAATAAGTTAGCAACTCAGCTTGAAAATTCCTGGATTGCAGCTATTTTTAATAAATCAATGATACTTTATATGTACTGCACTGGAGTATTCATGTTTATCTTTTTAAACTCCATAACCTATTTTTTATTAAAAAACTGCATAAATAGTCACTCAGCATGAAAATATTCATTAGCTATACAACTAGAGATAATATAATAACAAGCGATTTTCTTGTTGAGTTAGAATCAAGAATATCTGACTTAGGATGTTTATACATTGATCTCTTGCATAATAACTCTGAAGATAAACAAGCGAGGGTTGAAAATGAACTTCAACAAGCAGATATTTTTCTTCTATTGAATACAGCCTCTATTAGAGTTTCCCCTTGGGTGAAATGGGAGATAGATACAGCAAAATCGAATAACATCTACAATATTAAAATCAATGTAACTCCCTCAAACAGTAATGCTGTCTTCAATGAAATTCGCTTGGCTATTACAAATGCAATTAATCAAAAAAAGTAATCTATAGATAGTAAAACGGGCACTTAGATATCTCCCATAATTTACCTCCCTGCAATATTAATAATATACTCATCACAAATATGAGAGTGGACTCCCGATAAAAAACACCAGTAGCCAAAAAACATACTGGTGTTTTCACTGGTACAAAATTTAGAAAAAAATCATTCCCACTCAATCACCAATAACAATAACAATAACAATAACAATAACAAAGCATTATAAAACAATATGATGAAAATCATACACTATTCAATACCATGAAAAATGCCATTGTAGAAATGCATGGCGGCAAGGATAGCATTGTAACGGAGTGTAATCGGGTTTATGGTCAACGCATAGTGCCACACATCCGCCAACCACGGGAACTCGCATTCAAGGCCCGAATGTCCGGACCAAGCTCATTGCGGTTTTTCAGATTGTGCCACCGGAAGGAAGGTATGCGGCGATTCCAGTCGTTTTGCGAATGTCGGCTTACTGGAAGTCATTCTATGCACCAGTCACCGGACGTTCGTAGACCTCACGTTTGCCGCAATAGAGGTCGTTATCCAGGGTATTAAAGCTTACCTTGCCTGATACAGCCCTGTGCTAATTGCGCGGCAACAAGCTTGGCCCGTTTACATCGATCAAATGACGTCGTACGGCACACATAACATAATATGTCCGCCACTGTTCGATAACTCAACAATTCTGAAAAAGGGAGGCGTATGAATCGCCATTTCAAAAGGGACTTTGACGACTGTGTCAAGTTGCCACCAAGTGTATTTGGGCGGGTAGACCATGTCGTTACGTCCGGGCCTCCGGCCAACATTGTGCTAATTGCAGTTGATGCAATTGACGTCGAGTGGCTGAATGACCAAGCAAAACAAGACTCGCGATTTGACATTGATAGTCCAACAAAAGCAGCTGCAGCCTGGAAGCGCCAAGGCTTCCCAACACCTAGAACTCCGAGCATCTTTGAAAGCGCCCCACTATTTCGCATTGAAGTAGAATTAGATGTCGGAACAAATCCATTTGGACTGCCATTCTTGCCTGACTACGAAGGAGGAAATACGAACACAGGTGCGCAGGCTTTAGAGGGCGCATGGTTTAGGTTCGAGGTGTCTGCAACCGACAGTAAAGGCTTCACGCCTGCGCTAATCTATCCGGGCTTATTCGCCCCGCCCGTTCCCGCGTTTGTTAAGGGAATGATGCCGACACCTGTTCACGCCAATGCACTGGCAGGAATATTTTCGCTACAGCATTTTCAAAAGGTATCGGGGGCTGACCTTCAAGCTACTCTCAACGAAACTACCGCAGACATGCTCGCTGTCTACGATGTCGGACAGGGAAACGCGAACGCTTTACTCAAATTGAATTCATTCGCCTCTTGTCATCCGCTACCGTCGCTCTACTTTGACCTTGGTGCTGGGGTATACCGTAACAAGCACACGACGCCGACTCCCTTGCTTTTCTGCTTTACACTCTGCCCGCCAATTATACTGTCACACTGGGATGCAGATCATTGGGCTGGTGCGTACGCATCTGGAGTCAGTACTCCACTAACCTATCCCGCACTTCTGCGCACATGGATTGCACCGCTACAAGCCGTCGGACCACTGCACATTGCCTTTGCAAATGACATAATTGCCCAAGGTGGCAACCTCTTAATCTACAGCCCGCCCCCAGGAAAGATTGATACGGTCGCACTCTCTATGAGGACAGAACTCCGATTGGCGCTCGGAACCGGGAATGGCAGAAACGACACTGGAATTGTTGCCGTAGTGGAGAACAGAAATCTAAGTCCTAGTAGAACTTGGCTTCTAACTGGCGACTGCAACTATAAGCATATCGAGCCCTTATTGGCGCCTACGAATCCTATTGCTGTGATAGTCCCTCATCATGGAGCAAACCTTAGTGGAGGGGGCACTGCACCAAATCCATTCCGCGGTGTTGACGGGTACTGCCGCCTGCTCTATTCATTTGGCCCCGACAATGCACACGGGGCAACAGGTGTTCGCCACCCGACACTCAACGTGGCGACGCTAAATATAGGGGCTGGGTGGGTTCATGGAGCATGGCACTTACCCACTCCGGCTGATAAGGATCCTAACTCCGTCGATGACGTCAGAGCGACCGCACGACATACTGCTGCTGGAGTCGCCGGCGCAAATCTTGGTGGTATCCTAGTGGGCTGGAACGGCCTGCCCGCAGTGTTCAATCCCCCATGTGGTGGTGGTATAAGCATCCAGTGCACCACAACACCAATACTGGGTTAGAGGCAGCCCGAATATGTGTCTATCGACGTCCACAGCCAGGAATCTTGGCTGCTTCTCTGAGTGTGAATTGCATTTACGGAGGAGTAGGTGCAGTTGTTCGACACCCTCAACGAGGCGCTGCTGGACTTAGCATTCAACATACAGAAAAACCGTGCAGGGGTACCTGAACTGCATCACAGGGGGGAAAGGTATCGCCAACCCCCCTGTGCCACCAATCGCAAATGTCCGTTGGTCAGTTTCTGGGGAAGGGCTTGACCTGATAAAGGTCCGCTTTCGGCCAATCAGAGAGATTCAGCGTCAAATCGCCAATGCCCGTGAACGCTGCAGAACAGTCAGAGCCTTCCACCGAGAGAACGATAACAAGTGACTCAATTTACGCAACTTCGTAAGTTTCAGACGGATACCATGCCAGTTGATACATTCAACTTTGGTATCGGTGCCGCCATTTTTGTGACACCAAGATCGATACAATTAAAAATGCCATTGATGATGCACTGCGATCACCAATTTCACAAAAAAAAACAATAAAATCAATGAATTAAAAAATCATTCCCACTCGATGATCAATGCCACATTAAAAAACTATAAAATCAACATGATATCATTTTATTTGCATGTCGATACCATACAAAATACCATGGCAAGAAAACTTGGGAGCTGTACTGATCGCGTCGCCCGACGCAAAACGCTATTAGACTGATAACTTGCACTCCACAAGGGACATTCGTCCAAAAGTGGTTATTCAAAGAAGTCAACGCCCCGGGTAGGATCTTCCGCTTGCCTCCACCAGACTTACATCATCACGAAGCAATGTCACCATCTCTTCATGATGTGCTGATATCTGCTGATCGTCCCAGCTTGTATTTCGAGTGATTTCCGCCATTCTCTTGAGCTTGGGACTTTGACGTTCAATCGTATCCTTGAAGTTTTCGGCCTTCGCTCTGGGAAGGCTATTGCTGAATTTTGAGTTCGCGCTGACGCTTACGAGCGCGAGGTTGCCAAGCAGGTTAAGGCTAGAACCTGAAACAACCGCACCAGACTGTTCTTTGTCCGGATGCTGTGGATAAAAGTGCTCAATGGAAGTTCTGAACTGAAATTTGAAATCTCGTTTTGAGGAATCGCTCAACAGAAGATAGTCGAGATACGAAAAGACGATACGGCTGATACCAAACCCTTGTGGTTGCTGATCTTCCTCAAAGGGGAATGTCTCTTTGACCTTGCTGCGGGCATACCCCTTCAACAAATCGGCAAGATCCGCATGTTTCGTGTCTTGAGGAGCTTTAACGGATAGCCAGCGAAGAACTTTGGTAATCCAGTGCATCGTTCGCGGAGAAGTGTAGGTAATCCGAAGCATGGACTGAAGCAGCAACACATCTCGGGTATGTGCGTCAGCACCGCCGTCCTCCTCTAAGTTTCCATTGCTGGCCGAGAAAACATGGATGTACGTCGGGGTTGGCTTCTTGTCCGCGCCGCCTTTCTTCAATCGCTGGAGAGACCAATCGCCATCGTCACTGATGTTCGCCGTGAATTGACGCTTCAAGATGAAGCCATCGAAGAGGTTGCGGCACTTGAGAAGCATGAATGCAAAGCTACGCACCCAATCGGCTTTAGCATCGGGTACATTATTTACGGTGTCGTCAAATGACTTGATGAGGCGCTTGTCGTCAAGCTGGCCTTCGTCTTCGACCTCATCGCCTTTCATAATTCTTAGAACGTGTAGCAGAAAGGCCGGAAACTCAATAGTCGAACGAAACCGCTCGTTGCCCTCGTCTTCAGTGGAATTTGACTCGATCTCTTTAGCGTATTTTGACAACGCCTCATCCAAGGACAACGATACCCCTTCGGAGGATTGCCTTGATGAATTGATGCCGGATTGCGGACGACTTTCCATTAGCGACGCGAAGCTGGTCACCTCCAGCCAGGACCATTCATCGCCAAATACTTTGTTTCGCAAACTGGTGTCACCACGGGTCAGAGACATCTGGACATAAGAATCCATGTCAGCACAGGCATCCCAAATCCACGCGAAGCATTCGCGTTCATATTGATTGGGCAGCTTGCTCATCAGGCGAGCCTTAACAATATCAACCTGCTTGAGTTGCTGCCCACGAGTGTTCATGATCTCGAAGTAGCGATTGAGGTCGGTATTGGGTGGCAGCGAGGCACGAACGACAGTCACCTTCGTTAGCAAGAAATCGGAGAATTTTTCGCGTGAGCGATTAAGGGCTTCATTTTGTTTGAAGAACTGATTGATGATGCTGTAGCCTTCATGGATGCCAGCATCTGCATTACTCGTGGAGCCCTGCGGTCGGACGTGCTCCTTAGCCGCCTCCTGTACTACTCGCCGCAGGGCTTCCGTTGCCCGTGCGCGCGACTCATATTGCAAGTGGCCTGCATGGCCAACCGACGGCTTCTCACCCTCACCGTCTTGCTCCAGGAAGGTCAGAAGCAGATAGAGGGTTGTAAGTCGTTGTTGTCCATCTATGACTTCGAACTCGTCCTCTCTACCCCGCTTGACTACAACAAGGTTCCCAAGAAAATAGTCGTCCTGGCCCCCAACCACCGAGTCTTGAATATCGCTGATAAGTTGCTCAATCTGTTCGGCCCGCCAAGCATAGTTCCGTTGATAAACAGGAATCAGATAATTGTCCGTGAATAGCTTGCCGACTGTTAGCAGTTCGGGTTTCAACTCCTTCTTGCTCATTGCAGCCCCTTGATAAAAGCAACGAGTTCCTTTTCGTGGTTATCGTTGTATGGCTGACTTGCTATTGAAAGTTTGCGGACAACACTTCCAGTCATCGCGTTGCGTAGCAAAACAAAAGGCGATTTATTTGCATCGTTTTTACCTCGCGCTCGGTTGTCAGCAGATACAAATTGCACACGAAGTAACTCGACCCGCAAGGCATATGCCCATGCGAATAACCTATTTCGCACTTCATCCACATCTTCATCGCCAAACTTGTTTGTATAGCAAAGCAGCGCGGCAATGAACAATTCGTACACGTAGCGGTAGCGACTTTGAGATGGGCCAAAGTTTTTGAAACCTCTGTCGATAACCTCTTTCTCCAGTATCTTCAATTCGTCAAGCATGAATGTCACCATCTCGAAAAATGAGCGCCCAGCGATTATCGGGGCATCAAGCTGAAAGCGGCTGCGCCCGGCATTTCGTGCATCATGTGTAGAGGACACCGCCCATGCACTTAGAAGTGGCATAGCGGCTTGTGCTGCAAGGTGATATCGCAGATTTGGCGAAAATGTTCTGTGGGATCGTGATGAAATTCCCTTGAACATGCCGATGTCCCGAATAGCAAATTCGAGCGAACTTTCGCCTCGTGACCACTTGGATATCCGGTATAAAAAAGTAGAAAAAAGCCTGTCCAGATCCTCATCTTTTACGGCTTCCCAAGCCTCAACGACAGCCACTTTCATAGCAGCGGACTCATCGTGCATTTCGCGCAGGTGGTGTGCTTTGAGCAAGTCGTGAGGGGCAAGCGGTTTGCCGCGATAGTTCTGGGAATCAAAGACACGAAATGCCTCATCAATATCGTCCGTCACAATACGCACCAACTGACATTTGTGACAGATAAAATCCAAAAATTCTTTTTTATCTTGCAACTGCGACAGGCGTCTTTGAAGCTCCATCCAAACCAGGGAGACAGGGGTTTCGCTGTTACCAGACACCGAAATCTGATGATTTATCGGATCTAAGGCCGCAAGAATCATTCGCAAAGTCAGCAGACGTTGCTGTCCGTCGACTACATTGAGATACTCACCATCATCGTGAAGAATGATTGCACCCAAAACATAGGGAATATCTTTTCGTTCGGTATCTCGAAGAGCTTCGCTGAGATCATCCACCAGTTGTAGAGCGGTCAATACTTCCCAACTGTATGGGCGTTGATAGTTCGGTATCCGAAGGCCTTGCTTGAGTAGTTCATCCACGGTGACTGCACTAACACCGTCCTCTCCGTTAATCGCCATTGCTATGTCCCGTCATTGAAGCTTTTCTATTTTCTCAGCGTGTTTTCCGCAAACTTTATTCACCCATATGGAGACTTCGATTCCGAGCGGCGGCTGTCTTATTCACAATTTCGATCACGAGGTGCTCTTCTGGCGCATATTTAACGATCTGGAGGCTTGGGTCGAGAGAGCGGTTATGACCAAAAGCGGGCATCGATGGCATCAGCACAGCGCTGCAATGCCCCCGGTTGTCGATACCATGGCATTTGCTGATGCGGTCACATGGTATTTGCTATATCTTCGATTCAGCGTCGGCCTTATACCATGAAAAATGCCATTGATAATGCAGTCAATATCATCAATGGCATTCACTAAATCAATTAAAACAATAGGTTAAATAACAGCCTCACTCCCACTCGATCGTAGCAGGTGGTTTACCCGATACGTCATAAACGACGCGGGAGATGCCGTCGACTTCATTGATGATGCGGTTGGAGACGCGACCTAAGAAATCGTATGGCAGGTGTGCCCAGTGCGCGGTCATAAAGTCGATGGTTTCTACCGCACGCAGCGCGACAACCCAATCGTATTTACGGCCATCGCCCATCACGCCCACGGAACGAACCGGCAGGAAGACGGTGAATGCCTGGCTAACCTTGTTGTACAGGTCGGCTTTGTGCAGTTCTTCGATGAAAATCGCATCTGCACGACGCAGCAGGTCACAGTATTCTTTCTTCACTTCACCCAGCACGCGCACGCCCAGACCTGGGCCTGGGAACGGATGGCGGTACAGCATGTTGTACGGCAGACCCAGTTCCAGACCGATCTTACGTACTTCGTCTTTGAACAGCTCTTTCAGCGGCTCAACCAGACCCAGCTTCATCTCTTTCGGCAGGCCACCCACGTTGTGGTGTGACTTGATCACGTGCGCTTTGCCCGTCGCAGAAGCCGCTGATTCGATCACATCTGGGTAGATGGTGCCTTGCGCCAGCCATTTCACGTCGGCTTGTTTGCTGGCTTCTTCATCGAACACTTCAACAAACACGCGACCGATGATTTTACGCTTGGCTTCTGGCTCATCTTCACCCGCCAGCTCGCTCAGGAAGCGATCTTCCGCTGCCACGTGAACAATGTTCAGACCGAAATGATCGCCGAACATTTCCAGAACCTGATCGGCTTCGTTCAGGCGCAGCAGGCCGTTATCGACAAACACGCAGGTCAGACGATCGCCGATCGCACGGTGCAGCAGCATCGCGGTAACGGAAGAATCCACGCCGCCAGACAGACCCAGAATCACGTGATCGTTGCCTACCTGCTCACGAATACGGTTCACCGCATCGTCGATGATCTTGGCTGGCGTCCACAGTGCTTCACACTGGCAGATATCAAGAACAAAACGCTCCAGCATGCGCTGGCCCTGACGGGTGTGCGTCACTTCCGGGTGGAACTGCACGCCGTAAAAACGCTTCTCTTCGTTCGCCATGATGGCAAACGGACAGGTATCGGTGCTGGCAACGGTCTCAAACCCTTCAGGGATCGCCGTCACTTTGTCGCCGTGGCTCATCCAGACATCCAGCAGCGGTGCGCCAGCGGCGCTCAGCGCATCCTGAATATCACGCACCAGCGCGCTATCCGTTTTCACTTCTACCTGCGCATAACCAAACTCACGCTCGTTGGAACCTTCAACGTGGCCACCCAGCTGCATCGCCATCGTCTGCATGCCATAGCACACGCCTAATACCGGTACGCCAGCATTGAAAACGTATTCTGGCGCACGTGGGCTGCCAAACTCAGTGGTGCTTTCCGGGCCGCCGGACAGGATGATCCCGTTCGGATTAAACCCGCGAATCTGTGCTTCCGTGACATCCCATGCCCACAGTTCACAGTAAACGCCCAGTTCACGCACGCGACGTGCAACCAGCTGCGTGTACTGCGAGCCGAAATCCAGAATAAGAATGCGGTGTTGATGAATGTTTTGAGTCATGAGGAGCATGTTCCAAAAAGCAAAAGACAAAAGCGAAAAGTAAACCCAGCTAACCGCTCAGCCTTATGCAAAGGCAGAGCGGCGCGAAATAGTACAGGGTTTATTGCGTTAAATCACCTTATGAACCCATACGGTAGTTCGGTGACTCTTTAGTAATGGTAACGTCGTGAACGTGGCTTTCCTGAATGCCCGCGCCGCTGATGCGTACAAACTCAGCCTGCGTGCGCAGTGCGTCGATAGTCGCACAACCGGTCAGGCCCATGCAGGAGCGCAAGCCGCCCATCTGCTGGTGAACGATCTCTTTCAGGCGGCCTTTATAGGCTACGCGGCCTTCGATACCTTCTGGCACCAGTTTGTCGGCAGCGTTATCGGTCTGGAAGTAACGGTCTGATGAACCTTTGGACATCGCGCCCAGTGAACCCATACCGCGATAAGATTTGAATGAACGGCCCTGATACAGTTCGATTTCGCCTGGGGATTCTTCCGTACCCGCCAGCATGGAGCCGACCATGACGCACGCCGCGCCTGCTGCGATGGCTTTAGCGATGTCGCCAGAGAAGCGGATACCACCATCGGCGATGACAGGAATGCCTGTGCCTTCCAGCGCTTCAACCGCATCGGAAATCGCCGTAATCTGCGGAACGCCCACGCCAGTCACGATACGCGTCGTACAGATAGAACCAGGGCCGATACCGACTTTCACGGCGCTAACGCCCGCTTCAACCAGCGCTTTTGCACCTGCACCCGTTGCCACGTTGCCGCCGATGATTTCGAGGTTCGGGTATTTAGCACGTGTTTCACGAATGCGCTGCAATACGCCTTCAGAATGGCCGTGTGAGGAGTCGATCAGCAGAACGTCAACGCCTGCAGCAACCAGCGCATCAACACGCTCTTCATTGCCTGCACCTGCGCCAACCGCTGCGCCTACGCGAAGGCGACCGTGTTCGTCTTTACACGCGTTCGGTTTACGTTCTGCTTTCTGGAAGTCTTTTACCGTGATCATGCCGATCAGGTGGAATTGATCGTCAATCACCAGCGCTTTTTCGACGCGTTTTTCGTGCATTTTTTGCAGCACGACATCACGCGCTTCGCCTTCTTTGACCGTAACCAGACGCTCTTTTGGCGTCATGAACGCGCTAACCGGTTTTTCCAAATCGGTAACAAAACGCACGTCACGACCGGTGATGATACCGACCAGCTCGTTGTCTTTCGCCACAACTGGGTAGCCAGCGAAGCCGTTGCGCTCGGTCAGCTCTTTCATTTCACGCAGCGTCGTTTCTGGCGTCACTGTTTGTGGATCAACCACAACGCCGCTTTCGTGTTTTTTCACGCGGCTAACTTCTTCAGCCTGACGCTCAATGGACATATTTTTGTGAATAAAGCCCAGACCGCCTTCCTGCGCCAGCGCAATGGCCAAGCCGGATTCGGTAACGGTATCCATCGCTGCGGACAGCATAGGAATATTCAGGCGAATGTTTTTCGTCAACTGCGTGGACAGATCGGCAGTGTTAGGCAGAACAGTAGAATGAGCGGGAACCAGGAGGACGTCGTCAAACGTCAGTGCTTCTTTAGCGATACGTAGCATGGGCAATATCTCACCAAGGTGGATGTAAGAATAGATAAAATATTGCCGTGGCATTATACAGAGCGTAATCGGTTGCCTCCAGCATTATTTTACTAAAATGCTTGATTACCTGTTTCAGGTAGGTAGTATCGATCAATTAAGTGACTGTTTTAAAATTTGATCTGGCTCACAATGTCTCAATTTCCCTCCTCTGCAATTTTTACCGTTAGCCGCCTGAATCAGACGGTTAGACAACTGTTGGAAATGGAAATGGGCCAGATTTGGCTCTCCGGCGAAATCTCCAACCTTTCTCAGCCCTCATCCGGCCACTGGTATTTCACGCTGAAAGACGAGCGTGCGCAGGTGCGCTGTGCGATGTTCCGCACCAGCAACCGCAAAGTGACGTTCCGCCCACAGAACGGTCAGCAGATCCTGATTCGTGCAACCATCACGCTATATGAACCTCGTGGCGACTATCAGCTACTGGCGGAAAGTATGCAGCCCGCCGGCGACGGCCTGTTGCAGCAACAGTTTGAGCAACTCAAGCAGCGCCTCGCTGCCGAAGGGTTGTTCGACCAGCAGTTCAAGCAAGTGCTCCCCTCTCCCGCCAAACAGGTCGGCGTGATTACGTCAGCCAGCGGTGCCGCCCTGCACGATATCTTGCAAGTGTTGCAGCGCCGCGATCCGTCGCTGCCAGTGATCGTGTATCCCACGTCGGTACAAGGTGCGGAAGCGCCGCTACAGATTGTTCGCGCTATTGAGCTGGCTAACCAGCGGGATGAGTGTGACGTGTTAATCGTCGGGCGCGGCGGGGGTTCGCTGGAAGATCTGTGGAGCTTTAATGACGAGCGGGTCGCCCGCGCGATTTTCGCCAGCCGCATTCCTATCGTCAGCGCCGTCGGCCATGAAACCGATGTCACCATCGCCGATTTCGTCGGTGACCTGCGCGCACCCACGCCGTCCGCCGCTGCCGAGTTAGTGAGTCGTAACCAACTTGAGCTATTGCGTCAGATACAGTCCCAGCGCCAGCGTCTGGAAATGGCGATGGATTATTACCTTGCTCAGCGCAATCGGGAATTTACCCGTCTGCACCACCGTTTACAGCAGCAGCATCCGCAGTTGCGACTGGCACGTCAGCAGGCACAGCTGGTTAAACTGCGTCAGCGGTTGGAGGACGCCATGCAGCAGCAGCTCCGGCAGACCTCACGCCGAAGTGAACGCTTACAACAGCGCCTAATGCAACAGCAGCCGCAGACTCGTATTCATCGAGCGCAGCAGCGTTTGCAGCAGCTTAGCTATCAGATGCAAAGCGCAGTAGAACGTCAGTTGAATCAGAACAAGCAAAAGCTAGGCATCGCCTGTTCGCGACTGGAAGGCGTTAGCCCGCTGGCGACGCTGGCGCGTGGCTATAACGTCACCACCGCCTCGGACGGTAAAGTGCTGAAAAACGTCGCGCAAATTTCCCCTGGCGACACGCTGAAAACCCGCTTGCAGGACGGTTGGGTAGAAAGTCAGGTCACGACGCTGGCTCCGAATCAAAACTCCGAGAAAAAGCGGCGAAAACCCTCATCCCCGACGCCAAAATAACGCGATCGGTATAAAATGTGTGAACGGGGATTTGTCCTAAAACAACGGCGATCCCCCATTCTTACCCCCGCCATCTGAACTATACTTATTCCCAGCTCACTAACTTATATTCACCGTTTTCACCGCACGGGTTATCAGCCTCTGCGCGGTGACGCGGATAGGATAAAAAGACAGTGAGCTTTGTTGATCGTCTGTGTTACCCCTGATGAGCGTTTTCAAGGAGATGAGGTATGAAGTCCAGACCGATTTGTAGCGTGATACCCCCTTACATTTTGCATCGCATTATCGCAAACGGCACAGACGAGCAGCGCCACTGCGCGCAACAAACACTGATGCACGTTCAGTCATTGATGGTTAGCCACAATCCACGCCCGGAACCCCATGAGAAATTACCCGCCGGGCAGGCAAATCGCAGTATTCACGATGCCGAACAGCAACAACAGTTGCCCGGCAAGCTAGTACGCGCGGAAGGCCAACCCAGCAACGGTGATGTTGCCGTCGATGAGGCCTACAACTATCTAGGCGTCACTTACGATTTCTTCTGGAAGGTTTTCCAACGTAACTCGCTGGACGCCGAGGGGCTGCCGCTGGCTGGCACAGTACACTACGGTCAGGAGTACCAGAATGCTTTCTGGAGCGGGCAGCAGATGGTGTTCGGAGACGGCGACGGCAAAATCTTTAATCGCTTCACGATTGCGCTTGATGTGGTCGCCCATGAACTCACGCACGGCATCACCGAAAATGAAGCGGGATTGATCTATTTCCGGCAGTCCGGTGCGCTAAATGAATCGCTGTCCGATGTTTTTGGTTCCATGGTCAAGCAGTATCATTTGGGGCAAACCGCTGAGCAGGCCGATTGGCTTATCGGTGACAAGCTTCTGGCCGATGGTATTCACGGCATGGGGCTGCGGTCAATGTCTCATCCGGGCACGGCGTATGATGATGAGCTACTCGGTATCGACCCGCAGCCCTCTCACATGAACGAGTATGTGAACACGCGTGAAGACAACGGCGGCGTACACTTGAATTCAGGCATTCCCAACCGGGCATTCTATCTCACAGCCATCGCACTGGGCGGCCATTCATGGGAAAAAGCGGGTCGCATCTGGTACGACACGCTGTGTGATAAAACGCTGCCGCAAAATGCGGATTTCGAAATTTTCGCACGCCACACCATTCAACATGCCGCTCAACGTTTTAACCACACCGTTGCCGATATCGTCATGCAGTCGTGGGAAACGGTAGGGGTGGAGGTACGGCAGGAGTTCTTATGAAAACGCTGCCGGAGCTCAACGACGATGCCATCATTGAGCTGGCGCGTGAAGGGGGATTCGCCTTTATCCCCAAGCTGGCGGGGTTGCGACGCTTCGCGCTCGCCAGCGTACCGCCATCCGAACGGGAGCGGATTTGTAACGCGATCCGTAATGCCGCTCCTCAGGCTCGCGAACCCGGCGAACCCGATGGCCCAGGGCGCGGCGACCAGTTCTATTACCGCATCCACATCAGCTACTGCCAACCGCAGCAGAATCAATATACCGATATCATTCTGCTGATCCCCGAAGACCGCGCGCCACCGGAGCTGACCGAGCTGTGGCGCAACGGCGTACAGGAGTAACCATTGATTAAGTAATAATGAATTTAATCGGCAGGCGCGTAGCTGAACACAACTTGCCGTTTGGAAATCATCCCGTGCTGCTGACAGAAGTAATCCACCGCGCCACAGGCTTTCAATTCCTGAAGCGAGTGCTTACATTCAGGGCACGCAGCCTCACGCAGATAATCTTGCTGGCAGGCAGTACACTGAAACCGCGCACCGCTTTTCCAGGCCAGAAGATGACCACAGCTCGGGCAATTTGCTTCCATATTTATCCTCTCGTTTCACCACGTTCAGGCAGCACATTTCTGTCCAATTCCGGCAGCATAACCACACTTTCCTGCTCATTGGCGTCAGTGCGGGAAATGACCAGCACGGCGACATCGTCACTGGGATTATAGGGCAAATGCGGGACGTTCTCAGGGATATAGAGGAAATTGCCTTCGGGTAATTCAATCATGTTTTCAAGCTGTTCCCCGTAATACACACAGGAAACACCGCTTAGCGCATAAATTGCCGTTTCGTGATGTTCGTGCTTGTGCGCCTTTCCTTGCGAACGCGGTGGAATCCACGCTAACTGCATATGAAGATGTTGAGACCCCACCGTCTCGCGTGAAATCCCAACCGAATAAACCAAGCCTTGTTTGCCTTGATACTGGGTCTGCGGGGCAATTCGCTGGCAACATACGTCCCGCTCAGAATGTGTTGTTTTCATCACTGCGCCTCAGGAAAAAGACTGTCCAAGAGTACGCTATCAAATTCCTGTTCTGTCAGCCAAAAGGCAGACGTAAGACTCTGTCACTTACTGCAACAGAAGCCAACAGCGCTAAATCACACCCAGTGAACGTAAAACGTAGAGCCCCAGCGCAATCACAAAGAAGGCTCCCGCCGTCGTCAGCCCGATAATATTGGCCGCTAGCGTAGCGTTTCCGCCCATCGCTCGCGTCATCACGTAGCTACCCGATGCCGTCGGCGTTGAGGAAAACAGGAAGATAATACCGAGTTCAACACCGCGGAAACCGACCAGCCATCCCCCAAACGTCAGCAGCCCCGGAACGACCAACAGCTTCGCCACGGAAGCAAGCATGGCGACGTTAGATGACCGAAACATGCTGCGCCATTCCAGACTGGCTCCGGCGCAGAGTAACGCCAGCGGCAGCGCCATTGAGGAAATAAAGCTGCCCGTTTGTTTAATCACGCCAGGCATCGGCAAATGGCTCTGCGCATACGCGGCACCGCAGAGTAAACCGATAATCAGCGGGTTGGTGGCGATGCCTCGTAATAACATGAGAACGCTGATGCGTTGATCCGGTGACTTACGCTGCAAACTGCGCGTGAGGGTAATCACTGACAGCGCGTTGAACATGATCACCGTGACAACCAGATACAGCGACCCCACCGCCACGCCCTCTTCACCATATGCGCTCACGGCAAACGCGAGCCCCATAATGCCCGTGTTAGAACGGAAGCCGCCCTGCACGAAGATGCCACGCTCAGTGGGTTCTTTAATGAGGCGGACAGCAGCAATTTCCAGCAACAGGAATGTCGCCAGCGTGCCTAGCGTGCCATACAGCACCAACGGCCACTGATCCGAAAACGACTGATGATTGCTTGCCACACTGAAAAACAGCAGGCAAGGCAAAGAGAGATTGAACACCAAACGCATCGCTGCATCGCAAAAGGCATCATTTAGCAGGCCGATTTTGCGCAACGCAACGCCCATAAACAACATCAACAAATTGGGCATTGTGACGTTGAACGCAAAACTCCAGGTTTCCCAGGACATGACTTTCCTTGATGATTATTGGTTTTATTAGAATGGTCGTTTTATTAGCGACTGCTTGTTTCACCTCTAACAAAACGGGGCGAATATCGCTATTCGCCCCGTAAATAAATCACTTACTTTTTTTAAGATGCGACATCAAACGCTTACGCTTGCGGAGCTGGTTTGGCGTCAGTGTATTGCGCTTGTCTGCAAAGGGGTTTTCCCCTTCTTTAAACTGAATACGAATCGGCGTGCCCATCACTTCCAGCGAACGACGATAGTAGTTCATCAGGTAGCGCTTGTAAGAATCCGGCAGGTCTTTCACCTGGTTACCGTGAATCACCACAATCGGCGGGTTATAACCACCGGCATGCGCATATTTCAGCTTCACGCGGCGACCGCGCACTAGCGGCGGCTGGTGATCGTCTGATGCCATTTGCATGATGCGGGTCAACATGGCCGTACTAACGCGACGAGTGGCGCAAGAATAGGCTTCGGTGACCGACTCAAACAGGTTACCTACGCCGCTACCGTGTAGCGCAGAAATGAAGTGGATGCGGGCAAAATCGATAAAGCCGAGGCGCAGATCCAGCGTCTCTTTCACCTGCTCACGTACTTCCTGCGACAGGCCATCCCACTTGTTCACCACGATCACCAGTGAGCGCCCACTATTGAGGATAAAGCCCAACAGCGAGAGATCCTGATCGGAAATGCCTTCGCGCGCATCAATAACCAGCAGGACTACGTTGGCATCTTCAATCGCCTGCAATGTCTTGATGACAGAGAATTTTTCTACCGTTTCCGTTACTTTGCCGCGCTTACGCACCCCGGCGGTATCAATCAGAACGTATTCACGTTCGTCGCGCACCATAGGGATGTAGATACTGTCGCGCGTCGTGCCGGGCATGTCGAACACCACCACACGCTCTTCACCCAGAATACGGTTCGTCAGCGTGGATTTACCCACGTTCGGACGCCCGACAATCGCCAGTTTGATCGGCAAATCTTCAGGATTGAAATCGTCTTCTGCTTCTTCTTCGCTGGCCTGCTCTTCCGCTTCTAACGCTGCCCAGTAAGCCGCGTTCTCTTCTTCTTCGGTTAGCTCGACTGGCTCTTCTATTTCATCCTGTACAAACGGCAGCAGAACCGTTTCCAGCAGCGACGTTACGCCACGGCCGTGAGACGCCGCGATCGCGTACACTTCGCCCATTCCGAGCGAGTAGAAATCTGCCGTGACCATATCTGGGTCAAGACCATCGGTTTTGTTAGCGACGAGCACGGTTGTCTTTTCGCGGCTGCGCAAATGCTTGGCAATGCCTTCATCCGCAGGCATCAACCCTGCGCGTGCATCCACCATGAACAGCACGATATCCGCTTCTTCAATCGCGACCAGCGATTGACCCGCCATGCGCGTTTCCACGCCGTCTTCGGTGCCATCGATACCACCGGTATCGACGATAATAAATTCATGCCCTTCCACTTCTGCACGACCATACTTGCGGTCACGAGTCAGCCCAGGGAAATCCGCCACTAATGCATCACGAGTGCGCGTTAAGCGGTTAAATAGCGTGGATTTCCCCACATTCGGGCGCCCGACCAGCGCGACGACAGGTATCATTGTTACAACCTCATTACTTATATTTCAATACGTTACAGCGAAATACTCGCTGACGATAAAAAGACGAAACGGCCCCTGATAATGTCAGGAGCCGTTATACGAGCACACCCAAAACGCTGTGCTCCAAATTGATACGGGTTACTTAGCGAGTGAACGCGTAGACATCACCGTTTTTCGCCTGAATCAGCAGCTTGTCGCTGGCAACCACAGGCTTGCTCAGGAAGCCTGAGCTATCCACTTTTTGCTGCGCCACGAAGCGACCATCTGCCGTATTCAGCCAGTGCAGATACCCTTCGGTATCACCGACAACCAGATAACCATTATACAGTGCCGGAGCCGTTAAGTTACGGTGCAGCAGATCGCTTTGACGCCACAGGCTCACGCCGCCGTTGGTATTCAATGCAACAACGCGATCGTCCTGATCGACCAGATAGATGCGGTCGCCGTCAATGATGAAATCATGCACTGAACCCAGTTCACGCTTCCACAGAACCTGACCAGAACGCAGATCCAGCGCGGTCATGTTGCCATTGTAACCCAGCGCATAAACCACTTCGCCCGCAACTACTGGCGTGGTGTCGACATCGTTCAGACGATCGATTTCAGTTGCGCCACTCGGCTGTGAAATACGCTGCTGCCAAATGAGCTGACCCTGATTGATCATCACGGCGTTCACACGACCGTTATCACCACCCACAATCGCCGCACCAAATGCGGTTGTCGGGGCAGATTCGCCGCGCAGAGACAGCGTCGGCATATCCAGGTTGACGCTCCACTTGATTGCGCCATCGGCTTCATTCAATGCTTGCAGCATACCGTTGCTGGTGTGAATCAGCACCACGCCGTCGCTGACGACAGGGCGAGACAGCGCTTCGCCAGCCACTTTGGTCTGCCATACTGGCGTACCATCTTCCGCATTCAGCGCATAGACCTGCGCCCTTTCGCTGCCGACATAGACATGGTTACCAGAAACCGTTACGCCACCGGACAGCAGCGCCGGATTATTGCGGGAGAAGAAATTGGTCTTCTCTGACAGATCCGCGCGCCAAATCTCTTTGCCATCACTCAGATCCATCGCTTTCACGGTGCCACGGCGATCGGCCGCAAAAACGCGATTATCCTGCCATGCGGGGTGAAGATTGGAATAAAACTCACCAATACCACTCCCAACCGAGCTGTTCCACACCTTGGTTGGCGTGAACTGGTTTTCCACCTGCGGCAGTGGAGACATAGTGACAACATCTTCTTCGCTGTTAAACAGCGAGCATCCGCTCAGCAGGGCAACAGAAACCAGTCCTACCAAAAGTGTTTTACGCAATTGCATGGAATTCCTCTTAGCTGGACAGGTTATTCAGTTTCATACGCAGTAACGCTTGCTGTGCCTGCGATGGATTGGAAGACAACCCTTTGTTGTAAGCATCACGCGCAGCCTGATTATCGCCTTTGCTCACCAGAATATCACCACGCACTTCCGCAGCCTGTGATGCCCAGCCTTCCAGCTTGATAGCATCCAACGTTTTCAGCGCGTCATCCGCTTTGTTTTCCTGTAGCTGAACCCGCGCCAGACGCAGATTCACCACAGCCAGCAGGTCGGCATCTTTAGTCTGCGACTGCGCCTGTACCAGCTGCTGCGCTGCTTTAGCAAAATCTTTCTGATCAACGTAATGAC
Source organism: Pectobacterium sp. PL64 (assembly GCF_022477975.1). Taxonomy (NCBI): domain Bacteria; kingdom Pseudomonadati; phylum Pseudomonadota; class Gammaproteobacteria; order Enterobacterales; family Pectobacteriaceae; genus Pectobacterium; species Pectobacterium sp. PL64. Next base: position 3,073,323 of record NZ_CP092070.1, read on the forward strand.
GAGCCAGTTCCAGAGAAGCCAGCGCGCCATAGGTATTCTTATTCTCAGCCGTAAATTTCTCGGTTGCCGTAATCGCGTCGGCTTTACCTTCGGCCAATTGCTCCGTCACCTGCTGATAAGATGAAGATGCCGCCATTACGCTGTCATTTTGGTGGCTTTGCCAGAAACGCCAGCCAACCAGTGCGCCAACGCCCAGCACAACACCGACAACTAACGCCTTTCCGTTCTCCGCGAGGAAACGACGTAGTGCATCAACCTGTTCATTCTCTGTGGTATAGACTTCCACGGTGTCTCTCTCCTCAATCCAGTAACGTTGCCAGCCGCGATGCGACGTCGGCCTGTGCCAATGTATCCTGCTCGCCATTGCTCAGGTTTTTAACCACAACCTGACCAGCCGCCACTTCATTTTCGCCTAATACCAATGCGACGCGTGCGCCCCATTTGTCAGCGCGAGCAAATTGCTTCTTAAAGTTGCCACCGCCGTAGTTGGTCATCAGTTTCAACTGCGGCAGCGCGTCACGTAATTTCTCCGCCAGCTGCATTGCCGCAACCTGCGTTCCCGCACCGGAAGAAATCAAATAAACATCTACGCCTGACTGTGCTTTGAAATCCGGGTTCACAGACTGCACCAGCAGCACCAGACGCTCCAGACCCATGGCAAAACCAACCGCCGGCGTCGCGTGTCCGCCCAGCTGTTCCACCATACCATCATAACGCCCACCGGCACAGACCGTGCCCTGTGCGCCCAGACTGGTCGTCACCCACTCAAATACGGTGCGGTTATAGTAATCCAAACCACGAACCAGACGCGGATTAACGGTATATGGGATGCCGGACTGCGTTAAAAGTTCACCCAGTGCCTCAAAGTGTGCACGTGATTCGTCATCCAGATAGTCCGTCAGCACTGGCGCATCGTTCAGCAGTTCCTGAATCTGCGGATTTTTCGTATCCAGAACGCGCAGCGGGTTGGTGTACATCCGGCGCAGGCAGTCTTCATCCAGCTGATCTTTATGCTGTTCGAGGAACGCCACCAGCGCTTCGCGATAGCGGGCGCGCGCGTCTAACGAACCAATCGAGTTCAGTTCCAGCTTCACATGATCGGCGATGCCCAGCACACGCCACCAGCGGGCTGTCATCAGGATCAGTTCGGCATCAATATCCGGCCCTTGCAGACCAAACACTTCACAGCCCAACTGATGGAACTGGCGATAGCGCCCTTTCTGCGGACGCTCGTAGCGGAACATCGGGCCGACATACCACAGCCGCTGTTCCTGATGTATAGAGAATACCGTGCTCAATACCGGCGCGGACGCAGCCAGCCGTCCCTTCCGGGCGCAGAGTCAGGCTATCGCCATTGCGATCGTCAAAGGTATACATCTCTTTTTCGACGACATCGGTCACTTCACCGATAGCGCGCTTAAACAGCGGCGTTTGCTCAACAATCGGCAAACGAATTTCATTATAGCCGTAGCCGCTGAGCACCTGTTTCAGGCTGTTTTCAATACGCTGCCACAATGCCGTTTCGGCTGGCAGGTAATCGTTCATGCCACGGATGGCTTGAATATTTTTTGCCACGTCAGTTCTCTATGCGTTTTTCAAAAAATAAACCCGATTATAGAGGGATTGTCGTCGCATCTTCAATGCGGGGCATCCCCATCGGGTTCAGGAATCGTGAATTAGGCGGGTGACGGCAGACCGTCACGCCGTCAGAGTTACTTATCTACCAGATTGACGGTAATACGCTGATTTTCGTCCATCATGGAGGCTTTCGCGCGGATCTTGGCTTCTAACTGATCGATCATCTGTTCGTTATCGAAGCGCTCTCTCTGCCGCACGCCGTCTTCATAGAAGCCGCTCTTGTTGTGTCCACCCGTAACACCAATGGTGGACACCAGCGCTTCACCTGGACCATTCACCACACAACCGATAATCGAGACATCCATCGGCGTGATGAGATCTTCCAGTCGTTGTTCCAGCGCGTTCACCGTACCGATCACGTCAAATTCCTGACGGGAACAGGTCGGGCAAGCAATAAAGTTGATTCCGCGTGAACGAATGCGCAGTGACTTCAGGATATCGAAGCCGACTTTCACTTCTTCAACCGGATCGGCCGCCAGCGAGATACGCAGCGTGTCGCCAATGCCTTCAGACAGCAGCAGACCGAGGCCAATAGCCGATTTCACCGCGCCGCTACGTGCGCCACCGGCCTCGGTGATACCAAGGTGCAGCGGCTGATCGATACGTGCCGCCAGCAGACGATAGGATTGCACGGCCAGGAAGACATCCGAGGCTTTAACACTGACTTTAAACTGATCGAAGTTCAGGCGGTCGAGAATATCGACATGGCGCATCGCTGATTCCAGCAGCGCTTCCGGCGTTGGCTCACCGTATTTTTCCTGCAAATCTTTTTCCAGCGAACCGCCGTTAACGCCAATGCGGATCGGGATATTGTTGTAACGCGCGCAGTCGACAACCGAGCGGATACGCTCTTCGTTGCCAATATTGCCGGGGTTGATGCGCAGACAGTCGACGCCGTACTCCGCAACTTTCAGCGCGATACGGTAGTCAAAGTGGATGTCGGCGACGAGCGGGACATTCACCTGCTGTTTGATAAGCTTAAAAGCTTCCGCCGCGTCCATGGTTGGTACGGAAACGCGGACGATATCGACGCCAACACGTTCCAGCGCTCTGATTTGGTTGACGGTTGCTTCAACGTCGGTGGTTCGGGTGTTGGTCATGGATTGCACCGCAATCGGCGCACCATCACCAACAGGCACCTTGCCGACGTAAATTCGTGTTGATTTTCGACGGGTTATGGGTGCAGCGTTATGCATTACTTCATCTCCAACATTGCAGTCTTACCTGAACAACACGTTATTCTGCGGTCAGCGTCAGGCGTGCAACCTGATTGCTGCGCACAAAGCGGCTTAAATCAACCGGCTTGCCTTGAAATTGAATCTGTACCGCAGCAGGTGCACCGATTTTCAGTTTATAGGGTGACTGACCATCCAGATTCAGTGTGCCACCATTACGCTGCATGCCGCTGAACAGTTTTTTACCGCTGGCATCGGTGACTTCCAGCCAGCAATCGGCCGTGAACGTCATCACTAATGCATGAGCAACAGGGGCTGGATTGGTTTCCGCTACCGTACCCGCAGCGGGAGCTACAGCGCCGGCACCTAACAATGCATTACCCACAGGCTGTGCAGCGTTCGCGTGTGAAGGTGATTGGCTGGAAGGTGCAGCAGACGGTGTAGAGGCAGAAGAAGGCGTTGACGGTGTCTCCGATCCAGTGGCTGAAAGGTCGACGTGTGTAGAAACCGGTGCCGTAGCAGAATCCGTCGTCGCCGTTTCCTGCGGTGCGCTGTTGTCCATTAGCGGAACAGACTGCCCTTCCGTTTGTGCCTGCATCGAACTGGCGTGATCGACCATACTGTTGATTTCCGCCTGCTGAGCCTGATGGTTTTGCCACCACCATGCGCCCGTTAGCCCCAAAACAACCAGCACGACCAGCCAGGTGATTGTCATCAACCAGCCATCACGCTTTTTGCGGCTTTTTTTCAGCGAAAAACTCTGCATCGGCGAAACAGAGATCGTTTTAGGTATGGCCTGTTTATCCACAGAGGGAAGCAGTTCATCTTCGGGTAAATGAACCAGCTTGGCATAAGAACGGATATAGCCGCGCAGAAAAGTCGGCGCTAAATCGGCAGGCGTCGTACCGTCTTCAATATCGCGAACGGTGGTGATTTTAAGGCACAAACGCTCAGCAATAGTTTGCTGAGTTAGCCCAAGGCGTTCACGCGCCTCACGCAGACGTTCGCCGGGTAGTTTTGCTTCTGTTGTATCTTGGGTGGCTTCAGTATTCATTAGCTAAGAAATGCTGGTACTGTTTAGATTGTGGAAAACTTCGCGCCAGCACGTTGCCATAACGTTCTTTATCGCCATCATGGCCCGCTAACGCGGCGAAACGAATCTGTAACCATAAGCTTTCGGCACTGGCCGGAAGACTATGCTGATAAACATCAAGCAGCAGCCGCGCTTGCTCATTTTTCCCGGCAGCAAACTGTTTGTTTGCTTCCGCCAGCAAGGCACTGCCTTTCGTCGGGTCATACTTCAGCGCCCGACTTAATAAATTGCGCGCATCTTCAGCCTGTCCGGCATTGAAAAAGCAGTATCCCGCATTTTCCAACGCATCAGCAACCTGACTGTAATCAGGAAGTTGTGCAGCCGCACTAAACTGTCGCTGAGCCGCTACATACTGCCCTAAACTACACAGAAACGCACCGTAATTATTCATGACGCTGCCATTTTCCGGCGCCATGTTTAACACATGTTGATAACGCTGTTCAGCCAGACGATTTTCACCTATCCGCTGCTCGTAAAGCGCCATCCCCAATTGTGTTCGATAATCCTGCGGAGCAATCGCAACCGCTTTCTCAAGATTCTGCCGGGCCGCATCCAGATTATTGTGCGCCAGGTAGGTCAACCCTAACTGCAAGCGGGTTTGGGCAACCGCTGGATTGGTCGTCTCCTGAGGCGATTTCACACACCCCACCAGCAACAGCACCGCAAACAGGCCACTCAGCCAATACGTTCCCTGTAATAAAGACATTCTCTGCCATAAAGAAAGTCTCTGTGATAGTGGCTTTGCCATCCCTGCCCCTCGCCTTGTCGTCTTTGCCAGACATCCTGACCAGCGAGGTTACCTGAATATGAACAGCGTGGCAGTCGGGCCTGACAACAACGCGGCGCGCCTCGCAATTTGCTCACTTTTGCCCTGCAAATTACCTCAGCGGACGACGTCGGGCTAGCGCTTCACGTTAACCCGCGCCCATTTGTTATCAGACCGCTTTCACCGAGATAGGTTCACCGGCCATTTTCTTCTTCAGCGTACGTTTGGTTCTGTCTACGACTTCACCCGCCAGCTGACCGCAGGCGGCATCAATATCATCCCCACGGGTTTTACGTACGATCGTCGTGAAGCCATACTCCATCAGTACCTTGGAGAAACGGTCAACGCGGCTGTTTGAGCTGCGGCCATACGGCGCGCCCGGGAACGGGTTCCACGGAATCAGGTTGATCTTGCACGGCGTATCTTTCAGGCATTCAGCCAGTTGATGCGCGTGTTCGGTGCCGTCATTGATATGATCCAGCATCACATACTCAACGGTAACACGTCCCTGATTTGCATTGGATTTTTCCAGATAGCGGCGTACCGCGCTCAGAAACGTCTCGATGTTGTACTTTTTGTTGATCGGCATGATTTCGTTGCGGATGTCGTCGGTCGGCGCATGCAGAGAAATCGCCAGCGCAACATCGATCATATCGCCCAGTTTATCCAACGCAGGCACCACGCCTGACGTGGACAGCGTCACACGGCGCTTGGATAAACCAAAGCCGAAATCATCCAACATGATTTCCATCGCTGGCACGACGTTAGTCAGGTTCAGCAACGGTTCGCCCATGCCCATCATCACGACGTTGGTGATGGGGCGCTGGCCGGTAACTTTAAACGCACCGATAATCTTCGCCGCACGCCACACCTGACCGATGATTTCCGATACGCGCAGGTTACGGTTAAAGCCCTGCTGCGCCGTTGAACAGAATTTGCATTCCAGCGCACAACCTACCTGAGATGACACACACAGCGTGGCGCGATCTTCTTCTGGAATATAAACGGTTTCAACCCGTTGACCACCCACCAGAATCGCCCACTTAATCGTGCCGTCAGAAGAGCGCTGTTCGTCCACCACTTCAGGAGCGCGAATTTCAGCGATCTCCTGCAATTTGCTGCGGAAGACTTTGTTAATATCCGTCATCTGGTTGAAGTCATCACAGCAGTAGTGATAAATCCATTTCATGACCTGATCGGCGCGGAACGGTTTCTCTCCCATCGACATGAAGAGGTCACGCATTTGCTGGCGGTTAAGATCCAACAGATTAATTTTTTCCGCACTGGCTTTGACGGATTGAGAGGCATCAGCAGACGCCGGAGAGAATTCGGACACGGTTTGCTCGGATACGGTAGTGTTAGATGCGGTAGTGTGAGATGCCGTCGTTTCAGACACGACGGTTTCAGACGCGATTTGCTTAGACATTGTCAATCCTGGCCTCGTTATTACACGTTATGGCGCTAAAAAGAAGGTTGAATTCGATGGTGATCACCAAAGAAACGCCCCGGATAAGTGCAGGCTCATCCGGGGCGCAGCATTGTACAAATTTTAAAACAGGTAAGCTACCATCACCGCTTTTTTTCTGTGTCATTACATCGACACGGCGCACTAACGCAACGAAAAAGAAGCAACATCACTCGCGCTAACCTGTTTATCACGCGCAAGATTACGCGCGCGCGCAGATTTCGTCATCGCTGAAGAAATAAGCGATTTCACGCTGAGCGGATTCGATAGAATCAGAACCGTGTACCGCGTTCGCCGTGAAGCTGTCCGCGTAATCAGCACGCAGCGTTCCCGCCAGTGCGTTTGCTGGGTTAGTGGCACCCATGATGTCACGGTTACGTTGGACAGCGTTTTCACTTTCCAGCACCTGCACCATGATCGGGCCAGACATCATGAATTCGACCAGGCCATCAAAGAACGGCTTGCCTTTATGCTCAGCGTAGAAACCTTCCGCTTGCTCACGGCTCAGACGCAGCATTTTAGCCGCAACAATGGTAAAACCCGCGCTTTCAAAGCGTGCGTAAATCGCACCGATGGCATTTTTAGCAACCGCGTTAGGTTTTACGATGGAGAAGGTACGTTCTATCGTCATATTGACCTCATTAACTAAACTGTCAGATTACAGCCGGATTATAAGAATTGTATACCCAGCCAGTGAAAGTGGCGCAAATTATAGGGGTAGCGGCCGTTGTTGCCTACCAAGGAAATAACATTTTATTAAAAAAATATTACCTCTCGTTTTCCCTTCATTAACGATTACGCATCGTACGTTTTCGTTTCCTACCGCACCCGTACTGAATGTAACAAATCATCGGCGATCACAGTTCTGAAGGTTACTTGTAACGTTATAGGTTATTTGTTTTTAAAACAATAAGATAACTGGAATTTCTTTGTCATTCACTGCTAGCCTGCTGCTGTACCCACCATAATGGCCAGTAAGAGGGCTGATAATGAAAAGAGCGGTCAATGCATTGCAAAATTTCGGCAAGTCCCTATATGGGCCGGTGCTGATACTCCCGATTGTCGGGTTATTCATCGCATTTGGGAATGTGTTCGGTAACGGCAATCTAGCGGGCTATGTCCCTTTACTTAACCATCCTTTGATTCAGGATTTTGGTCAACTGGTTTCCAAATCTGCCGTGGCGATTCTGGCTAATTTGGCGCTGGTGTTCGCCGTCGGGATCCCTATCGGGCTGGCGAAACGCGATAAGGGCTACGCTGCGCTGATTGGTCTGGTGATGTTTATCATCTTCATTAATGCCATGAACATCACGCTGCAATTACAGGGCAAACTCGTACCAGCCGCAGAAATGCGCGCCGCTGGGCAAGGTATGGTGCTGGGCGTTCAGGTGCTGGAAATGGGCGTTTTCGCCGGTATCCTGATCGGCGGATTCGCAGGCTATCTGTATAACCGCTATTCCAGTAAACAATTTAACGGCGTGATGGCGATCTATTCCGGCCACTGCTTCGTCGCCATTCTGATTATTCCGCTGGCGATTGCTCTGGGCTTTGCGATGAGCGCCCTGTGGCCGTTTGCTCAACACGGCATTACCTGGCTCGCCTTCGCTATAAAAGGTGCGGGCCCTGTTGGCATCGCGATATATGGCTTTCTGGAACGCGTGCTGATCCCTACCGGGCTGCATCATCTGGTCTATACCCCATTCCTGTACACCGAACTGGGCGGAACCGCAGAAGTGTGCGGCAAGCTGTATCAGGGCGCACGTAACATCTATTTTGCTGAAATGGCCTGTCAGGACGTCAAACAGCTAAGTTCCACCGTGGTCTGGGATGCACGCGGCATCAGTAAAATGTTTGGTCTAACGGCCGCTGCGCTGGCGATGTACGTGACAGCGAAGCCAGAAAAACGGCTGGCCGCCAAAGCCATTCTGATTCCGGCCGCGTTTACTTCTTTCTTACTGGGCGTCACCGAACCACTGGAGTTCTCGTTCCTGTTCGTCGCCCCGATGCTGTTTGCCGTCCACGCCGTACTGACCGGCATAGGGATGATGCTGTTCTCCATCATGGGCGTGCATGCGATTGGTGCCAACGGCGTCATCGACTTCCTGCTTTATAACCTGCCGCTGGGCATCGAGAAATCCAACTGGCCGATGTACATCGCGGTCGGGCTGACGATGTCGGTGATTTACTTCTTCGTCTTCCGCTTCCTGATTCTGTATTTCGACATGCCAACCCCCGGGCGTGAAACCGATGAGGAAGAGACGCGGCTGTATTCCAAAACCGAATATCAGGCCAAGGCCGAGAATCCGGCAAAAACGCAGGAGCCAGTGAAAAGCGATGCCCAGCTTGTGGGTGCCACCATCATCGCCGGACTGGGTGGCAAACCCAATATCGAGGTGGTGGACAACTGCTACACCCGCCTGCGGGTCACGCTCATCGACACGGCTTTGGTAGACGAACAACAGCTTAAGAACACCGGTGCGAAAGCTGTTATCCGACAGGGTAACAACGTACAGGTGGTTTACGGACTTCACGTCAAAACGATACGCGAAGCAGTTGAAAACGCGCTTTAACAGGAGACTGACCATGACGAAACCCCCATTCATTCTGACGATTGCCGGCGGCGGCAGCACCTATACCCCAGGCATCGTAAAGAGTCTGATGGTACGTCTCGCGGATTTCCCGCTGGCGGAGATTCGTTTGTATGACATCGACGGCCCGCGACAGGACATCATTGCACCGGTGGTGGAAAAAGTGATTCGCGACCACAGTGACAGCATCGTCTTTACCGTCACAACCGACGCGGAGACCGCGTTTAGCGGCGCCCACTTTGTCTTTGCCCAGATGCGCGTCGGCCAGTACAAGATGCGCGAACAGGACGAGAAAATCCCACTACGTCACGGCGTCGTCGGGCAGGAAACCTGTGGCCCCGGCGGACTGGCCTACGGCCTGCGTACCATTCTGCCGATGGCTGAGCTGATCGATCTGGTTGAGCGCTATGCGCATAAAGAGGCATGGATCGTCAATTACTCCAACCCGGCCGCGATTGTTGCCGAAGGCGTGCGCCGCCTGCGTCCTAACGCCCGCGTACTGAATATCTGCGATATGCCGGTTGCCGCGATGCGTAACATCGCTGCCGTGCTGGGCGTCGATCGTCACGACATCACGGTGGACTATTTTGGGCTGAATCACTTTGGCTGGTTTACCCGCGTGCTGGTCGACGGCGTCGATCGTATGCCAGAGCTGCGCGAGCACATCGCCCGCTACGGCCTGTTGACTGCCGATGCCGCCGATACCGATCCGCAGCACGCCGATCCGTCATGGGTGAAAACCTGGCGTAATATCAAACCCGTCATGGATCATTTCCCAGAGTTCGTGCCGAATCCGTATTTGCAGTACTACCTGATGCCGAATCAGATCGTGGAGCATCAGGATCCTGACTATACGCGCGCCAATGAAGTGATGGACGGGCGTGAGAAGAAGCTGTTTGCGGCCGCCGCCAGCTACAAGGAAACGGGGATTCTGTCCGATGCGTTCCACGTTGGCGTGCACGGCTCGTTCATCGTTGATGTCGCCTGTTCACTGGCGTTCGATCTGCGCCAGCGTCATCTGGTGATCGTCGAGAATAAAGGTGCCATCGCCAATCTGCCTTACGACGCGATGGTGGAAGTACCCGCTTATATCACCGCGCAAGGTCCAGAACCAGTGAGGATGGGGAATGTACCGCAGTTCCATCGTGCCTTGCTGGAACAGCAGTTGGCGTCTGAACAACTGCTGGTGGAAGCCACGCTGGAAGGCAGCTACGAGAAGGCCTTGCAGGCATTTACTCTGAACCGAACCGTGCCGACAATGCAGCACGCCAAAGCCATTCTGGACGAGATGATTGAAGCCAATCAGGATTACTGGCCGCAATTAAAACAAGCATATAGAGACGGTATTGCCCAATAATCTGCGACTTGTCGGATGAGGGAAAATCGCTGACAATGAATCTATCATTGCACATCAATGATAGATTCGGGGTCGAATTCGTCGGCCTCAACGTGGAGGATCTATGTCAGCATCGTCTTCTGATTTGCCCGTTTCTCATGAGCGGTTTGTTTCCGCAGACTGGCTTGCCAGCCACCTGAATGACAGCAGCATCACGCTCATCGACGCCCGGATGCTACCGCCGGGCAACAGCACCCGTGATATTCACGCTGAATACCGCGCCGGTCATCTGCCTGGCGCGGTTTTTTTTGATATTGAAACGCTGTCCGATCACAGCACCGATCTGCCACATATGATGCCGACTCGCGAAGACTTCGCACGCGCGATGGGCGAATTGGGGATCGATAGTCAGCAGCATCTGGTGATTTACGATGAAGGCAATCTCTTCTCCGCACCACGTGCGTGGTGGATGCTGCACACCTTCGGTGCGACATCCATCTCAATCCTGAGCGGCGGTCTGGCGGGCTGGAAAGCACAGAATTTGCCATTGGAACAGGGTGATGTAACACCTAAGCCGACCACGTTCCATGCCACGCTGGATGAAAACGCCATTCGCTCACGCGATGACGTGCTTTCCATCAGCCGGGATAAATCAGAACAGATTGTCGATGCCCGCCCCGCACCCCGTTTTAATGCCGAGGTGGATGAACCGCGTCCCGGCCTGCATCGCGGTCGCATTCCCGGTAGCCTGAACGTGCCGTGGACTGATTTGGTAAGTAACGGTGCGCTGAAACCTAATGCCGAACTGGCGACCATTCTGCATAAACACGGGGTTGATTTTACTCGTCCCATCGTCGCCAGCTGCGGCTCCGGCGTAACGGCCTCTGTCGTCGTGCTGGCGCTGACGCAGTTAAATGTCCCGAATGTGACGCTGTACGACGGATCGTGGAGCGATTGGGGGAGCCGCGATGATGTCCCAATTGAGCGTGATTAGTTCCGTTCCGTGTTTTATTGCCGTCAATCAGGGGTAGCAGGTGGATAATCGGCTGGCGTCTTTAATGCAGCACGGTCAGGTGCTGACGCGCGCGGAATACCGCGTGCTGGCTTTTATCGCCGACCATTCATCGCTGATAGGCAAAATCACGGTGCGGGAGCTGGCGCAGAAAACCTATGTTTCCACGGCGACTATCATGCGGCTGTGCCAGAAAATCGGCTTTAGCGGCTACAGTGAATTCATTTATCACTGCAAAACGCTGCTCACGGAGCATCCGCGTCTGGCTCCCTCGCCTGTCGTTACGCCCAATAACGCTTCGCTTCCTGATGCTTTCCAGCATTTTGTCGACAATTACCAGCGCACGTTTGCCTACATTAGCCATCAGGATAGAGCCGCTTTCAGCGCTATCCTGCGACAGGAAAGCCACTTTTTCCTGTACGGCGCGGGGTTTTCCCATCTGTTTGCTGAATATTTGGCGAAGAAACTACAGGTGCTGGGGAAAGATGCCTTCTCTTCCGGATTAGGAGACAGCCGAGGCATTTTTCTCAATAATGCGCCAAAGTATCAGGTGTTTATCGCCATCTCCCGCAGTGGGGAAACCGAGCAGGTGTTGGATAAGGCGCGTATCGCCAAAAACATTGGCATGAAGGTCATCGCATTTACCCGTGCGTCGTTGAATTCATTAGGCGAGTTAGCCGATTTGCACTTCCGGCTCTACGATGATGCGGTTCACTATGCGGCGGAAGCCGGTGAGATTAGCTCATTTGAATCGAATCTGGTGATGTTGATCGATCTACTGCTATTGCAGGCAACAGCGGAAAAATCGTAATCCGCCGTTGCCTTCATCAAATTTATATACCCGGTATCAGGCGTTGCCGCTTCCCTTAAACTCCCTCAGGAAACTCCCCCACTTACGCTCGTAGAACGGCGTGGTGTGCTTAATCATATAATGACTGATACCCGATTCGCCGTCCTTCACCAGACATAGGTCGACAGGGCGCTCGTCCGGTAAGGTGTCACTGGCGACGCTGCCCGCTTCACGGATGATGATTTCTTCATCCTGATCGGCATCAATCCCAATCAGCAGGTGCGGCTGCTCTTCGCCCGGTTCCTGAATCTGTGCCAAAAACGCCCGTTTTACATGGCGATGTTTGGTAAACAGCTGCGTCAGGGAATCAATCATCTGCGCTGGCATCTCGGCTGGCTGGCTCAGTACGACCTGCATCTCTTCTTCAACAACGCGCTGCTGAACAAAACCGTTACCTTCGCCAGACAGAATATGTTCAATTTCCTGTGGCAAAAACTCTTTGCCATACGGCAGCTTAGGGTTGAGGAACAGCGTGACACCCTGCGTCATTTCAAACAGCGAACGCGTCGGCAGGGCCAGAAAAGCGGCTTCTTCCTCAATCACGCTCTGCAATGCTTCCAGAGAAGAGAAGAAAGGAATGGCGGATGAACCATCGTCTTTTTCCCAGTGCTGAATGTTCACATTACTGCCCGCGTGCAATACCACCTCACCGGATTCATCCCCGTCATCGGTACTGCCCAGCACAAACACCGTGGCTTCCATCAGTTCACTGAAAAATTCAGGACGATGCGCTGGCTCTGTTGCAGCCAGAATCAGCACTTCTTCCAGTTTATTACGTGGCGAAAACTCCATACTTTCCTCAACATGATTACGTTAAAAACCGACGCTTTAAGACCTGAACCGATTACTTGGCGTTGCTCAGCAGGAGATTCGCCAGCGTGCGTACGCCGAGTCCCGTTGCGCCCGTCGCCCACTGATCTACCGCGCCTTTACGGTACGTCGCGGAACAGTCAATGTGCAGCCAGCCTTGCTGGTAATTTTTCACAAAGTGCGACAGGAAAGCCGCTGCTGTGCTGGCACCGGCGGTATGTGCACCACTGGCAATGTTGTTCAGATCCGCAAAACTGGACGGCAGATGGCTGCGGTGGAATTCTTCCAGCGGCAAACGCCAGAATGGCTCGTTTTCTTCTGTCGCGCTTTCTTGTAATGCCGCCACCAGCTCATCATCGAAGCTGAACAACGCGTGATAGTCATTGCCCAGCGCCATTTTTGCCGCACCCGTCAGCGTTGCGCAGTCGATAATCCACTGTGGATTCTGCTCGGAGGCATCGATCAGGCCATCCGCCAGCACCAGACGCCCTTCCGCATCCGTGTTCATGACCTCAACCGTTTTACCGTTGCGGTAGCGAATGATGTCACCCAGCCGGAATGCATTGCCGCTCACCATGTTGTCTGCACAGCACAGGTACAGTTTCACGCGCTGTTGCAAACCGCGAGCCGCTGCCAGCGCGAGCGCGCCCGTCAGCGTGGCAGCACCGCCCATGTCTGATTTCATGGAATCCATGGAACTGCTAGGCTTCAGGCTGTAGCCGCCGGTATCAAACGTAATCCCTTTACCTACCAGACAGGCGAAGACGGGCGCATCCGCGTTACCCGTCGGGTTATAGTCCAGCGCCAGCAGCACTGGTTGACGCTCAGAACCGCGGCCCACTGTGTGCAGACCAGCATAATTCTGCTCACGCAGATCTTCACCTTTGGTGATGCGGTAGCTGACAGCATCACAGGCAACGTCACACAGCAGGTCGACTGCACGGGTCGCCAGTTGCTCTGGCCCCAGATCTTCAGCAGGCAGGTTGATGGTGTCACGCACCCAGTCCACAATCTTCAGGCGATCGTTCAGCTCTTTCTTGTCAGCGTCGTTCAGTTCCGCCCATTCAACCGTTCTTTGCCCTTTCGGCCCGCGATACCCCTGCCAGAATGCCCAGCTGTTTGCCAGATCCCAGCCTTCACCGGCTAACTGAACGTGTTTAATTCCCTGCCCATCAATTTTGCGGGCAGCACGTTGGATCACCGCCTGTGCAGCTTTGCCATTCAGGGACGCCCCTACATGAATGGTAAAACCCTGCTCATTCACACTCAGCGTCGCTTTTTCTCCCCAGCGCGCGTCAGCAGGTTGAGTGGAGAGTGAAATCAGCATGGTATTGTTCGTCATAGTGCTTCTCCGATAATAGGTATTCCTGCCACGTTTCATGTTTGCAGGTGATGTTCATATTTACAGACGTTCTGCTTCTCAATACGTGTTTATAAACGCTCTCGCTTATAAATACTCGGTTTGCAGATAAATAAACGGTGCATCATGACATGCAAATGTTACGAATTTTGGCACGAGAATAAAACGGGCCACCCAAGGCAGCCCCGTCATCGTGCTATTCAGCTTCATCTAACCAGACCAGCAGGATCGCTTCCAGAATTTTTTCATTGGAGGCATCAGGCCGATCGTCAAACTCATCCAGATCGCAGATCCACTGGTGCATATCCGTGAAACGGACGGTTTTCGGATCGAGATCGGGAAACTGGTCGTAAAGCGCTTCGCCGATAGCCCGGCTGTCTGTCCATTTTAATCCCATAACGGTTGCTCCCTATGCAGATTAATGCTCGCGTGCGTGGTTGATCGTATAGCGCGGGATCTCGACGACCAGATCGTCCCCGGCGATACGCGCCTGACAGCCCAGACGACTTTCCGGCTCCAGCCCCCAGGCCTTATCCAGCATGTCGTCTTCTTCTTCTGTACTTTCTGCCAGCGAGTCGAAGCCTTCGCGCACGATGCAGTGGCAGGTGGTGCAGGCACAGGATTTTTCGCAGGCGTGCTCAACGTCAATACCGTTACGCAGGGCGACTTCCAAAATGCTTTCACCGCGTTCCGCTTCCAAAACCGCCCCTTCAGGACACAGATCCTGATGCGGTAAAAAGACTATCTTAGGCATGTTACACCTCATCCACAGAATGGCCTGCCAGCGCGCGACGGATAGAGGCATCCATGCGACGGGCGGCGAATTCCTGGGTTTGTTGATCGACTGTTTTAATCGCGGCTTCAATCGCCACGGGATCGCTTCCCTGCATCATCGTATGCAGATGTTCGGATGCCGCGACAATGATGCTTTTTTCGTCATTGCTCAATAACTCGGCGTCAGCCACCAGCGCGCTTTGCAAGCTTTCCAGCACGCGTGCCGCTTCCACTTTTTGCTCTGCCAGACGACGCGCCCCGATATCTTCCTTCGCATTCAGCATCGAATCGGTGATCATCGTGGCGATTTCCGTATCGCTCAAACCGTATGACGGTTTAACCTGAATGGAAGCCTCGACGCCCGTCGATTTCTCCATCGCCGTGACGCTCAACAGGCCATCCGCATCAACCTGAAAGGTCACGCGAATGTGTGCCCCACCGGCAGGCAGCGGCGGCAAGCCGCGCAGTGAGAAACGCGCAAGCGAGCGGCAATCCGCCACCATTTCGCGCTCACCCTGCAAGACGTGGATCATCATGCCGCTCTGGCCGTCTTTGAAGGTGGTGAACTCCTGTGCGCGGGCAACCGGGATCGTGGTATTGCGCGGAATGATTTTTTCCACCAGCCCGCCCATCGTCTCCAGCCCCAGCGACAAGGGGATCACATCCAGCAGTAACATTTCACTGTCTGGCTTGTTGCCCACCAGAATATCCGCCTGAATCGCCGCGCCGATAGCGACAACCTTGTCTGGATCGATCGACGTCAGCGGTGTACGACCAAAAAACGTTCCGACTTGTTCGCGCACCAGTGGAACGCGCGTCGATCCGCCCACCATCACGACTTCCAGCACCTCTTCCGGCGTCAGCCCCGCGTCTTTCAGCGTGCGACGGCAGGACAGCAGCGTGCGTTTCACCAGCGAAGCAATCAGCGAATCAAACTGCTCGCGGGTGATCTCACCCTGCCAACCAGCCACATCCACACGCGCCGACTCGGCGCTGCTGAGTGCAACTTTAGCCTTCACCGCCGCGTGGCGAAAAGCATGATCTAACTGACGGTCGTCACGATCGTGAATGCCCGCCTGCTCACGCAGCCACTCCGCCAGCAGATGATCGAAATCATCACCGCCCAACGCAGAATCGCCGCCTGTCGCCAGCACTTCAAAGACGCCACGGCTCAAGCGCAGAATGGAAATATCAAAGGTGCCACCGCCCAGATCGTAAATGGCGATCACGCCTTCTTTACCGGAATCCAGCCCGTAGGCAATCGCGGCCGCAGTCGGTTCGTTCAGCAGGCGCAATACGTGCAGCCCGGCAAGACGTGCCGCATCTTTGGTGCCCTGACGCTGTGCGTCATCGAAGTACGCAGGAACGGTAATCACCACGCCATCCGGCACGCCGCCTAACGCCGCTTCCGCACGCGCAGCCAGCGCGGACAAAATATCCGCCGATACCTGTACAGGATTAAGATTGCCAGCCGAGGTCTGAATCAGCGGCAGGCCGTTATCGCTGGCATGAAAGTGATACGGTAAATGCGGGTAGCGCTGCTGAATATCGTCCAGAGAACGCCCCATCAGGCGTTTCACTGAGCTGACGGTATTTTCCAGATCGTGGGCAGCATTGTCGCGTGCATCCCAGCCGACGCTGTGACCATCGTGACGATAGTGGACAACCGACGGCAGCAGGTCTCGCCCGTCGCTATCTGCCAGCGTCTGAGCTTCACCGCTGCGTACGGTGGCAACAAGAGAATGGGTGGTGCCTAAATCAATACCGACAGCCAGACGACGCTGGTGCGGTGCGGCGCTAAGGCCAGGCTCACTAATTTGTAATAAGGCCATATTGAGCTTCCATCAATTGGCTGGCGAAAAACCCGGTATGGCAATCACCATCGGGTTACCCGCCGGATTAACCAGTTATCTGTCCAGCAATTGTTCTTCGAGTTCTTCAACCTGTTGCTGGAGCTTGTCTAAAAAGCGTAGCTTGCGCACGGTGTCTGCGGCGTCTGTCCACGTCTCATTATCGAGTTCATCACGCATATGTGAACAGCGCTTAACGATCGTTGCCTGCAATCGCTCGGCGAAGGCCGTCAGCGCCTCATCGGCATCCAGTCGCTGTGAGATCGCGTCCAGTTCTTCGCGCAGTTCCAGCTGTTCCATCAGGAATGCTGTGTCCTTCATCGTATGCTGTTCGTTGTTCACATCAAAACCGTGCAGCGACAGCATATACTCCGCGCGTCTCAGCGGATGCTTGAGCGCCTGATAGGCGTTATTGATCGTCGCCGCCTGCTGCACCGCCAGCATGCGCTCGCGCTCTGGGCTGGCAGTATAACGGTCAGGATGGAACTGACGTTGCAAGTCCTGAAAACGGGATGCAAGCAGGCCGCCATCCACATCATAGCGAATCGGCAGCCCGAATAACGTAAAGTAATCCATAGTGGTACTCTGGGAGTTCTGGGTAGCAACGCATGCCATTAACCGATCGCACGCTCACTACCCAAGAGGGGTCAGACGTTGAAACTTTCGCCGCAACCGCATTCGCCGGAAATGTTCGGATTATTGAACTTAAAGCCTTCGTTCAGCCCTTCTTTGACGAAATCCAACTCGGTTCCGTCAAGATAGACCAGACTTTTGCCGTCCACGATGACCTTCACGCCTTTGTCTTCAAAGACCGTATCGCCATCGTTCAAATCATCAACAAACTCCAGCACGTACGCCATACCGGAACAGCCGGATGTCCGTACGCCAAGACGCAGCCCAAGGCCTTTGCCCCGGTTTGCGATGAAAGCGTTCACGCGTTGTGCCGCACTTTCGCTCAGAGAAATCGACATACTGTTACCTCGATCGTTCGCCACCTCGACGGAATCAGGCACCGCAAGAAACGGTGCCCCGCCGAGTTCAGCCGCAGAGATTACTGCGCGTCGCGTTTACTTTTGTAATCCGCAATCGCTGCCTTGATAGCGTCTTCCGCCAGAATGGAGCAGTGAATCTTCACCGGCGGTAGCTCAAGCTCTTCGGCAATCTGCGTGTTCTTAATCGCTTCAGCTTCATTCAGCGATTTGCCTTTTACCCACTCTGTGACCAGCGAGCTGGAGGCAATGGCAGAACCACAACCGTATGTCTTGAAGCGGGCATCTTCGATGATACCCTCATTGTTGACTTTTATCTGCAACTTCATCACATCGCCGCACGCTGGCGCGCCGACCATGCCGCTGCCGATAGAAGGATCGGCGTTATCAAATGAACCCACGTTGCGTGGATTTTCATAGTGATCAATTACTTTTTCGCTGTAAGCCATGATAGTCGTCCCCGAACTGCTGAATTAATGATGCGCCCACTCGATGCTGCTGATATCCACGCCCTGCTTGAACATTTCCCACAGCGGAGAAAGATCGCGCAAACGGCCGATGGATTTACGTACCAGCTCGATGGTGTAGTCGATCTCTTCTTCGGTGGTAAAACGTCCCAGCGAGAAACGGATCGAGCTATGTGCCAGCTCATCATTCATGCCCAGCGCACGTAACACGTAGGAGGGCTCCAGACTGGCCGACGTACAGGCAGAACCAGACGATACCGCCAGATCCTTGAGCGCCATAATCAGCGATTCACCTTCAACATAGTTGAAGCTGACGTTCAGGATATTGGGTACGCCCTGCTCGATATCACCATTCAGGTAGACTTCTTCAATATCATTAATACCGTTCCACAGACGATCGCGCAGCGTGCGCAGGCGATCCATTTCTGCGGTCATCTCTTCTTTCGCGATGCGGTAGGCTTCGCCCATGCCGACAATCTGGTGCACAGGCAAGGTGCCAGAACGCATGCCGCGCTCATGGCCGCCGCCGTGCATCTGCGCTTCGAGACGAATACGGGGTTTACGACGAACATACAGTGCCCCGATCCCTTTCGGCCCATAGATTTTATGGCCGGAGAAAGACATCAGATCCACTTTTAACTGGTTGAGATCGATAGGTAGTTTACCTACGCTCTGCGTGGCATCAACATGGAACACGATACCGCGGCTGCGGCACATGTCACCGATAGCGGCAATATCCTGCACAACCCCGATTTCATTATTGACGTGCATGATGGAAACCAGAATGGTGTCCTCACGCATTGCCGCTTCGAGTTCAGCCAGATCGATAATGCCGTTACGCTGCGGGGCCAGATAAGTGACCTCGAAGCCTTCGCGTTCAAGCTGACGACAGGTATCCAGCACGGCTTTGTGCTCGGTCTTGCTGGTGATGATGTGCTTACCCTTCTTCTGATAGAAGTTGGCAACACCTTTAATCGCGAGGTTATCGGCTTCGGTCGCGCCTGACGTGAAGACGATCTCACGTGGGTCGGCACCGACCAATTCAGCAATTTGGTTACGGGCGATATCAACCGCCTCTTCCGCTTGCCAGCCAAAACGGTGGGAACGGGAAGCCGGGTTACCGAACGTACCGTCCAAGGTCAAACACTGCATCATTTTCTCAGCGACGCGCGGGTCAACCGGCGTGGTGGCTGAGTAGTCGAGATAGATAGGTAACTTCATTGCTCATAAACTCCGTACATCACTTCAAAACGTACAATGCGTTTTGTTTTATTGACAGGCTGTTTATACCCGCAACCTCTCGGGCCAATGCAAAAATCTGGCGATGTTATCGTGGAACCATTTATCGTCAGAACACGCCGTGACAGTCGGACTAACACCAACGCCACATTGGGCAATGTGGTCAGGATTATGCGGCTATCAGAAAGGCAAAACGTGACGAGTAAGGGTTACTCGTCACGTTGAAGGTGTATCAGGCGCGCAGGTTAA
This sequence comes from Pectobacterium sp. PL64, assembly GCF_022477975.1. Lineage (NCBI taxonomy): Bacteria > Pseudomonadati > Pseudomonadota > Gammaproteobacteria > Enterobacterales > Pectobacteriaceae > Pectobacterium > Pectobacterium sp. PL64. The sequence continues at coordinate 3,092,984 of NZ_CP092070.1, forward strand.
CGTTGATCGTTTCCTGGATACGTCCATTGGCGATGCGGCGCGTGTCAGCATCCTGACGATCCGCCACATCCAGCACTTCCTTATTATTCACCAGCTCATCCAGCGTGATGTTATTCAGGAAGTCGGTAATACGGTCACTCAGATCGCGCCACAGCGTGTGCGTCAGGCAGCGATCGCCACCCTGGCAGCCTTCGCGGCCCTGGCAACGCGTTGCATCAACGGATTCATCGACGGCCGAAATGACCATACCAACAGCGATTTCATTCGCGTTTTTACCCAGCAGGTAACCGCCGCCTGGGCCACGAACGCTGGCAACCAGCCCATTCTTGCGCAGACGCGAAAACAGCTGCTCCAGGTAAGACAGTGAAATACCCTGGCGTTCAGAAATATCCGCCAATGGAACGGGTCCTTCCTGGGAGTGCAGAGCCACATCGAGCATGGCGGTAACGGCGTAACGGCCTTTGGATGTCAGTCTCATGATAGTGGTACCTGTAGATAAAACATGTATTATGAAAACATGTATTGGCAGAACATACCGCGAGTCTGACATTCCTGAGTGTTTTAGTCAACTATTTAACCAAGTAAAACACTCAAGTATTATTCGTCGTGTGTTTTCTGTACCGAACTCAGTATTCCACGCAGGATGTTAAGCTCCTGACTTTCAGGCCTGGCGCGGGTAAACAGGCGGCGCAGCTTGTTCATCACCTGCCCTTGATGTGCCGGTCGGATAAATCCGGTTTGCAGCAGCGTCTGTTCAAGATGCTGGTAAAACCGCTCCAGATCGTCGACCAGCGGGTACGGCGACTCTTCGTGTTCCGGCTGCCCAGCCTGTAAGCGCTCCAAATGCGCGATGCGCACTTCATAAGCAATGATCTGCACCGCCATCGCCAGATTGAGCGAGCTGTATTCCGGGTTCGCGGGAATCGCCACGTGATAATGGCATTTCTGAAGCTCTTCATTCGTCAGCCCCACGCGTTCACGCCCAAACACCAGCGCGACCGGCGCGTGTTCCGCTTCCTGCGCACTACGAACGCCGCACTCGCGTGGTTCCAGCATCGGCCAAGGTAAGGTTCGAGAACGCGCGCTGGTGCCAACGACCAGACCACAGCCTTCGAGCGCCTGATCGAACGAATCCACAATAGTGGCATTGCCGATAACATCGCTGGCGCCTGCCGCCAACGCAATTGCCTGCGAATCAGGCTTCACCAATGGGTTGACCAAATACAGTTTGCTTAACCCCATGGTTTTCATCGCCCTGGCCACTGATCCCATATTGCCAGTGTGCGACGTTTCAACCAGAACAATGCGAATATTGTCTAACATATGAACTCTGTTATGCGATAGATAGAAGGAAGTCGTGCGAAAAGGAAAACGGCATACCTTAACACAAACTTAGCTATTTTACTTTTCTACTGCTATACTCTGCGCCGCTTTCCGTTCTTTAACATTCCAGTGGACCGATACCATGCATCCGATGCTCAACATCGCTATACGCGCTGCGCGTAAAGCCGGTAATTTAATTGCCAAGAACTATGAAACGCCAGACGCCGTCGAAGCTAGCCAGAAAGGCAGCAACGATTTTGTGACCAACGTCGATCGGGATGCAGAACGTCTGATCGTTGAAGTCATCCGTAAGTCTTACCCACAGCACACCATTATTGGTGAAGAGTCTGGCGAGTTGGTTGGCGAAGATCCGGCAGTACAATGGGTTATCGATCCTCTGGATGGCACCACCAACTTCATCAAACGTTTACCTCACTTCGCTGTTTCTATCGCGGTCCGTATTAAAGGCCGTACCGAAGTTGCCGTTGTTTACGATCCTATGCGTAATGAACTGTTTACCGCGACTCGTGGTCAAGGCGCACAGCTGAACGGCTACCGTCTGCGCAGCAGCACTGCCCGCGATCTGGAAGGCACCGTACTGGCAACAGGTTTCCCTTTCAAATTAAAACAACACAGCAAAAGCTATATCAACGCCATCGGCGCGCTGTTCACCCACTGTGCGGATTTCCGCCGTACGGGTTCTGCTGCACTGGATCTGGCCTATGTGGCCGCGGGTCGCGTTGACGGTTTCTTTGAAATCGGCCTGAAGCCGTGGGATTTTGCTGGTGGCGAATTGCTGGTACGTGAAGCTGGCGGGATCGTGACCGATTTCGTTGGCGGCCATAACTATCTGGCATCCGGCAATCTGGTTGCAGGTAACCCACGTGTGGTGAAATCCATTCTGGGCACCATCCGTGAAGAATTGAGCGACGCGCTGAAACGCTAATTCCGACCCACTCCGGCCCACCGCCATAAAAACGAAATTGGGCCGGAGTTGTTATTTTTCTTTACATATGAATCCTGTATACGCATTGTTTATCCTTATACGATAATAATTATCAAACTCATTACACTGATAACTTCATCACATTGATAAACTGTGAATTAGGATCGCCACCATGTTAAGAAAATCAGTAAGATCACTCTTTCTGACCGCACTCCTCACCACCCCGCTTTTCAGCTACGCCACCCAATACCCTCTTACCGTCACCGATTTCGACGGAAGAAGTGTTACCATTAAACAAGAGCCACAGCGCATCATTCTGCAAGATGGGCGCGATATTATGACGATGGCATTGCTTGACCGCGATAATCCCTTTCAGCGTCTGGTCGCCTGGAACAATCTGGCGAAAAAACAGGACACCGCAACCTGGGATATGCTGAAAGGAAAATGGCCTCAGTCCGTTGGCATTCTGGATATGGGCTTCAGTGACAAAGGTAACGTCGATCTGGAAAGCGTGCTGTCAAAACAGCCGGACTTGATGATTGCCCAGCTGCGTGCCAAGGCAGCGCTGAAGGAAAGCGGTGTGATCGACAAGCTCAGCGCGCTGAATATTCCGGTACTGTTCGTCGATTATGAAGTGAATCCGGCTAAAGATACCGCCCCCAGCGTCGACCTGTTGGGTAAAGTTCTAAACCGGGAAGCCAATGCCAAAGCGTATACCGATTTCTATCGTCAACATTTCGATGCTATTCAGCAGAAAACCGCTGCAATCGCCCCGAAACCTAACGTCTTTGTTGAACCGATTGCCGGTAACTCAGACTCCTGCTGCTTCACACACAGCAACAGCGGCTGGGGCGGATTGGTTGAAGCGGTCGGCGCGAAAAATATAGGATCAGATTTGCTGCCGGGTGCATCAGGCTTTGTCTCACTGGAAAAAATCATCAGCATGAAGCCCGATGTCTACATTATGACAGGCTCTAAGCGTGGCAACAGTCAGGTCCTGCCGCTAGGCTTGGGTGCCAGCGTAGAAGACGTGCGCAATCAGGCCGCTACGCTGCTAAATCGCACGGGTATCAGTCAGATCCCCGCGGTTCAGGCAAAACACGTCTACGGCGTTTACCACCATTTTTACAACCATCCCTACAACATTGTCGGTATGGAATATCTGGCCAAGGATATTTATCCTCAGGCCTTTACCAGCCTGAATCCTGATGATACGTATCACCATATCATTCAGAATTTTACCTCGCTGCCTGACAGTGACTTTATCTTTGCCTGGAAACAAGGTGAGTAATTTTTAATGAGTACAACCACTGAACCGGGTATCCGCAATACTGCCGCGGATGCCAACACCATTATGGACAACTATCGCGGCATCATTCGACGCCGTGTGGGTGTTATGGCGATACTGCTGTTGATCATCATCGGCTCGTTGTTGCTGGATTTTACGATGGGGCCTTCAGGGCTGACGCTTGATGTACTTTGGCAGACGCTGACCGATCCGGCCAGCGCCGATGCGGGTACGCGCGTGATCGTCTGGGATATTCGTCTGCCTTACGCGCTGATGGCTATCGTGGTCGGGCTAGCGCTTGGTCTGGCCGGTGCAGAAATGCAGACGATCCTGAACAACCCGTTGGCCAGCCCGTTTACGCTCGGCGTTTCTTCCGCCGCTGCGTTCGGTGCTGCGCTGGCTATCGTCCTCGGTATCGGCATCCCCGGTATTCCGGCTCAGTGGTTTATCTCCGCAAACGCCTTTATCTTTGCGCTGCTGGCAGCGTTGCTGCTTGATGGCATTACGCGCTGGACGCAGGTCGCCACCTCCGGCGTCGTGCTGTTCGGTATCGCGCTGGTGTTCACCTTCAACGCGCTGGTTTCCATGCTCCAGTTCATCGCCAATGAAGACACGCTGCAAGGTTTGGTGTTCTGGACGATGGGCAGTCTGGCCCGCGCCTCGTGGGAAAAATTGGGAATTCTGCTGCTGGTGCTCGTCATCGTGATGCCAATTTCCCTGATGAGCTCATGGAAACTGACCGCGCTGCGGTTGGGTGAAGATCGCGCCGTGAGTTTTGGCATTAACGTCCGCCGCCTGCGTCTGGCGACGCTGCTGCGCATCAGTATTTTATCCGCCATTTCAGTCGCGTTTGTTGGCCCTATCGGCTTCATCGGTCTGGTGGCTCCGCATATCGCACGCATGATTTTCGGCGAAGATCACCGCTTTTATCTGCCTGCCAGTGCGTTAACTGGCGCGCTGGTGTTGTCGATGGCGTCCGTTGCCTCGAAAAACCTCATCCCCGGCGTCATTATCCCGGTCGGGATCGTCACATCACTGGTTGGTGTTCCCTTCTTCCTGAGTATCATCCTGCGCCACAGAGGAAACGTATGAACCAGCAAACCTCTTCTGGATTACGCCTTTCCCACTTTCGCGCCGGTTACCCCAAGCGTCAGGTGATTCGCGATCTGTCCGTACCACAGCTGCCGCGCGGGAAAATTACCGTGCTGCTAGGCCCTAACGGCAGCGGTAAATCCACGCTGTTGCGTGCAATGGCAGGTCTGAATGCTTCCGAAGGTGAACTGTGGTTGGATGACACCAACCTGATGGCACTGCCTTTTGCCCAGCGGGCGGAAAAAGTCGTTTATCTGCCGCAATCCCTGCCTGCGGGCGTTCACCTGCACGTATTGGAATCGATTATCGTCGCACAGCGCGCGTCCGGCGGCATGCACAACGCCGAAAAGCAGGATGAAGTGATGAGCCTGCTGCGCCAGTTGGGCATTGAGCATCTGGCGTTGAGCTATCTCGAGCAGCTCTCCGGCGGACAGAAACAGCTGGTAGGGTTAGCGCAATCGCTGATCCGTCAACCCTCGCTGCTCCTGCTGGACGAACCGCTCAGCGCGCTGGATCTGAACTATCAGTTCCACGTGATGGATTTGGTACGCAAGGAAACGCGTAAGCGCAACATCATCACCGTCGTGGTAGTGCATGACATCAATATCGCGCTGCGTCACGGCGACCACGTATTGATGCTGCAAAACGGCAATTTGATTGCCAATGGCGCACCGGCAGAAGTGATTAGCCCGGAAAGCCTGTCAGCAGTTTATGGCGTACGCGGACGCATCGAGCGCTGTTCGCAGGGCGTGCCGCAGGTGATTATCGACGGGCTGGTCAGCGAACCGACCATCTAAGCTTTTCTCTGGACGAATAGACGGTGAGTTCCCTCACCGTCTTCCTTACCTTCACCTTACCAAACGCGACGACGCTGATTCACCACACCAGAACCATACACCGTACGTGCTATACCTCACGTTACCGCTATTCAGCACAAACGCGCAGAGGCAAGCCCATCGCGCATGTTCGTCAGCATGTTCTCAAACAAACGCAATGCCAAACCCACGCTGTTTACGTTGTAGTAGAGCGCCGCGTCATAATGCTTCAGATAATGTTCAAACTCGGGCTTATCGAGCAGTTTATAGATTGCTGTAAATCGCAAAATAAGGTGGCTGCAATTATTGAGATAGAGATCAAGCGTGCGGTAATCGCTTTTCATTAGCTGAGTAAGCAAGGCGGTCATATGCTCGAATTCCGTCAGTAGCGACGCATAATCCCCCAGATTTTCCGCACTGTGCTCAATCGGTTCCATACCGTCATCTCCCTTGGTTTTCGCCGCTGGTCAATCGAACCTATAGCCGCATACCGCCTTACTGCACAGCATACGGCGCGATAGATTAGAAACGCTGCCAGTCCGCTTCATCCGAAGCAACGGCAGCTTTTTTCCTTACGGGAGAAAGACGCGGCGCGGATATTCCTGGTAGCCCGGATGCAGAAGCGGAAGCCAGCGCCAGAGGGGTAACCTGTCCCACAATGAACTGCCCCACGAGTTGGCTCAACGTACTTGCCTGCTCCTGCAACGACTGCGACGCCGCAGACGCTTCTTCCACTAATGAGGCGTTTTGCTGAGTCACATCATCCATCTGGTTAACCGCCTGATGCACCTGGCTGATTCCCTGACTTTGCTCTTCGGTCGCCGCCGCGATTTCATTGACTAGATCCGTCACCTGCTGGATCGCATCCTTCATCGCCGACATGTTTTTCCCTACATCGCTGGCTTGATCCACGCCCGCCGACACCAGCGAGTTTGAGGCATCAATCAAATCCTTGATTTCACGCGCCGCTGTAGACGATCGCTGTGCCAGCGTACGCACTTCTCCCGCCACCACCGCAAAACCACGCCCCTGCTCACCGGCGCGAGCAGCTTCTACCGCCGCATTCAGGGCGAGGATATTGGTCTGAAACGCGATACCTTCGATTAGCGCAATGATCTCGGTGATCTTGCCTGAGCTGGTGCGAATGTGTTCCATCGTATTCAGCATCGTATTGACGGAATCCGCGCTATTGATGGAGATCTTGCTGGCATTGCCTGCCAACAAGCTCGCCTGTTGCGTGTTCTCCGCGTTCTGGCGCACCGTCTCACTGATTTCCGTCATACTGGCCGCCGTTTGTTCCAGCGAAGCAGCCTGTTCCTCGGTGCGGGATGACAGATCTTCATTCCCCGCCGCAATCTGCGTCGCCGCGCTGCTCACCGACTGCGATGAAGCACTCACCGAAGCCAGCGCAGAGGATACCCGCTGCATTAGGCTGTTAAAGGCACGAGCGGTATTTCCCACTTCATCCTTGCGTCGATCGTCCGCTTGAATCGTCAGGTCAAGATGGGTGCTAACGCTTTCCATCGTCTGACTCATGTTATTCAAACTTTTTCTAATACCCAGAATGGTTCTCACCGCGAAAAAGCCGATCAGCAACACGATCAATAACGTACCGGACAACAGACCAAACCACGTTTGATCATAAATCCGTTTATTCATCTGACGCAGTTCGTCGCCCATTTCAACATTAAGATCGAATTGCTTACGGTAATTGGCGAGTAACTCACGTACCGCTTCTCCAGGTCCGTTTGCTCCTTGCAACAGGCCAAGCGCGATCTCGTTTTGGTTCGCCTTTGATGCGTTAAGAAAAACAGGTAGCGACGCCTGTAATTTTTTGGTCAGATCAATCGCCGTATGGGTCAGTTGGCGATCCTCCTCGCTGGAGGCATCATTGATCAGGTAATACTCATTAAGCGTCTTTATTTCATCGATGGTTCTATTAATATCCTGCTCGATCGCGGGCAGCTTGCGATCGTCATCCGTGGTCTGATGACGATACAAAAAAAGCACCAGCGAGTTGCTTTTATCCACCAGACTATTTAAATCTTTAATGCTCGGAATCGCATTATCCTGAACATATTCAAAACGAGATTGGAACCCTGATAACAATGATAAAGTGACAATAACTAATGAGATAAGCGCCAGCGACATTAGTGAAAACGTCAACAGCAGGCGTTGCGTGATATTCATAACCGCTCCATTTTTTGAATTTTTATACCGCATTTTTTTCCTGATTCCGGTATGTCGAATAAACCGAATGTCCCTCCCTACGTGGCGTTTTGCGTAAAAGTCAGACATACCTTTACCACGTTCAATTATCGCCACAGAAGCAGACAGCTTGATAGCATCGATCATTAAAATCACTTAATAATCCCAAAACAATAGTTAAAATCTATCAAAGTAAGATAATCGATCGTCACAAACATCCATTGATCCTGCAACAAATTAATTAGAAGAGAATGGCTTGCGAAAAATCCTTCATCAGCCATGTTGCGATGAACGGTAGATATATTTTTCAATTGTTCGTCAGGCGATAAAATCGGTGAAAAAAGCACAAAAAAAAGCACTGACCGATGAGGTTCAGTGCTTTTCTATTATCTGGTTTACTGAATTATCTGGTTTACTGCATTATCTGGCTTACTGCATTATCTGGCTTACTGCATTATCTGGCTTACTGTGTGACGATGTTATTTCTTCGCTGGCAGCGTAACCCAATAGCCTGGCTGATATGGCAGCGGCAGGAACTTCTCGTGGAAAGTACGGAACGTTGCATCAGGATCGATATCCTTGAACAGTTCCGGGTGCATCCATTTTGCTAACACCTGAATCGCCACAAACTGATACGGGCTATCATAGAACTGATGCCAGATTGCATGCGCGTTGCCATCGGTTGCTACTGGCAGCGTTTTGAATGCTGAGCGTTCCATCAGTTTTTGCAGGCGTTGCAGCGCTTCCTTCTGATCGGCTCCCGGTCCAACGCCAACCCAGCCATTCGCCGTGTTGTAGTTTTTCCAGTTAGCTCCGGTCACCACCACGACATCCGGGCGAGAACTGATAATTTGCTCTGGGTTCAGCGTACCAAACGTGCCGGGGATGATGTTTTTGGCAATGTTGTCACCGCCAGCAACCTCAACCATGCGGCCAAAGTTTTCATCACCGAATGACATGCAGCATTCTTCGTCATAACCGCCCGCACGGTCGATCATCACTTTCGGACGTGGACCCTGATAGTTCTTCAACCGATCGGTGACCAGCTCAATCTGCTCACGGCGGAATTTAATGATCTCTTCCGCACGCTGTGGTTTGCCAACCAGCTGCCCCATGATGTGAATGCTTTTTTCTGCGTTCTCAAACGGCTTCTCACGGAAATCGATGAACACCACTGGAATCCCCAGCGAATTGAGTTTCTCGATCAGTTTGCCTTCATCCGTCGCCGCTTTTGACTCCAGATTCATCAGTACCAAATCCGGTTTCAGCGTCAATGCCTGCTCAACGTTGAAGGTGCCGTCTTTCGCTCCGCCAAAGGTCGGCAGCTTTTTGATTTCCGGGTATTGCTTTTCATAAGCCATATAGCCGTCATAATCGGCTTTTGGCAGATCGTCACGCCAGCCAACCACGCGCTGGAACGGTGCCTCGGTATCAAAGGCAGCCAGCAGATAAATCTGTCGACCTTCCCCGAGGATAATCCGCTTCACTTCGGATTTGATCTCTACTTTCCTGCCACTAACGTCTTCAATAACAATCGGGTTAGCGCTAGCGACAACGCTCGCGCTCAGTCCCAACAGAGCAACGACTGAAAACAGCCATTTCTTCATTATTATTCCCTTCTGCGATTATGGTTATAAATGATAATAGTTATCATTATTGAAATGATATCCTGCCGTGATTATCCGAAGCAATGGGTTTTTAGCGCAGCGTTAATAAAAGGTAAAATTAGCCGGAGAATGGCCGAATGCCGCCCATCATTGCGGGCTGTGCGCTGAGGTAAAGCAGGACACCGGAGCCAACTAAAACCAGCCCGCCGGCAAACGCCAGAAGAGAAAACGTCGCACGCTGCCACACGGGCGAGGCACGGTTTGCACCTAAGCGCTCAACCACGCGACGACAGTAAAAAACCAACACGGCCAGTGCCGAGATCGTGATCGCCGTTCCAGCCGCCATCACTAGCGCAGAGGCGACGCCCCACCAATACACGCCGATCACTTTAGAGAAAAGCAGCACCAGAATAGCGCCGGAACACGGGCGCATTCCCATCGCCAGCACAATCATCAGGCGCGTACGCCAGCTGCTGTCGCGCTCAAGTTCTTCATTGCTCGGGAGATGGCGGTGCCCGCAGCCGCAGTCGGCATCGTGTTGATGAGAAGAAGAGGAAAGCGCAGGCGCCGGGCGAAGCACCATACGTTTATCGGTTGGTACGTTAAACTGGCTGACGTGAGAAGGGGTTACGTGCAAAGGCGTTACACGCAAAATCGTCGCCGGTTTAGGCTGCCGCACAACGGCGATATACAGCTGTTTCAACGCGCGGAAACAGAGCAGCAGCCCGAGCCCCGCCACCAGCACAAAGCTCCCCTTTTCCATCCAGAAACTGCTGTTATGCAACGTTCGGCTGGATAACTGCAAGATCCCTAATACTATGGTCACCAGCGCTACCGCCATCAGCCCCTGAACCAGCGACGCGGCAAGCGTCAACTTCAGGCTGCTTTTCAGCTTCGACGGGTGTGTCGCCAGATAGGTCATGATGACGACTTTGCCGTGCCCCGGCCCGACGGCATGAAGCACGCCATAGACCAGACTGAACATCATCAGACTCAGCCCCGCCTGATGCGGCTGCTGTTCCACCATCTGCAATAGGTGCGACATCTGCTGATGCAGCGACTTCTGCCAGATCGCGCTTTGCAGCACGATTTGCGGCCAGTATCCCACGATGTAATGCAGCGCCGAGACCAGCAGCGCCAAGAACAGCCACAGCGGCCACAGATCGCGCAATCGACTCAACAGCGAGCGCTGACGCGGCAGTGAGCCGAGGTTCACTGACATTGCAACGTCACCCGCTGCGCAAACTGTTTCCCTAGCTCCATGTCTTCATCCGGCGCATCGTTCTTATCCAGCGACAGCGCATAGGATTGCAGTTCAGCGTTAGGTTCCGGCGTGACGAGTGAGATTTTACAACGTGAAGCCAGCGCTGGCGCCAGCGTAACGGCCTTATCGTTCTGGTAGGACATATCGACAAAGTAGGTAGGATCGTAAGTAGAAATCAGCAAAGGCTTGCCGGCCAGCGGCTGTGGATGCGCCAGCGGCAGCACAAACTCCAGTACCGCCTGATTGCCTTTGCGGGAAAGGTGATATTCGGTTGGCATCGGCGCATATTTCACGGGCTGACCATCACGGTAAATATCGGTGAAATAGTGCTGTCCTAACACATTCGCCATCACTTCCGCCGCCAGCTTTTTCCAGACTTCAGAGTCCTTCTTGGCCTTCCCAGCATCATACAACAGGTCGGCAGACGTGATGGGATCCATCGTCCACAGCATGCGTAAACCGGTGATGTTGTCGTTCTGGCTCTCAACTGTCGTCTGCATATCAATAAAACTGTGTGGGTGAGCGAAAACGGGCTGGCCGAACGCCAGACCTGTCATCAGCAACGTTATCCGTCCGCACCATCGTTTCAAAGCGTTATAATGTAACATTATTTTTACCATACTGCGTTATATTGACAATGCACGCCATTTCTTATGCTTTTCCGGCCACAGAGTGATGACTGACAGAAGGCCGAATAAACAGGGCCGGAACCGCCAGCAGCGCCATCACCCAAAACGTGCCACCCTGCAAGTGTTCAAACAGGAAACCGGACACCATCGTCATCACCGCGATACTTCCGCCCATCGCCAGCGCGGAATACACCGCCTGTAACCGCAGGATGTCACCACCGGTGCGTGCGGCGATAAAGCGCATGGCGGCCAGATGGCAGACGGTGAAGGTGCCACAGTGCAATATCTGTATCACAATCAGCCATGGCAGAGCCACCGTCGCGCCCATCAAGCCCCAGCGCACCACGCCACATACGGCAGAGAGCAAAAGAAGCTGTCTGGCGCTCCAACGTCGGAACAGGCGTTGGCTGAAGGTAAAGATAACAATCTCCGCGACCACGCCTAACGACCAGAGATAGCCAATAATCGAGGCGGAATAGCCCGAATCCTGCCAGTAAATGACGCTGAAACCATAGTAAGCCGCATGTGCGCCTTGCAGCAGCGACACACAAAGCAGGAAGCGCCATACTGCGGGTTCAGTCAGCAAGGTTTTCCACGGCGTCACGCTAACCGACTGCGCTGTCGACGTTGCCGCTTGCGGCATCACGCTAGGGCGAAGCAGCATGCCCAACAGCATGACGGCCAGTCCCGCGCTGAGGATTGCCAGAATCGCGGGGTGTCCCCAAATAGCGACCAATTCCCCCGTCGCCGCAGAAGCGATAACAAACGCGATCGAACCCCAGACGCGAACCTTGCCGTAATCCATCACAATCTGCCGCTGCCACGTCGCGGCTAATGCATCCGTCAGTGGTACCAGCGGCGCAAAAAACAGGTTAAACCCGATCATCACTATCATCAGCCACAGCCAGGCATTCCCCAGCCAGAAACCGACAGCCAGCGCCAGTGACAGCAACGCCAGTCCACGTAATACCGTAATCAATTTGGACGGATCTTTCACGCTGGGCGTGATGACCAGACTGCCGACGAAGCGCGCCACCAGCCCCGCGCCCAGCAGCATGCCGATCGACTCGGCAGACAGCCCCTCGCCTTTCAGCCACCCGCCCCAAAATGGCAGGAAAACGCCATAGCAAAAAAAGTAGGTGAAATAGCTCAGCGCCAACCAGCGCGTCGATTGCAAAACCATGATGTCTCCCTTTCGATGACGAACTCCCCTAGCCTCGCCTCTTTTTTGCTAGCTACTCTTTTTTGCTGGCTACTCTGTCAGAGAGCACACGGCGGTGCAACGCGTTATTCACCATTAAACGTGAACGGGGATAGTGTCATGATGCGACGGCTCGAAGGATGGCGGCCAGGGATGCCGCCATAAAAAAACGTGAGGAACGTTTTTCAACGTCGCTTGCGACGGCCCGAAGGGTGGCGGCCGGATGGCCGCCATAAAAAACGCCAGCACTCAGGCTGGCGTTTAGGACGTGTTCCGACAGTGATGTCAGAGAAAATGCCGAATTATGCGTAAACCGGGAAGCGGGCGCAGATCTCCAGAACTTTCTGTTTCACTCGCTCAATGGTCGCTTCGTCGTTGATGTTGTCCAACACATCACAGATCCAGCCAGCCAGTTCACGCACTTCCGCTTCTTTAAAGCCGCGACGGGTTGCCGCTGGCGTACCGATACGGATACCGGAAGTCACGAACGGGCTCTTCGGATCGTTAGGCACGCTGTTTTTGTTCACGGTGATGTTTGCACGGCCCAGCGCAGCATCAGCTTCTTTACCAGTCAGGTTTTTGCTCACCAGATCCAGCAGGAACAGGTGGTTGCTGGTTCCACCAGAAACCACGTTGAAACCACGTGACAGGAAGACTTCAACCATTGCTTTGGCGTTTTTCGCGACTTGCTGCTGGTAAACCTTGAATTCAGGCTCCATCGCTTCTTTCAGCGCAACCGCTTTACCGGCGATAACGTGCATCAACGGGCCGCCCTGACCGCCAGGGAATACCGCAGAGTTCAATTTCTTGTACAGCTCTTCGTCGCCGCCTTTCGCCAGAATCAGGCCACCGCGTGGACCAGCCAGCGTTTTGTGCGTGGTGGTGGTCACGATGTGAGCATGAGGAACCGGGTTAGGGTAAACATCCGCGGCAATCAGGCCAGCAACGTGTGCCATATCAACAAACAGGTAAGCACCGATGCTGTCAGCGATTTCGCGCATCTTCGCCCAGTCAACGACGCCAGAGTAAGCAGAGAAACCGCCGACGATCATTTTTGGCTTGTGCGTACGCGCCAGTTCAGCCATTTCGTCGTAGTCGATCTTACCGCTTTCGTCGATGCCGTAAGGAATGACGTTATACAGTTTACCTGACAGGTTAACCGGAGAACCGTGCGTCAGGTGACCACCGTGCGCCAGGTTCATACCCAGAATGGTGTCGCCCGGCTGCAGCAGCGCAGTGTAAACGGCAAAGTTAGCCTGAGAGCCAGAGTGCGGCTGCACGTTGGCATAATCTGCACCGAACAGCGCTTTCGCACGATCGATCGCCAACTGCTCAACGATGTCAACGTACTCACAGCCGCCGTAGTAACGCTTGCCCGGATAACCTTCAGCATACTTGTTCGTCAGCTGAGACCCTTGAGCCTGCATAACGCGTGGGCTGGTGTAGTTTTCTGACGCAATCAGTTCGATGTGCTCTTCCTGACGCACCACTTCTTGCTCCATTGCTTGCCACAGGTCGGCATCATAATCGGCAATGTTCATTTCACGCTTTAACATCCGGATCTCCTGACTCAGCTAACATAAATATACTGGGAATTAATGGCCCATTTGGGAATTGGGCTACCCTTTTGGGGAATGGCGTATAGTGTAAACCGTTTTTCCCTAATGAAGATAGGTCTTGACAGAGGTTTTTACGCAAACGATTAGCTACAGGCAGCACAAGGCTTCAGCAAATATCTGCTGCGCAGTGGTAAACGGATTTTTCTTCATTCTCAACCTGCTATTTCTTCATGTTATTCCCTTTGGCTCCGCCTAAAAACCCCTACCACCAAAAAGGTAATTTACAGCGGCGGACAAACCCAATAAGATGCATATAAAATACAACTTATAAGTCATGCCAATAAATAAGGAGTCACCATGCTGGATAGCCAAACTATCGCCATCGTTAAGTCAACCATTCCTCTGCTGGCGGAAACAGGCCCGAAACTGACCGCACACTTCTACGACCGCATGTTTATGCATAACCCTGAGCTCAAAGATATTTTTAACATGAGCAATCAGCGCAATGGCGATCAGCGTGAAGCGTTGTTCAATGCCATCTGTGCTTATGCGACGAATATTGAAAACCTGGCCGCGCTGCTGCCTGCGGTTGAGCGTATCGCCCAGAAGCATGCCAGCTTTAACATTCAGGCCGATCAGTATCAGATCGTGGGTAATCACTTATTGGCAACGCTGGATGAACTGTTTAGCCCAGGGCAAGAAGTACTGGATGCCTGGGGTAAAGCCTATGGCGTGCTGGCGAATGTCTTCATTCAGCGCGAAGGCGATATCTACCGCAGCACCGAAGCGCAAAACGGCGGCTGGAGCGGCGTGCGACCTTTCCGTATTGTGAACAAGCAGCCGCAAAGCTCGGTGATTACCAGCTTCACGTTGGAACCCACCGACGGCCAGCCTATTGCTGATTTTCAACCGGGCCAGTATCTGGCGGTTTACATCAAGCATGACAGTTTTGCCAACCAGGAGATTCGCCAATACTCTCTGACTCACGCACCAAATGGAAAATCCTACCGGATTGCAGTGAAACGTGAAGCACAGGGCACCGTTTCCGGCTATCTGCATGATACCGCGCGTGAAGGCGATATCATTCATCTGGCGGCTCCGCACGGCGATTTCTTCCTTGATATCCCCGCTTCCACGCCGGTTGCCCTGATTTCTGGCGGCGTAGGGCAAACCCCGATGCTGGGCATGTTGCATACGCTCAAGCAGCAGAATCATCAGGCAAAGGTGCTATGGCTGCATGCAGCAGAAAATGGCACGGCGCATGCGTTTGCGGATGAAACCGGAAAAACGGGACAGTCGCTGCCACAGTTCCAGCACCACATCTGGTATCGGGAACCGCAGAAGGCCGATCGTCCGGGCGAAGACTATCATCACAGCGGGCTGATGCAGTTGGCCTCGTTAAAAGATGAATTAACCACGCCAGATATGCACTACTACCTGTGCGGCCCCGTGGTTTTCATGCAGTTTATCGCACAGCAGCTGCTGGCTATGGGTATCCTCGCTGAGCAACTGCATTACGAATGTTTTGGTCCGCATAAAGTTGTCTAACCCTCATTGATAACGGATCAAACCCAAAGGCCGCTTTTGCGGCCTTTTTTTCATCTTTCAGAAAACCACCAGAACATACCCTAAATAATTCAAGTTGCGTGAAGGCGGCAACTGCGCGAATCCCCAGGAGCTTACTACAGGTAAGTGACTGGGGTGAGTAAGGGCGGCCAACGCGCAAGCAGCTTGAAGTATGACGGGTATAAAACACCTTATTGATCACAAATCTATATGCCAATACGGCAGTGCTCCGCTAAAAAAGAGGTGGGTCACAAAAAACAAGGTCTTATTAAAATAACATTTCATTTTTAATGAATAGTTATTTCATCAAAGAAGCCTCGTTTAGGCATAGGCTTGGGTGCACAATAAAAGCCCGACGTTCTCGCTAAAGGCCGTGACAAGAGCGATAAAAAACAGCGACCTTCCTTTGATAACGCCTGGGTTCATTAACCGTTTTCGACTAACCAACAAGGGATATGTCTGACCATGGCAAAACGTTTTTCAGAAAGTGTAGCTTTAGCTCTGATACTTTCCGCCCCTTTCACACTGGTACACGCTAAAACGCCCGCCGCGGCATACCAGACCACCGCACCGGACAGCGTTAACTTACTGTCGGGTTCAACGCTGGGTGAAAAAACTGGCTTATCCGGTAATGTCACCGTACGGGATATTCATCTGCCTGCCACCATCATTATCAGAGACCAGCAAGGTCAGAAGCGGCAGACACAGACCGATGAGCAGGGAAAATATCACCTCGATGTCTCTGGCCTCACACCGCCGCTACGTCTGTTAGCCATCGAATCCGGCGGCAATAACTGCCTGCTGAATAATATTTCCCGTGCAATCTGCCTGTCCGCTGTCGCCCCGTCATTACATGACGGTAAAGAGAATATTGCCAATATCAACCCGCTGACTGACCGCATTACCTCAGATATTGCGGTGGCAGCAGGCTACATTGGTCCACAGCAGCTAACGGACGACACGGCATCACCGAAACTGGACACCGCCGCATGGAAAAAAGCCTACGCCGATTTTCATGCAGGCTTTAATGACGCGTTAAAACAGGTAGGCGTCAGCGCGCCCAAGAGTTTCGACCCTCTGACCTACCCCGCGGCCCAGCAGGATGCGGTCACCAAAATCGTCAGCGTCATTAACCATACCCGCAATTATCACAACGACACCGGCCATTCTGGCCATACGGTACTGACCGACAGCGCGTTCCATCCCATCGTCGGCCTGAATAATAAAGGCGATTATGAACCTCTGGATTACCGTTCTGCCCGCCAGAGTCTGGACGCGATCCAGAAAGCGCAAACCCGCATTTTCATCGTTGGCGACTCAACCGCGGCAACCTATGAAAAAATGCGCTTCCCACGCATGGGATGGGGTCAGGTTTTTGAACAGCAGTTCAGTAAAAACAGCGGTGTAAAAGTCGTCAATGGCGCACGTGCAGGCCGTAGCTCACGCGACTATTTCTACGAAGGCTGGTTCCGCCAGATGCAGCCGCTGATGAAAGAGGGTGATTTCCTGTTTATCCAAATGGGGCACAACGATCAAAACTGCAACAGTGCAAAAGCGGTACGTGGCCCGGCGGATGTCGCTAACCTGTGTACTTACCCGAACGATGCCGCAGGGAAAAAGCAGGCACCGCAGGGGAAAGCCGATATGTCATTCCAGACATCGCTGGAGCGCTACATCACTTTCGCCCGCCAGCACAAACTCACACCGGTTCTGCTTACCCCGACCACCCGAGTAAAAACGGCTGACGGGAAAAACGGCACGCCAGCGGTACACAGTCATTTCACCAAGCAAAACGCGGAAAATGGCTATGCTTTCGTCGGCGATTACAGCCAGACCATCAGGAATACGGCTGCAGATAACAAGGTGATTTTGCTGGACGTTGAACCCGCCACTATCGCGCTGGCGAACCAGGGCAACAGCGACCATTGGAAACAATACTGGCTGGTGATCGATCCTAAACAATACCCTTACTATCGCGATCAAGCCGGTAGCCTGAGCAAACCGGATACCACCCATTTTCAGAAAAAAGGCGCTATCGCCGTGGCAGGGATTGTCGCCGACGCCATTCGGCAGGAACCCGCTTTAGCGTCGCTGGCGGAAAAAACGGCCAGCAAACACAAAGTAGTCATTAGTCAGGCAAAACGATAAGACCGAACCGCGCGCGGCGTTACATCGTCGCGCGTTATATACCCTTCCCTTACCGATTACAGGACTCTGGACATGATAAACGCCTCACACCTCCGCAAAACGCTGACCTTAGCCATGTTGATTTCCTCGCCCTGGGCGCTAGCGCAGGCTGCCGACTACAATGCGCTGGTTTCCAGCAACGCAGGGGACGCCAAAGCCTACAAAACCATCTCTGAAGCCATCGCCAGCGCCCCGGCAGACAGTTCGCCGTTTGTGATCTATGTGAAAAATGGCGTGTACCACGAGCGCCTGACCATTACGCGCCCCAACATTCACCTACAGGGTGAAAGCCGTGACGGCACCGTGATCACCGCGACCACCGCCGCTGGGATGCTCAAACCCGATGGCAGCAAGTGGGGAACCTATGGCAGTAACACAGTGAAAGTCGATGCGCCCGATTTCAGCGCTCGTTCACTGACCATCAACAATGGTTTTGATTATCCGGCCAATCAGGCTAAAGCTAACGATGACCCGACCAAATTAAAAGACTCGCAGGCCGTTGCGCTGCTGGTTGCCGAAAATAGCGATCGGGCGTGGTTCCATGATGTCAGCCTGACGGGCTATCAGGACACGCTCTATGTGAAAGGGGGACGCAGCTTCTTCTCACAATGCCGAATCAGCGGCACCGTTGATTTCATCTTTGGTAACGGGACTGCGCTGTTTGACGACTGCGACATTGTCGCGCGTAACCGTACCGACGTGAAAGATCAGCCGATTGGCTATCTCACCGCGCCCAGCACCGATATTAAACAAAAATATGGCTTGGTCATTATCAATAGCCGGGTGACGAAAGAACAAGACGTCCCAGCGAACAGCTATGGCCTGGGCCGCCCTTGGCACCCTACGACTACCTTTGACGATGGGCGCTATGCCGATCCTAACGCGATCGGCCAGACCGTGTTCCTGAACACCAGCATGGATGACCACATTTATGGCTGGGACAAAATGTCAGGCAAAGATAAACAAGGCGAGAAAATCTGGTTCCATCCGCAGGACTCACGCTTTTTCGAGTATAAATCCAGCGGTAAAGGGGCTGAGAAAAACGATCAGCGCCGTCAGTTAAGCGATGCGGAAGCGGCAGAATACACCGCAGACAAGGTGCTGGCAGGTTGGGTTCCTACTGCGCCTAAAGGGAAGTAGAAGTAGAAGTAGAGTAGAAGAAATGTGACGAAGCCAGCCCTCTCAGGCTGGCTTCTAAAACGGAACAACGCGAGACGAGGCGATTAAATCGCTTCTTCGTCTTCTTCACCGGTGCGAATACGGACAACGCGCGCCACATCAAAGACGAAGATTTTACCGTCGCCGATTTTACCCGTCTGCGCGGTCTGCGTGATGGTTTCCACACAGGTATCGACGATGTCATCTGACACGACAATTTCGATTTTTACTTTTGGCAGAAAATCGACCATGTATTCTGCACCACGATACAGCTCGGTGTGGCCCTTCTGACGACCAAAGCCTTTAACTTCTGTTACCGTCATCCCTGTGATGCCCACTTCAGCTAACGCTTCACGCACATCGTCCAGTTTGAACGGCTTAATAATCGCATCAATTTTCTTCATGGAGGAACCTTTGTGTTATCTATGTTGCGGCCAAAGCCGAGCATCAGCAAGTGAACAGCATGTCAGAACTCAGGCGGACAATCTACACCCGAACGGCTCTCTCAGCGCTAGTCTTTAAAATCGTTGGCATCCAGCTCGTGGCGGCCCAACAGTTTATAAAATTCCGTTCGGTTACGCCCGGCCATTCGCGCAGCCTGCGTCACGTTACCTTTTGCGATCTGTAATAGTTTTCGCAAATAGTTAAGCTCAAACTGATGACGCGCTTCAACAAACGTTGGCAGGGCGGTATTTTCACCTTCCAGCGCTTGTTCAACCAGCGCATCGCTGATCACCGGTGCGCTGGTCAGCGCCACACACTGTTCGATGACATTCACCAGTTGACGCACGTTACCCGGCCAGCTTGCCGTCATCAAGCGCTTCATCGCATCGGTTGAAAAGGTGCGCACAAAAGGCTTGTGGCGATTAGCAGATTCGCGCAGCAGATGGTTTGCCAGCATCGGGATATCTTCAGCACGTTCATGCAGCGCGGGCAGCTTCATATTCACCACGTTGAGCCGATAATAGAGATCTTCGCGAAATTCGTTTTTCTCCATCGCCTTCGGCAAATCACGGTGCGTGGCGGAGATAATCCGCACGTCAATGTCCAAATCGCGGTTGCTACCCAGCGGGCGGACTTTTCGCTCCTGCAGAACGCGCAGCAGCTTAACCTGTAAGGACAGCGGCATATCGCCGATTTCATCTAAAAACAGCGTGCCGCCTTCCGCCGCCTGAAAAAGCCCTTCACGGCTGCTCACCGCACCGGTAAAGGCTCCTTTCGCATGGCCGAACAACTCCGATTCCAGCAATGGCTCCGGCAGCGCACCGCAGTTAATAGCGATAAAGGCTTTCTTTGCACGCGGGCTTGCCGCATGAATCGCCTGAGCCAGCACCTCTTTCCCTGTTCCGCTCTGGCCGTTAATCAGCACGCTGACGTCCGACTGCGCGACCATTCTGGCCTGCTCCAGCAGACGCAGCATAATCGGGCTGCGCGTCACGATGGTTTCACGCCAGCTTTCATCACCCGCCGGGGCGGACAATGCCAGCGCTTCGTCTATCGCTTTGTAGAGCGCATCGCGGTCAACGGGCTTCGTCAGGAAGCTGAATACGCCCTGCTGTGTAGCCGCAACCGCATCGGGAATGGAACCGTGAGCAGTTAAAATGATCACCGGCATCCCCGGCTGATAGCGCTGAATTTCGGCAAACAGCGCCATGCCATCCATTTCATCCATACGAAGATCGCTGATAACCAGATCGAACGTCTCACGCGTTAACAGCCGCAGCGCCTCCTGGCCACTCTCCGCCGTCATCACGCTAAATCCTTCGCTGGTCAGCCGCATGCCCAACAGTTTCAGCAGGCTGGGGTCATCATCCACGAGCAACAAACTCGCCGTTTTTCGGGCTGTCATTGTCTTGTTGACTCCTTTTTCGTCGTCGCGTTGTCCGTATGTGATTCCATCGGCGGCGTATAGGTGTCATCCGCGTCAACTGGCTCATTTCTGGATTTCGTTGCCGAATTGCGCGAACTGTCTTTATTTGCACTACTGCTATTTGTACCAGAATTCCCGCGACGATCGCCGTCGTTATCCGGCATGTCCCCCGACAGCTGCTTACGAGACGACAGTTGACGCTCAATATCCGTCAGATTTTCCAGTTTCTGCGTGGTTGTTTCTAACTGATATTGCAGGTGACTTTGCTGTACACGCAGAGCGTCTAGCTGCTTGTCGCTGGATTCCTGCAAGCGCTTATAGCGCAGACGCTCATCCGACAGCGCCAAGAACAACGTTTGTCTGTCACGCCAGGTTTGCATCAGCGGGCGCAGCGCCGCAGGGAAAGCCAGACGATATAAATTGATCTGTTCCAGCACCTGACGGCGTTCAGCCTGAGTAATACCAGCATTATCCAGCAGGATGCCCTGCTTAAATATGCTATCCCAACTATCACCCGCAACTTGCCCGGCTTCCTCACGGGCCTGGAACTGTGTTAAACGCCCGGCACAGTCCATCGCCCGCAACCAGTAAAGCGCGTTGTTCATGGATTCACGATCGTCTATCTGCCACAGATGCTCGCATTGCGCGATACGGAAATCGGCAACCTGCTCTTTCGGCGGTGTCGCCTCCGTCTCCAACAACGCCGTGCCGCTGATTACATGGCTATTACACGCAGCCAAAACGAGCGGTGACGACATGACCACCGCTTTCAACAGACGGGAAAATCTTCTACTCGCTAGCCATCCCTTCATAAATCCTACATTCATTCTCTATTCATTCTCGGACTATTCGTTATCGGACAATAAGGGCAGCTCGATGCGGAAACACACATCAGCATAGTCCACGGTAATTAGGCTAAGCTCACCACGCATACGACGAATGCAATCACGCGCGATGCTCAACCCCAGTCCGCTTCCTTTGACTGCACCACGGCGCTGATGGCTGCCCTGATAAAAGGGCTCAAAAATCATGCTCCGCTCTGCATCGGGAATGGGCGTACCATTGTTGGCGACATCAATCTGAACGCGATTGCCAATCTGACGGCTATAAATCCAAATGTTACCGGATTCCTTACCGTAGTGCACCGCATTGGAATAGAGATTATCGATCACTCGCATCAATAGCGTCGTCTCCGCCCAACAGTGATCAACGGCTAGCGTCACATCGGTATGAATCATTTTGGCACGGGCAGGCAAGCTGTGAGAGGCCACGACAATATCGACGATTTCTTCGATTTCCACCCGTTCCAACTCGGTCGGCGTATCCGCAAGCTTGCGATTGTAGTCCAGCAGTTGATCGATCAGCTGTAGCAGGTGGCGACTGCTGCTATCAAGAATAGCAACCACCTCTTTCTGATCGGCAGTCAGTGGACCAACCACCTCATCGGCCAGCAATTCGGTGCCTTCCCGCAGGCTAGCCAGCGGTGTTTTCAGTTCGTGAGAGATGTGTCGTAAAAACTCATGCCGCTGTGATTCGAGCCAGGACAGACGCTCGCTCAACCAGATAATGCGCTGCGCCAGCGTCCGAATTTCACGCGGCCCTTTAAAGGTGCTGGTGTTGCCCAACGATCGCCCTTCTCCAAGGCGGTTGATCATTCGTTCAACGCCATTAACGGGGCCGATAATCATCCGAGTAAAGAGAACCACCAGCAGCACGCTGACCAGAAACAAGAGCAGCGCCTGCCAGCCAAAGAACTGACCGCGTTCGGAAATAGCCTGCTGGAGCTGCTGCCCACGGGAGAAAACGACGTCACGCGTCACCTGCACCATCTGTCCGTTCGCGCGGGAGAACCCTTCCAGCAGGCTAGATGCCGTTTGTTCCGGGCCGCTGTTATGGCAGCGTATTTCACCGAGTTGAGTAAGGAGTTGACGTAGCGTCTGGTAATAACGGGGATCGGGCAGGACCTGCGCGTGCGAATCCAGCATTTGCAAATACTGTTTACGCTGGTTTTGATAAAGCGTCGCCAGCGTCTGATCGTCCAATACGCAGTATTGCCGGTAGCTACGCTCCATCGCCAGCGCGACGCTGGTCATTGCCTCGCTGCGGCGGGCATCCGTCAGCGTTGTCCGGTTAATATCCGCAGCCTGTTCGCTCAGCATGTTCAGGCTTTGATAAGCCTGATAGGCCAGCACCAAGAGCGGCAGCAACACCAGCAAGAACGCCATAATTACTAATTGCCGCAGAGAACGCGGGAATAAACGCCATCGTTTCAAAGAAATCATCTCGTTACCTATCGAATCCGCTCTGATGCTAACTGAGTCTTATAAAAGTTCAACGTTTTCCCTTACGACATGCGCAACGCTTCGCAATGTGGCATGAATACCAATGTAAGGACGGCAAAAATCACGCCGTAAAAACACAATCAGGGGGGATTCACTGGGGAGACGTGGCAGGGTGAAAACGTCACGCGGCCAGAAGAATCACTCCCTCTGGCCGCGTAACTGAATAGGCGGTGCCTCACTCAACGTGTCGCCCGATGCTTGATAACGTTCGTTTTCACGCCCGATTATCGGTCTGGTGGACGATAGGCACCCTTTCTTTTGGCATCATTCCAGATGTTATGAGCGAAAATGTTTGCCAGTTAGCAACGCAATCATAACCAGTTGAATGAGCAACTACAGTTAAAATGCACTTAACATGCCAAGTTCAAGAAATAAAAATCAAGCACATGATTTTTAATAATTTTTATTTAAAAAATCGCAAAAAAACACATAACCCAGAATACAAATAACGAAAATACGCGCAAAAGAGACGATTTATGTCGCTAAAAACAGACAGCTTTATGATGCCATCACACCGCTTATATAAATCAAACAGTTAAATGTCACCAATTAGAGACAGTAAAAAACCTGTCCGTCGCAAAAAAACGACAAACGGAGAAAACAGACGTAAAAAAGGGGCCGAAGCCCCTTTCTCTGACTGACCTAAACTTAGCCCAGCTGTCTACGCGCATTGCGGAACATACGCATCCACGGGCCATCCTCGCCCCACTCTTCCGGGTGCCAGGAGTTACTGACGGTACGGAACACACGCTCAGGGTGCGGCATCATGACGGTTGCCCGACCGCTGGTGCTGGTAACCGCCGTAATACCGTTTGGTGAGCCATTCGGGTTAGCCGGATAGTTCTCGGTTACCTGACCGTAGTGGTTGATATAACGCAGCGCCACCAGGCCGTGCTCTTCAATCGCTGCCAGATGCGCGCCGTCGCGGACTTCAACTTGACCTTCACCGTGTGAAACGGCAATCGGCATGCGCGATCCGGCCATGTCATTCATGAACAACGACGGGCTTTTCTCCACTTCGACCAGGCTGAAGCGCGCTTCAAAGCGATCGGATTTATTGCGGACAAAACGCGGCCAGAGATCGGCGCCCGGAATCAGCTCACGCAGGTTGGACATCATCTGGCAGCCGTTACATACGCCTAGCGCCAGCGTATGTGGACGCAGGAAGAATTCAGCGAATTCATCGCGTACGCGAGAGTTGAACAGAATGGATTTAGCCCAGCCTTCACCCGCGCCCAACACGTCACCATAAGAGAATCCGCCACACGCAACCAGCGCCTGGAAATCCTGCAAGTTACGGCGATTCGCCAGCAGGTCACTCATATGGATGTCGATGGCATCAAAGCCCGCACGGTGGAACGCCGCCGCCATTTCTACGTGAGAATTCACACCCTGCTCACGCAGGACTGCCACTTTAGGACGGACATTTTTAGCAATATAAGGCGCGGCGATATCTTCCTGCGGATTGAAGGTCAGCGACACATTCAGGCCAGGATCGTTATCATCCTGTCTGGCGATGTGTTCCTGATCGGCACACTGCGGGTTATCACGCAGTCGCTGCATCTGCCAGCTGGTTTCAGCCCACCAGCGACGCAGCGTTGAACGGCTTTCCTGATAGACCGCTTCTGCACCCTGATTGATGGTGAAACGCGTGCCTTCTTCAGCATGACCGAGGTAATGCACGCAATCTGCCAGGCCATGCAGTGCCAGAACCGCTTCCACTTCCGCACGACGTGCCGCAGGGATCTGGATGACTGCACCAAGCTCTTCGTTAAACAGCGTCGCCAGCGTATCCTCACCCTGAGACGCGATATCGACAGTCACGCCGCAATGGCCAGCAAACGCCATCTCTGCCAGCGTAACCAGCAGGCCGCCGTCTGAACGGTCGTGGTAGGCCAGAAGCGCTTTATCAGCGACCAGTTGCTGCATGGCATTAAAGAAGCCAGCCAACTGCTCAGGGCTATGCACATCTGCCGTCTTACGACCCAACTGGCGATAAACCTGTGCCAGCGCTGTCGCACCCAGCGCTTTATTGCCTGCACCCAAATCGATGAGCAGCAGCGCATTATCCTGTCCGATACGCAGCTGTGGCGTGACCGTGTTACGCACGTCTTCCACGCGGGAAAACGCAGAGATCACCAGCGACATCGGCGAGGTTACCGCGCGATCTTCGCCCTCTTCCTGCCAGCGGGTTTTCATCGACATAGAGTCTTTACCCACCGGAATCGTCAGACCCAATGCTGGGCACAGCTCCTCACCCACAGCTTTCACCGCATCATACAGTCCGGCATCTTCGCCCGGGTGCCCTGCTGCTGCCATCCAGTTCGCAGACAGCTTCACGCGAGTCAGCGGGCCGATATGCGTGGCAGCAATGTTCGTCAGCGCCTCACCCACCGCCAAACGCGCGGAAGCTGCGAAGTTACGCAGCGCGACTGGCGCACGTTCACCGATAGACATTGCCTCACCGTAATAGCTATCGAGGCTGGCGGTGGTCACCGCGCAGTCAGCCACCGGCACCTGCCACGGACCGACCATCTGATCGCGGGCTACCATACCGGTAACAGAGCGGTCACCGATGGTGATCAGGAAGGTTTTTTCGGCGACAACAGGCAAGTGCAGCACGCGCTCGACCGCTTCTGCCAGATAGATTTCATCACGCTGTAGCGGCGTGCCTTCTACCTGCTTGCGCTCAACGTCACGCAGCATCTTCGGCGTTTTGCCCAGCAGCACATCCAGCGGGAGATCGATAGGCTGGTTGTTGAAGTGACGATCGTTCATCGTCAGATGCAATTCTTCCGTCGCCTCACCAATCACCGCATAAGGCGCACGTTCACGGCGGCAAATTTCATCAAACAGTGCCAGCTGCTCTGGCGCAACGGCCAGAACGTAGCGCTCCTGCGATTCGTTACACCAGACTTCCAGCGGGCTCATGCCCGGCTCGTCGTTCAGAATATCGCGCAGTTCAAAGCGCCCGCCGCGGCCACCGTCACTCACCAGTTCCGGCATGGCATTGGACAGACCGCCCGCTCCGACATCGTGAATGAACAGGATCGGGTTGGCTTCACCCAATTGCCAGCAGCGGTCGATTACTTCCTGACAACGGCGCTCCATTTCTGGGTTATCGCGCTGTACAGAAGCAAAATCCAGATCCGCATCAGACTGACCCGATGCCATAGAAGAGGCTGCACCGCCGCCCAGTCCGATATTCATGGACGGTCCGCCCAGTACAATCAGTTTGGCACCGACGATAATTTCGCCTTTTTTGACGTGATCGGCACGGATGTTACCAATGCCGCCCGCCAGCATGATCGGTTTATGGTAGCCACGCAGTTCGGTGCCATTGTGGCTATCAACACGCTCTTCATAAGTACGGAAATAGCCCGTCAGTGCAGGACGGCCGAATTCGTTGTTGAATGCCGCGCCGCCCAATGGGCCTTCGATCATGATATCCAGCGCGCTGACAATACGCTCTGGCTTGCCGAATTCTTCTTCCCACGGCTGAACAAAGCCAGGAATGCGCAAGTTCGATACAGAGAAGCCCACCAGACCCGCTTTCGGCTTGGAGCCACGGCCTGTCGCGCCTTCGTCACGGATTTCACCACCGGATCCCGTTGCCGCGCCCGGCCACGGTGAAATGGCGGTTGGGTGGTTATGCGTTTCAACCTTCATCAGGATATGGGCGTCTTCCTGATGGTAAGTATATTGCCCGTTGGGATCGGTGTAGAAACGGCCGACGGCGGAACCTTCCATGACGGCGGCGTTATCTTTATAGGCAGAGAGAACGTGATCGGGGGTGTGTTCAAAGGTGTTTTTGATCATTTTGAACAGTGACTTCGGCTGAGTAACGCCGTCGATCACCCAATCCGCGTTGAAAATCTTGTGGCGGCAGTGCTCAGAGTTCGCCTGGGCGAACATATACAGTTCGATATCGTTAGGATTGCGGCCCAGTTTGGTGAAGGCTTCCATCAGATAGTCAATTTCATCTTCTGCCAATGCCAGTCCCAGACGGACGTTCGCCTCTTCCAGTGCCTGACGGCCTTGCAGCAGAATTTCGACACGCTTGAAAGGTGCAGGTTGGTGGTGAGAGAACAGCGCTTCGGCCTGTTTCAGGTCGCTAAATACGCTTTCCATCATGCGGTCATGCAGCAGTGCCCCCAGTTGCTGCCACTGTTCATCGCTCAGCGTAGGCGCATGAATATAGAATGCCAGACCACGCTCCAGACGCAGTACTTTGCTTAACCCACAGTTATGGGCGATATCCGTTGCTTTGGAAGACCACGGCGAAATCGTGCCGGGACGCGGCGTGACCAGTAACAGATGGCCTTGAGGCTCGTGCTCCGCGAGAGAAGGACCATACTTCAGCAAACGTGTCAGTTTGGCCTGTTCATCGTTGTTCAACGGGGCGCTGACATCGGCGAAATGTACGTATTCAGCATAGATATCACTGACCGGCAAAACGTGCTCTTTGCAGCGGACCAGCAATTTATTAATACGAAAAGCCGATAAAGCAGGTGAACCACGCAGTATTTCCATAATCTAAAGTTCTCTCGTCTTCGATGCACTGGCTGCGATACAGCCATGGGGCACAACAGGGGGGAAACGCGCATATTATAGAGAATCCTTCCCTCGGACGAAACCGTTTGCGTGGCGATAATTTCACTTCACGCCCGACGAATGATTAATTGGTGACCAAATCAATAAAAGTTGCACACTGGCGCTTTGTTAAGCAAAATGCCCCCACTCTGGGAAATGACGTATAAAAAAACTGCCGTTACAGACAGCCTGGCCACACGGCCGCCGAGAGATAACTATTTGAAGCCGTTAAAATTAAATTATTTTTTCATCGGGATTATCACGTTACTGCTGGCGTTAGCGCTATGGCCTAGTATTCCCTGGCGCAGTAGTCAGGATGTACAGCTCAGGCAGATCCTCTCACGCGGTGAGTTGCGTATCAGCACGGTCAACTCACCGCTGACTTATGCAATGAGCAACGGATCCCCGACAGGTCTGGACTATGAACTGGCAAAACGGTTCGCCGATTACCTCGGCGTCAAGCTGGTGGTCTCGTCACGCAAGAATCTTGACGAGCTGTTCGACGATCTGGACGGCGACGATGCCGACCTACTGGCTGCCGGGCTGATCTACAACCATGAGCGTCTGGAACGTTTCCGCGCCGGCCCAACCTACTATTCCATTTCACAACAGATGGTGTACCGCCTCGGTTCACCCCGCCCAAAAACGCTGGATAAACTGCAAGGCCGCCTTGTCGTGACGTCGGGCTCCGCCCACGCCGCGACCCTGCGCGATCTAAAAGCAGAGAAATACCCGCAGCTAAGCTGGGAATCGGCTTC
Organism: Pectobacterium sp. PL64; assembly: GCF_022477975.1. Taxonomy (NCBI): domain Bacteria; kingdom Pseudomonadati; phylum Pseudomonadota; class Gammaproteobacteria; order Enterobacterales; family Pectobacteriaceae; genus Pectobacterium; species Pectobacterium sp. PL64. Next base: position 3,121,390 of record NZ_CP092070.1, read on the forward strand.
CGATCAGAGCACGCAGGAATTACTGAAGCAGGTTGCCGACGGCAAACTGGACTATACGCTGGGTGATTCGGTCACCATCGGCCTGATGCAGCGAATTCATCCGCAGCTTGCCGTCGCTTTCGATCTCAGCGACGAAGAGCCGGTTACCTGGTATATGCGCCGTTCACACGATGACAGCCTGTCCGCCGCGCTGCTGGATTTCTTCAGCCAGATTGTCGAAGACGGCACGCTCGCGCGTCTGGAGGAGAAGTATCTCGGTCACGTTGGCGAATTTGACTATGTCGATACCACCACGTTCCTGAGCGCGATTGATGAAACGCTGCCGGATCTGCGCCCATTATTTGAAAAATACGCCACCGATATCGACTGGAAACTGCTGGCCGCCATCTCCTATCAGGAGTCACACTGGAACCCGCTGGCGACTTCTCCTACCGGCGTGCGCGGGCTGATGATGCTCACGCGCAACACGGCAGAAAGCCTGAACGTCACCGATCGGGTCGACCCTGAGCAAAGTATTCGCGGCGGTGCGCAATATATGTCGCACATGATGCAGAAAATGCCGGACACCATTCCGGAAGATGAAAAAATCTGGTTTGCGCTGGCGTCTTACAACATGGGATACGCTCATCTGCTTGATGCGCGTAAATTGACCGAAAAACAGAAGGGTAACCCCGACAGCTGGGTCGATGTGAAGATGCGCCTGCCGATGCTGAGCCAGAAGCGCTATTACACTCAAACCACCTACGGCTACGCGCGCGGACACGAAGCCTATAACTACGTGGAAAACATTCGGCGTTATATGGTGAGTCTGGAAGGCTATCTGATAGAAAAAGAAGCCAAATTGCAGCAGCAAACCCAGATCGCACAAGGCTATCCGGCCGTGCCTCTCAGCAAGGTACCGGAATAAAGAACCGGAGTAGATCCGTATGAAAGAACAAACGCCCCGCTACTCCTGCGCGGCGTTTTTCTCGCTTTTTTCTGCGGCACGACGGGCTTTATGCTGTTCACGACGCAGGCGAAAGAACGTGCTGAGCGTGGCAGAACATTCATCAGCCAGAATGCCGGATTCAATCACGATCTGATGATTCATGCCGGGATGGCGCAGAATATCCACCAGCGATCCCGCCGCCCCTGTTTTCTCATCTGACGCGCCGTAAACCAGACGGCCAATACGGCTATGTATCATCGCGCCTGCACACATGATGCACGGCTCCAGCGTGACATACAGCGTCGTCTCTAGCAGACGGTAGTTCTGCAACACCTGACCTCCCTGCCGCAACGCCATAATCTCAGCGTGCGCGGTAGGATCGTGATGTCCAATCGGCCGGTTCCACCCTTCGCCGATGGCTTCGTTACCCAGCACCAGCACCGCACCAACCGGCACTTCGCCTTCATCCTGAGCACGCTGAGCCAGCATTAATGCGTGACGCATCCAGTATTCATCGTTACGCAGGTTGCCCACGTTTCCTCACTCAGTCATTCATATTTTGGCGGCGCATTATACCCACATGAAGAGATGAAAAATCAGATGAAAGAATGAAAAAATCATTCCAGCTGTTGCAGGCTACCTTCGGGGGTGACTCGCCAGCGGTGTTCGCAAAAATAGAGCAGCGGGTTGTCCTGTTTGCTGTCGCTGTAACCGCTGTAGAGCTTGAGCGGTGCGCCGAGACGCTGCTCCATCTGCGTCACTTTTTCATGCCCCAGACAGCGCAGTGTTAATACCCAACCGCCGTAGCGGCGTGTAATCTGGCTTCCCATCAGGCGAACACCGGGCAGAAAAGGCGAATCATGATAGACCTGTTCCACCAGCCGCTGCGGCGATCCGGTCACCAGCCAGACCTGTGCCTCACTGTCTTCAAGATAGGTTTTCAGCCTCTGCTGAACCTGCGGAAATGGAATGACATCATGACGAAACGCACCGACAAACTGCTTTTCCAGTTGAACCAGCTCGTCTTCATCACGCCCAAACGTAATCGCCCACAGCAGCCAGCTCATCGGCCACCGGGCCGCGCGACCGCGAATCAGTAGCCCCAGCCCGATAATCGGTAATAGCGGGATAACCAGAACGAGATTTAACGGCAGCCGACGAAGTAAAAAACGCAAAAAGCTGCCAAACATGTCCTGTTGATGCAACGTGCCATCCAGATCAAAAAAAACAATGCGTTGCTCTCGCTTATCACTCAAAACATTTCTCCCGACTTACACCAAGATAAATTTTATCCGCCAATCAGCGCCTCACGCAGATAACCGTTGTGCTGTTTCAGGCGCTCACGCGCCGCTGCCACATCAATATTAGCCAGCAGCATCAGAATTGCAGGCTTAACCTCATTATCCGCCTGCACCAGCGCCTGCCGCGCCTTTTCCCGCTCGGCACCCGTTGCTTCAACCACAATGCGGCAAGCCCGGTCCAACAGCTTCACGTTGGTTGCCTTCACATCGACCATCAAATTCTGGTACACCTTTCCCAACTTAACCATTGCGCCGGTAGAAATCATATTCAGGACGAGTTTTTGCGCCGTTCCCGACTTCAGTCGCGTCGACCCCGTTAACGCTTCCGGGCCAACGACCGGAGAAATCGCCACCTGCGCTTCCTGTGCGATGGGTGAATGCGGATTACAGGAGATCGCCGCTGTCCGGCAGCCAACGTCACGCGCATAGCGCAATGCGCCAATCACATACGGCGTTCGGCCTGATGCCGCAAGACCGACAACCATATCCGCTGCGGTTAAATTCAGCGCTTTTAAATCCGCCTCACCGAGTGCAGGATCGTCTTCCGCGCCTTCAACCGCCTTAAGCAATGCGCCCGGCCCGCCGGCAATCAGGCCAATAACCAGCCCGTGTGGCACGCCAAACGTCGGCGGACACTCGGAGGCATCCAGTACGCCCAAACGGCCGCTGGTCCCCGCGCCCAGATAGATCAACCGCCCGCCCTCTTGCAACGACGCCGTCGCCAGATCGACAGCCTCGGCAATCGCGGGTAAAACCTGCGCAATGGCTTCAGGCACTTTCCGATCTTCCTGATTAAACGCGTGCATCATCTCCAGCGTAGAGAGCTGATCCAAGGCCATCGTCGCCGGATTTCTCGTTTCAGAAACCAGCTTCCCTAAATTAAGGTTCTCTCCATCCATCACATCTGAACGCATTCTGCTACCTCATGCTTTGTGTCAGCGCTTTCTACACGCTCATGACAAACAACCATTTTCACCACTATACCCGTCATACTTCAAGTTGCATGTGCGTTGGCTGCATTCACTCACCCGAATCACTTACCTCAGTAAGCTCATCGGGATTCCTTCTTTTGCCGCCTTCCTGAAACTCGAATTATTTAGGGTATATATGCTTTTGGGAGCTGTGAAAGTACGCTATTCTGCATCGAATTCACCCTCCACATGCATCTCGCAAGGTAAACAGAGAAACCTCAGTGCGACTCTCCGGGTTCAGACTCTCCAGTTACACGCTTTTCTTTATTAGCTGTCTGCTGTTTCTGCTGGCGGGTTCCCTACGTGCGGACTGGGATTTTATTACCATTAATCAGCGAACCGAGCAGCTTTATGGCCCGGCAACGCCCGATGCTCGCCGCCGAATAGATGAATGGCAGACGCTGTTGGTCAATTCCCGCAATAAAGAGGAAAAGGCGCTGCTGAGCAGCGTGAACCAATTTTTCAATGACCGTATGCTGTTTCGCGATGATATTGTCGTCTGGAATCAGGAAGATTACTGGGCAACCCCGATTGAAGCGCTGCGTAAAGGTGCCGGGGATTGCGAAGATTATGCGCTCGCCAAGTATTTTACGCTGCGCCATTTAGGCGTCCCGGCGGACAAATTACGTATTACCTATGTTAAAGCCCTGCGCCTGAATAAAGCGCACATGGTAGTGACCTATTATCCCACGCCAACCTCGATTCCACTGGTGTTGGACAATCTGACCGACAAAATCCAACCGGCGACAGAGCGCAATGATTTAGTTCCGGTGTACGCCTTTAATGGTGGTGGTCTCTGGCTGCCAGGTGCCAGCGGCAGCAACAAACGCGTAGGCGACAGTAAACGACTTTCACGCTGGCAGGATGTATTAACCAAAATGCGTGCCGAAGGGTTTTCAATTGAGGAGTAAGGGTAGGCTATGTCTCTATACAAACAATTACTGATAGCCATCTGCCTGTTTGTGCTAATTATTTTCAGCGGGAGTTTTTTCGTCAGCCTGGAAAATTCGCGTGAACAGTACAATAACCAGCTTCACTCTCACGCACAGGATGCCGCTACCGCGCTTGGGCTTTCCCTGACGCCAAATATCGATGACCCGGCAATGGTAGAGCTGATGGTCAGCTCGATTTTCGACAGCGGCTACTTTTCCAGTATCCGCGTGCGGGATTTAAAAACCAGCAACGTTACGCTGGAACGCACCGCCTCACCGGATATCCCTGACGTACCACGCTGGTTTGTTCAGTTAGTGAACCTGCAACCCGGCGCGGGCGAAGCCATCGTGATGCGCGGTTGGGAACAGGCGGCAAAAGTCGAAGTCGTCAGCCATCCGATGTTCGCGGTGACGCGGCTGTGGCGCAGCAGTACGGCCTCTTTCCTATGGCTGCTAGGCTGTGGCACGCTGGGCGTGCTCCTCGGTGCGCTGTTCCTGCGCCGTCAGCTACGTCCGCTTGATTATATTGTCGATCAGTCGCTGGCAATTACCCGTCGTGAGTTCCTTAGCCAGCCAGATTTACCCAATACGCCAGAATTCCGCCGCGTCGCGCAGGCGATGAACTTGATGGTTAGCAAGCTCAAAACGCTGTTTGAAGAGGAAGCAGAGCGGAGCGAGCGCTTACGTCAGGACGCCTATCAGGATCCTCAAACCGGATTGAATAACCGTCGCGCGTTTGACATGCAGTTCAGCGACAAACTGGCCGACGAAGAAACCTCCCCCGGCTTCCTTATTATGATTCGCGTTCAGGATCTGGCGGGGATGAACCAGCGACTGGGTGGCCAGCGCACCGATGCGCTCTTAGCCTCCGTCGGTCATATCCTGCGCAAAATGCAAAAACAGCATACCAATGCGGAGAGCCTTCTGGCACGCATCCGCGGCGGGGAATTTGCGCTGTTCTGTCCGGGATTGGTCGATAAAGAAGCCTATGCGCTGATTGGCGAACTGACGCGCAACATCGAAACGTTGCATCTGACAGGCGAAACCGACGTCTCCCCTGTTGCCCAATTCGGCATGGTGCCTTTCCGCCCCGGCGACACCGCGCAATCCCTGTTTATTCAGGGCGATCAGGCGCTCACGCGAGCCGAAAGCAATACCGATAGCACCGCGCCTCACGACATTCCGTCCGTCAGTGCCGAACAGGTCGAAACCGATCGCCATAGATGGTTTAACCTGCTCGATCCCATTCTGGAACAGGAACGCTTGCAGCTTTTCCTGCAACCGGTCGTCGCCTGTGACGATCCCAGCCAGGTGCTGCATCACAAGGTGCTAGCCCGTATTCAGGATGAGCAAGGAAACAGCATCGCGGCAGGCCGCTTCCTACCGTGGATCCAACGCTTTGGTTGGGATACCCGTCTGGATCAGACTATGCTGCGTGAAGTGCTGGACTATCTTCGTCAGCACGACGGCAATCTGGCACTGAGCCTGTCCGGCACCACAGTCCTGAATCTTCATCTGCTTGCCGATCTGCTTGCCCCGTTGAAGCATCAGCCTGATGTCGCCAGACGATTGATTCTGGAGCTGGATGAGAACCAATTGCCAGACAGTGCCCAACTGGAAGCCTTAATCAAGCTGCTGAATGAACATGGCTGTGCGCTGGGGCTCCAGCATTTTGGCGGGCGCTTTAATATGATCGGCAACCTGTCGCAATGGGGACTGGCTTACCTGAAAGTCGATGGCAGCTACATCCGCAATATCGATCAGGAAGACGATAAACAAATGTTTATCGAAGCGCTGTATCGCGCCACCAACAGTATTGCCCTGCCGCTTATCGCCGAACGTGTTGAAACCGCAGGTGAGCTGAAAGTGCTTCAGGATATGGGATTACAAGGCGCGATGGGACGGTTGCTGGGTGAACCGGTGCCAGCGGTCAGAGTCTGATACCACAGCATTTTGGCTAACGGCGTTTAACGACCCCGGCTTCTCACTACGACATTGAGAAGCCGGAAACGGCTGAACAGTACGGTAAGGGATGATTTTTTCAAAACATCCTTTCCTTAAAACATAGTCTCTTCATCGTCGCCAATCAGCTTGTTCAACCCGCCATTCAGGGCTTCACGCGCCTGCGCACGGTTGATCAACTTCAGCTGTGCCGCCTGAGGGAAATCGGTAATGCTGACCACGCCTTTCTGAATCAAAACCTGAATTAAATCCTCCAGCACGCGCACCATTTCCAGATCGCTTTGCCGCAGTTGCTGGAGACTGGACATCGCTGCCTGATGACTGCGGAACCAAGCCTGCGCCTCACGCGAATCATCGGACAGTTCGCCGTTCATTTCAGGAAAAGGACTCTTTTCTACCTTCATCAGGTGGCCATCACTGTCGCGCTGGATATAAAACATGTTCGGAGACCTTTTAAATTTTTGATAAAAAAGGGAGCCGGGCAGTCTCCCCCTTTTCGTCAGCTAGACGGTTCTGGCTTGCTGACCAGACTTTCAAGCGACGGCAATGCACCGTTATAGTGTTCCAACGTAATCGACACTGCAACCGTTCCGCCTTTATCCGCCGTAAAGTTCCCCGCGGTGCTCACTTCAATCGTCGGTGAACCATGATTATCGGTGATGCGAATATAGCGGCTGATATCAGTGCCTTCCTCCAGTTCACCCACCAGATCGCTTAAATCAATCCGGTCACCTTCTTTGGCATTGAAGTCTTTGATCACATCGTTGCCGATATCACCAGCCTGCCACTTAAAGACATCCGCACCTGCGCCGCCGATGAGCGTATCGCCCCCCGCGCCGCCAATCAGGATGTCGTCTCCGCTGCCGCCGTACAGAAGGTCATTCCCCGCCCCACCGTAGAGGGTGTCATTTCCTCCCTGGCCGAAGAGAATGTCATTCCCCGCTCCACCGTTGAGTATGTCGTTGCCATCTTTCGACGACGACAGATCAAACTCCGCGCTGTGCGTTGCAATATAGCCATGCATCTCTTTCGCCGTCGGAACGCCAGTTTGCATACCTAACTGCTTGCCGATGTAGTTCTGCAAGGCGGTGATACCGTTGCCGTCGATATTAGGAAACGACACCACATCGCCGAACAGAATGTCATTCCCCAACCCGCCATTCAGTTGGTCATTACCTGCATGTATTGACTCACTGCTGCCCAAAATCGCTTTATTAAGGTTAGCAGGGTCAATATGATCCTGAACCACACCGTCGGTGTCATAGCGCTTCAGCGTATCGCCATTTAAATCAGCACCAATACCGATCGCTTCAATCGCTGACTGCTTCTTCAGCAAACTGAAAGCCTGAGTCGCGTTTGTGTTGCTGACATCGCGGTTGCCTGAATTATCAACCCAGTACCAGTTGCCGCGGTAGTCCTGCGCCCAGTAGCTGCTGTTATTACCCACGCCGCCCAAAGAGGAGATTTCATACGTTCCGTCCCCCTGCGCGTGTACTTGTCCAATGACCGTCCCGACCACTTTATTACTGTTATCGCTCCAGGCATATTGATAGACGTTCCCTTTGCTATCAATCACTTCACGCACGGCACCGCGGACATCCATAGAGTAGGACTGCCCTGGCTTGTAGGCGAAGCTATCGATATTCAGCGTTTGGTTCCAGTCACTCACTTTCACGACATCAGCTTCATTCTTCTGATAGAACGTTGGCTCACCGTCGGTAATGAAATACGTCAGGTTATTACCCACATTCTTTTTCACCACATCGCTTTGGAACCAGTTAGCCGTCGTCTTGAACACGTCTTCATAGTTGGTTCCACCGCCTTTCTCCGATCCGCCAACCATTGAATTCAATACGGCAGTCAGCTTATTCAGGGCGCTGGCGTCGTTCAGATTCACAGAAATGGTTTTCCCCACCTGCGTATCAAAGTCAGCCAGAAAAACGTTTACCGTACCGGAATTCACACCGCTAGCACTATTGATCAGGCTTTTGAATACGTTGCTCAACGATGTACGCGTATTCTCGATATCCGTTGACGACATACTGCCAGATGAATCGACCATAAATGCAATGTTGTAATTCTTGCCTTCTATGATCTGCAAACCGGAGACATCCGCGACCATCACATCGTGGCTATGCGTGCCGGACATGTTGTCATCGCCTATCGTACCGATGCTCATCCCATACTGCTCAACGCCTCCGGCAGAGTAGCCGGTCGCCGTATCATGGTTGGCAATTTCTGTCGATGTCGCCTGCGCCACCACATTGAATTTACCCGCATCGACTGGCACTTCGAGCGTAATCTTACCAGCCAGCGTCTGGGCATTATTGGCGTTCTTGATGAGATACGATCCATCGTCACCAACGGTATACTTCACGTTGTTAATGTGGTCGGTCAGCACCGTTCCTTTCGGGATTCCCGTAAGCGTAATCCCTGACAGGGTTTCACTGCCGTCGCGATCGGTCAGGGCTGCCGAGACATCAAGCGTATGCGTCTGTGTGCCTGCCTGGCCGGGCACTTTTTCCACCGTCGCACTATTGGTGCCCGGGGTGTATGTCGTACCGTCGCTATAGATCACACCTTCAATATTGTTGCTAACCTGCGAGGTAAACGAGCCTGACTTGCCGCTGCCATCGGTATAGTTAACTTTCAGTCCGTCCAGCGTGTTAACCGACGTATCCTGATTGTTGTTCGTACTATAAGTTGCGTTATAGGTGTAACCCGTCTCTTTCATAACGAACACGTAGTCAGAATGCGCGCTGCTGCCGTTATTCGTCCGGTTACCGTTAAACGAATCCAGATCGCGATGATCCTTACGATCGGCCGGCCAGTCACTCTGTCGATAGAAATACCCACTGTTGGAATGCACAACGAAGATATCGCTGTAACTGCCATCCCCGCTGGTATTACCCTGACTGTAGTACGCCACCTTGCCATTGCCGACCACCGTGGGTACCGGATCCCCTTCGGTTAGCCAAACACGGACACCGTTGCCCACGGCAACAATTTTCCCATTTTGTACGTCGAAGCCACCGTTGGCGCTACCGCCATTGACCTTAATAATTTCCGAAGAGGTCGGCGTTGTCGCGCCACTGGTGATGCTCAGGCTCACTACTGGCGCATCGGCTACTGGCGTTATGCCAATGTGCAGCGCGGCTTTATCGCCGGTGTTACCCGCAACATCAACTGGCCGATAACCAATATCACCCAGCGCGGTGCCAGAGACATTACTCGCTGGCGTAAAGCGTAGATCGGTGTTGCCAGCCGTAAAGGTTTGTCCAGCGGTGACCGCTTTCCAACTCCCGTTATCGTTAAAATAGAGCGTGCCAGCGGCAGCAGGCGGCAGAGACGAAATCACGATGCTTGTGGTATCGGTCGATACGCCCAAATCGCTCCAGCCAATGTGCAGCGGCGTGTCTTCCGTACCAGACACCGTGTTGTTGTGTGCGGCTGGCGGCGTGACATCCATGATGGCCTGACTGTTATCATGCGCCTGATTACCTGCCGCATCGGTTGCCGTCGCCCCGGCGGTAATCTTGCCTTCCGCTAACGTACTCAGATCGACATTCGTCTGCCATTTTCCGTTCGTCACGGGCACGTCATGCAGCGTAACCGACTTACCATTCACATCGGTAAAGACCAGATCGACCTTCTTCTCGTTGCTGGTGCCGCTGACCAGGGTATTTTTCGACTCACTCTGGCTGACATAGCCATCGTTACCCGCGAAATTCGTAATATCAATTTCGGGTGCGGTCGTATCTACGCTGTATGCATGATGGGTATTCGCCGTGGTGGCGTTCCCCGCCGCATCACGCGTGGTCACGCTCGCGCTAATGTCACTGTTAGCCGCCAGTACCGAACCGGGAACATTGACACTCCAGGTCTTGCCGTCGGTATTCACCGTCGTCTGGTAAGTCTCGGTGCCGACTTTTACGATAACCGCGTCGCCCGCTTTGACTTCATTGCCCACCTTACCAGTGACCGCAATCGTCTGGCCGGATTCGCTGGCGTTAATCACGTTATCTGACGTGACATTGTCGATAGAGATCGACGCCACTGGCGCGACGGTATCGACACCATAAGCATGGCTGGTGTTCGCGGTGGTGGCATTGCCCGCCGTATCGCGTGTGGTGACCGTCGCACTCACATCGACGTTCGCGGCTAAAACAGATCCGGGAACATTGACGCTCCAGGTCTTGCCGTCGGTATTCACCGTCGTCTGGTAGGTTTCCGTGCCGACTTTCACCGTAACCGCATCACCGGCTTTAACTTCATTGCCCACCTTACCGGTCACCACAATGGTCTGCCCGGATTCAGTGGCGTTGATGACGTTATCTGACGTGATGTTATCGATAGAAATTGAGGCCACAGGTGCAACCGTATCCACGCCATAAGCATGAGAGGTATTGGCGGTGGTGACGTTACCCGCCGTATCACGCGTGGTCACGGTTGCACTGACATCGCTATTCGCAGCAAGTACCGAGCCTGGAACATTCACGCTCCAGGTTTTGCCATCAGTATTGACGGTCGTCTGGTACGTTTCCGTGCCGACTTTAACCGTAACCGCGTCGCCCGCTTTGACTTCATTGCCAACCTGCCCCGTCACCGCAATCGTCTGGCCGGATTCGGTCGCGTTAATCACGTTATCGGACGTGACGTTATCGATGGTAATCGACGCCACGGGCGCGACAGTATCGACACCATAAGCATGAGAGGTATTGGCCGTCGTGACGTTGCCAGCCGCATCACGCGTGGTAACCGAAGCAGAGACATCACCGTTAGCAGCAAGTACAGAACCCGGAACATTCACACTCCAGGTTTTACCGTCGGTATTGACGGTGGTCTGGTACGTTTCCGTGCCGACTTTAACGGTGATGGCGTCACCGGCTTTCACTTCATTGCCGACCTGACCGGTGACCGCAATCGTCTGACCCGATTCGGTCGCATTAATCACGTTATCCGACGTGACATTGTCGATAGCGATCGACGCCACTGGCGCAACGGTGTCCACACCATAAGTGTGGCTGGTATTGGCGGCGGTGACATTGCCAGCGGTATCGCGCGTGGTAACAGCCGCACTGACATCACCATTGGCCGCCAATACAGAGCCTGGTACATTGACGCTCCAAGTCTTGCCGTCGGTATTCACCGTCGTCTGGTAGGTCTCGGTACCGACTTTCACCGTAACGGCGTCACCCGCCTTGACTTCGTTGCCTACTTTACCCGTCACGGCAATCGTCTGGCCGGACTCGGTCGCGTTAATCACGTTATCTGACGTGACGTTATCAATTGAAATTGACGCGACAGGTGTAACGGTATCGACACCGTAAGTGTGACTGGCATTCGCCGTAGTAGTGTTACCCGCGGTATCACGGGTGGTGACGGTCGCACTCACATCGCCGTTTGCTGCCAGCACGGATCCCGGAACGTTGACGCTCCAGGTTTTACCATCGGTATTCACCGTCGTCTGGTAGGTTTCCGTACCGACTTTAACGGTAACCGCGTCGCCCGCTTTGACTTCATTACCGACCTGACCGGTGACGGCAATGGTCTGGCCGGACTCAGTCGCATTAATCACGTTATCCGATGTGACATTGTCGATAGCGATAGAAGCGATTGGCGCAACCGTATCGACGCCGTAAGTGTGATTCGTGTTCGCAGTCGTGACATTGCCCGCGGTATCGCGTGTAGTGACCGTCGCACTCACATCACCATTCGCAGCCAGCACCGCCCCCGGAACATTCACGCTCCAGGTTTTGCCGTCGGTATTCACCGTGGTCTGGTAGGTCTCGGTACCAACTTTCACGGTAACCGCATCACCGGCTTTCACTTCATTACCGACCTGACCGGTGACCGCAATCGTCTGACCGGACTCGCTGGCATTGATGACGTTATCGGACGTGACATTATCAATAGAAATTGAGGCCACCGGCGCAACCGTATCCACGCCGTAAGCATGACTGGTATTCGCGTTAGTGACATTGCCGGCGGTATCACGCGTGGTGACGCTGGCGCTCACATCGCCATTGGCGGCCAGTACCGCCCCCGGAACGTTGACGCTCCAGGTTTTGCCATCGGTATTGACGGTCGTCTGGTACGTTTCGGTACCGACTTTGACGGTAACCGCATCACCGGCTTTCACTTCATTGCCGACCTGCCCCGTCACAGCAATCGTCTGACCCGATTCGCTGGCATTAATCACGTTATCGCTGGTGACATCATCGATAGCGATCGACGCCGTTGGTGCAACGGTATCGACACCGTAAGCATGGCTGGTGTTCGCGGTAGTGACGTTGCCTGCGGGGTCACGTGTGGTGACTGTCGCACCCACATCGCCGTTTGCTGCCAGCATGGATCCCGGAACGTTGACGCTCCAGGTTTTGCCATCGGTATTCACCGTCGTCTGGTAGGTTTCCGTGCCGACTTTAACCGTAACCGCGTCGCCCGCTTTGACTTCGTTGCCCACCTGACCCGTCACTGCGATGGTTTGACCTGATTCAGTGGCGTTGATGACGTTATCTGACGTGATGTTATCGATAGTGATAGACGCCACCGGTGCGACGGTATCGACACCGTAAGTGTGACTGGTATTGGCGGTAGTCACGTTGCCTGCCGTATCGCGTGTGGTGACCGTAGCGCTTAAATCGCCGTTTGCTGCCAGCACGGATCCCGGAACGTTGACGCTCCAGGTTTTGCCGTCGGTATTCACCGTCGTCTGGTAGGTCTCGGTACCGACTTTGACCGTAACCGCATCGCCCGCTTTGACTTCATTGCCCACCTTGCCAGTGACCGCAATCGTCTGACCGGACTCGGTCGCATTAATCACGTTATCAGACGTGACATTGTCGATAGCGATCGACGCCGTTGGTGCAACGGTATCGACACCATAAGTGTGCGAGGTATTGGCTGTCGTGACATTGCCCGCGGTGTCACGCGTGGTCACGGTTGCACTGACATCACCGTTAGCAGCAAGTACAGAACCGGGAACGTTCACGCTCCAGGTTTTACCGTCGGTATTCACCGTGGTCTGGTACGTTTCGGTGCCAACGGTAACCGTAACGCTATCGCCCGCTTTGACTTCGTTGCCGACCTGACCGGTCATGGCAATGGTCTGACCCGATTCGGTAGCATTGATGACATTGTCAGCGGTGACGTTATCAATAGAGATCGACGCGATCGGTGCAACCGTATCCACGCCGTAAGCGTGGCTGGTGTTGGCGGTGGTGATATTGCCTGCCGTATCGCGGGTGGTAACCGTGGCACTCACATCGCCATTCGCGGCCAGCACGGAACCGGGAACATTCACACTCCAGGTTTTGCCATCGGTATTCACTGTGGTCTGGTACGTTTCGGTACCGACGGTAACCGTAACCGCATCGCCGACTTTGACTTCATTACCGACCTGACCAGTGACCGCAATCGTCTGACCCGATTCGGCCGCATTAATCACGTTATCCGACGTGACATTGTCGATAGAGATTGACGCCAGTGGCGCGACGGTATCGACACCGTAAGTGTGCGAGGTATTGGCGGTGGTGACATTGCCAGCGGTATCGCGTGTGGTGACGGTAGCAGAGATATCACCATTGCCCGCCAATACAGTGCCCGGAACGTTCACACTCCAGGTCTTGCCGTCGGTATTCACCGTCGTCTGGTAGGTCTCAGTGCCAACGGTAACGGTGATTGCATCGCCCGCTGTCACTTCGTTGCCCACCTGACCGGTGACGGCTATGGTCTGACCGGATTCAGCCGCATTGATGACGTTATCGCTGGTGACATTATCGATAGCAATCGACGCGACTGGCGCAACGGTGTCCACGCCGTAAGTGTGACTGGTGTTCGCAGTAGTGACGTTACCTGCCGTGTCACGTGTGGTGACGGTAGCAGAGATATCACCATTGCCCGCCAATACAGTGCCCGGAACGTTCACGCTCCAGGTTTTGCCGTCCGCATTCACCGTCGTCTGGTAGGTTTCGGTGCCGACTTTAACGGTAACCGCATCGCCAGCTTTGACATCGTTATCGACTTTACCGGTGACGGCAATGGTCTGGCCGGATTCGGCGGCGTTAATCACGTTGTCGGCGGTGACGTTATCGATAGTAATCGAGGCGGTTGGTGCAACCGTATCGACACCGTAAGCGTGGTTGGCATTCGCAGTCGTGACGTTGCCTGCCGCATCGCGCGTGGTCACGGTTGCACTGACATCGCTATTCGCAGCAAGTACCGAGCCTGGAACATTCACGCTCCAGGTCTTGCCGTCTGCATTCACCGTCGTCTGGTAGGTCTCGGTGCCGACTTTAACCGTAACCGCATCGCCCGCTTTGACGTCGTTATCAACTTTACCGGTCACCGCAATGGTCTGGCCGGATTCGGCCGCATTGATGACGTTATCCGACGTCACATCGTCGATAGCGATCGAGGCCGTTGGTGCAACCGTATCGACACCGTAAGCGTGGTTGGTATTGGCGGTGGTGGCGTTGCCTGCCGTATCGCGTGTGGTGACGGTCGCACTCACATCACCGTTCGCCGCTAAAACAGAGCCAGGAACATTCACGCTCCAGGTTTTACCATCGGTGTTCACCGTGGTCTGATAGGTTTCAGAGCCAACTGTAACGGTGATTGCATCGCCCGCTTTCACTTCGTTGCCCACCTGACCGGTCACGGTAATCGTCTGACCGGATTCGGTAGCATTAATCACGTTATCCGACGTGACATTATCAATAGAAATTGAGGCCACAGGCGCGACGGTATCCACGCCGTAAGTGTGACTGGTGTTAGCGGTGGTGGCATTGCCTGCGGTATCCCGCGTGGTGACGGTCGCACTCACATCACCGTTCGCTGCCAGCACCGAACCCGGAACATTCACGCTCCAGGTTTTGCCGTCGGTATTCACCGTGGTCTGGTACGTTTCAGTGCCGACAGTAACGGTGATCGCATCGCCCGCTTTGACTTCATTGCCCACCTGACCGGTGACGGCGATCGTCTGGCCGGACTCGCTGGCATTGATGACATTATCTGACGTCACATCATCGATAGTAATAGAAGCAACCGGCGCGACGGTATCCACACCGTAAGTGTGACTGGTGTTCGCAGTGGTGACATTGCCCGCGGTATCGCGGGTGGTGACCGAAGCAGAGATATCACCATTGGCGGCCAGCACCGATCCCGGAACGTTGACGCTCCAGGTTTTACCATCGGTATTCACTGTCGTCTGGTAGGTTTCCGTGCCGACGGTAACCGTAACGGCGTCGCCCGCTTTCACTTCGTTGCCAACCTGACCCGTCACTGCGATGGTTTGACCTGATTCAGTGGCGTTAATCACGTTATCGGACGTGACATTATCGATAGAGATGGAAGCCGTTGGCGCGACAGTGTCCACACCGTAAGTGTGACTGGTGTTCGCGGTGGTGACATTGCCTGCCGTATCGCGCGTGGTGACGGTCGCACTCACATCGCCATTCGATGCCAGAATCGATCCCGGAACATTCACGCTCCAGGTTTTACCATCGGTATTCACTGTCGTCTGGTAGGTTTCCGTGCCGACGGTAACCGTAACGGCGTCGCCCGCTTTCACTTCATTGCCGACCTGCCCCGTGACCGCGATCGTCTGGCCTGACTCGCTGGCATTAATCACGTTATCGGACGTGACATTATCGATAGCAATCGACGCGACTGGCGCAACCGTATCCACGCCGTAAGCATGACTGGTATTCGCGTTAGTAACATTGCCGGCGGTATCACGCGTGGTCACCGAAGCAGAGATATCACCATTCGCTGCCAGTACGGAACCGGGAACATTCACGTTCCAGGTTTTACCATCAGTATTCACTGTGGTCTGGTAAGTTTCGGTGCCGACTTTTACGGTGACCACATCACCGGCTTTCACGTCGTTATCGACTTTACCGGTCACCGCAATGGTCTGGCCGGACTCGGTTGCGTTAATCACGTTATCTGACGTGACGTTATCGATAGTAATGGAAGCTGTTGGCGCAACCGTATCCACACCGTAAGTGTGATTCGTGTTCGCAGTCGTGACATTACCTGCGGTGTCACGCGTGGTGACGGTCGCACTCACATCACCGTTCGCAGCCAGCACAGCGCCCGGAACATTCACGCTCCAGGTTTTGCCATCGGTATTGACGGTCGTCTGGTACGTTTCCGTGCCGACGGTAACAGTGATCGCGTCACCCGCTTTCACTTCATTGCCCACCTGCCCCGTCACGGCAATCGTCTGGCCGGATTCGGTCACGTTAATCACGTTATCAGACGTGACATTATCAATTGAAATTGAAGCAACCGGCGCAACCGTATCGACACCGTAAGCGTGGTTGGTATTGGCGGTGGTGACATTGCCTGCCGTATCGCGTGTGGTAACCGAAGCAGAGATATCACCGTTAGCCGCCAGTACTGAACCGGGAACATTCACGCTCCAGGTTTTACCATCGGTATTGACCGTCGTCTGGTAGGTCTCGGTGCTGACTTTTACGATAACCGCGTCGCCCGCTTTGACTTCATTGCCCACCTTGCCAGTGACCGCAATCGTCTGGCCGGATTCGGCGGCATTGATAACGTTATCCGACGTGACGTTATCGATAGAAATTGAGGCCACTGGCGCAACGGTATCGACACCATAAGCATGGCTGGTGTTCGCGGTGGTAGCATTGCCCGCGGTATCACGCGTGGTAACCGTCGCACTCACATCACCGTTAGCAGCCAGCACCGATCCCGGAACATTCACGCTCCAGGTTTTACCGTCGGTATTGACGGTGGTCTGGTACGTCTCGGTGCCAACTTTAACGGTAACTGCATCGCCCGCTTTCACGTCGTTATCGACTTTACCCGTCACGGCTATTGTCTGGCCAGACTCGCTGGCGTTGATGACGTTATCGGACGTGACATTGTCGATAGAGATAGACGCCACCGGTGCAACGGTATCCACGCCGTAGGCGTGGCTGGTGTTGGCCGTGGTGACATTGCCCGCAGTATCACGGGTAGTCACGGTCGCACTCACATCACCATTGGCGGCCAGCACGGATCCTGGAACATTCACACTCCAGGTCTTGCCGTCCGCATTGACGGTCGTCTGGTAGGTCTCGGTACCGACTTTAACGCTAACCGCATCACCGGCTTTCACATCGTTATCGACTTTACCGGTCACCACAATGGTCTGGCCGGATTCGGTTGCATTGATGACATTATCGGACGTCACATCATTGATAGTAATCGAGGCGGTTGGTGCAACCGTATCGACACCGTAAGCGTGGTTGGTATTGGTGGTGGTGACGTTGCCTGCCGTATCGCGTGTGGTGACGCTGGCGCTCACATCGCCATTGGCGGCCAGTACCGCCCCCGGAACGTTGACGCTCCAGGTTTTGCCGTCGGTATTCACGGTGGTCTGGTACGTTTCGGTGCCGACTTTTACGGTAACGCTATCGCCCGCTTTAACGTCGTTATCGACTTTACCCGTCACGGCTATCGTCTGGCCGGACTCGGCCGCGTTAATCACGTTATCGGATGTGACATTATCGATAGTAATGGAAGCTGTTGGCGCAACCGTATCCACACCGTAAGCATGACTGGTATTCGCGGTGGTGACATTACCTGCGGTATCGCGGGTGGTGACCGAAGCAGAGATATCGCCATTCGCTGCCAGCACCGACCCCGGAACGTTGACGCTCCAGGTTTTTCCGTCGCTATTCACCGTCGTCTGGTAGGTTTCCGTACCGACTTTGACAGTGATCGCGTCGCCCGCTTTCACTTCATTACCGACCTGCCCCGTCACTGCGATGGTTTGACCTGATTCAGTGGCGTTGATGACGTTATCCGACGTCACATCGTCGATAGTAATCGAGGCGGTTGGTGCAACCGTATCGACACCGTAAGCGTGGTTGGCATTCGCAGTCGTGACGTTGCCTGCCGCATCACGGGTAGTGACCGAAGCAGAGATATCACCATTGGCCGCTAATACAGAACCGGGAACGTTGACGCTCCAGGTTTTACCGTCGGTATTGACGGTGGTCTGGTACGTTTCCGTGCCGACTTTAACGGTGATGGCGTCACCGGCTTTCACTTCATTGCCGACCTGACCGGTGACCGCAATCGTCTGACCCGATTCGGTCGCATTAATCACGTTATCGGACGTGACATTATCGATAGAGATGGAAGCCGTTGGCGCGACAGTGTCCACACCGTAAGTGTGACTGGTGTTCGCGGTGGTGACATTGCCTGCCGTATCGCGCGTGGTGACGGCCGCACTCACATCACCATTCGATGCCAGAATCGATCCCGGAACATTCACGCTCCAGGTTTTACCGTCCGTATTCACCGTCGTCTGATAGGTTTCCGTGCCGACGGTAACGGTAACCGCATCGCCCGCTTTGACATCGTTATCGACTTTACCGGTGACGGCAATGGTCTGGCCGGATTCGGCAGCGTTAATCACGTTGTCGGCGGTGACGTTATCGATAGTAATGGAAGCTGTTGGCGCAACCGTATCCACACCGTAGGCGTGGCTGGTGTTAGCTGTGGTGACATTGCCTGCTGGATCGCGTGTGGTGACGGTAGCAGAGACATCACCGTTAGCAGCAAGTACTGAACCGGGAACATTCACGCTCCAGGTTTTGCCGTCGGTATTGACCGTGGTCTGGTACGTTTCCGTGCCGACTTTAACCGTAACCGCGTCGCCCGCTTTGACTTCATTACCGACCTGACCGGTGACGGAAATCGTCTGGCCCGATTCGCTGGCGTTGATCACGTTATCGGACGTGACATTGTCGATAGCGATAGACGCTACTGGCGCAACGGTATCGACACCGTAAGTGTGAGAGGTATTGGCAGTCGTGACATTGCCCGCCGTATCACGGGTAGTGACCGAAGCAGAGATATCACCATTGGCCGCTAATACAGAACCGGGAACGTTGACGCTCCAGGTTTTGCCATCGGTATTGACGGTGGTCTGGTAGGTCTCGGTACCGACGGTAACGGTAACCGCATCACCCGCTTTGACTTCGTTGCCGACCTGACCGGTGACCGCAATCGTCTGACCCGATTCGGTAGCATTGATGACATTGTCAGCGGTGACGTTATCGATAGTAATCGATGCGGTTGGCGCAACGGTGTCCACACCGTAAGTGTGACTGGTGTTCGCAGTAGTGACGTTACCTGCCGTATCACGTGTCGTGACCGTGGCACTCACATCGCCATTCGCTGCCAGCACCGACCCCGGAACGTTGACGCTCCAGGTCTTGCCATCGGTATTGACTGTCGTTTGGTAAGTCTCGGTGCCGACGGTAACGGTGACCGCATCGCCTGCTTTAACTTCGTTGCCGACCTGACCGGTCACCGCAATGGTCTGACCGGATTCGCTGGCATTAATCACGTTATCGGACGTGACGTTATCGATGGTAATCGACGCCACCGGCGCAACCGTATCCACACCGTAAGTGTGACTGGTATTCGCAGTCGTGACATTGCCCGCCGTATCGCGTGTCGTGACGGTCGCACTCACATCACCGTTCGCTGCCAGTACAGAACCGGGAACATTCACGCTCCAGGTTTTTCCATCAGTATTCACCGTGGTCTGGTACGTTTCGGTACCGACTTTGACGGTGATGGCGTCGCCCGCTTTGACTTCATTGCCCACCTTGCCGGTGACCGCAATCGTCTGACCGGACTCAGTCACATTGATCACGTTATCCGATGTGACATTATCAATAGCAATCGACGCCACCGGTGCGACGGTATCGACACCATAAGCGTGGCTGGTATTGGCTGTCGTGACGTTGCCTGCGGGATCACGGGTAGTGACCGTTGCACTCACATCACTATTGGCTGCCAGCACGGATCCCGGAACGTTGACGCTCCAGGTTTTACCATCGGTGTTCACCGTCGTCTGGTAGGTTTCCGTGCCGACGGTAACGGTGATCGCATCGCCCGCGTTGACTTCATTGCCGACCTGACCCGTGACCGCAATCGTCTGGCCGGATTCGGTCGCGTTAATTACGTTATCTGACGTGATGTTATCAATAGTAATCGATGCGGTTGGCGCAACGGTATCGACACCATAAGTATGGGAGGTATTGGCGGTGGTGACATTGCCAGCGGCATCGCGTGTGGTGACGGTCGCACTGACATCGCCATTCGCGGCCAGTACAGAACCCGGCACGTTGACGCTCCAGGTTTTGCCATCGGTATTGACGGTCGTTTGGTAAGTCTCGGAGCCGACGGTAACGGTAACCGCATCACCGGCTTTCACTTCGTTGCCGACCTGACCGGTGACCGAAATCGTCTGACCGGATTCGCTGGCGTTAATCACGTTATCGGACGTGACATTATCAATTGAAATTGAAGCAACCGGCACAACCGTATCGACGCCATAAGCATGAGAGGTATTGGCCGTCGTGACGTTACCCGCTGCATCGCGCGTGGTGACCGAAGCAGAAATATCACCGTTAGCAGCAAGTACAGAACCGGGAACATTCACGTTCCAGGTTTTACCATCGGCATTCACCGTGGTCTGGTAGGTTTCCGTGCCGACGGTAACGGTGATCGCATCGCCCGCGTTGACTTCATTGCCCACCTGACCGGTGACGGCAATCGTCTGACCGGATTCGGTAGCATTAATCACGTTATCCGACGTAACATTATCGATAGAGATCGAAGCAACTGGAGGCAGAGTATCGACAGTGATCGCTTCACTTCCGCCCGTGCCAGGAATGCCCGCAGCATTGGTGTAGCTGCCGTCAGGAATACTGAGGCGGACTTCTCCCTCAAAATTGGTGGCTGGCGTCAATGTCGCCGTCCAGCGCGTCGGATCGTTAGGATCCTGCACCAGATTCGTTACTGAGCCGTTTGTAACGGTGATATCACTGAGGTCAAAACCAACGGGCGGTGTTGTGAAGACAAAACTTACTGTGCCATCACTGTTTATGACAATGGTGACAGAAGGCGGAGTGGTATCGGTGGTATCTGTTGCCGCAGCCAGCAACGCCGTGGATGAATCTACGCCATCCAGAACGGACGAGGCTCGGTCAGTAAACGATGAACCCGCGGTATCATAGCCAATAGGAGTAGTCACGACCTCGGCCGTCAAATTCAGAACGACCGCTGGATTGAAATGCCCACCGCCGCCGTCACCGGCTTCTCCGGTGTCGTCATTACCAGCGGCAGTCGCTTCTAATACTTGCGTTGGGTCGGCGCCCTGAGCGATAGCATCTTGTATAGCCGCGACATCATCGGCGACATCCGCGTTGGACTGAGAGGACGCATTGCTAACATCGCTCCAGCGGCTATCACGCCCCAAATCCAATGTTTTGCCATCCGGTAATGTGATTGAAACCGCGCCGTTAGCGCCAGTTACCACTTCTTCACCGCTGTAAACGCGATCGCCAGCCACCAGCAATCTCTGGCTTCCATCAAGCGCGACGATAAAAACTTGTCCAATAACGAATTTAATGACGCCAATCACACCGTTCAAAATACTTTCTCCTTGATATCTATAATTATTTTTATAATGTGGGGATATTGCGGCTATAGATTTTTGCTATCATCCTGATAAGGTTGATTTGCTGTGTGTCGTCCTGACATTTTATGAAAAAAAGCGTTACGATAGTGTTGTCGTTATGCGTCAGACGCTTGACTCAATGACCAATATAATAAAAAATTCGGAATATTCTTTCCAGAACTTTACTCATTTAGAGTAAGCCTTATTTTTTCTTGTGCAGGGCGCTTCAAGGAAAGTAATTAACATATTGATATAAATGGAATAAAAGCAAATCAATTCGTTAAGCGTTTATATAACACTCAAACACTTTAATAGGAATAATCACAAATAAAGTTTTTGTGAAGGAAAACTGCTGATGATGCGTAGATACCATTTTGCTTTATTATCTTTTATTACCATTTTTTCCACAGAAACGCATGCCGAGACGATTCAGGAAGCCATAAAAAGCACGCTCTATACACATCCTGAGGTCAGCGCCGCTATTAATAGCCGTTTTTCTGCCGAACATGATTTACGTGCGGCAAAAGGCGGATATCTCCCTTCCATCACGCTAAGTGCAGGTGTCGGACGCGAAGAGACCGATAGCCCCTCAACACGTGCCAGCACCAATAAGCGCGTTGAGCTCAGTCGTCAGGAATCGAGTATCAATTTAAGCCAAACGGTATTTGATGGTTTCGCCACCTCCAGCGAAGTGGGCAGGCAACGCGCCACAGTCAATTCACGCGCCTATAAAGTCTTAAATACCAGTGAGGCGACGGCGTTAGATACCGTTCAGGTCTATCTCAGTGTGCTGCAACGTCAGGAGTTTGTCCGTCTGGCAGAAGCCAACCTTGCAAGCCATGAGCGCATTTACGATCAAATCAGGCTGCGCAGCGAACAAGGCGTTGGGCGATTGGCCGATTTGGATCAGGCCGAAGCACGTCTTGCACAGGCCCGTAACAACGTGCTGACAGAAAAAACCAATCTGGACGATGCCAAAATCAACTACATGAGCATTGTGGGTAAGGTACCAGAGAATTTGGTGATGCCCGATGCTTCTGTGATCAAACTCCCCGCCTCGCTGGAAGACGCGCTGCGTATCATGCTGGCTAACAGCCCGGCGCTGAAATCCGCAGAGTCAGATATTGAAGCCACTCAGCAGCAGTATGAGACGTCGAAATCAACATTTTACCCGCGCCTCAACGTTGAACTTTCTCGCACGATGGATAACAACGTTGACGGAACGCGTGGTCAAAATAATGAGTGGCAGGCGATGTTGCGGATGCGCTACAACCTGTATGAAGGCGGTAGTAGCAAAGCCAACATGGAATCAAAAGCCTATCAGGTAAAAGAAGCACAGGATGTCCGAAATAATGCCCTGCGCCTGCTGAGCGAAGAACTTAAACTAGCGTGGTCAGCGTTAAATAACTCGCGTCAACAGCTGCCGATTGCCGCCGAATATGCCGACCGCAGTATGAAAGTGCGCACCGCCTATCAGAAGCAATTTGGCCTGGGAGAAAGGACGTTGCTGGACCTGCTGGATAGCGAGAACGAGCTGTTTACCGCACAGCGCCGTCTGGTCGAGGTTCGTTTCACCTCCCTCTATACCGAATACCGGATCGCATCCCGCATGGGAGAGCTATTAAACCGTTTGGCAATCCCAGCGCCTGACGCCGGTACCAGCTTGACCAACGTCACCACCCAAGCAGAGTTGCCGAGCCTTAATTAATATATTTCATTGGTCAGACGGCGATAAATTGTGGTTTATATGCGGGGAATTACGTTGCGTAAGGGAACGTTCAGTTAAATGAAGTTGCAATCAGTACAAGAGACGGATGGTTCTGATAAATCAGTTGCCCAGGAGTCTATCGTCCAAGAGCCTGTGGGCCATGAACCGCATAACGTTCATGAAAAACAAGGGGGTCATGAAAATAGTGACCCTCGCAGCCGTCATGACGATCCCTTATTGGATAGCTTGCTAATCCTCTGCACCTTGCAGGGGAAATCCGTCAGTCGTACCACACTCACCGCGGGGCTCCCCTTAGCCAACCAGCGGTTATCGGTAAAATTGCTCCCAAGAGCCGCTGCACGCGCGGGGTTGCAAGGACGCGTTCTCAAACGTTCTCTGAATAAAATTTCCGAAATGTCGCTCCCCGCGATGTTGCTGTTACGGGAAGGACGTGCGGCGATTCTGTTAGGCTGGAACGCTGACGGCAGCGCGCGTCTGATGCCCAGTGAAACAGAAGGCGGAGAAATTTCCGTTGAGCACAATACGCTGCAACAGAATTACCTCGGTCTGGTGATGTTTGCCCAGCCTCGTCATCAGTTCGATCTGCAAAACCCGTCGCTGATCCCCCGAACCAAATCCTGGTTCAAAGATACGCTTAAACTTTCACGCTCACTCTATCTCGATGCCGTCCTCGCCAGTTTGCTGGTGAACATTATTGCGCTTGCCACGCCGCTGTTCGTGATGAATGTCTATGACCGCGTTGTGCCCAATCAGGCAACGGCGACATTATGGGTGCTGGCTATCGGCGTTACCGGCGCGTTTGTTTTCGATTTGATACTCAAAACGCTGCGCGGCATTTGCCTCGATATGGCGGGCAAAAAAACCGACCTGATTATTTCCGCCACGTTATTTGAGCGCATTACCGGTATGTCGATGAAGGCTCGACCTCCACGGGTCGGTAGCTTTGCGCAGAATATTCATGAATTTCAATCACTCAGAGATTTCCTGTCGTCACTAACGCTGACGACGCTGATCGATTTTCCTTTTACGCTGCTTCTGCTGCTGGTTATCGGCATCATCGGCGGCCCGCTGGTCTGGGTTTCCATACTGGCCTACCCTATCGCCCTGCTGGCGAGCTGGGCGATGCAAAAGCCGCTGTCCGCCACCATTGAAAAAACGATGCATCTTGCCAGTGAACGGCAGGCTACGCTGATCGAAACCTTGAGCTGTCTGGACGCAATCAAGGTCAATAATGCGGAAAGTGAACGTCAGCACCAGTGGGAACAGACGATTGGCAGCCTGAGCAAGCTGGAAATGCGAGCCAAGGCACTGTCTTCACTGGCGGTAAACCTGACGCAGTGGTTCCAGCAATTTGCCGGCGTTGCCATGATTGTCGTCGGCGTCTATATGCTGATTAACGGCAAACTCAGTATGGGGGGGCTGATTGCCTGTTACATGCTGAACGGCAGAGCGCTCATGCCGTTGGGCCAGCTTTCTGGACTGGTCAGCCGTTACCAGCAGGCGCGTTTGACGATGCAAACCACCGAACAGATGATGCAGTTGCCGCAAGAGCGTAGCGATAACGAACGCCCGCTGAAGCGCGAGAGCATCCGGGGCGGTATCGAATTTCGTGATGTGACGTTTAATTACCCGGAACAAAAAACCAGTTCGCTGCAAGGCATTAGCCTGACTATCGCACCCGGCGAGAAAGTGGGCGTCATCGGCCGCAGCGGCTCAGGCAAAAGTTCGCTGCAAAAACTGATCGTAAACCTCTATCAGCCTAATACCGGTAATATTCTGATCGACGGCGTCGATGCCCGTCAGTTGGATGTCAGTGATTTACGCCACAATATCGGCTATGTTCCTCAGGATATTCAGCTATTTAGTGGCTCGCTGCGCAATAACCTGATTAGCGGCGCACGCTATGTAGAAGACGAAGCCATGTTGCGAGCCGCAGAAATTTCAGGGGTCAACGAATTTGCACGCCTGCACCCCGATGGCTACAACCTTCAGGTGGGTGAACGCGGCCAACAACTCTCCGGCGGGCAGCGTCAGGCTGTCGCAATAGCCAGAGCGCTGCTGCTCGACCCGCCGATTCTGGTGCTGGATGAACCCACCAGTTCGATGGATAACACCAGCGAGGATCGGTTAAAACAAGCCCTGGCACCCGTGATTGCAGAGAAAACGCTCTTACTGGTCACGCATCGGGTTTCCATGCTGGCACTAGTCGATCGTTTAGTGATTGTCGACAGAGGTAAAATTATTGCTGATGGGCCGAAAGCCATCGTGATGGATGCGTTGAAGAAGGGGCAGATCAATGCGTCTCGGTAAATATATCAAACGAATCAAACGGTATTTTGTCGGCGGAGATGAAGAGAGCCTGCAAACAATGCCAGAAGTGAGCCGAGCAATGGCCGAGGATTCGCCACGTTCTATTCGCTTTACACTGTGGGCCATCGGTGCTTTTTTCCTGTTTTTCATCCTGTGGGCCGGGCTCGCAAATATCGATGAAGTCACTCGCGGTGATGGTAAAGCCATCCCCTCTTCCCGGCTGCAAAAAATCCAAAACCTGGAAGGCGGCATTATCACGGAAGTGTTCATTCGTGAGGGACAAGTCGTCAATGCAGGCGATCCTTTGCTGCGCCTTGATGATACCCGCTTTGCCTCCAACGTCGGTGAAACCGAAGCTGACCGGCTTGCGCTGCTGTCGCGAATTGAACGCCTGAACGCCGAAATAAACGGTCAAGAGCTCGTGCTTTCCGAAGAAATCACGACGCAAGCGCCTAAAATCGCGGCAGGAGAAAAAGAGCTTTATAACAGCCGCCGCCAGCAACTGCATAATGAGATATCCGGTCTGGAAGAACAGTTAATCCAGCGCCAGCAGGAACTGCGGGATTTCTCAGCCAAGGAGATTCAGTTCCGCAACAGCCTTGGCCTACTCCAGCAAGAAATTAAAATGTCAGAACCGCTGATCGCAGAAGGCGCGATTTCTAAAGTAGAAGTTCTACGCCTGCGCCGCGCTGAAGTTGAAACCCGTGGCCAGCTTGATTCCATTAAGCTCTCTATTCCGCGGGCGGAGTCTGCGATTAAAGAGAGTGAGAATAAAATAGAGGAAACGCGCAGCCGCTATAAAAGCGAGGCGTTATCTCAGCTTAGTGAAGCACAAACCAGCCTGAATAAAATTGAAGCCACAGGTAAAGCGCTCGAAGATCGGGTAAACCGAACGCTGGTCGTCTCCCCGGTTCGCGGTATCGTGCAGCAGGTTCTGGTAAATACCATCGGGGGAGTGATTCAACCGGGTAGCGATCTGGTGGAAATTGTTCCGCTAGATGACAAGCTGTTGGTAGAAGCTAAAATTCGCCCTCAGGATATTGCGTTTTTACACCCCGACCAGGACGCCATCATAAAATTAACGGCCTACGACTACACCATCTATGGTGGTCTAAAAGGTCAGTTGGAACAAATCAGCCCGGACACCGTCACTGATAAAGAAGGGAATAGCTTTTATATTATTCGCTTACGGACTGATAAAAATTATTTAGGTTCAGCCGATAAACCACTTCTTATCATTCCTGGCATGGTGGCCTCTGTGGATATCATCACGGGCAAGAAAACGATCCTCAGCTATTTGTTAAAGCCGATTATTCGGGCAAAAGCAGAAGCACTACGAGAAAGATAATAAAAAAGGCGCCCAACAGAGCGCCTTTTTTATTTCATTTATCAATGATCGTTCATGTTGTGATAAATCTGAGTTTGACTGCGCCCCATGGCTTTAGCTTGATACATGGCGGAATCAGCATTAATTGCCAGCGTCAGAGAATCGGAGCCGTGTTCTGGATACAGCGCAATACCGATACTGCACGATATATCCAGCTTTTTCCCGTTGATCTCAAAAGGTTTATTCAAGGCATTATGGATTTTATCTGCAACATAGAGTGTATTATCAATTTCCTTAATACCCTGAAGCAGAATAATAAATTCATCACCACTACGGCGATAGACCGTATCAGAATCCCGAACCGCACCACGCATACGCGCAGCCGCTTCTTTTAATAGCAAATCGCCAACAGCATGCCCAAACGAGTCGTTTATCTGTTTAAATTTATCGAGATCCAGGAACATCAGCGCGATTTTTCTACCCGTTTGTTTGGATAGCAGAATTGCCTGTTCCATTTGTTCGGCAAACGTCAGGCCATTAGCCAGTGAGGTTAATGAATCATAGTGCGCCAGTTGCCGATAGTGTTCCTCGCTGCGCCGCAGCATATCAATGGCATGATATCGTTCTATGGCGATCGCAATCAGCTGCGCCGACTTCTCGATAGAGAAAATTTCCTCTTCAGTCGGGACATACACTTTACGATGATAAACGCTTAAAACCCCTAGTATTTCTTTGTTCTGACCAATGATAGGTTCAGACCAGCAGGAACGCAGCCCGGCATATAATGCGAGCCCTTTATATAAAGACCAATGCGGATGCACGGAAATATCATCCGCGATTACGCGTTTTCCGGTGTGGGCCGCGGTACCAAAAGAAGCCACACCATCGGCAATTTTCACGTTGTGAATGGCATTTTTATAAAAACCTGGCAAGCTCGGCGCCGAGCCCAGCGTCAAACATTTCTTTTCTTTATCAACGAGCAATACAGAACAAACGATACGTCCAGGATTTTTTTCCTCAACGCTGAAAATGATCGCATCCAGGATGTCTTTCAGCGGCGCGCCGCTTGATAACAGCTCCAACGCACGATTGTATGAATTATCATGATGTTCCTGCGATTTCCGCTCGGTAATATCTAACTTAATGCCGACGTACTGGGTCGTGTTACTCGCCTTATTATATATTTTAACGATATTGGCCTTTTCCCAATACAACTGCCCATCTTTACGCCGGTTAACAAACTCACCGCTCCAAACATTACCTTTATTTATGGTAGCCCACAGATCTTCATAGACGCTGGCGTTGGTCATGCCGGAGTTTAATATATTCGTTTTTTTGCCAATAACTTCATCCGGCATATAGCCAGACATGGTAATAAACTGGCGATTGACGTAAATAATTTCACAATTCTCATCTGCGATCATAATTGAGGCAGGGCTATATTCCATCGCAAAAAAAGTCATGTTGAGGAAGTCTTGTTTTTTCTGCTCAGTTTTAAACTTTTGTTTAATTTTTCTATTTTTCACAGAAGAAAACAATAACAATAGCAACAGTAGGGTTATTATAATTTCATACACAATAACACTCTCCTCAGGCCCGAGTGGTCCTGATCGTACAAATCACAACGCTGATGACGAAAAATCCCGGTAACAAGCCCCTACCCCGTAGATTTTCAGGATGG
Organism: Pectobacterium sp. PL64; assembly: GCF_022477975.1. Lineage (NCBI taxonomy): Bacteria > Pseudomonadati > Pseudomonadota > Gammaproteobacteria > Enterobacterales > Pectobacteriaceae > Pectobacterium > Pectobacterium sp. PL64. Next base: position 3,150,033 of record NZ_CP092070.1, read on the forward strand.
GTGCATTTCCGGAGAGCAGAAAGGATGAAAGAAAAAACGCTCCATGAAGCAGGAGTGTTTAGAAACATAGCAACGTAAGCATAAAGCCCTCGCATATGACTGTGCGCAGATAAAAACAACAAATTCAAAAGAGTATCTTAATTTAATAGTAGTAATTGTTCGGGTTATAAGCTTCTCTAATGGAATAAAAGAATATTCCTAAGGGTACATGGCGATATATTCTGAACATCAAATTTTTGTAAGCAAATCAATTATACCAATAAGTATCATTGTTTTAATCAACAAAATCTATCACAAAGTGATTTTTGATCGTTAACAGTAAACATTATATTTTTTTACCATTAAAAATCAAATAATTAAAAGAAAAAAATAAAATCATTAACGCAAACGTCTGATTATATATGTCATAATTTGATGCAAAATCCGTAGTCCTCCTCCCTCTTATTTTATTGAAATTAAACACTGCCATAACAAATAAAACAAGAATTAAATAACAAAAATAAAACAAAATACAGCATTATGCCTTGCGAATCAGAAGGGAAAGGCAGCTCGTCAGATAGGCGATATTTTGCACAGGGATGAAATATTAGGAAATATAATGAATTAATATGAAGGAAAAACGTGGATGGGCATACAGCGGTACTCTACTGTGTAAAGTGATAGCCTAAACAACAGGTTATCACCTAAAGTTCAAGCTTCAACGTCTCAAAATTCTCAAACGGCTGAGGGCGCGAGAGGTAGTATCCTTGGGCAGCATAAGCATGCGATGCCTGAACAATTGCCCACTCTTCCTTTGTTTCGATCCCCTCAATGACCACATAATTGCAAAAACGCGATAGCAAAGCGATCAGCGCAGGGAAAACGGTTTTCCCTTCACCACTTTGTTGCAGAAGAATGAAGAGCTCACGTGCCACTTTGATGCAATCATACTGAGCCAGCATGAGTGATGAAAAATTCGCCATACCGCAGCCGAAATCATCCAGCCACAGTGTTTGCGCTTCAGGGAGCTTGGTTAAGATTTCTTTTGGCAGCCCTCCCTGATTTTCGACCATTTCAAAACGAATCCAGGGCATTGCCGCGATCAGACGTTTGGCTTCCAGACTATTTTGCAACGCGAGTAGCGTCATACCATCAATATTGACAGAGGCAAAAAGATCGTCGCGAGTAAATCGAAAACTCCACTGAGATAAAAGTTGCAGTTGTTCTACAATAATTAACAGACGGGTTTCAACATCGATATTCGCGAAGTATTTTTCAGGAGAGATGAACTTTTGTGGCAGGGTAGGAGAAAAAACGGAAGTCAGTAGCTCAATAGCCATTAATTTACCTGATGTTCGGTAAATGGGCTGAAAAGTATACCGCCGTTGGCATTGGTGCCAGTAATCAGCGCCTAATGGCTCTGCGTCCCCCTGTTGGAAAAATCCTGCCCCAACCTGATTAAGATGACCTTCCTGCTGCACTATGAGTTCCGCCATTAAACTGACACTATTAGTTATAAAATTATATCATACGGACATGCACCGTCATCGACTCTCCAGATGCAAACTTCATCGGCAATACCGATTAAATCAATGTCCATGATATTACAAAAATAAGTGGTTCAATATCACAACTAAATTTATTTAAATTGTAAATCAATAAATTAAAACCCAAGAAACACAGTCGCACTGGCTGATTCATACAGTTTAAAGGATGGGTATAAAACCAATTTAACGAACAGGTGGTAATTTTACCCTGTAACCTCACTATTTATGCTGCCAATGGGTTGCATGCTGAAGACCTCAGAAAACACGCGAAAGTCTCAGTAAACAGCCTCGGAAGAAAGACACATTGAGGACAGGAGAAACCGATTTGCCAGTATATTCTTCATGAATGACAGTTACGCGTGTTTAAACGAGCATCAACGGGTATAATCTGCGCCCTGTTTGTAAGGTAGAAGAACATCATGGCGTTACTCATCACCCATAAATGCATCAACTGTGACATGTGTGAGCCCGAGTGTCCTAATCAGGCTATTTCCATGGGCATGGACATTTATGAAATTGACACCACCCTCTGTACCGAGATGCGTAGGCCACTACGACACCCCTACGTGTCAGAAAGTCTGTCCGATCGACAACACGATCATCAAAGATCCAAACCATGTTGAAGGCAATGAGCAGTTGTGGGAAAAATACGTGCTCATGCACCATGCCGACAGGATTTAAGCATCCGTTTACGGACGATCAGCTTTCAATAATCACCGTCGCACAGGCATAGCGTCTTTCGTCAGCCAGCGTCACATGGACGTGTCTGACGCCCATCTGTTCAGCCAGCTCTGCCGCTTTAGCAAAAAACCGCAGGCAAGGTTTACCCAGTTCGTCATTAAAAACCTCAAACTGGTTGAACGCGAGCCCGTTACGGATTCCGGTACCAAAGGCTTTTGCTGCGGCTTCTTTCACGGCAAAGCGCTTGGCGAGGAAACGAACAGGCTGCTGATGCTGCTGATAATGCATCCATTCGGCATCCGTCAGAATGCGGCGAGCCAATCGCTCGCCTGAACGTTCAATCACCGCGTCAATACGGGCGATTTCGACAATATCCGTTCCGAGCCCAAGAATCGCCATCAGCGGCGCGCTTCTCGCATCAGATTCTTCATTTCGGCAACGGCATCCTTCAGGCCGCTCATCACCGCACGCCCGATAATCGCATGCCCAATATTCAATTCGTGCATTTCTGGCAAGGCGGCAATCGGCAGAACGTTGTGGTACGTCAGACCATGTCCGGCATTGACTTTAAGCCCCTTCGCCGCAGCGTAAGTCGCTGCATCACGAATGCGCTCGAACTCATGTTGGCGTGCATCGTCATCTGGCGCATCGGCATACGCCCCGGTATGGATTTCGATATAAGGTGCACCGCTAGCTACGGCAGCATCAATTTGCCGCTTATCCGCATCAATGAAGAGTGAAACCAGGATGTTAGCCTGGCTAAGTCTGGCTACTGCGTTATCGATCTTTTCCTGCTGCCCTGCGACATCCAGCCCGCCCTCAGTTGTCACTTCCTGGCGTTTTTCCGGTACCAGACAGCAAAAATGCGGCTTCACTTCGCAGGCGATGTTCAGCATTTCTTCCGTGACAGCCATTTCCAGATTCATACGGGTTTGGAGCGTTTCTCTCAGGATCCGCACATCACGATCCGTGATATGGCGACGATCTTCACGCAAATGCACGGTGATGCCATCCGCCCCCGCCTGCTCAGCGACAAAAGCCGCCTGAACGGGATCGGGATACGCCGTTCCACGCGCATTACGCAGCGTTGCAATGTGATCGATGTTAACGCCAAGCAGCAGTTCAGCCATGATAAATCCTCGGTAAAGTCATGCACGATACGTGGCAGTTTACACCGATGTCACAGCGTCAGGGTACTGAGGAGGCGGGATTATTTATCAGAAGATGCGGGTTTGGACAAATTAGCAGCAGGAACAAACTGGCGGAACAGTTCACGACTTTTCAGCGGTTTTCCGCCCAGATACGGCTTTAACGCGATACGGGTGAAACGCTTTGCCGCCTTCAATGTGCCGACATCAGGAAATTCACGCGACGCCAGCGAACGTAATTCATGCCCGGTAAAACTTTTATTATCGACAACCAGGCTGGCAATAAATCCCCTTTCCTCTCGATACTGATAAGTCATGGTATCGGCCACGGGCTCACCGCTACCGGCACAATGCAGGAAATCAACGCCGTATCCCAGATAGCCCAATAGCGCTAATTCAAAGCGTCTTAATGCTGGCTCGGGAGAGGCATCCTGTGCAGCAAGATGCTGTAAACAGTGGAGATAATCGAAGAAAAGAGCGGAGTAATTGGTTTCATGTTCCAGCACGCGAGACAGCAGTTCGTTAACGTATAAACCGCTATAAAGCATCGAGCCAGTCAGTGGTAGCGCGAGCGAGACAGGCTCAGCGCTGCGTAATGTTTTCACTTCTCCCCGCCCACTCCAGCGCACCAGCAGCGGAGTGAAAGGCTGTAAACAGCCTTTCAGGCTAGAGCGTCGGGCTCGCGCGCCTTTGGCAAGCACGCGAACTCGACCATCGCTTTCGCTAAACAGATCCAGCAATAAGCTGGTTTCGCTATAAGGTCGCCCATGCAAGACAAATGAGCGCTGCCAGCCTTCCATCGGCGTGAACCTTACAGGTCTTCGCTATAACCCAGGCTGCGCAGGGCACGTTCGTCATCTGCCCAACCGGATTTCACTTTGACCCACAGCTCAAGGTGCACCTTGGCTTCGAACATCTCTTCCATATCTTGACGAGATTCAATACCAATGGTTTTAATTTTGGCACCTTTGTTGCCAATGACCATCTTCTTCTGGCCTTCACGCTCAACCAGAATCAGGCCGTTGATGTCATAACCGCCGCGCTCGTTCGTCACGAAACGCTCGATTTCAACCGTCACGGAATACGGCAATTCTTCACCCAGGAAGCGCATCAGTTTTTCACGGATAATTTCCGACGCCATAAAGCGCTGTGAGCGATCGGTGATGTAATCTTCCGGGAAGTGGTGCGTTGCCTGCGGTAAGTGTTTGCGCACAATGCTGGCAATCGTATCGACATTCGTGCCCTTCTCAGCCGAGATTGGAACAACATCAAGGAAGTCCATCTGTTGGCTAAGGAACTGGATATGCGGCAGCAGCTTGGTTTTATCCGTGACGTTATCGACTTTATTGATCGCCAATAGCACAGGGAGTTTCTGATCGCGCAGCTTGTTCAATACCATCTCATCGTCGTCGTTCCAGTGTGTACCTTCAACAACGAAAATGATCAGCTCAACGTCACCGATTGAACTGCTGGCAGCACGGTTCATCAGGCGGTTAATCGCCCGTTTTTCTTCAATGTGCAATCCCGGCGTATCCACATAAATAGCCTGATAAGGCCCTTCAGTGTGAATACCCATGATGCGGTGCCGCGTCGTCTGGGGCTTACGTGACGTAATAGAAATCTTCTGCCCCAGTAATTGATTCAGTAACGTCGATTTACCGACGTTTGGTCGACCAACAATCGCGACAAAACCGCAGTGTGTCTGTACTTCGGCTCATTCAAGCTCCAGTTTTTTCAACGCTTGTTCAGCCGCAGCCTGTTCGGCTTTACGACGGCTCGATCCTGTACCAATGACCGACTCGCTAAAGCCGCTCACCTGACAGTGGATAGTAAATTCCTGATCGTGTGCTTCCCCACGAACCTGCACCACCAGATAGGTCGGTAGAGGTAAGTGACGCCCTTGCAGAAATTCCTGCAACCGCGTTTTCGGATCTTTTTGCTTATCGCCGGGACTGATTTCATCCAGACGCGTCTGATACCAGTTCAGGATCAAACGTTCGATGGTCTGAATATCGCTGTCGAGGAAAATACCGCCAATCAGCGCTTCGACCGTATCAGCCAGGATCGATTCTCGACGGAAACCACCGCTCTTTAATTCACCGGGACCGAGGCGTAAGCACTCCCCCAGTTCGAATTCACGCGCGATTTCCGCCAGCGTATTTCCTCGCACCAGCGTCGCTCGCATCCGACTCATGTCCCCTTCATCAACCTTGGGAAAACGATGATACAGTGCATTAGCGATCACAAAACTCAGGATGGAGTCACCCAGGAATTCGAGTCTTTCATTATGTTTGCTGCTGGCGCTACGGTGCGTCAACGCCTGTAACAAAAGCTCGTACTGCTGAAAAGTATAGCCCAGCTTTCTTTGTAAACGATTTATCAGGATGGGATTCATGTGTTACCAATAGATCAACGATGCGTCAAAAACAGCAGCATACGGAACAGCCCTGCTTACCAATTCGGTCAAAACTGTTTCGTTTGCATTGGCTCCCATAAGGGAGCCTGCCTTTCTGCCCGTCATACTTCGCGTTGCCTGTGCGTTAGCGTGATTAAAACGCTAACGTGTTGTCCTGCAACTCGTACTACTTAGGGCATGTTCTTTCAAAAAGAGCGTTACAGAAAATATTCTACAACGGACAGCATCAGAATGCTGCCTGTATCTTATTTCGGTTAATGCTTACCTGGATTAATGCTTACCTTGATTAGTGGATAGCACCGATGCGACTCAAACGTACACCGGTAGGCCATTCACCTTCCTGCTTCTCAAAGCTCATCCAGATAGCGGTGGCTTTACCGACCAGATTTCTCTCTGGTACAAAGCCCCAATAGCGGCTATCGAGACTGTTGTCGCGGTTATCGCCCATCATGAAGTAGTGCCCTGCAGGGACAACCCATGTCGCAAGCTGCTGCTGCGATTGCTGGTAATAACCACCAAGCTGATCCTGCTGGCCCGGTACCAAGAGAATATTATGCGTTACATTGCCTAATGACTCTTTGCGCGCGCCCATACGGGTGCCTTCCACGCTGTTGTCATTGACAGGTACCTCATAAAAACCGCTACGCGACTCCAGTCCTGGCTGGTTGAAGGTCTGAACAAAATCGCTAGGCTGCACGTTACTGTATGTGACCGCCAGTGCGGTATTACACGCCTGCTGCCCCTGACAGGATGGACGAATCGTCACCTGCTTGGTGATCGGATTATAGCTCACGCGATCGCCCGGTACGCCAACCACGCGTTTGATGAAGTCTACCTTAGGATCGGATGGATATTTAAATACCACCACGTCGCCACGCTTCGGATGACCGGTTTCGATCAGCGTTTTTTGCGTGAAGGGTTCTTTAATACCGTAAGCAAATTTCTCTACCAGAATAAAATCACCGATCAACAGCGTCGGCATCATCGAACCCGATGGAATTTGAAACGGCTCATAAATGAAGGAGCGCACAACCAATACCAAGGCCACGACCGGGAAAACGGACGCTATCGTCTCAATCCAACCTGGTTGTTGAATCGCTTTCGATGAAACCGCGCCGTCAGCCAGATCGGCGCCGCTCATCGCAGCAAATTTCTTCCGGCGAGCGGGTGCCCAGACGAAACGCTCTAAACACCAGACAATCCCCGTGACCAGCGTCACCAATGCCAGAATTACGGCAAACATATTGGCCATGCCAACTCCTCAGAATTTATTTACTGTCTTTGCCGACGTGCAGAATTGCCAGAAACGCCTCTTGCGGCAGTTCGACGTTACCGACCTGCTTCATACGTTTCTTACCATCTTTCTGTTTCTGCAACAGTTTCTTCTTACGGCTGACGTCGCCACCATAACACTTGGCCAGTACGTTTTTACGCAATTGCTTAACCGTAGAGCGCGCAATAATGTGGTTACCAATTGCGGCCTGAATCGCGATATCAAACTGCTGACGTGGAATCAGTTCTTTCATCTTTTCGACGAATTCACGGCCACGATATTGTGAATTATCACGGTGAGTAATCAGAGCCAATGCATCAACACGTTCGTTGTTGATTAATACATCAACGCGCACCATGTCTGATGCCTGGAAACGCTTGAAGCCATAATCCAGCGAGGCATAACCACGAGACGTTGATTTCAGGCGATCGAAGAAATCGAGTACCACTTCGGCCATCGGGATCTCATACGTCAACGCAACCTGATTACCGTGGTACACCATGTTCGTCTGCACGCCACGTTTCTCAATACACAGTGTAATAACGTTACCCAAATATTCCTGAGGCATCAGCATGTGACACTCGGCAATCGGTTCGCGCAGTTCCTGAATATTGTTCAGCGGCGGCAGTTTAGACGGGCTATCAACATAAATGGTTTCTTTAGCCGTAGTTTCTACTTCATACACTACCGTCGGAGCCGTAGTGATCAGCTCCAGATCGTACTCACGCTCCAGACGCTCCTGAATGATCTCCATGTGCAGCAGACCCAGGAAGCCACAGCGGAAACCAAAGCCCAACGCGGTAGAACTTTCTGGTTCATAGAACAGCGAGGCATCATTGAGGCTCAGTTTGCCTAACGCATCACGGAATGCTTCATAGTCGTCGGAGCTAATCGGGAACAGGCCAGCGTAGACCTGAGGTTTGACTTTCTTGAAGCCCGGTAACGCTTTTTCAGCCGGATGACGCGCCAGAGTCAGCGTATCCCCTACTGGGGCACCCAAAATATCTTTGATGGCGCACACCAACCAGCCTACTTCGCCGCAGTTCAATACGTCGCGGTCGATCTGCTTCGGCGTAAAAATACCGAGACGGTCGGCGTTATAAACCTGCCCCGTGCTCATCACCTTAATTTTATCGCCTTTACGCATCGTGCCGTTTTTGATACGTACCAGCGACACAACGCCAAGGTAGTTATCAAACCAGGAATCGATAATCAGCGCCTGCAGCGGTTCATCAGGGCTGCCTTCCGGCGGCGGAATATCACGTACCAGACGCTCCAAAACATCCGGCACACCAATCCCCGTTTTTGCAGAGCAGCGCACAGCATCGGTGGCATCAATGCCGACGATGTCTTCAATTTCCTGAGCAACACGATCCGGATCGGCAGCAGGCAGGTCGATCTTATTCAGAACCGGCACCACTTCCAGATTCATATCCAGCGCGGTATAGCAGTTAGCCAGCGTTTGAGCTTCAACACCCTGCCCAGCGTCAACGACAAGCAGCGCGCCTTCACAGGCGGCGAGCGAACGGGAAACTTCATAAGAGAAGTCAACGTGCCCAGGCGTATCGATGAAGTTTAACTGGTAGGTTTGGCCGTCCTGCGCTTTATAATCCAGCGTGACGCTTTGCGCTTTAATCGTTATTCCGCGTTCACGTTCCAGATCCATGGAATCCAGAACCTGCGCAGCCATTTCACGCTCGGTTAAACCGCCGCAAATCTGGATAATACGGTCAGATAACGTTGATTTACCGTGGTCGATATGGGCAATAATGGAGAAATTTCGTATATGCTTCATTATAAAAATTTTTCTACCTTGATATTCCTGAAATTCTTGCCGATGGGCATGCGCATAGGTGAAAACAGCAGCGATGTTATTCCACCTGAATCGCAGCATTCTACATGCGAGAGGCGTGAAAACCTAGTCATGTCCGGTGCATTCCCCTTGATTATGACGGTTTTATTTGGAATAGCAGAACAACAAGAGGAAAGCAGGAAGTAAAGTGTCATTACGTGGCAAACATCGATGTCGAAAGATAACAAACCAGTAAGCAATGTTTCCGCACCGCGCGCCGTTTACGCTCAGGTAAACAGATCAATTTTGTAAGAGAGTGCCCGGCAGTGCGATTTGCAGGATAACGGGCTCATAACGCTTATTTTTACCCAACTGCTTCGCCCAGCGCTTCACGCCGATAAACGCCACGCCACCGCCTAGCAGCGCGCCAATAACAGCGGCCAGATCGGTGCCGAATAACGTTTGGCAGATCGCCGCACCGAGCAGTAGCCCAACCAGCGGAACGAAATAAACCAGAGCAGCGGAGAACAGCAGTCGCCCCTCAGAAATGCCCAATTCAACCTTTTGTCCCACTTCTAAAGGCCGATCGTAAGGAACGTACAGCGTATTTTCAGCAGAGAGCCCAAGCTGACTTAATAAACCGGTTCCACACGACGAGCGGGATTTACAGGTGCCGCAGCCCGAACTTGGCTCACACCGCAGCTCTGCGATGCCATCCTGCCATGACACGACTGTTGCCCACTCTTTAATCACGGTTGCGCCTTCAAAATAATGCTGTCAGCCACGCGTTTCGCCGTAGAAGGCGGAATATCGCCAACGACGGTAATCTCTCGGTTGCTTTTCATGACAGTGTGAATAGAGCGCCGCCCCGTGAGCACAGATTGTTCCTCGCTCACGTCAGAAGACGGGCTAATGTTAATCGAAAAGCTGAATAAGCCATCGCTATACAGACGTGTTTCAATCGGAATGGACGAACCTGGCAATACCTTTTTGTTGTGCGACAGCTCTTTCATCCCGGCAGGCAGCCATTCCGGCACCCAGGTAAAATCACCTTTTTCCGCAGCAGGCGCGGGTAGTGCAGGAGGAAGTTTGATCCCTTCCAGCGGACGCATCACGTTCACCACATCATCGTCAACAATCAGTGATGTCGTTAAGAATTGCTCGAGCCGTTTATCGCCATTGCGATCCTGTAAATCAATGCGCAGTGGAAGTTTCGAGTCCGCATCAATCCACACCGTATAGCTGTAGCGTGTACCATCGCGTGAGATAACCCGAATGCCCGATGCCAGGCGATCGGCAATACGCACCCGCCCATCAGCGGGAACAAAATCATAATAGGGCGAGAGTTTCTGGAAATCAGCGAACACCAGAGAAGGGAGAGAGTCAACGATATGGTCGCTGGTGAGCGTAAATGGCTCAAAACCAGGATCGAAATAGCTGACTTCATTACCACGCTGCACGATCTCGCGTCGCGGCCCGTCCATAAACAGCAACTGCGCCAAGGCACGGTTGTTCACCACAGCATGGCGATACCGTACCGACTCGAACCCTTGCAGGGTAATGTTAATAAAGGAAATTTCGTAATTCTGAGAACGAATAGCGGCATTCATCTGTTGCAGCAACGCTCCCGGCTCAACATTCTGAGCCGGGGCGAAAGTAGAATAAAACAGACTGCCAATCAGAAAACAGGCGGCGGACCAAACACGCTTCATTACCGGGGCTGTGTTCCTAATGATTGAGTACCGGGAACTTGAATTGCCGCTTGCTGATCGTCCTGCGGCAGAGCGTGCTCGGCATGCAGCCGGCGCTGTAATTCGTAGTCCTGCAAAATGGCGTTAAGGCGATTGCGCTGCATATCGGATTTCTGTTGACCGCTGTTAGGGGCAACATTTTCTGACGGCACGCCCAGACTCACTGGAGAGGCGGTGCCCATTGCGGGTAAGGTGCTGAACACGCCGGATTCCACAACATGTTCAGAAGCATTACCCTGCTGGTAATTTTGTACGCCGACAATCACCGCTAAAGAGACGCAGGCGGCCACACCGACTTGCGTCAGCTGGCTGCCCCACGGGCGGATTTTGTGCCAGAAAGGCATCTTCGTCCACTCGACAGGTTGTGGCTGAGATTCAGGCTGCGCTTGTGGAACCAGACGAACAGGTTCTTTTTCGATTGCAGCGGCAACACGAGAAGCGATGTCCAGGTGAATCACGTTTTCACTCACATCACCACGCATCACATCACGAATCAGATGATAACTTTGCCAACTTTGCTGCAACGCGTCATCCCGAGACAGTGAACCTAACAGTTCGGAATCTACTGCTTCGCCATCCATTAAAGCGGAAAGTTTCTCTTTCTGCATACCGACACCCTTACCTTGTCAAATCCATCATTAGTCATGCGGATAGCTGAAAACGCTCGCTAGCGCTGAATAAGCGGTTGTACTTTATTATCAATCGCTTCCCGCGCCCGGAAAATACGAGAACGAACAGTGCCGACGGGACAATCCATAATCACGGCGATCTCTTCGTAGCTTAAACCGTCCAACTCACGCAGCGTAATCGCTAAACGCAAATCTTCCGGTAAAGACTCAATAGTGCGGAAAACAATGCTTCGTAATTCCTCTGACAACATTAAATTCTCAGGGTTCGATATTTCTTTCAGTGCACCCGCATTTTCATAGTTTTCCGCGTCATTGGCATCAATGTCGCTGGAGGGCGGGCGGCGTCCCTGAGCTACCAGATAATTCTTGGCCGTATTCACAGCGATACGATACAGCCACGTATAAAACGCGCTATCGCCGCGGAATGATTCTAACGCGCGATAGGCTTTAATAAACGATTCCTGAACCACGTCCGGCACGTCCCCTTGGGGAACATACCGCGATACCAGGCTCGCTACCTTATGCTGATAACGAACGACCAACAAGTTAAACGATTTTTGATCGCCTTTTTGGACTCGCTCGACCAGAACCTGATCTGCCAGTTGCTCGCTCATCCGAGGTAATCTCTACTCAAACCGTTCTCCACGCGTAAAATAGTACTGCCAGCTATATAAGTCATATTTAGAGCAAGCTCCTCATTAGAACCAAGACATCCAATAAAGTTCCGAGTCATCATTTTTCTTTTGCTTAGCGCCGTTACTCGTCTTTACGATGCGTATCATGACGCATTCTCTTCATCACACATTGTCTTTATCAAACATTGTCTTCATCAAAAATGGTCTTCATCTGAGGCTCTGCGCTTCTCCGAGGATGATACGATAAATCTGGGGTATGCGCACGATTCAGCATGCCCTACTCTTCGCTTATTTATAGCGTAGAAATGGGGCTAAAAACCAATACAGCAATCAACCATTGGGTGCTACCATCGGATTTCCTCTTCTTTTTGCACCCACGACACGACCATGCAAACGACCACTGAATACGTCTGTGATGTTTTAATCATTGGCAGCGGTGCCGCCGGGCTTTCACTGGCGCTGCGTCTGGCTTCACAAGCCAACGTGACGGTATTAAGCAAAGGCCCACTCAACGAAGGCGCAACGTTTTATGCTCAGGGCGGCATCGCCGCCGTTTTCGATGAAACGGACACGATTGACTCCCATATCGAAGATACCCTGATCGCTGGCGATGGCCTGTGCGAACGGGAAGCCGTTGAGTTTATCGCCAGCAATGCCAAACACTGCGTGCAATGGCTGATCGAACAAGGCGTGCTGTTCGATACCGAAACCAGCACCAGCGGCGAAGAACGTTATCATCTCACGCGGGAAGGCGGGCACAGCCATCGTCGAATTCTGCACGCGGCGGATGCAACGGGCAAAGAAGTGGAAAACACTTTGGTGCAGAAAGCGCTATCTCATCCGAATATTCGGATTATGGAACGCTGCAACGCCGTCGATTTGATTACCTCGAATAAGCTGGGTCTGCCCGGCACACGCCGCATTATCGGTGCCTATATATGGAACCGTGAACGGGAACGCGTAGAATCCTGCCGGGCGAAAACGGTGGTTCTGGCGACTGGCGGCGCATCCAAAGTGTATCAATACACCACGAATCCCGATATTTCCTCTGGTGATGGCATCGCTATGGCCTGGCGTGCGGGTTGCCGCGTGGCAAATCTGGAGTTCAACCAGTTTCACCCGACCTGCCTGTTCCACCCACAGGCACGAAACTTCCTGCTAACGGAAGCGCTGCGCGGTGAAGGCGCGTACCTTAAACGTCCTGACGGCACACGTTTTATGCCCGATTTCGACGAAAGAGGCGAACTGGCTCCGCGCGACGTCGTCGCCCGGGCGATTGACCATGAGATGAAACGGCTTGGCGCAGACTGTATGTATCTCGATATCAGCCACAAGCCCGAAGCATTCATCAAACAGCACTTCCCCACCATCGATGAAAAGCTCCAGTCTCTCGGTATCGATCTGACGCGTGAGCCGATACCGATCGTACCCGCGGCACACTACACGTGCGGCGGCGTGCTGGTCGATCAGCATGGTCGCACCGATCTTGACGGCCTGTATGCGATTGGCGAAGTCAGTTACACCGGATTGCATGGCGCAAACCGCATGGCCTCCAACTCATTACTTGAATGTCTGGTTTACGGCTGGTCAGCCGCTGAGGACATTTTGCAGCGCTTACCGCAAATCAAAGCAGTGAAAAAATTACCGGATTGGGATGAAAGCCAGGTCGACAACTCCGACGAACAGGTGGTGATCCAGCATAACTGGCACGAGTTGCGCCTGTTTATGTGGGACTACGTTGGGATCGTGCGAACGACTAAGCGACTGGAGCGGGCACAACGCCGCATCCAACTGCTTCAGCAGGAAATCAATGAGTACTACGCCCACTTCCGTATTTCCAACAATTTGCTGGAGCTGCGTAATCTGGTGCAGGTCGCCGAACTCATCGTCCGCTGTGCGCTGGAAAGAAAAGAAAGCCGCGGACTACATTACACACTGGACTACCCAGAGCAGTTCGAGACCCCGACCCCCACCATTCTGGTGCCGTAACGCATAGAAAAGTCGTTCGCTTAGAAAAGGCAGACGCCGCTACAAGGCGTCTGCCTTCTACATAAAGAGATAAAAATCTTTTGTCAGCCGCTGGAAATCCGTCGAATAGCGCCTTTCTGCATCACGAATGGCCAATGAGGAACTCAGACATTCCCTTTCCTGACGAGACAGCGCCAGCAAAACGCGATGCGCAGGTTTCTCTTCCTGCTCCGATACGTGCAGTTGCTGGTGAACGTGCCAATGGTGCTGCTGCGCCAGTGGAATAAAGCTCTCCGCAACCTGAACCGGCAGCACCACGCAGAAAAGCCCTTCAGGCATCAGCAGTTGATGGGCACAACGCAACAGCGCTTCATGAGTTAACAGCGTGGTATAGCGAGCCTGATCGCGCTGAACCGATCCGCACGCGATCCCCGGCTGGAAATAAGGCGGATTACTGATAATCAACGAATAGTCGGCGGCTCGCGTATCAGCAAAACTGACAATATCCTCAGCATACACCGTGATTCTGTCAGCCCATGGCGAGGCGGCAACGTTTTCTTTCGCCTGATCGCTGGCGGCGCTATCCAGTTCGACGGCATCAATCTGAACATGCGGTTCAGAACGTTGCGCCAGCATTAGCGCGAGAAGACCGGAGCCGCTGCCGATATCTAGAATCCGCGTGGCTGAAGACACCGGCGTCCAGGCACCCAGCAAAATGCCATCGGTCCCCACCTTCATGGCACAGCGATCGTGCGCCACAAAGCATTGCTTGAAGGTAAATCCATCCCGACGCAGTGTCAGTTTATTATCAGCCTGATGACTCATGAAAATAAGATTCCAAACGCAAACCGCAGTAGCATAGGTGAAACATCAGTACAGGAAAAGTGCCGATGTCTGCTTAAACAGGTGAAGAAACCGGCCAATCCGTCTATAATCGGCGCCCCAAATAGAGGTAGACCATGACTGTAACCAATTTTTCCGAGCTTGATCTTGATGAAAGCCTGTTAGACGCCCTGCGCGACATGGGCTACGAGCGCCCGACCGTGATTCAGGCTGAGGCGATCCCTCCGGCGATGGAAGGCCGCGACGTACTGGGCTCCGCGCCAACAGGAACAGGTAAAACCGCCGCCTATCTGCTGCCGGTTTTGCAGCATCTTATCGATTTCCCTCGTAAAAAATCGGGTCCACCTCGTATTCTGATCCTCACGCCAACCCGTGAACTCGCCATGCAGGTGGCCGATCAGGCGCGCGCGTTTGCAGCGCATACGCACCTGGATATCGCCACGATCACCGGCGGCGTGGCCTACATGAACCACGCAGAAGTCTTCAGTGAAAATCAGGATATCGTCGTCGCGACGACGGGCCGTCTGCTGCAATACATTAAAGAAGAAAACTTCGACTGCCGCGCGGTAGAAACGCTGATTCTGGATGAAGCAGACAGAATGCTGGACATGGGCTTCGCTCAGGATATTGAACACATCGCCGGAGAAACCCGCTGGCGCAAGCAAACGCTGCTGTTTTCTGCGACGCTGGAAGGGGACGCGATCAAAGATTTCGCCGAGCGCCTGCTCAACGATCCCGTTGAAATCGAATCCGATCCATCGCGTCGGGAACGTAAAAAAATTCTGCAATGGTATTACCGCGCTGACGATCTCAAACACAAAACGGCGCTGCTCTGCCACCAGTTAAAACAGCCGGACGTGACGCGTTCTATCGTCTTTGTACGCAAGCGTGAGCGTGTGCATGAGCTGGTTGCCTGGCTGCGTGAAGCGGGCATTAACTCCTGCTATCTCGAAGGCGAAATGGTGCAGGCCAAACGTAATGAGGCGATCAAACGTCTGAGCGACGGGCGCGTCAACGTGCTAGTGGCAACTGATATCGCGGCACGCGGTATTGATATTAACGATGTCAGCCACGTATTTAACTTCGATTTGCCGCGCACATCGGACACCTATCTACACCGTATCGGCCGTACTGGTCGCGCCGGTCGTAAAGGCTGTGCTATCTCTTTCGTCGAAGCGCACGACCATCTGCTTCTGGGAAAAATCAGTCGCTACTTGAATGAACCGCTAAAACCGCGCGTCATTGAAGAACTCCGCCCAGTGACTAAAGCACCAAGCGCCAAAACGACGGGAAAACCGTCGAAAAAAGTGCTGGCTAAGCGACAAGAGAAAAAAGAGAAGGAAAAAGAAAAAGTTAAGGTAAAAGTTCGTCATCGCGATGCTAAAAATATTGGTAAGCGTCGTCAACCAACGCAGAAAACCGACGAACCCTCTGCCGAATAACAGTGTCGATATAAGACGTTATATACACTAAATAATTCGAGTTTCAGGAAGGCGGCAAGCGAGTGAATCCCGATGAGCTTACTCAAGTAAGTGATTCGGGTGAGTGAACGCAGCCAACGCACATGCAACTTGAAGTATGACGGGTATAAAATAGAGATGTAAAAAAGGGAGCCTCGGCTCCCTTTTTTGTTAAGACTTGAGTAACAAATTACAGGCTTGCGGTAAAAGTACGAGCGATAACGTCGCGCTGCTGTTCTGGCGTCAGTGAGTTGAAACGCACAGCGTAGCCAGATACACGGATAGTCAGCTGCGGATAGTTTTCCGGATGTTTAACGGCATCTTCCAGCGTCTCACGGCGCAGAACGTTTACGTTCAGGTGTTGACCGCCTTCCACACGCACTTCAGGTTTGATTTCCAGCGGAATTTCACGATACTCGATCTGACCCAGTTCGCTCACTGGAACGATTTGATCTTCGCTATAACCCGATTTAGCACACACGCAACGCGCCTGTGATTTTTCTTCATCCAGCAACCAGAAAGAATTGATCAGCGCGCTGTCGTTAGCCTTGGTGATTTGAATACCAGTAACCATAATTGCCTCCGTAAAACGGCGTGTTATTGTCTTAGTTAAAACTGATTTAGTTAACATCGTTATCGGTAAAAATTGACGAATTTCGTAACGATCGTATAAAACCGTTTGTATCTGCCCTCTTATATACCAGCCTGATAGCTGGACATCCTTGACTTAAATCAATTTTAAAACCTCATCACTTAACTGCATGAAGGCAATTTATTGTTTTATATCAATTTTACCAAGACACTAAATTGCAAATATTTTTGTAAATTTTCAATTTTTTTTCAAAAAAAGGCGTTTTCATTACGACAACAACGGTTACGGTTTTACCTCTGCACGATAGATCGGTAAGCTACCCGCAACACCATTCAACCTGTAAAAAAAGAGTGCATGATGGCGACCTCTCTCACCTGGCATGACGTGCTGGCCCAAGAAAAGCAGCAGCCTTACTTCATTAATACCCTTGAATTCGTTGGGAAAGAGCGTGCAGCGGGTAAGACTATCTATCCTCCGCAGAAGGATGTTTTCAACGCGTTCCGCTTTACCGAACTGCATCAGGTCAAAGTCGTCATTCTGGGACAAGATCCCTATCACGGCCCAAATCAGGCGCACGGACTGTCATTCTCGGTACGTCCGGGCGTACCCGCTCCGCCTTCTCTGGGTAATATTTATAAAGAATTGGCGAGCGACATCCCTGGGTTTGAAATTCCACGGCATGGTTTTCTACAAAGCTGGGCGGAGCAAGGCGTTTTGCTGCTCAACACAGTATTAACCGTTGAAGCCGGACAGGCGCACTCGCATGCTAATTTAGGCTGGGAAACGTTTACTGACCGCGTCATCACGGCATTGAATGAACAGCGGGAAGGTCTGGTCTTTCTCCTGTGGGGCTCGCATGCACAGAAAAAAGGCAACATCATTGATCAGCAGCGCCACCATGTTCTGAAATCGCCGCACCCTTCCCCACTGTCCGCACACCGCGGTTTCTTGGGCTGTAAGCATTTTTCGCAGGCTAATCAGCTTTTGGAACAGCAGGGGCTGTCGCCCATAGACTGGACGCCAAGGCTCCCAGAAGAGGCTTAATCGATAACGGTTTGGTTGTCTTCAAAAACGAAGGCAGCCAACTGTCGTTTACAAAGAATGGTTTACAAAGAATCCCTTACAAATAATGAGTTACAAGGAATCGAAAAGTATTAAGCAAACGAAAGACGTTGATTGAATACGGATGAATCGAAAAAAACGGAATGAAATAAGAAGTAATGCGATGATTTGGTGGAGCTAAGCGGGATCGAACCGCTGACCTCTTGCATGCCATGCAAGCGCTCTCCCAGCTGAGCTATAGCCCCACAACGTGTGGAATGTTCATGATAATCAACCAAACAGAGGGAGTGTTTGGTGGAGCTAAGCGGGATCGAACCGCTGACCTCTTGCATGCCATGCAAGCGCTCTCCCAGCTGAGCTATAGCCCCGTATCTTACAGCATCACCGTGAAAGTAAGTACTGTGCGAACGCGTCGCATAATATGAAACCCGATTCGCAGTGTCAACGGCTAAATCCGGTTATCCGATTAACCGCTGAAAAAGACGCCAAAGGTAAGAAAAAACAGGCGGCAATTTCGATGTCATATCATTATTCGCACAATAAAAAGCTGCTAACGATAACGCGATTTATTATCATCGATTCACGTTACGCTTCTGCCTCCTATATAAGCCCCATCACATGCGCTATGTTCCTATGATTGTATTTTCTCTGATGGTATCTGCTTCTGGCCTGTTGCCTGTTCGAGCACAACCCACTATTCCTGATATGACCGAACAAGCAAAAGCTCAATTTGAGATCAGGCAAGTTGAGATGAAAAGCGATGCACAGCATGCCTATCGGCTTTTCATCGCACTTCCCCGCCAACCGGCACCTGAAGGTGGTTACCCAGTTCTGTACATGCTGGATGGCAACGCTCAGTTTCCCGTTGCCGTAAACCGCTATAACGCCAAAAATGGTGCGGCACCGTTGATTGTCGCCGTCGGTTATCCGATCGATAAGCCTTACGATGTCCCTGCCAGAACACGTGACTACACGCCGCCGACAACGCTCACCGACCCAGATTTTGCCGCAGGCGGCGAAGCCGAAGCGTTTTATCAATTCCTACAGTCCAAGGTAAAACCCTGGGTTGAAGCGAACTACGCCGTGAATAAGCAAAAACAAACGCTGGCTGGTCACTCTTTCGGCGGTCTGTTTACGCTCTATACGCTTTTTAACCACACTGAATCTTTCCAGCGCTATGTTGCTGCAAGCCCGTCTATCTGGTGGGGAAATGGCGTTGTGATTCCGGCAAGAACGCCGCTGCTCGCTACACCGCCACCATCAATTACCGTCACGGCAGGGGCAAATGAAGATGAGCCAGCCAAAACGCAGGCGGGTAAACCCGTTGATGAAAAACGGGCAGAGCGTCTCAGCCAAAGAAAAATGGTGGAAAGAGCAACAGCACTGGTCGCACAGCTCAACGAACAAGGCACAAAAGCCGACTTTATTCTGTTCCCTGGTAAAGGGCACGGCGACGTGATCCCCGATGCCATCGGTAAAGCGGTTGCTATCGCCGGTCAATAATCCCCTAAGTCATAAAATAAGAAGCCCCAGCATTTAGCCAGGGCTTCTTGTGTACTCATGCAGTAGGGATCACTGCTGCGCTTCACGCTCAGCAATGAACGCCAATGCTTTATCAATGCGCGCTAGCGAACGCTGTTGACCAATCGCATGCACAGTCACATCAACGCCCGGAGACTGACCCGCGCCGGTTACCGCAACGCGCAGCGGCATACCGACTTTACCCATGCCCTGACCCAGTTCATCCGCCGTGCCCTGAATGGCATGATGAATATTCTCCGGCGTCCAGCTTGTAATCGCTGCCAGCTTATCACGTACCAGCTCAAGCGGCTGACGGGCAACCGGACGCAGGTGTTTCTTGGCAGCATCGGCATCAAACTCAGCAAAATCTTCATAGAAATAGCGGCAAGAATCCGCCATTTCTTTCAGCGTCTTGCAACGCTCGCCCAGCAAGCCAACCAGTTCGCTCAGCTGCGGCCCGGTGCGGGTATCAATTCCAGCCTGCTCGATATGCCATGACAGATGCGTCGCCACATATTCTGCGGGTAAATGGTTAATATAGTGATGGTTCAACCATTGCAGCTTCTCAGTATTGAAAGCGCTCGCCGATTTGTTGACGGCATCCAGCGAGAACAGCGATTTCATCTCATCTATAGAGAAGATTTCCTGATCGCCAGACGACCAGCCTAAACGCACCAGATAGTTCAGCAGTGCTTCCGGCAGATAGCCGTCATCGCGGTATTGCATTACACCCACAGCGCCGTGACGCTTGGACAATTTCTTACCGTCGTCGCCCAAGATCATCGACACGTGCGCATATTCCGGCACCGGTGCGCCCAGCGCTTTCAGGATATTGATCTGGCGCGGCGTGTTGTTGATATGGTCTTCACCACGAATAACGTGCGTGATTTCCATATCCCAGTCATCGATAACGACACAGAAATTGTAGGTCGGTGAACCGTCAGTACGACGAATAATCAGGTCATCGAGCTCCTGATTGCTGAATTCGATCGGCCCGCGAATACGGTCATTGAAGATGACTGAGCCTTCCTGCGGGTTGAGGAAACGCACGACGTGCGGCTCATTATCAGCATGATGTTCGTGAGAACCACGGCAACAGCCGTCGTAACGTGGCTTATCACCATTTTCCATCTGCTGCTCGCGCAGCGCTTCCAGACGCTCTTTTGAACAGTAGCACTTATAGGCTGTGCCGTTTTCCAGCATCTGATCGATTACGGCGTTGTAGCGGTCAAAACGTTTAGTCTGGTAGTAAGGGCCTTCATCCCAGTTCAGGCTCAGCCAGTTCATACCATCCATAATGGCATCAATCGCGTCCTGAGTTGAACGCTCCAGATCGGTATCTTCAATACGCAGCACGAACTCGCCGTCATGATGACGGGCAAACAGCCAAGAATACAGTGCGGTACGAGCGCCGCCGACGTGGAGATAGCCAGTAGGGCTAGGGGCGAAACGGGTTTTGATTTTCATTTGGGATTACAGCCTTATTACGCAACGGCTGTCGGCATAGACCGACATAAGCTCAGAGAACAAAAGTGGGCAACATTCTATCACTCTGCTTCGATTCCTCAACGCCGTAACATGCCGCACATGCTTTTATTCTGCTAGCGATAGCAAGATAACAGGCTGAATTGCGCAAGGATGCAGCACCAACGGCGATAAATACGACGTCTTGACTAATTTTGCAACGAACAATCATTTTAGTTTTAAAAAGCGTTGACTCACATTCAAGGATCCCTATAATGCGACTCCACACAGCGGGGGTGATTAGCTCAGCTGGGAGAGCACCTCCCTTACAAGGAGGGGGTCGGCGGTTCGATCCCGTCATCACCCACCACTCTTTACGATGTTTTAGTGAAAAGTGTCTCGCTGTGTAGAGTAAGAAGATTTGAGATTGGGTGATTAGCTCAGCTGGGAGAGCACCTCCCTTACAAGGAGGGGGTCGGCGGTTCGATCCCGTCATCACCCACCAATCTCTACCAGCTGGTCTTCTTATTAGAAGTTGAAGTAAATGTAGTTCAGAAGTGGGTGATTAGCTCAGCTGGGAGAGCACCTCCCTTACAAGGAGGGGGTCGGCGGTTCGATCCCGTCATCACCCACCACTTCTGCGGGTCGTTAGCTCAGTCGGTAGAGCAGTTGACTTTTAATCAATTGGTCGCAGGTTCGAATCCTGCACGACCCACCACTTCCGCAAAGTGATTCCCCTCTGAAGTAAATCCACCAAATATTATCTGTTGCATCTGTTTTGCAAATGAGACTATATCGTCTGCGTTAACGCGAAAATGCAAGACGCACGTAACGTCAGTCTGCAAGGCTCGCCTGTTTTTATTTATTATCGAAATAAAAATGAAAAAAATTGAAGATAGAGAGCTGCCCAACCTGATGATGGTTGCCCCCTACCCTATCTGACCTGTGAAGGCGGGAATCCATACTGCTTCTTAAACGCGGCGCTGAAACTACTGACATGTTCATAGCACGCCAACACAGCAGCTTCATCCACAGACACGGCATGTCGGTGGAGCGCCTGATAGGCACGTTCCAGCCGATTCTTACGCAGGTAGGCAGCAATAGTGATACCGTTACGGGTGCGAAAACCATTCTGCAAATCAACCGGATTAGTCCCCAACGCCTTAGCCATCTGGCCGATACTCAGGCGATCGGCTTCGCCGCTATCCAACCAGTCCTTCAAGCGTACCAAACAGCATTCAAGATGAGCACCAAAACGCTTTTGCTGGGGCGATGCATCAATACTTCGTAAAATGTCCGTCGCCAGATCCAGTGCGAAACTCTCGCATTGCAAACGCTGGATAAGCGAAACCGGAGACCGATCGTCGAAAGCCAATCGGCAAGCACGTTGCAGGACATCTGGAGCGGGTTGCCAGGACAGGCTTTGCCAGTGCGCACGCCTGAACTGCAGCAAGCTACTGCTGCACAGACCACTATCGTTGGCAAACCGTTCGAACCAAATTGGGCTGAAACTCAGGCAGATCTTGGTTTCCCGTCGGCCTGCCTGCCAATGACGCTGAAACTGATCGCTATCCGTCAGATTAACCAGCATTGCGCGCTGGCGGGCGGAATGGGCGTCGAAACGCAGACGCTGACCTGCCAGACTCACATCCGCTTGTCCCTGAAGCAGAAACGCGGCAGTAATACCCGGTGACAGCAAATTCTGACTAAAAGCGTCGATCAGGTCTTCACTCTGACTCAGATACAGCACCAGACCATTACCCAAGGACTGAATCCGCTGCCAGCCAGCCAACACCGGCTGGTCGCTCGGCAACTCCTGGCCGAAATGCAGTTTTCCTCCCTGTTCACTGGCTGCCTGACTTAATTGATCGCAGGTGAATACACGCATGAAACGTACCTGAATAAATATCGTCGCGCCTAACTTTTTCTTTTTTTAGCCTAAGCGAACGATTTGAATTAGAAGTATTCTCATTTGTAACATGACGGCAATCGACTGTCTAAGGTCTGTGACGTTTTTCATTTCAAGGGTAACAACACATGGTTTTACGTGTCACGCAAACCGCGCTGGTCGACGCGGTGTTTCAGGAAAACGTCAGCACTGAGGAAATACGCGAATGGCTGGCGTGCATCGAGCATCTTCTCGAATCGAAACAACCCTTTTTCTTCATCGCCAGAACACTCGCGCACACCGAGTTCGCCCCCGATTACCGATCCATTCAGGCATTCTGGTATCGCCAGCACAAACCCGCGTTTCAGCGCTACTGCCGTGGTCTGGTGCGCATTGCCCGTGACACATCCGAACAAGCTCGTCTGGATGCCCCCGCACTGCACCGAACCTGGGGCGTGCCGTACTTCGTCACACTTGAGAAGTCCAGTGGCTATCACTGGATTGCTGAACGCATGATGGGCATGGGTGAATAATGAAACGAGCGAGTGAGTTCGCACCGATCAGCCGATTAGGACTGACGGCGATCGTGATTCTCTATTTAGCGCATGCCCTGCCGTTGTATTTCTACAACGTCGCTCTGCCGAGCATTCTGCGTAGCCAGGGGGTGGATCTGCGCTGGATAGGCATGCTTTCACTGCTTTATCTGCCTTGGGCCTGCAAATTTATCTGGGCACCGTTAATTGACCGTTATTATCTGCCCGTGCTGGGGCGTCGTCGCACCTGGCTATGGCTGACGCAAATCGCACTGGCAAGCGGTGTATTGGTTCTGGCGTTCACCAAATGGGATTACGGCTTGCTCCCATTCGTACTGATTGGGTTATGGATCTCGACTTGGGCTGCAACGCAGGATATCGCCATCGACGGCTATACGGTGGAGTCACTGGCAGAGTCAGATCATCGCCTTGGCAGCATGGCGCAAAGCATCGGCGTGGCGCTGGGCAGCATGATCGGCGGAGCAGGCATCCTGTTGCTGTATCAGTTGTACGGCTGGCGCAGCGCCTTGCTGTCTCTGGCGGTATTGACAGCGCTGACCATGATCGCCGTCACCTGGATTAATGAACGTCCTCAAGTATCCCCAGCATCCGAACGCCCGAGTTTCGCTAATACGTTCAAGCGTCGTGAAATACGTTGGGCTTTACTGCTCATTCTGCTTTACCGGCTGGTTGAAGCCCCCGCCATGGCAATGCTTAATCCGCTGCTGGTCGATCAGCAATGGACACTGGTGGAAATCGGCCTTTTGATGTCAGTGGCTGGGGCGGGGGTCGGGTTGCTGAGCGCCATCATCACCGCGTGGGCGCTCAAACGTTACTCATCCGACATGCTGCTGGTTCGTGCTGGCTGGTTGCGCAGTGGCGTCTACCTACTGCTCGCTGCGCTGATCTACAGCGGCTCAGCCATGACTTCAGGATTTTGGCTCGGCACGCTAGTCATCGTCATGCTAGCGATCCGCTACATGGCGATGACCAGTCTTTATACGCTGTTCATGCGCCTGTGCTCCCGTCGACAGGCAGGCACCGACTTCACTGTGCTGGTGTGCTTTGAACTTCTGGTGTTTTTCCTTGGCGGTTCGCTTTCCGGCTTTCTCGCCGCAGGGCTCGGCTATGGCGCTTATTATCTGCTGCTCGGCGTGCTGTCGCTGCTTAGCGTTCTGCTGTGCCGACCGCTCATCAGACAACATCTGACCAAAACCATTTAACCCTTATCATTCAGTTATTCAGGAGACATTATGCGATATCTTGCGCCCCCCGCGCGGGTAACCTTCTTGAGTCTGGCCATCAGCGCTCAGGTGTATGCACAGACCGAGCCCCCCGTGCAGCAAACTCGCAGCCAGACGCAGGACACCGATATCATGACGGTAACGGCGGCCCGCTCGGTGAAAAACATTGCCGACATCGCCGGAACGGTTTACAGCATCGAACGCGAAGATATCGCCAGACAATCCTCAGCAGGCAGGTCTACCGCTGATATTCTCGGTCAGTTGGTGCCTGGCCTGGCTACCGCCTCCGGCACCACCAGTAACTACGGTATGACCATGCGCGGGCGCACGGTACAGGTCATGATCGACGGCGTACCACTGACTGGCTCGCGTGACGGTTCGCGGCAGCTCAACAGCATTTCACCGACAATGATCGAACGTGTCGAAGTCGTATCTGGCGCCACAAGCCTCTACGGCGCAGGCGCTACGGGCGGTATTATCAATATCATCACCCGTAATGCCGATGATGAACCTTATGCTTTCAGCAGCCAATTTGGCTTGAAAAGCGCAGATAAGCCGTCTAAATCAGGTATGGCCTACAGCGGTACGCAAACCGCCTCTTTCCATAACGATGACATCAGCGGCTTTGCCGGGCTGAACTATACCGAGCAAGGGGACATGCGCGATGCCCACGGGAATCGGATCGGGCCGGAAATCGCCCAAACCGATCGGCAGGACACAACCAGTCTCGATTTTAATAGCCGGCTGACCTGGAATCTGGGTGACAACCAGCAGTTGAGCGGCGCATTCAGGTATTACAATGATGAGCAAGACAGCGACTACGGCCCCGATTATGGCCCCGGACTGGCCGCGCTGTTCACTCCGGCGACTTTTCAGCCCAGCCTCAAGGGCATCAAAGGGTTACAGCTTGACGACCAGCCCCGCACCCGGCATTACGGCTTCAATACCCAATACCAGAATCGAGACATACTGGGCGGCCAGCAGTTGACGGCTGAAGCCTATTATCGCAAAGAACAATCACGCTGGTTCCCTTCTGTCTCCGCAGTAACGCACTCAGCGCTGCCTGGCGGCAGCACATATGTGGCAATGCAATCCAATACGGATATTGATGTCTGGGGAGTGCGTACCGCATTGCAAAAAAACATGAGCCTGGCAGGACGCGATCTACAGTTAACCTATGGTCTTGACTACGAACAGGAAAAAGACAGCCAGAGTGGGCAATCCTACGGTCTCAACACCTTCATCGCCAGTAACGGCTTGCGTTATCAAGCCGAAAACCGTTACGCCATGGGGCCAGATGTTAAGGTGGACAAAACCGGTCTATTCCTGCAATCGGACTATGCGCTGACTAAACGCCTTAACCTGCAGGCAGGTCTGCGCCACGAGACCATCCGCAACAAGGTTTCCACCTCAACGCCCTACAGCGAGGCCATCACTGCGGACAGGGTAGCCGGCTATCAGGCCAGGCAGCTCGAAGGTGGTCAAGTGAAGCATGGGGAAACGTTGTATAACCTGGGGCTAGTGTTCCAGTTGACCGATACCCATCAGTTATTCACCAACTTTTCCCAAGGCTTCAGCCTGCCCGACACACAGCGCATGTTGCGCGACGTACCGGCGACCTTCACCATTAACGGCGACAGTATCGACTCCATCAAGGTCAACAACTATGAACTTGGTTGGCGCATGAGGGATAACCGCGGCCTGAATGCTGGCGTTACCGCGTTCTACAACACGTCCGATAAGGTGGTGCAGTTCAACCGTGACTATAGCGTGTCAGTAGCCGATACCGACGAACGTATTTGGGGCATGGAAGGCAACCTGCAATACCCACTGTCCGAAAGCTGGAACATTGGCGGCACGCTTGCCTATACCCGAGGCGAATATAAAGACGCCGCTGGCGAATGGCGCGAACTGAATGCGTTCCGTGTCTCACCGCTGAAAGCCACATTATACAGCGACTGGACATTCGCCAATGGATACGGAGTACGTCTGCAATCCCTGACCGTCGGCGGAACCGACCGCGCTTATAATGATGCTAAATACGCTACTGTCAGCTCAAGCATTCGCTCCACGCCAGCAGCAAAGATTTCAGGCTATACCGTGTTCGACCTCATCGCTCACGCTCCGTTACTGGGCGGCCAAGTCGGCTTTGGCATCTACAATCTGGCTAATCGTGACTATAAAACCGTCTACAGCCAACAGGCCGAAGCCACCTATGGCAAGCTCTCCAGTCTGCCAGCGCAAGGCCGCTCGTTCGCTCTGACTTATTCGATTGACTACTGAAGCACAAGGTAGCCGATACGGCAGCGTGATGTTCTGCGCTGCCATTCCCTCCTCTCAAACATCAACGACATGATGGGGTTAAAACGCCCATCCATCATTAGACCGCCGCAATTGCGGTGCTATGCTTATCTGCGTTTACGATGTTCACGTAATTTTTTGACATAAAATATCAAATTTATTGGTTTTCTATTCAACCCCTAAATCGACGACACTGCCGCCCTATACAAAGCATTGCCAACAAACATTACCAATAAGCATTTTTTGCTCACTTATGAGGTTGTCTATTATGATTGCTCAGTTGAATCAGTGGTTCACGCGTTTAACCGATCATCCTGATGCAGGTAAACTTTTACTGCGTTTAACTGTAGGTATTCTGCTGCTGTTTCATGGCGTAGCAAAAATTGAGCACGGTGTAGGTTGGATCGTACAGATGCTGCAAGGCGCAGGTCTGCCAGGTTTTATCGCTTATGGCGTTTATATCGGCGAGGTTGTTGCCCCGATTCTGATTATTCTGGGCGTATTTACCCGTATTTCCGGCCTGATTGCCGCGCTGACGCTGGTTGTTGCTACATTGATGGTTGGCACAGGTAAATTCTTCACGCTGACTAACGTGGGTGCCTGGGCGCTGGAATTAGAAGCACTCTATTTCTTCGCGGGCATTATCATCATGCTGGTCGGTAGCGGTCGCTATTCTGTTGCCTCTAACCCCGCTTATCGCTAATCCTTGCCACACGGCTAGTATTGACGGCAAAAGCAAAAAACCCGCGGATTCGCGGGTTTTTTATTTCAACAATCTGCCGATCAGATTTCCCAATCGTGGCTATAACGCTTGGGTTTGAACTGAATCACATCGCCTTTCTGTAGCCCGTGCAGACTTACATCATCCTTTGCGACTTCCGCTTCAATCAGCTCCGACTGCTCACCCAGCTTCAACGACAGGCGCGTTAAAGCGCCGAGTGGGCGAATATCTCGAACTGTCACCGCCTGATAACCTTCCTGCGCCTGAACGGATAACGACACTTCGTGAGGACGGAACAGAATCGTCTCTTCCGTCTGCGCTACTTTCAACCGGTTACTGTCGCCAAGGAAATGGTAAACAAACTCGCTAGCTGGGTTGTTGTACACTTCCGCTGGCGTGCCGATTTGTTCAATCACGCCTTTGTTCATCAGCACGATGCGATCGGCGACTTCCATCGCTTCTTCCTGATCGTGCGTCACAAATACCGATGTCAGATCGATATCTTCATGCAACTGAGACAGCCAGCGGCGCAGCTCTTTACGTACCTTGGCATCCAGCGCGCCAAAGGGCTCATCCAGCAACAGAATGCTTGGCTCGACAATCAGCGCTCGCGCCAAAGCAATACGCTGGCGCTGGCCGCCGGAAAGTTGTTCAGGGTAGCGATCTCCCAGCCAGTCCAACTGCACCAGATTCAGCAATTCATGTACTTTCTTTTCGATGTCACTCTTCGACGGGCGGATATTTTTCGGCTTCATTCGCAGCCCAAACGCCACGTTATCGAACACCGTCATGTGGCGGAACAGCGCGTAGTGCTGGAATACAAACCCCACGTTGCGTTTACGCACATCGTGAACGGACACATCCTGGCCGTGGAAAATAATGCTGCCGCTATCCGGCTGTTCCAGCCCGGCGATAATACGCAGCAGCGTCGTCTTACCACAGCCCGATGGCCCCAGCAGCGCCACCAGCTCACCGCTGTGGATCGACAAATTAATCTCGTTCAGCGCCCGGAACTGGCCAAATTGTTTATTAATATTGCGAATCTCAATGCTCATTTTTGGCCAACTCCTGTTGTTTCTCTATTTGCTTCGTCAATCGGCTCTCACTCCACTGGCGCAGCAGCAGCACGACCAGTGACATAATTAGCAGCAGGATCGCCACGCTGAAAGCCGCAACGATGTTGTACTCGTTATAAAGAATTTCGATGTGCAACGGCAGCGTGTTCGTCAGGCCGCGGATATGGCCGGAAATGACGGAAACGGCACCAAATTCCCCCATCGCACGCGCAGTACACAGCACCACGCCGTAGATCAGCGCCCACTTCACATTCGGCAGCGTGATGTGCCAGAACATTTGCCAGCCATTCGCCCCCAGCAGCCGCGCCGCTTCTTCTTCCTGCGAGCCCTGCTCTTCCATCAGCGGAATCAGCTCACGGGCAACATAAGGCAGCGTGACGAAAATTGTCGCCAGCACGATGCCCGGAACGGCGTAAACAATTTGCAGATCGTGTTCGAGCAGGAAGGGATAGATCTTGCTTTGCGCCCCAAACAGCAGCACATACACCAGCCCCGCAACCACAGGGGAAACGGAAAATGGCAAGTCGATCAGCGCCAGTAGAAAGCTCTTGCCACGAAATTCGAATTTCGTCACGCACCACGCCGTCGCCAACCCGAATACCACGTTTAGCGGTACAGAAATGACGGTCGCAAGCAGCGTCAGCTTAAGCGCAGAAATCGCATCCGGCTCGGTGATCGCGTCCCAAAATGCGCCGACGCCTTTATCCAGCCCCTGAGTCACCACCATCATCAGCGGCAACACCAGAATCAGGAAAAAGACGACCCACGCGAGTGAAACCAGAATGTAATAGGCGGCGGGCTGTTTTTTTCTTTTAGCCGCGTTGGCCTGAGTGGAAATAACCTGTTCCATGAAGACCGGCCCTTACAGTTTCGGTTGAATGCGGCGCTGCAAAACGTTAATCAGCAGCAGCATAATGAAAGAAACCAGCAGCATGAATACACCGATCCCGGTTGCTCCCTTGTAGTCATACTGATCCAGCTTGGAGACGATCAGCAGCGGCAGAATTTCGGTTTTAAACGGAATATTCCCCGCGATAAATACCACGGAACCGTATTCCCCAACGCCACGGGCAAAGGCCAGCGCAAAGCCCGTCAGCCACGCCGGTAACAGCGCAGGAAGTAAGACATGGCGGAAAACCTGAAGCGGACGCGCACCAAGGCAGGCAGCGGCTTCTTCCACTTCTTTCGGAATATCAGCGAGCACCGGTTGCAGCGTTCTGACCACGAAAGGCAGCGTGACGAAAATAAGCGCCAGCGTGATGCCAATACCGGTGTAGGCAATTTTGAACGGAAACAGCGAGCCAATCAGGCCATTCGGCGCATACAACGCCGTCAGCGCAATCCCCGCCACGGCGGTTGGCAGCGCAAAAGGCATATCGATCATGGCATCGATCACTTTACGGCCGGGAAAGGTATACCGCACAAGTACCCAGGCCAGCAGCGTCCCGAGAATGCCGTTAATAAACGCCGCAGCCAGCGCCGTACCAAACGAAAGCCGCAAGGAGAAAAGCACCTGACGGCTGGTGATCAGATCCCAAAACTGACCAAACGTTAGTTGGCTGGCATACAAAAACATCCCCGCCAACGGAATGAGGACAATTAATCCTAAATAGCTCAGGCTAAACCCTAACGTTAGCCCGAAACCGGGAATCACTGAGGAAGAACGTTGTGACATACCGTGCCTTTAATTTTCATACTCACTACCCAGCCAACAACTGCTTGCCGACGCGCGCTACCTGACAGAAAGGTTAAGGCGGCAGGTCCTCTGCCTTCTTAACCTGAAAAAAGCCGCTAGGGTGATAGCGGCCTTAATCCATCAGACATTAAAAACTTACTTATTAATCTCTTTAAAGATGGCGTCGAACACACCGCCGTCATTAAAGAATTTGTCCTGTGCCGCTTTCCAGCCGCCGAAATCCTTATCAATCGTCACCAGATTCACCGGGGCAAACTGATCTTTAAACTCTTCAGCGATCTTGGCATTACGTGGACGGTAGAAATTTTTACCGATGATACGCTGCGCTTCATCGCTGTAGAGGTATTGCAGATAGGCTTCAGCCTGTTTCTGCGTTCCCTTACGCTCAACGACTTTGTCGACAACGGCAACCGGCGGTTCAGCCAGAATCGACAGAGACGGCGTCACGATCTCAAGCTGATCGCCGCCCTGCTCTTGCAGAGACAGGTAGGCTTCGTTTTCCCATGCCAGCAGCACATCGCCTAGCTGACGCTGTACAAAGCTGATGGTTGCCCCACGTGCACCGGTGTCCAGAACTGGCGCATGGCGATACAGTTCAGTGACAAATTTCAGTGCGGTTTCATCATTGCCGCCCGGTTGCGCTTTGGCATAAGCCCACGCTGCCAGGAAGTTCCAACGCGCACCGCCAGAGGTTTTCGGGTTTGGCGTGATCACTTCAACGCCCGGTTTCACCAGATCGTTCCAGTCTTTGATTTGCTTCGGATTACCTTTGCGTACCAGAAAAACGATGGTGGAGGTGTAAGGAGTGCTGTTGTCAGGCAGACGTGCCTGCCATTTAGGGTCGATCAGCTGTTGATTCAGGTTTAATGCATCAATGTCACCAGCCAGCGCCAGCGTCACCACGTCAGCCTGCAAGCCGTCAATCACGGAACGCGCCTGCTTGCCAGAACCACCGTGCGAGTTTTTGATGGAGATATCTTCACCCGTGGTCGCTTTCCAATGCTTAATAAACGCCGCATTGTATTGCTGATATAACTCACGCGTCGGATCGTAAGACACGTTTAATAATTCGGTAGCCGCCGAGGCCACACCGGAAAACAACAGTGCTGCCGTAGCAACAGATAACCCCAGACGACGTATTGACATTCTTATCACTCCCTAATGCTCGAAAGTATCAGATAAAATCATGACGGATGTGACTGATTAATAACTTAAACAATTCAATTTGCAGGAAAAAACGTTATCGTTTTGAACCGCGTACATGCCGCTTGAAATAGGACGGGTATATCAGGCTGACAACATGGAAGTGACAATAGTGGATATAAGGAAGGGGCAAAAATATTGTTTCGCGATAATTTATGCTATCGCGTTATATTGTTAATGATTATGTAATAGTTTTCAGTCTAAGCAATTTTGTTGCAGCAGTAATATTTTACGACGGGAATATGAGGTAACCCTGATGCCGTGCGGCATCAGGTCAATACGGTGCAAGCTAAGCTTGAATCACAGTGGACGTAAAACGGCGTGTCTTTCTGCCCTACTCTTCTTCATCCAGTTGCAAAGCCACGTACAGCAGCAGACGGTCGTCGAAATTCCCCAGATCTAACCCCGTCAGTTCAGAGATGCGGTTAAGGCGATATTCCAACGTATTGCGGTGGATAAAGAGCGCTTTCGCCGTCGCACCGGGCTGGACGTTGTTACGGAACCAGGCCCCCAACGTCCGACGCAGCAGACCATTGCCGTCCATTGCTTTAAGCTTCGAAAGCGGACGCACCAGCTCATTTGCCTGCCAGCCACCACGCAGGCTATCCAGCAGCACGGGCAACATCAAATCCTGATAGTAATAACAGCGCTGGGCGGGCATACGCTGTTTGCCTACGCTCATGGTCGTGCGTGCCGTTCGGTAGGAGCGCGCGATACTGCCGGGGCCAGCAAAATAGTTCCCCAGTGCCAGCCGCACTCGCAGCCGACTACTTTCCGCCATACGCGACATCAGCGTATCTACGCGACGCCGGTGTTCCTCTGCATCCCAGCGCCCGTGGCTGTTCAGCGCCGGTTTTAGCACCACCATTTCCGTCAGAGAAACAATAGCGATCAGGTTGTCGCGTTCCGGCGTGGTCAACAGCGTCTGCAACTGCTGTAGCTCTGCCATGGCGGAGTCAACACCGAGCTGCCCGCTGTCCACTTCGATCACCGCGGCGACGCGGGGTTTATTCAGATCGATGCCTAAACGCTGCGCCCATTCCATGAGGGCGGGAGACAGGTCGTCGGTGCGAATCAGGTTCAGCACCAGCTCTTCACGCAGGCGGCTATCCTGCGCCAGCATATGCAGCAGCCTCGCCTGCTCCAGCATCATTTCCGCCGTCATGCAGACAAGCTCACCGTATTGCCGTAGCTGGCTGGGATTCCCCGTCAGGCCGATGACGCCAACGATTTCACCGTCGATGCGCAGGGGTAAATTGATGCCCGGACGCACGCCGTGCAGGTGACGCGCCACGGCATCATCAATATCGACGACTCGCCCCTGCGAAAGCGCCAGCAGCGCTCCTTCATGCAGTTCCCCCAATCGTTCCTGATCGCCACTGCCGATAATCTTACCGCGAGCATCCATCACGTTGATATTGCTATCAATGATCTGCATGGTCCGCGCGACAATATCCTGTGCCATCTTGGCATTGAGATGATACGACGCCATTTTTACCTCTGAGAGGAACATTGACAATTGCACCAGCATACCGCCACACGGTGCGCCACACATTGTGCAAATTAACAAAGAAACGGGAATTAGATTAAATCTGTGGAAGAACTCACAAAAGCACTTTCATAGAGAAGCGAGAAGTGGCCGAGTACCAGAGTACCCGGCCAGATAAGTAACGTAACAAATTGTCTTAAAAGGTAATTATTAACGTAGACGCTGAACAGTTCAATTACGGAGCCAGCAGATAAATCGTGTTCTCACCGCGACGAACGTTCAACGCCAGAACGGCCGGTTTGCTGTCCAGAATTTTACGCAACTCGCCAATATTCTGTACCGTCTGTTGATTAACGCCCAGAATAATGTCGTCTTTCTTCAGGCCAATTTTAGCCGCCGCGGAACCGGGTTTAACGTTATCCACCTTGACGCCTTTTTTATCGTCCACCTGAGTATTGCTCAGCTCGGCACCTTCAATGCCAGAGTAGAGATTACCGGAAGCCACCTGAGCCTGATTGCTCTGTTGCAGCGTCACCTCAACCGTCAGCGGTTTACCCTCACGCAGCAGTCCCAGCGCCACTTTGCTGCCCACCGGCAGCGATCCAACCTGCGCACGCAGCGCAGAGAAGCTGCTGACCGCCTTACCATTCAGCGTGACGATCACATCGCCCGCCTTGATGCCCGCTTCATCTGCTGCTGATTTAGGTCGCACTTGACTCACAAACGCACCGCGCTGTGCATCAACTTTCATCGCCTGCGCCAGTTCGGAGTTCAGCTCCATCCCGGTGATACCCAGCTCGCCGCGCTTCACTTCGCCAAATTCGACAATCTGTGCCACGACGCTTTTCACCATATTGCTGGGGATAGCGAAACCAATCCCGATATTGCCACCATCTGGAGCGAGAATCGCGGTATTCAGCCCAACCAGTTCCCCGTTCAGATTAACCAGCGCACCACCGGAATTCCCCCGGTTGATCGCCGCATCGGTCTGAATAAAGTTCTCGTAGTTTTCAATATTCAACCCGCTACGCCCCAGTGCGGACACAATACCTGATGTCGCCGTTTCGCCTAGGCCATACGGGTTACCAATCGCTACCGTGTAATCACCGACCCGCAGTTGGTCGGAATCCGCGACCTTAATCGCCGTCAGATTTTTAAAATCTTTCAACTGCACCAGCGCGATATCTGAACGCGGGTCTTTGCCTAACACTTTGCCGTCATACTTGCGGCCATCGCTGAGTCGAACCTGAATCTTATCGGCGTTATCCACCACATGGCTGTTGGTCACCACATAGCCTTTTTCTGCATTAATCACGACGCCCGCGCCCAGCGCCTGGAAATTTTCCTGCTGTGGCGGCTGACCGTCGTCGTCACCTTCTCCCTGACACATTGGCGATGACTGGAACGGCGATCCCTCCTGACAGAAAGGCGAGTTTTCACCAAAAAACGGCTGAAGTTGCGGCGGGATATCTTCTTTTCCCGCATTGCCCGCATGGGTGGTATGCCCTTCCACATAGATGCTCACCACGGAAGGCATGACGTTTTCCAGCATAGGGGCCAGGCTGGGTAATTGACCCGATGACGCGGCAGACGCCGCTGACTCAGCGGCAGTCGCCGTGGTTGAGCCCATCGCCATCGCCAGACTTAACGCCAGCGCACTCAGAACCAGTGATTTTCTTTTCATAGGAGGTTATCTCATAGTAATCAACACGCAAGTCTTACGGCCCGTGTACCCGACACCGGGTACACTCAGTGGTCGTGCTGTATGAGATAAATATGGACCAACAAGGTTCCCAAGGGGAAGATCGTGAAGCGTAAGGAAATATTGAACGGCTTTACAAAAGTCGCGATTTCCGTTGCGGCCTGTTCACCGCTAATCCGCGGCCATCAGCTTGCGGTATTCGTCGTAGGCGTACAGATCGGTCATACCGCTGATGTAATCCTGAATCAGGCGCGCCCGATAATAATATTCACGGATTGCACGCTCAGTTTCGGCTAACCCTTCCAACTCAGCAACCGCTTCACAATAGGCCAGACAGTGCTTACTGGACAGCTTGTGATAAAGCCGCGTTTCAATCGGATAGCGCTTGTGCGTATCGTCGCTCACAAGCTGCCTGAAATCCTGATAGGGCATCTCGAGCAGCGGGCTATAAATATCCAGCAGGCCGCGAATCACGCGATCCCCCTGTAGCTCCAACTGTTCAACTTCATGATGGTTAAAAACGTGCTTTAAGGCGACGCGTTTGAAAATGCCTAACAGCCGATTCTGCGGGCTGTCGTCCTCAAGCAACGCCTGATTGAACGATCCGGCATACACTTCCGGCAGGTTGTCGATAAAACGCTGCGCGGCATGCGGCACCATCTGCCCCACGGTATGAACACGGAGATTCATGAAGAACTGATCGTCGTGGCTACGCCATTGAAAGCGTTCGCGATCTTTGTATGCACGTTCAATCGTTTTAGCGAAAATGTCTTTTTCTGCTCCTGCGCCCCAATTTTCGCGCAGACGATCGTAAAGTTCGTCGATCGTGAGGATATCTTTCTCGACGGCATCCTCAAGATCCGCGATGCAGTAGGACACATCGTCAGCCGCTTCCATAATGTAGCTCAGCGGATGACGATGAAATTCGCCCATATCCAGCTCTTCACGCAGTGTCGCGACAAACGCTTCCTCTGACAGATAGTAGCCCGGTTTCTTCATCAAATAATGGTAATCCGCCGGAAGCTCGCCGTGCCAATACGCGGGACGGGTGTATTTCAAAATGCAGGCCACCTGCCCGTAGGTCAGGTTGAGCTTCAGCAACGTATGCACCAGACGGATCGCCTGTGCGTTGCCTTCAAAATGGCTTAGATCCTGCCGGATTTGCCCGCGCAGATCGTCCAGTCCATCCTGCTGCATCCGCAGCGTAAGCACTTTGCAGTCATCGACGCGTTCTGTGGATGCACTGTCCAGATAGTGGCTATCCAGTAATTTTCTGAACCATTGATTAATTGCAGATTCGCCAAAATGTCCAAACGGCGGATTGCCGATGTCATGCATCAGGCACGCCATTTCGACCAGACTTTCAAACGGTGTTTCTCTGTCGTCCAGACCCAGTGACGCCAGCCGCCCGTCGACTTTCAGGCGGTGCAAAATCTCTTTGGCGATATAGCGTCCCACCTGCTGAACTTCCATCGAGTGGGTCAGGCGGGACCGGACGGCCGCATTACGTTCTAGCGGAAAGACCTGGGTTTTTTGCTGTAAGCGGCGGATGGCAGCGGAGTTAATAATACGACCCCGATCGCTCTCAAACTGGCGCACAATCGTATATTCATCCTCAGCCGTTTTAGGCCGGCTGAAATGGCGCTGAAAGCTCATTTTTTTGGCGAAATCGATACCAGACATACGGTTCTCCATGTCATCCCGCTACAGCACAATGATGGACACTCCATCTCATCCCGCTAGCCATGATAGACTAACCCCAGCTACACGCCTTCCATTTATAACAGAATTTGCGGGGAACCTTATGAAAGTCGGTATTATCGGCGCGATGGAACAAGAAGTAACGCTGCTGCGCGATCGGATTGAAAACCGTCAGACCTTCCAACGTGCGAGTTGCGAAATCTACACCGGACAAATCAACGGTGTGGATGTCGCCCTGCTGAAATCCGGTATCGGCAAAGTCTCCGCCGCGTTGGGCACCACGCTGCTGCTGGAGCACAGCAAGCCAGACGTGGTCATTAACACCGGTTCCGCTGGCGGACTCGCACCTACATTGAACGTCGGCGATATCGTCGTTTCCGATGAAGTGCGCTACCACGATGCTGACGTCACCGCTTTTGGCTATGAGCCCGGCCAGATGGCAGGCTGCCCTGCCGCTTTCCTTGCCGATGAAAAACTCATCACACTGGCACAGGAAGTCATTGCCGAGTTACAGCTGAACGCCGTGCGCGGTCTGGTTGTCAGCGGTGATGCCTTCATTAACGGCGCAGAGCCGTTAGCCCGTATCCGCACCACCTTCCCGAAAGCAATTGCCGTAGAAATGGAAGCGACAGCGATCGCCCATGTCTGCCACCAGTTCGCCGTCCCGTTTGTAGTGGTGCGCGCGATTTCTGATGTGGCCGATAAAGCCTCACACCTGAGTTTCGATGAGTTCCTGAGCGTTGCGGCACAGCAGTCAACGCGGATGGTAGAAGCGATTCTGGCCAAGCTGGCCGCACGCTAATAGTGACTTTCAGGTTCCTCTGCTGGCTGACCGGGCTACTGCTCTGCACCGCCGCTTATGCCATTCCGCAACGCGTGATCAGTCTCGCACCACACGCGACGGAAATGGCCTATGCGGCTGGCATGGGCGAACAGCTGATTGCGGTCAGCGCCTGGTCAGATTATCCGCCAGAAGCGGAAAAGCTGGAACAGGTGGCTTCCTGGCAGGGAATCAACCTGGAGCGGATCCTCGCCCTCAAACCCGATCTGATTCTGGCGTGGCGCGAGGGTAACCCACAGCGTCCGCTGGAACAGCTCGCCAATTTCTCGATTCCTATCGTTTATCTGGATGCGAAGACGTTAGACGATATCCCGGCGTCACTACGACAGTTGGCGACCTATAGCCGCCATCCTGAGCAAGCTGAACGCGCAGCAAAAGATTTTCAGCAGGGAATAGGTGAACTCCAGCACGCTGGCGAGAAACCGAACGCCGTGCCATTGCGGGTATTCCTTCAATTTGGCACTCAGCCGCTGTTTACCTCGTCGAAAGCGACGCTGCAAAGCCAGATCGTTTCACTGTGCGGTGCTGAAAATGTCTTTAGCGACAGCCCGGTGCCTTGGCCGCAGGTCAGTCGTGAACAGGTGTTAAGACGCCAGCCGCAGGCCATTATTGTCGTCGGTACGCCAGATAGGGCTTCCAGCGTGCAAACGTTTTGGCAGCCGCAATTAGCGGTTCCGGTGATTACCGTCAATGAGGACTGGTTTAGCCGCAGCGGCCCACGTTTATTATTGGCAGCCCGGCAAATTTGTTCTCAATTAGCAGAGTTAAGACCCACGCTTTCGTCAGCGAAGTGATTGTTAATTAACACTGTGAAATCATTCCGATAACAATAGATTCATTAGTATACAAGTTGTAACACTAACAGACTTTTATTTCGCCAATAGTTGCCGATAATCTGAACGTAACGGTGGAATCATAGACATCAATAAAAGGTGTTGATTACCGCCCGGCGATGGCGATAAAGCCAAAGCAAGACGAAATGAGAAAACTTTGAACCGATATCGGTTCCTTTGACACCAGGTAGCTTTAACTATGAAAAATGCGTTGCTTTACGCGGGCTTACTTATGGCGGCCTGTAGCACGGCATATGCAGGGAGTCAGGGCGGGCAAATTAACGCTCAACTGACTATACAACCGGCGTGCGGCGTAACGCCTCAATCCGGTCAATATCAAATGAATTGTAACGTAGCCTCTGTACCACAACCTAAAATTACTGAGTCACGCATTCAGGTCGATCAGGCAAAATTTTCGACTTCTGCGGCAAAAACCGCACAGGGTACGGAAATGCGTCTGATTACGGTCGAATGGTAATCACAGTAAAAACACGAAGCGTATTCTTTTAATTAACGCTTCTTGTGGCAGGTTGCTTGTTTACTATGCCCTAAATAATTCGAGTTGCATGACAAAACGTTAGCGTTTTGAACAACGCAAAGCGTTGGCCCTTCAGGGCGAGGCTCATTTATGCGCCTCGTAAAGCGGCAACCGAGCGAATCCCCAGGAGCTTACTCAGGCAAGTGACTGGGGTGAGTAAGAGCAGCCAACGCACAAGCAGCTTGAAGTATGACGGGCATATAAAAAAACCGTGTCTCGGCAACAAGACACGGTTTTTATTTTTCAGTCGGTGAATAACCGCAATGCAGGATCAGACGCTGAAAGAGGAACCACAGCCGCAGGTGGATTTCGCATTCGGATTCGTCACGATAAAGCGAGAACCTTCCAGACCTTCGGTATAATCCACCGCACCGCCAACCAGATATTGCAGGCTCATCGGATCAACCACCAGCGCCACACCTTGTTTCTCAATGGTCATATCGCCGTCGTTGATTTGATCATCAAAGGTAAAACCATACTGGAAACCGCTACAGCCGCCGCCCGTGATGTACACACGCAGTTTCAGCTCTGGGTTTTCTTCATCAGCAATCAGGTTTTT
Organism: Pectobacterium sp. PL64; assembly: GCF_022477975.1. Lineage (NCBI taxonomy): Bacteria > Pseudomonadati > Pseudomonadota > Gammaproteobacteria > Enterobacterales > Pectobacteriaceae > Pectobacterium > Pectobacterium sp. PL64. The sequence goes on from NZ_CP092070.1 coordinate 3,189,119, forward strand.
CACCTTGCTTGCCGCCGCATCGGTAAATTGCAGAGGCAGTGCTGCTATATCATCGCTCATATTTTTACTCCCAACTCAGGGCTTATCAGGTGATAGACCCATATTCATACGCTTATTATCCGGCAGTATGCGAAAACGTTCAAGATTTGACAGCCCTACCCTAAATAATTCGAGTTTCAGGAAGGCGGCAACCGCAGGAATCCCCAGGAGCTTACTCAAGTAAGTGACTGGGGTGAGTAAGGGAAGCCAACGCACATGCAACTTGAAGTATGACGGGTAAATTGTTGAAATAATCGCCGCATTATGCCGCCTCATCCACCACACAGCCAGTACTCTCTGTGGGTATGGTACGGTGTGTTTTCAAGTGAAAACCCGCACAGCGATTTCATAACGGCGGTCAGTTCATTAGAATACCCCTACATTTTACGATCAAGACCAGTCAGGACCGCGTAATGAACAAATCTGAAAGCCTGTATGCTGCGGCACAGCAACTTATTCCCGGCGGTGTGAACTCACCCGTTCGTGCTTTTAACGGCGTCGGCGGTACTCCGCTGTTCATCGAACGGGCTGATGGCGCTTATCTCTATGACGCTGACGAGCAAGCGTACATTGATTACGTGGGATCGTGGGGTCCGATGGTGCTGGGTCACAACCATCCGGCTATCCGTGATGCAGTGATCGCGGCAGCAGAACGCGGCCTGAGCTTTGGCGCACCGACAGAAATGGAAGTGCAGATGGCGCGTCTGGTCACCTCGCTGGTGCCGAGTATGGATATGGTGCGGATGGTCAACTCCGGTACGGAGGCCACCATGAGCGCGATCCGTCTGGCGCGTGGTTACACCGGCCGCGATAAAATCATCAAATTTGAAGGCTGCTACCACGGCCACGCCGACTGCCTGCTGGTGAAAGCCGGTTCCGGCGCGCTGACGCTGGGCCAACCTAATTCCCCCGGCGTTCCAGCCGACTTTGCTCGCCACACGCTGACCTGCGTCTATAACGATCTGTCATCTGTTCGCGCCGCATTTGAACAATATCCAGACGAGATCGCCGCAATTATTGTTGAACCGGTTGCGGGCAACATGAACTGCGTTCCACCGCTGCCAGATTTCCTTCCTGGCCTGCGTGCCCTGTGTGACGAGTTCGGTGCCCTGTTCATTATCGATGAAGTGATGACCGGCTTCCGTGTCGCACTGGCGGGTGCGCAGTCGCACTACGGCGTGGTGCCGGATCTGACCTGTCTGGGGAAAATCATCGGCGGCGGCATGCCAGTCGGCGCATTCGGCGGCAAGCGTGAAGTCATGCAGGCGCTGGCACCAACCGGCCCGGTTTATCAGGCGGGAACGCTGTCCGGTAACCCGATTGCCATGGCCGCAGGCTTTGCCTGTTTAACCGAAGTGGCGAAACCCGGCGTACATGAAAAACTCACCGCGTTGACCAATCAGTTGGCTGATGGCCTGCTGGCTGCCGCGAAAGCCGAAAACATTCCGCTGGTGGTGAATCAGGCGGGCGGCATGTTCGGCCTGTTCTTCACGGATGCCGAGAGCGTCACCTGCTATCAGGATGTGATGAAGTGCGACGTCGAGCGCTTTAAGCTGTTCTTCCACATGATGCTGGAAGAAGGAATTTACCTCGCGCCGTCCGCGTTTGAAGCGGGCTTTATGTCGCTGGCGCATACGCCACAGGACATCGATCGCACCATCGAAGCCGCACAGCTCTGCTTCTCACGTCTGTAAAAGCGTATCTCGACGGCGTCATTCACTAACACTGACGCCGTCGCATTCTCCCTTCTTCCCCGCTCCCTACTTTTTTCACAGCGACTGTCATTCGAGAATGACAAGCCCTCTTAAATTGGTTATGAGTAAGTCTATTTTCCTGAAAATAGCGGAGAGGTCATGTTAAAGGTTCTGGGACGCACGTCGTCGATCAACGTTCGGAAAGTGCTATGGCTGTGTGATGAGTTGGCGATTCCCTTCGACCGCGAAGACTGGGGCGAAGGTTATCAGTCACCGCAATCACCGGCGTTTCTGACGCTCAATCCCAATGCCATGATACCGGTTATTCAGGACGACGATTTTGTCATGTGGGAATCGAACGCCATTATACGTTACCTCGCCAACGCGAAGGACGGAGCCTGGCTCTACCCGCAAGATCCGCGTAGCCGTGCTTCGATCGATCAATGGATCGACTGGCAGGCCAACGAGCTCAATCCCTCATGGCGTTACGCCTTTATGTCGCTGGTGCGTCAGTCTCCCGCGCATCAGGACCCGGCGCTCCTGGCAGCATCCTGCAATCTTTGGTCGCGCACGATGGGCATTTTGAATCAGCAGTTGGAACGAACCGGCCACTACGTTGCGGGGCCGACGTTTACGCTGGCAGATATTCCCATCGGGCTATCGGTGAACCGCTGGTATGAAACGCCACTGGAACACACAGACTATCCCGCCGTCCGCGCCTACTATGAGCGCTTAAGCGAACGCGCGGGCTACCTGACCTGGGGACGCAACGGCACGCCATAAAACTATTCATAATAGCGACTCATAAAACTACTCTGCGCTACCCGGATCGATACCGCTCATCTCACACGCCAACGCCCCCGCGCGCTTAAGCGCATACGTGTAGCGTTCATCAAACGGGTAGCAGCACGATAGGCGAAGCGCGTGCTTACAGCGGCCGCTCAGCGTGTAAAGCTCACCGGGCGTGACGCAAATTTTCTCTTGCAGCAGACGATGAAATAGCTCAACACCATCCACGCCGCCCGGTAACTCCAGCCAGAAGACAAAACCGCCCTGCGGCTGCGTCGCGCGTGTCCCCTGCGGAAAATGCCGGGCAATCAGCCCACGCGCCTCATCCATCTGCGCGGCATAACGGCGGCGCAGCGTGCGCAGATGGTGATCGTAACCGCCGGACTCCAGAAACTGCGCCAGCGTTTCCGATAGCAGCGCCGATTCCGCCATTGACGATACCGCTTTCAGCCGCGCCACTTTGGCACGGAAACGGCCTGACGCCATCCAGCCGATGCGGAAATCAGGCGCCAGCGTTTTCGTGAAGCTGGAGCAGTAAATCACCCAGCCGTCACGATCGAAGGCTTTCACCGTCGGCGACAGCGGCCAGGTAAACTGAAGTTCGCTGTATAACCCATCCTCGATCAGCGGAACCTGATAATCGTTCACCAGCTTTGCCAGCCGTTTTTTATCCGCCAGCGTCATGCTACATCCGAGCGGATTCTGCGCGTTCGGCATGGCAATAATCGCCTGTAGCCGCCCCTCTGACAGCAGAAGTTCCAACGCATCCAGCGCAAGACCACGTTGCGGATCGGTGGGAATTTCCACCGTTTTCAATCCCAGACTGGCAAGCAGAGGAAAGAGATAAAAATAGGTTGGCGTTTCAAGCCCCACACAATCGCCCGGCTGCGTGACCGTGCGTAGCGCCAGCTGTAGCGCCTCCATACAGCCGTGGGTGATCGTGATGTCTTCACGGGTCAATGTCATACCCAAATCCATCGCCCGCCGCGCCACTTCGCGCCGCAGCCGTTCACTGCCCGGCGGCAGTGCATAGCGGCCAATCAGGTCGGGCTGTCGCCGCAGCAAGGAAGCGGCAATACGGCTGATTTTTTCGGTCGGATAGAAATCGGCATGCTGCGGGCACGCCAGAGAAATGTTGGTGTAATCCGGATGCGTCTGGGCAGCGAATACGGTATCGATCAGATCCAGTTGCTCACTGCCCGGCACAATCACCTGCGCACGGTGGGGCTTGCTCTCCGTCAGCGACGGCAGACGTCCTCGCACAAAGTAGCCAGATTGCGGTCGTGCTTCGATCAACCCGCGATCTTCGAGAATACGCCAGGCATTCAGCACCGTATTCACACTAACCTGATGCGACCCAGCAACGCGACGAATAGAAGGCAGGCGGCTTCCCGGCACTAACGTTCCTTGATGAATCGCCGTGGCGAAGGTTTCCGCGAGCTGTTGATAGAGCGTACTTTCTTGTGAGTCGATGATGGACACAGTTCCCCCGCCAGGCGATGAGTACAGTTAACGATTAATGCATTTTGTACCCATAACAATAATCATTTTGTGTATCTGTAACCATTTTTTTTTTCTGCCTACCATAGTGTTCTCCCCCATCATCAGGATCACACCATGCTCGACCCTTCTTTTTTCAGCTACGTCACCGTCATGTCTATCACGCCGGGGCCCAATAATCTGCTGCTGGCAACGTCAGGTGTCAATTTTGGCCTGCGCCGTACGTTACCGATGCTGATGGGCATTTTAATTGGCTGTGCGCTACAAACGGCGCTGATGGGGGTGGCATTGGAGCTTTTGCTGAGCTGGCTGAGCGCGATCCGCCTTCCCCTTACCGTGCTGGGGTGTGTCTATCTGCTGTGGCTATCGTGGAAAATCGTGCGCTCATCGGCACCGGAATTACACGGGCGAGTACAGCCGATGACCGTACTACAAGGGACGTTATTTCAGGCGGTGAACCCGAAAGCCTGGCTGATGTCCAGCAACATCGCGCTGCTTTATACCGCCAGCAATGGTATTTTCACCACAATGATCGCTTTCATGGCACTCAATCTGCCCTGCATTTTAGTTTGGGCCGTGCTCGGCGATCGCATCGGCAAACATCTTCAGGAACCGTGGAAACTGAAAGCCTTCAACGGCATCATGGCGCTTTCTCTGGTGCTCACCACGTTCTGGATGCTGGTCGAAGCTATTAACGTCCCTAGCTAATCACACGATCTCGGCGGGCTTCCCTCCCCGCCGAGGCTCACGCTATTTCACCTGTTTACGCAATAGATAAACAAAGTAAGGCGCACCGATAAACGTCGCGAGCAGCCCCGCCGGAATCTGCGCCGGAAAGAGAATCATCCGGCCAAACCAGTCTGCAATGACCATCAGCGCGCCGCCAATCAATGCCGAGCAGGCGATTTGCGGCAACACCCGGCTAAAGCCCAGCATCCGCGCCATGTGGGGTGCCATTAACCCCACAAAACTCATCGGCCCAACCATCAGGGTTGCCATCGCGGTCAGTACCGATGCCAACAGCAACACTAGCAGACGAACCGGCGTAACGGCCACGCCAAGCGCTCTGGCCGTGGTGGTGCCAAGCGGCAGAATACGCAGCCAGCGCTGGCATAGCGGGACAATCAACAGCAGCAGAACGGCAATCACCGCCGTACGTATCGCGTCAGTCGGTTCGACCGCATAGGTTGATCCCGACAGCCAGGTCAACACGGTGCCCATACGCGGATCGCCACTGGCCAGCAGCAGCGCAATGACGGTGGTGAACGCCATACTCAGTGCGATCCCCGCCAGCAGCATACGCTGCGTGGAGAACCCACCGCGTCCGGCAATTACCACCATGACCAACAGCGTCAGCGCCGCGCCCGCGCTGCCAGCCGGAAGCAGCCACACGAACGCATTGCCGGGGATGAAGAACAGCAAAATAATGACGCCAAACGATGCGCCGGAGCTAATCCCCAGCACTTCCGGGCTCCCCATCGGGTTACCCGTCAGTTTCTGTATTAGCGTCCCCGCCACCGCCAGCATCACCCCAGCGGTTAGCGCCGCCAGCACCCGAGGCCAGCGCCATGAAAGCAACTGCGTTAACACATCGCCGCCGCCCCACTGCCAGCCGTCGGCATCTTTCCCTAACATCAGCGCAGTCATCACCACCATTCCCAGCAGCATGATGCCGAGTACCAGCCACGTTCCCCACAGGCGACGTTCAGCCGTCGGCGTACTGCTGCTGTCGACCATCGCAGGTTGACCGCTATTACGCAGGCGCGGCAGCAGCCACAGTAGCAGCGGCGCGCCAATCAGCGCCGTCGCCGCGCCCGTTGGGACGTCAAGCCACACGTGGCTCAGCCAGATAACGCCCTGATCGGTAACACCGAGCAGCAGCGCCCCCAGCAGCGGCGCTAATAAAAGGCGGTGAAGTAACCGCCGCGCGCCCAGCATTTTCGCCAGCAGCGGTGCAAACAGGCCGATGAAACCGATAATGCCTGCCGCATTCACCAGTTGAGCACACAGGAAAATCCCCAGCCCAAGCGCGCTCAGGCGTGCCAGCGATAGCCCAAGCCCCAGGTTACGCGCGACGCCGTCATCCAGCCCCAGCAGCGTTAGCGGACGAATCAACAGCAGCGCCAGACAGAAACACACCAGAAGACGCGGAAAAACAAACTGCACATTGCTCCAGTCCTGCTGGTTCAGCACGCCGCTGCTCCACAGGAACAAGCCCTGCAATTGCTCATGATGGAAGAGCACCAGCAGTTGGTTGACCGCGCTACAGTAGAAACTCAGCACCAGCCCCGCCAGTATCAGCGTCACGGGTGATAAACGCTTGCCCCAGGAGATGCCAAAGACCAACGCGCCAACCACAAGCGCTCCAGCCATAGCCGCGACCTGTTGGAGCCATGCGCCACCGGGCAGCGCCCACAGCGTGACCACTGTGATCCCGAGCTGTGCGCCCGTGGCGATCCCCAGCGTTGACGGCTCGGCCAGCGGATTACGCAAGACCTGCTGGAACAGTACGCCGCACAGCCCCAGCCCCGCGCCAATCAGCAGCGCCAGCACCATGCGCGGCAACAGGCTGTAGTGAAACAGCAACTGCTGCATATTATTCAAGGCAGGCTGAGTCAGCCCTTCAAGCCACTGTGATACCAGTAATTGCTGCTGCAAATTGTAGCTGCCCATCCCCAGAATCACGATCAGCAGAAAACCAATCAGTACCACTGGCAGCACCAGCGGATGAGCAACGTGCTTGTGCGCGTGCGAGGAACCGACAGACAGAGGATTAGGCATGTTTTCTCGCCTCCAGAGCCTGATTTAATACGCGGCAGAAGCGCATCGCCGAGAGCGTTCCGCCGTATAACCAAACGGCAGGCACACGTTGCAAACGCTGGTTACGCACAAACGGCATGGCCTGCCAGAGCGGGTTCTTATCAAGCTGTGCGCTGATGGCACTATCGCCATGCTCGAAGCAAAGCACGTTAGCATCACCGACGTCTGCCAGACTTTCAATGCCCACAATCGTACTGCCCCAGAAGCTGGTTTCACCACGCCAGGCATTTTCTATCCCGACATGATCCATCACTTCCTGAAAAAGGCTGTTCTTGCCAATCACCAGCACATGGCGGCTGTCGACCAGCGTGATGAGCAACAGAGGCCGCTGGGTATAAGGCTGGAGTGTGATTTTTTCCTGCTGGAGAAACTGCGCCAACTCCGTCAGATGCCGTTCACCAGTCGCTTTCATATTGAGCGCATCGGCCAGCTTCATGACCGAAGCCTGTGCCGACGTCAGCGGTTTTCCCTGTTCGTTGCTAAAGCCAAAGCCCAGCAGCGGAGAAATACGGGACATTTTTGCGACCGAAGGGCCGTAGCCTTCAGAGTAAAGAATCAGCGATGGGCGAATCTGCGTCAGCAACTCCAGATTAGGCTCGGTACGCAGCCCCACATCAATCACCGATTCAGGCAGTGCAGGCTCTTTCACCCACAGGTTGTAGTTATGCTTATCTGCAATTGCGAAGGGCGTGATGCCCAACGCCAGAAGCAGTTCAACAGGCAACCACTCCAGCGCCACAATGCGGTTTAAATCGGGAAATATAGCAGGTGCTCCCCTGCTCGCCGCCGAATAAACCAGCGGTGACAGCAGCAGCGCCGTCAGCAAACGACGGCGTAGCGGATCGGGAGAAGATGGAGAAGAAAAACGTTCAGGCATCATGAGCAGGAAAACCGAGTTAACACACAAAGCTGACCGGCGCACCACCGGCCGGATGAGGCAGAATGCCCATGGGAATGCCGTAGATATTTTCCAGCACGTCCCCTTGCATCAGCGCGACAGGCTCACCCTGTGCAATCATTTTGCCGCCGCGCAACGCCACCAGATGATCGCAGTAGCGCGCCGCCATGTTGATATCATGCAACACCGCAATGACGGTGATGCCGCGCTCGCGGCTCATACGCTGAATCAGCGCCAACACCTCAACCTGATGCGCAATATCCAGTGCCGAGGTCGGTTCATCCAGTAACAGGCAGCGGCTATCTTGCGCCACCGTCATCGCCAGCCAGGCTCGCTGCCGTTCACCGCCGGACAGGCTATCCACCAGACGGTTAGCGAACGGTTTCAACCCCACCAGCGTGATGGCTTCTTCGACCTTTTCCCGATCGGCGCTGCCGAAACGGCCTAATGCGCCATGCCACGGGTAGCGCCCTACGGCAACCAGCTCACGCACGGTCATCCCTTCGGCGGCAGGCAGCTGCTGCGGTAAATAGGCGACCTGGCGGGCGAATAATTTGCTGTCCCAGCTTCCAGTCGCCTGTTCGCCCAGCAGTGCAGTACCGCCGCTGGCGGGCTGATGGCGACCCAGAATTTTCAGCAAGGTCGATTTGCCCGAGCCGTTGTGACCAATCAGGCCGCATACTTTCCCCACAGGGAACGTAATAGATAAAGGGTGTAACAACGTGCGTCCAGCAACGGAAAAACTGACATCGTCCAGTCTGAAAGTAGTATCAGGCAGTACAGTTTGATTTTGCATAGCGTTTTTGGTTTGTAATGTCACCGAAGGAAAGGGGTGAGCAGAATTCACTATTCCCGTAATCGTCGATCTAAAAGAGAACGATAATGATTACGATAAAGGCAGCATGATAGGCGCAACGGAATACCAATCGCAAGACTTTTACCCGTCAGCACCAGAGCGGCGTGGCCGGAAAAGTGGTATCAGGTAGGGCATGACCATTCTCGAAAAACGGCAGGCACAAAAAAATACCCCCGGATTAACCGGGGGCAGTGAGAAGCGCTTATTGACCAAACATTTCTTTGATCCAGTCAGCGACGCCTTCTCCGTTTTGCTGGTCCTGCTGTGCTGAAGGCTGTGGCTGGCTGGCCTGACACAACGCCTGCGGATTATCCGTCCAGACCGGCAGTACGCGTCCGGCGCTGCCATTGCAGATAAAGTTACCGCTGGCATCCACCGCCATGGTCGTGATGCCTTCCGGCGGCGTCAGCATTAACGGCAGCGGCGTCTGGTTTTCCAGATAGCGACGATAAATCGTCAGCGCACCGTTCGCCCCAGTCAACTTGGCCGGGCCGTTGTTATCGCGTCCTACCCAGCTAATCGCCACTTCTTTACCGTCGATCCCAGCAAACCAGCTGTCACGCAGGTCATTGGTGGTACCGGTTTTCGCCGCCAGATGATAATTCGGGAATTTCACTGCCAGCGAGCGCGACGTACCACGTTCGACAACCTGTTGCATGCCATACAGCGTCAGATAAGCCGCCTGCGCCGGAACCGCGCGTTCCGCCTGAGGGAAGCTCTGATACAGCACCGTACCGTCTTCCGCAATCACCGAACGCAGCGAGGAAAGCGGTGCACGGTTGCCGCCGCTGGCGATCGTCTGATATTCCTGCGCCACTTCCATCGGTGTCAGACTGATCGCACCCAGCAGCATCGCCGGTACAGGCTCAATCACGTTTTCCGGGATCCCTAAACGCTTCAACGTTTCCGTAATCTGATTCAGCCCCACGGCCATACCCAGATTGACGGTCGGCACGTTCAGCGAGTTCGCCAGCGCATCGACCAGCATGACGCGCCCACGGAACTGGCGATCGTAGTTCTTCGGCTGCCACAGTTGCCCGTTAGGCTGTTTAATTGACAGCGGCTCATCCGCCAGCAGGGTATTCAGACGATAGGTGTCCGGTTGGCTTAGCGCAGTCAGGTAGGTCGGCGGCTTCGCCAGCGATCCGACAGGACGACGCGCCTGTAGCGCACGGTTAAACCCGGCGTACTGCGTTTGAGCGCCGCCAACCATCGCGCGGACTTCGCCGCTGAAGCGATCGACAATTACCATCGCCGCTTCCAGATCGCTGACGTTACGGCCTGCGCGCAGTGCCGGAACCCCGACTTCTACCGCTTTTTCTGCCGCATCCTGCGAGACCGGATCGAGCGTGGTAAAGATCTTCACGCCGGAGAGATCGTTAACCTTGTCGCCAAGCCGCTGTTGCAGTTCCTGACGCACCAGTTGCATAAATGCCGGCTGCGGGCTGATGACGCCACCTTTCGGCTGTACGCCCAGCGGACGCGCACTCAGCATGTTGTACAGATCGGCATCAATAACCTGCTGATTCTGCAACAGACGCAGCACCAGATTGCGTCGTTCTAACGTAATCTGCGGGTTACGCCACGGGTTATACAGCGACGCCCCTTTCACCATCCCCACCAGCAGCGCCTGCTGATCGAGGCTCAGTTCATTCACCGGACGGCCAAAGTAATACAGGCTGGCAAGCGGGAAGCCGCGGATCTGATCGTTACCGCTCTGACCGAGATACACTTCGTTCAGATACAGCTCAAGGATACGATCCTTGCTGTAGCGATAATCCATGATCAGCGCCATATAAGCTTCGTTAGCTTTACGCCACAGCGAACGCTCGTTAGTCAGGAACAGGTTCTTAACCAGCTGCTGCGTCAGCGTACTGCCGCCCTGAACCGCGCGTCCCGCCGTGATGTTCGCTAAGAACGCACGACCAATGGAGTACAGGCTGATGCCATCGTGTTCATAAAAGTGACGATCTTCGGTCGCGACCAGCGTATCCACCAGCAGATCGGGGAAACCAGCACGCGGTACGAACAAACGCTGTTCGCCATTCGGCGACTGCATCATGGTGATCAGTTTCGGATCGAGACGGAAAAAACCGAAGTTACGCTGGTTGTCCAGATTCTGGATCTGCGACAGGCGATCGTTGGCAAACGTTAAGCGCGCCTGAATCTGTCCTTCTTTCCCATCGGGGAAATCAAACGGACGGCGCAGCATATCGATGCTGTTGCCACGCACGCTGAATTCACCCGGGCGGGTAATGCGGCTCACCTGGCGGTATTGCATGCCTTCCAGCAGGCTGATCATCTCTTTCTGGCTGTAGGCCATGCCCGGCTCAAGGTTGACCATGCGGCCATAGACAGCGGCCGGCAACTGCCAGACTTTGCCTTCAATACGGCTGCGGATCTGGCTGTCGAGGTACACACCATAGATCGCCATCGCTACGGCAAAGATCAGGAACAGCTTGATCGCCAGCCCCAGCCAGCACCGTCTTCTCTGCGATTTACGCGTCATGGTGTCATCGCCGTCGTAATCATCATCGTCGTCATAGTCGTCCTGGTAATCGTCATAATCTTCATCATCATAGTCGTCATCCCTGCGACGTCGTATGGCCTGCTTGCGCTCAGGCTTTCGTTTTGGCGCTTTCCCTTTGCGTCCGATAGGTTCGCGGTCATCCCGAGACATTACAATAACTTCTCCATCAGGTTGTTCACGGCTATCTGCTCTGCGCTCAAGCCGCCTACTCTGTTTCCAGCCCCTTTTTTCGGAAAGCGGAAACGTCTGAAATTAGTGATTCTGATATTTCTTAGTACGTCTCGTCGGAGCCGTATTCGCCGGATCGTCCGGCCAGACATGTTTGGGGTAACGCCCCTTCATCTCTTTTTGCACCTCGCGGTACGTGCCTTGCCAGAATGCGGCTAAATCCCGCGTAATTTGCAGTGGACGCTGTGCGGGTGATAAAAGTTCCAATACCAGCGCCACCCGGCCTTCCGCCAGCAGCGGGCTCTGCTGCTCACCGAACATTTCCTGCATCCGCACCGACAGCACCGGAGGCTTATCGTCATAATAGGCGATAGGCAAGCGACTGCCGCCGGGTGCCGTGTAGTGTGTAGGCAGTGCGCTATCCAGCCGCTGGCGCAGCGACCAGTCCAGCAGCCGCAGCAGCGCATCGCTCAAATTGATCTGGTGCAGCGCCCGTAAATCACGCACGCCGGCAAGTGACGGCTGTAGCCAGATTTCCAGCGTTGCCAGCAGCGCTTCCTCATCCACTCGCGGCCAGTCAAGCTCAGGCAACCACTGATGAGCACACTGTAGCCGGGCGCGTAGCTGCAACGCCGTAGCATCCCAGTTTAATGCATCAATCCCCTGTTCCCGAATCCAGGATAACAGCGCCTGCTGCAGTGCTTCATCGGAAGGCTTGTTCAGCGGGCGCGTTCGCAGGGTCAGACTGCCTATCTGGTCACGTTGGCTGGCGCGCAGAGTACCCTTTTCTTCGTCCCAGTGCACCACGTTATGTTCATTTATTAGTCCGGGTAGCCGCCGTTCCAGCCGCTCAATATCCAGCGGCAACGCCAGCAAGATCCGTGCCTCTGCGTTATGATTGTTTTGCGCTGATCGATCGTTTTGCAGCAGTGCCGGAGCCAGCAGCCACTCAGTGCCTGATAATGCCTCATCAGCCGACATCATCGCACCGCTGCCGTTAGCAAGCTGGTAGCGTCCATCCTGACTGCGCCGCCGGGCGATGCGGTCAGGGAAAGCCTGTGCCAGCAGCCAGTCGGTTTCCCCGCCGTCAATACGTCCCGAAGCCGTCGATAAACGGCGTGTCAGCTGTTTTGCCCGCCGCAGCCAGTGTGGCAATGGGCGATGCAGCCAATCAGCCAGATTAATCGACCCGCTACGCGGCGGCTCTTCGAGGATCGCCGCCAGACATCCGGCGGTCGCCAATGCATCTGAACCTTGCTCTGACGCGGCATACAGCATCGTCGCCAGTCGGGCATCGCAGCCTAACGCGGCGATCTTCCGCCCCTCGGCGGTCAACCGATCCTGTTCATCAGTAATACCAAGCTGGCGCAGCAGTTGACGCGCGGCATAAAGTGCAGGAGCGGGTGGCGTATCCAGCCAGGTTAACTGCGCCACATCGGTACAGCCCCACTGTAATAAATCCAGCCAGACGCTGCTTAAATCACTGTTCAATATCTCGGCTTCACTTTGCGCCGCCGCGCGTTCTGCCTGTTCACGCGAGCACAGATGCCAGCAAATACCGGGGCTCAAACGTCCGGCACGTCCGGCGCGCTGTACCATCGACGCCTGGCTGATTCGTTGTGTCACCAGTCGGGTGATGCCGTTTTTCACATCAAAGCTGGCTACGCGCTCAAGGCCGCTATCCATCACCAGCCGGATCCCTTCAATCGTCAGGCTGGTTTCAGCAATATTGGTGGCTAACACCACCTTACGACGACCCGGCTCCGCTGGCAGAATCGCCTTTTGCTGCTCCGCCAGCGTCAACGCACCATATAAAGGGCAGAGATCCGTCTCGCTCGATACGCTATTTTCCAGCAGCGCCTGCACGCGGCGAATCTCCGCAACACCGGGCAAAAACAGCAGCAGCGAACCGTCTTCTTCACTGAGCAAACGCCGCACCTGTCGCGCGACGCCTTCTTCTAAACGCTCCTGACTGTTCAACGGCGCATAGCACCGCTCAACCGGATAGCTGCGACCTTCGGACACTACGCAGACGGCTTCCGGCAGCAGCGCCGCCAGCCGCGCATTGTCGAGCGTCGCGGACATAATCAGCAGCTTTAAATCATCACGCAGCCCTTGTTGGACATCAAGCAGCAGCGCCAATGCCAAATCAGCCTGCACGCTTCGCTCGTGAAATTCATCAAGGATAATCAGCGCCACGCCTTGCAGTTCCGCATCCTGTTGCAGCAGACGAGTCAGCATCCCTTCGGTGACGACTTCCAGCTTCGTTGCATCACTCACACGGCTTTCCGACCGCATGCGATAACCTATCGTCTGCCCCGGTTCCTCGCCGAGTTGCTGCGCCAGCCGCCAGGCCACGCTCTTCGCCGCCAGACGACGCGGCTCCAGCATGATGATGCGCCCGTTCACATTGCCCTGTTGCAGCAATTGCAACGGCAGCCAGGTCGATTTCCCCGCCCCTGTTGGCGCATTAATCAGCACCTGAGGCGCGGTATGTAGCGCCGTTATCACATCATCCAGCACGGCGCTGACGGGCGGTAAAATCACAGACATCTCCGTATAAAGTTAACTTTCAGCGGCGAGCATTGTAGCATCTGGATGAATGTAGCATCTGATGGAATCAGAACAGAGAGATCGCCATGTCAGCCACACGCCGCCTGTTTTTTGCCTTATCACTGCCGGAAACCACACAGCAAGAGATTCTCCGCTGGCGTGCCGAGCACTTCCCTCCGGAAGCCGGGCGTCCGGTCGCGGCGGCTAATTTTCATCTGACGCTGGCGTTTTTAGGCGATGTCAGCGAGCAAAAAGCGCAGGCTTTACAGACATTGGCGAGCCGCATCCGTCAGCCCACTTTTTCCCTTACGCTGGATGACGCCGGGCACTGGCCGCGCCCCGGCGTGGTCTGGCTGGGCTGCCGTCGTGCGCCACGCGGGCTGTTACAGTTGGCGGAACTGCTGCGATCTCAGGCCGCGCGCAACGGCTGCTATCAAACGGCATTACCGTTTCACCCACACATTACGTTATTGCGTGGCGCGACTCGCCCCGTCGCAATTCCCCCCGCCACCTTTAGCTGGCAGGTCGACATGACGCATTTTTCGCTTTACGAGTCACTTTTCGACAATGGTAAAACCCGCTATCAGCAGTTAGAAAGCTGGTCATTTATTAAATGAATGACCAAGCAGATGAACGATAAAACAGGATACGCATGAACTATACCCCACGTTTACAACCTGCCCGGTTGATTAAACGTTACAAACGCTTTTTGGCCGATGTCGTGACCCCGGAAGGCGAAACGCTTACGCTGCACTGTGCCAATACCGGTGCGATGACGGGCTGTGCAACGCCCGGCGATACCGTCTGGTACTCCACATCGAATAACCCGAAGCGCAAGTATGCCCAGAGCTGGGAACTGACTGAAACGCAACAAAATCACTGGATTTGTGTCAATACTCTGCGTGCCAACACATTATTGTACGAAGCCTTATTGGAGAATCGCATAGAAGAGCTGGCAGGCTACCCGGACGTAAAAACGGAAGTAAAATACGGTACGGAAAATAGCCGAGTCGACCTGCTTTTACAGGCGCCGGACAGGATTGACTGCTATATTGAGGTGAAATCCGTCACATTATTGCAACATGAATGTGGTTACTTTCCCGATGCGGTTACACTCAGAGGGCAAAAGCATCTGCGTGAACTGCAACAAATGGTTTCCAATGGAAAACGCGCAGTCCTTTTTTTCGCCGTGCTCCATTCAGGGATCCAGCAGGTTTCTCCCGCCCAGCATATTGATTCACGCTATGCGGAATTATTTATCGAAGCACAACAGGCTGGGGTTGAAATTTTATGTTACGGCTCCACATTATGCCCTGACGGTATTACATTGACGCATAAGCTACCGTTGTTGGGATGACGTACAAGCATTGCATAACACGCCGAACGTACTACTAAAGGCGTAACACGTTGTTTATTATTTAATGTAAGCAGGTTGTTCCTCACACTTTATCAGGCCGGTGTCAGGAAGCATTGCCAACCCCATCTTCATCTGCTATTTATAGCGGCCTGTTTTTTCCCCCCTTTGGGGGCCGATATACCCAGATAGCTGAAGTTACGGCCAACAACGCCGCAATTTCACTGCATAAAAGGGTATTATGCGTGTCGTGTTATGTAGGAGAAGCAACATGCAAGAAGGGCAAAACCGTAAGACATCTTCTCTGAGCATTCTCGCAATTGCCGGAGTAGAGCCGTACCAGGAGAAGCCGGGCGAAGAGTATATGAACGACGCTCAGCTGGCTCATTTCAAGCGTATTCTTGAAGCATGGCGCAACCAACTCATGGATGAAGTGGATCGTACGGTATCGCACATGCGCGATGAAGCCGCTAATTTCCCCGATCCCGTGGATCGCGCAGCGCAGGAAGAAGAGTTCAGTCTCGAACTGCGTAACCGTGACCGTGAGCGCAAGCTGATCAAGAAAATCGCCAAAACGCTGGTGAAAATCGAAGATGAGGATTTCGGATTCTGTGAATCCTGTGGCGTAGAGATTGGCATCCGCCGTCTGGAAGCACGCCCGACCGCCGATCTGTGTATCGACTGCAAAACGTTGGCAGAGATACGCGAAAAGCAAATGGCAGGCTAATTTTCCTGTCCAGAATCGGCTCCTGCCCGTCGCGGGGGCCGACTCCAGGAACGCTATCGCTGATGAATGATGTTCATCACTCTATCTTCTGTCTGGATAAAACGCTGACGAGATAGCATCAACCTCTTATGTCTGGAACAACTGGCTTCACCGAAACGCATCGTTATGTCGGGCGTTTTGCCCCCTCTCCTTCTGGTGACCTGCATTTTGGCTCACTGATCGCCGCACTCGGTAGTTATCTGCAAGCCCGTTCCCAACAAGGGCGCTGGCTGGTACGCATTGAAGACATCGACCCGCCACGGGAAATTCCCGGCGCAGCCTCCCGCATCCTTGCACAATTAGAACATTACGGTCTGTATTGGGACGGCGAGGTGATGTACCAGTCACAGCGGCATGCGCGTTACCGCGAGACCCTTCAGCAGCTTCACCAGCAGGGCATGAGCTACTACTGCACCTGTACGCGTAGCCGTATTCAGCAGCTAGGCGGGCACTATGACGGTTTTTGCCGGACGCGTAACCTGCCCTCCGATAACGCCGCGCTACGCCTGCGCCAGACAACGCCGGTATTTCACTTTCACGATAAATTGCGTGGCGAGCTGTATGCCGACACGGCACTCGCGCAGGAAGATTTTATTATCCACCGCCGCGATGGGCTGTTTGCCTATAATCTGGCCGTCGTGATCGACGATAACGATCAGGGGATTACGGAGATCGTGCGCGGTGCCGATCTGATCGAGCCGACAGTGCGGCAAATTTCGCTCTATCAGCAGTTGGGCTACGCGATCCCTACCTACGTTCATCTGCCGCTGGTGCTGAACACCGAAGGAAATAAGCTTTCCAAGCAGAATCATGCACCAGCACTACCGAATAGCGATCCGCGTCCCGTGCTGCTGGCTGCACTGCAATTTTTGAATCAACCGCTACCGGAGAACGGTCAGGAGATGACGCTTTCCGCACTTCTGGCCTGGTCTGTCGCGCACTGGTCCCTTGATGTTGTTCCGTTACAGGCGGCAATAAACCCGTCCGCGATCACATCGGCATTCTCAAAGGGGCATTGGTGAGCTATGATTAGCCGCTATTTTTAGTGACGCACTCTCTTTGGCCGTCACATTTGCAGGCCGTCGCTGGGTCGACGTCAAAAACGTTTCCCAGGAATTTTTTGCTGTGCCGTTGATTTATCCATCACTATCGAGGTGTATTATCTTTTCCCGAGTTGCTAATTTTTGTCGTAAGGTACTGAATCGTGAGAACGAAATGGTCGAATCAGAGGAACCGCGCCAGCATCTGACGGTGATCCCGCGTGACCAACATACTATTTCACGCAGCGATATCAGCGATAACGCGCTGAAAGTACTTTATCGCCTGAACAAAGCGGGCTACGAGGCTTATCTGGTTGGCGGCGGCGTACGCGACCTGCTGCTGGGCAAAAAGCCGAAAGATTTTGATATCACCACTAACGCCACACCCGATCAGGTGCGCAAGTTATTCCGCAACTGTCGTTTGGTCGGGCGTCGTTTCCGTCTCGCCCACATCATGTTCGGGCCCGAGGTGATTGAAGTTGCCACGTTCCGTGGTCACCACGAACAGCATCAGGAACAGCAAGAAGTCAAAAATTCCTCTCAGCAGGCCCAAAGCGGCATGCTGTTACGCGACAATATTTTTGGTTCCGTTGAAGAAGACGCCCAACGCCGCGATTTCTCGATCAACAGCCTCTACTACAGCATTTCTGATTTCAGCGTACGTGACTATACCGATGGCCTGAACGATCTGCGTCAGGGCATCATCCGTATGATTGGCGATCCCGAAACACGCTACCGTGAAGACCCGGTACGTATGCTGCGCGCCGTCCGTTTCGCCGCCAAGTTGAACATGACGGTAAGCCCGGAAACCGCAGAGCCGATTCCTCGTCTGGCCTCATTGCTGCACGATATTCCTGCGGCGCGTATGTTTGAAGAGTCACTGAAACTGCTTCAGTCAGGCTATGGCTATCCAACCTATAAAATGCTGTGTGAATACCAGCTATTCCAGCCGCTTTTCCCGCTGCTGAGTCGCTACTTCACACCAAACGGCGATTCCGCATTGGAGCGCATGGTTGCACAGGTGCTGAAAAATACCGATCAGCGTCTGCAAAATGACATGCGAGTCAATCCGGCGTTTTTGTTTTCCGCCATGCTGTGGTATCCGCTGGTTGAGCATGCACAAAAGCTGGCTCAGGAAAGCGGTCTGGCTTACTTCGATGCCTTCTCGCTGGCGATGAACGATGTACTGGATGAACAGTGCCGTTCTCTGGCAATTCCTAAGCGCATTACGTCTTTAGTTCGTGATATTTGGCAGTTGCAAACGCGTCTGTCTCGTCGTCAGGGTAAACGCGCTTATAAGCTGATGGAACACCCTAAATTCCGCGCCGCGTATGACCTGCTTTGCCTGCGTGCCGAAATCGAAAATCATCAGGAGCTGCTGCGTCTGGCTCAGTGGTGGGGAGAATTCCAGGTTGCCGCACCGCCGCGTCAGCAAAACATGCTGAAATCGCTGGATGACGGCCCGACACCACACCGTCGTTCCCGCCCTCGTCGACCGCGTAAACCGACAACGGCACGCAGAGATCAAGCATGACGATCCGTGTGTATCTGGCGCTGGGCAGCAATCTTGCCCAGCCTTTGCAACAGGTGCGCGCGGCCTTGTCTGCGCTGGACGCGATTCCACACACTCGCGTCGTTTGCTGCTCCTCATTTTATCGTAGCCGTCCGCTTGGCCCGCAAGATCAACCAGACTACCTCAACGCCGTCGTTGAACTGGAAACCGCATTAGCGGCCGAATCGCTGCTGGATTACACACAGGCTATCGAACTGGAACAAGGTCGCGAACGCAAGGAACATCGCTGGGGCCCGCGCACGTTGGATCTGGACATTCTGCTGTTTGGCGATGTCATCATCCAGACTGAACGTCTGACCGTGCCGCATTACGACATGAAGAATCGTGAATTCATGCTCTACCCGCTCGCAGAAATCGCTCCTGAACTGGCATTCCCCGACGGCGAAACACTCGCCCAGCGGTTAACCCATGTCGACCGCAACGGTCTGGCCCTATGGGATAATACGTAGTGGGATGACGAGAAGCCGACCGGAACATTCGGCCACTAATAATCCCCCCATCTGTAACTTGAAGCGCGACGGATATATCGCTACACGTCGGCTTACATTAGAATGTCCCCCTCAATTCTTCGCCCTATTGACATAGGAAGACCGTCATGAAACCGACGACTATCTCCCACTTGCGCCAATGGAAACAAGATCAGCGAAAATTCGCTACGATTACCGCTTACGACGCCAGTTTCTCTCGCTTATTTTTCGAGCAAGGCATCCGCGTGATGCTGGTAGGTGACTCACTGGGAATGACCGTGCAGGGTCACGATTCCACATTGCCCGTGACCACACACGATATCGTTTACCACACGCAGTGTGTCCGCCGCGGCGCACCGCTGGCGCTGGTTCTCTCCGATATGCCTTTTATGACCTATGCCACGCCGGAACAAACGTTCAGCCAGGCCGCAGAACTGATGCGCGCAGGCGCAAATATGGTGAAACTGGAAGGCGGAAGTTGGCTTGCCCCGACGGTAAAAATGCTGACCGAACGCGCCGTGCCGGTTTGCGGTCATCTGGGTCTGACGCCGCAGTCCGTTAACATCTTCGGCGGCTATAAAATTCAGGGCCGGAGCGAAAGCGATGCCAATCAGCTGTTGGCCGATGCCCTCGCGCTTGAAGAAGCGGGTGCGCAGCTGCTCGTGCTGGAATGCGTGCCTGTCGCGCTGGCCAAGCGCGTAACAGACGCGCTATCGATTCCGGTAATCGGTATTGGCGCAGGCAACGTGACCGACGGGCAGATTCTCGTCATGCATGATGCTTTCGGCATTACCGGTGACAACACGCCTAAGTTTGCCAAGAATTTTCTGGCGCCAAGCGGTGGTGATATCCGCGCGGCAGTGCGTTTGTATGCACAAGAAGTCGAACAGGGTATTTACCCGGCCGAAGAACATTCATTTCATTAAAAAACGAGCATTCCGTTAATCGGGCTATACCCTAGATAATTCGAGTTGCAGGAAGGCGGCAAGAGAAAGAATCCCGATGAGCTTACTTGAGTAAGTGATTCGGGTGAGTGAACGTAGCCAACGCACATGCAGCTTGAAGTATGACGGGTATATTTTTTAGGAGTACGAGTGTGTTAATTATCGAAACCCCTCTGCTGCTGCGCCGCGAGGTTCGT
This sequence comes from Pectobacterium sp. PL64, assembly GCF_022477975.1. Classification (NCBI taxonomy): domain Bacteria; kingdom Pseudomonadati; phylum Pseudomonadota; class Gammaproteobacteria; order Enterobacterales; family Pectobacteriaceae; genus Pectobacterium; species Pectobacterium sp. PL64. Next base: position 3,209,307 of record NZ_CP092070.1, read on the forward strand.
CGCTGGCGTCAGGAAGGGAAACGCATTGCTTTAGTTCCCACCATGGGTAATTTGCATGACGGGCACATGACGCTGGTCGATGAAGCCAGAGCGCGTGCCGATATCGTTATTGTCAGCGTTTTTGTCAATCCTATGCAGTTTGAGCGGCCAGATGATTTAGCCCGCTACCCCCGGACGTTGCAGGAAGACTGCGAGAAATTGAATCGCCGCGGTGCCGATCTGGTTTTCGCACCGAGCCCGGATGTGATATACCCCAATGGACTGGAGTCGCAAACGTTTGTCGATGTGCCCGGCCTGTCTTCCATGTTGGAAGGTGCCAGCCGTCCCGGCCATTTTCGGGGCGTTGCGACCATCGTCAGTAAGTTGTTCAATATGGTACAGCCGGATGTCGCCTGCTTCGGCGAGAAAGATTACCAGCAGCTAGCGCTGATTCGGCAGCTTGTCCGCGATATGGGCTATGACATTGATATTATTGGTGTCCCTACCGTGCGTGCCAAAGACGGTTTGGCATTGAGTTCACGCAACGGTTATCTCAGTGCGGAAGAACGCCAGCAGGCGCCGTATGTTCATCAGGTGATGATGGACATGGCGACACAGTTGGACAACGGCGATCGCCAGATAGACACCTTGCTGGAAAAGGCGGCAGACACGCTGCGTGAAGCGGGCTTTACGCCTGATGAACTGTTTATCCGCGATGCAGATACGCTGCAACCGCTGAGCGCGGCCAGCACGCGTGCAGTGATTTTGATGGCTGCCTGGTTAGGCAAGGCCAGATTGATTGATAACCACCAGGTCGATTTGACTGTATGAACCGAGGTAACAAAGCGATGATACGTACCATGCTGCAAGGCAAGCTGCACCGGGTCAAAGTAACTCAGGCTGACTTGCATTATGAAGGCTCTTGCGCCATCGATCAGGATTTTATGGATGCCGCAGGCATTCTGGAATACGAAGCGATTGATATCTACAACGTTGATAACGGTCAGCGTTTCTCTACCTACGCTATTGCGGGCGAAAGAGGCTCACGCATTATCTCTGTGAACGGCGCTGCCGCTCGCCGTGCCAGCGTGGGCGACAAACTGATTATCTGCTCCTATGTGCAGATGTCCGACGAACAGGCCAGAAGCCACAGCCCGAAGGTTGCCTATTTCTCTGGCGATAACGAGCTGCAACGTCAGGCAAAAGCGATTCCGGTTCAGGTTGCTTGATCGACAAGTTTCTGGCGGAATCGAGCGGTAGTAATGGATAGATCGTAAAGACGCTGCAAGTACGTCCTTGTAAGCTCGAGCCGCGCCATCCCTGGCGCGGACGCTTTACTCTTCTATTCCATTACTACCGTTTTCACTTCTTAGATCAGTCTGCAAAAAGGCAGACATGGTGTTACCACCGCCTTTTCATTTGCAGAATTGACACACTACGTCCGCAGCCCGCGACCGCGTTCAATCAGCCACCAGACCAGCAGATAAAACGCCACGATAAAGGCAATCAGCACCGACATCGTGAACAGCAGCGGTACATCCTGAATCCCGAGGAAGCCGTAGCGGAAGCCGCTAATCATGTACACCACCGGGTTCAACTTGGAAACGGCCTGCCAGAACGGGGGCAGCAGCGTCAGCGAGTAAAACACCCCACCCAGATAGGTCAGCGGCGTTAACACAAACGTCGGAATCAGGCTGATATCATCAAAGGTTTTTGCAAAGACCGCATTCAATAAGCCCGCCAGCGAGAACAGCGTCGCCGTCAGCAAGAGCGTCAGAACAATGATCCACCAAGCATGAACATGCAGCGGGACGAAGAACAGTGATACGGCCGTCACCAGAACGCCTACGCACAGACCACGCGCAATCCCCCCACCAACATAACCCGCAATGATCACGTGAGTCGGCACAGGCGCGACCAACAGTTCTTCAATATTTCGCTGAAACTTGGCGCTGAAAAAGGAAGAAGCGACGTTGGCATAGGCGTTGGTAATGACCGCCATCATGATCAGGCCCGGCACGATAAATTGCATGTAGGTGAAACCGTGCATATCACCAATACGTGAGCCGATCAGGTTGCCGAAAATAATGAAATACAGCGTCATGGTGATCACTGGCGGCACCAGCGTCTGAATCCAGATACGCCCAAATCGAGTGACTTCTTTCACCCAAATACTCTGTAGCGCTACCCAATACAAATGCATCATGCCTTTTCTCCCTTACCGTTCGCCCCGTCCCCATTAACCAATGTGACAAACAGCTCTTCCAACCGGTTCGCTTTATTACGCATACTTAATATCGTTATCCCCTGCGCGCTTAGCTGGCTGAATAATGCATTCAGGCCTTGCTCACGCATCACATCCACTTCCAGCGTTGACGTATCCATCAGGCGGAACGCATAGCCTTCAAGCTGTGGCAGCGGGCTTTTCGCCGCCAGATCGAAAATAAACGTTTCGGACTTCAGCTGAGCAAGCAGCTGCTTCATCGAGGTGTTCTCCACCAGCTCTCCCCGCTGGATGATCCCGATGTTGCGGCACAGCATTTCCGCTTCTTCCAGATAGTGCGTCGTCAGGATAATCGTGGTGCCCTGCGCGTTCAGCTCCTTCAAAAAGCCCCACATAGAACGACGCAATTCGATATCCACGCCTGCGGTCGGTTCATCAAGAATCAACAGCTTAGGCTCGTGCATTAACGCACGCGCAATCATCAGACGACGCTTCATCCCGCCGGACAACATCATCGCTTTTTCGTTGCGTTTCTCCCACAGATCGAGCTGTTTCAGGTATTTTTCGGCACGCTGCAATGCATCCTGGCGTTTCACGCCATAATAGCCGGCCTGATTCACCACGATCTGTAATACCGTTTCGAAAGGATTGAAGTTAAATTCCTGTGGGACCAACCCCAGTTGGCGTTTCGCATTCACTTTGTCCAGCTCAAGGTCATAGCCGAAGACGCGAACTTTACCGGCCGTTTTATTCACCAGCGAGCTAATAATCCCAATCGTGGTCGATTTTCCCGCGCCATTTGGCCCCAGAAGCGCATAAAAATCCCCCGCTTCCACGTTCAGGTCGATCCCCCGTAGCGCCTGGACGCCTCCCGAATAGGTTTTGGTTAGTTGCGCCAGTTCCAGTGCATATGTCATAAGAAATGGATTGCCTTATTATCAGTGAATTCTACAGATTTGAAGTATGACGGAGATAAACTATCGTTTTTCAAACGACGCATGTTGCCTTATATTACTCCTCACTGCCCCTTGTTTGTTACAGGTCATTTACTTTCATGAAAGAAATTGAAACGCTCATCGCCAATAACCAGCTTTGGTCTAAAACGATGGTGGAAGAGGATCCTGGCTATTTTGAACGTCTGGCGCAGGCACAACGTCCCCGTTTTCTATGGATTGGATGCTCGGACAGTCGCGTACCTGCGGAAAGTCTGACCAGCCTTGAGCCTGGTGAACTGTTTGTTCACCGCAACGTTGCCAATCTGGTTATTCACACCGACCTCAATTGCCTGTCTGTCGTGCAATATGCCGTCGAAGTTCTCGAAGTCGAACATATCATTATCTGCGGCCACTACGGCTGCGGCGGTGTTCAGGCTGCGGTGGAAAACCCAGAATTGGGTTTGATTAACAACTGGCTGCTGCATATCCGTGATTTGTGGTACAAGCATAGTTCGCTGCTGGGGGAATTGCCTCCCGAACAGCGGCTGAATACGCTCTGTGAAATCAACGTTGTCGAGCAGGTTTATAACCTCGGCCACTCAACCATCATGCAGTCCGCCTGGAAGCGTGGGCAGAAAGTCACTATCCACGGTTGGGTTTACGGTATTCAGGATGGCCGTCTGCGCGATCTGGAAGTGACCGCAACCAACCGGGAGACGCTGGAACAGCGTTATCGCCGCGCGATTTCCTCTCTGCCTTGATACGCTGTCTGACGCCCACTCGCTGGGCGTCGCTCACGGCATCGGCCTTATCTGATACGCTATTCCTGTGGAACCACCTTGCCGACGTAAGGTAAATGGCGATAGTGCTGGGCATAGTCGATGCCGTAACCCACAACGAACTCATCAGGGATCGAGAACCCAACCCACTCGACTTTCACCGCCACTTCACGGCGCTCTGGTTTGTCCAGCAGCGTACAGATAGCCAGCGATTTTGGCTCACGCAGTTGCAGAATTTCCCGCACTTTGCTCAGCGTGTTGCCCGAGTCGATAATATCTTCAACGATCAACACGTCTTTGCCGCGAATATCTTCATCCAGATCTTTCAGGATCTTAACATCGCGCGTACTGTTCATACCGCTGCCATAGCTGGATGCCGTCATGAAATCCACTTCGTGAGGGACATCAATCGCCCGACATAAATCGGCCATAAAGATAAACGATCCGCGCAATAGCCCCACCAGCACCATATCGCTGCCGCTATCACGGTAGTGTTCGCTGATCTGTTGCCCCAGTTCGGTAACCCGCGCCATCACTTCCTGCTCAGAAATCATGACTTCCACGGTATGTTTCATCATACTGATAACTCTTTGAAGTAAGGTATTCAGCACCATCGGCAGAATGACAGACTCATTATCGATGATGCGCCAATGCTGATGTGTAAATCAGTCTGGGCGATGCCCAAGCGCGCGAAGTATATCAGAAACCACACCATGAAGGAGACACCATGAGCACACCACCAGTGGATGTTTGCTACAAAGTGAACGCCCCGCTTTCCAGCCAGCAGTTCGTTGAACTGTTGGCGAAAACCTCATTGGGGCCGCGCCGCCCGCTGGATAATGAGGTGGCGATTGCAGGTATGCTTAAGCACGCCAACCTGCTGGTTTCCGCCTGGCAAGGGGAGACGCTGGTTGGGATCGCACGCAGCGTGACGGATTTTCATTTTTGCTGTTATCTGTCCGATCTGGCGGTGTCAGAAGACTGTCAGCATGTAGGAATAGGTAAGAAGCTGATTCAACAAACCGCTCAGCAGCTTGAAAAAGGCTGCAAAATTATTTTGCTGGCCGCGCCGCTGGCGGTGGATTACTACCCGAAATTAGGGTTTGAAAAACACAATAGCACCTGGCTTATGCCAGCAGCAGACCTGCACGAGGCATAATCATTGCTTTTCAGAGCCGTCAGCCGCACTGCTGACGGCGGGTAAAGCAGGATACAGGACCGGCGGATCCGTCTTAATGCTTAAACGCACCTGCTGTCCCGGTTCAAACCAGTTGCCGGTCTGCACCAGCAGCAGCAGTTCTCCCATCTTCACCCGATACAAATTTGATGTGCCCATAAACAGCCGATCTTCGATCGACGCCGGGCCATCGGGATCGAGCGCCAATGCTACGTCTGCCGGGCGCACCATCCAGTCGCATTGTGAATCCATCGGCTGATTGAGTGGATGTGTCGCCTGATGATCGCCCAATGGGCTTTGCCATTGATGGTCGCTCATAATTTTCACAGGCAAATAGTTCGTATTCCCCATAAAATCAGCGACAAAGCGGCTATTCGGGCGATGGTACAGCTCGGATGGATAGCCCTGTTGCATAATTTTCCCTTCATCCAACAGAATCAGATGGTCAGCGCAGGCAAAGGCTTCCTCTCGGCTATGCGTAGCGAAAACTGCCGCGACATGACGCTGTTTGAGAACCTGTCGCAATTCGGTGATCAGGCGGTAGCGGGTCTGGCTGTCCAGACCTGGGAAAGGTTCATCCAACAACAGCAGTTTAGGTTCACAGGCCAGCGCACGGGCAATCGCCAAACGCTGCTGCTGTTCATTGGATAGCTCGTGTGGATACCGCGCAGCGACATCATCCAGCTGCAAGAGCGTCAGCATCTCCGCACAGATTGGCTTCACCTCACTTTCCGGGCGGCCATATAAACCAAACGCAATGTTGCCTTCCACTGTCAGATGCGGAAAGAGCGCGTAGTCCTGAAAAATCAGGCCAACCTGACGCAGTTCGGGCAGGACGTACTCTTGCGGCGAGCTGACAGGTTCACCTTCCAGAAAGATCTTGCCCTGAGTAATCGGCAGCAGGCCAGCAATCACCTGTAATAGTGCCGTTTTACCACAGCCGTTTCGCCCCAACAGGCAGATCGTCTCATCATCACGCACGGCAAATGAGATGTTCTCCAGCACGGGAGACTGCTGCAACGTACAACTTACCGCCTGAACGCTCAGAATATCTATCGGCGCGGCCATGTCATTATCCTTTTATATTCAGTGCGCGATTCAGCCAGAAAACCGGGATTAGCCCTACCGCTACCAGCACCAGCGCAGGAAAGGCAAATGACGCAATCTGCTCATCCGCCGTAAAGCGGAAAACATACGTTGCCAACGTATCTATCCCGAAAGGGCGTAGCAGTAGCGAAACATTCAGCTCTTTCATACTTTCCGTAAAAATCAGCAGCGCCCCGATGAACAGGCTGCGGCGCAACAGCGGAATATGCACGCGCGACCAGCGGCTGAGGGGAGAAGCGCCCAGAACAAGACTCGCACTGTCCAGCGATCGCGGAATGCCTTCCATGCTGCGCTCAAGGCTATCCAGCATCAGGCGCCCAAATTTAACGCTATAGGCGAGGATGAGAATAAACAGCGATCCCGCCAGCAAAGCATCCGCGGGAGGTAACCCCGCCGCGTTGGCAAATAGATTAATTCCGCTGTCCACCAGCGACAGCAAGGTAAACAGTCCGACAGCCAGTACCGCGCCGGGCAAAGCAAAACTCAGGCTGACTAGCCGAACCGGCGTCTGATTGGCAAATATCCCCGCCGTGCGCGTGTAGAAGATAAACGACAGCGCCATTAGCGTAATGATGATGGTCGCGATGGCGGACGATAACAGGCTATTCGTTACCGCGTGGAGAAACGCCATATCCCACACCGACATCATGTGTCGAAGCGCCAGAAAGAGTAGATATAGCACCGGGAACAGAAACGACAGACAAACGATTCCCCAGCAGTAACTGCGAACCGCCTTGCTGCGCCACCCGCTCAACACAGGCGGAACCACCCGAGAAGCATTCGCTTGAGCCTGATAAATTCTCTGCTTGCGACGCCAGAAATTAACCAGAAACATCAAGAGGAAGATCGCGGGCAAAATCAACACGCCAACGCGTGCTGCAGCGCCGAGATCGCCCTGTTTCTGCCAGATATCCAGCACCTGTGTTGTCATGGTTGGGGTATCAAGATAAGACGCCGCGCCATAATCGCCCAGCGTCTCGACTACCACTAGCGCGCCACCGCAGGCAATCGCAGGCAGTGCAATAGGCAAACATAAGCGACGGAATACCTGAGCGCGCGTCTGATTCAGTAAACGTGCCGAATGAATCAAGCTGGCGGGCTGTTTCACCAGCGCTTCACGCACTAACAGGTAAATATAGGGATAGAGCACCAGTGCCAGCACCAGACTTATGCAGCCCAGCGAAACGGGTAGCCCAGCTATGTGGAATTCCCCCCACGACGAGGCTATCTGCAGCCCGCCTTCCTGCAACAATCGGGATAGGTGCCGTAACACATCGGTATAAAGGTAGGCGAGTAGAAATGCGGGCATCGCGAGCGGCAGGCAAAGCGCCCATTGCAGTACGCGATGACCAGGAAAGCGGTACATGGCGATAAACCAGGCGGAAGGCAACCCAAACAGCAAACTGAAGAAAAGCGTGCCAATCACGATGACCGCTGAATGTATCAGGTAGGTAGGTAACCCGATTTGCCACAGTTGGCTAAACCCCATCCCATCGGCAAAAAAAGCCTGATAAAAAACCGTTGCTAAAGGAAGCAGCAACAGTCCCGCCAACAACCAACTACTGACGCGCCAGACACCGGAGATCATAGAATAAAAACTGTATTAGGTGAGATCGCTGTTATTAATAACAGAGGCTGACGGTGGCGTCATCGTATCAAACAGCGATAAATGGGCTTTAATCCTGCGATTAACCCGAGGCGATTTCCATCGCCGACCGTCACTAAAATAAAAACCAACCATTTCAATAGATTGCGATTATTGGTTTTCCACCTTTTCGCCATTCGTTTTTTATCGCAGCCCCTAAATAATTCGAGTTGCAGGCAGGCGGCGACACAGCGAATCCCCAGGAGCTTACATAAGTAAGTGACTGGGGGGAGCGAGGAAAGCCAACGCACATGCAGCTTGAAGAATGACGGGGATATCAGATGTTTCCCGTAAGAAAACTTGGAACCGCATGGGATATCTGTGATAACGTCATCTGACAACATTTGGAACAGGTTCAACCATGAAAAACTCTGCGCTGGCTCTGCTCCTGCTAAGCCTGATGAGCTTCTCTTCCGCCAGCAAGGCGCTGAATGAATTTGAAGCGGAAGATCTGGCCGATCTGACCGCGATCTTTGTTTATCTGAAAAACCACTGTGGCTATCAAGATCTGCCGAATGAACAGATTCGTCGGACACTGGTCGCCTTTGCTCAGCAAAATCGCTGGGATCTCAGCAATTACAACGCTTACGATATGACGGCGATGGGTGAAGACAGCTATCGCGATCTGAGTAAAATCGCTATCCCAACGCCGAAGAAATGCCAGTCTCTGGCACGTAACTCACTGGGTCTACTCTCCTACGCACAGTAGTTCCCCCTCCTCCGCGCTGACTGAAATTTGACCGTGCAAGCGGCAAAAGAGTCGGCTATGATGGCGCGCCAATTTTCATGGCTGTTATCGCGGAGGAAGCTCTAACATGTCCCAGAAAGAAATTTGGTATGAAACCCTGCATGCCAACTTTGGCCAGTACTTTTCGGTTGATCGCGTGCTGTATCACGAGAAGACCGATCATCAAGATCTCATCATCTTTGAAAACGACGCATTAGGTCGCGTGATGGCGCTTGACGGCGTAGTACAAACCACCGAGCGCGATGAATTCATCTATCACGAAATGCTCACCCATGTTCCCCTTCTGTCACACGGCAGCGCCAAACGCGTACTGATTATCGGTGGCGGTGATGGCGGTATGCTGCGGGAAGTCAGCCGACACCGCGGCGTCGAACATATCACGATGGTAGAAATCGATGCAGGCGTGGTGGAGTTTTGTCGCCAGTACCTGCCCAATCACAGCGCCGGTAGCTATGACGACCCGCGTTTTAATCTGGTGATTGATGACGGCGTTAACTTCGTCAGACAGTGCAGCGAAAAATTTGACGTCATTATTTCCGATTGCACCGACCCTATCGGCCCCGGTGAAAGCCTGTTCACCTCCGATTTCTATCAGGGCTGCGCTCGTTGCCTGAACGAAGGCGGGATTTTCGTCGCGCAGAATGGCGTGTGTTTCCTGCAACAGGATGAAGCCGTCGGCAGCCATAAAAAACTCGGCCACTATTTCAAGGATGTCAGCTTTTATCAGGCAGCGATCCCGACTTATTACGGCGGCATTATGACGTTCGCCTGGGCCAGCAATAACCCTGCGCTGCGCCAGATAGACGCCACCACGCTGCGCCAGCGTTTTGCGCAATCCGCTATCGCCTGTCGCTATTACACGCCTGATGTTCACATCGGCAGCTTTGCCCTGCCACAGTATCTGTTGAGCGCGTTACAAGATGCGCAATAATCCATCACTTAGGGAATCACACAGCCACAAGGGGGTGACGTAAATTGCACAAGCTGAAGCTACACGGCTTTAACAACCTAACGAAAAGCCTGAGTTTTTGTATCTACGATATCTGTTACACCAAAACGGCCGACGATCGCGATGGTTATATCGCCTATATCGACGAACAATATAACGCTAACCGTTTAACAGAAATCCTCACTGAAACCTGCTCAATTATCGGTGCCAACGTCCTTAACATCGCGCGTCAGGACTACGACCCACAAGGTGCTAGCGTGACCATTCTGGTCAGCGAAGAACCCATCGATCCACGGGATGTCGATACCTCTGAACATCCTGGGCCGCTGCCCCATTCCGTTGTTGCGCATTTGGATAAAAGCCATATCTGCGTTCATACCTATCCGGAAAGTCACCCAGAAGGCGGGCTTTGTACCTTCCGCGCAGATATCGAAGTGTCTACCTGTGGCGTAATTTCGCCGCTGAAAGCGCTGAATTACCTCATCCACCAGCTTGAATCCGATATTGTGACCATCGACTATCGCGTGCGAGGATTTACCCGTGATGTCAACGGCATAAAGCATTTCATCGATCACCAGATCAATTCGGTTCAGAACTTCATGTCCGAGGATATGAAAGCGCTCTATCACATGATGGACGTGAACGTGTATCAGGAAAATATCTTCCATACCAAGATGCTATTGAAAGACTTCGACCTGAAACACTATCTGTTCAACGTCAGCCCTGAAGAACTCAGCGCTACCGAACGGAAAAGAATCACCGATCTGCTGTATCACGAAATGCAGGAAATCTATTACGGTAGAAACCTGCCCGTCCTGTAATCAATACATATAGGGTGTATCTCTTAGTCACAAATATAAGGGCATCAAGGATTTTGCCGTTATCCGGCGTGAAAATTATGCAGCGGTACGCTTGACCGCCGAGTGAGCGACAGGACGTCGCGAAAGCCAGCGCCATGCCGGGAGCATGTCGCTGGCGGCTCGAAAAGCGGGCATGGGCACCGATGGAACCGCGTAGCGGCATAATTTAGCCGGAAGCCTGGGTTCGCAGGGCGGCGGCGACTGAGCGCCCTGCGTCGGGCGCGTGCTATGAAGTAGCATGAAAATGCCGGTTTCATTGCGCACGAAATTGTCTCTTAGCCAGCATAAAAAAGCGTTACTAAGAAGCCACCTTTTACCAAAGGAAAGCTGGATTAGTCATGTTGGCTTTTGTCTTTCCCACATTACCCTTCATTTCGTCGCACACTATTTCGTCAAAAATGATGCGCGTCACATTTATTTCTTTCTGCATTTTTTACTTGCATTCTCTCCCAGCCTTGCTGCATCTGGGTTTGCGTCAATTGGTATAAGGCCAACTAAAAATCATATATCTTGTGTGGTTGAAATTTAAAACACCCACATCTAGTATTCTTTGTGTGGCACTCGCGTAACGAGTCGCTACCCAGTGGATCGGTTCGGGTACACATGCCCTGAAGATAGCCGCTCCGACATACTTCTTTCACGCCAAAGGGTAAATACGAATCATGCGTATTACTATTTTCACTAAGCCAGATTGTGTTCAATGTAACGCCACATGCCGTGCGCTGGACAAGCAAGGAATTAACTATCAACTGGTGGACTTAACTGAAGATGAACAGGCGTTGCAGCAGGTAAGAGCGTTGGGCTATCAACAGGTACCCGTCGTGATGACGGCCGACGATCATTGGAGCGGCTTCCGCCCGGATAAGATCAGTACTCTGAACGCCGCCCTGCAATTGCAGTAAGGGGGCAATATGAACCCGCTGGTCTATTTCTCCAGCCAGTCGGAAAACACGCATCGCTTCATTTCCAGGGTTGACTTGCCAGCCCTGAGAATTCCGATAGCGACAGAACAGCCTGCATTGAAAGTTGATCGCCCCTATATTCTGGTTGTCCCCAGCTATGGCGGAGGCAGCACGAAAGGGGCTGTGCCGCGTCAGGTCATCATCTTTCTCAACGATCCGCATAATCGCGCTTACCTGCGCGGCGTGATTGCCGCAGGCAATACCAATTTTGGTGCAGCGTATTGCATCGCTGGCGACATCATTGCGCAGAAATGTCAGGTGCCTTACCTGTACCGCTTTGAATTGCTCGGCACGGCAGAAGACGTTGCAAACGTGCGTAAGGGAGTAACTGAATTTTGGCAACAACAGACCACGTGAGTGCAAAGGCAACTAAGGCCGACGCAGATGCCCACTCACTCGATTACCATACACTCGACTACCATGCGCTGAACGCAATGCTCAACCTCTACGACGCAGAGGGGAATATCCAGTTCGAGATGGATAAGCTCGCGGCGCGCCGTTATTTCCTACAGCATGTAAACCAGAACACCGTGTTCTTCCACAATCTGGAAGAAAAGCTGCGTTATCTGGTGGAAGAAGGCTACTACGAAGCAGAAGTGCTGGATCAATATCAGTTCGATTTCATCAAGAGTCTTTTCCAGCAGGCCTACGCTCACAAGTTCCGCTTTCAAACCTTTCTGGGTGCGTTCAAATACTACACCGGCTATACGTTAAAAACCTTTGACGGCAAGCGCTATCTGGAGCGCTACGAAGATCGCGTCTGCCTTGTGGCGTTGACTCTCGCTAAAGGGGACACGGCACTCGCTAGCGCGCTGGTCGATGAAATCATCAGCGGACGCTTCCAGCCCGCCACCCCCACATTCCTCAACTGTGGTAAAAAGCAGCGCGGCGAACTTGTTTCCTGCTTCCTGCTGCGCATTGAAGACAATATGGAGTCGATTGGTCGAGCAATTAACTCCGCGCTTCAGCTGTCAAAACGCGGCGGCGGCGTGGCCTTCATGCTCAGTAACATCCGCGAAACCGGTGCGCCAATCAAACGTATTGAAAACCAGTCGTCCGGCATTATCCCTATCATGAAAATGCTGGAAGATGCGTTCTCCTACGCCAACCAACTTGGTGCACGCCAGGGTGCTGGAGCGGTGTACCTCAATGCACACCACCCAGATATTCTGCGTTTTCTGGATACCAAGCGGGAAAATGCCGATGAGAAAATCCGCATCAAGACGCTGTCTTTAGGTGTGGTCATCCCCGATATCACGTTCCAGTTGGCGAAGAATAATCAGGTGATGTACCTGTTCTCACCTTATGACGTCGAGCAGGTGTATGGCGTGCCGCTGTCAGAAATTAGCGTCACCGAAAAATACCATGAGATGGTCAACGACAAGCGCATCCGTAAATCCCAAATTAAGGCGCGCGAATTCTTCCAGATCCTCGCTGAGATCCAGTTCGAGTCCGGTTATCCCTACATGATGTTTGAGGATACGGTGAATCGCGCGAACCCGATTCACGGCCGTATCAATATGAGTAACCTGTGCTCTGAGATTTTGCAGGTCAACGAGGCCAGCCTGTACGACGACGATCTTGGCTACAGCCACATCGGTAAAGACATCTCCTGTAACCTCGGATCGATGAATATTGCCAACGCGATGGCCTCGCCCGATTTTGGCCAGACAGTTGAAATGGCAATCCGTGCATTGACCGCCGTTTCCGATATGAGCCACATCAGCTCAGTGCCGTCCATTGAAAAAGGCAACGACCAATCACATGCGATTGGTTTAGGTCAGATGAACCTGCACGGCTATCTGGCGAAAGAACGTATTTTTTACGGCACAGAAGAAGCCGTCGATTTCACTAACATTTATTTCTATACCGTCGCTTTCCACGCAATTCGGGCATCGAATGCGTTAGCGATAGAGCGGAACCAGCGCTTCTCAGGCTTTGAACTCTCAAAATACGCTACGGGTGAGTATTTTGATAAGTACATCGAGCAAATATGGGAACCCACAACAACACGCGCACGTGAGCTGTTTGAACAGGCAGGCATCCACATTCCTACTCAGCAGGACTGGGCGGCACTGCGAGAATCCGTGATGGCGCACGGTATTTACAACCAGAACCTGCAGGCGGTTCCGCCGACCGGTTCGATTTCATATATCAACCACTCGACGTCCAGCATCCACCCGATTGTGTCACGTATCGAAATTCGTAAAGAGGGCAAGATTGGTCGCGTCTACTACCCTGCCCCTTATATGAACAATGACAATCTGGAGTATTACCAGGATGCCTATGAGATTGGGCCGCAGAAGATTATAGACACCTATGCCGCCGCGACGCAGCACGTCGATCAGGGGCTGTCGCTGACGCTGTTTTTCCGCGATACCGCTACCACGCGCGACATCAATAAAGCGCAGATCTACGCCTGGACCAAAGGCATTAAGACTATTTATTACATTCGCATACGGCAGATGGCGCTGGAAGGCACCGAAGTTCAGGGCTGTGTGTCCTGTGCGCTCTAAGCCATCGCGGAAGGAAATCGAAGCATGACCGCACTCACTCGCGTCCAGGCGATTAACTGGAACAAAATTGAAGACGACAAAGATTTGGAAGTCTGGAACCGGCTGACGTCTAACTTCTGGCTGCCGGAAAAGGTGCCACTTTCTAACGATATTCCGTCGTGGAGTACGCTGAACGCCCGCGAGCGTCAGTTGACGATCCGCGTCTTCACTGGACTAACGCTGTTAGATACCATCCAAAATACGCTAGGCGCACCAACACTCATGCCCGATGCAGTGACGCCGCATGAAGAAGCCGTGCTGTCTAACATCAGCTTTATGGAAGCGGTGCATGCTCGTTCGTACAGCTCTATTTTCTCGACGCTGTGTCTAACCAGCGAAGTCGATGATGCGTATCGCTGGAGCGAAGAGAATACGGCGCTACAGAAAAAGTCCGACATTATTCTGTCGCACTATCGCAGTGACGATCCGCTGATGAAGAAAGTCGCCAGCGTGTTTCTGGAGTCGTTCCTGTTCTACTCGGGGTTCTACCTGCCGATGTACTGGTCAAGCCGTGCCAAGCTGACCAACACGGCGGATTTGATCCGGCTTATCATTCGCGACGAAGCGGTACACGGCTACTATATTGGCTACAAATTCCAGCGCGGGTTAGCGAAGGTCGATTCCGCTCGTCAGCAACAGGTGAAAAATTTTGCCTACGATCTGCTACAGGATTTGTATGACAATGAGGTGTTATATACGCAGGAACTCTATGACGGCGTCGGCTGGACGGAGGATGTGAAGAAATTCCTCCACTACAACGCGAACAAAGCGCTGATGAATCTGGGTTATGAAGCGCTGTTCCCCGCCAGCATGACGGATGTGAATCCCGCGATTCTCTCAGCGCTATCGCCAAACGCGGATGAGAACCACGACTTCTTCTCTGGCTCGGGTTCATCTTATGTGATCGGTAAAGCCGTCAATACTGAAGACGAAGACTGGGACTTCTAAAAAAACGGCCGCTGCTTTTCGGGTGGTCGCATTTTTCCCCAAACGCTTCTCTACAGTCTTTTTTCGATAAATCCAGAAATGAAAAAACCCTGAACCATTTCTGATTCAGGGCTTTCATATAAGTGGCGGAACGGACGGGGCTCGAACCCGCGACCCCCTGCGTGACAGGCAGGTATTCTAACCAACTGAACTACCGCTCCACTCGTGCTCACTGAGCGGGATGAATACTAAGATGACGGCACTATTACGTCAATGCTTTTTATAACTAACCGTTTCTGTTTGCTTATAATTTCATCTTACTGATTATTCTCTCACCCGCAGTGCGATCAGCCGATTCTTTTTACTACGCCAAGGGCGAATATCACGGCGATGCTATTCTGCCCGCCACAGGCAACTCCCGCCTTTTTTAGCAATCAGATCGAGACGTTGTTCATGCGCTAATAGCTCTGACTCATCAGCGTAAAGTATCGTTAACGCCGATTGAGGGCGGACGATTCTCTGGATCGTTTCGGTATTTTCGCTCTTCTGCTGCGTTTCACCTTCCATCGAAAAAGTCAGTGACGTCTGACCACCGGTCATCGCCAGATAAACTTCTGCCAGAATCTCGGCATCGAGTAATGCGCCGTGCAGCGTACGCTTGCTGTTATCTATCTGGTAGCGATCGCAGAGCGCATCCAAACTATTACGCTTACCGGGAAAGATCTTCCGCGCCATTAACAGGCTATCGGTGATCTTACAGAACGTCTCCGTTTTAGGAAGATCTCGGTTCAGCAGCCGAAATTCGTAATCCATAAAGCCGATATCAAACGTTGCGTTATGGATGACCAGCTCTGCGCCACGGATAAAATCGAGAAAATCATCCACGATATCCGCATACGTCGGCTTGTCAGCCAGAAACTCATCGCTAATACCATGTACGTTATACGCTTCGGGATCCACTAAACGATCGGGTTTGATATAGACGTGAAAATGACGGCCCGTCAGGCGGCGGTTGATCACTTCAACCGCACCGATCTCGATAATTTTATGCCCTTCATAGTGAACCCCCAGCATATTCATACCGGTGGTTTCTGTATCCAGGACGATTTGTCGCGTAATTTCAGTGCTCATCGTTTTCGTTTATGTCAGACTTGCCGTTTTTATCATAAGGGAGAGTCTACCAGAGATGCGCAAACAGGTAGAAATTTTCACCGACGGATCTTGCCTCGGTAATCCCGGCCCTGGTGGCTATGGCGCCCTGCTGCGCTACAAGCAGCACGAAAAAGCATTGAGTGCTGGCTATCGTCTTACGACGAATAACAGAATGGAGCTGATGGCCGCAATTGCAGCGCTTGAAACACTAACCACTGACTGTGACGTCGTACTCAGCACAGACAGTCAATATGTTCGTCAGGGAATCACCAGTTGGATTCATAACTGGAAAAAGCGGGGTTGGAAAACCGCCGATAAAAAACCGGTCAAGAACGTCGATCTCTGGCAAAGACTGGATACCGCGATTCAGCGCCATTCCGTGCGCTGGGAATGGGTAAAAGGACACGCTGGGCATCCAGAAAACGAGCGCTGTGATGAACTTGCTCGCGCCGCCGCCAGTGCACCAACGCTTGATGACACCGGTTATCAGGCTGAGTAAATCACCGTAGGCGTCCGCCTCATCTTCGATATATCTTTGTTGCGCCCACCGTGCGGCGCACTGATGCTTTGCGCAATCTCGCCCTCATCGGCGTAAACGTCAGCGGAATTGTGCGCTTCCGGGCAATAATCAGCGTCAGACACCCCAACATCGGAATATGTTTATTCAACTTCCCTTTGTTTCTTCGCCATGGCGTAACATGAAAATGGGTCTGTTCGATAACCTCATAGTTCAATAGCCCCAGCCAGTCCGTAATACGCATTTGAGTAAACATGCGGCTGCAATAAGGATGTTTTTTATTGAGTCTGGGGATCAGTTTACCCAAGCCAACCAGGCTGATCGGATTAAACGTGCTCAGGATTAACCAACCATCATCGATCAAGACACGATCAACCTCCCGCAGAATACGATGCGGGTCCGATGAATATGACAGCGTTTGAGCAAGCAGGCAGGCATCGATCGACTTTTCAGAGAACGGTAATTGATGAGCATCTGCGATAACCTGAAGATTATCGCCGTGTGGAGCAACATTAACCTGATGCGCAATAGCACACTCTGTTACATGGATTTCCGCGCTTAGCGCTCCTACCTTGATAAGATGAAAACCAAAGAGTTTTGGCCACCATGGCAACAAAGCCAGTTCAATCGACTCGCGATAAAATTGCCCACAGGTGATATTATCCCATGAATCAGGTGCAACAATGGTCTGAGGGGTTCGTGCCAATTTCATCTTCTGTTCTCGTCCTCAGGCTGCTAGAAAATAGAGGTGATGAATGAATCTTATCAGTATCCCCGCACTTCAGGACAACTACATTTGGCTATTGAGCAATAAAGAAAATCGCTGTGTGATCGTCGATCCTGGTGAGGCTTCCCCGGTGCTTAATGCACTCGATCAACACTCACTTTTCCCCGAAGCAATCTTGCTCACTCACCATCATAACGACCATGTAGGAGGCGTCAGCGAGCTCCTCAAGCATTACCCTAATCTGCCTGTTTTTGGCCCAAAAGAAACCGCTAAATGCGGCGCGACCTACCTGGTGGAAGAAGGAAATACCGTCTCTTTGTTAAATTCGGAATTTTCTGTAATTGAGGTTCCAGGGCACACATCTGGTCATATTGCCTACTACAGTGCGCCATTTCTGTTCTGTGGCGATACACTATTTTCAGCGGGATGCGGTCGTATTTTTGAAGGTACGCCGAGACAAATGCATGAATCTATTCAAAAAATAGCAGTTCTCCCTGATGATACGATAGTGTGCTGCGCTCATGAATACACGCTATCAAACTTAAGATTTTCTAATGCGATATTGCCAGAAGATCCCATTATTGAAGCTTATCTCCATGAAATCAGTCAGATACGAGAAAAATCGCAGTCTAGTTTACCAACGACATTAGGGCTGGAGAGAAGAATCAACCTATTCCTCCGCTGTCATGAAGTTGATTTAAAAAGGAAATTATCAAAGGAACCTGAAAATATAGAGAATTGGCAAGTTTTTGAGATGCTACGTAGCAAGAAAGACTGCTTCTGAAGGTTTAGGTTGTGCTATTCATCTAATCAAAGTATCCTTGCTCGTCTTTTAAGCAACTATTGACCAACATATGAAGGCTAAAGCGATACTCATCGCCTCAGTCTTGCTGGCGGGTTGTCAGGTCTCACCACATGACACCTCACAACCCAAGCAGCATGCACAGAGTTTGTCTTCGGCAAGTCAAAGTGAAGCAGGAAAGTACACAGGTGGTCGAGAGGCCTCAGCGCGATGGCTAGATGACGATAGCCTCGCGCAACGAGATCTGTGGAACTTCATTGGCGACGAGCTGAAGATGGAGGTTCCGGAAAACGCCCGGATCCGCGAGCAAAAAATGCGTTATTTGAAAAATAAGAGCTATCTCCACGATGTAACATTACGGGCAGAGCCGTACATGTACTGGATAGTCGAGCAGATTAAGCAACGTAAAATGCCGATGGAACTGGTACTGCTACCCATAGTGGAGAGCGCTTTTGATCCAAGTGCCACATCATCTGCCAATGCCGCTGGGCTATGGCAGATTATCCCTGGCACAGGACGCAATTATGGTTTGAAACAAAACCAGTGGTACGACGGACGTCGCGATGTGATTGCGTCTACGACGGCTGCGCTGGATATGATGCAACGACTCAACACGATGTTTGATGGCGACTGGTTATTGACCGTTGCTGCATACAACAGTGGTGAAGGCCGCGTCATGCAGGCGATGAAAGCGAATAAAGCGAAAGGAAAATCAACCAGTTTCTGGGCGCTGGCGTTACCTCGGGAAACGTCAATCTATGTGCCTAAGATGCTGGCTTTGAGCGATATTCTTAAAAACAGCAAGAAGTATGGCGTGAGTCTGCCGCAACCCAATGAAAGCCGCGCATTAGCAAAGGTTGAGCTGGGGCAGCAGATAGAGTTGACGCAAGCTGCTGAGATGGCTGGTTTGTCGTTGAATAAGCTGAAGAGCTATAACTCGGGCTATAAACGTAATGTTACCGCGCCAAATGGGCCACATTACATTATGGTTCCTAAAGCTCACGTTGAGCAGTTGAAAGATTCACTGGCTGATGGTGACATCGCAGCGATTCAACCAACACGCTTAGCGCAAACGCAGCCAACACCAGCATCACAGCAGTATAAGGTACGCTCGGGTGATACCTTATCAGCCATTGCGGCACGGCTTAATGTCAGCACGAAAGATTTGCAGAGCTGGAACAATCTGCGTAGCGCTGGTGCGCTCAAGGTTGGCCAGACGTTGCAAGTTGCCAAAGCTTCAGGCAATAGCAGTTCTATCACCTACCAGGTTAGAAAGGGTGATTCACTGGCAAGCATTGCTAAACGGCACGGCGTAAATATCGCTGATGTGATGCGCTGGAATACGGTTATCAACAAGAATGCCAACATCCAGCCAGGCGATCGTCTGACGCTTTATGTTAGCAGCAATATAAAACCTGATTCTTAATGTCATATCAGAATCAGTAACGATAAGCAGCCCTCTACATCTCTGTAGATGGGCTGTTTTTTTATAGCGATTAACTCAGACTAAATTCAACGAGCAGTGGGTTATGATCTGAGGCCTGAGTCACCAATACAGAAGACTGGTTAACGGTCAGCTCACGGTAAAAGACGAAATCGAGCGGGCGACCAAACGCCTTGCGCCGCTGGTCATCAACGAAATGTACCTCCTGCAACCCCATCCTTATCGCAAACCGATTAAGTGCGTTAATACGCTGCTGACTCCATGCATTAAAGTCCCCAGCCATAATAGCTGGCCCCTGATGATGTAAGAGCTGTTCCCCAATCGCAGCCAACTGCTTAGTATAAACTTCAACACCAAAGCTAAAGTTAACCGCATGGATATTGATAACCATCAGTCTTTGGCCATTCTGAAGCGCGTAGACCGTCACCAAAGAGGACTTAGCCAAACGCAACAGGGGTTCCCTTTCACGTAAAGGACAGCAATATACTGGCTGAGCTGCTGATAGCGTCATCACACCAGATGGATGCTGCGGGAGAATAATGGCAGGAACCTGATCGGCAGAAAGGTAGTTAGTGGTTGCAAAACGGATGAGTTCTGGCGTGCTTTGCGCTTCCTGCAACAGGACTAACTGGGTACCTTTACCGAAATTCTGCAATACGGAAAGCCAGTTCATTCGTTGTTGCTTAAAAATGTTCCACACCATTACGCGTAAAACATCCCCCTCCAGCAACAATGAGCCTGTCGGTGGCACTTGTCCCGGATAATGCATTTCCCCGGGAGGGAAGATACGTTCAGCTGGTTGGCCGGCAACATACCTCATTGCATAGGTTCTTTTCCGCACGCCTAATCCACTATCAGTTTCAATACCCTAAATACCCTATCAAAAAAGAGCACTCTTCTGTTATAGAATTTTATCGCAGACTTGCAATGTACGCTCGGCGATAGGGTAGGAAAAATGAAATGAGGATTCATCTAAAAAATTCTAATATTCAAATATGCAAAAAGCCCTAAGCGTTAACTTAGGGCTTTTTGCATAATAAGTGGCGGAACGGACGGGGCTCGAACCCGCGACCCCCTGCGTGACAGGCAGGTATTCTAACCAACTGAACTACCGCTCCACCGAATTTCTCTACAACCACCGGATTACTCCGGCTTACTGCTTAAATTGATGCCTGGCAGTTCCCTACTCTCACATGGGGAAGCCCCACACTACCATCGGCGCTACGGCGTTTCACTTCTGAGTTCGGCATGGGGTCAGGTGGGACCACCGCGCTATCGCCGCCAGGCAAATTCTGTTTCATTCCAACCGTTATGTTCCACTTTTTGTGTCACACAACCATCAGAACCAATCTCTGAACAAGCTAAAATCAAAATCTCTGAGTCGCCCACAAAACACCTTCGGTGTTGTAAGGTTAAGCCTCTCGGGTCATTAGTACTGGTTAGCTCAACGTATCGCTACGCTTACACACCCAGCCTATCTACGTCGTCGTCTTCAACGGCCCTTCAGGGGCATCTAGTGCCCAGGGAAGACTCATCTCGAGGCAAGTTTCCCGCTTAGATGCTTTCAGCGGTTATCTCTTCCGCACTTAGCTACCGGGCAATGCAATTGGCATCACAACCCGTACACCAGTGGTGCGTTCACTCCGGTCCTCTCGTACTAGGAGCAACCCCTCTCAATCTTCCAACGCCCACGGCAGATAGGGACCGAACTGTCTCACGACGTTCTAAACCCAGCTCGCGTACCACTTTAAATGGCGAACAGCCATACCCTTGGGACCTACTTCAGCCCCAGGATGTGATGAGCCGACATCGAGGTGCCAAACACCGCCGTCGATATGAACTCTTGGGCGGTATCAGCCTGTTATCCCCGGAGTACCTTTTATCCGTTGAGCGATGGCCCTTCCATTCAGAACCACCGGATCACTAAGACCTGCTTTCGCACCTGCTCGAGCTGTCACTCTCGCAGTCAAGCTAGCTTATGCCTTTGCACTAACCTCCTGATGTCCGACCAGGATTAGCTAACCTTCGTGCTCCTCCGTTACGCTTTGGGAGGAGACCGCCCCAGTCAAACTACCCACCAGACACTGTCCGCAACCCGGATCACGGGTCCACGTTAGAACATCAAACATTAAAGGGTGGTATTTCAAGGTTGGCTCCACGCAGACTGGCGTCCACGCTTCAAAGCCTCCCACCTATCCTACACATCAAGGCTCAAGGTTCAGTGTCAAGCTATAGTAAAGGTTCACGGGGTCTTTCCGTCTTGCCGCGGGTACACTGCATCTTCACAGCGAGTTCAATTTCACTGAGTCTCGGGTGGAGACAGCCTGGCCATCATTACGCCATTCGTGCAGGTCGGAACTTACCCGACAAGGAATTTCGCTACCTTAGGACCGTTATAGTTACGGCCGCCGTTTACCGGGGCTTCGATCAAGAGCTTCGCCTTGCGGCTGACCCCATCAATTAACCTTCCGGCACCGGGCAGGCGTCACACCGTATACGTCCACTTTCGTGTTTGCACAGTGCTGTGTTTTTATTAAACAGTTGCAGCCAGCTGGTATCTTCGACTGATTTCAGCTCCATGAGCAAGTCACTTCACCTACCATCAGCGTGCCTTCTCCCGAAGTTACGGCACCATTTTGCCTAGTTCCTTCACCCGAGTTCTCTCAAGCGCCTGAGTATTCTCTACCTGACCACCTGTGTCGGTTTGGGGTACGATTTGATGTTACCTGGAGCTTAGAGGCTTTTCCTGGAAGCGTAGCATCGGTTACTTCATCACCGTAGTGACTCGTCATCACGCCTCAGTGTTAACAATGACCCGGATTTACCAAAGTCATCCACCTTCACGCTTAAACCGGGACAACCGTCGCCCGGATAACCTAGCTTTCTCCGTCCCCCCTTCGCAGTAACACCGAGTACAGGAATATTAACCTGTTTCCCATCGACTACGCTTTTCAGCCTCGCCTTAGGGGTCGACTCACCCTGCCCCGATTAACGTTGGACAGGAACCCTTGGTCTTCCGGCGTGCGGGTTTTTCACCCGCATTATCGTTACTTATGTCAGCATTCGCACTTCTGATACCTCCAGCAGCCCTCACAGGCCACCTTCGACGGCTTACAGAACGCTCCCCTACCCAACAACACCTAAGTGTCGCTGCCGCAGCTTCGGTGCATGGTTTAGCCCCGTTACATCTTCCGCGCAGGCCGACTCGACCAGTGAGCTATTACGCTTTCTTTAAATGATGGCTGCTTCTAAGCCAACATCCTGGCTGTCTATGCCTTCCCACATCGTTTCCCACTTAACCATGACTTTGGGACCTTAGCTGGCGGTCTGGGTTGTTTCCCTCTTCACGACGAACGTTAGCACCCGCCGTGTGTCTCCCGTGATAACATTCTTCGGTATTCGTAGTTTGCATCGGGTTGGTAAGTCGGGATGACCCCCTAGCCGAAACAGTGCTCTACCCCCGAAGATGAGTTCACGAGGCGCTACCTAAATAGCTTTCGGGGAGAACCAGCTATCTCCCGGTTTGATTGGCCTTTCACCCCCAGCCACAAGTCATCCGCTAATTTTTCAACATTAGTCGGTTCGGTCCTCCAGTTAGTGTTACCCAACCTTCAACCTGCCCATGGCTAGATCACCGGGTTTCGGGTCTATACCCTGCAACTTAACGCCCAGTTAAGACTCGGTTTCCCTGCGGCTCCCCTATACGGTTAACCTTGCTACAGAATATAAGTCGCTGACCCATTATACAAAAGGTACGCAGTCACCTAACAAGTAGGCTCCCACTGCTTGTACGTACACGGTTTCAGGTTCTATTTCACTCCCCTCGCCGGGGTTCTTTTCGCCTTTCCCTCACGGTACTGGTTCACTATCGGTCAGTCAGGAGTATTTAGCCTTGGAGGATGGTCCCCCCATATTCAGACAGGATGTCACGTGTCCCGCCCTACTCATCGAACTCACAGCTTGTGCATTTTTGTGTACGGGACTATCACCCTTTACTGTGCGACTTTCCAGACGCTTCCACTAACACACAAACTGATTCAGGTTCTGGGCTCCTCCCCGTTCGCTCGCCGCTACTAGGGAATCTCGGTTGATTTCTTTTCCTCGGGGTACTGAGATGTTTCAGTTCCCCCGGTTCGCCTCATGACACTATGTATTCATGTCATGATAGTGTGTCGAAACACACTGGGTTTCCCCATTCGGGTATCGTCGGGTATAACGCTTCATATCAGCTTACCGACGCTTATCGCAGATTAGCACGCCCTTCATCGCCTCTGACTGCCTAGGCATCCACCGTGTACGCTTAGTCGCTTAACCTCACAACCCGAAGGTGTCTTTGATAACTCAAAGTCACTGTTCGCGCTGCGATTATTTGAGAGACTCATTAACATACTGACACGCCATTCATACCCGCAGGCATCAATGCATGTTCAGCTGTCATGTTTCAATTTTCAGCTTGTTCCAGATTGTTAAAGAGCAATATCGTAAACATGACTCCGAAGAATCATCTTTAAGATATTCGTGATAATGTCTTTCACTCATTATCGGATTGGCGTCCCCAAGGGGATTCGAACCCCTGTTACAGCCGTGAAAGGGCAGTGTCCTAGGCCTCTAGACGATGGGGACACGAAAAATCCGCACCAGGTCATAAACCCGGCACGCTCGCGTCAGCATGAGTCTACACTCATGACATCAACAGGTGCGCTTGCTCAGTATTTTCATCAGACAATCTGTGTGAGCACTTCACGCAACACACATCTTTTTGGTAAGGAGGTGATCCAACCGCAGGTTCCCCTACGGTTACCTTGTTACGACTTCACCCCAGTCATGAATCACAAAGTGGTAAGCGCCCTCCCGAAGGTTAAGCTACCTACTTCTTTTGCAACCCACTCCCATGGTGTGACGGGCGGTGTGTACAAGGCCCGGGAACGTATTCACCGTAGCATTCTGATCTACGATTACTAGCGATTCCGACTTCATGGAGTCGAGTTGCAGACTCCAATCCGGACTACGACGTACTTTATGAGGTCCGCTTGCTCTCGCGAGGTCGCTTCTCTTTGTATACGCCATTGTAGCACGTGTGTAGCCCTACTCGTAAGGGCCATGATGACTTGACGTCATCCCCACCTTCCTCCGGTTTATCACCGGCAGTCTCCTTTGAGTTCCCGACCGAATCGCTGGCAACAAAGGATAAGGGTTGCGCTCGTTGCGGGACTTAACCCAACATTTCACAACACGAGCTGACGACAGCCATGCAGCACCTGTCTCAGAGTTCCCGAAGGCACTAAGCTATCTCTAGCAAATTCTCTGGATGTCAAGAGTAGGTAAGGTTCTTCGCGTTGCATCGAATTAAACCACATGCTCCACCGCTTGTGCGGGCCCCCGTCAATTCATTTGAGTTTTAACCTTGCGGCCGTACTCCCCAGGCGGTCGATTTAACGCGTTAGCTCCGGAAGCCACGCCTCAAGGGCACAACCTCCAAATCGACATCGTTTACAGCGTGGACTACCAGGGTATCTAATCCTGTTTGCTCCCCACGCTTTCGCACCTGAGCGTCAGTCTTTGTCCAGGGGGCCGCCTTCGCCACCGGTATTCCTCCAGATCTCTACGCATTTCACCGCTACACCTGGAATTCTACCCCCCTCTACAAGACTCTAGCCTGTCAGTTTTGAATGCAGTTCCCAGGTTAAGCCCGGGGATTTCACATCCAACTTAACAGACCGCCTGCGTGCGCTTTACGCCCAGTCATTCCGATTAACGCTTGCACCCTCCGTATTACCGCGGCTGCTGGCACGGAGTTAGCCGGTGCTTCTTCTGCGGGTAACGTCAATCGATAAGGTTATTAACCTTACCGCCTTCCTCCCCGCTGAAAGTGCTTTACAACCCGAAGGCCTTCTTCACACACGCGGCATGGCTGCATCAGGCTTGCGCCCATTGTGCAATATTCCCCACTGCTGCCTCCCGTAGGAGTCTGGACCGTGTCTCAGTTCCAGTGTGGCTGGTCATCCTCTCAGACCAGCTAGGGATCGTCGCCTAGGTGAGCCATTACCTCACCTACTAGCTAATCCCATCTGGGCACATCTGATGGCGAGAGGCCCGAAGGTCCCCCTCTTTGCTCTTGCGAGGTTATGCGGTATTAGCTACCGTTTCCAGTAGTTATCCCCCTCCATCAGGCAGTTTCCCAGACATTACTCACCCGTCCGCCGCTCGCCGGCAAGGAGCAAGCTCCCTGTGCTACCGCTCGACTTGCATGTGTTAGGCCTGCCGCCAGCGTTCAATCTGAGCCATGATCAAACTCTTCAATTTAAGATTTGTTTGATTTGCTGAACTCGTCAGCGATGCTCAAAGAATTAGTAACTGTTTATTCGTAATGAATTTACTGTTGTTCACTCTTCAAGACTTTTTATATCGTTAAGATACGGTCTTGTGAGTGCCCACACAGATTGTCTGATTAAATTGTTAAAGAGCAGTGCCACTTCATCGGTGGCGCGGGCTGCATATACTATGCTTTTCCGCTGTGAAGTCAAGTCATTACTGACCGCCTTCGTTGAATCTTTTTTCCTGTCACCCCAACCGCGTGTCGCTGTTGCCGTGTCAGTGGATGCGCATTATAGGGACTTCTCGGCCACTGACAAGTGCGTCAACATCTAGTGTGATCGCTTTACCGGGTATCAATTTCCCCCCCAGTATCTGCTGAGCGAGCGGGTTCTCTATCAGTTGCTGTATCGCTCTTTTAAGCGGACGCGCACCATAGACAGGATCAAACCCGACTTCCCCAAGCATATCTAAAGCTGCATCCGTGATCGTGACACTATATCCACGCTCTTCAAGACGCTTGTACAGTCTCTGAAGCTGAATTTGTGCGATCGACGTAATATGTGCCCTTCCCAATGGGTGGAATACCACGACCTCATCGATACGGTTAATAAACTCGGGGCGGAAGCTGTGGCTAACGACTTCAAGCACCATATCTCTCATTTCGGTATAGCTGCGCTCACCAAAACGTTCCTGAATAAGGTCAGATCCCAGATTGGACGTCATGATGACCACAGTATTACGGAAGTCCACCGTTCTGCCCTGACCATCAGTAAGACGCCCATCATCTAATACCTGAAGCAGGATATTAAACACATCAGGGTGCGCCTTTTCGATCTCATCTAACAAAATGACCGAATAAGGACGACGACGTACCGCTTCCGTCAAATATCCTCCTTCCTCGTAACCGACATATCCTGGAGGCGCACCGACCAAACGTGAAACCGAATGTTTCTCCATAAATTCAGACATATCGATACGCACCATAGCGTCATCACTGTCGAAGAGGAAAGTCGCCAGCGTTTTGCAAAGTTCCGTTTTCCCAACGCCTGTTGGCCCAAGGAACAGGAACGAGCCAATAGGGCGATTC
Organism: Pectobacterium sp. PL64; assembly: GCF_022477975.1. Lineage (NCBI taxonomy): Bacteria > Pseudomonadati > Pseudomonadota > Gammaproteobacteria > Enterobacterales > Pectobacteriaceae > Pectobacterium > Pectobacterium sp. PL64. The sequence goes on from NZ_CP092070.1 coordinate 3,236,198, forward strand.
GGGTCAGATAGCCCTGCGCGACTACGACGGATAGAATTCGCTACCGCTTCAACGGCTTCGTTCTGCCCGATTACACGCTGATGCAGTTCATCTTCCATGCGTAATAATTTTTCTTTCTCACTTTCCAACATGCGAGAAACAGGAATCCCAGTCCAACGCGCCAGCACATCTGCGATTTCAACATCCGTTACTCGATTACGCAGCAAATGCATCGTTTTCCCTTCCTGCTGCGTTGCTGCTGCCAACTGTTTCTCTAGCTCAGGGATTTTGCCGTATTGCAGCTCAGACATTCTTCCCAGATCGCCCTGACGGCGAGCCTGTTCCAGCGCAATTTTCGCCTGCTCTAAAGACGCTTTAATATTCTGCGTTCCCGTGAGTGACGCTTTTTCTGCTTTCCACTCTTCCTCTTGCTGGGAATATTCACGCTCTTTTTGATCAAGTTCCGCACTCAGCAATTCAAGCCGCTTTTGGCTGGCTTCATCAGATTCTTTTTTCAGCGCCTGCTGTTCCAGCTTTAACTGGATGATTCGACGCTCAAGCCGATCAAGGGGCTCTGGTTTCGAATCGATCTGAATACGAATACTGGATGCTGCCTCATCAATCAGGTCAATCGCTTTATCCGGCAGTTGGCGATCCGCGATATAGCGGTTAGATAGCATGGCTGCCGCAACAATCGCTGGGTCAGTAATTTGTACATGATGGTGCAATTCATAACGCTCTTTCAGCCCGCGCAGAATCGCAATCGTGTCTTCGACAGTAGGTTCAGCGACAAACACTTTCTGGAAACGACGCTCAAGGGCCGCGTCTTTTTCAATATATTGCCGATATTCATCGAGCGTTGTCGCCCCGACGCAATGCAACTCACCACGAGCCAGCGCAGGTTTTAGCATATTACCGGCATCCATCGCGCCATCGGCTTTGCCTGCCCCCACCATCGTATGAAGTTCATCAATAAACAGAATGACGTTGCCTTCCTGTTTAGACAGGTCGTTGAGCACGCCTTTCAAACGCTCTTCAAACTCACCACGGTATTTCGCACCCGCCACCAGCGCGCCCATATCCAGTGAAAGTACGCGCTTGTTTTTCAAGCCTTCAGGCACTTCACCATTAACGATACGCTGGGCTAACCCTTCTACTATCGCGGTTTTACCCACGCCGGGTTCACCGATTAATACAGGGTTATTTTTGGTTCGACGTTGCAGAACCTGAATAGTGCGGCGAATTTCCTCATCACGCCCGATAACAGGATCGAGTTTGCCTTGTTCCGCACGCTCCGTGAGGTCAATCGTGAATTTTTTCAATGCCTGGCGCTGATCTTCAGCCCCCTGATCGTTCACTTGCTCCCCTCCTCTCACTCGTTCAATCGCGTTTGTTACACCTTGCTGCGTAACCCCCGCCTTTTTCAATATATCCCCCAACGTGCCGCGAGACTCCAGCGCCGCAAGCGCGAAAAGCTCCGAAGAAATAAAGGTATCGCCACGTTTTTGCGCCAGCTTGTCGCACATATTCAATACGCGGACTAACTCGCTCGAAGGTTGAACATCACCATCAGTACCTTCAACCTGCGGCAAACGCGTGATTGCCTGGTCGATTTCGGTTTTCAGGTGATTAAGATTGGCTCCGGCAACAGTCAGAAGTGGACCAACAGTTCCACCATCCTGATGAAGCAAGGCGCTCATCAAGTGAAGTGGTTCAATAAACTGGTGATCGCGCCCAAGGGCGAGAGACTGGGCATCAGCAAGAGCAAGTTGGAATTTGTTGGTAAGACGATCCAGACGCATAACACCTCCCATACACTGGTCAAAATTGCTACTGGAGATTAAATGAGGTCATCCCTCAAAAATTTCAAGGTTATTTTGCCAGTCGTGACAGGATTTAAACGTTACTTGTCTTGGATCGTCTTAATTCAATAGGTTATATCAGCCAGATTAAACTTGCCATACGGCCAGTCACACCATCACGGCGATAAGAGAAAAATTTGTGAGGTTCACTCACAGTACAGGCATTTCCACCAAAAATTTGTGTTACCCCTGCGGCACGTAAGTGCAAACTTGCCAGTTGGTAGATATCGGCAAAAAATTTATTTCCTTCAGGCCGAAATGCTGAGGCCGCAGCCATATCATGCTGAATAAATGCGTCCCTGACTTCAGGGCCGACCTCAAAGGCATCAGGCCCGATAGCAGGCCCTAACCACGCCATAATTTGTGCGGGTTGCGCACGGAAACAGGCTAACGTTTCTTCCAATACCCCCGCGTGCAATCCCCGCCAGCCGGCATGGGCGGCAGCGACTTCGTCTCCGTTGATTGCACAAAAAAGCACGGGCAAGCAGTCAGCCGTCATCACCGCACAGACCTTCCCTTTCTTATCCGTATAAGCGGCATCACCACAAACAGACGTTGGGGATGTCTCGCCAATACGAATCACATCGGTGCCATGAACCTGTTCCAACCAATGCGGCATAGCGGAAAGGCCGGCCATCTCCACCAGCGCTTGCCGATTTGCGGTAACGTGCGCAGGCTCATCGCCCACATGATTCCCTAAATTCAGCGAATCATAAGGTACACCACTACACCCGCCAACACGCGTCGTACTACAAGATTTCACACTTTCTGGCAAAGGCCAGTCGGGGTATATCAGCATAGTCCGTCACCTCTATAAATCGGCACTTATCGTATTGAACACATTACCAGTCGAGCTGATCCTTAAATGCTTCAGTATCGGCTTTCAGCGCATTAATCAGATCGACCATATCCTGTGGCAATTCCGCATGCCATTCCATGTGAATGCCAGTAATAGGATGGTAGAAACGCAACATGGTGGCATGCAGCGCCTGACGATCGAACCCACGCAGCATCTCAATGAAATCCTCCGAAGCGCCTTTTGGCGGGCGAGGACGACCACCGTATAGCTGATCGCCAACCAGAGGATGATTAATGTGCGCCATATGCACGCGAATCTGATGGGTGCGCCCCGTTTCCAGACGCAACCGCAAACGGGTATGCGCACGGAAATGTTCCATGATGCGATAATGTGTCACGGCAGGCTTACCCATTGGGTGCACGGCCATGTGAGTACGCTTGGTTGAGTGGCGAGCGATAGGCTGCTCGACCATACCCCCCGCGGTCATCGAGCCAATCGCAACGGCTTCATATTCACGAGTAATTTCACGCGCCTGTAGTGCTTCAACTAAACGCGTCTGTGCTGGTACGGTTTTCGCGACCACCATAAGCCCTGTCGTATCTTTATCAAGTCGGTGCACAATCCCGGCACGGGGCACGTCGACAATCTCAGGATAATGATGTAACAAGGCATTTAATACTGTGCCATCTGGGTTACCCGCACCGGGGTGAACCACCAGATCTCTGGGTTTATTGATGACCAGAATATCCTCATCTTCGTACACGATATCCAGCTTGATATCCTGTGCTTCCCAGCGTGCTTCTTCTTCAATCAATGCATCAATCGCTACCGATTCGCCGCCAAGTACTTTCTCTTTTGGCTTATTGATGACATTGCCGTTAATCTGTACTCGATTCTCAAGAATCCACTCTTTTATGCGGGATCGTGAATAATCAGGGAACAATTCGGCCAAAGCCTGATCTAAACGTTGTCCGAGTTGAGATTCGGCCACCGTTGCGGTGAGTTGTACTTGTTGTGCCATATTATGCAGCTTCTTCGTTAACGTTGGGTTTTGACGGCGACGCCGTTTAAAATAATGTACTATTGTAGCTGGTCTAAATCGGGAGCTTAACGGACAGCCTCCCGGAATAACATTCTGAGGATAATCAAAACGTCATGACGCGTATGAAATATCTGGTGGCTGCCGCCACGTTGAGCCTGGCGCTGGCTGGTTGCTCCAGCAATTCCAAAGATGCGGTTCCTGATAGTCCGCCATCTGAAATCTATGCCAATGCTCAACAAAAACTGCAGGACGGCAACTTTAAAGCAGCCATCACGCAGTTGGAAGCACTGGATAACCGGTATCCCTTTGGCCCCTACTCGCAGCAAGTACAGTTGGATTTGATCTACGCCTATTACAAATCCGCAGAGCTGCCATTGGCCCAAGCTTCAATTGACCGCTTCCTGCGACTCAATCCGACCCATCCAAACGTGGATTATGTCCTGTACATGCGCGGCCTGACCGACATGGCGCTGGATGATAGTGCGTTACAAGGCTTCTTCGGCGTTGATCGTTCCGATCGCGATCCGCAGTATGCCCGCACCGCATTTCGGGATTTCAGCAAGCTCATTCAGGGATACCCGAACAGCCAATACGCCACCGACGCAAACAAGCGTTTGGTTTACCTCAAAGAGCGTCTGGCCAAGTATGAACTTTCTGTCGCGCAATACTACACGAAACGCGGCGCTTATGTGGCAGTAGTTAATCGCGTTGAGCAAATGCTGCGTGATTACCCTGATACCCAGGCAACAAAAACTGCCCTGCCGTTGATGGAAAATGCCTATCGCGAACTGCAACTGGCCGCTCAGGCGGACAAAGTCGCAAAAATCATCACTGCGAACCCAGCATAAACGACACGTGACACACAGTAATAAGACGGCAGCTTCGGTTGCCGTTTTTTTATGGATCGATCGGTGGGCTATGCATTAATGATGCAGAAAAAACAGGTTGGCGGGAGTCAACAACAGCGCGGTAACGTCAATACATCCTATCAATAATGGCACAGGCCAGATGCCCCCTCAAGCACTTCCCTCCTATTCCCGATGATGCTTCACAAATCGCGTTTTCTTGACAAAAAGTGACGAAAAAAAGCGATCAACATCACGCTTTTTGTCACAACTCACTGTATGCTGAAATTATCCAAGACGGACATAGGCAGAGAGGTAAGTTTATATGACTATTAATATTACCAGTAAGCAAATGGATATCACCCCCGCAATTCGTCAACATGTCGAAGACCGTCTTTCTAAGCTGGATAAGTGGCAAACCCAGCTGATTAACCCGCATATTATTCTGTCAAAAGAGCCTCAGGGTTTTGTCGCCGATGCCACTATCAGTACGCCAAATGGCCCGCTGGTTGCCAGTGCCAAGCATGACGATATGTATACCGCCATCAATGAGCTAATTACCAAGCTCGAACGCCAGTTGGACAAACTCCAGCATAAAGGTGAAGCCAGACGTGCGGTAGCTAGCGTAAAAGAAGCGAATCTCCAGCCGACGCAAGAAGAGTAATTTATTCTCTTTACCTCAATACAACGCGCCCGAGGGCGCGTTTTTGCATTTCAGGCGTCGTAATCCACATCCTAAAGCGCCAACGCGATACCTCGTTTAACATTGCGCTCGGCGATTTTGTATTGACAGGATGAAAAGCCAACAGTTACCTTACCTACTCAGAATCTGGATATCTTCCTGACTAACCGAGTAAACATGACAAATAAACTGTTCTTCTTCGTATTCTTTTTCACCTTCCCCTGATTTGGGAGGCGATTCGTCGTAAGAGCAAGAATACGAAGACGAACAAAAAAGCCTCCTGACCAGGAGGCTTTTTTTATATAAGAACATAAGACAGGTAACAGCATCATGACAGACAACCCATTACTGGCACTGCGAGAACGCATCAGCGCATTGGATCTCCAATTAATTGAATTGTTGGCACAAAGACGAGAACTGGCGCTGGACGTTGCCCGTAGCAAATTGCATTCGCATCGCCCAATCCGCGACAAAGAGCGTGAGCGTGATTTGCTGGACAAGCTGACAGCCGCTGGGAAGAAGCATCATCTTGATGGTCACTACATTACCCGCTTATTTCAGCTCATCATTGAAGATTCGGTACTGACGCAGCAGGCACTCTTGCAGCATCACCTCAACCAAACAACGTCACACTCTGCCCGTATTGCGTTTCTCGGTCCGAAAGGCTCTTATTCCCATCTTGCCGCGCGCCAATATGCCGCGCGACACTTCGAGCAATTTGTTGAGTGTGGTTGCCAGAAATTTCAGGACATCTTCAATATGGTGGAAACAGGGCAAGCGGACTATGCCGTTCTGCCGATTGAAAACACCAGCTCTGGCTCGATCAACGACGTCTACGACCTGTTGCAACACACAGCTTTATCCATCGTCGGCGAATTAACCAATCCGATAAATCACTGCGTTTTAGTTGCTACCGATACGTCATTAGAACAGATCGAAACAGTTTACAGCCATCCACAGCCGTTCCAGCAGTGCAGCCATTTCATTAACCGTTTTCCACACTGGAAGATTGAGTATTGTGAGAGCACGGCCGCGGCGATGGAAAAAGTGGCTGCACTCAACTCACCAAAAGCAGCAGCACTCGGCAGCGAAGCCGGTGGCCAGCTTTATCAGCTACAAATGCTGGAACACGATCTGGCAAATCAGTCGCAAAACATCACCCGCTTCATTGTATTAGCACGCAAGCCGATTGATGTGACGGAACAAGTGCCGGCAAAAACCACGCTAATTATGGCAACCGGCCAACAGTCAGGTGCGCTGGTAGAAGCGCTGTTGGTATTGCGTGATAACGGCATTGTGATGACCAAGCTGGAATCCAGACCGATCAACGGTAACCCGTGGGAAGAGATGTTCTATCTGGACGTACAGGCCAACCTGCGCAGCGATGCCATGCAGAAAGCGCTAAAAGGATTAGCCCCCATTACCCGCTCGTTAAAAGTGTTGGGCTGCTACCCGAGTGAAAACGTCGTACCCGTGGATGTGAACGAATAGTCGATGTGAACGAATAATTGAAAAAGCCATCCTGGTATCCCCGGGATGGCTTCTTAAACACAACCAAGATAGTAAACGAGCTTATTGACGAATATCGTTTGCCTGACGCAGAAGTACCCGGCTTTCCGCCTGAAAGCGTTTGGCGTAGTCACCAAACCAGTGTTCGACCTTCTTGAAGCTGTTGATAAATTCTGCCTTATCCGTCTGCTCCAGTAGCTCAATCGCCTCGCCAAAACGTTTGTAGTAACGCTTAATCAACGCCAGATTATCCTCTGAAGACATAATGATGTCGGCATACAGCTGCGGATCCTGCGCAAACAGCCGTCCAACCATGATCAATTCCAGACGATAAATTGGCGATGACAGCGCTAATAGCTGTTCAAGCTGTACATTCTCTTCCGCTAAATGCAGGCCATAGGCAAATGTCGCGAAGTGACGCAGCGCCTGAATGAACATCATGTTCTGATCGTGCTCGACCGCGCTGATACGATGCAGACGCGCGCCCCACACCTGAATCTGCTCCAGTAACCACTGGTAGGCTTCCGGCTGCCGACCGTCACAATAGACGACAACCTGCTTGGCAAGGCTGCCGCTGTCTGGCCCGAACATAGGATGCAGACCAAGTACCGGACCACTATGCGCCGCCAGCATCGCCTGAAGCGGACCATTCTTTACCGATGCCAAATCAACCAAGATACAGTCATCCGGCAAAGCAGGCAGACGGGCAATCACCTGTTCAGTCACGTGAATCGGCACGCTAACAATCACCATGCCAGCATCAGACAGCAGTTCATCCGCACGCGGCCAGTCATCTTGCTCCAGAATCCTCACCTGATAACCTGACAGCGTCAGCATTTTCTCAAACAGATTACCCATTTGCCCTCGGCCACCGATGATGACAACTGGACGCAACTGCGGGCACAGCGTTTTAAAGCCTTTGTCGTTTTCACTGGTGTAGGATTCGCGCATGGTACGCCGCAGGATATCCTCAATGAGATCCGGCGGAACGCCCATCGACTCAGCTTCTTTACGACGTGAGCTGAGCATGGCCGCTTCACGATCGGGCGCATAGATGGGCAAACCATGGCGGCTTTTCACTTCACCCACTTCCGCCACTAAACGCAACCGACGTGATAACAGCGCGACAAGCTCCTTATCTACCTCATCTATCTGATCACGCAATACGGTCAGTTCAGCTACCATCTTTTGTTACTCTCCTGAATGTTTCGCCCGTGCAACGCTCAGTTCTTGATGAACAGAACGCAGCAACGTCTCTGTACTTTCCCAACTGATACAGGCATCCGTGACCGATACACCGTAACGCATATCTGAACGCGGCTGTTCTGAAGACTGGCTCCCCTCGTTAAGGTGGCTTTCCAGCATCAAACCTATAATGGAACGATTTCCCGCCTTGATTTGTTCAATCGCAGATTCAACAACAAGTGGCTGACGGCGGTAGTCTTTATTCGAATTACCGTGACTACAATCTATCATCAGAGCAGGTCTCAGTCCCGCTTCCTGCATCTGTTTTTCACATTCGGCGACATCCTGCGCACTGTAGTTTGGTTTTTTACCGCCGCGCAGAATCACATGCCCATCAATATTCCCCTGCGTTTGCAGCAGACAGACCTGACCCGTTTGATTGATACCCACAAAGCGATGCGGCATTGCAGCGGCTCTCATCGCGTTGATCGCCGTTCCCAGACTGCCATCCGTGCCGTTTTTGAACCCAACAGGCATCGACAGGCCGGAAGCCATCTCACGGTGCGTTTGTGATTCTGTTGTACGTGCACCAATAGCCGACCAGCTGAATAAATCGCCCAGGTACTGTGGGCTGTTCGGATCAAGCGCTTCAGTCGCCAGCGGCAGTCCCATATTCACCAATTCCAGCAGCAGCTCACGCGCAATGTGCAGCCCTGCTTCCACATCAAATGAACCATCCATGAACGGATCGTTGATGAGCCCTTTCCAGCCCACCGTGGTACGCGGTTTTTCAAAATAAACACGCATCACAATGTAGAGACTATCGTTTAATTCAGCAGCAAGTGACTGCAGACGGCGCGCGTATTCCAACGCAGCATCCGTGTCATGAATCGAGCAAGGCCCGCAGACAATCAGCAACCGATCGTCACGACCATGAATGATATCCGCAATGGTTGCTCTCGCTTGCGCAATATCGCGCTGTTCTGCGTCGTTAAGCGGAAACTTGGCTTTCAATTCATCGGGAGTAATTAAAACCTGCTCTGCACTGATATTAATATTGTTAAGTGAATCTTTTTGCATGATCCCATTCCTGAAAAGTTCGGTATATTCGCGATCGTCTGTAAAGACTACTGTCTGTACAACCTGCCTACGCGTCATGTTTACACCATAACACGAACCGTAAAGATTTCAATCCACTTAGTGTAAATAAAAAATTACCACCCTAAATATTGCCAGAAAAACGATATCTGCTTGCCCTATCACTTCACAACGCAACAATGCTAATCCCAGGCCTGAATAGTGATAGAATCACGCCAACAAGGGGGAAGGATGCTGAAAGCCATAATCATCGATGACGAACAGCTGGCGCGTGAAGAGCTCAGCCTGCTGCTGGAAAACGAGTCTGATATCACTATCATTGCACAGTGCAGCAATGCGCTGGAGGCGATACCGGCTATCCATCGGCTGCAACCCGATGTGATTTTTCTGGATATACAGATGCCAAAGATCAGCGGATTAGAGCTGGTCGCCATGTTAGATCCAGAAAATATGCCTTACGTCGTCTTCGTGACAGCCTATGATGAGTACGCGGTGAGGGCATTTGAAGAACATGCTTTTGACTATTTGCTTAAACCGCTGGATGCACAGCGGCTAAGTAAAACGCTAAATCGCTTACGCCGCGGCGTTAGTGTAAATAAAAACGTACAGATAATTTCAGAGCCCTTACTCCGCCATATTCCCTGTAACGGACACAATCGTATTTTTTTGCTCAAGATTGAGGAAGTCGAGTATCTTTGTTCAGAACTCAGCGGCGTACACGTCGTGGGCGTCAGCCAGTCCGGCTATACCCAACTTTCATTGAAAACGCTGGAAGAGAAAACGCCCTTCGTCCGTTGCCATCGTCAATATATGGTTAATACGGAACAGCTGAAAGAAATCCAGTTAATGGAAAACGGCGCAGCAGAAGTCTTGACGCATACGGGAAAACACATCCCCGTCAGCCGCCGCTATCTCAAATTACTGAAAGAAAAATTAGGCATCGCCTGATGCGGTGCTTCTTCAGGCCAATGGCCGCAACATTGAAGGTTTGATGATGAGATACAGTTATGTCTTGGCTGTAGTTCTTTTAATGACAGCATGCCAAAGCAACGTCCCGTCGCTACCCGCTAAAAGTGAGTCGGGCTTCTGGTACGAAACAGGTTATCAGGATGCAATCTCTGGCATGGTCGTAAAGGACGATAGCACTTTGCAGGAATGGTTTGGTAATCCTCAAGTTGATCGTGAAACCTACCTACGTGGCTATCAGGCCGGACAGTCGGCTTTTTGCGGCACAGATAACATGGAAGAATGGGGAAAAGCAGGGAAAAACTTTCCCGCCAGCTGCGATGGCGTAGAGAATGCGGAGATACTTCGAGCTAGCTGGCAACAGAGTCTGCCTTAACACCCTTCTAAAGATAAACGATGGCCCATACTCATCAGCAATTTAGCTGGCAAAACGCTATGGCTCATCGCATCTGGTAACAATTCCACTCACTTTTGTACTCGCACAGACATACGTCAGACATACCTCCCCTCTATTATCGCTCACATTAAATAATCACATTAGGTGATTAACAACCTGATGCAGAGATACCGAAAATTCATATCTCACTGTTAGTTACATCCATTATTCCTGATAGCGATTGATATTATGGAGTGCTCATATGTCCGGTACAAGCAAGCCTCATAACCCGTCTCTAAATAGCAGTTCAAGACTCTTATCACACGCAGCCCCATCACAGGAAAGCCATGATGAACGAGTCGCTGCGGTAAAGAACAAAATTATCGAGTCCGGCGACCATCCCGGCATTTCCATAGAGGAGCAACTCGCGCTTCTGGACGCTTTCTCCCACCTTGAGCTAGGCCAGTTTTTACTTAAACATCACGGGTTAAATGCGTACTGGACGCATAATGTGATAGCACATCAGCCAGCTCACTATGTTAACTCCCTCGAAGAAATCATCTACACACAGTTACCCAGCGTTTTGGCAACACGTGAACGATTTGGTATTTTCCAACGCCTGCTTCAAGAACTCTTGCGCCCCGACGCTATCATGGTATCTGTCCCCTGCGGTGTCATGGCCGACTTATTGCTGTTGGACTATACGCGGCATCGAGATGTGAAATTAATCGGGATCGACCTGGATAAACAGGCACTGGAAGAAGCTTATAAACTTGCCAGTCAGCAAGGGCTGGAAAATAAGATATCGTTGGTACTTGCTGATGCCTGGACAATTGATTTGGCAGCACAAGCAGATGTGATTACCAGCAACGGACTCAACGTCTATGAACACGATGATGACAAAGTTACTGAGCTTTACCGCGTGTTCTATTCTGGGCTGAAACCTGGAGGTACGTTGATAACCAGCTTTATGACGCCTCCACCTACGCTGTCGCAAGATTCCCCATGGATAAACACCGACCCGAAATTGCTAGCCCTTCAATATGTCCTTTTCTCACGGATTATTGGGGCAACGTGGACAGCGTTTCGTACCCATAAACAAACACAGTCGCAGTTAGAGCAGGCTGGATTCACCGATATTCAGTTCATTAACGATCATATGCACATGTACCCAACTGTCATCGCTAATAAGCCATTCTGAACAGGATAAAAACGGTATTAACGCGGTATTTTGATCGCCTGAACCGATCAATATTGGAAAATTGATCTGTATAAACGTTTATAAAATAACCATGTCTAATGTCATCATGGTACTGAAATTCAAACAATAAAGATGGCACCAGGGAAAGCGAAGCCCACCAACATGGTGGGCTTTTTACTGACATCAGGCATAAAAAAAGGGTTTAGCCTTTGGCTAAACCCCTTATAAATAACAACTTTCGGATGTTGCGAAAGCGCTATCTTAGTTAAGACGCTCTTTGATACGAGCAGACTTACCAGTACGCTCACGCAGGTAGTACAGTTTGGCTTTACGCACGGCACCACGACGTTTAACAGCGATGCTGTCAACTACTGGAGAGTGAGTCTGGAATACACGCTCCACGCCTTCGCCGTTAGAAATTTTGCGAACAGTGAATGCAGAATGCAGACCGCGGTTACGAATAGCGATAACCACGCCCTCGAATGCCTGCAGACGTTTTTTGCTACCTTCAACAACCCATACCTTCACTTCTACGGTATCACCCGGACGAAATGCAGGTACGTCCTGCTTCATTTGTTCGTCTTCGATTTGCTTAATGATGTTGCTCATAATATGTCTCTTACCCTAGGTAAACTGATAGTTGGGTTCGCACGGTAAACCGGCGTAACCACCTAATACTCTTGTTGCTCAGACTGATATTCACGTTGGAATTCAGCCAGCAACCTTGTTTGCTCGTCAGTCAGAGCTAGGCTTTTCAGAAGTTCAGGTCTTCTAAGCCAGGTTCGGCCCAGCGACTGCTTCAATCGCCAGCGGCGTATCTCCGCATGGTTACCGGACAGTAGCACAGCCGGAACTTCCATGCCTTCCAGTATTTCAGGGCGAGTGAAATGAGGACAGTCCAGCAATCCATCGGCAAAAGAATCTTCTTCTGCTGAAGCCTGATGCCCCAGAACGCCCGGTATAAAGCGGGCAACGGAGTCAATCAGGGTCATCGCTGGCAGTTCCCCACCGCTGAGTACGTAATCGCCGATCGACCATTCTTCATCGATTTCGGTTTTAATTACGCGCTCATCAATCCCTTCGTACCGTCCACAGACCAGAATCATCTTCTGATTCGTAGCGAGTTGATGTACGCCTTGCTGATCTAATTTACGGCCCTGAGGTGATAAATAAATCACTTTCGCGCCTTCGCCTGCCGCTGCTTTTGCTGCGTGGATCGCATCCCGTAAAGGTTGCACCATCATCAGCATTCCGGGGCCGCCGCCATAAGGCCGATCGTCCACGGTGCGATGCCGATCGTAAGTGAAATCGCGAGGACTCCAATACTGTACGTTCAGCAGGCCATTTTTAACTGCCCGGCCAGTGACTCCGTAATCAGTAATTGCCCGGAACATCTCTGGAAACAGGCTAATCACCCCAATCCACATAGTCTCGTTCCGCTGGGTACTACTGGTCGATTCAGAGTTCAAAAACCAGGATCCCAATCTACTTCAACAGTTTGAGCAGAAAGGTCGACGCGCTTAACAACCTGTTCGGTGAGGAACGGAACCAGCCGTTCCTTGACTCCGAAGGCATCTTTCAGGTTGGCCTTTATTACCATCACATCGTTCGAGCCAGTTTCCATCATGTCGATGATTTTACCTAACTCATAACCGGTTACGGTCACGACCTGACAGCCAATAAGATCCTTCCAGTAATAATCACCTTCGCCCAGATCGGGCAGTTGTGACGAATCTACGACAATTTCGCAATTAGTCAGTAAATTAGCCGCATCACGGTCATCAGCACCTTTCACTTTAATGATCAGATCCTGATTGTGATACTTCCAGCCTTCAATCTCGACAAGCTGCCAACCGCTTTTACTCTGGATGAACCAAGGTTGATAATCAAAAATGCTCTCGGCATCTTCGGTGGATGAAAACACTCTGAGCCAACCTCGGATGCCATATGCCGATCCTATCTTCCCCATAACAATCGGGTTAACAGGAGGTTTTGGGCTGAGTTGATTGCTCATTATCACCACCGCAACAGGTTATGCTGCTTTTTTAGCGTCTTTGATCAGCGAAGATACGCGATCAGACACAGTTGCACCCAGACCAAGCCAATGCTCGATACGGTCCAGATCCAGACGCAGGGCTTCTGCTTGACCAGATGCGATTGGGTTGAAGAAACCTACGCGCTCGATGAAACGACCATCACGCGCATTGCGGCTATCGGTCACGACTACTTGATAGAAGGGGCGTTTTTTCGCGCCGCCACGTGCCAAACGAATTGTTACCATAACATCCTCTTTAGTGAATAAAACAACTGGGCCCCATCGAGGAACGGAGCCCAGTATGTCATATAAAAAGCCCGAAAATTTTACTCATTTTGGCGCAAAAAGCAATCTAAAGCGTATAATCACGCCAAGAGTTTCTCTGCACCATCGATTTCGGTGATTAACGCCCCGGGAATCCAGGTGGCATCATCCCTTTCATACCGCGCATCATTTTCGCCAGACCGCCGTTTTTCATCTTCTTCATCATTCGTTGCATATCATCGAACTGTTTCAGAAGACGGTTCACGTCCTGTACCTGCATGCCGGAACCCTGCGCGATACGACGTTTACGCGATCCTTTAATAATCTCAGGTTTGGCACGCTCTTGACGCGTCATCGAATTAATGATCGCCTCCATACGCACCAGCACCTTGTCATCCATTTGTGACTTAACATTATCAGGCAGTTGGCCCATGCCCGGCATTTTGCTCATCATGCTCGCCATGCCGCCCATGTTGCGCATCTGCTTGAGCTGATCCAGGAAATCGGTCAAATCGAACCCATCGCCCTTCTTCAGCTTGTTGGCAAGCTTTTCTGCCTGTGTACGATCGACCTTGCTTTCAATATCTTCAATCAGTGAAAGCACATCGCCCATACCGAGAATTCGCGAGGCAACGCGCTCAGGGTAGAACGGCTCCAGCGCTTCGGTTTTTTCGCCGACGCCGAGGAATTTAATTGGCTTGCCAGTAATATGGCGGATAGACAACGCCGCACCGCCGCGGGCGTCACCATCAATTTTGGTGAGGATCACACCGGTCAGAGGCAGCGCTTCATTAAAGGCTTTCGCCGTATTCGCCGCATCCTGCCCCGTCATGGCATCAACCACAAACAGCGTTTCAACCGGCTTAATCGCAGCGTGAACCTGCTTGATTTCGTCCATCATCGCGTCGTCAACGTGGAGACGACCCGCGGTATCGACTAACAGGACATCGTAGAACTTCAGCTTAGCGTGCTGTAACGCACGTTCTACGATAGCAAGCGGCTTTTCCTGCACGTCTGATGGGAAGAAGTCGACACCCACCTGCTCTGCCAATGTTTCCAACTGTTTAATCGCCGCAGGGCGATAAACGTCAGCTGAAACCACCAGCACTTTTTTCTTATGCTTTTCGCGCAGGAATTTACCCAGCTTGCCCACGCTGGTCGTTTTACCCGCACCTTGCAGACCCGCCATCAAAACAACCGCAGGCGGTTGCGCAGCAAGATTCAGCTCGGCGTTGATTTCACCCATTGCGCTGACAAGTTCATTTTTAACAATCTTGACGAACTCTTGGCCCGGCGTCAGACTTTTATTGACTTCATGTCCGACAGCGCGCTCTTTCACGCGATTGATAAAATCACGCACCACAGGTAACGCAACGTCGGCTTCCAGCAATGCCATACGCACTTCACGCAGCGTTTCTTTTATGTTGTCTTCAGTCAACCGCCCGCGGCCGCTGATATTGCGCAATGTGCGCGAGAGTCGATCGGTTAAATTTTCAAACATATCTCATGCTCAACGTAAGACAGGCCGCCAGCGCGACACGAATGGAAGAGATTATACACAAAAGCGGGAACGATCTCAGCGCTGCTGACGGAGAACTGTTGGTGCCCGCGGCGACTAACGCTATACTGATTCTTCATTTTACCTAGTTGATATTTAATAACCTAATTTGTATGTCTGTTTTCGCTATTGTGGCGCTTGTCGCCTACACACTCAGCCTCGGACTGATTATCCCCAGTCTGCTGCGCAAGAACAGTGCATATCGTCGGCTGGCAATACTCTCGGCCAGCGCTGCGCTAATTTGTCATGCGGTGGCGCTCTATCAACGCATTTTCGATGTTCAGGTCGGCCAAAACCTTAGCTTGCTGAATATCGGTTCTCTGGTCAGCCTCATCATCTGTACGGTGATGACGTTTGTCGCCACGCGCGATCGCGGTTGGTTTATTCTTCCTATCGTCTACACCTTTGCGCTGATCAATCTGGCCTTCGCCAGCTTCATGCCGAGTGAGTTTATTACGCATCTGGAAGCGTCGCCGGGCTTGATGATCCATATCGGACTGGCCCTTTTCTCTTATGCAACGCTGTTAATTGCTGCCCTTTATGCGCTTCAACTCGCCTGGCTTGATTATCTGCTCAAGAATAAAAAGCTGGGATTTGCCGCTGACATGCCGCCGCTGATGGGTATTGAGCGCAAGATGTTTCACATCACACAGATTGGCGTCATTTTGCTCACGCTGACGCTCTGTACTGGTTTGTTTTATATGGATGACCTGATCGATAACAAAGAGAACCTGCACAAGGCCGTGTTCTCCCTGTTTGCCTGGTTCATCTATATTCTGTTGCTCTGGGGACATTACCATGAAGGATGGCGGGGACGGCGCGTCGTCTGGTTCAGCCTGATCGGAGCCCTTATGCTGACGCTGTCCTACTTCGGCAGCCGGGTTATACAGCACTTCCTCGCAGTCTGACGCGTTCACGAGCATAAAAAAAAGAGAACCCACTTCGGTTCTCTTTTTTTATCTGTGCCTATCCAAGAAACTAGATATGTAGCTCGGCCAATTTATCTTTCGGCAGCGCCAGATCGTCATTTTGGTTGATACCAATATCGTGATCCACGATGTGTTGAGCAATGTCCTGCGCTTCTTTCAGTGAGTGCATCTCATAGGTGCCACACTGGAATTCGTTCAACTCAGGAATTTTACGCTGATCAGTCACTTTCAGAACGTCCGCCATCGCCGCTTTCCAGGAATCAGCAACACGTTGCTCATCCGGCGTGCCAATCAGGCTCATGTAGAAGCCCGTACGGCATCCCATCGGAGAAATGTCGATAATCTCAACACCATCACCGTTTAAATGATCGCGCATAAAGCCAGCAAACAGATGCTCTAGCGTATGGATGCCACGCTCTGGCATGACTTCGATGTTCGGGCGACAGAAGCGCAGGTCAAATACCGTGATATTGTCGCCATGAGGGGTTTTCATGGTTTTAGCGACCCGAACTGCGGGTGCAGCCATACGAGTATGGTCAACGGTAAAGCTGTCTAGTAATGGCATAATTTCACCTCCTCCAAGAAAAAAATTCATTTTTTCTCGTTTCCGAGAACTTTTCCTTTTTATGCGAGTCTGACTTACTGAAAGACGCGCATTTATTATCATCATCCCTATTAGAGATGTTTATTTGGCCACAGTTTCTGTGGCCTTTTCTTTTTAATGCGTCGCCAAATAGTCGTCAAAACTCATCGTATCTTCAGACTCAATCTGACGTTGGCGCTGCCAGGATTTCTCACTCGCCGCAGCCAATTGTTCTTCCGTCAACACCTGCAACGGCTCACTGCTGAGCATTTTGCGGTATTCTTCCGCTAAATTCAGCCCCACGCTACCATTGCCTTCTTGCTTCATCAACGTTAATAGTCGCCCAGAGAACGTCGTTTCTGGATCGTCAAAACCAACAAGTAGCTCATCGCATACCTGTTGATAGTGCGGTTGATTGTTTTCCGCGTCCAGTACTTCCGCAACGCGACGTAAATCCGCAAACAGAGATTTCCCCACTTCAGCAATTGGCTGCTGGATGGTTTCACACCGCATACCCACCGTTTGCCCAGGTTTACGCCCTTCCAGGATCACTCGGTTCCAGTTTTTACGCGTACACAGTAGCTCATCCGCGCTCATTTCAGGCGCATCTGCCAGCGCACACCAGATCAGGAATAAATCCAGGAAACGAACCTGGCTTTCACTTACCCCGGTCGGAGAGAAAGGATTAATATCCAGTGAACGCACTTCGATATATTCGATTCCGCCACGTAACAAGGCATCAGATGGCGTTTCACCCGCACGCGTCACACGCTTCGGACGAATCGGCGCATAAAGCTCGTTCTCAATCTGCAAGACGTTCGTATTCAATTGTAGATAACGACCATCCTTCTTCATCCCAACTCGAGCATATTCCTCAGACGGCGTTTTTATCGCGCGTTTTAACGCAGCGACATAGGTATCCAAGTCGTTAAACGTAATCCCCAGATTGCTCTGTGACTTATTGGTATAGCCTAAATCACTGAGCCGTAGAGAGGTCGCATAAGGCAGATAAAGCATGCCTTTTTCCGTACGCTCAAACGGCAGCGCGGTTTCCCGACCTTTCAGGAAGGAAGAACAGATCGCCGGAGAAGCACCGAACAGATAAGGGATCACCCAGCCAAAGCGGTAATAGTTACGGATCAGTCTGAAGTATCCCGCAGATATCGCTTTTTTCCCGCTTTCTGCATCAGTAACCCCTTCTCGCGCCTGCCAGAATGACAGTGGAAGAGAGAAGTTATAATGCACGCCGGAAATAGTCTGCATCAACGCGCCATAGCGGTTTTTCAGCCCTTCACGATAAAGCGTTTTGAAGCGCCCGATATTTGATGAGCCATACTGCGCCAGCTCTATATTTTGCTCGCTGTCGATAAAGCACGGCATGCTCAATGGCCACATCCGCTCATCGCCCAGATTGCGGGAAACGTGACGATGAATATCGCGCAGAAACGTCAGCAGGTGATCGACATCTTTATCGACAGGCGTAATAAACTCCAACAGCGCTTCTGCAAAGTCTGTCGTAATCCACGGGTGTGCCAACGCCGAACCCAATATCTCGGGATGCCCAGTCGTAGCAAGATGTCCGTTTGCTGTTACGCGCAATGTTTCGCGTTCAATTCCACGCTGAATACCCTTCACTGCCAGTGGGTGTTTTTCCAGCCAAGAAAGTGCTTCTGAAATGTCCGGGATCAAATCGACCTCCCGTTGTTAAAATGTAATGGTTGTAAGCATAATTGAAACTCAGCAGCACTCACCAGTTTGCATTGCAATCTGGTTAAGACCACCACGCCATCCCCTGCAACGTTATACCCGTCAATACGATATACCGCAGCGCTTTTCCAATACCGATGAAAACCGCCGATTGCACCCAGGGCATGCGTAGCCAACCCGCTAACACGCACAATAAATCGCCTACTACCGGCACCCAGCTAAATAACAACGCAGCGCAGCCATAGCGCTGTAACCAGCGCATGGCCACCGAATACCCAGCTTGTTGTTTTGGCTGAGGGAGTAGGCGCCCTATAAAAATATTTGTTAACCCACCCAGCGTATTTCCTACCGTTGCCACAGCAATCAACAGGTAGGGCTTTGCGCTGTCAGCAAGCAATAACGTTACCAGCAGCACTTCCGAACTGCCAGGCAGCAGTGTTGCACTGAGCAGGCTACTCCAGAAAAGAGAAAAAACGGCCCAGAACTCACTCACAATGTACGGACGTCAACCACAGCCATGTTAGCGCGTTTAGCGGCTTCAATGCCGTAGTCTGCATCTTCAAACACGATACAGTGTTCCGGTGCGACAGAAATCAACTCAGCGCAACGCAGAAAGGTATCGGGGAAAGGCTTATGCTGCATAACATCATCAGCCCCAACGATTGCATCAAAATAATCATGCAGCCCCAAATGCGTTAGCAATCTATCAGCCATGCCATGCGTGCTACCCGTGCCAACTGCCATAGGACGCCGTCCGCGATAGTGCTTAACAACATCAATCAGCGGCAGTGGTTTTACCGTATCCAGCAGCATTTCCTCAACCACAGCCGTTTTTTCCGCCGCGAGTTGGTGAGCATCAATATCAGCCTGATGGCTGTCGATAATACGCTGTGCAATATGCCAGGTGGGCGAGCCGTTCAATGCTGTCATGGCACTGGCATCATATCTCATACCATATCGGGCAAGAACCTGATCCCACGCTTTATGGTGCGTTGGTTCGGTATCAAGCAGGGTGCCATCCATATCAAAGATCAGCCCTTGATAGCGATCGTACATCATGACTCCATGATCACTGAAAAGAGAGCTTACTTTATCGTAAAGTGAAAACGTTGTCGCTTACTCAATAACCTTATAAAAAACAGGTTATTACCCCCATAGTAGTAAGGCAGTCTTCATTTACTCGTCGGCTCAATATCAATATACAGGCAAGGGAGAGGTAAGAATTAATACACGGGAGTAATGAGAAAAATATCATTCTGATATCAGCAGAACAGAAGGCTGTGACGCTGAGAGCGAAAATAGGGTAGAGAGCGATGGGTAAAACAGAAATGGCGTATCGGAGAAAACTATCTGTCTTGCTTAGTACTTTGAGTCGTTGCTAAAGCAAGGTTATTCTTACGCTTATCGGTTCGTGCTAAGGCAAGAATTTTATCTATATCGAAATATGGTGCATCCGGGAGGATTCGAACCTCCGACCGCTCGGTTCGTAGCCGAGTACTCTATCCAGCTGAGCTACGGATGCAGAGTGTGGTGCAGAAATAATGGGGTGAGCAATTAAACGAGATACTTAAGAATGGTGCATCCGGGAGGATTCGAACCTCCGACCGCTCGGTTCGTAGCCGAGTACTCTATCCAGCTGAGCTACGGATGCATTGATAATTCTTCATCTGCGACAAAACTTGCTTTCACTTACTACTTGCCTTGCAAAGGCAGTATTTAATGGTGCATCCGGGAGGATTCGAACCTCCGACCGCTCGGTTCGTAGCCGAGTACTCTATCCAGCTGAGCTACGGATGCATATTAAATGGCGGTGAGGGAGGGATTCGAACCCTCGATGCAGCTTTTGACCGCATACTCCCTTAGCAGGGGAGCGCCTTCAGCCTCTCGGCCACCTCACCTTACATTACCTGATTCGCTACTAAGAACTTCTTGTTAGTGCTCACCGGTACTGCGTGGCGCACATATTACTTTCCCAGACTTATAAGTCAAACAATTTTTCCCACCTTGTGTTCGTTTGAACAATTCGCATCCAAGACGCGCACTTTCACAACAAAAAGTCTATTTTATCGACAGAAAAACAGGCGGTTACCTTGCCAAAGGCAACGCACAGTAAAAATGGATATATCGATAAATGAGTGGGGGAAAAGCAGGAAATAACAATTGCGTCCCGCGAACACGAGACGCATTGTCAATCAATATGACGTTGGTTGAGATTTTTCGGCCTGAATACGCTGATAGATCTCTTCACGGTGGACAGAAACCTCTTTCGGTGCATTAACACCAATACGCACCTGGTTGCCTTTCACTCCTAATACGGTAACCGTTACCTCATCGCCGATCATGAGGGTTTCGCCAACTCGACGAGTCAAAATAAGCATTCTTTGCTCCTTGAAAGATTATAAAGAGTCGGGTCTCTCTGTCTCCCCGCCATTATCCATCATGTGCCGTGAAAACGTAAACCTAGACGATGGTATAACCACACCATCACACTCCGGTTTGTCACTACTTGTTAGTTTAGTCGATATCAGTAGCTTGTGCTTTGTTATCACAACAACAGGACTGAGCATGTAAAGCATCAGAATATCTGAAGGTAACACACTTTCTATCCTGCTTGCCGGATCCTTTTTCGCAGACAAAAACGCCACAACCAGAAAGTTATGGCGTTTTGTCGGATAACGCGAATCAAACGTTATCTGTCGTTTTACAGCTTAGCAGCAACCCAAGATTCAACGCTTGCCAGCGCAGCAGGCAGTGCAGAGACGTCTGAGCCACCCGCCTGAGCCATATCTGGGCGACCACCGCCTTTACCGCCAACCTGCTGGGCAACAAACCCAATCAGTTCACCGGCTTTTACACGGTCAGTCAGATCTTTCGTTACACCAGAAATCAGGCTAACCCGGCCTTCTGCCGCCGTTCCAAGAACGATAACCGCAGATCCAAGCTGATTCTTCAGGTCATCAACCATCGTGCGCAGCAGCTTAGGATCTACGTTGTCCAGTTGCGTAACCAGCAACTTCACACCGTTAACCTCTTTTGCTTTGCCAGACAGCGACGAGCTTTCCTGCGCCGCTTGTTGAGCCTTCAACTGCTGAAGCTCTTTCTCCAACGCGCGGGCACGATCCAGAACAGAGCGTACCTTATCCGTCAGGTTGTGACTATCCCCTTTCAGCAGTTGCGCAATGTCTTGCAAAACGTCGCTCTGGCGATGCAGCGCAGACAACGCATTCTCACCTGTGGTCGCTTCAATACGACGCACGCCGGCAGCAGTACCTGACTCAGAAATGATCTGGAACAGGCCGATATCGCCCGTACGGCTTGCGTGCGTGCCCCCACAAAGCTCAATGGAGAAATCCCCCATTGTCAGAACACGGACATGGTCGTCGTACTTCTCGCCGAACAGCGCCATCGCGCCCTTCGCTCTCGCATCGTCCAGCGCCATGACATCCGTCTGCACGGTAAGGTTACGGCGGATTTGCGCGTTGACGATATCTTCAACCTGACGAATCTGCTCAGGTTGCATCGCTTCCGTATGTGAGAAGTCAAAACGCAGATAGCTATCGTTAACCAGAGAGCCTTTCTGCGCGACGTGATCGCCCAGAACCTGACGCAGCGCAGCATGCAGCAGGTGCGTAGCAGAGTGGTTCAGACGAATGCGATCGCGGCGTTGGCTATCAACGTTTGCATCGACACTGTCGTTAACACGCAGCGTACCCTGAGTCAGTTTACCGACGTGGCCAATTGCCTGACCGTATTTCTGAGTATCCTGAACGGCAAAGCTGATGCCCGCATTTTTCAGTTCACCCTGGTCGCCAACCTGACCACCGGATTCACCATAGAATGGCGTTTCGTTCAGAATCACAACTGCTTCATCACCTGCCGCAATCTGATCAACTGCGTTTCCATTGTGATAAATCGCAATAACCTTCGCTTGCTGCTGCGTTTTTTCATAGCCGCAGAATGGCGTGTTTTCATCCACACGGATGAGGCTGTTGTAATCTACGCCAAATCCGCTAGCTTCACGCGCACGCTGACGCTGTGCCGTCATCGCAGCTTCAAAGCCTTCTTCATCGACTTTCAGGCCGCGCTCGCGGCACACATCTGCAGTAAGGTCGACAGGGAAACCATAGGTGTCATACAGACGGAAGGCAGTTTCACCATCCAGCGTATCCCCTTTCAGGTTTTTAATTTCTTCGTCCAGCAGAGACAAGCCGCGTTCCAGCGTGCGGGCAAACTGCTCTTCTTCTGTCTTCAGCGCTTGCTCAACTACAGACTGCTGTTTTTTCAATTCTTCAGCCGCTGGCCCCATGACGTGAATCAGCGGCGCAACCAGTTTGTAGAAGAAGGCGTCCGTAGCGCCCAGCATATTACCGTGGCGCGCAGCGCGACGGATGATACGGCGCAGAACATAACCACGGTTTTCATTAGATGGCATCACGCCATCAGCAATCAGGAACGCACAAGAGCGGATATGGTCGGCAATAACACGCAGCGACTTATTGGTTAAATCCGTCGTCCCGACGGCTTTCGCTACCGCCTCAATCAGCGTTTTGAACAAATCAATGTCATAGTTTGAATTGACGTGCTGCAAAACGGCAGAAACGCGTTCTAACCCCATGCCGGTATCGACGGACGGTTTTGGCAGTGGCAGCATTGTGCCGTCAACCTGACGGTTGAACTGCATGAACACCAGGTTCCAGATTTCGATATAGCGATCGCCGTCTTCATCAGGGCTTCCCGGTGGGCCACCTGCGATGTGCTCACCGTGATCGTAGAAAATCTCGGTACACGGACCACATGGCCCCGTTTCGCCCATCTGCCAGAAATTATCAGAGGCGTAAGGCCCGCCTTTGTTATCACCAATACGAATAATTCTTTCGCGCGGCACGCCAACTTCATCAGCCCAAATGTCATAGGCTTCATCATCTGTTGCGTATACCGTTACCCACAGTTTTTCTTTCGGCAGATTGAACCACTGAGGAGACGTCAGCAACTCCCACGCATAGCGAATCGCATCATGCTTGAAATAGTCACCGAAGCTGAAGTTACCCAGCATTTCAAAGAAGGTGTGGTGGCGTGCGGTATAACCTACGTTTTCCAGGTCATTATGTTTACCACCGGCACGTACGCAGCGCTGCGAGGTCGTCGCTCGGACATAGCTACGTTTATCCAGACCGAGGAACACATCTTTGAACTGGTTCATACCCGCATTGGTGAATAACAATGTCGGATCGTTGTTCGGCACCAGAGAGCTGCTATCAACAACCTGGTGTCCCTTACTGTGGAAAAAATCGAGAAACGCTTGACGGATCTCAGCGGTGCTCTTGCTCATAATTGTCCTGGAATCAAGCTAGAAGAACAGATCGCGGGCAAGGTTAGTCCAGCATGCTGACGTTACCGAGCAACTCACGAACAAAAAAGTGGGAATAAGATAAATTTTCTTCGATGGGAAGTAAAATCCCGTGTGCGTTCAATCTGAAAAATTCGTATAAATTGACTGGATTTCTTCATGAAAGAAGCCACGATAGAGCAGATATCGCTGATGTTTAACTTTGTCTTTCCATTCATCGGACAGAGGATGCCCGAATTTTCGTTCCACAACTGATTTCGCCAACGCACACCAATCGATATCACTCTCGTTTAATGCTGTGGCTAACGTTGTCTTATCAATTCCTTTCTGGCTTAGCTCCATTTTGATCCGCTGGGCACCATAGCCTTTGCGGCTCCGGCTGCTGATATAGCGGCGAGCATAGCGCTCGTCATCCAGCCAACCGTGTTCCTTGCAGTACGCAATAGCCGCTTCCACATCTTCCGCCGCAGCTTGGGCTGTGGCTTCATCAGCTTCATCTTCTGCGTTTGCGCTTTCTGACTTATATAAATACGCCGCACATTTGCGGCGTATTTCAGTTTCACTATAATCGCGAACAGAAAGCACATTCATCGCATAGCGTAATGGTTTATTCATCCATCTATCCGCTGAAGTGCCCTGTCACAATCCATTCAGCCACGATTAAAACTCTTCGTTGCCTTCACCGGCGAATTCATCTTCGTCATGGCTATTTCCAGCAGCGGCTGGCGTCAGCTCATTGCCTTTGTGCAGCAGCATTTCACGCAATTTCTTATCCAGTTCCGCAGCAATCGCCGGGTTCTCTTTCAGGTAATTACAGGCATTCGCTTTACCCTGACCAATCTTGTCGCCGTTATAGCTATACCAGGCACCGGCTTTTTCGATCAGTTTGTGTTTCACACCCAGATCGACCAGCTCACCGTGGATATTGATGCCTTCGCCGTACAGAATTTGGAATTCAGCCTGTTTGAACGGTGCTGCCACTTTATTCTTCACGACTTTCACGCGGGTTTCGCTGCCGACAACTTCTTCGCCTTCCTTGATTGCGCCAGTACGACGAATATCCAGACGAACAGAGGCGTAAAACTTCAGTGCGTTACCACCGGTCGTGGTTTCAGGGTTACCGAACATCACACCGATTTTCATACGAATCTGGTTAATGAAGATCAGCAGCGTATTGGCTTGCTTCAGGTTACCCGCCAGTTTACGCATAGCCTGGCTCATCATACGTGCAGCCAACCCCATGTGGGAGTCGCCGATTTCACCTTCAATTTCTGCTTTCGGCGTCAGTGCCGCAACGGAGTCGACGATGATAACGTCAACAGCGCCAGAGCGCGTTAGTGCATCACAGATCTCCAACGCTTGCTCGCCAGTATCCGGCTGAGAACACAGCAGGTTATCGATATCTACACCCAGCTTTTTCGCATAAATCGGATCCAGCGCATGCTCAGCATCGATAAACGCACACGTTTTGCCTTCGCGCTGAGCGGCAGCAATAACCTGTAAGGTCAGCGTTGTTTTACCGGAAGATTCTGGGCCATAAATCTCAACGATACGCCCCATCGGTAAACCACCGGCACCCAAAGCGATATCCAGGGACAAAGAGCCCGTAGAAATGGTTTCAACATCCATTGAGCGATCCTCGCCCAACCGCATGATAGAACCTTTACCGAATTGCTTTTCGATTTGACCCAGTGCTGCCGCAAGTGCTTTTTGTTTGTTCTCATCAATAGCCATTTCTGCTCCTGTCATGCGGCGTAAAGCTGCTGTCTCTACGCGGCTGCTTAATCATGAATTGCCGAATAATTACTGACATTATACTGTATACGCATACAGCATCAAGGTTATTTTTTCAGAAACGTGTCGAGCAACGTTTGCAGCGCAAAATGGACCGATTGCAGACGCACCGCGTTTCTGTCTCCGCTGAACCGCATTGTCTGGGCGAATGCCCCACCCTGTTTGTCTGTGAAGCCAAACCATACCGTGCCGACGGGCTTCTCTTCGGTTCCCCCGTCTGGCCCGGCGACGCCGCTTACCGATATGGCAAAATCTGCATCGGCAGCCTGCAAAGCCCCTGCGGCCATCTCATTGACGACGGCTTCACTCACCGCACCATGCTGTTCCAGTGTCTCTGCGCTCACATTCACCAGACGCTGCTTGGCCAGATTGCTGTATGTCACAAAGCCGTAGTCAAACCAGCCAGAACTACCCGCGATATCCGTAATAGACTTAGCCAGCCAGCCTCCGGTGCAGGACTCTGCACACGTCAGCGTGGCACCACGCGCCTTCAGTTTCTCGCCCACCAAAGCACTTAACCGCAGAATGTCAGCTTCCGTCATTGCCGCCTCATCTTAATCAAGGATTGTTGGGTCAGGGTAACACTTTTCCCTGAAAAAGACGCTCCGCTGCACGGTATGCGAAGCGCATAGCAAAGAAGATGAAAAGAGATGAAAAACGAGGGAGATCGAATAAAACGCTACCGATTAACCAGGGAGAAAATAGCACGACTCTACTAGATCGTCGGCTGACAGGAATACAGAGGAAATAAGAGTAATTAATAATGATGGAGCGATTTACATACAACCTGCACAACTGGTGCATCGCCAGTCCTGCTTATTTATCGCCTGAAAGAAATATCTGAAATAACATTCTTCGATAGGGACATTATTTTCTTCAAAGCTATCGGCCAGCCAGTCGATATTTTCCAGAATCCAATCATCTTCATCGAGTCCGTCCCGGTACATTTCATCATCAGGATCGATGATAGAGTAGATCCCCATCGTTCCCATATGATTTTCTTTATATTTCTCCGGTAACGTGAAATCATTTTCTTTATAAGATATTAACCAGTGGCCGTGGCAAAGCAGGTTGCCATTACGACTCCACCTAGCAACAAATGGGTTACTCATATTTATTCCTACCAGCATAAAAGCTGGTTATAAACGTATCACGACATGTCTATAAAGTAAATTACCACACAACCAGCGCGCCATTTAATAACAGAATATAGGGATACACATTCATTACATCTTAATAGGTACAAAGCCATTAACAATAAATTGATAAATATCAATTTACATAGCAATAAAATATCTAAACAGGGAAGTACAAATAAAAAAAGCCCACTAAAAATAGTGGGCGGGGTACTGCTATTATCGTTATGTAAAAACCCTGGTGTTTTGCGGCACTTCATTCGGCTTCTGTCTGACTCTTACAGTACCGAACCAACATTAACGCAACATTAGCTGTGTAAAAATTCTGACTATTGCTGTGATAGCCTGCACCAACACTATCGCCACCGTCTCCACTTTGCTTCGTTGGTCGAGATCGGTCAGAATGGCCTAAATATGCCCATAAAGGGGTAATAATCCATTAGGGAGTATGACGGGTGTTTCCCTCTTTCTTAAGAAGAACCGCAGCGAAAAACGGCAGTTATGCCAATGAAATCAGCAGCAGCATTACGATCAATCGCCCGGCAGAACGCTTGTTTGATCTCTGGCGCAAACCGGAAACGTTGCCGATCCTGATGGGCCATTTCGCCAGTATCGAGATACTGAACTATACCGACTCTAACTGGCGGATTAACACACCGATTGGCGCGCTCATTGAATGGCGGGCTCGTATTATTGATGAAAAACCGGGGGAGTATATCCACTGGCGTTCGCTAGAAGGGGCACGGGTCCCGAATGAAGGCCGCCTTTCTTTTCAGCCGGCCACATCGGAAGCGGGTACAACCGTAACGCTGACGATTCGCTACAACCCACCGGGGGGCTTGATCGGGAAGAAGATCGGCCAAATGTTTGATATGTTTTCTCGCGATATGCTGACGAAAACACTCTATCGTTTCAAAAAATTAGCGGAGGATGAACTGGCCTAAGCCGCGCCAGACATCATAGCAACAGGTCATCAGTGACCGTTTTCCTGAACTGACGAAACGCCCCAATAAAAGGAACGTAGAATGCTGGAATTGATTCAAACCATTGGTCTTGGTCTGGTGTTAATCCTGCCACTCGCGAACCCACTGACAACGGTAGCGGTATTTTTAGCGATGTCCGGCAACATGAGCCAAGGGGAACGAAATCGTCAGATCTTTCAGGCCTCGCTCTACGTCTTCATCATTATGACCGTCGCGTACTACGCGGGTCAGGTCGTAATGAATACCTTCGGAATTTCCATTCCTGGGTTGCGCATTGCTGGCGGGCTCATCGTCGCCTTTATCGGTTTTCGCATGCTTTTTCCTCAGCAGAAGCCAGAACATGCGCCTGAAGTCAAAAGCAAAAAAGAAGAAATCAACGACAGTTTCTCCGCCAATGAGGTCAATATCGCCTTCGTTCCATTGGCGATGCCCAGCACCGCGGGGCCAGGAACCATTGCCCTCATCATTAGTTCTGCCTCACAGATCAAGAGCGGTGTCGATATCACGCCATGGGTGATTACCGTTGCCCCCATACTCACGTTTATGTTGATCAGCCTGATCGTCTGGCTCAGTCTGAAAAGCTCTGGCCTGATTATGCGTCTGATCGGGAAAAGCGGCATTGAGGCCATTTCACGGCTGATGGGATTTCTGCTGGTTTGCATGGGCGTACAGTTCATCATTAACGGTACACTGGAGATCGTACATTCCCTGCATTAAGTTGAAGATGCTGGAGAGATATCAATACGTTGCCAGATAGCCCAATTAGCGTCTATAACTTTGAATGGCGGGTTTATTCATTGGTCGCAAGCGATGCCCCCGCCCGTGCTACATAACAAAAAGAAAGCATTATTTTGCTTACCTAGCGGAAAATAGGTGCGGCCAACAATGAAAATAAAAAAACGATTCCCAATCAATTTGCGTTCACTCATTTTATCCCTCGCCATTATCAGCATGATCATCACGCTGACCAATGCCTATGTTGCTGTTTATAATGTACAAAAAAAGCTCATTACCGATCAGATACTGAGTTCAAACCTTAACTATTCTTCCAAGTTAGCGGCGACCACAGAAAGTTTTTTATCTTCAGCACAGCAGGAGCTGGCTTACAGCGCGATATCGATAGCAGACAGTTTTAATGACGATGCGACGCTACTGGAAAAAAGTGAGCAGACATACCGCATGAGCCAGAGTTTTAACTCTATTTTCGTTGCGGATACCCAGAATAAGATACATGCGGTTTACCCAACCTCGCTGAACCTGAAAGGCAGCACGCTGACCTCTGATGCCAGCAAGCTCGCGCTCGTGGAACAAAAACCGTTAATCAGCCAGCCTTATATTTCGGTTACGGGCAATCTGATCGTGCTGGTTTCCTCCCCGATAAAAGACAAACAGGGAAATTATCTCGGTTACATCGGCGGAACCATTTATTTAAAAAATCAAAGCGTCTTAAACGAATTCATGAACACCCATTTTTATAATGATTACTCTAGCGTTTACGTAATCGATAAAAGCGGGATTGTTCTCTATCACCAGGATAAGCAGTGGGTAGGCAAGCCCGTCAGCGACGAGAGAATTAAAAACGCGCTTCACAACAAGAAGAGTGGCACCGCTGCCATGCCCGATATGCAAGGTACGCCGTCTTTGGCGGGTTTCGATACGGTCAATTCATCCGGCTGGATCATCATTACTTTGCACCCTTCTCAAACCGTTATCGATTTGCTCAGCAGCGTGATGCGTTCCGTTTTATATGAAGGCGCACCGGTGATGACATTAACGCTTATCGCACTCACCCTACTGGCCTTCTATATCGCCAATCCTCTGCGCCTGCTGGCGGTTTCTGCCAGTAAAATGGAGGAGTCCGGTGTGATTGAAAAAATCAAGAAAGTCCCCTCCTGGTATTTTGAGGTTGAGCAGCTAAAACGCGTCATTCTTTTCGGTACTCTGCTGTTGCACAAGCGAATCGGCAAACTGAGTTTGCAGGCCCATACCGATCCACTCACCGGATTACTCAATCGCCGTGGCATCTATGAAAACATTGAACTCATTCTCTCAAAGAGCAATCAGGTTGCCGCCATCGTGATTGATATCGACCACTTCAAACGCGTGAATGATACCTACGGACACAATATCGGCGATGACGTCATCAGGCTGTTGGCGAAAAGCATAAAGCAGGGTTCACGCGAATCCGATCTGATTTGCCGCACAGGCGGAGAGGAGTTCCTCGCACTTCTGCCCGATACGGACATGACGCAGGCCGCTGATATTGCTGAACGGCTGCGTAAAAAAGTGGAAAAAATGCCGCTGCCGATTCCTGAAAACATCACGATTTCACTCGGCGTCACCTGTTTTATTCCGGGAATGGAGCAGATCGATAGCGTCTTGAAAATCGCGGATGATGCCCTCTATCAGGCCAAGCATGAAGGCAGAAACCGAGTCGTTATCAAAGTCGCTTCCGATCATTCAGTTAATCATGACACGGAATAGACACGCTCAACACGAATCCCGCGAGCGGGAAAGCAGGCAAAAAAAAACCCGCACAAGGCGGGCTAAGGTCATTCTAATGACAGGGATGGTTAACTAACACAACACTCACAGGGATGTGAGGTACTGACAAGGGATGGAAGGACTATAGCAAGCCAAATGTATAGTATTGTCATCAGCAAGTAAGGTTAATCTACCGGTTGTAAAACAACATTGGTGAGACTTCCCAGCCACCCTGTCTGGCTATTTCAGCCTGCTTTCCCCCGGTTGCAATGGCGCTTTTGGGTTTTCATCAGCGCAACCAGCAGCGCCATCATTGCCAGAACGCTGGCGAGCGCTCCGACCATCAGCCATCCTCCCTGATGCCATGCAGCCATAGCAACCGTGGAGCCAGCCGCGCCCCCCATAAACATACCGCCCATGAATACGGTATTGATCCGGCCTCTGACCGCTTCACCGAGCCCGTAAATCACATGTTGATTGGCAATTAACGCACTTTGTACGCCGAGATCGAGCAGGACAACACCGATAATCAAGCCAATAACAGAATCGAAACCGATGAATATTGCCCATGAGAGCAGCGTCAGCAGCACGCCGGCAATCACCACCGGGCGGCTGCCGACGCTATCGGCCAGCCTTCCCGCCAGCGGAGCCGCAAAAATTCCCGCGACGCCAATCACGCCGAACAGGCCCGCAGCGGCAGCGCCCATTTGGAAACGTCCACTTTCCAGATACAGCGCAAGCACGCTCCAGAACGCGCTGAACGATGCAAACAGCAGCGCCTGAATCAGCGTGGCTTTACGCAATGCGCGTTCACCCTGCCACAACGTCACCAGCGAACGCATCAGCTCACGGTAACGAACGGTTTGATTCGATGGTGAAGCCGGTAACATTCTTCCCATTGCCCACGCGCCCGCCAGCGCCAGCGGCACGCTCAGCCAGAACATCGCCCGCCAGCCTGCGCTTTCCGCCACCAGTCCCGCAATCGTACGGCTAAGCAGAATGCCGCTTAATAGTCCGCTCATCACCGTTCCGACAATCGCACCACGCTGTTTCGCATTGGAAAGTGCCGCCGCAGCCGGAACAATCTGCTGTGCGGCGGTCGCCCCAAAACCGATGAGCAGCGAAGCACCTAATAACGCGACAGCCGATGTCGACAAGGCCGCAAACGCAGAAGCCAACGCCAGCATCAAAAATTGCCATACGATCAACCGGCGGCGGTCAAACTTATCGCCGAGTGGAACCAGCAGTAGCAGCCCCAAGGCATAGCCTAACTGCGTCACGGTTGGAATCAGCGAAGTTGCCACGCTCGACGTAAAGCTTTCGCCGATCACGCCCAGCATCGGTTGGTTGTAATAGATATTGGCAACAGAAATACCACTGGCTGCTGCCATTGAGAAAATCAATACTTTGCCGGGAGCCTGCTGCGTTCGGATATCGGCTTCGCTGGATAATGTACTCATCATCATACCTGTCTGTGTGTTTCCTGCCGGAAGTCGGCAGGTGATGAGCAGAGCATAAAGCGCCCTATTCATTCCCAGTAGAGAGGTAAAATGGATATCAGCTATTCCGAATAGGAATATTTCAGGAGAAAAGATGCTGGACGAAATCGGTAAAAATTCTGGCGCGGGCTGATGTCATGCGGCCTCCGGGGTAGACAGCCCACAGATCCATTTTACCCAGAGACCATGAATCCAGCGCGGTGACGACCTGCCCGCTTTCAAGCTCTGGCGCAAACATCCATTCCGACGCCACAATCAGTCCTACACCGGATAGCACCGCTGCACGCACGCCTTCCGCCGCAGAAACTCGGATACGCCCATTGGGGAATACCGTGGTCTGTGTTCCACCCTGAGAGAAAATCCAGCGATCGGTTCTCTCTCCCTGCAAATAGATGACGGCAGGATACGCAGCCAGAACGTCAGGAGAAGCGGGCACACCATGACGTACAAAATAGTCAGGAGTCGCCAGCAGGCGCATAGAACACGATGCCAACCGCTGGGCAATCAGGCTTGAATCCTTCATGTCGCCCAAACGCAGTGCCACATCAATGCCTTCAGCAATCAGATCGATCGGGCGATCGTCCAGAATGACATCGATATTGAGCTGGGGATGCTCGGCCATGAATTCATGGAGCCGCGGTATGATGAGCTGTCTGGCGAAAGTCACGGGTGCACCGATGCGTAGCCGCCCAGACAGCGCCGCGCTCCCGCTAACCACATGCTCTTGAGCATCCCCCAGTACCTTTAACGCGGGGGCGATTTGCTCATAAAAGTTCTGCCCGGCTTCTGTCGGCGTCAGGCCTCGGGTAGAGCGGAGCAGCAACGGCGTTGCCAGCTGATTTTCAAGCTGCATAATCGCTTTGGACACCGCAGGCTGCCCAATACCGAGCCTGCGAGACGCGGCGGAAAACGACCCCGTTTCAAAAACACAGATAAATGTTTCCAATGCGCTCAGGCGATCCATGATTTCTCTTCCGCAAAAGGGGTTTCACTGCATCATACAGGAATCCTGCGAGGATAAGGCGGATCCAAACCGCGCCCTTCTTTTCGCTGCCATCGCCATCTTCAGGCACATTCGCTTTACCGCCAACCGCATCAGGTATTACTCTGATGGCATGACTTGTCATGACAAGGCTGGCAAATTTTTGCTGCCTTTTTCAAAATCTTACGAGGCGATGCATGAAACTTTTCATTTACGAACACTGCCCATTCTGTGTCAGAGCCAGAATGATTTTTGGCCTGAAAAATCTGCCTGTTGAGCAATCCGTCATCATGGAAGGCGACATCGACACACCAACGCGCATGGTGGGTCGCAAAGTGGTGCCGATCCTGCAGAAAGAAGATGGCAGCTTCATGCCGGAAAGCATGGACATCGTCCACTATGTCGACAGCAAGCAAGCGCCGTTAATCGCCGACAAACCAGTTGATGCTGAGATTGAAGCCTGGTGTAAGTCCGTTTCCAGCGCGGTGTTTAACCTTGCGATTCCGCGTTTTACGAAAGCCGATTTCAAAGAGCTTTCCACGCCAGAGGCGCGTCACGCCTATATCCTGCGCGAAGAAAAAGCCTTCGGCGATCTGGATGCTCTGATCGCAAAAACGCCAGAACTGATTGCGGAAGTGGAGCAGAAACTCAAGGAGTTGGAGCCGCGTCTGGCAAATGTCAGCACCATTTCCACCACCGACTTTATTCTGTTCCCAATCTTACTGTCGCTCACGATCGTGAAAGGCGTACAGTTTGGCCCTAACGTTCGCGCGTACCTTGAGCGTGTCTCAACAGCCAGCAAGGTCGACTTGTTGACCGATAAGGCGCTGTAAAACAGTAAGAATAGAAACAACAAAGGAGCGGCTTATAGCGGCTCCTTATTTTTAGCAACGTTCGGATAACGTCGTCCGTTTATCGATATCAATCAGGATTATTGATCCTTGGGATAAAGTTCACATCCTTCTACGTCGTGTTCAAGCTCGATCACTGAATACGCCTGAGTATTTTTCGTTTTCTTTATCAGGAAAGGACTTGTCGAAAAGTAACTCCCAATCTGTGCATCATCCACGAAACAGGCAATTATCTCCTTTTCATTTTCCGAGATAATACGCAGTGAATACGTCCAACTGCCATCTGTGTCTGTTGCTCCTGCCCAGTCTTTTTCCTGGCTAAACACATAATCACCGGTATCTTTCAGCAGCGTCCCCTTAGGGAAATGTTTCGGTCCAAAAGAACTGAGGAAAGTAGTCACATCCAAATGCTTCAGCACCGTCAGCGCATCCGTTTTTGTTGCCGAAAAACCGGTCTGGGGAATCATCGATACTGAAAAAATCACGGCCAAAAATAGTTTCATTTACTGCAACCCTGCGATAGAACATCCGTGCACGTATTCTATTTTAAAAACACAATTCGCAATAGCGTTATGGGGCACGCTTTACCCCATAACGCGTGGCGGATTTCAGCACGTTATTACGTATGAAACGGCCACATCAAATCATTCTAGTGGAAAAAAATATAAACTTAACAACATCTTACTGGCAATGCGCCGTTAAACAAAGTGATCGTTCTCTTACTCATACGCTTTGCGTTTCCGGCCTAACATTATGGTGTTCCAGTACAGGCTGGTTAAAGAAACGCACTTATTCGGTCGGTAGCTTGTTATCACGCATGATTTCCCCGATGACCGACATACCTGGTCAATGCTTCATTGCTCAGAAAAACCGGAAGAAACCCCACGCAATACCAGAAGATGATGCTCTCGGGCTAGCCCACGTAGCGTGTCGTTAGGCAGTGTGGCGATGCCCTGCTCTGTTTCAACAGCCGTCAGCAACGCATCAAAAGTGGAAGGCGGTTTAATGCAACGGTCCATGCTATTTTCCATCGTGTATATTCCTTTATAAGATGACAATATTGATGCCTCGGTGAACGATAAGGCGAGAACAGTACGCTTATGCCAGATCCGGCTGTTTAACTAAATAATGGCTAGGCATACCGCGGATTTCCACGATTTCACCGTCCAGTTGCTGTGCATCTATATTCTTCATTAACACAAACTGCCCATTAACATTGGCGGCAACTCCATGCCAGGGCGTCAACCAATCGTCCTTGGTGGGCATCATATGAATACCCAGCTTCAGACTGTCCGAAGGCTGCGGGTGAATAGACAACCGAATGGCGTCTGGGAATTGTTCAGCAAGCAGGTTGCCCCATGCCCAACTGCGTTGAATAACGCTACACGCGCGTTTTTTGGCATCTTTCTGTAATGCCGCATTAGAGCCGGTATAGTCAGGCCTCAGGCTATCTTCATAGAGGAAACGGGTCATTGAGCGGTAAAGCTGCAAACCTTCTTCGCTCTGTATGAGCTGCGCTTTCACTTCCTCTTCTGAGTCAGCGTAATTCTCAACCAGCTGCTGGCGAAGGCGATCATAGTCAGCGGTGAGCGCCGCCATATTTTCTACATCTTTAAGATTAAAAACACTGAGATGAACGGCACCGAGTTCATGCAGTAAATTTTCAATCTCATCCTGATAAATATTAATCGTTTCGTCGCTGGTCCCAATCAGATCGCCAAATACATGCCCATCAGAACAAATACGGATATGCGCACCGGGTGGATAATAAAGCTGAATACGCTGACATAACGAATTCAGGAAGGTCAAGGACAACCGCTCCGCCATATCTGGCGTTCTTCCCAACACCTTATAAGGGCTAGGAGATTTAAACGGAAACGCAGGCAGAATGAGTTCAATTCGACGTTCCTCTTCAACAAAAGCACGAATTCTGGGTAATTGAACCTGAGTCACCTGAGACTCTTCTTCACTAATTGATTTCGTCAACTGGGTAAATCTACGCCGGTATTGAATTAACTCACTTAATATTAGCGATGAAACTAATTCGTTATTCATCATATACAAAACAACCTCATTACTTTACATTAATTTAAAAAATGGAATAAACTGCCTAGCAGTGGAGTAGAAACAATAGAATAAAATCATTACGCTAATACAATAAAAAAACTGAATGACATATTCAGTTTTTTTATTTACGCCGCTAATAATTAACTCAAATCATAAATAAACATAATAAGAATTAAGAAAGTAATTATTGAAGACGAGGATAAGTGACGATGGAGATGCTGCTAACAACGGCAGCAGTACCGATAGGATAAGTGGATAGATAGTAGATTCTGAAGGGCGCAGGCAGAACAGAACGGGAAAACGAGTCTGTTGCTGGCGATTAAGGCATTACCTGATGGGAGGACGGCTTAGGTAAAACGAGGGGATGTTGGCGTAATGGTCTTGTGATGGGTTGAGTGGTTTGGGGGATATTTTTACTTATCACCATCAATCACTATTATTTTCATATTATTCACCTTTCAATTCACTTAATCGCTGCTAGCTATTTACATAACTAAATTAGACGTTCCAGCACGTCATTCACCCGGCCATCCGCGCCCTCCAGCGCCTGATGCTGCAGCAGCCCCGCCGGACTCCACTCATGGCGTAATGCAAACCCGCTGCCGTTACTGCGCCGCTGCTCTTCGCCCGCCGCCGTGTGGCTGAACTGCAGCGGCTGGTGTGAACCGATACCCAGCGATGACAGCCGACCCGACTGCCACGCCAGCTGCAGCGGCGCCAGAATCCCTTCCACCACCGCACGCTGACCGCCCGCATCGTAACCGCTCTGCACCGCCTCGCCGTTCACCGTTTCCGATGTGACCTGACCCGCCCGGTTATAGACGTATTCCACCACTGCATCCGGGCTGGCCGCTTTAGTCAGCCGGCCGGCCACGTCATACGCCAGTTCGGTAATGCCGTCGGTTTCCCCGTCCGCTTTCTGTGCGGTGATGCGCGTTATCCGCCCTGCCGCATCATGCTCGTAATGCAGTGCGCTACCGTCCGGTGCGGAGCGCTGCACCAGACGGTCTGCCACATCGTACTGATAGCGGTACACCCGCCCGTCGTAATGCCGCTCCTCGCTCAGCCGACCGCTGGCGTCAAAGCCGTACGTCCAGTCCCGCCCCTGACTGTTCGTCACCCCGGCGAACTCCGCCTCAGCATTGTAGTGGTAGCGTACCGTCGCCCCCAGTGGGTCCGTCGCCTCCAGCAGGTTATCGAACGCCCCGTAGCGGAACTGGTAGCGCTGCCCCAGCGCATCCGTCACCGCCGTCAGGTTACCTTCTACGTCGTAATCAAACCGCGTCTCGCTACCGTCCTGAGAATAAACCTACCAGAACAGAACGTTACTACACCGTGGGATACGCTTCGCATAACGGCAAGCCCAACCCGCCCTCCGCCATCAACCTTAAAGGCCGCTGACTGGAAGAGTCGGGCTTTATCACCGGGATGCCCGTCACCGTCACGGTAGAGCGGAGGAGGATTATTATTGAGACGCAGATTAATTTGTAGCGACTGACCAGATCATAAAAAAAAGCCGGAAGGATCGGGAGATCGCTTCCGGATTTTATTTATTTTAATGTCTCTCTTTTAATTAGATTACCTTTGTCAACAGATAGATAGTCTTTATCATTACCATGAATAACTTCAACATATTCATTCACTTCTACAGAGTCAATTATCCCGCAAAGATAATTCCACGATAACTGATTTTTATTATCAAAAAATATCACTCCCCATTCACATGGAATTATATATCTTTCAAATAAAAGTGGAATGATGTCATAAACAATACCACCAAGCCGAGATATCTCACTCCGAACATCATCTGTGAAAAAAATCACCCCATCATCTTTTTTTCCCTGTGACGTATTACAGTCTGGGCAACGTGTTTCTTCTGATTCGTAACTAGAATAACAATTCTGACATGTAATATATTTCATGCTGAATCCTATTTTATTGGAATACTGGAAGTAATAATTCCCGATCCTGTTCCACCGATATGAGGATCAGCATGATCAGTAATAACCCGTATTTTTTGAGTCACACCATTTCTCGTTGCCGTACCTTCAAATACGTTTCCAAAAAAACCTTCTCTATTAGAGGCTATTTTATTCAAAGGATTATTCGCAACTTCTTTAGCTGCGCTTGCAATATCCCTATTTCCCCATTCTGATGGGAACAAAGACCCTTTCTGTCTTTTTGGCTTCATTGAGGCATAAGGTTCCTGCCGAGGAGGACCAACATGGGGAGAATGCCTTCTTAAAGAATGCCGAAGGGAGCCAAAAGAATACTCATAATCCTCCCCGCCCTCTTTTTCCGTCAACCCCAGCGGATCGATCCACTCCAGTGGGTTATGCACATACCCCTGTGGCCTTATCCCCCCACCCAGCCCTATCGGGTCCGGCGATAGGTACTGCCCGCTCTCCGCATCATAGTAACGATGTCGGTTGTAGTAAAGCCCCGTTTCCGCATCGTACAGTTGTCCCTGGTAGCGCAGCTCGCAGTACACTTCCTCGTTTGCCGCATCCCCCAGGTAGCGTCGTAGCGGGATAGGTCGTCGCTCTTCACGGTGGGCGCCCCACAACCCCTGTTCCCCGCGCCAGTGGACTTCCCCTTCCTCGCCAGACGCCCGCAGTCGTCATACCGGTATTGCGTATGGCCCCGCTCCACCACCTGCCTGCCGCATCGTATCGCGCCGATGCCTGCACCACCGCATCCTGCACTTTCAGAGTCTCACCCAGACCCGGTGCTATCTGCGACACCTCAAACAGGTTCTGTTCGCTGTCGTAGCCAAACAGCCATGCCTGACGCCGCCGTCCTTCATCACGACGCTCTGCCGTCACCTGACCCGCCCCGTTCAGCCGAATTCGGTTATCTATCTTTTTTTATCAATGCGATTCCTTTTGGGTCATTCCAATCTAAGCTTTTTTTTATAATCGAGAATGCGTCTGTATTACTATCAATTTCATATACCTCATCAAATTGATCGCCATCAACTAATGTTAGCACTGTCCAATATTTTATTTCATTCAAAAAATCATTAACAAACAAACTCATTAGATTGTTTTTTTCATCTGTGTTTTTGTTGACACACCATTCCAATTCAGAAATTAAACTCCCTTTTAAAGTATATGAAAAATAATCATCCAGGCAGATATGTTTACCTAGCAATCTTTCATAACATTGAATCCCCTTATTAAACTCAAATGAGATTAAATCATTCCATTTATATAATTTAGGGTCATGGGAGTACTCCTGACCTCCCCATTCAATATAAACTTCCTTCCAACCTAACACTTTAAGGTCTATATTCTTTGGCAAAAAAATTTCAAATGAAACATCCATAAAATCACCTATATCAATTTCCCTTAGTGGGATCAAAAAATGATTGATTTCCCCTCTTCCATCCGTCTTTTCCCTCATAATTAAATATATGCTGATGAGGGTTTGTATGATGGTGCGGTTGACCATGATCAGACCAATGAACCTCACTCAAAGGAACTGGTTGTCCATCAGCTAGTGGCCATGTTTGTGCTGGGAAAGTAGCTGACTGCCTATATTCCTCCCCAGATATAGAGCTAACAGTTCCGCCTAATACAGTGTGAGCCCGGCCTTCTGCCTGAGGGTGAGGCAGAGGAATATCTTGGCCATTAACCTTTTGTTTATCAAGGGGAATTAAATTTCCATCTTTATCCCGAGGGATATATAACTTATCTTTCTTTTCCAACCCCAGAGGATCTACCCACTCCAGCGGATTATGAACGTAGGCTTGCGGCCTTATTCCCCCACCCAGCCCTATCGGGTCCGGCGACAGATACTGCCCGCTCTCCGCATCATAGTAACGATGCCGGTTGTAGTAAAGCCCCGTTTCCGCATCGTACAGCTGCCCCTGATAGCGCAGCTCGCAGTACACTTCCTCGTTTGCCGCATCCCCCAGGTAGCGCCGCAGCGGGATAGGCCGTCGCTCTTCGCGGTGGGCATCCCACAGCCCCTGTTCCCCGCGCCAGCGGACTTCTCCTTCCTCGCTGCACAGCTCTCTGGCCGTTCCCGTCAGGTCAGTCACGATGTAGTGCAGCTGCGTGCTGTCGCCCTGCGCCTCCACCTGCGCCAGCGGCCGGAAGCTTCCCGGCTCGTACACCCACTGCACTTCCCGCGCCGCTGAACCGTCTGCCCGGTACTGCTGCTGACCGATAAGCTGGTCACCGTCCCATCGGTAGGCTACCCGCGCTACCGCCTGCGCTGAGGGGAGTTGTCCCTCACGCACCTTACTGACTCTGCGACCAAACGTATCGTAACGATAGCGCCAGCGCGCCCCATCCGGCAGACTCACTCGTACCAACCGGTCCTGCACGTCCCAGTCGAAATACGTTTCCTTTGGCCTGAATCCCGGCCGCGTTTCCCGCTTCATCGCCAGACGCCCGCAGTCGTCATACCGGTACTGCGTATGCCCCCGCTCGATGACCCGACCCGCTGCATCGTAGCGCGCCGACGCCTGCACCACCGCGTCCTGCACCTTCAGCGTCTCACCCAGACCCGGCGCTATCTGCGACACCTCGCACAGGTTCTGTTCGCTGTCGTAACCAAACAGCCGTGCCTGACGCCGCCGTCCCTCATCACGGCGCTCTGCCGTCACCTGGCCTGCCCCGTTCAGCCGGAACGCCTGTTCACCCCAGTGGCTGTCGCTGATACCCGTCAGACGGTCCAGCACATCGTACTGATAGCGTCGCTCCAGCACGTCATTCACCCGGCCATCCGCCCCTTCCAGCGCCTGACGCTGCAGCAGCCCCGTCGGACTCCACTCGTGGCGTAATGCAAACCCGCTGCCGTTAGTGCGCCGCTGCTCTTCGCCCGCCGCCGTGTGGCTGAACTGCAGAGGCTGGTGTGAACCGATACCCAGCGATGACAGCCGACCCGACTGCCACGCCAGTTGCAGCGGGGCCAGAATCCCTTCAACCACCGCACGCTGACCGCCCGCGTCGTAACCGCTCTGCACCGCCTCGCCGTTCACCGTTTCCGATGTGACCTGCCCCACCCGGTTATAGGCGTATTCCACCACAGCATCCGGGCTGGCGGCTTTGGTCAGCCGGCCGGCCACGTCATACGTCAGTTCGGTAATGCCGTCGGTTTCCCCGTCCGCTTTCTGTGCGGTGATGCGCGTTATCCGCCCTGCCGCATCGTGCTCGTAATGCAGTGCACTGCCGTCCGGCGCGGTGCGCTGCACCAGACGGTCTGCCACATCGTACTGATAGCGGTATACCCGCCCGTCGTAATGCCGCTCCTCACTCAGCCGCCCGCTGGCGTCAAAGCCGTACGTCCAGTCCCGCCCCTGACTGTTCGTCACCCCGGCGAACTCCGCTTCCGCATTGTAGTGGTAGCGCACCGTCGCCCCCAGCGGGTCCGTCGCCTCCAGCAGGTTATCGAACGCCCCGTAGCGGAACTGGTAGCGCTGACCCAGCGCATCCGTCACCGCCGTCAGGTTACCCTCCACGTCGTAACCAAACCGCGTCTCGCTGCCGTCTTCATACACCACTTTCGACGGTGACTCGCGCACGCCGTCATACTCCCAGCGCCGCACCTGCACGCCAGCCTCATGCCCGATATGTCGCTCCGTCAGGCGGTCAAGGTCGTCATACCGGAACATCACCGACGGTGCATTATCCCGCTCAAGGCTGCTCAGCAAACCACGGCGGTTATACTGATAACGCTGCAGCACGCCGTCCGGGCCTATCACCGTCGACAGCTGCCCCATTTCACCGTAACGGTACAGCCACTCGCGCCCTTCCGGGTCATTCACTTCAACAACCTGTCCGGCAGCATTACGCTGGTAATGCCATTCGCTGCCCAGCGGATCGATATAAGCCAGCAACTGCCCGTTATCGTCGTACGCGTATTGATGCGTCGCGCCGTCAGGCAGGGTAACCTCGGTTACCTGCCCCCAGTCATTGCGCTGATATGCCGTTCGACCACCTAGCGGGTCAGTCTCCGCCACCAGTTGGTTATCCACCCACTCGAGCTGGGTCTCACCGCCATCAGGCGTACGTTTTGACAGAATATTATTACGCTCATCGCGCACGTAGCTGAATACCCCGCCAAACCCGCTGTGGTAATGGCTGGTCAGGGTCTCATCATCGTATTCAAAGTGACCCGGCCAGTAGCCTTCCGAGGTTCTATCCCGGATGGCGCGGCCTTTTTTATCGTAGTCGTGCTCAACCCAGGTCGAACCTAAATCCGACCAGCGCAGCAGCCAACCTTCCGGCGAGTAGAGGTAATCAAAATTGCGCCCCTCATCCGCCCGCACGCTCAATAAATGCCCACGGTCGTCATAGGTATAGCTGGCCAGCGTTTTTAATGGCTGACGCTGCGGGGTACATAGCGTGAGTGTCGTGATCCTTTGGTGTTCCGATGTGATGTGAATCAAACGCCCGTCCGCCAGCGCCACCCAACGCAGTTCACCCAACACCCACTCGAAAGTCACTCGATGGCCCGCAGCATCGTCAATCGACGTCAAACAAAGCTGGAGACCTAGCGCATATTCAAACCGATAGCGCAGGCCACCGACATGCTGGAGCACCAGTTCACCCTGCTGCCGGGTCAACCTCCATTGTGGGTTTGACGATGAGCGACTGATCTCCCCCTCATTGGGCAGGGCGAAGAATGCCTGATTGAATTCGCCATCCGTTAGCGTAGCCACCCCGTTGTTAAGCGTCAGGCTGATATCCCAGTTAGTGCGCCACAGTGTCCCCAGCAAACCGGGGTGACGTTTTCCCGTGGAGCGATAGTAGCGTTGCAGTGACAGGGGTAGTGGGCTACTTACCTGAAGATCGGTGCGCTGCTCCACCACCGCACCGGTTGCCATATCGACCGGATCGCCGTTTTGCTCACCTTTCTTCGGGTCAGTTTTCGTCTCCCCGTTTTCTGTCTTTGC
Organism: Pectobacterium sp. PL64; assembly: GCF_022477975.1. Lineage (NCBI taxonomy): Bacteria > Pseudomonadati > Pseudomonadota > Gammaproteobacteria > Enterobacterales > Pectobacteriaceae > Pectobacterium > Pectobacterium sp. PL64. The sequence goes on from NZ_CP092070.1 coordinate 3,278,868, forward strand.
TTTTTCCTGGGCAGCAGTATCCGATTTATGTTCATGCCTGGCACCGGGCGTTATAGGCTGCGTTCCTTCAGGTAGTTGAACCGTTTCCTTATCCTGCTGCGTGTCTTTACTTTTTACTTCATCTGGTTTTTGTTGTGGTTGTTTATTGCTGCTGGATTCACTTTGTGGACGAGGTTGAGGGCTCGGCGATGTTTCCGATGACGTGGAATGAGGTTGTTCAGAGGATGTATGGGAAGTCTGAGAAGCGTGTGTCGCTCCGGTAGAATTGCTTTTCCCACCAGCGCCTTTCCCTGTCTCAGAGACACCGAGTTTGCCTTTGTTATGCCCGCCACCACGTCCGGCAAGAACCGCCATTGATGCCAGCACCGTTGCCGCAATACCGCTCGATACGCCAGATTCCCCTGAGAGTGCCTTATCTTTAGCAACTTCATCATCCGAGCGATAATCACCTGACTCCCCCTTTTGCACATCCATTGCCGACAGTCCAGTACTCCCTTTTGGCCGTGAACTCGCAATAATTTGTGTCATGATTTGGGGAATAAACTCAGCAATCTCTGATTCAATCAATATCGTCACGCTGGTAAACAAAGTGATTAACTTATCAAGGACATCTACCATTGCGCGGAAACTGTCAGCCATCAGCGTAACGATCCAGCTACGCTCACCAGAAACGCCCTTCACCAGCAGATCCAGCGCCTTTTTCATCGTTTCCAGCAGCGCTTTCCCCTCAGCAGCATACTGCCTGATATCAGAACGTATGCTATTGAGCCAATTGACAATATTACCGTTCCCCAACCCCCGAATAATCTGCGTGGCTTCCTTAATATTCTGCTCTTTGTTGCCTTTGCCGCTTTTCAACTGCCGCATGGCTTTTGTAATAGCATTACCACTGATTTTCAGTGCATCCCCAACACCGGGAACAAAACCGATTACACACAGCACCCCATCAATTTGGTGCATCGTGTCACCCAGCAATTCAGGGGCTTCATAGCTATCCCAGCACCACTTTCCGAGGAAATACACGTCCATTGCCTGCCCGACCACGGGAATACAGCCCAGAATCACCTCACAGAACAGCAAAACGGCGTTATCAATACTGGATGCCTTACTACCTACCTCCGCCGCCTGTTGATGCTGAATCCGGCGGATTTCTCTTTGGAGCTCGCCATCACTTCTATAGAGTTGCCTTTCCAATTCCCAAAAGCGTTTCAACGCCGGTTTATATTGATCCGGTATCGTGCTCAGCGGCATTCTCACTGACTGCTGGACAGACCCATATTCCACCAGCCCTTGCTCTCTCAGGATGACGAACAGGGCAAAGTATTCTCCAGCAAAACTCGCGTAGGCTGGGTTAGACATTAAAACAGGGTTATTTTGTACCGTTTTTTTAGGATCGAACGTATCACTGCCTTCCCCCATCAACAGCTCAAACGTGCCACACCCCATATCATGGATAAAAAACATTCCGTTATCGTCGGTTTTGCCTTCTATCTTGTGGTCTCGGCTATCGGTTAATTGAAAAGGAGCGTTCGGTATTGGGTCGCCAGAATCGTAATGGTAATAAACAAGTATTTCACAGCCACAGGTTGTACATCCCCCTGAAATTTTATTATCCGTGGTGAAATTACGCTTTGCGGCATCCCCGCTGGCAGCTAACGCGCTGCTTTTATCCTGACTCATGAAATGACGTCCTTTTTATTTTATGCTTCGTCCAGGTGGTCAATCGCTGCCTGATACAGGCGATCCATACGGCTTTGCGTGCCAATGTATTCAGGCTGTACCAGAATGTTTTTTGCCCAGGGCTGATGCATGAATTCCGGCGAGAGTTCTGTCGCCAGTGCTAGCCAGCGCACGATATCCCGATCGTTGTTAAAGCCGCTGTTCCTCGCCTGTTCCGCCTGCTGATGGGTAAACGCCTGTAGTTCATCAGCAGGCGCGTTTTGCCAGTCAGCATGGTAAGCACGCAGATGTTCCATATAGCGCGCCAGATTGTGATGTCCGTAAGGCACCATGATGGCTTGCCATTGCTCATCACTCAGCTGGCGCGGCAGGATGTCTGGAATGGAGTGCGGTTCACGGGCGGTGAGATTTAAGGCACGTACCGCGCCATCAGGGGAAATGTCGCAGAAGCTGGCTATTGGGCCATAGAGTGCACAGGCTTCTTGTGCGGAACTGGCGGATAACAGCTGATTCACCACCTGCCAGTCGCCTACGCGCAGGATGGCATTCTCCCCGGAAGGTGAAGTCACCAGGCTCCACTGTCGCAGATGTTTCGTCACCTCAAGCAATTGATCGAGCGGCGAATACGCCTGCATAAACCATTCCAGCTGTAGCCCCATTCCCCAGCCCGGTTGAGTGATGATGTGTTCTTTCACCTGCGACCAGTTGGCGACATTAAGCGGGATGCAATAGGGCGATACCGAGGCATGAACGCGCCCCGCTTCTCCCCAGTACAAACGCGTCTGTTCCAGGCTGCCCCCCCAGCGTTCGGCCAGCCACGGCACGGCATCGTTCATCGACGCTTCGGCGATAACAAAACAGCCGCCCTGAGCAATACGCGTTTGCCAGACGGCGTCATCTTCCGGCAGCAGTTCAAGGAAAGGTTGCGATACACTCACAGCGTGACCTCCGGTATGTCAGGTAACTCTCCCCGCATCCAACCGGGGCGATGGTAATTAAGCTGTACACTCTCAATACGTTCAGGCTCAGATTTAAAAATCCGAATACTGTCGGCAATCGAATAACGTTCAGTCAGATGAATAAAGATCGGGTGTAAATAGAATTCGCTGCCGAGCACCCAGCGATGAGCGGACCAGGCTTCACACTCCGCTTCGCTGGCTTTGGGATAATATTTCCCTGCTAACGCAATACTGCTAATAAAGCGTGTTTTTACTATTTCGATATCCAATGGAAAAACACACTGAGCGCTGACAAAAAGAAACAGTTCATTCGCTAATCGGTGTAAGCGGTTGTCATTAGCGAGAAGGTAATATTGATAGTGCGTTAAAATAATGTGGTACGTTTGATTAATGTCGCTCTTGTTTTCTTTATTAGCATCCCGCTGTGCTAATAGCTGATATTCCCCACGTTCGCTATTCACGATGGGCAAATACAGATTATTCAGCGGGCCGAGAAAATCCGTTTGCGCAGCAAGATCCAGAGTGGACCACCAGGCCAATAAAACGTCTGGTGCATAGCTACGAAATAGCGCTCTAGTGCCATCAGGCCAGAGACAGGAAATGCGCTGCTGCCAAAAATCAGCCACCTGCCGCAATGTCAGTTCACCATGCATGAGAATTACGCCACTATGCCGATCCGGCTGTGTCTCCGTCAGCCAGTGCAGCAGTGTTTCTCCTGGTTTGCCTTCTTCTATTTTCACCACAATAGGCGCCCACATCTGCCAGTTTTCGGCATCCTTGCCAAAACGCAGCGGTTGCCATATATCTGACGCCGCAGGTTGAAAAGCCTGCCAATACTCAGGTAATTTGGGATAGCTCAACGGCGAGATAATAGCGAACAACGGCGCATTAAACTGGCTGATTTCAAACAGGGTATAACCGTTTGCCATCATCGTTATTTGCCTGTAAATAAATGAGATATTTTTTAATACGATGAGCGTGTATTCATCACAGCAGCAACGACCCAATAATCACGCAGATTATCGGGTCGAGACATGCCGTTTATTTTTATCACGCAAAATGAATAATAAAACGGAGAATCAAAATAAAACTAGACTGGCAGTCCTTTTTCCCAACGATCCCGAACTTCAGCAGGTGACAGCGGTGGGAATTTAACACCGCGATCCAGTAACAGCTGTTTTACCTTTAGTGCCCAAGGGTAGTGAGGCGATTTAGGAGACATAATGGATAAGCTGTCATCCACGGTAAAAGCGAGATTACTTCCTGTATCATCATAAATATTACTCTCTGCGCCGTGTTCTATCAGCCAATATGCGACTTCATATTTATTCAGATAAGCAGCATAGTGGGCACTGTTTACTTTGGAGCCATCAACGAGGTTCAAATCAGCGCCCCGCTCTACGAGTAATTTGATATCGGCCCAGCGCTCCTCACCAATAGCGCTAAATATTGCTGGCTGGCCACGACGCCCAATCGCATTCGGGTCGCCTCCCGCATCCAGAATAATACGCAGCCAGTCAGGGTCTTTCGCACCCGCCACGGAATTGACGGCGCTATCGCCAAAGCCGTCTTTATAGTTCGGATCGACACCCAGTTTAAGCGCCAGCGTGACGGCCTTTTTATCCTTCGTTTCATAAATCAGCCACAGCAGCGGCGTGATGCCTTCTTTGCCATGAATATTCAGGTTAACGCCCTGCGACAGCTGATGACGAGCTGCTGACTCATCACCTTTTTGAATACTTTCCAGTACAGCTACCACAGGGGGCTCAAAAAGTTCACTCGCCCGCATACTGTGTCCTCCTGCCTGACAAGCGGTTAATAACCCCAGAATAACGACGCCTACCCATTTTATACGTGCCAACCATTGCATTATATTCCCCTGAATGTATTGGTTATCTTCCCGATATCTTCCTTTTTCTGGCTTTCAATACCCGCAATCACCTGATCCATACCGTGGCGAGCAATCGGCGAGCCGCCGACTGCGGGAAGTGCCATCATATCACCGCTTGCTTTCGGCAGGCCCCCTTCCAACAGTTTTGCTACACCAATGATACCCCCAAGCGCCGCACCGGCGGCTCCGCCAATCAATGCGCCCGCACCGGATAGCAAACCAGGAATCAAAGCCTTGCCATAGGTTTGTGCCATGGTTAATACCTCACCATCGACCGCCTGCGTCGTTATCAGCGAGGCCGTTTTCGCCAAATCGGCACCACCTGCACGCGACACGGTATTGTTATGCAAACCCGCAGCATTAAAGGTATAGCCGGGTAATCCCGTGACGCCAACGCCAGCCGATGCCAAACCACCGCCTAATGAATGCCCCACGATGACAGGTGGCGGAGAAAGAACGTTTTTTACCCGCTTTGCCAAATACATGGCCTGATTGTATTGATCCGTCTCCAACCCCATACCTTGCCCAGCGTTAGTCAACCAGTCTTTAACGCCTGTCACCGCATTATTGGTGCCCCGGTAGGTCAACATCGTTTCGCCATTAATTGCTGATTTGAACAGAGCAGAACCAAACCCTGTTTTCTTGTCCATAAAATCATTATCTGTCAGGCCAGGAAGCTTACTCGTATCTAGAATATCCAGCCCAACCGGTGCCTTAGGCAGTTTATCCAGCACGCCTCGTCGGAATTCATCGACCGAATAAACATACTGAGCCGCTTCGGCGTGTAAGATACTGTCGTTATTAAACGCCAGCCGCTTTGCCGCATCGGCTAATCCCGGCAGCGTCGCCGCCTCAGTCGCCAACTTCGCACGCGCCAGATAGCGATCTTTACGCTGGGCGACAGAGAGCAGGTCATCAAGAATGGGCAGCTCGGCGACCGACGCCCATTCCATTAACGTCGGCAACAGCATTGGCGTCAATGCCAGCAGAGGCGCGCGGCTTTTTGCCGATTGCTCAGCGCACGGTTTCACCGGGGATTGATAGGGCGAATCGCCAATGATGACGTTCCCGCTGCCAGCAGCAACCGAGCCGCCGCAGCCGATCGCATCACCGATACGCGCCGCCAGCTTCCCATTGATGATGACTGTACCGGAGCCCGCGGATATCGCACGATTGTGCACGCCGTGGGGCACATTCGGGCAGGGGCAAGCGTGGAGTAAAACCGCATCGCTTTTACGGGCGGCCGGTTTACCATTGATAATGACATCACCGCTGCCTTCAATAATCGGGGTGGCGGGGAAACAGCCGTGCCCCGCGCAGCTGTCACCTAAACGTGCAGCACCTGGCATAGTTCCTCCTTAACGTCTGTCTGGCGCATCGGGCAGCGTAGGCTTCGTCGGGTCTTCTGGCGTAATTGATACTGGCGCAGTCCCTACGCCAGCCGCACCGCCATCGTTGATCTTCACAATTGTCCCGGAAATCGTGACGCCCGCGCTATCAATCTTGATGAAGCCACCAGGCGCTTTAATGGTCAGTGCCTGCCCCGCTTCCAGCACGATATCCGCAGCTTTCAGGTAGCTGTCCGTATTCACCAGAACACGCTGGTGCGCACCGATCAGCGTCTCTTCAGAGCCAGACATCGTGGTCTGACGACTCCCTTCGATACGGGTAATCTCTCCCCCGCCGATGAAACGTTTAAACGAAGCACCAATCTTCTGAATAAAACTCCGGCCAATTTCCTGATGATGGTCCTGACCGATGTTTTCAAAATCATCCTTGCCTATCGTTCGATGGCGGTGACGCGTTCTGAGCGTGGTAATAAATTTGTTCACGCGTCGCCTCATCCTCAAAACGCAGTTCGTTAAAGCCACTACCTTTATGTGTATCGGTACGCAGCGTCGTGCGCGTTTTATGTGCCGGTAAAACGTACGGCGTCGGGTTGGTCGCGTGGAAAGTACGCCCGGTCACAATCGGCTGATCCGGATCGCCTTCAAGGAAGCTGACGATCACTTCATGGCCGATACGCGGGATGGCAATCATGCCGTACTGGCCGCCCGCCCAGCCCTGACTGACGCGCACCCAGCAGGAACTCTGGTCATTGCTCGCACCGTAGCGATCCCACGGGAATTGCAGTTTTACCCGACCATACTGGTCGCAGTAGATTTCTTCCCCCGTCGGGCCGACGACGGTGGCGATTTGCGGACCATCCACCATCGGTTTGTATGGCATGGCAGCACGCCATGTCGTCGTGCCTTTCACCACCGCAAAGCTGTTGCTCATGGTCGTCGGTTCGCCGCCGCTTTCCTCTTCCAGCGCCTGCGGCTGTTGTCCGACGTGCGTCACGCTCACCGTCTGCCACACCGCATTCAGCGTTGCATTCGGGTGCTCCGTCAGCGTGAAGGTATTGCCCGGCATCAGCCCCGCGCAGTTGGATTCCCCTTCGCTCGTCACCGCCCCTGAGCGCAGTGCATCCAGCCGGTAGCCGCTGAACGCCTTGCCGCTCGGGTCTTGCTTATAGCGACCTGGATAGTCGTAATGCTGGTAGCTTTCGCGCTGGTGCTCCAGTTCGCCGCTCATTTTCTTGTGCGACAGCCCGTAAGCCGGTGTCTTGAAGCTGTAGTCTTTCAGCTCGACTTCGGCCGTACTCACCCGCTCCGCGTAGTGGAAGCGCCGGACATATTCGCCCTCGCTCAGCCCTTGTGTCGCCAGATTGAAGAACAGCTCAGGGCCTTTGGTCAGTGCGCCCGCATCGTCAGCAAACACTACTCGATGTTTGCCCTCTTCGTATTCGTGGAAGAAATACATTCCCTCCTCGGCAGCCAGACGGGTGATAAAGGCTAAATCGCTTTCCCGATACTGCACGCAGTATTCACGCACTGCGTGCTCGTTACGCAGCGCAAAGGCGTAGTCGGTGATACCGGCTTCTTCCAGCAGCGCCCCGATAATCGCTTCCGGCTTTTGCGCCTGAAAGATGCGGGCGTTGGTGCGTAATCCCAGTCGCCACAGGGCAGGACGGACTTCCACCTGATAGCGCGTGCGGCGAAATCCGGTGTCGCCCTGCGTGAAGCCACTGACAATCCCGCTGACCCGACGTTTCAGTTCGCCTTCATACCAAATCATCAGCTCGCACGGCTGGTCCAGCACCGCGCCAAAATCGACATCCGGCAACGCGCTCGCCAGACTCAGCGACAGGCTAAAAGGCCGGTTCAGCCCTTCATCCAGCCTAAAATCCACCACCGCGAAAGTGCCTGCTTCCAGGGCACCGACCTTTACGGTGAACTGTAATCCTGTACTGTTTGCCACCCGTCCTCTCCTTCTTCCTTCGCCGTTGCCATGGCTACCGCACGCCTCGGGTTTTCCCGGAGCGGCACGTCGCTATCCTGATTAAAATAAAAACCTGAGCTGTGGTCTGAGTCTGCTCACGCCACAGTTCATGTTGATAAAGCATCACGTTGAGAAAAACGCAGAAAACCCGGGACAAGCCCGGGTTCGGTGGGAATTACGCTTCGACCGGTGCACGCCAGTCATCGGAACCGGACGTCCCGGCAACCGTGTGCTCCCAATCGATTTTGCGGTAGGCCAGTGACACTTCGATCAGCTGGGTGTAATCCAGTTTTGACGGATCCTGGCAGTGTGGCATTTTGCAGTCGATGTCCACGATGGTGGCATCGGTCAGTACGGTAGAGAAGAAGTGCTCTTGCTTACCTTCAACCGACGTGCGGTACCACTTCAGCGTGACGGTCGGCAGCATTTCGCCGGATGCCAAAGAGTTGTACATCAGCGGAACCGCTTTGTTCAGCGCGACGGTGAATTTGAACGGTTTGTGCACACGTTGGCCGGACGGCTGACCAGACTGTGGGTCAGTTGGTACGGTGACGATATGTTTGAATTCCTGTACCAGCATTTCGTCTTCGTGGCCTTCCACATAGATGTTGCCGACAGAATCAGACGTGAAAGCCCCCGCGGTGATGTTGCCCTGAGTTTTACCTTCGATGCTGATATAGCATGGAGTTGGCATAGTCTTGCTCCTTGTTGTTGAACGGAATGAGTAACTTCACCGTCTGTATAGCAATTCACATGCCAAAAATTATCTTTATGTTTTATAAAGGAATTTACCTAACCCAAACTCCCTCTAAGTAAAATTTGAGCAAGAAGTTGCGCAGACCTCGCGAATCGTTTGCAGACATTGCGCAAAAAGTGATTTACACCAGAAAGTGAGCAAGAAGTTGCGCAGAATGCGCAGTTATGCTGAAAGTTTGACATTCCGTAATGAAGAGAGTAATGAAAATAGTCATAAAAACAAAAAAGCGGGTGCTGCTATCACGCAACACCCGCCTGTTTATTACCACTCTTTATTCAACAACAATCCGGCTTATTCCACGGCGAGCCACCACCACAGATTACTCTGTTTTCCCCGATGACCAGTGCATCGCCAACCGCTGTCCGGCTTTGATTTCATCCGGCTGCATCGTCGCTTCCAGATCGTTACGTGCATGAATGGCTTCGCTCATCCCCTCCGTCGCTGCCATCGCATACCAGGCATAAGCATGAATACGATTGCGGGAAGCACCCAGCCCGTCCTGACGCATCATGCCCATACGATATTGAGCCATGCGGTTACCGTCATTCGCCGCCAGACGGTACTGCTTCATCGCTTCAACATAATCCTCTTTGCCACCTTGCCCCAAACGCAGCATCTCGCCATAGGCCAGTTGGGATTCGGTGTCTCCGGCTGATGCTGCTTTGGCATATTCTTCACGCGCACGCGCGAACTCGCCCGCTGTAAATAACCGCTCACCCAGTTCACGTTGCGCACGGATATAGCCCGCAGAGGAAGCCTGAACCAGATACTGTTCGCGCTTTTCATGGGTTGTCTGGATCTGGCTGAGCAAGTAATCGGCCTCACCCGATCCGCCAGACGCGGCGCGCTCCAGCCAATAACGCGCCTTTTGCTCATCCCAAGGTAAGCGCTTACCTTCGCGGTATGCCTTGCCCAGCCAAAGCTGTGCTTCAGCATCACCTGATGACGCGGATTTTTGATACCAGTTCAACGCATTTTCGCCGTCTTCGTGTCGCGCCATCCACAGCTGTGCCTGTGCCTGACCCAGCGTCGCCGCACGGAAATACCAGCGCTCAGCCAGATCGCGACGGATAACCACACCTTTACCCTGCTCGTAGCGCTGCGCCAGTTGATACTGCGCATCCCGATTGCCGAGCTCAGCGGCTTTCAGCAGCCACGACACAGCCTCTTTTTCGCCGCCCGCATGCGTCGCGTGCCACTGGGCAACGATCAGTTGCGCGGGCGGATAGCCATTTGCCGCAGAGGATTCAAATGCATTCAGGCAGGCCGCCACCAGCTTTCCCTGATGCTGAACCTGACAGTCCATACCCAGTCGATGCCCCGCTTCGCCATTTCCCAAACGTGAGGACGTTGTCCACCACTGGCGAGCAGACGGGCTGTTCTTGGGCGCACCCAGCCCAGCCTGATACCAGTCACCAACCTGAAGTGCGGCAGCAGCGCGCATTTCCTGATTGCCCGGTAGCTCAGACAGGCCAGATGCCTTCTGCATCCACTGCATCGCCTCGGTGTACTGCGAGCGCGAGGCTAGCGTCTTTGCCAGCTGATATTGCGCTTCGCCATTTCCCCGATTCGCTGACGCCGCCAGTTCTGTTTCAGACAGCGACGTGACCGGTGCCTGACATGACGCCAGCCAACAGGCCGACAGGACTATCACTAATTTTTTGTATTTCATAATGTGCTCAGCGTTTTTCCCTTCACGATAATCAGCTGGCAGAATTACCCTGCTGCAAACGGTACAAGCGAACGTTGAAGGATCGCAGTTCATCTTCCATAGCGCGTAGCTCCGCTGGCGTCAGCGACTGGCTCTTGGTTTTACGCGCCTCAAGCTCCCGCAGCCGTATCCCGAAGGGAACGTCCGATATCAGGTCTTTTTGCATATCGTAGAGCTTTGATTTCAGGTAGGAAATCGTCACCGTCCGGCGCTGCCGCTCCAACTCCAGCAGTTGCTGCAACGTGTCGTTGACTCTGGCACGAGCCTGTTCGTACCCGCGCGTTTTCGGTTCATCGCCTTGCTGACGTTCAAGCGCAATCTGCCACTGGCGTTCCATCTCCTTCACCGCCAGCGAGTCGGGATAGAGCTGCTGCATCACGTTTTTCAAGCCGTTGCCGTATTGATACAGATAGAACGGCGACGCATTTTTTACCTGCTCCAGCTGTGCCTGATAGCGGTTAATCAGCTCACCTTCCATGCCTTGCAATTTCTGCTCGCCCAGCGCAATACGCACCCGGCGAATGTCATTATGATCGGGGGCGGCAGGCAACGCGTACGCCGGCTGTTGCAGTAACGCCAGCGCATCAGCTTTCTGTTCCTGCCAATACTGCCAGCCTGTAATCGCCGCGACAGGCAACGCACAGGTCAGCAGCCCGGAGACAAACCAGAACCAGGCGGGCTTCTGCTTTTTATGCGCCTCAATTTTCAATACCGTCGGTTTCATTTGCCCTTTCTCCCGTCCAATGAGAATGCTGCCCGCAGGCAGAGCAGCCTGACCCGAGCCCGATGAACCACTGCTTTGCACCGTCGCGCCGGGTTCCATGTCTGAATGAAAGAACACCATGGGTGGAATCTGCATATCCTGCTTTTTCAGTTCCTGATCGTCCGACACAATGACAATCTCGGTTTCATCAAACAAATGGGTATAGCCTTCGACGAAGTGCAGCAGATTCTCGACGCGAGGAATGCGGCTCAGCCCCGAGTTGTGCAACTTTTCACTCATCAATTGCAGCGCGCGTTCGCAGCGGTAAACCAGCCGCTTGTGTTCATGGCTGATGGCGTACTGCCGCACCACTTCGCTGATGCGAGCAATAAACCAGTCCAGCATCTCAATACGAGCCCGCTCCTGATGGACCGGCGGCCAGAAGTTATCCCACTGCGTCACGATCAAATTCGCCAGAAACTCACAGCTTTCCGTGAAGCCGGTCAATCCCGCCAGCCGTGAACGCGCCAGCGTAAAATAGATCGCGGTCTGGAGATCCACGCCCTGCTTTTCAAAGATCGTGGTGGCCATATCGTGCACCAGCATCCAATCCACATCAGGGCGAGACGCGTGACTCAACTTGTTAATTTCCGCCCGAAGTGCGTCAAACTCCGGCAGCATCCGTGGATCGCGGCCTACTTTCAGGGCCTGTTGTGCATCTTGCATATCACATCATCCAGCAATAGGGAGCCTGAGCAGGCTCCCGAGAGTTAAGTTAATAAAGCGAGTCAGGCAGCGTGAACTGGCTGAACAGACCACCGGCAAACGGGTTATGGCTGGCATCGGTATAAACGCGATAGGTCATCGCCCCGTTCTCCAGCGAGAAGCGCACGTCAAAGGTGTTCTCATTCACCTGAGTCAGCTGATCGCTATTGATTAACCGGAACATCGCCCACGGACCGCTAAAGCTCAGGCTGCGCGGTGAACGCTCACGATCGTCTGGCACCAGCGTCAGCTTGCTTTCGGCACCGTCGCGCATACTGTTTGGCCACACCAGCGGCGTTTTCTGGCGACGACCGTGGCTGTATTCCAGCAACTGTCCGTCCAGATTCAGCACGCTACGGCGCTTGTTCGCCGTCAGTTCCAGCGGTTCCAGAACAAAATGCACTTCCAGGCTGCCCTGCGCATTAAACAGGGTCTGGCGGATGCGGGTCGCACGTTCAAGCTGTTTCACCAGCTCTGCCTGCAGAGGCGATGCCATGCCTTCTTCCAGCATGCCGCTTTCCATCATCGCCTTGAGGTTGGTCTGATAGAAGTTGTCCAGCGTCCCGCCAGTCATGAAGAACATTTCCATTTCTGATAGCGGCACATCTTTGTTCGACGACGGATCGAAGGGATAACGATCCGCCAGCTTCTCATTGAATGGCGTCACGACCTTATCCAGCCATTCCTGATTCAGCGACGACATCGCCAACCCAGTTACCAGACTGGCGCTCTCTCCGGCTAATTGCCCTACCCAACGATCCAGCGGTGCAGGAAGGCTGCGGGCGTATTGCTGTAAGGCAAACACCGGATCGGCAAATTTATTCCCCTGCCGCGCCTGCACCGCTTTCAACGCCGCCTGTCCTGGATCGGTCGCGTTAACGATCTGATCGAGATAGTGATAGAGATCCGTCAGCTTCTGATTGACCTCTTGCACCAGCGGCCCCTGCTCTCCGCGCCCGCTCAGCGCTGCATTGATGGTCATAAACGGACGACCGGTACGCGTGTTAATACTCTGCGCGGTGTCGTTATCATCATCGGACATCTTACGGATACGGGTGTTGTCACTCACCGTGGTCAGCACGCGCTGGAAGGGCTGATCGTTGCCGGTAATATCCGTGAGAATATCGAGCGCCTGCTCCGGCGTATCGAGCGTCTGCACATCAATGTTCGCCAGCACTTTCTGCCACTGGTTGATGTAATCCGTAATGTAGCGGTCATTCACCTGACGCAGAATTTCCCGCCGATCGGCCTCGCTGAACTGCGCACGTTCACGCTGTCCCAGCACCCAGGCGTCCAGCGCCGTCAGCTCTAACAGCGCTTTGTCCTGCTTGAGGTAATAATCGCTAAAGCCGGGATACGTCAGCAGCCGAGGCACGCTTCCCGCTTTGTCATTACGCAGAGAAAACACCGGATCAAAGGTCGGACCGACTTCATCACGAATCGCTAAATCTGGCGGCAGCACCTGCGTCGCCTTCATCACCAGACTCTGATAAACGCGCTGATACATCGGCAGCTTGCTCAGTTCCTGCTGAGCCAGCGTAATCGGCTGACTAAAGGGTGCAAACGTGCTGATCGCTACCGCGTCTTTCTGCTCACGCGCCTTGTGCCAATCGGTGTGCTCAAGGGCGTAATCCAGATGCTGCATCAGCTGTTCCTGCACGTTGCCCTGTCCGGGAAATGCCTTCTGCCAACGCTGCGCCATAAACTGTTCGACCAGCGTTTTATTACGCCCTGACGCATCATCCAGCATCCGCATCACGCGCAGAATCGTCAGCTTTTGCTCGCTATTAGCAGGTGCCTGATTCAGATCTTCCAGCAGCCCTTGCATCACCGCCGGGAGAAAGCGCTGATTCAGCATTTGCAGATAGGTGCCTTCAACATGAGGCCCAATCTTGTCGCCTTGATACAGGCCAAGATCGGCCAGCAGCGGCGTACGCTCGTGGTAATTACCAAAGGATAAGGTCGCATCGCGAATCAAATTCAGACGCGGCAACTGCTGATAGCCGTAGCCCTGCTGGCCTTCCAGCTCATTGGTGCCGATAAAGGCCTGCGCTTTCGTCAGGACGTTACGTCCGGCTTCTTCATTGACCCGATAGAAATGGTGCCAGCTACCAATCAGCGCCAGACTGGCGAGCAGCATGCAGCCCACGCCGATACTCAACCGACGTCGGCGATATAGGCTATGCAGTCGGTTTTCCCCTGCCAGACTAGCCTCAGGGAAAATGACGTCAGGGAAAAGACGTTGCACAAAGAACGTATTCGATTCACCGCGCAGCGCAGGGTTAATCGGCTCTGGCAGTTGATAGCGTCGGGAAGCCGACTGCGCAAAGGCATCGAACGGCACCCCTTGTTGATAGACCGAGCTAACGTAGACGCCGCGGATCAGGAACGCGCGATCTTCGCCCGTTGCTAACGTTTCCGTCAGCACTTCCATCACGTAATCTTTCACCCCAGCCAACTGGCGAACGAACGAGAACAGCGAATTGCGCACGCTTCTGTCGGATTGCGTCAGTAGCATGTCCGGCAGGTTGTCATTCAGGTGCGTGACCCACTCGTCCCAGAAACGCTCCAGCTCTTCTAACCAGCCTTTGCTGTTGCTCGCCTGCGGCGTAAACGTCACCCCTAATACGGCCTGACGCGCCTCGCGGTTCAACTGGCGATAGACCTTATCGAAGCCGCTCAGCATATCCAGCCGGGTCAACGCGATATATACCGGTAAGCGCGTATTGATGTTGACGGAAATTTCCTGCAAACGCGCGCGCATGACCTGCGCGTAGGCTTTGCGATCGGCGACGCCAGCCTGTGCCAGCCAGGAAATATCCAGCGTGAGCACCAGACCGTTGAGCGGCTGGCGGCGGCGGTTTTCACTGAGCCACTGCAACAGGTGCTGCCACAGTCGAGCATGACGCTGTCCGAGCGAATCGCCTTCCAGTTCAGGTTGGGCAAGTAGCTGTCCGCTGGGATCCCAAATCACCGCGGATTCGCCGACCCAACTGCTCACCTGCTGGCCTGCCGCCACGTCTCGCAGCTCCGCATCCAGCTTCGGATTCATTTTGTTTGCCGGATTAGCACGATGGATCAGGCTACTTTTCCCGCTGCCCGCCAGACCAATCGTCAGATACCAGGGCATCGCATACAGCGCTCTTTTGCCCAACTGGGTCTGAAACGCCTCCAGCCAGCGGTCGAGGAACGTTTGCTGGCTGTCGACATACACCTGCAAGGGATCCTGTTCAATCACCTGCTGTTCATGACGTTCCGCCCGCATCTGCTGCACACGACGCCAAACCATCCAGGCGCTGTAGGAGAACGCCAGCCACAGCCAAACGAGCGTGAACACCACGCGGCCCCAAATTCCCTGTAATGGACGCGACTCGCCCACCGTCAAACGCGGCCCCAGCCACCAGGCCAGAACCAACACGACGACCCACAGCAGCACACCCAAAAGTAGCCAGGAGGGTTTCAGTTTAGGCAACTGCTTGCGTAGAAAGGTTATGATTGTTTTAAACATAAGTGACCATTCACTCCGAATGTCTTATTTTTTGCGGGATGCCGCCAACCGCTCCACGCGGCTGACCATTCCCGGTTCCCATTGCATCAGGCCCAATTGTTGGCTTTCCTGCCACATGTGCTGATAGTGCTGTGCTGCCAGTGATTTCATCCCTTCTTCGGCGAGTAAATCCGCCAGTACTAACTCGGCATAAAAGCGGTCGCGAGGCTCTTTCAGGCGACGCATGCGTTCATCCAATAGCTGCATCGCCGCCCCAATGCCTTTCTCGTCCCGACAGGCCGCGGCCTCCGTTGCCAGATCGTCCTGCCGCGCTCCACCGCCGCCGCGAACGGGCTGGCTAGACTGCAACCACTGGCTGCATTTCCCGGTTAAAAAAGGCGCACCATCGCTGAACGCCAGTTCACGCAGCTCCGGCACACGCTGAATAAACGCAGAAAGCTCCTCAGCAATCGCCGTCGCGACAGAAGCATGCCCCAACCGTGAGGCCACCGAGGCGGACAACATGTGGCCATCAAACCAGTAAGGAGCCAGCACCAGACTTTGTTCTATGCGTTCCCATAGCGCCAAGTCGGCCTGCGCCAGCGCACTTTGGTATTCATCCACGCGGTCCGACGAGACGGGTGCCAGCTGGGTTTTATTCCCCTTGGATGACATCGGCGGTGTGGCAATACCGGACCAGATGGCGTGGCGACGCAGACGATAGCCAATCGGTGAGTCGGGATGACGCTCAACCAGCAGCGCCGCAACGTTCAGCTGCGTTTGCCGCCAACCACGCTCGTCGGATGAATTAATCTCCACCGAACTGACGGGCGTCGAGGCCGCACTGGCGCTGGTTTCACTTCCACCTGCGCCTCCACTGCCGCTGACTGCCGGAGTCGGTTTTGCCGTCTGATTCGCCTGTTCCTGCGCCTGCTGTCGCTGTCTGGCACGCTTAACGCCCTGCACCAGTTCATCCATCAGCGCCGCTTTGTCGCTGACGAGTTCGCCCCAGCGGGTCGCCACCTGATCCGTTAACTGCTGTAATTGCTCCAGCTCTGCGCTGGATGCACTTTCTGCAATACGGGGCAACGCGCTCTCAAAACGCCGAACAATCTGGATCATCAGCTTCTGTTTCTGAACCGGACTGGCAGGCCACGCGGGCACCCAGTAACTTTCCAGCCAGCTGTCCAGCAGCATCAGCGCAGTAGAAAACGGAGTCGCTTTGGCCGGGTGCTGTAAGCAGCGCAATAGCTGCACCAGTACCCGCATGTCTTTGGTTTTGCTTTCCAGCAAGGTCAGGCAGTAACCTGCCACCACGTTAAGATCGACCTGGTTATGCGCCAGTGACCCGAGCTTGACCAGCTCCGTTTCGACCTTTTCCCAGAGCGGATCGTCCGGCAATACCGCCGCGCGCAACATCTCATCCGGCAACGAGGTTTGCAGGCGTTTACACCAAGGATGTGCATGCATGAACGCCTCCTTTACCAGTGACACTGCTGACGCAGCGGCGCTAATGCTTCGCCCAGCCCGGCGAGTTCGATACGCAGCGCGTGACCGTCTGCGCCGTTAAGCACCAGTTCGCGATGCCCAATCCAGCGCTTTAACGCATCAATCGCCGGCAGGCCGCGTCCCGACTCCAGCAACAGCCCACGATTACGGATAAACCAGCTGTCGGACACCGTTACGCCATCCAACTGCGACGTGACGGACTCCCCTTTCCAGGGTTCGCTGAGCGTTAAGCGCAGGTGCGTAATATTGCTGGCGCAGCTAATCACCAGCGTATTGCCATCGGCCAGCACGCGGGTGAGCGTCATATCGCCGCTGTCTGCTTCACGTCCCAGTTGAAACGTTGCGCCCGTCGCGGCGTTATCACGTTGTGGGGACAGCGTGCCGCTGCGTTCCGCTTCCCGACCCAGCGCGTCATAACAGGCCAGTCGGAGTTCTGAAGCCGTCTCATTGCGGCACTGTTCCCACAATGACTGCCAGGCGGGATCGGGCGTCGCGGCAGTTGCCAACAGTAGGGGTGCCATCGTCAGAAACATCAATTTACCTCCAGCTTCTGGCATTTGTGGTCGAGAGTGCGTTTAGGAATATTGAGGCTATCGGCCACCAGCAGGCGGTTGCCCTGAAACTGGCGCAGGCGTGCCTCAATGACAGCCGCTTCATACAGCTGTGTGGCAATACGCAAATCGTGGATGTGCTGATAGCGATCCTGTTCTTCAGGCGGGCTGCTCGTCAGCCGCTCACGCAGTTCCGGCGGCAGCGATGCCAGAGACAGCACCTCACCGTCCGGCGTATGCGCGCAGGCAACTTCCAGCAGGTTGCGCAGTTCCCGCACATTGCCGGGAAAGTCATACGCCACCAACTGGCGCAGGAAAGCGCGGTTCAATGGCCCAACGTGTTTTTGCTGTTTGTCTGCAAATTGACCGATGAAGTGCTCGCACAGCAGACGAATATCGTCCGGCCGCTCGCGCAACGGGGCGACCTGCAACAGGCACTGGCAAAGGCGATGATAGAGATCCTGCCGAAATACGCCGTCAGACACCTGCTGTTCCAGCGGCTGATGGGTCGCGGCAATCAGGCGGAAATCGGAATGCACTTCTTTCTCCGCACCGAGAGGACGGAAGCTGTGCGTTTCCAGCACCCTTAACAGCTTGGCCTGCATGGACTGCGGCATATCGCCGACTTCATCCAAAAACAGGGTTCCGCCGTTAGCCTGCTCGACCAGACCAATCTTGTTGCTCTGTGCGCCGGAGAACGCGCCTTTCTGGTAGCCAAACAGCTCGCTTTCAATCAGATTTTCCGGGATCGCCGCGCAGTTGATAGCGATAAAGGGCTTGTCGGCACGTTCGGAACACTGATGCAACAGACGCGCCACCACATCCTTCCCTGAACCGGTTTCGCCCTGAATCAGCACCGAAAGACGGTGTTTTGCCGCCTGATAAATCTGCTGATGCAGCTCTTTAATGACGACAGACCGACCAATCAGCGTGGCTTCTACCCGTTTCTCCTGCTCGCGGCGGCTCTGCCCTTCATCCTTAATCTGGCGGAGTGAATCTCTCAGCGCGACCTGCTCCCGCCGGGTATGCGCCAGCTCACGCAGCAGCATCAGCTGACGACAAAACACCTGCGCCAGCCGCTCGCATTCGCCTCGCTGATGCAGCGTTTGCAGGCGCGTCGGCGTATCCAGCAGCGCCAGCACCGCCAGCGGTTTGCCGCTCTCCGACAGCAGCGGCAGCGCATGCAGCCCGCAGTTCGTCCCGACAGAAACCAGCATCTGCCGAAATTCACGGTGCTCAATGCGGGCACCGCCATAGAGAGAATCCCAGGTGCGCGCCTGATTCTTATGCAGCGCATAAGCCAGCGGGTGGCTAAAGTCATCCACGCCCAGACCCAGCGCCACCGGCGTTTCATGCACTCGCCCCTGACAGGTCAGTTGCCTGCCGCTGACATCCACCATACCCAGTAGCATCCCTTGAGGCTGCCAGGCGGTCTGCATCGTCTCCAGCAGCCAGTCGCACAGCCCGGCTTCGTCATGCTGTTGGGTCAGTGCAAGCGCCAGTTCGAGGGCATGTTGCATACTCAGCCCTCAACCTCAGTCTGGAACTGGCCGGCTTCGACGCGGAAATGAATACGGCTGACAGGCTCACCCGCAGACATGCGTTGCAGCAGCTGTAGCGAGACCGGTGGCAGCAAGGCGCCATCAATCACCGATTCGAGCATGCGCGCGCCGTTTTCGCTGCGATTCGCCAACCGCAGAATCTCTTCCGGTACCGCGTCTTCAATGATGACTTCCGCCCCAAAGCGCTGTTGCAGCAGGGACACCAGACGCGACAGTTTGCCCTGTACGATCTCCACCATGGTGTCATGCGCCAGCGGCAGGTAAGGGATGACTTCCATACGCGCCAGTAGCGCGGGTTTGAAGAAGGCTGCCAGCTCAGGGTAAAGCGCATCCAGCAACACATCCGACTGCTCGGCGTAGTTCACGATCGTCTGGAACCCGAGGTTGGAGGTCAGGAAGAACACCACATTGCGGCAGTCGATCACCCGACCTTCACCATCGGCGAGTTCACCTTTATCAAACGCCTGATAAAACAGGTTCAGGACATCCGGGTGCGCCTTCTCCACCTCATCCAACAGCACCACGGAATACGGTTTCTGGCGGATGGCTTCGGTCAACACGCCGCCTTCACCAAACCCGACGTAGCCCGGCGGCGAACCGATCAGGCGTGAAACCGTATGTTTTTCCTGATACTCGGACATATTGATGGTGGTCAGATAGTTGCGTCCGCCAAACATCAGGTCGGCAATCTGGAGCACGGTTTCCGTTTTACCCACGCCGCTCGGCCCTACCAGCAGGAAAGCCCCCAACGGACGCCCGGGACGACGCAGATCCGCACGCGCGGTCAGCAGGTGTTTATGCAATTGAGCAATCGCCAACTGCTGCCCTTTAATTAAATCTCCCAGGAATTCAGGCAGGCGCGTGACGACATCCATTTCACTCTGTGAGATGCGGTTCAGCGGCACGCCCGTCCACTCGGCAATGACGGCCGCAATCTGCGTTTTATCAACGTGAGGGGAGACCAGTACCGAGGACTGTTGCAGCGCTTCCAGCGCCTGTTCGCAGGCCGCCAGTTCCGCCGCGGCTGACACCGCATCAAAATCGACAGACTGCTCTTCATCCAGCAGCGCCGTACGCAGTTCAATCACGCGCTGAACCTGTGTTTTCTGCTGCTGCCAGTCGGCTTCCAGCTGCGCCAGCTGTACCGCACCAGCTTCGCGGGCGTCGCGCAGTTCGGCTAACCGTTCTTCAGTATTGCCCAGACCAATACGCGCCTGACGCTCAAGCTGGGTAATTTCCATCTCCTGCTGATGCAGACGGGTCTGTAGCTGGCTGACCGCACGCGGTGGCGTCGTCAGGTTAATCGCCACGCGTGCGCTGGCAGTATCCAGCACGTCGATAGCCTTATCGGGCAGTTGGCGGCCGGAGATATATCGGGCCGACAGCTGTGCCGCCGCCTGAAGCGCATCCTCATCAATCAGGACGCCGTGCGCTTTTTCATAAATACCGCGTAGCCCGCGCAGGATAACCGTGGCTTCTTCTGCATTCGGTTCACCGACTTTGACAAGCTGGAAACGGCGTGAAAGCGCCGCGTCTTTCTCAACGTATTTTTTGTATTCTCTCCAGGTCGTGGCCGCGATGGTGCGCAGTTCACCGCGCGCCAGTGCAGGCTTGAGCAGGTTGGAAACGTCCAGTCCACCGGCCTGATTGCCCGCCCCGATGAGCGTATGCGCTTCATCGATAAACAGAATGATAGGGCGCGGCGAATCTTTCACTTCCTGCATCACGCCTTTGAAGCGTTTCTCAAATTCGCCTTTCACCGAGGCACCGGCCTGCATCGCTCCCAGGTCGAGCGTCAGCAGTTCCACATCCCGTAATCTTTCCGGCACGGCACCCGCCACGATACGCAGCGCCAGCCCTTCGATCAGCGCACTTTTACCGACGCCCGCTTCCCCGACCACAATCGGGTTGTTTTTACGACGGCGGGAGAGAATGTCGATCATCAAATCGATTTCATGATCGCGGCACAGCACCGGATCCAGTTGCCCCTGTCGGGCGGATTCCGTCACGTTTTGGGTATAGCGGGAGAGCTGCGTGTTCGCCGCGGCGGCCTGCTCGGCCGTGGCGGACTGCACCGCGACCTCCGTTTCCACCGAATCCTTCACCCACTCATCAAACTGCTGGCGTAAAAGCTCACGGTTAATCTGCGCCAGCGGGCGGGATACCGCGCCTGCCACATAGCGATTGGGCGTCAGCAGTAGGACCAGCAGCAAGATGCCGCTGCGCAGGCGTGCATGTTGGAATTCGGCCGAGGCCAGCAGCCAGCTATCCTGCAACCACTCCACCAGTAATGGGGAGAATGAGGGATAGCCCGCGTCAAACTCTTTATCCATGGAGGAAGGCAACAGCAGCGAAGACAGCTCATCCGCATCCACGCCCGCACGCTTGAGGATCTGGCGCACATCGCACAGCGGCGTTTCCAGCATTTTCAGCAACAGGTGCTCAATACGGATTTCCGCACCCTGATGTTGAATACAGAGTGCCGCCGCTTCTTCCAGCATATGACGGCACACGGGGTTGAGTCGTTCAACCAGTGTCGGCAGTTCAATTCGAATCACGGTGTAGCTCCTGTTATTGTAATAATTCTCCCAGCTGACGCAGTACGTCCTGGGTTTGATGAGTTAGCTGATAGCGGTACAGGCCGAAGGCGGCCACCAAGACCACACACACGCCGACAAACAGCGTGCGTAATGACACCTGCCTGCGCAGTTGGTAGCGCGAAGCCTGCTGCCCCAGATTCAGGTGGAAGACCGTCGGTGAATTCGCAGGCTCAGGGCGCAGGGTGTCATGCAGTTTGTTCACGACGCGGTTCAGTTCTTCACGCCCCTGCGTCATCACCCGATAGCGCCCTTCAAAACCCAGACAGAGACAGAGGTAGATAAACTCCAGAATGTCGCGATAGCGGGTTGGGTCGTCCAGCAGCTTCTCCAGCAGGAC
Organism: Pectobacterium sp. PL64; assembly: GCF_022477975.1. Lineage (NCBI taxonomy): Bacteria > Pseudomonadati > Pseudomonadota > Gammaproteobacteria > Enterobacterales > Pectobacteriaceae > Pectobacterium > Pectobacterium sp. PL64. The sequence goes on from NZ_CP092070.1 coordinate 3,300,704, forward strand.
AAACACCTTTTCGCCGCCCCAGGTCTCATTGTGAAAACGGGTCAGCAGAGAATGGGCAGACCACATGCTTTGGCCGCCCCACTCCCGCCCCATCACGGCTTCATCAATGAAGGTGCAGAGGATGTAGCGGAACGACAAGATCACGCCGTTTTCATAGCCATGAGAATGCAATTCCTGCTCGATAGCCTGAATTTCAGATACCACGCGCTGATACAGATCTTCCACGCCCTCATAGGCCGAGAGCTGGCGCACCCGCTCGACCATGCCCAGCAGCGGCGTGACCGCATCCACCATCGGATTAATGCTTTGTCCACGCAGGCGGAACCAGTAATCGGAGTCCATATCCAGCTGGCGGGCGTGGTCAAAAAGCAGATCGCCCAGTTGATCGTTTTTAATAACCTCGATGCTCATCTCTTCCTCTCCTTAACTACTGCCCACGGATGGCCCAAAGCTGCATATCCAGTTCTGGGAATTCGCCAGCAATGTGGAACGCCAGCGTGTTGCCAGACACCAGCATCTGCCAGGCGGGGCTTTGTCTATCCAGTTGGAAATAGCTGTAGCCCGCGTGATAAGGCAGCTGGCGCGGCGCAACCGGCAGCGGCAGCAGCGGGATACCCGGCAATTGCAGGCTGATCAGTTCGCGGATCTTCTCGCTGGAGGCGATCTTCGTTTGTTGCAGCAGCTGCTTACGCAGATGCTCCTGCGGCATACGCGCACGCACCGCCAGCACAAACTCGGCGCTGGCCATCAATTCCGCATCGCCAACCATCGCCACCATCACGCCATACGGCTGTTTCTTCAGTTGGATGGAGACAGCGCGCGGCGACAGCACTGTGCTCAGCGCCTGACGCAGCGACATCATCAGCGGCTCAAAGCTGGCCTGCTGGTGTTCGTGACGATAGGCGGGGAATTCCGGCGGCAGGCGCGATTCATCGGTAAACGTCATCAGCTCGCCGCACAGCTCAACCAGCGTTTCGTGCAGACGTTCAGGGTGCAACGTGCCAAGGCGCGCCAAATGCGACAGTTTGGGCTGCGCGCGGTTAAGCAATTGCAGCATCATAAATTCGGCCACGTCCGCGACGCCCTGCTGCCCTGGGGCGGCAATACGCTGCGCCAGACTGCGCGCACGCTCCGCCACTAAACCGGCAGATTCACCCAAAAAGCGCTTTAAGGTAGGGATCGCAGTGACGCTAATGCTGCACGGCATAAAGTTCGGATCCAGAATCAAGCCACCGTCAGGGCGTTTATCCAGAATGTTGGCAATCGCCAGCGAGGCATAGGCGCTGCGATCGTCACGATCGAGCATCAGGCGCAGGCTGACCTTACCGACTTCCAGAGAAACGATATCGCCGCCGTCGCTGTGCAGGTCGCGCACGTCATGCCGATGCGATTGCAGGCGGCTGGCGATCCCCTGCCCCGGTTGACCAACTTCACTGACGCCATTTACCGCCAGCGGCAGCGCCAGATACACTTTCTGGTTTGCCAGCGCGACGTCGGTAATCTCCAACGGCAGCGGCAGGGCGTCGTCGCCCGGAATATTGAACACGGTGCCGTCAGGCATCACCCCGCTGGCGTTCACCAGCGCGATGCGGCCAAAATTGAGGTATTCCTCATTAATCGCCAGCGACTGCAAGCCATAGAAATAATCACTGAGGGCGCTGAGACGCGCGTGCAGTGCGTAATCGGTGTGTCTTTGCTGTTGTTGAAAATGCTGCGGTTTAATGAACAGACCTTCCCGCCAGATAATGCGATTGCGACTCGACATAGTTATTCTTCTTCTTGGTCTTTTTTGATTTCGACTTCATCCCTGCGCAGGTGCACGAGGATCTGATACGTCTGCCCGGTATTCTTTAGCTTGATGACTTTGCGCCACTCCGCGCTTTCCGAATCCGCATAGCGCGCCACCACGCCGAGGTAGTGCACCTTTTCATCCAGCGCTTCGGGGGGCAGATATTTGAACTGTCCCGGCAGCAGCGTGTAGTCCTGATGATTGATGTAATTCTTGGCTAATGCCTTTTCGATATCCGTCGTGATCTGGTCGTAATCGGTGGCTAACAGGCGCGAATCTTCCGCTAACAGCACCAGCTGGAATTCGATAGGCGCGGCTTCACCGCTGTCGTTCGGGTTAACGTCCGGTTCCGCCAGTAGGCTAAATCCCACGGTAGAAGGCTGATGATTGTTGCTGCCTACCTGAATATCGGGATTCGCCGCTACCTGCGCCATCTTGCCCAGCGTGGTACACCCCGATAGCAGGAACATCAGGGAACATAAGCACAGAGCCCGCAGCATTATTTTTGCTCCTGCTGTTGACGCACGGAGCGGTCATAGGCCTGCGCATACACCTGATGGAACAGTTTCTGGAAGCCCTGCTGGCGCGGCGACGTTAATTCACGGTAGTAGTGCTGATACATCTGCCACGCCCAGCCGTCATCCACTGCCAGTGGTTCGCCACTGCGGCGATAGTGTTCAAAGCGATTGAGCAGCGCGGCGGGCGAGAAGGCCTGAAGAATATTTTCCAACGCCACGGCAATCGCTTGCTGGTTCGCAATGTGATGCACCCGCACATTGTTCAACACCTCTTCCACGGCAGCGGGTGCAGACAGGTGCACCGGGCTTTTCCCTTCGGCAAACAGCACCGACAGCGTATCCGCATAGCCCAGCCCCAGACGCAGCGGGTTATCTTCAATCGGGCGCAAATGCGTGTCCGCCATTGCCGCCTGTTCCGTCTGCAATGCCAGCAGGCCTTCAACCATCGCGCGCAGGCTTTTCCCCATTTCTTCCAGCATTTCGCGCAGTCGTGCATCATCACCCGGCTGAAGCGACAGCCCCAGCCCGCGCATCAGCGGTGCCAGTGAGGTGCCATCACTGTAGCCCTCCAGCCCTTCTCCCGCGTACGTTGTGTTGATGGTCGGTAATTCCACAAATTTCTGATCCATGGTGTCCTCAGCAGAAGAAAAAGAAGAAAGAGAGGCCGTGAGCGATGCTCCGACCGTCTCACTGTCTGATGGCAAGAGTGGCTGGCTCTGCTCTTTCTGTAGTGCCCACAGCGGGTCATTCAGCACAACAGAGGGATCGGCCAGATCCGTTGAGCGCTTTTTTTTATCTTCCGTTAACCAGCCGCCCAGTACATCGACCGTGCCCTGCCCTAATACCTGATCGATATCCTGTTCCGTAGTGGGATCGCCGATATAAACGCCCAGCCGGAAAGGCCCGATAACCAGTTCATCGCCGTGCGACAAAATGACTTTGCGATCGCGCCCAATCGGCGACAGCGATCCGTTAATAAAAGACTGACCGCTTAGATCGCACAGGCTGAAATAGCCATCGGTCATTTCGATACGGGCGTGCTCCGGCACCACGGAGCCCAGCCGATCCCGCAGTTGCCACTGGTCTTTTTCCGACGCGCCCAGCGTGCCACCACGATGATCGAACTGGTGCTGCACCTGAGAATTGATATCGAGTTGCTCACTATTAAGCACAACCAACGTGAGTGGATGGGTTACGTTCACATTTACTCCTGCACACAAATCGTCACATAGGGATCCGCGGGCGGCTGCCCGAGAAAGCTGCTCCATCCCAACCGGCTGCTTTGCTCACTGCCCAGGCTTAAGCCCTTGGCTTCGCCTTCCGCAAAACCCAGACGCAGATCCCAAGCCAACTGATCGCGGAGAATGAAAGAGACAAAACGCACCAGCGGCTGAAAATGCTCGCCGTTGGGCAAGAAGCTGAGAAAGCGGCTAAAGCTGAGATTGCCGACCTTGAGCAAAAACTTGCCGGCGCAGTCATTCACTTTGTCGCCGATAACAAAATCACCGCCCAACATCATGTTTCCTTTACCCAGGCGGTTCTGCTGCCCTTCGTGAATGGGCACGCGACGGTGCTGCCAGGCCAGAACAGCCACGTCATCCAGGTCAAAACAGTGAATAACCAAACCCGCGACCACTTCAGGTGAGCGGCTAGGGCTGGCGAGCACCCCGGCGTAAGAAAGCATCTTGGCGCGGTTAACCGGCAGGCTGTCGCGTACGGCGTCATTCCCTAATCCCACCAGCGCAAACATCAGGCGAGAGAATCCATCCTCGCCCTCATTTTGAAAGCGGACGTGATAGCGGTATTTACGCCAGGCGCGGTGCAGCAGCGTGAGTAAGCGGTGATGAAAGAAGTCGAGAAACACGCCTAGCTTCTGTTCGCCCTGCGCGTATTCCCAGGCCAGCTCTTCGAGGTAATAACCAGGCATCGGCGACTGACTGCCGTGCAGGCCAAGAAACGCGACTTCCAGCTCCTGACGGCCATCTTCATCACGTCCCACCTGCAAGATATCGCTGGGGTGAAAACCGATGGAGGCCGTAGAGCGAAAGCGCAGGCGTTCCTGTTCAGGACGGAAATCCAGCTCTTGTTCCAGATCCACGCCTTCCAGCTGGTTAAGTAACTCCACCAATTGGAAAAAATTAAAGCGTGAGACATCCTGACGGAACGTCACATCATTGAGTGTTGACCTATCTGTACCGGCCATCGGTAGCGCTCCTTGTTATCGATGTTGACCACTTCCAACAGGTGGAAAGCGTTGACGCTGGCGTATAGCGAGAAGAAGTGCGCCAGCACCGTACTAAACAGATAGAGTTCTCCTTCACTGGAAAACGCGGATTGCCGTACTGACAGGATGGATTTCAAGCCGCGAACCGGCATCCCCTGAACCAGACGGTCGATCGGTGTGGTTTCGATAGATTCGATCCCTGCCAGACGCTTACGCGAGGCTTGTTCCGCCTGCTTGTCGTGCAGCGCCGGGAAATCGTAAGTACGCAGGATCTGCACCAGCGCATCGCGCCGCAGCAGCGACACATAGTTCAGAGACAGGTTGGAGATCAGCGTCCAGTGCAAGCTGCCATCCATGGCAGGCCGCAGCGGTCGCGTCGGCCGTACCAGATTGCGAAACGTCGCGAAAGACGGCGAATTGCCGGTAGGTACGCAGATCGACCCAACGGGCAGTTTCGCCGCACGCGATCGATTGGTACAGGTCAGCGTGACCGAGATAGATTCATCCAAATCAATCACTTCCTGCTCATCACCACGGACAAAAGAAAGCATGTGATCAAACCCGTTGCCGTTGACCGCTTCTCTTACCCGAATACGGTAATAGAGCGCGAGCCGGCCTTTGGCACGTTCGATCTGGTGCTGAAAGCTCTCAAAAGGCTGATAGGTGCGTGGAATCCCCCGCGCACGGCCTGAATTCCCTTCAACCCAGCCTTCAACCTTATCCACAGAGAAGATTTCAAAGCTATCGGCGTTGCGGTAGCTGGCTTTCAGCGGGTAATCCGTCTGGCGTCCGCTGAGATTGATCGGTTCGCTATCATGCTGGAAGAGATTGATTGCCGGCACGCAGTTGAGCATGAACGAGTCAGGGCGGATCTTCAGTTCTGCTGGCAGCGGGCGGTCAAAGCAAAAATGCAGACGGAATTCCGTTACCGTCAGCGGGAGTTCCGGCCACACCGCGCCCGCAAGTTGGAAAAAGAGAAAACTTTCAGGAAAACAAAAGTATTCCTGCAGGATGCGGTAGCCAGAATAGACGTTGCCGGGATACGGCAATAGCGCATCTTCCCGCTCAAAGCCGACCGTCTTCAGCACGCTGGCTTCCTGACGGAAGCGCTGGCCATCGACTTCCAGCTCAATGTGCGACAGCTGGCTGGCAATCCAGAAATAGAGTTCGTAGGCCGTGTAGGTATCACCGCCCAGATAAAAGCGCAGCTTGTCGAGTTGTAGATCGCTGAGCGATAGCGGGCCATGCAGCCCAATATCCAGCGTAATGGTGGAAAGATCGTTGCCGCTCTGTACCTTGATTTCACGGATATCGGCTGGATAAATCCAGGCATCGTGGCAGGTCTGAAAATGGCAAACCACATCATCAATCGGCAAGCTATCAAGCTCGCAGCCACGTTCAACAAACGCGGGCTGGGCAATCGCGCCGGGAAGTACCGAAAACTGCATAATCGTCATGCTCGGTACGGGGCGCAGGTAATTCGGCCACAGCATGCCCAGCAGACCGTGTGTCAGTTCCGGAAATTCATCCTCGATCTTCGCCCGCAGGCTCCCTGTCAAAAAGGCGAACCCTTCCAGCAGACGCTCGACGTCTGGATCCGTGGTTTGTTCTGACAAAAATCGGGTAAGCTCAGGGTGCGCCTTGGCGAATTCACGCCCTTGCAGGCGCAAGTAGGTCAGCTCATCCCTGAAAAAATGTTCCAGTGACATAATCAGATCATTCTGTAGTGGCGGTGGCTATCCATATGGATATTGAAAGAGGCAACCTGCTCCAGATCTTCCAATCTGACCCGAGCGGTAACCTGAAACGACATCTCCATCGGATTCGATAAATAGTCCGACGTGTTGACATCCACATGAACAATTCGAGGTTCAAAGCGACAGATACACTGTCGGATCGCCTCCCGGATTTTCCCTCGAATGTCCGCACCACCCTGCGTCGCGTCATTAAAATCAATCACGCCAAGCTCAGGTGCGCTGCGGCAATTTCCGGGCCGGGTGTTGAGCACATTGTCCAATTGACGCTTAACGGACTCGATCAGTGCTTCAACTTCCGTTTCAGGGGAGGAGCGACGCTCCTCCCCACGGATACGATCAAACAGACTTGCCGCGTTTCCCCTTTCCCAGGCAGAAAGAGACGGCATAAGTCTTATTCCTTATCCAAACGCCCTACCAGCGACAGCTCAAAGTTCGCCCCCATGTACTTGAAGTGCGGGCGCACAGACATGGTGACCTGATACCAACCTGGTTCTCCTTCTACATCCAGCACTTTGATTTGTGCAGCACGCAGAGGACGACGGCTACGAACATCTGCCGGCGGGTTTTCCTGATCGGCGATGTACTGTTTAATCCAGGTATTCAACTCACGTTCCAGATCCTGACGCTCTTTCCATGAGCCAATCTGTTCACGCTGCAGCACTTTGATGTAATGCGCCAGACGGTTGATGATGAACATGTACGGCAGTTGCGTACCCAGTTTGTAGTTGGTTTCCGCTTCTTTGCCTTCTTTGGTGTTCGGGAACACCTTCGGTTTCTGCACCGAGTTAGCCGAGAAGAAGGCCGCGTTGTCGCTGTCTTTACGCATCGTCAGCGTGATAAAGCCTTCTTCGGCCATTTCATATTCGCGACGATCGGTGATCAGGACTTCAGTCGGGATCTTGGCCTGAAGTTGGCCCATGGCTTCATAAACATGCACTGGCAGGTCGGTAATCGCACCGCCGCTCTGTGGGCCAATGATGTTCGGACACCAGCGGTATTTCGCGAAGCTGTCCGTCAACGCTGTTCCCATCAGATAGGCGGTATTGCCCCACAGATAGTGTTCGTGATCGGTGCTGATATCTTCCTTGTAGTTGAAGCCCTTAATCGGGTTCTCTACCGGGTCATAAGGCAGGCGAGCCAGGAAGCGCGGTGCCGTCAGCCCCAGATAGCGACCATCTTCGGACTCACGCAGCGAACGCCATTTCGTGTAGGCCGGGCCTTCGAAAACAGATTTCAGATCTTTGATGGAAGGCAGATCGGTGAAGCGATCAACGCCAAAGAAGGTTGGCGCAACGGAAGAGATGAACGGCGCATGCGCCATCGCACCAACGGCGCTGACATACTGCATCAGTTTGATATCTGGTGAACTTTGCGTCAGCGCATAGTCACCGATTACGCCACCGATAGGCTGACCACCAAACTGGCCGTAACCGCTGGAATACACGTGCTTATAGAAGCCAGATTGTGAGATTTCAGGGGCGAATTCGAAATCTTCCAACAGCTCTTCTTTCGTCGCATGCAACACCAACAGTTTGATGTTTTCACGGAAATCGGTGCGATCGATAAGCAGTTTCATCGAACGCCAGGAAGATTCCAGTTCCTGTAATTCTTTTGCATGCAGAATAACGTCAATCTGCTTGCTGAGCTTTTTGTCCAGTTCGACGATCATGCTATCGACCAGCGCTTTGTTCACGGGTTCTGCTGCGTTACCGCTATCAAGAATGTTAGCGACCAGCGCGGCAATGCCCTGTTTAGCAACGCTGTAGCCTTCATCAACCGGGCTGATACGCGCTTGAGCCATGATGTCATCAAGCAGCGATCCAGAAGCACTGGCGGCTCCTGCCTGAACCTGTTCTTCAACTATTGACATATTCGTTTCCCTATTTCGTCAATAAACATCAATTATTCGGCGGGTTTGACCAGATCGAGCTCTTTCAAAAGCTGCTCTCTGGCTTCTTCGCTGGACAACAGATCCTGCAAACGATTACGGAATGAGGGAATATTGCCGAGGGGACCTTTCAGCGCGACCAGCGCTTCACGTAAATCAAGCAACTTACGTAATTCAGGCACCTGCTGGGCAATGCGGTCAGGGGAGAAATCATTCAGACCGCCGATGCTCAGTTTCACTGGCAGGTCGTCCTGGCTTTCTTCTTCAAGGCGGTTTGGCACACTGAAATTCAATTCCAGATTTGCTTCTTTCATCACTGAGGTAAAGTTGTTCTTATCGATCGATACGGTTTGACGTTCTTCGATCGGCGTTTCCTCTGTGCGCCCTTTCATATTTCCCACGATCATCAGCGTCAACGGCAATTCTATTTCCGCCTGCTGACCACCAGTGGCCGGAACATATTTGATATTAATACGTTCCTTTGGTGCGACAGATGCACCATCAGTTCCTTTTGCCATGTGTCTATACCAACGTAAGGGCACTCGGGCCCGGAGAAGTAAAGTCGATTCCTACCAAAAGCCCGCCATAATCCATAAGAACGGCAGCGATTCGGCAAACAAATAACGCATTTGTTTTTCGACCAGCGAGATGAAATAAATTAAAAACCGAATTAAAAAGCATAATAAAACCGTAATGTTACGGCTTATATCGGCGTAAAAAGAATCACACCAAGAAGGAATTAAATACATTTATATTTTGAGTTTAGATCATACACACAACACAAACACACGGTCAATGCTTATATAGCAGAGCAACTAAATCGAACCACTAAAACACAAATGACAACAAAAACAATTAATTAGATTAACCCTAAGTAAAAATGAACGGAAAGAAAAAGGATATATATCTGATTTTCAATTAGCGGAAAAGGCATATATTTTGTGCCTTTTAATTTCGTTAAAAACGAAATACTTAATGCGCTAATAAAAATAAACAATAACAAAAAGCTCATTAATTTTAATTTAGTGAAAATATTTACCCTCTATTTTTTACTTTTGACAGAACAAATACCTCCATTACCTTAATAAACTATTTCCCTGTTAAGAAATAAATATTAGATAGTTTAGCAATCATTGATTTTTTAATGAAAATTATTGGATTTTTATACTATCAAAAAACACGGACCCAGGATTAATGACTTACCGTGGTGTTTTTACGTTATTTCATAACAAAAACCACCGCAAAATGTAGTGAAATGATCTTTTTGACATCATTTTCAGGCTAAAAAATGGCAGCTATTCGGCAGAATAATATTCCAGGTGATACTGCCCTCTCTGTGCGTGATAGAGAGGGGAAAGCATGAAGCGATCAAAACAAAACATCGAGAGAAACACGGCAGCGGATAACCTACGGATACGACATGTGGCAAACTACGCTTTTGCCCAAACGTCTCCCATTACTGTGAGAGTATCCCGACTACTCTTGGAATTTCATTCAGGATCCAACATTGCCCTCCGACCTAGAGGAATTTTCACTACACATTGAGGAAGGACGCTTGATTAGCGTGCAGGAAGCTGTCCGTATCTTGATGTTAATAAATCCGACAAACAGCTGATCAGTGATTCATCAGCAATTAGGAAAGATACGGCCAGACCGTAATTGTGATATTCTTTATCGCATATATATGCGGATTAAAGGTGAAAGCACATGCGGTATGAAATGGCGGTACTCGCGGCTCTGGTACAAGAGGACTCCCCTAATACGCAATCTATCGTAACCGCTACAGGTATCTCTGAAAGAAAAGTACAGGAAGTGTTAAACACGCTCCAGTCAACGATGGATATCGGCATATCACGCGAAAAAAATGGCAAACGGCAATCCTTATCTATCTCGTCATGGGGCGTTTTTGGTGACGGGGAAAGGTTGATCGAGAAACTGAAAAATACCGATCTGTTGATATTCAAACAACATCGTAAAATCACCACAAAAGCGTTGCCAAACAAAACGCGATCCTCACGCATGGTGACGCTGGAAGAAAAGCGTGATTACTACAATCAGGTGAAACTCAAAAACTATCGGGACAGTATGCGCCTTGAGGGATTCAACGTTGAGGATACGCCACTTCCCTCTGACAAACAGGAAAGGGAAGCGCTGAGAAAAAACCTGATTGCCATGTATAAAGCGGGTGGTTAGCACCTACGTGGCGGGATACCATGGCAATACTCGGCTATTAGCCGATATTTTTGAGAAAAGTATTCTCTGACCTCCCCAATAAAAAATTTTGCACAGAACTGTTTATCCTCTCATTGGAAGAGGTTTATTTTTACTAATCAATAAATTAATTGGTAGTGAGTTGATGAACAGACCGGAGTGTCAATATCGGTGTTACAAGAAATGGGAGACTGGGAAAGCATCTAAATGGTTCGGGGATATGCTCATATATCCGCTGACCATCTCACAGAGCACGCGAACAAAATTGATGCAATTCTAGTGCGCAATGACACAAATATGGCACAAGTGGAGAACGTGTTTACGCAAAATTCAGGTAACTAATTGATTTTATGGTGCCGATAATAGGAGTCGAACCTACGACCTTCGCATTACGAATGCGCTGCTCTACCAACTGAGCTATATCGGCTTTGGGATCGTCGTGGCGAGAGCCAGACGTGAACTACGGGGTGACAAATTAGTGATAATGGTACGTCAAGTCAAGCGTTTGGCGATCGTCTGCTGGTTTTATCAGCATCCACGCTGTTCTGATAATTTTCCGTACTAATAACGCTATAGATTATAGCTTTTCGGCTTAACGGATGCGCATGCGCATGCGGAGAATGTTTCCTGTAGTCACCCTCTTCTTCGAGTGAAGTACCAAAAAAACAGTCCTTAATCATGTGAAAACACCGTTTTATTTGCAGAGAAATATTCCTGTTTTATAAAGGGTGATATTTACAATAAAAATATCTTTTTACCTTTCCGATATAAATGCAATACATAACAAAACCCAAGTGTACAGTTTAGGATTATTCCCTATTCTTTTTATTTTCTATTTTGCTCTACTTAAATGACCAAGACGACAAGGAGGCGGTCTTAACGTGAAGCTTTCAATAATACGTTGTCAACGGCAAGGTTATTGTTAGCGTAATCATAGAGCGCTGTAAGAGGAAATAGACCATGAATATGAAACCATTGTTTTTAGGCTTAATTCTGGGAACCAGTTACATTGGCATGGTGGCAGCAAATGATCTGGATTCCGCCCGGGCGTCAGCAGAATCGGCCCTCAGTCACGATCGCACTGAAGCGAGAGAAAAAGCGTCAGAAGCGCGAACCAAGGCGCATGAGCATGAAGTCCAGGCGCGGGAGAAAGCGAATGATTTCAAAGCCGATCTCAAATCAAGGGAACCAGAGGCCAGAGAACGGGCAGACAAAGTCAAAGCTGATGTGAAATCCAGAGAATCCGAAGCCAGAAAAGACGCCGAAAAAGGCTGGGCCGACGTCAAATCTAAAGCGGATAGTTTTAACAGCCGCGCGGAAAAGAATGCTCGTGAAACCGCCGACTCCATCCACTCTGCCGCAGAGAAGCATCAGCGTTAATGTGAAATAACGCGTTATTGTAATAGAGGATAAGTAATTATTACTCTTTATCCTCCGATAGCAAGACAGGTTATGTATTTGTGAAACGCCCACAAAGCATAGCCTGTTACTATTGGAGGATATTTCTCTTATGCGGTTATTTTATTGTGTTTCTATTGCTGTATTACATTTTAAGTTAACTACATATAACACAGCAAAAAATCACAATTGGAATGAGATGTTTTATTTAGAAAATATCTGAAGTAAAAAGCGGAATAAAAAATAACGCTGCGTATATCTCTTTGATATACGCAGCCATTAAGTAATTAGGCGCGAATCAAATCGTCGCCATAGCCAATCCACTTATAGGTGGTCAGCGCTTCCAGCCCCATTGGGCCGCGCGCATGCAGTTTCTGAGTACTGACCGCCACTTCCGCCCCAAGACCGAACTGGCCGCCGTCGGTGAAGCGTGTACTGGCGTTGACATACACCGCAGAGGAATCCACTTCACGTACGAAGCGTTCTGCATTGCTCAAGGAGCGCGTCAGAATCGCATCAGAGTGCTGTGTACCATGTTCGCGAATATGGGCAATCGCCGCATCCAGATCGTCCACCAGCGTAACGTTCAGGTCGTTAGAGAGCCACTCATCGTTGTAGTTGGCCTCTTCCACCGCAACGACGCTTGCCGGGCCACCAGTCAGATAAGGCATCGCAGAAGGACTGGCGTGGAGCGTAACGCCTGCCGCCGCCATTTTCTTGCTCAGTTCTGGCAGGAAGCGGTCGGCAATACGTTGGTTGACCAGCAGCGTTTCCAGGCTGTTGCAGGCGCTAGGGCGCTGCACTTTGGCGCTTTCAATGACCGTCAGCGCTTTGTCGAAATCGATGCTGTCGTCAGCATAGATGTGACAAACGCCGATACCCCCAGTGATGACTGGGATCGTCGATTGTTCGCGACACAGCTTGTGCAGACCTGCACCACCGCGCGGAATCAGCATATCTACGTAGCGATCCAGCTTCAGCAGTTGATTGACCAGCTCACGATCCGGGCTTTCAATCGCCTGCACCGCAGCGGCAGGCAGGCCGCACTGTGACAATGCCTGCTGAATCACTTTTACCGTCGCCGCATTAGTGCGGTACGTCTCTTTCCCACCGCGCAGAATCACCGCGTTACCGGTTTTCAGACACAGTGACGCCACATCAATGGTGACGTTCGGGCGTGCTTCATAAATCACACCGACCACGCCCAGCGGCACGCGGCGACGTTCCAGCTTCAGCCCGTTATCCAGCATGCTGCCGTCAATCACCTGCCCTACCGGATCGTTCAGGCGACAGACCTGACGCACATCGCTGGCAATCGCACTCAGTCGTTCCTGCGTCAACAGCAGACGATCCTGCAATGCATCACTCATGCCATTTTGGCGCGCATCGGCTAAATCCAGCGCGTTGGCCGCCAGAATCGTCGCACTCTCGGCTTCCAGCAAATCCGCAATCGTCAGCAGCGCGCGATCTTTTTGAGCCGTACTCAAGACCGCCAACTGATAAGAGGCCGCTTTTGCCGCTTTACCCATTTGTTCAAGCATCGCGAACTCCTTAATTGATAATCATATCGTCGCGATGGATAGCCACCGGACCATATTCGTAGCCAAGAATCTCGGCAATCTGTTGAGAATGGTGTCCGGCAATCATACGCAGTGCATCGCTGTTATAGCGCGTCACGGCATGCGCCACATCGCGGCCCGCCAGACTACGCACGCGGATCACTTCACCACGAGAGAAGTTCCCTTCTACGGTGCGGATGCCTTTAGGCAGCAGCGAACTGCCGCGTTCGAGGATCGCCGAGAGCGCGCCGTCATCAACGGTGATTTCTCCCGCTGGCGGTGCACCAAAAATCCAGTGTTTGCGGCTTTCCAGCGGCGCATCAAGCGCATGAAAACGCGTTCCGACGGAGATATCCGCAATCACATCGCCAATAACGCCCGGCTTGCTGCCTGCGGCAATCACCACGTCGATACCCGCACGGCAGGCCACATCGGCAGCCTGTAATTTGGTCGACATGCCGCCCGTTCCGAGGCCTGACACGCTGTCACCCGCAATGCTGCGCAGCGCATCGTTGATGCCGGTCACTTCACGGATCAACTCCGCATCGGGATTATTGCGCGGATCGGCGGTAAACAGACCTGCCTGATCGGTCAGCAGCAGCAGCTTATCCGCATCGGCCAGAATCGCCGCCAGCGCAGACAGGTTGTCGTTGTCACCCACCTTGATCTCGGCGGTGGCAACGGCGTCGTTTTCATTAATCACCGGAACAATATTGTTATCCAGCAGCGCCCGCATGGTGTCGCGCGCGTTGAGGAAACGCTCACGATCTTCCATATCCGCACGCGTCAGCAGCATCTGCCCGACGTGGATACCGTAGATGGAAAACAGCTGTTCCCACAGTTGAATCAGGCGGCTTTGGCCCACAGCGGCCAGCAGTTGTTTGGTCGCAATCGTAGCCGGGAGTTCGGGGTAACCCAAATGTTCACGCCCGGCGGCAATCGCCCCTGAGGTGACAATAACAATCCGATGCCCTGCCGCATGTTGCTGCGCACACTGGCGCACCAATTCAACAATGTGGGCGCGGTTAAGACGGCGCGAACCGCCGGTTAGCACGCTGGTGCCCAGTTTCACAACCAAAGTCTGGCTGCCGCTCATAATTTTTCTGCCGTTGGATGTCAAAAAATAAGAATAAGGAAAACGTTGTAGCAGGACAGACGCGTTATGCCAACAGGCACAACGCGAAAACCTGTGAATAAATCGGGGATCGTCAGGAAAGCATCACGGTCGTGCGACGAGGGTACAGGCGGGTTCCAGCGAGTGCAGCTGTTTCTCTAGTCGGACATGAAAAGCCTTTCTGGCATTTTCCACCTGTTCCATCACGGCTTTGTCCTTGATTTTTTCTTCACGCCAGTTGCCCTGTTTATCGAACAAACCGTAGTGATAGTCATAGGCAAAGCCTTTGCCAGTATCTTCCACATTCAACCACCAGCCCCAAAACTCACGATTTTCTGGCGCAGGCTTGATGTTGACGCAAACCGCCAGGCAATCAAAGAAGAACGCGGTATCCTCGCACTGCGCTTCACGGATATAAGGCCCCAACGACGTAAAATTTTTCATGAGTCGGCTTTTGGGGTGTCCACTCGGTAACATCATCTACGATCTCCTCTGGTTGAACATTCTTTTTAGCAGAGAATGGCAATTTATCAACCACCTGGCGTCAGGTTACTGCCCGACGCCAGGCTTTTCTGCTTTTACACCGGCGTGCTCCTATGCGGTCGGTTGACGCTGCACGGCAAAGCGTGAAAGCCCTGTTTCAGCGTGTGGCGCAGGCAATGCCAGCAGCGTTTGCAGTCGTTCAGCAAAATAAGCATGAACCGGATGTTTGCAGTCCAGCACGCTTCGCAGCTGTTCTTCCGTAAACGGCGTCAGCCTGAGCAGCGCTTCGAAGATCTCTTTCCGCTCGTCCTGCACGCTGAGTGACAGCGGCGTGATTCCATCATCATTGCTTTGGCGGAGATCCGCACCGTAGGCATGCAGTATCGCCAGCATGCGGGCCGACACCGATTCAGGGCGCGGCGGGAAATCAATAGAGCGGCGGCTCGTTATCGCACAGAGCGCGGGCGTCATTCCGTCTGCGCCACGCGCATTCGGATTTGCGCCATAGTGCAGTAGCACTTCCAGACAATGCTGGGCGCCCTGTTTCGCCGCCAGCATCAGCGGCGTCATCCCGTGTTCACCCCACGCGATGTCTTTCTCCATCCCCTGTTGCAGCAGGGCCTCAAGCGTTGCTTTACGCCTCTCCGGTGCCACGCCCACATTATAAATAACGCGATGCAGCGGCGGAGCAAGGCGGCTTGCGGTTTCCGCACTGAGGCTAACGCCTTGTTGAATTAGCCAGTTCAGCACCTGTGGACGACACCCTGCCGCAGCGGCGTAAGCCATGTTCATCCCGTCTGGTGCCGTGCTATGCAGGTTCATTCCACAGGAATGCAGATGCCGGAAAATATCAAGCAGCGCGCTTTCATGCGGGCTGGACGGTGAATACAGGAGCAGCGCCATCCCCAGAGGCAGCGCACCGCTTTCTTGCAGTACATGCTGTTGATTGAAATCAGCGCCGTGCGCTATCAGCAGATCGAGCAGGTCAGCATGATATTGTCCGGTGGAGATCATCGCGTCACAGAGCGTATAAAGCGCTGGCCACGTTGTCGGCGTGTCGTCCTCCTCCTCCCACATCGTATAGCCAATATTGGGAGAAGCGCCCAGTTCCAAAAGATGCTGGAGAGAGGAAGAAAACACGCGATGGACGCGACTATCCGTTACCGCAGCCTTGGCTCGCAGCACAAGATATTGCGCCAGCACCGTACCCTGATTTACATCATTTTCACGCTCAGCATCGCGTTCGCACTCTGCGTAATGCTCATCCTCATCATCGTCAGATTCGTGCTGTTCAAAACGCAGCGGATAACGGCGATCGAGATCGGCAGTCCGTCCCGCAATACGCCGTACCAGCGCAGGAGGAAACGACCTTTCCAGCGCATCCAGCAGGACGCTGTGCGCAGGCACATCGCAGCGCATATCCGGGAATGTGTCCAGCAAGAACGCACACAACGGCGCAGGCAGGCCACAATGCAGCGCCATTTCCAGCCAGGTCACCGAAGTTTTCTCTTCCTGATTTTTCAGGGCTTGATTAAACGACAGCGTAAAGCCCGATTCCAACATCCCTTCACGTGCAGCCTGTGCAACGATCGGCTGAAATACCTCCAGCGTCATCCATGACCCGGCGTGCCGAAAGACCGTTTCCAGTATCGACGTTCCCGTCAGGCGTACCGGACTATCAACATGGAACAGCCGCATTAACAAAAAGCGATCCTGCTTTTCCAGCAGAATATCGACGGGATGGCGTTTCTCAGTCTCAGAATGGAACAGGACGGGCTGATTGATATCCAATCCGTTTGCCAGCAACACCCCCAACATCGTACTGCGCTGAGAATGGGTATAAACCTGACTTTCAGGCAGATCAAAAAAGCAGTGTAGCCAACCGCGCCCCTGATTATCATAAAAATCCAGCAGGGCACCGTGCTGTAAAAGTAATGCCGCAATCTCAGGAGAGTAAGACGTGATAGCCGCGAAGAGCGCACTTTCGCCCTCAGGCGTTTCGATACTCGCCCCTTTTTCCAGCAGATAGCGGACAAGATCGAGCTCCGTGTCGCGATCCCGACTCAACTGATGCAAAACCGTTTGCCCGTCGCTCAGCGCGTTGATGTCGCCTTTAGCCGCCAGATAGCGATCGATCAGTTTCCGCTTCTTGCAGGTGGGGACATCAGAGAAGCAAATTGTCTCTAACGTATCCGTTTTGGAAGATGAACCAAACATATGCGACGTCCTTATAGCGGCAACGAATGATGGGAAGACAACGACTCGCCAGCGCTGAGTCGCGCAATCTGTTGGCGCAGCTGATCGGAGAAATAGCAGTAGCGGTTGCCCTGCGCCAGCCAGTCCAGCAGCCGATGCATGTCATCCAGACTGGGAGAGAGTATCTCCAGTAGCGCTTTGAACACCGCTTCGTGTTTATTGCGGATACAGCGAACCAGCAGATCGTTACCCTCTTCGTCCACCCGTGTGATTGTCACGCCATACTGATGAAGCAGGGTCACAATTCGCGCCGCCGCCGCATCGGCGCGGTGTAGCGCACAACGGAGAGGCGTCATGCCATTGGCACTACGGGCATGCGGGTTGGCTCCCCGCGCTAGCAACACCTCGGCACACTTCGCTTCGCCGTAGTAGGCCGCACACATCAGCGGCGTGAATTGTTCATCAATCGAGAACTCATCAATATTCGCGCCGTTATCCAGCAGTACCGCGACGGTTTCAGCACGCCGCTCCGGCGTCAGTGCTTCATCGCTATACAGGCTGATGGTTTTATGCAGAACGGGGGAATTGTCGAATCCGCTCAGGGTGTGAATATCTACACCGTGCGCAATAAGCCACTGTAAAACCTGTGGTCGAGAGCCAATTCCCGCAGCGGCTGCCGTGTTGATCAGGTAAGCATTGGTCGCCTGCAAATCCATACCGTGTTCGTAGAGGTAGTTCATCACCTGAAGCAGCACATCTTCATGTGTCGAATTGTAGCCGCGCTGAAGCAGCGTAATGCAGAGCGGTTCGCTGACCGCACTTTTCTTCACGTTGAAATTCGCGCCGTGTGCCACCAGTAAATCCAGCAGGTCAGGGCGAAAGTTATTTGCCGACACCATTTCAACGCAGACGAGGTAAAGCAATGACCAGTTCCGCATTTCATAGCTGCGCCCCCCGCTCATTTTATCGACCAGAGGCGACGCGCCGTATTGCAGCAACAGGCTCATGGCATCATAAAAATAGGCGTAATAGTCAGGCTCGCTCAGCGCCTTTATCAGACGGTTGTCCACAAACTGCATCATGGCCGAGCTACCGACGTCAGGGTACGCATCAGCCTCCCACCCACTCTGTTTTTTCCGGCCAGAAGAAATGAACAGGGAATAAGGTCGGTCAATATCTGCCGTTTTTTGAATAATCCGCTCCACCAGCGCGGGCGAATAGCGGTTAAGCAAGACATCAAGAACAAAGCTGTAGCTGCTTAAATCGCAGCGGATATCTGGATAGGTATCGAGCAAGCACTCACAGAGCCGTTCGTCCGCAGCGTAAAAAATGGCCATTTCCAATAGCGAGCCATCAGTACGGATCTTCTTGTCTTCGGAAAGAATCACGCCGGGCTCACGATAAGCCGATCCCCCAGCCCGTTTCACGATCTGCTGAAAGAGCGGCAGTGGCAGCCACTCGCTTTTATAGTTAAAGAGGCGTTCAAAAATGCCGGTTTCGGCGAAATGAATCGGGGTATCGAGCTGAAAGATGTGCTCCAGCAGGCTCACATCCTTCTCACACATCACGATCTCGATCGGAAAGCTGGTTTCCAGTGATGTCCAGAAAATGGTTTCACGATTAAGATCCAAGCCGTAGCGTAACAACAGATCGAGCATTTGCTTACGCTGGTCGTCGGTATAGGTATGTCGATCCTGTGGGCAGTACAAGTAATTCAGCCATGAATTGCTGAAGAAATTGAGGTAGTGCACATCAGCGCCGTACTGAAGATAAAGCTCGGCAAGCTCCAGATGGAAGAACTCGATCGCATTATGCAATGCGCTGAATCCTCCAGGCTGTTCAATAAAAGCCCCTTTATCCAGCAGGTAACGGACCAGTTCAATATCCGGTGCGTCCGTATTGACCGTTAGCAAACCGAGTACATTAGCAGTATGGCGCTGCCTTTCATTGATGCTGCCGCCCTGCGCCAGAAAGCGGTCGATTTGTCGTTTTTTCTTTTCCAGCGGTAGTTCTGAACAGCAGATGTCATGCAGGCTTTGCTGCTGACGAGACAATATTCCCCACATCATTGCATCCCTCAACGATCCCCAAACGGGTAAAAATGATAATTTATCAACCACCTGCGATGATAACGCACATCCATACTCTTGTCCGCGCAGGCTTCCCTAAAAAGCAGTTGCCGAGCGACGCCGGGTACTCAATACTCAGGTCTCTTCGTTTTCGTTCATTGAGAAGTGACACCTTATGCCACATTGTATCGCCGAACATTCCTCAGACATTGATGTAAATGCCCTACTTCCTGCGATCTATCGCGGCGCGCTCGAATCCGGTTTGTTTTCCAGTGACGGCAGCGACATCAAAGTTAGATCCCTCGCGTACGATAACTACACGACCGGTGGCCAACGGGCTAGCTTCATTCATGTGGCAGTCAAGATACTGTCCGGACGGACGGGGGAGCAGAAAAGCAGTCTCTCCAATCTGGTACTTCAGAAGATCGAAGCGCTGGGATTGAAGAACCTATCAGTGACAGTTGAAGTGGTTGATATGGACAGGCCTTGCTACGCCAAAAAGATCCTGTGATCGACGGTGCTCGTCTGGCAGGAACAGCGGCCTGTGTAGCGATAATTCGCCTGCACAGACCGTGCGTTACGCCTGATCTTTTATACTTTATCCTGCAACCATCCACTGATTTGCTGTAGTGCGCGGTGGAAATTCTGGTACACCGGCGAGAAATTAACCGGCAGCAGTTTCCCTTGTGCGGATGAATTCACAATCAGGCTGGCCTCTTCTTTCGGGCAGAGCGGATCGTTATCCCAATAGCCTGCCAGCATCGGCGTCGGGCAGCGACGTCCTAGCAGCCCCTGCGTTTTCAGCGAATAGCGCCCCAGCTCGGTTTTCAGCGAGGTATCCGTCGAGAACGGCATACCCAGACGACTCGCCAGCACATCCATAAACATATCTGGTACCTGCTGCTGACGATTTGGATCGCTTAACAGATGGTGTACCACCGGGCCAAGACAGGCCACGCCGCGTAAGCGTTGTGATTCCAGGTACGCCAGCCGAACGGCAATATTGGCACCAAAGCGGAAGCCAAACGCCACAACGCGGGTGTGATCGACCCACGGGACATCCGGTAACGCGCGCAAAACCTGCTGATGCAGAAAACTGGAATCCTGAGTCAACTTCCAGCGGGAAGAAAATCCAACAGAGGGAACATCAATCGTCAGCATTGCCATGCCCGCTGGCGCAAAATAATCCTGAAACAGGCGATGATAATCGCTCTGCAACATTTCCAGGCTGCCGCACATAAGCACAGTTGGGAAAGGCGCTTTCGCCTGCGCTGGCATATGCAGAAAACCGGTCAGCGTACCACCGCCCGTAATCGGGAAGGTTAATTCTTTGAGTTCATAAGGCAGGTACTTGGCGGCCTCTTCATAGGCACGATTTGCCAGCGTTTGCGCCTGCTCCGCCAGCTCATCGCCTTTAATATGCGGATAGGCAGCAATGCTGTAGAGGTTGGCAGCATTCAACCAAAGTTGCCCGGTTTGTGCATCCTCTTCACTCTCAAGCGCCCGCTGCTGCCAGTCTGCGCCCTGCTTCGCCCATTCATAAATCCAGTTACCGCCTCGGTAGCCGATCACCGTATCGAGCAGTTGCTCGTTGCTTCTGTCAGCCTTACTGGCAGCAATGCGCGACAGTACGTCTTCGATTTCCCACGGGTCGACACCACGCCAAATCCACATCAGCCGGTTAATCATCCGATACCAACTGCGGGTCTTCTCCCCTTCCAGCGTAGAATGCAGCCCCTGTACATCCTGACTATGCCGCGTACGTCTGACCAACGTCGAGGTTTCTGGATGTTTAAAGGATGGTTTGAATAGCGTTTCAGACAGGTTAGCTTGCGCCACAGCAGCCTCCGTTAATGTAAACCGCTGTTAGCGGACATCAGACGACTTCTTCGTCACCCGTTAAAGTGTAACGAACTCAGGCCAGAGAAGACAAATATCAACGGCAGAAACACACGATCGGATCAAATCCTGCGCTAGAAATTACAACCGTTCAGAAACAACAATGCCCGGCTAAACCGGGCATTGGGGGAAATCGACATTCGCTCTGGCGATTAACGGCCAGACAAAGGCGGAACAAACACCACGCCCATATCCCACGGCTGTTCAATCCAGGTGTCCTGCGGGATATCAATCACGTAGTCGTCAACCAGCGGTTTACCAGCAGGTTTCGCGAAAATGGTCACAAAATGCGCTTTCGGGTACATATCACGAATCGCTTTCGCCGTACCGCCCGTGTCAACCAGATCGTCAATCACGATAAACCCTTCGCCATCTCCCTCGGCACGCTTCAGCACTTTCATTTCGCGCTGGTTGTCATGGTCATAACTGGAGATGCAAACGGTATCAACGTGACGAATGCCCAGCTCACGCGCCAGCAGCGCGCTTGGCACCAGACCACCGCGGCTAACGGCAATGATGCCTTTCCATTGATCGGCAGGCAGTAAACGCTGTGCCAGTTTGCGGGCATGAATTTGCAACATATCCCAGGTTACGACGTACTTTTCGCTCATAAAATATATCCCAGCCGAATAAAAAACGGCTTAAGTTGAGTCTGAGGGGGGAAAAAGGTTGCGCGAG
Source organism: Pectobacterium sp. PL64 (assembly GCF_022477975.1). Classification (NCBI taxonomy): domain Bacteria; kingdom Pseudomonadati; phylum Pseudomonadota; class Gammaproteobacteria; order Enterobacterales; family Pectobacteriaceae; genus Pectobacterium; species Pectobacterium sp. PL64. Next base: position 3,322,487 of record NZ_CP092070.1, read on the forward strand.
ATTATAGATAGCCAACAACATAAAAACCAGTTTTTCTCAACGTGAGAATCGAGTTTTTCCTGACAACCTGCGCCCTGCCAAGCCCGTCGATTCATATTGCAGCAGGGAAAACAAGACAGGGCCGACGGTAATTCCCCTGCTTTGATGGAAAATGATATTCTGTTGTGACACGCCATGTTCCGTGGCTAACCGCGATTAACTTTTAACCTGTAGCCCTGCCCGCCAGAACACCAAGGCTGGCCGCTAAAAAGGAGACTGAAATAGTGTCTGAATTGTCTCAACTTTCCCCCCAGCCGCTGTGGGATATTTTCGCCAAGATCTGTTCCATTCCGCACCCGTCTTATCATGAAGAAGCACTGGCCGCGCACATTCTGGAATGGGCTAAAGAGAAAGGCATCTATACCGAGCGCGATCAGGTCGGCAATATTCTGCTGCGTAAAGCGGCAACCGCAGGCATGGAAAATCGCAAACCTGTCGTGTTGCAGGCGCATCTGGACATGGTGCCGCAGAAAAACAACGACACCGTACACGATTTCACTGTCGATCCGATCCAGCCTTATGTTGACGGTGAGTGGCTGAAAGCACGCGGCACCACTCTGGGCGCGGATAACGGCATTGGTATGGCTTCTGCGCTGGCGGTGCTGGCCGATCCGAACGTCGAGCACGGTCCGCTGGAAGTGCTGCTGACCATGACGGAAGAAGCCGGTATGGATGGCGCGTTTGGTCTGCAACCTAACTGGCTTCAGGGCGAAATCCTGATCAATACCGATTCGGAAGAAGAAGGCGAGATCTACATGGGTTGCGCTGGCGGTATTGATTTCATTACCCGCCTGCCGCTGGTGCGCGAACTGCCACCTGCCGGTTATCACACGCTGAAGCTGACGATTAAAGGGCTGAAAGGCGGCCACTCCGGCGGCGACATCCATCTGGGACTGGGCAATGCCAACAAGCTGCTGGCACGTTTCCTGTTCGAGCAGGCGAAAGCGCTGGATATCCGCATTCTCGATCTGAACGGCGGGACGCTGCGTAACGCGATTCCGCGTGAAGCCTTCGCCACGTTGTCACTGCCTGCCGCGAACGTCGAGCAGTTGAAAGCGCTGAGCCAAGACTATCTGGCCGTGCTGAAAAATGAGCTATCTGCCGTTGAGAAAAACGTAACCGTACTGGTGGAAGCCAGCGACAGCAACGAGCACCCGCTGACGCAGGACAGCCGCGATCGCCTGCTGGCACTGCTCAACGCCACGCCGAACGGCGTGATCCGCATGAGCGACGAAGTCAAAGGCGTGGTGGAAACGTCGCTGAACCTCGGCGTTGTTACGATGGAAGACGACCACGCGGAAATTATCTGCCTGATTCGTTCGCTGATCGACAGCGGTAAAGACGCCGTCGTCGGTACGCTGACGTCGCTGGGCCAGCTGGCTGGCGCGAAAACGTCACCGAAAGGCGGTTACCCAGGCTGGCAGCCGGATGCCCATTCTCCGGTCATGGCGCTGGTGCGCGAAACGTATCAGAAGCTGTTCAACAAGACGCCGAACATCATGGTGATTCACGCCGGTCTGGAATGCGGTCTGTTCAAGAAACCTTACCCAGACATGGATATGGTTTCCATCGGGCCGACCATCACCGGGCCACACTCGCCGGATGAGCAAGTGCATATCGGCAGCGTCGATCTGTACTGGAAATTGCTGACAGCGCTGCTGAAAGCGATTCCGCCACGCGCGTAATCATGTAGTCGTAAAAATCAGGGCGGCGCAGAGACGTCGCCCTTTTTATCCTCAGTTGAACAGTCTTACCCCCAATCAAACACCAGCTGTCGCTCAATTTGCGGGTCGAGCAGCGTCACATGTAGCCCAACCAGCCGGACGCCTCTGGATTTACGCCGCTCCTGCCAGGTTTGTTGCGCGATCTTCAACAGATCCTGTTTATTCAGCACCGGCCACACATGCTCCTGCGTCGTTTGCTGAAAATCATCAAACTTGAGTTTGACGCCCTGACGCGCAATATGCAGATCGGGCTTCACCCGTTTCAGGCGGACTTCCAGCTCCTCATAAAGCTGTTCGATCAGGTTTTCACACTGTTCCCAGTCGTGAATATCCTGCGCCAGCGTCTTCTCCACGCCGACCGACTTCCTCAGCCGATCGGGTGAAATCCGTCGCTCATCAATCCCCTGACATCGCTCCCACAGCACGCGGCCAAACTTGCCGAACTCTTTAAGCAGATCCGCCAGCGCATACACCCGCACATCCGCGCAGGTGTGCAGGCCACGCTCTTCCAGCCGTTTCGCCGTCACTTTCCCGACGCCGGGGATTTTCTCCAGCGGCAGCGCCAACAGGAAATCATCCACCTGCTCGGGTGTAATCACATATTGTCCATTCGGCTTATTTAACTCAGACGCGATCTTCGACAGAAACTTGATCGGTGCAATCCCCGCCGAGGCGGTCAGATTCAGTTCATCCGCGATGGTTCGACGGATTTCTTCGGCGATGCGCGTCGCCGAGCCGTTGCAGTGCGGGCTATCGGTGACATCCAGATAGGCTTCATCCAGAGAAAGCGGTTCGATCAGCGACGTGTAGCGGGAGAAGATCTCGCGGATTTGGCGCGAGGTGGACTTATACACCTCCATGCGCCCCGGCAACAAAGTGAGGTGTGGACACAGGCGCAAAGCGGTTGCCGTCGCCATCGCGCTGCGGACGCCGTAGCGTCGGGCAGGATAGTTAGCGGTGCTGATGACGCCACGACGATCGGCGCTCCCCCCTATCGCCAGAGGAATATCGCGCAGGCGCGGGTTATCACGCATCTCAATTGCTGCGTAGAAGCAGTCCATATCAACATGAATGATTTTGCGCATACTGGCCCTCTGACAACACTGTATAAATATACAGATCAAAGCCAGTATAGACAAGCTGCGCGATGTCTGCCGCGTTTACTGGGCGATCAGCATAACAAGCTTAAATTCGCTCTGCACGGCAGGATGGAAAGTCTGTTGATGATAGGCAATATCGCCAAGTGAAGGATGGTGGAAACGTCGCTCGCCGCCTTCACGCGCGGTTACCGCCTGCTGTGACCACCAGAGATTGAATTCACGGCTTTCTTCACACAGCGACATCACGATTTGCCGAACGGCGTCAGTCGGTGCGTAATGGCTTGATTCTGCACGGAACTCCGCCACCACCCGCTTCGCTCGTTCCGGCCAGTTGACCACCAGCGATCGGGCCAGCGGATTCAAGAACATGAAACGCAGCAGGTTCGGCTCGGGATCGTGTCCCAGCCATCCGGCAAACAGCTGTTCCGACGGCGCATTCCACGCCAGCATATTCCAACTGCCATCCAGAAGGTACGCAGGACAAGTGATGTGGTGCAGGCTGGCGGCAACCTGCGCATCCGGCGATGTTGCCCTACTCTGCTTCAGAGGATCCTTCACGCCAGCAAGGCTAAAAAGATAATCATGCTCTGCGGGTTCCAGTTTTAACGCCTGCGACACGCGGAGCAGCGCCGATGCCGAAGCGGACACATCGCGCCCTTGCTCAAGCCAGGTATACCAGGTGGTGCTGATTCGGGCGATTTGCGCCAGCTCTTCGCGACGTAGCCCACTGGTGCGCCGCCGCCCGGAGGCTGGCAGGCCGACCATTTCCGGCGTAGTCCGCTCACGCAGCACCCGTAAGAAAGCCCCCAGTGCCTTTGGACCGCTCAGAGAATTGGCAGGTATAAACGAATGTGCAGACATAGTCAGGTGCCCTTTTCATCCTGCTCGTCAAGGCGAGCTCGAGACGACAACAACATGAGTGAAAGAGGTGTTAATCAAACAGGGAGTATTTTATACCCGTATAAATGCTCATATTGTACCCGTATTTTTCCCTCACTATAGTGTTCTTAGACCAAGGATAGAGTTCTCAGACCGACGTCTTCTTTAGTGGCTGGCGCGCCGCCGTTTAACCCATGATGAAACGAAAGCAATTCAGATAAAGCGAGAGCAATGATGGAAGAAAAACAGAACCATAATGATCGCGTCGAACACCAGTTCGGCTCACAGGCGCAGAACTACCTGACCAGCGCGGTGCATGCGCAGGGCAAAGATTTAACCCAACTGGCTGCTTTATTAGCGCCTTTCCCGCAGGCGCGCGTGATCGACCTCGGCTGCGGTGCCGGACACGCTAGCTTCGTTGCTGCACAGGCCGTCGCGGAGGTTGTCGCCTACGACCTGTCTTCCCAAATGCTGGACGTGGTGAGTCAGGCTGCCGCAGAAAAAGGACTGAATAACATCCGCGTTCAGCAAGGCGTAGCCGAGTCTTTACCGTTCGAGGATAGCAGCGCAGATATCATCATCAGCCGCTACTCTGCGCACCACTGGCATGATGTTGGACAGGCGTTACGTGAAATGCGGCGCGTCCTGAAACCGGGTGGGCGCGTGATCATGATGGATGTCGTTTCGCCCGGTCATCCGCTGCTGGACAGCTATTTGCAAACGGTAGAGAAGCTGCGCGATACCTCACACGTACGCAATTACGCGCCGGGTGAATGGCTGAGCTTCTTTACCGACGCTGGGTTTATCGTGCGTAACGTCACCAGCGACAGGCTGACGCTGGAGTTCAGCAGTTGGATCGCACGTATGCGCACGCCAGAACATTTCGCTATCGCGATTCGTGAACTGCAAAAAACGCTGCCGGACGAGGTGGTACAGCATTTTGACGTACAGGCAGACGGTTCCTTTGTCACCGACATTATGATGATAGAAGCCACCCGCGCCTGACGCACTTTCCCCGCAATTAACGACCTCAAAACGATCTCACATTGGACGGCCCGCATCCTTTCGGGTCGTTTTTTGTAAATGTTATTTTTTAGCGCTTTTCAACGCTTGATTAATATGAAACCAATGATAATGTGATTTCGTTTTCGTCGTTACCTATTCGCCGACGAAATATATACCGATAACGGTTGTTCCAACGCCTTCTCGCCGAGCACACTGAAAGCGTAGCGGGGATACCGCGTATATACCCTAAATAATTCAAGTTTCAGGAAGGCGGCAAGCGAGGGAATCCCGATGAGCTTACTCCAGTAAGTGATTCGGGTGAGTGAACGTAGCCAACGCACATGCAACTTGAAGTATGACGGGTATAGCACAGCAATTTTATTATCAGGAATCATAATGCAAAAAATCGCGCTGTCGTTTGCGATGTTGTTTTTTTTGCCTTCTCTTGTTGTTACCAGCGCCGCCAGCGAAACCGCACCGCCGCTAGCGCCGATAGCAAAAGAATTAAAACAGCAATTATTAGGCTCTCCGATCTATATTCAGATCTTTAAAGAAGAGCGAATATTCGAACTTTATGCGAAAGTCGGTAACGAATACCGTTTATTGGAACAATACCCCATCTGTAAATATTCAGGCGGATTAGGACCAAAACGCGTTGAAGGCGATTTAAAAAGTCCGGAAGGTTTCTATCAGGTTGACCTGCGTCAGCTCAAGCCAGACAGCCAATATTACCGCGCGATCAATATCGGCTTCCCCAACGACTATGATAAATCACAGGGATATTCTGGTCGCTATTTGATGATCCACGGGGAATGTGTGTCGGTTGGCTGCTATGCCATGACCAACACCTATATGGATGAGATTTATCGCTATGCCGAAGCGGCGTTACGCAACGGGCAGGCGAAGATTGATATCGCCATCTACCCGTTCCGTATGACGGAACAGAACATGCAGCGCCACCGCAATTCCACCTACGCCAGCTTCTGGAAACAGCTTCAGCCGGGGTATACCTATTTTAATCAGCACAATCAGCCGCCGGCCGTCACGGTGTTTAACGGACAATATGTCGTTAACCCACCGTTGATGACTAGCCAGCCGACCTTAAAGTATGCGCTCGCCGAAACAAAATAGAACGAATTCACCTGGCATAATCTGATGCCAGGTTTCGTTGCCCGTTAGCGGCTGCGTCGCCAGCACGGTGACGACATCATTGGGTGTCGTCTGCTGCTGAAAATCAATCTCCACATCCTGATCCAACAGCGTCGCTTTGCCAAACGGCGCGCGGCGAGTGATCCAGTAGAGTTTGGTTGAGCAATACCCCATCACAAAGCGCCCGTCCGACAGCAGCATGTTAAACACACCTTTCTCCCGCAAGACATCCGCCTGTTTGGCGATATAGCGGAATACCGCTGGCCAGTTGCCCGGCGTACGCGGGTAGCGTTCAGCCAGTTGGGACAGTAGCCAGCAGAAAGCAAATTCGCTGTCCGTCTGACCAACAGGGCGAAACATGCCCGTCTTCAGGGTGTTGTAGCCTTTCAGCTGGCCGTTGTGGGCGTACGTCCAGTTCCGCCCCCACAGCTCGCGCGTAAAGGGATGGGTATTTTCCAGCGACACCGCACCGCGATTCGCCTGTCGGATGTGTGAAACCACTGCACACGATTTGATAGGGTAATCCTGTACCAATCGCGCAATCGGCGAGTTATAGCTTGGCAGCGGATCTTTGAACGTACGACAGCCGTTCCCTTCATAAAAGGTAATGCCCCAGCCATCCCGATGCGGTCCGGTTTTCCCACCGCGCTGTATCAGCCCGGTAAAGCTAAAGCAGATATCCGTCGGCACATTCGCGCTCATCCCCAGCAGTTCACACATCTGACTTTCTACCCTTCCCTTCTTGCCCTTTTAGAGCGTATTAAGCGGCTTACTGATCCGCCATCTCTTTTTCAATCAGTTGAATCAGGATGTGAATCGCTTTGATATGGATTTCCTGAATACGGTCGGCATAGCCAAAGTGCGGAACACGAATTTCCACGTCGGCTGAACCCGCCATTTTACCGCCGTCTTTCCCGGTCAGCGTAATGACCTTCATGCCTTTCGCTTTTGCTGCGGCAATGGCTTTAATAATGTTGCCGGAGTTGCCCGAAGTGGAAATCCCCAGCAGCACATCGCCTTCACGCCCCAGCGATTCGACATAGCGAGAGAAGACAAAGTCATAGCCAAAATCGTTGCTGACGCAGGACAGGTGGCTCGGATCGGAAATCGCAATGGCCGGATAGCCCGGACGGTTCTCGCGGTAGCGGCCCGTCAACTCTTCGGCAAAGTGCATGGCATCACAGTGTGAACCACCGTTACCGCAGGAGATCACTTTACCGCCCGCTTTAAACGCGTTAGCCAGCAGTACCGCAGCATTTTGAATCGATTGAATGTTCGCATCATCACTCAAGAAATTATTCAGTGTTTCTGCTGCTTCTTTCAGTTCACTACGGATTAAATCCTGATACATGGAATCCTCTCATTTTGTCTGGTGACAACATTCTTTTCTGTTCAGCAGTGTAGCGGATCGTACCAACAGCGAGAAGCGCGTAATCACGGGATTGAGAGGATCGCTGATGCCCGTCAGAAAACGCACGACTGCCGCTCGGTTTGTGAAGTGAGTTGTAATTATGATGTAAACGAATTGATAAAAATAATCAGATAAACTACAACGAATATAAGCAACAGGTCAGACCTCTTACGATATTGACCTACTACGCCTTATTTCACTGATGACACGGTTCTCGCTTTCCACTGCCACGCAACGCTTAGTGGAAAGGTGAAAGTCCTCAATTCGATCACAATGCTGGAGACACGTTATGGTTGCTGTCAGTATCCTCCTTCTACTGATTATCATCGGAGCGATGTTTTACCATCGGCTCAGTCTGCTGCTCGGCAGCGCCATCCTGCTGGCCTACTTCGCGGCCATGTCCGCCATGTTGCTGTGGCCCGTCTGGCTGATGATTCCGCTCGTGATTCTGCTGATTCCGATTACAGTTCCCTCTCTGCGTCAAAAGCTGGTTTCCGCTTCCGCGCTGCGCATGTTCCAGAAGGTCATGCCGCCGATGTCGAATACGGAAAAAGAAGCGATTGATGCTGGGACAACCTGGTGGGAAGGCGACCTGTTTCGCGGCGCGCCGGATTGGAAAAAGCTGCATAACTACCCGCGTCCGCAACTGACCGCCGAAGAGCAGGCATTTATCGACGGGCCGGTTGCTGAAGCCTGCCGGATGGCAAACGACTTTGAAATCACCCACGAACGCGCCGATATCCCGCCAGAACTGTGGGAATATTTAAAAGAACATCGCTTCTTCGCCATGATCATCAAGAAGCAGTACGGCGGGTTGGAATTCTCGGCCTATGCACAGGCGCAGGTACTGCAAAAACTGGCGGGCGTCTCCAGCATTGTGGCGATCACCGTCGGTGTGCCTAATTCACTCGGTCCCGGCGAACTGCTGCAACATTACGGGACAGAAGCGCAAAAAGATCACTACCTGCCACGTCTGGCACGCGGTCAGGAAGTCCCCTGCTTTGCGCTGACCAGCCCGGAAGCGGGTTCCGATGCAGGCTCAATTCCCGATACTGGCATTGTCTGCTACGGCAACTGGCACGGCGAACAGGTTTTGGGCATGCGCCTGACCTGGAATAAACGCTATATCACACTCGCCCCCGTCGCCACCGTGTTGGGGCTGGCCTTTAAGCTGTACGATCCCGACCATCTGTTAGGCGATCAAGACGACGTAGGCATTACCTGTGCATTGATTCCGACGGACACCGACGGCGTTAAAATCGGCCGCCGCCATTTCCCACTGAACGTGCCGTTCCAGAATGGCCCGACGCAGGGTGAGAACATTTTTGTTCCGCTGGATTACATCATCGGCGGCGCGAAGATGGCCGGTCAGGGCTGGCGTATGCTGATGGAGTGCCTGTCTGTCGGACGCGGTATTACGCTGCCGTCTAACTCTACCGGCGGGCTGAAGTCGATAGCCCTCGGCATCGGTGCTTACGCGCACATTCGCCGCCAGTTCAAAATCTCCATCGGTAAGATGGAAGGCATCGAAGAGCCGCTGGCACGCATCGCGGGTAACGCTTACGTGATGGATGCCGCCGCAACGCTGATTACCAGCGGCATCATGCAGGGTGAAAAACCGGCGGTGCTCTCCGCTATCGTCAAATATCACTGTACCCACCGTGGTCAGCGCAGCGTGATGGATGCGATGGATATCGCCGGCGGTAAAGGCATCTGTCTTGGCCCGTCCAACTTCCTGGCGCGCAGCTATCAAGGCGCACCGATTGCGATTACCGTGGAAGGGGCGAATATCCTGACGCGCAGCATGATTATCTTCGGGCAAGGCGCTATCCGCTGTCACCCTTATGTGCTGGAAGAGATGGCAGCCGCGCAAGAGAACGACGTATCACGCTTTGACCGCTCGCTGGTGGGTCACATCGGCCACGTCGGCAGCAACACAGTGCGCAGCTTCTGGCTTGGGTTGACCAACGGCCGCCTGAGCAGTGCGCCAGTGAACGACAAAACACGTCGCTACTATCAGCAGCTCAACCGACTCAGCGCGAATCTGGCACTGCTGGCGGATGTATCGATGGCGGTATTGGGCGGTAGCCTAAAACGTCGCGAGCGTATCTCTGCGCGTCTGGGGGATATTCTCAGCCAGCTCTATTTAGCTTCCGCGACGCTGAAACGCTATGAGGACGAAGGGCGTCAGAAAGCGGATTTACCGCTGGTCCACTGGGGCGTGCAGGACAGTCTGCATCAGGCCGAGCAGGCGCTGGACGATCTGCTGCGCAACTTCCCGAATCGTGCCGTTGCAGGACTACTGACGTTCATCATCTTCCCGCTGGGTCTGCGCTGTGCTGCGCCGTCTGACCGCCTCGATCATGAGGTCGCGAAGATTCTACAAACGCCGTCAGAAACGCGCAGCCGTCTGGGACGCGGTCAATATCTGGTTGCCAGCGAGCACAACCCTGTCGGGCTGCTGGAAGAGGCGCTGTTGGATATCATGGCCGCCGAGCCGATTTACCAACGCCTGTCGAAGGCCAGCGACAAACCGCTGCCGTTCATGCGATTGGATCAGTTGGCAGAGCAGGCGCTGGTAGAAGGTCAAATTACCGCAGAAGAAGCGGATATTCTGACCAAAGCCGAAGCCAGCCGCTTACGTTCAATCAACGTGGATGACTTCGCATTCGATGCACTGGCCGCCAACAAGCCCGCGCCCGTACCGCAACCGGAAAGAAAAACTGAAGCAGCATAAACAGCCTTATTTGCGAAATAGGAACGGTGGTAATGGAATAGAAGAGTAAAGCGTTTGCGCCAGGGATGGCGCAATCCGAGCTTACAGGGATGTACTCGCAGCGTCTTTACGATCTATCCATTATCACCGCTCAACAAGCTTTGTCAGTAAACTCAGACTGGTTATACCGGCCTGTTCTTTCCTTTAAAGGCACATCAGTTGTAAAATCCACATCATCTTTCCCTGAATGAAACCCGACACATGGCTTACATCCCCAAGAACTACGCCAGACTTGAAAGCGGCTACCGCGAAAAAGCGCTCAAACTTTTCCCGTGGGTATGTGGTCGCTGTTCACGCGAATTCGTCTATTCCAACCTGCGTGAATTAACCGTTCACCACATCGATCACGATCACAGCAATAATCCGGAAGATGGTAGTAACTGGGAAATGCTGTGCCTCTACTGCCACGACCATGAGCATTCGAAATATACCGATGCGGATATGTACGGTTCGACCGTCGTTGCAGGTGAAGATGCGCAGAAGGATGTCGGGGTTGCCACCCATAATCCTTTCGCGAATTTGCAGGCGATGATGAATAAAGGGAAGAAATAATCGGTTTGCCGCTCCCATCAGATTCGATGACGGGAGCGATTATAAAATAGCGTGGCTAACGACGACTAGGCACCGCTCTGCCGTACTCGCGCCAGCAGCGCATCCACATCCGCAATATGCGGAGCCGCCAGCACCAGCGTTCTGCCCAGCGAAAGAGCATGACGCTGGCACGCTAAACGCGCTTCCGTCTCCTGAATGCCGTCCAGATCGGCGACGTGCGCCAGCCCAATCGTGCGGCGAATCAGTTCGGTGCCGCAGTAGCCAACGGCATCCCACCACACCTGCTGTAAAAACAGCGCGGCATAACCCGATTCCGCCAGCGCCGGATCGCGGCTTTCGCTTTCGCTCAATGCCAGAAAACGGGCGGAAAAGGTCTGCCACAGCGTGCGGATATCTTCCAGACGTCGTTCACGCCCCGCCGCCGCCTCGCGCGGTGCTAACAGCCCCGGCAGGCCACAATAATTCAGCAGCAGATTGCCAATTGCCGTGCCGACATCAAAACCAATCGGCCCGTAGAAACCGAATTCAGCATCAATCGCTTTTAAACGCCCTTCTGCCACAAAGATCGATCCACTGTGGATATCGCCGTGTAGCAGCGCCTCGGCTTTGCTCAGTAAGCCATGCTTCAGTCCGGCAACCGCCAGTTTCAGTGCCCGATCGTCACGCAACGCCTGCACATCCGGTGTCAGCGCAGCGTCAAACTGGTTTCTTTCATGGTCGATATAGGGATCGGTAAAGAAAAGATCTTCGGTAATCTGACACAGTTCGGGGTTAGTGAACTGGCTTACCGCAGCCTTCTTCTCATGCGGATGTTGATGAAAATCAGAGGTGTGGAATAACGTCTGTGCCAGATATTCTCCCAACTGTGCCGCCGCCTGCGGATAATCCGCGCCGTTAACCAGCTCGCTGCGCCAGATACGATGATCGGAGAGATCTTCCTGCACCATCACCGCCAGTTCGGGGTCGTGATGTAGCACGGTCACGGTATGCTGCGGACAAAACTGCGCATGCGTCAGCAACGTTTCGGCTTCAATGCGGGCGCGGTCAAGCGTCAGCGGCCAAGATTCCCCGACGCAGCGCACGTAGGGCAGCGCTTGTTTGACGATCACTCGACTAACGCCCGTTTCATCTTTAATTTTAAACACCAGATTCAGATTGCCATCGCCGATCTCTTCTGCGGCTACCAGCGTTTGCGGCTGACTGACACCACCGTATTGGCGGGCATATTCAACAGCGTCATCCGCCGTAAAAGTGCGGTAAAGTGACATTCCAACCCCTCGCTATTCTGCAATCAAAACTGTTTCCGCAATCAAAACGATTCTAAAACCAAAGATACGGACATAAAAACGTTCGGACGTCTATACATCTATCAGGCATCTTGGCAGAATAAGAATATCGATGCAACATGGATTTAACGACCTATGCAGACACTTAACACAACCAGCCTGAAAATCGTCGATAACCAACTGTGGATCCTCGACCAGCAGGCGCTACCGCAAGAAAAACGCTGGAGCCCTTGCCCGGATGTCGCCTCACTGGTTGAGCATATTCAGACCCTACGGGTACGCGGCGCGCCGCTGATTGGCCTGTCCGCCAGCCTGCTACTCGCGCTACTGGCGGAGAAAGGGTTATCGCAGGCCGAACTGGCGCAGGCGCTGGAAACGCTTAGAGCATCGCGCCCTACCGCTGTGAACCTGATGAACAATTTGGATCGCATGAAGCTGGCGTTGGCACAGCCGCAGTTTGTCGATGCGCTGGTGCAGGAAGCCCTGCGGTTGGTAGAAGAAGATCGCGCTCTGTGTGAACGCATTGCCGATCATGGCGCTGCGCTGGTGAAGCCCAATAGCCGCTTGCTGACCCACTGTAACACCGGCGGGCTGGCAACGGCAGGCATCGGCACCGCCATCGGCGTGCTGCTGCGCGCACATCAGCAGGGAAAAGTCGCACAGGTGTGGGTCGATGAAACGCGCCCGCTCTTGCAAGGCGGACGCCTCACGACCTGGGAGCTGGGTGAGTTAGGCATTCCTTATCAGCTAATCTGTGATTCGATGGCCGCCAGCCTGATGGCGCAGGGTCAGGTGGATGCGATTTGGGTCGGCGCAGACCGTATTGCTGCCAACGGCGACGTCGCCAATAAGATCGGCACTTACAGCCTCGCGGTACTGGCGCACTATCACCGGATTCCATTTTACGTCGCAGCACCGCACACCACGCACGATCCCGCGTGCCCGGACGGTCGAGCCATCCCTATCGAACAGCGCGCTGCCACCGAAGTCACCGGCGTTTCCGGCAGCTTCGGCCACTGCCAGTGGGCTCCGCAGAACGCGGCAGTCTACAACCCAGCGTTTGACGTCACTCCCGCCGAATTAATCAGCGGCTGGGTACTCGATACTGGTGTGGTCACGCCACAAGACGTGAAAGACGGGATATTTCAGGCAGCGTTGAAGTAACGACAACCCCAAATATTTCCAGGAACCTCAGGATACGCCGCACGGACGCGGCAAAGCCATCACCCAATGGTGACCGTTCCCCCGCCAATCAACACGCCACCGCAGCTCACTGCATCACCCGTGCGCGCCGCAGGTTTACCTTCAACGAGTACGCTGGATGAACCGCTGCTAATACTCCGCGCATGACCATGGGGAACCAAAGGATCGCCTTGTCGAGCCAACGGCAGGCCGTCAACCTTAACCGTTGATGAGCCTGAAGCAACAGGTGTAGGCGGATGGCTACCGTGCCCCGTGTCGCTATCGCCTATTTTAACAGCGTTACCCATTTTTTAGTCCTTTTAGTTGATTAGTTCTTTTAACTGAATAGTCAGACTTGCTGCAACCATCATGCAGCGGCCTCGTCATCGGCAGCCAATACCTCTATTCCACGTGGGACGAAGAAGTTATTGTTCCTCAGCATGGTACCCGCCTGATCGTTCAGCGTAGCGAACTTGAGTTCCTCTGACGCAAAGTCGTGCATAAAATAATTGAAGAAAATATCCGCCTCACGCGGCACTCGCTTAGTTTCATCAAAAAACTTCACCAAATTGGCCCCTTGGTACATCTGCCGGCGCAGCCCCCGGCTTCTCAACACGTTCTCCGCATCGCGTCCGACCTGTATCAACCAGCCCCACTGCGCGTTGAGTTTATCCCGCTCACTTCCTTTGGCGTTTTGGCGAAGTAGTTTGTAATCATGCAGTTTTTCCCCCAGCCAGACGCAATAGTGGATCATGTGCAGTTCGAACGCTTCCGGGGTCGGGTTCATTTGCCCCACCCATTTGCTGTAGAACTCACTGTATGCCTTCGCCGAGTAGCCCAGCCGGCTATCCTGCATGATGAAATATTGGGCTACTCGTGGGTTTTTAGCATCAAGAGTGAGAAAATTGGGGAAAGGCACCTGTGCCCTGCGCGCCGTTTCAAACATCTGTCGCAACGGCACCCGACACAGCTCGGCGCTGGGGCGCTGTTCGTTGGGTAGCAGTCCTCCCGTCACGTCTTCACTGATGCCAGGGCAGAGCACTTCTCGCCAGCCTGATTTGAGCGGCCCCAGAGGTAACAGAGGACGGGATTCTCGTCGTTCATGTGCCGCTATCAGGTGCAAGGCACTTTTTACTGCGGGGTGGAGGGGCTTGTCGAACTCAATCACTTTCGCACCAAAAGCCGTGGTGATCATACCAACAACAGGGTGCCGGGCAACGAGCCCCGCCCCGTCAGAGACGGTTGCCACGGTATCCCCCATGTCCAGCGAGCTGCGGCGTGTGCAGTCGAACAGGCCAGCAAAGATCACCTCAACCTTGCTGTCTTCGTAGCGATACTCGCTCCCTACTTTGGTACAGACCGACGCCAGTAACTCGTCGATAAAGCGTCGGGCTAACGCCGCCCCCAGATCGGCACCGAACACCGAAATCTGGATCAGTTTGATGGGCAGTTGGTTCTCCTTTTTACTCAGTGCAATGCTTTCTTTGAACTTGTTTTTAGCCAAATCTACCCGCGCATCGACCCCAGTCATCATCAACTCGGCCACGATCGGGTTATCCCGAATTGGCTCGGCGGCTTCGAGCAACGCGCGGGTCACCGCCTTTTTGGCAGTCGACGCCACGGCATCGAGGCCGCTCTTCATGGTCCGCAGGTCATCTAGCTTATTGGAGAGAACCTGACTCCAGTCCCCTTTGAAAACGCCCTTAACGGTATCGACCGCCGTTTCTTTACCCTGTTCAACCAGTGCATCGGCATAGTCCTCAGGCAGCGCTTTCTGTCTGGCGTCCAGAATGCTGTCCAGTCTCTCGGATGGCGTATCGTCAAGGGGGGTAGCTAAACCAGGAATATAAACTTTGGCATACGTGTATGAAGAAGTAAGGTCTGCTTTTATTTTTAGAGAGTGGGCACGAAACAAACGTCCTACGTTAGTCAGACGCTGGCTGTCTTCATCCACATTAATATTTCGCTTCATACCATCAAAGAAGAAGCCTATCTGTAACGCCAGTGAGCAAGTGCCTATTCCTGCCTGATGACGGCTTTCTTCACGCGCAACGCGACATTCAAGATCATCCCAGTCAACCATCTTTACTTCCTTGTTCGATAAGTATCAATCACATCTTTCATACCAGGAATACCCCACCCAACCCAGCGCACCATCACCTGGTTATCCGGCAGAAACAGCACATAGAAATTATCTTGTCCTTTTTCCCTCTTAGGCATTGGTAAAATAACTGTATGAATCTCAGGGCGATAGCCCAATTCGTCATATTGTCGGCGGGTCATCGCCAGTTCCCATTTTATCTTAACTGTATCTCCCTCTATCCGATAAGGTCCCGCAGAACTGCCTCCCGTATTAAGCCCATCAAATGCGTCGGTATTCCCTCCCATATTGCCATTGACATACACATAGCTAATGGGGCGGTCGATCACCGAATGGACAACGATTGACGCTCCGCCATGCCGTTCCTGAATCAGAAACATCCAGCCCAGCCAAAGTACCAGCAGAATGCTTGCCAACCACCGCCCCCAGCGCGGTAATATCTGCCATATCGCCGTGATCAGCCCCGATATCACTCTTGTTAAACCACTTGCCACACTCATGCTTGTTCCCTTTGTTCTTGCTGGTTCAATTCCCTTATTACTGGCTGAGTAGCCGTCACGCCCGCCTGATGACGGCTCCCTTCACGCGCAACGCGACATTCAAGATCATCCCAACCCACCTTATTTATCTCCTTGTTCTATAGGTATCGACGATGCTATCCATTTCAACGACACAGCTTTCGGCCCACCTGATCATCGGTTTGTTATCAGGTAACATCAGCACACAGAAACCATTCTGGCCTTTCTCCCGTTTAGGCATAGGTAAGGTGATAGTATGTTTCTCAGGCTGAAATCCCTGTTCTTCTTGTTGCTTTAGAGTGGCACTCAGTAGCCAATCTATTTTGACCGTATCTCCGTCTATCCGATAGGGACCAGCACTTCCCCCTCCCCCTGCATGAAATCCATCAAACGCAAAGGTATTACTCCCCATATTGCCGTTGACGTACACATAGCTAATGGGACGATCGATAACCGAATGAACAACGATTGACGCTCCGCCATGCCGCTCCTGTATCAGGAACGTCCAGCACAGCCAGAGCACCAGCAGAATGCTTGCCAGCCACCGCCCCCAGCGCGGCAAGATCTGCCATATCGCCGTGATCAACCCCGAGATGGCTCTTGTTAAACCACTTGCCGCACTCATACTTGTCCCTTTTGCTCTTCCAACGCCTGACGGCCACCTTCCAGATAGGCTAATGCCCACAACCGTCTTTGAGACTCTGTCGCACCAGCCTGCTGGGCTTTTCTCAGCGCCTTACGAACCATGCTCATCCTTTCACAGGGCGGGAAATGCCCACAGAGATCTCCCTCTTGCCAAAGGGCCAGTACGCGATGCTCGTCAGGCGAACCTTGCAACGCTTGATATAACTCAGACGTCAATTTCACCAGAACAGGTTCAGTGGGAGGGATCGATAGGCTCAGGTCGTGCCAACTGCCGTCGCATTCTCGTAACCACCAGCGATCGATCCCGCCAAACAGCCCACCGAGCCACGGGGCGTCGTGTTGTTCAACAAGCAGAGGCAGCGCGTGTGGCGTGTAGAACCGCAGCAGTTGGCTAAATTGCCCTTCGGGTTCAATCACCCTCACACCCAAAGCCAGTTGCTTTTGCAAAGCGCTAAGGGATTGCTCGCTCTCCAACAGGCCAACCACGTGCCCCTGCTGAACAAGCGTCGCCAGTAATCTTTCGTCCTCTGGTGAACAATGCCAAAGCCAGGGACCCAGATTGATCAGTTCAAACAAGTCATCATGAAAATAGAGCGGTAAAAACGGATTTTTGCTCAACCGTTCACGTTGTTCAGCGGTGAGATTCGCCCCTTCCAGCAGGGCGATACAGGCACCACGGTGCCAGATAGTTTCAGGTAGCATCTTATTCTCCCTGTATCAATGCATCGCCCTGCGCCATGGCACGCAGCAGACAGGGAATACAGACCGGTTTTTCAAGAGGCGGTATTTTGGGCAGTTGGGGCGGCGCAATCACCTCAACCGTTCCCGGTAATGAGGGCAGTTGACCTGCCCAACCAGAGCCACAACCCGGGCTGCCACCTGAATTCATCTTGATGCTGGGGCCGACCAGCGTCACGCCACTGGGATCGATCTTCACGAAGCTTCCCCCGACTTTCAGCGTCAGCTCCGCGCCCGCTTCAAGAACCACCTTAGCCCCCGCTTTTACATGCACTTCCTCACCCGCCTCAAC
This sequence comes from Pectobacterium sp. PL64, assembly GCF_022477975.1. NCBI lineage: Bacteria > Pseudomonadati > Pseudomonadota > Gammaproteobacteria > Enterobacterales > Pectobacteriaceae > Pectobacterium > Pectobacterium sp. PL64. Next base: position 3,339,884 of record NZ_CP092070.1, read on the forward strand.
CAGTAACGCTTGCCCCAGTTTCTGATGCATCGACGCATCAACGGTCAGCGAGAGGCCTCCTTTCACGTGGTCACGTTTCTCGTTCTCCACCGTCAGGTGATCGTTTGCTTTGATGCGGGTCACTCGCTCATGATCAATATCCGTATGTGCGTCGTGTTTGATGTGCCAGACGACGTGGTTAGTGACGTGGAAAGTACGCCCGGTAACAATCGGCTGATCCGGATCGCCTTCAAGGAAGCTGACGATCACTTCATGGCCGATACGCGGGATGGCAATCATGCCGTACTGGCCGCCCGCCCAGCCCTGACTGACGCGCACCCAGCAGGAACTCTGGTCGTTACTCGCACCGTAGCGATCCCACGGGAATTGCAGTTTTACCCGACCATACTGGTCGCAGTAAATCTCTTCTCCCGTCGGGCCGACGACGGTAGCAATTTGCGGGCCGTCCACCATCGGTTTGTATGGCATCGCGGCACGCCATGTCGTCGTGCCTTTCACCACGGCAAAACTGTTGCTCATGGTCGTCGGTTCGCCGCCGCTTTCCTCTTCCAGCGCCTGCGGCTGCTGCCCGACGTGCGTCACGCTCACCGTCTGCCACACCGCGTTCAGCGCCGCATTCGGGTGCTCCGTCAGGGTGAAGGTGTTGCCCGGCATCAGCCCGCGCAGTTGGATTCCCCTTCGCTCGTCACCGCCCCTGAACGTAGTGCATCCAGCCGGTAACCACTGAACGCCTTGCCGCTCGGGTCTTGCTTATAGCGACCTGGATAGTCGTAATGCTGATAGCTTTCGCGCTGATGCTCCAGCTCACCGCTCATTTTCTTGTGCAATAGCCCGTAAGCCGGTGTCTTGAAGCTGTAGTCTTTCAGCTCGACTTCGGCCGTACTCACCCGCTCCGCATAGTGGAAGCGCCGGACATATTCGCCCTCGCTCAGCCCCTGCGTCGCCAGATTGAAGAACAGCTCAGGGCCTTTGGTCAGCGCACCCGCATCGTCGGCAAACACTACTCGATGTTTACCTTCTTCGTATTCATGGAAGAAATACATTCCCTCCTCAGCGGCCAGCCGGGTGATAAAGGCTAAATCGCTTTCCCGATACTGCACGCAATATTCGCGCACCGCGTGCTCGTTACGCAGCGCAAAGGCGTAGTCGGTAATGCCCGCTTCTTCCAGCAGTGCACCGATAATCGCCTCCGGCTTTTGCGCCTGAAAGATGCGGGCGTTGGTGCGTAATCCCAGTCGCCACAGGGCAGGACGGACTTCCACCTGATAGCGCGTGCGGCGGAATCCGGTGTCACCCTGCGTGAAGCCACTGACAATCCCGCTGACGCGACGTTTCAGTTCGCCTTCATACCAAATCATCAGCTCGCACGGCTGGTCCAGCACCGCGCCGAAGTCAACATCCGGCAACGCGCTCGCCAGACTCAGCGACAGGCTAAAAGGCCGGCTCAGCCCTTCATCCAGCCTGAAATCCACTACCGCGAAAGTGCCTGCTTCCAGGGCACCGACCTTTACGGTGAACTGTAATCCTGTACTGTTTGCCACCTGCTTTCTCCTTATTTTTATTCTTGCTCTGCTGCCACGGCTACCGCATGCGCCGATGCGTTCCGCAGCTCCCTGATGAAAAGCAAAATGCTTAAAACTGTGGTCTGAGTCTGCTCACACCACAGTTCATGTTGATAAAGCATCACATTGATAACAACAAGACGTTATAAAGACGCCCTATTGGCTAACAACGCTACGCGGGTGAAAAGCGCAGAAAGTTTACGTTGAGCAGAGATGCAGTGTGTTCACGTCGTGGTAAACAAGAAGGTCGCGGGGCTGAAGCGGTGTGAAGAGTGACGAAAACGTTCCATGTGGCATCCTTGACGCTATTCCTTTTAAGAAAATACGCGTAAAGGATAACAAGATGTTCATAGTGCTAATAGCGCAAAAATTAGATAGTGAATCAAAAAGACTCAATCAAAGAAAGGCCTAAAATTTTTTCGTGGAATAAAGGGATAAAACCCTACGCGCTAGCGCTCCAGCTTCGGATACGCATCGGCGATCTTATCGCCGGTAAAATGCGCGATCCAACCTTCCGGGTTATCGAACAGGCGGATGGCGGTGAAGTGCGGTTCCGGCCCCATGTCAAACCAGTGTGCCGTGCCTGCGGGTACAGACAGCAGATCGTTCTTCTCACACAGGATCTGGTAAATCTTGCCGTTCAGGTGCAGACAGAACAGTCCCGCGCCTTCGACGAAAAAACGCACTTCGTCTTCATGGTGGACATGCTCGGATAAAAATTTGGTGCGTAGCTCCGCACGCTGCGGATTATCGGAACGCATGCTGATAACGTCCCAGCTCTGATAGCCTTTTTCTGCCACCAGCTTGTCGATTTCATGCTGATAGGCCGATAGCACTTCCTCAGACGACGGCGCATCGCTCAGCTTCTGGCTGGCTTCCCAGCGTTCAAAACGCACGCCAATCTCATTCAGCTCTTTCTGAATTGCCTCGGCATCCTGACTTTGCCAAATCGGCTGGCTTGCATCGCTGTCGCTAAAAATGGTTAATCCACTCATTGGGCGTACTCCGGTAAGTCGATCTGGTCAAAACGTGCCACCTGACGGTGACGGCTTACGTTATCCGCGTCATCACGAATAAGCTGACAGGCGTGCCAACCGGCTTCCTGCGCGGCATCCAGCTCCTGACGGATATCCGACAGGAACAACAGTTGCTCAGCAGGCAGCCCGATGGCTTGCGCAATCGTGCGATAAGAATCGGTCTCGCGCTTCGCACCGACGCGGGTATCAAAATAGTCGCTGAACAGCGGGCGCAGATCGCCAGCGTTGCTATAGCCGAACAGCAGTTGCTGCGCTTCCACCGAGCCTGACGAGTACACATACAGGCGCAGGCCCTGCTGCTGCCACGTGGCGAGCTGCGCGGCCACTTCAGGATACAGATGCCCCTGAAAATCACCGTTACGGTAGCCCGTACGCCAGATAATGCCTTGCAGCTGCTTCAGCGCGGTGGATTTACGATCTTCATCCATAAACTGGTTCAGCGCGGCAATCAGCGTCTCGCTATCCGCATCCGGCTGACCTAGCTCCTGACGCAACGCGTCCAGCGCCTGCGCGATCTCCGGATCGCTACCGTGCTGCCGAACGGTGTCGGCCAGACGTTCGCGGGCATAAGGAAACAGCACGCTGTGAACAAAACGGATATCGCTGGTGGTGCCTTCGATATCGGTCACAATTGCCTTAATCATGCTTTCGCCTCCAACAGTCGACGTTGCAATTCGCATTGGAACAGGAACTCTAGCCCTTCCAGATGACGACGCGCTTCTTTCACCGTCGCGCCCCAGCAGTAAAGGCCGTGGCCGCGCACCAGAAAGCCGTAGCGTAGCGGCGTATGGCTGGCGTACTCGGTTACCCGCTGCGCCAGCGCCGGAATATCTTGATCGTTATCGAAAATAGGGATCGCCACGCGATCCAAATGGGTGGTTTGTCCCGCCAGAGACTTTTGCATTTCGTAGCCGTGCAGCACCAGTTCAGCGCCCTTCTCTACCCGAGACAGCACCGTCGCGTTCACCGAATGCGTGTGCAGCACCGCGCCGATAGTCGGCTCACTGCGATACAACAGCGTATGCAGCCCCGTTTCCGCCGACGGCGTGCGACCGCTCGGCACATGGTTAGTGGCAATCTCCACCAGCAGGAAATCCTCTGCCTGAAGGCTGCCTTTATCTTTACCCGATTCGGTAATCAGGCACTGCGCTTCATCAAGGCGCACGGACATATTGCCGCCCGTCGCCGGACACCAGCCCTTTTCACCTATCCAGTGGCAGGCCGCAAGCAGCGCCGTCAATTGTTGATTTTCAGTCATGAGGCTTCCCGTTTTGGTCTTTCTGTTTCAAAGCATGCAGTTGCAGGTTTAGATCTTTTCATTATGTCTTAGCACGCAAAGGCATTTAGCCGTTTAAACGTCCAAGCGTCTTGATTGCCAAATACTAACAGCATGTTATATTACCAAGCAATACAGGCTTGCAGGAGTTCCACCCCGCTATGAGCGCCGCTCTGATCCCCGACAGTAAACTGCCTTCGCTGGGCACCACCATCTTCACCCAGATGAGTGCGCTGGCCCAACAGCATCAGGCCATCAATCTATCACAAGGTTTCCCTGATTTTGACGGCCCGGACTATTTACAACAGCGGCTGGCGTATCACGTCAGTCAGGGCGCCAACCAATATGCGCCAATGACTGGCGTCGCGCCGCTGCGTCAGGCGATTGCTGAAAAAACGGAAGAGCTGTACGGCTGGAGGCCGGATGCCGATAGCGAAGTGACCGTCACGGCGGGTGCGACCGAAGCGCTGTTTGCCGCCATTGCCGCGCTGGTACGTCCCGGCGACGAAGTGATTTGTTTCGATCCCAGCTATGACAGCTATGCGCCTGCCGTTACGCTGGCCGGCGGCGTACTCAAGCGCATCGCCTTACAACCGCCCGCCTTTCGCGTGGACTGGTCGCATTTTGCTGAGCTGCTGAGCGACCGCACTCGTTTGGTCATCCTGAATACGCCGCACAATCCGTCCGCCACCGTCTGGCAGAAGGCTGATTTTGAGCAGCTATGGCAGGCGATTGCCGCGCGTAACATCTTCGTGCTGAGCGATGAAGTCTACGAACACATTTGTTTTGACAGCGAAGGACACGCCAGCGTACTGGCCCATCCGTCGCTGCGCCAACGCGCTATCGCCGTTTCATCATTTGGCAAAACGTTCCACATGACCGGCTGGAAAGTCGGTTATTGCGTCGCCCCAGCCGCCTTAAGCGCAGAAGTACGTAAGGTTCACCAGTATCTGACGTTCTCCGTGAACACGCCCGCGCAGTTCGCGATTGCCGATATGCTGCGTGAACAGCCGCAACACTGGCGTGAACTGCCCGATTTTTACCGCGCGCGTCGCGATCGCTTCATCAAGGCGCTGTCAGGCAGCCGTTTTGACATTCTGCCCTGCGAAGGCACTTACTTCCTGCTGGCGGACTATCGGGCAATTTCCGATCTGGACGATGTCAGCTTCTGCCGCTGGCTGACCGAGCACGTTGGCGTCGCCGCCATTCCGCTGTCCGTCTTTTGCGCCGATCCGTTCCCACATACGTTGATTCGACTATGCTTTGCTAAACAGGAAGCAACGTTGGATGCCGCTGCGGAGCGTTTATGTCGACTTTAAAGATTTCATTGCTGCAACAGCCGCTGATCTGGCGCGATGGGGAAGCTAACCTGCGCCATTTCGATACCTTATTAGCGGAGATGAGCGGGCGTGATGTGGCAGGACGCGATCTGATCGTGCTGCCGGAGATGTTCACTACCGGTTTTGCGATGGAAGCCGCCAAAGGCAGTCTGGATCAGTCGGTTGTAGAGACGTGGCTGCACCAATGGGCGCAGAAGACGAATGCGCTGATCGGCGGCAGCGTCGCGGTAAATACGCCGAAAGGCGCGGTGAACCGGTTCCTGCTGGTCGATCCGCACGGCGAGGTGCATCACTACGATAAGCGCCACCTGTTCCGCATGGCGGACGAACACCATCACTATCAGGCTGGCACGGAACGGGTCACCCTTGAATGGCGCGGCTGGCGCATCTGCCCGATGATCTGCTACGACCTGCGTTTCCCTGTCTGGTCGCGCAACCGACAGGACTACGATCTGGCGCTGTATGTCGCCAACTGGCCAGCGCCACGAGCCGCACACTGGCAGACGCTGCTGGCGGCGCGCGCCATTGAGAATCAGGCCTACGTTGCAGGCTGCAACCGCGTCGGTACCGACGGCAACGGCCACAGCTACCGTGGCGATAGCCTGATTATTAATGCACAGGGAGAGATTCTGGCCTCTGCCGCCCCCAACCAGCCCGCCCGTCTGGACGCCGAGCTGTCGCTGGAAGCGTTGCAAAGCTACCGGGAATCCTTCCCCGCTTGGCGCGACGCCGACCGCTTTACGCTGTAGCTGTCATTGCCGTAGCTGTCGTTACTGTGCAGAGGCGTGGTAGAACACCGCCTGATAGAACGCCTGTAGCGCCAGCGCCACATCTGCCGTGGTAACGGACTCGTCAGGATGGTGGCTGATGCCGCCGCGGCAGCGGACAAACAGCATCGCTACCGGCCAGCATTCGGCAATAGCAATCGCATCGTGCCCCGCGCCGCTTGGCAGCATCAGCGTTTTCCCCTGCACCTGCGTCACCGCGTCGTTTAATACCGACTGCAACGCGGGATCGCAGCGGGTTGCCGCAATACGATAATACTCTTCGGCGCTGAACTGGCAGCCGCGCTGGTGCGCGATAGCCTGCCCTAGCGTCAGGAGTTTTTGTAGCAGCGCATCCAGCGGTGCATCCTCCGGCCCGCGAATATCCAGCGTCATCTTCACCTCACCGGGAATGACGTTCGCCGCACCCGGTAAGCACTGCAACGTGCCAAACGTGGCGACCAGATGAGGATCGCTTTCCCGCGTTATCCGCTCTGCCTGCGCCATCCAATCGGCAGCTGCTGCCAGCGCATCCTGCCGCTGCGTCATCGGCACCGTGCCCGCATGCCCCGCCAGCCCGAGAAACGTGCAATTAAGCCGCCGCGCCCCGTTGATCGCGGTGACCACGCCCAGCGCCAGATCCTGCTGCTCCAGACACGGCCCTTGTTCGATATGCAACTCCAGATAGGCGGTGATATCGCTGACCGGACGTGCCGCCAGTGCCACCTCAAGCGGATCCAGCCCCGCAATGGTCAACGCCTGCGCCACACTGGTGCCCTCGGCATCCTTACACTCCAGCCAGTTCTCCGGCCAGGTACCCGTTAGCCCTCGGCTACCCAGCAGCGTAATGCCAAAACGCGTGCCTTCTTCATCGCCGAAGCCAATGATTTCCAGCGCCACGGGCAAACGCATCCCCTGTTGATGGAACGCACGTACCACTTCGATCGCCGTCAATACACCCAGCATGCCGTCATATCGTCCGGCATTGCGTACCGTATCCAGATGCGAACCGAGCAACAGCGCTGGCGCATCCGAGGTTAATCCTTCATAGCGACCACAAATGTTGCCCACGCTATCCTGCCAGACGTTCATGCCCGCTTCGCGCATCCATTCTCCCACCTGCGCATTGGCACGCAGGTGCTCCAGCGACAGATAAACACGGGTCAGCTGGCCGGGCATTTCGCTGATTTCAGCCAGCGCATCGCAGCGTGACATAATCTGCTCAGCGGCGGCCTGTGCGGCAACGGGCAACATCAACATTTCACTCATGCACGTCCCTCATCTGCCGCGTAGCAATTCCAGGCAGCCTGCAAGGCTTCGCCCTGCACGGTGCGGAAACCAAGGTGATTCAGCACCGCCTCCAGCGCCGTCAGCGTTTGCATCACGCAGTCTTTACGCGCGTTGTAGCCCATCGTCCCGATGCGCCAGATCTTGCCCTGAAGCGGGCCAAAGGACGTGCCGATCTCAATGGCGAAGTCTTCCAGCAGCAGCTTACGCACCTGCTCACCGTGAACGCCGTCAGGGATCACCACACCCAGTACGTTATTCATTTTGTGGGTCAGCGAGCCAAAGGTCTCCAGCCCCATTCCCTGAATCCCCGCCACCAGCGCACTACCGTGCAGCGCATGACGGGCAATGCTGCGATCCAATCCTTCTTCGAGGATCGTTCGGGCACACTCGCGTGCGGCAAACAGCATGCTCGTCGCCTCGGTGTGGTGGTTCAGGCGCTCTGGCCCCCAGTAATCCATCACCATGCCCAAATCGAAATAGTTGGAATAGATCATCTCGTCGTCGCCGTCCTGATGGGCGTCCGTTCGGATCCCCTGTTCAATACATTTGCGACGACGGATCACTGCTTCCATCTGCGGGCTGAGCGTGATCGGTGAGCTGCCAGACGGCCCGCCGAGGCACTTCTGCAATCCGGCGGAAACCGCATCCAGTCCCCACTTATCCGTTTCCAACGGGTTGCCGCCAAAAGACGCCGTGGCATCGGTATAGAACAGTACGCCGTGACGGCGGCAGATCTCGCCCAGTTCTTCTAGCGGTTGCAGCATGGTGGTCGACGTATCGCCCTGCACCGTCAACAGTAAACGCGGGCGTACTGCTTTGATCGCATCTTCGATCTGGTCCGGCGAGAACACCTCGCCCCACGGCACTTCAATGGTATGAACATCAGCACGACAGCGGCGGGCAATCTCGCACAGCAGATGACCAAAACGGCCAAACACGGGTACCAGCACCTTATCGCCGGGGCGGATCGCCGACAGCAAAATCGCTTCAATGCCCGCACGCGAGGTACCGTCTACCAGCATCGTCCAACGGTTTTCCGTACGGAAAAGCTGACGATAGAGCTCCATGACCTGATTCATGTAGTTCGTCATCGCGGGGTCATACTGCCCCACCAGTTGGCTGGCCATTGCCCGTAATACGCGCGGATCGGCATTGATCGGCCCCGGCCCCATCAGCAGGCGATGAGGGGGATTGATTTGCGCGTACAGTTCGCTGTTCATGGTTATCTGCTCCAGATTCTTTACGTTACTAATTTGCTAATCGAATGATTTGATGTACGTTTCCGTGTGTGATTAGCTCAAAAGAGGGAGAAGCCTTACGCTTCCGACAGTCCTCGGACCGAGGCGATGAACTGTTTCAGTTCGCGGGTCTGCGGGTTGGCGAACAGCGTTTTGCTGTCGCCCTGCTCCCAGACCGTGCCCTGATGCATAAACACCACGCGGTCGCCCACTTCACGGGCAAAATTCATTTCATGCGTCACCAGAATCAGCGTCATACCTTCTGCGGCCAGCTGTTCCAGCACCTTCAGTACTTCGCCGACTAATTCAGGATCGAGCGCCGAGGTAATTTCATCGCACAGCAGGACTTTCGGGTTCATCGCCAGCGCACGGGCAATCGCGACGCGCTGCTGCTGGCCGCCCGACAGGTTGGCAGGGTAATAGTGAAGGCGCTCACCCAGCCCCACCTTTTTCAACACCCGCTCGCCCAGCTCACGGCACTCCGCTGCGCTTTTACCCAGCACGCGGCGCGGTGCCAGCATCACGTTTTCCAGCGCCGTCATGTGCGGAAACAGATTGAAGTTCTGGAACACCATCCCGACCGAGCGGCTGATTTCCCGCGCCTGCGAATCCCTGTCGGTGACCGTCATCCCGCCCAGCTTGATGCTGCCGTCCTGGTAGCCTTCCAGACCGTTCATGCAGCGCAATAGCGTGCTCTTACCAGAGCCGCTGCGCCCGATGATCGAAATGACCTCACCCATTTCAATATCCAGATCCACGCCTTTCAGGACATGGTTCTGGCCGTAATATTTTTGAACCTGATTAATGGTGATGAGCGGCATTGAATTTCTTCTCCAGATAGCGGCTGTAGTAAGAGAGCGGATAGCACATCAGGAAGTAGCCCAGCGCCACCAATCCGAACACTTTAAACGGCTGATAGGTCACGTTATTCAACATGGTTCCCGCCTTGGTCAGTTCGATAAACCCGATAATCGACGCCAGCGCGGTACCTTTAATCACCTGCACGGAAAACCCCACGGTAGGCGCGATGGCGATACGCATCGCCTGCGGCGCAATCACCCGATAGAGCGTTTGGCCGAAATCCAGCCCGAGGCAGCGCGACGCTTCCCACTGCCCTTTCGGCAAGGCTTCGACACTGCCGCACCAGATATCCACCAGAAAGGCGCTGGTAAAGAGCGTCAGCGCCAGTGCTGCCGCCGTCCACGGGCTCACATCGATGCCGAACAGCGCCAGCCCGAAAAAGGCGAGGAATAGCTGCATCAGCAGCGGCGTGCCCTGAAACAGCTCGGAATACAAATGGACAAGACGTGTCGGCCATTTGCGTTTAGTCAGCCGCAACAACATCAGCGGAAAAGTCACTATCGCGCCGCCGATAAACGCCGTCAGCGACAGCAGTAGCGTCCAACGTGCCGCCAGCAGCAGGTTGCGCACAATATCCCAGTCGGTAAATGTCATCATGACGGATTCCCCAGAAAGCGCCGACCTGCCAGCAGTAAGAGTTGTCGCATCAGAACAGACAGCACCAGATAACACAGCGTGGTTGCCAGATACACTTCAAAGCTCAAAAACGTACGGGACTGAATCAGGTTGGCGGCAAAGGTCAGTTCCTCGTAAGACACCTGCGACACCACCGACGACCCCAGCATGACAATGATGCACTGGCTAACCAGCGCCGGATAAATCCGCTGGAGCGCAGGCGGCAGAATCACACGTAAAAAGGTCTGCATTCGCGTCAGCCCCAGCACGCGGGCAGCTTCCCACTGGCCTTTTGGCGTCACCTGAATCCCCGCGCGGATAATCTCGGTGCTGTACGCTCCCAGATTAATCAACATCGCCAACAGCGCGGCCTGTCCGGCGGTGAGCTTCAAGCCCAGACTCGGCAAGCCGAAGACGATGAAGAACAGCTGAACCACAAACGGCGTATTGCGGATCAGCTCGACGTAGACACCCCATAGCCGACTCAGCAGAGTGGGCTTGCCGCTGCGCAAGGCCGCACCGAAGATGCCGATAGCAATGCCGCCGAGGGTTGCCATGACCGTCAGCTCAATGGTGACCCACAACCCCTCCAGCAGCTCAGGCCAGAACGGAAACAGCGCAGAAAAATTAAGCTGATAGGTCATGGCGTGCTCCCGTTAAGCCTTGATGCTGGCCGGCAGCGGCGCTTTCAGCCATTTTTCCGACAGGGTATTGAGCGTATTGTCTTTCAGCGCTTGCTCAATCAACGCGTCGACTTTCGCTTTCAGCGCAGGCTCATCTTTTTTCAGCCCGATGTAGCACGGCGAGTCTTTCAGCATAAACTTCGCGACTGGCGCTTTCGTCGGGTTCTGCTCGGCGATAGCCGCCACAACCAGGTTACCCGTTGCAACATATTCCACCTGCCCGGACAGGTACGCCGACAGCGTGGTGTTGTTATCTTCGTAGCGCTTAATCTGTGCGGCCTTTGGCGCGATATCCGTCAGCACCATGTCTTCTACCGCACCGCGCGTAACGCCGATGCTTTTGCCTTCCAATGCTTCTGACGATGTCAGCGTGCTGTCTTTCGGCCCAAATACGCCGAGGAAAAACGGTGCATAGGCACGGCTGAAATCGATCACTTTTTCACGCTCGGCATTTTTGCCCAGACTGGAGATCACCAGGTCAACTTTGTTGGTTTGCAGATACGGCACGCGGTTGGCGCTGGTTACTGGAACCAGCTGCAACTTTAGTTTCATCTCTTTCGCCAGATAGCGAGCGATATCGATGTCATACCCCTGTGGTTGCAGATCCGTTCCTACCGATCCAAACGGCGGGAAATCCTGCGGGACAGCGACACGCAGCACACCGCGCTTCTCGATATCCTGCAACTGATCGGCCATCGCGCTACCAGCTTGAACCAGTAACATTGCCGCGCCCATCACCGCCAGTAACCCTTTTTTGATGCCCAGTTTATTGATCAACATCGTCTCTGCCCCCGGTTAGTATAATTGAAACGAAAGATTCTTTAAAAACAAAAGTTGAAACCATCGTTGCAGATATTAAGCAAGGAGTGTGCCAGATTAAATTAACGCCTTCTGTGCTATTGGGTACGGTGTGTCAGAAAGTTTGGCTAAAACATGGGATAGGACTATGGATATGATTATGGATATGCGATATCGGTGAAAAATTTCGTGCGTGATTGCAGAAAGATAATTTATGCAACTCATGCACCACGCCCGAGTCTTCTGTTTTTATGCATTATTCGCGTAAAAAATTGCGCTGAGGTGAGCATGACCGCCGGATGAGCGGCATGGACGCCGCGAAAGTCAGCGCCGCGTCGGGAGCGCGTCGCTGGCGGTCCGTGTTGCGGGCATGAACACCGAGGGTACCGCGAAGCGGCGCAATTCCGCGAAAAAAGCCTGGGTTCATAGGGCAAGCGGCGTTTGAGCTGCCCTATGTCGGGCGTGGCGCTATGTCACAAAAATAATCCGGGTTTATCACGCCCGAAACAAGCCACATGACAGATAAGAACACCAATCAATTAGCACCATTTTAGTGCACCAGCACCATCCCAACGCACCATTAGCGTTGCTCAAGCTCATCCAATTCACCATAAAGATCCACGATCTGGTGGATGCGTTGGCGTCCGTCACGCAGCATTTCATGCAGCAGCGCATTGCTGATCACGTTCACCAGACTCATGGCAGACGAATAGCTGTCAAACGCCGAGACGCTGTCCAGCGGGACGCACAATGACCAGGTTGCCAGCGACATTAGCGTACTCACCTGTGGTTCACACAGCAGCAGCACAGGAACGCCGCGCTTTTGCAACTGCGCCAATAGCGGCTGAATCAGGCGCGGACGGCGGCGAAAAGCCACCACAATCACGACATCCTGCGCAGTGAGATCCACCAGCTCTTCGGATAACGTCTGCCCCGGCTGTGTCAGCAGCGTGACCTGTTGGCGGATCTGGAGCAGCTGTTGGCGCAGGTGCAGCGCCACCGGATAGCTATTGCGCAGCCCAATCAAACACAGGCGCTGCGCCTGCATCAGCGCCTGAATCACCGCGCCAAACTGCACGGGGTCAATCTGGTTTATCCACTGCGTCAGGTTCGCCATTTCCTGCTTGTAATGCCGCGCCAGCAGCGTATTCCCCTGCACGGCATCCCGGTTATCCGCCAGCGGCATCCCGCTTTGGCGCAGCGTTCTGAGTTCATCGCGCATGTCGCGGTAGCTGGGGTAGCCCAGCCGTTTGAACAACCGGCTGACGGTCGCTTTGGAGACGCCGCTCAGCCTCGCCAGCTCGGCGCTGTTGTAGCTAATTAAATCGTCAAAGTGATCGAAGATGAAATCCGCGACGCGCTGCTCCTGCGGTGAAAGCTCGCTGTAGCGATCCCGTAATCGTTCATCTATTTGCATCATCGTCTCTCACCCGTTGCACTTGCTGTAACGTTTGTTTCATGTCGCAGAACATAGCACAGGATTGTCAGGATGATATAGATACCTCCTCCTGCACCGCAGACGGACTTTCCACCGCAATAAAAAACTGGAACGCCGTTTGCTTAAAGCTAGGGTTAATAGAACTCATCACCCTACATAAAACTTAAAAAGGAATCCTGAGATGATGCAAACCAACACCGCCCCGCTGGGCATGGCGGTCGCACCTCATCATTTAGCCAGTGCCAGCGCGTTGGCGATTCTGCGTGAAGGCGGCAACGCCATTGAAGCCATGGTCGCGGCGGCGGCAACCATTGCCGTGGTGTACCCGCATATGAACGGGATCGGCGGCGACGGTTTCTGGCTGATTGTGCCGCCACACGGTGAGCCGATTGCTATTGATGCCAGTGGGGCGGCGGGGTCGCTGGCCTGCCGTGAGTACTATCAGGGCGAAAGCCGCATTCCACACCGCGGCCCAAAAGCGGCGTTGACGGTCGCGGGCACTGTCGGCGGCTGGCAAGAAGCGCTGGCCTATTCACAAGAACTTACCTATTTACAAAAAAGAGGCGGTACGCCAATTCCGCTGGCTCGCCTGTTATCTGATGCGATTCGCTATGCGGCTGACGGCATTCCCGTCACGCAGTCTCAGGAAGATGCACTCACCCAGCGCTATCACGAACTGAACGATTGTCCGGCCTTTAGCCAGCTGTTTATGCCGCAGGGGAATATCCCGCGCGCGGGCAGTCGTTTCACGCAGTCGGATTTAGCCGATACCCTGACAACGCTGAGCCTTGAAGGGTTGGACAGTTTTTATCGCGGCTCCGTCGCTGCCAGGCTGTCGTCACAGATGGCGCAGCTCGGTATGCCGCTAACGGCTGACGATCTGGCAAATTACCGCGCCAGGCGGACAACGCCGCTGGTACTGAAGCACAGTAAAGGCGACATCTATAACCTCGCGCCGCCAACGCAGGGGCTGGTGTCGCTCGCGATTCTCGGTCTGACCGATCATTTAGACATGGAAGATCTGAACGATAGCCAGACGATCCACCGTATTGTCGAATCGACCAAGCTGGCGTTTGGCCTGCGCGACCGCTTCATTACCGATCCCAAGCTGATGACGCAGGATGTTCAGACACTGCTGGAAAACGATGCGCTCGGCGTGCTGGCTCGGCAGGTCGACACTCGAAAAGCCGCACCGTGGGGAGAAGGCAAAGGCCCCGGCGACACCGTCTGGATGGGCGTATGCGACAACAGCGGCCTGTGCGTCTCTTTCATTCAAAGCATTTACCACGAGTTTGGCAGCGGCGTGGTCTTACCGGGAACCGGCGTGCTCTGGCAAAACCGCGGTGCCTCGTTCAGCCTCGATCCGGCACACCTGCTGGCGCTAGAGCCCGGTAAACAGCCTTTTCATACCTTAAACCCTGCCGCCGCACGCCTGTCCGACGGTCGAACGATGATCTACGGCTCGATGGGCGGCGACGGACAGCCGCAGACGCAGGCGGCCATCTTTATCCGTCACGTTCAGCAAGGGCTGCCGCTGCAACAGGCGATAACCGCCCCGCGCTGGCTGCTGGGCCGCACCTGGGGACAGGTCTCCGATACGCTGAAGATCGAAGATCGCTTTAAACCCGCCACCGTAGATGCCCTGCGTCAGCTCGGTCACGACGTCGAACTCTTGAGCAGCTTTAGTGAAACAGTCGGCCACGCGGGGGCCATTGTGCGGCACACCAACGGCATGCTGGAAGGCGCCTTCGATCCGCGCAGCAACGGCAGCGCAGCAGGTTTTTAATCATGACTCAACAGGGAGAACACCGCATGACGACACCATCTATCGATAACGACACGTTAGCCGCTTATCTTCAGCACATGGAAACGCTGCTGGCGCTGCAGCTCAGTCAGGAAAGGCGTCAGGAGCTATTAGTGCAGTTCAGCCGCATTCACGCCATGGCACAGCCGCTGATGGATTTTCCTCTTGATGAGCATCAGGAAATTGCCGGTGTTTATACGCTAGGAGCTTATACGCTATGAGCTTACACGCCAAAAGCGCGTCCTCATCATTATCTATCCGGCAGATTCAGCAAGGTTTACAAGCCGGCACGTTCTCCGCCAGAGAGCTTGCACAGCAGGCGCTGGGTGCCATTGAGCAGACCAACCCCACCATTAATGCCTATACCCATATTACTGGCGAACGTATGCTGGCAGAGGCCGATCGCATCGACACCTGCCGCCAACGCGGTGAAACCTTGCCCGCGCTGGCCGGCGTGCCTTACGCCGTCAAGAACCTGTTTGACGTCAGCGGCGAAACGACGCTGGCAGGTGCCGAGCTTTTCAGCCAGCGACCGCCTGCCGCACAGGATGCCTTTGCCATCCGCCAGCTTACTGGTCAGGGCGCGCTGCTGTCCGGCATGTTGAATATGGATGCCTATGCCTACGGCTTTACCACCGAAAACAGCCATTACGGCCCCACGCACAACCCGCTCGACACACAGCGCATTGCGGGTGGATCGTCTGGTGGGTCGGCCGCCGCCGTTGCAGCAGGCTTGGTTAACTTCTCGCTCGGCAGCGACACCAATGGTTCGATCCGCGTGCCGTCGTCACTCTGCGGCATTTTCGGGCTAAAGCCGACGTTTGGCCGCTTATCACGCCATGGCAGCCACCCGTTTGTCGCCAGCCTCGACCATATCGGCCCGCTGGCACGTAGCGCAGACGATCTGGCCTTGGTGTTCGACGCCTTACAAGGTCGCGATGAACACGATCGTTTTCAGGCCAAGCGGGAAACGCAGCATACCGCCGCACTGTTGGAAGCGGGCAGTGACGGGTTACGCTACGCGGTGCTCAATGGCTATTTCTCCACGTGGACCAGTGAGGAGGCCAACGCCGCCGTTCGTCAGATCGCACAGGCGCTGAGCGCGCAGAACAGCCTGACGTTAACCGATGCCGCACTGGCACGTAGTGCCGCCTTTATTCTGTCGGCCAGCGAAGGGGGAAATCAGTATCTGCCAGCCTTACGCACGCAGCCTGAGCACTTCGAGCCCCTGTCGCGCGAGCGACTGCTGGCAGGCGCAATGATCCCCGCCGCCTGGTATGTGCAGGCTCAGCGCTTCCGTAATTATTTCCGTCAACAGACGCTGGCGCTGTTTGAACACACCGACCTGCTGATCGCCCCGGCGACGCCCTGTTCCGCCACGCTCATTGGGCAGGAAACCATGCGCATTAATGATACCGACCTGCCCGTCCGCGCCAGTATGGGCATGCTGACACAGCCGATCTCTTTCGTCGGGCTGCCCGTCGTGACGGTACCGGTAGCGACCGCGAGTGGCCTGCCAATCGGAGTGCAGATTATTGCCGCACCGTGGCGCGAGGATCTTTGCCTGCGGACGGCGTGGGCGCTTGAGCAGCAGGGCATCACTTATACAGTAGAGGAAAGAAAATATGTTGCCTGAGGATATTAACCAGCCGGATGTGCTGGCCGACGTGACCGCTGCGTTCTATCGCTATGAGCAAGCCTTAACGGGTAATGACGTTGCGGTGCTGGATGAACTGTTCTGGCACGATGAAAAAACGGTGCGCTATGGTGCGGGAGAAAATCTGTACGGGATCGAGGAGATTCGCGCCTTTCGCCTCGCTCGTCCTTCTGCTGGTCTGGACAGAACCCTGCGTAATACGGTCATCACCACTTATGGTCATGATATGGCCGTCGCCAGCACGGAGTTTACCCGCGCAGGCAGTACGAAGATCGGCCGCCAAATGCAAACCTGGGTAAAAATGCCCGAAGGCTGGCGCGTTGTCGCCGCCCACGTCAGCCTGATGAGCGAATAGTAAAGGGGGACTTTCCCCCTCTTGCCCTGTCTATCGACCCCACATCCTCAAGGCTGGCGGTGATACACCGCTTCAATATTGTAACCATCGGGGTCGTGCACGAATGCAGCGTAGTAATCCTGATGATAATGCGGTCGCAGCTCTGGCGGCCCGTTATCTATGCCTCCTGCCGCAGTAGCGGCGGCAAAGAAAGCCTCAACATGCTCTCGCGAGGCGGCGCTGAACGCAAAATGCACCGCCGGACACGACTCGCCCTTCGACTGATAAATCCAGAACTCGCCGCCGGGATCGCTGGACTGCCCATATCCTTCCATCACTGCAAAGCTGACAGCGAATGACATGTCCTTAATCAGGCGATAACCCAACGGCTTGAGCGCCGCTTCATAGAATTGTCGGCTACGGATAATATCCCTCACCGGAATGCTCAGGTGATCTAACACTATGGCCCCCTTTCGATAATCGCTGTGGGTGATATCCAGCCACTATAACCACATCATCACCATGGATAATATGATCGAGATCGGCAAAAGAGAAACACGCGATGGTTAACGAAACATCCCATCGAATCAGCGCTACCACCCTGCTTTTATTCCTCCTAAATATGACAGATATATTATTCAGAACACTCTCATTTATTGGTGGGAATTAACGCAATCATTTTACCCGCTATATCTTTGCTATACTGTATAAAATACCGACAGATATCATAAGTAAAAAATGTACTTACGTCGGTCTATTTGAGTGTCTATAACCCGAAAAATGTGATTTATTTATCATATTATTCGATTAGTGAAATTCACTATAAATCGCGGTTTATCCACCATCAGAAAAGGTTATATCCCCCGCGAATCCAACG
Source organism: Pectobacterium sp. PL64 (assembly GCF_022477975.1). Taxonomy (NCBI): domain Bacteria; kingdom Pseudomonadati; phylum Pseudomonadota; class Gammaproteobacteria; order Enterobacterales; family Pectobacteriaceae; genus Pectobacterium; species Pectobacterium sp. PL64. The sequence continues at coordinate 3,357,458 of NZ_CP092070.1, forward strand.
CGTAGAAATCAACAGATAACACACTGTTATAAAAAGAATTACCTTTCCATTCAAAAATCATAAAGATCACGTAAATCATGAAGATAAGACAGTAATAATAACGTTACTGTTATCGTGAATATTCGCCTTCCGGGAAACGCCCTTGAGGCAATCAAGGGTTGTCTCAGAATCTGATTATGGTAGGGTAGATTATGTTTAATCATTATCAGGGCTACGTTATAGAATTATAAACGACATAGGAAAACAATAATTTCATGGCAATTAAACTTGAAGTAAAGAATCTTTATAAGATATTTGGCGAGCATCCTGACAGAGCATTTAAACTGATTGATAAAGGCCTGAGCAAAGATCAGGTATTTGAAAAAACAGGGCTTACTGTCGGCGTGAAAGATGCCAGTCTGGCCATTGAAGAAGGCGAGATATTTGTCATCATGGGATTATCCGGTTCCGGCAAATCAACCATGGTACGCCTTCTCAATCGTCTGATCGAACCCACTCGGGGTCAGGTGCTGATCGACGGTGAGGATATCTCCAAGATATCCGATACCGCGCTGCGTGACGTACGCCGCAAGAAGATCAGTATGGTGTTTCAATCCTTTGCGCTGATGCCGCATCTGAACATTCTCAACAATACCGCGTTTGGTATGGAATTGGCTGGCGTGCCGAAAGCGGAACGTGAGCAAAAAGCGCTGGATGCCTTGCAGCAGGTTGGTCTTGAAGCCTACGCCTCGTCTTACCCGGATGAGCTGTCTGGCGGGATGCGGCAGCGTGTCGGTCTGGCACGTGCGTTAGCGAATGACCCCGATATCCTGCTGATGGATGAGGCGTTCTCCGCACTCGATCCCCTGATTCGTACTGAAATGCAGGATGAGTTAGTCAAACTCCAGTCTCGTCATCAACGCACTATCGTCTTTATCTCGCACGATCTGGATGAAGCGATGCGCATCGGCGACCGCATTGCGATTATGCACGGCGGTGAAGTCATTCAGGTCGGTACGCCCGATGAAATCCTGAATAACCCAGCCAATGACTATGTGCGCACCTTTTTCCGCGGCGTCGATATCAGCCACGTGTTTAGCGCCAAAGATATCGCTCGCCGTCGCCCGGTCACCTTAATCCGTAAAACGCCCGGCGTGGGCCCACGTTCCGCGCTGAAAATCCTTCAGGACGAAGACCGTGATTACGGCTACGTGCTGGAAGGCGGAAAACGCTTCATTGGCGTCGTCTCGATTGATTCACTGAAGCAGGCGCTGAAAGAACAGCAGCCGTTGGAACAGGCGTTACTGCCCGAACCTGCTCCCGTGCCCGCAGATATGTCACTCAACGAGCTGATTTCTCAGGTCGCACAGGCTCCCTGTGCCGTTCCTGTCATCGGCGAAAACCATGAGTACATTGGCATCATTTCCAAAGGAATGTTGCTACAGGCACTGGATAAGGAAGGAGTGACCAATGAGTAAATCAACATCAAATCCGTGGAACAACACCACGGCACAACATCAGCCGGCCGATCAAAACGCAGCCCCTGAACAGGCTAACAGCGCACAGCAAAACGATCCGTGGGCAACCAGCACGCAGAGCGCGCCCGCCGATCAGGCACCCGCACAGCATGGTGCGACGCCTGACCACGCAGCACAAAGCGATCCCTGGTCTACCGGCGCACCTGCTCAGGATGCACCCGCTAACGGCAGCGATGCCTGGAGCACCGCACCGGCTCCCGATGGTTCAGCCGATGCTGCCCATCAGGCGGCACAATCCGGCAGTGACTGGTTAAACAGCGCCGCCCCTGCAACGCCCGAGCATTTCAACCTGCTCGATCCGTTTAAGGACACGCTGATCCCGCTGGACAGTTGGGTCACCCACGGGATCGATTGGGTTGTGCTGCACTTCAGACCGGTCTTTCAGGGCGTTCGCGTCCCGGTCGACTTTATTCTGAGCGGCTTCCAGCAGTTTCTATTGGGTATGCCTGCGCCGATTGCCATTCTGGTGTTCTCGCTGCTTGCCTGGCAGATGTCCAGCTTAGGCATGGGTGTCGCCACCCTGCTGTCGCTGATCGCCATCGGTGCGATTGGTGCCTGGTCTCAGGCCATAATCACGCTAGCGCTGGTGCTGACCGCGTTGTTCTTCTGCGTGCTCATCGGGCTCCCCATGGGGATTTGGCTGGCGCGTAGCGAACGGGCCGCGAAGTTTATCCGGCCGCTGTTAGATGCCATGCAGACGACGCCCGCGTTCGTCTATCTGGTGCCTATCGTCATGCTATTCGGTATCGGTAACGTGCCGGGCGTCGTAGTGACGATAATCTTTGCCCTGCCGCCGATTATTCGCTTAACGATTCTGGGTATTCGTCAGGTTCCAGCCGATTTGATCGAAGCTGCCGAGTCATTCGGGGCCAGTCCGCGCCAGATGCTGTTTAAGGTTCAGCTCCCGCTGGCCATGCCGACCATCATGGCCGGTGTTAACCAGACGCTGATGCTGGCACTGTCGATGGTAGTTATCGCCTCGATGATCGCAGTAGGCGGTTTGGGCCAGATGGTACTGCGCGGTATCGGCCGTCTGGATATGGGTCTGGCTGCCGTCGGCGGCGTCGGGATCGTTATTCTGGCGATTATTCTTGACCGCCTGACGCAGTCTCTGGGACGCGATCGCCGCAGCAAGGGCAACAAAAGTTGGTACACCAGCGGCCCGATTGGCCTGTTGACCCGTCCTTTCATCAAGCAATAACGCACGATAAAAACAGAGGGAATCATGATGCGTAACACCAAACTTTGGGCCGCCGCCCTGACTACCGCCCTGTTGAGTACGCAGGTTTACGCCGCAGACACCGCGCAACCTGGTAAAGGTATCACCGTTATTCCGGTGCAAAGCACCATCTCCGAGGAAACGTTCCAGACGCTGTTGGTCAGCCGCGCGTTGGAAAAGCTGGGCTATGACGTGCAGCCTCCGCGTGAAGTGGACTACAACGTGGCCTACACCTCAATTGCCTCCGGCGATGCGACGTTTATCGCCGTGAACTGGGATCCGCTGCACGCCGATCAGTACAAAGCCGCTGGCGGGGACGCAAAATTCTACCGTCAGGGTGAATATGTCTCCGGTGCCGCACAGGGTTATCTGATCGATAAGAAAACAGCTGAGAAATACAAAATCACCAATATTGCTCAGCTAAAAGATCCGAAAATCGCCAAGCTGTTTGATACCAACGGCGACGGTAAAGCCGATCTGACGGGCTGTACGCCGGGCTGGGGATGTGAAGCGGCCATCAACCACCACCTGCCTGCCTATGGCTTAACCAACACGGTAGAACATAATCAGGGTAACTATGCGGCGATGATTGCCGATACCATCACCCGTTATAAAGAAGGTAAACCGATTCTGTACTACACGTGGACGCCGTACTGGGTAAGTGATGTGCTGGTGCCGGGACGTGACGTCGTCTGGTTGCAGGTGCCTTTCTCTTCCCAACCGGGTGAAATGAAGGATGTCAGCACCAAGCTGCCAAACGGTGCTGACTATGGCTTCCCAGTCAACACGATGAAGATTGCCGCGAATAAAGCGTGGGCCGAGAAAAACCCGGCGGCGGCGAAACTGTTCGCTATCATGAAGCTGCCGATTGCTGATGTGAATGCGCAGAACCTGCGTATGCATGAAGGTCAGGGTTCACAGAAAGATATCGAACGTCATGTTGATGGCTGGATCAAAGCCCACCAGCAGCTGTTTGACGGCTGGGTGAAAACCGCCGCCGACGCAGCGAAATAATCACCGGTAGACGAGCGCCCCTTTCACAGAAAGGGGCGTTTTTCATTGATGGGCGACCATTACGGCAGGTTAACGATTTCGACCCAGTTCGCGCCTTTTCCAGTCGGGTATTGCCCGACTCGCACTAAATCCCCATTATCCTGATTGATGCGATACACCGACAGCGATGTCGATTTTTCGCCGCTGGCGATCAGGAATTTCCCACTTGGATCGATCTGAATGCCGCGCGGCTGTGTTTCCGTCGGATAGCGCGTGATGTATTGCAGCTGTCCGGTTTTCGGTTCTACCCGCAGCAGCGCAATCGTGCTTTTGGTGCGTTCCGATACGTACAGGAATTTTCCATTTGGCGTCAGACGTAAATCGGCGCTCCATATCTGTGGGCGACTGTCCGTGCTATTTTTATCTGGCGTAACGGTTCCCGCTCGCATCCCCGCATCAGCCGGCACGGTGTCTGTGTAATCCAACAGCGTGAGCTGCCCTGTATTTTCATTCAACGCCAGACGCGCGACTTTGCCAGACAGCTCATTGCTCACGTAAAGCGTTTTATTATCGGGTGATAACACCAGATGACGCGGCCCGTTTCCTTTAGGCAGCTTAATTTCTGCCGGTTCATTTGGCGTCAGCGTGCCGGTTTTCGCATCAAACCGGAACTGTACGATTTGGTCGCTGCCCAGGTTGCTGGCAAAAACGAACTTATTTTTGCGATCGGCAATAATACTGTGTGCCTTCTCGCCTGTTGGCACCACGGTGACGACACTCGCGTTCACCTTGCCGTCTTTATCAATGCCATTAACCGCGACTTTATTACCGCCGTACGAGGCGCTGAACAGCCACTTTCCCGTACGGTCCGTCGAGATGTAGGCCATGCTGTCCGGCAGTTCCGCTTTGCCTAATGGGCTCAGCGCACCGCTTTTAGGGTCGATTTTATAGCTAACCGCCGAGTAAGGAATGCCGCGCGTCGCAGCATAGAGGAAGGATTTATCCGGGCTAACGGCCATCGGCATCACTTTCGCGCCTGCGGCTGCTTTCCCAATAGCGGTTAATTCACCACTTTGCGTATTGAGTGTGTAGGCATCAATTACGCCGTCAGTGGCAGCAGAGACGTAGACGGCCGTTACCGCCTGCGCGCCCATCGACCACAGCGCTGCTGCGGGCAGAAGTGCACATCCCATTAACACTGCAACGCTTTTTTTCTTAAATGTCTGATAATGCTTAAGCATAATGTCCCCTGTCGATAATGTTATGACGCCGGCGATAAGCTAAATCAATATCATTAAAAACAAAACAAACTTAAGAAGCGTAAAGATATTCTGGTATCTCATTAGGCTCTGCCGGATACTATACCCTCTGCTTTTAACATCATATTAACGTTCACACTATGTCTCTTCAGCAACAATCTGTATCACCCCAGTCGCAACCGGGACTTAGCCTGTCTTTGACCCTGATTATGTCTGTCGCGACCGGTCTTGCCGTCGCCAGTAACTATTATGCCCAGCCGCTGCTGGAGACCATTGCCAGAGTCTTTGCACTTTCCGTCAATCAGGCAGGGTTTATTGTCACCGCTGCACAGCTGGGTTATGCCGTCGGTCTGCTGTTTTTGGTGCCGCTAGGGGATATGTTTGAACGCCGGACGTTGATTGTCGGCATGACGTTACTCGCCGCAGGCGGGATGCTGATCACCGCCTCTGCGCCCACGCTCTGGATCATGATTGCGGGTACGGCATTAACCGGGCTGCTCTCCGTTGTCGCGCAGTTGCTGGTGCCTCTCGCCGCCACGCTGGCGACGCCGGAAACGCGCGGTAAAGTCGTTGGCACGATTATGAGTGGCCTACTGCTGGGGATTCTGCTGGCGCGTACCGTCGCGGGTGCACTGGCTTCACTCGGTGACTGGCGCACCGTGTACTGGGTTGCCAGCACGCTGATGGTCATCATGGCGCTGATTCTGTGGCGGGCATTGCCGCGCATTCCTCAGCAAAACACGCTGAACTATCCGCAACTGCTTGTCTCAATCTTCCGTCTGTTCTCCACCACCCCGCTGCTGCGCACGCGTGCCATCTTGGGCTGCCTGTCCTTTGCTAACTTCAGCATTCTGTGGACGTCGATGGCCTTCCTGCTAGCCTCACCGCCCTACAGCTATTCCGAAGGCGTTATCGGCCTATTCGGGCTGGTTGGTGCAGCCGGAGCCTTAGCGGCATCACGCGCCGGGCGTTTAGTCGATCAGGGCAAGGCTAAGCCGACCACCAGCGTCGGGATCATCCTGCTTTTGCTGTCGTGGGGCTTTATCGCGCTCGGTATTCATTCCGTAGCCGCGCTACTCATTGGCATCATCGTGCTGGATCTGGCGGTCCAGGGCGTACACGTAACCAACCAGAGCGTGATCTACCGTATGATGCCCGAAGCACGTAATCGCCTGACATCAGGTTATATGACCAGCTATTTTATCGGCGGCGCACTGGGATCGATCCTTTCAGCCTCGGCTTACCAGCAGTGGGGCTGGCTGGGCGTCTGTACCGCGGGCGGCATCATCAGTTTGCTGAATCTGCTGGTGTGGTGGCGAAGCCATCATCACGAAACGCAGGAAGCAATGGCGGCGCTGTAAACCTTCGTATTTGCAATACAGACCTTCGTAGTTGCAACACGCTCGCTTGAGACTGTCTTATTTTGAGACAGTTTCTCGCGAGAAAATTACGCCCGATACCATTGCAGCAAAAACCATCACGCCTGTTACGCAATAACGTGAAATTCCGGTGACGCTTTGCTAGTGTTACCGGTTAATTTCCTTTAAGAACACAACATATCAAGCCAGTGAAGACATTAACCTCATCTGCACCGACAAAATCTGCGTCTTTTAGCGAAGGCGTATTTGACAGTCTGCCGATTGTTATCGGCTACATGCCCGTAGCATTCGCGTTTGGCATGAACGCCGTCAAACTAGGTTTTACCCCACTGGAAGGCATTTTCCTTTCTTGCATCATTTACGCTGGGGCCAGTCAGTTCGTCATCACCGCCCTGCTCAGCGCAGGCATGTCCATCTGGGTGGCAGCGTTGACCGTCATGGCGATGGATGTCCGCCATGTACTGTATGGACCCGCGTTACGGCATCGTATTGCGCAGCGGCTGCCGACCCGAAAAACCGCGCTGTGGGCGTTCGGCCTGACGGACGAAGTCTTTGCCGCAGCCGCCACCCGACTGGCGAAAGATAACCGCCGCTGGTCAGAAGAGTGGATGATGGGCGTGTCGCTGCTCGCCTGGCTCTCATGGGTGCTCGGCACGGTGATCGGGGCTGTGTTCGGTAACGGCCCGCTGAATGATTACCCTGCCGTCGAAGCAGCGCTGTCTTTCATGCTGCCCGCGCTTTTCCTAAGCTTTTTACTCGCATCCTTCAGGCGGAAACAGAGTCTGGTCGTCGCCTGTGCGCTCGGCGGCGCGCTGCTTGGTCTGCTGCTTTCCTCCATCCCGGCCGCCATACTGTTCGGCATTCTCAGCGGTTGTCTGGCTTCGCTGGTTAATCCTGCCACGCCACAGGTGAACGCATGAGTACAGAAGTCATTCTTATCGGGCTGATTGTCGGGCTGGTGAACTACCTCTTCCGCTATCTGCCGCTACGGCTGAGCGCCTCACGCGCTTCTGGTTCGCTGCAACGCGGTAAAAAAGCGCTGTTGCTTGATAGTATCGGCATTGCTTCCATTTGTGCGCTGCTGATTGTTTCCAGCGTGCCGGATATTCTCGCGCATCGTGAAAAGCTGCTGCCAACGCTGGTAGGATTCATTACGCTGACCGCCTGTTTTTATAAAACCCGCAGTATCGTCTTATCCACGTTACTGGGCGCGCTCTGCTACGGCATTGCCTTTAAACTGCTTTGAATCCGCAGTGCGAATTATCAAATAACATTTTGATTTAAATAAAGTAAGTGGTGAATAATCTTCATTTTCAGAGATTCTCCGCTTACTTTCTGTCACAGAAATAAGCACAATTTCCCACCTTAATGCCGTTTACCCAGTTAGTAACATTAGTTACTATGCACTCCGTGATTAATGAGGTTTATATAAAAAATGGACAGTTCATTCACTCCTATAGAACAAATGCTCGACCTGCGTGCTTCGCGTAAGCCCGACTTCCCGCGTCAGGAAGTGCTATTGCTGCGTTTATTCATGCACGTACAGGGCAAAATCCTGGAACACAGAAACCGAATTCTGAAAGAACAGGGCATCAATGAAACCCTCTTCATGGCATTGCTGACGCTGGAATCTCAGGAGTCTTATAGCATTCAGCCCTCTGAACTCAGTGCTGCACTGGGATCGTCACGTACCAATGCGACGCGCATTGCCGACGATTTGGAGAAGAGAGGCTGGATTGAACGACGCGAGAGCAGTAGCGACAGACGCTGCCTGCATCTGCATCTGACAGAAGAAGGCAAAGCATTTCTTGGTCAATTACTTCCACCGCAGCATCACAGCCTTCATGTGCTTTGCTCTGCGCTTGAATCCGGTGAACAAAAACAGCTCGAAAGCCTGATGAGAAAGATGCTGGTCCGACTGGATGAGATGGACGAGTCAGTCAACGAATAACAGAAAAAACAACAACAAAAAACAATAGTCAGCACCTTTCCACCCGGAATGACCCGATGCTTATGTATCGGGCGGAGGCGTTTTGCTGCAAAAAACAGGCATAACCTCTCCGCAACCGCGATATGCGGCTTAGCAAAACGGCAATCTCACGCTCCGGGCGGGCAATCTTAAGCCCCCCGGGCCGCACAGCAAAATGAATTCATTGCGACTATCGCCAGGCTGCTCTGTCTGGTGCGATAGCCGATACAAAGAGAATAAAAAGAGAGAGAACAGCATGAGTGAAAGTGTGGAAAATCAGGTGCCGCAGACGCCACAGAAAAACAAAAAACAGCAGCGCAAACGCGTGTTATCGCTGCTGACGTTTATTTTCGTCGTGCTGGGCTGTGCCTGGCTGGTTTACTGGTTCCTGGTGCTCAGACACCACCAAAGCACCGATGACGCCTACGTCGCAGGCAATCAGATTCAGATCATGGCGCAGGTCAGCGGCAGCGTCACCCATGTTAACGTCGACAATACCGATTTTGTTAAACAGGGACAGGTGCTGGTAGAGTTAGATCCGACTGATGCCCAGCAGGCGTTTGAACGTGCGAAAACCGGGCTGGCCAATAGCGTCCGCCAGACGCACCAGTTGATCATCAACAGTAAGCAGTATCAGGCCAATATCGAACTGCGCCAAACCGAGCTGAACAAGGCACAAAGTGACTTGAGCCGCCGGGAAGCACTCGGCAGCGCCAATGCTATCGGGCGTGAAGAAGTGCAGCATGCTCGCGATGCTGTCGCAACCGCCAAAGCCGCACTGGAAGTCGCCAGACAGCAATATCAGGCGAATCAGGCCATGATTCTGGATACGCCGCTTGAGAAGCAACCCGCCATACAGCAAGCCTCTGTAGAAATGCGCGATGCCTGGCTGGCGCTACAGCGCACCAAGATCGTCAGCCCGATTGACGGCTATGTCTCACGCCGCAGCGTGCAGATTGGGGCGCGAATCTCTTCGACATCAGCGCTGATGGCCGTCGTTCCTGCCAATCATCTGTGGGTCGATGCGAACTTCAAAGAGACACAGTTAGCCAACATGCGTATCGGCCAACCGGCTACCGTGATCGCGGATATCTATGGTGACGATGTTGTATATCAGGGAAAAGTAGTCGGTCTCGATATGGGTACCGGCAGCGCGTTCTCTCTGCTGCCCGCTCAGAACGCCACTGGCAACTGGATCAAGGTCGTGCAGCGCCTGCCCGTGCGTATTGAGATCGATCCGAAGCAGGTCGCCGAACATCCGCTGCGCATCGGTCTGTCCGCGCTGGTTAATGTCGATACCGCCAATACCGAAGGCAGTGCGCTAGCAGAAACCTCACGCACCACGCCGGCCTACCAAAGTGATGCTCTGACGTTGGATCTCACGCCTGTTAATCAGGAAATCAGCGCCATTATTCAGGCGAACGCCGGTTAAGCGGGCAGGAGAGAAACGTGCAGAGAGAACCGCTTAAAGGCGCCAGTCTGGCCTGGATGACCGTTGCTCTGTCGCTGGCAACGTTTATGCAGGTGCTGGACTCCACCATCGCCAACGTCGCTATTCCGACTATCGCCGGTAATCTGGGTGCGTCCAATTCACAGGGAACGTGGGTTATCACCTCGTTCGGGGTCGCCAACGCCATCTCTATTCCTATTACCGGCTGGCTGGCCAAACGGTTTGGTGAAGTCCGCCTATTTTTATGGTCAACGGCGCTCTTCGCTCTGACCTCCTGGCTGTGCGGAATCTCCACCAGCCTGGAAATGCTGATTTTCTCCCGCGTGTTGCAGGGGATTGTCGCCGGGCCGCTGATCCCGCTGTCGCAGAGTCTGTTACTCAGCAATTATCCCCCCGCCAAACGCAGTATCGCTCTGGCGCTGTGGTCGATGACGGTGGTCGTCGCGCCGATCTGTGGCCCGATTCTGGGCGGCTGGATTAGCGACAACTATCACTGGGGCTGGATATTCTTCATCAACGTTCCGCTGGGCATCGCCGTGGTGTTCATTGCCATGCAAACGCTGCGCGGGCGGGAAACCAAAACCGAGATCAAGCCCATCGACACCATCGGGCTGGCGCTGTTGGTTGTCGGCATCGGCAGCCTACAGATGATGCTCGACCGCGGCAAAGAGCTGGACTGGTTTAACTCGACGGAAATCATCACTCTGACCGTGGTGGCGGTGATTGCGATAGCATTCCTGATTGTCTGGGAACTGACGGACGACCACCCAGTGGTGGATTTGTCGCTGTTTAAATCGCGCAACTTCACCATTGGCTGTCTGTGTATCAGCCTCGCCTACATGTTTTACTTCGGGGCGATCGTGCTCTTGCCGCAGCTGTTGCAGGAGGTGTATGGCTATACCGCCACCTGGGCGGGGCTGGCGTCCGCACCGGTTGGGCTGATGCCCGTGGTGCTGTCGCCGATTATCGGTCGATTCGCGCCGCGTCTGGACATGCGCAAACTAGTGACGTTCAGCTTTATCATGTACGCCGTCTGTTTCTACTGGCGAGCGTACACCTTCGAGCCGGGCATGGATTTCGGCGCATCAGCCTGGCCGCAGTTTGTTCAGGGGTTTGCCGTCGCCTGCTTCTTCATGCCGCTGACGACCATCACGCTGTCCGGGCTGCCACCGGAGCGTTTGGCAGCAGCATCGAGTCTGTCAAACTTTACCCGAACGCTGGCGGGATCGATCGGGACGTCGATTACCACCACGCTCTGGACACAGCGCGAATCACTTCACCATGCGCACCTGACGGAATCTATCACGCCGTATAATCCGATCGCGCAGGAAACGTACCAGCAGCTTCAAGCGATGGGGATGAGCCAAACGCAGGCTTCAGCCTACATCGCAGAGCAGATTACCGCACAGGGGCTGATTATTTCCGCCAACGAAATCTTCTGGGCGGCAGCAGCCGTATTTTTGGTCCTGCTGGTGCTGGTCTGGTTCGCTAAACCTCCGTTTACCACTGGCGGTGGAGGCGGTGGCGCGCACTAATTCACTGTCCGCTTTCTTTCCCCTTCTGCCAGCAACTGGCCGAAGGGGAATGCTCTTTTACCCTTCCCACCGTCCCCTGATGACTCGAATACATCCCCCCTTCTTATAGCGCTGTAGCGAATAAGGATTTACAGATTCGGGATAAACATATTTTCACATTCCGATTACAATGCGCCTCTTTTATTCAGGGATTACGTGGTTCTTCTATGTCACAGGTTTTACATTTCATTTTGGCAACGGCAGCCATTTTTTTGCTGGCACTGCTCGTCAGCCACGACAGAAAACGCATCCGACTGCGCTTTATTGTGCAACTGCTGGTGATTGAAATTTTGCTGGCCTATTTCCTTTTACATTCCAGCATTGGGCTTAACGCGATTAGCGCCTTTGCCGGCTTGTTTGAAAAGCTCTTATCTTTTGCCAATCAAGGCACCGACTTTGTGTTTGGTGGGATGAACGCGCAGGGACTTTCCTTTATCTTCCTCAACGTGCTCTGCCCTATCGTCTTTATTTCTGCGCTGATCGGCATTTTGCAGCACTGGCGAATTTTACCGCTAATTATCAAAGGCATCGGTACGCTGCTGTCCAAGGTCAACGGGATGGGGAGACTGGAGTCGTTTAACGCCGTGAGTACGCTACTGCTCGGGCAGTCAGAGAATTTTATCGTCTATAAAGGCATCATTGCCGACATGTCACCACGGCGGATGTACACAATGGCCGCGACGGCGATGTCGACCGTATCCATGTCGATTATCAGCGCCTACATGACCATGCTGGACGCCAAATACGTCGTCGCCGCGCTGATTCTGAATATGTTCAGCACCTTTATCATTCTGTCGATCATCAACCCTTATCAGCCTGACGACGAACCCGAACTGAAGCTGGAAAAGCTTCATGAAGACCAAAGCTTCTTTGAAATGCTGGGGGAATACATTCTTGCTGGGTTTAAAGTGGCGATGATTATCATGGCGATGCTGATCGGCTTCGTGGCATTGATTGCCGCTGTGAATGCGCTGTTCAGCACCGTCTTCGGTATTAGTTTCCAGGCGATTATGGGCTATGTCTTTTCACCGCTGGCCTGGCTGATCGGCATTCCGTCTTCCGATATCCTGAACGCGGGCAGCATCATGGCGACCAAGCTGGTGGCGAATGAATTCGTTGCCATGATCGAACTGAAGAAGATCGCCGCAGAGATGTCGCCACGCGGCTTGGGCATTTTGTCCGTATTCCTGATTTCCTTCGCTAACTTCGCGTCAATCGGCATTATCGCGGGTGCCATCAAAGGGCTGAATGAAGCACAGGGCAACGTGGTATCGCGCTTCGGCCTGAAGCTGGTTTATGGTTCTACGCTGGTGAGTTTGCTGTCTGCGGCAGTGGCGGAACTGGTGCTGTAATACTTATATATTGAAAATCATATATATTGAAAATCATCAGCCCCTGAAAAGGGGCTGATGGAAAAATCAGAAGGCGACGCAGACCGGTGCATCAATCCGCATGACGGATTCCTGCGCGAAACGTGATTTGTAGATGGTACGCAGCGCTTCAATATCACGCTCCCGGTCGGGGCCGTGAATCAACATCAGCGCTTTGCTGTTCTCTCGGGCAACCACGCCATCGTTCCCTAGCCATTGTCCTTTGGCATCAAATACCGTCAGCCCCTCTTTAAAGCGTGGCGTAACGTCGCCATCCAAAAACGCTTTCCACTCAGCATCTGAAATCACCGGGCCAGCAGGACGATTCAAACCAAAATAAAGCGTGGTCTGCACCTGCTTGTCGCCAATCTGACACGCAACAGCGGCTGGCGTAGCGGCAACGGACGAGTGCGGCAGCGAACTGCAACCGCTGACCAGCAATGTACCCAACAGCAACGATACCGCGATAACTTTCTGCTTCATCAATCGTCCTCTCATCCGTGGTGACACCTACTCAGGGAGCCCATGCTCCCTGAGCGTCGACGCGTGATATCAGGCCTGGTTCTGTCGCCACCACTCGGACAGCAAAATGCCCGTTGCGACTGAAATATTCAGACTTTCAACCTTACCGGTACCGCCGATAGAGACTTTTACGTCCCCCTGTTGCCAGGCGCTATCTGACAGGCCATCACCTTCCTGACCCAGCACGATCACGGTTTTCGCTGGAAGCGTCGCTTGCGACAATGCCGTGCCTTTATGGCTGGACGTGGTCACGATGGTATAGCCTGCGTTACGGAACTCCGCCAGCACGGACAGGAAATCGTCAGCGTTAATCGCTTTAACGTGTTCCGCACCGCCTTCTGCCGTACGCACCGCTGCGCCGGATTCCAGCAGCGCCGCATCCTGCACCAGAATACCTTTCACGCCGAAATGTGCGCAGCTGCGCATAATGCCGCCGAGGTTGTGCGGGTTACCCACATCTTCCAGCGCCAGTACACAGTCTTGCTCGCCAGCCGTTTTCAGGTACTCACGCACATCCAGTCCCTGACGCTTTTTAATCAGGAAGCAGACGCCGCCATGGTGCTCGGTGCCGGAAGCCTTAATCAGCTCTTCCTCTTCCACAACGTGGTAAGCCTTGCGGTTTGCCGCCATCCAGCGCAGTGCATCGCGGAAACGCGGCGTCACTTCTTGCAGGAACCAGGCACGAACGATCACCTCAGAGCGGTTTTTAAACAGCGCCTGACAGGCATTTTCACCGTAGACACGTGTTTCTTCCTGACGCTGGCGACGCAGTTGCTCAGGATCGATATGGCTCTTGCCCGTGATCCCGCCATGGTCTGGCGTGTCGCTGTCGCTTGGCGCACGAGATACGGTTTTCCACGGTGATTCATAACCACCGGAATCGTCACCACGCGGCCGACGAGGCTTATCACCGCTGCGTTCGTTACGATCTTTATTGCCCCACGGCGATTTCGCATTGCTATCGCCATCGCGGGACGGATTTTCCCGGGCATAGCGCGGGTTAACGTCACGCGGATGCTTCGGCTTTTCGCGTTGATCGCGAGAGCCACCGCCATCACGCCGATCGCCACGGCGATCTTTGTCAGCTGGGCGCTTGTTTTTATTCTCTTTCTCGCCCTCATCATCACTGCGGACGTACATCACGCGGACTTTGCCGCTTTTACTATTGAATGAATCGCTCATTGTTCTCTCCACCTACGCGCTGGGCGCGAAGATTACCTTATGTACACCCGCTTAGCCACACGCTTGTGGTAAAAGAGCGCTAACAGTCAGAAGCTATTGTAGCTATTGGGCAAACCACGTTGTTGCCATAATGTCTCCCCACCATAATTTATTCACGCTTAAGCAACATGACGTTGACTTTACAATGCCGCATTGCGCGCATTTTATCAGCGACATCTTTATTTTAGCCCTTTTATCTGAGGCCCTGTTATGAATACGGTATGTGGATCTTGCCAAACAACCAATCGCCTGCCAGAAGAGCGTGTTGATGACCATGCAAAGTGTGGTCGTTGCGGAGAAACCTTATTCAGCGGTGACGTTACCAATGCCACAGAAGCGACGCTCGATAAGCTATTACAGGACGATCTTCCCGTCGTGATCGATTTCTGGGCGCCCTGGTGTGGTCCCTGCATCAACTTTGCTCCGGTGTTTGAAAACGTCGCTCAAGAGCGTAGCGGGAAAGTCCGCTTTATTAAGGTCAATACCGAAGCCGAACCAGCACTCAGTGCACGTTTCCGCATCCGCAGTATTCCAACCCTCATGATCTTTAAACAGGGCCAGATGGTCGACATCCTCAACGGTGCGCTGCCAAAAGCACAGTTCGAGAGCTGGCTGGACGAATCGCTGTAGGGAATTAGGGTAGGAGCGTAGGTATTATTGCCTCCTACCCTTTTGGTCAACCCGCCTGTCGATTAGAATGTCGCCTTTCTGAATCAGCTTCTCAATGATTAAAACGAAGCCGATTCGTTGCAGAATCTCATGGCGTCATCTATTTCATGCTCAACCATCCTTTAATGGTCAACCGTCCCCTCATGGACAATGCCGTACTCCGTCTGCGCCAGCAACGTCTTGAGCAGTCAACCAAACCGTTCCGCGCCCGTGGCTGCCGCGTAGTACGCTGCCAGCAGTGTTTATTGCCCGCAACCAACTGCCTGTGCCACACCATTCAGGCACAGCAATCCCGCAGCCGCGTCTGTCTGGTAATGTTTGATACCGAACCGTTAAAACCAAGCAATACCGGACGCCTCATTGCCGATATTCTCCCTGAGACGCAGGCATTTCGCTGGTCACGCACCGAGCCCGATCCCGAGTTGCTTGCTACTTTGCAAAACCCGGACGTTCAGCCGTATCTGGTTTTCCTTGCCGATGCCGCAGAAGAAGGACGTCAGGTATTTCACCAGCTTCCCGCAACGGAAAAGCCCGCGCTATTTGTCTTACTCGATGGTACGTGGCCGGAAGCGCGTAAAATGTTCCGCAAAAGCCCTTATCTGGATAACCTGCCGATCCTGTCACTGAATGTAGAAGCGCTTTCCCGCTATCAACTACGTGAAGCCAGTAGCGCAGGGCAGCACTGCACCGCCGAGATTGCCATCGCCCTGCTCGCACAAGCGGGGGATATCGTCGCGGCCGATGCGCTATCACAGCATTTTGACCGTTTCCGACGGCACTATCTGGCGGGGAAATCACATCACAGCGTGCGGGAAAATTTACCCATCGTCACAGCACAAGCGGCAGAAAGCGTTTAGTATCAAAGGGGATTGATCTAAAGGAGTGACGCATGAGCCAGCGCGGATTGGAAGCACTGTTACGCCCTAAGTCTATCGCCGTTCTCGGCGCGTCAGAAAAGCCGGGACGAGCCGGTTTTCTGATGATGAAAAACTTGCTGGACGGCCATTTCAGCGGTCCCGTGCTGCCTGTTACACCGAAATATCGTGCCGTTTGCGGCGTGCTGGCCTACCCGACGGTCGCCAGCCTGCCCATGACGCCCGATCTTGCCGTTATTTGCACCAACGCCAGCCGTAATCTCACGCTGTTAGAAGATCTGGGACAGAAAGGCTGCAAAACGGTCATCATCCTCTCCGCACCGCCAACCCAGTTCAGCGAATTAAAAGCCTGCGCAGTGCGCTACCACATGCGCCTGCTTGGCCCCAACAGCCTCGGGTTACTCGCACCCTGGCAAGGCCTGAATGCCAGTTTCTCCCCAGTCCCAATTATGAAAGGCAAACTGGCGTTTATCTCGCAGTCGGCCGCCGTGTCCAACACGATACTGGACTGGGCGCAGCAACGCGGTATTGGCTTTTCTTATTTCATCGCTCTGGGCGACAGTCTGGATATCGATGTCGACGATCTGTTAGATTTTCTGGCACGCGATGGCAAAACCAGTGCGATTCTGCTGCATCTGGAACACATCAGCGATGCGCGCCGCTTTCTTTCCGCCTCCCGTAGCGCATCCCGAAATAAACCGATACTGGTGATCAAAAGCGGGCGTAGCCAGCAGGCACAGCAGTTGCTGAATGACCAGCGCCACGGTCTGGATGCCGCCTATGACGCGGCAATTCAACGCGCAGGCTTACTGCGGGTGCGGGATACGCATGAGCTTTTTTCCGCGGTGGAAACCTTAAGCCACCTGCGGCCGCTGCGTGGTGAACGCTTGATGCTGGTGAGCAATGGCGCATCGCCGGCCGCACAGGCACTGGATCAGCTCCTTAGCCGACAAGGCAAGCTGGCACAGCTCAGCGAGGCGACCCAACAAGCGCTACAGGCAGCGTTGCCGCCAACCGTCACGATTGGCAATCCACTCGATCTGCGTGATGACGCGACTGCGGCCCGCTATCAGGCAGCGGTTTCGGTATTACTGGACAGCGATGAAGTCGATGCACTATTAATCATTCACGCCCCTAGCGCTGCTGCCCCCAGCACCGATAGCGCTGCGCAATTGATTACGCTCTTCCAACAGCATCCGCGTGGGAAAAGAATTACCCTGCTGACCAACTGGTGCGGTGAATTCTCCTCGCAGGAAGCACGGCGCTTGTTTAACGACGCAGGCATTCCGACCTATCGCACGCCGGAAGGCGCGGTTACGGCATTTATGCATATCGTCGAATATCGGCGTAATCAGAAACAGCTAAAGGAAACTCCCGCGCTGCCGCTGAATTTAGGCATCAACGCCAGTCAGGCACATGCGCTGATTCATCAGGCGCTGTCAGACGGCGTGACGCAGCTTGATACGCATGAAGTTCAGCCGATCCTGCAAGCCTACGGTTTGGATACTTTACCCACTTGGATCGCGGGCGACAGCGCCGAAGCCGTCCATATCGCCGAACAAATTGGCTACCCGGTTGCGATTAAGCTGAGATCGCCCGATATTCCGCATAAATCGGAAGTTCAGGGCGTCATGCTCTACCTGAGAACCGCCAGAGAAGTCCAGCAGGCGGCAGATGCCATTCTTGACCGAGTGAAACGCACCTACCCACAGGCGCGCATTTACGGCCTGTTAGTGCAGAGCATGGCAAATCGCGCTGGTGCACAGGAGCTTAGGATTGCCGTCGAGCAGGATCCCGTTTTCGGCCCGCTGATTATGCTAGGAGAAGGCGGCGTTGAGTGGCGAGAAAAACAGGCTGCCGTTGCCCTGCCTCCACTGAATATGACGCTGGCTCGGTATTTGGTGCTGCAAGCGGTGAAAGGTGGCAAGATTCGGGAATACAGCGCGCTGCGTCCGCTGGACATTCCCGCGCTCAGCCGCTTGCTGGTTCAGGTATCCAACCTGATTCTCGACTGCCCTGAAATTTCCCGGCTAGACATTCATCCTCTGCTGGCATCTGGGGACACCTTTACGCTGCTGGATGTCACGCTGCATCTGACGCCGTTCAGTGGCGATCCACAGTCAAGGCTGGCAATCCGCCCTTATCCACACGAATTGGAAGAAACGGTTACCCTCAAAAATGGTGATAGCTGTCTGTTCCGGCCAATTTTGCCGGAAGATGAACCGCTGCTCAGTTCGTTCATTGCAAGAGTGACGAAAGAAGACCTGTATTACCGTTATTTCAGCGAAATTAATGAATTTACTCACGAAGACTTAGCCAATATGACACAAATTGACTACGATCGTGAGATGGCATTCGTTGCCGTGCGCCAGCTCGGTGAGGAGACTGAGATTATTGGCGTGACGCGTGCGATTTCCGATCCGGATAATACGGATGCGGAATTTGCCGTGCTGGTGCGATCCGATCTAAAAGGGCTGGGCCTTGGCAGACGTCTGTTGGAAAAGCTGATTGATTACGCCAAAGCGCATGGTCTCTCCCGCTTGACCGGCATCACCATGCCGCATAATCAAGGCATGATCCAACTGTCCAAAAAGCTCGGTTTTCACATCGACGTACAATTAGAAGAGGGAATTGTGACACTGGAATTGCCGCTGAAGAATGGATAGCAAGACGTGACATGGCTCTTGCAACGGGAATTGTGATACCGATTCAATGGCAAAACAGACTCACAACAGCCGGAAAGTAATGGTATTATCGCCCATTCGGCTACTCCTTAACTTTTGATAATGACCAGAAGGTCATATACCCTAATGCAGCTCGAAGTATGGTGGGTATAAACTGATGAGAGAAGAAACGCACTGTGATGCTGTCAAATTTTAAACGCAATAAATACCAACAGCACCTTGCACAACTGCCCAGAATTCCTCAGAACGCAGATGATGTTCAGACGTTGCATTCGCCTGAGCTTTTCCGCACGACGCTGATTAACGCCATTTTGAGTGCTAAAAAACGCATCTATATCGTGGCGTTATATCTTGAGCGCGATGATGGCGGCATGGGGGTTCTATCCGCAATTTATGAAGCCAAACGGCAGTGCCCAGAGCTGGATGTCCGCGTTCTGGTAGACTGGCATCGTGCTCAGCGCGGCAGGATCGGCGCAGTGGCAGAAAATACCAATGCTGACTGGTATTGCGATATGGCGAAAAAACATCCAGACACGCATTTCCCTATCTATGGTATTCCTGTCAACACACGTGAAGCGTTGGGCGTACTGCACCTGAAAGGCTTCATTGTCGATGACACTGTCATCTACAGCGGAGCCAGCCTGAATGATGTTTATCTGCACCAACATCAGAAATACCGTTATGACCGGTATCAGCTGATTCATAATCCGGTATTGGCCGATACGATGGTGCAATATATCCAGACCATGCTGACGGCTCCGGCAGTACAGCGATTGGATCATACCGATCGTCCGAAAAGCCTGGAAATAAAAAATGATATCAAGCAGTTCCGCCAAACGTTACGTACTGCCAATTATAAGGCTCCGGAACACAGCACGGACGCGAACGAATTAACCGTCACGCCACTGGTCGGGTTAGGAAAACAAAGCCCGCTGAATAAGACCATACATCACCTGATGTATTGCGCTGATGAGCATGTGGTTATTTGTACCCCCTATTTCAATCTGCCAGCGTTGCTGGTGAGAAATATCATCCGGCTATTGCGAGACGGTAAAAAAGTAGAAATTATTATCGGTGATAAGACCGCTAACGATTTCTATATTCCAGAAGATCAGCCTTTCAAAATCATCGGCGCGTTACCGTATCTCTATGAGATCAACCTACGCCGTTTTCTGAGTCGTCTGGAACGCTATATTGAGAATCAGCAGCTTGTTGTGCGGCTATGGAAAGACGGTGATAACAGCTTCCATCTGAAAGGCATGTGGGTAGATGACAAGTGGCAACTGTTGACGGGAAATAACCTTAACCCGCGCGCATGGCGTCTGGATCTGGAAAATGCCATCCTGATTCACGATCCTCAGAAGGTTCTATTGCAGCAACGTCTGGACGAGCTGGATACGATCAGGACGCACACTCACGTCGTACAAAGCTATACGGAACTGGAGAGCATTGCGCAATACCCGGTGAAAGTCCGCAAGTTGATACGACGTCTGCGCCGTATCCGTATCGATCGACTCATCAGTCGTATTCTCTAAGATCCGTGCTCTGCTTTAAAAAAACCTCGGAAGCCGAGGTTTTTTATTGTCATTTGGAGCCTGCCCGGTGCAGCTACCAGCCAGGCGTTATAGTAGCGATCTGAAAACTAAAGCTTCATTCCCTTGCCTCTGCGATGCAGCGTCAATGACACAATAAACGCAACAGCCCCCATCACTGAGACGTACCAGAAGAAAGCCGTTTCCATACCAAACGATTTCAGCGAAAGTGCAACATACTCAGCAGAACCGCCAAACAGCGCATTAGCAACCGCGTAAGATAAGCCTACCCCCAACGCCCGGACTTCAGGCGGGAACATCTCTGCTTTTAAAATGCCGCTGATAGACGTGTAGAAACTGACAATAATCAGTGAAAGCATCACCAGTGAGAAAGCAATGACAGGGCTAGTCACACTCTGCAGTACCGTCAGAATGGGCACCGTCAGCAATGCCGCAAGCCCACCGAAACAGAGCATGGAGCTACGACGACCAATCTTATCCGACATCGCACCAAAAAACGGCTGTAGCAGCATAAAAATAAACAGTGCGAGGGTCATTAATCCGCTAGCCGTTTTCGCATCCATTCCTGCCGTATTCACCAGATACTTTTGCATGTAAGTGGTAAACGTATAAAAAGCTAAAGAACCACCGGCCGTAAAACCCAGTACGGTAATAAAGGCGCGACGATGTTTCCACAAACCCGCAAGCGAGCCAGCATCTTTATGCCCGCGAGTCGTTTTATCAGACGTTTCATTCAAAGAGCGGCGTAAATAAAGCGCAACAATCGCCAAAATAGCGCCGAGAGCAAAAGGAATACGCCATCCCCACGCCCGTAAATCTTCATCACTCAGAATCTGCTGTAATATTACAACCACTAACAGCGCCAGCAGTTGACCGCCAATCAGCGTGACATACTGAAAAGAAGCATAGAATCCCTTCCTTCCCTCAACAGCAACTTCACTCATATACGTTGCGCTAGTGCCGTATTCTCCACCGACAGAAAGCCCCTGAAATAAACGGGCTAATAACAGTAAAAAGGGAGCCCAGGTGCCAATGGTTTCATATCCCGGTAAACATGCAATAACCAGAGATCCAAAACACATCATGCAGACTGAAATTAGCATTGAATTTTTACGACCATGCTTGTCTGCAATGTAACCGAAAAGCCAACCGCCTATCGGTCTCATTAAAAAGCCTGCTGCAAAAACCCCTGCGGTTTGTAGTAATTGAGTGGTGGTATTTCCCGAAGGGAAAAAGATATGGGCAAAATAGATTGAGCAAAAGGAATAAACATAAAAATCAAACCACTCAACCAAATTACCCGATGAAGCGCCAACTATAGCTCGGATACGCTGACGCGTATCTTTCGCATTTTCCGTTAGATCAGTCATCCTATTTTATTCTCCTGTTTTTCCGGGCATAAAACGATGCCCGCTATAGTAAAGCAGCACTTAAACCCTGAGGCAAAAAGTTCCTGATTGTAATAATTTATTAATGTAACAACGCAAGCCGTGCCTTTAATTATCATTAACTGAAACACGGATAAATAAAGCGGTAACAAACAGGACGTTATTATGAGGTGGGTTAATAAGAAGATAAGCAGAGTCTATTCAGGTAAAAGGAAGAGTTTACTATCCTGAAATAGAAATAAACAAAAGGCCATCCTGTTAAGGATGGCCTTTTATCTTAATTGAAACCTGGCAGTTCCCTACTCTCACATGGGGAAGCCCCACACTACCATCGGCGCTACGGCGTTTCACTTCTGAGTTGATGCCTGGCAGTTCCCTACTCTCACATGGGGAAGCCCCACACTACCATCGGCGCTACGGCGTTTCACTTCTGAGTTCGGCATGGGGTCAGGTGGGACCACCGCGCTATCGCCGCCAGGCAAATTCTGTTTCATTCCAACCGTTATGTTTTCACTTTTTTAGTGCACACAACCATCAGAACCAATCTCTGAACAAGCTAAAATCAAAACACGTTTCTATGAGTCGCCCACAAAACACCTTCGGTGTTGTAAGGTTAAGCCTCTCGGGTCATTAGTACTGGTTAGCTCAACGTATCGCTACGCTTACACACCCAGCCTATCTACGTCGTCGTCTTCAACGGCCCTTCAGGGGCATCTAGTGCCCAGGGAAGACTCATCTCGAGGCAAGTTTCCCGCTTAGATGCTTTCAGCGGTTATCTCTTCCGCACTTAGCTACCGGGCAATGCAATTGGCATCACAACCCGTACACCAGTGGTGCGTTCACTCCGGTCCTCTCGTACTAGGAGCAACCCCTCTCAATCTTCCAACGCCCACGGCAGATAGGGACCGAACTGTCTCACGACGTTCTAAACCCAGCTCGCGTACCACTTTAAATGGCGAACAGCCATACCCTTGGGACCTACTTCAGCCCCAGGATGTGATGAGCCGACATCGAGGTGCCAAACACCGCCGTCGATATGAACTCTTGGGCGGTATCAGCCTGTTATCCCCGGAGTACCTTTTATCCGTTGAGCGATGGCCCTTCCATTCAGAACCACCGGATCACTAAGACCTGCTTTCGCACCTGCTCGAGCTGTCACTCTCGCAGTCAAGCTAGCTTATGCCTTTGCACTAACCTCCTGATGTCCGACCAGGATTAGCTAACCTTCGTGCTCCTCCGTTACGCTTTGGGAGGAGACCGCCCCAGTCAAACTACCCACCAGACACTGTCCGCAACCCGGATCACGGGTCCACGTTAGAACATCAAACATTAAAGGGTGGTATTTCAAGGTTGGCTCCACGCAGACTGGCGTCCACGCTTCAAAGCCTCCCACCTATCCTACACATCAAGGCTCAAGGTTCAGTGTCAAGCTATAGTAAAGGTTCACGGGGTCTTTCCGTCTTGCCGCGGGTACACTGCATCTTCACAGCGAGTTCAATTTCACTGAGTCTCGGGTGGAGACAGCCTGGCCATCATTACGCCATTCGTGCAGGTCGGAACTTACCCGACAAGGAATTTCGCTACCTTAGGACCGTTATAGTTACGGCCGCCGTTTACCGGGGCTTCGATCAAGAGCTTCGCCTTGCGGCTGACCCCATCAATTAACCTTCCGGCACCGGGCAGGCGTCACACCGTATACGTCCACTTTCGTGTTTGCACAGTGCTGTGTTTTTATTAAACAGTTGCAGCCAGCTGGTATCTTCGACTGATTTCAGCTCCATGAGCAAGTCACTTCACCTACCATCAGCGTGCCTTCTCCCGAAGTTACGGCACCATTTTGCCTAGTTCCTTCACCCGAGTTCTCTCAAGCGCCTGAGTATTCTCTACCTGACCACCTGTGTCGGTTTGGGGTACGATTTGATGTTACCTGGAGCTTAGAGGCTTTTCCTGGAAGCGTAGCATCGGTTACTTCATCACCGTAGTGACTCGTCATCACGCCTCAGTGTTAACAATGACCCGGATTTACCAAAGTCATCCACCTTCACGCTTAAACCGGGACAACCGTCGCCCGGATAACCTAGCTTTCTCCGTCCCCCCTTCGCAGTAACACCGAGTACAGGAATATTAACCTGTTTCCCATCGACTACGCTTTTCAGCCTCGCCTTAGGGGTCGACTCACCCTGCCCCGATTAACGTTGGACAGGAACCCTTGGTCTTCCGGCGTGCGGGTTTTTCACCCGCATTATCGTTACTTATGTCAGCATTCGCACTTCTGATACCTCCAGCAGCCCTCACAGGCCACCTTCGACGGCTTACAGAACGCTCCCCTACCCAACAACACCTAAGTGTCGCTGCCGCAGCTTCGGTGCATGGTTTAGCCCCGTTACATCTTCCGCGCAGGCCGACTCGACCAGTGAGCTATTACGCTTTCTTTAAATGATGGCTGCTTCTAAGCCAACATCCTGGCTGTCTATGCCTTCCCACATCGTTTCCCACTTAACCATGACTTTGGGACCTTAGCTGGCGGTCTGGGTTGTTTCCCTCTTCACGACGAACGTTAGCACCCGCCGTGTGTCTCCCGTGATAACATTCTTCGGTATTCGTAGTTTGCATCGGGTTGGTAAGTCGGGATGACCCCCTAGCCGAAACAGTGCTCTACCCCCGAAGATGAGTTCACGAGGCGCTACCTAAATAGCTTTCGGGGAGAACCAGCTATCTCCCGGTTTGATTGGCCTTTCACCCCCAGCCACAAGTCATCCGCTAATTTTTCAACATTAGTCGGTTCGGTCCTCCAGTTAGTGTTACCCAACCTTCAACCTGCCCATGGCTAGATCACCGGGTTTCGGGTCTATACCCTGCAACTTAACGCCCAGTTAAGACTCGGTTTCCCTGCGGCTCCCCTATACGGTTAACCTTGCTACAGAATATAAGTCGCTGACCCATTATACAAAAGGTACGCAGTCACCTAACAAGTAGGCTCCCACTGCTTGTACGTACACGGTTTCAGGTTCTATTTCACTCCCCTCGCCGGGGTTCTTTTCGCCTTTCCCTCACGGTACTGGTTCACTATCGGTCAGTCAGGAGTATTTAGCCTTGGAGGATGGTCCCCCCATATTCAGACAGGATGTCACGTGTCCCGCCCTACTCATCGAACTCACAGCTTGTGCATTTTTGTGTACGGGACTATCACCCTTTACTGTGCGACTTTCCAGACGCTTCCACTAACACACAAACTGATTCAGGTTCTGGGCTCCTCCCCGTTCGCTCGCCGCTACTAGGGAATCTCGGTTGATTTCTTTTCCTCGGGGTACTGAGATGTTTCAGTTCCCCCGGTTCGCCTCATGACACTATGTATTCATGTCATGATAGTGTGTCGAAACACACTGGGTTTCCCCATTCGGGTATCGTCGGGTATAACGCTTCATATCAGCTTACCGACGCTTATCGCAGATTAGCACGCCCTTCATCGCCTCTGACTGCCTAGGCATCCACCGTGTACGCTTAGTCGCTTAACCTCACAACCCGAAGGTGTCTTTGATAACTCAAAGTCACTGTTCGCGCTGCGATTATTTGAGAGACTCATTAACATACTGACACGCCATTCATACCCGCAGGCATCAATGCATGTTCAGCTGTCATGTTTCAATTTTCAGCTTGTTCCAGATTGTTAAAGAGCAATATCGTAAACATGACCTATACAGGTACTCTCTGAAATTTTTTATCAAGCAGGTAGTGATGGTGGAGCTATGCGGGATCGAACCGCAGACCTCCTGCGTGCAAGGCAGGCGCTCTCCCAGCTGAGCTATAACCCCATCGTTGCTTACAGATACCTTAGATACCACTCACGGAAGAGTTGGTAGGCCTGAGTGGACTTGAACCACCGACCTCACCCTTATCAGGGGTGCGCTCTAACCACCTGAGCTACAAGCCTATTAAGGTATTTCTGCTCGTTATTTTCATCAGACAATCTGTGTGAGCACTTCACGCAACACACATCTTCTTGGTAAGGAGGTGATCCAACCGCAGGTTCCCCTACGGTTACCTTGTTACGACTTCACCCCAGTCATGAATCACAAAGTGGTAAGCGCCCTCCCGAAGGTTAAGCTACCTACTTCTTTTGCAACCCACTCCCATGGTGTGACGGGCGGTGTGTACAAGGCCCGGGAACGTATTCACCGTAGCATTCTGATCTACGATTACTAGCGATTCCGACTTCATGGAGTCGAGTTGCAGACTCCAATCCGGACTACGACGTACTTTATGAGGTCCGCTTGCTCTCGCGAGGTCGCTTCTCTTTGTATACGCCATTGTAGCACGTGTGTAGCCCTACTCGTAAGGGCCATGATGACTTGACGTCATCCCCACCTTCCTCCGGTTTATCACCGGCAGTCTCCTTTGAGTTCCCGACCGAATCGCTGGCAACAAAGGATAAGGGTTGCGCTCGTTGCGGGACTTAACCCAACATTTCACAACACGAGCTGACGACAGCCATGCAGCACCTGTCTCAGAGTTCCCGAAGGCACTAAGCTATCTCTAGCAAATTCTCTGGATGTCAAGAGTAGGTAAGGTTCTTCGCGTTGCATCGAATTAAACCACATGCTCCACCGCTTGTGCGGGCCCCCGTCAATTCATTTGAGTTTTAACCTTGCGGCCGTACTCCCCAGGCGGTCGATTTAACGCGTTAGCTCCGGAAGCCACGCCTCAAGGGCACAACCTCCAAATCGACATCGTTTACAGCGTGGACTACCAGGGTATCTAATCCTGTTTGCTCCCCACGCTTTCGCACCTGAGCGTCAGTCTTTGTCCAGGGGGCCGCCTTCGCCACCGGTATTCCTCCAGATCTCTACGCATTTCACCGCTACACCTGGAATTCTACCCCCCTCTACAAGACTCTAGCCTGTCAGTTTTGAATGCAGTTCCCAGGTTAAGCCCGGGGATTTCACATCCAACTTAACAGACCGCCTGCGTGCGCTTTACGCCCAGTCATTCCGATTAACGCTTGCACCCTCCGTATTACCGCGGCTGCTGGCACGGAGTTAGCCGGTGCTTCTTCTGCGGGTAACGTCAATCGATAAGGTTATTAACCTTATCGCCTTCCTCCCCGCTGAAAGTGCTTTACAACCCGAAGGCCTTCTTCACACACGCGGCATGGCTGCATCAGGCTTGCGCCCATTGTGCAATATTCCCCACTGCTGCCTCCCGTAGGAGTCTGGACCGTGTCTCAGTTCCAGTGTGGCTGGTCATCCTCTCAGACCAGCTAGGGATCGTCGCCTAGGTGAGCCATTACCTCACCTACTAGCTAATCCCATCTGGGCACATCTGATGGCGAGAGGCCCGAAGGTCCCCCTCTTTGCTCTTGCGAGGTTATGCGGTATTAGCTACCGTTTCCAGTAGTTATCCCCCTCCATCAGGCAGTTTCCCAGACATTACTCACCCGTCCGCCGCTCGTCACCCAGAGAGCAAGCTCTCCTGTGCTACCGCTCGACTTGCATGTGTTAGGCCTGCCGCCAGCGTTCAATCTGAGCCATGATCAAACTCTTCAATTTAAGATTTGTTTGATTTGCTGAACTCGTCAGCGATGCTCAAAGAATTAGTAACTGTTTATTCGTAATGAATTTACTGTTGTTCACTCTTCAAGACTTTTTATATCGTTAAGATACGGTCTTGTGAGTGCCCACACAGATTGTCTGATTAAATTGTTTGTCTCGATTAAACGTAAACTTTTTTCTGTTTGCGCATCTTTCATGCGTTCCGCTTGTTAACTGTGCGTTTTTATCCATTTTGGCAGGTCTGCGAGGCTTTCCAGCACACCATCAGCCAGTGCCTCACCTTGTTCAGTGACGGGTTTACCGGTACGAACCAGCAATTTTTTTCCTATACCAGCGCCAATCGCAGCCTGAATATCCTCTAATTTGTCTCCCACCATATAAGAAGCTGCCATATCAATGTTCAGCTCACGCTGTGCGGAAAGCAGCATGCCCGGCTCAGGCTTACGGCAATCACAACTCTGGCGATACTCATCTTCCCCAGCTTCAGGGTGATGCGGACAAAAATAGATGCCATCCAGATCAACACCACGATCGGCCAGTGACCAGTCCATCCACTCCGTCAGTTGCATAAACTGATCTTCTGTAAACTTACCGCGGGCGATGCCGGACTGATTCGTCACCACAACCAGCGCGAACCCCATGCTTTTCAACTCACGCATGGCATCAATGACGCCATCAATAAATTGAAAATGGTCAATGTCATGAACATAACCGTGATCGACATTGATCGTACCGTCACGATCAAGAAAAACTGCTGGAACGCTTTGTGCCACTGACTTTGCTCCTGAATGCCTAAATTACACAGTAGTATCGCATGTTTTCACGCATAGGGAGAATGCAGAGCCATGACAATCCCGATTGACTTAGACGTCTAGACGCCCTAACATCCGTTTCATATTCTGTTAATACAGAAACTGATTTATCCAGCCATAGGCACTCACGATAAAAAACATATGATTGAACTTTCTAATATTACTAAGGTTTTTCAGCAAAACGGGCGAAACATTACCGCGCTTGCTGATGTCAGCCTTCATGTTCCCACCGGGCAAATTTATGGCGTTATCGGCGCATCGGGCGCAGGTAAAAGTACACTAATCCGCTGCGTCAATTTATTGGAACGTCCGACAGAAGGGAAAGTGCTGGTCGATGGGCAAGAGCTGACCCAGCTGTCAGATAGCCAGCTGACGCGTGCACGCCGTCAAATCGGCATGATTTTCCAACACTTCAACCTGCTCGCTTCGCGCACCGTTTTTGGCAACATTTCACTACCGCTGGAATTGGATAACACGCCGAAAGCTGACATCACTAAACGAGTCAATGAGTTGTTGGAGTTGGTTGGACTGGCTGATAAGCATGACGTGTATCCAGCCAATTTGTCTGGCGGACAAAAGCAGCGTGTCGCTATTGCCCGTGCGCTGGCTAGCAATCCTAAAGTTCTGCTGTGTGACGAAGCAACCAGCGCGTTGGATCCTGCAACAACCCGTTCGATTCTTGAGTTACTGAAAGACATCAATCGCCGCCTTGGTCTAACCATCCTTCTTATTACCCATGAGATGGACGTGGTGAAACGCATTTGCGATCAGGTTGCGGTGATCAGCGGCGGACGTCTCATCGAGCAGGACACCGTAAGCGAAGTCTTCTCACACCCGAAAACGCCGCTGGCGCAGAAATTCATTCAGTCAACGTTACACCTGGACATCCCAGACGATTATCTCGCCCGTCTGTCTCCTGACTCTCGCCCGGATACCACGCCATTATTACGAATGGAGTTTACGGGTAAATCGGTGGATGCTCCGCTGCTGTCCGAGGTTGCTCGACGCTTTAACGTCAACAACAACATTATCAGCGCCCAGATGGATTATGCCGGTGGCGTCAAGTTCGGCATCATGCTGGCAGAAATGCACGGCAACGATGCGGATATCCAAGCCGCAATCCAATTCCTGCAGGAAAGTCACGTTACAATTGAGGTTCTGGGTTATGTCTGAAGCAATGATGTGGTTAATGGCTAAGGGAGTATGGGAAACCATCGCGATGACGTTCGTTTCTGGTTTCTTTGGCTTTGTGCTTGGCTTACCCGTGGGCGTATTGTTGTATACCACGCGTCCGGGGCAAATCATCGCCAACCCAAAACTCTACCGGACCGTTTCTGCACTGGTAAACATCTTCCGCTCGATTCCGTTCATTATTTTGCTGGTGTGGATGATTCCTTTTACCCGCATCATTGTCGGAACCTCGATTGGTCTGCAAGCGGCTATCGTTCCTCTCACCGTCGGTGCCGCACCGTTTATTGCTCGCATGGTGGAAAATGCGCTGCTTGAAATTCCTACCGGCCTGATCGAAGCTGCCCGTGCGATGGGTGCAACGCCAATGCAAATCATCAGAAAAATATTACTGCCGGAAGCATTACCGGGACTCATTAATGCCGCAACTATCACGCTAATCACACTCGTAGGCTATTCTGCTATGGGTGGAGCCGTGGGCGCAGGCGGCTTAGGTCAAATTGGTTATCAGTATGGTTATATTGGTTATAACGCGACGGTCATGAATACGGTATTAATATTACTGGTTGTTTTGGTTTACCTGATTCAATTCTGCGGCGACAGGGCAGTAAAAGCTGTCACACACAAGTAGTCATCACAATACGCATTTGCCATACAGGCATCTGCCAAGAGAATAATTAATTAGGGGTAAGGATATGGCGATTAAACTGAAATCTATTGCGACCATTGGCGCACTTATTGGTGCTCTGGCGCTAGCGGGATGTGGTCAGGAAGAAAAGAATCCTAATCATATTAAAGTCGGCGTTATTGTTGGTGCAGAGCAGCAAGTAGCGGAAATCGCGCAGAAAGTGGCGAAAGACAAATACGGCCTGGACGTTGAATTGGTCACATTCAACGACTACGTTTTGCCAAATGAAGCCCTGAGCAAAGGCGACATCGACCTGAATGCCTTCCAGCACAAACCTTATCTGGATCAGCAGATCAAAGATCGTGGTTATAAGCTGGTTTCTGTCGGCAACAGTTTTGTTTACCCAATCGCGGGTTACTCCAAAAAAATCAAATCGCTGAATGAGCTGCAAGATGGTGCTCAAGTTGCGCTGCCAAACGATCCGACCAACCTGGGTCGTTCTCTGCTGCTGCTGCAAAAAGTCGGCTTGATTAAACTGAAAGACAACGTTGGTCTGCTGCCAACCGTACTGGATGTGACCGAAAACCCGAAAAACATCAAACTGGTTGAGCTGGAAGCACCACAGTTGCCACGTTCTTTAGATGACGCACAAATCGCGCTGGCTGTAATCAACACCACTTACGCTAGCCAGATTAACCTGACGCCAACTAAAGACGGCCTGTTTGTTGAAGAGAAAGACTCTCCGTATGTAAACCTGCTGGTTTCACGCGAAGACAACAAAGACGCTGAAAACGTGAAGAAATTCGTTCAGGCTTATCAGTCTGATGAAGTGAATGACGCAGCAAATAAAATCTTTAATGGCGGCGCAGTGAAAGGCTGGTAATCCCACCCTAACGCGTTTAATTAAAAGATATCTGTAAGACGGGCTACGGCCCGTCTTGTTATTTATGCAATTGCTTGCTTCAATACCCGCTCTTTGAGAAAAAGCAGAGGAATCCTTAATGCGTGCTGTTCCCTTTATATTGTTGGCCATGTCGCTAACAGGCTGTTCTTTATTTCAGAAGCCACCGGCACCGACACCTCAACCCGCTATTGAAACCAAAACTGTAGAACCTGCGCCTAAACCGAAGCCTGTGGCTCGCCCAACGCCAGCGGTGTTATATAAAAGTGCAGAAGAATTAGTCGGTAAACCTTTCCGTGATATGGGCGAAGTTTCAGGCTCCTCATGTCAGGTTAGCGCTCAGGATTCTCCCCCTAACGCGGCAAATGCGCGTAAAAGAATGCAAAACCGCGCAACGGCAATGAAAGCGAATGCGGTTTTACTGCATGAATGCCAAACCGTCAGCGGCGTAGCGGGTTGCTACAGCCAGGTCGTTTGCCAAGGCACTGCGCTGAAAGTTTCTGCACAATGAGTCAATTTGTTTTCAATCAGATCGGGATTATCCGCTCACCGTATAAAGAAAAGTTTGCCATTCCGCGGCAGCCAGGTCTGATTGAAGATGGAGGCGGAGAGCTTCAGCTATTACCGCCGTACAATCAGGCAGACTGTGTGCGGGGGCTGGAAGATTTCAGCCATATTTGGATATTGTTCATCTTTCATCAAACGATGGAAGGCGGCTGGCGTCCGACAGTTCGACCACCGCGTCTGGGAGGAAACACACGTACGGGCGTTTTCGCTACACGTTCCACCTTCCGCCCCAATCCTGTTGGCATGTCGCTGGTTGAATTAAAAGGGATCCGAACAAAAGGCGATGCCATTACGCTAGAATTAGGCAGTCTTGATCTGGTCGATGGCACACCGGTCATCGATATCAAACCTTATCTACCCTTTGCAGAAAGCCATCCTCAGGCGCGAGCGGGCTTTGCCCAAATGGCACCCGATGCCGCGATGCCAGTCACTTTTTCCCCCCTTGCAGAAAGCCAGATCGCAGAACACCAAAAGAAATATCCCCAGTTAAAACGCTTTATCTCGCAGGTATTGGCACAGGATCCGCGCCCCGCCTACCGTAAAGGGGAAAGTACTACTCGGGAATACGCCGTTTTACTATTGGAATTCAATGTGCGCTGGCGCGTATGCGAAGAACAAACCGAAGTGTTAAGTCTCGACCCGTCGCACACGTGTTAATACACGAACCGCAGCAATATATTCTAAAATTGTCCCTGCTCTCTTTTGACACGTCGCCCACGCTGGTAAACTAAGCCACTTTTTATGTGCCTTCGGCTGCGCGGCAGCCCTATGCTATTTGTCGTTCTAACGGAACTAAAACCCCATGCGTACTAGCCAATACATGCTCTCCACACTCAAGGAGACGCCAGCCGATGCAGAAGTCATCAGCCATCAGTTGATGCTCCGGGCAGGAATGATTCGTAAACTGGCCTCAGGCCTTTACACCTGGTTGCCGACCGGTTTACGTGTTTTGAGAAAAGTTGAAAATATCGTGCGCGAAGAGATGAACAACGCTGGCGCGATTGAAGTTTCCATGCCAGTTGTTCAGCCTGCCGATTTATGGGTGGAAAGTGGACGTTGGGATCAATATGGCCCGGAACTGCTGCGCTTTGTCGATCGTGGTGAGCGCCCATTTGTACTCGGCCCAACACATGAAGAAGTTATTACTGACCTGATTCGTAATGAAATCAGCTCCTACAAGCAGCTGCCGCTGAATTTCTTCCAGATTCAAACCAAATTCCGCGATGAAGTGCGCCCGCGTTTTGGCGTGATGCGTTCACGTGAATTCCTGATGAAAGACGCCTACTCTTTCCATACTTCACAGGAATCATTGCAGGTCACCTACGACGCAATGTACGCCGCTTACAGCCAGATTTTCAGCCGTATGGATCTGGATTTCAGAGCCGTTCAGGCGGATACCGGCTCTATCGGTGGCAATGCCTCCCATGAGTTTCAGGTACTGGCGACCAGCGGCGAAGACGATATCGTTTTCTCAACGGAATCCGACTACGCAGCAAACATTGAACTGGCAGAAGCGGTTGCGCCGAAGTTAGGCCGCGCTGAAGCGACAGAAGAGTTGCGTCTGGTTGATACGCCAAATGCCAAGACCATCGCCGAGCTGGTTGAGCAGTTTAAGCTGCCGGTAGAAAAAACCGTGAAAACACTGCTGGTTAAAGCAACGGAAGAAAGCGGCCATAAACTGGTTGCGCTGCTGGTTCGTGGCGATCACGAACTGAACGAAATCAAAGCAGAGAAAATTGCTCAGGTTGCCAGCCCGCTGACATTCGCAACGGAAGAAGAAATTCGTGCCACCATCGGCGCAGGCCCAGGTTCACTTGGCCCGGTCAAGCTGTCGATTCCAGTTGTTGTCGATCGTACCGTTGCGGCGATGAGCGATTTCAGCGCTGGCGCGAACATTGATGGCAAACACTATTTTGGTATCAACTGGGAACGTGACGTTACGTTGCCGCAGGTTGCAGATATCCGTAACGTAGTTGAAGGCGACATCAGTCCAGACGGCAAAGGCACACTGCAAATTAAACGCGGTATCGAGGTGGGCCATATTTTCCAACTGGGCAGCAAGTATTCTGAAGCGCTGAAAGCGACGGTTCAAGGTGAAGACGGCCGCAACCAGACGCTGACGATGGGTTGCTACGGTATTGGTGTGACGCGCGTTGTCGCAGCGGCGATTGAACAGAACCATGACGAACGCGGCATCATCTGGCCAGATGCGATTGCACCTTTCCACGTTGCTATTCTGCCAATGAACATGCACAAGTCTTTCCGCGTGAAGGAAGTGGCTGAGGATATCTACCAGCAGCTGCGCGCTAAAGGCATTGAAGTTCTGCTTGATGACCGTAAAGAGCGTCCGGGCGTGATGTTCGCCGATATGGAGTTGATTGGCGTGCCGCATACCATCGTCATTGGCGATCGCAATCTGGATAGCGAAGAGATTGAATATAAGAACCGTCGGGTCGGTGAAAAGCAAATGATTAAAACCAGCGAAATCATCGATTTCCTGCTGGCGAATATCGTCCGCTAATCGCCGTCGGACCGCCCTTTCACGCGAAAGGGCGAATACAGGCATAAAAAAAATGGTGGGTTTCCCCACCATTTTTTATTTCAAGACATCAGTAACGCGTCACGAATTATTCACGAAACAGTTCTTCAATGCTCAACCCCTGAACCTGCAAAATTTCCCGCAGGCGACGTAAGCCTTCAACCTGAATCTGGCGAACACGCTCACGCGTTAAACCGATTTCACGACCCACATCTTCCAGCGTAGCCGCTTCGTACCCTAGCAGGCCGAAACGACGCGCCAACACCTCACGCTGTTTGGCATTAAGCTCAAACAACCATTTAACGATATTCTGCTTCATATCGTTATCCTGAGTGGTGTCTTCAGGTCCGTTATCTTTTTCGTCTGCCAGAATATCCAGCAGCGCTTTTTCCGAATCACCACCCAGCGGGGTATCGACGGAAGTAATACGTTCATTCAGACGCAGCATGCGGTTGACGTCATCAACGGGCTTATCAAGCTGTTCGGCAATTTCTTCCGCACTCGGCTCGTGATCCAGTTTATGAGACAGTTCGCGCGCGGTGCGCAGATAAACGTTGAGTTCTTTGACAATGTGAATCGGCAAACGGATGGTTCGGGTTTGATTCATGATCGCCCGTTCTATCGTTTGTCGAATCCACCAGGTTGCATAGGTTGAAAAACGGAATCCTCTTTCTGGATCGAATTTTTCAACCGCACGGATCAGGCCAAGGTTCCCCTCTTCAATCAGGTCCAGCAGCGCCAGACCACGATTGTTGTAACGGCGGGCAATTTTCACCACCAGCCGCAGGTTACT
The DNA here is from genome assembly GCF_022477975.1 of Pectobacterium sp. PL64. Lineage (NCBI taxonomy): Bacteria > Pseudomonadati > Pseudomonadota > Gammaproteobacteria > Enterobacterales > Pectobacteriaceae > Pectobacterium > Pectobacterium sp. PL64. Next base: position 3,392,077 of record NZ_CP092070.1, read on the forward strand.
CTCGATCATCCGGCGGCGCGATGGGACATCGCCACGCAACGCGCGTCGGGCAAAATAAACTTCTTCTTCTGCGGTTAAAAGCGGCGAATAGCCGATCTCTCCTAAATAGAGCTGTGTTGCGTCAAGGACACGCTGTGGGACCCCTTGCGATAACAGCTCGTCTTCCGCCGAGTCATTATCATTGGTATCTTCCTCTGCCAGCGCTTTATCGTCAAAAACGTCAAGTCCATTTTCTTCGAAATCGGTATCTTCATGTAACTCGTTAACTTTCAGCGTACTTTGGCTCATAAGTGGCTCCTACCCGTGATCCCTTGGCAGAATACCGAAATACTCTGCCCGATTTATCGCTGCGGCAGAAAACGCAGCGGGTTTACGGATTTCCCCTTGTAACGAATTTCAAAGTGCAAGCGAACTGAGCTGGTGCCCGTACTGCCCATCGTAGCGATTTTTTGTCCTGCCGTGACGTCTTGTTGCTCACGGACTAGCATCGTATCGTTATGGGCATAGGCACTGAGGTAGTCATCATTATGTTTGATGATTATCAGATTTCCGTAACCACGTAGCGCATTACCCGCGTACACCACGCGCCCACTGGCGGTTGCGGTGATCGGTTGCCCACGTGAGCCGGCGATATCAATCCCTTTATTTCCCCCCTCGGAAGAGGAAAAACTATCTATGACTTTCCCATCGGTAGGCCAACGCCAACTGCCGACAGCAGCCGTATTGCTGCTGGCAACAGCCGCTGGTGCGGAAACAGGAGCGGTTGTTGGTGCCCCTGTTGTAGGTAACATCTTACCTACATTCTGTTTACCCTGATTACCAGAATACGCATTAGTTGACTGAGAATCAACCGATGTAGTTTGTATTTGCGCACTTGATGGCGGCGTTGGTACACCACTTCGGGTGGCATCAGTTGTTGCCAGCATTCCACCACCGCTCATCAGGCCGCCGCCCGAAACGTTGTTACCAGAGCCGCTGCCTAAGCTCAGTGATTGCCCCACATTCAGGCTGTACGGCTCAGGAATATTGTTGCGCTGCGCCAGATCCCGGTAGTCATTACCGGTAATCCACGCGATATAAAACAGGGTATCGCCCCGTTTAACAGTGTAGGAATTGCCGCCGCTGTAGCTGCCTTTCGGAATATTGCCGTAGCTGCGGTTGTAAACAATGCGTCCGTCGGACGTTGTTGCAACGCTTTCACCCGCCGTTGAAATGCGTGATGGTGGCGCAGATAACATTCCCCCTCGGTTGCCCGTATTTCCGTCAACGCTGCTAATCGGTGCGGATTTGGAATTATTGTTGGTACATCCCGCCAATCCTAAGACAATCACCGTACAAGCAGCAATGTGACGCAAATTCATCATTCGGCTTCCCATGCGCCTTACTCCCCTATAACTATAGCGTTCAAAAAAGTAACTATATCCGTCATACTTCAAGCTGCATGTACGTTGGCTTCTCTTACTCACCCCAGTCACTTACTGATGTAAGCTCCTGAGGATTCGTGCGCTTGCCGCCTGCCTGCAACTCGAATTATTTAGGCTATATAACATTCAAAAAACAGTAATGCTCAGAACTCAATTCGGGCATGTCTGCCTCGCATCTGCTCTCGCTTAACTAGCCGTGGCTCAACTGCCCGTAGCGTAAGTGATTGTAGCGTAACCGGTATCCGGTGATTTATTCGTTAGTTGGAACGAGAAAGATCGCTACTTCACCATCGCTGGCGCATAAGCAAAACGAGAAAGGCACCACGATGATTAGATGCTAACAATATCAACAAGTTCGCACTATAAAACAGTTGTGTTGAAATTTTAAAGACTTAACAACAAATGCATACCAACGCCACGGTATCAGGCTAATTCCCCTTTGACCAGCGGAACAAACCGAACAGCTTCAACCGTTTGAATAATAAATTCGCCAGCATGGCGTTGAACAACTTGTAAGTATTGTGACTGTTCACCGACGGGCAACACCATCACACCGCCTTCATCAAGCTGTTCCATCAGCGCTCGAGGAATTTCCGGCGGTGCAGCAGTCACGATGATGGCATCAAACGGCCCGCGCGATGCCCAGCCCTGCCACCCATCGCCATGACGGGTAGAAACATTATGCAGATCAAGCTGTTTTAAGCGACGTTTAGCCTGCCATTGCAGCCCTTTGATGCGCTCAACCGAGCAAACGTGCCGCACCAAATGCGCGAGAATTGCCGTTTGATAACCCGACCCAGTACCAATCTCCAGCACGCGGGATTCGGGCGTCAGGCTGAGCAGTTCCGTCATCTTCGCAACGATATAGGGCTGCGAAATCGTCTGGCCGGAACCAATAGGCAGAGCGGTATTTTCATACGCTTTATGCTCGAAAGCCTCATCAACAAAACGTTCTCTGGGTACGGCTTCTATCGCCTTCAGCAGACGCTCGTCCTGAATGCCCTGTTGGCGCAGCTGCGCCAACAACGTTTCTATACGCTTGTTTACCATTCCCCGCCGACCTCAGCTCTGGTTAACCTCGTCACCAATACAGCAATTTTCCCGCACAGGGGTAAACCAGCCGCCGCTATTGCACGGCTGCCGGCATTATTCTCTTCAACCATTTTCTGCAAAAACGTAGCGCAGTACATCAGGCACCGAGATCGGTATCCTGTTGTGAATGCAGCAATTCACGCACCACGCTGGTCGCAAAACTGCCCGCAGGTAGCCAGAACTTCACTTCCACAGTCGCATCGTCCTGCCATTCCCAGTGCATCTGCTGCGGATACAGCAACACCGCACGCCGGGCAGGTTCGACCCGCTCACGCTTAATCAAAGACCACAGCGTGTCTTGTCCGACCAAAGCCTGTTCTTCAAATACCCGTGCGTCGTCCTGCGTACCCAGTTCACCATCACCAGGCAGCGGCGCAGTAATCTGGAGTTCGCCCGCATCAAGGCGCGTCTGTAAAACATCTAGTTCGTCAGACTTAGCCACAAACCAGCTGCCACGCCCGGTTAGCTGCAATGCGTCACCACACAAGACAGTTTTCGCCTGCTGCCCCGCGAGTCGTGCACTGGCAACCTGATTAAACATCGCACTGCGGCTGGCGGAAAGATAAAAACTCCGCTTACTACGTTCTTTTACCCGAATCTCGTTATTTGCCCAAAGACGAGCCTGCTCAAGATTATTTCCGTTGCGCCCGAAACGCTGGCTGCCGAAATAATTAGGCACGCCTTTTGCCGCAATCAGCGCCAAGCGATCGTCAACCTCGTTTCGGTCGCTGACCTGACGCAGCACCAGAGTAAAATGGTTACCCCGAAGCGTGCCGATCCGCAGCTTGCGACGATGGCGAGTCACCTCAAGCACATCACAGCCTTCAAGCGCCAGCAAGGAGAAATCTGGCGTCTCTTTTCCCGGCATGTGCAGGCAGAACCACTGTTCGGTGACAGCATGACGATCTTTCAGGCCCGCATAGCTGACGGCACGCAGCGGTAGACGAACAAATTTCGCCAGCATCTCGGCCACAAATTGCGTATTGCAACCGCGCTTGCGCACGCGCACCAATACCTGCTCACCGTCACCATCTGGCTGAAACCCCAGATCTTCCACCACCAGAAAATCTTCAGCAGTGGATTTCAATGAACCCGTAGCCTGTGGTTCACCGTGCAACCAGACGAGTTGTTCGCTATTTTCCATCATTATCCTACAAGGTGCATGACCGGATGACGCACGGCCACGACATTGTTTTTATACTGTTAATTTTCTATGACTGATAAGACAATCGCTTACCACGCAACAATTTCGCCCGTTTCTTTTTTCACCAGCAGGGCAACGGCTTCGCAGGCAATGCCTTCGCCGCGACCCGTAAAGCCTAACTGTTCTGTCGTGGTCGCTTTCACATTGACGTCGTCCATGTGACACTGCAAATCTTCCGCCAGATTCACGCGCATTTGCGGGATATGGGGTGCCATTTTCGGCGCCTGCGCAATAATCGTGACGTCCAGATTGCCTAACTGGTAGCCTTTTTCATTGATACGACGCCAGGCTTCACGCAGCAGGCCACGGCTGTCCGCGCCTTTAAAGGCCGGATCGGTATCAGGGAACAGCTTACCAATGTCGCCCAGCGCGGCGGCTCCTAAAAGCGCATCGGTTACCGCATGCAGCACCACATCCCCATCGGAATGGGCCAGCAGGCCTTGAGTATAAGGAATTCGCACGCCACCGATCACCAGCGGACCTTCTCCACCGAACTTATGGACATCAAAACCGTGACCGATACGCATCGCGCGTTCTCCTTATCTGTATTTAACGAATAAATTTAGCGAATAAAATGAGGTTACTGCAAACTGGTTAAATAGAATTCGGCTAATGCCAAATCCTCTGGACGAGTGACTTTGATATTATCCGAGCGTCCGCTGATAATTTGCGGCCGATAGCCACAGTATTCCAACGCGGAGGCTTCATCTGTGACGGCAACGCCATCCTGAAGCGCCCGTTGCAGGCACTGTTTCAGCAGCGCCGCAGGAAAAAGCTGCGGCGTCAGCGCATGCCATAAATCGTTACGTTCTACCGTGCGATCGATAAACCCGTCCGTGCCACGCTTCATGGTATCACGAACCGGCGCGGCCAGAATTCCACCAACGTCACTCTGCTCGACAATCGCCAGCAGGCGCGTCAGATCGTCCTGATGCAGACACGGACGCGCCGCGTCATGCACTAATGCCCATGCGCTATCGGCAACAGCAGACAGCCCAGCCAGCACGGAATCCGCACGCTGCTGCCCGCCCGTCACGGCACAAATACGGGGATCGTTGGCAATCGCCAGGGTATGAAAGAAGGCGTCATCAGGACTGATAACGACGACGACACGCTGCACGCGTGAATGGCGTAAAAGCGCGTCGATAGTATGTTCAAGAATGGTTTTATGTCCGGTCGCATCATTGCCAATCGTCAGATACTGCTTAGGACGATCGTTTTGCATCCGGCTGCCGTTACCCGCGGCGGGCAAAACGGCAACAATGTCAGGCGGGGAAAGGCGTGGTGTCTGCATGCGTCAACGTTGTGTGTTGTTGGATGAAGCGTTATTAGATGACGTCGTATTCGCGTTACGATGGTTCGACTCTGGCACCAGACGATAGAAGCTTTCACCGGGTTTAATCATACCCAGCTCATTGCGTGCGCGCTCTTCAATCGCTTCCTGTCCGCCATTGAGGTCGTCAATTTCAGCAAACAGCTGTTCGTTACGGTCTTTTAATTTGGCATTGTTCCCCTGCTGGACAACAACATCATCTTTCACCCGCACATAATCATGAATGCCATTCTTGCCCAGCCACAGTGAGTACTGAAGCCAGCCAAGCAATATCAATAATAACAGCGTAAGCTTTCCCATCCCGCCCCCTGAAAAACCGCCTAATCATCCCATAACTTTTGTTTCGACTCCACTGTGTCCGGCAGTGGGAGGCAATATTCACCCTGCCACGTGCCCAAATGGGGATATTTCGGGCAGAAGAGCACGCCAAACGCGCGCCCACGACACACTCACGTCGTCCATTCATCCTCTCGTACTTTCTATTCGTCAGAAGATGCAAGAACATCGCGTCCGCCTGGCTAAAACCGTCCATAGGAAAAACGTCAGTTGAACCATTAATGCTATCTGTGTATTTTTATGCATACAAAGTGCATAAAAAAAGAAAGTTTTACATTTAAACCAGGAGAAAACCATGTTCAAAAAATTGTTATTCGTTGGTGCGCTCTTCACCACCGCACTATCCACTACCGTACTCCCCACCAGCGCCTTCGCTGCAGAACCCACTTACGTTGTTGGCTCTGGCGGAACCTATCGTCCCTTTGAATTTGAAAACGCGCAGAAAGAGCTGGAAGGCTTTGATATTGATATTATTAAAGCGATCGCCAAGGCGGAGAATTTTAATATCAAGCTGATCAATACGCCGTGGGAAGGGATCTTCGCGACCCTTAACTCCGGCGACCGCGACATTATCATTTCCGGTATCACGATTACCGACAAACGTAAGCAAATGGTCGATTTCTCCGCACCGTATTTCCCAGCCGAGCAGTCCATCGTGGTGCCTAAAGGCTCAACGATCGACTCGATTGCTGCGCTGAAAGATCACAAAGTCGGTGTCGTGAACTCCAGTACCGCCGATATCGTGGTCTCCGATGTATTAGGCAAAAACAGTACATCGATTAAGCGCTTTGATAACACCCCGTTAATGTTACAAGAGCTGTATGAAGATGGTGTGGGCGCCGCGGTTGGCGACGTGGGCGTGGTGAAGTTTTACATTAAGACTCACCCTGAAAAACAGTTCAATCTGGTTTCCGATGCCAAATTTGAACGCCAGTATTTCGGGATCGCTGTCGCGAAAGGCAACGATCAGCTGCGCGCGAAGATTAACTCTGGGCTGAAAAAAATCGTTGCTGATGGTACCTACGCCAAGATCTATCAAACCTGGTTTGATAACAACGTTCCAACCTTACCCGCAGAATAACGCCTGCAGATACTGCGCACCTCTCCAGGCCTCCACCGCCTCACATGAGACGTCGCATCAACCGGACAGCTAGCCTGTCCGGTTTAATTTAGAATAATCATTACGTTAGCCTATTCAAAAAAGGAAACGATCTTGACGGGATTTCGTTGGGAGATCATTCAGGAATATGCCCCGCTGTTTATGGAAGGCACCTGGATGACCATCAAATGCACCATTATCTGTGTCATTCTTGGCACCTGCTGGGGATTAACACTCGGATTAGGCCGCTTAGCGCAGGCGCCGCACGGGCCGTGGAAATATATCCTGCACTACGGCGTGCAATGGCCAGTACGCATCTACATCAGCGCCTTCCGCGGCACGCCGCTGTTTGTACAAATCATGGTGGTGCACTTCGCGCTGGTGCCGCTATTCATCAACCCACGTGATGGATTGCTGGTGACCAGCAATATTATGTCGGTCGATTTTGCCCGCACGCTACGCTCAGATTACGGCGCGTTCCTCTCATGCGTCGTGGCGATTACGCTGAATGCGGGTGCCTATGTCTCCGAGATATTCCGCGCCGGTATTCAGTCGATCGATCGCGGTCAGATGGAAGCGTCACGCTCTCTCGGAATGAGCTATGGCCGCACTATGCGGAAAGTCATTCTGCCGCAGGCTTTTCGCCGCATGCTGCCGCCGCTGGGCAACAACGCCATCGCGATTGTGAAAGATTCATCGCTGGCTTCGGCAATCGGATTGGCGGATCTCGCCTATGCCGCACGTACGGTGTCAGGGGCTTACGCCACGTACTGGGAACCCTACCTGACGATCTCTATCATTTATTGGGTTATTACTTTCCTGCTTTCGCTGCTGGTGCGGCACATGGAAACGAGGTTTGGCAAAAGTGATTCACGTTAAAAACCTGCAAAAACAGTTTGGTGATACGCATGTCCTGCGCGGTATTTCCTGCGACATCGCCCCTCAGGAAGTGCTCTGCCTGATTGGCCCATCCGGTTCAGGAAAAAGTACCTTTCTGCGCTGCATCAACGCACTGGAGACGCTATCGGCAGGCGAGATTACGGTCAACGGTTTTGCTATTCACGATCAGAAAACCAATATCAATCGCGTGCGCGAAAGCGTGGGGATGGTGTTCCAGCGCTTTAATCTGTTTCCACACATGACGGTGTTGGAAAACATAATTATGGCACCGATGGATGTGAAAAAATTGCCGCGCGCACAGGCCGTTGAACGGGCTAAAGCGTTGCTCAGCAAGGTTGGCCTGCTGGATAAAATTGATGCCTGGCCGAATAGCCTGTCCGGCGGACAGCAGCAGCGTGTCGCGATTGCCCGCGCGTTAGCGATGGAACCCGCGATAATGTTGTTCGATGAACCGACATCCGCGTTGGACCCGGAGCTGGTTGGCGAAGTGTTAGCAGTCATGAAAACGCTGGCAAATGAAGGCATGACAATGGTCATCGTGACGCATGAAATGGCATTTGCCAGAGAAGTGGCCGATAGAGTGATCTTTATCGATCAGGGGATTATTCAGGAACAGGGAACGCCAGACGCAATCTTTACTCATCCGAGTAACCCGCGCACGCAGGCTTTCCTGAGCAAGATACTGTAAATACGGTAGACCTGGGCTGTCAGCGTCTTCCTCGCTGGCAGCCTTTTTCTTTTACCACCCCGTCAGAAAAGAAAATACCAGCCAAAACAGGCAGACCACCGTCAGCCCTGTCGCAAAAAGCGTATAAAAAATATAGCCTCTCAGCAGGAAGCTAAACCCGACACCAACCAGCACTGAAAACGGCATCAGCGCCAGAAAAAACGGCCAGGTGTAGAGCATGAAGAAAAACGTGGTATTAGAGCCGTATACCAGAAAAGGGATCGTAAAGGCCAACCAATAAAAGGAGAACCCCGTTACCGCCCCCATAAACAGGTAGGAAACGCCGTCATCTTCTTCTTGTTGCGCTGGCCGAGTCTTGCTAATCGTTAACTGCGTGGCATTTTGCATAATCTTTCCCATTCGTCCCCTCATCACCCTCTAGCGCGGTGAAAAAAGCGGGATATCAGAGCTTGATAATAGCTCTCTTGCCGAGCAGATCTAACAATTGGTCTGTCAAATTTGTTACTAATTGTTCGCCATCCAGATGACTATCCGGCGCTTCCGGCGCTTCATACGCTGAGTCGATCCCGGTGAAATTACGCAGCTCTCCGGCACGGGCTTTTTTATACAACCCCTTAGGATCGCGCGCTTCACAGGTCGCTAACGGCGTATCCACGAAGACTTCGATGAACTGCCCTTCGCCCAGTAAATCCTGCACCATTTTACGCTCGGCGCGGTGCGGCGAGATAAACGCGGTCAGGACTACCAGACCCGCGTCCACCATCAATTTGGCGACTTCACCCACACGGCGAATGTTTTCGCGCCGATCGTCGTCGGTGAAGCCTAAATCGCGGCACAACCCATGCCGCACATTGTCGCCATCCAGCAGGTAGGTGCTGACGCCGCGAGCGTGTAGCGCCTGTTCCAGCGCCCCCGCCAGCGTGGATTTACCGGATCCAGACAACCCGGTAAACCAGATAACGACGCCCTGATGACCATGCAACTTCTCGCGCGACTCTCGGGTGACATCGTGCGCATGCCAGACGACGTTATCGTCAGTCGGTTCATCGCGTAAAGACACGTTACTTGCCTCCCAGCAGATCGCGCGCACCCCAATGTGGGAAGTGGCGACGTACCAGCGCATTCAGTTCCAGCTCAAACGCGCTGTGTGCGCCCGGCTCCTGATACACCTGCTCGATAGGCTCCCGCACCAGACCAGCACCGACCGTGACATTGCTCAGACGGTCGATAAAGATCATCCCGCCCGTCACCGCGTTATACTGATAGTTGTCCAATACCAGCGGCTCATCAAAAATCAGCTCAACCGAACCGATACCATTCAACGGCAGGTTCTCCGCTACGCGCTGCGTTAGCGTATTGATCTCAACCTGATACTGAATATTCTCGACCCGAGCGCGCGTTTTCTTACCACCAATCTTGATGTCGTAGCTCTGTCCCGGCACCAGCGGCTGCTCCGCCATCCAGACGACATCCACCAGCGCATGCTGCACCGCTTTCAGCGATTCGCTACTGTCGATCAGCAGATCACCACGGCTGATATCCACCTCATCCGCCAGCACCAACGTAATTGCTTCACCCGCCTGCGCCTGCGGTAAATCCCCGTCAAAGGTCACAATACGGCTGACGGTGGATTCTACGCCGGATGGCAGCACTTTCACCCGTTGCCCAACGCGGATGATGCCGGATGCCAGCGTTCCCGCGTAGCCACGGAAATCCAGATTCGGGCGATTCACATACTGCACCGGGAAGCGCATCGGCTGCTCCAGCGTACGCTGTGCCACATTGACCGTTTCCAGCACGTCCAGCAGCGTCGGCCCGGTATACCAGCCCATCGTCGTACTTGGCGTCGCGACATTGTCGCCATCCAGCGCGGAAATCGGCACAAAGGTGATATTCAGGTCGGCAGGCAGCTGCTGAGCAAAATCCAGATAATCCTGCTTAAACTGCTCAAACACCGTTTGCTGATAATCCACTAAGTCCATTTTGTTTACCGCCACCACCAGATCGCGAATCCCCAGCAGGGTCGCAATGAAGCTGTGGCGACGGGTTTGATCCAGGACGCCTTTGCGAGCGTCAATCAACAGAATTGCCAACTCGCAGGTTGATGCGCCGGTCGCCATGTTGCGGGTGTACTGCTCGTGTCCCGGCGTATCGGCGATGATGAATTTGCGTTTTTCCGTCGAGAAATAGCGGTAGGCCACGTCAATGGTGATGCCCTGCTCACGCTCGGCCTGAAGCCCATCGACCAGCAGAGCCAGATCCAGCTTTTCGCCCTGCGTGCCCAGACGCTTGCTGTCATTATGCAGCGTGCTGAGCTGATCTTCATAAATCTGGCGCGTATCGTGCAGTAAACGGCCAATCAGCGTGCTTTTTCCATCGTCGACGCTACCGCAGGTCAGGAAACGCAACAACGTTTTATCCTGCTGCGCGTGTAAATAGGCTTCCACACCGCCCTGCTCGGCGATCTGCTGTGCAATCGCATTGTTGATGACGACTGCATCTTTCTCAGCCGCATTGTCTGCCGCTGTGTCTTTTAAAGAAATTTGGCTCATTCGACGATTCCTCAGAAATACCCTTGACGCTTTTTCAGCTCCATTGAACCGGCCTGATCGCGGTCAATTACCCTTCCCTGACGCTCACTGGTCGTGGAAACCAGCATCTCTTCGATGATTTCCGGCAGTGTCTGCGCATGCGAGGCGACCGCGCCCGTCAGCGGCCAGCAGCCCAACGTGCGGAAGCGCACCATGCGCTGTTCGATCACTTCACCGGGTTGCAGATCGATGCGATCGTCATCCACCATCAGCAACATGCCATCACGTTCCACCACCGGACGCGGGGCAGCCAGATACAGCGGAACAATATCGATGTTTTCCAGATAGATGTATTGCCAGATATCCAGCTCGGTCCAGTTAGAGAGCGGGAAAACGCGGATGCTCTCGCCTTTGTTAATCTGGCCGTTGTAGTTATGCCACAGCTCTGGGCGCTGATTCTTCGGATCCCAGCGGTGGAAACGGTCGCGGAAGGAGTAAATACGCTCTTTAGCACGCGATTTCTCTTCATCGCGGCGCGCCCCGCCAAACGCGGCATCAAAACCGTATTTATCCAGCGCCTGCTTCAGCCCTTCCGTTTTCATGATGTCGGTGTGCTTGGCGCTGCCGTGCACAAAGGGGTTAATCCCCAGCGCTTCACCCTGCGGGTTGCGGTGCACCAGCAGTTCACAGCCGTAGGCCTTCGCCGTCCGGTCGCGGAATTCGTACATTTCACGAAATTTCCAGCCGGTATCAACGTGCAGCAGCGGGAAAGGCAGCGATCCCGGATAGAACGCCTTGCGCGCCAGATGCAGCATCACCGAAGAGTCTTTGCCGATGGAGTACATCATCACCGGATTACTGAACTCGGCCGCTACTTCGCGGATGATGTGAATGCTTTCGGCTTCAAGCTGCCGTAAATGCGTGAGTCGTTTCTCGTCCATACCCTTTCCTTAAGCCAAGTTTACTACCGCTGGGCGGCTGTCTTGCGGCACCGTCGGCGTTGTCTGACCAAACCAGGCAATCTGCTGGTGCAAATCCACCACCTCACCAATCACCAGCAGCGCCGGTGTCGGCGCTTGCCGTGCCAAATGTTCTAACTGTTGCAGCGTGCCAATTTGCACCTGCTGATCGTGTCGGGTACCGCGACTGATCACGGCAACAGGCGTCTGCGATGAACGACCATGCGCGATCAGCTGCTGCGAAATTTCCGCAGCCTTCATCGTCCCCATGTAAATCGCCAGCGTCTGACGGCCACGCGCCAGTGTCGACCAGTCCAACTCGTCGCCATCCGGGCGACAGTGTCCGGTAATAAAAAGTACGCTCTGCGCGTAGTCACGGTGCGTTAACGGGATTCCCGCATACGCCGTGACGCCCGCCGCAGCCGTCACGCCGGGCACCACCTGAAACGTGATGCCCGCCTGCGCCACCGCTTGCAGCTCTTCGCCACCACGGCCAAAAATAAAGGGGTCACCGCCTTTCAGGCGCACTACCCGTTTTCCTTCCTGCGCCAGCGTCACCAGTAGCTGATTAATCTCATCCTGCGGCAACGAATGCGCACTGGCACGTTTTCCAACGCAGATGCGTTCGGCATCGCGTCGCACCAGATCCAGCACCTCGGGGCTGACCAGATGGTCATACAGCACCACGTCCGCCTGCTGCATCACCTGTAATCCACGCAGCGTCAGCAGTCCGGCGTCGCCGGGGCCGGCACCAACCAGTGCGACTTCACCGCGTGCGGCCGCTGGCTGCTGCTGTTCCTCTTGCTGATGCACCAGCTGCTGCTGCAATTCGTCTTCGGCCTGCGCCAGTTGCCCAGCGGACACCAGCGACGCAAAGCGCCCGACAAACAGCCGCTCCCAAAAACGACGGCGTGCTGGCATCGAATGCAGTCGGGTTTTAATTCTGTCGCGCCAGCTTCCGGCGATGTCCGCCATCGTACCCAAACTGGCGGGCAATAAGGATTCCAGCTTTTCACGCAGCAGACGCGCCAGCACCGGCGCCTGTCCACCCGAGGAAATGGCCACCACCAGCGGAGAGCGATCGACAATCGAGGGGAAAATAAACGAACACTTCGGCTGATCGTCCACCACGTTCACCAGCAAATGACGCTGATTCGCCGCCTCAAATACCGCAGCATTCAGCTCGGCGTCATCCGTAGCGGCAATCACCAGAAACACGCCGGATAACAGTTCCGGTGTAAAAGAGTGCGCCAGCCATTCAAGCTGCCCGGCCTGATGCTGCGCCGCCAATGGTTCCGCCAGCACCTGCGCGACAATTTTTATCTCCGCACCCGCGCGTTGCAGCAGATCGATTTTGCGCGTAGCAACCTCGCCGCCGCCAACAACCAGTACCGGACGCTGACGAAGATCGGCAAATAAAGGGAGATAGTTCACAGTCGCCTTAACTAAGCAAAAAAATAGATAATGCGACTATACGGTGCGGACAGAACACTTATGAAATGCCGAATTGGAATGACAAGTTCCGTAATGGAATAACAGTAAAATAAATCCGACTACTCACACATCCTCGTCAGCTATCGACCTTACACCGACATTTGTTCAAAAGAGTTTATGACGCATGTCAAAGTTGCGGACAGTTTGCCGATTTTTGATATTTGCTTTTCCAGATTCATTGCAACATGCCAGTAGCCCCGCGGGTAGCAAAAAGCCATTAACGAGAAGAGGTTCACACGATTCGTTCAAGCGTTGATTGAACAGAATGGATCAAGATTCCTCGTGGTATGGACGCGAATCTGTTGTGGTCATGCCACGACAAACGTCAAGCCAAATTAGCTTATTAATAGAAGAGGATTGCGCGTATGGAACAATCAACACTCGAGCTCAACGCCCCGGCACGCCCTATTACTGACTTTGATGCACAATATGGGATCTTTGCCTCTCTGGACGATGCCGTCTCTGCAGCAACGCACGCGCAAAAGCGGCTGGATAACGTCATTGTGCGGCAAAACGTTATTGCGGCTATCCGTCAGGCTGGCGAACGCTATGCGCAGGTTCTGGCCGAAATGGCCGTGGAAGAAACCGGCATGGGGCGCGTGGCGGATAAATATGCCAAAAATGTTTCACAGGCACGTAGTACGCCCGGAACCGAGAGCCTGTCGGCAAAAGTCGTAACAGGGGACAACGGCCTCACGCTGATTGAAAACGCACCATGGGGCATCGTGGCATCCGTCACGCCGTCAACCAATCCGGCCGCCACCGTTATCAATAACGCCATCAGTATGATTGCCGCAGGCAACAGTATCGTTTTTGCTCCACATCCCTCGGCAAAGAAAGTATCGCTCTACACGATCAGCCTGTTGAATAAAGCCATTGTTGCCGTAGGTGGCCCAGAGAACCTGTTAGTGACGGTGGCTGAGCCTAATATTGAAACTGCACAGCGGCTATTCCGGCACCCCGGTATCAGCCTGCTGGTTGTTACCGGCGGCGAAGCCGTCGTGGAAGCAGCCCGCAAACATACAGACAAACGTTTGATTGCTGCTGGTGCGGGAAATCCACCGGTAGTTGTTGATGAGACGGCAAATATCGAACGTGCCGCACGTGATATTGTTCGCGGCGCATCGTTTGATAACAACATTATCTGTGTCGATGAGAAAGTGGCAATCGTGGTCAACAGCGTTGCCGATGAGTTATTGTCGGAAATGCAATACCATCAGGCTGTATTACTCACTCGCCAACAAACCGAGCAACTTCAGTCATTGTTACTCACCGATATTGATGAACATGGGAACGGTCGTCCACATCGCGATTGGGTAGGACGCGACGCGGCAAAAATTGCGGCAGCCATTGGCCTGGATGTTAGCGAACACACTCGCCTGCTACTGGCGGAAACGGACGCAAATCACCCGTTCGCCGTAACCGAAATGATGATGCCGGTTCTGCCCATTGTTCGTGTACGGGATGTAGAGGAGGCCATCGAGCTTGCCATCCATCTGGAAGGCGGACGTCGTCATACCGCCGCCATGCACTCGACAAATATTAATAACCTGCACAAGATGGCGAATGCGATCAACACCAGCATCTTTGTGAAAAATGGCCCCTGTATTGCGGGATTAGGATTGGGCGGCGAAGGGTGTACGTCAATGACCATTTCCACGCCGACGGGCGAAGGTGTGACATCTGCACGCACTTTTGTGCGAATTCGACGCTGTGTGATGGTTGATATGTTCAGGATCGTTTAATTTTATCAGAACCATACCCTAAATAATTTGAGTTGCCGCGGCCCTTAAGGGCGAGTATTTAAAGGCAGCCAACGCACAAGCAGCTTGAAGTATGACGGGTATACAGCCATCGACGTGAATAACAGGCAGGAGCGCGTTATAGCGACGATGGCTTGCAAATATGTTGGGTATCAGAATGTTGGATGTCACCATAGAGTAAAGCTTTTTCTGGGAGGAAAATGCCTATGAGAACCGAGAATACCCCACCACTGCATCAGCTTGATGCCAGGGTCACTCCTCCAGAAAAACGATTGTCTTCTCAGGAGCAGTACATCCATCAGTATTCCACACAGGATGTTTATGCCCAGTCCTGTACGATCACAGCTTGGCAGCAGTTGTACGATCAGGTTTCACCCGGCCATTTCCGCGGCGAACTTCAGGAATTACTGTTAGATGGCATTCAGCTTTGTCACGAATACACGAACCTCGCGCTCCGCCAATCTTGTATGGTATGGCCCGGTTCATTCTGGTTCGGCGTCCCTTTGACACAAGAGAGTATGGGATTTATTGATGCCCAACCGCTGGATGAATACAGCATCGCGGTTAGCCCCGGCGGCAAAGAGTTTGAATTAAGCACACCCGACGAGTTTTCCATTTTGGGCGTTGTTATCTCACACGATGTGCTTAATCAGTATATTGGCGCACTTAGCGATCCAGAATGGCTGACTCAGAGGTTGAATCAGGGCGCAACGCTGCAAATAGAACACGACAAAAAAGCCACACTGTGTTCATTTATTCGTCAGGCTCTCTGGTATAGCTGCCATTTTCCCCACGTGATGAAAACACGTAATGCAGAAAAAGTGCTGAAACATAACCTACTGACTACGCTCATTTCCTTTCTGGAAAACGTTCAATCGCCCTCTGAATATGCACAAAGTCATCACCATCGCAAATTGATTTCTTTTGTACGTGAGTATGTGTTGAGCCAGACATCAGAGCCTGTCACCGTGCTCGATCTCTGCCGCCAGTTACACGTCAGTCGCCGAACATTACAGAACGCCTTCCACAACGTGGTAGGCATTGGTCCCAATGCCTGGCTAAAAATCATCCGTCTCAACGCGGTTCGTCGCGAACTCATCAGCCCAATATCGCCGCACCGTACGGTTCAAGATGCCGCCATGCAATGGGGATTCTGGCACCTGGGCCAGTTTGCCAGAGATTATCAAAAGCTCTTTAACGAGAAGCCATCGTTAACGCTACGACGGCGCTTACAACACTAGCTACTTATCTTTTCTTTATCCGTATAACGAGTCTTTATGTGATGCCATCCAGCATCACAAGGTCAAACTCGTCTTAATTTTTCGCCGTCGCCTCACAAGAGGCATGTTTCATCGTCAGCTTATTGATATGTGAAATACAAACAGGAGTCAGTTATGAAAGCAGTTGTCGCCGGTAAAGGTGGAAAAGCCGAAATTATTGAAAAAGCATTACGCAAACCCGGACACGGCGAAGCGTTACTCGCCATGGAATACTGCGGTGTCTGTCATACGGATCTACACGTCAAAAATGGCGATTATGGTGATAAAACGGGGGTCATTCTCGGCCATGAAGGCATTGGCATCGTTAAAGCCATTGGGCCCGGTGTCACCTCACTCAAACCGGGCGATCGTGCCAGCGTGGCCTGGTTCTATCAAGGATGTGGACACTGTGAATACTGTGTCGGCGGCAATGAAACACTATGCCGTGGCGTCAAAAATGCCGGTTATACCGTCGATGGCGGTATGGCTGAGGAATGTATTGTCGTCGCAGATTATGCGGTCAAGGTTCCCGATGGATTGGATCCGGCTGCGGCCAGCAGTATTACCTGCGCGGGTGTAACAACCTACAAAGCGGTCAAAGTTTCCACCGTTAAACCCGGCCAGTGGATTGTTATTTATGGCCTCGGCGGGTTAGGGAATCTGGCATTGCAATACGCAAAAAATGTCTTTAACGCCAACGTTATCGCCGTGGATGTTAACGATGCACAACTGGCCTTTGCAAAAGAGATGGGTGCAGATTTAGTCATCAACCCAGCGAAAGAAAACGCGGCGGATATTATTCAGGAAAAAGTGGGCGGTGCGCATGCTGCCGTCGTCACTGCCGTCGCGCGAGCGGCGTTTAATTCTGCCATTGATGCGGTACGCGCTGGTGCGCGGGTGGTTGCCATCGGCCTGCCTCCCGAAAGCATGGATCTGTACATTCCGCGTCTGGTGCTCGATGGCATTCAGGTCATCGGTTCACTGGTAGGGACACGTCAGGATTTACAGGAAGCGTTCCAGTTTGCTCAGGAAGGGAAAGTCGTCCCTAAAGTGACACTACGCCCAATGACTGACGTCAACGCCATTTTTGAAGAAATGGAGCAAGGAAAAATCAAAGGCCGGATGGTCATTGATTTACGTAGCAGTAGCCTGGCGGCGTTAAATCACGGTTAACCCAGCTCTCAATAACTTACATTCAGGGCAGTGCATTGGCGCATCCAACTATGCATAACCCATTTTATGCATAACCCATTTGCTGTATGTGACCGCGATTCAGGGCGCGCAGCACACCCCTTAACCCCAGAAGTAAAAAACCGGGCGATGCCCGGTTTTCTGTTTTACCCTTCGTGCAGCCCACATTCACGTTTCAGGCCGAAGAAACGCGTTTCTTCTTCGGCCATACCCGGCTCCCATTTACGGGTGGTGTGCGTATCGCCAACGGACAAATAGCCCTGATCCCACAGCGGGTGGTAGCTCAGGCCATTTTCTTTCAGGTACTGGTACACCGTTCGGTTATCCCAGTCGATAATCGGCAGGAATTTGAAGACGCCGCGCTGAATCGCCAGCACTGGCAATTCACCTCGGCTGCCGGACTGCTCACGACGCAGGCCAGCAAACCATGTTTTCGCCTTTAACTCGCTCAGCGCCCGATTCATCGGCTCGACTTTATTCAGCAGGTTGTAGCGCTCAATGCCTTCCACACCCTGCTCCCACAGCTTGCCGTAGCGCGCCTCTTGCCAGGCCGGGGATTCAGCGGCGCGATACACTTGCAGATTCAGCGTCAACTGTTCCGTCAGTGCATCAATAAACTGATAGGTTTCAGGAAACAGATAGCCCGTATCCGTGAGGATAACCGGAATATCCGGCCGCTGTTGCGTCACCAGATGCAGCGACACCGCCGCCTGAATGCCGAAGCTGGACGACAACACATAATCGCCCGGCAGATTCTCCAGCGCCCAGCTCACTCTTTCCTGCGCCGATAGCTGTTCAAGCTGACCATTCACGACAGCCAATTCTGCCGCCTGTTCCGCTTTCGGTAACGCGTTGAGCGCCTCAAGATTAAATTCGGCCATCAGGCTCTCCTGTCAGTCATAAAAATCGCGAGCGGGATCCAGCACCGGTTTAATGATGTTGGTACGAATCACGAAATCCCCAAAGCCTTCATTGCGCTGGCGATCTTGCGCCCACAGCCCGATAAGCCGATCCATTTCTGCCAGGATCTCGGTTTCATTAATGTTCTCGCGATACATACGCGGAATGCGTGTCCCCTCGCGATTCCCGCCAAGGTGCAGGTTATAACGTCCCACCGCTTTGCCCACCAGACCGATTTCCGCCAGCATTGCGCGACCGCAGCCGTTCGGGCAACCCGTCACGCGCAGAACAATGTGCTCATCGCCCACGCCGTGCTGCTGCATGATGTCTTCCACTTTCGTGACAAACTCTGGCAAGAAACGCTCGGCTTCCGCCATCGCCAGCGGACAGGTCGGGAACGACACACAGGCCATCGAATTCTTGCGCTGCTCGCTGACGCCGTCATCAATCAGGCCGTGCTCACGCGCCAGCGCATCAATCTTCGCTTTGCTACGCGCAGGAACGCCCGCGATGATCAAATTCTGGTTCGCCGTTAAGCGGAAATCCCCTTTGTGGATCTTGGCAATTTCCGCCAGACCGGTTTTCAGCGGACGGCCCGGATAATCCAGAACACGACCGTTTTCGATAAACAGCGTCAGATGCCATTTATTGTCGATGCCTTTTACCCAGCCGATACGATCGCCACGTCCGGTGAATTCATAAGGGCGCACCGCTTCAAATTTCACACCGGCACGCGCTTCCACTTCCTGCTTGAAGTTGTCTACACCTACGCGCTCCAGCGTGTATTTGGTTTTCGCGTTTTTACGGTTGGTCCGGTTACCCCAATCGCGCTGCGTGGTCACCACCGCTTCCGCGATTGCCAGCGTATGTTCAATGGAAATGTAGCCCAGTTCACTGGCGGTACGCGGGTAAGTTTCTTTGTCGCCGTGCGCGATAGAGAGCCCACCACCCACCAGCACGTTGAAGCCCACCAGACGGCCGTTATCAGCAATCGCCACGAAGTTGAGATCGTTCGCATGCAGATCGATATCATTCTGCGGCGGGATCACCACCGTGGTTTTGAACTTACGCGGCAGATATGTTGAACCTAAAATCGGCTCTTCATCCGTCGTTGCCACTTTTTCCTGATCCATCCAGATTTCGGCATAGGCACGCGTGCGCGGCAGCAGATGCTCAGAAATCTTTTTCGCCCACTCATACGCCTGCTGATGCAGTTCGGATTCTATCGGGTTGGACGTACACAGCACGTTACGGTTCATGTCATTCGCCGTCGCCAGCGCGTCCAGCCCGATGCTATTCAGCATCTGGTGTACCGGTTTCACGTTCGATTTGAGAATACCGTGATACTGGAACGTCTGGCGGTTCGTGATGCGAATGCTGCCGTAGATCGTATTTTCAGTCGCAAATTTGTCGATCCGCAGCCACTGCTCTGGCGTCATCACGCCACCCGGCAGACGGCAGCGCAGCAGCATCGCATGGCGCGGCTCCAGCTTCTGCTCGGCACGTTCGGCGCGAATATCGCGGTCATCCTGCTGATACATACCGTGGAAGCGGATCAGCAGAAAGTTATCGCCCCTGAAGCCACCGGTCAGACCATCGTTCAGGTCTTCAGCAATCGTACCGCGCAGAAAGTTACTTTCTGTCTTCATGCGCTCGGCGTCAGCGAGTTTCCCTTCTACGACCAAGGGACCGGGGTGTTTTTCACTGAAAACGTATTTTTCACTCATTAGTACACATCTCGCTGATAACGGCGCTCAAGGCGCAGATCGCTTAAAAACTCATCGGCCTGTTCACTGTCCATGCCGCCATGCTCAACTATCACGTCCAGAAGTGCCCGCTCGACGTCTTTCGCCATACGGTTGGCATCACCACACACGTACAGGTGCGCGCCATCCTGAATCCAGCGCCAGACTTCTGCGCCTTTTTCCCGCAGTTTGTCCTGCACGTAAACTTTATGCGCCTGATCGCGCGACCAAGCCAGATCGATGTTGGTCAGCAGGCCATCTTTGACGTAGCGCTGCCATTCAACCTGATACAGAAAATCTTCCGTAAAGTGTGGGTTACCAAAGAACAGCCAGTTTTTCCCCTCGGCCCCATCGGCATCACGCTGCTGCATAAACGCGCGGAACGGCGCGATTCCGGTGCCCGGCCCGATCATGATGACCGGAGTGTCGGAATTCGCTGGCAGACGGAAGTTATCGTTATGTTCGATGAAGACGCGGATTTCATCGTCTTCACTCAGTCTGTCGGCCAGATAGCTGGAGGCACCACCGGCGCGCTCGCGGCCTTCGTATTCGTAGCGCACCACGCCAACGGTGATGTGCACTTCGCTTTCGACTTCCGTCCTGCGAGGAGGCAATAGAATAAAGACGCGGCGTCAGCGGACGCAGCAGACCCAGCAGTTGTTCCGCCGTCAGCTCAGTCGGCGCTTGTCGCACCATATCCACCAGCGGTGTGCGCTGTGCGAACTGTTGAAGCGCAGGCTTATCGGCCAGCAGCGACAACAGCGTTTCATTACGCGACAGTGCCGCATATTTCTCGACAATCGGTGCAGTGTTCTGCGTCAGCTCAAAGTGGCTTTTCAGCACTTGCGATAATGGCAGCGTCTTGCCGTCAACGCTGACGGACTCGTCGCCTTTCAGCCACAGCAGTTCCAACAATTCCTGAACCAGCGCAGGATCGTTATCGAACCACACGCCCAGTGCATCTCCCGGCTGGTAACGCAAACCGGAATCGCCCAAATCGATCTCGATATGGCGAACATCTTTTTCGGAGTTACGTCCGGTCACTTTCTGGTTTACGGCAAACGTGGCATGCAGCGGTGAGGATTTGCTGTACGGGCTGCTGGTAATTTCATCCAGTGCACCCTGAGCGGCAATCTGCGCGACGGCTTCGCCTTGAACCGGCACCCGCGCCTGCAAAATATCAACCAGCTGGCGTCGCCACTGTTCGGCAAGCCCCTGATAATCGACATCGGCATCCACGCGATCCAGCAGGCGTTCAGCGCCTAGCTCAGCCAGACGGCTATCAAAATCCTTACCCGCCTTGCTGAAGAATTCGTAAGACGTATCACCCAGACCAAACACGGCAAACGCGGTGTCTTTCATCTCCGGGGCTTTTTTGGACAGCAGGAACTTGTGCAGCGCGACAGCTTCTTCCGGCGGCTCCCCTTCTCCCTGCGTCGAGGCCACGATCAGCAGCAGTTTTTCCTGCCCGATTTGCTTGAATTTGTAATCACCCGCATTAACCAGATTGACGGACAGCTTGGCTGCCAGCAGGTCGTCACGCAGCTGTTCCGCCACTCGACGTGCATTG
This sequence comes from Pectobacterium sp. PL64, assembly GCF_022477975.1. NCBI lineage: Bacteria > Pseudomonadati > Pseudomonadota > Gammaproteobacteria > Enterobacterales > Pectobacteriaceae > Pectobacterium > Pectobacterium sp. PL64. Next base: position 3,413,565 of record NZ_CP092070.1, read on the forward strand.
CCAGTCTGTGAGGCAGAAATCAGCGTAATCGTTTGTACTGGCACCGTGACTGCGGATGCTGTAGTTGCCGTGGCGGTGATCGCCCCCGGCTGCACATTCCCTGGCTGCTGTACTAAACCCCAGAAATAGCCGGATAGCCAGGCCAGCTGCGTCGATGAGAAATCACCGGTTGCCGCCTGTAAACGCGTTAATTGCTCCACACTCAGCGGAAGCAATGAAGTGGGGGAAACCGGAGTAGTCATTGTGATTTCTGTTTCCTTGTGCCTGTGCTGTTAGCCAACGACGCTAATACAAAAACATGCAATAAAAAGATGGATGGAGGATAAGGGTAACGATCTGCATCTTAACAATTAAAGAAATGATGGAAATATTAAATAACCAAAATGACTAAATGGTTTTTCTGATAGTCCTTATTGCTTAAAGTGTTATGCCTGATAGCACGTGCGCTTCATGCCTGTTGCGGGAAAAATGTCGGTAGGATGTGATGAGGAAGAAGGGCTGCTATGCAGCCCTCTGTGCAGACGATACTACGCTAAATTTTCAGGACCTTCATGCCGAAATCGTCAGGATGAACGATGTTTTCGAGCTTACCGACCTGCTGCAAGTCGCCATTAGAAACGACACTGCTGATATTGGTATCAGGAAAACGCAGGTTCTTGGTGAGATGCACCACGATAGGCTTACCCTTTTTATCAATATCCATCACCCACCCGAGGAAGCCTCCCGAATATTTCGCCAGACTGCCGATGGGATAGAGGCCGTAAATCTGCACGTATTTGACCAACACCGCCTTATCATAGGCCGCGTTAGCCTCATAGATTTTACGATAGGCGGCCAATGGCGTGCGGGGAGAAACACCATTACGCGCATGCCTGAGCTTATTAATCGCCTTAATCACAGAGACCAGCCGGACTAACGGCGACAATTGTTCGGCGCGTTTGCCTTGCGGATAGCCGCTGCCGTCCAAACGCTCGTTGGCATTCTCAATCACATCGCGACAGGTGGGGGTTATCGACCAGCCTAGCTCACGTAACTTCGCGCACAGCACCTCCACATGACCGCTCAGGATCGCTTTCTGCGCCGGATTCATATTGACCTTCAGCGACGGAAGACGGGCGTTAACCAGCAGCGGTTTACCCATCGTGTGCAGTAACGCGCCTAACACAGCCTCACGCACATAGGGATCGTGCGGATCGGCAATTAACAGCATGTCGGCCAATTTCCCCGCGACCTGTACCGCATGCCTAACCCAGTCCGCCTCATCGCGCAGGAACGACAGCGCATACAGAAAAGCCTTTCTCTCTTTTTTGACCATATACAGCAAGGTATCGACACAGTCATAAAAGATCTCAACCGGCAGTTGATTGCGCGTTTTGATGTACATAAGCCCAATCTGAAGCCGATGGGCAACTTCCATGACACCCCGTTCCATGGGCGTCTGCCGGGTACGTTTCTCTCGCTCCTGACTTTCTCGCAGCAACAGATTTTTCTCCTTGGTGCCCGGAATGAACAACGGGGACGAATACACCATGCTGCCAGTTATGCCGGTTCGGTATGCCGCCTCTCTTTCCGACTCATTTGTGTAATGAAGCAGGGCTTCAGACTGAGATGAAGACAAATGGATAAATTGGATGCCAACGGCCGCATAGCCATTATTTCCAAAGGGGCGTATATGGCGAATTTTCCCCTCGGCATAGAAGCTTTCTCCGTTAGGGAATTCAAGCGTAATGCCGGGGATATCTTGGCCCACTTCAATCGCAATACTCTCAACCAGATCGATTTCGACCAGACATCCACCGGTCGATAAATTACGCAGCGTTCCGGGCACATTCAGGGTGTGTAGATAAACTTCAATGCGAGCACGAGCCTGCATGCCAAGAATAAAGGGAATACGAATCGCCCCCCTGTTTTCAGTGACAAAAACAGATTCTGGCAGGCGGCATTCCAGACGATAAAACATACTGTCCGTCTTGAATAATTGGGTAGAAATATTACACAGACTGTAGGTTTCTCGTTCGATGTTATCCGTGCCCTTGAGCGCCTCCAGATCAAAATTCAAACCACCATCGGCAAGATATCTGTCGATATCCGAGCCAGAGTATTCCACATCTAACACGATACGGTTTTTATCCGGATTCAATTCCGCAACGTCTGCCTTTAATGCATATAGCATATCCTTGGCATAGATAGACATCACATAGGGATGTTGCAGTAATGCGCTAATCACTTTAGCGGGAGGAGGAGAAAAGTGTTCCACGATAAGATCTACCTATTAACGCGATGGTGATATACCCCAAAACCCAAAAAGGATTTCTCTTTTAATAGAAACAAATTTTTACACGAGATTAAATTTTTCACACACATTAAACACGGTAGAAAAACACTTATTCTTACTGAGTCAAACATTCCCCAGATTTAATTTATGCGTTCTTCTTCACTCCAGTACCATGACGAAACGACGAGCTTTATGTCGTTTATCATCCTAACAAGGATGTCATAAAGTCTCAACGGTCACACACACCGATCAAATTGGCTTAAATTCAAACAAAAACAACTTAAAAGCCAATTAAACAAAAAATAGCAATATAAAAACTCATGTAAATTAATAAATATGGAATAAAAAACCAACAACAACATAGATTTAAACGATCATTATTTTTCATTCAATAGACAAATACTATCAAATGGGGATTATTGATCATTTTAAACAATTTCCAAATATTCCAAATTGCTGTGTAGAATCCAGACGAGTAACGCTATGGAATGCCTATTTCTATGGAGAGGGTGAGTAATCAGTAAAATGAATACAACAACATTGAATATCGATGGAAAAATTCTTAGGCTGACCGCCGAGTTTCAGCCTATTATCCATCTCCCTCAAAATAAAATATTCCGCTATGAAGCCCTCGCCAGGTTTTATAACTCGGAAGGCGTTTTAACATCGACTCAGCAGACCATAGATAAAATTGAGGAATGTAAAGCAATCGATAAAGTGACAGACTTTATGTTTGATGTGGTCTGTCAGGTAATAAAAAACAAAAGTAGTATGACAATATCATTCAACCTGTCACATTTACTTTTTAATAATTCCGCCTATCTGGAAACGTTATACCAAAAATGCCTCATACATGAGGTTAACCCGAAGAATATAGAAATAGAGATCAGTGAAAAAACGACCCGGCAGCAGCTAATAGATGGGATACCCTTTTTAAATCAGGCCAAGAAATATGGCTTTATGATTTCATTAGATGACTTCGGCGCAGGAAATCTACAAATAGACAGCCTGAGCTTGTTTGACTTCGATACCATAAAAATCGATCGCTCTATTATCGATGGCATCGGGAAAGAAGAGACCAAATCACAAAAACTCAAGGTCTTACTGAACAAACTCATTCCTCTTGGCGTAAACATTATCTGTGAAGGCGTTGAGAAGGCGACCGATTTAAACCGGTTAAATAAATACCACCCCATTGGGATTCAAGGATATATCTTCTATCGCCCACTCACATTCAGCCAATTAAGGCTGCTGGAAGGCTTTTAGCTAGCATCCTCGATTTTTCTGTCCTGCCTCTCGTGGGTTAACGCATCATAGTCAATCCGCGATACCCACTCCCACAATAAATGTCCAGCCAACAATGCCTTAGACGCTCGCGATTAGCGAACAGGCTCACATTTCTGGCGTTCACTCTGGGAATTTCTCCTTTGCGATAACACATCAATGCGATACTCACGCCAGTGGCAACGGGAGAAAAATGATGTGGCAACGACGCGCGCTGGAACTCAATACGCAGGATATTTGGCACTGGCAACAGGTCATCTCGGTCGTCGATTACGCCCGTGAACAGGGTTTCAATACGCTGGTGCTGGGCGCGGCGGATTTGCTGGATAAGCTGGTGACGCCGGAAGCCTACAATAACGCGCGTTTTGACGATCGCATCAGCAGCCAGCAGCGTTCACGCTGTGTTTACCTGAATCAGGTCGCGGCGCACTGCCGTGAACAGGGGCTAGCGCTATATCTGCAATGCAAAGAGCTGTCCTTTCCCACAGATTTACTGCTCCATCACCCGGAATTGCTGGACGACAAACATAGCCTCCGCATGGATACCGATTTTTGGTGCGACTACCTTGCCGCCAAAGTCGAACTGCTGATGCAGCAGATCCCACGGCTGAGCGGCCTGCTGCTGGCGATCTCCAACAGCGATAGCCTGCTGCGCTTTTCTGCCCCTTCCGGCGATGCGATCAACGGCGTCGTTCCCGTTACCACACTCTGGCCGACCCACGCCGACAGCGAACAAATCTACCACCGCCTATTTTCCGCCGTCACCCGCGTGATGCACTACCACCAGCGCCATCTGGTATTACGTGCGTTTCCCGCCAGCCATCAGGATATCGGTAATGTCCTGAACGCCATTCGCACGCTGCCGGAATCGGTCTCCGTCGCCATCAAAGTCACGCCGGAACGCTTTTGGCCGGAATTTCCCAATAACCCCGCACTGCTGGGCGTCAGCGGGCGTGAAGTCTGGGTTGAGTTGGATCTGGCTGGCGAAGAAGTCGGCTGGGGCAATCTCCCCTTCCTGCGCTACACCGAAGTTCAGGGGCGTCTGCTGTGGTGCCGGGAGAAAAATCCCGCGATTGTCAGCGCACTGTGCCGTATCAGTTGGGAAGGGGTGGATAATCACAGCGTGATCGGCACACTGAGCGAATTTACGCTGTTTGCCTGTTCCCGACTGCTGACTAACCAGACCGCAGCGGCAAACGAAAGCACGCTGTTCGCACAGTGGCTAATGGCGCGCTACCAATGGCAGCCGGACGATACCATTCTGCATGCGATGCTCGCCTTGTTGGAGCATGCACATCAGGCCATTTCCCTGTCGCTGTACGCACGCCACCACGTTTTCCATCGCCACAGTCTGCTGCCGACCAGCTTTGGTCAGGCGATCTGGAGCCTGTACGGTCAGCTCAATCGCAACCACTGGCTACCGGGTTCCGGTCAAGATATTACGTTCGATCCGCAGCATGCAGAGCTGGCTTCGCAGAACCTCTATCACATCGCCAAAGAGAAAGATGCCGCCTGGCAGTTGGCGGAACAGTGCCAGCAGGCCGCACTGCAATTCTCCCGCGAACACGCGATGCCAGAAGCGCTTAACGTGCGCTGGCAGCAGGAATGGCGCGGTCTGACGCTGTATTGCCGCGCCTTTGTTCACGCGCAGAAAGCCTTCTTTACGCTGCACTACTGCAAACAAGTGGAGAACAACTGGACGCTGCGGGAAATCGCCAAAACCAATATTCAGGCGCTATACGGGATTGGGCATGAAATGGAGGATTTCTGCCTGCAACACCGGGATTACCCGGTGAGCCTACATGTGATGTTTGATGCCGGGCGTCCACGCGCGTTAGCCGATAGCCTGCAACAGCAGTTGGCTGAACTCACGTAACGCACCGGCAGTTACTACACGATCTTAATCAATAACGATCTTAGTCAGTCGCTTGCTAGCGAATAACCCGCTTCAGGATGCGATCGCCAGAGTTGCTGAAGTTTTTCGCCGATTCTTCCACGCTCTTTTTGCCATAGTCGAGCTGTTCGATGGTTTGCAGGATCAGGCTGGCCAGCTGTGGATCTTCAAGATACGAGGACACGGGCGTTTGCATCGGTTTTTCCAGTGCCATCGAGAGCCCGGCAACCGACAAATCGTTCGTATCCAGCTTCTGCTTTTCTTCCAGCGCTTGTCTGGCGATACGGCTGAGCGGAATGCCGCGCTCGGTGCCCATCAGCAGCGCGCCTTCAGGATCGTTCATCAGATAATTCAACAACAGCGCCGCTTCTTTCGGGTGCTTGGTATTTTTGCTGATGGCAAACAGCATTGACGGTTTGAAGAACTGCCCGGAGTTATCCGATCCCGGCGTCATGATGTATGGCCCTAATTCGAGCTTACTGGGCGCCGCCAGCGGATCGGCGTATTTCTTCACAACCGAAATCCACAGGTGTGCCCCACCGTACTCCCCGTTAATCCAGGGGCGTGTTTCATACATCCCGACTTTGCCGAACGCGTTGTAATACTTCGAGGACGGCATCACATGCTCGTCGATCAAACGCTTATAGAAACGAAACGCCTCGATCCACTGCGCTTCGCTGTAGTTAAAGCGTTTGTTCTTTTCATCGATCATGCCGATCTGGTACTTCTGCGTCATGTAATAGTTAATCAGTTCCAGCATGCCTTCACCGCTGTCCTGTGCAGGTGAAGCAATGGGGAAATAGTTATCGCCCAGTTTCTCTTTAAACACCTTGCCCGCATGGAACAGCTCATCCCAGGTGGTCGGATAGGCCAGTTCGGCCTTCTTCCAGGTTTCCGTGTTGTAGTACATCACCAGCGCATTCAGCGAGGTGGAAATCGCATTCACCTTGCCGTCAATCGTCGCGGGCTTCAGCGCATCTTCGGGGAAATCCTGTAATTTCAGCGTATCGGTCAGCTTATTCAGGTCATAAAAGCCGGTGCCCGTCTTGGAAAAAATCGGCAGCCAGTTCCAGTTGACCTGCATGACATCCGGTTCTTCACCGCTGGCGATCTGCGTCGTCAGGCGGGATAGGTGCCCATCCCAACCGGTATATTCTGGTTTCACGCTGATGTGCGGATACTTTTTCTGAAACGCTTCCAGCGCAGTCAAGGTCGCCTGATGGCGGCTGTTTCCTCCCCACCAGGAGAGGCGTAATTCCACAGGTTCAGCAGCCTGCGCGAACGAACAGAGCGCAGAGAAGGCGATGACAATCAGTCCAGGTAATCTCATTTTTCCCCCAACGACATTATTATTGTGTTTGTGCGTGTGTCTGGCGTACTGGTGTGGCGTATGGATGAGAAAGCAGGTCGGGTACACAACCGCCTATTGTCTTGGGAATCAACCTCTCCCTGACCCTGACAAGATAGGCAGAACCCTTTTTATCGCGCTAGTCATCACGGCGGGAAAACGTGTGATTTGCGGGGCTGACAGAAGAAATGCTGATGGCTGCACCGCGTTAGCGGGCGTTTCAACCACGCGGTGTAAGCCCAATGTGACGCGGCAGGGAGGTGCCTCACATCATTAACCGACGCACCACACCAAAAAGAGATTTAATTCACAAATAAGAAACACAAAAACAACAAAACTACGCCATGTGCGCGGCGAAAGAGAAAAAACGGCGTAAAAGTGTGATGAAACACACACTGCATAACGCGCCGCATCGCCCTCTTCGTTATGCCTTTCACATTCTCTGATGCCGCGCGCCGCGCGCTGTGAAGCCCGCTCCAACCTCCGTAGATTTAACCACCACAGACACAGCCAAAGGCCAGCAAACGTGCTGCAATCGGAGCAGGCTCGATCAGATAGGATAAAGCAATGAAGCACTCTATTCAGTCATACTCCCCCGCCGCCGACGGCATCACGCCGGATACCGCTATCTTTCAGCAGGCTATCGATCGGATTGCGGCACAGGGCGGCGGCACCCTAACGGTGGAACCGGGGCGCTATCTGTTAGGGGGATTACTGCTGCCTTCCAATTTTTGTCTGCAATTGGAGGCGGGGGCTGAGTTAATCGTCAGCGGTGACTATGAACAGTTTGCGCAGGCCACGACGATCAGCATGGCCGAACTGTCGCACCGGGCGTTTCTTTATGCTTATCAGCAGCGCAATATCACGATCTGCGGTCAGGGTAAGATTATGGGAAATGCCGATGCCTATTTCTCGGCGGAGCCCGACGATCAGGGCTATCGCCTGCCTGCACAACATCGCCCGCGTATTGTGGTCTTTGAGGATTGCGAACACGTCCGCCTGTGTGATTTTACGATTGAACTCGCGCCGATGTGGACCGTGCATCTGGTCAGCTGTCGCAACATCATCGTCGAACGGCTGACGATTGATAACGATCTGAGCATGGCGAATACCGACGCGCTGGATCTCGACAGCTGCCAACAGGTGCAAATCAGCAACTGCTCGCTGAGCGCCGCCGACGATGCGCTGTGCATCAAAACCACTAATAAGCCGCCCCATTTGCAACGTAAGGTGCAGCAGGTCGTCATCAGCAATTGCCTGCTGCGATCCAAGAGCTGCGCCCTGAAGATCGGCACCGAAACCTTTGCCGATATTGAAGACATTTCCGTCAGCAACTGCGCCATTTACGATACCAACCGTGCGATCGGCCTGATCTCGCGCGATGGCGGCGCGTTCCGACGCCTACAGTTCAGCAATATCACATTCCAGTGCGTCGCCGCGCATCCGTGCCACTGGGGCAAGGCCGATCCGATCTTTATCTCCGTGCGCTATCGCGATCCCACCATCGAACCGGGCCGGATCGAAGCGGTACAGTTTTCTCAGATCGCGGGGATCAGCGAGGGAGCGATTAACCTGCACAGCACGCCCGCAGGCTACATTCGGGATATTCATTTCCATGCCATGCATCTCGAACAACGGCAGAGCGACTCACCGGAACAGGGCATGTACGATGTGCGTCCGCCCTGCAATCCAGAACGCCCGACGGGTATGGGGCTGGACAATGCGTATCGGGGGTCGATCCCACCACGGGACGTGCATTCGGCGTTGAGCACTACCCTGGCGGCATGCCCGCGCTCTTTGCCCGTGGCGTCCTGAACCTGACCACCAGCCATATGACGATCCACCGTCCCGATCCGCTGCCTTCCGGCTGGAATCATGCCGCGATCGTGCAGTTGGAAGAATAAGCACTTTCGGGTAGTATGCGACGGTTTTTTGCATACTATGTTCTGAGAGCTCCTTTTTCAGAACGAAACCGGGAACATCGCTATGGTCACTACACTCTTTAAAGATTTTCAGTTTGAAGCCGCGCATCATCTGCCTCACGTACCAGACGGCCACAAATGCGGGCGGCTGCATGGGCACTCTTTCATGGTGAGACTGGAAATTACCGGTGAAGTGGATCCGTATACCGGCTGGGTGATGGATTTCTCTGAGCTGAAAGCCGCGTTTAAACCTACATGGGAACGGTTGGATCATCACTATCTGAATGAGATCCCCGGTCTGGAAAACCCAACTAGCGAAGTGCTGGCACACTGGATCTGGCACCAGTTGAAGCCGACATTACCGCTGCTCAGCGCCGTAATGGTGAAAGAAACCTGCACCGCCGGCTGCGTCTATAAAGGCGAGTAATAAAGCAGTGGTGGTGCTGTAGTCTGGCGTGAGCATCCCTCTCTCACGCCGCTACGATCGGTCGCTATTATCAGTAAATGAATATCAGGCGATATTCAGGTATTTATGTGTCTGCATAGACAGCCGCCAGTTGCGGGCGATACAGGTCTCGATACACAACTTGGTCGCATCGTCTTTCTGGCTGATCGGCTGTAGCGCTACGATGCGCGGCTTATCATCATCAAGCCGTGCCAGTAGCGCATCCAGCGCTTCAATGTCACGCTCACGCGCCACCGGATGTTTTATTTCATCCGCCCGTTGCAGCGCCTGATCGAGCACTTTCATACCGCCGCGCATATTCACTTTCGGCGATACCGTCACCCAGGTTTTTGGCGAACAGCGCACCTCATGAGTGCCGCTGGTTTCGATCTGGCAACTGAAGCCCTGCTTTTCCAGCTGTAGCGTCAGCGGTGCCAAATCGTGGATGCAGGGTTCACCACCGGTGATCACAATGTGGCGTGCCGTGTAGCCTTGCTGCACCATCAGCGCCAGAATGTCGTCCGCACTCGCCGCGCCCCAGGCATCGCTCTCTTCCGTTTTTACCAGCACCTGATCCAATGAGGTTTCCCGCTCTGCCAGTTTGTCCCAGGTATGTTTGGTATCGCACCAGCTACAGCCGACCGGGCAGCCTTGCAGGCGCACAAACACCGCCGGCACACCGGTAAAATAGCCTTCGCCCTGTAACGTCTGGAACATTTCATTAATCGGGTACTGCATGGTTTTCACTGTCTCGTTCACTTAAAAATGCATTATACCCTAAATCATTCGCGTTGCAGGACGTCAGCAATGCGCGGGCAAATCTGGCTGGAGCACACGACATCAGGGACAGTTGAGTAATTTGGCCGGTGCGTCAATAATCAATCTGTTGTTACAACTTCACCTGCTTTCATACGTTTCATTATTAACAAGGATAAGAATCAATGAAGTTATTGAAACCTCTCGCCCTATTACTCGTCTCGTGTGCCTTTGTGCCTGCATTTACTCAGGCGCAGGATATCGCGCAGATTAAAACGCAGCCGGGCTATTACCGCATGATGCTGGGCCAGTTTGAAATTACCGCGCTGTCTGACGGCACCAATACCATGCCGATGGATAAGCTGTTACAGCGCACCCCGCCGGAAAAAATCACCGAACTGCTGGCAGAAAAAGCGCTGACACCGCAGGTGGAAACCTCTATCAACGCCTATCTGGTCAATACCGGCAAACACCTGATTCTAATCGACACCGGTAACGGTAAACAGAGCAATCCTACGGTCGGAAAAGTGCTGCCGAACCTGATTGCGGCGGGCTACAAACCTGAGCAGGTCGATACCGTGTTAATGACTCACCTGCACGGCGACCATTTTGGCGGTTTAGTGCAGGACAATAAGCTGAATTACCCAAATGCCACTGTGTATGTCAGCCAGCCAGAAACCGATTTTTGGCTCAGCCCAGATAATCTGAAGAGTGCGCCAGAGAACAGAAAGGCCGCGTTCCAACGCGTGCAAAGTACCTTTGATGTTGTTCGCAAAGAGAACAAGCTGAAAACGTTCCCGGCTCAGCAAGCAACACTGCTGCCCGGCATTACCGCCATTCCAAGTCCGGGACATACGCCGGGGCACACGTCATTTCTGATTGAGAGCGAAGGCAAAAAACTGCTGGCATGGGGAGACATCATTCATGCGGAAGCGGTACAAATGAGCTTACCGGCCACCACCATCAGCTTTGACTCCAATATGGATCAGGCGACGGAATCCCGTAATAAAGCGCTGGCCGACGCTGCCAGTCAGGGTTACTGGGTTGCGGGCGCTCACCTGCCCTTCCCCGGCATCGGCCATGTGGGTACTCGTCTGGAACGCAACGGCACCACCAACGGCTACCGCTGGCTTCCGGCGAATTACAGTGTCGCAGGGCTAAAGAACTAGGTATCAGAGTGGAACCCATTACCTTGATTACTGGCGGTTCGCGCGGCATTGGCCGCGCAACCGCGTGCTATCTGGCCGGAAAAGGCCACAAGATTTGCATCGGCTACCGCACCCAGCAGGACAGTGCGAATAGCGTTCTCGAAGAGATTCGCGCGAGTGGCGGAACGGCTATCGCCGTTCAGGTCGATATCGCTGATGAAGAGCAGGTTATCGAGCTTTTTAAGCGGACGGATAAAGAACTTGGCTGCCTCACGGGTCTGGTGAATAACGCCGCGATGCTTAAACCTCAAGCCACCATTGAACAGCTTGATGCCGTGCGGCTTAACGACATTTTTGCGACCAACACGGTGGGCAGTTTTCTCTGTGCTCGGGAAGCGGTCAAACGTATGGCGTTCCGTCATGGCGGAAAAGGCGGGGCTATCGTCAACGTGTCATCCGCCGCTGCCCGGCTGGGTTCACCGCATGAATATATTGATTATGCGGCATCAAAAGGCGCGCTTGATACGCTGACGATTGGCTTATCGCTGGAAGTCGCCGATCAGGGCATTCGAGTTAACGCCGTGCGTCCTGGTTTTATTTATACCGATATGCATGCCGACGGAGGCGAACCAGCAAGGGTCGATCGCATCAAGCATTCGCTGCCCATGAAGCGAGGTGGTCACCCGATGGAGGTCGCGCAAGCGATAGGCTGGCTGTTATCGGATGAGGCGTCTTACGTCACAGGGAATTTTATCGATCTCGCGGGTGGGAAATAGACGCAACCTATGCAGGTTCCCACCGCTTAGTCTGTTTCTTAATCACACTTGTATGCAGATTAAGAGAGGCTTTCGTGCGCCATACTGCGGAAATTCATGTGCGATACAGACTCGCGCCCGACGTAGGGCGGCTCAATCGCCGCCGCCCTACGAACCCAGGCTTCCGGCTAAATTATGCCGCTACGCGGTTCCATCGGTGCCCCTGCCCACTTTTCGAGCCGCCAGCGACATGCTCCCGGCATGGCGCTGGCTTTCGCGACGTCCTGTCGCTCACTCGGCGGTCAAGCGCACCGCTGCATAATTTTCACGCCGGATAACGGCCAAACCATAAAAATTCGCAGCATTTACATATAAGAATTGCGTTAACCTGTTACAAATATACCCGCAGATATTCCGCCAGACACAGGATCGCCATTGCCTGACCGTACGGCATGGAGGTCAGCGCGATGTTGCGGTAGAAATCCAGATCGTTACCCATCGCCGTGCCGAATGACACCTGCGTCAGTTCGCCGTCCTGATTAACATGATTAATAACGCCGCGAATCGCTTTCTCCGCCACCTCAGCGTAGCTCGGATCGACGTAGCGCTTACGCACCGCTTTTAAAATACCGTAGGCAAAACCGGCGGTTGCCGAGCTTTCAAGGTACGAATTTGGATCGTCAATCAGCGTGTGCCACAGGCCGCTGTCATCCTGATATTTCGCCAATGCTTCAATCTGGCTTTCCAGCACCTGCAACAGGAAGCGGCGCGTCGCATTGTTTTCCGGCAGATCCAGCAGTTCGATAAATTCAGGAATAACGATCGTCAGCCAGCTGTTACCACGCGCCCAGCGTGCTTTGGCGTAGTTGTGCTGTCCTTCGAACGTCCAGCCGTGGAACCACAAGCCGCTTTCGCGATCCATCAGATATTGCACATGCAGCAGGAACTGATACGTGGCTTCTTCCACAAACTCCGGCCGGTTTAACAGCTTGCCGATTTTCGCCAGCGGCAGCACGCTCATCATCAGCGTGTCGTCCCACAGCTGCTGGTGGTTTTCATTGTTATAAACAATGTGCTGCAAGCCCTGCTTGTCCGTGCGCGGCATTTCATACATCACCCACTCCGCCCAGCGCTCCAGATATGGCAGCCAGCGCGCATCGCCCGTCTCTTCATAGCGATAAGCCAGCGTCAGGAACGGGCACACGGTGTTCACATTCTTCGTCGGCGTACCTTCCGCCAGGCGCTCGGTAAACCAGTCGTCGATGATGGCGCGCATTTGCTCGTCGCCCGTCTGCTGGTAATACTGATAAATCCCGTACAGCCCGATGCCGTGCGTCCATTCCCATCCCGCCCAGCCTTTGGTATCAATTACCCGACCATCGTCCAGCCGTAACAAGAACTCACCGGTTTTATCCTCAATATTCACCAGATTGTCGGTGATACGGCAAATCAGCGCCTTCAGATCCTCGCGGGAGATGAAGCGTTCTGGCTGACGTAAAAGCGGGCTATGTTTTACACTGAATACGGTCATAGTCATTCATCCAATTGAGTTATCAGTTAACAGTTCAATACAGTTACGGCTGCGTAGCGTGCGTGACCGGCTTGTCGCCTTTATGGCGGTTCAGGTAGCCGATATTGTTATTGCCCCACAGCGATTCATACGGCATACCAGCCAGCATTTCGACCGTTGCCCGCGCCTGCGGCGTAATCTTCTCCGGCACAGGACGCCCGGCTTCACGCATTTTCAGCGTCTCTTCCCGCAGCACGCTGTGCGTTTGCAGGTTGAGTTTAAAGCGCAGAGAAACCAGGAAGCCCAGCGCCAGCACGCCGACGGTGCCGAAGCTCAAAATCATCAGAATGGTGTGGCTAACGCCCGGTGCCTGTACGCTCTGGCCGGACACAAAACCGGAGAGCTGTAACACCACGCCCACCAGCATCACCGCACCAGCCTGAGAGGCTTTGCGAGTCAGCGTCATAATCCCAGCGAAGATCCCTTCGCGACGCTGCGCAGTGATCACCTCATCCACATCCGCGATGTAAGTGTAAGTGTTCCACGGCACGTAGTTGATCCCGCCGCGCCCGATACCCGCCAGCGCAGAAATCAACAGCAGCAGAGAGAAGGTGTCGTGCAGGCCGCTGTACCACAAGACGGCGTAGGAAAGCGCACTCACGCCAAACAGGCACACGACCAAACGATAAGACGGAGCCGGTCCAAAACGGATACACAGCGGAATCATGCCGATCACCGCAATGAATTGCAGAATCGCCATCGTTCCCATCAGGTTTGACGCCATCGTCGGGCTTTGCATCAGCACAAAGACCACGTAATAGGTGAACACGGCGTTAAACACGTCCTGCGCGATATACCCGCCCAGATACATCCCAAGATGCTGACGGAAAATGCGAATACGCAGCGTGGAAACCAGTTCGACGTTCAGCCGTTTCAGGCTTTGGCCTAACGTCAGAGACTGGCGCTCTTTCTCCGCCCGCAGCGATGCTTCCGACATCTGATCGCGCGGCCGTTCCCAGGTAAAGAAATAGACCAGCGTCAGCACCAGCGCACAGATAACGGAGAACACCAGACTCGAATAGAAGAAGGAAATAGCGTTGTCTTTACCAAAGTAGCCCAGCAGGATGCCTGGCAGGAACGCGGCCAAAATTGCAGACAGCTGCGCCAGCGCGATGCGCGCGCCGGAGAACTTGGTCTTCTGTTTGAAATCGTCGGTCATTTCCGGCACCAGCGTTTCATACGGCACCAGCACCATCGTATAGACGATATCGAACAGCAGGTACGTCAGCAGATAGTACCAATAGCTCATATCCCCGACCCACATGAAGCTGTAGCTGAACACGAAGGGAATACCGAGCAGAATAAAGAATTTGCGGCGGCCAAAGCGTTTGCCCAGCCAGGTTGAACCGAAGTTATCAGTCAGGAAGCCCATCAGCGGGCTGACGACGGCATCAAGCACACGCGCCATCGCAAAAATAAACGTTGCCTCTATCGGCGTTAAGCCACAGAACGTGGTGTAAAAATAGAGTAACCAAGCGGCCGTCAGCGCCGTTGTACCAGCGCCAAGAAAGTCCCCTGAACCGTAGGCTAAATAGTTAGCCAAACCGATCTTACGCGTTTTCATCGCCATCCTTCCCCGAACATTTTTAATTATGAAGGTGTCACGCTGATACGGTAGCGCCCGGCGATCGTGAAAACCTTTGCGCTTTTGCCACCACGCGCCCCACGCTGGCAGCACAGGGAAGATTGGTGCGATCCGCTTCAAAGATTTTATAAAAAGCCATTTTAACTGAACGAAACCAGCAGTTCGTTTATGGCGATCACAGGATAGAAGATAGGAAGTCAGCAGGAAGAAAGGCAGCGTCGCCAGCGGACGTTGCCTCGTGATGTCTTGAAAAATGGTGTTTTTTTAGCAGAGACTAGCGCTATTCAGCGTGCTGTAATCGCCACAGGAAGGTTTGCCGCGCGTGGGCTAAGCGCGGCTGGCGCAGTGCCCCCGGTACCCAGGCCAGATAGTAATCCAGCTGTGTTGTGCCGACAGGAGGCGGAATAATGGCAAGCTCCCCCGTATCCAGCAGGTCCTGACATAAATACACCGGCATCACCGTCCAGCCAAATCCACTGGTCAGCACGCGACGCAGCGCACGCAGATCCTGACTCACCACGGCGGGCACCAGCCCCTTCTCCTCCATGCGGTTCTTCTTCAACCAGTGATCGATTAGAGGAAACTCAAGGTCATACGCCAGCATCGGTTCCTGCGCCAGCGCCTGCGGCAGATCGCCCGTCTGCAATAGCCGTTCGACAATCGCGGGAGCCGCCACCGCCTGTAGTGTCACACTCTTTAACAAATCGCTTTTCAGCCGCTTATCCGTCACCGGATGCGCCGTTATGCCCAAATCACAGTGTCCTTCCAGCAGCATCTGTTTAATCAAATCGCCGTCGCCGGTATGCATATGTACCCGCACACCCGCCTCAAGCAGCGGCAATAGCTGTTCCGACACCACTTCAGCCATGAAGTCCGCATGGCCAATGATATGCAGCGTCCCTGAGACGTCCATTGACCTCGCGCGGGCAGACGCCAGCGCCGCCTCGGCCTCATCAAGCTTGTCCCCCAGATCCGCCGCTAAGTCGTCTGCCGCTGACGTTGGCGTTACGCCATTTGCCTGACGCTCAAAGAGACGCCGCCCCACCGCCACTTCCAGCCCGGCAATGTGCTGCGACACCGCCGGCTGAGTCAGATTGAGCGCGCGCGACGCTCCGCTAATCGAGCGCTGCCGATAGACTTCCACAAACGTGCGTAGACGGATGAGTGACATACGAGACCCATAAAATTATTTATACCCCCCGAATAATAATCTTGTTGGCGGACGGATCAACCCCTGCCGTATCCTTTACCCCATATTGAGTGACCCGGAAACCCCGGCTAACCTTCTGTTTTCTCTGGTAATCGACGACTAAAAGGGGACAAAACATGTCGACACAACAATCCAAAAAGGATTTACAAGCCATCCTGAATACGATGAAACGTGCTCACATTGCATCTGGCCCAGCCGATGCCGCGCTGCGTCAAGATCGCTTACAGCGCAGCATCAACCTGCTCCGTGAAAACCATGCGGCGCTCGCGCAGGCCATGAGTGATGATTTCGGCCATCGCAGCCTGTATCACTCGTTCGCTGCCGACATCGGCATTACGCTGAAAATACTTCAGAACGCCATCGACAACGTTGAACGCTGGATGCAGCCAGAACCCGTGGATGAACCCGCTCCCGGCATGCAGGCGTGGATTCAGCATCAACCACTGGGCGTGATTGGCGTGATCAGCCCGTGGAACTTCCCGGTAAATCTGTCATTCGGCCCGCTGGCTGACATTTTTGCCGCTGGTAATACCGCGATTCTGAAACCGTCAGAACTCACGCCGCGTACGTCTGAACTGCTGGCAGAACTGATTGCCCACTATTTTGATCCGCTGGAATTGGCCGTGGTGCTGGGTGATGCAGAAATCGGTCAGGCATTCAGCGAACTGCCGTTCGATCATCTGGTCTTCACCGGCAGCACCGCCGTTGGGAAACATGTGATGCGTGCGGCGGCAGAGAATCTGGTGCCGGTCACGCTGGAGCTGGGCGGCAAATCACCGGTCGTGATTGATCGCAGCGCAGACATCACCGAAGCCGTTGAACGCACGCTGACGGTGAAAACCTTCAACGCCGGGCAAATCTGCCTGTCGCCGGACTACGTTCTGCTGCCCGAAGGTCAGGAGCAGGCTTTCCGCGATGCGGCGAAAGCGTTTATGCAGAAAAGTTTCCCGACGCTACAGGCGAACCCGGATTACACGTCTATCATTGCTGACAAGCATTACGATCGCCTGATTCGTATTCTGAAAGAGGCTGAGCAGCAAGGCGCGACCGTCGTCAGTCTGGCACCGGAAGGCGAAGCGCCCTACGATGCGAAAAGCCGCAAAATTGCTCCGCATCTGGTGTTCGGCGTACATGATGATATGACAATCATGCAGGAAGAAATTTTTGGTCCGCTGCTGCCGATTAAAACCTATCAGGCGGCAGAGGAACCGATTAACTACATCAATGCACATCCACGCCCGCTGGCGGCGTATCTGTTCAGCAAAGATGAAGCCATGCAACAGCGTTTCGCTGCCAGAACGACATCAGGCGCGCTGGTTATCAACGATGTGATGACGCACGTGTCTATCGACACACTTCCGTTCGGCGGCGTCGGCGCATCCGGCATCGGCGCATATCACGGCGTTCACGGATTCCGCCGTTTCAGCCATGCCAAACCGATTGTCATACAAAGTGAAGATGGCGCGTCTAACCTGACACTGCGTGCGCCTTACCATGAAAAACAAGACGCGATTGTTGCCGTCCTCAAAGGGTAATCGGCAGCTTTCACCCAATCATCCTGCAACCATAGAGAGAAAAATAATGAAAATTTTAATGGTCCTGACTTCTCACGACAAACTGGGCAACACCGGTAATAAAACCGGCTTCTGGCTGGAAGAGTTTGCCGCCCCTTATTACACCTTTAAAGATGCCGGTGCCGAACTGGTGCTCGCCTCCCCTGCTGGCGGCCAGCCGCCTCTCGACCCGAAAAGCGATCTGGCCGATTTTCAAACTGAACTGACGCATCGCTTTAAAGCAGATCCTGCTGCACAGCAGGAACTGGCCAATACGGTAAAACTCGATACCGTCAACGAACAGGATTTCGATGCCGTCTTCTATCCTGGCGGTCACGGCCCGCTGTGGGATCTGGCAGAATCGCCGGTCTCTATCGCGCTCATCGAAGCCTTTGTTCGCGCCAACAAGCCGACCGGGTTTGTCTGCCACGCGCCGGGCGTACTGATTCATGTGAAAGCAGAAAATGGCGACGCGCTGGTTAAAGGCCGCAAAGTGACAGGCTTTACCAACGGTGAAGAAGAAGCGGTTCAGTTGACTGACGTCGTACCTTTCCTGATTGAGGATGAGTTCAAGAAACTCGGCGGCCTGTATGAAAAAGGCCCTGACTGGGCGCCGTACCTCGTTGAAGACGGCAAGCTGATCACCGGTCAGAACCCGGCAAGCTCGGAAGTGGTTGCTAAAGCGATTCTCAAGCAGCTGGCATAATCCGCGCTATCCCCTCATTTGTCTGTGTCTAAAAAAACAGGGCCGCATCACGATGCGGCCCTGTCATTAAATAATCCACCTCGGCATACTCAGGGTGGAGACAAAATAGAATCAACCTGCTGCGCGGTTAAATCGATACCGTAAAAGCGCTGATAGAAATCATGCGTCTCTTTTGCCATATCAATGTGCTGCATCTGCTGCGGATACAGCGTTTTTGCCAGCCAAAGAAACTGCAACGCCTGTTCCGACGTTTCCCGACACCACCAGAACATCCCTAGCGGATTCGCATAAACGCGCCCCTGTTTTACCGCACGTAGCTGCTGCCACTGCGCATCCTGCCGAATCGCCTTCGCATCGTCAGCCCGCATCGTAATGATCACATCGGGATCGGCCTGAAAAATCTGCTCAAGCGATACGGGTGCCGTCGTCACGCCAGAACGGCTAAACCACGGCTCCGCCACGTTGATCGCGCCGCCCAGATCCATCCAGTCCTGATTCAACGAAGGACGTCCCGATGTCGTTAGCGGATCGCCAACCGCATGGTAGACCTTCACACGCTGCTGTGACGGAATGTTCTGGATCACCTCCGTCACGCGCCTGACGTTATCCTGATAGTAGGCGGCAAAATCCTTTGCCCGACGCGATGCGTCCGGCCCCAGAACCTCACCAGTAATCAGTGTGCGTTCGACCATTGCCGCCAGCGAGTTATAGCGGAGCGGTACGATGGTAATCCCCGCTTTACTCAGCGCTTCCGCTTCAGCAACCGGCACGCTGTCCGATACGAAAAAGACCTGAGCACGGCGAGAAATCAGCGCTTCCGTATTAATTCCCATGTTTCCGCTATGAGCAACTAGCGATGCCTGCGTAATGGACGGCACAAACTGGCGGAACAGCGGCATATCGCGCACGAGTTTCGTCGTCCCGACAATACGATCGCCATAGCCCAGCATCGCCAGTATCGAGTTTTGCGCATTCCACGAGGTGGCAACCCGCTCAACCGTCGCGGGCACCGTCACAGTGCGATCGCCGTAATAGTGAATCGTCCGCGTAGCGGGTTCAGGCGTTTCCGCCTGAACCAGATGCACGCCAGAGAAACTCACCGCCAACAGCACTAACGCATTGAGCAGAAGCTCGCGATACCGCGTGGTAAGGTTACGTTTCAGCATCACACTCACCAGTCAACGGTCAGAGAAGCACGAATTTCACGTGGTTCGCCGACAAACGCATTGGCACCGCCGTTAATGCCGTCCGTGCTGCCAGGGAATATGGAAGCCCAGTAACGTTCATTGGTGACGTTATTGAGTGCAACACGAAATGCCGCAGGCTTATCGTACAGTTTGAAG
The DNA here is from genome assembly GCF_022477975.1 of Pectobacterium sp. PL64. Lineage (NCBI taxonomy): Bacteria > Pseudomonadati > Pseudomonadota > Gammaproteobacteria > Enterobacterales > Pectobacteriaceae > Pectobacterium > Pectobacterium sp. PL64. The sequence goes on from NZ_CP092070.1 coordinate 3,433,359, forward strand.
CCGTAGCGTGTGCCCAAATCCAGCGTAAAGTAGCTACCCGCCCAGGTTGTGTTGGTATCATTGGCCGCACGTTTACCGGTGTAGTGAAGATTCGCGATATAGACCAGATTAGGCGTAGACGGATAGCTGTATTCCGTCAGCAGATTGGCCTGAAGCTTCGGCACCCCAACCACTCGCTTATCACGCGTTGCGGCTAATCCGGTGTCCTTCAGCTTGGGATCCAATAACGTCATGCTGCCGTAAAGGTGCAAGCCGGAAAACACTTCACCATCCGCCATTAACTCCAGACCCGTATTGACCTGATTACCTTGCTCTTTGAATACGTTATCTGATGCGACATACGCGAAGGGACGTTCCAGACGGAAAATAGCCGCGTTCAGGTTCATCCCATCCCACTGCGATTTCACTCCCGCTTCATACTGGGTACTGCGATAAGGCTTCAGCGTCTGCCCTTTATTCACCACATAATCATCTGTTGGCGCAGTGCCGCCCTGTTCCAGTGAATCAGCATAGGCGACATAAGTCATCACGTTAGGCAAAGGCTTATACATCAATGACACAGTCGGACTGGTGCCGGTATCGCGTGTCACTCCACCATCAGAGCCAAAACTGCGTGAGGTGATCCAACTTTGGCTCACCACGCCCATCGCCGACCAGCGATCGTTGAACGTAACGGTATCGCCAGCGGTGATAGCCTGCTGACTGGTACGGCTGGATTTATAGCGACCCGATCCCAGATAGAAACGCCCATCGCTAGGATCGGTATAACTACGCGGTGAATCAATGGTGCTGTTTCCCAACGGGAAGCGCTTGCTATTCCCCAGTCCGTTATAGATTGTCCATTGGTATCCGGTGGTGCTGAATACCACATCATGAGAAGGCCCGTTCGTATCAATATGGCCGTTCAGTTGCAACGTATTGCTCAATACCTTAAAGCGTCCGGCGGTATAAGGCTGCGTCAGAGAGGTACTCACAGTGCCCTGATTGTTAGTAATCGCATTCGACAGCGAGCGCATACCACGATCGGCAGTTTGATAACCCACCCCGCCCGAGGCATACCAGTTATTGTTGAAGTAGTGCTTCAGGCGTGTGCTGGCCGTTTTGGTAATGAGGTCGAGACCCGCAAAGCTCTGCCCGTATCCCTGTTTTGTCACGTCCGGTGCACTAGGTAACTGAATCGCCGGACCATAGGAAAAGCCACTGGCATAACCCATTTTTCTGAAGCGATACTCGCTGGCGTTAACTTCCAACACCGTGTCGGGTGAGAGATTCCAGTCAAACGCGACGCTGGCGAGTTGCCGTCTCAGCGTGCTGTTGCTAATACTCCCCTCGCCTTCATCGTGCAGCAGGTTGATGCGATAGCCGAACTGGTTTTCATCACCCAGATGTCCACCTAAATCGGCATGGCCCATCGCGGCACCTTTACCGGAATAGCCCACGGTAAAACGGTTCAGCGTTTGAGCTGTCGGTCTTTTTTGTGTGAAGTTAAACTGGCCGGACGGGCTGGCAGGCCCATACAGCGCGCCAGTCAGGCTGTTAATCACATCCAGTCTTTCCAGCATTTCGACCGGGAACGCCGTGGTGGAAATAATGTTTAATCCATCCAACCGGCTGTTCGCCAGCACATCGCCTTGCATACCACGGCTTTGCGGGCGGCCAACGTCAATGCCCCCTCGCGCTTGCATCTGGCTGGACGCGCTGTATTTCAGGAGGTCGTTAACGTTCTTCGCCTGCTGATTGGCAATCATGGCTTCCGTCACGGTCGTGGTCGAATACGGCGTATCCAGCCGTGAACGTTTCCCCAGCGGCCCGATCTCCACATCATCGGTCGTCATGCCTGCGCCAGCCAGATTCGCATTCGCCTCACTGCGTTCCGCTTGGACGACCATAACATCGGCCGCTTTTGCCTTTTCGTTGACCTTGCTGGTTGTCGGTTCGGCGCTCAATACGGGTGGAACAACCACCATCAATGCTGGCAATAACCACTGTGCTTTTTTTCTATTATTTTTTCTTGGGGCTTTCATCTGCTATGTCCCTGTTGGTCAATATTATGTCAATAATCGATATGTAAGTTTTTATATATCGCCGCATACTATACAGACATGACAAAAAGAAAATAAGGCGAGCCATAGAGGGATTTATTTTATAAAACCTTGAATTTTAAAAATTAAAATATAAAAACGGGTAGTAGACCGATACCACAAAGTGGGCAGTGGATACCCAAGAAAAGGAAGGGACAGTGCATTTTTCAACGTTACGCAAGCAACGGCCCGCAGGGTGGCAGACAGGGATGTCTGCCATAAAAAAATCCAGAAACGTTTTCACGCTTCTGGATTTTTAGGGTTAATCACGTTGGTGTAGATCAGGCCGCGTTCTCAGCGAGCTGATGACGCCAGAGACGTAATTATTGGCCTTTAACTTCTTTCAGGCCATTGAACGGTGCAGCATCACCCAGCGCTTCTTCGATACGAATCAGCTGGTTGTATTTAGCAACACGGTCAGAACGGCTCATAGAACCGGTTTTGATCTGGCCTGCTGCGGTACCAACAGCCAGGTCAGCGATGGTTGCATCTTCAGTTTCGCCTGAACGGTGAGAGATAACAGCCGTGTAGCCTGCATCTTTCGCCATTTTAATTGCAGCCAGCGTTTCGGTCAGAGAACCGATCTGGTTGAATTTGATCAGGATGGAGTTAGCGATGCCTTTCTCGATACCTTCTTTCAGGATCTTGGTGTTGGTTACGAACAGATCGTCACCAACCAGCTGGATTTTGTCGCCCAGAACTTTAGTCTGGTAAGCGAAGCCAGCCCAATCAGATTCGTCCAGACCGTCTTCGATAGAGACGATTGGGTACTGTTTGGTCAGATCTTCCAGGAAGTGAGTGAATTCTTCAGAGGTGAACGCTTTGTTGCCTTCGCCAGCCAGAACGTATTTACCGTCTTTGTAGAATTCAGACGCTGCACAGTCCATCGCCAGGGTGATGTCTTTGCCCAGCTCGTAGCCTGCTGCTTTTACCGCTTCAGCGATAACGGCCAGCGCTTCAGCGTTGGAACCTAGGTTTGGCGCATAGCCACCTTCGTCACCAACAGCAGTTCCCATACCTTTGGATTTCAGAACTTTAGCCAGGGTGTGGAACACTTCAGAACCCATACGGATGGCTTCTTTCAGGGTTTTCGCGCCAACAGGCTGAATCATGAACTCTTGGATATCAACGTTGTTATCCGCGTGCTCGCCGCCGTTGATGATGTTCATCATTGGCAGTGGCATAGAGTATTTGCCTGGGGTGCCGTTCAGTTCAGCGATGTGAGCATACAGCGGCAGGCCTTTTGACGCTGCAGCTGCTTTAGCGGCTGCCAGAGAAACGGCCAGAATAGCGTTAGCACCGAACTGAGATTTGTTGTCAGTACCGTCCAGGTCGATCATGATCTTGTCGATGTTCGCCTGATCTTTCGCGTCTTTACCCAGTACAGCCTGAGCAATCGGGCCGTTAACAGCAGCAACGGCTTTCGTTACGCCTTTGCCCAGAAAACGGGATTTGTCACCGTCACGCAGTTCCAGTGCTTCGCGAGAGCCAGTAGAAGCTCCTGATGGCGCAGCAGCCAGACCTACAAAACCACCTTCCAGATGAACTTCCGCTTCAACAGTTGGGTTTCCGCGTGAGTCGATGATTTCACGGCCGATGACTTTAACAATTTTGGACATTAGATTTTCCTCAGTACAAGTTAAACTAAAACTTTAGATAGAACTAAAACCCTAGACGAACAACGCGCGATAGTGATCGCGCGTTGCTGATATAACTCTTACTTCACCTGACGCTTCTGGTACGCGCCAGCGGCTTTCACAAAGCCGGCAAACAGGGGGTGTCCATCTCGCGGCGTTGATGTGAATTCCGGGTGGAATTGACAGGCAACGAACCAGGGATGATCGGGTAATTCAACAATCTCCACCAGTTTGCGGTCGGCGGAAAGACCAGCAACCCGTAATCCCGCCGCTTCAATCTGTTTCAACAGCATGTTGTTAACTTCATAACGATGACGGTGACGTTCGATAATCGTCTGCTCACCGTACATCTGACGCACCAAACTGCCTTCGGTCAGATGGCATTGCTGCCCGCCAACGCGCATGGTGCCGCCCAGATCGCTAGCTTCATCACGGACTTCAACATTGCCGTTCTCATCACGCCATTCGGTGATCAGCGCAACCACCGGATACTTACAGTCTGGCATAAACTCCGTTGAGTTTGCGCCTTCCATTCCGGCAACGTTACGGGCAAATTCCATTAATGCGACCTGCATCCCCAGGCAAATGCCCAGATAAGGGATATTGTTCTCACGGGCGTAGCGCGCCGACATGATTTTCCCTTCGACGCCACGATAACCAAAACCGCCCGGAATCAGGATAGCGTCTAAATCTTTCAATACTTCGACACCACGGGTTTCAACATCCTGTGAGTCGATCAGCTTGATATTTACCGTCAAACGGTTCTTCAACCCGCCGTGTTTCAGGGCTTCAATCACGGATTTGTAGGCATCCGGCAGCGCAACATATTTGCCGACCATACCGATAGTGACTTCACCGCCCGGATTCGCTTCTTCATATACAACCTGTTCCCATTCTGACAGGTTCGCTTCAGGACAGTTCAAGCTGAATCGTTTACAAATATAATCGTCCAGCCCCTGTGATTTCAATAGCGACGGGATTTTATAAATCGAATCAATGTCTTTAAGGGAGATTACTGCTTTTTCTGGCACATTACAGAATAAAGCAATTTTTGCACGCTCATTGGCCGGCACGGTGCGATCGGAACGGCAAATCAGCACATCAGGCTGAATACCGATGGAAAGCAGTTCTTTAACGGAGTGCTGCGTCGGCTTGGTTTTCACTTCGCCCGCCGCCGCCAGATACGGCACCAGCGTCAGGTGCATAAACAGCGTGTGTTCGCGGCCTACTTGCACCGCCATCTGCCGAATCGCTTCAAGGAACGGCAAAGATTCGATATCGCCGACGGTACCGCCGATTTCGACCAGAACGACATCGTGGCCTTCGCCACCTTCAATGATGCGCTCTTTAATCGCGTTGGTGATATGTGGAATCACCTGAATAGTCGCGCCCAGATAGTCACCACGACGCTCTTTGCGCAGGACATCAGAGTAGATACGGCCAGTGGTGAAGTTGTTGCGGCGCGACATTTTAGTGCGGATGAAACGCTCGTAGTGACCCAAGTCCAGATCGGTTTCGGCGCCGTCTTCGGTGACAAACACTTCACCGTGCTGCGTCGGGCTCATCGTGCCCGGATCCACGTTGATGTACGGGTCCAGTTTCATGATGGTAACGTTGAGGCCACGGGCTTCAAGAATAGCCGCCAGAGAGGCTGCGGCAATGCCTTTACCCAGAGAGGAAACGACCCCGCCGGTCACAAAAATATAATTAGTTGTCATGCTGAACCTGAGAGTTTAGGTTTAAAGACGATGGAGGTACCAAGACGGGAAAGTAGTATACCTGAACCTGATGAACGCCACAAATGTTCGTTTTACACAATGTGGCGATTCCAACACACTCGAAGGCGAGATAAAACCGCCCTTACCACAACCAATAATCACCTTTAATAACAATGCAATAAACTCATTAAAATCGATAAAAATACGGTTTGTGACTAAAAATGGATTAATGGCCTATTTCCTGTTTTTTCACCTGCTGCCATGCGGCTTCCATTTCATCCAGCGTCGCCTGTTCCAGCGTTTTTCCCGATGCAGTAACGATTTGTTCTACCTCACGAAAACGACGAGTGAACTTGCGATTTGCTGCCTGCAATGCATTCTCAGCCTTGTGCCCCAGGTGACGAGAGAGATTGACTGTGGCGAACAATAAATCACCAATCTCTTCACCTAATTTTTCTTCATCGACAACGGCTTGCCGCGCTTCGTGCATCACCTCGTCGATCTCTTCATACACTTTGTCGAGCACCGGGCCCAGGCTGTTCCAATCGAAGCCCACAGACGAACAACGCTGCTGAATTTTTTGCGCTTTCATCAAGGCTGGCAGCGCATCAGGAATGTCATCCAACGGCGAATGACGATCTTTCTCCGCACGCTCCTGCGCTTTGGTCTGCTCCCAGTTTGCCAGCACGGCATCGCTGTCCGTCAGCATCAGGTCGCCGAAAATATGCGGGTGGCGGCGTTCCAGCTTGTCGCTGATGGCGTTACACACATCGGAGAAATCGAACAGGCCCTTTTCCTGTGCCATTTGCGCGTAAAACACCACCTGAAACAGCAAATCCCCTAGCTCACCGCGCAAGTCATCGAAATCCTGACGGCTGATGGCATCCAGCACTTCATACGTTTCTTCCAGCGTATAAGGCGCGATGGTGTCAAAGGTCTGTTTCTTGTCCCACGGGCAGCCATTTTCGGGATCGCGCAGGGTTTTCATGATGGCGAGCAGGCGCTCGACGGGGGATACATTCGTCAAAGGTACGGTCATAATATTCCTGAAAAAATTTGTGTAAAAATAGCAAAACACGGCAGCCAACTTCGGCTAAAAAGCGCCAAGACATCACTATTTTCATTTCAACGGCGTAGAAAATTGTGCTGAGATGCACATGACCGCCGAGTGAGCCGCATGGATGCGGCGAAAACCTGTGCCGCGTCGGACAAAAACGTCAAAAACGTTTTTGAACAGCACTTGTGCTGGCCCGAAGGGCGAGCCCCATTTATGGGCGAGTAAACGCGTCACAGGTGGCTCGACAGCGGACATGTTCATCGAAGGAACCGCAACGCGGCACAATTCTCGCCAAAAGCCTGGGTTCTGAGGGATGCGGCGTCTGAGCATCCCTCAGTCGGGCGTGGCAATGGTGCCACAAAGAACAATACTGCTAATCACGCACGAAACTTTTCGCCACGCCTGCACAAGGTTTTCAACAGGCTGATGGTGAAACCACCATTTACGCCCCCTGCTGGCGCCGCGCGTCGATCACATCCGGCAGTTGGTTGAGTTTCGCCAGAATGCGGCTCAGCACCTGCAGGTTGTAGATCTCGATATCCATATCAATCGTGGCCAGTTGCTGCTTGGTGTCGCTACGGCTGGCGACACCCAGTACATTGACCTTCTCATTCGCCAGAATCGTGGTGATATCTCGCAGCAACCCGCTGCGATCGTTAGCAATCACCCTCACCACCAGCGAATAACCGCTGGAGTAGCTTTCGCCCCAGACGGCATCCACAATGCGCTCTGGCGAGCTGGCGCGCAGTTCGTCCAGCTGTTCACAATCGGCACGGTGAATAGAAATTCCCCGTCCGCGCGTGATAAATCCGGTGATCTCATCACCCGGAATCGGCTGGCAGCAGCGGGCAATGTGGTGCATCAGATTGCCGACACCTTCTACCACCACGCGGCCGTTGTCTTTCGTGTTGCGTGCCGCTGGCTGATGCGATTTTTGCGTCAGCTGGCGCAGCGCTTCACGATCCAACTCTTCCGCGCTCGGCTGTTTTAACTGCGATTGCAGGAAATTCACCATCTGGTTCAGGCGAACATCACCGCCGCCGATAGCAGCCAGTAATTCATCCAGCGAATTCACGTTGTAGCGTGGCAGCAGCAGTTTTTCGGCTGCTTTCAGGCTGACACCCAGATGCGCCAGTTCGTCATCCAGGATCTGTCGACCCGCCAGAATGTTCTTGTCGCGATCTTGCTTACGGAACCAGTTCTGAATCTTCGAACGTCCGCGACTGGTGGTGATATACCCCAGATTCGGGTTCAGCCAGTCACGGCTCGGGTTCGGTTGCTTCTGGGTGATGATTTCAATCTGATCGCCCATTTGCAGTTGGTAGGTAAACGGCACGATGCGTCCGCCGATTTTCGCCCCGATGCAGCGGTGCCCGATATCACTGTGGATGTGATAGGCAAAATCCAACGGCGTGGAGCCTGTGGGGAGATCCACCACATCGCCTTTCGGCGTAAAGACATAAACCCGATCGTCAAACACCTGGCTGCGAACTTCGTCCAGGACGTCATTCGAATCCGCCATTTCTTCCTGCCAGGCAAGCAGTTTACGCAGCCAGGCAATGCGGCCTTCGTAGCCGGAACGTCCGCCCACGGAGGTGCCTTCTTTGTATTTCCAATGTGCCGCCACGCCCAGTTCGGCATCTTCATGCATCTGCCGCGTACGAATCTGGATTTCGAGCGTTTTCCCGCCCGGCCCTAACACCACGGTGTGGATGGACTGATAACCGTTTGGTTTAGGGTTAGCGACATAGTCGTCGAACTCGTCCGGCAGATGGCGATAGTGGGTATGCACGATACCGAGCGCGCCGTAGCAGTCCTGCAAGCGTTCAACGACAATACGTACCGCACGCACATCGAACAGCTCATCGAACGACAGCGCCTTCTTCTGCATCTTGCGCCAGATGCTGTAGATATGCTTGGGACGACCGTAGATCTCCGCCTGCACGCCCTCTTCTTTCATCGCGTTGCGCAGCGTTTTAACAAAATCGTCAATGTACTGCGCACGATCGATACGGCGTTCGTGCAGCAGCTTGGCGATTTTTTTATATTCATCAGGATGCAGATAGCGGAAGCAGAAATCCTCCAGCTCCCACTTCAACTGGCCGATACCCAGGCGGTTAGCCAGCGGCGCATAGATATTGGTACACTCTTTGGCCGCCAATACCCGTTCTTCTTCTGGGGCATCCTTCACTTCACGCAGGTGCGCAATCCGCTCCGCGAGCTTGATCACCACGCAGCGGAAATCCTCCACCATCGCCAGCAGCATGCGGCGGATATTATCGACCTGCTCAGACGCGCCGGAATCATTCTGCGTCGCTTTGAGCTGACGAATTGCATCCATATCGCGCACGCCATGCACCAAATCAACGATGTTTTTACCAAACGCGGCTTCCAGCGTCGCCTCATCGACCACGTTTGCATCGGCCAGCGGAAAGAGCAGCGCCGCGCGCATGCTGTCATTGTCCATGCTGAGCGTGGACAGAATTTCCACCATTTCAATGCCGCGCCACAGCAGTAGCGACGCATCGGCGTGATCTTGCGTTTGCTGCTCACAGTAACGCCAGGTTTCGGCTAAACGTTCACACGATTGCTGGCTGGAAATACCCAGTGAAGCAATCCACGCGTCAGGGACAAATTCACCTGCCGTATTCAAATGCGCACTTCTTACCGCAACCATAATTTCTCCCTACGTTACCCTTCACCTTGCAAACAACGCCGCTTTGCTGCCTGTTACGCCTTTCGCGTGCCGGTTTCGTGCAAAAACAGTGCCATCGATTCAAGGTGACCGGTATGTGGAAACATATCCAACATGGCGACATTCGCCAGCCTAAAACCTGCGGCCAGTAATACTTTGCTGTCGCGTGCTAGCGTCGTGGCGTTACAGGAGACATACACCACGCGTTTCGGTGCCAGTCTGGTTATCTGCTCCATCACGCCTGCCGCGCCTGCACGTGCCGGATCAAGTAATATCTTATCAAAACCCTGAGCCGCCCACGGCTGCTGGGTGACGTCATCTTCAAGATTTTGGTGAAAAAATGTGACATTGGACAGCCCATTGCGTCGGGCATTCTCGCGTCCTTTCTCAACCAACGCGGTCACACCTTCCACGCCGACGACGCTAGCGGCACGCTGTGCCAGCGGTAGCGTAAAGTTACCCATGCCACAAAACAGATCTAATATTCTATCCTGTGGTTGCACATCCAGCCATGTCAGCGCCTGCGCGACCATCTGCTGGTTCACCGCGTCATTGACCTGAATAAAATCGCGCGGGCTAAAGGCCAGCGTCAGCCCGGCAACGTGATAAACCGGTTCTTCACCCTGTAGACACGTCAGCAAGTCGGCATCCGGTGCCAGATAAACCGATACGCCCTGCTGCTGGGCAAAATCACGCAGCGCCTGCTGATCCGATGAATGGAGTGGGTCAAGGTGCCTCAGCACCAGCAGCGGACCGTTTTCCGCCTGCACCAGTTCCACATGCCCAAGACGCTTCACGGCCTTCAATCGGCTCAGGCAATCACGCAGCGGTTGCAGCAGCGCTTCAAGCTCGGGGCGCAACACCGGACAGGCTTTGATATCCACCAGATCGTGAGAATTTGACTGTCGATAGCCCATCAACAGACGCTGCTCTTTTGCCTGAAAGTATAACGCAAGCCGCGCGCGCCTCCGATAGGCATAAGGTGTGCCGGCAATCAGCGAGGCTTCAGGCAGCTCTGCGCCCGTTTCCCGCGTCATCAGGCGCACCAATGCAGCCGTTTTGCTGCTCTGTTGCAGCGTGATGTCTGCGTGCTGCTGCTGGCAGCCGCCACAGCGGGTAAAATGGGGGCACGGCGGCGTAACACGCTGCGGGCTAGGCGTCAGAAGGCGTTTCAGTTTTGCATGCGAAAACTGACGCTTCTCTTCCGTCAACTGAACCTCGGCCTGCTCTCCCGGCAGTACACCCGTGACAAACACCGTCTTGCCTTCGTGACGCGCCACCCCCTGCCCAAACGGATCAAGCGACGTGACCGTAACAGTGAGGTTCTTAGCAGGAATCGCTTTCCGGGTCGTCACACGCCGGTTTGGAGAGTAGAATTGCGCCATAATGTACTATCGATTTTCTCTTGAGTTGAACGGCTGTACCCGAATACCCGTCATACTTCAAGCTGCATGTGCGTTGGCTTTCCTCGTTCACCCCAGTCACTTACCTAAGTAAGCTCCTGAGGATTCACTGTGTCGCCGCCTTCCTGCAACTCGAATTATTTAAGGTATAACTAATGACATAATAGGGTGCCTAGCATCCCCTAATTCTCCCACATTGGAACCCCATGACCAAATACAGTCTTCGTGCACGGATGTTGATACTGATTTTGGCACCGACGTTGATGATCGGGCTGCTGCTGAGTTCGTTCTTCGTCATTCATCGTTACAATCAGCTGCAGTCGCAGTTGGCCGATTCGGGCACCAGTATCATTGAGCCGCTGGCGACCATCAGCGCTTACGCCATTACCCATCGCCAGATGGACACGATTCCCGCGTTAATCAATACGCTTCATCGCCGCCACTCCGCGATTATTCGTACCATTAGCGTGTTCGATGCGCGTAATCAGCTTCTGGCAACCACCAACGTACGCAACAACGTGACATTGCAGCCGCTCAGCAGCGATGCGCTTGCACACAATAAACTGCACCTGCACCACACGAATGACGCGCTGATTCTGCACATGCCGATCGTCAATGACAGCGAATTCATGCCGGGCGGAACAACACCGGTGCTGCCCGGTACCGCCACGCCTCTCGGCTATCTGGTGATCGAGCTGGATACCAGCACCATTCGGCTTCAGCAGTATCAGGAAATCTTCATCGCCGCGCTCCTGCTGCTGCTCTCTTTGGGTGCCGCCGTCATCTTTGCCTATCGTCTGATGCGGGATGTCACCACCCCGATTCGTAATATGGTGGATACCGTTGACCGCATTCGCCGTGGGCAGTTGGATAGCCGGGTCGAAGGTTACATGCTCGGTGAGCTGGATATGCTGAAAAACGGCATCAACTCGATGGCAATGTCGCTGACCGCCTACCACGAAGAAATGCAGCAAAATATCGATCAGGCGACCTACGATCTGCGGGAAACGCTGGAGCAGATGGAGATCCAGAACGTCGAGCTGGATCTGGCCAAAAAGCGCGCGCAGGAAGCGGCACGCATCAAATCAGAGTTTCTGGCAAATATGTCGCACGAACTGAGAACGCCGCTGAATGGCGTGATTGGTTTCACCCGCCAGACGTTGAAGACGCCGCTGAACACCACGCAGACGGACTATCTGCTCACCATCGAACGGTCCGCCAATAACCTGCTGAATATTATTAACGATGTGCTGGATTTCTCGAAGCTGGAGGCCGGAAAGCTGGTGCTGGAGGATATTCCGTTCTCGCTGCACAACACACTGGACGACGTTGTGATGCTGCTGGCGCACACGGCACATGAAAAAGGATTGGAGCTGACGCTCAGTATTCAGAATGACGTGCCCGAACAGTTTGTCGGCGATCCGCTGCGGATACAGCAAATCATCACCAATCTGCTGGGCAATGCGATCAAATTCACCGAACAGGGCAATATCGATATTCGGGTGGAGAAGCGCCGACAGGAATCTCATCAGGTGCAGCTAGAAGTGCAAATACGCGATACCGGCATCGGTATCGCCGAGTTACAGCAATCGCAGCTGTTCCAGGCTTTCCGTCAGGCCGACACCAGTATTTCGCGCCGTCATGGCGGTACGGGGCTCGGGCTGGTCATCACCCAGCGTCTGGTCAAAGAGATGGGGGGCGACATCAGTTTCCAGAGCCAGCTCAACAAGGGATCGACCTTCTGGTTCCACATCACGCTGCCGCTCAACCCGCACGCTATGCCGACCGAGCCAGCCTACACGATGCTGCAAGGCAAACATCTGGCCTACGTTGAGTATCATCCCATCGCCGCGCAGGCTACGCTGGATATCCTGAGCCAGACGCCGCTTATCGTGAGCTACAGCCCGACGTTTGAGCAACTGCCGGAAGGGGAGTTCGATATCCTACTGCTCGGTATTCCCGTGCAATATCGCAATACCCTGCTCGACTACACGCCCAGACTGCGCGATATCTGCCGCCGCTCGCCCTGTGTGATTCTGGCGCTGCCCAGCCTCGCGCAAATGGATGCCGAGCAGTTGAAAACCTTCGGCGTACATGCCTGCCTGAGCAAACCGCTCGCCGCGTCACGCCTGCTGCCGCTGTTACAGGACAGTACGCTGTTCCAGCTCTCTTTTCTGCCGGACGATGCAGCACCGAATCAGGGTGTCGTACGCCATCCCGCCCGTTTGCCGCTGCGCGTGATGGCGGTGGATGACAATCCGGCTAATTTGAAACTGATCGGCACGCTGCTGGAAGAACAGGTCGAGACGATTATCCTGTGCGAAAGCGGACAAGATGCGATTGCACAGGCAGAACTGAATCAGTGCGATATTATCCTCATGGATATTCAGATGCCGGGTATGGACGGCATTTGCGCCAGTGAGCTGATCCGTCAGATCCCTCACCATGCCACCACGCCGATCATCGCAGTAACGGCGCAGGCCATGACCGGTGAGCGCGAGCATCTACTGCGTTCGGGTATGGATGACTATCTGGCTAAACCGATAGACGAACAGATGCTGAAAAGCGTGCTGACACGTCATGCACGGCAAGATCCGTTGAAGCACAGTCAGGGCGATATGACGGGATTACTGAACGAGCACGACGATAGCCAGCTATCACTCGACTGGGCGCTGGCGCAGCAACAGGCGGCCAACAAACCAGAGTTAGCGCGTGATCTGCTGCAAATGCTGTTGGATTTCTTGCCGGAGGTTCAGCGGAAGATAGAAAACGTGCTGAAGGGCCAGACGGATGATGACATCATCGAGCTGGTTCATAAACTGCACGGCAGTTGCAGCTACAGCGGCGTTCCGCGTCTGCAACGTATCTGCCGCTACCTGGAACAACAGCTGCGTAAAGGCGTTCACGCCAGCGATCTGGAACCCGAATGGCTGGAGCTGCTGGACGAAATCGACAACGTCAACAAAGCCGCCCAACCGCATATCAACCCTATGCATTCGTAATTAAGCCCTGTCTCTTCGTTACATATTATGGGGCTACAGAGACAGTTTCGTGCGCTTACAATATGGCTATTCCATGCTCCTCCGCAGCACGCGCCCGACACGGGACGGCTCAAACGCCGCTCGCCCCGTGACCCCAGGCTTTTTAAGGCGGAAATTATGCCGCTAACGCGGGGCCTTCGTCGGTATCGGGCTTTACGGACCGCTTGCGACACGTTCCCTACGTGGCGCAAGCTTTCGCCGCGTCCTGCGGCTCATCCGAAGCCCGCTATCTCCTCAGCATAATTTTTTACGCCGGATAACGGCAAAACCCACAATGTCGCTGCATTCGTATAAGAAACAGCAGCCTGACAGAGGGAGAACCTAACGCTGAACGTTTAAGGGACGAGCGCACGAAACCGTCTCTCAGTCTGCATAAAAATATGTAGATAAAAGGCACTGACTAACCGTAGCGCCATCCCATCACGATGACGATCAACGTGATACCGACTGCGCCAGTCGGATCGTGGCAGCGATATTACGTGCCGTCATCCGTACATTCTCTGCCGCATTATCTAGCGCTTCTTCTAGTGAGCAGATGTTGTAAAGCACGCTGAATACGGCATCCAGGCCATGTTCATGCACCACGGCAACATCTGCCGTCAGGCTACCGGCAATGCCAATCACCGGTTTATTATACTGTTTGGCAACCCGCGCCACGCCAATCGGTACTTTGCCGTGGATCGTCTGACTGTCGATGCGCCCTTCCCCGGTAATCACCAGCGTGGCATCTCGTACCAGTTCATCCAGCCCCAACGCTTCAGTGACAATCTCAATGCCCTGACGCAGCTCAGCACCGCAAAAGGCCTGTAGCGCCGCCCCCATACCGCCCGCCGCCCCCGCACCGGGAACGTGTTCCACGTCCATATCCAGATCGTGGCGAATCACCGCCGCATAATGCTTCAGCGCATTATCCAGCTGTTCAATCATCTCTGGCGTTGCCCCTTTCTGAGGGCCAAAAATCGCCGACGCGCCCTGTTTCCCCGTCAACGGGTTAGTCACATCGCAGGCCACTTCAAAGCGACAATTTTTAATACGCTCATCCAACTCGCTGATATCGATGCGTTCAAGTTTGTCGAGTTCACCACCGCCAAAACCAATCTGTTCGCCCTGCTTATCCAGCAACTTCGCGCCCAGCGCCTGTACCATGCCCGACCCGCCGTCATTGGTTGCACTCCCGCCAATTCCGATGATGCAGTGCCGAACACCGTGATCCAACGCGCAGCGAATCAACTCGCCCGTGCCATAGCTGGTGGTTTTTAACGGATTACGCAGTTGCGAAGGCACTCGTTCCAGACCGCTTGCCGCCGCCATCTCAATAAAAGCCGTTTTTTCATCGCCAGACAGGCCAAAGAACGCATCGATGTTATCGCCTAACGGTCCTGTCACCTTAACATTCACAATCTTGCCATCGGTCGCAGCGACCATGGCTTCAACGGTGCCTTCCCCACCATCTGCAACAGGCAATTTGACATAGCAGGCATCGGGGAATATTTCACGAAATCCCTTTTCAATCTGCGTAGCAACATCTTGTGCAGACAGGCTTTCTTTATAAGAATCCGGTGCGATCACTATTTTCATAAACGATCCGATTTCATCAACGTTCCGATTGCATCAATAATCCGCGCGCTCATGAAACGGCGCTTATACCTGCCAACGTTCAGGGCAGAAGATCCTGAAACCCAGTAGGTAGATCAGAGTGATTATCTGCCAGTCGGCTGGCATCCTGTGCCAGCCTCGTGACTATCGCTTCACGGCTTATCGCGTAACTTCAACTTTGGCCAGCTTCTCGTAGTAACACGCCAGCGCACTGTGGTCGGCCGATCCCAGATCGTCCGCTTTCAGTGCCTGCATCATTTCCATCACCGCCGCGGTTAACGGCAGCTGTGCACCAACGCCGTGTGAGGTATCCAGCGCGTTCGCCAGATCCTTGATATGCAGATCGATGCGGAAACCTGGCTTAAAGTTACGATCCATCACCATCGGCGCTTTCGCATCCAGCACGGTGCTGCCCGCCAACCCACCGCGGATCGCCTGATAAACCAGATCCGGGTTAACGCCAGCTTTCGTTGCCAGCACCAGCGCTTCAGACATGGCGGCAATGTTCAGCGCCACAATCACCTGGTTCGCCAGTTTGGTCACGTTGCCCGCGCCGATATCACCGGTATGCACAACGGAACCTGCCATAGATTTCAGAATCTCAAAGCAACGGTCAAACTGCGCTTTGTCGCCACCGACCATCACGGACAGCGTGCCGTCGATCGCTTTAGGCTCACCGCCACTGACCGGCGCGTCCAGCATCGCGATCTCTTTCGCCGCCAGTGCGGTAGCAATTTCACGGCTGGCAAGCGGGGCGATTGAGCTCATATCCACCACAATGCTTCCGGCGCGTGCACCGTCGATGACGCCGTTTTCACCCAGCACCACGTCTTTAACGTGCGGAGAGTTAGGCAGCATGGTGATGATGACATCGCACTGCTCTGCAACCTGTTTCGGCGTTTCAGCCGCTGTAGCACCCGCTGCAACCACTTCCGCGACCGCGTCCAGATTTCGATCCATCACGACTAATGAGTAACCTGCTTTCAGCAGATTTTTACTCATCGGTTTTCCCATGATGCCCAATCCAATAAAACCAATTTTCATCGCCCTAACCTCATTGTCTGATGTAGATATCACTTCAATTCACGATGAACCCGCCTCATGGCGGATCCGATTCGCACGGAATTAATGAATTACTTCTTGTACTTGTCGCTCAGCGCCTGTGTTGCGCTGCGGAACACGCCCAGATCGCTACCGACCGCAACGAAGCTTGCGCCCCATTCCAGATAGCGACGCGCATCGGCTTCAACCGGAGCCAGAATGCCGCACGGCTTGTTATGCGCCGCGGTACGATCGAAGATGTGGCGGATCGCCTTCTGCACCTCAGGATGGTTAGGCTGGCCGAGATAGCCCAGCGCCGCAGACAGGTCGCTCGGGCCAACAAACACCCCGTCTACGCCGTCAACTGCGATAATCGCATCCAGATTGTCGAGGCCGTCCTGACTTTCGATTTGCACCACGACGGTAATGTTGTCGTTAATCTTGGCGAAGTAATCCGGTTCGGTGCCATAGCAGTTGCTACGGTGCGCCACGGAAACCCCGCGAATCCCCGCGGGTGGATAACGGGTTGATGCCACCGCACGCGCGGCTTCTTCCGCCGTTTCCACGAAGGGAATCAGGAAGTTATTGAACCCAATATCCAGCAGCCGCTTGATGATGATCGGCTCATTGCACGGCGGACGGACGACGGGCGCGCTGTGGCTGCCTTTCAGCGCCATGAGCTGAGGAATAAACGTCACGATATCGTTAGGCGCATGCTCTCCATCCAGCACCAGCCAGTCGAATCCCGCCAGCCCCAGCACTTCAGTTGAAATCGGGTTGCCCAGCGCACACCAGCAGCCAATCAACGTTTTCCCCTGCAGCAAATCTTGGCGAAAACGGTTAGGTAACAGCGGAGTCTTCATTTTTTATCCTCGGTCATTCCAGCGCCGCTTGCCTGAAGCGGCGCGCTCAAAAAACGGAAAGTCAGAACGTTAGCGAACCAGACACGGACGTTTATTATCAAATGTCCACTCAGGAATAAGGTACTGCATTCCCATAGCGTCGTTACGTGCGCCTAATCCCATGTTTTTATACAGTTCATGTGCTTTCATCACCTGGTCCATATCCAGCTCGACGCCCAGACCCGGTTTCTTCGGCACTTCCACCATGCCGCCAACAATCTGCAACGGTTCTTTCGTCAGGCGTTGGTTGCCTTCCTGCCAGATCCAGTGCGTATCAATCGCCGTAATCTTGCCCGGTGCCGCCGCGGCAACCTGAGTAAACATGGCCAGTGAAATATCAAAGTGGTTATTGGAGTGAGAACCCCAGGTTAAGCCCCATTCGTGGCACATTTGCGCCACGCGAACGGAACCTTGCATCGTCCAGAAATGCGGATCGGCCAGCGGGATATCGACCGATTGCAGCGAAATGGTGTGCCCCATCTGCCGCCAGTCGGTGGCGATCATGTTGGTCGCGGTAGGCAGCCCCGTCGCACGACGGAATTCCGCCATGACTTCACGCCCGGAGAAGCCTTGCTCCGCGCCGCACGGATCTTCCGCATACGCCAGCACGTCGCGGAGCTGTTTGCCCAGACCGATAGCTTCATCCAGCGACCAGGCACCGTTGGGATCCAGCGTGATACGCGCCTGTGGGAAGCGTTTTGCCAGCGCGGTAACCGCCTCGGCCTCTTCGCTACCGGCCAGTACGCCGCCTTTCAGTTTGAAATCGTTGAAACCGTATTTTTCGTACGCAGCTTCAGCCAGACGCACGATGGTCTCTGGCGTCAGGGCTTCTTCGTGACGCAGGCGATACCAGTCGCATTTCTCATTAGTCTGGCTCTGGTAAGGCAAGTCGGTTTTATTACGATCGCCGATGTAGAACAGGTAGCCCAGCATCTCGACGGCATCACGCTGTTGACCATCGCCCAGCAGCGAGGCCACGCTGACGTTGAGGAATTGCCCCAGCAGATCGAGCATGGCGGCTTCGATCCCCGTAACGACATGGATGGTGGTACGCAGATCGAACGTCTGCAAACCACGCCCGGAAGAATCGCGGTCGGCGAACTGTGCACGTACCGCCGTCATCACGTTTTTGTATTCGCCCAGCGTTTTGCCCACCACCAGCGCAGCAGCATCCTCCAGCGTCTGACGGATTTTCTCACCGCCGGGAATTTCGCCGACACCGGTATTCCCGGCGTTATCTTTCAGAATCACAATGTTGCGAGTGAAATAAGGTGCATGTGCGCCACTCAGGTTGAGCAGCATACTGTCGTGACCTGCAACCGGAATAACCTGCATGTGGGTAATCACCGGCGTTGAACTTTGCAATGTCATTTTCTTATCCTTTCTCTCTCATTTTTCTATGTAGGGTTAGCGGCCAAAAACCGGGCGTTTACGATCAAATTTCCAACCAGGAATCAGGTACTGCATGGCGACGGCATCATTACGTGCCCCGCTCGGTAATTTTTTGTACAAATCGTGGGCTTTCATAACCTGTGCCATATCCAACTCAATCCCCAGACCGGGACGATCCGGCACCTTAATTTTGCCGTTGACGATTTGCAGTGGCTCTTTGGTCAGATGCTGCCCTTCCTGCCAGATCCAGTGCGTATCAATCGCCGTCGGATTGCCCGGTGCCGCAGCCCCCACGTGCGTGAACATCGCCAGAGAAATATCGAAGTGGTTATTGGAATGGCAGCCCCACGTCAGGCCCCACTCATCACACAGTTGGGCGACACGCACCGCACCGTGCATCGTCCAGAAATGCGGATCGGCCAGCGGGATATCGACCGCCTGTAGCATCACGGCATGGTTCATTTCACGCCAGTTGGTGGCAATCATGTTGGTCGCTACTGGCAGCCCGGTGGCGCGGCGAAATTCCGCCATCACTTCACGGCCGGAGAAACCTTGTTCGGCACCGCACGGGTCTTCCGCGTAGGTCAGAATGCCCTTCATGTCTTTGCACAACCCAATCGCTTCATCCAGCAGCCAGGCACCGTTTGGATCGACGGTGATACGCGCATCCGGGAAACGTTTCTTCAGCGCCTTCACGGCATCGATTTCCTGCTCGCCGGGCAACACGCCGCCTTTGAGTTTGAAATCTTTGAATCCGTAGCGGTCAGTTGTGGCTTCGGCCAAACGCACAATCGCTTCGCTGTCCATCGCCTGCTGGTGACGCAGGTGATACCACTCGTGCTTGCCTTTCTCACCAGATAAATAAGGTAAGTCCGTCTTCGTGCGATCGCCGATATAGAACAGATAACCGAGTACGGTGACTTCATCACGCTGTTTACCGGGCCCCAGCAGCTCGGCAACGGGAACACCCATGAATTGCCCCAGCAGATCGAGCAGCGCCGCTTCGAGTGCCGCCACCGCATTCACGCGCAGCTCAAACGTCCAGGCACCTTTGCCGAAGGAATCAAAATCAGAAGACTGGTTGCCGACATGAATGTCATGAACCAGACGGTTCATACGGGCGATTTGCTCGCCTTTCACACGGGGAATCGCCTCAACCAGCGTGTTGTAAATGACTTCACCACCGGGCGCTTCGCCGACACCGGTATGCCCGGCGCTGTCGGTTAAAATGACGAGGTTACGCGTGAAGTAAGCACCATGCGCACCGCCGATGTTCAGCAACATGCTGTCATAGCCCGCAACGGGGATGACTTTCATGTCGGTAATCACAGGCGTCGCTGAAAAGTTTGTCATGACAGGCTCCCGTCATGAATGGCGCGCACAGAATTGACGCTTAGGTTTCCGATGTGTGCCACAACGCAGGGGCGCGCTGAGGCGGATGAAAATAATTCAGTCATACAGAAATAAAAAACAGATGGTGCACCAGTAGATGATTTCATGTTGTTTTCCTACTTTATTAGCGCGACCTTGTTTTTACTCTGATTTGAACTGAACACAGCTTGTAGGGTTATCAGAATAAAAACAGGTTATAACTGTCCCGATACCGAAATAAACCGGTCAGGAAAGCGATGCTGTACCCCGTACCGCCTTACCAACCTCAGTAAAAAGTATAAGTTTTCTTATTTCACAACTCATTGGGCAATAGCACAGCATTCCCTGCCGAAATGCAGATTAAATATGTCATTATCACAGGCCAATGGGAGGTGTTTCACGAAAACCGGGGAAAGCGAATTTCCGCCTTATAAACACCGAAATACGTCCTCCCAGACGCCGATTTCAAAGAGATAACACCTGGATTTCCATGAGATAAATAAACGGCAAGCCTAATAGCGAAACGCTGCGCCATCATGCAGATAGCGCAGCGTTTTGTGTTATTGCCTATATTTAGATTAATGCGGTAACGAATAGCCTTAATTCTTAACGAACGGCTTCAATTCGATACGTTTAATATCTTTCACGATGAACAGGTAGCTAAAGATCGCAACCAGCGCATGAATCCCGACATACACCAGACCACCATTGAAGGAACCGGTCATTCCGATGATGTAGCCAATCGCAATCGGCGTCACGATACCAGACGCGTTACCGAACATATTGAACAGTCCGCCGCTTAACCCGCTGATTTCTTTCGGTGCGGTATCGGCCATAACCGCCCAGCCCAGCGCACCAATGCCTTTACCGAAGAAGGCTGCTGACATCACCGCAATAACCACCCATTCGGTTTCAACGTAGTTACAAATCACCATCGACATGGAGAGCAACATACCGAGAACGATGGGCGTTTTACGGGCAAAGGTCAGTGAATTGGTCCGGCGCATCAGGTAATCGGAAATCACGCCACCCAGAACGCCCCCCACAAAACCACAGATAGCAGGAACCGAGGCGACAAATCCCGCTTTGAGGATCGACATACCGCGAGCCTGAACCAGATAAAGCGGGAACCAGGTGATGAAGAAGTAGGTCAGTGCGTTAATACAGTATTGACCGATATACACACCCAGCATCATACGGGACTGCATTAATTGCTTGATCTGGTGCCATTTTTCGCCTTTTTCGGTCGCTTTCTTCGTCCCTTTGGCGTCCATGTTAATCAGTGCGCCACCGGCTTCGATGTAGTCCAGTTCGGCCTGATTCACACCAGGGTGATCTTTCGGATCGTGGATCACTTTCAGCCAGATGAAGCTCAGAATGATACCCAATCCGCCCATGAACCAGAACACGTGCGCCCAGCCAACGGCCTGCGTCAACCATCCCATGATCGGTGCAAAAATGACCGTGGCAAAATACTGTGCCGAGTTGAATATCGCAACGGCAGTACCACGTTCTTGTGCAGGGAACCAGGCAGCGACAATGCGGCTATTTCCTGGGAAGGAAGGCGATTCACACAAACCGACCATAAAGCGCAGGAGGAACAGAGAAATAACAATGCCCGCGCCGCTGAAGATATCGACAAAGCCTTGTAATAAGGTAAAAAGCGACCAGGTCAAGATACTGTAGAAGTAGACTTTCTTTGAGCCAAAGCGATCGAGCAGCCAGCCTCCGGGTATTTGCCCAATAACATAGGCCCAGGAGAACGCCGAGAAGATATAACCCATCCCCACCGCGTCCAACCCAATTTCCTTAGACATTGCTGAGCCAGCAATGGACAAGGTCGCACGGTCTCCATAGTTAAATGACGTGACAATAAACAACATCACGACAATCCAGTAGCGGGCGTTTGTTCTCTTTTGTATCGCGCCAGCTGCTGAGCTTACTGTATTCATGATGAACTCCTGCTTCAATCGCGGTTCGCTCATTCATTCCGAATAACAGATAACGGTGTAGGGTTATCAGAATGAAGATCAGTGGATAGTTAACATTCCCATTTTTATTTTTTTTGCGAATAGCCAGGCTATATAGCATCAGAGTAATTAGCTGACATCTTCAACTCGCAGGAACATTATAATTTTTACCTACTGACTGCTCACTAGATAAAAGCACAACATTAAAAATGTCCTTTTGAATATGTTGGTGCACTTGCACGATATAATGCGAGGTATTTCACGAAAAACACCGCCGTTCTCTTTTTACATTTATACACATTATTGTCATTTCCTCCTGAAAAAACCGTACGCAGTCAGAATGTGATCAAACTCACCGAAAATTGGTTCTTCGCCTGATAAATCCGAAACAAAAAGCGCTGGCTTAGGTCAATTGCATAATGTACGAGAAGAGAACCTCACGTATACTCGTTAGCGAGCAATGAAATAATAGCGTGATAATAGTTATCACCGCGTTTCTGATAAACCAATAATAAAGGCTTGCATCATGTCAGATAAATCAGAAAGTAATGCTGCACAAGAGCAGCCACTTTATATTAAGGTCCACGATTCTGATAATGTTGCCATTGTTGTTAATAATAATGGCTTACGTGCTGGAACCCGTTTTAATGACGATCTGGAATTAATTGAGCATGTTCCGCAAGGTCATAAAGTGGCCCTTGTAGATATCGCCAAATCAGGCGCCATCATCCGCTATGGTGAAATTATCGGGTATGCGCTGCGCGATATTGCCAAAGGAAGCTGGATCGATGAATCGCTGGTCGAGTTGCCTCAGGCTCCCGCGCTGGAAACCCTGCCGCTAGCGACCAAAATCCCCCCTGCACTGCCTGCGCTGGAAGGTTATACCTTTGAAGGCTACCGCAACGCCGACGGCAGCGTAGGCACGAAAAATCTGTTAGGCATCAGCACCAGCGTGCACTGCGTCGCGGGTGTGGTGGACTATGTCGTCAAAATTATCGAGCGCGATTTATTACCGAGATATCCCAATGTGGATGGCGTGGTCGCACTCAACCATCTTTATGGCTGTGGCGTAGCAATCAATGCCCCCGCTGCGGTGGTTCCTATCCGTACCATTCACAATCTGGCGCTGAACCCGAATTTTGGCGGCGAGATATTGGTGGTCGGCCTGGGCTGTGAAAAATTACAGCCGGAGCGCCTGCTGGAAGGAACGTCTGACGTACAGGCCATCTCCCTTGACGACACCAGCATTGTCCGCTTGCAGGATGAACACCACGTTGGTTTCAGATCGATGGTGGATGACATTCTGACGATGGCAGACAAGCACCTGCAGCGGTTGAACAAACGTCAGCGTGAAACCTGCCCGGCCTCCGAGCTGGTTGTCGGCATGCAGTGTGGTGGCAGCGATGCTTTCTCCGGCGTCACCGCGAACCCAGCCGTTGGTTTTGCATCCGACCTGCTGGTACGCTGCGGCGCAACCGTCATGTTCTCCGAAGTGACCGAAGTACGCGACGCCATTCATCTGTTAACGCCACGCGTCATCAATGAAGAAGTCGGTAAACGCCTGCTGGAAGAAATGGCCTGGTACGATAACTACCTCGACAGCGGGCAAACTGACCGTAGCGCCAACCCATCGCCGGGCAACAAAAAAGGCGGCCTAGCGAACGTGGTGGAAAAAGCGCTCGGCTCCATCGCCAAATCCGGCACCAGCGCGATTGTCGAAGTCCTGTCCCCCGGACAGCGTCCAACCAAACGTGGCTTGATTTACGCCGCAACACCCGCCAGCGACTTTGTGTGCGGTACCCAGCAGCTTGCTTCCGGTATCACCGTGCAGGTCTTCACCACCGGTCGCGGTACCCCCTATGGCCTGCTGGCTGTCCCCGTCATCAAAATGGCGACCCGCACCGCATTGGCAAACCGCTGGCACGATCTGATGGATATTGATGCCGGTACGATTGCTACCGGAGAAGCCACAATCGAAGACGTAGGCTGGCAGCTTTTCCACTTCATTTTGGATATCGCCAGCGGCAAGAAAAAAACCTGGTCCGATCAATGGGGGCTGCATAATGCACTGGCCGTCTTCAATCCAGCGCCAGTAACCTGATTACCGTTCTCCGCAGGCCAGCGTCATTATCTGGTCTGCGGATAGCGTTATTTGATCTACAATAAATTCAGCGTTAATAAAAACGAAAGAAAGGCGGTAATTAAAAGAATAAACAGCAGAGCAGCAACATTTAATTTCATTCACGCAAAGAAAAAATAAAAAAAACTTAACAAGTCATTCTTCTTAGCGTCAAATTCATCGATTCCAAAACATCTTTTAAGAAAAATCCCTATTTTACTTCCTACCTATTTTTTAATCATTTTTTACCAATTATTTATTGCTAATAAAATGAATCAATTGACAGATAATCGCCCTCATCATAAATTTACGCGTGCTGAAAAAGCGTGCTAACACTGATGAAATATTTGTTACAAAATCGCCATCACGCACAATATAGGGTAAATAGGCCGATCATTATAAATAATGCATAAAATTATTTTATATAAATGAACGAGTCACCCAAAAAATTTCAGTATACCCATTTGAATAACTTGAATATTTACACAGCAATATGCCTGACAGATTTCACGGGACGAACCATTCGGCAGCGACACTACGTTTCAACCTCTGTAATAACCAGAGCGTCTGAGGCGAGAAAAGCGGCCAGCGTGTCTGAACCTGGAAACTGAGCGGGATACGTACGCCGGGGTTTCTAATGAGATTGAATACACCTGTTACACAGCAGGAGTATCTGTTAGACATGGACACCATATTGATGTCCACGACAAATATTCACAGCCACATTACCTATGCCAACTCTGCCTTCATTACGGTTAGTGGTTTTTCCGAAGAGCAGCTCATCAATCAGCCTCACAATATTGTGCGCCATCCTGACATGCCCGTTGAAGCCTATGCCGACATGTGGTTTACGCTGAAACAAGGCGATAGCTGGACTGGGTTAGTTAAAAATCGTCGCAACAACGGTGACCACTACTGGGTTCGTGCCAACGTTACGCCGGTCTACCAGCAGGAACAGCTCGCAGGCTATATCTCCGTACGTAACACGCCCAACGCCGAAGAAATCAAGTCTGCCGAAGCGCTGTATAGCGCCGTGCAGAAAAAACAGGCAGGCAGCCGTAATTTCTACAAAGGATTAGTCGTTCGCACCGGACTCTTTTCGCCACTTTCGCTTCTGCAAAAATTGTCAGTCCGCTGGCGCCTGCGCATTGCGATCTTAGCGGTGGGCCTCATTCCCGCACTGCTTGCTTTCAGCGGTATGAATCCGCTGTGGCTGCTGGCACTGACGCTACTACTCATCGTCATCATGGATCAGTTTCTGCAACAGCAAATTGCACAGCCAATCAGGATGATACTGAAGCAGGCTCAGCATGTGGTATCGGGCCGTAAAGTAAAGCATGTCCACCTGAACCGGGTCGACGAAATTGGCTTGCTGCTACGCTCTGTTAACCAGTTTGGCCTGAACCTGCATTCGCTTGTCGACGACGTTAGTACACAGGTAAACGGCATCACCAACGTCAGCCATAAGCTGGCGGAAAACAATGTCGACCTGAATACCCGCACGGAAGAAACATCGGCCAATCTGCAACAAACTGCCGCCGCCATTGAAGAAATTACCGTTGCCGTGCAGCAGAGTGCAGAAACGGCGGCACAGGCCACCATCATGGCAGAAGCCGCCAGCGGTACCGCGCTTAAAGGTGGCAATATCATGAAGGAAACCATCGGCATGATGGATTCCATCTCCAGCGCCAGCGATAAAATCGTTGATATTATTGGCGTGATAGACAGTATTGCCTTCCAGACCAACATCCTTGCGCTGAATGCGGCCGTTGAAGCCGCTCGTGCGGGCGTACAGGGGCGCGGATTTGCGGTGGTGGCCGCTGAGGTTCGCAATCTGGCACAGCATTCCGCTTCTGCGGCCAAAGAGATTAAAACGCTGATCGATGCCAACGTTGAAAGTGTGAAACAGGGCAGCACAATGGTCGAGAACGCGGGCAAACATATCAGCGACATTGTTGATGAAGTCTTGCAGGTCTCCACCATGATCAAAGAGATCAGCAACGCAACGCATGAGCAAACCTCAGCATTGGGCCTGATCAATACCTCTATTGCGCAGATAGAACAAATGACACAGCGCAACACCGATATGGTTACGCACTCAACAGAAGCCGCTGAAGGGCTCAACCTTCAGGCAAGGCGGCTGAATAGCGCGATTAACGTGTACGGTAGTTAACTAACGTCATCTCATCCATTGCGGCAAGGGAGTAGAAAGCCCCCTTGCCCCCCTTTCTTTCCCTCCTGTAAGCGCATGTCCCCCTCGTAGTTTTGTAAGCTTTTCGTAAAGAAAAGGGCGAGACTGCCGATAATCACTGCAGAATTGACTTATTTCAGGAGGAAGTGATGGCCAATGATATCAGCCGGATTACAATGAATACGGTATCAAACGTAGCAGCGGCCTCTACGGCCAGCAAGTCTGGATCTAATACGGAGGGTAAGGCTGCATCGACGAGTGAGAGTAAAGCTGCGCCTGCTGGCAGTAGTGCTGCTCAACAAAAAATTGCCGCAATACAACATCAGATCAAACAGCTGACCAAAAAGCTAAAAGATCTGGGCACATCGGCTGCCAATGCGCAAAGTGAAGACGAGCGTAAACTCATCAAACAGCAGCAGCAGATGATTCAGGCACAAATCCAGGCGCTCTATGCCGAAATTGCCCGCATCCAAAAAGAAGAAGCGGAAAAGAAAGCGATGGAAGCTGCATCCAAAACAACATCACAACAAACTGTAAATAAAGCCCAAAAAGGCGGTGTTGATATCTACGTCTAACTGCAATATCTGGCGTATCCCTCTCTTTCTTTTTCTCCCTTTCCTGACTGATACATTTTGTTACATGAGCTGTCAGGAAAGTGAGCATTTCATGTTTCATTGCCAACAATATCCCCTTCGAGAAAGTGCTTAAATTGCCGATGCACAGGCATCTAGCCCAAGTCATTCGGGTACATCGGCATCTTTTCAGGAGGGAAAATGTCAAACACCATCAGTAGTATCAGCGTATCGACAACCACGGCAAGCAGCAGT
This sequence comes from Pectobacterium sp. PL64, assembly GCF_022477975.1. Classification (NCBI taxonomy): domain Bacteria; kingdom Pseudomonadati; phylum Pseudomonadota; class Gammaproteobacteria; order Enterobacterales; family Pectobacteriaceae; genus Pectobacterium; species Pectobacterium sp. PL64. Next base: position 3,460,400 of record NZ_CP092070.1, read on the forward strand.
AAAAGCAGCAACACCTCAGAGCAACAGATTGCGCAGCTCACCAAGCAGGTTCAGGCGCTTACCAAACAGGTGAGTAAACTGACCGAATCCGCTTCCAGCGCAGAAAGCGACGAAGAACGTAAACTGATCGAACAGCAGCAGCAGGCCATTCAAGCGCAGATCCAGGCGTTACAGGCACAAATTGCCCGCTTGCAGATTGTGAAAAATCGGAACAGCAGTCTGATTCCACATCTTCGGCTCAAAGTGCTAAACAAGAAGGCGTTAACCGCCCGACAGCAGATAACCAGATTAATATCTACGTGTAGTCTGCGTCAGGGATGGGGTAGCCAGTCAATGTGAAAGGTCGCTTCATTGAAGCGACCTTTTTCGTCAGAGGTTACGACAGGAAATGATAATCAGGAGCGGGACCGCTTCAGCGGCGTGACCAACCCTTGCAGACCTTCTATCTTGATTGCCAGCGTAATCTGCATCAATTCCCCTAAGCGACCTTTAGGAAATTCATCCTTGCGGGAGAACCACAGCAGGTACTCTTCCGGTAAATCGATCAGCACTCGCCCTTTGTATTTACCAAACGGCATCTGCATCGTGGCAATGTCTATCAGGTCTTCTTTTTCCATCCGTTTACGCCCCCAATAGTCGGATCATTTCCGCCTCATCGATCACTGGGATCCCTAGTTCCTGCGCCTTCGCCAGTTTAGAACCCGCAGCTTCACCCGCAATCACCATATCGGTTTTCTTCGAGACGCTGCCGCTTACTTTCGCCCCTAACGCCGTTAACCGATCTTTGGCTTCGTCGCGGGACAGAATACTTAGCGATCCGGTCAAGACCACCGTTTTCCCCGCAAATGGGCTGTCGATCTCTTCCGCATTAACCACCTGAACCGCTGGCCAGTGAATGTTAATGCCAGCGGGATCGGTCAATTCGCGGATCACGGTTTGGTTGTGCTCTTCCTCAAGGAAATGACGCACATGCGCGGCAACGACTTTACCGACATCCGGCACCGCCAGCAGTGCTTCTTCATCGGCAGCAAAAAGCGCCTCTAGCGAACCAAAATGAGCAGCCAGATTAGCCGCCGTCGATTCGCCAACGTCACGGATCCCCAACGCATAGAGGAAACGTGCCAGCGTGGTACTTTTCGCCTTTTCTAGCGCGTTGACCAGATTCGTCGCGGATTTCGGCCCCATGCGATCCAGCCCCGTCATGAGCCCAGCGCTCAGACGAAACAGATCGGCTGGCGTCTTGACGTACTCTTTTTCCACCAGTTGATCGATGATCTTATCGCCCATACCTTCCACATCCAAAGCGCGACGAGAAACAAAATGCTTCAGTGCCTCTTTGCGCTGGGCACCGCAGATCAGGCCACCGGTACAGCGCGTGACGGCCTCGCCCTCTACGCGTTCAACGTCAGATCCACACACGGGACAGGCTGCCGGGAAAATGATCGGGCGCACCGTTTCTGGCCGCTCAGACTCCACGATGCCGACGATCTGCGGGATCACATCCCCCGCTCGGCGCACAATAACGCGATCGCCAATCTGCAAACCTAGCCGCTCAATTTCATCGGCATTATGCAGCGTGGCGTTGCTGACGATAACCCCAGCCACAGCGACCGGCTCCAGACGCGCGACGGGCGTAATCGCGCCTGTCCGCCCGACCTGAAACTCGACATCGCGCACCCAAGTCAGCTGTTCCTGCGCCGGGAATTTAAAAGCCACCGCCCAGCGAGGCGCACGGGCAACGAACCCTAACCGTTCCTGCAGTTCCAGAGAGTCAACTTTGACAACCACGCCGTCGATATCAAAGCCTAACGCGCTACGTGTCTGCTCAACCTGACGATAAAAATCGAGCACCTCGGCCAGACCAGTGCACAGCTTAATTCTGTCGCTAACCGGCAGTCCCCAATTCTTGAACTGCATCAGTCGCTCCCAGTGGCTGGCGGGCAACTCACCGCCTTCCAGCAGACCGACGCCATAGCAGAAGAAGGTCAGCGGACGCTTAGCCGTAATGCGCGGGTCAAGCTGGCGCAGCGATCCGGCGGCAGCGTTACGCGGGTTGGCAAACACTTTACTCCCCGTACGACGAGCCTCTTCGTTCAGCTTTTCAAAACCGCTGTGCTTCATAAACACTTCACCGCGTACTTCAACACGACGCGGAATATTGTCACCCTCAAGGCGCAGTGGAATCGCTGCAACGGTACGAATGTTACTGGTGATATTTTCCCCGGTCGTGCCATCCCCGCGCGTAGCCGCCTGTACCAGAACGCCGTCTTCATACAACAGGCTGACCGCTAAACCATCCAGTTTCAGCTCGCAGCAGAAGGTCAGATCGTCACCGTTCTTCAGCCTGTCGCCAATTCGCTTGCTGAAGGCCAGATAGCTCTCTTCATCAAAGACGTTATCCAGCGATAACATCGGCACTTCATGGCGTACCTGCTCAAATGCCGCCAGCGGTGCGGCACCCACGCGCTGCGTGGGAGAATCGCTGGTCACCAACTCGGGGTGATCCGTCTCTAACGCTTTCAGTTCCTGCATGAGCTTGTCATATTCGATATCAGGAATTTCGGGCGCATCTTCAACGTGATATTTGTATTCGTGATGGCGTAAGACCCGGCGCAACTCCGCTACCCGCAGTGCGGCCGCATTCACTTCGGCTGGTTCTTTCTTCACTGGTTTCATACCTGTTTTATCTGACGTGTCGCCCTGTCGGCGTCGTGATTGTTATGATTCTCGCCCGTGATGTACCAAAGCGAGAATCATTAGCTTGCGGCCTAACGGCGCCGAAATCTTTCGAGCACCGTCAGTTTTATTTCATTTAAGATTTAGACGTGTTGGCTTTAATTGTGTTGATGATGTTCGTCGTGGAACAGCCGTCCTCAAAGTTCAGGACTTTCACTTCACCGCCGTTGGCCCAGACTTCTTCACTACCGGCGATTTCATGTGGCTGGTAGTCTCCGCCTTTCACCAGAATGTCCGGGAGAATGCTGGCAATCAGGCGCTGCGGCGTATCTTCTTCAAACGGCACGACCCAATCGACAGCTTCCAGCGCACCTAGAACGATCATCCGCTGCGGCAGCGGGTTGACGGGACGAGTCGGTCCTTTCAGACGCTTGGTTGAGGCATCGCTGTTTACCGCAACAATTAATCGGTCGCCAAGTTTGCGGGCGTTTGCCAAGTAAGACACGTGTCCGGCGTGCAGAATATCGAAGCAGCCGTTGGTCATCACGATCTTTTCGCCACGCTGACGCGCCAGTTCAACGGCATGCTTCAGCTGTTCTTCGGTCATTACACCAAATCCGGTGTCGGCACGGCCGCGAATAGCATTTTCCAATTCAATCGGCGTGACCGTGGACGTACCCAGCTTGCCGACGACGACGCCTGCGGCGGCATTCGCCAGGAAACAGGCCTCTTCCAGCGGGTTGCCTGCCGCCAGCGCAGCGGCCAACACACCGATTACGGTATCGCCCGCACCAGTCACGTCGTACACTTCCTGCGCCTGCGTCGGCAAATGCAGCGGTGCTTTGCCCGGCTGTAGCAGCGTCATTCCTTGCTCGGAACGGGTAATCAGCAACGCGGACAGATCGTAATCGGCCACCAGTTGCATACCGCGCTCAACCAGTTCTTCTTCCGTTTTGCAACGCCCTGCCACCGCTTCGAACTCAGACAGATTTGGCGTCAGCAACGTCGCGCCACGGTAACGGGCAAAATCCGTGCCTTTCGGGTCGATCAACACCGGAACGCCAGCCGCTTTTGCCGTCTGAATCATGGTTTGCACATGCGCTAATGCGCCTTTTGCATAGTCAGACAGCACCAGCGCGCCAATTTTTGGCAGCGCCAGTTGAATACGCTCGATGATCGGCTGAGGATCAATTCCCTCAAAGCCCTCTTCGAAATCCAGTCGGATCAACTGCTGATTGCGCGACAGCACGCGCAGCTTGGTGATCGTCGGATGCGTAGGAACCGCGACAAAGTCACACTTCACATTCACTTCGCCAAGTTTGGCATTCAGTGCGCGAGCAGCATCATCAATGCCCGTTAACCCCACCAGACGCGACCCCGCGCCCAATGCAGCGATGTTCATGGCGACGTTCGCCGCGCCGCCGGGGCGCTCTTCGATCGTATCCACCTTGACTACAGGCACCGGTGCCTCCGGTGAAATTCGGCTGGTCGGCCCATACCAGTAACGATCCAGCATGACATCAACCCACCACTAACACACCCGCTTGACGGAAATCAGGCAGCGTCACTTTCATCCTCTACTCCAGGCTTATTTCGCATAATGCGCGTAATAATATCATAGGCACGTATCATACACGCCACTGCCGCGCGGCTCTAAACCGCACGACACATTTGACCAATAGATAGAAGGAACTTACGCTCCCACCAGCCACTTATTCCAACTCACCAGCACCTGCTCCCGCTCCGCAACAAACCGATCCTTGCTGACCCGACCGGACAGCTCTTGCAAAGCCAGATGGTGCAGTTCATTGCGCATGGTGACGTAGGCCAGCTTGAGCGCATTGGCTTCGCTCTCTTCCATCACGCCATATTGCGCCATCAGTTCCAGAATACGCACATTGTCTGACCAACGGGTCAAACGCGGTTCCTGAGCGGCGTAACGCAGCATCAGATATTGGGCAATGAATTCGATATCCGTAATACCGCCCGCATCCGTTTTGATGTCAAAGAGTGCTTTATCTTTGTTCGCCAGATGCTGACGCATTTTTTCCCGCATTTCGCGCACTTCGGTTCGCAGCGTCTCCGCGTCACGCTCGGCGCACAGAATGCTGCGGCGAATAGACTCAAAGGTCTGCTGCACGCCGCTTTCGCCGTACACCATACGCGCGCGCACCAGCGCCTGATGCTCCCACGTCCATGCCTCATTGCGCTGATACTCATCAAACGCTTCTACCGTACTCACCAGCATACCCGCCGCGCCCGATGGCCGCAGACGGGCATCCACTTCATATAAAATGCCTGATGACGTCCGGGTGCTAAACAGATGCATCACTCGCTGTGCAAGGCGCAGGTAAAACTGGCGACCATCGATACTGCGTTCGCCATCCGTCATCACGTCCGAGGGACAATCCAGCAAGAATACCAAATCCAGATCGGAGCTGTATCCCAGCTCCCAGCCGCCGAGTTTGCCATAAGCAATAACGGCAAACCCACGGCCTTCACGGTGCTGCAAATGGGACGGCTGGCCATAGCGCGCCACCATCTGTCCCCACGCCTGCTGAACCACCGCCGCGATAATCGCTTCCGCCAGATACGTTAAGTGATCGCTCACTTTCATCACGGGCAGTACGCCACCGATATCCCCTGCGGCGATGCGTAGCTGCTGCGACTGCTTGAACTGGCGAACCGCTTCCAACTGCTGTTCTTCATCATCTTCAGGGACGCGCATCAAATACTGACGTAGCTCATCGGCATACGCGCCCGGTGCCGTCGGCTGATACAGCGTTGACGCATCGAGCAATTCATCCAGCAGCAGGGGATAACGCGCCAGTTGGCTGGCAACCATTGGCGATGCCGCACACAGGCGAATCAGTTGGCCGAGCGCAGCGCGAGACTCCAGCAGCAGTTCGAGATAGGTGGTGCGTGTGACGATCCCCAGCAGCAGCGGCGTCAGACGAGACAGCACCGTATCTGCTTCCTGACGAGCGCAGACTTCCGCCAGCAAACACGGCATGAGCTGATCCAGCACGTCTCGCCCGCGCGGCCCTATCGTGCGTTTCGCTACATCGTGACGGAACTCCACAATCGTCCGCATCAGCTTTTCACGCACGTTTTCCGAGAGATGCGGCGTCAGCGGAGCCAGCTCGCCATCATCCAGCGTGTCCTGCCATAGGCTGCTATAGCTACTATGTTCAGGGATATCATTATTGTCCGGCGCATCATCGCCAATCAGGTCATCAAAGACGTGACGCACCGCTTGCATATGCTGTTCCAGCATGGATTGCAGCGCGTCCCAGTTCTCGAAACCCATTCCCCATGCCAGCCGCTGCTGATTCAGCTCATCACCCGGCAAGGTTTGCGTCTGCTCATCGGCAATCGCCTGCAACAGGTTCTCTAAACGACGCAGAAACAGGTAAGAGGTACTGAGATCGAGCACCTGCTGCGGCGTTAATAATCCCAGAGTGCCGACATGCTGGAGCGTAGGCAGCAGCGAGCGCCCCTGTAACCCCGGTTCACGCCCGCCACGAATCAGTTGGAAAACCTGCGTGATAAATTCGATTTCACGAATGCCGCCCGCACCCAGCTTGATGTTGTTGCGCAGATCCCGGCGACGCACTTCGCGTGCAATCATGCTCTTCATATTTCGCAGCGACTGGATCACGCTGAAATCGATATAGCGACGGAAGACAAAGGGCTTCAGCGTACTGCGCAGTTCCTGACTGTAGGCATCGTCCATTCCTCCCATCAGACGCGCTTTGACCATCGCATAGCGTTCCCAGTCGCGGCCCTGCTCCTGATAATAATCTTCCATCGCCGCAAAACTGAGCACCAGCGGGCCACTGTCGCCAAAGGGACGTAGCCGCATATCCACACGATAAACAAAACCATCAACGGTCGGCTGATCCAGCACCTTAATGAGTCGCTGTCCCAGACGCGTGAAGAACTGCGCGTTATCCAGCTCGCGTCGTCCGCCTTGCGTATGACCATTTTCGGGATAGACGAAGATCAGGTCGATATCCGAAGAGAAGTTAAGTTCTCCCCCACCCAGTTTTCCCATGCCAAGAATCAGCAGAGGCTGAGCCACGCCCTGCGCATTGCAAGGTGTGCCCCACTCGCGACAACAGGCCTGATATAGCCAGCTTCTAGCCGCCACGATCACCACTTCTGCCAGTTCACTCAACTGACGCAGCGTGTGTTCCGTGGTACTGGTTTGCAGCGCCTGCGACCACGCAATTCGCGTCAGCATATGGCGACGAAACCGGCGCAATGCCGCCATCAACGCATTTTCATCGTTAATATCGACCAGCGCGTTATTCAACCAGTCAGCGTAATGCTGCCACTCTTCGGGCTGCGGCGGTTGCTGATGAATCCCTTGCCACCAGTCAGGATGCAGTGCAAGCGCATCGCTGACAAAATCGCTCAATGCCAGAACAGCAGAGTCACTGTCGGTTATCGGTTCATCAGGTGCGGCTTCCCGCAAACGCGACAGAGCACGCTGAGATTGTTCCGTCAGAAGCACAGGTAAAGCGGGCAAAGGAAGTATCGACATGGGGGTTCCCTTGATGCGCCGCCTATCCTCACTGACAAGCGGCAGTTAACGGTTACTGTGATGGTCCGCCGCTATGTAGCCAGAACGGAGACAAGTTCAGCACCTCTTTACGGTAGGCTTCCAGATAGGCAGAAGGTGCCTGCCCGGCAGCGAGCCGCTCAATTTCCTGGAGTAACGCCCGCCAGTGTGAAATGTAGGTTTCCACCTGCTCCGCCGGATAAGCACTGGATAAGAGAAGAAACGCGTAGATATTACGTTGCAGACGAGGGATTTGCTGTTCGTACTGCGCTTCCGTTAATTTAGAAGAAAAGGCGCTTTTCAGATCCGCGGTGCTACGGCTTAGCATAATGTCGGCAAAGCGTTTGAACGAACCCTGTAGCTTAATGCGATCTTTATTATCCATATGGTCACGCCAGCCAGACTCAACCAGCCAAGAAGTCAGTACCAACTTACTTTGCAGATAGTCGACGCTGTAGCACACTTCCGCACCGTCGGAGCTTTGTAGCCGAGCCTCCAGAGTGGCGAGTGCAGAGCGAAAAAGCGTGGTGACCTTGCGTAACACGACACCGCCCACCAGCACCAACATTTCACGCATCATCGCGCTGGCTTCTGGCAGGGCTTCACGGGCAGAGGCATTCCCTCTTACCCACAGTTCTTCGTGGTATTGCCAGTGACTCAACCCCAGCTCCAGCGCTGCGCGAATGGCCTGATCGATATTGGTTTTTGGATCCACAGCCAATCGAGTGAGAGGCTGACACTCGCGAACGGGATTACCTTTAGCCAGATGATATCCGCGCGCCGCCTTACTCAGGCTACCCTGCCGCATACCACCAAACTCTGCGATTTCCTTTGCCAGTTCCAGCAGATGGGTGGTCTGCCCAATCTTAAGTTCCATCTCCAGCTCGCACAGCGGTTCACTCAGATCTCCGGCACGAATCTCACCGCGATCTAAGGCAACCTCAATCACGCTTTGATAGTAAGTAAACACCCACTTTTCACGCGTAAAATCCGTACTAAACAGCGGATTGAGCGACGATTGCAGTTCCACAACATCGCAATCTTCCGGCCAGACTTCCGCCGGAAACAGGCTGAGATCCAACTCAGCTTTCTCCAGCTCAACGTTATATTCTGGGTGTTGATGCAGCCCGCCAATCACCTTACCAGCCGTTTTCGCCGTCATTTCGTAGCGTTCATTTTCGCCACGAATACGCAGGCCGATGCCATTGCGGCGCAGGTAATTATCCGCCGTTTCATAATAGGTATTGCTCAGACGCTGAGCACGCATGTGCTCATACTGACTGTAATCACTCTCCCAGTCAGCCAGTTGCGTCAGCAGCGATTCAACGCTGTCGGGATGAACAATAAACTTCAGCTCAATTTCTTCACTCATAGCATTCACAACACCAAGACCACGTTCATTATCATGTCAGTAAATAACATTTTACTTCAGCTTACTACTCTTACCGCACACACTCTTTTTCACCTGCGAACAAGCGCGCATTTCTTATGCAAACCTGCTATCAGCGACACCGCTTTCACCCGCTTAAACAAGGCGGCCTGCCGCCTTCTAACAACCTATCCCTGTAGGCATTATTGGTGTGAAATAGCCCTAATGGGGAGGTTCTAAGACTGTTCTCATTTCGGTTTATACATTGCCTCGTCAGACTTAAGCCTCTACTATCGGACCACCATTAACGCAACATGATGATCTTATGCAGAAATTAGGCTTACTCTGTTTTACTTTGTTTTCTCTCACGCTGAGCTGGACCGCACAGGCAGAAGAAAAACGCTACATTTCCGATGAGTTATTGACGTATGTCCACAGCGGCCCTGGCAATCAATATCGTATCGTCGGCACACTGAATGCAGGTGCAGAGGTCACGTTACTCAGCGTTAATGAGAACGCGGGCTATGCGCAGATCCGTGATGACAAAAACCGCACCACCTGGATTCCTCTCGACCAGCTTAGCAATACGCCGAGCCTGCGCACGCGGGTGCCGGAGCTGGAAAATCAGGTTAAAGACCTGACTGACAAACTGAATAATATCGATCAGACCTGGAACCAGCGTACCGCTGATATGCAGCAGAAAGTCGCTGCCAGCGATAGTGTTATCAATGGATTACGCCAGGAAAATCAGGATCTGAAAAATCAGCTTATCGTTGCGCAGAAGAAAGTCAGCGCAGCGAATGTCCAACTTGATGATAAGCAGCGCACCATCATTCTACAGTGGTTTATGTATGGCGGCGGCGTTGCTGGCATAGGCTTGCTGCTAGGTCTGCTGTTGCCGCACATCATCCCCCGCAAAAAGAAAAATGACCGTTGGATGAGCTAATCAGAACATGTGCCTGCTTCTTGCAGGCATTTTTCTTTGCAGCCAACGTAGCGGCGCAAAGATGGTAGTATGTAATGAAGTATTGGTTATTGATTCAGGAGCCCGACGTTGAAGATTTACCTTGTCGGCGGCGCTGTTCGGGACAGCCTGCTGGGTTTATCCGTCACCGAGAAAGATTGGGTGGTGGTCGGCGCGACGCCGGAGAACCTGCTCTCGCAGGGCTACCAGCAGGTTGGAAAGGATTTCCCCGTCTTCTTACACCCCGTTAGCCGCGATGAATACGCTCTCGCGCGCACCGAACGCAAATCTGGCAAAGGCTATACTGGGTTTGTCTGTCATGCCGCACCCGATGTCACGTTAGAGCAGGATTTGCTGCGCCGCGATTTGACCATCAATGCCATTGCCCGCACCGAGCAAGGCGACCTTATCGATCCTTATCACGGTCGTCGCGATCTTGAGAATCGCGTGCTGCGCCACGTCTCCGATGCATTCAGCGAAGATCCGTTACGGGTGCTGCGCGTCGCCCGTTTTGCCGCGCGTTTTGCGCATCTCGGCTTCCAGATTGCCGAAGAAACCATGGCGCTGATGCAAAAAATGGCGCATGAGGGCGAGCTGGCTTACCTGACGCCAGAGCGCGTCTGGAAAGAGACGGAAAAAGCGCTCGGTACCTCGTCGCCAGATGTCTATTTTCAGGTGCTGCGAGACTGCGGCGCGCTGGCCGTGCTGTTCCCTGAAATCGATAACCTGTACGGCGTGCCCGCCCCCGCCAAATGGCACCCGGAAATCGATACCGGCATTCATACCATGATGACAGTGGCGATGGCTGCTCGCCTCAGCCCTGAGATTGACGTACGTTTTGCTACGCTGTGCCACGATTTAGGAAAAGGGCTGACGCCGCCTGAACTCTGGCCGCGTCATCACGGGCATGGCCCGGCGGGTGTCAAACTGGTTGAAGCCCTGTGTCAGCGTCTGCGCATCCCTAACCCGATTCGCGATTTGGCAAAGCTGGTTGCGGAATATCATGATCTGGTTCATACCGTGCAGGTGCTGCAACCCAAAACCCTGCTGAAGTTATTTGATGCGATTGACGTCTGGCGCAAGCCACAGCGTCTGGAGCAATTAGCGCTCACGAGCGAAGCCGATGCCAGAGGCCGTGCCGGTTTTGAAGAGAACCCGTATCCACAAGGCGACTATCTGCGTGAAGCCTTCCGCGTCGCCAGCCAGGTCAGCAGTGCGGATGTCGTCGCCGATGGATTTAAGGGCATTGACGTGCGTAACGAACTGGCACGCCGCCGCATTCATGCACTGGCAGACTGGAAAGCACAGCAGCCAGATTCATCAGGCGCGTCCTGAAACAAAGAGGCCACGCTAGTGCGTGGCCTCTTTTCTCTATAACGATCAACCTAAAATCGACGTTCTCAGTCTTACATAAACACCATGTAAACCACGCCCGCGACGATAAAACGGTAAATCGCGAATGGGACAAACGAGATGCGTTTGATGATTTTCAGGAAGGTTTTAATCGCAATCAGCGCCACGATAAACGCCGTCACGAAACCAACGGCAAACATCGGCACGTCGGCCAGCGACAGGAAATGCCAGCTTTTATACAGATCCAGAACGGTCGCGCCCATCATCATGGGAACCGCCAGAATAAAAGAGAACTCAGAAGCGGCATAGCGGCTGACGCCCATCAGCATCCCGCCGGAAATGGTCGCCCCCGAACGTGAAAAGCCGGGCCACAGCGCCAGACATTGAAAACAACCAATCATAAATGCCTGACGATGCGTGATGTCATCCAGCCCGACAGCACGCGGCTGTTTTGGCTTGAACCATTCCGCCGCTAACAGCAGGAAGCCACCGATCACCAGCGCATACATCACGTTCTGCGGATAAAACAGCGACTTGATGACGTCATGAAAAATCAGACCAAGCACCACGGCAGGAATCATTGCCAGCAAGATGTGCGTCAGTTTCAGACGCCCAGAGGTTTGCCCCTCGTGCGGAACTTCTCCGAAGTGAATCCCTATCAGACCAAAGAGGCGGCGCCAGAACATCACGACAACGGCCAGAATCGAGCCAAGCTGAATGATAACTTCAAACGTCTTGGCTTTCTCATCAGCAAACCCTAACCAATGACCAACGATAATCATATGCCCCGTAGACGATACGGGCAAAAACTCGGTCAGTCCTTCAACCACGCCAAGAATAAATGCGATTAGCAATGAATGCAGGTCAGTCATCTAAAAATCCTTGCCTCTAATAAAAACGAAAAATGCAGCGCACAAAAAAGCGGCTGCGTACTTCCGCGAGCCGCTATAACTGGCTTATAGACTATTTGGGTTACGGTTTAGTTGCACGTAAATCAGTATTTATTCTGTTAAATCAGATTTATCGTGTACCGCGCTCAATGATGACGCCTACTTGACGTGCCTGTGCGACGGCACCCGGCTTGCTGAGCTTGATCCGCAGCCAGGGAATCGAGAAGCGCTGCATCAGCATGTGTGCGACTTCTTCGGCAACGCGTTCCACCAGAGCAAAGCGCTGGTTTGCCACGTGGGCAATCACCGCCTCGCTGACATCGGCATAGCTCAGGCAGTCATTCACATCGTCACTGGCAGCTGCCTGACGGTTATCCCAGCCCATTTCGATATCGAACACCAGTTTCTGCTGGATGGTCTGTTCCCAATCGTAAACACCAATAGTGGTGATTACAGTAAGTTCTTCAATAAATACGATATCCATCACGCCATTCTCTGTTTTTGTCGCTGTCGGATACCACTTCCGACGGAATGTGCGTATTATCCACAGATGAGAAGAGTAAAACGACCCTTATTAAACGTCTCTCTATACAAACTAAACGGAATAGCGTTATGAGTGTTACCGCGCTTGGTATGATGTTAATCGCGTATCTGTGTGGCTCTATTTCCAGTGCGATTTTGTTTTGCAGAATTGCTGGGCTACCCGACCCGCGCCAGCATGGTTCTGGGAACCCCGGAGCCACTAACGTATTGCGTATTGGCGGCAAAGCGGCCGCTGCAACCGTATTGGTGTTTGATGTTCTGAAAGGCATGCTGCCAGTCTGGGCCGCTTACGAATTGGGCGTTCCGCCGCTGTATCTTGGGCTAACCGCTATCGCTGCCTGCCTCGGCCATATCTATCCAGTCTTTTTCCACTTTCGCGGTGGCAAAGGCGTGGCAACGGCGCTGGGTGCCATTGCCCCTATTGGCTGGGATCTGACGGGTCTGATGACCGGCACCTGGCTACTGACCGTGCTGCTCAGCGGCTATTCCTCGCTTGGCGCGATTGTCAGTGCGCTCATCGCACCGTTTTATGTCTGGTGGTTCAAGCCACAGTTTACCTTCCCCGTCGCGATGCTCTCTTGCCTGATACTGATGCGCCATCATGACAATATCCAACGCCTCTGGCGCGGACAGGAAAGTAAAATCTGGAATAAGCTACGCAAGAAGAAGCAGCCAGAAGACGAACAGACGTCCTCCGAAGAATAAGACAAAAAAATTCCCGTTTTCACGGGAATTTTTTTATGAAGTATGAAGGGGGAATTAGAATCGGCCGATGGCGGCAAACTCCTGCGATTGCACTTTAAACTGAGACATACTTTCTGCCAGCAGGCGCGCCTGATCCTCCAGTGAGCGCGTGGCAGCGGCGGACTCTTCTACCAGAGACGCATTTTGCTGTGCGACTTCATCCATCTGCGATACCGCCAGATTCACCTGCCCAATGCCATTGCTTTGCTCACGCGTGGCCGTTGAGATCTCACGCATCAGAGACGTCACGCGCGCCACGGCGTCAGAAACGTCATTCATCGTTTCGCCCGCCATTTTCGCCATCACGGTGCCTTCACTGACGCGACTTTGAGATTCTTCCATCAGCATTTTGATCTCTTTGGCCGATTGCGCACTGCGCTGCGCCAGACTGCGGACTTCACCCGCAACCACCGCAAATCCACGCCCCTGCTCACCCGCACGTGCAGCTTCAACCGCCGCATTCAGCGCCAGAATATTGGTCTGGAACGCGATGCCGTCAATCACCGCCAGAATATCGCCAATGCGTGCGGAGCTGCTGGAGATCATCTGCATTTTCTCAATCATGCTCCCCACGGTTTCGCTGCCTTTATTAGCGATATCGGATACATTTTGCGCCAGCGTATGCGCTTGCTCTGCACTCTCTGCGTTCAGCGTCACTGTCGCGGTCAACTGCTCCATGCTGGCTGCGGTTTCTTCCAGCGAAGAGGCTGATTCTTCCGTACGTGCGGCTAAATGGGTATTGCCGGAAGACAGCTCGCGCGTGCCGACGTCAATCTGCATACCGGCATCACGGACGCGGCCCACGGCGGTTGCCAACGAATGCTGCATGGCCTTCATCGCCTGAATCAGGCGGCCAATTTCATTATTGCCACCATCGGCGATGCGCTGGGTCAAATCACCACGGGCAATAAACTCCAGTTGACCGACCGTCTCTTCAAGCGGAGACAGAATAGAACGCTTCAAGGCAATCCAGGCAGCCAACACCAGCAGCAGCACAGATATACAGGCAATACCGATGATCATCAGGCGGTTGAACGCGAAATTTTCCGCTTCTGCGAGCATGTTTTCCCCCACTTCCAGACCGAAGTCGCGGAATTCATTCGCCACCTTGTCCATCTTTACGCTAAGCGGTGGTAACACGTCCTGCAACAGCACGTAGTAAGCTGCGACATCGCCACGTTTCAGCGCATCAACCATCGGCTGAACGCCAAGATTCATGTATTGCTCGTAGTTACTTTTAACCTCTGCGGCCATTTTGGCACCGCGCTCCGTTACGGTGCCGTAGGAAAGAAAGCGTGCCATTTCTTTGTGGGAAAGCGCCGTGTAGGCTTCTGCTCGTGCGACCGATGCATTCGCCAGATCGGTCAACCCACTTTCCATCTGACGAGCCGCTAACGCAGCCCCTGTTCTTGCACGCAGTGACGCGGTATAGCTCCCCGCCAGCGCCGTGACTTCTTTGCCCTGAATCTTGTCGATTGTCGTAAGTGAAGTGATTCCCTGATTGATTGAGGTGATGCCAATTCCGCACACCAGCAATAACAGCAGTACCATCGTTCCTAACAAAGCAATCAAGCTCGTCTTGATTGTGATGTTTCTTAACATTTTTGTTTCCCTGATATTACAAATGATAAATAAATGCGGAGAAAGGCTCCGCATAACGTGATCCAGATCATATTCCTATCGGTAGCAAGCCTGCTTTCTTTAAAGAAACTTTAGTAACGAAAGTATTTTTACTTAAACGACTCGCGCCAGCGCATCGCGCCTTGCACACGCTAAAAATCGGGGACATTAAACGCTTTTTGGCTATAATGACGGCCACGCTATTTCAGGTTTAAGAGAAGGAAACCGACATGAGTCTGAACAATGTCCCGGCGGGTAAAGATCTGCCGGAAGATATCTATGTAGTGATTGAAATTCCCGCGAACGCCGATCCGATCAAATATGAAATTGATAAAGATACCGGTGCGCTGTTTGTAGACCGTTTCATGTCTACGGCCATGTTCTACCCATGCAACTACGGCTACATCAACCACACGCTGTCTCTGGATGGCGACCCGGTTGACGTTCTGGTGCCAACTCCGTATCCGTTGCAACCAGGCTCAGTGATCCGCTGCCGTCCTGTTGGCGTGCTGAAAATGACCGACGAAGCGGGCGAAGATGCCAAGCTGGTTGCCGTTCCGCACAGCAAGCTGACCAAAGAATACGATCACATTAAAGACGTTAACGACCTGCCTGAACTGCTGCGTGCACAGATCGGCCACTTCTTTGAACACTACAAAGATCTGGAAAAAGGCAAGTGGGTTAAAGTTGAAGGTTGGGATAACGCGGCTGCGGCGAAAGCCGAGATCGTTGCTTCCTTCGAGCGCGCGAAAAACAAATAAGCGCCACACGATATGCATTAAAGCCCTTACGGGCTCAAGATATCGCATGATCAAAAACACCGCCTTGCGCGGTGTTTTTATTTATGGCGACCATGACTTGATTGGCGATTCGGCCTCAAGCCTCTTCTTCACTGCGCTTTAGCCAGTCACCGCTGGCAATACGCGTCAGCCCTACAACAGGGTGCTTGTACAAATAGATCCAGGCACTGCCCAGAGGCGTACGAATCAACTCACGTTGGTATTCGTGACCGTCCCGCTTTAAGGCATCCAGTTCTGTCAAAATCGACGAACTAATGCGATAGACCTCGCAATGGATTTCTCCATCGCCGGGTACGACTGCCGGATAATGGCCGAGATCGTACAGCTCGAAACCTGCGAGCTGACAATCCCCTAACCATTGCGCATTTGTCATCCAATGACTGTTTCCCTGTTTGCGTCGTAAACTGCCGTAAACAATAATTCGCATCGCTAGAACTCAAACTGATAGAGCACATCTAATGCCTGGCTAATTCCAGACACCGCTTCCAAGTATAGTTTTGGCATCAGGCGATAACGTAGCGTTAACGTTGCCAAAGAATCGAATATGCCAACACCATATTTCACTTGCAGACCCGGAAGGACGTAGCCGCTGACGACAACCTGAGAATTATCGCCAACACCCTGTGTATCCAGAGCTAAATTACTTACGCCAAAGGCCTCGCCGATTTTACCCACAACTTGACCACTTTGTGCAACCCCTAAACCGACTAACATTGAGGTCATTGCCGAGCTATCTGCTCCACCGCTGTCCAAACCCTGTCCACGCAGCAGATAAGAAAGCGCTTCCTGCTGTGACATTGCCGGATCGGAGAAGACTTCCAGCTTCGGTGTCGCGGCCATGCCAGTAACACGTACGCCAGCGGTGACGTCATCGGCCGTGTTGTCTGGGTTACGAATAGCTTCGATATTCAGGATCGGCTGATCCGGCGGGCCGGAGAACAGAATCAGCCCTTTGCGGACGATCAGATCCTGCCCGTAGGCTTTAAAGCGGCCAGATGGAATGTCGATCTGGCCGTTCAGCCCTAATCCGCGTTCGTCCTGAACCATTTTCAGGTCGCCCTGTAGACGAGCCGCCAGCCCGAACGCATCCAGCCGCACATCATTACCGACGCGGATCGTCAGGTTGCTGTTAATCGGAATCGCGGCGCTGGCTTTCTTCAGCGGCTGGCGCTGTGCATCCAGCATCACTTCATCCGATGACACCGCCACCGCACTTTCCGGCATGTCTTTAACCACAATGCGTGCCCACGGAATACTGACCGATCCGTTTAATGCGAACAGCTGCGGCGTAGCCTCAAAGACAATATCCGGCGAGACATCAAGCCGCGCCATCGGCGGAATCGTCACCCGCAGCTTCTGGCCTTTCGCCGCAATGCGCGCACGCCAGGCATCAGGCTGCGACCAGTCCGCGTTCCCGCCGAGGTTCAACTGCCCGTTATCCGTTTTCAGGAAGCCTTGCAGCGTTGACGACATCCCACTGAAATTCACCGCCAGCCGTCCATTGGTCAGATCGACCGGCATCCAGTTGCCATCAATATCCAAGCGTTCCAACACCATCTGGCCGAAGATCTGAGGACGCGCCGCATCCCCCGCCAGACGCAGGTTCGCATTCAGTATCCCCGCCGCTTTTTCTCCTTTACTCAACGCAGGGTTGAGCAGCGCCAGCGAAATATTGTTGATCGTGACGCTGCCGCCGAGGTTGCGTCGGCCCTGTGGATCGGTCACCTGAATATCACCGCTGAAGCGTCCGTTCTCGCGAATCGCCATTAGCCAGCCAAGCTGTGCTCGCCCGCGATCGAGCCCGGCATTCAACGTAAAGGTATCGAAATCAATCGGCAGCGTGTTGCCCTGCATTTGCTGACGAACGCTGACGCCGTTACCCACCAGCGACACTTTCGCCTGCGGTAAGCCTTGTCCCGCCTGCCAGCTGATATCGGCACCGCCGGTAAACGTCCCGGCCAGCACTGTATCCGCCGTCAGGAACGGTTTCAGCATGGCAAGATCGAAGCGGTTCAGTCGAATACTCGCCTGTCCGCTCGGCCCGGCCTCAATCGCTTTTGGTACGCACAGCTCTGCATTCGGATTCCGCCAGCAGTGCGTGCCGATAGTGATCTTCTGCTGCGCATTCAGGTAATCCAGCGCCATATCCTGCGTCAGACGCCATTCACCCACCGGCGTGTCGAAGCGGGTATTGTTCAGCGTGCCGCGCCAGCGCTGTTCCTGACGATCAAAGCTGCCCGAAAGTGCCAGTTGCCCCGCAACGGGTTCGCCCTGCATATTCAGCCAGAGCTGGTGCTGCTTTTCATTACCGCTGGCATCCAGCGTCAACAGCGCAATATTCAGGCCATCCTGCTTGAGCGCTTCAAGACGCACGGCCAGCTTGCCCTGAATCTGCTGCTCGGAGCGCACATCGCCTTCTACTCTCACCTGGCTAATCGTTATCGCCTGCCAGCGCAGACCGGAAGCCGTGATATCCGCCAGCATCTGCGGTTCACGCAGATTGCCTCGGAGTTTGAGTGTACCGATGGCGCGCCCCGCTAGGCCGGGCAACATACCGTCCAGCGATGGCGCATTGATGTCCGCATCCAACTGCCACTTGTCGCTCAGGTCGCCTTTGACGTTCAGTTGGTTGCGGCCTAACGCCAGATTCAGCGCTGGAATTGTCCACTGTCCCGCCGCGTTACCGCGCAGTTCGCCTCTGGCCGTGAGCTTATTCGCTTTCACATTGCCGTCCAGACGCAGTTCCGGCACCTGCAACTGCCAGCTACCGCCATAAACGCTGCCGCGCGTCGTAATCTTGCCGTCGACTTTTGCAGGCCATTCAGGCCACTGTTTCGCGGTATTAATCCCGTTCAGCAGCAGCTCGCTACGCCAGCTTATTGCTTTGCTCCAGTCGATAAGCGCCGTCAGGTCAGCATTCCCCTGCAATGCCGCCAGCCGCAAGCGGCTCAGCGTAAACTGCTGTTCGTTGCCTTTGCCATCCAACAGCAGCATCGCAGGGGGAATGTCCGCCCCGCTCAGATCGCCACGCAGCGACAGCGCATAGTCGGTCGCTTTACCGTTAAAACGCAGCCTGACGTTGTCAGCTTGATACTGCGTTGCACCCGTCAGCGGCCAGCGCACGCGTTCGGTTTGCAGCGTCAACGCCAGCGGCAACCCGGCTTCCGCCAGTTATGGTTTGCAAATCCAGCTGAGCACGCTGCGGTCCCGAGAGATTCAGCGCCATATTCAACTGTTCGCGCAGGCCGCCATCAACCGTCAGTTTCAGCTTTTCGCCTTTGATCGGATCGACGTTCAACACGCCGTTCGCCGTCAGCGAGACGGGCCAGTTCTCGCTGAGCGTCGCTTCACCGCGAACATTCAGTCCGCCCTGCGGCGATTGCACGATCAGCTTGTCCAGACGCAAATGCTGTTGCTGGGTAGAGGCCTGTACGAACAGGTTATTAATCAAAATGTCCTGATCGCCCGTCAGCCGCAGCTGTTCGCCGTGAATCTCGACAATATTCAGATCCAGCGGCAGCGTGAACTGGGGTAGATCAGGTAATAGCGGTTTGGAGAACAGCTCGCTAAGGCGTTCACCCAGCGGTTGTTCAGGCACGGCTGGCTTGTCAGAAGCGCTATCCGTTTTGGATGTCGATGCTGTTGGTATCGGTGTCGTCGTCGTGGCGGCCGCTACCGTATTATTTGCCTCTAGCACTTTATCGATTTGAACGGTTTGCGAAGAGCCTTGCTCAGCCGCCTCGCGAACGTTCGCCGCCGTTTCTTTAATAACCGCGGCCATTTCTGCCGCCGTCACTTTGCCATCCTCCAGCACGTCCACAGGGGTTTTCGGCAAGGCCACCAGCAGGGCGCTGATTTTGGTCGGCAATAGCGTCAACGCGCGCCCTTCCCACTGCATCCCAGTGCGGAATTCGCTCAGTGAAATCGCCGTGTCATCCACGGTAACCTGAACGCTATTGAGCACGAGTTGACGTAGAGAGATAGGGAAAGGTGCTGAAATTTCCGTCACCGGCTCTGAAGGCGGCGGTGGCTCTTCGGCCACAGGCAAGGCTTTGGTATCCACGATCACATCGACACGATTCGCCGAAAGATCGTTAATGCACAGTTGGCTTTTGCGCAGACATCCCAGCGCGAGCGACAGATGAAACTCCTCGCTCTTTACCGTCACTCCCGGCATCTCGTAGCTGACATTTTTCAGCGTTAAATCACGCCAGCCGCCGCTCACGCTGGCAATGTCCAACCCCGGCACCACGCGTGCGGCGGTATTCAGCAACAGGTGCAGACCCGGCGTAGTGCCCACCAGCAGCCCCACACCAACCACGAGCAGCAGTAAGAATGCCACGAAGCCAATACCGATGCGTTTCCACCAGCGCCCTTTTCGTGCCGGCGTCGTCGGCACGTTATCCTGCGCGACGTTTTCTTCTGTCACCAGATCCTGGGCTTTTTTTTCGTTTTTCTCATCCATCATAATTCAGGCCCCAGCGCGATATAGAACTGAACATCGTTCTTCTTCTCTGCATCGCCGATCGGCATAGCAACATCGAGTTTCACCGGGCCAATCGGTGAGGCCCAGCGTACGCCGACGCCCGTGCCGGTCTTGAAGTTACTCCGTTTGATGTCATTCACTGCTTCACCTGAATCAACAAACACTGCGCCCCACCATTTTCCTGTGACGTTGTATTGGTATTCGAGCGAGCCGGTCGCCAGCTTGGACGCACCGGTCAGTTTGCCGTCGCTGTCGCGCGGCGAAATCGATTTGTACTTATACCCACGGATGCTGCGATCGCCACCGGCAAAGAAACGCAGCGAAGGCGGGACGCGGGAGAAATTATTAGTCTCAATCCAGCCCAAATTACCGCGCGCGACAAAGCGGTGTTTATCCGCCAGCGTACGAATCCAGACGTTTTGCGCCTGAACCACGGCAAAGTCGATATCCGATCCCCAGGCGGTGTCAGAAATATCGATGGAATAGCGCTGCGTATCGCCCCACACCGGCATTAGCCCGCCGCGTTGGCGAGTTCGGTTAATGCTAACGCCCGGATAGATCAGCATCGTAGTATCCGTCACGCTCGCCTGCGTAAAGTGGTCGAGGCTCCAGCGCAGGTTAATCGCCCGTTGCCAGCCGCTGGAGAGATCCCAATAGCGTGCCACGTTCAGCGTGGTGCCATCGGATTTAGTATCGTTGAGATCTTCGCGTTTGAAACCGCCTTGCAGCAGGTAATACTGCTCAAGCGGGTTCTTCAGCAAGGGGATTTTGTAGCTAAAATCGAGTGATTGCTCCGGTGCGGACACACTCAGGCTGCTTTCCAGACTGTGGCCCCGTGAGTTCACCCAAGGCTTATTCCAGGTCGTTTTAAAGCGTGGGCCAACATCCGTGGCATAGCCGACCCCAGTTTCAATACGGTTACGGGTTCGCGGCGTCACCACGGCTTCCAGCGGCAGCACCTTGGAGCTTTTCGACCGCTCGAAATCAGGCGAGACTACGACAGAGTTAAACCAACCCGTCGCAGAAAGACGGCGGTTTAATTCACCAAGATCTTCGCTGGTGTAAGCGTCACCTTCGTGAAACGGCACCAGATTTTGCAGATAGTCATCGCGGATTTGTGCGCCCTGAAAATGTACGGCACCGAAGCGATAGCGCTCGCCGCTGTCAAAGTCGATATCCCAAAACGCCTCTCTCTCTTCCCGCATCACGCCAAGCTGACTTTGCTGGAAGCGCGCATCGAAATAGCCTTTGCGTAATGACAAACCGTTCAGCCCGCTTTTAAAGCGATCGAAATCACCGTGGTTCAACACCGAACCGATTTCAGGGCGATCGTCTTTAACCAGCTGTTGGTAGTCTTTATCGTCATGCGCACCGCCGCGCAGGGTGATGTTCACCCCGGCAATTTTTACCGGTTCACCGGGAGTAACGGTGGCAATCAATACGGGTCGTCCGCCATTAACGGCAGGCCGGAATTCGAAACCAATCTGTGGATCGTAGTAGCCGAGCGCGCGTAATCCCTGACGGATCGCTTCATCAACGCGTGAGCGGAAACGCCCATCGGCATTCACCTCATCAACCGAAATGGTCGATAAGCGTGCCCGTACATTCTTTTGTAACTGCCCTTCCAGCCCCATAACTTGCAGACGCACATTCGCCGCCTGGCTCTCTGGGGCCAGCATCAGCAGCGCACACATCAGGCCAAGAACCCGGTATCGTGACGCACCGCAGCCAGCAAAGCTATTTTTTTGTCCTGCTATGCCTTTTTGCCCGGTAACGCTTTTTTTTCCAATGAAACTTTTCGTTGAGATGAAAATAGTCACTGAGCTCCCTGATAAATCTGTCTGTCGCCTAAAACCTTGTCTTATAAAACCTATAGCATGGCTTTTATCACTTCGCCCGCCGCATTGACGGCCGTCGCTGTACGCTTACCTGACAATCCGCCACGCAGCGCCGAAATCTCCTACCAACTTTGCATGATATTAGTGATAAATACTAATTTTCTATCTTAAGAATAGATTTTCACCTACAAACATCAATATGCGACATTACAGATAAACATTACCTTAACATCAAACACCATGAAGATATAAAGACAGCCCAACGCTTCTTGGTTATGCTTTCCATGAAAACGGGTTATTTACCCAGTCTAGCTGGAGTTAACAACGTGATGAATTCAATTGATAAAACGCAGCGGATTACGCAATCCGATGCTTTACCTGGGCGTTCCACCCCCATGCCCGTCGCCAGGCTGCATGTCGTGCATGAACATTCGATGACGCATGTGCCGGATCACATGTCCGTGGCAATTTTTGCGATGGGCTGTTTCTGGGGAGTAGAGCGCTTATTCTGGCAACAGCCAGGCATCTACAGCACCGCTGCGGGTTACACTGGCGGTTACACGCCCAACCCGACCTACCGTGAAGTGTGTAGCGGACAGACCGATCATGCCGAAGCGGTGCGTGTCGTTTTCGATCCTGCGGTGATCGGCTACGAGCAGTTGTTGCAACTGTTCTGGGAAAATCACGACCCCGCGCAGGGTATGCGTCAGGGGGGCGATATCGGTAGCCAGTACCGTTCTGCTATCTATACGCTCACGCCTGAACAGGAAAAGGCGGCACAGGAAAGCCTTCAACGCTTCCAGCAAGCAATGAGGGAAAACGGTGACGGACGCGCCATCAGCACAGAAATCGAGCCTGCGGGTCCGTTCTATTATGCGGAAGACGATCACCAGCAATACCTGTACAAGAACCCGAACGGCTACTGTGGATTAGGCGGTATCGGCGTCTGTCTTCCGCCTCAGCGTTGACCACTGGCGGTAATTTCACCGCTCCTGCTATAATGCGTCCGAACCGGGCAGCGCGTTGCCCGGTTATAGTCCTTCAATAACTACCATAATGTGTTCACCTTTCTGAGGATCGCTGCGTCAATCTCGACTCATGCGAAAACTTTAAAAATGATGTTAAACAGTCTATTACTGATTCTTTGTCTCATTGCCATCAGTGCGTTTTTCTCGCTGTCCGAGATCTCGCTGGCGGCGTCCCGTAAAATCAAACTCAAGCTAATGGCCGATGAGGGAAACCTCAATGCCGATCTGGTGCTCAAGTTTCAGGAAACACCGGGCATCTTCTTTACCGTAATTCAAATTGGCGTCAACGCCGTCGCGATTCTGGCCGGTATCATCGGCGATGCGGCATTTTCCCCGACGTTTTCCATACTGTTTGAACGCTTCATGTCACCCGAAGCCGCAGATAAAGTCAGCTTCATCTGTTCATTCGTTCTCGTCACCAGCCTGTTTATCCTGTTTGGCGATCTCACCCCGAAACGCATTGGTATGATTGCGCCGGAAACCGTCGCGGTCCGCATAATCAACCCCATGCGCTTCTGCCTGTTCCTCTTCCGTCCGCTGGTTTGGATCTTTAACGGTCTGGCTAACGTCATTTTCCGCCTGCTCAAACTGCCGATGGTGCGTAAAGACGACATCACGTCCGACGATATTTATGCCGTGGTGGAAGCCGGTGCACTGGCTGGCGTACTGCGTAAGCAGGAACATGAGCTGATCGAGAACGTGTTTGAGCTGGAATCCCGTACCGTCCCGTCTTCGATGACCTCACGCGAAAGCGTGGTCTACTTCGATCTGCGCGAGCAGGAAGATAGCATTAAGGAAAAGATCGCCCAGCAGCCGCACTCCAAGTTTCTGGTTTGCGATGGCACGATCGATCAGATCGTCGGCTACGTGGATTCCAAAGACCTGCTGATTCGGGTACTGGGAAACCAGAGCCTGACGCTGAGTAGCGGCGTGCAGATTCGTCCGGCGCTGATCGTGCCGGATACGCTGACGCTGTCCGAAGCGCTAGAAAGCTTTAAAACCGCGGGCGAAGATTTTGCCGTTATTTTGAACGAATATGCGCTGATCGTCGGCATCATCACGCTTAACGACGTGATGACGACGTTGATGGGCGACCTCGTGGGTCAGGGAATGGAAGAACAGATTGTCGCGCGCGACGAGAATTCATGGCTGGTTGAAGGCGGCACGCCAATAGAAGACGTGATGCGCGCGCTGAATATTGATGATTTCCCGCATTCCGGCAACTACGAAACCATTGGCGGCTTCATGATGTATACGCTGCGGAAAATCCCGAAACGTACCGATGCAGTGCGCTTCTCAGGCTATAAGTTTGAAGTGGTGGATATCGACAGCTACAAGATCGATCAGCTGTTGGTGACGCGTCTGGAAGACCGCCCGATTGTCTCATCCACCGTGAAGATTGATAGCGACGATTAACCGCTAAAAGACATGCATAAGCCAATCAGGCTTCATAGAAACCAGAACGGCCCGCTACGGGCCGTTTCTTTATAAATCATCCCATCTCGGCCTGAAGCCGGATGACCTGGCGATTCACTTCAGACATCACCAGAAGATGCTGCTTATCCTGTTTCTTTGGCAATAGAATTTTGCCGTAGTCGAACTCAAAAGCACCAACCCCTTTTATGTACAGCCGCCCGCGAAACAGGGTTTTCACATATTTGGCGACTTTCAAAGGATTGTAACGTTCGAAGATCCTCATCGTTTTACTCTCCCGTTTTATTTTTTTACGCTCTCCCTTTCGCCAACATGGCTGAGGTTCTGGAGCGCTAATGAGATAACGGATACTGCTAATTAGTGCAGTAAAACGGCATTTAGTTCCCCACTATTCAGTATTCTTAACTGCTTTTACAGATTTTTACAGAGTAGTGTTTAAGGAAACCCTTAGTCATCAGTATAAACCTTCAAAAATAAGGGTTTTGTGCACTCGGGCACAAACCGTTTTATCGCAAAGCAGGACAGACCAGTTTCCTGAATCTACGCTTATTCCATAGCTCGATATTTTCCATCATTGACATCGCATCGGGCCCCACACTGAAGGACATACCATGATAAAAATACGCCATCTGCTCCTCGCGCTCTCTATCACGCCTCTGTTGGGGCTCCCAGCCTTAGCCCATACGCTGGTACTCAACCAATTGGTTCCTCCCGTCGGCGTCGCAGACAGAGGAGAACTTCAGTACCTTAATAATCAGTTTAGTTATAAAAACTGGAACAGCGCGCAATTGCCTGGAAAAGTGCGGGTGATACAACATATCGCTGGCCGCACCTCTGCCAAAGAGATGAACGATCCGCTCATCTCCGCACTGAAGGCCGCTAACCTACCGCATGATTATTATCAAACGACGACAATCGTGAATACCGACGATGCCATCATCGGCACCAGCATGTTTGTGCGCAGTAGCCTTGAGGACAACAAGAAAGCCTTCCCGTGGTCGCAATTTATTGTCGATAGCAACGGCAACGTGCGGAAAACCTGGCAGCTACAGCCGCAAAGCTCGGCTATCGCGGTGCTGGATAAACAGGGGAAAGTCCGTTTCGTGAAGGATGGCGCGTTGAGCGGGCAGGAAGTGCAGCAGGTGATGTCCCTGCTGCGCCAGTTGCTGGAAGAGAAATAACGAACTCAGGCTCTAGCTGATTAAAATAAAGAGACGCGAAAACCGGGATTGAGGAAGGATTCACGCGGCGTGTAGGACAGTGGACGCCCTTGCCAGTCGTTAACCTGCGCCCCGGCCGCCACCGCTACCGCATGGCCTGCTGCGGTATCCCAAATGTTGGTCGGCCCGAAGCGTGGGTAAAGCTGCGCTTCGCCTTCCGCCACCAGACAAAATTTTAGCGATGATCCAATCGCCACCGTCTGGTGTTCTCCCAACTGGTTGAGGTAATCCTTTAATTCCTGATCGGCATGAGAGCGGCTAACCACCACCAGCGGCAGACTAGCCTGCTTCACTGTAATTTGCCGACGTTGGTCGTTCTCTTCTTTCCAGGCTTTGCCGTCCGCCGCAGAATACATTACGTCGGTGACTGGCACATACACCACACCCAATACGGGCTGACCGTTCTCGATCAGCGCAATATTCACCGTAAACTCACCATTGCGGCTGAGGAACTCTTTGGTGCCGTCCAGCGGATCGACCAACCAGTAGCGCTGCCAGTGCCGACGGGTTTCCCATTCAGGCGGATCTTCCTCTGACAGCAAAGGAATATCGGGATACGCCGCAGCCAGCCCGTCCTTAATCACTCGATGCGCCGCAAGGTCGGCAGCCGTCACCGGCGAATCATCTTTCTTGTGCGCAACATCGACAGGATGTTGCCCTTCGTAAACCTGCATAATCGCAGCACCGGCATCGCGAGCCAGTTGGCAAACAGTTTCTAACATGATCGACCTCGTCGTTATCGGTTACACGTAACGCAGACTTCATCTCTGTCATTCATTATACATCTGTGAGGCAATCTACGATTATTGCCATTATTGATGTCATCCTCAGCATTTAGAGACGATAATCACTTTAACTTCATCATGATATGAAAGACACCCCCGATCGCCTCACGCGTCGACAATTACCTCACAAGGAGTTACGCAATGAAGCATTCACTGGCACTCAGCCTGCTTGCTACGCTGGTCGCCACGACCGTTCATGCAGCTACTGTTGATCTACGGGTATTGGAAACCACCGATCTGCACAGCAATATGATGGATTTCGATTACTACAAGGATACGCCAACCGATAAATTCGGTCTGGTGCGTACCGCCAGCCTGATTCACGCCGCACGCGAACAAGCCACCAACAGCGTGCTGGTGGATAACGGCGATCTGATTCAGGGCAGCCCGTTAGGCGATTACATGGCCGCGAAGGGGCTGAAAGCGGGCGATGTGCACCCGGTTTATCAGGCGATGAACACGCTGGATTATTCTGTCGGCAACATCGGTAACCACGAATTCAACTATGGCCTGGACTACTTGCACAAGGCGCTGTCCGGCGCGAAATTCCCTTATGTGAACGCCAACGTGCTGGATGCGAAAACGGGTAAACCGCTGTTTACGCCTTACCACATTGAAAACAAGTCAGTTACGGATCGCGACGGCAAACAGCATACTCTGCGTATCGGCTATATTGGTTTCGTCCCGCCGCAGGTCATGGTGTGGGATAAAGCCAATCTGACAGGAAAAGTCACCGTAGAAGACATCACGGAGAGTGCCAAAAAGTGGGTTCCGGAAATGCGTAAGCAAGGTGCCGATCTGGTGATCGTTATCCCCCACTCCGGCCTTTCTGCCGAACCGTATAAAGCGATGGCGGAAAACTCGGTTTACTACCTCAGCCAAATTCCTGGGGTCGACGCGATCATGTTCGGCCATGCTCATGCGGTTTTCCCCAGCAATGACTTTGCGAACATCAAGGGCGCAGACATCAAACAGGGAACGCTCAACGGCGTGCCTGCGGTAATGCCGGGACAATGGGGTGACCACCTCGGCGTCGTCGATTTCACGCTGAATAACGACAGCGGCACATGGAAGGTGGAACAGGCGAAAGCGGAAGCCAGACCGATCTATGACAAAGCGCAGAAGAAATCACTGGCGGCGGAAGATGACAAGCTGGTGAAAGTGCTGTCCGATGCCCACCAGAATACGCGCGAATTTGTCAGCAAGCCGATCGGCAAATCCGCAGACAACATGTATAGCTACCTGTCGCTGATTCAGGACGATCCTACCGTGCAGATCGTCAACAATGCGCAGCGCGCCTATGTCGAACACTTTATTCAGGGCGATCCCGATCTGGCCGATCTACCGGTACTCTCCGCCGCTGCACCGTTTAAAGCCGGTGGACGTAAAAATGATCCTGCCAGCTATGTCGAAGTGGAAAAAGGCCAGCTCACCTTCCGTAACGCTGCCGACCTGTATCTCTACCCGAATACGCTGGTGGTGGTGAAAGTTAACGGGCAGCAGGTACAAGAGTGGCTGGAGTGCTCTGCGGGTCAGTTCAAACAAATCGATCCAAACAAGCGTGAACCGCAATCCCTGCTCAACTGGGACGGCTTCCGCACCTATAACTTCGACGTGATCGATGGCGTCAATTATCAGATTGATGTGACGCAGCCTGCCCGCTATGACAGCGAGTGCGCATTGATCAACGATAAATCGCACCGTATCAAAGGGCTGACGTTTAACGGCAAACCGATCGATCCCAAAGCGACCTTCCTGATCGCCACCAATAACTACCGCGCCTACGGTGAGAAATTTGCCGGTACGGGTGAGAAGTATGTGGCCTTCGCCTCTCCAGATGAAAACCGCTCCGTTCTGGCGGCCTACATCAGCGCGGAAACGCAAAAGTCGGGAGAAGTGAAGCCGCAGGCGGATAACAACTGGCGTCTGGCGCCTATCGTCAGCGATACGCCGCTGGATATCCGTTTTGAGACGTCACCGTCTGAGAAAGCCACGGCGTTTATCAAAGAGAAAGCACAGTACCCGATGACGTCCGTCGGCAATGACGAAACGGGCTTTGCGGTTTATCGCTTGGATCTGCAACACGCGAAATAAAGACTGACAGCGATGTCATCCACAGGCTCCTGTTTCGGCAGGAGCCTGTATGAACGGCTAGTCGCGAAACGATCCCCGACCATTGCGATAGTAACCATTACCCCGCTCATGCCCGCGTCTGTCCCAATCACCGCGACGCGGCCCGCGCTCGTCAACATAGCGAGGGGGATCAAAACGGCGCTTGTCATAATCACGTCTGTCGCGCTGACTTTCACGCCACCCGCGGGCATCGCGCCAACGCCAACCATCCCAATAGTAACCGTGCCGATTACGTTCACCACGCTGGTAACCCCGGTGCTCCTGCCACCAGCGCTCGCTGCGCCAGTCATAGCCATCCCAGTAATTACCTCGTCTGTCACGCTCGCCGATATTCAACGTGACACCGGGCATCAGATCGATGCTGGCACCCTTAGCCTCTGGCGCTGGCATGACCGCAAACATTCCCACAAACAGGGCACTGATGACGAGTGGCTTAAACATAGGGTAACTCCTTGCTCACCGCGACTGCGGCCTGACAGAGATATACGGGGAAATCCTCTACACCACTATCAGATAAATACTTATTTTCCTGATTTTACCATTCTTAACGTTTCGCTAACGCCGATACACGCTATTCATCAGCACCCTATTAATTCATTAATAAATTTAATACTAAAAAAACTCTCAAGTACGAAAAAACGTAGCATTAAGGAGTAACCATAGGGAATAAATATTAGAAATATTCACCTTAACGCTAATACTTAACGTCAGAATATCCGTCATTCATAGAGGAATCAGCGATGAGCAAAAACTATACAGTGGGTGATTATTTACTGGATCGCCTGGCACAAATTGGTATTCAGCATCTCTTCGGCGTGCCGGGCGATTACAACCTGCATTTTCTCGATCATGTTATCAGGCATCCGGAGATCGCCTGGGTCGGCTGTGCGAATGAGTTAAATGCCGCTTATGCCGCCGATGGCTATGCGCGATGCCGTCCGGCGGCAGCCCTACTCACCACCTTCGGCGTCGGCGAGCTCAGCGCGATTAACGGTATCGCAGGCAGCTACGCGGAATGCCTGCCCGTCATTCACATTGCCGTTGCGCCCAGTCTGGCATCACAGCACAACGGAGAATTACTCCATCACACATTAGGCGACGGCGACTTTAGCCACTTTTCCCGCATGGCGGCAGAAGTCACCGTTGCGCAAGCCAGCCTCACCGCCGAGAACGCCACCACAGAGATCGACAGGGTCATTGGAGAAGCGCTTGCTCAGCACAAGCCGGTATACCTGTTTCTGCCCTTAGACGTGGCTGCGGCACCGGCTGGAACACGACCGTATTCGCTCGTTATCCCTGAACCATTACGCTCTGATGAGTCACTGCAAGCCTTTGTTACCGCCGCCACAGCGATGCTGAGCGAGGCAAAATCGGTCTCATTACTGGCTGATTTTCTGGCTCAGCGCGTTGGCGTTGCAGAGCAAATCCAACGCTGGCTCGATAAAACGCCGCTCCCCCACGCCACCTTACTGATGGGGAAAGGCACGCTAAACGAACAGCACCATAGCTTTACCGGCACCTACTCGGGTGGCGGCAGTCACGAAGCGATCCGGGCACACATCGAAGACGCGGATGTCATCATCAGCATTGGTGTACGCTACACCGATACGATTACCGCAGGCTTCAGCCACCAGATTCCCAGCGAAAAAAATATCGATATCCAGCCCACGCTGGCGCGTGTCGGCAGTCAGGTTTTCCCAGCGATTCCAATGTCAGACGCTATCGCCGCGCTGGA
This sequence comes from Pectobacterium sp. PL64, assembly GCF_022477975.1. Taxonomy (NCBI): domain Bacteria; kingdom Pseudomonadati; phylum Pseudomonadota; class Gammaproteobacteria; order Enterobacterales; family Pectobacteriaceae; genus Pectobacterium; species Pectobacterium sp. PL64. The sequence goes on from NZ_CP092070.1 coordinate 3,490,585, forward strand.
AAACATCACCGCGACACTCTCGCCCCGTTGGGATCACCGCACCATTACGCCTCCGGCTTTACCACCATCAGAGCACACAGACACACTCAATCAGCGGGAGTTGTGGCAACAGATGCAGCGCTTCCTCCGCTCTGGCGATATTCTCGTGACCGACCAGGGCACCTCCTGTTTTGGGGCCGCGGCACTCCGGCTGCCGAACAACTGCCACTTCATCGTCCAGCCGCTGTGGGGATCGATAGGCTATTCCCTGCCAGCGGCATTCGGCGCACAAATTGCCGAACCGGAACGGCGCGTGGTGCTGTTGATCGGCGACGGCTCACTTCAGCTCACCGTACAGGAGCTTGGCTCTATCATTCGGGATCGCTTGAACATGGTCATTGTGGTGCTGAATAACGAAGGCTACACGGTCGAACGCGCCATTCACGGCCCTGAACAGCGCTACAACGATATTGCCGCATGGAACTGGACACAGCTTCCCGCCGCACTAGGCGCGGATGAAAACGAGATACTCTGCAAACAGGTGTGTTCAGCGGCTGCACTCGCGCAGGCGCTTGAGCAGGTGAACACAGAATCTCGCCTGTCGCTTATAGAGGTCGTACTGCCGAGAATGGATATTCCCGCGCTCTTACACACCATCACGCAGTCACTTGAGACCCGCAATACCGTGCAGTAGAACGACATACTTTATACCGCCTACCTCGTAAGCGGTATATTCAATGATTAAAGATGCATTTAAAATGCAATTTATAAACTGCATTCGTTGAGAGGCATCATCATGGCATACCGCGATCAATCCCTGGGTGAGTTGGCTATCGCTATTCCGCGCGCGACCAAACTCTTTCGTGAACTCAATCTGGACTTCTGCTGCGGCGGAAAGCAAACCCTCAGCCGCGCCGCTGGCAAAAAAGATCTCAATATCGACGAGCTGGAAGCACAGCTAGAAAAACTGGCCGCGCAGCCTTCTGACGCGCGTGACTGGCGTGAAGCACCGCTGGCCGACATTATCGCGTACATCATCCCTCGCTTTCACGATCGCCACCGCGAACAGCTGCCAGAGCTGATTCTGATGGCAGAAAAAGTCGAGCGCGTGCATCACGATAAAGCCGACTGCCCGCACGGCCTCGCAAACCAGCTGACCGCCATCTATAACGAGCTGTCTCAGCATATGATGAAAGAAGAACGCATCCTCTTCCCGATGATCAGTCAGGGAATGGGCGCGAATGCTGCCGCACCGATTTCAGTGATGGAGCATGAGCACGATGACGCGGGACGTGATGTGGAAGTGGTCAAAGAGCTGACCAACGGCGTTGTACCGCCGGAAGGGGCCTGCAATACCTGGCGTGCGCTGTACTCCGGTATCAACGAGTTCATTACCGACCTGATGGAACACATCCATCTGGAAAACAATTTGCTGTTCCCACGCGCGCTGCGCGGTGAGTAATGTCGCTTCAATAAAAAAGAAAGTCAGTAGAAATAACCATTCAGTAAAAACCATTCCGTAGAAACAAGAAAGGCGCTCATTGAGCGCCTTTCTTTTGTCTGGAGATTACAGAATTTCCAGCAGTTCCACTTCAAAAATCAGCGCGCTGAATGGCGGAATGGAAGCACCCGCGCCACGTTCGCCATACGCCAGATTGTGCGGAATATAGAGTTCCCACTTGGAACCCACTGGCATCAGCGTCAACGCTTCAATCCAGCCTGGAATCACGCCGCTTACTGGGAATTCAGCAGGTTGACCACGCTGGACGGAGCTGTCGAACACGCTGCCGTCAATCAGACGACCGGTGTAATGCACACGTACGCGATCCTGACGAGCTGGGATCGAACCTTCACCCTGCGTCAACACGCGGAATTGCAGACCAGATTCCGTGCTGTTCACGCCTTCTTTCTGCGCGTTTTCAGCCAGGAACTGCTGACCTTCTACCGCCAGCACCTGTTGGCGATCGCGACGTACCGCATCAGCACGTTCGTGAATTTCACGCAGCGCACGATGAACCACATCCACAGGCACCGCAGGCGCATTACCTTCCAGCGCGTCACGTAAACCAGCAAGCAGCGCTTCTGGGATCAGGCCTTCAAGACCTGATTCCTGTAACTGTTGACCAACCTGTAAGCCGATGCCGTAACTTGCCTGCGCTTCGACGCTATCAAAAGAAGGAGTTGTCATGGATGTTCCTTTTAATCTGTAAAAAACTGAAAGCGCAGCATAACAGCGACGGGGATTGGGGTAAAATCCTGTGTGCAGGTAATCACGTTAACCGCACGCCAGCCAAGCCATTCCGGGAAGCTGGCCTATACTGGTAGTTCTGATGTTTCTATCGCACGGGTTGCCTTAATCATCAACGCGTTAACTGGTCAGCCTATGCGGATTATCGGTATACTGGATTGCGTTATTATCCTGATACTGTTTTTATGCCGACGCCGTCTGGCTACTGGTATAGCGTAGTGACTGGCATAGCGTTGTTAATAACATCATTTTTATATGATGCTGTTTTTATACTGATTTTTTATACTGAACTGTTTTTATATTAAACCGTAGTAAGAGAGGTCACCATGGGCAGAATTGCGCCCAGGAAGCGGAAAACCACCTGGGATTATCAAACGCTAGTACGCTTCTGCCAGCGAATCATCCAGCGGCAGCCCTCACATGCTGTAGCCGTAGAAAACGACGGGGAACGCGAAGAGCAGGAACAACTGCCCTCTCCTTCCCTGCGCGAGCGTCTTGGTGCCATGCTACAGAAAGTCTGGCATCTGCCCGACGGCTATCACTGGATGGAACCGTTGCCGTTCCTCCATCGCCGCTGGATTTTAATCGCTATCGCACTGCTGCTCGTTGTGTTGCTTTGGCCTTACAGCGCCCAACATCCGCAGCCTGCCCGTACCACGCCCGTACCTCTTACGCAGGCAGATAATCAGGCTGCGATGCAGGCCGTGATTATTGAAAACCAGCCTTCCATACCCCAACAGCAGCCTGCGGCTACCGAACCTCAGACACCATCATCAGCACCGTGGCGACAGTATGAGATCGCCTCGGGGCAAACGCTGGCCCAGCTCTTTCGCGATAACAATCTCCCCGTCAGCGATGTGTTCGCGATGGCTCAGGTGGAAGGCAGGGATAAGCCGCTCAGCAATTTACGCGCAGGTCAGGCAGTTAAATTACAGCTGAATGCACAAGGTATGGTCGCCGAGCTAGAGATCGAAACCACGGCGAACCAGACGATTCGGTTCACCCGCGGTGCAGACGGTGCCTTTACTCGCACTCGCTAGCGAGCCAGCCGTTCCAATAGAAACTCGCGCAGGACGATAGCATGGTTGTGCTGCGCGTCTTTGCTGCCATAAAGCAGCGTGATTGCCCGCTTCTCTTCAAGTAACGCCAACAGCCTGCCGCACGCCGAACCCTGCGCTAACTCATTACGATAATAATCCACAAATTCCGCCCAGCGCTCCGGCTCGGCGTGAAACCATTTCCGCAACTCGCTACTCGGCGCGATGTCTTTAAACCACTCAACGCCCTCCAGACGCGCTTTGCTGATGCCGCGCGGCCACAAGCGGTCAATCAGAAAGGTGGGGGAAGAGAAAGGCGCGTGCGCGTCATAAACACGGGTGAGATGAATCAAGTCAGACATGCGGCCTCCGGCCTGCTTTTTAGGTATAGGTAATGATAGGTCATTTCCCGATCCCTAAAATGCAAAACGCTGGCACAAGGCCAGCGTTTCACATGTTAACTAAAGTGTTAATTCAACGATAAACGTGAATTACGCCTCAGCAACAACAACAACATTCAGTTCAGCAAAGACATCGCTGTGTACCTGGAAGCTCACTTCGTGCTCACCCAGAGTACGCAGAACGCCGTTCGGCAGGCGAACTTCGCTCTTAGCAATGTCAACACCGGCAGCCGTTACCGCATCAGCGATATCGCGAGTACCGATGGAACCGAACAGTTTACCTTCGTCGCCTGCTTTAGACGCGATGGTAACGCTACCCAGTTCTTTGATCTTAGCAGCGCGAGCTTCAGCAGCAGCCAGAACGTCAGCCAGTTTGGCTTCCAGTTCAGCACGGCGTGCTTCGAAGAACTCAACGTTTTTCTTGGTTGCCGGGACAGCTTTGCCCTGTGGAACCAGGAAGTTACGAGCATAGCCCGCTTTAACGTTTACCTGATCACCCAGGCTGCCCAGGTTTGCTACTTTATCAAGCAGAATAACTTGCATTACTTTATCCTCTCAAAGTCTCGTTAATGGACAGTGGCCGATTACTGATGACGGTCAGTGTACGGCAACAAAGACAAGTAACGCGCACGCTTGATAGCGCGGGCCAGCTGACGCTGGTATTTTGCACGAGTACCGGTGATACGGCTCGGAACAATCTTGCCGCTTTCAGTGATATAGTTTTTCAGCGTAGCGATATCTTTATAATCAATCTCTACAACGCCTTCCGCGGTGAAACGGCAGAATTTGCGACGACGGAAATAACGTGCCATGTGGCTAGTCTCCAGAATCTATCAATTCAATCTGCTCGGCATGTAACACTATCTTGCTCAAGCCATTGCGCCCTTGATGGCAGCTAATGAACCCGTGCACGGTAAGTTGCGTGCCGACCGTTATACTGTGGGTAACTGCTTGTGACGAGAGTCCGCTGACAATCACGGGCATACGACACCATGCTTGCCGACTCAATCCGGCCTCCTCCTGCGTCGAGCGGTGCTCAAGCACAAACTGACAGTGAGGAATGCCTGACGGGCTGACTTTACGAATGGGCGTCTTGCACACTGTGCCGGACAACACCAGACGATTCACCGTCACCACAACAATTACTCTTCAGAATCCCCTGCATCCACATCATCGCCAGCTTCAGCGAAATCTTCACGACGCTCACGGCGTTCGTCTTTCGCTTTCACCATTGGAGATGCTTCAGTTACCGCGTGCTTAACGCGCATAACCATGCTGCGGATAACGGCATCGTTAAAGCGGAAGTTTGTTTCCAGCTCATCGATCGCTTCCTGCGGCGCTTCAACGTTCAGCAGAACGTAGTGTGCCTTGTGCAGTTTGTTGATCGGGTAAGCCAGTTGACGGCGGCCCCAGTCTTCCAGACGGTGGATCGTGCCCTGCGCACCAGTGATAGTGGCAGTGTAGCGCTCGATCATGCCCGGAACCTGTTCGCTCTGGTCAGGATGAACCATAAATACGATTTCGTAATGACGCATCGAATTGCTCCTTACGGATTATTCAGCCTCCTGTCTGGGTCAACCGCGGCCCGTGGAGGCAAGGAACGTGTGTATGTGCGGCTGAAAAAATGACGCGTAAGTATAGTGCCCGACATTAAAGAACACAAGGAAGAAACACAGGAGTTTTCTGCATGGTGATGTTTAAGCCATCAGGGCAGGATTACAGCGTCCGCAGGAAGAAATCAGCGCCCGCCTGCAGCGCCGTTGGCGTAATGCGATGCCCCACGCCCGGTTCGGTCAAATACGTCAGATTAGCCAGCTTATCGCGCGCCTGTAATGCCTGATAGAGACGTGCGCTTTCTGCCGCCGGCACGACATCATCCGCTTCACCGTGCCACACCAGCAGCGGACGTTCGGACAACGCGTCCAGACGCGTAGTGACATCATAATCAGCCAGGTTGCTCGCTAACGCCTGCAACGCCGCTTGATTTTCCTCACCATCGGCCGGAACCGGAGGAAACAGCGCGGACGATAGCGTAGAGAAATAGCCCGACCCCATAAACGCCGCCACCGCGGTAATCCAGGGATAGCGCGCCATACACCCAAGCGCACTCATTCCACCGAGCGACGCGCCGCAAACGCCAATCCTCTCGCCATCGATCAGGCCACGCTGCCGATATTCCGCCACATAGTCAGGGAGTTCTTCTATATTCGATTGCAGAATATCCCAGAAATGGCACAACCGCCGTGCGTCATCCCCGTCATAGCGCGCACCGTGCATGGCCGCATCGGCCAAAATCACCCGAAACCCGGCCTGAGCCAACGCATAGCCAAAATACGAGTACACCTCTTTTGATGAAGTGTAACCATGAAAGAAAAAAATCGTCGGTAGAGGCTGCTCTCTCCTTTCCGCAGGTGCCGCGTGAATCGTTTCAATACCGCTACCGAGTTTATCCAGTGACATTTCGACCATATTTCCCTCGTTTTCTGTTCTGTCAGCCTATGCTTATGTAGCGAAATCGTATTTAGCAGAAGGGGGTGACCTTCTACGATAACCCACTCACAGCCATTTTCTTATCTCCGTGTTGTCACTGATTCCGTGCTGGTTTAATCGGCGTATTTATGTAAATAAAAAAATCACATTGATCCAGATCAATAACTGAAATGAATGTTTACACTCCGTGATTAATTTTTTTTCACTTACTGCCGTTAACGCATGTGAAGCAAGACTAAAAAATAACCTTTTTTATTATAAGAGACACACATATGTTGGGACTTTCTTTTAAACACTGGGGCCTGGGTATCAAGCTATCCGTCATCGCTTCACTGAGCGTGGCGATACTTTTCATTGCATTCACCCTATCCCTCACCCGATCAGCAGGCAATCAGCTCAAGACCCTGACCCTTAACGACATGCAGAGCCAGGTGAATGGCGTCACCGACATGATCAACATGTACGATACCAGCCTACAAGCCGAGGTCAGCAATTATACGCGGCTGCTGGCGAGCTTTCTGCCGACGCGGTTTTCACTGGATACCGTTAACCGCACGCCTTTTGGCAACACCTCTCACCCAACGCTTAAGGCTGGCGATACGGTATTGAACCTCAACACCGAAGTGCCAGACGATTTTCTGAGCCGTACCCACGCGATTTCAACGATTTTTGTCCGCGATGGAGAGGATTTTACGCGCGTCACCACGTCGCTGAAAAAAGAAGATGGATCGCGCGCGATGGGCACCAAACTCGATCGTGAAAGCCCAGCCTATGCGCCCGTGATGAAAGGTGACACCTACAGCGGATTAGCCACGCTGTTCGGCAAACAGTACATCACTCAGTATCAACCGATACGCGATAGTGAAAACAAGGTGATCGGTATTCTGTTCGTCGGTGTCGACATCACGAAGCAATTTACCGAGATGCAGCAAACTATTCTGAACAAGAAAATGGGTGAAACTGGCCATTTCTTTGTACTTAGCTCGAAAAAAGGAAAGGATACAGGCAACTATCTTTACCACCAAAGCAATGCCAACCAGCGTCCTGACTGGTCAGAAGGTGCGTTAGAGAAAGTGCTGGCAACCGGTAATGGTACAATCGAATACGACAACAACACGATGACGGGCGAAGAAAAAACCCGAATCATGGTGTACCGCAGTATTCCGCAGTGGAACTGGATTGTTGCAGGCACGGTGAGCAAAGAAAGCCTAATGGCAGAAATTAATCACACCCGTAACCTGTTTTTGGGCGGCGGCATTATTCTGGTTCTGCTCTTCGCTGGATTCTTTGTCGTACTGACGCGCAAATGGCTGAGCCAGCCGCTGGTTGAAATCGTCAAAGTGGCGGAACAGTTCTCTGCCGGTAACCTGACCGCGACGCTTTCCAGCAACCGTTACGATGAAGTTGGGCGCCTGATCGATGCCATTAACGGCATCGGACAAGGGCTAACGACCATCGTGTCGCAGGTGCGAAATGCGTCCGAAGAAATCAGTGCCAGCACCGATGCGCTGGCTGCCGATAGCGAAAACATCAGCGAACAGATTGCCCGTCAGGCCAGCAGCGTCGAAGAGACGTCTGCCAGCATGGAGCAACTCTCCGCCAGCGTGAAGCAGAACGCCGATAACGTCTCCGCCGCCAAAGATTTGGCAGAGCAGAGCGCCGCAGCAGCACGAAACGGCAGCCAGACCGTCACCGACTCCGTTTCTACGATGAGCGACATCAAGAATTCATCGCAGCGGATTGCGGATATCACGACCGTGATCGAATCTATTGCTTTCCAGACCAATATTCTGGCACTGAATGCCGCAGTAGAAGCCGCTCGCGCAGGTGAACACGGCAGAGGCTTCGCCGTGGTTGCAGCCGAAGTGCGAGCCTTGGCACAGCGCAGCTCCACCGCGGTGAAAGAGATCGAAAGTCTGATTGATGAATCACTGGAGAAAATCGAAGCGGGTTACCATTTCTCAGAGAAGACACAGGCGGTAATGGACGACTTGCGTAACCGCATCTTGCAAGTCAGCACCATCGTGAACGATATCGATATCGCCTCACGCGAGCAGTCCGCCGGTATTGGTCAGGTGAATATCGCGATTGTACAGATTGGTCAGGCAACGCAGGAAAACACCATTCTGGTCAACAATTCGGAAGACACCGCGCAGAACCTGCGCCAGAAAGGCCACCACCTCAGCGAGCTGGTCAGCGTCTTCCGTATTTAACATTCACACATACCCTAAATAATTCGAGTTGCAGGCAGGCGGCAATAGAAGGACAAATTCGTCGGGAACGAATTTGACCAGCCATAGGCTGGCCTGCGGTGAGAGACAGGATGTCTCTCATTTCATCCCGATGAGCTTACTCAAGTAAGTGATTCGGGTAACTAAGCGCAGCCAACACACCTGCAGCTTGAAGTATGACGGGTATAACGGTCATCGTGTTGTGGGTATTGCACGATGGTCACCACTTGCGTATTATCCCGACGTTTTTTCACCCATCCCCCACACTGACAAAGGAGACGACATCATGACAAAACTTACTCTGATTCTTTGCAGGACATCTCGGGACTAATTCCGCATTCTTTTCCGCTTTGCGTTATCCCCCCAGCTGTAGCCTGCCTTACCCTATTTTTAAATTGATCAGCAGGATGATCTATGGGCAATGCTATTCGCTCTATTTCGGCGCGCGTCAGTGTGATCGCGACGGAAAATACCTGGATTGAAGATAAAGCAATCCAACAGCTTCAAATTACATCACAACTTCCCGATATGGTTCGCGTGGCCGGCATGCCAGATTTGCATCCGGGCCGGGGTTACCCTATCGGTGCCGCCTTTTTTTCACAACAGCGCTTCTATCCGGCGCTGGTCGGAAACGACATCGGCTGCGGCATGGCGCTATGGCGCACGAGCCTGAACGCCAACAAAATCTCTCTGGATAAGCTGGAGAAACGGCTTGGTAATATCGATGGGCCACTGGAAGACGATATCGAGATTCCCCCCTCGCTGGCGGATTTTCGCTACTCGCTGGGCACCATCGGCGGCGGTAATCACTTTGCGGAATTACAGCAGCTTGATGAAATCTATCAACCAGATGCACTGCATGCTCTGTACATTGATCCTAAACAGCTGCTATTGCTCGTCCACAGCGGCTCACGCGGATTAGGGCAAACCATACTGGAAGCTCACGTGCGGGAATTCGGCCATCAGGGGCTTGAAGCCAACACGCCTGCCGCGGAGGCCTATCTGGAACAGCACCAGTTCGCGCTGACGTTTGCTACCCACAATCGGCGGCTGATCGCGCAGCGAATGCTGGAACGTTGGCATACGGAAGGCGATGCCGCACTGGACGTGAACCACAATCTGGTGACATCAGCAACGATTGAAGACATTTCCGGCTGGCTGCACCGCAAAGGCGCGACACCCGCCGACTGTGGCCCGGTCATCATTCCCGGTTCGCGCGGTGACTACAGCTACATCGTGCAACCCATTCCTCACGCCGACAGCCTGTATTCACTGGCACATGGCGCGGGCAGGAAGTGGATGCGCACGGAGTGTAAAGATCGGCTGTCTTCACGTTACAGCGTCCAGCAACTCGCGCGTACCCGCTTCGGCAGCCGCGTGATTTGTCAGGACAGGCAACTGATTTTTCAGGAAGCGCCGGAAGCCTACAAACCGATAGACAGCGTGATCGGCGCGATGCAGCAAGCAGGGTTAATCACGCTGATTGCTCGCCTGAAACCGGTACTCACCTACAAAACGCGCGGGGAGGATAAATGATATTACTTCAACTCTCCGCCGCGCAGGGGCCGGACGAATGCATGCTGGCAACCGCAAAGGCTTTGCAGGCTCTGACGCAAGATGCCGCGCGGCAAGGCGTCGACTGCGAAATTATCGAAACCGAAGCGGGGAAACGCGCAGGCACACTGCGTTCCGCACTGGTTCTGTTAAACGGTGAACTGGCAGAAACGCTAGCTGCCAGCTGGTGCGGTACGCTTCAATGGACGTGCAATAGCCCCTGGCGTAAAGGTGGCGGACGCAAAAACTGGTTTATCGGCGTCGCGCGCTTTCATCAGGAACAGGCGTTTGCCGATAACGAGATTCGCTTTGAAGCCACCAAATCCTCTGGTCCCGGTGGGCAGCATGTGAATAAAACCGAGTCTGCCGTCCGCGCCACCCATATCGCCAGCGGCATCACGGTGAAGGTACAGAGCGAACGCAGCCAGCACGCCAACAAGCGTCTTGCCTGTTATCTCATCGCCTATCGTCTGGAAGCATTACAGCAACAGCAGCATGCTGAACTACGGGCACTGCGGCGTCTGTTCCACCACCAGATCGAACGCGGTAATCCAGTAAAAGTCTTCAAAGGCGAAGACTTCACGCTGGTCACGTCGCGCTAACCTCAATTCACGGGCAGCACCGACTGCCCGTTATTTTTTCCTGTTAAAGAGAATGCCATCGGCCCGGTGATAGCGCTACACTCCCGCTATCTACTCCTGTCAGGCTGAAACGATGAACATCGTGCGGATACTTTTCTTACCCTTAATACTGATGCTATCCGGCTGCCAGATCATACAAGGGAAGCCTGTCGCGGCACCGCCGCCTGCGGAGAAAGCGCTAGAAATTCGCTATGCACAAACCAGCAAACTGGAAAAAATGGGGACGATTTCAGTTAGCATGCGCGGAAACGCTGATGATGTGGATCGTGCCCTTCAACAGAAAGCCGATGCCTCCGGCGCGCATTATTATGTGATTGTGATGAAGTCCGAGGCTGCCACGCTCCCCGGCATGTGGTTCGCGCGCGCCGTGCTGTACCGCTAAATCGGCAGGGCTGCTTGTAAAAATGCGGTAAACAAAGGTGCAGGGCAAGGAGGTCCGCCAAACAATACCGGGCAGATTCCCGGTATTGTCATGCAACGGCAAATTAATACGACATACACGCCGCATTCAGAATCCCGCCGCTTAGCGAAGCGGCACAGAGAAAGGCACCGGTGGCGACATCATTATTCTGGATATGCTGGCTGAGGCGTGGCATATACAGGCGCACCGCGAAATAAATCAGCAATTGCACCACCAGCGCGACTGCGCCCCAGGTGATGTAATCCACCAGACTCACCGAATTAATCGCCGCACTGGAAAGCGGGATCACATAGCCAATTAACGCCCCACCAAACCCAATGGCTGCCGTACTGTTGTTCTCTTTAATCAACGCCCACTCATCATGCGGCGTGACGCGGGTGTAGATAAACAGAAAGGCCAGCACCATGGCAAACCCGATAAAGAAATAGGAAGCGAAAGCGAGTAGCGACGTAACAATAGGCATAGCGATATTCCTTTTAAATGAGCCCCGTTGGCGCATCAGTAATAATAAGAGGAAGCATGAAGAATATAGATGATTCTTGCATAGCAAAGCGTTTATACATGACTTTACGTGATAAACAATGCGGGAATCCCCAGCGGAGCGCATTATCCCCTCAGCCTTCACATCCGCACGAATCTCCTCACATTTTTTAAGAAAACGGATAAGCATTGCGCCTGAAATGCCGATAACAGATAAGGCATTTTTTATCAGTTAGATAGTGCCGATTTCACCTTCATCACCTGCTTTTTATGCAAACACACAACAACAACTAATCCGTTATTGACCTGCGATGACGGTAAATAATTAATGAACGAAAGGAAGAGGTTTATGCTGCGCTGGATGTCATTTCAAAACCTGTCTGTAACGCGCAAGTTATTGGTAGGGTTTGGTTTATTGCTCATCATGGGAGTCATCCTCTCTATGGTCGGCTTTTACGGATTGCACAATAGCGACCAATCGTTAAAACGCATCAGCCGTCTTGGCGCCATGTATGACAAGACGGTGGTCGCGCGGGAAGGCAACTTTGGTTATGCGCTGGAGCGTAAAGCACAGTATCTGGAACAGCACGACAGTGCGATCGGTAACATTAAGGAAGAGCTGTCCGCGCTGCTGAAAGCGATCGACACGGGACATTGGCCAGCGGAAGACAAAAGCGCCATTCAGGATATTAGTGCGTCACTCAACGCTTATATTTCACAGCGCCAGCAGGTGATGAGCCCGGATGTCAGCCAACAGCGGCTCAGTGAATTGAACGAGCAGATGGCAGGGTTGCAGGAAAACATCAACAAACTTTACTTCACGGAAGAGAGCCGCGCGGGCCGTAACGTCATTAGCAGCGATATCCAACTGGGCGTGATTACACTGATTGCCATCATACTCGGTCTGACCACGGCCATCGTTATCTCGCGGCAGATCGTTCGCCCGCTGCATCAGGCGTTACATGCCACCCGCGCGATTGCGGAAGGCGATCTCACCGTGCAGCTTCACAACGATCGTCATGATGAATTAGGCCAGTTGATTTCAGCCATGGGGCAGATGAACAGCAATCTGCACAGCATGATTGATAAAATTCGCCTCAGCGCGAACCAGATTTCCTATGCCGCTGGGGAAATTTCTGCCGGCAACACCGATCTCTCTTCTCGCACAACGCAGCAAGCCGCCGCGCTTGAAGAAACCGCCGCCAGCATGGAACAGCTGACGTCAACGGTGAAACAGAATGCTGATAACGCCCATCAGGCCAACCGACTGGTTATGGATGCCTCCGATACCGCGAATCAAGGGGGAGAGCAGGTTTCTAAAGCCGTCAACACCATGCACGATATCGCGCAAAGCTCCCACCGCATCGCTGAGATTACCTCAATGATCAACAGCATCGCGTTTCAAACCAATATCCTGGCACTCAATGCTGCAGTAGAGGCAGCACGAGCCGGTGAACAAGGGCGTGGTTTCGCCGTTGTTGCCAGCGAAGTGCGTAATCTGGCACAGCGCAGCGCGCAGGCGGCTAAAGAGATCGATACGCTCATTGGTGAGTCGGTTTCGCAGATTAATAACGGCGCGGCACTCGTTAACGGCGCGGGGAAAACGATGGAAGGGATTGTCCAGTCAGTGACGCAGGTCCACGCCATCATGAAAGACATTACTACCGCTTCGGACGAGCAGCATCGCGGCATTTCTCAGGTCGGTCAGGCCATTATAGAAATGGATCAGAACACGCAGCAAAACACCGTACTGGTGGAGCAATCCTCGTCTGCCGCTCAGTCTCTGGAACAGCAGGCGATCGTGCTGTCTGATGCGGTGTCTGTTTTCCGGCTTTTACAGCCTTCACAGCAAGACGTTCGCAGACTGGCAATCCCCGCTGCATAGCACCAACGAAAAAGAGGTGCCCCAGGGCACCTCTTTACTATCATTCGCGACACTGATTATGCGCGCTGTCGAACGGCTTCAAACAGACACACGCCAGTGGCAACCGACACATTCAGTGAAGACACGCTGCCCGCCATCGGAATGCTTATCAATTCATCGCAGTGTTCACGGGTCAAACGACGCATACCTTCCCCTTCCGCGCCCATCACCAGCGCCAGCGGCCCGGTCAGCTTGCTTTGGTACAACGTATGATCAGCTTCACCCGCCGTGCCGACGATCCAGATATTACGCTCCTGCAACAGGCGCATCGTACGGGCCAGATTGGTCACGCTGATAACCGGTACGGTTTCTGCCGCACCGCAGGCCACCTTCTTCACCGTTGCATTCAGCTGCGCGGAACGATCGCGTGGCACAATCACCGCATGCACGCCAGCCCCATCCGCGTTACGCAGGCAAGCGCCTAGGTTATGTGGATCGGTCACGCCGTCCAATATCAGCAGGAAAGGCGTTTCCAGGTTGTCTAACATCGCAGGCAGATCGTTTTCCTGATATTTCCGCCCTTCTTTGACCTTCGCTACGATCCCCTGATGCACCGCGTCGTCAGCCTGCTTATCCAGCCATTGGCGATTCGCCACCTGAATGACGATGCCCTGCGCTTCCAGTTCCGCAATCACAGGCTGAAGGCGGCGATCGTCGCGCCCTTTCAGAACAAAAACTTCCAGAAAACGCTGTGGATCGCGCTCAAGCAGTGCCTTAACCGCGTGGATACCGTAAATAATTTCGCTCATTGATACTCTTCAAATTAACCATAACAGGCGGAGCCCGTTAATGTAGAGATAGAGGTTTTCCCCGCGCGCTCCCCTTCTCAGTGGAGCGCGCGGGCTAACTAACCTTACTCAGCAGATTTTTTCTTCGCACGTTTCGCTTTGGTCGCGGCGGCGATTTTACGCGTTTTTTCCGCGTTCTTTTTCGCTTTATCGCGGTTCTTTTTCGGCTTGGCTTTTGACTTATCCGACTTCGTGTTGCTATCGCCTTCTTTGCGGAATGCGGCATCCGGCTCAAAGTTTGCCGGCGCTTTGCTCGCGCTACGACGACGTCGACTTGGCTTGGCCTCACGCGACTCCGGTTTCTTCACACGATCGCGTGCCGTTTTACCTTCGCCACGCACCTTGCGCGTGCTGGAAATCAACGCGAAATCAATGTTGCGCTCATCCATATGGACAGCTTCAACACGAATTTCGACTTCATCACCCAGACGATAAACCTGCCCGCGCGATTCGCCGATCAGTCGCTGGCCGATATTATCGTAGCGATAGTAGTCATTATCCAGCGTGGAAACGTGTACCAGCCCATCAATAAACAGCTCTTTCAGGCGCACGAAGAAGCCAAAGCCAGTCACGCTGGAGATAATCCCCGTAAAGACCTCACCCACGTGATCCTGCATAAAGTCGCATTTCAGCCAGTCCGCGACGTCACGCGTGGCTTCATCCGCACGGCGCTCCGTCATCGAGCAGTGCATGCCCAACTGTAGCATCTCGTTAATGTCGCTATGCCAGCCGCCCGTTGGCGTCCAGCGCTCATGACGATCGCTCAGCAGATACTTAATGGCACGGTGCAGCGACAGGTCTGGATAACGACGAATCGGTGACGTGAAATGGCCGTAAGACGTTAATGCCAGACCGAAGTGGCCGCGGTTCTCTGGGTCATAAATCGCCTGCTTCATGGAACGCAGCAGCATGGTTTGCAGCATTTCCCGATCGGGACGATCAGCCAACTCATTCATCAATTCTGCGTAATCTTTCGGCTGTGGCTTCATTCCGCCTTTCAGCGTCAGCCCCAGTTCGCCCAACACGCTACGCAGGGCTAAGACATGGTCTTCACTCGGCTGATCGTGTACGCGGAACAGCGCAGGCTCTTCGTTTTTCTCCACAAATTTCGCGGCGGAGATATTCGCCAGAATCATGCACTCTTCGATCAGCTTGTGCGCATCGTTACGCACCACCGCTTCCACACGATCGATACGGCGTTCAGCGTTGAAAATGAACTTCGCTTCTTCCGTTTCAAACGCGATGCCGCCACGCACTTCACGCGCGTGTTCAAGCACTTTGTACATGCGGTGCAGCTCTTCCAACCCGCCCACCAGCGGCTTGTAGTGCTCGCGCAGCTCAGCGTCGCCTTGCAGAATATTCCACACTTTGGTGTAGGTCAGGCGTGCATGTGAACTCATCACTGCTTCATAGAACTTATAGGACGATAGCTTACCCTGCGCCGAAACGGTCATTTCACAGACCATACACAGGCGATCGACCTGCGGGTTAAGCGAACAGAGTCCGTTCGACAACACTTCTGGCAGCATCGGCACGACCTGAGACGGGAAGTACACCGAGGTGCCACGCGCCCGCGCTTCATGATCAAGCGCCGTATTCGGCCGAACGTAATAGCTCACGTCCGCAATCGCAACCCATAAGCGCCAGCCACCGCCGCGTTTCGGCTCACAGTGCACTGCGTCATCAAAATCGCGAGCATCTTCACCGTCAATCGTAACCAGTGGCAGCTTACGTAGATCCACACGACCTTTTTTCGCGGCTTCCGGCACCTCTTCGGAAAGATCTTTCACCTGTTCTTCCACTTTAGGCGGCCAGGTGTGGGGAATATCATGGGTACGCAGGGCGATATCTACCGCCAGCCCGGTGCCCATATTGTCACCGAGGATCTCGACGATCTTACCCACCGCTTTCGTGCGGCGCGTGGCGCGTTGCGTCAGCTCAACCACCACCACGAAGCCCATACGAGCGCCGTTAATGTCTTCTTTCGGGATCAGAATATCGAAGCTCAGGCGGCTGTCATCCGGTACGACAAACCCAACACCGGCATCGACAAAATAGCGGCCAACAATTTGCCCGGTACGCGGTTCCAGCACGCGCACAATGCGCCCTTCACGACGCCCTTTACGATCCGCACCCAGCGGCTGTGCCAGCACAACATCGCCGTGAATCGCCCGTTTCATCTCTTCAGCCGACAGATAAAGATCGTCTTTGCGGCCTTCCACGCGCAGGAAACCGAAACCATCACGGTGACCAATAACCGTACCGCGCAGCAGATCGAGTTTTTCCGGCAACGCATAACACTGACGGCGGGTAAAGATAAGCTGACCATCACGCTCCATCGCACGCAGGCGACGGCGCAGCGCTTCGAGAGCGTCTTCTCCAGTTAATTGCAGGTCGGCGGCTAATTCTTCCCGGCTAATCGGGGTATCGCGCTTGGCGATGTGCGCCAAAATATATTCACGACTGGGGATGGGGGATTCGTATTTTTCTGCTTCTCGTTCCAGGAATGGATCTTGTGACATTGCGGTTCCTCCGTTGTCATCAGCAGGAGGCTGAACAAAACTCATTCAACCAACAATAATTTATAAAGCGGCGGGTTTTCTTTGACCATATCAGCCAGCGTGTATTGATCCAGCTCATGCAGGAAATTTTGTACCGCTTGTTGAAGCACCTGCTTTAAGCGACAGGCTGGCGTGATGTGGCAAAATTCATGGCTACAGTTAACCAGCGTGAGCGGTTCCAATTCGCGCACGACATCGCCAATTCGGATGGTTTCTGCCGGCTTTCCAAGACGGATACCGCCATTCTTGCCGCGCACGGCCATCACCAACCCAGCACGACTAAGTTGATTGATAATTTTGACCATATGATTACGGGACACGCCATACACTTCCGTTACTTCCGAAATGCTGGTCATTTTCCCGCCCGGCAGCGATGCCATGTAAATCAGCGCCCGCAAACCATAATCCGTAAAACTTGTTAACTGCACATAAACCTCGGATACCTCTGGGTATCATTAACTGGCGTATTGAGTACGCCCCTGAAAAACCAACGCTATTGACAGATAATAAACTGGCGTAAACGCTACGGCTAATTATTTATACCCTTTGCGTTGCGAGAAATCCGAGTGGGAGAAGCCTGTGTTGCGGAAACCTCTCGGCTACGCCCTTCTTGCCCGATCCTTTTTACACCTGCCATATCTTTTTAATTTTATCTCACCGCAACACAGATAACGTATTCTCTTCTGTTGCACACACCACATCCAATGATGACTGGGTTATCACCCACGAAGGCGGCGTAAGGAAAAGGACACCATGGGGTTGAAAAATATTTCTATTCGTACCGGCTTATTAACGTTATTGCTGCTAACTACCCTGCTGCTACTTATCGTCAGCAGCATGGGCGTAGTCGCGATTAAGAAAGACAGGGAAACGCTGACAGCACAAAATCAGATTCAGGGCATTGAGCTGGGCAGCCTGATGAGCGGCTATAACCAGACACTCAGCGCGAGAGCCTCGGCAACGCTCGCCGTCAGGAAAATCGAAATCGGCCTGCTGGACGACGGTGCCAAGGAAACCGGAGTCGTAGAGAAACATCTTCGCCAATCGCAGGAAGACATTGAACGCGTGATCAAATCGGCTAATGCCGATCCCAAACAGCAGGCGCTGGCGCAGGACGTGTTGAAAACCTATCAGGCCTATTTTCAGCAGGGCATGACCCCGATGCTAAGTGCGCTGCAAAAACAGTATACCGACGAATATTATGACGTTCTGGAAAAGCAGCTCGGCCCACTGAGCGAAGCCTTTGATTTGTCGATCCAGAATTTCCGTCAGTATGCTCAGCAGCTTTCCGAACAGGGTCTGGCGCAGTCCGAGAGTAATGAGCGCATGATGCTGCTGCTCATTGCCATTGCCAGCCTCTTGTCTATCACGCTGGTGGCATTAGCCTGGGTCGCACTTCGGCACATGCTGCTCAAACCGCTGGACTATGCGATTGAGCAGTTGGAGCAGGTTGCTGGCGGTAATCTGACCCGCCGCCTGATTCAAGGCGGAGACAACGAGCTGGGTCGGCTCAATGATGCCATCGGCCGCATGCAAGGGGCACTGCTGGAGTCGGTCAGTCAGGTGCGCGATGCCAGCACGAAAATCGATCTCGGTAGCCGCGAACTGTTTGAAGAAAACGCGCAACTTTCCCAACGCACCGAGGAATCCGTTGCTGCACTGGAACAGACGGCAGCGAGTATGGAGCAATTGAGCGCGACGGTGAAACTCAATGCCGATCACGCGGAGCTCGCGCATCAGCTCGCCAATAATGTCTCGAACACCAGCAGCCGCAGCAACGAGTCTGTCTGTTACGTCATTGAAAAAATGCAGGAGATCGCCACCAGCGCCAAGCGTATCAATGACATTCTCAGCGTCATTGACGGCATCGCGTTCCAGACCAACATTCTGGCGCTGAACGCCTCCGTTGAATCCGCCCGCGCAGGCGAACAAGGCAGAGGCTTTGCCGTCGTCGCCGGAGAAGTGCGTAATCTGGCGCAGCATAGCGCACAGGCGGCGAAAGAGATCCGCGCATTGATTTTGGATTCCCAGACGCGCGTGTCCGAAGGGCTTGAATTAGCCTCTAAAGCAGGCGAAACCATGGACGAAGTGACCGACGAAATCATCCGTATTACACAACTGATGAGAGACATTTCCACCGCCACGCAAGAACAGCATCGCGGTATTGAGCAGGTTAACGTCGCCTTCACACAGATCGATAAAGTCGCTCAACACAACGCGCAGCTCGTCAAAGCCTCATCCGCGACGACGCAGTCGCTGGAGCAGCAGTCTCAGCAGTTGATGCGATCCATGGCACTGTTTCAGGTCGATCCTCGCCTTTCCTAATCTACTAATGGATTGCACCGCCTGTAGTCAGCCCTGCGCTGACTACAGGCATCCCCCGCAGAGAGCTCCGCTTCCGCCTATTCCCTAAAAAATCGAATAAATAATGAGAAAAAGCAGGAACCCTTTTTCCCCTTAACACACCTATTTCATAGATATACTTTCAGATAATTTGAGTATTATTTTTTTACCGCTATTCTCTGTTTTTACACATGAGCGTATAAATAGAGTTGCAGTGTTAACGCTGACCAAAATAATTTCCTCAATACATTGAATAAGAAGACAATGAGAGATGTTTCTTATTGGTAATATTTATCATGCGTTTTAGCCTATTAATTATATCTCGATATAATATTTATTAATTTAATTAATAGCACGCTATTTTATTAATTCGACCCATTGGTTTTCGCGTACAAAAAAGGGGACGGCCAATCACCCGATAACATCACAGATGGCATCATGATAAAACGAATGCCTCTGACAACAGCGAATCAAGGGTAAAGACAGAAAGAATATAGGCAAATATAAACATGAATAATCAGTCAGTTGATGTTGATTTGATTACCAGGTTTGACAATGAAGCCAAACTGCACGCGTTCAATTCCGTTTATGCCATCGCCGAATTCGACCTGGCAGGGAAACTGATTGAAGCCAATCCTCTTTTTTGCAAAATGCTGGGCTACAAAAAAGAAGACATTATTCAGAAGAACCACACGCTTTTTATGCCAGAAGCGCTGCGCCAAAAACACGATCATTTCTGGCACGATGTGATTAAAGGGAATATCAACGCAGGGGAATTCCAACGGAAAACCCAAAAAGGAGACATCATTTGGCTCCATGCCGCCTATACGCCCATTATTGATCATTCAGGTCGCCGCATCGGCGTCATAAAACTGGCGCTCGATATTACTCAAGAAAAGCGTCTGATGTCGGAGCACCGGGCACAGCTAGACGCGATTGAAAATTCGCAAGGCGTAATCGAGTTTGATAAAGACGGCTATATCACCCACGTCAATAAACATTACCTGATGCTGACGGGCTACGAAGAGAAGGAAATTCTCGGCCTGCACCACAAGTCACTCTGCGATCCTCTCTATACTGAACAAGCCGACTATCAAACATTCTGGGAAACCTTGCACCGCGGTCACCCTATCAGCGGGCGATTCCACCGCCTTGGCAAAGGCAGACATTCATTCTGGATACAGGCAACTTACAGTCCGGTTATGGATAGCGACGGCAATGTACGAAAAATCATTAAATATGCTCACAACATCACGCAAAATGTCGAAACCGAAAAGAAAGCCCATCAACAAGGTATCATTCTCGATATTCTGCTGTCAGTCCACGACAGCTTTCTGCTCGACCACAATCTGCCTTCCGCCTGCGATAAAGTCTTTGAGCGACTGCTTAGCGTCACCAACAGCACCTTCGGCTTCATTGCCACATTGCAGGAAGACGAAGACGGCCAGTCGCTCTATCTTCCCTCGATATCCAACCTTGCCTGGGATGACGAAACCCTGAACTGGTACAGGCACCAGCGCAGAACCAACGGTGGCCTGAGGCTCCGTAAACTGGACAATCTGTTTGGTCACGTGGTCACCCACAATACGGTGGTGTGCACCAATAACCTACTGAGGCAGAAGGCTGGCCGAGACCTTCCGCCTATCCATCCCGCGCTGTATTCCCTGCTTGGGATTCCTATCTCCCACAACGGCAAAGCGATCGGGATGATCGCGCTGGCTAACCGCCGGGAAGGTTACGATCAAACAATGATCGAGCTACTGGCTCCGCTAGTGAAAACGCTCGGCATCATTATTCACGCGCGTTCGCTGGAAGATGAGCGCACGCAGATAGAAGCCTCTCTGCGCTTTAACGCGGGGCATGATTTTCTTACTGGCCTGCCGAATCGCAGCAGTTTCTTCGAACAGGCCAACGCTTTTTTTCAGAACAAGAAGCAAAGCCATCAGACGGACAAAAGCTGTCTGGCGATTATTGATATCGATTTATTCAAAAACATTAACGATCAATACGGTCATCTGGCTGGCGATGCCGTCCTCAGAGAGCTGGCGATGCTTATGCGCATGTCGCTACGTCAGGAAGATCTGGTCGCTCGCCTCGGTGGGGAAGAATTCATCATTCTGTTAAAAGACGTCTCTTACCAAACGGCGGTGGTAACGATTGAGCGTATTCGACAGGCGATCGAGCAACATACGCTGGAATACGATCGCCAAAATCTGCGTTTCACGATTAGCGCAGGTATTGCCGCCTACTGTTCCGATCTTGCGTCCGTTGAGGACTGGATTCAGTTAGCCGATGAAAACCTCTATGCGGCTAAACGGCAAGGTCGCAACTGTGTGAAATAAGCCCATCCCGACAGCGCTGCTGGTAGCTTTGCTCGAACGTTTGCATTCCCGCAGCGGCTCCGGTTTGAATCAGGCCGGGAAGCTGGTGCGTTTTCCCTTCCCGAATCAGGTTACTGACTGCCGCAGTCGCCGTCAGCACTTCATAAAGCGCGATTCGACCACCTTGCGCAGCGGGCAACAGCCTTTGCGTCACGACGGCCTGCAAACAGGTAGCTAACTGGCTACGAACATAGGCTTTCTCTTCACCGGGAAAGACGTCAATCAGACGATCGACCGCCTGCGATGCACTACGTGTATGCAGCGTCGACAACACCAGATGGCCGGTTTCCGCCGCCGTCAGCGCCAGCCGAATCGTCTCCGTATCGCGCAATTCCCCCAGCAGAATCACATCGGGGTCCTCCCGCAATGCGGCCCGTAGCGCCAGTGCAAACGATGCACTGTGCGCACCGATCTCCCGCTGTTGAATCAGACAGCGTCGGCTGGCATGGATAAACTCGATCGGATCTTCCAGCGTAATCACATGGCGATCGCTGCTGTCATTTAACGCCCCAAGCATGGCCGCCAGCGTCGTGGATTTGCCGCTCCCCGTCGCCCCGGTAATCAGGATCAGTCCGTTCGGCTTCTCCAGCAGCGTCGATAGAACGGGTGGCGCATGTAGCGCTTCCAATGAAGGCTGAGCGGACGGGATAATACGCAGCGCCGCAGACAGCCCTTCACGTTGGCGAAACACATTCACCCGCAGGCGTTGTCCATCGGGCAGCATTAACGCGCCGTCCACCTGACCAGCCTGCCGCAGTTGCTCACGTTGAGCCGGTTCGAGCCAGGCATCACACCATTGTGCCACCTGCTCCGGCGTTAAACGTGGTAAGGTATTTTCAGGCTGTAGCTGCCCGTCCACACGCAACACCGGCGGGTGACCGCTACAAAGGTGCAGATCCGAGGCATTATGTTTTACACTACGCGCCATCCACTCATCCAACTCCATAGATAACCTCCTGAATAACCATGACGACAATCCAGCAGAATCTACAGGACATCCGGCAGCAAATCGCCACCGCCGCTGCGCATTGCGCGCGGGCACCAGAAGAAATTACGCTACTTGCAGTCAGTAAAACCAAACCTGTGAGCGCGATCGAAGAAGCCATCGCGGCAGGGCAACGAGCGTTTGGCGAGAATTATGTTCAGGAAGGCGTGGAGAAGATCCATTATTTCCAGAAAAACCACCCGGACACGCCGTTGGAGTGGCACTTTATCGGCCCGCTACAGTCAAACAAAAGTCGACTGGTGGCCGAGAATTTTGATTGGTTTCACACCGTGGATCGTCTGCGCATCGCGCAGCGTCTGAGCGAACAGCGCCCGACCACATTGCCGCCGTTAAACGTTCTGTTGCAGATTAATATCAGCAGCGAACCGAGCAAATCAGGCATTATGGTCGCTGAATTAGCAGAGCTTGCCGCCAGCGTCGCCGCACTGCCCAACCTGCGTCTGCGTGGCCTGATGGCGATTCCGGCACCGGAAACCGATTACGAGCAGCAGTTGGCTGTTTTCAAACAAATGGCCGCACTGTTGCAAACGTTATCTGCAAATCATCCGCATATTGATACACTTTCTATGGGGATGACGGACGACATGCGCGCGGCGATTACCGCGGGCAGCACGCTGGTGCGCATTGGTACGGCAATCTTTGGCGCGCGCGACTATTCAGCAAAAGGCGCCTAAACAGTCAATCAAGCGTGTAGCTGTCGGTAAAGAGCACACAAAAACAGCAGAGTACGCGCTGAACGGCACGTCATCTTTGACAGAATACAAACGGAACAGGTGATTAGCGATAATGCAGATGCAGCAACGTAAAATAGCGTTTATTGGTGCCGGAAACATGGCGCAGGCCATTATCGCCGGATTGGTCAACGGCGGTTATCCCGCTCAACACATCAGCGTCTGCGCGCCTTCGGGTAAGAACCGCGATGCGCTGGCTGCACAGTATGGCGTGATCAGCAGCGCGGACAATGTACGCTGCGCTCAGGAAGCGGACGTCATTGTGCTGGCAGTCAAACCGCAGATGATGGCAACAGTTTGCGAACCGCTGCGTGAACAGGTCAATTTCAGCGGTAAGCTGGTACTGTCGATTGCCGCAGGCATCAACATCGCACGTTTTCAGGCGCTGCTGGGCGAACCGCTGAATATCGTGCGGATTATGCCCAACACGCCGTCTCTGGTCGGCAAAGGCATGAGCGGAATGTATGCCCCCGCCTCCGTCAATCAGGCTGATAAAGACTTCACCGCACAGCTGATGCAGAGCGTCGGTAAAATTTGCTGGGTGGATAGCGAGCAAGGCATCAACGGCGTGATCGCCGCGGCGGGCAGCGCACCGGCCTATTTCTTCCTGTTTATGGAAGCGATGCAGCAGGAAGCCATCCGTCAGGGGTTCAGCCAGGAAACGGCTCGCTTGCTGGTGCAACAGGCCGCGTCCGGCGCTGCCGCGCTGGTTGAAGCCAATCCAGATACGCCGCTGTCGACCCTGCGGGAGAATGTGACCTCCAAGGGCGGCACCACGGCAGAAGCCCTGCGGGTATTTAACGAACAGCAGTTGACGCAAACCGTGGCCGAGGCCATGCAGGCAGCAATTGCTCGCGCACAGGAAATGGAAACGCTTTTTTAACCAAAGCGGGTTCCCCGATTCTTTATCTTATTAAGGAAAAGACGTACTTATGCTCACCCTGACTTTTCTGGTCAAAACGCTGGTCGACCTCTATGTAATGGTCCTGCTGCTGCGCATCTGGATGCAGTGGTCACGCAGCGATTTTTATAACCCGCTGTCGCAGTTTGTCGTCAAAATCACTCAGCCGATTGTCGGGCCACTGCGCCGCATTCTGCCGTCGTTAGGGCCGATTGACAGCGCTTCGCTGCTGCTGGCCTTTATTCTCACGACGATCAAATACCCGTTACTGCTGTTGATTCAGGTTGGCGCGATTTCCCTTAGCCCAATGAACCTGCTGGTCGGGCTTATCTCGCTGATTAAATCCGCGGGCTATCTGGTCTTCTGGGTCATCATCATCCGTTCTATCATGAGCTGGGTCAGTCAGGGCCGTAGCCCAATCGAATATCTGCTGCATCAGTTGACCGAACCGCTGATGGCACCGCTCCGCCGCGTTATTCCGGTTATGGGCGGCATTGATTTCTCTGCGATGGCCGTCATTCTGATTCTGTATATGCTCAACTATCTAGGCATGGACCTGTTCCCGGGGCTGTGGTTCCTGCTGTGAGTGCCATTACCCGCCACGGCGACGCGCTGGTGATTCGGCTGTATATTCAGCCAAAAGCCAGCCGGGATCAGATCGTGGGTTTGCATGGCGACGAACTAAAAGTCGCCATCACCGCACCACCGGTTGATGGGCAGGCCAATGCCCATCTGACCAAATTTCTCGCCAAACAGTTTCGGGTCGCCAAGAGCCTGGTCGTGATTGAAAAAGGCGAACTCGGGCGGCATAAACAGATTAGAATTACCCATCCGCAACACATCCCGGCTGACGTCGCGGACTTCATTGAATAAATACGCAGGACAAGACGATGCAAAAAGTGGTTTTGGCTACCGGAAACCCCGGTAAAGTGCGCGAGCTCGCCAGCTTGCTGGCCGATTTCGGTCTGGATATTGTGGCGCAGACCGAACTGGGCGTGGATTCCGCCGAAGAAACCGGCCTGACCTTCATCGAAAACGCCATCCTGAAAGCACGTCACGCGGCACAAATCACCGGACTGCCGGCGATTGCCGATGATTCCGGGCTGGCTGTCGATGCACTGGGCGGCGCACCGGGCATTTACTCGGCACGCTATGCGGGTGTGGATGCCAGCGACCAGCAAAATCTGGACAAGCTGCTGCTGACACTAAAAGACGCACCGGACGAACAGCGCCGCGCCAGCTTCCACTGCGTGCTGGTGTATCTGCGCCACGCGGAAGACCCGACGCCGATTGTCTGCCACGGTAGCTGGCAGGGTGTGCTGACGCATGAAGCGGCAGGCAGTGGCGGCTTCGGCTATGATCCGATCTTCTTCGTGCCGGAGCTGGGTAAAACAGCGGCGGAACTGACGCGTGAAGAGAAGAATGCACAGTCTCACCGCGGTCAGGCACTTCGCCTGCTGCTGGATGCGCTACGCAATGCTTAAGCTTCCCCCGCTCAGCCTGTACATTCATATTCCGTGGTGCGTACAAAAATGTCCGTACTGCGATTTCAACTCTCACGCGCTGAAAGGTGACGTGCCGCATCAGGAATATGTCGATCACCTGCTGGCGGATCTGGACGCCGATTTGCCGTTAGCGAGCGGTCGTGAACTGCACTCGATCTTTATCGGCGGCGGCACGCCCAGCCTGCTGAGCGCGGAAGCGATGCAGGCACTGCTCGATGGCGTGCGGGCAAGAATTCCGCTAACGCCGGATGCCGAAATTACGATGGAAGCCAATCCCGGTACGGTTGAAGCCGACCGTTTCAGCGGCTATCAGAAAGCTGGTATTAACCGTATCTCCATCGGCGTGCAGAGTTTCGATCCTCAAAAGCTGACGCGCTTAGGTCGTATTCACGGCCCGGACGAGGCCAAGCGCGCCGCGCATCTGGCGACCGGTCTGGGATTACGCAGCTTTAATCTGGACTTGATGCACGGCTTGCCGGATCAATCGCTGGACGAAGCGCTGGACGACCTGCGTCAGGCGATTGCGCTCAATCCGCCGCATTTATCGTGGTATCAGCTGACTATCGAGCCCAATACGCTATTTAGCTCGCGCCCGCCGACGCTGCCGGACGACGACGCGCTGTGGGACATCTACGAGCAGGGCCACGCACTACTGAGCGCCGCCGGCTACCAGCAATATGAAACCTCCGCCTACGCCAAACCAGGCTACCAGTGCCAACACAACCTGAACTACTGGCGCTTCGGTGACTATTTAGGGATTGGCTGCGGCGCACACGGCAAGCTGACTTTCAGCGACGGCCGCATTCTGCGCACGGTCAAAGTCCGCCATCCTCGTGGTTATATGCAAGGCACGTATCTGGATAAACAACACGACGTCGCCAACGACGATCGGCCTTTTGAGTTCTTCATGAACCGCTTTCGCCTGCTGGAAGCCGCCCCGCGCGAGGATTTCACGGCGTACACCGGTCTGGAAGAACACAGCATCCGCCCACAGTTGGATCAGGCGTTGGCACAAGGCTACCTGACGGAAACCGCCACGCACTGGCAAATCACCGAACACGGTAAACTGTTTCTGAATTCCCTGCTGGAGCTGTTTCTGGCGGAAGAAGAGTAATCATTCCGTGGGCATGTTTTCTTTGAGAAACCTGCCCACCGCTTCCCACCCGATCTCTCTTTTTGCAATGCTTACCATGCCTTCATCAGTCGCAGGACATTGTGAGACATCTTGGGTGGCTATGAGCCATTTTCAACGACCATAAGCTGCATTAGTTCAGGCTTGAACTGCCAGTTTTCGCGGATAGAACGCTATTAAATCTGACAGGCTGTAATGAGCTAGGAGCGGACATTAACACCGCGCTTTGCGGAAAATTTGTCCGACAGCAGCGCTTTGTTAAATGCTTGAGATCAGGAATTTGAGATCAAACCCATTAAACTTATGATTTGGCCAGTGCTCTACAATCAATGCTATTGTTTTACCCTCAACTTTCTCAGAATATGAATTACAACCTGAAATAGCATTTTTCATCTCTTCAGATAAAGGCAGGCTTAAGCTTGATATACTCAAAGCTTCTGCCATGGCTTCTAACTTTTCACATGCCTGATAGGTTCTGGAAGCATCATTCACGTTCACTTCAAGCTTCAGTACTTTTGCAACGTCTTCAGAACCTTTAACATAATAAGCGATATTGTCCGGGATAATACCATCGCTAAATTTTTCCATTTGGGATGATGCAAGCCATTCTTCTTCGAAAGATCTATTGTAGAATCCAGTACTCAATCCTTCGTTTACGAGAAATTCTTTGGCTTTATAAGGGCTCCAACCTTGATTTTGTGGCACTTCCTTTGGATTTTTCTCAGAGTATCTCGCTTTAAATATATATTTAAAGGTATCAATCAGATCCGAGTATGATTCTATGTTTGTTTTGGCGACATGAAGTGACCATCGCTCTAGCAGGCTGAGCCGGACATTAAACAATATAAATGCATAGAATTTAGCCAAATATCTATGGAACCGGTTCTTTATTGAAAACCTAAGGCGAACAGAGACCTGCTCATATGTTGAATAAACCAACATAAAGAAAACGAATGGTAAGTAACAGAGAGTCAGCAATGGGGGAACAAAGAAGTCGTATGCAGTTTTTTCTTTCCCAAACTCACCAAAATCGGTCATTAACATGTACAAAGTGTAAATGATTAAGACTACCCCGAATGAAAATAGGAAATATTCTAGAAGAATCTTTACCTGATGATGCTTTCTGTTGGTTTCAGCAATAGCTAGCATAGCTCCCAATAATGCTAAAACAGGGACTAACAGGATTTCGACCCAAAGAGAGAAAGTATATACACCAACGACAAATTGAAGAATCGCTAGTAGTTTCAAGTTATCTAAAACTGAGCGCTTGAAAAAATTCTTATCTTTTTTAATTTTCTCAAGATTAAATAGCGACATAAAACCAACAGAAATGGACCAAAAAACAGTATTTTTTAGCTGTTCAAAATTCCATAATTTCAACTCAGAAAGCCAGTAAATGACAATTGCCATGTAAGCAACCATCAAGCAAAAGACGAACATTATTTGCCTAACAAATAAAGCCGCTAAGACGCCTTTGAAGGCACTTCTGGCCTCCGCCATTTTTGAGGAAGAAAAAATGTAAACCGAAATTGCTAGAAGCCATAACGCAATTGCAATCTCTCGATTATTTAGAATATCCACGAGCTTCCTTGTGCATTTAACGCCTAATTTAGGGGTCGGCGCTGCGTAGCAGCAAAAGCACAGCATAATTATGGGAGACTACAATTACTACTATGCGTTTTTCAAAATAGGAATTATTATTTTCCTAAAACTCATACCGCACAATTCCTCCAGTTTTCCTTCATGGTGAATTTTGCATAATTGAACATATTCATTCGCATCAAAACTACACTTTTCTAATTCGCACTTTACCTTAGTTACAATTTCACTATAAGTTCTAGTTTTTCCTAAACACATAACATTTATTAAGTAAGCATCTCCGTAATATCTGAAAAATCAACTAACAAATCATCATTTAACGTACCTATTTTAAACAACCTACAACCTACTCACGTTTTTTTCAATAGGATACTTTCGCCCCCCCCCTCAGGGCCATTATGAAGCGGGCAGACCATTTCCGGCACTTTCCCTGTCCATATTACCCAAAAAAGACCGTGATGATTTCTGCGCATCTGTATGTGCTATGCATGAGAGTGACTGGCGGACATTTAGAATAAATATTAAAGCCAGCACACCGTTTTAAGCACAAATTCAACATGCATTAGTTAACGGGGGATTAGTCGGTTTCTGACACAAAACCGCTTGTCAGATTAGGTTTAGCTCTGCGCTATAACCGTACCAACTCAGCTCTGGGCTACTACGCATCAGCAGCAACATAATCTCAAACAATATCAGCTGGTTCAGTGCTCTCGAGGATTGAATTTTTACCTGCGGTTATGACACAGTAGAAACCTGTCACGCTCTGTTTATCAACAACCTGCGGGTAACGATGATGAAACGTATAACAACGATCGTAGTAGCGCTGCTGGTCACAGCAACATTGAGCGGCTGTAACACCACGCGTGGCTTTGGCCAGGATGTGCAGAAACTGGGTAGCAAAATCTCCCACGCAGCTAGCTAACCCACCGTCAAATAACAAAAAACCGGCCATACATCAGCCGGTTTTTTCGTTTATGCCGCGCTCCCTACGCTTTCCGCAGCTGGCTCGGTATCCCTCAGAACGCCGACAGCATATCAATATGCGGAATACCGTCTTCGTCATATTCCTCACCGGTCGCCACAAAGCCGAACGCACCGTAGAACGATTGCAGGTGAGCCTGCGCGGACAGGAACAGATGCT
Source organism: Pectobacterium sp. PL64 (assembly GCF_022477975.1). NCBI lineage: Bacteria > Pseudomonadati > Pseudomonadota > Gammaproteobacteria > Enterobacterales > Pectobacteriaceae > Pectobacterium > Pectobacterium sp. PL64. Next base: position 3,520,079 of record NZ_CP092070.1, read on the forward strand.
TTTGCGGCCAGTGGCGTGCGCAGGCAATCAGCGAGTGTTCCATCAGCAGGTGCCCCAGATGTTGCCCGCGGGCATGCGGCGCGACAATCACGCGCCCAATCGTCACCACATCGTTATTCGGATGGGGCGCGAGCAGCCGGGCGCAGGCGGCCAGCTTGCCGTCACGGTACGCCGTAATATGGCGATTGCCGTCCACCAGATCGCGGCCATCGATATCCAGATAGGGGCAGGTTTGCTCGACCACGAATACCTGATTGCGCAGCGCCAATATGTCATGCAGTGAATACACGTTAAGGTCTGCCACATCCCAGTCATGCCATATCAAACTCATACCTTTCCCCATTACACAATGTGTTCATTACACGATACGTTTATTCTTTACCTGCGCCGACGGAACCATCGCGGCGCTTAGCCAGAATCAGCCATGCCCACAGCAGCGCAATGGCCAGCGCAAACAAGACGCCAAAGCCAATCCCAATGGTTATGACCGACACTCCCAGTTTTACCACCAGAGAATAGAGCCCCAGCATTAACAGCATAGCGCCGTTCTCACCCAAATTTTGTACGGCGATCGCATTACCCGCCCCGACGCTGGCCTTCCCACGTTCCTGCAACAGCGCATTCAGCGGGACGATAAAGAACCCACCGAGCGCCCCCAGCAGAATCAGCAGGGAATAGGCGCTCATGAGGTTATGCTGAAGTGTGAAAATCACCACCACCACGCCGATGAGGAAGCCCGCAGGCAAGCAGCGCCGTACGTTATCGAGCGTCACCAGCTTCGCAGCCGCACCGGCTCCCACCACGATGCCCACGGCGACCATCGCGTTCAGCAGCGTCGGCGTTGCATTGTCGGTGATGCCGAGTGCATGCGGCACCCACAGCACCAGCAGAAAGCGCAGCGTCACGCCCGCGCCCCAGAACATACTGGTGCCGATCAGCGAGAGTCGGGCATCTCCATCGCGCCACAGCACCCGACAGGCGGAAAAGAAGCTGCTCGCCATCTGCACTGGATGCCACGGCTGTCCTGGCCGCGCCGCGTTGAGACGAGGAATCAGCATATTCGCCCCCAGCGCTATGCCGTAAGCCACCGCACAAACCGACAGCGCCCCGTAAATGTTCCAGTCCGCCAGCACGCCGCCTGCGACTGAACCGGTCAGGATCGCCGCAATCGTCGAGGCTTCCATCAGACCATTCGCTTTGACCAACTGGCCGCCACGCGTGATCTCACCCAGAATGCCGTATTTAGCTGGGGAATACGCGGCGGCACCAATCCCCACCAGCGTGTATCCCAGAAACGGATTCCCGCCCACGCAAATCAGCAGCGCGCCCGCCAGCTTCAAGGTATTGGCGAACATCATCACCTGCCCCTTGGAGAAGCTGTCCGCAATTTGCCCGACAAACGGTGCCAGAATGATGTACGCGGCGACAAACCCCATCTGCAAAAACGGCTGACTCCAGTCGGGATACACCAGCTGTTTGATTAGCGCTAACGTGGCAAACAGCAGCGCGTTATCGCCAAACGCAGAGAAAAACTGCGCGATAATCACCGCGCTCATACTGCGCGACAGCAAAGGCGTCGCGGGTTCAGTCTGTTGACTCATTCATTCGGCTCCGACACGTTAGTTGCTGGTTCTTCGGCCATCTGGCGCAGCGTGACAAAGTCAGGCTTGCCGCTGCCGAGTAGTGGTAAGGCTTTTACATAGCGAATATCACGCGGCACCGCCAGTTCCGGTACGCCACTGCTGCGTGCCTGTACAAGCAATGCGTCACGAGTTATCTGGTTGTCCGTCGTAAACAGCACCAGCGCCTCGCCTTTGCTGCTGTCACTTTTCGCACTGGCCGCATGCTGCGCTTCTGGCGATATCTTCACTGCTAGCTGTTCCACGCTTTCCAGCGAGACCATCTCTCCTGCCAGCTTGGCAAAGCGCTTCACGCGGCCAATGATGGTGCAGAAGCCTCTTTCATCCAGCTCGACAATATCGCCCGTGTCATACCAGCCCTGCTGCAACTCGCCCTGCGCGTTTTCTGCCGCAGGCGCTTCGAGCACGCCGGGGTTTTCCACTCGCAGATAGCCCTTCATGATATTCGGCCCACGCAGTTGCAGACGGCCACCGCGTGTGATGCCCGGCACCGTAATCAAACGCGATTCGATTTCCGGCAACAGCTTGCCGACGGAATGGATTTTCGTCGCCATCGGCACGTTGATCGCCACCACCGGCGCGCACTCGGTCACGCCGTACCCTTCCAGAATGCGGATACCAAATTTATCCTGCCAAACCTGACGCGTCGTTTCAGACAGCTTTTCCGCCCCGGCAACCACATAACGCAGACGAGCGAAATCATACGGATGGGCAAAACGCGCATAGTTGCCTAAGAACGTTGACGTCCCAAACAGCACGGTGCAGTTCTGGTCATAAACCAGCTCCGGCACAATGCGATAGTGCAGCGGGCTGGGATAGAGGAACACGCGAGCGCCCGTCATCAGCGGCGTTAACAGCCCCACCGTCAGGCCAAACGCATGGAACAGTGGCAACGCAGACATAAAGCGGTCGCGCGGCGTGAAATCCGCCACCGTGCGAATCTGCTCAACGTTCGCCAGCAGGCTGTCATGGGAATGCACAACACCTTTCGGATTCCCCTCGGAACCGGAGGTAAACAGCACGATAGCCGCATCGTCAGGCTTCTGCGGCAGCATCGCGCGAGCAGGAAACAGCAGATGAAACAGGATCCACAGCTTATCCGTCAGCGTCACGGTGTCTTTCAAATCTTCCAGATAGACCCAGTTGGCCTCGCTAACCTGCTTCGGTAGATCTGTTAACTTGCCCTTTTCAAGAAACTGGCGAGACGTGACGATCGTTTTGATCCCCGCCGCTTTCATCGCGCTTTGTAGTCCTTTCGCGCCAGCAGTGTAGTTCAACATGGCAGGAACGCGGTTACGCAGCGATGCGCCCAGGATGGATGCAGCAGTAATGGTCGCGTTGGGCAACAACATGCCGACATGTTCATCGACGCGGGTGAAGCGCTGCAAAATACGCGACACGCCCAGCGATTTTTTCAGTAAGCCCTGATAGCTGTCTTCATTGAATGAGATATCCGCAATGCTGGGGGAGGAACGCCCGTAACGGGTTCTCGCAGCCAGAAAAGCCTGATACAGCGTGTGCTGCGGGCGCGTATCCATCCGCGCGTTCATCATAATCTGGTGCAAATGCTCACCGGCCAGCGCGCGGCGTTCTCTGGCACTGCTGGCTTCCGGCATCGGCAACGTGGTCGGGGGCAAATAGGTGATCGTAATCTGTGGGAGGCAACGGCGTTTAAAGACGCCCGCCAGCCGACCAAACGGCGTGAACTCTGCGCCATCAATGCGCACGGGGATAATCGTCGCACCCGACTTCGCCGCGACAAACGCCGCACCGCTGTAAATCTTCATCAGCGATCCAGTTACGCTGATGCGCCCTTCCGGGAAAACGACGACGGGCTGGCCGCGCTCGATCACCTTGATCAGCCCCTTGATTGCCAGAGGCTTAGTGGGATCTAACGGCACGAAATCGATATACGGCTTCAGCCAGCGCATAAACCAGCGATCGGAAATGGAGGAGTACACAGCAAAGACAGGCTTTATCGGTAAGAATAACGCCAGCAAAACGCCATCAAGGAACGAGACGTGATTGGGTGTGATGAGCAATTTGGATTGCTGAAACTGGCTGCTGTCGCCCTCGATCCGGATGCGGTACAGACGCTGGAACACCCAACGTAACAGGGTATGAATCATGCCGTCTCCCAATAGACAGATAAATGGATTGATCCTTTGGCCGATCTCTCATGATATCCGTACATAGCGATCGGCGCAGGACAAAGGGTATTATACTATTTCTTTGAATATCATAGCCTGCATGTAAAAAATCATGACAGTAAAGGTTATGGCTAATAATCTGAATAGGGTTAACCCTTCCCGTTTCAATCTTATGCTGGTTATCCCATTCCTCCGTTCCCATCACCGGTTCTTCCGTTTACGACAGCACAAAAAGACGAAAAACAGCACCCATCCTCCATTGACAGAAGCGTCAAACAAAATTAAAACTATACCGTACAGTTTATTTATGAAAAAAACTACCCTCTCATGTCAGGAGAAAAAAAGATGAAAAGTCTATTTCTACTTAGCTGCGTCGCATCAGCATTTATGCTAAGCGGCTGTGTTTCTTTGTTTTAGTTCAAGCATACAAGCGCGTTTATACTACGTGGAGAACGTATGAAAAATCTATTTCTTGCCGGCTGTATCGCTGCGACGTTCCTGTTGAGCGGCTGCCTTTCTATCGGTAGCCACCTCAACTGACCTTTCGCGCTATGGTGCTCCCCGTCATAGCGCGATATTCTTTCCTTTCCCCCAGACTGATCCTTTACCGCATCAACCGCCAACGTTAAATTCAGGCAAAAAAAAACCTACGCATCCGCGTAGGTTGGTGTAATCAAATGGTTTCAATGTACAGAGCACATCGATATATCACCAATCAATACCTCTGGGACTTGTAACTCTAAAGATCGCCGCATCGCTTCACCAGCGATGAATCGAAAGAGTTATTCTATAAGTGCAACCAACTGTAAGATTCTGGTGAATCATGTAAGGCTACCGCCTTTTAGCGCGTTTTCTCGCTTGATAACGACTGGTGATACAGGCGCACGGCTTTGTCTGGATAGTCCAGCCCGTCGCCGATGTAACGCCAACCGTGTTTTTCGTAATAGCCGCTAAACGTGGCGAACAAATAGAGATCGTCAAAGCCCTGACGGCGACAGAAATCCAGTACGTGTTGTTGCAGCGCGATACCCAACCCTTTGTCACGCTGGCTTTCTTCCACGTACAGCGATGCCAGCCAGGGCGTCAGATCCTGTCGGCTGATTAAATCGCAGCGCCATAATCCCACCGTCCCGACTAAGCGCTCGCCCTCCAGCGCGATAAACGTCAGCGGCAGCGCCTCTGGGTTCATGCTATTGCGCACCACGCTGGCAAAGAATTCACGGCTGTTCTGGCTGCCGAACGCCTGCCAAATCCAGTCAATCACCTGTTCCTGATGCTGAGGACGATCCGCCAGATAAACAATTTTCACGCTAGATATGTCCGCCATGATGACTACACCAGTTTCCCCTGGAAGATCGGCACAGAATCAAACAAATAGCCGTCAAACTCTGGCGCATCGGCGTCAGAGATTTCCATCAGCGTATTTTTGACGTTTTCGAGGTGCTGCCACATGGCCTGATAAGATCCAGACACATCGCGACGCCGCAGTGCCGCCAGAATAGCCTGATGATCCGCCAGCCATTTCAGGCGATAGCCCTGCGTCCCGACGTGCGTATAGAGCTGCTGCCAGAGCGCGTTATCGTCACGGCACGCCCAGATATTGCTGACCGTTTCCAGCAGCATCTGGTTTTGCGTCGCACCGGCAATTTGCAGATGGAACAGGCGATCAAAATCGCCACGGTAATCTTTTCCGGCAATCGCGGCCTGCTCTTGTTCCAGCGTCTTACGCAGGTTTTCGATATCCGCACGCGTTGCCATGCGGGCCGCAAACGCCGCAATATTGCTTTCCAGCAGTTGGCGAGCCTGTAGCATTTCAAACGCGCCGATATGGTTTTTGCCCCCGTCTGCCGTGTCGTCTTCATCAGGAATACGCAAGACATAAACCCCGGAGCCCTGACGAATATCGACGGTGCCTTCCAGTTCGAGCATCAGCAGCGCTTCGCGCACTATCGTCCGGCTAACACCATAGGTTTCCGCAATATTTCGTTCAGGAGGAAGGCGCGATCCGACGGGGTAATCCCCTGACTGAATCTTCTGACGCAAATCACAACCGATTTCCTGATATTGCTTCTTCTCTTGCAGAACCACATCCTTCGCCACGCTTTCACCCTACATGCACTGTCGCTCTGAGTGCGGGCGTCAGGCCCGCTCTGATTGTGCCCGTCATACTTCAAGCTGCAACTTGAATGATGACAGGCACGTCTACAGCCGCGTACTGACACAGCGGTAGCGCGCTAGTTTACCAAACTCAGCGCCTGATCCAGTACTTTTGCGCCATTTAATGTGCCGTAGGCGACAGGGTCGATAACCGCGATAGGAATCTGGTAGCCATCCGTCAGCTTTTTATTTTCATTAAGCTTGAAGCGCACCTGCGGCCCCAGCAGAACCGCAATAATGTCGCCGCCAAATTCCTGCAACTCATCACGCAAATTTTGCTCTGGGATCGCGTAGATCTTCAGCTCCATTCCCCGCGTTTCTGCTTCCTTCTCCATCTTGGTGACCACCAGTGAGGTCGACATTCCTGCTGAGCAGGCCAGTACGATTCTTTTCATATTCCATTCCTCATTTTTGGTTATCTGCACCTATTTCTCTTCATCATCCAGCGTCAATTCAAGCCGACGCGTGTCGTGTAGCTGGCGAAACCAGGCGGCGGATTTTTTCGGCCGCCGTTGCCGATCCTGTTCCAGATCGATTTCGATCAATCCGTAGCGGTTTTTAAACGCGTTCATCGGTGAGACGTTGTCGGTAAAGGCCCACAGCATGTAGCCGCGGCAGTTTGCGCCCTCTTCCTTCGCCTTCAGCGTCCAGTACAGATGCTCAGCAATAAACGCGATGCGGTAATCGTCCTGAATCACGCCCGCCTCGTCTTTAAAGCGCGCTTCGTTCTCGATACCGATGCCGTTTTCCGCCACAAACCACGGCGCATTGCCATAGTCGCGCTCTATGCGCTTCGCCATGTCGTAAATGATTTTGGGATTGATCTCCCAGCCACGCGAGGTGTTCATGCGACGCCCCGGCAGCTCAAAATGCTCGTAATAATAGGCCGGATGGAACGGTGTCTCTTTGTTCCACTCACGGCTAGGCGCCTTGACCCGATGCGGGTAATACAGGTTGATCCCCACCTCATCGACCGTATTCTCCCGAATGATCGCCAGCTCTTCTTCCGTGTAATCCCACTTCACCTGATGCTGCGCCAGCAGCGCCACCAGCTCCGCCGGATATTCACCTTTTAACGCCGGATCAAGAAAAACCCGGTTATAGAACAGATCGTAAAGGTGCGCTGCTTTCACATCGTGCGCCGCACGAGATCGCGGATACGTCACTTCGGGATTGAGGATCACACCGATCGAACCGCCATCCCGGTGATAGCCCTGCTGACGAAACCGCTGCACCACTTTTGCCGTCGCCAGATTCTTATGGTGATTCCACTGCATCCACGTGTGCGTGTTCTGCTCATAAGGGTAGCGTAGCGCGTCCAGATAAACGCGCGTCTGCACCACAATCGGCTCATTGAAGGTAAACCAGCGCTTCACTTTCCCGGCATAGCGGGCGAAAACCGCGTCGGCATACAGCACAAACCACTCCACCACCTGCTTGGATGACCAGCCCTGATATTTCTCCAGCAGGCAAGCGGGCAGCTCGTAATGTTCAAGGCAGATCATCGGTTCGATCCCCTGCCGGTGCATTTCATCCAGCAGGTTATCGATATAGGCCGCGTACTCCTCATCGACGATGCCTTTCTCATAGTCCAGCATAAAGCGTGACCAGTTGATCGACGTACGATAGTGCGTCAGCCCTGCCAGCTTCATCAGCGCCACGTCTTCCCGATAGCGATTAAAGAAATCTGTCGCTTTCGCCGGGCCGTAGCCGTTGTGCCAGACCTGGCGATCCTGCTTGTACCAGAGATCCAGATAGGAATCCTGCCCGGCTTTCTTGCCGCTCCATCCTTCCGTTTGCCATGCCGATGCCGCCGCGCCCAGAATAAAATCCGGTGGAATAGTCAGTGCAACCTTACTCATGCGTTACCTCTCCTCTCGTCCGTTTTAGGCTTTTTCCGCTGCGGCCTGCTTTTCTGCTTCCAACTGCGCCAGCTCGGCACGACGGGATGCCACTTTGACAAACGGCAGATAGATCAGCATCGCGACGATGATGCATACGATCTGTGTCGCGACGGCCCCCATCGATCCTGCCGTCGACAGCCAGGCGTTAATGATCGGCGGTGTCGTCCACGGCACCATCACCACGGCTTTGCCCGCAAACCCCATGCTGGTGGCGAAATAGCCAATCGTGCCCGTCACTAACGGTGTGATAATGAAGGGAATAGCAAGAATCGGGTTGAGCATAATCGGCATACCAAAAATCACCGGCTCATTAATATTGAACACGCTGGGGCCGAAAGAAATTTTGGCGATCTCTTTCATCTCTTTGCGCTTGGAAGCAATCATCACCGCCAGCAGCAGGCCAATCGTCAGGCCGGAACCGCCGATGCTCATGTACACATCCCAGAACGGCATGGTGATAATGTTCGGTATCTCATGCCCCTGCTCGAACGCGGTCATGTTGACGGCAATCGCCCCCAGCAGCAGCGGTTCACGAATCGGTTTAATCATCTGGTTGCCGTGAATTCCGATCACCCAGAACAGCTGAGCGACAAACATCAGCACCAGTAAACCAGGCAGGCTTTGCACCACGGATTCCAGCGGCTGCTGCACGACTTTATAAACGGCGTCATACAGGTACATGCCCGTCACGCGGTGAAACACAAACCCAAAGGTGGCGATGGCAACCACCGTGATAATGGAAGGAAACAGCGCAGAAAAAGAGGCCGCGACGTTGGGCGGCACGCTGTCCGGCATTTTAATCTGTAGCCGATCAACATTTTGCAGTTTGGTATACATCTCGACAGACAGGATGGCGATGAACATCCCCAGAAACAGGCTTTTGGTATCCGAGAACTGTTTCGCCAGCACGTCTTTTACCACCATCATCTGCCCGTTGACGGCCATTTCGATCGTGGTTGGCGTGACGGCAATAAAGCAGATCACCGCCAGCAGGCCGGGAAACAGCCCGCGTGAACCGTTAATCTTCCCAAGCTCGATACCAATCAGGAAGACGGCACCGATAGTCAGAAAACTGAGCGTGGCGTAGTTAATGCCGCTCATAATCGGTTTCAGTTCCGCCAGAAACGAAAACATAGAAAAACTGGCCAGACCATTTTTGGGGTCCATCACCATGTTGGAAATCAGAACGGAAAACGCCCCGACGATAATGACAGGCATCAGCGTAATAAAGGATGCCTTAATCGCCATAATGTAACGCAGACTGTTAAATTTATTGGCAAAGGAGCCCAATGAATCAATCAGTTGGTCCTTAAATGACATAACACCACCTCTTTCATCATCATATTGTTATATCGCGTGTGACACGCGGGATGGCCGTTACGCGCAGGGTAAATGCAGGTACCGCGCTTTCGCGTTTGGCATACCAAAAATCAACCATAATGAATTATTTTTCTGTGACATGATTCTCACAAGACGATATTGGAATTCCAATATGATGAAAATGTGATTTTTGGCATACCATAATTTCTCAGCTACATAGATTGTCAGCCACATAAGTTCTCAACCAACTTAGGCTACTTTCCTGACTGTGATAAGGAAACCTACGATGAAAGACACAGAAAACGTTCCTGCATTCGATATGGAACAAACCGTGATGGAACTACTGATTAATGCGGGTGAAGCGCGCTCAAACGCCATGATGGCCATTCAGGCAGCGCGCCAACGGGAGTGGCAACAGGCTGACGATCTGCTCGCGGCGTCACAAGAAGCGGCCCGTGCGGCTCACCGCGTTCAAACACGGCTGATCGGTCTGGACGAAGGGGAAGGCAAGGTGCCCGTCAACCTGATCATGGTACATGCACAGGATCATCTGATGACCGCCATGCTATGCCGGGATTTAGCGGAAGAGATTGTCTTGTTACGCCGTGAAATGGCTGCATCACAAAATTGACAAAAATCTGGTTGAGAAACGAACATCAGGCGTTAAATCCAACAATATGCCTGTGGTAACATGGCGCATGATGTTCGTAACAGGGATGGATAGGCGTTTTTAGCCCGTCATCATACTCAATGAAGGTGCAGCGATGAAAACCATGCTTGAGGTGGCAAGACGTGCAGGAGTGTCTAAAGCGACCGTCTCCAGAGTGCTAAACGGCACAGGTCAGGTCAAACAGGCAACACGCGATGCCGTATTTCAGGCAATGGAGGAGCTAGGCTACCGTCCTAATTTTCTAGCGCGTTCGCTGGCTCGTCGTACTTCAAACAGCATTGGTCTCGTTATTTCCAATTTTGACGGCCCCTACTTTGGCCGCCTGCTGCGCCGTGCAGCGGATATCGCGGAAAGCAACGGTAAGCACCTGATTGTCACCGACGGGCACGATACGCCGGAAGATGAGCATCGCGCAGTGCAGCTTCTGTCTGACAGACAATGCGATGCCATTATCCTCTACACCCGCTATATGTCCGAATCGGACCTCATGACGCTGCTCGACACGCTGACCATTCCAATGATCGTGATGAATCGCGATCTGCCGCAGGCGCGCGAACGCTGTATTTTCTTCCGCCAGCAGCAGGCCGCGTTTGATGTGGTTAATTACCTGATTGAGCAGGGCCACCGTGAGATCGCTTTTATCACCGCTCCGATGAAAACGCCGACGGCACAAGCGCGGCTCGCGGGCTATCAGCAGGCATTAACCGCCCATCAGATCGAGGTTGATCCTCGGCGGGTGGCGCAAGGAACCAGCATGGTCGCCAGCGGGTATCAAGCCGCACGCCAGATTCTGGACAGCGGCGTCAGCTTTAGCGCGCTGTTTGTCAGCAACGATCACATGGCGATTGGCGCAATGAAAGCGCTGTACGAGGCAGGGAAAAAATTGCCTCAGGATGTCTCCGTTTTCGGCTTTGACGACGAACCCTGTGCGACCTATCTGCACCCTTCTCTTTCCACCGTCTACATGCCGATTGAAGAAATGGCCGCCACCGCGATTACGCAAGTGCTGGATCTGATCGCAGGCAAAGACGTCAACCCGCTACAGCCCTTCACTGGCGAACTTAAGCTGCGCGAGTCGGTACAGAAAGGGCCGTACTACGCTAAGTAAAACTCACCGTAAAATTACGCCCCGCGCAAACAGCCTGCACGGGGTTTGCCTCTTTAGCCATGTTCAATCAGCATCACCGCGCTCGTGTCCGCTTCCAGCGCGTCAAACAGGTGCGGGACATCGGCGGAATAGCTGATGTAATCCCCCGCGCTCAATTCAACGGGCTGTGCGACAGGCCCAATTCTGGCGCGACCGCTGCTCAGAATCACGTGTTCGACCGTCCCCGGTTTATGCGGTTGGGAGACTCTGGCTTCTCCCGGCTGCACCTTCAGCCGATAGATATCACGGTGCGCGCCTGCCGGACACGCCGCTAGCAGCGTTGCGGCATAGTTTGCCTGCTCCGAATAGGTTGCTGCGCCTTCATTAGCCCGAATCACCTGTACGTGCTGGCGAGACTGACCAATCAACTGGCTGACCTGCACGTCAAGCGCCATCGCCAGCGCCCAGAGCGTTTCCAGACTTGGATTGCCGATCCCGGTTTCCAGCTGCGAAAGCGTTGATTTTGCCAGCCCTGCGCGCTTTGCCAGCTCGGTGACTGACAGGTTTAACCGCTCACGTTCACGCCGAATAGCAACGGCCAGCCGTGCAATAGGCGTGATTTCCTGCGCGCCATTTTCCTGATTATCTATCGTCATAGCGTTCACCATAATGTCCATTTGTTCGACTTGACGAACAAATGGTTTGTGTTCATTATTTTGTTCTGTTGTTCATTATAAAAAATTTTGTTCGCTATAGCAGCACACTTTTCACACTGACAGGCAGGAAAAAAAGATGACACCCCAGACTCGCGGCACGATAGAAATGACTATCGCGATGATCATTTCCGGTACGGTTGGCTGGTTCGTTTTAACGGCAGGGCAACCTGCGATGACAGCCGTCTTCTGGCGCTGCGCGTTCGGCGCATTGACGATGTTAATCGTCTGCGGGCTATTGGGCTTGCTGCGGCGAGGCATCATTAGCAGAAAGCAGGCGGGCATTGCCATACTCGGCGGCCTGGCGCTGGTGCTCAACTGGACGCTGCTATTTGGCGCCTATGCACACGCCTCTATCGCCGTCGCCACCGTGGTTTATCACACCCAGCCCTTTATGCTAGTGGGGCTAGGCGCGATCTTTTTCAGGGAAGCGCTGACCCTCAACAAAACCAGCTGGTTACTGTGCGCCTTTGGCGGCATCGTCCTGATCGTCAGCGCCCAAACGGGGGCCGACAGCGATGGCAAAGGCTATCTGTCCGGCGTGCTGATGGCATTAGGTGCGGCATTCTTCTACGCCGTAGCAGCTGCGATAACGAAAAAGTTGTCAGGGATCCCGCTGCACCTGCTGGTGTTGATACAGATGCTCGTTGGCGTCGTGGTGCTTGTCCCCTTCGCGGCAATGCCTGCTTCTCCTACGGCTTCACAGTGGGGAATGCTTGTGGCAATTGGCGTGATCCATACCGGGCTGATGTCGACGCTGTTATACAGCGCGATCCAGAAGATCCCGACCGCGCAGGTTGGCGCACTGTCGTTTATCTATCCCGTTGTCGCCGCACTGGTCGATTGGGTAGCCTTTGGGCATCGGCTGGACATGATGCAGCTTGCCGGGGCGGTCGCTATTCTGCTGTCCGCCGCCGGAATGACGTTTGGCTGGCGTATACCCCTCAACAGGAAAAGGGATCGCCTGCGTTAGACTGTACGTTCGGAGGAAAAGCAGAAGGCTTCTCCCCCAATCCAGCCGAATAATCCCGATTAAAGCGCTTCCAGCGCCAGCAGTTCGTCCAGCGTCTGGCGACGGCGAATCAGGCGTGGTTCGCCGTTTTCAAACAGCACTTCCGGCAGCAGCGGACGGCTGTTGTAGTTCGAGGACATGGATGCGCCGTAAGCACCGGTGTCATGGAAGACCAGATAATCGCCAACCTGCGCATCCGGCAGCGCGAACGTTTCCACGCCGCCGCCCGCCTGCTGGGTAAACACGTCGCCGGATTCACACAGCGGCCCGGCAATCACGCTATCGCGCAGCGTGGACTGGCTGATATCGCGGCCATCGCCCGGCAGCAGAGAAACATGGTGATAGCTGCCGTACATCGCCGGACGCATCAGATCGTTAAACCCGGCATCGACCAGCACAAAGTGGCGACTTCCCATGGATTTTATCGCCCGCACTTCCGCCACCAGCACGCCGGATTCGGCGACCAGGAAACGTCCTGGCTCAATTTCCAGCGTCACCGGATGGCCGAGATGCGCGGCAATTTTCTCACGCGCCGCGTTCCACAGCCCGTAATAGTGTTCGGTATCAATCGCTTCTTCGCCGTGGCGATAGGGAATCGACAGCCCGCCGCCCGCTGAAATCGCCTCGATATCCTGACCCAGCTCAACGACCTGACGCACCATCGCCTCGCACACCTGCTCCAGATGGCCGTAATCAACGCCGGAACCAATGTGCATGTGGATTCCCACCAGCTTCAGCTGATAGCGCTGAATGTGCGCCAGCGCCAGCGGCAGATCGCCGTACCAGATCCCGTGCTTGCTGTTCTCGCCGCCGGTGTTGGTTTTCTGGCTGTGACCATGACCAAAGCCCGGATTCACGCGCAGCCACACCGGATGCCCCGGCGACTGCTGCCCCAGCTGTTCCAGCATATCGACCGAGCCGGCGTTCACCGGAATGTTCAGTTCAGAAACGCGTTGCAACGTCGGGCGATCCAGCAGATCGGCAGTAAACACGATCTCATGCGCGTCAGTGCCCGGCACAAATCCTGCAATCAGCGCACGCTCAATCTCCCCCAGCGATACCGAATCCACTTTCACACCCTGCTCACGCATCAGGCGCAAAATGTGCGTGTTGGAACACGCCTTCTGCGCGAAGCGGATTGTGTCGAACTGGCGCAGTTGGGCGATGCGGTTAACGATAGTCTGCGCGTCATAGGCCCAAACCGGGCAACCAAAGCGGGCAGGCAGTTCACGCAGGCTTTGCGCGTTCAGGGCGTGTGTTACGTCATTCAGATCGTGAGGCATAAAAGTTACCGATTGGCAGGGTTAAACGTAGTTAAGAAGCACTATAGAAATACCCCAACAGGTAAACAAATATCGTTTTAAGCAGACTCTATTCATTTCTGATATGGTTTATAAAATGAATGAAGGGGGGCGACATGGCAGCAATATCCTTACGGCACATCGAAATTTTCCACGCAGTTATGACGACCGGGAATCTGACGGAAGCAGCGGACCTGCTGAACACGTCGCAGCCGACCGTCAGCCGCGAGCTGGCACGTTTTGAGAAGCTGATTCAGATGACGCTGTTCGAACGACTGCGCGGCAGGCTTTACCCCACCGCGCAGGGGCTACAGCTGTTTGAAGAAGTGCAGCGCTCGTATTATGGGCTGGATCGAATTATCAACGCCGCCAGCGATATTCGCCGTTTTCAGCAGGCGCAGCTTTCGATTGCCTGCCTTCCCGTGTTCTCACAGTCGCTGCTGCCCGACGCCTGCAAGCCGCTGCTCGCGCGCTATCCGTTGCTTAATCTGCACATCATTCCACAGGAATCGCCGCTGCTGGAAGAGTGGCTGTCTGCCCAGCGCCACGATTTGGGCTTAACGGAAAACAGCCTCACGCCAGCGGGTACCGAGCGGCAAACGCTGATGTTGCTCAATGAAGTGTGCGTGCTGCCTGCAGGGCATCCGCTGGCGCAAAAAGCGGTGCTCACGCCGCAGGATTTTGCCGATGAACCCTTTATCAGCCTGTCGAGCGCCGACAGCTATCGCCAACTGCTGGACAAGCTGTTTCAGGAACAGGGCGTGTCGCGCCGGATGGTGCTCGAAACCCACAGCGCGGCGTCGGTATGTACGATGGTGCGGGCGGGTATCGGGCTGTCGATCGTTAACCCGCTCACCGCGTTGGATTATGCCGCCTCCGGCGTGGTCGTGCGGCCTTTCAGCATCGACGTGCCCTTTACGGTCAGCTTGATTCGTCCGCTGCACCGCCCTGCTTCGGCATTGGTCGATACCGTGATTGATCAACTCAAGCGGTATGCCGCCGGTGTGCCTTCACGTCTGGAGCAGGTCTTGCAGCGCTAATAACGTGATGCACTTATGATTAGCGCCGTCACACCGCCAATGGCTGTGCTAGCGCCCGCCAGCGAGGATCGTGAGCAAACCATTCCACCAGAAAATCCAACAGGGTACGCAGCGCAGCAGGCATCTGGCGGCGCGAGGTGTAAATACCGTAAATCCCCATCGCCTGCGGGCGGTATTCCGGCAACAGCGCCACCAGTTGTCCGTTAGCGAGATAAGTTGCCACAGAATAGCGCGGTTGCAGCGCGATGCCAGCTCCTTCCAGCGCGCCAGCCAGCAGCACCAGCGACTCGTTGCCGCTCAGGTTACCGCTAACGGGAATCGTAAACTTTTCATCACTGCGGGAAAAATGCCACAGGCTTTTGCCGAAATAGGTGTAGGTGAGGCAGTTATGAATCGAGAGATCGGTCAGCTGTCGCGGAATCCCATGTTCATTCAGATAAGAAGGCGATGCACACAGCACCGACTCACAGCTTGAAAGCGGTCGGGCAATCAGATTGGGATCCAGCTCGTTGGTGATGCGCAGCGCCAGATCGATACGTTCCTCGACCAGATTCACCGTTCGGTTATTCATTTGCAGATCAATCGCGACCCGAGGATGCCGCCGCAGGAAAGCCGTTATCGCCATACCGAGCGCGCCCTGCGCCAGCGACTGCGAACAGCTGACGCGCAGCAAACCGCTTAACGTAGCATCGTCGGTATCGGCCTCGACGCGCATATCCGCCGTCAGCGCCAGCATTTCCCGACAGCGTGCCAGCGTTTTTTCACCCGCATCCGTCAGGCTCAGCTTGCGCGTGGTGCGGTGCAATAGCCGCGCTCCTGCCCATGCTTCCATCTCTGCCAGATAGCGCGTCACCATCGCCCGAGACATATCCAGCGTCTCTGCCGCCGCAATCATGCTACCTCGGTCTATAATCGTTACAAACACTTCAGCAGCCGTAATGCGATCCATAAATTAGTCCGTTTTATGCAACAAACAATTGCCCGTTTTGCGGTTTTTCGTACGATTAATGCAACATAACATGATCCCACTTTCTGTCATACCTGTGGAGTATCACCATGTCTAAATCTATCGC
The DNA here is from genome assembly GCF_022477975.1 of Pectobacterium sp. PL64. Classification (NCBI taxonomy): domain Bacteria; kingdom Pseudomonadati; phylum Pseudomonadota; class Gammaproteobacteria; order Enterobacterales; family Pectobacteriaceae; genus Pectobacterium; species Pectobacterium sp. PL64. Next base: position 3,536,146 of record NZ_CP092070.1, read on the forward strand.
TTTTACCGTGTCTTTACTCGCTGCATCGCTGGGTCTGGCTTCTGCGGCTAATGCCGCCGAGTTAAAAATCGACGTGTTTAATCCTGGTGAAGCCAGCATATTCCCGGTTTCTTCTGAAATTATCAGCGGCGATAAAGAAGTCGCGCTGATCGATGCACAGTTCCAGCGTAACGATGCCCAAATGCTGGTTGATCGCATCAAAGCCACCGGGAAAAAACTGACCACCGTCTATATCAGCCATTCTGACCCTGACTACTATTTCGGTCTGGACGTGATTAAAGCCGCCTTCCCAGACGCTAAAATCATTGCGACTCAGGCAACCATCGATGCGATCAACGCCAGCAAAGACGGAAAAGTGGCGCATTGGGGCCCAGTTCTGAAAGAGAACGCGCCAAAAGAGATCGTGGTTCCTCAAGCGCTTGAAGGCGATAGCTTTACCGTTGACGGCAAAAAACTGGAAGTGAAAGGACTGAAAGGGCCAACGCCGGATCGCACTTACGTCTGGATCCCTTCGCTGAAAGCCGTAGTCGGCGGTATTCCGGTATCTGCCAACATCCACGTTTGGCTTGCCGATACCCAAACGCCAGAATCTCGCGTTCACTGGCGTGACACACTGAAATCCATTGAAGCGCTGAAGCCAACCACCGTCGTGCCGGGTCACTTTATCGCGCCAACGGATTACACCTTGAAAAACGTGACGTTTACGCTGCAATATCTGGATACGGTGGAAAAAGAGCTGGCAAAAAGCAAAGATTCTGCCGAACTGATCGCAGCAATGAAAAAACACTACCCGACGCTGAAAGAAGAATCGGGTCTTGAACTGAGCGCCAAAGTCCTGAAAGGTGAAATGAAGTGGCCACAGTAAGACTGCATTACATTTACGATCCGTTGTGCGGCTGGTGCTACGGCGCCGCCCCACTCGCACTGGCAGCGCTGGAGATTGACGGGCTGGATCTGATCCTCCACGGCGGCGGTATGATGACCAGCAGCAATAGCCGCACCATCACCCCAGAGTGGCACGATTACGTGATCCCCCACGATCGCCGCATTGCGCAAATGACCGGGCAGACCTTCGGGGAAGCGTATTACGAAGGGCTACTGCGCGACACCAGCGTCGTGCTGGATTCCGCGCCACCGACGGCTGCCGTACTCGCTGCGGAAGCGATGGATGATAAAGGCATGGTGATGCTGCACGAGATTGAGCGTGCGCACTACGTTTCCGGGCTAAAAATCGTCGACGCCGCCGTGCTGCGTCAGTGCGCGGAAGCAATCGGTCTGGATGGCGAGGCTTTCAGCACCGAGTTCGCCTTTATCCAGGCAGAAACGCTGTCAAAACACATCAGCGCTAGCCGGGAATTACTGGCGAAAGTACGTGGACAAGGCTTCCCTACTTTTGCGCTGGAAGATGCCAACGGGAATTTCCAGCAAATCCCAGCCTCAAACTATCTGGGTCAGGTAGACGCATGGCGCAAGGTGCTGACACAGATGGTCAACCACGCGACCGCATAAGCATCTGCATCAACCTTTATAAGGGAACACGCCAACGGCCTGCTCCCTTTTTCGTTCGCGATGCCGTCTGTATCTCATCCCTTTAAACCGCTAAAGTAGATCCTTCTTGATAAATCAGCGAGCTACCGCGCTTATTCATCAATCCGTTGAGAAGGAAGCAACATGAGAGCCATGTTCTTGATGTTATCGTCGGGAAGTGCGTTGATTCCGGTGAGTACGGCGGGCTGATGCCTATTGATGGCGATAAACGCTCAACACAGTCAGTAATGGGAGTGATTGACAATGAAATTAAGCCACAGCTTTAGCAGCGCATTAAGAACGTTCGCCTATTTCATGGCCAGCGGCACGCAAAATACGCTTGAAGGCATTGATTACCTTTCACTGTACGGTGAAGAGCCCAGCGCGTTTGAACAGGTCTTCGCTATCTACGCCAATGTGTTAGAGCTAGATGAAGACGGTAACGTCTTGAACGCCAAATATGCCGAAAAACGAGCCACAGACTATTTACGACAATACTGCGACCCCAGTTTCACCGTCGAACCGCCTTATGAAGACTGGGAAGTTGAGCTGCATTAATTTTCCCAGAGGATTCCGCGCCTTCAAATGAAAAGCACTGTTGACCACCGGCAGAATAAGAAGTGTGATAAGTTATTTTAAATTTCAATGTCATCCTTTTTATTTTGAGATAATTTACATGAACATAATTTACCCTAGTGATTACTTTGATGGTTCCAAAGTGGATGAGATGTTTGAGGCGGAATATCATTCTGCGAAAGAAAGTGGCTTATCGTGTCTATTATTGTCCACACAGCATGCATCCAATGGAAAGTACAAATTTTCAAAGGACATTGAACCGAACGCGCTTGTCATTTGGCGAGGCTGGATGCTCAAATCAGATGAATATAAAAAATTGAGCGATGCCGTGACCCAGAATAGTGGGAACATGCTCATTTCCTTAGAAGATTATCTCTCAAGCCACCATATTACGGGATGGTATAAATCATGTGAGAAATACACACCTGACACGATTTTCGTAAAAGAAGATGATGACTTCGACCAGATTATTAATCAGTTAAAATGGCCCACCTATTTCGTTAAAGACTACGTTAAATCACTAACCACATCCCGAGGTTCTATCGCTAAAAATGCTGAAGAGATCCGAGAAATAATATCCTCTATTAAGCAATTCCGTGGCGACATCGAAGGTGGAATTAGTCTAAGAAAAGTTGAAGACATTATAAAAACCAGTGAAAGACGCTATTTTTCCTTTAGAAATAACGTGTACTCCTCTGACGGTATTGTTCCAGATCTTGTTATTGAAATAGCACAGCATATCAGCTCACCTTTTTTCTCCATTGATATGGTTGAAAACAGTGCTGGTGAACTTCGCCTGATAGAAATTGGTGATGGCCAAGTCTCTGATACCAAAGAATGGGACATCGACAAGTTTGTTCAAATATTTATTAATGCTTAGCTAGCGTCGTGATTCATATTTATTGATCTCAGGCTATCCCGCACTAAAGGTGCATGCCCCCTAACCCTGAGTAAGATAGCTATCAGTCACGGCCCGCTCCCTGTGCTATAGTCAGCGCCAGAAAAGATAACCTCAGACAACACCGCCAGACACACGAAACGATAACTGACAAACCATGACCGACGTAAAATCAGGTACACACAACACGGTATCCACCGACTCTCGCGCTTCTCGCCTTAACCGCTTCTCCATCGCGCCGATGCTCGACTGGACCGATCGTCATTGCCGTTACTTCCTTCGCCAGTTGACTGGCCAGACGCTGCTGTATACCGAAATGGTGACGACGGGCGCGATTCTTCACGGCAAAGGCGACTATCTGGCCTACAGCGAAGAAGAACACCCGCTGGCGCTACAGCTCGGCGGTAGCGATCCGCAAGCGCTGGCACAGTGTGCCAAACTGGCAGAACAGCGCGGCTACGATGAAGTTAACCTGAACGTCGGCTGCCCGTCTGACCGTGTACAGAATGGCCGTTTCGGTGCCTGCCTGATGGGCGAAGCGGCGCTGGTGGCAGACTGCATCAAGGCGATGAAAGACAGTACCTCAATCCCGATTACGGTGAAAACCCGCATCGGCATTGACGATCAAGATAGCTATGAATTCCTGTGCGACTTTATTCAAACCGTCGCCGAACGGGGTGAGTGCGATACTTTTATCGTCCACGCGCGCAAAGCCTGGCTATCGGGCCTTAGCCCGAAAGAGAATCGCGAAATTCCACCGCTGGATTATCCGCGCGTTTACCAGCTCAAGCGCGATTTCCCGGCGCTCATCATCGCCATCAACGGCGGCGTCAAAACGTTGGAAGAAGCCAAAACGCATTTACAGCATCTGGACGGCGTGATGATGGGCCGTGAGGCTTATCAGAATCCTGGTATTCTGGCGCAGGTCGACCGTGAGCTATTTGGCATCGATTCCGCCACGCCGGATCTCGCTGGCGTGGTACGAGACATGTATCCCTATATCGAGCGCGAACTCTCTGGCGGCGCGTCGTTAGGCCACATCACGCGCCACATGCTCGGCATGTTTCAGGGCATCCCCGGCGCGCGTCAGTGGCGACGCTATCTGAGTGAAAACGCCCACAAACCCGGTGCTGACGCTGCGGTGGTAGAGCGTGCGCTAGCGCTGGTTAATCTGGTTTAAAAAATACTAACAGTTAGTGTTTTTCATCAACATTCTTTCATTTCTCTTCCTGACGCCGCTGGTAAATCAATCACTTACCAGCGGCACATCTTGGCACGATTCTTGTTATAGCTTATGTAGCACGCAGAACTTTTCTCTGCGGTTTAACCGCTACAGGAGCACACCATGTTGGAAATTTTCTTCGTTATTGGCTTTTTTATCATGCTGATGTTGACGGGCGTGTCACTACTGGGCGTGATTGCGGCACTGTTTGTGGCGTCCCTTTTTATGTTGATTGGTGGGCTGTTTAGCATCGCGATAAAGGTGCTGCCGTGGCTGATTTTAGCCGTCGCGGCGGTGTGGCTGTGGCGCAAATTTAGCGGTCGCCCCGTCTACAACTCGCACCGCTATACTTATCGCAAATACACGTATCGCCAGCGCAACGGAAATGAGTGGTAATGCCTGAAAGGGAAAAATCTGGGTTACACGAAAATGAGTTGCGAGCGTAAATAACGGGCAAGGCCGTGTTTAACAACAACTTGTTTGAATACGGCCGGTTTTAGTACAAAAGTGTGCGCCAGCAGATATTTTTTCCCGGATGTGGCTGCTAGGATGACGCCACAGTTTGACACCCGATTGTCGTTTAAAGGGTGAGCAAACTACACATGGTAAATAAACCATGGTGGCAAAAAGCCACACGATTTCATCGTCGTCAGGGAAATAATAGCCGCACAGCGGCACTTTCGTGACGTTCACCACGCTGTACCCTACATACAGTCTGATGAAATTAGCGTAACGGCCAAGGCCTTTCAGGCAATAATACCGACTCTTAACGAGTCGGTATTATTGTCAGGCTCTGCCGCTCAGCAACCGCCTTCCCTGACCTCAGCACGTTCACTCACACACCACGTCCACCCTTGTTATTGCAACGACTCACGCTTGTGTAGCTTCACACGAAAGCCTGATGGCGACATCGTAAAAGCAAAGGTCTCGGTGACGTCCGATGCGGGCTGCTGCGCCTCGACACGGAACCCGCTACACAGCGCGTGAAACCCCAGCTTAATTTCCATTAATGCCAGCGACCGTCCGGGGCACATACGCGCCCCTCCACCGAAAGGCTGGAGATCGGAAAAAGAGGCCTTTCCGCGTTCAAGCCACCGTTCAGGCACGAAATCATAAGGCTGCTGAAACAGCGCGTCGTCAAACCCGCTCGCATTCAACATCAGCAACAGAGGCGTGCCTTTTTTGATCTGGAAATCATCAATAACGGTGTTCTTCGTTGGCTCAAGATACAGCAGCGGTGCAACGGGCTTGAGTCGCATCGATTCATACATCACAGCGGTGAGCCACGACATACGCGGCAGCGGCCACGGAAGGATAGCCCCGGCCCCATCAGCCGCCTCTTTGCACTCCTGAAAAACGCACTCTTCTACCGAAGGCGACGAGCACAGGAGAAAACTCATCCAGGCAAGCGTATTCGCCGTCGTGTCCTCCCCTGCGATAAGGAGCGTAATCGCATTCGCTACAATGTCGTCGTCTGTCAGCGTCCCATCTTTTTTCTGCTCGGCGAGCATCACCTGTAGCATATTTTCAGGCGCTTCCATTAACTGTGGATTTAACCGGATGCGTTTCCGCTGGCGATAAATAAATCCATCAACGTATTCACGAATCAGGCTCAGGCTTGCATCGAACTGCTTATCTTGCTCCCTCCTGATGTACCGCCATAAAGGAAACAAGGACCCGCTGCGGGCATTAATCATGGGGAATAGATGGCGTAAACTTTGCGACAGCGGGTTCTCCCCCTGTTCGAGCGTATTCACGTCTTCACCAAAAGCCAGTAATGACGTGATATCAACCGTATAGCGCTTGAATTCTTCCACGAGGACAACGGTTTCCCCCGTTTCAGCCAGCATCGCGAAACGATCAGATAGCCGGGCGGTCACCTTCCTGAGGCTGGGATAGAAATATTTCAGATGGGCGGGCTGAAACATCGGCTCCGTCAGCCTGCGCTGATGCTCCCAGCGCTTCCCTTCCGATGAGAAAATACCGTTCAACCCGGCTTCCTGAAACACAGATTCAATGCTGTTGATTCGCCGAAATTCATCGGGGCGGGATTTCATGATGGTACGAATACATTCCGCGTCGGCAATCACTATCGCGGACGTGAGCCCCAGCCTTAAGCGATAAAAGCGGCCATACTGCTCTTTCCACCGCAACATCTGTAGATGAACATCACTTCGTTTTAGGTAATCAACATGCCCGAGAATGCTTCGGGCTGGGGGCATTGGCAGGTGTTTAATGGATCTCATACTCACATCCTCCTTTAGTGTGTTCAAAATCAGGCGAGAAATCGCCTGTGAAAACAACAATCGAGATAGCGAAGAGGTAAAGAGAGAACCATGTTGAAAAAATGCCGTGGAACCTATGCTCACAGCCAAACGCAACATACGCATTCGACTCTGCTTATTGGGATTGATGTACGGCGCAGACAACGAGCAAGGCACAAGATCTGAATGACCGTCTTAATCTCTTTTTCGTCAAATCCTACAGAGGGGTGTTTAAAAAACAAACAGGAGGTTTTGGTTTTTTTGTTAAGAAGTAATACCGTAGGCAGCCCTTTACCCTGGATGAAAAAAGGGTGGAGGGAGAAGCGAGGTTATCGCCAGAACGCGATAACCTCATTGAGCGATTAGCCCGGAATCAGCAGGCAGGAGCCCTGCGTACTGCGACTCTCCAGCGCCCGATGAGCCGCTTGCGCATCCGCCAGCGCGAATTTCTGGTTCTGCGGCACATCGACCGTAATCGCCCCACTGGCGAGCAGTGAAAAGAGCTCATTGCTGGCCTGTTCCAGCTCGGCGCGATTCGTCACGTAGCCAAACAGCGACGGACGCGTGACATACAGCGAGCCTTTCTGGTTCAAGATCCCCAGATTGACGCCGGTGACCGGCCCGGACGCATTGCCAAAACTGACCATCAATCCGCGACGACGCAGGCTATCGAGCGAGGCTTCCCAGGTATCTTTCCCGACCGAGTCATACACAACATTCACTTTCTGCCCGTCGGTCAGTTCTGCGACGCGCTGTGCAATATTCTCGGTGCGGTAATTAATGGTTGCCCAGGCACCCGCCTGTTTTGCCCGCTCCGCTTTTTCATCAGAGCCCACCGTCCCGATCAGCTTCGCGCCCAGCGCCTTCGCCCACTGGCAGGCGATCAGCCCAACGCCCCCCGCCGCGGCATGGAACAGAAAGACTTCATTTGGCTTGATTTCATACGTCTGGCGCAGCAGATAGTAAACCGTCAGCCCTTTCAGGAAAGAAGCCGCCGCCTGCTCAAAGCTGATGGCATCAGGCAGCAGCGCCACCTTCTCCGCCACCACGTTATGCACGTCGCTATACGCGCCCAGTCCGGACTGCGCATACACCACGCGATCGCCGACTTTCAGCACGCTAACCCCTGCTCCGACTTTCGTCACGACGCCCGCCGCTTCGGTTCCCAGCCCGGAAGGCAAGTCAGGCACCGGATACAGGCCGCTGCGAATATAGGTATCGATAAAATTAATGCCGATGGCGCGGTTCTCAACCTGAACCTCTCCCGCAGCGGGGTCGGCAGGCGTGAAATCCACATATTGCAGAACCTCTGGGCCACCATAAGCTCGGAACTGAACGCGTTTTGTCATGTTATCTCCTCAACCTTGACAGGTTCATCGTGTCGCTATTATGGATATGGATTGTGTTATTTCGGACGAGTGGCATATACAATGCCCCCTAATCCAATGGCAAATCAACCGGTAAAGAACCCGTTTCATGGCAGAGAAAAGACCCACCAATAAATCGAATGAACCCCGTGACCGCCAGATGGAAGGTCTGAAACTTCCGCCACATTCGCTGGAAGCGGAGCAATCGGTATTGGGTGGCCTGATGCTCGACAATGAGCGCTGGGATAATGTCGCCGAGCGTGTTGTCGCGAACGACTTCTATAACCGCGCCCACCGCCTGATCTTCACTGAGATGCAGCGCCTGCTCGAAATGAGCAAACCGATTGACCTGATTACGCTGTCCGAATCACTTGAGCTGCAAGGCTCACTGGAATCCGCCGGTGGCTTCGCCTATCTTGCCGAACTGGCAAAAAACACCCCGAGTGCCGCGAACATCGGTGCCTATGCTGACATCGTGCGCGAACGCGCCGTGGTGCGTGAAATGATCTCCGTCGCCAATGAGATCGCCGATGCGGGCTACGATCCGCAGGGCCGCAGCAGTGAAGATCTGCTCGATCTGGCGGAATCCCGCGTCTTTCAGATCGCCGAAAACCGCGCCAGCAAAGATGAAGGCCCGAAAAGCATCGACCGCATTCTGGAAGACACCGTTTCCCGTATCGAGCAGTTGTATCAGCGCCCGCACGACGGCGTAACCGGCGTGTCTACCGGCTATCAGGATCTGGATAAAAAGACCGCGGGTTTGCAGAAATCGGACCTGATCATCGTCGCGGCGCGTCCATCAATGGGTAAAACCACCTTCGCGATGAACCTGTGTGAAAACGCGGCGATGATGCAGGATAAACCAGTATTGATCTTCAGTCTGGAGATGCCCGGCGAACAGATCATGATGCGTATGCTGGCGTCGCTGTCCCGCGTGGATCAGACCCGCATTCGTACCGGTCAGTTGGACGATGAAGACTGGGCGCGTATTTCCAGCACCATGGGGATCCTGCTGGAAAAGCGCAATATGTACATCGATGATTCCTCCGGCCTGACGCCGACCGAAGTGCGATCCCGCGCCCGCCGCGTATTCCGTGAACACGATGGCCTGAGCCTGATCATGATCGACTACCTGCAATTGATGCGCGTGCCGTCGCTGTCCGACAACCGTACTTTGGAAATTGCGGAGATTTCCCGCTCGCTCAAAGCGCTGGCAAAAGAATTGCAGGTTCCCGTCGTCGCCCTGTCGCAGCTTAACCGTAGTCTGGAACAGCGTGCCGATAAGCGCCCGGTTAACTCGGATCTGCGTGAATCCGGCTCCATCGAGCAGGATGCCGACCTGATTATGTTTATCTATCGTGATGAGGTTTATCACGAAAACAGCGACCTGAAAGGCATCGCTGAAATCATTCTGGGGAAACAGCGTAACGGCCCGATTGGTTCCGTTCGTTTAACCTTTAACGGGCAGTGGTCGCGCTTTGATAACTATGCCGGCCCACAATATGACGATGAATAACGCAGCGCTCAGCAATGACAACACTGCACTAAGGAACAAGAATGAAAACGGCAACTGCCGTCATTAACCGGCGTGCTTTGCGCCATAACCTGCAACGTATCCGCCAGCTCGCGCCTGGCAGCCAGGTTGTTGCCATCGTGAAAGCCAACGCCTACGGCCACGGCATGATCGACGCTGCCCATACCTTTTCCGACGCTGACTGTTACGGCGTCGCGCGGCTCTCCGAAGCGCTGGCACTGCGCGCTGCGGGCATCACCAAGCCTATCGTCCTGCTGGAAGGCTTTTTCTCCGCCGACGAGCTCCCGCTTCTGGTGGAGCACCAGCTAGAAACCGCTGTTCACAGCCCAGAACAACTTGCCGCGCTGGAACAGGCCACGCTGTCACAGCCGATCCCCGTGTGGATGAAGCTCGATAGCGGCATGCACCGCCTTGGCGTTCTGCCGGAACACGCCGATGCGTTTTGGCAGCGCCTGACCGAATGCCGCAATGTGGTTCAGCCAGTCAATATCATGAGCCACTTTTGCCGCGCCGATGAACCCGAAGCCGGAACCACCGAACGCCAGCTAGCCTGCTTCGATGCCTTTACGCAGGGTAAACCCGGCGCACAGTCCATCGCGGCTTCCGGTGGCATTCTGCTGTGGCCGCAGTCGCACCGCGATCGCGTTCGTCCCGGCATCATTCTCTATGGTGTGTCGCCGCTGGATAACGAAGACGCCGCGCATTTCGGCTTCCAGCCTGCAATGACCTTTACGTCTCAACTGATTGCCGTTCGCGAACACAACGCGGGCGAAGCAGTCGGTTATGGCGGCACCTGGACCAGCCCGCGCAATACTCGTCTGGGCGTCGTGGCCGTCGGCTACGGCGATGGCTACCCGCGCTGCGCGCCAGCCGGAACCCCCGTGCTCATCAACGGTCGTGAAGTGCCACTTTCCGGCCGCGTATCGATGGATATGATTACGGTGGATTTAGGGCCGGATGCGCAGGACAAGGTCGGTGATGAGGTCATTCTTTGGGGCCCAACGCTACCGGTTGAACGCATTGCCGCGCATGTGGGTGCCAGCGCCTACGAACTGATCACGCGCTTAACCCAGCGCACCACGTTGGAATACGTCGACGGTGAGTAAAAACGGACCGGCTGGTTTTTATCGGCAGGCTCATGGCTTGCCGATTTTAAAACAGGTTATCTACTATGCGGCAAGCTGGCTTGCCGTCTCCGCTATCCTGACGCTGTTTGCCCTCATTAATTTCTATACCCTGAAACCGACGGATGTCGGCGGCACGCTGTTTGGCGGCATGTTTAGCGCGATGTTCGATCTCATCTACTGGTCTTGCGCGGCATCGGGTTTCTGCTTTCTGGCGCTCTTTCGGCTTTCAGGATGGCGTGTTGCCTGGATACTCGCGGGGCTGGTGCAAATCGGCATCAGCGCCTTGTGGCGCATTCAATATTGGCAGGATTATGAAAACGAAGAGCTGATACTTTCTCCCATGCCCGGCGAACTGTATGTTTCCATGCTGGTGGGCGCATGCATGGCCGCCATCGGCATCGTGAAATATCGACACGCGCGTCGCAACCCAGTCGCTCCACGCCCAACCTATGCTAAAGCCGTCGCCGCACTGCTTCTGATCGCGCTTTATCTGGCGCTTCCGCTACATCTTTACCTGCGTGAACCTCTCCCCTACTGCGCCTTCAGCCCTGACGGGCAGCAGTTAAGTGTCTGTCTGGGAGACAATGACGAACGGATTATTGTGGAGTGATACGGATTGGGACAGACCGCAACAAAGAATAAAATCTGTAGCATGCTTCTTCTCAACCCTTTTTTAACGGCTAGTGGTAACTTACTGATTTTTAACCACCCACAACCGAGACTATAAAAAAGGGTTTTTCTGAAAAAACAGAGCATTCTCTTTAATAATCTGATGATTAGCATAAAATTTTTACGGTTCACTGCCGTATAGGCAGCTTAGAAAAGGACAGGGGGCATGCCCCCTGCATCAATCTAGTTCACTGCCGTATAGGCAGCTTAGAAACTGATGATTCATGACCATCACCCGTTCCACTTCGTTCACTGCCGTATAGGCAGCTTAGAAATTCTGGCACTGAACTATCCGATACCGGAGAGTGTTCACTGCCGTATAGGCAGCTTAGAAACATGGCGTCAGGTTGTTACGCGTTGGGTCAATGTTCACTGCCGTATAGGCAGCTTAGAAATTCAGCCTTTTTCGCCAGCTTACGTTCAAGACGTTCACTGCCGTATAGGCAGCTTAGAAAGGATAGCTCAGTGCCTGAAGGGTATGCACTGGGTTCACTGCCGTATAGGCAGCTTAGAAAAACACGATGCCGGTTACCGTCCTGAACAAAGCGTTCACTGCCGTATAGGCAGCTTAGAAAATCTTCGACACCATCCGGCGTGTGATGCCTAAGTTCACTGCCGTATAGGCAGCTTAGAAAGCAATGAGCGCCGCAATTAAAATTGAATAATTGTTCACTGCCGTATAGGCAGCTTAGAAAGGAAGCGATCGGCGTCGGCCTGCCAGGTCAGGGTTCACTGCCGTATAGGCAGCTTAGAAATCATCGATTGCCACGCGTAACGAGTTGACCTTCGTTCACTGCCGTATAGGCAGCTTAGAAAGTTACCCCCTCTATGCAGTTTCAGGATCAAGAGTTCACTGCCGTATAGGCAGCTTAGAAATGCTGCTGTAGCGGCACAACGAATGGGATGATGTTCACTGCCGTATAGGCAGCTTAGAAAATAATTTAATGAGTTCGCTTAATGTTCGATTGGTTCACTGCCGTATAGGCAGCTTAGAAACACGCGCCCTGATTCAGGTCGGCCTTCTGCGGGTTCACTGCTGTGTAGGCAGCTTAGCAAATGATGTTGAACGCATAGCCCGGCCGGATCTCAGTTCACTGCCGAACAGGCAGTTAATAAAAATAAACGCAGCAAAAATCAGTAATAAAAAACTCATAGGCAACGCGGCCTAAAAAGCTGGTAGTCTGTTTGGCCGATTGCCTGATACTGTTTAGGAAACGCGATGTACCACATTGATGACTTCGATCTGAAAATCCTGACGCTGCTACAGACGAACGGCCGCCTGACCAATCAGGAGCTGAGCGATCTGGTTGGGCTTTCCGCCTCGCAGTGTTCCCGCCGTCGCATCGCGCTAGAACAGGCACAGCTGATTCTTGGCTATCATGCCCGCCTGTCGCCGAACGCGGTCGGGCTGGAATGTCTGGGATTAATTGAAGTGCGGTTGATCAACCACACCAGCGAATACGTTGAGCGCTTTCACCAGATGCTGGGGGAAGTGGACGCCATCATCGACGCCTATAAAACCACGGGTGATGCCGATTATCTGTTAAAAGTCGCCGTGGCCGATCTGCCCGGACTCAGCACACTGATTAGCCAGATTCTGTCGCAGAACAAGAGCGTCGCGCACCTGAAAACCTCCGTGGTATTGAACCGCCTCAAAGAGAACGGTTTGATGATGCCAGAACTGCCTGCGTTGCCCTAAATTGGGGCGATTGCATCCATTTGGTGCAAAAAATGAATACTTCACGCAATAAACCCCAAGAAGATGCACGGAAAAGACAAATAAATAATAAAAAACGCATGAATCACGCATTATTTTCATTCATATAATTCAACACGTTATTTTTATCGCAGGCGAGATTATGCAGACACCAGACGCTAAGCAGCACTATCTGGTGCGATTCTTGCTTTGGTAAGCACATGTTTTTACGACAGTCTGTTGAGTGCTCACCATGGATAACGTTATTCCCACACAAAAAATATCACACACGCTGCTGGAAGATATTCTGGCGATACTGATCGGCACGCTGATGGTGTCGTTTGGCGTCATTCTGCTGCGTCAGGCCGGTGCTCTCACCGGCGGAACCGCTGGCATCGCTTTCCTTACCCACTATCTAACCAACGTCTCCTTTGGCGTTGCCTTTTTCCTGCTGAACCTGCCCTTCTATTATCTGGCCGTGCGCCGCATGGGGTGGGAATTCACGGTGAAAACGTTCTGCGCCGTCGGGCTGGTTTCTCTGTTTTCCGACCTGCACCCGATGTTCGTTCATTTCGATCAGCTCAACCCGTTCTACGCCACGCTATTTGGCAATATCATCACCGGCATCGGCTTCGTGGTGCTGTTCCGCCATAAAGCCAGCCTCGGCGGTATGAATATTCTGGCGCTGTATCTTCAGGACAAATACGGCCTGCGAGCGGGAAAACTCCAGATGGGCGTTGACGTTGTGATTGTGCTGACTTCCCTGTTCGTGGTAAGCATACCAATGTTGATTGCTTCGATTCTGGGGGCAACCATTCTGAACCTGATTATCGCGATGAACCATCGCCCCGGCCGTTACGCGGCCTGATTGTCCCCCCACCATCGTCGGGGTTGCGGTACCCATAAAAATGACACACTCAGGAGAGCTACACTGTGTTTCAAAACGTTGATACCTATGCCGGAGATCCTATCCTGTCTCTGATGGAAAAATTCAAACAGGATCCAAGAGCGGATAAGATCAATTTGAGTATCGGGCTCTACTACAACGAGCAGAATATTATCCCGCAGCTGCGATCCGTCAGCGCGGCTGAAAGCAGCCTGAAACAGCCAGCGCAGAGCGCGAGCTCTTATCTGCCGATGGAAGGGTTACAGCCTTACCGTACCGCGATCCAACACCTGCTGTTTGGTGAAAACCACGCGGCGCTGGAAGCGGGTCGCATCGCCACCATCCAGACGCTGGGCGGTTCCGGTGCGCTGAAAGTCGGTGCAGATTTCCTGAAACGCTACTTCCCGAACTCAGAAGTGTGGGTCAGCGATCCAACATGGGAAAACCATATTGCGATCTTTGAGGGCGCGGGCTTTAACGTTCACACCTATCCGTATTTCGATGGCGAAAGCCTGGGCGTGAAATTTGACGCCATGCTCGCCACCCTGCAAACGCTGCCAGCGCGCAGTATCGTGCTGCTGCACCCGTGCTGCCACAACCCGACCGGTTCTGACCTCACTACAGAACAGTGGGATCGCGTCATTGAGGTCATCATCCAGCGAGAACTGATTCCGTTTATGGACATCGCCTATCAGGGCTTTGGCCTCGGGATTGAGCAGGATGCCTATGCGATTCGCGCCGTTGCCAGCGCGGGCGTTCCAGCACTCATCGCCAACTCGTTCTCCAAGATTTTCTCACTGTATAGCGAGCGCGTTGGTGGTCTTTCCGTGGTGTGTGACGATGCCGACAGCGCCCAGCGCGTGCTGGGTCAGTTAAAAGCGACCGTTCGCCGCAACTACTCTTCCCCACCGAATTTCGGCGCACAGGTGGTTTCTAAAGTCCTGAACGACGCGCAGTTGAACGCCGACTGGAAAGCGGAAGTCGAAGAGATGCGCACCCGCATTCTGAGCATGCGTCAGGAACTAGTGTCGGCACTGAAAAACGCGCTGCCTAACCGCAACTTCGATTACCTACTCACCCAGCGCGGCATGTTCAGCTACACAGGATTCAGCCCGGAACAGGTGGATCGTCTGCGTGAAGAATTCGGCGTCTACCTGATCGCCAGCGGCCGTATGTGTATGGCGGGGCTAAACCACAGCAACGTCCAGCGCGTCGCTGCGGCTTTCGCCGCGATTCAGTAAATTGTAAAACGACAACGCCACTGGCTTAATCGACTCACCGTTGTGAACTCGCTTAACTCAGTGGCTTTTGTGATAAAAATCCCATGACCCAACTACGCTACCTGAACGGCTATCCCCCAACGATTGTTGCACAAGTACAAACGCTCCTCGATCAAGGCAAACTCGGCCCCTGGCTGGAAAAAAGATACCCGGACCGCCATCCAATCCAGAGTGACAAGTCGCTCTATCAGTTTGTCGCCGAGCTGAAACAGCGCTATCTGAAAAACGCCCCGGCAATATCAAAGGTGCTTTACGACAATAAACAGAACCCAATAAAAGGGACGCTGGGCACTAATACCTTTGTGGCACGCGTGCAGGGTGGAAAATTAAAGTCCAACAACGAAATCAGAATAGCGACGCTATTCCGTGACGGGCCGGAAGATTTCCTACGGATGATCGTGATACACGAACTCGCCCACCTCAAAGAAAAAGACCACAACAAAGCTTTCTATCAACTCTGCTGCCATATGGATCCTGATTATCACCAGCTGGAATTTGATATGCGAATCTGGCTGAACTGGCGGGAAATAAATGCGAGTTAGGTCTAACGTCACCTTTTATTATGACTCACTTTACTTTAGCTTTGCCTTAGCCGTATTATTTCCGCGCGGATAATCGATATATTATCACGCAGTCTATTGATAAATATTCTCATAAGGATTTGATATGGCTAATTTGATTTACGCCAGCATTAATGGTCAAAAACAGGGTTTAATATCATCTGGTTGTTCAACGCTCGATTCAATTGGTAATCGCTACCAAACAGGTCATGAAGATCAAATACAGGTATTAGGTTTAAACCATAGCATCAGCCGCGATCAGAATGTCGCTCATCATCCGATTCATTTTATTAAACCAATCGATAAGTCGTCCCCATTATTAGGGATGGCAATCTCTTATAATGAAAAGGTAGATGTGACATTTTATTTTTACCGCGTCAATTCCGCTGGGCAGTTAGAGCTTTACTATGAAGTCACCTTAACGGATGCAAGCATTGTCGATGTCACCTGTGTCTATCCGCACGTCATCGATAACAACGACATCATGCCGTATGAAAAAGTCCAGCTAAAATATAAAACCATAGCATGGAACCATAAGATCGCAGGCACGTCGGGTTATAGCATTTGGGAGGAAATGAGTCTCTAAGATCTATGACCTTTGATAACAAGCGCATCTTATCAGGTGTGCTTGTTATTCACCATTGATCACAGAGAACGAGATTTTTTACATACTTACTGGGATCCATCCAGGAGTTTCTAGGACAGATTTTATAGCCTTGAACATTAAAGGAATATGTAATATAAACTGATGAGACAAAACTAACAACCGCACCCGATATAAATATAATAACTAATACGTTAGCTAATTTATTATTCATTCTAGGCACTTTATTTTTTATGACTGAATAAAATGCCAAATATGAGAAATAAAACAACAAGGGTGAGCCAAATACCATTAATCCAACTTTCCATGAAAAAACAATCACATCATTTAACTGAAAGAGATTCAAGTATGAATTAAAAGAAAACCAACCAGTAAAACATGTCAACAGAAAGAGAAAAACTGCAAACGCGCCAACCAATGGCCTGTTTACCTTAACCACAAATACCCCCTAAATCATAAAATAATTATAACTATATTTATTCCTTACAAAGAGCAATATTCCTTACATATTTATTGGGAGCTATCCATGAGTTCTTGGGACAAATTTTATAACCCTGCTCATTAAGACTATAAGAGATATACATAGATGAAAATAAACTCACTACAATACCAAAAATAGCAAATATAACCAATGCATTTGAAATCTTATTATTCATTTTAATTGGTCTATTTTTTATAGCAGAAAAAAAACCAAAATAAGAAAACTGAAACACTATTGGAACTAGAAAAACTATCACCCCGAGCTTCCATGAAAATGAAATAACATCATTTAGATTAAAGAAATCAATATACCCGCTTAAAGAGAACCATGCTCCCCAGCATGAAATAATAAAAATAAAAACTGAATATATGAAAAAAAATGGTCTATTTATCTTAACCACGACTTGCTCTCCCCCATGCATGAAAAAAGCATACTCTCGTACCATTTTTAGTCTTTACAAAGAGAAATGTCTTTCACATACTTATTGGGATCCATCCAAGAGTTCTTAGGGCATGTTTTATAGTCTTGATCACTAAGGTTATATGATATATATATCGATGAAAACAAACCAACTACCGCACCTAATATAGCTATAACAGCTAGTACACTAGCTAATCTATTATTCATTCTCGCCATTTCATTTTTTATTGCAGAATAAAATGCCAAATATGAAAAGTAGAATAATAGCGGCGCTGCAAATACTAGAACACCAACTTTCCAAGAGAAAGTGACTATATCACTTGATTTAAAGAAAGCTAAATACCCACTTAAAGAAAACCAACATCCCCAGCAGGACATGAGGAAAACCAAGGTTGCAAATGCGCCAACTAATGGCCTGTTTATCTTAACCACGACTGACTCTCCCCCAAGCATGAAAGAATTGATCGGGATGGTATGGGGTATATTGTCTTTTATGTGATTTTAAATTTTTTATTATTGTCTCACTAATTTTATATTCATTATCTAACCAGTATAATATCGCACTCACTAAAACACCTAAAAAGAACACACCAATAGCAATAACAAGAACACTACCACCAGTAACCATGAGTCCAGTAGCGGCAGCTTTTGCCCCCCAAGCAACACCAATAGATACTGCTAATTTTGCCGCATCCATCGTTAAATTAACAAAGAAATCGGTTAGCGCATATTCATCTTTCACCATCAACTCAATGGCCCGATAAGCACCTGAAAAAATAATGCAGAATCTTGCACCTGCCGCAATACCGCTTTCAATGCCTTTTGTACCAATCCCCATATCGAGTATTTTTTGGTTACTGACTAAATATCGGGTGGCATCTAAATACTTTCTTACCCCCGGATACCCAGATAATTTTATGTACTTGCTACCATTTTTCCCGACATATTCCGTTGCCGTTACGCCGAATCCTTTTATCTCCATCACGATTCTGCTCACAGACACAGCTTCTGCAATATTTCCAGCAAACGATGAAGTAGGATCGGCACAGCCAAATATCGCCGTTTTCCACGAATCATTAGGGTTTGGTGTGCATAACGTCTTTAAAAAATACGTCGCTTCCTGCGCAGTCAATATGGCATGAATGTTATCGTTATTTATTTCATTTAGTTGAGCATGTAATTTCTGATAGTTAATATCTGCATGCTGCTTTTTAAAATCAAGATGATCCTCTAACCGATAGTCATCATCCACAAGCGTTTTTAAAACGGGATCGTATCTCACAGTCACTCACTCCCTTGAATTTTACTTAAGTCAATGCACTATTTTCCCTGTAAGGGCACTTTAACGGAAAAATGATGATTTTTAAATATTAATAATGCCCAACCCACAATTTTTCATTCCCTAAAAAAGAAACTCGTTACTTAAAAACGTTACGAAAGAAGGCCATCAATATGCGTTATTTAAGGGTTGGGCGCTAGCGCAGCGCTACCTCGATAATAGCCAGACAATAGCGCTTAATGTCGCGGATAAACTGCCTGTACGGCAGTGAACCGACACTATTCACACAAATGTTAGAGCGAGCCTTTCTAAGCTGCCTATCCGGCAGTGAACCGAACGTCACACTGCCACCAAGATCGTCATTCTTTCTAAACTGCCTGTGCGGCAGTGAACAAACGTGTTTGTTGTCGTTTTGAGTTTGTCGATTTCTAAGCTGCCTATACGGCAGTGAACGGCGACTTAACCATGACGGTAGACGCGTGCCTTTTCTAAGCTGCCTATACGGCAGTGAACTTGTCTTTGGTGAACAGGTTGCAAGCTCTGACTTTCTAAGCTGCCTATGCGGCAGTGAACCTTTGGTTTTGGCGTTAATGCCTGATTTAGCATTTCTAAGCTGCCTATGCGGCAGTGAACCAGTGATTTGTCTTGTATGTCTGCGCCGTTCTTTTCTAAGCTGCCTATCCGGCAGTGAACTGAGTGAGCAGAGTTATATTTCTTGTCGTAGCTTTCTAAGCTGCCTATCGGCAGTGAACTCCAGCGGACGCAGTGAGCGTCGAGCCTGCGATTTCTAAGCTGCCTATACGGCAGTGAACCGATGAATCAGATTATTGTGCTGGCGTTGGATTTTCTAAGCTGCCTATGCGGCAGTGAACATCACTGAGCGTAATCATGTCGATCGGCTGATTTTCTAAGCTGCCTATGCGGCAGTGAACCAACCGGATATCATCGGCCTGCGCATCTGCCATTTCTAAGCTGCCTATGCGGCAGTGAACCTTTGCGTAATCCTCAGGGGTGTGATTCACCTTTTCTAAGCTGCCTATGCGGCAGTGAACCGATACCTTCCAATGGTATCGGCGATCATTTCCTTTCTAAGCTGCCTATGCGGCAGTGAACGTAGGCTTTCGCACGGCGGCGCTGAAAATAGATTTCTAAGCTGCCTATGCGGCAGTGAACATCCTGCGTTGTATCGCTGGGTTTTGTAGCTTTTTCTAAGCTGCCTATGCGGCAGTGAACAAACTATTGCTGAGGCATGGATTAACGACAATTTTCTAAGCTGCCTATGCGGCAGTGAACTGGCGCGGCAGGCGGTGACGATTCCGCTTTTCTTTCTAAGCTGCCTATGCGGCAGTGAACCCGCAGCAGCAAACTACCGATACCTTTACCCATTTCTAAGCTGCCTATGCGGCAGTGAACCGCAAAACTCATCAAAATAGGCCTTTCCATCAGTTTCTAAGCTGCCTATGCGGCAGTGAACTATTTGTTTCGACATGCTGACTCCATAAAAAATTTCTAAGCTGCCTATGCGGCAGTGAACTGTGACCGTGAGAAAGCTCCGCGAAGTTCGACTTTCTAAGCTGCCTATGCGGCAGTGAACTCAGCAACTGGACAGCCTGCGCCTGCCATCGTTTTCTAAGCTGCCTATGCGGCAGTGAACCTGAGTGTGCCGCGTCTGAGTGGGCTAACCGTTTTCTAAGCTGCCTATGCGGCAGTGAACGACGGCTGGTTAATCAGGCCAGGTGCCGATCATTTCTAAGCTGCCTATGCGGCAGTGAACTAATGATGAAACTGGCGAGACCGAGTGGTACTTTTCTAAGCTGCCTATGCGGCAGTGAACTAGAGAACGGCAGGAAACCAGACGTGAATATGTTTTCTAAGCTGCCTATGCGGCAGTGAACCGTAGCCCGATCACTCTAACGATTTGTTTTATTAGCAGCAATTGCCGTTTTCGCCGCAAAAACCCTTTTTTTCAACTCAGCGGTAACTCATTGATTTTTAATCCTGTGAAATAGGCCAAATAAAAAGGGTCTGCGTCTGGGTAATATTTTTTGCAGCCACCATTTTCCCAGAATATTTGTGATAGTCTGATTTTCGTTAGTTTTCTGAAGATTATATTTTTTCTTATCAAATAGTTAGCCTGCGATTCATTCGCTGGCATCCCAGCTATTATCGATTGCGGCAGAAAATACATTATGGATAACGCCTTTAGCCCTTCGGACTTAAAAACTATTCTGCATTCCAAACGCGCCAATGTTTATTACCTCCAGCATTGCCGCATTCTCGTTAACGGTGGCCGTGTCGAATATGTCACGGAAGAAGGAAACCAGTCTCTGTACTGGAATATCCCCATCGCCAATACCAGCGTTGTCATGCTGGGAACCGGCACCTCCGTCACGCAGGCAGCGATGCGGGAATTTGCCAGAGCCGGTGTAATGGTTGGCTTTTGTGGCGGCGGCGGTACTCCACTGTTTGCGGCAAACGAGACGGAAGTGGCGGTATCCTGGCTATCACCACAGAGCGAATATCGACCAACCGAGTATTTGCAGGATTGGGTCAGCTTTTGGTTCGATGATGAGAAAAGGCTGGCCGCCGCCATCGCTTTCCAACAGGTGCGGATAACGCAAATTCGTCAGCACTGGCTGGGTTCTCGCCTGTCCCGCGAATCCCGCTTTACCTTTAAGGCCGACCATCTTCAGGCGCTTCTTGATCGCTATGAAAAAGGGCTAACCGACTGCCGCACCAGCAATGACGTGCTGGTGCAGGAAGCGATGATGACCAAAGCCCTATACAAACTGGCCGCTAATGCCGTGAGCTATGGCGACTTTACTCGCGCTAAACGCGGCGGCGGCACCGATCTGGCCAACCGCTTTCTCGATCACGGCAACTATCTGGCTTACGGGCTGGCTGCCGTCGCGACATGGGTTCTGGGTCTGCCGCACGGGTTAGCCGTGTTACACGGTAAAACTCGCCGCGGCGGGCTAGTATTCGACGTTGCCGATTTAATTAAGGACGCACTCGTACTGCCGCAGGCGTTTATTGCCGCGATGGAAGGCGAGGATGAGCAAGAATTTCGTCAGCGCTGCCTGACTGCATTCCAACAATCCGAGGCGCTGGATGTGATGATCGGCAGCTTGCAGGATGTCGCCAGCAAGCTGAGCCAGGTGGGTCGATGAACATTCTGCTGATTTCAGAATGCAATAAGCGCGCGCTGGTCGAAACCCGCCGGATACTGGACCAGTTTGCCGAACGCAAGGGCGAGCGCACGTGGCAAACCGCTATCACGCTGGAAGGGCTGAACACGCTACGCAAGCTGCTGCGCAAAACGGCGCGTCGTAATACGGCCGTCGCCTGTCATTGGGTTCGCAGTGCGAATCATACCGAGCTGCTGTGGATCGTCGGTAATTTACGGCGTTTTAATACGCAGGGGAGCGTACCGACCAACACCACCAGCCGCGATATTCTGCGCTCGAAAGATGAAAATCCGTGGCACAGCGCCGAGGTGTTTAGCCTGCTGGCGGCTATTTCCGGGTTATTTCACGATGTCGGCAAGGCCAATGCGCTATTTCAGGCGGGACTACAGAGCCAGGCAAAACGTGGTCAGCCATATCGCCATGAGTGGGTGTCGCTGCGGCTGTTTCAGGCCTTCGTGGGGGAGCAAGACGACAAAGGCTGGTTAACCGCGCTCAGTAGCATCACTTCGGAAGCCGAATTCGCTTTGCTCGCCAGCCTAAAGCAAGATACGCCAGCAGTGAACGACACGCCGTTTCTGACCCTGCCGCCGCTGGCGCAGGTTATCGCCTGGCTGATTGTTTCGCACCATCGGCTGCCGGTGTTTAACAAATCGACAGAGCTTGCCCCCAACAGCAGTGAACCGCAGCTCAACTATGCAGAGACATGGTTAACCGGCCATCTCTCGGCACAATGGAATGCACTCAATCATTGCAAGACCGATGTTACGCCGTCCGATCTTGAGCGAAACTGGCAGTTTCCGCATGGCACGCCGCTACGCAGCAGCGTCTGGCGTGAGAAAGCACACAAGTTTGCGGGTCGTGCGCTAAAGCTCCCCTCATTCATGCATTTCGCTCAGTTAGATCAACGGCTGACCGTGCATCTGGCTCGTCTCGCACTCATGCTGGCTGACCATCATTATTCAGCAGGCGATCCAACCGCGGGCTGGCAGGATCCCGCTTATCCGGTTTGGGCAAATACCAAAGGTCGTGGCGGTAAGCCTGAATGTAAACAGAAGCTGGACGAACACTGCGTCGGCGTCGGGCAAAATGCGCTGCTGCTGGGACGCAGCCTGCCACACCTGCGCGAAACGCTACCCGCGATTACTCGCCACAAAGGATTCCGTCAGCGCAGCACGCACCCGTGCTTTCGCTGGCAGGATCGCGCATTCGATCTTGCCTGCTCCATTCGGGAATCCAGCAAGCAGCATGGCTTTTTCGGCGTCAACATGGCCTCGACAGGCCGGGGAAAAACCTTTGCCAACGCACGAATTATGTATGGCTTGTCGGACGAGTCTATCGGCTGTCGCTTCTCGGTCGCACTGGGATTACGCACGCTAACGCTACAAACCGGTGATGCACTACGGCAGCGCTTAAAGCTGGATGAAGACGACTTAGCGGTGCTGATTGGTTCACAGGCCGTGCAAGATCTCCATGAAATGCGGTTGGAAAATGAGACGCACCAACAAAATACGCCGCAGACGGGCAGTGAATCCGCCGATCCGCTGTTCTCTGAGCATCAATATGTCCGTTACGACGGTTCGCTGGATGATGGCAGGTTAAAGACGTGGTTGGAACGTAGCCCCACCCTGCATCAATTACTGAGTGCACCGGTGCTGATCACCACCATCGATCACCTGATGCCCGCCACAGAAAGTCTGCGCGGCGGCCACCAGATTGCCCCGATGCTACGGCTATTGACCTCCGATCTGGTGCTGGATGAACCGGATGATTTTGGGCTGGAAGATCTTCCCGCGCTCTGCCGACTGGTGAACTGGGCAGGAATGCTGGGATCGCGTGTTCTACTTTCCTCGGCCACGTTGCCACCAGCGTTAATTCGCGCGTTGTTTGGTGCCTATCTTGATGGCCGTGCCGCCTGGCAACAGGCTTACGGTACACCGAATACGCTCTTGAACGTGTGCTGCGGCTGGTTTGATGAATTTGATTGTCAGCATGAGCAGTACGGCGATGTGAAAGGCTTCATGACCCAGCACGATGCGTTCGTTCAGCAGCGGCTGAAGAATCTTGCCAAAGAGGAACTTCCGCTCCGGCTAGCTTCCATTGTGCCCGTCAGCAGCCCCAGCAAAAATAAAGATGATGTTCATCTGGCCGTCGCACAGGCAATCCACCCACTGCTGCGCGATTTACATTCACAGCATCACCAACAGCATAAGAGCGGAAAAACCGTCTCGCTGGGGCTGGTCAGAATGGCAAACATCAACCCGCTGGTTGCCGTCGCCCGCCAGTTGCTTGCCATCCCCTCGCCGCCGGACACCTGCATTCATTACTGCATTTACCACAGCCAACATCCGCTGGCGATGCGTTCCTATATTGAGCAACGGCTTGATGCCGCGCTGATGCGTAACGACGCCGATGCGCTGTGGCAGGTGGAGGAGATTCGTCAGGCGATAGAAAACGCGCCGCAGCAGCATCATATCTTTGTGGTGTTAGCGACCTCAGTCGCCGAGGTCGGTAGAGATCATGATTACGACTGGGCAATTGTCGAGCCCAGTTCAATGCGTTCATTCATCCAACTCGCCGGACGAATATTACGCCATAGACAGGATGAACAGCATGTACCTAAAACCCCCAATATCACCCTACTTAGCCACAATATTCGCGCGCTGAAAGAGGAAAACGTCGCGTACTGTAAACCCGGCTTTGAGTCGAAGGATGACAGGCTGGATACGCACGATCTTCGTCAGCTATTGCAGGAGGAGGACTACCGTCATCTCAACGCCGCCCCACGCATTGTGCAACCGGCGTCCCTCACCAAACCGTTTTCACTGGTGGCGTTAGAACATGCTGTTTTAGGAAAAACGCTACTTTTCCTAAAAAATCAAAAGCTCGATGACCTGAAACGCCCGCCCGCCGCATTCTGGTGGCGTGCACATCCGCACTGGAACGGTGAATTACAACGGCGCACACCCTTTCGAAAATCCGACAGAGATGAACCGTACTACTTGTGGATCGCCGACGACGATGAAGAGGCCGTTTTCATGATACCGGACGACGGCCCCAGTGAATGGAAGCAAAGCGATGTTATCCGCCCCACGTCACTGCACATGGCAGAAGGCGTTTGTGCGTGGATCGATCCAGACTACCACGCCTTATACCAGCGGCTGGCGGACGAGAAACAGTGGGAACTCAAACGGGTTAGTGCCCGCTTCGGCGAAATCCGCCTGCGGGAAGACGAGGAAAAAGACTGGCTCTGGCACCCGCTGTTAGGGGTGTTTGCACAATGACAAAAATAGCAACAGGAGGAGGAATGGAAGAAAACAGACTGACACAGTTCATTGTGTCCTACATCAGCACCCGAAAGCAGGCCAAACTGGATGCGCTCGATAAAGAGGCGGAGAAGAAACGTGCGATGCTTAGCGGTGAAGCGTTAGCCGCAGAGGAATTGGAGCTGGCCGAGAAGCGGCGAGAGATCGAGCAAAAACACGAGGTTCGCGCTTGGTTAACCGATGCCGCTAGCCGCGCTGGACAAATCAGTCTGGTCACCCACGCGCTGAAATTTACCCACAGCGATGCCAAAGGCAGCAGCATCTTTAGCGCTGAAACGGCAGCAGATGCTAAAACGCTTTCCACCGCAACACTGGCACAGCCCGCTATCGATGCAGTGGGAAATGCCGCCGCACTCGATGTCGCCAGGCTGCTACAGACCGAGCAAGACGGGGATTCACTGGTCGCGGCCTTACAGCGTGGTGACCACCGTGCATTAGAAGCGCTGGCAGAAAACCCGGAACAGCTCACGCAATGGCTGGCAGGGTTTCAGCAGGTCTTTACCGATCGCCAGCCCAGCTCGCATAAGCTAGCCAAACAGATCTATTTCCCAACAGAAAACAGTGAATACCATCTGCTCAGCCCGCTCTACTCTTCGTCGTTGGCGCAGGCGCTCCACCAGCGGATTAATGCCGTGCGCTTTGGCGATGAAGCTAAGGATATCCGCAAAGCACGCAAAGATAATCTGTGGCACGACCAGCTTGATATCAGCTATCCCAATTTGGCAGTACAGAATATGGGGGGCACCAAGCCGCAAAATATTTCCTCACTCAATAGCAGCCGCAGCGGCCGTTCCTATTTGCTCAGTTGCGCACCGCCGCAGTGGAACAGCATTGAAAAACCACCACAGCAGCATGACTCTATTTTCCGTCCACGCGGCGAGGTGGACTATCACACCCGAGCGACCTTAGCGCAGATGCAGCGCTTTCTGCTTAGCGTGAAAGAGGTGGAAAACAATCGCGACATTCGCCAACAGCGCCTGCGTTATCTCGACCAGTTGATCGATCAGCTCTTATTTTATGTCTCCAGCGTCCAAAACTTGCCCTCCGGCTGGAGCGCAGAGTCTGAACTGAAACGCGCCCAGCAGCTGTGGCTCGATCCCTATCGTGCAGAAACGGATACGGTTTTCCGCCGCGAGCGTGAAGCAGGAGACTGGCAAAAGGCCGTGGCCTACGATTTTGGTCGCTGGCTGAACCGCCGACTCAAGCATGAAGAATTGATCTTCGGCGAAGTCGAACGCAGAGAATGGTCCACCGCAGCACTGTTCAAGCGCCGGATGCGCGAAATGGAAAGTAGCCTGAAAGAGGATCTGGCATGAGCACGTTGATTATCTTGCGTCGTATCAAGGTCGAAAACGCCAACGCTATTGCCGGGCTGACCTATGGTTTCCCCGCTATTACGCACTTTCTCGGGTTTACCCATGCGCTGTCGCGCAAGTTACAGGCCAGCCACGGGTTGACGCTGGAAGGCTGTGGCGTGGTGAGCCATCAACATCAGCTACACGCCTACGGTTCTAGCTGGGAACGGAGTTTCGCCCTGACCCGTAATCCATTGACCAAAGAAGCGAAAACCGCCGCCTTCAATGAAGAAGGCCGTATGCATATGACCGTCTCGCTGTTAATCCGCTGCCACGGGCAGATTCCGGCAGATACCACGGCATTGCGTGATTTCCTCACCCAGCAGGCACAGTGCCAACGGCTGGCAGGCGGCACGATTGTCGATATCGAGCGCGTCACCCTCCAGTCATTACCCAGCGACGAAGCGGAAACCCGTAAAGTGATGCGCCGTTTGTTACCGGGCTTTGTACTAAAAGACCGCACATCGCTGCTGCATGACCATTTCCAGACACTACAGCAGACCAATCCACAAGCGGAACTGATCGATGCCTGGCTGGATTTCGCCGCGTTAAAAATGCGGGCAGAGCGCGATCCCAACGGGAGCAACGTTCAGTGGCAATATCAGCCCAAACCCGGTGGTGGTGGCTTCCTGATCCCGCTAATGATCGGCTACCGCGCTATTTCACCGCTCTACTCTCCCGGTGAAGTCGATAAAACCCGCGATCCGCACACGCCATTCTGTTTCGCCGAAGCCGCCTACGGCATCGGGGAATGGCAAGGCGCGCATCGCATCAGTGATATCCGCCAGATACTCTGGGAGTACGACTATCAGAACGGCGATTATCACTGCCGCCAATTAGCGGACACCCATTCAGCAGCAGAAGACACTTCCTACGAATTCGATGACTAAAAAGGACGACATCATGGCAAAAGCACCAACAAGCTTAAAAACTGCATCGGTACTGGCTTTTGAACGCAAGCTGGCGAATTCGGACGCGGTAATGTACGCAGGCAACTGGGCGCAGCAGGACAACTGGACGCCGATTGCCATTCAGGAGAAATCGGTGCGCGGGACGATCTCCAACCGCCTGAAAAATGCCCTCACCAGCGACCCAGCCAAGCTGGATGCAGAAATTCAGAAAGCCAACCTACAAACCGTGGACGTTGCCGCCCTTCCCTTCGGTGCCGATACCCTGAAGGTCGCGTTTACTCTGCGGGTGCTGGGTAACCTCGCGCAGCCCTCGGTGTGTAACGATCAGGATTATCAAACCGCGTTGGGTAACATCATCACCGGATACGCTCAGGATCAGGGTTTTGGCACACTGGCGGCACGCTATGCGGAAAATATCGCGAACGGTCGTTTTCTATGGCGCAACCGCGTCGGGGCGGAAGCTATTCGTGTGGTCGTGACCACAGGTGAGCAGCGCTGGGAATTTAACGGCGAAGACTATTCGCTGCGTGAGTTCAGTCAGCCAACGGGTGACCTTGCCGCACTGGCACAGGCTATTGAGCAAGGGCTGGCTGGCGACTCATCGGTGCTTTTTACCGTGGAAGCCTATGTGCAGCTCGGTAACGGGCAGGAAGTCTTTCCTTCTCAGGAACTGGTGCTCGATGAAAAAGCGCGTAACGGCAAGAGCAAGATTCTCTATCAGGTCAATGACGTCGCCGCGATTCACTCGCAGAAAATCGGTAACGCGCTGCGCACCGTTGATGACTGGTATCCCGCTGCGGACGAAGCTGGCCCGATAGCGGTCGAACCCTACGGCTCCGTCACCAGCCGGGGTAAAGCCTACCGCCAGCCTAAAGATAAAATGGATTTTTACACGCTGCTGGATAACTGGGTGATTAAAGGCGATGTTCCTGCACCAGAGCAGCAGCATTACGTGATTGCCACGCTGATTCGCGGCGGCGTGTTCGGTGAAAAAGGCGAATAAGGTGGCGGTATGGATCACTACATTGATATTCGCGTCCAGCCCGATCCCGAGTTCACTGCCTCGCAGCTCTTGAACGCATTGTTTGCCAAACTGCACCGGGCGCTCGGACAGGTGGCGGATGGCAAGATTGGGATCAGCTTTCCCAACGTGGGTAAAACGCTGGGGGAATGTCTGCGACTGCACGGTACAAAAGAGGCGCTCTCTACGTTGGAGCAAACGGCCTGGCTGAAAGGATTGCGGGATTACACGCAGGTTTCCGCGTGTACAGCCGTACCTGACAGCGTGAAATTTCGCACCGTACGCCGCGTTCAGCTAAAGAGCAGCGCTGAACGGTTGCGCCGACGCTCAGTCAGCAAAGGCTGGTTGACGGAAGCGGAAGCCGCAGCACGGATTCCCGACGCGGTGGAAAAACGCAGCGCACTGCCGTTTGTGCAAATTAAGAGCTTGTCCAACGGGCAAATGTTTTTCGTGTTTGTGGAACATGGCCCGCTACAGGACGCCCCCGTCGCTGGCCGCTTCTCCTCCTACGGTTTAAGCGCAGAAGCCACCGTTCCCTGGTTCTGACCCTTTTCTGGCGACCAGCTGCAAGCTATTGATTTTTAATTGCGGTTGGTCGCTCTAATAAAAAAGGGGTTTTCGACAAAAAAGCCCTATTCTCTTTAACAATCTGGTGGTTAGATTAAAAATCTAACGTTCACTGCCGTGTTGGTAGCTTAGAAACTGCGTGCTGCGGATGCGCTGATAGAACAGAAGTTCACTGCCGTGTAGGTAGCTTAGAAATATATTTGAAGAAACTATGCGCGAGTTGGGGCGTTCACTGCCGTATAGGCAGCTTAGAAAAGCTGGACCGTGGACGCGGGAGGAATAAAGAAGTTCACTGCCGTATAGGCAGCTTAGAAATACGAGCTGAATTCAGATAACGGCATGGAGAGGTTCACTGCCGTATAGGTAGCTTAGAAAAGGTATCGACAGGATTTTAATTTTCGGCATAAGTTCACTGCCGTACAGGCAGCTTAACAAATATCAGGACTTGCACTTCGCCAGACATCATCCGGTCAGACTGACCGATTATTTAACCCAATCTTCCAACGTCAGCCCCTGCACTCTTTCAAACTCTCTCAGATTATTGGTAACCAATATGGCCTTAGCGCTGATGGCATGACCAGCGATGGCCGTATCATTTGGGCCAATAGGCGTGCCTGCGGCGGCTAACGCAATTTTGATTTTCGTAGTAGCGTCTACTGCTGCGCTATCCCAAGGTAACACCGCATCGAGCCGACGACAGAAAGCATCAACTAGTTGCATATGGCGTGGCGAGGCTTTTTTTCCAACCGCCCCGAAACGCATTTCAGCGTAAGTGATGGCAGAGACCACGATCCGATCACGCCGCAATGTGCACTGCTGTAACTTGTCAATCACCGCTGTCGGGTGTTCACGCATAATGAAGGAACAGATATTGGTATCCAGCATGAACAAGCGACTCACAGCTCGAATCTCCCCTCTTCGACTATATCCTGACGTTCTGTCATAAAGTCAGCGTCAGCGCGCTCTTCTTGCAAAAATGAATGCCAATTGGGTTTAACCGGACGCAGCATGATGGTATCCCCCTCACGCACGATCTCCAGTTCGTTGACCCCTTCAAAGTCCATATCACGCGGCAAGCGAATGGCACGGTTGTTACCGTTTTTAAATACCGAAACAATACGCATGATGCACCTCCTCCTTCATATAAAATTCAGCCAGCCACTTACCATTTATCATTGCTGGCTAAAACATAAGCTAAGTATAGGTATTAATCACTCGATTGTATATTCATAGCATATGCAGATACCTAGCATAGGCCTATCGACGATAAATAAAATCTTTGCCATACGCTCATGACCCTTTTTTTACGCATCACCGTAACTCATTGATTTTTAATTTTGATTACCTGCCCTAATAAAAAAGGGTTTTTCGGGAAAAATAGTTTATTTCCTTTTAAAATTAGGCAACTACCGTAAAATATGAACGGTTCACTGCCGCATAGGCAGCTTAGAAATAAAAGGCGGCACGATATATCACTCATTTGACGTTCACTGCCGCATAGGCAGCTTAGAAAAGTATGGAAAATGACATAGAACGGTGCGCTAAGTTCACTGCCGCATAGGCAGCTTAGAAAAACCGAAATATTCACAGCACTGACCCTCATAGGTTCACTGCCGCATAGGCAGCTTAGAAAATTAATGCAAATTGATGATGAGCAGGCGATCAGTTCACTGCCGCATAGGCAGCTTAGAAAATTACCGCCGCATCACTGCCGCGACCGTGTTGGTTCACTGCCGCATAGGCAGCTTAGAAATCGCCGCCGGGATAGGCTCCGGCTCCGAATTTGTTCACTGCCGCATAGGCAGCTTAGAAAGACGTGCAATTCTCCGAAGCCAATGGCGATAAGTTCACTGCCGCATAGGCAGCTTAGAAATGCCACCGCTAACGTCGTTGGCATTCGTTAATGTTCACTGCCGCATAGGCAGCTTAGAAAAGTTGCATCCGGCATGAAGAACGGCGGCGATGGTTCACTGCCGCATAGGCAGCTTAGAAATTCGTCATCACAACACTGAGCACGAGACTTCTGTTCACTGCCGCATAGGCAGCTTAGAAACATTGCGTAGTGCCCAGCACCACAACGCATCGATTCACTGCCGCACAGGTAGCTTAGAAAAAGTGACGCGCGCAGAGCGTATACGGTCAGAGGTTCACTGCCGTGCAGGCAGCTAGATACTTATCAGAATGCGTCGCTAGCGCGACGCATATCGTGGGGCTATTCCCCGTTGAGCGTGACAACCAGCGAGCGACTGCCGCCGTGGTTGCGATGTTCGCACAGGTAGATGCCCTGCCAGGTGCCGATGTTCAGGCGTCCGTTGGTGATGGGAATCATCAGGCTGTTGCCCAGCAGGCTGCCTTTCAGGTGCGCGGGCATATCGTCGCTACCTTCATAAGTATGACGGTAGTACGGTTCATTCTCCGGCACTAAACGATTAAAGAAACTCTCGAAATCCTGCCGCACAGTGGGGTCGGCATTCTCATTAATCGTTAGCGCAGCCGAGGTATGTTTGATGAACACCTGCATCAGCCCGACGTTTATCTGGCGCAGTGCGACAACCTGCGCCAGTATTTCGTCAGTCACCAGATGGAAACCTCTGGTTTTCGGCTTCAGGCGGATTTCATATTGTATCCACATCGCCGCCTCCGGCTATCAGGCTTCGCGCGCCAGAATCGGGCGCAGGAAGCGCGCAGTGTGAGACTGTTCGCACTCCGCTACCGTTTCCGGCGTACCGGAGACCAAAATTTCTCCGCCACCGCTGCCGCCTTCTGGCCCTAAGTCGACAATCCAGTCCGCCGTTTTAATCACATCCAGATTGTGCTCAATCACCACGATGGTATTACCCTGATCGCGCAACTGATGCAGAACGGTAAGAAGCTGCTGAATATCGGCAAAGTGCAGGCCGGTCGTAGGTTCGTCGAGAATATACAGCGTCTGGCCAGTTCCGCGTTTTGACAGCTCGCGAGACAGTTTTACACGCTGCGCTTCCCCACCGGACAGCGTAGTAGCTGACTGCCCAAGGCGAATGTAGGACAGACCGACGTCGATCAGCGTTTGCAGCTTCCGCGCCAGCGCCGGAATGGCATCAAAGAACTCTCGCGCTTCTTCGATAGTCATATCCAGCACTTCATGGATGCCTTTGCCTTTGTATTGAATTTCCAGCGTTTCACGGTTATAGCGTTTGCCTTTGCACTGGTCACACGGCACATAGACATCCGGCAGGAAGTGCATTTCGACTTTGATCACGCCGTCACCCTGACAGGCTTCGCAGCGTCCGCCACGCACGTTAAAGCTGAAACGGCCGGGGTTGTAGCCACGGGTACGCGCTTCCGGTACGCCGGCAAACAGTTCACGAATCGGCGTGAAAATACCGGTGTAGGTTGCCGGGTTGGAGCGCGGCGTGCGGCCAATCGGACTTTGATCGATATCGATCACCTTATCAAAATGCTCCAGCCCCTGAATCTCGCGGTGAGCGGCGGGCTCCGCCAGCGTCGCGCCGTTCAACTGACGCTGCGCCAGCGGGAACAAGGTATCGTTGATAAGGGTGGATTTGCCCGACCCCGACACGCCAGTGATGCAGGTAAATAGCCCAACCGGCAGCGTCAGCGTGACGTCTTTCAGGTTATTACCCTTCGCGCCAATCAGCTTCAGCACTTTGGTCGGATCCGCAGGCACGCGCTGTTTCGGGATTTCGATCTTGCGTTTACCGCTGAGGAACTGCCCCGTCAGCGAATCTGGCACCGCCATGATCTCTTCCATCGTGCCTTCTGCGA
This sequence comes from Pectobacterium sp. PL64, assembly GCF_022477975.1. Classification (NCBI taxonomy): domain Bacteria; kingdom Pseudomonadati; phylum Pseudomonadota; class Gammaproteobacteria; order Enterobacterales; family Pectobacteriaceae; genus Pectobacterium; species Pectobacterium sp. PL64. Next base: position 3,568,669 of record NZ_CP092070.1, read on the forward strand.
CAATCTGGCCGCCGTGCACGCCCGCACCGGGGCCGATATCAATCACATGGTCGGCGGCACGAATCGCATCTTCATCATGTTCTACCACAATGACGGTATTACCCAGATTACGCAGGTGAATCAGGGTTTCCAGCAGTCGCTCGTTATCGCGCTGATGCAGGCCGATGGACGGTTCATCCAGTACGTACATGACGCCAACCAGCCCGGCACCGATCTGGCTCGCCAAACGAATACGCTGCGCCTCACCGCCGGACAGCGTTTCCGCCGAACGGGAGAGCGACAAATAGTTCAGCCCGACGTTCACCAGAAACTTCAGCCGATCGCCAATCTCTTTCAGCACTTTCTCGGCAATTTGGGCGCGCTGCCCGCTGAGCTTCATATTCTGGAAGAACGTCATCGCATGGCCGATGCTCATATCGGAAATCTGCGGCAGTGTCGTCTGCTCGACAAACACGTTACGCGCTTCTTCACGCAGGCGCGTTCCACCGCAACTGGCACAGGAACGGTTGCTGATGAATTTCGCCAGCTCTTCGCGCACCGCCGTGGATTCCGTTTCTTTATAGCGGCGCTCCATGTTGTGCAGCACGCCTTCGAACGGATGACGACGTACCGACGTATCGCCGCGATCGTTGATATATTTGAATTCGACGTTCTCTTTACCAGAGCCGTACAGGATCACTTTCTGAACCGCAGCACTCAGGCTTTCAAACGGAGCATCGACGTCAAATTTGTAGTGCTCCGCCAGTGAGCGCAGCATTTGGAAATAGTAGAAGTTGCGGCGATCCCAGCCGCGAATCGCGCCGCCTGCCAGCGACAGCTCAGCATTTTGCACCACGCGGGACGGGTCGAAGAACTGCTGCACGCCCAGACCATCACAGCTTGGGCACGCGCCCGCTGGATTGTTGAACGAGAACATACGCGGTTCCAGTTCGTGCATGCTGTAGCCACACACCGGACAGGCAAAGTTCGCCGAGAACAGCAGTTCTGGCTGCGTCGGGTCGTCCATATCAGCGACAACTACGCTACCGCCAGACAGATCCAGCGCGGTTTCAAACGACTCTGCCAGCCGCTGCGCCAAATCTTCGCGCACTTTAAACCGGTCAACGACGACTTCAATGGTGTGCTTTTTCTGTAATTCCAGCTTCGGCGGATCGGACAGATCGCACACTTCGCCGTCGATACGGGCGCGGATATAGCCCTGTGAAGCCAGGTTTTCCAGCGTCTTGCTGTGTTCGCCTTTGCGATCTTTCACAATGGGTGCCAGCAGCATCAGGCGCTTACCTTCCGGCTGCGCCAGCACGTTGTCCACCATCTGGCTGACCGTCTGCGCATCCAGTGGCACATCGTGCTCCGGGCAGCGCGGCTCACCCACGCGTGCAAACAGCAAACGCAGGTAGTCATGAATTTCAGTAATCGTCCCGACCGTGGAACGCGGGTTATGCGAGGTGGATTTCTGTTCGATAGAGATGGCAGGCGACAGCCCTTCAATATGATCGACGTCCGGTTTTTCCATCAGCGACAGGAACTGACGGGCGTAGGCGGAGAGTGATTCCACATAGCGCCGCTGCCCTTCGGCATACAGCGTGTCAAACGCCAGCGATGACTTACCCGAACCAGACAAACCGGTGATTACAATCAGCTTGTCACGAGGGATTATCAGGTTGATATTCTTGAGATTATGGGTACGAGCACCACGAACTTCGATCTTATCCATTCACACACTTCCCGGAATAAAAACGGTTTGTCATCGCCTCTCGAACGGAGAGAACCGGTACGAAACGAGCAATTATGGCACAAAAAAAACTGAATGGATATCCAGTATTAAACCCGTTTACTTTGCAAACGCTGCAAACCTTACTTTCATTTCTGAAGCCATTTCGCAGGTATGACAGAGAGTTTTCCCATGGTAAGATTGATCGTTTAGACTTAGAAAATAAATCTACCGATTCATCAGGAGACGAGCATGGCCAGCAGAGGCGTTAATAAAGTGATTCTTGTCGGGAATCTGGGTCAAGACCCGGAAGTCCGCTATATGCCGAATGGTGGTGCAGTTGCCAACATCACGCTGGCTACGTCGGAAAGCTGGCGTGACAAGCAAACCGGTGAGCAGAAAGAGAAGACTGAGTGGCACCGCGTGGTGCTGTTCGGCAAACTGGCAGAAGTCGCGGGCGAATACCTGCGTAAAGGCTCTCAGGTTTACATCGAAGGCGCACTGCAAACCCGTAAATGGGCCGATCAGGCTGGCGTAGAGCGCTACACCACCGAAGTCGTCGTTAACGTCGGCGGCACCATGCAGATGCTGGGTGGACGCCAAGGCGGCGGCGCACCAGCAGGCGGTAACGCAGGTGGCGGTCAGCAACAAGGCGGTTGGGGTCAACCTCAGCAGCCGCAGGGCGGCAACCAGTTCAGCGGCGGCGCGCAGTCTCAACAGCGCCCTGCACAGAACAGCGCTCCAGCACAAAGCAACGAACCACCAATGGATTTCGACGACGACATTCCGTTCTGATTTCGAAAGTATCCTTGTCACATTGATGGTTACCACATTCTTTTGTGGTAACCATCAGCTCTTGAAACATTGATTCATCACCCTTTTATGATAAAGGGTCATCATCTTCATCATAATGGAAAAAGTATGGTTTCCCTGAAGGATGTGGCGCAGTTAGCGGGTGTGTCAATGATGACGGTGTCACGCGTCCTCAACCATCCCGATACCGTTCGCCCTGAAACCAGAAAGCGCGTCATGCAGGCGGTGCAGACGCTTAACTACATCCCCGACCATTCCGCACGAAAAATACGTACCCAGCGTAACAGCGCCTCAACTATTGCGATTCTGGCAAGAGATACCGCAACAACGCCCTTCTCCGTCGAAATTTTATTAGCAATAGAACAAACTGCGCGGGAAAAAGGCTGGAATAGTTTTCTTATTAATATATTTTCAGAGCAAGACAGCGAGCGGGCAGTACGGCAGCTGTTAGCACAGCGCCCAGACGGAATTATTTATACCACTATGGGGCTTCGCCACGTCACGCTGCCAGATGTGCTGAAAGGGGAAAATGTTATTTTAGCGAACTGTCAGTCAGACGATAAGTCGCTTCCCGCCTACATCCCCAACAATTTTGACGCACAGTATCAGGCAACACGCTATCTGATTGATCGTGGCTACCAAAAACCCCTGTGCTTTTGGCTCCCTGACGCAGAAGCGGCAAGCCGCGACCGCCGCAACGGGTTTGAGCATGCTTGGCAAACGGCGGGACGTTCATTATCAGACACCTCGCAGCATCATATGATGTTGGGAGATGAACACTACACCGACCTGGCAGAATTACTGGCCATCAAATTAAAAGATAATCATCCTGATTTTGATGTCCTTATCTGCGGTAACGATAGGATCGCCTTTATCGCTTATCAGGTCTTGCTTGCACACGGCATTGCTATCCCCGAACAGGTTGCAGTATTAGGGTTTGATAATCAGGTAGGCATGGGCAATTTATTCCTCCCTCCCCTTTCTACCATACAATTACCTCACGATGAGATTGGCCGGCAGGCAACGCTTCACATTATTGAAAACCGCGAAAACGGCGGTTGTCAGCAACTCCCTTGTCCACTCCTGATCCGCTCATCGACATAATACGGCTGCTGTAAGATTCGCTTTTACGTTTGACAAAGACTCAGCAACAGTGAAACTACCGAGTCTTCGTGTATCAATGCACCAATCTTTTGATTACGCGGTGGTTTCAGTACGCAATGATTCAGTACGTAATGAATAGCGCATCGCAGTAAACGATTGATTACAATGCAAACAGGCGCTATTCAAGACGCCAAAGCGAACCGCCAAGCATGACCGCCTCTCCCTGACTGGAATAAAGCGTCAATGCACGCTGTTCCGACTGCGGATAAATTCGACTCGTCATACAGGCTTCCCCATCGTTCACAAAGACTTCCACCGAAGAACGATCGATAAACATCCGAATTTTTACCTGTTCACACTGCGGTAACGCGATGCTCCGATAGCCGTCTATTCCTTCATGTAGATAGCGACGCCATAACACCAGCCGCTTAGCTTGATTATCCACATACAGTTGCAGCCCCTCTCCCAACCTGACACCATACTGCTCTGCCTGGCTGCGTGCCGTGTCCCAACAGATTTCCAGTTCAACCGCGTCTGCATAAGGCGTGATAAGAAAGGGACCCGTCATGGTCGCGGGCTCAATAAGCTGCGGTTGCTGGCGCAGGTTTTCCAGTTCACGAACCGGCCGCTGATATAGCTTTCCGTGACATTCAATGAGTTCACGCGGCAAGGTAAACGATCCGGCCCACCCTTCCTGTTTGGACGGCATAGGCGACTCCCACATGTCCATCCACCCTAAAATGACGCGTCTGCCGTCTGCCGTTAAAAACGACTGTGGCGCATAAAAATCGTGCCCATGATCCAGTTCTTCGAAGGCCCCCATCCGTTTAAACATGGCTTCAGGCTGCCAGTGTCCCCGCAAGACGCCACTTTGAAAGCGATTGCGATAGGCATAGCCTTCTGCTTTCATCCCCTGAGGAGAAAACATGAGGTAGCGGTGTTCACCTAATGGAAAAAAGTCCGGGCACTCCCACATATACCCTTCCTGTGAATCGGCATGAGCCAGTACCCGTTCAAAACACCATTCAGATAACGACGAACCGCGATACAGTAATACCTGCCCCGTATCGTTCCTGTCCCGCGCACCGATCACCATCCACCAAGAACCATCCTCACGCCAGACCTTCGGATCGCGAAAATGCATAATGCCTTCTGGCGGCGTCAGGATGACGCCCCGTTTTTCAAAATGGATACCATCGTGGCTGATTGCCAGACATTGCACTTCACGGATGGCACTGTCGTCCCCTTCTCCTGACAACCAGACATGTCCGGTGTAAATCAGCGTTAGCACGCCATCATCATCCACGGCGCTGCCAGAAAAGCAGCCATCAAGATCATATTCATCCCCTGGTGCCAAGGCGATAGCCTCATGCTGCCAGCGCACCATATCCGGGCTTGTCGCATGCCCCCAATGCATCGGCCCCCAGTGTTCACTCATGGGATGATGTTGATAGAAAGCGTGGTAGACGCCATTGAAATAGATCAGGCCATTGGGGTCGTTCATCCACCCCGCAGGCGGCGCTAAATGGTAATGTGGGTAAAACGTATTGCCGCGCTGCGTCAACAACGTATTCCGTGCAGATTCTGCCTTTATCAAACGTGATTTCATCATTTCACCGTGGTGCTGTATTCATATTTTCAGAAACGGATTCATCATCCTCCGCGCGAAGCAATACGCCAGACACCAGTGTCAGAATGAGTACAGCGACCGCCAGTATCATATAGGTGTCAGCAAAGCCCAGTGCGTCATAGCCATACCCCACAATCGGGGAGAGGATCGCGGCGCAAAATGAGGTAACAAACTGGAATCCAACCAGATAGAGCGTGGCCGACAGACGTTTGTCGAACTGCGAGGTAATGTATTTGAACATGGCGATGAGCAGGATCGGCAGTTCGACGGCATGGAGTAATTTTAACAACGAGATGGCAAATGACCCTTCCGCCAGCCCCGATCCGAATATCCTAAACGTCATGATAAGGCCGCTTAATAACAAGCCGCGTTTGGCACCGATACGGTTAACCAGAAACGGGGCTAAAAACATGCCACCGGCTTCTAAAAACACCTGAAACGAATTGAGGAATCCGAACATTTCGTTGCCGCGCGCAGGGTCGCTAAACAGTGAGGCGAAATAGACAGGAAACTGTTGATCGTAAACGTTATAGACGCTCACACCGCAGACAAACACCACCAGAGACCAGAAGCGCGGCAAGCGCAGCAGCCCAATGGCATCCGCGACAGTGAGCGCATTACTCTTCCCGTATTCCAGCTCGCCCATCGCGTGCGGCTTAATATCATTAAGACGCCATAACAACAGCAAGAACACACTGGCTGATACACAGGCCATCCAGAAATTCAGGTTAGGATCGATGTTAAATAACATTCCGGCGAAGAACGTCGCCCCCGCCCACCCAAGCGATCCCCACATACGGGCTTTTCCGTACTCAAATCCCGTAATGCGGCTGACACGCTCGGTATAGGATTCCAGAACCCCGATCCCTGCAAAAAACGTAGCGCCAACATAAGCACCGACGCTGAATGCGCCGAGAAACATATTCCAGCGTAAAAGCGGTGTTCCAACAAAAATAAACCAGGGCCCGCTCAACAACAGCAGAACGCCAATGCACCACAACAGGTTTTTTCGCAGTCCCAGTTTATCCTGAATAAAACCATAAATCGGCTGAGCGAAAAACGCGGTAAGGCTGATGATTGAAAAAATGATCCCCGTATCCGCTCCCCGTAGTCCAACCTTCTGGTTAAGCCACAACGAGATCAGTGAAAAGGCTGAAGACCATGTCCAGAAGAAGGCGAATAGCAACCCACTTAATTTTAAGTAATTTTGTCTGGCAGAGTATGCCGGTATATGCGCGTATTTATTCATGTTGATCTATTCCGCAAGAAGTTCACCGCCATTGTTAACGTTAACAATCCATCATTTACATCATCCTTGTGGAGATATGGGATGGTAATCACAAATGTTAACGTTAACTTAGAGGTTTTGTGACCTAACCGCCAATTTTTACTCATGTCAACGCACCGGAACCGGAACAAAAACAAAGCTTCTTCTTTTTGGTCTCAGCCAGCCAGGAGAGTGAAAAAATTGGTCTGGTCCTCTCTCAATAAGTGGAGGGGCATATCCATCTATTTGATTGCTATTTTATTCCGGAAAATATCAGCCTGATTGCCAGCACTTATCCACGATAATAGGAAAATAAAATGATGAATACAGACCAAGAAATTATTGTTAATCCCGTTGAGCCAGAAGATCACGCGCAGTGGCTGCCCTATTGGAAGAGTTATCAGGAATTCTATAAGGTGCAGCTTTCCGATGAGGTTACGGAAGTCACCTGGAGCCGCTTTTTTAAAGCCGATATCCCCGTGTATTGCGCGGTAGCGAGAGAAGGATTACATATTGTGGGCTTCGTGCACTTTGTTTTTCACGATTCCACCTGGGGAGTAAACTCTTATTGTTACTTAGAAGATCTGTTTGTTGCTCCGACCGCTCGCGGTAAACACGTCGGGAAAAAACTGATTGAATACGTGAGAGAACAGGCACAGGAAAAAAGCTGCGACCGATTGTATTGGCATACTCAGGAAACCAATAAAACAGCTCAGCGACTTTATGATTGGGTGGCAGAAAAACCGGGCGTTATAGAATACAGAATGCCGCTTTAACGATAAAAAATAGATTTCCGCCGCACAAACTTTCTGTGCGGCATCAGGAATTCACGACCAAAGCATTATTTGTTCGACTTGGGTATCGGCCGCCAGTCCACCTTTATGGGATACGCTTTGAAGTTATAGTCGATACCATAAGAGTGCTGCCTGCCAGCAAGGCTGCATTTACCGAAAAAAGAGTATTCTCCGTTGTATCTCTCTGGAGGTGTCGAAATCACAATTTTTCCGCAGCAGTCAGGATAAATACACGCCGTCGTGTGGGTAAACACCACATAGCCGCCTTCAGTTCTGCTAAATAACCTGTCGGCATAAAGCTGTTTGCATTCCTCTTTATTCGGCGCGCCGGAGACAAAAATGCGGAGATTGTCATAATATCCCGCCACCACCACAGCAAATATCACCCCGAATGCAATGACATATGCCCACAGCGGCAAGTTGATTGCAGGATGAATCTGCATAAGATCCGCGACAAGACTCAATCCCGGCAATAAACAAACGGTCACAAAGCTGACAATGAACTTACTCTGCTCAGAATGCGATATTTCCTTATAAATGCGAGCCGTGTTTTCACCCGCCAGATTAGTGTATTGCCCGTGGTGATTATTGACGTTAATAACGCCGGATTCATTATTGATAACCGTTTGATGTTCGCCAGTGTTTCTCTGTTCAATATCCATCACTCCCTCCTTAGACACAAAGTCATCACAGTAAGGGATTTGAGCACAACATGAATGAACTCGCTACGTTGATCTTCGCTACCCCACCCGCCGCACCGACTCTCTGACCACTACCTGTCCGGCTAACTCGGTGCGCTGGGCGATACCGAGCGCCTGTGCTGGCGTCATTTGCTGCGCCAGCAGCTGTAGCGCCGCACGGGCGATGGTCTCAAACGGCAAATGCACCGTGGTGAGCGAAACCGGCAGCATGTCGAACGGCAGGATGTCGTCCATGCCCATCACGGACATGTCCTCTGGCACCCGCAGCCCGTGCTGATACAGCGCATCGATAACCCCGATGGCCTGATTATCCGCCGCACAGAAAATTGCGGTCACACCCAGTCTATCCGGGTTAGCCGTCAGCCAGCGCAGCAGCGCGTCACGCGCCGTGCGTGGGTGGAAATCCGGCAGCGAGAGGATCAGATCCTCATCCACCGCAATCCCCGCCTGCATGAGCGCATCCCGATAGCCTCGCTCGCGCTGTTTGATCGTCATGCGCGACGTCCAGGTCAGATGCAGGATCCGCGTATGCCCTTGATCGATCAGGTAACGCACGCCCGCCGCCGCCGCATAGTGGTTGGCAGGCGTCACGCTGCTCAGGCGCATCGAGGGATCTTCACCGTTGATCAGCACCGCCGGAATGCCGCTTTCCGCCACAGCGTTCAGCAACGTCGGGTGATCGTCATTCACAATCAGAATACCGCTCTCTTTTCCGCCCTGAAGTTCACGCAATAGCTGCTGTTCGTTAATGGTGTCGTGCTCCCCCAGAAACGGACGCAGCTGGATATTGCGTTGCAGACAGAGCGTTTTCAGGGCGTTAATCAGCGTCAGCGACACCAGATTGTACTCACTCTCCAGCATCAGGTTGCGCGGCGTCGCCAGCAGAATGTGGCGCAGCGGTTCCGTCTGCGCGATGGCCGCTTTGGCTACTTTATGCAGCGGATAGCCCTGCTCGGTAGCAATCGCCATGATGTGCTGCCTGACTTTAGCGCTGATCGGTGCTGTCCCGTTCAGCGCGCGGGAAACCGTGCTGATGGAAACCCCCGCGCGGTCAGCAATATCCTTGAGTGTCGCCATTATTTCATCCCCGTGTTGGCAATCCCCGTCGTGATGTATTTTTGCAGGAAGACGAACACCGCCGTCACTGGCAGAAGCGAAAGCATCGTCATCGCCAGTATATAGTGCCACTGCACCGAGAACTGCCCCTGAAACGCATTCAGACCAATTTGCAGCGTAAAATTATCCTGACTGGAGAGGACGATCAGCGGCCAGAGGAAGTCGTTCCAGCGCCAGATCACCGAGAAGATCGCCAGCACCGCCAGCGCGGGGGCGGTTAACGGCAGGATGATCTTCCAGTAAATACGGAACTCGCTGGCGGCATCGATACGCGCCGCCTCGATCAGTTCATCGGGGATCGTCAGCATGTATTGCCGCAGCAGGAATACGCCGGTCGGCGTCGCCACCGTGGGAATAATCACGCCCCATAGGTTATCGCCCATGTTCAGGCCAATCACCACCAGGAACGTCGGCACCATCACCACCGACAGCGGAATCATCATGGTGGAGAGAAACAGCGTCAGCACCGTACCGCGCCCGCGAAATTCGTATTTCGACAGCGCAAACGCCGCCATCGAACTGAGCAACAGGGTCAGCAGCGTTGCCATTACCGTCACAAACACGGTGTTCTTCAGATAGGTGGCAAAGTGGAACTTCGTTATCGGCGTCGTGTAGTTCTCCGTCTCCAGATGTAATGCCTTCATCGGCACCAGATCTTTCGTCGATACACGCACCACCTCGCTCGGCGCATCCGGGTTCACCAGCTGTGCAATCAGGCCGATGCGCCGCACCAGCGCCATGGTTTTCGCTTCGCCGTCGTCCTGCTTAACCTGCCACAGCTCCAGCGGTTTCGGGTACTCCGGCAGCGTGATGGTATCCGCCGCCTGCGGCAGAAAGCTGGGCGGAAAGCGGTTGATCTCCGCGGGCGTTTTGAACGACGACATCGCCGCCCACATCACCGGAATCATCACCAGCAGCGTACCCACCACCAGCCAAACCCAGCTCATGATATCCGTTATGTGAATGCGCCCCGGATGACGGGTACGGGTGAGAAATGCGATTATTTTCATCATGGCTCCCGTTATTTTTTCCCTTCCAGCCGACGCGTCAGCAGGAACTGCAACGCCGTCAGGATCATCAGCACTACGCCCATCAGCACCGAGGCCGCTGAGGCCAGCCCGTAGAGCGACGCGTTTGACGAAAAGGCCGTCTGGTAGATGTACTGCACGATAAAGCTGTTGGCCGTGCCGGGGCCGCCGCCGTTGGTCAGCACCCAGGCTTCATCGAAGATTTGCACGCTGTTGATGGTCAGCAGAATCACCACCACCAGAATGTTCGGTGCCAGCAGCGGCAGCGTCAGGCGATAAAAACCGCGCCAGCGCGAGGTGCCATCCACCGCCGCAGCCTCATAAATGTCACGCGGGATCGCCTGCAATCCGGCCAACAGGATCAGGGTATAAAACCCGACGTGAAACCAGACGGAGACAAACACCACCCAGAAGCGCGACAGCGTCGGGTCGAGCAGGAAGGTAATCGGCTGCCCACCCAGCGACGACAGCACCAGATTCAGCAGGCCGTTGCGGTTAAGGAACCACTGCCAGATCAGGCCCACCACCACCGGTGACAGCAGCACCGGATAGAAGAACATGGCGCGGAAAAAGCCACGGGCGATAATCTTGCGGTTGAGGATCAGCGCCGTCACCAGCGCCACCAGCAGCGTGCAGAGCACGTTGAAAAAGGTGAACGACACCGTGTTGTAAACGCCAGTCCAGAACAGATCCTGTTCACAGGTCGATGGCTCGGCGTAGTTGCCGCAGCTCAACAGCGTAGAAAAGTTATCCACGCCAACGTAAGGGCGTTCCCACAGCAGGATATTGGTGCCGCCGGTAAAGGCGTAGCACACCGCCAGCAGAATCGGAATAAAGACAAAAACGGCGAACAGCAGCATATTCGGCGCGATAAAAAACCACGGCATCACTTTGCGGCCACCGAGTTTTTGTAGCAGATTCACCGCTTTTTCCACTGGCGTGACCAGCTTATCGATCAGCGATCCTGCGGGCAGTAAGGCAATCTTTTTCATGTCGTCCTCTCCCGTCGCGATAATTAATGCTCGGTACAACGCGGCAATGTGTCATCCGTTTTACCGTCGAACAGATGGCAATACGTCGGCGGGAAGCGGACGAACACCGACTCACCCGCGGCGAACTCACGGTGCTGCGCCAGATGGACGATCATCTCATCGTCAATGCCGCTCATTCGCCCGTAGATAAAGGTTTCATGCCCCATCATCTCGCAGCGATCGACGCACAGCGCCATGCCCTCGCCGTCCTCTACCAGCTCGCAGTGTGAAGGACGAATGCCGAGCGTGACGTTCTGCCCGACAGTGCCGATAAACGGCAGCACCAGACGATTGCCGGACGGACACTGCACCTCAACGCCGTCCGCGCAGGTGGCGACGATCTGCGCCGGGAACATATTCATGCGCGGTGAACCGATGAAGCCCGCGACAAATTTGTTTTTCGGCCGATTGAACAGCTCCAGCGGCGTGCCAACCTGCTCGATGCGACCGGCGTTCAGCACCACAATGCGTTGCGCCATCGTCATCGCTTCCACCTGATCGTGAGTCACGTAAATCATGGTGGTGCGCAGCTTCTGGTGCAGACGGGACAGCTCGCCGCGCGTCTGCACGCGTAGCTTGGCATCCAGATTGGAGAGCGGTTCATCAAACAGGAACAGGTCGGGTTCACGCACGATCGCGCGACCAATCGCCACGCGCTGCTGCTGCCCACCCGACAGCGCACGCGGCCGACGATCCAGATACGGTTCCAGCCCCAGCATGCGGGCGGCTTCATCAATACGGCGGGCGATTTCATCTTTGGGGAAGTGCAGGTTCTCCAGCCCGAACGCGAGGTTCTTGCGCACCGAAAGGTGCGGATAGAGCGCGTAAGACTGGAACACCATCGCAATCTTGCGCTCCGCAGGGGTGAGATCGTTCACCTTGCGGTTGTCGATCCACAGCTCGCCGCTGCTGATCTCTTCCAACCCGGCAATCATGCGCAGCAGCGTGGATTTTCCACAGCCCGACGGGCCGACAAAGACCATGAACTCGCCATCATGAATCGTTAAGTCCACGCCTTTGATGATGTTCACCGCACCATAGCTTTTGTGGACATTTTTTAGTTCCAGACTCGCCATTGTCAGCCCTCGCAAACAGAATCTAACTGTGCCAATAACATCAGCATGACCAGCGCCTGCCCGTAAGGCACGGCGACATTGGGAATATCGCGATAGAACTGTAAGTCGTGTCCCATCGCCGTGCCGTCCGAGACACCCTGCACCACGCCCTGTGCGTCAATCTGCGCCACCACGGCGGCATAGCCTTTTTCCAGTACGTCCTGCGGGAAATCGTGCAACATGCCCAGCCGACGCGCCGTCAGAATGCCAGCAATGAATCCCGCGCTGGCAGACGTCTCCAATGGTGAATCCGGGTCATCCAGCAGCGTGTGCCACAAGCCGGACTCATGCTGGCAGCGCGCCAGCGTTGTCGTTTGCTGTTCCAGAATCGCTTCCAGCGTGCGCATGACCGGCGCAGACAGCTGATCCTCCGCCAGCACCCGCATTTCCGGCAGCACCAGCGTGATCCAGGCGTTGCCGCGTCCCCAGAACGCATTCGCATAGTGATGGCGACCGACGAACGTCCAGCCGTGATACCACAGCCCGCTGCGCACATCGGCCAGATAGCGTGCATGCGTGACGAGCTGGTATTCCGCCTCTTCGATCAGATCGCGGCGAGAGAGCAATTTCCCCGCGACCACCAGAAACAGGCCGGCCATAAACAGCGTGTCATCCCACAGCTGTCCGGTATTCGGCCGCTCTTTCACCGTATGCTGGAAGCCGCCGTCCTCGGTTTTCGGCAGCGAGTGCAGCAGCCAGTCCGCCCAGTCGCTTACGGTTTCACGCCATTGCGCAGGGGCATCCGGTTTGTCCTGACACAGCAAAGCCAGCACCAGCATCGGTGCCGTCGAGTTGATCTGGCGCGGCGGCAGCCCGGCATCCAGCTTTTGCTGATACCAGTTCGCCAGCGTCGTCAGCATGGTGTCGTCCTGCGTCAGATGCGCCAGCTTCCAGAAACCGTACAGCCCGACGCCAACTTCCCAATCCCACTCTTCGAATTGAATCGTCAGTCCGGCGTCCGGCGCATCGTCCTGCGTCACACTGTCGATCGCTTTCAGGCGGCAAAATGCCCGCGCCACCTGCGCCAGCAGCGCTTCGGTTTGTTGTCGGTTAAGTGAACCTGTCTGCATGTCATGGGTTTCCTGTGTTGAACTGCGGGACGACCGGGACATCGTCGGGAAAAATGAAAGGCTGCTGCGCCACGCTGAATCCTGCCGCGTGGCTAAAAGCCAGTTCGCCGTAATCGGGATCGTCGATACGCACGCCGTCGCTGTCCTGTATCAGCGAACGCCCGCGGAAGCGATCAGCGAATGCGGCAAATCCTTGCGCGCCGTCGCCGCTGTCCACGGCAACGAACCAGACGTTCTGCTCGCCATACGCCCGCAGTTCGCCTTCCGCCTGCTGACCTGCGGTTGCAAACGGCTGCAATCCGGCGGGATTATGAAACGCGGCATAGCCGTTACCACCGCGTACGAAGCACCAGACATCTTCAACGATGACGTCATCCAGCGCGGTTTGTGGCAGATAGAGGTGTGTCCACGGACGGATATCCTGTTGCAGATCGAACACCATCAGCGCGCGGTTGCGATGCTGCATCAGGTGCGGCAAACGTCCGTTGCCCGCCCAATAAGAAGGACGGTGCACGCCGTCAGGGCGATCCTCGCCAGGGTGATTCACCCACAGGCGGGCGGCATAGTGCGTACCCAGCCGCACATCCAGCAGATGCTGCTGGTGTCCTGGCTGACCAGGGTGATGATCGAAAACGGAAGAAAAGGCCACGTCGCGCTGCTTCCAGGCAATGATGCGGGCGCTGCGGTTCAGCCCCTGCACCCAACGTGCTTCTGCACCGTGCGGCAGTGACCAGTGCGCGATCCGATCCGTCGTTTCCGGCGGCTGATAGTCGCTCAGGCACAGCAGCGGCAGCGCGGCGCAGTGCGGAATCAGCCAGCCCTCGCCCCACATCAGTGCACACAGGCCAGACAGTTCGGTCAACATGCCGGAGCGCAGCTCTTTATCGTAGGCACGCCCCATCGTGCCAACCGCGACGCCGTTCTGATGTACCCACGCCGTCATCAGCATGATGCGATCAATCACCACGCGAGATTTCTCGCGCAGATCGGCGTCCTGCGCCAGTTCATACAGCGCCACCAGCCCAATCAGGTCGATGGGGTAATAGGCCGCCGAATTCCACTCCACCAGCCCGTGTTCCAGAATCGAATCAAACCAGCGCGTCAGGCGTTCGTGGGCAATTGCCTTTTGCTTCAGACCACGGCGGCCGCTGCATGGGAAAGTATCATCAGGGAAGTTTTGCCCAGCCAGATACTGCGCGACGTGGAAGCACAGGCAGTGGTTTTCGCTCCAGAACCACATGGTGTCGTTGCCCGGTTCATCAATCCAGTAGCGGAAACCGAGAATCGCGCTGCGCACGCGACGCCAGTCCTGCGGCGGCAACTGCTGCCCTTGATAGCGCTGCCACAGCCAAATCAGCGGCACCAGTTGGAAATCAGCGCAGTCTTCACGGCGGCTGATTTTCTGCAATGCGCTGTTGAGAATCGGCGCCGCGGCATCGTTGCCCTCGCCCGTTGCGACAATCGCCAGCAGCCGCCCGAGGCGCTCAAAACCGTGCAGCGCGGTATGGCGCAGCAGCGCTTCACGCCGTGCCGCCAGCGTCGGTAACGCGGGCATCGTTTGCTCAGGCAAGCGCCCAAAACTGAGCGTTCGCGTCAGCGTAATGCCGTTGCAGGTCGCAGCGCAGACCAGATCGTAGTAGCCCACCAGAACCGCAGGCAGATCCACCTGCCAGCCCAGATTGCCAGCAGGCAGCGTTTGTTTCTGCTGCCACGCGGGGACGGATTCGTTGACGTTGCCAATCAACCGATGCGCCATCGTCACAGATTCCGGCAGCGGCTGCGTGCTGTTCAGCACCAACACGGGCGGTTGGATCAGGTTATTTTCCAGCGTCAGCCCGTTAACCCAGCTATCCAGCGCGGCCAGCTGTGCGCTGAGCGCCGCGTCCTCATCAAGCTGCCAGAAAAGCGTGTCGTCTCCCTGATAGCACAGGCTGAACAGGTAGTCGGTATCGCGCTCGCACAGCTCTTCGCTATGTACCACCAGCGTATTCGCCCCTGCTTGCAGCGGCAGCGTGATAGCACAGGTTTGTTCGGTATTACGGGTAAACGGCGTAAAGCGGGTAATCGGCTCACCGTTCAGCCACAGCGTGACGCCGCCGCAGGTGCTAAGTGTAAACGGAGCCGCCTGCGCGCTGTCGCTGTGGATTACGCAGCGGGAAAAGCGCTGCACGTGAACCGGACACGGCCAGAAATCGCTGAAATTCACGCTGCGGCTTTCATCGCCGCCGCTCCACATCAGCGGGAAGCGTAAATCGTCCGGCAGCGCCACGTCGCGCTTTGCCTCTTCCTGTAAAAAACGCACGCGACAGGGCAGCACGCCGACATCGACAAAACCGTTAATAAAGCGGTAATTCACCTTATCCGGCAGCGTATCCGGCTCGGCGAAATAACGTTTTTCCGTCAACTCGGTGATGAGAAACCGATTAATGACGCCGTTCTTCTTTAATTTCCAACCGATATTCATACGGAATCCTGTTTACGGCGTTGAAAAATAAAATAACGAAAATGTATGGCGGCACTTATTTGCACTCTCGCTGTGCACACCCTGCCAATATTTAGGGCAGCGGGTCATTCCCTGCACCGTGATATCGCAATAAGAATGCAAATTTGCATTAAATTGTCATTTGCATTCATTTATTGACATTTCGCATTAATAAATAAGATTATCGCGTTTATATATGTGATTAATATCACAAAAATTCTTTATTTAAATCAACATTTAAAATATCTTTAACCTGCTTCACATAAATCAATCAGCGTTCTGTCCATGATTGCATGATGAAAATGACAGATGAATGCAAATTTGCATTAATTAAAAGACAACATAAATCGCAGGAATAAAATAAACCCCGTCGCCAACGCCAGGGTATTTACGTCATTAATCAAACATAAGATGTGCTCACCAACGGAGAGGTTTATGATGCGTTCCAACACCGCGTTATTTTTTTCCGCCCTTGCACTGGGGTTATTCAGCAGCAGCGCGTTAGCCGCCAAAACGCAAATAACATTTTTATATAGTGACGACGATCCCGAATTAGTGCATTTCATGGAGCAGAAAGTAAAAGCTTTCTCCCAGAGCAATGAGCGCATCGATGTGAATTTTGTCAGCACCGGCTATAACGCGCTGCAAACACAGTTACCGATGCAGTTGGCGGCAGGCTTAGGCCCGGATATTGCCAAAACCACGCAAATGGGGCTGCTCGGCTATACGCTGGATTTGCGCCCCTACCTGAAAGACCCAGCCACCTTTGAGAAACGCTATAGCGCCGGTATCGAAAAGATCATGCGCGTGAAAGGCGTGCATAAAGCGGATGCGCTACCGGGCTTTGTCGCTTCCTGGACTGCCGATCTGCCGTTCGTTAACGTGACGCTGTTTGAACAGGCGGGTGTTCCTCTGCCGCAGCCGGGCTACACGATTGATGATTTAATGAAAGCCTCGAAGCTGGTCGCAGAAAAAACCGGCGTGCATATCCCCTTTACTATCGACCGCAGCGGTTTCCGCTTCTCCGGTCCGGCCTACTCTTACGGCGCACGTTACGATAAAGACGGGCTGATCAACTTCCCGGACGCAGCCGCGCAGCAGTGGATTAAAGATCTGAAACGCTGGTCGGACGAAGGCGTGTTCCCGCGTGAAATGTGGGGTGCGGCAGGCGGCGGTCAGTACAAGAGCATGGCGGACGATTTCGTGAACGGCAACATCGTGACCTACTTCTCCGGCAACTGGCTGTTGAACCAGTTCAGTAAGCAGATTGGCGACGGCTTTGACTGGCAAGTGCTGCCCGCGCCTTGCAAAGAGAAATGCATCTCGATGGGCGGCGCAACCTTCATCATGCCGTTCACCACCACCAAACACCCGCAGGAAGTCGCCGAATTCATGGAATGGCTGGGCAGCGAGCCACTGCAACGTGAGATCGCCGAGCGCTTCAATATCATCGTCGGCGCGGATATTCCCGATCTGCACTACCAGACCAAAGATAAACACGTGATCGACGGCCTGAACACCGCGCGTGAAGAGATCAAAAAGATCCCGTCTTACGTCTTTGATTGGGAACGCATGGAAAGTCTGGGCGCGAACGAGTTGTACCCGATCATCCTGACGCGCTTTACCCAATACCTGAACGATCAAGTGTCGTTTGATGAGTATCTGCGCCTAACGTCCAACGATGTGAAGCGCCTCAACGAAACGATCGCGACGAATCAACAACAGCGGAAAAACGCACCGTGAAATGGCATCTGAGGGCGAGCGACATCGATGGCGATCGTCCCTTTGATCGCATTAGCGAAAGCACGGTATGCGAACAGCGCTGGCCGGGGCAAAGCCGCTATCTGCTGGTTACTGGCGGTTTTACCCGGCTGCTGCACTGGCATGACGGCCGCCTGACCTGTCGCGGCGGTGACAGCTTCCCCATCGGCAACCCGGCCAGCCTGTCACGGCTGGGGCTGTGGGCGGTGCAGGAGATGCTTCAGGCCGTTGAAGGCATCACCCCGCTGACGCCACTCAGTGAAGTGCTGCTCCTGCACTTCGATAAGCATGTCGATCGGGTTATCGACTGGTCAAAGCAGGCGCAGGCCGCTGACTACAGCATGCTCGGGCACGTTGTCCTGGCGCATCCACAGGATACGTTGGCGGTACAACTGCTGACCCGCTGCGCGGGCGAACTGAGTCTGCTACTCAATAGTCTGCCGGACTCACAAACTGAATCCGTCAGCCTCAGCGGCGATCTGGCGGTGGCCTGTCTTCCCTATCTGGATTCTGGAGCGCACGCATCATGACGACATGGCTCTATGCTGGCGTGGATGGCGGCGGCACAGGCTGTCGGGCACGTATTTATCAGGCCGATGGTACGCCGCTCTGTCAGGGACACGGCGGTCGCGCCAATCTGCTGCTCGGCGTGGAAAGCGTACGACAGTCGGTGGACGACGCCATCGCGCAGGCGTTGAAGCATAGCGGGCTGTCGCCGGATGACGTCTCCCGACTGAACGTCGGACTGGCACTCGCCAGCGCAGAGCATCGTACCGCCTATGAGGCATTTCTGGCGTTGCCACATCCTTATGCCGCTCAGGTACTCAATACCGATGCGCTGGGTGCCTGTCTGGCCGTCAACCAAGGGAAAGAGGCGGGCGTGGTCATTGCCGGAACCGGCTCCTGCGGGCTGGCGTGGCAGAACCAGACGATTACCGCCTACGGCGGCCATGAATTCCCAATTTCCGATCAGGGCAGCGGCGCACGGCTTGGGCTGGCGGCGCTGCAACATACCTATAATGTGCTGCAAGGCTGGTGCGCGCCGTCTGCGCTCAGTCAGAGTATCGACGACGTCTTTTCCGCCAGCGCAACCCCCACGCAGGCCACAAACACGCTCGACGCGCTACAGACGTTTAGCCAGCAGGCGAAACCGGGCGACTATGCGCAGTTCGCCCGCCACGTATTTGACTGCGCTCGGCAGGACGATGCCGTTTCTCACGCTTTGCTGGCGCAGACGGCCAGCGAAATCAGCCTGCTATTGGCCGCAGTGGCACGCCACGCGACGCCTCGCTTATCGCTCATGGGCAGCATCGGCTTACACATTCGCCCGTGGCTGCCGAACGAGTGGCAATCTCAACTCGCCGCCCCGATGGGCGATGCGC
This sequence comes from Pectobacterium sp. PL64, assembly GCF_022477975.1. Lineage (NCBI taxonomy): Bacteria > Pseudomonadati > Pseudomonadota > Gammaproteobacteria > Enterobacterales > Pectobacteriaceae > Pectobacterium > Pectobacterium sp. PL64. The sequence goes on from NZ_CP092070.1 coordinate 3,587,674, forward strand.
TCGACGGCGCACGATTGATTGCCTGTCATGATTATGCGTTATACCGCTAGTCCTTTGGGTTCGACCAGCAACCCCGCCTATGGAGATAGTCATGGAATCACTCACTCGTAGAACTTTCGTCAAGCTCGGCGCAGGCAGCGCCATTACGCTGGCTGGCGGCTTTTTTCACGCGAATGGCGAATCATTAGCCCCTGCCGGGCCGCTGCGTATCGCCATTATTTCGGATGTCCACGTCCACAATATCTACGGCAACTACGATTTTGACGGCCTGCCCGATGCGCAGACCGGAAAAAAGCTGACCATTCGCACCCTGAAAGATTCGGTGAATTCGACCCGCATCTTCAATGAGCCCTACTTTGCGCTGCTGGCCGCGCTGGATGAACTGGCAAAACAGCAGGTGAAATACGTGGTGCTGTCTGGCGATTATTCTGATGACGGCCAGCAGCCTACCGTTGAAGGCATTGCCGCCATCCTGACGCAGTATGAACAGCGCCACGGTATGCGATTCTTCGCCACGCCCGGCAACCACGATGTCAATCGTCCACAGGGTGATGACTCCTGGCAAAGAATGCTCAACGCCGACGGCAGCAGCACCATGCTGAGCAGCAAACCCGGCGTTAAGCTTGGCGACGCCCAGTCGCTGATTGTTACCACCAAGATGCAAGCGCTCGGCTATGAACGCGGCCTGCCGCTGATGAAGCCGTTTGGTTTCTTTAAACGCGACGACTTCCTGCACTGGGAAACACCGTTTGGCGACAGTGATGAACTCAGTAAACGTCAGTATCTCGCCCGCTCACCGGACGGCAGCAAGCAGTGGAATATTGTGGATGCGTCCTATCTGGTGGAACCGGAAGCAGGACTGTGGCTGCTTTCCATCGATGCCAACGTATATCAGGTCAAAGACGGCCCGGAGAAACGTGAAGGGATTGAAGGCTATTCCACCAGCAGCAATACCGGCTGGAATGCACTGCTGACCGAGAAACCGTTCATGCTGCCGTGGGTGAAATCGGTGGTACAGCGGGCAAAAGCGCAGAATAAGAAGCTGCTGGTGTTCTCGCACTATCCGCTGGTCGATTTCCTCGACGGCACGGTAGAAGACGAAAAGCAGCTATTTGGCAGCAACAGCTTCATTAAACGCACGCCGCGGCCGGAGGTTGCCGAACAAGCTCTGGCGGCTGGAATCCGTCTGCACTTCAGCGGCCACCTGCACGTTAACGACACCGGCGTGTATCGCGGTTCACAGGGGACGCTGGTAAATGTCGCGGTGCCGTCGCTGGCCGCTTACCCGCCCGCCATGAAGCTGGCGACGCTGCATAGCGACAGAGTCGATATCGATACGCTGGTCCTGCGCAACGTGCCGCAGTTCAACCATCTGTTCCCGTTCTATCAGAAAGAGTTGGATCGCACAGGGGAACCGCTGGGCGATATTCTGAAAAGCCGCGATTATTATGACTTCCTGCACCATCATCTGGCGCTGCTGGTACGCCAGCGTTTTCTGGTGAAAGACTGGCCGGAAGATTTATCGTCTCTCATCAATACGCTGAACTGTGCCGATCTGCTGTGGATCGCACAGCAAAAGGAACCGATCAGCGCCAAAACGCTGCCCGACGCCGCCGAGCGTAAACCGAATGCGGTTGCAGGCACAGATGGGTTACAGGATATTTCACTGCTCACGCTGGTGACCGACTGGTACTGCCTGCGCAACGGCAGCGATCTCGCCTGGCAGGATATTCCGTCAGCGCGGGTGAAACAGTACCGCGCCCTGCTGGCAGCCTACACTCCAACGGCCACGCTACCGCCGGACAGCCTGCAATACCGCTTCGGCCTGATGCTGAAAATCCTCGCCGGTTACATCAACGATGAGCCAGCGACCCGCTTTGTGGTTGATATGCAGGGAAATTTCGTCACGGCGTGATGTGTTCATGTGATTGCCTTTTAGTCACATGGGTTATGTACATGCGGAGACGGTTTCGTGCGCTTCAAACACCGTTCTCTTCATGCTACGTCGTAGCACGCGCCCGACATAGGGGGCTACGCCAGCCCCCTATGAACCCCGGCTTTTGGCGGAAATTATGCCGCTAAAGCGGTGCCTTCGTCGGTATCAGGCTTAGAGGACCGCTTGCGACACGTTCCCGACGTGGCGCAAGCTTTCGCCGCGTCCATGCGGCTCATCCTAAGCCTGCTATCTCCTCAGCATAATTTTTTACGCCGTGAAAAGAAGAGCCATCGCGATATGAGTTGGCTGGTTTTTTTCAGCAGTGAAGCGCACGAAATACTGCACACCTGTAGCAATCACACCAAATCCCCCTAATGTCGACTTACATACTTTCTTACCTATTGCCTCTATCGTCATCGATAAAAATCGGTATGTTATAATATAACAAATTAGCTTTTTACCGATGATAATGACAAGTTTTTACTCCCTCTCCGCGCTGAAGCGCGTGTTACTGGTTTCCCTGCTGTTAGTACCGTTGTGGCTATTGGTGGGGTGGGCGGTGGTGTTGCCATGATTGCCCTACAGGAACTGGCCTTTGGCTATCGTAATCAACCACCGCTCGCGACGCTCAGCGGGTGCTTTCATCAAGGTTCGCTGACGGCGATTATTGGCGCAAACGGCTGCGGAAAATCCACATTGCTGAAAACGCTGGCAGGTCTGTTGCCGCAGCTTTCTGGTTCGTTCAGTCTCGGTAACGGCTGCAAAGATAATGCTATCGGCTATTTGCCACAGCTCTCCGAATTCGATCGACAGTTCCCTATCAGCGTGCGCGATCTGGTGCTCATGGGATCGCTGCCTCATCGCGGGTTGCTTAGGGGTATCAACACCAACTGGCATCGCAAAGCGACCGACGCGCTCGACGCCGTCTCCATGACGGATTTCGCCGATCGGCATATTGGCGTCCTGTCCGGTGGACAATTACAGCGCGTGCTCTTCGCGCGGCTGCTGCTGACACAGGCTCCCATCATTCTGCTGGATGAACCTTTTACCGGCATCGATAGCCACACCACGCAGGCGCTTTTACAGACAATCGAGCAGCTTCACGCCGAAGGCAGAACCATTCTGGCCGTTTTGCACGATCTGGAACTGGTCGGTCAGCACTTCCCGAACATTTTGCATCTCACCCCGGACGGCCATCGCTGGGGTGAGGCTCAGCCCATACTACATAGCCTGCGCAAGGCCGACAGCGATATGCCAACGCTCAGGATCGTCACGTCATGATGTTATTTCACCTGATCACTTCTCCTTTTGCCGAATTCGGTTTTATGCGCCGTGCGCTGGTCGGCTGTCTGGTCATCACGCTGAGCGCCGCGCCGCTGGGCTGTTTCCTGCTGCTACGGCGCATGAGCCTGATTGGCGATGCGCTGTCGCACGCGGTCTTACCCGGCGTCGCCATCGGCTACCTCATCTCCGGGATGTCGCTGCTGGCGATGGGAATCGGCGGCTTTATCGCCGGGCTGGCCGTCGCCATGCTCTCCGGCTTCGTCACCCGCCACACGGAATTAAAAGAGGACGCCAGTTTTGCCGGTTTTTATCTCGGCTCGCTGGCGCTCGGCGTCACGCTGGTGTCCCTGCGCGGCTCCAGCGTCGATCTGCTGCATGTGCTGTTCGGATCGATCCTCGCGGTGGATCGCGCCGCACTGATCGACATTGCGCTGATCGGATCGACCTCTTTGCTGGTGTTGGCGGTGATCTATCGGGCGCTGGTGATTGAATCGTTTGATGTGACCTTCCTGCGCATCAGCTCAGGACGCTATCGGGCGTTGATCCACGGGCTGTTTCTGTCGCTGGTGGTGCTGAATCTGGTCGCGGGATTCCAGCTGTTAGGCACGCTGATGACGGTCGGCATGATGATGCTGCCTGCCGCTAGCGCACGGTTCTGGACGCAGCGCCTGCCCGTGATGCTCGGCATTGCGGTGCTGCAAGGGATGCTCGCCAGCCTGATCGGGCTGCTGTGGTCCTACTATGCCGAGCTGCCCGCCGGGCCCGCCATCATTCTGACGATTACGCTGTTTTTCTGTTTCTCGGTCTGCGTTGGTCACAACGGTGGGCTGTTACGCCTGCGCCGGTGACCGATGAATCTTGTTATCTGCAACTGTCTGTGAGGGAAAAATGAAACGTTCACTGTTAGCTATTGCATTATCCGGCCTGCTGCTTAGTCCACTGGCGATGGCAAAGAACCTTGAGGTTGTCGCCAGCTTTTCCGTACTGGGCGATATGGTCAGCCAGATCGGTGGCGATCGCGTTACCGTCACCGATCTGGTGAAGCCCAATGGCGATCCGCATGAGTTTGAGCCTTCTCCGAAAGACAGCAAAACGCTGGCTAAAGCCGATCTGGTTTTCGTTAACGGGCTGGGGCTGGAAGGGTGGATCGATCGGCTGGTCACCGCCTCCGGCTACCGTGGCGACGTCATTACGGCCTCAAACGGGATTGAAACCCGCACCATGGTGGAAGACGGCAAAACGGAAACCGATCCGCATGCCTGGAACAGCATGAGCAACGGCGTGGTCTACGCGCACAACATCGTCAACGCGCTGGTGAAAACCGATCCAACGAATGCCGATTACTATCGCCAGCAGGGTGAAGCCTACATCAAACAGTTACAGGGGCTGGATAGCTACGCGAAGCAAACGTTCGCCACCATTCCGCCAGAAAAACGTAAAGTGCTGACCAGCCATGACGCGTTCGGCTATTTCGGCCAGGCCTACGGCGTGAAGTTCCTGTCGCCGGTGGGCTACTCTACCGAATCGGAAGCCAGCAGCAAAAAAGTGGCCTCGCTGATTAAGCAAATCAAGCAAGAGAAGGTGAAAAGCTACTTCATTGAAAACCAGACCGATGGACGTCTGGTGAAGCAAATCGCCGATGCCAGCGGCGCGCAGCCCGGCGGTGAACTGTACCCGGAAGCTTTGACTGACGCCTCCGGCCCCGCAGCAACCTACACGGCCGCGTTTAAACACAACGTCGATACCCTCGCCGCCAGCATGAAGTAAGCCTCATTCCTGCCAGTGTGACATCGCTGGCAGGAGCCCTCTCTCTCTGCCCGCCCTCTGGGAAAGATTCACTACACTTAGCAGAGACGATCTTTGCAAGGAGTTCCTATGACATCGCAATCTTTCAACAGCATCGGGTTACGTCAGAGACTTCGCGGGCTATGGTTTCTGGAATCCTTCATTGATGTACTGGGTGACGGCAGCGTGGTTGACATGATGGGGAAAGGGGCGACCGGCTATATCCAGTATACCGACGATAACTGGATGACGGTGCAAATCATGGGCAGCAATAGACGTCCCTACGATACGGGCACCATGACAGGTGGCTCAGAGCAGCAGCTGATACAGGCCGCCGCCACCTACTTCGCCTACGCAGGCCGTTATGAAACCGATGACGAAGCGCAGACCGTCACGCACTATCTGGATTATTGCCTCATTCCGAACTGGATTGGTTCCAGCCAGCTGCGCTACGCGCAGCTCAGTGAAAACGACACCCGTCTCTGTTTAACAACGGACCCGATGACGTTCAACGGCGTGGTGCATAAACCCGAACTCAACTGGCGGCGGCAGTCGGCCTGACACAACGCGTCATGCACAAGGCGTCAGGCACAAACCCGGTTTACACCAGCGTCAGATTGAACGTTTTACCTTTCAGTTCCGTTTGCGCCTCGGGTGCTAGCGCGCTGTCGGTGATGATATCGGTCAGTTCCGACAGCGGCGTGACGCAGAACAGTGAGTACGCGCCGTATTTACTGCTATCGGCCAGCAGTATCCGGCGGCTGGCATTCGCGCCGAGATCTTGTTTTACGCCCGCTTTCTCTTCCGTCGGCGTGGTGACGCCTTTATCCAGACTCCACGAGTTGCAGCTGATAAACGCGATATCGGGGTAAATGCTGCGTAACAGACGACGACCGTGTTCGCCAATGCAGGACTGGCTGCTGTCATCAATACGCCCACCGATAATCGTCACTTCGATCTGCTTGAACTCAGACAGGAACAGCGCAATTTGCAAATCGGCGGTAATCACGCGCAGCGGCAGATGCGTCAGGTGACGCGCCAGCTCCAGCATGGTCGTTCCCGCATCCAGCACCACCGCGCTGCCCGGTTTTACCAGCGTCGCGGCATAGCGGGCTATCGCCTGCTTCTCTTGAAGGCTACGATGTAGCTTCTCATTCGTGGTCGGCTGGGAAGGAATAAAACGATTGAGCGTCACGCCGCCATGACTGCGGCTAATCACGCCCTGCTCATCCAGTTTGATCAAATCACGACGGATCGTCGCTGGGGAAGCGTCGATCACGGACACCAGTTCATCTACCGTCACCAGATTATGGCTTTTCAGGTAATCCATAATCTGATCAAGACGGCTCTGCCCTTTTACTTTATCCCCGCTCATGCGGAAAGCATCAGTTAATGTAGGATCCACGGCGATATCCATCTTGCTGTCATATACCCGTAATACTTCAAGCTGCTTGTGCGTTGGCTGCGCTCACTCACCCGAATCACTTACCTGAGTAAGCTCATCGGGATTCCTTCGCTTGCCGCCTTCCTGCAACTCGAATTATTGGGGGTATAAAGTTATTTTATGTTGTTGGTTCTTGATTGCAGGATACCAGAAACCTTCTCGAACGCGGGAAGGAAGATATCCTGCAATGTGCACTGTAGCTTAAAAAACCGTGCTATCAACCGTGATGGGTTACCGAAAATCAGGCCAGTTGCATGGCGAGCTGGATAGAGATCGCCATACTTTCTGACTTCGCTTTACCCGTCCAGGCAATATCAAACGCCGTGCCGTGGTCAGCAGAGGTGCGGATAAACGGCAATCCGGCGGTGATATTCACCCCATCATAGAAGCCCAGCAGCTTAAGCGGAATGTGTCCCTGATCGTGATACATCGCCACTACCATGTCGTACTGGCCTTCATACGCCTGTAGATAGACGGTATCCGGCGGGCATGGGCCATAAACATCAATGCCTTTTGCCTTCATCGCTTCAACCGATGGCGACACGATGGTGATCTCTTCGTCACCAAACAGACCATTCTCGCCCGCATGCGGGTTAACCCCAGCAACGGCGATACGCGGATGAGTAAAACCGACGCGCTTGAGGAAGACATCTGCCATGTCGATCACCGTTTCCACGCGATCGCGGTTCAGCGTATCCAGGAATTTACGCAGCGCGATGTGCGTTGAAACATGGATCACCTTCAACTTATCGGTATACAGCACCATCGCATAGTCGCGGCTGTTGGTCAGCTTCGCCAGCAGTTCGGTGTGGCCCGGATAGAGGTGGCCCGCCGAGTGCAGCGCTTCTTTATTCAGCGGCGCGGTGGCAATCGCATGGACTTCACCGGCCATCGCCAGCTCGGTTGCTTTCTTGATGCAGCGGTAAGCCAAATCGCCCGCCTGCGACTGAACAACGCCAGGCTTCAGCGCCTGAGGGTCTTCCAGCGGCTCATCAATCATGTTGATGACGCCCGGTGCGAAGACCGCGTCAGCCGGCTTATCAATGATTTTCAGCTCTACGGCTGGCACGATATTCAGCGCCAGAATACGTCGCATCGTCTGTACACAGCCCACCACCACAGCGGATGCGCCGGAAAGCTCACCTTCGGCCAGAGACTTGATAATAATTTCCGGTCCAATCCCTGCCGGATCACCCATCGTTACCGCAATAATTTTACTCACTGACCTTCTCCTCAATAAAACGTAAAACGTCGAGCAAAGTAGTTTCGTTGCCAAAACCCCCCGCTTTAGTCATCACAGGGGTCGTGCCGACAACGCTGTTCAGCAGGTATCCCCAGGGCACACAGGATGCGATTTGCCCCTTAATCTGAAAGCCGGTCGCGCCCAGTGCGGTTGCCACAGCAATCGCAATGTCACCACCGGATAAATACAGTCCGCCCGGCAGACGCCGGTTAGCGCTGTCCGCAGTCAGGCTGTCTAGCGCCTGAACAATATTGCGCGTAAGTTCCCCCAGATAGTGGCTGATCGTTTCGCCAAGCTGCTGTCGGCTAAGCCCAAGCTGCTGGCACCGCGCGTCGATCTCGAAGCGCTGATTTTCGTTATGACAGGTACGAATAATGCAGTGATTGCCGTTCATCAGCGCCTTCACCGCATCCTCACACTGGGATGCCATGACGGTGGATGACTCGGCTGAAAAGAGTGCGTTGATATCGATCTCAACCAGCGTGACATCGCTGCGCAGCCTGACGGCCGCAATCTGTTTTTGAGCGATATCGCTCATCGAGCCGACGACAGCCAGCAGCGGCTTTGCGGTTTTACGCGTAAAATTCTGCGTATTGGCCAGCGCTTCGCTCAGGCCCGCCGAACCGACCAGCAAGGGGCGAAACGGCAACGTTCTGGCGGCATCAACGATATGTGTCAGATCGTCCTGCACGTCCGTATCAAGAATAATCAGACGCACGCCTTCGTCCGCCAACTGCTGCAAACGCTGGGCTAAATGGGCCTGACGGACGTCATCAAGGTGTATTTCCGCCACCGGTAAAGCGGTTTGTTCTGCCAGACGGGCAGCGATAGAAGCGGAGGTGACTGGCGTTTTGGGATCGCTGGCAAATTCCGTGTCGGTAAGCAGGCGACCATTCACCCAGACTTCACCTTTATGGGTCACACGTCCCAGCGTCGGCGACGCCGCAGCAATCAGCGCAACGGGCACGTCTGCCGCAGACAGCGCGGCGGCGATTTCCGCCCCCACATTCCCGCGCAGCGTCGAGTCAATTTTCTTGATAATCCAACCTTGTCCACCGGCTGCCTGCCAGGCTGCAACCGCTTCAGCGGTGCGTTGAGACGCCACGTCGTCACGCGCCGCACGGCTATCGGTGTTGATCACCACCGCATCACCCAGTAAATCCGCATGCAGTTTATTAACGTCAAATACGACGCTAACCCGCGCACCATGCTGCGCCAGACCGACGCCCGCATCATTGGCACCCGTAAAGTCATCAGCGACTACTAATACCTGTTCTGCTGATTGCTGCACGTTTGACATACTTCATCCCCGGTTCATGATTACCTGATAATGATTATATTGAATCACATTTGATTATATGTGAGCAATATCAAATTATTTAAAAGGAATTTCACCTATAAATTATCACCACGATGTGGCAAATGGCGTTTCGGCGTGATGAGAACCACGTCATTTGACTGAAAGTAATCACCATCGCAACCATTATCATCATAGCGATAACGCTCTGGCGAAAGAGAAAAGGCAAGGTAATAAGCATGAACATCAATAGCACTATCCTCAGCGGTTACCGGGTACTTCAGGACATTAGTCACCTGTTGGCAGGGAAACAGCACGTTTTATTTGTCACCGACAAAAACATCGTCGGGCTGCCTGACGTTCAGGCGCTGATCGCACAAGTTAAGCAAGCCGTTCCGCAGGTTCTGTTGGTTGATCATGTGCCTGCCGAACCAAGCCAGCACGATGTTGCGCAGATACTGAGCCAACTTAATCAAATCCAGACCGATCTGGTCATCGGCGTGGGCGGCGGCAGCGTTCTGGACGTCGCCAAACTGCTTTCCGTACTGTGCGCGGGCGATGAAACCGTCACGCTGGATAGCCTGCTGGCAGGAGAGAAACCGACGCGCCGCACGACATCCCTGCTTATCCCGACCACCGCAGGAACCGGCTCAGAAGCCACGCCGAATGCCATTCTGGCGATCCCGGAAAAAGAGACCAAAGTCGGCATTATTACGCCGGTGATGCTGCCGGACTATGTTGCGCTGGTGCCGGAGCTGACCATCAGCATGCCGTCACATATCGCCGCCTCAACCGGTATTGATGCGCTCTGCCACCTGATTGAGTGCTTCACCTCGACGATTGCCAACCCGGTCAGCGACAACTACGCGCTGATTGGCCTGAAAAAGCTGTTTGCCAACCTCGAAACCTCCGTGCGCGAGCCGAACAACATGGAAGCCAAGCTGAACATGCTGTGGGCGTCCTATTACGGCGGTGCCGCCATTGCCCACTCCGGTACGCATCTGGTTCACGCCATGTCTTACCCGCTGGGCGGCAAGTACCACATCCCGCACGGCGTAGCGAACGCCATCCTGCTCGCCCCTTGCATGCGTTTCGTGCAGGACGCCGCACAGGAGAAATTCGCCCAGGCGTATGACCTGCTGCCGGATGCCGATCTGACGCTCAGTACAGCGGAAAAAGCACAGGCGCTGGTGACCTACTTCAGCGAATTGGTTAAACGCCTCAACCTGCCTAACACCTTACAGCAGCTCGGCGTGGAAAAAGACCACCTGCCGTACCTGGTTGATGCCGCGTTACAGGTTCAGCGCCTGATGAAAAACGTGCCAACACAGGTCAGTGCCGACGACGTCCGTGAGGTTTATCTGACTCTGTTTTAAAGCGCGCGGGTTTAGGTAGAACGGTTTTAACTTTTCATCTTTTTGATTACGTGTCACGAGGAAGAACAATGAGTAAAAATATTACCGGCGTACTAACTGCCATCGTCACGCCGTTTGATAACCAGGGCGAATTTAACCCCGCTGCTATGCGTCTTCAGGTTCAGCGCCAGATGCGCTACGGCAACGGTATTTTTTGTAACGGCACCAACGGTGAGTTTTTCGTGCTGCACACCGATGAGAAAGTCGCCGTCACTGAAACCTGCGTTGATGAAGTTGCCGGAAAAGTGCCGGTTGTCGGCCACATCGGTGAAATCTCCACGCGGGAAACCATCAAGCTCGGCAAGCGCATCGCCGCGCTGGGTGTTGATGCCGTTTCGGTCATCACCCCGTATTTCATCCCACTCAAACAGGAAGAACTGATCGCCCACTACACCGCCGTCGCCGATGCGCTGACAGTGCCGGTGTTTCTCTACAACATTCCTGCACGCACGGGGAATACGCTGGCACCGGAAACCGTCCGCACGCTGGCGGATCACCCGAACATCATCGGCATTAAAGACAGCGCAGGCAGCTATGAAAGCCTGAGCGGTTATGTGCAAGCGGTGAAAGGTGTACAGGGCTTTAACGTATTGAATGGCCCAGACTCGCTCATTCACCAGGGCTTTGTTGACGGCTGCTCCGCCTGTATTTCCGGGCTGGCTAACGTGGCACCGGAACCGATCAGCCAGATTTGGCACCGCTTCAACGCGGGTGACATCGAAGGCTCCCGTCAGGCACAAGAACAGGTTGCCGAGTTGCGTAAGACACTGTACGCCATCGCATTCTCACCAGCTGTGGTGAAAAAAGCGCTGGCGATCATGGGCGAAGATGTCGGCGTCAGCCGCTATCCGATCCAGTTTTCCGCACAGGATGAAGACAACATCCGCAACATACTTAGTCAATTCTCGCAGTAACAGAGAAATTTCAATTTCCACTTATAGGCCGAGAAGATATGAACCATTTTAACTTAACTGACACCCTCATAATCGTTGGGATGATTGTGTTTTATATCGCATTCACCTCATGGTTAACCTACAAGCTCCGCAGTAAATCGAACACCGAGTTCATGGAAGGTTCACGCGCGCTACCGGCGTTTATCGTCGGTATCCTGCTGATGACCGAGTTCATCGGTGCCAAATCCACCATCGGTACGGCACAATCTGCCTTTGAGAACGGCTTTGCCGCATCATGGTCGGTGATTGGCGCCGCCATCGGCTTCCCGCTGTTTGGTATGATTCTGGTGAAGAAGATTTATAACACCGGGAAAATCACCATCTCCGGCGCGATTGCCGAGAAATATGGTACCAGCACCAAGAACATCATTTCGATCATCATGATCTATGCGCTGTTGCTGGTTAACGTAGGCAACTACGTCAGCGGCGCGGCAGCCATCGCCACGGTGTTGAAAGTCTCCCTGCCTGTCGCCGCGCTGATCACTGCTGTCGTCAGTACTTTCTACTACTATTTCGGCGGCTTGAAAGGAACAGCCTACATCACGCTGATCCACAGCGCCGTGAAGTACGCTGGCGTCATGATCATTCTGTTCGTGGCATTGAAAATGACCGGCGGCTTCAAGCCAATGATCGAACAAATGCCGGATTACTACTGGACGTGGGACGGTAAACTCGGTGCTGGCACCATCTTCGCCTGGCTGATCGGGACTATCGGTTCTATCTTCTGTACGCAGTTCGTGATTCAGGCCATTTCGTCAACGAAAGATGCCACCAGCGCTAAACGTGCGACCTGGGTTGCCTTCTTCTTCTGTATGCCGATTGCGCTGGCTATCGCGGTCATCGGTGTTGCGGCGAAGTTTGCCCACCCTGAAATCAACAGCCTGTACGCGATGCCAGTCTTCCTGCAAGACATGAACCCGTGGCTCGCCGGTCTGGTCACCACGTCACTGGTCGCCTCTATCTTCATTAGCGTGAGTATGGTGGCACTGGCTATCGTTTCCCTGTTGATTAAGGACTTCTACGTTCCTTACTGGAAACCGACGCCAGAAAAAGAGATGAAAATGACCCGAATCCTGTCGCTTGTCGTCGGTTTCGCGCCGCTCCTCTTCGTTCTGTTCGTCCCTGAGATCCTGAAGCTGTCGTTCTTTACCCGTGCCATTCGTCTGTCGATTTCCGTGGTTGCGGTAATTGCGTTCTACCTGCCGTTTTTCAACAGCGCACGCGGTGCAAACGCCAGCCTGATATCAGCCTGCGTCGTCACCTCTGTTTGGTATATTCTCGGCAACCCGTACGGCATCGATAACATGTACGTCGCGTTGGTTACCCCTGCTATCGTCATGCTGATCGACCGCATGATTCCGAACAAAGCGGCCAAAATCAAAATTTCTCAAACTGAAAATAAATCGGGAGCCTGAGTCATGAGTAGCGAAACCATTACCGTGGAACGTAGCGGAAAAGTTCATCACGCAGAAGGCGATGCCGCGCGTCTGGATGCCTACATTCCATCGGAATGCCCGCAGAATCATGCGGCCAACCTGCTCCATCTGCCGAACGGCGATGTACTGTGCGTCTGGTTTGGTGGTACGCAAGAAGGGATTGCGGATATCTCTATCTACATGTCCCGTCTGGTGAAAGGCAGCGATAGCTGGAGTCAAGCCGTTAAACTGTCTGAGGATTCCACGCGTTCCGAACAGAACCCGGTTCTGTTCCTCGCACCGGACAACGTGCTGTGGCTGCTGTACACCGCGCAGAAGTCCGGTAATCAGGACACCGCGATTGTGCGCTACCGTCAGTCTACGGATTTTGGTGCCACCTGGGGCGAGATCGGCACGCTGCTCGATCAGCCGGGCACTTTCATCCGCCAGCCTATCACCGTACTGAAAAACGGCGACTGGCTTCTGCCGGTGTTCTACTGCCGCGTTCAGCCGGGTGAGAAATGGGTCGGCAACGATGATGACAGCGCCGTAAAAATTTCCAGCGATCAGGGGAAAACCTGGCAGGAATACCCAGTGCCAAACAGTACGGGCTGCGTGCATATGAACATCACCCCGTTGCACGACGGCACGCTGCTGGCGCTGTACCGCAGCCGCTGGGCGGATTTCATCTACCAAAGCCGTTCAACAGATGGCGGTAAAACCTGGTCAGATCCCGTACCGACCGATTTGCCGAACAACAACTCGTCCATTCAGGTGACGACGCTGGAGAATGGCCATCTGGCACTGGTGTTCAACCACATGAGCGCTGCCGATGCCACCGAACGCCGTCTGTCGCTGTACGATGAAATCGAGGATGAAGAAGACAAAGCCAGCAATGCCAAAATGCCGGAAGTGCAAGCCGGTGGTCGTAGCGCCTTCTGGGGTGCTCCACGCGCGCCGATGACGCTCGCCATTTCGGAAGACGGCGGCAAGAGCTGGCCGTGGCAGCGCAATATCGAAGTGGGCGACGGTTACTGCATGACCAATAACTCCACGGAAAAACTGAACCGCGAGTTCTCTTACCCCAGCGTCAAGCAGGCGCAGGACGGTAAGCTCCACGTAGCGTTCACCTACTTCCGTCAGGCGATCAAGCACGTCGTGGTGAGTGAGGAGTGGGTCAAAGCGAACTAAACCACGCAGCTTTTTCTCTTTGTCAGCGGGGGGCGCTCCCCCGCAATACCCTAAATAATTCGAGTTTCAGGAAGGCGGCAAGTGAGGGAATCCCGATGAGCTTACTCAAGTAAGTGATTCGGGTGACTGAATGAAGCCAACGCACATGCAACTTGAAGTATGACGGGTATATCTTCAGGACACTATTATGATTGCAGGAAACCTAAACGCCCTCAAACTCGCCACGCTGCCCGACGCGCTGTGGGCCATTCTGTCCGCACCGGGCATGTCGTTAGCTGAACTGAACGCGCTGCCCGAAGGCCGTTATCAGCCGGAAGGAGCCGACTGGTTCTACAATATCGGCACCGTGAACACCGCGCCGCGCGCCACACGACATACCGAATTTCACAGCAACTACCTCGATATTCAACTGATTCTGGAAGGCGAGGAGATTATCGGTTACGGTCTGAATGATGTGCATGGCCAGCCCGCGACTGAACGTAAGCCGGATCTCTATATTCTGGAGAACCCACAGGTGCCGCATCAGATCCACCTGCGGGCAGGCGACTTCGTCACCTTCTATCCGGGCGAAGCTCATCAGGCGCTGTGTGCGATTAATGACAGCCCTGCCCCGGTCAAAAAAGCCGTGTTTAAAATCCCCGTTACGTTGTTGTAATTAAAATGGTTGCATCAGAACGGTTGCATCAAAGCCGTTAAGTCCGCATTAAGGAGACACATCTCATGTCAGCGACAGCCCCTAAACACGCCCTGATTACCGGTAGCAGCTCAGGGATCGGTGCCGCCATCACTCAAAAATTACTGGCGGAAGGCTGGCGGGTAACTGGCCTGTCACGCAAGCCGGGTGACTATTCACATCCACACTTTACCCACCGCGCGGTGGATATCATGGATACGCCCGCGCTGACGGCCATTCTGGACGAGATTACGCAGGTTGATGCCGTCATCCATGCCGCTGGCATCATGAAAGCAGCCCCGCTCGGTCAGCTTTCGCTGGAAGACGGTGAAATGCTATGGCGATTGCATATCAATGCGGCGCAGGTACTCGCCGATCGTCTGGTCGATAAGCTGCCGCAAGGTGGAAGAATCGTGCTGCTGGGCAGCCGTACATCAAGCGGTTCCGCGGGACGCAGCCAGTACGTCACCACCAAATCCGCGATGATCGGCATGGCAAGAAGCTGGGCGGCGGAACTGGCTCCGCGCGGCATTACGGTAAACATCGTCGCGCCAGGCGCAACAGAAACGCCGATGCTGACGATGCCGGGTCGCCAGAGTTCTCCGCCGAAGCTGCCGCCGATTGGACGCTTCATCCAGCCACAGGAAGTGGCCGATCTGGTGGGCTATCTGCTCTCCCCGTCTGCCGCAGCCATTACCGGCCAGCAGTTGGTGATGTGCGGCGGTGCATCGCTGTAAGCCATCACGATTTCCATAACTACATAACGACATAACTACAGGCCAATATTCTTAAACGGAGATTGGCCTGAATTATTTCTCCGCTTCTTGTCCCCATGTCACTCGCCTATTGTAGAGAGATATTATTCCCTTTCATTACTATGAATACATCCATTCGAAATAATTAACAAAAGAATAATAAAAACACACCTTCCAATAAAATAGAATGAGTTGATCTCAATCAACTTATTAACGCCATTATTAACCACCATTATATAAATAGTATCTACACTATCTTTAACGTATAAAAAATAAAATGTAAAAGATTCGCCAACTACTAATAACTTACCACCCTTGACTGGTGAGACAAAACAATAAGATCAAAAAATTAATTAATAAAACAAATACATAAAAAATAAAATAACAAAAAAAAACAGAACCACCATGAATAGTTATGAAGACATTCAGGGCGCTATTTTCTGCCTATTACACCATTCAGACATGAAATATTTAACTCACCCTACCGCTTTTGATTTAATCGGACAAATAACAACAGGATATTTTCGTATGGATAATGACATGTTAGCACCAGAAAAAAATCATTTCCCGTTTAATAACAGCCTATTGAATAATGAAAAAATGATTATGCCGAGTGGCATAAAAAAATCATCTGGCATAGCAGAGCAAGAAACCCTTACGCCACGCATGCAGCGTCTTCGCGCCCGCTATTTAGAGGCACGTCCCAGTATTTCTATTTATCGCGCACTGGCCTTCACCGAAGTGGCAAAGCACAATCCTGGCCTGCCGCCTATTCTGTTACGGGCCAAATCCTTTCGTAAAGCCTGCGAAACGGCACCGATACTGATTCAGGATGAAGAACTGATCGTAGGCCATCCCTGCGGTAAACCGCGAGCGGGGGCGTTCTCTCCCGATATTGCCTGGCGCTGGGTACGTGACGAACTGGACACCATGAGCACCCGCCCTCAGGATCCTTTTCAAATTTCAGAAGAAGACAAAAAAACCATCCGTGACGAGATAGTCCCGTTTTGGCAAGGTCGCTCGTTGGATGAAATTTGCGAGACGCAATACCGTGAAGCGGGCATCTGGGCATTCAGTGGAGAAACCTTCGTCAGCGATCTTTCTTACCATCAGATCAACGGCGGCGGCGACACTTGCCCCGGCTACGATGTGCTGCTGTTTACCAAAGGTATGGAAGGCATCAAAGCCGACGCACAGGCAAATCTGGCTCAGCTTGATAGGGGAGAACCGGAGGATATCGATCGTATCTATTTTTATAAGGCCGCAATTGAAACCTGCGACGGCGTCATGGCCTATGCGCGCCGCATCGCAGCACACGCACGCGAACTGGCGGCACAGGAAGGTGACGCTTCACGGCGAGCTGAACTTCTGGCCGTTGCAGAAATCAACGAGAACGTGCCAGCTCATCCCCCCAAAACGTTGCAGGAAGCGCTGCAAAGCATCTGGACGCTGGAGTCGCTGTTTGAAGTGGAAGAGAACCAGACAGGGATTTCACTGGGGCGTGTCGATCAATACTGCTACCCGATGTATGAAGCCGACATTCAATCCGGTCGCCTGACGCGCGAACAGGCACTGGAAATGATGCAGATGTTCATTCTGAAATGTGCGGAGCTGATGTGGATGTCCAGCGAAAGCGGTGCGAAATATTTCGCAGGCTATCAACCGTTCATCAACCTGACGGTCGGCGGGCAGAAGCGTAGCGGAGGCGATGCCTGTAACGACCTGACTTACCTGATCATGGATGCAGTGCGCTTCGTGAAGGTGTATCAACCGTCACTGGCCTGCCGTATTCATAACCAATCTCCTCAGGCGTATCTGGAAAAAATTGTCGACGTCGTTAAATCAGGGATGGGCTTTCCAGCCTGCCACTTCGATGATTCCCATATCAAGATGATGCTGCGCAAAGGCTTCGATTTTGAAGATGCGCGCGACTACTGCCTGATGGGCTGCGTTGAACCGCAAAAATCAGGCCGCATTTATCAGTGGACCTCCACGGGCTACACCCAGTGGCCCATCGCTATTGAGTTTGTCTTAAACCGCGGCCGTATGATCCTGTTCGATCGCGTTCAGGGACTGGACACTGGCGAATTGAGTACGCTGGATACCTTCGAGGCTTTTGATCGCGCAGTGAAAACGCAGATTGCGCACATTATCCGCCTGTCCGCGATTGGCACGGTGATCAGCCAGCGCGTGCATCGTGATGTGGCGCCTAAACCGCTGATGTCCCTGCTGGTCGAAGGCTGTATGGAAAAAGGGCGGGATGTCGCTGCCGGTGGCGCCCTCGTCAATCACGGGCCGGGGCTCATTTTCTCAGGACTGGCGACTTACGTTGATTCTATGGCAGCCATTCGCAAGCTCGTTTATGAAGACCGTCAATACAGCTTGGAACAGCTACGTGATGGCCTGTTGGCGAATTTTTCAGGCTATGACGAACTCAGAAGAGACTGCCTGAATGCCCCGAAATATGGCAATGATGATAACGCAGTCGATCAGCTCGCGCGGGATCTCACGGAATGGACGGAAAAAGCGTGCCGTCAGTACAAGATGCTCTACTCCACGTTTAGCCACGGCACATTGTCGATCTCAAACAACACGCCAATTGGTGAACTGACGGCAGCCAGCGCTAACGGCCGACTGGCGTGGATGCCGCTTTCCGATGGTATCAGCCCGACACAAGGGGCGGATACCCAAGGCCCAACTGCCGCTATCAAATCCGTCAGCAAGTTGAACGTCGAAAGCATGAATATCGGCATGGTGCATAACTTCAAATTCCTTAAAGGCATGCTGGATACCCCAGAAGGCCGTAATGGATTGATCGCTCTGCTGAGAACGTCGTCCATTCTGGGTAATGGGCAAATGCAGTTCAGCTACGTTGACGATGAAATATTGAGAAAAGCCCAACAAACACCGGAGCAATACCGTGATTTGATCGTGCGCGTCGCAGGTTATAGCGCCTATTTCGTTGAATTATGCAAGGAAGTCCAGAATGAGATCATCAGTCGCACCATGATCGATAAGTTCTGATCGTTCGACAAGCTCTGATCGCCACAGGGCCTAAAGACATCCACAGAATATTGTCGAGCAAGGAAGCTTACGGTGACAGAAGGAGGCATAACAATGAAACCTGCGCAGAAAACCACAGGGCGAATATTCAATATTCAGAAATATTCGATCTATGACGGAGACGGCGTCCGCACGCTGATCTTTATGAAAGGCTGCAATATCCGTTGTCCCTGGTGCGCGAATCCGGAAGGGATCAGCAGCGCCTATCAAATCATGATTTCTCAGGATAAATGCGTAGACTGCGGCAAATGTGCGGACGTTTGCCCGACAGGCATTCACAGCATGCGGGCAGACAGCAAGGGTCAATGGCACCATCATCTCGATCGCACAGCGGACTGCATGGGCTGCCGGAAGTGTGAAACAGCATGCCCGTCAGGTGCGCTGGACGTCATGGGAAAAGAGATGACGGTTGCGGAGCTGATGGAAATCATCATGCAGGATCATCATTTTTATATGTCCTCTGGCGGTGGCGTCACGCTTAGCGGCGGGGAAATGAGCCTACAAACGAGTTTCGCTGTCGAAGTGCTCACCGCCTGCAAGCGCATGATGATTCACACCGCAGTAGAAACACAGGGCACGACCCTAAAATCCCACTACAGCAGATTAGCCGCCGTAACGGATTTATTCCTTTTTGACATCAAGCACATTGATACCCAGCAGCACAAGACGCTGTTTGGCATCGGGAATGAAAACATACGGCGTAATCTGGAACATCTGGTCGGGCTGGGAGCCGATATCGTCATTCGTATGCCACTCGTGCGCGGCTATAACGATTCGTACGATGCGGTGACCAACGCCATTCACTATGTTCAGACGCTGGCACAGCGCGGCAGTATACGGCGCATCGACGTGCTGCCCTACCACCAGTTAGGCCGTAAAAAGTACGAAAGGTTGGGCATGATTTACCCAATAAAAGAGGATCCCAGTTACAACGAAGAAGAGTTAAATCGTTTGGAGATTTTCTTTAACGAATTTGATTTCGATATTCGTCTGGTTCGTCATTAAAGAGAAAACCGGATCGCGTATTCTTAACATAAGTCAGGAGCAATATATGTCAATTAGAAAGCAATCATGGCTTTGGATGTTATTAGTTATCCTGTCAGAAACGTCAGCCACATCCACGCTAAAAATGTTTGATGATAGTCAGGAGATAACAAAAATAGCGTTATTGGGGGTTATTATTCTGCTGTACTGCGTCTGCTATTATTCGCTGTCAAAAGCCGTAAAACATCTTCCGGTGGGGTTAGCCTATGCAACCTGGTCCGGCACAGGTATTTTATTAGTTTCGACGCTCAGTATTATTTTTTACGACCAACGTCCTGATATTCCTGCCATCATTGGTATGAGCGTGATTGCCACTGGCATAGTAATCATGAATCTTTTCTCTAAAATGGGCACTGATGAACAGCCCGAAATACTAACGGACAGCGATAAAAACCCGCCATTGAACACAAAAATCATTCATTAAAAATAAGGATGCCCATCATGTTAAACGGATTTCTCTGGCTGGCGCTTTCCATTGGTTCAGAAATTACCGGCACATCGATGATAAAGAAAACCGATGGATTCAAAAAACGCGCCCCCTCCATTGTCGTGATTCTGGCTTACTGCCTTTGTTACTTCTCGTTAACGCGTGCAATGGGCTATTTACCCGTAGGGGTTGCCTATTCCCTATGGTGCGGTTTTGGCATCGTCGGCGTGACGTTTATTTCAATGCTGCTTTATAAACAAAAACCCGATCTCCCGGCCCTATTCTCTATGGCATTAATTATCAGCGGGGGAATTATCATGAATATGTATTCGAGTATGTAAAAGGTATTGATTTCATTACGTTCTATCATGAGCACTTATCGTCCCACCCAGCACTATGGTATCTACATCACGGGGCCATTCAGGCCCCACTACACTCGTTTACCGTTATCGGCAGGTAGCATAATATTTAATAAAAATATGAAAATAAAAATTAAAAAAATAAAAAACAAAACACTCCATCCTTATGAAATCATTCATTAATAAAAACCAAACCCAATTAAATTAATAATATGCACCCTACTTAATAGCGACGAATGATTATTTCCCCCTTGAACAAAACAAAGTCACAACTATACTGAAAAACTCTTGTAATTGAGAAACCCCATATATTTATTTAATACTATATCCAATACTCTATCGGATGGTGAGCATGTCTTGTAATGATAAATTTAATAAAATCATAGAAATGAAATTATTTGATCCAAGAGTAAGGCATCATATTTCATCACGTGATTATATGGAGTTAACGGTAAAAAGAATGCGGGTTATTTTTCAAGAAGGACTGATTAATAACGAAATGTGGTTGGGGCAAGAAAACCAAGCGCAGTTTGATGATCTCTGTAAAAATGTCGCTTTATTCGGCACGTTAGATTTATCATTAGGCATATCCCTTGCAGCACACCTCATTGCAGGAAATGTAATATTTACGCAATCCAGCCCCAGTCAGATAAGACAGTATCGAGATGAAGTAATTAACTTAGATCGTATCTATTCTTTTTGCTGCACAGAAATAGCCTGTGGTACTAATTTACGCAATATAAAAACGACCGTCACTTACGATCATCTACAGCACAGACTGATACTCGATTCCCCAACCCCTGATTCTGCGAAATTCTGGATAGGAAATGCACTTTATTCCGCTACCGTCGGCATGGTATTGGCGAGACTGATCGTTAACGATCGTGATGAAGGCATTCATTGGTTTCGAGTACCACTGAGAGATAAAGAAGGTGAGAGTTTACTTACCGGTATCAGTGCTATTTCTTGCGACCCCAAAGGCGGTGTGGAAGGATATCAAATCTCCGGCCTTCGCTTTAATCAGGTCAGTTTGCCCCTTGAGGCGATGATGCAGCGTCATTCTGAAATTACTTCCGATGGCGTGTTTTATAGTCAGACGTCCAAATCCCAACGTTTCGCATCGCTGTTTGAAACCTTTTTGCAGGAACGCATTTTTCCATTGAGCAGCGGTAGCCTGTCTGCAGCAGCCGCACTTTATATTACCTATAAATTTTCTGAACACCGAGTCACATCATTAAAGCCAACATATCAAACCTTAATTATGGAACCATTATTTTGTCAACGATTATACCCCGAGTTACTCAAGGCATTCTCTCTGCACATTTTGAATAATGTTATCATTGAGCAATTCAAAATAAATTGGGAAGATAAAAGCACGCATAAACAATTGCAGATTTTAGTCGCAGTCGGAAAATATTTAGGGTCATCACTCGGGTTGGAAATCCTACGCAAATGCCGGGCGATGTGCGGGGCTCAGGGTCTACATCACTACAACCAAATTATGTCCATGCAGATTGACTATGAGGCTAATATTACCTTTGCCGGTGATAACTCCGTCATGTCTTATCAGATTGCCAAGTATATGATTGGATTAAATAGATTTAAAAATCATGATATTAAACCAGAAAACATCGCACAAGAAATAGAAAAGAAAGTTGTCACCGCCTGCAATCAGCGCCGATTCACCCATGCAGAAGCACAGGCTCTTACCTATACCTACGCACTAGATCTTATTATTCAAAACATCCAAAAAACAGGCATTTTAGATAGTGATATGCTACAAGATCTCAGCAATAGCTTTACACCGTATATGTCAGACACCCTATCTTTCAATGTCATTAATCCAACGATAGAAAAGATAAATTATTTGATGAAGATACTTACTCCACCAATTGAGTTAATTACCGCACCAATCATTACCCCTAATTATACAGAAGAGTTTACTTCAGAACTTTACGCGATGTCATAAATAGCCAATTAACATTTCACCTGCCTCCCGGAGAAATACATCATGAATGTACCTATATCTAAGCTGATAGATAGAGATGATAGCGCAAAGTCAAAACAAATCAGAAAAGTCATTATTGAGCATGGTAAGGAACTGCGAAATAAATATCCTATTCTAAATCATCAGGATCTATTAGGATTTAGTGCCTTAACTGCAATCACCGTCGTGATGGTGCTCAGTTCCTTATTCTATTTTTATGGCTATCTTCCCTGGTGGGCTTGCCTGATAGTCAATACGCTATGTATTTCTGTTGCACATGAAATTGAACATGACCTAATCCACAATTTATATTTCAGAAAAAATCGTTTTATACACCATATGATGATGACCGTAGTCTGGCTAATGCGTCCCAGCACAGCAAGTCCATGGATGAGGCGTGACGTACATCTACTACACCATCAGGTATCAGGATCTGAACATGATGTAGAAGAGAAGTTTTTAGGTAATGGTAGAAAGTGGGGGCTTCTGCGAATTTTAATGCTCAGTGATTTAGTTGTCGCCGCCGTTGTTATGATGAATAATGCTAAAACACCTTTGGAGAAAAAGAAACTGCTTTCATTCTCCGTCAAAGCGTTTTTCCCCTTCGCCGTAATCTACTCGGTAATATGGTATTCTTTTTTAATTTTTCACGGCATAAACCTTTATTTTATATTAACAGAAAATCCAGTAATCTGGTCTGAAACCATGATGAGCGCCATTCACTTTATTAATATCTCCGTGGTAATCATTGTTGGCCCCAATATGCTATGGTCATTCTGCTTACATTTTATCTCGTCAAACCTGCATTACCATGGTGACAATGAAAGCGGAAATGTCATTCAGGAAACACAGGTTCTTAACCCCTGGTGGCTCTATCCCATTAATTTCTTCTGTTTTAACTTTGGCAGCACACATGCAATACATCATTTTGTCGTGAATGAACCCTTTTATATAAGGCAGCTATCAACCCCCGTGGCACATAAAGTCATGAGGGATATGGGCGTTCGGTTTAATGATTTCGGTTCTTTCAGTCGCGCAAACCGCTGGAGCAAGAATCAATAATGAAGAAAGGCGGCGCTTTCTGAAGCGTGGCATAGGATAGTGGCTGCCAACCATCGCAATATATCAACGGCCGAAATCTCTGTTTTGGCCGTTGATACTCAGTGCGAGTCTCTTTTCAGGAAAAACACGATCATTTTGCCCAATAGCGATGCAACGTGCAGCATAACACGCCTCTCCGGCTAGCTGCTGGCACGAGGTTCAAAGATAAACTTCACCTTTTCCTGTACGGGGGGATGCTCGTCGTTTTCCATCATCGCGAGCACCAGACGCCCGACTTCCGCACCCAGCGTTTCATAATCAAGCCGCATCGCGGTCAGCGCTGGGAACGTGTGCTCACATTGTTCAGAGCCATCCAGACAGGCAATCGCCAGATCGTAAGGGACTTTCATCAGCCGGCGCTGGCATTCAAAGAGCGCCCCCAGCGCAATTTCCTCATGGCTACAGATAATCGCATCCAACTCCGGCTGGTTTTGTAGCAGTTCCGTCATGGCATAGCGGCCAAACTGCAGGCTGGGTGCTTCTGGGATCGTAATTTTCAAATCCGCATTGTGATAGTGCGCCAGCATGGCTTTATTCCAGCCATTCAGCTGCTGTTTTTGCAAACGGTTATCCGTATGAGCACCGATATAAGCCACGTGGCGATACCCCTTTTCCAGCAGCGACATCGTCAGTTGCTCCGCCGCTTCGGCAAGAGCGATATCAATATTGATATTCGCACTCAGCACGTCAGCGCCGGAAACGTTCACCGTAATGACGTTGCTGGCCTGAATAATGTCTCGGGTTCGCTGTGAGAGTTGCGCGCTGAATAGCACCAACGCCGCTGGCCGCTGCTGCAGGAGTTTTTCGACCATTCCCGCTTCGGTATGCTGGCGATATTCATGGCAGCCCATGATTAACGGAACGTTATGTTTGCCCACCGCCTGTTGCAGCGCCTGTACAAAACGCACGCTGGCGCGGTCTTGCTGAAAAGGATAAAGCACCGCGATAGCCGGCTGATAGGCTGATGCCAGCGCGCCTGCGGCCTGATTCGGTACATAGCCCAGCGTTTTTATCGCGTCATTGATTTTCTTCTGTGTGGCATCGGAGACCAGCCCCGGCTCCCGCAACGCGCGGGACACCGTCATCGCGCCGACACCGGCATGGCTCGCGATGTCCTGTAGCGTCACGCGACTCGTACTCTCGGTGAGCTGGCTGGCTTCTTGATTGGGCTCATAGCCTAATGCTCTGGCGGCCAGTTCCACTTTGCTGCGTAACTTTTCAGAGACCAGATCGGGCTTGCGCATCACGCGTGATACCGTCATCGTCCCTACGCCCGCGTAGTCGGCGACATCCTGTAGCGTAACCTTACCGGTACTGCGACGCTTACGCATGCTCACTTCCTCTCCATTCGTCATTTTCTCATCGCACGGTCGCGATAACAGCCTGTTACGTCATTGCCTTCAGGCTAGCGTGAAGGGCGAACACCCCGATTTCCCGACTCATTCACGCCGTGCCATCACCGTTCATAGTGTGCCTGTGACGACACGGGGGAACAAATAATGGCCCCGCTTGTGCTAAGCAGGTCACAGTTAATGATAGTCATATCAGTTAGCGCTATCTTTTTAGATGTTAATCACATTATTTTCGAAGCCGGCACACTATCCTGCGTTCAGAATGATACAGAGGTGACTCTAATGCTTAACACTTTACTAACACCAGACGTTGTTCAGATTTTACCTGCCTGTGATGATTGGCGTCACGCTATCGCCTTGTCCTGTAAGCCTTTACTGGATAACGGTTCGATTGAACCCACCTATGTTGAGGCGATCTACCGCTCTCATGAGGCCATCGGTCCTTACTATGTCGTCGGCCCGGGAATTGCCATGCCGCATGCGCGCCCGGAAGACGGCGTAAACCAGCTCGCCGTCAGCCTGACGCTGATTCGCGACGGCGTGGTTTTCCATTCCGAAGGCAACGATCCCGTGCATTTACTGATTGTTCTGGCCGCCACGGACAGTAACAGCCATATCGATATTATTTCACAGCTCGCTCAGTTGTTCGACACGCCTGATGACGTCGCCGCGTTAATTAACGCGACGGAAGTCGAACAGGTGCTTTCCGTTATTTCTCGTTATTAATTGCCACCAGAGGACACACATTATGAAAATTACAGTCGTATGCGGTAACGGCCTGGGTACCAGCCTGATGATGGAAATGAGCATTAAAAACATCGTTAAAGAACTCGGTGTGGTTGCTGACGTGGATCACGTAGATTTAGGCTCGGCGAAAGGCACGGACAGCGACATCTTTGTCGGTACAAAGGATATTGCCGATCAGCTCGTCGCACAGGCAGTGGCGGGGAAAATCGTGTCCCTGAATAACATGATCGACAAAGTGGCGATGAAAGAGCGCCTGTCGGTCGCCCTGACAGAACTTGGCGCATTATAAGCGAGGGATTAAAAATGGAATTCTTCCGTTTTTTAATGAGTGATGTGCTGTCTGAACCCTCCATATTGGTCGGTTTGATTGCGCTTATCGGCCTGATTGCACAGAAAAAGCCGGCTACGGAATGCATCAAGGGCACGGTGAAAACCGTCATGGGCTTCCTGATCCTCGGGGCGGGCGCGAGCCTGATTGTGTCCTCGCTGGGAGATTTCGCCCAGATTTTCCACCATGCTTTTGGTATCGCCGGTGTAGTACCAAACAATGAAGCCATTGTCGCGGTAGCACAGAAGAACTTCGGCACCGAGATGGCGATGATCATGTTCTTTGCGATGGTCATTAATATCGCGATCGCCCGCTTTACGCCGTGGAAATACATTTTCCTGACCGGCCACCACACGCTGTTTATGTCGATGATGGTTGCCGTGATTCTGGCGACCGCAGGCATGAAAGGCGTGCTGCTGATTACCGTTGGGTCGCTGGTCGTTGGGGTATCAATGGTGCTGTTCCCTGCCATTATTCACCCGTATATGAAGAAAGTCACAGGCTCGGATGACGTCGCCTTTGGTCACTTCTCTGCGATATCACAGCTGCTGTCAGCATTTATCGGCAGCAAGTTTGGTAATAAAGAGAAATCAACAGAGGACATGGAAGTACCAAAGAGCCTGCATGTTCCTGCGTGATACGCCGGTTGCCATCGCCTTTACCATGTTTTTCATCTTCATTTTCACCTGTCTGTTTGCTGGCCCTGAAGCGGTGAAAACGATGAACGCTGGTGGGAAAAACTGGTTCATGTTTTCGCTGATCCAATCCATTACCTTTGCCGCTGGCGTATACATCGTGCTGCAAGGCGTGCGGATGGTGATTGCGGAAATCGTGCCTGCGTTTAAAGGCATTTCTGACAAACTGGTTCCCAACGCTAAACCGGCATTAGATTGCCCCGTTGTCTTCCCGTATGCCCCGAATGCCGTTCTGGTCGGCTTCCTGAGCAGCTTTGCGGCTGGGGTGATCGGTATGGTCCTGCTCTACCTGATGGGATTAACGGTGATCATTCCTGGCGTAGTGCCGCACTTCTTCGTCGGCGCAGCGGCTGGTGTGTTCGGTAACGCCACCGGCGGACGTCGCGGTGCGATTCTAGGTTCTTTTGCCAACGGACTGCTGATTACCTTCCTGCCTGTTTTCCTGCTGCCGGTGCTGGGCAGTATCGGACTGGCGAACACCACGTTCAGCGATTCCGATTTCGGCGCGGTGGGGATTCTGCTCGGCATTATCGTGCGCTAAGTCCGCATGATGAATGGACCGGTTTTAGTTAACGGGGGAAATGATGGAATTCTATTTAGATACGGCGGATGTCGCCGCAGTAGAACGACTCGCTGGCGTGTTGCCGATTAAAGGCGTGACCACTAATCCAAGCATTGTCGCACGCGGAAAATCCGATATTTACAGCGTTCTGCGGGACATGCAGGCCGTTATCGGCACGGAAGGACAGCTGTTTGCTCAGGTGATGTCGCGCGATCCTGACGTGATGGTGGAAGAGGCATTGAAGCTCAGAGATGTGATTCCTTCTCTGGTCGTCAAAGTGCCGGTGACGCATGCGGGTTTGAGCGCTATCAGGCAGTTGACGGCGCTGGATATTCCCACCCTCGGCACCGCCGTATACGGTGCGGGGCAAGGGTTTTATGCCACGCTGGCTGGCGCTCGCTATATCGCGCCTTACGTCAACCGCATTGATGCGCAGGGTGGCGATGGGATTGCACTTGTGAAAGAGCTGCAAACCCTAATTAATCTGCACAGCCCGCAAACTCAGGTACTGGCAGCCAGTTTTCGCACGCCACGTCAGGTACTGGACTGCCTGCTGGCGGGGTGTCGGGCGATTACCGTCGACCCTGCCGTTGCTGAACTATTCCTGCAAGATCCTGCGGTTGAAGATGCGCTTAACCGGTTCGATCATGACTGGCAGACACGCTTTGGTCATGCCGATCTTGGTTGACTGATGGAAAACACCACTCGCTCGCCGGGTGGTGTTTTACACGGTTTGTAAACCCACCTCTGCCCCCTTCTCGCGGATTCAAAGGCGAGCGCTGAATCACCCATTTCCCCCACCCCAGACCTCATGCGAATACGCGGTATCTCACCGTAGCCGCAGCTCTGTTCTCCCATAAGATAATTGATTGGACAAAATTTGCACATTAAGAAAGAGGTGATTATATTTATCATTTAGTAGTTTTTTTGGTGATAATAACAATAATCAATAGTTACAATATTAAACTACTTGTCTTATAAGTTTAAATTAAGGTTTAAATGGCGCATTGCTGAGGCTCTGTATTCTGGCAGAAATACGGCTCTTATTTGAAATGCGGCTTTTACCCTTTGCCGACAGCGATAGTGGCAATACTTTTCTCCTATGGTTGATTCAAAATACGTATGTATCTTCCTACCCTAAATAATTCGAGTTTCAGGAAGGCGGCAAGAGAGGGAATCCCGATGAGCTTACTCAGGTAAGTGATTCGGGTGACTAAACGTAGCCAACGCACATGCAACTTGAAGTATGACGGGTATATTACATTCAGGAGTCCAGCATGTTACTCAAAACATTTTTATTAGGCACAATTTTAGGAATAACCTCATTTACGGTTTTCGCCGCCAATCCTGTCGATGGAAAGACACTTAACGTTGCGGTTTCTCCAGCTTCACCCCCGATGCTATTTAAATCCGCTGACGGGAAATTAGAAGGGATCGATCTTGAACTCTTCTCTTCTTATTGCAAAGAAAGAAACTGCAAACTGAAAATAACGGAATACTCCTGGGATGGCATGCTGGGTGCCGTGGCAAGTGGTCAGGCTGATGTGGCGTTTTCAGGGATATCCATCACAGATAAACGCAAGAAAGTCATGGACTTCTCTACGCCTTATTATGTGAATTCGTTTAATATGGTCAGTTTAAATAATCGCGACATCGATTTGAGCGATCTACATAATTTAAAAAAATACACCGTAGGGTTTCCCAGAGGTATGGCTTACGCCGATTTGATCAAAACCGATCTGGAACCCAAAGGATATTACTCACTCAGCACAGTAAAACTTTACCCCTCTTATAATGAAACCATTGCCGACTTGAAAAATGGCAATTTAGATCTCGCCTTCATAGAGGACCCGGTTTACTTTAACTACAAGAACAAGCAAAAAGCCCCGATTGAAAGCCGCTACGTTTTCAAAGGCGTTGACCACCTTGGGTTTGCCTTTAAGAAAGGTTCACCGGTGCGCGATGACTTTAATACCTGGCTGAATGAACAGGGTGAAGCAAAAATATCGGGCATCGTAGATAAGTGGATGAAATAAAAAACGATGTCATCGCAAGACATGATAAACATCTATTATTTCTTGTTTGAAGGTGTCAAGTACACGCTCATCGTTACATTGACGTGTTTTGCATCAGCCTTGGTTATTGGGTTAACCGTCGCCGTGTTACGGCGACTGGTTTTTCCCTCGGTGAAGAACATACTGGATATTCTGGTCTTCGTTTTTCGTGGTATTCCCGTTTTAATCGCCGTTTTCCTCGTTTATTTTGGCCTTCCGGCAATAGGCCTGAGCATTCCCCCCCTGCTTGCCATGAACATTAGCATTGGATTAATCAGCGGGAGTTATCTTGCGGAAGTGTTCCGCGGTGCGCTTCAATTGGTCGATCCGTCAGAGATTACCGCCGCCAAGGCCGCAGGTTTAGGGAAATTACAAATTATAAGATACATCGAGCTACCGCAAATGCTCCGCTTTTCCGTTCCTGGGGTAGCCAACGAATTCTCATCGGTATTAAAAGCCACACCTTTTGCCTACACCGTGGGTATACCGGAAATCACCAAGCAGGCCATGTCTCTGACGGCAGTCACGATGAACGGTCTGGTCATTTATACGCTGGCGGCAATCCTTTATTTTCTCATTTACAAATTATCTATTATCGCCGTAAGGCGGCTTGAAATGAGATTTCAGGTAACGGGTGATAGCTTGAAAAATCAGGGTGGCAATAGATGACGTTAATAGAATTACGCGAGGTCAGTAAAACACTCGGTAGCAAAAAGGTACTGGATAATCTCAATTTACAGATTGAGCATGGCGAAATAAAAATCGTCATGGGCCCATCGGGCTGTGGCAAAACAACGCTGCTGCGCTGCCTGGCCCAGCTTGAAAGCCCGGATACGGGTAATATATTTTTTCATGGTCAGAACGTTACCGATAAAAAATTTAATATTCTCGATTTCAGGAAAAAAATTGGATTCGTTTTTCAGAACTACGCGCTATACCGCCATCTGAACGTTATGGACAATATTACTCTGGCGCTGCGTAAAGTCTTTAACGTCTCCGAACGTGATGCCAGAACTAAAGCCTTATATGAACTGGAAAGGCTGGGGATGGAGGAGCACGGTATGAAATACCCTTCACAGCTCTCTGGCGGCCAGCAACAGCGCGTTGCTCTCATCCGCGCTCTGGTTACCGATCCTGAAATCATTGTGTTTGATGAGCCGACCTCCGCCCTCGATCCGCTCATGACCCGCGAGGTGGGTTCGCTCATTAAGCAGCTTCACCGGCGGAAAGTCACCATATTATGCGTCACCCACGATATACGTCTGGCTAAACAGCTTTGTGACAGAGTGACCTTCCTAAATTATGGCAGGATCCGGGCCGAAGGATCTTTCGCAGAGCTGTCAGCCCTCAATGGCGAGCCGGACATCCATTATTTTTTTGGAGAAAAATAATATGCTTGCCGGATGGATGAGTTTTTATCACGAGCTGATAGATCAGCTTCCGCTGGTGCTTGATGGAATCAGCGAGACAGTAAAGCTGGCGATAGTGGTTTCTCTCACGGGCTTTTTCTGGGGCATTATTATTTTTTTTCTGAGTATCAGTAATCGACCTGCCGTTAAAAAGCTAACAGAAATGTATATGGACTTCTTTATCGGCACGCCATTAATTCTTATTTTATTTGTCATGTATTACGGCTTGCCACAAACCGGTATTAACTTATCGCCTTTCGCTGTCGCGGTAACGGGATTTACCCTGAATATCGGGGCTTATAACGCCGCCTATATGACAACCGCTTATAACTCCCTTAACAAGTACGAGGCGGAAGCAGCCGTCGTACAAGGGTTTAGCCAGTGGCAAATATTTCGCTTAATAATCTTGCCTCAGGTGTTAATCACCTCGGTGCCCGCACTGACTAATCAGGTCATTAATAATATCAAGGACAGCACCATCGCTTTCCTCATCCAGTACACTGAATTTTTTTCCCGCATTCAGGAAGTCGCGGCAACTAACTTTGAGTTTTTCAGTGCCTACCTGTTCGCTGCGCTGGTTTACTTAGTGCTGATTTCTTTTATTGTGCTGCTATCCAGAATCATTGAACGCAAGCTGCTTGTCCTCACTCAGGCCTAACCTGACAGTGAGCAATGATTGATGCAGATAACGGCCAAAGGTTCCCCGCGTACTGATTCCAGCACGCTTTTCCTTCACCGTTCTGTCAATGCAGGACGAATTCGCGGTACTTTTCCACCAGCGTCAGGAAATCATCCAGACCGCATAAAGACAGGCTCTCTTCGTCGTAATAACTCATGCCCTCTTCCAGCTCATCCGTGGTGAAAGACAGTTGATTTGCCTGCACCATCACTTCTTCTTCATCCAGCAACAGTGTGTATTCATGACCCACGCGCCGCCACTGCCGCTCGCTGCCTGCGACGGAACGCGCAGCGTCTTCGACATCAGTCAAGATCGTCAGTTGGCCTTTCACTTCTTCATTGAACCAGTGCCCGATCGCTTCATGTCCCATCGACATACGAACGATGACCTGGCCCGTCACATCCCGCAAAAATTCATAGTCCATGATGCCATCCTCACTGTTATGTTTCTTTTGTTCAGTTTAGTCGCCTCTGCCCCCTATCGTCGTGATACACCTTCACCTTTCATGCTGCAAAGGCACGATGCCAACCGCCAATGCACAGGCAGCGTGAGGTATGACGGGTATAAAACGGGCAGAAAAAAAGGAGGCACAAGGCCTCCTTCAGTGTAGAGATGCGAACTATAGCGAGTTAGACCGCCGTCTGGAAGATCACGCTATCCGCTTTCTCGGTATATTGACCTAACTGGTCAAAATTCAGATAGCGATAGGTGTCCTGCGCGGTTTTATCCACCTGCGACATGTAGGTCTGGTACTCTTCTGACGTCGGCAAGCGACCCAGCAGAGAAGCAACCGCAGCCAATTCGGCAGAGGCCAGATACACGTTAGCACCAGTTCCCAAACGGTTCGGGAAGTTACGCGTCGAGGTAGAAACGACCGTCGCACCATCCGCTACGCGCGCCTGGTTACCC
The DNA here is from genome assembly GCF_022477975.1 of Pectobacterium sp. PL64. Lineage (NCBI taxonomy): Bacteria > Pseudomonadati > Pseudomonadota > Gammaproteobacteria > Enterobacterales > Pectobacteriaceae > Pectobacterium > Pectobacterium sp. PL64. The sequence continues at coordinate 3,619,781 of NZ_CP092070.1, forward strand.
ATGCACAGCGAGCAGCCTGGGATCTCGATACGCGCTCCGCTCTTACCAAACACGCTGTAGTAGCCTTCTTCGGTCAGCTGTGCCGCATCCATCTTGGTCGGCGGCGCAACCCACAGGCGGGTCGGCAGCTGGCCTTTGTGGCTATCCAGCAGTTTACCTGCCGCACGGAAGTGACCGATGTTGGTCATACAGGAACCGATGAAGACTTCATCAATCTTCTCGCCCTGCACGTCAGACAACCAGCGCGCATCGTCTGGATCGTTCGGCGCACACAGGATCGGCTCTTTGATGTCGGCCAGATCGATGTCGATCACCGCCGCGTACTCGGCATCGGCATCCGCTTCCAGCAGTTGTGGATCGGCCAGCCATTTTTCCATGCCCTGAATACGACGCTCCAGCGTACGACGATCGCCGTAGCCTTCGGAGATCATCCATTTCAGCAGTACGATGTTGGAGTTCAGATACTCGATGATCGGCTCTTTATCCAGCTTGATCGTACAGCCAGCCGCAGAACGTTCCGCCGAGGCGTCGGTCAGTTCAAACGCCTGCTCGACTTTCAGATCTGGCAGACCTTCGATTTCCAGAATACGGCCAGAGAAGATGTTCTTCTTGCCTTTCTTCTCAACGGTCAGCAGGCCTTGCTTAATGGCGTACAGCGGAATGGCATGAACCAGATCGCGCAGGGTAATGCCCGGCTGCATTTTGCCTTTAAAGCGCACCAGAACGGATTCCGGCATATCCAGCGGCATCACGCCCGTCGCGGCAGCAAACGCCACCAGACCGGAGCCCGCAGGGAAAGAGATACCGATTGGGAAACGAGTATGTGAGTCACCGCCCGTACCAACGGTATCCGGCAGCAGCATACGGTTCAGCCAGGAGTGGATAACCCCATCGCCCGGACGCAGCGATACACCGCCACGGTTCATGATGAAATCAGGCAGCGTATGGTGTGTGGTCACGTCGACCGGCTTCGGATAGGCGGCGGTGTGACAGAACGACTGCATCACCAAATCGGCGGAGAAGCCCAGACAGGCCAGATCTTTCAGCTCGTCACGGGTCATCGGCCCGGTGGTGTCCTGTGAACCCACGGACGTCATTTTTGGTTCGCAGTATTCGTCAGGGCGAATACCCGCAACGCCACAGGCACGTCCCACCATTTTCTGCGCCAGAGAGAAGCCTTTTTTGCTGGCTTCAACCGCTTTAGAAATACGGAACACATCGCTATGCGGCAAGCCCAGTGATTCACGCGCTTTAGACGTCAGTCCACGACCGATAATCAGCGGAATACGGCCACCGGCGCGGACTTCATCCAGCAGTACGTCAGTCTTCAGCGCAAACGTCGCCAGCACTTCATTGGTGTCATGACGGCGCACTTCACCTTCATACGGGTAGATATCAATCACATCGCCCATATTCAGATCGTTCACATCGACTTCGATCGGCAGCGCGCCGGCATCTTCCATCGTGTTAAAGAAGATCGGGGCGATCTTGCCACCCAGCACCACACCACCGCCGCGTTTGTTCGGAACGTAAGGAATATCTTCACCCATGAACCACAGCACGGAGTTGGTTGCCGATTTACGCGACGAACCCGTACCGACAACGTCACCGACGTAAGCCAGCGGGAAGCCTTTCTTGTTCAGTTCTTCGATCTGTTTGATCGGGCCCACGGCGCCAGGTTGATCGGGATCGATACCTTCACGGGCGTTTTTCAGCATCGCCAGCGCGTGCAGCGGGATATCAGGGCGTGACCAGGCATCAGGTGCCGGAGACAAGTCATCCGTGTTGGTTTCACCGGTGACTTTAAAAACGGTAACGGTAATTTTTTCCGCCAGTTTCGGGCGGGACAGGAACCACTCGGCATCAGCCCAGGATTGAATCACTTTCTTGGCGTGCGCATTGCCTGCTTTCGCCTTTTCTTCTACATCGTAGAAGTTATCAAACATCAGCAGCGTGTGGGACAGCGCTTCGGCGGCAATCGGTGCCAGCTTGTCGTTGTCTAACGCATCAATCAGCGGATGAATGTTGTAGCCCCCTTGCATGGTGCCCAGCAGCTCAACTGCTTTTTCCTGGGTGACCAGTGGGGAAGTGGCTTCACCTTTGGCGACGGCAGCCAGAAAACCGGCCTTCACGTAGGCGGCTTCATCAACGCCGGGGGGGACACGGTTAATCAGCAGGTCAAGCAATACTTCTTCTTCGCCCGCCGGGGGATTCTTGAGTGACTCAACCAGCGCGGCCATCTGCGTGGCATCTAACGGTTTAGGAACAATCCCCTGCGCAGCCCGGTCGGCTACGTGCTTACGATATTCTTCTAGCACGACGTTCTCCTCGCTCTCATTGTCTTCATTATGCCCGGCGCTCTTGTTCCCGCTTGTGGTGTCCATGCCTGGGTGCCAGCGTGTGGATGTAAGGTAGTAGAGTGTCCGGTCCAGCCTCGCCAGCATATCAGGATTTGAATTGATTGTTAATTCGTTCACATAATAGCAACATTAATTTTTATTCAACTATGCTATGTGTCCAATTTCACTATCGCTGAAAAATGCCGACATCAGCAGAATAGCATGTCCCTGACGGCACACACTAACTATGCTGAGTTAACCACATAATAGGTAGGTTTTTAACAACATAGCGCGATTAATCATCGTTTGATGGCATAGCGATAATCAGAATGTTCGCAATAGAGTCGGGAAAAGTGTTAACAGATGATAGGTGCCTTTACGGCAATGATGCCGGATGACCTCTTTGATAACAGGAAAAAACGCCATGAAGATAACACGGTATCTGCCAATGGTTTTCGTCTCTGCTTTCGCGTTCACCGCATCCGTCTATGCCGCCCCTATCGAGCTGGAGGGGATCGGTTTAACGCGCGATATTCCTTGTAATGGCAATGATGTCAATATTTCAGGCAACGGCAATAACATCGTATTGACGGGTAAATGTGCCGATATTTCCGTCGCGGGTTCCGAGCACAACATCACATTCGATACCGCAACATCGCTTACCGTGACCGGTTCAGAGATTGCCGCCACAGGTCAATCGACGGGTGACCTGACCGTCGCCGCGTATAAAAACACCATCCGCACGCACATCCTTTCCGAGGATAAACCAGCAAAGGTGAATGTGACGGGTACGGAACATCATCTCGATCTGGATTTTAAAGGCCCTGCGATTGTTTCCTTTAATGGCATCAGCAACCGCCTCTCATGGGGAGGAACAGAACCGAAACTCTCTTCCAGCGGTGCTAATAACGTCATCAAACAAAAACCATAACTTGTAGCATTCCCTCATCCGACAAACGGACGTGGGCAACGAAGAACACACGCCTCAATCAACAGCTCGCCGATTGAGGCGTTATTTTTAGTACAAAGACTATTTTATACAAAGACTATCGAATCAATTCCCGCTAGAGCGGGTCACATCAGGCCTTAAACGTCAGCCACGGGCGCAGCCGTGCCACGGGTTGAATCAGCCCTGACTGCGCCTGAATATCAATCACAGGCGCAACCGGTTTATAGGCTGCTGGCGCTTCTTCCCGCAGGCGTTCGTCTTTCAGCGTGATGCATTGCCAGGGCAACGTATCTGCCGACTTCGCCGTATCGACCTTGTTACGCATACTTTGCCGACGTTCGGCACGTCCCGCGCCGTGTGAACACGACCAGAGCCAATCGGGATTTCCCTTCCCTGTCACGAGATAAGAGTAATCGCCCATTGAACCGGGAATCAACGCAAATTCCCCGGCTTTGGCGGGCGTCGCGCCTTTACGGTGCAGGTTCATCCCGTGTTCCGGCAGAATAATGTTATGCGACAGATCGACCACCAGCTTGCTGGTATCTCGCGTAAACACCTGCTTCCAGGAAGAACGAATCAGCTCAGTAAGCACGATCCGGTTGATCCACGCATAGCGGGCGGCGACGCCCATGGCTTCCATATACTCCGTCGCCTGCTCATCAACCAGACCAAACAGGCCGGACGCCGGATATTTTTCTCCCGCAGGCCAGCAGGCTCGCGCTTTATCGATCCCACGCTGGCCGACATAAAAACCCACGTCTCGTGAACCGGTGTGAATCATCACCACAACTTCGCCTTCCTGCACGCCAGCCTGATACGCCGCGTGCCTGTCCAACACGGCATCGACAATTTGCAGCTCAACGAAATGGTTACCCGACCCTACCGTGCCCAAACTGGAAGGTCGAAGTATCTCGCGAGGCGCAAAAAACGGCTCAGGCGCATGTCGACTATTGGCACGAACCGCCTCGGTTCCAGCGATGGAGCCGAGTTCCGCCGACAGCCGTCGGAAGTCCACCTCCTGCCAAAGCCCCTGCCGAGGCAGTGCCGCCAGCCACGCTGGCAACCCCTCATCAAAGAGCGCAGAAAACGAATCCGGCGTAACGGGAACATCACGCCGATCCATCAGTAACGTGTTTTTGAGCGCCTGAATCAGCGCGAGTTTGTGCTCATCGGCATCCGTATGATGCACGCCTGTCGTCAGCAAGCGCATGCCGCAATTGATATCCGTCCCAATCGCCGCAGGGATAACGAAGTTCTCCGTTGTGGCAACAATGCTGCCGACAGGCGCAAGCGTACCGGGATGGAAATCCGGCGTCGCACGGGCGGCACAGACGCGTGCATCGCTGCCCGGTAGGTGTACCGAGGCGAAATCCAGCAGTTGCTGAACCGCCTTTTCTTCCAGCGGCAACGTGTCCGGCAACAGAACCTGCGCTTCTGCGTGCTGCCTGCGAAGATGATAAATAGAATGTTGGTAATCGGTGTCTATCCCCAAACGGGATAAACGTTTTTGTAAGCGAGTAAATGTAGACATGGTGCTACCTAGAAAAACAAAAAATCGCTCCTCCCGTTTCGGAGAGAAGGTTGTTTTTCCTGCAGCAGCAGATTCAGGAAAGGATGTCGGGCTATTCTAGGGAGGAACGCCCCTATTGTAAACCGCAGGTCGCATCGCGTTGGCTCCTTTATGCGCTGTTTTATCGATGTCAGTCATTATCCTCACTCATGACCGAGGGTATGGTAAGCTCAATACATTAGGCATCACTAAATTAGTCAGTTACGCAGGATGGTAGGAACATGGCGTTGAGCAATTCGGATCGAGAATTTATGCAGGACGGTGCAGCAAAAGCCGCAACGATGCTGCGCGCGATTGGCAACGAGAACAGGCTACTGGTGCTTTGCCTGCTTATCGAGCACGGTGAAATGTCGGTTGGCACGCTGCTTGAACACATCCCACTCAGCCAGTCCGCCCTCTCGCAGCATCTGGCGAAAATGCGTGAAGAAGGGTTGATTAGCTATCGGCGCGAATCGCAAACGCTGTACTACCGCATCGAAAATCAGGATGTGGAAAAAATAGTTGCCACCTTAAAAGGCATTTTCTGTCCCTGATAGCGGCAACGACCCGCAGGGTGGCAGCCAGGGACGGCACGCCATAAAAAACGCCACGGCACAATGGCACCGTGGCGTTCGCGATTCAGTATGGCGGATATAAAATTTAGAACGACGTATTCACGCTGACAAAGAAAGTCCGTCCCGGTTCGTTATAGGTTGCCGCACCGGCACCCGCGATGGTAACCACGTTATTGTTCACCACATCCTGCGCATTACCCGCGCGGAACAGGCGTTTATCAAACAGGTTATCAACCCCACCGGTCACGCTCAGGTTCTTATTAAACTTATAGGTACTGCTTAACCCGAACAGCGCATAAGGGCTTAACTCATTGGTTGCGCTACCCGTTACGCGCTCACCTTTGTAGTTATATTTCTTCGGTTTCTGGCGACCATACCAGGTCACATCGGCCAGGAAGGAGAGGCTCTCTGTCGCCTGCCAGTCCACCGATGAATTCAGGGTAAACTCCGGCGTAATCGACAGATAATCACCCGTGGTTTTATTTTTCGATTCCAGCATCCAGGTCAGGTTGTTACGCCAGTTGATGCTCTCCGTGACAGGAACGGTCAGGTTACCTTCCAGCCCTTGAATAACCGCTTTCGGTACATTGCCCCACTGGAAGATATTGGCGTTGGCATATTGGGCATTGGTTCCGCCCACCGCTTTGCCGATGACATTGTTACCTGCTTCAATCTTATTGCGGTAATCGTTATGGAAATAGGTGATACCCGCGATCACCCCATCACGGTGAAACTCCAGACCAATCTCTTTATTCAGGCTGGTTTCCGCCTTCAGGTCTTCATTACCGATCAGGTAGCAGGACGTGCCGCCAGCACAACCCTGTCCACGGCTATAAAGGAGATAATTCTCGTTAGTCTGGTATAGGTTCGGCGCTTTATAAGCACGAGCGATACCTAACTTCAGCGTATAGTCGTCACCCAGTTCCTGCGACAGGTTGAGCGACGGGCTCCAGTTGGTGCCTGCCGTGCTGTGATGATCGATACGCAGCGCCGGCGTCAGCGTGGTGCTGTCCGTCAGTTGGACGTTATCTTCCACGAAGGCAGAAGCCAGACGAGCTGCGGATTTCTCACTACGACCGCTGCTGGTAAGTGAACCCACACTGCCCGCCTCGGTTGTCGTCTGCAAGTTCGACACCGGATCCTTCATCTTCTGCTCGTTCCATTCAACCCCGAACGTGAGCACCTGATCGACCCAGACATTAAGCGGGATATTCACTTCGTTATGTGCAGTGAAATTATCCAGCTTGATCGTGCCATATTGGTTCGGACTCGTCGTATCAAAAATCCCTTCTAAACCGCCAGACAGTCCCTCAAGGATACGGGTATTGTGCGTGCGCTCGTATTGCAGATACGACGTAGAGCTAACGCCACTGTCCCAGTAGCCGCGATGTGTAACCGCAAAATTCTGGCGGTACATGCGGTTGGTTTCCTTGCCATAATTACTCACGACAAGCGGGTTGGTGTTGGTATTTTGCGAATCGCCCGCATAGATATTGCCCTGACGGCTGGAACCCGCTTCAAATTCCAGTGACTGTTGCTCGGTCATATCCCAACGCAACAGGCCGTTGATATCTTTATTACGCACGCCTTCACGCCCGGAAGGCAGTGAAGCTGACTGATTGCCCGCCCGCGCGGACTGATGCCCTTGGTTAATATCACGTGCATCAGCCTGGGTTTTATTCAGATTGCCGTACAGACGGAAGCTCAGGCTGTCGGTCAGGCCGCCCATCAGGCTGAAATCGGTACGCTTGGTGGCGCCTTCTGAGCTATGCTCCGGCGCGTTCAGGAAGGTGTTCCAGGTGCCGTGCCATTCTTGCGTCGGCTGTTTGGTGATGATGTTAACCACACCGCCCGCTGCACCGTTACCATAGCGCGCCGCCGCAGGGCCGCGCAGCACTTCAATGCGCTCGACCATATCGGCAGGCACCCAGTTGGTGTCACCGCGGGTATCGCGCTCGCCGCGCCAGCCGTAACGCACGGCGGTACGGCTCGACACAGGCTTACCATCCACCAGAATCAGTGTATTTTCCGGTCCCATGCCGCGGATATCGATCTGGCGATTGTTACCGCGCTGGCCGCTGGTTGAGTTACCGGACAAATTGACGCCCGGCATGGTGCGAATCAGATCGGACAGATCGTTAGCAGGCGGACGCTTACTGATATCTTCAGCCGTAATTACTGACACGCCAGGAGCCTGACGGGTTTGCTCAGCGGCCGTCACCACCATCGTGTCGCCCGATGCTTTACTTTCGGCCTGATTCTGCACCTGAGGGGCAGGTTCTGTTGAAGGCGAGGTCTGCGCAGCGCTCAGAAACGACGTCATCCCGCAGCTAACGCCAATGAGCGTCGCCAGATAACGACGCGATTGTGGTAGTTTCATCAAAATTATCCTGCCCTGTAAGAAATGAATAAGTAGCCTGAAAAAGGATCAACATCGCAGCCGGTACAGCGACACCTAACGACAATCAGCAAAACGCTGAATAACGGCGGAGATAAAACGCGCAAACGTGGCGGTTATCGGGGAGAAGCGTCATGCCAATGGCATCACGTCGTGTTGTTATGAAATGCTGTGTGTAATCAATCAGCCCTTTTCTCCGCATTGCCGGAAATGGAAAATGCCTTTATCGTGCAGTGTGACGTTCTCAACGAAAAATGCTATTGAGAAGTATTTGCATTACCATTTTGGCGCGGTCATTGTTACATTTGTCATTCAGGACGGGGTTTGCTCTAGCAGCAAAATGTTTTGCCAAAGCATCAAAATGGAAGGCGCAGGTCGAAGGGTTTAATCAGGTAGGTAATCACGTGCGCAGCTTCACTCAGTCATCAAAGCCGATCTATAAAGATCACATCGTTCAGCAATCGAGTCTGGTCGCGAATAATTACCGTTTTATCGGCCCTCGGTTGATCGATAACACGCCAGTGCTATTCGGCTCGTTCACTGTCGTCCAGCTCAATCCGCATCTGATCCTGCATACTGCGGATGTGATTAATCGCCACAACATGAAAACCCAAAACCTGCTGGATGGCGCAATCAAGCTGGCCATCGTGGTCAGTGGCAATGCGCACATCTCATTTGGTCATCAGGAACTGCATCTGGGAGAGAAGCAGCCCGCCTCGCTGATTGCGCTGACGGAGCCGACGATGTTTACCCGCATCGGCAAGCGTGATGAATATGAGCGAACGATTACGCTGACGTTCGACAGGGAATGGCTGTACGGCAATATGATGGACACCGTTGGCGACTGGCAAGCCATCCACGATTTCACGCAGACTCACCTGGCGACACACCTGTGGACACCGTCCCGACAGGCGCTGGCGATTGCCTTACAAACGCTGGATGCCGAACCTTGCCAAACGCCGCTCCAGCGCCTTTATTTGGAAATGCAGTGTATGAGCCTGATTATCGAGGCGTTTACCTCATTGACCGCCAGCGTAGCGCAGGAAAAAAGCAGCGGCGTTACCCTGCGCAGCTACCATCGCATTCAACAGGTCAGAGACATGCTGGAAAGCGGCAGCGCCGACCATCTCTCGATGAGTGAGATCGCCAAAAGCGTCAACATGAGTGAAAGCACGCTACAGCGCCATTTTCGTCAGACGTTCAATATGAGCGTGTTTGAATACCTACGTAACTGCCGTTTGCAGCGCGCCATGCTGGCCTTGCAGAAAGATGGCATCGGCATTGCGCAGGCGGCCAGCATCGCTGGTTATAACAGCCCCGCCAACTTTGCCACCGCCCTGCGCCGTGCATTCGGTATTACGCCGGGGCAGCTAAAAGACCGCTTCTGATTCTCAACCACTAATAACCAAATGGAATTTATTATTCCGTTTGGTTATTAATCGCTATTCAGCGATGCACAGTAAATTAGTATTTTTCTGCCAGCACACGACAATCCATGACCAATCAGACTGATATCACCGCAACGCTTGCCCACCACATCATCCATAGCGAACCTAATCGAGAAGCGATAGAGGCCGCCCGCGACGGGGTGACTGACTTCGTTTCCACCGCACTTCCCATCGCACAGGGAGCGATTGCCGATAGCGGGCTCGCGCCGTTAAAGCAGGTCTTCAGCGGCACGGACAGCCTGACGCGCAGTCTGATCCTGGGTTATGCCGGTCACGTATTGGATTTTGACGATTACCACCCGGCGTTTCGTGGACATCCCAGCACCGTCATTCTGCCCGCCCTGTTTGCTCTGGCTGCAGAAGACTCATCCGTCACGGAAGAGGCTTTTTTGACGGCGTATGTGATCGGCGTGGAAGCCGCAGGCAGAATCGGGCTGGCATGCGGCCCGCGCCATTACAGCCTCGGCTACCACAATACGGCTACGCTCGGCGCTATCGCCGCCGCTGCCGCTGCTGCACGTCTGGCTGGTGCTTCGGTAGAACAGACGCAAACCATTCTTGGTCTGGCTGCCACACAGGCCGCAGGACTGCGGGCGCAGTTTGGCTCAGCGGTCAAACCGCTACATGCCGGGCTTTCCGCCAGAGCGGGGCTAACCGCCGTCAAGCTGGGCTTAGCGGGCTTTGAAGGCAATAAACAGCAGGTGATTGACGCCTTTCTTACCGCGCACGGCGATCAAAAACAGCAGCCGGAACTGCTGGTTGAAAACTGGGGTGCGCCGTGGCGCATGCTGTCTCCCGGTCTGGAGTTCAAGCGCTACCCAACCTGTGGCGGTACCCACAGCGCTGCCGAGGCGGCTTTTGCACTGCGGGAACAGTGGCATAAGCAGAATGGTGCGGATGCCGATCTGGCCGATGCCATCGAACAGATCACGGTGACCTTCCCGCCGGGTGGCGATGTTGCTCCCTTTATCCGTAACGCGACCAACGGCGTAGAAGCCCGGTTCAGTCTGGAATATGTGATTGCGGCGGCGCTGATTGAAGGGGAACTGAAGCTGGCACATTTCTCGGAAGCCCCGGTTGAAACCACGATTTCCGCACTGGCGAATCGCGTCATACGCCGCGCTGATGAAACCGCGCCACCCGATGAGCTTGACCCGGAAGCACGTTTTCATGAGGTTACGCTGCACCTGCGTAACGGCAGCACGCTAATCCAACGCACCACACGTCAGGAAACCTCGGCGCGTCCTACCGATCTCCGTGCCAAGCTGCAGCAAACGATCGGTTCGCTGGCGCATCTCGACAGCAGCCAGATCGCCGACCGCTGCGCATTACGGCAGGAAGGCGATCTACGTTATTTGCTTGGGCTACTGTTTTAACAAAATACTGTTTTAACAATGCTGGTTTAACGGGATACTGTTTTAGCAGGATGCGAGGTGCTGTCGATAACCGCCATTATCGACAGCACGATTACCGGCAATACGATTACTGGCAATACCATGACCGCCAATATCATTACCGACAACCACCACGCTGTCAGATCGAATTAGTCTTTCTGATGGGAAAGCCATTTCCCTTTTTCATCAAATACCGTCACGCCCGGCACTCTGGAATAACTCCCTTCCCCCTCTGATTTATAGTGGGTCGCCAGTATGTGGGGAGAGCGATAGTCAAAATTGAAATAGCCATCATCAGGATTCTTGACGATCAACTTGCCCGTGCTGTCGATGAGACCTTCTTCTACCTTGAAGTAACGATTATCAAGGTTGTTTTTAAAAGACGTCGCTTCGCCATACGTAAACAGGTTCTTTTTCTCTTGCGCGGCAATAGCAGGGAATCGCGTCACATCAAGCTGACGTAATACATGCAGGAACATCAGGCGTTCCAGCGGCGTTCCTGCATCTTTCGGGACTAAAAATTGTAATGTGAGTCCACTTCCCACATTCACATCGTATTCATAGCCGACAAACGCGCTGTCGCCATAAATAAAGATGTTATCCACTTCTTTACCTTCGGGGACGATCTCTTTGGTTTCAGCCATGAGTTCAGGAATCGACTGAGGAGCGACCTTAAAATAAACATCGTACTTAAACACTTCCGACGGGAATTTTATTTTAATGCGCGTTTTTGACATGCTCCGTTTAATAAAGCGCTCAGGCTTTTCCATGCGCTGTTCGAGTGCTTTCCAAATAGTCTGATGCATTTCTGCGATCTTAAATTCATCAGCGATCTTTACGCCATACTTCGCTTCCAATTCCGGCTGAGATAATGCCAGATCGTACATCGACAATGCCTGCTCGCCACGGTAACGTTCATCCATCGTACGCAGTACAGCAAACGCGTTGGCTAACGCGACGGTGTCCTCAGCATTCGCTAACCCGATAAAATAGCGTTGATTAGCCTCATCATATTGAAAATAGACGGCTTCTAATTTTCCCTGTTTATTATCATATGCTGCGCCGTTTTCCGACTGGAATAACACACCCTTTTGTCCTTCCAGCCACAATGCCAGATTAAAATCCTCTTTTGCTGCGCTAACGGTAAGCAGGTCAAAATCGGTATTATTCTGCTTATCCCGATAGGTGTAGATCTGCGTGTCTTTATTTTCCCGGTCGATGAGTAGACGCCCCATCTTGCGAATATACATCCCGTGCTCTTCTAGGCTCAGCTTGTCGTGCATGCTAAACGGCAGCTTAATCGTGAAATATTCTTCGGGGTAAAAGGGGATACCGGGGAAATCATCCATCGGCGCGCGATTAAATACCGCTTTTTCTTCAATAAGCCACGCCTGATAGGCTTTTTTATGTTCTGCAAAACGCTGCTGGATTTTGAGTAAACCGGGTGACTGTTCTTCCGTCTTTTTCAAGACCATGGTGATTTCACAATAATAAAACGCACAGGCAGCACTTTTATCGGATACGAACGTAACCGTGTTTTTCCCGGTGATGTTTAGCGTGTGCCACATACCGTTTACCCGTATACGGTTATCTTTCATCTCCTCGGTATATTCGCCATCCTCACTGTAGTAACTCACCTGCGTCGGCGTCAGATTAAAATAGAGATCGTTTTTAATGCCTTTGAGGTTTTTTGCGATATGTTTCTGAAGGTTATCTCTGTTTTCATTGGCTTCAGGATGTTTACTGTTATCAAACACTACGCGAATATCCTCAACCAGATATTTCCCCTCGCTCAGTGTTTGTTCTCCATTACAGCCCGATAGCCATAAGGCCATCATGATAATACCCAGGTATTTCTTCATCACTTCATCCCTGTAAAATTAAAAAGCCTCTGAATGCCGCGGCACGCAGAGGCGAGTCATGCATCAGTAAGCTGATGTTATCAAAAAACTTATTACAATTCAGGCACTGTCGGCTAGGGCTTTAGCCATTGGTCTAAAAAGCTAAAGACTTCTTCCTGCTGTTCCTGATAGAACACGTGCCCCAGCTCAGGCCAGATTTTGGTTTGCAGCTTGCTGTCCGCCCGCTGGGATTGCCACACCTTGTGCATTTTGGCGTAAGCATCTTCAACGGATTGCGTCGGGAACAGTTTGTCTTGACCACCGTTAAATAGCAGCATCGGTTTTGGCGCGGCGACGCTCGCCACATCAGGGAAATCAAAGCGCGTCGGTTGCCCCGGATGCAGCATGTAGAATGCCGACTGCCCTCTCAGCACATTGTTGCCCGGCGTCATCAGGCCATCATACGTGCCAATCCAGGACACCGCCGCCGTTGCTGCTACCTTGTCGGATAGCGCGGCGAGCTGCCAGGCACGATAGGCGCCCATCGAGAAACCCACGACGCCAATACGTTGCTTATCAACCTGTTCAAGCGATGCCAGAAAGTCCGTCGCCCGCATGTCTTCGTAGGCCATCAGCCCCGCGAGCGAGCGCCCTAGATTAAAGAAATTGCTCGCCAGCGCCTGCTGCTGCTCATATTTAATTGGCCCGCGCGATCCCCAACCTAGCGCATCGACCGCCAGCACCACATAGCCCCGCTTCGCCAGTTCATCCCCGACAAAGCGGCCGGTGAAGAACTTATCGGCCCACGCCTGTGCGGAATCGAGCTGTGCGTCATTGCCCCACGGCTTGATCATCTTCTCTTTGCCGATATCAAACTTCGCGCCGTGATCGTGCAGCAGGATCACCGCAGGATGCGGCCCCGCGCTTTTTGGCGTCAGGAGCAGCGCATCTACGCGACTTTCATCGGTCAAGTTGAAAGCGACTTTCTCCGCCGTGTAGCTGCCGCGATCCTGTTTTTCCATCGTCTGCGGGGCAAAGTCTTTGGTGGAATCCGGCGTCAGGAGCAGCGAACGCAGCGTTTTTCTCGACTGGGCTTGCCATTGGCTAAAATCCGTAAAATTCCCCGATAGCCAGGAATCCGAGTAGGTCATCTGCTGTTTAAGCTGCGGATAAAATGAAGGCAGTCCTTCATCCGTCACCGCCTGATCTGTCGCGGGTTGAATCGTAGGGTTCATATCGTTCGCCATCAGTGAAGGGCTGGTCAGCAAAGCCGCCAGTAGCCAGACAGAGGAGCGTAAGGTATTAAGATTCATCATAACCTCAAAAATAAAACGTCGTTTCTTTTTGAGGTTTGATTGTAATTGACGCCGCTAAAAATAAACGGACGGAACGCGCATTCTGCGAAGCGTCCCTAAAAAATACTGCGATACGTTGGAAGAAAAATCGGCACGATCGTCATCGTGCCGAGAAAACATCATTTAGGTACGGTATACACACTTTCCCATTTCACAGGGAGCGTCATCCCATCACCAAGGTAAAAGCTGGTGTGTGGTGGTTGGTTATAGCCTGCATTCTGAGCCGCAACCTGTGTCCGATAGGCCGGGTCGTGCATCAACGTTGGCATACGGTAGGACGTTTCCGTCGTGGTGCTGAAAATCTGTAACTCGCTATTATCAGACTTGGGAATAATGAACTCTTCTCTCCAGTCACCAAAAAGATCGGCACTCAGGACGGGTGTCGCTTTCGTCCCATTTATCCACGTCCCCGAATTGTAGGTATAAGCGCTGAACACCCGCTCGGTTTTCTCTTGTTCCGGAATCCATTTATCAATCATCGTGCGATCCCATGTCTCACGCAGCAGATCGCCATCCCACCAGATAGCAAAATTGATTGCTGTGGGCTTCTTATCAGAGATCTGCTCGCCTTTCACATTGAACAACCCGCCCTGTGAAGACCAGCACTCCACACCCAAATGGGCAGGATCAATATCCATGCAGACACCACGCCCGTTATCACCACCTGAACCGTTTGTGTATCCCCAGAGGATCTCGCCCGTGGCGGCATCATGCATTTCCATTGCATTATCGCCATATTGTTTCGCACCCTCATGCACCATGAAGACTTGTTTGCCTTCACGCGAAGGATCCAGTACACCAAAATGCAGCGCATCACCATGGCCCAGGCCTGTGGAATTTAATAACTTGCCATTGCTGCCAATCGTTGCTGCGCCAAAAATAATATCGTCTTTCCCATCCCCATCGGCATCGCCAGTGCGAAAATGGTGAGCACCTTGCCCATAGGCGGTGTTCAGCACATCGCCAGCCGTTCCGCTGTCATAAGTCCAGCGCTTCGTCAGCTTACCATTACGCCAGTCCCACGCGACAATCACCGCGCGCCGATAGTAGCCGCGTGAAAAAACCGCGCTCGGTCTTTCGCCATCAAGGTAGGCAACCCCCGCGAGAAAGCGATCAACGCGATTACCATAGCAATCACCCCAGTCGCATACATCACCACGCTCCGGGATATAATCCACCGTCGCCATTGCTTTCCCGGTTTGACCACTAAACACCGTCAGGTATTCTGGCCCAGAGAGAACATAACCATTGCCATTGCGATAATCCGCCTGACTATCACCAATGACATTTCCTTCGCCATCGATTGTCCCATCGGCGGTTTTCAGCATCACTTCGGCTTTACCGTCACCATCCAGGTCGTACACAATAAAGTCGTTGTAATGAGGGCCGGACCTGAGGTTTTTACCCAAATCAATACGCCAGAGGCGCGTTCCATCCTCTTTATAGGCATCAATATAAGTATTGCCGGTATAGCCAGCGTGCGAATTATCTTTTGAGTTACTCGGCGCCCACTTAATGACATATTCGTATTGACGGTCGCCATCCAAATCACCAACGGATCCATCGTTCACCCCATAGGAATACACATCTCCTTTTGGTGTCACACCATCGGCAGGTTTCTTCAAGGGAATCGACTGATAACGTTGACCACTCAGTACAGATTTAGCGACATCTTCTTTCCCTTCGACTCCCTTAATGATCGGGCGTATCGCATAAATGGAATCGGCTTTACCACCCGGATCGATAAAGTTAGTCGTTGTACTCAGAGGGGAAGGATTGATGAGTTGACCATCTCGATAGAGATTAAAAGCAATATTTTCAGGGTCAGTAGCAAACAGCCGCCAGCTTAAGAAAACATGTTTCGATGATTTGAATGCAAACAGTCCGCGATCCAGCAATTCAATTTGCTTACTTTTTCCTGCCGCATAAGCCGACGTCATCAGCCCATCCTGCCCACCGCCCATCAGTGTAGCAAGCAATGTAACAGCAATGACGCCTGCTCGCGGCGTTGATAAATAGCGTTTCATTTTCTCTCCTTGATTACGTGAAGAATGCCCTTACTCCCGTTGTACAAATTGCATACAGGCATATCCACGCCAGATTAGTACAGCAGCGTAATTATCAATCACGAAAACAAGGCAAGAAATCATGACGTCTATGTATGATAAATAAACAATTTATTGCGCTATAAAAGTCACAGATAAAAAACCGTCATCTGGCACTCTACCGTCGCGTTACAGGGAAGCCGTGTTGTCTGGCAGAGCACACCACAACGAACGTAATCAATAACAGTACCAACAGCACCGGAGAGAAGGCAGCAACGCCGAGGCGCTCCAGCAGAACACCACCGATGATACCTCCCCCTGCAATAGCCACGTTCCAGGCGGTAACCAACATAGACTGCGCCACATCAGTCCCCCCTTTCGCCGTTCTAACAAGAGCCGTCTGGAATAGCGTTGCCGCACCGCCGAAGGCTAACCCCCAGACGGCCACGGCCGCATAGACCACAGCCAATACATCACCTGCCACGCCAAGCGCCAGTACGGACAGACAGAACAATGCCGAGCAGGCGAGCGTCAGAGCGCGCAAATAACGGTCAATCAGCACGCCAACGATCCAGATGCCCAGCAGTGATGTAACGCCGAATACCAGCAGCACCAAACCAGTCTGCGCAACCATGCCCACCGCCGCGAGAAACGACGCAATGTAGGTGTAGAGAATGTTATGCGCCAGCACAAAGGCCAGCACGGCACATAGCACGGGCCGCACGCCTGCCATGGTGAACACCTGCCCCAGAGATAGCCTCCTGCCTGTTGATTGCCCAGCAAAATCCGGTACCTGAATGCGTACCCACAACATCAGTATTAAGGCCAAACCACTCATCATACCGAAACACATTCGCCAGCCGATCGCGTTGCCAAGAAAGGTTCCCGCGGGTACACCGAGCGACAAGGCTAATGGCGTGCCGACCATCGCTATCGCAATAGCCCGTCCCTTCTGGTGTTCAGGCACCATGCGGGCTGCATAGCCCGCCAGCAGCGCCCACAGCAGCCCAGCTGAAACACCCGCCAGAAAACGCGCCGCCATCGTTAGCACGTAGCTACCGGAAAATGCCGTAATAGCATTGGCGACAGCGAAACCTGCAATGGCTGACAGTAGCAGCGGGCGGCGACGCGCACCTTGCGTCGCCGCGGTTAACGGGATCGCGGCCGCCAAAGAGCCTACGGCATAGATAGTGACGGTTTGCCCAATCCAGGCTTCGGACACCGCCAGACCTTGCGCCATTTGCGGCAGTAAGCCCGCTGGCAGCGCTTCGGTCAGGATAGTGATGAAAGCTGCCGTGGCTAATGCCAGTAATGAGGCAACGGGCAACCTGTCACGGTGTATATCGGTCAGTGAGGCTGTCATCGTGCCGCCTCCAACTCGCCATACACGGCATCGCGCAGCTCGGTGACAAAACTCCCCGACATCCCTTCGTACATCGTGTTGGTGAAAGCTACGACGCTCAAACCTTGTGTTCGATCGACAAACCATGAATGACCGTAGGCACCTCCCCAACGCCAGGTGCCTGATGATTCCGGCGACCCGGCTAACAGTGGATCGCGCAAGACCGAGAAACCGAGGCCAAAACCGCAGCCCGGTGCATTAGGCAGCTCCAGCCCCTGCGTCTGATCGCGTCCCATCTCCTCGATCAGCGTGTCAGGCAGCGGAACGCCGCCCCCTTTACGCAGGGCTTCCAGCAGGCGCAGCAGATCCCAGGCCGTGCCCGCCATGCCGGCACCACCAGATGGAAAGGCCTGAGGATCAAAGATGCGCGCAGGGCTGTACGCGATGCCAATTGCCCCTTCAAAGGGAGAAACCGTTTCACCTTCGGTCAGGCGATGCGGCTGCGGGGTGTCGTTCACGTAAGCAGTAGTCAGGCGCGATGGGTCACGTACAACGAAGCCGGTATCGTGCATGCCCAGCAGGTCGGTCACCAGTTGGCGAACCGCCTCGTTCAATGACGTACCGTGAATACGTTCGATCAAGGCTCCCAAGACGTCTGTTGCCAGCGAATAACCCCAGGCCTCTCCCGGCACGTATTGCAGGGGAACGCTGGCAATACGACGCAGGTTCTCAGTCAGGCTGATGCCGGAGGCATCCATACCATCTGAGATACCCGCCAGTGCATAGGGGCCGTCCGCATGGGTTTCGAAAAAGCGGTAGCCCAAACCCGCGGTGTGGCTAAGCAACTGCCGCGCGGTAATGCGAGCAGGGCTGCCGTCGGCCAGCCGGAGCTGGAACGTCGGCATCCAGCGAGTGATGTCCTCATCCAGATCGAGCCGACCTTGCGCCACCAGAACCAGTGCCGCGACTGACACGATGGGTTTGCTGACAGAAGCCAGCCGGAAGATGGCATCCAGAGCCATAGGACGGGCGCTCTCCCGGTCAGCCCATCCTGCAGCCTGCTGATGAATCAATTCTCCGTTGCACGCGACCAGCACGACAGCACCGACCAAGCGCCCATCGTCCAGCGCCTGTTGAACGACGGCCTGAATTCGGGCAGAGAGAGGGGCTGTCGAGGCACCGGTATCCAGAGGAAATACGGGAGTTATCACGGGTGTTCCTTTTATCAATGAGTGTTCCCGTTACGATAGAAAATCGACAATTAAAGAAAAAGTAGGCTACCGTTCCTTAATATACGGAACAAACCGTCCGCAATAGAGAGAGAGTATGGATAGCCTGAATGGCTTAGCAGTATTTGTGCAGGTGGCTGAAACGCGCAGTTTCATTGCCGCTGGTCGACTACTGGGTGTATCAGCGTCTGCGGTTGGCAAAAGCATCGCTCGGCTTGAAGAAAAATTGGGCGTGAGGCTATTTCACCGCAGTACGCGCAGTATCACATTGACCGCCGAAGGCTCACTATTTCTGGCGCGTAGCCGGCGAATTCTGGCTGAAATCGAAGCAGCAGAACTCGAGCTGTCTCAGACCAGCGCCGTACCGCGTGGACGCCTGCGGGTAAGTTTGCCGTTGGTCAGTTCACTGGTGTTACCCGTACTCGGCGAATTCATGCGCGAATACCCCGAGATCGAACTGGATTTGGACTTTCACCGACCGAATGGTCGACGTCATTGAGGAAGGTTTCGATGCTGTGGTACGGACGGGAGACCCCGTTGACTCACGCCTCACCGCACGGAGGCTTGGCGCCTTCCGTTCTCTGCTAGTCGCTGCGCCAAACTATCTGACCCGGCGTGGCACCCCTCAGATCCCTGTCGATCTGATGCAGCACGCCTGTCTGCACTATCGCTTTCCCAACAGCGGCAAACTGGAGCCGTGGGCGCTACGACTTCCCCCCGGCGAACCAGAGTTGCCATTACCCACCTCAATGGTCTGCAACAACATCGAAACGCGCCTCTGTTTCGCACTGCAAGGGTTGGGAATCGCCTACCTGCCAGACTTCTCCATCCGTGAACCGCTGGCCAGCGGCCATCTACAGCCGATCCTGACCGACTATGTGGAACGCAGCGGCGTCTTCTATGTGTTGTGGCCTGCCAGCAAACACCCGTCACCAAAAGTACGGGCACTCGTCGATTTTCTCTGCGCGCGAGTATTTCCTTCCTCTGATGCGTAAAAAAAATCCGGCACCTATAAAAGGTGCCGGATTGAATTCACGCTAGTCGAACCTGAGCGAACTTACTTCTTCTTCGCTTTCGGGTTCGGCAGGTCAGTGATGCTGCCTTCAAAGATTTCAGCCGCCAGACCAACAGACTCATGCAGCGTTGGGTGCGCATGGATGGTCAGTGCGATATCTTCTGCATCACAGCCCATTTCGATCGCCAGACCGATTTCACCTAACAGTTCACCACCGTTAGTCCCGACAATCGCACCACCGATAACACGGTGAGTTTCTTTGTCGAAAATCAGTTTGGTCATACCGTCAGCACAGTCAGACGCGATAGCACGGCCAGACGCTGCCCATGGGAAGGTCGCGGTTTCGTAGCTGATGCCTTTCTCTTTCGCTTCTTTCTCGGTCAGACCCACCCACGCCACTTCCGGTTCGGTATAGGCGATAGAAGGAATCACTTTCGGATCGAAGTAGTGTTTCTTACCGGAGATCACTTCGGCAGCAACGTGGCCTTCATGCACGCCTTTGTGCGCCAGCATCGGCTGACCGACGATGTCGCCGATAGCATAGATGTGCGGCACGTTGGTGCGCATTTGCTTATCAACGTGGATGAAGCCGCGATCGTCAACTTCCACGCCCGCTTTGCCAGCATCCAGGTTTTTGCCGTTCGGTACACGACCGATAGCCACCAGAACCGCATCGTAACGCTGTGGCTCGGCTGGCGCTTTTTTGCCTTCCATCGTCACATAGATGCCGTCTTCTTTGGCTTCTACTGCCGTCACTTTGGTTTCCAGCATCAGGTTGAACTGCTTGCTGATACGCTTGGTGAAGACTTTAACGACATCTTTGTCAGCAGCCGGGATAACCTGATCGAACATTTCAACAACGTCGATCTGTGAACCCAGAGCATGGTAAACGGTACCCATTTCCAGACCGATGATACCGCCGCCCATAACCAGCAGACGTCCTGGGACGTTTTTCAGCTCCAGCGCATCGGTAGAATCCCATACGCGCGGGTCATCATGAGGAATGAAAGGCAGTTGGATTGGACGTGAACCCGCAGCGATAATCGCGTTATCGAAGTTGATCGTCGTTTTGCCGTTTTCGCCGTCAACTTCCAGCGTGTTGGCACCCGTGAATTTGCCCAGACCGTTAACGACTTTAACTTTACGGCCTTTCGCCATGCCAGCCAGACCACCGGTCAGTTGGGTGATAACTTTTTCTTTCCACAGACGGATTTTATCAATGTCGGTTTTAGGTTCACCGAACACGATACCGTGTTCTGCCAGTGCTTTGGCTTCTTCAATGACTTTAGCAACGTGCAGCAGGGCTTTGGAAGGGATACAACCAACATTCAGACACACCCCACCCAACGTGGAGTAGCGCTCTACCAGTACGGTTTCCAGACCCAAATCCGCCGCGCGGAATGCAGCAGAGTAACCCGCGGGGCCGGCACCAAGTACCACTACCTGAGCTTTAATTTCAGTACTCATCATGACCTCTTAATTGATTTCCGGCGGGTCTGTGACGTCATTGTTATTGAGTCTTAACGCCCTCTTCCACCGGGACGTGTCTTTGCCGCAGTAGTTTACAAAATCGTTAACAATTTTGAAACAACAAGCGACTAACGATTTGTCCTTGATCACTGACAGCTGTAACAAATTACAGCTTATCAGAAAAAAGCCGGCCGTCAGGCCGGCTTTTCGATTACATCACCAGACGGCGGATGTCAGACAACGTGTTGTTAATGATGGTAATGAAGCGAGCACCATCAGCACCGTCAATGACACGGTGGTCGAAGGACAGAGACATCGGCATCATCAGACGCGGAGTGAACTCTTTACCATTCCAGACCGGTTCCATCGCGGACTTAGACACACCAAGAATAGCGACTTCCGGCGCGTTGACGATCGGCGCAAAGTGCGTAGTCCCGATGCCACCCAGGCTGGAGATCGTGAAGCATCCGCCCTGCATTTCGCCTGCAGTCAGCTTACCGTCACGGGCTTTCTTGGAGATCGCCATCAGTTCGCGAGACAGCTCAGTGATGCTCTTCTTGTTCACGTCTTTAAAGACCGGAACCACCAGACCGTTCGGGGTATCAACCGCAACACCGATGTTGATGTATTTCTTCAGCGTCAGACGTTGCGCATCTTCAGACAGTGAACTGTTGAAGCGTGGCATCTGCTCAAGCGCAGCGGCAACGGCTTTCATGATGAAGACAACTGGGGTGAATTTCACATCCAGTCTACGCTTCTCAGCTTCAGCGTTCTGCTGTTTACGGAACGCTTCCAGATCGGTGATGTCAGTTTTGTCGAAGTGCGTAACGTGCGGGATCATCACCCAGTTACGGCTCAGGTTAGCACCAGAGATTTTCTGGATACGACCCAGTTCAACTTCTTCCACTTCACCAAACTTGCTGAAGTCGACTTTCGGCCATGGCAGCATGCCTGGCAGACCGCCGCCAGCGGCAGCAGCTGGCGCAGACTCAGCGCGTTTCACCGCATCTTTCACGTAAGCCTGAACGTCTTCGCGCAGGATACGGCCTTTACGACCAGAACCCTTCACTTTCGCCAGATTCACGCCGAATTCACGTGCCAGACGACGGATAACCGGCGTTGCGTGAACGTAAGCATCATTCTCAGCGAACTCGCTCTTGCCTTCTGCTTTCGCAGCCGGTGCAGCAGCAGGTTTTGCCGCTGGAGCTGGTGCAGCCGCCGCTTCTTGCTTGGCAGCTGGAGCCGCCGCAGGTGCAGCGCCTTCCACTTCGAAGACCATGATCAGTGAACCGGTTTTCACTTTGTCGCCGGTGCTGATTTTGATTTCTTTAACCGTACCCGCGAACGGCGCAGGGACTTCCATTGAAGCCTTATCGCCTTCAACGGTGATCAGTGATTGCTCAGCCGCGATTTTATCGCCAACTTTAACCATCACTTCAGTCACTTCGACTTCGTCACCGCCGATATCCGGTACGTTGACTTCTTTCGCCGCAGAGGCCGCTGGCGCAGCTGCTGCAGGAGCAGCGGCTTGTGCCGGAGCGGCAGCAGGTGCTGCACCCGCCACTTCGAATACCATGATCAGAGAACCGGTAGAGACTTTATCGCCGGTGCTGATTTTGATCTCTTTAACCGTACCTGCGAAAGGTGCCGGGACTTCCATAGAGGCTTTATCGCCTTCTACGGTAATCAGAGACTGTTCAGCAGCAACGGTGTCGCCTACTTTAACCAGTACTTCGGTCACTTCGACTTCGTCACCGCCGATATCCGGTACGTTGACGTCTTTCGCTGCTGCTGCCGCTGGGGCAGCAGCCGGAGCCGCTTCTTTCTTCTCTTCTGCCTTGGCAGGTGCAGCATCAGCTGCACCGTCGGCGGAATCGAAAATCATGATCAGTTTGCCAGTTTCAACTTTGTCACCGACAGAGACTTTAATCTCTTTCACGACACCAGCCTGCGGAGAAGGGACTTCCATAGAAGCCTTATCACCTTCAACCGTGATCAGCGATTGTTCAGCTTCAACTTTATCGCCAACCTTCACCAGCACTTCGGTGACTTCAACTTCATCTGCACCGATATCCGGTACGTTGATTTCGATAGCCATGTAATCTTTACCTCTTATGCCAGACGCGGGTTAACTTTATCTGCATCGATGTTGAATTTAGTGATGGCATCTGCAACCACTTTCTTATCGATTTCACCGCGTTTAGCCAGTTCACCCAGAGCCGCAACCACGACGTAAGACGCATCCACTTCGAAGTGGTGACGCAGGTTCTCACGGCTGTCAGAACGACCGAAACCGTCAGTACCCAGTACGCGGTAATCGCTAGCTGGGATGAAGTTACGGATTTGCTCAGCAAACAGCTTCATGTAGTCAGTAGATGCCACCGCTGGCGCATCGCTCAGTACCTGAGCCACGTAAGGTACGCGTGGCGTTTCGGTTGGATGCAGCATGTTCCAACGCTCACAATCCTGGCCTTCGCGAGCCAGTTCAGTGAAGGAAGTCACGCTGAATACATCAGAACCGATGCCGTAGTCTGTCGCCAGAATCTGAGCCGCTTCACGTACGTGACGCAGGATAGAACCTGAACCCAGCAGTTGCACTTTACCTTTGCTACCTTCAACCGTTTCCAGCTTGTAGATACCCTTACGGATACCTTCTTCCGCACCCTGCGGCATCGCAGGCATGTGGTAGTTTTCGTTCAGCGTGGTGATGTAGTAGTAAATGTTTTCCTGTGCTTCGCCGTACATGCGGTGCAGACCGTCATGCATGATGACCGCAACTTCGTAGGCGAATGCTGGATCGTAGGAAATACAGTTCGGGATAGTCAGAGACTGAATATGGCTGTGACCATCTTCGTGCTGCAGACCTTCGCCGTTCAGCGTCGTACGACCTGAAGTACCACCGATCAGGAAGCCACGAGCCTGTTGGTCACCCGCTGCCCAGCACAGGTCGCCGATACGTTGGAAACCGAACATGGAGTAGTAGATGTAGAACGGGATCATCGGCAGGTTGTTGGTGCTGTAAGACGTTGCCGCCGCCAGCCAGGAAGAACCTGCGCCCAGCTCGTTGATACCTTCCTGCAGAATCTGACCTTTCTGGTCTTCTTTGTAGTAAGCAACCTGCTCACGGTCCTGCGGGGTGTACTGCTGGCCTTTCGGGCTATAAATACCGATCTGGCGGAACAGACCTTCCATACCGAAGGTACGCGCTTCGTCAGCGATGATTGGAACCAGACGATCTTTGATAGATTGGTTCTTCAACATCACGTTCAGGGCACGAACAAATGCGATAGTGGTAGAGATTTCTTTGTTCTGCTCTTCCAACAGGGTGCTGAAATCTTCCAGCGTTGGCAGTTCCAGCTTCTCATCGAAGTTCGGCTGACGAGACGGCAGGTAGCCACCCAGCGCCTGACGACGTTCGTGCAGGTATTTGTACTCTTCAGACTCTTTATCGAAAGTGATGTACGGCAGTTTTTCGATATCGGCATCAGATACTGGCACGTTGAAGCGGTCACGGAAGTAACGCACGCCATCCATGTTAACTTTCTTAACCTGGTGAGCGATGTTCTTACCTTCAGCCGCGTCGCCCATACCATAACCTTTAATGGTATGTGCCAGAATAACGGTTGGTTTGCCTTTGGTGTCCTGCGCTTTTTTCAGTGCAGCGTAGACTTTCTTCGGATCGTGACCACCACGGTTCAGTGACCAAATTTGATCGTCGGTCCAGTCTTTAACCAGTTCTGCCGTCTCCGGATATTTACCGAAGAAGTGCTCACGCACATAGGCACCGTTTTTGGATTTGAAGGTCTGGTAGTCACCGTCAACGGTTTCTTCCATCAGTTGGATCAGTTTACCGCTGGTGTCTTTACGCAGCAGTTCGTCCCAACGGTCGCCCCACATGACTTTGATCACATCCCAGCCAGCGCCGCTGAAGATACCTTCCAGCTCGTTGATGATCTTACCATTACCAGTAACCGGACCATCCAGACGCTGCAGGTTACAGTTGATGACGAACACCAGGTTGTCCAGTTTTTCACGGGTCGCGATAGTGATCGCACCTTTGGATTCTGGTTCGTCCATTTCACCGTCGCCCAGGAAGGCATAAACGGTTTGCTTAGAGGTATCTTTCAGACCACGGTTTTCCAGATACTTCAGGAATTTAGCCTGGTAGATAGCACCGATCGGGCCCAGACCCATAGATACGGTCGGGAACTGCCAGAAGTCCGGCATCAGCTTAGGGTGCGGATAAGAAGACAGACCGTTACCGTGAACTTCCTGACGGAAATTGTTCATCTGATCTTCGGTCAGGCGGCCTTCAAGGAAGGCACGAGCGTAAACGCCCGGAGAAATGTGGCCCTGGAAGTAGACCAGGTCGCCGCCGTCCTGCGCAGTGCGAGCACGGAAGAAGTGGTTAAAGCACACTTCATAGAAAGTGGCGGAAGACTGGAAAGAAGCCATGTGGCCGCCCAGATCCAGATCCTTTTTAGAAGCACGCAGCACTGTCATGATCGCGTTCCAGCGGATTGCTGAGCGAATACGACGTTCCAGATCCAGATTACCAGGGTATTCCGGCTCGTCTTCCACTGCGATGGTGTTGATGTATTGACGTGCAGCTGTACCAGCAGCAACGCTGACACCGCCTTTACGTGCTTCACTCAGAACCTGATCAATCAGGAACTGGGCGCGTTCAACACCCTCTTCACGGATGACCGATTCGATCGCCTGCAGCCAGTCGCGGGTTTCGATCGGATCCACGTCATTATTTAAACGATCTGACATGGTTATTCCTTATCTTCTCTAATCAGTTAGTTTATGGAGCCTGTCTTCCTGCATTCTGACTCAGGTTTCGTCCTGAGCAAAACGCATGAAGACAGGCTCATCGTCGTCATTACCGCATTCAGAGCCCCAAATTACGGATGCTCAATCCCTGCGTTGCTGGAGCCGACGCAGCGATCTCTCGCGCCGACTATGTTCCCGGTTAAGATCCAGCAATACTTCCTCAATAAACGCCAGATGACGGTGTGATGCTTCGCGCGCCTTTTCCGGCTCACGGGCAACAATCGCCTCAAAAATGCTGGCGCGATGAATGCTAACCTGAGCCAACACTTCACGGCTCAAATAAAGCAATTCAAAATTCTGCCTCACGTTCTGTTCGAGCATCGGCCCCATACAGCGCACCAAATGCAGCAACACCACATTATGCGTGGCTTCTGTTACAGCAACCTGATACTGCATAACGGCTTCTGATTCGGCGTCCAGATCGCCCGCTTCCCTCGCCTTCTCAATCACGGCATGACAATCCCGGATACGCTGCAGATCCGACTCTGTGCCACGCAACGCAGCATAGTAGGCAGCAATGCCTTCCAGCGCATGACGCGTTTCCAGAAGATCGAACTGTGATTCGGGATGTGTGCTCAGTAATTCTGCCAGCGGATCGCTGACGCTTTGCCATAGATTGGCTTGAACGAAGGTACCACCACCCTGACGGCGCAAAAGGAGACCTTTGGCTTCCAGGCGTTGAATGGCTTCTCTCAGAGAAGGGCGGGAAACATCGAACTGTTTTGCCAGTTCGCGCTCCGGAGGGAGCTTCTCGCCGGGGCGCAAGGTTCCCTCAAGGATCAGAAACTCCAGTTGCTGTTCAATCACATCTGACAGTTTGGGCTGACGGATCTTGCTGTATGCCATAGTGAATTCTTCTCTGCGAATGGCGCGGAGTCAATTGGTAATACCAATTTCAAAAACGTGACGCTAAAGTAACAAAGTATTCACCTTCTGTCCATAAGGACCTTGAGCTAAATCACCAATCCCACCAGATTTTAACAAATACACGAGAAACATGCGGCAAAGTGATAGCCCGCCTGTGGTATTACCATTAATCCCCTCTGTCTATATTTTAACTTTTTTGAAACGTAAAGCAGGCATTGCTGAACCGTTTAAATACGAAAATAGTGAATTTAAATGCAAAAAATCAGGTTTTTTATTCTCATAAGGGAAACGTAGTTACCCGCAGCTTCACATCGTGGTAAACACTATTTTACAGCAGGGATAAAGAGATAATAAAAGGGGGTAAAACTAAAGGAGTATCCACCCCCTTCTCCCCTGAAAAATCCTCTCTCAATTTTCTCGTCATCAGGCTCTTAATCAGGGAAAGGTAAAATTTTTGATGTGGCGATAGTTTTTAATTATCAGACGATAAGAAATCAGTGCAATCTTGCGTACTTACCACTATTCTCTGCCAAACGGTAGCGATTTTCTTATTTTAAGAAATACCGATCCGTAAAAATAAAATTACACAAACGTATAGTCACTAATACGCGTGTTCGTTCACACCGTGTTTTTTACTTGCACTGGCAGAGGGTTAAATTTGATGGATAATCAACAAACGGACGGCACGCTAAAGC
This sequence comes from Pectobacterium sp. PL64, assembly GCF_022477975.1. Lineage (NCBI taxonomy): Bacteria > Pseudomonadati > Pseudomonadota > Gammaproteobacteria > Enterobacterales > Pectobacteriaceae > Pectobacterium > Pectobacterium sp. PL64. The sequence goes on from NZ_CP092070.1 coordinate 3,647,128, forward strand.
GTGGTTTGAAAAACCGTCATATTCAGTTGATTGCCTTGGGTGGCGCGGTAGGTACTGGCCTCTTTCTTGGTATTGCACAGACAATCAAAATGGCTGGGCCATCGGTACTGTTAGGCTATGCGATTGGCGGCCTGATCGCGTTTCTCATTATGCGCCAACTGGGCGAGATGGTGGTTGAAGAGCCGGTAGCCGGATCGTTCAGCCACTTTGCCTATAAATACTGGGGCGATTTCGCGGGCTTTGCATCGGGATGGAACTACTGGGTGCTGTATGTTCTGGTCGCCATGGCCGAGCTTAGCGCCGTGGGGATTTACGTCCAGTACTGGTGGCCTGACATTCCGACCTGGGTGTCCGCCGCCGTCTTCTTCCTGCTGATTAACGCCATCAATCTGGCGAACGTCAAAGTCTACGGTGAGATGGAATTCTGGTTTGCCATCATCAAAGTCGTCGCGATTATTGGCATGATCGTCTTCGGTGGCTGGCTGCTGCTCAGCGGTACGGGCGGGCCGGAAGCGACCGTAACCAACCTGTGGGCGCAGGGCGGGTTCTTCCCGAACGGCGTGCTCGGTCTGGTGATGGCGATGGCCGTGATCATGTTCTCATTTGGCGGGCTGGAACTGGTGGGGATTACTGCGGCAGAAGCGGATGACCCAGAGAAAAGCATTCCACGCGCGACCAATCAGGTTATCTATCGCATCCTGATTTTCTACATCGGTTCACTCGCTATCCTGCTGTCACTGTATCCGTGGGGCAAGGTTGTAGAAGGCGGTAGTCCGTTCGTCATGATCTTCCATGAACTGAACAGCAACGTCGTAGCAACGGTGCTGAACATCGTGGTACTGACCGCCGCGCTGTCCGTTTACAACAGCTGTGTGTATTGCAACAGCCGCATGCTGTTCGGTCTGGCAAAGCAGGGTAACGGACCGAAAGTACTGAAAACAGTCGATGCGCGTGGCGTTCCGGTTGTTGCTATCGGTATCTCCGCGCTGGCGACGGCGCTGTGCGTCCTGATCAACTACCTTATTCCCGGCAAAGCGTTCGAGCTGCTGATGGCGCTGGTCGTGTCTGCTCTTGTCATTAACTGGGCGATGATCAGTCTGGCGCACCTGAAGTTCCGGGCGCAAAAGGACAAAGAAGGTACGGTGACCAAGTTTAAAGCGCTGCTTTATCCGCTGGGTAACTACATCTGTCTGCTGTTCCTGGCGGGTATATTGGTCATCATGTTCCTGACGCCAGGCATTCAGATTTCCGTCATGCTGATTCCGGTCTGGCTGGTTATTCTGGGCGTGGGCTATTTTATCAAAAAGAAAAATCAGCCGACTTAAGCCTAAGCGTTCACCCCATCCTTTTTCATGGCCGACTCTGTCGGCCATTTTCATATTTGCCACGTCCATCACACTTTGCTCCACCCGACCCGTTTGTCCATTTTTGCAACCGATTTCATACGCTCTTTTATCCCTATCGAGGGGAATAATCGTGCTTACACGTTAAGCACAGGAGTCGTATTCATGAAGAACAACGCACTGTCCGTTAAAGAAAAGATCGGCTACGGAATGGGTGACGCAGGATGCAACATGATTGGCGGAGCCATCATGCTATTTCTGAGCTACTTCTACACCGATATCTATGGCCTCTCACCAGCCTTGGTCGGCACCCTGCTACTCTCCATTCGCGTCATCGATGCCGTCACGGACCCAATTATGGGCGCGATCGCCGATCGCACCCAAAGCCGCTGGGGTCGCTTTCGGCCTTATCTGCTTTGGGTCTGCGTGCCCTACGTTCTGTTCAGCGTCCTCATGTTTACCACACCGGATTGGAGCTACAACGGCAAAGTCATCTACGCGTTCGTCACCTATTTTCTGATGTCGCTGACGTACACCGCCATCAACATCCCCTACTGCTCGCTTGGCGGCGTGATCACCGCTGACCCGCATGAGCGCGTGTCCTGTCAGTCATACCGCTTCATCATGGTCGGTATCGCCACACTCATTCTCTCTTCGACGCTGCTGCCTATGGCAGAGTGGTTCGGCGGCGAGGACAAAGCGCGCGGCTACCAAATGTCGATGGGCGTGATGGCGATCATTGCCCTATTCATGTTTCTGTTTTGCTTTGCCACCGTTCAGGAGCGAATTAAGCCCGCCATCCCCACCAACGATGCGCTGAAAGCAGACTTGCGAGACGTCTGGAAAAACGACCAATGGCCGCGCATTCTGCTGTTAACCCTGTGCAACGTCTGTCCCGGATTTATCCGCATGGCAGCCACGATGTACTACGTCACCTGGGTGATGGGAAAATCCGCCTCATTCGCCAGCCTGTTTATCAGTCTCGGCGTGGTCGGCATGATGTTCGGCAGCGCATTGGCAAAGCCCCTGACTGACCGTTTCTGCAAGCTGAAAGTGTTTTTCTGGGTCAACATCGCGCTAGCGATCTTCTCCAGCGCCTTCTATTTCTTCAACCCTCACCTGACCAGCTTTATTCTGGTGATGTACTTCCTGCTGAACGTCCTGCACCAGATCCCGTCCCCGCTCCACTGGTCGCTGATGGCCGATGTGGATGACTATGGCGAGTGGAAAACCGGCAAGCGAATAACTGGGATCAGCTTCTCCGGCAATCTGTTCTTCCTGAAAGTCGGGCTGGCGATTGCAGGGGCGATGGTCGGCTTCCTGCTGTCCTACTATGGTTATGATGCCAATGCTCCACAGCAAAATGCAGAAGCCATGAACGGCATCATTATGTTGTTCACCCTTATTCCGGGCGTAGGCTATTTGATTACCGCAGGCGTTGTGCGTTTGCTGAAGGTCGATCGCGAGCTCATGCAGCAAATACAAATCGATCTGGAAAAACGCCGTAATAACTATCGGGAACTGAGCGAGAGCCGCGACAGTCAGTCACTCAACGTCAAAAGAGGAGGAGAGAATGATGAACCCACATCAATGGCCTAACCCACTGATTGAACAACGGGCTGACCCTTTCATTCTTCGCCACACGGATGGACAATATTATTTTATTGCCTCGGTACCTGAATACAATCGGCTCGAAATTCGCCGAGCCAGTTCGCTAGAGGCTCTTGCCCACGCCACTCCGGTAACGATCTGGCGCAAGCATGAACGCGGCCCGTTAAGTGCGCTGATTTGGGCGCCGGAGCTGCACGTGATTAACGGCAAATGGTATGTCTATTTCGCCGCTGCGCCGACGGAAGACATCAAAGATGGCTTATTCCAGCACCGTATGTTCGCGCTGGAATGTGCAGACAGCGACCCGCTAAAAGGCAACTGGGTTGAAAGAGGCCGGATTTATACGCAATTCGATACCTTCTCGTTGGATGCCACCCACTTTGAACATAAAGGCAAACGCTACTATCTGTGGGCGCAAAAAGATCCCGCTATTTCAGGTAATTCGAATCTGTATCTGGCGGAAATGGAAAATCCGTGGACGCTGAAAGGTACGCCGGTCATGTTGAGCAAGCCGGAGCTGCCGTGGGAAGTGATTGGTTTTAAAGTCAATGAAGGGCCCGCTGTCATTAAGCACGGCGAACGTCTCTTCATCACCTATTCCGCCAGCGCCACCGATGAAAATTACTGTATCGGCTTACTGTGGGCGAATACAGACAGCGATCTGTTGAACCCGACAAGCTGGCATAAATCGCAGCAGCCGGTCTTTACCACCAGCCGAGAAAATCGGCAGTTTGGACCAGGCCATAATAGCTTTACCCAAACAGAAACGGGCGAAGACGTTCTGGTTTACCACGCCCGCAACTACACGGAGATCGAAGGCGACCCGCTGTATGACCCGAATCGCCATACGCGGATTAAAACCTTCACCTGGGATCGTGACGGTATGCCGGTGTTCGGCGAACCGCCCGCAGACAGGCAATAAGCGAGAGAAGAGTGCGCTGGGACGTCGGTTGGGACGTACATTTAGAAATTAAACCAGCGCACCGTATATCGTCAGAAGCGCGACGACCACCACTAATGCCAGCGTCACCTTTTTCGCCAGCGTCACGGCGGCTTTCGGCGTCTCTACAGGCTCAACGTAGGATTCACGCGCGAGAGAAAATTGGGCCAGTTGAGTCAACACCCAATACTGTGAACTGCGGGAATCCCCCAACGAGGCGAACCACGCAGGCAGTGCTTTCTCTCCGTGCCCCAGCAATGCATAAGCGGCACCGACCAAGCGGGCGGGAATCCAATCAAGCCAATGCAGTAAACTATCGACGCCAGACTGCGCGCGCTCCAGCGGGGTGTGGTGGCGGGCAAGCCAGGTCTGTCTGGCGCGTAAAAATGCATACCCCGTCAGCGCAATCGGCCCGTAGGGTCCAGCAGCGATAAACCAGAACAGCGGCGCTAAATAAAACCGGAAATTTATCCACAGCAGCGCATTTTGCAGCTCTTTCAGTTGCTCTTCTTCTCCCGTGCCAACGGGCAGACCGTGAATCAGCGCCAGTTCAGCCGCCATTTCCCGGCGGGCATCCGCCTCGCCGCGCTGTGCCGCCTGCAAATAGCGCCGATAGTGCTGACGGATTTCACCCGCGCCAATGCACATCAGGCTGATGACAATCCACAGCAAAAGAGAAATCAGGCCGAACAGAATACCGCTCGTGAGCCACAGCAAGCCCGCCACGATGCCCATGCTACAGAGCGTCAGGAACAGCGTTTGCAATAAAGACGGAGACGGTACGTGCCGGAATACAACCTCAAGCCGATGATCGATCTGCCAGTGCTCGCCCTGTTTGAACAAGCGTTCCCATGCCAGCGTAAGCAACAGTGTAAACAGCGTCATTAATCCAGACTCCCTTTATTCTCTGTCCAGTTTTCTTGTAGCAAACGATGATAGCCGTCCCAGTCAAATGCCGGTCCGGGGTCGGTTTTACGGCCCGGCGCGATGTCGCTGTGTCCGGTAATGCGCGATAGCGTAATAGGATAGGCCCGCATTAATAGGCGTGTAATCGCCACCAGCGAGTGATACTGCTGCGCGGTAAAAGGCAGCGTATCCGTCCCTTCCAGCTCAATGCCAATAGAGAAATCATTACAGCGTTCCCGGCCTTCAAACACCGACACACCGGCATGCCAGGCGCGCTGATCGAAAGGCACATACTGGGTGATTTGCCCATCGCGGCGAATCAGGCAGTGTGCCGCGACGCGTAAATGGGAAATGTCGGCGAAATAAGGATGCGCAGTGGGATCCAACGTCGCCGTAAACAGTTGATCGATATACGGCCCGCCAAACTCGCCGGGCGGCAGACTGATATTGTGGATCACCAGTAGGGAAGGCACCTCATCATTCGGGCGACCATCATAATGCGGTGAAGGCGTGTGTGTAATGTCGGATAACCAGCCATTTTCCAAAAGCATCGGCGATAACCTCGCATCGTATCGTTTGCCGGCTGAATCAGGCGAAAAATCAATTTCCGGAATAAAAACAATGTCAGATATAAAAATAATGTCAGGTGTAAAAACAATTGTAGCCAAAAGGTGCTTGTCTCCAAGATACCATGTTTCGCGCCACGCTATCTATTCAACTGGATATCAATAGGTTTTACCGTTTGTTTTGTGATATTCCCGCCGCTTTCCTGCCCAAACGCAATCCCGATACCTTTTTTAGTAAGGTGAAATCCCTAACACCATTATGTGATTAAAATCACATTACAAATGTAATGGCATAACAAAAGGCAATCGTTTTCGTGCATTGCGTCTATTTTTACTTAAAATGCATGACAAAATTATCTTCTGATTTTTTTAGATATTACCAAAACTTATTTTGCGGTCTTACGTACGACGTAAATAACGTCTAACACTATGGTACTTAACATGAAAAAAACTTTCGCCGCAGGCGCGTTGCTCGCACTGTCATGCTCAATGCCTGCTCTTGCCGACAGCAATAAAGCCGAATACCTGTCCGACTGGTGGCACCAGAGCATTAACGTCGTCGGTAGCGCCCACACGCGTTTCGGGCCGCAACTGAACAGCACGACTTACCTGGAATACGAAGCATTTGCGCGTAAAGACTGGTTCGATTTCTACGGCTACGCCGATGCGCCTAAGTTTTTTGGTGGCGATCCCGACAGCCGTGGCATTTGGGACAAAGGCTCTCCGCTGTTTGTCGAGATCGAACCACGTTTCTCTATTGATAAGCTGACGGGCGCTGATCTGAGCTTTGGTCCGTTTAAAGAGTGGTACATCGCCAATAACGTTATTTACGATCAGGGTCGCAACAGCGGTTCACGCCAGAGCACCTGGTACATGGGCTTAGGTACTGATATTGATACCGGCACAGACCTGTCTCTGTCAGTGAACGGCTATGCCAAATACCAATGGCAAAACTACGGCGCCGCTAACGAAAACGAGTGGGACGGCTACCGTGTAAAAGTGAAATACTCTTACCCACTGGGCTCAATGCTGGGCGGCAACGTCTCGTATATCAGCTTCACCAATTTCGATTTTGGCTCAGAACTGCGTGATAAATCGAACTCAAGCCGCACCAACAATTCCATTGCCTCCAGCCATATTCTGGCGCTGGGCTACGACCACTGGCACTACTCTTTCGTCGCTCGTTACTTCCACAACGGCGGCCAATGGGCTGATGGCGCAGAACTTAATTTCGGCAAAGGCCCGTTTGAAGTGAAATCTACCGGCTGGGGCTACTACCTGGTCGTCGGTTACAACTTCTAAAATCGCCTCCTCTTTCCGGCGACCACGGATGTTCGCCGGAAGATTAATAACAGTAACCGACTGAATTGTAATAACTATTCATTCTGGATGTCCTGATGTAAACAAGGTAGCATAGACCTCCGAATCCCCCTTCGGAGTTTTGTCATGTCAACGCGTCGCTACAGTCAGGAACAACGCCAACAAGCCTTGCTCGCTCGTATTGCACAAGATATTCCCGCCAGCGTGCAACTGGCCTTGCGTGAAGATTTAGGTGGCATCGTCGATGCTAATCAAGACATTACCGCGCTTCTGCTCCCCGACAACGAGACCGTCAGCGCACGCATTATCACGCGTGAAGCGGGCATATTCTGTGGTACGCGCTGGCTTGAGGAAGTCTTTTCTCAATTGGGCAACACGACAACGATCGTCTGGCACGTTGCCGATGGCGACGCTATCACGCCTAACCAAACGCTGTGTGACATCACCGGCCCAGCCAAACAGCTCCTGACGGGCGAACGTACCGCGCTGAACTTCCTGCAAACGCTATCCGGCGTCGCCACTGAAGTCAGCCGCTATGTTGCCGTATTGCAGGGAACACGCACTCGACTGCTGGATACGCGCAAGACGCTGCCGGGGCTGAGAACCGCACTGAAATACGCCGTATCATGCGGTGGCGGAGACAACCATCGACTCGGTTTATCCGACGCCTTCCTGATCAAGGAAAACCACATCATCGCCGCGGGCTCAATCAAAAATGCGGTAGAAAAAGCACAGTCTTTACGCAGCGACGTTCCGGTAGAAGTTGAAGTCGAATCGCTGGATGAATTACAGCAAGCGCTGGAAGCGGGCGCCGATATCATCATGCTGGATAATTTCAGTCTGGATAACATCCGGGAAGCCGTTAACACCACACAAGGCCGCGCACTGCTGGAGATATCCGGTAATGTCACCCTCGACACGCTGCGTGGCTACGCGGAAACGGGTGTGGACTATATCTCCGTGGGGGCGCTAACCAAGCACGTACAGGCGCTGGACTTATCCATGCGCTTCATCTAACCGCTCTTCTATTTCTATCGGCGAGGTGCTATTTCGCACCTCGTTTACCTCTCGACACCCCATCCTCTCGCACACCATCGTAACAACACACTGCAAATCCCACGCGGACTTCCTGTCCGACAGCGTGAAAATTGCGTCTCTGCTCGCAAAAAATTTTCAATCCTCTGCAAGTCCGCTAAAAACCTGTCGTAGCGCTTTCCTGTTTCACATTTCCCCGCTCGTCAGCCTTCGCTCCCTTTTCTATGCTGCCGCCATCCGTATGGATTTCTGCACCGAAGCCTTTCATTTATGTGCCACAAAATTTATATGCAACAACAGGGAAATCAACATGATAAAACAGCAAGGATTTACGCTAATTGAGCTAATGATTGTTATTGCGATCGTCGCTATCCTCAGCGCTATTGGCGTACCGGCTTATCAAGGCTATCTGCAAAAAGCTGCGCTAACGGACATGCTGCAGACGATGGTGTCTTATAAAACGCCCGTCGATCTCTGTGGTCTGGAAAATGCCGCGTTTACCGCCTGCAATGCAGGTAATCAGGGAATTCCGGGCAGCAAATCTTCACGCTATGTCAGCGCCGTTAGCGTCGCTCAAGGAGTGATTACGCTGACTGGCCAATCCACACTGCAAGGGCTGCGCGTTATTCTAACGCCAACGTGGGATACCGAAACTGGCGCTTCACGCTGGACGAAAAACTGTGCCACGGACGACAGCACAGAAAGCCTGCAATCTGCCTGTCAGGACGTTTTCCGTTTCGATAACACGGCGGGTTAATCATGACAGATTCCTCCTTTTCCTCTGAGCATACGCTCAGCGAGCTACAGACGCTGTGCCGACGTTATCAGGCATTATTACTTAGTCTTGATGAACAAACGCTGTCGGTCGCCGTCACGGCTTCCCCTTCTGCGGAGATGATTGCCGCACTGCGCTTCGCCAGCAATCGCCGCATTATGGTAGAACAATGGCCACAGGCCAGAATGGAACAGCAGCTTAACCCGGTGAACGCCGTTGCCGAACCCGCAGAAACTTACCATGCCAGCACATCAGCTAACACTTATCGCAACAGCGCCGGGCAACAGGATCATGACGATGACTCCCCCGTTGCACAGTTTATCCATCAAACGCTGCGTCTCGCCGTTCAGCGGCGCGCCTCTGATATCCACTTTGAGCCGTTATTGGACAGCTATCGCGTGCGGCTACGCATTGACGGCGTGCTACAGGCCATATCCGCACCGCCGCCCGAACTGACAAACCGTATTGCCGCACGGCTGAAAATCATGGGTAAGTTGAATATCGCCGAACGGCGGTTGCCGCAGGACGGTCAATTCAGCCTGACGCTGGATCAACAAGCCTATTCGTTGCGCATTGCTACGCTGCCCGTACAACAAGGTGAAAAAGTCGTACTGCGTATTTTGCAAACGCATCAGCAGGAGCTGGCACTGGATAAACTTGGGCTAACCGCAAAGGCGTTACAGCAGGTGATTAGCGTGCTGAGCGCCTCACAGGGAATGCTGTTAGTCACGGGCCCGACAGGTAGTGGCAAAACCGTCACGCTTTACAGCGCGATACGCTGGCTGAACGAGTGCAGCCGCAATATCTGTAGCGTAGAAGATCCGGTCGAAATTCCCTTGCAGGGCATCAACCAAACGGCAATCAATCCCAAAGCCGAACTGGGCTTTGGCCGAATTTTACGAGCGCTGCTGCGACAGGATCCAGACGTCATTATGATCGGTGAAATCCGTGACGCTGAAACCGCAGAAATTGCGGTAAAAGCCGCACAAACCGGCCATCTAGTCATGTCCACATTACATACCAACTCAGCCGTAGAAACGCTGACCCGCCTCAGTCATCTGGGCATCCCCGGCTACCTGTTAGCCGCGGCGCTAAAACTCATCATTGCCCAACGCCTTGTACGTCGGTTATGTCCACACTGTAAAACCCCAGGAGAATCGCTACTTTCACTGCCAAACGACGTATGGCAAGGGACACTGCAACATTGGCAGGCCCGCGGCTGTACCCACTGTTTTTCTGGCTACTATGGCCGCGTCGCGCTCTATGAATTGTTGCCTATCACGCCAGATTTTCAGGCCGCATTAGCGGGCAACGCCAGCACAGGGGAATTATCTGCCCTGTCTCGCCATTCAGGTTTTCCAACGTTGATGACCGCAGGGCTTGAGTTGGTCAACGACGGCCTGACCTCACTTGCTGAAGTCTACCGTGTGGTGGGCGATGAGCGGTCAATGAATCAGGAGGCACAATGAGGCTACAGCGCTTATATCACTGGCAGGCCATCACGTCCGAGGGCGAATTTATCGCTGGAGAACTCATTAGCACACATCGCCAGCACGCCTATGCCAGCCTGATTGCACAGGGTTACCAGCCGCTTCTCGTCAAAGCCGGCCATTACCTGTCGCTTCGCTACTGGAAACGCGAACAGCTAGGCGAGTCAATCAAACAGCTTGCTGCGTTGCTACAAGCCGGATTACCGCTGCTGGAAGCATTGAAGCTGGTCTCGGAACAGCACGAGCGCCCCGGCTGGCGCTGCGTATTACGGGATGTGAGTACCCATGTTGCTCAGGGAAATTCGTTCTCTGAGGCGTTACAGGAATACCCGCATATCTTTCCCGTTCTGTATCGTTCCCTCATTGCCGTCGGCGAGCTGACTGGGAAGCTAGACGCATGCTGTCTACAGCTCGCCCAGCAGCAAGAGAAGCAGTCCAGGCTGCAACAGAAAGTCATCAAAGCGCTACGCTATCCCTGTTTTGTTTTGGCAATTGCCATGCTGGTCAGCATGATGATGTTGACGCTGGTTCTGCCCGAGTTTGCGTCGCTCTATTCCTCGTTCGATACGCCGTTGCCGTGGTTTACCCGTCAGTTGCTTTATCTGGCAGAAATCATATCTGACTACGGACTGATTGGGTTACTGACGCTTAGCTGCCTGATGATGGGGTACGCCCGCTTGAGGCAGAAACAGCCATTGTGGAAAACCCGAGAGCAAGAATGGCTGCTGAAGCTTCCTATCGTATCCAGCCTGTTACGCGGTAAATCGCTGAACCAGATATTCCATATTCTCGCCATGACGCAACATGCCGGTTTGACGCTACCAGAAGGGCTCGATGCCGCTGCGACGATTCGTCACCCGCTTTATCAGGCCGCAATTCAGCAGATACAAACGCAGTTGCATCAGGGGACATCGCTATACCATGCCACACAGCATCACGCCATGCTGTTCCCTGCGCCCTGTCCGCAGCTGATCCGCGTGGGGGAAGAAACCGGGGCGTTGGATGCGATCTTTACACAGCTGGCAGAATGGCATGAAGGTCGGGTACAACAGCAGGCAGACATGCTGACACAAACGCTGGAACCGGTGCTGATGATGGTCGTCGGGGGAATGGTCGGGGCGCTGGTGATTGGCATGTATTTGCCTATCTTCCAGTTGGGGAATGTATTGGCCGGTGCCTGAACCGACCAATACAGCATACAAACAGCGACAAGCTACGTCGTACGCACCTCCGCTACCAGCGGAAAGACGGCGCGTAACGGCGGCAACTACCCGTTGAAAATACGGTTTTCCTGCTCGGCCACGCGTATAAACGTTGTACGCTTCGTCAGCTCTTTCAAACGGGATGCACCAACATAGGTACAGGCCGAGCGCAGGCCGCCAAGAATATCGCGCACGGTATTGTCCACCGGACCGCGCAGAGGCAACTTCACGGTTTTTCCTTCTGCGGCACGGTACTCCGCTACGCCGCCAACATGACGCTCCATCGCAGATGCGGAACTCATGCCGTAGAACAGCATCATTTTCTCACCGTTTTCTTCCACGATGGTGCCTTCACATTCATCATGCCCTGCCAACATACCGCCCAGCATGACGAAATCGGCTCCGCCGCCAAATGCTTTCGCGACATCGCCCGGCATGGCACATCCGCCGTCGCTCACGATTTGCCCACCGAGACCATGTGCTGCATCGGCACATTCAATCACGGCAGAAAGCTGAGGGTAGCCGACACCCGTTTTAACGCGCGTCGTGCAAACAGAACCGGGGCCAATGCCAACTTTCACGATGTCTGCACCGGAGAGGATAAGTTCTTCCACCATTTCACCGGTCACGACGTTTCCAGCACAGATAACTTTGTCTGGGCAGGCCTCACGCGCTTTTTGCAGGAACGTGACAAAGTGCTCGGAATAGCCATTGGCGACATCGATACAGATAAATTTCAGCTCAGGCGACAGCGCCAAAATTTGCTTTAACTTGATGAAATCAGCCTCAGATGTCCCGGTCGAGACCATTACATGGCGCAATACCGATGCCGGAGTGCGTTGCACAAACTGAGACCATTGTTCGACAGAGTAGTGTTTATGGACAGCCGTCAGAACATCAAAAGAGGCCAGGACTTCCGCCATACTAAACGTACCCACGGTATCCATATTGGCTGCGATAATCGGTACGCCGGACCAGTTGCCGCCGGCATGGAGGAAAGTGAATTGACGTTCCAGTTCAACGTCGGAGCGGCTTTTCAGCGTCGAACGCTTTGGCCGGATGAGAACGTCTTTAAAGCCTAACTTTAAATCTTCTTCAATACGCATGAGGTTCGAGTTCCTGGTTAGTGACGGCGGAATACTCAGTATCGTTACTGAGCATAATCATTTCTGAAAAAATAATAGCCCTTTACCAGTGACGTTATCATACGCAGGAATAATCCTGCGGCAAGACTGCGATTTTCACTTTATTTGGGATAAAATCAGAGAAATTTACCTATCACCCAGCAAAGTGATAACGTGAAGCACACTGCGGTTGATACCTGATTGACTTCAGGGGGACGGGAAGATATTCCTCACCCTTGAAAATAGTAGAAATGTTAACTTTTCAACACGGGTGCAATGACATACATCGTAGCCTTAACGGGCGGGATCGGCAGCGGAAAAAGCACCGTAGCCGATGAATTTGCCAAAATAGGGGCCACTATCGTTGATGCGGATATCATCGCGCGTCAGGTAGTCGAGCCTGGGGAACCCGCACTGGATGCCATCAGGCTCCGGTTTGGCGACGCTATGCTCAATACCGATGGTTCATTGAACCGTGCCGCACTACGCCAACAGATTTTTTCCTCACCAGAGGAGAAACAGTGGCTGAATAATTTACTCCATCCGTTAATCCAACAGGAAACACAGGCCCAGTTTCAGGCTGTATCCGCACCGTACATTCTGTGGGTCGTCCCTTTATTGGTGGAGAACGGTTTACAACAGCGAGCACAGCGTGTTCTGGTCGTTGATGTAGACAAAGAAACTCAGCTTGCACGTACGCTGGCCCGCGATGGTATCAGTCGGCAGCAAGCAGCAAACATACTGGCAGCACAGGCTACCCGAGAACAGCGCCTGGCTTATGCCGATGATATTATTGATAACAGTCGCTGCCCAAACGAGCTGGCTCCACAGGTTGCGGAATTACACCGCCAGTACCTGGAGCTCGCCGCCTCCGCAGCCGACAGGATGACTAAGAATGAGTGACGCCCCCTCAACAATTTTATTCGAATACCCACTGAACGAAAAAACACGTACCTGGTTGCGTATTGAATCATTATTGCAGCAGTTACATCAAAACCACTCCCTGACCGATATGGGAGGCGCTCTGACATTTTTTCGTGCTATCGCCGAACTGCTTGATGTGCTGGAGCGTGGAGATGTCCGTACCGAGCTGCTGAAAGAACTGGAGCGGCAACAGCAAAAACTGCTGCAATGGAGTGATGTTCCGGGCGTTGACATGGAACGCATCCATACGTTGAGACGCCAGTTGAAAGATCTGGCCAGTACGTTGATGGCCGCACCACGAATGGGGCAGTTCTTACGAGAAGATCGCCTGATTGGCATGGTACGCCAGCGGCTTGGTATTCCCGGTGGATGCTGTAGTTTCGATTTGCCGACGCTCCATAGCTGGCTGCATCAGCCTCAGGAGCTGCGTGAGAAATTGGTTTCCGGCTGGCTTAACTCCTTGTCACCGCTCAAACAAGCGCTGGATATGATTCTGGAACTGATCCGCCACTCTGGCACGTTCCGCCCGCAGACCAGCCTGAACGGTTTTTTCCAGGACAATGCCTCCGATGCGGATCTGCTACGTTTGCGCCTTGAGCAGTTACATCAACTCTATCCGCAAATATCTGGCCATAAGACACGCTATGCCATCCGTTTTCTGCCATTAGATAGCGAAAACGGCCATATTCCGCCGCGTTTAACCTTTGAACTGGCCTGCTGCTAGACTCAGCCCCCTGACAGACAAAAATGTGTTACGTACCAATATGTGTTAAGTACCAAATAGAGTGAAAAGAATCTTATGACAGCAGAAATTACGACGGTGAAGTGCCCAACCTGCAAGCAGGCGGTCATCTGGGATGAAACCAGCCTCTATCGCCCATTTTGCAGCAAACGTTGTCAGCTCATCGATTTAGGGGAATGGGCTGATGAAGAAAAGCGTATTCCAAGTGATGATATGGTTTCTGATAGTGAAGACTGGAGCGAAACGCGCTAACGGCCACGTTTCGCCACTATAGTTTTCAGGCAGGGGCTTTCAGACAGGAAAAAGTAAAGCTAGATTAAAGCGATTTCAGCCAGCGGATCATCTCCGCATTCGCTGGCGGAAATTCTTCCTCACGTAGTTCTTCTACGCTCACCCAGCGAGATTCCTGACCTTCCCGACCATAGGGTTCTCCCTGCCACGTTTCAACCAGGAAGAAATGAAGCGTGATGATTCTCTCCGGCGTAGAAAACGTCTTGTCGTCCAGCTTCTGTGGTGCACTGGCTTCGATGCCCGTTTCTTCACGCAGTTCACGAATCAGCGCCTGCTCTGGCGTTTCGCCTTCTTCAACTTTACCGCCGGGAAATTCCCACATCCCTGCCATATGAACGCCATCAGGGCGGCGAGCAATGAAATATTGCTGCTCCGCATTGCGGATGATGCCGACCGCGACGGATAACTGTTTTTGCGTCATGACACTTCCTATCAGGTTCTTATCAAGTAAAAGGCGGTCAATGACCGCCCTTGTACTTATCACATTTTAATCACTGGACTCAGCAGCCAATTATTTCTGTAAGCGACCGTGGCACTGCTTATATTTCTTGCCTGAACCACATGGACAAGGGTCATTACGTCCAATTTTACGATCTGCCTGCGCTGGTGAACCGGTGTTCAGGCTATCTTCTTCCTGATGGCTAAACTGTTGCTGCTGTGCCAAACGCTCAGCTTCTTCGCGGCGTTGCTGCTCCAGCGCTTCAATTTCTTCCGGCATTCTCACCTGGACCTTGCTCAGCGTACTGATCACTTCATATTTCAGTGATTCCAGCATCGCGGCAAACATAGAGAACGACTCACGCTTATATTCTTGTTTCGGATCTTTCTGTGCATAGCCACGCAGATGGATGCCCTGACGCAGGTAATCCATTGCCGCCAGATGTTCTTTCCACAAGGAATCCAGCGTCTGCAACATCACGCCTTTCTCGAAGTTGCGCATAACTTCAACGCCAACCACTTCTTCTTTGCGATGATAAACCTCAAGCGCCTGCTGGAAAATACGCTCACGTAGCGTTTCTTCATGCAGCTCAGGCTCTTTATCCAGCCACGCCTTGATCGGCATATCCAGATCGAAGTCGTTCTTCAGGCGCTGTTCCAGACCTTCCGTATCCCACATTTCTTCCAGAGATTCCGGTGGAATATAGCTGTCTATAGTCGCTTTAAACACATCCTCACGAATACTGGTGATGGTTTCGCTGATATCGGACACGTCCAGCAGTTCGTTACGCTGTGTGTAGATCGCACGACGTTGGTCGTTCGCCACATCATCGTATTCCAGCAGCTGTTTACGAATATCAAAGTTACGGCTTTCTACTTTACGCTGTGCGTTAGCAATCGCCTTGGTGACCCACGGGTGCTCAATCGCTTCGCCCGGTTTCATCCCCAGTTTACGCATCATATTAGAAACGCGATCGGAGGCAAAAATACGCATCAGCGCATCTTCCATCGACAGATAGAAGCGTGATGAACCCGCATCCCCCTGACGACCGGAACGACCACGCAGCTGGTTATCGATACGGCGAGATTCATGGCGCTCTGTACCGATAATGTGCAAGCCACCCGCAGCCAACACCGCATCATGGCGCACTTTCCAGGCCGCTTTGATTTCTGCAATTTGCGCGTCATCCGGGTTTTCCAGATGTGCGACTTCGGCCTGCCAGCTACCGCCCAATACGATGTCCGTACCACGACCGGCCATGTTGGTCGCGATGGTGACCGCACCAGACTGACCCGCCTGTGCAACGATGTCCGCTTCCATGGCGTGGAATTTCGCATTCAACACATTGTGTTTGATGCCCGCTTTTTCCAGCGCCTGAGAAACCACTTCTGATTTCTCAATAGAGATCGTACCGACCAGAATAGGCTGGCCTTTTACAGAGCGGTCTTTGATATCTTCAATGATGGCATCAATTTTTTCCTGCTCGGTCATGTAGACCAGATCAGGCAAGTCCTTACGAATCATCGGACGGTTAGTCGGTACCACAATCGTATCCAGCTTATAGATGGAGCTGAATTCGAACGCTTCGGTATCTGCCGTACCAGTCATACCCGCCAGTTTTTCATACAGGCGGAAGTAATTCTGGAAGGTAATGGAAGCCAGCGTCTGGTTTTCATTCTGAATGGCCACCTTCTCTTTCGCTTCCACAGCCTGATGCAGGCCGTCGGACCAGCGACGCCCTTGCATGGTACGGCCAGTGTGTTCGTCGACGATGATGACTTCACCGTCTTTCACAATGTAATCGACATCGCGGGTAAACAACACGTGCGCACGCAGCGCAGCGGTCACATGGTGCATCAGCATAATGTTGGTCGGAGAGTACAGCGACTCGCCCTCTTCCATAATGCCTTCTTTCACCAGCAGTTCTTCCACCAGAACCAGACCACGCTCAGTGAGGTTAACCTGACGCGCTTTCTCATCAACAGAGAAGTGGCCTTCACCGTGGAAAGTATCCGAATCTTCTTTCTCCTGACGGATCAGGTTAGGGATGATTTTATTGACGCTGATATAAAGCTCAGAGCTGTCTTCAGCCGGGCCGGAAATGATCAGCGGCGTACGCGCTTCATCGATCAGGATGGAGTCAACCTCATCCACCAGCGCGTAGTATAATTTACGCTGCACGCGCTCTTCCGGACTGAACGCCATGTTGTCACGCAGGTAGTCAAAACCGTATTCGTTATTGGTACCGTAGGTGATGTCTGCGGCATAGGCTTCACGCTTCGCCGGAGCCGGCATTCCCGGCAGGTTGATACCAACGCTCAGGCCAAGGAATTCAAACAACGGACGGTTATTTTCGGCATCACGCTGTGCCAGATAGTCGTTCACGGTAACCACGTGTACGCCACGACCAGTCAGCGCATTCAGGTACGCAGGCAGCGTTGCCGTCAGTGTTTTACCTTCACCGGTACGCATCTCCGCGATGCAGCGCTCGTTCAGTACCATACCGCCGATAAGCTGTACGTCGAAGTGACGCATGCCAAAGACACGCTTACTGGACTCACGGACTACCGCGAAGGCTTCCGGCAGCAGGTTCTCTAGCGTTTCACCCTTTTCCAGACGAACACGGAACTCTAGCGTTTTTGCTTGCAGTTCTTCATCTGAAAGTTTTTCCATTTCTGGTTCTAAACGACCGATGACATCAACATTTTTACGCATACGACGCAGCGTACGATCGTTACGGCTACCAAAAATTTTGGTTAGGATATTCATGACCATAATAGTTTTAATCTCACAAGTGCCACGTATCCAGTGGCAACACAACATCGAAAAACTGAGAAACTCAGCAAAAAACGAGAGAAATTTCTTCAGCTAATTATCCATTACACGTTCAGCTGAAAAGAGAGGGCCCTGCACGAATGCCGCGGATTTGGGCAAGCCAGACGCCGATTTGATGGTGTGCCTGAGGATAAAAAGTGACATGCCCTGCATGGGGGGAGATCACAAAGGGATACTGGGAATCCTGCGTTAGCAACGCATTTAGCGTATCCAGTAAAACCAGAGAGTGAGGTTGAAGATCGTCAACCTGCTGGGCACTGGCCGTCTGTGGCGTCGTCAACGCAAAAGAAAGATGACGGATTACCGTGCGAATCGCATGCTGATGCCAATAATCAACGCTGTAGGACGAACGTCGATGCGCTTCCTTCAGCGCGACCAGATCGGTAAGGTTCAGCGATACGTGATTCTGGCGACTCACGCTGGAGCTTGAATTAGGAAGTGAGGCGATATCCTGTGAGTCGTTCAGGCTTGTCGGCAGGCCAAGACTTGCCGCGACCATCCCTAATAAGAGATGCGGCCAGAAATAACGTCTGCCAAATTGTCGCCAACGATTTAGAATACCAATCACGAGTAACATCCACCGGAGCCAGGTCTATGCGTGATAGCCGCCCACAATCACTGGAATTTCTGTTTGATAGCGCATCCATGTCGGGTAAAGGCCCGCTACAAGATGTGCAACAGCGCGCTATCGCCTTATTAAAACTCAACCGTGCCGTACGCGGGTTACTGCCTGCACCGTTGCACCCATGGTGCCGCGTCGCTAATTACCGGCAAGGTTTACTGATACTGGAAACCGCCAACGCCAGTTGGCTGATGCGGTTACGTTACGAACAACCTGCGCTGCTCTCTGCATTGCGCGCACAAATACTACCATCATTGGCTTCAATCGACATCAGGATTAATCCAACGCTTGCCGCAAAAGGGCATGAAATCATGAAAAATAGTGACATTACGCCGACGGAAAATACCGATGACAAACCGTTGCGTCAGTTGAGTGAACAAAGTGCGGAAACATTGAGGACGTTAGCAGGCAATAGCCCGGAAAAACTCAGAAAGATATTAGAACGACTGGCTTCATTGGCCGGAGAGAGTACCAATAAAACCAGTCGTAATAAGAAGTGATTACTTCAACTTCAAGCGTTACGCCAGCACGATAGACGGTGCTTTAAACGCCAGCGGCATTTCAGCTTCGTCTTCAAAGGTCACGTATTCCCACGCTTCCTGATTCGCCAGCACAGCCTGCAACAGTTTGTTGTTCAGTGCGTGTCCAGACTTAAACGCAGAGAACGCACCAATGATGTTGTGGCCACACATAAACAGGTCACCGATGGCATCCAGCATTTTATGGCGGACAAACTCATCTTCAAAACGCAGACCGTCTTCGTTCAGTACGCGGTAATCGTCAACAACGATGGCACAATCCATACTGCCGCCCAGGCACAACCCACGAGACTGCAAGTATTCGATATCGCGCATGAAGCCAAAGGTACGCGCACGGCTGATCTGGCGAACAAACGCATCAGCGGAGAAATCCAAACGATAGCGCTGGTTGCCCGCATCAATCGCCGGGTGGTTGAAGTCGATAGTGAAATCCAAGCTGAAGCCGTTAAACGGTTTCATCTCGGCCCACTTGTCGCCATCTTCAACGCGAACGGGCTGTTTGATACGTACGAATTTCTTGGCACAATTCAGCTCTTCGATACCGGCATCTAACAGCAGGTAAACGAACGGGCTGGCGCTGCCATCCATAATTGGAATTTCTGGCGCGTCAACATCAATGACAATATTGTCAATGCCCAACCCTGCAAGCGCAGCGTTAAGATGCTCCACCGTAGAAATACGGACGTCATGCTCATTAACCAGGCAAGTACAGAGCATGGTATCACGCACGGATTTTGCATCAGCCGGAAAATCAACCGGGGGATTCAAGTCTGTGCGGCGATAGATGACCCCGGTATTTGCCGGTGCAGGACGCATGGTCAACGTGACCTTCTTGCCGGTATGTAACCCGACACCAGTCGCCTGAACAATACGTTTTAATGTACGTTGTTTGATCATCATTTTATCTCGCATGTTACTGAACCTACCGACCTAGTATACACCAGGCTCGGTGGCACAGTTTAGCACAAAGAGCGGAGATTCCAACGTTATCTGGCAGCAAATTAGTCTGCCTGCTTACGCAGAAACGCCGGGATATCCAGATAATCTGGCTCTTTATTCGTCTGCGGATTCTGGTCGTTAACCACTTTAGCAGCCGGTTTTTCCTGCGCCAGTGGCGTCATACCGTGTTGCTGATAACGATGATCCATCACAGGCTGGCTGGCCTGCTTGTTCGTCACCAGAGTAATCTCAGGACGCTTGTCCATGCCAATACCCGTCGCAACAACCGTGACACGCAGTTCATCATTCATTTCCGGGTCAAGCGACGTACCGATTACCACTGTCGCATTATCGGACGCGAATGCACGGATGGTGTTACCAACCGTCTCGAACTCATCCAGACGCAGGTCAAAGCCCGCCGTGATGTTGACCAACACGCCACGCGCGCCAGACAAATCGATATCTTCCAGCAGCGGGCTGGAGATCGCCATTTCAGCCGCTTCTTCTGCACGGTCTTCACCACGCGCAACACCGGAACCCATCATGGCATAACCCATTTCGGACATCACGGTACGCACGTCTGCAAAGTCGACGTTCATCAGGCCTGGACGCGTGATCAGCTCGGCAATACCTTGCACCGCGCCTTTCAGCACATCGTTTGCCGCGCCAAATGCGTCCAGCAGGGAGATACCACGTCCCAGTACTTTCAGCAGCTTGTCGTTTGGAATAGTGATCAGCGAGTCGACGTGCTTAGACAGCTCGGCGATACCCTGCTCTGCAAACGCCATACGCTTTTTGCCTTCAAAGTTGAAAGGCTTGGTCACCACAGCAACGGTCAGAATGCCCAGGTCTTTTGCGACTTCAGCCACAACTGGCGCAGCACCGGTACCTGTACCACCGCCCATACCTGCGGCGATAAACACCATGTCCGCACCTTCCAGTGCTGAACGCAGTGCTTCACGATCTTCTTCAGCCGAATTACGGCCGACTTCAGGGTTAGCGCCTGCACCCAGACCTTTCGTGATGCCACTACCGATCTGAATCGTCTGGCCAACAGCCGTTTTGCGTAATGCCTGCGCATCCGTGTTGACCGCGAAGAATTCGACGCCTTCGATGCGCTCACGCACCATGTGTTCGACGGCATTACCACCGCCGCCACCGACGCCGATGACTTTAATCACCGCGTCGTTGGTTAATTCCATTGGTTCAAACATAATTTCTCTCCGTTTGTGCCTGTAACTGCGAGATCATAAAACTGTGCCAGGTGATCTCTTTGATAAAATTAAAATTCTTTCCTCAACCAGCTGTTGATTCTCTTGAACCAGTTGCTCACTGAGGCACGTTTTTCGACTTCATGCTCACCACCCAGATGAGATTCTTTTCCGTAATGCAGCAACCCAACCGCCGTTGAGTAATAAGGCTCTTGGGCGTAATCCGTCAGCCCTGTTATATTCATTGGTTGTCCAATACGCACCTGTGTATGGAACACACGCTGCGCACAGGCCGCCAGACCGTCTATTTGCGCGGCCCCGCCCGTCAGCACGATCCCTGCTGCCAGATGGTGTTTCACGCCTTGTTGACGCAACTGCTCCTGCAACTGTAAAAGTTCATCGTTCACCAAGTTCAACAGCTCGGTGTAACGTGGTTCAATCACTTCCGCCAATGTCTGTCTTTGCAGACTGCGGGGTGGACGTCCTCCAACGCTCGGGACTTCCACATTCTCATCTTTGCCGACGATCGCGCCTAGTGCACAACCGTGACGCACCTTGATCGCTTCCGCATCCGTCGGCGGCGTACCAAATGCGTAAGCAATATCGCTGGTAACCACATTGCCCGCATACGGAATCACTTTAGTGTGTCGCAATGCGCCACCGGTATAGACCGCGATATCCATTGTACCGCCGCCAATATCAACGACACACACGCCCAGCTCACGTTCGTCTTCAGTCAGAACAGCATAACTGGAAGCCAGTCCCGCAAAAATCAGCTGGTCGACCTTTAAGCCGCAGCGTTCAACGGCTTTAACAATATTCTTCGCCATATCGTTATGGCAGGTTATCAGGTGGACTTTCGCCTGCATGCGCACGCCGGATAAGCCAACCGGGTTTTTAATCCCTTCCTGATAATCGATCGCGTACTCTTGTGGAATCACATGGAGAACACGATGTTCATCACGCACGCGCACGGATTTAGCGGTATGCACCACGCTTTCCACGTCATCCTGCGTAACCTCTTCTTCTGAAATAGGCACCATCCCTATTTCATTCTGGCAGCTGATGTGTTTTCCCGAGAGCGCCAGATACACGGAAGAGATCTGGCAGTCTGCCATTAACTCAGCCTGATCAATAGCGCGCTGAACACATTTAACGACCGATTCCAGATCGTTTACGCCGCCTTTATCCATACCGCGTGACGGGCAACTGCCTACGCCAATAATGTTGACCATGCCATCGGGCAGAACTTCCCCTACCAGCGCAGCCACCTTTGCTGTACCGATTTCCAGCCCAACTACCAGTTTTCTGTCCGTCGACTTGATCATTGTTGTTTAGCCTGTGCCTGTGCCTGTTTCTGGTTACTGTTCTGTTGCTGATCAATGTCTTAGTGCTGACCAACTCGTTGCCGATCACCGTGTTGTTGTTGATCACCCTGTTGTTGATCAAGCAAAGCTGGAGCCCAACCTATCGCAGCCCCGCTGTCGTACCGCAAATCCACATGGCTGATACGTTTGTTTTCGCTCAGAGCCTGCCGCTGCAACAGCGGATACAGCTCGATAAAGCGTTGCAGACGTTTGGCCCTATCGTCCCGCCCCAATTCAAGGCGAGTATCATCGTCTAATCCTAGTTGCCACGAATGCCGCGCACTCATCGCCACCATTTTTAACGTAAACTTCCCGGCGGCCAGCGTCTGATTCATTGTGCGATAGCCTTCCAGCACTTCTGCTTCACTGCCTTCCGGGCCATACAGCAGCGGCATCTTGCGATTGCCAATACGTTCGGCGGGTACACTGAACGAATTTCCTTCTGCATCAACCATTAGCTGGTCATTCCAACGCGCTACCGGAACATATTCAACCAGATGAATCTTTAATTCGTCCGGCCACTGCTTGCGCACGCTAGCCTGTTTTATCCACGACAGACGCTCGATCTGCTGCTGGATCACGTTCACATCCTGTGTCATGAACGTTCCCGGCGACCCCAACGACAAAATAGCCTGACGGATATCGTCGTTGGTGGTGTACTGCCTTTCCCCTGTCACTGCCATGCGGGAGAGCGGTAAGCGGCTGGCATCTTTCATCCACCCCACGACCATCCAGCTTCCCCAGACGATGGTCCCTATCACCATCAGCAGGAAAATCATCCCTGCCAATTGGCCTCCATTACTGCGACGTGTTCCCTTCGTTTCAGGCTCTCGTCCGCGTGTATTCAGCGCTGCCTGCGACATATCAGCCAGCGAGCTCTAAAATTTTCACGACCAGTTGCGAGAAAGTCAGCCCACGTTGGCGCGCAGCCATAGGAACCAGGCTGTGGCTCGTCATCCCCGGAGACGTATTCACTTCAAGCAGATAGAAGGCACCGTCGCTATCCAGCATAAAATCGACGCGTCCCCATCCGCTACAGTCCACCGCACGATAAGCCGCCATCGCCAGTCCTGCTAACGCCTGCTCTTGCTCGTCCGGCAAACCACTCGGACAAAAATACTGCGTATCATCCGATAAATACTTCGCTTCATAATCGTAAAACGTACCCGCAGGCTGAATACGAATAGAAGGCAATACTTCATCGCCCAGGATAGCCACCGTATACTCTGGGCCGCTCAGCCACTTCTCGATCAGAATATCGTCATCGTGACGGAATGCTTCTTCCAGTGCCGCAGGCAGTTCGCTCAGCGTATTCACTTTGCTCATCCCCACGCTGGAACCTTCACGGCTTGGCTTGACGATCAGCGGCAACCCGAGATGAGTGAATTTCGCCAGCAGCGCGTTTGCCGCCGTTTCTGAATATTGGCGACGATCCAGCGCTACGTATGGCGATACGGGTAATCCCACAGCTTGCCATACTTGTTTGGTGCGGAGTTTGTCCATCGTCAGTGCCGATGCCATGACGCCGCTACCGGTATAAGGCAGCCCCAGGAATTCCAGAACGCCCTGCAATGTACCGTCTTCGCCACCACGACCATGTAAGGCGATGAAAATTTTGGTGAAACCTTCTTCTTTTAACGTCGTCACAGAGACGTCACGGGTATCAACCGCATGCGCGTTGATGCCCGCTTCTTTCAGGCCAGCCAAAACCGCCTGACCGGAAAGTAACGACACTTCACGTTCGGCAGAGGTTCCACCAAGCAATACAGCAACTTTCTCAGTCATGATGTTCCTCATTCACTCATCTGTGGCTGTAATCTGGAATCAGCCAGTTTACGCGCCAGTTTACCGATGTTGCCGGCGCCCTGAACCAAAATCAGGTCTTCACCTCGCAGCGCCTGTGACAACAGTTCCGGTAAAGTATCCACATCCGTCACCAGAATCGGATCAATCTTACCTCTTCCGCGAATCGTACGGCACAGCGAACGGCTGTCCGCGCCTGGAATCGGCGACTCTCCAGCGGAATACACATCCAGCATCAGCAGTACGTCAACCTGCGATAACACGTGTGCGAAATCGTCATACAAATCGCGGGTTCGCGTATAGCGATGCGGCTGAAAAATCATGACCAACCGCTTATCTGGCCACCCGGCGCGGGCAGCTTTAATCGTGGCATCGACTTCCGTCGGATGGTGGCCGTAATCATCCACTAACATCGCCGTACCGCTTTGACCATTCACTAGCTCATAGCGGATATTCACCGAGAAAATCAAAGCGGCGACCCGTACCCTGAAAACGCTCAAGCGCGCGCAGAATCGCCTCGTCATCAATGCCTTCATCGGTCGCTACTGCAACCGCTGCTGCCGCGTTGAGCGCATTGTGACGCCCCGGAGCATTCAGCGTGACAGTGAGCAGCGGTTTGTCTTTCCGCTCCAGCGTGAAATGCCCTTGCGCGCCAGTCTGGTGATACCCTGAAATACGCACATCAGCATCGTCGCTAAAACCATACGTGATAATATGACGACCCACGCGCGGCAGCAGCTCACGGATTACCGCATCATCAATACACATCACCGCTTGCCCGTAAAACGGCAGGTTGTGCAGGAAATTGATGAACGTCTGCTTCAGGTTTTCGAAATCACCCTGATAGGTGTCCATATGGTCAGCTTCGATATTGGTCACAATCGCCACCATCGGCTGCAAATGCAGGAAAGACGCATCGCTTTCATCTGCTTCCGCAATCAAGTAGCGGCTTGAGCCCAAACGCGCATGCGTTCCCGCCGCCTTCACCAATCCACCATTCACAAACGTCGGATCCAGTCCCGCTTCCGCGTAAATACTGGAGACCATCGCCGTTGTTGTCGTCTTACCGTGCGTGCCCGCAATCGCAATACCGTGACGAAAACGCATCAGTTCCGCCAACATCTCGGCACGACGGATCACCGGAATACGTGCGTCATGCGCGGCGACAATCTCAGGGTTATCCGCAGTAATCGCACTCGACACCACCACCACGCTGGCGTTCAGAACGTTCTCCGCACGGTGATGGAAGTAAATCTGCGCGCCAAGTTCAGTCAACTGCTGCGTCACCGCATTCGGTGCCAGATCGGAACCGCTAATTTCATAACCTTCGTTGGCCAACACTTCGGCGATACCACCCATGCCAGCACCGCCGATGCCGACAAAGTGTATGTGCCGGACGCGATGCATCTCGGGCACGATTGAACGTAGTTTCGCCAGTTGTTGAGTATTCACTTTATTCTATCGCTACCTTGTAGCGTCGTCGCACAGCCTTATGTCCGACAACGTTGTATTAATTAACCATGAGCCACATGTGTGGCCCGACTGCCTGCCGCTGCACTGACTTCCGCCGCAACCCGGTCGGTTGCATCTGGAATGGCCACTGCGCGGGCTTTTTGTGCCATTGTCAGCAAGGTTGCGCGATCCCAACCGGATAGCACCTCGCTAACAGCCGCCACGTTGAACTGTGGCTGCTCAATAATTTTTGCCGCGCCTGCTTTTTCCAGCGGCAGCGCATTCCAGTACTGCTGCCGATCTTTATGCTGGAACGGGACAAACAGCGCCGGTAACCCAGCCGCCGCAATTTCACTGACGGTCAATGCGCCGGAACGGCACACCACCACATCCGCCCAGGCGTAAGCGGCCGCCATGTCATCAATAAATTCGGTAATCTTGTGCTGCGTCTGCCCAACATCCTGATAGGCCTGTTGAACGGTTGATAACGCCCCTTTACCAACCTGATGCCAAATCGTCACGCGATCGCCCAGCTGTGCCGCCACGCCGGGTAGCGTTTGGTTCAGCACTCTTGCGCCCTGACTACCACCGACAACCAGCACCCTCACAGGGCCTGAGCGATCGGCTAATCGTGTTTCCGGCGCAGGCAATGCCAGCACATCGGTTCTGACTGGGTTCCCCACAACATCTGCTTTAGGAAATGCGCCCGGAAATGCCTGCAATACCTTTTTGGCGATATGGGATAACCAGCGATTGGTTAGCCCTGCAATACCGTTCTGCTCATGTAGGACGACCGGAATACCGCACAGCCAGGCAGCCAAGCCACCGGGGCCGGAAACGTAGCCGCCCATACCCAGCACCACATCAGGCTGGTAACGGCGCATAATCGCGCGAGCCTGACGCACTGCCTGAAAAATACGAATCGGCGCGCTTAACTGCGCCCGAATGCCTTTACCACGCAAGCCAGAAATGCGGATAAAATCAATTTCGATACCATGCTTAGGCACCAAATCGGCTTCCATACGATCCGCTGTACCTAACCAGCGAACCTGCCAGCCCTGCGCCATCAGGTGGTGCGCAACCGCCAGCCCGGGGAAGACATGCCCGCCCGTACCGCCAGCCATCACCATCAAACGCTTGCCTTCGCCACTCATCGGGCACCTCTCGTAAACGCCTGCGCTTTCGTCAGACGCGTTTCAAAATCAATGCGTAACAGCAACACGATCGCCGTCGACATAATCAGCAAGCTGGAACCGCCGTAACTGATCAGCGGCAACGTCAGCCCTTTTGTCGGTAGCATCCCCGCCGCCGCGCCTACGTTCACCAGCGTCTGAAAGCTGAACCAGACACCAATCGAACACGCCAGAAAGCCCGAAAAACGCTGATCGATCTCCAGCGCCCGCTTCCCGATAGACATCGCGCGAAAAGCGACGAAGAATATCATTAACAACGCTAAAACCACACCGATATAGCCGAGTTCCTCACCTAAAATAGAGAAAATGAAATCGGTATGTGCTTCCGGCAAATATTCCAGTTTCTGTACTGAATTCCCGAGCCCTTGCCCCCAGAATTCACCGCGCCCAAATGCCATCAGGGACTGCGTTAACTGGTAGCCGCTGCCAAACGGATCGTCCCATGGATTCCAGAACGACGTCACGCGGCGCATACGGTAAGGCTCAGCGACAATCAGCAGGCCAACGGCAAACACGCCACAGCCGATGATCGCCAGAAACTGCCACATCTTGGCGCCAGCCAGAAACAGCATCGCCAGAGTCGTAATAAACAGTACAACCACGGTACCGAGGTCAGGCTGTGCCAGCAGCAGCACCGCCAACACCACCATCACGCCCATTGGTTTGCAAAAGCCCCAGAAGTTATTTCGCACTTCTTCAACTTTGCGCACCATGTAGCTGGACAGGTAACAAAACAGCGCCAGCTTGGATAATTCCGCAGGCTGAATACGCAATGGCCCCAGCGAAATCCAGCGGGATGCACCGTTGACCGAGCTTCCCACCGCCAGCACCACCAACAGCATGACCATCGCGAGCAATAACAGCACCGGGCTGTAGCGCTGCCATATCTCCATCGGCACACGCAGCGTGATTAACGACAAGCCAAATGCCAACCCCAGATAAATCGCATCGCGCTTCGCGAACAAGAACGGGTCGCTGGCAAGGCGCTGCCCAACAGGCATAGAAGCCGACGTCACCATCACAAAACCAATCACAGCCAGCCCAAGCGTCAACCACACCAGCGTTCTGTCGTACAGAACCACGCTGAGCGTATCGCTTTCGCGCGTTCCCATCACCCAGCTCTTGATGCGCTCGATAAACGCCAGCCCGAAGAACCGCATCAGCCTAACTCCTCCGCCAAACGAGCGAATTCATCGCCTCGCTGTTCAAAACTGCGGAACTGATCCAGGCTGGCGCAGGCTGGCGACAGCAGCACCATATCGCCCGGCTGAACGCGTTTGGCGATGATGCGCATCGCCTGTTCCATCGTTTCTGTCTGCTCGGCAATTTCCGGGCGCAGCGCAGCCAGCTGTTGCCCATCCTGACCGAAGCAGTACAAATGAATGTGCTCGCCCTGCAAATACGGCACCAGCGGCGAGAAATCGGCAGATTTGCCGTCACCGCCTAACAGCAGGTGCAGTGTGCCTTCTACCGCCAAACCGCTCAATGCGGCCTCGGTGCTGCCCACATTGGTGGCTTTAGAGTCATTGATCCACCGCACACCATTACGCTCAAAGGCCATTTGAAAGCGATGGGGCAGTCCGGTAAATGACGTCAACGCCGTCAGCGCAGACGCACGTGGAATCTTCACTGCATCAGCCAGCGCCAGCGCTGCCAATGCATTGGTATAATTGTGCTGCCCGACCAGCTTGATTTCACGAGTATTGAGCACACGTTCACCGTCCACCCGCAGCCAGGTTTCTCCCTGCTGGCGGTTAAGATGATAATCACCAACATCGACGCCGAAACTGCGGCAGCGCGCATCCGCACCGCGAACCGGCATGGTCAGCGCATCGTCAGCATTCACAACACACAAATCCGCGTGTTCATAAATACGCAATTTCGCCGCCCGGTACTGCTGTAGACCAAACGGGTAACGGTTGGTGTGATCTTCCGTCACGTTCAGAATGGTTGCAGCAGCGGCGTGCAGGCTACTCGTCGTTTCCAGTTGGAAACTCGACAGTTCCAGCACATAAAGCTGAGCAGGCTGTTCAAGCAGTTGCAGTGCAGGTAGTCCGATGTTGCCCCCCACGCCCACCTGCCAGCCTGCGGCACGCGCCATTTCACCGACCAGCGTCGTCACCGTGCTTTTACCGTTAGAACCAGTAATCGCTACAATCGGTGCTTGCGCTTCACGGCAGAACAGTTCGATATCGCCAACGATCTCAATGCCAGCGTCGGCAGCGTCACACAGAATTGGCGTCGCCAACGCAACACCAGGACTGGCGACGATCAAATCTGCGTTCATCAACCAGTCTTCATTCAGGCTACCGAGGTGTCGTTCCACCTGCTCCGGTAGCTTATCCAGACCCAGCGGACTGATACGGGTATCCACCACGCGCGGTACGACATCGCGCGCGAGAAAGAAATCAACACAGGAGAGACCGGTCAGGCCCAACCCGATAATGACGACTTTTTTACCCTGATAGTCCACCATGTCTTACCGTACCTTCAGCGTTGCCAGGCCAATCAGCACCAGCATCAACGAAATAATCCAGAAGCGCACAATCACGCGCGGTTCCGGCCAGCCCTTAAGTTCATAATGATGATGAATTGGCGCCATGCGGAAAATCCGCTGCCCGCGCAACTTAAAGGACCCGACTTGCAGAATCACCGACAGCGTTTCGACCACGAAGACGCCGCCCATAATCACCAACAAAAACTCTTGGCGCAGCAGGACCGCAATAGTCCCTAGCGCGCCGCCCAACGCCAGAGAACCTACGTCCCCCATGAAGACCTGCGCCGGATAGGTGTTAAACCACAGGAACCCAAGCCCTGCGCCCACAATCGCGGTACAGACGATCACCAGTTCACTGGCATGACGGATATACGGAATATGCAGGTAACCGGCAAAATTCATGTTCCCCGTTGCCCATGCCACCAGTGCAAAACCCGCCGCAACAAACACAGTCGGCATGATGGCCAAACCATCCAGGCCATCGGTCAGGTTTACCGCATTACTGGTGCCGACAATCACAAAGTAGGCAAGCGCAACATAGAGCAGGCCCAGTTGCGGCATCACGTCTTTGAAAAACGGCACAACCAGCTGCGTGGCTGGCGTATCTTTTCCGATGGAATACATGGTGAAAGCCACCACGAGCGCAATCACCGACTGCCAGAAATATTTCCAGCGGGCAATCAGCCCTTTGGTATCCTTACGAACCACTTTGCGGTAATCATCGACAAAACCGACTGCGCCATAGCCTGCTAACACCAGCAGTACGCACCAGACATACGGGTTAGACAGATTCGCCCACATCAAAACGGAAACGATAATCGCCACCAGAATCATCACGCCACCCATCGTCGGGGTTCCGCGCTTACTGAAATGTGATTCTGGCCCTTCGTTACGCACAACCTGCCCAATCTGCAAACGCTGCAGCCAGGCAATCATGTGCGGCCCCATCCATAAGGAAATAACCAATGCGGTCAGCAGGCTGACAATGGCGCGGAACGTCAAATAAGAAAAGACGTTAAAGCCGGTATAAAGTTTGGCCAAATGTTCGGCCAGCCATACTAACATTGAGCATTCTCCTGTAATGCATGTACAACCTGCTCCATCGCAGCACTGCGTGAGCCTTTGACCAATACGCTGATGACGTTATGTTCTGACATCAGCACCTTCAAACGTGAAACCAGCGCGGCTTTATCCTGAAAATGCTCACCATTGCCACTGGCAGTGCCGATCAATTCACTCAACGTTCCCACACTCAATACGCGATCAATGCCCGCAGCACGCGCCGCTTCGCCCACTTGACGATGGCACTCAGGGGCTTCATCCCCCAGCTCGCCCATATCACCAACGACCATCACACGGTAGCCCGGCATCTCTGCCAGCACCTGTGCCGCTGCCGTCATTGAACCGACATTCGCGTTGTAGCTGTCATCCAGCAGCAGCTTGTCTTCAGACAAGGTAATCGGGAACAACCGCCCCGGCACCGCCTGAAGCTGAGATAATCCGACTTTAACGGCTTCCAGCGTCGCTCCGACGGACATCGCCAGAGAAGCCGCAGCCAGTGCGTTCGAAATGTTATGACGACCCGGTAAAGGCAGCAGAACCTGCGTTTCACCAAACGGGGTATGCAGCGTGAAACGCGTGCCTTGCGCCAAAACATCTACGTCGCTGGCAAAAAAATCGATATCGCAAGCAGCCTGCGGTGAGAAACGCCAGACGGTTTTATGATTCAGCATGACCTGCCAGTGCGGGAAATCGTTGCTATCTGCATTCACGATCGCTACGCCGTCTGCTGGCAAACCAGAAAATATCTCACCTTTCGCCTGCGCCACGCCGGCCAGTGAACCAAAACCTTCCAGATGCGCGGCGGCCAGATTGTTGACCAGCGCGCTTTCCGGCCGCACCAGATCGGTGGTATAGGCAATCTCACCAATGTGATTTGCCCCCAGCTCAATCACTACGAACTGGTGTTCCGCCGTCAGACGCAACAGCGTTAGCGGCACACCGATATCGTTGTTGAAGTTACCGGCGGTATACAACACGGAACCACACTGGCGCAGAATTGCCGCCGTCATCTCTTTAACTGAGGTTTTGCCGGAAGAGCCTGTCAGGGCGACAACACGCGCCGTTGACTGCTGACGAACCCAGGCACCTAATTGGCCCAGCGCCAGACGCGTATCGCTCACCAGCAGTTGCGGCACATCGATAGGTAAGTGCTTACTGACTAAAAGAGCCGCCGCGCCGCCTTTTACCGCATCAGCAGCGTAATCATGCGCGTCGAATTTCTCGCCTTTCAGCGCAACAAACAGGCAGCCAGATGTCAGCTTACGCGTATCGGTTGAAACATCTTCAATATCAATATCATTGCCAATCAGCTGCGCATTCAGCACCGTGGCAAGCTGCTGCAAGGAGACGCGAATCATGCAATCACCCCCAGCAGGCGGGCAACGGTGATGCGATCGGAATAATCGAGACGCTGATTGCCCACCAGTTGGTAGTCTTCGTGCCCTTTACCCGCAACCAGCACCACGTCATTTTCCTGCGCCTGCATGATTGCGCTAGTGACCGCTTCAGCACGTCCGTGAATCACCTGAACGCGTCCGGCATCCAACAGCCCGGAGAGAATATCGGCAACAATGGCCTGAGGCTCTTCACTGCGCGGGTTATCATCGGTAACCACAACGCGGTCGGCTAGTTGTTCTGCGATACCGCCCATAAGTGGGCGCTTACCTTTATCACGATCGCCACCACAGCCAAACACACACCAGAGTTTCCCCTGACAGTGTAAGCGAGCAGCTTCAAGCGCTTTTTCCAGCGCATCTGGTGTGTGGGCGTAATCCACAACGACCGTTGGCTTTGCTTCAGCATGGAAAACTTCCATGCGGCCACATACCGGTTGCAACTGAGAACCCGCGATAACCAATTTATCAAGCGGATAGCCGAGAGACAGCAGCGTTGCCAGCGCCAGCAGCATATTGCTGACGTTAAACGCGCCCATCAGGCGGCTTTCAATTTCGCCATGTCCCCAGCTTGAATCAAACGCGATCGTGGCACCATTGTCGTGATAATCAATCTGTGTCGCTTTCAACCAGCGCCCACGGCAGCCGGGGACCAGATTGTTCTCCATAGTGACAGCAACCGCGTCCGGCAGCTTCGCCAACCAGCGCAGCCCTACCTCATCATCAGCGTTGATAATCATCTGCCCAACACGATGCTCGGCGAACAGCGCCCATTTGGCTGCTTCGTAGCTTTCCATATCGCCATGGTAATCAAGATGATCGCGGCTCAGGTTAGTGAACACCGCCGCCGCGAACGGCAATGCAGCCACACGATGCTGCACCAGGCCGTGGGAGGACACTTCCATGGCGGCGAACGTCGCACCTTGCTCGACCAGTTGGCTCAGCACCTGCTGAACATCGACAGCAGATCCTGTCGTATTCTCTGTCGGAATCGCCCGACCTAATAGGCCATTGCCTACGGTGCCCATCACGGCACTCGTTTCGCCTAATGCCTGACTCCACTGTGCCAGAAGCTGAGTCGTCGTCGTTTTTCCGTTGGTTCCCGTTACGCCAATAAGCTGTAACTTTTCCGCAGGCTGCTGGTAAAAACGGCCTGCCAGCGCAGACAGTCGCTGGTTCAGATTGCTGAGATACACCACTGGCACACCGTGCATTTCGCGAACGGTGCCATCAGCGGCCTCACCTTCAGCTTCGGCAACAATCGCTGCTACGCCTTGCGCAATTGCCTGCGGGATATAGCGCCGTCCATCTGCTTTGTGCCCGACAATCGCGACAAACAGATCCCCGGCAGCCGCAACGCGGCTGTCTAATGTCATTTCCCGCAGCGCGCGCGCCGGAGTGTCTTGCACCCACGGCGCAAGTAAATCGCGCAAATTACGATCTGCCACCTGATCCCTCTTCTCTATTAATTACAAACTCGTTTTTGTCGCCTGTCGGCAACGCATCCGGTTCGATATTCATCGTACGCAGAACGCCGCCCATGATGGCGCCAAAGATTGGCGCAGAAACCGCGCCGCCGTAGTACTTCCCTGCCTGCGGATCGTTAATCACGACAACCAGAGCAAAACGTGGGTTACTGGCTGGAGCCACACCCGCCGTATAGGCAATATATTTATTGATGTACTTACCATCCGGGCCAACTTTCTTGGCCGTACCGGTTTTAATCGCGATACGATAACCTTTGATGGCCGCCTTGGTACCGCCGCCGCCGGGCAGCGCTACACTTTCCATCATGTGCACCACGGAACGCACCAGCGCTTCAGGGAAGACACGCTCGCCTGGAACCGGTGGATCAACTTTGGTAATCGACAGCGGACGGTAAATACCGAAACTGCCGATCGTGGCGTAGACTCGCGCTAACTGTAACGGTGTTACCATCAGCCCGTAGCCGAAAGAGAAGGTGGCCCTCTCTATGTCAGACCACCGTTGTTTTTGAGGGTATAAGCCACTGCTTTCTCCGACCAACCCCAAATTGGTCGCTTTTCCTAATCCAAAGCGCGCGTAAGTATCTACAAGCGCAGAGGAAGGCATCGCTAACGCCAGCTTAGACACGCCAACGTTACTCGACTTCTGAAGCACGCCCGTCAGCGTCAATTCGCTATAGCGCGCCACGTCTTTGATCTCATGGCCATTGACGTAGTACGGCAGGGTGCTGAGTACACTGTTTTCTTTCACGACACCGCGCTGTAGCGCCGTCATCACCACCATCGGTTTAACGGTAGAGCCGGGCTCGAAGATGTCGGTAATCGCGCGGTTACGCATAATGTCTTGCGGCGTACCCGCCAAATTGTTCGGGTTATAAGACGGGCTATTCGCCATTGCCAGCACTTCGCCCGTATTCACATCGACCAGTACGGCCGTACCTGACTCAGCTTTGTTAAAGGCAACTGCGTTATTGAGTTCACGGTAAACCAGCGCCTGCAGACGCTCATCAATACTGAGCGCTAGATTGTGTGCAGCCTGGCTGTCAACGGAGGAGATATCTTCAATCACGCGGCCAAACCGGTCTTTGCGCACGGTTCGCTCACCGGGTTGCCCGGTCAGCCAGCGGTCAAAACTTTTCTCAACGCCTTCAATGCCCTGTCCATCGATATTGGTGAAGCCAATGAGGTGAGAGGTCACTTGTCCAGAAGGATAGTATCGGCGAGACTCCTGCCGCAGATTGATGCCCGGCAGCTTCAGCTTATGGATATATTCACCAATGGCTGGGTTCACTTGACGAGCCAGATAAACGAAGCGACCTTTAGGGTTAGCGTTGATCTTGGTTGCCAACTGATCCAACGGAATATCGAGCGCATCAGACAGGGCTTTCCAACGCGTATCCAACGTAATGCCGCCACGATCGTTCACTTCTTTCGGATCGGCCCAGACGGCATTCACCGGCACGCTGACGGCCAAAGGACGGCCTGCACGATCGCTTATCATGCCGCGTGCCGTTGGCACTTCCTGTACGCGCAGAGAACGCATATCCCCTTCGCGCACCAGTTTGTCTGGGTTGATGACCTGAAGATAAGCCGCACGCGCCATCAAGCCAACCATCGCAAGCAGGATACAGCCGCAAAGCAACGCAAAACGCCAGCTAACAAAGCTGGCTTGATCTTCCTGGCGCTTTAACTTTCCTGTACGGGCTGCTTTCATGCTTAGCTGGTTGCCTATTTAGTTCATTGCTTAACCACAATGTTTTCCTGTGACGGATCAACGTGCCCCATTTGCAGTTTTTCCGTCGCGATCCGCTCCACGCGGCTATGATCCCCTAGTGAGTTTTCCTCCAGGATCAGGTTTCTCCATTCGATATCCAACGCATCACGCTCCAGCAGAAGCTGTTCGCGTTCTGCTGTCAGCAGGCGTGTCTTATGCGCCGTGGTGACCACAAAGACCGCAGAAACCAGCACGGCAATCAGCAGCAGCACCGGGAGCTTTGCATTACGCAGCAAATCCTCACCGATGACGCCGACTAGAGTATGCCGCTCGTTACCGATCACGCTGGCAGTCTCTCAGCGAAGCGCAGAACAGAACTGCGCGCGCGTGGGTTTTCCGCAACTTCTGCTTCCGAAGGCATCATTTTCTTGCCGACAGCTTTTAACGTCTGTCCGCCCTGGCTGCGCAACTGCTCTTCAGTTAACGGCAGGCCAGCCGGCACCTGTGGCCCACGGCTCTGATGGCGAATAAACCGTTTCACAATCCGATCTTCTAACGAGTGGAAGCTAATCACCGACAGACGTCCCTGCGGAGCCAATACGCTCAGTGCACCTTCTAGCGCACGTTCGATCTCTTCCAATTCGCTATTGATGTAAATGCGGATCGCCTGAAAACTGCGCGTTGCCGGATGCTTATGCTTTTCTCTAATTGGGCTGGCGGCAGCGATCAATTCAGCGAGTTCTTTTGTCCGCGTCATCGGGTCGAGACGATTACGCTCCACAATGGCGCGGGCAATACGCTTGGCAAAACGCTCTTCGCCGAACGTTTTCAAGACCCAGACAATATCGTCAGCTTCCGCTTTCATCAGCCATTCCGCGGCGGACAAGCCACGCGTCGGATCCATACGCATATCCAGCGGGCCATCGCGCATAAATGAGAACCCGCGCTCCGGGTCATCAAGCTGAGGGGAAGAAACGCCAAGATCGAGCAGAACGCCATCGATCTGCCCAGTGAGTCCGAGTTCCGCAACATACTCCGCCATCGCGGAAAACGGCCCGTGAATAATAGAGAAACGAGGATCGTCAATCGCCTTGGCGGCTTCAATTGCCTGAGGATCGCGATCGATAGCTAACAGACGTCCTTCCGGCCCCAGTTGGGAAAGAATCAGACGAGAATGACCACCACGGCCAAATGTGCCGTCGATGTATATGCCGCCGCTGCGAATGTTCAGGCCATTTACTGCCTCATCCAGCAGGACGGTGGTATGTTTATAATTTTCCAGCATGACTATAGCGATAGGTCCTGCAACCGCTCAGACAGAGGTTCCTGAGTCGATTGTTCAGCGTCAATATCATCCCTGACCTGTTGATACCAAGTCTGTTCATCCCACAGTTCAAACTTGTTGAACTGCCCGACTAGCATCACTTCTTTTTTGAGGTCCGCATGCTGCCTTAACGTATTCGCAATCAACAAACGCCCTGCACTATCCATTTGGCACTCGCTGGCATGCCCCAATAACAAACGCTGAACACGACGTTCAGCAGGGTTCATGCTCGACAAGCGCGACAATTTTTGTTCAATAATTTCCCATTCAGGTAAGGGATAAAGCAGCAGGCATGGCTGATGCAGGTCAATGGTGCACACCATTTGACCTTGCGATTCCCCGTTCAGCATTTCCCGATATCGGGTAGGCACAGCAAGGCGCCCTTTACTGTCGAGGTTAACCAGCGTAGCCCCACGAAACATACCTGAGTTACCCCTCCACAACCTTTTTCACCACTTTACCCCACAAAATCCCACCTTTAAGAGTGTACGGAGGGTATGAAAACCTTGTCAAGCCAGAGCTGGCGCGCTTTGGGATTATTCCTGAATGAATTCGGGCCGACATAGAGGTAAAAGGAATAAGGAGTCAGAATTAACAAAGATTAACATCATGATAATTTGAGGAAAATTTATAGCGGAACGGGAATATTGCAAACATATAGCCACCAACTCCGGCATATCGATTATTTTTATTGTCACAAGCTGATACCAAAGACAGCAGTTTTCAGAATAGTCTTACCAAGCCGAACACCTTGAATACCAAGGCCTACACAAGCCCGCAGCATCATACCGTAGCTGTTAACATCTGCTCAATGTCACATTTTTAACATCAACATCGCCGATTCTTCATTAATCAGCCAATTTACGTTCATTGATGCCCTTACCGACGAATGCGGTTTCCTGAAAAGAAAAGCAGGCTCAGGAAATGTGCCGAATAAATTAAGCGCCCCTCATCCTCAAAGACGCAGTAAAAATGAGGCACCACAAGCAACCCTGTTTTATCGGTCATCTACTCACTTCCTTTAATGCTTTAACGCAATTCCTTCCCGCGCAGAAAGGCTTTTCACCAAAAAACCATAACAATTTGTTTTTAAATAATTTTAAATCTCTTGTCGCGATAAAAAAACGGAAAAATTACCGGACAGACATAAAGTAGCGGGAAAGTATAAAAAGCGCTCACAAATAAATATTTTTACCTAGTACAAAGCCAATCATGCAGTGATGTAAACTACGCAAATAAAATAAGGCATGACAAAAAACCATACAAAACCATTACACCAGTTTATCCGCCCTAAGAATGGAGCAACCAGGAATGTTTTCCCCGACGTCACGATTGCGAAGTGCCACCGCAGATACCTTTGCGCTCGTTGTCTATTGTTTCATCACCGGCATGGCGATAGAAATCATGCTTTCCGGTATGAGCTTCGAGCAATCGCTGTCTTCACGCTTGTTATCTATCCCCGTCAATATTGCCATTGCCTGGCCGTATGGGCTTTACCGCGATCGCGTGTTGAATATGGCCAGACGTCACGGCGGTGAGCATTTCCTGGTGCGCAGCGTCGCCGATCTGTTTGCCTATGTCAGCTTCCAATCCCCGGTTTACGCCATCATTCTCTGGTCTATCGGAGCCAACCCCGCGCAAATCCTGACCGCGGTTACCAGTAATTTGGTGGTGTCGATGGTGACGGGCGTGATATATGGCTACTTTCTGGAATATTGCCGTCGGCTATTCCGGGTCGCCTTGCCGTAAAAGTGAATTGAGGCTGGGTAAGGAAGAAGCGCCATAGCAATCTATGGCGCAAAAAGCAGGTAGAGATTACGCGCGGCTCAAAGAACCACGACGATACAGATTACGCCGGATACGATTCAAACCCGGTTTCGGCCTTTTCGGCTCATCCAGACTGGCCAACACCAGTTCCAGTACACGTTCCGCGACTTCACGATGGCGCTGAGCGACAGACAATACTGGGCATTCCAGATAATCCAACAGTTCATTATCCCCAAAGGTCGCAATAGCTAGATTATTCGGCAAGCGCCCGTTAATCTTCAGGTTAACGTCCATCACGCCCTGCAATAGCGGGAATGACGTGGTGAATAACGCTTCAGGCATAGGATTATTTTTCAAATAATCCATAAACGCGGCGGCAGCAGCCACGCGTTCATAGCTATTAGAATAAAGGTAATTCACTTCGCGCGGATCGCCCGCCCATGCCTGACGGAACCCCTGCTCACGCAGGAAGCTGACGGAAAGCTCAGGCAAGGCACCAAGATAAAGTACCGATTTCGCAGGCACTTTTCTTAATTCCTGCGCCAGCATTTCAGCATCTTCAAGATCGGCCCCCACCACGCTGGTGAAGTGCTCACGATCTAACGCTCTGTCTAACGCAATAATCGGCAAGCTGCCGTTTATCCAACGTTGATAAAACGGGTGCTCCGGCGGTAATGCGGTAGAAACAATAATCGCGTCAACCTGACGCTGCAACAGATGCTCAATGCATCGCATCTCGTTGTCTGGCTGATCTTCTGAACACGCAATTAATAG
Organism: Pectobacterium sp. PL64; assembly: GCF_022477975.1. NCBI lineage: Bacteria > Pseudomonadati > Pseudomonadota > Gammaproteobacteria > Enterobacterales > Pectobacteriaceae > Pectobacterium > Pectobacterium sp. PL64. Next base: position 3,685,813 of record NZ_CP092070.1, read on the forward strand.
CTGATATCCGCGCTGTCTGGCCTGACGCTCCAGATAATTAGCGATGCGTGTATAGCTGGTATTTTCCAAATCGGGAATAACCAAACCAATTGAACGCGTACGCCCAGCACGTAATCCAGCCGCGACGGCGTTGGGATGATAATTGTGCTCCCTGACGACAGCCATGACTTTCTCAACGGTCTTATCGCTCACGCGATATTGTTTTGCTTTCCCGTTAATGACATAGCTGGCTGTCGTGCGTGAAACACCCGCAAGACGCGCGATTTCATCCAGTTTCACGGTAACCCCTTAGTAGGCCGGAAAATAAGTAGGCCGGCTCAATAAATAGTGTGATGACCATAAAATCATCATGGATATGGCGTAGATCTAACAGCAGAAGCTTTTGTACGGCAACTGCTTTTATCACGTTACCCACATATTTCAAGCTGCCATATCAATAATGGATGTCTTTTAAGCCGAATATATTGTGTCTATATAAGATAAGGGAAATAAAAAGGCCCGATACTATTATCGGGCCTCTTAAAAGAAAAAGCAGCGAAAAGTCGATTAACGCATGATTTTATCGCCGCGCGATACGCCGACGATACCAGAGCGCGCCACTTCAACAATTTCGGAGACTTCACGCACGGCACTAAGGAACGCATCCAGTTTATCGCTGGTGCCAGCAAGCTGTACGGTATAAAGCGAAGCGGTGACATCCACGATCTGGCCGCGGAAAATATCGGCGCAGCGTTTCACTTCTTCACGACCATAGCCTGTCGCCTGTAGCTTCACCAGCATGATTTCACGCTCAACGTGCGCGCCCTGCCCCAGCTCGCTGACGCGCAGGACATCCACCAGCTTGTGCAGTTGCTTTTCGATCTGCTCCAGCACTTTCTCATCGCCTACCGTCTGGATAGTCATACGAGATAGCGTTGGGTCTTCGGTTGGTGCCACCGTCAGACTTTCGATGTTGTAGCCGCGCTGGGAAAACAGGCCGACGACACGTGACAAGGCGCCTGATTCATTCTCAAGTAATACTGATAAAATCCGCCGCATGATCAGGTCCTCTCCGTTTTGCTCAACCACATTTCATCCATCGCCCCGCCGCGAATCTGCATGGGGTAAACATGCTCGCTGCTGTCGATGTTGATATCAACAAACACCAGACGGTCTTTCTGCGCCAGCGCTTGCAACAGCTTGCTTTCCAGTTCGTCCGGCGTATCGATAGAAATCCCGACGTGACCGTACGCTTCAGCCAGCTTGACGAAATCCGGTAATGATTCCATGTAAGAACTGGAATGGCGGCCAGAGTAGATCATGTCCTGCCACTGCTTCACCATGCCAAGGAAACGGTTGTTCAGGTTAATGACCACCACAGGCAGATCATATTGCAGCGCCGTAGAAAGCTCCTGAATATTCATCTGAATACTGCCGTCGCCCGTTACGCAAATTACCGTTTCTTCCGGCAGCGCCAGTTTGATACCCAATGCCGCAGGCAGGCCAAAGCCCATCGTGCCCAGTCCACCGGAGTTCACCCAGCGGCGCGGTAAATCGAAAGGATAATACAGCGCAGCGAACATCTGGTGCTGGCCGACGTCCGATGCCACATAGGCTTTGCCTTCGGTCAGCCGGTGCAGCGTTTCAATCACCGCCTGCGGTTTAATCTTGTCGCTGTCGGTGCTGTATTTCAGACAGTGACGCCCACGCCACTGTTCGATAACCTGCCACCAGTCGCGCAGCGCATCAAACTGCTGCTGTGCGCCATCTTGCGCCAGCAACTCCAGCATCAGGCTTAATACCTGTTTGGCATCGCCAACGATAGGAACATCGGCATTGACCGTTTTGGAAATCGACGCGGGATCGATATCAATATGCAATACCGTCGCATTCGGACAGTACTTCGCCAGATTGTTCGTCGTACGGTCGTCGAAGCGCACCCCTACGGCGAAAATTACATCGGCGTTATGCATAGCCATGTTGGCTTCATACGTCCCGTGCATCCCCAGCATACCGAGGCATTGACGGTGCGTGCCGGGAAAACCGCCCAGCCCCATCAGCGAGGTTGTCACTGGCAGGTTAAGTTTTTCGGCCAGCGTCAGCAGTTCTTCGTGGCACTCCGCGTTAATCACGCCGCCACCGCCGTAGATAATCGGTTTTTCTGCCGCCAGCAGCGTTTGCAGCGCACGACGAATCTGACCTTTGTGCCCTTGAACTGTCGGGCTATAGGAACGCATGCTGATGCTTTCGGGATAAACGTACGGCAGCTTATTCGCCGGATTCATGACGTCTTTCGGCAGATCGACCACCACGGGACCCGGGCGTCCGGTTGATGCCAGATAAAACGCTTTTTTCAGGACAGTCGGGACATCTTCCGCTTTCTTGACCAGAAAACTGTGCTTCACGATCGGGCGAGAGATCCCCACCATGTCGCATTCCTGGAAGGAATCGTAGCCAATCAACGAAGTCGCAACCTGACCGGACAACACCACCATAGGAATGGAGTCCATATAGGCAGTAGCGATACCGGTAATGGCATTGGTCGCACCGGGACCGGACGTGACCAGCACAACGCCGACCTCACCCGTCGCGCGCGTATAGCCATCCGCCATATGTACCGCACCTTGCTCATGCCGCACCAAAATATGATCGATACCGCCAACCGTATGCAGGGCGTCGTAAATATCCAACACCGCACCGCCCGGATAACCGAACACATGTTTTACGCCCTGATCGATCAACGATCGGACCACCATTTCGGCGCCTGACAACATCTCCATGGGTCTGCCTCTTTTGTTCAGAAAGCGGAATCCGCTTCTGTATTGATCGGGAGAAATCCCCGAGCTCACATTGTATTAATACTGTTAACTTTTAGTACAAGAATACGAAATATTATAGGGATTACTGATAACCCATTAACATAACGCCAGATTATGACGCAGACAAACGGCAAAAAACCACCGCCCTTAATCGTGCCTAGGGGAAATCGAACGTGAGGGAAAAAGGAACTGAGATAAAATACTAACTGGGAACCTTCCGACCTGAGAGATCGTCCATGAAGGCCATAAATTACAGAGTGAAATATTGAGGCCGAAAACCACATTTCTTTTCAGGAAACGCGCTTCTCGGCCGACGACATCATCAAGACTCAGCGTACATCGCATCAATTTCTAGCTGGTAACGCTGGTTGATGATCTTCCTGCGCAGCTTGAGCGTTGGCGTCAGTTCCCCTTCTGCCATCGAAAACGGCACAGGCAGCAACGTGAATTTCTTCACCTGCTCCACGCGGGAAAGCTCCTTCTGCATCTCCCGCAAGCGCTGTTCGAACAGCTCAATAATATGGCTGTGGCGCAGCAGCTCCAGACGATCGTGGTACTTCAGGTTGATAGAGTGAGCGTATTCTTCCAATGCTTCGAAGCAGGGAACAATCAGCGCAGATACGTACTTACGCGTGTCCGCAATAATCGCAACCTGCTCGATGAAGCGATCCTGTCCCAGCGTGCCTTCCAGATGCTGCGGTGCAATATATTTACCGCCGGAGGTTTTCATCAGATCTTTCAACCGTTCGGTAATAAACAGGTTACCGTTGGCATCCAGTTCCCCCGCATCGCCGGTTTTCAGCCAGCCATCTTCGGTAAACGTTTCTGCGGTTTCCTGCGGACGGTGGAAATAACCCCGCATGATGGTCGCACCGCGTACCTGAATCTCTTTTTCCTCGCCAATACGGACCTCAATGCCCGGCAGCGGCGTACCAATAGAGCCCAGACGGAAGCGGCCTTCCTCCCAACAGGAAACCGTCGCACAGGTTTCGGTCATGCCATAACCATAGATGATGCGAATTCCGATCGACCGGAAAAACAGAATGATGTTGTCATCCAGTCGCGCGCCTGCGGCTGGCATAAAGCGAATCTCGCCCCCCAGCAGTTGGCGCAGTTTCCCTAGCACCAGACGGTCTGCATAGTGGTACATCACGCGGCGGAAAAGACCGCCCTTCTTCGCGGTCTGGCTCGCCAGAAAAGCGTTTTTCCCCTGCGCGATAGCCCAGTTAAATAGCCGCTGGCGATACCACGGTGCCTGCGCCACTTTTTCATGGATGGCGCTATAAACTTTCTCATAAAAACGCGGTACGGCGCACATCACCGTCGGCTTCACCGCCTGCATCGCATCACGAACCAGATTCGTGTTGTTGAGATACACGTTCTGGGCACCACGATGCATGATGACAAAGCTCCACGCACGTTCAAATACGTGGGAAAGCGGCAAGAAACAGAGCGATACGTCATTTTCTGACATATCCAGACGATCGTCATGCAGCTTAAGCTGCATCGCCATGTTGGTGTAATCCAGCATGACGCCTTTCGGCTCGCCGGTAGTACCAGAGGTATAAATCAGCGTAAACAGATCGTTGAGATCGCGGCTGTCGATACGCGCTTGCCATTCATCACGCCAGAAATCGTCTACGGCCTGCGCTTCAAATTCATGCAGGGATTGTACGATGTCGCTACCACGCAGGTTAACGCCTTCATCCATCACGATGATGTTTCGCAGTTGCGGGCACGTATCCCGCAGCGCCAGCAGCGCATCCAACTGCTCCTGGCCGCCGACGAATATCGTACGGATATCCGCATCGTTGATGATGAATGCCGCCTGTGCCGCCGTATTCGTGGCATAGATTGGCACGCTGATCGCACGCAGGTGCAGCAGCGCCAGATCGGCCAGCGACCAGTTCATTGAGTTGTGAGAGAAAATCGCAACCCGTTCCTGAACATCCAGCCCCAGCGCTAAAAGCGCGCTGGCAATGCGCTGAATGCGCTGCCCGGCCTGTGTCCAGGTGAGCTGCTGTTCGCCCGCAGGCGTCCACTCGCGCAACGTGATACGGCCTGCGCAGTGATTGATTCGATCTTGGACCCGGTGCACCACATGGTATGGCTGTAAATGATTATTCATCTGTAAAAGAATTTCTAAGGGGGAAGAATTTGACAGCGTTTCAGCGTACAGCTGTACATTATTTGGCGTGCAGTCTACCGTCATTGTTCAAAACCGCAACGATCTTTCGTTCATTCGGCGCAGGCTATCGCTGGTTTACTTGATGCATGTCACACCAATCAAAAGTTGACATAACCCTGATAATCGCGTACCAATAAAGGAACACCGAATTTTAGATGACGAGACACCATGTTCAACTTTACTGTCCTACTAAGCCTACTACTAAACGCATCCTTCTTGCGCGGTAGGTTTGTGGGCAGAGTTCAGAACTAAGTTTCTCGCCACACGATACAAAAACCCGCGCTGATGCGCGGGTTTTTTTTTACTCGCCGAGCGCCAAGTACAAGTAGACACGACAAGGAACTAAACCGATGAGCGAGCAAGTCATTATTTTCGATACCACATTACGCGATGGTGAACAGGCATTACAGGCGAGTCTGAGTGTAAAAGAAAAGCTGCAAATTGCCTTCGCCCTGGAGCGTATGGGCGTTGATGTCATGGAAGTCGGCTTTCCTGTGTCCTCTCCAGGCGACTTTGAATCTGTTCAGACGATCGCCCGTAATATCAAAAACAGTCGTGTGTGTGGCCTGACCCGCTGCGTCGAGAAGGACATCGATGTCGCCGCAGAGGCGCTGCGTGTCGCAGAAGCGTTCCGTATCCACACCTTTATCGCGACCTCACCGATGCACATCGCCACGAAGCTGCGCAGCACGCTGGATGAAGTGATCGAACGCGCCATTTACATGATCAAACGCGCGCGTAACTACACAGATGACGTTGAATTTTCCTGCGAAGATGCGGGTCGTACGCCAATCCCAGACCTGTGTCGCGTGGTTGAAGCCGCCATCAATGCCGGTGCTCGCACCATCAATATTCCTGACACCGTCGGCTACACCATGCCGCATGAGTTCGGCAATATCATCGCCTCGTTGTACCAACGTGTTCCCAATATCGATAAAGCTATCATTTCCGTTCACACTCATGACGATCTGGGTCTGGCCGTCGGCAACGCCATGGCGGCGGTACACGCAGGCGCTCGTCAGGTAGAAGGTACACTGAACGGTATCGGTGAACGCGCGGGTAACTGTTCACTGGAAGAAGTTATCATGGCGATCAAAACTCGCCATAACATTCTGAATGTACACACCAACATCAATCATCAGGAAATCTACCGTACCAGCCAACTGGTCAGCCAGATTTGCAACATGCCTATCCCTGCTAACAAAGCGGTTGTGGGTGCTAACGCCTTCGCTCACTCCTCTGGTATTCACCAGGATGGCGTGCTGAAGAACCGTGAAAACTACGAAATCATGACGCCGGAATCCATCGGCCTGAAAGAAGTACAGTTGAATCTGACTTCCCGTTCTGGTCGCGCGGCGGTGAAACACCGCATGGAAGAGATGGGCTATCAGGACAGCGATTACAATCTGGACGATTTGTACTCTGCCTTCCTGAAACTGGCGGACAAGAAAGGTCAGGTCTTTGATTACGATTTGGAAGCGCTGGCCTTTATCAGCCGTCAGCAGGAAGAGCCTGAGTTCTATCATCTGGATTATTTCAGCGTTCAGTCTGGTTCCAGCGTGATGGCAACCGCCTCTGTCAAACTGATCTGCGGCGAAGAAACCCAGTCAGAAGCCGCGACGGGTAATGGCCCGGTAGATGCCGTTTATCAGGCGATCAACCGTATTACGGGTTATCAGGTTTCACTGGTCAAATACCAACTGACCGCCAAAGGTCAGGGTCGTGATGCGCTGGGTCAGGTTGATATTGTCGCGGATTATCAAGGGCGTCGCTTCCACGGTGTCGGTCTGGCAACGGATATCGTTGAATCTTCCGCGCAGGCAATGGTAAATGTATTAAACAACATCAAACGTGCTCAGCAGGTAGAAAAAGAAATTCAACGTCTGCAGCAGCACAGTAACCAACAACAAAACGATAGCAAACAACAAAACAGTCAGGAAACAGTGTGATGACAAAGAGCTACCATATCGCCGTTTTACCCGGAGACGGCATTGGCCCAGAAGTAATGGCGCAGGCCCATAAAGTACTGGATGCGGTACGTCAGCGTTTTGGCATCCGCATTACCACCAGCGAATATGACGTTGGCGGTATCGCCATTGACCGTCAGGGCACGCCGCTGCCACAGGCGACCGTCGCAGGCTGTGAGCAGGCCGATGCGATTCTGTTTGGTTCCGTTGGTGGCCCGAAATGGGAACACCTGCCGCCAGCAGAACAGCCGGAGCGCGGTGCGTTGTTGCCTCTGCGTAAGCACTTCAAACTGTTCAGCAACCTGCGCCCTGCTCGTCTGTATCAGGGTGCTGGAAGCGTTTTGTCCGCTGCGTAGCGACATCGCCGCGAAAGGCTTTGATATCCTGTGCGTCCGCGAACTGACGGGTGGGATCTACTTCGGCCAGCCAAAAGGTCGTGAAGGTAGCGGTCAGTATGAGCGCGCTTTCGATACCGAGGTGTATCACCGTTTTGAGATTGAGCGCATCGCGCATATCGCGTTTGAATCCGCTCGCAAACGTCGCAGCATCGTGACCTCCATCGATAAAGCCAACGTGCTGCAAAGCTCGATTCTGTGGCGCGAGATCGTCAACGAAGTCGCCAAAGCCTATCCAGATGTGAAGCTGTCCCACCTGTATATCGATAACGCGACGATGCAGTTAATTAAAGATCCGTCTCAGTTTGACGTGATGCTGTGTTCTAACCTGTTCGGTGACATTCTGTCCGACGAGTGCGCCATGATTACCGGTTCAATGGGCATGCTGCCTTCCGCAAGCCTTAACGAGCAAGGCTTTGGCCTGTACGAACCGGCTGGCGGTTCCGCACCGGATATCGCTGGTAAAGATATTGCCAACCCGATTGCACAGATTCTGTCGCTGGCGTTGCTGCTGCGCTACAGCCTGGGTGCAGATGATGCCGCAGAGGCAATCGAAAAAGCCGTCAATACCGCACTGGCTGAAGGCTACCGCACTGCCGATCTGGCAAGCACCGGTAGCGCGATCGGCACCAATGAAATGGGCGACGTGATTGCGCGTTTTGTCGCGCAAGGGGCATAACCATGGGTAAGACGTTATATCAAAAATTGTTCGACGCGCACGTGGTTCATGAAGCGCCGAACGAAACGCCGCTGCTGTACATCGACAGACATCTGGTACACGAAGTGACTTCCCCACAGGCTTTCGACGGCCTGCGCGCGATGGGCCGCAAGGTTCGTCAGCCGGGGAAAACCTTCGCGACCATGGACCACAACGTGTCCACGCAGACCAAAGACATCAACGCCAGTGGCGAGATGGCTCGCATCCAGATGCAGGAGTTAATCAAGAACTGTGCAGAATTCGGCGTTCAGCTGTATGACCTGAACCACCCGTATCAGGGTATCGTTCACGTTATCGGGCCTGAGCAAGGGATGACGCTGCCGGGTATGACCATCGTCTGTGGTGACTCGCACACGGCAACGCACGGCGCATTTGGCTCACTGGCTTTCGGTATCGGTACGTCGGAAGTGGAACATGTGCTGGCGACGCAAACCCTGAAGCAGGGTCGCGCCAAAACCATGAAGATTGAAGTCACAGGCGATGCACCACACGGCATCACCGCGAAAGACATCGTGCTGGCGATCATCGGTAAAACCGGTAGCGCAGGCGGCACCGGTCACGTGGTTGAATTCTGCGGTACCGCTATTCGTGCGCTGAGCATGGAAGGCCGTATGACGCTGTGCAACATGGCGATTGAAATGGGCGCGAAAGCGGGTCTGGTTGCACCGGATGACACCACTTTCAACTACCTGAAAGGCCGTCAGTTTGCACCGAAAGATGCCAGCTGGGACGCCGCCGTTGCGTACTGGAGCACGCTGAAATCCGATGATGACGCGCAATTCGACACAATCGTCACGCTGGATGCCGCTCAGATCGCGCCGCAGGTCACCTGGGGTACCAACCCCGGTCAGGTTATCGCCGTCAATCAGGAAATCCCTAGCCCTGACTCTTTCAGCGATCCGGTAGAACGCGCCTCCGCGGCCAAAGCACTGGCCTATATGGATTTGCAACCCGGCATTAAACTGACTGACGTGAAGATCGATAAAGTCTTCATCGGCTCCTGCACCAACTCGCGTATCGAAGATTTGCGCGCCGCGGCAGAAATCGCCAAAGGGCGTAAAGTCGCCGCTGGCGTTCAGGCTATCGTCGTACCCGGCTCCGGCCCGGTAAAAACCATGGCGGAACTGGAAGGGCTGGATAAAGTGTTCATCGAGGCGGGCTTTGAGTGGCGCTTACCGGGCTGCTCCATGTGTCTGGCGATGAACAATGACCGTCTGAACCCCGGCGAGCGTTGTGCATCAACCAGCAACCGTAACTTTGAAGGCCGTCAGGGTCGCGCTGGCCGCACCCATCTGGTCAGCCCGGCAATGGCTGCGGCTGCCGCAGTGACGGGTCGCTTTGCCGACGTCCGCGAGTTGAATTAAGAGAGAAACCGACATGGCTAAATTTACTCAACACACTGGTCTGGTGGTTCCTCTGGATGCCGCTAACGTCGATACCGACGCCATCATTCCCAAGCAGTTTCTGCAAAAGGTAACGCGTACCGGTTTCGGCCAACACCTGTTCCACGACTGGCGCTTTCTGGATGATGCGGGCCAACAGCCTAACCCTGAGTTTGTGCTGAACCAGCCGCATTACAAAGGGGCGAGTATCCTGCTGGCGCGAGAAAACTTCGGCTGTGGCTCTTCCCGTGAGCACGCACCGTGGGCGCTGACCGATTACGGCTTCAAAGTCGTTATCGCTCCAAGTTTCGCCGATATCTTCTACGGCAACTCGTTTAACAACCAGCTGCTGCCGGTGAAGTTGAGCGACGAGGAAGTGGACGAGCTGTTCAAGCTGGTTGACGGGCAGGAAGGCATTAACTTCACGGTCGATCTGGAAAATCAGGTCGTTCAGGCGGGCAGCAAAAGCTATCCGTTCGAAATCGACAGCTTCCGCCGTCACTGCATGATCAATGGATTAGACAGCATCGGCCTGACGCTGCAACACGAAGCGTCAATCACCGAGTATGAAAAGAATCAGCCTGCTTTTCTGAACTGATTCAAGATTACGGATAGCCCGAAGCCCGCACTTTATTGCGGGCTTTTTCTTTTGGAAGACCGATTGCCTTATAGTAAAGCGGCAATCAGATAGAAAGCCAACATACTCAAAAGCACCGCGCCCACAATATTTCTGATAAAGAATGAAATCACGACACTCACTATCGCGCCGAGAAAATACGGGTTATCAGGAAATGCGCGAATCACGCCGTGATCCATTAAAATAATCGGGCCACAAATCGCGGTGAGTAAACAAGGTGCTGAATACTTTAATGCACGATGGAGTAAAACCGGAATTTTTACCGGCACAGCGGGTTCGAGAAAAATATAGCGATTAAAAAATACGATCCCTGCCAAAACGAATATCAATAACCAGCTCATTTTTCTTCCTTAAGTACAGACGCAATGAACACAGAGAAAAACATGCCGCCGACGCCGGCAATAGCAATGGCGCCTTCCACCTCGAAATAGGTTAATAGCATCGACAACAGCAGAGAAAACAGAACGCCAGAAAAGGTACTGATTTTCTTTATCATCGGTACAACAATGGTGATGAACGTGGCAACGATAGAATAATCAAGATGATACTTATCCAAATCGGGCACAGATGACGCCATGACCACGCCAAGAATGCTGAAGATATTCCAAAAAATATAAAAGGTGAAACCGGCACCAATTAAATAGCTGGTGCTAACGTTGTTCTTCCAGTCTTTCTTTTCGCTGAGTGCAAAAAGCTCGTCTGATAATAAAAAGCCGATAGGAAGGCGCTTTCTCAATTTCAACGTTGAAACATATTCGCGTAGCGTCAGGCCATATATCAGGTGCTGAGCGGTAATAAAAAAAACAGAGATTAATAGCGTCGCGACATTCGCCCCAGACATAAGTAAGCCTAGTGACACGAGCTGCGCCGCCCCCGCGAAAATAATCGCGGACATCCCGATACTTTGCCCAACGGACAATCCCGACTGGATAGCCATAGAGCCAGCCAGAATTCCCCAGGGCACCACGGACAAACAGAGCGGAAGCATTTCAACCACGCCGGTCATAAAATGCTTCCACGGACTAACAGTCTCTTTTGATTCAGACGATGAACGGGCTACGGTGTTTTCCATATAACATTGCACTACCATAAAAAAATCGATAGCGGAAAACTAACAAAACGTTTTTTAAGAGTATTGGATGAATTTGCTGCGCCCCAGAATAGGGGCCGAGTATAACTACAGATTGCCTTTAGCAAACTCCCCTGGCGTCAGCCCCAAAGAATTTTTGAAATGACGGTGGAAGTGGCTCTGATCGGTAAAACCGCACCGTACGGAGACATCAAGGATAGCATCGCCTTTACGCAGCAATGCCTTAGCTTTGCGCAGACGAGCCTGAATCAAGTAGGCGTGAGGCGTAATCCCCACCACCGCTTTAAACTGTCGTAAGAAGTGCCACACACTGAGTTCGGCCAGCGCGGCCAATTCAACAAGAGCCAGTTCTCTCTCAGGATAGCTGTCCATAAACGCTTTAACGTTCAATATGTTTTGGGTCGCAACGGGCAACATCTGTGGCGTCAGGCGCGTCTTGCTGTAGCGCATCGTCAGCCAAGTTAATGACGACAACAGCAGCGTTTCTTTCAAGAGCATATTGCCCGGCTGAGTGAGCATATTGAACGTCATGAGCAGCTGATCCGACAGCCCTGGATCGTGAACAACGGCGTCGGGAAACCACGGAATGGAATCCTTTGCGCGTTGAAGATCCTGATTAATCGAACGAAAAAGATCGGGATGCGGATAAATGGCGCGATAGGCCCAGCCAGTTTCTACTTCGGAACTCCCCGTGTGTACATCGTCCGCGTTCACCAGAATGATGTCACCTTTAGGCGCAACGTGCTCTGCACCGGAGCGATAAAAACGCTGAGCCCCCTGCTCAATTACACTGATGCAATATGTATCATGCACATGACGAGGAAAATGCTGCTGATAGTACTGCGCCTGCAACATATCCAGACCACCTAATGCTTCCAGGTGTCTGAAATGTGTTTGCTCTTGCACTACCGGCTTTTTATGCACGCGTTAATCCTCTTATCCTTTGTACAAAATTGCTCTGGCGGAAGCGACATGTGCATCCTTCTTTATCGCCAGAAACAGCGTACCTGTTCACTGATTCTATCAGAAGCGGATTCACATCCCCATGCTCGAAAAAACAACGAAAAAAGCCAGCGACAAAGCCGCTGGCCAATGATGATGATTCCTGTCTTTTACCGCTCTTGTCTTTTACCCACCGGGTTACATCAGATGAAATCGGGACACGCCAAGATTCAACCGTTCGGCCTGCTGCTCAAGCGATGCAGCAGACGAGGACGCTTCTAGCACCAGCGTTGCGTTCTGTTGCGTGACGCGATCCATTTCTGATATCGCTAACGACACCTGATTGATACCACTGCTCTGTTCATCAGACGCCAGCGCGATCTCATTGATAATGCGGGTGACGTTATTAATTTCAGCCACAATTTCGGCCATCGCTTTACCCGCTTCGGATGCCAGCGCCGTTCCTTCCGTCACTCTGGTTTCAGATTCTTTAATCAATGCGGCAATTTCCGTTGCGGCATTAGCCGAGCGCTGTGCCAGATTACGTACTTCCCCTGCAACTACCGCGAAGCCTTTTCCCTGCTCGCCCGCTCTGGCCGCTTCAACCGCCGCATTCAGTGCCAGAATATTAGTCTGGAATGCAATCCCGTTAATGAGCGCGATAATCTCAGAAATCTTGTCCGAACTTCTGGCGATGTCCGACATAGAACCCACAACCTGTTCAACAATGCTGCCGCCGTTCACCGCTTTGGCTGAGGTCTCCGTCGCCACATCGCTGGCATGGTGCGCGTTATCGGTATTCTGCTTCACCGCAGCCGTAAGCTGCTCCATGCTGGCTGCTGTTTCCGCCAACGCCGCAGCCTGCTGCTCCGTTCGTGCAGACAAATCCGTATTACCGACGGCAATTTTCGTCGAACTGCTGTGAATCGACTCGGCACTATCGCGTACCGAGCCAACCGTTTCGGAGAGCGAATCCTGCATTTGCTGGATATTGTTCCCCAGAATGCCGATTTCATTCCGTCCGACATCCACACTCGCACGCGTTAAATCCCCGTGCGCAATCGCCTGTATGCGTGACACCCAATACTGTACTGGGTTAATAATGACCCGACGAATGACTAAGAACGTCATGCCCGTTAATACGACAGCCAGAATAAAGGCGCCTATCATGAGCGTATAGCCCAGAGTGGAATTCCTTTCAGCCGTCACATTAATATTTTTTGCCATCTCAACTCGATAAAGATAAGACGCTTTCAACGGCACATCATAGTCATCATCCAATTTAGACATCACTGTCGACTCAAACGCATTGAGTTCTTCAACATTGCCCTTCTTCGCTATATCAAACATGGGTTTAATACCGCGTTCAACATAATCGCCATAGCGCGCTTTTAATTCGTTATCGCGGGCGAGTTCAACATCAGAGCGAACCGACCTATTTTGATACCCATTAAACATTTGCTGAGACAGCGACAGGCGTTCTTCTGCCGCTTTCATACTTGCATTGTAGTTATCAGTAAGACCATTACGTAAGTGATTCACAGCATGTAGCAAATTCATACGCGCCGCACGCATATGATTAGCACTATCAACAAGTTCCATTCGAACATTCAATTCCAGTGTCGAACTATTTAACGACTGTTCAGCCTGCTTAAGAAAATAGGAACGATGTGGAAACTGCCAAGGCAAAAAGAAGTAAAACACCAGAAAAAACAATGACGAAAAGAGGCGTCAGTTTAATGTTGTGCACGCCAGGGGCAGCGTGCCAGGGTTCTGGCTTTTCGTAAATCGCTATTGACTGATAAGGAACATCGCTCATTTTTACATCCGTCGAGTTATTCAAAAAATTGCTGTGAAGTAAATTGCTGGTAAGCAAGAAAAAATAAAACGCCGCTACATGTTACATAATATTTAAAGAATGTGACAATGTGCGTTAAACACAAGATAAAAAACAGTGGGCTATAAAAAATAATTTATCCATAGGACCGCCATCACAAAAAAATCGCCTATAATTTCAACGAAAATAGTTTCCTAAAAAAACAATTTATAATGAAAATCATTACACTAAATTAGTGAATTATTTTAGTCATTATTCTTACACTAATATTAATTATAAGAGAAAAAATAGATTAACGGAGTCATTCTTTTTTATTGAGAATAAACACGTTTGAACATTCAACATTACTGACTGATTCACTATTTCGTCATCCTGAATATAAAAGCATCACGTTACGACACGCTCAGGTTAGCATTCACCGATGATCCCCATGTTGTGCCACGTTGTCGCCCATCAGAACCGATGGAATAGCCCGATGTAAGCATGCCCGGTACCTTTCCCTCAGGGCATGCTTCCTTTCCAATCTTCTTCTTCGATTTGCTTTTGCGACGCTGCGCGCAGGCCGATCACGCCGTTTAAAGGTCAGCTAAATAAGCAGGTATATTTCATTCTCGATCAACACCAGCGTTGACAATAGTCAACACATGAATTTACCATGACCCTATATAGCGATGAAAAAACATCCAAACAAGTATATTCAGGCAGCCATTGAATACGCGTTAGCGCAGGGCTGGCATTTTTATCCCAGCAACGGGCACGCATTTGGCAGGCTTATCTGCAGCACGCCGGATCACAGTATCCATATGATGAGTATTTGGTCCACGCCATCAGTCCCAGAAAATCACGCAAAGCAAATCCGCCGCAACGTCGATAGCTGTCAGGCAATACTGAAACAATAGAAGACACACGGCTTACCGAGGAATTTATGACGATGTATCACTTTTCTCTCACGCTATCGGGCGTTTCCGCAGACACCGCAGGACTGGAGGATGCGCTTTTTACCAGCGGCTGCGACGATGCCTTGATCTGCTTCTATGGCAGCGCTGTCTATCTCGAATTTGATCGAGAAAGCCCTAGCTTTTCTAAAGCTGTCATTAGCGCTATTCATGATATTGAATCCGCGAGCATCAAAGCCAAAGTCCACTCCGTCGATGCAGCCTGGGTTGGGATCAGTGACATCGCCGCTTTATCTGCGCTGTCACGTCAGGCTATTGCGCTTCTCAAAGATGGGAAACGTGGTGCGGGGGATTTCCCCTCTCCGGTCCAGCGCTTACGCGGTACATCGCCGCTATGGGAGTGGAGCGATGTCGCCGACTGGCTGGCCAAACAAAAAAAAATACCCCAGGAATTAGCCGATAACGCCAGGGAGCTTGCCACGATTAATCTGGCCTTACAGATACGCAATGCACGCCAGCAGGACGAATTGGCACGTTATTGTGCACTGCTCAGCGAAGGCAAACCATTACGTGAACAAATCATCCCGTGAACAGTGCCACAGGTATCCCCTTGCTCTGCAAACCACTCCCGATAATCAAAAGCTAGCGGCAGGTAAACACCATAAAAAAAGCCAGCGAAAAATTCGCTGGCTGGTGAAACATCACCATTACTCAGAATACATTGTTTTATTCAGAATAAATTGTCTTACTCAGAATAAATTGTTTCGTACTACCTAGAGCCAATGACGGTACTCGTCGTCAGACATGTCTTTCAGGTGCCACTGCGTCGCCTGCTGCAATAATGCAATGCGCTGTTGGGTAGACATCCACCGAAACCACTTCGCTTTACAGGTCGATAAGTAGGTTCGATAGAACTGATACAAACTGGAAATCGCCATAAGCCACCTCCTCTCTTTCCTTGTTGCAAAGTATCGACGTAATATAGGGAAAGATAAATTGATGACTTTAGTGCAGGGAGTTCCTCTTTTATGTCTTCCCCTCGATTGCAACAACAGTTCATCCGCCTGTGGCAACACTTCCAGGGGCAAACCACCGACACCACGCTGCAAGAGTTGACCGGGGTGTTGAACTGCTCACGCCGCCATATCCGCTCATTACTGAACGCGATGCAGCAGGAAGGTTGGCTCGTCTGGCAGGCCGAAGCAGGAAGAGGAAAGCGCTCGCAGCTATCGTTTGTGTATACCGGATTAGCGCTACAGCAGCAGCGTGCCGAGGATCTGCTGGAGCAGGATCGCATTGAGCAGCTAGTGCAGTTGGTGGGTGACAAAGAAGCGGTACGCCAGATGTTGCTTGCCCATCTTGGACGGAGTTTCCGGCAGGGAAAGCATATTCTGCGCATCCTCTATTACCGCCCCTTACGCAACCTACAGCCCGGTTCGGCGCTGCGGCGTTCGGAAATGCACATTGCGCGGCAAATTTTTAGTGGGCTGACCAATATAAATGAGGAAAATGGGGAAATAAAACCCGATCTTGCTCATCATTGGCAAATGCTGGCACCGCTGCACTGGCGTTTTTATCTGCGTCCGGCCATTCGCTTCCATCACGGTCGCGAGCTCACGATGGATGATGTCATCACCTCCCTCAAGCGCCTCACCGCATGGCCGCTGTTTTCGCACCTTGAAACCATCACATCACCGATGCCGTTCGTGATTGATATCCGGCTGAGCCGCCCGGATAACTGGCTGCCGTGGCTTTTGGGCAGCGTGCACGCCATGATTTTGCCGCAGGAATGGCAAACGCTACCCGATTTCGCTCAACACCCGATTGGCACCGGCCCTTACACCGTGGTACGCAATAACAGCAACCAGCTAAAAATCCGCGCCTTCGATGATTATTTTGGCTATCGGGCACTGATTGATGAAGTCAACATCTGGGTACTGCCGGACGAACCGGAGGAAATGCCGGTCTCCGTCCAATTCCAGTCTGATGATTCTCGCCATGAACAGTTGGAAAGCCGGATGGAAGAAGGCTGCTATTTCCTGCTGTTCGATAAACGTTCACCGCTTGCTAAATGCCCACAGGTTCGCCGCTGGCTCTGGCAGGTCTTTAACCCGATTTCGCTACTCAGCCATGCCGACACCAGCCACCAGCGCGACTGGTCCCCCGCTTACAGCCTGTTGCCACGCTGGCATCATCACCATCCAGACGAACGCCAACCTATTCCCGCAGGGCTGACGCAGGTGACGCTGACCTTTTATCATGAGCACCCTGAGTACCGGATATTAAGCGAAATCATGCGTGCGCTGCTGGCGGAACACGGCGTCACGCTGCATATCCAGACGGTCAGCTACGAAGACTGGTATCAGGGCAATGCCGAAAGTGATATCTGGTTTAGCAGCGTGAACTGCTATTTACCGCTCGAGTTCTCCCTGTTCGCGATGCTCTACGAACTTCCGCTGGTGCAGCACTGTCTGGATGACGATCTGCATGCGGATGCACAGCAATGGCGCAGTCACTTGCTGCCGATGGCGGAATGGTGTGAAAAGTTGATCGGTAGCGGCCAGGTGCACCCTCTTCTTCATCACTGGCTACAGCTTCAGGGTCAGCGCAGTATGCGCGGCGTCAGGATGAATATGCTGGGCTGGTTTGATTTTAAATCCGCCTGGTTTGCGCCGCCGGAACGCTGACTGTACCTGAAAAAGTGCGGGGCAAAGTGAATCGCGCCGCACTCTTCTGTCTATTTTTGCACATGCATTCGTAAGAAATGCTCGACGTCGACCGTCTCGTAACCATTACGTTCGTTGAAGGTGCCGGATTTGTCCCACCACATTCCCTCACCCAACGCAAACGCTGCACGATAGCGGGCCATTACGTCATCCGGAGCAGTTTTCAAATCCGCCCGCAATTTATCCAGAGTCCATACGGTCCTCTTAAATGCCTTCCCCGTGACCCGTTCGACAATATCGGCAAGTTGCCCGTATGAGATCGTGTCACCTGCCACGTAAACAACCTCATTAGCCAATCGTGGTTCAGCCAGCAATATTTCAGTCGTCAGCCAGCCAATGTCCTCGGGGATCGTCACTGTCACTTTGGTATCCCAACTTCCCAAGCCATGAAGGGTTCCACGTTCCAGATCCACCACGTCGAAGGCTGGCTCAAACAGGAAACTCGTGAACATGCCAGTCGAAACAATCACCCATTCGGTACTCAGTTGGCTACGTAGCAGCTGCCTCACGTCGTACTGTTCATCAAAAACCGGATGGCCGCTGTTTCGGCCCACAACGTCATAATCAACACCGAATTGCCAAGGGAAATAACGCACAACGTTGGCAGCCAACACCGCTCTGGTTATTTTCATCTGAGTGCCCGGCCCTGCCACAAATCCCGAACAATTCAATACCGTCTTATAATTCCTGAAAAGCGCTGTCAGGGCGTGTTCATCAGAAGCCAGGTCGAAGCCCATAACGTCAATGCCTAGTGCGCGGAGTTCAGCCAGCTTTGCCCTATCCTGCACCGAAGGATCGTTAATAGTATCCGGTGAAACGAGCGCCGTGACCGACAACTCCAAGGCTCGCGCACGCGGGGCGAGAGCACGTAGGACCGCCATACCGAGCTGTCCTGCACCAAGCACAAGAATGTCCTTCAGCACCGATCCGCTGTTATTCATTTTTTAACTCCTTCGAAATTTCAAATTATCTACATCATAGGGATGAGCGAATTTTCCCCATGCATTCAGTTTGCCAATATGTCCCTGAGCTGATAACTCTTGTAAAAAATCAGGACACCCAAAGATCGAGCGTTATGTTATACAAGAATGCGCGCATGATAAGATTCAGCCACATCACTTCATAATTTGAAAAAATCAAACAATTAAGTGATGTAGCCGCTGACACGATAGGTACGCCATATACGCGTCTTATGAAGTTTCATAACAAAATGAGGAGACATCGTATGGATCGGTTTCAGGCCATGGAAATATTCATGCGAGTGGTCGATGCGGGTAGTTTCAAAAAAGCGGCGGAAACCATGCATGTTTTACCCTCCACCGTAACCCGCAGCATTAAGGAACTCGAATCACATCTGGGGGCTCGGTTACTCAACCGAACAACACGAGCGCTCAGCATTACGGATGTTGGCCTGCGCTATTACGACAGTTGCAAAGCGATCTTGCATGATGTGCACGCCGCAGAAAGCGTAACGGCACAGCAAAAGGAAGAACTGCATGGAACGATCAGAATCGGGGCGACATCTTCTCTGGTCAAAAATTTCCTTATCCCCACGCTGCCCGACTTCTTTGAACGTCATCCCGGAATAAAGTTGGACTTCCACTTGGGTGATGCCACCGTGGATATCGTCCAGCAGGGTATCGATTGTGTCATCAGAACCGGAGAACCGCCGTTATCGCGACTGGTCGCACGGCGACTCGGTGCGTTCCAGTGGTATATTTGCGCGTCTCCACGCTATCTAGAGAAGCATGGTTACCCTACAACGTTAGACTCGCTCAAAGAGCACACCGCAGTAGGATATACCCACAGCCGGACAGGACATTCAGCTCGCTGGGATTTTCACGATGGATCGCGCACCGTAGCGATTCCAATAACAGCACAGATCAGCGTCAATGACACTGATGCCTATGTTGCCGCTGGTGTAGCCGGTTTGGGGCTAATACGCATTGCCAGCTATATGGTGCCCCAGCAACTTGCTGATGGACATCTTGTCAGGCTACTTCCTGATATCAGTGCCCCGCTTGAACCTCTTTTCATTCTCTACCCACAAAGCCGCCACCTCTCGCCTGCGATCCGCGCCTTTATTGACTGGTGTACTGCGCGGATCGGGAAAGAGGCCGTTAAATGGTAAATGACCACAAATAGGACACAAAAGCCGTCACGTTAAGCGAAGTTGTGAGCATGCGGCTGTTACACCGCAGTATCTGAGCGAGCCAATAGGGCGGGTTTGATTTTAAATCCGCCTAGTTTGCGCCGCCGGAACGCTGAGAGCCTTTCGCTGCCCGACTTAACCCTTTACAATGTGCCGTTCTCAACGGGGTGCGGAAAATTTTTCGCTGAGAAGATACCCGTCGAACCTGATCCGGTTAATACCGGCGAAGGGATTTGAGAGTGCTGCTTATTGCTGCCTCAAAGTCCTTTGCCACCCTATGATTCTCAGGAGTGCAAAGTGTTAAATCAATTATTACCGCGTTCAGCCACCGTGCTGAAAACCAGCCTGTCTTGCCTGCTACTGCTCTCAGCTTCGGCTTTCGCCAAACCTGCGTTGACCGTTTATACCTATGACTCATTCGCTTCCGAGTGGGGTCCAGGCCCTGTCATCAAGACCGCGTTTGAAAAAGAGTGCGAGTGCGAGCTGAACTTCGTCGCGCTGGAAGATGGTGCTTCGCTGCTGAACCGTCTGCGTATGGAAGGCAAGAACAGCAAAGCGGATATCATTCTGGGACTGGACAACAATCTGTTGCAAGCAGCGGAGCAAACCGGCCTGTTTGCGCCACACAATCTGGACACCCGCGCCGTTACGGTACCGGGCGGCTGGAGCAATAAAACGTTCGTTCCTTATGACTACGGCTATTTCGCGTTTGTGTATAACAAAAACACGCTAAAGAACCCGCCGAAAAGCCTGCATGAGCTGGTGGACAGCAACGAACCGTGGAAAGTGATCTATCAGGATCCACGTACCAGCACGCCGGGACTGGGCCTGCTGATGTGGATGCAGAAAGTGTACGGCGACGATGCGCCGCAAGCCTGGCAGAAGCTGGCGAAAAAAACCGTCACCGTCACCAAAGGCTGGAGCGAAGCCTACGGTCTGTTCCTGAAAGGGGAAGCGGATCTGGTGCTGAGCTACACCACGTCGCCGGCCTATCACATCATTGAAGAGAAGAAAGACAACTACGCGGCAGCGACCTTCAGCGAAGGGCACTATCTGCAAATTGAAGTCGCCGGACAGCTGGCTTCCAGCAAAAATCCCGAGCTGGCAAAACGTTTTATGCAGTTCATCCTGAGCCCAACCTTCCAGCAGGCGATCCCTACCACGAACTGGATGTATCCGGCAGTTAAAACTGATCTGCCAGCAGGCTTCGCGACGCTCGCGGTGCCGGAAAAAGCCATGCAGTTCAGCGCACAGGAAGTAGCCGATCAAAGGACGCAGTGGATTCAGGCATGGCAACGCGCCGTCAGCCACTGATCGGCGGACGTCTGTGGCCAGGGCTACTGGCCACAACGCTGTTAATTTCCGTTGCCGCACTGGCTTTCGGTGCCCTGTGGCTACAGGCACCTGAAAGCCAGTGGCGCACGCTATGGCATGACAGCTATCTCTGGCATGTCATTCGGTTTACCTTCTGGCAGGCTTTTCTTTCTGCGCTGTTCTCTACCGTTCCGGCCATTTTTCTCGCCAGAGCGCTGTATCGACGACGCTTTCCTGGCCATCGCTGGCTGCTGCGCCTATGCGCGATGACGCTGGTGCTGCCCGTGCTGGTGGCCGTGTTTGGCCTGCTCAGCGTTTACGGTCGCCAAGGCTGGCTGGCCTCTGCGCTGGGCTGGTTTGACCTGAAATACACATTTTCGCCCTATGGGTTGCAGGGCATCCTGCTAGCGCACGTCTTCTTTAATCTGCCGCTGGCAACCCGATTGCTGTTGCAGTCGTTAGAAGGCATCGCTACTGAGCAACGTCAGTTGGCCGCGAATCTGGGTATGAACAGCTGGCAGCATTTACGCCTGCTGGAATGGCCCGCCCTGCGCCGACAGATCTTACCCACTGGCGCGCTGATTTTTATGCTCTGCTTCGCCAGCTTTGCCACAGTGCTGTCGCTGGGCGGCGGCCCGCAGGCAACCACGATTGAGCTAGCTATCTATCAGGCATTAAGCTTTGATTACGATCCGGGGCGCGCGGCGCTGCTGGCGTTAATTCAGATGGTTTGCTGTCTTGGTTTGGTACTGCTGAGCCAGCGACTGGGGCGCATTCTGCCCGTCGGCAGCACACAGCAGCTTGCCTGGCGCAACCCGCAGGATAGCGTCTTAAGCCGCCTCACCGATGGCCTGCTGATTGGTGCGCTGTTGCTGCTGGTCGTCCCTCCTTTGCTGGCCGTGGTGGTGGATGGCGTGAACCGCTCTCTGGTTACCGTGCTGCAACAGCCTGTGCTCTGGCAAACGTTGTTTACCTCGCTGCGCATTGCCTTAGGCGCGGGGCTGCTGTGTCTGGTACTGACCATGATGCTGCTCTGGAGCAGCCGCGAGCTCAAGTTACGCCAGAAGCCGCTCTACGGGCAGTTGATGAACCTGAGCGGTATGCTCATCCTCGCCATGCCCGGGATTGTGCTGGCAACCGGCTTTTTCCTGCTGCTGAATAACAGCATCGGGCTACCGCAGTCCCCTTACGCGCTGGTGGTGTTCACCAACGCGCTGATGGCAATCCCGTACGCGATCAAAGTGCTGGAAAACCCAATGCTGGACGTTGCCGAGCGTTACAACCGACTCTGCACATCGCTGGACATTCGCGGCTGGCAGCGGCTGAAGCTGATTGAACTCGCCGCGCTGAAACAACCGCTGGCGCAGGCGTTGGCCTTTGCCTGCGTGCTGTCGATCGGTGACTTCGGCGTTATCGCGCTGTTCGGCAATGAGCAGTTCCGCACGCTGCCGTTCTATCTGTACCAGCAAATTGGTTCCTATCGCAGCGCCGACGGCGCAGTCACGGCGCTGCTGTTAATGCTGCTGTGCTTTATGTTATTTACCCTGATTGAGAAACTGGCAGGCCGTCATGATCGCGCTTGAGAAATTGACCTACTTTTATCAGCACTTGCCCATGCGTTTTGATTTTCACGTCAAACCGGGCGAACGCATCGCCATCCTCGGCCCCAGCGGCGCAGGGAAAAGTACGCTGCTAAATCTGGTGGCGGGCTTCCTGATGGCGGACAGCGGTGAATTACGACTTAACGGCGAATCTCACCGCGAGACGCCTCCCGCTAAACGACCGGTTTCGATTCTGTTTCAGGAAAATAACCTGTTTCCTCATCTGACGATCGGGCAAAACATCGCGCTGGGGCTTCATCCCGGCCTGCGCCTCAGTGCAGAACAGCGTGAAACACTACGGCAGATCGCCGACCGGGTTGGTCTGACGGATCTTCTGGATCGTCTACCGTCGCAGGTTTCCGGCGGGCAGCGCCAGCGCGCGGCATTGGCACGCTGTCTGGTGCGTCACCAGCCCATTCTGTTGCTGGATGAACCGTTTTCGGCGCTCGATCCTGCACTGCGTCAAGAGATGCTCGATCTGGTTGAAAGCGTGTGTCAGGAGCGTGAGTTCACGCTGTTGATGGTGTCCCACAATCTGGATGATGCTATGCGGATCGCGAAGCGTACGGTGCTGATCGTGGACGGGCAGATTTATTATGATGGGCCGACTCAGGCGTTACAGGATGGCAGCGCCGAGGCAGCCACCATCCTGGGAATTTCACGTCCGTCTTCGGATTGAGAAATTAAGGCAAAGCCTGATAGCGCAGGTTGCTGAACGTCACGTCTCCCTCGCCCGAAGCATACAAGGCAGGCCGCAAACTGAGGAAATCATACGCGACGTTGTGATGGTAGCCGGATACTTCCATCTGCACCGGGTATTTCTTCCACGGCTCCTGATCCGAGGTTCGGGTGTAGAACGTCACAATATGGCGATCGTTTTTCATCCGAATCTGCACCTCATTGCCCGTAATATGCGGCAATTTCTTCTCCGCCCTTTCCAGCCCGTAGCGATGCATGACGGTGCCATCCTGATTAAACGACAGCCCGACGTACAGCTTCGCGTTGTAGAACAGCAGTAAACCCGCCTGCGCGCCGGGAGCAAAGTTCGCCGTCACTTCAATCTGGTAAGCCTGATCGCCGGGGATCATCGTCAGTGGCGCGCTGTCTTTCGGCGACGTGCCTTTTGCCTTCAGATGCAACTTGCCGTCGCTCAGCGTAACCCGCTTTAGCTCTTCCGCATTGGCACGGTAGAAATGCCAGCGTGCCGGAAATTTCTCGTCGGTAAAGCTATCAGACCAGCCAATGCCGTGAGGCACCGCCTCGCCACCTTCCGGTTTGCGAATCGGTTTGCCGGTATCGAATCCGGCGGACGTAAACCAGCCGTCATCGCCCCAGACAATCGGCTCCAGCATCGCCTGCCGCCCCAGCGTCATAAAGCCGTTTTCATAGCCGTGATACACCATGTACCAGTTTTTATCCGGTCCTTCGATCAGCGTCGCATGGCCGCGCGACCACCACTTCTCTGAACGATCCTGCGTGCGGATAATCGGGTTATGCGGTGAATTTTCCCACGGTCCGTTGATTGATTTGGAGCGCGCAGCAATCACCATGTGCCCGGTCGGTGGCCCAGCCGTTCCGCCTTCCGCCAGCACCATGTAGAAGTAGTCGCCGTGACGCAGCATCTTCGGCCCTTCCTGCGAGAAGCTTTCCACATCCCACTCTTCCGGGTACTGCCATCCCTGATAAACCACCGCCATGTCACCGACCGTCGATAGCCCGTCGTCCGTTAATTGCACGCGGTTGCCACCCGACATAAAGATGTAACGCTTGCCATCCTCTCCCACGACGTGGCCGGGATCGCTAGCCGGGTTTTTCAAGCCAGTATCTTTCGGCGGCGTCCACGGGCCGTGGATATCATCGGCGGTAATCACATACAGCGTTTTCTTTTTCGTCCCTTTGGCGTCGATAATCCGGTTGGTGGTGAAATAGATGTAATACTTGCCGTTGTGTTTCACCAAATCCGGTGCCCAGATCGCATCAACAGGCGTCGTTATCGCGGGGCCAAGTGGTTCCCAGTTCACTAAATCGCGTGAATGCCAAATCAACAGTCCGGGGATGTCGTCAAATGACGAGAACGTCATGTAATAGTCATCCCCATCCTTGATAATCGTGGGATCAGGATGATCGCCCGCAATAATCGGATTGAGATAACAGCCATTGCCCAAATCCGCCTGACGCTGCTGTTCAATCCCCCGCATCCATTCGTTGGCAGGGCCAGCCTGACAGGCCATCGCCGTGCCGATACCCATTGCCATCAAGAAGATACCGCTTAATACGCCTTTCCCTACCGCTCGGGACACGCCCATTTATCACCACCCACTATCCCAATGATTATTTTATAATTTATAACATTGAAACCCTGTTCCAATTGTGAAAACAGTCACGCTTCTCTCGGTTATACGGCGAAAAATAAAGCGGTAATAACACCGTGTAATTTTCAATATACTGTGACCAATTCGACATATTCAGCTTTTATCCCTTGTAGGTATTGTGTCTTTTTGTGCTGCTGTGCTTATATGAATTGGCGATTGAATAACTCATTCGAACACAACACTCGACCGCAATTAGTTCGAACATAACTAACCTGAACATAAATAGGATTCCCGTGACGCACTACACTTCTTCCACTTCAGCACTACTACACACCGCGCATGTTGACGCGGTCGTCGTCGTGCGCGTGGTCGTCGTGGTCGTCGTCGGCAGCGCGCCGTAACGGGTTCCGAATCGAAGATTCTCAAACCCCGCCGGCGCAAGCCGAGCGGGGTTTCTTGTTTCTACCCTCCCCGCTCCGACACCGCACCGGCCCTGATGAAGGATGTAAACATGCGTTATACAGGCGCTCAGTTAATTGTTCGGCTGCTCGAACAGCAGGGCATCACCACCGTAGCGGGCATTCCCGGCGGCGCGGCCCTGCCGTTATATGATGCACTGGGTCAAAGTAAGACGATTCGCCACGTTCTGGCTCGCCACGAGCAGGGTGCTGGATTTATGGCACAAGGCATGGCGCGAGCCAGCGGACGCGCCGCGGTTTGCATGGCTTCCAGCGGGCCGGGGGCGACCAACCTGCTCACCGCCATCGCCGATGCCAAACTGGATTCGATCCCGCTGGTGTGCATCACCGGTCAGGTGCCTTCCAGCATGATCGGTACCGATGCGTTTCAGGAAGTCGACACCTACGGCATCTCTATTCCCGTCACCAAACATAACTATCTGGTTCGCGACATCAATGAGCTGCCGCGCGTGATTCCAGAAGCCTTTCGCATCGCACAGTCGGGCCGTCCCGGTCCTGTGTGGATCGATATTCCAAAAGACATTCAGAATGCGACCATTGAGCTGAGCGAACTGCCGGGCGTCTTTCCTCTCGACACACCACCCGCCATTGCCCAGCAGGAAATCGAGCGGGCTGCGGCCATGATTAATGCGGCTCAGCGTCCGGTGCTCTATCTGGGCGGCGGGATTGTTAGCGGCGTTGCGCACGAACAGGCGCTTCAGTTGGCGGAACGTTCCAGCCTGCCAACCACCATGACGCTGATGGCGCTGGGCACCATGCCCGTCGATCATCCCCTGTCGCTCGGGATGCTGGGTATGCACGCCGCACGATCAACCAATCTGATCTTACAGCAGGCAGATTTGTTAATTGTGCTGGGTGCGCGTTTTGACGATCGCGCGATTGGTAAAGCGGAGCAGTTTTGCCCGCAGGCCAGCATCATTCATATCGATATCGATCCCGCCGAGTTGGGTAAGATCCGTCAGCCGCACGTGGCGATCAACGCGGATGTCGCACACGCGCTGGATCAGCTGCTGCCGCACATTACGCCGCAGCAGCGTGACGTCTGGCGTACCACCGTTCGCGGGCTGCAACAGGAATTTCCGTTCAGCATGCCGGGCGCTGACGATCCATTGAGCCATTATGGTCTGGTTCAGGCCACGGCACAGGCGCTGACGGATGATGCCATCATCACGACCGATGTCGGCCAGCATCAGATGTGGGTCGCGCAGTCTTATCCGCTGCGTCGTCCGCGCCAGTGGCTGACATCCGGCGGGTTTGGGACGATGGGCTTTGGCCTGCCTGCGGCGATTGGCGCGGCGCTGGCTGAACCAGATCGCACCGTGGTGTGTTTCTCGGGTGATGGCAGCCTGATGATGAATATTCAGGAAATGGCGACCGCGGCAGAAGAAGGACTTAACGTAAAAATCGTCCTGATGAACAACCAGTCGCTCGGTCTGGTTCACCAACAGCAGGATATGTTTTTCCAGAAGCGCATCTTCGCGGCCGATTACCGCTACAGCGCGAATTTCCTCGCGATTGCCGCAGGTTTTGGCTTTGCAACCTGCGATCTGAACGCCGCCGCCGATCCACAGGCCGCGCTGCAAGAGATGCTCAACCAGCCGGGTCCTGCGCTGATCCACGTGCTTATTGACGCCAATGAAAAAGTGTTACCCATCGTGCCACCGGGTGCCGCGAACATCGATATGATCGGAGATTAATGACTATGTCAATTCAACCAACTTCGCCAACGCAAGCAACGTCAAATCAGGTCACGCTGGAACTCTCGGTGCGCAACCACCCCGGTGTGATGTCACACGTTTGCGGCCTGTTTGCCCGCCGGGCATTTAACGTGGAAGGCATTCTGTGTATGCCGCTGGCAAATGGAGAGGAAAGCCGGATCTGGCTACTGGTTAAAGATGACCAGCGGCTACAGCAAATGATCAGTCAGGTGGAAAAGCTGGAGGACGTCCTTCAGGTTCGCCGTCACGGTGAAGAAATGCGTATTTTCGAGCAGGTCGCTGAGTTTTACTGCTAAATGGCTTGGCCGGGTCTTCCCGGCCTGCCCAACATTACCCGTTTAACACCTGCCAGAGCAGATGGCGGTAAACTGGCATCAGAGGATGCTGTAGTAGTACGATCAGCAAGGCAGCAGCCGCCACGGACATCACGGGCGCGACCCAGCGCAAACGTCTGAGCGGCATCTTTCTGCTAAACCAGTCATGATTTTTACGCTTATCACTGCGCCACCAGCGCCAGTTTAGCCAGCCTGCGCCCCACACCATGATGGCAGTAATCAGCAGCAGCCACTTAAATCCTGCGCTGTTCGTCCCCGCGGGAATATCAATCGCAACACCAGCCAAAATGCCGGGTAAGAAATAGGCCGGCGGCCACAGCAGGCAGCCGATGATATTCGGCACGGCAAATTTATAAGGCGGTAACCCCAGCATCCCCGCCACCATCGGAATGAGCGGACGCGTCGGGCCGACAAAACGCCCAATCAGTATCGTCGGCATCGGGTGCTGATACAGGGCATATTCCGTTTTACTCAGCAACGCCTGATGCTTTTTCAGGAAAGACCAGTTATGCAGCGGTGCCTTAAAACGCATGCCAATAAAATAGGAAATCCAGTCCCCTAGCAGGCAACCGATAATCCCTGCCGCCCATGCTGGGTAGAGCCCCATTTGTCCGCTGCCGATCAGTGCTCCCAGCGTTGCCATCATCACCGTTCCCGGCAACAACAGCCCCACCAGAGCCAGAGATTCAAGAAAGGCAACCAGCATGACGGCGATCAGTGAATACGCTAGCGATTGGGTAACCAGATGATCCAGCCACGCTTCCATAAAATCTACCCGTACGTTATAAAAATAAGGATTGTCTGGATCATAGCAGAAGCCGTCAACTCCTGATTTCACCCCTCATTCGATTGTGGCTACGGTAAAAACCAACATGCCGGATTACCACACGATTTCGTCTCCCAGGAACGAGCGATCCTCCGTCTGCTAGCACGAAACCCAGCAATATCCTACTGAAAATATGTAGCATAGTTTATCTATCCCGCGTTGAAGCGATCTCAGCTCGCGGGTATAGAAAGCCTGTACGTTCTGATAAATATCAACTATTCCCCTTATCAAGACACACGCAATATCATTTTCCAATTCAAGCCGTTAGCACCACTTCAGTAATGTTGTTTTATGGTCAATTCTTTTGCACGGACGAGCCTCAACACTTATGATAGCGGTCATTTTTTGCCACTGTGCCATACTGCCACTATGTTTTTTAAACTATTCAAACATGTCGGATTACGACGTCTTATCCTACTTCTGGCAGTGGCGAGCGCCTTGGTAACACTGGCAAACAGTTTTTATGCCAGCTATCGCGTCCAACGAGAGCTGCTGATTGATAACACGCTTGAAGCCAACCGCGTTTACGCCACCAAGCTCGCGGCGATGACCCATTCCTTCTTTAAAGAATCCCAGCAGCAGCTCGCCTACAGCGCCAATATCGCCGCTACCCAAATGGATGATAAAGTCGGTCTGTTTAAAGAAGCCGAGCGCCTGCGGCTACAAACCAGCAATTTTAACTCTGTCGTCATTGCCGATGAAAAAGGCATCGTCAGAGCCACATCGCCCGATACGTTCCAATTAATCGGGAGAAGCCTGACATCAGAAGGCGCTCTCGAAGCCTTGAAAGAAAAGCAGCCACTTATCAGCCAGCCCTATGTCTCCGCCGCCAATAACCTCATCGTGCTGATATCTTCGCCGATATTCACACGAGATGGCCGCTATAAGGGGTTTATCGGTGGTTCGATCTATCTTAAGCAGCCCAGCGTGCTCAATACGCTCTTAGACAAACACTATTACCGCGATGGTTCTTATATTTACGTTACCGATAAGAACAAAAAAATGCTGTATCACCGTGACATGGAACGTATTGGCAAAACAGAAACCAATAATCTGCAGATCGATGCGCATCATGAAAATAATGGCAGCCAGCATATGGTGAACTATCTGGACGAAGCCATGTTGGCGGGTTACGCCGTTGAAGCCACCTCACAGTGGCAGATTGTGGCGCTTCGCCCAATGGACATCACGCTGAAACCGCTCGATAGCCTGATGCTGAACGTGCTGCGTCACACGCTTCCGCTCGCGCTGTTGACCATCTTCTGCGTGTGGCTGCTGGCTCGACTCATCGCCCAGCCGCTGTGGCTGCTGGCGCGCAGTGCCAATAAGATGGATGCACTCGATGTCTCCGACGACATCAGAAATATCCACTCCTGGTATTTCGAAGCCTCGCAGCTCAAACAGGCCATGCTGTTGGGTATCGATTTACTCCAGCGCAAAATTGGTAAGTTGCGTTCTGAAGCACACTCAGACCCCATGACCGAACTGCTCAATCGTCGCGGGTTGGATAGCGTGCTCCGCTACTGGCAAATGGGGCAAAAAAGCTTTGCGGTCATCGCGCTGGATATCGATCGCTTCAAGCGCATCAATGACACCCACGGCCACGATGTCGGCGACAACGTCATTCGATATCTCTCACAGCTTATTCGCACCAACTCACGCGATGCCGACATCCTGTGCCGCAGCGGCGGTGAAGAATTTTTGATTCTACTGCCGGAAACCAGTCTCGACGTCGCACTCAGCATCGCTGAACGGCTACGACAGCGCGTGCAGGAATTGACCATTCCTGTCGTGGGCAATATCACCATCTCATTAGGCGTTGCCCTGTGGGAACCGGGCGTCAGCGATATGCCAATCGATCGCACCTTCAAGCTGGCAGATGAAGCCCTGTATCAAGCCAAGCAAGAAGGCCGCAACCGCGTGGTTTCAGCCTCCGGCAACGAGCAGTAATCCATTTTCCCTTCTTCTCTCTCATAGGTGATGTCGCTAGATACTGGACATCACCTGTATAAATAACCATACTTATCTCTACCATTCTTCCCTATCCCGCTCGCTATAAAAGGCCGCTTAGTGACTCAGGTTCGTCAGGGGTTTCTACTGACCCGCCACTGGAACGACACACCAGCCGGCACGCAGGTTGAATTCTGGCTGGCCACCGATGAGGGCCCGCTGCTCGCGCGCCTGCCGGTACAGCAGTCGGTTGCCTTTATTCCCGCACAACAAGAAGCCCGCGCCAGAACGCTCTTACAGCAGGAAAAACGCTGGCAGTTAAAACCGCTCGCCATGCAGGATTTCCACCATCAGCCGCTGCTGGGGCTGTATTGCCCGCAATACCGACAGCTGCTGCGGCTGGAGAAATTGCTGCGTGAAAGCGGCGTTCAAGTCTACGAAGCGGATATTCGTCCGACGGAACGCTTTCTGATGGAGCGCTTTATCACCGCGCCAGTGTGGTTTAGCGGCAACGCCGTTTCAGATAGCCTGATGACGGACGCTCGCATGAAGCCGAATCCCGATTACCGCCCGACGCTCAAACTGGTGTCATTGGATATCGAGACTACCCGCCACGGTGAGCTTTACTGCATCGGGCTGGAAGGCTGCGGACAGCGTCAGGTTTACATGCTCGGCCCACCAAACGGCACGCCTGCCGAGCACGAGGATTTTACGCTGGAGTACGTCGCCAGCCGCCCGTTGCTGCTGGAAAAGCTGAATACCTGGATGCAGCAGCACGATCCCGATGCCATCATCGGCTGGAATCTGGTGCAGTTTGACCTGCGCGTCTTGCAGAAACATGCCGAGCGCTACAACATTCCACTCAAGCTGGGACGTAACGGGCAGGCGTTAGAGTGGCGAGAGCACGGATTTAAACAGGGACATTTTTTTGCCAGCGCCACTGGCCGTTTGATTATCGACGGCATTGAAGCGCTCAAGTCTGCGACATGGAATTTTGCCTCGTTTAGTCTGGAGTTCGTCGCGCAGTCGCTGCTGGGGGAAGGTAAAGCTATCGACACGCCCTATCAGCGAATGGATGAAATCGACCGCCGTTTTGCTGAAGATAAGCCCGCTCTCGCGCGATATAACCTGCAAGATTGCGAGCTGGTCACGCGTATTTTCGACAAAACCGAGCTGCTGCCTTTCTTGCTAGAGCGCGCTAGCGTCACCGGTCTGGCGGCCGACCGCAGCGGGGGGTCCGTTGCAGCATTTTCCCACCTTTATTTGCCGCGCATGCATCGCATGGGTTACGTTGCCCCGAATCTGGGTGACGTCGCGCTTGAAGCCAGCCCCGGCGGATTTGTGATGGATTCGCGTCCCGGTCTGTATGACTCGGTGCTCGTGCTGGATTATAAGAGCCTCTACCCTTCCATCATCCGTACGTTCCTGATCGACCCGGTCGGGCTGGCGGTAGGGACACAAAACCCTGATGCTCAGCACGCCATCTCCGGCTTTCGCGGCGCGTGGTTCTCCCGTGAACAACACTGCCTGCCGGCGATTGTCGAGCAAATCTGGCAAGGACGTGAAGCGGCGAAGCGTACCAACAATAAGCCACTGTCGCAGGCGCTAAAGATCATCATGAATGCTTTTTATGGCGTGCTGGGTGCGACGGGCTGCCGCTTCTTCGATCCGCGTCTCGCCTCCTCCATCACCCTACGCGGCCATGAAATCATGCGCAAAACGCGCGAACTGATTGAGGAACAGGGCTATCAGGTAATTTATGGCGATACCGACTCTACCTTCGTCTGGCTGAAGCACGCGCATAGCGAAGAGAAAGCAGCAAAGATTGGCAACGCGCTGGTGCAGCACGTTAACCACTGGTGGACACAGCACCTGCAAGACACTCAGCAGTTGACCAGCGCGCTGGAGCTGGAGTTTGAAACGCACTTTCGCCGCTTCCTGATGCCAACGATTCGCGGTGCGGAACAAGGCAGCAAAAAGCGCTACGCCGGCATGATCGACACGCCACAAGGCGAAAAGATGGTGTTCAAGGGGCTGGAAACCGTGCGCACCGACTGGACACCGCTGGCGCAGCAGTTTCAACAACAGCTCTATCTGCTGATTTTTCAGCAACAGCCTTATCAGGACTGGCTGCGGGATTATGTCGATCGCACCCTGAACGGGGATTTCGACGATCTGCTGATCTACCGTAAACGGCTGCGCCGCCGGCTCGATGACTACCAGCGCAACGTGCCTCCCCACGCCAGAGCCGCGAAAATCGCCGATGACTATAACCGCCAGCAAGGACGACCGCTGCAATACCAAAACGGCGGCTGGATCAGCTATGTGATGACCGTCAACGGCCCCGAACCATTGGAAACCCGCCATTCTCCGCTGGATTACCAGCATTATGTCGAACGCCAGCTCCAGCCCGTCGCGGACGCGATTCTGCCTTTCCTGCACGACGATTTTGCTACACTGGTAACAGGTCAGATGGGTTTGTTTTAAATGAACGTTACTCAGGTTTTAAAAGGCAGGTATTCATGTTTTTACATGAAACAGGCTAATTCGCGCCACAGCAAGTTTGAGGGGTGACGAACGCACCGTCATCCATTACCATAACGCCCTTTCTGAATTTGCATCAGCAGCATTATCGTCAACCGATAATGTAATCAGACATTCCTCCGACACAGACGAACATCGAGCTAAGAATTTATGCCTTTTACACTTGGTCAGCGCTGGATCAGCGATACGGAAAGCGAACTTGGACTGGGAACGGTTGTTGCCGTCGATACGCGTATGATTACGCTGCTTTTCCCTGCCAGCGGTGAAAACCGACTTTATTCCCGCAGCGACGCCCCCATCACCCGCGTGATGTTCAATCCCGGCGACACCGTCACCAGCCATGAAGGCTGGCAGCTTAAAGTTGATGACGTGCGAGAAGAAAAAGGGTTGCTGGTGTATTGCGGCCAACGCCTGGACGATGAAACGGCGGCGGAACTGCGTGAAGTCTTCCTCGACAGCAAACTGACGTTCAACAAACCGCAAGATCGCCTGTTTGCTGGGCAGATCGATCGTATGGATCGCTTTGCCCTGCGCTATCGCGCCCGCAAGCATCAGAACGAACAGGCGCTACAGCAGCAGGTCGGATTGCGCGGCATGCGTGCCAGCCTTATCCCTCATCAGCTTCATATCGCTCATGAAGTCGGTCAACGCCACGCGCCACGCGTTCTGCTGGCGGACGAAGTCGGTCTGGGGAAAACCATTGAAGCGGGGATGATCATCCACCAGCAACTGCTGGCGGGTCGTGCCAGTCGCGTGCTGATTGTCGTGCCGGAAACCTTGCAACATCAGTGGCTGGTCGAAATGCTGCGCCGCTTTAACCTGCTGTTCTCACTGTTTGACGACGAGCGCTACGCCGAAGCCAAGCTGGACAGCAGCAATCCGTTTGAAACTGAACAGCTGGTGATCTGCTCACTGGGATTTGTTCAACGCAGCGCCCAGCGCTTTGCGCAGCTCGTCAACGCCGACTGGGATCTGCTGGTGGTGGATGAAGCCCACCATCTGGTCTGGAGCGAAGAAAGCCCTAGCCCGGAATATCAGGCCATTGAAACGCTGGCACGCGCCACGCCGGCCGTTCTGCTGTTAACCGCAACGCCGGAACAGCTCGGCCAACAGAGTCACTTTGCGCGCTTGCGCCTGCTCGATCCCAACCGTTTCCACGACTATCAGGAATTCGTTGCTGAACAGCAGCAGTACCGTCCTGTCGCCGACGCCGTCACGCTGCTGTTAGCGGGCGAAAAAGCCCAAACGGCTGAACTGAATGCGCTGAGCGATCTGCTGGGCGAACAGGATATCGAGCCGCTGCTGAAAGCCATCAACAGCGACAGCGATGACAATCAGAAAGCGCGTCAGGAACTGATCACCATGCTGATGGATCGCCACGGTACCAGCCGTGTGCTGTTCCGTAACACGCGTCAGGGGGTTAAAGGCTTCCCGCAGCGTGTCCTGCATCAAATCCGCCTGCCGCTGCCAGCGCAGTACCAAACGGCGATAAAAGTGTCCGGCATTATGAACGCGAATAAGGCGCTGGAAGTCCGCGCCCGCGACATGCTGTACCCGGAACAAATTTATCAGCAGCTCGAAGGGGACGATGCCACCTGGTGGAACTTCGATCCGCGCGTGGAATGGTTACTGAACTACCTGACCGCCAATCGTGATGAAAAAATCCTGGTGATCTGTGCACAGGCAGCCACCGCGCTACAGCTGGAACAGGTGCTGCGCACGCGTGAAGCCATCCGCGCCGCCGTCTTCCATGAAGGACTGTCTATTCTGGAACGTGACCGCGCCGCCGCCTATTTTGCTTCTGAAGAAGAAGGCGCACAGGTGCTGATCTGTTCAGAGATCGGTTCCGAAGGCCGCAACTTCCAGTTCGCCAGCCATTTAGTGATGTTCGATCTGCCGTTCAACCCCGACCTGCTGGAACAGCGTATTGGTCGTCTGGACCGTATCGGACAGGCCAAAGAAATTCAGATCATGGTGCCGTATCTTGAAAATACCGCGCAGGCCTTGCTGGTACGTTGGTATCACGAAGGGTTGGACGCGTTTGAGCACACCTGCCCGACAGGCCGTACCATCTATGATGCGCACCATGCACAGCTGATCGAGCGACTGACGACGGTCGGCGAACAGCAGGGGCTGGATGAGTTTATTCACACTTGCCGTCAACAGCACGACAACCTGAAGCAACAGCTTGAACAAGGCCGCGATCGCCTGTTGGAAATGCATTCTAACGGTGGCGAACAGGCTCAGCTGCTAGCGCAAGCCATTGCCGAGCAGGACAATGACGTCAATCTGGTGACGTTCGCCCTGAACCTGTTCGATATTGTTGGCATTAATCAGGAAGATCGCAGCGATAACCTGATCATCCTGACGCCATCCGATCATATGCTGGTGCCAGACTTCCCAGGTCTGCCGCAGGACGGCTGTACGATCACCTTCGATCGCGATCAGGCGCTCTCTCGCGAAGATGCACAGTTTATCAGTTGGGAACATCCGCTTATCCGTAACGGGCTCGATCTGGTGCTGTCCGGCGATACCGGAAGCTGTGCGGTGTCACTGCTGAAAAATAAAGCGCTGCCAGTCGGCACGCTGCTGGCAGAATTGGTATACGTGGTGGAAGCGCAGGCACCGAAACACCTGCAACTGACCCGCTTCCTGCCGCCTACGCCGGTTCGCCTGCTGATGGACCGTAAAGGCACCAATCTGGCGGCACAGGTTGAGTTTGAAAGCTTCAACCGCCAGCTCAATGCGGTAAACCGCCATACGTCCAGCAAGCTGGTGAATGCCGTACAGGCCGATGTTCACGCCATGCTGCAACAGGCGGAAGCGTTAGTAGAAACGCAGGCGCGCCAGCTCATCGCCGAAGCTCAGGAGCAGGCGGACCTGCAACTGCGCCGCGAGCTGGAACGTCTGGAAGCGCTGAAAGCCGTCAACCCGAATATTCGTGAAGATGAGCTGACTGCGCTGGAAAACCAGCGCGAGCAGGTGCTGAGCAACCTGCATGAAGCCAACTGGCGTCTGGATGCAATTCGTCTGGTTGTGGTGACACATCAGTAAACGTTTCTGACAGCGGTATAGGCATAAACCTCATACCGCTGTTATAAAGACACGTTGTTTGAAAAATCGAGATACACGGGCATACCACGGGGCGAGGTCTCCCTGCGGGAACCTCATCCCCGTGTTCTCCCTAATATCACACATTATATGTTGTCTGAAGGTGCTCCGATGGAACCCTATAATCCGCCTACCGATCCCTGGTTGCATATTCTGTATCAGGATCAGCACATCATGGTGGTGAATAAACCCAGCGGTCTGCTGTCGGTTCCCGGCCGTGCGCCAGAACACAAAGACAGCGTCATGAGCCGTATTCAGGCTGACTATCCGACAGCAGAATCTGTACATCGTCTGGATATGGCAACCAGCGGCGTGATTGCCGTCGCGCTCACGAAAGCCGCCGAGCGCGAATTAAAGCGTCAATTTCGCGAGCGTGAACCCAAGAAATCCTACCTTGCCCGCGTCTGGGGACATATGGCGCAGGATGAAGGCGTCATCAACCTGCCACTGATCTGCGACTGGCCGAACCGCCCGAAACAGAAAGTCTGCTTTGAAACAGGAAAAGCAGCACAGACTGAATATCAGGTACTTTCGCGTGACGCTGACGGTACAACACGCGTCAAGCTGATGCCGATTACCGGTCGCTCCCACCAACTGCGTGTTCACCTGCTCGCGCTAGGTCACCCTATCCTCGGCGATGGCTTTTATGCGCATCCCGATGCCAAAGCACTCGCCCCCCGCCTTTTACTACACGCGCAAGAGCTGGCAATCACCCACCCTGAGTTCAATACCCCAATGCACTTTCGTTGCGAAGCGGATTTCTGAGGCCGATGCGCTGACGGTATTTGCAAATCGGGTTTGGTTGAGCGGTAAAACGGGGAAGGTGTAAGAAGAGGA
Organism: Pectobacterium sp. PL64; assembly: GCF_022477975.1. NCBI lineage: Bacteria > Pseudomonadati > Pseudomonadota > Gammaproteobacteria > Enterobacterales > Pectobacteriaceae > Pectobacterium > Pectobacterium sp. PL64. The sequence goes on from NZ_CP092070.1 coordinate 3,722,568, forward strand.
AGGATGCGGATTATTTTGTCTGATTCGCGCTTTTCAACAGTTCATAGGCGGCCTGAATATCCTGCGCTTTGCGCTTGGCCATCTCCATCATCCTCGGCGAAAGCTTCTTGGCGACCAGCTTATCGGGATGATGCTCGCTCATGAGCTTGCGGTAGGCGCGCTTAATCGTCACCGCGTCATCGCTGCTGCGCACGCCCAGCGTACGACAGGCACTTTCGACCGTTGGCCCACGCGGCGGTGAAGCCGGGCGTTGGCCGCCATAAGAGTGTCCGTTGGAGTAGCTCCCGCTGGAGTGACCGTTACTGCGGCGCTGATGCGATTTACCGTTCTGGCGTGACTGATTCTGCCGCGACTGTTGCCCCGTGCTACTCTCCATATTCCGCAGAAAGAACTCAAACTGCTCGCGCGTCACGCCCAGCTCATCGGCAATCACATACAACACACGTCGTTCATTTGGATGCAAAACGCCATCAACAAACGCGACCTGAAGTTGAATTTCCAGAAACATCTTAATTAAATCAAAACGTCCCAGACAGGCATCGCGTAGCTTGCGTAATTTTATTCGCAGAGGGAAATGACTGGTCTTTCCTTCACGGAAAGCCCGTTGAGCGGCGGTTCTGGCCTCACCAAACAGCTCAAGGCGATCCATCATTTTGGTCGCGATCTTGATATCGGCTTCCGTCACCCGGCCTTTGGATTTGGTCAGATGTCCCATGGCCTGAAAGGTCGTGAGAAAGAACAATGACTGACGGGTAGACTGAGCGGAGAAATAATCACGGCGACGCGATGCCCGGGCTTTGTCAATCCAATGCCCCATCAGTAAGCCCATGATCATTCCCCAGATGCCAGCGCTTGAGACGATTCCCAGCGCCAACCCCAGCAACTTTCCCCAATACCGCATATACTCCTCAAATCCTCATGCCGTCAGCCAAAAATTGCTTTATCATACCTGTCATTTATCTTTGCACCTAACGGCGGTGCGTATAGGCGGTGGGGATTTAACACTGGCGCAACGCTAACGAGTGATATAGTCTCTGACCGTTTGCCGGCATGATGCCCCTGATGACGGAACACCTGATACCACGTATGAAAAAAAGTTTCCCAACTCTGCTGGCCACTCTGGTTTGGTCGGCGCTTTACAGCCAGCACGCGCTGGCCGATCTCGCTGCACAGTGCATGCTGGGTGTACCTACGTACAACAGACCGCTGGTAACAGGCGATCCTAATCAGCTGCCGGTCAATATTCAGGCCGACAAAACCGAAGCCAACTATCCCGACAACGCCAAATTCATCGGCAATGTTAACATCCAGCAGGGCAACAGCGTCATGACCGCCGAGCAGGTGGAGCTGAACCAGCTGGATCCGACAACGCAGGGTAGCACGCCTACGCGTACCATTACTGCGACGGGAAATGTCCACTACGACGACAATCAGGTTATCCTGAAAGGCCCTAAAGCCTGGGCCAACCTGAACACCAAAGATACCGACGTCTATGAAGGCGACTATCAGATGGTGGGCCGTCAAGGGCGTGGTTCCGCCGACAAAATGAAAATGCGTGACAGCAATCGCTACACCATTCTGGAAAACGGCTCCTTCACTTCCTGTCTGCCGGGAGATAATAGCTGGAGTGTCGTCGGTTCGGAAGTGATTCAAGACAGAGAAGAGCAGGTTGCTGAAATCTGGAACGCGCGTTTCAAGATTGCTGGCGTACCTGTGTTCTATAGCCCGTATTTACAGCTTCCTATCGGCGATAAACGACGCTCTGGCTTCCTGATCCCCAATGCGAAATATGGTAGCAGCAATGGCTTCGAACTGCTGACGCCCTATTACTGGAACATTGCCCCTAATTTTGATGCCACGATCACCCCGCATCTGCAAACTAAACGTGGTATGCAGTGGCAGAACGAATTCCGCTACCTGACCACGCCGGGCCTTGGTGTCATTCAGTTTGACTGGCTGCCCAGCGACAATGAATACGCAAAAGTCTCCCCGCAGGACGATAACGATACGCGCTGGCTGTTCCACTGGGGTCACAGTGGCGTGATGGATCAGGTATGGCGGTTTAACGCGGACTACACAAAAGTCAGCGACGACCGCTACTTCACCGATCTGGATTCGCGCTACGGTTCGACCACCGATGGCTACGTCACCCAAAAACTCAGCGCAGGCTATGCGAACCAAAACTGGGATACCACGGTGTCCACCAGACGGTTCCAGGTCTTTTCCAACGCAACCAGCCGTGATGTCTACCGTGCTGAGCCGCAGCTTGATATCAATTATTACCAGAATGATATCGGCCCGGTTGATATGCACCTTTATGGTCAGGCGGTAAAATTTACCAACGTCAACGACAATCGGCCGGAAGCGACTCGTCTGCACGTTGAACCAACGCTGAATCTCCCACTGGCAAACCGCTGGGCCAGCCTGAATACCGAAGCCAAGCTGTTAGCGACGCACTACCAACAGGATAATCTGGCTCGCTATCGTGCGACACCAAGTAGCACTCAAGATATACAAGATTCGAAAAATGCACTGAAAGATTCGGTGAATCGGGTGATGCCGCAATATAAAGTCGATGGCAAAATGGTCTTTGAACGCGAAATGGACTGGTCGCAGGCCTATACCCAGACGCTGGAACCTCGCGCGCAATACCTGTTCGTGCCTTATCGCGATCAGAGCAGTATCCATACCTATGACTCCACGCTGATGCAGACCGACTATTCCGGCCTGTTCCGCGATCGCAGTTATAGCGGTCTGGATCGTATCGCATCCGCGAATCAGCTTGTGACCGGTGTCACTACGCGTATTTATGATGATGCGCTGGTTGAACGTTTTAACGCTTCTATTGGTCAAATCTATTACTTCGATCGTCCACGTACCGGCGACCGCAATACGTCTCTTGATAAAAGTGATAACAACGGCAGCCAGGTGTGGGCCGGTGATTCATTCCTGAAAATCGATGATAGGTGGGGCATTCGCGGGGGTCTGCAATATGACAACCGCCTGAACGAAGTCGCGCTGGGCGACGCCGTGTTAGAATATCGTCGCGATGCGGAACGTCTGGTACAGCTAAACTACCGTTATGCCAGCCCTGAATATATTCAGGATATGATTCCTAATGTCAGAAACCCTGGATTCCAGCAAGGTATCTCGCAGGTGGGTGTCACCGCGAGCTGGCCGATCGTCGAGCGTTGGGCGGTGGTTGGAGCTTATTATTACGATACCAAGGCTAATCAGCCGGCAAACCAGCTGATTGGTTTACAGTACAATACCTGCTGTTGGGCTGTGAGCGTCGGTTATGAACGTAAAATTACCGACTGGAATAGTGCCAGCCGCAGCAGCGAATACGACAACAAAGTGTCGTTTAATATCGAATTACGTGGTTTAAGCAGCAATTACAGTCTGGGTTCCGACAAAATGCTGCGTTCAGGTATTTTGCCTTACCAGCGCGCATTCTGATGCAGTACGGAGTTCTTATACACTAAATAATTCGAGTTTCAGGAAGGCGGCAAGGGAAGGAATCCCGATGAGCTTACTCAAGTAAGTGATTCGGGTGAGTGAACGAAGCCAACGCACATGCAACTTGAAGTATGACGTGTATAGATGTGGCAAACAGGCTGTCTCACTGAAACGTTGGAACTTTTAACCCGCCTTGCGGATGAAATAATGGGAAAGGTATGAAGAACTGGAGAACGCTTATTCTCGGATTGGCACTGAGTGCCTCTACCGCGTTCGCAGCACCACAGGTGGTTGATAAAGTCGCAGCAGTGGTCGACAACAGCGTCGTGTTGGAAAGTGATGTAAACAGTCTTTTGCAGTCGGTAAAACTGAACGCCCAGCAGGCTGGGCAACAGTTGCCGGATGACGCCACGCTGCGTCATCAGATTACCGATCGCCTGATCATGGATAACATCATCCTGCAAATGGCGCAGAAGATGGGTATCCAGGTGACGGATGAGCAGCTGAATCAGGCGATTACCAATATTGCCGCTCAGAACCGGATGTCTCTGGACCAGCTAAAAAGCCAGCTGGCTTATGAAGGTCTGAACTACAACACCTACCGTAACCAGATTCGCAAAGAGATGCTGATTTCGGAAGTGCGTAACAACGAAGTCCGTCGTCGCATTACCGTGCTGCCACAGGAAGTCGATACGCTGGCTAAGCAAATCGCCACCCAGACCGGTGAAAACGATGAGCTGAATCTGAGCCACATTCTGATCCCATTACCAGAAAACCCGACTCAGCAGCAGGTTGATGAGGCGGAAAATCTGGCAACGTCGCTGCTGAAACAAATCAATGAAGGCGCGGATTTTGGCAAATTGGCCATTACCTATTCCGCAGACTCTCAGGCGCTGAAAGGCGGCCAAATGGGCTGGGGCAAGTTACAAGAGATCCCAACGCTGTTTGCTGAACGCTTAACACAGGCGCAGAAAGGTCAGGTCGTTGGCCCGATCCGTTCTGGTGTGGGTTTCCACATTCTGAAAGTGAACGATATTCGTGGCGGTAACAAAAGCGTATCAGTAACCGAAACGCATGCTCGCCATATTCTGATCAAACCATCTGTCGTTATGACAGACAGCCAGGCGCAAGCCAAGCTGGCCGAAGTGGCACAGCAGATCAAAAACGGCAGCACCGATTTCGCCTCACAAGCCAAACTGCTCTCTCAGGATCCAGGTTCAGCAAATCAGGGCGGCGACCTTGGCTGGGCTTCTCCAGATATGTACGATCCGGCCTTCCGTGATGCGTTGTTGAAACTGAAGAAAGGCGAAATCAGTCAGCCTGTTCACTCCTCTTTTGGCTGGCACCTGATTCAGTTGCTGGATACCCGTCAGGTTGATAAAACCGACGCGGCGCAAAAAGAGCAGGCGTACCGTATGATCTTTAATCGTAAATTCGCTGAAGAAGCGCAAACCTGGATGCAGGAACAGCGTGCAGCGGCCTATGTCAAAGTGATTAATGGTGCCAGTAACTAATGCAGACTGAGAGCAATACGCCACGCGTTGTGATCACCCCCGGCGAACCCGCCGGGATTGGCCCCGATCTGGTGATTGCTCTGGCTCAGCAGGCCTGGCCTGTAGAGCTTGTGATCTGTGCGGATCCTGACCTGTTACTCAGTCGCGCATTGCAGCTGTCTATGCCGCTGACGCTGCGTGACTATCAACCCGGCCAGCCCGCACAGCCACAACAGGCAGGCAGCCTGACCATTCTGCCGATCGCCGCACCGGCAACCATCATTCCAGGCCAACTGAATGTCGCTAACAGCGCTTATGTCGTTGAAACGTTGGCGCGTGCTTGCGATGGCTGCCTGAACGGCGAATTCGCCGCGCTGATTACCGGCCCGGTGCATAAAGGCATTATCAACGATGCTGGTGTCCCATTCAGCGGACACACTGAATTTTTCGCCGATCGCAGCCGCTGCGACCGTGTCGTCATGATGCTGGCAACAGAAGAACTGCGTGTCGCCTTAGCGACCACGCACCTTCCGCTTGCAGCGGTTTCTGCGGCGATTACCCGCCAGAGCCTGCACGAAGTCATCACGATTTTGCATCACGATTTGCAGACGAAATTCGGCATTGCTCAACCGCAAATCTATGTGTGTGGGCTAAATCCTCATGCCGGTGAAGGCGGCCATATGGGCCGTGAAGAGCTGGATGTGATTAACCCAGCGCTGGACGAACTCCGGCTGCAGGGCATCACGCTGGTTGGGCCGTTGCCTGCCGACACGCTGTTCCAGCCAAAGTATCTGCAACACGCTGACGCCGTTTTGGCGATGTATCACGATCAAGGGCTCCCGGTTCTGAAATATCAGGGCTTCGGGCGCGCCGTTAATATCACGCTGGGGTTACCTTTTATTCGTACGTCGGTCGATCACGGTACAGCGCTTGAGCTGGCCGCAACCGGCAGCGCCGACCCCGGCAGCTTCATCACGGCATTAAATCTTGCCATTAAAATGATAAAACACAGTAATGAATAATCGCGTACACCAAGGTCACTTCGCCCGTAAACGTTTTGGGCAAAACTTTTTAAACGATCACTTCGTGATCGATAGCATCGTTTCGGCGATTCATCCTCAACCGGGTCAAGCGATCGTTGAGATCGGTCCCGGCCTCGGCGCGTTGACCGCGCCCGTTGGCGAGCGGATGGATCGTTTTACCGTTATTGAGCTGGATAGGGATCTGGCCGCGCGGTTGGAAACGCATCCGACGCTGAAAGACAAGCTGACGATTATTCAGCAAGATGCCATGACGATCGATTTCGCCGCGCTCGCTGAACAGGCTGGGCAACCGCTGCGTGTTTTCGGCAACCTGCCGTATAATATTTCCACACCGCTGATGTTCCACTTGTTCACCTATACTCAATCTATCCGCGACATGCACTTTATGTTGCAGAAAGAAGTGGTTAACCGCTTGGTGGCAGGGCCGAACAGTAAAGCCTTTGGACGCCTGAGCGTCATGGCACAGTATTATTGTCAGATAATCCCAGTGCTTGAAGTACCACCAGAGGCATTCAAGCCCGCGCCTAAAGTTGATTCCGCCGTAGTGCGACTCGTTCCTCATGCCGAGATCCCCTACCCGGTCAGCGACATTCGCGTGCTGAGCCGCATCACGACGGAAGCGTTTAACCAGCGCCGTAAGACACTACGTAATAGTCTGGGCAACCTGTTCACCCCGGAAATTCTCACCGAGCTGGGAATCGATGTCTCCAGCCGCGCAGAGAATGTGACCGTTGAACAATATTGCCGATTGGCAAACTGGTTGAGCGAGCATCCTGCAAAACAGGAATAACTGGAGTTCATCATGATTAATGCGCCCCGCGTTTGTGTACAGGTTCAGAGCTTCTACGTGGAATCACAGTCGGAGCCTGATGAAGAACGTTTCGTGTTTGCTTACACGATTACGGTTCGCAATCTGGGGCGTCATGAAGTCCAGCTTTTGGGGCGGTATTGGCTGATCACTAACGGTAACGGTCGCCAGACTGAAGTGCAGGGTGAAGGCGTAGTCGGCGAACAGCCGATTATCCAGCCCGGCGGCGAATTCCAATATACCAGCGGTGCTGTCATCGAAACGCCTCTCGGCACGATGGAAGGCCACTACCATATGGTTGACCATCAGGGTAAAGCGTTTCAGGTTTCCATCCCCGTTTTCCGTCTGGCTATTCCTTCACTGATACATTAATTATGTCTACCTATTTAGTTGGCGATGTTCACGGCTGTTTCGTGGAACTTAATGCGCTATTGGCGCAAGTTTCCTTTAATCCAGAGCAAGATACGCTCTGGCTAACTGGCGATTTAGTCGCACGCGGGCCGGATTCTCTCCAGGTCCTACGCTTTGTTCGCTCCCTCGGTTCCTCTGTTCGCATGGTGCTTGGCAATCACGATCTGCACCTGCTGGCCGTTTATGCTGGTATCAGCCGCAACAAACCGAAAGATCGGCTCAACGAGCTCCTTACCGCGCCCGATGCCGACGAACTCATCAACTGGCTACGTCGTCAGCCAATCTTGCAGGTTGATGAAGAACTAAAGCTAGTTATGGCGCATGCGGGTATCACACCGCAGTGGGATCTTCCAACGGCGCTGATGTGTGCACGCGAAGTCGAATCGATCCTGAGCAGCGACAGCTACCCGCTTTTCCTTGATGCTATGTATGGCGATATGCCGAACCACTGGAGCACGGAGCTCAGCGGTCTGGCCCGTCTACGCTTTAGCACCAACGTCTTTACCCGTATGCGCTACTGCTTCTCTGGCGGGCAGTTGGATATGCTCTGTAAAGAGCCGCCGAGTCAGGCCCCTTCTCTGCTAAAACCGTGGTTTGAGCTGCCGAGCCAGGTCGCCGGGGAATATGCTATTGCGTTCGGCCACTGGGCCTCGCTGGAAGGGAAAGGCACGCCGGAAAACATTTACGCGTTGGATACCGGGTGCTGTTGGGGGGGAGAACTGACTATGCTGCGTTGGGACGATAAGCGCTATTTCACGCAACCGTCACTCTCATCAAATACCGAGCTTTCTGGCAATAGCGCGCCCTTATCAGGTGAGTAAAGGTTCGAAAGCCGTTGCTCGATCGCCAACCGTGCCAAAGTCATAGAAAGGGAAAAGTCGTCTCAGACTGAGCCTTTTTGGATGACGTTACGGCCAACTCCTCGGCGGGAATCGACCAGATACCGCCGCCAAGAAACCCAGACAGGCCAACGGTTTCTACGCCGCCTGACGGCAATTCACGGCGGCGTGGATCGCTCAGTCGGTCAGTATTCAGATTGCTGTTTCTATTCGTCATGCTTACTGTCTCCTATCTATCAACTCCTATCTATCAAACACAGCGGCTTAACGACATTTCAATTGAACGACGGAAGCCGCTACTCATTTTCATACTAGCGATGATAGATGACGGAAATGTGACCTATTTCCGTTAAAAAATGGTGAGTTCATCTCTCGCTGTGTTGGCTGATGGGTTCAGCGGTGGATTTTGTCAGCGGTTGAGAAGCCGCAGAATATTGCACCACCAGCATCCCCATCACGATTAACGTGACACCCGCGATTCGCCCCAGCGTCGCAGGCTTCACTGCCAGCCCCATCAAACCAAAATGATCGATGATCAGCGATGCCACAACCTGACCGACAATCACGCAGACAATAAAACCTGAGGCTCCAAGCTTTGGCGTCAGCAATAAGGCGGCAGTGATATAAGCCACACCTGCCACTCCGCCCAGCCAGATCCACCACGGCCCCTGCAAGGCATTACCCAGCGCTGGCGTGGGCACCCGAGCAGCAAACAGAATCGGCAACAGCACGCAGATGCTGACCAGCAGGGATACCAGCGTTGCCCAAAGTGGATGGCCTAACGAGCGACCCAACATCGCATTACTGGCGGCCTGAAAAGGCACAATGCTCCCGGCAAATACCGCAATACCCAACGGCAGCAATAATGAGAGAGAAAAAGAAGAGAATAACGACATGGAACCCCCTGATTCACAATATAAGTTCACAACGTAATTGGGATGTTCCAATACTCCATCATCCATTAAACTGATGGAAATTCGTAATTCATACGGAAGGCATTCGTAAAATGGATGATTTGCGTCGTATTGATATGAATCTGCTGCTAACGCTTCATGCGCTGTTGACGGAGAAACACGTCACGCGGGCAGCGCTGCGCCTGCACCGCAGCCAGCCTGCCGTCAGCCATTCACTATCACAGCTTCGCCAGATTTTTAACGATCCGCTGTTAGTCCGGCGTGAAGTCGGTCTGACGCTGACGACTCGCGCTCAGGCGCTACTCGACCCGCTGGAACAGGCGCTTGACCAGTTGAATGGGCTTATCCAGGCACCGCAGTTCGATCCGTGCCATAGCACGCGACATTTCCGTTTGACGCTCTCTGATTACGGTACGAATGCCGTTTTGCCAACGCTCATGCGGCATCTACGTGTACAGGCTCCCGGCATTTCGCTGGCCGTCAGTCATGCCGGCCGTGAAATGATGCTGGCACAGTTGATTGATGGAGAAATCGACTTAGGCCTCGGCGTATTTCCTGAACGCCCGCCTGAAATACACGCCGAGCTTCTCTTTGAAGAACAGTTTGCCTGTCTGGCCGACCGCGCCACGCTGCCGGAAAACGGTACGCTATCGTTTGAGGCATGGCTGGAACGACCACATGTTCTGGTCACCATGCATCCCGATTCAGCCAATGAAGTGGACAGCGCGCTTGCTGCAAGCGGCCTGTCACGCAATGTCGTACTGACGCTGCCCCACTGGCATGCCGCCATCAATCTCATTGCCGGCACTGACCTGATTTTGACAGCGGCGCGACGAAGCATGACCCACATCACCACGCCAGATTTGTACATTTTTCCGCCTCCTTTCGCGATACCCAACTTTGCCTTCCAGCAGGTGTGGCATAAGCGACGCGAGAGCGATCCTGCGCATCGCTGGCTAAGGCACGCCATTTGGGAAAGCTGTCAGTCGGGGAAATAAAACATCGGGTAAGAAAACGAAAAAACCCGCAACAAGGCGGGTTAGCTATTCATCGACAGAATATTATCGCAGGAAAGGCGCTTAGCGGCGTTCCAGAACCTCGAAGCAGTAACTGTGTGAGTTGCGCTCATCAGCATCATGGAATTCGCTGAAAACAGACTGCCACTCATCCGGCTCATAGTCAGGGAAATGCGTGTCGCCTTCCACTTCGGCATCAATGTGCGTCAGATAGAGGCGATTAGCCTGCGCCAGCATTTGTTGATAGATACTGCCGCCGCCAATCACCATCACTTCCTCGACGTCGCCCGCTGCCGCCAGCGCAGCGTCTAGCGAAGAGACCCAGGTCACACGATCGTCATCACCGGGATGATTGCTGACGACAATATTCAGTCGGCCGGGCAGCGGCTGACCGATAGAACGGAAAGTATTACGCCCCATAATAATCGGCTTATTAAGCGTATTACGCTTAAACCATGCCAGATCGGCTGGCAAATGCCACGGCATCGCGTTTTCCATACCAATCACGCGATCCACTGCCAGTGCAGCAATCAAACTAATAACCATGGTGAAAAAACCCTGTAGGTCAGAAAATTGCTGACACTATACGGAAAGCCCTTTCGCTCGTCGATATAGATACAAGACCGAAACGTAATATAAGAGTTTTATACTCCCGGCCGTTTGCGGTAGAGCCAGATCCCCGGTAAAGACAGGCCGATAGAGAGCGCACCGACGATAAAACTGGCCTTCAGGAAATTGGTCATCATGACGTTCATCAGCGCTTCGCTGTAGCCAAGGTGCGAAATTTCCACTACCGAAATCATCGCCGTATAGGCAGAAATACCAGGAAACATCGGGATCACGGCCGCTACGGTAAAGACTTTAGGATGCGCCAGCAGCCAGCGCGACCAGCGAATACCGATGATGCCAATCAAGATCGCCGCCAGAAACGACGCCCACTCGATATTCATGCCGAAATGTATCGCCATAAACCGCACGCCATGCCCGACACCGCCCAGCAGCGCACAATAAGGCAGCACTTTCAGCGGCACGTTGAAGACCATCGCAAACCCCAACGCAGGAACCGCCGCCAGCACCATATCCTGCAAGAGCGCCCACAGTAAACTTAAGACCATCCGCGTAACCCCCACAGCGACATCGCCATCACGACACCAATACAGGTTGCCAGCGTCAGTAAACTCGCGACCGTCCAACGTGCCAAACCGGTATTCACGTGCCCTTTAAACATATCTGCCACGGCGTTAATCAACGGAAAGCCGGGAACCAGCAGCAGCACGCTCGCCGCCATCGCTACCGTCGAGGTTTGAGAAAAAGCGGGTAAACGCATTAACAGCCCGGATGCCGACGTCGCAACAAACGCCGTAATACAGAAGTTGATCAACGGATTCAGGTGTCGCGCCGTAAAGACCTGCCGGACATACATCGCCAAACCGCTGGCAATCAGCGTGACGATAAACGCATCCCACCCTCCGCCGTTCAAACGGCTGAAACAGCCGCAGGAGAGCGCAACAACGGACACCATCAGCCAGCGCGGATAGCGCAACGGCTTGATATTTCCCAGACGTTTTTCCACCCCTGCCACATCCAGCAGCTTATGTTCGGCCATGATGACTGCATGCTGAACCTCAATAACGACGTGCATGTTAATGCCGCGGTCCACATTCTTCCGCGTCGACGTCAGGCAATGTCCCTGCACGATGGTGGTCAGCACAATCGAATTTGCTGAGATAGAGCTCTCAACGCTATCAGCGCCGAGCGCCATACCCAGCCGTGACGACAGCTGTTCTACCACCATACTCTCTGCGCCGTGCTGTAACAGCAGCAGCGCACACTGGATGCACAGTCGGGTTATTTCCCGCTGCTGTGGCGCTTCCCCCATCCGTTTTTCGCTACTGAATGGTTCACGGTTCTCACGTTCACTGACCATGTTGTTATCTCAACCCGCCCCTGAAATTAACCATAAAAAATGAAAGGATAATTGTTAACATATCGCCGCCGAATAACCAATAAGTGTGATGCGAATTCATTATTCTGGCGCTATCATTTCCAACGTTCTTACTATTTCACTCTCTGGGATGACCATGTTAGAAACATCGCTGTTTGTCGCCACTATCGCCACGCTGGGGATGCTCTCTCCCGGCCCGGACTTTTTCCTCGTCATCAAGAATGCCACACGCTACCCGCGCGTTACCGCACTGATGACCGCGTTTGGCGTCATCTGCGGCGTGGCAACCCACATGGCATACTGCGTCGCGGGGCTGGCCGTCGTCATCACCACCACGCCGTGGCTGTTTAATGTACTGAAATATGCGGGTGCCGCCTATCTGATCTGGATCGGTATTCAGGCGTTATTCGCGCGCGGCGGAAGCAAGATGGATGTCTCAAATCAGGGGCAGCAAAGCATCAGCCTGAAAAAAGCGTTCCTTCAAGGTTACCTCTGCAATCTGCTGAATCCGAAAGCGACCCTATTCTTTCTGGCGATGTTCACACAGGTCCTGAACATTCACTCTGGCATCGGTGAAAAGCTGTGGTACGCCATGATTATCTGGCTGTTATCGGTCGTCTGGTGGCCGCTGCTGGTCATGCTTTTCCAAAGCGAACCGGTACGGCGCGGCCTGACTAAAGCACAGAAACTGGTGGATAAGCTGCTGGGTACAGTTCTGATTGCGCTGGGTATCAAAGTCGCGCTGGGTTAACACGCAAAACGTTCCCCATGAAAAAAGCCAGCGCTGTTACCAACGCTGGCTTTTATTATCCGCTTACCGCCGACCGAAGTCGGTCAATCAGCCTTTAATCATCGCATGCATTTCCTGCACAGAAGTCACCTTCTCCGTCGGATCTGCCGTCAACGACATGGCTGTGGCGAAACCGCCGTTCAGCGTCGTGTCGTAGTGCACCTTGTATTGCAGTGCGCTGCGGCGAATCAGCTTGGAATCTTCAATCGCTTGACGCCCTGCGGTGGTGTTGACGATGTAGGTGTACTCGCCGTTCTTGATGCGGTCCTGAATGTGCGGACGACCTTCATGCACCTTGTTCACCAGACGACGGATTAATGCCCGCTTCGCCCAGTTCAATCGCCGTGCCGTGCGTCGCATCCAGCTCAAAGCCATACTTCAGCAGCTTGGCCGCCAGATCCACCACGCGAGCTTTGTCGCCTTCACGCACCGACAGCAGCGCGCGTCCGGTTTTCTTCATGTGCGAGTTACTGCCCAGCATCGCTTTAGCAAACGCTTCAGCAAACGTGCGGCCCACGCCCATGACTTCACCGGTTGAACGCATTTCTGGCCCCAGAATCGGGTCAACGCCAGGGAATTTGTTGAACGGCAGCACCACTTCTTTTACGGAGTAGTACGGCGGGATAATTTCTTTCGTGACGCCCTGCTCAGCCAGCGTTTTACCTGCCATCACGCGTGCCGCGACTTTCGCCAACGGAACACCTGTCGCTTTCGAGACAAACGGTACGGTACGTGCCGCACGTGGGTTCACTTCAATCAGATAAACTTCGTTATCCTTCACCGCGAACTGCACGTTCATCAGACCGCGAACGCAGAGTTCAAACGCCAGTTTCTCAACCTGCTGGCGCATCACGTCCTGAATCTCTTTGCTCAGCGTATAAGCCGGCAGTGAACAAGCCGAGTCACCGGAGTGAACGCCCGCCTGCTCGATGTGCTCCATAATGCCGCCAATCAGCACGCGCTCGCCGTCACAAATCGCATCAACGTCGACTTCGATAGCATCGTCAAGGAAGCGGTCTAACAGCACCGGCGCATCGTTGGATACGCTAACCGCGTTTTGGAAGTAGCGACGCAGGTCGATTTCGTCGTACACGATTTCCATCGCGCGGCCGCCCAGCACATAAGAAGGACGGACAACCAGCGGGTAGCCGATACCACGCGCTTTTTCTACCGCCTGCTCAATGGTCGCGACTGTGGCGTTAGCCGGTTGCTTCAGCCCCAGACGATTCACCGCCTGTTGGAAGCGCTCGCGGTCTTCTGCACGGTCAATCGCATCCGGGCTGGTGCCGATAACCGGCACACCTGCCGCTTCCAGCGCACGCGCCAGTTTCAACGGCGTCTGACCACCGTACTGCACGATCACGCCTTTTGGCTTCTCGATGCGGACGATTTCCAGCACGTCTTCAAACGTTACCGGCTCGAAGTACAGACGGTCAGACGTATCGTAGTCTGTTGAAACGGTTTCCGGGTTGCAGTTGACCATGATGGTTTCATAACCATCTTCACGCAGCGCCAGTGAAGCGTGGACGCAGCAGTAGTCAAATTCGATCCCTTGACCAATACGGTTCGGCCCACCGCCCAGTACCATGATTTTGTCACGATCCTGAGTCGGATTGGCTTCACACTCTTCTTCGTACGTGGAGTACATGTACGCGGTATCGGTCGCAAATTCAGCCGCACAGGTATCGACACGCTTATAGACCGGATGCAGGTCGAACTTATCACGCAGCTTGCGAATTTCGCTTTCCGCCACGCCAGCCAGTTTCGCCAGACGCGCATCAGCAAAGCCTTTACGCTTCAGCGTACGCAGGAATTCGGCATCCAGCGCGGTTGCGCCTTTTTCAGCGACCTGCTCTTCCAGACGCACCAGTTCTTCAATCTGCACCAGGAACCAGCGGTCAACGTTAGTCAGGTTAAATACGCCATCGACAGACATCCCCGCACGGAAGGCATCGGCGATGTACCAGATACGCTCGGCACCGGCATCTTTCAGCTCGCGGCGGATTTTGGTCAGCGCTTCTGGATCGTCCAGATCCACTTTCGGATCGAAGCCGGTTGCGCCCACTTCCAGGCCACGCAGCGCTTTCTGCAAGGATTCCTGCTGCGTACGGCCAATCGCCATCACTTCGCCCACAGATTTCATCTGCGTGGTCAGACGGTCGTTAGCACCAGCGAATTTTTCGAAGTTGAAACGTGGAATCTTAGTCACAACGTAGTCGATAGCAGGTTCGAAAGACGCTGGCGTACGACCACCAGTGATGTCGTTCATCAGCTCATCGAGCGTGTAACCCACGGCTAACTTGGCCGCGATTTTTGCAATCGGGAAGCCCGTCGCTTTAGACGCCAGCGCGGAAGAACGTGATACACGCGGGTTCATTTCGATAACAATCAGACGGCCAGTTTTCGGGTTTACCGAGAACTGAACGTTAGAACCGCCCGTTTCTACGCCGATTTCACGCAGTACCGCCATCGAGGCGTTACGCATGATTTGGTATTCTTTATCGGTCAGCGTTTGTGCAGGAGCGACGGTGATAGAGTCTCCGGTGTGGATCCCCATGGCATCGAAGTTTTCGATTGAGCAGACGATGATGCAGTTGTCGTTCTTATCACGCACCACTTCCATCTCGTACTCTTTCCAACCGATCAGCGATTCATCGATCAACAGCTCTTTGGTTGGCGAAAGATCCAGACCGCGCTCACAGATCTCTTCGAACTCTTCACGGTTGTAAGCGATACCGCCACCGGTGCCGCCCATCGTAAAGGAAGGACGGATGATGCACGGGAAGCCGACGTCAGCCGCAACTGCCAGCGCTTCTTCCATATTGTGTGCAATACCGGAACGCGCGGTATCCAGACCGATCTTTTTCATTGCCACGTCGAAGCGGCGGCGATCTTCTGCTTTATCAATCGCATCCGCCGTTGCACCAATCATGGTCACGCCGAATTCGGCCAACACGCCCTGACGTTCCAGTTCCAGTGCACAGTTCAGCGCAGTCTGGCCGCCCATCGTTGGCAGCACCGCATCTGGACGCTCTTTTTCAATGATTTTACGCACCACTTCCCAGTGAATCGGCTCGATGTAGGTCGCATCGGCCATTTCCGGGTCGGTCATGATGGTTGCTGGGTTGGAGTTCACCAGAATAACGCGGTAACCCTCTTCACGCAGCGCTTTACACGCCTGTGCACCCGAGTAGTCAAACTCACACGCCTGGCCGATAACAATCGGGCCTGCGCCCAGAATCAGGATGCTTTTAATATCTGTACGTTTTGGCATTTTCTCGCTCCTGATTATTTAGCTGAAGAACGGTAAGTCTGAATCAAGTCAATAAAGTGGTCGAACAGCGGCGCGGCATCGTGCGGGCCTGGGCTCGCTTCTGGGTGACCCTGGAAGCTGAACGCGGGCTTATCCGTGCGGTGAATCCCCTGAACGGTGTGGTCAAACAGGGATTTATGCGTGACGCGCAGCGTGGCAGGCAGGTTATTTTCATCAACCGCAAAGCCGTGGTTCTGTGCGGTAATCATCACACAGTTGTTATCCAGATCTTTGACAGGATGGTTGCCACCGTGGTGACCCAGCTTCATTTTGATGGTCTTCGCACCGCTCGCCAGTGCCAGCAGTTGGTGACCTAAGCAGATACCGAATACCGGAATATCCGTTTCCAGGAAGGTTTTGATCGCGCGAATCGCGTAGTCACACGGCTCTGGGTCGCCCGGGCCGTTAGAGAGGAAAATACCGTCTGGATTCAGCTTCAGTACGTCCTCAGCAGGTGTCTGGGCCGGAACGACCGTCAGGCGGCAGCCGCGATCCACCAGCATACGCAGAATGTTGCGTTTCACACCGTAGTCATAAGCCACAACGTGGTAAGGCAGTTCGCTTTCGTTTTTCGCCGCAGGCAATTCGCCTTCCAGCGTCCAGCTTCCCTGTAACCAGCTGTAGCTTTCTGCCGTCGTCACTTCTTTTGCCAGATCCATGCCCTTCAGCCCTGGGAAGGCTTTCGCTTTCTCCAGCGCGACGGCAGCGTCCGGCCCATCGCCCGCGATGATGCAGCCATTCTGTGCGCCTTTCTCACGCAGCAGACGGGTCAGTTTACGGGTATCGATATCAGCAATGGCGACGATGTTGTTGCGTTTGAGGTATTCAGACAGGCTTTCTTCACTACGGTAGTTGCTGGCAATCAGAGGTAAATCGCGAATAACCAGACCTTGAGCCTGTACAGAGGGGGATTCTTCATCGTTGGCATTGGCGCCGACATTACCGATATGGGGATAAGTGAGAGTGACAATCTGGCGGGAATAGGAAGGATCAGTAAGGATTTCTTGATAACCGGTCATCGACGTATTGAAGACCACTTCCCCCACTGCCGACCCTTCTGCCCCAATGGCCCGACCGTGGAATTGGGTTCCGTCTTCCAGAACCAATAGCGCTGACTTAATCAAAACACCCTCCAAGGAATAAACAATCACGTTATTTGCATATTAATTCAGATTCGAGCCACTAAATCAATGCAAAAACTACCTGTAAGGCCAATTTTTGGCAAATTGGGCGCATTTTAATGATGGTCTTCCTGATTGTCTACCCAAACCGCTTTTTTTATCTTATTTTTATGCTTTCCGAAATAAATAGCCGCCCACTGACGTAAAAAACCCGATCAACTTAGATAAGTAAACGGTTGCGAGACAACATCGCTAAAATAAGGATAACAAATCGCCAGCAAGGCACATTTCAGGAGTCACAAGGAAGAATTGGTGCTAAAAAACCGAATGAAAAACAGATAAAAAGAAACAATAAACAAAATTTGATATGTAACAGGTAAAAATAAAGGTGATCATAAAAATAACCACCTTTATCAGCTAGATATGATTTTATATAAACAATTAAATACTACAAATCATCCAGAGAAAGCACATCTCTCATATCAAAAATGCCACTTTCTTTCGAACTAATCCAGATAGCGGCTCTTACTGCACCATTGGCAAACGTCATACGGCTGGATGCCTTGTGGGTAATCTCAACGCGCTCGCCAATATCAGCAAACATCGCCGTATGTTCACCGACAATATCGCCCGCTCGCACGGTCGCAAAACCAATGCTTTTCGGATCGCGTTCACCCGTATGGCCTTCACGCGCGTACACGGCACAGGACTTCAGATCGCGTCCCAGCGCATCGGCGATCGCTTCGCCCATCGCCAGCGCGGTGCCCGATGGCGCATCCACTTTGTGGCGGTGGTGTGCTTCAATGATTTCGATATCAGTATAGTCGCCCATGACCTTGGCCGCTTTTTCCAGCAGCTTTAGCATGACATTGACGCCAACGCTGAAGTTCGCCGCAAACACAATCCCGATATCCTGCGCCGCCTGCTTAATCGCCGCTTTCCCTGCGTCATCAAAGCCAGTTGTCCCAATAATCATGCCTTTACGGTGCTGACGACAAAATGCCAGATGCGCTAAGGTGCCTTCCGGACGGGTGAAGTCGATCAAAATATCGAAATCATTCTGCACGGCATCCAGGCTTTCATTCACGGTAATACCGCTTTTACCCAGCCCAGCGAGTTCACCGGCATCGCTTCCTATCAGAGACGAACCTGAACGCTCCAGCGCCGCGCCCAATACCGCGCCGTCCATTTGCTCGATAGCCTGAATCAGCTGGCGTCCCATACGGCCGCCCGCACCTACAACCGCAATACGGATGGATGAATCCTTCATAATGTCTCTCTCTTTTTGATCCTAACGACATAAAAATAACATCAGGTTAACGGGCGCTGCGCACTATCGCCAGCGGATTTACCGCCAGATTAGAAAATACTGTTTGAAGCCGCAGAAAATCAGCAAAACTGTCTCACCACAGACAGCAAAACGACGCATCAGAGCGATGAAAAACCACAAGGGATTTGAAGATAAGCAGAAGTGGTCAAAATTAAACCATATGACATAACGCATAAAAATTCATTTTTATGCATTAACATTTTCATGAGTGAATAACAGCGCGTAAGAAAATGGGGGTATAAAAGCGATAGGGCCGGAGCCCTACCGCAGAAACAGCATTAATCTATCTGTTTGACTTCAACACGCAGCTCTTTCGGCACTTCAAAGACGATGTTTTCTTCACGTCCCTGCATTTCAACCGCCACCTTGCCGCCTAGCTCTTTCAGGCGCTGAATCACCTGTTGTACCAGAATATCCGGTGCCGATGCGCCTGCGGTTACTCCAACATGCGAAGCACCCGCTAGCCATGACTCCTGAATATCTTCCGCTGAATCTATCAGATAAGCCGCTTTCCCCGCGCGCTGTGCCAATTCAGCCAGGCGATTGGAGTTTGAGGAATTTTTAGAGCCGACGACAAACACGACATCCGCCTTATCCGACAAGTGACGAACGGCTTCCTGACGATTGGTCGTGGCATAGCAGATGTCATCTTTACGCGGGCCGACGATCTGCGGGAAACGCTCACGCAACGCATCAATCACCGCATAGGTGTCATCAACAGAAAGCGTGGTTTGCGTCATAAAACATAGATTGCTTTCGTCTTTTACCTGTAGCTGCCAGACATCCTCAGGGGATTCCACCAGATACATGCCACCGTCCGCATTGCTGTACTGCCCCATCGTTCCTTCAACTTCAGGGTGTCCGGCATGCCCGATAAGAATCGCTTCTACGCCTTTCTTACTGGCTCTAGCCACTTCCATATGCACCTTGGTCACCAGCGGACAGGTGGCATCGAATACCGTCAGATCGCGGTTTTTGGCTTCATTACGTACTGCTTGCGAAACGCCATGTGCCGAGAAAATCAGAATCGCACCATCCGGCACGTCTTCAATCTGCTCAATAAAAATTGCACCGCGTTCGCGTAATCCGTTAACCACATAGCGGTTATGTACCACTTCATGACGGACGTAGATCGGCGTACCAAAAAGCTCCAGTGCACGTTCCACAATGCTGATAGCCCGATCGACACCGGCACAAAAGCCGCGCGGATTAGCCAGCAGGATCTGCATGAGTCACCTCCTGTTGTACGGGATCGATATCCAGCACTTCAAGATCGAAGGTAATCGCCTGACCGGATAGCGGGTGGTTGAAATCCACGGTGACCGACTCTTCGGTCACATCGCGGATAATCCCCGGCATATCATTTCCGGCAACGCCGCTGAACAGCATGATGGTACCAACATCCGGCACGCCGGTCTGGGCAAAATCACGACGCAGGAAGAACTGGATCAGGTTCGGATTGGTCGGCCCAAAGGCCGACTCCGGCGGCAGCGTAAACTTGCGTTTATCGCCACGCTTCAATCCCAACAGATGTTGTTCCAACGCGTTTCAGACAGGCTGCCGTCGCCAAGGCGAAACAGCGCTGGTTTGCCGCGCTCACGCGTAGATTCAGCCGCTGAGCCATCCTCTAGCGTCAGAATAAAATGCACCAGCAGCGCGCTGTTATGCTGAACACTCTCGGACATCAGTGACCCTTTTGCTTAACGGTATCAGTATCATCATGCGTACTGAAAAATCCTTCCAGTACGATGAGTGCCGCACCAATACAGATAGCAGTATCGGCAAGGTTAAACGTGGCGAAATGCCAATCACCGACATAGAAGTCGATGAAATCGACAACAAATCCGTGCCATGTCCGGTCGAACAGATTGCCCAGTGCGCCGCCGATAATCAGCGAATACGCAATGTTATTGAGCCGCTGTTTGACGCTGCCACGGTACATCATCACCAGCAGGGCAACCACGATAGCAATCGCGATGCCAGCAAAGAACCAGCGTTGCCAGCCGCCTTTATCCGCCAGGAAGCTGAATGCTGCGCCGTAGTTACGGGCGTAATGCAGATTCAGAGAAGGCATCACTGGCACCGTATCTCCCAGCGCAAAGTGGGCAAGGATCCACTGCTTGCTGCCAAGATCGACAATTAAAACCAGTATCGCCAGCCAGAGCCAGCGCAGTCCACTCGAACAGATCTTATTCATCAGACAAATTTACGCTCTTCGCCATTACCGCCCACGTTAGTCGCACAGCGACCACACACTTCAGGATGCTCGGCATTGCTACCGATATCCGTCTCGTAATGCCAGCAGCGTGGACACTTGTGCCCTTCTGCCTCACTTAAGGCAATTTTCAGTCCGGTGAGTTCCGTTGCCTGCGCGTTATCCGGCGCATTTTCATAACGTTCCACCAGCGCTTTTGACGTCAACAGCGCAAAGTGCAGTTCCTGACGTAGCTGATTCAGCTTACCTGCCAGATTGGCGTCGGCGTACAGCGTGACGGAGGCTTCCAGCGATCCACCAATGCGTTTGTCGTTACGCGCCTGCTCAATGACTTTGTTCACTTCGCTACGCACTTTCAGGACATCCGTCCAGAACGCATCGTTCATGGTTTCTGCGCTATCCAGCGCGAACAGACCGTCATACCACTCTTCGGTAAAGACGTACTGCGCACGTTCGCCCGGCAGGTAGTTCCAGATCTCATCTGCGGTGAAGGACATAATCGGTGCCATCCAGCGTACCAGCGCTTCTGAGATATGGTACAGCGCGGTCTGGCAGCTACGGCGTGCCACGCTGTCGCCTTTTGCCGTGTACTGACGATCTTTAATGATATCCAGATAGAACGAACCCATTTCGATCGAGCAGAACTGCATCAGGCGTTGTACGACGCGGTGAAAATCATAGCTTTCATACGCTTCGAGGATCTCTTCCTGCGCCGCTTTCGCACAGCCGACCGCCCAGCGATCCAGCACAACCATATCTTCTGGTTTCACCATATGTTGCTGTGGATCGAACCCATTCAGGTTCGCCAACAGGAAACGCGCGGTGTTACGGATACGGCGATAGGCATCGGCGGAACGCTTCAGGATCTCATCGGATACGGCGATTTCACCGGAGTAATCCGTTGAACCGATCCACAGGCGCAGAATGTCGGCACCGAGTTTGTTCATTACGTCCTGCGGGCTGACGGTATTCCCGATCGATTTGGACATCTTGCGGCCCTGACCATCAACGGTGAAACCGTGGGTCAGTACCTGACGATAAGGCGCTTTGCCTTTGATCGCCGTAGAGATCATCAGGGAAGACATGAACCAGCCACGATGCTGGTCGGAACCTTCCAGATACATATCCGCTGCGTGACCGCCGAATTCAGGGCGTACATCCACAACAGACGCGTGCGTTGATCCAGAATCGAACCATACGTCCAGCGTGTCCGGCACTTTGACGTAGCTGTCAGCATCCGCACCCAGCACATCGGCCGGATCGAGATCCCACCATGCCTGAATGCCATCGGCTTCAACACGTTTCGCTACCGCTTCGATCAGCTCAGCGGTACGCGGATGCAGTTCTTCCGTCTCTTTGTGGACGAACAGCGACATCGGCACGCCCCAGGTACGCTGACGGGAGATACACCAGTCAGGACGGTTGGCGACCATCGCTTCGATACGCGCCTGACCCCAATCCGGGATCCACTGCACGCCTTTGATTTCAGACAGCGACTGCTTACGCAGGCCTTTCTGATCCATGCTGACAAACCATTGTGGCGTGGCACGGAAAATGATCGGCGACTTGTGACGCCAGCAGCACGGGTAGCTGTGCTGCAATTTCTCTACGTGCAGCAACATGCCTTTTTCACGCAGGATTTCAACGATCAGGTCGTTGGCTTTGAAAACGAATTTGCCATCCAGTTCAGGATAGGTGCCGCTCAGGTAGCAGCCGTTCGGTCCAACCGGGTTGGCGATTTCCAGATTGTATTTCTGGCTGATCACATAGTCGTCAGGACCGTGACCACCGGCGGTATGCACCGCACCGGTACCTGCATCCAGCGTGACGTGCTCGCCCAGAATAGCTGGTACGTCAAAGCCCAGGAACGGATGTTTGAAACGCAGCAGCTCAAGTTCTGCGCCTTTGCAGTCGCCCAGCACTTGCCACTGGGTCACGCCTGCGCGCTTCATCACGCTTTCAACCAGATCGGTCGCCAGAATCAGCGCCTGACCGTCAATCTGCACCAGCTGATAATCGAATTCCGCATTCAGCGAGATCGCACGGTTTGCCGGCAGCGTCCACGGTGTGGTTGTCCAGATCACCAGCGAAACCGGGCCGTCTACGCTACTCACGCCAAATTTGGCTAATACCGCAGCCACATCGCTGGCGTTAAACGCGACATCAATGGATGGAGAGGTTTTGTCGTAATATTCGACTTCCGCTTCCGCCAGCGCGGAACCACAGTCGGCACACCAGTGAACCGGCTTGGCCCCCTTGTGCAGGTGGCCGTTTTCAATGATGCGGCCCAGCGCGCGAATGATGTTCGCTTCGGTTTTGAAATCCATCGTCAGGTAAGGACGATCCCAATCACCTAGCACGCCAAGACGAATAAAGTCGGCTTTCTGACCCGCAACCTGCTCTGCCGCATATTTACGGCACTCAGCGCGAAATTCTGCGGCGCTGACTTTCTCGCCCGGCTTACCGATCAGCTGTTCTACTTTCAGTTCAATCGGCAGACCGTGGCAGTCCCAGCCCGGCACATAAGGGGAGTCGTAGCCAGACAGACCTTTTGATTTAACAATAATATCTTTCAGAATCTTGTTAACTGAGTGACCAATGTGAATGCTGCCGTTCGCGTACGGAGGGCCATCGTGCAGAATGAAGGTCTTCTTTCCCTTCTTCGCATTGCGAATAATCCCGTACAGATCCTGCTCATACCAACGTTTCAGCATGTCAGGTTCGCGCTTGGCCAGATCGCCACGCATCGGGAACCCTGTTTCCGGCAAGTTCAGGGTAGTCTTATAGTCACTCATTAGATTCTCGATTTCGTTTCGGCTAGAAAAATTAAACCGGTGTCTTTAACCCGAAGAACGTCCGGGCTGTCACCACATCATCGGCGATTTGCTGTTTTAACGCATCGAGCGAAGCAAAACGCTGTTCATTACGGATCTTTTTACGCAGTACGACTTCAATATGACGACCATAGAGGTTCATCGTCACGTCCAGCAAATGCACTTCAAGCTGCTGGCGTTTGTCACCGTTTACGGTCGGACGCGTGCCAATGTTGGCAACGCCCGGTAGCGGTTCTTGCCCCAGCCCATAAACGCTGACGGCATACACGCCGCTAACAGGGGAAACCTGACGTTTCAGCGGCAGGTTGGCAGTAGGGAACCCAATGGTTCGCCCCAATTCTTTACCATGTTCCACACGCCCGGAAATGCTGTAAGGATGGCCCAACAGGCTTTCTGCCAGCTCAAGTTCATCACGACTGAGCGCTTCACGTACGGCAGTGCTGCTAACCCGTTTGCCGCTATTACAGAACGAATCGGTGCTGATGACATCAAATCCCGACTCACTTCCAGCCTTCTGTAATAACAGGAAATCTCCCTGACGACCAGCCCCGAAGCGGAAGTCATCTCCCACCACCAGAAACTTCACGCCCAATTTTTTCACCAGCAGGGAAGAAACGAACGTCTCCGCATCGTTGGCGGCAAAACGTGCGTCGAATCTGACGCACAGCAGATAGTCCACGCCGGCCTGCGCCAGATATTTCACTTTGTCACGCAGACGCGTCAGACGGGCAGGCGCTTTTTCCGCAGCAAAGAGCTCCAGCGGCTGTGGTTCAAAAATCATGACCATCACCGGCAGCCCACGAGCGCGACCTTCCTGCTTCAGTCGTTCAAGCAGCATTTGGTGTCCGAGGTGCACGCCGTCAAAATTACCAATAGTGAGCACACAGCCGTAATGGTGTGCCCGAAGATTGTGTATACCGCGAATTAGCTGCATGGCTGGCCCAGAACAAAGGGTTAATATTATGGAAATCGGCGGATTATACCTTGTACAGCGAGTAAGGTTAACCCGCGATTCGCGCCTTTTGCAGCCACCTTGTAAATCGTGCCAGTATTTGCACGTTTTTTAGCGGAATCATCGATGGATGACGCCTATGCGCAGAATATCCAGACGACGGACAGCGCATGCAATCCGACTTTACCGATGACAGACAGGGCTTTATCAAATTCAGGATGAATTTATGATGCGAAAAGCTGTATTCCACCGCGTGAAGCTGCTAAAATCCTGCGCCATCACAACGTAACAAGTGTCGACGTACAAACGACGCTTATTTGCACAAATCCATTGACAAACGAAGGCTAAACGAGCATATTCCACGGCCTTTGAATTGTCCTCGATTGAATATATTTGGGAGTTGGACCTTGGCTAATATCAAATCAGCTAAGAAACGCGCCGTACAATCTGAGAAGCGCCGTAAGCATAACGCAAGCCGTCGCTCAATGATGCGTACTTTCATCAAGAAAGTATACGCGGCGATCGCTACTGGCGATAAAGAAGCGGCACAGAAAGCATTTAATGACATGCAACCGATCGTGGATCGCCAGGCTGGTAAAGGCCTGATCCACAAGAACAAAGCTGCACGTCATAAATCCAATCTGGTTGCGCGCATCAACGCCATGCAATAATCACGCATCTGCGTGTTGTTGCTAAGAAAAAACCGGCCTAGGCCGGTTTTTTTGTGTCTGTAGTATCACGGAAGAGCGCTGAAAAATCCGCGTTACAGACGCGCTGTACAGCCGGATGTTGGATCATTCTGGCCGCAAAAATCGCGTAATACTCATCCTGAATGTTCTCGATCCTGCCGATCTCGACGATATCGCCCTGCTGGTAGATTTCATTGGCATACAGCGACGGGGCAACGAAAATCGCGTCGTTATTAATGCCGAACGCGGTCATCAGCGCCGCATCATCAAACTCGCCCAAAATAGTCGTCTGAATGTTCTGCGCAGTAAACCAGTTCAGCAGCTTACGTCCCAGCATAGTTCGCCGCCCAGGAATCAGCAGCTTACGTTGTTCAAGGCAGGCGGGAAAAGGCAGTTCAGGCTGCGGACGTTTACAATAAAAACTCACACCACATTCGCCCAGCTTGATTGAAAACAGCCCTTCCTGCTGCGTCGAATCCACCGGACAATCTGACAGAATCATATCCAGCTTATGCTGACTCAACTGCTCCAGCAGCATTTCGTGCGTCGACTCAAAACAGCGTAAATGGATATGTTCCTGTTCCGTTACGACCGTTTCCAGCACCCTGCTCACCAGCCGTTTGGACAGCGCATCGGCCACGCCGACATCGAATAACAGATTCGATTCTTTGCGGTAGTTCACAATATCCAACATTTCCTGGCTAAGCTGGAACATGCTATCCGCATAGCGAAAAACAAGCTGTCCCAGCTCCGTCGGTTCCAGCCCGCGCCCCTTACGTTTGAAGAGCTTGCCCTGTAAACGCTCTTCCAGGCATTTGATTTGCCCGGTAATAGTCTGCGGCGTTAAGAACAGCATTTCTGCCGCACCAGCCACGGATCCCGACTTATAAACCTGCCAGAAATAATAGAGATGATTAAAATTCAAATGAGACACACCCGCCCCCTCTTCGCGCCTCCGGCATAGCATCAACCCTTACACGGTTGCATCGCCTTGTCCAGCGTAGGCAACACCCCGCGTAGCGCCAGATAGCCAAGCAGCGCAGCCAGCCCCGATGCCAGCAGAATTCCCAGCTTGGCATAGGTAATCAATTCCGCATCGCCGCCGGAGAAGGCCAGCAGCGTAATGAATATCGACATGGTAAAGCCGATGCCACACAGCACTGACACCGCCATAATCTGGCTAAAATGAACACCAACGGGCAGACGCGCATAGCCCAGCCGGATGGTTAGCCAACTGAACAAAGTAATGCCCAGCGGTTTACCAATCAGCAACCCGGCGGCAATGCCAAGGCTCAAAGGGGAAAACAGTTTTTCCAGCACAATCCCCTGCAACACAATGCCTGCGTTCGCGAAGGCA
Organism: Pectobacterium sp. PL64; assembly: GCF_022477975.1. Classification (NCBI taxonomy): domain Bacteria; kingdom Pseudomonadati; phylum Pseudomonadota; class Gammaproteobacteria; order Enterobacterales; family Pectobacteriaceae; genus Pectobacterium; species Pectobacterium sp. PL64. The sequence continues at coordinate 3,749,097 of NZ_CP092070.1, forward strand.
AACAGCGGAATAATCAGAAACGCGACCCACGTTTGTAAGCCATGTTCCAGCGTGGTTGCCGGAGAAGATTCCCCGTTGGACGTGCGCAAAGGAATAAAGAATCCGACGATCACTCCAGCCAGCGTCGCGTGAACACCACATTTCAGAATACAGACCCACAGGACGATCCCCACCAGCAAATAGGCGGAGGTTTTACCAACCTGCTGCCGGTTCATATAGGCCAGCGCCGCAATCGCCAGCACCGCACCACCCAGTGCAGGCCAGAAGATCTGCTGCGTATAAAACAGAGCGATAATCAGGATCGCCCCCAGATCGTCAATGATCGCCAGCGCTAGCAGGAAGACTTTCAGCCCAGCGGGAACACGCTTGCCCAATAACGTCAGCACACCAACAGCGAACGCGATATCTGTCGCTGCAGGAATCGCCCAGCCAGCGCGTGTCGTCTCATCATTGGCGTTGAAAAGCAGAAAGAGCAAGGCAGGAAAAATCATTCCGCCCACCGCAGCCGCCAGTGGCAGCATCGCCTGCTGACGGCTGGCTAACGTGCCTTCAACGAGCTCGCGTTTCACTTCCAGGCCAATCAGCAGGAAGAAAATTGCCATCAGCCCATCGTTAATCCACAGCAGCAGGTTCTTATTGATTTCCAGTGCGCCAAACCGCATTTCCACCGGCATCATCAGGAATTGTTGATAGCCAGCGGCAGTCACAGACCAGTTGGCAAACGCGATCGCCAAAACCGTTGCCATCATTAGCATCACACCAGCGGCGGCATCCAATCGAATAAAGCGACGAATCATTGTTATCATTGACTTAATCTCCCATCAGGCACAAACGCTAATACCGCACGTTCGCTTTCTTGCTGGCAAGATTACGTGACCTAACCACTCGTTAAAAGCAGATTAAAACTGGCTTAATCATCGTAAAAAACGATCTATTAAATTGAGGCTCTAGAGGAAGGAATAAAAAATATCGGGGCGTTTTTCAACATTGCGCAGCAACGGTCGCAAGGTGGCGGACAGGGATCTCCGTCATAAAAAAACCGGCAGGTTTACCCCACCGGTTTCTTATCACGCGTTAACGACAAACCATTAACGGGTTAAATCATCGAAAAATTTCTTCACGCCATCGAAAAAGTTTTTCGAGCGCGGGCTATTTCTCTCGCCAGACGGGCCACCAAAGCTCTCATCAAGCTCTTGCAACAGTTGTCTTTGACGCTCGTTCAGGTTAACCGGCGTTTCTACAACCACACGGCACAGCAGATCGCCCTGCGCACCGCCACGTACCGATTTCACGCCTTTGCCACGCATACGGAACAGTTTTCCGGTTTGCGTTTCGGCAGGCACTTTCAGCTTCACGCGGCCATCCAGCGTCGGAACTTCAATCTCGCCGCCTAATGCTGCCATCGCAAAATTAATCGGCACTTCGCAGTACAGATTGTTTTCTTCACGCTGGAAGATCGGGTGCGCTTTAACCTGCACCTGAACGTACAAATCACCTGACGGTGCGCCGTGCTCGCCCGCTTCGCCTTCACCAGACAAACGGATACGGTCGCCCGTGTCCACGCCCGCCGGAATTTTCACCGACAGCGTTTTGCTCTTTTCTACGCGACCATGACCGTGACATTTGACGCACGGATCTTTAATGATCTTACCGCGACCATGACAGTGCGGACACGCTTGCTGCACGGTAAAGAAGCCCTGACGCATCTGAACCTGACCATTACCATGACAGGTCGGACAGGTGATCGGGGAGCTACCCGGCTTCGCGCCGTTGCCGTGGCACACATCACACTCTTCGAGTGCGGGAATACGGATCTCTTTGGTGACGCCACGTACCGCTTCTTCCAGCGTCAACTCCATGTTGTAGCGTAAATCGGATCCACGGCTCGCGCGCTGACGGCGACCGCCGCCAAAGATATCTCCGAACACGTCGCCAAAAATATCACCAAAATCGGCACCGCCGCCGCCAAAGCCACCGCCGCCTCCGCCCATACCACCTTGCTCAAACGCCGCGTGACCGTACTGATCGTAGGCTGCGCGTTTTTGCGAATCAATAAGGATTTCGTAGGCTTCTTTGATCTCTTTGAACTTGGCTTCTGCCTCGTTATCACCAGGATTACGGTCCGGGTGGTACTTCATCGCCAGACGCTTGTATGCTTTCTTTATTTCGCGCTCATCCGCGTTTTTAGCAACGCCCAGGCTTTCGTAATAATCTTGCTTCGCCATTTCTTTTCCTGCCCCTCAACATGCGTGCACGGGCGCAGAGTTTCCTCGACGCCCGTGCTGATTGCCAGCAGTAGCCTTGTGGCTGCTACTGCGCCCGCTCAAGGGCGATTACTTTTTATCTTTGACTTCTTCAAACTCAGCATCAACGACATCGTCGTCGCGACGAGCAGAAGCATCATCAGCGGCACCTTCAGCGCCTGGCTGTGGCTGAGACGCTTCCAGCAGCTTGCCGGAAACCTGAACCAGCGCCTGAATTTTCGCTTCGATGTCTGCTTTGTCTTCGCCTTTCAGCGCGCTTTCCAGCGCTTTTAGTGCATCGTCAATCGCAGTTTTGTCATCAGCGGCCAGTTTGTCGCCCACTTCTTCCAGCTGCTTACGCGTGCTGTGCAGAAGGTGATCGCCCTGGTTACGAGCCTGAACCAGCTCTTCAAACTTACGGTCAGATTCCGCATTTGCTTCTGCGTCACGTACCATTTTCTGGATTTCTTCTTCGTTCAGACCAGAAGATGCCTTGATGGTGATTTTCTGCTCGCGGCCGCTGTTTTTGTCTTTCGCGGAAACGTGCAGGATACCGTCAGCATCGATGTCAAAAGTCACTTCGATCTGTGGCATACCGCGCGGTGCAGCCTGAATACCATCCAGGTTAAACTGACCCAGAGATTTGTTATCGTGCGCACGCTTACGCTCACCCTGCAGAACATGGATCGTTACCGCAGACTGGTTGTCTTCCGCCGTCGAGAACACCTGACTGTGTTTAGTCGGGATCGTCGTGTTTTTAGCGATCAGCGGAGTCATCACGCCGCCCATCGTTTCGATACCCAGAGACAGCGGGGTTACGTCCAGCAGCAGAACGTCTTTCACGTCACCTGACAAGACACCGCCCTGAACCGCAGCACCGATAGCAACAGCTTCGTCCGGGTTCACGTCTTTACGTGGCTCTTTACCGAAGAAATCAGCAACTTTCTTCTGTACCAGAGGCATACGCGTCTGACCACCAACCAGAATCACGTCCTGAATTTCAGAAACGGACAGGCCAGCATCCTGCAACGCCACTTTCAGCGGCTCCAGAGAACGGTTCACCAGCTCTTCTACCAGTGATTCCAGTTTCGCACGCGTTACTTTAATATTCAGGTGCTTAGGACCGGTAGCGTCCGCCGTGATGTACGGCAGGTTAACGTCGGTCTGCTGTGCAGAAGACAGCTCGATCTTGGCTTTTTCTGCTGCTTCTTTCAGACGCTGCATAGCCAGTGGATCGTTGCGCAGGTCGAAACCTTGCTCTTTCTTAAATTCGTCAACCAGATAGTTGATCATGCGGCTATCGAAGTCTTCACCACCCAGGTGCGTATCACCGTTGGTCGCCAGAACTTCAAAGGTTTTTTCGCCATCAACTTCGTCGATTTCGATGATGGAAATATCGAACGTACCGCCGCCCAGGTCGTAAACCGCGATAGTGCGGTTGCCAACTTCTTTATCCAGACCGTACGCCAGCGCTGCCGCTGTCGGTTCGTTGATGATACGTTTGACTTCCAGACCCGCGATACGGCCGGCATCTTTAGTTGCCTGACGCTGCGCATCGTTAAAGTAAGCGGGTACGGTGATAACCGCTTCGGTGATGGTCTCACCCAGATAGTCTTCCGCCGTTTTCTTCATTTTTTTCAGCACTTCAGCTGAAATCTGCGGCGGAGCCATTTTCTGATCTTTCACTTCCAGCCATGCATCGCCATTATCTGCCGCGATGATTTTGTACGGCATGATGTTGGCATCACGCTGAACTTCTTCGTCTTTGAAACGACGGCCAATCAGGCGCTTGATAGCAAACAGTGTATTTTTCGGGTTGGTCACTGCCTGACGTTTAGCCGGTTGGCCAACCAGAGTTTCACCATCTTGCGTATAAGCAATGATTGAAGGCGTGGTGCGATCGCCTTCGCTATTTTCCAGTACTTTTACCTGAGTACCGTCAATAATCGCGACACAAGAGTTGGTTGTACCCAGGTCGATACCAATAATCTTACCCATCTAAACATCTCCACTAAAAAGTCATATTCGGTGTGGTGGTTAAACCTACTGTGCGGGCGAAATGTCATTTTTCAACAAGATTTCTCGTTTTCTAACGACACACCCTCGTTTTTCATCAGCAGCACACGTTTCATTTTCATGCTAACCACCGATGTAACGGCCCGACACACGCCTTTGCGGCAGGTCAAACTGTTTCGGTTGGAAATAAGATGGGGCCAACATTTCTATCATCAAGGGGGGAAGATGAAAAAAAATGACCTTTATCCCTCGTACGATCAAACTATTCTGCCTTCCCCATGTTGTGTCCGTTCCAAACGCCCGATATGATGCCGCGCCCGCCGCAGAAATGGGGACATTTCCCTACATAATGGCGGGCAATAACACCTAAACGACACCTATCCCAACGTGATTGGCGCACTCGCTAACCTTAATGCCGCGCCCGACGCGAAGGGACTATTAATAATCTGTTATTGCAGAGGATTTATGAGCACGAACACGTTGGCAAATCCTGGTCCATTAGGACTGATGGGCTTCGGGATGACCACTATTCTGTTGAACCTGCACAACGCAGGCTTTTTCCCACTTTCTTCCATCATTCTCAGCATGGGTATTTTCTACGGCGGCATCGCCCAGATTCTGGCTGGCCTGCTGGAATATAAAAAAGGGAATACGTTTGGCGTGACCGCATTTACGTCTTATGGCGCATTCTGGCTGACGCTGGTTGCCATTCTCGTACTGCCAAAAATGGGTCTGGCGGAAGCCAGCGATGCGCAATTCCTTGGCGTATTCCTTGGCCTGTGGGGCGTCTTCACGCTGTTTATGTTCTTCGGTACATTCGGCACCAACCGCGCCCTGCAATTTGTATTCGGTAGCCTGACCGTGCTGTTTGCTCTGCTGGCCGTAGGCAACTTTACCGGCAACCACGCTCTGCTGACCTTCGCGGGTTACGAAGGCATCATCTGTGGCGCTAGCGCGATTTATCTGGCAATGGCTGAAGTGCTGAACGAGAAGTTTGGCCGCACCGTACTGCCAATTGGTGCTCGTGGCGCGTCTCACTAAGTTCTGACGTAATACAAGTTCTGCGTTACATGCTAACGAGCCCTGTCAGATTGACAGGGCTCGTTTGTTTTTGATGACGTACTATTTTTTGATAACAGTGTGCTTAAACTTCGACGGGCGAACGATCGCGCGCGTCGCTATCGGCCGAAGCACGTGAGTCCGCATCCAGATCGCGCTGCAAGTAAATCCCCAACAGCAATCCCACGGCAGCCAGCGTCAGGACATAGAAAGCAGGCGCCATCGGCGTCGCCTTCATAATCAGCGTCACGAAGACGGGCGTCAGGCCACCGAAAATGGCGTAGGAAACGTTGTAGGAAAAAGAAATCCCGGAGAACCGCACCGCCGCCGGGAACGCCCGCACCATGACATACGGTACGCCGCCCACCACACCAACGCTGAGCCCCACAATCGCATAGCTGACAAAGAGCAACGTCGTGCTGCTTGCTGCCGAGCTATAAAAGAACCAGCTACAGGCGGCCAACGACAGGCTACCCACCATAAACAGCTTGCTGGCACCGAAACGGTCAACCAGCAGCCCCGCGCCGACGCAGCCCACCATCAGCGCAATCGTTGCCAGGCAGTTCGCCTGCAATGCCAGCGCAGCAGGAATGCCGTGGACTTTTTGCAAGTAGGTAGGAGCCATCAGAATCACGACGACAATGCACGCAGACAGCAGCCAGGTCAGCAGCATTGAAACCACAACCGCACGTTTATGATTTAAGACGACAGATTTCAGCGGCAGTTCTTCCGCCAGCTTTTTCTGCTCACGCATTTCCATAAAAATGGGGGTTTCCTGCAACCAACGGCGCAGATACATAGCGACAAGGCCGAATACCCCGCCGATGAAGAACGGCAGACGCCAGCCACCGCCCGACATCTGCTCTGGCGTGAGCACCGTGTTCAGCAACGTCGCGATCAGCGAGCCCAACAGAATCCCCATCGTCAAGCCGGCAGTCAGCGTACCGCAGGCAAACCCAATGCGGGCGCGCGGCACATGTTCCGCAACGAAGACCCACGCACCGGGGACTTCCCCACCGATTGCGGCACCTTGCAGCACGCGCATTAACAGCAGTAAAAGTGGCGCCGCAATACCAATGGCTTCATAGGTTGGCAGCAAGCCCATTGCCAGCGTCGGTAACGCCATCAGCAATATGCTCAGGCTGAACATTTTCTTACGTCCACTCTTGTCGCCAAAGTGGGCCATGATGATGCCCCCAAGCGGGCGGGCCAGATAGCCTGCGGCGAAAATACCGAACGTCTGTACCTGCCGCAGCCATTCAGGAATATCTGGTGGGAAAAAGAGATCGCCAATCACGGCAGCAAAGAAGACGAAAATAATAAAATCGTAAAACTCTAACGCGCCACCCAGCGCAGCCAGAGACAACGTTTTATAGTCCTGCCGGTTCAACCGGCGAGGATGGGCGTGTTGATCCTGAGTCATAAGTTACCGTGCATTGCCAGAGTGAGAAAAACATCACCGCAGTGTGTAAAGTATAAATTACTATAGCGGCAAAATTTTTATACACCAGCAAAGCTGAATCTTATGTTTCAAATCGCCTAACTTCAGTTTTTTATTTCGCGCACGGCATTTTTAGGGCGAAAAGCTGCTACCACATCCGTATTGGTTTCAATATAAGGGCCTTCCAGCAGCTGGATACAATACGGTACGCTGGCAAAAATACCGGCCACAACCACCTTGCCATCTGCATCTTTTAAGCCTTCCAGCGTTTCCTTAATCGACTTGGGTTGCCCTGGAAGATTAAGAATCAGCGCTTGTTTACGCAGCACGCCCACCTGGCGTGAAAGGATCGCGGTAGGAACGAAGCGCAGGCTAATCTGTCGCATTTGTTCGCCAAACCCCGGCATTTCTCGATCGGCAACGGCCATCGTGGCATCCGGCGTGACATCACGACGTGCGGGCCCCGTTCCCCCAGTTGTCAGCACCAGATGACAGCTGCGTTCATCAACCAGTTCACACAGCGTTTGTTCAATCATCGGCTGTTCATCCGGCACCAGCCGGGTTTCCACTTCAAAAGGCGTGGTCAAGGCACTGCGGAGCCAGGATTCCAGTTCTGGGATGCCTTTATCCTGATAAACCCCGCCGGAAGCGCGATCGGATACGGAGACCAAACCAATACGCAATACGTTCATAAGCACCTCAGTTTAAACAAAACACTAATTTTATCAGGATATTGACGGCTTTTAGCAAACAATTCGCTCTCATAAGGAAATTCACACGATGTTCGTTATTTCACGCCGAGCGCGGTATGACATTTGATAATAATTATTAAATAGCGTCTCAAAAAAATCAGGGGATTACTGAAATTAATAATAACGCTACGCAATTAAAACTTAAGAATAGTTGGCAAATAAAAAAGATCGTTTACCTATTAAGAGCAGATGAAATAAGCCGATAGATTAAAGAGAAAAAGGATGGTACCTACCACGACAGAACATCACGTAAAATCAAATAATATGATAAAATTAAAGCACTTCTTTAGTATCACAATAAGTAAAAAAGCCCTATCAAGGAAGTCGCCATGAACGATCTTAAGTATAAGATACTTAAACTTTTTGCCCATCCGACATACGCATTTCTTCTGTTCGGGGCGATTTCCTTTATCTTCACCATCGTTATTATGCATGAAGCCAATAAATCGACCTGGAAAACAGAACGGATAAATCTTGATACCGCGATCAAAACCTACGGCTCCTACACCAATAGCGGTGAGGTAACCGAAAGCGATATGATTCGACAATCCGGCACGTATTTATTGTCACGTACCAGAACATTTGCCTTTCACACGCGGGATTCGCGTAGCGAATGCATAAACAAGCTTTCCTCTTCCGATCTCAATTTCAACGATATGGCCGTAATTCGCACCTGCCAAAATAAACTGCCCTCTATCGGGGACTATGCAGGTAAAAACACGCTGACAATTATTTTCCCTATTCTGTCGCCAACCGATGAATTACTGGGTATCTGGATAAGAACAACGTCAGAAAACCCACCACCATCATTTATCCAGACGATGTTCTCCCTGTCCTCACTTCTCGTTATTACTGGCAGCGTGCTGCTCTTCGCTATTTTAGGCAGCCTGCTGTCCGTGCTGACGAAAAAATATTTGGTGGAACTGCCCATCATCGCGCGGTATGACGATCTCACCGGTTATTTGCGGCGAGACGCGTTCTTTCTGGCCGCCAATAAAGCCTTTAGTATCGCCAACCTGACCAAGCGCCCCGTTAGCGTCATTCTGATCGACATCGACTACTTTAAGCAGGTGAATGATAGCTTTGGGCATGGCGTCGGGGATGATGCGTTGAAGTTTGTTGCCGACACCTTCAAGAAATCATTTCGCCGTGAAGATATTTTTGGCCGAATTGGCGGCGATGAATTCGCGATCGTATTACCGAATACCGGATTAGACGATGCGTACACCATCGTGGACAAAGCAAGAGAGCGCGTTAGCGACACGCCTTGTGAAACCGCCGCGGGGAAAATCAGGCTGACGGTCAGTATTGGGCTGGTTGAATACTATATCGCTGGGGAAGATCTTAGCGAGGTCATGAAGCGTGCCGATGATAATCTTTATATCGCGAAGAAAACCCGTAACGCGACGGCAAAATAGCCCTATTCCCTCCACGAGACCAAACTGCAGACAAAAAAATAGCCGGGAATCCCGGCTATTTTTATCAGCAGAATGCTTACAGTAAATCTGCAATCATCTTTTCCAGTTTTTCCTGGTCGATAGCAAACTTACGGATCCCGTCGGCCAGTTTATCAATCGCCATTGGATCCTGGTTATGCTGCCAGTAGAACTCCGCTTCGGTCATTTTCGCCGGACGGACTTTCACTTCACCGACGTAAGACAGTTTGCGAACCACTTCGCCTTCGCTTTCTGACAGCTCTTTCAGCAGAGCTGGCGCAATCGTAAGGCGATCACAACCGGCCAGTTCCAGAATCTCACCGACGTTACGGAAGCTTGCGCCCATCACGACGGTTTCATAGCCGTGCTCTTTGTAGTAGTCATAGATTTCGCTAACGGAAACCACGCCCGGATCTTCATGCGGCGCGAATTCTTTCTTATCGCCATTGGCTTTGTACCAGTCAAGGATACGACCAACGAACGGAGAAATCAGGAACACGCCCGCTTCAGCACAAGCGCGCGCCTGTGCAAAGGAGAACAGCAGCGTCAGGTATACAGTTGATGCCTTCTTTTTCCAGCTGCTCTGCCGCGCGGATGCCCTGCCAGGTGGAAGCCAGTTTAATCAGGATACGCTCGTTGCTGATGCCCGCGTCGTTGTACAGCTTGATCAGGTGTTTTGCCTTCGCCACGCTGGCTTCGGTGTCATAAGACAAACGCGCATCCACTTCTGTAGAGATGCGGCCTGGGATCAATTTTAAAATTTCGAGACCAATATTGACCGCCAGTTTATCCGTGGCATCCACGACCTGCTGTTTGCGATCGCTGCTCTGCTCACGCGCCCAGGCAATTGCTTCGTCGATCAGTTTGCGGTATTCAGGAATTTGCGCCGCATTCAGAATCAGTGAAGGGTTGGTGGTCGCATCTTGCGGTTGGTACAGTTTCATTGCCGCAATATCGCCGGTATCAGCTACAACCGTGGTCAGTTGGCGTAGGGAAGTCAGTTTATCCGTCATGTTGGCATGTCTCGTTGTTTATACGTGGTGCTCGTGAATGAAAATAGCTCGTATATGAATCGACTTGTTATCTAATCTGGTGGCCGTCTGTTTTGCGCCGAAATCTGATAATAACACGCGCACTTTCCCGCGCAAGCCAGCCTTTTCCCACTCGCCTTTGCAACGGCGCTTACACGCCGGTAAGACGCCATGTTTTCCCCTTCCCGAACGCGATGAGACGTGAAAGACGAGGCGTATTATAGCTATCGCCGTTTTCTTACTGCGTTCTTGCTATAGTAGACCCATCAGAAATCAGACCGACAGGACATGGCGCATGCTTATTACTATTTCACCCGCAAAAACGCTCGACTACACCAGTCCTTTGGCAACGACGCGTTATACGCAGCCGGAGCTTCTGGACTATTCCAGCCAGTTGATTGGCGTGTGTAAAAAACTGACGCCAGCACAAATATCCTCGTTGATGAGCATCAGCGATAAGCTGGCTGACCTGAACGCAGGCCGCTTTAGCGACTGGCAGCCGGATTTCACGCCGGAGAATGCGCGTCAGGCACTGCTGGCGTTTAAGGGCGACGTCTATACCGGATTGGCTGCAGAAGATTTCAGCGAGGATGACTTCGATTTCGCCCAGCAGCACCTGCGTATGCTGTCAGGCCTGTATGGCGTGTTGCGCCCGCTAGATTTGATGCAGCCATATCGGCTGGAAATGGGCACCAAGCTGGAAAATAAAGCCGGTAAAGATCTCTACAGTTTCTGGGGCGACACCATTACTGAAAAGCTGAATCAGGCGTTGCGCGATCAAGGCGACGATGTGCTGGTTAATCTGGCATCGGACGAATATTTCAAAGCCGTTAAACCGAAAAAGCTTAATGCCCGTCTGATCAAACCCGTCTTCCTGGATGAGAAAAACGGTAAATTCAAGGTGATCAGTTTCTACGCCAAGAAAGCGCGCGGTCTGATGAGTCGTTTCATTATTCAAAACCGCCTGACTCAACCGGAGCAGTTGAAAGCGTTTAATCTGGAAGGTTACTTTTTCGAGGCTGCGGATTCTTCAGCTAACGAGCTGGTGTTTAAGCGCCACGAACAGTAAACAAAAGAAGGGAAACAGGGCGGAATATTCCGCCCTTTCAATCGATTTATTCCGGCAGTGACATCAGGAACTCACGCAGCTTTGCGAAATCATCCGGGAAGTTGTGCGACAGCAGATCCAGATCGGCACGCTCAGCCAGCGCTTCCGGCAGATCCAGTTCTTTACCCAGGATGTCTTCTACGCTTTCCTTGAATTTCGCCGGGTGCGCTGTACCCAGGAACAGACCGAACTCACCGGCTTGCAGCTGATCGCGCAGCAGACGGTAGGCAATCGCAGCATGCGGCTCAGAGAGATAGCCTAGCGCATCCAGCTCATGCATGGTTTCTTTCGTGGTCTCATCGCTCACCGCGCCAAAGCCCAGCGTTTTCAACTGCCAGTTCTTACGACGGAACAGCTCTTCCACACGCGGCCAGTTGTTCGGCTGGCTTACGTCCATGGCGTTGGATAAGGTTGCCACCGTTTTATTAGGTTCCCAATTCCCGCTGCTCAGGAAGCGCGGTACCGTGTCATTGGCGTTAGTCGCAGCGATGAAGCGCTTAATTGGCAGACCCAGCGATTTCGCCAGCAGGCCAGCGGTCAGATCGCCGAAGTTACCGCTTGGTACAGAAACCACCAGTTGATTACGGGCTTCCTGCGGCAGCTGCGCAACGGCTTCAAAGTAGTAGCAAATTTGCGCCAGCAGACGGCTGATGTTGATGGAGTTCGCTGAGTTCAGGCCAATCGCCTTTTTCAGTTCTTCATCATCAAACGCCTTTTTCACCAACGCCTGACAGGCATCGAAATCGCTGTCGATAGCGATGGTGTGAATGTTGCCACCCAGCGTGCAGAACAGTTTCTCCTGCAACGGACTGATCTTGCCCTGCGGATACAAAATCACAACGCGGACATTTTCCAGACCGTAAAAGGCGTGTGCCACAGCAGCACCAGTGTCGCCAGAGGTCGCCGTCAGAATAGTGATTTTCTCGTCGCCAGACACTTCCGTCAGCATTTGCGCCATAAAGCGGCCGCCGAAGTCTTTAAAGGCCAGCGTCGGGCCGTGGAACAGCTCCAGCGCAGCGATGTCTTCCGCAACTGGCGCAACCGGTGCCGGGAACGCAAAGGCAGCTTTTACGCGCTCGAACACGGTTTCAGTCGCGATCTCGTCGCCAATATACGCAGACAGAATACGGCTGCTGCGAGTGACGAAATCCAGATCCAGCAGGGCATCAATTTCGGTGCGCTCAAATTCCGGCAGCTCCAGCGGGAAGAACAGCCCTTGCTGGCTACCCAGCCCTTGCTTGATAGCCTGAGCAAAACTGACCTGCTCGTTGTGATCTTTAAGGTTGTACAGTTTCATGCGTTATCCCAATTGTCGTGCGCCAGTCGTATCAAGACGGCAAATATGAACAAAACCTTCATCGTTCTGCAAATAGTTATCCCGCAGCCAGTCGGCCAGACGCTGTGCGCTTGCCATGTCGTTGCAGACGGAGAATAACGTTGGGCCAGAGCCGGAAATACCGCAGGCCAGCGCCCCGATATCTTCAGCAGCCTGGCGAGCGGCAGCAAAGCCGGGCAGCAGTTTCGTCCGATAAGGTTCCGCGATGACATCTTTCATCAGTTTCGCCGCCAGCTCAGCCTGTCCGGTATGGCAAGCGTGGATAAAACCGGCCAGATAACGACCGTGGCTGATGCAATCCTGACGACGATATTGCGCAGGCAGAATCGCGCGCGCTTCAGCAGTGGAGACTTTAATCCCCGGATACGCCATGACCCACAGCCAATCATCGAATGACGGCACAGACTGGCTGATGATGCCGTTCTCTTCCAGCATCAGTTGGACGCCGCCGAGGAAACACGGCGCCACGTTATCGTAGTGAACGCTGCCGGAAATGCGCCCTTCCAGCTCACCCATCAGTTTCAGCAGACGGGTATCATCCAGCGGCTTACCGCAAAATTCGTTCATCGCCATCAGCCCGGCGACGACAGAACAAGCGCTGGAACCGAGCCCGGAACCAATCGGCATGTTCTTTTCGAGCGTCATCGCTACTGGCACGGTTTTGCCAATTTCCTGACAGAACAGTTCCCAACATTGATACACAATGTTTTCTTTCGGGTTGTCCGGCAGCTTGCTAACAAAACGCCCTTCATTACGCAGGCTGAACAGATCGGCAGCTTCAACAGAGACGCAATCCCCCAGCAGTGAACCGTCTACCGGTGAGACGGCCGCGCCCAGCACATCAAACCCGACGCTGACGTTACCGATTGACGCAGGTGCATACACCTTAACCATAATTATGCTCCCAACTTCCATGACAAGGTGCGCAGCAGATCTGCGAACACACCAGCAGCGGTAACATCGTTACCCGCGCCATAACCGCGCAACACGAGCGGCAGTGGCTGATAATAACGGCTGTAGAATGCCAGCGCATTCTCGCCATCTTTGACTTTAAACAGCGGATCGTTGCCGCCAACGGCACTGATCTTGACCTTACAGCGGCCTTCTTCGATCACGCCGACATAGCGCAACACTTTACCTTCATCACGCGCTTGTGCAACACGGCTGGCAAACTCAGCGTCTGCCGTCGGCAGGCGCTGCATAAAGCTGGCAACATCGCCGGACGCATCAAAGCTGGCAGGCAGCACAGATTCCACCTCAATATCGCCCAGCTCCAGCTGATAACCCGCTTCACGCGCCAGAATCAGCAGCTTACGCGCCACATCCATACCGGACAGATCGTCACGCGGATCGGGTTCGGTATAGCCTTTTTCTTTCGCCTGCGTGGTCGCTTCCGACAGCGACATGCCTTCATCGAGTTTACCGAAAATAAAGGACAGCGAGCCAGAGAGAATACCGGTAAAGCGAATCAGCTCATCACCCGCATTCAGCAGATTTTGCAGGTTCTCAATCACCGGCAGACCTGCACCGACGTTGGTGTCATACAGGAAACGACGGCGGGATTTCGCCGCGGCGCTACGTAGTTGATGATAGTAATTCATCGACCCCGTGTTAGCTTTCTTGTTTGGCGTCACGACATGGAAACCGTCGGCCAGGAAATCCACATACTGATCGGCCACGGCCTGATTCGACGTACAGTCGACGATCACCGGGTTCAGCAGGTGGTACTCTTTAACCAGACGAATCAGACGACCCAGATTAAACGGCTCGCGGGCTTTACCCAGCTCTTCATGCCAGTTTTCCATCGAGATGCCGTTAATGTTGGTCAGCATCGCTTTGGAGTTGGCGATCCCACACACGCGCAGGTCGATATGCTTGTCTTTTAGCCACGGCTGCTGACGGTGGATCTGATCCAGCAGTGCGCCACCCACGCCGCCGACGCCGATAACAAATACGTCGATCACCTGATCGGTGTTAAACAGCATCTGGTGGGCAACGCGTACGCCAGTTGTGGCGACATCGTTATTCACCACGACAGAGATAGAGCGCTCGGACGAGCCCTGCGCGATAGCCACGATATTGATATTTGCCGTCGCTAATGCCGAGAACAGACGTGCAGACAGGCCGCGCAGCGTACGCATACCATCACCGACGACAGAGAGGATCGCCAGACGTTCCATCACATCCAGCGGTTCCAGCACGCCTTCTTTCAGTTCCAGATAGAATTCGTCTTCCAGCGTTTTTCTGGCGCGCGCCAGCTCGTTTTGCGATACGCAGAAGCTGATGCTGTATTCGGAAGATGACTGCGTAATCAGAACAACAGAGATACCCGCACGTGACATCGCGGCAAACACGCGCGCGGCCATGCCGACCATGCCTTTCATGCCTGGGCCGGATACGTTAATCATCGCCATGTTGTTCAGGTTGGTAATGCCTTTCACCGGATACTGAGTATCCGTACTGTCCATGCCGATGAGCGTGCCGGGAGCCTGAGGATTTTCGGTGTTTTTGATGAGGCAGGGAATTTGGAACTGGGCGATAGGAGCGATGGTGCGAGGGTGGAGGACTTTGGCGCCGCAAATAGGACAGCTCCATCGCCTCCTGATAGGACATCGATTTCAATAATCGAGCGTCCGGCACCTGACGCGGATCGCAGGTATATACACCGTCCACATCGGTCCAGATCTCACAACAGTCGGCACGCAAACACGCAGCCAGTACCGCAGCGGAATAGTCAGAACCGTTACGGCCCAGCACGACCAGTTCGCCTTTGTCGTTACCAGCCGTAAAGCCCGCCATCAGGATCACATGATCTTTCGGGATGGCGCTTTCAGCGACGCGGCGAGTCGATTCCGTGATATCCACGGTGGATTCAAGATAGTGTCCCTGTGCCAGCAGCTTCTCGACCGGGTTGATAACGGAAACCCCATAGCCGCGTGCCTGAAAGACCGCTTCCATGATGGCGATAGACAGTTTTTCTCCCCGGCAGATGATCGCTGCGTTCACACTGTCAGGGCACTGGCCCAGCAGCGCGATACCGTGCAGAACGTGTTTCAGCTGTGCAAATTCCTGATCCACAAATGCCTTCAGGCGGGCATGGTCAAAGCCGGGCTGAGACGCGGCAAGGCCTTGCAGCAGCGAAGAAAAGATCGTTTCGGCGTCGTTTAAATGAGGCAGGATATCTTGTCCGGCGACGGTTTTCTCAATCATGGCAACCAGATGGTTGGTAATTTTCGCCGGAGCGGACAATACGGTAGCCACCTGTCCCTGGCGCGCGTTGTTCTCGATAATGTCGGCAACGCGTGCAAAACGCTCCGCATTTGCTACTGAAGTCCCGCCAAATTTCAACACTCGCATTTTTATCTGTTCTCCTGAATTTCTGCCAACCAAACGCCGGAAGCGTTTTTTGTATGCCGCTTACAGACGGCGTTGAGGGATAACCTGCCATAAAAAAAAAGCCCGCACTGTTCGGTGCGGGCTTTTTCTGGAATCTTTATATGCGTCAGCCCGCACCGTTACTGGTTGTATCGGTGATGGTAATAATCGTGGTGATCAGGCTGATAGTGCGCATGCTAAAATCGAATCTCATTAGAAGTAGAGTTATCTGCCCTATTAGTTAGGCCAATCGCCCTTTGAAGTCAACGGATTTCTTTTTTTTCTTCTCGCCGAAGGAAAAAATCCAGCCGCTCAACCCACTGCCTAAACAGAAATAAGCCGGACAAACCGTTGTCAAAATACGTGACTCAAGATGTTCGACTGCCAAAAAAGCCATCTCTGCTATCTTATTTCGGCAGTCTTTTTTCAATGTCGTGTAGCAACCGATGGAGCATCGCCGTATCGCGTTGCTCTAAACGTCCCAGCCGCTGATGCAGCCAGTCCCGCAGTTTTTCATCGTCCTCAACCGCCAGAGTCACCAAAAGCCGATCCATACGATCGCGCAGCGCCGATAACTGCCCCGCCACCGCTGGCTGTGTCGCTTCCGGTTTGACCTGCATCAGTTCAGCCAGTTGGTAACAGTACACCATCACCGCCTGACCAAGATTCAGAGAGGGATAATCCGCTTTCATCGGCACGCCAGTCAGCACATCCGCCAGTTCAAGTTCTTCATTCGTCAGGCCAACATCTTCCCGACCAAACACCAGCGCCGCAGACGCCATCCATTGAACCTTCTCCTGCAATACACCTGTCAATTCCGCTGGCGTGCAGTAATAGTGATACTTAGCCCGGCTGCGCGCGGTGGTCGCGACCGTAAAATCGACATCTGCCAGCGCTTCAGCCAGCGTGGAAAACACCTGTACATTATCCAGAATATCCCCTGAACCGTGCGCCACCCAGCGAGCCGCAGGCTCTTGGTGTACCGTGCTACCGACAATACGCAAGCTGCTGAACCCCATCGTTTTCATCGCACGAGCGGCCGCCCCTACATTTTCAGCCCGAGCGGGCTCAACCAAAATAATATGAAACTGCATAGGCTCCTCAGTATGGGTTACATGCGTTTTGGCAATAGTTTATCTGCTCGCCAAACAACACGACCTTGTAATCGATAACAATTTATTGATGACGACGATTTATTGATAACGACAATTTGTTGAGTATCACAGTGAAAAGTTAACAATAAACCAACAACATTTCCGGCATCAACACAGCCTTCGCCAGGAAACATCGGTGAGTCCAAAAAATGGGCGGGAAGATAAAACCTTAAGAAAAATAAGGTAAATTATTTTATTTCAATAAGTTATAAAAGCACCAACGACTGTGTAGCGCCAATTATGATTATTGGCATTTGCTATGCTAAATCGTTCATAAAAAGTGCTAAATTGTGACGTAAACTGGCAATCCTATAAGTGTTTATCACAAAATAGTTAACGTGCTAAAATGAAATTTGATATATGTCAACAGAACCGTAGATTTATCAGCAGGCAAAATCTGTGCTTACTGTTATGTTGCTGTTAATAAGGTTAAACTGTGCGCCACTTTGAGCGCAGTTAAATTAGCGCCACGCTCACCCGCTAGCAGTACCTCTAAGCGGGTAGAGAATGAACACCAGTAACGCATTTACGTACTTGAGTCTGACGTTGAGCGAGAGCGTAGTCTACCTCGATAAGCTCCAGGGAAATACCCGGAATAACTGGCGTTGTAGCCAGCGGGCCAGCAGGGTATGACAGCGACTTCTGTACTTCCGATTTCTATAATTTAAGTTGGCAATTTTAGGTAGCAAACATGCAGACGCCGCACATTCTTATTGTTGAAGACGAGCTAGTAACTCGTAATACCCTCAAAAGCATTTTTGAGGCGGAAGGATACGTTGTTCACGAAGCCACTGATGGCGCAGAAATGCACCACATTTTGTCCGAGAACGACATCAATCTGGTGATCATGGACATCAACCTGCCAGGAAAGAACGGCCTGTTGCTGGCACGTGAATTGCGCGAGCAAGCCACCGTTGCCTTGATGTTCCTCACCGGCCGCGACAATGAAGTCGATAAGATCCTCGGTCTGGAAATCGGTGCGGATGACTACATCACCAAACCGTTCAACCCACGTGAACTGACGATCCGCGCCCGTAACCTGCTGTCACGCACCATGAATCTGGGCGGTGGCACGGAAGAGCGTCGTCTGGTGGAAAGCTATCGTTTCAACGGCTGGGAACTGGACATCAATAGCCGTTCGCTGATTAGCCCGGCTGGTGAACAATACAAGCTGCCGCGCAGTGAATTCCGCGCCATGCTGCACTTCTGCGAAAATCCGGGCAAGATTCAATCCCGTGCAGAGCTGCTGAAGAAAATGACGGGTCGCGAGCTTAAGCCGCATGACCGTACCGTTGACGTCACCATCCGTCGTATCCGCAAGCACTTTGAATCTACAGCCGATACGCCAGAAATCATCGCCACGATCCACGGCGAAGGCTACCGCTTCTGCGGTGATCTGGAAAATTAATTCCCTCAGCCGGAACAGAAATCTGTTCCGGCTGTTTTCCCTTCTTACCGCACGTTATTCACTCTTTCCCCACGGCATAACCGGCACTGCGCTTAACGCATTTTTCGGCGAACCATCGACTATGCGATCAGAATAAGCAAGATAGATCAGCGAATTGCGCTTTTGATCGTAAAATCGAACAACCTGCAATTTCTTGAAAACCAGCGATGTTCTTTTCTGGAACACAACGGACCCACGATCGCCGCCGTTTTTGATTTTATCGGACAGCGTAATCGGCCCAACCTGCTGACAGGAAATGGCAGCGTCCGACGTGTCCTCCGCCAGCCCTAACCCGCCTTTGATTCCGCCTGTTTTGGCTCGGCTAACGTAGCAGGTAACATTTGATACATCTGGATCGTCAAACGCTTCCACGACGATCTTATGATCCGGCCCCAGCAGTTTAAAGGCCGTATCGACAGATCCCACTTCTTCCGCACTGACAACGCCGGCGGTGGATAGCAATAGCAGACCCGCTCCCATGATGCGCTTTATGTTCATATTTCAGGTCCTGTGACAATTCATAACAAACGGTTAATAACCACAATTAAAAAGGGGATGAGAAAAATAAACCGCTATAATCTCCCTCCTTATCCAAATTACCTGCGGAAAATTTTCAAAAATCTTCGGCAGTACCAAAGTGAAAATATTGCTATGATGCGGGATCTCAATACGCTCGCGCTCAATGTGTTTGATGAGGAAGATTATGGATCAAGCCGGTATCATACGTGACTTGCTTAACTGGCTGGAAAGCCATCTCGACCAGCCGCTATCACTCGATAATGTGGCGGCGAAAGCGGGTTATTCCAAGTGGCATCTGCAAAGAATGTTCAAGGATGTGACGGGCCATGCCATTGGTTCATATATCCGAGCGCGGAGATTGACCAAAGCGGCGGTTGCACTCTGCCTGACCAGTCGCCCCATCCTTGATATTGCCCTGCAATACCGCTTTGATTCACAACAGACTTTTACCCGCGCGTTCAAAAAACAGTTTGCACAAACGCCAGCGTCTTATCGTCGTTCCGATAACTGGAACACTTTCGGCATTCGTCCGCCGATTCGGCTTGGTGAGTTTACCCTGCCGCAGCCGCAGTTTGTCACCCTGCCAGAAACGCAGTTGCTTGGGCTAACGCAAACCTATACCTGTCGCCTGGAACAGATTTGTAATTTCCGTACCGAAATTCGCGTCCACTACTGGCGTCAATTTTTGGGAGAAACACGCTGCGTCCCACCGGTGCTTTACGGGCTACATCATTCGCAGCCGAGTAAAGAGAAAGACGACGAGCACGCAGTGCTCTACACCACCGCACTGGAGCCGCAGTATCTGCCTGATGATGTCCATACTGGCGAACCCATCACGCTACCGGGCGGCGACTACGCGATGTTCGTTTTTGACGGCCCGACCGACGAGCTACAGGATTTTATTATCAGCCTGTATGACACCTGTCTGCCAACCTTCCAGCTCACGCGCCGTAAAGGGTTCGACGCCGAGCGTTTTCACCCTAGTCGCGATACAGACGGGGAAATACCCGACATCATTCGCTGCGAGTATTTTATCCCCATCCAACATACCGAGCCGCTATCAGCGCTGTAACTCATCCAGTGCCGGAATATCCAAATGTGAGATATCTCCGGCCGTTTCCACCACCCATCCGGGTGCCAGCCACGGGCTTTGCTGATAATCAATGCGCGACAGGGAACAGTTGCGCAGACGCAGTCGCCGTTCAGCCGATGCGGGTAACCCCAGAACCGTACTCAGCAAGCACCCCAGCGCCATACCATGGCTAACCAGCAAAGGACGACTTCCCGCAGGCAACGCCAGACAACGCTCCAGAACGCCGTGCATGCGCAATGCCACATCAACCATCGACTCGCCTTCTGGGATGCGGCCATCGGGAGTGCCATCCACCAGCCCTTTACGCCACTTTTCTTCCTCGGCGGTCAGCAAATCCAGATCGCGGGCTTCCAAGACGCCCATGTTCAATTCACGTAACCCGGGCTCCAGGATTATCTGGCAATCACCACAAGATTTAGCGATGATTTCTGTCGTCTGACGCGTTCTTCCGAGATCGCTGGTAAAAATATGCGTAATCCCTAACGTCCTGATTCGTTCAGCAACTTGCTGTGCCTGTTGTTCACCTCTTGGCGTCAGCGCACTGTCCGATTGACCTTGAATACGTCGAGCCACATTCCATTCCGTTTCGCCGTGGCGAACAAGATATACCTGTAACATGGTTATTTTCCGTTATACTGCGTCAAATTAACTAAAGGTACGAAACTGTTATGTATCACGTTGTTGCTGCAACTACCAACCCGGCAAAGATTAAGGCTATTACTCTGGCATTCACCGATGTCTTTGGTGCAGAAAACTGCCGCATCGAAGGCGTTGACGTCGACAGTGGCGTCCCGCGCCAGCCTCTCGGCTCTCTCGAAACCCGTACAGGTGCCAGAAACCGCGTCATGATGGCACGTCAGGTGCGACCAGAAGCCGATTTTTGGGTCGGTGTCGAAGCAGGTATTGAAGAAAGCATGACTTTCGCCTGGATGGTGATCGAAAACGCCCACCTGCGTGGCGAATCACGTTCTGCAAGCCTGGTTCTTCCAGAAAGTATATTACATGGTATCCGTGAAGGGCGGGAATTAGGCGATGAAATGGAGCGTTTGACGGGCGTTCAGAATATCAAACATAAAGGTGGTGCCATCGGCGTCTTCACCGACGGCAAATTGTCACGCACCAGTGTGTACCATCAGGCGTTGCTGCTGGCCCTGGTGCCGTTCCATAATCCGATCTATCAGATTCCCGTTCAGGCAGCAAAACCGTAACGGCTACGCGTCGTCACTCAACGGCTTATCTGCCGACAGCAACTGCGCTTCCAGCCAGCTTTTTAACGCGGGGGGCGCGGCTTTCAGACTGTTTGAACCGCGCGTAATCGTCGCAATGCCCGCACCTAACTCGCTTTTCAGCTCACGCTGGCTCATTTCACCCCGCATTAGCTCCTGTATAATTCGCACCCGCGTTCCTAACGCTGTACGCTCATCCGGCGTCATCAGGAGTTGAAGCAGCGGTAGGTGAAGATCCTCCGCAATAGACTGCTGCAATAACGCGACAAAGCGTAACCAATGCTCATTGTCTTGTTCAGAAAGTGCCGGGTCGATAAGCGATAACGGAGTCATAACGGGCTGCCATACTATTTAACTAGTACGGCAGCATAACACAATTTCAGGCCACGATCGCAACGCCGCGTCTCAATAACGCCGCTGCCATTCCCCATCCGTCAGCACATTCGCTGGTTGATTAAGGAAATAGCGATAGAAGACGTCATACGCCAGCACATTTTTCACGTAACCCCGTGTTTCCGAGAACGGAATACTTTCGATAAACGCAACGGGATCGATGCGCCCAGCGCTGTTCCTCAGCCAGGTATTCACACGCGACGGCCCGGCATTATAAGCCGCGGAAGACAGAATGCGGTTACGCCCAAATGTCTGGTACACGTACTCCAGATAGCTCGTTCCCAACAGGATATTGGTTTCGGGATCGAACAACTGGCTGCTGTTCGTATAGAACGTGATATTGCTCATTTTGGCCGTATGCTGCGCCGTCGCGGGCATCAACTGCATCAGGCCCGATGCACCAACTGGGGAACGTGCTTTCGGGTTCCAGGCGCTTTCCTGACGAGCAATCGCCATCGCATAGCTCTGGCTGATGCCTTTCCCCTGCGTTTCACGGCGGAATTCATCGTTCCAGGCCAGCGGGAAACGCTCTTCCAGATGATCCCACAGCTTCGCGACAATCGTCGCCTGTACGCTCAAATCCGCCCAGCGCTGCTCAAACGCATAGCGAGCCAGTGCTTCCTGCTGCGGTTTGCTGCGATTCGCCACCAGCCCGACCCATTCGCTGCGCGCCAGATTATCCATCTGCCAGAACATCAACTCCCGTACGCGGGTGATTTCCGGTAGCTGAGACAGAGAAGGATCCGGCTTCACCGCCGCCATGATAGTCATGGGATAGCGCTCGTTCAGTTTCTGCGCCGCTGCCATCGGGTAGAACCCGCGTTCCTGCATCAGGCTGCGTAATAGCGTCTCGCCTTCCTGACGTTTACCCTGATCCAACAGCACTACCGCACGCCAGTAGCGCCATTCGTCTTTCTGCAAGGCATCCGCCGGTAAACGTGCCATCCAGCTCGTCAGCCCCTGACGATCGCCTGCACCCAGCGCCATACGTACGCGGCGTTCCAGCAAAGTCGTCGAGGTGCTCTGCCGCACTACGCCATCCCGCCACTGTGCCTGTTCTGGCGTGGCATCGTTGCCCATCAAACGCCAGGCAATGGTTTCTTCCATCCCCTGACGTTCTGCCGCGCTCATTTTCTGCAAACGGGCAATGACTGGCAGCATCGAACGGGCATTATCGGTATCCTGACGCGCCGTGCGCGTAAAGGCCGAGAGAGTGACTTTACGCGTAAAATCCGTCGGCCCGACGGTACGGGCGAAGCTCTCCAGCGAATTCGGATCGTTCTGGAGTTTCAACAGCGCATCACCCATCGTTTTATAGTCGTCGGGTAACTGCTTGATGAGATAGCTCACCAGACTGCCGCTGCCTTCGTCCATCGCCAGACGCGTGCGTTCCAGCGTCGTCAGCGGCGTCTGTTCGCCGGCCTGCTGCCAGACGGAGAAGAGTTTATCGCACACGGTAGGGAGCGAACGCCCTGTCAGCCAGATATCACGTGTGGCTTCCCACACGCCCTGACGCTGACCGGTTGCCCACTGGGCGTAATAAAAGTTACAGCGGGCGCTGACCGGCTTCGGCGGCTGGGGGCTAAATGCCAGCAGCCCAATCCAGTCCTGACGACGCGCCAGCTCATTCACAAAGCTGGTCGTCAGGTTACGGGCAGGCGGCAACGTCGGGTGCGTTGCCATAAACTGCTTCACCTGCGTCGCACTGACCTGACTCAGGTCCTGCGTGAGCGAACGGTATTCAAGATAAGGATAAAGTGGGTAACTGCGCAGCGTCGGCATCAACTGCGCGACCGTGTCCATCTGGTTGCTGTCCCATGCTTGCTTAACCTGCTGATAGCGCTGACGCTGTTCGTCCAGAGAATCCGCCAGCGCATGGCCGGAAACCCCAGCCAGACATATCGCCGAAACGGCGTACCACCAATGACCCGCTTTTATCACCTGCATTAACCTCATCCGTTATCGAACTTGCTATCGGCATCCTTCATCGTATCGATACCCCTATCCTATCGGGCAGATCCAGTGTGGCACATCATGCCAGACAACGATATGCCGATCCGCAAACCGATTCTGAAATTCATCACGCGGGCCTACGTCTCAGATCGACCATGGCAAATCGCCGGATAGCTGGGATCGCAGGCTGAAAACCGCTACACTTCATACTTAGAGTAATGCGCTTAGAATAATCGATCCGCTGCCAGAGTATTTCCTTAGCAGCGATTTAGTATTAGGTAACACAGTGCTACATATGGTCACCCGCTTATGGTGACAAATCATAGAGATAAGAGAGAGGCGAAGTCGCAACGTGGCTCAATATGTTTATACCATGCATCGCGTCGGTAAGGTCGTACCGCCGAAGCGTCACATTCTGAAAAACATCTCCCTCAGTTTTTTCCCCGGTGCCAAAATCGGCGTGCTGGGTCTGAACGGAGCCGGTAAATCAACGCTGTTGCGTATTATGGCTGGCATTGATACGGACATCGAGGGCGAAGCTCGCCCACAACCTGGAATCAAAATCGGCTACTTGCCGCAGGAACCGCAGTTAAACACGGAGCACACCGTACGTGAATCCGTGGAAGAAGCGGTGTCTGAAGTCGTCACCGCGCTGAAGCGTCTTGACGAAGTCTATGCGCTGTATGCCGACCCGGATGCAGACTTCGATAAATTGGCCGCCGAACAAGGCCGACTGGAAGAAGTCATTCAGGCGCACGACGGCCATAATCTGGACAACCAGCTAGAGCGTGCCGCCGATGCGCTGCGCTTGCCGGAGTGGGATGCGAAAATCGCCACCCTGTCCGGGGGTGAACGTCGCCGCGTGGCACTGTGCCGTCTGCTGCTGGAAAAGCCGGACATGCTGCTGCTCGACGAACCAACCAACCACCTGGATGCCGAATCTGTCGCCTGGCTGGAACGCTTCCTGCACGACTTCGAGGGCACCGTGGTGGCGATTACCCACGACCGTTACTTCCTCGATAACGTCGCAGGCTGGATTCTGGAGCTGGACCGCGGCGAAGGTATTCCGTGGGAAGGCAACTACTCTTCCTGGCTGGAGCAGAAAGATCAGCGTCTGGCACAGGAAGCCTCTCAGGAAGCGGCACGCCGTAAATCCATTGAGAAAGAGCTGGAGTGGGTGCGTCAAGGCGCGAAAGGCCGTCAGTCCAAAGGTAAGGCACGTCTGGCACGCTTTGAAGAGTTGAACAACACCGAATACCAGAAGCGTAACGAAACCAACGAACTGTTTATTCCACCAGGTGCTCGTCTCGGCGATAAAGTGGTGGAAGTCACCAACCTCAGCAAGTCTTACGGCGAACGTCAGCTCATCGATGGGCTTTCCTTCTCCGTACCGAAAGGCGCGATTGTCGGCATTATCGGCCCGAACGGTGCCGGTAAATCGACCCTGTTCCGCATGATGTCTGGTCAGGAACAGCCGGATGGCGGCTCGATTGAGCTGGGCGAAACGGTAAAACTGGCGTCAGTTGACCAGTTCCGTGACGCAATGGATAACAGCAAAACCGTCTGGGAAGAAGTGTCTGGCGGGCAGGACATCATGCGTATCGGCAACACCGAAATGCCAAGCCGCGCTTACGTTGGCCGTTTCAACTTCAAAGGGGTTGATCAGGGCAAACGCGTTGGCGAGCTGTCCGGTGGTGAACGCGGCCGTCTGCATCTGGCGAAGCTGTTGCAGGTAGGCGGCAACGTGCTGCTGCTCGATGAACCGACCAACGACCTGGATATCGAAACCCTGCGCGCACTGGAAAACGCCCTGCTGGAATTCCCAGGCTGTGCCATGGTGATCTCGCATGACCGTTGGTTCCTCGACCGTATCGCAACACACATTCTGGATTATCAGGATGAAGGTAAAGTGGAATTCTTCGAAGGTAACTTTACCGAATACGAAGAGTACAAGAAGCGTACGCTGGGTGCCGATGCGTTGGAACCACACCGCATCAAGTACAAGAAGATCGCTAAATAAGCCGTCATCGAACGTGATAAACAAATGGCCCGCATTGCGGGCCATTTTTCTTTCCAGTACAGCTCACTTACCCGATCAGAACGTTTCCCAGTTTTGATTCTCGCTGCCTTTGCTGCTGGCTCCGGCGAGGGCCATCGCTGGCGCTAAGCGCGGTTGCGGTGCCGCCTTCGGTAAGGACGATTTCAGTCTCTGAGCCACGCCAGCCAGCTTGAATACCGCGACAGCCTGCGTCAGACGTGCCGCCTGCTCTTCAAGTGAAACGGCCGCCGCCGAGGCTTCCTGTACCAGCGCCGCATTCTGCTGCGTCGCGCTATCCATTTCAGACACGGCCTGACTCACCTGCCCGATACCACGGCTCTGTTCGTCAGAAGCGGAGGCAATCTCTCCCATGATGTCGGTCACGCTGACAACCGCGCGGACAATCTCGCCCATGGTTGTACCCGCCTGAGACACAAGCCCAGATCCTGTATCCACCAACCGGCTCGATTCACCAATCAGCCCTTCGATCTCTTTCGCTGCCTGTGCGCTGCGCTGTGCCAGACTACGGACTTCACCCGCCACCACGGCAAAACCACGCCCTTGTTCACCCGCACGCGCGGCTTCTACCGCCGCGTTCAGCGCCAGAATGTTGGTCTGGAAAGCGATGCTATTAATAACGGACGTGATTTCGGAAATACGACGTGAACTGGTAGCAATATCCTGCATGGTATCCACCACGTTCTTCACGATCTGTCCGCCCTTCTCCGCTTTTTCAGAGGCATTTTTCGCCAATTGGCTAGCATGATGGGCATTGTCAGAGTTCTGTTTCACCGTCGCAGTCAGCTGTTCCATGCTCGCTGCGGTTTCCTCCAGCGCGGCCGCCTGCTGCTCGGTGCGCGAAGAGAGATCGACGTTACCCGCCGTAATTTCTGACGACCCTTGATAGATCGAATCCGCGCCTTCACGCACGATCGTAACCGTATCCGTCAGCTCCGCCTGCATGTTCTGGATATTCGTCCCCAGAATGCCGATTTCATTACGTCCCATCGCCATCGGCGGCTGCGTCAAATCACCCGCCGCGATCTTCTGGATACGATCAACCAGCCTGTTGACCGGCGCGAGAATCACATTGCGCACCATGATGTAGGCCATGATCGCCATAATGATAGACAAGACAAACGAGCCCGCCATCATCCAGTAACCCAGCTGGGCATTCTGTTCTGCCCGCAGATTAATATCCTGCGCAGCTTGCGTGAGTTCATTCACTTTCTTGCGTACTGGAACACTAAACGCTTCATCTAACTGACGGGCCAGCGTACTTTCCAACGTGATCGTATCTTCAAATTCCCCGTCGTTTGTCGCTTTCTGCATAGCCAGAATCCCGTTATCACGGTAGTTGGCATACGCCTTAAGAATCTCGTCATCCAGCGCGTTTTCGCTCTCCAGTTTGTCTGGACGCGCGATATATTCATCCAGACGCTTCTGTGAGGCTCTGACTCGACCAGCGGCCTGATCTGAAGCGGATTTAAATACTTCGTGATCGCTAATACGGTTTGCCGCACCCGCCTGAATAAGCAGTAATCTGGCAACGCGCAGTTGATCGAGACTGCTGCTAATGCCAGCCCGGATATCAGACAATTCATTCGCCTTATCCAATGAATCATTACTTTGTTTTAAGAAATAGCTCGCTGTGCCAATAGAAAGCGCAAATAAAATCAGGATAATTGAAAAAAGAGTAATAAATAACGAAACGAGACGTATATTGTTGATGTAACTCAACTTCTCTTTTTGAACAGACATCGGTTGCATTCTCATTTTCACCATCACTGGTCTACATTATCTCTGCCATTGCGGTGCGGCAGAGCCCAGATATCACTGTGACAATAATGCCACGCAGAACAAACCTTTCATAAAAAAGTCAAAAGGAACCACGATTGTTATCGGCATTTTCAATCTAAAACGTACCTAAAATAAGTTGATGGAAATCACGTTTCAATAAAAATTAAAAAATACCCGCAAAAATGAAACGAAAATATTATAGCTACGACAATCCCTACTGCTTTTTCAAAAACGTTGAGTAATCGTCCAACGCGCGATGCTGTAAAACAAAGTCGATAAAACATGCCAATGCGGGCGAATTCAGCTTGCGGCTGGGGTAGACCAGATAAAGTTCGTTGGCTTCCGCCTGCCAATCTGGCAAGACCCTGACCAGTTTTCCAGACACAGCTTCATCCAGACAGAGAAAATCTGGCAATAGCGTAATCCCCGCCCCCGCAATCGCGCACTCACGGGCGTAAAGCAGGTTATCCGTGATATGCGAATCAGGGAGTAACCAGCGATAGAGTTCCGAACCGCGATGCAAGAGCCACTCCGTCCACGCATGATGCGCAATACAGCGGTGTTGCTGGAGCTGTTGTGGATGAAGTAATGCCGAGTGCCGCGCCAGATAATCAGGCGATGCCAGCAAATAGCGCGGGGTTTGCCCAAGCGAACGCCCAATCAGTGAAGAATCATGCGGTTTACCGGTGCGAAAAGCGACATCAAAGCCCTCCTGCACCAGATCGATCACATCGTCTGAAATCAGCACATCCAGTGATACCGCCGGAAACTGCTGCTGAAACTCAGCGGTGAGCCGCGCCAGCAGCGTAGAACCTAATCCTGCCGGGCTAGTGATGCGCAGCCGCCCACTGGGATTATCACGCAGGCGCTGTATGGCGAGATCGGCACGCTCGCTGGCTTGCAGCATCTCCTGACAGTGAATCAGGTAGCGCTCACCGGCAAACGTCAGATTGAGCTGGCGTGTGGTTCGGTTCAGCAACCGCAGGCCAATCTGCTGTTCAAGCTGGCTAATGCGCAGACTCAGGCTGGATTTTGCCAGCCCGGCTTTTCGCGCCGCCTGTGTAAAGCTGCCACACTCGGCCACCAGCGCAAACAGCGCCATATCCTGCAATTGCTTAAACATGATTGTTCACCCCAGACGAACACTGCATTATTTATTGTCCATCTTATCAGCCCTATCGCTGTGTTCTACACTTTGGCTTATGCAAAAATAGGTTTTATTCACCAGACCACATTCTGAAAATAATGAGGAACAGACCATGACCGCTCATGCGATAGCCGTTGATCCACAACAGCCAGAAAATTTCATTGCCATCACGCAGGACATTCCCGAGCCCGGTGAATACGATCTGTTGGTCGGCGTAAAAGCTATTTCCGTCAATCCCGTGGATACCAAGGTTCATGCTGGGCTACGTCAGAATGGATTACAGCAGCCCCGCATTCTCGGCTGGGATGCCAGCGGCGTCGTGCTGAAAATCGGCAGCGCGGTTAACAACATTCAGGTGGGCGATGAAGTCTGGTACGCCGGCGATATCACCCGCCCCGGCAGCAACACCACCCATCAGTTAATTGATTCACGTATCGTAGCGCGTAAGCCGGTGTCGCTGGACTGGGCAGCAGCGGCCGCCCTGCCGCTCACGGCGTTGACCGCCTGGGAAGGGTTATTCGAGCATCTGAAAATACAGCAGGCCGACAGCGACAAAACGCTGTTGATTATCGGCGGTGCAGGCGGCGTAGGGTCTCTCGCGATTTCTCTGGCGGCATTGCGCAGTTCGGTAAATATCATCGCCACTGCGTCACAGCCTGACTCGGCAGAGTGGTGCCGCCAGCGCGGTGCCCATAAGGTCGTGGATTACCGTAATCTGGTCGAGTCTCTGGAAAAAGAAGGGCTCAAACAGGTCGACTATATTTTCTGCCTGAACGACACGGACGGCCACTGGGATGCCATCAGTAAACTGATCGCGCCGATGGGACACATCTGCACCATCGTGGAAAACAAAAATCCGCTCGACCAAACGGCACTGAAACTCAAAAGCGCGGCGCTGCACTGGGAATTAATGTTTACCCGCAGCATGTTCACCACGCCGGATATCGCGGAACAGGGGAATATTTTGCACGAAGTCGCACAGCTGGTTGATGCAGGAAAACTTCAGGGAACCGCCAGCGAAGCGCTGCCCTTTCGGGCTGAGAGATCCCCAGAAACATCATCAATACACCATGATGATGTTTCGATAGGCTCTCGCCATATCGTCGTATACCCTGTCGGGGTTCATCCCCGACAGGATCCTCGGTGATTGACGGATGACATTTTCACTCAATGTCAGATACGACAACACCCTCCGAGATTTCTCACTGTTCGCCTGAAACCATCTATTTATTCCTTTGCTTTCAAGATAATAACCCGTCAGCCACATGATGATGCTGTAGAGTGTCGCTATCAGGCAAAGCACTGATATTCGCTTTTCGCCCCGACTTTTACTTGCCCTAAGCCCCAATCCATAGCGCTCACTTTTCTCATCCCTGAAATTCTGCTCTATCTGCATACGGCGACTGTAAATTTTAACTATCTCACGTGGTTTATATCCCATCAGGCTGGTAAAAAGCAGCCACGGTTCACGCGCGCTTTTACGATACATCTTGTCCGTTTTAGGGAAGCACTGGTTGCCTTTCCTGCCCGTTGCCCGCTTATGCACGGTATAGAAATGTCCGAGGCAGTCACGGCTGGCGTTGCGTGCCAGTCGCCCAAATCCCAGATAGCATGACTTCGCTCTTGACGTAATATTCCGCGCCATTTTCCATTCCTCATCCCCGATTATCTGAAAGTAAAGGCGACCTCTGACACGTCCGACAAAATGCCAGCCCAGAGAGCGAATGTGGTGAAACCAACTGCTGCGAAAGCCTGCATCAGTCACAACAATGACCTGCTTATCTTTGCCGATGGCGGCAGCCATCTGATCGAGAAAGTCGTTCTGAACGGTAGCGTTGTTCTGGTATTGAGAGGAAATGACTTTACTCATCAGCGGGATAGCTCTTCCATCGCACAGTAGACTTGCCCGCAAAACGCTGAGCTCCGATGACGGATAGCCGCTCCAGTCCACAGCAATAACGCATAATGAAAGGCTGCTGGTGAGGCGGGATACAAGCTTCTGATAAACAGCGGGGACATCGCTAAACATCAGGTCACTGTTGAGATGCCGGTCAACACGCTTAATCTTGTGCTTAACCCGTGCCGGTCCAGGCAGATACCTGCCGATGCTGGTAAGAGAGAGCGATGCGCCACGCGTCAGTGCGACGGTCATATCGAGCAGAGCATTTTTACGGTACTGATGAAGTGAGTTCAGGGACTGGCTAAAAAATTTATGGCAAACTTGTGAAGCAGGCATAGAGGCGTGACCTTACTTTTTGGTGGAACACTAAGTAGATCACAACCTTCTATGCCTGTCTTTATTTATGGGGAACCGTCAGCCCTTTGCGCACCGTCAGTTTCGACATCAATGACCACATAACCAATTTCAGGTGTCGTTTGCAGATACTGCGCGGCGATGTTAATGCCCTGCTCAGCAAAGATCTGGTTAATTTTGGTAATCATGCCAGGACGATTTTCATGGATGTGCAGCAGGCGGCTGGCGCGTGCGCCATGAACAGGCAGCGACACTTCAGGGAAATTCACCGCAGACAGCGTAGAACCGTTGTCTGAATATTTTGCCAATTTTCCAGCGACTTCATCACCGATATTTTCCTGCGCTTCCTGCGTGGAACCACCGATATGCGGCGTCAGCAGCACGTTGTCAAACTCGCACAGCGGTGACAGGAATGGATCGCTGTTAGTTGCGGGTTCCTGTGGGAATACGTCAATCGCCGCACCGGACAGATGCTTGCTGCTCAGCGCGTCGCACAGTGCAGGAATATCCACTACCGTACCGCGAGCGGCGTTAATCAGAATGGAGCCCGGCTTCATCAGCGCCAGCTCTTCTGCACCCATCATATTCTGCGTGCTGTCATTTTCCGGCACGTGCAGGCTCACCACGTCGCTCATATTCAGCAGGTCGGACAGGTGGCGCACCTGCTGAGCATTACCCAGCGGCAATTTACTTTCGATATCATAGAAGTAAACGTGCATTCCCAGGCTTTCAGCCAGAATCCCTAGTTGGGTACCGATATGACCGTAGCCGATGATCCCCAGTTTTTTACCGCGCGCTTCAAACGAGCCCACAGCCAGCTTATGCCAGATACCACGGTGCGCTTTCGCGTTAGCCGCCGGAATACCGCGCAGCATCAGCAGCATCTCGCCGATCACCATTTCTGCCACGGATCGGGTATTGGAAAAAGGTGCGTTAAATACCGGGATACCACGCTTGGTCGCTGCCGACAGCTCAACCTGATTAGTCCCGATACAGAAACACCCTACCGCGATCAGTTTTTCCGCAGCAGCAAAAATCTCTTCTGTCAGATGGGTACGCGAGCGGATACCCACAAAATGCGCATCGCGGATCGAGGCTTTCAGCGCCTCAGGATCCAGTGCACCTTTATGGAACTCGATGTTGGTGTAACCCGCTGCACGCAGGTTATCCAGCGCGCTCTGATGCACGCCTTCCACTAACAGAAACTTAATCTTGTCTTTTTCCAATGATACCTTTGCCATTTCCCGACCTTATTTTCAGACTTCAAATGTGACAGAGTGCTCAATAGCTTCTGCCAACATAACAAAAATTACGCAGTCAGCAATACAAACGATTGCTTCGCCCAAATCGCGCTACTGAGGAGCGCGCCTGATTTATGGCAAAAAATATTGCCAAAGATGTGCATCGCCATATCGACGATAAATAAAATAAGAAAATGTGATATTAAGTACCAAAAATGAGCCGTTAACTAAATGGATTTTTTTAGCTAAAAAATTTCTGACGTGGGGGTTCACCACGCCAGAACGATCGCGCACTCATTTAACGACGGTTTTTACACCCTCAGCCGTACCGACTAACGCGACATCTGCACCGCGATTGGCAAACAGCCCAACGGTTACGACGCCTGGGATACCATTAATGTGGTTTTCTACCGCGACCGCATCCATGATATTCAGGTTGTGCACATCCAGAATGACGTTGCCGTTATCCGTCAGTACGCCCTGACGATAGACGGGCTGCCCGCCCAGCTTCGCCAGTTCACGCGCCACGTAAGACCGCGCCATCGGGATAACTTCAACCGGCAGAGGAAATTTGCCCAGCACATCAACCTGTTTGGATGCATCGACAATGCAGATGAACTGGCGTGACATTGCCGAAATGATTTTCTCGCGGGTCAGTGCTGCACCACCGCCTTTGATCATCTGCATGTGGCCGTTGATCTCATCCGCGCCATCCACGTAGACATCCAGCGAATCCACATCATTGGCGTCAAAAACGGGAATACCCAGACTTTTCAACTTTTCCGTTGAGGCATCCGAGCTGGAAACCGCGCCTTTGATTTGATGTTTTATCGAACCCAGCGCATCAATAAAGTGTGCTGCCGTCGATCCAGTTCCTACTCCCACAATGGTGTCGGGGCGAACGTAGTCGAGCGCTGCCCATCCCACTGCTTTTTTCAGTTCATCTTGCGTCATAATCTGCTTCTGGCCTGTAGAATCGATATACGAAAACGTGTGCGTATTATAGAACATGCACGTTGGGGAAAGCGTGCAAATTCACTTCACTGCCGATGCATTATTTCATGCGCCCCCTTTCACACATACCGTGCTGAATCGTGATTGCGCATAACAGCCAAAATAAGATTTCTGCATGGCAAATCTACAAAATGTGGCATAGTGAAAAAAAACAGACTCATTCAGAGGATTTTGACTTTCATGAAACGCCCGGACTATCGAACGCTTCAGGCTCTGGATGCCGTCATCCGCGAGCGTGGTTTTGAACGCGCTGCCCAAAAATTGTGTATTACCCAATCTGCCGTTTCGCAGCGTATCAAACAGCTGGAAAACCTGTTCGGCCAGCCGCTATTAGTCAGAACCATTCCGCCTCGTCCTACAGAACAAGGGCAGAAACTGCTGGCTCTGCTTCATCAGGTCGAGTTGCTGGAAGAAGAGTGGCTGGGCAATGAAACCAACAGCGATATCCCGCTGCTGCTGTCGCTGGCCGTGAACGCCGACAGTCTCGCAACCTGGCTGCTGCCTGCGTTACAACCCGTGCTGGTCGATTCACCGATTCGTCTTAATTTGCAGGTAGAAGATGAAACGCGCACGCAGGAAAGGCTGCGCCGGGGTGAAGTGGTCGGTGCGGTGAGTATTCAGTCTCAGCCGCTGCCAAGCTGTCTGGTGGATAAACTGGGTGCTCTGGACTATCTGTTTGTCGCGTCGCCGACCTTTGCCGCCCGCTATTTCCCCAATGGTGTGACGCGCTCGGCGCTGCTGCGCGCGCCCGCAGTCGCCTTCGACCATCTGGATGATATGCATCAGGCTTTTTTACAGCAGAATTTTGATTTGTCGCCCGGCAGCGTTCCCTGTCACATCGTGAATTCGTCGGAAGCGTTTGTACAGCTAGCGCGTCAAGGCACAACCTGCTGCATGATCCCACATCTGCAAATCGAAAGAGAACTTGCCAATAACGAGTTAATCGACCTGACGCCGGGGCTGTTTCAGCGCAGGATGCTCTACTGGCACCGCTTCGCGCCGGAAAGCCGGATGATGAGGAAAGTGACGGATGCCCTGCTCTCGCACGGTCATCAGGTACTGCGGCAGTCATAACGTACTGAGAAAGTACAAAAAATAGAGAGTAAAAAATAACAGGCCTGTCTGAGCAGGCCTGTTGGTATCATCAATGGTTTACGCAACCGTATTTTAGCGTGAGCGTTACTGCGTACGCTGTAGCTCAAACACGACATCCACCTGATCGTCAAAGTGAATGGTTTGCTGTTCATAGGTTTGTGCCGCTTCGCTTTGCACCGCGGCATCTGCCGTTTTGAACATCCGTGCCATTGGCATCGGCTGATAGTTGGCAACGTGATAGCGAACGCTGTAGATCGGCCCCAGCTTGGCGTTGAAGCCCTGCGCCAGCGCTTCCGCTTGACTCGTTGCCTGCTCGATGGCTTTCTTACGCGCTTCATCACGATAGGTATCTGGGTTAGCAACGCCTAATTCTACCGTGCGAATCTCATTCAGCCCCGATTTCAGCGCCCCATCCAGCAGCTCGTTCAGTTTGTCTAACTGGCGCAGCGTGACTTCCACCTGACGCACCGCACGATAGCCTTTCAGCACCGAGCCACCTGTTTTCAGATAGTCATATTCTGGCTGCGTACGTAAATTGGCGGCATTGATATCTTTTTTCTCAATGCCATTTTTACCCAGAAAATCAAAATATTGTGCAACGCGGGCATCGACCTGCTTTTTCGCTTCCGCCGCATCCTTCGACGACACGCTCACTTCAATCGCCAGACGCGCGATATCCGGTGTCGCATCTACGCTGGATGTCCCTGACGTCACGATATGCGGGCCATCCGGCAATTCCGCAGCCTGTGCGGCTATCGACACACCGCCAAGTCCTACTGCGGCGGCCAGCGCCAGTGCATTGAGCTTCATCATACCTCGCTTCACACTCTCTCCTTACTTATGTTTCGTCACGCATGCCGCAGGCAGATTATTTGTGCCAACACGGTATCTTCCAGAATGAAAGAGACAAGACGGATTGCTTTACCGACCAACATAACGCATTACCAACTCCACACAATATAGGTGAATTTCTGAAACACAGCGTAAGGTGAGGTTATTTATTTCCAACCATCATTGCCAACCGTGACGCGCCAGCTGCAAGGCAATGCCCCACATCACTACGCCGACAAAAAAGTTGATGACCCGCTGTACCCGCGGCGTATTCAGCCACGGCGCCAGCCAGGAGGCCAATAGCGCCAGCGCAAAGAACCAGGTGAAAGAAGCCGTTATCGTACCCAGCGCAAACCAGCTTCGGGCATCGTCCGCAAACTGGCTCCCCAGACTCCCTAGCACCACAAAAGTATCCAGATAGACATGCGGATTCAGCCAGGTCACCGCCAACATGGTGGCAATAATGCGCCAGCGGCTTTGTTTCATCACTTCGGCACTGGCGAGGGCAATATTTTTGCTGAAGGCCGTTTTCATCGCTCCCCAGCCAAACCAGAGCAGAAACGCAACGCCGCCCCACGTCACCGCCCCCAACAGCAGTGAAGACTGACTCAGCAACGCGCTACCGCCAAAAATACCGGCGGCAATCAGCACCATATCGCTCAAGGCACATAACAGCGCCACCATCAGGTGATACTGCCGACGAATTCCCTGATTCATCACAAACGCATTCTGCGGCCCCAGAGGCAAAATCATCGCCGCCCCCAACAGAACGCCCTGTAAATACACCGCCCACATACTTCTCTCCTACCCCGTTTGTTGTTATCGCGGGGAGTGTATGGAAGCCGATTAGATAAGTGAAATTGAATATTCTAACGCTACATTAGCTAAGCTAATGATCTGAAGGCAGAGGAAGTCCGTGTCAGACGAGAAGATAATTTCTGACGATGCACCATGTCTTTATCGGCATGGTGCATGTCTGGTAGATCATGCCAGCGGGTTTACGCGGGCTGTTTCACTGGGCGCTAAGCTACGCAGAGGGGGCGTTTACGTCGTTATGCAGGTGCACATCCATCTGCGGATAAGGAATAGCAATACGGTGCTCATCCAGCACGCGTTTAAAGCTTTCCAGCAGATCCCAATACACCGCCTGCGCGTTACCGTTGGTTGTCCACACCCACACCACAAAATTCAGCGAGGATGCCGCCATTTCATTCAGGCGGATCGTGACGCCCTTGTCGTGCTGGATGCGCTCATCCGCCGCGACAATATCGCCCAGCAGCTTTTTCACCACGTCAATATCGGCATCATAGGCTACGCCAACAATAATTTCGGTACGGCGATCCGGTTCACGCGAGCTGTTGATGATATTGCCAGCAATGATTTTGCCATTCGGTACGACGATGATTTTGCCGTCAGACGTGCGCAGCGTCGTCGAGAAGATCTGTACCTGCGTGACCGAACCGGACACGCCGCCCAAATCCACCCATTCGCCGGTACGGAAAGGCCGGAAAATCACTAGTAAGACGCCCGCTGCAAAGTTGGCTAACGACCCCTGTAATGCCAGACCGACAGCCAAGCCCGCGGCACCCAGTACAGCAATCACCGATGCCGTCTGTACGCCAACCCGACTCAATACCGCAATCAGCGTGAACGCGATAATGCCATAGCGCACCAGCGCAGACAGGAAATCGGCCACGGTTGAATCGATAGAACGGTTAATCATCAGTTTATTGATGGTGCCGGAAACGATCCGAGCGATCACCAGACCAACGATGAGGATCACTAATGCTGCGACGATATTCACGGCATACTGCAAAAACAAGTTCTGGTGTGTCACCAACCAGTCCCCTGCCTGATCCAACCCCGTATTAAGTTCTTCCATTTGAACGCTCCTGTTTTTTAATCACTGGGACAGCATAACGTCCCTAACTGAAACCGCAACATTGAGTCCCAAAAGCCCCAAAAAATTAAGGCTCCCGTAGGAGCCTTAGCATCAAATCATGTTTACGTCGTCTGACTTACAGCACGTCAACAGCATTAAGCTCTTTGAACGCTTGTTCAAGACGAGTCACCATGCTTGCCTGTGAGGCACGCAGCCACACACGTGGGTCATAGTATTTCTTGTTCGGCTGATCTTCGCCTTTCGGGTTACCCAATTGGCCTTGCAGATACGCTTCGTTTTCTTTGTAGTATTTCAGGATACCTTCCCACGTTGCCCACTGGGTATCGGTATCGATGTTCATTTTCACTACGCCGTAGCTAACGGAATCTTTGATTTCCTGAGCGCTGGAACCAGAACCGCCGTGGAATACGAAGTCCAGGCTGTTGTGCGGCAGGTTATGTTTCTTAGAAACATATTCCTGAGAATCACGCAGGATGGTCGGGGTCAGTTTCACGTTACCTGGCTTGTATACGCCATGCACGTTACCGAAAGAAGCAGCGATAGTGAAACGTGGGCTGATCGCGTTCAGTTTGGTGTACGCGTAGTCAACGTCTTCTGGCTGGGTGTACAGAGCAGAAGCATCCATGTGGCTGTTATCCACACCGTCTTCTTCACCACCAGTACAACCCAGTTCGATTTCCAGGGTCATATCGATTTTGGCCATACGCGCCAAATACTTAGAGCAGATCTCGATGTTCTCTTCCAGAGACTCTTCAGACAGGTCGATCATGTGAGAAGAGAACAGCGGTTTGCCAGTCGCAGCAAAGTGTTTTTCACCCGCATCCAGCAGGCCATCGATCCACGGCAGCAATTTCTTCGCACAGTGGTCGGTGTGCAGGATTACTGGCACGCCATAGTGTTCAGCCATTTGATGCACATGATGAGCGCCAGAAATCGCACCCAAAATTGCCGCCTGCTGACCTTCTGCTTTCAGGCCTTTACCGGCGATAAATGCTGCACCGCCGTTAGAGAACTGAACGATAACTGGCGCGCGCACTTTGGCTGCGGCTTCCAGCACAGCATTGATTGAGTCGCTACCGACACAGTTCACTGCTGGCAAGGCGAATTTGTTTTCTTTTGCTACTGCGAAAACTTTCTGAACGTCATCACCAGTGATGACACCGGGTTTTACGAAATCAAAAATTTTAGACATGTTACGTGTCCCGTTTCGTTGGCCGTGGAGGGGTTAGAGAAATCGATGTTAAATCGACAGGTTGTCTCGACACGATATTGCGAACATCACATATCGAGACAACCACAGGAAAGAGGAAAAGCGCCCCTTACCTTAAATTATTGCTTGGCGCGTTCTTCCAGCATAACCACTGCTGGCAGTTTTTTCCCTTCGACAAATTCGAGGAATGCGCCGCCACCAGTAGAAATGTAGGAGATTTTATCTGCAATACCAAACAGATCGATCGCAGCCAGAGTATCGCCGCCACCTGCGATAGAGAACGCATCGCTATCTGCGATAGCACGGGCGATGGTCTCAGTTCCTTTACGGAAATTAGGGAACTCGAAGACGCCAACCGGGCCATTCCACAGGATGGTCTTGGCATTCTTCAGAATTTCAGCCAGACGCTCAGCAGACACATCACCCAGATCCAGAATCTGCTCTTCGTCTTTAATTGCCGTAACTGACTTCAGCGTTGCCGTTGCAGTTTCAGAGAATTCTGACGCAACACGCACATCGCTCGGTACAGGAATATCACAGGTTTCCAGCAGCTTTTTCGCTTCAGAAATCAGGTCAGCTTCGTACAGGGATTTACCCACGTTGTGGCCTTGTGCAGCAACGAAGGTGTTAGCGATACCGCCACCGACGATCAGTTGATCGGCGATTTTAGACAGGGAATCCAGTACGGTCAGCTTGGTGGAGACTTTAGAACCACCAACGATAGCGACCATCGGACGAGCTGGCTCGCTCAAGGCTTTACCCAGTGCTTCCAGCTCACCAGACAGCAGCGGGCCCGCACAGGCGATAGGGGCAAATTTACCCACGCCGTGGGTTGAAGCCTGCGCACGGTGTGCCGTACCGAATGCATCCATTACGAACACATCACACAGCGCCGCGTATTTTTGGGACAGGACTTCGTCGTCTTTCTTCTCGCCTTTGTTAAAGCGGACGTTTTCCAGTACAACCAGCTCACCTTCGGCGACATCAACACCGTCCAGGTAATCTTTCGCCAGACGCACAGGAGAAGACAGTTTTTCTTTCAGGTAGTCAACGACAGGCAGCAGAGAAAATTCTTCGTTGTACTCGCCTTCGGTCGGGCGTCCCAGGTGGGAAGTGACCATAACGCGAGCGCCTTGTTTCAGGGCGATTTCGATGGTCGGCAGAGAGGCACGGATGCGCGCATCAGACGTCACTTTCCCTTCCTTTACTGGTACGTTCAGATCCGCACGAATAAGAACACGTTTACCAGCCAGATCCAGATCGGTCATCTTAATTACAGACATGGTGAATCCTCTTGTTGATTCTCTTTTAAAGTTGCTTGAGCGAGATAGCGACCCCAGATCGCCACCGTCGTACTAGAAACCGCTGGCCGCCATCGCCCGTGTTGTATCCAACATCCGGTTGGCAAAGCCCCATTCGTTATCGCACCAGACCAATGTTTTAATCAGATGCTGACCACTGACCCGTGTCTGCGTGCCGTCGACAATGGCACTGTGCGGATCGTGGTTAAAATCAGCCGACACTAACGGCAATTCAGTGTAATCAACTATACCACGAAACGACTCATGCGCTGATTTTTGCAATAGTGCGTTAATTTCATTCACATTTACGGCTTTCCTGACGCTAACACTCAGGTCAATTGCCGTGACGTTAATCGTCGGTACACGCACCGAGATCGCCTCAAAACGATCGACAAACTGCGGAAAAATACGGGTGATCCCCGCAGACAGTTTAGTATCTACCGGAATGATCGACTGGCTGGCGGCTCGTGTACGCCGCAGATCGTGATGATAAGCATCGATCACCGGTTGATCGTTCATCGACGAGTGAATCGTCGTCACCGTCCCATTCTCGATACCAAACGCATCATCCAGCAGTTTGATGACCGGGATAATGCAGTTAGTCGTACAAGATGCATTGGAAACAATGCAGTGCCCGCTTTCCAACTGGTGGTGATTGACGCCAAACACCACCGTGGCATCCAGATCCGTCGTTCCCGGATGAGAAAACAGCACTTTCTTTGCACCTGCCGCCAGATGGGCTTCTCCATCTTCTCGGCTACCGTAGACGCCGCTGCAATCCAGCACGATATCGACACCGAGTTCTCGCCAGGGCAAAGACTGAATCTCTGCCTGATGCAACAGACGAATACAGTCATCACCGACATAAAGCTGGTCGCACTCCTGACGCACATCCCACGAAAAACGGCCGTGGCTGGAGTCATACTTGAGCAAATGCGCCATACCTTCCGCGCTCGCCAGCTCATTAATCGCCACAACCGTAATCTCGGCTCGGCGGCCCGATTCATACAGCGCACGTAAAACACTGCGGCCGATGCGGCCAAAACCGTTTATCGCAATACGAATCGTCATGGCGTTCCTTGTGATTCCTTGTGTCGTGGCAGGGTTACCCAGCGCATAGGATATACCCTTCTTAGACACCAGAGAACCCCTGGAGAAACGCCGTCAGCACAACAACTGAAACGCTTCAGCTAGCATAAACGAATTAATGCATAAAAGAAATATTCTCGTCTGGCACACACAAGAAGAGTGACCTGCGTCATAAAAATGAAAAAACCGCGATCGAGGGGCAGACAACGCGCATTGAGAGGTGGGTTAAATTAAAGATGAAAAAAAGCCGCCAGCGTTAGCTGACGGCTTCTCATATCGAGATTAACGCGGCGTGATTACTTCAGCAGCGCCTGCGCTTTTTCAACGACGTTATCGACGGTGAAGCCGAATTCTTCGAACAGCAGCTCAGCCGGAGCCGATTCGCCGAAGCTCGTCATGCCGACAATCGCGCCGTTCAGGCCGACGTACTTGAACCAGTAGTCCGCAATACCCGCTTCAATTGCTACGCGTGCCGATACCGCTTTTGGCAGCACCGCTTCACGATAGGCCGCATCCTGCTTGTCGAACGCATCCGTAGATGGCATGGACACCACGCGTACCTTGCGGCCTGCGGCAGTCAGTTTGTCATACGCGCCGACAGCCAGTTCAACTTCAGAACCGGTGGCAATCAGAATCAGCTCAGGCTGACCCTCGCTGTCTTTCAGCACGTAGCCGCCTTTCGCCACGTTCGCCAGCTGTTCAGCCGTACGTGACTGCTGTGCCAGGTTCTGACGGGACAGGATCAGCGACGTCGGGCCGTCCTGACGCTCAATGGCGTATTTCCACGCCACCGCCGTTTCCACCTGGTCTGCCGGACGCCAGTTGCTCATGTTCGGCGTGACGCGCAGGCTGGCCAGCTGTTCAACCGGCTGGTGCGTCGGGCCGTCTTCACCCAGACCGATAGAGTCGTGGGTGTAAACGTAGATGCTGCGGATTTTCATCAGCGCGGCCATACGCACGGCATTACGCGCGTATTCCACGAACATCAGGAAGGTCGCGGTGTACGGTACAAAACCACCGTGCAGCGCAATCCCGTTGGCAATCGCCGTCATACCGAATTCGCGCACGCCGTAGTGGATGTAGTTGCCCGCGTGGTCTTTATCCAGTGAAACAGAACCAGACCAGATGGTCAGGTTGCTTGGCGCCAGGTCAGCAGAGCCGCCCAGGAATTCCGGCAGCAGTTTGCCGTAAGCTTCCAGCGCGTTCTGTGACGCTTTGCGGCTGGCGATTTTCGCCGGATTCGCCTGCAAATCGTCGATAAATTTCTGTGCGTCAGCCTGCCAGTTGGCTGGCAGTTCACCGCCGGTGCGGCGTTTGAACTCGGCAGCCAGCTCAGGGTACGCGCTGGCGTAGGCGGCAAACGCCTCGTCCCACGCGGCTTCCTTACGCTGACCGGCCGGTTTAGCATCCCATGCGGCATAAATGTCGGCGGGGATATCAAACGGCGCGTGCGTCCAGCCCAGCTGTTCGCGGGAAGCCGCCACTTCCGCATCACCCAGCGGTGCACCGTGGGAATCATGCGTACCGGCCTTGTTCGGTGAGCCAAAGCCAATCACGGTTTTGCACATCAGCAGCGACGGCTTGTCGGTCACCAGCTGTGCTTCACCGATAGCGCGTTTGATGGCGTCAGCGTCGTGACCGTCTACGCCGCGCACAACGTGCCAGCCGTAGGCTTCAAAGCGAGCCGCGGTATCGTCGGTAAACCAGCCTTCAACGTGACCGTCGATGGAGATGCCGTTGTCATCATAAAACGCGGTCAGTTTGCCGAGCTTCATGGTGCCTGCCAGCGAGCAGACTTCGTGAGAAATCCCTTCCATCATGCAGCCGTCCCCCAGGAAGGCGTAGGTGTGATGGTCGACAATCTCGTGGCCCGGACGGTTGAACTGCGCTGCCAGCGTGCGCTCGGCAATTGCCATCCCGACCGCGTTGGCAATACCCTGACCCAGCGGACCAGTGGTGGTTTCAACGCCGGCGGTGTAGCCGTATTCAGGGTGGCCTGGAGTTTTGGAATGCAGCTGACGGAAGTTTTTCAGTTCTTCAATCGGCAGGTCGTAGCCGGAGAGATGCAGCAGGCTGTAAATCAGCATGGACGCGTGGCCGTTGGACAGGACGAAGCGGTCACGGTTGGCCCAGTTAGGGTTGGCCGGATTATGGTTGAGGTAATCGCGCCACAGCACTTCGGCGATATCGGCCATGCCCATCGGTGCGCCCGGGTGACCGGATTTGGCTTTCTGCACCCCATCCATGCTCAGCGCGCGGATAGCATTGGCAAGTTCTTTACGAGAGGACATGCTTGACTCCAGATCGGATTGAACGACTGCCTTTCATGCATAACCAATAAAAATCAACAAGTTACACAGGAATGACAAAATAAATATGATTACAAATGTACATGAAAAGCAGAGGGAATGCACATGGAACCGTGAGCAAAAAAGAGGGATTTATCGGCTGACGAATCAATGACGGTTCTTTTGCCAATTATGCAGTTGATTACAGCGCCATACGCCATGTTTTCTAGTGGGTTTGCCTTTATTCATCGCACCTTTTTGGAACGCACAAAAAATAAAGTTCATCGCCAACGGTGATATCGGAAAGCATACAAATCAGATTTTCCGATCTATTTCTCCACGCGGTTTTCGGGTAGGTTATAGCCGATTTTCTTTCGTATTAAAAAACAAACACTATCGTAGGGAGATGATTTTATGGCAATTCGTTCTTCTGTACTGGCGCTGTGTGTAGCAACCTTGCTGACTGGCTGCCAGAACTTAAACACCAATACCTTAATGCAATCCGGCGCACAGGCGTTTCAGGCGGCAACGCTCAGCGATGCTGATGTTAAATCACTCAGCAATCAGTCCTGTGAACAAATGGACAAAGAGGCAAAAATTGCTCCAGCCGACAGCAAGTACACACAGCGCCTGAATAAAATTGCAGATGCGCTGGGTCATGACATCAACGGTACACCAGCCAACTATAAGGTTTATCTGACCAAAGACGTTAACGCCTGGGCAATGGCTAACGGCTGCATCCGCGTATACAGCGGCCTGATGGATATGATGAATGACAACGAAGTGGAAGGCGTTCTCGGCCACGAAATTGGCCACGTTGCGCTGGGCCACACGCGTAAAGCCATGCAGGTTGCCTATGCGGCGACGGCTGCACGTACTGCCATTGGCTCTGCGGGTGGCGTAGCGGCGTCCCTGTCACAGTCTCAACTCGCCGATCTGGGAGAAAAACTGGTTAATTCCCAATTCTCTCAAACTCAGGAAACGCAGGCAGATGACTATTCCTTCGATCTGCTGAAGAAACGTGGCGTCAAACTGGAAGGTCTGGCAAGCAGCTTTGAAAAACTGGCCAAACTTGATGCCGGGCGTGAGAGCAGCATGTTCGATTCCCATCCTTCATCGGAAGGACGTGCCAAACACATTCGTGAGCGTATCGCTGCCGAGAAATAATCACACACGCTGATTACTCGCAAAGAGCACACACTGGGGCAATTGAAAAAATCTCAATTGCCCGCTAGTCATCCGACCACTATCATCCCC
The DNA here is from genome assembly GCF_022477975.1 of Pectobacterium sp. PL64. Lineage (NCBI taxonomy): Bacteria > Pseudomonadati > Pseudomonadota > Gammaproteobacteria > Enterobacterales > Pectobacteriaceae > Pectobacterium > Pectobacterium sp. PL64. Next base: position 3,793,147 of record NZ_CP092070.1, read on the forward strand.
ATCATATTCACGGTAAGCTGCGACATAACCGCTATCTTCAATCGCCTCTATCCTCACAATGATAGGATTTAAGAATTAATAGATATAAATAGATAGCTATTTTCAATCGTATTTACTTTCCGTTCTCTTTTTAAGAAACGAATCTTGGCAGATTTCCAGATTCCGAGCGCAGCAATCCGTGAATGCGCAGCATACGGAAAAGAGGCAATCATGATTAGCACGGAGACATACGTCGCAATAAACAAGAATGATGGAGTAACCCCCTGTATTTAAAGATAGAAATAAACCAGTAAATCAAGCATACTATGTTAAACCAATAAAATTTTTTCCAGTTTGATCATATAGATATATGATAAAACCTGTTGTCGCGTCCGCAGGTTTCTCTAGAGGCTCCACCTTTTAGCGATTTAAAGGCATTTCAGGATCGCGATTTCTTAATAACTGGATAACATCAGCAGCGATTATTGGTTTATGGCCACTTTCAGACAATAAACTCATATGTGTTAAAAATCATGGATGTGAGAATTTTCAGTAAATGCAATTTTACCACGGTAGGATTACGGGAAATCCTATCCAGTATCCCTATGCTCTCGATAAAACCCGTCAACAGGTTTACGCTGCAGCAAGGAAAGAAGAAATGTATTTTCATCATTGACGGTAGCAGCGAGGGCTTTGAGGAATACTACGAGTCGATAAGAACCCACTTTTATAATATGGCGTCGTCGTTCGTGATCATCAATAATTCCCCCAATCACCCTCCCGTGTGCATTGACGAAAAAACGATTCTTATTTCAAAGTCAGCAGCCATCGATTCTTTTTATAAATTACTCGATTTCGTCCACCTTCACGACCGCCGTTTATTCAGTCCCGTCAGACTGTCAAAATCTGAATATGCCGTATTCCAGCATTGGTGTGCGGGCTACACAGCGGAAGCGATTGCCGACATCATCGGATTAAATAAGAAGTCCGTACTGAACAGCAAATCACGATTACTGAATAAATATGGCGTTCAGGATAAAAACTCTTTACTGCTTATTGCTAAAATTATCTTCAAAGACAGCGTCATTGAAGAATTTGATTCCCTTCCAAAACCAGCAGCCGATATCAATATCAGTAATTCGCTTATCTAAGCGATAGCCGAAAAAAAAGGGATGCTCACTCGCATCCCTTTTTACTCAGTCAGTCACACTTATTCTTCATCTTCCAAATAAGTATAGCCGTACAGCCCGCTTTCAAACTCCTCCAGGAACTGCGCCTGAAGTTCGGTATCCAGATCGGTTTCTTTCACCTGATCGCGGAAACGGGTCATCAGCACTTTGGGGTCAAGCTGCACATATTCCAGCATGTCAGCAACCGTATTCCCTTCGTCAGATTCTTCAATCTCAACGGTGCCATCCTGAAAGACAAACACGTCAACGGTCGATGTATCGCCAAACAGGTTATGCATATTCCCCAGGATTTCCTGATAGGCACCGACCATAAAGAAGCCCAACAGCGGCGGATTTTCTGGATCGTAAGGCGGCATTGGCATCGTCGTCGCGATCCCGTCACCATCGACATAATGATCGATCGTACCATCGGAATCACAGGTGATGTCGAGCACAACAGCACGGCGCTCAGGCGGCTTGTTTAGCCCTTCCAACGGCATGACCGGGAACAACTGATCGATCCCCCATGCATCCGGCATGGATTGGAACAGCGAGAAGTTGACATACAGCTTGTCAGCCATCCGCTCCTGTAATTCATCAATTACCGGTCGATGCGCACGGTTGCTCGGATCCAGCTGTTCCTGAATCATCTGACAGATGCTCAGATAAAGCTGCTCTGCTTTCGCACGCTGTGTCAGATCCAACATGCCGTGCGTGTATTGGGTATGCACATCGTGCAAGTCCATCTGGCTGTCGTGCAGCCATTCACGCAGCGAACGGCGTTTCCCCGGCTGCTTGATTTCTTTCCAGGTTGACCACAGGCTCTCCAGCGCACGCGGATCGCCTTCTTCCGGCTCAGTCGGGTCACTGAACTCGTTGCGTTCAACACCGATGATATTGGAAACCAACACGGTATGGTGCGCGGTTACCGCACGGCCAGACTCGGTGATAACCGTCGGATGCGGCAACCCATGTTCGTTACAGGCATCACCGATGCCCCAAATCACGTTGTTGGCGTATTCGTTCAGGCCATAGTTCACTGAACAATCGGACTGAGAGCGCGTGCCTTCATAATCCACGCCCAACCCGCCACCGACGTCGAAGCACTGGATATTTACGCCCAACTTATGCAGTTCAACGTAGAAGCGTGCGGATTCACGCACGCCCGTCGCGATATCACGGATATTCGCCAACTGCGATCCCAGATGGAAATGCAGCAGTTGCAGGCTATCCAAGCGCCCCGCTTCACGCAGCATCTCAACCAGTTGCAGCACCTGGACCGCTGCCAGACCAAACTTGGATTTTTCACCGCCGCTGGATTGCCACTTGCCCGATCCCTGAGAAGCCAGACGCGCACGGACGCCAAGGCGTGGTACCACATTCAAGCGCTCGGCTTCTTCCAGCACCAGCCGGATTTCGGACATCTTCTCGATGACCAGATACACCTTGTGGCCCAGCTTTTCACCGATGAGTGCCAGACGGATGTATTCACGGTCTTTGTAGCCGTTACACACAATCACCGTACGGGTCATGCCCGCGTGGCCCAATACCGCCATCAGTTCCGCTTTTGAACCGGCTTCCAGACCCAACGGTTCACCGGAATTAGCCAGTGACTCAATGACGCGACGATGCTGGTTAACCTTGATCGGATAAACCAGAAAATACCCGCCTTCATAGCCAAACGATTCGCGAGCCTGTTTAAACGCAGCGTTAATAGAACGCAGGCGATGCTGAAGGATTTGCGGAAAGCAGAACAGCGCAGGAAGGCGCTGATGGTTATCTTTCTGCATATCTTTGACCAATCTGGCCAGATCGACGCGAGCTTCTGGTACGTCAGGATCCGGGCACACGCTAATGTGGCCGAGTTCATTGACGTCATAGTAATTATTGCCCCACCAGGCAATATTGTAAGTACGAAGCATTTCGCTGGCATTACGGTCATTCATGGCAACCTCCTGCATAGAGCGCAAATTTTCATGTTTACCCGTCGCTGACGAGCCGTGATGAATCATGTCGTCAGACATAACGAACCTCTTCTTTTTCTAGACTGCTGATCACATCAGTACCTGAATAAACAGCCCACATGAGCATACCTGCAACATGCGGCATCGACAGTGAAAAAACCGGCGTAGTGAAGTATGCCGTCACTTTATTACTCTTATTAGTGTAAAACACGTTGTCAGGCTCCGTGTTACGGGTCGATAAAACTCGTTGTGAAAATCACCGGGCGAACGTGACCAGAAAGACGCTAAACGCTTCTGGCAGAAAGAATAACAGGCAGGTTAACCAGCCCTGGAGTCCTGTGTCGAATTTAAAGACAGGCTACGTCGAGAAACGGAAAAGAAGGGTTGAGTCGCGGACGCGGTAGCGTCAAAAGGGACATATTGCGAACGCAATATACTCAGTAAACAACGGATCATTAATCCTACCACCTCCACGTGCGCCGCAGGCTATGCGGTCAGCTATCAATAAAAAATTCAAGATGTCGCGGGTTGTATCACCGCTCGCCGTTTATACCTACATGCTGCTGGAAAAGCAAAATGAAAATTACCGCTAGTCATCTCTTGTAAAAGAAAAAACGGCCGATGATAAAAGGACGATGGCGCGCTAATGCGAAAAACTACTGGCACTGAGACTAAAAGGTGACCTAGAATAGCCATCCAGATGTTAATCCGTCTATACCGATTAACTGATACACTGCTTAACGGCTTTGATTTGAAGGTAAAGAAACTCATGGCTAAACACCTTTTTACGTCCGAGTCAGTCTCTGAAGGACATCCTGATAAAATTGCTGACCAGATTTCTGATGCGGTTCTCGACGCCATTCTGGAGCAAGACCCAAAAGCGCGTGTCGCTTGTGAGACTTATGTAAAGACCGGCATGGTGTTAGTCGGTGGTGAAATTACCACCAGCGCCTGGGTCGACATCGAAGAAATTACCCGCCGTACCGTGCGTGATATCGGTTATGTCAATTCTGAAATGGGCTTTGATGCCAATTCTTGCGCCGTATTGAGCGCGATTGGCAAGCAGTCTCCTGACATCAATCAGGGCGTTGACCGCCGCGATCCGCTGGAACAAGGCGCAGGCGATCAGGGTCTGATGTTCGGTTACGCCACTAACGAAACCGACGTCCTGATGCCTGCACCTGTGACTTATGCACACCGTCTGGTTCAGCGCCAGTCAGAAGTCCGCAAGAGCGGTTCTCTGCCGTGGTTGCGCCCGGATGCAAAAAGCCAGGTTACGTTCCTGTACGACGATGGCAAGATTGCTGGCATCGATGCCGTGGTGCTGTCTACCCAGCATTCAGAAGACATCAGCCAGAAAGATCTGCATGAAGCGGTGATGGAAGAGATCATCAAACCGGTTCTGCCTGCAGAATGGCTGTCTGCCAATACCAAATATTTCATCAACCCAACCGGACGCTTTGTTATCGGCGGCCCAATGGGTGACTGCGGTTTGACTGGCCGTAAAATCATCGTTGATACCTACGGCGGCGCGGCACGTCATGGAGGCGGTGCGTTCTCCGGTAAGGATCCGTCTAAAGTAGACCGTTCTGCTGCCTATGCTGCACGCTATGTTGCCAAGAATATCGTCGCGGCTGGTCTGGCCGATCGCTGCGAAATTCAGGTGTCCTACGCTATCGGCGTGGCAGAACCGACTTCCATCATGATCGAAACCTTCGGCACAGAGAAAGTGTCCACTGAGCAACTGACGCTGCTGGTGCGTGAATTCTTCGATCTGCGTCCTTACGGCTTAATCCAGATGCTGGATCTGCTGCATCCGATTTATCAGGAAACCGCAGCCTATGGTCACTTTGGCCGCGAACATTTCCCGTGGGAAAAAACGGACAAAGCCGCAGAGCTGCGCGAAGCTGCTGGCCTGTAATCTGGCTACTCAATAAATACCAAACGGCGAATGAAAATTCGCCGTTTTTCATTCTACCTCCCCCCGCTTCGCCTATTGCGTCTCTCAGCCACTCAATTTATGCTCACAGCAATGAACACACCCCGAATCCCCATTGCCAGTCATCAGGCTGTGATGCGCTGCCTGCGTGATAAATTGCAGCAAGCTAACCTCACCTTGCAGACGAACTACACCGAGCCAACAGTCAATTACCAGCAACGCGGTTCAACGGCAGGAACGGCCTGGCTGCAACACTGGGAAATTCGACTGAACCCCGTCTTGTTGCAGGAAAATCAGCAGGCCTTTATCGATGAAGTGGTTCCCCATGAACTGGCTCATTTGCTGGTTTATGCACGTTTTGGCCGTGTCGCACCACATGGCAAGGAATGGCGCTGGATGATGGAAAGCGTCCTGCACGTCCCGGCAAAACGCACGCATCGGTTTGCAGTGCAATCCGTACAGGGGAAAACCTTCACCTACCTGTGTGATTGCCAACAGCATGAGCTGACGATCCGCCGGCACAATCGGGTGCTGCGCGGCGAAACAGAATATCGCTGTCGTCGTTGCGGGAAAACCTTACGTCATGATGTAAAAAGTTCTATTTAAAAGGGAATTTCCAGTTTTAAAAACTGCTTTTGCATTTGCCTGCCGACGAGACATCCGGTAGTCTGCCAACTTTACAGCCTGTGGATTATTTGGAATATGCTACGCAAAATTCTCGCTATCGCTGCCGTAGGCGCGGGTCTGTTTTCGGCCACCGCGTTGGGTCAAAACATCAATAATTTTTCGCAGGCAAAGGCCGCCGCTGTCGACATTAATCGCGATGCGCCGGGTTCGTTCTACTGTGGCTGCAAGATTACGTGGCAGGGCAAGAAAGGCACGCCCGACCTTGAATCCTGTGGTTATCAGGTAAGGAAGAATGAGCAGCGTGCCAGCCGTATCGAGTGGGAGCACGTTGTACCGGCCTGGCAATTCGGCCACCAGCGCCAGTGCTGGCAGGATGGCGGCAGAAAGAACTGTAACAGCGACCCTGTCTACCGTGAGATGGAAACCGATTTGCATAACCTGCAACCTGCTATCGGCGAGGTAAATGGCGATCGCGGCAATGCCATGTATGGGCAGTGGAACGGCGGCGCATCCCAATATGGTCAATGCGAAATGAAGGTCGATTTCAAAAATAATCTGGCAGAACCGCCCGCTCGCGCTCGCGGCCAGATCGCCCGTACCTATTTCTATATGCGCGACCGCTATCAGTTACGTCTTTCCAACCAGCAGACTCAGCTGTTCGAAGCCTGGGATAAGCAGTACCCGGTCACCCAGTGGGAATGTACCCGCAATCAGCGCATTGCCGCAAAACAGGGAAACCCAAATCCCTACGTTCAACAGGCTTGCCAGCGCTAGTTCCTCTACCTACTATAGCGAATCTGTTTCCAGCAAAACCACCGCCAGATGACGGTGGTTTTGCCTATTTCTGGCGTTTCTGCGCCGCTCTATTTTATTCAAAGGTCTGAATCCAGTATGCGAGTACCACGCATTTTTCATCCCGAAACGCTCCCCCTTAACGGCGGTGAAGTCGAACTGAGTGACGATGCCGCCAATCATGTGGGTCGCGTGTTACGCATGACGACGGGTCAGTCATTGCAGCTGTTTGATGGCAGCAATCATGTCTTTGATGCAGAAATCATCGCGGCTGGCAAAAAGAGTGTGCGCGTTCGCTTCGCAGCAGGTAAGTTGGAAGATAAAGAATCGCCCCTACATTTACATCTGGGACAGGTGATGTCGCGCGGCGAGAAGATGGAATTTACCATTCAGAAATCCATCGAGCTGGGCGTCAATGTAATTACCCCCCTGCTTTCTGAACGTTGTGGCGTCAAACTGGATGCCGAGCGTATGGAGAAAAAAATTAGCCAGTGGCAGAAAATTGCGGTTGCCGCCTGTGAACAGTCAGGCCGCAATTGTGTGCCGCTGGTGCGGCCAGCGATGACGCTGGAAGCCTGGTGTGCAGAACAAGATAACGCGTTGAAATTGAATCTGCACCCACGCGCCACACAGAGCATCAATACATTACCACTGCCAGTCGATCGGGTCAGGCTACTGATTGGTCCGGAAGGCGGGCTCACCGCCGGTGAAATTACCATGACCTCAGAACACGGATTCACTGATATCCTGTTGGGGCCACGCGTTTTGCGCACAGAAACCACTGCACTCACCGCCATGACCGCCTTACAGGTACGTTTCGGCGATTTGGGGTAAAGGAGAAAAGAATGATCAAACTCGGTATCGTGATGGATCCAATTGACACCATCAATATCAAGAAAGACACCAGCTTTGCCATGCTGCTGGAAGCACAGCGCCGTGGTTGGGAACTGCATTATATGGAGATGAACGATCTCTATATGCATGCGGGCGTCGCGCGCGCAACAACGCGTCGCCTGAGCGTCCAGTACGATTACGACGGCTGGTACGATTTCTCCGGCGAGCAGGATATTGCGCTGGAAGAGTTGGATGTGGTGCTGATGCGTAAAGATCCGCCGTTTGATACGGAGTTCATCTACGCCACCTATATTCTGGAACGTGCGGAAGAGAAAGGCACGCTGATCGTCAACAAGCCGCAGAGCCTGCGTGATTGCAATGAGAAGCTGTTCACCGCCTGGTTCCCGCATCTGACCCCTGATACGCTCGTTACGCGTCGTGCAGACAAACTGCGCCAGTTCCATGAAAAACACGGCGACGTCATTCTCAAACCGCTCGACGGCATGGGCGGCGCGTCTATTTTCCGTTTGAAGCAGGATGATGCCAACGTCTCGGTCATCATCGAAACGCTGACCGAACACGCGACCCGCTACTGCATGGCGCAAAACTATCTGCCTGCGATTAAAGACGGCGACAAGCGCGTGCTGGTGGTCGATGGCGAACCCGTTCCTTACTGCCTGGCGCGTATCCCGAAAAGCGGTGAGACACGCGGCAATCTGGCAGCCGGTGGGCGCGGCGAAGCGCGTCCGCTAACCGAAAGCGACTGGAAAATCGCCCGTGATGTCGCACCAACGTTAAAAGCCAAAGGGCTGATTTTCGTCGGTCTGGACATCATCGGTGACCGCCTGACAGAAATTAACGTCACCAGCCCGACCTGCGTACGTGAAATCGAAGCGGCTTACCCGGATGTTTCCATCACAGGCATGCTGATGGACGCCATTGAAAAGCGTCTCGCTGCACGTACCCGCTAAGACCAGAGACACCTGGCACGCCACCCGGCCCGCGCAATACGGGCCGTTTCTCCAACGCTGACGGATATCGATAAAAATACACAATGAATTTACAGCATCACTTCCTCATTGCTATGCCAGCACTACAGGACTCTGTATTTAAACGTTCGGTGGTCTATATCTGCGAACATAATGAAGACGGAGCCATGGGGCTGATCATCAACAAACCGATGGATCAGTTTTCCGTGGAAAATGTGCTGAAAAAACTAAAAATAGATCCGACACCGCGCGATCCTGCCATTCGATTGGATAAGCCCGTCTTCATTGGCGGTCCACTGGCAGACGACCGTGGTTTTATCCTGCATACGCCCTGCTCCGGCTTTGGTTCCAGCATCAGTATTTCTGAGGACACCATGATCACCACGTCCAAAGACGTGCTGGAAACGCTAGGCACTCCCCAGCAGCCGAAAAATACGCTGGTCGCCTTAGGCTATTCCGCCTGGGAGAACGGTCAACTGGAAGAGGAACTGTTGGATAATGCCTGGCTAACAACGCCAGCCGATCAAGAGATTCTGTTCCATACGCCGATTGCCGAACGCTGGCGGGCGGCGGCCAGAAAGTTGGGTATCGATATTCATAATATCTCCACCGAAGCAGGGCATGCCTGATGGCCAGCAGAACCATTCTTGCCTTTGATTTTGGGACAAAAAGTATCGGTGTCGCCATCGGTCAGGAAATTACCGGTACGGCGCGCGCACTGACCTCGCTCAAAGCGCAGGAAGGGATACCCGACTGGCAAAAAGTGGAAAAGCTGTTGTCAGAATGGCAGCCCGATCTGGTCGTCGTCGGCCTGCCGCTCAACATGGATGGCACCGAACAACCGCTGACGGCACGGGCGCGGAAGTTCGCTAACCGACTGCATGGCCGTTTTGGTGTCGCGATTGAGTTACACGATGAACGCTTGAGTACGGTGGAAGCGCGTGCCGATCTCTTCGAACGCGGTGGCTTTAAAGCGCTGGATAAAGGTAGCGTTGACGCGGCTTCTGCGGTGATTATTCTGGAGAGCTGGTTCGAAGCACAGCTTTAAAAGACAATCCCGTGTAGCCGAGAATCCGACCACACGGGACTACATCAACGACTAATTAGTGTTAATTAGGCGTCTGGGAATTCACGGATGAAACGTTCGACGTCATCAACCATGGATTCTGTTCCTACAAAGAACGGTGAGCGCTGATGCAGTTTCTCTGGCGTGATATCCAGAATACGGTTTTTACCGTCGCTGGCTTTACCGCCTGCCTGCTCCGCCAGAAACGCCATCGGGTTGCATTCGTACAGCAAACGCAGTTTACCTTTCGGATAGCTCGCGGTGCTCGGGTACAGGTAAATTCCGCCTTTCAGCAGATTACGGTGGAAATCTGCGACCAGTGAACCGATGTAACGCGACGTATAAGGACGCTGCGTCTCTTCATCCTGCTCCTGACAGTATTTGATGTATTTCTTCACGCCGACAGGAAACTTGATGTAGTTCCCTTCGTTGATGGAATACATATTCCCTTTTTCCGGGAAGCAAACTTTTTCATGCGAGAGACAGAACACACCGAGCGACGGATCGTAGGTAAAGGCGTGAACGCCGTGACCCGTGGTGTACACCAGCATGGTTGAAGAACCGTAAACGATGTAGCCCGCAGCAACCTGCTGACTACCCGGCTGCAAGAAGTCCGCTTCCGTGACTGACGTTCCCAGCGGCGTAATACGGCGATAAATAGAGAAAATCGTACCGACAGAGACGTTTACATCAATATTCGACGAGCCGTCCAGCGGATCCATCAGAACAACATACTTGGCATTTTCCGCCTTATCACCTTCAAAGATAACAATTTCGTCTTCTTCTTCGGAGGCGATACCTGCCACTTCACCACGTGCTTTTAATGCCGCTTTCAGTTTCTCATTGGCATACAGATCGAGCTTCATCTGCACTTCGCCCTGAACATTAGAAATACCGCTGGCTCCCAGGATATCAACCAAACCTGCTTTATTGATATCACGGTGAATAATCTTGGCACCCAGTTTAATAGCAGACAGCAGCGCGGTAAGCTCACCTGTGGCGTGAGAGAAATCGTGCTGTTTTTCGACGATAAATTCGCCTAACGTTTTCATAACACTATTCCAGAATCTACGGATGAAAAGCGGTTTCATTTCTGCACCGCCAACGTTTGCGCATGCAGTGTAGCCCAAAGAGAAAGTGAGTACCTAGTCAAATCCATTTCTTATGGCGGATTCATAGCGTTAGAATGTGACGCAGACTCACTGTGAAGATGGAAAATGTATGCGTATTCATATTTTAGGTATCTGCGGCACCTTTATGGGTGGCCTTGCCCTGCTTGCTCGTTCGCTGGGGCATGATGTCACAGGCTCAGATGCAAATGTTTATCCCCCCATGAGTACCTTACTTGAAGAACAGGGAATCACGCTGATTCAGGGATACGATCCGGCACAGCTTAGCCCCGCGCCTGATTTGGTCATCATCGGTAATGCGATGACGCGCGGAAACCCATGCGTCGAAGCCGTACTGGAACAGGGATTACCTTATGTTTCCGGCCCACAGTGGCTGCATGATTATGTGCTGCGCGATCGCTGGGTGATTGCCGTTGCGGGTACACATGGCAAAACCACCACGGCGGGGATGGTCACCTGGATTCTGGAAGATTGCGGCTATCAGCCGGGCTTTGTGATCGGTGGCGTTCCCGGCAACTTCACCGTTTCCGCCCGCTTGGGTGACAGCCCATTCATGGTGCTCGAAGCCGATGAATATGACTGTGCGTTCTTCGACAAGCGCTCTAAATTTGTCCATTACTGCCCAAGAACGCTGGTGCTCAACAATCTTGAGTTTGATCACGCCGACATCTTTGACGATCTGAAAGCCATTCAGAAACAGTTCCATCATCTTGTGCGACTGGTGCCGGGCAGCGGGAAGATCATCCTGCCAGCCAATGACCTTAACCTCAAACAGGTGATGGGAATGGGATGCTGGAGTGAGCAGGAACTGGTTGGTGAAGAAGGCACATGGCGGGCACAGAAAGTATCGACCGATGCCAGCCAATATCAGGTTTACCTGAATAAAGAACTCGTCGGTGAAGTCCACTGGAAGCTGGTGGGCGAACACAACATGCACAACGGGCTAATGGCCATCGCTGCCGCTCACCACGTTGGCGTACTCCCCGCTGATGCCTGCCGCGCGCTGGGCGGATTTATCAACGCGCGTCGTCGTCTGGAGTTACGCGGTACGGAGCATGGCGTCACGGTTTATGACGATTTTGCACATCACCCGACTGCGATTCTGGCGACGCTGTCAGCGCTACGCAGCAAGGTTGGCGGCACAGCCCGGATTTTGGCCGTACTTGAACCCCGTTCGAACACCATGAAATTGGGGATGTGCAAAAACGAACTGGCGCCGTCATTAGGCCGCGCCGATGAAGTTTTCTTATTCCAGCCAGCACATATTCCATGGCAGGTGGTAGAAGTTGCGGAAGCCTGCGTACAACCCGCCCACTGGAGCGCGGATATTGACACGCTGGTAGAAAACATCGTCAAGACTGCACAGCCTGGCGACCACATTCTGGTGATGAGCAACGGCGGGTTCAGCAACATCCACAATAAGCTGCTGGATGGCCTGAAGAACAAAGCGCAGAAGGCGAAAGACGTTCAGGAATAACAGGTCGAAGCCGTCGTCGTTCACACCACGACGGCCAAACGGCAGATAGCAAAAAGGACGGGAATCCCGTCCTTTTTCATCTTCTCATCACCCATTAATAATGGGTGGCAACATCAGACGTCGAACGGATCGCGCAGCACCATCGTTTCGCTACGATCTGGGCCGGTAGAAATAATATCAATCGGCACACCAGTGATTTCTTCGATACGTTTGATGTAGTTCAGCGCAGCCTGCGGCAGTTTGCTGTGATCTTTCACGCCAAACGTGCTTTCAGACCAGCCCGGCATCGTTTCGTAAATCGGCTCAAGACCTTCCCAGCCTTCAGCCGCCAGCGGAGTGGTATCCACTTCGCTGCCATTCGGCAAACGATAGCCTACGCAGATTTTAATTTCTTTCAGACCGTCCAGAACATCCAGCTTGGTCAGGCAGAAACCAGACAGCGAGTTGATCTGTACTGCACGACGTACGGCAACCGCATCCAGCCAGCCGGTACGACGACGACGACCCGTTGTCGCGCCAAACTCGTTACCTTTCTGAGACAGATGCTCACCCACTTCCTCAAACAGTTCAGTCGGGAATGGACCTGCACCTACACGGGTAGAGTAAGCTTTAACGATACCCAGTACGTAGTCTACATAGCGTGGACCCAGACCAGAACCGGTAGCAACGCCGCCCGCAGTGGTGTTTGAAGAGGTCACGTACGGATAAGTACCGTGGTCGATATCCAGCAGCGTACCCTGCGCGCCTTCAAACATGACGAAATCGCCACGCAGGTGCGCTTTGTACAGCAGATCGGAAACATCAACGACCATGCCAGTCAGAATATCGGCAATCGCCAACACGTCGTCCAACACTTTCTGGTAGTCGACGGCATCAGCTTTATAGTAGTTAACCAACTGGAAGTTATGGTATTCGACGATCTCTTTCAGTTTGACAGCAAAGGTTTCTTTATCAAACAGATCGCCAACGCGCAGGCCACGGCGAGCAACTTTATCTTCATACGCAGGGCCGATACCACGGCCAGTCGTACCAATTGCTTTCGCACCACGCGCTTTTTCACGCGCGTTATCCAACGCGACGTGATAAGGCAGGATTAACGGACAGGCTTCAGAGAGCAGCAGACGTTCGCGTACCGGGACGCCACGCGCTTCAAGCTCCGTCATTTCTTTCATCAATGCGTCAGGCGCCAGCACAACACCGTTACCGATGATGCTGACAACATTTTCACGCAGAATGCCAGAAGGAATTAAATGAAGGACGGTTTTTTCACCGTTGATAACCAGCGTGTGGCCAGCGTTGTGTCCACCCTGATAGCGCACAACATATTTAGCCCGTTCAGTCAGCAGGTCAACGACCTTGCCTTTACCTTCGTCACCCCATTGGGTGCCCAGTACGACGACGTTCTTACCCATTTCAAGAATCACCAGGTTGCTTAAAAAAGGATTCTACCATCTCATTTGGATGCTTTCAGTACTTTTAGCACACGATTGCGCACATTTTTCTGCTTAATTTTAGCCACCCATCCGGCTACGCAACATGTAGTAGATCACGCACCCTGCAACAACTATTCCGCCGCCAAAACGGCGCAAAATAGTATCCGGTAACTGCGCTATTCCCAAAATCATACGCCGCCAGAGACGGGGAAACAGCAGCGGCCCCAACCCTTCGAGCACCAAAACCAGCCCGAGCGCCAGCCAAATCGTTGAATTCATAACACCCTCTTTTCCCGCGTCAAGTACGAACAGGACCACATTCTTGGATTTATCTCTGCCAGAAAATGGCAAAAAAAAGCCCGGAGAAAGAACCCGGGCTTGATGAGACGTCAGTTAATGACTATCAGCGGCGTGGAACCATGCTGTCCGGTGACTTCATGTAGCGGAAGAAGTCGCTATCCGGGCTGAGCACCATCACGTCCTGATTATTACTGAAGCTGTTTTCATACGCGCGCAGGCTACGAACGAAAGCGTAGAAGTCAGGATCTTCACTGAATGCGTTAGCAAACAGTTTCGCCGCTTCGGCATCCCCTTCACCACGGGTGATACGTCCCTGACGCTCAGCTTCAGCCAGCGTACGGGTGACTTCATAGTCGGCCGTCGCTTTCAGCTTTTCAGCCTCTTCCTGACCTTGTGAACGGTGGCGACGTGCTACCGCTTCACGCTCTGCACGCATACGTTGGTAAATCGCGTCAGAGACTTCAGTTGGCAGGTTGATTTGCTTAATTCGCACATCGATAACCTCAATACCCAGCGCAGCCATACTGTTCGGGTTGATATGAGGTTCGTTGCTCGTAGTCTCTTTCTCAACACGCGCAGCAGCAGAAGCAATCGCATTATCGGCTTCGGTCGTTTCACCGGTACCAGTATTCAGCGCTTCACGCACGTCAGACATCAGTTGACCACGCGAGTCGGTAACAATGCCTTTCACATCCAGACGACCAATCTCAGAACGCAGACGGTCACTGAACTTACGTTTCAGCAGTACTTCAGCCTGAGAGATGTCACCACCACCCGTTGCCAAATAGTAGCGGCTGAAATCGCTGATACGCCATTTGAGGTAAGAATCGACAATCAGGTCTTTCTGCTCTTTAGTGATAAAGCGGTCAGCCTGGTTTTCCATCGTCTGGATACGTGCATCCAGCATTTTCACTGAGTCGATAAACGGAATCTTGAACTGCAATCCCGGTGCATAGATCAGCGGCTTATTGTCGTCATCACGCAATACTTTGCCAAAACGCATCACAATGCCGCGCTGGCCTTCCTGCACCACAAACAGTGACGCATAGACCACCATCAGTACCAGGATCAGGATAAATAGTAAGGGCTTACGCATCGATTATTCTCTCCCTACTCGAGTGAAGTCATCACGCTGCGCATTTGCTCTGCGCTGATCCATGATATTTCCATTGTTACTGCTGCGCGTTTGATTGCTATTCGTCGCACCGCTGCTGTTGCTAGGCAAACGCAGTGGGTTAGCGCTGCTGCTGTTATTGCTTTGCGTATTTTCACCGCCTTGTCCACGCAGCATCTGATCCAACGGCAGCACCATCAGGTTGCCCCCCTTGTCATTGACCAGCACTTTACGGGTATGGCTCAGCACGCGTTCCATCGTTTCGATATACAAACGCTCACGGGTGATTTCCGGTGCAGCTTTATATTCCGGTAAGACTCTGGCAAAACGGGCAACTTCACCCTGAGCTTCCAGAACGGTACGGGTTTTATAAGCGCGAGACTCTTCCAGAATACGTTGAGCCTGACCGTTAGCACGCGGCTGTACTTCGTTCGCGTACGCTTCCGCTTCACGAATATATTGCTGTTCGTTTTCACGTGCGGCAATCGCATCATCAAACGCGGCCTTAACTTCTTCCGGCGGACGCGCGGTCTGGAAGTTGACGTCCAGCAGCGTGATACCCATGTTGTACGGACGAATAGTTTCTTCCAGTACACGCTGAGTATCCGTACGCACAATGGTACGGCCTTCCGTCAAAATTTTGTCCATCGTGTACTTACCAATAACGCCGCGCAGCGCGCTGTCAGTTGCCTGACGCAGGCTGTCATCAGCATTGGTTACACTGAACAGATATTGTTCTGGCTGCGTGACACGATACTGCACGTTCATTTCAACGCGCACGACGTTTTCATCTGACGTCAACATCACGCCCGACGTCGCCAGTTCACGCACCGACTCAACGTTCACCGCGCGAACAGAATCGATGAAGGTCGGTTTCCAGTTAAGACCCGGACCAACCAAGTGGCTGAATTCACCAAAGCGCGTGACGACACCGCGTTCCGCTTCTTTAATGGTATAGAAACCAGTAGCGGCCCAGATGACAACCGCAGCGACGGCAGCGATACCGACGATCCGGCCACCCAGTGCTGGGCCGCCAGAATTTCCGCTGTTGCTTGAGCCTGAACCTTTTCCGCCACCCAGATCGCCGAGTTTTTTGCTCAGTTTACGGAAGATGTCGTCCAGATCCGGCGGCCCCTGATCTCGGCCACCTTTATTGTTATTTCCGCCAGAGTTGCCGCCATTATTGCTGCTGCTCCCCCACGGGTCGCGGTCTTGTCCGTTATTACCGGGCTGATTCCACGCCATGTTTTAGCTCCATTCTTTATGATAGGTGTTCTTCAGGTTCAATATCCCAGAGTCCGTCAGACTATTTCACCGTTCAGACTGTTTATGCCAGTCAAATCAGACAATATAGTCCATCAGTTCCTGCTCTTTTTTGCAGAGGCGGCGCCAGTCAGCAATCGGCATACGAATAACCAAACCAATTTGCCCATCCTCTTCAATCCATTCTTTTTCTATTGCCTGAAGCTGGTAAAAACGACTACGCAAGCGTCCTGCCTGCGGGGGAAGATGCAAGGTATGTTGTGCGATTTCCCCGGAAAGCCGCTCAGTCAATGCCTGAAATAGCAACGGAATACCGTCGCCGGTCTGTGCTGAAAGCCAGACCCGTACCGGTAGATTCTCTTCGTTGCGATCGATACGCGGAACGAAATCATCCAGCATATCAATCTTGTTCATTACCAACAGCGCAGGTATTTCGTCTGCCTCAATTTCCGCCAATACGTCATTAACCGCTTCAATATTCTCGTCAAGACGAGGATCGGCGGCATCAACTACGTGCAGCAGCAGCGAGGCCTGACGTGTTTCCTGTAATGTAGCCTTAAACGCAGCCACCAAATCATGGGGCAACTGCCGGATAAAACCTACGGTATCCGCCAGCACCGTATCACCAACATCATCCACTTGAATGCGGCGCAATGTTGGATCCAGTGTGGCAAATAACTGATCGGCGGCATAGACGCCCGCCGATGTAATCTTGTTAAACAGCGTGGATTTACCCGCGTTGGTATAGCCCACCAGCGAAACGGTGGGGACATCGGCACGAACCCGCGACCGGCGCCCTTGTTCACGCTGTTTTTCTACCCGTTCAAGACGCGACAGTATCTGCATGATACGGTTACGCAATAAACGACGGTCGGTTTCAAGCTGGGTTTCACCCGGGCCACGCAAACCGATACCGCCTTTCTGACGTTCAAGGTGCGTCCAACCGCGAACCAATCGGGTCGCAAGGTGGCGCAGCTGTGCCAGTTCTACCTGTAATTTCCCCTCGTGCGTACGCGCACGCTGGGCAAAAATATCTAAAATCAGTCCGGTACGATCGATCACCCGGCACTCGCACAAACGCTCCAGATTACGTTCCTGAGCAGGCGTCAGCGCATGATCAAAGAGCACGACAAACGCGCCCGTTTCTTTTACTACCTGAGCAATTTCTTCAGCTTTGCCTTCCCCGACAAAATACTTGGGGTGAGGCGCCTTACGGCTGCCAGTAACAACCTGCAAGGATTCAATTCCGGCAGAAGAAACCAGAGATTCAAACTCCAGCAGATCTTCTGTATCTCTATCTTGCGAAAAGAAAATATGAACTAATATGGCCCGTTCACCTGATTCATAACGGTCAAACAAGCGAGTAACCTCTCAAACGAGCAAAAAACACCACAGCGAAGGAGCCGAGCGATGCGTCCAGCTCTCCCACGCCGTGGTGAATTGACAATACGCCTTATTCGGCGTCATCAGCTTCCTGCGACTGCTGCTGAGCAGTCGTGTTACTACCGTGATAGTTGTTGCTGCCGCCTGGATTGTTGCTATGGTGAGAGACTGGGCGAGAAGGAACAACTGTAGAGATGGCGTGCTTATAAACCATCTGACTTACCGTGTTTTTCAACAAAATCACGAACTGATCGAAAGATTCGATCTGACCTTGCAACTTAATACCGTTCACCAAATAAATCGAAACCGGAACACGTTCACGACGCAAAGCGTTCAAGAACGGATCTTGCAAAGATTGCCCCTTAGCCATTCTATATTTTCCTTATTTGTATGTTGTTTGTAACAAAGAACCCTACGGCTCTAAAATAACGGTGTAAAAAAACTTGCACGCTGAGACTCACCGATTGTACACAATCACTCAACCTATGCACTAACAACCTGTATCACCTTGTCCAGTGCTTCAGTCGGTTTTTCGCTATCCAGCCAGCAGACATCATCCCAACCGCGCAGCCAGGTCATTTGCCGCTTCGCTAACTGACGCGTCGCACAAATTCCCCGATAAACCATCTCATCGTAATCAATTTCACCGGATAAATATGACCACATCTGGCGATAACCAACGCAACGAATAGAGGGCATATCCGTATGAAGGTCATGCCGGGCAAACAATGTCCGGGCTTCTGTCTCAAAACCTGCCACCAACATCTGATGAAAACGCTGTTCAATCCGCTCATGCAACAATTCACGCGTCGCCGGAGCGATAGCAAACTGATGAACCTGATAGGGCAGCGCGTCGCCAGACGTTTTTGTCAGTTCAGTTAAAGTGTTACCTGAAACGAAAAAAACTTCCAGTGCTCGCGAGAGTCTCTGCGGATCATTTGGATGAATCCGAATTGCTGCTACCGGATCGATCTCACTGAGCTGCCGATGCATCGCTTCCCAGCCGATTTCTTTTGCCTGCTCTTCAATGCGTTGGCGCACGGCAGGGTCGGCTGACGGCAGAGGAGAAAGTCCCTCCAGCAGCGCCTTGAAATACAGCATCGTCCCCCCGACTAACAGGGGAATGCGCCCGGCAGCGGTGATGTCCGCCATCTCACGTAACGCATCACGGCGAAAGTCCGCCGCAGAATAGGATTCTGTTGGATCGAGAATATCGATTAATCGATGCGGGGCCAGTGCCAGCTCTTCCACACTCGGTTTCGCCGTCCCAATATCCATATCTTTATAGATGAGGGCGGAATCTACGCTAATCAACTCTACCGGCAAATATTCTCGTAACGCCATTGCCAATGCCGTTTTTCCTGACGCCGTCGGCCCCATGATAAAAATGGCAGGCGGCAACGACGCGTTTTCTACATCACTCATGCTTTAAAGCCTTGATGGCATCCTGGATGTCCATCACAGATAAAAGTTTAGACGGCGGCGTTTTCGCCAACTGCGGACAAAGCCGCTCGACATCCGCCAGTAATTGTATGGCTTGAGAATGGCTCCAGCTTTCCTGCTCACTCTGCAATCGCGTTGCCATCCACGATGCCAATTCGCCAGGTTCCACCTGCTGTGTCTCAACCGTCTGATAGTCGGCCAGATAGCCTATCAGTTCGGAGATCAAGTTTTGTAAATTTTGTTGGCGCAATGGTAAAGGTACGGCACGCAATGTGGCACGCTGTGACTCAACCACGACATCAATACCAAAACGCGCCAGCAAAGCGTGATGAGCAGACAACACGTTCAGCTCAGATTTACTCAACGTCAGGCGCTGTGGAATCAGCAACGGCTGCGCCCGCAGCCCTTCTTCCGACGGCGTCAACTGCACCGCCTTCAGATAACGTTCAGCCACGGAAAGCGACAGCATCGCCAATCCCTTATGGTACTCCAACAGCGCGTAGCACGGAGGATAAACCGTCAATACCCGCCCAAAACCGTTCGATTGGCTTTCCAGCGGTGGTTCAACCGACGCACGTTGCTTATTATTGCTGGCTGCGGTGTCCGTCGCGGTTCGAGTTGGCGGTGCGTCATGCGATACCGTAGATGGGACATCCCTATCCGGCGACATAACGTGACTCGACGGTACAGAAATACGCTCACCAGACGACGGCGGTGCACTTGCTGCACTATCCGCTGGTTGCAGCAGCGCCTTATACAGATCACCTTGCTTCTTCTGGTACGGATTCTCTGGCTGATAGCCGGAATAAGCAGATTCTCTCGCCTGACCGGAATGACCCGCGCGCGGCGTTTTCCCACCATACGACGGCGAACTATCGCTACGTGACGGCTGGGCAAAATGGTTTTCACCTGCGGCGGTGCGGTTTTCCTGCTGCCATCGCACGGGTTTCCCGGTCTCCGGCTCTGTCATGCCAAGCGCCGGTGAGGATGCCTGTTGCAGAACGGACATCACCGCCTGATAGATAAAGTCATGTACCAGACGCGCCTGATGGAAACGCACCTCATGCTTGGCAGGATGCACATTCACATCCACCTGATGCGGGTCGATCTCCAGATACAGCACATAGGCGGGCTGCTGCTCGTCGCTAAGCTGATCCTGATAAGCCTGCCGGATAGCATGATTAATCAGCCGATCGCGCATCATGCGCTGGTTCACGTAGCAATACTGCATATCCGGTAATTGTTTAGCCCCAACCGGATCGGCCACCCAGCCATGAATGGTGAGATCGCCGTGTTGCCATGACACTGCCAACGCATGTTGCAGGAACGTCGCACCACAGATGCTGCCCAACCGGCGTTCATACTGGCTTTTATCTGGCGCAGCACGATACTGCCGCATCAGCTTACCGTTATGATGCAGCGTAATAGCGACATCGAAACGCGCCAGCGCGATGCGGCGCACCACCTCATCAATATGGGTGAATTCGGTTTTTTCGGTGCGCATAAATTTACGGCGAGCGGGCGTGTTATAAAACAGGTCCAGCACTTCCAGCGTGGTGCCTACAGGATGAGCGGCGGGTTTGACCGTCACCGCCATGTCGCGCCCTTCGGCATAAGCCTGCCAGGCTTCGGATTGTTCGGCGGTGCGCGATGTCAGGGTGAGACGAGAGACGGAACTGATACTTGCCAGCGCTTCGCCGCGAAACCCCATACTAACGATGGCTTCCAGATCGTCGAGCGTCGCAATTTTGCTGGTCGCATGACGCGCCAGCGCCAACGTTAATTCATCCTTTCCAATACCCGAACCATTGTCACGAATACGGATCAGTTTCGCGCCGCCGCGTTCTATGTCGATATCAATCCGGGTCGCGCCTGCATCCAGACTGTTTTCCACCAGCTCCTTCACGACCGAAGCCGGACGCTCAACCACTTCTCCGGCAGCGATCTGGTTAGCCAGTTGCGGTGGCAACACCTGAATCGGCATGGCGTATCCCTCTTACTATCCTCAATCTATCGACACCGTCAGCATGAAGAATCAGGCAGACGGAATAACCAGCGTTTGCCCCAGCTGTACCGTGCCGGAGCGCATATTATTCGCCTGTTGGATTTCTTTCATGCTGACACCGTAACGGGCAGCAATCGCACTCAGGCTATCACCCTTTACGACCTTATGCTTAACCGGCGTGGCCTTTTTGGGCGCAGGTGTCGATGCCGTCTGCTTCGTTCCTGTCGCCGGAATATTCAAGCGCTGCCCAACCCAGACGATGTCCTTGTTCAGCTTATTCACGTCACGCATAGCCGAGAGACTGACGCCATAGCGCCTGGCAATCGAAGAGAGCGTTTCGCCACGCGCGACGGTATGACGCGTGCTGCCCGCACTCGCTTTTGCCGCAGTTACGTTACCGCCCGACGTTGCTCTATCACTTGCCGCCGACTGTAGTGGGCGGCTTTCCTGCTTTGGGAGGGATTGAATCGGGTGAGTTTGGAAGTAACTTCTCAGCCCCTGATAAATCGCATTGGCGAGTTTTTCCTGATAGTCGTTACTCCCCAACAGCCGCTCTTCCGAGACATTGGTGATAAATCCGGTTTCCACCAGTAGAGAAGGAATATCCGGCGAGCGCAACACGCCCAAACTCGCGTGCTCAGGCAGTCGTTTATGCAGCCCACCGACACGCTGGAGCTCACGCAGCACCTTGGTCGCCACGTCATACCCCACCCGCTGAGAGTGACCAAATTGCAGATCCAGTACCGCCTGACTGAGGTAAGGATCGGCACTGCTGTTCGCTAACAGATCGCCCGCACCGCCCAACAGTTCGGACTGCTTCTCATGCTGCTCCAGCCAGTTTGCCATTTCACTGTTCGCACGGCGGTTGGACAGCACCCAAACAGACGCGCCTTTGGCATTGCGATTCGGTGCCGCATCCGCGTGAATCGACACTAACAGGTTCGCCCCCTGCTTACGCGCAACTTCCGAACGCCCCATGACGGAGATAAAGTAGTCACCGTCACGCGTCAGCACACCTTTAAAGGCCGGATCGTTATTCAGTAAAAAATTTGTAGCTTACGCGCGATAGAAATCGTGACATTTTTCTCCCGCAGACCGTTCGTGCCAATCGCCCCTGGATCCTGCCCACCGTGCCCAGCATCAATCGCCACAACGACGCGTTCATTCCCCTGTCGGGCTGGCGCACGGGTAGATGACGAACTGGTATTGACGGCAACTGTCGGTTTGTTGGTAAACGGCTTGTTGGTAAACGGATTGTTGGCCGGTTCTGCCGGCGCGCTATTTTGCTGACGTGAAGCAGGAGGCGCAGAGGCTTGCACCGTTTTGGCTTTATCACCCGTGATGGTGAAAACAACAGCGTAACCCGATCCTTCTTTTTGCGTCACCGCCCGCGTTTTAGCCGCCTGAGTTAAATCCAGCACCAAACGCAGGCTTTGTGCGTCCTGCGCGTTGCTGGTTCGCACACGCTTAATCAGATTTTGCCCGCTGAAATCCAACGGCAGCCCCTGAATGACGCCAGTCTGACGAATATCGATGACCACTCTGGCGGGGTTACTGAGCGGGAAAAAAGCATAAATCGGCTGACCGCTAAAGCTCAGGCGCACCGTGGCCTGACCTGACGCATTATCCACCTTGATATCAGACAGATTAGCCGCCCACGCCGAACTTGCCAGCAACAGCCATACGCCGATGAACAGCTTAACCATACGACTCATCATGATTCGGTTGTTCCTGGCTGAAGAGAAAAACGTTGCAACATCGCGTCTCCCGCCGCAGAGACAGCGGACAGCTCAGCCTGTCGGCCCTGATCCTGATAGCGCAAATGCAGTTCGATATCGGCATCGGGCAGTACGCCAGCGCCCTGCTGCGGCCATTCAATCAGACAAATGGCATCCTGCGTCAAATAATCACGGATCCCCATAAACTCCAACTCTTCCGGGTCGGCCAGTCGATAGAGATCAAAGTGATAGACAGCAAGCGGCGATAACGCATAGGGCTCGACCAGCGTATAAGTGGGGCTTTTAACATTGCCCTGATGACCGCGCGCCTGTAGGAAACCGCGACTAAACGTCGTTTTTCCCGCACCGAGGTCGCCATAAAGGTGGATAACACAAGCACCGTCACAGGCTTTCGCCAGCGCCGTACCTAAAGCAATCGTTGCTGCCTCATCCGGCAGAAGTAAGACTATTTTTTTCATTCTATCTATTGTTCTAAAAACATAGGTTCTGAAAGCATCGGCTCTAGAAACACCCGCTCGGGATTAACATATCGGAACAACACAGGCAGTAAATCGGTTGCCAGCATACCTCGAGTGCCGCGTCGCGCTGCCAGCCAATCGGCCGCCGCGCCGTGAACAACACACCCTGCACAGGCAGCATCATACAGCGAGAGCTTTTGCGCCAGCAAACCACCAACGATACCTGACAGCACATCACCCATGCCGCCTGTCGCCATGCCGGGGTTTCCCACATCAGCAATAGCAACCTCGTCTCGCTCGCTGGCAATCACCGTTCCCGCACCTTTCAATACGACAACACCGCCATAGCGTTTTACCAACTTTGTGGCCGCAAGTAAGCGATCACTTTCAATATCAGAAACGCGGCAATTCAGTAAACGTGCTGCCTCACCGGGGTGAGGTGTCAGCACGCGATTCTGCCGCTTATGCGGGTTGATTGCCAGCAGGTTAAGCGCATCCGCATCCCATAACATGGGTTTGTTACAATTTTCTGCCAGACGCAGCGCGCTTTTGCCCCATTCATCCTGCCCTAAACCGGGACCAATCACCACGACATCCGCCCATTCCAGCCCCTGTCGAAGCGTCTCTGTCGTCAGTTCTTGCACCATCAGCTCAGGCCGAGCCGTTAGAAACGCCGATTGATACTGCTTGTGAGTAAGTACTCGCACCAATCCTGCACCGCTGTGTAACGCCGCATCCGCAGCCATCAATACCGCGCCGCCTAAGCCGACGTTGCCGCCTACCACCAGCAGTCTACCGTTATCACCTTTATGCTGTCCGGCTGAACGAGGCGTCAACCACTCGGGAAGTTGCGCCGCGGTCAGCCGCCGTATCGGCGCGGTTTGATCGTCCAGCCACGCCTGCAATCCTAACGAATGATAATGTAATGTTCCGACGTGCTCACGGGCGCGGCCGGTCAGTAGTCCCGGTTTCAGCGCGATAAACGTCACCGTCTGCACCGCACAAATCGCAACGCCCGCACAGGCGCCGGTTTCAGCATGTAAGCCAGAGGGAATATCCAGTGAAACAATGGGAGCCGGATAGGCATTCGCCTGCATCATTAACGCGGCATAAGGCGCACGCGGTGCAGCAGAAAGACCGGTTCCCAGTAGACCATCCACAATGAGATCGATCCCGTCCGGCCACGGCGTATCACCATCCTGCGCACTAACCTCTTGGATACGGCCGCCCTGCTCCAGCCAGCGTTGGCGGGCAAGATAAGCCTCGTCGGGCAGCGGCTTATCGCTGGTACAGGCAACAACATCGACCTCCATACCTGCCGCCAGCGCCAGGCTGGCGACCACATATCCATCACCGCCGTTATTGCCGTGTCCAGCCAGCACCCGCCAACGTCGAGCTGAGGGATAGCATTGGCGAGCCACCTGAAATGCGGCTTCTCCCGCACGCTGCATGAGTTCCCACAGCGAAAGCCCCGACTCGCTGGCGGCTCTGGCTTCTTCACGCCGCACCCATTCGGCGTAAAACACCGAATCAGGCAACTCATCCTCTCGCTTCCGGTCATGACACGTCATCATGTGCTCTTGGTTTTCATTACAATTTTTTCATTACAATGACTTAAAATTAGCAAGCAACCTAAACGACCGCCAGCATTCCGCACGTCTCAGCAGGCATCGGCTCTGCGGCGCGAATATGGTAACATCAGCACGTCTTGTTTATTTCTGTGGCCCCATCATGTCATACCCCTACGATCTCAACGAATTAGCGCAACACATCAAACAATGGGGACAGGCATTAGGGTTCCAGCAGGTCGGCATTTGCGACACTGATTTGTCCGCAGAAGAACCTCGGCTTCAGGATTGGCTGGATAAGCAATACCACGGGGAAATGGACTGGATGGCGCGCCACGGCATGTTACGAGCGCGTCCGCATGAATTGCTGCCCGGCACACTGCGCGTCATCAGTGTACGTATGAATTACCTGCCTGCCAAAGCCGCATTCGCCAGTACCTTAAAAAACCCAGAACTCGGCTACGTTAGCCGCTATGCACTCGGCCGTGATTACCACAAGCTATTACGCCAGCGCCTGAAAAAACTCGGCGACCAGATTCAGGAATACTGCGGTGAATTGAATTTTCGCCCCTTTGTCGATTCCGCGCCCATCATGGAGCGCCCGCTGGCTGCGAAAGCCGGGCTTGGCTGGGTTGGTAAACACTCACTAATTCTGAACAGAGAAGCCGGTTCCTGGTTCTTTCTCGGTGAATTGCTGATCGATTTACCTCTCCCCGTCGATCGCCCACAGGAAGAACAGTGCGGCCGCTGTGTCGCCTGCATGACCACCTGCCCAACCGGCGCGATTGTCGCACCTTATACCGTGGATGCCCGTCGCTGCATTTCCTATCTGACTATCGAATTGGAAGGTCCGATTCCTGAAGAATTTCGTCCGCTAATGGGTAATCGCATCTATGGCTGCGATGACTGTCAGCTGATTTGCCCGTGGAATCGGTTTTCACAGCTTACCGACGAGGCGGATTTCAGCCCGCGTGCCGCGCTGCATACGCCAGAGCTGCTGGCGCTATTCGGCTGGAATGAAGAGAAATTTCTACGTATTACGGAAGGGTCACCGATCCGGCGCATCGGCCATCTCCGCTGGCTACGCAATATTGCCGTCGCACTGGGGAATGCCCCCTATCAGGATAGTATCGTGCTGGCGCTGCAAGCCCGTCTGGGTGAAAGCGAACTGTTGGATGAACATATCCACTGGGCAGTTCATCAGCAGTTGGAACGTCGTGCATTGCTGGAAATTGACGTCCAATCCACACAGAAAAAACGACTTATTCGTGCAGTAGAGAAAGGATTACCGCGTGATGCGTGAGCCGCTCAAACTATTGTCATCAGTTTGTCGCACGCGCTGTGAATAAATAAAAAAAACCGTTGCCAATCAACTGTCACAAAAAGTACAAGCGATAGTTATAACGTTTTACAAGTAAGATTTATGAATAGATATCAATAAGATACTCTACAGTATTTTATGAATAACATGGCATGATTAATAAATAACCAACAAACAGCCTGTGGATAAGTCTGTTAAGAAGAATATGATTTTTTGTATTAACTGATAAAAGATGATGTGGATTAAGGTAACGCTTGCGCTCGAAATATGATGCCGTGTAGACAGTAAAAAACGGGCAACAGCACAAAGCGGCGAGCATTATGAATTTCTTATTGTCCTTTAGCAAGGGCTGAGATCTAATTTTTACGATCGAAAGAAAAATTCTACGATCAAAAGCAAAAACGCGGCGACACCTCTTCATGAGGCATCGCCGCGCGGAACGTTAAGATCGTCGTCAGAGAAGCGGGACGGCAACATCCTCCTTCCCCACAAGCTGATGTTATGCGCGGGTTCTGATCAGATAATCAAAGGCGCTCAAGGATGCTTTTGCGCCTTCACCCGTCGCGATAATGATCTGCTTGTACGGCACCGTCGTACAGTCGCCGGCAGCAAAGACCCCTTTCACGCTGGTTTCGCACTTAGCATCAATCTCAATTTCACCGATGCGGTTTCTGGCTACCGTACCTTCCAGCCAGTGGGTGTTAGGCAGCAGGCCAATTTGTACGAAGATGCCTTCCAGCGCTAAATCGTGCACTGAATCAGTAAGACGATCTTTATAGCTCAACCCCGTCACCTTCTGTCCATCACCTTTCACTTCAGTAGTTTGCGCATTCAGAATGATGTCAACGTTCGGCAGGCTACGTACTTTCTCCTGCAATACCGAATCCGCTTTCAGTTCCGGTGCAAACTCAAGCAGCGTGACATGTTTCACTACGCCTGCCAGATCGATAGCCGCTTCCACACCAGAGTTTCCGCCGCCAATCACCGCAACGTGCTTGCCTTTAAACAGCGGGCCATCACAGTGCGGACAGTATGTTACGCCGCGTGTACGGTACTGATCTTCACCGGGGACATTCATGTTTCTCCAGCGCGCGCCGGTCGCAATGATCACGCTACGCGCTTTCAGTGTCGCACCGGATACGGTAATCACCTGATGCGGTTTACCCGGTTCGCCACCAGGAATTAAGGCTTCTGCACTCTGCGCATCGATCACGTCAACATCGTAGTCATCAACATGGCTCTTCAGCGCCGTCGCCAGTTTGGCCCCTTCCGTTTTCGGCACGGAAATGTAGTTTTCGATATCGACGGTATCCAGTACCTGACCGCCAAAGCGCTCACCAACCAACCCGGTGCGGATGCCTTTACGCGCCGAATAGACCGCCGCTGCTGCGCCCGCCGGGCCGCTACCGATGATTAACACATCATAGACGTCGCGTTGGTTCAGCTTCTCAACCTGTTTAGCGCCCGCGCCAGTATCGATTTTAGTCACAATCTCAGCCAGGCTCGTCCGACCCTGGCTGAAGTGCTCGCCATTCAGGAAAATGGTGGGAACGCCCATGACATTACGGCTTTGAATCTCATCCTGAAACACACCGCCATCAATCGCGGTATGGGTGATATTCGGATTCAGCACCGCCATTAAATTCAATGCCTGCACCACGTCTGGGCAGTTGTGGCAGGACAGCGAGTAATACGTTTCAAAGTGGAACGAACCGTCAAGATGGCGGATTTGATCGAGTAATTCTTTCGCTTCTTTCGACGGATGACCGCCCACCTGCAATAACGCCAGAATCAGGGAGGTAAATTCGTGTCCCATTGGCGCACCGGCAAAACGCGGGCCGCTTTGGGAATCTGGATTGGTAATCAGGAATGACGGCTTACGTACTGCCAGATCATTCTTTTCAATAAAACTTACCCGATCGGACAGCTCAGCAATCTCAGCCAGCAGGGTTCTGACTTCAGCAGATTTGGCGGAGTCATCCAGAGTCGCAATCAACTCAACAGGTTTGGTTAATTTTTCCAGATAGGCTTTCAACTGGACTTTCATCGTATTGTCGAGCATTGGTCGTCCTTAATTAGGCAAGGTGGTACAAAAGCAGAATCGCGCGGGGTGCTGGCCCCAAAAAGCCGGGCCAGAAAAATCGGGTGCAATGCACCCGACAAAAATAGCCATGTTTTCCACAGCTATGTTTTCCGAAGTGTTAGCTTAGATTTTGCCAACCAGATCCAGAGACGGAGCCAGTGTAGCCTCGCCTTCTTTCCACTTGGCTGGGCACACTTCGCCTGGGTGAGAAGCCACGTACTGCGCCGCTTTCACTTTACGCAGCAGGTCAGAGGCATCGCGGCCAATGCCTTCAGCCGTGATTTCTACCGCCTGGATGATGCCCTGTGGGTCAACGATGAACGTACCGCGGTCAGCCAGACCTTCTGCTTCGCGCATGTTTTCAAAGTTACGCGTCAGTTGGCCAGTTGGGTCACCGATCATGGTGTATTTGATTTTGCCAATGGTTTCAGAGCTGCTGTGCCACGCTTTGTGCGTGAAGTGGGTGTCGGTGGAAACAGAGTAGATTTCCACGCCACGCTGTTGGAATTCGTCGTAGTGGTCAGCGACATCACCCAGTTCGGTCGGGCAGACAAACGTAAAGTCAGCCGGATAGAAGAAGAACACGCTCCATTTGCCTTCGATGTTCTTCTCAGTCACTTCAATGAATTGGCCGTCTTTGAAAGCCATGTTTTTGAATGGTTTAACTTGGGTATTGATTACTGACATCACTTTATCCTCATGTGTTTTCGCATGCGGCTAAAGTACAGAAACGTGATCGTTATCACCAATCTGTTGTCTTTATCGAATCAATAAGTAATACCTAACGTAGCGTGAAATCAGGGATACGTGATCTCCATATTCTGGTCACCGATCCTGACCGTCTTGAAGCGTGGGGCAACGGCTTCAACCTTGCCGTCCTTCACCAGCGCGACCAGTTTTTCCGTCCCTATCGCGCCAAACATACTGGCCGCAATCTGCCACTGTCCCTGTTCATCACGGGCGAGGATCTTCCCACCATTCCCCCAGCCCACTCTGGGAAAAACGAGCACTTCGTTATGACCATCGCCGGTCAAATCAATCGCAAAGAGCAGGCAAGCAATTTCCCTGCACTGATTACCCAGGTTATCGCCCTGCAGCATGCTTTCGACCCCGTCTTCCAATGGCCCCACCCATTCGACCTGAACAGGGAGTACTTTCGCAGGGTGCCCTTGCAGCCGATCGCGTAGTGCCTGACGCCCTGTCTCATCCAGTATACGGTCTTGCTTCAATTCTTCAGCCAACCAGGTAAACTGCTGCCTGCCCGCCGTCCCTAACTCATCGCGCAGCGCCCACAGGTCAAATTCATCGACCGGCGTTTTCCCACTAAGCAGACGCTGAACCTGATTTCTCGCACTAAACGCTTCTGGGTTTAACAACGGCGTATGCAGCAATACCATCAGAACGCAGGTGACAGCCGCGAGCAGCGGATTGCTCGTGCGTAAATTCCCCAACCAAACGCCAGAGCGGCGGATGACGGCCCATACCATCGCCAGGCTATAAAGCATCGCGATCGCCACGACGAAGATCGACTGAAAACGGAAAGGCGTCAGGCCATACTGTTCTATGCGCAGCCAGCTGGAATAGCCTGCTAACCCAACCAAAATCGGCAGACACATCACACTGGCGCTAACCAACCCGCGTAAAACCACCGGGTAAGCGCGGCCTTCGTTATCATCCTGAGATGTGCAGTTAATCAAAAAGAGGTTTACACCCATCAGGCATAACAGAATGACGGTGGAACGGCCGGTATTCCATATCGGCTCCAGGCCGCTAAAAGGCAGCGTTAAGGTGAAAACCACTGTAATCAGTGCACTAAACGGCAGCAGGAAACGACAAGCCGATAGCAGAATCCCGCGCAGCAACCCGATTACGGCTTCTTTGGTCATTCCGATATATATGCCGAGAGAAAACACCACCGGCAAAAGCAGCATATAGAATCGGTAATGACTGAATACTTTACTTACCTGCCGGAATCCCAACATGTTGAACAGCATGCCGCACAGCACGAGCAGCAACACAACGACCAGAACGAGTAGCCAGGCCAACAGCACAGTAAAAATATTGATCCAGGCGTGTTTACAGAGTGCATCGTAGGACGGCCATCGCCCTTCACGGTCTGGCCAACTGCAAATGAAAGTACAGCAGATATAACCGAGGAGGATGCCACACAGCACCCAGGAATCCAGCAACCGGAATAGTCCATTTTCGAAGAGGATCCAGCCGCTGATGGCGGTCATCAGCGCGGTCAGCACGCCAGCCAACAGCCACGTCTTTTTCACCAAGAGAGTGCGTTCCAGCAATTGCAGACTAATGCCGCCAACCACCGCCATCGTTATGAGCATTCCCTGAAGAGCGCCCTCTTTCATTTCAAGCGCCGCGACAAGGAGCAGCCCCTGAAGCAAGCCAATAGTCAGATAAAACTTTAACGATGGGGCATGGGCGGACATGGCAAATCCTTTTGTCGAGAATAAACGTGAGTATATCCGGATCGGCGGAGTCAATATGCCAGCAATAACTATCACGGCGTATTGCAACGTAGCGACTATGTTATTCCATGAGTGGAAAAAGTTGCTATTACGACAGAACGACGATGGACAGTTTTACCACAAATTGAAAATAGGATTGATGCAGAATAAGGATGTTATGCGGCGATAAGAGCCAGAAATCAGAGTAAAGAAGAGAGTTAGAGATGAAGAATTTTGGAGCGGGAAACGAGACTCGAACTCGCGACCCCGACCTTGGCAAGGTCGTGCTCTACCAACTGAGCTATTCCCGCAGAGAATCGGATTTATTATCTTTTACTTTCAGCAAAAAACCGTGCCGAAACCAAAATTTATCAAACCCTGTCAAATCTCATGTAACTTAATGAATTTAATCACTATTTACTAACAAAATGATTCGACGGTCAGCATTATGTACCAATCAACTTAACGTGGCAAGCCCTTTTCACTGAAAACCTTACCGTCCCGTTTTAACCAGCCCCAACGCTGTGGAGGCAAAGCTATAAGCCCGCCTCCACGACTAAACCACTTAGGCGTTAAGAGGTTTCGCGTTACGTCGTTTACTGCCTGGGGAATCTTATGTTCTTACTTATAATTGGTTATACCAGTTGCTATCCCAGTTCCGTTGGTGGATCTCCGAAGCAGAACCATCACGAGGAGCGGAACGTGCGAGATGCCTTGTTAGGAGATCAATCCCCATATCGATGGTTTGGGCATAATTATCTCGATTAAGCGTCTTTTCGGGATTGGCCCCACGAATTGTATTAAATACCGCAATCTGAGCATCCGCCAAATCGTTGGCCAAGGCGACTAATTCATCAGAGTCATTCAATACCTTCTCCAAACGATTAACTTGTTCTCTATTCAGATCTCCTGACTGCGTCACAGAAAGCGTCCCATCTTTATTCACACTAAATCCAAAAAATGCGTCCTTTAAGTCAGGGTGGTCTTCAGCAAGTTGATCCAGAAAAGACGAATAAGCCTGATCAATTTGCTTCGTTACTGAGGAAAGATTACCCGAGACCTCATCCAATACTCCTAAGTATTCGTCCAGACTGGACGCAAGCATTGCCTCCATTAGCCTAGTTTGATCTTCCTCACTTATATAACCTGGCTGCCCAACTCTCGCACCTTCAACAGTTCTTAGCTGCTCAGATGCCGTATCGCCGACCTTCTGCTTTGCAGTGTATTCCTGAAATTTAGCAAGGGCTTCTTGGCTTATCTCTACAACCTGACGCTCAATGGTTTCCCCAGTTAACACAGCTTTACTCTTCGCGGCATATTGTTCAGTCTGGCTATTCATCGTTCGAGGACTTTGCCCCGAATCTGCAACTGCATACGATCCAAACGTAGAAATGCTATTCATAATACCATTTGCTCCTGTGTGCCATGATTTAACGCTGTGCAATAAGGTTTCCCTGCAAATGTGCTCAAATGTGATATGAGTAGCGCTTTTTCCTTCTACACCAACATCTTCCTGAGCTGGGACACCAGTACACACTAAAATATGCTGACTACGTAGTAGAATGTATGCGTAGTGAGCATCAGAACTGCCAAGAATTTGATTAAAACTATCCACCAACCGCCGATGTAACGTGATAGGTTGTCTCAAGATTATCTTATCGTTGAGTAATCCGAATAAGGTGATTTTTCCTGAATGCAAGATTTGGAACTTTCTAAATTAGGCAGAATTACCCCCTAATATAGTCTTAACGGCTATTTTTCAGAATTCTTTAGAATATAAAGAGAGTGATATTGTTTTTTAAATAATTAATTGAATGCTAATAGTAATATGGTGTCCATGACTAAAATCTATCTCACTACGCAGGATATTATCAGTATGGAAACGAACGAAATTATTCAGAAATAATTGCCCCATCGGTTCGGCGATATGTACTGTCAACGTCAGGTTCGGTGTTTTCCAGAACTGATGGCTGTACGGTAACGGCTCTTGTCTGAAGACACACAGCACCGCTCCCGCAATTGGAGAGAAAAACGAGACTCGGACTCGCGCCCCTGGCAAGGTCGTGCTCTACCAACTGAGCTATTCCCGCAGAGAATCGAATTTATTATCTTTTACTTCAGCAAGAAAATTGTGCTGAATTCACAGCGAATTAAACCCTGCCAAATAAAATGTAATGAATTGAATTTAATAACCATTTAGTCAGTAAGCAGCTCGAAACTTAGCATTATGTACAATCAACTTCGAGTGAGAGCCCCTTTCGCTGAAAACTTTACCGTCCAGTTTTAACCAGCCCCAACGCTGTGGAGGCAAAGCCATGAGCCCACCTCAACAACCAGACCGCCCGAGGATAAGGCGGCCTGGTATTTCATTGGCTTATGCGTATCAGGATCTTACGCTTTTCAACAAGGTTTGCTTGCAGATGTGCCCAAATGTGACGTACTTAGAGTTGTTACCACCTACACCAACATCATACTGATAAGGGACTGTGATCTTCCATGCACCAACATCATAAGTTGTTCTCCACGTATTGATATAACCCTGACTATAGTCTTGGAACTCCGTGGTGTAATCAGCCTGACAGGCATCCAATTTCACGGTTCCCGATGCAACTCCGTTGGCATCAGTTATTGCCCCATGACCGTTACTCGGACTAAACTCCAAATTACCGTTATTTTCTCGTTGGTCGAGGTAAAAAAGCGCAATAATATTTGGAATACCAGTTCCAGTTGAATCGGTAATACGAACGTTCCAGGTAACATCGCGATAGGCTTGCGTAGTCATGAAACCATAAGCTGTCGGAGCCGCATTTGGAATACGTAGAACCGTATCCTCTCCTTTAACAGAAGAAGTGAATCCAGCAATTTTTGAGCCTACAGACAACTTATATTTCTGAGATACTGTCGGCAACGCTGATGGATTTGGTAAAACTCTTACCAGAATTTTTTCATTTGGCTGGGAGGGAACGATCGTATTTTCCTGTCCCGTAGAACTGGTTACCCAAGAATTCCCACCGTTAGTCGAGTACGCAAGTAACCAATTATTATTCGTCCCACTAGTAATGCCATCAAGACGAAGCAAAACATGCTGGCCGCGTAGTGCGATAAATTTGTAGTAATCTACATCAGAATCACTATCAGAGTTAGCTTCAACCTCTTTCAAATTATCAGATAAAGGATAAGCCAATGAAGGGATATCATTCAGCTCATAGTCATCAACATTTGTATTAACGATAGCACCAAAGTTAAAAGCGGAACCATCTGCGGTATTGGCTTCCATAAACCAATAGTAGTGCCCCGGTGGCGTTAAATCCAACGTAGCTTCATCAGCATTCCCTGCTTGATTTGAATAATTAATTGCCGTCACATTATTCTGGCCATCATCGCGCATCAAGCTAAGTGCAATATCGGTTTCAGGACTCATGCCTACGACGAACGCGGTTGTTTTAGCACGCTGAGTGATTTCAAAGTGATAACAGGCGCTGCCTCCACTTTGCAGCCCATCCAGCGTATAAATTGAATTTACGGCAAGGGTTGGACACAAAGGGGTAAATGCAGCGTTATTAGCAAGAGGTTGAGTGCTGGATAACGGTTTTTTTTGCGCGCTTTTTGCATCAGCCTGCGCAGTGGGAGCATTGGGAGTAATAACGACAACGCCCTCATTTTCCGCTTTGTGGAATTTATAATTACTTGCAGCATGCGCCTGTATACTGTTAGGAGCATCAAATACAGAAACCGTGCCTTTCTTTTGCAGTTTCCCAATATCCTTCACTTCGACAGAAACGCTGGTTTCAGCAATCGCTGAACTCATGCAGAATGCCAATCCGGCAGCCGCAAGATATACATTTAAACGATGGTATTTCATCCCAATATTTCCTTATCTTTGAGTATTCTCAAATAGAAAGCAGACTTATTATTTAATAATTAACAAATACTGAATGTTAAGCGGACGTAGTATTACACCGACACGCCGGATAATCTCAATAAAATCTTACAAAAATATTTAAAATGAATTTTTTTTAAATGAGCAAATTGAAATTATTATTAAGTATAATTAATTCGCTCATTTATAATTCATTCAATAATTATTCAATACTCTCGATTAAAATCCACCTCGCCACGCAGCGTATTATCAGCATGAAAGCGAGCGAGATTATCCAGAAATAATCGCCCCATCAGTCCCGGCACCATTGGTCCGGCAATGTGCGCCGTCAACGTCAGATTCGGTGTGTTCCAAAACGGATGGCTGTACGGTAGCGGCTCTTGCCTGAAGACATCCAGCACCGCACCCGCAATCTGTCCACCACACAGCGCCGCCCGCAAATCATCATCCACTACGGCGCTACCGCGCCCGACATTAATGAACAGCGCCGAAGACTTCATGGCGGCAAATAGACGGGCATCATAGATATCGGTGGTTGCCGACGTATCGGGAAGGAGATTGATGACATAGTCGGCCTTCGGTACCGCAGCAGGTAACTCCGCTAAGCTCATGATCCGTTTAAAATCAGGCCGCTGTCTTGGCGTACTGACAATACCGTATAGCTCAACGCCAAAAGGCCGTAGGAAGCCTGCAACCTCACAGCCGATCTCTCCCGCACCGACAATCAGCACGTTTTTATCCGCCAGCGATCCCGGTAAGCGATGATCCCAGCGCCGCTCTTCCTGACTGGCTTGCCGTTCCCCCAGGCGCAGCTCATGCCTGAGCATATAAGCAATCACATACTCGGCTATCGGCTGCCCAAACACGCCAACGGCGCGACTCAGACGGTAATCACGCGGTAACCCATCGGCCAGCAGCGGCTTGAACCCCGCCCAAGTCGACTGTAGCCACGTCGGTTTCGCTCCCTGAGCCAGCAGTGCCGCTGCGGTATCAGGTTCGCCCAGCCAAATCGGGCAGCCCGCCGCTTGCTCTGCCGTACCGTTCGAGAGCACCAGCTCAAGCTCCGGCGCACTATGATTTAAGACAGAGCCGATCTCATCGGCACGCGAGTCCAGCAGCAGAATAGCGGTCATAAGCACGTTCCTTAGCAGAGTGAGGCACCTTCGGCCTCACTCCGATCATTGTCTTCATTACGTTTACGATTAGGCCGAAGCCTGAATGAGCGACGTCAGTAGCGCGCCGCGCTTCGCTTCCGATTTTTTCACCAGTGCGGCAAGTTTCTTGGTATTGCCCCAGATGAGATACAGAATATGTTCTATCACGGCGGGTTCCCGCATCCGCACTTCTTCGACCAGTTGTTCGAACAGCGCGTCATCCTCTAACGCAGGCAACATATTCAACTTTAGGCTTTCTGTCGCATGGCTCAGACAGGCAACCAGCGTCGCCACGTTCTGTGTCGTCACGCCATGCTTATCGAAAAACGCACGAATGAAGGCATCCTGTAGCGATTGATGCTCATCATCCACACTTTCCATGTAATCTTTAACGAGTGGGAAGTATCCCGCCTCAGTCAGGCCCAGCCCGAATACCGCATAACTTCCCGGCATACAGCACTTTTCGCCTTCCGAATCGGCGTACCACTCAAATTCTTCAATCGCAGTACGCGCATAATCCTCAAGAAGCGGATAGTTCGATGCATACTGCAACGCGTTAGCAAAAAAACGATGGGTATCTGATTTTGCCAGACCCTTGATGGGAAGGTACTGCCGCACCGACGATTTCAGGACAATCTTGTAGCTCTTTGGGAAACCAAGCGTCAGTAAGCGCGTAATGAAGCGCAGCGCCTGCTCATACGCTTCGGCGCTTTCCTTGCGAATACGAACGGTGATGGTCGAGAACACATCATTCGCCACGCACTCCACCAATTCGTTCTTCAGGTTAATCAGCGCGTGCTCAAACGTGCCGCTTCCCTCTTCCATCATGCTTACCGCACGCGGATAGCCCAACTGCTTCGCGATATCCAGATATTCCAAAGCCTGGGACTTACTATAAGAAGGTTCATAGCGCAGAATCATAACGGCCGCATAGAGCACTAATTCAACGGGATGAAGCGCTTGTGAACCCTGTAACTCCAGTGCGATACCGGGATTGAGGGTATACTTATCTGGTTCAAAAAAATACTCGGGTTTGGACACGTCGCAATAGCGCAACAAAAAGTGCTGATCCACCCACGCTTTTAACTCACGGGTAATGGTGCGTCGATGTTCCGACAACTCCGCACCTCCTGCGTTTCGCTGCTGAATCAGCTCAAGCAGAGTGATGACGTTGTCGATATCCATCGCAGGAAAGAGATGCGCATCGAACAGGTGACGAACCAGAAAGAACGTTTGCAGCGGCTCCGTCGGCGCATCGCCATGCGTCAGGTGTCGATCGGTATAGGCGTGGATAGACTCAAGTAGCCGCTGTTTTTTCACCTCGTTGGTGAACGTAAACAGCGT
The DNA here is from genome assembly GCF_022477975.1 of Pectobacterium sp. PL64. Taxonomy (NCBI): domain Bacteria; kingdom Pseudomonadati; phylum Pseudomonadota; class Gammaproteobacteria; order Enterobacterales; family Pectobacteriaceae; genus Pectobacterium; species Pectobacterium sp. PL64. The sequence goes on from NZ_CP092070.1 coordinate 3,830,066, forward strand.
AACCAACAGGCGGCCTTCCGTTGCCGGGAAGATACGGCACGGAAGCAAAACTGGTAGTCAATCAGCGCCGTATCTGCCAGTTTCTCAACACGCTGCGCGATAGCCTGAGCCAGCACAGGAACGATACTTTCCTGTATTTGCGCGACGCTCAGCGCACCTTTGCGACTGCCGGGCGACACCCCATCGGCATCCGGCTTCGCTTCAGAGGATATCGACGTACGCCCTGGAGCATAATCCAGTATCAAATCATCATGGATGCCAGCCTGCAACGTTGTTCGCGATACAATCTCATCAAGCCCGGCCCTTTGCTCCTGCGTATCAAACCATTTGTTGATTGCCGTAAGCGATTCATCCCGCATCGGCAGGTCGTGTTGTGGTGATACCCCGGTCTCGTTTGAATGCCTGTCCGTCATTTTTCTATTTTTCCTTATTATTTATCGCAGATGAAATACTGCCCCAAAGCACGGTATTGATGCTTCTACCAACCGCCTCCACCGCCACCACCGGAACCGCCCCCCGACGATCCCCTGCCGGAAGAGCCTGAACCACTGGAACTGCCGCCACCTCCCCCGCCAGAGCCGGAGCTCACCACCGTTATCGACGAGGCACTACACATGCGGTTGAACTGGGAGATTCCGTTCCACTGCGTACTGGAGAACACGTCAGAGGCCATTTGGTGGTTTTTCAGATACTGAGCAAACGTATTAGCCCAGGTTTCCCCCACGCCCAACGCCAGTGCGTAAGGCAGCATGCGTTCAAAATGAGTCACTCGCTCATCGGGCGGATACAGCGTCTCATAACGGCGCTCTTCTGCGGTGCGGAGGTACAAGGTCATCCCTTTGGCTATGGCCAAACCATTCAACCCTTTCTGGGTATGGCGCGGGACGATGCAGAAGAAACCCAGACACAGTAACAGGCTGACCAATAAGGCACCCTGATAGTCTGTTGGCAGTTGAGACGATGTCAGTAAGCGAAACAGCCCGAGACCAAACGGCAGCGTAAAGAGAAACCCGGCCACCACCAGAAAAAGCGAGGCTTTACTTTTCTCACTATTCTTTAGCAGCGCGGAAAAGCGTGCGTATTTAATTAATTGCAGACACAGCATCATACTGAACAGCAGGAAAGGCATGCCGATGACCGTACTGATTGCCGTCCAGAGATTAAAGAAAAAACCGTACAGCACCGGAACCAAGAGGCTTAGCGCGAGTCCCGCTCTCACGGCTCCTGCAATCGATAAAAACAGCGTCGGGTGCATTTTTTCATAATGCGTCTCTTGAGCCTTGCGCGCCTTCTGCATTGGCACCGAACGCATACTGGTTTCCGTAATATCCAGTTTCTTCGTCTTGCCGGGAAACAAGGTACTAAGGAGCTGTTTATCCTCAGGTGTCAGCTTCATAGACTCGCTTTCAGGTAAGCGAGTGAGCCACTGCTCTTCTCGCTTCTGCGTCATACCACTTCGGCTTTTTCTCGGCTTATGGATGACTTTTGTCAGCGCAATCGCACGCCTGGCAACCAGATCCAAGACATCGCTGGAGAAAGCCACATTATCGTAGGTTCGTTGACAGAGGTAACGTACATAGCCGGGATAAATGCCATTGGGAACGCTATACAACGGCATGACTGCGGGTTTCGTTAAGCCAAGGGGGGTTATATGCTTACTCCACCAAAACAGGTAGTAAGCCACGATCAGAAAGGGGGGAAACCACAGTATCCCGCTTTTCAACGCGGGCGAGAGCCAATTCCCCAGCAGAGAATCCTCTTGCGGTGCCGGGGCGGAAGCCAGAATACTCCGTGGCCAGGTGTAGGCGACGGTTACGCCTTCCCCTGGATGCAGCGGTGCGAGCGTCTCAATACTGCCATCAGCCAGAATGCGGGCGTTGTCGCCTTTCCAACCCACCGGACCGGTATAGACGTCAACCGATTGCAGACGGGAATCTTTACCGCTGGCAGAGAGAAACGCGGCTTGCTCCGGCAGATACAGGCGAAAACGAACTCGGTTGATAGGATAGCTCCAACCGTTACCCGTGACGTTCCAATACAGCTCATCCCAGTCGGGAAAGCGGCTGAAATGGTTACTCACCTGATACTGAATACGGTAGCGGTATACTCCGGCTTGTAGCTGACGATCGGCACGGCCAATCAGTAACTTAATCTGTTCGCCCGTTTGATCAATACTGTAGCTTTCCGGCTCGCCATCTCGCAGCACCTGTGTAATCTGGTACGCCAGCCGGAACGTACTGCCGTCCTGCCGATGCCAGACCAGCGGGAGCGTACGGAAAATCCCTCGTTTGATCTGCTCGCCGGTCGACTGAACCTGAATGGTCTCGTCCACCAGCATGGTGCCATCCGTCTGGAAGCGAGCCTGCGAATCAAACAGCAGAATACGTTCGTCCGCCGTCTGCTGAGAAACCGTCGTTCCCGGCGCAACGCTAACCCCGGGGATAAACGTATTATCCAGCGCGTTTGCCTGAACCAGAGCGATCCACCCGAGTAAAACCAACCAGCCGCAACGGCGCAGCGCATCCACCCACCTTGCCATCACGTCACTCCATCCGTGGAACGTCACCTTCTGCGGGATTCTCCAGTTCAAAGAACGTTTCGGTTTTAAACTGGAACAGGTTGGCGATTAACAGACTGGGGAAGGATTCCACCTGAATATTCAAATCCCGCACCGTGGCATTGAAATAACGGCGCGACATCTGAAGCTGCTCTTCAATTTCAGAAAGCGATTGCTGCAAGGCGAGGAAGTTTTGGTTGGCTTTCAGGTCAGGATAAGCCTCCGCCAGCGCAAAAAATCGCCCCAGCGTCCCTGAGTATTCCCGTTCATTCTGAGCAATTTGTCGCGTGCTGCCAGTCTGGCTAGTACGCTGACGGGCAATGGCTTCCAGCAGATCTTTTTCGTGCTGCGCGTAGCGCTTGACCAACGTCAGAAGATTAGGGGCCAGATCGTGACGGCGCTTTAACTGCACTGCAATGCCGCTCCAGGCTTCATCTTTAAAACGTCGCAGAGATATCAATCGGTTGTAGGTAAAAATCGCCCAGATAACCACCAAACCAACCAGAGCTAAACCAAGATAAATTTCCATTTTAAGCTGTCTTTTCGCTGTGATAGAGAAGGAAAATCAACGTGTTGGTATAAAGATATGACGACGAATAGTACCGCATTCACGCGTCGTTGGTGACAGGAAATTACGATGGTTTGGTTTTTCTCATGATATAGAGAAGGCGTGATAAATCATGTCATGACAGCCCCACAGCACGGGGAAATCCGTGCTGTGGGACCTAGGCCAATCAGGCGTTCAGCGTGGCGTTATCAATGACGAAGCGGTATTTCACATCGCCTTTGAGCATCCGCTCGTAGGCCTCATTGATTTCGTCGGCGCGAACAAGCTCGATATCGGAAACAATCCCGTGCTCGGCACAGAAATCCAGCATTTCCTGCGTTTCAGGAATGCCACCGATCATCGATCCCGCCACCGTACGGCGTTTCATGATCAGGTTGAACACGTTAGGAGAAGGATGCGGTGACGCAGGCGCACCGACCAGCGTTAGCGCGCCATCGCGCTTCAGCAGAACCAGAAACGCATCCAGATCGTGCGGCGCAGCAACGGTATTCAGGATTAAATCGAAGCTGCCCGCGTGCGCTGCCATCTCTTCCGCGTTACGAGATACCACGACTTCATTTGCACCCAGCGCCTTGGCATCTTCACGCTTAGATTCAGACGTGGTGAACGCCACAACATAAGCACCCATGGCATGCGCCAGTTTGATCCCCATGTGACCAAGCCCGCCGATACCCACGACGCCGACCTTCTTACCCGGCCCGGCATTCCAGTGGCGCAGCGGCGAATAGGTGGTAATCCCCGCGCACAGCAGAGGCGCGACCGCAGCCAGTTCCGCCTCGGAATGACGGACGCGCAGCACATAGCGCTCATGCACGACGATCTGCTGAGAATAGCCACCAAGCGTCCAGCCGGGCTCATCCGCAGTCGGGCCGTTATACGTGCCGACCATCCCGCCACAGTAGTTTTCTAAGCCATCATCACATTCTTCACAGTGCCGACAGCTGTCCACGATGCAGCCAATACCGACCAGATCGCCCGCCTTAAAGGCCGAAACATGTGCCCCTACCGCCGACACCCGTCCGACGATTTCATGGCCGGGTACACAGGGAAACTGTGTGCCTGCCCATTCAGCACGCACCTGATGCAGGTCCGAGTGGCAGATGCCACAGTACGCAATCTCAATCTGGACATCGTGGGCTCCCGGCGCACGACGGACGATCTGCAACGGTTCAAGAGGTTTATCGCCCGCATGGGCCCCATACGCATGTACAAGCATGGCTATTTCCTTTTCTGTTGAGAAACCGATCATGTTGAGAATCGATCATGTTAAGAAATCGAATATTTTCCTAAATCCCTCAGCAGGTAGGTATAGCATTCCGATGGTTTTCTTGCCTGATCCGATGTATTCCCCCTCATCAGAGGGTAATTTTGGTGAACGCCAGAGATGCACCTAACGCAATCAGGGCAACACCGATACCTTTGTCGACCCAATGTTGACGATCGATGAGTCGGCGGCGCATAGCTGGCGCGGCAAAAAACAGCGCAACAATACTGAACCAGACCCAGTGCGCCACCGACATGAATAACCCGTAGCCAAAATTATGGCTCATTGGGCTACCGGGCTGTACGACCTGGGTATAGGTGGCGACGACAAACAGCATGGTTTTTGGGTTAAGCGCGTTGGTGAGAAAGCCCATGCGAAACGCAGCAAGCGATGACGGCGCATTACCGGACGCTTCTTCTAATGTTATTTTTGTTTTATTGGTTAATGACTTATACCCCAGATAAATCAGGTATGACGCTCCCAGAACTTTCATCGCCATAAATAGCATCGGAGAGTTCACAATGAATACCGCGATGCCAAAAACGGTATACATCACGTGGATCTGGACGCCGCAGGCAATGCCAAACGCACTGAGTAAACCGGCGCGCGAGCCAAAGGCGTAGCTGTTGCGAGTCACCATAGCAAAATCAGGCCCCGGACTGATCACCGCCAAAATGGTGATCGTCGCGACGGCAATTAACTCATTCATTAACGTTTTCCTTGTTCGGCAAGCCATCACTTTCACGATGATTTTGCACAGATGGGTAACAGACAGGCTAAAGGAAGAATGCAAAAATCACTGACGCAATACGGCTAGCAAAGATGCGACCTTTACAATATTTCCTCATTATTTAGGCCATTAGGCCTTTTAAACCTGAAGACAGTGTGATTATTCAGCGTTTGCATGTGGCAAAAAAGCGATTTATCTTGGTATAAATCTGTCAAATTTCATCGTGTATATGAAAATTCCCTCGTTAGCCTCTTTTCGCTTCTTTGAAGCGGCCGCACAAACCGGTAGCTTTGTTAAAGCCGCCGAGTCCCTGCACGTCACGCATGGTGCCGTCAGCAGGCAGATCAGATTGTTGGAAGAGGCGCTGGGGGTTGAGCTATTTGAACGACGCAACCGCGCGATCTTTTTAAACGCGGCGGGCCGTTCTTTGCATACGGTCACGCAGTCTGTCTTCGAGCAGCTCGAAGGCGCGGTCTATCGGCTACAGCAAGGTGCGCAGGATGACGTACTGACGCTGTCATGCGAGCCCACGATTGCCATGAAATGGCTGATTCCGCGGCTACCGGCTTTTAATCAGGCGAATCCCGATATCAAACTTCATCTGGTGGCTGCGGGCGGGCCGATTGATTTTGTGCGTAGCGGCGTTGACCTCGCGCTGCGGCGTGACGATTTTCACTGGGACCCACAAACGCATGGGGTAAAGGTGTGTGACGAATGGATGGGGCCGGTAAGTCGCGACAAAGCCGATCGCAAGGACAGTCTGGAGGGAATGCGTTTGCTCTATACCGGAACGCGTCCGAAAGCGTGGGCAACCTGGCAACGACAGACGCATGTGTCACTCAAAGGCAGTACCAGAGCGGACTATGAACACTTTTATCTGTGTATTCAGGCGGCCGTATCGGGATTAGGCATGGCAATGGCGTCTTTCCTGATGGTGCAGGACGAAATTGCAAACGGGCAACTGCATGCACCGTATGGATTTGCGCGGGAGGGTTCTGCTTATTATCTGTTATCGCCCATCCCCCTTGAGCAAAATGAAAAGTACGTACGATTTCATACCTGGCTAATGCAGGAAGTGTCCACCTGCCTTTCTGGGGTTGAAAATGCTTGTTAAAATCGCACTGGAAAGACAATGACAGCACAGTCCCGTGAAGCCAACTTCACGACAATCAACATGATTATCGCCGCCTCACTCGTGGGCTTGGTTACGGGCTACACGCTGCCGCTAATCAGCCTGAAGCTGGCCGAGCTCGGGCACAGCACCGCGACACTCGGTATTCTGGCAGCTCTTCCGGCAGCGGGGATGATGCTATCCTCTTTCGTTACGCCGTGGCTCAGCCGTCGCCTGCATGCCAGCTATCTGTTATCCGGCAGCCTGATCATTCTGGCGGCATCAACCGTTGCCTCGTTCCAGCTATCACACCCTGTTTCGCTTATTTTTCCTCGCCTGTTAACCGGGCTCGCCTCGGGGGTTTTGGTGGTGTTGGGAGAAACCTGGGTCACCAGCCGGGCATCAGACAAACACAAAGCGACGCTGACGGGGCTGTATGCCGCCGTTTTCACCGGGTGTCAGCTGATAGGGCCGCTGCTCATTGCCGCTGGCGAGTCGATGCAAACCTATGCGCTATGGCTGATTTGCGCGATATCCGCCGCGTGTGCGTTCATGCTGAGGAACTGTGCCACAATGGTTCAGGCAGATGAATCGTCCTCAGCGTCTTATCGGGATCTTATTCCTTTTCTCCCGGCAATCGCTTCTGGCGTGCTCTGCTTCTCCTTCTTCGATGCCAGTATCCTTTCGCTCTTTCCGCTTTACGGCATGGAACAGGGCTTGGACGAAAAATCTGCGATCTTGCTGGTCACACTCATCTTTCTGGGCGATGCCGTCTTTCAGACGCCGATTGGCTGGCTGGCAGACAAATGCGGCATCATCAAAACCCACATCGGCTGCGGCATCCTTTTCTGTGTGATGCTGGTCTTGATCACCTTCTCGTTCTCCTCCCCTTCACTTCTGGTGCCCGTCTGTATTGTACTGGGCGCAGCGGCTGGCGGGCTTTACACGCTGTCTCTGGTTCGGGCGGGTCAGAAATTTGCCGGTCAGCGGCTGATTGTGATGAATTCACTTCTGGGGCTGGTGTGGTCGGCTGGCAGTATCAGCGGGCCACTCTTCTCTGGTGCCGCCATCACGTTTTACGGCTACGACGGCCTCATCGCCATCTTGCTGCTAACCGGCGTACTGTTTGTCGGCATACAAGGCGTATTAAGAAAAGAACGCGTATCGCGCTCGTTGGGTGAAGAGTGAATGTATAAATCTGGCTCACCAAGCTGTAGCGGGCTTGGTGAGCCAGAAATAGATACGCCAGATAGGCACTTATGCAGCCATTTCGCGTTTGAACACCTCCAGCGTGTGTGCCTTGACGCGAATAAACTCAGGATCGCTCATCGCCTCCGCACCGCGCGGGCGCGCCAAGTTGAACGGAACAATCTCCGACACCGTCGTTGGCCGGCGCGTCAGCAGCAGGATTTCGTCCGCCAGAAATACCGCATCTTCTAAATCGTGTGACACGATGACCATCGTCACGCCAGTCGCCACCTGAACTTCTTGCAGCTTGTCACGGATGAACAGCGTCATTTCAAAATCCAGCGCGGAGAACGGCTCATCCAAAAACATCACCTCCGGCCCCGTCGCCAGCGCCCGCATGATACATACCGTCTGCTGCTGTCCACCTGAAAGCTCATACGGATAACGCTGAAGATCGAAGCGAATATCAAACATTGCGATCAACTCATCCATGCGCGTCTGAACGTCCTGCTTGCGCATGCCGCTGCGCACCAGCGGGTAAGCAATATTCTTCCAGGCGCTCATCCAGGGGAAAAGCGCATCACGATAGTTTTGAAACACATACCCGATTCTAGTTTCTGACAACGTTTTGCCATCAAACAGGATATCGCCGCTATCGACGGGAATCAGCCCGGCAATCATGTTCATCAGCGTCGATTTACCGCAGCCGTTTGGCCCGAAAATAGACACGATTTTGCCACGCGGTAAATCCAGATTCAGGTCGGTATAAAGCGGCTGATCCGCAAACGACTTGTTCAAGCCGCGAATGGTAACGTGGGTGTTCGGTGCCGGATAAGGCGGAAAAGCGGTATCCGGTTTTTCCATTTGCGCTGTATGAGATGTCATCATGCTTTGCCACTCCAGTGAACAATTCGTTTCTCTACCACTAAAAATAGGACGTTAAGCAGATATCCCAGTGCGCCCGTAATCAGAATTGAAGCGTACATATCCCGAATATTGAACACCTGCTGGGCATCAATGATGCGGTGCCCCAGCCCTGTTTCCGAGCCAATAAACATCTCCGCGACAATGACGATCACCAACGCCATCGACACCCCCGTGCGCAGGCCGACAAAGGTTTGCGCCAGACTTTCCAGCAGCATGATGTCTTTAAAAATATGCCAGCGGGAAATCCCCATGACCTGCGCCGCCATCAGACGGGTTTTCTTTGCATTCATCACGCCATAGGCGCTGTTGAACAGAATCACCAGCACAGCGGCAAAGGCCGAAATGGCAATCTTATTCGCATCGGTTATCCCGAAAATCAGCAAAAATAGCGGAATCAGCGCCGATGATGGCGTAGAACGAAAGAAGTCGATCAAGAACTCCAGGCTGCGGTAGATCTTTTCGTTGCTACCTAAAATGATGCCAAGCGGCACGCCAATCAGAGCAGCAAAACCAAACGCCACCAGCGTACGGTATAGCGTCGCACCGATATCGGTACGCATGCTGGCATCCGCGAAAGACTGGAACATATAACCCAGCGTCTCGACAGGCGATGGCAATAAAATAGGGTTCAGCCATTTCGCACTGACGGCCAATTGCCAAAAGAGAAACAGTAAAATCGGGCCGACAGCGGGTAATAATTTAGACGTCCAATGCTGGCGCATAATCGAGCTCCTCCCTTAAGGCTGATAAATCAGGCTGCTGACATCCACCGGCTGCCGGAAGATTTTTCTTTCGGTGAACACGTCATAAAACTTCTGGAACCACGCCAGATTGTCGCCTTTTAGCTCGTCGTACATGACAAACCCCGGCAGCGGCACTTCTTTACTCAGTTCGGCCTCAATGCTGGTGTAACCCGTGATGTGATCGCGAGCGGCTTCTGGATTCTGCTGGATAAACTGCACCGATTTGGCATAGGCCTGCGTGAAGCGCTTTGCATCCGCCGCACGACTTTCGATAAAACCGCTATTTAACGCCGCCGCACCACCAAACCACGGCGCATCGGGGTTACCAAGCACATAGCGTGAGATCACGCCGGTTTCCAGCGTACGCGACAGCCCTTTCAGACGGCCGACGGTTCCCGTCGGTTCCAGAGTATAAACACCGTCAATCTGACCCGCCGCCAGCGCAGCAACATGTTGCCCAACCGGCAATTCCGTCACGCGCAGCTCGTCCGCCGTAAAGCCATTTTTCTCCAGAATGATTTTGGTCATCACCACATTCTGAATACCCGGCCCACAGGCGATACGCTTGCCTTTCAGCTCCGCGATACTTTTTACATCGCTGTTTAACGGCACCAGAAATTCATCTAATACCATCCGATGATTAGAAGGATTCGAGCAAATGATCTTGAACAGGCCGGGTGAGGTAATCGCTCCTAATCCCAATGCGCCGGTGGCCGTACCGTTGGCGCATCCGTGTATGCGGCCCGTGATCATCCCCTCGACAATCTGTTGCGGGCTGGCGAACTTCACCGCTCGCACATTCAACCCTGCCTCTTTGAAAAAGCCCCGCTCAACGCCCACATATAAAGGCAAGCCGCCCACAATCGGCCAGTAACCAATGCGGATTTCTTCCCCTTCGGCAGCAAAAGCCATTCCTGGCAGCAAGCTGCTTAGCGTCAGCGCGCCTGCGCTAACCGCTGACCACTTCATCAACTGCCTGCGTTTACGATCGATCTTGTCATTGTTATTTTTCATTGTATTCCCCCTTCAACGGTGAGCTAACAACAGCCGATAACCACCAGCCTGAAAAAACCGATCAGGTCGATTGCCTGAGTCGCACCATCTTGTACACAAGATGGTATGTAAGACTAAGCACAGGCCGTGCCATGTTTATTAGCACCATAAAACCCCAGCAAACACGCCGTTCAGGCTGCGTTAACGCACCAAAAAAAAGCAAAACGTTACAAAAATGCATTGCGAGTGATGCAGAGTGACTCGCCGTCAGCACATCGCCTTCTTGCTGATGCAGACAAATGTGGCATCATAAAAAATCCATCAGAGGCGATATGCTTTTCTACGTTAGGGATTGTCATGACAATCATGCACACGGATGTTTTATCTATAGATTTCCCCTCAACTTTCACGTCCGTTGAGCAGATAGGACAAGGGGGACTCGGCCAGTACGCCACTGACGATGGCGTCGTTGCGCTAAACATTTACCCGGTGAGTGGGGAACTGCTGCATAAAGTAGAAACGGGGCAGGTAGAGCGATATCGCACTTTCTGCGGTAAAAGCTATGGCAAACTCACCTGGCTTGAGGAAAAGACGTTAACCCTCGAAAACGACAGCGCATTGTTCATGACGGCTGAAGGGATTTACGGCTTCGCCTACGTGTTCGCGTTTATCCGCTTAACGGACACGGTTTGCCTTTTCGCTGGGGGCTACTGCCCGCAGGATCGGCGACAAGAACATTTCAAAACCCTGGAAACCGCGCTGCGCAGCCTGCGGATTGTCACCACAACCCCAGAGATGGCATTGATCCTCCATAGACAAGCATTAGGGGAAGAAGAAGCGGTGGCCAACGCCATTCAGGAAAACAAGGTAGAAATAAAGCAGGAAGAGACAACCGAGACGCCAACCTTTACCCCTATGCCCGTAGATCCAGCCTTGCACCCGCTGCTGGCAGAGCATTCTCCGTTACGGCGGCACCTTGTGGATGCGCTGCTCTCGGCGGATGCCATCGCCCCCATAGCCTACGCCGTGGCTGGCACCTTACGCAGTAGTATCGATTTCTATCATGGCGCAGAGGACGAGCAGACAGCGCTGGGCAATCATCGGCTGGGCGGTCTGCCAGATTTACCTGTCGATATTCCCTATCCTTGCGTCAGCGTCCCCGAAGACACCTTGCTCGAATACGAGGAATGCTGGCAAGAAGGTGAAGACGAAAAAGACGTGTGCATTTTCCCTTGGGACGACGTCACGCAGAGCTATCGTGTACCGCTGGAATTTATTGCACAGGTAGACTGCCGCGCTTTGGCACCGTTGCAAGATTATTTACCGCGCGAAGGCACGTTATTCTTCTTTCTGGAATGTGGAAGCAGCCCTGTAACAACCCGAGGGAAAGTCATCTATGTACAGGACTCCGCACATCTGTGCAGCGGCACACGCTTTGCCGACCTGGCCTTCAATGACGAGAAGACGCTCGGACAGAAGCCCGCATTCAAACTACACCCGAGAACCAGCGTCGCCGTCCCCAGCTTCTACGCATTGCACCAAAATCCTCATCTTGGATCCATACTCTGCTCACGCCTGAGTCTGGAACAGCAGGCCGAGCTGGACAATGATGTATACGACGATGCGCTGTCTCGGCTTGGCTTTGCCCAATATTACGCCTGGCAGTTACGGCAACTGGGGGCATTCAATCTGCTGCCTGACAGCAAAACGACGGAAGAGCAACTCGCCTGGATGATCGACAGGGAGATGCTGCCATCAGACTTTTCGCCTGATGCCCCATTGCCCGAGTATCAGGGCATTGCCCGAATCAACGGCTGTGGCTTCAGCCAGCATGAATTACCCGAGTTGCAGGCAGCACAGAAGTTAGGCGGCGAAGCGCAGGACTGGCTGGTACTGTTTCAGGTCTGTCTGGACGGACAATTTCAGTGGGATGACGGCATGCTGAATTTCATCATTCATCGTACCGACCTCGCAGCCCTACGCTTCGACCGCGTATTTCTGGTCTGTGACTACTGATTGAGAGCATTTAGTAAAACAATCGCAGAGACAAAACATACCCATGTTGCGGGCTGCCGCAAGAAAAAAAGTTGCACATTGCGACAATTTGTCGCAAACTAAAATCTGTAGTGCGTCGAAAGGTGACGTATCATCAAAACCATCACTAAGAGGCTGTGGTGACTACATAGTGGAGTACCAAAATATGGCAACAAGCATCCGCCTGGATGATGATTTTGTTGAAGAGGTGAAAGTGCATGCTGAGGCAATGAGCCGAAGTGTGCCAAAGCAAATAGAGTACTGGGCTAAAATTGGCCGTATTGCTGAGGATAACCCTGAATTGCCTTTTTCCTTCATCAACGAAATCTTGCTGGCGAAATCAGAAATCGACAATGGAAGAATGACGAAATATGTGCGCAGAAGAGACCGAGAAAAATCTTGAGATATATCAGTCACGCCGTTTTGAGAAAAAATTTGCCTCTCTGACAGAACAAGAACAGAAAACCGTCGATGAGCAGATTGAACTTATCATTGACGAACCTGAGATTGGTGAGCGAAAAAAAGGTGATCTGAATTATCTTTGGGTACATAAATTTTATATGAGTAACCAGCAATATCTCCTGAGTTATAGCTGGGTTGACGCTAAACTTGAAATATATTTATTGAGCCTCGGTTCACATGAAAATTTCTATGATGATCAAAAGCGTCACAGAAAAGCCGACTTAAAGCTTATTAAGTAACGAGTCTCAGATGCTCTTTTTATCTTAAGCGGTTTTCTTGTTCAGGAAATGACTAAGTAGAGTGCGACGACAACCCAAAGCGAATTAATCGTGGTGATTGTCGTCGATGTGGCGTGGTACAGGCTTAAGACTTGGCACTGATCTGCGTGAAGACAGCTTGCAGGGTTGCGGCTTCATAGGTTGGCGCAATGTCCGAATCGTTGGCAGCTCCACCTGCGTTGAACCAGCAGCTGTCGATGCCGTAGAGGTTCGCTCCAAGGATATCGGCATCGAGCCTGTCGCCCACGATGATCGCTTCGGCTTTTTTGAACGAGCTGAACTTGCTGGCGGAGAACTCGAAGAAACGCGCATCCGGCTTGGCGAATCCGCAGGCCTCAGAGGTAGCGACAAACGTGAGCCAATCCGCCAGACCCGAGTTCGCCACCCGCTTCGCCTGCACATGCTCAATACCGTTGGTAATAATGCCAACTTCACCAATCTCGGCAAGCGCTTCACAGATCTGAACCGCGCCATCTACCAGCACCACGGTCTCAGGCAGGCACTCCAGATAGAGGTTGCTCGCTTTGTGGGGATCGATATCGATGCCATGAAGGGAAAACGTGCGCCGAAATCGTTCTACTTTCAGGAGATCCTTGGAGATTTCCCCCTTCTCAAACTCGCTCCATAGCTGAGAATTCTCGCGCTGATAGTCTGCGAACAGGGTCGTATTCTCAATATCGACGCCAAGGTTCGTCAGCGTACGCGCAAACGAAAGGCGCTCAGAGGCTTTGAAGTCCAACAGCGTGTCGTCAAGGTCAAACAGGAAGTGGCGGTATTTCATAATTGTTGGTTACTCTGCATCAAGGAATCATTTCTGACGGAGACGGACTGCGCTGGCTTAACGGCCGTCAGCGCACGGTTAACCCCCAGAAGTACGACGAGGAATGATAGCGTCAATAGCCCGATCATCACCCACGGAAACGCGCCCGGGCCTGCGCTGCTGAGGAGCAATCCTCCAATGACGCCCCCTGAGGCCACCGCAGTGTTCCACGATGTGGTAGACATCGACTGTGCAACGTCCACGGCATCAGAAGAAAGGTGAGTCATTGCCGTTTGCGTGACGACGGAGAATCCCCCAAAAGAGACGCCCCACATAAAGACGGCCAGAATCAGAATGACCTGTACATCGGACCAAAGGCCCAGAAGGAGCGTCGCCGCGGCGAATAAGAACACCTCGGCAGGACCGAGACGCTTAAGATTTCCATCGACGATAATCCCTGACAGCACGAGGCCAAAGACCGCACCCGCTCCGAAAATGAACAACACACCATTGAGCCAGTCCCCCATGGCCGAAGCCACGAGGAAAGGCTCGATGTAAATATACAGAATATTGTGCGTGACGATGTAGGTGAGGATCAGCGCAAGCGTCGCCCCGACGCCACGCTTGGCGGCAACCTGAGGCAGCGATAGCCGTTTATCGGCTGATTCACCCGGAAAATCGGGAGCAAAAAGCGCGATCCAGACCACAAGAAGCACCGCAATAACCGACACGAGTCCAAATGCGCCCTGCCAGCCGATGACTGAACCGAGAAGGCCGCCAATCGGTACGCCGAGAACCAGCGCGGCCGTAGATCCCGCACCGACAATGGCGATTGCACGCCCGAGTAACCACCGGGGAACCATACGGGAGGCGTACCCAGCCAGCATCGACCAGACCACGCCACCGAACAGGCCTGCAACAAAGCGGGCAGCCAGTGATAAAACGTAGTTGTCTGAAAAGGCGGTCACCGCATTCACGACGGCAAATCCGCTAATCGCGATGAGCAGCAAGGGCTTGCGCCGCATGCCGCGCGTCAGCGCCGTAGCAGGAATCGCAGATAACAGCGCCCCCAGAGCAAACGCGGTAATGAACTGGCCGGCCAGACTTTCAGAGACATCAAGACCCGTCGCGATCGAACTGAGGAGCCCTGCCGGCATGATCTCAGTCAGTAAGGTCAGAAACGCGGCTGTCGCAAGTGCGAGGAGCTTTAACACGGGGAGAGACGGGGTTTGGATTCGATTTGCACTCAAAATAATTATTTACCTGTAACACTGGCCTGTCGTAACACACGGAATGTAGTAACAAACGGAATAGTAGTAACACACTAAATTTGGCCATCTGAACAGAGATGATACCATCACATTCTTATACAAACAGGTAACATTGTGCTCAGAGGCGCAATACGCGGTGGGCAAACAATGTTGGAAATCTCTTTCTTTACTCTCTTTATCAGGTATCTAAAAGCATCGACCGTTCAGCACCCAGACATTTTTGGTCTTAAGGATTTTTCGCCGACAGAACTGGTTTCTCAAGGATACGAGTTAGTCGGCGATCCGACTGATTTTCATTTTTATGAGAAGGACTATGTTGTTGGCTACCATAATAAAAAGCTGAATATTGTTTTTAAACGCTATTTTTATCTCGATGAAAATGCCGGAAGCGGTTTCTCTATAGGACGGGGAGCGAGCCTTATTTCTCTTTTGAAATGCTATAAGGCCGTTTGTTTAGTCAATGGGATTGCTGAACCTGTTTTTGATTTTTATTTTTCAGAGGATAAGAAAGAAGGAGCCGTTATAGTCAGGGGCTCCGTCGTCGTTCGCTTTAATCAATGGAGTACAAAAGGACAATATTCGATTGTCACTATTGAGAGCGATTTTAGTGAATCAGCATTATTTAGCCAGGTTTCAACCAATGCGGTTAAAAGCACCCTGCATGCTTATGACTATCGTCTACTGCTCTCAAAATCAGCTTCCAGAAGCGAACTTAATGCGTTAAGTCGGCTAGCTAAATTTCTTTCGCTTTGTTGACCGATTAGGAAAGTTAGCTCCCCATTTATTATTATCGAACTCGTTAATTTAATAACGGCATGGAGAATAATTCATAAAAGCCTAAGACCGGAAAGTAGAATAGGAATTATTACATAAACAGAGATACATGCTTTTCTCAACTGTACATAATATTGGCAACGTATAATAAAACACAAATTAAACGCCAAAAGCGAACTGCCAGCAAAAATGCTTCGCTGGCAGCCTCACTCACTTGGTGGCGTTTTCGTAGCGTCGAGCCACTTCCTGCCAGTTGATGATGGAGAAGAACGCTGAGATATAGTCAGGGCGGCGGTTCTGATAATTCAGGTAATAAGCATGCTCCCAAACATCCAGCCCCAGAATCGGGGTGCCGCCTGACAGGCCAGCGAAGTCCCCCATCAGAGGGTTATCCTGATTCGCGCTGCTCTCGACAAGCAATTTGCCATCGCGCCTCACCGTCAGCCACGCCCAGCCGCTGCCAAAACGGGTCTGCGCCGCCTTAGTGAAGCTGTCTTTGAAAGCCTCATACCCACCCAGATCGCTGTCGATGGCCTGAGCCAGTTTTCCTTCGGGCTTGCCTCCCTGTGCACTTAACACGGTCCAGAACAGCGAGTGATTCGCGTGCCCTCCGCCATTGTTACGCACGGCGACTCGAATGTTTTCCGGTAGCGCCGCGATATCGGCGATCAGCACCTCCACAGGTACCTGCTGGTCGCCCGCATCGGCCACCGCGTTGTTGAGATTGGTCACGTAGGTCTGATGATGCTTAGAGTAATGGATCTCCATCATGCGGGCGTCGAAATGGGGTTCCAGCGCATCAAATGCATAGGGAAGAGAAGGTAAGACGTAAGACATAGGAAACTCTCCAATAGGGGAAAAAATCAGCTAATACGACGGCTTGCCGTCGCTGCACCACATCGTCATGACAAGTGCATCTGTGTTTATACAACCTCAACTTAACTTAAGGTCAATCCTCTTATTCAACTATTTTTCGGAAAGTGAGCGAAGCGATGCTCCTCTGATTTCAGCGAGGCAAAAGCAACCCGGCCAATCAAGGCCGGGCGCTCTTTTCAACGTGCGTCATCGACTCGCTATGCTTGCATAAGCCAGATTGCTGCCGGTTTGCCCCCTACCCTGCGCAGGCACATCGCCTCGCCAACTGCCGCCTAAGGTACGAAAGAGCGTTGCCAGCGCGATCTGTCTCTGGGTTTCTATCTGGACGAGTGTCATCTGGCTGGCAAAATCGTTACGTTGCGCGTCGAGCAGCCGCAGATGATCATCGGAACCGCTGCGGTAACGGTCTTCCGCAAGCTGCAGCGCCCGAGAGCTTGATTGGGCGAACGCACGCTGCGCTTGTTCTTCTCGGCGCAAGGTGTCGGTCGCCGCAAGCGCATCCGATACCTCACGGAATGCCACCTGAATCGCCTGCTGATAATCGGCAATGGCGATGTCCTTCCGTACAAGAGACAGATCCAGATTAGCCCGGTTGCGCCCGCCATCGAAGATCGGCAGCGTGATCTGCGGTGCGAAGGACCACGCCCGCTGACCAGACTCAAACAGGTTGGACAGTTCAGAACTCGAACTGCCGAACAGACCAGTCAGGGAAATACGTGGGAAGAACGCGGCGCGAGCAGCACCGATGCTGGCATTGCGCGCCTGCAACCGATGCTCTGCGGCACGAATATCCGGCCTCTGCTCTAGCAGGTCCGACGGCGTCCCCGGTGCAAGCGCCTGCACCAACAGAGTCCCTGTACCTGAGGACGCAGGCAGATGTGGCCGTACATCGTTCACTCCAACCAACAGTGCCAGCGCATTGTTTGCCTGACGGAATTCACGATCGATACGTTCCAAATCTGCACGCACCTGCTGGGTCTGACCCAGACTCTCCTGATAGTCCAACTCGTTGGCTGCGCCAAGCGCACGGCGCTGATCAATCAGCCTGAGTGACGCTTCGCGCGCCTCAAGGATGCGCGTGGCGAGCAGATAGCGCCGCTGCGCACTATCGCGCGTCAGGTAGGCCTGTATAACCTCGCTAACCAGACTGATCTGCGCGCTACGTGCAGCTTCCTCAGTTGCCAGATACTCCTGCATAGCCGCTTCGGAGAGATTGCGAACGCGCCCGAATAGATCCAGTTCGAAGGAAGTCAGCCCCACACCGGCCTGATAGTTGCTCTGCACCGATGAAGCACCCGGCGTACGAAGATCTTCAGGGATGCGCTGACGCATGCCGCTTCCGTCAATCTGGGCACCCGGTAATCGATCGGCACGCTGCACACGGTACTGCGCACGCGCCGCGTCAACGTTAAGCAGAGTCTGGCGCAAGTCGCGGTTGTTGTTCAACGCAAGCGTAATCAGCCCACGCAGCCCATCGTCAGTGACAAAGGCTTGCCAGTCCAGTGCGCGGGTGGCTAAAGCGTTTTGCTTGCTCGACGTACCGGCGTTGCTTCCCTCAACGCCATCACTCCACTGAGAGGGAATCGGCGCAGCAGGCCGTTGGTTCACAGGTGCCAGGGAGCAGCCTGATAGCAGCAGCGCCGTCGCCAACGCCGTCAGAACAGGCCTTACGTAAACGTTACGTGGAGGATTACGCATGTTTAGAAACCTCATCATTCAGTTCACGCTCACGTTCGGAGGCGGCAGACGCACGGTGGTCACGCGCCAGCAGGGTATAAATCGTTGGCAGAACAAATAGCGTAAACAGCGTGCCAATCATCAGGCCAGCTACCACCACAATACCGATAGAGTAGCGGCTGGCAGCACCAGCTCCGCCAGCGAACAGCAGCGGAATGAGGCCAGCGACCATGGCAGCCGTGGTCATCAGCACCGGCCGCATACGGATCATGGCCGCCTTGTGCATGGCTTCCATCGGGCTGAGGCCTTCATGCTTCTGGATGTCATTCGCGAAGGAAACCATCAGAATGCCGTGCTTGGATATCAGGCCGATCAGCGTCACCAGTCCGATCTGGGTATAAATGTTCATGGTGGCAAACCCGAGCCACAGCGGCAGCAGCGCGCCACAGATGGCAAGCGGCACCGTCACCAGAATCACTAACGGATCGCGGAAACTCTCGTACTGCGCAGCCAGTACCAGAAAGATAACGATCAGCGCGAAGCCAAACGAGACAATCAGGCGATTGCCTTCCTTGACGAACTGGCGGCTATCAGAGAGCCAGTCTACCTGCGTACCCGGTGGCAAAGGCTGCGCTTTCAGAAAATCGACAGCCTGTCCCATCGTGACACCCGGCAACAGCACGCCCGAAAGCGTCACGGCGTTCATCTGGTTAAACTGCGGCAGACGGTTGGCCTGTGGCTGCACTTGCACATCGACCACGGTGGACAGCGGTACCAGACGGCCCGATTCGGCACGCACGTAGTAGCCCGTCAAGTCGCCCGGCGCGCGGCGTTTATCCTGCGGAACCTGCGCGATGACATCGTAGGAACGATCAAACCAGTTGAAGCGGTTGATGTAGTTCTCGCCGACGAGCACCGCCAGCGTATCCGCCACGGCACTCATCGTGACGCCCATTTCACCCGCTTTAGCCGCGTTGATAGTCAGGCGAGCCTGCGGACTGTCAAAAGCCAGATCGCTGTCGACAAATGCGAACAGACCGCTGCCCCATGCCGCCCCCTTGATGTTTTCAAGCACGCCATATAATTCGGTGAAATTTGCGGGTGAACGGAGAACCATTTGTACGGGCAAGCCGTCGCTGCCAGCAGGTAAAGGCGCGGGCTGGAAAGCGGTAACAAAGGAGCTGGTAATGCCGCCACTACGTGCATTCAGCGAGCCCTCGACCTGATTTGCCGTCATCTGCCGCTCTTCCCAAGGCTTAAGCACAACGCCGCCAAACCCCGCATTCTGGCCGTTATAGCCATTGACCATGAAACTGCCCTGATAGTCAGGAAGCGAACGAAAGATGCTTTCGACCGCCACCCCAGTCCGCTCGGTGTAACTCACGTTGGCGTACTGAGGTGACTTGGTCTGCACGAACACGTAGCCCTGATCCTCGCCCGGTGCCAGCTCGCGCTGTACCCCCATGAACAGAACAACAATGCCACCCAGTACTGCCACACAGACCATCATCACTGCCGCGCGGGCATGCAGTACGTAGCCCAAAAGACGGCCATAGCGCACGGCCAGATTGTGCATCGTGCGTTCGACAGCCTTGGCCATGCGGCCCTCAGACATCTGCGAGTTGAGCATGTAGCTGCTCATCATGGGCGACAGCGTCAAGGCAATCACGCCAGAGACAATCACCGAGCAAGCCAGCGTGAAAGCAAACTCTTTAAAGAGCGCACCGGTGATGCCTCCCATCATACCAATGGGCGCATAGACAGCTGCCAGCGTGACCGTCATGCCGATGACGGGCCATACGATCTCACGCGCGCCCACGATAGCCGCCTTGCCCGGCGACAGCCCTTCCTCAATATGTCGATGGATGTTCTCCACCACCACAATGGCATCGTCCACCACCAACCCGATGGCCAGCACCATCGCCAGCAGGGTCAACAGATTGATCGAGAAACCAAAAGCCAGCATCAGTGAGGCTGTGCCGACGAGCGACAGCGGAATGGTGACAATGGGAATGAGAACGGCGCGGAAAGTCCCCAGAAACAGGAAGATCACCACCACCACGATGACAACCGCCTCCAGCAAGGTCTTCATGACTTCATCGATCGCCGCATTGACGAAGCGCGCAGTATCGAAGTTATTGACCACCTTCAAGCCAGGAGGCGCGGCACGCTGCAAATCAGGCAGTAACGCGTCAACACCAGCCACGATCTCTAGCGGATTACCATCAGGCGTCGGCGAGATGGCGATGGCTACCGCACGCGCACCATCGTTCAAAAAACTGCTGTCGTAGTTCTGACCACCCAGTTCGACGGTGGCGATATCGCCGACGCGTACAACACCGTTGTCTCCACGTTTGATCACCAGATCGCGAAAGTCCTGCACGCTACGCATGTCAGTAGCCGCCGTGATCGGAATCAGGTTGTCACGGCCACGTAGCGCACCGGGTGCGGCCTGCACGTTATTTTCACGCAGCGCCGCGGCCAGATCGCTGGCGGTCATCCCCCGGGCGGCCAGTTTGATCGGATCGACCCAGAGGCGCATTGCGATAGTTTGCCCACCACTCGTCTCCGCTGACGCGACGCCCGGCACCGAAGTGATCTGCGGCTGTACCACGCGGTTGATGAAGTCCGTAATCTCGGGAATGCTCTGCTGATCGCTGACGAAGGACAGATACTGCACCGCCGACACGCCGTCAGTGATCTTCTTGATCTCTGGATCGTATACGCCTTCGGGCAAGCGGTACTTCACCTGCTGCACCTTGGCCAGCACTTCGGTCATGGACCGATCCGCATCCGCATTGAGAACCAGTTTTGCCTTGATCTCGCTGCGCCCCAGCGTGGACGTTGAACTCAGATATTCGATGCCGTTAGCGCTGGCAATCGCCTGAGCGATAGGTGTGGTGACGAAGCCCTGCATCACATCCTGCGAGGCTCCGGGGAAATTGGTCGTGACAACAATCGTCGCGCTTTCCATCGCCGGATACTGACGCATCGGTAACGAGAACAGCGCTGCGAGACCGATCAACAGAATGAGTGTACTCAGCGTGATCGACAGGATCGGCCGTTTGATGAACAGATCGGTAAACTTCATGGCTGACCCCCAGTGGCCGGAGCCCCCTCGGCAACAGGCTTATCCACCACGCGCAGATCGGCGCCCGGACGTACCCGCAGTTGACCTTCCGTGATCACAACATCGCCAGCTTTCAGCCCACTAGCAATCACCACCGTATCGCCAATGCGCCGCCCTACCGTAATCGGGACGATCTCAGCCTTGCCAGTCTTCTCAGGCGTGAGCCCGCGCACGACGGCGGCAGCATCGCCTGAGGCAGAAGTCATTACGGCTGAGACAGGCAGCGTCAACGCATCGGGCTCAGCCGGTAACATCACGTCCACCGTCGCGTACATGCCCGGCTGCAACGTGCGCCCTTGGTTGTCCACTTCTGCCTGAATGGAAGCATTGCGCGTATCTCGCCCCACTTGTGGCTCAATGGCGCTGATGGTGGCCTGCACTGGCGCAACCCCAGCCGTGTCGATGCGCACCTGTACTGTCTGCCCCACCTTCACTCTCGCCAGCTCTTGCTGGGGGATGTCAAAATTGGCATACAACTGGCTTGGATCGGTCAATGTCACGGCGACATCGCCGGGGTTGAGATACTGCCCCAGATCGATACGGCGTAAACCGAGCTCTCCGTCAAACGGCGCGCGTATACGCTTTTGACGGATACGTGCTTCTAGCTGCTGAACTTGCGCCGCAGTCTGGTCACGCTCAGCTTGACGTTGCTGCAACATCTCCCGAGACGTAGCGCCCGTCCGAGCCAGTTCACTCGCCCGAGTGAGCTGACCCTGAGCGAAACCAGCAGAGGCTTTGGCCGCAGCCAAATCGGCCTGCTCGGTCGCATCATCCAGCTGTACCAACACCGTTCCCGCTTTGACCCGCTGACCGGGCTCAAATGAAATGGCGGCGACGCGCCCAGCCACCTCAGCCGACAGCATCACCTGACGAACCGCACGCAGTTCACCCAAGCCTTCCAGGCTTACTGGTGCAGCCTGCGTGTGCAGCGTCGTCGCCACCACATCAATCGGCCCTCCGCCTGCCCAGCCTCCCTGACTTTGGCGCGCAGACCGCCAATACCATAGGCTGGTGGCAATCAGGGTGACCACAACACCTGCGATGACGATAGTATTGAATCCAGATGGCTTGCGGGCAGGACTGCCCGGCGATGGCTCACTCATTTTGCTGCTCTCCACATAACGTTACGACGTATAGGCATCAGGCATTCGTTGACCCATACAGCCTCACCATCGAAACGTGCCATAAATAACAGCCACTTATCGTAGAGAACAGCAGTACACAGACACCGACGCTTGGCGCTCATTCCAAGAAATCGGTGCTTTTATAAAGCCTCAACTTAACTTGAGGTCAAGAGCTTTTGTTCATCGAGAAGGAGGGACAGCAACCGAAGCATCATCGGCGCATAGAAGGGGAAAGACGGCGTGTTTCCTGTCGTACAGCAGTGAGTTCTGGCCTGCCACAAGGTAACCTCATCAGCAGGCCGAGCCGATTAACGCTCAAGTAAATAAGCGCCAGGCCCTTTCTGAGCCAGTTCATCATTGGGGTTACGCAGTGGACAATCCGTCAGCGACAGGCATCCGCATCCGATGCAGCTATCCAGCTCATCACGAAGTCGCTGTAGTTTGGTAATTCGGTCGTTGAGGCTTTGACGCCAGCGGGAAGCAACCACCTTCCACTGCTCGGTACTGACTCGAACAAGCGGCTGATAGTCACCCAATGCTTCATGCACTTCGTCGAGCGGAATCCCGGCACGCTGCGCAACCTTGATGATCGCGATATAGCGCATCACACCGGGCGTATAGCGTCTTTGGTTGCCTGGCGTTCGTATACTGCTGATCAACCCTTTCGATTCGTAGAAATGGAGCGCCGAAACTGCTACGCCAGTACGTTTAGAGACTTCCCCAACGCTCAGCAAACGCGGCAGCCCGGCGTCTTTGCCTTCTGCAACCTTAGACATCGTCAATTCCCCAAGACATGAAGTTAGGTTGAGATTTTATACGGCAGATGGTCACGCGGCAATCAGGGCGGAACGCCCACGCCCATCACTCTATTTTCCACATAGCTCCCCGGTCAACCACTGAATGTAGTCCGCTAAAGCCGCTTCGTTTCTCTGGCAGTACGTCCATTTCTGATAACGTTTTATCGTAATGAAGCCTGCCTGTCGCAACAGATCGACATGCCGGCTGGCGGTCGGCTGGGCGATATGCAATGCATCAGCGATCAGCGTAATACACACACCAAACTCCTGCGGATCGGCTGATGTCTGCCCACTGAAATGCTGCTGTGGATGCTTAAGCAGCCGGAGGATTTCCAGTCGTGGTTCACTGGCTAATGCTTTAACCTGGGTTGATCTCACGCTCATTATCGTATTATATAGTCATATAGCTAATATTGAATATGATGATAACATGCTTGAGCTAAAAAATAGTTTTCTTTTCGAAGGTCAGCCTGTCGCCTGGGGATGCATGGGTCAAGGCCCCGCATTGGTGCTCATTCACGGTACACCTTTTTCCTCTCAGGTATGGCGGCGCATCGCTCCTCTGCTCGCTTCCCAGTGGACCATTTATTACTACGATATGCTGGGCTACGGGCAATCACATAAATCTGCCGGACAGCAGGTGTCGCTCGGCGTGCAGGATAGGCTCTTGGCCGCACTCCTGAAAGAATGGAAACTTACGCGACCCGACATACTTTGCCATGATTTCGGCGGGGCAACAGCACTACGCGGCTATTTCCTGCAAAGCCTCCGCTATGCCTCTCTGACGCTGTTTGATGCGGTCGTCCTTTCCCCGTGGGGATCACCCTTTGTCACCCATGTCAGAAAATATCAGGACGCCTTCACCGGGCTACCGGAATACGCTCACGAGGCTTTACTCAATGCTTATTTACAGGGTGCGGCTTATCAGCCGTTATCGGAAGAGGCCCTGAATATTTACATGTCACCGTGGCAAGGAGCAGTCGGGCAAGCGGCTTTCTATCGGCAAATAGCCCAGATGGACCAATGCTATACCGCCGACATTGAGCCTTTACTCACCAAGCTTGATTGCCCAGTGAATATGTTGTGGGGCGAACAGGATGAGTGGATACCGCTTGATGTCGGTCAACGTCTGGCTCATCGACTCGGCGATGTCCCCTTACAGATCGTCAAAAACGCAGGTCACCTTGTTCAGGAAGACTCTCCCGAAGTCATTGTTCAATCGATGTATTCCTTGCTGCTACAGCGGGCGGGAACACCATCCTCACGATAAGGCGGCAATCATGAGCAGCAGTAACCCTATTCTCGGGCGTCTACTCTTCACGATCCATAAACGGTTGGTCTCGATCCCCATAGAGCAACATTTACGTGGCGATCTCCTCCCCATAATCAATAGTTGGCCTTCCCTGCCAATAAAAAACGCGCGGTTGAGTACCGCTGCGCAGCTGCCTGCGGTTGATTATCTTGAACAAGCATTGAAAATTGGGGAAGTATCGGGAGACAAAGAAATATGCTCGATGATCAGGTTATTAGCCCCCGCATTAAGCTGGAATTTTGATTATTCTCCGCATCCTGATTTTCCGTATCTGGACGAAAAGATCGCCTTTACACAATTTGTCGGGCCTGAAGATCGCTGGATATCATCCCATTTAGCGATAGGTCTGACGCTCATTGCACCAAAAACACATTATCCAGCGCATTGTCACCCCGCGACGGAGATTTACCTTCCTCTGGCTGGTACGGGTTTGTGGTCAATGGGGAATGGGGGCTATTTTCCACGTCAACCCGGTGAATTAATTTTTCACCGTAGCGGTGTTACACACGCGACTCGGGCGCAAGAAGACCCTGTACTTGCTTTATATATATGGCACGGCGATATCCGTTCGCCTTCTGAATGGCGGCGTGGGTCAAGTGAATAGCCGTAGATTGCAGACCAGCGGCCTGCAATCTACGGTAGAAAATAAAGAATTATTATTTCTTCATTTCAAGGCTTTTCATTGCCTCTTTGCTTACCCCATGCATTGAACTGCTAATAACACAGTTATACGTTTCACTTTCATTAATAACCATAAAAGTGCTAGCCGGGTTTTTCATTTTTTTATCAACAGAGAAAATAATATAAGCGTTAGGTAAGGCGCTGGGCTTAAATGCACCAAATGAATAGCTATCAGATAGCCCCAAAGCGGATAAATCGGCCGTTAATTCCATTGGTTGCGTGCTGTGTGGCGAAGGGAACATGGATTTTGCTGACATCATCATTGACTGGGTATTAATGTTATATTCTGTTGTTACTTTCATGCCGACGTATTTGGATTCAGGCATATTCAGCTGTTTCTCACACATCGCATCGTGCTGCGGGCTGGGCGTTCCATTTTGCAGTACAGCATGAATGTGTTTGAGTTCAACCTGGTCTTTTCCGGTATGTGCTTTTGCCGTGTCATCAGCCTGAGCAAAACCACTCATCACCAATGCCGCCGTTGCTACAACGTGTAAAATAGTGCTATTCATTGCATTCATTTTTCCATCCTCTTTTATCTGTAGGGATAACCATATGATCCATGATAACAATCCATTATTTATTAAATAAATAACCGGAATGCCTCATGAAATTTAAATGATACTCCCCAGATAGCGTCGAATAGAAAAATCACTAAAAACAATAACAATCTTCGTCATTTTAAATGATGTGATTTTATAAATGCATTCTGGTTATAAACATAGTCAAATTTTAATATTACGTCAAAATCAAACCGACACAAAAAATAAAATAGAAACAGACATCAGAATAAATATAATCAAGCTAAGTATTTAATAAAATAATTTATCTACGATATCAACGTTCAAGGCACAACCCAGAGACATTACTCAGCGTACGACATGGATTTCTTGCGTAATGAAGAAAACAGAAAGCGTTTAACGGGTTTGATACGTCAAAAGAGAAAAGGAGATTGAATCAAAGAAAGAGACTAAAAGATTGGAGCGGGAAACGAGACTCGAACTCGCGACCCCGACCTTGGCAAGGTCGTGCTCTACCAACTGAGCTATTCCCGCATATCGGACAGACATTAACAGGCGTTACGTCTGATTACTGCACACGGTTTGTATGGTGACAAACAGTGATAAAACTTGGAGCGGGAAACGAGACTCGAACTCGCGACCCCGACCTTGGCAAGGTCGTGCTCTACCAACTGAGCTATTCCCGCCCGGGAAATCTTTACACGATGTTGAAGTTCTTTAATTGAAATTCTTCATCGGTATGGGGTGCGCATTATACGAGAAATCCGTTTAACCGCAAGCCCCCCAAAATGAAAAATTGTCTGACTGCTGATAAAAAAAACAATACGCTGACAAAACAGGCGTTGTGACGTAAATAGCAGCAGATCCCTGCACATCACACCCTACCCGTTTTGCTTCACCGACTACAGTCGCAGAAAGTTCTCACGGTAATAGGCCAGTTCCGCCAGCGATTCGCGAATGTCGTCCATCGCCTGATGCGTGCCTTGCTTCTTAAAGCCGGTCAGAATTTCTGGCTTCCAGCGTCGCGCCAATTCTTTGAGCGTGCTGACATCCAGATAGCGGTAGTGGAAGTAGGCTTCCAGCTCTGGCATATAGCGGAACAGGAAGCGGCGATCCTGACCGATGCTGTTGCCACAGATCGGCGATTTACCCGCCGGTACCCATTTTTGTAGAAACGCCAGCGTTTCCAACTCGGCAGCGCGTTCATCAATCGTGCTGGCTTTGACGCGATCCGTCAGGCCACTGGCACCGTGTGTACGCACATTCCAGTCATCCATCAGCGCCAGTTGGCTATCTGACTGGTGCACCGCCATGACCGGCCCTTCAGCCAACACGTTCAAGTTTGCATCCGTCACCAGCGTTGCGATCTCAATGATGCGATCGTGATCCGGGTTCAGACCCGTCATCTCGAGATCGATCCAGATCAGGTTATTTTCATCTACCATCGTGGGAATTCCTGTTGCATTGTGCCCTGTCGTCGATACAAGGATACCAGTAACAATCTCAATGCTGATACCGACAAGGTGGTATCAGTTAATTAAAATCAAATAGAGTGTATTATAGTCCGTTCAAACGCGGCGAGCGACAACCCGCTGTCGTGAACGATAAATCGTCTTAAGTGAGGCTCAGTGAGCAAAAAGAAACTGTCGAAAGGTCAGCAGCGTCGGGTTAGCGCCAACCACCAGCGTCGCCTGAAAAAAACGGAAAGCAAAATCGAATGGGAAGATAGCCAACTGGGCGATGCGCAGGAAGGTATTATCATCAGCCGATTCGGTATGCACGCCGATGTGGAAGCCGCCGATGGTGTGGTTCACCGCTGCAACATTCGTCGGACCATTTCATCGCTGGTCACGGGCGACCGCGTCGTCTGGCGCCCCGGCCATGAATCACTCGCTGGCATCAGCGGGATCGTGGAAGCCGTTCACCCCCGTCATTCCGTCCTAACTCGCCCTGACTATTACGATGGCATTAAACCGATCGCCGCCAATATCGATCAAATCGTGATCGTTTCGGCGATCTTGCCTGAGCTGTCGCTGAACATTATCGATCGCTATCTGGTCGCCTGCGAAACGCTGGAGATCGACCCGCTGATCGTGCTGAACAAAATTGACCTGCTGGATGACGAATCCCGCCAGTTTGTTGATAAACAAATGGATATCTACCGCGCCCTCGACTATCGCGTGCTGATGGTTTCCAGCCATACCCAACAGGGTATCCCTGAACTGGAGCAAGCCCTCACCGACCGTATCAGTATTTTCGCCGGACAGTCAGGTGTCGGAAAATCCAGCCTGCTTAACGCGCTGCTCGCACTGGACGAAGAACGGATTCTGGTCAATGAGGTGTCTGATAACTCAGGGTTGGGGCAACACACCACCACCGCCTCCCGGCTTTACCACTTCCCACACGGCGGCGACGTAATCGACTCACCGGGCGTGCGCGAATTTGGTCTGTGGCATCTGGAGCCTGAACAGGTGACGAGTGGTTTCATTGAGTTACGTAAATACATCGGCTCGTGTAAGTTCCGCGACTGTAAACATGAAAACGATCCAGGCTGCGCGATCAATGCTGCACTTGCGCGCGGAGAGATTGCCACAGAGCGTTTTGATAACTATCACCGGATTCTGGAAAGCATGGCGCAAGTAAAAACGCGTAAAGGCTTTTCGGATACAGATAACTGACATTTATCATGACCATCGTTACAATGCGCCCCCTTTGAGAGTTAACGAATCCGCTAACTCTCTTTCTGGGCTACCGCTGGCAACGTCAGGCGTGTTCCCCAGACAGCTTATTTTATGGCGCACTATTAATCCAAGAGGCTCACAGTGCTGGATAATATCAAAATCAAATTACAGTATTGGCTTCCCAAGATCTGGCTGACCCGCTTAGCGGGCTGGGGAGCAAATAAGCGAGCAGGAAAACTCACCAAGCTGGTGATCGATCTGTTTGTCCGCCAATACAACGTCAACATGCAGGAAGCGCAACAGCCGGATACCGCATCCTACCGCACGTTTAACGAATTTTTCGTTCGTCCTCTGCGTCCAGGCATTCGCCCTGTCGATCCTCATGCGCACCGTCTGGTGCAGCCCGCTGACGGCGTGCTGTCGCAGTTTGGCCCCATTACCGACGGCAAACTGATTCAGGCGAAGAATCACGACTACACGCTGGAAGCGCTGCTGGCTGGCAACTATATGATGGCTGATCTGTTCCGCGACGGTCTGTTTGCCACCATTTATCTTTCGCCGCGTGATTATCATCGCCTCCACATGCCGTGCGACGGCGTGCTGCGCGAGATGATTTATGTACCGGGTGACCTGTTCTCCGTCAATCTGCTGACCGCCGATAACGTGCCGAATCTGTTTGCACGTAACGAACGTGTCATTTGCCTGTTTGATACTGAATTCGGCCCATTGGCACAGATTTTGGTGGGTGCGACCATTGTCGGTAGCATCGAAACCGTGTGGTCAGGCGTGGTGACGCCACCACGTGAAGGCATCATCAAGCGTTGGACTTACCCGCAGGCGGGCGAAGAAGGTGCCGTGGTGCTGGCAAAAGGCGAGGAAATGGGCCGCTTCAAGCTGGGTTCAACCGTGATTAACCTGTTTGCTGCAGGCAATAATCTCCAGTTTGCTGCTCACCTGAATACCATGAGCGTGACGCGTATGGGCGAACCGTTTGCTGAAGTCCGTCAGGATGAGCAAACGCCTGTTGTCTTCCCAGAAGGCACCGAGCTGGAAGCCAACGACGCCGCACTGTCGCCTGCCGCGGTAGCATCTGAGCCCGCTCAGATTGAGGGACAAAACCCTGCGGTTGATGCATCCGGCCAGACGGGCCACAAACCCGACGCGCCGTAAATAACGGCCGATTTTCGTCGCTTGTAAGAGTGTTGTTTGTAATAAAGGTAGCTAACGTGCGTCTGATTCTGACTTTTCTTTTGGGATGTTTATTATCAACTGCCGCGTTGGCTGCCACTGCGCCCAATGAGGCGCAGTTACGCCAGCAGCTACAGCAGGCGGAAGCCAACAAAGGTGCAGCCGATCAGGCGAAAATCGTTGAGGAATATCAGGCTGCACTGAACACCCTGCAGGATCGTAAAGAGTCACTGGAGCGCGCCACACAGTATCAGCGCGTGATTGATGATTTCCCCAAGCTGGTTCAGGAGCTGCGTCGCCAGCTTAATGCCGAAGACGGCAAACCGTCGTCTATTTCAGAAAATCTCTCCAGCAACGATCTCGAACAGCAATTACTGCAAACCAGCAGCCAGCTACTGGAACAGGCGCGCCAGCTCCAACAGGAACAGGATCGGCTGCGTGAAATCAGCGATTCACTGAGCCAGCTTCCGCAGCAGCAAACTGAAGCCAGCCGCATGCAAAGCGATGCGGAACGCCGTATTCAGTCTCTCGGTACGCCTGCTACCCCGCTGGGGCAAGCGCAGCTCGTCGCACTTCAGGCCGAATCCGCCCTGCGCAAAAGCCGGGTGGACGAACTGGAGCTGGCACAGCTGTCAGCCAGCAATCGTCAAGAGCTATCCCGGCTACGTGTCGAACTGTATAAAAAGCGCCACGACAGGCTGGATCTGCTGCAACAGGATTTACGCAGCAGACTCAACAATATGCGCCAGCGCGAAGCCGAACAGGCATTAGAGCGCACAGAGCTGCTCGCGGAACAAAGTGGCGATTTACCCAGCGTCATCAGCAAGCAGCTACAGGTTAACCGCGAGCTCTCCGTCGCGCTGAACCAGCAGGCACAGCGGATGGACCTCATTGCTTCTCAGCAGCGTCAGGCTGCCACGCACACCATTCAGGTTCGTCAGGCGCTGAGCACCATTCGCGAGCAAGCACAGTGGCTCGGCGTTTCACCGATATTGGGTGAAACCTTACGGGCACAGATTGCCCGCCTGCCGGAAATGCCCAAGCCTCAGTTGCTGGATAGCGACATGGCGCAGCTGCGCGTACAGCGGCTGCACTTTGAAGACCTGATCAACAAACCGCAAGATCTTGATAATGCCAAACAGGATAACGGCGATCCGCTGACCAGCGCACAGCAGCGTATTCTGACCGATCAGATGCGAACCCAGCGCGACCTGCTGACTTCACTGATCTCTGGCTGTGATTCACAGATACTCGAACTGACCAAACTCAAAGTTGCCAATAACCAGTTGGCGGATGCGCTAACCGAAACACGGGAAGCTGCCCATCGCGACCTGTTCTGGGTGGCGGATGTCGATCCCGTGACGTTCGCCTATCCGCTCAAACTGGTACAGGATCTGACGCGCCTGCTGTCATTAGACACGCTGACGCAGCTGGGTAGCGCGCTGGTGATGATGGTAACCAGTCAGGAAACCGTGCTGCCGCTGCTGGGCGCACTGCTGCTGGTTGGCTTTAGTATCAGCTCGCGTCGTCACTATCATGCGTTTATGGAGCGTGCCAGCAGCCGCGTCGGCAAGGTCACTCTCGACCACTTTATGCTGACGCTGCGTACCGTGTTCTGGTCCATCCTTACCGCCCTGCCGCTGCCGGTGCTCTGGGCCGCGCTGGGATACGGGCTGCAAAACGCCTGGCCTTACCCGATTGCCGTCGCTATCGGCGACAGCGTGACCGCCACCGTGCCGTTGATGTGGCTGGTGATGATCAGCGCCTCATTCTCGCATCCGCAGGGGCTGTTCATTGTCCACTTCCGCTGGTCGCCGGAGCGCGTAGCCAGAGCGATGCGCTACTATCGTCTTTCCATCGCCTTTATCGTGCCGCTGATTATGGCGCATTGATTACGTTCGATAAGCTCAACGATCGCGAGTTTTCCAGCACGCTGGGGCGGCTCTGCTTCATCTTGCTCTGTATGGCTCTGAGTTTGGTCACGACCGGATTAAAACGCGCGGGGATCCCGCTGTATCTGGATAAAGAAGGTTCGGGGGAAAACTCCGTTAACCGTGCGATGTGGAACATCCTGATCGCCATGCCGCTCGTTGCCGCGCTGGCCTCCTGTATCGGCTATCTGGCGACCGCACAGGCGCTGTTAGCCCGTCTGGAAACCTCCGTCTCTATCTGGTTCTTCCTGCTGGTGGTTTACCACATTATTCGCCGTTGGATGCTGATTCAGCGCCGCCGTATCGCCTTCGACCGCGCCAAACAGCGACGTTCGGAAATTCTGGCGCAGCGTGCCAAAGGTGAAGAAGACACGCCGTCTGCATCGTCCCATGAAAGCAGTTCGGAAGCGGTGGAAGAACCCGTCGTCGATCTGGATGCCATCAGCGCTAAGTCCCTGCAGCTCGTACGCTCCATTCTGACGCTGATCGCACTGGTTTCCGTTATCGCGCTGTGGTCGGAAATTCATTCTGCCTTCGCATTCCTGGAAAATATCAGCCTGTGGGATGTCTCCAGCACGGTCAAAGGCGTGGAGAGCGTGCAGGCGATCACGCTGGGATCGGTACTGATCGCCATTCTGATCTTCATTATTACCGCACAGCTGGTACGTAACCTGCCCGCCCTGCTGGAGCTGGCGATCCTACAGCATCTGGATCTGTCGCCGGGCAGCGGCTACGCCATTACCACTATCAGCAAATATATTCTGATGCTGATCGGCTGTCTGATGGGCTTCTCGCTGATCGGGATCGAATGGTCGAAACTGCAATGGCTGGTTGCCGCACTGGGTGTGGGACTCGGGTTCGGTTTGCAGGAGATCTTCGCCAACTTTATCTCCGGCCTGATCATCCTGTTTGAGAAACCGATCCGCATCGGCGATACGGTCACGATCCGCGATCTCACAGGTAGCGTCATGCGAATTAACACCCGCGCCACCACCATTTCCGACTGGGATAGAAAAGAAATCATCGTGCCGAACAAGGCATTTATCACCGAGCAGTTTATTAACTGGTCGCTGTCGGATTCCGTCACGCGTGTGGTGATGACGGTGCCTGCTCCGGCGAACGCGAACAGTCAGGAAGTCACGGAACTGCTGATGGATGCAGTGAAGCGCTGTTCGCTGATTCTGGATACGCCAGAGCCCGAAGCCTTCCTCGTTGATCTGCAACAGGGGATTCAGATTTTCGAGCTGCGCGTGTTCGCCGCCGAAATGGGGCACCGTATGCCACTGCGCCACGAACTGCATCAGCTGATTCTGGAAAACTACCGCAAACACAATCTGGAGCTTCCTTTCCCACCGTTCCAGGTGAAAATGGACAATCTGTCGCGCAGTGGAAAAACGCTGACGCCACGGCAGCGGACGCCGGGCAGCTTATAAGAAGGGAAAACGGGCGGCGGTCAGATGTGGCCCCGCCCTGCTTCAAACGGATTACGCGCGATCGACGGAGAACGCGATCACATCACTCAGTCTCTCGGCATTCAGCGCCAGCATGATCAAACGATCCACACCTAACGCCACACCGGCACACTCCGGCAGACCGTGTTTCAGCGCCGCCAGCAGGTTTTCATCAATCGGCTGCTGTGGCAAATCCCGCGCGGCACGCTTGCGATTATCCTGCTCAAAACGCTGACGTTGCTCATCGGCATCGGTCAATTCACGGAAGCCGTTCGCCAGCTCGATCCCCTTGAAATAGACTTCAAAACGCTCGGCGACGCGATGGTCTTCCGAACTGATCTCGGCCAGCGAGGCCTGTGTTGCTGGGAAATGATAGACAAACGCCGGTTTGTCGCGCCCGATATGCGGCTCAACGCCAAAGGTGAACAGCATCTGCACCAGCGAATCGCGATCGTCTTCACGGCAGGCGATATCGCCCAGCCCGAGTTTTTCTGCTGCTTCGCGCAGCTGCGCTTTATCAACAGACAGAGGGTCGATCTCCAGATGGCGTAAAAACGCCTGCTGATAGGAGAGCATTTCCGCGCTTTCACAATCCAGTACCTGCTGCAACAGGTCATCGACCTCATTCATCAGGCGGTACATATCATAGTGAGGGCGATACCATTCCAGCATCGTGAATTCTGGGTTGTGGTGTCGGCCTGATTCTTCATTGCGGAAACTGCGACATAGCTGAAAGATCGGTCCGCTACCAGCAGCCAGCAGACGCTTCATGTGGTATTCCGGGCTCGTCATCAAATACAGCGTCATGCCATCTGCAGCACCGGGACCAACGAAGCGGGTCTGGAACGGGTATAAGAAAACATCCGTTACCGTAGCCTGACTCATCGCGGGCGTTTCGACCTCCAGTACACCACGATCGGTGAAGAAACGTCGGACAGCAGCAATGATCGACGCTCGTTTCAACAAATTAGCGACAGAAGCACTAGGTTGCCAACTTGTCGTCTCGCTCATGGTTCTTACTCCAAAGTCAAACAGGGGGTGCAGTCTACCCGCATCAGCCCAAATTTCCAGCGGAAAAAAGGCCAGACGCGCTTTTCAGCCATGCATGCTCTACCCTCCAAGAGGGAGCGGTCAGGATAGTCGCCGTAAATTATATCCAGTGGATCATTTCCTTATATCCACCTAAAAAGGGTTATTAAAGAAATAAAAGCATCATTTCCCCCTAAATAAGCCTTTCGATCACGTTTTTATCAATAAATACGCAGCCTGCTGAAAAAACCACAAAATGCAGGATCACATCAAATTTCATCTACCCATAATTCGGTATAATCATTCCCACACAAAAATTATAGGTTTATCTATTCTTTATACATCTATCACATAATTTTCAGCGGGTTTGATATTAAGCTCAGATATAAAGACAGAAACGAATAGATATTATTTTTTTATTTTAACTTAATTAACTTAAGTAACTGGAGGAATGCATTGCAAACCTTTAATGCCGATTTGGCCATTATCGGGGCCGGAGGAGCTGGCCTACGAGCGGCAATTGCAGCCGCAGAAGCCAACCCTCAACTGAAAATTGCGCTGATCTCAAAAGTCTACCCAATGCGTAGCCATACCGTGGCGGCAGAAGGTGGGTCAGCAGCAGTGACTCAGGAACACGATAGCTTCGATTATCACTTCAACGACACCGTGTCCGGTGGCGACTGGCTGTGTGAACAAGACGTTGTTGAGCACTTCGTCAAACACTGCCCAGAAGAGATGATTCAACTGGAACAGTGGGGCTGCCCCTGGAGCCGTAAACCGGATGGTTCTGTCAACGTTCGCCGCTTTGGCGGGATGAAGATCGAACGCACCTGGTTTGCCGCCGATAAAACCGGCTTCCACATGCTGCATACCCTGTTCCAAACTTCCCTTAAATATCCGCAAATCCAACGTTTTGACGAGCACTTTGTCCTCGATGTTCTGGTCGATGACGGCGAAGCGCGCGGCCTTGTTGCCATCAATATGATGGAAGGTTCGCTGATTCAGATCCGCGCTAACGCCGTGGTGCTGGCGACAGGCGGCGCAGGCCGCGTGTACCGCTACAACACCAACGGCGGCATCGTCACAGGCGACGGAATGGGCATGGCGTTCCGCCACGGCGTCCCACTGCGTGATATGGAATTCGTTCAATATCACCCAACCGGCTTGCCCGGTTCCGGTATCCTGATGACTGAGGGCTGCCGCGGCGAAGGCGGCATCATGGTCAACAAAGACGGCTACCGTTACCTGCAAGACTACGGCATGGGCCCGGAAACGCCGCTCGGCCAGCCGAAGAACAAATACATGGAGCTGGGGCCACGCGATAAAGTCTCGCAGGCGTTCTGGCACGAATGGCGCGCAGGCCGCACCGTCTCAACCCCGTTGGGCGACGTGGTTTATCTCGATCTGCGCCACCTCGGCGAGAAGAAGCTTCTGGAACGTCTGCCGTTCATCTGCGAACTGGCAAAAGCCTATGTCGGCGTCGATCCGGTGAAAGAGCCGATTCCTATTCGTCCTACCGCGCACTACACGATGGGCGGCATTGAAACCGATCAGAACTGCGAAACCCGCATCAAGGGTCTGTTCGCCGTCGGCGAATGTTCCTCGGTTGGTCTGCACGGCGCGAACCGTCTTGGTTCCAACTCGCTGGCCGAACTGGTGGTCTTCGGGCGCGTAGCGGGTGAGCACGCCGTACAGCGCGCACAGGCGGCGGCACCGGCCAACGGCACGGCGCTGGACGCACAAACGCGCGACATCGAACAACGCCTGCATGACCTGATGAATCAGGAAGGCACCGAAAGCTGGGCGAAAATCCGCGACGAAATGGGCATGTCGATGGAAGAAGGCTGCGGTATTTACCGCACCACCGATCTGATGCAGAAAACCGTCGATAAGATGGCAGAGCTGAAAGAACGCTTCAAACGCGTGAAAATCACCGACCGCTCCAGCGTGTTCAACACCGACCTGCTGTACACCGTTGAGCTGGGCCATAGCCTGGATGTTGCGGAATGTATGGCGCACTCGGCGATCAACCGTAAAGAGTCTCGCGGCGCCCACCAGCGTCTGGATGACGGTTGCACCGAGCGTGATGACGTTAACTTCCTGAAGCATACGCTGGCGTTCTATAACCCAGAAGGCGCACCTCGTCTGGAGTATAGCGATGTGAAGATTACCAAACTTCCACCGGCCAAACGCGTATACGGTGCAGAAGGTGATGCGCAGGAAGGCAGCAAGAAGGAGCAGGCGAATGGCTGAGACGATCAAAACCCTGAAAATGGAAGTCATGCGCTATAACCCTGAACGGGACAATGAACCGTATTTTGAAACGTTCGATGTCCCGTACAACACGCAGACGTCCCTGCTGGATGCGCTGGGTTATATCAAAGATAACCTGGCACCGGATCTCTCCTACCGCTGGTCCTGCCGCATGGCAATCTGTGGCTCCTGCGGCATGATGGTGAATAACGTCCCTAAACTGGCCTGTAAAACCTTTCTGCGTGAATACACGAACGGTCTGAAGGTCGAAGCGCTGGGCAACTTCCCCATCGAGCGCGATTTAGTGGTCGATATGACCCACTTTATCGAGAGTCTGGAAGCCATCAAGCCATATATCATCGGCAACGCTCGTAAACCTGCTGACGGTCCGAACAAGCAGACTCCGGCGCAAATGGCGAAGTATCACCAGTTCTCCGGCTGTATTAACTGCGGCCTGTGCTATGCGGCATGTCCGCAGTTCGGCCTGAACCCTGAGTTCATCGGCCCGGCAGCAATTACGCTGGCGCACCGTTATAACCTGGACAACCGCGATCACGGCAAGAAAGAGCGTATGGCGCAGTTGAACGGCAATAACGGCGTCTGGACCTGTACGTTTGTGGGCTACTGCTCAGAAGTGTGTCCGAAGCACGTCGACCCTGCCGCTGCCATCCAGCAAGGCAAAGTCGAAAGCGCGAAAGACTTCATGATCGCCATGCTGAAACCACAATAAGGGAGGGACAATGATGACATCTAAACGTAAAGCGTATGTTCGCGGTATGTCGCCGACCTGGTGGAAAAAGCTGGGGTTCTACCGCTTTTATATGTTGCGTGAAGGGACTGCCGTCCCTGCCGTCTGGTTCAGCATCGTACTGATGTTTGGCGTTTTCGCGCTGAAAAATGGGCCAGAAGGCTGGGCAGGCTTCGTCAGCTTCCTGCAAAACCCGCTGGTGTTGCTGATCAATATCGTTGCTCTGCTGGCTGCTGCGCTGCATACCAAAACCTGGTTTGAACTGGCACCGAAGGCCAGCATCATCGTTGTTAAAGATGAAAAAATGGGGCCAGAGCCGATCATTAAAGGGCTATGGGCTGTCACCGTGGTGGTAACCGTTGCCGTTCTGGCGATCGCCTTACTATTCTGAACAGGAGAAATAATGTGATTAACCCAACGCCAAAACGTTCTGACGAACCGCCTTTCTGGGGCCTGTTCGGCGCTGGTGGGATGTGGAGCGCGTTCTTCGCTCCGGTGATCATTCTGCTGGTCGGAGTGATGCTGCCTCTGGGCTTGTTCCCAGACGCGTTAACCTATGAGCGCATCGCCGCGTTCAGCCAGAGCTTTATCGGCCGTGTCTTTTTACTGCTGATGATTATACTGCCGCTCTGGTGTGGCCTGCACCGTATCCACCACGCGATGCATGACCTGAAAATCCACGTCCCTGCCGGGAAGTGGGTGTTCTACGGTCTGGCGGCAATCCTGACTGTGGTTACCGTTATCGGTGTCGTTACGCTGTAGAGGTAACATCTGTAAATATGTACCTAACGGCCTGCACGAGATCGTCGCAGGCCGTATTATTTTCCCGCCTGACCACGCTCATCGTCTACACTGGAACAAAGATGAAAACGATGAGATGTCAATATGATGCTCTTTAATGCTACTCGCCTTAACACCACGTTATTCAAAAGCCTTCTCTTCAAAATCAGACGATGTGGGAAAGCGTGCGTTGCCGCGCTGATAGCGCTCTTTTCCGTCGCCTGTAGCGTAACGCCGCCCGATAACGTTACCGTCGTGGAAAATTTTGACGTCAACCGTTACCTCGGCACATGGTATGAGATCGCCCGTCTCGACCACCGTTTTGAACGCAATATGGAACGCGTGACGGCAACCTATGGCCCGCGGGATGACGGCGGAATCAAGGTGATCAATCGCGGCTTTAACGTCGAAAAACAGGAATGGAAAGAAAGCATCGGAAAAGCGTATTTCACGGGGTCACCTCAGCGTGGCGCGCTAAAAGTGTCGTTCTTCGGGCCGTTCTATGGCGGTTACAATATTATTGAACTGGACGACGACTATCGCTACGCCCTAATTTGCGGGCCGAACCGCGACTACCTGTGGATTCTCTCACGCACGCCAACGTTGGATGCCGCGACACGCGACAAACTGCTCGCCACAGCCAAACGCTACGGCTTCCCGACAGAAGCACTTATCTGGGTCAATCAGTAATCTGAGCGTATTGGGCGCAACAATGGGATAACCGATGGGTTATCCCATAATCTTATCGCGGAACATAAAGAAAACCGCGCCCAGCAGGCATAGCCCCGCCCAAATATAGTCGGTACGGAACGGCTCTTTTAAAATGAACATGGAGAAAGGGATAAATACGGAAAGGCTGATCACTTCCTGCAATATTTTCAATTGACCGGCAGAGGCGACCTGATAACCAATCCGATTTGCCGGCACCTGTAGAAGGTATTCAAATAATGCGATACCCCAACTGATCAATGCAGCAATTATCCAGGTTCGGCCACTGAAATAGCGTAGATGCCCATACCAAGCGAACGTCATAAATATATTACTCAACGTCAGCATGCCGACAGTAATGAAAAGAGGCGACATTATTACTTCTCCGAGTGATCCACTTTCACATTATCTCGCCGCGGGGAAGAAAACACCATAAACGGCATTTTCTTCCACTCGGAAAAGTTATTACGACTTATTTCCTAAAACATACCCTAAATAATTCGAGTTGCATGCAGGCGGCAACGCAGCGAATCCCCAGGAGCTTACATCAGTAAGTGACTGGGGTGAGCGAGGAAAGCCAACGCACATGCAGCGTGAAGTATGACGGGTATGGGCTATTGGGCGCTGCGCTGAATAGCCTTCCCACCCGCTTCAACATCTTGCCCAACGCCTCGGGTGGTATTGCACCCAACCACCGCAGAGAGAATAACCAGAGAGAAAATGGCAACAAAAGCTTTCTTCAACATACTCGATTCCTTCTTTATGAGAGTAGGATTTCAACGGTACGAAAGTGACTGCTTTTTAAGCGTAGCCAATTTTAATTCTTGTGGAGGTTTTTTCGGATGAGGAGAAAAGCAAAAAGGTGATTTCAGTCAGACAGCGGGATCAAAAAGGCCGCCCTCACAGAAGGCGGCCTTTTTCGCATTAATTACTTAACGCGTGATACGTATTCACCAGAACGGGTGTCAACTTTGACAACTTCGCCGATCTGCACGAACAATGGCACTTTAACGACTGCGCCGGTGCTCAGCGTTGCTGGCTTACCACCAGTACCGGCAGTGTCGCCTTTCAGGCCTGGGTCGGTATCGGTGATTTCAGCTTCGATGAAATTCGGTGGCTGAACAGCGATAGGACGACCATCCCACAGGGTAACGATACATTCGGCGTTGTCTTGCAGCCATTTTGCAGCATCACCAACGGTCTTTTCTTCAACCTGATGTTGTTCAAACGTCTCAGGATGCATGAAGTGGTAGAACTCACCGTCGTTGTACAGGTAGTTCATGTTGGTATCAACGACGTCTGCGCCTTCTGCAGAATCGGTAGACTTGAAGGTTTTTTCAACGCGAGAGCCCGTCAACAGGCGACGCATTTTTACGCGAGCAAAAGCCTGGCCTTTACCCGGCTTAACAAACTCACTGGATTCGACAGCATACGGTTCGCCTTCGAATATGATTTTAAGACCGGAACGGAAATCGTTGCTAGAATAAGTCGCCATAAAGGCCCTCTACAATTTTAATACTGGTACGAAGCCAAAAAATGGCACACATTGTAACCCTAAATATACCTTCCAGAGAAGATTGGTTGCAGCAACTTGCGGACGTAATTACCGATCCTGATGAATTACTGCAACTTTTGGCACTGAGCGATCACGCTAAACTCCGGCAAGGCAGTGATGCACGCAAGCTTTTTGCGCTGCGGGTGCCGCGCGCATTCGCTGCACGGATGCAAAAAGGCAATCCTGACGATCCGTTGCTGCTACAGGTACTGACCGCGCGTGAAGAGTTTATCGCCACCCCAGGCTTCACTCATGACCCGCTTGATGAGCAACACAGCGTCGTGCCGGGGCTACTACACAAATATCACAACCGTGCTCTGCTGCTGGTTAAAGGCGGCTGTGCGGTAAACTGCCGCTACTGCTTCCGCCGCCATTTCCCCTATCAGGATAATCAGGGCAACAAGGCAAACTGGCGTCAGGCGCTGGATTATATCCGCCAGCACCCAGAACTGGATGAAATTATTTTTTCCGGTGGCGACCCGCTGATGGCTAAAGACCACGAGCTGGACTGGCTGATCACCGAACTGGAACACATCCCACATCTGAAACGTCTGCGCATTCACAGCCGCTTGCCGGTGGTTATCCCTGCACGTATTACCGACGCGCTGTGCGATCGCCTGTCCCGCAGTTCGCTTCAGGTGTTGCTGGTGACGCATATTAACCACCCGCAGGAAATTGATCCTGATTTAACACAAAGTATGGCGCGTTTGCGCCGTGCAGGTGTGACGCTGCTCAACCAAAGCGTGCTGCTGCGCGGGGTGAATGACAACGCAGAGACACTCGCGCGGCTCAGTAATGCGCTCTTTGACGCAGGAATTCTGCCTTATTACCTACACGTACTGGATAAGGTTCAGGGTGCCGCGCATTTTCTGGTCGATGACAACGAGGCGCGCATCTTGGTTAAAGCGCTGCTGAAGAAGGTATCCGGCTATCTGGTGCCGCGTCTGGCGCGGGAAATCGGTGGGGAAGCCAGCAAAACGCCACTGGATTTAGGGATGAAGCAGCATCAGGATGACGCTGGGATAGTCGGTTGAGCAATACGTTAGGAAAAGCGGTGAGAGCAACATGTCACTCTCACCGGGTTTTTCTTTAGCTTAAGGACATTTGTAGACGCTGCCGTTCATCTTGCTGTCTAGCGGCGCAAAGCTTGACCAGAAGGTTTCGCTCGAACTGGTTGCGCCATAGATGGTATTGCCTCCCATCGCCGCCGCTTTATTACGCAGATCGTTTGCCGCACTGCGCATAGAACTGCCGTCACTATGGTTTCCCGCCAGCCAGTTAGACTGGCTACCACTGGCTTGCCCTAACAGCTGACATTCGCTTCCTGGTTTGGTGTCCGTGAACGCCACGGCTTGTCCAGCAGCGCTAAGTTGACTGGTGCTGCTGCACCCCGCCAGCAAAACGGCTGCTGATAGCCCCAACAAAATACGAACCTGCATGTCTTCCTCCTTGCGATTGAAAAACCAAAGGGCACAGGCCCGATTAGTTACGCCACGCCTTGAAACGGTTGATCAGTCCGTTAGTAGAACTGTCATGGCTGTCGATCTGACTGTCATTTTCCAGCTCTGGCAGAATACGGTTCGCCAGTTGTTTCCCTAACTCCACGCCCCACTGATCGAATGTGAAGATGTTCAGGATCGCGCCCTGAGTGAAGATTTTGTGCTCATACAGCGCAATCAACGCTCCCAGGCTATACGGGGTGATTTCGCGCAGCAGGATAGAGTTGGTTGGGCGATTGCCTTCGAATACTTTAAACGGCGCGACGTGTTCCACTTCTTTTGGGCTTTTTCCTGCCGCGGCAAATTCTGCTTCCACCACCTCACGGCTCTTACCGAACGCCAGCGCTTCCGTCTGTGCAAAGAAGTTCGACAGCAGCTTGCTGTGGTGATCGCTCAATGGGTTATGGCTAATCGCCGGTGCAATGAAATCACACGGAACCAGCTTGGTACCCTGATGGATCAACTGGTAGAACGCATGCTGGCCGTTCGTGCCCGGTTCGCCCCAGATAATCGGCCCGGTCTGGTAATCCACTGGATTGCCGTTGCGATCGGCAGATTTCCCGTTGGATTCCATATTTCCCTGTTGGAAATAGGCGGCAAAACGGTGCATGTATTGGTCATACGGAAGAATCGCTTCAGTTTCAGCACCGAAGAAATTGTTGTACCAAATACCGATCAGCGCCAGCAGCACAGGCAGGTTTTTCTCCGCTGGCGTGGCAGCAAAGTGCTTGTCCATCGCGTGCGCGCCGCTGAGCAGTTTTTCAAAGTTATCAAAGCCCAGAGAGAGAATGATCGACAGCCCAATCGCCGACCACAGAGAGTAGCGTCCGCCAACCCAGTCCCAGAATTCGAACATGTTGTCGGTATCGATACCGAATTCGCCGACGGCTTTCGCGTTGGTGGACAGCGCGGCAAAGTGCTTGGCAACGTGCTTATCATCCTGCGCCGTTTTCAGGAACCAGTCGCGAGCGCTGTGCGCGTTGGTCATGGTTTCCTGCGTGGTGAAGGTTTTCGACGCGACGAGGAACAGCGTAGTTTCTGGGTTCAGCGGCTTCAACGTTTCAGCGATGTGCGTGCCGTCAACGTTAGAGACAAAGTGCATGTTGAGATGGTTTTTATAAGGCTTCAGCGCTTCCGTTACCATGAACGGGCCGAGATCGGAGCCGCCGATACCGATGTTCACCACGTCGGTAATGGTTTTGCCGGTATAGCCTTTCCACTCACCGCCAATCACGCGTTCGCTGAAATCTTTCATCTTCGCCAGCACCGCGTTGACTTCCGGCATCACATCTTTGCCATCCACCAAAATCGGCGTATTGCTGCGGTTACGCAGGGCAACGTGCAGAACAGCGCGGTCTTCCGTGCGGTTGATTTTCTCGCCGGCAAACATGGACTGAATCGCCGCAGACAGGTCGGTTTCCCGTGCCAGCGAGTGCAGTTTTTCCATTGTTTCTGCCGTGATGCGGTTTTTGGAGTAATCCACCAGCATCTGATCGTCGAACGTCGCGG
Organism: Pectobacterium sp. PL64; assembly: GCF_022477975.1. Classification (NCBI taxonomy): domain Bacteria; kingdom Pseudomonadati; phylum Pseudomonadota; class Gammaproteobacteria; order Enterobacterales; family Pectobacteriaceae; genus Pectobacterium; species Pectobacterium sp. PL64. Next base: position 3,873,176 of record NZ_CP092070.1, read on the forward strand.
AAAAATGCGCGAAACGATCGCTATCTTGTGCAAACAGCTCGCTGATTTGCACGTCTTTCATCGCGTCAAAATGGGTTTGTAATGCCTGCCAGGCGGCAGTTTGGCTTGGATTGATATTTTTCATAATGCGACTTTCTCTCTAAGCATGAGTTCAAAGTGACTGAATCGATTGTATCCCTTAAAATCCAGATTGAGATCCCTTTTCTTGCTAAAAGCGGTTTATGCCCTGTCGTTTACTGACAGCTTGTAGTTTGCTGACAGATTGTTTATTGACAGAAACCGCATAACCCGTTATTTGTAACACCGTACTTGCACACTCGGTGTGCAAGCCAGAAGAGGCGCGTCGCCCAGGTAAGATATCGGAGGAACCGTAATCCGCTGATGATATCCGAGGGGGAGCGACGCCGAGATGCGGTGAAAATACGGCTTTCACCCTATCGACTACAGAGGCTGAATCCTCTGGGTTGTCACCGGATTTGTCCTGATGGACGTCCAGCAAGGTGGAGCGCTTCTGGGTGTATCGTAGTTATTTTCTACGCCTGCCCCCTACTTTTGCTCTCCCCCTGTGCCAAGGCTGATTAATGGAATGCTGTTTACTGAAAACAGCCTACCCCCTGACACGAGGTTTTTTGACATGTCTGCAACTGAAGTCTCCGCAAACGCGAACTCTACCGTTATTGCCAAATTTGGCGGCACCAGCGTGGCGGACTTTGACGCCATGAATCGCAGTGCCGATGTGGTGTTATCCAACCCGAATGTGCGCGTTGTGGTGCTGTCAGCATCAGCGGGTATTACGAATTTACTGGTCGCACTCGCGGAAGGCCAAACGCCGGAAACGCGCGCCGAGCATCTGGCGAAAATTCGCCAAATCCAATACGCCATCATCGACAAACTGACCAATCAAAGCGTTATTCGCGATGAGATTGATCGCATGCTGGACAGCGTCACCACCCTGTCTGAAGCGGCGGCGCTCGCGACGTCAAACGCCCTGACCGATGAACTGGTCAGCCACGGCGAACTGATGTCTACCCTGCTGTTTGTCGAGATCCTGCGTCAGCGTGATGTCGTTGCAGAATGGTTTGATGTACGCAAGATCATGCGTACCGACGATCACTTTGGTCGCGCTCAGCCGGACTGTGACGTGCTGGGTGAGCTGACTCGCAGCCAGCTGCAGCCGCGTCTTGAGCAAGGTCTGGTGATCACTCAGGGCTTTATCGGCAGCGAAGCGAAAGGCCGCACGACCACGCTGGGTCGCGGCGGTAGCGATTATACGGCGGCGCTGCTGGGCGAAGCGCTCAACGTCAGCCGGATTGATATCTGGACCGACGTTCCCGGCATCTACACCACCGATCCACGCGTGGTGCCGACTGCAAAACGCATCGACCAAATCATGTTTGAAGAAGCCGCCGAAATGGCGACATTCGGCGCAAAAGTCCTGCACCCGGCCACGCTGCTGCCTGCGGTACGTAGCGATATTCCTGTGTTCGTCGGCTCAAGCAAAGATCCGGCCGCTGGCGGTACGCTGGTGTGCAATAAAACCGAAAATCCGCCGTTGTTCCGCGCGCTGGCACTGCGTCGTAAGCAAACGCTGCTTAAGCTGTATAGCCTGAACATGCTGCACGCACGCGGTTTTCTGGCCGAAGTGTTCAGCATTCTGGCGCGTCACAACATCTCCGTTGACCTGATCACGACGTCAGAAGTCAACGTTGCGCTGACGCTCGACACAACCGGCTCCACCTCAACGGGCGACAGCCTGCTCTCCAGCGCCTTGCTGACCGAGCTGTCATCGCTGTGTCGGGTTGAGGTTGAAGAGAATCTGTCGCTGGTCGCGTTAATCGGCAACAATCTGTCTCAGGCCTGTGGCGTCGGGAAAGAAGTGTTTGGCGTACTGGAACCGTTCCGTATTCGCCTGATCTGCTACGGCGCCAGCAGCAACAACCTGTGCTTCCTGGTACCGGGTGATGACGCCGAGCGTGTGGTACAAACACTGCACCGCAGCCTGTTCGAGTAAGTTCGCTCTCTGTATTTGGTCTGTCTCTTAGTCACAAATACAGAGACACCGCAGGTTTTGACGTTATCCGGCGTCAAAAATTATGCAGCGGTGGGCTTGACCGCCGAGTGAGCGACAGGACGTCGCGAAAGCCAGTGCCGCGTCGGGAACGCGTCACTGGCGGCTCGACTAGCGGTCAGGAACACCGATGGAACCGCACAAGCGGCATAATTCCCGCCGAAAAGCCTGGGGTCACGGGGCGAGCGGCGTTTGAGCCGTCCCGTGTCGGGCGCGTGCTATGAAGTAGCAGGAAAATGGCAGTATTATCGCGCACGAAACCACCTCTTAGCCTGCATAAAAATATAACTAAGATAACCTCCAAAGGATCACAGCGTCAGCGGCGATTCTTCGCGCTCTTCGTCCTCATCCTGTTGCACAATCAAGACATTATAAGCCACCGCACAGAACAGTGAATTCAGTCGGTTCATGTCCCCAAGTAAGCTCAAATGGAGCGAGCTGGTTTCCAGACTCTGTACATTGTGCTGATGTAAGCGATCGACATGCGCATGGGCATAGCGGCGGTTCATAATGCGGAAGCGGTGTTTAGCACGGCGCAGACGTTTCGCGCTGGTGACATCCTCCGACAGGAAAACCGATAGCCCCAGACGCAGATTCGCCAGCAGCTGTTCATGCAGATGGTTCAACTCTTCCAGACCCTGCGCGGAAAACGCCATGCGTACGCCGGAGGAATGATTCGCGATGTCATCTGCCATACGTTCGATAATATCTCCCGCCTGCTCCAGATTCAGCGCCACTTCGATCACCTCAGCCCAGCGCCGGGAATCTCGCTCATCCAATCCGTCTTTCTGAATCTGTGCCAGATAGAGCTTAATCGCGGTGTAAAGGATATCGACATCATCATCGAGTCGGCGAATCTCCCGCCGCTGCATATGGTCGCCCTGCAAGACTTCGCGGTACAGACGCAGCATCTGCTCCAGCACATCGCCAATACGCAGCGTTTCTCGTGCGGCGTTGGTCAACGCCAGCGCTGGCGTATCCAGCGAACTGGTGTCCAGATGGCGCGGTTTCATCTGGAGATCGACCTGCGGCGAGTCAGCAATCATCGCGCAGGACAGCCGCGCCACCACGCCAGTGAGCGGGATCAGCAGCAGACAGCGAATCAGGTTGTAGAACAGGTGGAAATAGATCACCAACTCTTCAGCACCCAGCGGAATATGCGTCAGCCAGCGCGAAAGCGGCTCAACCAGCGGCAGCACAACCAAACAGCCTATCAGCTTGAACAGCATGCTACCGAGCGCCACGCGTCGACCATCCGCATTCTGCGTCGAGGTGCTCATCATCGTCAGTAAACCGCTACCCAGATTGGCACCAATGACCAGACACATCGCCACTTCCAGCGAAATTACACCGCTTGCCGTCAAGGTTGCCGTGAGCAGCACCGCTGCCAGACTGGAATAGGTAATCACCGCGAACAGCGCGCCAGCCAGTGCATCCAGCATGACGTCGCCCGTCAACGAGGAGAACAGCACTTTCACGCCCGACGTTTGTGTGATCGGAGCCGCGGCCACGACAATCATTTCCAGCGCCAGCAAAATCAGCCCGAGCCCAATCGCCACGCGACCAACCTGACCCACCCGCGTCTGCTTACGGCTGAGGAAAAATATTACGCCCAGAAAAATCAGCAGCGGAGAAAGCCAGGACAGATCGAACGTCAGAATACGCACCATCAGTGCCGTACCGACATCCGCCCCGAGAATAATCACCAGCGCAGGCGTTAATGCCACCAGCCCCTGTGAGACAAAAGAGGTCGTCAGCAACGCGGTCGCATTGCTGCTCTGCACCAGCGCGGTTACGCCAATACCGGCCATAAAAGCCAACGGTTTTTTCTCAACGCTATCGCTGAGAACCCGCCGTAACTGGGTACCATAAACTCGCATGATACCGGTGCGGACAATGTGAGTGCCCCATACCAGTAACGCAATCGCAGAAAGGAGATTCAGCAGTGTTAACAAAAAATTCTCGCCTCCAGCTAAACGTGTGTTGATAAAATAGAAGGTGTTGATGACGTAATGAACGACCATCTTACCAGATGTTGGCGGACCGTACTGCGAGGCAGCCCGCGCCAAAGCAAAATCGTGCAGCGATCAATGACGTATAACAATTACTTAACTGACAATATTTAAAAAACAGAATCCAAATCAAAAAGCCCATAATTTTGCCTCACGCCTTTCCCGGTTAGCGCTATGCTCTTTTTATCCCTATAACTCTTATGGGTTATAACTCTGCATAATCTTGCAGCCCTCGAGTAAGGAAAATGGATGAAAACGAAAACCTCATATGGACTGAACTGGCTTCCGCTAATCATTATCCTCGCCATCGCCGCCTTTTTTTGGCACATAGAGCCCCCGACTGGCTTAAGCCCCGCCGCCTGGCACTCCGCCGTCCTCTTCGTCGCCACGATCGTGAGTATTGTCGCGAATGTGCTCCCGATTGGGGCTATCGGTATTATCAGTATCACACTCTTTGCGCTGACGTACGCCGCGGGAGATACAACGGCCAGCGGTGCGATACAAACCGCGCTCAGCGACCTGAACAGTTCGCTGATCTGGCTGATTGTTGTCGCCTTCATGATCGCGCGCGGCTTTATCAAAACAGGGCTGGGTCGCCGTATCGCCTTGCAGATGATCCGCATGTTGGGAAAACGCACGCTGGGTCTGGCTTACGGGCTGGCCTTTGCCGATCTGGTCCTTTCCCCTGCGATGCCGAGCAACACCGCCCGCTGCGGCGGAATTATTTATCCCATTGCTGATTCGCTGTCGCGCAGCTTCGATTCCAAACCGGAAGATGCCTCGCGCAGTAAGATTGGCACCTTTCTGATTACCTGCATCGGTAACGTTAACGACGTGACGGCGGCGCTGTTTATGACCGCTTATACCGGCAACCTGCTGGCGGTGAAACTCGCGGCCAACGCGGGCGTGACCATCACGTGGGGAAGCTGGTTTCTGGCAGCGCTCGTGCCCTGTTTGATTTCTCTGGCCGTTGTCCCCCTGCTCGTCTACTGGCTGACCAAGCCGGAAATTCGCCATACGCCAGATGCACCAAAACTGGCCGTCGCCGAACTGGCAAAGATGGGCAACATGAGCCGCGGTGAATGGCTGATGGCATTCACCGTTGTCCTGCTGCTGGTGCTGTGGATTTTTGGCGATAAATTAGGCGTGGATGCCACGACAGCCTCGTTCGTCGGGCTGTCTTTCCTGCTGTTAACCGGCGTACTGAACTGGGAAGACGTGAAGAGCGAGAAAGGAGCCTGGGATACGCTGATTTGGTTCGCCGCCCTGCTGATGATGGCGAATCAGTTGAAAAAGCTCGGCTTCACCAACTGGTTTGGCGATCTCATCGGCAGCAACATCGGCCACTTAATGCAGGGAACCAGCTGGGTATTGGTGTTGTTACTGCTAAATGCGGCCTATTTCTACACCCACTATTTCTTCGCCAGCGGCAACGCGCAGATCGCCGCACTTTTTGCCGTATTCCTCGGCGTCGGGATCAACCTGAACATTCCGGCGGTGCCGATGGCATTCATGCTGGCGTTTACCAGCAGTCTGTACTGCTCACTGACGCAATATACCCACGCGCGCGGCCCCATCCTGTTCGGCGCGGGCTACGTGCCCACCGCCGTCTGGTGGCGCACCGGTTTCGTCGTCAGTCTGGTGAATCAGGCGATCTTCATGAGCGCGGGTCTGCTGTGGTGGAAGGTGATTGGCCTGTATTGATCGTTAGCGAATACATGATGTGAAAAAGCCGGGTTTCCCCGGCTTTCGTTTCATGGCTGCAACACGCGCGATCAGAACGAATAAGAGACGCTGCCGACTACGCTGCGCTCCGCACCGAAGTAGCAGAACTCCAGCGAGTTACAGGCGGAGACATAGCGTTTATCGGTCAGGTTGTTCACATTAAGCTGCGCACTCAGCCCTTTCAGACCGACCTTCGAGAGATCGTATCCCACTGCCAGATCCACCAGCGTGTAAGACGGCAGCGTGTGGGTGTTAGCGCGATCGGAAGTCACACCGTTCACGTAACGTACGCCGGAGCCAATCGTCAGGCCGTCCAGTGGACCGCTTTTGACATCATAGCTAGCCCAGGCGCTGGCTTGATTGCGCGGCGCGTACACCGCCCGTTTTCCTTGCTCAGCCACACTGCTTTTCTTATAGCGAATATCCGTATAGGTATAGGCCGCTTGCAGACGCAGATTATCGGTAATGTGGCTCACGGCCTCCAGTTCAACCCCTTCAGACTCAATTTCACCCACGGAGCGGTAAGGATCGTTAGGCTGAACTTTTGTCGCCACATTCTTCTGGTTAATACGGAATACCGACAGGCTGTACTGATCCTTAGAACCCTCAGGCTGATATTTCATCCCAGCTTCCCACTGTTTGCCTTTCATCGGTTCCAGCACGTTGCCGTTATCATCGGCGAAGCTGGTCGGCGTAAAGGCCGTGGAATAGCTGACATACGGTGCAACGCCATTATCAAACAGGTAGAGTAAGGCGGCACGCGAGCTAAAGTTGTTTTTATCCAACTCGCTGTGTGTCCCCTTGGTATGGTTAACATGGGTCACTTTTACCTGGTCGTGACGACCGCCCAACGTTAAACGCCAACGCTCCCAGCTCATTTGATCTTGTAGATAGATGCCCGTCTGTTGCAGCTTGTGCTTTTCCAGCGTACCGGACATGGCCGTTGGACCAGAACCGTAAACGGGATTAAACGCGTCAAGCGCCGGGAAGGACCCCGAAGGCCAGTCCATATTGTTATTACGCTGCTGATAGTCGAGCCCCACCAGCAGACGGTGGTTCACCGCACCGGTATCCACGCTGCCATCGAGCTGATTATCTAACGTTAATGCAGACAGCGACTCGCGGGAACCTGAGTAATAACGGGTCAGCGTATCGGCGCTCGGCTGCGTCCAGCCATAGGCGTAAACCTGATCCAAATGCACTTTGGTACGCAGATAGCGCACTTTTTGGCGCGCCGCCCAGCCGCTATCAAAACCGTGTTCAAAGTTGTATCCCACCATGTTTTGCTTACGGTCGTATTTCTCATAATTCTCTTCCCCTTCATAGAAGGTGTTCGAGATTTTCCGCCCGTTGTGCGCGACTACCGTGCCTTCATACGGCAAACCCGAGTGACTGCCGCCTTCTGGATCGCGTTGCAGGTACGCCATCAACTCCAAACGGGTCTTGTCGGAAATCCGCCACAGTAGACTAGGTGCAATCGCATAGCGTTCTTCTTTCAGCGGCCCAAATTGGGTATCCGCCTCACGCACCATCCCGCCCAGACGAAACGCAAAACGCTCGTCATCATCCAGCGGTCCGGTAACGTCAAACGCCGCACCGCGCTGCGCATTATTGCCTGCAAAGAGTTTGATCTGTCCGCTGCGATCGAACGACGGCTGACGGGAGTTCAGCGCCACAATACCGCCCGGAGAAGAACGACCATAAAGTACGGACGCCGGGCCTCTGACCACTTCAATGCTGTCGAGGAACCAGGGATCGATAACCAGCGAGCTATGGGAGTTGGTATCCCCCATCATCTTCAGCCCGTCGAGATAGACGTTATCGAGACTGCCGTCGGAAAAGCCGCGCAGCACCATGTAGTCAAAGCGGTTGGACGCGCCGATTTGGTTGTTGTACACGCCCGGCGTATAGCCGACCGCCTGACGAACGCTGGTCGCACCCTGTTCCTGAATCTGGTCGCGCGTAATGATAGAAACGGCCTGAGGAGTCTCGATATCGGGCGTTTCCAGCTTGGTCGCGCCGCGTTGCGTTTGAGACGTCACGACTAACGTATCACCCTGAGAAGAAGAGGATGGCGTATCCTACGCCAGTGCCGACACCGTTAATCCACTGGTGAAACAGCCAACCACCAGCGCCAGCCGCGTTTTTCTGAACATGGGAATCTCCACAGACCTTATTATTGTAAATAAGAATTATTACTGTTTTTAGTCTTGCGATAGCTATGCGCAGTGACAACTTGCGTATGCGCAATGACAAAACGGGAACTCAGCGAGAAAGCGCCAAGCGGGCAGCCAAGTGACAATAGCTGGCACAAATAAGGCTCAGGAGAGTGATAAGAAAGGAAATGCTAGCTGACCATGCGTGCATCGCTCGGCGCCATACCGTAACGCCGCCGGAAAGCCGTGGCAAAGTTGGTCGCATGCTGGTAGCCCGACATCCAGGCCGCCTGCTGAACGCTGTATCCCTGCACCAGATAGCGCCGAGCCAGTTCCAGCCGACAGTCACGTAGATAGTCAAAGACCGAATGACCATACGCCTGACGAAACTTGGTACGCAGGCTACTGGTGCTCATCGCGGCCAGCTGCGCCAGTTCATTGAGGGTGTACTCTTTTTCAGGCTGTTGCGCCAGAAGCCGCCGAACGTTCTCCAGCCGATCCTGTTCACCGGGCGGAGGCAAGACGCGCCGCTCTCCCCCACGTTGCCCGAATGACAGGCCTTGCCCTAGCAGTTGTAGCATCACGCCTTCCAGCATCAGCTGACGCGATAATCCCGGCACGGTATTTTCCAGCGCGTGCTGCAACCCAGATAACAAATAGCCGGGAACCTGCCATAGAAATGTTGGATTACCGCCCTGTTCCCACTCGTTCAGCAGCGAGCCCAACAGTGGATCCAAAGCAAAGGTGGTGGGGAAAATACCCAGCGATACGGTGCGCAGATGACAGTCCGCGAGGTGGCTGGCGTTCATGATTAACGGGTCACCCAGCCGGGTGCTGAATGCCATACCGGAGCGAACAACAAACTCCTTGCCGTTCAGACGCAGCGCGACGCGACCTTCCAGCACCACCAGCGTATAAAACGGGCAACAGTGCAACGACGTCGATTCGTAAGGCTGCAACACCTGCACGTTAGAATTCGTCAGGCAAATCCCAGAGGACAGCGTCATCTCTTCGACATCGCCCTGCACCACGATACGCTTTTCTTTCGCGCGCTCACGGCAGGACGACAGCTGCGGGAAGTGGTAATCAATCCCGTAACGTTCACCGATGTCGAAGAAATCCTCAATGGAAAAGAGTCGTTTTAGCATGAGCGGGAAGATACCCTCATCCTGTTTAACGCCCAGAATCAGGCCAGCGGTTAGCGGAAATGAGTGGAATAAAAACAGAAAAATGCTTTCTGCTTAATTGATGCTCACCTTACCATTACCATGAAATTGCATCAATAAGACTGATAACTATTCTCATTGAAATGGTGTTCTAAATCCTGAACACCTTGGCTAACGTAGGGAAGGTTCTCTGACTGGCATCAGAAATCATGCTGAGGTATCAGTGAACGCCGAGTGAGCGACAGGACGTCGCGAAAGCCAGTGCCGCGTCGGGAACGCGTCACTGGCGGCTCGATTAGCGTTCAATGATTCCGAAGGCACCGCGTAGCGGCAGGATTTCAGCCAACAGCCTGGGTACATAGGGCAAGCGGCGTTTGAGCTGCCCTATGTCGGGCGTGGCGTATTCGTCACAAAATATCACCTTTGCCCTCACGCCCGAAACGCTCACAGTCATACATAACTCAGACAACAATATCTGTAAGCACCTTACTCAATCCCTTAATCAGCATCATAACCTAGATTCGGCGCTAGCCAGCGCTCCACCTCACCCACATCCATCCCTTTACGCACCGCGTAATCCGCTACCTGATCGTGCTGGATTTGCGCGACGGCGAAGTATTTACTGTCGGGGTGGCTGAAATACCAGCCGGATACCGACGCGCCCGGCCACATGGCATAGGATTCGGTGAGCTTCATGCCGGTATGCTTTTCCACATCCAGCAACTGCCAGATTTGCACTTTTTCCGTGTGATCCGGGCAAGCAGGATAGCCCGGTGCAGGACGGATGCCCTGATAGTTCTCGCGGATCAGCAGCTCATTACTGAGGTTCTCATTCGGCGCATAGCCCCAGTAAACTTTACGCACACGCTCATGCAGGTATTCCGCAAAGGCTTCCGCCAGACGGTCGGAGATCGCCTTCACCATGATCTTGTTGTAATCATCATGCTGAGCTTCCCACTGATCGGCCAACGTATCTTCTTCCAGTCCACCGGTCACCGCAAACGCCCCGAGGTAGTCCGGCTTGCCGCTGGACTTCGGTGCCACAAAATCAGACAGGCAGTAGTTCGGGAAGTCGGTTTTCTCCGTCTGCTGGCGCAGATGGTGGCTCACTGACAGCACCGTTTCACGCCGTTCATCGGTATAAATCACCACGTCATCGCCAACGCGGTTCGCCGGGAATAAGCCAACCACGCCACGAGGGTTAAGTGCACCGCGTGCGGACAAATCGTCCAGCATCGCGTTGGCATCGGCAAACAGGCGCTTGGCCTCTTCACCCACCACCTCATCTTCCAGAATGCGGGGATATTTCCCGGCCAGCGACCAGGTCATAAAGAACGGCGTCCAGTCGATGTAGTTGCGCAGCGTTTCGATGCTGGCTGTCACTGCCTGCACGCCCAGCCGATGTGCAACGGGCGGCGTGTAGTTCTCCCAATCCAGATCGGAAGCGTTAGCACGAGCCGCTTCCAGCGTCACGGGCGGCGTTCTCGGCTTTTTACGCGCGTGCTGAATACGCACGGTTTCGTACTCTTTACGGGTACGTGCAACAAAGTCGTCATATTGCGCACTGGACAGCAGCGCCGATACCACGCCGACAGAGCGCGAAGCATTCTGCACATAGACCGTCGGGCCGCTATAGTTCTGCTCAATCTTCACAGCGGTATGCGCTTTAGACGTCGTCGCGCCACCAATCAGCAGCGGCAGCGTGAAACCCTGACGCTCCATCTCTTTCGCCACGTTGACCATTTCGTCCAGCGACGGCGTAATCAGCCCGGACAACCCGATAATATCGACCTTTTCTTCGCGTGCGGTCTTCAGAATCTTGTCCGTCGGCACCATCACGCCCAGATCGATAATTTCGTAGTTGTTACATTGCAGCACCACACCGACGATATTCTTACCGATATCGTGAACGTCGCCTTTTACCGTCGCCAGCAGGATCTTTCCGGCTGACGTGCCTTTGGCTTTGCTGGCTTCAATGTAGGGTTCGAGATAGGCCACCGCTTGCTTCATGACGCGAGCTGATTTCACGACCTGCGGCAAAAACATTTTCCCTGCGCCGAACAGATCGCCGACGACGTTCATGCCATCCATCAGCGGGCCTTCAATCACCTCTATCGGCCGTGCGGCCTGCTGGCGCGCTTCTTCGGTATCCAGCTCAATAAATTCGGTAATGCCTTTCACCAGCGAATATTCCAGACGCTTCTTCACATCCCAGCCGCGCCATTCCGCCTGCGTTTTATTCCCTTCATCTTCCGTTTTGCTGCCGCGATATTTTTCTGCCAGTTCGAGCATGCGCTCGGTGGCATCGCTGCGACGGTTCAGGATCACATCCTCCACCGCATCGCGTAATTCCGCAGGGAGATCGTCATAGATCGCCAACTGACCGGCATTCACGATCCCCATGTCCATGCCGTTGCGGATCGCGTGATAGAGGAAGACAGCGTGGATCGCTTCACGCACCAGATCGTTGCCACGGAATGAGAAGGAAACGTTGGATACCCCGCCGGAGATCATCGCATGCGGCAGCTGCGCCTTGATGTCCGCACAGGCTTCGATAAAATCTACCGCGTAGTTGTTGTGCTCATCGATCCCCGTTGCCACAGCAAAAATGTTCGGATCGAAAATGATATCTTCCGGTGGGAAACCGACTTCTTCCGTCAGAATTCGGTACGCCCGGCGACAAATTTCAATTTTACGGGCGCGAGTATCCGCCTGACCGACTTCATCAAACGCCATCACCACCACAGCCGCGCCGTAGCGCCGTACCAGTTTGGCGTGATGCACAAAGGCCTCAACGCCTTCTTTCATGGAAATCGAGTTAACAATGCCCTTGCCCTGAATACATTGAAGCCCCTTCTCAACCACCTCCCACCGAGAGGAGTCGATCATGATCGGTACACGGGCAATATCCGGTTCACCGGCAATCAGGTTCAGGAATCGGACCATCGCCGCTTCCGCATCCAGCATGCCTTCATCCATGTTGATGTCGATAATTTGCGCGCCGCTTTCCACCTGCTGACGGGCAACATCCAGCGCTTCGTTGTATTTTTCTTCTTTGATCAGACGCTTAAAACGTGCGGAGCCGGTGACGTTCGTCCGTTCCCCGACGTTAACAAACAGCGTGTTGGCATCGATATTCAGCGGTTCCAGACCGGATAGGCGGCAAGCCACCGAAATCTCTGGCAGCTTGCGCGGCGGTACCCCTTCCACCACTTTTGCCATCGCAGCAATGTGCGCAGGTGTCGATCCGCAGCAGCCACCGACGATATTCAGAAAACCGGATCGCGCCCATTCGCCAATATGTTTCGCCATATCGGCCGGATCTAAATCGTACTCCCCAAAGGCGTTGGGCAGCCCTGCATTCGGGTGCGCACTCACATAGCATTCTGAAATACGTGACAGCTCAGCGACATACTGACGCAGTTCATCCGGTCCCAGCGCACAGTTCAGGCCAAAAGATAGCGGACGGGAATGACGTAAGGAGTTGTAAAACGCTTCTGTTGTCTGGCCGGATAGCGTACGCCCTGACGCATCCGTGATCGTGCCGGAAATCATCACCGGCAGCTCGATGCCTAATGCCTCAAACTCGCTTTCTACCGCGAAGCTCGCCGCTTTAGCGTTCAACGTATCGAAGATGGTTTCGATCATGATCAGATCGACACCGCCAGCGATCAAGGCACGAGTCGATTCGCGATACGCTTCCACCAGTTGATCAAAACTGACGTTACGGTATGCCGGATCGTTAACATCGGGAGAGATCGACGCGGTACGGTTCGTCGGGCCAAGCACACCGGCAACATAACGTGGCTTATCCGGCGTTAAGGCCGTCCATTTGTCCGCGCTGGCACGCGCCAGCTGTGCAGCAACGGTATTAATTTCCGCCGACAACGCCTGCATATCATAGTCCGCCATCGCAATGGTGGTGGCGTTGAAGGTGTTGGTTTCGAGAATGTCGGCACCGGCTTCCAGATAGGCGTCATGGATTTCGCTAATCACCTGCGGCCTGGTGAGTACCAGCAGATCGTTATTTCCCTTCACATCGCTCGGCCAGTCAGCAAAGCGCTCACCGCGATAATCTGCTTCCTGCAGGCGATAACCCTGGATCATGGTTCCCATACCACCATCCAGCACCATAATGCGTTGCGCCAACTGACGCCGCAATTCGTCTACCCGATTACTCACGCGAACCCCATTCCCGGCCAATAAATACGATATGTTGTGTCTATCCTAGCATAAGTTATGAGCACGCTAACGCGGTGTAGCATGAGACTTTTTCAGGTCATTTGCCGATAAAAAGTGCAGAGAAAGAAGAGTTGCATTCTGCGGTGAAAAAACGAAAATCAATTCCATTACCATAAAAAGGAATCGACGCTATGACGCCACCAGAGCCAGCCAAACGCGGGAAAAAACCCAGAGCCAGCGCGAGCACCGCTGCACAACCGACCGGGCAGGTGCAGTCGTTGACCCGTGGCCTGACGCTGCTTGAATATATCGCCAAAGCCAACGGCAGCGTGGCGCTAACCGATCTCGCTCAGCAGGCCGGTTTACCGAATTCCACGACCCACCGTCTGCTCACCACCATGCAGCAACAGGGCTTTGTGCGTCAGGTTGGCGACTTGGGGCTGTGGACGATTGCTTCACACGCGTTTATCGTCGGCAGCAGCTTTCTGCAAAGCCGCAACCTGCTGGCGATTGTGCATCCGATAGTACGCAAGTTAATGGAAGACTCTGGTGAAACCGTCAATCTGGCCGTGTTCGATCAGACCGACAGCCAGGCGATTATTATCGATCAGGTGCAGTGTACGGCGCTGATGCGTATGTCCGCACCTATTGGCGGTAAGTTGCCAATGCATGCTTCCGGTGCCGGGAAAGCGTTTCTGGCACATTTACCCGATGCTCAGGTCACTCAACTGCTGCACAAGAAAGGGCTGCATGGCTACACGCCACACACCTTCAGCTCGCCACAAGCGTTGAAAGAAAACCTGTCGCTGATTCGCAAGCAGGGCTATTCGTTCGATGACGAAGAGCACGCGCTGGGGCTGCGCTGCATCGCGGCCTGTATTCTGGATGAACATCATGAAGCGTTCGCCGCTATTTCCATCTCCGGCCCCGTGTCGCGCATAACGGACGACCGCGTCACAGAACTCGGCGCGCTGGTGATCAAAGCCGCCAAACAGGTGATGCAGGAATACAGTGGGTTATGAATAAGGTGTATTCCTCGTAATAAGCTGCCAATTATGGTGGGCTTTACTATTACCCGGCATGAAAATTATGCAGCGGTGAACTTGACCGCCGAGTGAGCGACAGGACGTCGCGAAAGCCAGTGCCGCGTCGGGAACGCGTCACTGGCGGCTCGACTAGCGGCCAAGAGCATCGATGGAACCGCGTAGCGGCATAATTTAGCCGGAAGCCTGGGTTCGTAGGGCGGCGGCGACTGAGCCGCCCTACGTCGGGCGCGTATACGGTATCGCATGTAAATGGCTGCGGTGTGGCGCACGAAACGCTCTCTGAGACAGAATACATATAACGAATAACGAGCCACGCTCAAATTGCAGCACGCTGACTAAAACGCTTGCGGCGTCGGTAGGCGTAAACATCCTCAATGTGCCCGTCCCTGATCCGCTGTTGTAGTGCTCGCCAGTAATCCGCGCAAAACAAGTCGCCGTGCATTTCCTCAAACAGCGTGCGAATGTGGCGGTCGCTACACAGGAAATGGGGAAATTCTTCGGGAAATACGTCATTCGGCGCGACGCTGTACCACGGCTCGGCGGCCAGTTCGTCCTCTGGGTGACGCGGCGGCGGGATTTTGCGGAAATTCACTTCAGTCATGTAGCAGATTTCATCGTAGTCATAAAATACGACTCGCCCATGACGCGTGACGCCGAAATTCTTGAATAGCATGTCGCCGGGGAAAATATTCGCCGCGGCCAGCTGTTTGATGGCATTGCCGTATTCTTCAATCACATCATGCAACTGCTGTGCGCTTGCCTGTTCCAGATAGAGGTTCAGCGGCGTCATCCGGCGCTCCATGTACAAGTGTCGGATCACCAATTGATCGCCTAGATCTTCCAACTTTTCCGGTACCTCACGCCAAAGTTCCTCCAGCAACTTTGGACTGATACGATGCTTATCGATGACGAAGTTTTCATATTCCTGCGTATCCGCCATACGCCCGACGCGATCGTGCTCTTTCACCAACTGATAGCACGCCATTACCCGCTCTGCACTTACCTCTTTCTGCGGCGCGAAACGATCTTTGATGACCTTAAATACGCGATCGAACGACGGCAGCGTAAACACCAACATCACCATACCTTTCACGCCGGGAGCGATGATAAACTGCTCTTCTGATTCGGCAATGTAGTGCAGATATTCGCGGTAATACTCGGTTTTACTGTGCTTCTGACAACCAATCGCCAGGTAAAGCTCCGCCGTCGTCTTCCCCGGCAAAATGTCACGCAGCCAGGCCACCAGCGCCGACGGCAACGGGGCATACACCATGAAGTAAGAGCGGGCGAAACCGAACACAATGCTGGCGTCTGCCTGACTGGTTAAGCAGGTATCAATAAATAGCGCCCCGCGTTCGTTGTGGTGAATCGGCAGCAGGAACGGAAAAACACCGTCAGGGAGCGATAGTTTTCCCACCAGCCAAGCCGCTTTGTTACGATAAAACAGCTCATTAGCCAGCTGTAATGTCGCCTGCGCAAGCTGCTCCGCTGAGAAAGTACGCTGCAAATACGCAGTGATATAACCAATATCACGCGGCAAATCTTCCCACGGTAAGCGCAGCGGCACATCGCTCAGCAGCTTTTCCAACATGTTCTGCCAGCCGTCAGTGGGCACAAACGTCTTGGAGATAGGCCGGGGGATTTCACGAAAGCGCTGTTCAGGCTGAGAACTGAAAACAAACAGCTTATCAGGCGTCAGTTCCCGATGGTTAAACAGCCGACAGTAGACGGAATTAAAGAAACTCTCGGCAATCTCAAAACGCGGGTAGTCCGGCAGTAAGCGGGTGTAGATATGCTTCACCCGAGCCAAAAAATCCGCATCATCGCAGCGAATACCCGTAATACAGCGCAGCTGTTCAACCACCAGACCAACGTGGTGATCGTATAGGTGAATACGCTGTTTCATTGCCTGTTGTACGGCAGGCCAGTCAGCCTGTTCAAAGCGCTGCTGTGCCCCTGCTGTCACTTCGAGAAAACGTCCATATTGCGCATCAAACCCTTGCAGGATCGTCTGCGCCACCAGCTTTTCAAGGTCACACGTCATCATGATCTCCCGATGAAACCCGGCCAGACGAACACTGACCGGGTTAGGATCAGAACTGCTGTTCTTCTGTCGATCCCGTCAGCGCCGTCACTGAAGACTCGCCTCCCTGAATGATGTTCGTCACCTTATCGAAGTAGCCGGTACCCACTTCCTGCTGATGCGATGAGAAGGTATAGCCGTCTTTAATCGCCTCAAATTCAGGCTGCTGCACTTTTTCTACGTAGTGCCGCATCCCTTCGCCCTGCGCATAGGCATGCGCCAGATCAAACATGTTGAACCACATGCTGTGGATGCCGGCCAGCGTAATGAATTGGTACTTGTAGCCCATCGCCGACAGCTCATCCTGAAAACGTGCGATCGTGCTGTCATCCAGATTCTTCTTCCAGTTAAAGGAAGGAGAACAGTTGTACGCCAGCAGCTTACCGGGGAACTTCGCGTGGATGGCCTCAGCAAAACGACGCGCCAGCGATAAATCCGGCGTTGAGGTTTCGCACCACACCAAATCGGCATACGGTGCGTAGGCCAGACCGCGGCTGATTGCCTGCTCGATACCAGCTCGTGTGTGATAGAAGCCTTCCACCGTACGTTCTCCGGTGATGAAATCACGGTCATATTCATCGCAGTCGGAAGTCAGCAAATCCGCTGCATCCGCATCGGTTCGTGCAACCAGTAAGGTCGGCACGCCCAAGACATCCGCCGCCAGACGCGCCGCAACCAGTTTCTGAATCGCTTCCTGCGTCGGCACCAGAACCTTGCCCCCCATGTGCCCGCATTTCTTCGCCGATGCCAGTTGATCCTCAAAGTGAACCGCCGCAGCACCCGCTTCGATCATCGACTTCATCAGTTCAAACGCATTCAGCACGCCGCCAAACCCCGCCTCCGCATCCGCCACAATCGGCAGAAAGTAGTCGGTATGACGCTTATCGCCCGGCTCAATGCGGTTCGCCCACTGAATCTGATCGGCGCGTCGAAACGTGTTATTGATGCGCTCAATCACCGCAGGTACGGAGTTCGCCGGGTAGAGCGACTGATCGGGATACATGCTGGACGCCAGGTTGGCATCCGCCGCCACCTGCCAACCGGAAAGGTAAATCGCCTCGATGCCCGCTTTCGCCTGCTGTAAAGCCTGTCCACCCGTCAGCGCGCCCAGGCAATTCACATAGCCTTTGCGGGAGTCACCATGCAGTAGGCTCCATAGCTTTGCCGCGCCGAGCTGCGCGAGCGTGCATTCCGGGTTCACCGATCCCCGTAGATTAATCACATCTTCTGCGCTGTAGGGGCGCGTAATACCGTCCCAGCGGGCGGTTTTCCACTCTTTTTCGATATGCTGGACTTGTTGGATACGAGAGGTCGTCATAGCAGAGGTTCCTTTTTATTATCAGTCAGGATTAATCAAGCAGTGCGTAGCCAGGTAGCGTCAGGAAGTCGATCAGCTCATCTTGCGTGGTAATTTGCTCCATTAGCCGAGCGGCTTCATCAAAGCGCCCTCCGCTGAAACGGGCATCACCGAGCTCCTCTTGAATCACAAACATCTCTTCGGCCAGCATCTGGCGGAACAGCGCTTTGGTGATCACACGACCATCACTTAATGTCTTGCCGTGGCGAATCCACTGCCAGATTGAGGTGCGGGAAATTTCTGCCGTTGCCGCATCTTCCATCAGCCCATAAATCGGGACGCAGCCATTGCCGGATATCCATGCTTCGATGTACTGCACTGCAACACGGATATTCGCGCGCATCCCCACTTCCGTGCGCTCTCCCGGGCAAGGCTCAAGCAGCTCTTCGGCACGAATAGGCGCATCCTGTTCACGGCTGATCTCGAGCTGATTCTTACGCTCACCTAACACCCGATCGAACACTTCCATCACCGCATCGGCCAGCCCCGGATGCGCCACCCAGGTGCCATCGTGACCATTGTGAGCTTCCAGCTCTTTGTCTTTACGTACCTTATCCAACACCCAGTTATTGCGTTCCGCATCCTTACTCGGAATGAACGCCGCCATCCCGCCCATAGCGAACGCGCCGCGACGGTGACAGGTTTTGATCAATAGCCGCGAGTAAGCGCTAAGAAAGGGTTTTTCCATCGTCACCGACTGGCGATCGGGCAGGACGCGATCGCTGTGGTTCTTTAATGTTTTGATATAGCTGAAGATATAATCCCAGCGGCCGCAGTTCAGCCCAACGATATGGTCACGTAAGTGATAGAGAATTTCGTCCATCTGGAAAACGGCAGGCAGCGTTTCAATCAACACCGTCGCTTTGATTGTCCCGCGCGGCAGATCAAAGCGATCTTCCGTGTAACAGAAGACATCATTCCACCAGGCCGCTTCCTGCCATGACTGGGTCTTTGGCAGATAGAAATAAGGGCCACTACCCTTCTTCAGCAATTCCTGATAGTTGTGGAAAAAGTACAGCGCGAAGTCGAACAGGCTGCCGGGAATCGCGTCCCCCTGCCAGGACACGTGTTTTTCAGGCAGATGCAAGCCGCGTACCCGGCAAATCAATACGGCAGGATTGGGCTTCAGCTGGTAGATTTTCCCTGTTTCATTGATATAGGAAATCGTCCCGCGTACGGCATCACGCAAGTTGATTTGCCCGTCGATCACCTTTTCCCAACTCGGCGACAACGAATCCTCGAAGTCCGCCATGAATACTTTCACGTTGGCATTCAATGCGTTGATCACCATCTTGCGTTCGACCGGACCGGTAATTTCAACGCGACGATCCTGAAGGTCATCGGGAATACCGCGTATTGTCCATGCCTTATCACGAATGGAAGCTGTTTCTGAAATAAAATCAGGCAACTTACCCTGATCGATATTACGCTGTTGTACCTGCCGTTCGGCGAGTAATTGATTACGTGCTGGCGTGAAATGTGCGACCAGCTCCGTTAAGAAATCAATCGCTTCTTCCGTCAGAATTTGCTTCTCACCTTCGCCAAAACGCTGACTAAACGCCAATTCTCTGTTTATCGTCTGCTGCATCATTCGTGGTTCCTTTTCAGATTCCGCTTCATTTATCAACAACCGCCAAATCGGCAAACCAGTATGTACATTTCTTAGCCGACAGAATTAAGCGTAATACAATAAAAAACAAAATCAAAAACAATTTCCATTTTAATGAAAAGATAAAAATAACTTCATGATAAAAATGAAAATTAAAATCAAAAAGGAAGAGAAATAACTTTCATTAACCAACAGAAATGGAAGGGTTCAGCACAAAAAAGAAAGGCACCTCAAAAGGTGCCTTAGAGAAAAGAAGGAGAATGAGGTTAGTCCAGCGTAGGGTTCATCCGGCGTAAATCGTAAGGCGTAATCTGGTAAACATAGTAATTCAGCCAGTTAACAAAAAGCAGATGACCGTGGCTACGCCAGCTCGCTTTCGGTGCCAGTTCAGGGTTGTCATCAGGGAAATAATTCACCGGAACGGCCGGATCCAATCCAGCATCACAATCGCGGAAAAACTCACCCGCGAGTGTCAAGACATCATACTCAGGGTGTCCGGTAACAAACGCCAGACGCTTATCTTTGCTGGCAAACAGATAGGCTCCGGCCTGCTCCGACTCGACCAGAATCTCTAAGTCCGTATGCTGCCGAATCACATCAGCGGGGAAATCTGCATAGCGCGAATGTGGTGCCAGGAACGTTTCATCAAAGCCGCGGGTCAGCAAAGCGTGGGGTTGCAACGTTTGATGTAGGTAAACGCCGGATAGCTTTTCCTTGCGAGTCATCTTGGGAATGCCGTAGAGGATATTGAGAGCAGCCTGCACAGCCCAACACACGAATAGTGTGGAGGTAACATGCTCTTTTGCCCACTCTATGACACGTGCGATCTGTGGCCAATAAACAACATCGCAGAAATCGACTAATCCCAGCGGTGCGCCAGTCACAATCAAGCCATCAAAATTTTCGTTTTGGATGTCGTCAAAATCGCAGTAGAAGTTATTCAAATGCTCAGCCGGCGTATTCTTTGATTCACGACTATCGATACGCAACAGCTGGATATCGATCTGTAAGGGGGAGTTGGATAACAGGCGCAGAAACTGGTTTTCAGTCTCGATCTTTTTAGGCATCAGGTTCAGAACCAGCACTTTGAGGGGACGAATTTCCTGCGTTTTAGCACGCGAGGACGTCATCACAAAGACGTTCTCATTCCTCAGAAAATTGACGGCTGGTAACTCATCAGGAACCCGAATTGGCATAACCTTATATCCTCAAAGCATACGTTTAAACGTTTAGACATCCAGATGCCCGAAGATAGCGAGTTTTTGTTCTAATGTCGAGCGCTCAGCGCATAAGGTGAAAATGTTTCACGAAACCGAGTATGCCTCATCAGTGTTACTTCTGCTGAATACGTTTAAGCGCCTCAGGATCACTAAAAAGCCCTCGTCTTTCGACGAGGGCTTTCCACTTGTTTGATGCCTGGCAGTTCCCTACTCTCACATGGGGAAGCCCCACACTACCATCGGCGCTACGGCGTTTCACTTCTGAGTTCGGCATGGGGTCAGGTGGGACCACCGCGCTATCGCCGCCAGGCAAATTCTGTTTCATTCCAACCGTTATGTTCCACTTTTTGTGTCACACAACCATCAGAACCAATCTCTGAACAAGCTAAAATCAAAATCTCTGAGTCGCCCACAAAACACCTTCGGTGTTGTAAGGTTAAGCCTCTCGGGTCATTAGTACTGGTTAGCTCAACGTATCGCTACGCTTACACACCCAGCCTATCTACGTCGTCGTCTTCAACGGCCCTTCAGGGGCATCTAGTGCCCAGGGAAGACTCATCTCGAGGCAAGTTTCCCGCTTAGATGCTTTCAGCGGTTATCTCTTCCGCACTTAGCTACCGGGCAATGCAATTGGCATCACAACCCGTACACCAGTGGTGCGTTCACTCCGGTCCTCTCGTACTAGGAGCAACCCCTCTCAATCTTCCAACGCCCACGGCAGATAGGGACCGAACTGTCTCACGACGTTCTAAACCCAGCTCGCGTACCACTTTAAATGGCGAACAGCCATACCCTTGGGACCCTACTTCAGCCCCAGGATGTGATGAGCCGACATCGAGGTGCCAAACACCGCCGTCGATATGAACTCTTGGGCGGTATCAGCCTGTTATCCCCGGAGTACCTTTTATCCGTTGAGCGATGGCCCTTCCATTCAGAACCACCGGATCACTAAGACCTGCTTTCGCACCTGCTCGAGCTGTCACTCTCGCAGTCAAGCTAGCTTATGCCTTTGCACTAACCTCCTGATGTCCGACCAGGATTAGCTAACCTTCGTGCTCCTCCGTTACGCTTTGGGAGGAGACCGCCCCAGTCAAACTACCCACCAGACACTGTCCGCAACCCGGATCACGGGTCCACGTTAGAACATCAAACATTAAAGGGTGGTATTTCAAGGTTGGCTCCACGCAGACTGGCGTCCACGCTTCAAAGCCTCCCACCTATCCTACACATCAAGGCTCAAGGTTCAGTGTCAAGCTATAGTAAAGGTTCACGGGGTCTTTCCGTCTTGCCGCGGGTACACTGCATCTTCACAGCGAGTTCAATTTCACTGAGTCTCGGGTGGAGACAGCCTGGCCATCATTACGCCATTCGTGCAGGTCGGAACTTACCCGACAAGGAATTTCGCTACCTTAGGACCGTTATAGTTACGGCCGCCGTTTACCGGGGCTTCGATCAAGAGCTTCGCCTTGCGGCTGACCCCATCAATTAACCTTCCGGCACCGGGCAGGCGTCACACCGTATACGTCCACTTTCGTGTTTGCACAGTGCTGTGTTTTTATTAAACAGTTGCAGCCAGCTGGTATCTTCGACTGATTTCAGCTCCATGAGCAAGTCACTTCACCTACCATCAGCGTGCCTTCTCCCGAAGTTACGGCACCATTTTGCCTAGTTCCTTCACCCGAGTTCTCTCAAGCGCCTGAGTATTCTCTACCTGACCACCTGTGTCGGTTTGGGGTACGATTTGATGTTACCTGGAGCTTAGAGGCTTTTCCTGGAAGCGTAGCATCGGTTACTTCATCACCGTAGTGACTCGTCATCACGCCTCAGTGTTAACAATGACCCGGATTTACCAAAGTCATCCACCTTCACGCTTAAACCGGGACAACCGTCGCCCGGATAACCTAGCTTTCTCCGTCCCCCCTTCGCAGTAACACCGAGTACAGGAATATTAACCTGTTTCCCATCGACTACGCTTTTCAGCCTCGCCTTAGGGGTCGACTCACCCTGCCCCGATTAACGTTGGACAGGAACCCTTGGTCTTCCGGCGTGCGGGTTTTTCACCCGCATTATCGTTACTTATGTCAGCATTCGCACTTCTGATACCTCCAGCAGCCCTCACAGGCCACCTTCGACGGCTTACAGAACGCTCCCCTACCCAACAACACCTAAGTGTCGCTGCCGCAGCTTCGGTGCATGGTTTAGCCCCGTTACATCTTCCGCGCAGGCCGACTCGACCAGTGAGCTATTACGCTTTCTTTAAATGATGGCTGCTTCTAAGCCAACATCCTGGCTGTCTATGCCTTCCCACATCGTTTCCCACTTAACCATGACTTTGGGACCTTAGCTGGCGGTCTGGGTTGTTTCCCTCTTCACGACGAACGTTAGCACCCGCCGTGTGTCTCCCGTGATAACATTCTTCGGTATTCGTAGTTTGCATCGGGTTGGTAAGTCGGGATGACCCCCTAGCCGAAACAGTGCTCTACCCCCGAAGATGAGTTCACGAGGCGCTACCTAAATAGCTTTCGGGGAGAACCAGCTATCTCCCGGTTTGATTGGCCTTTCACCCCCAGCCACAAGTCATCCGCTAATTTTTCAACATTAGTCGGTTCGGTCCTCCAGTTAGTGTTACCCAACCTTCAACCTGCCCATGGCTAGATCACCGGGTTTCGGGTCTATACCCTGCAACTTAACGCCCAGTTAAGACTCGGTTTCCCTGCGGCTCCCCTATACGGTTAACCTTGCTACAGAATATAAGTCGCTGACCCATTATACAAAAGGTACGCAGTCACCTAACAAGTAGGCTCCCACTGCTTGTACGTACACGGTTTCAGGTTCTATTTCACTCCCCTCGCCGGGGTTCTTTTCGCCTTTCCCTCACGGTACTGGTTCACTATCGGTCAGTCAGGAGTATTTAGCCTTGGAGGATGGTCCCCCCATATTCAGACAGGATGTCACGTGTCCCGCCCTACTCATCGAACTCACAGCTTGTGCATTTTTGTGTACGGGACTATCACCCTTTACTGTGCGACTTTCCAGACGCTTCCACTAACACACAAACTGATTCAGGTTCTGGGCTCCTCCCCGTTCGCTCGCCGCTACTAGGGGAATCTCGGTTGATTTCTTTTCCTCGGGGTAATGAGATGTTTCAGTTCCCCCGGTTCGCCTCATGACACTATGTATTCATGTCATGATAGTGTGTCGAAACACACTGGGTTTCCCCATTCGGGTATCGTCGGGTATAACGCTTCATATCAGCTTACCGACGCTTATCGCAGATTAGCACGCCCTTCATCGCCTCTGACTGCCTAGGCATCCACCGTGTACGCTTAGTCGCTTAACCTCACAACCCGAAGGTGTCTTTGATAACTCAAAGTCACTGTTCGCGCTGCGATTATTTGAGAGACTCATTAACATACTGACACGCCATTCATACCCGCAGGCATCAATGCATGTTCAGCTGTCATGTTTCAATTTTCAGCTTGTTCCAGATTGTTAAAGAGCAATATCGTAAACATGACTCCGAAGAATCATCTTTAAGATATTCGTGATAATGTCTTTCACTCATTATCGGATTGGCGTCCCCAAGGGGATTCGAACCCCTGTTACAGCCGTGAAAGGGCAGTGTCCTAGGCCTCTAGACGATGGGGACACGAAAAATCCGCACCAGGTCATAAACCCGGCACGCTCGCGTCAGCATGAGTCTACACTCATGACATCAACAGGTGCGCTTGCTCAGTATTTTCATCAGACAATCTGTGTGAGCACTTCACGCAACACACATCTTTTTGGTAAGGAGGTGATCCAACCGCAGGTTCCCCTACGGTTACCTTGTTACGACTTCACCCCAGTCATGAATCACAAAGTGGTAAGCGCCCTCCCGAAGGTTAAGCTACCTACTTCTTTTGCAACCCACTCCCATGGTGTGACGGGCGGTGTGTACAAGGCCCGGGAACGTATTCACCGTAGCATTCTGATCTACGATTACTAGCGATTCCGACTTCATGGAGTCGAGTTGCAGACTCCAATCCGGACTACGACGTACTTTATGAGGTCCGCTTGCTCTCGCGAGGTCGCTTCTCTTTGTATACGCCATTGTAGCACGTGTGTAGCCCTACTCGTAAGGGCCATGATGACTTGACGTCATCCCCACCTTCCTCCGGTTTATCACCGGCAGTCTCCTTTGAGTTCCCGACCGAATCGCTGGCAACAAAGGATAAGGGTTGCGCTCGTTGCGGGACTTAACCCAACATTTCACAACACGAGCTGACGACAGCCATGCAGCACCTGTCTCAGAGTTCCCGAAGGCACTAAGCTATCTCTAGCAAATTCTCTGGATGTCAAGAGTAGGTAAGGTTCTTCGCGTTGCATCGAATTAAACCACATGCTCCACCGCTTGTGCGGGCCCCCGTCAATTCATTTGAGTTTTAACCTTGCGGCCGTACTCCCCAGGCGGTCGATTTAACGCGTTAGCTCCGGAAGCCACGCCTCAAGGGCACAACCTCCAAATCGACATCGTTTACAGCGTGGACTACCAGGGTATCTAATCCTGTTTGCTCCCCACGCTTTCGCACCTGAGCGTCAGTCTTTGTCCAGGGGGCCGCCTTCGCCACCGGTATTCCTCCAGATCTCTACGCATTTCACCGCTACACCTGGAATTCTACCCCCCTCTACAAGACTCTAGCCTGTCAGTTTTGAATGCAGTTCCCAGGTTAAGCCCGGGGATTTCACATCCAACTTAACAGACCGCCTGCGTGCGCTTTACGCCCAGTCATTCCGATTAACGCTTGCACCCTCCGTATTACCGCGGCTGCTGGCACGGAGTTAGCCGGTGCTTCTTCTGCGGGTAACGTCAATCGACAAGGTTATTAACCTTACCGCCTTCCTCCCCGCTGAAAGTGCTTTACAACCCGAAGGCCTTCTTCACACACGCGGCATGGCTGCATCAGGCTTGCGCCCATTGTGCAATATTCCCCACTGCTGCCTCCCGTAGGAGTCTGGACCGTGTCTCAGTTCCAGTGTGGCTGGTCATCCTCTCAGACCAGCTAGGGATCGTCGCCTAGGTGAGCCATTACCTCACCTACTAGCTAATCCCATCTGGGCACATCTGATGGCGAGAGGCCCGAAGGTCCCCCTCTTTGCTCTTGCGAGGTTATGCGGTATTAGCTACCGTTTCCAGTAGTTATCCCCCTCCATCAGGCAGTTTCCCAGACATTACTCACCCGTCCGCCGCTCGTCACCCAGAGACAGCCCCTGTGCTACCGCTCGACTTGCATGTGTTAGGCCTGCCGCCAGCGTTCAATCTGAGCCATGATCAAACTCTTCAATTTAAGATTTGTTTGATTTGCTGAACTCGTCAGCGATGCTCAAAGAATTAGTAACTGTTTATTCGTAATGAATTTACTGTTGTTCACTCTTCAAGACTTTTTATATCGTTAAGATACGGTCTTGTGAGTGCCCACACAGATTGTCTGATTAAATTGTTAAAGAGCCTGTCTGATTAAATTTTAAAGTGCTTTCTCTTTCTTTATCGACCCTGTTGTGTGTTCACAGCGCCGTGTCGATGGAGGCGCATTATAGGGATCCGTTTTCGTTACACAACAACTTTCTTGATCTTTTTTTCTGTTCGCGTGTTTTTCGACCCTTTCGATGAGATCTTACTCGATCCACGCCACTTTTCAGTTGCCGACATCCCATATCTGTCGATATTTTGTCTAATAACGAATAATCAGTATGTGGCAAATAACTACGAGGTTGTCGATGAGTGCAAAAACATTCCGTCGTTATAACGGTATTTCTCCCGTTTTAGGCAAAAGGGTCATGGTCGATCATTCCAGCGTGGTGATTGGCAAGGTAACACTAGGCGATGATGTCGGCATCTGGCCCCTTGTCGCCATACGAGGCGATGTTAACTACATTACTATTGGTGCAAGGAGTAATGTTCAGGACGGTTCTGTACTTCATGTCACCCACTGCTCAGAGAAAAAGCCAGAAGGTAATCCGCTTATTATTGGTGAAGACGTCACGGTGGGCCATAAAGCGATGCTGCACGGTTGCCAAATAGGAAATCGGGTTCTGGTCGGAATGGGATCAATACTCCTGGATGGAGCAATTGTTGAAGATGATGTCATGATTGGTGCAGGTAGCTTAGTTCCCCCAGGAAAACGGCTAGAGAAGGGACATCTATACCTCGGCAGCCCAGTCAAAAAAATTCGGCCACTCACACAAGAAGAAATAGAGGGATTGATTTACTCGGCAAACAACTACGTTCGCTGGAAAGATGAATACCTTGCTCAGGACAACGAGTAACAGCCTTCATCATCCCATTCTTCAGCAGCGATCATTTGTTCCAGTTCATCTTCAAGATCCCATCGATATTCCCTGAACAGTGCCAGCCACCGTTCAGGGCTATCACCACCATAACGTTGCTGGAGCAGCTCAGCGTTCACTAAGCATTCCTGCTGAAAGCCATTCACTAAAACAGGAAAGCGGATCGCCCTTACCTTATCATCCCAGCTTTCACGATCGGGAAACTGGATCGCTTGGTTCATTTAGCAAGATCCTGCTTTAGCAAAGCAATAACTGGCTCCACATCCGGCATAACACCATGCCAAAGTTTAAACGCATGTGCCGCTTGCCCCACCAGCATTCCCAAACCATCTGCATAATGGCGGGCACCATGCTGTACGCACCATGACAAAAATGGTGTCAGTTGCGGCAGGTAAAACATGTCATAACAGCACGTTTCCGGCGAAATGAGTTCTGTCGGTAAGTTAGGAACGCTGTCGTACATACCAGAAGATGTGGCGTTGATGATCAGATCGAACGACTGACCCTGTAAATCATCTAGAGCAACAGCGTTAATATCACCAATGTCACAGAAGATCTTAGCTAAGGCATCGGCCTTGGAAAAGGTCCTATTCGTCAGTACGACGGAACAGCCATAAGCCAGCAGAGGTTGGATAACACCCCGCGCCGCGCCGCCCGCACCAACCAACAAAACACGATCCAACGGTTTCACCAGCGCCAATCGTTGCAGATCGCTGAGCAAACCGATGCCATCGGTATTATCACCCAACAGGCGGCCGTCACTCAATCTCTTCAATGTATTGACCGCCCCCGCAAGCGTGGCACACTCGCTACACTCATCGGCTTCTGCAAAAGCCCGCTCTTTAAAGGGCGCAGTCACATTCGCCCCACCAGCACCATCACGAAAATGCTGGCGCAGCATCTGCTCAAAATTATCCAGAGGCGCCAACACGCGCTGGTACGTCAACGTTATCCCCGTCTGTGCAGCAAATAGCTCATGTATGCGAGGTGATTTACTATGCGCAATCGGATTGCCAAAAACCGCAAAAGACGTTACTTCAGACACGTTCCTCTCCAACTTGTCGTTACCCTTGACGAATAAGCTCGCCTGTTAATACATCCCTAATTTCTGATGGGTTCATTCTTCCGCCGACATCCCCAACTAGCACAGGAAAATCATCACCAAACTGTAGAGAAACGTCCTGAGCCGTGCGGCAAGGCGGTTGACCACTTAAATTGGCACTGGTCGATACCAACGGTTTACCGTAACGCTGGCACAGTTCCTTGACTAATGGGTGGTCGCTAACGCGCACCGCAAGTGAAGCAAATTGCCCCGTTAACCACTGCGGGGTCGTGCGTTTTGCTGGCAATACCCAAGTAACCGGACCTGGCCATGTGGAAAACATCACCGCTTTCTGCTCATCGGATAACGCACTGTCATCAATATAAGGAACCAGTTGGCTAAAATCTGCCGCAATCAGGATCAACCCTTTTTGCCAGGGGCGCTGTTTTAACGCCAGCAGGCGATTCACCGCCACTTCACTATCAGGATCGCAGCCCAACCCAAATACCGCTTCAGTCGGGTACGCAATAACCTGCTCGTTATGTAACTCCCGCAAAATGGGAATCATTAGTTCATCAGACACATCACTCATTCTTATCAACTTCTGCCGCTATCGGTTTTCCACATAATTTACTGGCACAAAATAGCTTGATGCCTTGTGCCGTTTTTTTCTCAAACAATAAAGCGTAATGGCAAGAAGGGCATTCACCCGCTATCGGCTTATGGTTTAACGTAAACTGGCAATCGGGATAGCGATCGCAAGAATGAAACACCTTGCCGTAGCGAGATTTACGCTGCAACAGCGTGCCTTCATTACACTGTGGACATCGAATCTCCGTATCATCAGGGCGATCGATAGTCTCGGTATGATGGCATTCAGGGTAATTGCCACAGCCGATGAACATCCCATAACGGCCTTGCCGTAAGACTAGGGTCGACTGACAAAGCGGACATTGCTGCCCATCTAACACTTTGACGATATGTCCATCAGCTTGTGCTTTCAGCGGGCGAATGAACTCACATTCTGGATACGCAGAACAGCCAAGAAATGGGCCGTGCCGACCAGAACGGATAACCAGCACTGACCCACAGTCTGGACACATTTCCTGTTTTTTTTCAGCAAACAGTGCAGGCTTAGCCATTCGAACTGTTATTCCTCTGGCTATTGCACATAACCGTCATTGACCTCAAAGAGTAATTCTTCCATTTGCTGATAAGCATTCTCACAACCAGGTACATTGAAAAGCACCATGAGAATGACCCACTTCAGATCTTCCAGATCAAATTCCTGCGTTTCCAACGCCATGACGCGTTCAATAATCATTTCCCGCGTTTCAAGGTTCAGAACCTGAATTTGCTCAAGGAACAATAAAAAGCCACGACATTCCGCATCAAGACGCAGCGCCTCATCCTGCGTATAGATCCGTATAGCCAGAGGATCGTTCGCTAAATAAAGCGGCGCAGTCTGCCCTTCCTGAATATCGGCCAGTTTCTCCA
Source organism: Pectobacterium sp. PL64 (assembly GCF_022477975.1). NCBI lineage: Bacteria > Pseudomonadati > Pseudomonadota > Gammaproteobacteria > Enterobacterales > Pectobacteriaceae > Pectobacterium > Pectobacterium sp. PL64. The sequence goes on from NZ_CP092070.1 coordinate 3,902,666, forward strand.
ACCAACTCAACGCGCTATAAATATCGTTACGATGGAATCCAGCGCGGGTGAGGTCATCAGTTAACGTATCCTGATCGACACGCATTTCAGTTTCATTGTGGATGTAGCTCTCAAACAAGTACATGAGTACGTCGAACATGGCCTGCCCTCCTTAATCGGACATAGCCGCCGGGTACTGCTGCGATCCATCCTGCTAACTCCAGCTCTAATAGCTTAGTGACTATCTCTGGCACAGGTTGGCCGGCACGTTCAGCGACAACGTCAACAGGTGTAACCTCATCTCCTACGTTAGCCAACACATCGGCAAATGGCAATTCGCCATCCTCTTCTTCGTTAGAAATAGTTTGCCCGCTTTCCATCGGCAGCCACTGTAACTCACTCACCAACTGCTCAAGAATATCTTTCGGATGTGTAACCAGGCTGGCTCCTTGCTGGATCAACCAGTGTGTTCCCTCAGTCATCGGGTTACCAATCGGCCCCGGCAGAGCAAAAACTTCCCGTCCTTGCTCCAAAGCATAACGCGCAGTGACCAACGACCCACTGCGGATAGTCGCTTCAATGACCAGAACACCCAGCCCTAGCCCGCTGATAATGCGGTTTCTTCTGGGAAAGTTGGTTGGGAAAGGCGGCATCGCGAGGGGAAATTCGGAGACCAACGCGCCACCACCGCCACAAATACGTTCGGCAAGCTTAGCGTGCCGCTTGGGATAAACATTCTTCAGCCCGCTTCCCAGCACCGCAATGGTTAGCCCTCCCGCATCCAAAGCAGCACGATGAGCAATACCATCAATGCCAATCGCTAGCCCGCTTGTCACCGTGAGTTCATTCGCGGCAAGCTCTTGAGCGAAAAAGCATCCCCAGCGTTCACCGTAAGCACTACTCCCCCGGCTACCAATAATCGATATTTGTGGCGATGCCAGTAACTCAGGAGAACCAGAAACAAAGAGCAGAAGCGGAAAATCACGAATATTGCTCAACAGAAAAGGATATAAGGCATCTTCGCACGTCACGATATGATGATTAGGATGAGACAACCAGTTGAGAGTTTCTTCCAGGATCTTACGATCATAGGAACAGAATTGGGCTATTTGAGTAGCAGACAGGCCTAACGCCCCCAAAACCTCATTATCGAACGAGTTTAAGTCAATAAGCTTTCTGACAATCGCCCAAGCACGTCTGACCCCCAGATGCCGTACGCCCGTCATACGTAGCCAGATTTCCATTGATCGCATCGGTGTCCCTTACTCCGCCCTGTTCAGATAAGTGCTGCAATTCAGTGCCGATGCTGTCAATCGGGGCAGGAAATGTCTAGAATGAGGGCTAAGACTCTCTCACTATTCAGATACAGATCTAAACATATATGGCAGTTTTGCAGGTATTACATTTTCCAGACGAGCGGCTCCGCATCACTGCGCAACCCGTAAAAGAAGTCAATGCAGATATTCAACGTATCGTGGATGATATGTTCGATACCATGTACGAAGAAGAAGGTATTGGGCTGGCTGCGACACAGGTGGATATTCATCAGCGTATTATTGTTATCGACGTCTCTGAAGAACGAGACCAACGACTGGTGCTGATCAATCCCGAGCTGATTGAAAAGAGCGGCGATACGGGCATCGAAGAGGGTTGCCTGTCGATCCCTGAAACGCGCGCGCTGGTTCCTCGTGCAGAGCATGTGAAAGTGCGCGCATTGGATCGTGAAGGTAAGGCGTTCGAACTTGAAGCAAGCGAGCTACTCGCCATTTGTATTCAGCATGAAATGGACCATCTGGTTGGGAAACTGTTTATCGATTACCTTTCCCCGCTTAAACGCCAGCGCATTCGTCAAAAACTGGAAAAACTGGCTAAGCAGAATAGTCGAGCCCGATAATTTTCATCCTGACAGGAAGCACCGTGTCTGATTCTTTACGCATAATCTTTGCCGGAACCCCTGACTTTGCTGCGCGTCACCTCGACGCGCTTTTATCATCGGGCCATGAAATCGTTGGCGTTTTCACCCAGCCCGATCGTCCAGCAGGCAGGGGCAACAAGCTCACTCCCAGTCCGGTAAAAGTACTGGCAGAGCAGCATAATATCCCCGTTTTCCAGCCTAAATCTCTGCGGCCGGAAGAAAATCAAGCGATGGTTCAGGCGTTAAATGCCGATGTTATGGTCGTTGTCGCCTACGGCTTAATTCTGCCGCAGCCCGTGTTATCCATGCCTCGCCTTGGCTGCATTAATGTTCACGGTTCTCTGTTGCCTCTCTGGCGCGGCGCGGCCCCCATTCAGCGTGCATTGTGGGCTGGGGATAGTGAAACCGGCGTGACGATCATGCAAATGGATGTTGGACTCGATACTGGCGCAATGCTGCATAAAATTTCGTGCCCAATACTGCCACAGGATACCAGTGCAACGTTGTACGATAAACTTGCTGAGCTGGGCCCACGTGGCTTATTGGAAACGCTGGAGCAGCTTGCTGATGGCAGCGCTGTTGCTGAAACACAAAATGATGCCCTTGCCACCTATGCAGAAAAGCTCAGCAAAGAAGAAGCCCGTCTCAACTGGCAGTTATCTGCCGAGCAGCTTGAGCGCTGTATTCGTGCTTTTAATCCTTGGCCAGTCAGCTATTTCATCGTAGATGAACAACCAGTGAAAGTCTGGAAAGCTGAAGTCATCGCCAAAGCACATGGCTCACAGCCTGGTACAATCATACAGGCAGACAAGCAGGGCATTCAGGTAGCAACAGCAGATGGCATCTTGAATATTCAGGAATTGCAGCCCGCAGGCAAAAAAGTCATGGGCGCGCAGGATCTGCTTAACTCACGTCGTGAGTGGTTCGTTCCCGGTAATACACTGGACTAATCTATTTTTCATACCGGCACCATGCCGGTATATCCTCTCTCTTTTACGTATACGTCATCGCTAACACATGAAAAGCTCATACAATCTACGCAGTATTGCCGCAAAAGTGGTGGGACAGGTTCTGGATCAGGGACAATCACTCAGTGCCTTATTACCTGTTCATCAGCGTGAAGTCTCCGATAAAGATCGCGCACTTTTGCAAGAGCTTTGCTTCGGCGTATTACGCGTTTTACCGCAATTGGAATGGTGTATTCAACAACTGATGGCTAAACCTCTGACGGGTAAACAACGCACGCTGCACTACCTCATCATGGTCGGCATCTACCAGCTACATTACACTCGGATCCCGCCACATGCGGCCTTGGCAGAAACAGTAGAAGGTGCCGTCGCATTAAAGCGGCCACAGCTCAAAGGACTGATTAATGGCGTATTACGCCAATTTCAGCGTCAGCAGGAAGAACTGATTCAACGTGAGGCAACTCACTCATCTCACTACCTGCATCCAGGCTGGCTGCTGGCGCGCATTGAGCGTGCCTATCCAAATCACTGGCAAAACATCGTTGAGGCGAATAATCAACGCCCACCAATGTGGCTACGTGTGAATCGATTACACCACACACGTGAAGCGTATTTAAACTTGTTAGAGCAAGAGGGAATCGAAGCATTTCCTCATGCTGAATACAGCGATGCGGTACGACTTGCTGCTCCCTGTGCGGTCGATCAATTGCCAGGATTTTCGCAAGGGTGGGCAACGGTACAGGATGCATCGGCTCAAGGTTGCGTCTATTGGCTCGATCCACAGGATGGCGAACAGATCCTCGATCTCTGCGCTGCTCCTGGCGGAAAAACGACACACATTTTAGAAGCGGCACCAAAATCTCATGTACTCGCTGTCGATGTAGATGAAACACGTTTAGGTCGGGTAAAAGAAAATTTACTGCGGCTACAAATGCATGCCGAAGTAAAACAAGGTGATGGACGTTACCCCGATTCATGGTGCGAAGGACGTGTATTTGATCGCATTCTGTTGGATGCTCCATGCTCAGCCACTGGTGTGATTCGCCGTCATCCTGATATTAAGTGGTTGCGCCGAGACAGAGACATCGAGGAGCTAGTGGCATTGCAAAAAGAAATTCTTGATGCCATCTGGCCACATCTCAAAACAGGCGGCACGATGGTCTATGCTACCTGCTCTATTCTGCCACAAGAAAATATCCAACAAGTTGCTGATTTCTTGACTCGCCATACCGATGCAACGCTTGTCGATACAGGAGCAAGAGAAATGCCGGGTATACAGATGCTTCCCCATGCCGATGGTGGTGATGGTTTCTTTTATGCGAAGCTGGTAAAAAACTGATATTGAACCCAGTATTGTCTGCAACAGACAGCAATCAATAAACGGCATGGCTTATTATGAAAATTATCATTCTTGGCGCGGGTCAGGTCGGCGGAACACTGGCGGAAAATTTAGCGGGTGAAAACAATGACATCACTGTCGTTGATACTGATGCAAATCGGTTACGCCAGCTTCAGGATAAATTTGACCTGCGTGTCGTTACAGGCTATGCCTCTCATCCACGAGTGCTGCGTGAAGCGGGAGCAGAAGATGCTGATATGCTGGTCGCCGTTACCAATTCAGATGAAACGAATATGGTAGCCTGCCAGATTGCTTATTCTCTTTTCAAAACACCAAACCGGATTGCGCGCATTCGTGCCGCTGAATACATCCGTGAATCAGAACAGCTGTTTTTACCAGAAGCGGTTCCCATTGATCACCTGATCTCCCCGGAACAGTTAGTGATCGATAACATTTACAAACTGATCGAATATCCTGGAGCACTTCAGGTCGTCAACTTCGCTGAAGGCAAAGTGAGTCTTGCGGCAGTTAACGCCTACTATGGTGGCCCACTGGTCGGTAATGCGCTCACCTCTCTCCGTGAACACATTCCTCACGTGGATACCCGCGTTGCGGCTATTTTTCGTCACGATCGCCCGATTCGTCCGCAGGGTTCCACCATTATCGAAGCCGGAGATGAAGTGTTTTTTGTCGCCGCTTCACAGCATATTCGTGCGGTGATGAGCGAACTGCAGCGCCTTGAAAAACCGTATAAAAGGATCATGATCGTTGGTGGCGGGAACGTCGGTGCAGGATTAGCGCAGCGGTTAGAAAAAGACTACAGCATAAAATTGATAGAACGAAATGCAGACCGAGCTGTGGAACTGGCTGAGCTTCTGCAAAATACGGTCGTATTCCACGGCGATGCTTCAGATCAAGAACTCCTCGCCGAAGAGCATATCGAGCAGATCGATGTATTCATCGCCATTACCAACGATGACGAAGCGAATATTATGTCAGCTATGCTGGCTAAACGCATGGGCGCGAAAAAAGTAATGGTCCTTATCCAGCGTCGGGCTTATGTCGATCTGGTTCAGGGCAGCGTCATCGATGTCGCAATATCCCCACAGCAGGCAACAATTTCTGCGCTACTCAGCCATGTCCGTAAGGCGGATATTGTTAGTGTATCCTCTTTACGTCGTGGTGTAGCCGAAGCAATCGAGGCCATCGCCCATGGAGATGAGGGCACATCGAAAGTTGTCGGCAGAATGATCGAAGATATTAAGCTTCCACCCGGCACGACCATCGGTGCAATCGTTCGCGGTGATGATGTCATCATTGCCAACGCAAATAGCAAAATTGAACAAGGTGATCATGTCATCATGTTCTTGGCTGACAAGAAATTTGTGCCTGATGTTGAACGTCTATTTCAACCGAGTCCCTTCTTTTTATAATGTGGGAACAGCTTTATTACTAATCGATAATCTGGCAAAGATACGGCTATTGGTTAGAATTAATTTATAAATTTTGGCAAGGAGAACGGATATGAGCATCATTAAAGAATTCAGAGAGTTTGCCATGCGTGGCAACGTTGTCGATTTGGCGGTGGGTGTCATTATTGGTGCAGCTTTCGGCAAAATCGTCTCTTCTCTGGTATCAGATATTATTATGCCGCCACTTGGGCTTTTGATTGGTGGTGTCGATTTTAAACAATTCAGCCTTATTCTTCGTGATGCACAAGGCGAAATTCCTGCCGTCGTCATGAATTATGGCGCTTTCATCCAGAATATTTTCGACTTTGTCATCGTCGCTTTCGCGATTTTTATAGCGATCAAGCTTATGAATAAAATGCGTCGTAAACAGGAAGATACCCCTGCAGCACCGCCAAAACCTAGCGCAGAAGAAAAGCTCTTAGCTGAAATTCGCGACTTACTAAAAGAACAACAGACTAGACAGTAAGAATTGAGTTTCTGCTTAGACTCAGTATCGTTAAGCAGAAAGTAGAAAGGCCAGAGGTAAATAATCATTTGATTGCTTACCACTGGCCTCCCAGTTACCTTTCTTCATGTGCTTCTCTTTTCTACGATAACTTCCTTTCCCTTTCTCATTCACTTCAATTCGTTGGCGAAACAGTGGGTCATGTAGCAATGCCTCAATGGCGTTGTCCTGGATTTTCCCACGTTTATGGCGATATGTGGTCATCATTACTCCTAAGGAACTCGGGTTGGTATGTACATCAATAAAACGTGCAGAGTATATAGTCGAAATGGGTAGATGAGAACAGGTGGGATGTATTTTTCAGTTCACTCAGACACAGGTAGTTGCTTACCATGTACATTTATGCGAAAGCATGACTTATTTCAGATATAAAAAAACCGGGTTTCCCCGGTTTTTTTATGCTCTTACAGATTACTCTGCAGTAGCCACTTCTTCTGTCTGCGAAACTGAGCGATCAACGAGCTCGATGTATGCCATCGGCGCATTGTCACCAGCACGGAAGCCACACTTCAGAATACGAGTGTAACCACCGGCACGACTCGCGAAACGCGGGCCCAGTTCATTAAACAGTTTTGCCACGATCTCGTTATCACGAGTACGGGCGAATGCCAGACGACGATTAGCAACGCTGTCGGTCTTGGCAAGAGTAATCAGCGGTTCAACAACGCGACGCAGCTCTTTCGCTTTCGGCAGGGTCGTCTTGATGATTTCATGACGAACCAAAGAACTAGCCATGTTACGGAACATAGCCTGACGATGGCTGCTGTTACGGTTCAGTTGACGACCACTCTTACGATGGCGCATGACCTTATCCTTCTCAGTAAAACCTTAACCTGTGATCTGGTTACTCATCAGCAATGCTTGCCGGTGGCCAGTTTTCCAGGCGCATGCCCAGAGACAGACCACGGGAAGCCAGTACGTCTTTAATCTCAGTAAGAGATTTTTTACCAAGGTTAGGCGTTTTGAGCAGCTCAACCTCGGTACGCTGTACCAGATCACCGATGTAGTGGATAGCTTCTGCCTTAAGGCAGTTAGCAGAGCGGACAGTCAATTCCAGATCGTCAACAGGGCGCAGCAGAATCGGATCGAACTCTGGTTTCTCTTCTTTAACTTCTGGCTGACGAACATCACGTAAGTCAACAAAAGCTTCAAGTTGTTCAGCCAGAATGGTAGCCGCACGGCGGATCGCCTCTTCAGGATCGATCGTGCCATTGGTTTCCATTTCGATGACTAGCTTGTCCAGGTCAGTACGCTGTTCTACACGAGCTGCTTCAACATTGTAGGCAATACGCTCTACAGGGCTGTAGCAAGCATCAACTAACAGACGACCGATTGGGCGCTCATCTTCTTCCGTATGAATACGGGCAGATGCCGGCACATAACCACGACCACGTTGAACTTTGATACGCATGCTAATAGATGCGTTCTCATCGGTCAGGTGGCAAATTAAGTGCTGCGGCTTGACGATTTCGACATCACCATCATGGATGATGTCGGCTGCAGTCACAGGGCCAATGCCAGATTTATTCAGGGTAAGAATAACTTCATCTTTGCCTTGAACTCTCACCGCCAGCCCTTTCAGGTTGAGCAGGATTTCCAGGATATCTTCCTGTACGCCTTCTTTGGTGCTGTACTCATGCAGTACACCATCAATCTCAACCTCGGTCACCGCGCAACCTGGCATGGATGAAAGCAGAATACGGCGCAGTGCGTTGCCAAGAGTATGGCCGAAGCCCCGCTCTAATGGCTCAAGGGTCACCTTGGCGTGCGTCGAACTCACTTGCTCGATATCAACCAGGCGCGGTTTTAGAAACTCTGTCACAGAACCCTGCATTGTGTCCTCTCTTTGGTACTAAGCTTTACTTGGAGTAAAGCTCGACGATCAGGTGTTCATTAATGTCCGCAGACAGATCGGTACGTTCAGGAATACGTTTGAACACACCTTCCATCTTGGCAGCATCAACTTCCAGCCAAGTTGGCTTTTCACGCTGTTCAGCCAGCTCCAGAGCGGCTTTCACGCGAGATTGCTTTTTAGCTTTCTCACGGATGCTGACTACGTCATTCGGGGATACCTGATAAGAAGCGATGCTAACAACGCGACCGTTTACCATGATAGCTTTGTGGCTTACCATCTGACGTGCTTCAGCACGAGTGGCACCAAAACCCATACGATAAACAACGTTATCCAGACGACCTTCCAGCAGTTGCAGCAGGTTTGCACCTGTGTTGCCTTTCAGACGTGCTGCTTCTTTATAATAGTTACGGAACTGACGCTCCAGAACACCGTAGATACGGCGAACTTTTTGCTTTTCACGCAACTGTACACCATAGTCAGACAGACGCGGTTTACGCGCACCGTGCTGGCCAGGAGCTTGTTCAATTTTACACTTGGAATCGATCGCACGAACACCAGACTTCAGGAACAGGTCGGTGCCTTCACGACGGCTCAGCTTGAGCTTAGGACCCAAATATCTTGCCATTTTCTTTCTCCAACAATCCTAAAAGCGGCGTTATACGCGGCGCTTTTTCGGCGGACGACAACCGTTATGAGGGATCGGAGTCACATCAGTAATATTAGTGATGCGGAAACCAGCCGCGTTCAATGCGCGGATAGTAGACTCACGGCCCGGACCAGGTCCTTTAACCATAACTTCCAGGTTCTTAATACCGTACTCTTTCACGGCCTCTGCGCAACGTTCTGCAGCTACCTGAGCAGCGAACGGCGTAGATTTACGAGAACCACGGAAGCCGGAACCACCGGCAGTTGCCCAACCCAGCGCATTACCCTGACGATCAGTAATGGTTACGATGGTGTTGTTGAAAGAAGCATGGATATGAGCCACACCGTCAGAGACTTGCTTTCTTACACGCTTACGTGCACGAATAGGTGCCTTTGCCATTATTCAATCACCCCGATTATTTCTTGATCGGTTTGCGCGGACCCTTACGGGTACGGGCGTTAGTCTTGGTACGCTGACCGCGAACCGGCAGACCACGACGATGACGCAAACCACGATAAGTACCAAGGTCCATAAGACGCTTGATGCTCAGGGTAACTTCACGACGCAGATCACCTTCTACAACAAACTTGGCAACTTCGTCACGCAGCTTATCGATTTGCTCTTCAGACAGCTCACTGATCTTAACATCTTCGGCAATCCCTGTTGCAGCACAAATAGCCTGCGACCGGGTTTTACCGATACCGAAAATCGACGTTAACGCAATAACGGTATGTTTATGATCAGGAATGTTAATGCCTGCTATACGGGCCACTATGCACTCCTACAATTTTATACAGCAACACCATTCTGAAAAGCCCGTTTTCAGGATACTCAAATAATGTTGCAGCTACATACAAAAGATTGGCTGGCTAATCTAGCCAGCTCAATCCAACTTTGCAAGAAAAATATGCGAGATAATCAGCCTTGACGCTGTTTATGCTTCGGCTCGGCACTGCAGATCACACGAACGACACCGTTACGCTTAACAATCTTACAGTTACGACATAATTTCTTGACGGAAGCACGAACTTTCATTTTTACTCTCCGTAACTTCTCAAGCTCACCTAATTAACGGTTATAGCCTTTCAGGTTTGCTTTCTTCAATGCAGACTCATATTGACTCGACATCATCAGAGTTTGCACTTGAGCCATAAAGTCCATGATGACGACAACAACGATCAATAAAGATGTACCCCCGAAATAGAAAGGTACTTTCATTGCGTCACGCATAAACTCCGGGATCAGGCAGATAAAAGTAATATACATCGCACCAATCAGAGTCAGGCGAGTCATCACTTTATCGATATATTTCGCCGTTTGCTCTCCCGGACGAATTCCTGGCACGAATGCACCGGACTTCTTCAGGTTATCTGCTGTTTCGCGCGGGTTGAAAACCAACGCAGTGTAGAAGAAACAGAAGAAGATGATTGCAGACGCATAGAGTAACACATAAAGCGGTTGTCCGGGCTGCAAATAGAGCGAAATAGTTGTCAGCCAGTTCCAACCGGTACCGCCCCCAAACCAAGATGCAATCGTGGCTGGGAACAGAATAATACTGGAGGCGAAAATTGCAGGGATAACCCCAGCCATGTTCACCTTCAGCGGTAAATGCGTACTCTGTGCTGCATAAACACGACGCCCCTGTTGACGTTTTGCATAGTTAACGACGATACGACGTTGACCACGCTCAACGAAAACAACGAAGAAGGTTACTGCAAACACTAAAACTGCAACCAACAGCAACAGGAGGAAGTGCAGGTCGCCTTGCCGAGCTTGCTCGATGGTATGGCCAATGGCCGGCGGTAGTCCCGCAACAATACCAGCGAAGATTATGATCGAGATACCGTTACCGATACCACGTTCCGTAATCTGTTCTCCCAGCCACATCAGGAACATTGTCCCAGTAACCAGGCTCACAACAGCGGTAAAGTAGAAAGCAAAACCTGGATTTATCACCAAGTCTTGCATTCCAGGCATATTCGGCAAACCGGTAGCAATACCGATCGACTGGAATATAGCCAATACCAAGGTACCGTAGCGGGTATACTGGCTAATCTTACGACGGCCAGCTTCCCCTTCTTTCTTTATTTCAGCCAACGCGGGATGAACCACCGTCAGCAACTGGATAATAATCGACGCCGAAATATACGGCATAATACCCAGTGCAAAGATAGAAGCACGGCTGAGAGCACCACCAGAGAACATGTTAAACATTTCAATGATGGTGCCTCGCTGCTGTTCAAGCAATTTGGCAAGCACAGTGGCATCAATACCAGGAATTGGGATAAAAGAGCCAATACGGAAAACAATTAGCGCACCGATAACAAACAAAAGTCTGCGCTTCAGTTCACCAACTCCGCCTTTAGCACTTTGAAAATCTAATCCTGGTTGCTTAGCCATCTGCTACTTATTCCTCAATTTTACCGCCAGCAGTTTCGATAGCAGCACGAGCACCTTTAGTGACACGCAGACCACGAATCGTTACCGGACGAGCAACTTCACCAGACAGAATCACTTTCGCGAACTCAATCTGAATGCCAATAACATTAGCGGCTTTCAGCGTATTCAGGTCAACCACGTCGCCTTCTACTTTAGCTAAATCAGACAGACGAACTTCTGCCGTGATCATCGCTTTGCGAGAAGTAAAACCGAATTTCGGCAGACGACGATATAAAGGCATCTGACCACCTTCAAAACCACGACGTACGCCACCACCAGAACGAGAGTTCTGACCTTTGTGACCACGACCACTGGTTTTGCCCAGGCCAGAACCAATACCACGACCTAAACGCTTCGGTGCGTGTTTAGCACCTTCGGCCGGAGACAGAGTATTTAAACGCATCTGTTACTCCTCTACTTTAACCATGTAGGAAACCGCGTTGACCATACCGCGAACCGCAGGAGTATCCTCACGTTCAACTGTATGGCCAATACGACGCAGACCCAGGCCAAGCAGTGTCGCCTTATGTTTCGGCAGACGACCGATTGCACTACGGGTTTGAGTAATTTTAATAGTCTTTGCCACGGTCATTACCCCAGAATTTCTTCAACGGATTTACCACGCTTGGCAGCGACCATTTCCGGGGACTTCATATTGGCCAAACCATCAATCGTTGCACGAACCACGTTAATCGGGTTAGTGGAACCATAGGCTTTAGCCAATACGTTGTGAACCCCTGCAACTTCCAAAACGGCGCGCATTGCACCACCGGCAATAATACCGGTACCTTCGGAAGCTGGCTGCATGAACACACGAGAACCCGTGTGAGCACCTTTAACTGGGTGCTGCAGGGTGCCGTTGTTCAGCGCGACATTCATCATATTGCGACGGGCTTTTTCCATCGCTTTCTGGATCGCTGCTGGAACTTCGCGAGCTTTACCGTAACCAAAACCAACGCGGCCGTTGCCATCACCCACTACAGTCAGTGCGGTGAAGCTGAAAATACGACCACCTTTAACGGTTTTAGATACGCGATTTACCGCGATCAGCTTTTCCTGCAGTTCGCCAGCTTGTTTCTCGATGTGAGCCATCTTACACCTCTACCTTAGAACTGAAGGCCAGCTTCACGGGCAGCATCTGCCAGTGCTTGGACTCGACCATGATATTGGAAACCGGAACGGTCGAAAGAGACATCTTTGATGCCTTTTTCTAACGCGCGTTCTGCAATAGCTTTACCTATTGCACTTGCTGCGTCTTTATTACCGGTAGACTTCAGTTGTTCAGCGATAGCTTTTTCTACAGTAGAAGCGGCTACCAGGACTTCAGAACCGTTCGGTGCAATGACCTGCGCATAAATATGGCGTGGAGTACGATGTACCACCAGACGCGTCGCACCCAGTTCCTGGAGCTTGCGGCGTGCGCGGGTCGCACGACGGATACGAGCTGCTTTCTTATCCATAGTGTTACCTTACTTCTTCTTAGCCTCTTTGGTACGCACGACTTCGTCGGCGTAACGGACACCCTTGCCTTTATAAGGCTCAGGACGACGGTAGGCGCGTAATTCCGCAGCAACCTGACCAATAACCTGCTTATCAGCACCTTTCAGTACGATTTCAGTTTGGCTTGGGCATTCTGCAGTAATACCTGCCGGCAGTGCATGCTCTACTGGGTGAGAAAACCCGAGAGACAGGTTAACCACGTTGCCTTTAACAGCAGCACGGTAACCAACACCAACCAGTTGCAGCTTCTTAGTGAAGCCTTCGGTAACACCGATAACCATTGCGTTCAACAGAGCACGAGTGGTACCCGCTTGGGCCCATCCGTCAACAAAACCTTCGCGCGGAGCGAAAGTCAGAGCGTTGTCAGCTTGTTTCACTTCAACAGCATCGTGGATCTTACGACTCAGCTCGCCGTTTTTACCCTTAATCGAAACATCCTGACCGTTGAGTTTTACCTCTACGCCGGCAGGAATGACGACGGGTGCTTTTGCAACACGAGACATTTTTCCTCCCGATTAAGCTACGTAGCAGATAATCTCGCCACCAAGACCAGCCTGGCGAGCTGCACGATCAGTCATAACACCTTTAGAGGTAGAAACAACTGCGATACCCAAACCGGCCATAACTTTTGGCAGCTCATCTTTTCTTTTATAGATGCGCAGACCTGGACGGCTTACTCGCTGAATGCTTTCTACCACTGCCTTGCCCTGGAAATATTTAAGTTCTAATTCCAGAACTGGCTTGGTGTCGCCTTCGATTTTGAAATCTTCAATGTAACCTTCTTCCTTCAGCACGTTGGCAATTGCCACTTTCAGCTTGGAGGAAGGCATGGTGACCGCAACTTTGTTCGCGGCTTGACCGTTACGGATACGGGTCAGCATATCCGCGATCGGATCTTGCATGCTCATCTGTCTTTACTCCCGTGATTCAATTGGTGACAATTACCAGCTAGCCTTTTTCAGACCCGGAATTTCACCGCGCATAGCGGCTTCACGGACCTTGATACGGCTCAACCCGAACTTCCGCAGGAAAGCGTGCGGACGACCAGTTTGGCGGCAGCGGTTACGCTGACGAGACGGGCTGGAATCACGCGGCAGAGTCTGCAGCTTAAGAACTGCATCCCAACGATCTTCGTCGGATGAGTTCACACCAGAGATGATAGCTTTCAATTCCTCGCGTTTAGCGCGGTATTTTTCAGCCAGTTTCACACGAACAACTTCGCGTGCTTTCATGGATTGCTTAGCCATTAGTAACCCTACCTTACTTGCGGAATGGGAAGTTAAAGGCGGCCAACAGCGCACGGCCTTCATCATCGGATTTCGCAGTAGTGGTAATGGTAATGTCCAAACCACGAACGCGATCGACTTTATCGTAGTCGATTTCCGGGAAGATGATCTGCTCACGCACACCCATGCTGTAGTTACCACGACCATCGAATGACTTAGCGGACAAGCCACGGAAGTCACGAATACGCGGTACAGCAATGGAAATCAGACGCTCAAGGAACTCCCACATGCGTTCGCCACGCAGAGTTACTTTACAGCCGATCGGATAGCCCTGACGGATTTTGAAGCCTGCAACAGATTTGCGTGCTTTGGTGATCAACGGTTTTTGACCGGAGATTGCTGCCAGATCAGCTGCTGCGTTATCCAGCAGTTTCTTGTCAGCGATCGCTTCACCAACACCCATATTCAGGGTGATCTTCTCGACCCGAGGGACTTGCATGACAGAATTGTAGTTAAACTCAGTCATGAGTTTTTTAACTACTTCGTCTTTGTAGTAATCATGCAGTTTCGCCATCGTACTACTCCAAATTACTTGATAGTTTCGCTATTAGATTTAAAGAAACGGACTTTTTTTCCGTCTTCGAATCTAAAGCCTACACGGTCAGCCTTACCAGTTGCCGCATTGAAGATTGCAAGGTTAGAAACTTGAATTGCAGCTTCTTTTTCAACGATGCCACCTGGTTGGTTCAGGGCCGGAACCGGCTTCTGATGTTTTTTAACCAGGTTAATACCTTCAACAATGACCTTACTAGCAGACAGGACATTTTTTACTTTACCGCGCTTACCTTTATCTTTACCGGTTAGCACAATAACTTCGTCATCACGACGGATTTTCGCTGCCATGATTCGCTCCTTAAAGTACTTCTGGTGCCAGAGAGATAATTTTCATGAACTTCTCATTACGCAGTTCACGAGTTACCGGCCCAAAAATACGCGTACCGATAGGCTGTTCGCTGTTATTGTTTAAAATAACGCAAGCATTGCCATCGAAGCGAATGACAGAACCGTCCGGGCGACGAACACCCTTCTTGGTGCGCACCACTACCGCCTTCAGAACATCGCCTTTCTTCACCTTACCGCGAGGAATTGCTTCCTTGATGGTAATTTTGATGATATCGCCGACGCCTGCGTAGCGACGGTGCGAGCCACCTAGAACCTTGATACACATTACGCGACGTGCACCGGAATTATCGGCCACGTTCAGCATAGTCTGTTCTTGGATCATTTTAGTGCTCCGCTTGTCAACTACTACTCTAGGACCCTTTCGGGCCATTAAATACCCCATAATTGAGGGCGCAGCATTATAACACCGCTTCCTTGGTATGGGTAGAAAAAATAAACGGCCCTTTGCAGAGCCGTTTATCATAAGAGAAGAGCGCTACTTTATTACAGAATCGCTTTCTCTACAACGCGAACAAGTGTCCAAGACTTATTTTTGGACAGCGGACGGCATTCGCGGATTTCAACCACGTCACCGATACCGCATTCATTGTTCTCGTCATGTACGTGCAGCTTAGTCGTACGCTTAATGAATTTACCGTAAAGCGGGTGTTTCACAAAACGTTCGATAGCAACAACCATGGATTTCTCCATTTTGTCGCTTACAACACGACCTTGCAGAGTACGGATTTTATCGGTCATTACGCACCCGCCTTCTCAGTCAGTAAAGTCTTAACACGTGCAATATTGTGACGCACTTGTTTTACCAGGTGAGTCTGTTGCAACTGACCACTGGCAGCCTGCATACGCAGGTTAAATTGCTCGCGCAGCAGGCCGAGCAGTTCAGTGTTCAGCTCTTCGACGCTTTTTTCACGCAGCTCATTTGCTTTCATTACATCACCGTCTTAGTTACAAAGGTGGTTTTGATAGGCAGTTTCGCTGCTGCCAGTTGGAATGCCTCACGGGCTAACTCTTCCGGCACACCGTCCATTTCGTACAGGACTTTACCTGGCTGAATCAAGGCAACCCAATATTCCACGTTACCTTTACCTTTACCCATACGAACTTCAAGCGGTTTCTCGGTGATCGGTTTGTCCGGGAATACACGGATCCAGATCTTACCTTGACGCTTAACAGCACGGGTCATGGCACGACGTGCAGCTTCGATTTGACGAGCAGTCAGGCGACCGCGGCCAACAGCTTTCAGACCGAAAGTGCCGAAGCTAACATCCGTACCCTGCGCCAGACCACGGTTGCGGCCCTTGTGCACCTTACGGAATTTTGTACGCTTTGGTTGTAACATCAGCGACTCTCCTTACTTGCGGCCTTTACGCTGCTGCTTTTTAGGTTGAGCAGCCGGTTTTTCCGGTTGTTCAACGGCAGCCATACCACCCAGGATCTCACCTTTGAAGATCCACACTTTCACACCGATAACACCATAAGTGGTGTGCGCTTCGGAGGTGTTGTAGTCAATATCCGCACGCAGTGTATGCAATGGAACACGACCTTCACGGTACCATTCGGTACGCGCGATTTCAGCGCCGCCAAGACGGCCACTTACTTCAACTTTAATACCTTTAGCGCCCAGACGCATGGCGTTCTGTACAGCACGCTTCATAGCACGACGGAACATCACACGACGCTCCAGCTGAGAAGTGATGCTGTCAGCAACCAGTTTTGCGTCCAGTTCAGGTTTACGAACTTCTGCGATATTGATCTGTGCAGGTACGCCAGCGATATCCGCTACGACTTTGCGCAGTTTTTCAACATCTTCACCTTTTTTACCGATCACGATACCCGGGCGAGCAGTGTGAATAGTCACACGAATGCTTTTTGCCGGACGTTCGATAACGATACGAGAAACGGAAGCCTTCTCCAGTTCCTTCGTCAGGTATTTACGAACTTTAAAATCGCTGTCCAGGTTGTCAGCGAATTCTTTGGTATTCGCATACCAGGTAGAGTTCCAAGGTTTGACAATACCCAGGCGAATACCATTAGGATGTACTTTCTGACCCATTGCTAGTCTCCAGAGTCTCAGCGATCGGACACAACCACAGTAATGTGGCTGGTACGCTTCAGGATGCGATCCGCACGACCTTTAGCACGCGGCATAATGCGCTTCATGCTTGGGCCTTCGTCAACGAAGATTTTCGCGACTTTCAGATCATCAATGTCAGCGCCATCGTTGTGTTCTGCGTTAGCAATAGCAGACTCCAGCACTTTTTTAACCAGACCAGCAGCTTTCTTGTTGGTGTAGGTCAGAACTTCCAGAGCTTGCGACACTTTCTTACCGCGAATCAGGTCTGCCACCAGGCGAACCTTTTGAGCAGAAGAACGAGCGTGGCAATGTTTAGCGATAGTTTCCATCTCTTCCTCCTACCTTAGCGCTTCTTGGCCTTTTTGTCGGCCGCATGGCCGCGATAAGTACGAGTCGGCGCGAATTCACCCAGTTTGTGACCGACCATTTCATCGGAAACAAACACCGGAACGTGCTGACGACCATTATGGACAGCGATGGTCAAACCGATCATATTTGGAAAGATCGTTGAACGACGGGACCAAGTGCGCAAAGGCTTCTTGTCTCCGCTTTCCACCGCTTTCTCTACCTTCTTCAGCAAGTGCAGGTCAATAAATGGACCTTTCTTGAGAGAACGTGGCATGGTTTATCCTCTAAGATTATTTAGTACGGCGACGTACGATAAATTTATCAGTACGCTTGTTGCTGCGGGTCTTCTTACCTTTGGTCTGAACGCCCCACGGACTAACCGGGTGCTTACCAAAGTTACGACCTTCACCACCACCGTGTGGGTGGTCGACTGGGTTCATTGCCGTACCGCGAACGGTAGGACGAACACCACGCCAGCGTGCAGCACCAGCTTTACCCAGAACGCGAAGCATGTGCTCAGCGTTGCCAACTTCGCCCAGCGTAGCGCGGCAGTCGGATTCGACTTTACGCATTTCGCCAGAACGCAGACGCAGGGTAACGTAAGAACCGTCACGAGCAACGATCTGAACGTAAGCACCAGCAGAACGAGCCAATTGGCCGCCTTTACCTGGTTTCATTTCTACGTTATGAACCGTTGAACCGACTGGAATGTTACGCATCGGCAGGGTGTTACCCGCTTTAATCGCAGCATCAACGCCAGATTGAATCTGGTCGCCGGCTTTCAGGCCTTTCGGCGCCAGGATGTAACGACGTTCGCCGTCTTTGTACAGAACCAGCGCGATATTCGCGGAACGGTTCGGATCATACTCCAGACGCTCAACAACCGCAGGAATACCGTCTTTATTGCGTTTGAAGTCAATCAGACGATATTGCTGTTTGTGACCACCACCGATGTGACGGGTAGTGATGCGGCCATTGTTGTTACGGCCACCGGATTTGCTGTTCTTTTCCAGCAACGGGGCATAAGGCTTGCCCTTGTGCAGCTCAGGGTTAACCACTTTAACAACGTGGCGACGACCCGGAGATGTCGGTTTACATTTAACAACTGCCATTGTCTTTCTCCTCCGACTTACTCAGCGCCGCCGATGAAGTCCAGATTCTGGCCTTCTTTCAGGGTGACGTAAGCTTTTTTCCAGTCGCTGCGTACGACCAATACGCTGTCCGTGACGCTTAACTTTACCCTTAACTACCAGGGTGTTTACGTCTTTAACTTCTACTTCGAACAGTTTCTCTACAGCAGCAACGATCTCTGCTTTAGTCGCGTCTTTAGCAACTTTGAGAACGATGGTGTTAGTTTTTTCCATCGCGGTAGATGCTTTTTCAGATACGTGCGGCGCGCGCAGTACTTTCAGCAGACGTTCTTCACGGATCATGCCAGCATCTCCTCAACTTGCTTAACTGCATCAGCAGTCATAACGACTTTGTCGAAGGCGATCAAGCTAACTGGGTCGATACCTGCTGCATCACGCACGTCAACCTTGTACAGGTTACGCGCAGCCAGGAACAGATTCTCATCCAGTTCGCCGGTGATGATCAACACGTCTTCCAGTGCCATTTCTTTCAGCTTCTGCGCAAGCAACTTAGTTTTCGGTGCTTCTACAGAGAACGTCTCGACAACGATCAGACGATCTTGACGTACCAGTTCGGACAGAATGCTTTTCAGCGCGCCGCGGTACATCTTTTTGTTAACTTTCTGACTGTGGTCCTGTGGCTTAGCAGCGAAGGTTACACCACCGGAACGCCAGATCGGGCTCTTAGCAGAACCAGAACGCGCACGGCCAGTACCTTTCTGACGCCAAGGTTTTTTACCGGAACCAGTTACTTCAGCACGGGTCTTCTGGGCGCGAGTACCTTGACGGGCACCTGCTGCATAAGCAACAACAACCTGATGTACCAGCGCTTCGTTGAAATCACGACCGAAGGTAGTTTCGGAAACAGTCAGCGCGCTTTGCGCGTCTTTCAATACTAATTCCATTGCTATCTCCTCACGCCTTCACAGCTGGTTTAACGATCAGGTCGCTACCGGTAGCTCCCGGAACAGCACCTTTAACCAGCAGCAGGTTGCGCTCAGCGTCAACACGCACTACGTCCAGGCTCTGAACGGTTACACGTTCGTTACCCAGCTGGCCTGCCATTTTCTTGCCTTTGAACACTTTGCCCGGAGTCTGGTTCTGACCGATAGAACCCGGAACGCGGTGAGACAAGGAGTTACCGTGAGTAGCATCCTGAGTACGGAAATTCCAGCGCTTAACTGTGCCAGCAAAACCTTTACCTTTAGATGTACCAGTAACGTCTACTTTTTTAACGTCTGCGAAAATTTCGACACTGATGCTCTGACCTACAGTGAACTCTTCGCCTTCAGAAAGACGGAATTCACGCAGAGTACGGCCAGCTTCTACGCCAGCTTTAGCAAAGTGACCTGCTTCTGGCTTGGTAACACGGTTTGCTTTTTTAGCACCAGTAGTTACTTGCACAGCGCGGTAACCGTCGTTAGCCAGGTCTTTAACCTGAGTTACGCGGTTTGCTTCAATTTCGATAACGGTTACGGGGATAGATACGCCATCTTCAGTGAAGATACGGGTCATGCCCACTTTTTTACCGACTAAACCAATCATTGTTTCAACCTCTCAATCGCTCAATGACCTGATTAACCCAGGCTGATCTGCACGTCTACACCAGCAGCCAGATCCAGACGCATCAGAGCATCAACGGTTTTCTCGGTTGGCTCAACGATGTCAACCAGACGCTTGTGAGTGCGAATCTCGTACTGATCGCGCGCATCTTTATTGACGTGCGGAGAAATCAGAACGGTAAAGCGCTCTTTGCGGGTCGGCAGCGGGATCGGACCACGTACTTGCGCACCAGTGCGCTTAGCAGTCTCGACGATTTCCGCAGTTGATTGATCAATCAGACGATGATCAAACGCTTTCAGGCGGATACGGATTCTTTGGTTCTGCATGAGACCAGAGCTCCAATTATTTATAAACGTAAATGATTACTCCTCGCACCCATTTCGATTGATGGGGGAGTGTAATCGTCAGCACATAACCCCCATATCGGGAGTATTGTTTTGGTCAATAAATGAATATTGGCCGTCTGATTCGGATTGAATCAGGCTTACCTAGTTTCGGTAAGCTCGCGCATTATACGCAAATTGGCTGGGGAAGCAACAAGCAGGATGAAATGATTTTAACGCGGCCGGAGCAATGCACGCAGTCCGGCCGGATTGGGGCATAAATTACATAGCAGGCTACGATAACCCATTACTCAGCTTTTAGCTGAGCTTGAAGATAGTTTTGTATACCAAGGCGTGAAATCAAATCTAATTCTGTTTCCAGCCAGTCGATGTGCCCTTCTTCATCAGCAAGAATTTCTATCATTAAATCTCTACTGACATAGTCATGCACCGAATCAGCATAGGCAATTGCCTCGCGCAAACTCTTTGCGCCATCCAACTCAAGTTGAAGATCAGAACGTAAGATCTCTTCGACATCCTCGCCAATATTTAACTTCCCCAAATCCTGTAGATTCGGGATGCCTTCGAGAAACAGGATTCGTTCGATGTAGCGATCAGCATGTTTCATTTCGTCAATAGACTCATGATATTCGTGATCGTTAAGACGGGTTAAGCCCCAGTTTTTAAACATTCGGGCATGAAGAAAATATTGGTTAATGGCTACCAGCTCGTTGCCCAATAACTTATTCAGATGTG
This sequence comes from Pectobacterium sp. PL64, assembly GCF_022477975.1. Classification (NCBI taxonomy): domain Bacteria; kingdom Pseudomonadati; phylum Pseudomonadota; class Gammaproteobacteria; order Enterobacterales; family Pectobacteriaceae; genus Pectobacterium; species Pectobacterium sp. PL64. The sequence goes on from NZ_CP092070.1 coordinate 3,923,667, forward strand.
TGATGACTTTTTTATCGCCTTTCATGACATGCTCCTCCGCTCCAGTTCTTAAAGTGTAGAACCGGTAAGCAGAGAGTCAAAAAAACGACCCTACATTTTATGCTACTTCATACATATCAGGAATTTTAGCCTGCTCTTCCTCAAAAATGACACGCGCCTGACGAATACACTTACCGCAATCAGTCCCGATAGGGACGAGTTTGCGTAATTGCTGCATAGATTGAGGCTGGTGCTGACGAACAGCATTACGAATGACTTTGTCAGAAATCGCGTTGCACAAACAAACATACATATCAGAATGACTCATTGTTATCACGAGTGTCTTTCGCACTACCTTTCAGGACACTGCAACCAGCATTTGAAATCGCTCCTAGCGATTTTTTAACCAACTGAGTTATTCTAAATAAGAATTATTTTTATTTCAATTTCCATTTAATCATTAGGACGTAAAAAAAGGCACCGAAGTGCCTTTTTCATGCATTAAGTTTATCAGCGATTAAGCGATAACTTTAGCAACAACGCCCGCGCCTACTGTACGGCCGCCTTCACGGATTGCGAAACGCAAACCGTCGTCCATCGCGATTGGGTGGATCAGGGTAACAACCATTTTGATGTTGTCGCCCGGCATTACCATCTCTACGCCTTCTGGCAGTTCGATGGTGCCCGTTACGTCAGTGGTACGGAAGTAGAACTGAGGACGGTAGCCTTTGAAGAACGGAGTATGACGGCCGCCTTCATCTTTGCTCAGGATATACACTTCGGATTCGAACTGAGTGTGCGGCTTGATTGAACCCGGCTTAGCCAGTACCTGACCACGCTCGATTTCTTCACGCTTGATACCACGCAGCAGAACACCAACGTTCTCGCCTGCACGACCTTCGTCCAGCAGTTTGCGGAACATTTCTACGCCGGTACAGGTAGATTTCGCAGTATCTTTGATACCAACGATTTCAACTTCTTCACCGACTTTAACGATACCGCGCTCTACACGACCGGTAACAACAGTACCACGACCGGAGATGGAGAATACGTCTTCGATTGGCAGCAGGAACGGCTTGTCAATCGCACGTTCTGGTTCTGGGATGTAAGAATCCAGGTGCTCTGCCAATTCGATGATTTTTGCTTCCCACTCAGCTTCGCCTTCCAGCGCTTTCAGAGCAGAACCACGAACCACTGGGGTGTCGTCGCCTGGGAAGTCGTACTGAGACAGCAGCTCACGCACTTCCATCTCAACCAGTTCCAGCAGCTCTTCGTCATCAACCATGTCACATTTGTTCAGGAACACGATGATGAAAGGAACACCAACCTGACGACCCAGCAGGATGTGCTCACGGGTCTGAGGCATTGGGCCGTCAGTCGCAGCAACAACCAGGATCGCGCCATCCATCTGGGCAGCACCGGTGATCATGTTTTTCACATAGTCGGCGTGTCCTGGGCAGTCAACGTGCGCATAGTGGCGAGACGGGGTATCGTATTCAACGTGAGAGGTGTTGATGGTGATACCACGTGCTTTTTCTTCTGGTGCGTTATCGATCTGATCGAATGCACGAGCAGAACCACCGTAGGTTTTAGCCAGAACGGTAGTAATTGCAGCAGTCAGAGTAGTTTTACCATGGTCAACGTGGCCGATAGTACCAACGTTAACGTGGGGTTTTGTACGTTCAAATTTTTCTTTAGACACGGCGATATTCCTTACTCAAATGCTCTCCCCCTATGGAGAGAGCACGGGATTTTGTTTTAACCCTGAGGCTTATTTGCCACGGGCTTCAATTACGGCCTGAGCAACGTTGTTAGGCGCGTCATCGTACTTCAGGAACTCCATGGAGTAAGAAGCACGGCCTTTGGTCAGAGAACGCAGTTGAGTTGCGTATCCGAACATTTCAGACAACGGAACTTCAGCGTGAATCACAACGCCAGTAACGTTGGATTCCTGACCACGCAGCATACCACGACGGCGGCTAAGGTCACCGATGACGTCACCAGTGTTCTCTTCTGGCGTTTCAACTTCAACCTTCATGATCGGCTCAAGCAGAACAGGTTTTGCTTTCTTAAAGCCGTCTTTAAAGGCGATAGAAGCAGCCAGTTTAAACGCCAATTCAGAGGAGTCAACGTCATGGAAAGAACCGAAGTGCAGACGCACGCCGAGATCAACCACTGGGTAACCAGCCAATGGACCCGCTTTCAGCTGTTCCTGGATGCCTTTATCAACGGCAGGGATGTATTCACCAGGAATTACACCACCTTTGATGTCGTTGACGAACTCGTAACCTTTCGGATTTGAGCCCGGCTCCAGCGGATACATGTCGATAACAACATGACCATACTGACCACGACCACCAGACTGCTTGGCGTGTTTACCTTCGATATCGGTAACTTTCGCACGAATCGCTTCACGATAAGCAACCTGTGGTTTACCCACGTTCGCTTCAACGTTGAATTCACGCTTCATACGGTCAACGATGATATCGAGGTGCAATTCACCCATACCAGCGATGATAGTCTGGTTAGATTCTTCGTCAGTCCATACGCGGAAAGACGGGTCTTCTTTAGCCAGACGGCCCAATGCCAGACCCATTTTTTCCTGGTCAGCTTTGGTTTTCGGTTCTACCGCGATGGAAATTACTGGCTCTGGGAATTCCATACGTTCCAAAATGATGACGTTGTCTGGATCACACAGAGTGTCACCCGTCGTTACATCTTTCAGACCGATAGCAGCAGCGATATCGCCCGCACGAACTTCTTTGATCTCTTCACGCTTGTTAGCGTGCATCTGAACGATACGACCAAAACGCTCACGTGCTGATTTAACTGGGTTCAGTACGGTGTCACCGGAGTTAACTACACCAGAGTACACGCGGAAGAATGTCAGGTTACCTACAAACGGGTCGGTAGCGATTTTGAACGCCAGTGCAGCAAACGGCTCGTCATCACTTGCGTGACGCTCAGCCGGCGTGTCTTTACCGTCATCCAAAAGACCATTGATCGCAGGTACGTCAACTGGGGATGGCAGGTAGTCAACTACCGCATCCAGCATCGCCTGAACACCTTTGTTCTTAAAAGCAGAACCACAGGTTACCAGGATGATTTCGTTGTTCAGAACGCGCTGACGCAGAGCTTTTTTGATCTCTTCTTCAGTCAGTTCTTCACCACCCAGGTATTTCTCCATCAGCTCTTCAGAAGCTTCTGCTGCGGATTCGATCAGGTTTTGGTGCCATTCTTCAGCCAGATCCTGCATATCAGCAGGGATATCTTCGTATTCGAAGGTCACGCCCTGATCGGCATCGTTCCAGTTGATAGCTTTCATTTTCACCAGGTCAACAACACCGGTGAAACCTTCTTCAGCACCAATTGCCAACTGCAGCGGAACAGGGTTCGCGCCCAGACGGGATTTGATCTGACCAACAACTTTCAGGAAGTTAGCACCCATGCGGTCCATTTTGTTAACGAACGCAATGCGTGGAACTTTATATTTGTTTGCCTGACGCCATACGGTTTCAGACTGTGGCTGAACACCACCAACTGCGCAGTAAACCATTACCGCACCATCAAGTACACGCATGGAACGTTCTACTTCGATAGTGAAGTCAACGTGTCCCGGGGTGTCGATGATGTTTACGCGATGCGGTTCATACTGCTTAGCCATACCAGACCAGAATGCAGTAGTCGCTGCGGAAGTGATAGTAATACCACGCTCCTGCTCCTGCTCCATCCAGTCCATGGTAGCTGCGCCGTCATGAACTTCACCGATTTTATGGTTTACACCAGTGTAGAACAGAATACGTTCGGTAGTAGTGGTTTTACCGGCGTCGATGTGCGCACTGATACCGATATTACGGTAGCGTGCGATGGGTGTTGTACGAGCCATTTGTATCCTCTATTTACTAGGGCGTTCAATTTAGTTAACCCAAGCGGGCTGGCTATTTTTAGCGCCCGCTTGGTTAGCATGACTACAGCGAAGGGATTACCAACGGTAGTGAGCGAACGCCTTGTTAGCTTCGGCCATACGGTGAACGTCTTCACGTTTCTTAACAGCAGTACCTTTGTTTTCTGCTGCATCAGAAAGTTCGTTCGCCAGGCGCAGAGCCATAGATTTATCACCGCGTTTACGAGCAGCTTCTACGATCCAACGCATTGCCAACGCATTACGACGAACCGGACGGACTTCTACTGGTACCTGATAAGTAGAACCACCAACGCGGCGCGACTTAACTTCGACAGTCGGGCGAACGTTGTCCAGAGCTACTTCAAAAGCTTCCAGATGATCTTTACCAGAACGCTGAGCCAGGGTCTCCAGCGCGGTATAGACGATTGCTTCAGCAGTAGATTTTTTACCATCTACCATCAGGATGTTTACAAATTTGGCCAGCAGTTCTGATCCGAACTTAGGATCCGGCAGAATTTTACGTTGACCAATGACGCGACGACGTGGCATGGAAATACTCCGTTGTTAATTCAGGATTGTCCAAAACTCTACGAGTTTAGTTTGACATTTAAGTTAAAACGTTTGGCCTTACTTAACGGAGAACCATTAAGCCTTTGGCTTCTTCACGCCGTATTTGGAACGGGATTGCTTACGGTCTTTAACACCTGAGCAGTCCAGCGCGCCACGAACGGTGTGGTAACGCACACCTGGCAGGTCTTTAACACGACCGCCACGGATCAGGATCACGGAGTGCTCCTGCAGGTTATGACCTTCACCACCGATATAGGAGGTAACTTCAAAACCGTTGGTTAAACGAACACGACATACTTTACGCAGTGCGGAGTTCGGTTTTTTAGGGGTAGTAGTATATACACGAGTACATACACCACGTTTCTGCGGGCATGCTTCCAGCGCCGGAACGTTGCTTTTAGCAGCCTTCAGGGAGCGTGGTTTGCGTACCAGCTGGTTAATCGTTGCCATTCAAAAAGCTCCTGGGTTTTGCTTCGTAAACACGTAATAAATCGCCTCATGTTTGCGCAAGGCAAAGTATGAGGACGCAGAATTTTAGGGCTGGCAGTGGAAGGAGTCAAGAAATATACAAAAATTCGGCGTTACCACGCGAGTTGCTGCGGGTGCTCCACTGTCAGTTGAACAAACTGATTATAGTCAATGAGTGTCACATTGTTTGAAATTTGTTCAGTCATTCCTCTTGCCGCTGTATCAGGCTGGAGCGCGTAGAGAAGAACCGCTGAATCAAGAAGACGCTGAATAATATCTCCACCCGCCAGCGCAGCGATAACACCGTCTTGCAATAAGACCAACGCATCACCCTGATCCAAACTGTGCAAGAGTGCATCCAGGTCAACGTGATAAGGAGAACGTGAGAGCGTATGCAGCATAAAAGAGGAAATCCGTCGCTAGAATGAAAGGATGGAATGATAATCGCCCAACTTACTGCGCCATGCTTGCGGCGCTAATAGCTCTACATCCAAAACCCAGTCCGTATCGATACTCAACCCACGCTGGCGCGCAGAAGTCTCACACAGATAACACGCGTCGATATCGTACAACGGCAGCACGCCAAACGTTGCGATGTAATTACGCATCAAAATCTTTTCCGGCTGTTGATGCGGCAGCAGTTGCAGTACGCCATCACCAACAAAAAATACGCCAATCTCTTCCGTCAGTGCTGACATCGCCAATAGCGCATCTAGCCCTTCTCGCCCGGAAGCACTCCCATGTGGAGAATGCGTAAAAACAAATGCGACTCGCTTCATAACGCTACCTTAAAACTGAATAACCCGATCGCAGGTCAGCACCGATTGCGCCAACTCCCCCAGCCCGCTCAGAACAAAGCCGGGTTGCAGGTTCGCGCCCGCAAGGTTGAGCTGAGTCGCTTGCTGCGCGTCGGTCACACCTCTGCGTAATGCCGCGGCGACACAGACATTCAGCGCCACCTGATGCGTTTTACCCAACTGCTGCCAGGCGCGGACAAGATCAAACTCATCATTAGCGGGTGACGTTAGCTGGTTGGCATTCAACACGCCCTCGCGATAGAAGAACACACTTTTCAGTCTGTGCCCTTCAGCCAACAGCGCCTGTGCAAACTGCAACGCGCTGCTTGCCTGCTGTGTGCCATAAGCCGGGCCTGTCACCAGCAAACAGTAACTCAACATTAACGTTCGTGCCCGCTGAAGTCGCCGCTTTTGAATTGACGAATATAAAGGTAGACCGTGTGTTTGGAGATATTGAGGCGTTCGGCGACCTGGTTGATGGCGTCTTTAATATCAAAGATGCCTTTCTCATACAGGCTCAGTACGATTTGGCGATTTTTCGCATTATTGGAGACGTTGCGATCCGCATTGACTTCCTCAATCGAAAATTCCAGCGTTTGTGCCACAAGATCATCAACGGATGACGCAAAGTTAACGGAAGAGGCGGCATCGTGCGTTTCAGGTGGAATAAAGGTCTGCACAATCTGGGAGAAAGGCACATCCAAATTCATGTTGATACACAGCAGCCCAATCACACGCTGCTCGCGATTGCGAATGGCAATCGTCACTGATTTCATCAACACGCCGCTTTTTGCGCGGGTAAAATAGGCTTTCGACACGCTGCTATCTTCACCTGCCATGTCATGCAGCATGCGCAATGCAAGATCCGTAATCGGCGAGCCAATCTTCCTACCAGTATGTTCTCCATTGGCAATACGCACGGCAGAACATTTAAGATCCTCAAGCGAGTGCAACACAATCTCACAATGCTCGCCAATCAACATGGCCAAGCCATCAACCACCGCTTCATACGATTTCAGGATCTCATAGTCCGTTTGACTGAAAGGACGTTCATCCAGCAAATCAAGCTCATAAGATTCGCCAGATACAAGCGAATTAGACATGGCAGACACCACCCTCAACGTCATTATCCCCCCAATAATTCGAGCTGCGTGACAAAACGTTAGCGTTTTGAACAACGCTCTGCGTTGACCCTTTAGGGCAAGGCCCATTTATGGCCTTGTAACGCAGCAACCGCGCAAATCCCCAGGAGCTTACTCAGGTAAGTGACTGGGGTGAGTAAGGGCGGCCAACGCACAAGCAGCTTGAAGTATGACGGGTCTATTTATTTTGTATTGACAAGGGACACAGTCTAGCAAATGTCCACACTCGCGTCCCTGAATTTCACGGGCTACCTCTTAAGGTTGCATTAATTTAATCCCGCTAGAGTCAGCGTCTTCTTTCCTCTCCATCATGGAAATCACGAGAGACGTGTATGAAAAAACGAATACCGATGGGCAGACCACACCTGAGCAGCATCACGTTCGTGCTGATATTTTCTGCCTTTATTACTCTGGTCCAGAACATTGCCTACTATCGCCAGACGCTGCAACTGCTGGACATGGCAGACTGGATTAATATCCCTTTCTTTCTCAGCATGCCCGTTGTGATTTTCGCGGTGCTGAATATCATTTTCACGCTTCTGGCAGTACCTTATCTGCGTAAGGGCGTCATTGTTCTTTTCCTGCTGACCGGTGCCGCAGCGCAATACTTTATGCTGAACTACGGCATTATCATTGACCGCACTATGATCCAGAATATCCTGGAGACAACAGCTGGCGAATCCTTTTCACTGCTGACGCCACAGCTTGTCGCCTGGGTATTCTTTATTGGCGTCATTCCTGCGGCGCTCGCCGTCTGGATAAAAATAAAGCCCGCCAAGCCGACAGCGCTCTATATTGGCATGCGCTTTCTTAGCGTCATTATTTCGTTATTCGCCATTTTATCCGTCGCGGCATTCTTTTATAAAGATTACGCCTCGTTCATGCGTAATAACAAAGAGTTGGTAAAAGCGATTACGCCCAGCAATATTGTGGCGGCCAGTTTGTCCTACCATAAACATAGTGTGCTGGCTAATTTGCCTCTAGAGCAAATTGGTCTGGATGCCCACAAAGCGGCCCCACCATCCCCGACGGCAAAAAAGAATCTGGTTATTCTGGTGGTTGGCGAGACATCCCGGGCGCAAAACTTTTCGCTGGGCGGCTACGGGAAAGAAACGAATCCGCTGCTGGCAAAAGACAATGTGGTTTATTTTGAAAACACCTCATCGTGCGGTACCTCAACGGGCGTCTCTGTTCCCTGCATGTTCTCCAACATGCCGCGCCAGAGTTTTAACGGCGATGTAGCCAGCCATCAGGAAGGGCTGCTGGATATATTACAGCGGGCAAAGGTTAACGTACTTTGGCAAGAAAATGACGGCGGCTGCAAAGATGCCTGTACACGAGTGCCAACGGTTGATGTGACATCATTAAAGCTGCCGGGATTATGCACCAACGGCGAATGCCACGATGAAGCGTTATTCCACGGCGTCGAAGACTATATTAACAAGCTCGATAACGACGGAATTATCGTATTACATACGATAGGCAGCCACGGCCCGAGCTATTACCAGCGCTACCCTGACGCCTTTAAGAAATTTACGCCAACGTGCGATACCAATCAGATTCAAACCTGTACGCAGGAAGCGCTGACCAATACGTATGACAATACGATCCTGTATGTCGATTTTGTTCTGGATAAAGCGATCAATTTACTGAAACAGCATCAGGATAAATTTAATACGTCGCTGGTTTACCTGTCCGACCACGGCGAATCGTTAGGGGAAAACGGCATCTACCTGCACAGCATGCCTTACTCAATTGCGCCGAAGCAGCAAACGCACGTACCGATGTTGATGTGGTTATCAACGGGTTACCTGCAGCAACAGGGCATTCAGGACACCTGTCTGCGCCAGAACGCAAAACAGCTGGATTACTCGCAAGATAATCTTTTCCATACCATACTGGGGATGTTTACTATCGCCACGAAAGAATATCAGCCTCAGCTCGATATCCTTCATCCGTGCAGGGACAAGGCAACGTGAAATTATTGATTGTTGAAGACGATAAGCTGTTGCAGGAAGGATTATTATTGGCGTTGAGTCATGAAGGCTATGCCTGCGATTGCGCAGGCTCGGCCAAAGAAGCGGATGCGCTCATCAGCAGTGCGCATTACAGTCTGGTTATTCTCGATCTTGGCTTACCGGATGAAGACGGACTCACCCTGCTCTCGCGCTGGCGTAAGAATCATTACCAGCATCCCGTACTCATCTTAACGGCGCGGGATAAGGTAAACGATCGCGTCAGCGGGCTGGATGTCGGCGCAGACGATTACCTTGCCAAACCTTTCGCCCTAACGGAATTACAGGCGCGCGTACGCGCGCTGATTCGCCGCCATCAGGGTTCAAGCAACAGCACAATACAGGTCGACAACATTACGTTGGACTTAAACAATCAACAGGTGTTACTGGACGGCAAGCCAGTGGTGCTGACGCCAAAAGAGTTTGCGATCCTGTCCCGTCTGGTGTTGAAAGCCGGTTCTCAGGTACATCGCGAGGTTCTGCATCAGGATATCTACGCCTGGAACGACGACCCGTCCTCCAATTCGCTGGAAGTGCATATCCATAATCTGCGTCACAAGATAGGGAAAGACCGCATCCGGACCCTGCGAGGTTTTGGCTATCTGCTAACTAAAGGTGAACAGCCATGAAGAGCGATGCCGACACCGTTACCAGCATGCGTCGTCGTTTGGTGCTGGCACTGGGCGGCATCCTGCTCGTCTGTCAGATGATCAGCGTATTCTGGCTTTGGCACGAAAGCGAAGAGCAGATCGGCCTGCTGGTTGATAAATCCCTGAGCGCCAGCGCTCAGAACATGCAGATCGATCAAGAGATCAATGAGGCGATCGCCTCGCTCAGTATCCCAAGTCTGGTGATGGTCATCCTGACATTGCTCATGTGCTTTCAGGCGGTCAGTTGGATCACCCGTCCGCTTTCCCGCCTACAGGAAGAATTGCAGGATCGCACAGCGGAAAACCTGGAGCCGCTGCCACAGCAGAGTGACATTAAAGAAATCGCGGCTGTCACCCATACCATCAACCAGCTTTTTCAACGTCTGGACGAAACGTTGAAACGCGACAGGCAATTTACTGCGGATGTTGCTCATGAATTACGAACCCCGCTATCCGGTATTCGGCTGCACCTCGAACTGCACCAGCAGCAACATCAGATTGACTGTAGTTCGCTCATCAAACGCATTGATAAAATGGTGAAAACGGTGGAGCAGCTTTTGCTGCTTGCGCGTGTCGGGCAAGAGTTTTCAGCGGGTCATCACCAAAATGTCGCGTTCCTGAAAGACGTCATTTTTCCTATGCAGGATGAACTGGCCGAGATGCTACAAAAACGCCAGCAGACGCTGAAATGGATATTGCCACCAGAAGATATCACTCTGCGCGGCGATGCAACGTTGCTCCAGCTACTGCTACGCAATCTAGTAGAAAACGCCTATCGCTATAGCCCGGAAGCCAGCCAGATCGCCGTGAGTCTGAGCACGCCGCAACATATTGAACTACAGGTTGAGGATGAGGGACCGGGGATCGACGAAAGCAAAGTCGGTGAATTGAGTAAGGCGTTCGTTCGCATGGATAGCCGCTATGGCGGTATCGGCCTCGGGCTAAGTATCGTGACGCGCATTGCTCAGTTGCACGATGGAAAATTTTTCCTCTGCAACCGGCCGCAACGTTCCGGTGCACTTGCTCGCGTGGTGCTCACCGCCCCTGAAAAATCCCTGGATGAGGCCTGAAGAGCAACGGGTCGAAGTCAGTAAGAGTAGAGAAGCGTCATACATAGGAATCGTCCTATGATTTTTAAGACGGTCATTCTGTAATGGCGCTATCAGGCCAGTAATAGCTATCTGGCAGAGGGCGAGCGCCAAAGATTGCCTGACCGACGCGTACCACGGTAGCACCTTCCTCAATGGCTATTTCAAAATCGCCGGACATCCCCATGGATAATTCATCCAACTCAATGCCAACCGGAAGGTTTTGCTGCAACCGATCGCGTAACTGGCGCAGCCGTATAAAACACTGGCGCACACGTTCGGCCTCGCTGGAGAACAGCGCCAGCGTCATGAACCCACGCACGCGTAGCGCAGAAAATGCGGGAAGCGCCTGAATGAACGCGGGGACATCCTCAGGTGACAAGCCGTATTTGCTGGCTTCACCGGAGGTGTTCACCTGCACAAATACATCCAGCGAGCGCCCTTCAATCTGCAAGCGACGATCCAGCGCTTCAGCCAGCCGCAGACTGTCCAACGCTTGAAACTCGGTAGCGAAGCGTGCCACCAGCTTAGCCTTGTTGGTTTGCAGGTGACCAATGACGGACCACTGTAAATCGGTTAAATCCTGCATGGCTTCCCATTTACGGAATGCCTCCTGCACCTTATTTTCACCCAATATCCGACAACCAGCCGCATGAGCCATACGCAGGCGACTTTCGGGCTTGGTCTTGCTGACGGGCAGCAGCCGCACTGTTGCAGGATCGCGCCCAACGCGCTGACAAGCGGCTGTGATGCGAGCCTGAACTGCCGCCAGATTGAGTTGGAAATCGTCAACCGTGACAGCATCGGGATAGCAGCCGTGCCTGTCGTGGCGAGTTTGTGTATCGGAGGATGTCGACATCAGCGTCACTCCTGACGAAGAAGATGAATGGATTGTGAAACGTATTTATAGATTTAAAATAGCTGGATGTCCCCCACCATTTTCCTGATAAGAGGCAGACCAATTGTTCAAACACGCCCAGCTTGAATCGGTCAAGGCCTGGATTGGCGACCCCGCACAAGGTGCCCTACCCTTACACGCCCGCATCCAGCGAGCGATTCGCCAGTTAATCCTCGATGGCATTCTTGATGTGGGTAAGCCCTTACCCGCCTCACGCGCACTGGCTACATCGCTGGGAGTATCGCGTGATACGGTCGAATCGGCTTACAGCCAGCTGCATGCAGAAGGATTTATCGAACGCCGCGTCGGCAGCGGCAGTTTCGTGTCGGAGCGGGCAAAGCGTCTGCCGGGACGTGGCAAAGCCCGAAAAACGGGAGAGAGCAAAGCAGCACTGCGCCTCAGTCAACGCGGCAGTGCTATGTTCCAGAATGGTGGCGTTCGCGACTTCATCATCCCGCGCGCGTTCGCGCCCGGCGTACCAGAAACCCGCAGCTTTCCCCTCCAAACATGGGAACGGCTAGAACGACAGGTGCTAAAGGAATATGGCACGCGGGCGCTGCTACACAGCCCACCGCAGGGCGTGGAAGCGCTGAGACGCGCCATCGCAGATTATGTCAATCTTGAACGGGGAGCTCGTGCCACGCCCGATCGCGTACTGGTGCTGACCAGTTCCCAGCAAGCACTCACCCTGTGTGCGACGGTATTGCTGGATGCTGGCGATCCGATCTTCCTTGAAGATCCCGTGTACCATGGCGCACGCAAGGCATTCGAAGCCGCCGGACTTGCCTGTGTGCCGATCCCATTGGATGCCGATGGTTTGCAGGTCGAGCACCTGCTTGAGGCAAGTCATGCGCACAATACGCCCGCGAAAGCCGTGTTTCTGACGCCCTCACACCAGTTCCCCACTGGCGCGACGCTGGCACTGGATCGGCGGCTGGCCGTGATTGAATGGGCCTGGCAGCATCAGAGTTGGATAATTGAAGACGACTACGACAGCGAGTTCCACTACGCGGGCAAACCTACCGCCTGCGTGCAGGGGCTCGACGCGCACGATCGAACCATCTATATCGGCACCTTCACCAAATCGCTGTTTCCCGGCCTGCGCATCGGCTACATGGTACTGCCACCGCAGTTGGTTGCCCCGATGACTGTGGCCCGCACGCTGATGGATGGGCACAGCGCGCCTATTCCACAGCTCACGCTGGCGCGTTTTATCGAAGGAGGCCACTTCGGTGCCTATGTCCGCACGATGCGCGCCGTTTATGCGGAACGCCGCGATGTGCTGGCACGGCTGGTACGTCACCACCTGGCTGACTTCGTGGAGCCACGAGTGCCGGCCGGAGGCATGCAGATGCCCTGTATCTTCATCCGTGACATCTCTGAACACGACGCGGTGGAATCCGCGCGTCGGGCCGGTATCGATCTGCTCGGGCTGACAGCACTGTATGCCTCGGGCCAACATCAAGCTGGTTTCCTCATGGGATTTGCTGCCCACGCACCGCATGAACTGGAAACGGCAGTCAAGACGTTGGCGAAGGTGCTACGCGCGCTGTGCTGATGATGGGTGATAGAGATTGGTGGTAGATGACAGATAGGTGCCGTCACGGTTAACGGGAAAGGGATTCAATCGCAGGGAAGTGATGGTGAAACAAAAAAAACCGCAGGTCGCAGCCTGCGGTTATAGCGCCATTATCGCGATGCTTATTTAGCCGCTTTCGCTTCGGCTGCTGGTTTTTCAGCTTTCGCATCATCTGCTGCTTTCAGATCAGCTTCAGATTTAATGTCCAGCAGTTCAACGTCAAACACCAGCGTGGAGTTAGCCGGAATGCCAGGCACGCCGTTCTCGCCATAGGCCAGAGCCGGTGGGATAGCAAGCTTGATTTTGCCGCCTTTCTTAACGTGCTTCAGACCTTCAGTCCAGCCTGGGATCACGCCGTCCAGACGGAAAGAAAGTGGCTCACCGCGTTTGTAGGAGTTGTCGAACTCGCTACCGTCAACCAGCGTACCTTTGTAGTTAACGACTACAGTATCGCTGTCTTTCGGTGCGTTACCGCTACCTTCTTTCTCAACCTGATACAGAAGGCCAGATTCAGTTTTCTTCACGCCTTTTTCTTTGGCGAAGGACTCAAGATACTTAGCGCCTTTATCCGCGTTATCTTTCGCATCTTGCTTCATCTTGGCTTCAGCAGCGGCTTTCACTTTACCTTCAAAGCCTTGCAGCGTTTTCTCGATTTCTTCGTCAGTCAGCTTGCTCTTATCAGCAAAGGCATCCTGAACGCCAGCAATCAGCTGATCTTTATCCAGTTTGATACCTAATTTTTCTTGCTCTTTCAGAGAGTTATCCATGTAACGCCCTAAAGATGCACCTAACGCATAAGCTGCTGCCTGCTCATCGTTCTTGAATTTGGCTGCCGCAGTGGTGTCAGATGCCTGCGCTTTGTCTGCCGCCAGAGCCTGGCCTGCGTTCAGAGCCAGAGCCATCGTTGTTGCTAACAGCGTTACTTTAAACAGTGATTTCATCCATTTCTCCAGCATCTGGAGCGACGCGCTCCAGCCATCATTAAAATAAATTCGCGCCTACTATAACTGTGCGGACGAAGACAACACAACGACGCACGCGACAATCCTTTGATAAAAAACGTCAGGAAGCTTTTCTGACATCATTTGTGTCGTCCTAAGGCCTTCTGGCAACGATATGCCCCGATCCGGATAGTGCATTGCGCCCTACTGCGACCGTTTTTACTACCAGAAGTTTCCGCTTTCTGACAAACTCGCGGGTAACAAGAAGTAAGGGGAATACCGATGTCACCATCAGCACTTGAAGAACGGCTCGAACAGTTGGAAAGCCGACAGGCTTTTCAGGAATTAACCATAGAAGAACTTAACCAAACGGTTATTCAACACGAGCGGGAAATTAGCCGCCTGCGTGAACATGTCCGTCTACTCACCGACCGGCTGCGCAGCCAGCAAACCTCGCTCGTTGCCCCTCAGTCGGAAGAAACGCCGCCGCCGCATTACTGAGATTCGCGCCCGTTATATCGGCGCTCACCACCGTCCAGATATAAACACAAATAAAAAAACCTCAGGTGATCTTCATCAACCTGAGGTTTCTTTTATGCGCTACGACTAATTAGTGGCAGCCGCATCCACCGTTGCCGCCGCAGCCGCCTTTACCGTGCTGGTGACCGTGATCGTGGTCATGATCATGGCCGTGACCGCCACAGCAGCCGTCGCCGTGTTCATGGTCGTGTTCGCCGTGAACGTGACCGTGCGCCAGCTCTTCTTCCGTCGCTTCGCGGATAGCAACAACTTCAACGTTGAAGCTCAGGTTTTGGCCTGCCAGCATGTGGTTGCCGTCGACAACAACGTGGTCGTCTTCAACTTCGGTGATTTCAACTGGTACTGGACCCTGATCGGTCTCAGCCAGGAAACGCATGCCAACCTGCAGCTCGTCAACGCCCATAAAGACATCTTTCGGTACGCGCTGAACCAGATTCTCATCATAGTTGCCGTAAGCGTCGCTGGAACCGATGTTCACATCAAACTTCGCGCCAGCCTCACGGCCTTCCAACGCTTTTTCCAGGCCAGAAATCAGGGAACCGTGACCATGCAGATAGTCCAACGGCGCGCTCACCGGAGACTCATCAACCAACACACCGTCTTCTGTACGTACCTGATAGGCCAGGCTGACCACCAGATCTTTTGCTACTTTCATGATATCTCCTACCGTTGGAAATCAAACTGGCGCAAATTGTAGCTGAAAAATGTCCCTATGTACCGTCTGGAATCAAAAAACGTCTACGGTTGGTGACAATGCCACCACGACACTCATCCCTCATTCTGGCCGGAAGATCCCGATAATCTCGTTAGACTGCGGGGCAGATGCCGTCGCAGGTTCCTCTGTCTGGCTCTGGCGATATCCGCACTTCACGCACACCACAACCTCAACGTCATCTTCTCGTCCAACGGCAAGCGTATCCTGAGCCTGACACGTCGGGCACACAGCCCCTGCAATAAAGCGTTTACGCATGATAACTCCCATTCTTCGCCGTTCCAGCATCTGTAAAGAACTCCAATAGGCGTTATTGGTTCTTACTCGTCGTCCTCATCCCATACACTCGGCCGACGTCGCTCGCGCAGCATTTCTCGCTGGAAAATATCCTCCAGCTCACGGCGAGCCTCTTTCACACGAGAGATTTGCGCGACATCCCCCGTCAACTGCGGCATCAGTTCACGCAGCATGCGCATATCCAGACGGCGGAAATGCTGTTGTGCACGCATCGCCTGATGGGGGTGCATGCCCACCGTCACCAGCGTTTTCCGCCCTAGCTCCAGCGCACTGGAAAAGGTTTCACGCGAGAAATGTCTTACGCCTGTTTGTAACAGCTCATGAGCTTCAACACGCCCACGTGCCCGTGCCAGAATCTCCAGATTTGGAAAGTGTTGCTGACAGAGATGCACAATCTCCATCGTATCTTCTGGCGCATTACAGGTGATCACAATGGAGCGAGCCTTATCCGCGCCCGCCGAGCGCAGCAGTTCCAGTTCAGTAGCATCACCATAATAAACCTTATAACCATAGCTGCGCATCAGGCTCACGGCGCTGATATCACGCTCCAGAACCGTAATCCGCATTTTGTTCGCCATTAATAAGCGACCAATCACCTGTCCGAAACGCCCGAAGCCCACCACGATCACCTGCGGCTCGTCATCCTCGACATACGGTTTCTCATCCGGCACATCCTGCACGTTGTAACGACGTACCAGAATGCGGTCGATCAACTGCATCAGCAACGGCGTCGTCATCATGGATAGCGTCACCGTCACCAGCAACAGCGGCAGTTGCTCGCCTTTCAATACGTTGAATGACGCCGCAGCGGAAAACAGAACGAAAGCGAACTCACCGCCCTGACTCAGCACCCCGGCAAACTGCAAGCGCTCGGAGCGGCGCATACGATTAATTCGCGCAAGGAAATACAGTACGGCCGCTTTCACTGCCACCAGCACCAGCACCGCAACCATAATCTTCACGATGTGGGTGTAGAGGATCCCAAGATTCAGCGCCATGCCTACAGAGATAAAGAACAGCCCAAGCAGCAGGCCTTTGAACGGCTCAATGGCAATTTCCAATTCATGCCGATATTCGCTTTCCGCCAGCAGAATACCGGCGATAAAGGTGCCTAACGCCATGGAAAGCCCTAATGCTTCCATAAACAGCGCAGAGCCGAGCACCAGCAACAGCGCGGCGGCGGTGAACACCTCGCGCACGCCGGATGCCGCAATAAAACGGAACAACGGACGCACCAGATAGCGACCGCCGATTAGCATGCCGAGAAACGCGGCAACCTTCAGCCCAATCCGTTCCCAATCGCCGAAATCCCCCTGCACACCAGCCAGAATCGGGATCAGCGCCAGCGCAGGGATAACGGCCAAATCCTGAAACAGCAGAACAGAGAAGCCCAACTGTCCCGACTCATTGCGGTTCATGCCCTTTTCGCGCATCAGCTGCAGCGCCATGGCCGTTGACGACATCGCCAACCCCACGCCGCCAATCAGCGCGGACTGCCACGAGAAATCCGTCAGATACAGGGCTCCGCCTAAAATCAGCGCACTCAGTCCAACCTGAGCCGCCCCAACGCCAAAGATCGAGCGGCGCAGCGTCCAGAGTTTGGACGGATTCAGTTCCAAGCCAATGATGAACATCAGGAAAACGACGCCCAGCTCAGAGAAATGCAGGATGGCTTCCACATCACGGATAAAGCCAAGCCCCCACGGGCCAATGGCGATCCCAGCGATCAAATAGCCCAGTACGGCACCAATTCCTAATCGGGCAGCAATCGGTACAGCTACTACCGCCACAAACAAAAACAAGACTCCGGCGGTCAGTAGCGCAGAACTCTCCATATTAGCGTTCCTCTTCAGGTAAAGGGGAGGATAGCCATTCACCGTAAGCTTTGGCTTGATTCAACAACACATCGGGCTGTAACCGACGCGCCCAGTAAATAATCATGGGGTGCATCCAATGCATACGGCACATTGCTGCCGTCAGCTCAAACGGACGTAGCAAATCGTCCATCGGGTAGCGATTGCTCCCGTCAACGTGGTAGGCATCTTCCGGCTCACCCGTTGTAATCACCGAACGCCAGTATTTCCCCGCCAGCGCATTCCCGCCGATCCCATTGGCAAAACCACGGGATAACACCCTATCGAGCCACTCTTTCAGCAAAGCCGGGCAACTATAGGTATAAAACGGATGTTGGAAAACAATGACCTGATGCTCACGCAGCAGCTGTTGCTCATGATGAATATCGATAAAAAAGTCAGGATAGTGTGCGTAAAGATCGTGCACAGTTACATTCGCCAACTGCTGAGCCGGTTGCAATAAGAGCCGGTTCGCTACCGAGTCCTGTGGTTCCGGATGGGCATACAGCAGCAAAATCTTCGGTGGCTGCGACATCATTCCCCTCCAAAGCGTCGTCATAATAATCGTTTTCCGTTACCATGCAGCGCAACGACTAAAAACAGGGCACCGCGTGTCCTGATATGTCCATAATTTAACATACTCTGAACATACGGCGCTTTATGATTGTTTTCTCTTCGCTGCAAATTCGACGTGGTGTGCGCGTTCTGATCGACAACGCGACAGCAACGGTTAATCCCGGCCAGAAAGTCGGCCTGGTTGGCAAAAACGGCTGTGGTAAATCTACACTGCTGTCATTACTGAAAGGCGAAATCAGCGCCGACGGTGGCAGTGCGACCTTCCCGCAAAACTGGTCACTGGCCTGGGTCAATCAGGAAACGCCTGCGTTGGATAAACCCGCGCTGGACTACGTGATTGACGGCGACCGTGAGTTTCGCCAGTTGGAAGCCGCGTTGCAGACCGCCAACGAAGAAAACGATGGCAACGCCATTGCCACGCTGCACGGCAAGCTGGATGCCATTCAGGCCTGGACGATTCAGGCCAGAGCATCAAGCCTGCTAAACGGGCTAGGATTTTCTCAGTCACAGTTGCAACAGCCCGTCAGTGCTTTTTCCGGCGGCTGGCGGATGCGTTTGAATCTGGCACAGGCGCTGATCTGTCGTTCAGACCTGCTGTTACTGGATGAACCGACCAACCACCTCGATCTGGATGCGGTCATCTGGCTGGAAAAATGGCTGAAAAACTATGCCGGCACGCTGGTCCTGATCTCGCACGACCGTGATTTCCTCGATCCGGTGGTGACCAAGATTCTGCACATTGAGCAGCAGTCGCTCAATGAGTACACGGGTAACTACTCCTCGTTTGAACGCCAGCGCGCCACCCGTCTTGCACAGCAGCAATCGCTCTATGAACATCAGCAGGAGCGCGTCGCGCATCTGCAACACTACATCGACCGCTTTCGCGCACAAGCGACCAAAGCCAAGCAGGCACAAAGCCGGATAAAAATGCTGGAACGCATGGAGATGATTGCGCCAGCGCATGTCGATAACCCTTTCCGCTTCAGTTTTCGCGCCCCGGAGTCGTTGCCCAATCCACTGATGAAGATGGAAAAGGTCAGCGCAGGCTACAACGACAAGCCGATTCTGGAATCCATTAAACTCAATTTAGTGCCGGGTTCCCGCATCGGGCTGCTCGGCCATAACGGTGCGGGTAAATCTACGCTGATCAAACTGCTTGCTGGCACGCTCGCCCCGCTGAAAGGGGAAATTGGGCTGGCAAAAGGTGTGAAGCTCGGTTATTTCGCCCAGCACCAGTTAGAGTTTCTACGTGCGGACGAATCACCCTTGCAGCACCTGGTGCGTCTGGCAGAGCGGGAAACGGAACAGCAGCTGCGCGACTACCTCGGCGGCTTCGGTTTTCAGGGCGACAAAGTCACCGAGATCACCGAGCGCTTCTCCGGTGGCGAGAAAGCCCGTCTGGTGCTGGCACTGATCGTCTGGCAGCGCCCGAACCTCCTGCTGCTCGACGAACCGACCAACCACCTCGATCTGGATATGCGTCAGGCGTTGACCGAAGCGTTAATCGATTTTGAAGGCGCGCTGGTTGTCGTCTCGCACGATCGACACCTGATCCGTTCTACTACGGACGATCTCTATCTGGTACACGACCAAAAAGTAGAACCATTTGACGGCGATTTGGAAGATTACCAGCAGTGGCTGGTCGGCCTGCAACGTCAGGAAAATGCAGCCGATGAAGCGCCAAAAGAAAATACGGCCAACAGCGCGCAAGGCAGAAAAGATCAGAAACGCCGCGAAGCCGAGTTGAGAACGCAAACGCAGCCGCTGCGCAAACAGATAACCAAGCTTGAACAGCAAATGGAAAAGCTGGGAGAAACGCTGGCAGCGCTGGAAGCTCGGCTGGCGGACAGTGCCATCTACGACATCAGCCGCAAGGCCGAACTCACCGACTGCCTGCAACAGCAAACCAAAGTCAAAATCGAGCTGGAAGAAACGGAGCTATCCTGGCTGGATGCGCAGGAACAGCTAGAGCAGATGATGCAGAGCGATTCGCTTTGATATTAGTTGCCTGAAAAAGAGTCGCGAGCGAAAAACCGCTCGCGACGTTATCAACGAAGCCTTAATGCCAAATCAACAGCACGCAGGCGGCGGTCAGCAGCCCCATTGACACATTAAAGATAATCCACGCTTTCTTACTGCGCAGCAGTCGTCCAATCATCGTGCCAAATCCGAGCCAGATGACGCCGGACACCAGATTGACGAGCACAATCCCGATGCTTATCGCGATCACGGACTGGTTATAGCCTTCCCCCGCCAGACTAAAGCTGGCAACCGCGCCCAGCGCCATGAGCCACGCTTTCGGGTTCAGAAATTGCAGCAACCACCCTTGATAGAGCCGGATCGGCTGGGGCGGCGCAACGGACGCTTCCAGTCGTTCGTAAGCCGCCGTGGCGATTTTCCACGCCAGCCAGAGCAGATAGGCGCTACCGAGAACTTTCAGAATAAAGTGCAGCGAAGGGTAAATCAGAATCAAACCACCGACACCGAATGCCACCAGCAGCAAAATGCTCTGCATGCCCAGCATGATGCCGATCATCAGCCACAGTGAACGCATAAAGCCAAAATTCGCGCCCGAGGTGGTCAACAGCATATTATTCGGCCCTGGTGTGATGGCCGCTACCCACAAAAACCCCAACATCGAAAGAAATAAACTCAGTTCCATTATTTGTGGGCGCTCCTGACCCAAATGTCGTACCAACTGGCAGCATTGAAGCTAACAGTGTGATATTGATCGTACAAGAGCCGACAACAAGATTTCTATATCCTTTATGTATGACCATTTTCGTCCGCTAAGCGGCGCTCATAACCCACATCTGCAAACGCTATTACCGCGTCTGATCCGCCGTCATGCGCAATTCTCGCCAGTCTGGCAGTCACTGGAATTACCGGACGGCGATTTCGTCGATCTGGCCTGGAGCGAAGCCCCTGAACAGGCGCGGCACAAACCGCGCGTGGTGCTGTTCCACGGGCTAGAAGGCAGCTTTCATAGCCCCTACGCTCACGGCCTGCTGCATGCCTGTCAGCAGCGCGGCTGGCTGGCCGTCATCATGCATTTCCGCGGATGCAGCGGTAAACCCAACCGGATGAAGCGTATTTATCACTCCGGCGAAACCAGCGATGCCAGCTATTTCTTGCGCTGGATGCAGGAGACGCTGGGCGATGTGCCTACCGCCGCCATCGGCGTATCTCTCGGCGGTAACATGCTGGCCTACCTGCTCGCGCAGCAAGGTGAAGCCTGTTCCCTGTCCGCGGCCATCATTGTTTCCGCGCCACTGATGCTCGAGCCCTGTAGCCGTCGGATGGAACAAGGTTTCTCCCGCGTCTATCAGCATTACCTGCTGCGCCTGTTGAAACAAAACGCCGGCCGCAAGCTGGCGGCGTATCCAGATACATTGCCAATTCAGCTACCGCAGTTGAAGCGAATCCGCCAACTGCGGGAGTTTGATGACGTCATTACCTCACGTATCCACGGCTTCCGCGATGCGGCCGACTACTATCGACGCTGTAGCGCTCTGCCACTATTGCCTCAGATACGTAAACCGCTGCTCATCATCCATGCGAAGGACGATCCTTTCATGACATCAGAGGTGATTCCCGATCTGTCTCAGTTACCGTCTAATATTGAGTATCAGCTAACGGAGCATGGCGGGCATGTTGGCTTCGTCGGCGGAACGTTGCTGAAACCGGAAATGTGGCTGGAACAGCGCATTCCCAACTGGCTTAGCCCATTTTTGGACCAGGTCAGCGACTCTTTTTCTTCAGGAACCGTTTTTACTCAGGAACCCTTTGAATCAGGAAACATAGCGTGATTATTCCCTGGCAACAGCTCGATCCAGAAACGCTGGATAACATCATCGAATCCTTCGTCCTGCGGGAAGGCACCGATTATGGCGAACAGGAGCGTTCGCTGGCACAGAAAGTGGAAGATATCCGCGGCCAACTCCAATCTGGCGAGGTGGTGTTGGTGTGGTCTGAGTTACATGAAACTCTCAATATCATGCCGCGTAACCAGCTCAATTCCGGAGGGCATGCCCCTTATTGAGCACGCCGAAAGTCGTGAAAGAACGCGCCAAACATGCTAACAATGATGACAATTACGTCTTTTTTGAGGATGCGCGCAGGCCTTCGGTCTACGCGGGCATCGCGATCACGGAGTCACGCACCTTATGTCACATCAGCATCCGATTATTGCGGTTACCGGCTCCAGCGGAGCGGGAACCACGACAACCAGTCTGGCCTTCCGTAAGATTTTCCAGCAGTTTGATCTGCGTGCCGCCCAGTTAGAAGGCGATAGCTTTCACCGCTATACCCGTCCGGAAATGGATATGGCGATTCGTAAAGCGCGTGATTTAGGACGCCACATCAGTTATTTCGGCCCGGAAGCGAATGATTTCAGCCTGCTGGAACAGTCGTTTATTGAATATGGCCTGCACGGGCGCGGCCAGACGCGTAAATACCTTCACACCTACGATGAAGCGATTCCCTATAATCAGGTTCCCGGAACGTTCACGCCGTGGGAACCAATGCCGGAACCCACCGATATCCTGTTCTATGAAGGACTGCACGGCGGCGTGGTCACCGAGCAAAACGACGTGGCACAGCATGTGGATTTACTCGTCGGCGTGGTACCGATCGTCAACCTGGAATGGATTCAAAAGCTGATTCGTGACGTCAATGAGCGCGGCCACTCGCGTGAAGCAGTGATGGATTCCGTCGTCCGCTCAATGGAAGACTACATCACCTATATCACGCCACAGTTCTCTCGCACCCACATCAACTTCCAGCGCGTGCCTACCGTGGACACCTCCAACCCGTTCGCCGCCAAGTCGATTCCTTCACTGGACGAAAGCTTCGTCGTGATTCACTTTCAGGGATTGGATAATATTGATTATCCCTATCTGCTCGCCATGTTGCAGGGTTCCTTTATCTCCCACATCAACACGCTGGTCGTTCCCGGCGGGAAAATGGGGTTGGCGATGGAATTAATCATGGCGCCGCTGGTACAGCGGTTAATTGAAGGGAAAACCATCGAATAAGCATCGAGATACACGGGGCGACCACAGGGGTGAGGCCTCCCTACGGGAACCTCCCCCTGTGTTTCCCCTAATAACAGGCTTAAGTGACCAGAATTAGTGCCCAGAGACAGGGGTTATGCCAGCACCCTAATTTCGTGGCTGTGCGTCACCTCAACGGCTTTGCCCAGCATCAGTGCGACAGAGCAGTATTTTTCCGCCGACAGTGCAACGGCTCGCTCGACAACTTTGTCGGTCAATCCTTTTCCCGTCACGATAAAATGCAGATTGATGTGGGTAAATAAACGCGGCGCGTCAGACCGACGCTCTGACGTTAATTTCACTTCGCAATCCGCGACATCGTTGCGGCCTTTTTGCAGAATCGATACCACATCAATCGCGCTGCATCCGCCTACAGACATCAACACCATTTCCATCGGACTCGGCGCTTTATCACCGGAATTGCCGTCCATCAATATCTGATGCCCTGATGCGGATTCGCCCAAAAACGTTAAGCATTCAACCCATTTTACCCGTGCCTGCATGATGCCTCTCCACTAAAAATTTTTTGAAAATTTATACCGTTACTGTACAAAAACCAGCGTTAATCAGCGCTTTGTCATGCTGAAGCGAGACAACACAAGACACGTCCTTAAAGCTGTGTTAAAACGAAAATAGAATAGACCTTTTCTGGACAAACCCAGAAACGAAGAAGATGATGACCTGGCCAGACATACCCCAGCCATGTTTACGGTGCGGCAAGGCAGCAACCGGAAAATAAAGGGTACAGAGGTTTCAGTATATTCCCTGACGTCATTCTGCCTAGACTGAATTTTATTTTTTTAGCAGTTAAACACGCCGTACAGGGAACTCTGACCCCTGTAATTTGCGCAGTGAATTACAACAGAGGATGATAGCGAATGGTTCTCGGCAAACCGCAAACAGACCCAACTCTCGAATGGTTCCTTTCCCATTGTCATATTCACAAGTATCCATCGAAGAGCACGCTGATTCACCAAGGTGAAAAAGCAGAAACGCTTTACTACATCGTGAAAGGCTCTGTCGCAGTGCTAATCAAAGATGAAGAAGGCAAGGAAATGATTCTCTCCTACCTCAATCAGGGCGATTTTATCGGCGAGCTCGGCCTGTTTGAAGAAGGTCAGGAACGCAGCGCCTGGGTTCGGGCAAAAACTGCCTGTGAAGTGGCTGAAATTTCCTATAAAAAATTCCGCCAGCTCATCCAGGTTAACCCGGATATCCTCATGCGTCTGTCTGCGCAAATGGCAAGCAGACTTCAGGTTACCTCTGAGAAAGTCGGCAACCTCGCCTTCCTTGATGTGACCGGCCGTATTGCCCAAACCCTACTCAACCTGGCCAAACAACCTGATGCCATGACGCATCCAGATGGCATGCAAATAAAAATTACTCGTCAGGAAATTGGGCAAATCGTTGGCTGCTCGCGTGAAACCGTGGGCCGCATTCTGAAAATGTTAGAAGACCAGAACCTGATCTCTGCACACGGTAAAACGATTGTCGTTTACGGCACTCGCTAAGCCCCTGTCGCGGTACCCTACCAATAAAAAAGCGTGAAGCCTCGGCCTCACGCTTTTTTTATGGCGAACATCCTGCTCGCCACCCTGCGGGCCGTCGCAAGCGACGTTGAAAAACGTTCCCTACGTTTTTTTATGGCGAGCGTCCTGCTCACCACCCTACGGGCCGTCGCAAAACGACGTTGAAAAACGTTCCCTACGTTTTTTTATAGCTGATCTTTTAAGAACAGAGTCAGTTTGCTGCGTTAACGACCTGCGCGACGGCTTTGGCGAATTTGGCCATCCCTTGCACAATATCGTCTTCATTAATGATCAAAGACGGTACAAAGCGGATCACATTCGGCCCAGCCATCAGTACCATAAGCCCCTGAGCCGTTGCCGCCGCCAGAAACTCGCCTGCACGACCGTGCCATTGCGGTTTCAGTTCCGCGCCCAACAGCAACCCCATACCGCGAACCTGTTCGAATACACCGTACTGCTGATTGATTTTCTCAAGCTCACTGACAAAGCGATCGTGGCGATCCGCCACGCCTGACAGCACTTCCGGCGTGTTGATAATATCCAGCGCGGCTTCCGCCACCGCACAGGCCAGCGGATTGCCGCCATAGGTGGTGCCGTGTACACCAACCGTCATGGCCGATGCGATCTCTTCCGTCGTCAGCATCGCGCTAATTGGGAAACCACCGCCCAAGGCTTTAGCCGTTGTGAGAATATCCGGCGTAATGCCGTAGTGCATGTAGCTGAATAGTTTGCCAGTACGCCCCATTCCGCTCTGCACTTCATCAAACACCAGTAGCGCCTTGTGCTGATCGCACAGATCGCGAACGCCTTGTAAAAACTCAGGCGTAGCAGGCGTAATCCCCCCTTCACCCTGAATCGGCTCCAGCACGACTGCACAGGTGTGATCGTCCATCACCGCTTTAACCGCAGCCAGATCGTTGAAGGGAACATGAACAATATCCGCAGGCTTAGGTCCGAAACCGTCGGCATATTTAGGCTGTCCGCCGACCGAGACGGTGAACAGCGTCCGACCATGGAATGCATTGTAGAAGGAGATGATCTTGGTTTTATACGGACTATGGCGTTTAACCGCATAGTGACGCGCCAGCTTAAAGGCCGCTTCGTTAGCCTCAGCACCGGAGTTAACAAAGAACACGCGGTCGGCAAAAGTAGCATCAATCAATTTGCTGGCGAGGCGTAGCGCAGGCTCATTAGTGAAAATATTGCTGGTGTGCCACAGCTTTTCACCCTGCTGCTGCAACGCATTCACCAATGCAGGATGGCAGTGACCCAGCGCCGTAACCGCAATACCACCGGAAAAATCGATATACTCGCGGCCGTCCTGATCCCAGACGCGGCTCCCTTTACCTTTCACGGGTACAAACTTCGCGGGTGCATAAACTGGCAAAATCACTTTATCGTGAGTATCCCGTGTCACTGCTTTCTGCTCTGCTGCCATTTGCTGCCTCACTCTGCTGCCCATCATGTCGGAATGAAAATATAGTCAATAAATATGCATAAAAAATCAATTACAGGCAATATTAAATCGGCTACTGAGGAGAATAACTTTCTATATAGCTAAATTTTAAGGAAATTATCCAAAAGCTGATGCCCTTGCTGGCTAAGAATGCTCTCTGGGTGAAACTGAACCCCTTCCAGCGGCAATATGCGATGGCGGATCCCCATAATCTCATCACGCTTCCCTTCATGCTCGCTCCAGGCCGTGACTTCAAAGCAATCGGGTAGCGAGGCGGAATCAATAATGAGTGAATGGTAACGGGTGACCGTCAAAGGCTGAGCCAACCCCGTGAAAACCCCCGTATCGCTATGCGCAATCGCTGAGGTTTTCCCGTGCATGACCTGTCGTGCCCGCACCACGCGCGCGCCGAACGCCTGTCCCATCGCCTGATGGCCAAGACACACGCCCAAAATAGGCAACTTATCGGCAAAGTGACGAATGGCCGCCAGTGAAATGCCCGCCTCGTCCGGCGTACAAGGGCCCGGTGAAATGACCAACCGCTCAGGCGCAAGCTGTTCAATCTCACGCAGCGTCAGTTCATCATTACGCTTCACCACAACCTGCGCGCCAAGCTCACAAAAGTATTGGTAAAGGTTGTAGGTAAAGGAGTCGTAGTTATCGATAATTAGCAGCATAGTCATTGCACTGTTAGTCGGAAAAATCCGTACTAACATACATGAAATCCGCGCCAGGTACCCCCCTCGTTACCATCAAAGACAAGGGGTCGCTCTTACCATTTAAGAAATTAGCATGATAATCATTTCATCGATCATAAATCATTTATTTCATCAGTAAATATCTTTATTAATAGGCCTTATTTATTATCCCTACCCACAGTAAACGCATTACCTTGAAATTATTTCTAACAAAAAAAATAATAAATTAAAACCACCTATGAATTAATTCATATTTTTTAAAAAAGGCAGGATGGCGAGAAGATTAGCTTTAAAGTGATATTCTTGATGACGATCACAATTGCTAAGAAAGCGAATAAACCACGCATGTTAGATGGATAAAAAATAAAGAATCCAGATTGAAAAAACACATATTAAAAAACATAAACCAATGAATTTAAATGATTTAAATGGAAATTGGTTTCTATTTAAAAGTAATAGACACAAATCCTCTCAGTTGTCCTCTGTTATTTAATTAATATATTTAACGCCCCATCTTGTATTGTTTATTTTTTCTGTTAACACTTAGCTCGGCTTTATAGACAAACTTTGGTTTCATTTTTGTTGAAACAGCCTTTTTTTATTACACAGGGTGTGTAGTGATAAATACCCAAAAAAATTCTATGTCAAGGAGAGTACATAATGAAATACCTACTGCCTTCTGCAGCCGCTGGGCTGTTGCTGATCGCTGCCCAACCGACAATGGCGGCAAATACGGGAGGTTATGCCACCACTGACGGCGGCGACGTTTCCGGTGCTGTGAAAAAAACCGCACGCTCTCTGCAAGAGATCGTCGATATCATTGAAGCCGCGAAAAAGGACTCAAGCGGTAAAGCAGTCAAAGGCGGCGCCTACCCGCTCGTCATTACCTATAACGGTAATGAAGATGCGCTAATCAAAGCGGCTGAGGCTAACATCTGCGGCCAATGGAGCAAAGATCCGCGCGGTGTAGAAATCAAAGAGTTCACCAAAGGGATCACCATCCTCGGTACCAATGGTTCTTCCGCTAACTTCGGTATCTGGATAGTTAACTCTTCCAACGTTATCGTGCGTAACATGCGCTTCGGCTATATGCCGGGCGGTGCAAAAGATGGCGATGCCATCCGTATTGATAACACACCGAACGTCTGGATCGACCACAACGAGATCTTCGCCAAGAATTTCGAATGTGCTGGTACGCCAGACAACGACACGACCTTTGAATCAGCGGTTGATATCAAGAAAGCCTCAACCAACGTCACCGTGTCGTACAACTATATCCATGGCGTGAAAAAGGTAGGGTTGAGCGGCTCAAGCAACACAGATACCGGTCGTAACCTGACTTACCATCACAATATTTACAGCGATGTTAACTCACGTCTGCCGCTGCAACGTGGTGGTCAAGTGCATGCTTATAACAACCTGTATGACGGTATCAAAAGTTCAGGCTTTAACGTCCGTCAGAAAGGGATCGCACTGATCGAAAGCAACTGGTTCGAAAATGCACTCAACCCAGTGACCGCACGTAACGACGATTCCAACTTCGGTACCTGGGAACTCCGTAACAACAACATTACCAGCCCATCTGATTTTGCTAAATACAAGATCACCTGGGGTAAACCATCCACCCCGCACATCAATGCGGATGACTGGAAGAGCACCGGCAAATTCCCTGCCGTCCCGTATAGCTACTCACCAGTTTCCGCACAGTGCGTGAAGGATAAACTGGCAAACTATGCTGGCGTAGGTAAAAACCAGGCAGTCCTGACAGCAGCTAACTGTAAATAAACGCGTTACGCCCGACGCATTCATTCTGCGTCGGGTTCTTCATGAGCGAGTGCTTCGGCCTCGCTCATTTTTAAGAGACCTGCGCAAGATTGTCAGCGTAACTTTCATGAAAACAGACGCATGCTAATGATCATTTAGCCAATAAACCGCGATGAATAATGAGGTCTATTTTTTGCTTATCACATAAAGAAACGCCATATAGTGACTAATAATTATTATTTTTTAACAAACTAAAATTCACGATAAAATTGGATCATCACGTAAACAATATTGAATATGCCTGTGATAGTATATTTTGACTTAAGATGATTTCCTTACACTAGCGGCAGCGATTGCCACAATAAAAATAACCATTTAAAACCCAACCAATAAAGAAACCCGAGTGCATTTATTTTCTGCCAACAAAATAACCTTATGATTTTAGGTTGATTTAAAAGAAAATCGTTTCTCATAAAATCCAAATTATCCAATCATCAGTATTACAAAATGTTTCCAACCTAATACATTTAACATTTCACCCTTGAACTGATCTTATTTTTTGACCACACTCCCCTTGGTTTTTCACCAAAATTGAGATTCATTTTTGTTGAAAAATGTGTACCTGCTATATCGGGCATAGGGATCGATAAATGCCCATAAAAATTCTATTCCAAGGAGACAATCATAATGAAATACCTATTGCCTACGGCAGCCGCTGGGTTGTTATTACTTGCTGCTCAACCCGCGATGGCTGCAAATACGGGCGGCTATGCCACTACGGATGGTGGCGAAGTTTCTGGCGCCGTGAAAAAAACGGCACGTTCTATGCAGGAGATTGTGGATATTATTGAAGCCGCGAAAGTGGATTCAAAAGGCAAGAAAGTCAAAGGTGGCGCTTACCCACTCATCATCACCTATAACGGTAATGAAGATTCATTAATCAAAGCGGCTGAAAAAAATATCTGCGGTCAGTGGAGTAAGGACGCCCGCGGCGTACAAATCAAAGAGTTCACCAAAGGCATTACTATCCAGGGCACCAATGGCTCATCCGCCAACTTCGGTGTTTGGATCGTGAATTCTTCTAACGTCGTGGTACGTAACATGCGCTTTGGCTATATGCCGGGCGGCGCGCAAGACGGCGATGCCATTCGTATCGATAACTCACCGAACGTCTGGATCGACCACAACGAGATCTTCGCCAAGAACTTCGAATGCGCTGGTACGCCAGACAATGACACCACTTTTGAATCAGCGGTTGATATCAAGAAAGGGTCAACGAACGTCACGGTGTCCTACAACTACATCCACGGCATCAAGAAAGTCGGCCTGAGCGGTTCAAGTAGTTCGGATACGACGGCTCGTAACCTGACTTACCATCACAATATCTACCGCGATGTTAACTCACGCCTGCCGCTGCAACGTGGTGGTCTGGTTCACGCCTACAACAACCTGTATGACGGCATCACCGGTTCAGGCTTTAACGTCCGTCAGAAAGGGAAAGCTCTCATCGAAAGCAACTGGTTCGAAAATGCGCTGAACCCAGTGACGGCACGTAACGACAGCTCCAACTTTGGTACCTGGGAGCTGCGTAACAACAACGTCACGAAACCGGCAGACTTCGCTAAATACAAAATCACCTGGGGCAAACCGTCATCCCCTCATATCAATGCGGATGACTGGAAAACCACAGGAAAATTCCCTACCGTCTCCTATAAGTACACGCCAGTTTCTGCGCAGTGTGTGAAGGATAAACTGGCAAACTATGCTGGCGTAGGTAAAAACCTGGCTGTACTGACAGCCGCTAACTGCAAATAAACGCGATCAGGCTTTCTCTGTCGAATCAAGACAGAAAGCAATAAGCCTGAATGTCCCGCGGCCATGACTCTTCACGCTAAGACATGGTTCTCTCCGAGCGAGCTCTTAGAGCTCGCTCGTTTTTTATGGAACCTACACATGAGAGTGAATAGGCATTCCTAAAAAATACGCACCAACTAAATAACAGGCTAATTATTTACATATTAAATTAATAGCTTTGTTTATTAATGAAGAAACCATTATTTAATTAAGGATTAATCGATAAAAATAACCGCGTTCAATCAACACATGATTAATTAATAATTTGATCAGCATCAAATATTTCTTACACCATCATCTCAATAAGGAAATTTTACTTATTTATTGATGTCGCTCACAGTTATCACCTCTATCAAATTGAATCCAACAGCGAGCAATAAAACGAAATATAATTTTATTTTTCATAAAAATTCAAAGCAGCTTAATTTTAGAAAAAATGAAAAAAATATTACCTTTTAAAATAGTCACTTATTAGCCATGCGCACTCCCACCGTTATTCACCCTATATATTTAATATCGAAATATTGAATTCTTTTACTTTTATGGTAAGACTTAATTGGGATTTCAATAAACCTTGATTTCATTTTTATTGAAACACCAAAATAATATAATCTGGGTTATGTAGATCATAAATGCCCAAACAAAAATTCAATTCCAAGGAGAGTACCTTAATGAAATACCTACTGCCTTCTGCAGCCGCTGGGCTGTTATTGCTTGCGGCCCAACCAACGATGGCGGCAAATACGGGGGGTTATGCTACCACTGACGGTGGTGACGTTGCCGGTGCCGTGAAAAAAACGGCGCGCTCCATGCAAGACATCATTGATATCATCGAAGAAGCGAAGCTGGATTCCAAAGGTAAGAAAGTCAAAGGTGGTGCTTACCCGCTCGTCATCACCTATAACGGTAATGAAGACGCGCTGATCAAAGCCGCTGAGGCCAACATCTGCGGCCAGTGGAGTAAGGATGCCCGCGGTGTAGAAATCAAAGAGTTCACCAAAGGCATTACCATCATCGGAACCAACGGATCGTCCGCCAACTTCGGGATTTGGCTGACAAAATCATCCGATATCGTCATCCGTAACATGCGTTTTGGTTACATGCCGGGCGGCGCGCAGGATGGTGATGCCATTCGTATTGATAACACGCCGAACGTCTGGATCGACCACAACGAAATCTTCGCGAAAAACTTTGAATGCGCTGGTACAAAAGACGGCGACACCACATTCGAATCCGCGATTGATATCAAGAAAGCCTCAACCAACGTGACGGTGTCGTATAACTACATTCATGGCATCAAAAAAGTGGGGCTGAGCGGCTTCAGCAGCAGCGATACGGGCCGTGACCTGACTTACCATCACAATATTTACGACGACGTTAACGCTCGCCTCCCGCTGCAACGTGGCGGCCAGGTTCACGCGTACAACAACCTGTATACCGGCATCACCAGTTCTGGCCTGAACGTGCGTCAGAAAGGGATTGCGCTGATCGAACGTAACTGGTTCGAGAATGCGAAAAACCCGGTGACCTCACGTTACGACGGTTCCAACTTCGGTACCTGGGAGCTGCGTAATAACAACGTCATGAGCCCAGCCGATTTCGCGAAATACAACATCACTTGGGATAAAGATTCCAAGCCGTACGTGAATGCGGAAGACTGGAAAAGCACTGGCACATTCGCTTCTGTTCCTTACAGCTACTCTCCGGTTTCGGCACAGTGCGTGAAGGACAAACTGGCGAACTATGCTGGCGTGAACAAAAACCTTGCCGTGCTGACAGCAGCAAATTGCAACTAATTGCGATGTGTAAAGCGTGAAAGGTAAATAAGCAAACTGCAGGCTCCGCCCTCATTGTCCTGTGCTAACCGGAGCCTGCAAGCGCGCTTAACGCCCGTTGGTCTATCGTTCGGGCCGCACTTGAGCGAGTCCTAAGGGCTCGCTCATTTTTATCGTTAATATTCAAGGAAATGAAATGAAACGTTCTCTTCTGTTCGCCGCACTGTTCAGCACTGGCTTAGTATTCAGTGTTGGCGTACCGATGGCTAGCGCCGCCACACCGGCAGCACCAGAGTTGAAAGGATTCGGAACGGATACCGTTGCAGGCAGCGGTGGACGCATTATTCGCGTCACAACGCTGGCCTCTTCCGGTGCAGGCTCACTCAGGGAAGCGCTGGCCGCTAAAGGGCCGCGCATTATCGTTTTTGAGGTTGGCGGCATTATCGACCTGAATAAAAGTGACCTCCGGTTAACTGAGCCGTTTGTCACCATCGCCGGCCAGACCGCCCCTTCTCCCGGTATCACCATCATTCGCGGCGGAATGGGGATCAGCACACACGATGTCCTCATGCAGCATATTCGTTTCCGCATCGGCGATGCTGGAACGGGTAAAAAAAGCGGCTTTGAACGCGATGTTTCCATCAACGGCAAAGATGCCTACAACGTCGTGATCGACCATTCTAGTTTCGCCTGGGGTACGGATGAAAACCTGTCTATTTCCGGCCCACGCTATGACGGGCCGCAGGGCACCGCACGCCGTATCACGCTGTCGAATAATATCGTTGCTGAAGGCCTATACGACTCGGCTCACACCAAAGGTATTCACTCGATGGGGACGCTGGTTCACGATAACGTGACTGACGTATCGATTGTGGGCAGCCTCTATGCGCACAACAACGAGCGCAATGCCTGGTTCAAGGCTGGCTCAACGGGCGTCATGGTCAATAACCTGATCTATAACCCCGGCATCTGGGGTCTTCGCGTTGGTGGAGTAGTGAAAGAGTGGGAAGGAAAAACCATGCCCGCC
Organism: Pectobacterium sp. PL64; assembly: GCF_022477975.1. Lineage (NCBI taxonomy): Bacteria > Pseudomonadati > Pseudomonadota > Gammaproteobacteria > Enterobacterales > Pectobacteriaceae > Pectobacterium > Pectobacterium sp. PL64. The sequence goes on from NZ_CP092070.1 coordinate 3,956,833, forward strand.
AGCCCACGCGTCTCCGTGGCGGGTAACGTGATGCATTACGGTGCCAATACCAAAGCAGGTTTAGGGCTGGTAGGAAGCAACAGCTCCGGCGATGTCTGGATGTCAGATAACCTCGCGTACGATGCCAAGGGCAAAGCCGCACCGCAAACGTCAGGCAGCGGGATTAATTTACTCAAAGTGTCCCCTATTTGGCCTGCGGGCTTAACGGCATCACCGGCCAGCGCCGTCACTAATCAGGTACTACAAAGCGCAGGCGCACGTCCTAAAGATCGTGATGCCGTTGATAAACGTATCGTGGAGAATTTCAAACAGCGGAAAGGTGGCCTCGTGAATAGTCAGGAAGACGTCGGCGGCTATCCGGTTGCAACCGCGACCTACCGTCAGTTGAACGTGCCGAGCACCGGCGTGGACGCCTGGCTACAGCAAATGGCTAAAGCGCTGGAATAATACAGCCGTTGAGTACGTAAGATCGTAAAAGGCCACATCAGTGGCCTTTTACGTATTCTCGGTTCTTTGCTTATCTATCTTGCCAATCAGGGCAGCACTTTCGCAGACTGAATCACCACTGGCGTAGTCGGTACGTTCTGATAAGGACCGACGTTTTTCGTTGGCACCTGAGAGATCTTATCCACGACGTCCATACCTTTCACGACTTTACCGAACACGGCGTAGCCAAAATCACGCTGGCCGTGATCGAGGAACGCGTTGTCCGCGACATTGATAAAGAACTGGCTGGTTGCACTGTCTTTATCAGACGTGCGCGCCATCGCGATCGTGCCGCGCTGGTTGCGCAAACCGTTATCGGCTTCATTCTTGATCGGCGCGTTCGTCGCTTTTTGGCTCATTTCGCCAGAAAAGCCGCCGCCCTGCACCATAAAGCCAGGGATCACACGGTGAAATGTCGTCCCGTTATAAAAACCGTTGTTAACGTACTCGACGAAATTTTTTACCGAAACCGGTGCCTTTTGATTATCTAAAGACAGTTCGATATTGCCCGCAGACGTCGTCAACAGCACACGCGTGGTGGTGTCGGAAGCCGCAAAGGCGGGAGAAAATGCCGTCAGTGAAATAAGGGCTGCCGCAGCAACCAGAGTACGTTTGAACATGAGAATTCCTTTTTGAAGAGGCCGACTACAGAAAGCGTAATGATTGTAAGTATCCGCACCCTTCAACGCTACCCATTTACCTTTTTTTACGTATAAAAGTCTGTTCGTAACCAACTGTTAGCGAAAACCTGTGACCAAGATAAAAAAAGGGCCGATTGCTCGGCCCTCATTGATGATAATTATCGCGCAGCGCGACGAGTCCATACGTACCTAGTCCACACGTACTTAGTCTATAAATACCTAGCCCATACGCTCCGAACGCACCGCCAGATCGCGGCTGTACTGACGGCTGGCGTCCACCAGCATGGAGGTATACGCGTCCTTAGGTACATCGCTGGTCAGGTCGTCGGTTTCCAGCGTTTCCAGTATTTTACCGTATTGCATCACCGCCACTTTATGACACAAGTGGGAAATCACGCCTAAGTCATGCGTCACCATCAGGTAGGTCAGCTTTTCCTGCTGCTGCAACTCCGTCAGCAGGTTGAGAATTTCCGCCTGCACCGACACATCCAGCGCCGACGTCGGCTCATCCAGCAGCAGCACTCTCGGTTCCAGAATCAGCGCTCGGGCAATCGCCACACGTTGGCGCTGCCCCCCCGAAAGCTGGTGCGGATAGCGGCGGCGGAAGTGCGTTCCCAGCCCCACTTTCTCCAGCAAGGTATCGATACGATCGTCACGATCGTCAAAGCGGTGGATCGACAGCGGCTCTTCCAGAATCGACTCCACGGTATGACGGGGATGCAGCGATCCGTACGGATCCTGAAACACCATCTGCACCCGGCGACAGCGCGCCTGATCGATTCGGTGTGCCAGTTTCTTCCCGTCAATATGCAGCGTACCTTCCCAATGATTAAACAACCCGGCCAGACACTTCAGCACCGTGGTTTTACCGGAACCCGATTCTCCTACCAGACCAAAAATATCGCCATCGTTGACGGTAAGGTTCACATCGTACAACACCTGATTCGCCGTGCTGCCCTGCCCAAAAGAGAGATTCAGGTTATTCACTTCGATCATCGGCTTGCGCTGACTCATTGCTTCAGTTGCCATGATTATCCCCTTTATCCATTGATCCAGGCTGGGTCGCGATTCATCACCGGCAAACGCGGGCGTCGATGGTCGATATCCGGCAGCGAATTCAGCAACCCACGCGTGTAAGGATGCTGCGCGTTGTCCAGATCGGCGGCAGCAATGGACTCCACGACGCGTCCGGCATACATCACCAGCACCCGATCGCAGAAGCTGCGTACCAGATTGATATCGTGGCTGATGAAAATCAGCCCCAGACCGCGCTCGCTGACCAGATCGTCCAGCATTGCCAGCACCTGCAAACGCACGGACACATCCAGTGCGGAGGTCGGTTCATCGGCAATCACGATTTCGGGTTCAGTAATCAGCATCATCGCAATCATGATGCGCTGCCCCTGCCCACCCGAGATCTCATGGGGATATAGATTGTATACGCGCTCTGGCTGGCGAATACGTACCACGTCCAGCATCGCCATGACCTTTTCCTTCGCCTCGCGGTGCGACACCTTATGGTGCGCCAGATAGGCTTCGGCAATCTGATCGCCAACGCACACCACTGGGTTCAGCGAATATTTAGGGTCCTGCATAATCATAGAGATGCGCTTGCCGCGAATCTGGCGCATCCGCGCCTCATCCGCTTTCAGCAGGTCGGTATCGCCGAAGCGCAGTTTGTCTGCCGTAATCCGCGCGCTGTGCGGATGCAGTTGCAGCAGCGCACGACCGACCGTCGATTTACCGGAGCCAGATTCGCCGACAATAGCCAGCTTTTCACAGCCCAGCGTGAAGGAAACGCCGCGCACGGCATCCGTCACGGCACCACGGTTCACGAAGCTTACCCGCAGATTTTCCACTTCCATCAGGGGCGAGCTTCCCGGCGCACGTTGAGAAGACTTATTCAGTTCTGGGATCGAGGATGTCACGTAGGCCGTCTCCAAGGAAGTTGAACGCCAGGCTGTTAATCAAAATCGCCAGCCCCGGAATAGTTACTAACCACCAGCACTCCATCATGTAACGACGACCCGCAGAGATCATCGCGCCCCATTCAGGATCGGGCGGCTGTGCCCCCAACCCCAGAAAGCCCAGACCCGCCGCTGTCAGAATGATGCCCGCCATATTCATGGTGATACGAATAATCACCGACGGCAGACACAGCGGCACAATGTGGTGCAGCAGGATGCGGATAGAGGATGCGCCTTGCAGCTTCACAGCAGACACAAAGTCCGCGTGACGCAGCGACAGCGTCTCCGCCCTTGCCAGACGGGCAATCGGTGGCCAGGCCGTCAGCGTAATCGCGATCACCACATGCTCCAGACCCGGGCCAAGCGCCGCAACGAACGCCAGCGCCAACACCAGGCTCGGGAACGAAATGAAGATATCGGTGATACGCATCAGGATGGTATCGACGATGCCGCCGTAATACCCGGCCACCACGCCCAGCGCCAGCCCGATCGGCCCCACGGTTACCGACACCAGCGCAACGATATACAGCGTGATGCGTGAACCATAGACCAGACGACTAAACACATCGCGCCCAAACTCATCGGTGCCAAAGTAATGCGCCGCACTCGGGGCCTGTAGCGCGTTAGCCAAGTCCTGTACCAGCGGATCGTGCGTGGCGATCCACGGGGCGAAAATAGCGACCAGAATCAACATCAGCACAATTGCAGAACCAATCGCGGTCAGCGGATTGCGCATCATCGTCAAGAGAAACCCGCCGATTCGCGCACCGCGTAGCCGCAGGCGGCTCACACGTTTTTCCGGCGGTGTCCGCATTACCGATTCACGGCTGACCGGCGGCTCAGAGGAAATATTCATGCGTTCGTCCTCGGATCAAAGATTTGATACAACATGTCCGACAGCAGGTTAAGCGTCACGAAGATCAACCCGACCAGCAGCACACATCCCATAACCGCGTTCATATCCCCCAGCAGCAGGCTGCCAGTCAGATAGGAACCAAAGCCAGGCCATGAGAAGACCGTTTCGATCAGTACCGCCCCTTCCAGCAGCGAGCCATACGCCAACGCCACTACCGTCAGAAGCTGAACCAGAATATTGCGAAACGCGTGCGCCCAGACAACGCGGAACTCAGACAGCCCTTTCACTCGCGCGGTAATGATGTATTCCTGCGAAAGCTGCGCCAGCATGAAGCTACGCGTCATACGGCTGATATAGGCCAGCGAGTGGAAACCGAGAATCGTAGCTGGCAACACCAGATGGTTCAGCGCGCTGCGGAATACATCCCACTCGCCCGCCAGTAGAGAATCCACCAGCAGCAGGCCGGTACGGTTCTCCACCAGGCCGTCGTAGGCCATATCAACCCGTCCAGCACCGCCCACCCAGTTCAACCAGGCGTAGAACACCAGCAGCCCCATCATCCCGACCCAGAATATCGGCGTGGAATAACCGGCCAGACTGATAAAACGCACCACATAATCCGCCCACTTGCCACGTCGCGCCGCAGCCAGCACGCCTAATGGCACGCCCAGACCGGCACCGACGATAATCGCCATGGTGGCAAGTTCGATGGTGGCAGGGAAAACGCGGATAATGTCATCCATTACCGGTCGCCCGGTCAGGAGGGCATTGCCCAAATCTCCATGCATCAGTGAATTGAAGTAAATAAAGAACTGCACATACAGCGGCTTATCCAACCCCAGCTGTTGGTAAACCTGTTGATAGGTACTTTGGTCGGCGTCCTGTCCGACAATAGCCAGGACTGGATCGATTGGCATCACGCGGCCGATCACGAAGGTCAGGATTAATAATCCGAACAGCGTGACGACGACCTGAAACAGACGTTTTGCCAAACGACGCAGTACTCCACCCGGCTTGATCCAATCAGAGAAAACCATGTTCTTTCTCCTGATATCCCGGTGAGCGGCGACAGCAAATCACCACTCACGCGGTCATCTCTTTTTAACGTATCTGATCGGGATGATTAGCCGGGAACGTATCGGCTAATCATCCGGTTTAACGTGTGGACACTAGCGCTGCTTATACACCTCACGCAGATGCGTCGTAGAAGACGGATGCGGCACATAGCCTTTCACGTCCTTACGCAACACCACAGAATCGATCATCTGCGACACCGGAATGATGGCCGGGAACAGTTCTTCATAACGATTCTGTACGTTGATATACATCTGCTTCTGTTTCTGAGGGTCTTTCTCCAACAGCGCCTGATCGATCATGTCGTTCAGAGGCTTATCGTAGAAAGATGTGCGCCAGCCCTGGAAGTTGGTCAGTTTGGCTTCGTCGCTGTTATCCGGGTTATAGACAACAGAACGCAGGCTGGAGTGAGGATGCGGATCGACACCGCCACCGCCGCGGCCAACCAGCATATCGAAGTTACGATCGCGCATTGCGCCGTAAACCTGATTACCGGTGCCGGAGATGATTTTGGCTTTGATGCCCGCCTGCGCCAGCGTGGACTGTACCGACGTCGCCAGATTCAGGAACGGCTGATCGGACAAGACACGCAGCGTGGTTTCAAATCCATTCGGGTAGCCCGCTTCGGCCAGTAGTGCCTTGGCGCGTGGCACGTCCAGCTTGTAGCCAGGATCCGGCAGCGTCGCATCCATTCCTTTCTGGATAGGGCGCTGATGATAGAAACCATAGCCAGGCATTACCGTCTTATTGACGCCATCGTAATCAATCAGGTAACGAACCGCTTCGCGCACTTTCGGTTTAGCGAAGTATTCGTTTTTCAGGCTCATTGCAACGTAGTACAGCGTGCCTTTTTTCACCTCATCAACCACAACGTCTTTATCTTGTTTTAATGCATTGATATCCGGCACCGACATGCCAGAGGCAACGTCAATATCGCCTTTTTCAATCATCAGGCGCAGCGCCTGTGATTCAGTCATGTGACGGAAAATCACGCGACGCATTTTCGCATCGCCCTGCCAGTTGTTTTCAACCTTGCTGATGCGCAGCACGTCTTTCGCCTGCCACACGTCCAGCTTGAACGGGCCGGAACCGGCTTCGTTCGTGGTCAGCCAGCCGTTACCCCAGTCGCCGTTTTTCTCATGCTGCATGACCGTTTTGCTATCCAGCACCGAGCCGCTACCCAGCGTCGCCAGCGAGTAGAGCACCAGTTTTGGATCGTTCGGTTTTGGCAGTTCGATTTCAACGGTGTGCGCGTCTTTGGCACGGATCATTTTCTCCACGTTTTCCGCGGTGAAGCCGTAGGATTTCCACGTCGTGGCCTGTGCCATGTTGAGGTTAAGCAGACGCTTCATCGACCAGGCGAAGTCTTGCGCCGTTACGGGATTACCGGAATGGAATTTGGCGTTATCCACCAAATTGAAGGTAATGACCTTACCATCATCACTGACGCTCCAGCTTTTCGCCAGAGAAGGCTGGATGTTACTCAGGTTGGCGGGATCCAGCACCACCAGCGAGTCATAGAGGTTGACGATAATGCCCACCACTTCGTTACCGGTCATGGCGGCCGGATCGAGTGAGAGCATGTTGTTCATGTTCATCCCCACGATCAGCTGATCGTCAGGGGTTTTTGCCGATAGAATGGCCGGCGTAGCGGCCATGCAGAGTGAACCTAACAGCAGGGTACGGAGTATTGCTCGTGCTTTCATCATTATTCTCCAAGGTGTGGGAGCATGGAAGACGACAACTTTTTATTTTTTAGGTAAGGCTATCTTTCAGGTAGAACAAAAAACCAGTAGAACAAAACGTTATTCTTTACTTAGGGTATGCTCCTCAATCCAGTCAAAATTAATATCTTCTCCCAGCCCTGGACGTTGCGGCAGATGCACAAAGCCCTCGTTGTCCATTGGATCGACAATCGAATTCAGATAAGCAGCAGGTTCGTCGTAATCGAGGAAAGGATGCAGCAGCCCGCGCTCATACCAGCGGCAGTTTTTGATCGCACCCACGACGTTGAGGTTTGGCGCACCGTTACCGTGAACTTCGCAGTCCATACCGAAGGATTCCGCCAGACTCGCGACTTTCATACACGGCCAGAGACCGCCCACGCCTTGCACGCCCGCGCGTAAAATGTCGCATGCGCCTTCTTTAACCCAGTCAGCACGGCTGAAGTATTTGCCTGACAGACTTTCTGGCCCGATAACATCGATATCCAGGCTCTTGGTCAGCCAGCTGTAAGACGCCATGCTCTGTTCTTCCATTGGCTCTTCAAACCAGGTGAAATCGAGCTTTTGCAGTTCACGGCCGATGTACAGTGCATCGCTACGGCTGTACCAGTGATAACCATCCAGCATCAGACAGATATCCGGGCCGACCGCTTCACGTACTGCCGCACAGGCTTGTACGTCAATCTTCGGGCTAGGCGCGAATGACACCGGCGGCATCCAGGTGTGCAACTTGATGGCTTTATAGCCGCGCTGCACCAGCTTTTCTGCGAACTGGCCGTATTCCTCTGGCGTAGACAATCCCCCTTCCAGCTCGTCACCACACATGGTGCTGCCGTAAGCAGGGACTTTTTCACGATAGCCGCCGAGCAGTTTATGCACCGGCATGTTCAGCACGCGACCTTGCAGATCCCACAGTGCGGATTCCACAATCGACAGCGCGCGGTCGGTCAGTTGGTTGGCGCTACCGCGCTGCCAGTGCACCAGATCCTGCCACAGGCGCTCACGGTCGAACGGGTTTTGCCCAATCAGCACTTTGCGGAAGAAAGCATTAACGATATGAGGACGAATCACTTCCGGCGGAGCGAAAGCGTAGCCTTTTTGCCCATCATCTGCCGTGATGGTTAACAGCGCCATCTTGGCCTGATTCTCGGCTCCCGGGTGTGAATGACCCGCACTGTCGGAAACCCGGCGTGTGGGATAAGTGAAGACGGTGACATCAATTGATTCTATTTTCACGTTGTTACCTGCCTTGATGTTTAACACAACTCATGTACACGATGACGAATGTAAGCCACATAAATAATTAAAGAATAACTTCACTGACTGTGTTGGTCCTGTCGATAAAAAACACGGCTATTCTTCTGGTACGGCCTCATAAGTCGATCAAGGTCACAGAAAAGAAATAGTGTGCTAATTAAAAAAAAATGCTGTTTTATTTTCAATTATTAAGGTTGTGACTCCGTTAGTCATTAGGCAATTTATTCCATATGACGAAATTATGTCGCCGATAACTGTGCAATTGCACACAACCTTGTGAGCATTATCACCAGAACATTTCATATCCTTATTAAACAAATGGATAATCCCTTAGTTTTATTTTTGAGCGCTCAGGAACGTGAATGATTGACGAGGGGGACGATTACTCTGATAGCGGATTGCCCGCTAACCAGTCGGCTTCTGACCAAAAGCGTGCTATAGATCTCATTTTTGCCCGCTACTAAAACTCCAGCAAAAACCAAGACTTAAGAAAAAATAAGTAAAATCATTGAGATACTCATAAAGTAGTATATAAAAGACAATTTGATGTACATCAATAAGCGTCCAGTGTGGAGCGATAAGGTAACCTCAGAAGAAGCAATTTTGAGGCAAAAATGAACAAAGTCAGACTCGCTGTTATCGGTAACGGGATGGTTGGCCACCGTTTTATCGAAGAGTTGCTGGATAAGGCCCCAACGTCCACCTACGATATTACCGTTTTTTGTGAAGAACCCCGCGTCGCCTACGATCGTGTCCACCTCTCTTCTTACTTCGCGCACCACACGGTAGAAGAGCTCTCTTTAGTACGCGAAGGCTACTACGAAAAAAATGGCGTTAAAGTCCTGCTCGGTGAACGCGCCATCACCATCAACCGCAGTGAAAAAGCCATTCACTCCAATTCCGGCCGTACCGTGTATTACGACAAGTTAATCATGGCCACCGGCTCTTATCCGTGGATCCCGTCAATCAAAGGATCAAACGGGCAAGACTGTTTCGTCTACCGCACCATTGAAGATCTGAACGCCATCGAAAACTGCGCACGCCGTAGCAAACGCGGCGCGGTGATCGGCGGGGGTCTATTAGGTCTGGAAGCGGCTGGCGCGCTGAAACACCTTGGCGTGGAAACGCACGTTATTGAGTTCGCCCCGGTGCTCATGGCCGAACAGTTGGATGCACAGGGCGGCGCCCTGCTGCAACGCAAGATTGAAAACATGGGTGTGCGTGTACACACCAGTAAGAATACGCAGGCCATTCAGCATTCCGGTCTGGAAAACCGCAAGACGATGGTGTTTGCCGACGGCAGCACGCTGGAAGTCGACTTCATCGTGTTCTCGACCGGTATCCGCGCCCAGGACAAACTGGCGCGTCAGTGTGCGCTGGAAATCGGCCCACGCGGCGGTATCGCGATTAACGACTGGTGCCAAACCTCCGACCCGGACGTCTACGCTATCGGCGAATGTGCCGCCTGGCATGGTCGACCATTTGGTCTGGTCGCACCCGGCTACAAGATGGCACAGGTTGCCGTCGACCACCTGTTAGGACATGAAAACCGATTCCAGGGTGCCGACATGAGCGCCAAGCTCAAGCTGATGGGCGTCGATGTCGGCGGGATTGGCGATGCACACGGCCATACGCCGGGCTCTCGCAGCTACATGTGGCTGGATGAAAATAAAGAAACCTACAAACGTCTGATCGTCAGCGCCGATAATAAAACGTTGCTCGGTGCCGTACTGGTCGGCGACACGCGGGATTACGGCAACCTGCTGCAATTCATGCTGAACAAAATCCCGCTGCCGGATTCTCCTGAAGCGCTGATTCTTCCAGCATCCGCTGGCAGTGCGAAACCGACGCTGGGTGTCGATGCTCTGCCGGAAAGTGCGCAAATCTGCTCCTGCTTCGACGTGTCCAAAGGCGACATCATCAAAGCAATTAACGGCGGCTGTCATACCGTCGCGGCGCTAAAGGAAACCACCAAAGCTGGTACGGGCTGCGGCGGCTGTATCCCGCTGCTGACGCAGGTGTTAAACGCGGAACTCAGCAAGCAGGGGATCGAAGTCAATAACCACCTGTGTGAGCACTTCGCCTATTCGCGTCAGGAGCTGTACCACCTGATCCAAATCGAAAAAATCAAAACGTTCGATCAACTGCTGGAGAAACACGGTTCAGGCTACGGCTGTGAGGTCTGTAAACCAACCGCCGCGTCTCTGCTGGCCTCCTGCTGGAACGAGTACGTGCTCAAACCACAGCACACGCCGCTGCAGGATTCCAACGATAACTTCCTCGGCAATATCCAGAAAGACGGCACCTATTCCGTGATCCCACGCTCCGCAGGCGGGGAAATCACGCCGGATGGCCTGATCGCCATTGGTCGCATTGCGAAGCAATATAACCTGTACACCAAAATGACCGGTTCTCAGCGCATGGCGCTATTCGGCGTACAGAAAGACGACCTGCCTGACGTGTGGGCTCAGCTCATCGAAGCCGGATTTGAAACCGGCCACGCTTACGCCAAGGCATTACGTATGGCAAAAACCTGCGTCGGCAGCACCTGGTGCCGCTTTGGCGTCGGCGACAGCGTGGGCTTTGGCGTCGAGCTGGAAAACCGCTACAAAGGCATCCGCACACCGCACAAAATGAAATTTGGCGTCTCCGGCTGTACACGGGAATGTGCAGAAGCACAGGGTAAAGACGTGGGAATTATCGCCACCGAAAAAGGCTGGAACCTGTATGTATGCGGCAACGGCGGGATGAAACCGCGCCACGCCGACCTGCTGGCAGCCGACTTAGACCGCGAAACGATAATCCGCTATCTGGACCGCTTCATGATGTTCTACATCCGCACGGCCGATAAGCTCCAGCGTACGTCCGTCTGGCTGGATAACCTCGAAGGCGGTGTCGACTATCTGCGTAACGTGATTGTGAAAGACAAGCTGGGCATTAACGATCAGCTTGAAGCGGATATCGCACGTCTGCGGGAAGGTTACCTCTGCGAATGGCAGGCGACGCTGGCAGATCCAGACGCACAGAAACGCTTTGCCCACTTCATTAACAGCCCGGTACGTGACCCGAACGTGCAAATGGTGAGTGAACGTCAACAACACCGTCCGGCGCGCCCTGCCGAGCGTATTCCGGTGAAACAGATTGAGCTAGAGGAGGAAAACGCATGAGCCAGTGGACGACCGTATGTAAGTTAGACGACATCCTGCCCGGCACCGGCGTTTGTGCACTCGTCGAGCAGCAACAGATTGCCGTGTTCCGCCCACGTAACGATGAACAGGTTTACGCCATCAGCAATATCGATCCGTTCGCGCAGGCGAGCGTATTAAGTCGCGGTATAGTGGGCGAGCATCAAGACGATCTTTGGGTAGCAAGCCCATTGAAAAAACAGCATTTCCGCCTTTATGATGGCTTCTGTCTGGAGGATGGAGCCTATTCTGTTGCAGCTTATGATACTCAGGTCACAAACGGTAATGTGCAAATATCCATCGCAGACCGTGGCACCGCGGTTGATAATAGCCAACCATTACCCTAATAACCTGAGCTTTCAAGAGGCGTTACATGGATTACCTGCCAATATTCTGTCAGTTGCACGATAAACCTTGTCTATTGGTAGGAGGGGGTGAAATAGCCGAGCGTAAAGCCCGGCTATTGCTGGATGCTGGTGCAGTGATTACCGTCAATGCGCTCGATTTTAACGATCAATTTCGGGCGTGGGAGCAGGATGCTCAATTAACGCTGGTACACGGCACCTTCGATCCCACATTACTGGACGCCGTGTGGCTGGTGATTGCCGCCACCGACGATCAGGACGTCAATAACCATGTCTATGCCAGCGCCAGCGAGCGCCGGATTTTCTGTAACGTGGTGGATTCTCCAGAACGCGCCAGCTTCATTATGCCGTCGATCATCGACCGTTCACCGCTGATGGTCGCGGTGTCTTCTGGCGGCGCTGCACCGGTATTGGCTCGGCTACTGCGGGAAAAACTGGAAAGTATTCTGCCGCAAAATCTCGGTAAGCTGGCGACATACGCAGGTGAATTGCGCAGTCGGGTCAAAAGCCGATTCCGCAATATGAGTGCACGCCGTCGCTTCTGGGAAAAGCTCTTCGTACACGATCGGCTGGCGCAGGCGTTGGCAAACGACAATAGCCAAAGCGTTAACCAACTGACGGAACTGCTTTTCTCCGCGCCGCTTGATGACCGGGGTGAGGTGACGTTAGTCGGTGCAGGGCCGGGCGATGCGGGATTACTGACGTTGAAAGGCCTCCAGCATCTCCAGCAGGCCGACATCGTTGTTTACGATCGTCTGGTATCGAAAGAGATCCTCAACCTGTCACGCCGCGACGCCGAGCGAATCTTCGTCGGCAAAGCGTCTGGCTATCACAGCGTTCCTCAGGATCAAATCAATCAGCTGCTGGAAGAAAAGGCACTCGCCGGTCATCGGGTCGTCAGGCTGAAAGGCGGCGACCCCTTTATCTTCGGCCGTGGTGCCGAAGAGCTGGAGCACCTGCAACAGGCAGGCGTTCCCTTCTCCGTCGTCCCCGGTATTACGGCCGCGTCGGGCTGTTCAGCCTACAGCGGCATCCCGCTCACCCATCGCGACCACTCACAGGGCGTCAGGTTGATCACCGGACACGTCAAGCACGACACCGATCTGGACTGGTCCAGCCTCGCCGCGGAAAAGCAAACGCTGGTGTTTTACATGGGGCTTCAGCAGGCTGAGCACATTCAAAGTAAGCTCATCGAACAGCAGTTACCGGAAACCGTGCCTGTCGCGATTATCGAAAACGGCACCTCAACCAAACAGCGCGTGCTGAGTGGACAGCTCTCCCAACTGAGCGAATTAGCACAGAAGGCCAGCAGCCCGAGCTTGATTATCATCGGCAACGTTGTCGGGCTGCGGGAAAAATTGGGCTGGTTCTCTGACCAGACAGCATAATCCTCTCCCTACCACCTTACTCACCCGCTATCCGTTCTGCCGGATAGCGGTTATTGCACCATCATAATGCAACGCCACATCAAATAGCATAACAATGCACTATTTTGAACATACTCCCTTACAAAATGTCACTTTAATGCTTTACCGCAGGCCACATCTGCCTTATTTTGACTAAAACGAAACTCATTAATAAGCAGACTATATGAATAAATAATCAATAATCGTTTACGTAAAACGTGGCCCGACTATTGCTTAGCTTTCTAATAGATTCGCGGCACGACCTCTGAATCGTTCCTATCGAAACGATTTCATCGTCAAGTCATCGTGGTTTTTCGACATTAGTGCCTCATCGAATGAGTCCATACCGAAAGGTGATACATCGCGTCATTACGTATTTCTACTCGCGTTCCTGAACGGAGTATGTCGTTCTCTCATCACAAAAACAGTTCTGTTCAGCAGAACAATAAGCAAGCAGTTTGGAGTCACTTGTGGAAGACGTTACTTTCTGGCAGCTCATCAGTTTTGGTGAACATGGCTGGGGGAAATTATTACTAATCGGAGCAGGAATGACGCTCGCACTGGCGATCGGCGGCTTTCTGCTGGGGGCGGTGATCGGCACGATCGGTGCCTGGTCCAAAATTTGCGGCAATCGCCCCGTACGCTATCTGGCTGATGGCTACACGACGCTTATCCGTGGCGTCCCCGACCTACTCATCATCTACCTGCTGTATTTCGGCGGCAGCTCTGCGTTAACTCTGCTCGCCAAACTGTTTGGCAGCAATGAGTTCTTTGGCTTTCCTGGCTTCCTCGCCGGGGTAATCGCCGTCGGCATTTCCTCCGGCGCGCAGCAGACAGAAGTCTACCGCGGTGCGTTCTACGCCGTGTCCAAAGGGGAAATTGAGGCCGCCAAAGCCTGCGGTATGCCAACGCTACTGCGCCTGCGCCGCATCATCATACCGCTCCTGCTGCGCCACGCGATCCCCCCACTCGGCAACGTGTGGCAGTTGGTGCTGAAAACCTCTGCGCTGGTTTCCGTTACCGGCGTCGCTGAACTCTTGACGCAGGCGCAAACGGGCGCGGGCTCTACCGGCAAACCGTTTGATTTCTTCATGGCGGCCGCGCTGCTGTATCTGGCTATCTCAATCTGTTCCGGCTGGATTATGCGCCGTGCTGAGTCTCATTATTCCCGGGGTGTGAAACGCTGATGGATTTTCCTTTTCTGTACGAAACGTTTCTGGAGATTATTCCCGGTATCCCGTTAACCCTGCAACTGGCGGTCAGTTCGGTCTTTCTGGGCTTCTTTCTGGCGCTGAGCTTGGCGCTGATGCAGCTGTCATCCTTTGCCGTACTGCGCTCCATTGCCCGGACCTACGTGCTGTTTTTCCGCGGCACGCCGCTGCTGGTTCAGCTGTTCCTGATTTACTACGGGCTGGGGCAATTCACCTGGGTTCGGGAAAGTATGCTTTGGCCATTCCTGCGGGAACCGCACTGGTGCGCCCTGCTGTCGCTCAGCCTGTGTACCGGAGCCTATGCCAGTGAAATTATCCGTGGCGGATTGCAGTCCGTTCCTGCAGGCCAGATCGAATCGGCACGCGCCTGCGGCATGCCGTCGTTCATGATTTTCAAGCGTATCGTTTTTCCACTGGCAATCCGTCAGGCACTCCCCGCTTACGGCAACGAGCTGATCTCGATGGTCAAATCGACCTCGCTGGCGTCCATCATCACGCTGATGGAAATCACCGGAATCGCCGCACGCCTCATCGCGGAAACCTACCGGGCGCTCGAAGTGTTCCTGGTCGCTGGTGCTATTTATCTGTTTATTAACCTTATTCTGACCCGTTTACTGATGTGGACAGAATTTACGCTTACCCCTCATCTCCGTGCGCCGGGTGCGCAACCGGCAGCGAAAAAAATTAAGAAATTGGGAGATCTGCAATGACGACACCCGCCATTAGCCTGCGCAACATTCATAAAAGCTTCGGCTCTCTGGACGTCCTTAAAGGGATTTCGATTGAGGCCAATCAAGGGGAAGTCATCTCAATTCTGGGATCGTCCGGTTCAGGTAAATCGACGCTGCTGCGCTGTAGCAACCTGCTTGAGCTTCCCGATCAGGGCGAGATTATCGTCGGCGGAGAAGCAATTGAAATGAAGCCGAACCGCAAAGGGCAGAACCGCCCGTCGAACCTCAAACAGATCGACAGAATTCGTACCCAGTTGGGCATGGTATTCCAGAATTTTAACCTCTGGTCACACAAGACCGTGCTGGAAAACATCATCGAAGCGCCCGTGCACGTCTTAAAGCGTCCACAGGCGGAGTGCGTGGAGCACGCCGAGCAGCTGTTAGAGAAAGTCGGTCTGGCGGATAAGCGTCACTACTATCCTGCGCATTTGTCCGGTGGACAGCAGCAGCGCGCCGCAATTGCCCGTGCGCTCGCGATGGAACCGAAAGTGATGCTGTTTGATGAGCCGACCTCCGCGCTCGACCCAGAGCTGGTCGGCGAAGTGCTGCGCGTCATGCGTACGCTGGCGGACGAAGGGATGACCATGCTGGTCGTGACCCACGAAATGGATTTTGCCCGCGAAGTCTCCAACCGCATCGTCTTCCTCCATCAGGGGGAAATTGAAGAACAGGGAACGCCGGAGCAAGTTTTCACTGCCAGCCAGTCGGCTCGCTTCCGGCAATTTATTGCCAGTTGGTAAACACAACCCCACCACTCTCGTGACAGTGGTGGGAAATAAACAAAATATAACGATATCACTCGCCGGGAGAACACCAATGATCAAATCAAAACTCACTCTGCTCGCTTGCTCGCTGTGTATGGCAGGCACGCTGGCCGCCTCATTTACCGCCTCCGCAGAAGAGAAAAAATGGACGACCGTCCGCATCGCGACCGAAGGCGCTTACCACCCGTATAACTTCACCAAACCAGACGGTACGCTGGATGGCATGGAGATCGAGCTGTACAAAGTGCTGTGTCACAACATGCAGGTGAAATGCGAGATCATGGTTCAGCCCTTCGCCAGTGCGATTCCTGCGCTGAACGCGGGTAAATATGATGCGATCATCGCGGGTATGTCCGCCACGGCAAAACGTCGTGAAGTGATCGATTTCAGCCAGCCGTACACGCAGGCAGGGCAGACCTTCGCCGTGCTGAAATCCAGCTCACTCGCCAAAGATTTCCCAGACGCGGGCGTGCGTTTCTCCATTGAACCTGCCGATGAAGCGAAAGCACTGGCAGAAGTTGAGAAACTGAAACCGCTGCTGGAAGGCAAAACCATCGGCGTGCAGTCCGCCTCTATCGCCAGCGCCTTTTTGGATAAATACATGAAAGGCGTGATGAAAGTACGCGAATATAAAACTACGCAGGAACACGATCTGGATCTGAAAGCAGGCCGTGTGGATCTGGTCATCGCTTCCGCACCGTACCTGAAAAGCACGACGGACAAACCGGGCAATGACAACATCGTGATGCCAGGGCCACAGTTCATCGGCGGTATTCTGGGCAGCGGTTCTTCCGTTGGCCTGCGCAAAAGCGATCCTGAGCTGAAAGCCATGTTCGACAAGGCAATCGATCAGGCTAAACAAGACGGTACCATCAGAAAGCTGAGCGAAAAATGGTTCGGCATGGACACCACGCCGCTCTAAGCGTTGTCCAATCGCTGAATCGCGTGTCATGGCTAATTGGCTGTGACACGCTCCTCGCCAATGCCATCAGAAAAATCAAACGAGCACACCACGCATGAATGCAACACACACTGAAGGAACGCTGCCGGCCGTTAATCGCCAGAACGTGGAAGAGATCTGCGACCTGATTGCGACTAAGCGGCAGCAGTTCTGTACGCTGAGCGACGGCATCTGGGATACGCCAGAGCTGAACTACGAAGAGCATCGTTCCGCGGCACAGCACGAAGCCGTCCTGAAAGCAGAAGGCTTCCGCCTGACAACAGGCATTGCCGGCATGCCGACCGCGCTGCTGGGAGAATTCGGCGAAGGTCTGCCGATTATCGCCATTCTGGGTGAATACGATGCACTGCCGGGCCTGAGCCAGCAGGCGAATGTCGCTGAGCCAAAGCCGCTGGAAAACGGTGGCAATGGCCACGGCTGCGGACATAACCTGCTCGGTACCGCAGCACTACAGGCAGCGACGGCAGTGAAAGATTATCTGCAAAAGCACGCACTGGCTGGAACCGTCCGCTTTTACGGCTGCCCTGCGGAAGAAGGCGGATCGTCCAAAGGCTTTATGGTCAAGGAAGGCGTCTTTGACGACGTCGATATCGCCCTCTGCTGGCACCCGGCGACCTTCACCGGTGTCAACAGCCCGGTATCGCTGGCCTGTAACGAACTGAATTTTTACTTCAAAGGTCGTGCGGCTCATGCCGCCAGCAGCCCACATTTGGGACGCAGCGCGCTGGATGCCGTGGAGCTCATGAACGTTGGTGTCAACTACATGCGCGAACACATGCCCTCCTCTGCCCGCATCCACTATGCGATTACTGACAGCGGCGGCCACGCCCCGAACGTCGTTCAGGCCAATGCCACCGTGCGTTACCTCGTACGAGCTCGCCAGTTGCCGGAACTGCACCAGTTGGTCAAACGCGTGAAGAAAATTGCCGAAGGCGCGGCGCTGATGACGGAAACCGAAGTCAGCAGCGAAGTGATTAGCGGTGATGCCAATCTGCTGGCGAACCCGCCGCTGGAAGCGCGTATGCACGAACATCTGCTGGCGCTCGGCCCGATACCGTTCGATGACGAAGACCGCAAAATGGCAGCGATGTTCCAGACCGCGCTGAGCGCCGAAGACATTGCCGAATCCTACGCGCGTTTCGGCGTTAAACCGCAGCCGGGTTTAACGCTGCACGACGGAATTTATCCGCTGTATAGCCCGAATGACGCCTTCATCGGTTCTACCGACGTGGGAACAGTTAGCTGGGTTGTGCCAACCGTGCAGATTCGCAGCGCCACTTATGCCATCGGCACGCCAGCGCATTCATGGCAGTTGGTCGCACAGGGGAAAACCGGGGCCGCACACAAAGGCACAGAGTACGCAGCGAAAGCGATGGCCTCACTGGCTATCGATCTGCTGGTCACACCCGAACTGATTGCGCAGGCAAAAGCCGACCATCAGGAAAGATTGCAGCAGACACCGTTTGAGAACCCGATTCCAGACGACGTGTTCGCGCCTATCCCACAGGGATAAGAAGCTGATTCGAAGGGATAGATAAGCAGTAGCAGGAAACCGTCAGGAGAACGCCTCCTGACGGTAATTAAGACTTACGGACGGGAAACAAAACCGATAGCGTCGTAGACCTTCTTCAGCGTTTCCTGTGCGCGAGCACTCGCTTTGTCAGCCCCTTCACGCATGATCTGTTGCAGGAAAGCCTCATCGTTACGGTAGCGATGATAACGCTCTTGCAGCTCAGACAGCATACCGGATACGGCATCCGCTACCGCGCCTTTCAGGTGACCATACATCTGGCCGTTAAATTCCTGCTCCAGCTCTGGGATACTTTTTCCCGTGACGCCAGACAGAATATCCAACAGGTTGGATACCCCAGCTTTATTCGCCACGTCATAGCGAATGACAGGTGGCTCGTCGGAATCCGTCATCGCGCGTTTGATCTTCTTCACCACCGCTTTCGGATCTTCCAGCAGCCCGATAACGTTATTGCGGTTATCGTCAGACTTGGACATCTTCTTGGTCGGTTCCAGCAGCGACATCACGCGGGCACCCGATTTCGGAATGAACGGCTCTGGCACTTTGAAAATGTCGCCATACAGGCTGTTGAAGCGCTGCCCGACGTCACGACTCAGCTCCAGGTGCTGTTTCTGATCTTCACCCACCGGCACCTGATTCGTTTGGTACAGCAGGATATCCGCCGCCATCAGCACCGGATAACTAAACAGACCGGCGTTGATGTTCTCTTCATAACGCGCGGATTTATCCTTGAACTGCGTCATGCGGCTCAGTTCACCGAAATACGCGTAGCAGTTCAGTATCCAGCTCAGTTGGCTGTGCTCAGGCACGTGCGACTGAACGAAAATAGTGCTCTTTTTCGGATCGATACCGCAGGCCAGATACAGCGCCAGCGTATCCAGCGTCGCTTTTCTCAGCGCCTGCGGATCCTGACGTACCGTGATGGCATGCAAATCCACAATACAATAGATGCAGTCGTAATCGTCCTGCATGTTGACCCACTGACGTAACGCCCCCATGTAGTTACCAATGGTCAATTCACCAGACGGCTGCGCACCGCTAAATACAATGGGCTTGCTCATGCTAAGGGTTCCTGATTGTGTGAAGAAGACTGCCCGATCAGGGGCAAAATATCGGCAAAACGATCCAGAACGACATCCGGCTGACTCAGCTCGATCGCTTCACCATAGTTATAACCATACGTCATGCCGATGCTACGACAGCCCGCCGCCTGTGCCGCCTGAATATCATTGCGGGAATCGCCGACGAACAGAAGCTCGCTGGCACGCAGCCCCAGCTTACCGAGTACCAGATAGAGCGGCGCAGGATGCGGCTTTTTCACAATGACGTCATCGCCACCGATGATCAGCGAAAAATAGTCGCTAATCCCTAGGCCCGCCAAGAGCGGGGCAACGAACGGCGTGGGTTTATTGGTCACCACCGCCATCGGAACGCCCTGCTTCGCCAACTGTGCCAGCGTCTCTTTTACCTGTGGAAACAGCGTACTGCCGCTATCCACCGTCTGCGCATAATAGCTATCGAACCGCTCACGGGTTTCTTGCAGGCGCTCACCTGTAGGCTCAACGCCAGCCCAGCGCAGCGCCCGTTCAACCATCACGTCCGCACCGTTACCAATCCAGGTTGCGACACGCGCTTCGCCCGCAGCAGGCAACGACTGCGCCACTAAGGCCTGATCGATCGCCGCCGCCAGACCCGGTGCGCTGTGAATCAGCGTCCCGTCCAAATCAAAAGCCAATCCGCGAACTGCGGTTAATTCAGTCATGTGTCGTCCTTGAAATTTCACTACGCATTTGATCAATGACGGCACGGTAATCTGGATGACCAAAAATAGCCGATCCCGCCACAAACATATCCGCGCCCGCTTCAGCAATTGCGCCGATATTTTCTACTTTTACGCCGCCATCGACTTCCAGTCGAATGTCGTAACCGCTGTCGTCGATCAAGCGACGAACCTGACGCAGTTTATCCAGCGTGCTGGGAATAAAGGACTGGCCGCCAAATCCAGGGTTAACCGACATCAGCAGAATGATATCCAGCTTATCCATGACGTAATCGAGATAACTCAGCGGCGTCGCGGGGTTAAACACCAGCCCGGCTTTACAGCCGTGATCTTTGATCAGTTGCAGTGAACGATCGAGATGATCCGTGGCTTCGGGATGAAAGGTAATGAAACTGGCTCCCGCGTTGGCGAAATCCGGGATGATACGATCGACTGGTTTCACCATCAGGTGGACGTCAATCGGCGCGGTAATGCCGTAATCGCGCAGGGATTTCAGGACCAGCGGGCCAATCGTCAAATTTGGCACATAGTGGTTATCCATGACATCAAAATGGACCACATCCGCCCCGGCAGCCAATACGTTAGCGGTATCTTCACCAAGACGGGCAAAATCAGCCGACAGAATAGACGGCGCGATTAAAAACGGCTTCATTCATTTCTCCAAACGGTAAAGTCTGAATGCCTGCGGGTAACCTATTCCCGGCTAATGACGCCTCTCAGACGGCATTAACCGATTCACCGCGCTCTGTTTACCCCAAACGGTATTACCGATATAGGGCTAATAACTCGTTTACTTTACTACGCCCTAAAATATTACGGCTAATCGTTCTGCGCGCTTTAACAACATACAGCACAGCTTCCTGATACCACTCACGAGTCAGTAACGTGTCATGATTGGAAATCAGTACCGGAATCTGGCTTTCTGCTGATAAACGGCGCGCCAATTGCGCCAAACTCTGCTGGTCGGCACGACTGAAATTATTGGTGTGATAGGCCGTAAAATTCGCGGTCGCAGACAGCGGCGCATAAGGCGGATCGCAATAAATGACCGATCCTTTCTCTGCTTTTTCCAGCGTGTCCTGATAATGCTCACAGACGAAGGTGGCATTTTGCGCTTTGAAGGCGAACCAGCGAATTTCTTCTTCAGGAAAATAGGGCTTCTTGTAGCGCCCGAAAGGAACATTGAATTCACCGCGCATGTTGTAACGGCACAGGCCGTTATAGCAGTGGCGATTCAAATAGAGAAACAGCAGCGCACGCCGATAGGCATCGCTGCAAAGGTTAAATTCGTCACGGAGCAGATAAAACGTCTCTGACGTGTTGACCTCATCCGTAAAAAGTTTACGGGCGTCGGTAACAAACTCATCTGCATTCGATTTAACGATATTGTAGAGATTAATCAGGTCGCTATTAATATCAGCCAGTATGTAGCGATCGTATTCCGTATTCAGAAACACGGAACCCGCGCCAACAAAGGGCTCAATGAGACAGTCTCCTGCGGGTAAATAGCGACGAATTTCTTCTACCAGCGGATATTTACCACCAGCCCATTTTAAAAAAGCGCGGTTCTTCTTCATGCCGTCGTTAGTTACTCATACGTTTCAGAGCCGCGGATTGTACTCTGTGTCAGACAGCACATCAGGGCTAAAATTGGTGTTACTTATTCAAGTCCTGCTTCACCTGGCGGATCGGCTTAACCCATGGTTTTTTCGCTTGTACCTCTGCGGGCAACGCGGCAATTGCCTGTTTCGCTTCCGCAGAAGAAGCATAGACTCCGGTCACTAACACATACCAGGATTTTCCGTCTCGTTTCGTTTCATACACCCACGAATGGGCGAGATTATGTTGTTTTGCGTAGGCTTTCAGCGTATCCGAGCGTGATGCGCTGCTCAGTTGCAACGTAAAACTGCTCGCAGGCGCATTCTGTACGGAAACGTTCTGCCCGGCCGCCGCAGGCGCTGCTTTTGCGTTAGCTGCAGGTTTGCTGGCTACTGGCGCTTTTGGCGCGCTATTCGCAGCAGGCTTAGCGTTGCTAGCGTGTGCAGGCGTCGTGTTGTGCGTATTTTTAGCGGATGAGGTCGCAGGCGTTTTCCCCGCCGGAGCAACCGTCGCAGGCGCTGTTGGCAGCGTCGAGTTTCCTGCCGACCCCTGAGAGAATTCGCTAACGCGCCCTTGCTGTTGCGACAGCGCATCGGTGATATTGCCTGGCAGCTCGATACGCTGCTGGCCTGCCACCGGCGGTTGAATCTGTGCATCCGTCGGCGTACCGGAAATCGGTGGAGCACTCAATGTCTGAGGCGACGTCGGCGTTTGAGAAGACGTCTGCCCTGGCATTTGGCCATGACTGGCCTCGCCGGAAACGGCCGCAGGGCTTTCACTCGGAGAGGAAGGCTGCGTGCTCTGGGTCATGGAGGACGAAGAAGAGAGATCGATATTTCGCTCGCCACTCGCTTGATTCTGCGTCTGTGAGGTTTGTGGCTGAGAAGGTGCCTGCAAGGCCGATCCAATACCCACGATCAGCAACACCAGCACCACAATCCCGATGCCAATCATCAGGTGCTGTCTGGAAAGCGCGATTTTAGGTACCGCGAAGTTGCTGCTTTTCTGCTGACGAGTAGGTCGACGGTCACTGGTATCAGGCTTCAGCTCATCTTCCGGCTTGAACTCATCCATTTAACATCTCCCCACTAAAAAGCTCGAATTCGCCACGCGGTCGCCAAGGCGAATCATTGAATCGTAACGCATTGTATTTTATTAACCATAACCCATCAGGGCGTGTCTGTCGTTAATACTTATCTTTCATAACTGCCAGTCTTTCATAACCCGATAGCATTACGCATCAGGCAAGACAGTCAGCTATCGAAGCCAACACCATGTCATGCGCGACGCCGCCACGAACTTCAGATTGACCGATTGCCGTTGGCAGCACCAGACGTAACTCGCCCGCCAGCACTTTCTTGTCGCGCATCATATGAGGAAGATAGGATTCAGGTGTCATTTGCGTTGGGCCGTTTACTGGTAAGCCAGCGCGAATCAGCAGAGACTTGACTCGTTCGACATCCTCAGCGGAGAACTGCCCAAGGCGACGTGCGGTATGTGCAGCCATCACCATGCCTGCCGCAACCGCTTCGCCGTGCAGCCAGTTACCGTAGCCCATTTCTGCTTCAATGGCATGCCCGTAAGTATGGCCCAAGTTGAGCAACGCACGCATGCCACTTTCACGTTCATCTGCTGCAACCACCGCTGCTTTGATTTCACAGCAGCGTCGAATGCAGTAAGCCAGCGCGTCATGCTGTAGCGCACGCACGGCTTCAATGTTTTCTTCGAGCCAAAGAAAGAAATCGCGATCCAGAATAATGCCGTACTTGATGACTTCCGCCAGCCCGGATGACAATTCCCGTGCCGGTAAAGATTTCAGGCAGTCCAGATCGATCACAACCGATACGGGCTGGTAGAACGCCCCGATCATGTTTTTACCCAACGGGTGATTGACGGCGGTTTTACCACCGACAGAAGAATCTACCTGCGATAACAGCGTTGTCGGCACCTGAATAAACCGGACGCCACGCTGATAACTGGCCGCGGCAAAACCGGCTAAATCGCCGATGACACCGCCACCCAAGGCAACAATCGTCGTATCACGACCATGCGGTTTCGCCAACAGCGCGGTAAAAACCTGATCCAATACGGTCAGCGATTTGTGCTGCTCGCCGTCAGGTAAAATAACCTGATCAACATGCACACCACTGCTTTCCAACACACCACGAACGCGGTCAAGGTACAGAGGAGCCAACGTCTGGTTCGTCACCAGCATGGCCTGCTCCCCCGCTTTCAACGGCATAAAAGAAGCCGAATCATCAAATAATCCAGCGGCTATCGTAATGGGATAACTACGTTCCCCAAGTGTTACGGTAATTCTTTCCATGCGCGTTAAACAACCCGTTCAGGATCCGCTCAATGCGGATAAGGTATGCTCTTAGTTACTTTCCAGCATATTGATAATCTGGTTAGCAACGACCTTGGCACTTTGCTCGTCAGTCCGAATGGTAACGTCAGCGATTTCTTCATAAAGCGGGTTCCGCTCTTTCGCCAACGCTTCCAATACTTCACGTGGAGGGGTTTCAACCTGAAGTAACGGACGCTTCTTGTCACGCTGCGTGCGGGCAAGCTGTTTCTCGATTGTCGTTTCCAAATAAACGACAACGCCGCGCGCGGAAAGACGATTGCGCGTCTCACGTGATTTGACTGAGCCACCGCCTGTCGCCAGTACGATGCCTTGCTTTTCCGTCAATTCATTAATGACTTTCTCTTCACGATCGCGGAAGCCTTCTTCGCCTTCCACATCGAATACCCAGCCCACATCAGCCCCAGTGCGTCGCTCAATTTCTTGATCGGAGTCGAAAAACTCCATATTGAGTTGCTGAGCTAACTGACGGCCAATAGTGCTTTTGCCGGCACCCATAGGCCCAACCAGAAAGATATTGCGTTTCTCTGCCATGTTTTTTGGTATTACTAAGACAATTCGTTAATGATAACCCGCCCCGCCAATCAACCCAGCGGCGGGACCTAAACTGAAACCTCATGAGCGATAGTGCGAGAATCAGACAAAAAATTATCTCAAGACTCAGGGTAGTTTGGCAACCGAATAAAATGTCACACCGACCACAGGGGGTCAATGTAGTATGTTTTATCGACATTTTCGGTGGAACAACACTTCAGTGCTCAATTCGCTAACCCTTGTAAGCTAAATCCGCCGCAGCGTCAAACTCATAAGCGACGAACGTGACAAAATATTGCGCCTAATCCGAAAAAAAAACACCGTATAACATCAGAGCCCGCCTGGGTTTACTCACGATGATGCGGGTATCAGCGTCGGCGTAATGAAAATGACCAATTCTCGTCGTGTATGCTGCTGAGTATGGTTTCTGAACAGATGACCAAATACGGGAACCTCGCCCAATATGGGTACCTGTCTGTCGCTGTTCTTTTTTTGCTGCTGGAAAATGCCGCCTAAAACGATGGTTTCTCCATCAGCGACCGTCACCTGAGTTTGGATTTCCTGTTTATCGATCGCTAATGCTTCGCCATTATCACCCTGCTTAATCGTCTGCCCCGGCATGTTTTGGCTGATTTTCAGGTTTAGCGTAATCCGTCCGGCACGCAGAATGTCTGGCGTGACTTCCATCCCTAATACCGCCTCTTTGAACTCGATAGACGTCGATCCGCTGGCACCGCTGGAGACTTGATACGGAATTTCCGTGCCTTGTTTAATACTGGCGGTCTGCTGGTGCGCGGTAAATAAGCGAGGGCTGGCGATAATCTCGACCTGGCTTTCCTGTTCCAGCGCCATCAATTCCAGGTCCAGCAGGCGACCATTCAAGCGCGCCAAATGGAACCCGGCATTGATCGTGGGTGTATCGACTGGCAGGCCAACGTTAAAATTATTCAGTCTGAGTGCCTTGTTCGCCGCGTCCCCTTCACCCAGCCCCCAATTCACGCCCAGCGCCTGCAGGTGCTCGCTGCTGATGGTGACGATATGGGCCGCTAGCTGTACCTGCGCTAACGGCAGATCGAGCTCTTTCACCCACGGTTCGAGCTGCGTCAGAGCCTCTTCCGTATCGCGAATCAATAGGGTATTCGTCCGCTTATCCACGGTTACGCTGCCACGCGCAGAGAGTAGCGTTCCACGCTGAGCCTGAACGCTGGCCGCCACTTCCGTCGCATCAGCATATTGCAATGCAACAGAGATATTATGCAGCGGCAATTTCTGCGCCTGCTCCGCCGCCTGTTCGTCCCGTTCTTTCTGCAAGGACTCAAGGTGCCCAGCAGGGAAAACCATCAGCACGTTGCCGTTCCGCTCGACGCTGAGCTTCCCCATGCGTAAAACAATATCCAGAGCCTGCTGCCAGGGAATATCAGCCAGCCTCAGGCTAAGATTACCCGTCACGCCCGGAGCGATCACCAGATTGAGCTGTTGGTGATCGGCTAACGCCTGTAGCACCCGAGGTATCGGTGAATCTTCAAACGCCATCGATACCGAACTTTCCGCGCTGGCCTGAAACGGCGCGGCGAGAAGAAGTAACCCACTCCACGCCACCACCCGACATAACATCCTCATATTAATAACCTTCCTTGTTATCGAGATACGCTGTTGCCAGCGTTGTTTTCAAAGAACGGGTGTCCAAAGACTACGTTCAAAATACCTGTCGTCAGGCAGTCTGCATCTATTCCACTGGCTTAGTGATAAACGGAGAAACCAGCAGCAGGTTCTCTGGCAGGCCGTCACAACTTGCCTCATGCGCTGTCGGGACAAGTTTGGCCCCTGATTTATCCAGTTGACTGACCAGCCAATTCCCTGGAGGAATCGTTTCGCCACGTGTCAGCCTGATCCAACCAACCTCCGGCTGCGCTAACCAGCCAGTCCAACGGTCACCAGAACCCATCACGCCTTTTAGCTGCCACGCTGGCAGTGTCGCTGAGGGCAGGCAACGCGCAGCAGCCAGAGGCTGAAAAGGGTCGATACGTTCTGCGAGTTTTTCTGCCTGCACGCTATGGGGTACGAAGAGCATCAATGCGATACAACGTGTTATGTGGTTCATGGCACCGCCTCCGGCCTGATTAGCGATAGCTCAACCTGCAACCGTGGTATTTCTGTTGACTGCGCCATTGGAGCGCCATCTGGCTTTACGGTCAGTTGCGTTATTTGCAGAACATAAGGTAATGCCGTCAGCGCACGAAGCACCTGCAATACGCCCGTGTAGTTCGCGCTAAATGCCAATTGCCAACGTTCCTGATGAGGTGCTCCCGCATGAGGTGGAGTGGACTGCCAGGATAGAAGCGAAGCCCCCGCCAGCGACAGAGGCTCAACGATAAGCTGTGCCAGTCGGTCAGGCTGGAAGGGATCGTCTTGCGCAGTTTTCTCCGCTAATTGCGTGCTTAGCACTGAGAGCAGCGGCATCGCATCCAGTTTTTGCTGGAGTTCGCCGACATCCAGACGCGCCTGAACGGTTTGCTCTTCTATGCCAATCACCGCCTGCCGTACTTCACCGATGAGGAACCAGCCTGCTAGCAGTCCAGCAGCAGCGACAAACGCCAATTGAAGCGCTAGCTGCTGCCAGAGCGGTTTATTAACTAGTCCAGGCCGATTCAGTACGACGGCAGTCACGATCGCTTGATTAATCATGGTCTTCCCCCGGTAAGGAAACACCCGTATCGCGCCAGTTGGCCTGAAAGGAAAAGCGCAACGGGGTATTCACACCACGCTCTCGGGACGTATGCAGCAGTTGTACACGCTCGACGGAAACATGGCGTGATAACGCATGCTGTAGCGTAATGATATCGTGATAGTTTTCACTCACACCGGACAGCAGCAGGTACGAGCCACGGTCAGCGATTTCCGTCAGCCACAGACGCGCGGGCATCATGCCAGCAAGCTGGTCGAACAGATGGAGGTTACGACGATTGTCATGCTGGACTATCGCCTCGGCGCGCTCCTGTTCCAGATAGCGACGCAGCGCTTCTCGCGCCTGATGCGTTTGTTGATACTGCGTCGTCAGTTGCTGTTGTTGGGCCAGCACCGCATTGAGTTCATCCTGCGCGCGTTGCTGTCTGTGCTGCCAAAACAGATAGCTCGTGGCGATAAGGCATAACATCAACCCCGTCTGTAGCCACAGCAGACCTAACCAACGGCGTACCCGCAGACGCATTTGGGTTTGGCGCCAGGGTAAAAGATTAATCAGCGGCATAGTCAGGCATCCTCAGGACGCAATGCCAACCCACCCGCAATCGCAAAAGCCGAGGGGAAACTCGGTAGCGGCGGCTGCATGTGGTTAAACACCGTTAACGGCGACCACGGCTGTAATACGTCGGTCTGCTGGCGGGGTAAATCGGGCGAGACGCTAGAGTAATAGGCTATGTCGTCGACATCGTGCTGATAGCGAGTGCTTACAACCGATAAGATATCGGCCTCATCGTTCAGCTCATCAAGGTGTATCACGCCCGAGTGAAAAGCATGGTTCAACGGGGAAACCCACAGCCAGCCATCCAACAAGCGATGCAGAAGCAGGCGGTTAGTTTCAAGCCCAGCCCGCTGTGCCATCGCCCGAAGCGCACAGGTTGAAACCTCAAGTACATCGGGGTGTAACCCCGTGCTATTCAGGCATGCCAGCCATTTATCGATCTCCTGTCGGCGCGCGGCCGTCACCAGCAGCGAACCCTGCCTCTGCGGGTCTTCCCGATAGTCTATCGCCAGCGATTCGCTGCTGATCGGTAGCTTACGAGCCGCCATGGTTTCGATGTAGAGGCTACGCTCCGGCTCCTGTAAACGCTGGTCGGGCATAGGTAAATGCTGCTGTAAAATCAACTGAGCAGGGAACCCCACCCGTAGCGAAATGTGTCCAGGCAGTAAACGACGCCATGTGCGCAAGGCCTCACAAAGTGCCTCAGTATGGTGTAGACTACCCGTGCGCAAGGTGTCGTCTGGTAGCGGATATTGCCACCAGTGACGAAGCTGCCAGCCATCGCGGCGGCGCTGAACCGCCAGCGCGCGCATGAAGCCGTTTTGTATATCTACTCCAACCCGCCAGATGTGATAAGCCATGTTCAACCCGATTTCCTTATCCCTTAAAAGAACGTATCCACAGTGCTGGCTTACCTTTATACTAGCGCCCGATTGTTTATAAACTGTCCAAACGCTACTGAATGGAAAATCCCAGGTGAAGTTCGTAAAGTATCTATTCATCCTTGCAGTCTCTTGCATTCTGCTGGGAGCTGCCTCGATATACGGTTTGTACCGTTATATCGAACCCCAACTGCCCGATGTCGCCACGCTGAAAGACGTTCGGCTGCAAACGCCGATGCAGGTCTACAGCGCCGATGGCGAACTGATCGCTCAGTTTGGTGAAAAACGCCGTATCCCACTCAAGCTGGATCAGGTTCCCCCTGAGTTGGTACACGCTTTTATCGCGACCGAAGACAGCCGCTTCTATGATCACCACGGTGTCGATCCCGTCGGGATCATCCGCGCGGCGTCTATCGCGCTCACGTCCGGTCACGCCTCTCAAGGGGCGAGTACCATTACGCAACAGCTCGCCAGGAACTTCTTCCTGAGCCCGGAACGCACCCTGATTCGTAAGATCAAGGAAGTGTTTCTGGCTATCCGTATTGAGCAGTTGCTGACCAAGGATGAAATCCTTGAGCTTTATCTGAACAAGATTTACCTCGGCTATCGCGCTTATGGCGTTGGCGCGGCGGCACAGGTTTACTTTGGCCGCCCTGTTGACCAGTTGACGCTGAGCGAAATGGCGATGATCGCCGGTCTGCCGAAGGCGCCATCGACGTTCAACCCGCTCTATTCCTACGACCGTGCC
This sequence comes from Pectobacterium sp. PL64, assembly GCF_022477975.1. Classification (NCBI taxonomy): domain Bacteria; kingdom Pseudomonadati; phylum Pseudomonadota; class Gammaproteobacteria; order Enterobacterales; family Pectobacteriaceae; genus Pectobacterium; species Pectobacterium sp. PL64. The sequence continues at coordinate 3,986,140 of NZ_CP092070.1, forward strand.
GTTGCCCGTCGCAACGTCGTCCTTGCTCGTATGAAGGATGAAAACTACATCACGCAGTCGCAATACGATGCGGCACGTAACGAAAAGCTGGTCGCGAATTATCACGCACCGGATATTTCGTTCTCCGCCCCGTATGTCGCAGAAATGGCACGTCAGGAGATGGTCAAACGCTACGGCGAAGATGCTTATAACGACGGTTATAAGGTCTACACGACGGTCACCAAAAAATTGCAAACCGCTGCACAGGATGCGCTGCGTAATAACATCCTCGCCTATGACATGCGCCACGGTTACCGCGGCCCGAGCAAAGTGCTCTGGAAAGTAGGTGAAGGCGTCTGGGATCAGGCGAAGATGATTGCCGCCCTGAAAGCGTTGCCAGTCTACGGCCCGCTCTATCCGGCCATCGTCACCAGCACTACGGCTGACAACGCGATTGCGATCATGTCTGACGGCAGCAATATTGCCCTGCCGATGTCGGGCATGCGCTGGGCACGTGCATACCGTTCCGATACGCAGCAAGGGCCAACACCGAAGCGCGTCACGGATGTGGTACAGGCAGGCCAGCAGGTCTGGGTGCGTAAAGTGAACGATGACTGGTGGCTGGCACAGGTGCCGGACGTCAACTCGGCCATCGTCTCGCTTAACCCGAAAAACGGGGCGATAGAAGCACTGGTTGGCGGTTTTGACTTTAACCAAAGCAAATTCAACCGTGCGACGCAGGCACTGCGTCAGATTGGTTCCAACATCAAACCGTTCCTGTATACCGCTGCGATGGACAAAGGTTTAACGCTGGCAACGATTCTGAACGACGTACCGATCACCCGTTGGGATGCTGGTGCAGGATCTGACTGGCGGCCGAAAAACTCACCGGCAACCTACGATGGTCCGATCCGTTTGCGTCAGGGACTGGGTCAATCCAAAAACGTAGTGATGGTACGAGCTATGCGTGCGATGGGCGTGGACTATGCCGCAGATTACCTGCAACGCTTCGGTTTCCCGGCGCAGAATATCGTCCATACAGAATCGCTGGCGCTGGGTGCCGCCTCATTTACGCCGCTACAGGTCGTACGTGGTTATGCCGTCATGGCAAACGGCGGCTATCTGGTCGACCCTTATCTGATTAGCAAGATAGAGAGCGAAGCTGGCGGTACGGTGTTTACCGCAACGCCGAAAGTGGTCTGCGATACCTGTAATCTCCCGCTGGTTTACGGTGAAACGCCACGTTCTCCGGTGTTAGCGACTACTAACGTTGAAGATGTTGCCACGTCAAACGAAGCTCCTCCGGTAGGTCTGCCGCAGCCAGAACTGGAACCTGTTACGCCAGAAGCCGCACAGCAAAGCGCTGCACAGCCTTATGCACCGCACGTGATCAATACGCCGCTGGCGTTCCTGATTAAAGACGCGCTGAACAGCAACGTCTTTGGCGAACCGGGCTGGATGGGTACGGGCTGGCGTGCGGGCCGTGATTTGAAACGTCGTGATATCGGCGGTAAAACCGGTACAACGAACAGTTCTAAAGACGCCTGGTTCTCCGGCTATGGTCCGAATCTGGTGACTTCAGTCTGGATCGGCTTCGACGATCACCGCCGCGATCTGGGTGCCAGCAGCGCATCTGGCGTCATCAAAGATCAGATCTCTGGTTATGAAGGCGGAGCGAAGTCAGCACAGCCTGCGTGGGATGATTTCATGAAAGCCGCGCTGGATGGCGTACCGGAACAACCGCTGACGCCGCCGCCTGGCATCGTCAGTGTGGTGATTGACCGTAGCAGCGGCAAGCTGTCCAACGGTGGCGGGAATAGCCGTTCCGAATACTTCATTGATGGAACGCAGCCGAAAGAATACGAAGTGCATGAAGTCGGCACCACGCTGATGGATAACGGACAAAGCGAAGAGCTATTCTAGCCAGCGTTCGATAGCATCAGACAAGGCAAAGAAGGCGCAGGAAACTGCGCCTTCTTTTTTGCTATGTTGGCTTATGAAAAACAGGTTGGTTTATTAAAAATTAGCGAGGTGTACGACGCAGCCAGTCGTGGGCCAAAAACAGCGCGCTGACATTACGCGCTTCGCGGAAATCAGGCTCTTGCAGCAACGACATCATGTTATCTATCGGCCAGCGGACTTGCGGCATCGGTTCCGGTTCATCGCCTTCCAAGCTCTGCGGATACAGACCACGCGCCACCACGATATTCATCTGGCTGGAAAAATAGGAGGGCGCCATCGTTAACGTCGCCAGCAATTCCAGCTTTTCCGCCCCAAAACCGACTTCTTCCATCAGCTCGCGGTTAGCGGCTTCAAAGACCGTTTCGCCGGGATCGATCAGCCCTTTGGGAAAGCCCAGTTCGTATTCTTCGATACCGACAGCGTATTCACGGATCAACAGCAATTCATCATCAACGATCGGGACAACCATCACCGCCTGTCGGCCGCTTGAACGCATCCGTTCATAAACCCGGCGTACCCCGTTGCTAAATTCAAGATCGACGGATTCCACATTGAACAAGCGCGAACGCGCTATCGTTTCTACCTTGAGGATTTTAGGTTTTTTCAGGTTATGGCTCATTGATGCCCCCCAGAGAGTTACGACCAGAACGGCACCTTAGCCCAACATGCATGAAAGACGGCGTTTATCGCAACCTGAACATGGCATGCTGTTGAATAAGAAGAGATCGTAAATATTCTTTTTTGATTCTGTTCACATTGTGCGTTAACAGTCGCCTCCGCTGCAACTATCGCGACGATGAATTTACGTGTGGGCAACATGAAGGATACATCCTGTATGAGAAACCACCAGAAAAAGTCAATAACTTAAAAAAAATAGGAATATCCTCATTCAAGCAGCACTTTTTGCTTGTTACTATCATCACCTTATGCGATTAATTCCACTCACAATTACGTTATTAATCTAAGAAAACAATGCCATACGGGTTATCATCGATTGTATAATTTTGTTAAACTCCGACGAGAACAAGGAGCATCGCGTTTTGGAATGGAGATGACATGAGCACAATATTTACCCTATTGGCGATATTGCTTGCCTGTCTGATCGTTGTCGGTGGTCTTGTTGCCTACCGCATGCGACACCGTTTCTTCTCCGCTCCGCCGTTACCCGTTTCGCAATCGCTTCCGCGACGGTTAACTGAAGATGAACGGATCGCCATTGAGCGTTATCTGGCTCAGGAAAACAGCCAGCAAACCACGCCGCTTGATACCCCCAATGAGCAGCCCAAACTCCCGCGTTCCCTGCAAAGTAATCGGGTTTACCCCATCACCCATACGATTACACGCTACGGCCTGAGCACTGACGCTCAGAATAAGTGGCGCTACTATATTGATACGCAAGAAATCCATCTGCCGCCCAGTTGGGAACCGTTCATTACCGAAAATAACACCGTCGAACTGATTAAGACGCGCTCGATCCCGCTGGTCATTTCCTTGAATGGGCACTCGCTAACCGAGTGTCTCGACGATCGTCCCCTCGCTCCCCTGCCGAGTGAAGTCCCTGTCCCGAACGCCTCCATCCGTCAGGAAGGCAGTGAGCATGCCGAGTTGGTCACGATCCGTAAGGAAACACGTGAAGAACACGCCATGCACCACTCTGGGGGCTTGAAAGAAACGGCCGTGCTCTGCGTGTCTTTTCTGCTTTTGTTCATCAGCCTGAATAGCCCTATCGCCCTGCTCCCCTGGCTGATCGGTACCGCATCATTATTAGCAGGCTGGAGCCTGTGGCAGCTTTTCCGCTCGCCGTCCGCTCAGGAACTGCGCGATGTACACTGCCTTCACGGCACGCCACAAGGCTTGGGCCTGTTTGGCGAATCCAATCAGGGGCCGCTCGGCAATATCTCACTCGGTAATATCGATCTGATTTACCCGCCTCACTGGCAGCCCTATATCACGCAGGATCTCGGGCGAAAAACAGATGTCGATATCTATCTCAACCGACAGGTGATCCGTCAGGGAGAGCACCTGTCGCTGCATGATGAAGTGAAACATTTCCCGCTACAGCGCTGGGGCAGAAATCTGCTGCTGGCCGCGGGTTCACTGCTCAGCCTGATTTTGCTCGTCACTAACGTGCAGCTTGAACTGCCGCTCAAGCTCAGCCTGGCCTGGCTTCAAGGTGCGCAGCGTATTCAGGTCACGCAGGTCAGCGATCTGGAAACCGCTCAGCTCCGCATTGGCGACACGCTGGCTGTTCGTGGAAACGGCATGTGCTACGTGCCCGCCGGCATTCATCCCGTCTCCGCACCATCGTCCTATGCGTTCAGCCCTTTTGACTGTTCCGCCATTTACTGGAATAAAGCGGCGCCGCTGCCATTACCGGAATCCGAGACGATTGAAAAAGCCTCTGCCCTGCTTAAATCCGTCAACAGCCAGCTCCATCCGCAAGCGGAAAAAGAGGGTCAGGTTAACTCTCAGTTAGCGTCGACGATCCAGAAATCAGGGCTGATTCTGATGAAAAACTTCGCTGAAGTTGTTCTGAGAACACAAGATTTGTGTCGGCAGGAAAACGATTGCTCCCGTCTGAAAAATGCACTGGTGAATCTAAGCGACGTCAAGAACTGGAATACGCTGGTAAAAGATGCCAATTCCGGCACGCTGAAAGGCATGAATGTGGTGTTGCCTGCCGTCAGCGCAGAAACGCTGGAATCCTTGGTCAACAGTTCTACCGATCAATTCTTCTATCAGGAAATCAATAACGCGGCAGATTCGCTGAACAGCCCGCCGCCCGGTGGATTCCTGATTCGCAGCGATGAAGGCCGACAGTTCGTTAACCATCCGCTCCCTCCGATGCCGCTGAATGAATATCGTCCATCGGACCAGTGGCAGGAACTCCAGCGGCTTTCCGCGATGCTGTTGCATACGCCGTTTAATGCCACGGGCGTTATCACGCAGCTGAATACCGATGCCAACGGGACCCAGCACATCAGCCTGCACAGCGAACCCGACGTCATTACCGTCTGGCGCTATCTCGGCACTTGTCTGCTGCTGCTGCTCTTTTCTGCAACGTTTATCGTTAATGCAGTATTGACCGGTATTAAGATGCGTAAAAGCCAGAAGCGCGTGACCGATATTCAGCGCTATTACGCCTCACGGTTCAATATGATGACGAATGCGTTCCCAGACAATCGCCCACAGCTCCCCCGCTAACGGCATCGTGCCCGCTCTGCGGTTATGCTAACCTAGCGGCCGTCACTCTTGTCACAATTGCATTGCGCGTCTTCTGCTGCATCACCCCTATAGCACGGCGCGACATCTGGAGTCGTTATGAATCCCCACGTTAACTGGCACGACATCGACACCGTGATACTGGATATGGATGGCACGCTGCTCGATCTGGCGTTTGACAGCTATTTCTGGCTTCAACTGGTGCCGCAGTCGCTCAGTGAAAAACGTCGCATCAGCCTTGAACAGGCGCACCAGCTTATCGAACAGGAGTACCGGGCCGTTCAGCACACGCTAAACTGGTACTGTTTCGATTATTGGTCAGAACGTCTCGATCTGGATATCTATCAAATGACGACGGATATTGGTGCACGCGCTCAATTGCGCGATGACACGACGCCGTTTTTAGCGGCGCTGCGCGAATGCGGTAAAGAGACGATTCTGCTGACCAACGCCCATCCACACAGTCTGGCGGTAAAAATCGAACACACGGGGCTGGATCAGCACCTTGATTTATTACTTTCCACCCATACTTATGGGTATCCGAAAGAGAATCAGCGCTTGTGGCAGGCCGTACAGCAACAGACTGGCTTCGACCCCGCCAGAACGTTATTCGTGGATGACAGCGAACCGATTCTGGATGCTGCGAAAACATTCGGCATTCATTACTGTCTGGGTGTACGTAATCCCGATTCCAGCCAGCAGGAAAAGGCATTCCTGCAACATCCGTCAATGAACGACTACCTTGCGCTGCTACCAGCCCTGCGCCACTCCGTTAGCGCAGGGTAATCAGGGGGATTTATGGTGAAAGCTACCGAGCAGGCCGACGACGCCGTTCGTCTGGACAAATGGCTTTGGGCCGCCCGTTTCTATAAAACCCGTGCGATAGCTCGCGAAATGATCGACGGCGGCAAAGTGCACTATAACGGGCAACGCGGTAAGCCGAGCAAACAGGTCGAACTGAATGCCGAGATCAAACTGCGTCAGGGCAATGATGAACGCACCGTGGTCATTTTAGCCGTCAGCGGGCAGCGCAGAAGCGCGACAGAGGCGCAGGCGCTGTATCAGGAAACGGACGCAAGCATTGAGAAACGAGAAAAGCTGGCACAGGCGCGAAAAATGAATGCGCTGACGATGCCACACCCCGATCGCCGCCCTGATAAAAAAGAGCGACGCGATCTGATTAAATTTAAATACAGCGATCAGGACTAGTGCTCCGCCCTTCATTTGTTGGTCATCAAACTGCTGACAATAGAGAGAAGGCTCAGCAATTGCCGCACCACTCATCGCAACACAACTCATCTCTGCACAACGACGAGAAAATACTATGGCTCACGACCAACTACATCGTTATCTGTTTGAAAATTATGCCGTTCGTGGCGAGTTGGTAACCGTTAACGAAACGTATCAACGTATTTTGACCAACCACGACTACCCAGCGGCGGTACAAACGCTGCTCGGCGAAATGCTGGTTGCTACCAGCCTGTTGACGGCCACGCTGAAATTCAGCGGCGATATCACCGTTCAGCTTCAGGGCGATGGCCCACTGAAGCTGGCGGTGATTAACGGTAATCACCAGCAGCAGATGCGCGGCGTTGCCCGTCTGCAAGGGGATATCGCGCCGGGGAGTTCGCTGAAAGAAATGGTCGGCAATGGCTACCTGGTTATTACCATTACGCCGACTGACGGTGAGCGTTATCAGGGCGTCGTCGGCTTAGAAGGTGAAACCGTGGCCGAATGTCTGGAGAGCTATTTCCAGCAGTCCGAACAGTTGCCAACACGGCTGTTTATCCGTACCGGTCAACACGACGGGAAGCAGGCAGCCGCAGGCATGCTGCTCCAGGTGTTGCCCGCACAGGACGCCGATCGTAATGATTTTGATCATCTGGCACAGCTCACCACGACGGTCAAAGCCGACGAGCTGTTTACCCTGCCTGCAACCGAGGTGCTGTACCGCCTTTATCATCAGGAAGAGGTAACCGTGTATGAGCCGCAGGATGTCGAGTTCCGCTGTCACTGTTCGCGCGATCGTTGCGCAGATGCATTAATGACGCTATCCGATCAGGAAGTGAATGAGATGATCGAGCAGGACGGGGAAATCGATATGCACTGTGATTATTGCGGTACGCACTATCTGTTTAATTCGCTGGACATTCGCGCCATACGGCACGAATCATCAGGAAATCTGTTGCATTAATTTTTTTAACGGGTACGAAAGTACCCGTTTTATTTTGCTTATTTTCCCACTTATAAACCGCCGTGATTATTTTTCACACACCCTAAATAAGCAAAGTTATTAATGAATTTATTTAATTTTATGATTGCTATCGCGGTTAAAATAAGCTCACTCCCTACAATGTTTAGTAGTACGACTATAACTTGAGGAGTAGCAACATGCAGATCAACGGTATTACCCCGCAAGCCCTGGCTGCTTATGGAATCCACGATGTCCGCGATATTGTCTACAATCCCAGCTATGAACTGCTTTTTGAAGAAGAACGCTCCCCTACCCTACAAGGCTATGAACGCGGCATCGAAACCCAACTGGGTGCGGTAGCCGTCGATACCGGCATCTTTACCGGTCGTTCCCCGAAAGATAAATACATCGTGCGCGATGACGTAACCCGCGACACCGTGTGGTGGTCCGATCAAGGCAAAGGTAAGAACGATAACCAACCCTTGAGTCAGGAAACCTGGACGCACCTGAAGCAGCTCGTTACCACGCAGCTGTCTGGCAAACGGTTATTCATCATCGATGCCTTCTGCGGTGCTAACCCAGATAGCCGCCTCAGCGTACGTTTCGTCACGGAAGTGGCGTGGCAGGCGCATTTCGTCAAAAACATGTTTATCCGCCCGAGCGATGAAGAACTGGAAGGCTTTGAGCCGGATTTCATCGTGATGAACGGCGCAAAATGCACCAACCCGAACTGGCAGGAACAGGGGCTGAACTCCGAGAACTTTGTCGCGTTCAACCTGACAGAACGCATCCAGCTGATTGGCGGCACCTGGTACGGCGGCGAAATGAAGAAAGGGATGTTCTCCATCATGAACTACCTGCTGCCGCTGAAAGGCATCGCTTCCATGCACTGCTCGGCAAACGTCGGCGAGAAAGGTGATGTGGCGGTCTTCTTTGGCCTGTCCGGCACGGGAAAAACCACGCTGTCCACCGATCCGAAACGCCAGTTGATTGGCGATGACGAGCATGGCTGGGACGACGACGGCGTCTTCAACTTTGAAGGCGGCTGCTATGCCAAAACCATCAAACTATCCAAAGAAGCCGAGCCGGATATCTACGGTGCCATCAAACGCGATGCGCTGCTGGAGAACGTCACCGTGCTGGCAGACGGCACCGTGGACTTCAACGACGGTTCCAAAACCGAGAACACCCGCGTCTCTTATCCGATCTACCACATTCAGAATATCGTTAAGCCAGTCTCTAAAGCGGGCCATGCAACGAAAGTGATCTTCCTGACGGCGGACGCGTTCGGCGTGTTGCCACCGGTTTCTCGCCTGACGTCCGATCAAACGCAGTATCACTTCCTGTCGGGCTTTACCGCCAAACTGGCAGGAACCGAGCGCGGCGTGACGGAACCGACGCCGACCTTCTCCGCCTGCTTCGGCGCAGCATTCCTGATGCTGCACCCGACGCAGTACGCTGAAGTGCTGGTGAAACGCATGAAGGCCGCTGGCGCACAGGCTTATCTGGTGAACACCGGCTGGAACGGCAGCGGCAAACGTATCTCTATTAAGGATACGCGCGGGATTATTGATGCCATTCTGAACGGCAGTATTGATGATGCAGAAATGCAGACGCTGCCTGTCTTCGATTTGGCGATTCCGACCTCGCTGCCCGGCGTCAATCCTGACATTCTCGATCCACGTGATACCTACGCGAGCGTCGAACAATGGCAGGAAAAAGCGGACGATCTGGCACAGCGCTTTATCACCAACTTCGATAAATACACCGATGCTCCGGCAGGCGCAGCGCTGGTGAAAGCAGGGCCGAAACGGTAAACGCTGAAGAGAATCTATAACGAAAAAGGCGCGGAATCCGCGCCTTCAGATCGTTGACAACCTATTTGACGAATGAAAACGGTAGTAACGGAATAGAAGAGTAAAGCGTTTGCGCCATGGATGGCGCAAGCCGAGCGTACATGGACGTATTCACAGCGTCTTTACGATCTATCCGTTACTACCGCTCGACGGCCTTTGTCGTAATCGAAGAAAGGCGCGGAATCCGCGCCTTTCTTATTCATGCCAGTGCTGCAAAAAATGCTTATGACTCTTTCGTAGCACTCGTATCCACCGCTACCGCGGCGTCTGAGAGCAGCGGCAGATATGCGCGGACGCAGAGCCCACCGCGTTCGCTGCTGCCGACATCCAGCACGCCATTGTGCGCATCGATAATACGCTGCACAATCGCCAGCCCCAGCCCTGTACCGCTCGTGGTTCGCGCGCTATCGCCACGTACAAACGGCTGGAACAGGTGCTGTAACTGATCGGGCGCGATGCCTTCTCCGTCATCTTCTACCTGAAACCAGACGCGCTGTAGCTCACGTCCGGTACTGACTTTTATCCAGCCATTCCCGTAACGTGCCGCATTCACCACCAGATTCAGCGCTGCGCGTTTGATCGAAAGAGAGCTAATGCGCACCAGCAGTTCGCCGGTAGCAAAATCGCTGTCGATCTGGCGTTCATAACCGCTTTCCGATGCCACCACTTCGCCCATAATGGCGTTCAGGTCTGCCACTTCCGTCTGCATTTCCTGACCGGTACGCAGGTAGTCAAGGAACTGCTCAATAATCGCATTACACTCTTCAATGTCCTTATTGATCGACTCCGCCAGATAGTCATCTTCCTTGCCCATCATTTCGGTCGCTAGACGAATTCGCGTCAGCGGCGTACGCAGATCGTGGCTGACGCCCGCCATCAGCAGCGTGCGGTCATCGGCCAGCAGCTTCACGCCGGAGGCCATCTGGTTAAAGGCGCGCGTCACGGAACGCACTTCGGAAGCGCCATATTCACGCAGCGGCGGCGGAATAATGCCTTTACCGACTTGCAAAGCCGCATGCTCCAGCTCAACCAAGGGTCGGTTCTGTACCCGAATAAATAGCCACGCGCCGCCAATCACCAGCAGCATTATCGCCAGCGTATAGCGGAAGAGCGGCGAGAAATCGCCCTGATGAATTTCGGTGAGGGGAACGCGCACCCAGATATCAGGTGACAGCCAGGTTTTCAGCCACACCACTGGCGTATTTTTGCTGACCTCAACCCGCACATCCGTCGGGCCGCCCAGCTGTTGCGCCATCTGGTCGCTCAAGAACTTGTAGTGCTGGGCCCAACGCAGGCCGCTTTCCTCCGCCGCCGCATTGGTGTACAGCGATATACCCAATTCTCGGTAAATCTCACGCCGGAACGCTGGCGGCACCTCAAGCGTGGTGCCATCTTCCAGTTGCAGACTGTCCGTCATCAGCATTCTTACTTCGTATGCCAGCACTTTATTGAACTGCTGCAAACTCGGCAGAATAGCGAAGTTGAGCACCACCAGATAGGTGGTGACCAAACTGACAAACAATAACGTGACAATCAGTAGCAACGTCCGTGCAAATGAGCTGCGCGGAGAAAAGCGCCATTGCATCATGCCTTACTGCCGTCCGGGACAAACACGTAGCCAAGCCCCCACACGGTCTGGATATAGCGCGGGTGCGCCGGATCCTCTTCTACCATGCGGCGCAAACGAGAAATTTGTACGTCGATGGAACGCTCCATCGCGCTGTATTCACGACCACGGGCCAGGTTCATCAGCTTATCGCGGGACAGCGGTTCACGCGGGTGGCTCACCAGCGCCTTAAGCACGGCAAACTCGCCGCTGGTTAACGGCATCGGTTCATCATCGCGGAACATTTCGCGCGTGCCTAGATTCAGCTTGAATTTGCCAAACGCGATAATGGCTTCTTCCTGCGATGGCGCGCCCGGCAGTTCATTCGCCTGACGACGCAGCACCGCACGGATGCGAGCCAGCAGTTCACGCGGGTTGAAAGGTTTAGGAATATAATCGTCCGCGCCGATTTCCAGCCCGACGATACGATCGACTTCTTCCCCTTTTGCCGTCACCATAATGATCGGCATCGGATTGCTCTGGCTACGCAAGCGACGGCAGATGGACAGCCCATCTTCGCCCGGCAGCATCAGATCCAGCACCATAAGGTGAAAGGATTCACGGGTCAGTAAACGGTCCATCTGTTCAGCATTGGCTACGCTACGTACCTGAAAACCCTGCTCAGTCAGATAACGCTCTAACAGCGCCCGCAAACGCATGTCGTCATCTACAACCAGAATTTTATAGTTTTCTTGCATTCTCTTTCTCCAAAGGCGTAATAGCGCCGACGATGCTATTGTTCAGAAACATACGAATTACTGACAGTCGTTTCTGGTATACATTCTAGGCAAAATTGTTACAAAGCATATTAAAATTCGTGTAATCAATCATTTCCTGTGCTCTCAGGCATGAAATAATCGGCGATTAATGACGATGGCGGTTAGCGAAGATTGTCGTTTACGAAGATTATAGTAACGCCGCCACTAATAAAAAGGCGCGGCGGCAGCAAAAGCAGGAGAAAACCGAACAGAGAGGACGTTGCCGCCTGAATTCAGGGCGACAACGTAAATCGCAGTGATTAACGCATAAGCTCATCCAGCACAACACGCACCGACGGCAGTGCAGGCTGGAAAAGGTGACGCGTCGTCTTGTAAGGGAACAGACTCTTTTCCGCCACAATCGTCTGCATAATCAGGCTTTTGCAAAAAGGCTGTCCGGTCTTCCAATGGTAAACGGACACGCGGGGATCGTCATAGTCGAGCAGCGCGCAGGGGATATGCTTTAATCCCAGCTCGGCGGCCGCACGTAACCGGTGATTACCGTCCATAATAATCCCCGTCTCTTTCTCTATCGGTACTGGCGTCGTCCAGCAACCACAGCGGCAAATATCCTCCATCAGACATTCCACGTTCGACATATCGACATTTTCAGAGGGAAGCAGGAACTGCACGGGCGTAAGAGCAATCTGGTAGGTCATACTTTCAAACACGCTCTACCTCCTGACGTAAACAATCTCGTATCGCTCCGGCATAAGTACCGGAGCGGACTGTGAGTGACTTACTGCGCAAGACTGACGAAATAACCCGGCTGGTAATCAACCGGTAGGAACTGCTGGTGAAGCTGGCGGAAAGTGTCATCCGCGTTGAGATCACGGAATAAGTCCGGATGGAACCACTCGGCCAGTTGCTGAATGGCGATAAAGTCATACGGGCCGTTGTAAAACTGATGCCAGATGGCATGAAACGCACGCTGCTGCTTGGCGATGCTGTTGGTGTAGGCCGGACGCCCCAGAAACCACTCGAGACGCTTGCGCCCTTCCGTCATATCCTGCCCCGGCCCCAGACCAATCCAGCGTCCGCCAGGTACGAAGGCCTCAAAGTTGCCGCTGGTGATCACCACAATTTCCGGGTTTTCTACGATCACCTGCTCAGGGTGCATCTGCATAAAGGTACTCGGTGCATTCTTCGCCGCGACGTTATCGCCACCGGCCAACTGCACGAATTTCCCGAAGTTATCCGGGCCGAACGTCAGGCAGCATTCATCGGTATAGCCCCCCAGTCGCTCAATGAATACGCGCGGTGAACGCGGTTTTTTCGCCGCCAGCACATCGGAAACGCGTTTTAGCTGCGCCTCACGGAATGCGAGAAATGCTTCGGCACGTGCTTCCTGATTAAACAGTTTGCCGAACAGGCGCATGGTCGGCGCGGTGTTTTCCAGCGGGTGATAGCGAAAATCGACATACACAATCGGAATGCCGACGCTGCCCAGTATCCGGTCATAACCCGCATCGACAATCGACCGCTGCGCCTCAATGTTCATAATGATGACGTCCGGCTTCAGCGACACCGCCTGCTCCACGTCAAACGTGCCCTTTTCCGTGCCGTCAAACGTTGGGATTTTCGTCAGTTGAGGAAAACGATCGCGATACTGGTGCCACGTTGCCGGATCCGACTGAATCAGATCGCGCTTCCAGGCGACAATCCTTTTCGCCGGATCTTCCCGATCGAGCATCGCGACCAGATACAGCTGACGCCCCTCTCCCAACATGACGCGCTGCACCGGCGTGTTGACTCTCACCTCACGCCCCAACACGTCCTTGATGACAGTGGAGGTTTGCGCGGTTTGCTCAGCCTGCCCCACCAGCGGCGACAGGCCGACCATCAACAGCGCACTCAGCAATAACCGACGGCAATGTTGCCGCGTCCAACGATTACACATTTTCGATATTTCCCTTCGTCGAGAGAGAGTCATGTTTTTCCGCCTGTATCCGCAGGCGTCGTAGCAGCATCAGCGAGACCAGGAAGGTCACCAGATAGGCGGCACCAACGCAGAAGAACAGCGAACGTAGTCCGGGGGAATAGAGAACCAATCCCCCCAAAGAAATGCCCAGAATCGAGGCAAACTGGCTGACGCTTTGCGCCACGCCGAGTATGTAGCCCTGCTGCCCAGCCCCCGCCGCACGGGAAATCAGCGCCATCAGAACGGGCGTTGTCGCCCCCAGCAGCACGCCCCACAGGAAATACAGCGGGATGAAAATCGCAATATTCAGGATTGTGGCGGCCGTCAATGTCACGATGGCGCAAGCCAGCATCACCACACACAGGCGGCTCAGCGTCTGCGGCAGCGAGAGGTTTTCAAAATAGCGCGCCCACAGCGACGCAGAGACAATCACGCCGGTCGCCTGTAAACCATAACACAGCCCGATAACCCACTTATCCACCTGAAAGACGCCGTCCAGATAGAGGGAAAACGGCGTTTGCGGGATCATACGGCTGGTCAGTAACAGGCCAGAAATCAGCAGCAAACCGGGAATCGGCGATAGCGCCCAGAGCCGCCTGCGCGGAACGCTTTTCGGCTGCGTATCCGCAGGCGGAACAGTGGGAACCTCGGGGGCGACATGTGGCAGAAACAGCGCCACGGTAATGCCGCACAGCGCGCAGAGGATCGCCGCACTCAGGTTGATCCAGAAGAAGTTCAGGTAATCGAGGATCAGCCCGCCGACAATCGCTCCCAACAGCGATCCCACGTTGGTAGACACCTGAAGCCAGGCGAACAGCCGCGTGCGCTGTAGCGGACTGACCACCGCGACGCCATACGCCTGCGCGGGCGCAATATAGCCCGCACAGGCACCCTGAATAAAACGCAGCGCGACTATCGTCCAGATGTCGTTAGCCCACGCCAGCCCAAGCTGGGTTAACGCCAGCCCAAACAGCGCGCGGATCATCATGGCTTTGTTGCCCAGCCGATCGCCCATCCGTCCCCAGAAGGCGCTGGTCAGCATAATGCCCAGCATCGGCCCGACGTACACGGCAATCCCCGCGATACTCAGTTCCGCGCCGGATGACATACTTTCCAGATGCAGCGGCCAAAACGGCCCGCTCATCTCCATCGCGCCCATCGCGACCAGCTGCACGACAAACATAAAGTGGATGATGAATGCCACCTGTCCGCTCAAGCGCATGCGTCAGCTCCTTCTGATTCCGCGGCGTCAACCGGCCTCATTCCCGCTACGGTCATCACGTCAATTCATCTCATCCGTCAGCCAGTGCGGCGGGAAATAGTCGGGACGACCCTGCGTGGAGGTTCCCATGTAATCGCTGCACCACCGGTAAACTTCCTCAATGTACGGCACGCTAACGGCCAGATTCTCCGCAATCGTCACCAGTAGGCTCAGGCCGTAGGCAATATCCTCCTGAAACACCCGATGCTGCGTATCAAACACGTACCCGCCAGAGTCATGTTGTCGCAGCGGCAGACCAATGCCGTGGTAAGCCTGATTGGTGCGCAGCACGGAAAGCATCGTGTGCGCATCGGCAATCTGATCGCCATAGGCATCGATAATCTCCTGCTTGAGCGGCAGCACGGAATCCAGCCGCACGCCAAGCCGCGTCTCCAGCGCCGCACACAGCTGCTGGTTCTCTTCATCCATACGTTCCAGATAATAGGCGCCACGTTCCGGGCAATCATTCCACCAGCATAGCGGCTGCGAGAGCGGCCGGGCGTGCCACTGTCCGTAGGGGCCAATCAGGCCATAAATCACCGCACTGTGCATAATCGGGTTACCCGGCGTCAGCGTGATTTCCAGATAATCCGGCAATAGCACCACGGGCGCAGAATAGAGCCGTTGCAACAGCGCCATCAGCGACTGCTGGCTCGCAGCCGTTTCACGCCGGTGCGTGGCGACATACAGCGTGGCCTTTTCACCGCCCATTTTGATCGACTGGCCCGGCAGCAAATCAAACGCAATGTGCGCGACGTCCTTCATTCCCCAAATCACCGCGTTGGGACGCGCGGCCAGCTCACGTTCGGCCAGCCAGTCAAAGCCGCAAAAGCCGGGGATCGCCCCGACATAAACCGGCTTGTTGGCAGGCAGATGGGGAACGATCCGCCCCAGAAGGTCGGCGCGGAAGTTGGCGGGAACGGTGATGATAACGACATCCGCATCGCGGCAGGCTTCCGCCGGGTCGCAGGTGACACAGTCCGGCGTGGCCGTCAGCGTCTCGCCATCCGGCAGCAGCGCATGTAGCCGTTTACCGTGCTGCTGATAGGCTTCCGGCAGACGAGGATGGCTGCCCAGCAGCGTCACGTTGACGTCCGGCAGTCGTTTAAACAGCACCGTGGTGAGATGGCCGGTCTTGCCGGCCCCGCAAATCACCACGTTAAGCGGCTGCCCGCTTAGCGTTTCGATCATCCTTGACTCCTTAGCTTGCCTGCTCCAGAGAAATCGCGTTGCCCAGCCAGCGATCCAGATCGTGCCACACGCCGCTATCTATCAGGTTACGCGCCGCCAGCCACTCTTCGTTAAACACCGTGTGCAGGTATTTCTCACCGCCGTCGGCAATCGCCAGCACAACGTTGCCGCCGATGCGATCCTGATAGATCAGCTCCAGCGCTTTATAGATCACCCCGCCCGTCGAACCGCCGACCAGCAAACCGTAGTGCCGTGCGATATAGCGCGCCGTTTCAAACGCCTGCGCATCCGAAACCTGCTCACCACAGTCGATGCAGCTGTAATCCAGCACCAACCCTACGGTATCCCCCGCTGGCGTCCCGGTGCCGGATTGATAGTAAGGCTTGCCGGGGTGACCGAAGACGATAGAGCCCACCGGTTCAACGGCAATGGTCGTGATATCTGGGTTATGGACTTTCAGGCCGTGCGAAATACCCGTCATCGAACCACCGGTACCCACGCAGCCGACAAACGCGTCGATCTTGCCAATCTGACTAAACAGCTCGCGGACAAAATCGGCATAGCCGCCCGCATTCGCCGCGTTGTCCGACTGGTTCATAAACACCGCGCCGGGTATTTCCTGCGCCAGCTGTGCCGCCATGCGTTGGCGTTCCACCACCGCGACTTCATCTTCACCGTAGTCGCCGGAGACATAGCGAATTTCCGCGCCGAGCGCGCGCATGATGGCAATTTTGTCCTGTGCCGCGTGATGATCGACCACGGCGATAAAGCGCAGGCCGTATTCAATCGACGCCAGCGCCAGCCCGATACCGGTATTCCCCGATGACGACTCGACAATGGTGCCACCGGGGCGGATTTTGCCTGACTTCAGTCCGGCAACAATCATGTTTCGCGCCATGCGATCTTTCATGCTGCCGCCGGGGTTGTTCTTCTCCACTTTTAAAAACAAACGCGTATCCCCATAGGGGACTGGAATTTGTATAACGGGCGTATTACCAATCAAATCAGTTACTTTATTCAGGATCATGGTTCTGCTCCATTCAGTTATCACTGGAAAAAATCAGCTCACCTTTCTTACCTTTGAACGCACACAGGCGCGCAGGCAGCGGATGCCGATGAAACGCGTTTTCCAGCAGGTCCATCTGGTATCCCGCCGTATTCGCGTAAATCAGTAAATCGCCTGACTGCGGCACGGTTCGAAAATGAATCAATCGGTTCGTAATGACATCGTCGTCCAGACAGCTGTGTCCGGCGATCCAGGCTTTGCCCGGCACCGGAGGTGTGTCTTTTTTGACGGAAAAAACATGCAGAGGATCAATCAAAAACTCAGAGTTAAACCAGGTTTCACACGCGCTGAAGCTGCTGCCTTCCACAAACACGACGTGGTTGCCATCCGGCTGGCGGCGCGTGCGCGTGACGCGAAACACCGTAATCGCACTTTGGTCAGCGAGGCTGCGTCCCGGCTCTATCGCCAGAATCAGGTCATGCTGCTTGAGCACATCAGCCACACGCGATCCTGTCCAATTGGGGCGGACAGGAATGCCTCAAGATAGTCGACTGCCGAACGCTCGCCGCCATACGGGTAAAACGAGGTCGGCACCTGACCGTGGCGGTAATCCGCCCCATTCTGCTTCGCTAAATAATCCTGATAGCGTGAAGCCGGAAGATATTGAATCGGCAATCCCCCGCCGATATCAATAATGGCGGGCTGTAATCCCTTTGACCTTGCCCGCTCCAGCAACGGCAGCACCTCAGCGAATGCCGCCACGCGGGTATCGGGCTCATAGCCGCCGAGATGGAAATGGAAGCCTTCCAGATGAAGCGCATCCTGTCTGGTGCTCAACGCCTCCAGACAGATTGCAACCTCATCGGTCAGCATGCCAAACCGGCTGGTCTGAGCGAACGACGGGCGATAGCGCAGCAGAACCCGCACAGGCGTCGTCACACGCAGCAAATCCGCCAGCGCGAGCACCTCGTCGAACTCTTCCGGCGAATCCAGCACGATAAGGGCGCGATGATGAACCAGCACCGTCAGAAACTCGCGCGTTTTGGCCGGGCCGGTAGCGCACAGCCGTGCGCCGTCACAGCCTGCCCGCAGCGCATCTTTCAGCTCCTGTAAGCTGGAAACATCCACGCCGACGCCCGCGTTAACCGCCGCCTGAACCAGCCCCGGCGATTTGTTCACCTTCGCGCCGTAGTACAGGCGGCAGTCCACGTCGTGACGCTGCAACACTGTCCGCAATGCCGCGATATTGTTGGCCACGGTGTGCGGCCAGACAATATTCAGCGGCGATCCATACTGCTCAACCAACCATGACAGCCTTTGGGGCGAGTTGAAAACAAACTGCTCAATCTCACTATCCAAATAAGGCGTCAGTCTCTCAGGCCAGTGGGCCTGCGCGACAGGGAGGGAAGACACTGCGGCAAAGCTAAACAGGTTGCTCATCGCTATCTCCTTAACGTTCGGTTCCTGAAAAACACATATCCTTAGAAATCAACCGCGACGGACAGCATCAGCGTCCGCGGCGTTCCTTGCGATACCGTGCTGAACGACGTCACTCCAGACCAGTAATTGCGGTCAAAGGCGTTAAGCACATCGGCACGGAACGTGGTGGGCGCGTTATAGATTCGTGTCTTGTAACGCGCGCCGAAATCAACGGTGGTCCAAGAAGGAATTGACTGGGTATTGATGGTGTTGACGTTCTGCTTCCCGTTATGGACGACGTTGGCATTCAGCGTCAGATCGCGCAGGAACGGCAGGTCATATTCCACTCCGGCGTTCGCCTGAAAACGCGACGTACCCGGCGCGCGCTTGCCCTGTGCCCCCGGCGTCACGCTTTTGGTCAGCTCGGCATCCAGCAGCATCACGCCACCGGTCAGGCGCAGATCCTCCAGCGGTGAACCGACGACATCCAGCTCGATACCCCGATTGCGCTGCTCGTTAGCGGTAACGAACTCACTACCCGCACCGTTAACCAGCGCACCGCTCGGCTTGGTGATCTGGAAAACGCTCAGCGTGGAGATCGTCCCCAGCGCGTCCACTTTCACCCCAGCTTCGTACTGCTTGCTCTTATAAGGCGCAAGTACCTGGCCCGGATTGCTCGCATTCGCAGGCGCAATATCGCCTTTGCTCAGCCCCTCAATGTAGTTGGCGTAGAGTGAGACGTGCTGCCAGGGCTTAACCACGACACCCACCATCGGCGTTACCGCATTTTTGTCGTAGGACGATGATGGCGCACTATTGCCGGGAACAAAGTTATCCGACTTGATCTGTTGATAGCGCAGCCCGCCCGTGACTTGCAGCGCATCGTTCCAGAAGCCGAGCGTATCCGCCAGCGCGATACCTGACAGCGCGGTGGAAGAGCGTTTATACACGCTTGGCGGAGCAGCGACATTCTGGGCAGGTGAAGAAACCGGATTGTAAATATTTGAGTTAATTGCTGTTCCGCTGCCGATACCGGTCGCCTGACGATCGCGATAGTAGCTGGTCTGTGCCGACAGCTTGTGCGTCACCGAACCCGTTTCCACATCCGCGCGAACACCGGTCGCCAGCGTGTAGCGGCTGGTAGTAAAGCGATAATTCCCCACGGCGGAACTCACATCGCCATTATTATTCGTGACCTGCGGCACCTGCTCTGACAGTCGGCTCACGTGTGCGCTGGAACCGCCCAGATCGGTAAACCAGGTGACGTTATCCGCTAGATCGTATTCGGTATGCAGCAGCACCGACTGGTCTTTGGAATGCCAGAATCCCCACGGCTGGGAAATGTTGGTATTGCCATCCGGTGCGTCAGGCACAGTCACACCGGGCGCAAACGAGTAGGGCCGCGACGGCGCACGCGTTTTCAGGTGCTGACTGATGAGATCCAACGTGGCGCGGAAGCGTTCTGACGAGAAATCCAGTCCGAGCGAGCCGACCTGTGTACGTTTGTCGCTGCCGTCCCACACCGTGTCGCCGTAACCGTAATTGCCGTTAAAACGCACGCCGAGCAGGTTGTTATTTTCCAACGCATAGACGCGGGAAATATCCGCATGCTGCGTGAGCTGGGAATCAGACTGCCAGCTGGTGGTGAGACGGGTCAGATTGCCGACGGTGGTCGGGCGTTTGGTGACAGCGTTAATCACGCCGCCCACGCTGCTGTTCGGCGACAGCCCATACAGCAGCGCCGACGGCCCTTTCAGCACTTCCACCCGCTCGATATAGTCAGTCATTAGCTGGTAGTTGGGCGCAACACCGTAGACACCGTTCATAGCGATGTCGCTCAGGTTTCCTTCATTGAGTGGAAAACCGCGAATGTAGTAGGAATCCAGCAAGCCGCCCTGAGAACTGCTCACCCGCACCGATGCGTCATGCGCAACCACCTGCCCCAGCGTCTGTGCCTGTTTATTTTCAATAAACGATGAGGTCATGTTGCTGACGTTAAACGGCGTATCCATCACGTCCTTTTTGCCCAGCAGCTGATGCGCCGCGCGATAAATGCGGCACATCCTGCGCGATAAATTAAATCCCCATACTGTTACAGATACTGAAAACAAATTACAAAACCATCTGCTACTGACAAGCAAATGCGTATGTCATAGTTGATATACCCACGCGATCTGTGAACGTTTTAATTGAAGTCGAATAACATCACGTTGACGAGTGGCGTTGGGTCTGATGCATTCGCACTCTTATCTGCACTACTCATTAATATTGTGCTCAGGTCTGAAAGATAAGCAGAGGCGATCGTCCCCCGGTTCTCATAGGCTTGTGTTGTCCTGCCATACAGAGAAACAGGCAGTGCACCAAAATCAGACCCCGAATCCTGAATCGATGATGTCATGATGGGGGCGATCAGTGAGCTGGCAGGTGAGCTCAGCTTGATAACGTTCACACGGACAAAACCATCTGCAGCAGCTAACATCCCCTGAATACTGCACCCTATTTCCCGATAGACAAAAGCCTGAGCTAAAAAATTTCGGGCAGCGCCCACAACTACTCCATGATTGGGGTAAGTAATATCCAGTGTTAGTACCACATTATTTTGACCACTGCGCGTTAAGGCTGTAATTACGAAGCTGCCAACAAATGGGTATCGTGTTAATCCAGGGCTGATAACTTCTGACGGCGTAGCACTGCATAAGGCTAATTTAGTTTCACCTGGCTTTATAAACATACCCAACTCTGAAGTAACGATGCTGCCGCGTAGGGTATTGGCATTCAAGGCGGTAAAGGCAACTTCAGTCATAAACAATGTGCCATACTGCCCCAGCGCTTTTATGTTTAAGCCCAGATTTAAATTGATGTCAGATGTACCATCAAACGCTACACCATTAATCTTACGTGCTGTTGCCAGCTTCGTTGCAGTACCTGCATTACCGGTTGTTGTCGTGGCTGTACCGCCATTGGCTGCGGCGGTGATGGTAATGTTTGTTGTCCCATCGAACGCTACGCCGTTAATTGTGCGAGCTGTTGCCAGCTTCGTTGCCGCAGCCGCCGTCCCTGCGGCTGGCAATGCGCCGATATTGGCTGGGGTCAGCGCGATATTCGCTGTGCCATCGAAGGCTACGCCATTAATTGTGCGTGCTGTTGCCAGCTTAGTCGCTGATGCCGCCGTTCCTGCTGCTGGCAATGCACCGATATTGGCTGGGGTTAGTGTTATATCCGACGAACCATCAAAGGCCACGCTATTAATTGTACGCGCAACTGCGAGTTTATCCGCCGCTGCTGCCGTTCCTGCTGCTGGCAATGCGCCTATATTAGCCGGAGTAAGTGCGATATTTACTGTGCCATCGAAGGCCACACCATTGATAGTTCGGGCTACGGCAAGTTTCGTTGCTGCAGTTGCAGTTCCCGTCGCAGGTAGCGCCCCCACATTAGCTGGAGTAAGTGCAATATCCGCTGAACCATCAAACGCTACTCCGGCAATTTTCCGTGCCATTGACAGTTTGGTCGCCGCTGCTGCGGTTCCGTCTGCTGGCAAGGCACCGATATCCGCTGCAGAGGGTTTATTGTTTGGGCTGTAGACGCGCTGACCTTTTTCCTGAAGCACAGAGGCGTTAGCCGTGTGACCGAACTCAATATTTCCTGTAGCCAGATCAATTCTGAGTGGACGCAGACTATTAAATGCCCCATTGGCCGCATCCTTATTGGTCAGTAGAATATAAACGCCACCGCCGTCCTGCCGGAGAATAGCGCCATATCCACCGTAAACCATGCGCAACACATCAGCGACTGTCGAAATCAAATTACCCGTCAGTGTGCCACCTACAGCCGGTAATGCTCCGATGTTTTGAGGCGTCAAGGCGATATCGGTTGTACCATCAAAGGCTACACCAGCGATTTTTCTCGCGGCGGCTAATTTAGTTGCTGCTGCTGCCGTGGCAGTTTTCCCTAAATAGCGACCATCACTAACCGTAATATCGGGAACATCGCCGGCACCAGCACCTACTGCGCGTGTTGCGGCAGATTTTAACCCTACGTTAGCCATAAATTTGGCCTTATCGGGAATATCCGCGCCGTTTTGTTCCTTCTCCAGCCTTTGTGCCAGCTTATTTAATATGGTGGTCGAGAAGTTAGGGTCATTCCCTAATGCGGTGGCCAGTTCTTTTAACGTATCTAATGCGCCTGGCGAACCATTCACCAGAGCGGCAATTGCTGCCATTACATAGGCCGTTGTGGCGATCTGCGCGTTATTAACGCCTGCTGCTGCAGTCGGAGCCGTAGGCGTTCCGGTCAAAGCTGGACTGAGTTTAGGGGCATACTGCGTATGCGGGTCAGCCGCTTTGGTATGGGATACCAAATCTGCCCCCGTTTTTTCCTGCTGTTCTTTCAGGTACGCAGTACGATTAGCCAACTGTTCAGCCTGTCGGTTGGAAATACCTCCGGGGCCACCAATAACAGGATCGGATGTTTCCAGTTGATAAATACCGTCGATCCACTCTTTTTGTTCAGGCAAATTAGCCATCATGCGCTCCCGTAATTGTAGCTACCGTCATATGATGCGGTTTCGTTATAGCGAATAGGCACCCCCAGATATTCCAGGCTGGCCAACAGGCAGCGGGCGGGGGCAATCATTTCCAGTGTGTTGCGCAGCATGTGCGCCTGGTCGTTGGTAATGGGTTGTTGCAGCAGAACGCGGTAGACCGGCCATTTACTTTGATCGCCGTACACCATATGGCCGTTATAACTGCGGATACCGTTGTAACTGAGGCGTCCGATGTGTTCGATTAACTCCACATCACCAAACCCAAGACTACGGATAACATCACGCACGGCCCATTCCGTTCCTTTGAAGCGATGCCGTTCTATCGCTGATTTAATCATTGCGCGGCGGGCATCTTCAGATTCAGCAAGTTGCCAGCCGTCTTCCTTCAGTGAGAACTGCTCGGCAAGGGCATCGAGTGCGCTGCTGTCGACGATATCGACCAGATAGACAATGACGGCTTCAACCTGCAGAGCATCGAATCCATCCAGCAGCGATGCCAGCACGCTAAATCGCAGATCAGACGCCAGTGAGGGCGGGAGAAGGTCTTTACTCATCAGCCGCACCTGCAATGGTTATTGCGATGTCTGTACAGATAGCGAGTTGCCAGTCATCAAGCACCAGCAACGCCGGGGACAGCAGCTCAACGCTGTAAACCCCATCGAGTAATAAGGCGGCATTAATCTGACTGGGCACGATGTCCTGCCCCAATGTTGCCCGACGTTGTTCTGTCCAGGCTAACGCAGCCTGTTGTGCTGCTCGTTTAACTGGCAATGCCTGCACATCGCGTTTGAGCGTCAATCTGGCATGCAGTGAGTATTCAATTGTAACTGGGGATTTTGCCGCGACGGTGTCCGTGAGTGGCCGGACTTTTTCATCTGAACAAACGCTGATCACTTGCGCCAGCACACTGTCATCAGGCAGGCCTGTGGACAGCAGCGGATATAAATGAACAGTGCCAGGCTCGGCTCTGACCACCGCAACGTCGACAATATCGGGGTGAGCGCTCAGCGCATGATAGCGGTACGCTAATTTTGAGCCTGCCGTGCTGAAGGACTCAGGGGCTAGCTGGATGCGTTCGCGCAGCCGGTCATCGGTTTCCTCATCGGAACCACCGGCGCTGGCAGTAAGATTCGTTACCGTGAAATCGATATCGTCAATTTCATCCAGCAACGTGCTGATTTGCGCCGGTTGCCAGTTGTTGCCCACTAACCCCGCCTGCGTACAGGCCGCTGCCACTGTTGCGCTTAGTGTGCCAGCCTTCATTATCACATCGCTGTCGGTTGCAAATACGACGCTGTCAGATGCGCTGACGCGGGTTCCCGCAGGGATCAGCGTATCGGTCAACAATGCGCTTTCGACGCTAAACTGCAGCGTTGTCTGTCCGGCCAGTGCAGCGAGGCGGTACGTTCCCACCAGTTCGCCGAGGTAATCCAGCATCGGCGCGCGGGCATAACGCACCAGATTCTGTTTGGCTGCATCCTGAATCGCACTGCGTACCAGCATTTCACGGTAGGCCATCAAGTCAATCAGAAGGCGTTCAGCCTGGGCGGGATAAAGTGTCTTACCGCTGTCTGTCTCATATTTTGCAATCAGTTCTGCGGTAATCTTCGCGGCATCACGCTCAATGAAGACAGGTTCAGTCGTTACCGCCATAGCACCTCCGTAGCCTGTAGCACGCCGCTGGTTGTTTCCCAGCTCAGACGCAATGTCATATGCGAGCCATCAATCAATGGCTTCACGGCCAGCAGCTTGCAGCGCGGCTCCCAACGTTTGATCGCGTCGACCGTCTCCCGCACGACGTGCGGAATTGCCCGGTCAACCGGGTAGTCAATGTAGTGATGCAGGTTGCTACCAAATTCGGGACGATGGGGATCGCTGCCGCGTGGCGTGCGCAGAATTATGTGAATGGCCTGTGTGATATCGGCAACGCCCTCGACGAGTTCGCCAGAGTGTTGCAGGGCCGGTTGCCAGTAAACAGAATTAGTATTCATGGGGGCAGTATCGCCCCCGGTGGGATCGGTGGTTATTAACGTGATTTAGAAAGGCTGAATGAACTCTAGTGAGAATGGTGATTTGAGTTACCACCGGTATCCATCACTGTGCCGGTGGCATCAATATCCCCCTGAACGCTGACATTTCCCTGAATGGTTGCTGCTGAGCCAACCCCGCCAGACCCTGCCATGCCGCCCTGATAGGTCAGCTTACCTTTTACTAATAGATTGCCCGTGACTTCTGTCTCTGGCGCATCAATGGTGGCTTTTTGTGTTGTCACTGTTACGTGCGTACCGCAGGCGATCACAATATGCTCAATGCCTCCATTGATGGTTAAAGTATGCGCCTTACGGTCGTAGTAAAACGCGGCGTTGTCAGAATAAGTAACGCCGCGTGCGTCCGGGTTGCTAACCGGTGGCTTATCGACACTCGAATAGACTGCACCCAGGATAACGCCGTCCTCGCCATTTTCATCCAGTAGCACGACAACCTGCTCACCGACGTCGGGCAGCCAGTAGTCCTTATTGTTCTGGGTATTGTGTTGCAGGACATCCAGCCAGTTGGTGCGCATATTATCGCATTCGGGCAGACGAACACGGGCGCGGACGCTCTGCGGGTCAACGGCGCTGACGGTGCCCACCTGTCGGGATACGCTCATTTTTTCTTTTCCTTCACAGTCGTTGTCGTCGTGGTCGTGCCATCCGCCTTGTAAACCGTCAGCGTCTGCGTTTTCTTCTTTTTTTTGCCATTGGTCACCGGGCCACGAGCGACTTCCAGTTCAGTTACGTAACCGCTGCTGCGATCAAACGAATGCCGGGCGCTGGTAATAAGCCATTGCCCGGATAACTGACCAAATTTCACCAGCGCTATTTTGTTGCCGGCAGTGAGTTGCGGCGTTCCCATTACCGTCAGTGAACCGGTTTGCTGATATTCGTTATGTGAATCCAGCGCGGCATCGGCTTTGAGCTGCGCACTGTCTTTGTCCGCTGAGCGGCTGGTGACCTTGAGCGTATCCGCACTGGTGGTTTTGCCACTCTCTTTTACCGTAGCTGTCGCCGCACTCCCATCGGAATGGTACGTCACCAGTTTCTTGTCACTGGCCTTTTGGTGCTTCAGCTTTGCCGATTTATAGATCTGATTGATGGTGTCACGCAGAGAATAGCGGGCGACATCGGCGGGCGATAACTGTTTTACGGGATCAAGCTGTCGCAAGGTGGCCAGATGGGAAAATATCAACTGGTCGCTGACGACTTTAACGGCATAGCCATACTCGCTGGCCAGTCGCTTCAGGAAGCCGACATCGGTTTCCGCATACTGCGTGACACGATCGACCTTTATTGACTCAATACCGCCGACCAGTTTCAGGCTGTGCTTTTTAGCGATGCGACCTGCGATAGCAACCAGCGTAGTATTTTCAAATCCACGGCTGGATTTGGTGCGCAACGCAGTGTTGACCGACGTGGCCACACCGCGAATGGACACCGTTGACGGCGGTGCACTGACGTCGATCTCATCAATAGAAAACGTGCCGCAGGACAGCAGCTTCTCACCACTGTAACCGAGCTTCAGCGTCAGCGTATCGCCTTTACCCGGATACCACTTATCCAGCCAGCGACCATCGGTGTCATCCAGTGTGACCTCAATGGTGTCTGACTCCGATTTGATATTGTCGGTATAGCTGACGCGGGTGACGTAAGACGCAATATCGTTTGTGATATCTTTTTTCAGATACCACAGAGTAAACACCGGCTGCAGGACTTCGGAGGTTCCCGGAGGCGGTACTGTTTGTTGAGTTAACGTAGCCACGGCGCGACCTCCTCAGCATTTTCGACTTCATCCTGTTCAATCATCGGGATCAAGAGAACGACGCCGGACGGTAATGATGGCGTAACGGCCACATGCGGATTCGCCATGATGATCCGGTCATAGCCCAACGGGTCGCCATAATAATGGTGTGACAGCGAATCCCACCGGTCACCCATTTTTGTCACATGTTCGATGTATCTCATGCTTTCCTCGCCACAATGGTCGATGTCATTTTACTGAGTGCCGGAGAATTATTTTTCAACAGCACGCCAGCGGCATCAAACTGCCCGGAAACGGTATTCAATGCAGCGGCCAGATTGCGGCTGTCAACGCCTGCCAGCGATTGTCGCGCCGATGCCACAAACGTTGCGGCCTGACTGGTATCACGGGCTAACCGCACTGCATCAGGAAAGGTATCTTTGACGGCATTTAGCGCAGGAATAGATGACATTAGCGGTGCAGTCACGCCGCCTATCTGTGACATCAAACCGGGAATGCGGGTTAGTGCAACCGTCGGATTGGTCGCCATCTTCTGCACTGCACGCACCGTGCTGGCGGCGGCGGTGAGGGCAGACTGTGCTTTCTTCGCATAGCTCACGGCATCGCGCACCGATTGCGCCATACCGCTAGGTTTGGTGACGGCGCTGGTGACAACGCCCGTCCCCGGAATGGTGCTATTAATCGCGGGCGGTTTGAGCAGGCTTTTCGGGTCGCCGATGTACTCGCGCAGTGTCACTTCCGCTGTCATGGCCATCACGTTCCCAGATGAATCGGTCTGCTGGCTGCTGGCCGTCACGGCGGTAATCACGAACCAGCCGCGATAGTCGCCATTACCGAATACCAGCGCCAGCGCCTGATGCGCCCGCATCGCGCGACGTAACCGCGATAACTCGTTATCTGGGGCGCAATACAGACTGTGGAACACCAGGCTAATGCGGAACTCATCAAGCTGTTCGCCGACGAACTGCAGCCCTGGCTTCCCCTCAATGCGGCTGTGCTCGGCATAATCGACGCCGAACGTCGATTCAAAACCGTCCCAGTAGGTAATCAACTCAAACTCAATGTCACCCAATACGGCAAACATCAGGCATACCCCCGGCGCTGCTGTTGCGCCACAATGCGCTCCATCATCTTCTCCAGTTCGTGCAGGGACAGATTCAGGGCGCTGGTGATTTCCGGCGTAGCTGGCGCTTTCTGCCCATTAAGGTAGATATTCGGGGAGAACGTCACACGCAAGTTGCTGTCATGTTCTCCGCTGACGGCGCGGCCTTGCTGCCGGGCCGATGGCATTTCTGGTATAGCAGGGAGTTGTGGCACGTTCGGGCGTGTTTTTGTTAATGGCTCGTCTGGGATTACTCTTTGTCTCGCTGAGGCCTCATTGGTTAGAGACGGCATGACGGGTACACGTAATGGCGATACGGGGACAGTGACAGCCGGTAACGATTGAAAAGGCGCGATGGTCGGCGCGGTGACAGCAGGTATATCAATCGATGGAATAGCTGGAGTTAATGCGTCAGCCAGATGCTGCCCGGCTTTTGCGGCCAGCGGTGTAGTGCGGCTAATTCCTATCGCAGCTCCCTGCGATATATTATCGCCGAATGACGCAAATACCCGGCTGGGGGAATGAATACCTAATTTCTCGGCAAACCAGCCCTTAATATTATCGCCTAATTCACCGACGACTTTTTTTGCGCCTTCCCAGGCATTTCTAATACCGTTCACCAGACCGCTGATAATATTTGCGCCAAAGTCGGTAAATTTACTCGGCATATCGATGCCGAAATATTTCATCACTTCAGCAAATACGGTGTAAAAAATACCTATGGGTGACCAGTTCAGAATCAACTTTGTTACGCCGCCAATGCCACCGCTAAATGCGGTTGTAATATCATTCCAGCGTGCACGGAACCAATTACTGATAGGTTCCCAGTAGCGATAAACCAGATAGGCCGCGACGGCGATCCCCGTCACCAATAGCCCTATAGGGTTCATCAATAATGCGCGGCCCATAATCATCACGGCACGACCCACTAGCGTAATACCGCGCAGTAACGCGCCGCCGAGCACACGGCCTAATACCAGCGACATTCGGCCCAGCCAGCCCGCACCATTGGCTAATAATTTTATGCCGCTGAGGATGCCACCGCCAAACAGTCGCCCCACGAACATCACACCATTCCCCATCCACAGCAGTCCGCGACCGGCTAACTGGATGCCGCGCCACAGCCCGCCGCCCAGAGAACGGGAAAGATTGAGCGCACCGCTGGATAAATTACCCAGCACGCTAAGCCACTGGCGAGCACGGCCACCGGCACCGAATGCGGTTTGGAGTAACAGCCATTTAGAACGCAGCAGCACCGCGCCTTTCCAGAGGTCAACAACGGGGGACAGCAGCAGATTTAAGCCCAGTTTGGTACCGATAGCCGCCGCTTTAAAGGCCAGCAGTCCGGCTGCGGCCATCACCACGCCTTTCACAATCTCAGGGTTAGCGGCGATCCATTTTCCCGCCTGATCGATAAGCGGAATAATGGTTTCACCCAGTGAAATTAGCGCTGGTTTTAATGACTCGCCAATGCCAATAGCCGCTTCATTCATACGTATTTGGGTTTGTCGCCAGCGTGCCTCTAACGTATCGTTCTGCTTGGCTGCGTCTTTATCCAGCGTTTGTTGAGATTCAGGGCTATTCATTTCTGTTTTATTTGACTGATATTTCCCCCAGTCTTGGCGCATTGAAATCAAATGCTGCGCAGTCTGAATATCAGTAAAAATCTCTGCCAACCCGAACGATTCAAATAATTTTTGCTGAGTCTCTTTATCACCCTTTGCACCTGCTTTCTGCCATTGATCAGCAAATGCCTTGCCCTTGCCATCAATAAATCGGTTGGCAATCATGAGTGAGGCTTCATATTGCGAAAATCCCTTTGAAACATAATCCTGCATCGAGGCTTTATAGTTAATTCCGGCTTTTTCATACTTCTGAATAGTGTCGCTACGGTTCATTGCAGCCAGCCAGTTGGTCATATTGGTGACCGCTTCTTCAGCAGAGCCAGAACCTTTCGCCACCTCAAGACTGGCGACGATCTGGGTAATGGCGTCTTTCCCGACGATCCCTTTGGCCGCGAAAGATTTTGCGAGTCCCGGTAACGCTTTCGCCATGTCTTTTAATTCAAATGAACCCAGCTTTGCGCCCGTTGCCGCAATCGCGAATGCATCTTCCATCTCTTTGGGATCAGTAATTTGCAATGCGGAGCTGAAGGCATAGGTCATTTTTGCCAGTTCAGTCATATCCCCTTTAGTCGCAGTTGCGGTTTTACCCAACATGCTGGCAAATCTTGCCGCTTCCACGGGGTTCATCCCATCCGCAACCAGTTGCCCGACACCACCCAGCAATGCTTCCTGTGTCTGGTTGACCTTCAATGCTGCTTGTCGAATCGCTGCCCCAATAGCCTGTTCCTGCGTTTTATCCAGATCGCCCGTCACTGCAATATCCCGTAGCCCAGACTCAAAGCTGGCGTATTGCTTCACCGAACTCATAATCGGTGACGCTACCGTTCTGGCCACTGCATAGGTCTCGGCCCCTTTGGCATAGAGCGCCATCCGGTTTGCCCGTGCCGCATCGCTGGTTGCCGCCGCTGCAGCAAGCCGATTTTGCTGGCGCTGTAGCTGCTCCATGGTTCGCCCGACGCGTTTCAGGTCGCTGTTCAGCCGCTGACTGGCGCGTGAACCGAGTTGGCCATAACGTTCTGTGGCCCGCGTAAGCGCATTTTGGCGCTCCTGCAGGCGGCGCGTAGTTTCGCCAATTGAATCCAGCGTGCGGCGGGTTCCCGTTACCGCACTGCGAAACGCGCCGGATATGGCTCCACCAATAATCACGCCTATGGAAAATTCTGTGGCCACGATTTATGATTCCTTTTAACGATGCGAAACAGGGATACGGATATGGAAAATGCGCTGATGGTATGTAAAGGACTGCTGATAACGGTATTTGGCGGGACGTATCTTTATCTGCTGGCAAAACTGATTATCTATACCGTTAACAGCAGCAGTGAGCCGTTTGTCTGGGTGCTGATGATTGGCGGCGGTGCGGCATTATTATCGCTGGCAATGGCATTAGCCGCGTTTCTCCTGCAACCCGCCGTCTATTTGCTGGCCGCGATATTTGCGGGCGTCGGTGCCCTGATTAGTCGCTATCGCCGTTCTCACGTTTAATCTGTTCGCTGGCTGTTTCCAGCCAGCTCTCAAACTCATCCAGATCCAGCTCGTTCAGCTCACTCGGCTGAAACCTAAACCACCTCGCCAACAGCGCCTGCGCTTGAATCAGCGTCTTCGGATGATGCAACCACCCCTGTAAGGTGCTGAAATCGTTTTTGCAGCGCCAGATAGTCAGCTAAATCCATCCCGTCCAGATCTTCAGGTGGCAGGCCACTGGCACGGGCAATCAGCAAGTCATCCCAGTCTTCAGCTTTATCACTGATTTTGCGCACGGCTTTCAGGTCTTTGACCTGCAGACGCCGCAGGGACAGGGATTCCAGTTTGACACCGGCAGCAGTGGAATACGGGATCGATAACGAAAAGGTTTCAGACATAGTTATGCTCCTGACGAAATTAATGCGAATTAGCGTTCAGGGGCAGTATGGTGCGAGGTGGGGAAAATCAATATTAATGGCAGTTAACGAAAAAAGGAGGGAACCAATCCCTCCTTTGTAGAGAAAATACAGCGGTTGCTTAGTCCAGTTGCAGCACGCCATGCTGCTCGGATTCGGAATAGGCAATCAGCCCGCTATACTCCGGCACCATCGAGCCATCATCGGCTTCAAAAGCGGGAATAGTGCCGTGGGTGATGGTATAAGCATACTGGCCTTCCGACTCTGCAAACTCAGCCAGCGCCTTAATCTGATCTGCACGTAATACGATTTTCTCACTCATGCTATTTTTCTTAACCCCCGATATTCATGCGATAGTCCGTCAGCTGGTCGATGCCACCGACGCGGAAGATATTGGCCAGATAATCCAACTCCAGCAGATCTTCGCCGTCCAGTACCTGTTTCAGATAGGAACAAGTGAAGCTACTGGAGAACTCAGCGTTCTCATGCTGCTTGAACGTACCCAGCGGGTTCTTCTTGAACATGATGGTCATGTACGTCACCAGCGGGATTTCATCGATACGCCCTTGGGAACTGTAGCGCTCGACGCTGGAGCGGCACTGCAACGCCAGCGTTTTATACGGGTTCGCCGCACCGAGCATGGCGTCACGATAGAACGAGTTCCACTTGATCTCGCCTTCCAGTTTGTCGAACCCGGCAGGCAATTCAACCTTGCCCACCATCCCCAGTGCCTTATGCTCTTGCATCACCATGCTGACGTCCGGCAGTTTCACTTCTTCAGCACGCCCCAGCAGGTTCACCCCATCCAGATAGATATTGGCGTTGGTGATGCGGTTTACTTCAATTTTCCCAGCCATCAGCTATTGCCCTCCAACGTAACCAGATATTCGGAGGTGATCTCCGTCTCGAACGTCAACCGCTCTAGCGGCGGTGGCGGCGTGTATTTGTAGCTCAGCAACAGGTGGCCCGCTGCCAGCTCCGTTTCTTCATTACGCGCCGGGTCATACCAGCATTTAAAACCCAGCAGTGCACCGTCACCAATCAGCTTGCGGCCATAGCCGTTCACCGATTCGGTCAGCGCGTCGATCAGTGCCTGGGTGATCGGCATATCGATGTATTGCTGGCTGAAGTAGCGGATAGACTCATTAATGACATCACCGGTGCGCCGCACGTTCTCAAAGTTACGCATATGGGTAACGGTGGGCCACGCCGCGCAACGATTGCCCCACAGACGCAACCCAGAGCCGTAGCTGTTGAACACGGTAGTAATGCCTTGTTCGTTCAGGAGGTTAACTTCACTGTTCGGGTCGTCGATCATCGCCGATAGCTGCCGTTCAACGCCGGTAATGCCCATCAGTTCCTGATTGGAAGATGACCACCAGAAACCTCTCTCCAAATCGACTTTGGCACGCAACCCCGCTGCACGCTGTGACAGCGGCTCCAGCCGTTCGCTGTTGGTTTGTGCGTCATAGACTTTGACGTGCGGATAGCACAACCGCACCCGGTCTGAGCTGGAATTGAAGTTGATGCTGCCCGCAGGCCCTCGACCTGCCAGCACCTGCGCAAACGTAGTGCCAATTGGCGCATCGATATAGGTGATGGCATCCAGTTTGTCTGCCAGCGCAATCAGCTCCACGCTGACGCTGTTCTGGGTACAGAACACCGGCGCAATAAGGATTTTGGCAAAGAAGCCGAACTGGTTATAGGTATCGTGCAGCAGCTTCATGCCGGTACGATTTCCCGCTGCGTTGACGGCACCAATAATCTCTGCCGCCGTCACTTTCGTCGGGTCGGCATAATCGTAGCTGGCCAGTACCGCGTCATCGGTCGGGATGTTGCTGTTCAGCCGGGTAATCACACCGGTTTGCGCATCGATCTGGTAGTCCGTTCCGTCAATATACGGCGTGGTTTCCAGCGACTGACGCAACACCAGCTTAGCGACCGCACGCTGTGCCAGTTGCGCTTTTCCTGTCGCGGCGGCAAACGCCACACTGGCATTATCAACGTGGGTTTTATGCACATCCGGGTCGAGCACATTAATCACCAGCACCGTTCCCGCGCCGTGATCGTAAATCGCATCCAGCGCCTGCGGAATGGTGAAACCGCTGTATTGGCTACCGAACTGTGCCGCATCTTTCTCTGACAGACATAGCGTAACGGTATTAACGGCTCCCGTGGGGGCAGTGCCGATCAGACCGATAACGGCGGACTTCACGGTTTTCACCGGACGTGCGCCGTTTTCTACCTCAGTGGTTTCGACGCCGTGTAAATAGTTAGCTGCCACTGATCACCTCCAATTTCTCTTCACTGACATTTTTACGGCGGGAGGCGGATACGGTGGTGACATCCGGCTCGGCGTGTAAATGCTTCAGTGCAACCAGCGTTTTGACGTAGTCGTGGGACTCTGGAAGGTCAACGACGCTGTCTGGCCACAACAGCACCTCGGTGCCGTCAGCCAGCGTGACGCCACTGGATGGGCCGGTATAACGGTATTTCATGATTCACTTTCCTCATAATTGACCAGGGACAGTAACGGCCCATCGGGTAAATCGGTATCTTCCAACTGGATGGATTCGGTGGAGAAATCCAGCGCGTACTGCCACAGCCCGCCGACATTGCCCAGAAACACATCGCGCACCAGCCAGATTTTGCGGTGGCAGTTCGGCGGCTTGTAGCCGCACAGCACTCGACGAACAACATCCAGCACCGCTACCGCACCATTTCGCCCGTTTAACTGGCGGAAAACGACGGTCGTGTTCAGGGTGATCGTGTGGGACTGCATCACCGCGCCGATATCCTCTGGCTTGCCAAAGCGGGAACCGGCGTAGCTCACCAGTACCGCCCCCACGGGGTGATTGAGGCGGAAATCGGCGGGCTTCTCCGGGAAATACTCAATCTGTAGCTGGGGCAGTTTTTCCTTCAGACGGGCAACCACTGCCTCGATAACCGGATTGACGTCCATCAGTATTTCTCCAGCATGCCATTGTTGCCGCCAAAGGTTGCGCGACGCGCCCGCACCCGAAACTCACCGGACTCTGGTACATCCTTACTGGTTGACGGTAAGGCCAGCGTCAGCTTCGCATCACGAATGTCCACCAGTTGGCGTGTCGCCACTTTGTTGTCGTCTTTTACCGTATCTGGCATCGCCCCTTCCGGGCGACGGGCATACAACCGGTAACGGGTTAAAGTGACCGCAATGTCACGCAGCACGGTGGGGATTTCTGTCAGCGGCAGGGTGTAACGTCCACGCAGATGGGCATCGATCAGCTCATCGGCATAGCGAATGCAACTGTCCACTACCGTGGTGTTAACTGGTGGTGGGGCATCAAAGCCAACCGTTTCATTGGTCAACTGGATCAGCGTGGACTCAGGCACCTGTTCGAGTAAATCCGCCAACGTGCAGTACATGGTTATACTCCGCGCAGGATTCGGATGACGTCGCCTTCGGCGAGGGCCGCATCCAGTGCGATGCCATTTGATACGCCCGCTTCCGTCAGCAGAACGGCACGGGCGGACTCGTCGGACTGGACAGATTTACCGCGCTCGATAGCGGCCCCGACCTCCACGGCAACGATACCGAGTACATTAACCGGCACGGCATCGCCTGCCGCGCCATCCACTTCGGCAACGCCCAATGCGGCAGCCCCCGCCTGACACGGGGCGTTATCTGCACCGACAAAACGCTGCTGTGCCAGGGCAGCGGTGGCCAGCACCGTGGTGGTCAGAATGACCTGTTGTGTAGCTCCCATAATGCCCCCGTTATTTCAGGATATTGGTGATGAGATACCCGGCATCGCCGCCAACAACTGCGACTTTGTAGATATCGGTGAAACGCGCGTAAGAGACTTTGCCACCCACGCCCGGATATTTGTCAGCAACAGGCATCCCCTTGCGACGGAACGTATAACCGAATGACGGCTCATTTTCGTCCGCGCTTTCCGTACCAGGCTGCGGCGGTGAAACGTAATGCAGCATCAGGTTGTCAGCCCAGACATCGATAGGGTTTTTCTTCGCGTCTTGGCTGGACACTGGCTCACCGATGACCACTTTGGGAATTTGGAAAATATCCTGCAGGATTTCTGCTGTGATGCGTTTGCGCTCGTTAGCGCCAATTTGCGCCTGAATAGCCGGGTGATAGCGCAGCACCGACATCACACTGGCGCCCATCGTCATCAGGTTCGGGCGCAAACCTGTCGCATTACGAACCGCTTCGATCCCCGCTTCAATCAATGTGACCGGTTCACCTTTACCGTTTACCCAGCGCTCCGCAGCAGCCAGTGCTTTTTTAGAACCAGCCAGATAGACCTTCGGGTCTTGTGCCAGTCGGGCGGCATACAGTTCGCGCTTCAGATTGACGCCGCTGGTTGCGCGACGAATAGCTTTTGCCTCTTCGTTGAACAGCGACTCGGCCTGTTCGCGGTAGTCCACCGGCGCAGCCAAATCATGCTCGTTGAGCACCAAATCCATTGAACTGGATTTCTCACGTAGCAGAACATTACTTTCTGCACCGACGGCACGCTCGGTGTCATATTCAACGAATGCACCTTTACCGAACAGCGGCACCACGATGCCTTCTTTTTCCACCTGAACGAGGGGGAAGATGTTTTCACCGATAAACGCGGCGTTTCTGTAACCCCGTGCCACACTGGTCAGCACCGGGTCAACGACGCGTTTACCTTTTAAATAATCAGACATGATGTTTCCTTTTCTTACGGTTACGGATTGCGGCGGTTACAGACAGCGTGCGACGGCAGCGTCGTAGCTAATCCCTTCTTTCTTCGCCAGCGCCGTAGCTTTTTGGTGCAGAGCCAGACGCTCAGGATCGGCTTCAGCAAATTCCGCCGACGTCGTGGTGAGATCGACGTTGACACGGTCTTTGGTGGCGTGCTCACTGAAATCCAGTACAGGTGTAGTGCCGCCTAACAGTTCTTTAAACGCGCTGGCCAGCGGCTTTTTCACCTCACCTTCAGCGAACTCAACGGGCTGCTCGCCTTTGGAGACTTCATCCAGTAACGCCACGACAACGGCCTTTGCCGCTGGCACCAAACGGCCTTCCGTCACCAGTTTTTCTGCAAAGGCGACGTTGCCGGTATGCACCGTTTCCTGTCTCAGCTTCGCATCAGCAGCCAGTCGGCTGGCGGCGTCGGCCTTCAGACGAGCGTTTTCGGCCTGTAGAGCATCAATCTCTTCTTTAGTCACAGTGGTGTCCTCATGGGGGGATGTTATTGGGTTAACGGGAACGGATTCCTGAAATGCTGGGGCGGCTTGTAAGGCTTTGTCCTCCCGCATCGCTTCATCACGCAGCGTGTCGAGTTGCCACGACGGCAGGACGCTGTCGGCTTCTTCCATGCCAAATTTGCTGATGATGAACTCACGCAGGCGGCTAAACAGGCTGGCGCTGGTCATCATTCCCCAGTCTGCGAACTCGACCACGCCGTCTTCCTGTTCATTGAAGGCCACCTGCCGCAGCCCCTTAATCGACGGTGGCTGTGCGCCGAGGAACCCGACGTGGCGCAGATAGAGCGTGCCGGGCTTCGGGTTATTGGGCGAATCAGGCAGATAGAACGAGGCGGAAACCTTCTTGTAGCGGCCTGCATCCACCAGTTCGGCGAACTGCGGATCGACCTGCTTAGGTTCAGCCAGCAGATCGCCGCCGCTGGTCGACAATGAAGCCACCCAGCCATAGGCTGGTGCATCCGCTTTCGGGTGGCCGATCACCATCGGTGCCTCATGCACTGCAGGGTCATACGCCGCTGCACACGCCGCCAAATCAGCAGGCGTGAACGGCAGTTTCGTGCCGTGCATATCGGTATGGGTGCCGGATTTAAAAATGTGGAGTGGCATAGTGCTGTCCCGGTTTGGAAAACTCAGGACAGTGTCAACGGAAGCGCTAAAGTTGGCTGTTAACCCCCATTAAGAAAAACGGGGAGCAAAGCCGGTTTGGTGTGGCGGAAATAGTGCGGCTGTAAAGCCTTTATAAAGGAATTTAAGCCACTTTTCAGGATAGGCGGCACATTGGCTTAACCGTGCCGCCGGAAATCAACGCTGCGCCGCAGATTCAAGATGGCGTTGGATGGTGTCCAATACCGAGTTGACCGCCTCGGGTTGCAGGTTGCCATCTTCATCCATCGGCAGATACGGACGGGCGGGTAGCTCGACGGATTCATTGCGGCCGGTCTTACCGCCAAACTGGTGGATGGCACCATAAACGGTGTTGGTGCCGATCATCGCCGTGCTGGAATCATATTCGGTTGATACCGATCCCTGAAGCCGTCCGGTTTTGCGCAGTGTCTGGCCGTCACGCTCTTCTGCTGCCTGAGACACAATCCATTCAGGCCGTCCGGCCTCATCAAAATTGATATCGGTTTCTGCGTGCAGCGTGCCGGCAATCTTGCGCATCGCTGGGGTCATATCCGCCGCTGCGCTCTCCAGCGCACGCAGTCCACGCCGCAGATCGTTGTCGTTAATCGTGATTGTGACGGTACTCATGACGATAACTCCTGTTTAGCCAGGGACGCGAGACCGCCCTGATAACGGGCCAAATCCGGGCGATACGCCGCGCCCGGCGCATACGACCATCCTATGTCGGTACTGATTTTGGTGCTGCCGGTGTTGAACGTGGCCACGCGTTGCATCTCGCCGGTTTTCTCTGAGACCAGCTTCAGTTCCCAGCCCATCGCATTAATGGCGTTGGCCACCTTCAACCCGCGCCGTTCGATATCGTGCTGACTCAGGGCGATCACACTGCAGCGGCAGCGCCAGCCGTTCGGCGGGTAGAATGCCTGCCAGAACGGATCGTCGAAACGAAAAACCAGCCCGTGCATCGACAGATGGCTTTGCCGCGTATGCTTGTCACGAATGGCGCTGTACATCCAGTAGGGCCGATCATCGGCATTTTCCATCTGCTCAGCCCAGCGGCCAGCGCTGTAGAGCACCGACATATTGGTGCGAAAGATGGTGTCCAGCCGCCACGGACTACCTTGTTGAATAGTGACGGGCTCGCCAGTGACAGGGTCGGTAGTATCACGCGGCCCCCACCAACCTTTCTTCTGCAACACAGGCTCCAGTTCCTTACGAAACCAGCGGTCAGTCTTGCCGTCATCCAGTGCCTCCTGCAAGGCACGGCGGATATCTTCAAGAATATCCAGCCGGGTCACTTTAGCGACGGTAAACGCACGGGCATGAGATTCCTGCCAAACGTCTTCCCAGTCCCAGCTTATCGCATAGCCTTTCGTCTGTAGGTAACTGATAGCCCGTTTAGGCGGTAGCGTCATGCAGTACGCCAGTTCAGTCGCGGTGATGCTCATGCAGACGCCCCCAGATATTTGCGACAAACAGAACCCGCGCCAACCGCTCTTGCAGATCGTCGGCTTTCATCTGCGGGTACAGTTCCGCCAGTTCTCCCAACAAGTCGCCGGGGCGAGCGCCGGACTGGAGGCGTTCAAACAACGGAGCCAGCAACGGCTCCAGCGTGTCGTCGAGTTGGCCACCGTTCATCACAACATCCAGCGCCGCATCGAGCGCGTCCTGTGCGTTGACATCGGCATTGACGGCTTCCGCGAACGCCAGCGATTGGTCAGGTAGCGTCTCTCTGGGCGTTTCGTCGATATCGCCGTCCTGCAACTGGTACTCACGCTTCCAGTATTGCGGGGTGAACGTCACACCAGCGCGGCTTAGCTTCTCATCGCGTGTCGCCTGTACCTCATCGACGGATTCCTGCTCCCATAGCTGATACACCGGCGCTGCAACGTGACTGCCGAAATTGAGGTCAACCACCCAGCGGATCAACTGATTGATCGCGCTGGTCACGATATCGCTGTCGCCATCCCGGATATCGTCGGTGACTTCCAGCCCGGCCTGCGCCGAGGCTTTGTTCGCCGTCGCTTCAGTGGTCTGGTTCTGTCCCAGCAACGCGATAGCAATTTCGCCACGCGATACGGCGATCAGATTCTGGTAGATCTCGCTGCTGTCGGCTTTGCCTGCTGCTTCTTTGATATCGACAGAGGAATCATCAGGAATAGCAGCAACGGCATCCTCGATCATCGATTCCAGAGAGTCCAACAGGTTGTCGATTTCCCCCTGCGGCGTACCACGAGGATGTTTACCGATCACCCACGGCGAACCGTATTTCTCGGCAAACCGCACCCAGAACTTCATTCCACCCTTTTTAAAGGTAACGGGCCAGAAGCACATGCTTAAGTCGGGGAAGCCATACGGGTTGTCATAGGTCGCATCCTGACGCGGCACCAGGAACTTGTAGTCCGGCACAACTTCGCCTTCAAACCCGCTGTCACGGGCGCGGAAGCGCAGCCGGTTGTCGGTATCGAACTGGAACCAGTCAGCAGGCTTACCGATGATGTCGCCGACATGCCAGCTTGTCCCTGAGCGTTGCCACATCACTTCACAGGGCTGGTAGCCGTATAGCACCGCGTCGGTCATTTCCCCGATAATGCGCGACATATCCATGTCCGTCAGCATATCGCGGATAAAGCTGAATACCCTGACAGGGGCATTCCCTCTGTCCACCCCGCGCTCCAGCGCTTTCACCGCAGCCTTGCGGCGGCGAATACAGCCACCAACTAGCGGATCGGTGCGCAGCTCACGATAAATACGGATATCCTTTCCCTGCGCTTTCAGTATTGGGTCGGGGTTGGGCAGGTACATCCCCAGCCCATAGAAATCCATGCTGCGGTCACGTGAGGCGATCTGTTCGCTGAGCGATTTCTTCGGCTCAGAAAAGGAAACAAATTCGGTGGGAGAAACCCAGAGTCCGCGTGCCATTAGTAGTAATTCTCCAATAGATGTGCCGCAGAGCGGCGGCGACGGGAATTAACGGTGACAGCTCCAGCATTCATTGCGACAGAGGCATACCACGCTAAAGCCAGAGCGATAGCGGTATCACCGTGACGAAAAAGCTCAGGGTCTTTCAAATCCTCTTTGCGGACAGGGGAAACCATCGGGATGCCATCAATATCTTCAATGCTATGTAAGTCCTGCTTTACGTTGTCGTCAGCTGGTAATGTGATCACACCATCCTCAAATGCCTGAATCAGCTTCGGCATCCACGTTCCATACCAGGAACGGTTGAGATTAATCTGGGCGATACGATTTGTGCCAAACTCATCGGCGGTATATTCAGCCAACGTTTGTCCCGGGCCAGTTGCATCCATTGCACCCGTAAATCGCAACAATGCACGCAGTAAGTACCAAAGAATTTGTTCCTGTTGCCGGGTGGGGACTTTATGCATCTCAATGACAAGAGGAACCCTGCGATACAAATTGGGCATTACCGCCAGTAATACGACGGAGGAAAAGTCACGGTGACGGGCAAAGTCTTCACCTACGGAATAACGTAGATTGGGGTCAAGCTTAGCAATGACGGGCTCAAGGTAACGCGCTATCCAGTCTGAGGCATAAGCCTCACGCTCCTTACGAGACTTAGTGGAAAAATCATCATCCAAAGTCAGACGTAACACTACCCGATCATCACCTGGAGGCATGGCCGCTTCAATCCAAATACCAGGAATGCAAATACCGTTTCCATCGCGAGGAATAGCATCTAACTCCTCGCGCATCGCGGCTTTCCTTGGCCCATAAGCATTACGGATTCGGCTGTACCACGCAGTCTTACCTTCAATGGTTGGTTCTTCTCCTTTCATAAAACAGACACGTTCATACAGACCATTCTCTACCGCATCATCAAAAGTTACGGTATAGACTGCGGCATCACTGCCGTACAAACCGTTCTCAATATCCGTGACAAACGAGTTGAATGCATTTGACCTACCATTGTGAGATGAGATAACGACAATACGCCCTCCCCAAATAAGTAGTGCCGTAGCTGCATCCAGAACCCCTTGGACGTCCTGATGAAATGCTGCCTCATCAATGATGACCACACCTTGTAATCCGCGAATATTAGCTGGCCGTGATGATAGTGCTACGACCTGAAACCCTGATGCATAACGGATACGATATGCCGTAATACGGCGTGTGTTTCCGTCCTCATCCTGATCATCAAAGAGAAACTCTTCAATGCTTGAGACTGAATCTGCTTGCTGTTCTGCAACAACACGTGAGAACTTTGCGCAGTATCCAATGAACTCTAGCCCTTTTTCTTTTGTATCACCTATATAGTAAACATCCATACCACCGCTGTTTTTTCTGGCAGCAGCGGTTAGCACAGCATCAAATCCGAATGAGAAAGTAATACCAGTTCGACGGCCTTTGGGTACAGCAAGGATAGAGGTTCTGATTTTTAGAACCTCTATTTGATGAGCCATTAAAACGCCATCCGCCATAGGATTGAAACTGGATGGGATATCACGCGCTCTTGGCGGCAACTCCTCCCATTCAACAATACGAACTGTGCTGCTTAATGGTTTCATTTGATCCCCAACACTTTTTCGCGCCAAAACCTGATTTGGTCTTCCCCCATGCCTTGGGCTTTGGCCTCTTTCGCCAATGCAGCAGACTGTTCACGTAATAGCTCCTCACGGGCTTCACGCCGGATATCAGCCTGGAACTTCTTCAGATTGACGCTGGCCCGCGACAGCGTGGCGACGTTCTTGGCCACTTTGGACAACAACGCCACGCGCTCCTGTGGGTCAACTTTACCTTCGTCGGCTTCTTGCAACTGGACGATACTTTCGAACAGTTCAGTCTGGATCAGAGCGATGACCGCCTCCGAACGCGCATCCTGATCGTCCGCTGCCCCTTCGGTTAGCATGCGGGCAGCTTCTGTCGCTGCACGAATGGCACCGAAACGCTTTTCAATCTTCTGACCATAACGGTGGATCGCCGATTTACTGATGATATAACCCTGCTCACGCAGCAGGCTTTCCAGTTCGGCATACCCACTGAAGCCGGACTCGGTCAGCGCCCGCTCCAGCCAGCGGCGGGCCTCTTCCGGCAGTTTGTCGATAGTGCTGCGACGGGCCATATCATTCGCTCCAGTATTTTTCAGGCCGGGCGATCCCTGGGCCACACTCCACGGTGTACTCAACGATATCAACGCCGAGCCGCGTTAAATCAGCAAACCAGTCCCCGCTGGGGCGTTTGGTCAATTCCACCATCTTGCGGTCAGACAGATAGTCCAGCTCGCGCCGCAGCTCCAGCGGTGTAGTGTCCGGGTAAATGGCTCGTGCAATATCCAGCAACAGCGTCTCACTGGCGGTGTACGGGCGGGTTTTATTGAGCGCGACCAGCAGACTCCAGCGCAGTCCCTCACGGCGCACGCGAGTGATATCAACCATGTTGTCCTCCATTCATTCGGTGCTGTTGCACCAGTTCCAGCTTGTTGTAAACCGCGTCCAACTTAGCCTCGATCACTGTCTGCCCCCGGATGTAATCCTCGCGCCGGACATAGGTCACTGGCAGATCGGCACGAAACTCCAGAAACTCCCTCTCCAGCCGCTGCCAGCCTTTTTCGCTCTGAGAGCGGGCCTGCTCCAGTGCGCCAAAGCGCTCGTTCAGGCGTTGTTCTATCTGCGCCAGCAGAATTTTCCCAGCGGCAAAGACAAACCCTAAAAAACCCAGCAACAAGCCCACCAGTTGCCAGAACTCCACTTCAATTTTCATTATTCTTTCCTGTTCTGTAGTGCAGCGAGGTAATCCAACAGGCCATTTACCTGCGCGGCAAGCTGCTGGTAACGTTCTCCGGCGTCGGCGCTGTGGGCGAGGATGTCGCGTTGGGTAACGCCGGAGTCGCGTAGCCGGGCGTCAAGGGAGGTAACTGTTGTGGTCGAACCGCCAGCCCCGCTGGCAGTGGTGGCAGAGCCTGTTTCACTGTTGACGGATAATCCGTAGGCGGAGTTGTACTGCTGCACGAAACCAGCAGTAAACACGCATTCAATAGGACGGCTCTGGCCGCGTTCATCAATCCAGCGTTGGGTGACATCATCAATTCTCCGCTTCAGGTTTTCGTTTTGCTGGCGCAATGACACCATGGTAGTGAGGTATTGCTGCTCGGCAGCATGGGCAGACACGACAAGTTGCTGATAGCGCTGCTGCCATGCCTGTAAGGCGGCATTGGCCTGTTCAGCCCGTTGCTGTTGCTGCTGAGCGACATCCGCCTGAAGGCGTGCCAATGTTGCATCGGATGCCGATTTCTGTTTCTCCAGTGCGGTATTACCAGCGGATTCTGCCCTGGCGAATCCGCCCTCATAACCTTTCTGGTAAATCAACCACAGCGCACACAATACGGCGGCAACCCATAGCAAGGTTTTCCACGGCAACTTTTTAAGCAGGTTCAGCACAGCTACGGCCTCCCCACGTCAGATAGCGCGGCGCTAACTCCTGCAGGATGCGCAGTGGGTAATGGCGGTTCTCACGCCAGTTAGCCGCAGAACGCCCGGCATTGACGGTAGCGACATGCCCAAACCAACGCTGACGGTCTAACCCGCGTTGCGCAGCCAGGTTCTGATCGCGCTGTATCCAGCCCAGCCCGCCGTTGTAGCCGGAGAGCGTCATCGCCATTCGCTGGCAGTTGTCAGCCGCATTAACACGCTGCCAGATCCAGCGGTCATAGCGGGTCAATGCACGGATTGACCACGCGGGATTAAACGGCTGATTGGCTTTGAGTTCCGGCATGATGTCGCTAATCCACGCCGATGTAGCAGGCATAAACTGCGCCAAGCCCTGTGCGCCAACGGGCGACACTGCGCGGGGATTCCAGCCGGATTCCTGATGGAGTTGCGCGGCGAAATCGGCCACCGGCGCATTCAGCCCCCAGTCCAGCCGGGCATTACGGATAAGGTCGCTGCGGTATTGTTTGGACGCCGCAGGCGGCTGGGCGGCATCACTATCCAACGCACCGACCAGCAGCAGAATGAATAGGAGTAACAACAGACCTGTTCCTGGATCGTTGTTACGAATCCGATTAGCCATTTTATAGCCCCATCGCTACGGCCAGACAAACCGCCGCCACAATAATGGCGCGACGGATCAAAGCCGCAGCAAATATCCGTTGATAGCCATTTTTGACCGGGTATTCGCCGCGTTCCATCAGTTCGGGGTCATGTTCCAGATACTGGCCTAGCGCCGCTTTGGGGAACAACGAACGGTCGAGCCAGTAGCCCAACA
Organism: Pectobacterium sp. PL64; assembly: GCF_022477975.1. Lineage (NCBI taxonomy): Bacteria > Pseudomonadati > Pseudomonadota > Gammaproteobacteria > Enterobacterales > Pectobacteriaceae > Pectobacterium > Pectobacterium sp. PL64. The sequence goes on from NZ_CP092070.1 coordinate 4,030,543, forward strand.
CAGCGGCCAGCGTGATCAGTGAGATTTTGTAGATGACGACGGGGAGTTGCTGCGGTGATACCAGCCCGATCACCGCCAGCAGTAACACGGCAGTCAGTTGCCAGCCTAAAAGGCGTTTCAGGCGTGTGAACCGAAAGAGGTTGAGTTTCATTGCTGTCTCCTTATGTAAGTGGAGACAGCATGACGCATCGCGTCACGCAGGGATTTTAAACGGCGTTAATAGTGGCAAAACAGAGGGAAACGCCAGTATGGCGGGGAAAAGAGCGGCCTGTCTGGTGCGTCAACACCGGACAAGCCGTCAACACACAGACGTGAGCTGTGAGTCAACCGAGGCTCTCCCGTTCTCGAGAACCGGAAAAGCCTACCGTATTTTCATCCTGTGAAAAAGGCTTACAGATAATGAAAGAGCAATCTTTGCCCATCGTTCCGTGGATTGGTGGTAAACGCCGCCTGGCCAAACATATTCTTCCACTGTTTCCCACCCATACCTGCTATGTCGAGCCGTTCTGCGGCGCGGCAGCATTGTACTTTCTGAAACACCCTAGCAAGGCCGAGGTGATCAACGATATTAACGGTGAACTGGTGAACCTTTATCGGGTGGTGAAACACCATCTGGAAGAGTTTGTACGGCAATTCAAGTGGGCGCTGGTCAGCCGTCAGATATACAAATGGTTGCAGGCTGTGCCAGAAGAGACGCTAACCGATATTCAGCGTGCTGCCCGGTTCTATTACCTTCAAAAACAGGCATTCGGCGGAAAGGTGGAAGAACGTACATTCGGTACGGCAACGACTGCACCACCGCGTTTTAACCTGCTACGCATTGAAGAAGAGCTGTCAATCGCACACCTGCGGTTATCCCGAACGGTGATTGAGCACCTTGACTGGGCGGAGTGTATCCAGCGCTATGATCGTCCACACACGCTGTTCTACTGCGACCCACCATACTGGGGAACGGAAGGCTATGGCGTCGAGTTTGGGTTGGAAAACTACGTTCAGATGGCGCAACTGGCGCGGGAGATCAAAGGGAAGATGATCATCTCGGTGAACGATATACCAGAAATGCGGCAGACGTTTGAAGGACTGAATCTACAGAGTGTGGCGATCAATTACAGCCTGTCGGGGAAAGCAGCCCCACGGCGGGAGCTGGTGATTTGTAATTTTTGATGAGGCATAGATATATCATAGCGAGCCTTTGCGCCCGCTATGATAGCACCTTGATTATATTAAAAAGTCGTCTTCCAGTTCGCAGCAAACACATCACCGATACGGTAACCATACCGATTAACACCGTTACAGCCAGCCCCTGATACGTTGTATGCAACATCAGCCCAACTAAACATGTCAATACCAGTATCAGCAGTATTAGGCAGGTATCAAAAGCATCTGTCATTAGACGCCGATAGTGCCCAGTTTTTTGCATATTCCTGAGTAATGGCTTGTCGAGTAAAGAAGCTAAAAGTGCAACAGAGGTTATGATAAATCCAAGCAACGTTGCAAAAACACTAGCTAAGGTTGTCATCAAATTAGGGATTGCTGTCTCTGGCATCTGTGGGGATTTTTGCCAGTATAAGACCGCTATAGCAACGCCTATAGTCAGATTAAACAATAGCCCCGGAACCCTCTGATCCAATATACGCATTAATACTCTCCCGGTTTTCATCGTACGCCGTATCAATGAGGCGATACATTGTTCCTGCAGGAGGGAAACGAGCATCGGTTGATATTGATTGTTTGGATACAATCCGATCGGCTATCAGATCTATGGGGTGAACAACACCATCAGCTTCAAACACTTCAATTACAGCCTTCCTAGCCCCTAGATCAACCAGCTCCTGCATAGCAAACTTAATGCCCTGTTTGAGTCTGCCATCACTATCTCCACGTCTGGTATTAATCCCCATTACAACTTGCATTGTATCCGCGCCAGCCGCGCCAAGTAATTGAAGCGTTTTTTGACTGAAATCCGTATCGGGATACAGTTCTGGGTTACGAGGTCGAGGGAGCGTCAAAGTGAGTTTTTTCATGTTGACGTCACCTTTCATCAGCATAGCAATAGCCTCTTTCCCTAGCAGCGGTGCAGCTTTTACACTAGTTGAGAAAATTGTTGATAAAAATGCAGTGAAACGGCTCATCCCGCCAGCCAAATGATTTCGATGCCAACCAATAATATTGTGCTGTGAATAATATACAAAAAAGTTACGTTCAATAATTCCTTCATCTTCTTCTAAAGGGATCGGGGATGAATGTTTCCCTGGCGCACCTTTATCTGGGATATCAGAGTTACGGAATTTCCTAACCTCACCAGCATAAGTGCCGTCATCTCGCCTTTTCAAAGCCCAGATTTCCCTTGTGCAGCCTTCCCGATCAGACGAGCTGGGCGACGTTTTATCTATGGCAGATTGAAATGCTGCATCAAGCGATGCCAGCCTTGCTGATGGTTTAAATGATAACTGATAAAATTCAATTCGATAGTTTTTAATATCGCTCATTCAGAGACGCCCTCTTTATTTGCTGTTTGTAATCTTGCAATCAACTGCACATGAAAAACACTTATGTCGGGGAAACCAGCCCCACGGCGGGAGCTGGTTATTTGTAATTTCTAACCCTTATTTAATCGGGCAACTCCACTCCGTCGTGTTATCCGCCTTAAATACCATCAGGCACCCTGGGCGGGGTGGTTTATTGTCCGGGGTGGGTGGCAATATCTCTGTCGGTTTCGGCTTTTCTGGTACTGATTTGATGTCCTTCGAACATTCCGCCGCACTTATCTTGTAATCGTTATAGGCCGTTTTAATTCGTTGCATGGCGGATGCCATCTTTTGCGGATCATTAGAGGCTGGATCGTGAGCAAAGCTAATTTGCTCACCCCACCAATTATCTGCTCTAAATCCTACCATTGTGCAAGAGCTATAGGGCTGAATAACATCCTGAGTTAAAAAACGTCTTCCCTCATACGCTATATATTTGAATTGTCGCCCATAATTTGGGAAATCGTAACCAATCCAACTATCTTTTTGTTGAACACTTTCAATAGTCTTAGCCACCGTATTGAGATAGTTTTTCGCTGTCTTAATGCGTTCATCATTCGGCATGTTAGCGAAATCATGCGGCGTATAGGTCAAGTCATCTGGATAGAAATATACCCAGTAATCGCTGTTGGGCAGAACATTCTGGCGATCAAATAAGGTGGCCTGACAGGCGCTTTTGGGGATTTTTATGCCTGTTCGATCATCATTGATTTCAATGAAACAGTTATGCCCAGTTGCAACATATTCAGCGGGGATGTTGGCGTTATCAGGGACGCGGAACTTGATGGTTAAAAAGCGGTTATGCTCAATAGCCTTTTCCTGAAATTGTTCGGAGTATTTATCAAGACCAGGAAGTAAATGACGGATGGCTGGTAACAATTGATTAATAACGGGATCATTGGTTGTTATTGAGAATGTAGGGGCTGGGGCCTGTTTTGGTTCAGGTTGAACACTGTTTTCTGGTTCATCGCCGCACCCAGCTAGTATCAGCACCATAGGAATGGCAAATTTTAATTTGTGCATAGTCAATATCCTTATCTAAATAAAAAAGACGTCAAAAATCCCAGCAAAAAAATACCGATAAATACTTTAGGATGTGCTTTTATAAGTTCTTGCCAATCCACTGCTTTAGGCTGTGTGGGTTTTGGCTGACGGTGCCGCAATTCATCTCGATCAAAATGGTCAAACGCCACTTGAAGCTGTTCACGGGATAAATCGTTGAGCGTTTTCGTACCAAATTTTTTCAGACAAAATCTATCGCGTTCTGTTGCGGTATCCACGGTTAATCGCAAGATTTCGCTGACTAATCGGCGGCACTCTTTTGCTAGCTTAGCCTCTGCCAGTCTATGTCGCAGATACGTCTCAGCTTTATGATATTTCTTGGTTGTAATGCCATTGATACTGTGAACATCAATATGGGCATGAACTGCTCGCCACAGATCTTTTTTAGACTCGCCGCTGGCAGTAACAAGCTCATCTAGCAATTGGTGCAGGCGATGACGCTGAGCCGGAAGTAGCGATTCATCATCTGCGGGGTTTTCACCTGAAGCGGGATGTATATTGATAATGTCTCTGGATGAGAACTGTCCCTGTGCAGTTCCATTAAACTCCTGCCGCATCCTATCTCCTTTATTACTCTGTGTTACTCGTTCTATTTATTTTTTTTATTACGGACTACGCCATTATTAATAATCTGATTACCGGCGAATTGACCACTAATATCACCATTGAATATCTGACTTGAACTTGTCGGTTGGGGTGATGTACCTGCTGTTAATGCAGCCAAAACCGCAGCTTTCACTGCTAATGGTGCATTTCTGTAATGCTGTACCAGTTCTGACTCATCTTTAGTAATGCGATTCTCAACAGATGGTGGGTTACTGCCAGTGAGAATGAACTGCACGTTTGCTCCAGCCATTGCAAACAACATCAGAACCTCACCACCAGGTACAGCTATACCACGCTCGTACTTACTCCACATTTCACGAGAAACCCCGCATATATCAGCCACCTCACCTTGTTTCAGCGATAAGCGGGAACGTTCAGATTTGATACGGGGCGCACAAAGAGAATCAAAGTTCACAAAAACCTCATTGACAATGAGAACTAAAGTTCACATAATCTATCACGTATTCTACAAACATCATTGCATAACCGGAGGCCATATCATGACACCCGAACAAGTTAAAAGCCGCTTCCAGCAGCGCGGTATGACCGTCACCCAATGGGCACAGGAGAATGGTTATTCCCGTGAAGCGGTCTATCGCGTACTGAACGGCATCACCAAAGCCAAGTACGGCCAGGCGCATGAAATCGCCGTCAAACTCGGCCTGAAAACCACAGCCCGTGCCGCCTGATATCTATCAGCCTGCGTAACAGATTATCACATATCGCAAAAAGGGGAATGACATGACTAAGGCAAATGTTTCCAGCGCAGGCGCTCGGATCTTGCGCGTTCTCAAAGCGCTACGCGGCCATACCCTGAACGGGGTATCAAACGGTGAACTGGCGGCGGCGCTGGATGATTCTCCGGCCAATGTTAACCGCGCCTTGAACACCCTGATTGAAGAGGGACTGGCGCAAAAACTGGATAACGGCAGATTCGCGCTTTCGATGCAGGCGCTGCAAATCGCGCAGGCACATGCGAACGAAATCTCTCGTGCGCAAGACCGTATTAACGAAATGAATCAACGCCTGCTGGCTGGCAGTCGCTAAGGATAAGAAATGGCACGCACCAAATCCCAATCGGTTGAATTAGTGGAAGATGCCCCGTTAGCGGGTGATCTGAATGTGAAACTCAATGCATTGACCGAGCACCGGATGCAAGTGATGGCTCAGTTCGGTGACGGCCTGCCGTATGAACGTGATCGCATCGTTCACGAAGCACGCTTTTATATGGCCCAAAGTGCTGAGGCTATGCTGGAGGCTGGTAAGCGTTTGATTATGCTCAAAGAAAATGAACCACATGGTGACTTTACAGAGATTGTTGAGAATGATTTGGGTCTGGCTCCGCAGGTCGCACGGCGCATGATGCAGGCCAGCGTGAAATTTTTAGGGAATGGTGGTGATGCGCCAAAACGCTCAGCGCTGAGCGTTTTAGGTAAAACCAAACTGTACGAATTGATGGTGTTGGATGACGAAGAGTTAGATGAACTGGCTGACGGCGGCACTATCGCGGGCGCAACGCTCGACGATATCGACCGCATGACCAGCCGCGAACTTAAAGCCGCTCTGCGCGAAGCCCGAGAAACCAATACCGCCCAGCAACGCGTTCTGACCGACAAAAACCAGAAGATAGATGACCTGACTACAAAGCTGGATAAGAAATCCCGCATTCAGCCACCGCCGCCAGATCAGGAAGCGGAGAAGCTACGTAAAGAAGTTAGTGCCATTGCGTATGAGGCTGAAGCGGCCATCACCGTTCGTCTTCACACAGCGTTTTCAACCTTGACCACCTTCACATCCGATAACGATGTAGAGCCACCGTATGATTTTATGGCGGGTTTGGTGTGCCAGATAGAGCGTGCGTTACACCATATCCGCGACGTTTACGACATAGAGGCAGCACCTACCGGTAGCGAACGTCCGACATGGCTGGATGCGCCGGAACCTGTGATTCCGCGTACCGACGCATAAGGGGACGCCATGAGTGCTGCCCTGACAGAACGATTAGTGGCTGTAGCCCGCGCTGCACGGCAGGCCGGGCATGGCGAACGCGGCGCTATCTATGACGCCGCCTGTATTGAGCTGGGGCTATCTCGCGCCACGTTGCTACGCAAGTTAAAGGAGGTCGCAGTGACTGACAAACGCAAAAAACGTGCCGATGCCGGACAAAGCGCCTTGACGCGGGATGAAGCCGCCATGATTTCAGCCACGTTGATGGAAGCAACCCGTAAAAACGGCAAGCGCTTGTATTCCATCGCTGACGCAGTCGAAACACTGCGGGCAAACGACATGATCGCTGCCGGGCGTATTGATGAAGCCACGGGCGAATTTTATGCCCTGTCAGAGACTACTATCAGCCGCGCTCTGCGCAATTATGGCCTGCATCCCGATCAGTTAAGCCAGCCTGCGCCCGTGACCGAGCTGGCCAGTCTGCATCCTAATCACGTGTGGGAAATCGATGCCTCACTTTGCACTCTCTATTACCTGAGCAACGGACATAAGGGCTTGCAGGTGATGGATAGCGCGAGGTTCTACAAGAATAAACCAGCCAATGTGGCACGTATCGCCAGTGACCGCGTCTGGAGCTATGAAATCACTGACCACACCAGCGGCTGGATCTACGTCGAGTATGTGATGGGCGCTGAATCTGGCGAAAACCTGTGCTCTGTGCTCATCAACGCCTTGCAAGAGCGTGGCGGCGCGGACGTGCTGCACGGCGTGCCTAAACTGCTGTATCTCGACCCCGGCTCTGCCAACACCGCAGGCATGACAAAAAACTTGTGCCGGGCATTGGGTATTGACCTGAAGGCGCATAAAGCCCACGCAGCACGCTCAACAGGCAGCGTGGAGAAAGCCCGCGACATCATCGAACGCAAACTGGAGCCGGGTCTGAAGTTCCAACCGGTTCATAGCCTGGAAGAGCTGAATGCGCTGGCCGTGAAATGGCGTTCCCACTTCAACGCTACCGCCGTTCATAGCCGCCACGGACAGACCCGCACCGATATCTGGCTGAAAATCAACGCCGAACAGCTAGTGAAAGCGCCGTCTGTTGAGGTTTGCCGAGAACTTGCCGTCGCAACACCAGAAGAACGCAAGGTCAAGCCGACGCTACGCGTGTCGTTCCGTGGCATTGAATACGATGTGTCTACCGTCCCCGGCGTGATGGTCGGTGAGAAGTTGCTGATCACCCGCAATCCGTGGCGCACCGATGCCGCACAGGTGGTGCTGACAGGTGAAGATGGCCACGACACTTTCTTCCTGATCGATGAAGTCACCAAAAATGAATTTGGCTTTGCCGACTCTGCCGCAGTGATCGGCGAAAACTACAAGTCGCACGCCGATACGCCAGCTCAAACTGCTGCCAAAGAAATTGAACAACTGGTGACGGGAACGGATAACGCGACGGATGCAGCAGCAGCACGTAAAGCGAAGGCGCTGCCGTTCGGCGGCAGACTTGACCCATACAAACACATTGACGACACCACATTACCTGCATTTATGCCACGTCGTGGTACGGAATCTGATGTACGCAGCCCGCGTATCGAACAGCGGCCCCTTACGCATGTTGAAGCGGCTAAGGCGCTGCGTGAGCGGTTTGCAGCCCGTAACCAGACATGGACAGCCGGACACTTTCGCCAACTGGTTGAACTTTATCCCGCTGGCGTGCCGGAAGAACAACTGGATGACGCTGTCGATGCGTTGCTCACGACGGTTTCCGGCAATGTCATCAACATCGTCAACGGGAATTAAGGGGGGAACATGCTGGTACTGAAACAACAGTTAAAACAGGCACGGCTCTCGCAGGCCGTTGTCGCCAGAAATATCGCTGTGTCAGAGGCCACGCTGGCACAAATTGTTAATCACGACCAGTGGCCACGCACCAACACCGGGGAAATTCGCCAGCGTCTGACAGCCTTTCTGTCGGCTAATGGCATTGAAACACAACGTAGTTTTGATGCTGTGCAGGACGGCACATCCCGCACAGCAGATACAACAGACCTCACAATGGAGGAAAACATGTTACTCAAAAAACAGGTGTTATTTCCAGCAACAAAAAAGGCATTCGGACTGTTCCGTGACCCCTTTTCCGATGATGCCATGCAGGGCGCGGAAGACGTTTTTACGACGCCGGATAGCCGTTATGTACGTGAGTCACTGTATCAGACCGCGAAACATGGCGGGTTGATGGCGGTCATTGGTGAATCTGGGGCGGGCAAATCCACGCTGCGCCGTGACCTTATCGAACGCATCAATCGTGAGAACGCGCCGGTGATTGTGATTGAACCCTATGTCATCGCTATGGAAGACAACGACGTTAAAGGTAAGACGCTGAAAGCCGCCGCCATTGCCGAAGCGATCATCAACACCATCGCCCCGCTGGAAGGCGTGAAACGGTCGCAAGAAGCACGTTACCGCCAACTGCACCGGGTACTAAAAGACAGCAGCAATGCGGGCTACAGCCACGTTCTGGTGATTGAAGAGGCGCATAGCCTGCCGATCCCCACACTGAAGCACCTCAAGCGATTTTACGAGCTGGAAAGCGGGTTTAAAAAGCTGTTGTCTATCGTGCTGATCGGCCAGCCAGAGCTAGCCGTCAAGTTAAGCGAACGCAATATGGAGGTACGTGAGGTTGTCCAGCGCTGTGAAATCGTCGAGCTGCTGCCACTGGATAACAGCCTGGAAGCGTTTCTGACATTCAAAGTTGAGCGCACAGGCAAAAAGCTAGCCGACATTATGGATAGCAGCGCGATTGACGCTATACGCGGGCGTCTTAGCAGCAACCTCGGTAGTCGGAAGAATGTCAGCCTTCTATACCCGCTGGCCGTTTCCAACTTGGTGATTGCTGCAATGAATCTGGCCGCTGAGATTGGTGTTCCGGTGGTTAATGCTGACGTAATTAAAGGGATTTAACGATGGCGAAAATTATTATTTCTGTACAACAACTGCCTGCGGCACTGGTAAAGAAAGATCAGGAACTCAGCCAGTCTATTAACGTTTCAATTGAAAATGAAACCGGTGACATCGTCGTGACACAGCTGCTGGCAACGATGATTAAAGATGAGATGGCTAACGCGATTAATGCGGCCAACACCAGGCTGATGAAACATCTCAATGCGGCAGGAATGAACTTCACCAGCCAAATGATGCGTAATCACAGGGATCTGCACTGAGCACCTTATATTCTGGGGGACTGATATATGACGTCTGTTTTGAATATTGATGAGCAATTATCCAATGTGCAAGCCGTCATGACGGCGCTACGAGCCATGAATGCGACGGTTCACAGTGTCATGCTAAAGGGGAGCCAACCGATTATCCGTATTGCCAGAAATGGCCACTGTGCAAAATTGATTGAAAACGGTGTGGCGCGTTATGTGCTGACTGGTGTGAATAACAATGGCCGGTTTCGACAAGGGGAATTTGAACAGCATGGTTGCCGTATTATTTGGTCAGAGTCATTACATTGAGGGGAAATAAACGTGGAAATTAATAAAGATGATTACATGACTGACCGTAAAGGTCGGTTAGTCCCAATTAGCCAAGTATCTGATTATGATTTGGCAATGGATGCATTTGTAAATGAACGAGTTGATGCAGCAGAAATTAAAAGCGCTGATTTATCTGACTTTAAAACACGCTCTTTTGATGAATGCTATGCGTTCATGGATTTAGTTGCAGAAAAATATGGTAGGACTCGCGGTGGTGTGAAAGGGAATGTCACGTTTTCCAACTTTAACGGCAGCAAGCAGGTCACGATCAAAGTGCAGGAGTCACTGACGTTCGGGCCGGAGCTGCACATTGCAAAAGAAATGATTGATGAGTGTGTTAAGGAGTGGTCACAAGGCGCTGACGAAAAGCTGCTGGCACTGATTTCTGATGCCTTTCAGGTCGATAAAGAAGGCAATCTCAGTACCACCCGCATTTTGTCTTTGCGCAGGGTAAAAATTGACGACGAGCGCTGGAAAAAGGCAATGGAAGCTATTTCAGAGTCATTACTTGTCGCTGTATCGAAAACATATATCAATTTCAGAAAAAAAGACGACTCGGGGAAACTGGTTAATATCCCGTTAGATATCGCCGCCATTTAATTATTAAAAAATGAAATTTGCTTTTATTTCGGCGTCAACGCCGGGGAATCCTGCACGCGTAATTCAGCATAACCACTATTTGGAGAGCACATGATTAAAGGTATTGCACACAATCGCTCAACGCTGTACCGCATGGCGTTAAAGCACTTTGGCCCTGAGTCTCAGACGCTAAAACTTATCGAAGAAGCGGCGGAGTTAGGTGCTGCCGCATCACGTAACCTGAACGGCCTTGGTAACGAGGTCGCTTTAGCGGAGGAAATGGCCGACGTTGAGATCATGATCGAACAGTTCCGTCTGAATGGCATGGATAAGTTAATCGAACTGGCAAAGCACAATAAATTAAAACGACTGGCTGAAAGGCTGGAGGTGGAATATGTCGGCGACAAATAAAAATATATTGGTGAAATGCACTCGCTGCCGCCATAAGCATATGGAATCAGAACGGTTAGAAAAGCGCAATTTCAAAAATAGATCTTTCCCAATCTATGATTTGGTCTGTCCGCGTTGTGATGGCAAAAGCTATTACGATCTAACGCCACAGGTTGCATGGTGTTGGGCCAGCGGTCTTATTGAGATAGGCGATATGTTGCCTACAGATAAAGCAGATGGCTCAGGCGCTATTCAGATCGCTACGGGGCCGAAGTACACATTAAAAACTTGGCTGGAAGTTGTTGCACGCCACGGTAAGGGAGAAAGCGCTGGAAATTTGTTAGTTCCTGGCGTACCCGAAGCGCCAGATGGTGATGCTGCACTGGAGGCATTAGAGGCATGGTTAAAGTGGTGCAAGCCGAAAGCGAATAAGCGCGATGGTATTACTGTTGCCTGCGGAGGTGATGCGTGATTATTGGCTTTATATTACTGGTATCAGCCTGCGGCGCTGATTCCTGCGATGCCATGCCTGTGTCAGACGACATCTACCTGAACCAAGAGTCGTGTCAGTTAGTGTTGGATGCTATCCATGAACGTCGCCCTGAAGCCATCTTGCTGTGCGGCGAAGTCTGGCGGGAGGAAAGCGATGACAAAGAATCAACTGATTAAGTTGATCCACATAGCCAAACGCGATCTGCAACTGGACGATGATACCTATCGCCAGTTGCTAATCACCGTTACAGGCAAGTCATCTACGCGGGACATGACAGTCCCGCAGTTAGATAATGTGCTTAATGCCATGAAGAAACGCGGGTTTAAGATCAAAGCGGCAAAAAAGGCTAGCAGCACCCGTCCATTGGATGATTCTCCCCAGTCCCGAAAAATCCGCTCATTATGGTTAGAAATGGCTGATGCAGGCATCATTCGTGACCGTTCTGAAGCCGCGCTGGCGCGTTGGGTGAAGCGTGAAACTGGTGTTGATAGCCTGCAATGGCTGAACTCAGAACAGGCCAGCGTCATTATTGAGAAGCTGAAGCAGTGGCAACGCCGCGTAAGGAAGGCAGAATGAACAACGGCAATAATTTCCGCAGCAAAGGGCCTGAACTATTGGTGGAACTGGCGCAGCATACTACAAGCACAATAAAGGAGGTTGTCGAGATCGACTCTGCTATCGCCGAGCAAATCGGCGAGGCAGTGGCCAACCGCATGATGCAGGTCTGGGGCGGGCAAAGCGTCTACTTTCCGATGGGAACGTTATGGCGTATATCCCAGCGCGATCACGATATCTTCAACGACTTCAATGGCCGCAATCATCATGACCTGGCACGCAAGTACGGAGTTTCTCTTCAGTGGGTTTACAGCGTGATAAAGCGCGTCAGAAAAGCTGAGACAGATAGATTGCAGGGACGTCTGTTTGATGATGGTGAATTTGATGACGAACCACAGCAAGGGGAGTAAAATTTCGCAGGTCGAACAGAAGAATGACTAAATTTTTCGTCCGGCCTGTTTTTTCGCATACTGTAAGAGAATTACAATTACCATCCAATCTCTTCCCGGCTCAGCCCACTCAGTCCCACAATTATCTCGCAGACTCTGTGTTATTTATCTCACTTCTAATCAAGCAGCCCGGTGCTGGACGACCGCGCCGACATGCCGCCCGCAACCAGCCCCTGCACGGCTTCCGCGTCTTTGGCTTCCACCACGATCGTGGAATCATCGCGCTCGCCCGTTGCAGACTGCGCGGGTATCGCGATGCCGCTTAGCACAGCCGTGACGGCGATGGCCAACGCGGAGGGAATAGGAAAACGAGTCTTCCCGGTAGGTGGAGTGAAGTTCTTCCTGGCGTTCATCAACAAAGTTATCCATCTCAAAATGAGGAGTGAAAAAGATGCTCCCGTTTTTCAGCCTGTGAGGCGGGAGCATCGCCATACATCACGATCCGATGCGGGTTGATTCCTCTTCAATGAGGAAGGGATTGCTCAGACCGTGCTGAATCCGGTAGTCACGATATTCCTGGATGTGCATGCGCAGCAGCGAACGCGTATACCAGGGCTGGGTCAAAAACATGTCGCGTTCGGTCTGCCACAGCTCGCCATCAACGCGCGATTTCACCGCGTCAAACGCCGCGGCGGTTTCTTCTTTCATCACCTGCCACAGCCGGGAATCGGTAAAGCCGTACTCCGCGCTGAGCGCCAGCGCCAGTTCGTGCAAGTGGCTGACAAAGCAGGCATCGACGACAAACATCCGCACTGGCTCGATGTCGTCTTCAAATACCGTGGGCAGAATGCCGGGCCAGACGTAGGGTTGCAGATGATGACCGCGCTGACGCAGCAGCGGCGCATAGGTACGCCCGTCGCCGAAATCACGGATTAATAATCCCTGCGCGACACCTTCCGGTGAAAAGAGGATCTGGCTGTTCTGCTGATGCGCTTCCAGCCCGATGCCGTACAGCAGATAGATAGCGATAACAGGTCGGGTTACGGCGCGGACGTATTGGCGGAACCACGCTTCGGGGCCAAGCCCGGACAGCGTCACCAGCTCGGTGAACAGCGGTTGGTCACGGTGAGGCAGCGCCGTAAACAGCGTCGCGACGGTCACGGGCAGCGCGCCGTCGGTGCGTTCATAAATTCGTGCATCGCGGAACACGACGGAGAGGTGTTTGCCCGGCGCGTCATCCTGATGAATCGCGTGTTTGTAGTGGAACGCCGTCTCTTCGCGGAAAAATTCCAGCCGCTGTTCGAACCCGCCTTCCTGCGCCAGAATCGCTTCGATAATGGTGCTGATACGTGGCCCCATGTGGATGGATTTCGCCTGTAGGCTGCGCATTTCGCTGGTCATCCAGATGGCGACGGGCAGTTTGATGAAAGGGGACGCAGGCGGTTCAACAGGCAAAACGGTACGGAACGACATACCCGGCAACGTGATGAGATCGGGGCCGTCGGTAAGCAGAATCCTTTCGGCAATTTCATCCGCGTAGTGGGATTTCACCCAGTTTTCCAGATGCCAACTGTGGATGGGCAGCGGGAGCCACTGCGTCTCATCCAGCCCTTGTTGATTCAGGCGCTGCTTCCAGTCCTGCCAGAGCGCGGGGAATGCCTGAGCAAACCACGCATGAAAATCATCGACGTGCGGCATGGATTCTACATACGCCATATCGCGGCGCAGCGCGGTAATACGCAGCGGTACGCGGGCGTTAAATTCGGGTGACAGCTGCTGGACGTCTTCGTCACTCAGGCCGGGGCGGGATTTCCAGGTCGGGTAGTAAGGGTGCCCTTCCAGCGACCCCCACTGATCGAGAAACATGGCGGCATCGCGAATGCTTAGCTGCCGACGCAGCCACGGCGTGAAAGCGTTCTGCCCGTCCCGCTGCATCGCATCTGCCACCTCAGCACGCCACTGGCACCGATAGCGCCGGGCGTTGGTATCATTACGAATGCTGTTACCGACGTCTTTTTTCAGGCCACTGATGCCGCTTTCTTCAGGATGAAAATCGAAATTATCGCGAAGTAAATCAATCAATCGCTCGTGGCTGGTAACGGGAAAAGACGTCCCATCGGAATGAATGAGATAAATATTTCCATTATTAATATACGTGTTTGCCGGTGATGCGGAAATATCATCAAATTTCAATATACCTTTGCCCCCCTGCAAGATTAGCGTTGCTCCCCCAGAATTACCCTTAATAAAATTCAGGTCATTTTTATTCAAAATCCCTTCTGCGAAAAAGCAGCGAATCAATCGCCTTAACGCGTTTTTATTTGAGTAATCAGAGAGAAAATCATCTACATCCCGATGTATATCCCTGTGTTTAACTTCGTCAGCCTTGATATTCATAACCACTCCTCATACCGATAAAACAAGTAAAAACCGATTGCAGTAACGTATAAAAGGGTGTCATTAAATCTCGGGTTAACACGTCCCGAAACTTAATAAAAATGTCGTGATAGATGGATTGAAAAATAATGAACGGAAAGCTAGCATATCAACCACGAGAATGTAAATAGGTATCATTCTTATTCGCAACTAATTAGTTACATTTTAATAAAATATCATTTAATCAATGAATTAATAGAAGGAGAGCAGCATGGAACACGCTAAAACCTATCTCTTTGTGCCTGGTAATGCGCCCCACCGCTTTCAACAAGCCATCTGCTGCGGTGCCGATGCCGTGATATTTGATTTAGAAGATGCTGTTCATCCTGATGAAAAAAACCAGGCTAGAGAAAATATTATCCAATGGGATAAAAACGATACGCCCGTCTCTGAAATAAATTGCAAAAGATATATACGTTTAAACAAATTTGGTTCAGTGGAGTTCAGTGAAGATATCGAATTTCTGAATAGGCTTAATAATAAAGAAAAATTAAGAAATAACGCCCCATCCAAACATAAAACAGCCAAATGGGAAATTGTTTTACCTAAAATAGAATCCGCAGAAATGCTGCATGATGCGCGGGAAATGATAAATCGTAATAGATCGGAAGCGGTTCATATTATTGCGATAATTGAAACCGCGCAGGGGTTGCATCATGCAGAAGAGATTTGTGCTGCAGGGGTAGAAAGAGTCGCATTTGGCTCACTGGATTTCTCACTCGATATTCATTGCGATCAATCCTTGTATGCCTTGCTGTATGCCAGAAGCCGCATTGTATTAGCCTCCAGACTGGCCGACTTGCCACCACCGATAGATTGCGTCAATCCTGACTTCACGCATCACGACCGGGTGTTAGCTGACGCATTACATGCGCGCTCGCTCGGCTTCTCAGCCAAACTCTGTATTCATCCCTCGCAGATCGATGCCGTTCAGCAGGCATTCGCGACGGATCGCAGCAAAATAGACTGGGCAAAGCAGGTTCTGAAAGCAGCCGAACACAGCTACGCTTTCCAGATAAACGGTGAGATGGTGGACTTACCCGTCATTGAGCAAGCCAGGCAGCTATTGCGGGCGCAAAATGTAGATGACTAAACCTCTTGCGCCAATAGGACACGAAGGGGGATACGCTCGCCCGGCTTGCGGTGTGTTTCCCCTACGTGCCGCTGCCGGGCCGCTTATGACTTAACGTACTCAATCGAATTAACAAACCACTCACGCGGGCCGTCTGGCGTGTTCACGGTGAACTCCTCATCAACCGCTTTTTTCAGCATGGCGCGCGCCATCGGGGAATCGATCGAAATATAGTCTTTATTGTCGCCGTAGATCTCGTCCGGGCCGACAATCCGAAAACGCTTCACCTCACCTTGTTCATTCTCGATCTCTACCCAGGCGCCAAAGAATACGCTGCCATCCTGCTGCGGCGAATAATCAACGATTTTCAATTCCGTCAGGCATTTTCTGAGGTAGCGCACACGCCTGTCGATCTGGCGCAATAAACGCTTGTTATAGGTGTAGTCCGCATTTTCTGAACGATCCCCCAGGCTCGCCGCCCAGGAGACAATTTTCGTAATTTCCGGGCGCTTTACATTCCAGAGATGGTCATGCTCTGCCCGCAGTTTGTCATACCCCTCGCGGGTAATCAGATTGGTTTTCAAGTCAGTAACCCCGTTAGGCTCTTAGTGCGTACCACATGCTTCGCTATTCCCACGTGCAAAAATCGCGCGTTCATTACACAGATTTACAGTTTTGGCTAATAATCTATCAACAGACATAAATATGTCATTTCTATCCCGTACTTTTAGCCACGGAGAGCTACGGAGAACGATTTATGTTTAGCTTAGACGCCATTCTGCAAGATCTTGCCCCGCATCGCCATACGCCACCCTGGCAGAAAACGGTTTTGCGTTCTCTGCTATTTGAAAATGAAATGCACCAATTTGCGCGGCGTTACCCGCATTTGAAAGGCTTAGATCTGGTCGAACAGATTCTTGACTACTTCAACTTCAATTGTGAAATGGTCGAAGGGGATTTAGAAAACATCCCCAGTCAGGGGCCAGTGGTGTTGGTTGCCAACCACCCCATTGGCTCACTGGACGGTCTGGCGCTACTGCGTACCGTCGCCAGCGTCAGGCCCGATGTCCGCATCGTCGCCAGCCAGCTACTCTCTTATGTCGCCCCGCTCAAAAATCTGTTTTTTTCCGTCGATAACTTCAATAACCGCACCAAACGCCAGCAAATCAGCGCCATCCAGCAGCATCTGGAAGGCGACGGCGCGATCATCGTCTTCCCCGCGGGCGAGGTTTCACGCGCTAGCCTGCAAGGTATTCGCGACGGTCACTGGCATAATGGTTTTATCCGCATGGCGAGCAAAGCCCGCGCGCCCGTGGTTCCGATTCATATCGGCGGACGCAACAGTGCGCTGTTCTATCTCTCTTCCATGGTTTATCGCCCGCTCTCCACCCTGCTGCTGGTGAGAGAAATGTTCGGCCAACGCGATCAAACCCTCAAGCTGCGTATCGGTGCCAGAATTCCCTATGCGTCCTGGAGTCAGGGCGAATGGAACGCTAACGATCTGGCGGCCCGTTTCCGTCGTCACGTTTATCGGTTGGGACAAGGAAAGCCCGGCTGTTTTACCGGTGAAAAGCCCATTGCACTGGCCGAAGACCGCGTGCTGCTGAAGCGCGCGCTGTCAGAGTGCGAAACGCTGGGCACCACGCCGGATGGCAAGATTGTCTATCTGTATCGACGCGGTGAGGAAGATTACGTGCCGCTGTTGCGCGAACTCGGACGCCTGCGCGAAATCGCCTTCCGGGCCGTGGGCGAAGGATCTGGCCAACGTCGCGATCTGGACAGCTATGACGATGACTATTTGCATCTGATCCTGTGGGATGACCGCGAACTGGAGATTGTCGGTGCCTATCGCTTTGTCTCGACGGCCAGTTTGATCGCAGAAAAAGGGAAAAGCGGCCTCTACAGCCACAGTCTGTTCCAGTACGGCGACGAAATGGATCCGATACTGGCATCAGGCATTGAGCTAGGCCGCAGTTTCATTCAGCCCAAATACTGGGGTAAACGCGGGCTGGATTATCTCTGGCTGGGTATTGGTGCCTATCTGGCGCGCTATCCAGAACATCGCTATCTGTTCGGTCCGGTGTCGCTTTCCGGTACTTTGCCGCCGCATGCACGCGATTTGCTGGTTGCGTTTTATCGCTTGCACTTCACGCCCGATCAGCCGCTGGCTACGTCGCGTCGCCCTTATCCGGCCTCGCTGCCTGACGTGCTGAAACAGTTTGAAGGAACGGACTACCAGCAGGATCTCACGCGATTGAAAAGCATGCTCAGCAACATGGGTTGCGCAATCCCCACGCTCTACAAGCAGTATTCGGAGCTGTGTGAGCCGGGCGGCGTGCGGTTTATCGACTTCGGTATCGACCCTGATTTCAATAACTGCATCGACGGTCTGGTGCTGGTCGATCTGCAACAGCTGAAAGAATCACGCTATCAGCGCTATATCGCCCCTTTTGTTAGCGATAAAGCGTCGTGATCGATCGGTGCGTTAACGTCTAAAGGGGTTAACGCACCACTCTCCCACGTTTTTCTCATTATTCCCATTAGCCAACGCCGTACCCGCGCGCATTTTGTCTCTCAGATCACACATTTCATACGAAATCCCATTCGCCGTAATTTACGTGATCAACAGAACGCTTTTCTTGCCGATATTACAGATATTCTTATCGATATGTTTTTGAGGACGGGAGTGACCGATGTATCCCGAAAATACGAAACATAGCTATAATGCCTTGTCATTACTTGCATCGATTACGATAGCAAGCCCCCTCCGTTATGCCTTCATAGCATGTCAAAAAATTAAGGATGTTTATGAATATGCTGAACAGAATCAAACTCGGCAAGATGCTGGGTATGGGATTTTCTCTGGTTATTATCATCAGCCTGATGGTGGCATTCTTCGGACGACTCCAACTGGTTGGGCTGGGTAACGACATCAACCGGCTTTCCGGTACCACGTTGGCGAATATGTTATTGATTCAGGAAGTTAAAGCTGGCTTTGACGCCAATGCTCGTCTGATCCGTAACATGGCACTCAGCACCGATCCTGCGCAAATCAGGCAGGAAAAACAGTTCGTCGACGAGCAAATCGCCCGCAATACCGCCAACCTGAAAAAGCTGGGGCAACAGCTCGACACCGAAGGCACCAGTGCGCTACTGAAACAGTTTCAGGACACTCGTCCGCCCTACCTTGCGGCCTTTTTGAAAGCGATGGAATTGGTGCAGTCCACCGATCCACAGCAGCGTCTGCAAGGTAACACCATTATTCTCAATGAGATGCAGACGGCACAAAACGCACTGTTTAAAGTGCTGGACGCGATGATGGCCTCGCAGCAGCAGGATACCAACGAGATTGTCAGCGGGGCGCAGCAGGATGCGCAGTCCGGCAGCGTTATCATGCTGATTCTCGCACTTGCTGCCGCGGCCATGGCCGCGGTCGTGGCCTGGCTGATTACCCGCACGCTGAAAAACCAACTGGGTGGCGAACCGCTCTACGCTACCCACATTGCCCGGCAGGTCGCCGATGGCGATCTGGCCGTCGATATCAACATCAAGCCGAACGACCACAGCAGCCTGTTAGCCACCATGCGTCATATGAGCCATAACCTGGGTGATATCGTCGAGCAGGTGCGGCAGAGCAGCGAAGCCATCGCGTCCGGTTCCAGCCAAATCGCCGCAGGCAGCGAAAACCTGAGCCAGCGTACGGAAGAACAGGCCGCCAGCCTGCAACAAACAGCCGCCTCAATGGAGCAGATGAGCCAGGCGATTCGTCAGAATGCCCATACCGTGCGTAGCGTCACTCAACTTGCCAGCCAGGCCAGCGAAACAGCGACCAAAGGCGGTGATGCCATCAGCAACATGGTCATTACGATGAAAGAGATCTCCACCAGTTCACACAAAATCCGCGACATCATCAGCGTCATTGATGGTATCGCCTTCCAGACCAATATTCTGGCGCTGAATGCGGCAGTCGAAGCCGCACGCGCGGGTGAGCAAGGTCGCGGTTTCGCCGTGGTGGCTGGGGAAGTACGCTCGCTGGCGCAGCGCTCCGCCTCCGCCGCTAAAGAGATCGCGGTACTGATTAACACCAGCGTCGAAAAAGTGGAAGCGGGAAATCGTCTGGTTGAAGACACCGGCAGCACCATTGAGGAGCTGGTAAGTCAGGCGCGCAGCGTGGCGGATTTAATCAGTGAGATCGGGACGACAACGCAGGAGCAGGAATCCGGTATTTCGCAAATTCATGATGCCGTGAACCAGCTCGATCAGGTCACCCAGCAGAACGCGACGCTGGTGGAAGAATCCGCCAATGCGGCAACCAGCCTGCGCGAACAGTCCTCTCATCTGGTTACGCTTATGAACCATTTCCATCTGCGAGGCACGCCAGCAGTCCGCCCAGCGCCGACGGCGAAGAAAACCCAACCCGCTCGTTTAGCGCTCGCGCCAGTCGGCAACGCACAGGATAACTGGGAAAAATTCTAGGCTTATCCTGCCCGTGATCACCATGATGCCATGACATAGGCATCATGGTGAAAATCGCATCAGTCTTTCAGCGCGGAAACATAGTCCCGACGCGATTGTCCGGTATAAATCTGGCGCGGACGGTAGATGCTGATTTCATCCTGCTTATGCATCTCATCCCAATGTGCAATCCAGCCGATCGTTCTGCCAACGGTGGAAATAACCGTAAACATTGACGGCGGCAGCCCCATCGCTTTGAGAATGACCGAGGTATAGAAATCGACGCTCGGGTAGAGTTTATTCTCCAGGAAATAAGCGTCGGTCATCGCGATATGTTCCAGCTCCATCGCCACCTGCAACAGGCTGTCTTCCGTGCCGAGTTCATTGAGCACTTCATAACAGGTTTTGCGCAGAATCGCCGCGCGTGGGTCGAAATGCTGATAGACCGAGTTACCGAATCCCATCAGGCGGAATGAATCGCAGCGGTCTTTCGCGCGTCGTACAAATTCAGGAACGCGATCGACCGTTTTGATCTCTTCCAGCATGCGCATACAGGCTTCGTTCGCCCCGCCGTGCAGCGGCCCCCACATTGATGCCAGCCCGGCAGCAATGCAGGCAAACGGGTTAGCGCCGGAAGAACCCGACGCTCTGACCGCCATCGTAGACGGGCACTGACCATGATCGGCATGCAGAATCAGGATGCGGTTCATCGCTCGTTCCAGCACCGGATTCACTTCATATTTCTCCGCCGGAATCGAAAACAGCATATGCAGGAAGTTGCCGGTATAGGAGAGCGAATTGCGGGGATACACGGACGGCTGTTCGATGGAATATTTGTAGCACATCGCCGCCAACGTCGGCATTTTCGACAGCAGCCGCACGGCCGCCAGCTCACGATGCTCCGCGTTATGGATATCCAATACATCGTGATAGAACGCGGCCAGCGCACCCACCACCGCGCACATCAGCGCCATTGGGTGAGAGTCGCGACGAAAGCCGCTGAACATCCGGGTAATTTGCTCATGAACCAGCGTATGGCGGGTGATGTTGTCAGCAAATTTCGCATACGCTTCCGCCGAAGGCGCTTCACCATGCAGCAGGATGTAACAAACTTCAGTAAAGTCACACTGCTCGGCGAGCTGTTCGACAGGGAAGCCCCGATGCAGCAGCACGCTATTCACCGCATCTATATAGGTAATCGCCGACTCGCACCCTGCCGTATTGGCAAAACCGGGGTCATAGCTGCACAGCCCGTGTTCACCGAGTGGGCGAATATCCACCGCTGTTTTCCCCAGCACGCCGGAACGCATGTTCAACGTGATATCCGCCTGCCCTTCTGCCGTCAACGTGGACGTTCTGACTGTCATGAACCTTTCTCCTGCCCGAATTAATGATGTTGTCCTCGTCCGCTCTTACGGGCTTCTGGATCGGTCATCCCGTGCGGCGCTCAATTTATAGCTACACAAGGCCAACGTATGTCATACGCTAAAATCGTGAGTGGGTTGCAAGAATCTGACGGAATATTGATGTAGGTAAATTTTGCCGCATCTCTTTCCCCTTCTCCGATCGTAATCCGACGAACAGCACCATCATCGTCCCCGTATTCCAGACGGCGGCGGCTGGCATTTTGCACGCTCAATCCGTATAACTGTCCTCACTTATTTCACCCACTACTTATTTACTCCACTAACTTGATGACGATTGATATCAGACCTATGAATGATTCATTAAGCCACATTATCGCCAGCGAATTGCAGGCGCGTACGGAGCAGGTAGACGCCGCCGTCAGCCTGCTGGACGAAGGAAACACCGTCCCTTTTATCGCCCGTTACCGTAAAGAAGTGACCGGCGGGCTGGATGACACCCAGTTGCGCCAGCTCGAAACGCGCCTCGGCTACCTGCGTGAACTGGAAGACCGACGCCAGACTATTCTGAAATCCATCGACGAACAGGGGAAACTAACCCCGCAGCTCGCCACCGCCATTAACGGCACGCTGAGCAAAACCGAGCTGGAAGATCTCTATCTGCCGTATAAACCGAAGCGCCGCACGCGCGGGCAGATCGCGATTGAAGCCGGTCTGGAACCGCTGGCCGATGGCCTGTGGCAAGATCCGAGCCAGGAGCCGGAGCTGACGGCACAGGCTTATGTCGATGCCGAGAAAGGCGTAGCGGACGTGAAAGCCGCATTGGACGGCGCACGTTACATCCTCATGGAACGCTTTGCCGAAGACGCCACGCTGCTGGCAAAAGTGCGTCACTATCTGTGGAAAAACGCCCATCTGGTTTCCCGCGTCGTGGAAGGGAAAGAGGAAGAAGGTGCGAAGTTCCGCGATTATTTCGATCACCATGAACCAATTGCTCAGGTGCCTTCACACCGCGCACTGGCCATGTTCCGTGGCCGTAACGAAGGCGTGCTGCAACTGGCACTGAACGCCGATCCGCAACATGAAGAAGCGCCGCGTGAGAGCTACTGCGAACAGATTATTATCGACCACCTGAACCTGCGTTTGGGGAATGCGGCAGCGGACAGCTGGCGACGCGCCGTCATTAGCTGGACGTGGCGTATTAAAGTGCTGCTGCACCTTGAAACCGAACTGATGGGCAGCGTGCGTGAGAAAGCGGAAGACGAAGCAATCAACGTTTTCGCCCGTAACATGCACGACCTGCTGATGGCGGCTCCGGCGGGTATGCGCGCGACCATGGGGCTCGATCCCGGCTTGCGTACTGGCGTAAAAGTCGCGGTGGTAGATGCCACCGGCAAGCTGGTCGCGACCGATACGATTTATCCGCATACCGGTCAAGCAGCGAAAGCCGCTCCGATAATTGCCGCACTGTGCCTCAAATATCAGGTTGAGCTGGTGGCAATTGGCAACGGCACCGCCTCACGTGAAACCGAGCGCTTCTTCCTCGACACGCAGAAACAGTTCCCGGATATCAAAGCACAGAAAGTGATCGTCAGCGAAGCTGGCGCATCGGTGTATTCCGCGTCCGAGTTGGCGGCGCTGGAATTCCCCGATCTGGATGTCTCGCTGCGCGGCGCAGTCTCTATCGCCCGTCGTTTGCAGGATCCGCTGGCGGAATTGGTGAAGATCGACCCGAAATCCATCGGCGTGGGTCAGTATCAGCATGACGTAAGCCAAAGCCTGCTGGCGAAGAAACTGGATGCGGTGGTCGAAGACTGCGTAAACGCCGTCGGCGTTGACCTGAACACCGCGTCCGTGGCGCTGTTAACCCGTGTCGCCGGGCTGACGCGCATGATGGCGCAAAACATTGTGACCTGGCGTGATGAGAATGGCCGCTTCCACAACCGCGAACAGCTGCTGAAAGTCAGCCGTCTGGGGCCAAAAGCCTTTGAACAGTGTGCGGGCTTCCTGCGCATCAACCACGGCAACAACCCGCTGGATGCCTCTACCGTTCACCCGGAAGCCTATCCAGTCGTGGAGCGTATTCTGGCTGCAACCGAGCAGGCGTTGCAGGAGCTAATGGGGAACCCCAACGCGCTGCGTAACCTGAAACCTTCGGATTTCACCGATGAGCGTTTCGGTGTACCGACGGTAACCGACATCATCAAAGAGCTGGAAAAACCGGGCCGCGATCCACGTCCTGAGTTCAAAACCGCCAGCTTCGCCGACGGCGTGGAGACCTTAAACGATCTCCTGCCAGGCATGATTCTGGAAGGTGCCGTCACCAACGTCACCAACTTTGGCGCATTTGTGGATATCGGCGTCCATCAGGACGGTTTGGTACACATTTCGTCACTGGCCGACCATTTTGTCGACGATCCGCACAAGGTTGTGAAAGCGGGCGATATCGTCAAAGTGAAAGTGATGGAAGTGGATCTGCAACGTAAGCGTATCGCGCTGACTATGCGCCTTGATGAACAACCGGGCGAGACGGCATCACGCCGTGGCGGTGGCAATGCGCGTGGCGATAGCAATACTTCATCGCGTCAGCCAGCCGGTAAATCACGTCCTCGTCCTGCTAGCGCCCCTGTCGCTGGCAACAGCGCGATGGGCGATGCGCTGGCCGCGGCCTTTAAAAAGCGTTAACCGCCGTTCTGTCATTTACATCATGCCTGACCTTATTGACGGGGTCAGGCATCTTTCCTGCCAAAATACCGCCATTTTGTTTCCCTAATAAAACTACGTTTCATTTATATTGAAATATTCAACCACTTCGCGATTATTTTGTGATCTGCATCTAGGTAAATAAATTACCGTTGCGTTATTATTGTTCTATATAGGAAACCATAGTTTTATATATAGAACAACCATGAATATATTCCAACAGCTCGAACACAGTAAAGCACCGGCAGCCGTCCGTTTAGTGATGATTATTGACTACATCGCCAAACATGACGAAGCCAGCTTCACTGAGATTTGCACTGATTTGTCTATACCCAAAAGCAGCGTACATCATCTATTAGAAGTGCTGGTGGTGACGCAATTATTACGTCAGCGCGCTGACGGTCGTTATGTTTTGGGATTAAGACTGTTTGAGCTTGGCGGTTTGGTAATAAAGAATATTGATCTGCGTAAAGACACAATTAACTTTATGCATGAATTGGTCAAAGAGACGGAGTTGACCTGCCATCTTGGTATTATGGATGGCGATAACGGTTTCTTCCTGAGTAAAGTCGAATCGCCCAAGGCCATCGTAAAAACATCCTGGGAAGGTAAGAAAATTGTATTTAACCGTATGTCTCTGGGAAAAGTGCTCGTCGCCTGGCTGCCGCAGGAAAGAATTGAATCACTGATTGCCGATTGCACCTTTGAATATTTGACGCCCCGGACGATTACCAATAAAGAAGATTTCCTACAACACCTGAAAACCGTCAAAGAACAGGGCTGGGCCATAGACGACGGCGAAGATATAGAAGAGATCTGCTGCATGGCCGCGCCGATCTTTAACCAAAATGGTGAAGTCATCGCTGCTATCGGCGTTAACGGTATGCAGTCGCAATATGCTAACGGAAAAAAAGAAAAGCATCTGGCAAGCCTGATTAAAACCAGCAAAGCAATTACTGCACATATTAACAGCCGGAATATTGATATTAGATAATCTATTTATTGAAAATAACCCTAATGAATTTCAATTTATAATTTATTGAAATTCATCATAGTCGCGTAAAAATGGCGCGACGGATATATCACGACATAATGGCCTGCAAACGCTCATTAAGCATTGCGGGGAGACCAACTATAACTAAAAAAACATGACATAAGCCATCATTAAGATGACGAAAAATATTAATTATCAATTTTATAATGGGGACAACCATCTTCACTAGTTAATGAAATCGGGTAATAACCCCTTGGGTTTTATTCCCCCTTATTTATTACTTTATACCAATACTCCATCTGCTTTCACTGAAAGCGGGCTGAACATGCTTTTATCTTTTAATGAGGTCTTTTATGAAAATCAAACAAGCTATTGATAAAATCCCTGGGGGATTAATGCTGGTGCCGCTCTTTTTGGGCGCACTCTGTAATACCTTTACGCCAGGCGCTGGGAAATACTTAGGTTCATTCAGTAACGGCCTGATTACTGGCACAATCCCTATTCTGGCGGTATGGTTTTTCTGCATGGGCGCGTCCATTGAATTTAAAGCAACGGGAACGATGCTGAGAAAATCAGGCGTTCTGGTGGTCACCAAAATCGCCACTGCCTGGGTTGTGGCGCTGATCGCAGGCACATTCTTGCCGGGTGACGGCATCCAAAACGGTATGCTGGCTGGGATCTCCGTGCTGGCGCTGGTCGCGGCAATGGACATGACTAACGGTGGTTTGTACGCCGCACTGATGAACCAATACGGTTCGAAAGAAGAAGCGGGTGCCTTCGTACTGATGTCTCTGGAATCCGGCCCATTGATGACCATGGTCATTCTGGGTGCCAGCGGTATCGCGACCTTTGAACCTCAGTTATTTGTCGGTGCCGTGCTGCCTTTCCTGATTGGTTTTGCATTGGGCAACCTGGACCCGGACTTGAGAAAGCTGTTCGGTAATTCAGTACAAACGCTGATCCCTTTCTTTGCCTTTGCGTTAGGTAACACCATTAATCTGGCAGTGATCCTCCAGACGGGCTTCGCAGGTATCTTCCTTGGCCTGTTGGTGATTGTTGTTACAGGTATCCCGTTGATTCTGGCGGATAAATTTATCGGCGGTGGTAATGGAACCGCAGGCGTGGCCGCATCCAGCAGCGCGGGTGCCGCCGTCGCCACTCCTCTGTTGATCGCGAATATGGCTCCGGAATTCGCTCCGGTCGCTCAACAGGCAACAGCGTTAGTCGCCACCAGTGTGATCGTGACATCAGTACTGGTACCCATCCTTACGGCAGTATGGGCAAAACGCTTTTCACCTAAAACCGCATAAGAAGGTAGCAAAATGGACGTACGACAAAGTGTACACAGTGAACATGCGAAAACGCTTGATACCACTGAGCTGAGAAAGAAATTTCTTATTGAGCAGATATTTACGCCAAACCAATACACCATGACCTACAGCCACATCGACCGTATCGTGGTGGGCGGGATCATGCCGGTGGATGGCGAGATAACGTTTGATGACGGCATCGGCAAACAATTTGGCGTGAACTATTTTCTTGAGCGTCGCGAGCTGGGGCTTATCAATATCGGCGGTCCGGCAAAAATCGTCATCGACGGCACAAGTTACGAGGTTGGCAATGAGGAAGCGCTCTATGTCGGAAAAGGAGCCAAAGCCTTAGCATTCAGCAGCCTGGACAAAGCCAAACCGGCGAAACTGTATTATAACAGCGCACCAGCACATGCCGTTTTCCCGACACGCATCATTACGCAGGATCAGGCGATCAAAGCGCCGCTGGGCGACGTCAAAACCTGTAACAAGCGGACGATTTGCAAATATCTGGTGCCGGAAGTGGTGGAAACCTGCCAGTTGAGCATGGGATTAACGCGTCTGGCGGAAGGCAGCAATTGGAATTCAATGCCGACGCATACCCATGAGCGCAGAATGGAAGTGTACTTCTATTTTGATATGGCGGAAGACACCATTATTTTCCATATGATGGGTGAGCCGCATGAAACGCGCCATCTGGTGATGCATAACGAACAGGCGGTGATCTCTCCGAGCTGGTCGATTCACACCGGCGTCGGCACTAAAAACTACGCCTTTATTTGGGGCATGATCGGCGAAAACCTGACGTTTGACGATATGGACCATATCGCAATGTTGGATTTACGCTAATCCCCCCTGGCGTCACGCCAAGAGAGTAAAATACAGCAGGGTGAACCACGTTCACCCTGTTTTTTTATGTCACGACGGTAAGACAGCGAAGGACTGCATCGGACGCAGAAACTACGCGCCCGATGCTAATATGACTAGCGTCGCGGCTTAGTCGCCACACTTACTAACCACACTTACTCACCACGCAGCGCCGTTGCAGGAGATTGACGGTAGGACAGCATCGCCGGAATCGTGAGCACCACGGCGGCAACCAGCAACAGGAGCAGGACGAAGTGGATGTCTTCCCATTCCAGCGTCACCGGCAGGACAAAGCCGCTTTTCTCGCTCATCACCACCGCAATCGCACGGGCAGCAAGGTAGCCTAAGCCAACACCTAGCAGCACGCCGACGCTTACCAGCGACATCAACCCGCTCCAAATCAGCGTGAAAATGCCGTAGCGCGGTGCGCCAAAGGCACGGAGTGCGCCGATCTGTTTCTGCCGCTGCCGCAGGTGGATAACCGCTACCATCGCCACCGCGACGCCGACTAATCCCTGCGTACTCAGCGAGATATAGGTCAACAGCTCACGAATATCGCCCAACATCGAGTAGAGCTTCACCAGCACTTCGCCGGGGAACACTGCCAGTGTTGTGTTGCTGCGATACAGCGAACGAAGTTGATAGGCACCCGCGATCGTTTTTGGCTTAACGACGATAGCGGGCAAACCAGCCTGATGCGCATGACCGTGTGCTTCGGCTTCGCCGTGTTCATCATCGTGTGACGCCGTTACCGGCTGAGCGGTAGCATCATGATGGTCACCGCTTTCCGCGCCTTCCGCTGGATGCGCGTCGTTGTGATGCTCATCGGTATGCGGCTCACCTTCCGCCTGCGCGGCTTCATCGTGATCATGATCATGGCCATCATGTTCACCCTCATGCTCATGTGCGCCATGATCATGATCGGCATGCTCGTTATGGTCGTGATCATCGTGGTGCGCATCGTCCGCACCATGCGGTGGATGGATGCCGTGTACTCGCCACACCGCGTTCACCGGAACCAGAATCGCTTTATCCCACGCGCTGCCGTCAGCCGGTAAAACACCGACAACAGTGTAGATGACGTCATCGTGCGCATGCGCCCCTTCCGTCCCCACCTGACCGTGAATTGGGCTAAAAGTACTCCCCACCGTCAGCCCCGTTTGCGCGCCTACCACGGCTTCAAAGCCGTCGTTGAACACGCGTCCGGCGGTGAGCTGCCGCTTACCGTTATCGGTGACCAGCGGTGGCGTAGTGCCAACAATCGGGCATGCCCTGATAGAAATCACCAAACGCGACCGGTGCCGCCCAGGCAACCAGCGGATTCTTCTCCAGATCGGTCAGCACCTGCGCAGGAACCAGCGTCAGCGCCGACGGTTGCAGGAACACGGACGACAGCACCAGTTGGGTTTCGCTCCCCGGTGCGCCAATCACCAGATCGAAACGGTCAGCCGCTTTGGCGCTGCCCATGCGCAGCGCTCTTTCCTGCAAACTCACCGAAATACTTAACGCTGTCGCCACGGCGATCAGCAACACCACGACCAGCACACCCGGCCAGAGCCGACGCCAGTCGACCCAGATAAGACGCCAAGGAATCATGCGCGATCCTCCTGATACAGCGTGTCCGCCACGAGGCGTCCTTTTTCCAGTTGAATACAGCGCGACATCTGTGAAGCCAGGCGCGCATCGTGCGTAATCGCGATAAGCGTCGCCCGGCTATCGAGCGCCAGCGTCACCAGCAGGTCGGCGATCTGCTCGCCGCTCTGCGCATCCAAACTGGCCGTTGGCTCATCGGCGATGATGATGTCTGGCTTGCTGAGCAACGCTCTTGCGACCGCCACACGCTGCTTCTCGCCGCGTGATAGCACTTCAATCGGACGTTTCGCGGTATTCAGCCCGACCTGTGCCAGCAAATCTGCCGCCCGCTGCCTGAGCGCCGCGGGGATCCGCCAGTGGTGAAACTGCGCAGGCAGTAAGACGTTCTCTATTGCACTCAGACCGGGGAACAGGTGGAAATCCTGCATCACCAGCCCGATATGCAGAGCCCGCCAGCGGTCACGTTCCGCTTCGTTCATCTGCCAGATATCCTGCTTCTCCCACTGCACGCAGCCGGTTCCACTGTGATCCATCCCGGTGATGGCATTCACCAGCGTGGTCTTACCGGAGCCGGAAGGCCCCATCACCGCGACCCGTTCGCCAGAACGAATAGACAGCGCGGGAATAGCCAGCACGGCCTCGGACGTATCGGGGAAGGTCACACTCAGGTGTTGAATCAATAACTCAGCCATCAGCGCTCCTAAAGGGTATCGAACGTGGCTTCACGCAGTCGCAGCAGGCTGACAAAACCCGTTTCAGGGTCGGTCCACGATCCGTGTTCCAGCACGCCTTCCACCTCAATCATGGTGTTGTTCTGTACGAAGGTCTGACGTTTGGCGAGGTAAACGACGAGGATATCTTCAGGCCAGTCCGCATCAGACGAACAGAAGGGGCACAGCGCCATTGGCATTTTGGTTAAGACAAAGAATTGTGACTCCGCCTTGAGCGGCGGTGCCATGAAGCCGCGCATCTTGACCCGTTTACCGGAGAGCGTTTTGACTTCATTGGAGAATTCCAGACCCAGCACGCCGTAAGAGGCGTACAGCTTGTCGAAGGAGAGTTCAGACTGCGCGGCTTTCACCGGGGCGATCCCACCGAGGAGGAGGAGCACCAGCACCGCGCGCAGCCAAGAGAATAAAAGCGGGGTCGCCCCCGCTTTGCTGCATTTCGCATTATTCATAGCGTCGTAGGATTACTTTTTGTCCTGCGGTTTCACCGCCAGTGCATCAACAATCACCCGGAACAGATCGGTGTTTTCCATGTAACCACGGATACGCTCTGCACCTGGGCCGCTCGCCTGAATCACCATATCGTCAACGGCATGAACACCCGTATCGGAAGAGCGTGGCAGGATCCCTTCACGGAATACCGCGCCCGGCACTTTCTCGTAGGCTTTGTTGGCAACGTATTCATCTTTTTCGTTCTTGATAGCAGGAACGAACTGGCCATCCAGCTTCGGACGGAACGTTTCGTAATAGTCTGGGTAGTTGTTGAAGAACACGGCCAGACGTTTAGAGACGTTCAGGTCATCCGGGTAGCCGTCTTTGTTGGCATCCTTATAGTTCGGATAGCCCGCATCTTCATACACGCCGATCTTCTCACGCATCTCGGTGCCCGGCTTGCTGTCGTCCACCGTACCGATGATAGACAGGCCGTGAGTATGGTCGCCCGTCACGATAATCATCGTATCCGGGTTTTTCTCCGCGAACTGCTTGGCGATGGCAACAGACTGATCCAGCATAATGGTGCTGGTGAAAGCACGTTCCCAATCCAGCGGGTGGGATGCTTTATCGATCAGCGCAGATTCCACCACCAGGAAGAAGCCGTCCTTGTTCTTGGACAGCACATCCAGCGCCGCCTGCGTCATGTCGGTCAGGTCAGGCTGGTTCGGGAATTTCTTGGCAACGTCGTTTTTCAGGAAGCGACGATCCATCACGCCATCCATGTTGCCAGTGTGGAACAGCCCCAGCAGCTTGGTCGCCTGCGCAGCATTTTTCTTCAGTGAATCAGCATCGGTAACCAGTGAATAGCCCGCCTGCTGGAATTTCTCAACGTAGTTGGTTTCGTCTTTACGCTTAGAACCCGGCGTGCTTTTCGGCAGGAAGTAGGCAGAACCGCCACCCAGCATGACCGTAGGCTGCACGTTGTAGAACATCTCAACGATTTCAGCTTTATCCGCACGACGACGCGTGTGAGAGACGACTGCCGCTGGCGTCGCGTCCTGAAGTTCAGCGTCGCTGACTACGCCGACAGACATCTTGGTAGAACGGGTTAACAGCTCACCCAGCGTTTCCTGCTTCGGGTGATCCAGTGAACTTTTGCTACGGCTGACGTACACACCCAGCGCGTTCACACCGGATTTGTGACCGGTCATGTAGGCGCTCATGGTGTTGGCGCTATCCGCTGCGATAGAGTCGGTACTGGACGTACCGGCAAACGCCATGTATTGCAGATCATCAATCGCCAGACGACCGTCGGCTTTCCCTTCCGTCACCCCTTTAGACAGGATACGCGCGCCAGTACGGTGCGCAACGGACAGGCCATCGCCGATGAACAGAATCACGTTTTTGGCTTTACGCGTGCCGGACGCTGAATAAACTTCCCAGTTCACCAGCGTCTTCTTACCTTTGGCTTCCGCCTCTACCACATACTTGCCCGCTTCCGGCAAGTTCACGTCTCGCAGCCAGATCGTGGACGCGTTACCGCCGTCTTCACGCTCAACAAACGATGCCGTTTTGCCCAGCACCTGCTGGTAATCCTTGCCGTTGATCAGAATGCGAATATCTTCCGGCTTAAGTACTTCATCAAACTCGACTTTAAAATCGAATTTTCCGCCTGCCAGCATGGTGGCGCGGTCAATGGGATAAATAGCCTGAGCCTGCACCATTCCCGGCAGAGCAGCAGAAATCAGTAAAGGCAGTAACCAGCGAGCTTTCATTGTTATGTCCTTGGTTGCGTCATTGAGCTGGACATAACGTAGTTACCTTTTTTTACAGTTTGATGAATTTCCCCATAAATTATTGCATCTGTATCTAATCCTGTTGCGGTACCTTTTCCTTCAGCGGAAAGCGGCGGCGCACGACGACAAAGAACAGCGGCACGAAGAAGATGGCAAGGAAGGTGGCGGCTAACATACCGCCGATCACGCCCGTTCCCACTGCATGCTGACTGGCCGAGCCTGCACCGCTGCTGGTCGCCATCGGTAAGACACCGAAAATAAACGCCAGCGACGTCATCAATATCGGCCGCAGCCGCTGACGGGAAGCCTCCAGCGTGGCCTCAACCAAATCCTTCCCTTTCTGGTTCATTTCGTTGGCGAATTCCACTATCAGAATGGCGTTCTTCGCCGATAGCCCGACCACCGTCAGTAGCCCAACCTGAAAATAGACATCGTTTTCCAGACCGCGTGCCCAGGTTGCCACCAGCGCCCCCAGCACGCCCATCGGCACCACCAGCATGACGGAGAACGGCACCGTCCAGCTTTCATACAGCGCGGCCAGACACAGGAACACCACCAGCAGCGAAATGGCATACAGCGCCGGTGCCTGCGCCCCGCTCAATCGCTCCTGCAACGACATGCCCGTCCACTGCACCCCAAAGCCTTCCGGCAGTTGCGCAACCAGTGACTCCATGACATTCATCGCCGTGCCGGTACTGACGCCCGGCGTCGCTTCACCGACAATCTCCAGCGAGGAATAACCGTTGTAACGCTCAAGGCGTGGCGATCCAGTTTCCCAGACGGTTTGCGCAAACGCGCTGAACGGCACCATACCGCCGCTGTTGTTGCGCACATACCATTTGCTGACATCGTCCGGCAGCATGCGGAACTTCGCCGCCGCCTGAACGTAGACTTTCTTCACCCTACCGCGGTCGAGGAAGTCATTCACATAGGTCGAGCCCCAGCCCGTTTTCAACGTACTGTTAATATCATCTACCGATACACCCAGCGCCTGTGCTTTGCGCTGATCGATATGAATGCGCAACTGCGAGCTGTCATCCAGACCGTTGTGGCGCACGCGCGTCAGTTCGGGATTGCTGTCGGCCATGTTTAACAGCTGATCCCGCGCCGCCATAAGCGCATCGTGCCCTACTCCACCGCGATCCTGTAACCGCATGGCGAAACCCGCGGCGCTACCCAGTCCGTTAATCGACGGCGGGCTGCTGGCGAACACGCGCGCTTCCTGAATATGACGAAAGGCTTTAGTCGCACGTTCGATCACGGCAAACGAGCTGCTCTCCGGCGTGGTGCGTTCGCTCCAGTCTTTAAGGCGTACAAACAGCCGCGCCACATTTTGCCCGTTTCCACCCGGCCCCGAGCCAATGGTGGAAAACACAGACGTCACGGTGTCTTTTTCCTGCGTGAGATAGTATTGCTCGATCTTGTGGACCACCTGTAAGGTCTGCTGCTGCGTCGAACCCGGCGGGAGCTGCACTTGTGTCGTGAATACACCACGATCTTCTTGCGGCAGAAACGAGGTCGGCAGCCGGAAAAACAGAAAGGCCATAATCCCGATGATGCCCATATACAGCAGCAGCCAGCGCCCGCTGCTGATCAATATCTTGCCGACACCGCGCTCATACTTCAGCGACGTGCGGGTAAAGCTCCGGTTAAACCAGCCGAAGAACCCTTTGCGGCCATGATGTTGGCCTTTAGCGAGCGGCTTGAGCAGCGTCGCGCACAGCGCAGGCGTCAACGTCATTGCCACCAGCACCGACAGGATCATTGAGGTCACAATCGTGATGGAGAACTGGCGGTAGATCGCGCCCGTGGTGCCGCCAAAGAAGGCCATCGGCACAAACACAGCAGACAGCACCAGCGCAATCCCGACCAGCGCCCCTTGCACCTGCCCCATCGATTTCCGCGTCGCATCGCGTGGCGAGAGCCCTTCCTCGCTCATCACCCGCTCTACGTTTTCCACCACCACTATGGCATCGTCGACCAGCAGGCCAATCGCCAACACCATCGCGAACATCGTTAACGTATTCAGGCTAAAACCGAAGGCATACAGCACGGCAAACGTGCCGAGTAACACCACCGGCACCGCAATCGTAGGAATCAACGTGGCGCGGAAATTCTGCAAGAACAGGTACATCACCAGAAAGACCAGCAGCACCGCTTCGAACAGGGTTTTCACCACATCGGTGATAGAGGCTTTAACAAAAGGGGAGGTTTCGAAGGCGATTTTGGCTTCCAGCCCGTGCGGGAAGTATTGCGACAGCTCTTCGATACGTTCTCTGACACGCTTATCGGTTTCCAGCTCATTCGCACCTGACGCCAGCGTCACCCCCAGACCGGAGGCGGACTGACCGTTGAAACGACTGAGAAAATCGTAGCGCTCGGCACCAAGCTCAACTTCCGCAACATTGCCGAGCGTCACAGCAGAGCCATCCTGATTGACGCGCAGCGTGATATCGCGAAACTGCTGCGGCGTCTCTAACAGCGATTGCGCGTTGATCGTGGCGTTCAGCGCCTGATTATCCACCGACGGTACACCACCAACCTGCCCTACCGAGACCTGGCTGTTCTGCGATTCGATGGCCCGCACCACGTCGCTGGTGGTCAGCCCATAATCCATCAGTTTGGCCGGATCCAGCCAGATGCGCATCGCATACTGCGACCCATAGGCAGAAACCTCGCCCACCCCGCTGATACGGCTGATCGGCTCCTGAATATTCGTCGCGACATAATCAGCGATATCCTGCTTGTCCATGCTGCCATCGGTAGAAACAAACGCGACCATCAGGATATTGGTATCGCCCGTTTTGCTCACGGTGACGCCCTGCTGCTGGACTTCCTGTGGCAGCTTGCGGATAGCGGATTGAAGCTGGTTTTGCACCTGCTGGCGGGCTTCATCGGGGTCGGTACCTGCCTCGAAGGTCAGCATGACTCTGGCTTGCCCAGTATTGCTGCTGTCCGAGGACATGTACATCAGGTTATCCAGCCCGGTCATGCTCTGTTCGATAACCTGTGTGACGGTATTTTCCAGCGTCTGCGCCGACGCGCCGGGGTAGCTCGCGGTGATCCGCACGCTGGGCGGAGCCAGATCGGGATACTGTTCCAGCGGCAATGACTTGATGGCCAACATACCGCACAGGCTGAGAAGGATAGCCAGCACCCACGCAAAAATGGG
Source organism: Pectobacterium sp. PL64 (assembly GCF_022477975.1). Classification (NCBI taxonomy): domain Bacteria; kingdom Pseudomonadati; phylum Pseudomonadota; class Gammaproteobacteria; order Enterobacterales; family Pectobacteriaceae; genus Pectobacterium; species Pectobacterium sp. PL64. Next base: position 4,065,556 of record NZ_CP092070.1, read on the forward strand.
ACGGTCGACAAAAAAGTTCGCCATCTCTCCAACACTCCTCAGCCATATTTTAACGTGGCTGCTTCACGAGCAGCCTATTTATATTCGAACAGAATTCAACCCAGAGAAACCCTGCGCACAGGGTGCCAAGTTACCTTAACTGTCGACGTCGGCTAAATCGTGGAGAAATTGAGGAGAAAATGTAAATTATCGTCGGCTAGGCCTGAGCGAACGCGATCACCTGCTCGGTAAAGGCATCAGGGTGCGAGATAAACGGCGCATGCGCAGCCTTTGGAATAACCACCGAGGTTGAGTTCGGCCACTGGTCATCCAGCAATCCGGCAACCTTGCGCGGCACCAGCCCATCTAAGGCACCATAAAGCCGCAGGAATGGCACGGTCAAGTCGGCCAACGGTTGGCGTAAATCCGCTTCACGCAAAATCGCCAACCCGCCGTTTAATACCTCGACTGATGGCATCGGCTGTTCCAGCACCACGCTTTTTAACAGTCGGGCATCCTGCCGTGCGCTCTCCGTTCCCAGCGTTTGCAGCGCCAGAAACCGCTCGACCGTACGTTGGAAATCTTCGCTAAGCTGCTGCTGAAACCCCTGCAAGACATCTGGCTTGATTCCCGGCCAGCCGTCGTGTGCGCTGAAGCAGGGAGATGACGCCACGGTAATCAGCTTTTCCACCCGCGTAGGGGCGCTCAACGCAATCTGGCTGGCAACCAGTCCACCCAGCGACCACCCTAACCAGATGGCGCGTTTCGGTGCCTGCGCCAGTACGCAATCCGCCATATCGCTCAGCGACATCGGCCCAAACCCCTGACTTCTGCCATAGCCCGGCAGATCGACCAAGTGCAGACGAAAATGCGGGGCGAGTCGCGCAATAATGCTTTGCCATACCTGCGCATTCAATCCCCATCCGTGCAGCAACACAAGATCCGTATTTCCTGCGCCTTCAGTCTGCCAATACAACGCTGCCATCCGTTATCTTCCTTCCTCAGGAAACCCCTTCACGCTTGCATGGGGTCAATATATTTCAGGGAAAACCAGTATTTAGGGAAAACGATCGTTAAGGAAAACCATGTTAACCATCTCCGCACGCTGCTGGCTATGCTTATTGCCACTTCATCACAGCCAGCAGGGAATTTGTTCGTACTGCCAGCGCCATCTGCCGCGTTTGCCCCTCTGCTGCCCGCGCTGTGGCTTGCCCTCCGGCGATAACACGCATCCGTGCGGACGCTGCCTGCAAAACCCGCCACCCTGGCAATCGATAACTTTTATCAGCGACTACGTGCCGCCATTCAACACGCTGCTGAAGCATTTTAAGTTTCACGGTAAAACCGAGCTGGCAACGGTGCTCGCCCGACAGCTGTTGCTGCGCTGGCAGATGACCTACCGCGAGCGAAAGCTCACCGGGCAGATTCCCCTGTTCCGCCCCGATCGCCTGTTCACCGTTCCCCTACACCGGAATCGCCAGTGGCGGCGAGGCTTCAACCAGACCGAGCTGCTCGCTCGGCCTCTCGCCCGCTGGTTGAACTGTGCTTACGAGCCACGCGAATTGCAGCGCACCCGCCGCACGCCGCTACAGCAGACGCTCAGCGCCAGCGCGCGACGGCGAAATCTGCGGGGTGCATTTTCCTGTGATGTCTCACTGTCTGGGCAACAGGTGGTTTTACTGGATGATGTGGTCACGACGGGCAGTACCGCCGCCGAAATCAGCAGGCTGCTGCTGGCTCAAGGTGCAGCGGGCGTTCAGGTCTGGTGTTTGTGCCGAACCTTGTAGTCAGGGGGAGGATGGGCGTATTATAACCGATAAGTGCAGTCAACTATCGAGCTTACTCTTATGATCCGTATTACCGATGCTGCTCAGGAGCATTTCCTGAAACTGTTGGCAAAACAGGAAGAAGGCACACAGATTCGCGTATTTGTTATCAATCCAGGTACGCCAAACGCCGAGTGTGGCGTGTCGTATTGCCCGCCGGATGCCGTAGAAGCCAGCGATACCGTACTGAAGTTTGAAAAGATTTCCGCTTACGTGGACGAACTCAGCGCACCTTATCTGGAAGACGCTGAAATCGACTTCGTGACCGACCAGTTAGGTTCTCAGCTGACGCTGAAAGCGCCGAACGCCAAAATGCGTAAAGTGGACGACAATGCCCCGCTGATGGAACGCGTTGAGTATGTGCTGCAATCACAGATCAACCCACAGCTGGCTGGCCACGGCGGCCGTGTGACGCTGATGGAAATTACCGATGACGGTCTGGCGATTCTGCAATTTGGCGGCGGCTGTAACGGCTGTTCTATGGTTGACGTCACGCTGAAAGAAGGGATTGAGAAGGAGCTGCTGCAAACATTCCCTGAGCTGAAAGGCGTGAGAGACCTCACCGAACACCAGCGCGGCGAGCACTCCTACTATTAATCCTCTCCCCTACTGATTAATCTTTGCTTTTCCTCCCCCGACTCAGGGGAGGAAGAGTATTCATTCTGTTATTCGGCTTTCTGCGCTTTCATCGGCGCGCCACGACGCAAATCCATATCCCGAACCAGTCGTTCAAGGCAGCGATCAGTGAAGATCGACTCCAGCGGACGCGTGAGCTTGCGCCGCCAGTTGGGGTATTCACGATTGGTGCCCGGCACATTAACCGGTGTCGCCATGTCCAGCCAGTCTTCCAGTTGGAATCCCACCAGTGCGCTTGCGCTATCGGCGACATAGCGGTGAACGCCACGGCTTAGCGGTGCGCCCATCGTCGTCAGCGCCGAGTTGCGGCCAACCCGCTGTGGCAATAGCCCAAACTCATGCAACGCGTTTAGCAGCCCCTGTTTCGCTTTCTCACGCTGCTGCATTTGTTCTTGCAGTAGCGCCTCCGTCGGGTACAGCCCCAATTCCCGCCCCAGCGATAAATCCACGGTTTGCCAGTAGCCGCGCAGCGTTGGCAGATCGTGCGTGGTGATAGTTGTCATCGCCTGACGCGGATAGTCTTGCGGTGCGCGGAAGTGGTTTTCTTCGTCCTTTTCAAAGAACAGCACCTTGTAAGAATAGATACCGTAGTCGTGCAGCATTGCTGACAATTTCCGGCGGCACCGTGCCTAAATCCTCACCGATAATCAGGCAGCGATGACGCTGGCTTTCCAGCGCCAACACCGCCAGCAGATCGTCGACCGGATAATGTACGTAAGCCCCGTTGCCCGCCGACTCCGCCTTGGGTATCCACCACAGGCGCAAGAGCGCCATCACGTGATCGATACGCAGCGCACCACAGTGCGCCATGTTGCTGCGCAGGACGTCGATAAACGGTTGATAGCCACGAAGTTGCAGCATAGTAGGATTCACTGGCGCCAGCTGCCAATCTTGTCCCTGCGGCCCGAGCGGATCCGGCGGTGCGCCGATAGAGGCATCAAGGCAATAGAGCTGCCGTTCGTCCCAGGTTTCCGCGCCACCCTGTGCAACGCCAACAGCTAAATCGCGATACAGGCCGAGCGGCAGACCAAGTTGTTTACTGTGCGCGTAGCACTCCGCAAGTTGCTCGTGCGCCACCCATTGCAGCCAGCTGTAGAACGTAATCTCATCGCTGTTTTCACGGCGGAATGACTTCACGGTTTCGCTGTGCACATCATGGTAGCTGGCAGGCCATTGGTGCCAGTCCGCGTAATTCTCACCCTGTTTTTTCAGGTAGGCCTGAAGCGCATCAAACGTCGCCTGAAGTTGCAGGCTCTGCCCGCCGCTCACGACAAACTGGCGAAAGGCGCTAATGCGTGGATCCAGCGCACTGCGCGTCGTAAAGTAGCGGAAAGCCAGCCGCAAGGCCGTCAGCTTAAGCGCCGTCACCGGTTCATAATCGACCCAGCGCCCTGCCCGCAGCGCAGAAACCGCGCTTTGCGTATCCTCACGGTGCCACCATGCTTGCGCTTCACTGCTCTGCTGGAAATCATCGATCCGATTCACATCGATATAAATAATGTTCAGCCAGTGCCGAGAGGAAGGACTATAAGGGCTTGCGGCTTCTGGCAGCGCGGGATACAGCGAATGCAGCGGGTTCAGTCCCACAAAGGCACCGCCGCGTCGGGCGATTTGCTCAATCAGTTGGCGAAGATCGCCAAAATCCCCGACGCCCCAGTTGTTCTGCGAGCGCAAGGTATAAAGCTGGACGGTCACGCCCCACCAGCGTTTTCCCTGCAGTAAGGATTCGGGTTCATAGCAGCGGTGCGGTGCGACAATAATCCTGCAGCTCCAGCGCTGATCGGCCTGCGTCAGCGTCAGATAGTGGTAACCCAGCGGCAGCACGCCCGGCAGAGCCAGCGTTGAGCCGCCCGTTATCTGTCCTTGAATTTGACCGCCGTTTTCATACATCAGCGTCCAGAGGAATTCACCGTGACCAGCAAGCTCGATGACCGCATCCCGGCCTTGCAAAAAGACCCGAACAGGCGGCAAAGGTGCATTATCGCTATCAGAAACGTCCATCATTGCCTGAATCTGGTCTCTGATTGCGGCCGCAACCATGTGCTCTTTGCCATATGCATCGGTATAGCTTTCCGCGATGCCTGTCTGCTGGCTTGCCAGTTTATCCACCTTGAACACCCTCTCCTTTTCCTAAAGATGCGCCTGCCAAATGCGCGTCTGGTAATCATGAATCGCCCGGTCCGAACTGAACATCCCCATTCTGGCGGTATTCAGCACACAGCGGCGCGTCCATTCATCCGGCTCACGGTAAAGCGCATCAACACGCTGCTGCACCTCGCAATACGGTGCAAAATCGGCCATTAACATATAGGGATCGCCCAGCTTCAGCAGGCTATCCAACAGCGGGGCAAACGCATTTTTATCCCCCTGACTGAACGCGCCGCTCGCTAGCTCATTCAGCACTTCACGCAGCAGCGGCGTCACGGCAAGGCAGTCAGACGGCTCATAGCCCTGCGCCTGTAGCGCTTTTACCTGTTCAACGGTGTGACCGAAAATGAACAGATTGTCTTCACCGACCTGCTGCGCCATTTCTACATTCGCCCCGTCCAGCGTGCCGACGGTCAGCGCCCCGTTCAGCGCCAGCTTCATATTGCCCGTGCCGGACGCTTCTTTACCTGCCGTTGAAATCTGTTCAGACACATCCGCAGCAGGAATCATCCGTTCGGCTAGCGAGACGCGATAGTCCGGCGGGAAGACAACCTTCAGGCGATCGTTAACGCGGCGATCCTGATTAATGACCGCGGCGACCCGGTTAATGGCGTAAATGATGTTTTTCGCTAATACATAGCCCGGCGCCGCTTTGGCACCGAACAAAAAGACGTGCGGCACTATATCCAGATGCGGATTGTCACGCAATTGACGATATAGCGCGAGGATATGCAGCAGATTTAAATGCTGGCGTTTGTACTCATGCAATCGCTTGATTTGCACATCAAACAGCGCCTGCGGATCGATCACGATGTCATACTGCTGGCGGAGATAGGTCGCCAGCTGCGTTTTATTATCAGCCTTGATTTGTCGATAGCGCTCACGAAAGCCAGCATCGTCAGCATAGGGTTCCAACCCTTGCAGCGCGGGCAGATCATTCACCCACGGCGTGTGCAGCGTGTCGTCGATCAGCGCGGACAACGCCGGATTGCACTGCTTTAGCCAGCGGCGTGGCGTAATGCCGTTGGTGACGTTATGGAATTTGGTCGGCCACAGCTGGTGATATTCCGGGAACAGATCTTTCACCACCAGTTCCGAATGCAGCGCCGCCACGCCGTTGACCGCAAAGCAGCTGACGACGCACAGGTTTGCCATGCGAATCTGGCGCTGGTGGCGAATCGCGAGCTTCGCCCATACCTGTCGATCGCCGGGCCATTGCTTTTCGACCTGCGCCTTAAACTGCGTATCAATTTGCCGAATGATAGACAGGTGGCGCGGAAGCAGGCGACCAAGCAGCCGTTCGTCCCAGCGCTCAAGCGCTTCCGGCATCAGCGTGTGGTTGGTATAGGCAAAGGTGCGTCCGGTTATCGACCAGGCTTCATCCCACGGTATCTGATGCTCGTCCAGCAGCAGTCGCATCATTTCGGGGATCGCCAGCGTCGGGTGAGTATCATTAAGCTGGATGACTTCATAATCCGGCAATGTCGACAGCGCGCGCCCCGCGTTAAGATGACGGCGCAGAATGTCGGCCACCGAACAGGCGCAGTGGAAATACTGCTGCATCAGGCGCAGGCGTTTGCCCGCCGCATGATTGTCATTCGGATACAGCACGCTGGTCAGGCTGGCGGCGGAAATCCCCGCCTGTGCCGCCCGCAGATAGTGCCCTTCATTGAATAGCGTCAAATCAAACGGATCGCGATGCGTCGCACGCCACAAACGCAGCGGCTGCGCGGCACCGTTGTGATAGCCAATCACCGGCAGGTCACAGGCTTCACCTCTGAAAACGGTATCCGGCAGCCAGCGCAAGGTTCCGTCAGTTTGGGGTTGCAGACGCCCGCCAAACCCGACATCCACCGCCAGCTCCGCACGCGGTAAAAACCACGGATAGGTATCGCGCTGCCAGTCATCGGCCGTTTCCTGCTGCTTTTCCTGCGCAAAATGCTGACGGAACAGGCCGTATTGGTAGTTGAGGCCGTAACCCGTGGCAGGCTGCCCCACCGTTGCCATCGAATCCAGAAAGCAGGACGCCAGCCGACCTAATCCGCCGTTGCCTAAACCAGGATCGGTTTCCTGTTCCAGAATATCGCTCAGGTTCAGCCCCTGCTCGGCGAGCACGGCGGCTACTGCGTCATACCAGCCCAGATTCAGCAGGTTGTTGCCCGTCAGACGGCCGGGCAGAAACTCCATCGACAGGTAATTCACATGGCGCTGAGGCGTATTGGCAGCAGGAGACGTTGGCGAAACGGAGTGCATCAGCAGTTGTTCAGACAGCGCAAGGCTGACGGCGCGCCAGCACTGCACTGGCGTCATCGCGTTCAGGGACGCGACGCCACCGAGCCGCTGTTGGCGGCGCAGCGCGGCGGTAAATTCTGATGCATCAAAGGCAATAGCGGGACGGGCGGAGGAAACGGGCTGCGTTAAAGCCTCTGAACGTTTTGACGATCCTGATACTTTTGCAGAACCCGACTTTCTTGAAGAATCTGACATCGTGCCTCCTCCTTTGTCCATCATGGAAAAGGCACATCGGGTTCAACACAACTCCAACTGTACCTTATGTTGTTCAATGATTTTCAGTACGCTGGGTGGTGGTGACTGATCGGTAAAAAGATAGTCTATCAAATCCATGTTACCCAAATTCACCATCGCATTACGACCAAATTTGGAATGGTCCGTCACCAGCATGACGCAGCGAGAATTTTCAATAATCGCCCGTTTTGTGCGCACTTCATGGTAATCAAACTCCAGTAATGACCCATCCATGTCAATACCACTGATGCCCAAAATGCCGAAATCCAAGCGGAACTGAGAGATAAAATCCAGCGTCGCCTCACCCATGATACCGCCGTCGCGGGTACGCACTTCGCCACCGGCCAAGATCAGGCGAAAATCCTCTTTTGCCGTCAGCAGCGTTGCCACATTCAGGTTATTGGTGACGACGCGCAGATCCTTATGCTGCATCAGCGCATAGGCCACGGCTTCGGGCGTGGTACCGATATCGATAAACAAGGTCGCGCCGTCTGGAATTTGGCTCGCCACCCGACGGGCAATGCGCGCTTTTTCATCCGACCACATCATTTTACGGTCATGGTAGGCCGTGTTAACCGAGCTGGACGGCAATGCCGCGCCGCCGTGGTGGCGATGGATTTTATTCTGCTCGGCCAGATCGTTCAGATCGCGACGAATGGTCTGCGGGCTCACCGCAAAATGCTCCACTAGCTCTTCAGTACTGACATAGCCCTGCTGGCGCACCAGCTCAATAATGGCGTCATGCCGTTGTGTCTGCTTCACATTTATCCCCTAAGACGCCCCGATTTACCGGGGGTTTGTTTTATTATACGTGTCCCAAAAGGCCATCAATAGCCCGACAACCAGACCAGCCACATGCGCCGCATTCGCGATCGACATGCCTAAAATATCGAAATATCCGGCGACCAGCCACAGTAAAGCGAAGGCCATCAAGCTGCGCGGCATGGATAAATAACCGTCAGGCTCTCGTTCCCCTCGCAGCCAGACATAGCCCATCAGGGCATAAACCACACCCGACAGGCCACCAAAATGGGTGCCGCTAAACCAGGACTGCGCCCAGCCGCTCACCAGCGCGGAAACCAGCGTGATGACCAGCAATTTTCCGGTTCCCAGCACTTTCTCAACCGGGCCGCCCAGATACCACCACCACATGAGATTGAACAAAATGTGCAGCAGGGAAAAGTGCAACAAAACATGACTGGACCAGCGCCACACCTCTATCTGTTGCCCCTCAGCCGGGAACGCCAGCCACACCATCACGCTCTCATAGCCCGAAATCTGCATCAGGATGAACACCGCGATCGTCACGACCATCAGGGATAGCGTCAGCGGGCCTGCCTTTTGCTTCAGCGTTTGCAGGTAAGAGTAGCGTTGGTATTGAATGCCGGTATCCATCGATCCCGTTTGCCAACTGGCCGCCAGATAGCGCGGGTTTGTCGGGTCGCGCAGAAAAACCTCTAGTTCTCCCTGAACCTTGCTCAGTTGGGCTTCATCTTCCAGCCACAGTTCAGCTTCATGCCCCTGAGGCCGCATTTCCAGATGGACCTGCTGTGTACGCATGTAGTCAACAAATGCCTGAGCCAGACGCGGGTTGGAGAGAGCAATAACGCGAATCATCATAGCGGGAAGCGCCAGTGAGTAGGTTGAGTTAGGAACATGATAATAAAGGTTCTTTAATCGTCATGCGATCAGGCTTGCGCCTGCGTGTCTTGCGGGTAGCGGTTTTGCCAGGCCTCAAAGCCACCATCGATACTGTACACCGAATCAAACCCCAGGCTAATCAGGTACTGTGCGGCATTGCGGCTGCTAATGCCGTGGTAGCAAATCACCATGACCGGTGCTTCGAGGTCAGCGCCGCGCACGAAGTCAGACAGCGTCTCGTTCGTCAGGTGCGTCGCGCCGGGAACATGGGCTGCGGCAAAGCTCTGTGGATCGCGAATATCAACAACAACGCCCCCTTCCTGCCAGCGGGAATGGGCTTGATCAATACTGATAGCTTCAAATTGTTCCATCGAAAGTGACAACCTTGTTAATAATGGACAGGATGTTAGTAACCACTGACGTCATGGCAACCCGAGGCGTCATTGTAACCCGCCTTCAACGGCATAAAACCCATCTGATTATAAGGTTATTTATAAAAACAGTGCTTCACTAGTGTGGAGAGTAACGACAAAACAGCACAATTCCAGCCGAATATCCCTTCTTTTAATGTGACAACTATCATCATATTGTTAGGTTCGTCACGCATAAATGTTTTTATTTGGTTAACCATTGGCTGGTTTGTTTGTTTTCGATTATCATAATGCTCGAAAACGAACATTTTGATTTATTCGAGGGTGGAGGAAGAAACGTGGAAACCAAAGATCTAATCGTTATCGGCGGCGGAATTAACGGTGCAGGCATCGCCGCAGATGCGGCTGGGCGAGGGTTATCAGTCCTGTTGTTGGAAGCGCAGGATCTTGCCTGTGCCACGTCCTCCGCCAGTTCCAAGCTGATTCACGGTGGCCTGCGCTACCTTGAGCACTATGAGTTTCGTTTGGTCAGCGAAGCGCTGTCTGAGCGCGAAACGCTGCTGAAAATGGCCCCGCACATTATTTTCCCCATGCGCTTTCGTTTGCCCCATCAGCCGCACCTGCGTCCGGCCTGGATGATTCGTATCGGCCTGTTCATGTACGACAACATCGGCAAACGCGTCAGCCTGCCTGCCAGTAAAGGGCTGAAATTCGGCGCAGATTCTGTGCTTAAGCCTGAATTGAAGCAGGGCTTTGAATATTCTGACTGCTGGGTGGACGATGCGCGTCTGGTGGTGTTAAACGCGCAGGAAGTGACAAAACGCGGCGGAGAAGTCCGTACCCGCACTAAAGTGACCCGCGCTCGCCGTGAACAAGGCGTATGGATTGTGGATGCGGTTGATTCACTGACTGGCGAAACCTTCACCTGGCGCGCCAAAGGTCTGGTGAACGCCACGGGCCCGTGGGTGAAAGAATTCTTTGATGACGGCCTGCAACTGAAATCGCCTTACGGCATCCGTTTGATCAAAGGCAGCCACATCGTGGTGCCAAAAGTTCATAACCAGCCGCAGGCGTATATTCTGCAAAACAAAGATCACCGTATTGTGTTCGTGATCCCGTGGCAGGATGACTACTCAATCATCGGCACGACCGACGTGGAGTACAAAGGCAATCCGCACGATGTGAAGATCGATGACAACGAAGTCGCCTACCTGCTGGACGTGTATAACGACCATTTCAAACAGCAGCTTACGCGTGACGATATCGTCTGGACCTACTCTGGCGTGCGCCCTCTGTGTGATGACGAGTCCGATTCTCCACAGGCGATTACCCGTGACTATACGCTGTCGGTCGATGATGATAACGGTCAGGCTCCACTGCTTTCCGTGTTTGGCGGCAAGCTGACGACATACCGTAAGCTGGCAGAGCACGCGCTGGATAAGCTGCACAAATACTACCCGCAAGCGGGTAAAGCCTGGACGAAAGGCGCAGTACTGCCGGGTGGAGATATCGCTGGCACGCGTGATGACTACGCCGCCGCACTGCGTCGCCGCTTCAACCTGCCTGAATCACTGACGCGCCGTTACAGCCGCACCTACGGTTCAAACAGCGAACTGATTCTGGCAAACGTGAAAGGCCTCAGCGACCTGGGTGAAGATTTCGGTCATGACCTGTATGAAGCAGAACTGCGCTATCTGGTCGAAAAAGAATGGGCCGTTATGCTTGATGACGTCATCTGGCGCCGCACCAAACTGGGCATGCGCTTCGATGACGCACAGAAACAACGCATCAGCGACTGGCTGGAAAACCATTACCAGCAGATAGCAAAAGCGGGCTAATCAGCGGTTATCACAAGCGCCTTTTAGTGCAAATACAAAAGCGCCGTAGGTTTTTGCCTACGGCGCTTTTTCATATCATCAACGCGCAATCACAACCGTATCGGTTTAATATTCCAGATATCCTCTGCATATTCGCCGATGGTGCGGTCAGACGAGAAATAGCCCATGTTGGCAGCAGCGCAACGGGGAATATCAAGCACGCCAATGCAGCTTGAAGTTGTCTCAATATATCAGGATGATACAGTATCAATATTGGCTTTAATGTTATGAGTAATACAATTAAGGATGATGATGAACCAGGATACATCGTTAGAAGCAGGTAATAATAGGGTAAAGATAAACAAGTCATCTGTTATTTATATTTTTTTATCACCAACGTTTCTTTGGTGTTTTTTATCATTCTTATATGCTTTTTTTTGCGGTGATCGATATAGTGATACTAATTTTTTTAATAGCTGGGATTTTGCGGCAGGAATTATTATATCCGGTTACATCATACTTGTTGGGATTGTTTCTATTTGCTTACATTTCATAATGAAAAAGTATTTTATGGTCACGATGGCGGGCTTTATTTTTTTATTTATCATTACAGCCATAGATTTGGATTACATAGATTCATTTTTATTTTTTATCATTCTGCTCACTATTCCAATCTTTGGCTCATTGACTTTGAGATATCTGCATAAAAAATACATGCATCATGAGGACTAACGATAATAAACAGGCGCTCATTGAGCGCCTGTTGTCTTTTTAAAAATTAACCCTCAAGAGGTCTTCTCTCATCACAATCGTATCGGTTTGATATTCCAGATATCTTCTGCATATTCGCCGATGGTGCGGTCAGACGAGAAATAACCCATGTTGGCAATATTCTGGACGGCACAGCGTGCCCATTCGTCCTTTTTCTCATACAGCTCATCAACCCGATCCTGCGTATCCACATAACTGCGGTAGTCTGCCAGTAGCTGGTAGTAGTCGCCAAAATTCACCAGTGAATCAAACAGGTCGCTGTAGCGTCGGCTGTCATCAGGGCTGAAGACGCCTGTAGTAATTTGTGTCAGTACACGGCGCAGTTCTTCATCCTGATCATAATACTGTCGCGGGTTATAGCCGCTCTGACGCAGCGCTTCGACCTGCTCAGCCGTATTGCCAAAGATAAACATGTTCTCTTCGCCAATGTGTTCCAGCATTTCGACATTCGCCCCATCCAGCGTGCCAATCGTCAGCGCGCCGTTCAGAGCAAACTTCATATTACTGGTCCCGGATGCTTCCGTCCCCGCCAGCGAGATCTGTTCAGAGAGATCGGCTGCCGGGATGATCAACTGTGCCAAGCTCACGCTGTAGTTCGGGATGAAGACGACTTTCAACCGATCGTGCAGGGTCGGATCGTTGTTGATCACCTTCGCGACGTCGTTGATCAAGTTAATAATGTGCTTCGCCATGTAATAGGCGGATGCGGCTTTGCCCGCAAAAATGACGACACGCGGCACACGCTCGACCTCGGGGTCATCCTTAATGCGGTTATAGAGTGTGATAACGTGCAGCACGTTCAGCAGTTGCCGTTTGTATTCGTGAATACGCTTAATCTGCACATCAAACAGCGACTCAGGGTTAACCACAATATTCAGCGTTTCCGCCATATAGGTCGCCAAGCGCACTTTGTTCTTCAGCTTCACCTTACTGATTTTCTGCACAAACGCTGGATAATCGATGTGCTGTTTCAGCTCGCTCAGTTGGCTCAGGTCGGTGCGCCAGGTCTGCCCAATGGTGTCATCCAGCAGTTTGGAGAGCGACGGGTTAGCCAGCGCCAGCCAGCGCCGCGGCGTCACACCGTTAGTTTTATTGCAGAACCGATTAGGGAAGAGGCGGGCGAAATCAGCAAACAGAGACTGCACCATCAGATCCGAATGTAGCTCCGATACGCCGTTCACCTTATGGCTGGCGACCACGGCCAGCCACGCCATCCGCACCTTACGCCCGTTGTTTTCATCAATGATGGAAACCCGCGCCAACAGATCGTTGTCATCAGGCGCTTCTTTCTGAACGTACTCCAGAAAATGTTCGTTAATTTCGAAAATCAACTGCAGATGGCGCGGCAGGATTTTACCCAGCATATCAACCGGCCAGGTTTCCAGCGCTTCCTGCATCAGCGTATGGTTGGTGTAGGAGAAGACTTTTCTCACCACCGTCCACGCCTCTATCCATTTAAATTTATGCTCATCAATCAGCAAACGCATCAACTCAGGGATAGCCAGCACCGGATGCGTATCGTTCAAGTGAATAGCGAACTTCTCCGCCAAATTGCTGTACGTTTTATGCATCATCCAGTGGCGATTGAGAATGTCCTGCACCGTGGCGGAAACCAGGAAGTATTCCTGACGCAAACGCAGCTCGCGGCCTGAATAGGTGGAATCATCGGGATACAGCACGCGCGACACGTTTTCCGAGTGGTTTTTATCTTCCACCGCCGCAAAGTAGTCGCCCTGATTAAATTTACCCAGATTGATTTCGTTACTGGCCTGCGCGCCCCACAGACGCAAAGTATTGGTGGCGTCGGTATCAAAACCGGGAATGATTTGGTCGTAGGCACAGGCAATGACTTCTTCCGTTTCCAGCCAGCGCATTTTGCTGCCTTCCTGCTGGATTCGGCCGCCGAAGCGCACTTTGTAGCGCGTGCTGTGGCGCGGGAATTCCCATGCGTTGCCGTATTCCAGCCAGTAGTCCGGCGATTCCGCCTGCCTGCCGTTAACAATATTCTGTTTGAACATACCGTATTCGTAGCGAATACCGTAGCCGCGCCCCGGCAGCGCCATCGTCGCCAGCGAATCCAGGAAACAGGCCGCCAGACGCCCCAGACCACCGTTCCCTAAGCCGGGATCGTTTTCTTCCTGTAACAGATCGTCCAGCTCCAGCCCCATGCCATCCAGCGCGGCCTTCAGATCGTCATACAATCCCATCGCCAGCAGCGCGTTCGACAGCGTCCGCCCAAGCAAAAATTCCATCGACAGGTAATAGACCTGCCGCACATCCTGCGAAAGCTGTGCCCGATTTGAGCGCAGCCAGCGCTCCACCATCCGGTCACGCACGGCCAGCAGCGTGGCGTTCAGCCAGTCATGTTTATTCGCAATGGAGGGATCTTTCCCCACGCTAAACATGAGCTTGTAAGCAATAGAGTGTTTCAGCGCTTCCACACTGAGCGTTGGTGAAGTATAGATAAACGGCGAGTTCATAATATTCATTCCCAAGTGAGTGTTACCCTACCCTGTCGTTTTCAGATTGCACGAGGATGACGCGCAGCAGGAAAACTAGTGGGTATACAAGCGTTGATAGAGCGCACCATAAGCCTGAGCAGCAACCTGCCAACCAAAATCCATCGCCATCGCCTGACGCTGCACATAGCGCCATAACGTGGGTCGGGACCACAACACAAACACACGACGAATCGCGCGGGATAGCGATCCCACACTGCAATCGTTAAAGACGAACCCACTTGCCAGCCCATCCGCCAGATTCTCCAGCGAACAGTCCGATACCGTATCCGCCAGCCCGCCAGTTCGGCGCACCAGCGGCAACGTGCCATATTTCAGGCCGTAGAGCTGCGTTAACCCGCAAGGCTCAAATCGGCTCGGCACCATGATGACATCCGCGCCGCCAATAATGCGGTGCGAGAAGGACTCGTGATAGCCAATCTGTACGCCAACCTGACCGTGATATTCCGCCGCAGCCGCCAGAAAGCCCTCCTGTAAATCCGCATCCCCTGCGCCTAGCACCACCAACTGTCCGCCCTGTTCCAGCAGATCCGGCACCGCACTTAGCGCGATATCGAGCCCTTTCTGACTGGTCAGGCGACTGACGATGGCAAAAACCGGTGCCTTGTCGTCCACCTTCAGGCCCATCGCCGTTTGGAGATGCCGCTTGTTTGCGGCTTTGTCCGCTAAAGCATCTCGGGAGTAATGGCTGGTGAGTAAAGGATCGTGTGCCGGATTCCAAATCGTTTCGTCTACACCATTGAGGATGCCGGACAGCCGTCCTTCTTCTTCCCGCGTTTTCAGCAAGCCTTCCATACCGTAGCCATAAGCCGGCAGCGTAATCTCGTGCGCGTAGGTTGGGCTCACGGTCGTAATATGGTCAGCGTAGTACAACCCCGCCTTGAGATAGGAAATCTGGCCGTAAAACTCCAGCCCGTACACCTGAAAGAACTCGCTCGGCAGTTGGAGATTCGGCATATGCCGGGCATCAAACAGCCCCTGATAGGCCAGGTTGTGAACGGTAAAGACCGATTTCGCCGGACGGTTGCGCGCCGCCATATAGGCGCAGGTCAGCCCCGCGTGCCAGTCATGGGCATGCACAACATCAGGTCGCCAATACTGATCCAGCCCGCCTGCCATTTCGCATCCCATCCACCCCAGCAGCGCAAACCGCAGGTAGTTGTCGGCATACGCATAAAGCGCCGGGTCGTGATAAGGGCTGCCCGCGCGTTCATACAGCTCAGGCACATCAATCAAATAAATACCAACGCCGTTAAAATGGCCGAACAGCAGCGTGACGTGTCCCGCGAAGGTATCCAGCTCACGCACGACCTGTAGGTTGGCGATGCCTTTTTTCAGATCGGGGAAGGCAGGCAGGATGACACGGGCATCCATACCCGCCGCAATCTGCGCGCCGGGCAACGCACCAGCCACATCCGCCAGTCCACCGGTTTTCAATAGTGGAAATAGCTCCGAACAAACATGTAAGACCCGCATTATTACTCCCGTTTTGTTCCGATGGTGTTTACAGCTTTTCCAACATTGATCGCGTGACCAGCACGATCCCCTCTTCTGAACGGTAAAAACGGCGGCTATCCTCTTCCGCGTTTTCACCAATCACCATGCCTTCCGGCAAGTGGCAGGCACGATCGATGACACAACGGCGTAAACGGCAGGAGCGCCCCACGTTGACATCCGGCAGGATCACCGTCGAATCGATACTGCAAAACGAATTCACCCGCACGCGCGGGAACAGCACGGAATGCGTGACCACAGAACCGGAGACGATGCAGCCCCCGGATACCAGCGAGTTCATCGTCATGCCATGACTGCCGGAACGGTCTTGAACAAATTTGGCGGGCGGCAGCGATTCAATCGCGGAACGAATCGGCCAGTGCCGATCGTACACATCCAGCTCCGGCGTAACGGACGCCAAATCGAGATTGGCGCGCCAGTAGGCTTCCAGCGTGCCGACATCCCGCCAATACTGGTGTTCATCTTCGCCCGACGTGACACACGACAGCGTAAAAGGATGCGCCCAGGCCAGACGCTGCGAGACAATCTTCGGAATCAGGTCCTGCCCAAAGTCGTGGGCAGAATCCGTCGCGTTACGATCCGCTTCCAGTAATTGATAAAGATAGTCCGCATTAAAAACATAGATCCCCATGCTCGCGAGCGCCATATCGGGGTTATCCGGCATCGGCGTCGGGTTATCCGGTTTTTCGGCAAAATCGAGGATGCGATGCTGTTTGTCCACACTCATGACGCCAAAGGCGCTGGCTTCTTCTATCGGTACGGGCAAGCAGGCGACGGTACATTCCGCCCCCTTCTCCACGTGATCGATCAGCATGCGTGAGTAGTCCATCTTGTAGATGTGATCGCCTGCGAGGATCACCACATACTCCGCACGATAGCGCCGAATGATGTCGAGATTCTGACAAACCGCATCCGCCGTTCCCCGATACCAGTGATCGGTCGAATGGCGCTGCTGCGCAGGAAGCAAATCGACAAATTCGTTCATTTCTGCGTTCAGAAATGACCAGCCGCGCTGAATGTGCTGCACCAGCGTATGCGACTGGTATTGCGTAATCACGCCAATACGGCGGATGCCGGAATTCAGGCAGTTAGAGAGCGCGAAATCAATAATGCGAAATTTGCCGCCAAAATGGACGGCGGGCTTGGCACGCAACGCCGTCAGCCCTTTCAGTCGCGTTCCACGGCCTCCGGCCAAAATTAATGCCACGGATTTCAAAGGGAGCTGTCTTGCCAACATCAGAGGGTCATGCTTGTCGTTATTCACCATGGCTATCTCCTGATTATTCTTTTAATGGCTTGCGCTTAGGCGGTCTGTTTTATCAAGACGCCTACCGCCTGCGCTTGTCCGTGCCAAACTCCACCCTCAGGCGGATTCGTCTCATCAAACGGCGGTGAAACCTGCCAGTGGCCTTCTGGCAAAATGAATGCACCGGCATGTAGGCTGGCGTTAAACAACACGAGCCAACGACCGGAAAGTAAAATCTGTAGCTGATGCTCCCCTTGCTCCCATTGCTGCGGCGTCAAAGGCTGCCCTTCTCGGTTCAGCCACTGCACCGCGCCATCCCCTTCTTGCCACCACGTTTCCTGCTGTAATGCCGGAATCGTGCGGCGTAACTGGATCAATCCGGCGACAAACTCACGCAGTGTGCTATTCGCATTTTCCCAGTGCAGCCAGGTCAATTCGTTGTCCTGACAGTAGGCGTTGTTGTTGCCCTGCTGGCTGTGTCCCAGTTCATCGCCCGCCAGCAGCATTGGCGTTCCCTGCGACAGAATCAGCGTCGTCAGCAGTGCCTTCTGGCTGGCCAGTCGGCGTTGAAGGATGTCGTCATCGGCTTCCAGCCCTTCCGTGCCGTGGTTATTGCTGAAATTGCTACCTGTGCCGTCGCGGTTGCCCTCGCCGTTGGCGTCATTGTGCTTGTGGTTGAAACTCACCAGATCGCGCAGCGTAAAGCCGTCATGGGCCGTCAGTTTGTTGATAGAGGCGTAAGGCAGGCGGTCACGCTGCTGGAAGATGTCGCTGGAGGCAGCAAAACGGCGGGCGAATGCGCCAAGAGAAATGTCACCATGCAGCCAAAAGCGGCGCATATCGTCACGGTAGCGGTCGCTCCACTCGGCAAACGGTGTCGGGAATTGACCGAGCTGATAACCGCCATGCCCGATGTCCCACGGTTCGGCGATCAGCTTGCAGCCCTGTAAGCGGCTATCATTTTTCATGGCAGACAGCAGCGGCGCATCGGCGTGAAAATCCGGGGTACGCCCCAGCACCGTTGCCAGATCGAAGCGGAAACCATCAACGTGGCAGACCTCGCGCCAGAAGCGCAAGCAGTCCATCACCCAATCCATCACCGCCGGATGATTCAGGCGCAGCACATTGCCGCAGCCGGTCCAGTTATGGTATTCGCCGTTGTCATCCAGCCAGTAGTAGCTACGGTTGTCGATACCGCGCTGGCACAGCGTTGGCCCTTCAACGTCCAGCTCGGCGCTGTGGTTAAACACCACATCCAGAATGACCTCGATACCCGCGTTGTGCAGCGCCTTCACCGCATCGCGAAATTCATTCAACGCATCGTCACCCGCGGCCAGGCTGTTATCTACGGCAAACGGCAGCAGCACGTTATAGCCCCAGTAATTACGCAGCCCCAGTTGCTGAAGCCGAGGTTCATCGGCATGCTGCTGCACCGGAAGTAGCTCCAGCGCTGTCACACCCAGCGACGTCAGATAATCAATCATCACCGGATGGCCTAACGCCGCATAGCTACCGCGAATATCTTCGGGGATATCGGGATGCAGTTGCGTCAGCCCGCGAACATGCGCCTCATAAATCACCGTCTGATTCCAGGGCGTTTGTGGATGCTGGTCATCCTGCCAGTCGTAATCCTCAGCCGTAACGACGCACTTCGCCATGATGCCAGCGCTATCGCGCTCATCACGTTGATCAATCCCGCCTTGCAGGCAAACGTCATCCACCACCCAGCCGTCAAGCTGGCGCGCGCACGGATCCAACAGCAGTTTATGCGGATTGAAGCGCAAACCCTGCGACGGTTCAAACGGCCCATCGACCCGGAAACCGTAGCGTAGCCCCGGCCGTGCATCGGGGAGATAGCCATGCCAGATATCGCCGCTGCGTGCGGTCAGTTCGATGCGCTGTTCCTGCTGACGTTCATCAAACACGCACAGCTCAACCCGCTCTGCATCTGCCGAAAACAGGGCGAAATTCACGCCCTGTCCATCAAAACTGGCTCCCAGCGGCGTCGGTTTGCCCGTCTGCAATTCTGCCATTTACGTCTCCTTCACCAGATACAGCGTGGCAAGCGGCGGAATGGTCAGAACCAGAGAATGCTGGCGCTGGTGGCTGGCCTGCTCCTCGCTGTAAATCGTCCCGATATTGCCCGCATCGCTACCGTTGTAGTGAACCGAATCCGTGTTGATCGCTTCCCGCCAGCCGCCCGGCTGATTGATGCCAATCCGATAGCCGTAACGCGGCACCGGCGTGAAGTTGCTGACCACCAGCACTTCATTGCCTTGCTCATCACGCCGGACAAAGGCAAAGACTGAGTTTTCCCGGTCATCCACCACCAGCCATTCAAAGCCCTGCGGCTGGAAATCCAGCTGATACAGCGACGGCTGCTGCCGATAGTAGTGGTTGAGATCGCGCACCAGCGTCTGCACGCCGCGGTGCCAGCCTTCCGGTTCATCCAGCAGATGCCAGTCCAGACTGGCATCGTGGTTCCACTCACGCCCTTGCGCAAATTCGCCGCCCATAAACAGCAGCTTCTTGCCGGGATACGCCCACATAAAGCCGTAATACGCGCGTAAATTGGCAAATTTCTGCCAGACATCGCCCGGCATGCGATCCAGCAGCGAGTGCTTGCCGTGCACCACTTCATCGTGAGACAGCGGCAGCACGAAATTCTCGCTATAGGCGTACAACATGCCGAATGTCAGCAAATCGTGATGGTATTTACGGTGAACCGGATCGAGCTGCATATAGGCCAGCGTGTCGTGCATCCAGCCCATATTCCACTTGTAGTTAAACCCTAAACCGTTGCAGTCCGGCGGCAGCGTGACGCCCGGATAATCGGTGGACTCTTCAGCCAGCGTGATCGCCGCGGGCGCGGCATGACCCAACATGTGGTTGGTGTAGCGTAGAAACGAGATGGCTTCGAGGTTCTCTTTGCCGCCGTAATGGTTCGGCACCCACTGGCCTTCGCTGCGGCTGTAGTCGCGGTAAATCATGGAAGCCACGGCGTCGACCCGCAGGCCGTCGATGCCATAGCGCTCCATCCAGAACAGCGCATTGCCCGCCAGATAGTTACGCACTTCATGGCGGCCATAGTTATAAATCAGCGTGTTCCAGTCCTGATGATAGCCTTCGCGCGGATCGGCGTATTCATACAGCTCAGTGCCGTCAAACTGTGCCAAACCGTATTCGTCGCCGGGAAAATGCCCCGGCACCCAGTCCAACAGGACGTTGATGCCCGCCTCATGGAGCGCATCAACAAAGGCTCTGAACTCCGATGCAGTGCCGAAACGGCGCGTTGGCGCATACAGCCCCAGCGGTTGATAGCCCCAGCTACCATCGAACGGATGTTCGTTAATCGGCATCAGCTCCACGTGCGTGAAGCCCATGTACTGCACATAATCAATCAGTTGATTCGCCAATTCCTGATAGCTCAGCCAGAAATTGTTATCCGTATGCCGCCGCCAGGAACCGAGATGAACTTCATAAATGGAGATCGGTGAACGCAGGCCGTTCGCCTCACGTCGGGCGTCGCTGGTCGGGACTTTCTCAGGCAGCGGCGTAATCAGCGATGCGGTATCCGGGCGCATCTGCGCTTCAAACGCATACGGGTCGGCCTTCAGCCGGATGTTGCCGTGGCTGTCGATCATTTCGTATTTGTAGAGCTGTCCCGCTTTCACATCGGGCAGAAACAGTTCCCAAATACCGTTTTCCTGTCGCAGTCGCATCGGGTGACGTCGGCCATCCCAGAAGTTGAACTGCCCCACCACGGAAACGCGCTGAGCATTCGGTGCCCAGACGGCAAAGCGCGTGCCTTCAACGCCGTCCAGCGTTTCCAGATGGGCACCTAGCCGCTCGTAAGGTCGCAGGTGGGTACCTTCAGCCAACAGCCAAATATCCATATCCTGCAACAGCGGGCCAAAACGGTAAGGATCTTCAATCACCCAGGTTTCTTCACCCCAGGTCACGGCCAGTTGATAACGGAAGGCATTTTTCCGGCGCGGCACCAGACCACAAAAAAAACCGCGTTCGTCTATACGTTCCAGCTCGACACATTTTTCGTCCATTGCTGGCATCCACAACCCAGACTGCCTGCGCATCCGGCAGCAGTGCACGAACTTCAAGACCTTTGGAGGAATGATGCATACCTAACAGCGAAAACGGGTCGGCATAGTGCCCGGAAATAAGTGAATTAATCGCCTCAGAAAACGCTGACATGGTATCCATCCTCTGATTAACCATTTGAATTAAATAAATAAGTAATATAAAAAACGCATTACGTTGCGCTTATATTCTCCCGTTACTTATTTTTAACAAAAAACCAATAAAAATAACGGGTTATTAGCTTGCTAATGAATAACGGCGACGTGTAAAAATAATGAATACTATGAAAGAGTTCTTGAACCACGCCCCCTAATTCAGCGTAGTCAAAGAACGCAGAAATATCCGAGAACGGATGAAATTTTTCCGTTTATATTTATATGAATAAGTTATGACACGGGATAATTAGCATCTTTTGTTTAAAGATCGATTCGTCCGCGAGCAAAAAGCAGTACAATTTGGCGATTATGTATGTTGCAAATTGTGCGTGAAGAGACCCCGCCCATGGTTAGCCAGGTTGATCTGATTCTTTCCCTTTTACAGCAGATGTGCGTTTATCTGGTTATCGCCTATCTGCTCAGTAAAACACCGCTTTTTATCCCGCTGATGCAGGTCACCATCCGCCTGCCGCACAAGCTGGTCTGCTATCTAGTTTTTTCCGTGTTTTGCATTATGGGAACCTATTTCGGCCTGCATATAGACGATTCTATTGCCAATACCCGCGCGACGGGCGCCGTGCTCGGCGGCATGCTGGGCGGCCCTTCCGTCGGCTTTCTCGTCGGATTAACGGGCGGATTACACCGCTATTCGATGGGCGGCATGACCGCGCTGGCCTGTATGCTGTCGACGATTGCCGAAGGCCTGCTCGGCGGGCTGTTACACCGCTATCTGGCACGCCGCAACCGCATCGACCTGCTGTTTCAACCCCTCGCCGTCGGCCTGACCGCGCTGGTTGCGGAGATACTGCAAATGGCGATTATCCTGCTGGTCGCCCGTCCGTTTGATAATGCCGTTGAATTGGTTCGAGATATCGCCTTACCGATGATGATCACCAACACCATCGGTGCCGCCATGTTCATGCGCATCCTGCTCGACAGACGCGCCATTTTTGAAAAATACACCTCCGCGTTTTCCGCCAAGGCGCTGCAAATCGCCGCCCGCGCTGAAGGGGCGCTGCGTCAGGGGTTTAACCCACAAAACAGTATGCGCGTCGCCCGTATTTTGTATGAAGAGTTAGGCGTGGGTGCTGTAGCCATTACCGATCGTGACAAACTGCTAGCCTTCATCGGACTGGGCGACGACCACCACAATGTCGGGGCACCTATCACGTCATCACACACCCGTCGGGCGATAGACAACAATCAGGTGGTGTACGCCGACGGCAACGAGGTGTCTTATACCTGTTCAGTTTCATCACACTGCAAACTCGGCTCCACGCTGGTGATCCCGCTGCGTGGCGAAGATCAGCGCGTTGTCGGCACGATCAAGCTTTATGAGCCCAAGAATAAGCTATTTTCCAGCATTAACCGTACGCTCGGGGAAGGGATCGCGCACCTGCTTTCCGCACAGATTCTGACGGGCCGTTTTGAACAGCAGAAACAGCTGCTGGCCCAGTCGGAAATCAAGCTGCTACACGCGCAGGTCAACCCGCATTTCCTGTTTAACGCGCTCAATACGCTGTCCGCCGTGATACGACGCAATCCTGACCACGCTCGCCAGTTAGTGCTGTCTCTATCGACGTTTTTCCGTAAAAACCTCAAGCGCAGCAACGATGAAGTGTCGCTTAATGACGAGCTGGAGCACGTTAACGCCTATCTCGAAATCGAAAAGGCGCGCTTTGCCGATCACCTGACCGTAGACATTTCGCTGCCGGAAGAGCTGCGTGAGGCGCGGTTACCCGCGTTTTCCCTGCAACCCATCGTCGAAAACGCGATTAAGCACGGCATCTCACAGATGATTGAAAGCGGGCACATCCATATCAGCGGACGCCTGCACGCCAACACGCTGGAACTGTCCGTAGAAGATAACGCTGGCACCTATCAGCCCCGCAGCGGTGGCGATGGGCTAGGTATGAATCTGGTCGACCGTCGCATCAAAGCACGCTACGGCAACCGCTATGGCATCACGGTAGTCAGCGAAGCGGATAAATTCACTCGGGTCGAAGTGCGCGTCCCACTGATCTCACCCCGTCAGGCATTGAAACAGTTGGATAGCGTGGCGTGATGGGGACATAAAGGCGTTGCGGATTGGATGTTGCAGATTAAACACAGCATGAATCTGCAACAAGCCATAACGTCAACGTTTCTGCAAGCAACGAATATTGTCGTTGATACGATCCTGAATAGTACGGAGCGTATCCTGCGTGATGCATCCAGGGAAGCTATCTGCAGCTCTCTTCGCGAAACTGGCGGCGACCTCGCCGTATTTCTCTATGATGAGATCCACCTGTGAGGATGTCAGGTCAGCTTCCTGCACACCGAGTTTATGGAGCGATTTCCGAGAGATTTCTAACGCTTCTCCCATCACGTCCATTTGATGATATCCTCCCGGACCTTCGCAGTAGGTGACATCATAGGCTGGTGCTAGTTGCCACTGACCGGTCGATGACATGATATAAGCGAAATTCTTCGGATGATCGTCCCGGTTATTGAAAATAACGTTAAAGACAACCCGTTCAAAAGCCAGCTCTTTTTCCCTTACATCATTGGTGCATAGCTGAGTTGCGCGCAGAAAATTCGTGTAGTCCAACGAGCCAGGACTCTGGTAGTTTGCCCCAGTGAAAGCAGCCAGACTTTGCATCGGGATACGTAAGCCATTTTGTCGGTCAAATCGCCTGCTGGCAAACGCCGCCTGTCCGTTGGGCAACTCAAAATATTCTGTGTCTGGCGTGTGGATATGACATTCTCGCAGGCATTGCGCATAGACCGCTTCGATAGCACAAACTTCCGGATGTTCCTGTCTTGCCGGAAACTTAAACAGCCAGGCCTCCAGATCCGATGCAGCAGATGTCGTAAATGTTTTGGCTCCTGGGTCACGATACAACAGCGCTTTGGGCCTCGCTCCTTGAGGCGATCCCCCCATCTGCAATAGCCTTTGCAGGAACGCCCCGCCTTCCCCCTCTAGCACTTCCTGAACTTCTGCAGACAGCTGAGCAAGCGGAATATCCTCAACCACCGCAGCAGCTTCAGGCTGGGAAGGGTCGAACGACATCGCTCCCATCGCATTACTGCCGATATAGGTCAGCCGTTCCAAAGGACCGATACGCGCAGCATTGAGGCCACGGAGCCTGAACAGACGATCCATCAGTAACATGCCCCAACCGTCAGGAAGCGAATCATAGACAGGTCCCGGCAAACCCAGTTGATGTGAGGGAAAGTCTCGGGATAGCTTTGGTCCTTTCAGGGGCAATCTTAAGGACGACAACTCTAGCCCACGACGCATGGCCTCCTCACTGTACTCAAACATAATCAGTGGGCGACCAGTCAGCGCGGTAGAAGAGACCAGCGTTCCCCATTGCCAGCGCTCCCCCCATCCCTCGTAGTACACGTCAACTTTACTCACCATCGTTAGAACTCCTTTTTATACGTTGGCGGGTGGCGTTTTTTTCGTAGCGAAGCAAGTCATCAAGGCTGTCTATTTTTGGCATAAACAGAGTCGCTAGCTCATTGCCTCGTCCAAGAACCATCGCCACTCTGACCACATTCTCAAACCCGACATTACGTCCAGACTCCAGATTGGACACGGTGTTGACGCCAACGCCTGACCGAGCAGCCACGTCTGACTGGGTCATCTGCTGTGATAACCGCTCCTTACGCAGTCGCTCACAGAGCAGTTTGACGATCTCGTCAGATTTACTCATGGATAAATCTATCATATTGTGAGTTATCCCGTATAAACGCACTTAACACCCAATATTATAGATTTATTTACTGTCATTCGACAGCAATGTGGCGTTAATTTCAGCAATAAACGCGATACGGCAATCCCTCAAAACCAAGCTCTGATAGAGATAAAATAAGCGAGTAAAAATTGCCGAAGACGCGACGAATAGAAGGGAGCCAATCTTAGAAATGTGGCGCAACACCAACCGATGTTGCGCCAGAAAAGCACGAGAACTATAGCAATATAACTACATCAAGATAACTACAGCAGGATGCGCAGCATACGGCGCAGCGGTTCAGCGGCTCCCCACAGCAGCTGATCGCCGACCGTGAAGGCGGACAGGTATTCCGGCCCCATGTTCAGCTTACGCAGACGACCCACCGGCGTGGAGAGCGTGCCCGTTACCGCAGCAGGCGTCAGTTCACGCATGGTGATATCGCGATCGTTCGGCACCACTTTCACCCAGTCGTTGTGGGTTGCCAGCAGTTGCTCGATTTCCGGCAGCGCCACGTCTTTCTTCAGTTTGATGGTGAACGCCTGGCTGTGGCAGCGCAGTGCGCCGACGCGTACACAAAGACCGTCAACAGGAATGACGCTGCTGGTGCTAAGAATCTTGTTGGTTTCCGCCTGACCTTTCCACTCTTCACGGCTCTGGCCGTTATCCAGCTGTTTGTCGATCCACGGAATCAGGCTACCTGCCAATGGCACACCGAAGTTATCGGTCGGCAGCGAACCGCTACGGGTCAGCGCTGTCACTTTACGTTCGATATCCAGAATCGCAGAGGCCGGATCCTGTAGCTCTTTCGCCACTTCACCGTGCAACGAACCCATCTGGGCCAGCAGTTCACGCATGTGACGCGCACCGCCGCCAGAAGCTGCCTGATACGTCGCGGCAGAAACCCACTCCACCAGATTGTTCGCAAACAGACCGCCCAATGACATCAGCATCAGGCTGACGGTGCAGTTGCCGCCGGCAAAGGTTTTGATGCCTTTATCCAGACCCTGTTGAATCACACCGTGGTTAACCGGATCCAGAATAATAATCGCGTCATCTTTCATACGCAGCGAGGATGCGGCATCGATCCAATAACCCTGCCAGCCACTTTCACGCAGCTTTGGGTAAACTTCATTGGTATAATCGCCGCCCTGACAGGTAATGATGATGTCCAGCGCGCGCAGTGCATCGATATTATAAGCATCCTGCAACACGCCTTTATGACCACCCAACGCCGGGGCAGGTTCGCCGTGCTGAGAAGTCGAAAAGAATACCGGGTGAATCACATCAAAGTCGCGTTCTTCCACCATGCGCTGCATGAGAACCGAGCCGACCATACCGCGCCAGCCAATAAAACCAACATTTTTCATGGTAACTGTCCTGCTTTGGGGGTAACAAAAAGAATTCTGGCTAACGTCGATAGCGCTCAGTGATTGCTGACTCGGTGATCTTCCGCAGAGGTCGCGCGCGTCGTGTCGTAAACCTGTAAATAATCGTGTCATTCAACCTTACAAAATGTACATAAAGTCGCAAGTGAATTTATTCGATAGTACGCCCTTTTTCAGCAGTCATTCTAATATCATCAACCTGACGCAGGATAATCACGTTGGTCAGCCCGTAAAGATGGCCCAGGTCAGGAAACAAGGTTTCGGGAGTAAAAAACCAAAATGACAGAAATGATCTCCGCAACAGTGCTGCTGTTGCTCATTATGGATCCACTCGGCAATCTGCCGATTTTCATGTCCGTACTCAAACACCTCGACCCCAAACGCCGACGTGTGGTGTTGATCCGTGAGATGCTGATCGCACTCGGACTGATGCTGATTTTCCTGTTCGCCGGTGAACACATTCTGGCGTTCCTGAATCTGCGCACCGAAACTGTGTCGATCTCCGGCGGTATCGTGCTGTTCCTTATCGCGATTCGTATGATTTTTCCTTCGCAGGAAGGCAACAGCAGCGGCCTGCCTGCCGGAGAGGAACCGTTTCTGGTGCCCATGGCGATTCCACTGGTAGCGGGGCCATCGATCCTCGCCGCGCTGATGCTGCTGTCTCACCAGTACCCCAATCAGCTACCCCACCTGACGCTGGCGCTGTTTATCGCCTGGACGATTTCGTTCATCATCCTGCTGATGTCAGATGTGTTCTTGCGTTTGCTGGGTGAGAAAGGCGTGAGTGCGCTGGAGAAATTGATGGGCCTGATTCTGGTGATGCTATCGACGCAGATGTTCCTCGACGGCGTGCGTGCTTACATGAAGTTATAGCCGCTCCGGTGCCCCTTGTATCTTATACATAAATGCGCAAATTATTATGGGGTTGACGTTATCTGGCGTGAAAATTATGCAGCGGTGGGCATGACCACCGAGTGAGCGGCAGGGACGCCGCGAAAGACTGTGCCGCGCCGGGAGCGCGTCACAGTCGGCTCGAAAAGTGGTCATGAACGCCGATGGCACCGCTAGCGGCATAATTTAGCCAAAAGCCAGGGGGTCATGGGGCGAGCGGCGTTTGAGCCGCCCCATGTCGGGCGCGTGCTACGAAGTAGCATGAAAATAACGACATTATCGCGCACGAAACTGTCTCTTAATCGGCATAAAAAATGTGACTAAAAGCCCCTTCCATAAGGAGGGGGATTAAACACATCAGAGGAAAATACTCCCCACTAACGCAATCAGGAACGCGATACTGCCGAGCAGCGTTTCCATCACCGTCCAGGTTTTCAGGGTCGTTTTCTCATCCATTTCGAGGAAACGGCCAACCAGCCAGAAGCCTGAGTCGTTCACATGCGACAGCACGGTCGCCCCGCCCGCAATCGCTACCACGATAAAGCAGAGATCGAACTGGCTGAGGCCAGGGGTCGCCGCTACCGCCGGCGCCATCAGCGCCGCCGTGGTCGTCAGTGCTACGGTTGCAGAACCCTGCGCCACACGCAGTGCAGCAGACACCACAAACGCCGCCACAATCACCGGCATACCGGTATCCGCCAGCGCGCCAGACAGCGCATCGCCGATGCCGCTGGAACGCAGAACGCCACCGAACATCCCGCCCGCACCGGTGACCAGAATAATCGAACAAACCGGCCCCAGCGCGCCTTCACAGATCTTCTCAAGGTGTCGACGGCTATGCTGGCCGCTGAACATAATCATGGCGAACAAGACCGTAATCAGCAGCGCAATCGGCGTTTTCCCTAACATACGCAGGAACTGCACCAGACCGCTATCACCGCTGATAACGCCCATTACTGTCAGGGTATTCAACCCGGTATCGAGGAAAATCAGGATCAGAGGCAGCAACAGCACCCACATCACCACGCCAAACGCCGGCGGCGTATGCTTCTCATCCGCTTTGACTTCGGTCAGGAAGGTAGACGGCAACGGCAAATGGAATTTCTTACCTGCCCACAGGCCGAACAGATAACCGCCCAGATACCAGGTAGGGTAAGCAATCACGGCACCAACCAGTACCAGCAGGCCAATGTTGGCACCCAGCAGTTCACTGGCCGCAACCGGACCGGGATGCGGCGGCAGCAAGGCGTGCATAACAGCAAACGCGCCCGCAGCAGGGAATGCATAGGTCAGCGTTGAGCCGCCAAAACGTTTCGCCACGCTGAAAATAATTGGCAGCATCACGATCAGCCCAGCATCGAAAAAGATCGGGAAGCCGAACAGCAGAGAGGCAAGACCCAGCGCGAAAGGAGCACGTTTCTCACCAAATTTATTGATTAGCGTATCCGCCAGCACATTTGCGCCACCAGTCACTTCCAGCAGGCGACCAATCATTGCCCCCAGACCAACCAGCAAGGCAACAGATGCCAACGTACTGCCGAAACCGCTGAGCAGCGTAGGAACGAGTTTCTCAAAAGGGGTTTTCGTCGCTAGCGCCGTGATCAGGCTCACCAACGTCAACGCCAAAAACGCGTGGACGCGGAAGCGCATAATCAGCACCAGTAACAGTGCGACTGCACCAGCGGCAATGGTCAACAACACACTGGCGCTATAGGCGGAGGTGATTTCTGTCATCGTTAATAATCTCTTTAGGGCACTCGGTCTGGGTTGGCTAATTGTTTGTGAGATGCATCACATCATCATTTGATACCGGTAACATGATACGGGTAACATGTTAAAATCAGGAACTATCAAACACCATTTAATTTACATTTTGAGATAGAGATCAAATTATGTCAGGTCGAAGCATTATTCTGATGGGCGTATCAGGCAGTGGAAAATCCTCAGTTGGCGCTGAACTTGGCCGCGCCATTCAGGCAAAATTTATTGACGGCGACGATCTGCATCCGCGCGCGAATATCCAGAAAATGGCCAGCGGTACGCCGTTGAATGACGACGATCGCGCACCGTGGCTGGAGCGACTCAGCGATGTTGCCTACAGCCTGGCGCACAAAAACGAGACCGGCATCATCGTCTGTTCCGCGCTGAAAAAGCGTTATCGCGACCGCCTGCGCGAAGGCAACGAAAAGATGGTGTTTATCTATTTGAAAGGCAGCTTTGAGCTGGTTCTGGAGCGTCATAAAGCCAGAGCAGGCCACTTCATGCCGACAGACCTACTGAAAAGCCAGTTCGATGCGCTGGAAGAACCAGGTAGCGATGAGCCGGATGTCCTGAAAGTCGATATTGACGGCACCCGGGAAGAGGTCGTGCAGCGCTGCGTTGACGCACTACGCGCGGTAGGCTAACACAGCGGCTTAGAGGCTTTCGCCGTCCAGCACGGTAAAGCCGACATCGACTCTATCCTGCGTAACTGGCTCGCCACGCAGACGAGCCAGCAGTTGTTCGGTGCCGACGCGTCCCATGTGTTCACGCGGTGTCAGTACGCTAGCCAGCTTCGGCACCATCGCCTGACCAATGTCGTGCCCGTGGAAACCGGCTACGCCAATGTCATCCGGCACGCGCAGCCCCTGCCGCTGACATTCGAACATCGCACCGACGGCTAAGTCGTCATTGGTACAAAATACGCTATCGACCTGTGGGTACTCCGCCTGCGTCTGCCGCAGCAGTTCGCCACCGAGCGAATAGGAAGACGCCCGCTCGCTCATCACGCAATAGCTCTTGAGCCCACTTTCCCACATCGCTTGCTCGTAGCCCTGGCTGCGCATAATCGTACGCTCATCCTGACGCGCGCCGAGATAGACGATATGACGATGCCCCAGCGCGACCATACGCAACGTCATCTGCCGGGCAGCTTCAACGTTATCAAAGCCGACGGCCATATCCAGACAGGGAGAGACGGAATCCATCAGCTCGACGACCGGAATACCAGCAACGTCCAGCATCTGGCGCGTTCGCGGCGTGTGGGTACGTTCAGCCAGAATAAGCCCATCAATGTGATACGACAGCAGTGAGGTCAGACGCTGTTCTTCTCTGTCAGGATGATAGCCATAGTGCGCCAGCATGGTCTGGTAGCCGTGCGCTTCCGCCGTGCGTTCAATCCCGCGCAAGACTTCGGCGAAAACCTGATTGGTTAATGACGGCAGCAGCACGCCAATCGCCCGGCTGGTGGAGCTGGCGAGCATATTCGGCGCGAGGTTGGGGATATAGCCCAGCTCATCCAATGCAATAGCGATCTTTTCCTGCAACGCGGCGGATACCTGAGCGGGATTACGCAAATAACGGCTTACCGTCATTTTGGTAATTCCAACGCGGTCAGCAACGTCCTGGAGAACGGGTCTTTTTTTCTTCATCGTCGACTAAAATGCCTGAAAAACAGTAATCTAAGTCTATCAAAAAAAGCATAAAGAAAGTAAAGGCAAAGGGGCAGAATCTGAATGATGACGTCAGGCCGCGATAAATAAAAAGCCCGCGTCCTTTCCTACGCGGGCTTCTTCACTTTTCTCACTCGCCGTTATACTGGCGGCAGATCAAACAGCAGGATTTCGCTGTCCTCGCTGGCGTGCACGGAGATCGCCGTTTCGTCCCACACTGCAAACGCATCGCTGGCTTCAGCTTTCTGGCCGTTAATCTCTACCGTACCGCGCACTACCTGAACCCAGACGCGGCGGTCAGCCTGAATCTGGTACACCGATTGCTCCTGCGCTTTCAGCGCCCAGCGCCACAGCGTCATGTCCTGAAAGACTTTCAGCGAGCCTTCACGCGCATCTGGAGACAGCACCAGTTGACGCCCCTGCTGCACATCAAAGCGCTTCTGCTCGTAGCGCGGCGCCAGCCCAGTTTTTTCCGGGATAATCCAGATTTGATACAGGTGCAGCTGTTCGTCTTTGCTGGCATTGTATTCAGAGTGGCGAATGCCCGTGCCCGCACTCATAATCTGGAACTCGCCCGCTGGCACCTGCTCTTTATTTCCCATGCTGTCCTGATGTTCAACCGCACCGGACAATACATAGGTCAGAATTTCCATATCTTTATGCGGATGCGTGCCAAAGCCCTGACCGCCTTCAATAAAATCCTCATTAATGACGCGCAGTGCCGAAAATCCCATGAAATCAGGATCGTAATAATCGGCAAATGAGAACGTGTGCCAGCTGTCGAGCCAGCCGTGATTCGCATGTCCGCGATCTTGCGCTTGACGTAAATAGATCATGTTATTTCCTCCCGCGTTTTTGATAAGGAAAGTGTAACGGGCGGCGGCAAATAAGATAGCGCAAAAAACTCACCGCTCTGTTCGAAAAATCAGAACAGGATGGCGTATGCAGGTTGCTCAACTGGTAATTTTGAATTTTTTCTTTGCCACGGGATACCAGAGTATCGTCAGGAATGCGGTGTGCTTGGTTCAGCTTGCTGACCAAAATTTCGATTTATTCAACAAAGCCACAGAATCTAAAAATATTAAATTTAAACACAGAGAGATATTAATTAAAAATGAGATAGTACCTGAGGGTAGGTAGAGGGATTTAAAATATAAATATGGCCCTCAGGCATTAATTTATATGTTACTTATAAACAATCGCTGTTGCCACTAGTGTTTGACCTTGCTCACGAACGGACACGACTTCGTAATAACTCCCACCCTTGGCATCCGCTTTCTCAGAAAAAACATTATTGCGGACATCACTTGGCGATTTTATATCCTCACCGACTCGTGAGCCGACTGAAATGGTCTCAATTTTCACAAGATTTAGTTTTGCTACTTCTTCATGCGTCACTAACTCTGCAGCAAAAGACATAGATGAAACAAACGTCAAGCCAACTAAAGCCAAAGATCTCAACATAATTATTCCTTACTTTAAAACAGTATAAATACACTTTGAATTAAAAAAAGCCGGCTCTGGCGCCGGCAATCAATAATACCAAACGAGAAAGTAACTTTTCCTTCGTAACACTACGTTACGGAGTAAAATTTATAATAGCTAACGCATTAGATCAATAATCACAAATAGAAGGCTACATCTCAAATTTAGGATGAACCATAATGTGCGTTTTTCATATTAGTTGGTAGGTGAGTCAGAAGGTATTCTAGAAATGCGCGTACAGCAGGATTCATATGTTTTCTGCTGGGATATACAGCATGAATAATATGGTCAAATATAGTCCACTCATTTAGAATCTGTACGAGATTGCCTTCACGAACAGAAGGAAATGCTATCGATTCGGGGATTAGGCCTACACCAATGCCATGAAGGACGGCTTCAAGCTGAACTCTTGGATTTAAGCAATAAAGTACGGGCCGATGTTTAATAATGACAGCCGTACCTTCTGTATTAACGAGTTTCCATTTTTGCTCACCTTCGTAACGATCCAGCACGGAACTGATAGTGGGCATCATTCCTAAATCATCAGGTGACTCAGGAAGAGTATAATGATTTAAAAAACCAGGACTGGCGACAAGAATAAGCCTCGATGTTGCCAATGTTCTGGCAATTAATCCAGGTTCGTCATCCAGGCTAGCCTTAGCTCTTAGCGCAAAATCGAACATTTCTTCGATAATCTGTACATGCCGGTCTGTTGCATCAATGATAACATTGACTTTCGGATACCTGGCCATAAAACCAGGTAATATAGGAGCAAGGTTATACTGTGCCAGAACGGTAGGACAACTTACCTTGATGGTTCCACTTGGCTCGGCAATGAGCTCGCTTACAGATTCATAGGCTAACTGGCCATCCTTAACCATCTGCGCGGCATGCTCAAACAGAACCTTACCTGCACTGGTTAGACTGAAACTACGGCTGTTTCTCTGAATTAGCCTGACATTTGTCCTTTCTTCGAGTTTAGCAATGCGCCGGCTTAGTAAGGATTTTGTCACCCCAGAAACTCTTTCTGCAGCAGTGAAGCCACCATGTTCAGCTATCAAGTAAAAAAAATAAAGGTCGTTAAAATCCATATGCTGTCCTAAAAATAATACCCTGCATCTCAATTTACACTATTTAGAATAATAAGCTGGGATATATAATTATTCTACAATTACCCATGGCTTATTTTATGATAAAAGATATCGTATCCATAACTCATATTGAAAACCAACGCCACAGCGCTCATTATGAGACTGCCTTAATAGACCTGAAGAACGATGCATGCGACCTTAATCCATTGATAAAATTCGAAGAATTTATCATTTCCGGTCCAGTTTTTCAGCCCTCACCACATGCTGGCGTTCTCCGCCTTACTTTACTGTTGCCAGATTCAACGGGTTCACTGTCTATCTGTGTCGGTGAGGACACCCAGTTGTTAACACCAGGAGAATTATTTTGCATGAATTCAGGATCTGGCGTTGTTTATGAGGAGAGAGTAAGTTCTGTAAATTGCTATGTCCATGGAATTTCTATCCTGCTTAACACACATTCAACATTAAAAAAAATGTCTTACAGGACTGAAAAATTTCAATGCCATCCTAAAAGTAACAATGAGACATTATGTATTGATGGTCAAAAAAATGGCCTCGGTGAATTCAGACTAGACATTTTCACATTAACAGAAATAAAAAAATTCGGCATCGAGAGTAACGAACGAATTTTCATTTACGTTCTGTCAGGAGAAATAATCACTGAGTTTTATGGAAAGAACAATCGACTGAGTGAAAAATATTTCATCGCATTATCTCACTCCAGTAAGAGTTATTTTAAAATTGACACAAAAAAACGTGCACAAGTGCTTATTCTCAGAGCAAAAGAAATAAATGAAAAATCTATCCTCTTAGGTTATTTAGCCATGAACTCCCAGGAACAAATCAATTCTATTCTTGAAAAATACAGGAATGGAAATATGTAATTAAAACATATAGAATTTTATTTATTTTATAAAACATAGGGAGACATAAGGCATAACAAAAAACCATTATATTATTGTAATGACAGAGATATCATGATAACAAGCAACACAACGGCAGGAAGGCATGTTTTTGCATACTCTCTATTATATGCGATAATAAGAACCGCGAAAATCATAATTAATGCAGCAAAAATCAGGTTTTGAGAAACCCAAACATTCATAATTAATAAAATTGCGATGACCAGTTCACAAAGCCCTACTCCTATCCTAATCCATGAATTTAATCCCCATCGGGAAAATTCATCTCTGACAGACTGAATTCCAATCGTATTCAATATACCTCCAACTAAAAACACAAGAATAACGATCCATTTCGACACAATTTCAGGGTTATAAATAATCATTTTTTCCTACTTCATAATATTCTGCTTAATCATGATAAGCATTCCCGCGATGCCCGTAACCGTAATGATTGTAAAATAATCCATACCAGCAAGTATTGTTGCCTGCTGTTTTACTGCTTGGGCTATCCATGAAAATGCAATTGATTGTGATTTACTGAGCGAAAAATGATGTTGATATAAATTCGTAATACGGAACAGGACATCCTGATAGAGTGGATTATCCTTCTTTATATCGGTGTTGAGAACAGCATAATGAATTGTCGTTCTCCACTGCATCATCAGTGTGGCAAAGGTTATACCCAAAGCCATAAAGAACTGAGCTATCATATTTTTAACTTGCTGTGCATGTGAGAAAACCGTTTCATCATGTTGTACTTCTCTGAAAGTATGCATAGCCGTTGTCGCCATAACTAGCATGATGAAAATGCCATTGCACAGTAGTGCCGGCAAGATATCCGTAATAAGGTTTGCTGTCGGTGTTAATCCCCTCATCATCCATCCATAGACAGCCAACGCCAGAAATCCGATGACAAAGAATTTTTTAGATGAAGGCCTCTTTGGCATTAGCCAACTCATAACAAACCAGGCAATCAATGCTGAAGACAATCCTATTGCATGCCATTTTCCAATCGTTATCCAGGAGAAACCGAGCCCAGCCTGTAATATCTGTGGAATGATATAATTGTTAGCACCCAACACCAGGTAGCAGAGTGAAAAAACACCAACTCCAGCGATATATTTTTTATTACTAAAAAGTAACCTGACCATTAAAAGCGGTTTTCCATTATATTTAGACATGCTTCTAAAAAAATAAAAAAGTGCTGTAAACCCTGTACAAAGAATTGTTATTAATATAATTGAATCACTAAAGAAATTATAATTAGATCGTTGAAAAACCCACAAAATGCTGAACGTCCCCCCAGCTAACCACATCAAGAGGAATGGATGGGTATCGCTTTTCATCTTGTCTGGTGGAGATGAATCAGGTAAACAGAATGACGATGTAATAAACGTTAAAATTGCGACTGCAATCAGTATGTAAAATATGGCACCCCATGTATCCTCGCTCACTGACAGTGATGCAAGCCAGGGTGATAAAGCAGTACCAACAGCTAAGCCAGTTGCAAAGTATTTAATACCGCTAAAACGTAATGGGCTGGGAGGTAATAAATTCACAAGCACTCTGGCCCCCGTCATAAAAGAGGCTCCACCTATTGCCATTATAACTCGTCCCGTCATGAAAGCATGGTATGTACTACTCTCAGCACAGAATAGGGCTCCAGTGATAAAAACAATCAGTGAAGACCATATATAGAGACGCCATCCGGTTCTTTCAACGATCCATCGTTGTTTTGAGATCATCATAATCGCCACACAGGCATAGGTGGCTGTAATAAAGCTGTACTCTTCCGGTGACGTACCGGTTTCGCCCATGATTGGCGAAGCCGCAAATGCGATCATTCCAGCCTGGAGAAACTCCAAGGTTGTCAGCAAAAATATAGTAACCAACAGCACTTTTTGCCTTACTGGATGGGTGACAAACCAACTTTCATTATTCATTTTCTTTCACAATTTTTTTAATTAACTCATCAATTTTTACATCTTCATTGTTATATACATCAGTCTTCCATTTCTGAGTCTTCACGTTATAAGGTCGAATTTCCCCAGTCCCGACACTGCTGGTGTCTACTTTTACTTTCATTGATAGACCAGGGCGCAGAGGATATTGGCTTAACAGGTTTTTATCTAACTCAATTCTGACAGGAATGCGTTGCACGACTTTAATCCAGTTACCTGTAGCATTCTGGGCAGGCA
Source organism: Pectobacterium sp. PL64 (assembly GCF_022477975.1). Lineage (NCBI taxonomy): Bacteria > Pseudomonadati > Pseudomonadota > Gammaproteobacteria > Enterobacterales > Pectobacteriaceae > Pectobacterium > Pectobacterium sp. PL64. Next base: position 4,101,912 of record NZ_CP092070.1, read on the forward strand.
GCAATGAAAAAGCACTGCCAGTACCTGGCTCGATCCCCAGAATTTTTCCTTTATATTGAACGCCCCTTCCGTATACATCAGACGTAAGCGTGACATTCTGGCCTACTTTGATATTTCCGAGTTGTGTTTCTTTGAAGTTGGCTGTAACCCAGATTGAATCCAGAGGGATAATTGACATCAAGGTACTTCCAGATGAAATATGCTGTCCAACCTGAATACTACGCTGAGCAATAACACCACTGACGGGTACAATGACATTCGTTCTGTTCCAGTCGAGCCAGGCTTGTCGAAAAACAGCTTCGGCGGCCAGCACATCAGGGTGAGAATCCGGTGTGGTATTGGATGTATATACCAGTGCTGCATTATATTGGCTTTCTGCAACTTTAACTGCTGCTTTTGCCGCATTAACAGCGTCGCTAGCATGGTTCATGTCTTCGACAGAAATAGCCATACTTTTACTTAGACCTGAACGACGGCGATAATCCGCAGTAGCCTTGTTATAGTCAGCTTTTTTCACTTCGATAGCTGCGGCAAGTTGCTGCAAATTGGAAAACTGATTTCGGACAGCTCGTACTGTGCTGGCGAGCTGAGCTTTGGCTTTATCAAGTTGAACTTTGGTGTCAATTGGGTTTATTGCAACGACTACATCACCCTGCTTAACATAATCCGTATTGTCAGCTTTGATATCGGTGATAGTGCCTCCCACCTGGCTAGTAACCTGAACAAGATTACCCTCCACGTAGGCATCCTCTGTTGTTGCTGTATGACTACCCACATAGGTCCATAAAAAAAATGTGACCAGGCAAATAGTGAGGGCCGCAGGTAAAATGAATAAAGCCGTTTTTTTTCCTGACTTTTTATTTTCGCTTCTTTCGTCTTGCATGTAATTAATCCTGATAATAACTTCGCAGGATATTATTCTTCGTAAAATGCATTATCAAGATCCACATATAAGACAAAAAATCTCAAATATGAGACAATGGTAAAAATTAAATTTAGCAGCACATTCACACTGATGGATAATATAATAATCACACTTAACCCCAACACAACAGGGAATAATGAAGCGCTAACACTTCATGTTTTCAAAAAATGAAACTTATCATAATAAAATAAACAACTTATCGAATATATTTATTATTAAATCCCGACACGAAATTAATTTTATTTTTCATAGTCGCGCTACAACACAGGAAAAATAAAATCCATCGGCGTAAATTGGAAATTGCGGGGATCTTGAGGGACTTGAAAGGGTTTATCTCGCCTTAAATTTGGTGTGAGATTTAGCTACCTATACGCTATTACTGCCGTTTTCTACCTTTTCACGCTAATTTCCGACAGGCAAAAAAAAAGCCAGCACCCGAGCTGGCTAAATAATACTGGAAGCAATGTGAGCAATGTCGTGCCTTCACAGGGAAGCCGGATCGTCATGAACACCATCGGTAATTAACACAGGCGCATGACATCGTTCCCCGGAACGCACAGCAATAATAATCATTATCATTCGCACTTGTAAAGTGCTTTTTGCGATAAATTCTTATTCTCAATACGGACTGAGGAACAGCCCGTTTTGCTCCCCTTCTGTTTGTTATTCTGGCTGCGCCAGTGACCTCGCCAACAAGGTGATCGGGTGTTCACACCGTTTGCTGGTCGACATCTCAATCTGCCATTTACAGGTTTCGCAGTCCGTCACCACGATATCGACCCCGCTCTCTTCAATCTGCTGGAACAGCGGTGCGCCAATGCCTTGCGACGTGGCGTAATTCTCTTTCTTAAAGCCGTAGGTGCCCGCAATGCCGCAGCACTGGGAATCCAGCATCACCAGCTCAAGACCGGGGATGCGTTGCAGCAGCGCCAGGGTATACGCCGTCCAGCCCATACGTTCCAGGTGGCAAGGCGTGTGATACGCCACCCGCAGCGGCAATTTACCCAGCGGCAGCGTGCGCCCTTCTTCTTCCAGCAGGCGGTAGAGCTGGCGCGTCACCAGTTCGACGCCGTCGCGCACATGGCCGTTATCCACGCCCAGCAGATGCGGGTACTCGTCCCGCAGCGTGAACGTACAGCTGGAGGACGTCGCGACCACCGGCAGGGATTTCTGATTGATTGCCTCATCCAGCGATTTGATATTCGCATGTGCCTGCTTTCTGGCTTTGTCGTGAAAACCATTGGCGATCAGCGGCACGCCGCAGCACTTCTCTTTATTCAGCAACTGGACGCCAATGCCCATCGCGTTGAAGACCTGAACCAGATCTTTACCCAGCTGTGGATGGTTGTAGTTCACATAGCAGCCGTGGAAGTAAGCGATCTGCTCATCATAAGCCTGCTGCTTTGCTGCCTGCTGGCGATACCAGCGCCGGAAGGTGCCGAATGAATATTTCGGCAACTGGCGACGATGATCGATTTTCAACGCTTTATCCAGCAGGTGGCGCACCGGCTTCAGGCTGGTCGCCGTATTCACCAGCGGCGCAAACGGCGTGGCGATCGATCCCATGAGATCGGTATGGCTCAGAATCGCATCGCGCAGCGTCGGCTTGTGGGTGCTGTGCGTCCCCTTTGCACGCTGAATAATGTCGCCAATTTTAACATCCGACGGGCACGCGACCTCACAACGTTTGCAGTTGGTGCAGTATTTCAGCGCATCATCATACAGCGCCGGATCTTTACGCCGCAGGCGTTCGCCGTCCGGCCCAGCCTGTTTCGGGCCGGGATAAAGCGGATTCACGCGCGAAACCGGGCAGTACGTGGTACAGACTGTACACTTGATGCAATCTTCAAAACTGTTATCGCTAAGCAGGCTCATGGGTTGCCCTCCTTCAAAATCTGTTCGGCAACATGAAGTGCGCTGAGCAAGGAAACCCCGGCTCCACATCCCTGTACAATCGGGTCGAAGCCTTCCAGCACCGCGCCAATCGCATACAGGTTGTTGACCGTTTCGCCCCCAATGCGCGGATGCAGATGTTCATCGACCATCGCGCCAAATTGCATATAAGGCTGCGGCGCAAACACATCCTGCTGGCTCCAGCCCTCGCGCTGGTCAGCGAATCGAATATCCAGCCCAAAGACCGGTTCGGTCACCCGATCAAACTGCGTCACCAGCCCGTTACTGAAGAAGCTACCGCTCGCCAGCACCGCGTGCTTCGCCCGCAGCGGAATATCACGGTGATGGTGGCTATGGACGGCAATCTCCTGCGGCGACAGCGAGGCACGCACCGCGCGATCGCCCGGCATCACCATGCCACCCAGTTGGCGAAAGCGCTGCGACAGCGCCTGATGCAGGCGTAACCCGAGCAATGACGGCGGCAATGTCGGTAACAGCAGCACCGGTTTACCTAACGCATAAGCGAGTTCATTGATGATTTCAGGGCTGTCCAATCCCAGACAGGCGGGCATGATGATGGCATCGTTCCCGTTAGCCAGAAGCGACAGCTCTTCCACCAGTGCCGAACGATTTTCCGGTCGGTCGAGCACGCGGGCGATGTTGACCGCGCGGAATTCGCTGGGGTTCTGACGCAACCGATCCAGCACGGGCAGCTTGAGCTCATCACTGCGTGCCGCGATCCCCTGCGCCTGAAGCGTACCGGCCACAATACGGGACTGAAAATCCAGAAAGCCTTCGATTCCCGCAATCAGCGGATTGTCGCCAAAGCGGGAATCCGGCAGACCACGCGTTACGCCATCAACCGGACTCAGCCAGCAGGCGCGAAACTTACCTAACGGCGTCATGCGCCAGTGGTTCTGCTGATGATTGCCCTGCAAGGTGATATTGCTGCGTTCCAGCAATGCTTCAACCTGTGGCAACAGTGCCGAAACTGCCGCCGCGCCCATGCGGGAATAAGGGTGATGAGGAGCCTGACGCGCCAATTCATCCAGCGCATCGAGCGGCTGGCTCACGGGCTGCCCGTCAGGCAGATGGGAGAGTAAATCCAGCGCGCCGGAAGAAAAATGCAGCGCATTCTGCCCCGCGCTGACAATCGCGCAGCGTTTCCCCTGCTCCGATAAGCGAATGCCGCAGGTCAATCCCGCCAGTCCGCCACCGATAATCACAACGTCATAGCGCATGACGATCCTCCTGGCTGTCGCTGGCCGACAGGCCGCACAATCCCTGATAAATCCAGCTGGTAAACTCGCTTTCGCGCAGCGCATTGCCCCACGCAATCGGGCGAATGCCTTTCCAGCGTTCGTTCAAAAACTGGCTGAGCTGCGTGAGCGACTGCTCCGGCGTCGCGGTGCCCAGACGGCACAGCAAACCCGCCGCACGACAGGCGCACAGTTCACCCTGACAGGTGCCCATACCCACGCGGGTGCGCCGGCGTAAATCAATCAGGTTATTCACCTGCAGTGATTCCACGGCGTAGCGCACTTCCCCCGCCGTCACCGCCTCACACTCGCACACCAGGCTGCGGTCCAGACGCTCACCGGACAGCATTCTTCCGGCACGTTCACCGTGGCGATAAATCGCCGAACCGCGCAGCGGCGCAGAGAGCGGTTTTGCCGCAGGATAAGCAGACAGGGCGTGAGGAGCGGATTTCACCTCCTCCAGCGATTCAGAACCGGGCAGCGGCGTCTGTGCCGTCGAGCAGGCCACGTCATGACCCAGCTTTTTGCAGATGGCGTCTGTCACCCACTCCGCCATCAGCCGGTAGGTCATCAGCTTGCCGCCAGTGATAGTAATGAACCCTTCCAGCCCGTCGCGGCTGGCATGGTCGAGCAGCACAATGCCGCGGCTCACGCTACGGCCGCTCGGGTCGCTATCGCTGGCAACCAGCGGTCGGACGCCCGCATAGGCGCGCAGAATACGCGTGCTCGCCAACGTCGGTGCCAGCATCGAACCTTCCCGCATCAGCGTTTCCACCTCGGCAGGCGTCACCAGCATATTGTCGATTTGATCGTAATCGATGTGGGTTGAGGTGGTGCCAATCAGCGAAATGGTATCGCCCGGCACCAGAATGTCGGCATCTGCTGGTTTTCGGCAGCGGTTGATCACCATGTTGTTGATACGGTGTCCAAGAATCAACAGCGCGCCTTTTGCCGGGAACATGCGCACGCGCAGATCGGCATATTCCGCAATGTGCTGCCCCCAAATACCGCCCGCGTTGACTACTATCTGTGCATAAATTTCTGTTTCTACACCTTTTTTATGGTCGAAAACGCGCACGCCGGTAATACGATCGCCCTTGCGAATCAGACCAATGACCTCGTGATAGGTCAAGACTTCCGCGCCGTGCTCGCAGGCATCGATCATGTTGGCCGCCGTCAGGCGAAAAGGATCGACCGACCCATCCGGCACGCGCACCGCGCCAATCAGCGTCGGATTTGCTGCCGGTTCCAGTCGTAACGCTTCCTGCGGGTCCAACGCCTGCGCGCGAATCCCCGCCTGCTGGCAGGCGGTAATAAACTGTGCCTGCCAGCCGAGATCGTCTTCGGGCAAGGTGATAAACAGACCGTCGGTAGGTTCAATACAGTGGCGAGCGATCCGCCGGAGAATCTGGTTTTCTTCAATACATTCGCGGGCAGACTCGCCATCGGTTACCGCATAGCGGGCGCCGCTGTGTAATAAGCCGTGATTACGGCCGGTCGCTCCGGTCGCAATATCATAACGTTCAAGCAGCAGGCAGCGCAGTCCACGCAGAGCACAGTCCCGTGCCGTTCCCGCTCCCGTCGCACCACCGCCGATGACAACCACGTCAGTTTCACGCCAGTTCCCCGTATTTTGCTTCATGTCTCGCTCCAGGCGGATGGTATACATGTTGCTATTGGGACACAGAAAGAAGGGTTAATGTTTGATAAAGAGCAAAAACGAACACTAAACGAAAATAAAGCGGGGTTTAAAAACAATAAGTGTGATTTAGGTCACTAAAACCGCACTGTGGAATTTTCCGATTCTGTTAACATGAGCGCAAAAATCGTCACAGTTTCATAAAAGTGTAACATCAGCGTCATGAATCACACTCATTTGCACGCTATCCCCTTACAATAACGTTCGTAATAGAACAAAAAAGCTATCGTTTTTTTTCGCATTGGAGATCTCTATGCTGAGTATTTTTAGGCCCGCCGCCCACCAGCCGCGCGTGTCGCAAGAACACGTCGATCCGCTCTATCGCCGCCTGCGCTGGCAGATTTTCATGGGGATCTTTTTTGGCTACGCCGCCTACTATCTGGTGCGTAAAAACTTCGCACTCGCCATGCCTTACCTGATTGAGCAAGGCTTCTCGCGTGGCGATCTGGGTTTTGCGCTGTCCGGCATTTCCATCGCCTATGGCTTTTCTAAATTCATCATGGGGTCGATATCCGACCGTTCTAACCCACGCGTGTTCCTGCCTGCGGGTCTGATTCTGTCTGGTGCGGTCATGCTGTTCATGGGCTTCGTGCCGTGGGCAACGTCCAGCATTGCGATTATGTTTGTCCTGCTGTTCCTGTGCGGATGGTTCCAGGGTATGGGTTGGCCGCCGTGCGGACGTACCATGGTTCACTGGTGGTCGCAGAAAGAACGTGGTGGCATCGTGTCCGTATGGAACTGTGCTCACAACGTCGGCGGTGGTATTCCTCCTCTGCTGTTCCTGCTGGGTATGGCCTGGTTCAACGACTGGAAAGCAGCACTCTATATGCCGGCCTTCGCCGCCATTCTGATTGCCATGATCGCTTTTGCACTGATGCGTGACACGCCGCAATCCTGTGGTCTGCCGCCAATTGAAGAGTACAAAAACGATTATCCGGTTGATTACAATGAAAAAGCGGAAGAAGAACTGACGGCTAAGCAGATCTTCATGCAGTACGTTTTCCCGAACAAACTGCTGTGGTACATCGCGATTGCCAACGTCTTCGTTTACCTGCTGCGTTACGGTATCCTCGATTGGTCACCGACCTACCTGAAGGAAGTTAAACACTTCGCACTGGATAAGTCTTCCTGGGCCTATTTCTTCTACGAATACGCAGGTATTCCGGGCACGCTGCTGTGCGGTTGGATGTCCGACAAGGTCTTCAAAGGCAACCGTGGTGCAACGGGCGTGTTCTTCATGACGCTGGTGACAATAGCAACCATCGTTTACTGGATGAACCCAGCCGGCAATCCAGGTGTGGACATGGCCTGTATGATCGTCATCGGCTTCCTGATTTACGGCCCGGTCATGCTGATTGGTCTGCATGCACTGGAACTGGCACCGAAAAAAGCAGCGGGTACCGCAGCGGGCTTCACCGGTCTGTTCGGCTACCTGGGCGGTTCCGTTGCCGCTAGCGCCATCGTCGGCTACACCGTTGACTTCTTCGGTTGGGACGGCGGCTTCATGGTCATGATCGGCGGCAGCATTCTGGCTGTAATTCTTCTGGTTGTTGTTATGCTGAATGAGAAAAAGCATAAAGCAGAGTTAGCCCATCGCGCCTAACCCGCTCTTGTAAGCATCCCTCTGGCGGCGTCATGATGACGCCGCCTTTCTCTCAACAGAAAGAGGTTTGATCGCATGAACGTTACCGTAACATCCCTACTCTCCGCCCTCGCGCTCTCCGTTTCTTTTAGTACTAGTACTTTCGCTTCATCAACCGACAAAATCGTTATTGCCCACCGCGGTGCCAGCGGCTATCTGCCTGAGCATACGCTTCCTGCAAAAGCGATGGCCTACGCTCAGGGTGCCGATTATCTGGAGCAGGATCTGGTACTCACCAAAGATAACGCGCTCATTGTCCTGCACGATCACTATCTGGATCGCGTGACCGACGTGGCAGAACGTTTTCCACAACGCGCCCGTAAAGATGGACGCTTTTACGCTATCGACTTCACGCTACAAGAGATCAAATCGCTAAAATTTACCGAAGGATTCGACATCAAAGACGGCAAGCAGGTACAGAGTTACCCGAACCGTTTTCCGATGTGGAAATCCGACTTCCGTATTCATACCTTTCAGGAAGAAATTGAGTTTATTCAGGGTCTGAACCACTCAACCGGCAAAAACATCGGACTCTACCCCGAAATCAAAGCGCCGTGGTTTCACCATCAGGAAGGGAAAGACATCGCGCGCGAAACGCTGACCGTGCTGAAGCAGTATGGCTATACGAAGAAGAGCGATAAGGTCTTCCTGCAATCGTTTGACGTCGCGGAGCTAAAACGCATCAAAACCGAATTGCAGCCGCAGATGAAGATGGATCTGAACCTGATTCAACTGATTGCCTATACCAACTGGCATGAAACCTACGAGAAGCAGGCCGATGGGACGTGGGTGAATTACAACTATGACTGGATGCAAAAGCCCGGCGCTATGCAGCAGATTGCGACCTATGCCGACGGTATCGGCCCGGACTATCACATGCTCATCCAGAAAGGATCGACGCCTGGCCACATCACCTTTACCGACATGGTGAAGGAAGTCCACCAGCATAAACTTCAGGTTCATCCGTTCACGGCAAGGGCCGACAGGCTACCGGCGTACGCTAGCGATATCGATCGGCTCTACGACATTCTCTACTATCAGGCGAATGTTGACGGCCTGTTCACCGATTTTCCCGACAAAGCGGTCGATTTCCTGAAAAAACCGCGCTGAGTCTCAGCGTTGCCATCGGGCACGATGTGCCCGATGATGCACTGACTCAATCATATCGATTACTTCAGAAACAGTTCACGCAGGTAATTCGGCACCGCGCTGTCCGCGTTAGACCCAATCACTTCGCGATCTGGCAGCATATCTTTCAGGCGCTGATGCGCGTTCTGCATCACGCAGCCTTTACCCGCCATCGACAGCATTTCGTAGTCGTTCATGCCATCACCAAACGCCACACACTCTTTGAGCGAGAAGCCGATAATCTTCGCCACTTGTTCCAACGCATGGCCTTTAGACACGCCGCCAGCCATCACTTCCAGACAGGTAAGCGTCGAAAAACTCACGTTGACGCGGTCGCCCCAGCGCGCGTTAAGCGCTTCTTCCAGCGGTAACAGCTGCTCATGGGAATCACAGGTAAAGAACACCTTGCTGACGCCATCGGTTTCGAGCAGTGCAGGTTCGAACAGCTTGTATTTAAAGATCGACTCTTTGAAGAAACGCTCTTCTTCCGCGCGCGGACGGTTCATAAACCACTCATCATCGCGGTAAACGTGCGTCAGCATATCGGGGTTATTGTGTACGACGCTGTAAAGGTCGCGGGCGATATCTTGATCCAGGTTGTGGCTGAAAATCAGCTCGCCCTGCGAGTTGTGCACGCGTGCACCATTCGAGGTAATCATAAACGCGTTGATACCGAGGTTATCGCGGATCTGCGCGACATCCATGTGATGCCGTCCGGTAGCGAACACAAAGTGAATCCCTTTCTCCGTCAGCAGCCTGAGGGTTTCTTTCGCATAGGGGGACAGCGAGTGGTCAGGTGACAGCAGTGTGCCATCTAAATCGGAAGCAACGACATGGTACATAACGATGAGATCTCACTTCTGGTGTGTTGTGGCGGCACGCGCCGCAAAAAATTAACGAGGTTGCTGGCAGCGTCCGTTGAACGACCTGCCAACAGTCTAAAATTAATGATAACGCGCAAAGTGCGCCAAAATCAGCGCAAATGCCTGAGCGCGGAGGTTATCCGTTTCAAAGAGAATTTCGTGCCGCGCACCGGGGATAACCTGCAAAACGCCATTTGAATTGGCGTTACCGTTCTGTGCCAGTATCTGGCAAAACGCATTCTGGCTACGGTTATCCACCACGCGCTCCTCTCCCGCCTGTAGCAGCAGAAGCGGCGTAGTGATGGCGCTGGCCTGTGCCAGTAGCTGTTTCCCCGCCTGTATGGCCTCACGCACCCAATGGTAAGTCGGGCCACCAATGCGCAAATCCGGCGAATCCGCATAAAATCGAATGCTGCGCTGGTAGCGCTCACGGCTGTGCGTCAACACATTCATCCGATAAGGCAAAGGACGCCACTGTCCGGTGCCGATGGCGTAGTAATCACGAATCGCCGGGCGACGCTCTGCCCAATCGACAATCCAGCCAGCCACGCAATGGGGAAGCGGCAAACGAATACCAAACATCGGCGCGCACAGCGCTACGGCATCAAACGTCTCAGGTTGGCGAATCAGAAGCTGCGCCAAAATCGCCCCACCCATTGAATGCGCTAAGGCAAACCGGCGGGTATAGTGCTTCGGGCCAATATGCTGCTGGCACAGCGTTTCGGCATCATCGACATAATCACTGAAGCGCACGACGTGTCCACGGTGGCCGTCTTGCAGCACCCGTCCCGATCGCCCTTGCCCACGATGATCCATGATGAGTACATCATAGCCGCTGTGAAAGAGGTCATAAGCGACTTCGCTATATTTGACATAGCTTTCGATACGGCCTGAAAAGACAACGACAATCTTGTCGTGCTGGGGCGCGGTAAAGCGAACAAACCGGATCGGTACATCGTCAACGCCAGAGAATTCGCCCTCTTCGCGCTGACGCCAGAAATCCAGTAATTCTCCGGTAGCAAAAGCGGCAAACTGCGCTTCTCGCGTTAACAGGTTCGAGGTTAACCCTTCAGGCGTTAACCGTTCCGACGTAAACAACGTATTGTGGCGTCGAATCATCACACCTCTCCGGTGACGCGGGAAAACAAAGCTAGCGGAAGAACATGACAAGCAGTGGAGCACCAGCGTATTGTGACATAAAAAACAGACAGACTCTCGTAATACAGAACGTGATTCAGGGGCATACTTCATGACATTGGATTGGTGGTTAACCTATTTACTCACAACGCTTATTCTCAGCCTGTCACCCGGATCTGGTGCCATCAACACCATGAGCACCGGAATTAGCCACGGCTATCGCGGCGCGGCGGCTTCGATCTGTGGTTTGCAGGTCGGGCTGGCGATTCATATCGTGCTGGTCGGCATTGGATTAGGCGCGTTGCTTAACCAATCTGTACTGGCTTTCGATATGCTGAAATGGTTGGGCGCGGCTTATCTGATTTGGCTGGGGATTCAGCAATGGCGCGCCGCAGGCGCACTGGACCTTCAGGCAATCGCCAGCGCGATGCCGCGTCGCCGACTCTTTAAACGCGCGGTGCTGGTGAATCTGACCAACCCGAAAAGCATCGTGTTTCTGGCGGCGCTGTTCCCGCAGTTCATTATCCCCCACCAGCCGCAGGCCGCACAGTATCTGGTGTTGGGCGTCACCACCGTTGTGGTCGATATTATCGTGATGATTGGCTATGCCACGCTAGCCACGCGCATCGCCGGCTGGCTAAAAGGCCCACGGCAGATGAAGATGCTCAACCGGATATTCGGTTCACTGTTTGTGCTGGTTGGCGCGTTACTCGCCACGGCGAGAAAGGCCTGATGAAAGAGTGCGCCGTCGTGAATGGCGGCGCGCTTTTTTCTTGAAGAAATGCTTTCCCTACCGCTTTTTCTCCACAGAACGTGCGCAGAGAGAGACATCCTCACAGGGAAAGATTAGCGAGAAAAAATCAGGTGCAGGCCAAATCCGGTAAACAGCACGCCCGCTACGCCATCCACCCATTTTGCTAGACGCTGATAGCCGCGACGCATGGCCGGTAGGGCGAAAACCATCGCGACCAGACTGAACCAGATCAGCGTTTCAATCGAGATCAGCGCAAACAGTCCCCAGCGGGCACCGCTGCCGACGCTATCGCCAACAAACAGCGAGAACACGCTGCCGAAATAGATCAGCGCCTTCGGGTTAGCCAGATTCGTCAATAACCCGCGCATAAAGGTTTTGCCACGCTGAGGCAAGACCACCGCCATTTCCTGTGTGGTTTCCAGTTGCGCTTTACGCCGTGCGGAGCGCAGCATCTGCCAGCCCATCCAGCACAGGTACAGCCCGCCGCCGACGGTAATGGCCGTATGTAGCCAGGCCATTTTTTGCAACAGCAGATGCAACCCCAGCAGCGCGATCGCCGCCCAGACCACCACGCCCAGAGAAATACCCAACACGCCCATCATCGCTTCACGGCGGGAACGGCTGGCCGCGGTTTGTGAAACGAAAAAGAAATCCGGCCCCGGGCTCATCAGCGCAATGAAATGCACCAGCGCCACCGTCAGAAATAGCATCAGCATGTTGGTTTTCCTGTTTTTAAATGCAGTCAGACAAGACGAGCGTTACTCGTCATCATTATCGACATGATCGCGAATCATGTTCATGAAAGGCGCACCGAAACGTTCGAGTTTACGGTGTCCTACCCCGTTGATATTCAGCAGTTCACCTGCGGTGATCGGCATCAGTTCCGCCATCTCCAGCAGCGTCGCATCGCTGAACACCACATAAGGCGGAATATTGTCTTCATCCGCGATGGATTTACGTAGTTTGCGCAATTTGGCGAACAGCTTGCGGTCGTAATTTCCGCCGTAAGATTTTTGATTCGCGCGGGGTTTCAGGTTAATCACACGCGGCACGGCCAGCTGTAGCGGCATTTCTCCCCGCAATACCGGACGCGCCGATTCGGTAAGCTGTACAGCGGAATGCATCGTGATGTTCTGGTTCAGCAAACCCAGATGAATCAGTTGGCGCAGTACGCTGACCCAATGCTCCTGCGATTTGTCCTTACCGATGCCGTAAACCGGCAGCTTGTCATGACCAAAGTCTCGGATACGCTGGTTATTTGCGCCGCGCAGCACCTCGACGATATACCCTAAACCAAAGCGCTGCCCGACCCGATACACGCAGGACAGCGCCTTTTGCGCTTCAACCAGCCCGTCGTAGCGCTTCGGCGGATCGAGACAAACATCGCAGTTACCGCAGGGTTGTTGGCGTCCTTCACCGAAATAGTTCAGCAGCACCAAACGCCGACAGGTCTGTGCTTCGGCAAACGCGCCCATCGCATTGAGCTTATGACGCTCGATATCCAACTGCGGCCCAGCGGGTTTTTCTTCCAGACAGCGGCGCAGCCACGCCATATCCGCCGGATCGTAGAACAGCGCGGCTTCAGCCGCGAGGCCGTCACGCCCGGCACGCCCCGTTTCCTGATAGTAGGATTCGATATTGCGCGGAATATCAAAGTGCACCACAAATCGCACGTTAGGTTTGTTGATGCCCATACCAAATGCGACGGTCGCCACCACCACCTGAAGATCGTCACGCAGGAACGCTTCCTGCACCTGCGCACGCCGTTCATTATCCAGACCGGCGTGATAAGCCCCTGCGCTCAGGCCACGGGCCTGCAAACGCGCGCAAATATCTTCCACGCGGGAACGGCTATTGCAGTAGATGATACCGCTTTTCCCACGCTGCCCCTGCACGAACATCCAGAGCTGATCGAGCGGTTTGAATTTCTCTACCAGCGTGTAGCGAATATTCGGGCGGTCAAAACTGTTGATCTGAATAAGCGGCGACCGCAGATCCAGCAGGCGAACGATATCGTTGCGCGTGGTCTCGTCAGCGGTGGCCGTCAAAGCGATGAAAGGAAGATGGGGAAAACGCTGTTTAATCTGCCCCAGCGCGCGGTATTCAGGGCGGAAATCATGGCCCCATTGGGAAATGCAGTGCGCTTCATCCACCGCGATCAGGGCGATCTGCCAGTGGGCGAGATGATCGAGGAAGCTGTCCGTCGTCAGGCGTTCGGGCGCAATATACAGCAGTTTGATTTGACCGGTACGGCAACCCGCCATCACTTCAAGCTGCTGTTCACGCGTCTGCGTCGAATTCAGGCAGGCAGCCGACACACCGTAGGCCTGAAGCTGATCGACCTGATCTTTCATCAGCGAAATCAGCGGAGACACCACCAGCGTCAGCCCGTCCATCACCAGCGCGGGGATTTGATAGCACAGCGACTTGCCGCCGCCTGTCGGCATGATAACCAGACAGTCCTGCCCACTGAGCGTCGCGCTGATAATTTCCTGCTGACCCGGTCGGAATTGCTGGTAGCCGAACGTGTCCCGCAGAACCTGAACCGCCAGCGCTTCCTTATTCAATACTTCCGCCGTAGACACGCCTTCCCCAATTCAATGAAATCAAACAGGCGCTATTTTCAGCGCCGTTTGGTAAAACTGCAATGGTTAAGTTTGGTAAAACGACGATGGCTAAAAACGGCAATCGCTAAAAAACACGATCATTAGAACATGTCGTTCAGCGTCACCCCAACGCCGAAGCGGGTCTGGCGGTGGTTGTAGTCAATCAGAGATTCGCCATAGCCGCTAAAGACCTTGGTGTAAAAGCGAACATGACGCGTCAGCGGGTAGCTCCAGCCCAGTTCACCACCGCCGTAGCCGCTGTTCCAGTTATAACGCCCTTCCGCGCTAAAGACGCTATCGCCCCACACATAGCCGACACGTAAGCGGTAATGGCCCATGTATTTGGTGATGTCCGGGTTATCGTCCTGGCTATCGGAGAAACGTATCCACGGTTTCACATCGACCTGCCAGTTGCCGTTCTGCGCCATCAGGCGGGTATAAGCGCGGTTCCAACTGCGTGACGTCGGTTCGGAACGGCCATTAGACTGGTGGTTAAAGCCTACTTCTACATCCCGCAGCGTCCAGCCCGCAAAGTCGTAGCTCGTTGCCCAGCCCAAAAAGACCTGTGGCTCATAGTCCGTTTCACGGAACGGAGAAGACTCGCTCTTATTCGACAACTGCCACCATGAGCGCTGCGTATAGGAAGCGCCCAGCAGCGAGTTATCGCCCAGAATGCCACGCCAGATCGGGAACCCCAGGCTCAGTTGGTAATGCACTTCATCTTTACGTGCTTCATCGCCCCAGTTATAGCTCTGGATCGCGGTTTTATTGATGTTGCTGGTATAGGTGTAGAGTAAGTAGTTACTTTCATAAGGATAGAGGACAAACGGGGTATCGTGCTCTTGTAACAGACTGGCGATAATGCTGCCGCGTACCGCCGGTTGATTTGGCGCTGGCGCGTTTGTTGTGACTTCAGCATGAGCCTGCGCCATCAGTAATGCTGCCAGTACGAATCCTATTTTATGCATTTATTTTCTCCGACATGTTTTTCTCCAGCATTCTTTTATAAATAAAGTCTTTTATCTAAATAAACTCGTTTATCTAATCGGCCATTCCCCACTCAAGCCCGCCATTCTACACAGTTCAGCAACGTTTGAATTAGCGCTCCCTCGTTTATCGGCCTTTTCTGGAAAGAAACAAAATCAATGCATAAAATAAACACTTGCATAACCTTATTGCATCAAATTAACCACACTTAATGCGTATCTCTTATTGCTTGGACGGGAAACGACTATGGCTGACGTACCATCATTTCAGGGCATCCCCCCATTTCAGGGAACCACATTAACCAGAGATACCGTGCGCCAGCTTGTTGGTGAGATTTTCATTTACAAAATGCCGTTTAACATCGAATTAGGTCTTGAATTACAGCAGTTTGAAGCCGACAAAGCCGTCCTGACATTCGCCCGGCAAGAGAAACTCATCGGCAATGCGGCACAAAAAATTCTGCACGGCGGCGTGATTGCCGCCGGACTGGACGTCGCTGCCGGATTGGTGTGCGTCGGCAACACGCTGCTGCGTCATGAGACGATTAGCGATCAGGAGTTTCATCACCGACTCGCCCGCATGGGAACCATTGATATGCGGGTCGATTATCTGCGTCCGGGCTATGGAGAACACTTCACCATTACCAGCACGCTGCTGCGCGGCGGCAATAAAATCGCCGTTGCACGCGCCGAATTGCATAACGAACAGGGCTCGCATCTGGCCAGCGCCACCGCAACCTATATTGTCGGGTAGCCTTTCTCGTGGGCAGACATGATTGCCGGGTCATGTTGTCATTAACACTTTACGTGAAAGCGCTCACAGTTTTGGGTAGACTTAGCGTTTTCCCGCCGTCCTTATCGAGTCATCCATGAACGCGCAACAAACCCGTGAGGGGATATTTTTCGCCCTCGGTGCGTATTTTATTTGGGGAATTGCTCCCGTTTATTTCAAGCTGCTTGAGCACGTTCCACCCAATGAAATACTGACGCACCGTATTATCTGGTCATTCTTCTTTATGCTGATCCTGCTGACCATCGGCCGGAAATGGCGTCAGGTGAGCTATGCCTGCCGCAACGTCAAGCATCTGTTTCTGTTGGCATTAACGGCGGTGCTTATCGGCGGAAACTGGCTGTTGTACATCTGGGCGGTCAACAACCATCACATGCTGGAAGCCAGTCTGGGGTATTTCATCAACCCACTGGTCAACGTCATGTTAGGCATGATCTTCCTGGGCGAACGCTTTCGCCGTCTGCAATGGCTGGCCGTGCTGCTCGCCGTGACGGGCGTACTGGTTCAGCTCTGGACGTTCGGATCGCTGCCGGTTATCGCACTCGGGCTGGCCTTCAGCTTCGCGTTATACGGTCTGCTGCGTAAGAAGATTGGTATCGACGGGCAAACTGGCATGCTGATCGAAACACTGTGGCTGCTGCCGGTCGCGATCATTTATCTGTTTTTTATTGCCGACACGCCAAGCAGCCATCTGACAGCCAATCCCTGGTCGCTGAACCTGCTGCTGCTCTCGGCGGGTATCGTCACCACGGTGCCGTTACTGTTTTTCACCGCGGCGGCGATGCGCCTGCGCCTGTCGACGCTCGGCTTCTTCCAGTATCTCGGCCCTACCATCATGTTCATACTGGCGGTGGTGTTCTACGGTGAAACGTTCAGCAGCGACAAGCTGGTGACGTTTGGCTTTATCTGGGGTGCACTGGCGCTGTTTATTCTGGATGCGCTGTATACGCAGCGTAAGCTACGGCGCACGCCAGCTACAGTTTCCCAGCCTCAACACGACGGGAAATAAAGCGCGATAAGATCGGGCTGAATAGCAGTGTCGAAAACAGCCGCAGCGTCTGCATGGCAATCACAAATGCCATATCGACCCGACTGCCTGCGGCAATAATCGCAATCGAATCCAGCCCGCCGGGGCTGGTCGCCAGAAAGGCGGTCAGCATATCCACCGGCATCATTTTCGTCACCATCCACGCCATTCCGCCACACAGTAGCATCAATCCAACTATCGACGTCATCATGTGCGGCAACGTGCGGATCGCCAGTAAAAAGATGGGGCGGGTAAAGCAGAGCCCGACGCTCCAGCCGATAAAAGCATAGGCCAACGCCAACAGCCATTCCGGCGTTTGCAGATGCAAGGTGCCGCTGGCATGCAGCATCGAACCGATAATCATTGGCCCCAACAGCGCCCCAGATGGAATACGCAGGCGTCTTCCCAGCCAGGCGCTGCCAAACGCCACGCAAAGCGTCGCCAGAAAGCGCCAGTCCAGCTGAGGAAACCAGACCAGCATCGCGCTGTTTTCCGCCGCTTCGTCACCCAAACTCAAGCGCGCTACGAACGCCGCCGACGCGGTGACCATCAGCACGCGTAAATATTGCATGAAGGCGACCAGCCGCACGTCCGCGCCAAATTCCCCAGACATCGCGACCATCGCCGACGCACCGCCCGGCGATGCGCCCCAGGTTCCGGTCGTTCCGGGCAACTCGCTAAATTTGACCAGCAGCCAACCGGATAGCCCGCTGGCAGCCAGCGTCGCCAGCAGAATGAACAGCACCAGCGGCCATTCGCTCATCAACGGTGTCAGGATAGAAAATGACAGGCTTTGTGCCACCAGACAGCCCAGAACGGCATTGCTGCCCGCAAAGCAGACGGGCGGGATGCGAATCGTCGCACCGTTTAGCCCCATGACGACGCCGACCATCATCGGCCCTAGCAACAACGCGGCGGGAACGTGATAAATCTGTAGCCCAAACCCAAGGAATAATGAAACCGACAGCAATATTCCCCATTGCATCCAAGGAGACATCCCTTTCATGCACACGACCTGTTTTTAATCATAGAAAGTAAATAGAAAGGCTATTCGCCATTCTAAACAAGATGGCCGGAGAATGAACAGGCGCGGAAGAATAAACAGGAATAGCGAGTCGGAGAACGATAAAAAGGAAGGAATATTGACGCGCCTGACGGTTAAACCCCATCAGGCGCATACGGCAGATTTAGAGCCAGTTCTTACGTTTGAAATAGAGGTACGGCGCCAGTCCAGCGAGAATCATCAGCACAATCGCGCCCGGATAGCCAAACGACCACTTCAGTTCCGGCATAAATTCAAAGTTCATCCCGTAGCTGGATGCCACCAGCGTCGGTGGCAGGAACACCACGGAGACCACCGAGAAGATCTTGATAATCCGGCTCTGTTCAATATTGATGAAGCCCATCGCCGCCTGCATCAGGAAGTTAACCTTCTGGAACAGGGATTCGTTGTGCGGCAGCAGAGATTCGATATCGCGTAAAATTTCGCGCGCCTGCTCCAACTGGCCGGATGGCAAGCGGGCTTTACGCACCAGGAAGTTCAGCGCACGTTGGGTATCCATCAGACACAGGCGCACTTTCCAGCCCACGTCTTCCAGTTCCGCCAGCGTAGACAACGCGTCGTCGTACTCTTCGCCCTGCCGCCCTTCCATAATGATGCGGCTCAGCGATTCCAGATCGCTGTAGATGTTCTCGATTTCGTCCGCCAGTTGCTCAATTTTGGTCTCAAAGAGGTCGAGCAGCAGTTCGTAAGCATTGCCGTCCACCAGCGTTTGGTTACGGGCACGCATGCGATACAGGCGGAACGCAGGCAGCTCACGCTCACGCAAGGTGTACAGGCGACCATCGCGAATGGTAAACGCCACGGTAGAGTTACCGGCGTGATCGTCAGCGTCTTCAAAAAAGAAAAAGGAGTGAATGTGCAGGCCGTCTTCATCTTCAAAGAAACGTGCTGATGCTTCAATGTCTTCCAGTTCCGGACGGGTTGCCAGGCTTTGTCCCAGTTCGTTTTGTACTTTTTCACGCTCATCGTCTTCCGGCTCGATCAAATCGACCCAAACTGACGTGGTGAGATCATCGGAGTCATCCAGTTCCAGACGAGATAAACGGCAATTATCCAGTTTAAATGCGCTCAGCATGGGCCATAGCTCCCCTTTCAGTAGCAGAGATGGACAACGCGATTGAAGCACAGAAACAAAGGTGAGGTGTCACCAGCAGGTTTCAGTCCGTTCGACGGATCTGACTCGTAGCGACAAAAACAGCGTCGCTGACAACCACGAAGGCTATCAGCAGAGGAAGATAGCCTTAGAAGTTGTACCTAATGAACAGGTTAGTGAGCCAGTATCGACTGGGTGTGTCCAAGGCGTTAGTCCTCCGAGAATAATGATGCGCGCATGTTACGCCGAGATGAAAAAGACTTCAACTTTAAAACCGCGGCTGAAACACGCTGTAAAAGATTGGTCAAATGGATAAGGTTTATCCAATAAATTCGGCGCGGAAAGTGGTAAAAAACGCAGTCCTCAGAGTAAAAAAGAACTGCGTTTATCGATTAAGCGTTGTCGGGTAAATAGGCGATGGCACGGACGGGGAAGCCAGGCGCACCAGCGAAATTAGGATAGCTGACGTGAATATAAGCGCCGGTAGACGGCAGCTGATGCAGGTTATTCAGGACCTCAACCTGCCAGGCATTTTGGTTCAGCACGAAGAACTCGCCAATAAGCCCGTTGTTGCGACGGAAATCCGCGGCGGAATCCGTATCCAGCGTTTCATGCCCGACCGCGCTAATGCCGCGCTCTTCAAACAGGAACGTTAGCGCCTCAAGCGACCACCCCGGCGTATGGCTGTTGCCGTCTTCATCTTTATTGGCGAAGGCGTCAATATCGGGCCAGCGCGTGCTCCAGCCGCTGGCAAACGCGACAAAGCTGCCTGACGGGATTTCTCCGTGTTCACGCTCAAACGCCAGAATGTCGTCAACCGACAGGCGGTAATCGGGATCGTGTGCGACGGCGTCTTGCTTGTGGAGCACTACCAGCGGTAGCAACAGCTCTTTATTATCAATACGATCCAGATAGCGCTTACCCGCGACAAAATGCCCCGGCGCATCAATATGCGTCCCTGTCTGCGTCGCAAACGTCACCGCCTGCGCATAAAACCCATGATCTTCGACGTTGAATAAGGTCTTGCGCTGCAACACGCCTTCAAACGCGCTAAAAATAGGAATCGATTCCGTCACCGTATGCGTGAGATCGACCCATTTCTTCTTCTGTAGCTCGGCAATAATCTGGTCTAGCGTCATGGGCATGCTCCTTTTTTATTGTGATACCACACATCCATGGATACGCGGCAGGCCACCTAGCATTGTCGAAAATGACGATAAAGACTAAGACAGGGTTTTTATAAGTTATATAACCCCGTCATACTTCAAGCCGCATCGTGACGATCACACCGTTTCCAGTCTGGCATAAGCGGCAACCAGCCATTTAATGCCTTGCCCTTGAAACGCGACCTGAAGACGGGCGTGATCGCCGCTGCCTTCCAGATTCACGATCGTACCTTCGCCGAATTTCGCATGGCGAACCCGCTGCCCTAATTTGTAGCCGCTGTCGTTTTGCGTTATCGGCGTGCCGAGACGCTGATGATTAACCGGACGGGAGACACTGGCACGTAAGCGCACTTCTTCAACACACTCTTCCGGCAGTTCGCCGACGAATCGGGAAGGTCGGTGATAGGCTTCTTTGCCGTATAAACGGCGGGATTCTGCGTAGGTTATCGTCAGCTTTTCCATCGCACGCGTGACGCCGACATAAGCCAGACGACGCTCTTCTTCCAGACGTCCGCCTTCATCCAGCGACATCTGGCTAGGGAACATGCCTTCTTCCATGCCGACGATAAAGACCTGCGGGAACTCCAGCCCTTTCGCCGAGTGCAGCGTCATAAGCTGAACCGCATCCTGATTAGCATCCGCCTGACCTTCGCCCGCTTCCAGCGCGGCATGCGACAGGAAAGCCTGCAGCGGCATCAAATCCTGATCTTCTTCCTGATAGCTGAACTGGCGCGTCGCCGTCACCAGTTCTTCCAGGTTTTCTACCCGCGCCTGCCCTTTCTCGCCTTTTTCCTGTTCATACATGCTCCACAGGCCGGAATCCTTAATCGCCCGGTCGGTTTGAATATGCAACGGCAGCTCAGACGTTTCGTAGGCTAGCGCATCGATCAGTTCGATAAAGCGTTGCAGCGATGCCGCCGCCCGCCCAGCCAGCACTTTTTCCTGCAACAGCGCCCGCGTGGATTGCCACAGCGTCAACTGACGATCGCGCGCCGTCTGGCGCACCACATCCAGCGTGCGATCGCCGATGCCGCGCGTCGGCGTATTCACCACACGCTCGAACGCCGCATCGTCGTTACGGTTGGCGATCAGGCGCAGATAAGACAGCGCATCTTTAATTTCCTGCCGTTCGAAGAAGCGCATGCCGCCGTAGATGCGGTACGGCATACTCTGCTGCAACAGCGCCTCTTCCAATACGCGCGACTGGGCGTTGCTCCGATACAGAATGGCGTTATCACTCAGCGCCCCGCCATTTTCCTGCCAGGCTTTAATCCGGTTGACGACGTAACGCGCCTCATCCAGTTCGTTGAACGCGCAGTACAGCGAGATGGGTTCGCCTTCTGCGCCATCGGTCCACAGGTTCTTGCCGAGTCGCCCGCCGTTGTGGGCAATAAGCGCATTCGCCGCCTTCAGGATGTTGCTGGTTGAGCGATAGTTCTGCTCCAGACGGATCGTCTCTGCGCCAGCGAAATCTTTCAGGAACAGCTGAATATTTTCGACCTGCGCCCCGCGCCAGCCGTAAATCGACTGATCGTCATCCCCGACGATCATCACCTTGGCGCTGTCGCCCGCCAGCATGCGGATCCAGGCGTACTGAATGCGGTTGGTGTCCTGGAATTCGTCTACCAGAATGTTGGTAAACCGTTCGCGATAGTGGTTCAGCACATGTGGCTTGTTCAGCCACAGTTCATGCGCACGTAGCAGCAGTTCGGCGAAATCCACCAGCCCGGCGCGATCGCACGCTTCCTGATAGGCCTGATACACGCGCTGCCACGTTTGTTCGATAGGGTTGCCGTAGCTTTCAATGTGCTGCGGACGTAGGCCTTCATCTTTCTTCCCGTTGATGAACCACATCGCCTGACGCGGCGGCCACTGTTTCTCATCCAGATTGAGTGCCCGAATCAGACGTTTCAGCAGACGCAGTTGATCTTCGCTGTCCAGAATCTGGAAATCCTGCGGCAGATTGGCGTCCATATGGTGTGCACGCAGCAGGCGGTGCGCCAGCCCGTGGAAAGTGCCGATCCACATGCCGCCCTGGCTGGTGCCGATCAGGTGATCGATACGGTGGCGCATCTCCGCCGCCGCTTTGTTGGTAAACGTCACCGCCATGATGGAGTACGGCGAACAGTTTTCGACGGACAAAAGCCAGGCAATGCGATGAACCAGTACCCGAGTTTTGCCGCTGCCTGCCCCCGCCAGCACCAATAAATTGCTGCGCGGCGCGGCTACCGCGTCACGCTGTTTGTCGTTGAGGCCATCGAGCAGATCAGAAACGTCCATAGGTACGGGTTATCCGGTGAGGGAAACGCCGTGCATGAGAGGACGTTTCCACTGGTGATTTATACAGATTAATGCCGTGATTATAGCAATGCCGACAGCGATGCCAACCGCGAAATTTCGATATGCGGCAGTAGTCGGGCGTCGCCAATCTGCGTCAGGCTGCCTTCACGCAGGTTAATCCAGCAGGCCTGCATACCGCAGCGGATCGACCCCGCCACATCGGTCGTGAGATCGTCACCGACGTGCAGAATCTCATGCACAGGCAAATTGAGCTTTTGCGCCGCCAGATGGTACATGTCATCAAACGGTTTAGCGCGACCGTGCGGGCCAGCGCGCAGGATAAACGAAAAATAGCGATCGAGGCCAAAGCGGTGCGGCTCAGCGTTACCGTTGGTGATGGCGGCCAGCGGCACTTTCTCGGCTAACGCCGCCAACGTCTGGTGCGTTTCTTCGGTAATCGTAATTTGGCTACGCCAGTGGGCAAAGTTTTCCATTGCCGCTTTTGCGCCATCCTTCGCCTCTGCCGCACTCAGGCCACGCTCTAACATCGCCAGTTCAGCCGCACGGCGACGCCATTCGGTCACGTCGTGATAGATGTCCGGTTCGCGTTCAAGCAAGGTCTGGCGTAAGTTCTGAAAGTCATCGGCCTGAAAATCACGAAGCGCCGGATGGTACTGTTGTAGAAAGTGGATTGACTCTTGCCCCGTGCGCCGAATGACGTCCGCGTTATCGTACAGCGTGTCATCCAGATCGAACGTGATCGCCCGGATCG
This sequence comes from Pectobacterium sp. PL64, assembly GCF_022477975.1. Lineage (NCBI taxonomy): Bacteria > Pseudomonadati > Pseudomonadota > Gammaproteobacteria > Enterobacterales > Pectobacteriaceae > Pectobacterium > Pectobacterium sp. PL64. The sequence continues at coordinate 4,124,995 of NZ_CP092070.1, forward strand.
GGCCAAGAGATCGGTAAAAATGCATCAGGGTTTCCCTCGTTTGGCGCGTGGATGCGCGGCATCGTACACGGAGGCTAAATGTTGAAAATCAAGATGGGTGTAAATCTGCGTCGTAGTCAGGTTAGCGTGGCCAAGCAACTCTTGTACCGCTCGTAAATCACCGCTGGATTCCAGCATGTGCGTCGCAAAGGAGTGGCGCAGCTTATGCGGATGGACATGGCTATTCACGCCCTGCTTAATCCCCCATTCGGCAAAACGCTTCTGCACGTTGCGCATCGAAATGCGTCGCCCCTGATTGGAGATAAACACGGCATCATCCTGCGGGCCAAACAACTCGCGCAGCGCCAGCCAGCGTTCCAGCCAGGTTACCGCCGTTTTTCCTATCGGCAATTTGCGCTCTTTACTGCCTTTCCCCATGACCCAAATTTCACCGCTGGCCAAATCAATATGCTGATAATCCATGCCGACCAGCTCAGCCAGACGCAGCCCCGCGCCGTACATCACTTCCAGCATCGTACGGTCGCGCACCGCAAGGGGATCGTCCAAATCGATCTCCAGCAGGCGATTCGTCTCATCCACATCCATATTCTTGGGTAGTGGACGCCCAGCTCGCGGCGTGGATACCCCTTTAGCGGGGTTCGCCGCCAGCACCTCGCGTGACACCATCCAGTCGAGAAAACTGCGCAATGCCGATAAACGTAGCGCCAGACTGCTGGAATGTAGCCCATCGCGCTTACTGCGGGACACCACGGAACGCACGCCAGAGGCGTCCAGCTTGCGCCAGTCAGCCACCCCCGCCGCGGAGAGTATCGTGATAACCGCGGACAGTTGATGTAAATAGCTGGTCTGCGTCAGCGGGCTTAGCTGACGCTCTACTTTCAGATAGCGCAGGAACGCATCGACATCTGCTTGTAACGGCGAAGAGGAAGGGGCCTCCGCTGGCGCAGGCTGCCGGCTCATACCCGCTCAACCCAGCGCGCCAGCATCGCTGGCAGCATCATGGCCATTTGCTGAAGCAGCACGGTTCCCATGCCATCCTGATAATGGTGGCTGTCGCGACTGCTGAAAATCAGCACGCCCAAATCGTGATGATTTCCCATCAGAGATAGCGCGACCGACCCAACCTGTCTGGCCTGCGGCAGCAGAAGCAACAGCTCCGGCCCGTTCAGACTGCCAAGATAGTGGTTATGTTGTCCGAAGCGCTGAATGCGCAGCGGCTCAAAGGTGGAGCGGTTGAGCCCAAGGTGGGTAAAACCAGAAGGCGCGCCAAGGCGCCATTTATCGCTGAACAGGCGCACCGTTGCGCCCGCCAGACCAAGCTGACGCGCCCAGCGCTGCAAGCGATCCAACATGTCAGTCAGGCTATCCGCCGACGCCAATTCAGTTTGTAACCCAAGCAGGCGATTGAACAGCACTTCGTTCGCCCCCGCCTGTTCCATCAACAGCGTGATTTCTTCCTCAAGCTGAGTAATGTGGTTACGCTGACGTGCTAGCTGCCATTCCACCAGCGACACGGTTCCCCTGACGGGGTGAGGAATGCGCATCTGCTCGACGGGACGCGCATTGCGGATAAAAAAATCGGGATTCTGTTGCAGGAACTGCAAAACCATCTCGTCACTGAGTGCGATCTCGCGCTCTGCCTGTTCCTCGACATTCTTCATAAATGAATAAATCCATCGTAGACATGCGTTGCAGGCCCGGTCATGAATAACGGATGTCCCGGCCCATCCCACTGGATATCCAACTCCCCGCCCGGCAGAGATACGCGAACGTTCGCGGACAATAATCCCTGCTGGATCCCTACCGCCACAGCAGCACACGCGCCGCTACCGCACGCCTGCGTTTCTCCCGCACCGCGTTCGTACACCCGCAGACGGACCGTGTGGCTATCAACCACTTGCATAAAACCGATGTTGGCACGCTCGGGAAAACGCTCGTGGCTTTCCAGCAGCGGCCCCAGCGTTTCCACCTTCGCCGTGTCCACATCCTCAACCTGAATCACACAGTGCGGGTTGCCCATCGACACCACGCCACACAGCACCGTGTGTTCGTCGGCACGCATGATGTAGGTTTTCTCCGCTTTGACCGCGCGGAAAGGCACCTGTTGCGGCTCGAAATTGGGTTCGCCCATATTGACGCGCACCAGTTCGTCATCGGTCACCGACAGCACCATCCGGCCAGTCTGCGTACTGACGGCGATATCACGCTTGTTGGTCAGCCCCTTCAGGCGCACAAAACGAGCAAAGCAGCGCGCGCCATTGCCGCACTGCGCCACTTCGCTGCCATCCGCGTTAAAAATGCGGTAATGAAAATCCAGTTCAGGATCGTAGGGCGGCTCGACGACCAGCAATTGGTCGAACCCTACACCACAGTGTCGATCCGCCAAACGGCGAATCAATTCGGGTGAAAAATAAACGTTTTGCGTAACGGCATCAACAACCATGAAATCGTTGCCTAACCCGTGCATCTTAGCGAACTGCATTATCCTGACTCCCCCGCTTGCTTAACCGGGCGCGTGACCTGTTATTTATTACTGTCGTCACGCATTAAGGACGCATTGACGTTTTCTTTTGCGGCGGCTGATTCTCATTTTGCTGAGTCGTTTGACGCACCGGATTTGCCATCAGCAGGCATATAAAGCGGCCCTTTCAGACCACAGCCGAATAAACTCACTGCGGCTAACACCAGAAAAAACTGGCGAAATACGTTCTTCATCACGTTAAGACCTGTCATTAATACTCGTATGCTCTCTATAATCGCAGGTGGATCATGAAAATCAATAGGAATCGAAAATGAACGATAGCGAGTTCCACCAATTAGCCGACGAACTCATGCTTCAGTTGGAAGAAACGCTGGATCGGTTTGAGGGTGATGCCGACATTGATTACGAAACTAACGGCGGCGTGATGACGCTGAGTTTTGAGAACGGCAGCAAAATCGTGATCAATCGGCAGGAACCGCTGCACCAAATCTGGCTGGCGACCAAAACGGGCGGTTACCACTTCAACCGTCAAGCGGAACGCTGGGTATGCGATCGCAGCGGTGAAGATTTTATCGCGCTGCTGTCAGCAGCCTGCTCGGATCAGGCCGGGGAAACCGTTCACTTCGGGTAACCGTCTTTTCAACAGCCTCACGGCGCGCCACACATCAGCGCCGTCCCAGAATGATCAGCCCCAGAACCAGCAACAACAGCATGCCGATACCCACCATATTGACCAGCGGCCAGCCGCTGGTTAGCGCCATCAGGCTACCGGCAGACAACGAAGCCAGCGCGTTAGGCACGTAAATCACCAGCGAGTTAATCCCCTGCAAACGGGATTTATGCACTGAATGGGTAAACGCGTTCAGCATGAATGTCCCGCCGTTGAACATAAACGCCCACCCGACGCCGAACAGCATCAGCGCAAAGAGGAAGTGCCAGAACGTCAAACCGCTCAGCGCGACCGCTACACCGACGACATTACACACCATGCCAATCACCACGACCTGAATCGGCGTCAGTCGCTTCGCCAGCAGCACTAACAGCAGCGCGGGCGCATACATGGCTACAAAATGCCATTGCAACACCGTCGCGCTGTGGCTGACGGAAAAGTGGTGCTGGTGCATCGCCAGCGGCACGGAGTTCATTAATAACGTCATCACCACAAACCCGACGGAACAGCTTGCCGTTCCCAATACAAACGCCCGGCTTTTCAGGATTGACGCCAGCGGTTCACTACGCTGAGTGCTGGCCGTGGCAACGGATATTGGAGGCAGTTTCAGGCCAAGCAACAGCAGAGACGTGACAACACAGATGCAGCCCGCTGCGATAAAGCTGCCGAGAAACGGATACGACGCCCAAACCTGAGAAGACTGGCTGGCCGCGAACGGGCCAAGAAAACCGCCGAGGATACCGCCGCTGATCACCCATGAAATCGCACGATTTTTCTGCTGATTGTCGGTAAATATCTCAGCCGCGGCGAATCGATAATACTGATTGAAGGCGCAGGACATCCCCAGAATAAATGTCGAAAACACAAAGAGGGAGAAGCTGTGTAGCAGAATCGCCAGCGCCGCCAAAAGCGCGCCTACCAGCCCCAGCAGCGTGCCGATGATAAACGCATTGCGCCTGCCATATTTTGTCATCAGCGACGAAACGGTGTAGATCATGAGCGCCGCACCGCACACCGTTGCAGTAATCGGTAGCGTGGTCAACAGTGGAACCGGCGTCATCAATACGCCAACCAGCGTAGAACACAGCGTCATCAGGGAAATAATACTGCCGGTCAGCCCTTGTCCGAGCGCCAGCAGTATCAGGTTTCGGCGTTGCAACGAATCCATCAGTACATCCCTTTCTGAATACGCGGAAAGCCGAGTGTCAGAACGTTATAGAATCTGTAGCCGCTGCTTCATCGTCATCACCTCATCATCCACTACGGGCGTAATGCACAGATGAGAAAGCGCGCTGCTGCGGAACGGGATCACCTGCGTGCGGCCGTCCAGCTGTACGATTTGGTAGAACTGCGGCAGGTTGAAATTGATAAAGCTGGAGCCGTAGGTAAAGCGATCGTGCGAGGACGAATAGAAGCGGCTGACATCGCGCACCAGCTCTTCTTTACTGCCTTCACAATGGTGATACACCTCAACGCGATTCGATTCATCCAGAATATAGATATTAAAGCCCTGATTTTCTGTCAGATCTTCAAAGAAGAACTGGATGATCCCTTCGCTGGCGACGCCATCGACTACCGGCGGTAAATGTACATGGTTGGTTTCAACCTGAACTGGCTGGCCTTGCAGTTTGTTGTTGGAAATCGCGCCATAAAACTCGACCGCATTTTCCAGCTTCTGCACAGATACACTCAGCCGTTCGAAGAACAAGCCCCAGGTTTGACCCGCCACTTTCACCGCTTTGAAGCGCCCTGGCTCCTGCTGACGCGTACTGGTCAGGCGCAGCTCAATGCATTCGGACACCAGTTGCTGCACGCGGGTACGAATCAGCCCGCGCAGGTGCTGGCTGTAGCAGAAGACTTCCAGCGATTCCGGCAGCGCCGCATCCTGATGCATTTTGCCCAGAATGGTCTTCAGCGCTTCCAACACCGCCTGTTCGCCGCTGAAATGCAGCGTACGGACTTCGTTCCACGAGTTGCGATACAGCAGGTCGATACTGCCGACCAGACACTGCTGCTGCTGGCCGAAGCTAAAGACATCCAGATGACGGAAATCGAAATGCACCACCTGATTGCGGAAGGCCGCCGTCGGATCGTGTTCCAGATTGACGATAATCGCCAGATGACGAATTTCACACGGGCTGTACAGCGCCTTCGGCGTGGGGGCAGGCAGGCGCAGCGGGAAGTGGCTGGCTACGTCGTCCACCAGCGCTTGCAGGCGCGTGATGTCGCACAGTTCGTTGCCTTTAATGTACAGGCGCGTGCTTGGTGTCAGCAGGCCATTAAAATATGCCCATGCCACCAGCTTGTTCAGATAGCGGTTATATTCCAGCGGTTGGTGGCTGATGATCGCATCCATCGACGGTGCCTGATTGTACAGGTACCAGCCAGAACGGTTCGCGCGACCCGCAGGAACATAGATAAAGGTTAAATTCGGCTCCGACAAATCGGGCGAAATTTGTGGGTTCAGCAGGGTAACTTTACCCGGCAGCGCTTCAAACGCAGCGTACAGTTTACGGGTCAACACACCGATATCCTGCGGGCTGGCGCTGACGCTCAGATTATTGCGGCGGGCGAAACGAATCAGGTTGCGATAAGTCTGCATCATCGCATCCAACAGCTCATTATGTGCTTCGCGTACCTGTTCGATTTTCCAGTTAGCGCGGTTATCCAGCATAGCCAGATGCTCGTCGCTCCATCCCCATTCTTGCACCAGCTGGCTCAGAATCTGGCGACGCCAGCCGACACAGGCTTTTTCTCTGGAGAGTTTTTCACAGACTTTTAAGTAGAAACATCGACGCGCCAGATCGAGGCGCGTGGGATCGTTGATCGCCGTCAGATAGTGCGTCACGCGATCCAACATCATGCAGTAAGGATCAAGACCGAAAGAGACGATCTCGCCGTCATGCAGACGTTTTTTAATTTCGGTCGACAGCAGGCTGGTGTCCGGGTATTCCCAGGAATAGGCTTCCAACAGCAGCGTCTTCAGTACGGCTTTATAAGGGGAGTCGATACTTTTATAGAGCTGCCAGAGACTCGCGCCGAAATACTCTTCCGCCGACAGCGTGCTCAAGCCGCCTAAATCCATCCACTCGTTCGGCGCCAGTGCCCCTTGCGAGTACAGCGACAGCACATATTCGTCGTAGTGAGATTCTTCTTCGACCGGCACCATATTCCACAGAATACGTTTACCCGCCATACGCACGGCGGTACGGTAGAATTCGTCGAGTAATAGAATGTGCTGCATGGTGCCGCAGTCTTCACCGCTCAGGCTACCGCTTTCATTGTGGCGGAAACGGCTTTCATCCATCAGGAAGAAGCTCACCTCAGCGCCCTGCGCCGCAGCCCACTGCTCAAGCAGCGTACATTTCTTCTGTAGGAGTTGGCGTTCTTCGCTATCCAGCCAGGATTGGTGGCACACCCAGATATCGAGATCGGAGCTACAGCTCTGCCCGATAGACGACGTGCTTCCCATTGAATAGATGCCCGTGATCGGCAGTTCACCCTGCGGATGAGAACAGTCAAACTGACCCCAGCGCAACGCGATGCCATCAAGGTACTGTTGCTGCTTTTCATCAGGCGTGTGAGTGCAGATACCGTGAGGCACCTTGCCTTCAAGGTAGCCGGGCATCAACGGGTGATGATGATGTAATAAAATGGGCAGAAGACTGTAAACCTGCTGAAAAGCGGGTTTCATTGCTCCCAGAGCACGGTCAACACGCAGTTGGTTGATCGCATCCAGTCTTTGCTTCAAAGTCTCGATGTAGAAGTACAAGACGTTTCGCCTGATTTATCCCAGTGCCTAGAAAAACCCCGTGTTCCAAATCCGCATGATGAAATTAGAAGAATGTTTAGCGAATTATTGCTGGAAACGTGATCAATTTAACACCTTGCTGAATGGGCGTAAAGAAAGTAAAGAAAGTTAGACTTATCTATCTTGCTTTATTACGAATTTACCTACCCGACTGCATCAGCACGGCTTCTTTTACTCGACTTGCGGCACCCGAATTTCAGACCGTTTTAAAAGGCGCACCGCTAATGCCCACAACCTGACACCAACGCACCATCAATGATACGATGGCGGAAAATGATAAAAACGGTATCAAGCATGTTAGCCAATATTATTAGAATTGCCACCCGACAAAGCCCGCTCGCCCTGTGGCAAGCACGATATGTTCAGCAGTGTCTGAACCACCTCTACCCGGATTTACACGTGGAGCTGGTGCCGATGGTAACCCGCGGCGACATCATCCTCGATACGCCATTGGCAAAGGTCGGCGGTAAAGGATTGTTTGTTAAAGAACTGGAATTGGCGCTGCTTGAAGGGCGCGCCGATATTGCCGTCCACTCCATGAAAGATGTGCCCGTCGAATTCCCAGAGGGCCTTGGCCTGACCACCATTTGCGAACGCGACGACCCGCGCGACGCTTTTGTTTCCAATCATTACGACAGCCTCGATCAATTGCCGCAAGGCAGCTGTGTCGGCACCTCCAGCCTGCGCCGCCAGTGCCAGCTGCGCGCCCGACGTCCCGATCTGGTGATTCGAGATTTGCGCGGCAATGTCGGCACTCGCCTGTCAAAACTGGATAACGGTGAGTATGACGCGATTATTCTGGCGGTCGCAGGCCTGAAACGTCTTGGCCTTGAAGAGCGCATCCGCTGTGCGTTAAGCCCGGAAGAGTCTCTGCCTGCCGTCGGACAAGGTGCTATCGGCATCGAATGCCGTTTGGATGACGAACATGTCCGCCAACTCCTTGCCCCACTCAATCACCCTGCTACCGCAGCTCGCGTACGGGCTGAACGCGCCATGAATGTACGCCTTGAAGGCGGCTGTCAGGTACCGATTGGCAGCTACGCAGAACTGGAAGGCGATACGCTGTGGCTACGTGCGCTGGTTGGCGCGCCGGACGGCAGCCAAATGATCGTCGGTGAACGTAAAGGAAGCGTCTCCGATGCCGAACAACTCGGCATTGCACTGGCTGAAGAGCTGTTAGCAAAAGGAGCCAGCGCCATCCTTCAAGCCGTTTATCAAGGGTCAAGCTCATCATGACGATTCTGGTTACCCGTCCGTCACCAACTGGCGAACAACTGGTGACCCGTTTAAGAAAGCTCGGCTATAACGCCTGGCACAGCCCGCTGATCGAGTTTTCACCCGGACGAGAACTCGCCAGCCTGCCTTCACTATTACAGGCACTGCGCGCCGACGATTTGGTGTTTGCGCTCTCACAACACGCCATTCATTACGCCGATCCGATGCTGGCACGCACGGGCATTAGCTGGCCTGCCCATCTCGCGTATTACGCCATCGGCCGTACCACCGCGCTGGCGCTGCATAAAATCAGCGCACACCCGGTAACCTATCCGCCTGAGCGCGAAACCAGCGAAACACTCCTGCAACTGCCTGACCTGCAAGATGTTTCGGGTAAGCGCGCATTATTGCTGCGCGGCAACGGCGGCAGGGAACTGCTGGGAGAAACGCTAACCGAACGCGGCGCACAGGTGACCTACTGTGAATGTTATCAGCGCAGAGACGTTCACTATGACGGGCTAGAGCAAAGCCGCCATTGGCAACAAATAGGCATCGACAAACTGGTGATCACCAGCGGAGAAATGCTACAACGGATCTATACTTTAGTACCTGATTACTATCGGGCTTCCTGGTTACTCGGCTGCCAGCTGATCGTCGTCAGCGAACGGCTGGCAGAACAGGCTCGTCAGCTTGGCTGGCGTGATATCCGAGTGGCTGATAACGCCGATAACGATGCGCTCGTGCGCGCACTACAATAAACCTGATCATGGGATGTACCATTATGACGGAACACAATACCCCCACAGCTCCATCCGACGAGGTTGCTGAACGGGTTGAACCCGCGCATCCGCAGCAGGATCCCGCACCGCAGCCCAAACGTAGCGGTGCCGTGCTCGGGGCGATCGCGATTGTGATTGCGCTGGCCATAGGCGCGGGCTTGTATTACCACGGCCACCAGCAGGCGCAGAAAGAAACTGCCGCGCTTCAACGTCTGGAAGCACAGTTCAACACATTGCAGCAGCAGCATAAGCAAGAGCAGCAGCAGTGGCTGGACGCTCAACAGCAGCAAAGCAAAGCGCAGGAGACTGCCGCACAGCGTCTTGAGGCGCTAACGCGTCAATCAGACGAGCTGCGCGATAAGCTGGCGGCACTGTCCAGCCATGACACCAATACCTGGCTGATCGCTCAGGCCGATTTTCTGGTGAAACTGGCGGGGCGTAAGCTGTGGAGCGACAAAGACGTCACCACCGCAGGCGCGTTGCTGAAAAGCGCGGACGCTAGTCTGGCAGAAATGAACGATCCCAGCCTGATAGAAATCCGCCGCGCGCTGACCAGCGACATCGGTGCGCTGGCAGGCGTCAGCCAGGTCGATTTTGACGGCATTATCCTGAAGGTAAATCAGCTCACCGATCAGTTGGATAACTTACAGCTCGCCGACAACAACACCGATGAAGCGCCGATGGACGCCAACAGCACAGAGCTGTCCGCTTCCTTGAGCGAGTGGCGACAAAATCTGAGCAAGAGCTGGCACAATTTCCTGGCTGATTTTATCACCATTCGCCGCCGCGACAGCGCCGCCGAACCGCTGCTGGCACCGAATCAGGATGTGTATCTGCGCGAGAATATCCGCTCACGTCTGCTGGTTGCCGCACAGGCGATTCCTCGCCACCAGAATGAAGTGTACAAACAGTCGCTGGAAACGGCAGCAACCTGGGTTCGCGCCTACTTCGATACCACCGACCCCACGACGCAGGCCTTTTTAGATCAGCTTGATGCTTTAAGCCAGCAGTCGGTTTCACTGGATGTCCCAACGGAGCTACAAAGTCAGGCGCTGTTGGAAAAACTGATGCAAACGCGCGTTCGTAACCTACTGGCTCAGGCACCCGCGCCAGCCACACAGCAAGGGGAATGAGCATGCTAAAAGTCTTATTGCTGTTCCTGATCCTGATCGCCGGCATCGTGATCGGCCCGATCGTCGCGGGTCACCAAGGCTACGTCCTGATCCAAACGGATAACTACGACATTCAAACCAGCGTGACCGGTCTGGTCATCATGCTGATACTGTTCTTTCTCGCCTTTTTGGCGGTGGAATGGGTGCTCCGCCGGATCTTTCGTACCGGGTCCCGCACGCGCGGCTGGTTCCTCGGCCGCAAACGCACCCGCGCCAGAAAACAGACCAAAGCCGCGCTGCTCAAGCTGGCCGAGGGAGATTATTTACAGGTAGAGAAGCTGCTGACGCGCAATGCCGATCATGCCGAGCAGCCCGTGGTTAACTACCTGCTGGCAGCCGAAGCCGCTCAGCAACGCGGCGACGAATTCCGCACCAAGCAATATCTGGAGCGTGCCGCCGAGGTTGCAGATACCGATCAGCTTCCGGTGGATATTACGCGCGTGCGTATTCAGCTAGCGCGTAATGAAGATCATGCAGCACGTCACGGCGTGGACAAACTGCTGGAGGTCGCACCCCGCCACCCTGAGGTGCTGCGTTTAGCGGAGCAGGCTTTCCTGCGTACTCACGCCTATAGCGCACTGCTGGATATTCTGCCTGCGATGCGCAAGATCAATCTGTACCCTGAAGAACGTTTGCTGGATCTACAGCAGCAGGCCTATATCGGTCTGATGAATCAGGCAATGGCGGATGGCGGCAGCGAAGGATTGAAGTCATGGTGGAATAATCAGAGCCGCAAAGTACGCCATGAGATCCCGCTTCAGGTCGCGATGGCTGAGCATCTGATCGAGTGTGACGATCATGATACCGCTCAGAAGATCATTCTCGACGGTCTCAAACGCCAGTATGACGAACGCTTGATCCTGCTCATGCCACGCCTCAAAGCTGGTAATCCAGAACAGCTGGAAAAAGTGCTGCACCAGTACATCAAGCAGCAGGGGGCAACACCGCTGTTGAGCAGCACGTTAGGCCAATTGCTGATGAAACACGGCGAATGGCAGCAGGCCAGCGATGCTTTCCGCACAGCACTGGAATTACGCCCAGACGCTTATGATTATGCCTGGCGTGCTGACGCACTCGATCGGTTACGTCTGCCGGATGAAGCGGCCCAAATGCGACGCGAAGGGCTGTTGCTCACGCTACAGCAGCCTACCGACTAATCGCTACGCTACTCCTTTCATAAGGCTCCTTTTGGAGCCTTATTCTTTTGTGTGACCCGTCCTGCATAGCGCGACAGAAGGCAGTTACCGAACATTTTCCTCAGACGAAAAAAAACGCTTACCGATAAACGGTAAGCGTTGAAAATATCAGGTCTGTCAGACAACAGAATGGTGCCTCACTCAACGTTATGTCCGGAAGGCCCGATGGAGATTTGCATCTTCATCTGGAGTTGGACGATAGGCACCTCAAATTGGCTCTGCGTCATTCCCAGGATTATGAAGCCGAAGCAAGCATAGAAGGTGGAATGAGCATCTACCCGCTTATTTAAGCATAAATTATGCCAACATGCATAATTTTATTATCGCAACCTCATTAATCATTGATAAAACACTAATAACAAATACTATTTTTATTTATCCGCCGGAAGGGAAGCCAAGACACGATAGGCGACGAAAACGAGATCGCGCTCACAAAACCTGTCGCCATTCAGAGACGAATTTGTCGCGTAAAATATTAATCATTAATAATCAATGTATTAAATGTCTCTTTTCTGCGACAGCAGAACCCCTAGAGTGTCGTGTTTTTCCGACAACCCTATCAAAGCTGCTGATTTAACATGCTTAGTCGGGCACGATAGCCGTTACGAATATGCTGGCAAGCAGCCTCTTGTGCCGCATCCTTATCACGCCGCACTAGCGCTTCCACAATGGCCTGATGTTCACGCCGCGCCTCTTCGGTACGTTCCGTCGATTCATAGGTGGTTCCGCGCAGTAGCGACAGATGAATACGCAGGTTTTCCAGCATCTCATTCAGATACGGATTATGAGTCGACCGGTAAATCTGGCGATGAAAAAGCCGATTATGATCGTGCAGCTGTCGGCTGTCGGTGAGGGTCTTCTCCACGTCGACCATATCCTGCAGCAGTTCTAGTTCTTCTGCCGACGCAGAGGCGACAGCAAGCTCCATCGCCAGCCGTTCTAACCCTTCACGCACGGCAAAAAGCTGACGCAGTCGCTCATAGCTGATCTGCGCGATCATCAGTCCACGCTGTGGACCCGGCTCCACCAGCCCCAACGCTTCCAGACGGTGCAGCGCCTCACGAATCGGCGTTCGGCTCAATCCAAACTGCTTCGCTAACCGTGTTTCCTGCAAACGTTCACCAGGCAGCAGCTCGCCTTTCTCTATCGCGTTAATCAATATCTCGAACGGCGACAGTGCCGGCGCTTTGTCGTTAAGTGTTAAGTTCATAGTCCCTTGATATATCGTGTGACGGTCGGAATAAGGCCGCGTGCAGATGGACAAACACCTCGCCTTTTATAGCGGTTCGCACCTTCACGTTACGGATCGTCATGCATTGAGAAAAATTCAAGTTTGCCCGACGCCCTGCCTTTAGCAAGATATCGCATCGCATATTTTGTACTTAGCTTAGCGAAAAAGCGTCTTTGTCACTGAATGGGCGATTGCATATGCTTTTCGTCAAACACTGTATACAAATGCATTCAACAATACAAAACGCGAATCTTAGCACCGTTCGGTGTACTGCCAATCTCCTCGCGTTTTTGCTTAAGGAGCTCCTACGATGTCTGCCACCCCGACGTTTCCTCGCGGCAACGCGCTCAGCCAGTTTATTCACACCGCGCCCACAATGACGATCCCCGATGCCGTCTGGCACGAAGCCAAACGGGCGCTCATTGACTACCTGGGCGTCTCCATTGGTGCGACAGGAGACGATGCGGCCAGCGCGGTTCAACGCGTGGCGCAACGCTGGCAGGCTCAGGGGAAGGCGCAAATCATTCTTGGTGCGAAAACCACACCGGCGCTGGCGGCACTAATCAACGGCACGCTGTCTCATGCGGCCGATTATGACGATACGCATCCGGCTGGTGCGGGGCACCCTAGCGGCCCTTGCTGGTCAACCGCGTTGGCAATAGCACAGCATTACGGTGCGGACGAACGCACGACGCTTATCGCATTCATCACCGGATTTGAAGTCATGGCCAGACTGGGGGGCGGCTGGGTGCCTGGCGTAGGTCGCAGCCTGCAACGTCGAGGCTTTCACCCAACGTCGATTGTCGGGCGTGCAGGGGCAGCAGCCGTTGCCGCTTCCATTCTGCGTCTGGAACCCAACACCATTGCCAATGCGTTGGGGGCGGCCGCAACCATGATGGGAGGATTGCAGAAATCATCCGGTACGCATGGCAAACCGTTTCATGCTGGCAAAGCGGCAATGGACGGCATCACGGCAGCAGAACTGGCTGAGGAAGGTTTTATCGCCGCCCATCACTTTTATGAAACCGATGGCTGGGTAAAAACCTTTGTGCAGGACGGCAGTGCCGTTATCCCGCCGCTCGATTTTGGCGACAGTTGGGAGCTACTGGGTAATGGCTACAAGCTGTATGCCAGCTGTCGGGGAACCCATGCATCAATCGAAACGGCACTTAAGCTCTACCCGCAGTTGAAAGGACGTGCCATCGCCCGTATTCATGCCAAAGTCCATCCGATGGGGATGGTGAACGCGGGGATCGCCAACCCGCAAACCCCGCTGGAGAGCAAATTCAGTATTCCGCACTGCATTGCGCTGGCATTGAGCGGCTATCGCCTCAACGATACCGATTTCACGCAGCAAACCGTTGACGACCCTGCTGCACGCCAGTTGCTGTCACGCCTACAAATCGATGCAGTCGAGGGACAATCGGCCAGTTCCGCGTTTATCGATATCGAACTGGAAGATGGCGAAACACTGCATGCGGAAACCGATGTTTATCGCGGCCATCCGCAAAACCCACTGACCGACGCCGAGCTGCGTGCCAAGTTCGACGCCCTGACTATTCCCGTGTTAGGAGCAGCCCGTAGCGATCGACTCTATCAGGCAGCTTTTCACTTTGAGCAGCCGGGTTCACTCGCTGCACTCACCGAGCTATTAGCGGGCTAACACGTTGCCGTTCGACATAAACGATTCGATATAAAAAATTTCACGATAACGACAGGATACTTTTATGACCATTGCCCGCCAGCTTGCCCATAATCTGCTGGAATTTTCTCGCCAGACGTTCCCTGCCGACGTATTGGCACACGCACGAACCGCTGTGATTGACACGCTGGGCGTCACGCTCGCCGGGGGAATTCAGGACGGGGCGCAAAAACTCAGGGAGGTGATAGCTCCCTCGGCTGCCGTGGGAAAGAGCCGTATTTTCGGTACCGATCTCAAACTTAACGCGCTGGATGCGGCGTTGCTGAACGGCACATCCGCACATTTACTTGATTTCGACGACTCCAACTCCTGGCTGCACGGGCATATTTCCGTTGCTGTACTCCCTGCCTTGCTGGCGCTGGCAGACGAGCAGGAAGCCAACGGAGAAGCGATCCTGCATGCCTATTTGTGTGGTTATGAAACAGCGGTACGCATGGGCAAAGCCGTCAGCCCTTTTCAATATCGCAACGGCTGGCACCCCACAACGTCCGTCGGCATTTTCGCGGGCGTGGCAGCCTGCGCGGTGCTGCTGAAGCTTAGTGAAGAAGAAACGGCGACCGCCTTTGCAATCACGGCGTCACTCGCCTCCGGCATCAAATCCAACTTCGGCAGTCAGACGAAATCGCTGGCAGTCGGCCACGCCAACCGCAGCGCCGTCATGGCGGTATTATTGGCGCGTCAGGGATACAGCGCAGGGGATACCGCGTTTGAACATCACCACGGGTATTTCAACGTCTACAACCGTGCAGCCGAAAACGTCGACACCACGCCGCTAACCGAGATCTGGTCCGCACCGTCTCATATTCTGGATCCCGTAAAGGGGAATAATTTTAAATATTTCCCCTGCTGCTACGCCATTCTGGCACCGCTGGACGGCCTGCTGACGCTACGCGAGGAAACCGAGCTGTCCCCAGAATCGCTGGAACACATTCAGATTGCCATCCACCCTATTCGCTTCCCGCACATCAACATCCCGACGCCGGATACGCCGCTGGCGGGGAAATTCAGCCTGCACTACTGTATTGCCCGAGCCTGGGTACAGGGAAAGCTGACGCTGGACGATTTTATTGACGATGCAGCACTACACGACCCAACTACGCAGTCGCTGATGGCACGCGTTGAGCTCATCTGTCATGACGAACCTACCACACACACGGCGCACGTTACGCTAATCACTCGTGACGGCCACACCTATCACCGTCGCGTGGCAGGCGCGCGAGGCTCCAGCGCAGAGAACCCCCTGCCGGATAATCTGATTGCGGAGAAATTTATCGACTGCGCCAGTCAGACGTTGCCGCGCACCGAGGCGCTGGCGTTATACCAACGCCTGTTACGCGACGATTATCGTTAACAGTAGGAAGGATGCTTGATACGCCTTAATCGTATCAGGCATTATCATTTGCTCTACCACGCGATGGGTTCCACCATGCTAGATCTTGTTCCACCCGACATCTCACCGCTCTTTGCCGGTATCCTGATTTTTTGCAGTTTTTTGACGTCAGCGCTAACGGCCGCGCTGGGGCTGGGCGGCGGCGTCACCTTGCTTGCGATCATGGGCATCGGGATGCCAGTCAGCAGCCTGCTGCCGGTACACGGCATCGTACAACTAGGCTCCAACCTCAGCCGCAGCCTGATTCAGCGTTTGTATATCGTCTGGCCATTGGCGCTGTGGTTTTTTATCGGCAGCGTCATCGGCATCGCACTGGGCGCGCCCGTCGTCGTTTGGATCCCAGACAGCGTGGCAAAAATTGCGCTGGCCAGTTTCATTCTGTGGTCGGTTTTCCGTAAACGCACCGCGCCAAAACCGGTTAATCGATTGTTCTTCATTCTCGGCGGTGCGCTCACCCAGCCTCGGCACCATGATTGTCGGCGCAACGGGTCCAATGGTCGCCGGGCTTATCAGTTCTCAAGGGGTCACCAAACGGCCGCTTATCGCCACGCATGCGCTCTGCATGGTGTTACAACACGGCCTGAAGATACTGGCATTTGGGATGATGGGGTTTGCCTATCACGATTGGCTGCCGATGCTGGCTGCGATGATTGTCAGCGGCGTATTAGGCACCTGGCTGGGCACACGCCTGCTGGATAATCTGCCCGAAAAACTTTTCCGCACCACGTTTCGCCTCACCATGTTAGTTCTCAGCGCCCAGCTCATGTGGCAAGGCGTACAAGGCCTGCTCGCCCGCTAATCTCTCCCTTCTGTGCCTTGCTTACCGTGCGAGGCGCAGTTCTCTTTTCCCCTTCATGTTATCCCCAAAATGGCTATATCCAATATTCAGATTTAGATAGAGAAATATGCTATTTGCCATTTAGATGCAACATTGAGAACATTTGTATACAAAAGAACGCGCCATAATAAAAATCATTAATTACAACAAATTAAAACAACACCAATCATTCTGAGGATACTTATGCTGAGAAAACTACTCTCGTTGACGACCGCCACAGCGCTGACTTTAGGGGGGCTTCTACTGCCCGTCGCACACGCTAATGCCGCTGATGCAGGAAATGGCGAAACGCTCAAAAAGATCAAAGCACGCGGTGAACTGGTGTGCGGCGTGCACCCGGCGCGCCACGGCTTTTCCGCGATTGATAGCAAAGGACAGTGGACCGGGCTGGACGTCGATTATTGCCGCGCGTTAGCTGCCGCTGTTTTTGGCGATGCGAGCAAAGTACGCTTTGCCGCCCTTTCTACCGCACAGCGCTTCCCCGCGATTCAGTCTGGTGAAGTGGACGTGCTGTCACGCAATATCACCGCTGATTTGTCTCGCGATACGTCGCTGGGGCTGAACTTCGCACCGCCGACCTTCTATACCGGTACGGGCTTCATGGTGCGTACCAGCGCCAACGTGAAAAAGGTGGAAGATCTGGACGGCGCGACCGTCTGCATCACACCGGGTAGCAGCACCGAACGTAACGTCGCGCAGATTTTTGCCTCACGCAACCTGCATTACACCCCGGTGGTTATCGAGAACAATAAAGAGTATGTCGCGGCCTACCTGTCTGGACGCTGTGACGTCATTGCCCGCGATAAAGTCGCCCTGCCCGGCGTGCGCACCTTTGATGCGGAAAAACCGTCCGACCATGTGATTCTGCCGGGGATTTACTCAAAAGAGCCGCTGGCGATGGCGGTTCGTCAGGGTGACGACCAGTGGTACGACATTGTGAAATGGGTGGTTTATGCCACGTTTAACGCGGAAGAGATGGCAATCGGTCAACAGAACGTGGACAGCAAGCTTAAGTCGACAGACACGGATATACAGGCGCTGCTTGGGGTCACTGGCGATTACGGTCAGAAACTGGGATTGAATAACCAGTGGGCTTACAACGTGATTAAGCAGGTCGGGAATTACGGCGATATTTATAACCGCCACTTCGGGCCAGATACCCCAGCACCGCTAGAGCGCGACCTGAATAATCTCTGGACGAAAGGCGGTTTGCTCTACGGTCTGCCCATTCGTTAATTCACCCAATCATCGGCGTCACCCCCGAGAACATCCGGGCTGACGCCATAACACCGCATTCACGCACAGATCCCCTCGGATAGCGCGCTGCAATCGGTAATGATCAGAAGAAAAGACCGCCGGTAATGAAATCACCACACCCAACGCTGCCGTCAGCCTCTGCACCATCGTGGCTGGGAACGCCATCTCATGCACGCCGCCTGTTGAATGCGTTTGACAGCAAGTCGCTGCGCGCCTGGATTTATCAGTGCCTGCTCGGCCTCCTGATTATCGCTTTCAGCTACTGGCTGTATGCCAACGTGGTCGAAAACCTGCGCTCGCAAAATATCGCAACTGGATTTGGCTTTCTTGACCACACCGCGCAGTTTGAGATCGGTGAAAAGCTCATCGCCTTTACCCCACGCGACAGTTACCTGCGCGCGCTGAGCGTCGGGTTACTGAATACCCTGTACATCACGCTGTGCGGCATCGTGCTCGCCACGCTGCTGGGTTTCTCCGTCGGCATCGCCCGTGTATCTCGCAACTGGTTGCTGGCGCGGCTCGCCGGAGGATACATCGAGCTAATGCGCAATATTCCGGTGATCTTGCAGGTGATTTTCTGGTCAGTGGTGATCCGCAACTTACCCTCACCACGGGATGCTATTGAGCTAGGTAATCTGGGATTCCTGACCAATCGCGGGCTGTCTTTTGCCATTCCCGCCGCACACCACGGCTGGCTGTGGACGGGAATCGCCCTGCTCGCCGCCGTACTGATTAGCCTAATTCTGACCCGTGTAGCGCGCTATGTTCGGGAAAGTCGAGGACGTTCTCTGCCGACAGGCCGTTTGACGCTGGCAGCCCTTATCGGGCTACCGCTGCTGGTATGGTGGCTTTCCGGCGCACCAGCAGAGCTCGATCGCCCGATCTTGCGCGGTTTTAACTTTCGCGGCGGCTTTACCGTCAGCCCTGAATTTACAGCGCTGCTGCTCGGCATTGCGCTCTATTCCTCCGCGTTTATCGCAGAAATCGTGCGGGCGGGGATTCAGTCTATCCCTAAAGGCCAGTTGGAAGCGGCACGTGCGCTGTCTTTTTCGCCGTGGCACATGATGCGCCACATCATTATCCCACAGGCCATGCGCGTCATCGTTCCACCGCTGACCAGCCAATATGTCAGCCTGTCAAAAAACAGCTCGATCGCGGTCGTGGTCGGTTATCCGGAACTGGCGAACATCAGCAATACGCTGATGAATCAGACCGGTCAGGCGCTCGAAGTGATTGCCATCATGATGGTGGTTTACCTGACGGTCAGCATCGTGACATCGCTGTTGATGAACCTGTTTAACCGCATCGTCGCCATCAAAGAGCGCTGAGGAGCACCGTATGTTATTTCCGGCCCTGTCACTCTCCGCCGTTCCCAGCCGACTGCGTACGCCGCTGCTGTGGCTGCGTCGCCACCTGTTTAGCAGCGTACCGCAAACGGTGCTCACGCTATTACTGGCAGTCCTGATGTGGAACGTCGGCAATAATTTGCTGCACTGGGGTATTCTCGATGCCGTGTGGTACGCCGCTGACCCGGACATCTGCCGTGCGGCCGCTGGCGCCTGCTGGGCGGTGATCGTGGAAAAACATCGCCCTATTCTGTTTGGCCTTTATCCTTACGATGAACACTGGCGTCTGGTGCTGGCGATGGGAATCTGGTTTCTGGCTCTTGGCCTGTCGCTGATGCCGCGCTTCTGGCACTCGCGCATCCTTTTACCGCTGTGGATCGTCGCGGTAGTCGGCATCGCCATCCTGATGTCCGGCGGCGTGTTTGGCCTACCTTACGTACCTTCCAGCGAATGGGGCGGACTGCCGCTGACGATTCTGCTGTTTAGCGGAACCGTCGTCATCGGTATGCCGGTTTCAGTTCTGCTGGCGCTGGGGCGGCGCTCACCGCTGCCTTTTCTACGCGGCCTGTCGGTTATTTTTATCGAAGGTTTGCGCGGCGTACCGCTTATCACGATCCTGTTCGTCGCCGTTAACGTATTCCCGCTGTTCCTGCCCGCCGGGATGGAAATCAACAAACTGCTGCGCATCATCATTGGTATCGCGCTGTTTTTCGCCTGTTATCAGGCTGAGGTGATTCGCGGCGGTTTACAGTCTGTACCACGCGGGCAATACGAAGCGGCGATGGCGCTCAATCTCGGTTATTGGCACACGACCACCAAAATCGTCCTGCCGCAGGCGCTGCGTATCTGCCTGCCTGCCATGACCAACCATATTATCGCCGCCATGAAGAATACCTCGTTCGTCATCATTATCGGGCTGTTCGACATTCTCACCGCCACCAGTTCAGTGATGCAAGACCCGCTATGGCGGCGCTATTACATTGAAACGTACCTTTTCATCTCGGCTATCTATCTGCTGTTTGGCTTTTTGCTCTCACGCTACGCGCTGTGGGTGGAAAAACGCATCGATGCCAGCCGTAACCCAGAAACGTATCGCGGTTAAGCGATAGCCGTTGATGAAAACACCGACAGGAGCTTTGTTATCATGAACTTAGCCGCAGACACGTTAGTTACAGGCAATACAGTTATAAACAGCATAGTGACAAACAACGACGTTATTATTGAGATCGACGCCGTCAGCAAATGGTACGGTGCGTTTCAGGCGCTGAATAACGTGACGCTGAACGTGGAGAAAGGCGAGCGTGTAGTGATTTGTGGCCCTTCCGGCTCCGGCAAATCTACGCTTATCCGCTGCATTAACCGACTGGAAGAGCACCACGACGGGCACATCCGCGTGAATGGCATTGAGGTCAATGACAACATCAAGAACATCAACCGCGTGCGCTCAGGCATCGGTATGCTGTTCCAGCAGTTCAACCTGTTTCCCCACCTGAGCGTGCTGGATAATCTGACGATTGGCCCGACATTGGTCAAACAGCGTAAGAAGCAGGAAGCCATTGATTTAGCGATGCACTATCTGGAAAAGGTGCATATTGCCAATCAGGCGCATAAATTCCCGCTACAGCTCTCCGGCGGCCAGCAGCAGCGTGTGGCCATTGCCCGGGCGCTGTGTATGCAGCCGGAAATCATGCTGTTTGATGAGCCCACCTCTGCGCTGGACCCGGAGATGATTAAAGAGGTGCTGGATGTGATGCTCGATTTGGCGGAATCCGGCATGACGATGATCGTCGTCACCCATGAGATGGGTTTTGCTAAAACGGTCGCAGACAAGGTGATTCTGATGGCAGACGGCAGCATCGTTGAATCCGCCCCGCCGCAGGACTTCTTCAACACGCCATCACACCCCCGCACGCGCCAGTTTCTGGATCAGATCCTGAGCCATTAATAGGCAAAAAAATGTCCACGTCGGTTTCCCGACGCGGACAGAGTTAATTTAATGAGAGGAGATTAGCGGGAGGACAGCTGCTCTAAGCTCTGCTTCGCCACCTGATACAGATAGTGCGCGGTCGGGAACAGCGCGCTGTCATCGACGCGGAATTTCGGGTGGTGCAGCGCATACGGTCCGCCGGAGCCGACCATCATGAACGTACCCGGCAGTTTCTGCTGATAGAACGCGAAATCTTCACCAATAGGGCTGGCTTCCACGCGGCGCGCTTCAAACCCTTCGTCACTCGCCACATTCAGCGCAAACTCAACCCACTCTGGCGTGTTGATCACCGACGGCGGCCCTGCATGCCACAGGAACTCAATTTCTGCGCCAAAGGTGCTGGCGATACCCGCCACGATCTGACGAAAACGCTGTTCAATCAAATCACGCGCGTCCTGATTGAACGTTCTGACCGTGCCTTCTACATAGGCAGTGTCCGGAATAACGTTCCAGGTGCTGCCGCTATGAACCTGCGTAATCGACACCACCGCGTTATTGTCGGACGATACCGTGCGACTGATAATGGTCTGTACCGCAGAAATCAGCTGACCCAGAATGATAATCGGATCGTTACCTTCATGCGGCTTCGCGGCATGACAGCCTTTCGCTGCGATCTTGATCTCAAAGCGGTCAACGCCCGCCGTCAATGCACCATCTTTCCCACCGATGACGCCAACGGGCAGCGTCGGATCGTTGTGAATGCCGAAAATCGCTACCGCATTGTCCAACGCACCAACAGCGATGACTTCCGGCGCGCCTAGCCCGGTCTCTTCAGCGGCCTGGAACAAAATTCGCACGGTGCCTTTCAACTCCGGCTCGATTTTCTTCAGCAGAATCGCCGCGCCAAGCGCAGCGGAAGAGTGAAAATCATGACCGCAGGCGTGCATCACGCCTTTGTTGAGCGAGGTAAATTCTACGCCAGACTCTTCTTCAATCGGCAGGGCATCGATATCAGAACGTACCACGACCAGTGGGCCATCCTGTAAGCTGCCGACTTCTGCAACCAGACCAGTTTTCAGCGGCAGGTCGAGGATACGAATCCCCTCTTTTTCCAATACCGCACGAATTTTCTTCGTGGTTTCGAACTCCTGATTCGACAGTTCAGGATTGCGGTGTAAATCGTGGCGAAACGCCTGAATAAACTGAGCCAGAGGCTCGTGCTGAGGTGCTGTTCTCATGAATACTTGCTCCACATTATCGTGCCCTGCCTGACAGGGCTGCCTTGTTCAGGCGTGCAGGTGTGTCTACGTATGCGTTAAATATCGTACTCAAGCGGCTCAGGCAGCTTGGTCAACTGACGCAGGAAACGCTGGGTTTGCGGGTTATCCGAGAAGCTAATCACCTGCTCCGCCGGACCTTCCTCAACGATATGACCGTCTGCCATGAAGATCACCCGGTCTGCCACTTCTTTCGCAAACTGCATTTCATGGGTGACGATCACCATCGTGGTGTCATTTTTCGCCAGCTTCTGAATTACCTGAAGCACTTCGTGGACCCTTTCTGGGTCAAGCGCCGAGGTCGGTTCATCAAACAAAATCGCCTTCGGATCCACCGCTAGCGCACGCGCAATACTCACGCGCTGCTGCTGTCCGCCGGATAGCGTCACCGGATACTGTGCCGCCTGCGGCAGCAGGCCGACCTGCTCCAGCAAAGCCAGGCCGATTTCATTCGCCTGCTGCTTCGGCATTTTTTTCACGACAATCAGTGCTTCCGTCACGTTCTCGAGCGCCGTCTTGTTCTTAAACAGGTTGTAACTCTGGAATACCATCGCCGTCTGACGGCGTAGCGCATAGGCTTCTTTAGTGGAGTAACGACGCGTATCCAGCGTTTGTTCACCAATTTCGATCGTGCCCGACTCTGGCGTTTCCAGCAGGTTCAGGCAGCGCAACAGCGTGGATTTACCCGAACCGGATGGACCGATAATCGCCACGACTTCGCCTTTCGCGATATCCAGACTAATGTTGTCCAACACCACCTGATCGCCAAAGCGTTTAGAAAGATTCTTTACACTGATCATGTCAGCCCCTTATCGCTGTAGCGAGTGATTCAGTTTCTTCTCCAGCTGTTTTTGCAGCCAGGCGTAAACAACAATCACCATCCAGTAAATCAGACCCACAACCAGGAAGGTCTCAAAGAAACGCAGAGATTCAGCGGCAATCATCTTGCCTTCCGCGAACAGTTCGGAGACGCCCAGCGCAAACGCCACCGAGGTATCTTTAATCAGGGAAATGAAGGTGTTCCCCGTCGCGGGCAGCGCATTCAGCATGGCCTGAGGCAACACGATGCGGCGATAAACCTGCGCTTTACTCATGCCGATGGATAAGCCCGCTTCCGTCTGGCCGAAATCCACCGAGGACAAGCCCGCACGGAAAATCTCAGCCATATAGGCGGAGGTTTTCAGGCTAAAGCCAATAATCGCGGCCGTCATCGCATCCAGATTGGATAAGCCAGGGAATAGCTGCGGCAGACCGAAGTAGATGATAAACAGCTGAACCAGCGACGGAATACCGCGGAACAGCGAGATATACAGTTCGACGATTTTTACTACCACGACGATCTTGCTTTCACGCACTAACGCCAGGAGAAGGCCGAGAACCATAGCAAAAAACATCGAAACCACGGCGAGGAACAGCGTGGTTGGCAAATACATTAATACCTGGGGAAAGACCTTTAACAGGTAGGCAAGATCGATATTCATGAGTAATACCATTAATGCATCCACCGGCCATATTGCGCCGGTGGAACAGGGTTATGACTATTTGCTATATAACGAACCATCTGGCTACATAACAAATCATCTGGCTACATAACGGCTCGCCAGAATGACGGCGTGAGGTTATTTAGCCGGTGATACCGTGATGTCTTCACCAAAATATTTTTCGGAGAACGCTTTCAGGCGTCCATCTGCACGCATTTTCGTCAATTCCGCATCGAACTGTTTACGCAATGCATCACCTTTCTCGTCCTTATGGAACGGGAAGCTTACTTCTTCAATCACCAGCGGCTCGCCGACCAGTTTGAACGGCAGGTTACGCTTATTGATTTCTGCCAACAGAATCGGACGTGAATTCACGTAGCCTTCAACACGTTTAGACAGCGCATCGTTCATCGCGCCATCGCGTGTTTCATAGGTACGAATATTCACGCTGCCGTCAGCAAACGCTTTTTTCAGGTTGTTAACGTGATTAGAACCCAGAACCCCGGCAACCGTCTTCCCTTTCAGGTCAGCCAGTGTATTAATGTCCGCGTTGTCTTTGTGCGTCACAATCTGGCTGCCGTAGAAGCTGTACGGTTGAGCGAAGTTGTATTTTTCCTGACGCGCTGGAGTAATCGCTACCACGTTCGCCACGGTATCCAGTTTTCTCGCTTCCAGTTGACCCATCAGGCCGCTGAAATCGGCGGTGACCCACTCAACTTTGTAGTTCAGATCTTTCGCGATGGCTTCCGTGACTTCAACGTCAAACCCGACCAGCTTGTTATCCTGCTTGAAGCCACTTGGATAACTTTGGCCTGTTGAACCCACTTTCAATACTTTTTCCTGCTCAGAGCCGCTCTTCCCAGAATCGCAGCCAGCAACAAGAAAGGCGGTCGTCAGCGCCAGAACAGACAACGTTACTTTTTTCATCATTTTACTGCCTCTCTTTTTAATTTTTTATCTTTCCACTGGTCATACAATTGGTTATCAAGGATTTTTTCCATCCAGATTGTCAGGTGTCCTTTTCCCAGATTCGTCTGCCCGACTTCCTTGAAACCATAATTTCTGTACATCTCAATCAGCCACGGGTGGTTTTGCGCGGTACCAAGCGACACGGCAGGCGCTTTGAGCTGGTTAATCAGAATTTCTTCCTCCAGCCAGCTCATCATTTGCTTACCCAGCCCCTGTTTTTTATAGCCAGGGTGCGTCGCAAACCAGCCCAGATGCGGTAGACCGAACGGGCCCGGCTCCGGCCCCCACGGATAGCGGATGGTAAATGACGACACCATCTCACCGTCTTTTTCCATCACATAAACGCCGTGTGAGGCAATATGCGTACGCACCATGTCGATATCCGCATGGGCGGCGGAAAAGTTGATACCCAGTTGGCGAATTGGCTCAAATGCCGCCAGCGCCAGTGCCAGATAGGTTTCATCGTCCGCAAGCGTAGCCTGACGAAATACGATACTCATGATGTCACCTTATGCTGGCAGCAGGCCGGAGTTATCCGCATAGCGAATCACGTCATCAACCTTCTGCGGCGCACTGCCAACGTAGTTAGCCGGATTCAGCCACTCGTCCAGATCGGCGGCGGTCACCTGTTCAGAAAGCACCGGATGGGCCAGCAGTACCGATTTAAAGGACTGATTCTGCTCAAATGCCTGCATCGAGCACTCGTAAACCAGATGGTGAGCAGTCTGCTTGCCGAGACGTTTGCCAATCTCGAACATCACTTTCTCAGACAGCAGCAGGCCATTTTGCAGATCGAGGTTCGCCAGCATCTGCTTCTCGTTGACGGACATGCCACGCAGGATGCCAAGCGCATTCTGAAGCTGAGCGGACAGATAGATATTGATCTCCGGCAGTGCAATCCACTCCGCACGCCAGCTCATCGCATCACGCTCATGCTCAACTTTCATCGATTCATGAATCAGTGCAGCGCTCTTAAACAGCGGAGCCGTCAGGCTCGCCAGCCCTTCCAGCGCAGCTGGATTGCGTTTATGCGGCATCGTGGTAGAACCGATTTTCCCTTCGGAGAACGGCTCTTCGATTTCGTTAATCTCGGTGCGCATCAGGTTGTACAGCTCATTACCGATTTTGCCCAGCGTACCGCTGATCAGAACCGTAGCAGAAGCATATTCGGAGAAGCGATCGCGGGCAGACTGCCAGCCGATATTCGGCGTATTCAGCCCCAGTTTATCCAGCGTCAGACGCTCGATTTCCGGCCCTTTCTCGCCAAAAGAGGCATAGGTGCAGATAGCACCGTTGATGTTGCCAACCAACACACGTTCTTTGATTTCACTCAGGCGTTCGAGGTGACGGATAAATTCATCCAACCAGACGGCTAATTTGAAGCCAAACGTGGTGGGCAACGCCTGCATACCGTGGGTACGACCGGCCATCAGCGTATGCTGGTGTTTCTTTGCCAGACGTTTCAACTCAACGGCCAGCAGTTGTGTATCTCTAACGACAATATCAAAAGATTGTTTCAGCTGTAACACTGTCGCGGTATCAACGATGTCCTGCGTGGTCACACCATAGTGAATAAATTCACCTGCGGCACCACACTGTTTCTGAATCGCGGCAATCGTCGGCATCAGAGAGTGCTTCATGCGCGCAGCATCTTTTGCAATCTCTTCAACGTTAAGCGCACTTGCGTCAGCGTTTTCTGCAATGGTTTTTGCCGCATCCAGCGGAATGACACCCAGTTCACCCTCGGCAAGCGCCAGGGCAACTTCGACTTCGACCTGTTTAGTCAGGCGGTTATGCTCGGACCAGACGCCGCGCATTTCAGGCGTGCCAAAATTATTCCCTATAAGAAGAAAATCAATAAGATGTGATGCCATAGTTAACTCGTTAGTGTTGGATTTATCAGGCGGGATTTATGTCGTCTTTTTAATTTTTAAAAATATAACATGCGGAAATTATGCGCTTTATACCTTTGGGATCTATCTTAGATCAAAAAGTTTGATTGCAAACTATGCATGTAGAAATGTTCGCTAACACTCTCCCTTCTGCTGAAAAACCCATTTGTCACTTTCCTCTTCCTACAATGAAACTCCTTATCCGTATGAGCGCAGCCAAAGGATTATCATGCTTTCCCACACGACATTACGTACTCCCCGTAGCTTATTGATTACCATGATCATTATTTCCGCATTCTCTACTCAGGCTCAGGCGCAGGATCGCTACCAGTTGGAAAAGGTCGTTGAAGTCAGCCGTCATGGCGTACGTCCTCCAACAGAATCCAACACGACGGCGTTGGAGTCCGGCACGGCGCGGCAATGGCCTCAGTGGGTCACGCGGGAAGGTGAATTAACCGGACATGGCTATGCCGCCACCGTATTAAAAGGCCGCTACGAGGGTGACTATTACCGTCAACAGCATCTGTTCGCGTCAGGCTGCCCGACGGAACAGCAGATTTATGTGCTCGCGAGTCCGCTACAACGCACCCGCGCAACGGCACAAGCCTATATGGATGGCATGTTTCCGGGCTGCGGCGTTGCAACACATGCCGTTGAGGATGAAAAGCAGGATCCGCTGTTCCACGGGGATAAAATGGGCATTGGCACGCTTGACCCCGAACGGGCAAAGGCTGCGGTGCTGGAAGCCATAGGAGGTGATTTGAATATCGCCTATGAGCGTCTTAAGCCCAGTATCGAGCTGTTGAAGCAGGTCGTATGCGAAGCGGATAAACCGTGTCCGGTATTCGATAAGCCGTGGGCGATAAAACAGGATAAAGACGGTTCAATTTCTATCAGCGGCCTGAATACGTTGGCGAATATGAGTGAGGTTTTCCTGCTGGAATACAGCGAGAATCTGCCGCAGACACAGGTCGTTTTTGGTCACGTCAGCAACACACAAGATCTCACCCCGTTGATGGCGCCGATGATCGCTAAATACGACTTCACCAATGATGTTCCTTATATTGCACAGCGCGGCGGTTCGCTATTCATGCAGCAAATCGCACAGGCTCTGGCACAGGGGACTTCAGAAGAGCAGGACACGTCACAAGGCGAGCCACCAGCCACCCCTTACTTGCTGTATGTCGCTCACGACACCAACATCGCCTATCTGCGCACGCTATTGCAGTTTCATTGGCAGCTACCCGGCGATACCGCCGATAACATTCCGCCCGCAGGTAGTCTGGTATTCGAACGCTGGCGAGATACCACCACTCAGCAGCGTTTCTTGCGTATCTATTTCCAGACGCAGTCGCTGGATCAGATTCGTTCACTGACGCCGCTTGACGATCGGCAGCCGTTACTGAAAGAGGAATTGACTTCTCAGGGCTGCCAGCAGACAGAAAAAGGCACGCTGTGCCCTTTTGATACCGCACTGAAATCAATGCGAAAAAGTATCGATAGCAGCGCGCTAGCGCCAGTGCATTACGCGCCGTAACGCACGATACCGCAGGGAACAACAACGTCTTGTCGGGTTGATGAATCCGACAAGGCTTTCACAAGGGAAGACAAAGTACAGGCGAAAAAAAAGCACATCTTTCGATGTGCTTTTTTTTGTAATTGGTCGGCGAGAGAGGATTCGAACCTCCGACCCACTGGTCCCAAACCAGTTGCGCTACCAAGCTGCGCTACTCGCCGAATGTACTGCTTTTTTGAACATCACTGATGTTCTCGTTTGTGTGGTGCGAAGAGAGGGACTTGAACCCTCACGTCCGTAAGAACACTAACACCTGAAGCTAGCGCGTCTACCAATTCCGCCACCTTCGCATAACTCACAAACCGTCAATCAACTACTCTAGCTGCAAAATCTGGGGTGGCTAATGGGACTCGAACCCACGACAACTGGAATCACAATCCAGGGCTCTACCAACTGAGCTATAGCCACCATCACCACACTTTACATCAACTACTTATTACGCGGTACTTCCTTTTTACGGGATACTTTCTTTACGAAAAAAAGTGTACCACCGCAGCTCTTGCACACAACATACTTCATAAAAATATAATGGTGCGCCCGACAGGATTCGAACCTGAGACCTCTGCCTCCGGAGGGCAGCGCTCTATCCAGCTGAGCTACGGGCGCTTAGCGCCGTTGCGGGGCGGGATATTACGGGCTTAGCGACTGGCTGTCTAGTGCTTTTTTATCGAAATGATGCGTTTGATTAGGATTTGCTCATTCCAAGCTAAATAACACACAGTTCCGCCCTTCCCGCCCCCAAATACTACGACTTACTCCCTGTCAGCGACGTTTTTTTGCCCAGTCCCAGCGCGAAATAACACAGGCTGACCACGGCTAAAAAGGCGATACCGACCAGTAAAGACATCCGCGTATCGATATTGATGTACATGCCCACCAGCACACACAGCAAAAATGCCATCGTCAGGTAGTTTACCCACGGGAACAATATCGATTTAAACGGGTGTGTGGCCAGCGCTGCGCGATGCTGTTCACGAAAACGCAGTTGGCTAATCAACACCACAAACCACGGCACCATACCCGGCAGCACGCTGGCGCTATAGACATACACAAACACTTTTTCTGGGTTAGGGATGATGTAATTCAACACCGACCCAGCCATCAGGCAAAGAATAGAAATCATGACGCCTGCAGCGGGTACGCCGCTGGCTGTCACTTTACCTAACCAGGCAGGGAGCTGACGGTTGTTGGCCAGCGAATACAGCATACGTCCACAGCTATACATGCCGCTGTTGCAGCCAGACAACGCAGCCGTCAGCACCACAAAGTTGATGATTCCTGCCGCCGCGGTGATACCAATTTTCGCAAATGTCATCACAAACGGACTACCGGACGTGCCGATTTCATTCCAGGGGAAAATCGTGACGATAACGAAGATCGCGCCCACATAGAAAATCAGGATGCGCCACAGAATGTTGTTGATCGCGCGCTTCAGCGTCACCTGCGGATTTTTCGCCTCGCCCGCCGTAATGCCGACCAGTTCCACGCCCTGATAAGACGCCACGACCAGACAGAGTGCGAACAGCAGACCTTTCCAGCCTCCCGCGAGGAAACCGCCGTGTTCGGTCAGGTTGCTGAATCCGGTCGCCTGACCGTGGTTACCAAAGCCGAAGAAGATAATGCCGACACCGACGACAATCATCACGACGATAGTGGTGATTTTTATCATCGCGAACCAGAATTCGATTTCGCCATACAGCCTCACTGCCGCAAGGTTTGCCCCCGCAACCAGCGCAACCGCGGCAATAGCCGGTAACCATTGCGGCAAATCGGGGAACCAATACTGGACATACACACCAATGGCGGTAATTTCCGAAATCCCGACCGCCATCCACATAAACCAGTAGCCCCATGCGGTGAGATACCCGAAAAAGGGACTCATGTATTTATGCGCGTAGACGGCAAACGATCCCGCAACCGGCTCCAGAAACAGCATTTCGCCCATTGAGCGCATGATGAAAAAAACGAAGATCCCAGCGACAATATAAGCCAGCAATACTGACGGCCCCGCCCACTTCAGCGCACTAGCCGCGCCCATAAACAGCCCGACGCCGATCGTGCCACCCAGCGCAATCAGCTCAATATGCCGGGCTTCTAGCCCTCGATGGAGTTTTTCCTGCTTTACATCTTCTGCCATATATCCTCTGTCTTTATGTTGTGTTTATCCCGGCTGCTGCCGATTATTGTTCTTATTTCAGAAATACTGCCGACTACCGATGAGAAAGAACGTACCCCTGCCCCAAATTAGCGGCATGAAAATACCGTAATGTGGGTTTGAATAACACATCAGGGATGACGAATACGCCAAAGATAGAATTCTGTATTTCTGATTGGCTGGCAAACAGACAATTAAAATCGAATAGGAATAAGAAATCGGATTTATATACTGCGGGGAAAGGTTGGCGCGTTTAACGCGCCAATGCAATAAAACTACAGACGACCGCTATAGTGATAGGCGACATATTTCAACAGCTTAAACTGCCGAAAAATACGGCTCGGCTGGGACAGCAAACGATACAGCCATTCCAGCCCTAAGTTTTGCCACACGAGCGGGGCGCGCTTCACATGTCCGGTAAAGACATCATAGGTTCCCCCCACGCCCATATACAGCGCATCGGGATAGTGGTGACGACAGTCGCGCATCAGTATTTCCTGTCGTGGCGACCCCATCGCGACGGTAACAATCTGTGCACCGCTAGCGCGGATACGTTCGAATAGGGCATCGCGCTGCTCTGGCGCAAAATAGCCATCCTGACTGCCGACAATATTCACGTTCCACTGCGCACGCAGCTTCGCTTCCGTTTGTGCCAACACATCAGGTTTGCCGCCCACCAGAAAAACCGGCGTTCCTTCTTTGCCCGCTCGCTCCATTAGCGCTTCCCACAGGTCTGCGCCTGCAATTCGGGTGACGTCAGCCTGCGGGTACTTGCGACGAATGGAGCGCACGATACTGATGCCGTCCGCATACTTGTACTCTGCGCGATCGAGCAACGTGCGCAGCGCCACGTCTTTTTCCGCCGTTAGCACTTTCTCGGCATTAATCGCGACGAGCGTGCCCGTTTCAACCCGCTCGCCTGCAAACAGGTAATCAACAAACTGCGCCATATTGCGAAAGCCGTGAATGGGCAAACCACGAATGGTATACAGAGGAATAGTCTCTGTGGTTTTTAACGCTGTCATACCTGCTCCTTTATTACAGGATCCACGGTGTTGGATGTCGGCGCGATCGGCGTGGCTCGCATACGCATCAGACGCTGCCGGATGAGTCCGGCGCTTTCCAGCAGCCAATAGAGCAGCTTGGCAACCAGCAGACACAGACCAAATACCAGACAGAAAAACACCACACGTGAAACAAAAGAATCGACGCCTTCACGCGTCAGCACAATAATATTGAACACCGCCCCGAAGCAGAACGCCTGTAAAATAGCGGCCTTATAGCGATTGCTGTCGTTCTTACCTAACTCGTACACCCAGTCGAACCACTTGATAACCAGCCCTACCGCAATCGCGCCGAGCGGGATAAACAGCACCCCGCCCATCACCACCAGCGAGCCCAACAGCGTGGGGGAGATCGCCAGCCCAGAGCGGTTATTCAATACTTCCCAGGTGAAATAGTTCGCACTGTTTAACACCAGATTCGGACGGTCCGGCCATAGCCAGGAGGGAATAAAGACGTAGAAATCACGGGCAATCGGCGCCAGTCCCTGAAAATCAATCTTGTCGTAGTTCTGCCACAGCAGTGCCAGATTTTCCCAAGGCGAGAAGGTGTCACGGGTTAAATAGAGGAAGGTATAAAAGGCGTAATCACCGCTGACGTCCAGCCCATAGCGTTTCAGCGCCAGCCAGAACATCCCGACAATCCCGAACGCGCCAGCCGCAACCAGCATCCAGAGCGTAATCCAGCCACGCACAATGCCAATAAACAGAAATAGGGCGAAGGCGATAATCACATTCGCGCGCGTTCCGCCAACAATCACATACGTCAGCATCCCAAACGCGACCGTTCCGATGAGAAACATTATCCACGCACGCTGCGTCTGGCGCAGGAAATACACCACCAGCATCGCCGGAATGAAGAAGTAGAAAAAGCGTTTCAACGCCACACCGGATACATCGCTGGAGAATATCTGGCTGTAAGAACGCAGCTTAAACAACAAGAAACCATTGTTGAGGAAGAAAATACCGACGGTGGCGACCGCAATCAACGCCAGCAGCAGCCAGGTCAGATTGGCTTCAACCCGGTTCACCGTCAGGAGTGGCGCACGTGGCGCGGAGGTTTTCTGGCGTAACCGCGTCTTATAGCTGACGTAATAGATCGCATAGAACGCCGTCGCAGACAGCATCGCCTGAAGCAGAAACTGTACGGGAACCACTTCGACGCCAAACCGGAATACCAGCACACAGGTAAACGGAAAACCAAAATAGAACGTCAGTAAATAGAGCAGGGAAAACAGCACGTTAAAATTAAAACGCACCCGCCGAAACTCCATCCAGGTCAGGCTCAGGATAAAGATGACTGAAATCAGGTAGACGACAAACAGCCCACCAAATTGCCCCAGCGTCATGTTGGTTCTCCCGTCGCCAACGCCAGCGCATCGCGCCAGCCTTGCAGATAATTGGGATTAAAGAACGCAATCTGGTGCTTATCGACTGATGCCAGTTGGCGCTGCGCTTCACGCACCAGCGCTTCATCCAGCTCGTCACCGTAAAACAGCACGGGCAGCCCTTGTTCCGTCAGATCCTGCCAGAACGGGTTTTGTCGGCTGATCACGAACGGCACGCCAAACTGAATCAGCAGACATAACGTCCCGATTCCCTGCTGGCGATCGAAAATAAAATAGCCCAAATCGCAGGTGCGCAGCATGTTGAGATAATCATCAAATGCCAGTTGGTCTTTTAGCAATTGGAAATTTTTCACGCCAAACAGCGCCAAACCGTCCTTTTCCACCTGCGCGATGTAGGAGTCGTTATTCGCGGGGTAGCCCATTGGCACAATCACCCGCACATTTTTTCCGAACTGCTTGTGAATCGCCCGCAGCGCTTCCTGATGGCGATTTGTGCGATCGCCAGAATTGCCGACCAGAATCGTCATCGGCCCTGCCAGCGGTTTATCCACCAGCATGTCCGTTAGCGCCGGATTCATTCGCGTTGGGAAGTACAGCAATGACGTCGGCACGCGAGGTGAACGCTGCTGATACCACGCCAGATCGCCACGCGTAGCAAACACGTGTCCGACACGCTTTTGCGCCATACGCCGCAGCAGATAAAACAGGCGATATTTCAGGCTGCTCGCCTCTTCATACAAATCCGCGCCCCAGACGTGCCAGTAAACTTGCTCGGATTTGATTTTTCCGCTCAGCAACGCCAGCCACAGCGTGGGATTAAACTGCCCATGCAGGAAAAAGCGCATCTTGCGGTTCGCTTTGGCTCTGGCAATGACTGCCTCAGCCAGCGTTTTCTTATCCACGCAGGTTTCGATACGCAGCGCGGGAAAATCAGCCGATGAAATGCCGTCGCGAGAAGCCACGATAAAATGCCGAATCTGCTGTTCGGGGAGTTCCGTCGCCAGTACGTCGTTAAAAAAACGTAAAACGGTCTGGTTATGATGCGGGATGTCAGATCCCAATACATGAATCAGTGTCGTCATGCTCGCCTACGGTAAATAATGAATACGCAACAACAAAGCAAAAAATAGACCAGGTAGGTTGCCATATAGGCCTGCGCCGCACCTTGTGCGCCATAAAGCGGAATCAGCCAGTGGGAAAACCCGGTCAGCAGGAGAAACTGGCTCACTTCCGTGAGCAGATAAAAGCGCAACGCCGCTTTCGCAATGACCAGATAGCCAAAGACGTAAGCGCCCACTTTCATTACATCGCCTACCAATTGCCAAACGAAGAGATCTCGCATTGCCGTGAACTCGCTGGAGAACAGCAGCCAGATGGCAAAATCTCGCAGCAGCCACACGCAAAAGCTGACGCCTGCCACAACGGGCAGCACAAACTTCAGCGAGCGGACAATCTCCTGCGACAATGCGGCTTTATCCGTCAGACGCGAGAGTGTTGGCAACAAATACACGGTAAAAGAGGCCGTAATGAATTGCAGGTAAGCATCGGAAATACTGCTGACGCCCTGCCAAATACCCACTTCATCCCAGCTATAATGTGCCGCCAGCAGGTTACGCATCATGATGTACGCAACGGGCAGCGTCACCGCGGTCATCAACGCCATCAGCGTAAATTTGCCCAACTGCCCAGCGATCGCGCGATCCCACGCGGGTTTCAGCGATGTCAGCGACAGCGGAGTGCGCCGATATAGCATGATGCCTGCTGGAATCACCAGCAGCGCGGGCACCAGCGCCAGCCCTGCCAGTGCGCCAACATAACCGCCCAGTTGCAGGCAGAGCCAAAAGGCCGCTAGCCCGATCAAGCTGCCGCCGATCACAGCCAGCGCGTTGCCTATCGCATCCCGATAGCCCTTGAGAATCGCCAGAAACAGGTTGGCATAGGCGATACCCATTTGGATAAACGCCAGCGCACGCACCACATCGCGATAGTCATCATGCCCAAACAGCAGATTGGCGATAGGCGTTGCAGCGGAAAGAAAGAGAATCGCCAGCAGCGTGGAGAACCCCAGCACCAGCGTGACTGACGTACCGAGCAGCGGCCTGAGCTGTTCCGGCTGTTGCTGGTATTCCGCCACGTATTTGGTGACGCCGTTGAAGATCCCCGCACCAGCTAACACGCCTAGAACCGTAATAAGCTGACGGAAATTCCCTGCCATTCCCACACCGCTAGGGCCAAAAGCGACCGCCAGCAGTTTGACGACAACCAGCCCCGCGCCGATTTTTATCAGCGTGGAGCCTGCCGTCCATATCGATGCTTTCGCCAACGACATATCAGGAGAAGAAGCTCAGAATGGTATTGATCACCGTCCGCTGATTAACGTCTGACAGGTTGTAGAACAGCGGTAAACGCACCAGC
The DNA here is from genome assembly GCF_022477975.1 of Pectobacterium sp. PL64. Taxonomy (NCBI): domain Bacteria; kingdom Pseudomonadati; phylum Pseudomonadota; class Gammaproteobacteria; order Enterobacterales; family Pectobacteriaceae; genus Pectobacterium; species Pectobacterium sp. PL64. The sequence continues at coordinate 4,160,186 of NZ_CP092070.1, forward strand.
CGCTCGCTTTCCTGCGTGGTGTAGCGGTCTTCACCGGAGAAACAGCCGAAGTTCAGACCGGCCGGGCAACTGTGCAGCGGGATATAATGAAAGACCGTCATGATTTCGGCTTCTTTCATGTAATTGATAAACGCACTGCGGTCGTCCTGATCGCGCAGTTTGATATAAAACATGTGCGCGTTGTGAATCCCATTGGCAGGCACGGTCGGCAGGGTAATTCGCCCGGCATCGGCCAGCGATTTGAATGCCGCGTAGTAGTTCTGCCACAGTTTCAGGCGACGCTCGTTGATCGGCCGCGCCGATTCCAGCTGTGCCCAGAGGTAGGCAGCCTGAATATCCGCCATCAGGTAGCTTGAACCGATATCCCGCCAGGTGTATTTGTCCACCTGCCCACGGAAGAACTGGCTGCGGTTGGTGCCTTTTTCACGAATGATTTCCGCACGCTCCACCAGCCTTGCGTCATTAATCAGCGTGGCTCCGCCTTCGCCGCCCGAGGTGTAGTTCTTGGTTTCGTGAAAGCTGAAGCAGCCGATGTGGCCGATAGAGCCCAGAACACGGCCTTTGTAGCTCGACATCACGCCCTGCGCGGCATCTTCCACGACATATAAATCATATTTCTTCGCCAGTGCCATAATCGTGTCCATCTCGCAGGCTACACCTGCGTAGTGAACCGGCACGATAATGCGCGTCTTTTCCGTAATGGCCGCTTCGATCTTCGTTTCGTCAATGTTCATGGTATCCGGGCGGATATCGACAAACACGATCTTCGCACCGCGCAGTACAAAGGCATTGGCGGTAGACACGAAGGTATAGCTCGGCATGATCACTTCATCACCAGGCTTAACGTCCAGCAGAATAGCGGCCATCTCAAGCGACGCGGTGCAGGAAGGCGTGAGCAGGACTTTTTTGCTACCGGAATAATGTTCCAGCCACTGCTGACAGCGACGGGTAAACCCACCATCACCGCACAATTTACCGCTGCTCATGGCAGCCTGCATATAATCGAGTTCTGTACCAACAACTGGTGGCGCATTAAATGGAATCATGTGATCACCTGTATAACCAATACGCCGTGCTCTCAATCGTGGCACCACGGCGAAGATAAAGACGAAGCGCCGCCACATTGCTAACCTGTGTCGCGACCCGAAGACATATCAACTCTTGTTGTCGGCACCACGCTTCCGCCAGCGCCATCAGCTGTGAACCTATGCCCCGTACCATAACGCCCGGCCACACGCCCAGTAGGCCGATACGGGCATCCACGTCATTCACTCTGCGTAGCGTGACCCATCCCTGTGGGTTGCCAGCGGCATCTTCCACCAGCAAACAGCAGTGGTCGAACGTACCGCGCACGGCATTCTCAATCCACTGCGCATAGAAACGTCCGCTATCCTCCGGTTGATACCACGGAGAACGAAAACGGCTCAGCGCAAAAACACGTGACGCTGCGTCCCTCAGTGCAGGGATATCGTCGGGTGTGGCTTCACGCCAGCGCGGTAGCGGCGTAACAACCGTAGTCCGTTGCAGCGGCAAACTGAGATCGACCTCGCCTTCCACCAATCGAAACCCAAGATCGGCAAGCGCATCTGCCAGCACCAGATTGTCCGCTGAAATTTTAGCCTGTGTCAGCGTAAATGCGTTCAGCGCATCGAGCGTCAACGCAGGCGCAGATGGCGAAAAATTCAGCTTACCGCTGTCAATCTGGAAGAATTCGCTCTCCCAGCCCAGCGGTTCGACCGTGGCGCGAATCTCTCCCTTTCCAATTGATATCGGATGGGTCATCGTGTCGCTCCTTTCTTTTCCACCATCTGGTTTTCCAACTTTCGGTTTTTCAACTTCTAGTTTTTCAACGTCTGGCACGAGCTTAGTCGTTCAGCCCTAAACGTTCACCGGTATAAGAACCATCCTGCACGCTGCGCCACCATTTTTCGTTATTCAGATACCAGCTGACGGTTTTTCTCATGCCCGTCTCAAACGTTTCTTCTGGACGCCAGCCCAGCTCACGTTCAATTTTCCCGGCATCGATCGCGTAACGCATATCGTGGCCTGGGCGGTCTTTCACATAGGTGATGAGATCGCGGTAATGCGCTACGCCAGCGGGCTTATTCGGCGCCAGCTCTTCCAGCAGCGCACAAATGGTCTGCACGACTTCAATGTTTTTGCGCTCGTTGTGACCACCGATGTTGTACGTTTCGCCGATTTCGCCTTCCGTCACCACTTTGTACAGTGCGCGAGCGTGGTCTTCGACAAACAGCCAGTCACGGATTTGCGCGCCGTCACCGTAAACTGGTAACGGTTTGCCCGCGACCGCATTCAGGATCACCAGCGGAATCAGCTTCTCTGGGAAATGGTAAGGACCGTAGTTGTTCGAGCAGTTGGTGATAACGGTTGGGAACCCGTAGGTGCGCAGCCAGGCGCGAACAAGATGGTCGCTGGAGGCTTTCGATGCGGAATAAGGGCTGCTTGGCGCATAAGGCGTGGTTTCTGTAAACAGATCCTCCGTCCCGTGCAGGTCACCAAACACTTCATCGGTAGAGATATGGTGAAAACGGAACGCACGCTTGTCCGCATCAGCCAGATTTTGCCAGTAGTGACGTGCCGCTTCCAGCATCGTATAGGTGCCGACAATATTGGTTTCGATAAATGCCGCTGGGCCATCGATAGAGCGATCGACGTGGCTTTCTGCCGCCAGATGCATCACCAACGCAGGCTGGTAAGCCGTAAAGACACGATCCAGCTCGGCACGATCGCAGATATCAACCTGCTCGAACGCGAAGCGTGAGCTATCAGCAACGGGAGCGAGCGAAGACAGGTTCCCTGCATAGGTCAGCTTATCGACAACGACGACGCTGTCCTGCGTTTCCGTCAGAATATATCTGACCAACGCCGAACCAATAAATCCTGCACCACCGGTAATTAAAATACGTTTCAACGCCATACTCCTTTGGTATCAATAACCCACTGTTGTTTCACATCTTCTGGGTTAATCGCTTTAAACTGACGGTGGTCGACCAGCATTACCAGCACATCGGCCTCTTTTAATGCACTGCTGGTATCGACCAGTTTTACCTGTCCGGCCAACACGGACGGCAGGTGTTTGACATTCGGTTCAACGGCTAACGTCACGCCGGTATTCCACTGTGCGATCATGGACGTAATCCCTACCGCTGGGCTTTCACGCAAATCGTCAATATCGGGCTTGAACGCCAGCCCAAAGCAGGCCACCGTGACTTCGCTGGCGCGTTTATCCGTTTGCGCCAGATAATCCGCCACTGCCGCTTTTACGCGATCCACCACCCAAAGCGGTTTGCCATCGTTCACCAGTCTGGCGGTATGGATCAACCGGGCCTGCTGCGGGTTCTGTGCCACGATAAACCAGGGGTCGACCGCAATACAGTGCCCACCGACGCCAGGGCCGGGTTGCAGGATATTGACGCGAGGATGGCGGTTTGCCAATCGGATAAGTTCCCATACGTTAATGTTTTGTTCGGCACAAATCAGCGAGAGCTCATTGGCGAAAGCAATATTGACGTCGCGGAAGCTGTTTTCAGTCAGCTTGCACATTTCGGCGGTGCGGGAGTTAGTAACCACACACTCACCTTCGAGGAAGATTTTGTATAATTCACTGGCGCGTGCAGAGCACACCGGGGTCATGCCGCCAATGACGCGATCGTTTTTAATCAGTTCGACCACGACCTGCCCTGGCAGCACGCGTTCAGGACAATAGGCTATATTGATATCCGCCGTTTCCCCAACCTGCTGCGGAAACGTCAAATCCGCTCGTGCATCGGCCAGCCACTCGGCCATTTGCTCGGTTGCACCCACGGGGGATGTCGATTCCAGAATCACCAGATCGCCTTTCTTCAGAACAGGCGCGATAGACGCCGCAGCCGCCTGAACGTAGGCCAGGTCGGGTTCGTGATCGCCTTTGAAGGGGGTAGGAACGGCAATCAGGAAAGCGTCGGCTGGCACAGGCTTTGTCAGCGCCTGGAGGTAACCATTTTCCACTGCCACTTTGACCAACGCATCCAGATCGGGCTCGACGATATGGATTTCGCCGCGATTGATGGTTTCGACCGCCAGTTTGTTCACATCGATACCGATGACTTTTTTCTGGCGCGACGCAAACGCCGCAGCAGTGGGTAAACCGATGTAGCCTAAACCGATTACGGAAATGGTAGTAAAGCTCATAGTGTCACCATAATTATTTCTCGGATACTGAGAGATGCATTGAGCGATGATAATGGATAGATCGTAAAGACGCTGTGAATACATCCCTGTACGCTCGGCTTGCGCAGATATGAATCTCATCCTGAGATTCACCCTTTCAGGGCCGTCGCTAGCGACGTTCAAAAACGTTCCTGACGTTTTTGTCCCTGGCGCAAACGCTTTACTCTTCTATTCCATTATCACCGTTTGCATTCTGTAAATCGGGTCGCCGCGGGACGGCGTTTAAAATCGCTCCTGGCGATTTTTTAAAGCATCAACGATGCGTTGACAGGCTTGTCCATCACCATAAGGGTTGTGGGCACGGCTCATTGCCTGGTACGCCTCTTCATCCGTCAACAGCATAGATACCGCCTCAACAAGGCTGGTTACTTCTGTTCCTACCAGTTTGACCGTACCGGCTTCCACCGCCTCCGGCCGTTCTGTCGTATCACGCATCACCAATACAGGCTTGCCTAACGACGGCGCTTCCTCCTGAATACCGCCTGAGTCGGTCAAAATCATGTAAGAACGATTCATCAAATACACGAAAGGCAGATAGTCCTGCGGCGCAATCAGCATCACATTATCAATGCCGCTCAGGATACGATTCACGGGCTCGCTGACATTAGGGTTCAGGTGAACCGGATACACAATTTGTACTTCAGGGTGTCGACGGGCGATATCCGCCAGCGCGCTGCAAATGCGCTCAAAACCGCCGCCAAAACTCTCACGGCGGTGTCCGGTAACCAGAATCAGCTTCTTGTTATCGTCTAAAAAAGCATATTTCTCGTCGAGGCTGCGACGTAGCACGGCGTCCCCGAGAATACGATCGCGCACCCAGAACAGCGCATCAATCACCGTATTACCCGTCACAAAAATATGTCGGTCAGACAGGTGTTCACGCAGTAAATTTTGGCGAGAATTTTCCGTCGGGGCGAAATGGTACATCGCCAAATGCCCGGTCAGTTTGCGGTTAGCCTCTTCCGGCCAGGGCGAGTACAGATTACCAGTACGCAATCCCGCTTCTACATGGCCGACGGGGATACGCTGATAAAAAGCAGCCAGACTGGTTGCCAACGTCGTGGTGGTATCGCCGTGTACCAACACCAAATCCGGTTTGAACTCCGCCATAACGGGTTCAAGTCCTGATAAAATCCGGCAGGATATCTCACTGAGTCCCTGTCCCGGCCGCATAATATCCAGATCGTAATCCGGCGTAATATCGAACAAACGCAGCACCTGATCCAGCATCTCCCGGTGCTGGGCTGTTACGCAAATTCTCGATTCAAAGGCTCCATCCTGAGCCAGGGCATGAACCAGCGGTGCCATTTTTATGGCTTCCGGCCGGGTGCCGAAAACAGTCAATACTTTCACATTGAATCTCTTTAATCAGGTTAGACGCAGACGCTCGCTGAGCATCAGACGCGAATCAGCAAGCTGGTTAGCGCGGACGGCGAGCCAAGGCAACACCCGCGCCGACGAGCGCACCAATCGCACCCCACATCACCATCAGGAATGCCCGGCGTGGGCTGTCACGCTTCACCGGCTCTTCCGGGGTACGTAAATAACGATACGTCTGGAAACTGGCCTCAAGCGTTGGGCCAACATTCAGCGTCGCTAACATCGCGCGATTTTGATCGTAATCCAGTTCATAGTGCGGGCCGCTGGTCTGCAATGTTTCCAGTCGGGCTTGAAGCATCGGCCTGCCAAGCAGGAACATTTCCGATGCGGGGATTTCGTCTGCGGGCGTATCAGTCTGACTGCGGCTAATACCTTGCTGCTGGGCGATTTTCAGCGCCAGTTCAACGCTGCGGACTTCGCGATCGTAAATCGCTTTTGCTACCGCTTCCTGACGCTTGATCTGCGACTTCATGAAAATGGTTCTGGCCGCCCAGGCACCCTTAATCTCTTCATTCAGGTGACTTGCTGCACGCTGGCTGGCAAAAGCCACATACTGACGAAGCAACGTGTTGGAATCTTTAGAGGTTTCTGCCACCAGCTTCACGGAATCATTGGTCTTTTTCCCGTCGTCGCGCGGCGTAAACTGAATGTTGTTAACCAATTCATCTAGCAAAGCCGCATCGGCTTTTTCATCGCCTTCCAGACGCTGCTTATAATAGTCAGTCTGCAACCAGAAATCGCGGCGGGTATCGTAAGCCGCTAATTGCATGATGAACTCGTCATAAGCATCGGCCGAAATAGACGGTTGTTCTGGCTGAGGCGCGGAAAAAGAGCGGGCGTCGAGGTTACGCAGGAATTGCTGCTGCGAATAATACCCACCCAGCATATTGACCGTCGGCTTGTCGGTAATCGCTGTCGCGCTCCACTCCTGTTTAACAAGATAGGAATAGCCTAGTGCCACAACGGCAAAAAGCAGGCCGATTGCTATCGGCCATACCTTTCCACGCCACAGCAGGCGAAATAACCCACGGATATCTAATTCGTTATCAATCAACGCATTCCCGGTAGACAAGTTCTCTGATTTCATTACTTCCCCAAAATTATTTGGTCAGGATGACTGCTTTTGCTCATCAGAATGCCGCATACGGCGTTTGATTCGTTTGATAAAACGGGCGACCCGCCATGCTCGTTTCAGGCAGTAGCCATACAGTAGAAATGCAAGCAAGAATAATGCCAACATTAACCATTCTGGTATGAAAAAGAAATATTCTCCCAACACACCGACCGCGGCCAACAAGGCGGCAGCAAGCGTAATCAGCACAAACGCCTGACGGGAAGAGAAGCCAGCACGCATCATTAAATGATGGATATGCTGTCGGTCAGGCGAGAACGGGCTCATCCCTTTACGCAAGCGCCGATACATAATGGCGATCATATCGATCAGCGGGATAGCGATGATCCACAGTGCCGTAACCGGATTAATCGGATGCTGCGGGCCTTGCGTTGTTTGAATCAGGAGCCAGATGGCTGTGAAGCCAATCATCGTGCTACCCGCATCGCCCATGAAAACCTTGTAGCGTGGCCCAAACATGCCGAGGTTAAGCAGAATATAAGGCAGCGTCGCCGCAATCATGGCGAAACACCACAATGCCAGATTCGTGTGGCCGCTCAGGTACAGCAAAATGCCCATCGCCCCAAATGAGACGCTGGACAACCCGCCGAGCAACCCATCGATCCCGTCCACCATATTGAACGCGTTAATCGCTGCCCAAACCGCAAACAGCGTGACCAGATAGCCAAACGGCCCCAGCCCCATCTGCCACGGACCGAAAATGAATCCCAGGTTGTGTATCGTCAAGCCAGCGAAAGACATCATCACCACGGCAACAAACGCCTGCACAACGGCACGAATTTTCACACTGATATCAAAACGATCGTCCAGCATGCCGATAAACACCAGCACACCCGCGCACAGCAGGTAAAGACGAAAATTGGGAATATATTGATCGGTAATGAAGTAGGTAAAGCAGATACCCGCATACACGGAGATACCACCAACCAGAGGTATAAGACCCCGATGGCGTTTACGGTAGTTAGGACGATCGACAAGCCCTATTTTACCCGCAATGCTGCGAGCAAAAAAAAGAAAGCCCAGAGAAAACAAGAAAATAAATAGTAGTTCGGTACTCATAGTGAGTAAGTTCACCGTTAACAGCTGCGCTGTAGCTGTTCAGTATAGACTCGGTTTACGCCTTATATCCTATCGCCCACGCTGATCGCCAGTACAAATTGAGTGATAACCGAGACTTCTTAGTAGAAAGCCCCTTCACATCCGATCAATCAGGGGATAAAAAAACGCCACGACCCAGCGTGGCGTTCCCCGAGTTATCCGTAATGGATGAACGCCCGGATTTATGAACGTTTCATCATATCGAAGAATTCATCGTTGGTTTTCGTCATCGCCAACTTGTTGATGAGGAATTCCATCGCGTCGATCTCACCCATTGGGTGGATGATCTTGCGTAGGATCCACATCTTCTGCAATTCTTCAGAGGTGGTAAGCAGTTCTTCTTTACGCGTACCGGAACGATTGTAGTCAATCGCCGGGAACACGCGTTTTTCTGCGATTTTACGCGCCAGGTGCAGTTCCATATTACCTGTACCTTTAAATTCTTCGTAAATCACTTCGTCCATCTTAGAACCGGTATCAACCAGCGCAGTGGCGATGATGGTCAGGCTACCGCCTTCCTCAACGTTACGCGCCGCACCGAAGAAACGCTTCGGACGATGCAGGGCGTTGGCATCCACACCACCGGTCAACACTTTGCCCGAAGCCGGAACCACGGTGTTGTAGGCACGTGCCAGACGAGTAATTGAGTCCAGCAGGATGATAACGTCTTTCTTATGCTCAACCAGACGCTTCGCTTTTTCGATCACCATTTCGGCAACCTGAACGTGACGGGAAGCCGGTTCGTCAAACGTTGACGCTACCACTTCACCTTTCACCAGACGTTGCATCTCGGTAACTTCTTCCGGACGTTCGTCAATCAGTAGCACCATCAGCACGCAGTCAGGATGGTTGTAAGCGATGCTCTGTGCGATGTTCTGCAGCAGCATGGTTTTACCCGCTTTTGGCGGTGCAACGATCAGACCACGTTGACCACGGCCGATCGGCGAAGCCAGATCCAGCACACGCGCCGTCAGATCTTCTGTCGAACCGTTACCCCGTTCCATACGCAGACGAGAGTTTGCGTGCAGCGGCGTTAAGTTTTCGAACAGGATCTTGTTGCGGGCGTTTTCAGGGTTTGTCGTAGTTGACTTCGTTAACTTTCAGCAGCGCAAAGTAGCGTTCACCTTCTTTCGGCGGACGAATCTTGCCAGAAATGGTGTCACCAGTGCGGAGGTTAAAACGGCGGATTTGGCTGGGAGAAACGTAGATATCATCGGGGCCTGCGAGGTAGGAGCTGTCTGCGGAGCGGAGAAAGCCGAAGCCATCCTGCAATATCTCCAGCACACCATCGCCGAAAATATCCTCGCCGCTTTTGGCATGCTGTTTCAGAATAGCGAAGATAATATCCTGTTTGCGCATGCGGGCCTGGTTTTCCAGTCCCATATTTTCGCCAAGAGTAATTAACTCAGAAACTGGCGTATTCTTTAATTCGGTAAGATTCATAGTGGTGGGTTCTTTAACTCGGGGTAAATCTCGAACTATAACGTGAATGGTATGGCAGGATCATCCGTGCCTCTATAACAGCCTTCAACCACCGGATTCCTGTCTGGTTTCACACCTGAAGCGCATTAAATCCGCGCAAAACAACATCCGCATAAACGATATCCGCATAAATCAACGGCAGGAGATCGAAGACACATAAAACCAATTATTGTAAAACTAGCAGACTGCCCAAATCGGATTACAAACGTGTTGTAAAACAATCGTCTTGTAGAACAATTACCTTGTAAAACAACGATTTTTTCGATTTCGACACAGAATAATGCTTTAGACTCTAACTTTCAGGCTTAAGCCTAAGGGCTTAAACATAGGCAAGTACGATATGCAGTGATGAAGAATCTAACACGCTTCCCGACGAGCGGCAAGCAGTCAATATGAGAATTACATATTGCCCAATTGCGCCCGCCGGCGACACCCTTTTTAGGGTATCAAGCTAATTACAGATTCGCCGTCAGGAACTCTTTCAGTTGCCCTTTCGACAGTGCGCCGACTTTCGTCGCAGCGACTTCGCCGTTTTTAAACAGCAGCAGAGTAGGAATACCACGGATACCATATTTCGGCGCAGTAGCCGGATTTTCGTCAATATTCAGTTTGGTAACCGTCAGTTTACCTTCAAACTCTTCAGCAATTTCATCCAGAATAGGAGCGATCATTTTGCAAGGACCACACCACTCAGCCCAAAAATCAACCAAGATAGCGCCCTCAGCTTGCAATACTTTCGTGCCGAAGCTGTCATCAGTCAGGTGAATTATTTTATCGCTCATATTTTACTCCGCAGGATTATTTCTACCGTGTTGGTGTAGCATTAACCAACAACGGCTTGACTTTATTTCACCGGATACGCTTTCGTAAAGCAATAGTTAGCTGATATTCTACCACACTATGAGCAAAACACACTTAACTGAACAGAAGTTTTCCGACTTCGCCCTGCACCCGCAGGTTATTGAAGCTCTTGAAAGTAAAGGGTTTCATAACTGTACGCCTATTCAGGCGTTAGCTCTGCCATTGGCTCTGTCAGGGCGTGATGTTGCGGGTCAGGCGCAAACCGGTACCGGCAAGACGCTGGCTTTTCTCGCGTCTACTTTCCATTATCTGCTTTCACACCCTGCAAACGCAGAGCGTCAGACGAATCAGCCACGTGCTTTAATTATGGCACCAACTCGTGAACTGGCTGTCCAGATTCACTCTGATGCAGAAGCGCTGTCTCATGCAACTGGGCTAAAATTAGGTTTAGCCTACGGTGGCGACGGCTACGACAAACAGCTTAAAGTGCTGGAAAGCGGCGTTGATATTCTGATCGGCACCACTGGCCGTCTGATCGATTACGCCAAGCAGAACCACATCAATCTGGCCGCGATTCAAGTCGTCGTGCTGGACGAAGCCGATCGCATGTACGATCTCGGCTTCATCAAAGACATTCGCTGGCTATTCCGCCGCATGCCCGCAGCGGCACAGCGCCTGAACATGCTCTTCTCCGCTACGCTCTCCTACCGGGTGCGTGAACTCGCGTTTGAACAGATGAATAACGCCGAGTACGTGGAAGTTGAACCGGAACAGAAAACCGGCCACCGCATTAAAGAAGAACTGTTTTATCCATCCAACGAAGAAAAAATGCGCCTGCTCCAGACACTGCTGGAAGAAGAGTGGCCGGACCGCTGCATTATTTTCGCGAATACCAAGCATCGCTGTGAAGACATCTGGGGCCATCTGGCTGCCGATGGCCATCGCGTTGGGCTGCTGACGGGCGACGTCGCACAGAAAAAACGTCTGCGTATTCTGGAAGAATTTACCCAGGGTAATCTGGATATTCTGGTGGCAACGGACGTTGCAGCACGCGGCTTGCATATTCCTTCTGTGACCCACGTTTTTAACTACGATCTGCCGGATGACTGTGAAGACTACGTTCACCGTATTGGCCGTACGGGTCGTGCGGGGCAAAGCGGATTCTCTATCAGTCTGGCCTGTGAAGAGTACGCGCTGAATCTCCCGGCTATCGAAACCTATATCGGTCACGGTATCCCGGTCAGCAAATACAACAGCGACGCGCTGATGAGTGATTTACCTGCGCCGAAGCGTTTAACACGTCCACCGCGTTCCAATAATGGCCCGCGCCGACACAATGCGCCACGCCGCAGCGGAGCGCCCCGTAATAACCGTAAACGAGCGGACTAACCGTCGATGCTGAGCTCTTCTTCACTTTACGCTGCCATCGATCTCGGCTCGAACAGCTTCCATATGCTGGTCACCCGGGAAACCGCAGGCAGCATTCAGACGCTGGCGAAAATAAAGCGTAAAGTCCGCCTTGCGGCAGGGCTGGATAAACAGAATCGGCTCTCGCAGGAAGCGATGCAGCGTGGCTGGCAGTGTCTACAACTGTTCTCCGAACGGTTGCAGGACATTCCGCAGGATCAGGTGCGCGTCGTCGCTACCGCAACCCTGCGACTGGCAACGAACGCTGACGAGTTCCTGCAACGGGCTCAGGAAATTCTGGGCTTGCCGATTCAGGTTATCAGCGGTGAAGAAGAAGCACGCTTGATTTATCAAGGCGTGGCACATACGACAGGCGGCCCGGATGCGCGTTTAGTCGTGGATATTGGCGGTGGCAGTACCGAACTGGCAACGGGAATCGGTGCAAAAACAACGCAGTTGATCAGCCTCCCGATGGGATGCGTAACGTGGCTGGATCGCTATTTCAGTGACCGCAATCTGGAAGCCGGTAACTTTGAACGCGCTGAACAGGCGGCGCGTGAAATGTTGCGTCCTGTCGCGGCCTCTCTGCGCGAACAGGGCTGGCAAATCTGCGTTGGTGCTTCCGGCACAGTCCAGGCGCTACAGGAAATTATGGTCGCGCAGGGAATGGATGAATACATTACTCTGCCGAAGCTCAGACAGCTTAAAGAGCATGCGATTCAATGCGATAAGCTGGAAGAATTGGAAATTGAAGGCCTGACGCTGGAACGCGCGCTGGTTTTCCCCAGCGGATTAGCCATTCTGCTGGCGATCTTCCAGGAGCTCGACATCAAAACGATGACGCTGGCCGGAGGCGCACTGCGTGAAGGACTGGTCTATGGCATGCTGCATCTGCCCGTCGACCAGGATATTCGTCACCGTACATTAGCAACCCTGCAACGCCGTTATCTGCTGGATACCGAACAGGCGAAACGCGTCAGTGCGTTGGCGGACAACTTTCTACAACAGGTTGCCCGTGACTGGCAGTTAGATAGCAGATGTCGCGAGTTACTGCGCAGCGCCTGTCTGGTACACGAAATCGGTTTGAGCATCGATTTTCGCCAGTCGCCCCAGCATGCAGCCTATTTGATTCGCCATAGCGATCTCCCCGGCTTTACGCCCGCCCAGAAGAAACTGTTAGCCACACTCCTGCAAAACCAGATTAACCCTGTCGATCTAATGCCGCTCAGTCAGCAAAATGCGCTGCCGGTCAGTCAGGCACAGCGCCTGTGCCGTCTGCTTCGTCTGGCAATTATTTTTGCCAGCCGCCGCCGCGATGACACGCTGCCAGCCGTACGGTTGCGCGTAGAAAGCGAAGCGTTACGTTTGATTCTGCCTGCTGGCTGGCTGGCTCAGCATCCGTTACGGGCAGAAATGCTGGAACAGGAAAGTCGCTGGCAAAGCTACGTACACTGGCCGCTGATGCTGGAAGAAACCCCAGCTTAACGAACATATAGGGGAGCGCGCTTTACTCCCCTTTTGCTTTCGCTAGCATCGCTCGAATATTGGCAACGTTCGTCTGACCTTTCTGCATACGCTCTTGTGCGCTAACCACTTTTCTTTCTGTTTCCCACACCACATCATCCTGCGGCAGTTCAAGCAGGAAACGACTCGGTTCGGGGCGCACCAACTCGCCATACTGGCGACGTTCTTTGCACAATGTGAAGAACAGTTCACGCTGAGCACGCGTAATTCCCACGTATGCCAAACGACGCTCTTCGTCGACGTTATCTTCATCAATACTGCTCTGGTGCGGCAACAGACCTTCTTCCATCCCAACTAGAAAGACATACGGGAATTCCAAGCCTTTGGACGCATGCAGCGTCATTAGCTGAACCTGATCCAGTTCCTCTTCACTTTCTCCACGTTCCATCATGTCCCGCAGCGTGAAACGCGTCACCACCTGCGTCAGCGTCATAGGCTCATCCAGATCGGACCCTTCCAGCATTTCCGTCATCCAGCTAAATAGCTGATTGACGTTCTTCATCCGCATTTCTGCAGCCTTTGGGCTCGGCGAGGTTTCATACAGCCAGCTTTCGTAGTCCAGCCCATGAATCAGATCCCGCACGGCGGCGACCGGTTCACGCTCTGCCAGACGGGCGATTTCCGCCAGCCACTGAGTAAATCGTTGCAGGGATTCCAGCCCACGACCGGTCAGAGACTGGCTTAGCCCGAGATCAAAACTCGCGCTGAACAGGCCTTTATTGCGCTGCCCTGCCCACTCACCTAGCTTCTTCATCGTCGCCGGGCCAATCTCACGCTTGGGCGTATTCACAATACGTAAGAATGCGCTGTCATCTTCTGGGTTGGTCAGTACGCGTAGGTAAGCCAGTAAATCTTTGATTTCAGGTCGGGAGAAAAACGACGTGCCGCCGGAGATACGATACGGAATACGGTTCTGCATCAGCATCTTTTCAAACAGACGCGATTGATGGTTACCACGATACAAAATGGCATAGTCGCCGTACTGGGTCTTTTTAATAAAGTGATGGGCAATCAGTTCACCAACGACCCGCTCCGCTTCGTGATCTTCGTTATTGGCGGTAATCACTTTGAGTTCATCGCCGTAACCCAGTTCCGAGAACAGCCGCTTTTCAAAAACGTGCGGGTTATTGGCGATGAGAATATTGGCGGCTTTCAGAATGCGCCCGGACGAGCGGTAGTTTTGTTCCAGCTTGATCACGTCAAGCGCGGGGAAATCCTGCTGTAGCAACACCAGATTCTGCGGCCGCGCACCACGCCAGGAGTAAATTGACTGATCGTCATCGCCTACGACGGTAAAACGCGCGCGGGTGCCAACCAGCAGCTTAACCAGCTCATACTGGCTGGTGTTGGTGTCCTGATATTCATCCACCAGCAGGTAGCGTAAGCGGTTCTGCCAGCGTTCACGCACCTCAGCGTTCTGCTTCAGCAACAGCGTGGGCAGCAAAATCAGATCGTCGAAGTCCAGCACGTTACAGGCACGCAGGTGGTCGTGATAGAGCGAGTAGCAATGCACAAACAGCTTGTCGCGTTCGGAGCGAGCGGTTGCTGCCGCTCCGGCAGGATCGATCAGATCGTTTTTCCAGTTTGAGATCGTCGAGATCAGCTGTTGCAACAGAACTTTATCGTTTTCCAGCCACTGTTCCGTCAGCTCTTTCAGCAGCGCCATCTGGTCCTGATCGTCAAACAGGGAAAAATTAGATTTCATTCCCAACGCGACGTATTCACGCTTGATGATCTCCAGCCCCAACGTATGGAAGGTCGCAATCATCAGCCCACGCGTTTCTTTACGCCCCAGCGTCTGCGCCACGCGCTCCTTCATCTCTCGCGCCGCTTTGTTGGTAAACGTCACGGCGGCAATGTGCTTAGCCTGATAGCCACACTGGCGAATAAGGTGCGCGATTTTGTTGGTGATAACGCGGGTCTTGCCTGAACCTGCGCCCGCCAGCACCAGACAGGGTCCGGTGACGAATTCGACGGCGTGTTGTTGGCTGGGGTTTAAGCGCATAACGATCTTGCTCACTCATAAAACGGAAGGCGATTGTAGCAGAAAGCCGTATCGATCTTGACCAGGGATTTGTTATTAAGGAAAGCATGTCGCAGTCCACATCTTGCATTGCAAATGTTACATTGCGCGTCGGAATCTCTTTTGCAAAAAAGGTAACAACATGGCAAATACCGCAGCAGCCCTACACATCCTGGTAGACACTGAGCAGGAAGCTAATGACATTCTTGCGCAACTGGAAAAAGGTTCAGACTTCCAGAAACTGGCACAGAAGCACTCGACCTGCCCGTCAAAACGCAACGGCGGCGATTTAGGTGAGTTTCGTAAAGGTGACATGGTGCCCGCTTTCGATAAGGCAGTGTTTTCCTGCGAATTGCTGAAGCCGTTTGGTCCGGTGAAAACCCAGTTTGGTTACCATGTAATCAAGGTGTTGTACCGCAATTAAGTTGTACCGTAACTCAGTCGCCACGCCGACGCCCCGAATATGAAAAACGCGCCGACCTTCTGGTTTGGCGCGTTTTTTCTATTAACTGCCTGATTAGCCTATCGTCATCAGGCTGGCATTGCCGCCCGCGGCCGCGGTATTGATACTCAGAGAACGTTCGGTCAGCAGACGTTCCAACTGAACATGGGTATCGCCCTGCGCATAGCCTAACGGCTGGATAATTGGGCCATCGCGCTCTGCAAGCACCTCACTCAGTTGCCGTAACCGATCGGCGTCCCCATGATAAATGACGCCATGAAAAGACACGTCTTGCCGCTGCCAGTCAGGCGTGAACTGAATATGCGACTGCACGCCTGCGGGTAAACGGCCATAAAGCGTTTTCTCCTGCTCACCTTCCGGCCATAGCAACGCCCCGCCGGTTGCCAGCACCGCCGCCGTCTGAATCAAGCGATCGTCCTCATTATCCGCCAGACACAGAATCCGCTCACGCGGTAGCAGCGCATAGGAATTACTTTCCCCTGTCGGGCCGGGCAGCAGTCGGGTTGTCCCGCTAACGCTATATTCTCTATAGCGCTGGCATAACGTCGCGAGCCCGTCACGTTCCCCAGCAATCGCCCAGTCTTCCAGCGCCTGTAGCCCCGCTAGCAGCGACGATCGGGCAGACGCATCCAGCGCCTGCTCGCGGTTCTGCTGTGAGAATTCTGCCGCAAGCGCGTCGTCCGGCCGATGTGTCAGCAAGCGGTACAGATAAAGCGGCCCGCCCGCCTTTGGTCCGGTTCCTGATAAACCTTCCCCACCAAACGGTTGAACACCAACAACGGCACCAACCATATTGCGGTTCACATATTGATTACCCACCTTCGCCTTGCCCGTCACACGCTGAATAGTCTCATCAATACGGGTATGCACACCCAGCGTCAGACCGTATCCCGCCGCGTTGATCTGCTCAATCACTGCATCCAACTGCTGGCTTTGATAGCGAACTACGTGTAAAACTGGACCAAAAACTTCTTTTTTCAGCTCGTCTATCTTGCCCAGTTCGATCAGGGTCGGTTTCACAAACGTCCCGTGCCGCCACGTCTCCTCATCCTGCGAATACGCGGCCTGAAATACCGTATGGCCTTTTGCCCGCATCGTCTGAATATGCTGCTCCACGTTCTCTTTCGCTTCCGCGTCAATTAGCGGGCCGATGTCGGTCGATAACCGTTCAGGATTCCCCATTCGGCATTCCGCCATCGCGCCACGCAGCATATCCAAGGTGCGATCCGCAATATCCTCTTGCAGACACAGTAGACGCAGCGCCGAGCAACGCTGTCCGGCGCTGTCGAACGCAGAGGCGATAACGTCATTCACCACCTGCTCCGTCAGCGCAGACGAATCGACAATCATCGCATTCAGGCCACCCGTTTCGGCAATCAGCGGCGTCAAACGCCCCTGTGGATCGAGCCTGCCCGCGATGCTGCGTTGCAGGGTTTTGGCAACGGCAGTCGACCCGGTAAACACTACGCCGCGTACTCGTTCATCGTTCACCAACGCGGCACCAATCGTTTCTCCCTGTCCGGGCAGCAGTTGCAGCACGCCCAGAGGAATGCCCGCTTCATGTAAAATACGTACCGCCTGTGCCGCAACCAGCGGCGTCTGTTCAGCCGGTTTCGCCAGCACGCTGTTTCCTGCCGCCAGTGCGGCAGAAATTTGACCGGTGAAGATCGCCAGCGGGAAATTCCACGGGCTGATGCAAACCACCGGCCCCAGCGGACGATGGGTATCGTTAGTGAACGTGTCCCGAATCTGAGCCGCGTAATAACGTAAGAAGTCCACCGCTTCGCGTACTTCCGCAATCGCGTTACTGAAGGATTTACCCGCTTCCCGCACCAGCAGCCCCAGCAGGCTTTGCAACTGCGCTTCCATCAGCGAGGCGGCCTGATTCAATATCGCGGCACGCTCTGCGGGTGGCGTCGCAAACCAGATGGTGCCAGCATGTACCGCGGCATCTACCGCCAGCTCAACATCCGCCACCGAGGCATCTAGAACGTAGCCCACCACATCGTGCACATCCGCGGGATTCACGACAGGCCTTTCTTCACTCGCCTCGCTTTCCCCCTCAATCATTGGCGCGGCATACCACGGCTGTGACGCATGATTCAGCAACGCGCTGGAGAGCGAAGCCAGCCGGTGCTCGTTTGAGAGATCCAGTCCGCTCGAATTTTGCCGTTCCTGCCCATATAGCTGACGCGGCAGAGGAATCTTAGGATGCGGTGCGCCCATGATCCATTCCACTTTTGCCAGCGCCTCTACGCCACGAATCGGATCGGCAATCAGCGTTTCCAGCGCCATTGAGGTATCTGCAATGCGGTTAACAAACGAGGTATTCGCGCCGTTTTCCAGCAGGCGTCGCACCAAATAAGCCAATAGCGTTTCATGGGTTCCGACCGGGGCATAAATACGGCACGGACGGTTCAACTTGCCATCAGCAACCGCGCCCACCACCTGATCATAGAGCGGTTCGCCCATTCCGTGCAGGCACTGGAACTCATACTGACCGGGATAATAATTGTTGCCCGCCATGTGGTAGATCGCACTTACCGTCTGCGCGTTGTGCGTGGCGAACTGCGGGTAAATCAGATTCGGTACGGCCAGCAGCTTCCGAGCGCACGCCAGATACGACACATCGGTATAGACCTTACGCGTGTAGACCGGGTAGCCTTCCAGCCCGTCAACCTGCGCACGCTTGATTTCACTGTCCCAGTACGCCCCTTTCACCAGACGAACCATCAGCCGTCGACGGCTGCGCTGTGCCAGCTCAATCAGTGCATCAATCACATACGGGCAGCGTTTCTGATAAGCCTGAATGACAAACCCAACGCCGTTCCACCCCGCCAACTGCGGCTCCATGCAGAGTTTTTCCAGCAGATCGAGCGAGATCTCTAGCCGATCGGCTTCCTCCGCGTCAATATTGATCCCGATATCGTATTGGCGCGCGAGCAGCGTCAGCGTCAACAAACGCGGATAAAGTTCTTCCATCACGCGATCATACTGTGCCCGGCTATAGCGGGGATGCAGCGCCGATAGCTTGATGGAGATGCCCGGCCCTTCGTAAATCCCGCGCCCGTTTGAGGCTTTGCCGATAGCATGAATCGCCTGCTGATAGGCCGTCAGATACGCGGCAGCGTCATGTTCTGTCAGCGCCGCTTCACCTAACATATCGTAAGAGTAACGGAAGCCTTTACCCTCCCGTTCACGGGCATTCGCCAGCGCTTCGCCGATAGTTTCTCCGGTGACAAACTGCTCCCCCATCAGCCGCATAGCCATATCGACACCTTTGCGGACAAGCGGCTCACCGCTTTTCCCGATGATACGGTTCAGCGAATTAGAGAGGTTCACTTCGTTGTGCGTCGCCACCAGCTTTCCGGTAAACAGCAGCCCCCAGGTTGCAGCATTCACAAAAAGTGACGGACTGTGACCAAGATGCGCCTGCCAATTTCCCCGACTGATTTTGTCGCGGATCAGCGCATCGCGCGTGGATTTATCAGGAATACGCAGCAGCGCTTCGGCTAAGCACATCAGCGCCACCCCTTCCTGAGAAGAAAGTGAGAATTCCTGTAGCAGCCCTTGCACAATGCCCGCACGCCCACTTCCGGCTTTCTGGCCGCGTAATTTCTCTGCCAGTTGATAAGCCAGTTTCTGCGTTAACTGCGACATTTCATCGGTAAGTCTTGCCTGTTCGAGCAAGATAGGCACTAGTTCACTTTCGGGTCGGCGGTAAACAGAAGTAATGGCTGCGCGGATAACGGACTGCGGAAGAATGTGCTCGGCGAAATCAAGAAAGGGTAGGTGGGTTTCTTCTTCCTGAGATTGCGGCATAATCTCTTCCGCTTCAATGTGGCTGACATTCGCCCATTGCGGTGTTTCAGGAGTGTCGAGGCCGCTTTCGAGGCGTTCGAGGTAATGGAAAATAGCCTGTTTGATCAGCCAGTGCGGTGTACGATCAATACGCTGTGCTGCCGCCTTGATACGTTCGCGCGTTTCCTCATCGAGTTTTACACCCATCGTGGTAGAGCCCATAGCGTCCACTCCTGTCATGCAAAGATGCACATTGGGATAACGTCAATATCAACCATGTTGCAACTTTGTGCAACCTTGTTAACAAATGGATCGGTTGCAGACCATCATCACCGGCAGACCTCGTTCCGGCCTGAGTGATGACAATAAAACACAGCGTCGCCGCGATAGCGGCACGAAAAAAATGTGGAGAGTTGAATGACAATAAGCACACCTATGCTGGTGACGTTTCTGTTGTATATTTTCGGGATGGTCCTCATCGGCCTGTTTGCCTACCGCGCCACCAATAACTTTGGCGATTACATTCTGGGCGGACGTCGGATGGGCAGCGTGGTCACCGCACTGTCGGCTGGCGCTTCCGATATGAGCGGCTGGCTGCTCATGGGATTACCAGGCGCTATTTTCATCGCCGGGATTTCTAAAAGCTGGATCGCGATCGGCCTGACGCTAGGCGCGTACCTGAATTGGAAATGGGTCGCCGGACGCCTGCGAGTACACACTGAGGTAAACCACAACGCGCTCACCCTGCCTGACTATTTCACCCACCGCTTTGAAGATAACAGTAAATTACTGCGTGTGATTTCCGCGTTAGTGATCCTGATTTTCTTCACCATCTATTGTGCATCCGGCGTAGTTGCGGGGGCACGCCTGTTTGAAAGTACCTTCGGTATGAGTTACGGCACCGCGTTGTGGGCCGGAGCAGCAGCCACCATTGCCTATACCTTCATCGGCGGCTTTCTGGCCGTGAGCTGGACAGACACCGTTCAGGCCAGCCTGATGATTTTCGCCCTGATTCTGACGCCAGTGATCGTCATCCTGTCTCTTGGAGGAATTGATAGCTCACTGATGGTGATTGAAGCGAAAAACCCGGCCAACCTGGATATGTTCAGAGGGCTGAATTTTGTCGCTATCCTCTCGCTGATGGGCTGGGGTCTGGGCTATTTCGGTCAGCCGCACATTCTGGCGCGTTTTATGGCCGCCGATTCACACCACACAATCCACAGCGCACGCCGCATCAGTATGACCTGGATGATTCTTTGTCTGGCCGGTGCCGTGACGGTAGGCTTCTTCGGCATTGCTTACTTCCACAACAACCCGGATCAGGCAGGTAACGTGACGCAAAACAGCGAGCGCGTCTTTATCGAGCTGTCGATGCTGCTGTTCAATCCGTGGATTGCCGGGGTGCTGCTGTCTGCGATTCTGGCCGCCGTGATGAGTACGCTAAGCTGCCAGTTGCTGGTGTGTTCCAGCGCCATCACCGAAGATTTATACAAACCCTTCCTGCGCAAAAATGCCAGCCAGAAAGAGCTGGTCTGGGTGGGACGCGCCATGGTGCTGTTAGTGGCTATCATCTCCATCGCGCTGGCGTTTAATCCTGAAAACCGCGTGCTGGGTCTGGTGAGCTATGCCTGGGCCGGGTTCGGTGCCGCATTCGGGCCGGTGATTTTGATTTCTCTGCTGTGGCCGCGCATGACGCGCAACGGTGCCCTATTCGGTATGATCGTAGGTGCGGCTACAGTGCTGATCTGGGAACATTACGCCTGGCTGGGTCTGTATGAAATCATCCCTGGCTTCATCTTCAACAGCCTGACCATTTTCATCGTCAGCCTGCTGGGTAAAGCGCCATCAAAAGCGATTACTGACCGCTTCAATCAGGCGGAAGCCGAATACAAGTCCGTTTGATAAAACACATACGTTTGCTATTGCTACAAAAGCCCGGCGATAAAAGCATTCGTTGATAAAAAAAGAGGGCACAGCTAATGCTGTGCCCTCTTCTATTTCGATCACCGACGGAAATTAACCCGCAACGGCGATACGCTTCATGTCTTTCATGTAACCGCGCAGCGTGTGGCCTACGGTTTCGATTGGGTGGTTACGGATCGCTTCGTTAACATCACGCAGCTGCGCGTTGTCCACTTCGGTACCCGCTACCGCTTTACCCAGGTCGCCCGGCTGCAGGGATGCCATGAACGCATCTTTCAGCAATGGCACGGCAGCGTTAGCAAACAGGTAGTTACCGTATTCTGCGGTATCGGAGATAACCACGTTCATTTCATACAGACGCTTACGCGCGATGGTGTTGGCGATCAGCGGCAGCTCATGCAGTGATTCGTAGTAAGCCGACTCTTCGATGATGCCAGAGCTCACCATGGTTTCAAACGCCAGCTCAACGCCCGCTTTCACCATCGCAACCATCAGCACGCCGTTATCAAAGTATTCCTGCTCAGCGATTTTACCGTCGAACTGCGGTGCGTTTTCGAATGCCGTTTTACCGGTCTCTTCACGCCAGGTCAGCAGTTTCACGTCATCGTTCGCCCAGTCAGCCATCATGCCGCTGGAGAATTCGCCGGAGATGATGTCGTCCATGTGTTTCTGGAACAGCGGTGCCATGATGCCTTTCAACTGCTCAGACAGTGCATAAGCACGCAGTTTTGCTGGGTTAGACAGGCGATCCATCATCAGCGTGATCCCGCCCTGCTTCAGTGCTTCGGTGATGGTTTCCCAGCCGAACTGAATCAGTTTTTCTGCATAAGCTGGATCGGTGCCTTCAGCAACCAGTTTGTCGAAGCTCAGCAGAGAACCCGCCTGCAACATACCGCACAGAATGGTCTGCTCACCCATCAGGTCAGATTTCACTTCTGCAACGAAAGAGGATTGCAGAACGCCAGCGCGGTGACCACCGGTAGCCGCAGCCCACGCTTTAGCGATGGCCATGCCTTCGCCTTTCGGATCGTTTTCCGGGTGAACCGCGATCAGCGTTGGTACGCCGAAACCACGTTTGTATTCTTCACGTACTTCCGTACCCGGGCACTTCGGTGCCACCATCACAACGGTGATGTCTTTACGGATTTGCTCGCCCACTTCAACGATGTTGAAACCGTGAGAGTAGCCCAGCGCAGCGCCCTGTTTCATCAGCGGTTGTACCGCCTGAACTACTGCAGAGTGCTGTTTGTCCGGCGTCAGGTTAACCACCAGGTCAGCCTGTGGGATCAGATCTTCGTAGGTGCCAACGGTGAAGCCGTTTTCGGTCGCTTTACGCCATGATGCGCGTTTTTCGGCAATCGCTTCAGCACGCAGGGCGTAAGCGATATCCAGACCGGAATCGCGCATGTTCAGACCCTGGTTCAGACCCTGAGCACCACAGCCGACGATCACCACTTTTTTCCCTTTCAGGTAGCTCGCCTCATCGGCAAATTCATCACGCCCCATGAAGCGGCACTTGCCCAATTGATCCAGCTGCTGACGCAGGTTTAATGTGTTGAAATAGTTAGCCATGTCGTGCTCCGTATACGGTTTTGTTTGTCTATTATTCGAGAAAGGATTCCCACCAGATGGGAATTCACTATGACCCCATCATATGACAGGAATTGCGTTGCTTAAATTGATATATTAACAACGTCACATTGCACTATCTGCAAGATAAAAAACGGGGCCTGTATCGCATGGATTTACGTGATCTCAAATTATTCCTGCACCTCGCGGAAAGTCGACACTTTGGCCGTACCGCCAAGGCGATGCACATCAGCCCGTCCACGCTGTCACGGCAAATTCAGCGGCTGGAAGAGGATTTAGGACAGACGCTGTTTCTACGCGATAACCGCACCGTGCAGCTCACCGATGCCGGAGAACATCTGAAGCAGTTCGCCCAGCAAACGCTGCTGCAATACCAGCAGCTACGCCACACGATAGACCAGCATGGACCATCATTAAGCGGCGAGCTGCGGATCTTCTGTTCCGTCACCGCCGCCTACAGCCACCTGCCGCCGATTCTGGATCGCTTTCGGGCACTGCACCCGCTGGTAGAAATTAAGCTGACGACGGGCGATGCCGCCGATGCTGTTGAGAAAATTCAGTCGAACGATGGGGATTTGGGGATAGCGGGACGCCCGGAAGCACTCCCGGCAAGCGTTGACTTCATGCCGCTCGATAAACTGCCTCTGGCGTTGATTATCCCGGCACTTCCCTGTCCCGTGCAGTCGCTGGTACGGCAGGCAGACCCAGACTGGTCACAGATTCCGTTCATCCTGCCAGAACACGGCCCGGTGCGTAAACGTATCGATCTGTGGTTTCGACGCAACCACATCACCAACCCGCAAATTTACGCCACCATCTCCGGGCATGAAGCGATGGTATCGATGGTCGCCCTAGGTTGCGGCATCGCGCTGATACCCAACGTCGTGCTGGAAAACAGCCCGGAACCGGTACGCAACCGCGTGTCCGTCTTTGTCGAACAGGTGATGGAGCCGCTTGAACTCGGCGTGTGCGTACAGAAAAAACGGCTTAGCGAACCGCTGATTGCCGCCTTTTGGGACATATTACAGGACACGCCATGAAGATAGCCTTCACTGCCCTCATCGCCGCAGGGGTGACGTTTGCTTCCATCAGCCACAATGCGCAAGCCGCCAGCTTCTCCTGCGACAAAGCAGCTTCAGTTCAGGAAAAGCTGATTTGTGCCAGCCCATTGCTCGGGCAGCTCGATGAAGAACTGGCACAGGCCTGGAAGACCTCCCGCGCGTTCCTGACGGCGTACGACAACAGCGCACCGTGGGAAAAAACGCTCAACCAGTTTCAGCGCAGCTGGCTGACCACACGCGACCAGTGCAAAGACGAAGACTGTTTGCGCCAACGCTATCAGCAGCAGTTAAACCGGCTGCGCTATCTGAATGACATCGCACAGCACGCACTCCCATCGCCGATTACGCCCGTGAAAAGCACCGCTTGTTTCCACGGCTCATTCAGCTATGAGTATGTGATGTCAGGGCTTTCCGCCGAGGAGTACCGCGATCTGGGGGAATATTTTCGGGAAATGTACGATCAGAAAGCACCCTACCACGCCGTCAGCCTGACGATGACCAACCAGCGCGGCAAGATTGAAGGCGGCGCATCCATTGCATTCCGCTACGGAAACAAGCTGGATGATTCCACCTTCACGGCTCGTCAGATGAGCGATATCCAGGCGATTGGCAAAGGCGAAAGCAGCTTCGGCCAGCAGGTGAAAATACTGCTCACCTGCATTGACGATGATCATCTGCAAATCGCCACCTTCGGCAGCAATCGGGAAGAAGGTTACCTGTTTAACTATTTGTTAGAGCGCGATAAAACGCCACTGGAGCCGCAGAAAACGCCGTAGTGTTGACTAGCTCTGGTTCTAGCGTTCAAACCACTTATCCGCCGAAAAGGCCCGCGTATCGGACTCCGTTTCCTGCGCGGCTTTCTTCATGGTTTCGACGTTCATCAGGTAATGATAGAGCGGTTCAAGCTGGGTAAAACCTTGTGACAGAACCTTCACCAGATCGCCGGAAAACAGCGCGTCCATATCCTGTCGGGTATCTATCGCGGCAAACGACTTACGGTTATACCAATCAGCCAACTCCGGCTCCTGACCTTTAATCAGCGGGCGTTTGTAGCTTTCGCCTTCCAGCGTGAAGGTCTTTCCCAGACAGCTTGCAACTTCAAGAAACTGCGACGGATTACCGCGCAGCGTCTGACGGAACAGGTCCATCGTATTACGCGTCGCGCTGTAATAGCCCAGCCCGTAACGCCAGGTATCCGGCGTGATCTCAAAGAAATACACCGGCGCGTCCGTCCAATCTTTGCGAGTACGTTTGAAAGTGAGCCACATTTGGCTGCGATAGCGGGATTTATCGTGAGAAAAACGCGTGTCGCGGTGAATACGGGAGAGCGTTTTGCCGATGGCAGGACGCGTTTCAAAATGGTCGTCAATCTGCAACATGGTCAAACTGAGCTCATCCACCAGCGTGCGAAACGGCCCAACCAGTTGCTCATCGTAAACCGCACGGTGCTCGTCAAACCACGCTTTATCGTTGTACTGACGCACCTGCTGAAGAAACGTTAAACCCGCTTGAGAAAAACCCGTGAACTGCGTTGCCATAAAGAAATGCTATCCCTGTTGCTGTCAGATGACATAAAGATAACGCCGCTGACGGCGAAACACCATCGGCGGCGTGACACACTTATCCAAAGGATGAGTAATTAAGGGAAATTGAGCTCACCGTCTATCGACTCGATCCGTCTGTAGTTTTCTACCGCCTCGCAAAGATCTTTATTTGATAAATAAACGGGGCTATCTTTAATATATGGGTGCCCTCTATACGCACAACGATGGACAACATAATTTTTCCACGCGGCTTGATCTGCTTTGAAAAGCTTAACGGCATCGTCCTCACCCTCTATAGTTATGAGTGTTGAGAGAAAGTCTATTGCTTCTTTATTTTTTTTCTCTAGTTTTTCCGTCGAATCAGCAAGCATTCGGTCAGTACAAATATAAAGTTCATGATAGTTTTCCCCTTTCATTATATCTTTACATAACGTTTTCTCCATTAATTCCAGTTTACTCCAATAAATCTCACCAAATGCAGGGGATATACCGTTTACAGCAAATAACATCAACAGACAGAAGTAGATATTTTTCATTTCCTCATCCTTAAATAACCCGCTCGGTTTCTTCCAACCTCATATTTTAGCAACTCAGGCTCACTCTCTATTAACTTTATTAACAGTTCGATATCATTCTTTGCCGCCACAGGGATAGTTTTCTTCCCCTCCATCCCTTGATAGGCCAGATCCACCAGAATATCTCTGATAGCGGGGTGAAGCTCATTCCAATTCGCCCTATCAGGTATATTAGCGGAACGATCTGCGTATCGATTTTTCGCTATTGTTATATACCCACCATAAATAATATTAAACAAATCCACCTGCTGTTGATGTGTAATCACGCCAATTTTTTCTTTGTACTCTTTCACGAAAGTGGCGGCGGCACCGCCCTTTAACCCAGCCCCCGTCGCTATTAAACTCGCTTTTTCACTCCCAATACCAACTCTGAGCATATCCGAATAAATTTCGCCCTTGGTTCTCTTCCCCATATCATAGCCTCGCCCCAGCGTCACACCAGATTTGGCATTTCCTGGCCAATGAACGACTCGGCTAAAAAAACGGCTACCAGGGATATCATCCCCTTCGCCATCAAAGGTTATTTGTCCTTGAGGTACTCTTAGCATTGAGCAAATTCCTTTTTATTAATACGAAGCATCAATGTGCGAAGTTAATTAGCATATCTTTCGGTTAGTGATGAATTAGCTAATAAAAGCAGCCACAAATAACATAATTATCAATGGCTGTATGTTTTATTTCCAAATAAAACTAAATGCCACTATCATTCCAGATACTATAACCTGATGTTCCCGCAACCTTGTGATCCCATGATATAGAGCCATACTTCAATAAAACTTTTTCATATGGCATGACGTCATTATCATTAATCGAATGCGGATAGCTACAAGAAATATCAACAATACGGGCATCGGTTAATTTAATGACATAAAACAGCTCTAATTGCCCAGCAGCATTTATCCTATACAAAAAAAAATTTGCACTTAGCTTTTCATTGGAAGAGGTCGAAACACCAAGCAACGGTGACGACTTATCGATAAGCTTAACTATTTCAACGGGATGACAAGATAGATTATCATCATGACTCATTGAATGGTTTAAACTTAATACTTGAATTTGATCTTCATGACCAATTTGGCTTCTATTACCAATTGACTGTAATGTTGAACAGCCAGAAGAAATTAACCCCTGTTTATCACCCGTCAACTCTAAATAGATAATACTCGACATTTTTAGCAGCCTCTAAGAATAAATATGATCAATGCACCGATGGTGTATCAAGCTTGAGTGAAAGCTTTCGCCCGTCTGACGTCTTCATTTCCACCAAATTACTTTGAGTCACCTGCATCAAAGAAAGGCATAGTTTCATCATCAATGCGAGTATTTCTTCAGGAGGTAACGAACTATTAATAAGGCTATTCTTTAATTGTTCATTTAACTGAATGGCAAGTTTTTTTATTTTTCATACTCGGTCTCCATGTGTTATTCCACTATTCACCAAATATACCTAGAAAATAATTATTAGCAAGATTTAAAGAAATTAGGAAAATAAACAATTAATTTAAAAATAATAATAACAAACTATAATTAGATTTATTCAACAACGTCTTGAGACACCTGCTGAAGAAACGTTAAACCCGCTTGAGAAAAACCCGTGAACTGCGTTGCCATAAAGAAATGCTATTCCTGTTGCTGTCAGATGACATAAAGATAACGCCGCCGACGGTGAAACACCATCGGCGGCGTTAGGGGAACACTCAGCGCTTAACCCGCCAGAAAGAAGCGGAACGCAGGGTTATTGGTTTCATCGTGACATTCATAGCCGAGCGCCTGAAGGTGCTGCTCGAATTCCCGATCGCCTGCATCTAACTCGAACGCAGCCAGCACGCGACCAAAATCCGTGCCGTGGCTGCGGTAATGGAACAGAGAAATATTCCAGTGCGCCCCCAGCGTATGCAGGAATTTCAGTAACGCGCCCGGTGATTCTGGGAACTCAAAGCTGTACAGCCGTTCCTGCAGCGGTTTGGAAGGGCGTCCGCCGACCATATAGCGAACGTGCAGCTTCGCCATTTCATCATCGGACAAGTCCACCACTTCATAACCGTCCGCGGACAGCTCGGCGATAATCTCCTGCCGCTCCGCATAACCACGCGTCAGACGCACACCGACAAAAATGCAGGCATCTTTGGCATCCGCATAGCGGTAGTTGAATTCGGTAACGGAACGACCACCCAGTAGTTGGCAAAACTTCAGGAAGCTTCCCTGTTTCTCGGGGATCGTCACGGCCAGCAAGGCTTCGCGCTGTTCACCCAGCTCGCAGCGTTCGGAAACGTAGCGTAACCCGTGGAAGTTGACGTTCGCGCCGGACAGAATATGCGCCAGACGTTCACCCTGAATCTGATGTTGTTGGATGTATTTCTTCATCCCCGCCAACGCCAGCGCACCGGACGGTTCAGCGATTGCGCGAACATCCTCAAACAGATCTTTCACTGCCGCACAGATGGCATCGCTGTCGACGGTAATCACATCATCCAGATATTCCCGGCACAGGCGGAACGTTTCATCGCCAATGCGCTTCACCGCCACGCCTTCGGCAAACAGCCCGACACGCGGCAGATCGACCGGTTGCCCGGCATCCAGCGCCGCACGCAGACAGGCGGAATCTTCGGCTTCTACGCCGATCACCTGAATCTGCGGCATCAGCTGCTTGATCAGTACGGCAACCCCCGCCGCCAAACCACCACCGCCGACCGGCACAAACACGCGATCCAGATGCGCATCCTGCTGTAGTAACTCCATCGCCAGCGTGCCCTGTCCCGCAATCACCGCAGGGTGATCGAACGGCGGCAGAAAGGTCATATGTTGCTGTTGTGACAGCTCAATCGCCTTCGCCTTAGCCTCATCAAAGTTGGCACCGTGTAGCAGCACTTCGCCGCCAAAACCGCGCACCGCATCGACCTTGATATCAGCCGTCGCCACCGGCATCACAATCAGCGATTTAATCCCCAGCTTGGTGGAAGAGAGCGCAACACCTTGCGCATGGTTACCGGCTGACGCCGTTATCACACCGTGGGATTTTTGCTCATCGCTCAGACCGGCCATCATCGCGTACGCGCCACGCAGCTTGAAGCTGTGCACCGCGTGCCTGTCTTCACGTTTTACCAGAATGACATTACCCAGCCGCGAAGAGATCTTTTCCATCTTCTCCAGCGGAGTGACCTGTGTGACTTCATACACTGGCGAGCGCAAGATCGCCCGCAGGTACTCCGCGCCTCCCGGCGCGGCAGGAAGAGGTTGTGACACAGCCATCAGCATTAGCCTCCCAGCTTGCTTTTATCCCGCACAGCGCCCTTATCTGCGCTGGTTGCCAGGCTAGCGTACGCACGCAGCGCAAAAGACACCTGACGTTCACGATTATGTGGCGTCCAGGCCTGCTCGCCTCTCGCCTCTTCCGCTTCGCGGCGGCTTGCCAGTTCATTATCGGCGACGTCCAGCACGATGCTGCGGTTCGGGATATCAATGTCAATCATGTCGCCATCCTGCACCAGACCAATGGTGCCACCGTTTGCGGCTTCAGGAGACGCATGGCCGATAGACAGCCCCGACGTACCACCAGAGAAGCGGCCGTCCGTGATCAGTGCACAGCTTTTACCCAAGCCCATCGATTTCAGGTAAGTGGTCGGATACAGCATTTCCTGCATGCCCGGCCCACCTTTCGGTCCTTCGTAACGGATAACGACCACATCGCCCGCGACAACTTTTCCGCCCAGAATCGCTTCTACCGCGTCATCCTGGCTTTCATAGACTTTTGCCGGGCCGCGGAAAATCAGGCTATCTTTATCAACGCCTGCGGTTTTCACGATGCAACCATCTAGCGCAATGTTGCCGTACAGCACGGCCAACCCGCCATCCTGACTGTAAGCATATTCACGCGAGCGGATGCAGCCTTCCTGACGATCGGTATCCAGTGAATCCCAGCGGCAATCCTGAGAAAACGCTTTGGTCGTACGGATACCCGCCGGGCCAGCAGAATACATACGTTTCACGCTTTCATCTTTCGTCAGCATCACGTCGTAGGCTTCCAGCGTTTCCGGCAGCGTTTTACCCAACACGTTGTTAACTTCACGGTTCAGCAGGCCGGCTCTGTCCAGCTCGCCCAAAATACCGATAACCCCACCAGCACGGTGTACGTCTTCCATATGGTATTTCTGACCGCTAGGCGCGACTTTACACAGGTGTGGCACCTTACGTGAAAGGCGGTCGATATCTGACATGGTGAAATCAATTTCACCTTCCTGCGCCGCGGCCAGCAGGTGCAATACGGTATTGGTGGAACCGCCCATGGCGATATCCAGAATCATGGCGTTTTCAAACGCGGCTTTGTTAGCGATGTTGCGCGGCAATACGCTTGCATCATCCTGCTCGTAATAACGCTTCGCCAGACCTACGATGCGCGTACCCGCGTTCAGGAACAGCTCCTTACGATCGGCATGTGTCGCAAGCAAGGAACCATTGGCTGGCTGAGAGAGCCCCAAGGCTTCGGTCAGGCAGTTCATGGAGTTCGCCGTGAACATCCCTGAACAGGAACCACAGGTCGGGCAGGCAGAGCGTTCAATTTGCTCACTGTCGGCATCGCTGACGTTAGGGTTTGCACCCTGAATCATGGCATCGATGAGATCGAGCTTGATAATTTGGTTAGAAAGCTTGGTCTTCCCTGCTTCCATCGGGCCTCCAGAAACAAAAATCACCGGAATATTCAGGCGCAGCGACGCCATTAACATCCCCGGAGTGATTTTGTCGCAGTTGGAAATACACACCATGGCATCCGCACAGTGGGCATTGACCATGTATTCCACGGAGTCGGCGATCAGCTCACGGGAAGGCAGAGAATAGAGCATGCCGCCGTGTCCCATCGCGATACCGTCATCAACGGCAATGGTGTTAAATTCTTTCGCGACGCCGCCGGAGGCTTCGATCTGCTCGGCAACCAGTTTACCCAGATCGCGCAAGTGCACATGGCCTGGCACGAATTGGGTGAAGGAGTTGACCACCGCGATAATCGGTTTACCAAAATCGTCGTCGGTCATCCCGGTGGCGCGCCACAAGGCTCGGGCACCAGCCATATTACGGCCGTGAGTGGTTGTGGCTGAACGGTACTTAGGCATGCTCTGTTACTCCAAAAATTACGAATTGGGCGATGACGGAACGTATCACCGCCTGACTGTCTGTCTTGACTGCTTACTGATTGATCGGATCCAACCAGCCCCATTTATCTTCGGTTTCACCCGTAAAGAGGCCAAAGAACGCCTGCTGCAAGGCTTTGGTAACTGGGCCGCGTTTGCCAACACCGACCTGAATGCCGTCTACGCTGCGCACGGGGGTAATCTCTGCCGCAGTACCGGACATGAAGACTTCATCGGCCAGATACAGTGACTCGCGGGACAGCACCTGCTCACGCACTTCATATCCCGCATCTTTCGCCAGCTTGATGATGGCGTCACGTGTAATGCCCGGCAGCGCCGAAGAGGTAAACGGCGGCGTGAAGATAATACCGTCCTTCACTTCAAACAGGTTCTCGCCCGCACCTTCGGAAACATAGCCGTGGACATCCAACGCGATCCCTTCCTGATAGCCGTGGCGACGTGCTTCGCTACCCACCAGCAGGGAGGATAGATAGTTGCCACCCGCTTTCGCAGCGGTTGGAATGGTATTCGCCGCCACACGATTCCAGGACGACACCATCGCATCAATACCGGCTTCCAGCGCCTCTTCACCCAGATACGCGCCCCACGGGAAGGCCGCGATGATGACGTCGGTTTGATAACCATCTGGCGGGTTAACGCCCATACCCACATCACCAATGAACACCAGTGGACGAATATACGCGCTGGTCAGGTTATTTTTACGCAGCGTTTCACGACAGGCTTCCATCAGCTCATCTACGCTTTGCGCGACGGGCATACGGTAAATTTTTGCCGAATCACGCAGGCGCTGCATGTGCTCACGGTGACGGAAAACCACCGGGCCCTTATGTGAATTGTAGCAACGAACGCCTTCAAAGACGGAGGTGCCATAATGCAGGGCATGCGACATCACGTGTACTTTTGCTTCAGCCCATGGAACCATCTCGCCATTGAACCAAATGTAATCCGCTTTTTTTGTCATTCTTTTTTTCCTTATTCTTTTGCGTTAGGCGCTGATCTGCTGTGATGTCGTCATCGGTTGAATATCAACGCAGGCAATATCCAACAGCTTGCTCAATTGCGTTGACAATAAATCCACCGAGCGATGGCTGGCAACGGTCAGTTCAATATTAATGTGATCGGCATTGGTGGTTTGCACCATATTCATCGCGCAAACTTTGAAACCGCGATGGCGGGTAACACGCAATACACGCTCCAGAACCTCGGGACGAAAGCGCGCCTGAATCGAAAGTTGATGGTGTGTCATTCTGTTGTCTCCAGCACTTATTCTGTGTAAGTCGGCCATTGTTTGGTTTTATCGAGCCTTACTTGGTTTTATCAAGCATCGTTTCGTTACCCGCCCCCGGCGGAACCAGCGGCCAAACGTTTTCGTATTCATCAATCGATACGTGCAATAAATAGGGTCCTTCGCTGTTAAACAGGGCATCCAGCGCGACATCAATTTGATCTTTGCGGGTGATGCGCTGGCCGGGGATATCAAACGCGCTTGCCAGCGTCAGGAAATCAGGGTTATCGGAGAGATCGGTTTCACTGTAGCGTTCATCAAAGAATAACTGCTGCCACTGACGCACCATACCTAACCGTTGGTTATCCAGCAGCACGATCTTTAACGGCAGCCGTTTTCGTTTGATGGTGCCCAACTCCTGAACGTTCATCATGAAAGAACCGTCGCCGGAAATACAGATAACCATGTCATCCGGGCGCGCAACCTGTGCGCCTACCGCAGCGGGTACGCCGAAGCCCATCGTGCCGAGGCCGCTGGAGGTGATGAAATTCTCAGGACGGCTGAACGTCATATGCTGTGCAGCCCACATCTGGTGCTGGCCCACATCGGTCGTAACCACCGTGTCCGCATCCATTCGTTCAGAGATCGTTTTCAGCAGTGCAGGCGCATAAATCGCCTGACCGGGATGATCATAACGCCACGGGTATTCCGCCTTCATCATGGTCGCCTGCTCACGCCACGCACTGACGTTCAGCGGCTGTTGCAACGCCGGTAATATCGCGTTCAGATCGCCTTGCAGCGCCACATTAGCATGACGCAATTTGCTCAATTCCGCTGGGTCGATATCCATGTGAATAACGCTGGCATGAGGTGCGAAGGCGTTCAGCTTGCCCGTCACGCGGTCATCAAAACGCGCCCCGACCGCGATTAACAAATCGCACTCCTGCACAATCAGGTTCGCCGCCTTCGTGCCGTGCATACCAATCATACCGAGGTAATAGGGATGATTGGCATCCACGGCACCCAGCCCTTTCAGCGTCGAAACGGACGGGATATCCGTTACGCTCAGGAATTCACGCAGTGCCGGAACCGCATTCGCCATACCAACACCACCGCCAACGTACAGCACCGGTTTTTGCGCTTTCGCCAACAGGGCATATGCCTGCGCGATATCTTGATCGGGGAAATCAACATCGTTAGCAACAGGCGCAAAGTTCGGAGTGAAATCCCCCACCGCCAGTTGAATGTCTTTAGGAATATCGACCAGAACAGGACCTGGGCGGCCGCTGTTGGCAATCGCGAACGCTTCTGCCATCACTTCCGGCAGTGATTCGAGAGACTCAACCAGAAAACTGTGTTTCGTACAGGCCAGCGACAGCCCCAGCACGTCGATCTCCTGAAAAGCATCGGTACCAATCAGTGCCGATCCAACCTGTCCGGTGATCGCGACCACAGGCACAGAATCCAGCAGCGCATCGGCCAAACCGGTGATCAGGTTCGTTGCCCCCGGGCCGGATGTCGCAATGCAGACACCCACGTTACCCGTGGAGCGGGCATAGCCAATCGCCGCCATCACCGCGCCTTGCTCGTGGCGACACAGCAGGTGTTTAACGCCGCCGTCATAAAGTGCATCGTAGACTGGCATTATCGCGCCCCCTGGATAACCAAAAACGGTTTCCACTCCCTGCGCTCGCAACGCTTGAACCACCCACTGTGCTCCATTCATAGTTATTTCCCCGACATCTTATGGGAATAACAGAATTTTATGCTGATGTTCATTTTCTGTTCCTTTCCGTTATAGATTACGCCCAACAAAAAACCCCCGACCTTTCGGTGCGGGGGTTTTCTTGAATTAGGCCTTGATTTCTAAGCCATTCTTCGTCCAAGTGCAGCCCCGCACGGTGGGATAATAATCACCACCACGCTAATCACGACTAGGCTAATCACTAGGGATAGGGCTTTCATAATAGGTTGTTCATTAATCTTCTGTCGAACGAATGCCTACAGAGTTATCACAGTAAGACATAGCCTGACAACCATTTTTTTTCATTGCCACCCGTAAGGATTACCTATGATACGAGAAAAAATACAACGTAATCATAAGGTAGAAGCGCATCAAATTATTTTCGCCTGTTGGCGTAAAAATGAGCGTTGTACAAGAAACGTGACAGATGGAAACGAGAGTCGTCGATCGGCGGATAGCGTTAAGCGATCGGTTCACCTTAGATAATTGCGGCGCATCGCGCACAAATTTTACTCATTACTGAAACAGAGCATTATTCCATGACGCCGTTACGCAAACTGACGACGACAGCCTCTACTTCTTCTCCCTTGCCAGACATGATGCAAGCCATCAGCAAAGGGGAAATAGCATGTCATTGGCAGTTACCTATACTCGGGCAATGATTGGCGTACAAGCGCCTGACGTTTATATCGAAGTTCACATCAGCAGCGGGCTACCGGCCCTAACGCTGGTGGGTTTACCAGAAACCACCGTCAAGGAAGCACGCGATCGCGTGCGCAGCGCACTTATCAATTGCGGATTTACGTTTCCAGCAAAGCGCATCACGGTCAACCTCGCCCCCGCAGACCTGCCAAAAGAAGGAGGACGCTACGATCTGCCGATTGCTCTGGCGATTCTGGCGGCCTCAGAACAAATCGATGGTGAAAAGCTAAGCCGCTACGAATTTCTTGGCGAACTCGGCCTGTCTGGCACCTTACGTGGCGTCAATGGCGCAATTCCCGCCGCATTGGAAGCCATAAAAGCAGGCCGTCAGCTTGTCCTGCCAGATGATAATAAACGGGAGATGACGCTGATACCGCAGGGCGAAGCGCTGATGGCCGGGCATTTGTTGGACGTGTGTGCTTTTCTCAGTGGAGAAGAGGAATTGCTCAGTTGCTCTGACATAATGCCCATTCCACCGATCGAGGAAGATACGCTCGATCTGAAAGATATCATCGGTCAGGAGCAGGCTAAACGCGCGTTGGAAATCGCGGCGGCAGGCGGTCACAACCTGCTCTTGCTGGGGCCACCGGGAACCGGGAAAACCATGCTGGCGAGCCGATTAGGCAATCTGATGCCGCCATTAAGCGATGAAGAAGCGCTGGAAAGCGCCGCCATCAATAGCCTAATCAACATTGATGCCACCATGACGCGCTGGCGAGCCAGACCATTCAGAGCGCCTCACCATAGTTCCTCCATGGCGGCGCTCGTGGGCGGAGGGTCGCTGCCCAAACCGGGAGAAATCTCGCTCGCCCACAACGGTGTACTATTTTTGGACGAATTACCGGAGTTTGAGCGACGCGTACTGGACTCACTACGAGAGCCTTTGGAGTCCGGTGAAATTATCATTTCCCGTACTCGGGCTAAAGTGTGTTACCCAGCACGGGTGCAGCTCGTCGCCGCAATGAATCCCAGTCCCTCAGGACACTATCAGGGCGTTCATAACCGGTTGCCAGCACAACAAATACTGCGCTATCTCAGCAAACTTTCCGGTCCCTTTTTGGATCGCTTTGACCTTTCAATCGAAGTCCCTTTGCTACCACCAGGGGTTTTATCTCAGCAGCATTATCAAGGCGAAAGCAGCGCGACAATTCGCGATCGCGTGCTGATTGCAAGGCAGATACAGCTGAAGCGGGCAAATAAAATCAACGCACTACTCACTTCACGTGAAATAGAAAAACACTGCGGATTGGAGATGGCTGATGCGACCTATTTGGAAGAGGTGATGAACAAACTTGGCTTATCCGTACGTGCATGGCACAGGATATTGAAAGTCGCGCGCACGATCGCTGACCTCGGCGGTCGGGATAATATTGAAAGAAAACACCTTGCCGAAGCGCTGAGCTATCGCTGTATGGATCGATTGCTCATCCAACTCCACAAAAGCCTTGAATAGCGAGAGCATGACATTTGTTCGCCACAAAAGGAAATGGGGCGCTAGCCCCATTCTTAATTAATCATCGCTTTCAGTGTATTCTTCCACTGCATCCATCTGCGGCTTACCACCAGACAACGTATGGAAGCGTTTAGGACGACGGATACGATCCAGATATTTGGACCAGATTTTTTCCAGTTCCGTCTCCGCTTTACGTTCGCCGCGGCACATTGCAACAAACGATGTCTCTTCCTCAGTCACCGGTTCACGTTTACCCAAATCCAGCTCGTTAAACGCGTAACCGTGGCGCTCCAACAATTGTGCTTCTTTAATCGTAAAGTCGCCATGTCGGGAAAAACCACGCGGGTAGAACTTGTTATCAAAAAAACGATTAGTGGTAGAGAAGCTTTCTGCCATCTTACACGCTCCTAATTCTTCTATGGTCGTGTTGTTTATGGCGCGGAGTATTAGATAGGCTTGACATTGTGTAAAACAAAACATTTAAATCATTACGACAAAATTTTTTTGGAGATGGGCGTGGATACCGAATTACTAAAAACCTTTCTGGAAGTCAGCAGGACAAGACACTTTGGCCGTGCCGCAGAATCCCTGTATCTCACACAGTCAGCGGTGAGTTTTCGGATTCGCCAGTTAGAGACGCAGCTTGGTGCCAACCTGTTCACACGCCATCGTAACAACATACGCCTGACCCCCGCCGGTGAACGGCTTCTGCCCTATGCGGAAAGCCTTATCGGTACCTGGCAGATTGCTAAAAAGGAGGTCGCACGCTCGCAGCAACACAGCCTGCTTTCGGTTGGAGCAACTGCGTCACTCTGGGAGGCCTATCTGACGCCCTGGCTACAATCGCTGTATCAACAGCGCCCGTTGCTCCAGCTAGAAGCGCGCATTGCCTTACGTCACTCGCTGGTAAAACAACTCCATGAGCGTCAGTTGGATCTGTTGATTACGACCGAACAGCCAAAAATGGAAGAATTGGCAAGCCAGCTGCTGGGCAACTTCTCCCTTTCGCTGTTTGCAGCAGAAGCGCACCCACCTGGACAGGAACTGCCTTATATAAAATTGGAGTGGGGCGCAGACTTTCATCAGCAGGAACATCGCCTATTAGCCAGCGATCAGCTTCCCGTTTTGACAACAACATCGGCCCAGTTGACCCGCCAACTGCTTGAAACAACTGGCGGCTGCGCGTTTTTACCCAGCCATTGGTTACAAACCTATTCTAACCTGCGGATAGTCGGCGACAGCCAGCCCGTCGTGCGCCCGTTTTATGCCGTTTGGTTACAAAACAGCGATCAGCAGACAATGATTCGTCAGTTGCTGAAAACACCTATTGTGATTAATCCATGAGCTATTTTGCTCACAACCAACTTAAGCACGTCTGGCCAACCAGAATGTGCTTAACGCCTTCTGTAACCCAATGAAAGCAAACAGCAGGAAACCAATGACGATTTTTGTCCACCATGAGCTCAAGGTGCCATCAAACGTGATATACGTTTGAATCAGCCCTTGAATCAGTACGCCAAACAGGGTGCCCAATACGGTCCCGACACCGCCGGTCAGTAGTGTGCCGCCGATGACAACGGCAGCGATGGCGTCCAATTCCACACCGCTTGCCGCCAGGGCATAACCCGCTGAGGTGTAGAGAGAGAAAACAATACCTGACAACACCGCTAACGTACTGGAAAGCATGTAGATATGAATCGTCGTCCGCCTGACGGGTACCCCCATCAGTTCTGCTGAATAGCTGCTACCACCAATCGCATAAACACGGTTACCGAAACGAGTTCGATGCGCTATCACAATCCCCAACAGCACCACAATCAACATCACTAGCGCTAGAAAGGTAAATCGTCCCCCATCCGGCATGCGCCATGCTAAACCCGCCAGTTGGCTATAGACCGGATGATCGATCGGAATCGACTCTTGTGAAACGATAAAGCTCATTCCTCGGACAAAGAACATCCCCGCCAGCGTGATAATAAAGGCAGGCAATTTGAGCGTGTCGATAATCCATCCCATCAACCCACCAAACATGGCGCCCATCACCAGCGCTATTGCGAACGCAAAGAAAGGATCAATGCCATACGTACCGATCAATTTGGCCAGTAACACACCGGTAAATGCAATGACTGACCCTACAGAGAGATCGATCCCACCGGACAGGATGACAAACGTCATCCCCACTGCCACGATCCCCAGAAAGGCGTTATCCGTCAGTAAATCAAAGAACACTCGCGTCGAAGCAAAGCCGGGAAACTGGCTGAGACAGAATAAATAGCCAGCAATAAAGACCAGAATCGTCATCAACAGGGGGAAGTGGCGTTTCAACATTATGTTTTCCTCCTGAACAGGTGATGTAACGAAATACGCGGAGATTGCATAACCAAAACCAGCAGAACAACGAGTGCTTTTAGAACCAGGTTGAATTCCGGCCGATAGCCAGACAGCAGGATGCCAGTATTCATACTCTGAATAATCAAGGCACCGACGACAGAGAGCAGCAAATTAAAACGGCCGCCAAGTAGAGAGCCGCCACCGATCACCACAGCCAAAATCGCGTCTAATTCCAGCCAGAGGCCCGCGTTGTTCGCATCCGCCCCACGGATATCTGCCGTCACGATAACGCCCGCTACGGCCGCACACACGCCGCATATGACATAAGCTGCGACCAATACCAGCTTCGTACTCACGCCAGCGTTGCGAGCCGATCGCAAATTAATACCGACAGATTCGATAAATAGCCCAAGCGCCGTTTTACGCGTCAAAATCCACAACGCCAGCAGCATCACGCTGGCAATAATCACTGGCATGGGGAGATAGAACAGGGTTCCGCTGCCCAGCTTAGCCAACCCGGCATTATCAAACGTGATAATTTGACCTTCGGTAATCAGCTGAGCAATGCCTCGCCCAGCAACCATCAGCATTAACGTCGCCACAATCGGCTGAATCTGTAACACCGCAACCAGAAAGCCGTTCCATAGCCCACACAGTGCGCCAACCAATAGCGCAATCAGCAATACAGAAGGCAGCGGATGACCAGCAGCAGTCAGCGTTGCGGCCGTCGCGCCTGCAATCGCCATTACCGCGCCAACTGATAAATCGATTCCGCCAGTTGCAATCACTAACGTCATACCTAATGCCAGCAGCGCAACGGGCGCGCTGCGGTTAAGGATGTCGATAAGGCTACCGAACAAGCGCCCATCCTGAATATGGAGGGAGAAGAAGTTGGGCGCGACCATGCTATCAATCAGCAAGATGGCAACGAGCGCCAGAAGCTGTGGCACTCCTTTGGTGAACGTTAGGCGGACTTTTTTGGCAGGTTTGACGTTATTGTCTGTCATCAGCTGCTCCCGTTTGTACTGCGATTGCCTGCATCACTGCGGCAACCGAGATCTCATGATGTTCAAGATGTGCAACGTGCTGCCTGTCACGCAGCACAATGATGCGGTCCGCATAACCAGTCAGTTCTTCCAGTTCAGAAGAGATCACGAGTAACGCCATCCCCTGTTCACACAGTTTTTCGATCAGGCGAATGATTTCAGCATGCGCACCAACATCGATTCCTCGCGTTGGCTCATCCAAAATTAAGAAGCGTGGTTCTGTTGCCAGCCAGCGCGATAGCAGGACTTTTTGCTGATTTCCACCCGATAGATACTGAATTTCCTGCTCTGGACTGGGCGTACGAATCCCTAATAGGCTGATAAATTTTTCAGCGATACGGGTTTGTTCACGTAAGGAAATAGGCTTCAGCCAGCCGCGCTGCGCCTGAAGTGCCAGAATGATGTTCTCTCGTACTGTTGCCGCACCGACAATGCCGTCAGTCTTGCGATCCTCAGGGCAATAGCCAAAGCCGAGCTTTCCTGCTGCACGCGGCGTGCGAATGCTGACTTGTTTGCCATCCACTCTGGCTTCGCCGGCATCAGGCACGTTAATACCAAATATCAGCTGCGCGGTTTCTGTCCGGCCGGAACCCAGTAGACCAGCGAGGCCAACAATTTCTCCCGGGCGCACGGAAAGCTCGAAGTCATTAATCGAGCCACGCCGACCATAGTGTTTAAACTGCACGATGGGCTCACCTGAGACGTCACTATGTTCGCCACGCTTCAATAACGTTTCATCAAAACTGTGTCCCAGCATCATTTGGACTAATTCAATACGTGGTAATTCTGCGGCAGGCAATGTCCCCACTAACCTTCCATTACGCAAAACGGTAATTCTGTCGCTAATGCGATAAACCTGATCCAGAAAGTGCGTCACAAATATCATACCGATTCCGCGATCGCGCAACTTCCGCAATATATCCAGTAACATATCAACTTCTTTTGCATCAAGGCTTGCGGTCGGTTCATCAAGAATTAAAACTTTAGCGGAAAGATCGATAGCTCTGGCGATAGCGACAATTTGCTGAACTGCGATGGAGTAATTACCAAGCGGGTGGCTAACATCGATCATCAGTCCATAATTCAATAAGAGGGCTTCAGCCTGACGCAGGATTTTATGTTGATCCACGATGCCCCAACGTGTGGGCTCACGGCCAATAAATAGATTTGCCGCCACTGACAGATTCGGTAATAGATTAACTTCCTGATAGACAGTACCAATACCCAATGACTGAGCATGGGCCGTATTTACAGGATTAATCGCCATACCATCGAGGATAATTTCACCCGCTGAGCGATGGTAAACGCCGGTCAACGCCTTAATTAAGGTTGATTTTCCTGCACCATTCTCACCTAATAGCGCCACTATTTCGCCGCGATTAAGCGTGAAGTCCACTTGATCTAATGCTTTTACTCCCGGAAACTCAACGCTCATGCCCCGAATATCTAACAACCGTGTCGTTTCCATCAGCATCACCTATGCGACAACTTAACAAGGCTACATCACACCTGAGCAATATTATGGTAAGTAGGCTGACAATATTCACTGCCCCGTGATGAAACGGTGTAGAAAACATCGCAAGCCCACTTTCCCATATTCATATTTCTGCCAGGTATTTAGCAAAATTTATATCAATGATAAATCCACAATATAAATATCAATAACCAAGGTCTTTCTTGGTTTCATATTCCTGTTTTGCCGTGTCAGGTAGTAATAAACGCGATTCGGTTTGAATGAATTTTTCAGGCTGTTTCCCGTCTTTCTTCATCGCTAATAAAGCATCAAAAGCAGGCCCAGCCATATTGGGTGTTAATTCAACGGTGGCATTAGCTTCACCATTCATCATAGCTTTGAAAATATCAGGGACACCATCAATGGAGACAACCTTTATTTGTGAACCAGGTTTCAGACCTGCTTCTTTAATTGCCTGAATAGCACCTATTGCCATGTCATCATTATGTGCATAAACCGCACAGATATTTTTTCCGTTCTGCTCAGCTTTAATAAAGCTTTCCATGACTTCTTTACCCTTACTGCGAGTAAAATCTCCCGACTGTGAACGAATAATTTTTATCTGTGGATCTGAAGCTATACCGTCAGCAAATCCTTTCTTACGGTTTATCGCAACGCTAGCCCCAACCGTTCCCTGCAACTCAACAACATTACAAGGTTTGCCAGCGGCTTCTTTCACAAGCCACTCCCCTGCCACTTTTCCTTCATAGACGCTATCAGAGGCGATAGCAGCGGTGTACAACGATGGATCGCTAACCTCAATCGTTCTATCAAGCAGGAACACTGGGATTTTTGCTTCTTTAGCTTCCTGTAAGACTGGCGCCCAACCTGTCGCGACAACTGGCGCAATAAATATGGCATCTACGCCCTGAGCGATGAATGACCGCACAGCCTTAATCTGATTCTCCTGCTTCTGCTGAGCATCAGCTATTTTTAACGTTATCCCACGCTTCTCGGCTTCCTGCTTTGACACTTTAGTTTCCGCAGA
This sequence comes from Pectobacterium sp. PL64, assembly GCF_022477975.1. Classification (NCBI taxonomy): domain Bacteria; kingdom Pseudomonadati; phylum Pseudomonadota; class Gammaproteobacteria; order Enterobacterales; family Pectobacteriaceae; genus Pectobacterium; species Pectobacterium sp. PL64. The sequence continues at coordinate 4,202,366 of NZ_CP092070.1, forward strand.
GCGCCATCCTGATTCTGAACCAATCTGGGAAAACCCAACCGTTAAGGGTTTTGCCTGTACGGCACCACATAACGCAGTGCTTACAGCAACAGCTACCAGTAAACGTCTGTACATACTTAAACTCCTTCTGTGTAGTCTTACAGCTACTTAGTCAGATTTCAGGTACAGCATAGCGCTAAGAATTTCTGCTGTAGCGCTACCGATGTGATGTTGGCAGGTATCACTAACAAGTGAATGCAACCTGAAGGATCATTATGAAAAATAATTTCCCTCCACTCAGGTTGTAGATAGTTTTAGTTCAAATATCGAACAAGATGAATGAGCAAGTTCACAACCTGGTATTACGGTGATTTTGTGCATATTTACAGCTAAATCAGCACGATCTATCAACAGCACATCAGAGAATTTTATCTATTAAATAACAACACGTTAGGTTAATTAGATATCTACAGGGGAGAAATAACGGAGAAATTGAAAAGAGGGAGACGAGACAGGATCGAGCATAAAGTACAGATCAAAAAAAAACCCTTCACGATAACGTGAAGGGTCTTATTTGGCAGGGGCGGAGAGACTCGAACTCGCGACACCCGGTTTTGGAGACCGGTGCTCTACCAACTGAGCTACGCCCCTAAATTACGCTTACCCGCGACCCCCTGCGTGACAGGCAGGTATTCTAACCAACTGAACTACCGCTCCACCGAATTTCTCTACAACCACCAGATTGCTCCGGCTTACTGCTTAATTTGATGCCTGGCAGTTCCCTACTCTCACATGGGGAAGCCCCACACTACCATCGGCGCTACGGCGTTTCACTTCTGAGTTCGGCATGGGGTCAGGTGGGACCACCGCGCTATCGCCGCCAGGCAAATTCTGTTTCATTCCAACCGTTATGTTTCACTTTTTTTAGTGCACACAACCATCAGAACCAATCTCTGAACAAGCTAAAATCAAAACACGTTTCTATGAGTCGCCCACAAAACACCTTCGGTGTTGTAAGGTTAAGCCTCTCGGGTCATTAGTACTGGTTAGCTCAACGTATCGCTACGCTTACACACCCAGCCTATCTACGTCGTCGTCTTCAACGGCCCTTCAGGGGTATCAAGTGCCCAGGGAAGACTCATCTCGAGGCAAGTTTCCCGCTTAGATGCTTTCAGCGGTTATCTCTTCCGCACTTAGCTACCGGGCAATGCAATTGGCATCACAACCCGTACACCAGTGGTGCGTTCACTCCGGTCCTCTCGTACTAGGAGCAACCCCTCTCAATCTTCCAACGCCCACGGCAGATAGGGACCGAACTGTCTCACGACGTTCTAAACCCAGCTCGCGTACCACTTTAAATGGCGAACAGCCATACCCTTGGGACCTACTTCAGCCCCAGGATGTGATGAGCCGACATCGAGGTGCCAAACACCGCCGTCGATATGAACTCTTGGGCGGTATCAGCCTGTTATCCCCGGAGTACCTTTTATCCGTTGAGCGATGGCCCTTCCATTCAGAACCACCGGATCACTAAGACCTGCTTTCGCACCTGCTCGAGCTGTCACTCTCGCAGTCAAGCTAGCTTATGCCTTTGCACTAACCTCCTGATGTCCGACCAGGATTAGCTAACCTTCGTGCTCCTCCGTTACGCTTTGGGAGGAGACCGCCCCAGTCAAACTACCCACCAGACACTGTCCGCAACCCGGATCACGGGTCCACGTTAGAACATCAAACATTAAAGGGTGGTATTTCAAGGTTGGCTCCACGCAGACTGGCGTCCACGCTTCAAAGCCTCCCACCTATCCTACACATCAAGGCTCAAGGTTCAGTGTCAAGCTATAGTAAAGGTTCACGGGGTCTTTCCGTCTTGCCGCGGGTACACTGCATCTTCACAGCGAGTTCAATTTCACTGAGTCTCGGGTGGAGACAGCCTGGCCATCATTACGCCATTCGTGCAGGTCGGAACTTACCCGACAAGGAATTTCGCTACCTTAGGACCGTTATAGTTACGGCCGCCGTTTACCGGGGCTTCGATCAAGAGCTTCGCCTTGCGGCTGACCCCATCAATTAACCTTCCGGCACCGGGCAGGCGTCACACCGTATACGTCCACTTTCGTGTTTGCACAGTGCTGTGTTTTTATTAAACAGTTGCAGCCAGCTGGTATCTTCGACTGATTTCAGCTCCATGAGCAAGTCACTTCACCTACCATCAGCGTGCCTTCTCCCGAAGTTACGGCACCATTTTGCCTAGTTCCTTCACCCGAGTTCTCTCAAGCGCCTGAGTATTCTCTACCTGACCACCTGTGTCGGTTTGGGGTACGATTTGATGTTACCTGGAGCTTAGAGGCTTTTCCTGGAAGCGTAGCATCGGTTACTTCATCACCGTAGTGACTCGTCATCACGCCTCAGTGTTAACAATGACCCGGATTTACCAAAGTCATCCACCTTCACGCTTAAACCGGGACAACCGTCGCCCGGATAACCTAGCTTTCTCCGTCCCCCCTTCGCAGTAACACCGAGTACAGGAATATTAACCTGTTTCCCATCGACTACGCTTTTCAGCCTCGCCTTAGGGGTCGACTCACCCTGCCCCGATTAACGTTGGACAGGAACCCTTGGTCTTCCGGCGTGCGGGTTTTTCACCCGCATTATCGTTACTTATGTCAGCATTCGCACTTCTGATACCTCCAGCAGCCCTCACAGGCCACCTTCGACGGCTTACAGAACGCTCCCCTACCCAACAACACCTAACGTGTCGCTGCCGCAGCTTCGGTGCATGGTTTAGCCCCGTTACATCTTCCGCGCAGGCCGACTCGACCAGTGAGCTATTACGCTTTCTTTAAATGATGGCTGCTTCTAAGCCAACATCCTGGCTGTCTATGCCTTCCCACATCGTTTCCCACTTAACCATGACTTTGGGACCTTAGCTGGCGGTCTGGGTTGTTTCCCTCTTCACGACGAACGTTAGCACCCGCCGTGTGTCTCCCGTGATAACATTCTTCGGTATTCGTAGTTTGCATCGGGTTGGTAAGTCGGGATGACCCCCTAGCCGAAACAGTGCTCTACCCCCGAAGATGAGTTCACGAGGCGCTACCTAAATAGCTTTCGGGGAGAACCAGCTATCTCCCGGTTTGATTGGCCTTTCACCCCCAGCCACAAGTCATCCGCTAATTTTTCAACATTAGTCGGTTCGGTCCTCCAGTTAGTGTTACCCAACCTTCAACCTGCCCATGGCTAGATCACCGGGTTTCGGGTCTATACCCTGCAACTTAACGCCCAGTTAAGACTCGGTTTCCCTGCGGCTCCCCTATACGGTTAACCTTGCTACAGAATATAAGTCGCTGACCCATTATACAAAAGGTACGCAGTCACCTAACAAGTAGGCTCCCACTGCTTGTACGTACACGGTTTCAGGTTCTATTTCACTCCCCTCGCCGGGGTTCTTTTCGCCTTTCCCTCACGGTACTGGTTCACTATCGGTCAGTCAGGAGTATTTAGCCTTGGAGGATGGTCCCCCCATATTCAGACAGGATGTCACGTGTCCCGCCCTACTCATCGAACTCACAGCTTGTGCATTTTTGTGTACGGGACTATCACCCTTTACTGTGCGACTTTCCAGACGCTTCCACTAACACACAAACTGATTCAGGTTCTGGGCTCCTCCCCGTTCGCTCGCCGCTACTAGGGGAATCTCGGTTGATTTCTTTTCCTCGGGGTACTGAGATGTTTCAGTTCCCCCGGTTCGCCTCATGTACACTATGTATTCATGTCATGATAGTGTGTCGAAACACACTGGGTTTCCCCATTCGGGTATCGTCGGGTATAACGCTTCATATCAGCTTACCGACGCTTATCGCAGATTAGCACGCCCTTCATCGCCTCTGACTGCCTAGGCATCCACCGTGTACGCTTAGTCGCTTAACCTCACAACCCGAAGGTGTCTTTGATAACTCAAAGTCACTGTTCGCGCTGCGATTATTTGAGAGACTCATTAACATACTGACACGCCATTCATACCCGCAGGCATCAATGCATGTTCAGCTGTCATGTTTCAATTTTCAGCTTGTTCCAGATTGTTAAAGAGCAAAACTTCGCAGTGCACCTATACAGGTACACTCTGAAATTTTTTATCAAGCAGGTAGTGATGGTGGAGCTATGCGGGATCGAACCGCAGACCTCCTGCGTGCAAGGCAGGCGCTCTCCCAGCTGAGCTATAACCCCATCGTTGCTTACAGATACCTTAGATACCACTCACGGAAGAGTTGGTAGGCCTGAGTGGACTTGAACCACCGACCTCACCCTTATCAGGGGTGCGCTCTAACCACCTGAGCTACAAGCCTATTAAGGTATTTCTGCTCGTTATTTTCATCAGACAATCTGTGTGAGCACTTCACGCAACACACATCTTTTTGGTAAGGAGGTGATCCAACCGCAGGTTCCCCTACGGTTACCTTGTTACGACTTCACCCCAGTCATGAATCACAAAGTGGTAAGCGCCCTCCCGAAGGTTAAGCTACCTACTTCTTTTGCAACCCACTCCCATGGTGTGACGGGCGGTGTGTACAAGGCCCGGGAACGTATTCACCGTAGCATTCTGATCTACGATTACTAGCGATTCCGACTTCATGGAGTCGAGTTGCAGACTCCAATCCGGACTACGACGTACTTTATGAGGTCCGCTTGCTCTCGCGAGGTCGCTTCTCTTTGTATACGCCATTGTAGCACGTGTGTAGCCCTACTCGTAAGGGCCATGATGACTTGACGTCATCCCCACCTTCCTCCGGTTTATCACCGGCAGTCTCCTTTGAGTTCCCGACCGAATCGCTGGCAACAAAGGATAAGGGTTGCGCTCGTTGCGGGACTTAACCCAACATTTCACAACACGAGCTGACGACAGCCATGCAGCACCTGTCTCAGAGTTCCCGAAGGCACTAAGCTATCTCTAGCAAATTCTCTGGATGTCAAGAGTAGGTAAGGTTCTTCGCGTTGCATCGAATTAAACCACATGCTCCACCGCTTGTGCGGGCCCCCGTCAATTCATTTGAGTTTTAACCTTGCGGCCGTACTCCCCAGGCGGTCGATTTAACGCGTTAGCTCCGGAAGCCACGCCTCAAGGGCACAACCTCCAAATCGACATCGTTTACAGCGTGGACTACCAGGGTATCTAATCCTGTTTGCTCCCCACGCTTTCGCACCTGAGCGTCAGTCTTTGTCCAGGGGGCCGCCTTCGCCACCGGTATTCCTCCAGATCTCTTACGCATTTCACCGCTACACCTGGAATTCTACCCCCCTCTACAAGACTCTAGCCTGTCAGTTTTGAATGCAGTTCCCAGGTTAAGCCCGGGGATTTCACATCCAACTTAACAGACCGCCTGCGTGCGCTTTACGCCCAGTCATTCCGATTAACGCTTGCACCCTCCGTATTACCGCGGCTGCTGGCACGGAGTTAGCCGGTGCTTCTTCTGCGGGTAACGTCAATCGATAAGGTTATTAACCTTATCGCCTTCCTCCCCGCTGAAAGTGCTTTACAACCCGAAGGCCTTCTTCACACACGCGGCATGGCTGCATCAGGCTTGCGCCCATTGTGCAATATTCCCCACTGCTGCCTCCCGTAGGAGTCTGGACCGTGTCTCAGTTCCAGTGTGGCTGGTCATCCTCTCAGACCAGCTAGGGATCGTCGCCTAGGTGAGCCATTACCTCACCTACTAGCTAATCCCATCTGGGCACATCTGATGGCGAGAGGCCCGAAGGTCCCCCTCTTTGCTCTTGCGAGGTTATGCGGTATTAGCTACCGTTTCCAGTAGTTATCCCCCTCCATCAGGCAGTTTCCCAGACATTACTCACCCGTCCGCCGCTCGTCACCCAAGGAGCAAGCTCCCCTGTGCTACCGCTCGACTTGCATGTGTTAGGCCTGCCGCCAGCGTTCAATCTGAGCCATGATCAAACTCTTCAATTTAAGATTTGTTTGATTTGCTGAACTCGTCAGCGATGCTCAAAGAATTAAAACTGTTCATTCGTAATGAATTTTACTGTTGTTCACTCTTCAAGACTTTTTTATATCGTTAAGATACGGTCTTGTGAGTGCCCACACAGATTGTCTGATTAAATTGTTAAAGAGCAGTGCCACTTCATCGGTGGCGCGGGCTGCATATACTATGCTTTTCCGCTGTGAAGTCAAGTCATTACTGACCGCCTTCGTTGAATCTTTTTCCTGTCACCACAACCGCGTGTCGCTGTTGCCGTGTCAGTGGAGGCGCATTATAGGGACTTCTCGGCCACTGACAAGTGCTAAATGCAAAAAAATTACCGAGTGGGGATTTTTTCAGCAAAGCGAATTAAAAGACGCCGTTATGCCGGATTTTTCGCCGCTAATTGAGCGAAATCCTGAGCGAAACGGGAAACCTGCTGCCAGTCTGTATATTCAATCTCTTTAGTACTATCTGTTTCTCCCCCAGTTATACGCATAATGAGTTGAATCATTACCCGATCAAACCAGCGGTAGCGTGGGTAGCGTAGGGCGCCAGCAAATACGCAGCACAAATCTGGCTGCCAGGGAGAATTCAGCAGGAACTTACGCGTATAAGCATTGGTTTGTATTGTGCGCTTTTCTGGCTTACGCGCAGTGAGGTTCACGGAGAAGAATGCGCTGGGTCGCTGCTGTAGAGCAGTCAGATGCTTACGGATAAATTGATTTACCGCCGGATGAAAGCGCCCGTATCGAATCGATGCCCCAATCGCAACCCGATCGTATTGGCTCAGATCGATATCATTCGCATTGAGTACGTTAACAACATCACACTCCAGGGTTCCCTTCAGCGTATTCGCAATATAGGAGGCAATCGCTCTTGTTTGCCCATCCCGACTCGAAAACACGATCAAAGCTTTCATTGTTCTTTATCCTTATGGAGACTATTCCCGCCAGAAGGTTGGCGTAAACAGCACTAAAAGCGTGAAGACTTCCAAACGACCGAACAGCATTGTCAGTATCAGAATCCATTTCGCCGTATCATTCATCGAGGTAAAATTCTCAGCGACAACACCCAGCCCCGGCCCCAGGTTATTCAATGTGGCCGCGACCGCCGCAAACGCGGAGAAATCATCAACGCCTGTCGCAATGACAGCCAGCATGCTGACAATAAAAACCAGCGCATATGCGGAAAAGAATCCCCACACGGCTTCAAGGATGCGTTCAGGCAACGCCCGATGACCCAGCTTAATCGTATAAACCGCATTCGGATGCACTAAACGCTTAAGCTCACGCGATCCCTGCAGGAAAAGCAGCAGGATACGAATCACTTTCAAGCCGCCCCCAGTTGAGCCCGCACACCCGCCAATAAATGCAGAGCACAGAAGCAAAACCGGCAGGAAAAGCGGCCACGATGCAATGCTATCCGTGGTAAACCCTGCCGTTGTCGCCATAGAGACAACCTGGAAAAACGCCTGATTGATCGTCTGCATCCCGCTGTCATAAACGTGGTGGAACCACAGGACAATCGTACACACGGCCACCAGCGACAGCTGAACAAAGATGAACATGCGGAATTCCGGGTCACGCCAGTATACCTTCAGGCTGCGACCGCTCAGCAGGGCAAAGTGCAAGCCAAAGTTACAGCCGGAAATCAGCAGGAATATCGCGATGATGGTGTTGATCGTTGGACTATTGAAGTAGCCGATACTGGCATCGTGGGTAGAGAACCCGCCGACGGACACCGTTGAGAAGCTGTGGCCAATCGCATCGAATACTGGCATTCCAGCCAGCCAAAGCGCGACGGCACAGGCAATCGTCAGTAAGAGATAAATCAGCCATAGCGTTTTTGCCGTATCGGCAATACGCGGGCGCATTTTGTTTTCCTTCAACGGCCCCGGCATCTCCGCGCGATAAAGCTGCATCCCACCAACACCAAGAATCGGCAGGATGGCAACGGCGAGTACGATGATCCCCATCCCGCCAAACCATTGCAGCATTTGTCGATAAAACAGGATGGCTTTAGGCAGAGAATCCAACCCGACCAGCGTAGTGGCACCCGTTGTCGTTAGGCCAGAGAACGATTCGAAAAAAGCATCCGTTACGCCCAGATTAGGATGTTCCGCAAACAGGAAAGGCAGCGCACCGACGCTTCCCAGCACCGTCCAGAAGAGAACAACGATCAGGAACCCTTCGCGAGATTTCAGTTCATGCTTCTGTTTTCGGTTTGGTAACCACAGCATGATGCCAATCGCCAGCGCGACAATAAATGTCTGCGTAAACGCCCGGCCTGCGCCATCGCGGTAAATTAATGCCACCAGTCCGGGAATAACCATTGTCCCGGAAAACAGGATAACCAACTGGCCGACAATACGGGTTATGGCGCGCAAGTGCATCGCAGGGAATTCCTCAATGATTCATAAAAAGCGCTGGGATTATTATGGAATCGGCAATAAATGCAACGCGCCGCGGCTTAAATCACGTAATTTCATTGCCGCCTCCTCGGTTCCCCTAACGGGGATAGAGAAGCGCAATACGACGTCCACGCCATACTCACTATGCAGAACTTTTCCACCAAGCTGGAAGATCAGGGATTCCACCTGGGGCAACAGTGCATAGTCACATTGTAAGCCATACTCTTGTTGCAATACTTTCTCTTGCAGCGATAGCAGCTTCAACGCTTGCTGAACACCACCACCATACGCCTTCACTAACCCACCCGTGCCCAGCGGGATTCCGCCATAGTAGCGTACGACCACGGCCGTAATCTCACCAATACCGCTTCCCATCAGTTGCGACAGCATCGGCTTACCCGCCGTGCCGGAAGGCTCGCCATCGTCAGAAAAACCAAGCTGCTGGGAATCGTCAGGCGCACCCGCAACAAACGCCCAACAGTGGTGACCCGCCGAAGCATGCTCTTCCCTGACATGCTGGATAAACGCTTTCGCCGCGTCGATTCCTGGCGTTGCCGCCAGGATCGTCGTAAAGCGGCTTTTCTTGATCTCCTCGCTGAAGCTCACTGGCGCAGCAGGAATGGGATACGCTTGCATCAGGCCAGATTCAGGTCGCGCGTCATGTTCTCCACGCGCCCGTCATGAATGACAATATTATCCTCGATACGGATACCACCAAACGGTTTCAACGCATCGATTTTTTGCCAGTCAAAGTGCTGACTCAATTCTCCCTCACGCCACGGAGCAAGCAAGGATTCGATGAAATAGATGCCCGGTTCGATCGTCATGACCATGCCCGGTTCAAGCACGCGAGTACAACGCAGATAAGGATGATGCGACGGTGCCGCCAGATGTGTGCCGCAATCGTCTTGCATAAATCCGGCGACATCATGCACCTGCAAGCCCAGCGGGTGGCCAAGACCGTGCGGCAGGAAAGGCGATGTCATCCCCTGCTCCACCATGGCCTCTTCGCTGATATCCCGCACCAGTTGATGTGATTTCAGCAGCTTCGCAATCCGCTGATGCATCTGAAGATGGTAATCGGTATAACGCACGCCCGTCTTAACGGTATCAATCAATGAAAGCATTTCCTGATTGAGATCTTTAATCAGCAGAGCAAACGCGCCATCGCTCTGTGCGGAATAGGTACGCGTAAGATCGGCGGCATAGCCGTTATATTCCGCACCCGCGTCAATCAGGAAGCTGCGGACATCGGAAGGCACCTGGTGATCGAGCTGGGTATAGTGCAACACCGCGGCGTGCTCATTTAGCGCAATGATATTACCGTAAGGAACATCGATATCCCGATGACCGGTGGCCGTCAGATACGCCAGATTAATATCAAATTCGCTCATCCCGGACAGGAACGCTTCATGCGCCGCCCGATGACCAATAACGGCAGTCTTCTGCGCTTCACGCATGCAGGCCAGCTCGTAATTGGTTTTATAAGCCCGATGGTAATGCAGATAATCCAGCACGCCCTGAGGGTTAATATTGTCTGCACGAATCCCCAAATCCTGTGCACGCTGCGGGGCATAGCCGATATAGGCAACACGCTCACGCTGCGAGGGAAGCAGTTGCCCAATATCATCGGCATTCCGTAGCACGGTAATATCGATGTCTTCAGTCCAAAAACTCTCGGGGACGGGCGCAACGTTATGCCAGTAATCCACCGGCGAGTAGAACCACAGCTTCGGCGGATTAACGCCGTCAACCCATAGCCAACAGTTCGGCACCTGCGTGACGGGCACCCAGGCTTTAAATTGCGGGTTAACTTTAAAAGGATAGTCGTGATCGTCCAGAAAAACGGTCAACAGCTCACCAGAGTGAATCAGTAATGCGTCAAGCTGATGGCGCGCTAAAACCGTCTGAGCACGCGCTTGCAGCGTAGCCAGATGGTGATGATATAAAGAAGCCAGCTTTTCCATGAGTATCCTTGTACGTCACGACATGATCTCTCCATTTTAACACAGGCATTCCCCAAGGGCAGCGTCCGGTGCTTTGTGATCGATTCGGCAAAAAATTAATCTCTCGTTTGCAAAACGTTAACATTAAAACCACAATTCGATTATCTGGTCATACCAGATCACTCACACAAACAGCGGAGATAAACATGCTTTATCAAGGTGAATCCCTCTACCTTAACTGGCTTGAGGACGGCATTGCCGAGCTGGTATTTTCTGCCCCTGGCTCCGTAAACAAGCTAGATACCCGCACGGTTGCCAGCCTGGGTAAAGCGCTGGACGTTCTGGCAGAACAGCCGAACCTGAAGGGCTTACTGCTACGTTCTGATAAACCGGCATTTATTGTCGGTGCCGATATCACAGAATTCCTTTCTCTTTTTGCCGCACCGGCTGAAAAGCTGCATGAATGGCTTGTCTTCGCCAACCGTATTTTCAGCCGCCTTGAAGATTTGCCCGTTCCCACGCTGTCCGCGATTAATAGCTATGCGTTGGGTGGCGGGTGTGAATGTGTGCTGGCAACCGACTTTCGTTTAGCGACGACGGATGCCCGTATCGGATTGCCTGAGACCAAATTGGGGATCATGCCGGGCTTTGGCGGCACAGTCAGGCTGCCGCGCCTACTGGGTGCGGACAGCGCGCTGGAGATTATCGCCGCAGGCAAAGACATCGGTGCAGCCGATGCCTTAAAAGTGGGGCTGGTGCAGGCCGTTGTCGCCAATGACAAGCTGGTTCCCGCCGCCATCAAGATGTTGAAACAGGCGATTAACGGCTCACTGGACTGGCAGGCTTACCGACGTCCGAAACTTGAACCGCTGAAGCTCAATAAGATCGAAGCCATGATGAGCTTTACCACCGCTAAAGCGATGGTGCTACAAACTGCGGGTAAGCACTATCCGGCACCGATGTTAGCGGTAAAAACCATCGAAGCCGCCGCAACCATGACGCGCGACGACGCATTGCAGCTTGAGACGCAACACTTCGTTCAACTGGCGCGTTCAAACGAAGCTCGCGCACTCGTTGGCATTTTCCTCAACGACCAATATGTTAAAGGCAAAGCGAAGAAGCTGATTGGCGAGACATCCGTACCGAAGCAGGCCGCCGTGCTGGGGGCCGGTATTATGGGCGGCGGCATTGCCTATCAATCTGCATTCAAAGGCGTGCCGATTCGGATGAAAGATATCAACGAGAAGCCGCTCGCGCTGGGGATGAATGAAGCAGCTAAGCTCCTGAATAAACAAATGGAGCGCGGCAAGCTGGACGGAATGAAAATGGCGACGATTCTGGCCAGTATTCAGCCAACGCTGGATTACGCCGGGTTCGAGCGCACTGACATCGTCGTTGAGGCCGTGGTTGAGAACCCGAAAATTAAGGCCAGCGTGTTGGCAGAAACCGAATCGCACGTGAGTGAGAATACGATTCTGGCCTCGAATACCTCAACAATCCCGATTGCTTCACTGGCTGCATCGCTCAAACGACCGCAAAATTTCTGCGGGATGCACTTCTTCAACCCGGTACACCGCATGCCACTAGTCGAAATTATTCGCGGCCCTCAAACCAGCGACAGCACCATCGCCAGCGTGGTGGCTTACGCCAGCAAGATGGGCAAAACGCCGATAGTCGTGAACGACTGCCCCGGATTCTTCGTGAATCGGGTGCTGTTCCCCTACTTTGCTGCGTTCAGCCTATTGCTCAGAGACGGTGCCGATTTCCGCGATATCGATAACGTCATGGAGAAAAAATTCGGCTGGCCGATGGGTCCGGCCTATCTACTGGACGTTGTCGGTATTGATACCGCTCACCACGCTCAGGCCGTGATGGCAGAGGGCTTCCCACAGCGCATGGCGAAAGACTATCGCGATGCGATTGATGTGCTGTTTGAACACCAGCGTTTCGGACAGAAGAATGGTCACGGCTTCTACCGTTATCAAACCGATAGCAAGGGGAAGCTACGTAAAGAACAGGATGAGGCTGTAGATGCGATCCTTCAGGACATCAGCCAGCCGAAAAAAACGTTCAGCGCAGAAGAGATTATCGCTCGCATGATGATCCCGATGATTAACGAAGTCGCGCGCTGTCTGGAAGAAGGTATCGTCGCCAGCCCCGCCGAAGCGGACATGGCGCTGGTATACGGCTTAGGTTTCCCTCCCTTCCACGGCGGCGCCTGTCGCTATCTGGATACCTTAGGTAGCGAACGCTATGTCGAGATGGCACAGCAGTTGGCTCACCTCGGCGCCATCTATCAGGTGCCAGACGGCTTGCAGCAAAAAGCCAAAAGCAATGAAGGCTATTACCCATCGGTCGCGCCACACGCGGACGTTTCTTACGGTCAACCGGCATGAGGACAGGAAATATGGAAAAGGTAGTGATTGTTGATGCCGTACGTACGCCGATGGGACGCTCCAAAGGTGGTGCCTTCCGTCAGGTGAGAGCCGAAGACCTGTCCGCACACCTGATGCGTAGCCTATTCAGCCGTAACGCGGCGCTGGACGCCCGTGAGATCGACGATATCTATTGGGGATGTGTGCAGCAAACGCTGGAGCAAGGCTTCAACGTAGCCCGTAATGCCGCGTTGCTGGCAGAAATTCCGATGAATGTCCCTGCGACCACGGTTAATCGGCTGTGCGGTTCCTCCATGCAGGCGCTCCACGATGCCGCCCGTGCCATTATGGTGGGCGACGCAAATGTCTGCTTAATTGGCGGCGTCGAGCATATGGGGCATGTGCCGATGAATCATGGCGTCGATTTTCATCCGGGACTGAGTCGCACCACGGCGAAGGCTGCAGGTATGATGGGGCTGACGGCTGAGATGCTGGCGCGTATGCACAATATTGGTCGTGAGATGCAGGATCAGTTCGCCGCGCGCTCACACCAACGCGCCCACAGCGCCACCCAGTCAGGAGCATTCCGCCATGAAATCGTCCCCACGGCGGGACATGACGCAGACGGCACATTGCAACGCTTCGATTATGACGAGGTCATTCGCCCGGACACCACCGTCGATAGCCTTGCCACACTCAAACCGGCATTCGATCCGGTTAACGGTACGGTGACAGCCGCATCATCCTCGGCGTTGTCAGATGGCGCCGCAGCCATGTTGATCATGAGCGAATCCCGCGCGGCATCATTAGGCTTACCCGTACGGGCTCGCATTCGGGCGATGGCCGTCGTTGGCTGCGATCCTTCGATTATGGGTTACGGCCCCGTCCCAGCGACCAAACTGGCGTTGAAACGGGCAGGACTCAGTCTGGCCGATATTGGCCTCTTTGAACTGAATGAAGCATTTGCCGCCCAGACGCTACCCTGTATTAAAGATCTGGGGCTGCTGGAACAGTTGGATGAAAAGGTCAATCTCAATGGCGGTGCGATTGCGCTGGGTCACCCGCTTGGCTGCTCAGGCGCACGCATCTCTACTACGTTGATTAATTTGATGGAAAGCCGCGACGTTCAATTTGGCGTGGCGACGATGTGCATCGGGCTGGGACAAGGCATTGCGACAGTATTTGAGCGCGCCTAAACACAGGAAAGCTCTGGCAGAGCACGACTAGAAACCAAAAATCCCACAGCCGTGGGATTTTTATTTTACTGCTTATGTCTTACTGCTATCGACGGCTTTAAATAAACGAAAACGCATCGCTGAACATATGTGCTGTCAGCGCGCCGCGCTCGTTACAAAAACGCTCACGTGCAATTTTCGCCATTTCAAAGCGACCGGCAATATAGATATCCTGCTCTGCCAGTGAGCCGTAATCCTGTAATACCGCACTCAGAACGGTCCCCGTTCTGCCATCCCATCCAGCTTCCGGCTGCTCGACTACCGGCACTACGCGCAGGTTCGGGTGCTTGGCCGCAAAGCCTTCAAGCTCGGTTAAGTCATACAGATGCTGGGATTCACGTCCACCCCAGTAAATAGCGATATCGCGCTCGGGTTGCTGCGCCAGCGCGGTCAGCAGAATAGAACGCACATACGAAAATCCGGTTCCGCCCGCGATCAACACCAAAGGGCGCGTGCTCTCTTCCCGCAGCCAGGCTTCGCCGTGCGGGATATCGACCGTCAGGGATTTTTCCTTATGAATGCGTTCCATCACGGCCATCGCGTAAAGATTCAGTTCGGACGCCCCAATGTGCAACTCAATAAAGTTTTTATCCATCGGGGTTGATGCCAGTGAAAAAGGACGTTTATCTCGATCGCCCATCACCACCATCAAATACTGGCCAGCCCGAAAGGAAAACGGCGCTTCAGGTAACAAACGAACGCGATAAACCGTATCGGTTATGGCTTCGACCGAAGTCACTTTACAGCTCAATGTTGTCATGCATTCCCTCTATAGGGTCATAAAAGCAAAACTGAGAACAGAGCAGCAGCCCTTAACGCCGAGGCTCTCTGTCACTAAAAATGGCCAGTTCATCCCATATTTCATCAATACGGGCACAAACCTGTGGGTCTTTCTTGATGGGGCGACCCCACTCGCGCTGCGTCTCGCCAGGCCATTTATTGGTGGCGTCCAGACCCATTTTGGAGCCAAGGCCAGAAATCGGCGAGGCAAAATCAAGGTAATCTATCGGCGTATTTTCTACTAATACCGTATCGCGCGCCGGATCCATACGCGTCGTGATCGCCCATATGACGTCGTTCCAGTCACGCGCATTAACGTCATCATCGCAGACAATGACAAATTTCGTATACATGAACTGGCGTAAAAAAGACCAAACGCCCATCATGACGCGTTTAGCATGGCCCGGATACTGTTTCTTCATGGTAACGACCGCCAGACGGTAAGAGCAACCCTCCGGTGGCAAATAAAAATCAACAATCTCAGGAAACTGCTTTTGCAGGATCGGCACGAAAACTTCGTTCAACGCCACGCCCAAAACAGCAGGTTCGTCCGGTGGCCGGCCAGTATAAGTCGAGTGATAAATGGCATTCTGGCGCTGAGTAATATGCGTGACGGTAAAGACCGGGAAATGGTCGACTTCATTATAATAGCCAGTATGGTCGCCATACGGCCCTTCCGCTGCCATTTCTCCCGGTTCAATATAGCCCTCCAGAACAATTTCCGCACTGGCGGGAACTTCCAAATCGTTCGATAGACATTTCACCACTTCAGTCTTATGCCCGCGCAGCAAACCCGCAAAGGCATACTCCGATAGCGTATCAGGGACAGGCGTCACCGCACCGAGGATCGTCGCAGGGTCAGCGCCCAATGCGACAGACACGGGAAATCGCTGCCCAGGATTTTCCTGACACCACTCCTGAAAATCCAGTGCGCCGCCGCGATGAGATAGCCAGCGCATGATCAGTTTGTTTTTACCCAGCACCTGCTGGCGATAGATCCCCAGATTCTGCCGTTCTTTATGCGGCCCGCGCGTTACGGTGAGCCCCCAGGTAATCAGCGGTGCGGCATCTTCCGGCCAGCACTGCATCACCGGAATCCGGCGCAGGTCAACGTCATCCCCCTGCCAAATCTGTTCCTGACACGGCGCAGAAGACAGGCGTTTCGTCGGCATATTCAGTACCTGACGGAACTTCGGCATTTTATCTACCAGATCGCGAAACCCTTTGGGCGGCTCCGGCTCTTTCAGAAACGCCAACAGCTTGCCCACCTCACGCAATGCGCTGACGTCTTCCTGCCCCATTCCCAACGCAACACGTTTCGGCGTGCCAAATAAATTGCACAGCACTGGCATGTCATAGCCTTTGGGGTTTTCAAACAGGAGCGCAGGGCCTTCCGCACGCAGCGTTCGGTCGGCAATTTCCGTCATTTCAAGGTAGGGATCGATGGGCTGGGTAATGCGTTTCAACTCCCCTCTCTCTTCCAGCAGTGAGAGGAATTCGCGTAAGTCACGGTATTTCATGCTATTCATCGGGGGCAGTCTATCGTTCTGGCTATTATAAAGTCTCTTCGCCAACCTGTCGCTTCCCGCAGCGCCTATTTATGGTAAGAATCTGCTCACTATCAAGAATCCGATCGCCAAAATGTGGTAACAAAAATATCTGCCGAAAATTTTTTATCCGTGCTCGCTTTTGTTATGCTTGCTCGTCGGAATCATAAGTCTGCGAAATTATGGAAGCCTGGTACTTACTGTATTGTAAACGTGGTCAACTGCTGCGAGCGAAAGAGCATCTGGAACGTCAGGATGTCACCTGCGTGAGCCCGATGATCACGCTGGATAAGATCGTTCGTGGTAAACGAACGGAAGTGTGTGAGCCGCTGTTCCCGAACTACCTGTTTGTGGAGTTCGACCCCGAACGCATCCACACCACCACCATCAGCGCGACGCGTGGGGTGAGCAACTTTGTGCGATTCGGTGCACTGCCTGCGACCATTCCGCAGCAGGTTATCGATGAATTGTCACTTCGCCCTATTCAGGGAATCATTGACCCACTGACGCCACAGCCCGGCGATAGCGTGGTCATTACCGATGGTATTTTCTCTGGTCTTCAGGCTATTTACACCGAACCTGACGGCGAAGCCCGCTCAATGCTGTTGCTGAATATGTTGAATAAACAGGTCAGACAGAGCATTGATAACCGCGAGTTTCGCAAAGCCTAATCCGTTGAAAACATAGCCCTTCGAAAAACGTAGTCCGACCTTCCTTGTCTGTTTGCCCTACCCGGCGCGTTTACAGCGCGCCGGATGAGAACAAGCTTAGCGCTGCATATGCTGATCGTGCAACCACTGTGCGACACGCTTAGCAAAATAGGTCAGCACCCCATCGGCACCCGCGCGTTTAAAGCACAGCAGAGACTCCATCACCACCGGTTGTTCTTGCAACCAGCCATTCTGAATCGCCGCCATGTGCATCGCATACTCACCAGATACCTGATAAGCAAACGTCGGCACGCCGAAGGTGTCTTTGACGCGACGCACCACGTCCAGATAAGGCATCCCCGGTTTAACCATCACCATATCCGCACCTTCCTGCAAATCCTGCGCAATTTCTTGCAAGGCTTCATCGCTGTTGGCCGGGTCCATCTGGTAGGTTTTCTTGTTGCCACCTTTGAGATTGCCCGCTGAGCCCACGGCGTCACGGAAAGGCCCGTAATAGCACGACGCATACTTAGCCGAGTACGCCATGATCTGGGTGTTGATCAGGTTTTGCGCTTCAAGGGTGTCGCGAATAGCACCGATGCGACCGTCCATCATGTCGCTAGGCGCAATAATTTCGGCTCCGGCTTCTGCGTGGGACAGCGCCTGACGCACCAAAATCTCCTTGGTAACGTCGTTAATCACATAGCCATCCGCATCGATAATCCCGTCCTGCCCGTGCGTGGTGTAGGGATCGAGCGCCACATCCGTCAGCAAACCCAGTTCTGGGACCGCGTCTTTCAACGCGCGGATTGTGCGAGGAACCAGACCATCTGGGTTATAGGCTTCTTCGGCATATAACGATTTCTTATCCGCTTCAATAACGGGGAACAGCGACAGTACCGGAACGCCTAGCTTAGCGATCTCTTCGGCTTCTTTCAGAAGCACGTCGATAGTCATCCGGTATACCCCCGGCATTGAGGGAACTTCCTGACGATGATTTGTCCCTTCCATCACGAAAACGGGATAAATCAAATCATTCACCGTCAGCTGATTTTCAGCAACCAGACGACGGCTGAAATCATGGCGGCGAATGCGACGCATACGTCGGCCGGGGAAAGTGCCGGGAAAAGCAGTGCTCATGTCATTATTCTCCTGAATCAGGCCAGCCGGAATACCCGGCGGGCATTTTCATCTGTTGTCTGTCCCAACCATGTGGCATCTTCTCCACGCCACTCCGCAATCTGGCGAATAATATGAGGCAGATAACAGGGTTCGTTACGGCGGGAAGCCGGTTTAGGGCGTAAATCCCGGGGTAACAGATAAGGTGCGTCGGTTTCCACCAACAGCCGATCGGCAGGAATATGCGGCAGTAAGGCACGCAGCTCAAGCCCGCGACGTTCATCGCAAACCCAGCCGGTAATGCCGACCATCAGCCCCGCAGCCAGACACTCATCCAACTCATGACGATTGCCGGTAAAACAGTGAACGACAGCGGCAGGTAACTGGCTCAACCACGGCGTCAGCAGAGAGATAAAGCGAGAATGGGCATCACGACAGTGAAGGAAAACGGGCATGGACAGTTCGGCCGCTATCGCTAGCTGCGCACTGAATGCCCGTTCCTGCTCTTCTGGCGTCGAAAAGTTACGGTTGAAATCCAGCCCGCATTCGCCGATGGCAACCACGCAGTCGGCGCTTGCCATATGATGAATCTGTTCGGCAATAGCGTCATTCCATTGGCTGGCATCATGCGGATGAACGCCCGCCGTTGACCAACAGTAATTGGGATAGGCTTGCGCCAGTAACATGGCCTGATGGCTTTCCTGAGCGTTTGTTCCGGTGATCAAGATGCCACTGACACCCGCTTCCTTTGCCCGGAGGACGACCTGCTCCCTGTCTTTTTCAAACTGAGAACTGGTTAGGTTGACACCGATATCAAACATGACTCTCACCTGCCCGTGACCGTTCGCCGATTTCACGCCGGCGAATAAAAAAATAAGACCTCTCAAAGAGAGGTCATTTTACCGTCCTACCGCAGGAAACCGTTCGTTACTGCGATGGCTCTTCGGTTTCAGCGCGTCGGCCTTTGCCAACATAAAACCGCGAGAAGAAGACTCCGATTTCAAACAGCAGATACATGGGAATCGCCAGCAGCGTCTGCGAGAAAACATCCGGTGGCGTTAGCAACATACCGACAACGAACGCGCCGACCAAAATATAAGGGCGCTTTCTTTTCAGCTCTTCCGGCGTCACCACACCACTCCAGCAGAGCAGCACAATGGCAACTGGCACTTCAAACGATATCCCGAACGCCATGAACAGCGCCATAACAAAATCGAGGTAGTTATTGATGTCCGTCGCAATCAGCACGCCAACGGGGGCGGTTTTCGCAAAAAAGCCAAACGCCAGCGGGAACACAACAAAGTACGCGAACGCCATGCCCATATAAAACAGCAGACTGCTGGAGACCAGCAGCGGCATCATTAAGCGACGCTCGTGTTTATACAGGGCTGGAGCCACAAATGCCCACACTTGATACAGCACCAGCGGCGCAGCGACAAACACTGAGACAATCATCGTCAGTTTTATCGGTGCGAAAAAAGGTGAGGCGACATCGGTCGCGATCATGCTGGCACCCACAGGTAATTGCTCAATGAGCGGTGCGGAAACCAGTTGATAAATGTCGTTGGCAAAGTACACCAGCGCAATAAATACCGCCAGCACACAGATAATGCTGTTCAGTAGCCGCTTACGTAGCTCAATCAGGTGGCTAATTAGCGGTTGAGTCTCTTCATCGGCCATAAACTAACGACTATCACTCGGTTGACGGGCAGAAACAGCAGAAGACTGGGACTGCTCAGGTTTGACATTATCGCTGCTGACAGCGTCATCACTCGCGGCGTTGTGACCATCATGGTGATGTTCAGCCACAGTAGCGCTTTCAGGTTTAGGCTGACTGGCTGCCGGACGTACTGCGGTTTCCGCTTCAATCACCCCATCGTAGGCCGCTTCGGGATCGCTCAGCGGGGTGTTGTGCTGTGGTTCCACCGTCGCGCGATTCCCTTCGGACGTTTGATGGTCATCTGGCTTTTGCGGCGACACTGTCTCGGTATAGCCACGTTTCATCGCTTCTGCCGCTTCTTTGAGTTCATCCATTGAGGCTTTCAACTCAGGCGACAGATTCTGCAAACTGGCTTTTTCGACTTTCTTCAGGCTTTCCTGAAACTCCTGGAGTTTCAGCTCCTGCGACAGCTCATTCTGAACCGTAGACGCCAGCGAACGCAGCGTCCTGATCCAGCTTGCAACCGTTCTGACTGCCACAGGCAAACGCTCCGGCCCAAGAACAATCAGGCCGAGAACCATCACCAATAGCAATTCACCAAAACCGATATCGAACACAGATTACACCTGCTCTTTATGCTGGCTCTTCGTTTCGCCCGGCTTGACGTCCGATTGGTTGTCAGCGATAGACTTGGTAGAGAAATCGGCATCTGGCTGCGTTTTGTCTGCGCCAGTAGATGGCTGATCGTCACCCATCGCTTTCTTAAAGCCTTTGATGGATGCACCCAGGTCCGAACCCAGCGTTCTCAGCTTGTTGGTTCCGAACAGTAAGATGACGATGACTGCGATAATCAACAGGTTCCAGAGACTAATACCACCCATAACATTTACCTCTTTTCAAAAAGGGGAACGACAGAATTCCCGTAATTATATCGGGTAATTCTGGCGTGCATCATGATCTGCTTCAACGAGTTCGACGCCAGCCGATAATCCAGGCAACAATTCCTGCTGCCATCAGCCCCGCGGGAACCATATCGGCTTCAACACGGCTGATCAGTAACAACGTTTACCACTGATTAGCAGCGTTGCGCCAATACCCAAAAGATATCGTGACTGCCCTTGACGAGACTGCTGCGTCTTCAACTCATAAGCCAGCTGATCGACGCTTTGCTTTAACATCTTATGCTGACGTAACCCGTCATAAAATAATTCAGGGACTTCCGGCAATTTTTCAGCCCAGAACGGTGCTTTTTCTTTGAGCGCACGGAAAACCGCGGGCAAACCAACCTGTTGTTTCAGCCAGTTTTCCAGAAACGGCTTGGCGGTTTTCCACAGGTCGAGCTGCGGATAAAGCTGCCGACCCACGCCTTCGACATACAACAGCGTCTTTTGCAGCAGCACTAGCTGAGGCTGTACTTCCATATTGAAGCGACGCGCCGTATTAAACAGATTCAATAATACATGGCCGAACGAAATTTCTGCCAACGGCTTCTCAAAGATCGGCTCACAGACCGTACGAATAGCAAACTCAAAATCTGCAACATTGGTGTCTGGAGGCACCCAGCCCGAATCCACATGCAGTTCGGCAACTTTGCGATAATCGCGGTTGAAGAAGGCAATGAAATTCTCAGCCAGATAGCGCTTATCTTCTTTATTCAGCGAACCAACGATACCGCAATCAATACCGATGTATTGCGGATCTTCCGGGTGCTCGTAGCTGATAAAGATATTGCCGGGATGCATATCCGCGTGGAAGAAACTGTCGCGGAACACCTGTGTGAAGAAAACCTGAACGCCGCGTTCTGCCAGTAGCTTCATATCCGTGCCATTGGCTGTCAGCGCGTCGACATCAGAAACAGGAATGCCGTAGATTCGCTCCATCACCAACATGCCTTCGCTACAGTAATCCGAATAAACTTCCGGCACATACAGCATCGGGCTGTTCTCAAAATTACGCCGCAGCTGGATAGCGTTTGCCGCTTCTCGCAGCAAATTCAGCTCATCAAGCAGCGTTTTTTCATATTCCAGCACCACTTCGCGCGGACGCAGGCGACGACCATCCGGCAACAAATGGGGCAACCACCCCGCCAGACGTTTCATCAGGCGCATATCCGCCTTGATGACAGGCAAAATATCCGGGCGAATAACCTTGATAACGATCTCTTTCCCCGTGCTTTTCAGGCATGCGGTATGCACCTGTGCAATCGAGGCAGAAGCTAGCGGTTTGATGTCAAAATCATCAAACCACTCTTCAAGAGGGATTCCGCCCATCGACAGCTCAATTTGCTCGCGCGCCAATTTGCCATCAAACGGCTCAACCTTATCCTGCAACATCGCCAGTTGATCGGCGATAGCCGGTGGGAACAGATCGCGGCGTGTAGACATCATCTGTCCGAACTTAATCCACACGGGCCCCAGTTCCTGAAGCGCCAAACGCAGACGTTCCCCTAAAGGCTTAGTGCGGTGACGATTGGGTAACCAGAACAGCAGACGACGGCCCGCACGTAGCGGTAGCGTCAAACGCATTTTAGGAATAAGTTCGTCCAGACCATAACTCAACAGCACACGCACAATGCCGTAAAGGCGGCGTAATTCACTGGGCGTCATCGTAAAGCCTCCAGCTTCGCCAGCCGTTCGGACAACGTATCGGCGGATTTATCCAGCGCAACAATTTCCTCATGGAACCAGGCGTTTTCGAGTTTTCCCGGAGCCAGTCGCCACTCTTCCGTTAGCGTCTCAGACAAGAAATGTTGCTGCTGATGTAATGAGCGTCTCAGGAAACTCAGGGTTTTCTGTGCCGTTTGGGTAAGCCCCTGAGCAACAATATCGCCCAGATAGGGGGACAACCACTCCGCCGGATCGAACTCCGCCAGATCAACTAGCACGATGAACTGTTGAACAACTTGAATATCGCCTTCTATCACCAGCTCGCCGCTGCGCATCAGCGACGATAGCTGTTGACGATCGCGTAATTTCATCAGAACCGGAACGCGTGTTTTCAGGCAGCAATCCGCTGGCTCGCCCCATTGGCTGATCACGTCCAGCCGCTGTTCGTTAAACACCAGCATCCAAGGGCATATCCAGTTCAGCCAGCTCGATCTGGAGTGTTTTTCCCTGTAAGCGCTGGCGAGCGGACTTCATGCTGCGATCGCAAGAAACCGTATCGTGAAAAAGCAGCTGATTCAGCGCGGTTTCCAGCGTAGCAGTCAGAAAAGACGTTATCAGCATTGGCGTTTCCAATCAGAATTTAAACCCACGATGCAGCGCAACGATTCCACCGGTGAGGTTGAAATAGTTAACACTGTCAAAACCAGCATCGATCATCATCCCTTTCAGCGTTTCCTGATCGGGGTGCATGCGGATAGATTCCGCCAGATAGCGGTAGCTCCCGGCATCACTCGCCACGGCTTCGCCAATCCTCGGCAGGATATGAAATGAATACGCATCGTAAACGGTGCTCAGCTGTTTAATGATCGGCTTGGAAAACTCCAGCACCAGCAAGCGACCACCCGGCTTCAGCACGCGGTACATTGAGCGCAGCGCTTTGTTTTTGTCCGTCACGTTGCGCAGACCAAAGGAGATAGTAATGCAGTCGAAGAAGTCATCAGGGAACGGCAGCGCTTCAGCATTGGCCTGCACGTAGTTGATGTTGTCGATAATGCCTTTGTTACGCAGTTTTTCGCGGCCCACTTTCAGCATGGATGCGTTGATGTCCGCCAGAATGACCTCACCGCCTTCGCCAACCATGCGGGAGAATTTGGCGGTTAAATCCCCTGTGCCTCCGGCAAGATCCAGAACTCGCTGGTTACGTCTTACGCCACTACATTCGATAGTGAAACGCTTCCAGACACGGTGGATACCAAAGGACATCAGGTCATTCATCAAGTCATACTTTGCTGCTACAGAATGAAAAACCTCAGCCACCATGACTTCTTTTTCATCCCTAGCGACAGTCCGAAAACCAAAGTCGGCCGTTTTCTCCTGCTCACTTGCCATCTTATCCGCCTACTATTTCAGTCAAATTTCGGGTCTACCCATTAATGGTGAGAGTGTACCAGACCCGTATAAAAACCCCACTGCACTAATTTCGCATAGCATGGTGCCCAAGCCCACGAAATTCATACCTATTTAGTACGAATCAGTACGGGTAGCGAAAGGGATTTCCCCTTCTTCGCCCTCCGTTTTCACGGTGGGCGAAACAGCGTCGGGTGCTACGGAATCCAGTAATTCATCGCGTTCAGCGTGCTCATGGGCCGTTGCTTTTTCTGCTAATGACGGGCTAATCGTGCGTTTGATTTCTACACCCAGCGCACGGAACCCCTCAGCCTGGCCAATAAGGTTACCACGCCCAGAGGAAAGTTTATTCATCGCCTGACGATAAGTGCCCTGAGCTTTATCCAGACTCAGCCCCAGCGCTTCCATATCATCGACAAACAACCGCAGTTTATCGTACAGCCGCGACGCTTTTTCAGCGATCTGCTGTGCATTGCGACTCTGTTGTTCATAGCGCCATAAATTGTTGATGGTGCGTAAAGCCACCAGCAGCGTGGTCGGGCTGACCAGCATAATATTGTGCTTTAGCGCCTCGTTGATCAATTCGGGCTGGCGATCGATAGCAACCAGAAAAGCAGGCTCGACCGGAATAAACATCAGCACGTAGTCTAGCGAACGCAAGCCCGGAAGCTGCTGATAATCTTTGCTGCTCAACTGCCGAATATGGCTGCGAACCGAGAGCAAATGCTCGTTCAACGCCACACTACGCTCTGCGTCATCGTCACTATTGAAATAGCGCTCGTAAGCCACCAGCGACATCTTGGCATCGATCACGACATCTTTGCCCTGCGGTAAGCGCACGATGACATCCGGCTGCAGGCGGCTATTTGCCCCCGTCTGCACGCTGACCTGTGTTTGGTACTCATATCCTTCACGCAGGCCGGAGGCTTCGAGTACGCGACTTAACACCACCTCGCCCCAGTTACCCTGCGTTTTGTTATCGCCTTTCAGCGCTTTCGTCAGATTGATGGCCTCGTGTGCCATCTGCGCGTTCAGCTGTTGCAGATTGCGGATTTCATGCGCCAACGTGTGCCGCTCGCGCGCTTCCGCGCCAAAGCTGTCCTGCACCTGACGGCGGAAGCCATCAAGCTGCTCACGCAGCGGCATCAGCAGCTTATCCAGACTCTGTTTATTTTGTTCATCCACTTTGCGGCCGCTGTGTTCAAAAATCCGGTTCGCCAGATTCTCAAACTGCGTCGTCAACCGCTGTTCGCTGTTTGCCAGCAGACGCTGCTTCTCTTCCGCCGCCATACGGGTTTCTTCCAGCCGAATGGTAACTTCCCGCAATTCCGCTTCCTGTGCGCTGTTGATTTCACGTAGCGTTCGCAGTTCCTGATTGAGCTGCACGCACTCCGCGCGAAGTTCATTAAGCTGTTGCAGCTTTTCATGGCTGGCAGAGAGCTGAGCGTGAACCGTGCGCAGCTCCAGCTCATTTTGCCGTAGCCGCTGTTCGTCCTGCTGCTTTGCCTGCTGCTGTTCGCTGAGCGATTGCTGAGCCTGCTGCAATGTCTGCGCCAGCAACTGCTGTTCGGTGTCATGCCGCGACAGCTTCTGCTGATGAATCAGGCTGGCAATTAACCACCCGACCAACAGACCCACTGCACTGCCGCCCAGACCATAAAATATGCTGATATCCACTTTGCCTCCGCAGGCCTTTCACGCTGTCGGTCAAGGTAAAATGATACTGTATGGATGTCCAGAAACAATTCTGGCGGGGAAGACGCTGAGCAGAAAAATGCGAGCCGTATTCCATATGAAAATGGATAGATGATAATTTGCAGAAGAATCAGATCGGTAACGCAGAAATCCCCCCAACGCGAAACACCACGTTGGGGGAACAGAACAGAGATGGGCGACTTAAGCTAAGCGCTGCTTCGCATCGCTAATCGCTTTAGCAACCTGCTGCGGTGACACGCCACCTTGTGCAGCACGCTTATCCAGGCAGGATTGTAACGCCAGAATCGGGTACACATCCTCGCCAATCACAGCGCTGAATTTTTGCAGATCGGCCAACGGCAACGCTTCCAATGCTTTGCCCTGACGAATGGCTTCAACCACCGCTTCACCTACGATATGGTGCGCTTCACGGAACGGAACGCCTTTCGCGACCAGATAATCCGCCAGCTCTGTTGAGTTCGCGTAGCCTTGCTCGGCCGCTTCTTTACAGCGCGGACGTTTAACCTGAATGCCTTCCAGCACCAGACCCGCCATCATCAGGCAGTCGTGCCAGGTATCCAGCGCGTCAAACAGCCCTTCTTTGTCTTCCTGCATGTCTTTGTTATACGCCAACGGCAAGCCCTTAAGCGTCATCATCATGCCGGTCAACGCACCCTGTACGCGACCACATTTACCGCGAATCAGCTCCAGAGCATCCGGGTTTTTCTTCTGTGGCATCAGGGAAGAACCGGATGTCACACGGTCAGACAGCTCAACGAACGCCGCTTCACCGCTGTTGAAGAAGATCAGATCTTCGGCAAAACGCGACAGGTGGATCATGCCGATCGAGGCATCGGACAGCAGTTCCAGTACATGATCGCGATCGGAAACCGTGTCCAGACTGTTACGCGTGGCCGAGGCAAATCCCAGCCAGCCTGCCAGTTGCTCACGGTCGATCGGATAAGCCGTTCCCGCCAACGCACCACAGCCCAGCGGGCTGACATCCAGACGCTTCAGCGTATCTTCCAGACGGCTTTCATCACGCGCTAACATTTCGTGGTAAGCCAAGCACCAGTGTGCAAACGTCACCGGCTGTGCGCGCTGCAAGTGAGTGTAACCCGGCATCACCGCATCCTGATTGGCTTCCGCCGTCGTGACCAGCGCCTGACGCAGCTGGCGTACCGACAGCAGCAGTTCTGCAATCTGCGCTTTGCACCACAGTTTCAGGTCAGTCGCGACCTGATCGTTACGGCTACGACCGGTATGCAGCTTTTTACCTAAATCGCCGACTTTCTCAATCAGGCGCTGTTCAACCCAGCTGTGAATGTCTTCTGCATCGCTTTGCAGGATCATCTCAGGATCAGCTTGCACCTCAACCAGCAGCGCATTCAGCGCCTGTTCCAGTTGCTGCTGCTCCTGCTCGCTGAGCACATTGACCGTCACCAGCGCTTTCGACCAGCCGATCGAGCCTACGATGTCCTGTTCCGCCAGACGGTAATCAAACCGCAGTGAGTCATTAAATTGTTTAAAACGCTGATCTGCTGCCTGACTAAACCGACCGCCCCACAAAGCCATAACGATTACTCCCAGAATTTAATTCATGTTGGTATCGCATCATGCCATACCCAGAAACGACTTACGCCAGAATACGTGTACCAATCGACACGCCGTTGAACAGCGCAGGTAGCTGCTCAGCATGACGCCAGCTGGCGATATCAACCGGACGCCCCAGCGCACGTGCAGCATCCAGCGCAGCGTTAACCTTAACAATCATGCCGTCGGTGATGATGCCTTGAGCAATCAGCTGCTCGGCTTTCTCTGCCGTCATTTCGGCAATACGCTGGCCTTTACCATCCAGAATGCCGCTCACGTCAGACAGCAGGATTAAATCCGCGCCCAGCGTTTGCGCCAGTGCCGTCGCCGCTTGGTCGGCGTTGACGTTCATCAGATCGCCCTGCGCCGTAATACCGATGGAGCTGACGACAGGCAGGTAACCCGCAGACAGCAGCGTGTTCAGCAGCGCAGGCGATCCCGCTTCCGCTTTACCCACAAAGCCCAAAGACTCATCGAGCTGCGTGACCGTCGTGCTGCCGCCATCACCCAGGCACAGGCCGACTGCGTTGATATCATGCTTCTTCGCCCATGACAGCAGCGTCTTGTTGGCGGAACCTGCCAGCGCACCGGTGATGATGTCGATCTGATCGGCTGGCGTGACGCGCAGGCCGTTTTTCTTCACGACTGGCAGCGCCAGCTTCTTCATCAGGTCATCCACCAGACAGCCACCGCCGTGCACAATCACCAGCGGACGCTGATGTTCCTGACGGTAAGCCACCAGCGCGGTGAACAGACGCTCCAGCGCTTCTTCGCTATCCAGTAAAACGCCACCTAATTTGATAATTAACGGATTCATTATGCTTCGCGCCTCGAAATGTCGGGACCAGTAGTCATTAAATTAACGATTGGGTTTCAGGGAAACCAAAACGAATGTTCATGCATTGCACAGCCTGTGCCGCCGCGCCTTTCAGCAGGTTATCTTCGGTTGCCACCACGATGAGGTGCTCACCATCGACGGAGAAACCGATATCGCAGAACGGCAGGCCGACAACGGATTTCAGCGCCGGAACACCCTTCTCATACAGGCGAACCAACGGCTTATCGTGATAGGTATTGTGATAGGCTTCGGCGACATCCTGCTGGGTGACGCCCGGTTGCAGGCGGCAGGTGATGGTTTCCAGAATACCGCGAGCGAAGTTGCCCAAATGCGGCGTGAAGATCACTGGCGTGCCGAGGTGCGTTGAAATTTCAGGTTCATGACGGTGGTTGAAAATGCCGTACGGTTGAAAGCTGACTTCGCAGAAGCTGTTGGTCATAGACGCTTTACGTCCCGCCCCGCTCACGCCGCTTACAGCGTTAATCACCGGCCACTGCGCCGGATTCAGCAGTTGAGCGTCCAGCAGCGGCTTCAGCGCCAGCTGCGCAGCTGTTGGATAACAGCCCGGCACGGCAATCAGCTGCGCCTGTTTTACGCTTTCAGCACGCCATTCGGCCAGTCCGTAAACCGCTTTTGCCAGCCAGTCAGGGTGTTGATGCTCAAAGCCATAGTAACGACGATAAAATTCGGCATCCTGTACGCGGAACGCGCCGGACAAATCAAAAACAGTGCAGCCTGCCGCCAGAAAAACAGGGGCCAGATCGTGGCTGACTTTGTGGTCGGTCGCCAGAAAAACGACATCCACGCCTTTCGCCGCTTCTTCCGCATCGGTCAGCGGTTTTACCGGAACATCGATGATGCCTTTGAGCTGCGGATGTAAATCAGAAATCAATTTTCCTGCATCGACACTTTGCGCAGAAACCATCAAAGCGGTTATGTTCATCTGTGGGTGACGGTTCAGGTAGAGCGCAAGCTCAGCGCCGGTATAACCACTTGCACCAACAATCAGCGTATTCAGCATGGGATCCGTATACCTTCTTACTTATCTATGGAACAGGTAACAGGGCTCACCAGCGTCGGTACGCTGTTCACCCGCGAAACTCAGTGAAAGTGACGAATCGCCATCGCCGTACCTTTGGGTTTCCTTTCGCCGAGCATTATTGTATTTTTATTCAAAATAAATGCATGAATATTGATACTATCCTAACCAGAGGCTGTCAACAGTGAAGATGAATTTACCCCCTTTTATTGAGCTATATCGGGCATTGATCGCCACACCGTCCATCAGTGCCACCGACAGCGCGCTCGATCAAAGTAATCATACGTTAATCAACCTGCTGGCAGGCTGGTTCGGCGATCTTGGCTTCCACGTGGAAGTCCAACCGGTCCCCGGCACCCTCAATAAATTTAATATGCTGGCGCGGATTGGTGAAGGAAAAGGTGGCTTATTGTTGGCAGGCCACACCGACACCGTCCCGTTCGACGACGGCCGCTGGACACGCGACCCGTTCACGCTGACCGAACATGACAACAAGCTGTACGGCTTAGGTACGGCGGATATGAAAGGCTTCTTTGCCTTTATTCTGGATGCCTTACGCGATATCGATCCGACCAAGCTAACGAAACCGCTCTATGTGCTGGCAACGGCAGATGAAGAGACGACAATGGCTGGTGCCAAGTATTTCTCCGAATCCACGCAGATTCGCCCGGACTGCGCCATCATCGGCGAACCGACGTCGCTGCAACCGGTGCGCGCCCACAAAGGCCATATGTCCAACGCGATCCGCATTCAGGGGCAGTCTGGTCACTCCAGCGACCCTTCGCGCGGCGTGAACGCGATTGAGCTGATGCACGAAGCCATCTCTCACCTGCTGGTGCTGCGTAACACGCTACAGGAACGCTATCACAACCCGATTTTCCACATTCCTCACCCGACCATGAACCTCGGTCATATTCACGGCGGCGATGCCGCTAACCGCATTTGCGGCTGCTGTGAGCTGCATATGGATATCCGTCCGCTGCCGGGCATTACGCTTAACGATTTGGACGGACTGCTGTCAGAAGCGCTTGAGCCCGTCAGCCAGCGCTGGCCGGGTCGGTTGACCATCAGCGAGCTGCATCCTCCGATTCCTGGCTATGAGTGCCCGCCCGATCACCGTTTGGTGTCAGTCGTAGAGAAGCTGCTGGGGACGAAAACGGAAATCGTGAACTACTGCACTGAAGCACCGTTTATTCAGACACTGTGCCCGACGCTGGTTCTGGGGCCGGGATCGATCGAACAGGCGCACCAGCCGGATGAATATATTGATACCAAGTTTATCAAACCGACGCGGGAGCTGATCTCGCAGGTGATTCATCACTTCTGTCACCACTGATCCGATGCAAGCGGCCTTGTCAGCCACGCTGGCAAGGCTATGTTGAGATAGCTCATGAAAAAGAAAGACTTCATCGCGCAGGATTTACTGAGCAAAATCTATCAGCACACCGATCCGCTGCCGGAAAAGCTGCCGCCGGAACGCCAACTGGCGGAAGAATACGGCGTGTCGCGCTTTACCATCCGTCAGGCGCTGGAAAAGCTCGCCAGCATCGGCGCGATCCATATGGTGCAGGGCTCGGGTAACTTCATTAATCAGGGCGTACGCAGCAATCCGCTGGTGTATAACTCAATCACCGAAAAGAAATTTAATCAGATTTCATTCCGTCTGCTTAGCCTGCATAAGCGGCTGCCGACTCGGGAAGAGCAGCAGGTTTTTGCTATTAGCGAAAATACGTTCATCTGGGAATTCAGCCGATTACGCTACGTCGATAACCGTAAGGTACAGATCGAGATATCGAAGATGCCCGCCGCGGATTTCCCGGATATGAACCAAAAGATTATTGAAAGCTCGATTCAGCAGTATGTGCTCAGCAAGGGCTATGCGATTTCACACTACCTGACGCATTATCAGGCGGTTAACGTCACCAAAGCACAGGCTGAGCTGCTGGGTTGCAAGAAAGGCACGGCGGCGATGCATATTCTTAATCGCGGCATTTTACAGGGTGGTCGCGTGTACGAATCGAGCGATATCATCGACATTAACTACGCCTGCACCTATGTCATCCCCTTCAACCGCGATAACTTAACCTTCCGCCAGTCGCCGTAAGACTCAAGGCGTATGCATCGTGCCATCCGGCAGGCGGCTCTGCGTCCACTCGTGCGGACGATAGACGACGGGAAACTGCCGCGCCGCGTCCAGATCGATCCCAACGCCGATACCGGGGCGCTCAATAGGATACAGATAGCCCTTCTCCGGCTCCACCGCCTGCGGGAAGACCTTGCGGGTATTTTCCGGGTAAGCGACAAATTCCTGAATGGCAGCATTGTGCAAATGGATATTCAGATGAATATTGACCGCCGCGCCGATGGGCGTCATATCCGGCGGGCAGTGCCACGCCAGCCGCACACCAAAGTTCTGACAGAACGCGCCCAGCTTCAGCGCTGGTGTGATCCCGCCAATCTGTGAGACATGGCAGCGAATGAAATCAACCTGACGGTTAATCACCAGATTCTGCCACTCGGCGGGGTTATTAAATAGTTCTCCGGTCGCCAGCGGCACCGCGCTCTGGCTACGGATCTGCGCCAGCCACTCATTTTGCGCAGGTGGCAAAATGTCTTCGATAAAATAGGGGCGATACACTTCTACCGCTTTGGCGAATTGTACGGCCTGATTCGGGAACAGACGCTCATGGACATCATGCAGGATGTGGAAGCGATCGCCGTATTTCTCACGCAGCGCACGGAACATGGCGAGCGTGTTAGCCATGTACTGTTCCTGATCGTAATAGGCACCCTCCGTTGGCTGACGCGTGCTGTGCAGCGCATCGGGATTACCGCCATAAAATCCTAGCTGGCAGCGGATATGACGATAGCCCTGCGCATACAGCCGATCCACTTCCTGATACAGCCCGTCCAGCGTATCGCTGGCTGCATGGCTGTAAGCGGCAATGGCATCGCGGGATTTCCCACCAAACAGGTGATAGAGCGGCATATCCGCCAGCTTGCCCTTGATGTCCCACAGCGCCATATCGACGCCCGCCACCGCATTGTTGATCACCGGCCCGTTACGCCAATAGGCGTTGACCATCATCATGTGCCACAGATCTTCAATGTGGTTAGCATCTCGTCCTAGCAGCAGCGGTTTGAGGTATTCGTCCACCATCGCTTTGACGGCCAGCGGGCGCTGCTGGAAGGTCGCACATCCATAACCCGTCACGCCTTTATCCGTGTGAACCACCACCGTCACTAAATTATGGCGGTCGGGGCGGGTAACAAGACATTCAATGTCAGTAATGATTGTCGGCAACACAAAAATATCCTCCAGAGCATTTACCGGAATAACGTCACCCGGCAAAAACACAGTCTAAAATCAGTTTCTTTTTTTGTTTTCTACTTATTTTTTCTTTTATTGTAAACCTCTTATTTAAAAGATTTATTTTGGTTTGAAAAAGCCATCTAATTGATAAAAAAACCAGACCAATTATCGAATAATGGCAACAAACATCCCATTATAGACTAACCATGTGACGAACTTCATGTTTTATTGGTTTGTTTTTTCTTCTTTAAGTTTTTACTATCGGTGGAAATAATTCGGCCAAAAATAACATAAGGCTATGCGGGGAGTTTATTTCATGGGAAAAAATGACGTTATTCAGTCAATCATTAAACTGGTTGGCGGAAGCGAAAACATTAATAAAGCCTGGCACTGCATGACGCGGCTTCGGTTTGATTTAATTGATGAAAGTAAAGTGCAAACCGAGGCGATAAAAAATCTGCCCGGTATATTAGGTGCACAACACCAGAGTGAACAGTTTCAGATTATTATCGGGCCGCAGGTCAATGAGTATTACGAACTGCTGAACGCCCAGCTTTCCTCCACAACGCTTTCGCCTACAGCGACATCGCAGCCAGACGTGCAGAAGCAGAAGAAGGGTCTGATTTCGCTGTTCATGGATACCGTTTCCGGCGTATTTGGTCCGATCGTCCCTGCCATCGCGGGTGCCGGGATGATCAAAGGGCTGCTGGCAGGGCTGATCGCCTTGAAAGTGGTCTCTGCCAAAACCGATACCGTGATCGTCCTCGACCTGATCGCCAGCGGTGTGTTCTATTTCTTACCTTTCTTCCTCGCCATCTCCGCAGCCAGGATATTTAAAACAAGCGAATATCTGGCAGCGGCCGTTGCAGCCTGCCTGATGTACCCGTCGTTGATAGAAGCGGCGAAGGCACTAGCCAGCAATAGCCCTAATGCAGTCAGCGCCTTTTACTTCATCGGTGTGCTACCCATTCCAGTGTTTAACTACGCCGCCAGCGTCATCCCGGTGATTTTCTCCGTGCTGGCACTGAGCTATATCCATCGTTGGGTCGACCGCATCATGCCTTCGGTGCTGAAAACCGTGTTTACCCCAACGCTGACGCTGTTTATCGCCGCACTGGTGTCGCTCACCGTTATCGGGCCATTCGGGATCTACCTCGGTAAACTGCTGGCACTGTTTATTCAGAGCCTGTTCGATGTGTCGTCTATTTTTGCTGGTTTCGTGGTCGGTGCGATTCGGCCTGTCGCGATTCTGACTGGCATGCATCACGCGATGACGCCCATTGCGCTGCAAAATTTCAGCAATCAGGGCTTTGATATGCTGATGCCAATGATGTGTATGGCTAATATGGCGATTGCGGGTTCCACGTTTGCCATCTACTTCCATGCCAAAACCCGTCAGGACAAATCTGTCGTGCTGTCTGCTGGGGTTTCCGCGCTGCTCGGTATTACCGAACCTGCACTCTTCGGCGTACTGACCAAGTATAAAAAAGCGTTTATCTCCGCAACTATTGCCAGCTCCATCGCGTCGGCCTTTATCGCGTACTTCGGTGTCCGACTGTATGGCTATATCTTGTCGAGTATTTTCAGCCTGCCAGCCTATATCGGTCCGTACTTTAGCTACGCGGTATCCGGCATGGCCATCGCCATCGTGCTTTCTTTCACGCTGACTTATATTCTGGTCGTCAGAGCGTCCAAACAGGCGTAACCGCACCTGCGGGGCCGCTGCGCCCCGCCATCCCCCCTCCGCGATACTCTAAATAATTCGAGTTTCAGGAAGGCGGCAAGTGAAGGAATCCCGATGAACTTACTCAGGTAAGTGATTCGGGTGACTGACAAACCTGCCAGAGGCAGGTTTGAACGCTGCTTGCAGCGGCCCCAACGGGGCGAGACACACTCAAGTGTGTCGAGTAGCGCAGCCAACGCACATGCAACTTGAAGTATGACGAGTGTATTAGTTGCCCTAATATCCGCGCCCCTGTAATTAAATTTCACAAATTGCCAAGCCCGCCTCAATGCAAGTACAAAGAATAAGGAGAAGAAAGAATCGTCAATTGACGAACCCGCCTTATCGTGGCTAGATGGAGGCAGTGCGTCAAAATATGTCAAGTGAAATAAACTTACAAAAATAGTAGGGATGGTCAGGGTAACTATGAACGAACAATATTCCGCAATGCGCAGTAACGTCAGTATGCTCGGCAAGCTTCTCGGCGATACCATCAAGGAAGCACTGGGTGAGAACATCCTTGATAAAGTCGAAACAATCCGCAAGTTGTCAAAGTCTTCCCGCGCAGGTAATGAAAAACATCGTCAGGAGCTGCTGACCACGCTGCAAAACCTGTCTAACGATGAACTGTTGCCCGTTGCCCGCGCATTCAGCCAGTTCCTTAACCTGACCAATACCGCCGAGCAATACCATACGATTTCACCGCATGGTGAAGCGGCGAGTAACCCGGCACTGCTTTCCAACGCCTTTGAGCGCCTGAAGGAAAGCAAAGATCTGACCGAACGCGATATCCGCGATGCCGTGGAGTCGCTGTCGATCGAACTGGTGTTGACCGCACACCCAACCGAA
The DNA here is from genome assembly GCF_022477975.1 of Pectobacterium sp. PL64. NCBI lineage: Bacteria > Pseudomonadati > Pseudomonadota > Gammaproteobacteria > Enterobacterales > Pectobacteriaceae > Pectobacterium > Pectobacterium sp. PL64. The sequence continues at coordinate 4,237,099 of NZ_CP092070.1, forward strand.
ATTAACCCGCCGGACGCTGATCCACAAGCTGGTGGAAGTGAATACCTGCCTCAAGCAGCTCGACCATAACGATCTGGCTGATTATGAACGTAATCAGATCATGCGCCGCCTGCGCCAGCTGATCGCACAGTCCTGGCATACCGATGAAATCCGTAAAATTCGTCCTACCCCGGTAGATGAAGCCAAATGGGGCTTCGCCGTGGTGGAAAACAGTCTGTGGGAAGGCGTACCCGCGTTTTTACGCGAGCTGGATGAACAGCTGGAACAGGCTTTCGGCTACCGTCTGCCCGTTGACGCCGTTCCGGTGCGTTTTACCTCCTGGATGGGCGGCGACCGTGACGGTAACCCGAACGTCACGGCAGAAGTGACTCGCCATGTTCTGCTACTCAGCCGTTGGAAAGCGGCCGATCTGTTCCTGCGTGATATCCAGGTGCTCGTTTCCGAACTGTCGATGTCCGAATGTACGCCGGAGCTGTTGGAACTGGCCGGTGGCAGCGAGGTGCAGGAACCGTACCGTGCCATCATGAAATCACTGCGTTCGCAGTTGAGCAGTACGCTGAGCTACCTGGAAGCGCGCCTGACGGGCGAAGAACGTCTGCCGCCGAAAGATCTGCTGATTACCAACGAACAGCTTTGGGAACCGCTCCACGCCTGCTACCAATCACTGAAAACCTGCGGCATGGGCATCATCGCCGACGGTCGCCTGCTGGATACGCTGCGCCGCGTGCGCTGCTTCGGCGTGCCTTTGGTCCGCATCGATGTCCGTCAGGAAAGCACCCGCCACACCGAAGCACTGGCTGAGATTACCCGTTATCTGGGTCTGGGCGACTACGAAAGCTGGTCAGAGTCCGACAAGCAAGCCTTCCTGATCCGTGAACTGAGCTCCAAGCGCCCGCTTCTGCCGCGCTACTGGGAACCGAGTGCGGATACCAAAGAAATGCTGGATACCTGTCGAGTTATCGCCAAAGCGCCACAGGGCTCTATCGCCGCTTACGTTATTTCAATGGCGCGTACGCCTTCCGATGTGCTGGCCGTTCACCTACTGCTCAAAGAAGCAGGCTGCCCGTTTGCCTTGCCGGTCGCGCCGCTGTTTGAAACGCTGGACGACCTGAACAACGCCGATGATGTCATGAAGCAATTGCTGAGCATCGACTGGTATCGCGGCTTTATTCAAGGCAAGCAGATGGTCATGATCGGCTATTCCGACTCCGCAAAAGACGCGGGCGTGATGGCCGCTTCCTGGGCGCAATACCGTGCACAGGACGCGCTGATCAAAACCTGTGAGAAAGCGGGTATCGCACTGACGCTGTTCCACGGACGCGGCGGTTCCATCGGTCGCGGTGGCGCACCGGCTCATGCTGCGCTGTTGTCACAACCGCCGGGTAGCCTGAAAGGTGGCCTGCGCGTGACGGAACAGGGCGAGATGATTCGCTTTAAGTATGGCCTGCCGGAAGTCACCATCAGCAGCCTGGCGCTGTATACCGGTGCAATTCTGGAAGCAAACCTGCTGCCACCGCCGGAACCAAAACAGGAATGGCACGAGGTGATGGATGAGCTGTCCCGCGTGTCCTGCGATATGTACCGTGGCTACGTGCGTGAGAACCCGGATTTCGTCCCTTACTTCCGCGCCGCAACGCCGGAGCTGGAACTGGGTAAACTGCCGCTGGGATCCCGTCCGGCCAAGCGTCGTCCGAACGGCGGCGTGGAAAGCCTGCGCGCTATCCCGTGGATTTTCGCCTGGACGCAGAACCGCCTGATGCTGCCAGCGTGGCTGGGTGCGGGTGCCGCATTGCAGAAAGTGGTGGATGACGGTAAGCAGGAACAGCTGGAAGCCATGTGTCGCGACTGGCCGTTCTTCTCAACGCGTATCGGCATGCTGGAGATGGTGTTCGCCAAAGCCGACCTGTGGCTGGCAGAGTATTACGATCAGCGTCTGGTCGAAGAGAAGCTGTGGCCGTTAGGGAAACAGCTGCGCGATCAGCTGGCCGCCGATATTAACGTTGTACTAGCGATCTCCAACGACGATCACCTGATGGCAGATCTGCCGTGGATCGCCGAGTCGATCGCCCTGCGTAACGTCTATACCGATCCCCTGAACGTATTGCAGGCCGAGTTGCTGCATCGTTCACGTCAGCAGGAAAAACCGGATGCCGATCTGGAGCTGGCGCTGATGGTGACTATTGCGGGTGTCGCCGCAGGTATGCGTAATACGGGCTAATTGCGCAGTCAGCAAAAACTACACAGACAGCAAAACTATACACAGCAAAAACAAAGGCCGGTCAACTGACCGGCCTCTTTTGTGGAAAAATCAGTCACGCGGTGATAATGGATAGATCGTAAAGCCGCTGTGAGTACCTTACGCCAGATAGTTATCCTGCAACCAAGTATTTATCCTGCAAATAATTCCGTGCACGATTATCCAGACCGTATTCCACTTCAAGCCAGCTATCAATTGAGCCGTGTCGTTCGTAGATGGCCTGTAGCGCCGTCACGATGAACTCTTCCTGCACCGACAGCACATAAGAGAACTGTCCCAGCGCTTTCTCATTCAGCGTTGCCGACAGATGTGTCAGTAGCTGCTGGCGGAACGGCGTCAGCGTCGTCTCGGTGAGCAGGTAATCTTCCATCACCGTCTGCTCATCTGCCCCCAGCGCAAACATCACCAGCGCCGAACCAATACCGGTGCGATCTTTACCGACGGCGCAGTGCTGTACCAGCCCGCCCTCATCCGGCCGCAATAGCAGTGATACCAGCTGTTTATAGGCTGAGTTATTGAAAGGCAGACGGCGGTAGAGTTCCAACATAAACGCACGGGAATCAAACGCTGCCAGCACATCGGATCCCAATGAATCCAGATTAGCCGTCACTTCATGGCGCAATGGGTTGGCTGGGTAAGCGTGATAATTAGCCCCCGTCCACAAGACGTCGGGCTTCTGCGCAATTTCATCGGCATCCCGATAGTCCACCACGTGAGAAATCGGCACGCCAGCAAGGTGTTCGCAGTCAGCCTGACTCAGCAGATCCAGCGAACCGGAGCGAAAAAGTTTACCGTGTCGGATAAGCCGCCCATCAGCAGCGCGGTTGCCGCCTAAATCGCGGAAGTTGATTCCGCCGTCCAGCGGTAATAAAGAGGGATGAAGCAACGTTGGTTCGGTCATACATCTCCTTGCGAGGTTGAAAGGCGAGCAAGGCAACTTGAGTTATTCAGTGTATACCCTAAATAATTCGAGTTGCAGGAAGGCGGCAAGCGAGGGAATCCCGATGAGCTTACTCAAGTAAGTGATTCGGGTGAGTGAACGCAGCCAACGCACATGCAGCTTGAAGAATGACGGGTATATCAGGATACGGGCTGGCATCGATGATGACCAGCCCAAAATACCATCAATTTTTGTGCTTATTCAGCAGCTAACAAACGACGAGTCGCGTCCAGCAACACCTTGATGACGGTGGTTTCGGCCAGCTTCATGGTCGCCGCATCTGGGATTTCCTGCTGGGTACGGTTCACGATCACGCCCGCGATCATGCCCGCTTTTAACCCCTGGCTGGCGCACATGGTCAGCAACGTGGCGGATTCCATTTCATAGTTCAGCACGCCCATGCTCTGCCATTCTTCCATCGAGCCGCGGAAGCGACGGACAACGCGTCCAGAGAAGGTGTCATAGCGTTCCTGACCCGGATAGAACGTATCGGAAGACGCGGTGATGCCCACATGCAACGCCGCACCCGATGCCTTAGCCGCTTCCACCAGCGCGGTGGTACAGCCGAAATCGGCAACAGCTGGGAATTCCATTGGCGCGAAGTGCAGGCTCGCCCCATCAAGGCGAACGGCCGCGGTGGTCACCAACACATCGCCGACATTGATGCCGGACTGAATCGCACCCGTCGTACCGACGCGCAGGAAAGTACGGATACCGAGCTGTGCCAATTCTTCTACTGCGATTGACGTTGACGGGCCGCCGATACCGGTCGAGCAAACAATCACCGCCTTGCCATCCAACTCTGCACGCCAGGACGTAAATTCACGGTGTGATGCCAGATGTACCGGGTTATCCATCAGGCGAGCAATTTTTTCAACACGCTCAGGATCGCCGGGGACGATAGCCAGCGTCGCGCCCTGTAAATCGTTCTTGACCAGACCAAGATGGAACACATCAGATGTAGACATAACTGCCTCCCGGGCAATCAATTGGGTATTCAGAGAAATCGCGCCGGACGCCTCCTCTATGCTGCCTGTCGCAGCCGGTCAGCGTCCGTTCAATAAAAAGACTCTAGCGCATCATTACGTTTTTTTAAGTGACGAGAGTCACCGATGAAAAAGAAACAAATATCAACATACATAAAAAATGTGACTTAAATCACTATTTATTGGGTAAGGAATTCATTTTTGCCGATTAATTGTCTTCTAGTGTAGATTCTTTAATCATTGATAGTATTTATCATAGCGATTTCGAAACCCCTCTTTCACATGAAATCCGGCTAACCGGTAACAGGAGAGCGCGTAATGAAGACTGATGAACAGACGACCTTCAAACATCTTCCTCAGGGGCTATCCCCGGCAGTAGAACCGCAGACCGCCTCCATCATTACCACGGATTCTGTCGGTATCATTGCCAGCGAAACCACCATTTCTTCTCAGGGTGAGCAGCTACCCGCGTATATCGCCAGACCGGAAAATCATGAGAAGCCACTTCCTATCGTTCTGGTGGTCCAGGAGATTTTCGGCGTTCATCAACACATTCAGGACGTTTGCCGCAGGCTGGCCAAGCAGGGCTACATGGCCATTGCGCCAGAGCTGTATTTTCGTCAGGGCGACCCCAGCCAATATAACGATATTCAGCGAATCCTGACCGAGCTGGTGTATAAGGTGCCCGATACACAAGTACTGTCCGATCTCGATCACACGGCCAACTGGGCGATTAAACAGGGCGGCGACGCGAGTAAACTGGCGATAACGGGTTTCTGTTGGGGCGGACGCATCACCTGGCTCTACGCCGCACACAACCCACAGCTCAAGGCGGCCGTTGCCTGGTACGGCAAGTGTACAGGTGAGAAAACGCTGAATAGCCCTAAACATCCGGTCGATGTCGCAACGGAATTAGAAGCCCCGGTACTGGGATTGTACGGCGCGAAAGACGAAGGAATTCCGTTAGGACAGGTCGATATTATGCGGCAGGCGCTGCGTGCCGCCAACGCGGCGGCAGACATCATCGTCTACCCCGATGCCGGGCATGCTTTCCATGCCGATTATCGCCCCAGCTACCATGAAGAATCCGCACGCGACGGCTGGCAGCGTATGCTGGCATGGTTCCAGAAAAACGGCGTGGCGTAACGCCGTCACTCGTTTTACATCTTATTCCACGATCTAAAACGCCACCGAATAACGGTGGCGTTGGTATTTTACCTTTTGACGACTTTACAGAGACAGACAGCCTTAGAACGTCGTCCAGTCGCCGTCATTGCCCTTATTTTTCGCCGATGCAGGCGCTAAAGACAGCGTTGGCGTACGCGTTGGTGCCGATGCATAAGACGCAGTTTTGCCGCTGCCATATGACTGCAACTTAAACGCGCTTACCGCTTCCGCCAGCACAGAGGCCTGTGATTGCAGAGACAGCGCCGCAGAGGCCGACTCTTCAACCAGCGCCGCATTCTGCTGGGTCGTGGTATCAATCTGTCCCACTGCCAGATTCATCTGGTTAATCCCATCGCTCTGTTCACGGCTGGCCTGCGAGATTTCGCTGATGATCTCATTCACATCCCGCACATAGCCCGTTAATCCGCTCATCGTTTCTTCAGCGGTATCCACCAGCGACATGCCTTCCTGAATTTTACTCACAGAGTCGTCGATCAAATCCTTGATCTCACGCGCGGCGGTCGCACTGCGCTGTGCCAGAGAACGGACTTCCCCTGCCACCACTGCAAAACCACGCCCTTGCTCGCCCGCCCGCGCGGCTTCAACCGCGGCGTTCAGCGCCAGAATATTGGTCTGGAACGCAATGCCGTCAATCACGCCAATGATTTCCGCCATACGCTGGGATGAATCGCGAATGCCGCGCATTTTCTGCGTCACAGAAACCATAACGTCGCCGCTTTGCTTAGCCGCACCAGAGGCCTTATTCGCGATGTCGGTTGCCTGCTGGGTATTTTCCGCCGTGTTCTTGATGGTAGACGTCAGCTGTTCCATCGACGCCGCCGTTTCTTCCAGCGAGCTGGCCTGCTCTTCGGTACGCGATGACAAATCCTGATTACCTGCGGCAATTTGCGAGGCCGCCGTCGAGATCGTTTCCGCCCCGTCACGCACCTGCCCGACAATCGTGCTCAGGCTGGTGTTCATGTGATCCAACGATTGCAGCAGCAATCCGGTTTCATCTTTGCTGGTAACAGTGATACGTGAGGTCAGGTCGCCCTGTGCCACTCTGTCTGCCACTTGCAAAGCCTGCTGTATCGGTCGGGTTACGCTACGCGTAATTGACCAGGCAATCAGCGCACCAAGCACGGCACTCAGCGCTAGAATGAGCAGTAGAATAATGCGGGTGTCGCTGTACACCTCAGCCATGGCTTCAACAGAGGTATCCATCGCATCATCCTGATAGTTAACCAATTGTCTTACCGCATCACGGTACTGACGTTGGACAACATTCAGGTTGTTGTTGAACTCCTCAATCGCCGCTTCTCGATTGCCTGCTACCACTTCGCTGATAATTTTGTCACCGGATTTCAAAAATTCGGCACGGATCGTGCGGATAGCACGCAGCTGAGAGATTGAACGCTCTTCAACCGTCTGGCTTTCCAGCTTATCCAGCAGGCGGCCAATCTCCTGGCGGAATGTGTTCACACGATCGACGTTTTCCTTGATTTTATCCTCATCTGAAACCAGCATCAGCCGCTGATAGGCCACCAGAATGCTGTTTACATTATCGATAAGGCTATTTGAATCAACCGTTTGTGGATAAACCTCTTTCACAATGCCTCTGGCACCATCCTGGAAACCGGATAGCTTGGACAGGGAAAAAATACTCACGACAAACAACATCAAAATCAGGACGGCAAACCCAGCCCCCAGTCGATAGCCGATACGCCAATTCGCTAAATTCATGTCTCACTCCTTTTAGATAATGCATAGCAATGTCAATTGCGCACATGTCGCAGATTGATGGAACCACAGGGCGGAGAATGGTTGGCGATCCGAAGGCGAACAGACCTTCTGACGCGCCAGAGATACCTTGAGGTAGGCATTTTACGCACGCTCTCAGTATGAGAGGCGCTATCAAAAATCAAATAGTTTCCCTCGGGTGTTGAGGTGCAAAAGTGGAAATAAATCTAACAGTGCTACAAATACAACGGATAAGACCGCAGAGACGTTATTGAGGTGATAATAATGGTCTTCCCTCTCCACACTCATGCAGACATGGCCGCTCCTGTGTTATCCATCTTATCGGCACACCGCCCATGATCTTTATCATTTGATCGTTTAAATCATTCAAAAATAAATAATAAATAGCCACTGACTATCAAATAGTAAATTTCGATCGAAAAAAACACATATTAATCTACGAGCCATTAACAGAAATAACGCCCCAATTACATAAAAGGATAGTCAGATATAGTTGATATTAGAAATAAAGAGGTGGGAATATTTCTTAGTAAAGGATAACAAACTGAATAAGAAGGGGAAAAAATGTATTTACGCTACGTAGCACATGAAAAGAATCAGGGAGGCTGTCGCCTCCCTGTGGCAATAGGCGCTACGTTACAACGCCGTCAAATGATGGCAGTCATTTACTCTTTGCTCGCCAACGCCAGAGACAGCCTAGGTGTGCTCATCGACATCGGCGCATAAGACCCAGCGTGACTGCTGTACGACTGTATTTTAAATGCACTCACCGCTTCTGCCAGAACGGAAGCTTGTGATTGCAGAGACAGCGCCGCAGAGGCCGATTCTTCAACCAGAGCCGCATTCTGCTGGGTCGTAGCATCAATCTGCCCAATCGCCAGATTCATCTGGTTAATCCCGTCGCTCTGTTCACGACTGGCCTGCGAAATCTCGCTGATAATGTCGTGTACGTCCTTCACGTGGGCCGTTAATCCACCCATCGTTTCTTCAGCAGTATCAACCAGCTCCATGCCTTCACGAATTTTACTCACGGAATCGTCGATCAAATCCTTAATCTCCCGCGCGGCAGTCGCACTGCGCTGTGCCAGTGAACGGACTTCCCCCGCCACCACAGCAAAACCACGCCCTTGCTCGCCTGCACGCGCGGCTTCAACAGCTGCGTTCAGCGCCAGAATATTGGTCTGGAAAGCGATACCGTCGATCACGCCGATGATTTCCGCCATACGCTGGGATGAATCACGAATGCCGCGCATTTTTTGCGTCACGGAAAGCATGACATCACCGCTTTGTTTCGCAGCACCGGTCGCCTTATTGGCAATCTCCGTTGCCTGCTGGGTATTTTCCGCGGTGTTTTTAATGGTAGATGCCAGTTGCTCCATTGAGGCGGCGGTTTCTTCCAGCGAGCTGGCCTGCTCTTCGGTACGCGATGACAGATCCTGATTACCGGCCGTGATTTGTGACGCCGCTGTCGAGATCGTTTCCGCGCCATCACGCACCTGCCCGACAATCGTGCTCAGGCTGGTGTTCATGCGATCCAGCGATTGCAGCAGCAACCCAGTTTCATCCTTGCTGCTCACCGTGATACGTGAAGTCAGATCGCCCTGCGCCACTCTGTCCGCGACTTGCAAAGCCTGATCTATTGGGCGGGTTACGCTGCGCGTGATAGCCCAGGCAATCAGCGCCCCAAATACGGCACCCAGCGCCAAAATAAGCAGCAAAATCATGCGGGTGTTGCTGTATACCTCAGCCATGGTCTCGACAGAATTATCCATCGCATCATTTTGGTAATTCACCAACTGCTTCACCGAGTCACGGTAATTGCGCTGAATGACGTTCAGGGTGTTATTGAATTCCGCGACAGCGACGTCGTTATTACCCGCCAGCGCATCACTAATAATTTTATCGCCAGACTTGATGAACTCGGCACGAAACCCACGGACAACCCCCACTTGCTTGCGGGAAAGCTCACCTGAGGCATTGTTTTCCAGATTGTCGAGCAGACGGCTAATTTCCTTGCGGTACGCCATAATCCGATCGACATATCCCTGACGCTGTTCCTGACCGGATACCAGCAGCATCTGTAAATAAGCGACAAAATGCCCATTCACGTTATCGATGAGATCATTCGCATCTACCGTTTGCGGATAAACCTCTTTGACAATATCTCTGGCACCATCCTGGAAAGAGGACAGTTTAGACAAAGAAAAAATACTCACGGTAAATAACATCAGAATCAAGATGGCAAACCCGCCACCTAATCGATAGCCAATACGCCAATTCGCTAAACTCATGTCTTACTCCTTTTAGGTAATACATAATAATGACTACTGCGCACAGCTATCGTCTAATGACGCCGCAGAGTGGGGAATAATCGTTTTTTTTCGGGAAATTAAATATGCTTTATGAGTATTTTAAATATACCCATAAGAGGGTAATTGCAGGTGCACTTTCAACATAAGTAAAACGTTAAAAAATACAAACAACCTCGCTCTATTGATAAACCCAGAGCCGCTTCCATGCCGTTTACCTTATCGGCACAAGATTTATTAGCTTTATGACTGAGTCATTTAAATATTTCAAATATGAAATTTTAATCCTACGAAAAAACATTCATGCTCGATGAATAGCCTACCTACTGATGCAGATAAACAAGGGGGAGGGTTTATTAAAGGAAGGGTAAATAGACTTAAAATAATTCAATGCTCAGGACAATACATTAATGTGAAAACGCCTCCCGATGCATTTTTAGTTTCCCCTCTGCATCGGGAAAATTTGGTGGTCTAAAGTCATTTCAGTTCGATAATGCAGTTACCACCAGAGATCGCTTAGCGACACTTAACTCCGTAGACGCAAGATGTACACTCTTCACGATCTCATCAAAACAGCGCCCGCTGAATTGAAAGCTAATCACTTACTGAACTGCAAAATATAGTGGTTAGGACAAGAAGCCAAATCCATCTCGATCACCTTAAATCCAGCCGCCTCTATTTCCGTCACTACCTGCGGCGGCGATACCTGCGCCTGCTCATGTTTTAAATCGACAAACATAGCGCGCGTGCGCGCCTCAAACTGCTGGTACAACTGCGCTAAAAATGCCTGACGATCGCGAATAAAGCGATAAACATTTGCCAGAAAGACCACATCCAGCCCTGCCGGTAACTGCGGATTACCGTGTTGGCTAGGCTGAATCGCGATATTAGTGAACGCTTCTTGCGCAAAACGGCGTTCCATATAGGCCAGCATATTGGGTTCAGTGTCGAGGGCATACACTTTCCCCTGCGGCACGCGTTCAGCAAACAGTTGTGAAAAATAGCCGGTTCCCGCACCAATGTCGGCAATCACCGTATCCGGCTGTAACGCGAGCTTATCCAGAATACGTGAGGTACGCTGCCATTCTTCGCGGTTTTCAGCGTCGAAAATCTGGCTCAAGCGTTCAGCCTCAGAAAAACTAATCGGTTCGGGTTTAATCATTTCTCAGTTTCCACAATTGCTCACGACCAACGCGCCTCTTGCGATTAAGGGGCGAGCTGGCCTGATAAAGCATGATGTATGTTGTTCGGTATGCTAGTAACGCAGCGAACTCAGTAAAGCTCCAGATGGAGGCGACCTTGCTGTGTCAGCGTCGACCACAACCTCTCGGCCGTTAACCCTTCGCGCGTACAGACCTCTGTAAGAGCTTCCTCAACTGCGCTTTCTAAATGTTGCCGGTTACCACAGAGATAGATGTGCGCCCCACGACGCAGCATATCGCCAATATACTCCGCCTGCTCAAGGATGGCATGTTGCACATAGTATTTACTGGCACTGTCGCGTGAAAACGCGGTGAACAGTTTTCCCAACACGCCGCGTTCGCACAGTGACTCCAGTTCATCCTGGTACAGGAAATCCCCTTCACGATGTTTTTCGCCAAAGATCAGACAGGTTTCGCGTGAGGTTTCCAGTGTGGCCTGCTCACACAGCAGTGCGAGCAGCGGCGCGATTCCGGTACCAGTACCAATCATCAGTACTGGGGTGCTGATGTCCGGCGGTAACCAGAAACCAGGATTCGCACGGCTGAAAATACGCATCTGCTGGTGCTCACCCAACAGCCAGCCGGTCGCAACCCCTTTGCGCCTACGGCCGCCACGTTCGTAGCATACTTCTCGTACACATAAATCCACCCGCTGCTCATCAGCGCACGAGGCAATCGAGTAGGCGCGCGGCATGCAGGGTGAGAGGATCCCCGCCAACGCTTCCAGCGATACGGCTTCTGGCGTGCAAAAATCCGTCAGTACATCCAACAAATCGGCACCGTACAAGTACGCTTCCAGCGCCTTGCGCTGGCTGATTTTCAGCATTCCTTTCAGCTCGTCGTTAGCAGACAGTCGCGCCAGTTCACGCAGCACAGTTTTGCTAATCTGGCGCAGTTCTTTGTCGCGTAGCGCCTCAGCCGCATCGGCACAGTCAAACCATGCGGCCAGCTGCGACAACAATGCAGGATCATTTTCCGGCTGCAAATAGAGCGTATCGCCGGCGCGATAGCGAATACCACTGTCGGCAATACTCAGCCGCACATGCCAGGCGTACGGTGCATCAATATTCAGGCGACGACGTTCCAACACGGGGGCGCTAAACGCATTGTCTTCGCCATAAGCGGTAACTTGCAGTAGCAGATCGCGCCCGGCCTGCTCATCACCGTGCAATACTTTCTCCACCACCGACAACCAGTTACTAAAGAAGCCTTGATAGTTGGCATCCGCATCAACACGATTAATAATGGCACGCGCACCACGTGCCGCCAGCGTCGAATCCAGCAGTTTACTGAAGCCGCAGAAGCGCGGATAAGCGGTATCGCCGAGGCCAAAAATAGCGTAACACAAGGTATCGACAGAGGAATAATGGTCGAGTTGTTCGAGGAAACGTTCAGCATTAGCGGGCGGTTCGCCATCGCCAAAGGAACTGGAAACAATCAGCAGAACATCACGTTCGCCCGGTTGTTCCTGCAGAACGTCATTCAGTTCCATCACCTGTGGGCGGAAGGGTTGCAAGGCTCCTTGCTCGCCCAGGCTTATGGCCAGCGCCCGGGCGTTGCCTGATTCCGAACCGTAACCAATCAAGATACGTTCGATGAGATCAGCCATAACTTTTACTTAGCGTAGTAATCGTCATACTGCTCTTTGGAAGCTTCCACAGATTCGAAGTCATCCATCAAATCATTGATCACACGCCGGATACTGATATAGGAATTGATGTTGCCCTGCGCGTCATATAACGGTTGCACCGTCGTGTCAACCACATACAGTACTCCGCCTTTACCGACGTTAGGAATGATGCCTGTCCAGATGTTACCGGCTTTGATGGTATCCCACATATCTTTGTAGATCGCTTTCGGTACAGAAGGATGACGCACGATGCTATGCGGCTGGCCCAGCAATTCCTCACGGCTGTAACCCGTCAGCTTACAGAATAAGTCGTTGACATAGGTAATGGTGCCTTGCAGGTCGGTGGTGGAGATGACCATTACGTTGTCAAGCGCCGCGAGAAGTTTGGTGGAATCAAGACTCTGGCTCATAGTGTATTTCCTTGTAGTAGGTCTAGTGATGAAACTTAGCGCAGGAGAAGCAAGCTAATCGTTACAAGAATAGTAATAAGACGCATTTCACGTAGAATTTATAATAAGTTTCACTTTAAATACAACTTAAATATCTATCGTGATTTTTCGTTGTGTACGAAAAGTCAGTTAAAGAAGAAAGTGGCTGAGACGAATCAACAGAAAAAAGTTGCATAAAAAAAGGTTCATGATGGTCATGAACCTTTTTTATACCCATGACAGGAGCGGTCAACCGACCCTTAAACGATCGGCATTAGACCACAACCCCTAAGCCATCAGGAATGAAACATTACTGGGTTTCACGCAGACGCTGTGCTGCCTGAACCATATTCGCCAGAGCCTGACGCGTTTCTGGCCAGCCACGGGTTTTCAGACCGCAATCTGGGTTCACCCACAGGCGTTCAGCGGGGATACGCTGCGCCGCTTTCTTCAGCAGGGCTTCCATCCATTCCACGCTCGGTACGTTCGGGGAGTGGATGTCATAAACGCCCGGGCCGATTTCATTCGGGTATTCGAACTCTTCAAACGACTCCAGCAATTCCATATCGGAGCGCGAGGTTTCAATCGTAATCACGTCGGCATCCAGCGCCGCGATAGAGTCCATGATGTCGTTGAACTCGCAATAACACATGTGGGTATGGATTTGCGTATCATCTTTCGCCACCGCGGCGTTCAGACGGAAGGCATCCACCGCCCAGGCCAAATAAGCATCCCAGTCAGAGCGGTGCAGCGGCAGACCTTCACGCAGCGCCGGTTCGTCAATCTGGATGATACCAATGCCTGCGGCTTCCAAATCTGCCACTTCATCACGCAGCGCCAGTGCAATCTGCTTAGCAATGGTTTCACGCGTAACGTCTTCACGCGGGAAAGACCAGCATAGGATCGTCACCGGACCTGTCAGCATGCCTTTCATTGGCTTGTCGGTCAGAGACTGTGCGTATTTCGCCCACTCAACGGTGATCGCTTCAGGACGACTCACATCACCAATGATGACTGGCGGTTTCACACAGCGAGAACCGTAGCTCTGCACCCAACCGTTCTGGGTAAAGACGAACCCATCCAGATGCTCACCGAAGTACTCCACCATGTCGTTACGCTCGGCTTCACCGTGCACCAGCACGTCCAGCCCCAGACGCTCTTGCTCAGCCACGGCCTGCTTGATGTGCTCGGAAATGCCGGTGCGATAGTTATTGCCATCCAGACGACCCTGTTTGAAGTCCAGACGCAGGCCACGGATTTCGGTGGTTTGCGGGAAAGAACCAATCGTAGTCGTCGGCCATGCTGGCAGATTAAAGCGCTCGCGCTGAGCATCAGCACGAACCGAATACACGTTCTGACGCTGGCTGTCCTGCGCGGTAATCGCCGCCAGACGCTGTGTCACAGCCGCGTTATTCACACGCGTCGAGGTACGGCGAGCGCGAATCGGCGCGCTGTAGGCTTCCAGTGCCTGCCCGTTGCCGCTGTTCAGTGCCTGAGACAGCAGTGACAACTCCGCGCATTTCTGGATGGCAAAGGCAAACCAGCTCTTCACTTCATCATCCAGACGCACTTCCACGCTTAGATCGATAGGGCTATGCAGCAGTGAACATGAGCTGCCCAACCACAGATCGCGCGTCCCCACCAGCGGTTGTAGACGCTCGAACCAGCTACTCAGGTCAGCACGCCATACGTTACGACCGTTAATCACACCCAGAGACAGGACCCAGTTAGCAGGCAGTTGGGCGCTCAGCGTCGCGGCATCATCCTTACCGTGAACCAGATCGATATGCAGCCCCTGAACCGGCAGCGTTTTGATCGTTTCCAAATTCTGGCTAACGCTATCGAAGTAGGTCGTCAGCAGCAGTTTCACCTGACCTTGCAGTGCATCGTAAGCGGGTTTAAATGCGGCCAGCCATTCTTGCGGCAGTTCCAGCGCCAAGGCAGGTTCATCAATCTGCACCCACTCAATACCGCGCTTCGCCAGCTCAGCCAACACCTGCTGGTAAACCGGCAGAATGTCCTGCAGCAGCGACAGACGGTCAAACTGCTCGCCTTTCACTTTGCCCAGCCACAGGTAGGTAACCGGGCCTAACAGAACAGGCTTCACGTTATGGCCCAACTCCAGTGCTTCATCAACTTCATCCAGCAACTGTGTCCAGGTCAGCTTGAACTGCTGCCCTTTGGTGAATTCCGGCACCATATAGTGATAGTTAGTGTTAAACCACTTGGTCATTTCTGCCGCCGCAGCAGGTTTACCGGTTGGCGCACGTCCGCGCCCAATACGGAACAGCGTATCCAGATCGACCGAGCCGTCTTCATTTTGATGGCGTGCAGGTACGTTACCCAGCAGCAGACTCGTCGTCAGCACATGGTCGTACCAGGCAAAATCACCCACTGGCAGCAGATCAACGCCAGCATCCTTCTGTTGTTGCCAATGACGCGCACGTAGCTCGCGGCCAACGGTCAGCAACTCCTCCTGTGTCGCGTTACCAGCCCAGTAGCTTTCCTGCGCTTTTTTCAGTTCACGGCGTAATCCAACGCGCGGAAAACCCAGTGTGTGATTCACAATCGCCATCGTTAATTCCTCATTTAGCCGTCCAGATGTTTACACATCCATAATCCGCAGGTAGTGTAGTAAGCACAAGCGCAATTTATTCACTGTCACTGTGAAGGACTCTCATGATCGAATTCAAACACCTGCGAACGCTGCAAGCACTGCGCAATACCGGATCGTTAGCCGCCGCTGCCTCTGCACTTCACCAAACTCAATCGGCGTTATCCCACCAGTTCAGCGATCTGGAACAGCGCCTTGGGTTCAGGCTATTCGTGCGTAAAAGCCAGCCGTTGCGCTTTACGCCTCAGGGAGAAATTCTGTTGCAGCTGGCAGAGCAGGTGTTACCGCAAATCCAGCAGGCGTTGCAGTCGTGCCATGAACCGCACCAAACCACGCTGCGCCTGGCCATTGAGTGTCATAGCTGTATTCAGTGGCTGACGCCTGCGCTAGATGAGTTCCATCAGCACTGGCCAAAGGTTGCGATGGACTTTAAATCGGGCGTAACGTTCGATCCTCAGCCAGCACTGCAACAAGGCGAGCTGGATCTGGTCATGACCTCCGACATCATGCCGCGCAGTGGACTGCACTATTCGCCTCTGTTTGATTTTGAAGTCAGGCTAGTGCTGGCTCCTGAGCATCCGCTGGCAGGAAAAGAGAAGATCGAACCGGAGGATTTCACCGCCGAGACCCTGATGATTTATCCGGTACAGCGGCAACGGCTGGACGTCTGGCGTCACTTTTTGCAACCGGCAGGCGTCAGCCCTGCACTGAAAAGCGTGGACAATACGCTGCTGCTGATTCAGATGGTCGCAGCCCGCATGGGCATCGCCGCGCTACCGCACTGGGTGGTGGAAAGCTTCGAGCGTCAGGGTCTGATTGTGACTAAATCGCTGGGTGACGGGCTGTGGAGCCGGTTGTACGCCGCCGTCCGTGACGGAGAGCAGCGCCAACCGGTGATTGATGCGTTTATTCGTTCGGCACGTCAGCACGCTTGTGAGCACTTACCTTTTGTAAAGGACGCTTCACGACCCAACGCTGGTGTACCCACAGTGAGGACGTAATAATTATCGTCCCCACGATAAAGCTCAGCCAGTCTGGCGTTTTATGCCAGATAGCGAAGTTGACCAGTAACCCAGTCGGCACGTGAAAGTTGTTCATTATGCTAAGCGTTCCGGCATCGACCTGAGTTGCGCCGTAGTTCCACATAAAATAGCCCAGGCCAGAAGCGCCAATCCCCAACCAGACCAGCACGCCCCACTGCAAGGTTGTAGTGGGTAATTTATCCAGATTACCGAAGAGCAGCCACGCGGCTATCGTCACGATCGCCGCCCCCAGATAAAACCAGGAAAACGCACAGTGCTGCGGCACCGGATAGAGCTCCATCAGGCGCTTATAACCCACCTGACCCGCGGCAAAACACACGTTCGCCGCCTGGACCAGCAGGAATCCCCACCAGAAATGTTCACTCACACCGTGATAGTGGATCACCGCCGCCCCGAATACTGCCAGCAGTGCGCTCATCACGTAACCCCAGCGCAGGCGCTGTCGGGCAAGCAGATCGTAAATCAGCGTCACGTACAGCGGCGTCATCACCGTGAAGAGTAAGAACTCAGGTACGGTCAGGTACAGGTAAGCCTGGAATACGAACAGGTACATGATACCCAGTTGGCAAGCACCCACTAACATATACAAGAAAATGACGCGCGGCGTGTAACCCCGCAGGCGTAAGAATGGCAAAAACACCACGGCTGCGGCCGTCAGACGGAACATCGCAGAGAACCAGCTATCAACCTGACCCGCCAGATATTCGCCAATCAGGCTGAATGAAAATGCCCACAAAATAGTGGTGATAGTAAGTAATGGCACAACAACATCCGCTTAGGAAAAAAGTATCGCCATTGTAACGGAGATGACTGAATGAATTTCAGTCAATGTGGTTTACATGAGGGTGAATAATGGACAAATGAAAGCATCAGATACTCATACATTTATCTTCTGAGAGTAAACCGCTATTACCTTGATATTTATAAGGCATTGAACACTGATTTTAAAATGGTCATTAATTACAATGATATCGGCCATTTTGATGGAATCAGTCAATTAGCATAAAGCGAATTGACCAAAGAAAATCCACCCACCATACAGCGTGACACACAGTATCCCAGCCGTGTAGTAGACTGTTTTATAGCGATTTTTCATGTAAATATTGCGTGCCAAGGCAATGAATAAGGGCGTTAGTAAAAATAAAGCCGCCACACCCGCCTGTAAGATACGGTTACTGAGAGACTGATGGGGAATGCTACAGATAGAGTCTCCCGACTCCATCATCCAGTCGTATTTGTTGATCGAGAGTAAGCCCATCGCAAAATAGGCGAATACAACATACCCCGCCATAGAGATAGCATCGACGATCTTTTCCTTGCTTATATTCATTCAGGTATTCAGTCCCAGCAGTTTTCTTACATGGTTTCTAATCTGTAGTAACCGTACGCCATAAGAAATGTAGTCGAATTCTATAGAACCACGTTCCGGCCTAGCGTCGATAAAATGAATAAACTCACTCAGCTTTCTTTGTATACCCCGGTTGTAACGAATTCCCGCCATCATGTACTGTTCATCAGTCAAGTAAAGTGCAGCTACACTCGGATAATCATAGAGAATCATATCTCTTAGGTGCTGTGCGACAAGCCAGAGGTTAAAATCGTCCTCCATCAAGCAAGTTGCTAATTCAAGTTGATCTCGCGTTGTCAAAATATCAGGGTCTAATCCCAACGTTCTAGCGGCAACCTGAATTTGCATAGCAACAGAGCCAAAAGAGGTTTTATTTTCGGGAGACGACTTTAGTCCCAGAAACCTTTTTATCTCAAAAACCTGAAACTTATATTCTTCTGGCATTCCGCCTGACTCAATCCAGGCAACACCACCGAGCAACTCAGGAAGAATGCCAGCCTGATTAGCATACTTTATTATTCTTTCTTTGTTGTACTGAATATAGGCATCTTTATATTCGTTTAAGTAATACCCTCCACTCTTCCTTTCAGGATTACTTTTGCCAAACTTCCAGAAAATAACGTCAATCTCATCCCATTTTCTAAATCTAATCTTAGAAAGATCACAAAATTTATTTCGTACGATACTATCATCTGCCATAATCGTACCCTTTATATTAGTACACTTGCTCTTCCCATAAACTGTAACCACCCGTTCCTGCGATATGGTGTTGCCAATCGATGCTTTGATACGCAACAGATATCATTTCTTCTGGCTGGTTCTCTGCATGGGTCAAAGCATGTGGATAGGAAACAGCGATGTTCCTTATCACTGCCCCAATGAGTTTGACAGAATAATATTTCTCCTGTGTGCCAGTCTGCGCCGTACGGTAAAAGTCGAACAAAAGTTCGAGTTTTTCGTTGTTTGAGATGGCATTTCCCAAAAGCGGAGAGGACTTATCGATAGGCTTACAAAACGTTATAGGTTGATGATTAATATTTTGGTTTCGGCTGATAGCGTGATCAAATTGCAACACAAAAATTTGGTCTTTATGTCCTATCTGATACTTATTCCCAATCGAGTCAACAGTGCCACACTCAGCAGAGATTTTCCCCTGCTGATTACCCGTTAACGTTAAGTAAATATTATTCGCCATATAAAATCCTTTTATCTAACTTAGTCCATGAGATCATAAAAATAAATATCATTATAAGTAACATAACTACGTTATCCGTCCACGTAGGAAAATCGTATTAACGTGAATAAAACCAACTCATAGCATGATATTTATCATTATAAAATACAAAAATTAATTTTTGATTATAGTTTCATTGATATAATCAATACAATGGTTGAGTCTTATAATGCAAATAATAATAGTATTATTAGATATAAATAGTTAGGGAAGCATTGAGGGGATAATTTGGCTCTTCGTGTTAATATATATCATCAATATGCAGACCATCAACGCAGCAACAACGATCCCAAAGTATGGGATCGTTGATAACGTAATTAGGACTTTCGTCTATCCACCAAAATACTTAGAGATGGAAAAATAATTAAATCTGCCATCTAAACCAGGCAAAGAACACATTACCGTTATTGTATGTTCCGGGAATGTAAGTCGCCTGGAAAGAGAGCTTGCTGTAACTTATTGATGCCATAGGCAACAAGACTGGAATCGGAATGTAATTCCAGTTATCACGCATCGTTACGCCAGCCGTAAAACCCAGACCCAATTGAAAATCCTGATCGCTGGTTGGCCGCCAGCGCTTTTCATAGCCGTAGCCACCGATAGGCTCCCATTTGTTATAGGAGTCTTTGAACGCCATGATATAGAGCCCGTGCCAATCCCCATCTTTATCCAGACGGGAAACGCCATAGCCCGCCCCCCATGGCCTTTCATTATATCTGTCGGTCTTTTCTTTATCGTACGTCCAGCGGTTATGCCAGGTGATCGTCGGGATATAAATATCGTGGCTCTGCGGCGAATTCCAGGTCGTAGACAGATTATTTTTACTTCTCTGCCACCAGCTTTCATCCTGCTTATCCGACGCCGACTCACTGGAATCAACCGCGGCAGGTGCGAGATTTGCCGTGCTACTCGTATTATTTATCCCTACATTATTTATGCTTTCTGCTGCGTAGCTTAAAAAAGGAACAATGGGTAGTGTAATCAAACTTAACGTGATTAAAATTCGCTTAAAATACATATAAGGTTCTCTGTAACAGCGTCACGATTCCATTCAAACAAAGGTGATCCAAACAAAACTGTTTTGGTTGTTACCAAAATATATAGTTCAGTTTACGTAATCTGCCCATATAGATGGGAAACTAAAGCAGCCTATACACTAAATAATTCGAGTTGCATGAAGGCGGCGACACAGCGAATCCCCAAGAGCTTACTCCAGTAAGTGACTGGGGTGAGCGAGGAAAGCCAACACACATGCAGCTTGAAGTATGACGGGTATATTATGAAGGGATAAACAGTAACTGTACTTAAATAGATAGTGGGTTCAGAGGTGCTTTCAGATGTTTCTTAGCCGAAATAACAAAAAACCACCTTATTTATCGGTGGCTTATATTCTGATTGGGACACGTTCCAGATAGATAAACAGAACGGTGAATCGCCTACGAAGTAGGATTAGATACCATCGCCATATTCGAAGCCGCGATTGATCCCGTTGAAATACTGGTCCATATCCATAGCAGGTTTATCACTTTCCGGGCGGCCGACGATACGAGCAGGAACACCAGCTGCCGTCGTATGTGGAGGCACCGATTGCAACACGACAGAACCAGCGCCAATTTTCGCGCCACAGCCAACCTCAATATTCCCCAGAATTTTCGCGCCTGCGCCAATCATCACGCCTTCGCGAATTTTAGGGTGACGATCGCCGCTCGTTTTACCTGTACCGCCCAGCGTCACAGATTGCAGAATGGAAACGTCGTTTTCAACGACAGCCGTTTCGCCGATCACAATGCCCGTCGCATGATCGAGCATGATCCCGCAGCCGATTCTCGCCGCTGGGTGAATATCGACACCGAAAGAAACCGAGATCTGATTCTGGAAATAGACCGCCAGCGCTTTACGATCCTGCGACCAAAGCCAGTGGCCAATGCGGTAAGCTTGTAATGCATGAAACCCTTTCAGGTAGAGCAGTGGCGTCGAGTATTTATCTACCGCCGGATCGCGCAGGCAGACGGCCTGAATATCACGCGCGGCAGAAACGATCATCTGCGGATCGGCGCGATAGGCTTCTTCCACGACTTCACGAATGGCGATCGCAGGCATGATCGCATTCGCCAGCTTGTTCGCCAGCATGTAGCTCAATGCGCTGCCCAGATTCTCGTGCTTCAGCAATGTGGCATGAAAAAAGCTGGCCAGCATCGGTTCACAGTCCGCGAGACTGCGCGCTTCTGCCTTGATATTGGTCCAGACCAGTTCCAGTTCTTCTGTCGACATTGCCTTACTCTCCGAGATACCACACACCACAACGTATATCTGTTCTCAAACAGTGGGCTTATTAGCACCACTGCTCGTATACAAGAAAATGAAGATACTATGAGCCTCCCAGATTAGGAAGCTCAGCATATACTCGTCATACTTCAAGTTTCATGTACGTTGGCTGCGTTCACTCACCCGAATCACTTACCTGAGTAAGCTCATCGGGATTCCTTCCCTTGCCGCCTGCCTGAAACTCGAATTATTTAGAATATGGAACGACGTGTTTTATAACTTGGCGGTTTCGTCTTTACGCGTACGCCCCAATAGGCTCAGCGCCGCCTCTCGGGCGTCTTTCCCACAATACAGCACCTGCCAGAGTTGCTCAGTAATCGGCATTTCAACGCCGTAGCGCTGTGCTAATGCCAGCACCTCTTTCGTATTGCGATACCCTTCAACAACCTGACCAATGCTATCCTGCGCGCTCTGTACATCCATTCCCCGCCCCAGCATCATGCCGAAGCGCCGGTTACGGGACTGATTATCAGTACAGGTCAACACCAGATCGCCAAGCCCTGCCATCCCCATGAAGGTAGTAGGATCGGCACCCAGCGCCGCGCCAAGCCGGGTCATTTCCGCCAGCCCGCGGGTGATCAATGCAGTACGCGCATTAGCGCCAAACCCAATGCCGTCAGACATCCCGGCACCGATAGCAATGACGTTTTTCACCGCGCCGCCCAACTGCACGCCGATAAAATCGGGGTTGCTGTAAACGCGGAAGCTCTTCCCACAGTGCAGCAGCCGTTGTAGGTCGTCAGCGAATTCACTGTCCGTTGATGCCAGCGCAATCGCCGTCGGCATACCCGCCGCTAATTCTTTGGCAAATGTCGGGCCGGATACCACCGCAAGCGGGATGGTTTCGCCCAACGCTTCGCGTGCGACATCTTGCAACAAGCGTCCCGTTTCCGCTTCCAGCCCTTTGGTCGCCCACACGATACGTGCATCGGCACGCAAGTGAGGTTTCAATTGACGCAGGACATCACCGAACACATGGCTCGGCACAACGACCAGCACATTTCTGCTGGCAGCAAGCGCCTGCGCGAGGTTGGTTTCCAACTGTAGCGAATCGGGGAAAGGCACATCCGGCAGGAATGCCTGATTACAGCGAGCGGCCTGTAACGCCTGAATGTGCACAGGGTTGTGACCCCACAGCACGACTCGATGGCCATTACGCGCCAGCGTAATGGCCAACGCGGTGCCGTACGAACCGGCACCGATGACGGTCATTGAAGCGTCAGACGCGTTCATCAGGCATCCTGATGCTGCGCAGCGCCTTCACCTTCGGTCTGCTGCTGCAGGTAATTCATGAACAGTGCATCAAAGTTAACCGGTGCCAGGTTCAGTTGCGGGAAGGTACCGCGAGAAACCAGGCTGGTGATGCACTCACGCGCGTAAGGGAACAGAATGTTCGGGCAGTATGCGCCCAGGCAGTGCGCCAGTTGAGTTCCTTCGATACCGCCAACGGTAAAGATACCACCTTGCTGAACTTCACACAGAAATGCAGTTTCTTCACCCAGAGAAGCCGTTACGGTCACACGCAGTACGACTTCATAGATATCATCAGCCAGTTGGCTAGAGGCCGTATCCAGATCCAGTTTTACTTCCGGCTGCCATTCCTGCTGGAACACCTGAGGCGCATTCGGCGCTTCAAAAGAGATATCTTTGGTGTAGATACGCTGGATTTGGAAAGCCATTTCTGTGTTGTTTTGTTCAGACATGTTAAGTAATACCCTTTTGTTAGATTCTCTTGACGTCTTCCGTCGTCATAAGTGGGCGGACGTCAGCACATTTCTGTCATTGTCATACTGCAATCACTGTAGTTGCAATAACGGTAGTACTGCAATCAGCCTGTTGGTTATCCTGCAAAATCGCCGCCATTTTCGCTGTGTATGATTGATACACTTGGCACGATGCGGATAGTTTTACCACAAACTGTTTTATTTGCCGCGGACTAAAGGCAGATTCTCACCGCTCCAGCCAGCCAGACCGTCTTTCAGTACCTGCACACGCTCAAAACCGGCTTTGTGCAAATTCTCGGCGGCTTCGCGTGAAGAGAGACCGTTGGCGCATACCACGATAATCGGCTGCGATTTATGTTTTTCAAGTTCACCTACGCTGCCGTTTTTAATGTCGTTCGGCAACAGGTTAAATGCGTTGGCAATATGGCCACGGCGATAGTCGTCACGGTTACGGATATCAACGATGACAGCATCTTCTTTATTAATCAGTCGGATCGCTTCACCGCGAACCACTTCTTTTACGTTCGACAGTTTACTCGCTTCACAGTAAGTACAATTACCGCAACCAACAGCGCAACCCAGGCGATGCTCAAAATAGGGTTCTTGCTAACGAATGGCATAATCTCTTGCATGGGGTGTAACGACTCCCGGATCAGTTAAGCAACAAAAATATAAGGTTCCTGAGTATACCTGCGCGATACGGCAATTACAGCCAGTAAGCCAATATAGCGTATCGAATCTGCGGCGAGCTTTCCATTTATCTATATATTGATGCGCCCAGACGCCCACCTTTGTGCCATGCTTGTCACGTCTGGAAATAGAAATCAGACAACAGACAACTGGTAAGCCGCTGTTCATCGTGGAATAATTCACCGCTATGAGTAAAAACGCGTTATTTGTACAGAGTCGAGTGGCATGTAGCGCCGATTGCCATTTATCCGCATTACAAAGGCTGCTCACCCGCTGCGTCAGCGCACTCTGCGTTGGCGTTTTGCTGTTGCCCGCGCTCAGCCAGGCTGAAGATAATCAGGCACAGCTTAAGACCCTGCAACAAGATATCGCCGCGAAAGAAAAAAGCGTTCAAGAACAACAAAAGCAGCGTAGTGCCTTAGTCCAGCAGTTGAAAAAGCAGGAGCAATCCATCTCTCAGGCCAGTCGTCAACTGCATGAAACGCGCAATACGCTGTCCACGCTCAATAAAGAATTAACCAGCCTCAGCGCCTCTATCGCAAAACTGCAATCTCAGCAGGATAAGCAACAAACGTTACTTTCCCGTCAGCTTGACGCCGCCTTCCGGCAAGGGCAGCACAGCGCACTGCAATTAATGCTGAGCGGAGAAGAAAGTCAGCGCAACGAGCGCATCCTCGCCTACTTCGGCTACCTGAATGAAGCGCGGCAGAAATCTATCCACGAATTGCAGCAAACGCGCGTAGAACTGGCTGACCAAAAGCGTCAGTTGGAACAAAAGCAGGCACAGCAAAAAACGCTGCTGGGCGACCAACAGCAACAACAGCAGACGCTGGAGCAGGCACAGTCCGATCGGAAGAAAACGCTATCGACGCTGGAAAGCTCGCTGGAAAAAGATCAGCAACAGTTGACAGAACTGCGCCAGAATGAAACTCGGTTACGCGATCAGATCGCCCGCGCTGAGCGAGAAGCGAAAGCCCGTGCTGAACGGGAAGCGCGCGAGGCCGCTAAAGTTCGCGCGAAAGAAGAGCAGGCCAAACGCAGCGGCAGCAGCTACAAACCGACTGAAGGTGAACGCTCACTCATGGCCCGAACCGGCGGTTTAGGGCGACCTTCAGGTCAAGCCATCTGGCCGGTTAACGGACGTATTGAGCATCGTTTCGGGGAGCCGTTGCAGGGCGAACTGCGCTGGAAGGGCATGGTGATTACCGCACCGGAAGGAACGGAAGTGAAGGCGATCGCCGACGGAACCGTACTGATGGCCGACTGGCTACAGGGTTACGGCCTGGTCGTGGTTGTGCAGCATGGTAAAGGCGATATGAGCCTGTACGGTTATAACCAGAGCGCATTGGTTTCCGTTGGCGCTCAGGTCAAGGCAGGGCAACCCATTGCGCTGGTCGGCACCAGCGGTGGGCAGAGTCAGCCTGGACTGTATTTTGAAATCCGTCGCCAGGGTCAGGCGGTCAATCCACAACCTTGGCTGGGAAGGTAGTCTTGTCTTATTTAACCAAAACACCGCTGTTGGCGTTGAGTCTGCTCGCCCTGTCTCCTTTGGCACTGGCCGGGAAACTTTCCATCGTCATCGATGATTTCGGCTATCGCCCGCATAATGAGAATCAGATTCTGGCGATGCCGACGGCGATTTCCATCGCGGTATTACCCAACGCGCCGTACGCCCGTGAAATGGCGACCAAAGCCCACCAGCAAGGGCGAGAAGTCCTGATCCATCTGCCGATGGCACCGATGAGCAAGCAGCCGTTGGAGCGCGATACGTTACGCCCGGACATGAGCAGCGAAGAAATTCAGCGCATTATCCGCCAATCGGTTAATAACGTGCCTTACGCTGTTGGGTTGAATAACCATATGGGCAGCGCGATGACCGCCAGCCTGACCGGTATGCAAAAAGTCATGCAGGCGCTGAGCGCTTACCAGCTTTATTTCCTCGATAGCATGACCATTGGCAGCAGCCAATCGAGCCAGGCCGCGGCAGGAACAAACGTCAAAGTCATCAAACGCAAAGTCTTTCTGGATGATTCACAAAACGAAGCCGAGATTCGTAAACAGTTTACCCGCGCGGTGCAAATCGCCCGCCGCAGCGGTTCAGCCATCGCTATCGGGCATCCGCATCCTTCAACTATCCGCGTCTTGCAGCAGATGCTGCCCACGCTGGACGCCGATATTGTCTTAGTCCGCCCTAGCCAGTTGCTGAATGAGCCGACGCGGCAGTATGAACCTCAGCCGCAGCAGCCAACCAAACCGCGTAATCCGTTCCGCGGCATACAACAGTGTCAGGTTAAGCAGCCGCCGGAACCGGTGAAGAACGACGTGTTCTTCAAACTGGTGAGCAGCAGCATTCGGGAAAGCGCTCCGGTGATGTTTATCAAGCACCGTTGGCAGACCTGGGTTGCGCCAGCCGAGACCGAAACACACAAACAGCCGTAACACCAAGCGCGCGTTTCCCTTTTGCTATCGCACGAACTCGTCACGGCAGGGTTATCTTTCATCCCAATTGAGAATAACCTTGCCCGACTGACCCGAGCGCATGGCATCAAAGCCTTTTTGAAACTCATCAATGTGAAAGCGGTGGGTGATAATCGGTGACAAATCCAGCCCAGACTGAATCAGCGCCGACATCTTGTACCAGGTTTCGAACATTTCCCGTCCGTAGATACCTTTGATAAACAACCCTTTAAAAATCACCTCTCCCCAGTCAATCGACATCGGTTCGTGCGGAATACCCAGCATGGCGATACGCCCACCGTGATTCATCGCTTTCAGCATGGCGCGAAAGGCCGATGGCGCACCCGACATCTCCAGACCGATATCAAACCCCTCGGTCATGCCCAGTTCCCGATCATCACGTCCGCCAGATTTTCCTGCGCCACATTGACGGCACGCGTTGCCCCCATTTTACTGGCGAGATCCAGACGGTACGCATTCACATCAGTAATCACGACATTCCTTGCACCCACATGACGACATACCGCCGCCGCCATCATGCCTATCGGCCCCGCGCCGGCGATCAACACGTCTTCCCCCACGAGATCGAAGGACAGTGCGGTATGCACCGCGTTACCGAAGGGATCGAAAATGGCGGCCAGCTCGTCAGAAATATTGTCAGGAATACGAAACGCGTTGTAGGCAGGAATCACCAGATATTCCGCGAACGAACCGGGACGATTGACCCCGACGCCGATGGCATTGCGGCATAAATGACGTCGCCCGGCACGGCAGTTGCGACAGTAGCCACAGGTAATATGCCCTTCGCCAGAGACCCGATCGCCAATATGAAAACCGTTAACTTCCTGACCGATAGCGACAATCTCACCCACGTATTCATGCCCAACGACCATCGGAACAGGAATGGTCTTCTGCGACCATTCGTCCCAGTTATAAATATGCACATCCGTTCCGCAAATCGCGCTTTTGCGGATTTTAATCATGATGTCGTTATGCCCGAGCTCCGGCGTGGGCGAGTCCACCATCCAGATGCCTTCTTCCGGCCGCAGTTTTGCCAATGCTTTCATGATGGTTTCCTCAGATGATCACACCCAGACGTTTGCCCACGCGGATAAAAGCCTCGACGGCGAATTCGATTTGCTGCGGCGTATGGGCGGCCGACATTTGGGTACGAATACGCGCCTGACCGAGGGGGACAACGGGATAGAAAAAGCCTGCGACATAAACACCTTCCCGCTGTAGCGCCTGCGCAAAATCCTGTGCCAGCTGCGCTTCCCCCAACATGACGGGAATAATGGCGTGATCGGCTCCCGCCAGCGTGAACCCTGCGGCTGTCATCTTTTCACGGAAAAGACGGGCATTTGCCCACAGACGCTCACGTCGCTCTCCGCCCTGTTCCAGCAGGTCCAGAACCCTGAGCGACGCGGTAGCAATGGCAGGGGCGAGCGAGTTGGAAAAAAGATAGGGTCGAGAGCGCTGACGCAGCCAGTCGATCACCTCATGCTTGCCCGCCGTATAACCGCCCGATGCGCCCCCCAGCGCCTTGCCTAACGTCCCAGTGATGATGTCGACGCGCTCCATCACGCCGCAGCGTTCATGCGTTCCGCGCCCTTGTTCACCGACAAATCCTACCGCGTGGGAATCATCCACCATCACTAGCGCATCATAATGATCTGCCAGATCGCAAATCCCCTGCAAATCGGCAATCACACCATCCATCGAGAAAACGCCGTCGGTGGCGATCATCACATGCCTTGCCCCTTCCGCTCTGGCCAGTTGCAGCTGTGCTTCCAGCTGGCTCATATCGTTATTGGCGTAGCGGTAGCGCCGCGCCTTCGATAGCCGAATACCGTCGATGATTGAGGCATGATTGAGCGCATCGGAAATAATCGCATCCTCCGGCCCCATCAGCGTTTCAAACAGCCCACCGTTAGCATCAAAACAGGAGGAATAGAGAATCGCGTCGTCCATTCCCAGAAAATCCGCCAGCTTACGCTCCAGCTCTTTATGGATATCCTGCGTTCCACAGATGAAGCGCACCGACGCCATACCAAAACCGTGGCTGTCCAATCCGGCTTTTGCAGCGGCAATCAGCTCGGGGCTGTCCGCCAGACCAAGATAATTATTGGCACAGAAATTGAGCAGGCGGTCGCTGTCCATCACCTCTATTTCAGCCTGCTGCGCAGAGGTAATGATGCGCTCCTCCTTGAACACCCCTTCGGTGCGTGCAGCCATAATTTGTGTAGTAAGTTGTTGATAAAACGCGGCAGGCATAGCGTCACTCTCCCATAAAAAGATTGCGTTATGGTTTTTAAGCTAGCGGATGTCGGCAGAAATGCGGGGTAAACAGTCTGAAAATGCTGGCTTCGTCACGGCCTGAATCATCTTAAAAATGTGGGAGCAACACGGGATAAATTAAGCTCTGGCTGCTTGCGGTAAAATGAAATGCTATTATAGCGGTCATAAACAGTGTGGGGCGCGGTGCCTCACCGGCAAGATTAATAAAGGTCGCGCCCATGATTATCGTTACTGGCGGTGCCGGTTTTATCGGCAGCAATATCGTAAAATCTCTGAATGACATCGGCTATCGGGACATTCTGGTTGTCGATAACCTGAAAGACGGCACCAAGTTCGCCAATCTGGTCGATCTGGACATCGCAGATTACGTGGATAAAGAAGATTTCATCGCCAGCATCGTTGCAGGTGACGATCTGGGCGATATCGACGCCGTATTCCATGAAGGCGCTTGCTCTTCCACCACCGAGTGGGATGGCAAATACATGATGGATAACAACTATCAGTATTCTAAAGACGTGCTGCACTACTGCCTCGATCGCAACATTCCGTTCCTGTACGCCTCTTCTGCCGCAACCTACGGCGGCCGCAACGATAACTTTATCGAAGAGCGTCAATACGAGCAGCCGCTGAACGTCTATGGCTACTCTAAATTCCTGTTCGACCAGTACGTGCGTGAAATTCTCCCGGAAGCTGAATCACAGATCTGCGGCTTCCGCTATTTCAACGTCTACGGACCGCGCGAAGGCCATAAAGGCAGCATGGCGAGCGTCGCATTCCACCTGAATAACCAGATTAATCAAGGTGAAAATCCGAAGCTGTTCTCCGGTAGCGAGAACTTCCAACGTGACTTTATCTACGTCGGTGATGTCGCCGCCGTCAACCTGTGGTTCTGGCAAAACGGTGTTTCCGGCATCTTTAACTGTGGTACCGGTCGCGCCGAATCCTTCCAGGCCGTCGCCGACGCCACCCTCGCCTTCCATCAAAAAGGCAGCGTGGAATACATCGCGTTCCCCGAGAAGCTGAAAGGCCGCTATCAGGCTTATACACAAGCCGACCTCACCAATTTGCGTGCCGCAGGCTATGACAAGCCGTTCAAAACCGTCGCCGAAGGCGTGGCGGAATATATGGCCTGGCTGAACCGTACCGTTTAATCGGATAAGGATTCATAAGCGGTATGAAAATTTTGGTCATCGGCCCTTCCTGGGTCGGCGATATGATGATGTCGCACAGCCTTTATCGCACGTTGAAGGCTGAACACCCGGAAGCGGTTATTGACGTGATGGCGCCGGCCTGGTGCCGTCCGCTGCTGGCACGGATGCCGGAAGTCAATCAGGCGTTAGCCATGCCGCTAGGTCACGGCGCACTGGAGCTGGGCGAGCGTCGCCGTCTTGGCGTATCGCTGCGCGATGCGGGCTACGATCGCGCTTACGTGCTGCCTAACTCCTTTAAATCTGCGCTGGTCCCCTTCTTTGCTAACATTCCGCAGCGTACAGGCTGGCGTGGCGAAATGCGTTACGGGCTGCTGAACGACGTACGCGTGCTGGATAAAGCCGCATTTCCGCTGATGGTTCAGCGCTATACCGCGTTAGCCTATGATCGTAGCCGTATCCGTCGTGCCGAAGATTTACCGCAGCCGTTACTGTGGCCACAGTTACAGGTCAATCAGGCCGAAATTGCGGACATGACGCAGGCGTTTGACCTCAGTGATGCACGCCCCATCATCGGCTTTTGCCCCGGTGCCGAGTTCGGCCCCGCCAAGCGCTGGCCGCATTATCACTATGCTGCGCTGGCACAGTCACTGATTGAACGTGGCTACCAGATCGCGCTGTTCGGTTCGGCCAATGACCGTTCGGCCTGTGACGATATCCTTCAGGGATTAACGGAAGACGCGCGGCAGCATTGCACCAATCTGGCGGGGAAAACCTCGCTGGAACAGGCAGTCGTGCTCATTGCCGCCTGCCACGCCGTCGTCAGCAACGATTCTGGGCTGATGCACGTTGCGGCGGCACTTCACCGTCCGCTGGTCGCGCTTTACGGTCCGAGCAGCCCTGATTTTACTCCGCCGCTGTCCCATCAGGCCGAGGTGATTCGCCTGATTACCGGCTATCACCGGGTGCGCAAAGGGGATGCCGAGCAGGGTTATCACCAGAGTTTGATCGACATTCAGCCCGAACGCGTGCTCAGCGCATTGGATAGCTATCTCATTCCCAAAGAAAATCTCACGCCAAGAGAAAATCTCGTTCCAGGAGAAAGCCGGGTGCCGGGAGCGGATGCATGAGAGTGCTGATCGTGAAAACGTCGTCAATGGGCGATGTGCTGCACACCTTGCCAGCCTTGACCGACGCAATGCAGGCTATTCCCGGAATCCAGTTTGACTGGGTGGTTGAAGAAGGTTTCGCGCAAGTTCCCAGCTGGCACCCGGCGGTTTCTCGCGTAATTCCAGTCGCAATACGCCGCTGGCGCAAAAGCTGGTTCAGCGCCCCGATACGTCAGGAGCGTGCAGAGTTCACACGCCAGCTACGCCAGTATCGCTACGATGCGGTTATTGATGCGCAAGGACTGATTAAAAGCTCGCTGCTGGTTACGCGACTCGCCAACGGAAAGAAACACGGATTGGATTGCAAAAGTGCGCGTGAACCGCTGGCAAGCTGGTTTTATAACTACCGCCACCCAATAAGCCGTCGGCAGCATGCCGTCGAGCGCATACGTGAGCTGTTTGCCGCCAGCCTGAACTATCGGAAACCCGCCGAGCGCGGCGACTATGCGATTGCCTCGCGTTTTCTCTCCCAGTCGCCCGCAGACGCCAATCGCTATCTGGTGTTTCTCCACGCCACGACGCGTGATGAAAAACACTGGCCGGAAGCACACTGGCGTGAACTGATTGCTCTATTAGCCCCGAGTGGATTACGCATCAAACTCCCCTGGGGAGCGGAGCATGAGCACCAGCGTGCATTACGGCTGGCCGAAGGCTTTCCACACGTTGAAGTCTTACCACGCCTCACGCTGCAACAGGTTGCCGAGGTGCTAGCGGGCGCCAAAGCCGTCGTTTCCGTCGATACCGGACTTAGTCACCTGACGGCAGCACTGGATCGTCCAAATATCACCCTATACGGACCAACCGACCCGGGGCTGATTGGCGGCTACGGGATGAATCAGGTGGTGGAAATGTCTGAAAGCCAGAAAATGGAGACTATTCCCGCTAGCCTCATCCATCAGAAATTAGAGAAGCTGATAGAATTACCTGAATCAGGCGAGTGACATCGCTCCCGACTGTGAACAAATACATGCTCAATGAATTAAGGTACGAACTGGGAAAAACGCCCAGCATAAGTTCGGCTGTCGCGCTTAAAGCGATTTTCCCCGGCTGTTTACTCACATTAGCCATCATGCCATTTAGTAGCATTATTGCCGGG
The DNA here is from genome assembly GCF_022477975.1 of Pectobacterium sp. PL64. Classification (NCBI taxonomy): domain Bacteria; kingdom Pseudomonadati; phylum Pseudomonadota; class Gammaproteobacteria; order Enterobacterales; family Pectobacteriaceae; genus Pectobacterium; species Pectobacterium sp. PL64. Next base: position 4,268,925 of record NZ_CP092070.1, read on the forward strand.
TGGCTTTTTTATCTCACGGGCTCGCTATCTGTTTTTTATGTGGCGACACACTTAAGAACAGTAATAGCGGCTAAGCGGCTGTTACTGATTCCACTTTGCCTGCTGGCTATCGGCTTAACCAATCTCATTTGGTATCACCACTATTATCAACCCGATAGCCTGTTACCTTATGTGTATAACGCCTACAGGACATCCGCGCATGCCGGTATTCTGGGGGCATTCATCCTGCTGACAGTCCTGCATATCTCGCAAAAAAATCGGCAACAGCCACGCTTCTACATCATCGCAATCTGTGTTCTCACGCTAGGCTACGCGTTCTATCAGTCATTATTCAGCGGCATGCACCGTATTGGATTAGTATTTGGTACCGCAACGAGTGCGGCCTATTTTCTTACCTTCATCGGTGCCTTAAGCGCACAGGCGCTGCTTAAGCTCGATTCAACCTATAAGTATTATCTCTATCTGGGGCATTTCCTGTTAGTGACTGTCGCTATTCTGCTGACGGAAACCCGGGCGGCCATCTTCGTCTATCCTATTGTTGGCGCAACCATTTTATTGTCAGAAGTCAGGCACAGTAAGCCGCTATTTATAAAAGCATTAGTCGGCTCATCGGCCACGCTTCTCCTGTGTTTATTCCTTTTCCAGGAAACGATTCATCAGCGTGTTAACGATCTGATTAATGACGTCCACAGCTATAGCATGAATAACAGCAGAACCTCGGTTGGTGCACGAATCGCGATGTATCAATCAGGTATCGAAGCTGGGGAAGAAGCATTATTGGGGCAGTCTGCCGAACAGCGCGCAGAGCGAATCGTTGCACAAGCAGAGCAAAAGCCGAACTTAGCGGGTGCGGTGGAATATCTGGATGTCCATCTGCATAACGAAGTGGTTGATGCCTTTTCCCTTAAGGGATTGCCGGGCGCAATATTGCTAGTGTTGCTCTATGCCGCTTTATTTTATTTTTCATTTTTTGTTCTACGCAGCCACCTCTCAGCTGCATTGCTTTTTGCCCTGCTGATGTATGGACTTAGCGATGTCATTCTCTATTCACGAGACATGCTTATTGCGTGGCTTATGGCGTTTTGCCTCGGCACAACGCTGACCGGAAAATGGCTAAAGAATTAGCCCTGTTATAATTAGCATGTAGCAGTCGCATTTACCTCTGTGAGAGGGGGATGGGTTTTAGTACCATAACGCAAAATTAGCTATTCATGCTGTCGCGCCACATGGATAGGATCAGTCTTTTGGTAGCTGTTGAGCCAAGGCGGTAGCGTATCTGTAAAAATCATAACTTTTGATTACATGAAGGAAAACGAGTGAGTCAACGCATCATCTCTTATCGCCGGATTCTCGTGGTGAAGCTCAGATATCATGGCGATATGCTGCTGACCACTCCGCTCATCAGCACGCTGAAAGCCAATTACCCTGACGCCAAAATTGACGTATTGCTGTATCAGGATACGATGCCAATTCTCTCCGCCAATCCAGAGATACACAAGCTTTATGGACTCAAAAGAAAGACTCGAACTCTTTTGGAAAAAGTCCGTAATTTCAAAGAAATCAGGCAACAGCTTAAGAAAAATAATTACGATCTGATCGTCAATTTAGCTGACCAGTGGCCGATAGCCCTATTGGTGAAATCATTGGGATGTCACAGTATTGCTCTCGATCGGGGCAATAGTCTGAAAGGAAAGATTTGGCGTTCATTTTTCAGCACCTGCGTTCCGCCAATGGGAGCGCACATTGTTGAGCAAAATCTTCATCTCCTCACCCCGCTCAACCTGCCAGCGTCAAATACACATTCTACATTATCACTGTATTATCGTCAGGAAGACGCCCAAAGTATCGCCGATCAACACCCTACACTTTTAACGCAACGCTACGTCGTCATCCAACCCACGACTCGCCAATATTACAAATACTGGGACAACGACAAATTCGCTCAGGTCATTGACTACCTTAAAACAAAAAATCTGGAAGTCGTTTTAACCTGTGGTCCTTCAGAAGACGATTTAAACGTGGTGCGCGACATTCACTCACAGTGCACGCATAAACCCGATATGACCTTTGCGGGTAAAACGAGTTTTCTTGAGCTGGCGGCGTTAATTGACAACGCGGTGTTGTATATCGGTGTGGATTCCGCCCCCATGCATATGGCTGCCGCATTGAATACGCCGCTAGTGTGCCTGTTTGGCCCAACAGACTACAAATTATGGCGCCCGTGGTGCGATCGCTATAAGCAGATTTGGGCAGGTGAATATCAGCAGATGCCAGCCCAGCAGAATTACGATCAGACAGTTAAATACTTGTCCTGCATTCCTGCGCAAGCGGTTATTCAGGCATCAGAACACATGCTACAAGAGGCGCAGGAAGAGAACACCAAATGAAAATCGCATTCTGCGTCTATAAATTCTTTCCTTTCGGCGGGCTACAGCGGGATTTTCTGAGCATTGCACTAACGTGCCAAAAACAAGGCCACGACATTCGTGTTTACACGAGTGAATGGCAAGGCGACAAACCTGAAGGGTTCAACATCGTTCTCGTACCTATCTCAGGGCTGGGTAACCATACGCGCCATCGCCGTTTTTCAGACTGGATACAACGCAATTTACAACAGCATCCTGTCGATCGCGTTGTCGGATTTAGCAAAATGCCAGGACTGGACTTCTACTATGCCGCAGAAGGATGTACGGCAGAAAAGGCGGTTCAGGAAAAAGGCTTCTTTTATCGACTAACACCCCGCTACCGCGGCTACGCAGCACTTGAACGAGACGTGTTCGATAAAAACAGCCATACGCGTATGCTGATGCTGACGCCACGGCAAATCGCCCATTTTCAGAAGCATTACGGCACACAAAATGAACGCTTTTTTATGCTGCCGCCGGGTATTTCGCGGGACAGAAAATACAGCACGCGATCTCCAGATACGCGCTCTCGGTTTCGTCAACAGCACCATCTGGATGAAAACGGATTTGTTCTATTACAAGTCGGTTCCGACTTCAAACGCAAAGGCGTTGGCCGCAGTCTGACCGCTATCGCCAGCCTGCCACAGGAACTGCGTCAACGTGTAACGCTGCTGGTTGTCGGTCAGGACGATCCAAAACCGTTTCAACAACAGGCAGAGCAGCTCGGCATCGGTAAACAAATACACTTCTTCTCTGGCCGAGATGACATTCCTGACTTCATGGCAGCCGCAGATTTGTTGCTTCATCCGGCTCATCAGGAAGCCGCAGGCATCGTTTTACTTGAGGCTATCGCGGCTGGGCTGCCCATACTCGTTACCGATGCGTGCGGTTATGCTTTTTACATTGAGCGCTCACAGGCCGGGCAGGTCATCCCAGAGCCTTTTAGCCAGACAGCACTGAATCACACGTTATTACACGCGCTCAGTCAGCCAGAAACGCTTAAACAGTGGGCAGAAAATGCCCGCCATTTTGCCGATACAGAAGATATTTATAGTCTGCCAGAAAAAGCGGCACAGTTGATTATCGAATCATAATGATAAATAAAAACATATTCTGACCTGTTTCTTACAACACGTTATTCTCTTCGCTATTCATCCAACACGGTAAGCGCATGTACTTTGACAAAGAAAAAGTCATAAAAAGTGTACACTCATTCTCCTATTCTAAAAAAGATGCCGAGTTAGACATAGCCTTTGGCACTGATGAAAAATTCATTTATGGCTGCGCCATCGCTATCGCATCTATTTTATTAAAGAATCCGGATTACTGTTTATCCTTTCACGTGTTTACCGACAAACTCAGTGATGGTGATAAAGCCAGATTTCAAGAGATGGCAGAGCAATACAATACAACCATTAACATTTATATCGTTGATTGTTCTTGGTTAAAAACGTTACCAGAAACAAAACTCTGGAGCTATGCCATTTATTTTCGTTTTATTATTGCCGACTATTTCTATCAGATACTCGATAGAGTTCTCTACCTTGATGCGGACATTATATGTAATGGCTCGTTGCAAGAATTAATAAAATTAGATATTAGTAGCCATATTGCCGCCGCTGTTTTAGATGGTGATAGAAGTTGGTGGGAAAACCGTGCACAAAAGCTTCAACATCCTGAACTCAGCAATGGCTACTTTAATTCCGGCGTTTTGTTAATTGAAATAAATAACTGGCATCAAGCATCTGTAACAGAAAATAGCATGCGTTTTTTGATCGATCCAGAGATGAAGAAAGTCATTACTCATCCTGATCAGGATGTTTTAAATATACTTTTGGCAGGGAAATCTTATCAACTGGGCTATAAATACAACACCCAGTTTAGTATTAATTATGAATTAAAATATAGCAATGGCGAGTCAGCACCAACGCCTATCTCCACAGAAACTGTATTTATTCATTATATTGGCCCAACTAAGCCATGGCATAAATGGGCAGCCAATTACACTTGCACAAAATATTTTTTAAAAGCCAAAGACAATTCGCCATGGAAAAACGAACCTCTCTTAGACGCTGTGACAGCAAGTAACACGCGATATTGTGCTAAGCATCAGTTTCATAACAGCCAATTTATTTCTGGCACAATTAGCTACTTAAAATATTTTTATAAAAAAGCATTTTAAAAACGAACGCTAAAGTCCAAACGCTAAATTTTTCTTCTTTTAAGGTGATGTAATGGTCTTTTCATCGCATATTGATGTTCTTTCAGTTTTCGAAAATAATAGACATCAGCCAATCGCCGATAATGACACTCTAAACGTTGCTTATGGTATAGATAAAAATTATGCTATTGGTTGTGGAATATCAATAGCATCAATTCTCATCAATAATGACATCGATTTTACATTCCATGTTTTTTCTGATGATTTTGATGATGACTTTATTAAAAAATTAAATATTCTTTCTGAAAAATTCAAAACTAAAATCGTCTTATATAAAATAAATTCTGAAATGTTAAAAACATTGCCTTGTACTGATATTTGGTCGCATGCGATGTATTTCAGGTTATTAGCTTTTTCCCACCTTTCAGACAAAATATCAAATCTCCTTTATCTTGATGCTGATGTAATGTGCAAAGGTTCTTTAGCGCGGCTTCACAAGTTGGATACAGCACCACATGTTGCGGCCGTAATTCGTGATTTACCTGAAACACAAAAAAAATCAGCAAATCGATTAAAGATTGCTGCCTTAGAAGGGAAATATTTTAACTCTGGCGTTTTATTCGTAAATTTAACTATCTGGAATGAATTGGATTTAACACAAAAGATATTTGATAAGTTAATAAGTGGTGAAGAGTCAATCCAATATCCAGATCAGGATGTCATGAATATATTATTACACGGTAATGTAACCTTCCTTCCCAGAGAATATAATACTATTTATTCTATAAAGAACGAGTTGAAAGATTCAAGCCATCAAAAATATAAAGAAATCATAAAAAATGACACTATTCTCATACACTATACAGGTGTAACTAAGCCTTGGCACAAATGGGCAAACTATCCATCAACATCATACTTTCAACACGCCCAGCAAGAATCTCCCTGGTCAGTCAGGGAACTGAAAGATGCTGATACATTCGTAGAAATGAAGAAAAAATATAAGCATTTGTTGAAAACAGGGAAGTATATCTCTGGATTAGCCTGCGCCTTAAAATACAGTATAAAAAAATATTTAACTTCCTCACCAAAAAAAAATTAATTCTGAAAAAATTTTCACATCCTATTCCCTAAAATAAATATAGTGCATTACTTTCGAATTCAACCTGACACATATAATTCAGTAGAAACTGAGCGGAAAAATAGGTATGCGAAAAACGTTATCGGTTCTCATTATAACAAAAAATGAAGAAGAGCTCATTCAAGAATGCTTAGAATCTATTTCATGGGCAGATGAAATAATAATAGTCGACTCTGGCAGTAGTGATAATACAATTGAAATTGCACAAAAATATGGAGCAAAAATTTATCACTACGATAACTGGCTAGGGTATGGCAAACAAAGACAAAGAGCTCAGACCCATGCCAGCGGTGATTATATTTTCTTCATTGATGCCGATGAAAGGATGACAAAGGAATTACGCTCTTCCGTTGAAACAATACTAAAAACGCCAGATATAATTACCGATACTGTATATGCATGTGCAAGACGAAACCTTTTCCTCGGTCGTTTTATGAAGTATAGCGGTTGGTATCCAGATAAAGTCCTCCGCTTCTATGCTAACCATCATTATAATTATAATGATAATCAAGTTCATGAATCATTAATCTATGGCAACGCTGCTGTTAAATCATTAACGGGTGATCTATTACATTTAACCTGTCGTGATTTTTCAGAATTTCAAAAAAAACAATTACGTTATGCGTCTGACTGGGCGAGAGAGCGTCACGCCAAGGGTAAGCATTGTAGCTATATTTCTATATTTTCTCACACAATGTTCTCCTTTATTAAAACATTAATACTAAAAGCCGGATTTTTAGATGGAAAACAAGGATTATTACTCGCTATAGTCAACGCTCAGTATACCTTTAATAAGTATGCTGAGTTATGGAGCCTCAAGATAAAAAATCCTTAGAAAATCATAGAAAAGTAGGATCTGTCACTCATAAAATACCATGTAAATCGCTTATTGGAAATATGATTTATAATGACATCATATTTTTACTATACCATAATTACATATAGATAAAATTGGGAATACATGGAATGAAAATCACATCCGTTGTGATCATTTATAATTCGACGCTAGAAAATTCGGATACTCTAAGAGCAGTGTTGGCGTCTCAAACTAAGAATATAGTCTTAGATGTTTTAATCTGGAACAATGGCCCAAGTCTGCTGAATGAAGAGGATGTACAACACTTCCTTGCTTCCTGTCAGGAAAAAGGGATTAGGGCAAAAATATTTCAAGATATAAGAAACTTATCTTTATCTAAAATTTATAATTTTTTTATTGAAGTAAATGAATTTAACTTTATTACTATTCTTGATCAAGATTCAATCTTGCCTAAAGACTTTTTTATAAGATTAAGCACGGTAAAAGATGCAGACGTTATCGCCCCCAAAATAATAGCAAAGAAAAATGATGTGTATACACAGTACTACCCGCATTTATATGATAATCCTGATATTGTCATTTCTGAAGGGCATATTCAATCACCTATTGAATCAGCAATGTCTGGCATTACAATATCTAAAAATGCAATAGATAAAATCATAACATTTAGAGGCTATGTTTTTGAGGAGAAATTAGCATTTTACGGCATTGACAACGATTTTTTTAGAACAATAAAAGTAATGAAAGATGACCAACTGTCTTTATTCTGTTTGAATGAGATACATCATTCGTTATCTGCATTGGACCTTGAAGAGGCACAAAGCAATTTTAGAGTAACAGAAACGCTCTATTTTAAATATTTTATACGCTGCGAATATCATAAAAAAAGCATTGCTAGCACGATATTTATTACGATCCGCGATGTTCTTCGCGGTAAGATAACAATTAAAAATATGATAAGCATTATTCTATTCTTAGTAACCAAGAAACACCCTCGCTCTAAATACTTTATATCAAAAAATAAAAAACCAACGCATTACATTTGATGAAAAAATATTATCCTTTAAAATAATAAACAAATATAAAAAATGAAGTAAGCATTTAACCTAACGGATAACCATCTTTATCTCGCAATTTATAAATGAGTATCCATTTGAGAGTTGATTATCAATAGCGATAAATTAAAAAGGGTTAACACAGCCAAAATGATATTCAAAAAGAAAACAGACGGAGTTGTCGTTAAATATAAATTTTTAGGAATCACTGTAGCTAGAGTAAGGAAGATAGATATTTTTGTTGAATACAAAATACTAGGGATTATTATAAAGAGAGTTCTAATTCCATCTAATAAAAAACTGAGAAAAGAAAAATCATTAGAGTTATTTTCAAAAAAAAATATAGTTTTGTTCTTTGATCTATCTTTAGGTGGTGGGACTGAAAGCTACTTTTATAACATTCTGAAAAACGTAAGAATAAATAATAATATTATTCGATTCCAGTACATGAATGATCTCAATATATATAAAGTAACCTATTTTGAAAGAGACAATGAATATATCCTTATAGTAAAAGATCTGTTTTCATTTGAAAAGAAAATTTTAAAAACAGAACTATCTGAAATAGTAGTGAATAACTTAGTGTCGTGGCCGAATACTTATGCTGTATTAAATTTAATTAGTCGATTAAAAAATAAAAATGTATTCTTATCCGTACGTGGACACGATTACTTTCCTATATGTCCTTTTTTTAATTTAACAAGAAATGGACGATTTTGTGGGCTTCCTTTAGGTGAGGGCTGTGAGACGTGCTTTCCTTTAAATACACATGATGATATACCTGTTGCTCCTGAAATAGAAATAAATAGTTGGAGAAAAAATTGGGAACACTTCTTTGATAAATATGTTGATGAGCTAATAGTTTTCTCACAATCCGGATACAATCTTTTTATAAAGGCTTATCCATGCCTAGAAAGAAAAACAAAAATCACCTTACATAACGTTCCAAAGTTAAGGGAAGTAAGCTCACATGGGAATAGAAACAATAAAATAAAAATAGGTGTTTTAGGAAGTATAACAAGACAATCAAAAGGATCTGATATATTAAATGAAATGGAATTATATATAGATAGTGATCCTAACATATCTCTTGTAGTTATAGGTGACTATAAGAAATTATCTAAAAAAACCAGAGTGGTTGGTAAATATAATCGCGAAGAATTGCCAGAAATTCTAGAAAATAATGAAATTGATATTATATTTATACCATCTGTTTGGCCCGAAACATTTTCCTATACAACAGCTGAAGCAATTATCATGAACATTCCCGTAGCTTGTTTTGATCTTGGAGCCCCTGCAGAAAGAGTTAAAAAATATGATAAAGGTCTAGTTATTAATGAAATTGATGCAAAACTAGCAGTTTGTGAAATAAAAAAATTCATTAACGTGGGTTTTAAATAATGGGAATTAGAAAATTAGTTAGAAATTTAATTTATCTTAAAAAAGTGAATCTAAAAGAGAAGTTAGATCACGACTTCACTATATCACTAATTGAGTCATTGAAATATGAATTAGCTGATGACTTAAAAGAACTAAATATACCAAAAATTGAGACTGTCGACGAAACCCTCAATACATTGTTGGAAAAAAGAGCATCTATCTGTAGGTTTGGCGATGGGGAATTAAATCTTATATGCCATAAAAGCATTCCTTTTCAAACGTCATCACCTGAACTATCTAGGCGACTAATAGAAGTATTATCCTCAGATCATGCTCAAACACTTATAGCCATTCCTCGGGCTTGCTATTATAGTAAAAAAAATCTTACAGATATAAACAAAAATTTTTGGCGTTCTTCCGAAGCTCGCTTTCGTAGAACAATTGAAGAATATATCGACTTCAGGAAAAGATATTATAGCGCCGAAATAACTTTAGCTTACTCATATTACAAAGAATATGATTATAATGATTATTTCGAAAAGATAAGAAGTATTTGGAAAAATAAAGACGTAAAAATAATTTGCGGGGAAACTATATTTGACAAAATTGAGAAAAATATTTTTGACTGTGCTAAATCCATAGAATATCAATATGCACCATCATTAAACGCGTTTGAAAGTTATAATAACATATTGGAAAGAGCAAAAGGAACAGACACGTCAAAAGTTATAATCATCATTCTTGGCCCCACTGCAAAAATATTAGCATATGACTTAAGTCACTTGGGATATCAAGCGTTAGATTTAGGTCACATAGCTAAATCTTATGATTGGTATAAAAAAGAAAAAGAAATAAAAAATATAGATGATGCATTTAATTTCTTCGATCCTGATTGAGATAAATTGTTATGAAAGAATATGATATGATTTACTCTATTGGCCGAGATTGTGCGTGCAGTGAGTACTTAAAAAAACATGGTCTACGCATATCTTCAGGGCCTTTTGATTGGCTAACAAATGCTAGTTTTGAAGAGAGATTCACGCTATTACTAAATGATTTTAAAGACTTTCTCAACCCAGAAGATTTTATTCCTTTAGAAAAAGATCCATCAGTACTTAACGATAACAACTGTGACTATTATAAGAATAAAAATACTAATTTTTATTTTTATCACGATTTCCCTATAAATGTAAATTTTTCTGACTCATTCAATAAAGTAAAGGAAAAATACTCCAGGAGAATATCGAGGTTTTATTTTAATGTAAAAAACAAAGAAAGAATATTATTAGTTTGGTTCTCACATTATCATACAACAGATGACAACGTAGTAATTGATAATTGTAATGAACTTTGCAAAAAAATGGGTAAAAACATCGACTTCTTGATAATAGAGCATAATGAAAATCTATCTAAAGACCACATAGAGAAGAGAAAAATAGCAACAAATATACTTCGAGTAAACTTATACACAATAACATTGGATTCCTCAGGGAATATTACGACCATGGGGGACGAGGATCATTGTAATAAAATATTCTCAGCATATAAATTAATTACACCATTTTCATTTCGGGTTAAAAAAGGGTTTAAAACACTAGGAATAAAATTCATCTGTTTATTCATACCAATAAAAAAATGGAGAAAAAAAGTAAGATCATTGAACCATTAATAAAAAATAAATTATATTTCTCAAAAATAAGGCCTCTTGATTCATCAGATAAAACAGCCGTTAGCGATTAATGGTCGCATCGGCTATAGCACTATAGTTGGCATTGCAATCAATCACATATAATTCAATAGATATAAAATAATAAAACATTGAATCAATTTTCATTTTAAATACAGGGATGACACAGTGATGAAAATACCTAAGAAAATTCATCAGATATATACTAAAGGCATACATAAGCTGCCTAAAGAAATTTTAGTGTCTGTGGATAAATTGAAAGAGAGCAACTTGGGTTGGGAGTATTTTTTCTACGATGAAAGACGCATAATTGAATATATAGACAAGCATTACGGAAAAGAGATGCTGAGTATCTATTTAAGTATAGATCCAAAGTATGGTGCAGCTAGGGCTGATTTATTTCGTTATCTATTGATTTACATCGAGGGTGGCGTTTATTTGGATATTAAAAGTTCATGTTCAATCCCACTCGACAAAGTCATTAAAGAGGATTGTGAACTATTGCTATGCAGTTGGGATAATAAGAAATGTGGCTGCGATAGAAATATGGGATTACATAAAGAGTTAGAGTTATTAAAATGTGGGGAGTACCAACAATGGAACATAATTGCAGTACCAAAATCTCCTTACATTAAATCCGCTATAGACGAAGTTGTGCATAGATTAAAACGCTACAAACCTTGGATTTATGGTGTAGGGATGAAAGGTGTATTAAATACTACAGGCCCAGTACCATTTTCTGTTGGTATTGAAAAAATCAATAAAACTGAGTTTTTCTATCATGAAGAAAATCATCGTAACATAGGGTTAACATACCGTAATGTTACCGAAGAGACGCTAAGAGAACTTAACAGACATCACTACAGTAAGCTCAAAGACTCTATTGTTATTCTGGAAGGAAAAGATAGATTATATTATCAATTATGGTTTTTTTTGATTTATCCTCTGCAACGACTAAAGAAAAATATTATTAATGAAAGCAAAGGTGTTATAAGAAAAATTAAACGTGTCTTCCTTAAAAACTCAAAACAGATACAAACGTCTCACAAATAAAGTACATGTGGATATAGTTGGATCTTCTAGTTCTTTCAGCTGTCTGTTTATCCCGTACCAAATTCAACGATTGCGGCCATGTGCACATCCGCCTGCGATTTTTAGGAAAATCGGCTGAGGAATAAACGACATCCGTTTTACAAATAGCCTTATCCTCACGAACCCGATAAAATCACCCTAGCGATAACCGATAACAGTAAACCTTATGCTACAAACTCTCTACACTATTATCCTGTACCTCATCCAACCGTTGATTTGGCTTCGCCTGTGGCTTCGTGGTCGCAAAGCGCCTGCCTATCGCCGGCGCTGGGGTGAACGCTACGGTTTTTGTGCAGAGAAGGTCAAGCCAGACGGTATCATGCTGCATTCGGTGTCGGTGGGTGAAACGCTGGCCGCCATTCCTTTAGTGAGAGCGCTGCGCCATCGTTACCCCAATCTGCCGATCACAGTAACAACCATGACGCCAACAGGTTCCGAGCGCGTGCGTTCAGCGTTTGGCGATACGGTCTATCACGTTTACCTACCTTATGATTTACCCTGTGCCCTGAAGCGCTTTTTTGACCAGGTTCGTCCGAAAATCGTCATCATTATGGAAACCGAGCTGTGGCCAAACATGATCGCAGAGCTGCACAAACGCGACATTCCGCTGGTCATTGCGAATGCCCGGCTGTCAGAACGTTCTGCTGCAGGTTATAAAAAGATCGGGAAACTCATGCGCCATATCTTGCGGCGCATTACCCTCGTCGCCGCCCAGAATCAGGAAGACGGGAACCGATTTATCGATCTTGGCCTGAAGCGCTCCAGCCTGAAAGTGACTGGCAGCCTCAAATTTGATATTTCCGTGACGCCAGAACTGGCGGCACGAGCCATTACATTACGTCGACAATGGGCGCCACACCGTCCGGTATGGATAGCCACCAGTACGCACGAAGGTGAAGAAGCAATCGTTCTGGCTGCTCACCGACAGCTGCTTGCCACCTACCCTGACTTACTACTCATTCTTGTGCCTCGCCACCCGGAACGTTTCGCCACCACGCAGGCGCTGACAGAGAATCTGGGATTCACCTACACGCTGCGCAGCAGTGGTGAACAGCCTCCTGCAAACACGCAGGTCGTCATTGGGGACACCATGGGCGAGCTGATGCTGTTATACGGCATCGCCGATCTGGCTTTTGTCGGTGGAAGCTTGGTTGAACGAGGCGGGCATAACCCGCTAGAAGCGGCAGCTCATGCTATCCCGGTATTGATGGGGCCACACACGTTCAATTTCAAAGATATCTGCAACAAACTCGATCAGGCCGACGGGCTGATTACCGTGACCGATGCAGACTCACTTGGAAAAGAAGTCGGGAAACTGCTCGCTGACGAAGATTATCGTCTTTACTATGGTCGACATGCCGTGGAAGTGTTACACCAAAACCAGGGTGCACTACAGATGCTGCTTACGCTACTGGAACCTTATTTACCCCAGCGGACACAGTAAAACAGCGCTACCAAGACCGTGAATGAAGGGCTAACGTGATGACAACCAAAGCGATTTATCCTGGAACGTTCGATCCATTAACCAATGGTCATTTGGATCTGCTGACGCGTGCATCACGACTGTTCGACCATGTGGTGCTGGCCATCGCTGCCAGCCCGAGCAAGCATACGCTTTTCACTCTGGATGAACGCGTGGCGCTGGCAAAGGGTGCGACGCAACATTTATCGAACGTCGAAGTGGTCGGTTTCAGCGATCTTATGGTGCACTTTGCACAGCAGCAAAACGCCAACATTCTCGTACGTGGTTTGCGAGCCGTTGCCGATTTCGAATATGAACTCCAGCTCGCAAAAATGAATCACCATCTGATGCCTACTCTCGAAAGCGTTTTCCTGATGCCATCTGAAGAGTGGTCATTTATTTCATCTTCTTTGGTTAAGGAAGTTGCTCGCCATGGCGGTGACGTATCGCACTTCTTACCCGATGCCATCGTTAGTGCCTTAATGGAAAAGCTCCGCTGATAGTTCGTTTACGGGATAAGAGAAATGACGGCCTCTTTGACATCAGCCACACTAATGCTGTCGATGCATTTGCCTGAATGCAACAAGACGTGATTGACACCAATCGGATACCAACGCAAATATTTCTCTGGTCTTGCTTCGAATAGACCGACAACCGGTATCTGCAACGCCGCACCAAGATGAACAGGTGCACTATCAGCCGAAACAACCAGATCTAATTGGCTCATCGCTGCGATAAGATCAGGCACTGTTTCTGTATTGGCACACTGAACCGTAATGCCATTAAGCGCATCTTGCTCCGGCTTCTCACCAGGACTAGAGAAAATAATGATATTGAAATCATTGCCAAGTAACTTAGCAAGTGAGGACCAGTTTTCCCACGGCCAGCGACGTTCATGTGCTGTATTTGATATAAAAAATCCGATATTCGCTTTACCGTTATTTTTTAATTTTTCTGACCATTGTTTTTTTAATTCTGGTTTAGGATAAACATACAGCCGTAAATCATCAGTGCTCGTTACACCAAGCTCAGGCACTAAATCATACCCCGCTAATACTTCATGCTTTATTGGCCGATTAGTAATATGTTTGATATTGCGATCGTCAAACTCGGTCTCAGCCGTGTGCCACCGCTTATCAGAAATATTCATCCATCTAGCGAACTGGATCGCATTCTTATTCATCCCACCATTAGGGATAATCAGCAAATCGAAATTTAAACGCTTTAAGCGAGTAATCAGTAAAAACTTATCGATTAATGAACTGATTAAACCACTGCGGTTATTTCTCTCCCGGCTTTTACTGTAAACATAATGATGCACTTCTTTTATATCTGGGTTATCTTCAAGCGCGTATGAATTATATTTGTTCGCTAATACATGGATTTCAGCAGCCGGCCATTTTCTTTTCAGAGAGTGAATCAATGCTGTAGTGCATACCATATCACCGAGGAAATCGATTCTTATCAACAAAATGCGCTGCATACTTCTTTTCCCTTAATAAGCATTATCGTCATTGTTACTTATCTGAATTTTTATCCACAATACCGATTACTTCTGGCAGCGGCGACAGAAAAATGTGCTGCGCTGCCCATGCTTCGCGATTTCTATCGGCGTTCCGCATGTCCGACAAGGTTCACCGTTGCGGCCATAGACTCGCAGCTCCTGCGCGAAGTAACCAGGTTTGCCATCTGATTGCAAAAAGTCACGCAGCGTCGTGCCACCCTGCTCAATCGAAAGCTGTAGCACCTGTTTAATCACGCCCACCAATATGGCTGCGTCGCTTTCATTTAGCGATCCAGCCGTTCTGTCAGGATGGATGCCCGCCGCAAACAGTGATTCGCTCGCGTAAATATTGCCTACGCCGACGACGACTTTGTTATCCATAATCCACTGTTTGATTGCCATCTTTTTACCGCATGAGGCCTGATAAAGATAATCGGCAGAGAATTCAGCCTCTAAGGGTTCTGGCCCTAGATGCGCCAATACCGAGCAGGTTTCCAGATTATCCGTCCACAGCCAGGCACCAAAACGTCGGGGATCGGTATAACGCAGCACCTTACCGCTATCCATCACCAAATCGACATGATCGTGTTTCTCCGGCTCGCTATATTCCGGCAACACCCGCAGGCTGCCAGACATGCCGAGATGCACAATAATCCAGCCGCGAGTCAGCTCAATCAGTAGATATTTTGCCCGCCGACGCACGCTGAGCACCGGCTCATCGCTCAGCGAGAGAATCTCAGCCGATACCGGCCAGCGCAGGCGTGAGTTCCTCACTTCAGCATAAAGGATGGTGTGATCGACAAGATACGGTGAAATTCCCCGACGACTGGTTTCAACCTCAGGTAATTCAGGCATGTGCGTCTCCTGATAAAGGTGGCTACGTTAGCATAAACAACGTTTTCATAAACAACAGGATACCCTCTGTGACAGCACGAAAGACAGGGGATACGATGAGAAATAGGGTTACTGCTGGCGTATTTTACCCACAGTGTTTAACACAAAACCGTTAAATCAAATCGACATGCGGGCTGGCATGTGGCGAAAAAAAACCCGACCAAGGCCGGGTTTTTATCAAGAAGCAGAAATTACTTAATTTTAGCTTCTTTGTAGAGAACGTGCTGACGGACAACTGGATCGAATTTCTTCAGTTCCAATTTTTCCGGCTTAGTACGCTTGTTCTTCGTAGTGGTATAGAAGTGACCAGTACCAGCAGAAGAAACCAGCTTGATCTTCTCGCGAACACCCTTAGCCATGATTCAGTTCCTTAATACTTTTCACCACGGGCACGCAGATCGGCCAGAACCGTCTCAATACCCTTCTTATCAATAACACGCATACCTTTAGCAGATACACGCAGTGTTACAAAGCGCTTCTCGCCTTCAACCCAAAAACGGTGTGAATGCAGGTTCGGCAGAAAACGGCGTTTGGTCGCATTCAGTGCGTGGGAACGGTTGTTCCCGGCCACCGGACGCTTGCCAGTAACTTGGCAGACTCGGGACATGTCTATTCTCCAAAAATCAAATCAGCTCGAGCTTCGTATAGGGTTTGGCCGCCTCGTCAGGCTTTAGAGCCCATCTCAGCAACTTCACTGAAAAGACTCTGTCATCAGGATAAACCTGCTGAGATAGGCTCTTAACGCCACACCCAAGATTCTCAAAGGTGGCGTAGTATACGCTCTGAAGCGTAAGTGCTCAAGTCCCGAACAGCTAAAGATCCCATTGGATCGCGGAAATATCTGTTAAATCCAGCCACGCTCGGCAAAAGAAACGTATTCGCCATGCCCAATAACCAAATGATCGAGCACGCGGATCTCCATTAACAGACAGGCTTTAACAATTTGTTCGGTTATTGCACGGTCAGCCTGACTCGGCTCCGCTTTTCCCGACGGATGATTATGCGCCAGTATTAGCGCGGCAGCATTTGCTTTTAGCGCTTCACGCACAATTTCACGCGGGTGGACTTCCACGCTGTTAATCGTACCAACAAACATCTCCTGATGGCGAATAACGTGGTGTTGATTGTCCAAAAATAGAACTAAAAAAACTTCACGCTCACGCCGAGACAACAGCAGCTGCAAATATTGGCCGGTCGCTTCCGGGTTCAGCATGGCGTCCTCTTTCGCCAGGCGAGAGAAAAATAGCCGCCGCGACAGCTCTGCGATCGCCTTGAGCTGCGTATATTTTGATATCCCCACGCCTCTGGCATGATGAAACGCCGACTGGTCGGCCGCCATCAGTTGATAGAGCGAGCCAAAATGCGCCAGTAAATCCTCGGCCAGCTGCATCACATGCACGCCCGGTAGCCCTGTGCGCAAAAAAATCGCCAGCAATTCAACATCCGTCAGTGATTCAGCCCCTAAACGCACCAGTTTTTCACGCGGTGCCAATCCCTTTTCCCAGCCCATCACCTTCTCCCTATACCGCTCGACGGCATCATGTCACGCCCGTAAAAACAGGACGACACCGGTGATAAAAGGCTGCGAAGCGCTTCGCAATCTTCTTAGGGAAACCACGGTAACCACCTTAAGATTCCTATCTGACCGCAAGGTTATGGTAAAATGGCGCATCTTCTGACTTTCAATCGGACCATGATGATGACGGAATTTTCCAGCCTGAATGCACTCTCCGGCAAACGAATCGTGCTGGGTATCAGCGGCGGCATCGCCGCGTATAAGTGCCCGGAACTGGTGCGGCGCCTGCGCGATAGCGGAGCCGACGTACGAGTTGTCATGACCTCTGCCGCGAAAGCCTTCATCACGCCACTGACGCTACAGGCCGTCTCCGGCTACCCGGTCTCAGACGACCTGCTCGACCCTGCGGCAGAAGCCTCAATGGGCCACATCGAGTTGGGAAAATGGGCTGATTTAGTCATTCTCGCCCCGGCGACTGCCGATCTGATCGCACGAGTCGCCGCCGGCATGGCGAATGACCTGCTAACCACGATCTGTCTGGCGACATCCGCCCCTATCGCCGTTGTCCCTGCGATGAATCAGCAGATGTATCGCGCAGCGCCCACACAGGACAACCTGCGCACGCTGGCCGCACGCGGTTTACCGATCTGGGGACCGGATAGCGGCAGTCAGGCATGTGGCGATGTTGGACCGGGCCGCATGATCGACCCAATGGAGATTGTCGGGCTGGCGCAGCGTCATTTTTCTGCCATCAACGATCTGCAACATCTGAACATTCTGGTCACCGCCGGGCCGACAAGGGAAGCGCTGGATCCGGTTCGCTTTGTCACCAATCACAGCTCCGGCAAAATGGGCTTTGCTATCGCACAGGCCGCTGCCGCCCGTGGTGCGAATGTCACACTGGTAAGCGGCCCCGTTTCGCTCGCCACACCGCAGGGCGTCACACGCATTGATGTCGGCAGCGCGTTGGAGATGGAGCATGCGGTGATGGAACACGCGGCCCAGCAGCACATTGTTATTGGCTGTGCGGCGGTTGCCGACTACCGCGCCAAACACATCGCCGATGAGAAGATTAAAAAACAGAACCAGCAGGGCGATGAAATGACTCTCACTCTGGTCAAAAATCCAGATATTATCGCCGGTGTCGCAGCCATGACGAAAAATCGTCCTTATGTTGTCGGGTTTGCTGCCGAAACCCAGAATGTGGAAGAATACGCCCGGCAAAAACTGGCGCGTAAAAAGCTGGATCTGATTTGCGCGAACAACGTCTCTCTTTCCGGGCATGGTTTTAACAGTGAAACCAATGCGTTACACCTTTTTTGGCAAGGTGGAGACACGCCGTTGCCGCAGTGCGACAAGCGTCTTCTTGGCCAAAAATTAATCGACGAGATTATCAGCCGTTATGATGAAAAAAATCGACGTTAAGATTGTTGACCCGCGTGTTGGGCAACAATTTCCG
This sequence comes from Pectobacterium sp. PL64, assembly GCF_022477975.1. Classification (NCBI taxonomy): domain Bacteria; kingdom Pseudomonadati; phylum Pseudomonadota; class Gammaproteobacteria; order Enterobacterales; family Pectobacteriaceae; genus Pectobacterium; species Pectobacterium sp. PL64. The sequence goes on from NZ_CP092070.1 coordinate 4,287,495, forward strand.
TTACCAACCTATGCCACACCGGGTTCTGCTGGGCTCGATCTGCGTGCCTGTCTGGATCAGGCGATTGAACTCAAAGCAGGGGAAACCACGCTGATTCCAACCGGGCTGGCGATTCACATTGCCGATACCGGGCTGGCAGCGGTTATCCTGCCCCGCTCCGGGCTGGGCCATAAGCACGGCGTGGTGCTGGGGAATCTGGTGGGACTGATTGATTCGGACTACCAGGGACAGCTGATGGTTTCCGTCTGGAACCGTGGTCAACAAACGTTCACGGTTGAACCGGGCGAGCGCATCGCACAGATGGTCTTTGTGCCCGTGGTTCAGGCCGAATTTAATCTGGTCGAAGATTTTGTCGGCAGCGAACGTGGAGAAGGCGGCTTCGGCCACTCCGGCCGTAGCTAACGCGATCCAGCCACCCATAGTGTAAAAATTCCTATAAGCCACAGCGTGTTATCACGACTGTGGCGCTAACGGGTGCTTGTCAGTCAAATATTTAGCAAGGGTCTTTTCAGACATGGCAGAAAAAGAAAATACGAAAAGGAATCGCCGCGAGGAGATTTTGCAGGCGCTGGCGCAGATGCTGGAATCCAGCGACGGTAGCCAACGCATCACCACGGCAAAACTGGCTGCGAATGTCGGCGTGTCCGAAGCAGCGCTCTACCGGCATTTCCCCAGTAAAACGCGGATGTTTGATAGCCTGATTGAATTTATTGAGGATAGCCTGACCACCCGCATTAACCTGATTCTGCAAGACGAAAAAGAAACGTTTAATCGTCTTCGTCTGATTTTGCTGCTTATTTTAGGGTTTGCGGAACGGAATCCGGGGCTGACTCGCATCATGACCGGCCACGCGCTGATGTTTGAACAGGATCGCTTGCAGGGTCGTATCAACCAGCTGTTTGAGCGTATTGAATCGCAGCTGCGTCAGGTGTTGCGCGAGCATAAGCTACGCGATGGTAAAGGTTTCCAGCATGATGAAACGCTGTTGGCTAGCCAGCTGTTAGCGTTTTGCGAAGGGATGCTGTCACGCTTCATACGATCTGAATTCCGCTATCGCCCGACACAGGAATTCGACACCCGCTGGCCGCTGCTGGCCGCACAGCTGAATTAAACTACCGCTCTTAGATCTTAAAACCCGCCAGATGTTTTTGGCGGGTTCATGACTCACAACCTTAAATCCCGTACTGCTCACGATAGGCTTTCACCGCATCCAGATGCGCTGCCATTTCTGGTTTTTCCGCCAGATAGGCAATCAGCTCCTTCAGCGTAATAATCGAAATCACCTTGCACTGATAGTCGCGTTCCACTTCCTGAATCGCGGATAAATCAGCACGACCGCGTTCCTGACGATCCAGCGCAATCATCACACCCGCAAGCGTCGCCCCGTGCGCACCGATAATTTCCATCGATTCGCGAATCGCTGTACCTGCCGTAATCACGTCATCCACCAGCATCACACGGCCCTGTAACGGACTGCCAACCAAGCTGCCGCCCTCACCGTGGTCTTTAGCTTCTTTGCGGTTGAAGCAGTACGGCAGGTCACGATCGTGATGTTCTGCCAGCGCGACAGCAGCGGTAGTCGCAATCGGAATACCTTTGTAAGCCGGTCCGAACAGCAAATCAAACTCCACGCCAGAATCCACCAGCGCTGCCGCATAAAAACGCCCCAGTAAGGCCAGGTCACGCCCGGTATTAAACAGCCCGGCGTTGAAGAAATAGGGGCTAATGCGCCCGGATTTCAGGGTGAACTCGCCGAACTTCAATACCTGCTTGCTGAGTGCAAACTCAATAAACTGGCGCTGGTAGGCTTTCATTACTGCATCTCCTCGTATTACTTGTTGGTCAGACATAAAAAAAGCGACCAATTGGTCGCTTTAAAAATCAATCGATTAAGGCCGCTTTCTGCGCCTGAACGATGGTATCAATTCCCCCTCGGGCTAGCGCCAGCAGGGTGAGCAATTCTTCGTGGCTGAACGGCTCGCCTTCGGCCGTCCCTTGTACTTCAATCATGCGACCGTCTTCGGTCATGACCACATTCATGTCGGTTTCCGCAGCGGAATCTTCCACGTATTCCAGATCGCACAGCGCTTCGCCGTTCACGATGCCGACGGAAACGGCGGCGATCATGCCCTTCATCGGGTTCTTTTTCAGCTTACCCTTGGCAACCATCTGGTTCAGCGCATCGGCCAGCGCCACGCAGGCACCGGTGATGGACGCCGTACGCGTGCCGCCGTCCGCCTGCAAGACATCGCAGTCGAGCGTAATGGTGTATTCGCCGAGCACTTTCAGGTCGATTGCCGCACGCAGGGAACGTGCAATCAGGCGCTGAATCTCCAGCGTCCGGCCACCCTGCTTACCTTTGGCGGCTTCACGCGAGTTACGGCTGTGCGTCGAACGCGGCAGCATGCCGTATTCGGCGGTGACCCACCCTTGTCCCTGGCCTTTCAGAAAGCGCGGAACACCCTCTTCTACCGTGGCATTGCATAACACTTTGGTATCGCCAAATTCGACTAAAACGGAACCTTCAGCGTGTTTCGTGTAATGACGGGTGAATGTAAGGGGGCGTACTTGCTGTGCACTTCGGCCTGTTGGGCGCATGGCTCATCTCCGGTGGGTCAATGAAAACTGCCGCGTATTATACACGAAATCACTCACGTTGCGGCAAAGCGGCATCAGAAAGCCATACCTTGAACTTATGGTATAACCTGAGGTTATACCCTACTGATGAACAAGTATTCGTCAGTGATGATGCATCATGAAATAGTCCGTTCATCCCCTGAGCGTTGATGAGAAAAAATCATGATGCGGCATATGCAAATTGAAACGGTCAATCTGCCACTAGCCCGTCCTATGGCGGCTGAAAACGGGACGCGTCGTGCGGTCACCGTTATCCGCGTCGCGTTGGAAGAAAAAGGATTTATTGGACAAGGCGAATGTACGCCAGTAGCCCATTATGGCGAGTCCGCCGACAGCGTATGTCGCCAGCTCTCTGCGGTCCGTGAGGCAATAGAACACGGCCTGACCATCGAACAACTCCAGAAAGATTTATCGCCGGGTGCGGCCAGAAATGCGCTGGACTGCGCCCTGTGGCGGCTCAACACCGCATTGGAAAAACAGACGCTGTGGCAGCGCATCGGCATTCATCCCCCTACGTCCGTGGTCTGTGCGCAAACGTTGGCGCTCGACAGCGTGGAGAGAATGGCCGCCGCCGCCTCCAATGCCGTTTCCCACGGCGCCCTGCTGCTGAAAATCAAACTGGATCGCGAACTGATTCTGGAGAAAGTCGCCGCCATTCGTGCTGCCGCGCCCAACGCCAGACTGATTATCGATGCGAGAGCAAGCTGGAGCGGGCTGGATTTACATAGCCTGTCCACCGCTCTGCTGCCTTATCAGGTCGCCATGATTGAACAACCGCTTCCTGTCGGTAAGGACGAGGATTTACAGCGGTTTTCTCACCCGATTCCGATCTGCGCGGACGAAAGCTGCCGCCACAGCGGAGACATCGTCGGGCTGCGCCGTCGTTACGACATGATCAACATCAAGCTGGACAAATGTGGCGGGCTAACCGAAGCGCTGGCGATGGTACGCGAAGCCCACTTTCACGGCCTGCGCATTATGGTCGGCTGCACGCTCGGCTCGTCAATGGCGATGGAAGCCGCCCTGCCCGTCGCCGCCGATGCCGAACACGTCGATCTCGACGGCCCTATTTGGTTGGCCGCCGACAGTTCGCCTTATCTGACCTATAACCTTGGCCGAATTTGGCTATGACGCCATCAACCGCCGTAACCATCAAACCCTCAACCGGAGTGACCATGACGGATATCATGCACGCGGGTGCCGCCACAGCGCCCGGTAACGCCCCCAGACCTGTACTGGAAATCGACGATCTAAGCGTCAGCTTTAGCGGCCGTTCCGGCACGCATCAGGCGCTAAAAGGCATTTCCTTTACCGTGAATAAAGGGGAAGTGGTCGCCGTGGTCGGCGAAAGTGGTTCAGGCAAGTCCGTGACATCACTCGCCGTGATGGGGCTGCTGGCGGACTCTGCCAACATCGAACGCGGTGCGCTCCGTTTCACCGCACGCGACGGCAAGCAGCATGACCTGCTGAGCATGAAAGCGGAAGCGCGTCGTAAGCTGCGCGGTCGCGATCTCGCCATGATTTTTCAGGAACCGATGACGTCGCTTAATCCGGTACTGAAAGTCGGCGATCAGCTCACCGAAGCACTGCTTGACCACAAAATTTGCGATGCCGCCAGCGCGGACAAAAAAGCCCGTGAGCTACTGCACAAGGTGCGCATCGCAGATGTTGATCGCGTGATGAAAAGCTACCCGCACTCGCTGTCTGGCGGAATGCGCCAGCGTGTGATGATTGCACAGGCGCTGGCCTGCGATCCGCAGTTGTTGATTGCCGATGAACCGACCACCGCGCTGGACGTCACCGTGCAGGCACGCATTCTGCAAATCCTGCGCGACCTGCAACAGCAGAGCGACATGTCGGTGCTGTTTATCACCCACGACATGGGCGTGGTGGCGGAAATCGCCGATCGCGTGGTGGTGATGTACCGCGGCGAGATCGTGGAGCAAGGCACCGTCGAACAGATTTTTGCCGCACCGCAGCACCCTTATACCCAATCGCTGCTGGCCGCTGTACCGAAGCTGGGCGACATGCGCGACAGCCTCTGGCCAAAGCGCTTTCCTTTACTGGGACAGGCTGCCGATCCGGAAAATAGTGAGCAGGTTACCGCCCGCTATGACGCCGAACCGCTGTTGGATATTCGCGGGCTGCGGGTGTATTACCCGATGCGCAGCGGGATTCTATCCACGGTTACTCACCACGTTCATGCGGTAGAGCAGATTGATTTCAACGTCTGGCCGGGCGAAACGCTGGCTATCGTCGGGGAAAGCGGCTGTGGCAAGTCCACCACCGGACGCGCACTGCTGCGTCTGGTACAGAGCCAAGCTGAAAGCATTCATTTTCAGGGTAACGAAATCTCCCAGATGAAAGAGCGGGATTTCCAACCGCTGCGCCGGGAAATGCAGATGGTGTTTCAAGACCCGTACGCCTCGCTCAACCCGCGCCTGACGGTCGGCTTCACCATCGCCGAACCGCTGCTGCTGCACGGGCTGGTGAAATCGCTGGAAGAGGCGACACCGCAGGTGCAGGCACTGTTAAAAAGCGTCGGTCTACTGCCAGAGCACGCGCGTCGTTATCCGCACGAATTTTCCGGCGGACAACGTCAGCGTATCGCGATTGCCCGCGCGATGGCGCTACAGCCACAGGTCATCATTGCTGACGAAGCCGTTTCGGCGCTCGATGTGTCGATTCAGGCACAGGTCGTCAACCTGATGATGGATCTCCAGAAGAAAACTGGCGTGTCGTGGATTTTCATCTCGCACGATATGGCCGTCGTCGAGCGCATCGCCAACCGCGTCGCGGTGATGTACCTCGGCCAGATTGTGGAGATCGGCCCGCGCCAGTCGGTGTTTAACAACCCGCAGCATCCATATACCCGCCGCCTGTTGGCCTCGGTTCCGATTGCCGATCCAACGCGTCGCGGCGCACGCCAATTTGACGACAGCGAAATCCCTTCGCCCTTGCGTAAAGCAGGCGAGACCGTCGCCAAAACGCGCTACCGAGAGGTTGCGCCGCAGCACTGGGTCGCCGACAACGAATCGGCAGCCTGAAACACGACGTCATGATAAGAAAATAGCCACAAAAAATAGCCATAAACACAACACACGTTCAATGCTGACCAGGAGAGAAACCATGAAGCCATTCGTTCGCCGCTCTGCCGTTGCCCTCGGGCTCTCACTGTGTCTGGCGGCTGTAGCCCAGGCGCAAGACCTTCGCATTTCCATCTATGCCGATATCACCGGGCTCGACCCGCACGATACCTCGGACACGCTGAGCTACTCCATTCAGAGCGGCATCTTCGAGCGTCTGTTCCAGTTCGATAATAAAATGAAGCTGGTGCCGCGTCTGGCGACGGGCTACACCAGTAATGACACCGCCACCGAGTTCGTCGTGACGCTGCGCGAAGGCATCACTTTCCAGGACGGCGCGCCGTTCAACGCCGACGCCGTTAAAGCTAACCTCGACCGTCTGGCCGATCAGAGCAAGGGCTTAAAGCGCAACAGCCTGTTTAACATGGTGCAAACCGTCACCGTGCTGTCGCCGACGCAGGTCAAAATCGAGCTGAACAAATCTTTCGGTGCCTTTGTGAACACGCTGGCGCACCCGTCTGCCGTTATGCACAGCCCGGAAGCACTGAAGAAATACCCAGACGAAGCACAACTGCGCGTGAACCCAGTCGGTACTGGTCCGTTCAAATTCACCGAATGGCAGCAGGGTAAAGACGTGAAGCTGGTGAAATTCGACAACTACTGGCAGAAAGGCTGGCCGAAAGTCGACAGCGTGACCTTCTACCCGACGCCGGAAGATTCCACCCGCGTGGCGTCACTGAAATCCGGTCAGGTGGATGCCGTTTATCCGCTGCCTTCCGATCTGATCGGCACCGTACAAAACGACAGCAAGCTGGCGATTCAGCGCGACCCGAGTATTTATCAATTCTGGCTGGCGATGAACAACCTGCGTCCACCGCTGAACGATATCCGCGTGCGTCAGGCGCTCAACTACGCCATCAACCGCGACATCTGGCTGAAAGTCGGCTTTGCCGGCATGGGCGTTCCTGCCTCTTCTGCAATGGCACCGGACGTGCAGTTCTTCGCACGCCAAACCTCGCCGAACTACACCTATAACCCAGAAAAAGCCAAGGCGCTGCTGAAAGAAGCGGGCTACGCCAACGGCCTGAGCCTGAAGCTGTGGACAACGAACCGTACCGACTACATCCGTAGCGCGCAGTTCTTCAAACAGCAGTTAGAGCAGGTCGGCATCAAGGTCACCGTCACCCCGATGGATTCCGGGATGCGTAACGCCAAGCTGTTTGGCGTAAAAGATCCGAAAGACGCCGAATTTGACCTGTTCTACAACGGCTGGTCTCCGTCTACCGGTGATGCTGACTGGGCGCTGCGTCCGCTGTTCGCGACAGAGTCTTGGGTTCCGGTTGCCTATAACGTCTCCTACTACAGCAATTCGGTAACGGATAAAGCGATTAACCGCTGGATTGGCGACGGCCGATGCCGACAAACGTGCCGCGGCTTATGCTGATGCACAGCGTCAGATTTGGCAGGATGCGCCTGTGGTCTTCCTGGGCTCGCCGGACAACGTTGTCGGCAAAACCAAGAACCTCGACGGCGTCTACATGCTGGCTGATGGCTCACTGATCTTCGATCAGGCTGAATTTAAGTAATCGGTCAGGGAGAACGCCATGTTTGCTTATATCGTCCGACGTTTGCTGGAAATGATCCCGGTTCTGCTGGTGGTCTCCCTGTTAGTGTTCGGTTTTATAAAACTGTTGCCGGGTGACCCGGCACGTATTTACGCCGGTGCTGATGCGACCATTGAGGCGGTGGAAGCCGCCCGTCAGCAGTTAGGATTGAACGACCCGCTGCCACAGCAGTATGTCCACTGGCTCGGCGGCCTGTTCAGCGGCGATCTGGGTGTGACGTACCGCACCCAACAGCCGGTTATCGACGTCATCAGCAAGAGCTTTATGCCCACCATGTGGCTGGCACTTGCTGGCTTTGTCTGGTCGGTGCTGCTCGGCCTGCTGATAGGCGTTGTTTCCGCACTCAAGCGGGGCAAATGGCAGGACTGGACGCTGATGAGCTTCGCGGTCGGCGGGATTTCCATGCCGCCGTTCTGGCTAGGCTTGCTGTTGATTCAGTTTGTCGCCATGCCGTTCGGCGTCTTTTCCGTCAGCGGCTTCAATCAGCCCAGCGACATCATTCTGCCCGCGCTGACGCTCGGGGCATCGGTAGCTGCCGTTATGGCACGCTTTACCCGCTCCGCGTTTCTGGAGGTCGCACAGGAAGACTACGTCCGTACCGCTCGCTCCAAGGGCCTGCGCAATCGGCTGGTCACCTGGAAGCACGTGATGCGTAACGCGCTGATTCCGGTCATCACCATGCTGGGGCTGCAATTCGGCTTCCTGCTCGGTGGCTCCATCGTGGTCGAAAGCGTGTTTAGCTGGCCGGGACTGGGCTGGCTGCTGATTGAATCAATCAAGACGCAGGATCAGCCGGTCATTCAGGCGCTGGTGATGCTGTTCGTGTTTGAATTTATTGTCATTAACCTGTTGGTCGACCTGCTGTACGCGGTGGTCAATCCGGCGATTCGCCTACGTTAGGAGACACGATGAACCTTCCTCCCGAACCCGTCGTGGCCGTTGCCACGCTTGATGAAGAGACGATACGTTCGCCGTGGCGCGACTTCGTTCAGGTCTTTATCCGTAACCCGATGGCGCTAATTTCCAGCGGCTTCGTTCTGCTGCTGGTAGTGGTCGCCATTTTCGCCCCCTGGCTGGCACCGTGGAACCCAATGGAGCCCGACTGGGCATCGCTGGCTTCACCGCCTTCAGCAGCGCACTGGATGGGTACCGACGATCTCGGGCGCGATGTGATGAGCCGTATCATCTACGGCGCTCGCATCTCGTTATATATCGGCATCTTTTCCGTCACGCTGGGCATGCTGGTCGGCATCGTGCTCGGCCTGCTGGCAGGCTACTACGGCCGCTGGGTCGATACGCTGATCATGCGCGGTTCCGACGTGCTGTTCGCCTTCCCCGGCATGTTGCTGGCGATTGCGGTCGTCGCGATCCTCGGCCCCGGCCTGAATAACGTGATTATCGCCGTGGCGGTCTTCAGCGTACCGGTCTTCGCCCGCATCGTGCGTGCCTCTACGCTGTCGCTGAAACAGGCAGCTTATGTAGAAGCGGTACGCTGCGCCGGTGCGCCGGATCGCATCGTGCTGATGCGCCACATCCTGCCCGGCACGCTACCTAACGTGATCGTCTATTTCACCATGCGTATCGGTACCAGCATCCTGACCGCGGCAGGCCTGAGCTTCATCGGCCTTGGCCCAGAGCCGGACGTACCGGAATGGGGCAATATTCTGGCGATGAGCCGCAGCCTGATGATGGCGGGAGCCTGGCACGTCAGCGTGTTCCCAGGTCTGGCGATCTTCTTCACCGTGCTGGCGTTTAACCTGCTTGGGGATGCGCTGCGTGATACGCTCGATCCCAAACTGAAAAGCTGAGGAAGGCGATGCACGGCGATCTCCAGATGAACGACTATCACCAGCAGCAGCAGGCGCTGTTGCTACAACGCTGGAAAACGACGCGGCAATTGGGTACGCCGCGCTCGGCCAGCGGGCCGCATAACAGTATCAGTGATGTGGCAGGCGTGCGCGTCGGCCACTGCACGCTGGCGGCAGGCGAAGTGCAAACTGGCGTCACGGCAATTGTGCCGCCCGGCGAGAACCTGTTCACCCAGCCGCTGCCCTGCGGCGCGGCGGTACTGAACGGCTTCGCCAAACCTGTAGGACTAGTACAGATCGAAGAATTGGGATTACTGCAAACGCCCATCCTGCTCAGCAACACGCTGGCAACTGGCACACTGTTTACCACGCTGGTGCGCGATGCCATTGCCCGCAATCCTGAACTGGGTCGCACGCTGCCGACGGTGAACCCGCTGGCGCTAGAGTGCAACGACGGCTGGCTGAACGACATTCAGGCGCTGGCGGTGACGGAACACATGGCACGACAGGCGCTGGACAATGCGGCAGAGAGCTTCGCACGCGGCAGTGTGGGTGCCGGACGCGGGATGAGCTGCTTTAGCCTGAAAGGCGGCATCGGCACCGCATCGCGCCTGATTCCCGAATTGAACGCCACGCTCGGCGTGCTGGTGCTGGCAAACTTCGGCACGCTTTCCGCACTGACGCTGGACGGCGTGCAGATGGGCGACGCTATCGCACCGATCCTGCCCGAGCTCGCGCCGCAGCAGGATGCGGGATCGATCATCATTATCATGGCGACGGATGCCCCGCTCGATGCGCGCCAGCTCAAGCGCATCGCCAAACGTGCTGGTGCAGGATTAGGTCGGCTCGGCAGCTATTGGGGACACGGTTCCGGTGATATCGCCGTCGCGTTCTCCACCTGCCCGCAGCCGCAACCGCCGGAGGATGCGCAGCTTGAATCGCTGTTAAGCACCGCCGCCGACGCGACTGAACACGCAGTGCTCGACGCCATGCTTCAGGCAGACGCCGTGACCGGTTTTCGCGGCCATCACCGCCCGACGCTGCCACAGGCGTTGGATCGGCTGGCTGCGACTCTTTATCCATAAGCAAATTCTCCCGTAGGAAACTGATGATGAAAGTGTTTATCTCTGCTGATATCGAAGGGATCGCTGGCGTGATGCGCCCAGAACAGTGCAGCCCCGGCACCGCGGAATATCAACTGGCACGTGGCCTGATGGAGCAGGAAGTGAACGCCGCCATTGACGGCGCGTTCGCGGGTGGCGCAACAGAGGTGGTGGTCGCCGACAGCCATGCGGCAATGGTCAATCTGCGTGCGGAAAACATCGACGCCCGCGCCCGACTGGTACAGGGCAAACCGCGCGGCTATTCGATGGTCGAAGGACTGGAGCAACAGCAGTTCGACGGCCTGATGTTCATCGGCTACCACAGCGCCGCAGGCGAGTTCGGCGTGCTGTCGCATACCATCAACGGCCGTGCGTTCTACCGCGTACGCATCAACGGTGAAATCATGGGCGAGAGCGATATCTACGCTGCCGCTGGTGTGGAACAGAAGACGCCGCTCTGGCTGGTCAGCGGTGACGACACGCTCCAGAGCTGGATCGCCCGCTACTACCCCGCCACCGACTACGCCTGCGTCAAACGCGCCATCTCGCAGCACGCGGCCGAATCTCTCAGCACTGAACAGGCGCGTCAGGTGATTCGTGACGCTGCAAAAGCGGCGGTGGAAAAAGCACACCGTACGCTGAACTCGCGGATTCAGGCACCCTACCGTCTTGAACTGATGGTGGCAAAACCGGTACTGGCCGATCTATTCTGTCTGCTGCCGAATGTTGAACGTTTGGATGCCATAACCGTAGGTTATACGGCGCAGAGCATGCGGGAAATCACCAGCCTGCTGGGTGCCTTCTCCTATCTGGCGACAACGCAAAACTGATTCCAGTTTATCCGCCCCTTATTCCGGGGCGTAAACCGATTGAAAAGAGAATTTATCGCATGACAAAGCCCGTGATTGTGATCCACGGTGGCGCAGGTGCGCTGACCCGCTCGGCCATGAGTGCTGAAAAAGAGCAACGCTATCTGGCCGCATTGTCCGAGATTGTCGCCAGCGGACAACGCATTCTGGCTGAAAACGGCAGCGCATTGGATGCCGTAACGGAAGCCGTTCGCCTGTTGGAAGAATGTCCGTTATTCAATGCCGGACACGGCTCGGTCTTTACCCACGCGGAAACCCACGAACTGGACGCCAGCATCATGGACGGACGCTCGTTGGATGCCGGCGCGGTCAGTTGCGTCAGCCATATCCGTAACCCGATTCTAGCCGCGCGTACCGTACTCGAAGCCAGTCAGCATGTGATGTTTACCGCCGACGGCGCGGAGGCATTTGCACAGCAGCACGGTCTGGAAATGGTCGATCCGGCGTTTTTCTCCACCGATGAACGTCGCCAGCAGTTGCATAACGCGCAGGCAGGCTCAGGCCGCGTCATCCTCGACCATGACGGCCAGAACGACCCTATCGATCCCGACCGTAAATTCGGCACCGTCGGCGCGGTAGCACTCGACAGCGCGGGGAATCTTGCAGCAGCAACCTCAACGGGCGGCATGACCAATAAACAGGCCGGACGCGTGGGCGACAGCCCCATCATCGGCGCAGGCTGCTACGCCAATAACCAGACGGTGGCGGTTTCCTGCACTGGCACCGGTGAAGTCTTTATGCGCGCCGTCGCCGCCTATGATGTCTCGGCGCTGACGGAATATGCCGGACTCACGCTACAGCAGGCCAGCGATCGCGTGGTGATGGAGAAACTGGTGCAGATGGACGGCAGCGGCGGACTGATTGCCGTCGATAAAGCGGGCAACATTGCCCTGCCGTTTAACAGCGAAGGGATGTACCGCGGCTATGGCTATGTGGGAGAAGCCCCCGTCGCCGATATTTATCGCTAAATCTGTCGCCCTACATAGACAGGTCGAATTGCACCATTTTCGACCATAACGCACAATTATGGAGCATTACGCACCATAATTGTGCAAGGCTATTATTAAGAAACGCCGCTGGCCGGGCAGGAACGAAATTAGAAACTGGCGTAATAATTGCAGGCATTTTGATTATTACTCATACGACGCTCACCAGAAAGCGTCAGCCGGAGCCTGCACTCATGCGACTACGCCATATTGAAATCTTCCAGGCCATTGTTCAGGCAGGCACCATCAGCGGCGCTGCCCGCTTGCTCAATGTGTCGCAGCCGAACGTCAGCCGGGTATTGAATCACGCAGAGCAGCAGCTCGGTTTTTCCCTGTTTGAACGTCGCACACAGGGCATGATCGCCACCGAAGAAGGGCTGCGCCTGATACCGAAAGTGCAGGAGCTTTTCAGCCATCTGCAAAGCATCAGTTCACTTACCGAACAAATCAAAACCAGCAAGGCCCACTCCGTACGGCTGGGTGCAGCACACGCATTCGGGCAGATGATCGTGGCCCCAACGCTGGTGGAATTTCATAAGCAGGCGGCCTTGGTTAACGTTGAACTCGTCACCGAGCACTTCAGCACGCTGTGCCAGAACATCCTGCAAAACCAGCTCGATTTCGCGCTGATCTTTGGTCAGCAGGTGCCGTCCGAGCTGCTGGCAGAGCCGCTGTTCCAGTCCACGATGGTCGCCTTATTGCCGAAAGACAGCCCGATAAACGGCCCTGTCTCGCTGGAATGGCTGTGCAACAACAATCTGCTGATGATGCAGCATAAGGATCCACTCGGTCAGGTGCTACACCGTGCGCTGCGCGACAGAGCGCTACAGCCAGCGGCTTCGCTCTACATCAAAACCTACTCGGTGATTGCTGACATGGTGCTGGCGGGTGGCGGTACGGGCATCGTCGATCTCTTTACTGCCTGTCGCTATGCCGACCAGCTCAAGATCGTCCCTATCGACCAGCCGCTGCCTTTTGAAGTCACGCTGATCAGCCGCCGTGATAACCCACAGTCACAGGCGACGCTACAGCTGAAGCAGATGATGAAAAACCGCTGTCGCGACATCGCCAGACAAAACGAGACGCTGCTTTACGCCGCCTGATTCCCGACGGGCGGAACCGGGCTGGCGGTTTTTCCTATCCCCTGCACGGGACTCAACGCTATAATCCTTCTCATCATTTGCTTTACAGGTATGCACCAATGATTCGCAGCATGACCGCTTACGCCCGCCGAGAGATCAAGGGCAACTGGGGAAGCGCAGCCTGGGAACTGCGTTCCGTTAACCAGCGCTATCTGGAAACCTATCTTCGTTTACCGGAACAATTCCGCAGCCTCGAACCTGTCGCGCGTGAGCGCATCCGCGCCCGTTTGACCCGTGGCAAAATCGAATGCAACCTGCGTTTTGAACTCGACCCAAGTGCGCAAAGTGCGCTGATCCTGAATGAAAAGCTGGCGAAACAGCTGGTTAATGCCGCCAACTGGGTCAAAATGCAGAGCGACGAAGGGGAAATCAACCCGGTTGATATCCTGCGCTGGCCCGGCGTGATGTCGGCAGAAGAGCAGGATTTGGACGCCATCAGCGCCGAACTGCTGACCGCGCTGGAAGGCGCGTTGGATGATTTCATCGCCGCCCGTGAAAGCGAAGGCAACGCGCTGAAAGGGATGATAGAACAGCGTCTGGCTGGCGTCAGCGCTGAAGTCGTCAAAGTCCGCGCCCAGATGCCGAACATCCTGCTATGGCAGCGTGAGCGCCTGCAAAGCAGGCTGGAAGATGCGCAGGTGCAGCTGGAAAATAACCGTCTGGAACAGGAACTGGTGCTGATGGCACAGCGCGTTGACGTCGCCGAAGAACTCGACCGCCTCGACGCTCACGTCAAAGAAACCTACAAAATCCTGAAAAAAGAAGAAGCCGTCGGCCGCCGCCTCGACTTCATGATGCAGGAATTCAACCGCGAATCGAACACGCTGGCCTCGAAATCTATCAACGCCGACGTCACCGCTTCAGCTATTGAACTGAAAGTGCTGATCGAGCAAATGCGGGAACAGATCCAGAATATCGAGTAACGTTTCACGCGATCTCGCGTTGTCTCACTAAGTCGTATCAGGACAAAAGGCCATTGTAAATCATGGCCTTTTTTGTTTTATGATGGAGGAAGAAAACATGGGGCTAACCCATATCAAATGGATTTTTTGGTGCTCCGTCATTCAGTAACTCAGACGCGATGGCATGCACCTCGCCCTGAACATAAGCCCAATATTCAGGATTATCGAGAGTTCTCTCTTTAATTGGCTTAGGGATAAAGCGGCTCATTTCCATATTGAAGTCGTCACGGACTTCATCTTCCGACATCAGCTTGGCTAACTGAATAGACAGCGCCTGTCGAAAGTCTTCTGTTTGCTTCTGTCTGGCGGTGAGCTTCTTTTCAACCAGTGTCTTGGATAAATCAATACCGCGCTGCTTAATCCAAACGATATCCCAGATATCACGAGGTTTAATACGCCTTGCCCGATACGCTAACGCGATCAACTTATCGGCCAATGTTTCTTGTAACGACTGTACCGGAACCAAGATCCCTTCAGTCGGTACAACGATGTCGTAATGATTGATTAGTGGGCGCTTTTCAATATCAAATGACGGAATAGCACAGACGTCAATATGCATTTTTTGCCGTGGCAAATCAGGACGATTAGCTTCTTTTACGATACTAATTTTCCAAGAAACGGTATCCCCTTGCTGCTCGCCAGAAGGTTTGTTTACCCAAACTTCTGTTTCATACTTGTTCTGAATATAGGTTTGGATTTCGGACTCCAGCCCCTCAAACGCTGAGGGCTTGAAATCATGACCACCATTGAAATCAAGATCTTCTGATAGCCTGCTGCTGTTGTAACACATTCGTAATGAGGTGCCGCCAATGAACGTTAACCGCTGCATGACGCCCTGTTTGATCAGCACATCCATAATGTCATGATGCAAGATCTCTTTTTCTATGACGGGTGTCACTGCGGCATAGTCAGGGTTTGACTGGACAATTTGGCGAATTTGTTGCTTCAGCATACGTTATCTCCCACACACTCCCCCATGCTTAGCTCTCCAACATATGTAGATTGCGCTGGCAGTGTTTTAGATCTGCAATCGCTTGTTCCTTGTATGCGCGATACATTTTGATGTCGGGGTCATAATACAAATTAGGTGCAATTTGCTCGACTGGCTTTTTAGTATGGGTAAACTCGATCACGCCATAAGGCGTATCAAAACAACCACTTCGACCTTTAGTTACCACAGTGACTCTACCCATCACAACTTGTGAAATATCACCGGTATGACTGAGCTGACTTTCTAAGCTGATGTAGTTCAATGTGCCACTGCGCAACTTTTTGATGATTTTATAAATGGCAGTCTCGGGCTCAGGTGGTGTAATAACACTTTCATAGAAGCCTTTCACCACTCGTCTTAGCAACCCCTTCTTTACGCAATCTGCCAGGAACTTTCTAAAGGCCGAGTCACAAGGCACACCCTGCATAAAAGCCAGCTCTGTTACACTGTGAATGCCACCGCCAGCGTTAACTGCTTTAGCCAACGCGTTTAATAGCTCATCAGATTTAGCCATAGGTCTACACTACATTACCAAATAAGTAATGTAGTGTAGACCTGATGCTAGACCTGCGCAAGAAAAGGTCTACAGATTGTTACGTAATAAGTTGTCAGCATACTGGCATATTCTGCTGGTCAGCGCGAGCGTCTGCAAAGCAAGCAGGAAGATGCGCAGGTACAGCTGGAAAATAACCGTCTGGAACAGGAACTGGTTCTGATGGCACAGCGCGTCGACGTCGCCGAAGAACTCGACCGCCTCGACGCTCACGTCAAAGAAACCTACAAAATCCTGAAAAAAGAAGAAGCCGTCGGCCGCCGCCTCGACTTCATGATGCAGGAATTCAACCGCGAATCGAACACGCTGGCCTCGAAATCCATCAACGCCGACGTCACCACGTCAGCCATTGAGTTGAAAGTGCTGATCGAGCAAATGCGGGAACAGATTCAGAACATTGAGTAAGGTTTCACGCGATCTCGCGTTGTCTCATTAAGTCTCGTCAGGATAAAAAGGCCATTGTAAATCATGGCCTTTTTTGTTTTATATAGTCTCATATCGTATCACTACAGCGCGTGTTTCGTGTGTACATAGACGTGTACATAGTAGCTGGATAGCGCATCATCATATTTAAATCATAGAAACAATAAACGGAATTATAAAGAATGGGCTTAAAGAAAACACTGTCTTATGCTGTTAAGGAATTTATTAACACATATATCACGATGGCATTAACGATTGGTTTAGGTTTTTTATTCTACGAATTCATTCCTGAGCATTGGGGAAAACTGACTATTCTTACCATTGTCATTATTATTTATGTTGACGTGAAATTCTTTTCAAAAAATTAGGAGAAAAATAAATCGGCCTTAATTATTAGTAGGCGACATACCAAAGCATGCTTGTTTTCGTATGAACATAAACTCGCTCTTTTCTTCCACCGTTATTAATAATCAAACTGATAATGTCACGACTCGCTTTTCTTTTCGTTACAGCAACACGCTACGAAACTCGTAGTATCTGACCCCGTAAAAAGCATCGACAATTGGTGATACTGACTTTCAAGGAGAATCGCCAATGACTACCATAAATGCTGCCGCTACCGAGAGTTCCATTACCATTTTCCGTGACCTGATCGCTTCGTTACCCGTTGAGCACCTTAGTCGTGCTCAATATGACGATCTTAGTGCAATCGCCGTTGAATCGGTTGAAGGACTGTGCCACGGTTTACAATATGTTAGCGAAGCGCTGACTGAAGAAACCACCACAGAACACCTTCAACAACTCAGCGCCTACCTCAGTACTTATGCGCACCTGATCCCTGCGCTTATGGCACTCAGCTAACAGACGGCATCAGTTCGCACCGCAAACCTCACCTAAACTGTCTCTATCCGATCCTAATAAGGACAAAATTCCTATAAATTGTCCTTATTAGCTTGAGCTTTGTCCTTATCTCTACTACGTTTAGAGACACCGACTACTATTCTGTCCTTATAAAAATGAGCCAAGACAATCGTATACAGCAAGAGAAAATATCAATTTTGCAAGCAGTGCTTCAGTTCGATGAAGCAAAAAGTCTAGGCGAAATTGAAGAATTTTTATTATTTTCAATAAACAAGAAAACACTACAGCGCCGACTTAAAGAGCTCTACGACGACGGGCAGATCGTGACGGTAGGGGAAAAACGCAATACTAAATATTATGCAAATAAGGACAACTCATCTTCATTGCGTGTCCTTAAGTCATTCGATAAGGACACTATCGATAACAACATAAGGACAATACGTGCAGATGAGGACAATCACCCCATCTTTTCCAAAGAGGCTATCTCACAGCTCGCCTATTTAGATACGCCTTCGTATGCACGTAAAAAATCCAGCTATCAATTTGATATTTTGGATAATTATTTACCCAACATCACTCAGTACCTGCCGAATCAGATACAAACGACGCTGGCGAAGATGGGGAAACGATTTGATGACACACTGGCAGCAGGGACTTATGCGAGGAATATTAGTCAACGTCTACTCATTGATTTTTCTTATAACTCTAGTCGACTAGAAGGTAATACCTACTCCAAGCTTGATACACAAAAACTCATAGAGCAGGGGCTGACAGCCGATGGTAAAGTTCATGAAGAAACCATCATGATCATGAACCACAAAGAAGCGATTGAATTTTTAATTGAAAATGCCGAAGAGATAATAATTAATCCCTTCACAATCAGAAATATTCACGCCCTGCTTTCGCAAGATTTACTTGCCAATCCCAACGCATACGGTAACATCAGACAGATAGAAGTCTCTATTGGAAAATCGGCCTATTTGCCGCTAAACAACCCCCATCAACTCGAAGAATGCTTCTCTCTATTGCTACGCAAAGCAGAACAAATCCGCGACCCATTTGAACAAAGCTTTTTCTTATTCATTCATTTATCGTATCTACAAGCCTTTGAAGACGTAAACAAGCGAACCGCTCGATTATCCTGCAATATCCCTTTTATTAAGCACAATTTTTGCCCGTTAAGTTTTATTGATGTACCGCAAGAGGATTACTTTAAAGCATTGCTGTATTTCTATGAAACCAATGAGCTCCTGCCCGCTTTGGAGCTGTTCAAATGGGCCTATACGAGATCTTGCGAACAATATGATGTAGTAAAAGAGTCAATTGGCGAAATTGATATTTATCGCATACAACATCGTGTGGCACGAAAAGTGGCGATGGGGAGTATTATCCGGGAAAATCTTAATGAACAGCTTGCAGAACAATATCTTAAGAAATATTGTGCAGAAAATGATATTCCTTCTGCCGATAAATTTATTGCCATGACACTCAGTGATTTATCTCAACTTCATGTTGGATCAATCGTTGGACTTGGCATTACAGAAAAAATGTTTATTGAGTGGAAAAATAATTGAATAAACGGAAGATTCGCAGCGAATCGATAGGAATTACTCGTCAGGACAGAAACGTAATAGTGGCGAGCGGCAAAACGGTATCCAAAGATCACCAAAATGCCAAGCTAGACGCCGAATTTGCTCTCATCATGCAGCGCCACGGTCATACCATCGAAGCACTGCATGACCGATGATAAGTGCAACAAAATAGGACTGTATTCCTACAATCCCATCAAGAATGGGAATATAGTCCCATTATCGCAGCACAAGCTGGCGCCAAAAGCCACCACTGAAAACCATCTCAGGAACATCTTCACCCGCAACAAAACAGGGAAAAACAACCGACATGCGTTATCTCGTCCTCCCCTTTATCCTTCTTGCCTTAACCGGCTGTCAGGCGGTAACCACCTTCGATAAATATGCCACGCTGCGTCTTTACGAAGTTTATGAAGCCGAGAATCTTTCCGCCTGCGACTACAAGCCTAAATTCCGCGACTGTACTGTGGGTAAGCGATCTTTTGACGTCAAGATATCCGATGATAAGAGCAAAATCGCGTTAGTGGTCAGAAAGCGTTACGCCTATTTTGGCTTCACGCGTGATGATTTTGCCCGGCAGACGCAGCCGCTGCGTGATTTCCTGACTTGGGCGCAAGATCCGGCCGCGAAGGATAAACAGATCGCTCAGTTACGCAAAGCCGGAAACGTTGGCGGGAGTCTGTACGACAACAAGGAAGTGCAATATCAGTTCGATTATCTGCATACGCGTGCCGATGTTCAGCTACTCGTCGTTAAGCCCCATGAAAACGCCGACTCGTACGGCATGACCGTGGATGAAGTGAAAAACCTGCTATCGGTCATGGATGCCTGGTATGCCGGCACGTTTTCTGGCAAGCAGCTAACGTAAGTTCGGTGAGGCGGCCAGACAGATCACGTCTGGCCGAGAGCGGCATTAGAATTTCTGCATTCTGGAAGAAAATTGGCCGCAGTTTTTCAGCATCAAATCTTTGACGGGTCGGCGGTCATAGTAGCCTTTTTCGGTTTTGAACACTTCGTAGACTTCGATACGTCGTGGTGAATACGGCCCGACATACTCGCCAGTGACATAATAGTAATTCCCGACCACAGGTTTAAACGTCACGGTACTAAATCCGCCATTGCCAGCAATCATTCTGACCGCAATATTGTGTTGCGCACTGACCCAAAACTCACGAATCATCGTTGGTGTTTCTGGAATTTCAGGGAAGCCGAGTTCTTTATTATTAAGTTTAGTTTGGAACCCAAACGCATTATTGGTATAGCCATTTTCTGGTGCATCAATATTAATACATCTGTCGGTCGTCGGATAAACGCGAACATAGTCGAGATTGCGGTTATCGAACGTCATACCCACTCGGTCAGCACCCTGATAATCCTCCAGTTTATGACTATAGGTCGCAACCGAACATCCGCTGACTAATACCGAACTGATTCCTATCAGAAGCATTTTCCCAAACATAACCATCCCTTACCTTTATAAAATCAGAACATCCTGATTATTTTACGCCGCTTTTTATTCGAAAATTTATGTTGTATTACCTTAAAGCATTACCTCACCTTAAACACTAATGATAAACGAGGCAACGTGGCAATTTCTCTCTATTACACCGCACGACGTAAAAAATCCCTGAGCCCACAAGAGATATCTGCCGTGAAGGAGATTGTCCAACGCCATTCCGTTAATGAACACATTGAGAAATACCTGACGACCGGCGACGGCATAAACTGGGAGTCATTTAATTTCACCCTCAACGCGAAAATCGGTAACGTTTTCAGAAAAGGAATCGTGTTCTCCGGCTCGACTAAACTCCCCGATAGCGATGAAGAAGCTACCTGGATTGGCGTACAGCACTGGTGCCAGTGTTTATCCGAAATCCGCACCGCCCTGACACACTGTGAATGGCACGTCGCGGTTGACGACCACAGCATACCGTGGGACGACGAAGCAAAGGCGTATGACCCAACGCGCTGAGCCAGCGAGAATGCTGAAGAGAGAAACGAATATGGACGACAACGACATTTACGATGCTGTCGCCACCAGCGCATACGGGCTGTCGATGGGCGCGATATGGCAACATATTGCGGTGGAGTGTCGGGGCAACTCCAGAACCTACGCCCAGCGTCGGGCGCTGTTTTTTACGCTGCTGGAGCGGCTCATCGCAGAGGGCAGAATCAGGCTTGCCAGTCAGGGAGACTATCTGCAAGGCGACCCAAAACATCAGGTCGATCGGCTCCGCCATGCCTTTCCGCCTGAAATGTCCGATGATGAATTTGATGATGTCGACGAATATGGCCTGTGGTTCTTAGCCAAAGCGCCCGCAGGCGTCGTGTGGATCACGCCCGAAGGGCAAGAGAGTTGGACGTAAGAGGAATCAGCCAAACCTGTGCCAATTCCTCTTACTCACGACCGGATATCATTACTCGCAGCGGACTTACTCCGTGGTCTTACGTTCAGCCTCCTGACCTTCCGCTGCCTGGCCATTTCACTACCTGACCCTCTAGCTCCTCATCCTGTTCCGACTTCGCCACACTCGGATGCTGGCGACCTTCCTCGATAAAATCTTCGTCGATGCCTTCAATATTCTCCTGATTATCGCGACCAGAGAGGATGTTCCAGCAGGCGATGAACAACGCAGCAATCAACGGACCGATCACAAAACCGTTGATACCGTAGATTTCCATGCCGCCCAGCGTGGCGATCAGAATCAGGTAATCCGGCATTTTGGTGTCTTTCCCCACCAGCAGCGGGCGCAAAATGTTGTCCACCAGCCCAATCACCAGCACGAAGAACGCGACAATGAAGATGGCTTGCCACAGCATATCCGTCGCGAACAGGAAGATAGCGGCAGGCACCCAGATAATTGCCGATCCCACAGCGGGAATAAGCGACAGGAACGCCATCAGCGAGCCCCACAGCAGGCTACCTTCTATTCCTGCGATGGAGAACGCAATACCGCCCAGTGTCCCCTGCACAATCGCCACAACCACGGTGCCTTTTACGGTCGCCCGAGATACGGCGGCAAACTTCACCAGCAGGTGATGCTTAACATGCGTGGAAAGCGGCAACGATTCCAGAATCAGGTTGACCAGATAGGCACCGTCTTTCAGGAGGAAGAAAAGCAGGTAGAGCATCACCCCGAAACCAATGAAGAAGGTGAATGTCCCTTTGCCGATCAGCAGCACGCTTCCCGCCAGATATTGCCCACCTTTCAGCACAACCTGAGAAAGCTCTTGCTGTATTTTGGCGGCGTTATCCAGATTGTGTTCCGCGAGGAAATGTCGCGCCCACCTCGGCAGATGCTGAATCAACTCCGCCAGCACCACCGGGAATTGCGTATTACTGTCCTGCAATCGGGTGTAAACCCCGTTAATTTCAACCACCAGCGAGGAAACAATGATCCCCAACGGAATGAAGACGAGCAGGAAGATGATCAGGACGGTCAGCAATGAAGCAACGCCGTTACGATCGTTCAATTTTTGCCGAATTTTGCTTTTCAGCGGATGGAAGATAATGGCCAGCACCGCCGCCCATAAGATGGCAGAATAATACGGTGCCAGGATGTCAAAAAACGCCAGCGTGACGATAAATAAGATAAGGATGAAGAATCCCTTCGTAAGCCCTTTAATATTCACAACGATTTCCCCTTCGTTCAATCTGCTCTCGAAATATAGAACGAAGTGGGGCGTTTGCAATATAGGAAAAGCCGTCGTCCGGTGAAAAGCCATCAGAAAGCGCGGCGAAAAGGCGGTAATGTAATGCCTCTCGCCGCATCATCCGTGCTTACAGGCCATCCAATCGCCGCAGGGTCGCCTGCACGAGTGAGTCCGTGGTGATATCAGCAATGGACTTGGCACCCGTGAGCGTCATCGCCACACGCATCTCTTTTTCGATCAGGTTCAGCAGGTTAACCACGCCCGCTTCGCCCGCCGCCGCTAGCGCGTAGACAAATGCACGCCCGAGCATCACGCCGTCCGCACCCAGCGCGATCATCCGCACCACGTCCAGCCCGGTACGAATCCCAGAATCCGCCAGAATAGTGATATCGCCTTTCACCGCATCGGCGATAGCAGGCAGCGCATGTGCCGTCGATAGCACGCCGTCCAGTTGACGACCACCGTGGTTGGAAACCACGATACCGTCTGCGCCGAATTTCACGGCCTCTTTGGCATCTTCCGGGTCGAGGATGCCTTTGATGATCATCGGCCCTTTCCACATCTCGCGGATCCACGCCAAATCCTGCCACGAAATAGAGGAATCGAAATTCTCGGCCAGCCAGCCGATATAGTTTTCCAGCGTCGTCGGCGTGCCGCGATAGGCGGAAACATTCCCCAAATCGTGCGGCTTACCGTTCAGGCCAACGTCCCATGCCCACTGTGGATGCACCATCGCCTGCAACACACGACGTATCGCCGCATTCGGGCCGCTCATGCCGGAATGGGCATCGCGATAGCGTGCGCCCGGCGTTGGCATATCTACGGTAAACACCAGCGTCTTGATCCCTGCCGCCTGCGCGCGTTCCAACACATTGCGCATAAAGCCGCGGTCTTTTAACACGTAGAGCTGGAACCACAGCGGCCGATCGATAGTGGGTGCGACCTCCTCAATCGGGCAGACGGAGACGGTAGACAGCGTAAAGGGAATACCCTTCTGCGCCGCCGCACGGGCAGCCTGCACCTCGCCGCGTCGGGCGTACATACCGGTCAGGCCAACGGGTGCCAGCACCACCGGCATCGCCAGTTTTTCGCCAAACAGCTGCGTTTCCAGGCTCAGGTCGGAGACATTTTTCAGGATACGCTGACGCAGCGCGATATCCGCCAGATCGGCGGTATTACGCCGGAGCGTGTGCTCGCCATACGCACCGCCATCGGCGTAGTGGAAAAGAAACGGCGGCAGCTTACGCTGCGCCGCCGCTCGGTAGTCCGTTGAAGCAGAGATGATCATCGTCCTTTCCCATCCTTCTTCTTGTTTGTGCCACTGTTACGGTAAGTGGAATGACCGTGGGTAAAACCAATACCCCTCGTTGAAAGCGCGAGATACCGGGGGCTACCACGGTGCGAGGTATCCCTACGGGAACCTCATCACCGTGTTTCCCCCTCAACCCACACTTAAGCAAACATCATGACCTTTAGTGAGATTGCCTTTAGTGGAACTGCTTTTAGTGAAATTGAAGGTACGCGACATGCGTTTGCAGATATTCCTGCAAGCCGTGCTTGCCGTCCGCCCCACCCACACCGGATTTACGCCAGCCCGCATGGAAGCCCTGCATCGCCTCAAAGTTCTCGCGGTTGATGTAGGTTTCGCCGAATTTCAGCCCTTTCAGCGCCTTCATCGCGGTGTTGATGTTTTGAGTATAGATCGACGACGTCAGACCATATTCACTGTCGTTCGCCATCGCAATCGCCTCTTCCAGCGTGTCGAAAGCCGCGACGGGCAGCACCGGACCAAACACCTCTTCGTGCATGATCGGCATGTCCTGTTTGACGTCCACCAGCAGCGTAGGCGGATAGAAATAGCCCGTACCACTTGCGCGCTGGCCACCGAGCAGCACTTTCGCGCCCTGCGATACCGCTTTCGCCACTTTGTCTTCGACACGCTGTCGCGCCGCCGCACTGATCAGTGGCCCCATATCCAGTGCTTTTTTCTCCGCCGTATTGCCGAAAGTCACCTGCTCCATCGCGGCTTTAATACGCGCGATAAACTCGTCGTAAATGCCTTTCTGCACGTAAACGCGCTCGGCGCAGTTACACACCTGCCCGCTGTTGATGACGCGGGAACTGACGATCGCTTTCACCGCCAGATCGAGATCGGCGTCGTCCATTACGATGGCTGGGGCTTTGCCGCCCAGTTCCAGCGACACCTTCGTCACGTTCTGCGCCGCTGCCGTCATGGTCGCAATGCCCGCTGCCACGCTGCCGGTCAGGCTGACCATGCCAACTTTCGGGTTAGCAGCCAGCTCTTGCCCGACCGTCGGGCCGTAGCCGGTAACAAAATTGATGACGCCTTTCGGCAGACCGATCTTGTGAATGATTTCGGCGAAAATCACCGCATTGTTCGGTGTGATCTCGCTCGGTTTGATAACGATGGTGTTGCCCGTAATCAGCGCCGGTGCCGCTTTACGCGCAATCAGGAAGAAGGGGAAGTTCCACGGCAGAATACCGGTCGTGACGCCAATCGCTTTGCGGAAGACGAAGATGTTTTCATTCGGGCGGTCGCTCTGAATAATCTCACCTTCGTAACGACGCGCCCACTCTGCCATGTAGTCGAGATAGTCAGCGGTAAACAGCACTTCCGTCTGCGCCAGACCGTGCGTCTTACCACCTTCCGCGATGATCGTGTCGGTCAGTTCGGCTTCGCGCTCGCG
Source organism: Pectobacterium sp. PL64 (assembly GCF_022477975.1). NCBI lineage: Bacteria > Pseudomonadati > Pseudomonadota > Gammaproteobacteria > Enterobacterales > Pectobacteriaceae > Pectobacterium > Pectobacterium sp. PL64. Next base: position 4,312,492 of record NZ_CP092070.1, read on the forward strand.
GATACCATCGGCAATCTTGTGCAGCCAGACGCCACGTTCAACCGCAGGCAGCGCTTCCCAGCCCGGCTGTGCGGCTTCTGCCGCTTCTATCGCTCTCTTCGCATCGTCAGTGGAGCCTTGCTGGGATCTGTGAAATAACCTGCTCTGTGGCTGGGTTCACCACATCAATCCACTTCCCGCTTCTGTTTTCAACAAACTCACCGTTGATGTACATACGTTTTTGGGTGGTGCTCATGTCAGGCGTCTCCAAAGTAGGGTAAGGGAATACCACGCATAAACGAGTTGTTAATAAAACACGTTTTTTTTGTGAAGTTTTGCCATGCTGCGCGTTCTGCGCGGCATTTACCTTTTCATCGCTGCCACCTCAGTCTGGCAAGTGGCAAAAAAGTCATGCTGAGAACGTCTGACGTAACACTTTTGCAAAGTATCGGAATTCAGATAGCGAGTTCGCCGGCTGATACATGGGCAGGGTTAGGGAGCGGAAATATTGAGGGGCTTAAAATAAGGTGATTAGGGGAAATAACTTGTGCGGCAGGATACCTGCCGCATGCATCTTTATCCCTTTTTCATACTTTCAATATAGCGATTCCGAGATTGATTTCGATTGTTATACTCAGTAACCAACCTATTGAAGCTATTGATCATGTTGTTATAATTTTTTTCAAGACCTGCGTTTTTCGATTTATCCAGATCGCGACGTAGCGCCTTTACGTTCGCCAACAGCGCTGATGCGTTCGGCTCCAGATTGAACCAGAATGGATCGGCTGCCGTCTTATTTGCCATCGAGGCTCGATTCGCTTCACCATAGGTTTTCGCTGCATCTAACGCCTGCTGGTATGTCGTTTCAAGTGGCTGTAGATTTTCCACCGTCAAACGGTCCTGCACATTTAGCGCGTCGATGGCGTCAATGACGGTGCGGGCTTCCAACATCACATTTTCTGTGTGCCACCAGATATCCTTACCATTACGCTGCTCCATAGCAACCAGCGCTTGTTTTTCTATTGCCAGGTTGCGTGAGGCGACAATGCTATGGATGCGATCGGATTTTTCAAAGAACCTCTTGAACAACGGCTCGATTTGCGACTGAAGGGCCTTGCCTTTAGCCATTCCATCGTCTTTGTAATCGCCCTGAGAATAGTAGGTATCAACTTCCTGAACCAGAGGAATCAATTGTTGGAGGACTTGAGCATAATCTGCACCAATCGGGTCAAGCTCTGGGTCGGCTTGCCCACTCTTCGCCCCTGCTTCCAGACCCTCGACACAGTTTTTGGCAATAGCGTACTGATCGCCATGCTGAGTAAGTGTAAAGCGAGTCTGTAAATTCCAAAAAGCGCGGCCATTAGCGAGCTGGCTTTCGTAAGCAGTATGATAACGAGCATAAGCACCGCGCCAAATACCATCTACGCCGTTAATACACCCGACGAACGGGGCAAGTTTAGCTACCGTTGCCTCGTTTTCTTTCGATAATAGTGTTTCAGCACTCCCTTCCGCCTTACCTCCCATTAGTTCGTTCAACACATCCGTTTTATAGATGACCGCCCCGCCAATCACAGCCACTGTGACTAAAGCACTGACTACCTTCTTCACTAAAACTCTCCTGTTAATAATAAAGAAATCCCCAACCTTGAGCTCCTATGCTCGCGGCTGAAGGCCAGGCAATAGTACCACATGTAACAATTGGTAACGGTTTTCCGTACCATCGGACTCACCGAGCATGGATCTAACGTTTGTCAGTTCAGAACACACTCGGCGACGTCCCTTTTAACAGCCTGCTAGCTAAGCAGAAGACGCTTACGGCTCGTCGATTTTCACGATCTCTTCCTTCACCTTCCACTTGCCGCCTACCAGCTCGCGGGTGGTGGCGACCATCGCCTGTTTCTCTTCGGAGTAGGCTTCCGTGGTTTCGGCAATCAGGACAGGCTGATTATTGGCGATCTGATAGGCAGACCATTGATGCCAGCAGCAGCCGCTTTTGGTAAACGTCGTAATGACCTTACTTTTCTCATCGATATCGAACAAGCCGAGGTTGGTGCTGGCTAACTCGGTCAGAGACGCATTCAGGGTGAACTGCTGCTTTTCCACATCAAACAGGTACACATCGTAAGACGGCCCGCCGTAAGCGCCGCTATTGCCATTACGCACTATGATATCCGCGTGGTGATCGAAGTTAGCGTCATCAATCACCAGTCCGCTGTTGTTCTCGCCATAGACTTCAACCAGATTCGCTGTCACTTCGCCCTTAGTGTTCAGCTCGATGAACATATTTTCCATCGTGATACGCTGGAACAGATCACCACGCCCTTTCTTAAAGATATCCAGCGTGCCGGGGCCTTCGCAGGTTGAGTAAGAAGAGTCGAGATCGCACGCCGCCACGCTGAGAACGAAGTCCCACTGGTCTGATGCCTGAGTAATCAGAGAGATATTTTCACTCCCGGAAAGCGCCTGAATACGGGAAACCATCTCATTCCCCAGACAAACGTCATCCTTACAGCGATCGCGCTCGACCAACCAATCACGCTGCTCCTGACGCGCCTGCGCTTTATCTGCCTTTTTCATGTAACCCTGATAGGCCTTGTTCAATACCGTATCAAGCTGCTGTAACTGGCTGCTGGCACAAATCATTTTCTCAGTGTCTGTGCTGGCCTTGCTGCAATCCATCGCCCAGGCGGAAGAGGTGAAACAGAACAGCAGGGATGAAACAGCCAGAGATAAATAACGCATGAAGTATCGCTCCTTGAAAAACAGATGAAATCTAACTGATTGATAAAATGGATAACGGGCTATTTCTTGCTGCCATTTCCCATCTTTTTAAGAAAACGCTGCTGCTCAACCAAAATCGCTTTCAACGTAATACATTGATAATCAATGCCGTAACGCGGGGCGACGTCTGCAATAATTTTCGATAACGCAGGGTAGTGCCGATGATTCCAGTTGGGAAAAATATGGTGAGTCAGGTGCATATTGAGCTGTCCCAGCCAGTAGCCAAGCCAGGCGGGACGAGTCGTCCAGTCCACCGTGGTGGAAAAGACGTGCTGATAGCGACCATGCCTGAATAGGCCATCGTCCGGTGCCTGATAGAACGTGCCTTTTGCCCAGTGCGACCCCAGAATCAGGACAACAAAAATCAGCGACGACAGCATTTGGCTCAGCAGATAGACCAGCAATAGCGCACCGAGGCTGACAGGTGTCGGCGACAACAGCCAATAGGGGATCGCCAGCGCCAGCAGGGCATGCAGCGCTTTTGATAACAGAAAAATACCCCAGCCCTTACCGCCCTGAAGCGTCATATTGCGCGTCACCTGCGTTTTCCCCGCACGATCGAGCCAGTCAAAAAACCAGATGATGCAGGGGAATGTCAGCGATGCCACCATCGGCCAGTAGTAGCGCTGGGCGCGCATAAAAAAGCGAAACCGCTGATAGGGTGATTGCCGCAAAACGCCATTCTCTTCGATATCCAAATCGTAGTGCTGCACGTTGACATGCGCATGATGGAAAATCACATGCCGCACTCGCCAGCAGTCGGAATCCATACCAAGCGGAATACTCACCACGATATTGAGCAGGCGATTCGCCCACGGCCGCCGGAAAAAGACGTTATGCGAGGCGTCATGCACCACGTTCACCGCCAGAAACATGGCGGTAAAAATAAAGCCAAAATAGCAGCCTGCAAAACCCCACAGCGTCGTCTGCCGGAGGCTGAAACCATAAAACGTCAGACACAGCGCCACCAGAAACAGCATCTTGCCGATAAACCCAGCGTTGGCAAAACGGTGGTCGCCCGTTTCCGCCAGATAATCATTCGCGGCCTTCATCAACGCCCGATGTAACGCCAGATCGCGACCTTGTTCATAGCGGAGCGGCTTCAGCGGTGCGAGCGTCATTCTTCCTCCGCTCCCGCTTTCACGACGCATCGCGAAGTACGCCGATCGTTACCTTCACCCATCAATTTTAAAAACCGGCGCTGACTGGCCAGTAGCTCACGATAGGTAATACAGCGGTAGTTCATGCCATGCTCGGCAGCCACGCGCCGTAAGATGTCGGCTAACGCAGGATAATGGCGATGATGCCATCCCGGGAAAAGATGATGCGTCAGATGTAAGTGCAACCCTCCCGTCCAGCGTCTCAAGCCAGCGCGGCGTCGGCAGCCAGTCACAGGCTGTCGCAAAATTGTGCTGATACCAACCCTGAGGCATGGCCTCTGTATCAGTAACGGTATAGAACTCAGCCTCCGCCCAGTGCGTGCCCAGCAGCAAAAATACCACCAGCAACGAGGCCAGCATCTGACCCAACAAATAGCTTAACAGCACGATGCCTGGGCTAATGCCGTGTGCCGCTCCTACCATGATGGGAATCACCAGTAACAGCAGGACATGGCCGATTTTACTGCCGACAAAAATCATCCATCCGCGGTAGCCTAACTGTGCTGAACGAGCGTTGACGGGAGTTTTCCCCAAGCGATCGGCCCAATCAAAAATCCAGGCGATATAAGGGAGCGAGAACGCGGCCACCAGCGGCCAGTAAAGATGCTGATAACGCATGTAGGAACGGTGGCGCTGAAAAGGCGTTTGGCGGAAAACCCCATTCTCTTCCGTATCCAGATCGTAATGTTCCACATTCGGATAGATGTGGTGGAAGTCCACATGACGCAAACGCCAGTAATCGGGATCGATACCTAACGGCAACGTGACGATGCGCCCGACCACGCGATTCAGTGTTCGGTTGCGGAAAAAAGTATTATGGGAGGCGTCATGATTAACGATGATATTCAATAACATCGACAGCATGATGAAAGAGAAATAGCTCAGGAAGAACGTCCACGCCGTCTGCTGCACTAAGCAAGCGGCATAACAGGCGATGCAGCATAAAAAGAGTAATCCGGCCTTAACGAACTGGCCGCTATCGGCAAAACGATGATCGTGATTCGCGCGGAGATAGGCCGACGTTTCCCGCTGTAATGCCCGATGAAAAGCCTGCTCGTCCTTCGCAGGATACGGTTTGGCGGGAAGCACATTAACCATTTTCAGGTTCCTCGGTCATAGGCCGCTGGCCCCAGCCAACTGCCATCGCCAGCCCGTGCAGCGCCAGCATCAGCATCGCAATCTTCCAGTAAAGCGCTTCCCAGCCCAGATAGACAAGAAACACGGCTGGGAATAGCAGCACCACCACGAGCCAAACGTAAATGCCCCAGCGCCGTCCTTCGGAAATCCCGCCCAGCGCAACCGCACCCGCCACCAGCAGCAGGAAGAGCGCCGCCTGCGACAGATTGGCGGAATCATAGCCGTAGCCATACAGGTAGACATAACCCACCACCAGCGCAAACAGCAGCATCGCTCCGGCAATCAAGGCCACTGGCGTACAGTGAAACGTTGCCTGACGTGTACGGCGCACCGACAGCTTCAGGTACTGCATAAAAGGCAGGTTACTGGCCCAAAACGGATTTTTTGATGGTGTTGCTTTGCCTGCACCGTAGCGGAAAGGCGTGTCAGGCAACTGCGGGCAAAAGCTGCCGAACAGCTTGTCCCAAAAAATGAAGGTGCCGCCGAAGTTCTTATCAGCGTACGCACGGTCGTTCACGTGGTGCACACGATGGTGTGCGGGCGTCACCAGAACCTTTTCCAGCCAGCCCAGTTTGGGCGTCATGGCATTATGGTTAAAGAGCTGAACGCTGTAATGCAGGATGGACACGGTAACGAACACGTACAGTGGTACGCCGAGCAGCGCCAGAATCAGGAAGAACGGAATCGAGGTCAGCGAGGAATACCAGGAATTACGCACGCCCAGCGACAGATTGAAATGTTCGCCCTGATGATGCACCACATGCACCGCCCAGAGCACACCAAAGGTATGGTGCAGGCGATGTAGCCAATAGAAACCGAAATCCCAGGCGAGTATCGCGAACAGCCACATCAGCACCGGCGGCCAGGTGTCCACCCAGCCCAAACTGAAATGCGCCGCGACATAGCCATAGCAAAAAATCTCCACGCTGCGAAAAAGCCACAGCATGATATGCCCTGAGTTCAGGTTGAAAACCACGTCATGCCAGTTCACCTTCTCACGCTGCATCCACTGTAGAACCAGCGCTTCGCCAATTACCACAACCAGCATGAAGACAATGGGTAATGCCAAATCGATCATGATGTCATTCCTGATGGCGCTTATCGTTAGGCAGCGGAGCTCGTGGAGAAATAGCCTTCACCGCCTCCCGGCTACGCAGAAAAATCCACCCGGCAATTCCCGCCAGCATTGCTCCCGTCACCAGGTCGATGAACAGATGTCGGCGCAGTTGCAGGATAGACAGGGCAATCGCCGCCCCCCACAGAAGGTACAAACCGGTTTTCACCTTCTGCTGGCTATCGCTCATTGCCCACACCGCCAGCACCGTTAGCGCAATATGCAGTGACGGCAGGCAATTCTGCGGCGAGTCGATATGCAGCAAAAGCTGTAGCACACGCGTGGAGAGATCGTCCCCGACGACCTGCGGATACACCATTGTGGTCGGAAAAATCAGGTACACCGCACCCGCAATCAAGGCAGTCAGCTGCGTTGCTCGACGTAACCCCGCCAGACGCGTAATCGGGCAAGATAAGTAAGACAGCGGCACGATGATAAAAAACGAGAGATACAGCCAGATCGCCGACGCGCTAAAAGGAATCCACTCATCAACAAACGACGTCGGCAGTACCGTTCCCAGCCCCTGAAACTGTGCGCTCAGTTGATACACCAGCCCGACCGTTCCCCAGCCGAAGAGCAACGCTTTCAGTCGCAATAGCCGCGTTTTTTGCGGAAATAGCCTCATGCACTCTCCTTCAGGCGGGTAATCCTTCTGCGCTTTTGCGTAAACTCCGGCGCAATCTCACCGGCGGTTAACCGCCACCGTAGCCGCGACGCATCAATGCCCTGTAACGCAAACTGCTGCGACAGACTATCCCGACAGGCTTCCAATTCCGGCAGACTGCACGCGGCGGATAAATGCAGCGTCACATCGCCCTGCTGCACCAGTCGATAGTCGGCATGCAGCGGCAGCGCATTGGCGATCACTCGACTACAGAGATCGGCAAACACGGTTTGAGGTTCGCCGTTGATATCCAGCAGTCGCAGGCTGTCATCGCTGCGTCCTTCAATGCGGGCAATCGCCATCGTCACTCGACCACACGCGCAGGGCGTTTTTTGCTTCACCAACACATCGTCCAGCCGATAGCGCACAATCGGCTGGGTGCTGCGGGTGAAATCGGTGATGATGGGCGTAAAGCGTTCGTCATCCAGCCACTGCGGCTCGATGTGAATAAATTCTTCGTTGAGATGCAGCGTGCCGTGCTCGCAGGTCGATGCCAGAAAGCCTTCCGTCGCCTGATACACTTCCCCAACCTGTCCGAAGACCTGCTGGAGCAATTGCTTGTCCTGCGGTTCCAGCACCTCGGCCACGGAAATCACCTTTTTGACCGACAGCCGTAGCTCACCGCGCTGTACCGCCAGCGCCAGTTCGCGCAGCACCTGTGCGGGAGCGACAATAATCGACGGCGACCACGCTTCCAGCCGCGAAAAATGCGCAGAAAATGGCGCGAAGAGATCGTAAAACGACAGGCTGAGCCAGCGGTTATCCACGCTGTGATACAGGTTGTTATCCGCCCGCAGGAACAACGCCACCCGCTCACCAGCACGTAAGCCGTCCGGCAGCATTTTCGCCAGCATGCCTCCCGCCCACACCTGTTGTTCACGCGGGCTGACGACAAACAGGCCACGCTGCCCAGAGGTGCCGGACGATAGCCCGACGCTGAATCTGCCCACATTTGGCGTGAAGTCGCGATCTTCCTCACTGCGGCGCGCACAGGCGAGCAGTTCATCCCGCTTGAGCCCGGCGGTGTTCATCCGATCGAATTCGGCCATCATCACGGCTTTATCCATCATCGGCCAGGATGTCATGGGTAGCTGGCAGTAAGGCCGGAAATAAGGGCTGCGCGCCAGTACGCGCCGTGCAAAACGAGAAAGCTGGCACTGCTGATGGCGTTCAAGCGCCTGACGGGTGGAAAAGGTCAAGCGTCTGGCGCGGAAATAGTGCCAGATCGTCATCAGCGGAATCATAAGTCACCCTCGTGACACAGCCGAATCTCGACTTGCCCGTTCAGGTGCAACTGGTGCAGCTGATCCAGCGTGTGGTAATAGGCTTTTGGATCGTCCATCACCAGATTCGCCAGCCGCGACGGCCCACGCCCTTCGCGATAGCTGTGCGGCGACCAGGCGGCATCGCTTGCCAGCAGCACCCAGCCGTTTTCCGTCAGCACAAACGCGCCGAGGTGTCCGGCAGCATGGCCGGGCAGTGGCACCAGCACGATCTCTTTATCGCTACCCGGCAACGCATAGCCTTGCGTAAACGGCGCCAGCTCGGCTGGCAGATCGGTAAGCGGGAAGTTCTCAACAAACTGGAGCGTCTGCTCAAAATGCTCAGGGATCAGCGCGGGCACAAACGCCCGCTTCAAGGCCGCGAAACCGCGCAGGCTCCGCGTCTGCTGCCATCCCAGCGCCGAACAGATAAACGGCACGTCAGGGAAATCCCGCAGCCCCGCGATATGGTCGCCGTGAAAATGGGAAATAATCAGGCCGTCGATGTCCGCCGGTTGAATCCCCTGCCCATGTAGTTGGTGAATCAGCGCATCTTTCGTCTCGAAATGCACTGGCGTCATTCTGCGGTACAGCTGGAACAGGCCGGATTGCGTGGCATCGGTAAAATGCTGGGCATAGCCGGTGTCCCACAGCCAGCGCTTACCCTGACTTTCCAACATCCAGACGCGTGCCGGAAAACGGCACACTTTCCATCCCGCACCACGCAGCGCCATGCAGCCGGGATGCAGGCAGTACCCGACCTCAAACGTTGAAATATTAGCCATGTCCGTCAGTCCTCCGCTGTGCAAGGTGCGCGTTGAACCAGTTACCCGTTAGCTCGATGCCCTGCTGAAGGGAGAAACGCGGCTGATACCCCAGCTCCTGCTTGGCTTTCTCCGCACTGAGCGTCATATCGAAATTCACCGCTCCCGCACTGTAGCGCGTCAGCAGCGGCTCTTTCCGGCTAAACCACGAGAACAGCTCCATGCCACCCGCCACCGCGTACAGCAGCGGATACGGCACTGCCCTGACGCGATAGTTCATCCCCAACTGCCCGCTCAGCAGTTGTTGAAGCATGTCTACAAGGCGTGCGGGTTCATGATTGGTGATGTTATACGCCGAGCCAGACACTAACCCCGTGCGCTGACTGGCAAGCGCCATCGCTTCCACCACGTTGCCGACAAACGTCAGATCCAGCAGCGCTTCGCCACCGCGCGGGAGCCGCAGCACGCCGCCGCCCACTGCAATCTGTTCCAGAACTCGCGGCAGAATCACGCGGTCATGCGGGCCAAACAGGCCACGCGGGCGCAGAATCACGTAGGTAGTTTGCGGGTAGCGCGACGTCAGCGCCTGAAGGCGTTCTTCCGCCAGAAATTTGGTCTGCGCATAGTGACTGGCAAAACGCGCCGCGCGGTAGCTTTCATCGATATTCAGGTGGTGCTGATAGTCGAAGTAAATCGCGGGCGTGGAAATATGCACAAAGCGCGGGATACCCAACTGACCAGCAGCGTCGGCTAGCCGTGCCGTCACCTCAGTATTATTCTGATAAAAATCATTATATTGGCCCCACGGTGATGATTTCGCGGCGCAGTGCCAGACTACATCACAGCCCGCCATCAGCGTTCGAAACTGGTCTACCGAGGTTTCCACCAAATCGATACCAATAAACTGCGCGCCCAGCGTTGCAAGCTGTTGCCCCACCGAGCGATCGCGCCCGCAGGCCAGCACCTGATGCCCGGCCTGAAGCAGCCACTCCACCGCGTTACGCCCCAGTCCGCTGGTCGCGCCCGTGACGAAGACTCTCATGGGATCAATACCATGCCGCCCAGCGTCAACCCGGCGGCCGTACCGACCAGCATCGCGGGTTCTCCCTCAGGCAGACGCTGCGTCACGATGGCATGATGCAGCGCCGTCGGAATCGAGGCAGCCACCTGATTACCGTGATAGCGATAAATATCGATCAGCCTTTCGGTCGGGATCGCCAGCCGCTTACGCATATGTTCCAGCGACAGGTGGCTGGCCTGATGAGGAACCACCGCCGCCATCTGATCCAGCGAATAGCCGCTGGCCTCCAGCAGCCGTTGCAGATAGCCTTCAATCAGGGCAGAAGCCTGCCTGAATAGCCGTTTTCCCTGCATATGGAACAGAAAATCATGCAGTTCCATCCCCGCACGCGGGTTACGCAAGGTGCCGCCAGCGCGGATCTGGCACAGTTCGTTACCCTTCGGATAGGTTTCCAGCAGACACGCCGCAATACCGCTGCGCCCATCACCACGTTCGACAATGGCACACGCGGCACCATCGCCAAAAATCAGCGACGACTCTTCGTCATCCCAATCGATACCGCGCGAAGCCAGTTCGGTCGAGACGATGGCAATACGTCGATAAGCGCCAGTATTTAACAGCCCAGCCGCCACCTGAAGCGCGGAAATAAAGCTGACGCAGCTGCTGTTAATATCGAAACAGGCCGTCCCTTTTGGCAGAGACGAGGCTTTTAATAAGTGGCTGGCGCTATAAGGCAGCGCCTGAATCGGAATCGCGGAAGCAAACAGCAGCAGATCGATGGACGCTGGCGGAATAACGCCCCGCGCCAGCGCGTCATTTAACGCCGCCACACCGAGTTCCGCCTGGCTAGCATGATTATCCGCATGGTGGCGATAAATAATGCCTGAACGGCTTTCGACATATCCAGCGGGCTTATTGAGCCGCGCATCTAATTCAGCCGACGTCACCCGCTGCGCAGGAAGTGCGCTGCCGGTAGAAATAATCTTGAGTGGAATCAATCCCTGAGTAAATGCATGACTTTGCGTCTTCAACTTCAATCCTTTCTAGATTTATTATCGTTTTACCCGTACTGAGCAGGCTATCACGTACGGTATTTATTCATTCTGTCGCTAAGAATAACGAAATCACCGCGAATTGAAATGTTAAGCTGTGTGGTCGCCCTATTCCATCCCGACACTTTTTCGCTATTCTCTGTGCATTCGCGATGCTTAATTAAGCCAGAAGTTATACTTATGTCATTGTTTATCAAATCGGTTATTGGCGCGCTGATCGTATTGCTCATCAGCGTACTGGCGAAAAGCCGAAACTATTATATTGCCGGGCTGGTGCCGCTATTTCCCACGTTCGCGCTGATCGCACATTATATCGTTGGCACCGAACGTGGGCTGGAAGCGCTGCGCGCCACCATCCTGTTTGGCATCTGGTCCGTTATTCCTTATCTGGTTTATCTCATCTCACTTTATTACTTTACCGCGTGGATGAAATTGCCACAGGCGCTGTTTGCAGCGGTCGTGTGTTGGAGTGTATCAGCGGCTCTGCTGGTCAAAATCTGGACGTGGTATCAGGGGAATTAGGTGTTGGCAGAAGGGATGGCCCCTCTGCCATAGGCAGGTGAGATTAGGCGAAGGCGAAGCCTTCATCTTCCCATCCCGTGATTCCCCCTATCATAATTTTTACCGGGCGACCGAGTTGTGCCAGCTTTAATGCCGCCTGATCTGCGCCATTGCAGTGTGGTCCCGCGCAATAGACGACAAACCGCGTGTCATCAGGCCACTCGGCCATACGCTCAGGTGTGATTTCACGGTGCGGAAGGTGAATCGCTCCCGGTATATGGCGCGCGCTAAAGTGCTTCGTCGATCCCACCACATGCAATAACACAAAGTCCTGCTGAGTGTCAGAGAGCGATCCCGCCACATCCGCACAGTCTGTTTCAACGGACAGGCGACGTGAAAAATGGGATAGGGCGATATCAGAAGCAGCAAAGGGATATTCAGTCACGTAACTCATCGATTTTTCTCACTGATTGGAATGAGGCTCGACTATAAAACGGATACATAAAGGCTGGCAGATGGCATTATTGCCATATATCGTCAATATCATGACAAGTTATTGAGGTGAGGAAATCGATGTTCAATCCGCTTGTTGTCGTACTCGCTTATGATGGCTTGTGTACATTCGAATTTGGTATCGCTGTTGAAGTCTTCGGCCTTCCTCGCCCCGAAATGGGGGAACATTGGTATCAGTTTGCCGTTGCGGGTTTAGACAGTGGCGCGATGCGGGCAACGGGTGGCATCCATGTGGTTGCCGATGGTGGCCTTGAGCTGTTAACACAGGCAGGGACGATTATCATTCCCGGCTGGAAAGGCAGTGATGTGCCCGTCCCCACACATCTGGTCGATACATTACGCCAGGCACATCAGCAGGGTGCCAGGCTGCTCTCTATCTGTTCTGGCGTTTTTGTCCTCGCGGCGACAGGCCTGCTTTCCGGGCGACGCGCCACGACGCATTGGCGCTACAGCGACACGTTAAAAATGCAATATCCTGATATCAACATCGAGCCAGACGTGCTTTATATCGATGAGGGAACGATTCTTACGTCCGCCGGGAGTGCGGCGGGTATCGATCTGGGGCTGCATCTCATCCGTCGGGATTACGGCAGCAAAGCGGCCAATCAAGTGGCTCGCCGATTGGTAGTCGCACCGCATCGTGATGGCGGGCAAGCACAGTATATTGAAAAAGCGGTACCTGTAGACTACGAACGCTCGCGACTCGGACCGCTTATCGATCATGTTCGAGCCAACCTCGCGGAAGAGTATTCCGTTACGAAACTGGCAGCAATTTCCTGTATGAGCCCGCGCACATTCCTTCGCCGTTTTTCTGCCGCTACAGGTACGACGCCAGCGCGCTGGCTACTGGCCGAACGGCTGAATACCGCACGCGATTTACTGGAAAATACGCGCTTATCGATCGAGAAAATCGCCGAAACGGTAGGATTCGGTACCGCAGCCTCGTTACGCCACCATTTTCGCCAGCAGCTCGATCTCACGCCTTCAACCTATCGGTTGCGCTTCGGGCAGAGAGCCGATGATATCCCTGAGAATCTTGCCGCTAAGAGAGGATAAGTTCATGACAAAAACAACGTACCCCGGCACGATTCATCGCCCCATTCTCTCCGCGCAGGAAGCCGAACGCTTCACGCTCCCGCACTATTTCACGCTACGTGGACACGATGATCAGACAGAGGCTGACATCTGGCAGCCCGCACCGATTGAGGTCGATCCAGCGACGCCCTGGGTTGTCGGGCCACAGGTGGGGGTGGATGGCGCAACACACGCCCATGTTCAACAGGCGGTGAACGCCGCGCTGCGGGCGCAACAGGATCGGGCGCGGATTGAGATTAAACTGCTGCCAGGCACCTATACCGGCACGGTCTATATCCCTGCCGATGCCCCACCGCTCACGCTGTTTGGGGCGGGAGAACAACCGGATGACGTAGTGATTCAACTCGCGCTGGATTCGATGTTTTCACCCGCGATCTACCGGGAAACGGTAAATTCGCACGGTGAATATCAGCCCGGCGATCCTGCCTGGTATCTGTACGATCTCTGTGCGTCAAAGCAGAACGCGACGATTGATACCATTTGTTCCGCCGTGGTCTGGTCGCAGAGCGACAATTTCCAGATGAAGAACCTGACAGTGGTGAATACCTTGCTGGATTCAGTGGATAGTCGTGCACATCAGGCCGTTGCGCTGCGCACCGACGGCGATAAAGTTCAGCTTGAAAAGGTCCGCCTCATCGGTCGTCAGGATACGTTTTTCGTCAATACCAGCAACCTTCAGAATGAGTACGTCACGGACCGTTACAGCCGAGCCTACATTAAAGACAGCTACATTGAGGGCGATGTCGATTACGTTTTTGGGCGCGCAACTGCGGTATTCGAGCGCGTCCACTTTCATACAGTTTCCAGCCGTGGGGCGAAAGATATTCACGTCTTCGCGCCTGACAGCATGCCGGGGGTGCAATACGGTTTTCTGGCAGTGGCGTGTCGTTTCACAGGAGACGAAGGCTTCAGCGGAGGAAAAAAGGCCAAACTGGGGCGCGCCTGGGATCAGGGAGCAAGGCAGACGGGATACCAGCCGGGCCAGACGGCAAACGGCCAGTTAGTGATTCGCGACAGCACGATTGACGCCAGCTATGACAGAGAACAGCCGTGGGGCGCGGCGGCAACCACCGCACGGCCCTTTGCGGGTAACGCGGATTCAGCCCGCAATCTCGACGATGTGCATTTCAATCGGCTGTGGGAATACCACAATATCGACGAGACGTGAGGTACAGCGAAAGGGATAACAATATAAAAGGTGAGTGTTATTCGCGAAAGAGTCGCACTGATGGAATTAATTAACCTGAACTGCTGGCGGCCTGTAAACAATACAGGCCATAGAAAAGTAAAAGAATTTTATTATATTACTGATAAATCTCGCTTAATTCGCATTCCCTGATGTTAGCCAGTCATCACGCTTATCCAGAGCGTTATTTATTTTTTTTACTTCACGCCCTTAGCATTGTCGTTCGATTGTATGTTTTTTCACTCCCCCATAACAATTAGACTTAGGTACAGGTGTAGGTATATACTTTTCCGTTACACGGATGTTGATTCTTCAGACTGAGGTCATGAGATGTCGCCATTATTCTCCAGTAGCGAAATAATAAGCAGAGTAATCAAATGCCATTTTAATGAAAACCTGGATCACTACGATGGCATCAAATTCTCATTTATGGTTCTGAATAAGAAAAACCCCTCTGAAATGATCATTATTTCCAGTTATCCCGATGAATGGGTTAATCTCTACAAAGAAAATAAATACCAGCACATTGATCCTGTTGTTCTTGCTTCATTTAATAAAATATCGCCTTTCTCTTGGGAGAAAAGTCTGGTTATTAATACTCGACTACAGCTTGCCAAGATATTTGACCTCTCTAAAAAATATAATATTATCAATGGATATACTTTTGTCCTTCACGATCATGGCGATAATTTAGCGATGCTATCTATTATCGTGGACAGCTCATATCCCGATGATGTTGAAACATTCATTGAAGAGAAGAAAGACACCTTTCAGATGCTATTAATTGATGCATATGAAAAAATCATCTCCCTTTGCAGAGAGATGATTGAAAATAAAAAACAATTAAATAATAAAGAAATATTCTCTCAACGAGAAAATGAAATCCTTTACTGGGCCAGTATGGGTAAAACCTATCTGGAAGTCGCTATTATTCTCGGTATCAAAACCAGTACGGTAAAATTTCATATCGGCAACGTTGTGAAAAAACTGGGCGTCCTAAATGCCAAGCATGCCATCAGGCTCGGCGTTGAGTTACAGCTCATCAAGCCTGTGCAATAGCGGCAGGTACCCGTAGAGGCCACTGCTTCAATTCATTGCTCATAAATGTCCCGCTGCGGTTAATACGACGAGCCAACGCTTCCTGATTCTCATCATCAACCGGAAGAAAAACCAAATAAACTCTTTCTTCCTTTTCTGACAAACCTTGTTCGACCACGCGAATTCCCCAGCCAGATCGTTTTAATATCGTCAGCATAGGGTGACTCACTATCGTATATATTCCATCATAGCCTTTGTCCCTTGAGTAATTAATCATCGAAAGAAATAACATCGAACTAATTGGGTATTCATTGCCGAGAATATCTTTCGCTCGTGATTTATCGACAAAGAACCGACTAGATTCCAGGTAATTCCCTTCAGGGATGTTTATCTCCTTGAAGTAAGGAAAAAACGTCCCGGTAATCATGTTAGGGTATTTTGTTTCAATAAATCTCAAACTACAGATAACGGTGTTATCTTTGATGCCAAAAAGATAAGTCGTGTTATTATTATCATACTGATCAAATTCCATTCCATCAGTACATTGCACGGCCCAATTCAGTCGATCTTTAAACGTCTCTTTTCTGAGGGTAAATAGCTCTTCTGATTTCGTTTCTGACAACAAGGTGTGATTTACATCAAATATCTCTAACATTTTTCCTCCATTGAAAAGTTAATACATAACCTCAAAAAACGATACGCCATCCCACAGATCCTTCGCCTTCAGATTATTATCTTGGCTGATTATTTATAGGTATTCTGTCCCTTTCCACGGCGGTTGTACAGATGCAACCTGCATTGTCAGCAAGAGTTCATACACAAAAAGACAACGCGAGAAGAACCAATATAAACATATGATAAACGGATAAAAAAAATCCGGAAGCGCGAGACGATTCCGGATTTTTATATTATTCAATCTGGGCGTTATTTCTCTGTTTTATCCTGCAGTTGCCCTACCTGCGGCAGACCCGTGCTGGCGGAGGAAGAGAGCAAGCCCGTTTCAACATAATTAAACAGTTTTTCACGCGTGTCGGTGATATCCAGATTGCGCATGGTCAGCTGGCCGATACGGTCATCTGGCGAGAAGACCGAGTCGCCTTTCTCCATGGTCAGACGTTCTGGCTTATAGGTCAGATTATCAGACACGGTATTCATGATGGAGTAATCATTGCCACGACGCAGCTCCAGCGTCACTTCACCGGTGATGGCGCTGGCGATCCAACGCTGAGAAGAATCACGCAGCATCAGTGCCTGAGAATCGAACCAGCGTCCCTGATACAGGAAACGACCCAGCTGACGGCCATTGGCGTGGTATTGCTCGATGGTGTCTTCGTTGTGGATACCGGTAACCAGACGCTCATAGGCAATGTGCAGCAGTGCCATTCCCGGCGCTTCATAGATGCCGCGGCTTTTCGCTTCGATGATACGGTTTTCGATCTGATCGCTCATGCCCAGACCGTGACGACCGCCGATGCGGTTTGCTTCCAGCATCAGTTCCACGTCATCGGCAAAGGTCTTGCCGTTCAGCGCAACTGGGTGACCGCGTTCAAAACGGATGGTCACTTCTTCTGCTGGCACTTTGACGTTCTCATCCCAGAACTTCACGCCCATAATCGGGTTAACAATTTTGACGCTGGAATTCAGGAATTCCAGATCCTTCGCTTCATGCGTCGCACCCAGAATGTTGGAATCGGTGGAATAGGCTTTCTCGGCCGACATTTTATAGCCGAACCCTGCCTGTGACATAAACTCGGACATCTCCTGACGGCCACCCAGCTCATCAATGAAATCGGTATCCAGCCACGGCTTGTAAATCTTCAGTTCAGCATTGGTCAGCAGGCCGTAACGATAGAAACGCTCAATATCGTTGCCTTTATAGGTGCTGCCGTCACCCCAGATGTTTACGCCGTCTTCTTTCATTGCAGCAACCAGCATCGTACCGGTAACCGCACGGCCCAGCGGCGTGGTGTTGAAATAGGTCACGCCCGCCGTCGTGTTGTGGAATGCGCCACACTGAATCGCAGCGATACCTTCAGCAACCAGTTGCTTACGGCAATCGATCAGGCGAGCATTTTCTGCGCCGTATTCCATAGCCCGACGTGGGATTTCCTCGTAGTCATCCTCGTCTGGCTGCCCCAGGTTCGCGGTATACGCATAAGGAACCGCGCCTTTTTGACGCATCCAAAGCAGTGCAGCGCTGGTATCCAGACCACCCGAGAACGCAATACCAATACGCTGACCAACCGGAAGATGCTTGAGAATCGTTGTCATATATATAATCCCTGCTCGAAAGATCTCTGGATATAAGCTGAGTCGCCCACACCATTATGTTACGCCATACATTCATGAGCGCTCGGACCCTGTGCACATCCTGCATCAAACGGGCCGGTCGATGACCAACATCGACACACTCACAAATGCATATTTATGCAAAATAAGTGAGTGATAATTTAAACATCTTTTTGGCGGGACAGGAAGAGAAGAGTCATACTTTCATGCAAAAAAATTCGTGGCCAATTCACGACCAAGTTAGCAAGTATAGCGCTATCTTCTCTTCAGGCTAAGCAGCAAAAATCGTTTACGCGACCCACCCGACATTAATAAAACATCGTTTCATTTTGGCGATATTTCTTTGCTATTCTCTTGCGGTTAACACCTTCCCTTGCATATTGCTGGAGATGCTATGTCTAAGAAAGTCGCCGTTCTGCTGGCTCCTGGGTTTGAAGAAGCAGAAGCGATTATGGTGATTGATGTACTGCACCGTATGAAGATAGAAGTCACCATGCTGTCATGCTATGACAGACTGGAGCTGCACAGTTATCACAATATTCGCATGTTTGCCGATGCTCTGCTGGAAAGAAATCAGGACACGCTGTTTGATGCCGTAGTCATTCCTGGCGGCCCACAGGGAACGGTAAATCTGGCCGCAAACCCGATGGTCGTCGAGTTTATTCGTCGCCACGACGACGCGGGAAAACTGATTTGCCCACTGTGCTCCGCAGCCGCCCGCGTGCTGGGGGGTAACAAACTGCTGAAAGGCCGCCGTTACGTTTGCTCCGGGAATTTATGGCAGGACGTGACCGATGGCGTTTATGTTGACGAGAAAGTCGTGGAAGACGGCAATCTGATCAGCGGCAAAGGGCTGGGAGTCACATTCGATTTTGCCTTTACCCTCGCCAGCCGTCTGACCGGTGACAAAGAAAACGCCAACTTCCAGGTTGAGCACATCGATTACGATTACTGGCGCGTGCCAGCGTAACCGTTCACCAGCCTAATGATAAGGCGCGCACCCTCGCGCCTTCCTGTGTGACCTTCCAGCATGACCTTCTTTTATAGATAACCTTAATAACCTTCCCCATAACGCTCGCGATACTCTTTCGGCGTGATGTCATACCCTTTCTTAAAGACGGCATAGAAATAGGGCAGCGAAGGGTAGCCGCACATCAACGAGATCTCACCAATCGAGAGCGAGGTCGATATCAACAGGTTACGCGCCCGATCCAGCTTCTCCTCATGAATCATGCCGTGAATAGTCTGGCCGACTTCGTCTTTGAAGCGTTTTTCCAGATTCGAGCGGGAAATTCCTACCGCATCCAACACCTGCTCAACCTTAATCCCTTTACAGGCGTGATAGCGGATAAAGTGCATCGCCTGAATCACAGCAGGATCGTGCACAGAGCGATAATCCGTTGAGCGACGTTCAACCACTCGAACCGGCGGCACCAAAATACGCTGTAGCGGCACATCAGCCTGATTCAACAGCAGTTGATGCAGCAGTTTCGCCGCGCGATACCCCATTTGGCGCGTGCCCTGCGCTACCGACGAGAGCGCAACGCGAGAAAGGTAGCGGATCAGATCTTCGTTATCGATCCCGATGACGCACAGCTTTTCCGGTACGGCAATATTCAGGTGTTCGCAGACCTGCAACAGATGGCGCGCGCGGGAATCCGTCACCGCAATAATCCCCGTCTGCGGCGGTAACCCCTGCACCCAGTCCGCCAGCCGATTTTGCGCGTATTGCCAGTTATCCGGCGAGGTTTCCATTCCCTGATACACCACACCCTGATACTTTTCTGCCGCAACCAGCTGCCGGAAAGCATGCTCCCGTTCCTGCGCCCAGCCTTTCCCACCCGATGCAGGCAGGCCATAAAAAGCAAAGCGATTTAGCCCTTTCTCTTTGAGGTGCATAAACGCGCTTTCCACCAGTGCATAATTATCTGTCGCGATATAATGCACGGGCGGATAATCCTCGGGCTGATGGTAAGAACCGCCCACACCCACCAGCGGAACATTCACATCCTGTAGTAGCCGCTTGATCTCGCCATCGTCAAAATCGGCAATCACGCCGTCGCCCAGCCATTCTTTGATGTTATCAATGCGGCACCGGAAATCCTCTTCAATGAAGATGTCCCAGTCACACTGAGAAGCCTGTAAATACTCGCCAACCCCTTCAACCACCTGACGGTCATACACTTTGTTAGCGTTGAACAGCAGCGTGATGCGATAGCGTTTTTCAAACATGGCAGTCGGCGCTCATTAATCGCAAGTTCCTTGAATAAAGTCTTCTTCCTTGAATAGCACAGCACCCCAAGAGGCCAAAATAATTTACTGATTATTGCGAGCCGCCACGTATTTCCTTCGCAGACTCGACGTCGCGTCACACACGCCGCTTTGTTGCGGTATCCATCCACACCGCCAACAGCAGGATTCCGCCTTTAACGACGTATTGCCAGAACGTCGGCACATCCAGCATGCTCATCCCATTATCCAGCGACGCCATGATAAATGCCCCCATCACCGCGCCCGCGACGCTACCAATGCCGCCCGCCAGACTGGTGCCGCCAATCACGCAGGCGGCAATCGCATCCAGTTCGGCAATGTTCCCAGCGGATGGTGAGCCTGCCCCCAGCCGTGAACTGAGAATCAGCCCGGCAACCGCGACCATCAGGCCGTTAATCGCGAACACCGCCATTTTGGTGCGCTCGACATTCACGCCCGATAGGCGGGCAGCATCAATATTCCCGCCCACGGCATAGATACGGCGGCCAAATGCGGTTCGCGTCGCCAGAAAAATACCGCCCAGCATCAACAGCGTCAGCACCAGAACCGGCGTTGGCACACCGCGATAGTCATTCAGCAGATAAATCGCGCCCAGCACCACCAGGGCCGTAAATGTCTGACGGCCAATATCGCCTGCGGGTGGATTTACCGGTAACCCTAATCGGGCGCGACTGCTGCGCCGACGCCACTGCCAGGCAATAAACACCATCAGACCGATGGCACCGAACATAAAACCGATGCCGGAAGGCAGATAGCTTTGCCCAATCTGCGACATTGCCTCGCTGGTTGGGGAAACCGTTGTCCCGTTGGTGATGCCGATCAGAATGCCGCGAAAAGCCAGCATCCCCGCCAGCGTCACGATAAACGAAGGGACTTTCCGGTAGGCGACCCACCAGCCATTCCACGCGCCAAGCAATAATCCCAGCGCGAGCGTCACAACGATAGTCAACGGCAAGGGCCAGCCAAACCAGACATCAAAAATCGCCGCCGCACCGCCCAATAACCCCATCATCGAACCGACCGACAGATCGATTTCAGCGGAGATAATGACAAACACCATACCGACCGCCAGAATGCCAGTGATCGCCGTTTGCCTCAGCAGGTTAGAAAGGTTACGCGCGCTGAGATACGCCCCGTCAGTCATGTAGGTGAAAAAGAGCATGATGGCGATGATGGCCGCAATCATCACGTAGACCTGAAGATTGATGCTTTTCAACCGTTGCAGCATCGAGGCAGAGCCAGCGACATGTTGTTGTTCAGACTGCGATGTTTTCAGCACGATGTTCACTCCTCAATGCAGCTTCCATAACCTGTTCCTGGGTTAAATCACGATTGATCAAATCCGCTTTGATCCGCCCCTGATGCATCACCAATACCCGATCGCTCAACCCCAGCACTTCGGGCAATTCAGAAGAAATGACAATGACGGCAATGTGCTGTTTTACCAGCGCATTAATGAGCTTATAAATTTCGTATTTAGCACCGATGTCGATACCGCGCGTGGGTTCATCGAGAATCAGAATGCGGGGATTCAACAGCAGACATTTCGCCAGCACCGCTTTTTGCTGGTTGCCACCGCTTAACCGGGCAATCGCCAGCTCCGGGCTGGAGGTTTTCACTTTCAGGTTCGCTAGCGACTGCCGGATGATGTCCTGCTCACGGGCATCATCCAGCATGGAAAACGATCCTGTGAATTGGTCGAGTGCCGCCAGCGTCATGTTCTGCGCTACGCTCATCACCGGGACGATGCCGTCCTTCTTACGATCCTCCGGCACCATCGCAATGCCTTGTGCCATTGCCTGTTGGCAATTACTGATGGTCACTGGCTTACCGTCAATAAAGATGTCGCCCTGCCAATGACCGTGATAGGCACCAAACAGGCACTGCACCGTCTCCGTACGCCCTGATCCAACCAACCCGGCAATGCCGAGAATTTCGCCTCGGTGCAGAGCAAATGAAACATCATCCACTCGGCGAATGTGGCGATTCACAGGGTGCCAGGCGATCAGGTGTTCTACGCGCAGCACTTCTTCTCCAATGACATGCGGTTCATTGGGATAAAGTTCCGTCAGTTCACGCCCTACCATCATGGCGATGATCTGGTCCTCGCTCAGCTCGGCAGCCGCACGCGTACCAATCGGCCTCCCATCGCGAATCACACAAATCACATCGGAAATGGCTTTAACTTCGTTGAGCTTGTGCGAGATATAGATGCAGGCGATACCGTGATCGCGCAGATCCTGAATGATCTCCAGCAGGATCGCGGTTTCCCGCTCGGTCAATGAGGCCGTTGGCTCATCCAGCACCAGCAGACGCACCTGTTTGTTCAGCGCCTTGGCGATTTCAACCAGTTGCTGCTGACCTAATCCAAGCTCACCCACTTTGGTATTCGGGTCGACGGCCAGCTTGACCTGCTCCAGCATGCGCTGGCAGCGGAGGTACATATTGTCGTAATCCATCACACCAAAACGCGTCCACTCGTTGCCCAAAAAGAGGTTCTCCAGCACCGTCATCTCTTTCACCAGCGCCAGCTCCTGATGAATGATCGCGATACCCTTTTGCTCCGTATCGCGAATATGGTTAGCGCGTAGCTCGTCACCAGAGAACACGATCTGCCCGTCATAGCTGCCATACGGGTAAATGCCACACAGCACCTTCATTAAGGTGGATTTCCCTGAGCCATTCTCGCCACACAGCGACAACACCTGACCCGCGTCCAGCATCAGGCTAACGTTGTCCACGGCTTTCACCGCGCCAAACGCCTTGGTGATGTTTTTCATTTCCAACAGATGCGGCATCATGGCCTCCGTGATTCAGGTGTCTCAGGCCTCGCCTGCGACAGTGGCGAGCCACAACGTTATGTCGTGGCTCGGTAACCTTCTTTCCTACATCCTGAAACTCGAATTACTTGGAGTATTGGCAGTGGAGTGCGTTAATACACGTCCGCTTTTTTGTGGAAGCCATCGGCAATGACGGTGGAATCGATATTGGATTTATCGACGGGAATCGGGGTCAGTAAGAAGGAAGGTATGTCTTTCAACCCATTGTTTAATTTAGCGTTGGATTCCGGAGCTTTATCGGAACCGAGCGCCACGGCGATATCTGCGGCGTCTTTCGCCAGCTTGCTGATCGGTTTATAGACCGTCATGGTTTGCGTGCCTGCCACAATCCGTTTGATTGCAGCCAGATCGGCATCCTGACCGGAAATCGCCACTTTCCCTGCCAATCCCTGTGCGGCAAGCGCCTGAATCGCCCCGCCCGCCGTGGCATCGTTCGATGCCACAACAGCATCAATCTTATTGCTGTTCGCCGTTAGCGCATTTTCCATAATTTTCAGCGCGTTCTCTGGTAGCCAGGCATCAACCCACTGATCGCCGACCACTTTTATTTTCCCACTCTCGATCAACGGCGTGAGCACTTTCATTTGCCCCTGACGAAACAGCTTCGCATTATTATCGACCGGAGAGCCGCCCATTAAGAAATAGTTCCCGCCAGGCACTTTATCGACGAGATATTTCGCCTGCAGTTCTCCAACCTTCTCATTATCAAATGAAATATAAAAATCCACGTCCGCATTATTAATCATGCGATCGTAAGCCAGCACCTTTATTCCCTCACGTTTTGCTTCCGCAATAACATTACCAAGTACCTGACCGTTATAAGGAATAATCACTAATACATCGACACCGCGATTGATCATGTTTTCTATTTGAGAAATTTGCGTCGCTTCATTGCCGTTTGCTGATTGAACAAAAACATCAGCGCCCTGCTTTTTGGCTTGCTCAACAAAAAGATCGCGATCTTTCTGCCAGCGTTCGAGACGCAAGTCATCAATCGCCATACCTATTTTAACGTCCTTCGCGAATCCGGGCTGACAAGCAAGAATGAATACGGCACAAGCTGAGAGTAAAAAATGGTTAACTTTCATCATAGAGTACCTTTTTTATTTAAGATGCAGGGCCTAAGACTCCAATCGCCAGCAAAGTATTGTCGCTAAACATCCCTCCATCAATTACAGATTTTTATCCTCCAATTATGTTTTTTGGTTTAATTTCCGTTTTTTGATACGGGTCATATTTTATTGTCGAGCCACATTTTTATTTTGTTACCTATTGCGAAGCGCATTCAGAGTAAAACGCCGTTATTTTTGCGACACAGCGCACATTTAATAATTCTCTGAATTTCAGTGTGAAATAACGTAATTGAGGAAACATTCATCCACTCCGAAAATTAATCACATTCCCGTCTCTTCCGTCTGGGTGGTTTCTAAGGAGTTAACGATGCAAGCCTATTTTGAACAGATCGAAAAAGTCCGTTATGAAGGTAGCCAAAGCAACAATTCCTTCGCCTTTCGTCACTACAACCCCGATCAGGAAATACTCGGTAAACGTATGGCGGACCACTTGCGTTTTGCCGTCGCGTATTGGCACACGTTCTGCTGGAACGGCGCGGATATGTTCGGCGTCGGCTCTTTTGCCCGGCCGTGGCAGCAGTCAGGCGACGCGCTGGAGCTGGCGAAGCGCAAGGCAGATATCGCATTCGAATTTTTTCAAAAGCTCAGCGTGCCTTACTACTGCTTTCATGACGTCGATGTTGCGCCGGAAGGGAACTCACTGAAAGAGTATCTGCATAACTTTGCGGTCATTACTGATGTACTGGCGGAAAAACAACAGGATAGCGGTGTGAAGCTGCTGTGGGGCACCGCCAACTGCTTCACCCATCCCCGCTACGGCGCAGGCGCGGCCACCAATCATGACCCAGACGTCTTTGCCTGGGCCGCCACGCAGGTGTTCCACGGCCATGAACGCGACCAAAAAGCTGGGGGGAGAAAACTATGTGCTGTGGGGCGGGCGTGAGGGATATGAAACCCTGCTCAATACCGACCTGCGTCAGGAACGTGAACAGATCGGCCGCTTCATGCAGATGGTCGTCGAGCATAAACACAAAATCGGTTTTCAGGGCACGTTGCTCATCGAACCGAAACCGCAGGAACCGACCAAACACCAATACGATTATGATGTCGCCACCGTTTATGGCTTCCTGAAACAGTTTGGGCTGGAAAAAGAAATTAAAGTCAACGTGGAAGCCAACCACGCTACGCTGGCAGGCCATTCCTTCCACCATGAAATCGCTACCGCTGTCGCGCTGGGCATTTTCGGATCTGTCGATGCGAACCGCGGCGATCCGCAACTCGGCTGGGACACCGATCAGTTCCCTAACAGCGTGGAAGAGAACGCGCTGATCATGTACGAAATTCTCAAAGCAGGTGGCTTCACAACGGGTGGCCTGAACTTTGATGCCAAAGTTCGCCGCCAGAGCACCGATCGCTATGACCTTTTCCATGCGCATATCGGTGCGATGGATACGATGGCACTGGCGCTCAAGGCTGCCGCCAGAATGATTGAAGATGATAAACTCAATCAGTTGGTCGCTAAACGCTATGCGGGCTGGAACGGGGAGCTGGGTCAGCAAATCCTGCAAGGTAAGGCCTCGCTGGAATCGCTTGCCCGGTATGCGGAAAGTCATCAACTGGCACCGCAGCACCAGAGTGGCCAGCAGGAATTGCTGGAAAATCTGGTTAACCGCCACCTATTTGGCTAAAACGGTACGCTCACTACGCCACACCTACTGCGACAGACTAAACCCTGTCGCAGGGGCTTATCAGGAGCCACTATGTATATCGGTATTGATCTGGGTACTTCCGGTGTGAAAGCCATCCTGCTGGATGAAACAGGCGAGGTGGTTGCCAGCCATAGCGCCGCGCTGAGCATTTCCCGCCCGCATCCGCTCTGGTCGGAGCAAACACCTGAAGACTGGTGGCAGGCAACCGACCAGGCATTACACGGGTTGGCGGCAGCACATAGCCTTCGTGCCGTGAAAGCGCTGGGGTTGACCGGGCAAATGCACGGGGCGACCTTGCTGGATACTCGCCAGAACGTACTGCGACCCGCGATTCTCTGGAATGACGGACGCAGCGCGGCTCAATGCCGAACGCTGGAGCAACAGGTACCAACATCGCGTCAGATTACCGGCAACCTGATGATGCCGGGCTTTACCGCGCCCAAGCTGAAATGGGTGCAAGAAAACGAAAGCGAGATCTTCCGCCAAATCGATAAAGTTCTGCTGCCGAAAGACTATCTCCGCTGGCGTCTGACGGGAGAATTCGCCAGCGATATGTCCGATGCGGCTGGAACACTTTGGCTAGACGTTGCCAAACGAGACTGGAGCGATACCCTGCTGGAAGCCTGCGCGCTGAGCCGCAAGCATATGCCCACGCTGTATGAAGGCAGCCAGATTACCGGCTATCTGCGAGCTGACATCGCCAGCCGTTGGAGTATGGAACCCGTCCCCGTCATTGCTGGTGGTGGGGATAACGCAGCAGGCGCGATTGGCGTCGGGCTGTATCAAACCGGTCAGGCGATGCTGTCTCTCGGCACATCCGGCGTTTACTTCGCCGTCAGCGATGGCTTTCTCAGCAACCCGCAGCATGCCGTCCACAGTTTCTGCCACGCGTTGCCGAATACCTGGCACTTGATGTCCGTGATGTTAAGCGCCGCATCCTGCCTCGACTGGGTCGCCCACCTGACGCACGCGGAGAGCGTTCCCGCGCTGTTGCAGGAAATCGCCTCGACACCAGCCGATGACACGATAACGCCAGTGTGGTTCTTGCCTTATCTTTCCGGCGAACGCACGCCGCACAATAATCCCGATGCTAAAGGCGCATTCTGGGGGCTCACCCATCAGCACGGACGCCCGGAACTGGCAAAAGCGGTATTGGAAGGTGTGGGTTTTGCGCTTGCTGACGGCATGGATGCGCTGCATATGACGGGGCTAAAACCCGATAGCATTACGCTGATTGGCGGCGGTGCACGCAGCGCCTACTGGCGGCAAATGCTGGCGGATATCAGCGGTCAAACGTTGGAGTACCGCACAGGAGGGGATGTCGGCCCTGCGCTGGGTGCCGCACGTCTGGCGCAAATCGCCATGCATCCGCATACGTCACTGGCAGACCTTCTGCCGCCACTACCGCTGGAGCAAGTTCATCAACCGGATCTCCAGCGTCACGCCGACTATGCCGAGCGGAGACGTACATTTAAAGCACTCTACCAGCAGCTTAGTCCGCTGATGTAGCACAGTTTTCCGATGCGCCGGACGAATCGTCAACTCACCCAGCGTCGCACATCGATTCTCTGTAGCGCCATCGAAAGCAGCAGACTGGTCCCCAACGCGATGGCGAAAACATACAAGATGTCGAGAACCGGGTGGGATGGCAGTACCACATCATGCGTACGCAGATAGTGAATGATCAACGCGTGGAAGCCGTAAATCGCCAGCGAATGGCGCGAAATGGTAGCAAAGCCCGGTAAAATCTGCTGGCTAGCGTAATGTTTAAACACCACCAGAAGGCTGACCGCAGCCAGAAACACCAGCGGGCCGCAGTAGATGTAAAACGTCTGGGTGAACGTATCGTTCAGTAATGTGTGGTGCTTCGTTCCCATCGCAATCAACGCGACACACGCAACGAAGAAGGGGATAGCGGCTAGCACGACTTTCTTTGGTACTTCCAGCATGCCCAGCGCACGCCCCAGCGCGGCGTACAGCACGTAGTAAAACGTATCGCCGTAAATATAGAGATTCACGGGCAGTAATTTAAACCCTTCAAACTCCACTCGCCCCGTATTGGGGTTGGCGACAACCGCCAGCAAGATAATCAAGACGGCTAAATATTTACCCGATACCGGCTTGATGGTAATAAGTGGAGAGAGTAGATAAATCACGATAATGGCGTAGAAAAACCACAAGTGATAAAAGATCGGTTTTTGCAGCGCATGATGCAATGAATTCAGGCCATTAATTGGCGTGAGCGTCGCAATATAGATCAACGCAACCGTACTGTAGAAAAGCAGACATAAGCCGATACGCAGGAAATGTTTCTTTCCCGCACTGCGCTCACCAAAGAATAAATAGCCCGAAATCATGAAAAACAGCGGAACACAAACGCGCGAGGCAGAGTTCAGGATATTCGCCACATCCCAGTGTCCGTCGCCCGGTGTGCCACCCGCGGTAATATAGTACGTTGTGCTATGAATCAGAACGACCATCATGCAGGCCAGCGCCCGCAGGTTATCAATCCAGCCGATCTTATCCGTCATGCACAACCTCTTGAAAGAAAAGCGCTATTCAAAACAGCGTAGCCGTTGTTGAGCGTTGACACAATCTATTATCAACGACCTGCTACTATCAACTACCAGCGCTCAACAATCGGGCAAGTCTGAGTGAGCAGGACGGATTCATATGGGCAATTTAAACGATGCGCGCTCACCCCGCTGGCAAGCGCGCGCAGGATCTTACAGAGTAAGGTGCTAGAACAGCCCCATCGGTTTATCAGAGTAGCTCACCAACAAGCACTTGGTTTGCTGATAGTGTTCCAGCATCATTTTATGGTTTTCACGCCCGATACCGGACTGCTTGTAGCCGCCAAACGCCGCATGCGCCGGATAGGCGTGATAACAGTTGGTCCAGACGCGCCCAGCCTGAATACCGCGCCCCATCCGGTAAGCGATGTTACCGTTGCGGCTCCACACGCCAGCCCCCAGACCGTATTCCGTATCGTTGGCAATCTCCAGTGCGTCATCCATCGTTTTGAAGGTCGTGACCGCCAGCACCGGTCCGAAAATTTCCTCCTGGAAGACGCGCATACTATTTTTACCGAACAATATCGTCGGCTCCAGATAGTATCCTTCCGCCAGCCCGCCCGGCATCGCCTTGCGCTGTCCGCCCGTGAGCACGCGTGCACCCTCTTTCTTACCGATATCAATGTAGTTAAGGATGGTATCAAGCTGGCCTGCGGACACCTGCGCGCCCATCATGGTTTTGCTATCCAGCGGGTTACCGATGCGGATAGCCTCAACGCGCTTGATTGCCCGTTCCATAAAGCGATCGTAGATAGATTCCTGCACCAGCGCGCGGCTTGGACAGGTGCAGACCTCGCCCTGATTGAAGGCAAACAGCGTGAAGCCTTCGAGCACTTTGTCAAAGAAGCTATCTTCCTTATCCATCACATCGGCAAAGAAGATGTTCGGCGATTTGCCACCCAGCTCCAGCGTTACTGGCGTCACGTTCTGCGCCGCATAGCTCATGATCTGCTGGCCCACCTCGGTCGACCCGGTGAATGCCACTTTCGCAACGCGTTTCGACGTCGCCAGATATTCACCAATTTCGCTGCCCGACCCATTAACAACATTGATGACGCCTGGCGGCAGCAGATCCTGAATCAGTTCCATCAAAATCAACACCGACATCGGCGTCAGTTTGGCGGGTTTCAGTACAATACAGTTACCGGCAGCCAGCGCTGGTGCCATCTTCCAACAGGCCATTAGCAGCGGGAAATTCCAGGGAATAATTTGCCCGACAACGCCGAGAGGCTCATGAAAATGATAAGCCACGGTATCGCCATCAATTTCGCTAATCCCCCCTTCTTGCGCGCGGATACAGGCTGCGAAATAGCGGAAGTGGTCAATCGCCAGCGGCACATCTGCCCCGCTGGTTTCGCGTATCGGTTTACCGTTATCCCAGGTTTCCACCTGCGCCAGCAGCTCAAGATTTTGCTCCATCCGGTCCGCGATTCGGTTAAGCACCAACGCGCGTTCCTGCACCGACAGGCCACCCCATTCCGCTTTTGCCTTGTGAGCGGCATCCAGCGCGTGGTCAATATCTCGCGTTGACGAACTGGCCACTTTACACAGCGGTTGGCCAGTTACTGGCGTCAAATTGACAAAATACTGACCAGCATGCAGGTGGTACCCAGGCTCCGCCGATAAAATTGTCATAGCGTTTTTTCAGATTGAGAGAGCCGTATTCGCCAGACGCGGATCGGCCTTCGAGATTATCGTGCGCCATTTCAGTCTCCTTTTCATTTCCGGGTGAGCGGCCATGCCGCAGTGAAAAAAGAGGCAAACAGTAAGCAGTTAAATTAAGCCTATACGGGGTATGGGGTTAGCGACAGGATTCGGCCAGAGAAGAAGGCAACTCTTCGAGTTGACGCACAGTTTCTTGCGAGAAAAAGTCGCATCCCTTCAGGCGCGGTGAAATAATACTTTTAATTTCCAAGGTTACTAACATGCAGGTATTTCAGGTGGAAGGGGTTCATTTACCAGCGGATGCCGCCCTTGAAGGCGCAACGCAACATTCAGTCTATCATCCCGATTCACTGCAGCAGCCACAGTCTGACTGGCTGGCGGAAGAGGTGCCCGTTGCGTTGGTTTATAACGGCATATCGCATGTCGTTATGATGGCCTCACCGAAAGAACTGGAGGTGTTCGCTCTCGGGTTTTCCTTGTCTGAAGGCATTATTCAATCACCAGCTGATATCTACGGCATTGATGTACAGACCGCCTGTAACGGCATCGAAGTGCAGATTGAGCTGTCGAGCCGACGCTTCGCTGGGCTAAAAGAACGCCGCCGGGCGATGGATGGTCGCACAGGCTGCGGCGTATGTGGCGTCGAGCAGCTTGCGGAAATCGGCAAGCCAATCTCTCCCCTTCCCTTCACGCAGACCTTTTCCCTCAACAGGCTCGAAAGTGCGCTGGTACGACTACGAGAAGTGCAGAAGATCGGTCAGGTGACGGGCTGTACTCACGCCGCAAGCTGGGTCGCGCCAGACGGCACGCTGTCCGGGGGAAGTGAAGACGTCGGCCGCCATGTCGCGCTGGATAAACTGCTGGGTACCCGAGCGAAACAGGGGTGGCAGCAAGGTGCGGCGCTGGTTTCCAGCCGGGCCAGCTATGAGATGGTCCAAAAATCCGCCATGTGCGGCGTGGAAATCCTGTTTGCGGTCTCTGCGGCAACCTCACTGGCCGTAGAGGTCGCACAGCGCTGCAACCTGACGCTGGTCGGTTTTTGTCGGCCGGGACATGCGACTATCTACACGCATCCGCAGCGTCTGAGCGCGTAAGAGACACCACCAGAGTCACGGAGTTTTGCAGGCGACGGGCATAGATTAATTTGTTTTTACATAGTGCAATAACGACATAAGCGTTTGTTATCATGAAGTAAAGCAATCTGATTCATGCCATCCATTCGAGAATAATCATTTTCAATATCATTTAATTAACTATAATGAAGGTATTGCTTACGCGGTACTAACAACACAGTGCCGTAACATTTTTTTTACCATGGAGATGCTAAACATGAGTTATTCACTGCCATCGCTGCCTTATGCTTATGACGCACTGGAACCGCATTTCGACAAAGAAACGATGGAAATTCACCATTCCAAACACCATCAGGCTTACGTCAATAATGCTAACGCCGCGCTGGAATCTCTGCCTGAACTGGCTGCATTGTCTGCTGAAGAGCTGATCGCTCAACTGGATAAAGTTCCTGCGGAGAAAAGAACAGCACTGCGTAACAACGCAGGTGGTCACGTTAACCACAGCCTGTTCTGGAAAGGCCTGAAAGTAGGCACGACGCTGACTGGCGATCTGAAAGCCGCCATCGAACGTGATTTCGGCAGCGTTGATGCGTTTAAAGAGAAATTTGAGCAAGCAGCAGCAACTCGCTTCGGTTCTGGCTGGGCGTGGCTGGTACTGAAAGACGACGGTAAACTGGCCGTAGTGTCTACTGCAAACCAAGACAGCCCGCTGATGGGTGAAGCTGTTTCTGGCGCGTCTGGCTACCCAATCGTCGGTCTGGATGTATGGGAGCACGCTTACTACCTGAAATATCAGAACCTTCGTCCAGCTTATGCTAAAGCATTCTGGAACGTGTTGAACTGGGACGAAGCCGCTGCACGTTTCGCTAGCGCAAAAAAATAAAACCGCTGAGTGCCTGATACCATCAGGCCTCTTCTGCGTTTGAATATAAACTGGAATAACAGCCTGTTATTCCAGTTTTTTATTATCCCCACCCTACTGCGTAGCCGCATGTACGCTGGTCGCCCTCACTCACTGACGCATAAAGTTTCAGACTAAAGTGCCGATATCTACTGCGGGTTTTTATCATGTTTTTTGCAGGGATAAGCTTGGTAAGCGGTAATCCGAGATGCTAACACCGCTAATCAAGTGTGCATCAGGATAGTGAATTCGGCTCAATACGATATAGTGGTGGGATGTGATGGCTATGAATTTTGATAATCTAAAAGTCGGTAAAAAATTAGGATTGGGCTTTTTCCTGATTCTGCTGATGACCATGGTGATTGCTGGTGCGGGCATTATGCATATTGGCTCGCTGAAAGACAGTATTGATAAAGTTAATTTAAGCAACGATATCAATGATGAAATTAATCAGGCTAAATATTACCGCGCATTATATGGCACCACCTATAATCCTGATGATATAAAAAAGAACGTTGAACACATTGCCAATGTTAGTAAACTCGCTGAAAAAGCAAAAGAATTTCACTGGCCGGAAAGCGACGCCAAGAAAATAGTCAATATCCCCACATTAATTACCAGCTATCAGGAAAAACAAAGTAATTATATTAATGCAGTGGGAAAAAAGGATGCCGTCAGAAAAAGCTGGAATATCTCAACAACAGAAAAACCCCTAGAACAGCTCAACGATCAATTAAAGACGGACAATAACAGCGCTAACCTTCAATTATTGCTTTCTGATCTGAACCAAAAACTGATTGCCGTCCGCTACCACGTTCGTGGGTTATTACTGTCTACCAATAAAGAATCCGAAGAAAAGCTGACGGATGCCATCAACGCAGCACAAACGTCATTGACCTTCCTGTATCAGAGCCTGTCTGCCGAACAGCGTGAAACGCTGGCACCGGTTATGACAATCATGAATACCTATGAAGAGCAGGTTCTGGCCTATATGCCGGCCTATGAGGAGGAGATGGCGCAGGCGGGGCAAATGCAGGTTGTCGCCGGACAGTTAAACGACGTAGTTAAATCCCTGCTCAGCGATCAGCTGGCGGCATCGCAGGAAGACATTCGCAATGCCACGCTGCAAATGAGCATCGCCGCGCTGATCACGCTACTGCTTGGTCTGCTGATTTCCTGGTTCATTTCACGTCAGATCACCACACCGCTTGGCAACACATTGAATATGGCTGAGAAAATCGCAACAGGCGATCTCACCATGTCTATCAACACGACACGTAAAGATGAGCTGGGTCAGTTGATGAGTGCGATGTCGAAAATGAATGACAACCTGCACAATATGATCGATGACATTCGCGTCGGCGTCAGCCAGATTTCTAACGCATCCAGCGAGATTGTCGCGGGCAACACCGACCTGTCATCACGTACCGAGCAGCAGGCCGCTGCCGTTGAGCAAACCGCCGCCAGCATGGAGCAACTCACTGCGACAGTTAAGCAAAACGCGGATAATGCACACCACGCGAACAAGCTGGCAATCAGCGCATCTCAAACCGCAAAACAAGGCGGCGAGCAGGTGAATAACGTGGTGCAAACCATGACGGCGATTGAGAGCAGTTCTAAGCGTATCGCGGAAATCACGTCCGTCATTAACAGCATCGCCTTCCAGACCAACATTCTGGCATTGAATGCCGCGGTGGAAGCCGCCCGCGCCGGTGAGCAAGGCCGTGGATTTGCCGTGGTCGCCAGCGAAGTTCGTAGCCTTGCCCAACGCAGTTCTCAGGCCGCGAAGGAGATCGAAGGCCTGATCTCTGAATCGGTTACTCAGGTATCACGCGGAGCGACGCTGGTTGGCAATGCCGGTAAAACAATGAATGATATCGTCACCTCGATCACGCAGGTGCATGACATCATGGGTGAAATTGCTACCGCATCGGATGAGCAAAGCCGGGGAATTAGCCAGGTTAGCCAGGCGATTGTTGAGATGGACAGCACCACGCAGCAGAACGCCGCGCTGGTTGAGCAATCCTCTGCCGCTGCCGACTCGCTGGAAGAGCAGGCAAGACTGCTGAAGCAGGCGGTTTCCGTCTTCCGTCTGGCAAACGCACAGCATGATGACACCCCAGCGGGTATCGCGTTTGCCGACCAAACGCATCGTCTACACGCACCGCGCTAATATCAACAGCAACGTACCAAAAACGACAAAGCCCCTGTTAAACAGGGGCTTCATCAACGAATCTATCACCAGCATCGGTCTGCGCAGAGAAGAAACCTTAGAACGGTTTCGGCGCGAAGCCTGTCATCTCTTTTAAACCCATCTCGCGCCCCAGTGCCGTCATCGGGTGCACCACCACCAAACCGCGAACGCTTTTCTTCAACGTCCCCATATCGGCTTGCTCTTTTTTAGTGATCGCACGTTTGAAAGGCAGGTTCGCCAGTTTCTGTGCTTCTTTGCTGAGCTTCTGTTCTCTCACGTTACGCAGGCGCTCGATTTCAGCCGTTAGCTTCTCGCAGGCCTCCAGATTGAGGGCGATTGCTTCAGCATCACCTTGTTCCAGCAGCGTGGTCTGCTTACGCGTCAGCTTATCCAGTTGGTCGCTAAGGCGCTTGATCTCTGCTTTTTCCTGCTCTTTCATAAAAGATAACCTATATAACGGGAGAATAATGCGGGGCACAGCATACACTATACGCTAAATAATTCGAGTTGCGTGAAGGCGGGAACTGCACTCCCCCCCGGAACTTACTCGGGTAAGTGGCTGAGTTGAGTAAGACCAGCCGCCACCCATATGCCGCTTGAAGAATGGCAAGTATAAGCGCCTGACATGACGCAGTGACGCAATATAGCGGAATGGGATTAAAATGCCTTTTTCAGACTGATTTGCGCAATCAATGTGGTCAGGGAGAGCACCAGCGTGGAACGCACCATCTGCTGATAACGCTGTCGCTGCATACTCACCAGAAGCGGATCGGCGGCGTCTGCCCCCGGCGGCAAAGCGGGTTCTGTAGGCAACGCCGCAACGCAGTGCAGTTCTCCGATAGGCCCCAGAATTTCATCATCGGTAAAACGGTAATGCCGATCGTCATGTGCCAGCTCTTCGCCCAGCGCCATTAACAGTTCCGCATCTTCGTACTCTTTACGGCTGATCATTCCCAGCCCATAAATCAGTTTCAGGCGCACGGAAAGGTCGCCCAGTGGACCCGTTCCCGTCATCAGGGGTTCAACGGCATATTTCACCGCATAATCATCTTTACGGAACACCTGCAACATCAGGATACTGACCGCTTCAGCCAGCAATTCGACGGCGCAGAGCATAAAGTCGCGCACGGTCTTCCCTGAGTTCAGCGCTTCCAGAACCCGGTTTTCAAACGCCTGTGTTTCTTCCATCGTCACTTCTCGACCCTTTAACCCCGCCCACAGCATCCCCTATCTCGGCAGCATGCTTACCGGCAGGTGTGGCGACATCCTATCCCCGACGTCGCCCGTATACCTTACACCGTGTCGAAAAGACCACACCTGCCTGATGACGAGACACGCCGATTACTGCATGGCGTTATACACATTCACTGCTTGCGCGACAACCTCGCTGTCAGCATCCAGACCAGAAATCTGCACCAGCGCCGCCTGCGGCCCCTGAGTACGGATTAACTCTGCCAGTTCCAGTGCCTGCGGATCCTGTTCACTGCGATAGTGCATCGCGGCAGCAATGCCGGTAATCAGGTTGTCATGCGGCAAATGGTATTCCAGCGTGCCGAGCAGCGGCTTAATCAAACGGTCGCCTGCACTCAGCTTGCGCAGCGGCTGACGGCCAACGCGTTCGACATCATCGTGTAGATGCGGGTTTTCAAAGCGGCTGAGAATCTTGTTGATATAGGCAGCGTGCTTCTCCGCATCAAAACCGTAGCGTTTGATGAGTACCGCGCCGCTCTCTTCCATTGCGCCTTTGACCACGGCTCTGACTTTCGGGTCGAGAATCGCATCGCGAATCGTCTGATGACGCGCCTGCTGGCCGAGGTAGGCCGTAATCGCATGGCCCGTGTTCAGCGTGAAGAGCTTACGCTCGACAAATGCCATTAGGTTGTCGGTCAGTTCCATACCGGGAATCGCTGGCGGCTCACCGCAGAACTGGGTTTTATCGACAATCCATTCGCTGAAGGTTTCTACCGTCACCGCCAGCACATCGTCGCTACCGGCTTCGGAAGGAGGAACGATGCGATCCACGGCGGAATCCACGAATCCCACATGCTCAACCACCCATTCCTGATGGCCTTCCGGCAGCAGTTTCAACACATGCTGTTTTAACTGGCTGGTGCCACGCACCATATTTTCACAGGCAATAATGTTCAACGGCCGGGTATTACCGTCGTTATGACGCTTAACCAGCCCCTGAGCGATAGTTCCGGCGATTTTTTCCAGAATCTGCGGCCCCACAGCGGTCGTCACCAAATCGGCCACGGCAATCAGCGCGACGGCATCCTGGCTGCCGCTGTGAACAGCACTAACGTTGCTAACGGTATCAACCTGCGTGTTATCGCCGACAATCCGCACCGTATAGCTTGTACGGCTGTTCAGGGCATCCAACAGCGGCTGATTGACGTCAGCGAATGTCAGTTCGACGTTGGCATCGGCCAACAATTTCCCAATAAACCCACGGCCAATATTACCCGCGCCAAAATGTAATGCTTTCATGAGAAATAACCTTAAAAAAACATAAAAAGAGGCCGCCCGCAGGCGGCCCTAGCCACATCAATTAGGCACTCTTTTTACCGGAGAGTAAGTCGAGTACTTCCTGAACATCCTGGGTCTGTGCCAGACGTTCAATGACGGCATCATCATCCAGCGCGTTGGTCAGACTGGTGATGACCTGAATATGTTCGTTGTTGCGAGCGGCAATACCGATAACCAGACGCGCAACTTCATCTTCTTCATCGCCAAAGCGAACGCCTTCAGGATATTGGCAGAAAACAACACCCGTTTTCAGCACGCGGTCTTTCGCTTCAATCGTGCCGTGCGGCACAGCAATCGACTCGCCCAGATAGGTAGAGGTCAGCTTTTCACGTTCCAGCATCGCTTCAACATACGCAGGCTCGACATAGCCGCCTTTCACCAGTTGCTCACCAGCGAAACGGATTGCCTGCTCTTTGTCTGTCGCATGCTGATTCAGGAACACATTGCCTGCACCCAGTTGGAACAGGTTAGTCTGTGCGTCGGCTACAGCAGGCGCTGGCGTCGCGACGGGTTCAGACTTCACGGCACCCTGTGCTGCGTTAAGACGCGCTACCAGATCGCTATACAGACCGCTATCAAGGAAGTTGGTCAGCGAAATGTGCTGTGCCTGCGGCGCATGACGCATCGCACGCTCGGTCAGGTCGCGGTGCGTAATCACCAGATCGACATCGTCCGGCAGACTATTGATCGCGCTGTTAGTCACCGAAATGTTGGTCAGCCCGGCATCCTGAACTTTCTTGCGCAGCACACCAGCACCCATCGCGCTAGAGCCCATACCGGCGTCACACGCTACGATGATTTTACGAACGGTGCTCATATCACCGCTGACACCAGCGTTAGTCGCCGTGCCTTTAGAAGACGCTTTCATTTCCTGCATGCGGCGCGTTGCGTCGCTCAGGTCTTCTTCTTTTTGCTTGGTGCTTTTCAACAGAATTGCCGACACGATGAAGGACACCGCGAAAGCTGCTGCAATGGCTGCGAGGTTAGCGAAGTAAGCGCCTTTTGGCGTCATTGCCAGCACCGCCAGAATGGAGCCCGGAGACGCAGGAGAAACCAAGCCGCCGCCCAGCACGCTCAGCGTAAACACGCCGGTCATCCCGCCCAGAATCACCGCAATAATCAGACGCGGATTCATCAGCACATAAGGGAAGTAGATTTCGTGAATCCCGCCCAGGAAGTGGATAATCGCCGCACCTGGTGCTGACTCTTTCGCGTTACCACGACCGAAGAACATGTACGCCATCAGCACGCCCATACCCGGGCCTGGGTTCGCTTCGATCAGGAAGAAAATAGATTTGCCGGTTTCCGTCGCCTGCTGAATGCCCAGCGGTGAGAAGATACCGTGGTTAATGGCGTTGTTCAGGAACAGAATTTTCGCCGGTTCAACGAAGATAGACGTAAACGGCAGCAGGTTGTTCTGTACCATCAGGTTAACGCCGGAAGCCAGCACCTGAGAGAAGACTTCAACCAGCGGACCAATTGCCAAAAACGACAGGATTGCCAACAACATACCGATAATACCGGCAGAGAAGTTGTTGACCAGCATTTCAAAGCCGCTCTTGATTTTACCGTCGACCATGCGGTCAAAACGTTTGATCGCCCAGCCGCCCAACGGGCCCACAATCATGGCGCCGAGGAACATCGGGATATCGGTCCCGACGATCACACCCATCGTCGTAATAGCACCGACCACACCGCCACGCTCACCGAATACCAGACGTCCGCCGGTATAACCAATCAGCAATGGCAGCAAATAGGTAATCATCGGACCGACGAGTTTCGCCAATGTTTCATTGGGGAACCAGCCAGTAGGGATAAACAGCGCGGTAATAATACCCCAGGCGATAAATGCGCCAATGTTGGGCATCACCATATTACTGAGGAAGCGACCAAAGTTTTGCACCTTGATCTTAATATCTGGTGAAAGCATAAAAACACACCCCTATTGAAACGCGCTGACAATAAGAGCGCGTGGTAATTATCGTGAGACGGCGTGGCAATAAAAACACCGATTACCACAAGAAGACTTCCGTCATTATTACTGTATGCAGCGCGGACTCTAACACGCTGTTTTCATACCGCAACTCCATGGCGGTAACGTGACAAAAATCACACAACCACCCTACATCAACGATACAAATAGGTGATTTACTTCACAAAAAACCGTTAAAAATGAAAAACTAAACAGATTTTTAGACAAATACTGCATCTTATATGTGATTCACATCACATTTTATAGACCTGTATTTGTTTTATTTATGTGATGTTAATCACAATTTATTTTCACCCTCTCACCAGCCACGCGCATCTTATCCAGAATACCTCTCTGCCCTATCGTATCGCTAAAGCGTCGGGGCACGACGCGGTTAGGGATAATTCACGCCGATTATTCCTCTGAGCGCATTCATTAAATTCTGCTGCTGTAGAGGTAGCGCTGCCACCATGCTGTTATATTGCGCCACCTGTTGCGGCGTACGGAATTGCACAGACGAGCCATTAAACACAGCCTGATCGCCCTGAGCCTGAAGGAAATCGCCGATCTGGATCAGGCTCTGTGCGAAGGCAATCGCATTCGGAGTGGCGGGTAACAGCGCATTGGTAGGCTGTATTACCGTGCGTGCATACAACCGCTCATAGGGTATTTGCACTTCTTCGGGCTGTTTTAGCAGCCGATGGGCGTTGTCCGCCTGCACTTTCGCCGCCTGCACATGCTGGCTCAACAGGTTCATTGCTCCGATAGATTGGCGAAGATCATCACGCTGCGTCAGATAGTCTTTAGGGACTCGAATACGGGAAATTTGTCCCAGCATCGGCGTCAAACTGCCGGACACGGCCTGATTAAACTGCTGAGAAAAGGTGGTTAAAATCGCGTAGTCGTTGGTGAAATTGCCAAAATTCTTCTTCTGCTCTTCCGTCAGTGTCGGCAATTTCCCATCCTGCTGCGACTGTACGCTTTGCAGGAATGCAACGAATGCCTTCCGCTGATCGGCTTCGCTGTCACCACAGGCAGCCAACTGCAATGCCGCCAGAATAACCAGAACTGGCAATAGCCAGCGTGAACGGTACGTCATCAGCCTTCTCATTCCCTACTCCTGTTATGCTTACTGCCCCGCCAGCCGTGCTTTATTCAGACAAAAACACGCTGACGACGGATTTTCCATGACAAGATTTTCTACGACATAAGCATAGTCGAATCAGGCTGGCTGTGCAGAAAAAGGCCAATTTCGACGTTCAAGAGAAATAAAATTTAGTATGGTTATTGTTTAATCAGACACATATTATTAAAATTGCGTTTCATCTCGCATTTTCCATCCGAATAATAATGTCGACCAAAAGATGAGGTTACTCGATAATATGAAAAAATAGATTTCAACACGAAATTATTAACAAGGTAATGAATGTCAATTTACTACCTTAAATAAAAAGCGACTCTTTTAGCACGATAGCTTTATTTTTATCTTATTTTTAACAAACGGACAATTTGACTACTCTATGCTTAGTATATTACCCCTTGATACATGGTTTTTTATTGCTATGATCCTTTTCTATTTCATTTATGGCAACTGGAATTTTACCGAGAAGAAAGCCCATGAATCACCAGGGATCCTCATTACTATAGGGATACTGGCAACTTTTTTTGGAATTGCACAGGGTCTGGCGTCATTTGATATGAATGATGTAGAAAGCAGTTTACCCACACTTATTAATGGCATCAAAACTGCATTTTCGGCCTCTGTTGCGGGTGTCGCTTGCGCATTAATTATAAAATGGCGCTATGCGTTCCGTGGTGTAAGAACAAAAAACAACCAACCAACACCAACTGATTCCACAATTGACGATATTGTTCAACACCTACAGTTTTCTACAGAGTCAATTGGACGATTGCATTATGCTATAGCAGGAAACGAAGACGCTTCTTTACTCACACAATTAAAATTAATGCGCGGCGATCAAAACGATAAACTAACCAATATCCATACTGCATTTACTGAATTTGCAAAAAACCAAACTGAAAATAACTCAAAAGCATTAATTGAAGCATTAAAAGAAGTTATTCATGACTTTAATGAAAAAATTGGTGAGCAATTTGGTGACAACTTCAAACAGTTAAATGAAGCTGTCGGTAAAATAAATGAATGGCAACAACAATACAGTCTGCAAATGCGAGAGATGATTGAGCAACAAACTCAAACAACTAAGAATATGCAGCAAGCGGTCCAATCCTTTACCGAAATAATGACACAATCCGAATCGTTTACTCAAGTTGCAAAAGATATTCATCAAACAATTGGTACAGCCTCCAGTTTAGAAAAAGGTATAGAAGAGAATCTAAAGCAATTGGCAGAATTAATTGAATCATCAAAAACAGGTATCCCTGAAATAGAAAAAGGAATCATGTCTATTATAGAGGATGTGAGAAATGGGGCTACAGCCTCTGCCACAGTCATTGGAAATAGTATTTATACTGTAACGCAAAAATTGGAATCCTCAGCAGCAGACTTTAGCAACCAGATGATAGGCAGCTCGAAAGCTATGTCCGATGCGATAAAGAATCAAAATCAGGAAATGCAAAAATCTGTTCAGCAAACAGGCAAAGAGCTACAAGAACAGACAACACGCCTTTCTCAAGATCTCACTAAATATATGCAACAACACAATGAAGATGTCACAAATAACATTGTCGAACTGAATAGAAAAACAGAACATAGCCTCCATTCGGTAACGAAAACATTGGAATCCTCAGCGTCAGACTTTAGCAACCAGATGATAGGCAGCTCGAAAGCTATGTCCGATGCGATAAAAAATCAAAATCAGGAAATGCAAAAATCTGTTCAGCAAACAGGAACAGAGCTACAAGAACAGATAACACGCCTTTCTCAAGATCTCACTAAATATATGCAGCGACATAATGAAGATGTCACAAATAATATTGTTGAACTAAATAAAAAAACAGAACAACAGGTTCAAACATTGGATGCAGCTTTAGCTGCTGCGTTGAAGAAATCTCTCGATGGCCTCGGACAACAATTAGGATCGCTATCCTCAAAATTTGTAAATGATTATGAGCCTCTGACAGAAAGGCTAAGAGATGTGGTGCGTCTATCAGAGAGTCTTAGGAGATAACAAATGAATAACCCATTATTAGCTCGCCCAAAAGCAGATAAAGAGGATTTTTGGATCAGCCTAAGTGATTTAATGACCTCCCTGATGATGATATTTTTACTTATCTCCGTTGTCTATATGATAAAAGTACAAGAGATGATTAAAATTCCATCAGTATATAAGGATACCCTACAGGGGCTTGGTCAAGCTTTACAACACGAATTCAAGGACGATCTAAAACGTTGGCACGCAACAATCGACGAAGATCTAACAGTACGGTTCCAGGAACCAAATATTTTATTCACGACCAGCTCCTCTGAGCTAAAGCCGGAATTTAAAAGTATCTTAGATGATTTTATTCCTCGCTATCTTGGCATTATGACTGATAAAAAATATATCGATAACATCGAGGAGATACGTATTGAGGGACATACATCAACGATGTGGAGAACAGGCGTAAGTGAAAACGACGCTTATTTCCATAACATGGAACTGTCTCAGTCAAGAACTCGAACAACTCTATCATATATTATGAATATGCCTGCAGTTTCAGACTCTAAAAGTACCTTAATTTGGTTTAAAAACCATGTTCGAGCTATTGGATTTTCTTCAGCAAAGCCTATTGATGTAGAGGGTAAAATAATTACATCTTCCACTCAAGTGGAAGACAGTGCACGTTCTCAACGTGTGGAATTCCGCGTCCGCACTAATGTTGAACGCCAGGTAGCTAATATTGTCGAAAAAGGGAAAAAATCATAATGGACTCTTTTTCTGTATCTCAGTTACCTAATTTCTTGGAGTGGGCGCTATTTAATAACCTACGTAGGGAGATGAAAGCAGAAATTATACCACCAATTACCGATATAAAAATGGACGCCCTTAATTTGAATGAAATACTGTCAACAACAGGAAAAGATGTTGATATACGAGATATTAAAATTGAAAATAACAACACGATTACTTATGCAGGTAATCGTGTTATTCTTCATATAAGAGACATTTCATCCTATAGTGGAAAAACGACAACGACATTACCAAAATATCATCTGGCAAACTGTAGAAAACTCAAGGAAATGTGGGGAAATAATAAAAGCGGACGATACGTTGTTGCCACTCGCAGCGATGGGCTTTTTATCATAAAATCACGTAACATTGATAAAACAGAATGGGTTACCAGAGAAGAAAAACTAAACGTCTGCAAATGCTGTCTTGATGAATTAAATTGGAAAAACTACTCCAAAAAATACCGGGATAGAGAGAATATTTACTCCACCTTTGACCTGAAGGAGTTTTTTAGCGTTTATCCAAACTCAGCAACAACGTATCATGCCGAGCATAATGACATTACCGCTCCAATTAATGATTACTCTAAGGATTTTAATATAATATCAAAACAATACCGAGAGTCAGTTAAGTGGCGATGTGAAATGTGCGATATAAACCTTGAACGTAGAGATTTAAATAAATTTCTACACGTCCACCACCGTGATGGACAAAAGAATAATAATAATAAAAACAATCTACAGGCACTTTGTATTGAATGCCATTCAAATCAGAACAATCACGGGCATATGAAAAACACCCCACAGCTAATATCATTTATTCAAATAAAAAATGATATGGCCTTCGCTGCAAGTTAAACGATCTTTCCCCGGACTCGCTTT
This sequence comes from Pectobacterium sp. PL64, assembly GCF_022477975.1. Classification (NCBI taxonomy): domain Bacteria; kingdom Pseudomonadati; phylum Pseudomonadota; class Gammaproteobacteria; order Enterobacterales; family Pectobacteriaceae; genus Pectobacterium; species Pectobacterium sp. PL64. Next base: position 4,355,643 of record NZ_CP092070.1, read on the forward strand.
TCAGACCGGGGAAAGATTACGCTATCACCGTTATTGCAGGACGGAAATATCTGCAACCTGCAAGAACAGTTCGCGCAGTTGGCTCAGCAGCGTCAGGCGGTTCACTCGAACCTGCTCATCTTCCGCCATGACCATCACCTGATCGAAGAACGCATCAACAGGCTCACGCAGTGAGGCCAGCTCAACCAGCGCTTCCTGATAGCGACCTTCAGCGAACAGCGGCGTCAGTTTGTCGCGCAGCACGACAAGGTGCGTGGCCAGCGTAATTTCCGCCGCGTCTTTCAATACGGCAGCGTTGACGCTCTCGTTCAGCGTATCGGTAGACTTCGCCAAAATGTTGGAAACGCGCTTGTTAGCCGCTGCCAGCGCCGCGGCGGCATCCAGCGAACGGAAGTGGCTGACGGCTTTCACGCGAGCATCGAAATCTGCCGGACGAGTTGGACGACGCGCCAATACCGCCTGAATGGTATCCACGCTGTGACCTTCTTCCTGATACCAGGCACGGAAGCGACCGAGCATGAACTCAATCACGTCATCCACAACCTTGGCATTAGACAGCTTATCGCCATACAAACGCACCGCTTCTTCGGTCAGCGTCTGCAAATCCAGCGGCAGACGTTTTTCGACGATGATGCGCAGCACACCGAGGGCGGCACGACGCAACGCAAACGGGTCTTTGTCGCCTTTCGGGTGTTGGCCGATGCCAAAAATCCCTGCCAGCGAATCCATTTTGTCGGCAATCGCCAGCGCACAGGCCACCGCAGAAGACGGCAACTCGTCACCCGCAAAGCGCGGCTGATACTGCTCATTCAACGCAACAGCAACATCTTCCGCTTCGCCATCATGACGCGCATAGTGCATCCCCATCACGCCCTGCGTGTCGGTAAATTCGAACACCATGTTGGTCATCAGGTCACACTTGGACAGCAGACCCGCACGCGTCGCGTGATTCACATCAGCACCAATCTGACCAGCAACCCAGCCAGCCAGCGCCTGAATACGGTCAGTTTTGTCGCGCAATGAACCTAACTGCTGCTGGAACAAGACGGTTTCCAGACGCGGCAGGTGATCTTCCAAACGCTTCTTACGGTCGGTATTGAAGAAGAATTCGGCGTCAGCCAGACGCGGGCGCACCACTTTTTCGTTACCGGAAATAATCTGCTGCGGATCTTTGGATTCGATATTGGCAACAAAGATGAAGTTTGGTAGCAGATTGCCGCTGTTGTCGTAAACCGGGAAATATTTCTGGTCACCTTTCATGGTGTAAACCAGCGCTTCGGACGGCACAGCGAGGAATTTTTCTTCAAATTTCGCGGTCAGCACCACTGGCCATTCCACCAGCGAGGTGACTTCTTCCAGCAGGCTGTCGCTCAGATCGGCGTTGCCGCCAATCTTGCGTGCGGCCTCTTCTGCATCAGCTTTGATTTTCGCTTTACGCGCATCGTAGTCGGCGACGACTTTACCGCGCTCCAGCAGAATCTGCGGATACTGTTCGGCGTTATCGATCGTAAATTCAGCTTCACCCATAAAGCGGTGGCCGCGAATAGTACGAGCGGAATCGATACCCAATACCTGACCGGGGATCAGTTCTTCACCCAGCAGCATGGTTACCGTGTGCACCGGACGCACAAACTGCGTTTCTTTGTCGCTCCAGCGCATCAATTTTGGAATCGGCAGCTTCGATAATGCGGTGCTTACCATGCCAGCCAGCAGCGCCTGTGCCTGTTCGCCTTTCGCGTGAGCGCGATACAGCAGCCACTCGCCTTTGTCGGTCGTCAAACGTTCAGCTTGCTCAACGGTGATACCACAGCCACGCGCCCAGCCTTCTGCAGCTTTGGTCGGTTTGCCTTCAGCATCAAACGCTTGTGAAATCGCCGGACCGCGTTTTTCTACTTCACGATCGGGCTGAGAAGCGCTTAAGCGTGCCACTTTCAGCGCCAGACGGCGCGGCGCGGCAAACCAGCTTACGTCACCGTGTGCCAGATTGGCGGCATCCAGCTCCGCCGTGAAATTCGCGGCAAAGGATTCTGCCAGATTACGGAGAGCCTTCGGCGGCAGCTCTTCCGTGCCAATTTCCACCAGAAAAGTCTTGTCAGTCATCGCTGCCTCTTAGCTCTCTTTCTTATTACACATCGGGAAACCCAGCGCCTCACGCGAGGCATAATAGGCTTCCGCAACCGCTTTGGTCAGGGTACGAATACGCAGAATGTAGCGCTGGCGTTCGGTAACCGAGATCGCTTTACGCGCATCCAACAGGTTAAAGCTGTGCGCCGCTTTCAGAATGCGTTCGTAAGCCGGTAAAGGCAGCGGTTTTTCCAGCGCCAGCAGGTGCTGCGCTTCTTTCTCATATTGCTCGAAGCAGCTGAACAGGAAATCGACATCAGCGTGTTCAAAGTTGTAGGTCGATTGCTCGACTTCGTTTTGATGGAACACGTCGCCGTAGGTGGTTTTCCCTAACGGGCCATCGCTCCAGACCAGATCGTAAACGCTATCAACGCCCTGAATGTACATCGCCAGACGTTCCAGACCGTAGGTGATCTCGCCCGTCACCGGTTTACATTCCAAACCGCCAACCTGCTGGAAGTAGGTAAACTGCGTGACTTCCATACCGTTCAGCCAGACTTCCCAGCCCAGGCCCCATGCGCCCAGCGTTGGGTTTTCCCAGTTGTCTTCCACGAAGCGGATATCGTGAATGGTCGGATCCATGCCCAGCTCTTTCAGAGAACCGAGATACAGCTCCTGAATGTTTTCCGGTGATGGCTTAATGACGACCTGAAACTGGTAATAGTGCTGTAAGCGGTTCGGGTTTTCACCGTAGCGTCCATCGGTCGGACGACGAGAAGGCTGCACATAGGCGGCAGCCATCGGCTCCGGTCCCAGTGCCCGCAGGCAGGTCATAGGGTGTGAAGTGCCTGCGCCGACTTCCATGTCCAATGGTTGAACAATGGTGCAGCCCTGGCGAGCCCAATAATCCTGTAACGTCAGGATCAGGCCCTGGAAGGTCTTGGTATCAAACTTTTGCATGTTGGATTCGCGCGCGATACAAGTGGATTTATAAGGAATGCGCCAGTATACCCTCTGACCGCAAGATATACAGCCAGAATGCGGCAACAAGTGCAAATCCCCCGTCATCATCTTTCAAATTTCAGGATCAGCCTGAAAAAACGGTCTGCAACATCTTCAGGCTCAGCAGCAACAACAGCGCGGCAAAGGCCTTTTTCAGCGTCGCCACAGGCAGACGGTGCGCCAGACGAGCACCAACGGGCGCTGTGAAGAAGCTGACGGCAGAAATCAGGATAACAGCGGGCAGAGACACATAGCCGACGCTGTAGTCAGGTAATCCCGTCGTCGACCAGCCGTTGATCATGTATCCCAGCGCGCCGGCAAGGGCAATGGGTAACCCCACAGCCGCCGATGTGCCAATCGCCTGCTGAATACGGACGTTACACCACGTCAGGAACGGCACAGTGAGCGACCCGCCGCCGATAGCCACGAGCGCCGAAATGCTGCCAATCACCAATCCCGCCAGCGAAATGCCTGCCGTACCGGGCAACTGGCGCTGCGGCTTTGGCTTGATATTCAGCACCATTTGCAGCGCAACGTAGGCCATAAAGCAGGAGAAAAAGATCGCCAGCGCCCGCGTCGGTAACAGCGTCGCCAGCCAGGTGGCCGCGAATGTCCCGATCAGGATGGCAGGCGTAATCCGCATCACCACAGGCCACAGCACCGCCTGATGTTGATGATGGGTACGCAGGCTGGAAATTGCCGTGACGACGATGGCCGCCATTGACGTTCCCAACGCCAGATGCACCAGATGCGTATTCTCCACGCCCTGTGCAGCAAACAGCGCCGTTAGCACTGGCACCATAATGCCGCCACCGCCAATGCCCAATAACCCCGCCATAAAACCGACGACCGCGCCTAATGCCAGATAGGCCGCTACCCACTCTACTGCCATTCCCTGTACCCCTGTCTCTGTCTATGCTTTTCTTATGATCGATTAAACAGCCGTGAGCGAATAAATAGATAACCCTGAGCTGTTGGCAAAACATTATTCATGATTCCACGACGACTTTCTGCCCCATCCGCAAACGACCTTTCATATCTGCGAGCACGCCCGCAAAACACTGGTTGCATATACAGCAACATAAGTGCCATGATCGAATCCTACTTGCGACAGACCGCCTTACAATGAACGGCTCACCCTAATCAGGAGAAAGGTATGCAACGCTGCGGCTGGGTTACACAAGACACCTTATATCAGGATTACCACGATAACGAGTGGGGGAAACCCTGCACCGATAGCCAGAAGCTGTTTGAGTTACTGTGTCTGGAGGGTCAGCAAGCGGGTCTTTCCTGGATTACCGTCCTGAAAAAACGCGAACACTATCGCCGTTGCTTCCACCAGTTCAACCCTGAGCAAGTGGCACAGATGACGCAGGATGACGTGGATCGGCTGGTGCAGGACAGCAGCATTATCCGCCATCGCGGAAAAATCGAGGCGATTATCACCAATGCAAAAGCGTGGGTGGCGATGGAAAGTCAGGGAGAGAGCTTCTCGCACTTCATTTGGTCTTTCGTCGAACACCAACCGCGTCTCAATCAACCCGCTTCGCTCGCAGAAGTACCCGCTAAAACCGACGTTTCAGATGCCATGTCCAAGGCCCTGAAGAAACGCGGCTTCAAATTTATCGGCTCAACCATCTGTTATGCCTTCATGCAGGCAGGTGGATTGGTTAATGACCATGTGACTGAGTGCTTTTGTCATCAGGAAAGCACTTCATGATTCGACCTTACCGCGACCCCGATCTTGCCCCGCTGATGCAGCTTTGGCTAAAGAGCACCACGCTGGCGCATCCGTTTATTCGTGAAGGTTTATTCATGAAGATAACGGGCGAGAAAGTGCCAGCGCGGTACGTGAAATCTATATTCCCCAGTCGCAAACCTGGGTTTATGAGGAGCAAGGGAGCCTCATCGGCTTTATCAGCGTGCTGGAGGCACGGTTCATCGGCGCGCTGTTTGTGGAACAAGCCTATTATGGAAAGCAGATTGGTACCGCGCTGATCCAGCATGTTCAGGCGCAGTTTCCCTTACTCAGTCTGGAAGTGTATCAGCAGAATACGCGCGCCTGTCGGTTCTACCATAAGCAGGGATTTGTCATCGTGGAGGAAAACGTCAATCAGGATACACAGGCCACCGCACTGATCATGCAGTGGGCGAACGAGGGAGCAGCCAATGCCACTCCCTCCGGTTCAATCGATCATCTCTGAGTCATCAACTCAACGGGATATCAGAACGTTGTCCAGTTATCGTTCCCGTTATCCCGCGACGCGAGCGTCGGCAGGCGAGGCGCTGCCTTGTTGCCCGAATTCCGGTTGCCGGTGTTCGATCCTTGCAGTCTTGGCAGACCGGCAACATCTGAATCAGAGATGCGGAAAACCGACATCAGTTTTGCCAGCTTCGAGGCCTGTTCCTGCAATGAATTCGCCGCGGCAGAGGATTCGCTCACCATAGAGGCATTCTGCTGAATAGTGGTATCCATTTCGGCCACCGCGCTGCCGATTTGTGCAATACCACGGCTCTGCTCATCCGATGCGGAGGAAATTTCTCCCATGATGTCATTCACGCGGCTCACGGAAGCCACAATGTCATCCATCGTCGTTCCCGCCTGAGAAACCAGCTCAGTTCCCGTATCCACGCGCGAAACCGATTCTGAAATAAGGCTTTCGATCTCTTTTGCCGCCTGTGAACTGCGCTGAGCAAGGCTACGAACTTCACTGGCGACTACCGCGAAGCCTCGCCCTTGTTCACCGGCTCGGGCCGCTTCCACCGCGGCGTTCAACGCCAGAATATTGGTTTGGAAAGCAATGCTATTAATCACCGTCGTGATATCAGAGATCTTCTTCGAGCTCCCTGAAATATCACTCATGGTATTAATCACGCGGTTAATAATATCCCCGCCGCGGTTGGCATTGGTTGAGGCTTCTCCGGCAATCTGGCTAGCATGTCGGGCATTATCGGCGTTGTTCTTCACGGTAGCCGTTAACTCTTCCATGCTGGCTGCCGTTTCTACAATCGCCGCTGATTGCTGCTCGGTACGCGATGACAAATCATTATTGCCCGATGCGATGTCAGAAGAAGCGCTCTCAACGCTGTACACGCTCTGACGAATATCAGTCATTAAATGACGTAATTTCTCCGTCATCACCATCATGGCCGTCGTTAATTGCCCCAGCTCATCATGCCGTTCCACCGTGACATTCGCTGAAAGATCGCCACCCGCAATCCGTTCCGCCAGTTTCAGGTTGGTGATAATGGGTCGGGTAATTTGTCGAGTGACAGACCATGCGATCAATAAACCGAATACGATGGCAATCGCCCCTAAAATCAGCGTTTGCAGCACGGAGCTATTGATAATGTCATCATTCTTCGCGCCGAGCTTTTGCAGAATACTGCCGATATCGCTCGTCATTCTGTCTCCGGTTGCCCGGAATTTAACATCTGTGGTTTTTAACTGCCCCAACTGCGCGTAATACTGCTCTGCCGTTTGATGATAATTTTCAAATGCTTGCCAAAATGAATCCACTACGCGGCGGCGATCGCCGCTAACCGACGATGCCAGCGCATCGTAGGATGCCTTAGACTCGGCATAGACCTGCTTCTGCGCGTTAAATGCCGCTTCACTATTCTCTCTTTGTAAGGTGTAGGTGCTGTTGACCAGTTTTAGGAACAGCAGTGAGAGGGCTTCCTTCTGCATAGACAACGCAGTTTCATCCGCGCCAACCGAGAGATGGGTCATAAATGCGGTTAACGCATCGGAGGCATTCATCTGGCTGATTTTCTTTGCCGTCTCGACCACCGCATTTGCGGCCGTTTTCATGGTATTCAGATCGGTATCATAATCTGCGAAATCTTGATCAAGTTTATTAAAATCAGAGAGATATTCTGCTTCCCACGTGAGTGCTTTCGCTTTTTCTTTTTGCTGGCTTGCCTGGCTAATGTAGGTATTGAGATTCTTGATATTGTCATCCGCAAAAGTGAATGAATATTTTACCCTCGCCATTTTTGACTGATCGAGATAGTGATTCATTTCATTCAAAATTGTCGTTTTAACATACAAATCGTGGATGATAAAAAATCGTACAGCGCCAACGCCAGACGCGATCATGACCAACAACAGGACAATCCCGAAACCGCCATACAGCTTATGAGAAACCTTGAGGTTACTCATAATCCTGGTAAAAAAATGCATTTCCGCCCCCATTAAAAAACCATGTCTAAAACATCCCCGTAGATAGGGTTATCGGTTTTTCACGGTAATGCTTTACTCGAAAATGAGTGATAACAATCACAAAGGAAATATATTAATCAAATAGCAATAAAGAGACCTCGCGCCGCTCGCAGAGCACCCCACATGCGGCGGTGGCGCGTCTGTCTGCGATCGCTCATCATCCCAATCGTGCAAATCCCCCATTAATCACGGTTAACCTTGGGCAGATGCGGGGGCGGTATCGCTTGCAGTCTCTCGCCAGCTACGCGATTATTCGATGAGCTATTTCTACGTTAACTTCCTTAATCTGCTGGAGTTTGTGATGAAACCTAGCGTTATCCTGTATAAAAAAATTGCTGACGACCTGCGCGCTCGTTTAGACCAACACTTCACCGTCACTGAACTTGACGCCTTTCCCTCCCTCGACCACCCCGCTCTGGCAACGGCCGAAGGCATCATTGGTTCCGGTGGAAAAGTCGATAAAGACTTCCTGCAACACGCACCGCGTTTACGCGCGGCTTCCACCATTTCAGTCGGTTATGACACCTTTAACGTCGACGCGTTGAATGAAAAAGGGGTGATTCTCATGCACACCCCAACCGTGCTGACGGAAACGGTGGCGGATACGGTGCTGGCACTGATGCTCGCCAGCGCGCGCCGGGTCGTGGAAGTGGCCGAGCGTGTCAAAGCAGGCGAATGGAAAGAAGGAGTCGGCAGCGACTGGTTTGGCACCGACGTTCACCATAAAACCATCGGTATTCTGGGGATGGGCCGCATTGGTCTGGCCGTCGCACAACGTGCCCACTTTGGCTTCAGCATGCCGGTTCTGTACAACGCACGCCGCCATCACGCCGAAGCGGAACAGCGTTTTAATGCCCGCCACTGCGATCTCGATACGCTATTGGCCGAATCTGATTTCCTCTGTATCACGCTGCCGCTCACGGCAGAAACTCACCATCTCATTGGCCGCGAACAGCTGGCAAAAATGAAACCCAGCGCCATTTTGATTAATATCGGTCGTGGTGCCGTTGTGGATGAAGAAGCACTGACGGAAGCCTTGGTGAAAGGGACAATTCAGGCCGCAGGTCTGGATGTTTTTGTCAAAGAGCCGCTGCCCGTCGATTCTCCGCTGCTGGATTTACCTAACGTGGTGGCTCTGCCGCATATCGGTTCTGCCACGCACGAAACCCGTTACGGGATGGCCGCCTGCGCCGTTGACAACCTGATTGCCGCCCTGAGCGGTCAGGTAAAAGAAAACTGCGTGAATCCGCAGGTTTTGAAATAACCTTAAGTCGTATATGACATAAGCGTTTGCTTGCAAAACGCCCTTCACGCTCCAGTCACGATGTTTGCTGCGTTTCTGGAGACGTGCGGGTCGGAACTTATGTAGAAAACCGATGTTTTAAATCTTACACACGCCCTGATAATGCATTGCCTGACTAATACGCGAGATAAGCGTATGGCCGAGGTTATTATCCCAATTGAAGCTGTTTTGCAGAACAACCACGGCAATACGATTCTGGCGATCTAACCCGATATAACTTGAATAACCGCCAATATATCCCACCTGATAGGTAATATGCTGCGTGCCGACCTCATCGGTAATCCAGGCAATATTGGCAGCCTGTTTGGTGCGGTTGTAATAGGTCTTCATTGAATCGTTTATAGCTTCGTCCAGCGCGTAATAACCCGTCGGATAAATATGTGCACGGGCAAATTTCAACAGGTCATTGGCACTGGTGTACAAACTGGCAGCGCCTACCATATTGGAAGAAAAGTGCCAGTCAGGTATCGGCTTACCGCGCATAATAAATTTGGGCTGATCGCCAGCGTGACCAATCGCTCGGTAGGGAAAACGCGTTAATTTTTGTGGGGTAAAACTGGTGTTTTCCAGTCTGAGAGGTTCGATGATAGTTTCATTAACCAACCGATCAATGGACTCCCCAGTTTTTAGCTGTAGGACATACCCCAGAATGGCATAGCCAAGATTCGAATAAGTCGGCTCTGGATTCGCCGGTACCGTAAAGTCAGCCAAATAATCCAATACCCGATCGTCATCCAATAGCGTATAGAAGTTATTCCCGGTAAATAGATACTCGGCAAAAAGCCCCAGCATCTGCATATCCATCATCTGGCGAGGTAAGCCCGAAGTGTGGGTAACCAACTGTAGTAACGTGATCTTTTTTGCGCTATCGCTTAAGAGAATCTGGGCAGGCAGGAGTTCTTCAAGCGTATCCTCCCAGCGTAATATTCCTCGCTTTACCAGAATGCCCGTGGTTTCCGCCATAAACCCTTTACTCACCGATCCCACGGCAAACAGGGTATCACCCGTAATGGGATAACGGTGATCGCTATCCGTAAAGCCATATCCCCAACTACGCATCGTTCCATCCGCAGTTAATACCCCAACAACCAAGCCCGGGATCGCTTTTTGTTTAAGGAAAGGAACGGCCAGACGATCGACCTCAGCAGTTAAATCCTGATAGCAGGCAAGCCGCAGAACATCGGCATCCGATTCATCAATAGACATATTTGATAATGCACCACACCCTGAAAGCATCAATAATGCTGCCATGCACAGCGTAAATCGAAAGCGTAAACGCATAATAAAAATATCTTAAATTGACTATACGGGCGTTGAATTTTTTCGATCTTAAAAGGTTCATTCAAAAAGCACTATTAATATATTTCCCCCACTTCACTCTGTCCCAATTTATTCGCGTTATTCCCTTTCTTTCTACCTAAAACTGGATAACCAATACCGGTATTGTTCTTTGCTGTTTCCTACCTCCTATGGAAGTATCGGCTGTAACGAGCGGTTAACGTCTTCTGCTGTATTCCCCGTTTCAGGACGTAATCGATACGCGTATTCACCTGATAAAAAACAAATTTAATAAAAACCATTACCTGTAGGGAAAACCATCGTGGCGACTTTTTTGCATCCTCATCAGAAACTCACTCTTTTTGCCTCATTGCTCCTTCTGGGTGGGGCGTTAAGCGCACAGGCGGCGAACGATGCACCGAAAATCGGTGGCACGCTGATTTATCTGGAGCAGCAGGCGCACACCAATCTCTATACGCCCGCGGGCGGGTTTTACCCGAACGGCGGCATTCTCAACCAGATTACCGATAAACTGACGTATCAGAACCCCGAAACGCTGGAGGTCGAGCCGTGGATTGCAGAATCCTGGACCATTAACGCGGATAACACCGAATACACGTTTAAGATTCGTCCGGGCGTCAGCTTCTCTGATGGCACCCCGCTGGATGCCAACGCGGTAGCAAAAAACTTCGATACCTATGGCTTGGGGAACACGGCGCTCAACCAGCCGGTTTCTGAGGTCATCAATAACTACCTGCGCAGTGAAGTCATCGATCCGCTCACGGTGAAGTTTTACTTTAAGAAGCCGTCTCCAGGCTTCCTGCAAGGTACTGCAACCATCGGTTCCGGTCTGGTTTCTCTCAGTACGCTGGAGCGCAATTTCAATCAGTTAGGCAATGCTAAAAACATTATTGGCTCCGGCCCGTTCGTGGTGAGCAGCGAGAAACTGGGACGTGAGCTGAAACTGACCGCCCGTAAGGATTACAACTGGGCACCGGTTAAATCGAAGCATCAGGGGCGTGCCTATCTGGACGGCATTACCTATCTGGTCACCCCGGAAGACAGCGTGCGTATTGGCGCGCTGGTATCCGGTCAGGCGGATTTCATTCGTCAGATCCAGGCCTACGATGAAAAGCGGGTGCAAAGTCAGGGCTTCAATCTTTATGCCCCGCCGACGCGCGGCGTCAATAACAGCGTGGTTTTCCGCCCGGATAATCCGCTGGTCGCCGATATCCGCGTGCGCCAAGCGCTGCTGCACGCCACCAACACCAAAGAGATCATCGATACGCTGTTCTCTGACAACTACCCGCAGGCCACGTCACCGCTGGCTAAAACCGCCGCAGGCTATGTCGATCTCTCCAGCAAGCTCACGTTCGATCCCGCGCAGGCCAACAAGCTGTTAGATGACGCAGGCTGGAAAACCGGCTCACAGGGATTACGGCAAAAGGACGGCAAAACGCTGGAGCTGACCGCTTATGAATCCCTGCCGCAGCCGCAGAACAAAGAAACCTTACAGCTGGTTTCTCAACAGTGGGCAAAAGTCGGCGTGAAGCTGAATGTGCTGGCAGGCGATGCGGGCAGCAAGACTGTCGATAGCCTCGATCCGCTGAAAACCGGCGTGGCTCCCGCGATGGTAGGCCGTGCCGACCCGGATGTGCTGAAAAGCCAGTATTACCCGACGGTACGTAACGTCCTGCTGCAAAAAGGCGGTTCCAGCGACAAGGTGAACACCTTTGTAGATTCACATCTGAATACGCTACTGGATGGCATCGCGGCGGAAACTGACCGCAGCAAGCGGCTGGCGCTGGTTGGAGAGGTGCAGAGTTACCTGATCGATCAGGCCTACGTCATTCCTATTTTTGAAGAACCGCAGGTGTTTGCGGGTGCCCCCACCACAAAAGGCATCGCGTTTGAAGCCGTTGGTCGTCCCAGCTTCTACAACACCTGGCTGGATAAGTAACACAGAAGAAAGAAGGAGGAGGTCATCATGAACCGATATCTGGCATTGCGCATCGGTCAGGCACTGCTCGTCCTGTGGGCGGCATTTACTCTGTCTTTTATCCTGCTTCAGGCGATGCCGGGTGATGCGGTACTGATCAAGTTCCAAAATCCAGAGCTCGGCCTGAGCGCCGAGCAGATCGCGCAGCTGCGGTTGTCCTACGGTGCCGATACGCCGGTAATCACGCAATATTTTCATGCGATAGCCCAGATCCTGCGTGGCGATCTCGGCCTCTCTCTTCAGGCGGGCGTGCCAGTCACCGAGCTGATTGCTGCAAATCTGCCACCTACGCTGCTGCTCGCGGTGCTGGGTTTTATTGCTGCCGGTCTGCTGGCGTTTACCCTCGCATTCTTATCAACGCTGACACCGTTCCAGTGGCTGCGAACCGCGCTGCAATCGCTGCCGTCACTGTTTATTTCCGTGCCGACCTTCTGGCTGGGCATCGTGCTGATTCAGATTTTCTCTTTCCGTCTGGGGCTAATTCCGGTGATTAACCCCGGCGAATGGGAAGGGCTGATTCTGCCGGTTCTCACGCTGGCGCTGCCGATTTCCGCCCCGCTTGCTCAGGTGCTGATGCGCAGCATCGATCAGGTACAAACCCAGCCGTTTGTTGCCGTCGCCCGCGCTAAAGGGGCCAGCCGCAGCGGCGTGCTCTGGCGACATATCGCCCGTAACGCGATGCTGCCCACGCTGACTATCGCTGGTTTACTGCTGGGTGAACTAATTGCGGGGGCGCTGATTACCGAAACCGTATTTGGCCGTAACGGGCTAGGCCAGTTGACGCAGGAAGCCGTGAACTATCAAGACAGCAGCGTATTGCAGGCCATCGTGCTGATTTCCGCCGCCGCCTTTGTCGTCGTCAATTTGGCCGTCGACCTGCTCTATCCCCTTCTCGATCCGCGCCTGAAAAGCACGCCAGGAGCCACGCTATGACTACCGTACAGCTGGAAAAAATCACGTTTCCTCTTCTGCGCAAGCGACCGCTTCTGCGGCGCTACGCCTTTCAACCGGGGCTGGTACTGGCCTGGCTGGTCATGCTGACCGTCGCACTTTGGGCGCTGTTCCCCGGCTGGTTTACTGGCTATAGCCCGACGGAAGGCATCGCAGGCGCACAGCGGCTGGCACCTGACGCCGACTACTGGCTCGGCACCGACCAACTGGGGCGCGATCTCTATGCGCGCATCGTTTATGGCGCGGTGCACTCGCTTTCGGGCGCGGTTATCGCCGTCGGGCTGGGTCTGGTGCTCGGCAGCCTGTTCGGCCTATTGGCGGGCGCAGTTGGCGGCTGGCTGGATAGCGTCGTGATGCGCAGCATCGATGTGTTGCTGGCCATTCCCGGCCTGCTGCTGGCGCTGAGCGTCATCATCCTGTTGGGTTTCGGCACGGTTAACGCCGCGATTGCCGTGGGCGTCACCTCCGTCGCCAGCTTCACCCGACTGGTGCGTTCAGAAGTGCTGCGCGTGCGCCACAGCGACTACGTCGAAGCCGCCTATGGCAGCGGCGGCACCTTTTTCAGCGTGCTGTGGCGACACATCCTGCCGAACTCACTGACCACCGTTTTCGCCTTTGCCGCGCTGCAATTCGGCAGCGCAATTCTGGCTATTTCCACACTCAGTTTCCTCGGCTACGGCGCACCGCCGCCCACGCCAGAATGGGGGCTGCTGATCGCCGAAGGCCGCAACTACATCGCAACGGCCTGGTGGCTAACCACCTTCCCCGGCCTGATTGTTGTACTCGTTGTGCTGTCCGCTAATCGTATCAGCCAGTCGATCAGGAGAACGGAACGATGAGCCTGTCAGCCAGCTTACAAACCAGCGCGGCCGTGCCCGTACTAGCTCTGGAGAATGTCACGATTGCCTACCGCAGCGATGACCGCGAGCAGACCGTGGTCGAAGGCGTCTCTTTCCATATTCAGCCCGGCGAAGTGGTGGCGCTGGTGGGGGAGTCTGGTTCAGGGAAGACGACCACTGCGCAGGCCGTCATCGGTTTACTCGCCGAGAACGGTAGGCTCACGCGCGGTGCTATTCGGCTAAACGGCGTGGATATCAGCGGCTGGTCGCAGAAGCGATTGGATAGCGTGCGCGGTGCACAGATCAGTCTGATCCCACAGGATCCCACCAGTTCCCTGAATCCAGTGCAAACCATCGGCGAGCAGGTGGACGAAATTTTGCGTATCCATCAGCGGGAAGATCGCCAGACGACCCGCCAGAAAACGCTAGCGCTGCTGGAACGCGTGGGGCTAAACCAGCCGGAACTACGGGCGAAGCAGTATCCGCACGAGCTGTCCGGCGGCATGAAACAGCGCGTCCTGATCGCGATTGCGATTGCGCTAAAACCCGCGCTGATTATTGCCGATGAACCCACCAGCGCGCTGGACGTCACGGTGCAGAAACGTATTCTCGATCTGCTCGATGAACTGCGGCGCGAAAATGGAACGGCGGTGCTGTTCGTCACGCACGATCTGGGGGTGGCAGCCGAACGCGCCGATCGACTGCTGGTGTTCCAGAACGGCTACATTCAGGAACAGGGCCCAACGCTTGAGGTGCTCAGCGCGCCCTCAAGCCATTATGCCCGCACGCTGCTGGCGAATGTTCCGTCGCTTAACGCCACCCCGCGACCACAGCGTGCCAATGCATCTGATCCTGACATTATCGTCTCGGTTGAAAATCTAGTGCAGACCTTCCCTCTGTCGGGCCGTAAAGGGGAACATTTTCGGGCCGTGGATGACGTCTCTTTCAGCGTGGCACGCGGCACAACGCACGCCATTGTTGGCGAGTCCGGTTCCGGTAAAACCACCACGGCGCGTAGCCTGCTCGGATTCCATCATCTTAGCGCGGGGCGCATTCTGATCGACGGCACCGATATCACGCATCTGAAAGGTGAAGCGCTGCGTCAGTTCCGGCAAAAAATCCAGTTGGTCTATCAAAACCCTTTTAGCTCGCTCGATCCGTCACAGCGCTTATACGACATCGTCGAGGAACCGCTGCGCAATTTTAATCGCCATACTGCCGCGCAGCGGGAGCAAAAAATTCATGAGATGTTCGAGCGAGTTGCCCTGCCGGTCGCGCTGCTGTCACGAAAGCCGCGTGAACTGTCCGGTGGCCAGCGCCAGCGTGTCGCCATTGCCCGCGCGCTGGTGCTGGAACCGCAGGTGCTGGTGCTGGACGAAGCCGTTTCGGCACTGGACGTCACCGTGCAGGCGCAGATTCTGCGTTTGCTGGCCGAGCTACAGGAATCACTCGGGCTGACATACCTGTTCATTTCGCACGATTTAGCGGTGGTACGCCAAATCGCCGACACCGTCTCCGTGTTGTACCACGGCAAGCAGCTTGAATCCGGCCCAGTGGAGCAGATCTTCGCCCAACCCGAACATCGCTATACCCGTGAACTCATCGAGGCCATCCCCGGGCAGCAACACCCGGCTTTTGCCCGCTCGTTCCACGCTCACATTCACTCTGAAACACATTCACTTTGAAAAAAGTCGCACTAAACCAAGGACTGTAGAATGACAACGAAACGGCTGGGATTTTTCACGCGATTGCTGGATGACGTATCCGCCCAGCAGCGCTATCGGCTGGCGACGGAACAGATCGTCAAAGCTGAACAACTCGGATTCGACAGCGCCTGGGTCGCGCAGCACCACTTTCACGCCGATGAAGGCGGGCTGCCTTCACCACTGGTGTTTCTGGCACTGGTCGCCGCCCGCACTCAGCGTATCCAACTCGGCACCGGCGTGATTACGCTGCCGATGGAAGAGCCGCTGCGCGTGGCGGAAGACACCGCCGTGCTCGATTTACTCAGCAACGGCAGGCTGGAAGTCGGCGTAGGCTCCGGCGGCACGCCGTCCTCATTTGCCGCGTTCGGTCACGACAGCGCGCAGCGCGGGCAGATCCTCGGGCGCTATCTGGAAAAACTGCGCGCCGCGTGGCGGGGAGAGGCATTAAGCGAAGACGGTAATCAGCTCTACCCTGCCGCACCGCATTTGGATAAGCGCGTCTGGCAGGCCACGTTTTCTATCGAAGGCGCGGAGCGAGCCGGTAAAGCAGGCGATGGCCTGATGCTCTCTCGCACCCAGCCACGCCCGGAACACTTCCCCGATGCCACGCTCGCCGATCTGCAAAATCCGATGATTGACGCCTATCTGGCCGCGCTGCCCGCTGGCGTCGCACCGCGTATCCTCAGCTCGCGCAGCGTTTTTGTGGCTGACGATCGTCAAGTTGCGCTGAGTCTGGCAGAGAAAGGGCTTAATCGTTCCGCCGCCCGTTCCGGCACATTCCGCCCGATCCCTCACGACTCGGTAGAGGCGCTGATCGCCTCCTTCGATAGCCACGTTGGCACCGCGCAGGATGTCATCGCGTCATTGCGAGCAGACAGTTCGCTGGAGCGTGCAACCGATGTGACATTCCAGGTGCATTCCATCGATCCACCGCATGAGTTGATTCTGCGTTCGCTCGAACTGATAGCCACTCAGGTCGCCCCCGCTTTGGGCTGGAAGCCCGCCGTCAAACAGAAAAGCCCGATCGGGCAGGAGATTGCATGACGCACGCTAACACGTTACACACCCATGACGTACTGGATGCGCTGGCCGAAATCAGCCCGGATTCCGCCCTCGCCGCCGCCAGAAAAACCCGTGATGCGGCAACCCGCCACACCCAAGGCAGCTACGACGCGCTGTTTAACGCCAACGCCGCAGACGATGCGACATTGCCGCTATCGCTGCGCTTCTGGTTTGCGACCAAAATCAGCGGCTGGCAGCAGGACGAGCAGCTACAGCATTTTTATGCCGAGCGACTGACGGACTTCCCGGAGCCCGCACTGACACCCACGCTACAGCTGGCGTTGGACCATGCCGAACGTCTGACGAAAACGCCTGTGCAAGCTTCGGCGTCACACGTCAACGCGCTGGAGCAGGCGGGCTGGTCGGTAGACGACATCGTGACGCTGTCGCAGCTCATTGCATTTGTGAATTTTCAAAGCCGATTGCTGCGCGGCTATCGCCTGATTGCTGGTCATCGCGTCGGCCAACCGCATTCGCAAGCCGCTGTTGCAGGCCAGTGGCATACCCAACCGCAGACGCACAGCGGCAAGTCTGCACCGCAGGCGTTTACTCAGGCAGAACTGGGCTGGGAACCGTGGATCGCGCCCAAACCGCTGGCCGCTTTCAATGCGGATGAGCAGGAGATTCTGGCGCGCTTCGGCCACACCGATTCCGACTATTTCCGTTTGCTAGGCCGCAACCTTCCGGTGCTGGAACAGCGCACGCTGACGGATAAAGGGATTTTCTATACCGCTGGCGGCCTGCCGCGCAAAGAGCGCGAACTGATTGCCGCCGTCACCAGTAAGGTCAACGGCTGCATCTATTGCGCCTCAGTGCACGCGCGTAAAGCCAGCCAGCTCTCCAAGCAGGACAGCGACGTACAACGGCTGCTGGACGTCGTCCCCGGCGGGGATTTGAGCATCGGCCAAAGCCCGCGCTGGCAGGCGATTATCGATTTCTCGGCACGCCTTTCCGCTACGCCCGCGCAGGTCAACGCAAACGACCTGAAACAGCTGCAAGAACAGGGATTGGATACGCTAGAGATTGTCGATGTGGTGCAGTCCGCCGCCTTCTTCTCATGGGCCAACCGACTGATGCTCACGCTAGGCGAACCGTTCTGGCCGGAGCATTAATACTCACGCGGTCTGTTTACTACGATAGTGAAACAGACCGTGCCATTCGGGGTCAATTCTGATCCTGATGATATTCATGCAGCATCAATAACGGAATAGACTAAATTACTTTTAATTAAAATGTATCGTCACGATTTTATTTAACGCAATTATAATTAGTATTCGCATAATTAAATATATCATTGATAGATATAACAAGCATTACCGTCTAATCACTTTTCGTAAAAACCCTTAAAAAATAAAAACATTCACCGCCCACAAATTAAATAAAAACAATTAACTTTTACTTAACTCATTTTTTTCAATTTAACCAGTGGAAGAAAAAATAAAGACAACTACAGTTTAAGCACTGACTAAATGTAGCAAGTCAGAAACCATCGACTAATATTAATAGCAAGGGAATTACTATGATTGGTATTTTGAAATATGCAGCAGATAAAACACTGGCATTAGGTGTCTCCGATCAGATGAAAGATGCCAAAGCCGTTCTTCTCCGCGCAGACTCTTCTCTCGATAAAATCCTATGGGATTTGAATAGTAGCACAGGGGTAATTTCACTGGCAGCGAGTGACGGAAATCTAGCGCTGGCAATTAAAAACAAAGCTATTACTAGCGGTACAGATATCGTTTTACAGGTAACCAATCAGAATGAACCAACTCAAAAATGGGATTTTGCAAGCAAACCTGGATTTATTTTGAGCCAGGCGAATAAATCTTATGTTATCGATGACGATACGCGTGGTGGTGCAGGAACACGTGTTCAGCTATATGAATTTAATGGTTCAATCGCTCAACAATGGAAATTCGTCCCTATTGATAGAATCTCTGCATTAGCTAGCGAATAAAATCAACTGACATATATAGCACGCTACATCAGTTTAAAAACCATCTTATTCAAATAAGATGGTTTTTGGTTTTTATAATCTGCTCATAAGCATGACTTGATAATGAATAAATTATCTAAAAGTAACACGATGCACTTATTCTATCACTGCTTCGCCATCGTCTGATTCATTCCTCTCCCTAAAATTCTACGATAACGAATCAGGCTGACGTCTGTTTCCGTCAGTTCTATCCATGAAATCTTAATGTATCCATCTGACTAAAATTCTGCGTAATGAAACGCCGAAGCAGTTGAAAACGAGCAAGGCGCTGTCTCGCAGAGATTGTGACGCGCACGACGCCACATACACAGCCTTCCTCCGCCGAAAGCTGGATATTCACCACATTTGAAGCAGCCACGCAGGCCGTTTTGCATCAGGTAGGCTACGGCTGGCTACCGGAAGCACGAATTGTAGAACACATTACGCGGGGTGAATTACAAATACTGCCGTTACAGCAAGGGGAAAGGCGCACCACCCCGCTCTATCTGTTAGCCGAAGAGAAAGGGCAGCCGCTCAGCAAAGAGATTCTGACGCTCATTGCGCTACTGTTCGGCAGGCTCTGAGATATGAGAGGCATTTATCGATAATATCGATGCCAATGCCACCTTACCGCCGGGACAACACCAGACGTGCGGCGAATGCCAGAAAGATAACGCCTGTCGTTCGGTCCATCCACTTCACTACGGAACCGCGACGCAGAAAGCGTGACAGCGGGCGCGTGGCGGCAATCAGCGTGGACGACCACAGCGTGCCGATAAAGACATGGATAAGAACAAGCAGATAAGTCCACAGCACGACCGAATGGCCGGCAGGGATAAACTGTGGCAGGAATGAAACGTAGAACACGCCGATTTTTGGATTTAATACGTTACCCAGCATTCCACGGAGAAACCAGTTCTGCTGCTTCGGTGCGTTTTGTGATACCGCCATCACCAGCTCGGTTCTGGGTTTCAGGATCATTTGCAAACCCAGCCAGCAGAGATACGCCGCACCACACCATTTCAGGATGTTATAGGCCAGTTCCGACGCCGCAATCAGCGTTCCCAGACCAAACGCCACCATCGCGCCCCAAATCAGGCAGCCCACTTGAATACCAAACGCGGCATGGAAGGCTTTCTTACTGCCTTCAACGGTAGCGGTGCGTAAAATCAACGCCGTGTCCAAACCCGGTGTCAGGGTCAGCAGCGTTGCGGCAAACGTAAAAGCAATCAGCGATTCGGTCAACGTCACGGTAATTCATCACTCCAGCAGGGAAAACCACAAAAAGCATCCTTCTCTGTGAGAAGAATGGTGCAAGACAACCGACAGGCAATCCTAATTAAGCCCCACGTAATATACGACAGAGCCTGACCCTACCCAACACCTCTCTTCAGCCAGATCGCATAGCAACAGCTCACATCAGACCCAAATTCAGAAAGCGTAAATAAACTCCCCCGATCGGTTACCTTCCGCTACGCTATCCGGCAGGCAATGACTCACGATACAGGCGCAACACCATGATAAAACGCTTCTTACTCACACTCGCTTTACTGACACTTTCCGCGTCTTCGCTGGCGCAAGATGCCCTGCCAGATGCGGTGAAGAGCATCGAAAAACAAGGTATTACGATCATCAAGCCCTTTACTGCCCCCGGCGGCGTGCAAGGCTGGCTGGGCAGCTATCAGGGCGTAGGGGTGACCATTTACTTAACGCCGGACGGTAAGCACGCCATTTCAGGCTATATGTATGACGAACACGGCAACAACCTGAGTGAAGCGCTAATTCAGCAGGAAGTGTATGTGCCTGCCGGTCGGGAGATGTGGCAGAAATTACAGCAGGCACCGTTTATCACCGAAGGGGCGAAGGATGCACCGCGTAAAATCATCGTCTTTGCCGATCCGTTCTGCCCGTACTGCAAACAGTTCTGGCAGCAGGCACAGCCGTGGGTGAAAGCAGGAAAAGTCCAACTGCAAACGCTACTGGTCGGCGTCATCAAACCAGAAAGCGGGCGTTATGCCGCCGCGATTCTTGCGGCCAGCGATCCGGCCAAAGCCTGGCATGAATATGAACTGTCGAACGGTAAAACGGTGCCCCCATTCCCCAAGGACTCATCACGCGATATCTGGAATAACATTCAGCATAACCAGCGGCTAATGGATGAATTGGGTGCAAACGTCACGCCCGCCATCTATTACCTGAATGATAAGAATGAGCTACAGCAAGTGGTCGGGCTGCCGGATGCACAGCAGTTGGCGGAGATGATGGGGAAATAGACACAGGAGGGAATTTCCCTCCTGACGTTTATCTTAGCGATGCGACCAGTACGCCATAAAGTTGATCGTCTCTTTATCGAGGTGCCGCTCGTCGAGCAGATAGCGGCGCAGTCGTTTGATGGCGGAAGACTCTCCCGCCGCCCACGCGTAAAACGGGCGATGTGCCGTTGCCCGTTCCCACAGTAGTTCGTCTTCTGGCGTTTCCTGTGCGATCTCATCATGGTTAGTACAAGCACTGGCGGGAATCTTCACGTCCTGTTGCACCGCAGCCAGCAGGCGTTCGCCCCATACTGTGCTGCCCGTTTCCTCACGCGGCAGCCAGTGAATCTGCGCAAAAGGGAAGTCGCCTGATGTCACGCAGTCAGCCACTTTTGGTACTTCAAAAAAAGCCTGCACCGACGGCGAAGAAGGCTGGGCAGCCAGCTGTTCAAGAATTCCCATTGCCGCTGGCAGCGCCGTTTCATCCGCAATCAGCAAAACCTGCTCAACGCCCTCATGCGGTGCCCATTCATAGCCGCCGCTGTCGCCATCGGCCTCTGCATTGGGCGCGACAATCTGTAGCGCATCACCCGGCTTAGCGTGGCCCGCCCAGCTTGAAGCCGGTCCGGTATCACCGTGCAGCACAAAATCGATTGTTGCCTGCTGTGACTCGCGTGAGACAGAACGCAGCGTATAAGTGCGCAAAGTTGGACGACGCTCACGCGGCAACGCCAGATAGTCCTGATACCAGGTATCGCTCACGGCCATTGGGGTCAGCTCCCCGCTTTCACTGGCGAGCAGCAGCTTGATGCGCTGATCCGGCGCGTCCAGTTTCATCTGGCGCACTTCCGGGCCAGTGAACACACAACGAACCAATGAAGGCGAGAGCAGCGTCTTACTCTCTAAGCGTAAGTTGAACAGCCGATAGGCGGAAGACGTTGTACGGGTAGCTAAAGACATAGTGAGAAAACCGCATGTTTTGTAAGGAAAATCAGTCCACGGGATAAAACCCATTCACCGCAACTTACCATAAACAAAACACTAACGATAATCATTATCACCATTCGGATGAATGTCGTGATAAAAGCAGCATTTTCTTCACAACGTGGGCAGTAGGCCACTCGGAGCGGGCATAAAAAACCATCAAAAGACTTGTTAACAGGTCTTCGATTGCTTATTTTAAAGACCTATTAACCGGTCATTAGAGGTCTGTCATGCCGAATATTATATTGAGTGATACCAGTGCCAGCGTCAGTGAGCTGAAAAAGAATCCAATGGCGACCGTCAATGCTGGTGATGGCCTGCCTGTGGCTATCTTGAACCGCAACCAGCCTGCGTTTTATTGCATTCCTGCGGATCTCTACGAAAAAATGCTGGATGCGCTGGACGATCAGGAATTAGTTAAGCTGATCGGCGAACGTAAAAACCAGCCGCTGGTTGACGTGGATTTGGATAGTTTCCTATGAGTTATCGCGTCAAATTCAGGGAAGATGCGCTAAAAGAATGGCTCAAGCTCGATAAAACCATTCAGCAGCAATTCGCTAAAAAACTAAAAAAATGCTGCGAAAATCCCCATATTCCTTCGGCAAAGTTACGGGGGATGAAGGATTGCTACAAAATAAAGCTCCGAGCGTCAGGCTTTCGTTTGGTTTATGAGGTTATTGACGACGTATTGATTATCGCCGTGGTGGCGGTAGGCAAACGTGAGCGCAGCGGTGTTTATCATCTGGCGAGTGAGCGGATGAGGTAACCACGTTAGGCTGAGCATAAAAAAATGCTGGCCAAATAGCTCACTATTCGACCAGCATATTTCGTTTTCCAGAAAAGCAGCAAACCCGCTTCCCTACTCCATTACCGCATCGTCACAAACTCTTCTGACGCAGTTGGGTGGATAGCGACAGTGTTGTCGAAGTCTTTCTTGGTTGCGCCCATTTTGACGGCGACCGCGAAGCCTTGCAGCATTTCGTCCATACCAAAACCGATGCCGTGGATGCCGACGATTTTTTCTTCTTTACCCACGCAGACCAGCTTCATGCGGCACGGCTGGCGGTGCTGGGTGACAGCGGTGTACATCGCGGTGAAGGCAGATTTATACACTTTCACCTGATCGTCGCCATACTGCTCACGCGCCTGTGGTTCGGTCAACCCGACGGTGCCAATCGGCGGGTGGCTGAAGACGACGGTCGGGATGTTGCTGTAGTCCAGATGCTCGTCCGGCTTGTTATTAAACAAACGTTCGGACAAACGACGCCCCGCTGCGACAGCAACCGGCGTTAGTTCGACTGCACCGGTGTTATCGCCTACAGCGTAAATGCCAGGAACGTTGGTGTTCTGGAATTTATCGACGTTGATGTAGCCCTTGTCGTTCAGCTCTACGCCAGTGACGCTCAGGTTCAGGTTATCCGTCGCAGGTTCACGACCAATCGCCCAAATCAGACAGTCGACGGTTTGTGACTGGCCGTTTTCCAGCTCCAGCGTCAGGCTACCATCGGCATTCTTCACAATCGCTTTCGGGATCGACTCGGTATGCAGCGTCGGCCCTTCGGTGTTCATCACTTCCACCAGCGTATCGACAATCAGCGGATCAAAGCTGCGCAGCGGTGCGTGTTTACGCACAAACAGGTGGGTTTCAGAGCCCAGCCCGTTCAGCACCCCGGCAATCTCCACTGCGATATAACCTGCACCGACGATAGCGGTGCGCTTCGGCAGCGCATCCAGCTCAAAGAAGCCGTCGGAATCGATACCGTATTCCGCACCGGGAATAGCAGGGTGAACCGGACGACCGCCCGTCGCGATCAGGATATGGTCAGCCGTAATTTTCTCGCCGTTCACTTCCACCGTGTGCGCATCGACAAAGCGGGCAAAACCGTGGATGACATCGACCTTATTCTTGCCCAGCACGTTATCGTACGACTGGTGGATACGATCGATATAGGCGCTACGGTTCTTAACCAGCGTGCCCCAGTTAAACTGGTTTACCGTGGTATCGAACCCATAATCCGGCCCGTACTGATGGATCGCTTCGGCAATCTGCGCTGCATGCCACATCACTTTCTTCGGCACACAGCCGACGTTGACGCAGGTGCCGCCCAGATATTTTGCTTCGATCAACGCACATTTTTGTCCATACATCGCCGCGCGGTTGATAGACGCGATACCGCCGCTGCCGCCGCCAATAGCAAGGTAGTCATAGTGTTTGGTCATCAGTGTATCCATGCTTAAGTGAATAAAATTTGCCTAGAGTGTAACGCCAGAGCCATACGCCGAATAAAGGTTATGCCTATGGTTGCGATAGGAAAAACCAACCGCGTCGCCCACCGCAACCGTGCGCATTACTCCGGTACGATTTGCTCCACCAGCGTATGTCCGGTGCCTTCTGGTACCAGTACGCTATGCAACCACGGCAGCACGCTCTTCATCTGAGATGCCAGCTTCCACGGCGGGTTAATCACAATCATGCCAGACGCCGTCATGCCGTAGCGATCGCTGTCCGGCAGCACTGCCAGCTCAATTTGCAGAATGTTGCGAATGCCCGTGGCTTCCAGCTCTTTCAGCATGCGTTTGATGTGCTGACGCAGCACCACCGGATACCACAGCGCAAATACGCCGGTGCCAAAGCGTTTATGCCCTTCCTGAATGCCTTTCACCACGGCCTGATAGTCCGTTTTCAACTCATACGGCGGGTCGATCAACATAAAACCGCGACGGGAAAGCGGCGGCAGCTGTGATTTCAACTGCTGGTAGCCATCGTCACGCAGCACTTTGGTACGCGAATCTTTCTGGAATTCATTGCGCAGCAATGGGAAATCGCTAGGGTGCAGTTCGGTCAGGTGGAGCTTGTCCTGTTCGCGTAGCAGCTGTCGCGCAATCAGCGGGGAGCCCGGGTAATAGCGCAGTTGGCCGTTGTGGTTATAGGTGCGTACGGCCTGCATGTAAGGTTCGAGTTCAGCCGGAATGTCGTCACGCTGCCAGATTTTCGCGATGCCATCCAGATACTCGCCTGTGCGCTCGGCGTGTTCGCCGCTGAGCTGATAGCGACCCGCACCCGCGTGGGTATCCAGATACAGGAAAGGTTTCTCTTTCTCTTTCAGGGCAGTGATGATCAGGCTCTGAACGGTGTGTTTCAGCACGTCGGCGTGATTGCCGGCATGGAAACTGTGGCGGTAACTTAGCATGCTTGCTTTCCGGTGAAGTTTTTATAAATAACGTCGATTAGCTGACAGTATAACCGTCTGCGACGGAAAATATCCCCTCAATACCGAAACAACACCTCACCCTGCGAGTCGCCCCGCAAACCGGCCATTTTTATCGTCTTAAATCAGTAAATTGAGAAACAGGGTCGTTTTTTATTCGATTGAAAACTTCCGATATTCAGGCAGATAAAGGGGGGCAATGTAGCACTCGGAAAATCAACCACGCCAGGGCTGCGTTTTGCTCGGTAATCTCTTACGGACAGCTAAAAACATTCACGGAGTCGGCGCGTGGGTAGATTTACCTTTCGGGAGCGCAGTGCGTCGTGCGGCCTCAATACCAGATGCCACCCAACGGACAAACGTTTCCTGTTCCTCCATCGCATCGTCCGGCAGTTGTGAGAAAGACAGGCAAATGGTTTTGAGTTTGCCATCCTCTCCACGGCGGGTGTAGGTGAACGGCGGGCACCCTGCCTGATCAAAAAGACTGCGATTCCGGTCGTCTGTTTTAACGAAAATCTCACCCTGATTGTTGATAAGTAAAACCATTAAGCCATCGTGAAAAATCGCCAGACAGCCAAACATCTTACGCGGAACAAAACGACCGAGTGGTGAGAGCTGATCCATGATGAACTCGGTCAACTCTCCGGAAATATTCATATCAGTCTCCTTTTACGCGGTACGCTGGACAGGTTTTACAGGTGCCTAAACAGGCGTTGATGAAAGCAGAATGCCGGATAAATCCGGCATTCGAGAAGAGCATTAAAGCAAGGGTAGCAGGTTAGGGATTTTTCTTCAGATACTGCGCCGCAGTCAGGTAATAATTACGTGCAGTCGCGTTATCCTGACGTTCGCCCAGTTCAGTCAGCGCATCCGCTTTAATCTTTCTGGCTTCTGAATGATGGGGTTCAACCGCCAGCACGTAATCCGCCTGTTCAGCAGCCCACTGGAAATCGCCGGACGACAGCGCTTTCTCCGCGCTTTTAAGCATGTTCGCCTGACCTCCGGTCATAGCCAGTAACCGTGTGGCTCGATCTTTCTCAGTCAGCGGATAGATGTGTGTGGCATTGCCGTCAAACCAGCCCGCCTGCTGCGCGTAAATACCGCGTACGGTAAACGCCACGCTGCCGTAATACTCCTGTAAATAAGGATTTTTTGCCAACTCTGGAGGCAGTTTCACCGTCTGTACCAGTTCATCCGGCGTCATTCCTTTGGCGATACCGGCCATCGTCTGATCCCAGACGCTTTTGATGCCGTCGCGGTAAGCGGTCAGCGCAGCCTTGACGTCGGCAGCACCGCTGACTGGCTGCATGTGCCCAGGAATGAGGTGCTCTGCGTTCAGTGCAATTATTTTATCCAGACTGGCAATCCATTCATCAATCTTACGCGTTGGCAGACCACGCAGCGGGGCGATGTTCGGAAAGGTCTTCAGAAAATTATCACCCGCCAGCAAGACCTTCTGCTCAGGCAGCCAGACCGCAGTGTTTTCGTCAGACTCACCCGGCGTATGGAGCAGTTCCATTTTTACGCCTGAAAGGGTCAGGTTCTTGCTGTCACCGTCAAATGTTTGGGTCGGTGGCAGAAAACCTTCACGGGTGTGTGGCGTTTTACGACCGTATTCAAGCTGCGTGCCCGCATTGATAAATTGGTCATCAGGCAAGGAAGTCCCGAAGGCATCACCGCCCTCACGCTTTCCACGACCGGTATCCGGTTTTGCTGTAACCAAAAGGCGGTGGCTGATAATTTCCGGCTTGTCATTATCGGCAAAAACCGTCGCGCCGCCGGAGTGATCGGGGTGGTTATGTGTGTAAATGATGGCTTGCACAGGCCGAACCATACGGCTGCCAAATGCTTCAATGATCGCTTTTGCATCCACAGGATTCGCCGACGTATCCACGATAATCGCGCCATCTTTTCCCTGAATCAGGGTCACGTTTGCAGCCGAATACCCAACGGCCACATAAACGCCTTTTGCGACTTCCACGATCTGCTTCTGAAAATCGGCATTATGTGCGAGCAGCGTTTTTGCACCCGCCGTTTCTTCATACGCACCTGCGTAGCCTGCCGCCGTCAGTGCCATAACTGTTGTGAGCAACAATGTCGCTTTCCTCAGTTTTCCGTCGAAATACTGTGTCATCTTTTCTCCGTCAATTCACGACGCTGAGTCCCATTTCTGATTCATGTACCAAAAACGGGAGGGACAGGAACAAAGCCCGCGCAAAACCTAGCGAATTGGCAGGATTCCGTAATCCCCGCAGCATAAAAGCAGCAGAGCCAAAAGGGTATAGTGATAAATGACAGTCCACTTCTCATAAGTGAGAGGAATGTAGTGAAAGGGAGCGTTCCGTTTCGAGCCTTCACCTGACAGGCGTCATCACTTACTCTGGGATTTGGAAAACGGGCCCATTGCGCGGCTGATTTCAACTTGTATAAAAATCCAATCTGGATAAAAAACCGCTTTAGTGTGGGATATTTTTCGTTTTCCAGACGGATCACATACAGTACGATCGCACGCTAACCATGATGGAATTGGACGTTATTCTGATGGAACCTGAATATCAGCGCTGGCTGATGGCGCTTTCCGCCCCGATGGTCGCACTCAATATCAAGTACGGCGCCCGCTTCTGCGAGCCGACCTTTTATGAGCCCGGTGAACCCATCAGTCTGAGCAACAGCTGGGGCATCACCTCCCGCGAAGGCCTGATCGCAATGATTAACGATATGACAGACGGCGGCCACGCCGAGCGTCTGGCGTATTACTATCACCTTTGGCACCACCTGACGGCATCCGAATGGCAGCAGCACTGCGCCAATCAATCTGAAGACGTACAGGGTGCACTCGCGCTGGTGACCGAAACGGCCGCGCTATGCGGTGAAGGCGGGATCCGCGCCTGGGATCTGGGGCGCATGAGTTTCCTGAGCCGCATCGGATTACTCAACGGCTGGATTAGCGAAAAAGAGAACCTGTGGATTCACACCCGGCTGGCCGACAGAGCGCGTTACTATTACCGCAGTTGGGAAAATTATTACGCCGCATTCCTGATCGGCCGCACCTACTGGCTCGGCTCGGATGAGGAAGATCCAGAATGCCAGCGCTACATTTTCAGCAACTGTAGCCAGATTCCTGACTACATTGACCAGATCGGCACGCTCTATACCCACCCGGACTGCCCGATTCATGACCTCGACTGGGATGTTGATCCGATAGAAATGGATAAGCCCGAGTCCTTACCAGAAGCGGAAATATAATGGACACACAATGCTGGCAGCGACTAGGCATTGAGCCGACTCAGGATCTGGATGTTATCCGTCAGGCTTATCGTCAGAAAGTACCGCAGTTTCATCCGGAAACCGACCCCGAGGGCTTTAAACAGCTGCGCGACGCGTACGATACCGCCTGTAAGTTGGCGAAAAATCCCGTGCCGTCGGATGAAGAAGAGCAGACCCCCGCCGAATCACAAAACGCCACTTCGGCAACCGAGAATGCCTCCGCCGAGCAGGCCGATCCCCAGTCAGAAGCGCTGGTTAACGCGTTTGAGCAGCTGTTAAGCAACCCGGCCGAACGTTTCGTTCCGCTGTGCTGGGAACGCTACATTCAGTTGTTGAATCAGCAGGCTTTCGAGGTGATCGATCGCATTCGCTGGCCGCTGCTTAAGCGCCTGATGCGCGAGTCTTGCATCTCAACTCTCTGTGTCCGCGTACTGGCCGAACGCCTGCGCTGGCAGCAGCGGCAAGGGGAGCTGTCCGGCGACGGGGTGGAAGATGTCCGCCACTTCCTCGACTCGCTCGGCTATGAGGATCTGTTCGATTTTTCACTGCTATCGCACCTGAACCTGCCCGCACAGTTGGAAACCATCTTCCATTTCCAGCAGGCCCACGGAATGTACTGGAATCGGCCCGCATTTATGCTGGGCACGCTGCTGCGCACCCCGACCGCGATTTATTGGCCCGACAGCCCGGCGCTGATGCAAAAGCTCGCGCGCTGGCACAGCCACGCCGGTGTGCCCAACGCCACCCTGCGCGATTACTGTCTACAACAGTTGGATGCGGCTCCGAACGACGCGGAATGGCTCGAACTCAGCGCCAGCCTCTGCTCACTGACTGGAAAGAACGAGCAGGCCTTCACACTGTGGCTGACGCTTTATCAGCAAACCCGCCATGCACAAGCGGAACACTGGCTGATTAACTGGTGCAAACAGCATCAGCCGGATGCGCTTCCCTTACTGATTCAGTCGTTCAACGATACGCCAGCGCCGGATCTGACAGGGTTAGCGCTGGACGATCTGCGCCAGCGTTTCTTCATTTCTCAGCACAACACCCAGATGCTGATACGCTGGGGAGAAGCGCTGAAACTGCCGTTGTCGCCCATGGCAGAAAGCTATGCCCGCTGGAAGCTGGGCAAGCAGGAGCTGCGGGATATCTACCGACATCTGCTGCTACACAGCGGGGACGCGATTCAGGATCGCCTGTATTGGCACGCCAGCATGTTAACCGTGGGTAATGAGCGTCTGTTGCAGGACATTCTGGCGCAGCCGTTGCCCGAGGAACCGCTGTATGCGTTGATCTTACAGGGGTTACAGTTTCAGGCGACACAGCGCCTATCCTGGCTGGACACCTCCGGCGCGATTCACGCCTTCACGGAATGGCTGTATTCGCCGTCAGAAGACGCGTTGCCCAACGTATTCACTAACCAGAAATCGTCCGCCTGGCTGCAGGCGCAAACCTGGCTGCGGCAATGGCGTCCGCTGTCGCTGAATCAGCTTAACAAGCTATATAGCAGCGGCATACATACGGAGGAAATCGACCCGATCAACGATTGTCTGGTCGAGCTGTCCGCACGCTACCGGCGCGATGTGTCTCTGGTGCCGCAAGGAGTGGAGAAGCCGCAGGATCTCAGCGCCAAAGAGGAACTGAGACAGGCTATGCTGATCGCATTAATGATGACCGATCCAGCGTCTTGTCTGGGTTTACCGCGTCAATCGGTGCTGCCCGAACTGGCCTTAACCCACCCTGCACATTCGCTCTCTCGACGCTTCCGCAAGGCGGAATGCCACGATGGTGATGCGGTGACGCCGTTGAAAAAACAGCTGGAACTCACCGATCCGCTGCACTATCACTGCTGGATGAACTTCCCCGCGTCTATTGAGGAATATCTCGGCAGCAGGGAGACTTACAGCGAATCCGCTGCAAGCCATTTTTATCTCACCGATGAGCATTGGCAGACGGAACTGGCGAAATCGCCCATCATCTACCAGATCTTTTTCCACGTGTTTTATGCCCTTATGGGAGAGGAAGGACAGGCTGAGCAACACCTTGAGCGGCTGGCCGCTATCCCCGTAGAAACGGAGCAGGAAGATGCGATCCGCACTGCCTTTACCGAAGGGTCGGATGAACTGGAGAAACAGCTAAAACAGCTCTCCGACGACAAACGGGTCACGCTCATCGGCAAGCTTATTCAGAGCTGTGCAAAGGATGACACGTCCTTATTCGATAACAGCGATCAAGAATTTCTAACCGAGCATCTGTCCTATCCGCACGAAGACGTTACGCTGAGATTGGTGTCGAAAATGCTGCTGCAATGTGCCGATCGGCGCGAACGTCAGTTTCAGGCATCACAGGCTAAAAAAAGCTACTGGTGGCAGCTCTGGCGCACAAACGCTCGCATCGGCCGTATCGGTTTTCTGATGCAGGCCGGGTTGGGAAGCTATTTTCTCTATCGCGCGAGTGACTGGATCGGGTCACCACCGGCGTTTATTGAAGGGCTACTGATTGTGCTCATCGTGCTCAATCTGTTGAGTGCAACGCGTCGACGCTATAACGATATCGGTTCCAATATGCCGTGGGTGATGAGTTTCTTCACTCTACTCATACCGCTGTTTCTGCTGCTCCCCTTGCTGACGCCGAGCCTGAATCGCTGGAACCAATTCGGGCCGCCGCCGGCTGGCAAGAAAGCCGAAACGAACACCATGCCTAGCTGACGACAATAACTCGGGCGGCGTAGCAATGACACGCCGCCCCAACATCAACGAGATACTTCATCAAGATACTGCTCAATACGCTGCCGCGTTTCGTCAATCGCCGGAGCGTATTGCCCCGCCAGCACCTGTTCAAAATCCCGCAGCCAGAAACCGATCTGCTCCCGCTCTTCCAGACGCGTCTGCGCCCAAGCTTTTTCCAGCCGCGCCAACAGGTTGCGGTTCATTAGATTGTCTCTGGGGTGAATCTTCAGCGCTTGCAGTTTCTGGTGACTTTTCTGCTGCTGCTCGGCACTCAGGCCGGTCGGGCTGCGATCGATCACTTTCGTGAAGTTATCGCCGCTGTCCGGCAG
Organism: Pectobacterium sp. PL64; assembly: GCF_022477975.1. NCBI lineage: Bacteria > Pseudomonadati > Pseudomonadota > Gammaproteobacteria > Enterobacterales > Pectobacteriaceae > Pectobacterium > Pectobacterium sp. PL64. The sequence goes on from NZ_CP092070.1 coordinate 4,386,817, forward strand.
GTTAACATCCACTTCCAGCAGCCCATTAATGTCATAGCTGAAACGTACCTCGATGGATTGCTTATACGTTTTCGCTTTTATCGGCATGGTGAATTCATCGATAAACACGTTGTTATCGACGTAAGGGCTTTCCCCCTGATAGATCGCAATGCAGATGTTGTCCTGCCCGGCGGAGCCCGTGGAAAACGTCTCGACCCGCGAGGTCGGCACCACAGTATTGCGCTCCAGTATCGGGGAAAACAGGCCGTTTTGCTTATCGTTGGCGGTCTTAATCCCGAGGGTATACGGGCAAACATCCGTCAGGATCACCTCTTCGATATCCTGCTCACGTAGCCGACAAGCGGCCTGTACCGCTGCGCCTTTAGCGACAACGGTATCCGCATCCAGATGCTGATAAGGTAATTTGCCAAACAGCCTGACCACCAGCTTCTGGATAATCGACATCTTTGATGCCCCACCGACCAGCACCACATGGTCTAGCTGCTCCGGTTTCAGGCGGGCATCATGCAACGCCTGCTCTATCGGCGCGCGAATGCGGTTCATCAACGGCAGCCAGGCCGCTTCGATTTCTTCATTATCCAGTACGATGCGCCATTCTTCCTCTCGCCAGTGCCATACCAGCTCATTCGATTGAGAAGGAAAACCGGGCTGACATTTCAGCGCTTCTGCATGGCTGTAAAGACGCGCCAGATCCGTCGCAGGAATCGCCGCCCCCTCAAGCTTCCACGCATTCAGACAGGTTTTCACCATCGCCTGCGTGAAATCTTCTCCGCCCAGATAGTTGTCGCCCGCCGAACTGTGTACTTCGATCAGCGGAAACGCGTATTCCAGCACGCTGACGTCAAAAGTGCCGCCGCCTAAATCGAAGACCAGCGTACGCCCCAGCTCCTGCGTGTGTAAGCCGTAAGCCATAGAGGCAGCGGTGGGTTCATTGATTAAGCGAACCGCATTCAGCTCTGCCAGTTCTGCCGCAAAACGCGTCTGCTTACGCTGTTCATCGCTGAAATAGGCTGGCACGGAGATCACCACATCCTTGATGGGGTGCCCGAGGTAACTTTCCGCATCGGCTTTGAGCGATTTCAACACCATGGCCGACAGTTCGGCGGGAGAGAACGTTTTATCCCCGAGCCGGAAGGCTTTCTTGCTCCCCATGTAGCGCTTAAACAGCGACGCCGACACCTGCGGGTGCGTAGTCAAACGGGAAATCGCGGGTTTGCCGACCAGAATGCTGCCGTCTTCATCAATGCTGACGGCCGAGGGAGTGAAGTTATCATTCAGCGCATTCGGTATCAGGCGGGCCTCGCCATTTTGCCAAACGCTAATCAGGCTGTTCGTCGTGCCCAGATCGATACCAATCGCCAGAGAAGCGTCTTGCGGGTGCGTCATGCTGTTATTCCTTATTTAACCATTCCGTACACTAACTATTCCCAGAGTGCCCATCAGGCGCAGATCGGTAGCCTGTTCGGCGAGCAGGGCAACAGTATATACATCTTGATCGGGAAAGACCTCGCACGACGGATTCAGGAATATTTTTCAACAGATCTGGTGAGTGATAAATAAGCGTTATATTATTTAATATATAACGATCATTTACGGAGCATTATCATGGGAAACCATTTTGAGCGGGGCGTCCTCGCGGGGCTGAGATCGGCCAATCCAAAATCCACCAACGACATTAATCCCTACTGCTACGACTATCGGCGCGGCTATATCTGTGGCTATGCTCACAATCTGGCGGAAACTAAAGGCGACCGTCAGCAGGCCGCCTTCGAGGCAGGGTTGTTGTCACGCCGCTATGGGCTGGAGAGAGAAAGAGTCGCAGAGTTCTTTACCGAACAAGGTAACCCGTACGCGATTCGGTTTTTTTATGCGGGCTATGATGCGCACACGCCGCGCTAGTAGATACCCGCTAGCGGCGCACGTCGCGTAAATCGAAGCTAATGGGGATTGTGATGGTGAGCTGCGCATTATCCCCTATCACCTCTGCTGGTGGAGCCGGAAGCGGCTGAGCGCGCTGCGGCAAGGCGACAGATTCCTTATCCAGCGGCATCACGCCGCTGCTGCTGGCTAACGAGACGGCCAGCACGTTCCCCGCCCGATCCAACGTCACGCGAATCTGGGCGACGCCCTGCAATCGCTGCCTTACCGCCTGCGCCGGGTAACGCTTATAGCGGCTCAGGTGCGCCAGCAGCTGGCTGCTCCAATCCGCAACCCCTTTACGCATCTGCGCGGCATCACTGTTATACGGCGCTGCGACTTGCTGGCTGCTGCCCGGTAGCGGCGCGCTGGTGACTGGTGCGGGCGGTTTTTCCGATGGCGCAATCTCTTCCTGTGGTGTCGTCTCCTGCACCGGCTTTTCCATTTTTTTCTGCACTTTTTTCTGCGGCTGCGGCTTTTCCTTTTGCGCCGTCGTAATAACTGGTTTCGGTGCAAGCGCGAGCGGCGGCACATCCTGCGTCATTTTTTCCGGTTGAGTCGACGCTTCCTGCGGCGTGGACAGCGTCTGCTGCGGGCCGACTGGCGCATCCTGAGGGCTGGGAGTCGATTGCACGCTATCCGCCACCATTAACATCATGGCGGGCGGTGGCGCTTCAATGGAGGAATCAAGCGCGTGGTAGCTAATCCAGACAATCACTCCAGCGTGTAGCGCCAACGCCAGCAGCCAGCCACTCCCCCAACGAACCGTCGTGGCGGGCCGAACCGTATTGTATTTCAGCGTCTGTGCAGCCATTAGCCTACTGCCCCTCGCCGTGGAGACAGGGCTGTACTCTCAATGAATGGGGTTCCGAGGAGGTCATCATGCGTTCTTCATCACATCGTTAGGTATAAAACGGATAGCAGATAATAGTAGGTCGTTCAGCTACGGGGATCGGGCAGAAAAAAAATGAAAACAGCATAAAAAGTAATGTTATTACGTTTTAGTAGGATATTTTATCGCGCAGCAATCTGAACCCAGTAGCGAGAGAAATAACGCACCTGTACAGGAAGCGCCTCCACCAGCGCCGCTAAAATATTATCGGTATCCGACAGCGGGAAGACGCCGGAAAACCGCAGGCTCTCCACCTCGGGCTGGCAGCGAATAACACCGCTGCGATAGCGGCTCAGTTCGTCAACAAAATCCACCAGACGCTGATTATCCGCCAGCAGCTGTCCTTTCACCCAGGCAGGTTCAGCCTTCGTCGTCTCGATCTGGCCGCAACGCTGCGTAGTGAACGTCGCGGTCTGTCCGCTTTTCACCACCTGTACATCCTGACCGTTCTGCTGCGGATGAAGTCTCACCGCGCCGTCATACACCGCCACCTGAGTATGTTCATCCTGCACTCGCAGACTGAAGCGCGTACCCAGCGCCTGCACCTTTCCCTGTGCCGTCGTCACGATGAAAGGGCGCGGATACAACGCGGCCTTCTCCGCCTGACCGGTTTCGATCATGACTTCACCGCGAATCAGCGTGAGCTGGCGTAGGTCGTCACCGTAGGCCACATTCAGCGCCGTCTGCGTATTCAGCAGCAGCGTCGTGCCATCGTCCAATACCGCATGGCGCTGTTCACCGATCTGCGTCTGGTAATCCGCCGTCAACGACTGCCAAAGGTCGGTGCGCGATCCGGCCACGCCAGCGCCTCCGGTCAGACAGAGAATCGCCAACGCTTTGAGTATGCTGCGACGCTGCATACCGTTAAGCGTCGACAGGCTCTGGTGTGCTGCCCGTGCGTTAAGCTGACCCAGATTGGCACACACGGATTCGATATGCTGCCACGCCTGTTCGTTATCCGGCGAGGCGTCCCGCCAACGCTGCCACTCGCGGCGATCTTGTTCGGTGACGCTGTCGGACATCAGCTGCGTCAGCCACGCCACCGCTTCACGCGCGCTGTCTGGCTGAATCGGCTGACCCTGTCGGTCACGATAAAAAGTGCGATCGTTCATAGCGGCAGCGCAAAGAAACACTGGAGGTTGGCGCGTTGCAGATACTGTTTCACCGAACTGCTGGAAACCCGCAAGCGTTCGGCGATATCGCTGTAGCGCATACCGTGGAGGTGGGCAAGCAGAAACGCTTCCCTGACCGGCGCTGGCAGGCCGTCCAATGCGGCATCAAGCTGTTCAAGAATTTCGAGGGTAAGCAGACGCGTTTCCGGGGAGGGCATGCAGGTATCCGGCTGCGTGCTCAGCACGTCCAGATAGGCATCTTCAATCTTTTTACGACGATAATGATTGGCGACCAAACGGCGAGCCACGGTAGCCAGAAACGGGCGCGGCTGGCGAATTGTGAGCAGTTCCGGGTTCATCAACACGCTAAGGAACGTGTCCTGTGCCAGATCTTCCGCATGCTGGGCGCAGTCCAGTTTATGGCGCAGCCAGTTACACAGCCAGCGGTGGTGATCGAAATAGAGCTGCTGGGCAAAGTCATTAACGCTGGCCGTCGCTTTCCTCACCATCGAACTTTACCCCAGAGCACTATTTAAACATAAGAATGATAATCGTTCTTATTTATGTTTTTTCCCTCTGACTGTCAAGTTCCGAAGCGAAAATTATTCAAATTTGCTGAATTTGCATTACGCCCATGCAACATCACCCGCTAACGGGGCGGCGATCTTAACCGCCCCGAGTACCGCGATTAGAAACGCTGTAACACGCTGATTTTTACGTTACGTCCTACGCCGGATACGGATTCGCCCAGATACGGGTAGTAGTCAGTATTCAGCAGGTTATCAACCGTCACACGTGCTTCAAATCCTTTTATCGCCTGCGGCTGCCAGCTGGCAAACAGACCATGCAGTACGTATCCCTTCGTCTTCGGTAACGCCCAGCCAGAAGCCAGCGGATCGCCGTCAGTAGGTGAACGATCCTGCTTACGCACAAAATCGCCCGTCCAGCCTACCGCCATATCCAGACTCGGAATTTTGGTGCCCAGCGTGGCGTGTGCTGTCGTTGGTGGGATTTCGGCAACCCAGGTTCTATTGCCCCACGGGTTGCGCGGTGACGCATCACGTTCGCCACGAATCGAGGAGAAGGACAGGCTGCCAAACAGCCAGCGGCTGTCGTAGAAGGATTCAATCTCAACCCCTTCGATGGTATATCCCGGCAGGTTGCGATAAACCGACAGCGGCCCAGCACAGGAGGAATTGCTGCCCGTCTGGGAAGACGCCTCGCAATACACACCGGTACGTTTGAAAATTTCGTTTTTACCGCGGTTACGGAATAGCGTGGTACGGATTTGCAGACTGTCCTCTTCCAGCATCAGGTTGTTGAAGTCCAGAATCGCGCCCAGACGAAACGCTTTAATGCTTTCCACGTCCAGATTACGGCTGGTTCCCGGCACGCTGGACGCGGCAGACTGCACTTCATACTGTTCATCGATGACGGGCGCGCGCCAGGTACGGCTAGCATCGGCAAACAGCGAAAGATTGTCCGTCGCCTTCCAGAGTGCGCCAATACGCGGCGACCAACCCGTGTAGGTCACGCTGCTGTAGTCATGCCCAGCAGCCGGGTTGCTGCTGTTATAACGAGGGGCAATGTTGGGTTGGGCAGTGTTCGTCACGTGGTCATAGCGGACACCCGGCGTAATCGTCACGCTACCCAGCGTCACGGCGTCTTGCACATACAGACTGCGGGTTTCCTGCTCGCCTGACGGCATGTAGTGAGGCTGGAAATAGCCGTAGTTATACTCGGCGCTATTCTTACCTGACGGGTAATACATCAGCGTATTACGCTTATGCTGGTGCCAGCGCATCCCGACCAGCACAGTATGGTCGAACGGACCAGTGCTGAAACGGCTTTCATTACTGACTTCCGCGAGCTGATCTTTATAGTTAATCCAGCTTTCATTCCCTAGTGTTCCCAGGAAACTGTCTTGCGCTGCCGTATCGGAACGTCTGTCGTGCTGTTCAGTTTTTGACGTGGCAAATGACGCCGTCAGATTCAGCCATGGTTTATCCTCCGGTGCGATATTCCATTTCAGCGAGTAGTTCTTATCGATCTGATCACGATAAACCAGTTTGCGCAGCCAGGCTTCTTCCCAGCCATAGCGATCAATATCCCTTTGTGAGGGGGCGGTCATGTCATCACGCTTAGCAGCAAACGGCTGCCAGCCGTCAGATTCGGAGCGCATGGCGGAAAGCGTCAGCGTCTGAGCATCCGTCAGATAGATGTTGGTCTTCAGTAAGTAGGACGCCATATCGCTGGTCGAGTAGGCAAAGCGCGTACCGTCAGGGCGTTCGATGTTGTCGCCATCACGTTTGCTCATATAGAGCAGGCCATCAGCCATTCCCTCTTCCGTGCGGCCATACAGCGCGCCGCTGTAGATATTTTGTCGATCGTTGGTGTGATAGCTGTATTTGACCATCCCACCGAAATTTTCTCCCGGCATCAGCAGATCGCTGGCGTCTTTGGTATCAACGTGAATGGTGCCGCCGAAGCCGCCGTTGCCGCTGCGAATATCATGCGGCCCTTTATCGACATCAATACGTTTAATCAGCTCAGGCTCAATAAATACCGAGCCCTGCCGGTATTTCTCAAAGCCTTTTGGCGCACCGTCCAGCACGACTTTGACGTCTTCCATATCGCCCATGCCCCAGATATTCAGGCTCTGCCCACCAGGGCGGGGAGAACCCGCCATCGACACGCCGGGGAGTTTATCGAGCAGGCTGGCAATATTATCGGCCTGTACGCGGTCAACATCGGCCTGACGTAGCACGGAACGTCCGGCGGCGGCGCTGTCCGATGTGCCGCCAACGACCGAGAGCGTCGGGATCATCAGGCTGCCGTCGCTTCCTTCGGTGGCAAGCGCGGATTCCAGCCGATAGCCCGTGGCCGTCTGGACTGCACTCAGCCCTGTTCCTGCCAGTGCAGCCGCAAACGCGGCCTGAACGGTGTAGGTTCCCTGTATGCTCCCGCTGGTTTTATTCTGTGTTTGATCGGGAGAAAACGTGAGAATGACATTGGCGCGGCTGGCGACGGCCTGCAGCGTGGATCCGAGCGGCCCTGCCGGAATGGAAAACGTCACTGTCGGTGCTGCGGCAGTAGCAGCCGTTTCCGCCGCCAGCGCCGAGCCGACCGTTCCGGTACTCAAGATCAACACGCCAGACAGTGCCAGATGCACTGCCCGAGCCACCGTCAAGGCGGGTTTGTGCGCGATGCGCCCGCCATTATGATTATTTATCGCCATTGTCATTCCCCTGAAGTATTGAAAAAAAAGACACATCAGGTAGGTCACGCGAAAAATCAAATCGGGCAGAAAAAGTGCAAAAATTTTCAGGAAAACCTCTTCAATGCGATGTAAGCAGACGTGTTCTGGCGATCAACGGGGCTTCTCCATCACCGAAAAACGCACCTTCGGTCACGAACGGCATCCCCTCCGCCATTGATTTTCACGGCGCTTGACCTCATCTTAGTGATTAATCCGCAATAGATATCCGCCTTGCCGGTTTCTCTCTGCAACGGATTTCACTTACCGGCAACGAGATCACCCACAATTATCAGGACGGCACCATGACGAATCCATTACTGACCTCATTTACCCTGCCCCCATTCTCCAGCATCAAAACGGAAGATATTGTCCCTGCGGTGAAGTCCGCACTGGATGAATGCCGCGAGACGGTAGAACGCGTGGTGGCGCAAGCGGGGCCGTTTACATGGGACAATCTGTGCCAACCGCTGGCAGACAGTGACGATCGTCTTGGCCGCATCTTCTCACCCATCAGCCACCTGAACGCGGTGAAGAACAGCCCAGAACTGCGGGCGGTTTATGAAGAATGTCTGCCGCTGCTGTCCGAACACAGCACCTGGGTCGGCCAACATGCCGGCCTCTATCAAGCTTATCGCAGCCTGCGCGACGGCGAGCACTACGCCGCACTGAGCGTGGCGCAGAAGAAATCCGTTGATAACGCGCTGCGTGATTTTGAGCTGTCCGGTATCGGTCTGTCGCCGGAAAAACAGAAACGCTACGGCGAAATCTCCGCTCGTCTGTCCGAACTCGGTTCGCAATACAGCAACAACGTGCTGGATGCCACTATGGGCTGGAGCAAGCTGATTACCGATGTCGCCGAGCTGGATGGCATGCCGGAAAGCGCGCTGGCAGCGGCCAAAGCGCAGGCTGAAGCCAAAGAACAAGACGGCTGGCTGCTGACGCTGGATATCCCAAGCTACCTGCCAGTGATGACCTACTGCACCAATCAGGCGCTGCGTGAAGAGATGTACCGCGCCTACGGCACCCGCGCGTCCGATCAGGGGCCGAACGCGGGCAAGTGGGACAACAGTGAGGTGATGGCAGAAGAGCTGGCACTGCGTCACGAGCTGGCACAGCTGCTGGGCTTCGACAGCTATGCGCACAAGTCGCTGGCGACCAAAATGGCGGAAAACCCGCAGCAGGTGCTCGATTTCCTGACCGATCTGGCTAAACGCGCCCGTCCACAGGCTGAAGAAGAACTCGCGCAGCTGCGTGCCTTCGCCAAAGAACACTACGGCGTGGATGAATTGCAGGCCTGGGATATCACCTACTACAGCGAACAGCAGAAGCAACATCTGTATTCCATCAGCGACGAGCAGCTTCGCCCGTACTTCCCGGAAGAACGCGCGGTGAACGGCCTGTTCGAAGTGGTCAAACGCATCTACGGCATCACCGCCAAAGAGCGCAAAGACGTTGATGTCTGGCACCCGGACGTTCGCTTCTTCGATCTGTTCGATGAAAGCGGTGAACTGCGCGGCAGCTTCTACCTCGATTTGTACGCCCGTGAACACAAGCGCGGCGGAGCCTGGATGGACGACTGCGCGGGTAAACTGCGTAAAGGCAATGGCGAACTGCAAAAACCGGTCGCCTATCTGGTCTGTAACTTCAACCGTCCGGTCAACGGCAAACCAGCGCTGTTTACTCACGACGAAGTCACTACGCTGTTCCACGAATTCGGTCACGGCCTGCACCACATGTTGACCCAGATCGATACCGCCGGTGTCGCGGGCATCAACGGCGTACCGTGGGATGCGGTCGAACTGCCGAGCCAGTTCATGGAAAACTGGTGCTGGGAACCGGAAGCGCTGGCCTTTATCTCCGGCCACCACGAAACTGGTGAACCGCTACCGCAGGAATTGCTGGATAAAATGCTGGCGGCGAAGAACTATCAGGCTGCGCTATTCATTCTGCGTCAGCTGGAATTCGGACTGTTCGATTTCCGTCTGCATGCCGAGTTTGATCCTGCTAAAGGCGCGCAGATTCTGCCGACGCTGGCCGAAATCAAAGCGCAGGTGGCCGTGGTGCCAAGCCCAAGCTGGGGCCGCTTCCCGCACGCGTTCAGCCACATCTTCGCTGGCGGTTATGCCGCAGGCTACTACAGCTATCTGTGGGCCGACGTCCTGGCGGCGGATGCTTACTCTCGCTTCGAGGAAGAAGGTATCTTCAACCGTGAAACCGGTCAGTCATTCCTGGATAACATCCTGACCCGCGGCGGTTCCGAAGAGCCAATGGAGCTGTTCAAACGCTTCCGTGGCCGTGAACCGCAGTTGGATGCCATGCTCGCGCATTACGGCATCAAAGGATGAGCATCTGCTTAATCGCAGAAGAAGGCGCCGATAGTGGCGCCTTATCTTCTCTGGCTGCACGCTGGGGGCTGGTTTCCGATACCAACGCGATAATGGCACTGGTGCTGACTGCGGAACGTCTGGAACTGCGTAAGCAGGACGAACCCAAGCTTGGCGCTATTTTCGTGGATTTCGTTGGTGGGGCGATGGCGCACCGTCGCCGCTTTGGCGGTGGACGCGGCGAGGCCGTTGCCAAAGCTGTTGGGATCAAAAAAGATTACCTGCCGGATGTCGTGGATGCGACCGCTGGGCTAGGCCGCGATGCTTTTGTGCTGGCCGCATTAGGCTGCCACGTACGCATGGTGGAGCGCAATCCGGTGGTTGCGGCGCTGCTGGACGACGGGTTACAACGTGGCTATCAGGACGCAGAAATTGGCCCGTGGCTACGGGAGCGGCTGACGCTGCTGCACGCGTCGAGTATGACCGCGCTGCGTGATATCACACCGCCGCCGGATGTGGTTTATCTCGATCCGATGTTTCCGCACAAACAAAAGAGCGCGCTGGTGAAAAAAGAAATGCGCGTGTTTCAGTCGCTGGTGGGGGCGGATGACGATGCCGATGCGCTGCTGGAACCCGCCCGCGCGCTGGCGAAAAAACGCGTCGTGGTGAAACGACCAGACTATGCGCCGCCGCTGGCGGGCGTACCAGCACAATCCATGCTGGAAACCAAAAGCCACCGTTTTGATTTCTATCTTCCCGCCTGAAAAATCTCATCGCCGCGACGCTAAGCGTATCGGCGACTAAAAACTTACCCTGCTTCGCATTTCCTACGCTGCTTTTGCAAAGTCTGTGGCACTAATGAGAAGCAAATCGCATAATTCCGCACTATCACCGTTTATGACACTAAGATGACATAATGAAAAAAACGCTTCTGTCACTTCTGCTTTGTTTGAGTACTTCTGCTATGGCCGCTCAAGAACCCGTCAATATTACGATTCTGGGGACATCCGATCTGCATGGCACCTTTGTTCCCTGGGATTACGCCACTGACACCGCCAACATGGCGGGCAGCCTGAGCCAGATCGCTACACAGGTGCATAAGATTCGCGCACAGCAGCCGAATGTGATTCTGGTTGATGCGGGCGACACCATTCAGGGCAACTTTGTCGAAACCTTCAAAAATGACAAAACCAGCCCGATGATCCTCGGTTTTAACGCCCTGGATTATGATGTCTGGGTGCTGGGCAACCACGAGTTCGATTTCGGCCTGAACGTGCTTTCCACCTCGCTTGACCAGTTCAAAGGCACCGCGCTGGCAGGCAACATTTTTTGGGAAAGCGGTAAACCTTACTTACCCGCCTATAAAATTGTCGAACGGCAGGGCGTGAAGATTGGCATCATCGGTATGGATACGCCGATGACCGCAGAATTCGCCAAAGGCACTGACCGCGTGAAAGGGCTGAACTTTACCGATCCCGTCGGGGCGGTAAAAACCGTTATCCAGCAACTCCACGGCAAAGTGGATGCCATCGTGCTGGTCGCCCATATGGGAATCGATAACGAAAACCAGCGACCGGGCACTGGCGTCGGTGATATCGCTCGCGCGAATCCTGAATTAGCCGCCATCGTCGCGGGTCATATGCACGTAAAAGTGGATAAAGAGGTGATTAATGGCGTGATCGTCACCGAACCGGACAGATATGGCCGCGCACTGTCGCGCATCGATTTGCAGTTTGAGCAGCAGAACGGCAAGTACGTGCTGATCAACAAAGACAGCTATACCTATTCGATCAAGGACGTGGATTCTGACCGCAAGATGGAAGACATCTACGAGCCTTATCATAATACTCTGCGCGCCAACGCTAACCGTCCGATTGCCCAGCTTCTTGGGCACGATCTGGTGCCGCAAGATATCGTGAAAGGCATTCCTCAGGTACACGTGCAGGACACAGGCATCAGCGCCCTGTTCCAGGAAGCCAGCCGCTATTACGCCCCTAAAGCGCAGGTTATCGCGCTGCAAATTGATAACGACCGGCCAAAGCTGAACGTCGGCACCATCGCCGCGAAGGACATTGCCTTTAACTATCAATATGCTGGCGGTGAGATCACGGTTTATCAGCTCACCGGTAAAGAACTGAAGAAATACATGGAATGGTCAGCGGGTTACTTCAACCAGCTACAGGACGGCGATGTGACTTACAGCTTTAATCCGCAGCGCCGCGCGTCCAAGTATTCCACCAATGATTTCTTCGACGGCGTCACGTACACCATCGACCTGACGAAACCCGCTGGGCAGCGCATCACCGACCTGAAAATGAATAACGGCACGCCGGTTACCGACGACACGCCGATTCGTCTGGGCATGAACAGCTACCGCATGGGCCACCTGACGCAGAAAGGCGGCGTGCTAGAAGGCATGCAGTTCCCGGTGCTGTCGGACACCAAAGCGGAATATGGCGAAGAGGCGGGCACGATTCGTAACCTGACCATCCGTTATCTGACCGAAGTGAAAAAAGGCCAATACGAAGGTACAGTACCGCAGCGCTGGAAGCTGGCGGGATTGCAGGGCAATGAGCGCGAACGCCACATCGTCGAATCGCTGCTCAACAGCGGAAAAATCAGCGTACCGACCTCAGATGATGGCCGCTACAGCAACGTGCAATCCATCAACGTGAAAGCATTATTGCTGCCGGATGCTGCGCAGAGGGAGAAACGCGTGGCGGAATTGACGCAACAGCGCGACAGCGCCACCAACGCGTTGACCAAACAGCGGCTGAACGATCAGCTGACGATTATCGCAGCCATTAACTAACCGACGCCTCAGCGGGAATCCAAGACCGCTGACAACGTGCGTCGAGCGGTGATAATGGATAGATCGTAAAGACGCTGCACAGCCTGCCATTGGCAGGCTGTATTATCTCTCGCTGCGGGCTTTCCAACGTTCGCTCGTCAGGTAGCCGTTCACGCCTACATCCAGGAAAGGACGCGGCGGCAGGTAGTTCGCCTGTCCGAGCGATTGCATATCGCCAATCAGCGGGTTGTCTTCACCCAGCGCCAAATCCGCCAGAATATGTCCAGCAGCAGTTTGCTTCGACAGCCCCGCCCCGTTACAGCCTGCGGACGCGTACACATTGTCGCTTAGCTGCCCCCAAATTGGCGCACCGTTACGGGTTACGCTAATCAAACCTGACCAAGTATGCGCCATCTTCACGTCGCTCAACTGCGGGAACATCCGGGCAAAAATAGCGGCGTGGCGACGCGCGTGGCGTCCGGTTTCTACCGCGCTATTGACCAGCTCCGGGGCAAATTTCACATGCTCCCGAATTAGGAAACGATGGTCGCGCGTATAGCGCAGCGTCGCACTGGCCAGCGCATTGACCGGCGTCAACCCCCAGTCCGGCATGTCACCCATGCGTGCTATCTGTTCCGCGTTCAGCGGTTCTGTCAGGGTCGCGAAGGTCGCCACGGCAAACACCCGGCCATTAAACAGCGGCAGGCCGCGCGCCGCGCCGTTAATCGCCATCATCAGCTTATCCGCCTGAATCTCGCCGTACGGTGTTTCCACGCGAATGCGCGATCCGGTTTCGATATTCAGCGCGGGTGAATGGGCGTAAACCGTCACGTTCTTCGGTAAATTCGCCACCAGCCCGACCACCAGCGCCGCCGGGTTTAGCAGAATGCAATTGGGAGTATACACAGCACGATGGTAGAAAGACGTGCCGAGGCGGCGAGCAAGCTCGTCTTTTTCCACCACCTGATAGGGTTCACCCAGATCGTTCAATTCACGGACATAGGTATCGATCAGGCCGTTAAACGTTGAACTGACGGCGCAGTGATATTTCCCCGCCACACTCCAGTCGCACGCAATCGCATGGCGATCCACCTTCTCTTTCAGATGCGCCACACCGGACTGCAACAGACGACGATAAGCCGCTGCTTTTTCCAGCTCGGCCGTCGAGCTACCGATGTTGTGCGGCAAATCGATAACGAAACCGGAATTACGACCGGAGGCATTGTCGCCAATCTCGCCCGCATCCAGCAGGATAATGTGTTTATCCGGGCGCTGTTCAGCCAGACGCTGTGCAAAGGCAATCCCCGCATAGCCCGCGCCGATCACCAGCCAGTCCGCCGTTGTTTTTCCACGCTGCTGCGGGTAATTAGGTTTATCGATAAGATCTGCCGACCAGCCATTACGATTCTGATCGAAAGGAAGATGTTTGATTTTCACAATGGTGTAAGCCTTGAAGAGAACGGGTTGTACCAGAAGACTGACGATACGCAATGCTGATTAAGATAAAGAAAGGCAGGAAGCGGTGTCCAGCAAGAAATGTCGCTAAAATTTAGATAAATAAGTGAGAAATCAAAGCGCCTGCGAATACAGGCGCTTTAAGTAAAGCAGGTGTTACACGACGCCCTGCGCCAGCATCGCGTCGGCCACTTTTACAAAGCCCGCCACGTTGGCACCGCGCACGTAGTTAGTCTGGCTGTTTTCACCGCCGTACTGCACACAGGCATTGTGAATATCCAGCATGATGTGGTGCAGGCGCGCATCTACCTTCTCGGCTTTCCAGCCCAAACGTGCTGCGTTCTGCGCCATTTCCAGACCGGATGTCGCCACGCCGCCGGCGTTGGCCGCTTTGCCCGGCGCAAACAGCACGCCTGCATCCAGGAACGCGTCGGTCGCTGGGATCGTGGTTGGCATGTTGGCACCTTCTGCCACGGCTTTCACACCGTTAGCAATCAGCGTCTGCGCCGCTGGCAGATCCAGCTCATTCTGCGTCGCACACGGCAGCGCGATGTCTACCGGTACTTCCCACGGCGTTTTGCCTGCGAGGTAGGTCAGTTTCGCTTCGCGCGCGTAATCTTCCACGCGGCCATAGCGTTTGTTTTTAATCTCTTCCAGCAGCGCCAGTTTCTCTGTGGTAAACCCGTTCTCATCCACCACCGTGCCGTTAGAATCCGATGCCGTAACCACGCGTGCACCCAGTTCCATCGCTTTTTCAATCGCGTACTGCGCCACATTACCGGAGCCGGATACCGCGACACGCATGCCTTCAAAGCCCAGACCGTGGCGTTTCAGCATCGCTTCCGTGAAGTAGATCAGACCATAGCCCGTCGCTTCAGGACGGATCAGACTGCCGCCGAACGACAATCCTTTACCGGTGAAGACGCACGCGGTGTTGTTGGTCAGTTTCTTCATCATGCCGGTCATGAAACCGACTTCACGGCCGCCCACGCCGATGTCGCCCGCCGGAACGTCTGTGTCCGCACCCAGATGACGATACAGCTCCGTCATCAGTGCCTGACAGAAGCGCATGACTTCGCCCTGGCTTTTCCCTTTCGGGTTAAAGTCCGAGCCGCCTTTGCCGCCGCCCATTGGCAGCGTCGTCAGCGCATTTTTGAAGGTCTGCTCGAAGCCGAGGAATTTCAGAATCGACAGGTTAACGGACGGGTGGAAACGCATGCCGCCTTTGTATGGGCCGATCGCAGAGCTGAACTGGACACGCCAGGCGCGGTTTACCTGTACCTGACCTTTGTCGTCCGTCCATGCGACGCGGAACTGAATCACGCGTTCTGGTTCTACCAATCGTTCCAGCAGGCTGTAATCCGCATAGTGAGGGTTCTGTTCCAGAAAAGGCCACAGAGTGGAAAGGACTTCATTAACGGCCTGTAGAAACTCAGGCTGATGCGGATCGCGTTGTTGAACAGAATCAAGAAAACTTGCCAGAGATACGATTTGTGCCATGAACAGCTCCTGATTGAACGAATAAGTTCCCGTCTGCTTCTTTATTTTTAGACACGCAGAAGCTTGTGGGATCGGTGAAAATGATGTTGTGTCCTCTGGACTATAACACTGGCGATGGATATTTAAGCAAGCGTTTTCTTTTCAGATAAACGTTATAATCCAATGGGATAGGAAGGGTTTTTTGGCGATTTGAGAAGAGAAATTTGCTATAAGTTTTTGTTATATAACAAAAGGCACAGCTAAGAAGCCGTGCCTTTCATCACTGAAAAAAAATGCAAAAAAAGCTAATTTTTATTCGTCTTCATCATCACGCAGCGGCACGATGAGCATGTCGACATGTACGGTATTAATCAGCTGACGAGCAGAAGACATCAGTTTGCTCCAGAAGTCCTGATGGTGACCGCACAGCACGAGATCGACATCATATTTCTTAATCGCATCAACCAGCACCTGCCCTAAATCGCCGCTGCCGCTCAGCGTCTCGCTGATAGGGTAGCCCGCGTTCTGGGACAGCTCAGCCAACGCGTTCTGGGTTTCTTCGGAGATACGCTGTTGCATGTCACCCAGATTGACGTCAATCAGCCCGGTGTAGAGATCGGAGTAGTTCACATCGACGTGGATTAACGACACTTTCGCATTGTACGGCCTTGCCATTGAAACCGCTTTTTCCACTAACACTTTGCTTTCTGGAGAAAGGTCAACAGCAATAAGGATGTGTTTGTAAGCCATAATAAGACTCCTTCCGTAAAGACTAATTAAGGGTTAGCAGATATTTCTCCTGCCGCTCTAATACTTAACAGAGAGTTATACGATAGCACTCGTCCGCGCTATCGGACTGTTCAGTCGATCACAACCCGTTTTCAAACCTGTTAATTCTATTGATAAGTGTAGTAGAAACCGCTCCTTTTCACAGTTAAATCGCGCAGCTTCTCCTTTCAGAAAGGGCATTATCTCGTCGAAAATCGTCCTTCATGCCGATTGCGCCTGCCTCTCTGGCACAAACGAACATTCTTCTTCTACACTACAAGTAGGGGGCGGTGAGCCTGTCCGCTGCACCCTGGGATGGAAAACGAGAATGGGGCTAGCCGTGATGCCGTTGGCTATCCAAAATGACAATAAAATCGTGCGCAAGCGCGTGGCATAACTATTCGTAGAAAAATGTCACAGACAAACGTCGTAGATAAGCGTCGCGGATAAATAGTAACGCTTGTCATCGGTGACAGGTGGACAACGGGAAGGTATGGCCATCGAATCTGACGAATAGAACGACCGGGAGGGAAGCATGATTAGTACATTTGCGCTTTTCTGGGCTTTATGTATCGTCTGCATCATCAATATGGCGAGGTACTACTCTTCATTACGCGTGTTACTGCTGATTTTGCGTGACTGTGACCCGCTGCTTTACCAATACGTTGACGGGGGTGGCTTCTTTACATCGCACGGCCAGCCAAGTAAACAAATCCGGCTGGTACGCTATATCTACGCGCAACGCTATCTTGATCATCACGACCCTGAGTTTATTCGCCGTTGCGAGCGAGTGCGGGGACAGTTTCTGCTTACGACCGCCCTGTGTGGCCTTATCGTCATCAGTCTGTTTGCGATGACAATATGGTATTAAACGCGGGTACTGACACAATTCTTTGGCATTAGCATAACTATTGCTATTAACACCATCATTGGTATGACAACCATGAACGTCGATAAAAAGTAAAAAGGCGATTCCCCACAGAATCGCCTTTTTTTATGACGGACATCCTTGTCCGTTACCCTTCGGGCCGTCGCAAGCGACGTTGAAAAACGTTCCCTACGTTTTTTTATGCGTGATGAATTAACGCCGTTAGATCAGCTTCAACGCCAGCCAGTACAGCGTACCGGACATCAGCATTGAGACAGGCAGCGTCAGCACCCAGGCAAGCAGAATACTTCTTATCGTTTTGCCCTGTACACCACCACCGTCCGCAATCATCGTCCCGGCAACCGCCGAAGACAATACGTGCGTGGTGGAAACTGGCATACCGGTATAGCTGGCAACGCCAATCGACAAGGCCGCCGTCACCTGCGCCGAAACGCCCTGTGCGTAGGTCATGCCTTTCTTACCAATCTTCTCACCGATGGTCACTGCAACGCGTTTCCAGCCCACCATGGTGCCCAGAGACAGCGCCAATGCGACAGCGACGATAATCCAAAGAGGCGCGTACTCAACCGTCTGTAGCATGTCTTTACGCAGGTTGCTCAGGTAGCGCTTATCTTCGCCCGACGTTTCTGGCAGCTTGATCACCCGATCCATCGTGTCAGAGATACACATCAGCAAACGACGTACTCTGCTACGATCGTCAGGATTCAGCTGGTCGTAACTTTTCAGGTTATTCAGCAGGCCCTGTGTACGGTCAATCGCAATCATCACGCGTGAACTGTCACAGTGAAACTCTTTCTGACCGTTGCCAGGAATCGTGCTTTCTGGCGTAGGAATGACTGGCGGAGACAGGTCGATCACATGCGTCAGCGCGTCGCCGTGCTGCTTGTAGTATTCCTGCAAATTGACAACGGCATCACGGGTACGGCTGATGTCATAGCCAGACGCGTTCATGTTGACAATAAACCCGGCTGGCGCGACGCCAATCAGCACCAGCATAATCAAGCCGATACCTTTCTGACCGTCGTTTGCACCATGAGAGAAGCTCACACCAATCGCCGATAAAATCAGCGCGGTACGCGTCCAAAACGGCGGCTTACGTTTACCGTCCTGCTTTTCGCGATCGACAGGCGTCAGATGCACGCGCTTGCGTTTTTTGCTGTTGTTCCAGAACCGACGCAGCACCAGCACCAGCAGACCTGCAACTACCATCCCCACAATCGGCGAGAGCAGCAACGACAGGAAAATGCTGATCATTTTCGGCACGTTCAACGCATCCACGACAGAGGTATCCGTCAACAGTGCGTTGGTTAAACCAATACCGATAATGGAGCCGATCAGCGTGTGAGAACTGGAGGCAGGAATACCGAAGTACCAGGTACCGAGGTTCCAGATAATGGCAGCCAGCAGCATGGAAAAGACCATGGCCAGGCCGTGCGCCGAACTCACGTTCAGCAATAAATCCGTGGGGAGAAGGTGAACAATTGCATAGGCCACGCTCAGGCCGCCCAGCAGTACACCGAAGAAATTAAAGACACCCGCCATAACAACAGCAAACTCGGCACGCATGGCACGGGTATAAATAACAGTGGCAACGGCATTCGCAGTATCGTGAAAACCGTTGATGGCTTCATACATCAGTACAAACAACAAAGCCAATATCAACATCAGGCCAGTGTAGTAATCCAAACCGGCAAATAAATGTAGCATAAACGTTAGGCCATTTAGTGGTCATGAACGCGGCGCATTATCGGCGACAAGCAGGGGTCGGGAAAAGCGAAATATGACATTTTTTTGACTTAATATGTGACGGCGATCGATGGAAAAACCACTTAATCAATAAAAATCAAATAATTATATATTTTTACTAAAATATGCAAATTGTTACGCTGGTATCGAACAAAAACCAACACTACAATTTGCCGCCCTACGGCTTATCAGCCTATGGCAATCCAAGAAGATAAAATCACTCATCGGAGAAATGCATTGTGGAACAGTTTGACGCTGTCATCATCGGTGCCGGTGCAGCAGGCATGTTTTGTGCGGCACAGGCAGGACAACGCGGACTGCGTGTTCTACTGCTCGATAACGGCAAGAAGGCTGGCCGGAAAATATTGATGTCCGGGGGCGGGCGCTGCAACTTTACCAATATGTATGCGGAGCCGGCGGCCTATCTGTCTCACAATCCTCACTTTTGTAAATCAGCACTGGCGCGTTATACCCAATGGGATTTCATCAGCCTGGTCAACAGCCACCGCATCGCTTACCACGAGAAAACACTCGGTCAGCTATTCTGCGATGATTCCGCACAGCAAATCGTGGACATGCTGGTAACAGAATGTGAGCGAGCGAATGTCACCCTCCGCCTGCGCAGTGAAGTGACCTCGGTGGAGAAATCAGACGATCGGTTCACCATCCAGCTAAACAACGGCACATCATTCCAGAGCGCATCGTTGGTCGTTGCCTGCGGCGGCCTGTCGATGCCCGGTCTGGGCGCGACGCCGTTCGGTTACCAGCTCGCCGCCCAGTTCGGTATCAACGTGCTCCCAACTCGCGCAGCACTGGTGCCCTTTACGCTGCACAAGCCGCTGCTCGAACAGTTGCAAACGCTCTCCGGCGTCTCCGTGCCGACCGTCGTCACCGCAGAAAACGGCGTGACGTTCCGTGAAAACATCCTGTTTACGCACCGTGGGCTCTCTGGCCCCGCTATTTTGCAGATCTCCAGCTACTGGCAGGCGGGTGAATTCGTCACCATCAATCTACTGCCCGATCGCGATCTCACCCAGCTTATTAATGACGAGCGCGCCGCTCACCCGAACCAAAGCCTAAAAAACACGCTGGCACAGTGGCTACCTAAACGCCTGGTTGAATGCCTACAGGAGTTAGGGCAACTGCCGGACGTCACGTTGAAACAGCTCAACAGCGCACAGCAAACGCAGATTGAACAGAGTCTGCAACAGTGGCGCGTGCAGCCAAACGGTACGGAAGGTTATCGCACGGCCGAAGTGACCATCGGCGGCGTTGACACCCGCGCGCTGTCCTCAAAAACCATGGAAGCCAGCGCGGTGCCGGGGTTGTATTTCATCGGCGAAGTGGTCGATGTGACCGGCTGGCTCGGCGGCTATAACTTCCAATGGGCGTGGAGTTCAGCATGGGCATGTGCGCAGGCGCTACCTTTTGTAGAAGGCTGATAGATATAGAATTGATGTAAGGCGAGCAGGGTAAAACGGTTCAATGTACCTTGCGAGCCTCAGCGATGATCATTCTTCCAAAGTGGGTTATGAAAGCCCTTCTCAATTCAGCCGCGAATACCGCCGTTTGTTCGGCGCTCCAGCCAAGAAAGATATTACCGCCCTGCGCGAGCAGACTTCCCCATAGGGTATGCAGTCATAACTTAAGCCAATCCTCACCAAAACGTTCGCACAGATCAGCCTGATTGATGAGATAATCTCATAAAGGCTATCGATTTTCATTAATTATCTTTCATACCAACTCTGCTAAATATCACTGGGGTAGTACAAAACTTAATTTCATAAACATCCGCCCCATTATTTCTTTTCCCTCTAACGGAGTTAGTGATGAATGTTAAAACCTCTTCGATAGCCGGTGCATTTCTGTTCTCAGCCTTTGCTGTACCAACGGCGCTGGCGGCAGACGCCCAGATGACGATTTCTGAAAGTGGAAGCCGGGAGTTTATCCGCGCCCCAGAAGCAAATTTCACCGGCAGAGCCTGGATTGACCCTCTGTTTATCAAAGCGCAATCACCTCAGCGCACGACAGGCGCTTACGTATCCTTTGAGCCCGGCGCACGCGCAGCCTGGCATACCCATCCTCTAGGCCAGACGCTGGTGGTCACTTCTGGAACCGGCTGGGTTCAACAGTGGGGCGGGGAGAAAAAAGTAATCAACGCAGGTGACGTGGTTTTCTGCCCACCGGGCGTTAAGCACTGGCACGGCGCGACCGCAACAACCGGAATGGTGCACCTTGCGATTCAGGAAAGCGACGCTGAAGGGAAAAACGTTCAGTGGATGGAGAAGGTTTCCGACGAGCAGTACGGACATTAAGGATAACGTGATGAAAAAAGCCTCCCTTTCACTGATCGCCGCCGCGTTTTTCCTGTCTGGTTGCGCGACACAAGGGCAGCATACTTTCCCTGCTCAACCAGACGTTAATTCTGCTATTCGCACCGCGGCGCCAGCCATGACCGCCTATACGCAAAAGCTGACCGACGGCGAACTTTGGCAGCGACAGCAGCTCTCAGCCCGCGACCGTAGTCTGGTCACTCTCGCTGCACTTGTTACCCGCGATAATACCACCCTTCTGCCTCATTACCTGAATGTGGCGCTGGATAATGGCGTGAAGCCGTCCGAAATTTCAGAGCTGCTTACGCATCTGGCGTTTTATGCTGGCTGGGCCTAACGCCTCCTCAGCGGCGGTGGTCACAAGCAGCGTGTTTGCCAGCCGGGGGATCCGCTCGGAGCAGCTTCCAGGGGCTGACGTCACACTGCTTCACATTGATGAGGCTGCCGAAACCCGACGCGTCAAGCTCGCATCAGAAAGCCTGGGCAATCTGGCACCTGGCGTGGAGAAGTACACCACTGAGGCCCTTTTCCGCGATCTGTGGCTGCGGCCGGGGCTGGCTCCACGAGATCGTAGCCTGATTACGGTCAGCTCACTCATCACTGAGGGCCAGTCAGCCCAACTGCCTTACCACCTGAACCGGGCAATGGATAGCGGGCTCACCAAAGAGCAGGCTTCCGAAACGCTTACTCAGTTGGCCTTTATTGCTGGTTGGCCAAAAGTGTTTGCCGCGCTGCCAGTATTTAAAGAAGTCGTCACGTCCCGTAACGGAAGCTGATGACCGAAAGATGCCCTGTGTAATGCACAGGGCACCATTCAGCTCGAGTGAACAGCCCCCCAATCCCCGCTTATTCAGGTTACAAACTTTATTGTCGCCGAATCTCTTTCAGCAAATAACCACTATAATAATCTCTATTCAGCACTCTCCTTTGATTCACGGAGAAAAGGACGTCTCTACATAGGCCTCTGCTGCCAGAAAGGAGATGTGAATGAGCCCCAGACGTAGTGAACATAAAATCAACATATTGCTGTTACTTGTTGCAGGTATGCTGCCACTGCTGCTGGGTTTATTGTTCACCTTTGTTGAGTCCAGATTAATGGTAAAGCGCGATTTGGAATCCACTGCGCAAATCGCAATGAATCATGCCGAGAATATTTCGACACAGGCATGGCAGATGGTGGATCGCCTCCAGCGCTTTCATGGTCAGCCCTGCGATGTCATCGGCGATGAACTGCAACGCCTTGGCTCGGTCTTTTCTTACTTCCGCGCTATCGGCGTTATCCATAATACTGACGTCTATTGCTCTTCGACGTTTGGCAGCACGTCGACACCACTCAGCCGCGTCATTCAACAGCCGCTACCGGAGACCTATTCTGAACGCTGGAGCCTGTCGATTGCCGGTTCAGATAACGTGAAAGAACGCCCGGCACTGATCTTCGTCCAGATGCCTCCTACGGGTTACGGCGCTTATGCCATGGTCGATGCGCAATATCTGATCGACCTAATGACTGCAATTAGCAAGATTCGGGGCTATCAACTTATCCTGCAAATGGATAACGGCCATCCGATTCAAACGGGCCCAACCATTACGCCGCACAGAAGCCTATTTTCTACCTCTGCGCTTGAAATCAAGTCGAGCCGCTTTCCGATTACCCTCAATGTTACCGCCCCCGCCACCCAAGAAATTACCAACTGGAAGCAGGCATTTTTCACGTTTCTGCCACTGGCCATTATCCTCTCTCTGCTTTTCACTACGGCGATGTGGTACTGGCAAAAACGTAAATTATTCTTCCGCGAAGAAATCCGTAAGGGCATCGCTAACGGCGAATTTTCCGTCTATTACCAGCCTATCTATGACACGGAATCACAAGCCTGTACTGGAGTAGAAACGCTACTGCGCTGGCGACGCAGCGATGGCCAGTGGATTAGACCCGATGTATTTATCTCTGCCGCCGAAGCAGAAAGTATGATCATTCCCATCACTCGGCATTTATTTGATCTGGTGGCGTCAGATATCGCCAGTTGGCAGGTAAAACCGGGGTTCCATCTGGGGCTCAACGTTGCAGCAGAGCATTTGCATCACCCAAGTTTCGTATCAGACGTACACCGCTTCGCAGAGAAAGTCGCCGCTCATTCATTAAGCATTACGCTGGAACTGACAGAACGTAACCTCATCAGCAACGGCCCTGAAATCATACAGCGCCTACATCAGTTGCGTGAAGATGGCTTTATGATTGCCATTGATGACTTCGGCACCGGCCACTGTTCACTTTCTTACCTGCAAAATTTTCCGCTGGATTGCCTGAAAATAGATCAGGGATTCGTCGGTGCGGTTTCATCGCCGGATGAAGAAGCCCCTATTCTTGACGCCATTATTACTTTGAGCCATCGCATCAAGCTTCAATCCGTAGCGGAAGGTGTGGAAACAGAACAACAGCTCATGTATTTACAACGGCGCGGCGTCAAATATATACAGGGATTCCTTTATGCCAAGCCGATGGACAATGAATCGTTGCTAGTCTGGCTTCACTATAATGGCAATAAATCGATTGAGAGCTTTATGAATAAAAACAAAGAAGGGGAAAAGCAGTAATAACCGGCAGAAACCTGTCCACCGGTATTCAATAATCGGTAAATCAGAAACGGTAACCGACGCCAATATTAAAGCCGTCTACACGTGTTTCATAAATCTTCGTGCCTTCGTAGCCAATATCAATCGCCCAGTTTGCTACTGGTGTAATTTGAATACCGGCACCATAGGCGAAGCTGGATTTGCTTTCACTACCAGATTGGCGGAAGGCATCCCCTTCTTCCCAACTGGTTTTTCCATATCCAATACCCGCTAAGCCGTAAACGCTGACATATTCGTTAAAGCGGTAAGATGGACCAGCCATTAGTGAATAGTATTTCAGCTGATAAACATCACTGCTTGAATTCTGATAATACTCAGTTTGTTCCGCACTCACGTAAGTGAAAGAACCAATAATGCCAAGTGCGGAGTCGCCCTGATAATGGTATTTGGCCGTAATCCCTTTTGGATCTTTAAAGTCATCGACTTTCGCCTGAGCATAACCCAAAGATACCGTTTGTGTTGCCTGAGCAACAGACATTCCCATGGCACAAGCAATCAGAGTGGAAAGCAGCAGTGTTGTTTTTTTCATGATCGAAACATCTTCCATGTTTGAATAAAAAGACGGTTTCAACAAAGCGAATATATAAATTTCGCAAATGTTGGCCGCACATAAACTTACATTTAAATACGGCGAGGTAAAGTCAGTCTTATTTTTAAAAAACTGGTGAAATTCTTATTTAAATCATTAAAAAACAAATAGGATATATATTATCCATGGTGATTTATGTGCGGTTTTAACACTACTTTTTGGGAACATTCTGAACTGAACACCGAGGAGTTATGGAAATTTTCGGCACCAAAGAGTACTGAGATAAAACTCTATAGCCATAAAGGGAATTTTTACAGACGACTATTTTTTAAACGAAATCGTGCTTAACACGAGATTATTTTTAACCCGATAGTATGAATAGGCGATGATCGAAACAGAACAAAAACTGAAAAGGATTTACTGAGGAAGGGTGTTGGTCGGCGAGAGAGGATTCGAACCTCCGACCCACTGGTCCCAAACCAGTTGCGCTACCAAGCTGCGCTACTCGCCGAATGCGGGCGCATATTACTGCTACCTTATTAGAGCGTCAATACCTTTTTAGCAAAAGGATTTCAGCTGCCGCTAAAGTATCCATTCTTGTATTTACAGCCTGAAACCGACGTCCTTGTCCGTGATTCATATCAATTCGCTGGTTTCTGACACCAGTTATTTTTAGGATTTATACCGCCGTCAGGCGACGTGTATCCCACACATCCAAGAATCGTGTCAAACAGCTCTTCATGGCGATGTGTTTTGCCAATGCGCTGCTGAGTCTTCAACTGCTCGAACGCATGCTGATTATTGGTGTCAGCCAGAAACTTATCCGATGTCCAAACCATCATCGGTGAACGGAACTGTTCAGGCGGTGCCATGTGACGCGGCGTGCCGTGCAAATGATAGTTATCATCAATCGATTCACCGTGATCGGAGGCATAAAACACGATTGCTTTCTTATCCCGCACCTGATCGATCACGCTATCAATAAAGCTATCGGTATAGAGCACGCTATTATCGAAAGCATTAATCAACTGCTCACGCGTACAGGAGGCATCAACGCCCATACATTCTGGCTGATAGCGCGCATAGCTGCGGGGATATCGCATGGAATACAGATAGTGAGAGCCTTTGGTATGCAGCACAATCAGGTGCTTACCTTTGGGGTAGCGTGCCAGCGATTCCTTGACCTCGTCGACCAGCAACATATCCTGCACCGACTTGCCGTCATTGTGTTTCTCTGACGCAATCATTTCGCGGAAAGAGTAGTTGTTCGCCTCGATGCTATTGTAAAACCACACCTCACTTTGCATCGCAAACAGCTCGGAGGTAAAGCCCAGCTCTTTCAGTACGGCAAAGATATTCTGCTCTTTCAGGGTTCGCTGTGGGTTGTCTTCCGTACCACCTTCTCGCACAAACATACAGCGCATAGAAAGCTTGGTTGAGGTATCACACGACTGACCACGAAACGCGACCAGGTTTTTTTCTTTTGATAGCTTCGGCGTCGTATCTCTCTCGTAGCCTAGCAGCCCCATATGATCCCAACGGGTTGTTTCACCGATAATGAAAACGACGTAGGTATCGTCAATGCCTTTCGGCGGGACATAGGTAAAATGCTGAGCCGGGTCGAAAAGATTAGAAGAATCCTGGCTCTCGTCATACTTGGTGTACGCAAATAATCCTAGTGCAGACAACCAGTTAGAAGGCAGGTACGAATGCGCCACTACGCCGCCATAGCTGGGCAAATCCACATTGGATTCTCGCTCGGACACCGACTGAACATTGTCCATATAGCGAAGCGGCATCCAAACCAGCGCAACGACAGCGACAAGAACCAGAAGAGGAACCAGACGCTTTCCCGGTGATTTAAGCTGTTCGATCAGCGTATGACGCAGCGAGTTCTTCCAGATCAAAAACAGCGGCAACGCACTCACCGCCAGCATCCACAGGAAAAAACGAAAACCAATAACTTCTTTAGAAAGATCAATATCCGTGGTCATGACCGCCGCAATAATGCCATAGCCAATCACAACATTAAAAAACGTCATGTAATAACTGGCGGCAACGGAAATCAGCACCAGGAGAGAAGCGATAACCCGATAAAAACGACGTCCCCCAAGTGAGATAATTCTCATCAGGAAAAAGGTAAATAAGATGCTCGCGGTCAATTCGACAATAGCGGGAATAAACGTTGAAACATGACTACCAGCAGAGAGTGAAAAATAATCAATCCGGCGATAATATACTGAGATATTGAGAAAAAGACCAATATAGACTGCCAGGACAAACGATAATTTGGGTTGCGAAAAAGATGCTACAAACTTCATTATGACAAGTGCTCCAACAAACCTTTCTTATTATCTGAAGCTATACGACAACATTCGTATGCCTGAGTTCAACGGAAATAATCAGACTCACAGGCATTTCTATATCGTAAAACAGCAAATAGGCTTAGAATTTTAATTCGTAAATTTTATTTATGATTAAGCAGAGAAAACAGAAAAAAATTGTCCTTTTATGTGAATGAATCCACGAAAAAATAAAAGGAGCGATCCCAATCTGTTATGAAAAATCACCACCGCTTATCTATGTATACCTTCGCGATCTAATCGGGCAATTAATTCCACCACGATAGGGTGCTTCAGGAACGCCATAATCTCTTCCGCACGCCGTTCTCCGATACCAGAGAACTGCCGCCACTGTTGCGCTGTTCATTGCTGTAACGCCAACCAATCCACACTATCCAATGCGCTAATGGCGGATCGAGGCACAGGAATACCCAGCGCAAGCAACCAGCGGGATAGTGGCATCTGCCGTGCCGACTGCAAGCTCGTATAAATATCTCGCGCCCGCTTATCGCCCATACCATTGATCGCATTAAGCTGTGCCTCCGTCAGAGATAGCCATGACAGCACATCTTCTAGTAAACCATGTTGTATCAGGCGCAGCCACATTCCTTCGCGCACTCCAGCAAGATTCAATCCCTGTTCACCACTCAACCAAACTAAGCGCGCCAGAAATTGCTGCTGGCAAACCGCGCTATACCGAAAACAGCTAAAAGCATGGAAATCATGTTCATTGGGAGAAACGATGACCGGCCGTTCAACACCCCTCCATACCACATCATCCAAACGTGGAATCCCCTGCCCCGCCAGACTGATGCTCACCCGGTCACCGGGCAACACGTCCCACTGTTTCCAACGCGACAGAGAGCCCACATTCACCCGACTGACTGATTTGTCATCCAATTTAAGAGGATTGAGTTTTAACACCACAGCAATCTTACCCGTCCGCCCGACAGAAAATACCACATCAGCCACTTCCGCAACCTGATGAACAGGTGGGTATTTCCATGCGATCGCCCAGTCAGCTAATGTATTACGCCAATAGCGCCCATGCGGCTCTTTAGTCTGGCGGATAACCACACCAT
Organism: Pectobacterium sp. PL64; assembly: GCF_022477975.1. Taxonomy (NCBI): domain Bacteria; kingdom Pseudomonadati; phylum Pseudomonadota; class Gammaproteobacteria; order Enterobacterales; family Pectobacteriaceae; genus Pectobacterium; species Pectobacterium sp. PL64. The sequence goes on from NZ_CP092070.1 coordinate 4,414,366, forward strand.
CCGTCACGAAGGGCAGCGGACTGTGATACCAGTGATTACGCCATTTCTCCGCGTCGGCGAATGACCCAATAGCATGGGTATAGTCCGCCGTCATCGCAAACCCCATTTCCTTCAATTTATCCAGACGTTCGGGCATCGTCTTTGGGCCATCCGGCCATTCCCAGACAAACAGACCCATCTGCGACAACACGGGAGATGGCTGATGACGACGCATTTCACCAGCCACAACCGAGCGGGCATTAACACCTCCCAGGGTACGCTGCCGATGATCGGTCATCTTCAGGAAAAGCTCCCCTTGTAGTACCAATGAGGAAGGTGCATCGGTTAATAGATGAGGAATTCCCGGAATCAGGCGCACCTTTTCCGTCCAGTCTTCACCTTGCAGGCCGTTACCCCGGCTAACCGCAGACACGAGCTTACCGTGCTGATAGACCAGCGTGACGGCCACACCATCAACTTTTGGCTGAATCCATAAATCCTCCCGCGGTGCGATCCATTGCACCAGTTGCCCGCGAGTAGACAATTTTTTCAGTCCCGTATGGGCAACAGGGTGAGGCTGCTTGCCATTATCGGGTAACCGAGCAGAAATAACGTTTTGAGGCTGAAAACAGCCTAACCACTGGTTTAACTGATCCCGCAGTTGATCGTAAACGTCATCTTCTATCGGGCTTTTCCCTTCGGTGTAATACACGTCATCCCACTGTTCTAACTGGTGACGCAATGCATCAATTTCTTTGCTGGAACGCGTGCTATCCCAATCGGGGCACACGGCAGCCATGGCGGGGAAATTGCTGATGCCTCCCATGACGATGATGATTAAAAATGTGCGGATCCTGAGCCACATAAACCCTCCTGCCATCCATTAGCGAAGGGCCGCAGTACATAGCAACGGAGAGGAAAATACGAGGCAAAAAAAGGAGAAATGCCAAACGCGCCGCAAGATGATTCATCGTTTGCAGCAGCGATAAAAAAGACGGGAACGCGCTTCGCAATCTAAAAAAGAAACGTTGGCAAAAAGTTTTCCCGATGGCATAACGAAAAAACAGTCAGAGGAGAATTTATCGCAGCGCGACTGATGACATATAGGCGTGTATAATACGGGGAAATGCGCATTTTTCTGCTGCATATCACCATTCACCATCGTAACCGTTAATAAAACTTCATTATGGCTCAAGGCACGTTATATATCGTTTCTGCTCCCAGTGGAGCTGGGAAATCCAGCCTGATTCAGGCGTTATTAAAAACTCAGCCGCTCTACGACACTCAGGTATCGATTTCGCATACCACGCGAGCTAAACGACCGGGAGAAAACCACGGCGAACATTATTTCTTCGTCGAAGTCGATGAATTTAAGCGTATGATTCAGGATAACGAGTTTCTGGAACACGCTGAAGTCTTTGGCAATTATTACGGTACATCCCGGCCGACAATTGAGCAGGTATTAGCGACTGGCGTTGATGTTTTTCTGGATATCGATTGGCAGGGAGCCAAGCAAATCCGCGACCAGATGCCACTCGCGCGCAGTATTTTTATTCTGCCGCCGTCAAAAGAAGAGTTGGCTCGCCGCCTGCGCGGCCGTGGACAAGACAGCGATGAAGTCATTGCCCGTCGTATGTCTCAGGCAGTGGCTGAAATGACGCATTACGGCGAGTATGATTACCTGATTGTGAATGATGATTTCGATCTGGCGCTGCTCGATCTAAAAACCATTATTCGCGCCGAACGTCTGCGTTTGAGCAGACAACAGGTTCGGCATGATGCATTAATCACCAAACTATTGGCAGACTGACGCCTCTTTAAGTATGATGCGCAGTCATTTTATTTCCTGTGGAGTAGCACATTATGGCACGCGTAACTGTTCAAGACGCTGTAGAGAAAATTGGTAACCGTTTTGACCTGGTGTTGGTCGCTGCTCGTCGCGCCCGTCAAATCCAGACTGGCGGCAAAGATCCGCTGGTTCCTGAAGAAAACGATAAGTACACCGTGATCGCACTGCGTGAAATCGAAGAAGGTCTGATCAACAACCAGATTCTGGATGTTCGTGACCGTCAGGAACAGCAAGAGCAGGAAGCCGCAGAGATTCAGGCGGTTACCGCGATTGCTGAAGGCCGTCGTTAATCACACCACGAGTCGCCCTTGTACATTTTTGAAAGCCTTAATCTGCTGATTCAACGTTATCTGCCAGAAGATCAGATCAAACGTTTACAACAGGCTTACTTAGTTGCACGTGATGCTCACGAGGGGCAGACTCGTTCCAGCGGTGAACCCTATATCACACACCCTGTTGCCGTCGCCTGTATTCTGGCGGAGATGCGTCTCGATTACGAAACGCTGATGGCAGCACTGCTGCATGATGTCATAGAAGACACCCCCGCCACCTATCAGGACATGGAACAGCTTTTTGGTAAAAGTGTTGCTGAACTGGTAGAGGGCGTGTCCAAGCTGGACAAGCTGAAGTTCCAAGATAAAAAAGAAGCGCAGGCTGAAAACTTTCGCAAAATGATCATGGCGATGGTGCAAGATATTCGCGTCATCCTGATCAAACTCGCAGACCGTACCCATAACATGCGCACGCTGGGCTCATTGCGCCCGGACAAGCGCCGCCGTATTGCCCGTGAAACGCTGGAAATATACAGCCCGCTGGCACATAGGCTGGGTATCCATCACCTCAAAACCGAGCTGGAAGAGCTGGGTTTTGAGGCGCTGTATCCGAACCGTTATCGCGTCATTAAAGAGGTCGTCAAGGCCGCACGTGGTAACCGCAAGGAAATGATTCAGAAAATCCTGTCGGAAATCGAAGGGCGTTTGACTGAAGCCGGGATTGCCTGCCGCGTCAGCGGTCGCGAAAAACACCTGTATTCCATCTACTGCAAAATGCACCTGAAAGAGCAGCGTTTTCATTCCATCATGGATATTTACGCGTTCCGGGTCATCGTGAAAGAGTTGGACACCTGCTATCGCGTGCTCGGCCAGGTTCACAGCCTGTATAAGCCGCGCCCAGGTCGGGTAAAAGACTACATTGCCATTCCCAAAGCTAACGGCTATCAGTCGCTGCACACGTCTCTGATTGGCCCGCACGGCGTGCCGGTCGAAGTACAAATTCGTACCGACGACATGGATCAAATGGCGGAAATGGGTGTTGCCGCACACTGGGCCTATAAAGAAGGCGAGAGCAGCACGACGGCACAGGTCCGCGCTCAACGCTGGATGCAAAGCCTGCTGGAACTCCAGCAAAGTGCCGGTAGCTCATTCGAATTTATCGAAAGCGTGAAGTCCGATCTCTTCCCTGACGAGATGTACGTCTTTACGCCGGAAGGCCGTATTGTGGAACTCCCCGCAGGCGCGACGCCCGTCGATTTCGCCTACGCGGTACACACCGATATTGGGCATGCCTGCGTAGGCGCCCGCGTCGACCGCCAGCCTTACCCGCTGTCACAGTCGCTCACCAGCGGCCAAACCGTTGAAATCATTACCGCGCCGGGTGCCAGACCGAATGCCGCATGGCTTAACTTCGTGGTTAGCTCCAGAGCACGCTCCAAAATTCGCCAGATGCTGAAAAACCTCAAGCGTGATGATTCCGTGAGCCTCGGTCGCCGTTTGCTGAACCACGCATTGGGCAACGGCCGCAAACTCTCCGACATCCCTGAAAAGTCGATTCAGCTTGAGCTTGAGCGCATGAAGCTCGCTACGCTGGACGATCTGATGGCGGAAATTGGTATGGGTAATGCCATGAGCGTCGTTGTGGCGAAAAATCTGCTGAACGAACAATCTGAACTGGGAACCACCGGGCTGCGCAAGTTGCCGATCAAAGGCGCAGATGGCGTCATGATCTCATTTGCCAAGTGCTGCCGCCCCATCCCCGGCGACCCGATTATTGCCCACGTCAGCCCCGGTAAAGGGCTGGTTATTCACCATGAATCCTGTCGCAATATTCGCGGCTATCAGAAAGAACCTGAAAAATTCATGGCGGTAGAGTGGGATAAGGTGACGGAACAAGAGTTCATCGCCGAAATCAAAGTCGATATGTTCAACCATCAGGGCGCGCTGGCAAACCTGACGGCAGCGATCAACGCCGCGAACTCCAATATTCAGAGCATCAATACGGAAGAGAAGGACGGCCGCGTATACAGTGCCTTTATCCGTCTCACGACTCTCGATCGCGTTCATCTGGCCAATATTATGCGTAAAATCCGCGTGATGCCGGATGTCATTAAAGTTAACCGTAACCGAAATTAATCGTCATGACCCCTCAACGTTATGCACGTATAAAAGAAATGCTCAACTGTCGTCAGCCCGACCTGACGATTTGCATGGAGCAGGTGCATAAACCTCATAACGTTTCTGCGGTTATCCGTACTGCGGATGCTGTCGGTGTGCATGAGGTCCATGCGATTTGGCCCACCAGCCGGATGAAAACGCTGGTCTCCTCCGCTGCTGGCAGCAATAGCTGGGTGCAGGTGAAAACCCATCGCAACATAGGTGATGCGGTTGGTCACCTGAAGGCTGAAGGCATGCAGGTTTTGGCGACCAATTTGTCTGAACATGCGGTCGATTTTCGGGAAATTGATTACACCCGGCCCACCTGTATTCTGCTCGGACAAGAAAAAACCGGTATTACAGCCGAAGCGCTCAAACTGGCCGATCGGGATATCATCATTCCGATGACTGGCATGGTACAGTCGCTGAATGTCTCCGTAGCCTCGGCGTTGATCCTGTACGAAGCGCAGCGCCAACGCCAGATCGCTGGTATGTATCAGCGTGAAGACAGCCCGCTGGATGAAGAAGAGCAGCAGCGCCTGCTTTTCGAAGGGGGATACCCGGTACTGGCGCGCGTCGCAAAACGTAAAGGGCTGCCTCGTCCTTATATTGACCATCAGGGTCAGATTGTAGCGGATACCCCGTGGTGGGCCGCGATGCAATCGTCGGAGTGCTGATGAAAGGCCGCCTGCTGAACACCCAACCGCTGAGTACACTTACCGGCGTGGGTGCAAGTCAGGCCGCGAAACTCGCGCGACTTGGGCTGGAAACCGTGCAGGACCTCCTGCTGCATTTACCTCTGCGCTACGAAGACCGGACGCATCTTTACCCGATTGGCGACCTTCTCCCCGGTATGTATGCCACCGTGGAAGGTGAAATCCTACGCAATGACATCACCTTTGGCAGCCGTCGCATGTTGACCTGCCAAATCAGCGACGGCAGCGGCATGCTGACCATGCGCTTCTTCAATTTCAGCGCCGCGATGAAAAACAGCCTCGCACCGGGACAGCGCGTTACCGCTTATGGCGAAATCAAGCGTGGCAAAATCGGCGCGGAGATCATCCATCCTGAATATCGAGTTCAGGGGGATAGTACGCAGGTCGAGTTACAAGAATCGCTCACGCCAGTTTACCCTTCCACAGAGGGCGTTCGTCAGGCCACGCTCCGTAAACTGACCGATCAGGCGCTGGCGTTGCTCGATGCCAACCACATCGATGAGTTGCTGCCTGAATCTCTAAGCCGATCGCTCATTAGCCTGCCGGACGCACTACGCACCTTACATCGTCCCCCGCCGGATATGCAGCTCAGCGAGCTTGAGCACGGGAAACACCCGGCACAGCAGCGGCTGATTATGGAAGAACTGCTGGCGCATAACCTGAGTATGCTCGCCGTGCGGGCGGGGGAACAACGGCATAAAGCCTCGCCGCTACAGGCGCAAGATGGTTTGAAGCAACAGTTGCTCGCGGCCCTGCCGTTCAACCCCACGCAGGCGCAAGAACGTGTCGTAGCCGAAATTGAAGCGGATATGGCGAAAGATTTCCCGATGATGCGTCTGGTGCAGGGCGATGTCGGTTCAGGAAAAACGCTGGTCGCCGCACTGGCAGCATTACGCGCCATTGCCAACGGCAAGCAGGTCGCGCTGATGGCGCCAACAGAGCTATTGGCCGAACAGCACGCCCATAATTTCCGTCAGTGGTTTGAACCGCTAGGGCTTGAAGTGGGCTGGCTGGCTGGTAAACAAAAAGGGAAAGCACGTCAGGCGCAGCAGGATGCCATCGCCAGCGGTCAGGTTTCCATGGTTGTCGGGACGCACGCTATTTTCCAGCAGCAGGTAAAATTCAACGGGCTGGCATTGGTCATCATTGACGAACAGCACCGCTTTGGCGTGCATCAACGCCTTGCGCTGTGGGAAAAAGGCGAAGAACAGGGCTTTCATGCCCATCAATTAATCATGACCGCGACACCGATCCCCCGCACGCTGGCGATGACGGCCTATGCCGATCTGGATACGTCCGTCATTGATGAACTACCGCCGGGCAGAACCCCCGTCACTACCGTCGCCATACCGGATTCACGCCGCAGCGACATTATCGAGCGCGTGAATAATGCCTGTCAGCAGGAAGGGCGGCAGGCCTATTGGGTGTGTACGCTGATCGAAGAATCCGACCTGCTGGAAGCGCAGGCAGCAGAAGCCACCAGCGAAGAGCTGAAGGCGGCCCTGCCAAATCTCAAGGTTGGATTGGTTCACGGCCGCATGAAAGCGCAGGAAAAGCAGGCGGTGATGCAGGCCTTCAAACAGGGCGAGCTGCAACTGCTGGTGGCGACGACCGTCATCGAGGTAGGTGTGGATGTACCGAATGCCAGCCTAATGATCATTGAAAACCCGGAGCGTCTGGGTCTGGCACAGCTGCACCAGTTGCGTGGTCGCGTCGGACGCGGCGCGGTGGCATCTCACTGCGTGCTGCTCTACAAAACGCCAATGAGCAAGACGGCACAAAAACGGCTCCAGGTTCTACGCGATAGCAACGATGGCTTTGTTATCGCGCAACGCGATCTGGAAATTCGCGGACCGGGCGAATTACTCGGTACGCGCCAAACGGGCAATGCCGAGTTTAAAGTCGCAGACCTCCTGCGCGATCAGGATCTGATTCCACAGGTGCAGCGCGTTGCTCGCCACTTGCACGAACACTATCCCGAGCATGCCATCGCGCTAATCGAACGCTGGCTACCAGAACGTGCACGGTACACCAACGCCTGATCACGGCTATGTATTCTGCATTTCTCCTAAAAGTATCCCGTTAAATAATAAGGCCTTGCCTGTCAGACAAAATTCATATCGAAAAGATGAGTTAGCAAACGTTTGCTTTCAGCAAAGAGATCATTAAAATGCGCTCTTTGTCGTTTCAGGAACGCCAACTTACATCATGACAACCACCACGGAAACGTCCCAAACAGAAGCCGCTGCCGCACCTCAGCGCAGTGAACTCATCTATCATCTTGAAGACCGGCCGCCGCTGCCGCAAACGCTGTTCGCCGCCAGTCAGCACCTGCTTGCCATGTTTGTTGCGGTGATTACCCCCGCGCTACTGATCTGTCAGGCATTAGGTTTACCCGCGGAAGATACGCAGCGCATCATCAGCATGTCGCTTTTCGCTTCCGGTCTGGCCTCTATTCTACAAATTAAAACCTGGGGTCCTGTCGGTTCTGGTCTGCTGTCTATTCAGGGCACCAGCTTTAATTTCGTGACGCCGCTGATTATGGGTGGACTGGCGCTGAAAAACGGCGGAGCAGATGTTCCCACGATGATGGCAGCACTGTTCGGTACGCTGATGGTCGCTTCCTTCACCGAAATCATTCTTTCACGCTTCCTGCATTTAACCCGCCGCATCATTACCCCGCTGGTTTCCGGCATTGTGGTGATGATCATTGGGCTGTCGCTGATTCAAGTCGGCCTGACCTCCATTGGCGGCGGCTATGCCGCAATGGGTAATAACACCTTCGGCGCCCCCAAGAACTTACTATTAGCGGGTGTGGTGTTGCTGGTTATTATTCTACTTAACCGCCAGCGTAACCCTTACCTGCGCGTCGCGTCGCTGGTGATTGCCATGGCGGTGGGTTATCTGGGTGCCTGGTTGATGGGAATGCTGCCGGAAAATGCGCCTGCTCAAAACGACACGGTCATTATGGTGCCCGCGCCGCTGCATTACGGTCTAGGCTTTGACTGGAACCTGTTGATTCCGCTGATGCTAGTCTTCATGGTGACCTCGTTAGAAACCATCGGTGACATCACCGCGACCTCCGACGTTTCAGAGCAGCCGGTCAGAGGCCCGCTGTACATGAAACGCTTAAAAGGCGGTGTGTTGGCAAACGGCTTGAATTCTTGCCTTTCTGCCGTGTTCAATACCTTCCCTAACTCTTGCTTCGGCCAGAATAACGGCGTCATCCAGCTTACCGGTGTTGCCAGCCGCTATGTGGGCTTCGTGGTTTCACTGATGCTGATCGCACTGGGTCTGTTCCCTGCCGTTAGCGGATTTGTGCAGCATATTCCAGAGCCAGTTCTGGGCGGTGCCACTATCGTAATGTTTGGTACGATCGCCGCTTCTGGTGTGCGTATTGTGTCCCGTGAGCCGCTGAATCGTCGTGCGATCATGATTATTGCGCTGTCGCTGGCTGTTGGCCTTGGCGTATCGCAGCAGCCGCTGATTCTGCAGTTCGCACCGGATTGGATTAAAACATTGCTGTCTTCCGGTATCGCCGCTGGCGGGATTACGGCAATCGTGCTGAATATCGTCTTCCCACACGAAGAAAAATAGCGCCAGCCCGCAATAATTTCAGTTCAGTTCATGTAAAAGCGAGCGGTGATGCAACACCGCTCGCTTTTTACTGTCTGTAACAGCATTACCTATTGAGCCTTCAGGGAAATTGCGGCATAAGAACAGTTCTCCCTGACGATTGGCATGGACTGACACGATGAAATTTATCGGGAAATTATTGCTGACCCTACTGCTGCTGGCCTTTTTAGCGCTGGTGGTCGTATATGTATTACTGCAAACCAGTTGGGCAGCTGGCTGGGTGAGTAATTGGGTAAACCAGAATACTGACTACCAGTTGTCACTGGGCAAAATTAATCATGACTGGTCAACAGCCGATCATATCCAGCTCACCGATGTCAGTTTTGGCCAGAAAAATCAGCCGCCAACACTCACTGCAAAGCAGATTTCAGCCGGGTTTAGTGCCCGTCAAATTACCGATCCACGCCACTTCGCCAGTCTCGAACTGGAAGGCGGTACGCTAAATCTTTCCTCACAGGCTGCCACACTCCCTATCGAAGCCGATGTGCTACAGCTGCGTACAATGGCGCTGCAGGCAAAGGACGGCGATTGGCGTCTGAATGGTCAACAGATTAACGGCGGAATGATGCCGTGGCAGCCCGAGGCTGGCTATCTGCTGGGTAAACAGGGACAGTTCCAACTCAGCGCCCGCTCACTCGAACTCAACGATATTCCCGCCAGTCAGGTATTGGTTCAGGGCGAAATCAACCACAACCAGCTGATTCTGAGCAATTTCGGCGCAGATGTCGCTCAGGGGCAGCTAACGGGAAATGCCAGCCGCGCAGAAGACGGCAGTTGGCAGATCGGTAGCCTGCGACTCAGCAATGTCCGTTTGCAAACGCAGAGGACGCCGGAGGCCTTCTGGCAGCCCGTTACCGAACTGCCTTCTGTTACGGTTGACCGCTTTGATTTGATTGATGCCCGCATTGAAGGGCCGGGATGGGCGTTTATCGACCTTGATGTTGCCCTGCAAAATGTCACGTTTAAGCAGAATGACTGGCAGAGCGAAGGCGGAACGCTGTCATTCAATGCGACCGACATTGTGAACGGCAACATGCATCTTATCGACCCTATCGTGAATCTGGATTTGTCACCGGCGGGCGTTAACATCAAACAGTTTTCTACACGTTGGGAAGGCGGTTTACTGCGAACCAACGGCAGTTGGCAGCGTAGTAACCACCGTTTACAGCTGAATGAGTTTGTTGTCGCAGGGATGGAGTACACGCTCCCTGGCGACTGGCGTCAGCGGTGGCAAGCGACATTGCCATCATGGCTGGCAGAAGTGAATGTGCGAAAATTCACGGCGAACCGCAACCTGATAATCGATATCAACCCAGACTTCCCCTTCCAGCTAACCGCATTGGATGGCTACGGCAGCAATTTGCTACTAGCTCGCAACCATCAGTGGGGAATGTGGACAGGATCGTTGAATCTTAATGCCAGCGACGCGACGTTTAATAAAGTCGATGTCCGCCGTCCTTCGATGGCACTGGTAGCCGACGATAATCAGATTGCCATTAACGAACTCAGCGCGTTTACGCAAAATGGCATGCTGGATGCCAAGGCAACGATCAATCAGCAACCGGCACGCAATTTCTCCCTGTCACTGACAGGACGCGCCGTACCGCTGGATGTTCTGACACGCTGGGGGTGGCCAGAGCCCGCAACCGCACCGACGGGCAATACGAATCTGCAATTGCAACTGAATGGACGGCTTGCCGCTGATACGCCGCTGAAGCCGACGCTAACTGGCACTCTGCAAGGTGTAGATAGCAACGACCACCCGATAAGGCAGCAGATGCATCAGGGTACTGTGACAGAAACGCCGTAATTATTACGTTTTCAAAACACCGGGCCAGACCGTTGGCAAATCTATTTACCAAATGGAAACGGGAGTAACGGAATAGAAGAGTAAAGCGTTTGCGCCAGGGATGGCGCAATCCGAGCTTACATGGACGTACTTGCAGCGTCTTTACGATCTATCCGTTACTCCCGCTCTACAGACTTTGTCAGCAACATCACCCAGTGAGAATCACGGGTATTATTATGGCGAAATGCTGCTGGCTAACATGCAGCGTGATGTACCGATGGGAATAGCGTCATAATATTTGGCTCTCATAATGCTTAGCCGTGAGTTAATCTACCTCTGATCCACCCTCTTCTAGCGGTGCATCCGGTTGGGCAGGCAGCACGATATAAACCCCTTCGAACAACGCCCCTTTATTGTCATCACCAAAGAGCTCAACATTGAGCTGCACGCGCGCCTTACGCCCACGCGCGAGACGATCCAGATCGCCACTCAGCGACCCTAAATCAGCGATAGCGTTTGGTCGGCCACTCACCGGCGTACTGTAACGAATGTGCGCATCCGCCAGAATTATCGTGCCACCGAGGTGCCGTTCACGCAGCAACAGCCAGATTAATCCCCACCCGGTGAGCGTAGCGAGAGAAAACATGCTGCCGGCAAAAAGCGTGTGATGGGGATTCTGGTTGCCCGTTTCGGGCATGGTGGTAATAAATTGCTTTCCGGTGTACTGGCTTATCCGCACCCCCATTTTTTCACTCAGTGGAATGTGCTCGTACCACGCCTGCTGCAGCTGTCCGCACCAGTCAGGACGATGCAAAATATCATCCAGCGTCGCCACTGGTTTAATCATCAGGAAGTGCCGCACGGGTGTGGTTTGTGGCGCGGTGATCTCCCCCTGATTAACAAAGCCCAGCTTGGAGAAGAAATCCATTGCGTCTTCACGGGCGCTACAGACCACGCGCTTGACGCCTTCCTGACGCGCAACAGACTCCAGGGTAATCGCAAGCAGCGTGCCTAGCCCTTTCCCTCGGACGTCAGGATGAACGGCTAAAAAGCGGATTGCCGCTTCATTATCTGCATTGATAGAAAGACGCCCAATCGCGACCAGCCTTCCCTGCTCATCCACCACCGTTTGGTGATGTGCCAGAGCATCGTAAGCATCACGCTCAGAACCCAGCGGCTGGCGTAGAGGTTTACGCAGCATTTCCCAGCGAAATTGATAGTACGCATCCAGTTCTTCCGCGCTTTCAGGTACTCTCAAATGATACATAACCCTTCCTCTATACCGAGATGCCTCATTGCATCGGGGTTCATAAGATCGGACCACTGACAAATTTATGTCACGAAACGACAGTGGTAATAGCACTTCACAACGATAGCGTTACAACACCATGACGTTACAACCCTATGTCTGTAGCCAGAACGTCACCGGGCCGTCATTCACTAATGCCACTTTCATATCCGCAGCAAACTGCCCTGTTTCCGTGTGAACGCCTTGCTCACGACACTGTCCGACAAAATACTGGTAGAGGCGATCGGCCTCTGAAGGATGCGCACCGCGAGAAAACCCAGGCCGCATGCCACGCTGCGTATCAGCCACCAGCGTAAACTGCGAAACCACCAGCACATTGCCACCAGCCTGACGAACATTGAGATTCATTTTCCCGTCATCGTCACCGAATATGCGGTAACCCAACACGCGCTCGCAGAGTCGCGTGGCTTTTTGTTCGTCATCGCCCTGCTCAACGCCCAGCAGGATCAGTAAACCTTTATCGATTTCCCCAACCACACTGCCTTCTACCGTAACACTGGCGCTGGATACTCGCTGAATTAGCGCAATCATAAAACCCGACTACTCCTGATGTCATCATTCCCAATAGAGGCGATGTCCGCCCCTGCGATATAAATCATGCTTTAGCCGTCGTCGCCTGCATGGCGAAAAAATCCGGTACTACCTGACGATCGGTCACCAGAATGCTGTGAATACCCAGGCTTTGGGCCGCATCGACGTTCGCGGCATTATCGTCAAAAAAGACGGCTTGCGCAGGCGAAACACCTTCCTCTGTCAGAACGTATTGGTAAATCGCCAGCTCCGGCTTACGTAATCCAATATCTTGTGACAGGTAGAGTCTGTCAGCCGCCGTTGCCACTTCTGGGAATAGCGCAGGCCAGTGTGAACAGTGGAGACGATTGGTATTCGACAGAATCACCACGCGGTGCCCTTCCTGACGCAGGCGCTGCATGATGTCGATAACCTCAGGACGCAACGCGACAAAAATAGCCTGCCAGCCAGCGGTGAATTGTTCGAAGCTCAGGGCGATGCCCATTTCCTGACACAGTCTGGCAGCAAATTCCTCGTCGCTGATCTCACCCCGCTCATGCTGTTCAAACGCTTCGCCCATGACAAAACGCTCTTGCAACGTCGCGAGCGGCGCGCTGCTCAGATTACTCCAGACACCCAATACTCTATTGAAATCAATATCTATGACGACATTGCCTAAATCAAAGATATACAGCATGGCAGTGACCTCCTGACGTAATCGTAGGATTTTCACTGTAGCGGGAAATGAAGAAACTGAACAGGGAGGAAATCTAAAGGAAAGGTTAAAGTGGAAGAAAGCGCATAAAATTCAGGGCACCCGAAGGTGCCCTGTTGCGTAACAAGACAAATCCGTCTGAAATTAGACGTCTTTGCTGCCGCGGCTAGCGCGTTTACGATCGTTTTCGGTCAGGTGACGCTTACGAATACGGATCGACTGCGGTGTAACTTCAACCAGTTCGTCGTCATCGATGAACTCCAGCGCTTGTTCCAGAGACATTTTGATCGCCGGAACCAGTGTGGTTGCTTCATCGGTACCCGATGCACGCATGTTGGTCAGTTTCTTACCGGTCAGACAGTTTACTGTCAGATCGTTAGAGCGTGAGTGAATACCGATGATCTGGCCTTCATACACTTCTGCACCGTGTCCGAGGAACAGCTTACCGCGATCCTGCAGGCTGAACAGCGCAAACGCGACAGCTTTACCCTGACCGTTAGAGATCAGTACGCCGTTCTGACGCTGGCCGATTTCACCTGGACGCACGTCATCGTAGTGGCTGAACGTGGAGTACAGCAGACCGGTACCAGACGTCATGGTCATGAATTCGGTACGGAAACCGATCAGACCACGAGCAGGGATCAGGTAATCCAGACGGATACGACCCTTGCCATCTGGAATCATGTCTTTCACATCACCTTTACGCTCACCCATGGCTTGCATGACTGAACCCTGGTGCTGTTCTTCGATGTCCAGCGTTACGTTTTCAAACGGCTCTTGGTTACGACCGTCGATAACGCGGTTGATAACTTTCGGACGTGATACGGCCAGTTCAAAGCCTTCACGACGCATGTTTTCAATCAGAACTGACAGGTGCAATTCACCACGGCCAGAAACGCGGAACGCATCAGCGTCTTCGGTTTCGTCAACGCGCAGGGCAACGTTGTGTACCAGCTCTTTGTTCAGACGCTCCAGAATCTGGCGCGACGTAACATACTTACCTTCTTTACCGCAGAATGGTGAAGTATTGACGTTGAAGAACATGGTAACGGTAGGTTCATCGACGCTCAGTGCTGGCAGCGCTTCGACATTCTGCGGATCGCAGATGGTGTCGGAAATGTTCAGCTCGCCCAGACCGGTGATCGCGATGATATCGCCCGCTTCCGCTTCAGTCGCGTCGATACGCTCCAGACCCAGGTGAGTCAGAACTTTACCGACTTTACCGTTACGGGTTTTGCCTTCGCTATCAACAATAGTGACTTGCTGGTTAGGCTTAACTTTACCGCGCTTGATACGGCCGATACCGATAACGCCAACATAGTTGTTGTAGTCCAGCTGAGAGATCTGCATCTGGAACGGCGCATCCATCTCAACCTGAGGCGGAGAAACGTGATCGACAATCGCCTGATACAGCGGAGTCATATCTTCCGCCATGTCGGTATGGTCGAGACCCGCGATACCATTCAGCGCAGAAGCATAAATGATCGGGAAATCCAGCTGCTCGTCAGTCGCATCCAGGTTCACGAACAGGTCGAATACCTGATCGACAACCCAGTCAGGACGCGCACCAGGACGGTCAACTTTGTTGATAACAACAATTGGTTTCAGACCGTTGGCAAATGCTTTTTTGGTCACGAAACGCGTTTGCGGCATCGGGCCATCCATCGCATCAACAACCAGCAGTACCGAGTCAACCATCGACATTACACGCTCAACCTCGCCGCCGAAGTCGGCGTGTCCCGGGGTATCTACGATGTTAATACGGTAGTCTTTCCAATTAATGGCGGTATTTTTTGCGAGGATGGTAATTCCACGCTCTTTCTCCAAATCGTTGGAGTCCATTACACGCTCGGTTGCTTCGACACGTTCACCGAACGTTCCGGATTGTTGCAACAGCTTGTCAACCAGGGTGGTTTTCCCATGGTCAACGTGCGCAATAATGGCGATGTTACGCAAATTTTCGATCACAGCTTTGCCTCAGGCATTTAGAAATAGCGCGCTATTGTACACGTATTAATCGAGGGACTAAACAAGATCACAAGCATCTATGATAAACAACCTAGAGCTGCCTGCTTTGTGATCCCTTTCACGGTGCAAAAGCGCTACAAGCGAACATGAATGCACCAAATAAGTGCAATAATTCACATATGAAGCACCATTTTGGTGCTTTAGACTATAATGGTGCAGTGGGTTTACGTGAGAAAGCCCCAAGGGGCAACACATTGCACACATTTAAAAAGTTGGCACACTTTTAGCTTTAGTCTACTCACGGCAACAACATCAATCCACAACGATATTCGTTCCACGACGATAAATGACCAATCGGGAGAACCAAGTATGTCCGCAGAACATGTTTTGACGATGCTGAATGAGCACGAAGTGAAGTTTGTTGATTTACGCTTCACTGATACTAAAGGTAAAGAGCAGCACGTCACCATTCCGGCTCATCAAGTCAATGCCGACTTCTTCGAAGAAGGTAAAATGTTTGATGGTTCCTCGATTGGCGGCTGGAAAGGTATTAACGAGTCAGACATGGTTCTGATGCCCGATGCCAGCACCGCAATGATCGATCCGTTCTTCGAAGATTCTACACTGATCATTCGTTGTGACATCCTCGAACCAGGCACGATGCAAGGCTATGACCGCGACCCGCGTTCTATCGCGAAACGTGCGGAAGATTTCCTGCGTTCTTCCGGCATTGCCGATACCGTCCTGTTCGGGCCTGAGCCAGAATTCTTCCTGTTCGATGACATCCGTTTCGGCAGCAGCACTTCCGGTTCCCACGTTGCTATCGACGATGTCGAAGCGTACTGGAACTCCGGTAAAGCATACGAAGGCGGTAACAAAGGTCACCGTCCAGGTCTGAAAGGCGGCTACTTCCCAGTTCCACCAGTCGATTCATCACAGGACATCCGTTCTGCTATGTGTCTGACCATGGAGCAAATGGGTCTGGTTGTTGAAGCTCACCACCACGAAGTGGCTACCGCTGGTCAGAACGAAGTGGCTACCCGCTTCAACACCATGACCAAAAAAGCTGACGAAATTCAGATCTACAAATATGTCGTGCACAACGTGGCTCACGCCTACGGTAAAACCGCGACCTTCATGCCAAAACCAATGTTTGGTGATAACGGTTCTGGTATGCACTGCCACATGTCTCTGTCTAAAGACGGCACTAACCTGTTCGCTGGCGACAAATACGGCGGCCTGTCTGAAATGGCGCTGTTCTACATCGGCGGTGTTATCAAGCACGCTAAAGCTATCAACGCCCTGGCGAACCCGACTACCAACTCCTACAAGCGTCTGGTCCCAGGCTACGAAGCCCCAGTTATGCTGGCTTACTCTGCCCGTAACCGTTCTGCTTCAATCCGTATCCCAGTGGTTGCTAGCCCGAAAGCACGTCGTATCGAAGCGCGCTTCCCGGATCCAGCTGCTAACCCGTACCTGTGCTTCGCTGCACTGCTGATGGCTGGCCTCGACGGCATCATCAACAAAATCCACCCTGGCGATGCAATGGACAAAAACCTGTACGACCTGCCGCCGGAAGAAGAAGCAGAGATTCCAAAAGTTGCAGGTTCTCTGGACGAGGCCCTGGCTGCACTGAACGAAGACCGCGAGTTCCTGACCCGTGGTGGCGTGTTCACCGACGACGCTATCGAAGCGTATATCGAACTGCGTAAATCTGAGATTGACCGCGTTCGCATGACGCCGCACCCAGTTGAGTTCGAACTGTACTACAGCGTCTAATAACGACAGCGTCTAATCTCTACCTCGGCGTGGTTGGGTGTGCTGATACCCGACCATGACCGATAAACAACAGAATACTAAGAAGTTTGTTTTTGTTGCCGTGGAAACGCTTCAGCCCATCTTCGGATGGGCTTTTTTCACCACCGGCATTGGCCGTTGCGACGTAACATCCATCATTCACACTACAATGCACCACGACGGTGCGGGAGTCTGCGTTATGGCAACAGGCACGCTGCCCGATGCTGGGCAGATCCTAAATTCCCTGATAAACAGCATCTTATTGCTGGATAACGATCTGGCGATTCACTATTCAAACCCGGCAGCACAGCAATTACTGGCACAAAGTTCGCGTAAATTATCCGGCACGCCGCTGCCCGATTTGCTGGGATATTTTTCTCTGAATATCGATTTACTGCGTGAAAGTCTGGATTCAGGACAAGGTTTTACGGATAACGAAGTCACCATCGTCGTAGATGGCAAAGCGCACATCATGTCGCTCACCGCTCAGCGGGTACAAAACGATTTTATCCTACTGGAAATGGCGCCGATGGATAACCAGCGCCGCCTCAGTCAGGAACAGCTTCAACATGCACAACAGCAGGCCGCCCGTGATTTGGTCCGGGGTCTGGCGCATGAGATAAAAAATCCGCTTGGCGGATTGCGTGGTGCCGCACAGCTGCTTGCTAAAGCACTGCCCGACCCGGCATTGACGGAATATACCAAAGTCATCATTGAACAGGCGGATCGCCTGCGTAATCTGGTTGATCGCCTGCTGGGGCCACAGCAGCCTGGCCTGCACGTCACCCAAAGCATTCATCAGGTCGCCGAACGCGTTTGCCAGCTTGTCTCACTGGAAAAGCCAGATAACGTGACGCTGGTGAAAGACTATGACCCCAGCCTGCCAGAGCTGACGCACGACCCCGATCAAATTGAACAGGTACTGCTGAATATTACCCGCAACGCGCTACAGGCGCTGGGCGAGGAAGGCGGGACGATTACGATACGTACCCGCACGGCTTTTCAGCTCACACTACACGGTGTGCGTTATCGTCTTGCCGCTCGTATTGATGTGGAAGATGACGGCCCCGGCGTACCTGCTCAACTACAGGACACCCTGTTTTACCCGATGGTGAGCGGACGCGAAGGGGGCACGGGTTTGGGGCTTTCCATCGCCCGCAGTCTTATCGATCAACACTCCGGTAAAATTGAATTTAACAGTTGGCCAGGACACACCGAATTCTCGGTTTACCTGCCCATTCGCCAGTGAGGTTCACAATGCAACGAGGGATAGTCTGGATTGTCGATGACGATAGCTCCATCCGTTGGGTGCTTGAGCGCGCGCTTGCTGGTGCGGGTCTAACCTGCGCAACGTTTGAGAACGGAAATCAGGTACTGCATGCGCTGGCGACACAAACGCCTGACGTTCTGCTGTCCGACATCCGTATGCCAGGGATGGATGGATTAGCGCTTTTACAGCAAATCAAACAGCGCCACCCGATGCTCCCGGTCATCATTATGACGGCACATTCCGATCTGGATGCCGCCGTCAGCGCTTATCAGCAGGGTGCGTTCGACTATTTGCCGAAGCCATTCGATATTGATGAAGCCGTTGCGCTGGTTGAGCGCGCGATCAGCCATTATCTGGAACAGCAGCAGCCAGTACGCAACCAGCCGATCAACGGCCCGACAACGGACATTATCGGCGAAGCCCCCGCGATGCAGGATGTCTTTCGCATCATCGGTCGCCTGTCTCGCTCGTCGATCAGCGTACTGATTAACGGCGAATCGGGAACCGGTAAAGAGCTGGTGGCACATGCCCTGCATCGCCACAGCCCGCGTACCAAAGCCCCTTTTATCGCGCTGAATATGGCGGCCATTCCTAAGGATCTGATCGAATCAGAACTGTTCGGCCATGAAAAAGGCGCGTTTACGGGCGCAAACCAGATTCGTCAGGGCCGCTTTGAGCAAGCCGATGGCGGTACGCTATTTCTGGATGAAATCGGCGATATGCCGCTAGACGTACAAACACGTCTGTTGCGCGTATTGGCAGACGGACAGTTTTATCGCGTCGGTGGCTATGCCGCGGTAAAAGTGGATGTTCGTATTATCGCGGCAACGCACCAAAATCTTGAACAGCGCGTGCAAGAAGGCAAGTTCCGTGAGGATCTGTTCCACCGCCTGAATGTGATCCGCGTCCATCTGCCGCCGCTGCGCGAACGCCGAGAAGATATCCCCCGTCTGGCGCGTTATTTCTTGCAGGCCACCGCCAAAGAACTGGGCGTCGAGCCGAAGAATCTGCATCCAGAAGCGGAAACGGCGCTAACCCGTTTACCGTGGCCCGGCAACGTGCGCCAATTGGAAAATACCTGCCGCTGGTTGACAGTCATGGCCGCCGGTCAGGAAGTGCTTATTCAGGACCTGCCGCCTGAACTGTTCGAGACCACTGCACCGGATTCAACCGTGCATATTCTGCCGGACAGCTGGGCCACGCTGTTAGCACAATGGGCCGACCGCGCGCTGCGTTCCGGTCATCAAAATCTGTTGGCAGAAGCACAGCCGGAAATGGAAAGGACGTTGCTGACAACGGCACTGCGACATACGCAGGGGCATAAACAGGAAGCGGCAAGATTGCTGGGATGGGGCAGAAATACCCTGACGCGTAAATTAAAAGAGCTGGGAATGGAGTAGCAAGATTGCTTTTTTATTGCTCAATTGTTAACAAACAAACGGGTGATAAAAAATACAATCTGGCGCACGAAATTGTCATTAATTTGTACTTTACTTGCCTCGAGTCAGCAGTATGATCGTGTCGCTGATTCGGGAGGAACACCATGCTGGATTCATTGATTTCCGTTGCAACACATGGCGCTGAAATTGGTTCTGCGGCAAGCCATTCGCCGCAGGCTGCTATTGCCGCCGTTTTGTGTGCTGCACTGATTAACTTCTTTAGTTAATCCAATAAGCGTTCGAGAACAGCCAGTCGGTGCAAACATCGACTGGCTGTTTTTTTGACTAAATCACGCGGGAAAATTGCTGTGTTCTGAGCTTGCTACGTAGATAAACGTCAAAGCACATACAGATATTGCGGATCAGTAACCGTCCTTTCGGCGTCACCACCAGCCCGTCCTCCTGACTCTCGACCAGCCCATCGGCCACCAGCGGAGCAAGCAGTGCTAAATCCTGCTCAAAGTAGGTTTTAAAATCGATAGCATATTCCGCCTCAATGGGCGCATAGCTGAGCTGGAAATTACAAATGAGCGTCTTAATCACATCGCGGCGGAGGCAGTCATCACGCGTCAGCTGTAACCCACGCCACAAGCCATTCCCTTGGTCTTTGACCTGCGCATAATACTGCTTCAGCTCTTTCTGGTTCTGAGCATAGCTATCACCGATCATACTAATCGCCGAAACGCCCATCCCAAGCAGATCGCTATCGCCCTGCGTCGTATAGCCCTGGAAATTGCGATGCAGTTTCCCTTCTCGCTGCGCCACCGCCAGTTCATCGTCCGGGCGAGCAAAGTGATCCATACCGATAAACTGATAGCCCGATTGCGTCAGCGACCCAATCGTCTGTTGCAGAATGTCCAGCTTTTGCTCGGCGCTCGGTAAATCCGCTTCTTTAATCTTGCGCTGTGCGGCGAACAGGCTGGGTAAATGCGCATAGTTAAAGACGCTAAGCCGATGCGGGCTTAATTCCGCAACGCGCTGTAGCGTAAAGGCGAAGCTTTCCGGCGTTTGTTTCGGCAGGCCGTAAATCAAATCAATATTGGTTGAGGTGAAGCCCAGCGCTTTTGCCCGTTCAATAAGGGCAAAAATAAAGTCTTCATCCTGCTCGCGATTGACCAGCTTCTGAACGTCTTTATTAAAATCCTGCACGCCCATACTCAGGCGGTTAAACCCTTCAGCACGCAGATGATCGAGGACGTCCAGCTCAATTTCTCGCGGATCGACTTCAAGCGACAGCTCAGCCTGATCGGAAAAAGAGAACAGCTCGCGCAGCAGCGACATTAGTCGGCTGATTTGTACTTTATTCAGATAGGTTGGTGTACCGCCACCCCAATGCAATTGCGTCACCGTTCGTCCGGCGAATAGCGGCGCACGCTGGCGGATTTCCAGCTCCAGCACATCAAGGTATTCATCCGCTTTATGCTGCTGGCGCGTAACCAGCTTATTACAGCCGCAGAAATAGCACAGCCGATGGCAAAAAGGGATGTGGATATACAGCGACAGCGGTCGCTGCGGATAACGGGCAATGGCCTGCTGAAACGCCGGCTCATCGTAAGCTTCACTGAATTCTAACGCTGTGGGATAAGACGTATAACGCGGCCCAGAATAGTTATATTTTTGAATCAGGGCCAGATCCCAGTCAACGGACGGTATCGACATATTCGCTCACTCCTTCCAGTTTTTACTCGGTGGGTTATCCTTCCCCTCCTTCAGATCACCAAAAATGGCGTTCAAAAACGTTTCCTACGTTTTGTTACTCGTCTCATCCTTGAGACTCGCCCTAAGGGCCGTCACGTTGTGACGTTCAAAAACGCTCCCGGCGTTTTTGTCTTGGGCGTAGGCGTCGCACCTGATTCATGCGCCCGTTAAACAGGGCGCGGTGCAACCGATGCTTACGCTTCGACAATAGCCATAGTTTACTGAACAGACAGAGCAGATAAAACGCAACCAGCAATATCAGGAACAGAAACAGCCATTTCATTGATTAGAACGTGTCTTTCGGGTTATTACGTTTCAAAAGCTGCAACATATCTTCCTGCGGCTCTTCTTCGTCATCATCACCCAGCTCAATTCCAAGCTCTTCCATCAGGATGTCGATACGATCCAGCGTTTCATCAACCCATGACTGATCTTTGGCGCTTAGCGTCTCGCCGCTATCCAGACGATCCAACAAGGCATCCAGGCGCGCATCGTTTTCTAACATTTCCAGCTCTTCTTCCAGCGACATTGTCGGCTTCGCAGCAACGACTTTTTCCACAGGTTCAGAAGGCTTCGATTTAGGCTTCGGCTTAGCCACAGCGCTGTCTAACACACCAAGCTGTACCGGCTTTTTGCTGCCGATACGCGGATCGACAGCTTTACGCTGACCAGAACGCTGATCGTTGGACGCTTTTTCCTGAGTTCGGCTGCCCGACGCGTTGCCACGATGCTTTTTATCTTTTTTCCGCTCGCGCGCTTCACGCTCCAGCTCTTCGCGGGTCTTTCTTTTTACTTTGGGTTTCCCTGCCTTATCGGCAGCCCCTTTGACAGGTCGGTTCATAATATTGTTCTCAGGTACACAGATATAAGGGAAGTGCGGCGGAATCTAGCAGAAAGCCCGCGAATAAAAAAGCGTCCACATCAGACAGCTGAGCTTTTCTTTTCGCATCAGTCTGCTGCATTTCACGACAGATAAAGCCGCCTTTATTGTCAGTTACAGGTATAATCCCCAACCAGACAGAGATCCAGATAGAGATAACCATCGTGACCCAGCAATATAACTACCACATGACGCGTTTTATCATCAGCGCCCCGGATATTCGCCATCTGGCAACAGATAGCGGTATTGAAGTGGCCTTTGCTGGGCGCTCTAATGCCGGAAAATCCAGCGCACTGAACACGCTGACCAACCAGAAAAACCTGGCACGAACGAGTAAAACGCCGGGCCGTACTCAGTTGATTAACCTGTTTCAGGTGGTAGACGGCGTGCGTTTGGTTGACCTTCCCGGCTATGGCTATGCCGAAGTGCCGGAGCAAATGAAGATCAAATGGCAACGTGCGCTCGGTGAATACCTGCAAAAGC
Source organism: Pectobacterium sp. PL64 (assembly GCF_022477975.1). Taxonomy (NCBI): domain Bacteria; kingdom Pseudomonadati; phylum Pseudomonadota; class Gammaproteobacteria; order Enterobacterales; family Pectobacteriaceae; genus Pectobacterium; species Pectobacterium sp. PL64. The sequence goes on from NZ_CP092070.1 coordinate 4,436,833, forward strand.
GTAACAGCCTTAAGGGTCTGGTTGTGCTGATGGATATTCGCCATCCGCTGAAAGATCTCGATCAGCAAATGATTCAGTGGGCTGTTGATGTCCAGCTTCCAGTCTTAGTGCTGCTGACCAAAGCCGATAAGCTGGCTTCAGGCGCGCGTAAGACACAGTTGAACATGGTTCGCGAGGCTGTCTTGCCATTTATGGGTGATATTCAGGTCGAAGCATTTTCGTCACTGAAAAAGCTCGGCGTCGATAAACTACGGCAGAAATTGGATAACTGGTTCAGCACGTTGGAACACGCTGAGGAAGAACAAGAAGCAGAGTAATCCTTTCGCGTGGTGCAGAGTATCATCACTCGCATCACGCCCCCGCTTTCCCGCAATGATCGCCCACCAGAAACGTTCTTTTCACACACGAAACCGTGCTTACATGTTGCTGTCTGCTACACGGCTACCGGCGTTTTGAGGGTAAAAACTCTGGATAAAGCCCATAAAAAACGCCCCGCTCAAAACTGAGCGGGGCGGCTAATATTCAGCCAAATCCGATTACGTGAAGTAAAAGGTCTGAAAGATAGAACATCTTACCTCTGTACCCTACGTCTTTAACTCTACCCTATTTTTTCACGGGAACAAAGGCTTTTTTGTTGTTTACTTTCATAGAAAATGGTTATCGATTACACAAAGTTAAACCAGGTCACACAATACTGTTATTTAATTACAGAAATAGCGCAAGAATCGGCCATTAATGTGCTTCATCCCAGTTCATGCCCGTACCGATGTCTACCTGTAACGGAACATTCAATTGCATACAACCTTCCATTAATGCTTTGATTTTACTAATGGATTCTTCAATAACCGAATCATGAATCTCGAAAACCAATTCATCGTGAACCTGCATGATCATCTTCACCTTCGGCGTGTCTTTCTGTAGCCAATCGTCAATCGCGATCATTGCTTTCTTAATAAGATCAGCAGCGGTGCCCTGCATTGGGGCGTTAATCGCCGCACGTTCTGCGCCTTTACGCGCCATCGCATTACGAGAATGGATATCAGGCAGATAGAGACGGCGACCGTCAAGCGTGGACACATAGCCATGCTCTGCGGCCTGTTGGCGCGTCCGCTCCATGTAATCCTGCACACCCGGGTAACGCTCAAAATACAGGTTCATGTATTTCTGCGATTCGCTACGGGGAATATTCAACTGGCGCGACAGACCAAATGCGCTCATGCCGTAGATCAGACCAAAGTTGATCGCTTTCGCACTGCGACGCTGTTCCGATGTCACCTTATCCAATGCGATGCCAAATACTTCTGACGCCGTTGCCCGGTGGATATCCAACCCGTTAGCAAACGCGTTCAACAGCCCTTTATCACCGGATAAGTGCGCCATGATACGCAGTTCGATTTGCGAGTAGTCCGCCGCAACAATGCTGTAGCCCTTCGGTGCAATGAATGCCTGACGAATACGGCGCCCTTCGTCATTACGCACCGGGATATTTTGCAGGTTCGGATCGCTGGAGGACAAACGCCCGGTCGCGGTAACAGCCTGATGATAAGACGTATGAACACGCTTCGTCGCCGGATTGATCATCAGCGGCAGCTTATCGGTGTAAGTAGATTTCAGCTTGGCCAACCCACGATATTCCAGGATCAACTTCGGCAGAGGGTAATCCAGCGCCAGTTCAGCCAGCACTTCCTCATTGGTTGACGGTGCGCCTTTTGGCGTTTTCTTCAGAATCGGCAGCTTTTGTTTTTCATACAAAATACCCTGTAGCTGCTTGGTCGATGAGAGATTGAACTCTTCGCCCGCCAGCTCATAGGCTTGTGTTTCCAGCTCTGCCAGACGGATTGTGAGCTCTTTTGAGTGCTCCGCGAGAATAGCAGGATCGATCAGTACGCCTGTACGCTCGATGCGGGATAAAACCGGCACCAGCGGCATATCAATAGTCTGGAAAACCTGGCACAGATCGGCATGCGGCTGGAGTTTCCCCCAGAGCTTCTGGTGCAGATGCAGCGTAACGTCCGCATCTTCGGCTGCATAAGGCCCAGCCTGTTCCAGCGCAATCTGATTAAACGTCAGCTGATTTTTTCCCTTACCCGCGATCTCTTCAAAGGTAATGGTTTTGTGGCTCAGATAGCGTTCGGCCAGGCTATCCATATCGTGGCGGCCCGCCACGCTGTCGAGCACATAAGATTCCAGCATGGTATCAAACGCGATGCCGCGTAAATCGATGTCATACCGCTGCATCACGCCTTTATCAAATTTGAGATTCTGACCAATCTTAAGCAGCTTCTCATCTTCCAGCAGCGGTTTGAACAAGGCCAACACCTTGGTGCGATCCAACTGTTCCGGCGCATCCAGATAGTCATGCGCCAGCGGCAAATAAGCGGCTTCACCCGGCTTAATTGCGAATGACAGCCCAATCAGATTGGCGGTGAGTGTATCCAGCCCGTCGGTTTCCGTATCAAAAGCGAAAACTTCAGCCTGTTTTAAACGCTCAACCCAATCGAGCAGCGTTTTTTCATCAAGAATCGTGACATAACCGTCGGCAGAAAGTGTAGGCGCATTATCTTCTTCAGCAACTTGCTCAACCACCGCGTTACTCGCAGCCTGAACAGGCTGGCTGCTCTTTTTACCCTGCATCCAGATGCCTGATTCAACATCTGATAACCAGCGTTTAAATTCATAACGGGAAAAGAGACGATGCAGTTCATCCACATCCAGCTCGTTAACGGTGAGCTGATCGCAGCTAAGCTCCAGCTCGACATCCGTTTTAATGGTGGCTAGCTGATAAGAGAGATAGGCCACGTCTTTGTGCTGTTCCAGCTTCGGCGCCATGGTTTTCGCACCACGGAAGGAAAGCCCGGCAATCTTATCAAGATTGGCATAGAGCGAATCCAGCCCGCCGAGCCCTTGCAATAGCGCTTGAGCCGTTTTTTCACCCACGCCAGGTACACCAGGAATGTTATCTGATGCATCTCCCATCAGCGCAAGGAAATCGATAATCAGCTCAGGAGGAATACCGTACTTATCACACACTTCCTGTGGGCCAAGAATCGAGTTATTCATGGTATTAATGAGCGTCACACTCGGCGTCACCAGTTGCGCCATATCTTTATCGCCGGTACTAATCAGTACCGACTTACCCGCTTTTTCAGCCTGAACGGCGAGCGTACCAATCACATCGTCCGCTTCTACGCCGGAAACCGCCAGAAGCGGTAGCCCCATGGCTTTCACCATCTTATGCAGAGGCTCTATTTGCTCGCGTAGATCCTCCGGCATCGGTGGGCGGTGAGCCTTATAATTTTCGAACAGTTCATCGCGAAACGTTTTTCCTTTCGCATCAAAAACGACGGCAACGTGGCTGGGCTGATATTGCAACAGCAAACTGCGTAGCATATTCAGTACGCCATACATTGCACCGGTGGCTTCTCCCGCGCTGTTTGTTAACGGTGGGAAAGCGTGATAAGCACGATACAAATAGGATGAACCGTCTACCAGTATTAAAGGATTTTCTGCAATCTGAGCCATAGCCTGCCATGATCGTTGTGGTCTGTCATAGCGCTAAGCATGCCATAGGTCAGGGAAAGAGACGATCCTTAACGTGAGATATTGGCTGATTTTGCATGGATCCTCGCAAGATCTTCCTGTGGATAACTTTGTGAATAGTTTTATCCGCTTAATTGTTAATTTCCCCTATTATCTTAAGTTATTTTTTTATATCCATTAATTTCATGAAGTTATAATATAACCTGTTTATTTTTAAGGCGTGATAAACCGTCATCCAATTTGTGGATATAAACAAACAGATAAATAGATATTGCGAACTGATGAGATATAAAAGATAAGAAGATGAACCGCGGGAAGGTATAAAGTCATGCGGTTTTACCCGCATGACTTATTAAATAATTACTTCTTGGTAATGAGGAACTTCACCACGTCAGCGTACTGTTTTACATACCCATCCATTGAACTGGTATCAAGACCATCATTCTTGATCATATATTTACCGTTAACGAACATGGCTGGAACGCCGCGTAATTGTAAATCGGCGGCCGCTTTTTCCTGCTGGGCAACCAGAGATTTCACAACAAAGCTATTCAGAGCACCATCAAACTCTTCCGCACTCACGCCGGCTTTCACAAAGACTTCGCGAATATCTTCCGGTTTTTGTACAGTCTGTGTTTTCTGAACCGCATCAAACATCAGCGGGGTAATTTTATCTTCAACGCCCAGCGCCATAGCAACAGCCCATGCCTGCGTCAGGTTTTTACCCAATGGGCCCAGGAAGTCCACGTGATAACGTGTCATCTTCGTACCCTCTGGCAACGCTTTTTTTACTGCATCTGGAACGTGGTAAACCTGTTCAAATTGATAGCAGTGCGGGCAATAGAATGAGAAGAACTCAAGAACTTGAGGCTCTTGGGTTGCAGGTTTATCTAATTCTACATATTGCTTTCCGTCAGAAAACTCTGCAGCAGAAGCACTAAATGCCAGAACAACGCCAATCAGCGCAAGCCATAACTTTTTCATAAATTTAACTCTCTCCATTTAATTTCAGTACATTGGCATTAGCTGTAGAGGAGGTTCCTGCAACAGCTGAGTTTGCCCAATAAATATTGCCGTTTGCTTCAACCAGAAATCAGAATCCGTCATCCAGGGGAAATTTTTCGGAAAAGCGGGGTCTTCCCAGCGACGGGCAACCCAAGCTAAATAATAAACCTGCCGCATCGCGCGAAGAGGCTCAATCAGCGAGAGCTCTTTCTCCTGAAATTCCGCAAATTCGCTATAGGCTTCTAACAAGATATCCAGTTGAATACGTTGTTCACGACGGTCACCGTGCAACAGCATCCATAAATCCTGTATTGCCGGACCATTACGGGCATCATCCAAATCCACAAATAGCGGGCCATCACGCCACAAAATATTGCCTGGATGACAATCCCCATGCAGACGCAATGGTCGCCAGTCGTTATGCCAATAAGTTTCAACTGTATCAATCAGTTGACGGGTCGCTTGTAAAAAATCATGTCGATGTATTTTCGGTATTAGCGGACATGTCTCCAACAACCGATAAGATTCATGCAGGTATTCATTTACCCCGATCGTAGGACGCTCGGTGAATAACGATTTCTGCCCCGTCTGGTGAATCCGGCCAAGAAAACGCCCGACCCACTCTAGCTGGTCTTCATTATCCATTTCATACTGCCGCCCGCCCACGCTGGGGAATACGGCAAAATGAAATCCTTCATAGACATTCAGCGTCTGCCCATTAAGCGAGATGGGGGCGACAATAGGGACTTCATCTTCTGCCAATTGCTGGGCAAAAATATGCTCTTCCTGAATCTGCGCAGTGCTCCACCGTTCCGGGCGGTAAAATTTCACCACGAATCGTTTACGATCTTCATCCGCAAACTGGTACACCCGATTCTCATAACTGTTTAATGCTGTCAAACCAGAATCAACGCGCAGCCCAACATCCAGCAAGGCATCCATGATCAGATCGGGGAATAGAGTCTGGAAATTAAATATCGAACTATTCATCACGGTCACAAATGGTTAGAGGCGACGTAAGCGATATGCGTGCAATAGTTAGCATCATGAACGTGTTATTCCTTTCCACTAGTCTTTAATAACTCCCCGGGCACGAAGCAACGCTGTCTTAAAATCTTCTTCGTAGTCTTTCTTCAAACCGGGGATGACTTGTTCTTTATCTGCATCACGCATTTTTAGATGGTAAATAAGGATATCATCAGTCAGTTCATTTAACTGCCCCTCGAACCCCGCCTCCTGTGCAAGGTTTTGTAAAAATTGCACCAGATTTAAATCGGGTTCTTTTTGCCAGGCTGGGTGCAACAGTTCAATAAGTTCATTAACGCGATGACATTTCATTTTTTTCTCCTTAAAAACGATTTGTGCTCAATAAATTTCAAGATGCCGAAAGTCGCTTGAACGATATTGAGCATATAGTGATAAAAATAACAGCCTTGCGCACATGAGGAAAGAACTTGGTCTTCAGCGAAAGTTTTTAGAGAATAACGCATAGTTATTCCCTCAAAACATTCAGAACAGAAGAAAGTGAGCATAGATACTTGGAAAGTAAAATGATTACTGGCGTTATTCTCGCAGGCGGACGGGCAACACGCATGGGCGGGCACGATAAAGGTCTGATAGCACTGAACGGTGTGCCGCTATACCAGCACGTTCTGTCTCGGCTCAAAGCACAGGTCGATGAGGTTATGATCAGCGCTAACCGCAATCAGGCTGTGTATGCACAAAGTGGCTGCCGCATTATTGGTGACTTTGATGCAAGCTTTCCAGGTCCGCTGGCGGGTATTCTGAGTGGATTGCATGCCTCCCCATCCGAATGGGTCGTATTTGTCCCTTGCGATGTCCCTGCTCTCCCCTTCGATCTGGTGCACCGCTTGTGGCAAGCACGTGGGGAAGCAAATGCGGCTTATGCCACAGACGGAGAGCGTCCACATCCCACATTACTCTTAATTAATAGAAACCTTATTGGGCCGCTGGAAGCTTATCTGCATCTTGGAAACCGTAAGCTGATGCTATTTATGGAACAGGTTGGAGCAAACGCCGTTTCATTTAGCGAGCACCCTAAAGCCTTTCGCAATATGAATTCGCCTGAAGATTTATCCAATTGGGAGGATCAACACCGTGAATCCTAATCGTGTCCCCTTACTCGCTATTGTTGCTTATAGCGGTACAGGTAAAACGACATTACTTAAACACGTCATCCCGCTACTGACTAATCATGGTGTTCGAGTCGGACTCATTAAACATACACATCATCAGATGGATATTGATACACCAGGTAAAGATAGCTACGAGCTCCGTAAGGCAGGCGCAGCACAAACGATTGTTGCCAGCAGCCAAAGGTGGGCGCTGATGACAGACTCCTGATCAGGAAGAACCCAATATTTACGATCTAGCTGGGAAAATGGATGCATCAGCTCTCGATCTAGTGCTGGTTGAGGGATTCAAACACGAGAAGATCGCTAAAATAGCCTTGTTTCGCCAATCGTTGGGTAGAAAATTAAATGATTTGATCGATGAATACGTCATTGCGATTGCAGCGGATACAGAGATAGACACCCGGCTTCCTGTGCTCGATATCAATCAACCAGAACAGGTTGCTGCTTTTATCCGACAATGGCTCAAAAATAGCAATATATAGTACAAAAAGCCCTCGTCTTTCGACGAGGGCTTTCCACTTGTTTGATGCCTGGCAGTTCCCTACTCTCACATGGGGAAGCCCCACACTACCATCGGCGCTACGGCGTTTCACTTCTGAGTTCGGCATGGGGTCAGGTGGGACCACCGCGCTATCGCCGCCAGGCAAATTCTGTTTCATTCCAGCCGTTACTGTGCTGACCTTCTCTCTCTTGTCATCACACAACCACCAGAACCAATCTCTGAACAAGCTGAACATCAAAACACGTTTTTATGAGTCGCCCACAAAACACCTTCGGTGTTGTAAGGTTAAGCCTCTCGGGTCATTAGTACTGGTTAGCTCAACGTATCGCTACGCTTACACACCCAGCCTATCTACGTCGTCGTCTTCAACGGCCCTTCAGGGGCATCTAGTGCCCAGGGAAGACTCATCTCGAGGCAAGTTTCCCGCTTAGATGCTTTCAGCGGTTATCTCTTCCGCACTTAGCTACCGGGCAATGCAATTGGCATCACAACCCGTACACCAGTGGTGCGTTCACTCCGGTCCTCTCGTACTAGGAGCAACCCCTCTCAATCTTCCAACGCCCACGGCAGATAGGGACCGAACTGTCTCACGACGTTCTAAACCCAGCTCGCGTACCACTTTAAATGGCGAACAGCCATACCCTTGGGACCTACTTCAGCCCCAGGATGTGATGAGCCGACATCGAGGTGCCAAACACCGCCGTCGATATGAACTCTTGGGCGGTATCAGCCTGTTATCCCCGGAGTACCTTTTATCCGTTGAGCGATGGCCCTTCCATTCAGAACCACCGGATCACTAAGACCTGCTTTCGCACCTGCTCGAGCTGTCACTCTCGCAGTCAAGCTAGCTTATGCCTTTGCACTAACCTCCTGATGTCCGACCAGGATTAGCTAACCTTCGTGCTCCTCCGTTACGCTTTGGGAGGAGACCGCCCCAGTCAAACTACCCACCAGACACTGTCCGCAACCCGGATCACGGGTCCACGTTAGAACATCAAACATTAAAGGGTGGTATTTCAAGGTTGGCTCCACGCAGACTGGCGTCCACGCTTCAAAGCCTCCCACCTATCCTACACATCAAGGCTCAAGGTTCAGTGTCAAGCTATAGTAAAGGTTCACGGGGTCTTTCCGTCTTGCCGCGGGTACACTGCATCTTCACAGCGAGTTCAATTTCACTGAGTCTCGGGTGGAGACAGCCTGGCCATCATTACGCCATTCGTGCAGGTCGGAACTTACCCGACAAGGAATTTCGCTACCTTAGGACCGTTATAGTTACGGCCGCCGTTTACCGGGGCTTCGATCAAGAGCTTCGCCTTGCGGCTGACCCCATCAATTAACCTTCCGGCACCGGGCAGGCGTCACACCGTATACGTCCACTTTCGTGTTTGCACAGTGCTGTGTTTTTATTAAACAGTTGCAGCCAGCTGGTATCTTCGACTGATTTCAGCTCCATGAGCAAGTCACTTCACCTACCATCAGCGTGCCTTCTCCCGAAGTTACGGCACCATTTTGCCTAGTTCCTTCACCCGAGTTCTCTCAAGCGCCTGAGTATTCTCTACCTGACCACCTGTGTCGGTTTGGGGTACGATTTGATGTTACCTGGAGCTTAGAGGCTTTTCCTGGAAGCGTAGCATCGGTTACTTCATCACCGTAGTGACTCGTCATCACGCCTCAGTGTTAACAATGACCCGGATTTACCAAAGTCATCCACCTTCACGCTTAAACCGGGACAACCGTCGCCCGGATAACCTAGCTTTCTCCGTCCCCCCTTCGCAGTAACACCGAGTACAGGAATATTAACCTGTTTCCCATCGACTACGCTTTTCAGCCTCGCCTTAGGGGTCGACTCACCCTGCCCCGATTAACGTTGGACAGGAACCCTTGGTCTTCCGGCGTGCGGGTTTTTCACCCGCATTATCGTTACTTATGTCAGCATTCGCACTTCTGATACCTCCAGCAGCCCTCACAGGCCACCTTCGACGGCTTACAGAACGCTCCCCTACCCAACAACACCTAAGTGTCGCTGCCGCAGCTTCGGTGCATGGTTTAGCCCCGTTACATCTTCCGCGCAGGCCGACTCGACCAGTGAGCTATTACGCTTTCTTTAAATGATGGCTGCTTCTAAGCCAACATCCTGGCTGTCTATGCCTTCCCACATCGTTTCCCACTTAACCATGACTTTGGGACCTTAGCTGGCGGTCTGGGTTGTTTCCCTCTTCACGACGAACGTTAGCACCCGCCGTGTGTCTCCCGTGATAACATTCTTCGGTATTCGTAGTTTGCATCGGGTTGGTAAGTCGGGATGACCCCCTAGCCGAAACAGTGCTCTACCCCCGAAGATGAGTTCACGAGGCGCTACCTAAATAGCTTTCGGGGAGAACCAGCTATCTCCCGGTTTGATTGGCCTTTCACCCCCAGCCACAGCTCATCCGCTAATTTTTCAACATTAGTCGGTTCGGTCCTCCAGTTAGTGTTACCCAACCTTCAACCTGCCCATGGCTAGATCACCGGGTTTCGGGTCTATACCCTGCAACTTAACGCCCAGTTAAGACTCGGTTTCCCTGCGGCTCCCCTATACGGTTAACCTTGCTACAGAATATAAGTCGCTGACCCATTATACAAAAGGTACGCAGTCACCTAACAAGTAGGCTCCCACTGCTTGTACGTACACGGTTTCAGGTTCTATTTCACTCCCCTCGCCGGGGTTCTTTTCGCCTTTCCCTCACGGTACTGGTTCACTATCGGTCAGTCAGGAGTATTTAGCCTTGGAGGATGGTCCCCCCATATTCAGACAGGATGTCACGTGTCCCGCCCTACTCATCGAACTCACAGCTTGTGCATTTTTGTGTACGGGACTATCACCCTTTACTGTGCGACTTTCCAGACGCTTCCACTAACACACAAACTGATTCAGGTTCTGGGCTCCTCCCCGTTCGCTCGCCGCTACTAGGGAATCTCGGTTGATTTCTTTTCCTCGGGGTACTGAGATGTTTCAGTTCCCCCGGTTCGCCTCATGACACTATGTATTCATGTCATGATAGTGTGTCGAAACACACTGGGTTTCCCCATTCGGGTATCGTCGGGTATAACGCTTCATATCAGCTTACCGACGCTTATCGCAGATTAGCACGCCCTTCATCGCCTCTGACTGCCTAGGCATCCACCGTGTACGCTTAGTCGCTTAACCTCACAACCCGAAGGTGTCTTTGATAACTCAAAGTCACTGTTCGCGCTGCGATTATTTGAGAGACTCATTAACATACTGACACGCCATTCATACCCGCAGGCATCAATGCATGTTCAGCTGTCATGTTTCAATTTTCAGCTTGTTCCAGATTGTTAAAGAGCAATATCGTAAACATGACTCCGAAGAATCATCTTTAAGATATTCGTGATAATGTCTTTCACTCATTATCGGATTGGCGTCCCCAAGGGGATTCGAACCCCTGTTACAGCCGTGAAAGGGCAGTGTCCTAGGCCTCTAGACGATGGGGACACGAAAAATCCGCACCAGGTCATAAACCCGGCACGCTCGCGTCAGCATGAGTCTACACTCATGACATCAACAGGTGCGCTTGCTCAGTATTTTCATCAGACAATCTGTGTGAGCACTTCACGCAACACACATCTTTTTGGTAAGGAGGTGATCCAACCGCAGGTTCCCCTACGGTTACCTTGTTACGACTTCACCCCAGTCATGAATCACAAAGTGGTAAGCGCCCTCCCGAAGGTTAAGCTACCTACTTCTTTTGCAACCCACTCCCATGGTGTGACGGGCGGTGTGTACAAGGCCCGGGAACGTATTCACCGTAGCATTCTGATCTACGATTACTAGCGATTCCGACTTCATGGAGTCGAGTTGCAGACTCCAATCCGGACTACGACGTACTTTATGAGGTCCGCTTGCTCTCGCGAGGTCGCTTCTCTTTGTATACGCCATTGTAGCACGTGTGTAGCCCTACTCGTAAGGGCCATGATGACTTGACGTCATCCCCACCTTCCTCCGGTTTATCACCGGCAGTCTCCTTTGAGTTCCCGACCGAATCGCTGGCAACAAAGGATAAGGGTTGCGCTCGTTGCGGGACTTTAACCCAACATTTCACAACACGAGCTGACGACAGCCATGCAGCACCTGTCTCAGAGTTCCCGAAGGCACTAAGCTATCTCTAGCAAATTCTCTGGATGTCAAGAGTAGGTAAGGTTCTTCGCGTTGCATCGAATTAAACCACATGCTCCACCGCTTGTGCGGGCCCCCGTCAATTCATTTGAGTTTTAACCTTGCGGCCGTACTCCCCAGGCGGTCGATTTAACGCGTTAGCTCCGGAAGCCACGCCTCAAGGGCACAACCTCCAAATCGACATCGTTTACAGCGTGGACTACCAGGGTATCTAATCCTGTTTGCTCCCCACGCTTTCGCACCTGAGCGTCAGTCTTTGTCCAGGGGGCCGCCTTCGCCACCGGTATTCCTCCAGATCTCTACGCATTTCACCGCTACACCTGGAATTCTACCCCCCTCTACAAGACTCTAGCCTGTCAGTTTTGAATGCAGTTCCCAGGTTAAGCCCGGGGATTTCACATCCAACTTAACAGACCGCCTGCGTGCGCTTTACGCCCAGTCATTCCGATTAACGCTTGCACCCTCCGTATTACCGCGGCTGCTGGCACGGAGTTAGCCGGTGCTTCTTCTGCGGGTAACGTCAATCGACAAGGTTATTAACCTTACCGCCTTCCTCCCCGCTGAAAGTGCTTTACAACCCGAAGGCCTTCTTCACACACGCGGCATGGCTGCATCAGGCTTGCGCCCATTGTGCAATATTCCCCACTGCTGCCTCCCGTAGGAGTCTGGACCGTGTCTCAGTTCCAGTGTGGCTGGTCATCCTCTCAGACCAGCTAGGGATCGTCGCCTAGGTGAGCCATTACCTCACCTACTAGCTAATCCCATCTGGGCACATCTGATGGCGAGAGGCCCGAAGGTCCCCCTCTTTGCTCTTGCGAGGTTATGCGGTATTAGCTACCGTTTCCAGTAGTTATCCCCCTCCATCAGGCAGTTTCCCAGACATTACTCACCCGTCCGCCGCTCGTCACCCAGAGAGCAAGCTCTCCTGTGCTACCGCTCGACTTGCATGTGTTAGGCCTGCCGCCAGCGTTCAATCTGAGCCATGATCAAACTCTTCAATTTAAGATTTGTTTGATTTGCTGAACTCGTCAGCGATGCTCAAAGAATTAGTAACTGTTTATTCGTAATGAATTTACTGTTGTTCACTCTTCAAGACTTTTTATATCGTTAAGATACGGTCTTGTGAGTGCCCACACAGATTGTCTGATTAAATTGTTAAAGAGCAGTGCCACTTCATCGGTGGCGCGGGCTGCATATACTATGCTTTTCCGCTGTGAAGTCAAGTCATTACTGACCGCCTTCGTTGAATCTTTTTTCCTGTCACCCCAACCGCGTGTCGCTGTTGCCGTGTCAGTGGATGCGCATTATAGGGACTTCTCGGCCACTGACAAGTGCTACCAAATTCCGGCGTCAGCACCAACGCATTTGGCGCGGTATTAGGATGTTCCAGACGATACAAAAGTGTATCCACCGCTAATTCGCCGAGTTCATCCTTCGGTTGGTGAACGGTAGTTAGAGGTGGAGACATATAGCGGGCCAGCTCAATATCATCGTAACCAATAACTGCCATGTCTTGCGGAATAGAAAGTCCAGCCTGATAAAGCGCATGGTACACGCCAACGGCCATCGCATCGTTACTGGTGAATACCGCTTCAGGTTTATCTTCCAGCGCTAACAACTGCTGCATAGCGCGATAACCCGCTTCAAATTCAAAATCACCGAAAATTTCATAATCAGCGGGAATGAATAACCCAGCGAGCTGCATCGCCTGTCGATAACCTTCTAATCGGTTATAGGCGGTCGTCTTATCTTTCGGACCCGCAATGCAGGCTATCTTTTTATAGCCACGAGAAATGAGGTAATTGGTCGCGAGCTCCCCACCGAGCAGAGAGTTATCTTTAATAACGTCCATGACGCCTTCAAAAGGTGCCCAATCCATCATGACCATAGGTATAGAAGGATAGCGGCTCATCATTTCAGGCAAAGGGCGATGGCTTTCGGTGCACATCAGCAGTACGCCGTCGACCCGCTTTTGCAGCAGCGTTTCGAGACTATGGCTCATTCTGTCGCGATCGCCTTCGGTGTTGCACAGAATCAGGCTATAGCCTCGCTCATAACAACAGCGCTCTACGCCACGAACCACTTCGGCATAAAACGGGTTATTACTGGCAGTGAGCAACATGCCGATGGTGCGGGTCTGGTTTATTTTCAAACTTCTGGCCAGCGCAGACGGCGCATAGTTGAGATCCTCAACGGCCTTCATCACTTTTTCGCGAATGGTATCGCTGACAAAGCGATTGTTATTAATGACGTGAGATACGGTAGAAGTAGAAACGCCCGCAAGACGGGCGACATCTTTCATGGTGGCCAAAGATCACCCCTGGGTTTGCAAAAATGCGTCGATCTCTTCACGCCACGGGACAGAGGGCTGAGCGCCTCGGCGAGTAACGGCTATCGCAGCTGCCGCATGGGCAAATTTTACTGCGGAGGACATGGGTTTATTTTCCAGCAATGCAGTCACTAACGCGCCATTAAACGTGTCTCCGGCGGCGATAGTATCCACGGCTTTTACACGATAGCCCGGAATTCGCTGCCCCTGACCGTTTTCACTTAACCATACGCCACGGCTACCCAATGTGATGAGAACCGTTTCGATGCCTTTATCATGCAGAACCTGTGCTGCGCGAGCCGCATCGTCTTCCGTCTCGACAGTAATTCCTGTCAGGAACTGTGCTTCGGTTTCATTCGGCGTGATCATATTGACCAGCGATAACAGTTCATCGGGCAGTTCACGGGCAGGGGCGGGGTTAAGAATCACTTTCGTTTGGTGTTCATGCGCCAGTTTAGCGGCCGCAATGACCGTTTCCAACGGCGACTCAAGCTGCATAAGCAATGCTGATGCATCAATAATGTGTTGCTGATGACGATGAAGGTAATCAGGCGTCACAGCAGCATTCGCGCCGGCGTTAATCGCGATCATGTTCTCAGCGTCGGCGTTAACAAAAATCAGCGCAACGCCAGTTGTTTCCCCGGAGATAGCCTCAACGGCGGAAACATCAATATTGTCCTTGGATAGCTGCTGGCAAATACGGGTACCGATATCATCTTCCCCAACGCAGGCAATAAAGGCGATGTCTGCACCGCTTCGACCCGCGGCAACGGCCTGATTGGCACCTTTCCCACCGAAAGCAACGCTATATTGCTCACCGATCACCGTTTCGCCTGGACGGGGAAATTGCTCAAGATTGAGAATATGGTCAGCATTAATACTGCCCAGCACCACCAGCTTACCCGTTTTCATTATGTCGAATCCCGCTACGTTAATAATGCGCCACCACAAACGGGTGGCGCGAGCCCTGCTTTATTCTTTAATTATTTTGCGACCAGCTTCAGGTCAACCGGAATGATGGCCTGCGTTTTTTCGCCTTTCAGCACTTTCGCAGCCGTTTCGATACCGATCACACCGATCTGATCAGGACGCTGAGCAACAGTCGCAGCCAGCTTGCCTGACTCAACGGCCTTCACGCCATCCTGAGTGCCGTCAAAGCCGACAACCAGCACATCTGTTTTGCCTGCGGTTTGCAGCGCACGCAGTGCACCCAACGCCATTTCATCGTTCTGAGCAAATACGGCCTGAACGTCAGGGTGCGCGGTCAGCAGGTTCTGCATCACGTTCAGCCCTTTAGTACGGTCGAAGTCAGCTGGCTGGCTGGCCAGCATAACGAATTTATTTTTCTCAGCAGATTTCATGAAGCCCGCCCCACGCTCGCGCGCGGCAGACGTTCCAGCGATGCCTTCCAACTGAATCACTTTGGCACCTTCACCCAATTTCTTGGCAATGAAGTCACCGGCAACTTTACCGCCGAAGGCGTTATCAGAAGCCACATGGCTCACCACTTCACCACTGCTCGCAACGCGGTCCAGCGTAATAACAGGGATTTTGGCCTGGTTAGCCATTTTGATCGCATTACCTACCGCATCAGAATCAGTCGGGTTGATCAGCAGAACTTTGGTTCCACGCACCGTCAAATCCTGAACGTTAGCCAGTTCTTTTGCTGGGTTATTCTGGGAATCCAGCACAATCAGCTCGTAACCCAGTTTGTCAGCTTCTTTCTGCGCACCCTCTTTCATTGAAACAAAGAACGGGTTATTCAGCGTAGAAACCACCAGAGCAACCGTATCTTTGGCCAAGGCATTAGCACTGACAGTCGCGCTCAGCGCAACAGCGGAAACCAGAGTAGCCAGCTTTTTCATATTCATAACTCAATTCCTGTGTGAATGAAGGTTATTTACTGCTTTTGTTATCTACCAGAACCGCCAGCAAAATGACGACTGCTTTAACGATCATTTGGTAGTAAGAAGAAACACCTAATAAATTCAGTCCGTTGTTGAGGAAACCAAGGATAAGAGCGCCGATCAACGTACCAACGATACGCCCTTTTCCTCCAGCCAGACTGGTGCCGCCCAATACTACAGCCGCGATAGCATCCAGCTCATACCCTGTACCCGCCGTCGGCTGTGCAGAGGACAAACGTGCGACTTCAATAATTCCCGCCAGGGCAGACAACAGCCCACACAGGGAATAGACAATAATCTTGACTCTATCAACGCTGATACCGGACAAACGGGTGGCAGACTCGTTGCCGCCCAGCGCATAGATATAGCGCCCCAGACGCGTATGGTGCAACATGTACCAGGCTGCCGCGAACACGATAGCCATGATCCAGATTGGCGTCGGAATCCCCAGCGGACGACCGATACCAAACCAGCCAAACGCATCTGCCACGTCGGAAAAGCCAGTATTAACCGGGCTGCCGTTGGTATAGACCATCGTCACACCACGAAGTAACAGCATCATGACCAACGTGGCAATAAACGCCTGCACTTTGCCTTTGGATACAATGACCCCCGTACCTGCACCAATCAGCGCCCCCAGTGCCAGTGCGCCAAACACCGCCACCAGCGCATTGACTTCAAGCCCGACGATGGAAGCCGCTACGGCACCGGTCAATGCCAGCAGTGAACCCACTGACAAATCGATACCCGAGGTCAGAATCACCAGCGTCATGCCGACGGCCATGATGGCATTCACCGACGTCTGCTGAAGAATATTGAACAGGTTGTTCAGGGTAAAAAAGTTAGGGCTCATAGCGGAAACAACCGCAATCAGGATCAGGAGCGCGATCAGCGATTTCTGCTCCAGTAACCACTCTTTGCTGAACCAGCGTTTTGCCGCGATAGATTGAGAACTCATGTCTGACTTACTCCTGCTTTGCGCCGTATTGCTTACCAACGGCCGCGGCCATCAGTGCTTCCTGGGTTGCTTGCTCAATAGGGAAATCACCGCTCAAGCGCCCTTCATGCATCACAATGATGCGATCGCTCATTCCCAAGACTTCGGGCATTTCGGATGACACCAATATGATGCTCAGCCCTTCTTCTTTGAATTGATTGATTAACTGATAAATCTCTTTCTTCGCCCCGACATCGACGCCACGCGTCGGTTCATCGAGGATCAGGACATTTGGGCGCGTCATCAGGCCACGGGCAATCGCCACTTTCTGCTGATTACCGCCGGAAAGCAGGCCGATAGGCTGCTCCATAGAAGGCGTTTTCACGTTGAACAGGCGGATAAAGTCGGCAACCGTCAGTTGCTCTTCGGCGTGTTTCAGACGACCGCCCGCATGGCTGAAATAGCGCAGCGCGGTTAAGGACATGTTTTCTTTTACCGACATGCCCAGCACCAGACCATCGCGTTTGCGATCTTCTGATATGTAAACGATGCCGTTCGCCAGGCCATCCTGCGGTTTACGGGTCACTACGTCACGGCCATCCAGCGTCACATTACCGCCAGTTCGCGGCAGTGCGCCGTAGAGAATCTTCATCAGTTCGGTACGGCCCGCGCCCATCAGCCCTGCGACGCCCAGAATTTCGCCTTTCCGCACCGTAAAGCTGACGCTGTCGACACCCGGCCCAGACAGATTCTGCACCTTAAGGCGAACCTCTCCCGGCACTTTATTCGAACGCGGGTACTGATCTTCCAACTTACGACCGACCATCATTTCAATCAGCGTATCTTCTTCTAAGTCACTGACCGGACGCTCGCCGATAAACTGACCATCGCGGAACACGGTAATGTCATCGCAGATTTCAAAGATTTCTTTCAGACGGTGGGAAATATAGACAATGCCGCATCCCTGAGATTGCAGCTCTTTGATCACGCTGAATAACGAAGCGGTTTCAGTATCTGTCAGGGCATCGGTCGGTTCATCCATGATGATGACTTTCGATTCAAAGCTCAGCACCTTGGCAATTTCTACCATTTGCTGATCGCCAATCGATAAATCCCCGACCATACGGCG
This sequence comes from Pectobacterium sp. PL64, assembly GCF_022477975.1. NCBI lineage: Bacteria > Pseudomonadati > Pseudomonadota > Gammaproteobacteria > Enterobacterales > Pectobacteriaceae > Pectobacterium > Pectobacterium sp. PL64. The sequence goes on from NZ_CP092070.1 coordinate 4,454,515, forward strand.
GCTGTCATAGCGCAGATTAAGGCGCTTCAGCAGCTTATCGGCTTCCGCATACATCTTGTTCCAGTCGATACGACCGAAGCGGTTGGTAAATTCACGACCAAGAAAGATATTCTCGGCAATCGTGAGTTGGGGTATCAGGTTAAGTTCCTGATGGATAATACCGATACCTGCTTCCTGGGATGCTTTCGGCCCGCTGAAATCCACCTCTTGTCCCAGAAAATGGATGCTGCCGGCATCTTTACGATAGATTCCGGTCAGGACTTTCATCATGGTGGACTTGCCCGCACCGTTCTCGCCCACCAGCGCCATCACTTTTCCCGGATAGACATTGAGTGCCGCACCGGAAAGCGCTTTAACGCCGGGAAAAGATTTCGTGATGCCTTGCAGTTGCAGTAAAGGTTGCATTGATGCCTCAGAACGTTACGCCAGCACAAAGGATGACATTGGCATACGGAGAGCACTCTCCGCTGCGAATGATGGCCCGGCTTTTGCCGCTTTGGGTTTTAAATTCTTCATGGCTGACATAGTGCAATGCAATTGAGTTTCCCTGGTGTTGTTCAAGTTGCTTCAATTGATCGAGTAATGCGTCATGGACGGCGGGGTTCTTTTCAATAATCTCTTCCGCCAGAATAGCGGCCTCGACCTGCATTTCGCTGGTGACAACGCTAACCACCTGCAAGAACGTCGGCACATTATGCGTCAACGCCAGATCGATACGAGTCGTCGTTTCAGGAATCGGTAAACCGGCATCACCAATCACAAGGCTATCGGTATGTCCCAGTCGAGAAATCACGGAAGAAATATCTGAATTCAATAATGCTGCTTTTTTCATCTTATCACCCCACCAGCGAAACGTTTCGCTAATAACATTCTAGAAAAAGAAGCAAGAAAGGCAATGAAGAGATAAAAAAAATGTGATCACCATCGAAACGTTTCGCTAACAAAAAAAGAAAGGAAACGATAGGTCATTATAGACCCTAAATAATTCGAGTTTCAGGCAGGCGGCGAGTGAGGGACAAATTCGTCGGGAACGAATTTGACCAGCCAGCGGCTGGCGTTCGGTGAGAGACAGGATGTCTCTCATTTCATCCCGATGAGCTTGCTCAAGTAAGTGATTCGGGTGACAAATCTGCCGGGAGCAGATTTGAACGCTGCTTGCAGCGGCCCTTCAGGGCGAGGCCCACGACGGGCCGAGTATTTGAATGAAGCCAACGCACATGCAACGTGAAGAATGACGGGTATAGGAGATTGATAAATAGAGAAATGGCGGGCAACAGCCCGCCAATAGGGAACAGAGGATAATGCGTTAGAGTTTACGAATCTGCTTCACATCCACCCCGACAGCGTTGAATTCTTTATCCAACTCGCCTGAGATTTCCACTTTATCGGTGGGTGAAATCATCTGGCCATTCCAACGCTTGTGATCGATCTCGACTTCCATCGTGCCCGTTGAATCGCGGAACAGGTAGTTTTCATCGCCGAGTCGTTTTTCAATGTTCCCTCTCAGCGTCACCCAACTGTCATCACGCAAATCTTTAGCTTTATCTACCGTGGTGAGGGAACTCTGCGAATCGACGAATCCCCCTTGATGGGTACCAACGGCTGGTGTTTCTGGATTGACAAAACCACCGCCACTTTGTGCAGCAAATGCTGGTGCAGAAACCAGAGCGGTAATGGCGAGTAACGCAGCTGCTTTTTTCATATTTACCTTCCTTATTTGCCTGTCGTTTCGCAGTCAACCTGCGGGAGTAATCGGTCTTCGATAAGGATTAAAGCAAACCGTTCTTAACAGAATCTTAAGGAACCAACTTTCGCATTGTTGTTTTTTTATATTGCCGGATATTGCCCAGTTTCAGTGATTTGACCTGTACACACCGCCTCTCTATTTCGTATAAAACCGGAAAAGGCATAAGTACAACAGTAGCATTCCCTGCGAGACAGCCATGAGAATATTGTTAATCGAAGACGATCGCCTGATTGGCGACGGCCTGAAAGCTGGGTTGAACAAACTGGGCTTTAATATCGACTGGTTTACGGAAGGTAAAGCAGGGGCCGCTGCATTGAAGGCGGCACCCTATGATGCGGTGGTGCTCGACCTCAGCCTGCCAGGCATGGACGGGATGGATATTCTGCGCCAGTGGCGTCAGGCTGGGCATGACGAACCTGTACTGATTCTGACCGCCCGCGATGCGCTGGAACAACGTGTGGAAGGGTTACAGCGAGGTGCCGATGATTATTTATGTAAGCCCTTTGCGCTGACAGAAGTGGCTGCTCGCCTGCAGGCGCTGATTCGCCGTCGTCATGGTCAACTTCAACCGACATTAACGCACGGCGCGGTTTCCCTTGAACCGGGATCGCGGAGCGTGACGCTTAACAACGAACCGCTGATACTAAAATCTCGCGAACTGGCGTTACTGGAACTGTTCTTGCTCAATCAGAACCGTGTACTCACGCGTACTCAGTTGGAAGAAAAGCTCTACGGATGGGACGATGATGTCTCCAGCAATGCGGTAGAAGTGCATATCCACCACCTGCGTAAAAAGCTGGGCAGCGGGTTTATCCGAACCGTGCATGGCGTTGGCTATATTCTGGGAGAGGCGCCATGAACCGACTCAGCCTGCGCTTACGCCTGATTGCGGGTTTTACTCTGCTGACATTGATCTGCTGGGGCGTAGCCAGTCTGCTTTCGTGGTATCAAACACGCCATAATATCAATGAGTTATTTGATACCCAGCAAATGCTGTTTGCCAAACACCTGGCCACCATGAACCCTGATGAGTTGCGAATCCAGTCAGTTTCTCTGCCCAAAACCAAAAGTCTGGTACATAAGGACCGAGGCAAGCAGGAAGAGGATGCGCTGGCCTTCGCCATTTTTACCCGCGACGGGAAAATGGTGCTGAATGATGGCGAGAACGGCAAGGATTTCATTTTTGACTACACGCGCAACGGCTTCACCGACGGCAAACTACGCGATGACAACGACGCCTGGCGCATCGTCTGGCTAACAACGGCAGATAATCGCTATGTGATTGCTGTCGGGCAGGAGTGGGAATATCGTCAGGACATGACGCTGGATATTGTCAAAACCAACCTGATGCCCTGGCTGTTCGCCCTGCCGATCATGTTGGCGCTGCTGTTCTGGCTGGTCACGCGTGAGCTCTCGCCGCTAAAACGCATCACCGCCGAGCTTCAGCGGCGTTCACCCGATGAAAGTACACCGCTGGCGACACAGCACATCCCGCAAGAAGTTCGCCCGTTGGTCGACGCGTTAAACCACCTGTTTTTCCGCATCAGCGAGATGCTGGTGCGTGAACGCCGTTTTACCTCCGATGCGGCTCACGAATTACGTAGCCCCCTGGCAGCGTTGAAAGTCCAAACCGAAGTCGCACAGCTGGCGCATGACGATGAAGCCATGCGACACCATGCGCTGATCAATCTGGACAAAGGTATCGAACGGGCTACACGGCTGGTGGATCAGCTCCTGACGTTATCGCGGTTGGATGCCGAATCGTCCCCCGAAGGGATGCAGCCCGTCCAGTTCAATGAACTACTGCAACAGGCGGTGATCGCGCATTACCACACAGCGCAAACCGCAGGTATCGAACTGACGCTGGATCTACCAGATACTCAGGTCATCCGGCAGGGCCACCCGCTGCTGCTGACTCTGCTGGTACGCAACCTGCTGGATAATGCTATTCGTTACAGCCATGAAGGGGGGACGGTAAGCCTGACGCTGACAGCGCGCGGTTTTCAGGTTGCCGATAACGGACCGGGCATTAGCGAGGAGGCGCTGGCAAGAATTGGTGAACGCTTTTATCGCCCGCCGGGGCAGGAGAAATCCGGCAGCGGTCTGGGGATTTCCATCGTCAATAACATCGCCAAACTGCACCACATGCGGGTCACGTTTACCAACCAGCCCCAAGGCGGGCTGATTGTCGCCATAAATTGGTAAAGGTCATTCTATCTACCGTTAACACGCTGACAGTAACATGCCCCCAACCAACAGCGACTCGTTGTTGGTTATTAGGGAAACACGGGGGATGAGGTTCCCGCAGGGACGCCTCGCCCCGTGGTCGACCGTGTATCTCGATCTTATCCCAACATAACGCCCTAATAGTGGGTTCACTTAAATCTCGACCTGTATCCCTAGCTCAATCAGCCTGTTCGGTGGTATTTCAAACTGATCCGCCGCTCGCAGCGCATTGCGGCTGAGCATCATGAATAGCTTACCGCGCAAGCGTAGATACCACGGGCGCTCACCGATAATCAGCGATTCATTGGACATAAAGAAAGACGTTTCCATCATTTGGCAGGTTAACCCATCCTGCCAGCAGCGCTGAAAGACCTCTTCCACATCCGGCGTCTCACGCCAGCCATAGTTGGCAATCACGCGCCAGAACGTCGGCGAAAGCTGTTCTACCGTCACGCGTCGAGCATTCAGTACATAGGGCGCATCCTCCGTTCGCATGGTCAACAGCACCACGCGCTCATGCAGGATCTTATTGTGCTTAAGGTTATGCAGCAGCGCGAACGGAATCACGCGAGTCGCACGAGAGAAATACACGGCGGTCCCAGGCACGCGCGTCGGCGGCGTTTTCTCCAGCGAGGCAATCATGGCATCCAGCGAGTTACCATGCTCATGCAACCGGCGCAGCAGCCTGAAGCGCTCGCTTTTCCACGTCGTCATAATGATAAACATCACCATACCCAGCGCCAGCGGCAGCCAGCCGCCGGAGAGGATCTTGACCACGTTTGCCAAAAACATCGGCACGTCAATAATCAGCAGGCCGGCCAGTAAAACCCACGCCAGATAGCGATTCCAGAGCCAATTCTTCACCGCCACCGTACAGAACAGAATGCTGGTAATCACCATCGTGCCTGTTACCGCAATCCCGTAAGCCGCCGCCAGATTGCTTGAATGCTCAAAGCTGACAATCACGATGACAACGGCGATATAGAGCATCCAGTTAATGGCGGGGATATAAATCTGGCCGGATTCCATATCTGACGTGTGTACGATACGCATCGGCGGCAAGTAGCCCAGTCGTACCGCCTGACGCGTCAGGGAGAAAACGCCGGAAATCACTGCCTGTGAGGCAATGATTGTCGCCAGCGTAGCCAATATCATCAGTGGAATCAGCGCCCAATCTGGCGCCAGCAGGAAGAAGGGGTTCTTGATCGCCTCCGGGTTCTTCAACAGCAGCGCACCCTGGCCGAAGTAATTTAATACCAGTGACGGCAGCACCACCGTAAACCAAGCCAGACGAATCGGGAATTTACCGAAGTGGCCCATATCGGCATACAGCGCCTCGACCCCGGTAATCGCCAGCACCACCGCCCCCAGTGCGAAGAACGACACCGCTTTATATTCGATAAAGAAGCGCACGGCATACATCGGGTTCAACGCCTGCAAGACTTCGGGGTTAGCAATGATGCTGCGCGCGCCCAGTACGCCAAGCGTCAAAAACCAGATCAGCATCACGGGCGCAAACAGCTTGCCGACGCTACCCGTACCGTGTTTTTGAATGATAAACAGTAATGTCAGAACGACAATCGAGAGCGGAACGATATAGCTGTCCATCGACGGCGCAGCGATTTCCAGCCCTTCCATCGCCGACATCACCGAGATGGCTGGCGTGATGACCACTTCCCCATAGAAGAAGCTGCCGCCAATCAACCCCATGATGACCAGCACGGACGTCATGCGATCGGAGGTATTGCGCCCGGCTAGTGACATTAATGTGAGAATCCCACCTTCGCCTGCGTTATCGGCACGCATCACATAGGTCAGATATTTCAGCGAAACAACGAGGACCAACAGCCAAAAGATCAGTGAAAGAAAGCCAAAGACCGAGTCAGGCTCGACCCCAAAACCAAACTGCCCTGATAAACATTCCCTTAACGTATAAAGAGGGCTGGTTCCTATATCTCCATAAACCACCCCGATGGCCGCCAGCGTGACAGCCGGAAGCGAACGTTTATGTTCTGAGCTCATATCTATCTTCTGTTGTTAATCAGTCCGCGAAGCGCGTCATCCACAGCAACTCGTCCAAGAGCGCACAGTATGCACAAATCAGGGTAAAAACCCATTTTTATTGTGCGGCCCACCTTCTCCCCCTAAATAATTCGGGTTGCAGGAAGGCGGCAAGCGAGGGACAAATTCGTCGGGAACGAATTTGACCAGCCAGCGGCTGGCCTTCGGTGAGAGACAGGATGTCTCTCATTTCATCCCGATGAGCTTACTCAAGTAAGTGATTCGGGTGAGTGAACGCAGCCAACACACCTGCAGCTTGAAGTATGACGGGTGTATACGAAACATCCTGTAAAAGGTGGTTTATTGCTTACTTACCCCGTTAGGGTGAATAATCCGTAAAAGTATTCTAATAAAAAACTGTGATCTGCCGTTTATTATTACTATTGTCTTTCTGAAAGTAGGGTTTTTCTGAGACACCTCTTTCAGTCGAGCAACCAGATTCAAAAATAAACGATTTCGGTGCATCACATCATGGGACTAACGGATTAATTATGCGTCAAACTGAGGCATTGGCTGAAAGAATTTCTCGTCTCAGTCATGCGCTAGAACACGGGCTCTACGAAAGACAGCACACTATTCGTCTCTGTCTGCTGGCAGCGCTAAGCGGGGAAAGTGTTTTTCTGCTGGGGCCGCCAGGTATAGCCAAAAGTATGATCGCCCGGCGTCTTAAATTCGCTTTTCGTCATGCGAACGCGTTCGAGTACCTGATGACTCGCTTTTCCACCCCGGAAGAGGTATTCGGTCCCCTTTCCATTCAGGCGTTAAAAGACGAAGGGCGCTATCAGCGTCTGACAGCCGGCTATCTGCCGGAAGCTGAAATCGTGTTTCTGGATGAGATCTGGAAAGCGGGCCCCGCCATTTTGAATACCCTGCTGACGGCCATTAACGAGCGGCGTTTCCGTAATGGAAACAGCGAAGACACCATCCCAATGCGCCTGTTGGTCGCCGCGTCGAATGAATTGCCGGAAGCGGATGGCGGTCTGGAAGCGCTCTACGACCGAATGCTCATCCGTCTGTGGCTCGATCGCGTGCAGGAAAAACAGAATTTCCGTGCGCTGCTCGTGAATAACAGCAGCGAACGCGACAACCCCGTTCCGCCCGCTCTCAGCGTCAGCGATGAAGAATATCAACAGTGGCAGAAGGATATTGAGCACGTCACGTTGCCAGAAGTCGGTTTCGAACTGATTTACACGCTGCGTCAACAGCTCGATGCGCTGGAAAATGCGCCTTACATTTCCGATCGACGCTGGAAAAAAGCCCTGCGCCTGCTTCAGGCCAGCGCGTTTTTCTGTGGACGGGATGCCATTACACCAATTGATATCATTCTGCTGAAAGACTGTCTCTGGCATGACCAAAGCACGTTAACGCTCATCGAGCACCAGCTTGAATTACTGATTACCGAGCACGCCTACCAGCAGAAAAGCCTACTGTTCCGCTTGCAACAGGTGAACACCCGACGTCAGCAATACCAGCGTGAACAAAGCGAATTACAGGCATTTTCGGTGGAAAAACAGGGGCACTTCCTCGGCCGCAAATTCCACTACACCTTGCCTGACACGATCGCCGCTGAAACGCTGGATCTGGTGCTGCAACGCCCGCTGATCCTGCACGATATTGAAGTCAACCACCTGATCATTGAGAAGCATGCTTTGCAAGGCTGGCTGCAAAAAGGGGGAGAAATCCGGGGCAAGCTCAACGGCATCGGCTTCACGCAACGTCTCGATCTGCTGGTGGACGAACGCCAACATCTGACGGTTCGTGATATCAGCCTACAATCCTCTATTCTCTCTCTGCCGGAAAAGCGCGACTGTGCGCTTCCTGCCGACATTATCGATGAGTATGAAAAGCTGAACATGCAGTTGCACGAACAGCGCCGCTTATTCAGCCAGCATCAGCCTTGCCTGTTCGTCCCCAGTGAGTGGTTGGCCAAAATAGAAGCCAGCCTGCAACAGGTCGCCGAGCAGATCCAGCAATCAGAGCAACAGGACTAACGCCCGATGATCACGCTGGAATCACTGGAAATGCTGCTGTCTATCGATGAAAACGAGCTGTTAGACGATCTTGTCGTCACACTGCTGGCGACGCCTCAGCTCGCTTTCTTCTTTGAAAAGTATCCCAGCCTGAAGTCCGCGTTACTTAACGACCTGCCTCACTGGAAAGAAACCTTAAAACAGCGCCTGCGTGCCACACAGGTACCGCCGGAGCTGGAAAAAGAATTTAGCTGCTACCAGCGTTCACAATCGATCGACAATCAGACTTTTCAGACACGCCTGCCTGCGATTATGGATACGCTGAACAACGTGGAATCCCCCTTTCTGACGCAGGCCTCACAGCTCATGGCCTCTCCAGAGCGAACCTTAGGGCAGAAGATCACAAGCGGGCTTCACGCGCTCTTTCTTCAGCGCTGGCGGCTAAGTCTCACTCTGCAAACCGTTTCACTGCATCAGCAGTTGATGGATCAGGAGCGGGAAATTCTGCTGGATGAACTGCAACAACGCCTGACCCTCAGCGGCAAACTCGAACCTATTCTGGCTGAAAACGAAAATGCGGCCGGTCGGCTCTGGGATCTCAGCGCCGCGCAGCGTATTCACACCGATCCCCGTCCGTTACTGGATTTCGGCGCTTTCCTGCAACGCCAGCCTGCATTACAAAAACTGGCGGAACGCCTGGGTCGCAGCCGCGAAACCAAATCCATCCTCACGCAGGAAGCACCGAAAGAAGCCTTCCGGGTCAGAGTACGGGAACCCGCCACCGTGCCTGAGCAGGTGAGCGGCGTGCATCAGAGCGATGACATTTTGCGTTTGATGCCGACGGAGTTGGTCACGCTGGGTATTAGCGAACTGGAATATGAATTCTATCGTCGCCTGCTTGAACATCGGCTGCTGACCTATCGCTTACAGGGGGAGAGCTGGCGCGAGAAAATCACCGAGCGCCCCGTGGTCCATCAGCAAAACGAACAGCAGCCGCGTGGCCCCTTTATCGTCTGCGTCGATACGTCAGGTTCGATGGGCGGCTTTAATGAACGCTGCGCCAAAGCCTTCTGTCTGGCGCTGATGCGCATCGCGCTCGCCGACAACCGCCGTTGCTACATCATGCTATTTTCTACCGGCGTGGTGAAATATGAACTCACGTCTGCGGACGGCTTAGAGCAGTCGATACGTTTTCTCAGCCAGTCCTTCCGCGGCGGCACAGATATGAGCGCCTGTCTGTCAGCATTGTTAGATAAGATGGATGACGCACTCTGGCATGATGCCGATGCGGTGGTGATTTCGGATTTTATCGCCCAGCGGTTGCCGGATGAGGTGGTAAATAAGGTGAAAAGCCGTCAGAAGCAGCTACAGCATCGTTTCCATGCTGTAGCGATGTCCGATCATGGCAAACCCGGCATCATGCATATCTTTGACCATATCTGGCGCTTTGATACCGGGTTAAAAAGCCGCTTAATGCGCCGTTGGCAGCACGGCAAGGCTTATTAAAGCAGGCCGGAAACTGACTCACGCAGCGACTGTGGCCACACACCGCACTGAACCTGACCAATGTGCGGTAATTGCAGCAACAGCATGACCAGGCGAGACTGACCAATTCCCCCACCGATCGTTTGCGGCATTTCACCGCGCAGCAGCGCCTGATGCCATTCCAGTTTCAGACGTTCTTCATCCTGCGTCAGCGCCAACTGGCGTGTTAAGGCTTCCGCATCGACACGGATGCCCATGGATGAAATCTCAAATGCATCGTTCAGAACCGGGTTCCACACGACGATATCGCCGTTCAGACCCGCCAGTTCCTGCTCGCCCGGCGTCGTCCAGTCATCATAATCCGGCGCACGCACATCATGAGAGTGTCCGCTGGACAGCTTACCGCCAATCCCAATCAGGAAGACGGCACCCAGTTCTTTAGCGATAGCACGTTCACGCCCTTTGGCATCCAGATCGGGATAGCGCTGCAGCAACGTTTCAGTATGCACAAAATGAATCTGCTCTGGCAGGAAAGGCTGAATGCCAAACGCCTGATGTACTGCGGCTTCCGTCGCTTTAATGCCCTGATAAATACGCGTCACTGTCGATTTCAGATATTCCACATGACGCTCGCCATCCCCCATCACGCGCTCCCAGTCCCACTGATCGACATAGACCGAGTGGATCGGGCTCAGACGATCTTCGTCCGGGCGCAGTGCCTTCATGTGGGTATAGATGCCTTCGCCGAAGCTAAAATCATACGCACCCAGCGTTTTACGTTTCCATTTCGCCAGGGAGTGCACCACTTCAAATGTGGCATCTGGCAGGGCTTTAACCTTAACCTGCACCGCTTTTTCGGTACCGGACAAGTTATCCTGCGTACCGTCGCCGATACGGCTGAGAATTGGTGCCTGGACTTCAATCAATCCCAAAAGCTGCTCCAGCTGGCTGGAGAAGAAAGACTTAACGAAGCTGATTTGCTGTTGTTTTTCGATGTACTGCTTTTTCATTGCCGCGTCTCTTATTCATCGTATTTAGTTATTCATTAAGCAATAAAAACTGCCAGTCATTCAATAATCTTATGGATAAATTGCACTTGTGCTTTTAATCCGTCATTTTAGAGCGGTATAAAATCATTATTCGCTAAAATAGGGGGCTCAAAGTGGCAGAAATTTATCAGATCGATAATCTCGATCGCGGCATTCTTTCCGCCTTAATGGAAAATGCGCGCACGCCTTATGCCGAACTGGCAAAACAGTTTTCTGTCAGTCCAGGGACGATCCACGTTCGGGTAGAAAAAATGAAGCAGGCGGGCATCATTGTCGGCACGCGTCTGGATGTGAATCCCAAACAGCTGGGCTATGACGTATGCTGTTTTATCGGCATCATTCTGAAAAGTGCCAAAGATTACCCCTCTGCGCTGGAGAAGCTGAACAATCTGGAAGAAGTGGTCGAGGCCTACTACACCACCGGGCATTACAGCATCTTTATTAAGGTCATGTGCCGCTCGATCGAGGCGCTGCAACATGTGCTTATCAACAAGATCCAAACAATTGATGAAATTCAGTCCACTGAAACGCTAATCTCCCTGCAAAACCCCATCATGCGGACGATCGCGCCGTAATGCTTTTTTCCTATACCCATATTATCCACAGGTAGATCCCAGCCAGATCACAGCGTACAATGTCCCGTCTTTTATCGGATGGGATCGCTATGGCAGACATTACCTTAATCAGTGGCAGTACCCTTGGCAGTGCCGAATATGTTGCAGAGCATTTGGCTGAACTGCTGGAGAAGGATGATTTTTCCACTGAAATTCTGCATGGCCCTACGCTTGATGCACTGCCTGAAAGCGGTATATGGCTGGTGGTGACGTCTACGCACGGCGCAGGGGAATTCCCTGACAACCTGAAAGCGCTGTTTGAACAGCTGGAACAGCAAAAGCCCGATCTTTCTCAGGTTAGTTTCGGTGCGGTGGGGATCGGTAGTAAAGAGTACGACACGTTCTGTGGCGCGATCCAAACAGCGGATCGTGTGCTCGCTCAATTAGGGGCCAAACGGATCGGTGAAATCCTCGAGATCGACATCACTCAGCATCAGATTCCAGAAGATCCAGCAGAAGAATGGCTAGGATCGTGGGTTAATTTACTCAAATAAGATGAAATATTCGGCAGTTGAATGTGGATAACTATGCTTAATTCAGGTGTAAAAGCCGTAGTTATCCCAATAACAACCCAAGTATGTTTTTTGTCCTGTGCATAAACCCGCATTAAGATCCCAGCTTATACTGTCCAGGATCACCGATCATTCACAGGTAAGGATCAACGCCATTCTCTTGATCTTTAATATGAATAATCACTTATCCACACAACATGACGATCCTAATAAGAGATCTAATAAAGAGATCTTTAAATAAAAAGATCTTTCTTTAATTAACGAGGATCCAACGGACTTGGTCGTTGGCTCAAAGTTGAGTAGAATCCCCATCCCAGGGCAAATAACGATCGTTCGCCACTCATCATTCGCGATAATGCGAGGAGCAGTACCATGTTTTATCCAGATCCATTTGACGTCATCGTGATCGGTGGCGGTCATGCCGGAACAGAAGCCGCTATGGCCTCTGCCCGAATGGGCCAACAGACGCTTTTGCTCACACACAATATTGATACGCTGGGACAAATGTCTTGTAACCCGGCGATTGGCGGTATTGGAAAAGGTCATCTGGTTAAAGAGATCGATGCCATGGGAGGCTTGATGGCGCGTGCCGTCGATCAGGCAGGTATACAGTTTAGGATACTAAACAGCAGCAAAGGCCCGGCAGTCAGAGCGACGCGCGCACAAGCGGATCGCGTGCTCTATCGTCAGGCGGTTCGCACCGCACTGGAGAATCAGCCAAACCTGACGATCTTCCAGCAGGCTGTTGACGATCTGATCGTGGAAAACGATCGCGTCGTCGGGGCTGTTACCCAGATGGGACTAAAATTCCGTGCAAAAGCCGTGGTGTTGACGGTAGGCACTTTCCTTGATGGCAAAATTCATATCGGGCTGGATAACTACAGCGGTGGCCGTGCAGGCGACCCGCCTTCCATTCCGTTAGCACGTCGCCTGCGTGAACTGCCTCTGCGCGTCAACCGCCTGAAAACCGGTACTCCGCCACGTATTGATGCCAGAACGATCGATTTTAGCGTGCTGGCTCAACAGCACGGTGACAACCCGATGCCGGTTTTCTCATTCCTGGGTAATGCGAGCCAGCATCCGGCGCAAATGCCGTGCTACATCACGCATACCAATGAGAAGACCCACGATGTGATCCGTAATAATCTGGATCGCAGCCCGATGTATGCCGGGATCATCGAAGGGATCGGCCCACGCTATTGCCCGTCGATCGAAGATAAAGTCATGCGCTTTGCCGATCGAAATACGCATCAGATCTTTCTTGAACCGGAAGGGCTGACCAGCAACGAAATTTATCCTAACGGGATCTCAACCAGTTTGCCGTTTGACGTCCAGTGGCAGATTGTTCGCTCAATGGCTGGGATGGAGAATGCGCGCATTGTTCGTCCTGGCTATGCGATTGAGTACGATTTCTTCGATCCTCGCGATCTGAAACCTACGCTGGAAAACAAATTTGTTCATGGTCTGTTCTTCGCCGGACAGATCAACGGAACAACAGGTTATGAAGAAGCGGCCGCACAGGGCATGCTGGCTGGGCTGAATGCGGCTCGACTGGCTGCCGATAAAGAAGGCTGGTCACCACGTCGCGATCAAGCTTATCTCGGCGTGTTGGTTGACGATCTCTGTACGCTGGGGACGAAAGAACCCTACCGTATGTTTACCTCACGCGCTGAATATCGTCTGATGCTGCGCGAAGATAACGCCGATCTGCGTTTGACTGAAATGGGTCGTGAGCTGGGAATGGTCGACGATCATCGCTGGGCACGTTTCAACGAGAAGCTCGAGAGTATTGAAAAAGAGCGTCAGCGCCTGCGCGACATTCATGTTCATCCACAATCTGAGCAGCTAGACCAGATCAACTCACTGCTAAAGACACCGCTGTCCCGTGAAGCGAACGGTGAAGAGCTGCTGCGTCGTCCGGAAGTGGATTACGTTCAGCTTACTACGCTACCGCTGTTTGCCCCGGGATTAACCGACGAGCAGGCTGCCGAACAGGTTGAAATTCAGGTCAAATACGAAGGATATATTGCTCGCCAGCAGGATGAAATCGAGAAACAGCAGCGTAATGAAAATGCACTGCTGCCTGCAGATCTGGATTACAAACAGGTGAGTGGATTGTCCAATGAGGTGATTGCCAAGCTGAACGATCATAAACCTTCGTCGATCGGCCAGGCTTCACGGATTTCTGGCATTACGCCTGCGGCGATCTCCATTCTGCTGATCTGGCTTAAAAAACAGGGTCTGCTGCGTCGTAGCGCCTGATTTAAGGTAAACTTATCCCCTAAATAGCCGGTCCTCCGGCTATTTTTATTACTAACCTCATATTTTTCATCGGGATCTTATTGTGCGCAACACACTCGATAATCTGCTAAACGCGGCCGGTATTGTGATTTCAGATAAGCAAAAAAATCTTCTGATACAGTATGTTGATATGCTGAATAAGTGGAACAAAGCTTACAACCTGACGTCGGTACGCGATCCGCAGCAAATGCTTGTCCGTCATATTATGGATAGCATCGTGGTTGAGCCACATTTACACGGACAGCGTTTTATCGATGTGGGTACCGGCCCTGGATTGCCGGGAATTCCATTGGCAATTGTTCGCCCTGATTCGCATTTCACTTTGCTGGATAGCCTGGGTAAGCGTGTGCGCTTCCTGCGTCAGGTTCAGCATGAACTACAGCTTGAAAACATCACGCCAGTGCAGAGTCGCGTTGAGGCGTTTCCAGCAGAGCCACCTTTTGATGGGGTGATCAGTCGGGCATTTGCCTCTTTGCAGGACATGATTAGCTGGTGCAGCCATCTTCCGGCCAGACCGACAGGGCGGTTTTATGCTCTAAAAGGCGTACTTCCAGAGGATGAATTGTCATCCTTGCCACAAGATGTCCTATTAGATCAGGTTGTTCGCTTATCCGTTCCCGATCTGGAAGGTGAGCGCCATTTGGTTGTGCTTAAACCAAACTAATTTTGTTTTTTATCAAAAAAATTATAACTAAATATTGCATGCCAGGATGCCAGTTCGTCTATCGGTGGCATTGTTCCAGAACGCATCGCGATCACTGAAATTTTACATCTTCGTTTTTTCAGCGTTGTCCTTTTGCTTTCGCACTGAATAATAACGAGCGAAAATAAATCATCGGCATCAAAATTTAGTTATTTTTGTGTTAATTGAGTAAAAAAACGATATCAATAATGTCAATAGGTGGTTGAAACGTTGTTTATTGCGATTTTTGGATAAGTTTTTTATTAACTTATTGAAATTAATTAAAATAAATACGTTTTATTGCTAAGGACAAAAAAAGATACATCCTGTTGTAAATATTCGTAAGCCCTTTTATGTGAGTCATATCACAGATTAGAGGCCTTTAGAAATTAATGACACCAGGCATGAGTCGTGAGGATTGTTAGTAAAAACGAGGCTTCAGAAAGAAATTTAAATAATTGTTCACCTTTTCGCTACTTATCGATTGAATTCGCAGGTGTGACCCGTATAATTTGCTCGTTTTTTGCTGCTTGACTCAGTGGTGTAAAGGCAGTTTTATACGTCATTCGGTATACCTCTGAAAAGGTACGGAGAGAGCAAACGTCATGCCTGTATCCCTTTACAGCGGAAAAGTAGCCTTAAGGCTGCTGTTGTTACAGTTAGTGACTTTTGCTTTGTTGAGTGCTGCTTTCAGCCTCAATAGCGTCAACGCTGCTGCTTCTGCATTAGGTGGAGGATTGGCAGCCTGGTTACCGAATGTGTTGTTTGTGCTGTTTGCCTTGCGTCATCAGTCACACAAGCCTGCTGATGGGCGTGTGGCCTGGTCATTCGCGATTGGCGAGGCGCTTAAGGTATTTATCACCATTGCACTGTTAGTGGTGGCGTTAGGCGTGTTTAAAGCGGCATTCTTTCCGCTTGGCCTGACTTATTTATCGGTGCTGGTTATGCAGATCGTGGCCACCGGCCGTAATTAATCGTTGCCGTAATTAACAACAAAAGGGTAAGAGACATCATGGCTGCTGGAGAAATCTCTACTCCGCAAGAGTATATCGGTCACCACTTGCAGCATTTGCAGGTCGGGACGGGTTTTTGGTCGATCAACGTCGATTCGATGTTTTTCTCCATCGCTCTTGGGGTCCTCTTTCTGGTTATCTTTCACCGCGTAGCGAAACGTGCGACCAGCGGTGTGCCAGGTAAGCTGCAAACGGCTGTCGAACTGATTATCGGTTTCGTTGATGGCACCGTGCGCGATATGTTCCATGGCAAAAGCAAACTGATTGCTCCTCTGGCGCTGACCATTTTCGTCTGGGTTTTCCTGATGAACCTGATGGACCTGCTGCCTATCGATCTGTTGCCGCAAGCCTGGGCGGGCATCTATAGCCTGTTGGGATACGATCCGGCGCATGCTTATCTGCGTGCTGTGCCGACAGCCGACGTGAACATCACGCTGTCGATGGCGCTTGGGGTGTTTGTTCTGGTTCTGTTCTACAGCATCAAAATGAAGGGTCTCGGTGGTTTTGTTAAAGAACTGACCATGCAGCCGTTCAACCATCCAGTATTTATTCCTATCAACCTGATTCTTGAAGGTGTCAGCCTGCTGTCCAAACCTATTTCTTTAGGCTTGCGACTGTTTGGCAATATGTATGCGGGTGAGTTGATCTTCATCCTGATTGCCGGTCTGTTGCCGTGGTGGTCACAATGGCTGTTAAATGTGCCTTGGGCTATTTTCCACATTTTGATTATTACGCTTCAGGCTTTTATTTTCATGGTTCTGACGGTTGTTTATCTCTCGATGGCATCTGAAGAGCATTGATTTTCTTTCAACAAATAACGTTTTTAACTGAAACAAACTGGAGACTGTCATGGAAAACCTGAGTGTGGATCTGCTGTACATGGCTGCCGCGTTAATGATGGGTTTGGCGGCAATCGGTGCTGCGATCGGTATCGGCATTCTGGGTGGTAAATTCTTGGAAGGTGCTGCTCGTCAGCCTGACCTGATTCCTTTACTGCGTACACAGTTCTTTATCGTCATGGGTCTGGTTGACGCCATCCCGATGATCGCTGTTGGTCTGGGGCTGTATGTGATGTTTGCGGTGGCCTAAGCAGAATGTTTTCTGCTGAGGTTAAAACATCAACTTATTTAACTTTGAAAGAGGCATTGTGCTGTGAATATTAATGCAACAATCCTCGGCCAGGCCATTGCGTTCGTCCTGTTTGTCTGGTTCTGCATGAAGTATGTATGGCCGCCGATGATGGCAGCCATCGAGAAACGTCAGAAAGAAATTGCTGACGGTCTGGCTTCTGCTGAACGTGCCAAAAAAGATTTGAACTTGGCTCAGGCCAATGCGACAGATCAACTGAAGAAAGCCAAAGCGGATGCTCAGGTTATCATCGAGCAGGCGAACAAACGCCGTGCTCAGATCCTGGATGAGGCGAAAGCTGAAGCGGAAGCTGAACGTAACAAGATTGTGGCGCAGGCGCAGGCTGAAATCGAAGCCGAACGTAAACGTGCTCGTGAAGAGCTGCGTAAGCAAGTTGCCGTATTGGCGATTGCCGGTGCCGAGAAAATTATTGAACGTTCCGTGGATGAAGCTGCTAACAGCGACATCGTTGATAAACTGGTCGCTGAACTGTAAGGAGGGAGGGGCTGATGTCTGAATTTGTCACGGTAGCTCGCCCCTACGCCAAAGCAGCTTTTGACTTTGCGGTTGAGAATCAGGCCTTGGATCGCTGGCAGAACATGCTGGCGTTTTCGGCCGAAGTGGCGCGCAATGAGCAAATTGCCGAGTTGCTTTCTGGTGCGGTTGCACCGATTGAGCTGGCGAAAACATTTATTGCCGTTTGTGGTGATCAACTTGATGAAGCCGGTCAGAACCTGATTAAGGTTATGGCCGAAAACGGACGTTTACCAGTGCTTCCTGAAGTACTGGAACAATTTATTCAACTGCGGGCAACTCTGGAATCGACGGTTGACGTCGATGTGATTTCTGCCAGCACGTTGAGTGAGCAGCAGCAATCAAAGATCGCTGCCGCTATGGAAAAACGTCTGTCACGCAAAGTGAAGCTGAATTGCAAAATTGATAAGTCTGTCATGGCCGGCGTGGTTATCCGCGCGGGCGATATGGTGATAGATGGCAGCATTCGCGGTCGTCTGGAACGTCTGGCAGACGTCTTGCAGTCTTAAGGGGACTGGAGCATGCAACTGAATTCCACCGAAATCAGCGAACTGATCAAGCAGCGCATTGCTCAGTTCAATGTGGTGAGCGAAGCTCACAATGAAGGTACTATTGTTTCCGTCAGTGACGGAATCATCCGCGTCCACGGTCTGGCAGACGTGATGCAGGGAGAGATGATCTCTCTGCCGGGTAACCGTTATGCGATCGCACTGAACCTGGAGCGCGACTCCGTTGGTGCGGTAGTCATGGGTCCGTATGCGGATCTGGCTGAAGGCATGAAAGTAAAATGCACCGGCCGTATTCTTGAAGTTCCAGTTGGCCGCGGCCTGCTGGGTCGTGTGGTCAACACGCTGGGCGCACCGATTGACGGTAAAGGCGCACTGGATCACGACGGTTTCTCTGCGGTTGAAGCGATTGCGCCTGGCGTTATCGAACGTCAGTCCGTTGATGAGCCGGTACAAACGGGCTATAAGTCCGTTGACGCCATGATTCCAATCGGTCGTGGTCAGCGTGAGCTGATTATCGGTGACCGTCAGACGGGTAAAACTGCTCTGGCCATCGACGCCATCATCAACCAGCGTGATTCCGGCATCAAATGTGTGTACGTCGCTATCGGCCAGAAAGCTTCCACGATTTCTAACGTGGTACGTAAACTGGAAGAGCACGGCGCACTGGAAAACACCATTGTTGTTGTTGCTACCGCGTCTGAGTCTGCTGCTCTGCAATATCTGGCACCGTATGCCGGCTGTGCGATGGGCGAATACTTCCGTGACCGCGGTGAAGATGCGCTGATTATTTATGATGACCTGTCTAAACAGGCCGTTGCTTATCGTCAGATTTCTCTGCTGCTCCGTCGTCCGCCAGGTCGTGAAGCTTATCCTGGTGACGTTTTCTATCTCCACTCCCGTTTGCTGGAGCGTGCATCGCGCGTTAACGCCGATTACGTTGAAGCATTCACCAAGGGTGAAGTGAAAGGGAAAACCGGTTCGTTGACCGCACTGCCGATCATCGAAACGCAAGCGGGTGACGTTTCTGCGTTCGTTCCGACCAACGTAATTTCTATTACCGATGGTCAGATCTTCCTGGAATCCAACCTGTTTAACGCCGGTATTCGTCCTGCGGTTAACCCAGGGATCTCCGTATCCCGTGTGGGTGGTGCAGCACAGACCAAGATCATGAAGAAACTGTCCGGTGGTATTCGTACCGCTCTGGCACAGTACCGTGAACTGGCAGCATTCTCTCAGTTCGCTTCCGATCTTGATGATGCAACCCGTAAGCAGTTGAGCCACGGTCAGAAAGTGACCGAGCTGCTGAAACAGAAACAGTATGCGCCGATGTCTGTCGCACAGCAGTCTCTGGTTCTGTTTGCGGCAGAACGTGGTTATCTGGAAGATGTTGAGCTGTCGAAAGTCGGTAGCTTTGAAGCGGCACTGTTGGCTTATGCTGACCGTGAGCATGGCGAACTTCTGCAACAAATCGACCAGACTGGCGCTTATAACGATGAGATCGAGGGCAAGTTTAAAGGCATCCTCGATACTTTTAAGGCAACCCAGTCCTGGTAATGCCCAGTGGCCTGCTGTAAAGCAGGCCGCAAGGCTTTGAGGAGAAGCAAAGATGGCCGGCGCAAAAGAGATACGTAGTAAGATCGCAAGCGTCCAAAATACGCAGAAGATCACCAAAGCAATGGAAATGGTCGCCGCTTCCAAAATGCGTAAATCGCAGGATCGTATGGCGGCCAGCCGTCCTTATGCGGAAACCATACGCAATGTGATTGGTCACCTTGCGTTAGGAAATCTGGAATATAAACACCCGTACCTGGAAGAACGCGACGTTAAGCGCGTTGGGTATCTGGTGGTGTCTACTGACCGTGGCCTGTGCGGTGGTTTGAACATTAACCTGTTCAAGAAACTGCTGGCTGATATGAAATCCTGGAGCGACAAAGGCGTTGAAACTGATTTAGCGCTGATTGGTTCCAAAGCGGTTTCTTTCTTCGGTTCGGTAGGCGGAAACATTGTTGCTCAGGTTACCGGTATGGGGGATAACCCTTCCGTATCAGAATTGATCGGCCCGGTTAAAGTTATGCTGCAAGCCTATGACGAAGGTCGTCTGGACAAGCTGTATATCGTAAGCAACAAGTTTATTAATACCATGTCTCAGGAACCGCTTGTTGTTCAAGTGTTACCGTTACCGCCTTCGGATGACGGTGAGTTGAAGAAGAAAGCCTGGGATTACCTGTATGAACCCGATCCTAAGTCGCTGCTGGATACCCTGCTGCGCCGTTATGTAGAATCTCAGGTTTATCAGGGCGTCGTAGAAAATCTGGCTAGTGAGCAGGCCGCGCGAATGGTTGCGATGAAAGCCGCGACCGATAACGGCGGTAGCCTGATCAAAGAGCTGCAGTTGGTATACAACAAAGCTCGTCAGGCCAGCATCACCCAGGAACTCACCGAAATCGTCGGGGGAGCCTCCGCGGTTTAAAGCAGGTTTACGAATTACGTATTGTCGAATTACGTAGAGGATTCAAGATGGCTACTGGAAAGATTATCCAGGTAATCGGCGCCGTGGTGGACGTCGAGTTCCCGCAAGATGCCGTACCGAAGGTGTACGATGCGCTTGAGGTAGAGAACGGCGCTGAAAAACTGGTGCTGGAAGTGCAGCAGCAGTTGGGCGGCGGCATTGTTCGTTGTATCGCAATGGGTTCTTCTGACGGCCTGCGTCGCGGGTTGAACGTGAATAACCTGGACCACCCGATCGAAGTACCGGTAGGTAAAGCAACGCTGGGTCGTATCATGAACGTATTGGGTGACCCAATCGACATGAAAGGCGACATCGGTGAAGAAGAGCGTTGGGCTATCCACCGTTCAGCTCCGAGCTATGAAGAGCTGTCAAACTCACAGGAACTGCTGGAAACCGGCATCAAGGTTATCGACCTGATGTGTCCGTTTGCCAAGGGCGGTAAAGTGGGTCTGTTCGGTGGTGCGGGCGTAGGTAAAACCGTAAACATGATGGAGCTGATCCGTAACATCGCGATCGAGCACTCCGGTTACTCCGTGTTTGCGGGCGTAGGTGAGCGTACCCGTGAAGGTAACGACTTCTACCACGAAATGACCGACTCCAACGTAATCGATAAAGTATCACTGGTGTATGGCCAGATGAACGAGCCGCCGGGTAACCGTCTGCGCGTAGCATTGACCGGTCTGACCATGGCGGAAAAATTCCGTGATGAAGGCCGTGACGTATTGCTGTTCGTCGATAATATCTACCGTTATACCCTGGCCGGTACGGAAGTATCCGCACTGCTGGGTCGTATGCCTTCTGCGGTAGGTTATCAGCCGACGCTGGCGGAAGAGATGGGCGTTCTGCAAGAACGTATCACCTCAACCAAAACCGGTTCTATCACCTCCGTTCAGGCCGTTTACGTTCCTGCGGATGACTTGACTGACCCGTCACCAGCCACCACCTTTGCTCACTTGGATGCAACCGTGGTACTGAGCCGTCAGATCGCTTCTCTGGGTATCTACCCGGCCGTTGACCCGCTGGATTCCACCAGCCGTCAGCTGGATCCACTGGTTGTTGGTCAGGAACACTATGATGTTGCTCGTGGCGTGCAGTCTATTCTGCAACGTTACCAGGAACTGAAAGACATCATCGCGATTCTGGGTATGGACGAGCTGTCTGAAGAAGACAAGCTGGTGGTATCCCGTGCGCGTAAGATTCAGCGCTTCCTGTCTCAGCCGTTCTTCGTAGCGGAAGTATTTACCGGTTCTCCGGGCAAATACGTTTCCCTGAAAGACACTATCCGTGGCTTTAAAGGGATTATGGAAGGCGAATACGACCACCTGCCAGAGCAGGCGTTCTACATGGTTGGTTCCATTGAAGAAGTCGTGGAAAAAGCCAAGAAACTGTAACGCCTTGTAGGAGGGTGACATGGCTATGACTTACCATCTGGATGTCGTGAGTGCAGAACAGCAAATGTTCTCCGGTCTGGTGCAGAAGATCCAGGTAACGGGGAGCGAAGGCGAACTGGGTATTTATCCGGGACATGCCCCTCTGCTCACTGCCATTAAGCCGGGTATGATTCGTATCGTTAAGCAGCACGGTGAGGAAGAGTATATCTATCTTTCTGGCGGCGTCCTTGAGGTGCAGCCGAATATTGTCACCGTACTGTCTGATACCGCTATCCGTGGGCAGGATCTGGATGAAGCACGTGCGCTGGAAGCGAAACGCAAAGCTGAAGATCATATCCGCAATTCGCATGGCGATGTGGATTATGCTCAGGCTTCCGCAGAGCTGACTAAAGCGATTGCGAAGCTGCGTGTTATCGAGCTGACCAGAAAAGCGATGTAACAGATAAGCTTGCAATAATTAAAGGCCAGTCAGTTCACACTGACTGGCCTTTTTCATTTAAGGTGATGTTATACGCCGAGATAAAAAATGCTGCGAGAGCAGGCATTCAGATCGTAGACAAACCTATTTACCGAACGAAAACGGGAGTAACGGAATAGAAGAGTAAAGCGTTTGCGCCATGGATGGCGCAAGCCGAGCGCACACGGATGTGTTTACAGCGTCTTTACGATCTATCCGTTACTACCGCGCTCGACGCGTTTCATTAGCAACCCCACCTTATTAGGCGGGGTTTATTTGAAGTGACTTATTTTTTCTTCAGGAAGTCGCCAAGTACCAGATTGCCTTTGGCATCACGTGTAAACGTCTCAGGGACGGCTACCGACACGAAATTATTTACGGTGATTTCCTTACCTTGCGCGTTAACCGAACGGTCGCCTTTGATGAAATAGTTGGTGTTATCGATATTGCCGACAACCGCATCATCATATTTACCCGCTTTGGTTTTCAGCGAAATGTTGTTCTTGAAGACGCCTTGTTTTTCCGGGCCAGAGTATGGGCTTGGGCGGAAAATGAAGTTAAAGCGTTCGTTATCTAACGCGATGTTGTCTTCAACGATCAATGCACCTGGGTTGAAGTTGTCAGTGAAACCATCAAGCTTGTTGCCTACAGCAATGCTGTTTTTAACCTGATGAGCCACTGGCTGGCCTTCGCCACCCATTTTGAAGCCGTTGCTGGTGTTGTTCATGGCAATTGAATTCTCGATCACCACAACGCCGTTTGCGCCGTCTTCAATTTTGTTAAACAGGTCGAAGCCATCATCGATGTTGTTGTGCGAGAACGCGCCGCGAATCACGTTGCCTTCACCCACACGCATTTTCACCGCGAAACCGTCGGCGTTAATTTTGCCTGGGTCCTGATTGCTGTGAGATTCTGAATTCAGAATCAGGTTATGGCTGGCCCACAGTGGTCTACCCACATCGGCCGTTGAGGTCACCTGAATACCGGTATCGTCAGCGTGGTGCGCCAGAACGCGTTCGATGGTGTTGTAGCTCCCCTCGATACGGAACGGTTTCTCTGTGATTTCAATCCCTTTAACATGCCAATGGCTCGCTTTCAGCTGTAGGCCATGAATCACGGCTTTATTGCCGACAGCAAACAGGTTCTTGACGGTTTTTTGCTGGCCGCTGGCGCTGACAGGGATTTCAGTTGCGCTGTAATCACCATCGTTGAGCCAGATTGTGCCACCAGCTGGCAGAGCGGCGACGGCGCTGGCTAAATCGATCGGTGCATTTTTACTGCCGTCATTGCTGGCTGAACCTTGTGGCGAAACATACAGATTTTTAGCGTCTGCGTAGGCCACCCTTTCAACCTTGAACGTGCTCTCTTTTACGGCTTTATCATCGCCTTCAGCAGGCTGGTAGGCAATCTTGAACTCAGCGCTATTACCGGCAATTTTCGCTGGCAGAGATAAGGTTTCTCCCGCTTTTACCTGCTTCGCTTCACCCAGAGGCTGACCGTTTTGCGACACCGCGATCGTACCAGCGTAGTTGGCTCTGGCCTGAACCACATAGTGTTCGCTGGTGGTTTTAGGCGATGACATCACCTGGAGTAAAGGATCATAGGCCTTAGCCTTGAACTCCGGTGACGCTTTGGTTTGCGCTGGCGTGGTGGTCAACTGTGCATTGCTGACGGTGATTTTGGCGTTACGGGAAGCAAAGAAACCGACGTAGTAGTGGTCTTTATCCAGCTTGGTGACAACATCCGCGCCTTTAACTTCTTTTGATACCCAGTTATCCGTGCCTTTCGGCGCATAAGAGGTAATAAAGCCGTCGTTGGTACGTTCCAGTTTCAGACGGAACGTCGGCGTTTGCTCCAGATTCACATTTTCCTGGTAGCTGGTTTTGGTAATTTTCGCACCGGCATTTCCCCACGGCTGTGTAACGCCATTACGCAAAATAGCCTGAAGCTTGATTTCGGTATGAGACTTCTTATCCTGCGTCATGATGGCGTTCATCACCATGTTGGATGCCGCAGGGAATTCCTCATACCCTTCTTTCAGCGGTTCCTGACGCGGCACGCCAATAATATCGCGCACCAGAATCCCAGCCCCTTCCTGAGCCGCCGGCTTGGCGCCGTTTTCTGGCCCAAACTGTTCCACGGTAATATCAGACTGAAGCGTGAAATTCACATTCGCAGGCAGCTGCGTATAGAAGAACGTCAGCCCGTCATGGGTGTTGGCAATCTTTCCGCCACGACTTTCGACCGTGATAGGTGCGGACAAATCAGCGTTATCCCCCGGTGCTAATTTCTTGCCGTTAATGGTGACGTCGTTAACACCAATCTTTTCTGGCAGGACATTGGATGAGAAGTTTACGTCTGTTGATTGACCAAAGGCGATGCCGTGCCAGACAGGGGTTGATTCTGTCGCAGCGTGTGTACTAAAGCTAAAGAGTAATGCATTCGTCAACGCGACGGCTGCGAGGCGTGAAGAACGGTGTTTCCGTAATGAATCACATTTTTGTGAAGAACAACGTTTCATTGTATCTCCTTCGTTATTGAATTATTTGCCCGCGTATATTGCTATAAATGAAACGCTGTTTCTTTTGTGTGTGTCACAAATGGAAATACTTAAAAACAAAGTCTGTTTTTTATGAAACTCTGTGTCATTTCTGTTTAGGTTGAGAGTATGGTGCTTGTATCTTCTTCTCGTGAACATTCGTCGTTTTGAGCGAGATTTTCAGAAAAAACTCACCAAAAAGTATCCGCGTTAAGCATGAGTTTCGGTAAACTCAGGTTATTCATGCCGTAACAGGCTGGTCATTTTATTCTTGCGGAGCGGTGGCTCCGTACTGTCAGGATACTTATGTCAAATAGTGCGATGAGTGTGGTGATCCTTGCTGCGGGTAAAGGAACCCGTATGTATTCCGACCTTCCCAAGGTGCTGCATAAACTGGCGGGTAAACCGATGGTTCAGCACGTTATTGATGCTGCCATGACGACAGGCGCGCAGCACGTTCATCTGGTCTATGGCCACGGCGGCGATTTGCTAAAACGTGAATTGGCCGATCCGGCATTGAACTGGGTATTGCAGGCGGAACAGCTGGGAACCGGGCATGCGATGCAGCAAGCCGCGCCTCATTTTGCTGACGATGAAGATATCTTGATGTTGTATGGCGATGTGCCGCTGATTTCATCGCAAACGCTGGGGCGTTTACGTGAGGCTAAGCCGCTGGGTGGTATCGGCCTGTTGACGGTGAAGCTGGACGATCCGACGGGCTATGGACGAATTGTGCGTGAAAACGGTGCTGTTGTCGGGATCGTCGAGCACAAAGATGCCAGCGAAGAACAGCGCCAGATTAACGAGATCAATACCGGCATTCTGATCGCGAACGGCAAGGATCTGAAGCGGTGGTTAAGCCAGTTGAATAACAACAACGCACAGGGTGAGTTTTACATCACCGATATTATTGCGATGGCAGCGGAAGAAGGTCAGCGTGTCGAAGCGGTCCACCCTGAGCGACTGAGCGAAGTGGAGGGCGTCAATAATCGCCTGCAACTGTCGGCGCTGGAGCGGGTTTATCAGCGTGAACAGGCAGACAAGCTGCTGCTGGCCGGTGTGATGCTGCTCGATCCGGCACGATTTGATCTGCGTGGCGAGCTGGCTCATGGTCGCGATGTCGTGATTGATATCAATGTGGTCGTGGAAGGCAATGTTAAGCTAGGCAACCGGGTGAAAATCGGTGCTGGCTGTGTGATCAAAAACTGCATCATTGGCGATGACAGTGAGATCAGCCCTTACTCTGTGTTGGAAGACGCGGTGTTAGAAGCAGAATGTACCGTTGGCCCATTTGCCCGCTTGCGTCCAGGCTCAGAACTGGCCGAGGGCGCGCATGTTGGCAACTTTGTCGAACTGAAAAAAGCGCGTTTAGGTAAAGGATCAAAAGCGGGTCACCTTAGCTATTTGGGTGATGCGGATATCGGTTCCGGTGTTAATATTGGCGCGGGAACGATCACCTGTAATTATGACGGCGCGAATAAACACAAAACGGTTATTGGTGACGATGTATTTGTCGGTTCGGATAGCCAACTGGTGGCACCCGTTAGCGTTGCCAGCGGTGCGACTATCGGCGCGGGAACGACGGTTACGCGTGATGTGGCAGAGAATGAGCTGGTGGTCGGTCGCGTGAAGCAACGGCATATTTCCGGCTGGCAGCGTCCGGTGAAAAAGAAATAATATTTAATGCCTCCGCATAGGGCGGAGGCGGTTTTGTCCTGTGCTTTGGCCGATCCCTCTGCGGGGGCGATCCCAGAGTACAGAACAAAACATAATAATCCCCAACTCTCTACAAGGCTCGGGGAACCCGGAAAAACCGGAACAATCAGGTCTAAGACATCCCTGGTGACACAATATGTCACTTTTATAGGAATACCATCGATGTGTGGAATTGTAGGCGCAGTTGCGCAACGTGATGTTGCTGAAATTTTGTTGGAAGGTTTACGCCGTCTTGAGTACCGCGGCTATGACTCTGCGGGCCTGGCGGTTGTTGATAGCGAAGGACATGTCGCCCGTTTGCGCCGTCTGGGGAAAGTGCAGGTGCTGTCTCAGGCAGCCGAAGAGCATGAACTGCACGGCGGTACCGGCATCGCCCATACCCGTTGGGCAACGCACGGCGAACCTTCTGAAGAGAACGCACACCCGCATGTTTCTGAACATATCACTATCGTTCATAACGGCA
The DNA here is from genome assembly GCF_022477975.1 of Pectobacterium sp. PL64. Taxonomy (NCBI): domain Bacteria; kingdom Pseudomonadati; phylum Pseudomonadota; class Gammaproteobacteria; order Enterobacterales; family Pectobacteriaceae; genus Pectobacterium; species Pectobacterium sp. PL64. Next base: position 4,481,421 of record NZ_CP092070.1, read on the forward strand.
TTATCGAAAACCACGAGCCGCTGCGCGAATTGCTGATCGGTCGCGGCTATCGCTTTGTCTCCGAAACCGATACGGAAGTGGTTGCCCATCTGGTTCATTTCGAACAGCAGCAGAATGGCGGAACGCTGGTTGAAATCGTTAAGCGCGTGATCTCACAGCTGCGCGGTGCGTATGGCATGGTGGTGTTGGATAACCGTGACCCAAGCGTGTTGGTTGCCGCTCGTTCTGGTAGCCCGCTGGTGATTGGCCGTGGTGTCGGAGAAAACTTTATTGCCTCCGATCAGTTGGCGTTGCTGCCTGTGACGCGTCGCTTTATGTTCCTGGAAGAAGGCGACATCGCAGAAATCACCCGTCGTGATGTGCGCGTGTTTGATAAATCAGGTCAGCTTGCCGCACGCGAAGAAATTGAATCAAAAGTGAATTACGATGCTGGTGACAAAGGCGCGTATCGTCACTACATGCAGAAAGAAATCTACGAACAGCCGATGGCAATCAAGAACACCCTTGAAGGGCGTTTCAGCCACGGCGAGATCAATTTGTCTGAGTTAGGCCCGAAAGCGGATGAGCTGCTGGCGAAGGTTGAACACGTTCAGATCATTGCCTGCGGCACATCCTACAATTCCGGTATGGTTTCCCGTTACTGGTTTGAATCACTGGCTGGTATTCCGTGCGACGTGGAGATTGCTTCCGAATTCCGCTATCGCAAGCCTGCTGTGCGTAAGAACAGCCTGATGATTACCCTGTCCCAGTCCGGTGAAACGGCGGATACGCTGGCAGCACTGCGTTTGTCCAAAGAACTGGGCTATCTGGGATCGCTGGCTATCTGTAACGTTGCGGGCTCCTCGCTGGTGCGTGAATCCGATCTGGCGCTGATGACCAAAGCAGGCGTAGAGATTGGCGTGGCCTCGACCAAAGCCTTCACCACTCAGCTTACCGTTCTGCTGATGCTGGTGGCGCGCGTTGGCCGCCTGCGCGGTATGGATGCGCAGATTGAGCATGACATCGTTCATGGTTTGCAGGCGCTGCCTGCGCGTATTGAGCAGATGCTGTCTCAGGACAAGCTCATCGAATCTCTGGCAGAAGGTTTCTCTGACAAGCACCATGCGCTGTTCCTCGGCCGTGGCGATCAGTACCCGATCGCGATGGAGGGTGCGCTGAAGCTGAAAGAGATCTCTTACATCCATGCGGAAGCCTACGCGGCAGGCGAGCTGAAACACGGCCCGCTGGCGCTGATTGATGCGGATATGCCGGTTGTCGTCGTGGCACCGAACAACGAACTGTTGGAAAAATTGAAATCCAACATCGAAGAAGTGCGGGCGCGCGGCGGTGAGCTGTATGTCTTCGCTGATGAAGATGCGGGTTTCACCAGCAGCGAAAATATGAAGATTATTCCACTGCCGCATATCGAAGAAGTGATTGCGCCAATCTTCTATACGGTGCCGTTGCAGCTGCTGTCTTATCACGTCGCGCTGATTAAAGGCACCGATGTCGATCAGCCACGTAACCTGGCGAAATCCGTTACGGTAGAGTAACTTTCCGGTATTTTTTCTTTACGATCGTCCGCCTTATGTCGCAAAGCATAAGGCGGATTTTTTTATATCCATTTTTTAATTGTGATTATTGTTCTGCCTCACACTACAGATATCTGTGTGATGAAAACCTGAGGCAGAGAACCATGTTTCTTTTGTCAGGTTATCTCTATTTTGTGTAAAATAGTTTTAATGATGCATTAATTTTACATCTTGCATCAGACACGAATTCTTTTTTGGCAGTGATGTTTTTGTTTGATAGGGATTTTATGAAAAAACAGATTATTTTCGCCGCTTTAGTCTCTGTTCTTATATTGACGGGTTGTGCTGAGCGTACGGTTCCGGTAGCGAATGTGACACAGTCCATCACTGGGCAGCACACCACTGAACAGGTAAAGAATGCCATTATTGAAGCAGGGCAAAAGCGTAAGTGGGCGATGACTCAGGCTTACGCCGGTGCGATTGATGGTCGTCTGGTTCAGCGTAGCCATGTGGCAAATGTTCGCATTACCTATTCGCAAACCAGTTATTCCATCAGCTATGTTGGAAGTGAGAATTTGTTGGCGGGAGGTGGGAAGATTCACCGAAATTATAATAATTGGATAAAAAGTCTGGATCATGAAATTCAATTAACACTTGCCGGTCAACAGATTAAATAATTTTAATAGTCGGATATCTCCATTGTTATCCGACTCTATTTTTTGTTGTTCTTTTCTGCTCGTTTTTGTCCGACATCAAGGGAAAAGTCAGTGTATTACGGATATGACAAAGATAATGTCAGCGCGCTGGATGCTATTACTGAAGCGCAGCGAATTGCGTTTGCTCCCATGCTGTTTCAGGCGGCTATCAATCTGCGTAACCACGGTATTTTAGATTTTCTGGATAAGCGCGGTCATCAGGGCGCAAATCTCGATGACATTGTTGCCATTACCTCATTAAATCGTTACGCCGTTGAACTGCTGCTGGATGTTGGGCTGAGTGGCCGCATTATTATCCAGAAAGAGGAAACCTACGCGCTGGCTAAAATTGGTCATTATCTGCTCCATGACCGCATGACGCGCGTCAACATGGATTTTACTCAGGATGTTTGTTATCAGGGGATGTTTTACCTTGATGAGGCGTTGGCAAAAAATGAGCCCTCTGGATTAAAAGTCTTTGGTGAGTGGCCGACAATATATCCAGCGTTAAGCCAACTGCCGCCGCAGGCGAAGTCGAGTTGGTTTGCGTTCGATCATTTCTATTCAGATACCGCATTTGATGCTGCCTTGCCGCATGTCTTCCAGCTAAAGCCAAAACATCTCTACGATGTCGGCGGGAATACCGGTAAATGGGCCATGCGCTGCTATGACTACGATCGTGATGTGAACATGACGATTTTGGATTTGCCGGAGCAAATTGCGCTGGCGACAGAAAATATTGCAGAAGCAGGGAAATCTGATCGTATTAAGGGCTGTGCTGTCGATATGCTCTCCGATTGCCCGTTGCCGGGTGAAGCGGATATATGGTGGATGAGCCAATTCCTCGACTGTTTTAGTGAAGAACAAATCGTGGCTATCTTGCGTAAAATCGCCGGCGTGATGAAGCCAGATGCCAGAGTCTGTATTTTGGAAATTTTTTGGGATCGTCAGCGGTGGGAAGCTGGTGCTTTTAGCCTGAATGCTTCTTCGCTCTACTTTACCTGTCTTGCCAATGGGACCAGCCGTTTCTATGCCGCCAGACGATTTTTACCTTTAGTAGAGCAGGCTGGATTTATCGTTGAAAATCAAATCGATAATATTGGCGTGGGTCACACGCTGCTGATCTGTAAAAAGCGATAATAAAATAGCGGACGTAAACGGGAAATAGCAGCGATAACGCCGAAATAGGTCGGACTGGAAGAAGGCAGTATGAGATTAGCATTTTCAATCATTGATTGGCAGGCCAGCGCGCCGGGCCTCAGCAGCGCGGACGATTGGCTGAATTGGTCGCGGGTATCTGCTGCGATCAATGCCGAGCAAACTTTGGATAAATGTCGACATTTACCCATGATGATGGCTCGTCGCCTCAATCAAGGGAGCCGTTTGGCGGTCGATAGCGGGTTAGCGTTACTGCGTCGTCAGTCGGTGGATGCGATTGTCTTCACCTCGCGCCACGGTGAGTTGGAACGCAACCTGAATATCCTGAAGGCGCTGTCAGAAAATGAGAATATTTCTCCTACTGATTTTGCAATGTCGGTACACAACGCGGCAGTGGGAAGCCTGACGATTACGGCGAAGGCCCCGCTGGTTTCTACGTCGATTGCCGCAGGAATGGACTCTTTCCAGCAAGGCCTTATCGAAGCAAAGGCATTACAGGCCGCGGGATACCGCAATATTCTATTGGTTGATTTTGATGGTGCGATCCCTGATTTCTACCACCCACATGTTTCGGCAGATATGCCTCGTTACCCCTACGCCGTCGCCCTATTGTTAGGGGATGGTGATGACATGGTGTGTGAATCGCGACCTCAGGCGGAATCTCACAGCGGTGATTCACCACAAAGCCTGTTGTTCTTGCAGGCTTTTCTTGCCGAGAAGCCGAGTTTTTCCCTACCAGGCGAACGCGTTGACTGGGTGTGGGAGAGAAGGGATGTCTGAGTCATCGCTGGTGCTTCGTTCTTCGACTTATCTGAATCGTTTGTGGCGATTAATGATGACCGGCGCGTGTTTTTCCATGTTTGGCGTTGGTGGTTTACTGCTTTCTCTGGTGTGGTTCAATGTGTTGCTGATTCAGCGTGATACCACTCGCCGCCGCCAGCTGGCTCGACGCAGCATTTCCGCCAGCTTTCGCTTTTTTTTATGCAGTGCCCGCAAATTAGGGGTGCTGGATTACCGCATTGACGGCATCGAAACCTTACAGCGCGATCGCAGCTGTTTGATTGTCGCCAATCACCCGACGTTAATTGACTATGTTTTGCTGGCATCCGTCATGCCAGATGCCGACTGTCTGGTTAAGGCCGATTTACAGAAAAACCTGTTTTTCCGCGGCGTCATTCGTGCGGCGGATTACCTGCTTAACAGCCAGTCTGATGCGCTATTGTCGGACTGTCAGCGACGACTTGATAACGGCGATGCGATCATTGTTTTTCCTGAAGGCACACGTACGCGTTATGGCGAACCCCTTGTTCTGCAACGCGGTGCCGCAAATATTGCGGTGCGTTGCGGCTGTGATTTGCGGGTCGTGCATATTCGCTGTAGCCAAAAAACATTGGGAAAACAAAGTCGCTGGTATCACATTCCGCCTGAAAAACCGTGTTTCACGGTGAGCGTACGCGAACGCATCAATAACGACACTTTTATGGCGCCTGAAGAGGCGCGATCCTTGGCGGCTCGCCGTTTGAACCGCCTTTTGCAGCAATCTTTAACACCAGAAAGCTGATCACCATTTGGAAATACATATGGAAAGTATGTTTGTTGAAATCAAAGAGATGATTATCGACTCTCTTAATCTTGAAGATATCAGCGTTGATGAAATAGAAACGGACGCCCCGCTTTTTGGCGATGGCCTTGGTCTGGATTCTATCGATGCGCTTGAGCTGGGATTAGCGGTAAAAAACCGTTATGGCGTCGTGCTTTCTGCGGAAAGTGAAGAGGTACGCCAACACTTCTTTTCCGTTGCAACCCTTGCAGCTTTTATCAACACTCAGCGCGCCGTGAGTGCCTGATAGTAAAATAAAATGAGTTGATGATGGATAAAAACGAAATTTATCAGGAAATTACAGGCTTACTGGTCAAGCTGTTTGAACTGGATGCTGATGATATCAAACCTGAATCCCGCCTTTATGAAGATCTTGAGCTAGATAGCATCGATGCGGTGGATATGGTGGTTCACCTGCAAAAACGCATCGGGCGCAAAATATCGCCGGAAATTTTTAAATCTGTGCGTACCGTGCAGGATGTGGTTGATGCGGTAGAAAGCCTGCTCCGTGAAGGTTGATGAGTTCGCCAAGTGATGCGTGTGCTGATAAGTAGTCTGAACATCTTAATGACGCTCGCCTGGCCTTTTCTGGCCTGGTTTAGCATCACACACCCTGAGCATCGTTGGCTACTCGCGGTATTGGCACTGATGTTTGTTCTTCGTTTCGCTACGTTGCGTGATGCAAACAATTTATTTGAAAACAAGGCATTCAAAGGGACGGCCCTGTGGCTGGCCGCAGCTGGGGTGGTGCTTTCCGTTGCCAGTTTATTACTGCGCGATGGCGGTTGGCTGCTGTGGTATCCCGTTGCGGTAAATAGCGTCATGTTGATGCTGTTTGGTGGCTCGCTCTATAGCGGCATGCCGATTGTAGAGCGCCTTGCCCGCCTTCGGGAACCGGAACTCCCCGTTCAGGCTATTGCCTATACGCGGCGTGTGACGAAAGTCTGGTGTTGGTTTTTTATTTTTAACGGCGGTATTGCCGTGCTGACCTGTCTTGTCGGCAATCTTCATTGGTGGACGTTATGGAACGGCGTGATCAGCTATGTGCTTATGGGGTTGTTGATGGGGGGAGAGTGGTTGATACGCCAGCGTCTGAGGAAGCGCGTATGAACGGGTCGACTGTCCGCGCCGTCAATGACTGGCTGGCGGGAAATGATTCCCTTCAGCGCATTGTTGCCAGTAATGGTGCCAGTACGTTTACGCTGGGGTCGTTGAAAGCGCAGGTGATCGCACTTTGTCAGCAGCTAAGCCTGCGACAGGAGACGCGTTGGGCGCTGTGTTTTGAAGACAGCTACCGCTTCACTATCGGGCTTCTGGCTGCTCTTCATGCGGGAAAAACCCCGGTCATCCCCGGCCACTGTCGCCAATCCGTATTAGAAGAACAGGCGGATGAATTTGACGGGGTGCTGACCGATGTGTCCCTGCATCTGGATTGTCCGGTGTTTGCTCTGACGGCAGAGACGGAGAGCGTCGCGGATGCCGTGTTGCCCCCTATACCAGATGATGCCTGCGTTGTGTTGTTCACGTCAGGCTCCACCGGCAAGCCTCGTCAGATTGTTAAACCGGTACGCTGTTTGGATGAAGAGTCGCGTTGGCTGGCGGAACGCTGGGGCACACGCTTGCAAGGCTGTGATGTGATCGCTTCCGTTACCCACCAGCATTTATATGGGCTGACGTTTCGCATCTGGCTGCCGATGGCGCTGGGGCTGCGCTTTGATAGCCGCCAACTGCTTTATACCGAACAACTTACTTCACAACAGCATCAGCGGCGTTACGTGTTTATCAGCAGCCCGGCATTCTTACGTCGCATCGATCGTGCGCTTCCTGCTCCCTTGTGTTCGTTAATCGTCTCTGCGGGGGGAACCTTCCCCTGGCTGCATGCTGAAGCGGCAGCGGCGTGGTTTAGGCAGCCCGTCAATGAGATATACGGCAGTACAGAAACGGGTGTTTTAGCATGGCGCTCGCGTGAGACGGATACCGTACCGTGGCAGCTATTCCCCGGTGTGTCACTGCGGCGCGATGAACAAGATAACTGGTGGGCGCAGTCGGCGCTGATTCCACATGCTCTGGGGCACAAGCTGGATGATCGATTGGCGTTTGATGACGCGGGGCATTTTCAGCTGTGTGGTCGACACGACCGCGTGGTGAAGATCGAAGATAAACGCATCTCGCTAAGTGAGATAGAACGGCGTTTACTCGATCTGCCCGACATTGCTGATGCGGTTGCGCTTCAAGTGACGCGCCCAGAGCGGAGCGGTATTGGCGTGGTGCTGGTGTTGAATACTCCCGATAAGGCCGATGACCTACCGAATTTGAAACGCCAATGGCGGCATGAATTGCAAAAATGGCTGGAGCCGTTAGCGATGCCGCGTTTCTGGCGCATCGTCGACGTTATTCCCCACAATAGCCAGAGTAAACGTGCCTGGCCGCAGATACAGGAATTGTTTCATGTTGCCCGTTGAGCTTGTCCGGTACGATGTAAAAAAGACGGATGAAACGTCTCAGATCGAATTGATGCTACAGGCTGATCCTGAACTGTTCTGGTTCAAGGGTCACTTTACGGGTCAGCCGCTGTTGCCTGGTGTGGCACAGCTGGATTGGGTCATGCATTACGCAACGACGGTGCTGGCGCAAGGGTGGACGTTTTTGTCCATTGAGAACATTAAATTCCAGCAGCCGATTTTGCCCGGCAAAACGCTGCGTCTGGTGCTGACATGGCATACCGGAAAGCAACAGTTGACCTTTAGCTACACCATTCTGGATGGCGAGACTGAGCGCACGGCCAGCAGCGGGAAAATAAAGCTCACGCCGATGATGGAAGATCGCCCATGTCAGTAAATGGCGCCTTCTCGCCCTGCGTGGTAATCCCTTGTTATAACCACGGTGCCATGATGGCATCGGTGTTGGCGCGTTTGGCACCGCTAGCGCTGCCCGTTTTCATTGTTGATGATGGAAGTGATGCGGCTACGCAACACGTTCTCGCTCAGTTGGCCGCGGAAAATGACGGTGTGACGTTGATTCGGCTGGCGCACAACAGCGGCAAAGGTGCGGCGGTGATCCGTGGCATTGAAGCCGCAGCGCAGGCTGGCTTTAGTCATGCCTTACAGGTTGATGCTGACGGGCAGCATCAGATTGAAGATGCACCGCTTCTGCTGGATGAGGCAAAAACGCACCCGCATTGTCTGATTTCCGGTCGACCGCGTTACGATGCCTCTGTACCGAAATCACGGCTTTACGGGCGCTATGTCACCCATGTTTGGGTCTGGATTGAAACGCTATCCCTCTCCATCAAAGACAGCATGTGCGGTTTCCGTGTCTATCCAGTTGCCGCCACGGTCTCTCTTCTTTCACGAAAGTCTCTCGGTCACCGTATGGATTTCGATACGGAAATTATGGTGCGTCTGTATTGGGCGGGAACGCCCAGCCGCTTTATTGAAACGGCGGTGACGTATCCAGAAAACGGCCTGTCTCATTTCGATGCGCTGCACGATAACCTGCGGATTTCCTGGATGCATACCCGCCTGTTTTTCGGCATGCTTCCGCGCATTCCCGTGCTGCTGATGCGGCAACGGCAGCAGCATTGGGCTGGCGTGTCGGAGCGCAAGGGCCTGCTCGGTATGCGGTTCATGCTGGCGGTGTATCAACGGTTAGGTCGCGGGGTATTTACGCTGTTTCTCTGGCCTGTGATTGCGTTTTACTGGCTGACTGGCCGTACCGCGCGTCAGGCGTCTCAGTCATGGCTGCGGCAAATTGGGGAGTATGCGCGTCAGCACGATATCCCGCTGCCTAAACCGCTCAACAGCTATCAGCATTTCCTCCGTTTTGGTCAGGCGATGCTGGATAAAATCGCCAGCTGGCGCGGCGATCTACACTGGGGCCGCGATATTGATTTTGCCCCCGGTGCTCTGCAAACCATTGAACAAAGCAGACAAAAAGGGCAACTGATTCTGGCTTCACACCTCGGCGATATCGAGGTGTGCCGGGCGCTGGCGCAGCAGGTTAGCGGGCTGGTGATTAATGCGCTGGTGTTTACTGAAAACTCCCAGCGTTTTAAGCAGGTGCTGGAAGAGATCGCTCCGCAGGCCGGTGTGAACCTGATTCCTGTCAGCGACATCGGGCCGGATACCGCCATCATGCTGCAAGAAAAGCTGGATGCCGGTGAATGGGTGGCGATTGTCGGCGATCGCACGGCGGTCAATCGTCAGCGCGGCGGAGTGCGGCGCGTGGTGTGGAGCCCGTTTTTGGGAAAAGAAGCGCCTTTTCCTCAAGGGCCTTTTATTCTGGCAGCGGCGCTGCGTTGCCCTGTGCTGCTGATGTTTGTCATTCGCGAGCAGAAAAAGCTGCGCGTCTACTGCGAACCCTTTGCCGATAGCATTGCTTTGCCGCGTCCAACCCGACAGCAGGCCTTACAGCAGGTCGTCGATCGCTATGCCGAACGGTTGGCGCACTATGCGCTGAAATCCCCGCTCGACTGGTTTAATTTTTTTGATTTCTGGAGCCTGCCTGATGATGACGGCCAAGCTGCTGGGAAAAAGGAGTAAGGGTGCTAAACGATTCTCGCTTAAGCCATGAAGTTGAACTAACGGTGTCTTTCCATGACTGCGATCCGATGGGCGTGGTGTGGCATGGTAACTATTTTCGTTTTTTCGAAGTGGCGCGCGAGGCGCTGCTGAGCAAATTTAACTATGGCTATCGCGAAATGCAGGCCTCTGGCTATGTGTGGCCTGTGGTCGATACGCGGGTGAAATATCGTGCGGCGCTGACTTACGAACAGCGTATACGCATTCGCGCCACTATCGAGGAAGTCGAGAATCGCTTGCGCATCGCCTACCAGATTTTCGATGCCGAAAGCGGCCAACGTGCCACGACGGGCTATACGATTCAGGTCGCGGTACAGGAAGGATGCCGTGAGCTGAGTTTTGTTTCTCCCCCCATTTTGTTTGAGCGCCTTGGAGTGACGCCATGATACGACTGATTGTCGGGTTTTTTTTGCTGTTGAGCGGTGTGGCGCAGGCCGTTACGCTGGATGATTTACAACAGCGGTTCAGTAGCCAGCCTGTTGTGCGGGCTGATTTCACCCAACTGCGTGAAATAAAAGGCATGGCAAAGCCGTTGAAATCCAGCGGACAACTGTTGATCGCGCAGGACAAAGGGCTGTGGTGGCATCAGGCCACGCCGTTTCCACTGACGATGGTGTTGGATGAAACGCGTATGGTTCAGGTGATGAACGGGCAAGCGCCGCAGATCGTCACGGCGGAAAGCAATCCGCAGATGTTTCAGTTTAACCACCTGTTACGCGCCCTGTTTCAGGCCGATCGCCATGTATTAGAACAGAATTTTTCCATCGATTTTACCGATCTCGGCAAGCAGCAGTGGAAACTGGTGCTGACGCCCAAAACCTCGCCGTTAGATAAACTGTTTAACTCGATTACGCTGAACGGTGGTGAGTTTCTTGACGGCATTGCGCTGGATGACCGCCAAGGCGACATGACCCGAATTACGCTGAACAATCAGCGGATCGAACCCCGGATGTTGAGTGATGATGAGCAACAGCGTTTCGTTTTCTGACGGCATTCGTCGCGCGGCGCGGGTTTGGATTGGCTGCTGTATCGTGCTGATCGCCGCGCTGGCGCTGCTGCTGCCGAAGGCGCAGATCAACAGTAGCGTATTGGCGCTGCTGCCCAAGCAGTCGATGGGCGAACTTCCCCCTGAGTTACAGCAAGGCTTTATGCAGCGCCTAGATCGGCAAATGGTGTGGCTGGTGACGCCGGGCAAGCAGGCGGATCCTGCGGTCGCGGACTGGTGGCTGAAACACCTGCGTGCGCTTCCCGATCTACAGCAGGTTAATGGCCCTATTGATGCCGAACAGCAGCAGCGATGGGGGAGATTCGTTTTTGAACATCGCAATGGTCTGGTCGATCCCGTCACGCGCGCGCGATTAGAGAATGGCGGTGCGGCGCAGGCCGATTGGGTGCTGGCACAGCTTTATTCCGCGTTTGCTGGCGTGAGCGGCAAGGAGTTAAGTCACGACCCTTTAATGCTGGTGCGCGGATCTCAATTGGCGTTGCAGCAAAATGCCAGCCAGTTGGGGCTGTCACAAGGCTGGTTAACGGCAAAAGACGCGCAAGGCCGCACCTGGTATTTCCTGCACGGTGAGCTTAGCGCTGGCTCGTTTGATATGGCGCGTAATCAGCAACTGGTTGATAAACTCGGTGTCCTTGAACGCGATCTCAAGGCTGCATTCCCTGATGCCGAGGTGCTCACTCGCGGGACGGTACTGTTTAGCAACTATGCCAGCCAACAGGCCAGACAGGATGTTTCTACTCTCGGCGTCGCCACCGTGGCGGGTGTTCTGCTGCTGATCTTCTTTGTGTTTCGTTCTCCGCGCCCGCTGTTGCTATGTGGATTGTCGGTGGGCATCGGTGCGCTGGCAGGTACGGTCTTTACCCTGCTGCTGTTCGGTGAGCTGCATTTGATGACGCTGGTGATGAGTATCAGCATCGTCGGGATTTCAGCGGATTATACGCTCTATTATTTGACCGAACGGATGGTGCACGGCGGCCATGTCTCGGCGATGGAAAGCCTGAAAAAGGTGCTGCCCGCGCTTCTGCTTGCGCTGGGTACGGCGGTTGTCGCCTACCTGATCATGGCGCTGGCTCCGTTCCCCGGCCTACAGCAGCTGGCGGTGTTCGCCGCAACCGGGCTGACAGCCTCCTGTCTGACCGTGGTGTGCTGGTATCCTTTTCTGGTTAAGGGGCTGCCGGTCAGGCCTGTTCCCGCTATGGTGCTGATGGGGCGCTGGCTGGCTGCGTGGCGGCGTCAGCGTGTCGTACGTTTGGGGATTCCACTGACGCTGCTGGTGCTTTCTGTCGTGGGGCTGCTGCGGCTGGAGGTCAATGATGATATTTCCCAGCTACAGGCGCTGCCGCAGGGTTTGATGCAGCAAGAGCGGCAGTTGACGGCATTAACGGGGCAGAGCGCCGATCAAACCTGGTTCGTGGTCTACGGCGACAGCGCAGAAGAGACATTGCTGCGTCTGGAACAGCTCGCGCCTAAACTGCGTGACGCGCAGCAACAGGCGTGGCTAAAGCAGTATCGGCTGCTGCCGCTTTCTTCTCAGGCTCAGCAACAGCGCGATAGTCAGCTTATTGCATCGGCCGCGCCTGCGGTTATCGAGCGTCTTAAAGACACGGGCGTTGAGGTGGCTATGCCGAATGTACAACCGATGCCGGTCACGCCGGAACGCTGGTTGGATAGCCCGATAAGTGAAGGGTGGCGACTGCTGTGGCTGACGTTACCCAATGGGAAAAGCGGTGTTCTGGTTCCGGTCAGCGGCGTGAGCGATAGCGCTGCGCTGGGACAGATGGCTAAAACGCTACCGGGCGTGGAGTGGATCGACAGAAAAGGGACATTCGATGCTCTGTTCGGTTTCTATCGCGCCATGCTGGGATGGTTGCTGGCGGCTGCGCTGGTCGTGATTGCGCTGAGCTACGTGATCCGTCTTGGTCTGCGTCGTGGCGTCATCAATGTGGTGCCGTCGGTGCTGTCGCTGGGCGGCGGACTGGCGGTGCTGGCGTTGAGCGGTCATTCGCTGAACCTGTTCTCATTGCTGGCGCTGGTTTTGGTGCTGGGTATTGGCATCAATTACACGCTGTTTTTCAGCAATCCACGCGGGACGCCGATGACTTCGCTGCTGGCGGTGACGCTGGCGATGTGCGTCGCCCTGCTGACGCTGGGTATGCTGGTTTTCAGCAGCACTCAGGCCATTAGCAGCTTCGGGATTGTGCTTTGTAGCGGTATTTTTATCGCCTTCTTGCTGGCGCCTCTGGCGTTGCCTGATTCAAAAGGGAAACGAAAATGACATTATTGCGACGTGGGCTTCTGCTTATTGGCGTGCTGCTACTCAGCAGCTGTGCCAGCAAACAGCATGATGATAATCGTCCACAGGCGTGGCTCAAACCAGGTGTGAAAGTCACGCTACCCGCCCCCGCGATTATTCCGCCGGTCAACGAACAGCAACTGCTGACGGGAACCTTTGGCGGTAAGCAGCAATCGCTGCTGGTGATGTTGAGTGCCGATGATAAGCAGCTTTCACTGGTCGGGCTTTCCTCTATCGGTATTCGTCTGTTTAAGGTCACCTATGATGCGCAGGGTGTTCATACGGAACAGTCCATCGTCCTGCCGCAGTTGCCGCCAGCCAGTCAGGTTCTGGCGGATATCATGCTGAGCCACTGCGCCGATTGCCGTGTGGCAGACGCAACTGCCAGCCGGTTGGACGCTGAAAGATAGCGATGACAAGAGACAGCTGCGTGACGATCGCGGCACGCTGATTACGGAAATTCGCTATATGATGCGGAATAATCAGCGCGTGCCGATGAGCGTTCAGCAATTCGTCTTTGGTTATCACATCGTGATTCAACATCTGGATAGCTAGCATGATTTACATTAACGCCGTCGGGGCGCTGAATGCGCTGGGCAATAATCTGGATGAGATTGCCGGCAACCTTGCCAGCGGTCATGCGCCGGGCATGCGCCCTGATACCGGATGGCTGCTGCACGATAAGCCCTGTTGGACAGGAAATGTGGATGCGGAATTACCGGTTATTCCGGTGGCGTTGGCGGCGCATGACAGCCGTAATAACCAGCTCTTGCTGGCCGCCCTGGAGCAAATTCGACCTCAGGTTGACGCGGCTATCGCGCAGTTTGGCCCCGAGCGGGTAGCTGTGATTCTGGGCACCAGTACCTCAGGATTGGATGAAGCCGATCGGTATGTCAGCGAAAATCTTCCCACTTATCACTATGCGCAGCAGGAACTTGGCGATCCTTCCCGGTTTCTGGCCGCCTATCTGGCGTTAAATGGGCCGGCTTATACGATATCAACCGCCTGCTCTTCCAGCGCCAGAGCGCTGATCAGCGGTAAGCGATTGATTGATGCCGGGCTGGTGGATGTCGCCATCGTCGGCGGCGCGGATACGCTGAGCCGTATGCCACTAAATGGCTTCGATAGCCTTGAGTCGCTTGCATCAACGCGCTGCCAGCCGTTCAGCGAAGAACGTAACGGGATCACCATCGGTGAAGGCGTGGCGCTTATGCTGATTGGGCGGCAACCCGATCGTGTGGCGGTATTGGGCGTCGGGGAGTCGTCCGATGCTCACCATATGTCGGCACCGCACCCGGAAGGTGAAGGGGCGATTCGCGCGATAACGATGGCGTTGTCACAAGCGGGATTGCAGCCTGATGACGTGGGTTATATCAATTTACACGGTACTGCCACGCGCCTGAATGACCAGATTGAAGCCAGCGTGGTTCACGCCGTGTTTGGCGATCGCGTGCCTTGTAGCTCAACCAAACACCTTACCGGCCATACGCTGGGAGCGGCGGGGATCAGTGAAGCCGCGATCTGCTGGCTGCTTCTGACGCGGGATCTCCCTTTGCCCGCGCAGGATTTCTCATGCAGTCACCCCGATGCCTCACTGCCATCATGCGGCTTGCTCAGTGAGTCTGCTCCGCTTGCACGCTCGGTCATTCTGTCTAACTCTTTTGCGTTTGGCGGCAATAATACGTGTCTGATCCTGGGGACGAATCATGAGTGAGTATCTGGCTGCGGCAGCTTATCTGCCCCATTCCGCCCCAATGGTGCTCGTTGACGAGGTGATCCACGTTGATGATGAGCATGCGCACTGCCGTGTGGCGGTCAGTCGCGACAGTATTTTGGCACCGTTTCTCAATGATCAGGGACATCTGCCTGCCTGGTTTGGTATCGAAATTATTGCTCAAACGATCGGGGTTTGGTCTGGCTGGCACGGGCGTCAAATCACTGGGCTGCAAGAGAAGCCGCGCCCCGGCATGTTGCTGGGCGGACGGGGTTATCGCTGCAAGCTGGATAATTTTCCTGCCGGCTCCCTACTTGATGTGACCGTCACGCTGCTGATGCGTGACGATAAAATTGGTAGCTTTGAGGGTGAGATCGCGATAGCTGGGGAGACGTATGCCTCTGGCCGGTTGAACACCTATCAGCCTGACGAACATGAGTTAAAAGCACTTTTAGAACAGGGAAAGCTATTATGACAACCGGAAGAACGACGATGACAACCGGGGAAACAAACATGACGCGCTCTGTGTTAGTGACCGGTGCCAGCAAAGGGATTGGTCGAGCCATTGCGCTGCGTCTGGCGGCGGATGGTTTTACCGTGGTGGTGCATTATCACCGTGATGAAAACGGGGCGCAGGAAACGTTACGCCAGATTACGGCGCAAAACGGTTCCGGCCGTATCGTCAGTTTCGATATCGCCGATCGGGAAACGTGTCGCACCGTGATCGAACAGGATATTGAGGCGAACGGTGCCTACTATGGCGTGGTCAGTAATGCGGGTATCACCTGTGACGGCGCTTTTCCCGCCCTCGACGAGCAGGCGTGGGATAGCGTCATTCACACCAATCTCGATAGCTTCTATAACGTGATTCATCCCTGTGTGATGCCGATGATCGGTCTGCGTAAAGGCGGACGCATTATCACGCTGTCTTCGGTTTCCGGGATCATGGGAAATCGGGGGCAGGTTAACTACAGCGCCGCGAAAGCGGGCATTATCGGCGCAACGAAAGCGTTGGCGATCGAACTGGCGAAGCGAACAATTACCGTTAACTGCATTGCTCCCGGTTTGATTGATACCGGCATGATTCAAATGGAGCCGGTAGCCGTTGAAGAAGCCATGAAGATGATTCCCATGAAGCGCATGGGGCAGGCGGAAGAGGTCGCAGGGCTGGCGAGTTATCTTATGTCCGATATCGCGAGTTATGTCACGCGTCAGGTCATTTCTATTAATGGAGGGATGCTGTGATGCGTCGTGTTGTGGTAACGGGGATGGGCGGCGTCACCGCGTTCGGTGAGTCCTGGGAAAGCGTGTCTGACGGGTTGCGTGCGGGTCGTAATGCGATACGTAAGATGCCCGAATGGCAGGTTTATGATGGCCTGAATACGCAGTTGGGCTCGCCGATTGATCACTTCAGTCTGCCAGAACACTACACGCGTAAACGCATCCGCTCGATGGGGCGCGTGTCTCTGATGGCAACCCGAGCAACCGAGCTGGCGTTGGAACAGGCTGGATTGATTGGTCATCCAGTGCTGACTAACGGAGAAACCGGCATTGCTTACGGCTCCTCAACGGGCAGCACAGGGCCGGTGAGCGAATTCGCCACTATGCTGACCGAAAAGCACACCAATAATATTACCGGTACGACCTATGTGCAGATGATGCCGCATACCACGGCGGTGAATGCTGGCCTGTTTTTTGGCCTGCGCGGCCGTGTGATTCCGACGTCCAGCGCCTGTACGTCGGGAAGTCAGGCGATTGGCTACGCCTGGGAAGCGATTCGTCATGGCTATCAGACGGTCATGGTGGCGGGCGGTGCGGAAGAACTGTGCCCGTCAGAAGCAGCCGTGTTTGATACGCTGTTTGCCACCAGCCAACGCAACGATGTGCCGGAAACGACGCCGTCGCCTTTTGACACCAGCCGTGACGGCTTGGTTATCGGCGAAGGGGCGGGGACGTTAGTGCTTGAAGAGCTTGAACATGCCGTCGCGCGTGGTGCGACGATTTATGCCGAACTGGTTGGGTTTTACACCAACTGTGATGCGGCACATATTACGCAACCTCAGCGTGAAACCATGCAGATTTGCATTGAAGGATCGCTGCGCTGCGCGGGTTTACAACCTAGCGATGTGGGGTATATCAGCGCACACGGTACCGCAACCGATCGGGGCGATGTCGCGGAGAGTCAGGCTACCGCTGCCGTGTTCGGTAAATCCACGCCGATTTCGTCGCTGAAAAGCTATTTCGGCCATACGCTGGGTGCCTGTGGTGCGCTTGAAGCATGGATGAGTATTGAAATGATGCGTGAAGGTTGGTTTGCACCGACGCTTAATTTACGGCAACCTGCAGAAGACTGTGGCGAGTTGGATTACATCATGGGTGAGCCACGCCATATTGAGACGGATTATATCCAGTCTAATAACTTCGCCTTTGGCGGCATCAATACGTCGCTGATTTTCCGTCGTTGGCAATAATGGATTGAGAACGTTAACGGGTTCATGATGAATAACAAACAACAATACCTGGATATCGCTGAAGGGAAGGGTGAAAAAGCGCCTTCAACGATGGTGGCCTTTTCCTCACGAGAGATGAGCTACCCGCTGCTGGAAAGCTTGCTAGAGGCGCAGCCATTTTTCACCGATGGCGAAGTAAGCTATACCGAGCAGGGACAGGGCGGATTCTTTTATACCTGTCGTCATCACGATCGCGAGCTGACCTTTTATCTTGAGGTATCGGAGCGCGATCCCGAGAATAGCATCACGCCGATACATTCAACCGACCCGATTTCGCCCGAGCTGCTGGCGCAGGCGAATGCGGCGACGCAGGAAGTGATGGTTGAGTGTATTTTTGGGCCAAATCCTCTGGAAGACTACGTTCATCAGCTTCGTTTATTAAGCGCTGTGGTACCGGATTTTCTCCTGGGGATCGATATTTCCGCTGCTGGTAACGTGTTTACCCGTGAATGGCTGAATTTTCAGCTGGAAGATGATGTCCTGCCGGAAATTGAATCGCTGTATACCATTCATGCCGTGTACGATACCGAGAACGATCCGCCCACGACATTCTGGTTTCACTCACATGGTCTGGCGCGATGCGGCCTGACAGAGGCCGAATTAGTCATTCCCGAGACGCTCAGTTCATATTACGGCATCCCGGATTTATTCAGAAGTTTTGTCAATAATGCCATTCAAAATCAGCAGATTACTTTTAATGAGCCGATTCTGTGCGGGCAAACGGACAGCGGCTATGAATATCTGGTGGCGTTGCCGTTTGAAGAAGGGCTGCGGCATGTGAATCAATCCACGCCGATTGACCAACTGCGGCCTCTGGAAGGCATGCGCTACGATCTGGAAGGGACGCCGGAAGGCGTGTTTCTGGGCGATCGCGCCGATCGGGATGACGTGCATCAGGAGCCTTCCTGTATGCTGTTTCGTACCAACGAAGAAAACCCTGTACTGCAAACGTTCTTCAAAGGGTTTGATGAGCAGAATGCCATCATGTTCTGGCGCACGAATGCGGAAACGGCAGAAATGTCACGTAAGGCACTGCTGCGCTGGCGTTATTTCGTCAACATGTTTAAAAACTACCATGTGAGCGACGAGCCGGCTAAGCCGGGTTTTTTAGCTAAGCTACTAAAAAAAGCACCTAAACCTGTCGAAAGTGAATGGCGCTTTATGGTGAAGTTTGGCATTCCTCATGGCGAAGAGGGAGAAGAGCGTGAACACATGTGGTTTGTGCCCGAAAAAATCGACGACGCGGTCGTCACCGGGACATTAATCAATCATCCGTTCTACGTTGAGGATATGCAGGAAGGCGGTGTGTATTCTATTGATATATCGTGGGTAACCGATTGGGCGATTTATTATCAGGGCGATAGCTATAAGCCTGATACAATTTACAAACTGCTTAGCCATAGCCAGACTCACTGACCTCTTTCCTTCCCCAGTCAGAACGCCTGTTCTGGCTGGTGGCACCTGAATTTCCCTGCATTCTGCGCCATTGTCATAAAACTGTCATATTGCGTACATTTTACTGTCACCAAACTGTCCTATTTTTCCTCCTGCGAACTACACTCTGATTTGATAACTCTGATAGATAACGACGTTACGTCGACACGTTTGAGTATCCCACAGGAGGGATTATGAAACTGATGCGTACCACTCTTGCCAGTGTTGTTGCGGCAACCTTTTCTCTGACGGCATTTTCTGCTTTAGCTGCTGCTAACCTCACCGGTGCCGGTGCGACATTCCCTGCGCCTGTTTATGCCAAATGGGCTGACTCCTATCAAAAAGAAACCGGTAATAAAGTTAACTATCAAGGCATCGGTTCTTCTGGTGGTGTAAAACAGATTATCGCTAAAACAGTCGATTTCGGTGCTTCTGACGCGCCTCTGGCTGACGACAAATTAGCACAGGATGGTTTATTCCAGTTCCCAACCGTTATCGGTGGTGTGGTGCTGGCAGTGAACGTTCCTGGTATCAAATCTGGCGAATTGACGCTGGATGGTAAAACGCTGGGTGATATCTACCTGGGCAACATCAAAAAATGGAACGACCCAGCAATCACTAAACTGAACCCGAATGCCAAACTGCCGGATCAGGACATCGCTGTGGTTCGTCGTGCTGACGGTTCTGGTACCTCTTTCGTGTTCACCAGCTACCTGGCAAAAGTGAACCCAGAGTGGAAAGAGAAGATTGGTGCAGGTTCTACTGTGAACTGGCCAACCGGTCTGGGCGGTAAAGGTAACGATGGTATCGCGGCGTTCGTACAGCGTCTGCCTGGTTCTATCGGCTACGTAGAATACGCGTATGCCAAGCAGAACAACCTGGCTTACACCAAACTGATTTCTGCCGATGGCAAAGCGGTTAGCCCGACTGGCGCAAGCTTCAGCAACGCGGCTAAAGAGATCGACTGGAGCAAGTCTTTCGCTCAGGATCTGACTAACCAGAAAGGCGCTGATGCATGGCCGATCACTTCAACCACGTTCATTCTGGTTCACACCAAGCAGGATAAACCTGAGCAGGGCACTGAAGTGTTGAAATTCTTCGACTGGGCGTTCAAAAAAGGCGGCGAGCAAGCTGAAGCGCTGGATTACGCCACACTGCCAAAAGAAGTGGTTGAGCAAATCCGTGCTGCCTGGAAAACTCAGGTAAAAGACAGCAGCGGTAAAGCACTGTACTAATTATCGTATCGACACGTCGTGTTGATAACCAGAGCGTGATGAGGCTGTCAGGTTCTGGGAAATACGTAGTGGAATAACAAGTCGTATCGAGGCGGAGAGGTGATAGCAACCTCTCTGCCTTCAATAGCTTATCAAATGTAGTTAAAACGAGAAGAGAGACGTATGGCGGAGTACAAGCCAACTATCAAAGCCCCGGGAAAATATGGCGATATCCTCTTCAGCACGCTGGTAAAACTGGCGGCGCTGGTCACGCTACTGCTATTGGGTGGCATCATTGTTTCCCTGATTGTGGCGTCCTGGCCTAGCATCGAGAAGTTCGGTTTTGCCTTCTTGTGGACGAAAGAGTGGGATGCGCCCGCAGAGCAGTTTGGTGCACTGGTTCCGATTTACGGCACCATCGTTACCTCACTGATTGCACTGATTATTGCGATTCCGATTAGCTTCGGGATTGCGCTATTTCTGACAGAACTGGCACCAGCCTGGTTGAAGCGTCCGCTTGGCGTGGCGATTGAATTGCTGGCGGCCATACCGAGTATTGTTTACGGCATGTGGGGGCTGTTCATTTTCGCTCCGCTGTTTGCCAAATACTTCCAACAGCCGGTAGGCAATGTCCTGTCCGGCATTCCTATTGTTGGCTCGCTGTTCTCCGGCCCGGCATTCGGGATCGGTATTCTGGCGGCTGGCGTCATTCTGGCCATCATGATTATCCCGTACATTGCGGCGGTGATGCGTGACGTGTTTGAGCAAACGCCGGTGATGATGAAAGAGTCCGCTTACGGCATTGGCTGTACGACGTGGGAAGTCATCTGGCGCATTGTGCTGCCTTACACCAAAAACGGTGTAATCGGCGGGGTGATGTTGGGACTGGGACGTGCGTTAGGGGAAACCATGGCGGTGACCTTTATCATCGGTAACACCTACCAGCTCGACAGCGCGTCGCTGTATATGCCAGGCAACAGTATTACCTCTGCGCTGGCGAACGAATTCGCTGAAGCGGAATCCGGCCTGCACACGGCGGCACTGATGGAGCTGGGGCTGATTCTGTTTGTGATTACCTTTATTGTTCTGGCATGTTCAAAGCTGATGGTTATGCGTCTGGCTAAAAATGAGGGGGCGCGCTAATGGCTGCATTAGGCATAGAGCAAGACGCTGCTCTGGAGCGTTCGCGGCGTAAAATGCAGGCCTGGCGTCGCCAGAAAAACCGCATTGCGCTGTTCTTATCGATGTCCACGATGGTGTTCGGCCTGTTCTGGCTGGTCTGGATTCTGTTTTCGACCGTGACCCGAGGCGTGGATGGCATGTCTCTGGCGCTGTTTACCGAAATGACGCCGCCGCCTAATACGGCGGGTGGCGGGTTGGCGAATGCCATCGTCGGGAGCGGATTACTGATTCTGTGGGCAACGCTGCTGGGTACGCCGCTGGGGATTATGGCGGGCATCTATCTGGCGGAATACGGTCGTAAATCCTGGATCGCCGAAGTGATTCGTTTCATCAACGACATTTTGCTGTCAGCACCGTCGATTGTGGTGGGTCTGTTTGTTTACACGCTGGTGGTGGCAAAAATGCAGCACTTCTCCGGCTGGGCGGGCGTGATTGCGCTGGCGCTGCTGCAGGTGCCGATTGTGATTCGTACTACCGAGAACATGCTTAAACTGGTACCGGATAGCCTGCGTGAAGCGGCTTATGCGCTGGGTACGCCGAAATGGAAAATGATTTCTGCAATTACGCTGAAGGCCTCGGTATCGGGCATCATCACCGGGGTATTGCTGGCCATTGCGCGTATCGCTGGGGAAACCGCGCCGCTGCTGTTTACGTCGCTGTCGAATCAGTTCTGGAGCACGGATATGATGCATCCGATTGCTAACCTGCCGGTCACCATATTTAAGTTTGCCATGAGTCCGTTTGTGGAGTGGCAACAGCTGGCCTGGGCGGGTGTACTGCTGATTACGCTGTGTGTGCTGCTGCTGAATATTCTGGCGCGCGTTATTTTCTCTGCCAAGAAGCACTAATTCGCTAAGAAAGCGTCGTTTTCTGAGAAACATTAAATAAATTCAAGGTGCTGCTAGTCAGCGCCAGGAAAAAGAGAGAAGTCTTGATGAGTATGGCTACTGAGACATCCAACAAAATCCAGGTACGCGATCTGAATTTCTATTACGGAAAATTCCACGCGTTGAAAAACATTACGCTGGATATTGCCGCGAATCAGGTTACCGCGTTTATCGGCCCGTCCGGCTGTGGTAAATCCACGCTGCTGCGTACGCTGAACAAAATGTATCAGCTTTACCCGGAGCAGCGCGCCGAGGGCGACATCCTGCTGGATGGCAATAACATCCTGACAGATAAGCAAGATATCGCGCTGCTGCGCGCCAAAGTCGGCATGGTGTTCCAGAAACCTACGCCGTTCCCGATGTCCATTTACGACAACATCGCGTTTGGTGTGCGTCTGTTTGAAAAGCTGTCTCGTGCCGATATGGATGAGCGTGTCCAGTGGGCGTTGACTAAAGCGGCGCTGTGGCAAGAGACGAAAGATAAACTGCATCAGAGCGGCTATAGCCTGTCCGGTGGTCAACAGCAGCGTTTGTGTATTGCGCGCGGTATCGCGATTCGCCCGGATGTCTTGCTGCTGGATGAACCTTGCTCAGCCCTCGACCCGATTTCTACCGGCCGTATTGAAGAGCTGATCTCCGAGCTGAAAAAAGACTACACCGTGGTCATCGTGACGCACAACATGCAGCAGGCAGCGCGTTGTTCAGATCATACGGCGTTTATGTATTTGGGTGAGCTGATCGAGTTCAGCGATACTGATACCCTGTTTACTGCCCCACGGCAGAAACAGACTGAAGATTACATCACCGGCCGTTACGGTTGATTAGGAAGCATCATGGATAATCTGAATCTGAACAAACACATTTCCGGTCAGTTTAACGCCGAACTGGAACATATCCGCACGCAGGTCCTGACCATGGGCGGGCTGGTGGAGCAACAACTGAGTGACGCGATTACCGCGATGCATAATCAGGATGCGGAGCTGGCTCAGCAGGTTATTGAAGGCGATGCCAAAGTTAACCTGATGGAAGTGGCGATTGATGAAGCCTGCGTGCGCATTATTGCGAAGCGCCAGCCTACCGCCAGCGATCTGCGTCTGGTGATGGCGATCATCAAAACCATTTCCGAGCTGGAACGTATCGGTGACGTGGCGGATAAAATCTGTCGCACCGCGCTGGAGAAGTTCTCCCATCAGCATCAACCGCTGCTGGTGAGTCTGGAGTCATTAGGGCGCCACACCGTGCAGATGCTGCATGACGTGCTGGATGCGTTTGCCCGCATGGATCTGGACGAAGCGATTCGTATTTATCGCGAAGACAAAAAAGTGGATAAAGAGTACGAAGGGATTGTGCGTCAGCTGATGACCCACATGATGGAAGATCCTCGCACCATCCCAAGCGTACTGACGGCGTTGTTCTGCGCCCGTTCTATCGAGCGTATCGGTGACCGTTGCCAGAACATCTGTGAATTTATCTTCTATTTCGTCAAAGGCCAGGATTTCCGCCACCTCGGCGGCGATGCGCTGGAAAAACTGCTGGCGCAGAAAGATAAAAAAGCGGAAGAGTAAGCCCGTTCTTACGCTTATCGTGATAACGCTCTGCTTGCAGGGCGTTATTTTTTGTCAGGATAGTGAATCAAATCGTGGAAGCGTGCCGCGGTATCGGCAGGGTTGTGGTAGCGGTGTTCTCTGTCGGCGGCAAAGCGTAGAGCATCTCCGGCGGACAGCACATGCGTCTGCCCATCAACGGTAATCTCCGGTTGTCCCTCCAGCACAATAATATGCTCGATCACCCCGTTTTCATGCGCCGATGAGGTGCTGCTGGCACCCGCCGCCAGCTCAATAGCCAACATATCAAAACGCAGTTTTTCGTCGAATGGGAAGAGGGGAACCACGTGCATTCCCGCTTCGTTTTCCCTGAATGCCGAACCTGCTCCTGAGCGATAGGTCACGTCTTCATCCGCGAGCGTCGGTTCGATAAAGGTAGAGAACGCGACATTCATGCCGGTCGCTATTTTCCACAGCGTGGCGACCGTCGGGCTGGATTCACCGCGCTCGATCTGGCCGAGCATCGCTTTGCTCACCCCCGTCTCTTCTGCCGCCCGCGTGAGGCTCCAGCCTTTCTCTTGTCTTAACGTTTTCAAGGTATTGCCAATACGGCGGGTTAGCTTATCAGACATCAATATTGGCTCCTGCTTGTGCGTTATAGCGCACGCTGCTATGTTAACGCTTTCTGTGCGTTATAACGTACGACAAGAGTGAAGATATACCATGCCTGCGTCATTTGCGCTAAAAGATGTCACCTTTTCGACCCTCATCGCTGGTTTTGTTGCGGTGCTGGTGGGCTACACCAGCTCGGCCGCCATCATTTTTCAGGCAGCGGAAGCGGCGGGTGCCAGTGCGGTGCAGATCGGCGGCTGGTTAAGCATGCTGGGGATTGCCCAAGGGCTGGCGTCGATTAGCCTGTCGCTATACTACCGTGCGCCGATACTGGCAGCCTGGTCAACGCCGGGAGCTGCGCTGCTGGTTACCAGCCTGCCGGGTACGTCGATCAATGAGGCGATTGGCGTGTTCCTGTTTGCCTCCGCGCTTATCTTTATCTGCGGGATTACCGGTCTTTTTGCCCGCCTGATGAATGTGATTCCGCAGGCCATTTCTGCCGCGATGCTGGCTGGGATTTTGCTGCGCTTTGGTGCGGATGCCTTTCTTTCCCTGCAACAGGATTTCTGGCTGGCTTTTGCGATGTGCGTGACCTATTTGCTCAGCCGTCGGCTGCTGCCGCGTTTTGCCATTGTGCTGACGCTGCTTGCTGGCCTGCTGCTGGCCTTATTTCGTGGGCAAATTGCGGTTTCTGATTCGCCGCTGGTGTTCGCTGTGCCGGAATTCATTACGCCGCAATTTTCGTTGGCGTCTCTGCTGGGCGTCGGTATTCCATTTTTCATTGTCACGATGGCATCGCAGAACGCACCGGGCGTTGCCACGCTGAAAGCGGCGGGCTATCAGGTTCCCATATCACCGCTGATTACCATTACCGCATTAATCGCACTGATTTTGACGCCGTTCGGTGGTTTTTCCGTGTGTATCGCCGCGATTACTGCCGCGATCTGTATGGGGCCGGACGTGCATCCCGATCCCAAGAAACGCTATCTTGCCGCTGTCGCTGCTGGTGGGTTTTACCTGCTGGCGGGCGTTTTTGGTGGGTCTATCGGGCAGCTTTTCACGGCGCTACCACAGCCGCTGATTCACGCTATCGCCGGTTTGGCGCTACTCAGCACCATTTCAGGCAGTTTGTATCGCGCGTTGCTGGATGAAAAACAGCGCGATGCCGCGGTGGTTACTTTCCTGATTACCGCTTCCGGGCTGACGCTGTGGGGAATCGGCGCAGCGTTTTGGGGACTGATCGGGGGGATGATGACCTGGTTTATTCTTTCAGCATACGCTGACGAGGCGCGTTGAATCATCAGGATAATCTGCCAGAATACCGAAGTAACATAAGGTTATATTATAGCTATTTATGTTATTTCCCGCGTTTTCGCCCTGCTGATAGCCTGCGGTTAATACAGCAATAATTAAGGGGCAGGGAATGAAAAAGCAGATTTTGACAGTGACTTTATTGGCCGGGTTGGCTTCCGTTTCTGGTGCTGCACAGGCAGATAAATTAGATGATATTCAGAAGGCGGGCGTGGTGAAAATTGCCGTCTTCGACAGTAATCCGCCGTTTGGCTATGTCGATCCGCAGAGCAAAAAGCTGGTGGGTTATGACGTGGATATCGCCGAGGCGATTGGTAAGGCGCTGGGCGTAAAAGTTGAGCTGCGCGCAACTAATCCGGCTAACCGCATTCCGCTGTTAAGCTCGCAGAAAGTCGATCTGATCGCCGCAAACTTCACCATTACCGATGAGCGTGCCAAGCAGGTTAACTTTAGTATTCCTTACTTCGCTACCGGGCAGAAATTCATCGCCCGTAAAGGTGTGCTGAAAACGCCGGAAGACATCAAAACGCTGCGTATTGGCGCGGATAAAGGCACCGTGCAGGAAATTACCCTGCGCGAACATTACCCGACGGCCAAAGTGATTTCCTACGACGATACGCCGCTGGCCTTCGCCGCGCTGCGTAACGGCAACGTTCAGGCCATCACGCAGGATGATGCCAAACTGGTCGGCTTGCTGGCTAACGTGCCTGATGCCCAGAGGGCGGAGTTTGAAATCTCTCCGTTCAGCATTACCAAAGAGTATCAGGGCGTTGGGATCCCGAAAGGCGAAGAGCGTCTGACGGCGAAAATTAACGACACGCTGATTAATCTGGAAAAACAGGGTGAAGCGAAGACGATTTACGACCGCTGGTTCGGGCCGAGCACGAAATCATCCCAGCCGCGCGGCGATTTCACCTTTGCCCCGTTGGATCAACAACCTAAATCCTGATAGCTGACGCCTAGTGCTATGATCTCAGCCCTCTGCACCCAGAGGGCAGAGACCGTTGACAAACCTATTTGCAGAACGAAAACGGGAGTAACGGAATAGAAGAGTAAAGCGTTTGCGCCAGGGATGGCGCAATCCGAGCTTACATGGACGTACTTGCAGCGTCTTTACGATCTATCCGTTACTTCCGCTCGACAGACTTTGTCAGCAACTTCAGCCCTCTGCATTGCAGGGGGCGTTTCTATTTATACCTCGTAATAATGACAAAGAGAGATAAAACGCATGGATACGGCGCTGCAATCGCTTGAATCGTGGCTGTTGGCTCCTCAATACCTCATCTGGCTGTGGCACGGTTTCCTGATCACGCTGGGCATTTCCCTGAGTACGATCATTCTGTCTACGGTGCTGGGCTTTCTGTTGGCAGCGGCCAGAGACAGCCAGATTCGTGTGCTGCGCGGCGTTGTGGTGGCCTATAGCTCGCTATTTCGTAATACGCCGCTGCTGGTGCAGCTGTTTTTCTGGTATTTCGGTGCCGGGCAGCTTTTTCCCTCAGAGATGATGCAATGGCTGAACACCCCACATGCTCTTTCGCTGCTGGGCACGACGTTAGCGTGGCCTTCTTTTGAGTTTTTGGCGGGATTGGCCGGGCTGACGCTCTATTCCAGCGCGTTTATTGCGGAGGAAATCCGCTCCGGTGTCCGCGGTGTAGCACACGGGCAGAAGTACGCGGCGCATGCTCTGGGATTAACCGGCTGGCAATCCATGCGCTATGTGGTGCTGCCGCAGGCGCTAAAAATTGCCCTGCCGCCGCTGCTTGGGCAGTACATGAATATCGTTAAGAACTCGTCGTTGACGATGGCGATTGGCGTCGCTGAATTGTCCTACGCGTCGCGTCAGGTGGAGACGGAAACCTTGCGCACGTTTCAGGCGTTTGGCGTAGCGACGGTATTGTACATCGTGATTATTGCGGTGATGGAAGGCTGGGGCATGTGGCGTCAGCAGCGTAGTCTGGCGGAGAGACACTAAGATGGATTTTACCGTTATCACCGATAACATCGACTATTTGATGTGGGGCACGTTCCCGGATGGCCCGCTGGGTGGCGCGGCGCTGACGCTGGTGATGAGCCTGCTGGCGGGCGTAGCCTCTGCCATATTGGGTACGATTTTGGGCGTGGCGCTGGCAATGTCCCGGGGATGGTGGAGTGCGCTGTTGGCGATGGTGCTGGGGTTCTTCCGTGCGATTCCCGTCATCATGCTGATTTTCTGGACCTACTTCCTGCTGCCGATCGTTTTTGGCGTCGATATCCCTGAAATTACGACCGTGGTGTGTGCGCTGGCGTTGATCGCCTCGGCGTACCTGGCGCATGGCGTGAAGGCCGGTATTGTCGCTATTGGACGCGGTCAGTGGCAGGCTGGACTCTCATTGGGCTTAAGCCGCTGGCAGGTGTTGTGGCAGATTGTCCTGCCGCAGGCGTTGCGGATGATGGTGCCTTCCTTCATCAACCAGTGGATTTCCCTGATTAAAGACACCTCACTGGCCTACATTGTCGGCGTCGGCGAGCTGACGTTTCTTGCTACGCAGGTCAATAACCGCAGCATGGTCTACCCGATGGAGGTTTTCCTGTTTGTCGCGCTGGTCTACTTTGTGTTTTGTCTGTCGCTGGAACTGCTGGCTAACGGGGTTAATGCCCGTTTTAACCAGCAGGAAAAGCAGCCGAAACGGCGTCTGCTGTGGTGGCGGAATAAGCCAGCCTGACGCTGCAGATTGTCGACAAACTTATTTGCAGAACGAAAACGGGATTAACGGAATAGAAGAGTAAAGCGTTTGCGCCATGGATGGCGCAAGCCGAGCGTACAAGGATGTACTTGCAGCGTCTTTACGATCTATCCGTTACTCCCGCTCGGCGACCTTTGTCAGTAGCCTCAAACCAGCCTTTTTGTGGTTTATTCCTGCTCGGTGATATTCCAGCCTTTTTCGCGCCAGATTTGCGGGAGTTCGCGCATGTCGTCGAACATCGTGACCAGCGGATGATGGATTGGCTGGTTATGGGGATCGGCGCAGTAATAGAACACCGGAATACCCGCAGCGATGCCAGCCTGTACGCCAGCGGCGGAATCTTCAACCAGAATGCAGTGCTCGATGGGAAGCTGTAACTGCTCGGCGGCGTGATACAGCACCGCTGGATCGGGCTTCCATTTTTTCAGATCGTAGCCGCTGTAGAGATGGTCGCCAAACAGATCGAGCATATGCGTCAGGCCGAGCGAATGCTGCATCTTGCTGACCGGACCATTGGACACCACGGCCATCGGAACGGTGATGGACTGCACTAACTCACGCGCACCTTCGATAGGTTGCAGGAATTCATCGAACAGACGCTTCACCTCTTGCCGGAAATGACGCTCCGCATCGTCTACCGATACGGTTAAGCCATGCTGCTGGCTGATGCGGGCAATAATCTCGTACAGCTTCACGCCCTTGTAGGTTTTTATCACCTCCTCCAGCGATAAGTTCACCCCATACGGGACGAAGATATTCACATAAGCCTGGCAACACAGCACTTCGCTATCAACCAGCGTGCCATCACAGTCGAAGAAGACGCATTCAATACGGGGCATGACCAATCCTTATCGATGAAATAAAAGATGAAGCTCCTACTTTAACCAATTGACCCGATATTGCGACCTGCAAAGCCATTTTTAGCGCTATCTTGCGTAAAATTGGGGGGATTTAACCGAGAGAAAACGATGACGTTAATAGGTTGTTCTTATTCGATGAAAAAAAACGTGGGATCAACGTAAAAACACAGCGTTTTGTTATAGGATACCCGACGACAGTTATTCCCTTCTTTGGATTGTTACTAATGAATAAATCACAACCCGGTCTTGCTACCGAGCAAGGCCTGCTGGAGCGCGTGTTTAAACTTAAACAACACGGCACGACAGCACGTACGGAAACGATTGCCGGTTTCACGACGTTTTTGACGATGGTCTACATCGTTTTTGTTAACCCGCAGATTCTGGGTGTGGCGGGGATGGATACCAAAGCGGTCTTTGTGACCACCTGTCTGATTGCGGCATTCGGCAGCATTTTGATGGGGCTGTTGGCTAACCTGCCTGTGGCGCTGGCACCTGCAATGGGGCTGAATGCGTTTTTCGCTTTTGTCGTCGTCGGTGCGATGGGTCTGCCATGGCAGGTTGCGATGGGTGCTATTTTCTGGGGCGCAATCGGTTTCCTGTTGTTGACTATCTTCCAGATTCGCTATTGGATGATCGCCAATATCCCGCTTAGCCTGCGTTTGGGTATCGCCAGCGGTATCGGGTTGTTCATTGCCATGATGGGCCTGAAAAACGCCGGTATTATCGTTCCTAACCCTGAAACACTGGTGACGATTGGTAATTTGACGTCACACAGCGTGCTGCTGGGTGCGCTGGGCTTTTTCATTATTGTGGCGCTGGCTTCACGTAATATTCACGCCGCGGTACTGATCTCTATCGTGGTAACTACCTCGATTGGCCTGCTGCTGGGCGATGTGACGTATTCTGGCGTGTTCTCCATGCCGCCGAGCGTAATGTCGGTGGTGGGTCAGGTTGATCTGGCCGGGGCGCTGAACCTCGGGATGTCCGGCATTATCTTCTCCTTCATGCTGGTTAACCTGTTTGACTCCTCCGGTACGCTGATTGGCGTGACGGATAAAGCCGGTCTGGTTGATGCTCGCGGTAAATTCCCGCGCATGAAGCAGGCGCTGTATGTTGATAGCGTTAGCTCTGTGGCCGGTTCATTTATCGGGACGTCATCCGTTACCGCCTATATTGAAAGCTCTTCTGGCGTATCCGTGGGCGGACGTACCGGCCTGACGGCTGTGGTTGTGGGTCTGCTGTTCCTGCTGGTGATCTTCCTGTCGCCGTTGGCGGGGATGGTGCCTGCCTATGCGGCCGCTGGAGCACTGATTTACGTGGGCGTATTGATGACGTCCAGCCTGGCGCGCGTGAAGTGGGATGACTTGACGGAAGCCGTTCCGGCCTTTATTACCGCGGTGATGATGCCATTCAGCTTCTCTATTACTGAAGGGATCGCGCTGGGCTTCATTTCTTACTGCGTGATGAAGCTGGCGACGGGCCGCTGGCGTGAAATCAGCCCTTGCGTGGTCGTGGTTGCGCTGCTGTTCCTGCTGAAAATCGTGTTTATCGACGGGCATTAATATGTTCGTGGCTCCGGGGCTTTCCCGGAGCCTCAGCCTGCGACAAGGCGGCTGGCTACTGTGAGGCGGTAGAGATGGCTTTTTCTATCGTATGGCTGGTTAATTTCATATAGCGTAAAGACTGGCGCTGCTGCTGTAGGATTTCCCCCGACTTTCTCATGCCCGTTGCCGACGTGTATTTCCACATGATTAATCGGTTAAGTGTGGGGATATGGGCGCAGGCCCAGGCAAGGTAATCATCAACATCGCTCATTACTTCTACGGCGGGGGTGCAGGTTGAACGCAACCTGCCAGAGGCGGGGTGGAGTTTCAGGTTATTGGGAGGGTGGCTGTTCACGCCAGGGATCTTCATCAATGACTGGCGGATGGTGCATAGCTGCGTTGCTGCCTCCAACGGATCGCGCTGCGCGTCGATCCACGCCTGTTCGGCCTGTGTCTGCGCCTGCATCTGTGGGACGACCTGATTTGTTGGCCTGACATGAACGATTTCGAT
This sequence comes from Pectobacterium sp. PL64, assembly GCF_022477975.1. Taxonomy (NCBI): domain Bacteria; kingdom Pseudomonadati; phylum Pseudomonadota; class Gammaproteobacteria; order Enterobacterales; family Pectobacteriaceae; genus Pectobacterium; species Pectobacterium sp. PL64. The sequence continues at coordinate 4,512,310 of NZ_CP092070.1, forward strand.
ATCCATACCGACGCTGCCTTCTTCGCTCAGGAGGATGGCGATAGTATTGCCTGCATAGCCGATGCTGAAATTGGGCATATTGGGATCGGCAAAATAAGGGCGTCCTTCAGGGGACACGAGTAGCGTGGGCAACAGCGGATAGCCGAAAAAATAGAACATCATCTCAGCCAGCAGCACTCGACTCTTCAGATAACGCTCGCGGCGTTTGGCTGAAAAACCTTGTGTTGATGAGATGAGCCTATCGGGCAGTCTTTGTAAGTCAGGAAGCGCTTCCGTGCTTGTCCACCTGACAAAATGGCAGGTCATTGTTCACTCCGTGATCGTGATAAAAGATGGGAACCTATCAGGCATTACCAATGCATATTATCAGACTAATATGTGATCTAAAGAAAAATCGATGGATAAATCGGCGATAATTATTAATTAGGCACACCGAATTTTCTGCATCGTATGTTTTGTGGCGATCCTTCCCTGTCCGCCACCTTCCAGTCTGTTTTAATGACTCTGCCACCCCAGTGCGGAACGCCGCTGTTTTTCCAGCGTCTGCTTGCGCAACTCATCCGCTGTTACTAATCGCAGCGCCGACGTCGGACACACGCTGACGCAGGAAGGGCTCTGGGCAACATCCACGCACAAATCACATTTGTGAACCTCGCTTTGCGTGAGGGGGGCTTCCCCCTCGTCATTCGACGCTTTTGTCACCACATTGATGGCCCCGAAAGGACAGGCGACCACGCAGCTTTTGCAGCCGATACAACGGGACTGAATAACCTGGACGCTATTTCGATCGCGCACCAGCGCGTCATTCGGGCATACGCTGGCACAGGGGGCGTTCTCACACTGACGGCAGAGAACGGGGACGCTGACGCTGGCGCTTTTAACGACCTTAAGGCGGGGAAAGAAGTGAGAAGGCCGCAGCTGTGCGCTTTGACCACCGCTATGAGCCACCGCGCAGGCGATTTCACAGGTCCGGCAGCCGATACATTTTTCTGCTTCGGCGATAACAAATTGATTCATGAGCGGAGCTCCTCGCGGGTTGCGTGCCTTTCGGGGCGCTGCGGGTGTGCGGGAATGGCTCCCGTGACGGCGGTCAGCCCCATCGTCGCAATCATTCCCAATGCGGCTTTGCGCCCGTCGGCAATGGCGGTCACGACCAGATCGGCACCGCGTACGGCATCGCCACCAGCAAAAATACGCGGATGGTTGGTCTGGCAAGGTATCTGGCTATCAAGTGGGGCGGTGATGTATCCCCAGTTATCCAGACCGACGTCGGCGTCTTCCAGCCACGGCATGCTGTGCGACTGAAAGCCGAAATGCGGTTATCACGGCTTCCGCAGGCTGCACGAATTCTGAACCAGGAATAGGGCGCGGACGGCGACGGCCGCTGGCGTCAGGCTCGCCCAGTTCAGTGCGAACCAGACTAATGCCGCATACTTCGCCCTGTTCATTGAGGCAGATTTTTTGTGGCTGAACGTTAAACAGGAACTCCACGCCTTCTTCGCGGGAGTTTTTCACCTCTTTTTTCGAGCCGGGCATGTTGGCTTCATCGCGGCGATACGCGCAGGTGACGGATGCTGCGCCCTGCCGAACGGACGTGCGCAGGCAGTCCATCGCGGTATCGCCACCGCCGAGCACCACGACGCGTTTGCCCGCCATTGAGATATAAGGTTCATCCTCTAATTCAGGTAGCCCCATGACGTGTTTGGTATTGGCGATCAGGAACGGCAGCGCGTCGAAGACGCCGGGAGCCTCTTCATTATCAATGTTGGCCTTCATGGATCGGTAGGTGCCTACGCCGAGGAACACGGTGTCATACTCGTCCAGCAGCTGAGCCAGAGAAATATCTTTCCCCACTTCGGTATTCAGCTGGAAGTCGATTCCCATGGCGCTGAACACTTCACGACGATGAATCATGACGTCTTTATCCAGCTTGAACGACGGAATCCCGAACGTGAGCAGCCCACCAATTTCCGGGTGGCGGTCGAACACCACAGCCTGTACACCGTTGCGGGCTAGCACATCGGCACAGGCTAGCCCTGCTGGGCCAGCACCGACGATCGCCGCGCGTTTACCGCTGGAAACAACCTGCGTCATATCGGGCGACCAGCCCATTTCTATTGCAGTGTCGGTAATGTAGCGTTCAACGTTACCGATGGTAATCGCCCCGTACTCCTTGCCCAGCGTACAGGCTCCCTCACATAACCGATCCTGCGGGCACACTCGGCCACAGATTTCCGGCAGGCTGCTGGTTTGGTGCGATAGCTCTACGGCTTCAAGAATCCGCCCCTGTTTTGCCAGACTCAGCAATTCAGGAATATTGTTATGTAGCGGGCAGGTCCACTCGCAGATCGCGCGTTTGCCACAGGAAAGGCAGCGGTCTGCCTGATCCTCCGTCTGCTGCATGGAGAAGCCATGATAGATTTCATCAAATGTGGATGTTCTCTGGGTGAGCGGCTTTTTCTCGGCATCCCGGCGCGGCCAGTTTTTTCGCTTACTGAGCGGATGGGTTGTCAGCGTTTTCAGCACGGGTGTTTCACGCTGCCAGTGAGCCGAGGAACGCAGCGCCATCACTTGCTGTTTCTCCTGACGGCGGGCCGCTAGCGTTTGCTCGCTGACGAGCTGTAAGGCTTGAGTTGGACAGGCTTCTACGCACGCTTGCCCTTCTGGACGATCGGCACAGAGATCGCATTTGTGGGCGATGGTGCTGTTGTCTACAGGGCTTGTCACCATGGACATCGCGCCGAACGGGCAAGCCAGTACACAGCTTTTGCAGCCGATGCACTTTTCCTGAACGAGCTGAATGCTATTGTCTTTTCTGATCAAGGCCTGTGTTGGGCACACGCTGGCGCAGGGAGCATCTTCACAGTGACGGCAAGTCACGGCAGCCCGCAGCGTTGGCGTGTTGAATGCTTTGATTCTGGGCTGAAACACCGCGGCGCTATCGGGATAGCGCTCGTCATTGTGTGAAATGACACAGGCGATTTCGCATGCATGGCACCCCATACAGTCTTGAGTACTGGCAATAACAAATCGGTTCATTACCTTTTCCCACTCTGGATCCCTCGATCGTGGCCTTTATCCTAATAGTTGGATAACACCCTGACCTTGATATAGAGCAGGTAAAAAGTCGGTTAATGTTAAATCTCACACGTGTTACTAATAAAATTATTGAATCGTTTCAGTGAGTTGTAATGTTATGTGAAAGTAATGGTCTGGTTGTATATAACCTTGTTTTTTGTCTGGTTTACAGTGGTTTATCTCGGGTAAACATTCTGGTTTTCATTATTTTTGTTAATTTCCCCATGAAATAACTCGTTACTTTTACTTACTCCCCTCATAATGTTGGGCGCTATTTACATGCATCAAAACAATGTTGCGGCTAAATAGCGTGTTTGCGGCATTTTCATTATGAATCAATAACAGAGCGTTGCTCAGGTTAATGGATTGTCACTAAGGGATAGTGTTATGAATAAAAAAATCGTTCTTTGTTCTGTATTCATGTCAGCTGCATTATTGAGCGGATGTGCCACAGAGTCTTCCCGTACCGTAGAAGCACAGAAAGTTACTTCTTACAGTACGCCTTATCAGGGTGTTCGCAGCCCGATTTCCATCGGAAAATTTGAAAACCGCTCTAACTACATGAACGGTATTTTTTCTGATGGCGTTGACCGTTTAGGTAATCAATCCAAAACCATTCTTGTTAGCCATCTCCAGCAGAGTGGCCGCTTTAATGTGTTGGATCGTACCAACATGGAAGAGCTGAAGGCGGAAGCGGGTATTAAAGGACAAACGCAGACGCTGAAAGGCGCTAGCTATGTGATTACCGGCGATGTGACCGAGTTTGGCCGCAAAGAAGTGGGTGACCATCAGCTGTGGGGCATTCTGGGTCGCGGTAAAACACAGGTTGCTTACGCAAAAACCACGCTGAACGTGGTGAACGTACAAACCTCTGAAGTCGTGTATTCCGTACAAGGCGCGGGCGAGTACACCTTGTCCAACCGTGAAATTATCGGTTTCGGCGGTACGGCCAGCTATGACTCTACGCTGAACGGTAAAGTGCTGGATCTGGCGATTCGTGAGGCCGTCAATAATCTGGTTGCAGGAATTGAAAGTGGTGCCTGGCGCCCAGCGAACTAATGGAATAGGAATATAACCATGTTATCTCATAAGAAAATTGTCCTGCTACTGGCAGCGGCAGTATTAGCAGGCTGTGCATCCGCGCCAAAAACGATTTACAGCTGGGACAAATATCAGCCTGCACTTTATGATTATTATCAACAGGATAAAGTCGGCCCTGAGCAGCAGATTCTTGCTTTGAATGAATCGATCGAAAAAGCCAAAGCCGCCAATAAACCTGTCCCGCCGGGACTCTATGCTCAACTTGGGTTGCTGTACGCCAATACTGGCCGTGATAGTGAAGCTCGCCAACAGTTTGAAACTGAAAAAGCGAAATTCCCTGAATCAGCACCTTTTATGGACTTCCTGTTGAGTAAAAATAAAGGGAGCATTAAATGAATCGTTTCTTAGGATTATGTGGTCTGGTTTTTGCGCTGGTGCTGACCGGCTGTGCTAAACCCGTGCCTTATGACTACACGGCATTTAAGCAGAGCAAGCCTAAGTCCATTCTGGTATTGCCACCGGTTAACCATTCTCCGGATGTGAAAGCGAGCTATAGCCTGCTTTCTCAGGTCACCTATCCGCTGGCAGAGTCGGGATACTATGTATTCCCTGTCGCGGTTGTGGAAGAGACATTCAAGCAGAATGGTCTGGTGACGGCGTCGGATATTCATGCGTTGAGTACCGCGAAGCTGCAGCAAATCTTTGGTGCTGATGCTGCGCTGTATTTGGACGTAAAAGAGTACGGCACGTCATACATCGTGATTAATAGCGAAACCCGCGTGTCTGCGGATGCGCGTCTGGTTGATCTGCGTACCGGAAAACTGCTGTGGAGCGGAAGCGCAACGGCATCCAGCAACGAGCAGCAATCAAACGCTAACGGCGGCATCATCGGTATTCTGGTGCAGGCTGCGGTGAACCAGATTGCGGACACCATCTCCGACAAAGGCCACGATGTTGCTGGCGTGACCAGCGCGCGCCTGCTGGCAGCGGGTCATTCACGCGGTATGCTGTACGGGCCTCGTTCACTGCAATACGGTAAAGAAACCTACTAGGTTTCCAGGTCGTACACCGTTACCTTGCAGTACGTTGTTATAGTGTAATACGTCGCTAAATCATCAACGCCGTTCGTGATTGAACGGCGTTTTTTATTGTCTTAACCAATGAGCTGGTGGTGCTATACATCAGCGGCCTGAATGACGATGCTGTTTACTATTGCGGGTTGTCCAGACGAAGGCCGCGGTCAGCAGCAGGATCAGCGTGGCTGCGGCCAGCACAATGGAAAAACCCGAATCAAAGGCAGAATGGGCCTGTGTGGTAAGCATCTGCCGCATATTTTCCGGTAAGGATTCGGCAAAAATTAACGCTTCGTCCAGACTGTCATACGCGGTGTCCGGCGCGGCAAACCCAACGGGCAGCATAAACGTTGCGGAATAAGCGAAAGACAGCAAACTGCCCATCAGCGTCACGCCCGTTGCGCCGCCTAATTCATACGACACTTCTTCGATTGACGCTGCCATACCCGCTTTTGACGCTGGCGCAACCTGCATAATAGTGCTCGATGCGGCCGTCATGGTGGAGCCCACGCCTGCGCCAATAACGGTCAGGCTGATGATTTGGATAATGGTGGGCGCATTGTGCAGCAGCAGATAGCTTCCCATTCCGAGCCCCGAAATCAACAGGCCAGCGGCTAGCATTGTCCCGCTATTCACGCGCGGCAGTATCTTTCCGGTTAACGGGCCAGAGATAAAGGAGGCCAGCGACAGCGGTAAAATAAACAACCCCGCTTCTAGCGGAGACAGCCCGAGCACTAATTGTAACCGCTGGGTGAAAGCCAGCTCCATTCCGATCAAGGCGGCAGCGGCCACGATAGCTGCGGCTACAGCCGCGCTGAAAGGGGGCAGGCGGAAGAGAGAGAAATCGACCAGAGGATGCTTGCTGTTACGCTGACGTCGAACGAACAGGGTAATGAAAGCCACGCCGATAAGCAGAGCGATTAGCGCATCCTCATAAGATGGAACCCGCTTGCCCAGCTCTTTTATGGCATAGGTGATACCAATCAAACCCACCATGATTAATAGGGAACCGATGAAATCCCAGCGGTGGGAGGCGTTGCCCGGCCGATGTGGAATCACGGTGATTCCCATGATAAGCGCAAGCAAAACGACCGGTACGTTAATGAGGAAAACCGATCCCCACCAGAAGTACTCAAGCAGTATCCCGCCCATCACGGGGCCAAACGCCGCACCGCCGGATGCCACCGCAGCCCAGATACCGATCGCCAGTGCGCGTTCCCGTTCATCAGTAAAGGTCAGACGAATAATCGACAGTGTGGCAGGCATCATCATTGCGGCACCGACCGCGAGCAGCGCGCGGGCAGCGATAAGCATACTGGGTGTGGGCGAATAAGCGGCAAACAGTGACGCCGCACCAAAGACCACCAGTCCAGAAATAAATAGAGGTTTATGGCCCAGCTTATCGCCCAACGTGCCCATCCCCAGCAGTAAACCGGAGGCAACCAGCGCATAGATATTAACGATCCACAGCTTTTCCGATGCAGTAGCGTGCAGGTCGTGAGTCAGTGTTGGGAGTGCGGTGTACAGCACCGTCATGTCGATAACAATCAGGAACAGTGCGCTGGAAACAATGGCCAGGGTCAGCCACTTCTTTGGTGATTGCATAGCAAGATCTCTACCTTGAACTTCTATTTTTCATCTGTTGGATAGCGTTCTGATGATATAGAATTGCTTTTTAAATACAAACGTATTTTAAAATGGGGAAGACATGGGGCGTCATAAGAGCATTAATCGTGCGTGCGTGTTGGATGCGGCGGAGCAGATTGTCCGCACGCAGGGAACGGCTGCGCTGACAATCGATGCGGTCGCTAAAGCTGCTGGCGTGACAAAAGGCGGTATTCAGTCGAGTTTCGGGACGAAAGACGAGCTGATTCACGCGATGTATCAGCGCTGGGAAGATGAGTTTGATGAGATGGCCGCTGTGTGCATTGGTACGGATGGTAGTCGGGAAGCCAGAGTACGTGCGCACGTTGACATCACTTATCGGACGGATGCCGCAGAAGGCGATCGAGCGGCGGGCATGATGGCCTCGTTGTTGAATACACCTGAGCACCTTGCTAGATCGCAGGCGTGGTATGACAGCCAGTTGTCCGGGCTTGACCTGAATTCGCAGGAAGGGCGAGATGCTCGGCTAGCGTTTCTGGCCTCCGAAGGGGCATTCCTGCTGCGCTATTTTGGCTTTATGGCGGTCGATGACGAGACCTGGAAAGCCATTTTCTCCGATATTTCCCGCCTGTTACCCGAGCGCACTGCTTCCTGAGTCAGCACCTCTGTCCATGAGGTGCATTGATTATGGTTTGATGGATTATTGTTCGCCTGACTGCTGTGCCGCCATAATGTCGTCCAGATTCCCTTCGACCCATATCGCCAGCTCTTTTACCCGCACACCCACCTCTTTGCCTAATGGGGTGAGGCTATACTCAACATGTGGCGGGACAACCGGATAGGCCGTTCGCAGGACAAAACCATCACTTTCCAACCATTGCAGGGTCTGCGCCAGCATGCGCTCGCTCACGCCGCCAATCCGTCGACGCAGTTGACTGAAGCGATGCGTATCATCAAGTAATGCGATCAGAATCAGTACGCCCCAACGGCTGGTGACGTGGTTAAGTATCTGGCGAGACGGACATTTCTCAGCGAAGACATTGCCGGTTGGCAGAATGGGGGGCAATAAATCGATGGGCGTTTTGGGTTGACTCACTATACTTACCTTTATGTATGTACTTACTTAAAGTTAGCTTTGCCGATATTATGCCAGCCAGTCTCTGTTAATAAAATACGGTTAACAAAAGACGGTTAATAAAGACAGTCAATAAAAGGAGCTCGAGATGATTGCTATTACTGGTGCATCCGGCCAACTGGGCCGCTTGGTTATCGCACAACTGTTAGAGAAGGTTCCGGCGAGCGACATCGTGGCGCTGGTGCGTGATGTCAATAAAGTTGCCGATCTGTCTGCAAAAGGCGTGCAGGTGAAAGCCGCGGATTACAATCAGCCAGAAGCGCTGGCTTCCGCGCTGCAAGGTGTGGATAAGGTGCTGCTGATCTCTTCTAGCGAAGTGGGTCAGCGTGCGGTACAGCACCGCAATGTCATCGATGCGGCGGTGAAAGCCGGTGTGAAACTGGTGGCGTACACCAGTCTGCTGCACGCGGATAAATCGCCTCTGGCGCTGGCGGCAGAACACCAGCAGACCGAAGCACTTTTGAAAGAATCTGGCTTACCGCATGTCCTGCTGCGCAACGGCTGGTATACCGAAAACTACGCGGCCAGCATCCCTGCAGCGCTGGAACACGGTGTGTTTATCGGTAGCGCAGGCGAGGGGAAAATTGCCTCAGCAACGCGCGAAGACTTCGCCGCCGCTGCGGTCGCGGTGCTGACGCAGGAAGGGCAGGCCGGCAAGGTTTACGAACTGGCTGGTGACGAGCCTTACACGCTGGCAGAACTGGCGGCGGAAGTCAGCAAACAATCTGGCAAAAATATCGGTTATCAAAACCTGTCCGAAGCGGAGTTTGCCGCCGCGCTGGTTTCAGCCGGGCTGCCTGAGGGTTTCGCGCAGATCATTGCGGATTCAGACACTGGTGCATCCAAAGGCGGTCTGTTTGATGGCGGTAAGCAGCTGAGCCGCCTGATCGGTCGCCCAACCACGCCGCTGTCAGCCGTCGTGAAAGCGACGCTGAAATAACACTTAAAAAGTAATGCTTAAAAATCGGCCCGGAGATCATTCTGGGCCGATTGCTTTTAAATCAATGAGAGTTTATTGCGTGACGTCATTCGCTTATATCCGCAATGTATCTACCACCATTCTCAGCGCTGGCGACATATTACGATGGGGATAATACAGGTGTAATTCGGCCATACGGTGGCTATAGCGTGTCAGTACACGTATAAGCGTGCCACGCTCCAGATCTTCTCTTACCAGCTCCTCTGGAACATAGGCCAGTCCTAGTCCCTGCCTTGCCGCTGCGGCCTCCATGTAGCTATCGGAAAACACCCACTGCCCTTGTGGCCGATGTTTTATCTGATTGCCTTCCTGCCATAATTCCCACTGATAAAGGCTGCCATCAGCAAACTGATAGGCAATGCAAGGGTGCACCGCTAAATCGGCTGGCGTTTGTGGAAAGCCGTAATGGAAAAAGTGGTCTGGTGTTGCGACGACAACCATCTCCATACCAGGCGCAATGCGCACGGCAATCATGCCTTCATCGACTTCGCCACCCAACCGTACGCCCGCATCGAACCGTTCATTGATGATGTCGACAAAGCGACTTTCACTAATGAGTTCCAGCCGAATATCGGGATAAAGCTGTCTGAATATCGCCAGCTTGGGCAGCAGCACCTTATCAATCGCGTGCTGGCTGGCGTTAATCCGTACGGTGCCTGAAGGAGTATCACGGAAATGAGCAAGCGTAGTCAGGCCGATATCCAGTGATTGGAAACTGGTCACCGTGGTTCGGTAAAGTTGCTCACCCGCTTGCGTCAGCGATAGCTTGCGGGTGGTCCGCGTCAGGAGCTGCACGCCCAGACGATTTTCCAGATTGCGTATTGTGCGGCTGACACCAGACTGAGCCAAACCAAGCAGGCTTGCTGCTTTGGTAAAGCTGCCTTCACGCGCAACCAGCATAAACACGTAGAGATCGTTGTAGTTTTCTCGGCCTGTCATGTTCATCCACACCCATACGTTCAGACTGGAATTGTCTCGCTTTTGAGCGATTCACTACAAATATTTATAACATATGAACATTAATGTTATCTAATTTAAGCGTCTAATCATCACCGGTTGTTCTAACTAAAATAAATCTCATGGGTCACAAAACCACCAAACCCATACCAAACAACCACGAATCAATACTCTGTTTTTAAAGGAAATTTATCATGAATGTCCTTCCTAAGAAGCTGACAGCCATCGCGTCTGCTTTGTTACTGAGTGTCGCGTTAACTGGAGTTTCCACTATGACGTATGCACAAGACGCCAATCCTAATCAGCCCGTTTCCATGGTGACGCAATGGGATAAGACGTTTGCTCAAAGCAATAACGTCGACCACCGTAAAGTTACCTTTCAGAACCGTTACGGTATTACCCTGGTGGGCGATCTTTATATCCCGAAAAATCGGGGCGATCGTAAACTGGCCGCCATCGCTGTGAGTGGGCCTTTTGGCGCAGTGAAAGAGCAATCAAGCGGCTTATATGCGCAAACGCTGGCCGAGCAAGGTTTTATCACGTTGGCGTTTGATCCCTCCTATACCGGTGAAAGCGGCGGCCAACCACGTAACGTTGCCTCGCCTGACATCAACACCGAAGATTTCAGTGCAGCCGTTGATTTCCTTGGCCTGCAAAAAGAGGTCGATCGCAACCGGATTGGCTTACTGGGCATCTGCGGCTGGGGCGGCATGGCGTTAAATGCGGCGGCAGCCGATACGCGGGTGAAAGCCGTTGCCACCAGCGTGATGTACGACATGAGCCGTGCGATGGGTCATGGTGTGGGTGACGGCAAGGATCGCTATACGACCGCCGATCGCCGAGCGGTATTGCAATACCTCAACAACCAGCGCTGGAAAGATGCTGAAAGTGGTACTTTTGCTCCGGGCGGTCACGATATCTCTGTGGATAAAGACGGGAAAGTCACTGCTGGTAACCGTATATTGCCCGAAGCGTTGCCAGAAAACCCACATCCAGTACTGAAAGAGTTTTTTGACTACTACCGATTACCTCGTGGCTTCCATGAACGTTCTGTCAACTCGACAGGCGCCTGGAATGCGACGATGCCGCTGTCGTTTATGAATATGCCGCTCCTGAGCTATGCGAGCGAAATTACTATCCCGACATTGGTCGTCACCGGTGAACAAGCTCACTCGCGCTATTTTGCTGAAGATGCCTACAAATTAATCGGCAGCAAGCGTAAAGAACTGGTAGTGATACCGGGCGCCAATCATGTGGACCTGTACGACAATCAGGCAGGAAAAATACCGTTTGATAAGTTTGAGCAATTTTTCAAAACAAGCTTGCGGTAAATACCATCGAGGGTGAGAAAGCGTTAGTGCCAACAATCTCACCCCGCTATACACCGTGTAGCCCTTGGTATTTCCGGGGCTACACGAACATAAACAAACAGGGCGAGCGGTCCATGGGATCGTTTTAACCTAGGCTCGTGGTTTGCTTATATACCCGTCACAAGGTGTGTTTCCCACTGTTCTGCTTACACGCTTTAGCCGGTAAATACATAATTAACGGCTATAGCGTGTCATTCTTGTTTTACCTGCTAAAGCGTGTAATATTTATTCTACCGCCTATAACCGGTAGGATAAGATGATGAAGATCACCAACAGCAAGCAGCTTAGCAGCTATCTGAAAGATGTCCGTATCACGCAGAAGCTTTCACAAGGGAAAGTGGCCAGTAAAGTGGGTATTCGCCAGGATACGGTATCCAGTTTCGAGCAACATCCTGATTCCACTAAGCTGGAAACCTTCTTTAAAATCCTGTCGGCATTGAATTTAGAACTTACTGTTACGCCCAGGAATGCGGACAACACCAATAACGAAGCCTCTGTTGCATCAGCCTGGAAGGAAGAATGGTAATGGCTGTGCTCGATGTTTACATGAACGGCTATCGGGTGGGAGTTCTGACCAAAACGGGCAGTGGGGCACATCATTTTACCTATGATGCGAACTGGCTCGGATTGCCGGGGAGTCGCCCCATTTCGCTTTCTATGCCGCTACGTCATCAGCCCTATCAAGGCGATGAAGTTTATAACTTCTTCGACAATTTGTTGCCGGATAACCCGGATATCAGAAGACGGATTGTCGCCAGGCATCACGCGGATTCCACCCAACCGTTTGATCTGCTGGCTAAAGTGGGGCAAGACAGTGTCGGGGCGTTGCAATTAGTGCCGCAGGGTACACCTGTGCACGATATAAAAAAGATCGAATACAAAACCTTATCCGAGCAGCAGCTTGAAAACATATTGACCGGATATCTGTCCGATGCCCCGCTGGGGATGATTGACGCAGAAGACGATTTTCGTATTTCTATCGCAGGTGCACAGGAAAAGACGGCGCTGCTTTATCTGGATGATCACTGGTGCCTGCCTAGCAATGCCACACCAACTACCCACATCATCAAGCTACCGATTGGTAAAATCGAGAGTCACTCTTACTCAATTGATATGTCTGACAGCGTTGAAAATGAGTACCTGTGTTTGCTCATTGCCAAGGCATTTGGGCTGCCAGTGCCGCACTGTTTTATGATCAACGCTGGCAAGATAAAGGCGTTGGCGGTGGAGCGTTTTGATCGTAAATACGCTTCGGATGTCAGTTGGATTATGCGGCTACCACAAGAGGATTTTTGTCAGGTATTAAACGTTCCTTCCGCACTGAAATATGAAAATCATGGTGGACCGGGTATTTCCGCCATTATGTCGTTTCTATTGGGTTCGGTTGATCCAGAAAGAGATCGTTATCGCTTTATGCAGGCTCAGGTACTGTTTTGGCTATTGGCTGCAACGGATGGTCATGCGAAAAACTTTTCCCTGTTTATTGAATCTGAGGGGCGATATCGACTCACGCCTTTCTATGACATTCTCTCTATGTATCCGGCGATGGGCGGACGGGGAATTGACCGCAGAGAGGCCAAACTGGCGATGGGATTAACTGGCTCAAGAGGCAAGAAATATGCGATTGAGCAGATCTTTCCCCGACATTTTTTCCAGACGGCGAAGGTCGTTGGGTTTGCCAGAGAATCGATGGAAAACATTCTGGTGGAGTTTGCCCACACCGTTGAGACCGTCATGACGACTGTTGGAAGCCAACTGCCTGTGGATTTTCCTACTCATATCAGTGAGGCAATTCTGGCCGGGTTGCAGGCCAGATCGAGACGGCTCATGAGCGGATGGGAGTAATTTCCCCGACGGGTAATATCGGGGATGGCGAATCACTTCCCAATACAAAAACTCGAGAAAATACGGCCTAGCAGGTCGTCAGAGGTGAATTCGCCGGTTATTTCACTCAGGGACTGCTGCGCCAGCCGCAGTTCTTCTGCCAGCAGTTCGCCCGCGTAGGCGCTCACCAGCTGTTCTTTCCCCTGAATCAAGTGCTGTGCAGCCAGTTCCAGTGCTTGCAGATGACGACGTCGTGCCAGGAAGCCGCCTTCTGTATTACTGGTGAATCCCATGCTTTGCTTGAGATGGTCGCGCAACGTATCGATGCCTTCACCTGTACGAGCGGACAGTCGGATAAGTGAGTGAGTATTCACATCTTCGATGCCAAGCGTTTCGCCAGTCACGTCAGCTTTATTGCGTACTACGGTAATCGGTAGCGTTTTTGGCAGGCGCGCCATAAATTCTGGCCAGATTTGCTCAGGCTCAGTCGCCTGCGTGGTGGTGCCGTCTACCATGAACAGCACGCGATCGGCCTGTTCGATTTCCTGCCAGGCGCGCTCAATACCAATGCGTTCGACTTCGTCGCTGGCATCGCGCAGCCCGGCGGTGTCGATGATATGCAGCGGCATACCGTCGATATGGATGTGCTCGCGTAATACGTCGCGCGTGGTTCCCGCGATATCCGTCACAATGGCGGCTTCACGACCGGCTAACGCATTGAGTAAGCTGGATTTACCGGCATTAGGACGACCCGCAATCACGACCTTCATCCCTTCCCGCAGCAGGCTACCCTGATGCGCTTCGGCTCTGACAGCATCCAGATCGGCCATCACGCCATTGAGCTGTGCTTCAATTTTGCCATCGGAGAGAAAGTCGATCTCTTCATCTGGGAAGTCGATGGCAGCTTCGACGTAGATTCGCAGGTGAGTGAGTGCTTCCACTAACTGGTTTATACGGGTTGAAAATACGCCTTGCAGAGAGTTTAGTGCTGAGCGAGCGGCCTGTTCCGAGCTAGCGTCAATCAGGTCGGCGATGGCTTCCGCCTGCGCGAGATCGAGTTTGTCGTTCAGAAAGGCGCGTTCAGAGAACTCGCCAGGACGCGCAATCCGCACATTAGACAGCGTCAGGATACGTTGCAGGAGCAAATCAAGAATAACCGGACCGCCGTGACCCTGAAGTTCCAGCACGTCTTCGCCGGTAAAGGAGTTCGGGCCAGGAAACCAGAGGGCGATGCCCTGATCGAGCGTGGTGCCGTTGGCATCACGGAACGGCAGATAATCGGCGTGGCGTGGCTTGGGCAGCTTACCCAGAACGGCATGCGCCACGTCTGCGGCCGCCTGTCCTGAAATGCGTAAAATACCCACGCCTCCGCGTCCCGGTGGCGTGGCTTGGGCGACGATGGTGTCGGTATTACTCATGATGTTCTCTCTGCATTGATGCCTGTCTGGCAGGCTATTTTACGTATCGTTGACTGATAAAACAGCCATTAAAAAAATAAGGCGGTCAATGACCGCCTTACGCTTTCTATCGGTTAGCCATCAACCGGATTATTTTTTCTCGCGGCTATGCAAGCCACGTTTTTCCAGACCGCGGTAGATCAACTGCTGCTGGAGAATGGTAACCAGGTTGCTGACGATGTAGTACATAACCAGACCTGACGGGAACCACAGGAAGAAGACCGTAAAGATGACCGGCATGTAGGTCATGATCTTCTGCTGCATTGGGTCGGTCACGGTGGTTGGTGACATCTTCTGGATGAAGAACATCGTCACGCCCATCAGGATCGGCAGAATGTAGTACGGGTCTTGTGCAGACAGGTCATGAATCCACAGAGCGAACGGTGCGTGACGCAGTTCAACGGAGCCCATCAGCATGTAATACAGTGCCAGGAAGATTGGCATCTGAATCAGCAGCGGGAAGCAGCCGCCCAGCGGGTTCACTTTCTCTGACTTGTACAGCGCCATCATTTCCTGACTCATGCGCTGTTTGTCATCACCAATACGTTCACGCATCGCCTGCAGTTTAGGCTGCAGCAAGCGCATTTTCGCCATAGAGGTGTATTGCGCTTTCGTCAGCGGGTACATGATACCGCGCACGATAAAGGTAATGGCAATGATGGAGAAGCCCCAGTTGCCGATAAAGCTGTGCAGGAATTTCAGCAGCTTAAACAGCGGCTGAGAAATAAACCACAGCCAGCCGTAATCTACAGTCAGATCCAGATGCGGTGCGACAGCAGCCATCTTGTCCTGAATTTCTGGGCCAACCCACAGGGTAGTCTTCAGATCCTGCTGGCTACCTGCGGCAACCACAACCGGAGCGGATTTGAAGCCAATAGCGGCCTGACCGTTCCCCAGCTTGCTGGTATAGAAGGTGTTAGCGCCTGCCGTCGTTGGGATCCACGCGGTTGCGAAGTACTGTTGCAGCATCGCCACCCAGCCACCGTTGGTGGTGACATTCAGGTTTTCGTCCATGTCGCTGAAGCTGTACTTTTTGTACTTGTCTTCACTGGAAGAGAACGCTGCGCCACGATAAGTATGCAGTGCAAAGTTGCTGCTGCCGGTATCGCGGTGCTTAGGTAATTCGATAGATTGCTTTAACTGGCCGAACAACGTGAGTTCCAGAGGCTGAGCGCTGGTGTTGTTGACGCTATAGTCAACGTTCAGTGCATAGTCGCCACGTTTCAGAACGAACGTTTTGGTGTAGGTTACGCCGTCAGCCCCGGTGTACGTCATCGGGATGCGCAGTTCGTTCTGACCTTCTGCCAGTTCGAAGCTATCTTGCGTGGTGGTAAACAGCGGACGCGGGCCGTTAGTCGGGTTGTCCGGGCCGTTTTTGCCAGTCAAACCGCTCTGAGCCTGATAGACAAACTCGGATGTGGTTTCCAGCAGATGGAAAGGTTTATCTGAACCCAATGTGTCCGGGTAAGCCAGCAGATGCGCTTGCTCGATGTCACCGCCACGCGTGTTGATTGTCAGCGACAGCACATCGGTTTTCACCGTGATCAGTTTGCCTTGACCGCTGGCTGGTACGCCCTGGTTGGTAGCGTCACCGGTCACTGCGTTCGTCGCCTGCTGTATGGCCTGCGTGGTTGCTGGCGGATTTTTATCCGTCTCCCAAGCCTGCCAAAGCATAAAGGTTACGAATAGCAGAGCGATGAGAAGAAGATTGCGTTGCGAATCCATCGTTAATGTTCTCTGTTATTGTCGGTTTTTGGCGGTACGGGATCATCACCACCAGGGTTCAAAGGATGGCATTTTAATACGCGTTTAAGCGTCAACCAACAGCCTTTTATCATGCCGAACCTGCGTATTGCTTCAATACCGTATTGCGAGCACGTTGGCCGGAACCGACAATGCGGTCCGAGCAACGGGCTGATCACGAGTTGATAACCGCGTATCAACCCGATCAGGAGTCGGGAGCCAAACGACAATGCCGACGCCATAGTTTTTCCAATGCTTCCGTCAGGGTACGGTTATCCAGTTCAGACACCCCTTTTTTCACTAGCACCACAAAGTCCATTGAGGGCAATGAATGTTGGTGCAGGCGAAAGCTTTCGCGCGTCAGGCGTTTAATCCGATTGCGTTCATGAGCACGTTTTACATGCTTTTTGGCGACGGTAAGACCGATGCGGGGATGCCCCAGCGAGTTCAGGCGGCCGAGAATGGTGATGTGCGGCGTGCCAGCCCGTTGCGGTTGCTGGAAGACGAAAGTGAAATGACTGGGAGTTAACAAACGTAACTCCCTGGGAAATGCTAGCTTAACCACTCGGTGGGTTAGCTTTTATTACTTAGAAACAGACAGACGAGTACGGCCTTTCGCACGACGGCGGGCCAGAACTTGACGACCATTTTTGGTGGCCATACGAGCACGGAAACCATGGCTACGGTTACGCTTCAGTACGGACGGTTGGAAAGTGCGTTTCATGGCGATTTCTACCTAAACTTGGAAAATTATAACTTCACAGTAAACGCGTTTGGCTGTTCGGCGTGAAAAAATGACCGACGCCTCAATCGCATATCACAGCTATATAACGGAAAGAGGCAGGATTGTAATAATTGTACAGTCCTGAGTCAATTAACATCACACTTAACACGCCAGCCATTCCGATTATTTTTGGAATTTCTGCCTGCCAGAGCACAGAAAAGGCGTAGACGCGCGGGCAGGGAATTATACGGACTCTGCTGCAAAGCGCAAGGATCCTCCAACGATCTGTCCGACAAGATCATGATCGATGTCACCGTAACGATCGTGCCTCCGAGAGTATGCTTGGGGGCGCTTCATCGCGGGCGGATAAAATGTGTGCTAGCCGCCCCTCTGCCGTGTTGCGGGGTGTTGTGATAAGAATAGCCTGTGGATAAAAAGGATCGAAACTGTGCAGAAGGGGAAGATCTCTTCGGCGGATTAGGTTATGATCCGCGGTTCCGTTAGCGATCCTTTTGACGGGATCGTCGGAGTAAACCGCCGCGCTACGTGGTGTGTCTGCTGTCTGTATTGTGAATGAAGCAATCAATCAAACAATCGTGGATGACGCAGGCGCCAAAAAATCATGAGTCACATAATTAACGTCTTATTCTTTTCTTTTTGATCGTTCTTGTTCGAGTGGAGTCCGCCGTGTCACTTTCGCTTTGGCAGCAGTGTCTTGCCCGTTTGCAGGATGAGTTACCTGCCACAGAATTCAGTATGTGGATACGCCCGTTGCAGGCGGAGCTGAGTGATAACACTCTGGCGCTCTACGCCCCCAATCGCTTTGTGCTGGATTGGGTTCGTGATAAATACTTAAATAATATCAATGTCCTGCTGAATGATTTCTGCGGGATGGATGCCCCTTTACTGCGTTTCGAGGTGGGGAGCAAACCGTTGGTTCAGGCCGTCAGCCAGCCTGCGCAGTCGCACCACAATCCTGTCAGCGTTGCGCGGCAACAGCCGGTGCGTTCGGCACCGGTACGGCCAAGCTGGGATAACTCGCCTGTACAGGCAGAGCATACTTACCGTTCGAATGTGAACCCCAAGCATACGTTTGATAACTTCGTTGAAGGTAAATCGAACCAGTTAGCCCGTGCAGCGGCGCGTCAGGTGGCTGATAACCCCGGCGGCGCGTATAACCCGCTGTTTCTGTATGGCGGCACTGGCTTGGGTAAAACACACTTATTGCACGCGGTGGGGAATGGCATCATTGCCCGCAAACCCAATGCGAAAGTGGTTTACATGCACTCCGAGCGTTTCGTGCAGGATATGGTTAAAGCGTTGCAGAACAATGCGATTGAGGAATTCAAACGCTACTACCGCTCTGTTGATGCGCTGCTGATCGATGATATCCAATTCTTTGCTAATAAAGAGCGTTCGCAGGAAGAGTTCTTTCATACCTTTAATGCATTGCTGGAAGGCAACCAGCAAATCATCCTGACGTCTGACCGCTACCCGAAAGAGATCAACGGCGTGGAAGATCGCCTGAAATCCCGCTTTGGTTGGGGATTAACGGTCGCGATTGAACCGCCAGAGCTGGAAACCCGCGTGGCGATTCTGATGAAGAAAGCGGATGAAAACGACATCCGTCTGCCTGGTGAAGTGGCGTTCTTTATTGCCAAACGCCTGCGTTCTAACGTGCGTGAGCTGGAAGGCGCACTGAACCGCGTTATCGCGAATGCCAATTTTACCGGCCGATCGATCACCATTGATTTTGTGCGTGAGGCGCTGCGCGATCTGCTGGCGTTGCAGGAAAAACTGGTTACTATCGACAATATTCAAAAGACCGTGGCGGAATACTATAAAATCAAGGTAGCCGACCTGCTGTCTAAACGTCGTTCCCGCTCGGTGGCGCGTCCGCGCCAGATGGCGATGGCGTTGGCGAAAGAACTGACGAATCACAGCCTGCCGGAAATCGGCGATGCCTTTGGCGGGCGTGACCATACGACGGTGTTGCATGCCTGCCGCAAGATTGAGCAGTTGCGTGAAGAAAGCCACGACATCAAAGAAGATTTTTCCAATTTAATCAGAACACTATCGTCATAACACTATGAAATTTATTGTTGAACGCGAACGTCTGTTAAAGCCATTACAACAGGTCAGCAGCCCGCTGGGCGGCCGACCGACTTTACCGATTCTGGGCAACCTGCTGATTCAGGTGACGGAAGGCGCTCTGTCGCTGACTGGTACCGATCTGGAAATGGAAATGGTAGCGAAGGTTGCGCTGACGCAGCCGCATGAGCCGGGTGCCACGACCGTCCCTGCCCGCAAACTGTTTGATATTTGCCGGGGTCTGCCGGAAGGCGCGGAAATCACGATTATGCTGGATGGCGATCGCATGCTGGTGCGCTCTGGCCGCAGCCGTTTCTCGCTGTCCACGCTGCCCGCAGCGGATTTCCCTAATCTGGACGACTGGCAGAGCGAGGTTGAATTCTCTCTGCCGCAGGCGACGATGAAGCGTTTGATCGAAGCGACGCAGTTTTCGATGGCGCATCAGGATGTCCGCTACTACCTCAACGGTATGCTGTTTGAAACCGAAGGCGAAGAGCTGCGCACGGTCGCGACCGATGGTCACCGTTTGGCGGTTTGCTCTATGCCGGTTGGACAATCTTTACCGTCACATTCGGTGATCGTGCCGCGTAAAGGCGTGATGGAACTGGTGCGTTTGTTAGATGGCGGTGATACGCCGCTGCAGCTGCAAATCGGCAGCAACAACATTCGCGCGCATGTCGGCGATTTCATTTTCACCTCAAAGCTGGTTGATGGTCGCTTCCCGGATTATCGCCGTCGTATTGCCGAAGAACCCGGATAAAACGCTGGAAGCCAGCTGCGATCTGCTCAAGCAGGCCTTTTCCCGTGCGGCGATTTTATCGAATGAAAAATTCCGCGGTGTGCGTCTGCATCTGATTCAGAATCAGCTCAAAATTACTGCTAACAACCCAGAGCAGGAAGAAGCGGAAGAAATTCTGGATGTGCAGTACGACGGCACCGAGATGGAAATTGGCTTTAACGTTAGCTACGTGCTGGATGTGCTGAACGCGCTGAAGTGCGAAGGGGTGCGTTTACTGCTGACCGATTCCGTTTCCAGCGTGCAGATCGAAGATAGCGCCAGCCGGGCGGCGGCCTATGTCGTCATGCCAATGCGGTTGTAGAATTATCGGGCAAGTTTACTTGCCCTTTCATCATTAAGATAACTGCAACATGGCTCTTACTCGTCTTCTCATCAAAGATTTCCGTAACATCGAGGCGGCCGATCTGGCGCTGGTTCCCGGCTTTAATTTTTTAGTGGGTGCCAACGGCAGCGGTAAAACCAGCGTGCTGGAAGCGATTTATACGCTAGGGCACGGGCGGGCGTTTCGTAGCATCCAGGCGGGGCGCGTGATTCGTCACGATCAGCCAGAATTTGTACTGCATGGTCGTATTGATGGTACGGAAACGGAGCGATCCGTTGGGTTAAGCAAAAACCGTCAGGGCGACAGCAAGGTACGGATTGACGGCAGCGACGGCCATAAAGTCGCTGAACTGGCGCAACTGCTACCGATACAGCTGATCACCCCGGAAGGATTTACCCTGCTCAACGGCGGCCCGAAATTTCGTCGCGCCTTTCTCGACTGGGGCTGTTTCCATAATGAACCCGGCTTTTTCGCGGCCTGGAGCAACATGAAGCGTTTGTTGCGCCAGCGTAATGCGGCGCTGCGTCAGGTGAGTCACTATGGGCAGCTTAGAGCCTGGGATCAGGAACTGGTGCCGCTGGCGGAACGTATCAGCGAATGGCGTGCGCAATACAGCGCGGCGATTGCCAATGATATCGCCACGACCTGTACGCAATTTTTGCCTGAATTTTCTCTCAGTTTCTCTTTCCAGCGCGGCTGGGATAAAGAAAGTGAGTATGCAGAACTGCTGGAACGGCAGTTCGAACGCGACCGTATGTTAGGTTATACGGCGCTGGGGCCGCATAAAGCCGACTTCCGCATCCGCGCCAGCGGCGTGGCGGTTGAGGATATGCTGTCCCGGGGTCAGCTAAAGCTGCTGATGTGTGCGCTGAGGCTGGCTCAGGGTGAATTTCTCACCCGTCAGAACGGACTGCGCTGTCTGTATCTGATCGATGATTTTGCTTCCGAACTGGATAGTACCCGCCGCCGTTTGCTAGCCGAACGGTTAAAAGCCACCCATGCACAGGTTTTTGTCAGCGCAGTCAGCGCTGAACAGATAGAGGACATGGTTGGTGAAAAGGGCAAGATGTTCCGCGTAGAACAGGGTAAAATAACGGTTCAATCACAGGACTAAAATGAGCGAGAAACGTTGATGTCGAATTCTTATGACTCCTCAAGTATCAAGGTATTGAAAGGGCTGGATGCGGTACGTAAACGCCCAGGTATGTATATCGGCGATACGGACGACGGTACCGGCCTGCATCACATGGTATTCGAGGTTGTGGACAACGCTATCGACGAAGCACTCGCTGGCTATTGTAAAGACATTATCATCACCATCCATGCTGATAACTCAGTATCGGTGCAGGATGATGGCCGTGGTATTCCGACCGGTATTCACGAAGAAGAAGGTATCTCCGCGGCTGAAGTCATCATGACCGTGCTGCACGCGGGCGGTAAGTTCGATGATAACTCGTATAAAGTCTCCGGCGGCCTGCACGGCGTAGGGGTTTCAGTGGTTAACGCCCTGTCAGAAAAACTGAAACTGGTTATTCACCGCGACGGGAAACTTCACGAACAAACCTATAAACACGGCGTGGCACAGGCACCGCTGGCTGTTACGGGTGAAACCAACAGAACCGGTACGACGGTGCGTTTCTGGCCGAGCCATGAGACGTTCACCAATGTGGTGGAGTTCGAGTATGAAATCCTGGCTAAGCGCCTGCGTGAGCTGTCGTTCCTGAACTCCGGTGTCTCCATCCGCTTGATCGACGAGCGTGAGAAAGATAAAGCCGATCATTACCATTATGACGGCGGCATCAAGGCGTTTGTTGATTACCTGAACCGTAACAAGACGCCAATTCACCCGAACGTGTTTTATTTCTCGACGGTGAAAGATGACATCGGCGTGGAAGTGGCATTGCAGTGGAACGATGGTTTCCAGGAAAACATTTACTGCTTTACCAACAACATTCCACAGCGCGACGGTGGTACGCACCTGGCCGGTTTCCGTGCCGCGATGACCCGTACGCTGAATACCTACATGGATAAAGAAGGCTACAGCAAGAAAGCCAAAGTTAGCGCCACCGGTGACGATGCGCGTGAAGGGCTGATTGCCGTCGTTTCCGTGAAAGTGCCGGATCCGAAATTCTCCTCGCAGACCAAAGACAAGCTGGTTTCTTCCGAAGTGAAAACTGCGGTTGAATCGCTGATGAACGAGAAGCTGGTGGATTATCTGATGGAAAACCCGTCAGACGCCAAAATCGTGGTCGGTAAAATTATTGATGCTGCCCGTGCCCGTGAAGCGGCGCGTAAAGCGCGGGATATGACGCGTCGTAAAGGTGCGCTCGATCTGGCTGGCCTGCCGGGCAAACTGGCGGACTGTCAGGAACGTGACCCCGCGCTGTCTGAACTATACCTGGTGGAAGGGGACTCAGCGGGCGGCTCTGCCAAGCAGGGGCGTAACCGTAAGAACCAGGCGATTCTGCCGCTGAAGGGTAAAATCCTGAACGTTGAGAAAGCCCGCTTTGACAAGATGCTTTCCTCACAGGAAGTCGCGACGCTGATCACCGCGCTGGGCTGCGGCATTGGCCGTGATGAATACAACCCGGATAAACTGCGCTACCACAACATCATCATCATGACCGATGCTGACGTGGATGGTTCGCACATTCGTACTCTGCTGTTGACCTTCTTCTATCGTCAACTGCCTGAAATTGTTGAGCGTGGTCATGTGTATATTGCTCAGCCGCCGCTGTACAAGGTGAAAAAAGGCAAGCAGGAACAGTACATTAAAGATGACGAAGCGATGGATCAGTACCAGATCATGCTGGCACTGGACGGCGCGACGCTGCACACCAATGCACAGGCTCCTGCGCTGGCGGGTGAACCGCTGGAGAAACTGGTTTCTGAACATTACGCCGTACAGAAGATGATTGGCCGTATGGAGCGTCGCTTCCCACGTGCGTTCTTGAACCGCTTGATTTATCAACCAACGTTGGCTGAAGCCGATTTGGGCGAGCGTGAAAAAGTACAGGCGTGGGCGGAATCGCTGGTTAGCAGCCTGAACGAAAACGAATTGCACGGCAGCACATACAGCTTTGTCATTCACCATGATGAAGAACGCGGCGTATTTGAACCGGCGCTGCGCGTGCGTACGCACGGTGTGGACACCGATTATCCGCTGGGTGCAGGCTTCGTTGCGGGCAGCGAATACCGCAAATTGAATCAGCTGGGCGACAAACTGCGTGGCCTGATTGAAGAAGATGCGTACATCGAACGTGGTGAGCGTCGCCAGCCCGTTGCCAGTTTTGAACAGGCGCTGGAGTGGCTGGTGAAAGAATCCCGCCGTGGCCTGACCGTACAGCGTTATAAAGGTCTGGGTGAAATGAACCCGGATCAGCTGTGGGAAACCACGATGGATCCGACCAGCCGCCGCATGCTGCGCGTGACAGTTAAAGACGCGATTGCTGCTGATGAGTTGTTCACAACGCTGATGGGTGATGCCGTTGAGCCACGTCGTGCGTTTATCGAAGAGAACGCCCTGAAAGCGATGAATATCGATATCTGATTCGGTCTACGTTGTTATCGTTATCTAAGCCAGCTCCCTGCGGAGCTGGCTTTTTTTATGGCGAGCTTCCTGCCCGCCACCCTTTGGGCCGTCGCAAGCGACGTTGAAAAACGTTCCCTACGTTTTTTTATATCTTTTCATCAGGCCAGCGCACGTCGTTTGGCGCTGCGCATTTCTTGTAGCAGCGTGATGAAAGACGTGATGAGCATAAAGATAACGGCAGACCAGAAAATGGCGTGAGGATGGCCGTGATCCAGCAGCCAGCCGAACAGCACCGGTCCTGCGGCACCGCCAATGTTGAAGCCAGTGGAGACAATCCCAAACACTCGTCCTTCCGCGCCCGGTGGTGAGGCAGCGCGCACCAACATATCCCGGGAAGGGGCAATCATGCCGGAGAGGAAGCCCGCGGCGGCCAGCAACGGCACGAGCACAACGGTGGGTAAGGAATACATGGCAACGATACTGACCAGCACAGCGGTGACAGCCAGTGCCGCCGTCGCCACCAGCCCGTGGCGCTTGGTTTTATCCGCCAGTGAGCCGCCAGCCAATACGCCAAAGGCGCTGGCGAACAGGAACGCGGTCAGCGCTACGTTAGCCTGTGACAGCGACAAATCGTAGCCCGTGACTAACGCTGTCACCGAGAAGTTCTGAATCGAGCCCGTACTTAAATTCAGCAACAGGAACAAAATCAGCAGCGCCAGAATCGGCAGTGTGAAAACGGGCGCGCGCGATTTGCTCGGCTGGGTATCTGTTGCTGCCGCAGGTTTCACTCGGATGGGCTCATCGCGATCCGTCAGAAGCAGCGGTATCGTCAGCAAGCCGAGGACGCCGGAAACGATGAATGCGCTACTGATGCCGGAAAAGGCGGCAACGGACAGCAAAATACCGGGCGCAATCGCGGTGCCCAGAAAGCCGGAAAACGTATGCACCGAGAACGCGCGGCCCATGCGTTTCTCATCAATCCCACGCGACAACAAGGCGTAATCCGCCGGATGATAAACCGCGTTCGCTACCCCTGCGAGCCCCATCGCGGCGACCAGCCAAACGTAGCTGCCTGAAAAACCGAGCGAGAGAAAACAGAGGCTCCCGAGCGTGATCCCGGCGGTTAACGTGCGGCGTGCGCCGATGCGGTCCACCATAAAACCAATCGGCGTCTGTACGCAGGCGGAGACAATATTGAATACGCTGAGCGCAAACCCGAGCTCGACGAAGCTGATATCACGCTGGGCTGACAGCAGCGGAATGAGCGCGGGCAGCACCATCATATGGAAATGACTCACCAGATGCGCTGATGAGATTTGCGCCAATAGCGGTAGTTTTATGAATTTCATGTTGTTTTTGCAGCTTACAGGTCTGTAGATTTTATTATCGTGAGAGCTGGCGCAGGAACAGGGCGTCACTCCCTGGCAAATGGATCATAAGGTTAGCATATTATTTATATCATCTATGGCGAATATTGATACCCGCCTTTGCGGCAGAATGGGGAGAGGGCGACATGACGATCAAATCGTATTTGGGTGGGTGTTTGTGTGGTCAGATTCGATTCAGGGCGACGGGTGAACCGGGCAATCCGCATGCCTGTTCTTGTACCTACTGTCAGCAGCATTCCGGTGCGCCAACGCTACTGTGGGTTGAGTTTCCCCGAGCTGCGGTGGAATGGATTGGCGAAGGCGGAGAGCCTGCGCACTATCGTTCGTCCGACTATTCCAGCCGGGCTTTTTGTCCGCACTGCGGCAGCACGCTGGGGGCGATTGATGATGAGCCGACCATTGCGCTGACGATTGGGAATTTCGATGAGAAAAACAGCCCAGAACTGAAGCCAACGTCGCATTCGTTTGAGGATTGCTGTCCACGCTGGGAATAACGCACGGGCCGTTTCCGGCCCGTGCGGGGGAGTTGATGAAGAATGGTGATTACGAGAGCTTAAATACCAGCACCGTTTGCGCGAGCTGTCTGGCTTGCTCTTCCAGCGACGCGGCGGCTGCCGTGGCTTCCTGTACCAGTGCAGCATTCTGCTGGGTGACGCCGTCCATCTCGTGAACTGCCTGCGTCACCTGGCTGATTCCGCGCGATTGTTCATCCGATGCTGAGACAATCTCGTCCATGATGTCTTTTACCGACGTGACGGCACTCAGCATTTCCTGCATGGTCTCACCGGCGTTCTGAACCAGCGTGACGCCGCTATCGACACGGCTGGCGGACTCCGTAATCAGCGCGGTGATGTCTTTTACGGCACTGGCGCTACGCTGCGCGAGGTTACGCACCTCGTTGGCAACAACGGCAAAACCGCGCCCTTGTTCGCCCGCTCTGGCGGCTTCCACCGCCGCGTTGAGTGCCAGAATATTGGTCTGGAACGCGATACCGTTGATGATGCTGGTAATGTCGGCAATCTTCTTCGAACTGTCGTCGATCTCACTCATAATGTGGACAACCTGACCGACTATCTTGTCACCTTTCTGAGCGATCTGCGCGGCATTCTGCGCCAGCGTTGTGGCGTTATGGGCATTATCCGCATTCTGTTTCACCGTTGCCGTAATCTGTTCCATGCTGGCAGCGGTTTCTTCCAGAGCTGCCGCCTGCTGCTCGGTGCGGGAAGCCAGATCGGTGTTGCCTGCTGCAATTTCCGTCGCACCGTGGCTGACAGATTCGCTGGTGCTAATTAGCTGTTCGGCGATATCTCTCAACTGCGTCTGCATGGCGTTCATGGCGTAAAAAATACTGCTGTCGTCCTTCGGTAGCACAGGGATGGTCTGTGTTAAATCCCCTTGTGCCACGGACAGAGCGATCTGCGCGGCCTGAGTGGGTTCACCACCGATAGGGCGCACGACCTTGCGGTTAAAGATGATGCCCAGCACACCGGAAACCACCACGATGCTCAGTATCATAAGCAGCAGGCCCACGTTGCGCTGCTGCACCGTTTCCGCCATCACCACATTGACGGAGGCGGACAGGCCGAGCATCCAGGGCGTACCGGTATTGCCGATGGTGACTGGCACATACACGTTAAACGCCGGCGTGTTCAGCACGGCATTGTCACGTTCGATCTGATAAGACTGACCTGTGGTGACATGCTCAAGCAGCGTTGGGTCGTTTTCAATTTTCTTGGTTATCCGGGCTTTGTCAGGATGAGAAATGTAGGCACCGGTGTGGGACAGCAACTGAGCGTAGCCCGTGCCTTCATAGGGCTTGATGTTGTTGGTGAGCTGTTGCAGCGTATCCAGCGAAAAGTCCGCGGTGACGGAGCCGTAAAATTTGTTGTTGATAATGATGGGCACGGCAATGGACGTCAGCAGGACATCGACGCCGTTGTAAGGGTAGCTATACGGCTCCAGAATCACCTCTTTCTGGAGTTTCTTCGGCAGCAGATAGTAGTCGCCGCTGCCGGGTGTTTCATAATCCAACAGAGTATGCAGAGCAACGTTGCCTATGGTATTGCGGTCAACGTAGCGGACGAAGCGACCTTGAGGATCCTGATCGGGTTGGCCAGCGTACTCCCGATCTTTGCCGTCAAACGCATCAGGTTCCCACGCCAGCGACATCGAAAGGAAATCAGGATGGCTCTTCAGCGCATTCTTCAGCAGCGTCTCAGCGGTTTTTCGATCGGCGTTGCCTGCTTCTTGCAGGCTGACAACGCTCTGCACCAGATTGCGCGCCGCATGTAACGCGACATCCAGCTTTTGCTGAATAAGATAGCTGTTGGTATACGCCGTTTGCTCAAGATACTGCTGTGCGATGGTTTTTTGCTGCTGGCCAGATTGCCAAATCAGCAGGCCAATAGTGAGAATAAAACCGAGTGCGATAGTGGTGACGCCCGCCAGGAGCATCAGCATCCGTGTGCTGAGCTTTCTTTTTGACGCTGTTGGCGAGGTGTGAATGGATGGATTGCTGTGGTTAACCGGTAACAGTGTTGTAGACATATGCGTAATATCCCCTGGGATATAAGCGCCTATACCCGTCATACTTCAAGCTGCATGTGCGTTGGCTGCGCTTGCTCACCCGAATCACTTACTCAAGTAAGCTCATCGGGATTCCCTCGCTTGCCGCCTGCCTGCAACTCGAATTATTTAGGGTCTATAGGTACTTTTTTTATAAAAAGAATCAATCGATTGTCTTCCTTTCTGTTTTTGGGTCATTCCCTTGCGCGACTCGTCATTATTTGTGATGTAAGTCACAAATAAATTATCGGCGAGAAACAATATCTCTTTAGGCTGTTCACGAAAATGTCACAAATCAGCGAGGGGTATAAATTGGTATCGCTGTGAACGGACAGAACAGTGAGGCAGTGTGCCTCACCGTGTGAGTGAGGATTAGGCGGCAGGGCCTTTGCTGACGGAATCGCGGATAATCAATTCGCCCTTGAAGACTGGCGCAGATGCGACAGTTTCACCCTCCAGTCGACACAGCAGTTTCTCAAGGGTATAGCTGATCATCTCGGCGACGGGCACATGCACGGTAGTCAGGGGTGGGTAGAACCATGATGCCATGGGTAAATCATCGAACCCCAACAGCGAGACATCCTGCGGAATTGCGAGGCCGTGTTCGCGTAGCGCTTTGGCTGCGCCAATCGCCATATCATCATTGCTGGCGACGAGGGCACTAAAGGTGGCAGACCGCTGAAGCAGGATTTGTGCTGCCGTATAGCCGCTGTCATGGGTCCAGTCACCTGGCGCAACCAGCCCGTCATTATAGGGAATCCCGTTTTCCTCCAGCGCTTGCCGATAGCCCGTCAGTCGGCTTGTACCAGTAGGAGAGTTCGCCGCTCCGCAGACAAAAGCGATATCACGGTGGCCCTGTGCAATCAGGTAATTGACGGCATCATGGCAGTGCTGTCGGTGATTGGCGCAGATGCCATTATCGCCGTGTTGATGCAGTGTGCGGTTCACGACCATGATCGGCTGATCGTGCTGTTCGATAATCTCTTCCAGTTCATTCGTAGAGAGAAAACGCGGATAGATAATGACGGCATCGCAGCGTAAATCGAGCAGGAACTGGATCGCTTCGCGCTCTTCTTCTGCGCTGTGCTTGCCATCCGCCATGATGAGCTGTCGCCCGTATTTCTCCGTCATGGTTGCCGTTTGGAACAGCAATTCGCTGAAATAGGGGCCGCTGTACAGCGTGTTGGTCACAACCAAACCAATAATTTGCGATTTGCTCGTGGCGAGCTGGCGCGCCAGCAGGTTGGGCCGGTAGCCGATCTCTTCAATCGCCTGGAATACCCGATCCCGCGTGGTTTTACTGACGTAGTTATTCCCTGTCAGCACGCGTGATACGGTGGCTTTGGACACACCGGCTTTTTTCGCTACATCGAGCATGGTTACCATCGTACTTTCCCGTTCTCCTGTACTGCCTGATGTCGTCATTATAGGGAAAAATCCTCCTTTTTTATCACCAATAACAAGTGTAGGGATAAAAATATTCCCCGATTGCGCTATTTATGATCGCCTTCAAAAAATAGTAAAAACAATATGAAACCGGTTGCATATTATTTTGTGTCTTGCTTGAATAATAAAAAAACGGACGGTGAGGTGCAGTATGAATAAGATTTTACTCTGTTGCGCAGCAGGAATGTCTACCAGCATGCTGGTACAGCGGATGGAAAAGGTCGCCGAGAAAAATGCGATCGCTGTTGAGATAAAAGCCGTGGGTTTTGAAGAGTTTAATGAGCTGATTGATGAATATGATTGCTGCCTTTTAGGGCCGCAGATTAAGTATAAACTACCTGAATTCAAGGTGATAGCTGACGAAAAAGCGAAGCCGATTGCGGTCATTAATATGGTTGATTACGGCATGATGAATGGGGAAAAAGTCCTCAATGATGCCCTGGCGATGATCAATTAGTATAACGGGAGGAATAATGAGTAAATTAAGCGAGTCATTATTCAGCGTTATCGAAAACCGTATTAGCCCAATTGCGGCAAAACTCTCTAGCCAGCGTCATGTTGTAGCAATTAAAGATGGCTTCATTGCCTCTATGCCGTTTTTAATTGTCGGCTCTTTTATGATGTTATTCGCTCATCCACCTTTTAGCCCGAATAGTGAATGGGCTTTTGCGCAGTGGTGGCTGGGGATGGTGGAACGCCACGGCGAACAAATCATGATGCCCTATAACATGACGATGGGCATTATGGCAGTGTATATCACCAGCGCCATCGCTTATAACCTGGCGCAGAGCTATAAAATGAACGGTTTTATGGCGGCGAGTCTGTCGCTGATGTCGTTCATGGTGGTGGCGGCTCCGCAAATCGACAAAAGCCTGCCGGTTGGGTCGCTGGGCGGCGAAGGGATTTTCACCGCGATTATCGTGGCGATCTATTCGACGGAGCTGATGCATTTTTTGCAGAAGCGCAATATTGGTATCCGTCTGCCTGAACAGGTGCCGCCGAAAATTCGCCAGTCTTTCGATCTGTTGATCCCAATCCTTGCCATCTTCCTGACGCTTTTCCCACTTAGCCTGTTTATGCAAAGCCAGTTCGGCATGCTGTTGCCGCAGGCGATCATGGCCGTCTTCGCGCCGATTATCTCGGCATCCGACTCGCTCCCCGCCATCCTGATCGCGGTGCTGCTCTGCCACCTGCTGTGGTTTGCCGGGATTCACGGCGCGGTTATCGTCGGCGGCATTTTGCAGGCGTTCTGGCTGACCAACTTAGGGATCAATCAGGAAGCGTTTAACGTGGGCGCACCGATCACCAAAATCTTTATTGAACCCTTCTGGCAGTTCTTCATTACGGTGGGCGGCTCGGGCGCGACCATGGGGCTTGTCTTCCTCTATCTGCGCAGCCGTTCTGCTCACCTGCGCTCCATCGGCAAGCTGGCCGTGGTGCCGAGCATGTTCAACATCAACGAACCGGTGATTTTTGGTTCGCCTGTCGTGATGAACCCGCTGCTGTTCATCCCGTTTATTACCGCGCCGCTGGTGAACGCCACCCTCGCCTATATCGCGTTAAAAACCGATTTGGTGCACCGCGTCATTTCCCTTGCGCCCTGGACAACGCCGGGCCCGATTGGCGCCGCCTGGTCTACGGGGTGGGATTGGCGTGCGGTGGTGCTGGTGGGGGTACTGATTGTCGTCTCGTCCTTAATCTATTACCCCTTCTTCAAAATGTATGAACGTCAGCTGGTCGCACAAGAAGTGGGGACAGCAGAGGAGGCAGTAAGTGATGCTCGATGAAACGACAGTAATGGAACTGATTATCTATGCGGGAGAGGCGCGTTCCAGCTCAATGGAGGCACTGAGCGCCGCCAGAAAATATGACTGGGACAAGGCTGAGGAACTGCTGAACACCGCTTCCGTTGCGGCGCGCAAAGCCCACCAAATTCAGACGGCCTTGATTGGTGCCGATGAGGGCAGCGGGAAAATCCCGGTCAACCTGATTCTGGTTCACGCGCAGGATCACCTGATGAACGCGATGCTATGCCGTGAACTGGTGGAGGAGCTGATTCAACTGCATCGGGAAATCTCCACTCTTAAACAGCTTATCAATTAATAGTATGCAAACCTGAAATGAGAAGGAAATAACATGTCTGTTCAACAATTACCGAAAGACTTTCTGTGGGGCGGCGCGGTAGCGGCGCATCAAGTTGAAGGTGGTTGGGATCAAGGCGGCAAAGGCGTCAGCATTTGTGATGTCCTGTCCGGCGGTGCCCACGGCGTTGACCGTGTGATTACCGATGGCGTACAGCCTGGTGTCAGTTATCCAAACCATCAGGCGGTGGAGTTCTACTCCCACTATAAGCAGGATATTGCCCTGTTCGCCGAAATGGGCTTCAAATGTTTCCGCACCTCGATTGCCTGGACGCGTATTTTCCCCAATGGCGATGAGCTGGAGCCGAATGAAGCAGGCCTGCAATTCTATGACGACCTGTTTGATGAGCTGCTGAAATACAATATCGAGCCAGTGATTACGCTGTCTCACTTTGAAATGCCGCATCATCTGGTTAAGCAATACGGCGGCTGGCTGAACCGTAAAGTGGTGGATTTCTTTGTTCGCTACAGCGAAGTAGTCATGAAGCGTTACCAGTCCAAAGTGAAATACTGGATGACCTTCAATGAGATCAACAACCAGCGCAACTGGCAGTATCCGCTGTTTGGCTACTGCTGTTCCGGCGTGATTTTTACCGATCACGACAAGCCAGAGCAGGCGATGTACCAAACGCTGCACCACCAGTTTGTTGCCAGTGCGAAAGTGGTGAAACTGGGTCATGAAATTAACCCGAATTTCAAAATTGGCTGCATGCTGGCGCTGGTGCCAATCTATCCGTGGTCGTGTCATCCGGATGACGTGATGTTTGCACAGGAAGCGATGCGTGAACGTCACCTGTTCGGTGACGTGCAGCTGCGCGGTTACTACCCGTCTTACATCCTGAAAGAGTGGGCGCGCAAAGGCTATCAGATTGATATGCAGCCGGAAGATGAACAGACGCTGCGCGAAGGCTGCACGGACTATCTGGGCTTCAGCTACTACATGAGCAGCGCGGTGCAACTGTCGGCGAAAGGCCAGAAAAAAGAAGATGCGATCACGGGCTTTGACGGCGGCGTGAAAAACCCGCACGTGAAGGCATCGGAATGGGGCTGGCAGATTGACCCGGTTGGCCTGCGCTATACGCTGAACAGTTTCTACGAGCGTTATCAGAAACCGATGTTCATCGTCGAAAACGGCTTTGGCGCGGTAGACAAAGTGGAAGCCGACGGCAGCATTAACGATGATTACCGCATTGAATACCTCAAAGCGCATATCGATCAGATGAAGAAGGCCGTCGTCGAAGACGGCGTGGAGCTGATGGGTTATACCCCGTGGGGCTGCATCGATTGTGTGTCCTTCACTACGGGTCAGTACAACAAACGCTACGGTTTCATCCACGTGGATAAACACGATGACGGCACCGGCACGTTCAAACGCTCGAAGAAAAAGAGCTTTGACTGGTATAAGAAGGTGATCGCCAGCAACGGCGCCGAACTATAACTGCGATTGCAGGAAACGTTGGTCATAGAGCCGTGCTTAACCGCACGGCTTTTTACGTTGCGCGTCATACGCCTGTCACCCTGCTGTATTTCACTAACGACTTCATCGCTGAATCGCGTTAGCATGAAAACAGATAACTTGATGCTGGAAAAACTATGTCTGTAAAACTGATCGCTATTGATATGGACGGGACGTTGCTGACGCCCCAAAATCAAATTTCACCTGCGGTAAAAGCCGCGATTGCCGCTGCCAGAGAGAAAGGCGTGCAGGTCGTGCTGGCTACCGGTCGCCCCTACATCGGCGTCGAACGCTACCTGATGGAACTGGATTTGCAGCAGGAAGGCTGTTACTGCATCACCAATAACGGTGCGCTGGTGCAGCGTACGGTCAACGGTGACTGTGTGGCGCAAACGGCGCTGAGCTTTGACGATTATCTCTACTTCGAAGCGCTGGCCTGCAAACTGGGCGTCCATTTCCATGCGCTGGACTTCAATTTCGTCTATACCGCCAATAAAGATATCAGCCCTTACACCATTCACGAATCTCACCTGACCGGGATGCCGTTGAAGTATCGTGCGGTTGAAGAAATGGATCGCAGCCTGACGTTCCCGAAAGTGATGATGATTGATGAGCCAGAGATCTTGGATCGCGCTATCAGCCAACTGCCACCGGAAGCCTTTGAACGCTACACCATCATGAAGAGCGCCGAATACTATCTGGAGATTCTGGATAAGCGCGTCAACAAAGGTGAAGGCGTGAAGATGCTGGCAGAGCACCTCGGCATTCCACGTGAAAGCGTCATGACGCTGGGCGACCAGCAGAACGATTTGGCGATGATTCGCTATGCGGGTATCGGCGTCGCGATGGGCAATGCCATCGATGAAGTGAAAGAAGCCAGCCAGTTTGTCACCAAAACCAACATGGAAGACGGCGTCGCTTATGCAATCGAGAAATTTGTGCTGAATGCCTGATTAGAGTGATATAAATTGGAATAGCCATCAATGATGGCTATTCCATGTCTAATTATTTTCATGCTATTTAATATTATAGTTTTTAATGGTATTCAGTCAAAAAATATTAAAATTAAATTTTCTTTAAGAAAAGCAAACCTGACATTAATTTCAATTCAAGGTTGAGTGGTTTTATAACTTCCTCTTGCTAATCATGTGGAGTATGCTCTCCCTGAGAAAAATAATCTAAACTAACAAGGGAAATGTATATGTCAAATCTTATTTACCTCACCTTAGAAGGTGATCAGCAGGGGTTAATTTCTTCTGGGTGTTCGACAGTTAATTCTATTGGTAATCGTTATCAGTCTGGGCATGAAGATCAAATTCAAGTCTTAGGGTTAAATCATACAATAACGAGAGAAGAGAATATATCGCATCATCCTATACAACTCATTAAACCTATAGATAAGTCGTCTCCATTACTCGGCGTGTCAGTGACATCAAATGAAAAATTAACGGCAAAGTTTTTCTTCTATCGAACCAATATGGCAGGGCAATTAGAAATATTCTACGAGTTAATATTGACTGACGCACGAATTGTATCTGTTTCCTCATCATATCCTAACTCAATAAATAATAATGATTCTATTCCTTATGAAGAGGTCATGCTAAAATATGCCAGTATATCTTGGTCGCATAAAATAGCAGGCACATCGGGCTATAGTATTTGGAATTAGAGAACTGATTATGAACGATATAACTGATGGAACATCACTAATAACGGATGGTAAAGTAACATTTAACTCTGAAGGAAATAATATAAAAGGATCAAAATATTATAGTAGGGTTATTCACTATCCAGAAAGAGGTGGGTTGTCGGGTGTGACCATTGGCCGAGGATACGATATGGGGAAAAGAACACGACAAGAAATTTATTCGGATTTAACGATGGCTGGAATTTCTCAGGAAAAAGCCACTATAATATCTCATTCAGCTGGTCTGATAGGATCTCAAGCTAAAGAATTTGTTAGGGTGAATAAGGATAAAATTGGAGAAATAACAGAACAACAGCAGATTTCTTTATTTAAATACACGTATAGAAATTATGTAATAAGAGCGAGATCGGTATACAATCAAAAGACAAAAGATATGCGGGAAAAGCCTGACTGGGAAGAGCTTCAGCCTGCGATAAGGGATATCTTGATTGATGTCGTATACCAAGGCTATAGGGGGGATACAATAATGTTGGCAGCAACAACGAATAACATAGATGATATCATTTCTTTAATAATGAACTCATCTGAGCTTAGAAGGGAT
The DNA here is from genome assembly GCF_022477975.1 of Pectobacterium sp. PL64. Classification (NCBI taxonomy): domain Bacteria; kingdom Pseudomonadati; phylum Pseudomonadota; class Gammaproteobacteria; order Enterobacterales; family Pectobacteriaceae; genus Pectobacterium; species Pectobacterium sp. PL64. Next base: position 4,547,285 of record NZ_CP092070.1, read on the forward strand.
GAAAATAGCAGGAATAGGGTGAAATATCTAAACGAAAGCAGGGCTAGATGATGATTATAAAAAAAGTACTTTTCATTTTTTTTCTTCTATTTCCATTTTTTTTAAATGCAAAAACGACTGACGATTATCTGAACGAGAGTAAAATAGGAATATGCAAAAAAATGATAGAGGATGAGGGCGAAATTAGCGTGTATGAGTGTGCTTATTTAATGGTGAAAGAGTCTGATAAAAAACTCAATAAAAGGTTGTCAGAAAGAACTTTAGAATTAGTTAAAATAAATGACAACGACATCATCAAGGCATTCAAGAAGCATCAACGTTCATGGGAAAAGTATAAAAAAGACCGATGTGCATACGTAACATCAGGCACGGAAAAAGATAGCGCAGCGTATCAATTCCACTTAAATCTCTGTAATGCAACCGAAAACTACCGAAGAATCGAAACGCTGGAAGATGAGCCTTCATTTCCATAATTGGCATGTTAAACGTTAAAATCCTTGGTTTGGCATGTCCAAATATTATTTCAACGCCAAACTTTCCGCTATTTTTTCTTTCATAACCTGAGTGATGTGATTCACCACCTGGCTGCGGGGAATTTGCGGGGGATAAACCGCGCAATACGCCATTTTTATATCAGGATTGAAAGGCTTAACGATAACTGGCGAAGGGCTGTTCAGGGCGGTGATAAAATCTACCACGCCGATGCCGACGTTTCTTGAAGCCAGCACGCAGCAGTTAGCCATTGAGGTTTCGATGGGGTTATGCAGATAGATCTGTTCTTTTCTGGAGGAGATGTCGAGCTGCGCCCGCAGTGGTGTAGTTCTTCCCGGCAGAATAGCGCGCGTACCGGCCAGGTCGGCAAGAGTAACTTCATCCGCCGTGGCAAGCGGGTGATCCACCGCTAACACCGCGACAGCACTGGCGTCAGCTAGTGGTTCAGCTTCCAGCCCTTTGATGCCTGGCTGGCCAAAAATAAAGCCGACGTCGTAGTGATTTTCAGAAATTGAGCTCGTAATATGGCTGCTGCTTTCGATGTCTAAAAACAGGGAAAGATCGGGGTATTTCTTGAGTAAAGTGGGGAGAACCTGATCTGAACACAGAAACGAGAGCGCCTGAACGGCGGCGATGCGCAGCACGCTGCCCTTGGCGTGGCGAATTTCATCCGCAATCATCCCTATGTGATCCAACCCCAGATAAAGACGCTCGACCTCGCGATACAGCTTCATCGCCTCTGCGCGTGGGATCAGGCCGCGCCCGTCCCTATCGAACAGCTTAAGATTCAGTGCGTCTTCAAAGTCCTTAATCAGTCTGCTGACCGCAGGCTGGGTGATGTACATCATGTTGGCGGCAGCGGTGATGCCTCCGGTGAGGATGACTTTATGAAAGGCTTCAACCTGGCGGGGATTGATACGCATGCTCGTCACCTTAAAACATAACATTTGGTTATCAATTTAACACAAAATGCAATTTTTCATTATCCAATCTAGCGCATAGACTCACAATCATAAGATTTAATACACTTCATCAGTACTCAATCATGGAATAGAGGATTAGTGAATGAAGAAATCGACTCTGGCGTTATTGTTTACTGTTTTATTTTCATCTTCACCTTTGGTTTATAGCGCGGACCTGAATATCGGTTTGGCTTCCTCCACCACATCAATGGATCCGCAGTTTTATGTGAGTGGGGCGAATAGCGCAATGGCGCGCAATATTTTTGACGGTTTGGTTGTACAGGATGAAAAACAGCAGATTGCACCTGCCCTGGCAACCAGTTGGAAAGTGATTGACGACAAGACGTGGGAGTTTGTATTGCGTCCTGGCGTTAAGTTTCACGACGGCAGTGATTTTACGGCTAAAGATGTGATTGCCAGCATTAAACGTATTGCGCTGGCATCGAAAAATAGCCCTAGCTCTTACGCACCTTACGTCAGCGACATTGCTGAAGTAATAGAAGTGAATCCATTAACGGTGCGGATTAAGACAAAAGAGGCTTCGCCGCTGCTGCTGAATAATTTAAGTCGGATTTCGATTTTACCGGCCCGACTTGAGAACGTCCCGACGGAAACGTTGAATTCAGGAAAAGATGTGATTGGTACAGGGCCATTCAAATTTGTTTCCTGGGTGCCGGACGACCGGGTAGTCCTTGTTAGAAATGACGATTACTGGGGAGGAAAAGCAGAGTGGGACAACGTTACTGTCCGTGTATTTAAAAACAGTAGTGCACGTGTAGCAGCCGTATTATCCGGTGATGTGGACATGATTGAAAACGTTCCAACAGCCGACAGCAGTAATATTGAAAAAAATCAGCAGTTAAAAACGATTTCAACACCAGGGAATCGTGTTATTTACCTTCACATGGACCAGCAGCGAGAGGAATCACCGTTCGCCAAAGGTCCTGATGGTAAAAACCCATTACTAAAAAAAGAAGTACGCCAGGCGATGTCTTTAGCTATTAATCGTCAGGCAATCGTTGACCGTGTGATGGAGGGGCAGGCTGTTGTCGCCTCTCAGCTTGTACCGAAGGGGTACCCAGGCTATTCCGCGTCCATTCCTGCGCCGGTTTATAATCCGGAGAAAGCCAAACAGGAACTGGCGGCGGCGGGTTACCCCGACGGCTTCACGCTGACCTTCCACGCGTCGAACGATCGTTATCCTAATGATTCTAAAATTGCTCAGGCCATTGGCCAAATGTTCACACGTGCCGGTATCAAAACCGAGGTTGTTACGATGCCCGGCAGTGTGTACTTCTCACGTGCGTCCCGTCTCGAATTCAGTTTGATTATGGGCGGGGCCGCGATTGAAACCGGGGAAGCTTCTGGAGTGTTGGGGCCATTGTTAGAAACCTTTGGCCCCAATGCAGGACAGGGTAATCGTGGTCGCTATTCCAATCCTGTCTTTGATAAAACGCTGAACGAAGCACGTGTCACGCTGGATGAAACCAAACGTGATGCGCTGCTGGCTGAGGCGATGAACATTGGCATGAACGATCTGGGTGTCATTCCAGTGATGTTCCTGTCCAACACCTGGGCGATGAAAAAGCAGTATACCTACGTGGGCCGTTCCGATGCCTACACGCTGCCTTACTTCGTCCGTTCTGCCAAATAGTCACCTGTCATTTATGATTCAAATAAGGGGTGAGTATTCACCCCTTATCTATCCGTAACAAGGAGAGCGGAGTGAATACATTTAGTGGTGTTTTTCCCTATCTGGTGTCACCCGTCAGGCCCGATGGTCAGGTTGATAAGCCCGTTCTGGCGCAGCTCACTGAACATCTGATTCAATGCGGTGTACATGGCGTCGTGCCGTTAGGCAGCACCGGTGAATTTGCCTATCTCTCTGCGGCTCAGCGTCTGGATGTCGTTAAAACGGTGATCGAAACAACGGCGGGCCGTGTGCCGGTTATCGCCGGTGTTGCGTCGACAACGATTCAGGATGCCGTTGAGCAAACGAAACGCTACGTCGAACTGGGCGCGGATGGCATTCTTGCGGTACTGGAAGCCTATTTCCCCCTGAAAGACGAAGGCGTCGAACAGTATTTCCGCGCCATTGCCGAAGCCGCACAGGGCAAACCGGTGGTGCTCTACACCAATCCTCAGTTCCAGCGTTCCGATTTGAGTTTGCCCGTCATTGAACGCCTGAGTCATGTGAATAACATCCGCTATATCAAAGACGCCTCGACCAATACCGGGCGCTTGCTTTCCATTATCGAACGTACCCGTGGCCGAATGGACGTCTTCTCCGCGTCTGCCCATATTCCCGCCTGCGTCATGTTGATTGGCGGCGTGGGCTGGATGGCTGGCCCGGCGTGTATCGTTCCCAAACAGAGTATTGCTTTGTATGAAGCCGCCCGCACGGGTGACTGGAACAGAGCAATGGAGCTTCAGCGTCCGCTGTGGCGCATCAATGAAATCTTTGCCCGTTATTCCATTGCCGGCTGTATTAAAGCGGCGCTGCAATTGCAGGGATTTGCGGTAGGCGATCCGTTGCCGCCTCAGCAACCGCTGGATGAAAAGGCGCGTAAGGAGATCGCGGATGTTTTAGCATCCGTCGATTCCCTCTAGCGCAAAATACATTTTGTTATTTTTCACGCTGTAGAGGTGTGGGGTTTTCTGCACCTTGATGTTCGGCAGTACCTATTAAAAAGAGAAAAGGAATCATCGAAGGATGAGCGCGTTACCTATTATTATTGATTGTGATCCGGGGATAGATGACGCGATTGCGTTATTAAGTGCATTTGTGGCACCAGAGTTGGATATTCGCGGTATCTGCACGGTGTGCGGTAACCAGTCGCTGGACAAGACGGTGCATAATGCGCTGCAAATTGTTGAACTGGGTCAGCGTACGGATATTCCCGTTTTCGCCGGCTGCCATCGGCCGCTGTTGCGCGCCCCTATTCATGGCCAGTTTCACGGCGAAAGCGGACTGGGCCAGACGGTGCTGCCTGCGCCGCAAAAACAGGCCGACGCACAGCATGCCGTGAGTTTTATTATTGCGCAGTGTAAGCAGGCGATCGCTGACGGCACGCCGATCACGCTCTGTACGTTAGGGCCGTTAACCAACGTGGCGATGGCGCTGCGTATGGCACCCGAGATCGCCGACGGTATTGCACGCATTGTGATGATGGGCGGCGCGTACCGCGAAGCGGGCAACCGTAGCCTGACGTCTGAATTTAATATGATCGCCGACCCGCAGGCCGCCAAGGTGGTGTTTGACTCGTCGATTGCCATCGTCGCGCTACCGCTGGATGTTACGCATCAGGTGATTTTAACGCCGGAATTAGTGGCGCGTTTCATTGCGCTATCCGGACGCATCTCCGCGCCGCTGGGTGAAATGATGGCGTTTTGGGATCGCAATGACATCCGCCGCTATGGTTCACGCGGTGGCCCGCTACACGATCCACTGGTCATCGCCTGGGTCCTGGCACCGCACTGCTTCACAACCGAAAAAGCCAGCGTTTACATTGAGCAGGAAAGCGAGCTGTGCATGGGGCAGACCGTTGCCGACTGGTACGGAAAAACCGATCGTCAGCCGAATGTTGATGTGGTGACGGGGGTTGATGCCAAACAGGTTGTTGAGCTGTTTGCTGACCTATTGAGCCGCTACAGAGAGGGTGTCTGACATGGTTCGAGAACGCATTATTATTGATACCGATCCCGGTGTTGACGATGCGATAGCCATCTGGCTGGCATTGGCTTCGCCCGAGCTGGACGTACTCGGGATTACCGTGGTAGCCGGTAATGTGCCGCTGGCTGCGACGCTGCCGAACGCCTGCAACGTGGTGGGTGTAACGGGCAGAACCGATGTGCCGATTTTTGCGGGTGCCTCGCGTCCGCTCAATCCGCGATCAGGTTTTCGGTAAATACGCTCATATCGGCAAGTTTTCCTCCGACTGGGTGCCAGAAAGTACGCTGTCGCCGGAAGAGGAACACGCCGTCGATTTTCTGGTTCGGATGACGCGTCAGGCGGCGGCCGACAATAATCCAATCACCATTTGTTCACTCGGCCCGCTGACGAATCTGGCGTTGGCGCTGTGCTTCCATCCTGATGTCGCTCGCGGCATCAAACAGATTGTGTCCATGAGCTGCGCCTTTACCGCGATGGGGAATCGCGTGCCGTGGGCGGATTTTAACGTTTATGCCGATCCACATGCGGCGGAAATCGTTTTTTCTTCCGGTGTTCCGATTGTCATCATGCCGCTGGATGTAACCTTTCAGGCGCTGATTCAGACGGAACAGGTGGATGCCATCGCACGCAGCGGCGGTGCGCCGGGTAAGGCGATGGCCGCGCTGCTGCGTATGTTTGACCGTAGCGAAGTCGAGCGTTTTGGTCGTGAAGGTGGGCCGATTCATGATGCGACCGTCATTGCGTGGCTGTTGAAACCAGAGCTATTCAAGTCAAAACACATTCGCGTCGGGGTAGAAGTTGCGGGCAAGACGGCGGGTTACGTGTTTGCCGATTTTTATAACAAGCTGGGTGAGCCAGCGAATGCGCTGGTCATGCGGGAAATCGACGAACAAGGGTTCCTCGGGCTGATTGCCGATCGCCTGCGTCGCTATGATGTTGACGCAATCAATGGATCTGAGGAGCGCTGATGATCGCCTACCTGCTGAGCCGAATCGGACAAACGCTGCTGACGCTGGCTGTGATGTCGGTGCTGGTGTTTGTGGGTGTTTATCTGGTCGGTAATCCGGTCGATATGCTATTGAGTGCGACGGCTACGCCAGCGGAACGGCTGGCGGTGATTCAGTCCTTTGGTCTGGATAAGCCCGTCTGGGAACAGTACGGGCTGTTTGTCTGGAACGCCTTGCAGGGCGACATGGGCAACTCGTTTATCTTTAACCAACCCGCGCTGACGCTGATTTTTCAGCGCATGCCCGCCACGCTCGAGCTGGCGATGGTGGCGTTCGTGATGGCGCTGGTTGTCGGTATTCCGCTGGGGATTTACGCTGGCCTGAAGCCGGACAGCTCGGTGTCCAAATCCATCATGACCTTTTCCATCCTCGGCTTTAGCCTGCCCACGTTCTGGATCGGGCTGGTGATGATTATGCTGTTCAGCGTGAAGCTCGGTTGGCTGCCGTCCTCTGGCCGGGGCGATACTCACGATCTCTTCGGTATTCCCTTCAGTTTTCTGACCCGCGATGGTCTCGAACACCTGCTTTTGCCTGCGTTTAACCTCGCGCTGTTTAAAATCTCGCTGGTTATCCGCCTGATGCGTGCGGGCGTGATGGAGTGTCTGCAACAGGATTATGTGCAGTTTGCCCGTGCGAAAGGGCTGTCAGAAACCCGCATCGTGCTGGTTCATGTGCTGCGCAACACGCTGATTCCACTGATTACCGTGCTGGGGCTGGAACTGGGATCGCTGATCGCATTCGCCGTCGTCACGGAAACCATTTATGCCTGGCCGGGCATGGGCAAGCTGATTATCGACTCGATCGCCGTGCTCGACCGTCCGGTCATCCTGGCTTATCTGATGATTACCGTCGTGATGTTCAGCGTGATTAACCTGCTGGTCGATTTGCTGTATGTGTTGGTCGATCCGCGCGTGCGGCTGGGAGGAGACAAGGGATGACGGGAAATACGATACACCAGCCCGCGGCCGTGCAAAAAACGGCTCATCCGGTGATGCGCGTCATGATGGCGCTGATCAACGATAGGCTGGCGCTGTGCGGGCTGATCATGCTGGCGATTTTCGTGCTGCTGGCGCTGCTTGCCCCGCTTCTGTCGCCGCAAAATCCCTACGATCTGATGCAGCTCGACATCATGGATGGCCGACTTGCGCCAGGTTCGCAGAGCATGGCGGGCATGACGTACTGGCTGGGGACGGACGATCAAGGGCGCGACCTGTTCAGCGCCATTCTGTACGGCACCCGTATCAGCCTGATGGTGGGCTTCTCCAGTGCGGCGTTTGCGCTGCTGATTGGAGCCTCGCTGGGGCTGATTAGTGCCTACGTCGGCGGAAAAACGGATGCCACGATCATGCGCATCGTCGATATCCAGCTCAGCTTCCCGCCTATCCTGATTGCGTTGATCCTGCTGGCGGTGCTGGGACAAGGGGTCGACAAGATCATCATGGCGCTGGTGGTAACGCAGTGGGCTTACTACGCGCGCACGATTCGCGGTTCGGCGCTGGTGGAACGTCGCCGCAGCTACGTGGACGCGGCGCGCAGCATGGCGCTGTCCAACCGCCGCATTCTGTTTCGTCATATTTTACCGAACTGTCTGGCACCGCTGATCGTGGTGGCGACGATGCGCATTGCCTACGCCATCATGCTGGAAGCCACGCTTTCGTTTTTGGGGATCGGGCTGCCTGTGACGGAACCGTCACTGGGGCTGCTGATCTCAAACGGTTTTGAATACCTGATGTCGGGCGACTACTGGATCAGCTTCTTTCCGGGGCTGACGCTGCTGCTGCTGATTGTGGCGATCAATCTGGTCGGGGATGCGCTGCGCGACATCCTCAACCCGCGGAATTAATCTGTGGGAACGCCCATAGGAATAAGGGGTAACGAGCACATGACAGCGCCGATTATGTCCGTTTCGCATCTGACCACTGCCTTTCAGGTGAACGGCGAGTGGATGAACGTGGTGCGGGATTTATCTTTCACGATTGGTGAGAAAGAGACGGTCGCCGTGGTGGGGGAATCCGGTTCAGGGAAAAGTGTGATGGCGAAATCCATCATGCGCCTGCTGCCACCCGGCCAAAGCCGGGTTGAGGGTCAGATTCATTTCGGCGACACCGAGCTGTTATCGCTCCCCAATAAAGCGATGCAGGACGTGCGCGGGAACCGCATCGGCATGATTTTCCAGGAGCCGATGACCAGCCTGAATCCGGTCTTGCCGATTGGCTACCAAATTACGGAAGTACTGCGTCGCCATCGCGGCATGGGTAAAGCCGAAGCGCGTGCCGAAGCGGTGCGCCTGCTGGAAAAAGTCCGCATTCCGGCGGCTAAATCACGGCTGAACGAATATCCGCAGAGCTTCTCTGGTGGGATGCGTCAGCGCGTGGTGATTGCGATTGCGCTAGCCTGCCATCCGAAGCTGCTGATTGCCGACGAACCGACGACGGCGCTGGACGTCACGATTCAGGCGCAAATTCTGACGCTGATAAAAACCCTTCAGGAAGAAGAAGGGATGTCGGTGCTGTTTATCACCCACGACATGGGCGTGGTGGCGGAAGTGTCCGACCGCACGCTGGTGATGTATCAGGGCGAGATGGTGGAAAACGCCGTCACGCGGGAGATCTTCCATCACCCGCAGCAGCCCTATACCCGCATGCTGCTGTCTGCGGTGCCTAAATTAGGTTCGATGTCCGGCAGCGAGTGGCCGCAACGCTTTCCGCTGGTGGATCTCAAAACGGGCGAGCGCCAGCCGGTGCCGGAGGCGGTGAATACCGTGTCCGGCGAGGAACCGGTGCTGACGGTAAAAAATCTGGTTACTCGATTTGATATCCGATCAGGTTTTTTCCGTCGGCTGTCCGGGCGGGTTCACGCGGTGGAGAATGTCTCGTTCGATCTCTGGCCGGGAGAAACGCTCGCGCTGGTCGGGGAATCGGGCTGCGGTAAATCCACTACCGGTCGGTCGATTATTCGTCTCAACGACGCCGTCAGCGGTGACATTCAACTGCTGGGAAAAAATATCCTGACGGCGGATAAGCGTGAGCTGACGGATTCGCGGCGGCAGATTCAGATGGTATTTCAGGATCCGTATGAAAGCCTGAATCCGCGCATGCGGATAGGGGAAGCTATTGCTGAGCCGATGCTGCTGCACGGTCTGGCGACCCGACAGAATGTGAATGCGCGAGTGAGCGAACTGCTGGAACAGGTGGGATTATCCGGCGATATGGCATCGCGTTTCCCGCATCAGTTCTCCGGCGGGCAGCGCCAGCGCGTTTGTATTGCGCGCGCGCTGGCGTTGGAGCCGAAAGTGATTATTGCCGATGAATCGGTGTCGGCGCTGGATGTGTCCGTCAAGGCGCAGGTGATCAACCTGATGCTGGATCTCCAGCAGAAGCTGGGGCTGTCATTCCTGTTTATCTCGCACGATATGGCAGTGGTCGAACGAATCAGCCACCGTGTGGCGGTGATGTATCTCGGCGAAATTGTGGAGATCGGGCCACGTTCGGCGATCTTCGACAATCCGCAGCATGACTACACCCGACGTTTGATTTCTGCGGTGCCTGTGCCGGATCCAGACACCCGTCCGGTGCGTAATATCACCAATGATGAATTGCGCAGCCCGGTACGCGCCCCTGATTTCCACCCTCCCGCACGCCGCTATAAGCAAGTCGGAGAGGGGCATTTCGTTCTGGAACAGGCGTAGCTCCACCCTTACCTGAATTTGCCATTAATGGCGGTTCTTTTGCATGCGCATTGCGTATGGCCTGAACCGCCATTCTTTTTCTTCTTATCTCTTCTTTCTCTTTCTTTCCCTATCACCGCTGCTGGCGTGCTGTCGTCGCCTTCCAGCTTCGCTCGACCCAATCCTTCTGGATGTTGAAATCTGGTAGCGCCGGATGTTGCCAAATTGTATTGATTGTCCGTTTTGTGATCCAGATTGTAGTACAACATATATAAATGGTACTACAATCAAGCCAAGAAAAGAGAGAAGGATGCGGTTATTGTGCAACAGTTCGACGACGTCAGGCGGCATGGCGGGTAAAGTAAGTGCAGTGATATCAATCCGTTTTGTCTCGTTGAGGTGATGATGAATAAGCAGGAATTAAGCAAAACCGACCGCATCATTCTGGATATTGGCCAACAGATCGTTGGCGGGAAATACGCGCCGGGCACGCCGTTACCCGCAGAAGCCGAGCTGTGTGAAGAATTTCAGACCTCGCGCAACATCATTCGCGAAGTGTTCAGAGCGCTGATGGCGAAAAGGCTGGTGGAAGTGAAACGGTATCGCGGCGCGTTTGTGGCCGCGCGTAACCAGTGGAATTACCTGGATACCGATGTTCTGCAATGGGTTCTGGCAAGCGACTACGACCCGCGTCTGATCAGCGCGATGAGCGAGGTGCGTAATCTGGTGGAGCCGACGATTGCCCGCTGGGCTGCCGAACGGGCGACTTCAAGCGAGCTGGCAGTGATTGAAGCGGCGCTGAACGACATGATTTCTAACCATCAGAATCGTGACGCATTTAATGAAGCGGATATTCGCTTCCATGAGGCGGTATTGGCGGCGGTGCATAACCCAGTGCTACAGCAGTTGAGCGTCGCGATCAGTTCGTTGCAGCGTGCGGTGTTTGAACGCACCTATATGCCGGACGAAGACAACATGCCACGGACATTGCGTGAGCATCAGGATCTCTACGATGCCATTCGGCATCAGGATATTGAAGCAGCAGAGCGGGCGGCGTTGACCATGATCGCCAGCTCGACCAAACGGTTAAAGGACATTACATGAGTGAAAGCTATATCGCCATTGACTGGGGTTCGACCAATCTGCGGGCGTGGCTGTATCTGGACGGCGTCTGTATCGACAGCGTGAAATCTGAAGCGGGCGTCACGCGTTTGAACGGTCAGACGCCGCAGCAGGTTTTTCAGCAGATCGTTGCGCCGTGGCAGCAGCACAACGTGCCTGTCGTGATGGCGGGCATGATTGGCAGCAATGCGGGCTGGCTTTCCGTGCCGTATCTGCCATGCCCGACTCGCCTGACCGATGTCGCCCACCGCCTGACGCGTGTGGAAGAAGCCCAGCCGCTGGCCGCCTGGATTGTGCCGGGGTTGAGTATTGCGCAGGACGATAACTGCAATGTGATTCGCGGTGAAGAAACCCAGCTGATTGGCGCGTATAGCGAATGTCCTTCCTCTCTTTATTTGATGCCGGGAACCCACTCGAAATGGGTGCGGGCCGATGACAGCAACGTGCTGGATTTCCGCACGGTGATGACTGGTGAACTGCACCACCTGCTGATGACGCAGTCGTTAATTTGCGTGGGGCTGACCGAACAGCAGCCGTCCCCCGATGCTTTCCAGCAAGGGCTGGCGCTGGGCTTTGCCGACGACAACATCATCCGTTGCCTGTTTGAAACCCGCGCGGCGCATGTGCTGGGGCGTCTGGAGAAAAGTGCCGTGAGCGACTGGCTGTCCGGGCTGCTGATTGGCAACGAAGTCTCACAAATGCAGCGCCACTATCAGGTGGCGGCGGGAGACAGCATCACACTCATCGGCTCCCCTGCGCTGACCGCGCGCTACGAAAAAGCATTACAACAAGCTGGATTGCGCTGGCAGCAGCTGGATGGCGATCGGGCTTTTCAGGCAGGAATAAGGAGCATTGTTAATGAGCTGGAATACTAATCTTCCCTTGATTGCGATTCTGCGCGGTATTACGCCGGATGAGGTGTTGGAGCATGTCGCGGCGCTGCTGGATGCCGGATTCGATGCGGTAGAGATCCCGCTGAATTCGCCAAACCCGTATGAAAGTATTCAACTGGCGGTAGAGCATTTTGGCGATCGCGCCCTGATTGGCGCAGGTACGGTACTAAAAGCCGACTATGTCGACAAGTTGCAGGACATTGGCAGCAAGTTAGTCGTTACGCCTAACATTTCCCCCGAGGTGATTCGCCGGGCGGTGGGTTACGGCATGACGGTGTGCCCAGGTTGTGCCACCGCGACGGAAGCCTTCACGGCACTGGATGCGGGCGCACAATCGCTGAAAATTTTCCCGTCATCCGCGTTTGGGCCGGACTACATCAAGGCGCTGAAAGCGGTATTGCCAAAAGACGTTCCCGTCTTTGCCGTCGGTGGCGTTACGCCAGAAAACCTGAAGGATTACCTCAGCGCGGGCTGCGTCGGTGCCGGATTAGGCAGCGATCTGTATCGAGCCGGTCAGTCGGTTGACGTCACCGCGCAAAAAGCACATGCATTTGTTAACGCCTATAAGGACGCTGTTCAATGAAAATTACCAAAATCACCACGTACCGGCTGCCGCCACGCTGGATGTTCCTGAAGATTGAAACCGATGAAGGCATTGTCGGCTGGGGCGAGCCAGTTATTGAAGGCCGTGCACGTACGGTTGAAGCTGCCGTTCACGAACTGTCTGACTATCTGATCGGGCAAGACCCGGCACGCATCAACGACATCTGGCAGGTGCTTTACCGCGCGGGCTTCTACCGCGGCGGCCCGATTCTGATGAGCGCCATCGCCGGTATCGACCAGGCATTGTGGGACATCAAAGGCAAGGCGCTGGGTGTACCGGTTTATCAGCTACTGGGCGGACTGGTGCGCGATAAGATCAAAGCGTACAGCTGGGTGGGAGGCGATCGTCCTTCCGAAGTGATCGCAGGCATCAAGAAGCTGACCGACATTGGCTTCGATACCTTCAAGCTGAACGGCTGTGAAGAGATGGGCATCATTGATAACTCGCGCAAAGTGGATGCGGCGGTGGCCGTGGTCGCGGAAATCCGCGAAGCCTTTGGCAACAGCATCGAATTCGGTCTGGATTTCCACGGTCGTGTGGATGCACCGATGGCGAAAATCCTGATCAAAGAGCTGGAGCCGTACCGTCCGCTGTTTATTGAAGAACCCGTGCTGGCTGAACAGGCGGAATACTATCCTCGTCTGGCGGCGCAAACCCACCTGCCGATTGCTGCGGGCGAGCGTATGTTCTCACGCTTTGATTTCAAACGCGTGCTGGCAGATGGCGGACTGGCTATTATTCAGCCTGACCTGTCTCACGCAGGCGGTATTACCGAGTGCTTTAAAATTGCCGCCATGGCGGAAGCCTATGATGTCGCGCTGGCACCACACTGCCCATTAGGCCCAATTGCACTGGCTTCCTGTTTGCATCTCGACTTTGTGGCACGTAATGCCGTATTCCAAGAGCAAAGTATGGGCATCCATTATAATAAAGGTGCCGAGCTGTTGGATTATGTTATCAATAAAGAAGACTTTGCCATGACCGACGGCCATTTCTATCCGCTGAATAAGCCTGGCCTCGGTGTGGAAATTAATGAAGAACTGGTTATTGAACGTAGTAAAAATGCGCCAGACTGGCGTAACCCGGTGTGGCGTTATCCTGACGGTGCCGTCGCCGAGTGGTAATACCCGTCATTCGCGTTGGCTTTCCTGCAACTCGAATTATTTAGGGTATAACAAATACAATAGGTTAGGTGTTGAATAACAAGTAATACATAACGCATTTCCCCGGCGCGACGGAATATAACACGCATGGATTATCACGAAATACATTATTTCGTGAGGGATTACTGTTTTATTTTATTAGCGTCGGGGAAAGTAATCTTCCATTTATCATGAGTAAGCCACCACCGGGATTTTAAAAATAAAACGCCATGTTCAATAAAGGAATGTATTGACTGTGTGCGGTTATTTATTTCATTAGAAAAAATAAAGCATACCAACTGCTGGTGTTGTTGATCGTTCAAAAATAGCGGGCAATAAGTATTAACGTCCGTTTAATAAATAACAGGAAAATAAGATGGATATGACATTAACTACCCGTCCTACAAAACGGCGTTATTTCACCTTGCTGATGATTTTTATTACGGTCGTCATCTGCTATGTGGATCGCGCCAACCTGGCTGTGGCGTCGGCGCATATTCAGGAAGAGTTCGGCATTACAAAAACACAAATGGGCTATATCTTTTCCGCGTTTGCCTGGACCTATACGTTATGCCAAATACCCGGCGGCTGGTTCCTTGACCGCGTCGGTTCAAAGGTCACCTATTTTATCGCCATCATGGGATGGTCGATTGCCACGTTGCTGCAAGGTTTTGCCACCGGTCTGGCATCGTTGATTGGTTTGCGTGCGGTGACCGGGCTGTTTGAAGCGCCTGCGTTTCCGACGAACAACCGTATGGTGACCAGCTGGTTCCCTGAGCAGGAACGTGCTTCTGCTGTTGGATTCTATACGTCAGGACAGTTCGTTGGTCTGGCATTCCTTACGCCATTGCTCATCTGGTTGCAGGAAATCCTGAGCTGGCACTGGGTGTTCATCGTCACCGGCGGCGTCGGTATTGTCTGGGCAATTATCTGGCACTTTGTTTATCAGTCACCGAAGAAAAGCAAAGGGATCAATCAGGCTGAGCTGGATTACATTGCCGAAGGCGGCGGTATCATCGATGGTGATGCGCCGACTGAGAAAAAGGCGCGTACGCCGTTAACGGCAGCCGACTGGAAACTGGTGTTTAACCGCAAGCTGGTCGGCGTGTATATCGGGCAGTTTGCCGTGACCTCTACGCTGTGGTTCTTCCTGACGTGGTTCCCGAACTACCTGACGCAGGAAAAACAGATTAGCGCACTGACGGCAGGCTTTATGACAACGGTGCCTTTCCTGGCGGCGTTCGTTGGCGTGCTGTTGTCTGGGTTTGTGGCGGACCGTCTGGTGCGTAGTGGAAAATCGATCGGTTTGGCGCGTAAAACGCCGATTATCTGTGGCCTGTTGATTTCAACCTGCATCATGGGGGCGAACTACACCAACGATCCGGTATGGATTATGGTGTTGATGGCGCTGGCGTTCTTTGGCAATGGCTTTGCCTCCATCACGTGGTCGCTGGTGTCGTCGCTGGCGCCGATTCGTCTGATTGGTCTGACGGGCGGGGTGTTTAACTTTATCGGCGGTCTGGGCGGTATCACGGTGCCATTGATCATTGGCTATCTGGCTCAGGATTACGGGTTTGCTCCGGCACTGACCTACATTGCTGGCGTAGCGCTGGTTGGCGCACTGTCTTACATCTTACTGGTGGGCGAAGTGAAGCGTGTAGGCTAACGCTCGTCACCCGTGTGCAGTAGGGTTCTGGAAAAACCATAAAAAACGGACTTTCCTCTTAGGTGAGGAAAGTCAGTTTGATTTTTTGATTGTCTTTTTGTGCGCATTATTTGTAGATAATGGCAGTGCCGCGCAGTTGGTTATCACCAGTGGCAGAGGTAATGGTGAACGCGTTGGCACCCGCTTTTTCTGCTTTCTGAGCCAGCTGTGCTTGCAGTGAATCCAGGCTGTGCGCGGTAGCGCTAACGACACCGATTTTTTCCAGGCTCTGTGCCTGTTGTGAAGACACCTGATCGGCAGCGAAAGTACCAAAAGACAGGGCAGACAGTACGGCAGCAGCGGCGAAGAGTTTTACGTTTTTCATGTGATGTATCCTATTCAATGTTGTTTGGAGTGAAAGGTCATTTCCTTTCGATGAAGAGGATATTACGCCGATGCGGGGAGAAGGAAAAACGGAGTGTTTTGAGAATATTTGTCAATATTTTTGATGTTAAATCTGGCGATAAGCTATCCCGTCTCGATCGCCAGAATGAAGGCTATATTGCCGCCTGCTGAGGCAACGGCGGTGAGGTGGGTGCCAGCACGCGTTCCAGCACGCGGGCTTCCAGTTCCGCCAACTTCGCCGATCCGCGACGTCGTGGTCGGGGTAAATCGACCATGATATCCAGCCCTACGCGGCCTTCTTCAATCAGAATAACCCGGTCGGCCAGCGCAATGGCTTCGGAGACATCGTGCGTCACCAGCAATACGGTGAACCCGTGTTGGAGCCACAGATTTTCGATCAGGCTTTGCATCTCGATGCGGGTCAAGGCATCCAACGCCCCCAGCGGTTCATCTAACAGCAGCAAACGCGGATGGTGAATGAGCGCGCGTGCCAGCGCGACGCGCTGTTTCTGACCGCCGGACAGCGCCGCCGGCCAGTCGTTCGCACGATCCGCCAGCCCGACGGAGACCAGAGCCTCCTGCGCTTTCTCACGCCAGTTGCCGCGCAGCCCCAGCCCGACATTATCGATCACCTTTTTCCACGGCAGCAGGCGTGCTTCCTGAAACATCAGCCGCGTGTCGTCTTTTGCGCTGCTGAGCGGCGCGGTGCCTGTCAGCAGTTCGCCGCTGCTGGCCGCTTCCAGACCAGCGAGCAGGCGCAGCAGGGTACTTTTGCCGCAGCCGCTGCGACCGACGATGGCAACAAACTGCCCGGACGGAATGCGCAGCTGCACATCATTCAGTACGGTGCGGTGGCCGTAGTGCTTGGTGATGGCATCCAGCGCCAGCGGTGTCCCCTTGGTGAGCGGCGACGGTGAATACGTGTGCGTTACAGAATCGGTAAAAGCGGTCATGATGCGTCCCCCGATGAGGTTTGATAAGCCGGATTCCAGCGCAGCCATATGCGCTCCAGCCCCTGAGCGCTGACATCGGCCAGTTTGCCGAGCAGGGCGTAAAGAATGATGGCGACCACCACCACGTCCGTTTGCAGGAACTCGCGGGCGTTCATGGCGAGGTAACCGATGCCGGAGTTGGCAGAGATAGTTTCTGCGACGATGAGCGTCAGCCACATAAAGCCCAGCGCAAAACGGATGCCGACCATGATGGACGGCAGCGCACCGGGCAGCACCACCTGAGAAAACAGGCTCAGGCCGGACAGCCCGTAGCTGCGTGCCATTTCCAGCATGCCGCGATCGATGTTTTTAATGCCATGATAGGTGTTGAGATAAACTGGGAACAGCGTGCCCAGCGCCACCAGAAAGATCTTGGCCGCCTCATCAATGCCGAACCACAGAATCACCAGTGGGATCAGCGCCAGATGAGGCACGTTGCGGATCATCTGCACCGAACTGTCCAGCAGACGCTCGCCCCAGCGTGACAGCCCGGTGATAAAGCCGAGCACCAATCCGATGCTGCCGCCGATAGCAAACCCGATCAGGGCGCGCCAGCCGCTGATAGCCAGATGCTGCCACAGTTCGCCGCTAGCGGTGAGCGACCAGCCTGCGGTAATCACCGAACTGGGCGCAGGCAGGATTCGGTTAGATAGCCAACCGAACTCGACGGATACCTGCCACGCAACCAGCAGCGTCACGGGGAGCAGGAAAGGCGCAAACCGCTGTGCCAGTGAAGAAAACGTTCTTGCCATGATCGGTTCCTCAGCTTTGCGAGACTTTACGCGGCACATAGCGGTTCGCAATCAGCTCTCCCGCGGTGTTCACCGTATGCAGCGGCGTGGGCTGCTGCGCCAGATCGAGGTGTGGGAATAGCAGTTCACCCACGCGATACGCTTCTTCCAGATGCGGATAGCCGGACAGAATAAAAGTATCAATGCCGAGATCCGCGTATTCCTGAATGCGTTCGGCGACCGTCGGGCCATCGCCAACCAGCGCCGTGCCTGCGCCGCCGCGTACCAGACCGATGCCTGCCCACAGATTTGGGCTGATTTCCAGCTTGTCCTTCTTGCCGCCGTGTAGGGCGGCCATGCGCTGCTGGCCGACGGAATCGAAACGCGCCAGCGCCGCCTGTGCATCGGCGATAGTTTTTTCATCCAGATGGGAAATCAGCCGATCGGCAGCCTGCCAGGCTTCCTCGGTGGTTTCCCTTACGATGACATGCAGGCGAATACCGAAGCGAACCTCACGCCCCTGCGCCGCCGCTTTGTCGCGGACTTCCGCCAGCTTTTCTTTAACCTGCTCAGGCGGTTCGCCCCATGTCAGGTAGAGATCGACCTGTTCTGCCGCCAGATTCTGCGCTGCTTCGGAAGAGCCGCCAAAGTAGAGCGGCGGACGCGGCTGCTGCACGGGCGGGTAAAGCAGTTTGGCGTCTTTGACCTGAATGTGTTTCCCTGCGAAATCGACGGTTTCGCCTTCCAACAGCCTGCGCCAGATATGGGTGAATTCCGCCGAGGCTTCATAGCGTTCTTCATGGCTGAGGAACAGCCCTTCGGCGGCCAGTTCTTCCGGGTCGCCGCCAGTCACCAGATTGAACAGCGCGCGGCCGTTGGACAGCCTGTCCAGCGTGGCGGCCTGACGCGCGGCGATGGTGGGGGAAATCACGCCGGGGCGCAGGGCAACGAGAAATTTCAGCCTCTGCGTCACCGGAATGAGCGATGCCGCAACCAGCCAGGAATCCTCGCAGGAGCGGCCTGTCGGCAGCAGCACGCCGCCAAATCCTTGCCGCTCGGCTGCTTGCGCCACCTGTTGCAGATAGCTGTGGTCAACATGACGTGCGCCCTCGGTGCTACCAAGATAGCGACCGTCTCCGTGGGTGGGCAGAAACCAGAATACGTTAAGACTCATGGTGTGAACTCCTTGAACTGTCTTGTTTGGGGTAAACAAAAGGGTGCGTGACAGGCGAATTAGTTCGCCTTGGGACGCCAGACGCGCTCTGCGATATTGACCTTCACCGGCACCAGACGATTTTCATAAAACAGGTCGGCCGTGGATTGCTGTGCCTTGATCGTGGCGGCATCCAGCGGTTCGACGGTAGTCAGTGGGCGATGGTCGAGCGCCGTTTCAATCACTTTTTCCGGCAGCCCTACCGCGTTTGCCAGCAGCGTGACGCTTTGCGCCCGATCGCTGATCGTTAAGGCATCCGCTTTGGTCAGCACGTCCAGTACCTGACGAATAAAGGTGCCGTGCGCCTCGGCGTAAGGGCGGCCAGCCAGATAGAAGGAGCCGGTTTTCTCCAGCCCGCTGCTGTCGATCAGCACGCGAACGCCGCCTTCCAGCAGTGCGGCGGAATAGTAGGGATCCCAGATTGCCCATGCATCGACGTTGCCTTGTTGGAAGGCCGCGCGGGCATCAGCGGGGGTCAGGTAGGTCGGTTTGATATCGGTGAATTTCAGTCCGTCGCGTTGCAGCGCGCGCAGCAGCGTGTTGTGCGCACTGGAGCCTTTCTGGAAGGCGACTTTGCGGCCTTTTAAATCGGCGACGGTTTTCACCGGGCTGTCTTCCCGCACCAAAATCACTTCGGCCTGAGGCTTAGGCGGTTCTACACCGACATACAGCAGGTCAGCGCCAGCGGCCTGCGCAAAAATAGGGGGGATATCACCGGTGCCGCCCAGATCGATGCTGCCCACATTGAGTGCTTCCAGCATCTGCGGGCCAGCGGGGAATTCAACCCAGCTGATTTTGGTGTTGGGGAACTGCTTTTCCAGCAACTGGTGTGATTTTGCCAGCACCAGACTGACCGAACCTTTCTGATAGCCGACGCGTAGCTGCGTCGGCACGCTGTCCTGCGCATAGGCGGCGGAGACGAGCAGCAGGGAGCAGGCGGCCAGCATAGCGGGGAGTTGGCGCAGCCGCGCCGTCACGTTGCTCCACAATGGCGCGCTTTGCCGCGTTGTTCCATCACGTCCTTCCGTGACCGATTTTTTCATCATCAATGACATGCTTGTGACCTCTCCCTTATAACGAAAAATTAAAATACAGCGAGAAAATGCAACATCGGGTGATAAACATAGCAGGGGGAGGGCGGGCTTTTTAAATCTCAATTTGTCGTTTTTATAGCCAAAAGTAGAAAATGCCTGAAATCAGCGCACTTAGCGTAATAAGCGCTGCAATAGTGGGTTTTACCTGTCCTTCACGTCTGAAATACGTTTTCCATGACCTGCCTCACATTGTTTCCCGCAATGTCTATCATTTCGTGAACCCATTCTCATATATTGTTTTTTTTTCATGGAAAACGGTTTCCGTTATGTTTCCATAGGCGTGTTTCCAGTGCATGTATGTCCAATGGACGTGTTTATTCACGCTGCTTTTATTGATGACGTTTTTTTAGTCATAACGCTTTTTATTCGTAACGCTTTTTATTCATAACGTAATACGACGGGGTATTGAAAATGAAAAGGATCATGCTTTGTTGTTCCGCTGGGATGTCTACCAGCCTTTTAATGAGAAAGATGAAGGAGGCAGCCAGCGCACGTAGTCTGGACGTCGAGATTGCCGCCTACGCCGCCCATGAATTTGATGAGCAGGTCGGGAAATATGACGTTGTGCTGCTTGGGCCGCAGGTGAAATATATGCTGGCGTCCTTTCAGGAGAAAGCCGAGGGAAAAGGCGTGCCCGTAGCAGCGATAGACATGATGGATTACGGTATGCAGCGCGGTGACAACGTGCTGGATTTTGCCTTTTCACTGATCGAAAAATCAGGACAACCGCTATGAGTGGCCTCTATCAGTCGATGGTGAATATCATCGAGCAAAAAATTACCCCGCTGGCGGGTGTGGTGGGACAACAGCGCCACATCATCGCGATTCGTGATGGGTTTATCGCTGCGCTGCCTTTCATGATCATCGGTTCATTTATGCTGGTGTTCATCTTCCCGCCGTTTGCACCGGATACCACACTGGGATTTGCCCGTGCGTGGCTCGATTTTTCCGTTGCCTACCGTGAACAACTGATGCTGCCGTACTACCTTAGTATGGGGGTCATGACCTTCTTTATCTCGGTGGGGATTGGGGCCAGCTTGGGTAAGCACTACAAGCTGGATCCGATCATGACCGGTCTGCTGGCGCTGATGGCATTCTTGCTGGTGGCCGCGCCTTATCAGGATAAGCAAATTTCGACCCAGTACTTCTCTGGGGAAGGGATTTTCACTGCGATTCTGACCGCGATTTATGCGGGTGAAGTGTATGCCTGGCTGAAGAAACGCAACATCACGATTCGCCTGCCGAAAGAAGTGCCGACCGGCGTGGCGCGTTCGTTTGAAATTCTTATTCCCGTGCTGGTCATCGTCGCGACGCTGCATCCATTTAACCTGTTCATCCAGTCTGCGACCGGCATGATTATCCCTGAAGCCATCATGCACCTGCTGGCACCGCTGATTTCGGCGTCGGACTCGCTGCCTGCTATTCTGATATCGGTATTTATTTGCCAGATTCTGTGGTTTGCCGGGATTCACGGCGCGCTGATCGTTACCGGGATTATGAACCCGTTCTGGATGACCAATCTGGCGCTGAATCAGGCTGCGCTTTCGGCCGGTGCGCCGCTGCCGCATATTTATTTGCAGGGATTCTGGGATCACTATCTGCTGATCGGTGGGGTCGGTTCCACGCTGCCGCTGGCCTTTTTGTTAATGCGTAGCCGCGCGATTCACCTGCGCACCATTGGCCGGATGGGCGTGGTACCGAGCTTTTTCAACATCAACGAACCGATTCTGTTTGGTGCACCGATCATCATGAACCCGCTGCTGTTCCTGCCGTTTATTTTCGTGCCGATGGTCAATGCGGTCATTGCCTATACGGCGACGAAGCTCGGCTGGATTGCACAGGTGGTTTCCCTGACGCCGTGGACGACGCCAGCGCCGATTGGGGCATCATGGGCGGCGAACTGGGCGTTCAGCCCGGTGATCATGTGTCTGCTCTGCATGGTGATGTCGGCCGCGATGTATTACCCGTTCCTGAAAGTCTATGAGCGCACGCTGCTTAAACAGGAGCAGGAGAAACAACAGCAGGCCGCAGGCGAAGCCAGCGCCAGCGCATAAACACGAGTGAAGCAGAGAGGAACGTATGCACGATCATCTTCAGAACGATTTTCGCTTTCCCGCGAATTTTTGGTGGGGTAGCGCCAGTTCGGCACCGCAAACGGAAGGCGAAAGCCTCAGCTATGGTAAAAGCGCCACCGTGTGGGACGAATGGTTTGCCACGCAGCCCGGTCGTTTTCACCAGCAGGTTGGGCCGGCGGATACTTCCACGTTTTATCAGCACTGGCGTGAAGATATCGCGCTGCTGAAGACGCTGAATCACAACACGTTCCGAACGTCGATCTCGTGGGCGCGACTGATTCCCGATGGCGTCGGTGAACCGAATCCGCAGGCAGTCGCGTTTTATAATCAGGTCATTGATGAAATGCTGGCGCAGGGCATCACGCCGTTTATCAATCTGTTCCATTTTGATATGCCGATGGTGATGCAGCGGCTGGGTGGCTGGGAAAATCGGGCGGTGGTCGTGGCCTATGCGGGCTATGCGGCGACCTGCTTCCGCCTGTTTGGCGACAGGGTGAAACACTGGTTTACGTTCAATGAACCGGTGGTGCCGGTGGAAGGCGGGTATCTGTATGATTTCCACTACCCGAACGTGGTGGATTTCAAGCGAGCGGCGACGGTGGCGTACCACACGATGCTGGCGCATTCGCTGGCGGTGAGGGCGTACCGCGAACAGTCTCAGGGCGGGGAAATTGGCATTATCCTCAACCTGACGCCTTCCTACCCGCGTTCCCAACATCCGGCCGATGTTAAAGCCGCCAACATCGCCGATCTGATGTTTAACCGCAGCTTCCTCGATCCCGCATTGAGGGGTGAGTATCCGCAGGAACTGGTCGATCTGCTGAATCGCTATGGCCAACTGCCGAGCTGCCAGCCTGACGATCGTGCGCTGCTGGCCGATGGGATTGTCGATCTGCTGGGGATTAATTACTACCAGCCGCGTCGAATCCAGTGCCGCGACAGTCTGGTTAACCCTGATAGTCCGTTTATGCCCGAGTGGTTCTTCTCCAGCTATGAGATGCCAGGGCGAAAAATGAATCCCTATCGCGGTTGGGAAATTTACGAACCGGGCATCTATGACATTCTGACCAACCTACGGGTGAATTACGGCAATCCGCGCTGCTTTATTTCGGAAAACGGCATGGGGGTGGAGAACGAACAGCGTTTCGACGTAAACGGTCAGATTCAGGATGATTACCGCATCGATTTTGTCCGCGAACACCTGAAGTATGTACACAAAGGGATCGCGGAAGGCAGCCGTTGCCTCGGCTACCATATGTGGACGTTTATCGATAACTGGTCGTGGTCGAATGCCTACAAGAATCGCTATGGCTTTGTGCAGCTGGATTTGGCGACGCAAAAACGCACGGTGAAGAAAAGCGGACAATGGTTCGCGGCGACAGCGGCCGAGAATGGCTTTCAAGGGTCAATGTCGTAAGTCTATCCACGTCGGTGTGGCACTCTGCCACATCGAATTCATCACCTTTCCTGCTTTCCCACGAACCTCTTTCGCATAAATAAAAAAACCGGCTTGCCCTGATGAGGAGACAAGCCGGAAAGAGGGTAATACGTGATGTCTTACAGAATAGCTAACTGGGATAAAAACTCAGGGTAAACAATGATTAGTTAAAGATTACCGCAGAGCCACGCAGCTGATCGTTACCGGTCGCAGACGTGATGGTATAAGCTTTAGCGCCTGCTTTTTCTGCTTTCGCGGCGAGCTGAGCCTGTAGTGAGCTGAGGTCTTGAGCGGTAGCAGTAACGACGCCGACTTTTTCCAGGTTCTGTGTCTGTGAAGGGGCAACATATTCAGCAGCAGAAGCACCGAAAGTCATGGTAGCGAGAACAACAGCAGCGGCGATGGTTTTTACGTTTTTCATGGTGTCTTATCCTTTTCTGATTGATAGGTGAAAGGGGGCTGCCCTTTCGATATGAAGAATGTTACGCCGATGCTAATGAATTAAAAAACGGATGTTATTGAGAGAGTCTTTCTATTTTTTTGAATGACAATATCGGTTGTTGTTTGTTTTTTTTAAATAAAAAACAATATGTTATACAAAAAACTGAAATTTATTTACAAACTATTGACTGATATTGAATGGGTGGAGCTATGTTTTGCCTGTAGAGAATCAACTAACGTTTAATGCTTCAGGACATCAACTTACCAACATTAATTGCTGGTCATGTGATGGAGAGTGGCTGGTTTACGACGTCAGGCCTTATGGATCTTCATTCAAAGGGCTGACAATTGAGCGAGTACACCTGATAAGCCGGGAAACCGAGGTAATTTATCGGGCGACGGCGGAGGCGCACGTGGGCGTGGTGACCTGTAGCCCGCAGGAACCGCTACGCTATGTCTTTATCCACGGGCCGGAAAACCCAGACGGCGAGTGGCAGTATGATTTTCACCATCGGCGTGGAACGATAGTGGCGGATCGCCAGCGCGATGAGGCCATCACGCTCGATGCTTTCTCCATTACGCCGCCTTATCAGGCCGGTGCGCTGCGCGGTGGTACGCATGTCCATGTCTTCAGCCCGGATGCCAGCCGCCTGAGCTTTACCTATAACGACCATGTGTTGCATGAGCGCGATCCGGCATTGAACTTGCGCAACGTGGGCGTGGCCGTGCAGCTACAGGCCGTCACCGTTGAGAAACACCATCCGCGTGAATATGACGGCAGCCATTATTGTGTGTTGGTCAGCAGAACGACGCCGCAGCCGCAGTTCGGCAGCGATGAGATCAATCGCGCCTATGAAGAAGGCTGGGTAGGAACGGCGGGCTATATTCGACAGGATGGTTCTCGGCAGCGCTGGGCGCTGGCGTTTATCGGCGATACGCGTGCGGCGGACGGGACAACGGTGCCTGAGATTTTTATCGTCGACTTGCCGGATGCGCTGGAAGAGTACGCCAAAGCGGGTGATGCGCCACTGGCAGGGACGGCAACGTCAATGCCTGCGCCGCCAGCTGGCGTGCAGCAGCGGCGTTTAACGTTTACGCACTCGTGTCGTTATCCTGGGCTGGTGAATCAGCCGCGCCACTGGCTGAGAGCCTCGCCTGACGGCAGTGAGATTGCTTTCCTGATGCGGGATGAGGCAGGCGTGGTGCAGCTGTGGACGCTTTCCCCGAACGGCGGTGAACCAAGGCAGGTAACGCGCACGGAACACGGCGTACAGTCGGCTTTTAACTGGCACCCGGATGGACGTTCTCTTGCATTTGTGTCTGATAACAGCATCATGCGGTGTGACGCGAAAAGCGGTGAGCTTGTGCGGCTAACGGCGCGGACGGACAGCGCACCGAGTGCGGATGCCGTGGTCTTTTCCCCTGATGGGAAACACATTGCGTATATGCGGGAGATTGACGGCTTTAATCAGCTTTTTGTTGTGGCGACGGCATAACCTGCACGCGTTGATTCAAGGTGAATGCAGGGCTATCACAGCTGATTATGTGGTGCGGTGGCAAGCTGTGAGCTGGCGGTCTGGTTTTGCTCTTCGCTGTGTAAAATGCGTTCGCGCGTCGACAGTTTGTGCTTATCGCTGCCTGAGCGATAGTAGTCGTAGGGCAGCAGCAGAGTGTCGGCCACCGCCGAGAACGGCAGGTCGATAGCGACCAGCGGTATCATCGCCCAACTGGTGTCGTCGTCGCGCAGCATATCCACACCGGCGCGCGTGCCGGAATAGTATCCCTGATCGCCTCCGGTATGTGTCATCACGCTGGAGCAACCGCTGGTTGCCACTGCGCCACTGCTGGTAATGATGAAAGAGAACAACGCACTTTTCAGTAAGGTCATATTACCTGTCCATTAAGAACCTGCTGCCAGAGCGGGTTCCAGAGCCTGCCTATCTTGAGTGTATGTGATAATGCCCGCAGTGTGAGTGAATATTGCATGAAACCCTGCGATTTTTCCTTTTTGCCTCTTGAAAGTCTGAGGGGGGTCACCATATTGATAATAAGCCGGAAGAAAACGATACGCCGTCAGGGTATCTGTCCCGGCTGTGAGCCTGTCCCTAGGGAAGGTAAAAAATAAATCCTCGCTGCATGTTTAGGAGGCTGTTTTATGCGTAACCCCGATTTTTCCCCACTGTACCGTTCCGCTATTGGTTTTGATCGCCTGTTTAATCTCTTAGAAACTGGGCAGACCCAGAGTAACGGCGGCTACCCTCCCTACAACGTCGAACTGGTTGACGAGAACCAATACCGCATTGCGATTGCCGTAGCGGGCTTCGCTGAGCAGGAACTGGACATCACCGCGCACGACAACTTATTGATTGTAAAAGGTGCCCACGCCGGTGAGCAGGTTGCCCGCAACTACCTGTATCAGGGGATTGCCGAGCGCAACTTCGAGCGTAAATTCCAGCTGGCCGAACATATTCAGGTAAAAGGTGCCAATCTGGAAAACGGGCTGCTGTACGTCGATCTCGAACGTATCGTGCCGGAAGCGATGAAGCCGCGTCGGATTGAAATCAAGTAAACCCACATCACGTTATTTGCACGAATCGCGTATTGCCTGAAACGGCAGTGCGGTGAATGAACGTTTCGTCTGCCGAATGGGGACGACGCCAGCTATAGAACTGTGGCTGGCATAGGGTATGCCCGTATGGGCACCATTAATCTCGCTTCTTAGAAGGAGTCATATTATGCGTAACTACGATTTATCACCTTTACTGCGTCAGTGGATCGGTTTTGACAAATTAGCCAGCTCAATGCAGGGCAGCCAGGAACCGATTGATTTTCCTCCGTATAACATCGAGAAGAAAGACGACAACCACTATCGCATCACGCTCGCGCTGGCAGGGTTCCGGCAGAGCGATCTGGATATCGAAGTAGAAGGCCCGCGCCTGACCGTGAAAGGCAGTCCGGCACCGTCCAAGAAAGCCGTGGAATATCTGCATCAGGGGCTGGTGTTTAAGCCTTTCTCGCTGAGCTTCACGCTGGCCGAGCATCTGCATGTGTCCGAGGCACACTTTGAAAATGGCCTGCTGCATATCGATCTGGTGCGTGACGTGCCGGAAGCCTTGCAGCCTCAGCGTATCGCCATCAATAGTGACCGTCCGGCATTGAACCAGCAGCCTGCTGAAGATGCCTCATAACGCGATATCCGCATTATTTGTTTGATAATTTCCCGCGCTCGTATCATTACGGGCGCGGTTTTGTGTTGCCCGCCACGTTTCCCGCCCCGGCATTCTGCCAGAATCAAAATATACTCATTACAGAGTAGAGCGGCAGTGACATTTCCCAATAAAAACGTCCGCAAAGGATACGGGTATGAGTGATATCGCACTTACCGTGAGTATGCTGGCGCTGGTTGCGGTTCTGGGGTTGTGGATCGGCAATTGGCGGATTTATGGCGTCGGTTTAGGGATTGGCGGGGTCCTGTTCGGTGGGATCATCGTCGGGCATGTTGCCCATCAATACCAGATTCAACTGAACGATGACATGTTGCACGTCATCCAGGAGTTCGGGCTGATCCTGTTTGTCTATACCATTGGCATTCAGGTCGGGCCGGGTTTCTTTTCCTCTCTGCGGGTATCTGGCCTGCGCCTCAATGCGTTTGCGCTGCTGACGGTGTTCCTCGGCTGCGTGGTGACCGTCCTGCTGCACAAACTGCTCAATATCCCTTTACCCATTATCCTCGGCATTTTCTCCGGTGCGGTGACTAACACGCCGTCGCTGGGCGCGGGTCAACAGATTCTGACCGATCTTGGGTCGAGTACCGCACTGGTCAATCAGATGGGGACGGGCTACGCCATGGCGTATCCGCTGGGGATCTGCGGCATTTTGCTGGTGATGTGGCTGATGCGCGTTCTGTTCCACGTGGCGGTGGAGAACGAGGCAAAGCAGTTTGAAGTCAGCAACGGTCTGCATCACGAGCAACTGCACACGATGAATGTGTCGGTGATGAATAGCAATCTGCAAGGGTTGGCGATTCAGGCTGTGCCGATTCTGAACCGCGACACCATCGTCTGCTCCCGCTTGAAACGCGGTGATGAGCTAATGGTGCCGTCGCCGCAGACACTGATCCAACTGGGCGATTATCTGCATCTGGTTGGTGCGAAAAACGATCTGGAGCAGGCGCGGCTGGTCATCGGCAATGAAGTGGAGGCATCGCTCTCAACGCGCGGCACGGATCTGCACGTTGAACGCGTGGTGGTGACGAATGAGAAGGTGCTGGGACGCAAGATTCGCGAGCTTAATCTGAAGCAAAACTATGACGTTGTGATTTCGCGCCTGAACCGTGCGGGCGTCGAGCTGGTTGCCAGCAACCAAGCAAGCCTGCAATTTGGTGACATTCTGAATCTGGTCGGGCGAAAAGCGGCGATCGATGCCGTCGCGGATATCGTGGGAAACGCGCAGCAAAAGCTCCAGCAGGTGCAGATGCTGCCCGTCTTCATCGGCATTGGGCTAGGCGTACTGCTGGGCTCGGTACCGCTGATGATTCCCGGCTTTCCCGTCGCGCTGCGGCTCGGGCTGGCGGGTGGGCCGCTGGTGGTAGCGCTGGTGCTGGGGCGCATCGGCGGGATCGGTAAACTTCACTGGTTTATGCCGCCCAGTGCGAATCTGGCGCTGCGTGAACTCGGTATTGTGCTGTTCTTATCGGTGGTGGGACTGAAATCCGGCGGCGACTTCGTCGATACGTTATTGAACGGCGACGGCGTGTGGTGGATTGGCTACGGTGCGCTGATTACCATTGTGCCGCTGCTGCTGGTCGGCGTACTGGCACGGACGCTGGGTAAGATGAACTACCTGACGCTCTGCGGCATGTTGGCGGGCTCCATGACCGATCCACCTGCGCTTGCGTTTGCCAATGGGCTACACCCGACCAGCGGTGCGGCGGCGCTGTCTTATGCGACGGTTTATCCGTTGGCGATGTTTCTGCGCATTATGTCGCCGCAGCTGTTAGCCGTACTTTTTCTTACCCTCTAAATGTTATCAGCTGGATAAAAAATAATATTTTCTCGTCGAATAATGGCGATTTATTTCTTTATTTTTTAATAGGGGAATACCTGAGTGAATAAATAAGGAATAGATAACTGACTGTCTGGAAAAGAATTATATTACCACTGTTAGGTATAAGGTTTTTTTATCATTGCATTGTCGTTAACTTCGTTAATTTTATGTTCTTTAAATGTCAATTATTATTGAATTTTAAGGGTTTTTTATCAGGAAATTAAAACAATGATAGTTTCTTAAATAAATTAATGAACCATTTTAGTAACTAAAGTTACGCTATTTTATAGGCGCATTATAATACTATCTCTTCATTATCACTTGATTTGACAAGACGAGAGAAGCACCCAGAACCCTTGTTTTCTCGTCTTTTTTTCCGCAGATGATTCCTGTTGCGTTGTTTTCAGCAGGGTGACGAAGGAAGAATAACGAAATACCCACTCCTCCGCACGGGACATCCGTCGTGAATATCTCCTGAATAATTTGAGCGTGACTCGAAGTATGACGGGGAATACAGAATCCGTTTTAATGAAGAGTGGTGTTCTTATGTCTGCGAATAACAGCAGGTTGATAAAGCTTCTAGTTATCCTTTGTATCGCCGGTGGCTTATGGTTATTGCCGGTTCCTGATGGGGTTAAACCCGATGCCTGGCATCTGATGGCGATTTTCATTGCCACCGTTGTCGGTCTGATTCTCTCTCCTTACCCGCTTGGCGCGATGGCGATGTTCAGCCTGACCTCGGTCGCCATATTAGGCTTATTACCCATTAAAGATGTGCTGACGGGCTTTAGCGATCCCACCATTTGGATGATCGCCTGTGCCTTCTTTATCTCTCGCGGCTTTATCAAAACCGGCTTTGGCCGCCGCATTGGTCTGCTGTTCATCAGCAAGCTGGGGAATAGCTCACTCGGTCTGGCGTATGGTCTGGTGTTTACCGACCTGATGTTCGCTCCGGCCATGCCTTCCACGTCTGCACGCTGCGGCGGGATCATCACTCCGCTGTTCCGGTCAATTGCCGAAGCCTATGACTCCACGCCGGAAAAAGGCACGCAGCGTCGCATTGGTGCGTTTCTGGTGCAGTCCATTTTCCAGTGTAACGCCGTGACTTCCGCGATGTTTATGACCTCCATGGCGGGTAACCCGATGGTGGCGAAGCTGGCTTCCCAGTTTGGTATTCAGATCAGTTGGACGGATTGGGCGTTGGCGACACTGCTACCGGGCTTCCTGTCTTTGGCGCTGATTCCTTACCTGATCTACCGTTTCTATCCGCCTGAACTGAAGAAAACCTCAGAAATGCGTGCGATCGCCGTCGAAAGACTGCGTGACATGGGCAAAATGACCCGCGACGAGTGGGTGGTGCTGGGTGTGTTCCTGGGTCTGGTGACCTTCTGGGTGCTGGGTTCTACGCTGAATATTGATGCAACCCTGACTGCACTGGCGGGCCTGAGCGTGCTGTTGCTCAGCCGTGCGCTGACCTGGGACGATGTCGTCAGCGAGAAAGAAGCCTGGCACACCGTGGTGTGGTTT
Source organism: Pectobacterium sp. PL64 (assembly GCF_022477975.1). Taxonomy (NCBI): domain Bacteria; kingdom Pseudomonadati; phylum Pseudomonadota; class Gammaproteobacteria; order Enterobacterales; family Pectobacteriaceae; genus Pectobacterium; species Pectobacterium sp. PL64. The sequence continues at coordinate 4,577,454 of NZ_CP092070.1, forward strand.
GCCGTATTGATGACGCTGGCTGGCCAGCTCAACAAGATGGGCCTGATTGCCTGGCTGGGCGGATTGGCCGGTAATGCGGTGAGTGGGATGCACTGGCTGCCAATGCTGGGTCTGCTGCTGCTGGTGTACTACTACAGCCACTACCTGATGGCGAGTGCGATTGCCCACATCAGCGCCATGTATGCAATTTTTGTCTCTATCGCGCTGGCAGCCGGTGCGCCGCCGATGCTGACCGTACTGGTATTCGGTATCTTCAGTAACCTGTTTATGTCCACGACTCACTACTCCAGTGGCCCGGCACCAATTTTGTTCGGCACTGGCTACGTGCCGCTGGGAACCTGGTGGAAGATCGGTTTCCTGGTCAGTCTGGTCATCATCCCTATCTGGCTGGGTGTTGGCGGAATGTGGTGGAAACTGCTCGGTTTCTGGTAAACGCAGTACTGCTGGCTTTCCTGATGCGAAACATTCCTGACACAAAAAATGTACCGCAACGTTAAGCCAAATTTCCTTTCTTCAAGCCTACGCCCTGTCCTTGTGACGGGGCGTATGCATCACGGCACGCGAAACGCGACGAAACAGTATAAGATAACGGTGTGATGATGGTGGTTTCGGAGAGTGACATGGGCAAGAAAAAGGCACCGCTAAAGCTGGGAACATCGGTGTTTCTGATGGTGTCGGTTGTGCTTGGCGCGGTGTTGCTGGTGGTCTATTCCTTGCTGTTTTTTCGCATTAATCAGCTTTCAGAAGATCATCTGCGAGAAAAAGCTTTCGCCATTGCCCGCACATTTGCAGCCTCTCCCGTGGTTATTGATGAACTTAAAGGGATTGGTCGGCCTGAGGAAGTGCAGGCGGCTGCGGAGACGATTCGTCAGCGTAATCAGCTGCTCTTCGTTACCGTCACGGACATGGATACGGTGCGCCATAGCCACCCTGAACCGGAAAGAATTGGTGAGCATTTTGCCGGTCGGGATATCTACCCGGCGCTGTTGGGCATGGAAAATACCGCCATCAACCGGGGGACGCTCGATCCCGCGCTGCGGGTCTTTACGCCGGTTTTCGACAGCAACCATAAGCAGGTTGGCGTCGTCGCGCTGGGGATTGCCTTAACCAGCGTGCAGAAGGTGATCAGCGATAACCGCTGGATGATTCCCTGGACGCTATTGGCGGGGGCGCTGGTCGGCTGGCTGGGCACGCTGATTCTGGTGAAGGTGCTCAAGCGCATTATGCTGGGATTCGAGCCGTTTGAGATCTCGAACCTGTTTGAACAGCGTAACGCGATGCTCAAACACATCAAAGAAGGCGTTATCGCGGTCGATCAGCATGGCCGAATTACGGTCATCAATGATGAGGCGCGACGGCTTTTCCGGCAGAATAAGCCGCAGGGCAGTGAAACGCCGGCCCCGAAGTCAACTGAACGCGTCAGCGACCAGTGGCTTGAACATTTGCACCTGAAACAGGTACTGGAGAGCGGTACGCCGCGGCGTGATGAAGAGATTAACTTTAACGGTCACCTGCTGCTGACTAACACCGTTCCGGTTTTTGTGAAGGGCGATATTATCGGCGCGATTGCGACATTCCGTGATAAAACGGAGATCAGCCAGTTGCTGCAACGGTTGAGCGGGATGTCCTACTATGCGGATGCGCTGCGTGCGCAGTCGCACGAGTTTATGAACAAGCTGCACGTTATCCTGGGGATGCTGCACTTAAAATATTACTCGCAGCTGGAAGATTATATCCTGAAGACCGCCAATAATTATCAGGCGGAAATTGGTTCGATTATTCGTAAAGTGAAATCGCCAGTGATTGCCGGCTTCCTGTTGGGTAAAATCAACCGCGCGCGCGATCTCGGCATTACGCTCTCTATCAGTGAGGAGAGTCTGCTGCCGGATACCGATGATGTCGATGCCACGAATGAATTGATTACCGTATTGGGTAATCTGATTGAGAATGCGATGGACGCGATTGATCGGCAGGAAAACTGCGAAATCAGCGTGAGCTTCCATCATCAGAATGGTCGCCTTCACTGTACCGTGGGGGATGACGGCCCCGGTATTTCGCCGGAGAGTCAGGCGCGCATTTATGAACAGGGATTCTCTACCAAAGGCAGCGGGCGCGGTATCGGCCTGTACCTGACCAAGCAGAGTCTGGAGAAGATTGGCGGCACTATCGAGTTTGAATCAGAACCTGAGGTGTACACCCAGTTTTTCGTTACTATTCCTTATCAAGCAAGGCTGTTTGACCATGATTAATGTACTGATTGTTGATGACGATGCCATGGTTGCAGAGCTTAACAAATCTTATCTGAACCAGGTTTCTGGATTTAGCTGCTATGCGACCGTCCCCACATTGCAGCAGGCGCGAAACCTGCTGATGCAACCTGACTCGGAAATCGATTTGGTACTGCTGGATATTTATATGCAGCAGGATAATGGACTGGACCTGCTGCCGACTATTCGTGAATTCAGTGAAAAGACGGATGTCATCATCATCTCGTCTGCCAGCGATGTGTACACCATCAAGAAAGCACTGCACTACGGCGTGGTGGACTATCTGATTAAGCCTTTCCAATTCTCGCGTTTCGAACAGGCGCTGACCGCCTATCGCGAAGAGGCGAACTTGTTCAAGCATCGCGATTTTGTTGGGCAGTCGGATATTGATAACCTGATTCGTCGTACCAGCAGTAGTACAGTTAGCGAACGTAAGAAATTGCCGAAAGGGCTGACCAGCCTGACGCTGCGTACTGTTTGCGAGTGGATTGAAGGCAATCAGGGCATCGAATTCTCTACCGAAATGCTGGCGAACGCGATTGGCATCTCCCGCGTCTCCTGCCGTAAGTACCTGATCTATCTGTCTGACACTGGCATCCTGACTACCAATATCCTGTACGGCTCAACTGGCCGACCGGTTTATCTGTACCGTCTGCTGCCAGAAAAGCAGGACTCGCTGCGCCAGTATTGTGAATAAAAGGCTGCGAATAGAAAGCGGTAAATAAATAGCGCTGAATAAGGCAAGCAGAAACAGAGACGAGGCGGGAGCGATCCCGCCTTGTGCTATCTCAATTCAGTGACGATGAAACCAAATGGAGTTGGTTTAGTGGAACACGATCAATTTATGCAGTACGGCCGCGGGTTAGGGCTGTGGCGGAACCCACGGGAAAATATTAAGCCTGAACCAGAAAATTACTTCAGGGATGACCCGATTTACCTCACGCCCTCAAAAGGGGAATGGGTTAATCAGATTCAAGAGTGCAAAAAAGAGAATAACCCATTAGAGAACGGTGTATTTATCTGGACAGAAATTAAGGGTACAGGTCACGCCTTTGTCTCTGTGCATGAGGGTAATAATGCTTCTGTTTTTACCTACGGCCGCTTTGGTAGACGGTCTGGTGTTGTCGGGGCTGTCGGTGATGGCATCTTAAATTTTTTGCAGTTTGAAGATGCCAGAACATATTACCGAGAAGAGCTGTACCAAACAGAAGCTAAGGTTTTTCTCATTACAGATGCGGACCCTGCAATTGCAAGAATGTATTTTGAAAAGTTGTGGCGTTCAGGAGGAAAGGCAAAAGAAACTCCATCTATGAGGGATCGTACCAAAAGGAATGGTCACACAATTGATCAATATGATGTTACAGGCGTGAACTGTACAACCCATGCAACAAAAGGCGTGAAGATAGCGGGATCACAAGTATTTGAGGGAGGATATACCACTCACACTCAGATACGGATTGATTACGAAGAAGATTTTGCCGTGCCGGTATCGCTACAGCGGTATTTAGAACGAAAAAGCGCTGAATCATCGATGCTTGTTGTTGATATGACAAGTGAGTTTAGGCAGCAGTACCCGAATACCGATAACTACACGCCTATAAGTGAAAAAAACCTTGAGATGGTTGTAAATAGAGGCGCTTCTGAAATTGTTTCTGGTGTTGGCAGGATGTCACCTTATTCTGGTGGTACTATCGGTGGCTTATTAGAAGGGATGCATGATGTTAACAAGTAAGTGCAAGTCATTTATTCGATGGGTCAGTATTGCCCTTGTCTCTCTATTTTATTATCTACTGGTAGCGGGGGTTGGTGCGATTTCCTTTGATAAAGATATTATGTATTTTTCAGAAAAAACGATATCTGTTGAATATCATAGAGCTAGCCTGGAAATTATGCAGGGACATACTAATTCGGTGTATTTAGCTGCGTTCATCGCTTTTCCCATCTGCGTGGCTCTGATTCTGATCATTTTCAAAAAGGTTAGGTAGTTTCGTTAAGAAAATCAATTACCAATGGCTGCTGCCTGTGGCGTTTTTGCGGGTTGGATTCAAGTCGGCAGTGATCGGAATAGGAGCTGCGGTCGGACCGAACAGGGTTGTGTGTGCAATAAGGTTTCCCCTTATTCTGGTGGTACTGTCGGTGGGTTATTAGAAGGGATGCACGATGTTAACAAATAAATGCAAGACTTTTATTCGATGGTTCAGTATTTTCCTTGTCTCTTTTTTTTATTTGATAAGCATTGCTCTTTTTTCTTTTGGACATGTGCAAGATAAGGAAAGAATGGTTTTTTTATCTGATAAAACAGTGTCAGTTGAATACCATTTTGCGATATTAGCTGATATGCGAGAGTCTATGGATTCCATGTATTCGGCTGTATTAATTGGTTTCCCCATCTGTATGCTCCTGATTCTGATCATTTTCAAAAAGGTTAGATAGTTGCGGTAAGCAAACGGAACTGAGCGTCATGTGTGGAATGAGATAAACGAGGCGGGAGCGATCCCGCCTCGTGCTATTTGTACCGAAACTAAAACGGTAAACGCTTACTTAATCTCGATTAGCGTTCCCTGACGGCGAGAAATGGAGCCATCCGGTAATACGATGTTGGTATAAGACACGCCGTTTTTGAAGTCGTCCACGTGAACCACATGTTGCCCTGCACGACGCGACCAGTAGATCATATAGACACCATCACCGACTTTCGTGGTCGTAATTGCAACATCTGCCTTGTTTTTTCCATCTGGGGAAGTGAATGTCATTTCAGTTGGTGATTTGAAATCCAGACGGAATTTCTGATCGCCGAAATCAACGTTATAGGATTTGCCAGTAGCGATGAATTCCGACGCGGTTGCCAGCGGAACGGCATGAGGATCGGTCTGTTGCGCCGAAATTGTTGCGCTAGTGATTAGCAGACCGCTCAGCAATAAAACAGAAAGTGCTTTTTTCATTTTTAGTGACGCCTTTGGGAAGGTTAGGGGGATTTTTCGTAATCAGTCTTTGAAACGGCGTGTAATGTCTGCAACACGCTTGCCGTAGTGCTTAGCGGTATCCAGATCGCCGGAGGGGATCGCCTCTGCGCCTGCGTCTGATGGTGATTGTGCAAGAAGGCCGACGGAGCCGCCGAGGTTGTTGATATCGTTTCGCGTTGCGGCAAGGGTATTCGATGGTGCAAGCCCCAGGCTGACCCAAATCCCCCCATGCTGAGAGGCAAGGGTTTGCAGATAAATCAGTGTGACTTGCTTATCGCCATTCAGACTGGCGCTATTGGTGAAACCGCCAAAAATCTTGTCCTGCCATGCGCGTGTAAACCAAGCTTTGGAGGTCGCATCGGCGAATTTCTTGAATTGCCAGGGAACGGAACCCATGTAGGTCGGCGCACCGAAAATGATGGCATCTGCGTTATTTAGCGTTTCCCACCCTTGCTCATCGACATGGCCATCAGCATCAATAGCAACGAGTATTGCATCAGCGCCTTCAGCGACCACTTCTGCGATACGTTTGGTATGCCCGTATCCCGAGAAGTAAACAACAGCAACGTTCGTCATGGTGTTTCCTTATTCATGTTAGGATTTAACGGGAACAAGGTATATATTATAAACCAACATAACAAGAAGTTACCTAAAGTCCACTAAGTTAACTCGAGTATACTATGGTTAAAAATTCAGCGATTGAGCAAAGGGAAACTGACGCAGGTGAACTGCGTTATAGCGTTTATTTACAGGGCTGTCCGGCGAGAATGGTGCTTGAGCGTTTGGCTGACAAATGGGCATTACTCATTATCGGCCTGCTGAGAACAGGGCCGCTACGGTTTAATCAACTACGGCGTGAAATCGAAGGGGTATCACAGAAGGCGTTGAGTCAAACGCTGAAGAAACTTGAACGAGACGGGATACTTTCGCGGAAGGCGTTTCCGACGGTGCCAGTTACGGTAGAATATGCGTTGACCCCGTTGGGTAAAACGCTGTCAGAAGCCGTTGAACCGTTAGCCAGATGGGCTGAAGAAAATATCGAAGACGTGCTATCGGCGCAGTCGCAGTATGATCAATAAGGTTTCCCCCTTGATTGGAGGAAACCTTGATACTGATAGTGAAATCAGGCAACCCAGCCCAGCAGCAGCGTTGCCGCGATGACGGTAGATGCGCCGCCGATACGGGTAGCGATCTGTGCGAACGGCATCAGAGACATACGGTTAGAAGCAGACAGAATAGCCACGTCACCCGTACCGCCCAGCCCGCTGTGGCACGTGGTTACGATGGACGCTTCAATGGGGTACATGTTCAGGTAAGGCGCAATCAGGAAGCTCACCAGTGCCATGGACAGCACCACAGAACCACAGACGATGACATAACCCACAGAGAATACCGCGACGACGCTCTCCAGCGGGATATACAGCATACCTAGCCCGATCATCAGCGGCCACACCAGAGAACTGGATACAAACTTGTAAACGCTGTGTGCGCCAGTTTCCATAATCGCTGGAATCACGCGTCCGTATTTGCAGAAGACGGCGATCAGAATCATCAGCACCGGGCCTGGGATGTGTACCAGTTTCTCAAACAGGCCACCGACGATGAAGAAGGCGCAAATCATCAACAATCCGCCGCCCATCAGGTGAAAATCGACTGGCTTTGGTGCTTCGTTTACGGCAAACATCGCGTTGTCTTCATCGCTGCGAACCAGACGGCCTTCGCCGTTCAGATCCTTGCGGCGCATACCCAGACGGGACAGCACGCCAGCACACAGAATCGCGAAGATGTTACCGACAACGGCAGCAGGCGCTAACTGGGCAACATAGACATCCGGGGTTTGTCCCAGAATGGCCGAATAGGCGAGAGACAACGGCAGGATGCCTTCACCGATACCGCCGCCGATGATGGGCACGATGATGAAGAAGAAAGTGTGATAGAAGCTGTAGCCGCACAGTTTACCAACCAGCAAACCGGTTGCCAGCGCGGTTGCGGTACCGATGACCAGCGGGACGAACATACGTACCATCCCCTGAATCAGGATCTTGCGATTCATACCCAGAATACTGCCGACCACCAGACAGGCGATGACGAAATACAGGAAGTTCGCCTCTTTCATCAGCAGGTGGACGGTTTTCATGGTGTTGTCGTTGAACAGCTCAAAATACACCATAACGGACGGTACCATCAGGCACAGAATAGCCGGGCCGCCGATATCTTTGAACACGGGAATGTTGCTGCCAATGTGTGCCAGTAAAAAACCCATCGTCATGATGACGGCGAAACCGCCAATCATATTTTTAGGTAAATATCCTTCGTAGGCTGCGATAGCGACAATGGCGGCTATCGCCATGAAAAGCGCAACGGGAACGGAGCCGATTTTCTTTTTAAAAAATCCGCCGATAAACGATTCTTGTGTTTCCAGAGCGAGATCGTTCTCACATAAAATATCAGTTTCAATTTTTTTCATTATATTCACCCTGCTAGGACAGTTGGTACAGAAAGAAATGACATACCTGCCGTGTAATCTCGTTGAGATATTGGTAACGCATCGTTATCGACGCATCTTATTGGCTTTTTGCTTGCTGATATCGGTGTGGATATCGAGCCTGCTAATGCCGATGGCGGCGGGATGTTTATTATCAAAAAGCAGAAAAATACTTTTTTTTGTTTTTTATCAGTTAGTAACAAAAATATAAGGAATGGTTGATATTATTTAACAATGAATCCTGTTGGAGGGTAATCTAGCATGAGGGAATGTTAAAAATAATACGTTAATTACGTATTTGTGAACTTATCAGCAACTCTATTTTAAATAACTTATATTGTTTTTTTGTAATTAAAATAATTTATTGAGGGAATATGGAGGGGTAAAACAGAAGGAGAGGTAACTCACAGAGTGAAAAATACCACTTTATGAGAATAAGTAAATAGCGTGTTTTACATTTTAGTGAAAATATTTATTTAACTAAAATAGCCAATTAATTATTGAGCAATATCATTTTATCCTCGGTAAGAGCCCTGACGATGTCGTGCAGGACAAAATGCGTTCTCGACCCTGCATCAGCCGCCTTTTTATCTATGCTTTATCTAACGGAGATATCCCGCAATGGCTCTCTGGTCACGGTTATCCCACAGATAAAGAACAATGAAGAGCGATTTTGCGGCCCGTCGAAAGAGGGGGAAACCACGTTTTATGTCGCGCAGAGTTTTTTTATGTAGCGTAGATAGTCATTTGCCTACTTATGGTGCCGTGGCAAATATCAGAATTTCTTATTATCTGTCAGAGTTTTCACCTGCTGTTAACGTTTTTAACAAAAAATAGTGCTCAAATCTTGGACATGTAAGACCAGATGACTATAGTTTTTTTAATGGTGATAATTTCTTTATGTCCGCAAGCTATCGGTTTTTATCGCTGTTTTTTCCGAAAAAGGCAAAACATCCACCTTTTGTAAGGTGATGAACTTGTATTTTCTCTTTTAAGAAAATGTAAGGAAATTTTGTAAATCCTTACTGCTTATATTGACGTCACCGCCATCTGTTGAGAAATTGAGGGCGTCATAGGGATATAAGGAGGAAAGCAGCGGCTTGTCTGAATGATTCTACGTCTTCATCCAGCATCCGTGAGCGGGTTGTGGCGCGTCAAGATATACGTTGTAGTTATTATGACTATATCCAACAGCGTGGCGGCCATCGGTTTTAGTAACCCCCCTTTCCTCTTCCTCATTATTTTAGTTTTGCCTTCGGGCGACAGGGTACAGACCACAGTTCGTAAAAATACAGGTCTGGCCAACCATACCCAATTGATTTCGAGATGCAGGACGGACTATCAGCGCTGTTAACCACTGTGCGTTTAACGACAGTATTAACGCGTATGCAGCTTGGAGTATGGCGGGTATAGCACACAACATCATCCACAATGGAGCACAAGTAATGGAAAAATCCCTGGTTAAATCAAGGGTGTTGAAGTTCGGCCTTGGCTTGCTCGCCATGTCCGTCGCTGCAGGCGTTCAAGCAAAGACGCTGGTGTACTGCTCAGAAGGCTCCCCGGAAGGTTTTAACCCGCAGCTGTTTACCTCCGGTACCACGTTTGATGCCAGCTCTATTCCTATTTATAACCGCTTGGTGGAATTTAAAGACGGCACCACGGACACCGGTCCGGGTCTGGCTGAAAAATGGGATATTAGCGAAGACGGCAAAACCTATACTTTCCATCTGCGCAAAGGCGTGAAATGGCAAGACAGCAAGGATTTCAAACCTTCTCGTGAATTCAATGCCGATGACGTGATTTTCTCCTTCATGCGTCAGCAGGATGCTAACCATCCGTACCACAAAGTATCTGGCGGCAGCTATGAATACTATCAGGGTATGGGGATGCCGGAGCTGGTCAGCAAAATCGAAAAAGTAGACGACTACACTGTCCGCTTTGTGCTGAACCGCCCTGAAGCGCCATTCCTGGCAAACCTGGCGATGGACTTCGCTTCCATCATGTCAGCGGAATACGCTGATAACATGCTGAAAGCCGGTACGCCAGAGAAGATTGACCTGAACCCAATCGGTACAGGCCCGTTCCAGTTACAGCAGTACCAGAAAGACTCCCGTATCCTGTACAAAGCCTTTGAAGGCTTCTGGGGCACCAAGCCGGGCGTTGACCGTCTGGTCTTCTCCATCACGCCAGATGCGTCTGTGCGTTACGCCAAGCTGCAAAAAGACGAATGCCAGATCATGCCGTATCCAAACCCGGCCGATCTTGCTCGCATGAAAGAAGACAAAAACATCACGTTGATGGAGCAGCCTGGCCTGAATGTCGGCTACCTGTCTTACAACGTTGAGAAAAAACCGCTGGATAACGTCAAGATTCGCCAGGCGCTGAACTATGCGGTGAACAAGTCTGCCATCATCGATGCGGTCTATCAGGGTGCCGGCCAGGCCGCAACCAACCTGATCCCGCCGACCATGTGGGGCTACAACAACGACGTTAAAGACTACAGCTACGATCCTGAGAAAGCGAAAGCACTGCTGAAAGAAGCGGGTATGGCTGACGGTTTCTCTATCGACCTGTGGGCAATGCCGGTACAGCGTCCGTACAACCCGAACGCCCGTCGTATGGCGGAGATGATTCAGTCCGACTGGGCGAAAGTTGGCGTCAAAGCCAAGATCGTCACCTACGAGTGGGGCGAGTATCTGAAGCGCGCGAAAGACGGCGAACACCAGACCGTACTGATGGGCTGGACTGGCGACAATGGGGATCCAGATAACTTCTTCGCGACCCTGTTCAGCTGTGACGCCGCCAAAAATGGCTCCAACTACTCCAAGTGGTGCTACAAGCCGTTTGAAGATTTGATCCAGCCGGCGCGTGCCATTTCCGATCACGAAAAACGTATTGAGCTGTACAAACAAGCGCAGGTTGTGATGCACGATCAGGCTCCGGCGCTGATTGTTGCGCACTCCACCGTGTACGAGCCAGTGCGTAAAAACGTGAAAGGTTATGTGGTTCAGCCACGTGGCGTGCATAGCTTCAACAACGTGACGTTGGATTAAGTCAGCCACTCGTTTTTCACGGACATTCAAAACCCCGACCTTGCGGTTTCTCGTTAGAGGAGCCGTGGAGGCGGGGTTTCTTGCCCGTTAAATTTTATGGTGGGCTTCCTGCCCACCACCCTGTGGGCCGTCGTCCACGACGTTTAAAATCGTTCCTGACGATTTTTTATGCTGTGAGCAATGATAAGCCTGATGGCCAATGAGCCAACGGGCATGAATAGAGAGTTCGGGATATGTTGCAGTTCATACTCCGGCGTTTGGGGTTAGTTATCCCAACGTTTATTGGTATCACCCTATTAACCTTCGCATTCGTACACATGATTCCGGGCGATCCGGTGATGATCATGGCGGGGGAACGGGGTATCTCCGCCGAGCGCCATGCGCAATTGCTGGCTGAAATGGAGGCTGGATAAGCCGCTTTGGCAGCAATACCTCCACTATATTGGCGGTGTGATGCAGGGCGACCTGGGGATCTCCCTCAAGAGTCGTATCCCCGTGTGGGAAGAATTTGTGCCTCGCTTCAAAGCGACGCTGGAACTGGGTATCTGCGCGATGATGTTTGCTATCGCAGTGGGTATTCCGGTTGGTGTGCTGGCTGCGGTCAAACGCGGTTCCATTTTCGATCATACCTCTGTTGGCCTGGCGCTGACGGGCTACTCCATGCCTATCTTCTGGTGGGGCATGATGCTGATTATGCTGGTCTCCGTTCAACTTGACCTTACTCCCGTGTCGGGACGCATCAGCGACACGATTTTCCTTGATGACAGCATGCCGCTAACCGGCTTTATGCTGATCGATACCCTGTTCTGGGGCGAGGAAGGCGACTTTGTCGACGCGGTTGAGCACATGATCTTGCCTGCCATCGTGCTGGGCACCATTCCACTGGCGGTGATTGTGCGTATGACGCGCTCTGCGATGCTGGAAGTGCTGGGTGAGGATTACATTCGTACCGCGCGCGCCAAAGGGCTGAGCCGTCTGCGTGTGATTGTCGTGCACGCATTGCGTAATGCGATGCTGCCGGTGGTAACGGTAATTGGTTTACAGGTCGGTACCATGCTGGCCGGGGCGATCCTGACGGAAACCATTTTCTCTTGGCCGGGGCTGGGACGGTGGTTAATCGATGCGTTGCAGCGTCGTGACTATCCGGTGGTTCAGGGCGGCGTACTGCTGGTGGCAACCATGATCATTCTGGTGAACCTGCTGGTAGATGTGCTCTACGGCGTGGTTAACCCACGCATCCGTCACAAGAAATAAGGGGAAGGCTAAGATGACACACGTCACTGAACCTGTTGTAAATAGCGCACCGAAGCCGATGACCCCGCTACAGGAATTCTGGCACTATTTTAAACGTAACAAAGGGGCGGTCGTTGGCATGGTGTATGTCGTGCTGATGCTGATTATCGCCATTGGCGCCAACGTGTTGGCACCGCATGCGCCCGCTGAGCAGTTCCGCGATGCGCTGCTTCGTCCACCGGTCTGGCAAGAGGGCGGAAGCTGGCAGTTTATTCTGGGAACGGACGACGTCGGGCGTGATGTCCTGTCCCGTCTGATGTACGGCGCACGTCTCTCGCTGCTGGTTGGCTGTCTGGTCGTCGCGCTGTCGCTGGTGTTAGGCGTGATCTTCGGCCTGCTGGCCGGGTATTTCGGCGGTGTGGTCGATGCGCTCATCATGCGTATCGTCGATATCATGCTGGCGCTGCCGAGCCTGCTGCTGGCGCTGGTGCTGGTGGCCGTCTTCGGACCTTCGATTGTGAACGCCTCGCTCGCGCTGACCTTCGTGGCATTGCCGCACTATGTCCGTTTGACCCGTGCAGCGGTGCTGGTGGAAGTCAATCGCGACTACGTCACGGCTTCACGCGTGGCGGGAGCCAGTTCGGCGCGCCAGATGTTCGTCAACATTCTTCCGAACTGTCTGGCACCGTTGATTGTGCAGGCTTCTCTCGGCTTTTCTAACGCCATTCTTGATATGGCTGCTTTGGGTTTCCTCGGTATGGGCGCACAGCCGCCAACGCCAGAGTGGGGCACCATGCTGTCGGACGTTTTGCAGTTTGCACAGAGCGCCTGGTGGGTAGTGACGTTCCCCGGTCTGGCAATCTTACTGACGGTATTGGCGTTTAACCTGATGGGGGACGGCTTGCGTGACGCTCTCGACCCCAAACTCAAGCAGTAGTAGAGGTAGAGAGATGGCGTTGCTCAATGTAGATAAACTGTCGGTTCACTTTGGTGATGACGATCTGCCGTTTCGTGCGGTCGATCGTATCAGCTACCAGGTTGAACAAGGTCAGGTCGTCGGTATCGTCGGTGAATCCGGCTCCGGTAAGTCCGTCAGCTCGCTGGCGATTATGGGGCTGATTGATTACCCCGGCAAAGTGATGGCCGACAAGCTGGAATTTAACCAGCGTGATTTAACAAAAATTTCTGAAAAAGAACGGCGTAATCTGGTGGGTTCTGAAGTCGCGATGATTTTCCAGGACCCGATGACCAGCCTGAATCCGTGCTACACCGTGGGCTACCAGATCATGGAAGCCATCAAGGTGCATCAGGGCGGTAACCGCAAAACCCGTCGTCAGCGTGCGATTGACCTGCTGACGCTGGTCGGGATTCCCGATCCGGGTTCGCGTCTTGATGTGTATCCGCACCAGCTTTCCGGCGGGATGAGCCAGCGCGTGATGATCGCGATGGCGATTGCCTGTCGGCCGAAGCTGCTGATTGCCGATGAGCCGACCACAGCGCTGGACGTGACTATTCAGGCGCAGATCATCGAACTGCTGCTCGAATTGCAGCAGCGCGAGAACATGGCGCTGATCCTGATTACCCACGATTTGGCACTGGTGGCCGAAGCGGCACACCACATCATCGTGATGTATGCCGGTCAGGTTGTGGAATCAGGCAAAGCGGCGGATATTTTCAGCGCGCCTCGTCATCCGTATACCCAGGCGTTGCTACGTGCGCTGCCGGAGTTTGCGGCGGATAAATCCCGACTGGCATCGTTGCCGGGTGTGGTGCCGGGTAAATATGACCGCCCGAACGGCTGTCTGTTAAACCCGCGTTGCCCCTATGCGCAAGACCGCTGCCGTCAGGAAGAACCTGCACTGCGCGATATTCCTGGTCGTCAGGTGAAATGTCATACACCGCTGGATGATGCGGGGAGGCCAACCCTATGAGTGAACTGAACGCACCATCGCAGCCGTATTTGCTGCATGCGATTGATTTGAAAAAACACTATCCGGTGAAAAAGGGCTTTTTCGCGCCAGAGCGGATGGTGAAAGCGCTGGACGGTGTTTCCTTTACGCTGGAACGCGGTAAAACGCTGGCGGTGGTCGGAGAGTCCGGCTGTGGAAAATCCACGCTGGGCCGCCTGCTGACGATGATCGAAACCCCCTCTGATGGCGAGCTGCACTATCAGGGGCAGGATCTGCTGAAGCACGATCCTGAAGCGCAGAAGCTGCGTCGGCAGAAGATCCAGATCGTTTTCCAGAATCCGTACGGATCGCTCAATCCGCGTAAGAAAGTCGGCCAGATCCTGGAAGAACCGCTGCTGATCAACACGGAACTGTCAAAAGCCGAACGCCGTGAAAAAGCGTTGGCGATGATGGCGAAAGTGGGGCTGAAAACGGAGCACTATGACCGCTATCCGCATATGTTTTCTGGCGGTCAGCGTCAGCGTATCGCTATCGCCCGTGGGCTGATGTTGGACCCAGACGTGGTGATTGCCGATGAACCGGTTTCGGCGCTGGACGTGTCGGTTCGTGCACAGGTGCTGAACCTGATGATGGATTTGCAGCAGGATCTGGGGCTGTCTTACGTTTTCATCTCGCACGATCTGTCCGTTGTCGAACATATCGCTGATGAAGTGATGGTGATGTATCTGGGCCGCTGTGTGGAGAAGGGCAGTAAAGATGCCATTTTCAACAACCCGCGCCACCCGTATACGCAGGCGTTACTTTCCGCGACGCCGCGCCTGAATCCGGATTTACGCCGCGAACGCATCAAGCTGACGGGTGAACTGCCCAGCCCGCTGAATCCGCCGCCGGGTTGCGCGTTTAATGCCCGCTGCCAGCGCTGCTTCAGCACCTGCACACAGTTCCAGCCACAGCTGAAAACCTACGGCGAACAGCAGGTTGCCTGCTTCGCCGTCGATCAGGATGAGCAGGGCACAGCAGTCGCCTAGTTTGCCTTCAACGCCCCACACCGCTTTGCCGCGGTGTGGGGCGTAGGTTTTTTGGCTGTATCTGCCCGCGATCGCTTAAGTGTTCCGCTAAATTTAACCTGACTTCAGCTATTAGCCTTAAAGGCCGCTGGCTGGAAGAGTCGGGGTTTATGACCGGGATGGTGATAATGGTGATGGTCGAGCGCGGAAGGAACGTGAGTGAGACGGAGATTAATTTCTGACGTCGCGCATGACGGAATAAATAGCAGATAAAATAAAGCCGGAAGGATCGTGGAGTATCGCTTCCGGATTATTAAGCTATTTAGTACTATATACAAAACTTTTTAAGTCAGACGTCCAGTTTTCATTTTTCTCATCAAGATATAGCCGGACATTATCTTTCTTTCTTCTTACATAAAGAATATCTGATATTTTGTAAGTTCGTCGTCCTAATTCATCAAATAAACAAAAAACCAGAGTCTCTCTATTCAAGGTTCTTTCGTTTAACATATCCCATTCTATTTCATCGTCAAAAACAGTGAATATGTCATTGCTATTCAATATAGTCCACCCTGAGCGCTCTAGCATATCCTTTATTTCAAACATTTTTTCTTTAATTTTCAAAGTACCTCCCAAAATCCTGTAGGTGGTGAAATCCCATTGTCCTTTAAGCTTTTCATAATGTCATCTTGAGTCATAGGAGCACCACCTTTCTTCCATGTATCAATAGAAAGAATCTTATTATTTTTATCAGTAATTGTCACACTGTAATCATTATCACCTAATTTCCTAACATAATATTTAGCATCTGGATGTTTACCTCCACCTTTTAATAAACTTCCGTGAGAAACGTTCTTTTTCCCTCTTTCTAAATATTTCTTTGGAGATAAATCAGAGTGGCGTCGAGCATGATCCTTTAGACCTGAGTCTCCTTCTTTGAAGGTTCGTCGACTTTTCCACTCACAACCAGCCAACCCAAAGGGATCAACCCAACAAACAGGGTTATGAACATATCCATAGTTACTCTCCCCACCCATCACCCCTATCGGGTCAGGCGAGACGTAGCATCGTAGTACTGAAAACGGTTATACCATAACCGGCCGCCTGTCTGCGCACCAACCGCCCGGCTTGGGTATTGCTGCGGGTTGTGTTTTGGCAGGCACGCTACCGCCTGCTATGACATAGCCAATTTGTAGTTTCTTATAATATCAGTGGGTTGAATTGATTACATTAGTGGTTGTGGTATCAAGCCATACGGCGGGATACGCACCACAAAACAGCAGGCCCAATCCGCCATCAGTCACCAACCTTGAAGGCTGCTTGCTGGAGGAGTCGGGTTTATGACCGAGATGCCGATCATGGTGACGGTTGAGTGGGGGAGATTGATGATTGGGACGGAGATTAACCTCTCACACTATACGTAATAAATGACGAAAAAATAAAGCCGGAAGGATTATTGCTATCGCTTCCGGATTTTTTATTAATCACCGCTAACGGAATTATAACTGGGTTTTTCTTTTTTTATATTTACATATAAATCTTTATCTTCCACCTTCCACCAATATTCATTATATGATGAAGGATTTTTATATTCATAAATTGTAACAACACCAAGCAACCCGCATGGAGTTTCAGCCATAAAATCCCAGCCATTTCTCTCAGCGCAAAACATATCGAGATCTTCGTCATACCATATAGAAAAACCTTTTTTATCAAGAATGTTTAACGCTGTGTTATATACATTACTATATTCTGACAAAGTAGGCATATATACTCCATATTTGTATTAATAAAAGATTAGTTAATTATATTTATTGCATCAAAAGGTATTTCACCTTTAAATAAAACTTCCAATGCTCGTTTAGCATTCCGTCTATCAATTAAGTTCCCACCTCGTTCTACTGCTTGCAATACGTTATTATGGTCAATAAATTTAGCTCCGCCTTGGATCGCTTTTTTCACATCAATTTCTATCAAACCATTACCACTACTGAATCTCTTGGTGGCTTCTTTTGTCATTGCAGCAGATATATGCCCGGTATCACGACCTGCTACATGTTCTAAAATTGAACCACCCGCACCTTTAGGTTGTAACGGGAGTCCTTGCTCTAATCTTGCAAGATCATCAGCTGTAATTTGCCTATAAACTTTATTACAACCAGCCAACCCCAGCGAGTCGATCCACGTATTGGGATTAGGCACATACCCATAGTTACTCTCCCCACCCAACACCCCTATCGGATCAGGTGAGACGTAGCATCCACCCGTCGGGTCGTAGTACCGAAAACGGTTATAACATAGCCCGCTTTCGGTGTCACGGTACTGTCCGGCAAAGGCAAGTCCAGGGTCGGCAGGGTCTTCCGCGGAGCGCTGCCGCTGGCCCCAGAGGGTGCTTTTGGGCGCCTGCCAGCGCAGGGTGCCGTCGGGTCGGTACAGGGCCTGTGGTTCACCGTTCTGGCTGCTGGTGACAAAATCGGTTTCCCAGCGTCCGTCAGTATTCTGCCGCTGCTGAACCAGCAGCTCCCAGCCGTTGTGTACCCAGTGGCGGCGGGCAACGCGTTCACCGTTGCGATAATGCCGCACCTCGGCGATTTGGTCGCCGTCCCACAGGTAACGGATATCGTCTTGTGTCTGCTCGCAGCGTTTGCCGGTGCGCCGCCCGAACGGGTCATAACGGTAGAACCAGCGCTCACCCGTCGGGGTGTCGACAACCCGGAGCTGGTTACGGCTGTCCCAGCGGTAGTGCCAGACCTGTGGACGGTAACCCGGCTGAACCACCTGTTTACGGATGAGCCGTCCGGCTTTGTCGTACTGGTAATGGGTGTCGTCGTGCTGAGTCAGCCTGCCCGCCTGCCATTCGGTGAGTCGTGCGGTATCCTGCGGCAGGCCGTTGCGGGTATAGCGGTAGGCTTCGTCGGTTTCGACCGCACGCCCTGAGCCACCGCTCAGGACGGACAGCACGCGTCCGGTGGCGTCCAGACGATAGCCCCGGGTTTCACGGTTATGGCGAACGCCAGCCAGGTTGCCTGCGCCGTCGTACAGATACTCCCTTGTCTGCGAAGCATGCAGACGACCATCCTGCTGCTGACCGCTCATCTCGCGCGTTAGCCAGCCCATCACGTCATATTCACGGTGCTGGACGAACGCCCCGCCTGAACGGGAGGATTCTCGCCCAGCGGCATCATGGACAAGGGTGAGCTCTGCGCCGTCCGGTAGCTGCACCTGTTGCAGTTCACCTGCCGCACTATAGCGGAACGTGCTGGTCAGTGCGCCATCGCGCTCATCTTCCCCGGCCAGGGTTCGTGTCACGGTGCGTGCGGTATCGTCAAACTGTCGGGTGAGCAGGGTGCCGTTCAACCATTCCTGCACCACCCGGTCACGGAGGTCATACTCCAGTTGGACATGACTGGTAGCGGAGATGACCTCGGTCAGCCTGCCTGCCGCATCGTAGCGGTAGTGCAGCATATCGTCTGGTGCCGTTTCTTTTATCAGTAATCCGCGCCCGTCGCACAGGAAGTGGCGGATTTCTCCTTCGCCATTGCGAACGGCGATGCAGTGGCCGTCTTCGTCATAGCCGTAGTGGGTTTCCGTACCCGCCATGTCCCGTTCGCGGATAACCCGCGCATCGGCATCCAGCCACCACTGCCACTGGTTACCGTCCGGTGCGTGACACACACCAGTTGCTGACTCTCTTTGTCGTACTCGTAACGCCAGGTGCGATCTTGTGCATCCGTTCGCGAGGTGAGTAGGTCAAAGGGACCGTAGCTCTGGCGCCACAGCGCGCCGTTGCCGTCCACATAGCTCAGCAGGTTGTTATGCTTGTCGTACTGGCGTTTTTCTTCTTTCTCGTCGGGGCGTATCAACTGCTCCGGCAGTTTCCAGCTCGCACGACGATAGCCCAGCCGATATTGCGCGCCGTCCGGCCGCTGCCACTGCACGACTCTGTCCTGCTGGTCATAGCGTAGCTGCTGGGTACGCCCCAGCGCATCGCTGGCACTCAGCAACCGTTGGCGATGATCGTAACGCAGCCGCGCCTGAACCTCGCCCGCCTGATCGCTCACCTGCGTCAGCAAGCCGTGGCGGTTCCAGGTAAATCGTACTTCGCGGGTATCCGGCCCCGTGAGCTTCTCTGGGTTGCCTGCCTCATCGAACGCCCATTGCCAGATGCGCCCCAGCGGGTCGGTGATGCCGCATAACCGCTGTGCGTCGTCGTAGTCATAGGCCCAGGCATGACCGCTGCCGTCGGTGAAGGTGCTCACCAGTCCGCTGTCGTCCAGATAGGTGAACTCAACCACCCGACCAGCGGGGGAAATCTCACGCAGCAGGTTGCCGTAATCGTCGTAGTCGTAGCGGGTGACGTGCCCTAACGGGGATTTTTCCCAGCTCATCAGGTGCAGATGGTTGAAGCCAAATTCGCTACGCTGACCTAATCCGTCGATCATGACTACGCGATCGTCGAGATACTCAAAATGCGCCGTCAGGTAGCCGTCGGCACAGGTGGTGTAGACACAGCGACCCTGATGATCATAGTCGTAGCGCGCCCAAGTTTGGTCGTTGTCATGCCAGCGCGTGAGTCGGTTTTCTTTGTCGTAGTCGTAAAACAGATGATAGGCATGGGCGGCATCGGCCTCGACCAGCCGGCCCTGTTCATCCTGCCGGTATTCAGCCAGCAGGGTTTTCTGCCCGGTATCAATACGCTGTATCTGATGCAGATACTCGCCTCGCCACACCAGCAGCAGCTCGATACCATCACTGTGACGTATCTTGCGCAGATAGCCTTTTGGATCGCGGATCAGGGTAATGCGGTTGTCGTGCGGGTCATGTATCGAAGACAGGAGTAGCCGATCGCCCTGAGGCACATCGAATTCACGCCAGGTGAGGCTTTCTCGATCCCATAGGCTAAAGCCGCTTGCCCGCCGATACAGAGTAAACGCTGGATAGAGCGGACAAAATACCGACTGCACATCCTGATGGAAGGTGAAATCGATGTCATATCCCTGTGCCAGTGTGATGACGACGTGAGTATTCAGGCCGTCGCGACTGACCTGTGCTGTTTCGCTCCAGGTATCGTACCAGCCGCGTCCTAGCAGCCCGGTATGGGTGGCAGCGGAACGGTAAGTGCGCTCAAAAAGTAGAGGAAGTGTTTGCCCCAGTTCAATATCCTGACGCATCTCGATCACATCCCCGCTGGGAATGTAGACCGGATCTTTCAGGAAGCCGCGAGTCGCTTCCCTAATCCGTGCCAAGCCTTTGCTATTTTTAAAGCCTTTGCTGGCACAGCGAACGGCTCTCCGTAACCCCACCGCCATTCTTAACGCGCCCATGCGCATGCCTTTGAGCACCGCAGTGGGGCCACGCGTAAACAGCTTGCCCAGCCCTTTGAACATGCCCCGACTGGGCGGAACCAGAAACTCAACTGCAATCAGTAGCGCTTTTTCCCACCAGCTGAATTCGTCACTAATCTCCAAACAGGTTTGCTGGCCGGAACCAAAAAAGACGGTTGATGCCCCTTCCTTGATGGTGGCACCACAGACGGTTTTATCGTCGATACGCGCGGCGGGTGAGCCATTGACGTAGACGGTCTCGCTTCCTTGCGCAATGAGCTGGGGCGAGTTGTGCTTGGTGCAGGCTACCGTGTCGACTTCGGCACGGGAAATCGCCTGCTTCTCCGCAAACACCGTACCTGAACCCGAAGAAACGGGCCCAAACGGCGGCGCGCCGCTGTCTACCATCGCGGAAACCTTGCTGGAGACGCTGCTGATTAGCCCCCCGAGCAGGCTGACTGCTCCAAATCCCACTGCCAGTTTGACTGCCCCGACAACCAGCGCCGCCCCCATGCCACCCGTCCCGACAACGGCGACGGCAATGGCTCCAGCGACTGCCGCAGCGGCGGCAAATGCCACCGCCGCCACAACCGCCCCTGCGATCGCTCCAGCCAGCGCGCCGAGAAAGCTTTTGTGCTTGATGGTTTTGCCTGGTGATGTCGGGGCTTTTCCCTGGCCCGGTTGAGGACGACCAGCAGGCGGCGTCGGGCCTTTGCCTGCGTGCATGGCACCGACGCGGGCAACACGGTTCAGAATGTCACTCAGCATGATGACTCCTTTCAGGTGGCAGCTTTAAATGTCTCGACTACCGCCAGCATTGCTGTTTTCTGCTCCGCACTGAGCTCGCCTGCTACGGTTACGGTAAACGTCATCAATAACTCACCGCGCACCTGCATCACGACAACCTGATGCATCGGCCCTTCCGGTGACCGCCAGGTATATTCCAGACCGTGTGCAGGTTGCCCATCCAGCGTCAATGTCCAAACGCCGCGCTCTTCATACCCTTTCAGGTGTGCTGCAAACTGGGCCAACGTCTGCTGATAAACCGTCTCTGCCGTCAGACCGAAGTCAATCGGGGTACGGTTAACAACCAGATTGATGGCATCCCCCGGCAGGACAAAAACATGGAGTGATTCATCGCGCCAATCGGCGGGGATAGCCAGCGTCCCTTCATTCATCTGATACATATTCATCCTTAATTCAAATCGATACGGGTGCCGTTCAGCGTCAGGTTATTCCCGACGATCTCAATATCACCGCTGTGTTTGATTGAGATATAGCCCGCACCCGTACCAATCTGAATGCTGCCATCTTCGGCGTGGATAAAGATATCGTTCGTCACCCTCAGCGTTTCGTTGTCTTCCACGACGGTGCTCCGGTTTTTCTTCACCACTACCGTTTGCTCCCCTTGGATCTCAGTAATCTGATCGGCAATGACGGAGACCGTCTGGTTTTGCTGCACGACGACTGTCTGATCGCGGCCAATGTTTTCGTTGTGATCCACATTCACCGATGTACTGCGGTTATTCAGCACTACGGTGTTCATGTCTTTCTGAGCGTGGATAAACACTTCTTCCTGACCGGCCTGATCCTCAAAGCGCAGTTCGTTGAACCCTGCGCCTTTGTGGGTCGTGGTGCGCAGTGTCGTGCGCGTCTTGTTGGCGGGCAGCGGGTAGGGTGATGGATTGGTGGCATGGAAGGTTCTGCCTGTCACGATGGGCTGATCTGGGTCGCCTTCGAGGAAACTCACAATGACTTCATGGCCGATGCGCGGGATGGCGATCAGGCCGTATTGACCTCCGGCCCAGCCTTGGCTGACGCGAACCCAGCAGGAGCTTTGGTCATCGCTAGCGCCGTAGCGGTCCCACGGGAATTGCAGTTTGATACGGCCATATTCGTCGCAGTAGATTTCCTCACCGGCGGGGCCAACCACGGTGGCAATCTGCGGACCATCCACCATCGGTTTGTACGGCAGGTCGGCACGCCAGGTGCTTTTGGCACTGATAACCTCGAAGCTGTTGCTGTAGGTGGTGGGTTCACCGCCGCTTTCCTCTTCCAGCGCCTGCGGCTGCTGCCCGCTGTGGGTGATGGCAACCAGTTGCCAGCCACTATTCAGCATCGGGTTGGGGTGTTCGGTTAAGGTAAAACTGCTGCCCGGCATCAGTTCAGCGGCATTGGATTCACCTGAACCGGTCATCGCGCCCGCTCGCAGTGCGTCCAGCCGATAGCCAGTGAAGGCTTTGCCGCTCGGGTCTTGCTTAAAACGACCGGGGTAGTCGAAGTGCTGATAGCTTTCGCGCTGGTGCTCCAGCTCACCACTCATCTTGTTGTGCAGCAATCCGTAAGCTGGGGTTTTGAAGCTGTAATCTTTCAGCGCCACCTCGGCAGTTCGCACCGCCTCGGCATAGCGGAAACGGCGTACGTACGCTCCTTCGCTCAGCCCCTGTGTGGCAAGGTTGAAAAACAGCTCAGGGCCTTTCACCAGTGCGCCGGCATCGTCGGCAAAAACCAGCCGATGTTTGCCTTCCTCAAACTCATGGAAGAAGTACAAGCCTTCCTCGGCGGCCAGTCGGGTAATAAAGGCTAAATCGCTTTCCCGATACTGCACGCAGTATTCCCGCACCGCGTGCTCGTTACGCAACGCAAAGGCGTAGTCGGTGATGCCAGATTCTTCCAGTAGTGCGCCGATAATCGCTTCCGGTTTCTGTGCCTGAAAGATGCGGGCGTTAGTGCGTAGCCCCAAACGCCACAGCGCCGGACGGACTTCTGCCTGATAGCGCGTGCGGCGAAAGCCGGTGTCGCCCTGCGCGAACGCACTGACAATGCCGCTCACGCGTCTTTGGAGTTCGCCTTCGTACCACACCAGCAGTTCACAGGGCTGGTCGAGAACAGCACCAAA
The DNA here is from genome assembly GCF_022477975.1 of Pectobacterium sp. PL64. NCBI lineage: Bacteria > Pseudomonadati > Pseudomonadota > Gammaproteobacteria > Enterobacterales > Pectobacteriaceae > Pectobacterium > Pectobacterium sp. PL64. The sequence continues at coordinate 4,600,595 of NZ_CP092070.1, forward strand.
ATCGATCCCCGGTAAGGAGCTGGCCAGATTCAGCGACAGGGCAAACGGCTGGTTAAGCGCCTCGCTGAGCTGAAAATCCACCACGGAAAAGGTCGATGCAGGCAATGCGCCGACCTTAACGGTGAACTGTAATCCTGTACTGTTTGCCATCCGTCCTCCTGATGCTGTCATCCACACTCAGGCATGGCGTGGGCCATGGCTCAATGCATAAAACCCGGGACAAGCCCGGGTTGAATACAACAGAATTACGCTTCGACCGGTGCACGCCAGTCATCGGAGCCGGAAGTACCGGCAACGGTGTGCTCCCAGTCGATTTTGCGGTAGGCCAGCGACACTTCGATTAACTGGGTGTAGTCCAGTTTGGACGGATCCTGGCAGTGTGGCATTTTGCAATCGATGTCAACGATGGTGGCATCGGTCAGCACGGTAGAGAAGAAGTGCTCTTGCTTACCTTCAACCGACGTGCGGTACCACTTCAGGGTGACGGTCGGCAGCATTTCGCCAGACGCCAGGGCGTTGTACATCAGCGGAACGGCTTTGTTCAGCGCGACGGTGAATTTGAACGGTTTGTGCACACGCTGGCCGGACGGCTGACCAGACTGCGGGTCAGTTGGTACGGTGACGATGTGTTTGAATTCCTGTACCAGCATTTCGTCTTCGTGGCCTTCCACATAGATATTGCCGACAGAATCAGAAGTGAAAGCACCCGCGGTGATGTTGCCCTGAGTTTTACCTTCGATGCTGATATAGCATGGAGTTGGCATAGTCTTGCTCCTTGTTGTTAAACGGAATGAGTTGTTGAACGGGGTTAGTTCGCCGTTCACATAGCAATCCATGTGCCAAAATTTATCTATTTGTTTTATAAGTAAATTCACCTAATTCAAATTTTTACTAAGCAAAATTTGAGCAAGAAGTTGCGCAGACCTCGTGAATCGTTTGCAGACATTGCGCAAAAAGTGATTTACACCAGAAAGTGAGCAAGAAATTGCGCAGAATGCGCGGTTATGCTGTTATTACCGATTAAAAATGCAAAAAATAATTCTAATATTTAATCGTTAGCTGACTGATTTTATGAACAATAAGAATAGGATGGCAAAAACTGGGAGAGTGAATAAAAAGAGGGGAATATCTGATCTTGGCATACTGCAAGTGGGCAGTAAAAACAGTGGGGCGGTGCTTTGCCCCAACCGTATGTCGTTTAATGACGCGTCTATTTTTGCGGCGAATTAGCCTTCCTGCATCGCTTTTTCCACTTCTTCCGCCAGAATCGCAATACCACGTTCGATTTTTTCCGGCTCCGGCACATAGTTCATGCGCATGCACTGGTGAGCGTGTGGCCAGTCCTGATCTAAGCCGGGGAAGAAATAGTGACCCGGCACCATGAGGACGCCGCGTTTTTTCAGGCGCTGGTACAGGATTTCCGTCGTGATAGGCAGATCCTTAAACCACAGCCACAGGAAGATCGCGCCTTCCGGCTTATGAATCAGGCACTGCTCGGGCGACAGATAGCGGCGAATAATCGCGATAGTTTCCGTTACGCGCTGCTGGTAGAACGGGCGTATGACGTCGCTAGATAAGCGCAGCAGATCGCCACGCTGAATCATCTCGTGCGCCAGCGCTGGGCCGACTGCGCCGGGAGACAGGCTAATGATGCCGTTCATGTTACCCATTGCCGAGATCACTTTTTCATCCGCAATCACGATACCGCAGCGTGAGCCGGGCAGGCCCAGCTTGGACAGGCTCATGCATAGGATGATATTGGGGTTCCACAGCGGCGTGGCATCGCTGAAGATGATGCCGGGGAACGGTACGCCATAGGCGTTATCAATCAGCAGGGGAATTTTGTGCTGCTGTGCCAGAATATCCAGACGCATCAGCTCGTCGTCGGTCAGTACGTTACCGGTCGGGTTGGTCGGACGGGACACACAGATCAGTCCGATCTCATCGGTAATCGACAGGTGATCGAAATCGACGTGATATTTAAATTGCCCTTCGGGCAGCAGCTCGATCTGTGGACGAACGGAGACGAACATATTGTCGTCCAGCCCGGAATCCGAATAGCCGATATATTCCGGTGCCAGCGGGAACAGCACCTTTTTCAGGCTGCCATCGCTGTGGCGACCAGCAAACAGGTTAAATAAGTAGAAAAACGCACTCTGGCTGCCATTTGTCAGTGCAATGTTCTGTGGTCCAATCTGCCAGCCTAATTCATTACTCAGCAGCTCGGCCAGCGCCTTAAGCAGCGTATCCTTACCTTGCGGCCCGTCATAGTTGCATAGCGCTTCCGTTAATTTCCCTTGTTCCAGCATATCCTGACACAGCTGTTTGAAGTAGCTGTCCATCTCGGGAATATGCGCCGGATTGCCGCCGCCCAGCATGATTGCGCCTGGCGTACGCAGCCCTTCGTTCAGGTCGTCCATTAATTGGGTGATGCCAGCGTGGCGCGTGAATTTCTTGCCGAAAAGAGAAAAGTTCATAGTTTATTTATCAGTGGTCGTACACAGGTTACCGGCAACCATAGCGCTTGCGCCAATAGGGTGCAATGTGGTCAAAAAACAGACTGGTAATTTTTTATCCCGCATAGCGTTTACTATTTAGAATAACTTGCTGATTTTAACATGAGTGCGGAAATGATTTCAGACAGTCGGATTTATGTTGCTGAAACGATGTCAGCTTTTGCCGATCGATCTCTCAATAATTCTGCAATTATAGATGCCATTCATAGTGAATTAGTGATGCTAATCGGATAAATAACGCGACAATGCCGAATTTTTCCATCTGGTGATAGCTATCACATTCTGACCGTCAGCTGATTTGTAGTCTTTAGCTCGCATTAGCTAAAACAATTCAGCAGAGAGGGATGGTTAACATGAAAAAATTACTGGCTATAGGCATTACACTGGCGCTGACATCATGGCAATTATCGGCGCAGACGTTTGTGCTGACAGATGCTGAAAGCAGTGTGGAAAAGGGAAATTGGCAAATTGGCAGTGATGCCCTGAAGATAAAAAATCAGCACTTCAGCATCGAGCAAAAAGTCCTGCACGGCGGACGTCAGGAAGGCAGTAAAGTGATCACGATTACCAGTCAGGACGGCCTGAAAATTGCCCTCAGCCCGACGCGAGGGATGAACTTGCTGCATGTGACGGGAAAAAACATCCGTTTAGGGTGGGATTCGCCGGTTGATGAGGTCGTCAACCCGAATACCATTAATCTGGAAAGCCGTAACGGACTGGGCTGGCTGGAAGGTTTCAATGAGATGATGGTGCGCTGCGGCTTCGAATGGACAGGGCACCCGGTCGTCAGCGATGGCATGATCTATACCCTGCATGGCCGAGCGGGCAACACGCCAGCTTCAAAAGTGGTCGTGGAAGTCAGCGATACAGCGCCGCATACCATTACGGTGCGCGGCCTGCTGAAGGAAAACAGCTTTAAGAAGTCGAATCTGGAAACCTGGACCGAGCTGCGTTACGTCCCCGGCAGCGAGTCGTTTACCGTGCACGATGTGCTGACCAACAAAGCCGACTACGCGCGCGACTATCAGATTATCTACCACAGCAATTTCGGTACGCCAATTCTGGAAGAAGGCGCGCGTTTCATCGCACCGGTAAAAGACATTTCTCCGTTTAATGACCATGCCAAAGCGGGTCTGGCAACCTGGCAAACCTACAAAGGCCCGACAAAAGACTTTGATGAAATGGTGTTCAACATTACGCCGTATACGGATGCACAGGGTAAAACGCTGGCGGCGCTGGTGAACAAGGCGGGAGATAAGGGCGTGTCGATTGCCTTTGATACTCATCAACTGCCGCTGCTGACGCTGTGGAAAAACACGGACACGGAAAAACAGGGCTACGTCACGGGGATCGAACCCGGCACGAACTACGCCTATCCGGTTACGATTGAACGTGAACAAGGGCGGGTCAAAAAGCTACAGCCCGGTCAGAGCACGACATTTGAGCTGACATATAGCTTGTTGAGTAGCGCTGATGCGGTACAGAAAACGGAGCAGAAAGTGAAAGCCATTCAGGGTGACAATAAAACCACGCTGACGGAAAAACCTATCGCCATCGAGTAACGTTATCTATGCCGACCACAGAATCTGGTGGTCGGCTATCTCACGTCATGGTTACGCTTAGTCATTGTCACGTAACGTCATAATTATCTTTTCTTATCCGTTTTTTCATTTTACGCGTACCTTGAGGAAGGTATTTGTTACGTATTTGATCAGGGGATGAGGATGTCGTTGAAAGATGCGCTGCTTGCGCTTTGTGTTGTCGTGCTATGGGGCGTGAACTTCGTGGTGATCAAGGTTGGGCTGAACGACATGCCGCCTTTCTTACTTGCAGGACTACGTTTTTCGCTGGTGGCGCTCCCGGCCATTTTCTTTGTTCCTTTCCCACGTATTCCCCTGAAATGGCTGCTCGCCTATGGCATGACGATCAGCTTCGGCCAGTTTGGCTTCCTGTTCCTCGCTATCAAACTGGGTATGCCTGCGGGAATTGCCTCGCTGGTGTTACAGGCTCAGGCCTTTTTTACGCTGCTGGTTGGCGCGGTCTTGCTGTCGGAAAAGCTGCGCTGGAATCACGTTGTCGGGATTCTGGTGGCGGCGCTAGGGATGGTGGTGCTGGCAGAAGGCCGTACCGCGCTGCAAATGTCATCCGGAATGACCGCCACCACGCTGCTACTGACGCTGGCGGCGGCGCTGTCGTGGGCGGTGGGCAACATCATCAATAAAGTGATCATGAGCCAAAACAGCGACGTGCGCATTATGTCGCTGGTGGTGTGGGGAGCGCTGGTGCCTGTCGTGCCGTTTTTCATCAGCTCCTGGCTGTTTGAAGGTCGGGACGCGATTGTCCATAGTTTAACTACCATCCAACTGCCGACGATTTTATCTCTGGTTTATCTGGCATTTGCGGCAACCATCATCGGCTACGGGATTTGGGGAAGCCTGCTGGCTCGCTATGAAACCTGGCGTGTGGCACCCCTGTCGCTGCTGGTGCCGGTGGTTGGGTTGGTCAGCGCGGCCGTTTTTCTTGGCGAATCGCTCTCGCTACTGCAAATCGTGGGCGCAATGCTGATTATGGTCGGCCTGTTGGTGAATGTGTTTGGTGCGCGGCTGCGTTTACGGCTGCGCTCCCAGCCGCTGTAGCACAAGGTCGAACCGCTAAGGATCATGGACGTGCGATAAAACGCACTCAGTGAAATCAATGGAATAAAGGAGTTTTCATGAGAATAAGAAACACAGTATCGGGAAGAACGGTAGCGGGAAAATGGCTGTTGTCATTGAGCGTGACGGCGCTGCTGGTGAGTGGAGCCGTGCAGGCAGCATCGGCCCCTGCGGTGGAAGCGAAAAACGGTATGGTGGTCAGCTCGCAGTATCTGGCTTCACAGATTGGCGTCGATATCATGAAAATGGGCGGCAATGCGATTGATGCCGCTGTGGCCGTGGGTTACGCGCAGGCGGTGGTGAACCCCTGTTGTGGCAATATCGGCGGCGGTGGGTTTATGACGCTGCATCTGGCCGATGGGAAAGACACCTTTATCAACTTCCGTGAAACGGCACCGGCGGCGGCCAGCGCCAACATGTACCTGAACGCGGATGGAAGCGTGAAAAAAGACGCGAGCCTATACGGCTATCTGGCCGCTGGCGTGCCTGGAACGGTGCTGGGGCTGGATACCGCGCTGCAAAAATACGGCAAATTGACGCGCGAACAGGTGATGGCACCGGCGATTAAGCTGGCGCGTGAAGGCTTTGAACTTACGCGAGCAGACACCGATATTCTGGACACCACGGTCAAGCGCTTCAAAGCCGATCCTGAAGCGGCGCGTATTTTCCTGCGCCCTGATGGCAGTGCATTGCAGCCCGGCGATAAGCTGGTGCAAACCGATCTGGCGAATACGCTGGCAGCGATTGCCGCTAAAGGGCCGGATGCTTTCTACAAGGGCACGATCCCGCAGACGGTGGAGAAGGCGGCAAAGCAGGGCGGTGGGATTCTGACGGCGGCTGATTTTGCCAATTACCGTATTACCGAAACGGCGCCGGTAACCTGTAACTATCGCGGTTATCAATTTGTCTCTTCGCCGCCACCCAGCTCCGGTGGCGTCACAATGTGTGAAATTCTCAATATTGTCGAAGGTTACGACATTAAATCGACGGGCTTCAATTCGGCAGCCACCGTGCATGTGCTGACGGAAGCGATGCGTCATGCCTACATGGACCGTAACACCTACCTCGGCGATCCGGAATTTGTGAGTAATCCCGTCGAGCGCCTGTTGAGTAAGGACTACGCTGCTGAAATTCGCAAAAAAATCGAACCGGAGAACGCGACGCCATCCCAAAACGTGCAGCCGGGGATTGGCCCGCACGAGCGACCGGAAACGACGCACTACTCCATCGTGGATAATCAGGGCAATGCGGTGTCCACCACGTACACCGTGAACGGGCGTTTTGGTTCAGTGGTGATTGCACCGGGGACGGGCTTCTTCCTCAATAACGAAATGGATGACTTTACCGTGAAGGTTGGCGAGAAAAACCTGTACGGATTGGTGCAAGGGGAACGTAATTCGATCGCCCCCGGTAAGCGCCCACTTTCGTCCATGAGCCCGTCACTGGTGACGAAAGACGGTAAAGTCTTCATGGTGCTCGGCTCTCCCGGTGGTTCACGCATTATCACCATCACGCTGCAAACGGCGCTGAATATCATCGATCACGGCATGGCACCGCAGGAAGCGGTGGACGCACCGCGCATCCATCATCAGTGGCTGCCGGACGAGGTGTATTACGAACAGCGCGGGCTGTCTGCCGATACGCTGAACCTGCTGAAGCAGCGCGGCTACAAGATGGTGGAACAGACCCCTTGGGGCGCCGCGGAGCTGATTCTGGTCGGCCTACCGGGTGCGGCGGGCGTGACGCCTGCGGATTCGGGTAATGACTCGGCGGTATCCGGCAAAGTGCGTGAAGGTTACCTGTACGGCGCAAATGATATCCGCCGCCCAGCCGGGGCACCGATAGGGTATTGATCGGAAAGCATGTCAGGGGAAGCGAATAGCTTCCCCTGATGCGGCTACTTAAAGTCCGCGTACGGCGTGAGCGGCTGTGGTGGGCTGTCGAGATCGCCCTGCCAGCCGGAAGCGGAGTAGCGTAGGTAGATGAGGCCGTGGCTTGGGGTGTAGTCCTTCGCTTGCTGAATGTCGATACCGACGCCCAGCGTCCAGTGTGAGCTGAGGCGGCGTTCGACGATGGCACGCGCCGTGTAGCCGAAGCCGGAACTGCTGCTGCCCTGTTCGATGGCGTCTCGGTCGGTGAGTGCAGCGTTGCCCAGTAGGCCGGTCAACGGATAGCGGCGCTGATCTTTGGTAGAAGAACGTGACCACGACAGCGATCCGCCGAGTTCCCACGACCAGTTTTCCGTTCGCTGCCGGTAGTTCACCAGCACGCCCAGCGAGAAGTACTGCTGCGGGCTGTAGTAGCCACCCTGACCGAGCGAGTAACCGCTTAAATCCTTCTGGTGACGCCACCACATGCTGTTCAGGCCGACTGTGACGTGTCGATTATCCTCGTTAATCAGCTTGTAGTAATAACCTGCCATCGCGCGGGCGCGGTCATTATCGGCCACGTTTTTACCCGTAATCTGGTGGACGCTGAAATCACTCCAGATGCCGTGTGCTTCGCCCCGATCGTAGCTCAGCCCGAGACTGATGCCCGTGGCGCGCACGCCGCCCCAGGTAACGCCGGTGCCAGGGTCTTTGGTGCCGCCGAACGCCAACAATGAGCTGGATATGGGGCGGCGCGATGCCGTCGCGGTCCAGCCGATTTGCCGCCAGTCACCGCTGTAGCTTGCGCCACCGACGATATCGACCACGTCGAAGCCGAGCGGTGTGGTGCCGATATCCGCCGACCAGCGATCGTTCTTCCAGCCTGCGGCGACGCTGGTGCCGGTGGCTTTCTGCGATTTGCCGTCGAAGCAGTCCTGTGTGGCACAGGTGCCGAAAGTTTCCCGGTAGGCACCGTTGCTGTCCGTTGAGAAGGAGCCGGCGTTCATCTGTACGGTATCGGTGCGGAAGAAGGCGCGGCCGTCGTACAGCGGCATGTCTATCTGCAACAGGGTGTTGTGGGCGCTCAGATCGGAAATCCCGCCGGTACCGCTCGAACTCCCGTAATCGTGATCAAGCGTGACGGTCACATCCTGCTTACGATACAGATCTGCCGCATCGGCGCGGATGCTGCGCTGTAGCCAGTCGTCCCCTGCCTGATTGCGCGTCAGCTGGGTGTAGTCATCGTCGCTTTGCGGCAGAGCGGGCGTGATGCCGCTGGCGACCATCGCCTGTTTATAGTCCTGCTGCGCTTGCTCTGGTTGAGACTGCTGCTGTTCAACACGCGCCGCATCGCGATAGACCAATGCCTTGGTCTGACCGACAGGTTCTTTCTGCGCATCGATTCTTAGCTGGCGGAAAAGTGCCGTCGATTTTTGCGGATTTCCGACCGCTTGCCAAGCGTTGGCGACGCGCCGCTGCGCGTTGAGGGTATCTGCCGCCTGCGTCGGGAGCTGGTTCAGACGCTGGCGTGCCTCATCTTGCCGACCCTGCGCGATAAACGCGTCGATCTCGCCTAATTGTGCGTCGGGATTCTGCGGTTCCCGCGTGCGGATGCGTTGATAATCCGCCAGCGCCGTCGCGTATTCACCTCGTGCCAGCGCCCAGTCTGCCAGCAGCAGATCGATACGGGTATCGGCTGGCTGCTGACGCAGGAAAGCGATAGCGGCGGGTTCGTCACCCGCATCGCGCATGGCTTCTGCTTTCGCCAGCGTGGTCTGCATCGTCAGACGTTGGGATAAATCGCGCATGTCGTCGCTCCACTGTGCTGCGGGAAGCGTATTCAGGTGAGCGAGTGCTTGCTCATCGCGATTGGTCGATGACAGGTAAAGTGAGTAAACGTAGTGCTTCTGAGCGTCGACCGGTGGCACGGCAGTTGCGCGTTGTACCACGTTGTCGGCCTGCTGCATTTGCCCCAGTTGGCGCAGCGTCTGGGCATAGCGATAGGCAAACCAAATATCGTTCGGATCCTGCTGGTTCGCCTGACGATACTTCTCTTCCGCCTGCGTCCACTGCTGCTGCTCTGCAAGTTGGTCCGCCTGCTGTTTCAGGATATCGAGTTGTAGTGCGGCAAGCGTCTCCCGCATCGTGTTCTGCTGGCTGCGCGACAGGCCGTTGAGGTAAGTGAGTGCTTTCTCCGGCGACTGCCGCTGATAAATACCGACCAGACCGCGCAGGGCGTTATCGTTGCCGGGTTCAAGGTGTAAAGCCTGCTGATAGAGCGGCAGGGCGGCAGTATCGTTTTGGCTGGCAACGGCGACATCGCCCAAACCAATTAGTGCATAAGGATTGGTGTTATCCATCTGACGAGCCTGCTGATATTTCTGGCGCGCCAGCGGGAGGTTATTGGCTTTCAGCGCATTGTCGCCTTCCGCAATGGTGTTCCAATATTGCGTGCTTTGGATAAGTCCTTCCCACTTGCCGCTGTTCAGGCGATTCACATCTGCCTGTAGTGCTTGCTGGAACTGCGCCAGCGCTTTTACCCGATCGCCAGCGCGCAGATAAACCAGACCAATAGCGCCGATCAGTTCGGGGTCGTTTGGTGTGGTGGCCAGCGCCTTATTCAATTCGCCAAGCGTGGCACTATTGCCGCCACCATCTTCAATCTGTGCCAGTGCGCGCAGCCGGCCTTGATAAACGGGATCGGCTAATATTCCCTGCTGACGGCTGAGTTCTTTACGTGCCGTATCCGCCTGTTCGCCTTCATCAAACACGGTCAGAAAGCGGTTGAGTTCCGCCACACTTTGTGGCGTGACCAGCATCCGACCAATAATTTCCAGCCACAGCGAGGCCGCCTGACTGCGTCCGACGGGATCGTTAGAAAGCTGTTTGAGGAGGGGATAGGCTTGCTCATTGCGATTCTGGCTGAACAACAGCCGCGCCAGCACCATACGCAGCGGTACATTATTCGGATAGGCCTGATCTAACGTCTCCAGTTGTTTAATCGCCAGAGGTTGTTGGTTGGGTAAGCGTGAGACCAGCCGCCAATACTCTACGGCAAGATCGAGCGTTGGGGGCTCGCCGTGAAAGAGCGAGTCATACTGCGCTTTGGCTTCCGCATAGCGCCCGGCGGTAGATAACAACCGCGCCTGCTGTAATTGTTGACGAGCGGTTTCCTGCGTCAGCGCCAGCGTGATTTCTGCCTGCCGGTAGAGGGCGGAATCGGGAGCCACGGTTTTCAGCTTGTCCAACTGCTGGCGCGCCTGAACCTGATCGCCTTGACGCAGTGCCAGCCGCAATCTGGCGGCGATAACCTCTGGGTTATCCGGGTTGATAAGCTCCAGTCGATGGAGCGACTGACGCACAATATCGTCTTTGTTGCTGGCTTCTCCCAAACGCACCTGCTCCATAAGGAACTGCTCTGGCGACGTAGTTTCCGCACTGGTTGCCTGCGGCGCAGTAACCAGCAATAACGGGAGCAGGCGCAGCCAGTTCAGCGCCAGATTGTTGGCTTTCAATGCGTTGTCACCTTTCGCGATCGTGGTCCAATCTTGCGTATTTTGGATGAGTCCTTCCCATCTACCGCTGTGAAGACGGCTCATATCCACCTGTAATGCCTTCTGGAACTGTGCCAGCGCTTTTTTCCGATCGCCTTCGCGCAGGTAAACCAGAGCTATCGCGCCTATAAGTTCAGGGGTATTTGGCGTGGCAGCCAGCGCTTTATTCAGTTCATTGAGCGTGGCGCTATTGCCACCGCTGCTTTCACCCTGTGTCAGATTACGGAGGCGTGCCTGATAGGTTGGATCGGCTAACATTTTCTGCTGGCGATTGAGCTCTTTGCGCGCGGTTTCTGCCTGTTTTCCTTCATTAAACAGGGTCAGAAAGCGATTTAACTCGGCCACGCTCTGCGGCGTGACGGGCAGCCGCCGAATGATTGCCAGCCATAGCGACCCCGCCTGACTGCGTCCGACGGGAGCGTTAGCCAACTGTTTCAGCAGAGGATAGGTCTGTTCATTACTATCCTGACTGAAGAGTAAGTATGATAACGCCATGCGCAGCGGAACATTGTCAGGGTAAACCTGATCCAGTGCGCTCAGTTGCTTAATCGCGTTCGATGCCTGATTCGGTAAGTGAGAAACCACACGCCAATATTCCACGGCAAGATCGAGCGTGGGGGGCTCGCCGTGAAAGAGCGTGTCGTACTGCGCTTTGGCTTCTTCGTAGTGTCCGGCGGTAGATAGCGAACGAGCCTTCTGTAACTGTTGGCGCATATCTTCCTGCGTCAGTGCCAGTATCATGTTTGCATGACGATAGACGGTGGAATCGGGTGCCAACGTTTTCAGTTTCTCTAGCAACTGACGAGCCTGTGTTTGATCGCCTTGACGCATCGCCAGCCGTAATTTAGCGGCGATCACCTCGGGGTTATTGGGTGCGATAAGGTCCAATCGATAGAGCGACTGACGCACGAGTTCGTCTTTGTTGCTGGCTTCTCCCAGACGTACCTGTTGCATCAAAAATTGCTCGGGCGGCGCGGTTTCTGCGCTGTATGCCTGCGGTGCCGCAATCAGCAATAACGGGAGGATGCGCAGCCAGTTTACGGTGTGGTTGTGCATTGGCTGCTCCGAGACGGTAAAAGTTGGCCTTGCGAAGTGAAGCGATAGCGCTTCTGATCCCATCCCTGACCAAAGAGCGTCAGAGAGGCGGAGAAATACGCATCGTCACCCGGTGGATTGCCGGCGATCCGCTGTCGCTGGGCAGCCAGGGCGTCCGGTTGACGAGAGAGCATCGGCAGCAGTGAGGCGGAAAAGCCTACCGATCCCTGTCCGGTGACGGTGCCTGTCGCGGTGTCCGCTTTTTCGGGCGGTAGCCCTTGCTGGATGGTCTGCTGCATCATCGGCTGAAACTGTTTGAGTAAGTCGGTTTTCCCTCTGCTGCTGTCGGCCATCATCCCCGCCCACAGATAGACGCGGATAGCGTCATAGCTGCCGACATTGGGTTTGGTGGTATCGGGCTGCCAGCCTTTGTCTTTTTGCCAGATGACCCAGTCAGGCGAAAACCCTTTTGGCGCGGTTTCTAGCAGGAGGCGCTGCGTGGTGCGCTGCATCGCTTTCCACTTCTCATCCAGCGCAGCAAATCGGGCCAGCAGCTGCGGCGGGAGGTAGCTAGGGTTCAAGCGCCAGCTCTCTTTCTCGGCGAAACCCACTTTTCCGGGTAATAGCATCACGCCCAGCCCCGGAATCGTCACCACCTCTTCTTTGGCGATACGCGCGAGCAGCGCGGTGCCCAGCGCCTGATAGCGCGCTTCTTCCCACAGTCGACCAGCTTCAAGCAGGCTATAGGCAATCCACAGGTCGGCATCGGAAGCCGAGTTCGGATCCAACACCGTCCACTGCTTATCCTTGCTCTCTCCCCACAGCCAGGCTGGTAGGTTCGCGCGCAAATCACCCGCGGACAGGTTGTTTTCTGTCCATGTCAGCAGCCGATCAAACATCTCGCGATCGTTGGCAGCCAGCGCAAAGAACATGGCGTAACTTTGCCCTTCGGACGTGGTGATTTTATTGGGGGTGGAGGTATCAATCACCCGTCCTTCCGCGCTGATGTAATACTGCTTGTACTGCTCCCAGGCAGGCCAGTCACAGACGGCGGCGGTGGCCAGAGAAGCCCATAGCCACAGCAGCATGGGAGTCAGGTAACGCAGCACGCGTGGCATGGTGCGTTAGTCCCTTTCATCCGGCGACAGGCGACGGCGACTGAAGAGTTTCAGGCCACGCCACATCAGCCAGGCAACAATAACGACGGTAAGGGTCAATATGATCGCCAGCCAGACGGGATGCTGCGCCATGACGTGCCAGACACGTTCCCACCACGGCAGGTGGCCGACATAGTAAATATCGCCGACGCGCAGATTATTGATGCCCGACTCGCGGATGACGGAAACGGAACCGAACAGCGAGGCTCTTTTTTCGCTGTCGATCAGCGTGTTGTTGAGTAGCGTATATCCCTGCGGGCTATCGGCCAGCAGGGCAACAACGCTGCGCTGATCGTGGTACGGAGACTGGAAGCCGATAATTGCCGACATCGCGCCGTCACTACTGACGGTGGTTTTGCTGTCTGGTTTCGCGTCAGATTCAGGTGAGCCCATGTCTGGGATAGCGGCCTGACGTGTCGGTTGCTTGATCCAGCTTTGCGTTTGCTCGACCAGCAGGTTGATTTTGCTGTTGTCGTGTAGGTCCGGCGGGATAGCGCCGATCATCAAAATATCGAGGTCCTGTTTGTCTACCTGCGTCCAGTCATCGCTGAGCTGTACCGCTAACGCCGGGTAACCGGTTTGTGCGCCAATATTACCGATGGCGTTCAGCATGGCGCTGACCTGAGCCGGCTGTGGTTGCTTGTTCACCAGCACCAGCGTTTGTGACAGGTCAGCCAGTCGGCTGAACGGGTAGCCTGCATTGGCAAAGGCACGCAGATCCGGCATCGCCATAAAGTGGCGATAGCCAGAGAAGTTAATCGTCGAAGAGCTATCGATAACGGCGTGATTGACGACCGGCGTATAGGTTTCGCAGCGGTCGGCGGTGCCGCTGGAAAGCAGCGTGGTGTAGTTGAAATCAAAACGTAACTGGTTGGTGGTGCCCAGTTTCAACGCCGGAATGGACAGGCTCTTGTCGGAATCCCATAGCCCCTGCGTGAGCGGCAGGCGCATCAACAGGGAATTCTGGTCTTGCTCCGGTGCTAATGAGAAGGCCTGCACAAACTGGTTGTTCAGATTGATGGTCAGGCGCGAGCCATCCAAAATCTGCGGTGCGGTGTAGCGGTATTTCAGGCGTATATCGATACCCTGACTGCGGATCAGGAACAGGTCAGGCGGCAGGTTCATGGTCAGAGAAATCGGCCGGGGCACGATACCGTCGGTTTGCAACTGTTCGTTATATTGCTGCAGTTCGGCGAAGGTCATCGGGCGGTCGGTGCGAACCCAGTTTGGCGCATCGTACGGCTGGCGTGGGGCGAGCTGTTCGACCTTATCGATGGTGACGCTTTGCCCACGGAATAACGCGTTCCCCTGTGCAATGCCCTGCACGGCGGTAAGCAGTTCATTGTCATCACGTCCCTGAACCAGCAGCAGCTTCACGTGAGGATCGTTAGGATGGCTGATGATAGACACCGTTGGTCCGTTCACGGCGGGAGTATCGCGCAGGAAATCCGGTCGCTTATCGTTCGTGGCGAACACAACACCGTGACTATTCGGCAACTGGTTGAAGAGGGCAGGGAAAGACTGCCCGCGCCATTGTGCTTTGCTGCCAAACCACGAGGCGAGTACCGCGGCGGCACGCTGTTGCACCAGATCCGGTTGGTCGGCAAAGACGATGGGCAGCGTCAGCGGGCGGGTATCGCGGCTGTCAAAAAACGGTGCAGGGAACGGCGACAGATCGTCCTTTAGCGTCAGCTTCTGGAATTGTAGGTTGAGCGCGCTGGCTTTGCTGACATCCAGCCACAGACTGGTGCTGGCTGGGTTTTCACAAATGTTCTGATAATGGCCGACGAACACCAACTGCATGCGGTTAAAATCCGTGATGTAGCGCGGATCGATAGGAATGCGAACGCGGTTGGATTTCCCCATCTGTTCTTTGCTAATCGTGGTGACACCCATTAGCTCATTGTTCAGGTAAACCTTGATATGCGACTCGGTGGGGATCAGCGCTGGTGACGGGGTAAACTCAAGATCGAGCGAAGCCTGTGTCACCACTTCGTCGCTGCGAACGCCAAACTCAATCTGCCCGTCGGGATTGATACCGCGTAGCGCAAAGGCGCCCGGCGCAGGCGCGATTTGCGCAAACGGCATCACCACGTTGCGCACGGCGGCGTTGGTCGCCGGTTGCGCCGGAGGAATCGCTGGCATTGTCATTGCTGGCGTTGTAGTGGCAGGCGGCTGGGTTGCATCCCCCGTTGCCGGCGTTGGTGCGTGCGGCGCGGTGACAGCCTGAGATAATGAGCTGACGCCTAAAGCCAATGCGGTGAACCAGATTATTTTTTTCGTCATCGTGTCATCATCAATGTTAAGGGCCTTTCTCGTTGTCAGGAGAAAGGCCGTTGATCACGGCCTGTGAATGGCAATCAAGCCACTGTCTTTTCTGTAAACAGGTTCTCTTGTGCAAATCGCGTTTCATGGGCAGACGGCGTCTTGCCCTGATGTACGGTTTTTTCCGGCAGCGCAGCGCCCGTCTGGTCTGTTACGGTGCGTTTCCCTACATAGCGCGGGATGAATGACACCACCCACACCACGATATTGAGGAAGGCCAGGATAATGTTGCGTATGACGGGCGGCGCGTAATCGGCCAGACGCAGATAGCCTCGAAAGCCGAGTGCCAGTACATCAACCAGACTTTCGACCGGTTTATCCTGCGGGAAACTGTCTTGACAGAGCGCCCAGGTGTCGGCGCGGGCAAACGTACATTGAATGAAATCAATATGCTGGCGGATGGTCAGGTTGGCCATGCGCAGGCCAATCTTATTATCGAACGCGCGGGTGACGCTGAACGGGAAGGCGTACTCCTGCTGACCGCGTTTTAGCAACAGCGAGACGTTGTCCCCGACCTGAAGAATGCCCGATTCACGCGCTTCAATGCCCACGCCGCCATCGGAATAGTCGCGCAGGACGCAGGGGAAAAGATGCCCATCGGCACGGAGGATCGCGGCGGACATCGACATTTCCACCCGGTGGGCCTGACGCACCTGTTTGGCTTCTACGGCAACCGCGACGGCTCCGCCTAAAATGGTCATGTTGTACACAACCCAGAGCAGGCTGATGAGTACCGTCGTGATCTCTT
Source organism: Pectobacterium sp. PL64 (assembly GCF_022477975.1). Lineage (NCBI taxonomy): Bacteria > Pseudomonadati > Pseudomonadota > Gammaproteobacteria > Enterobacterales > Pectobacteriaceae > Pectobacterium > Pectobacterium sp. PL64. Next base: position 4,616,452 of record NZ_CP092070.1, read on the forward strand.
CCGGCGGCCCGTAAACCAGACGCCAGATGCCATACGCCACCCCGGCGATGTTCAGCAGCACCAGCACCAGATAAGGCCGCGTAATCACCCAGTCGACATGCTGTTCTTCAACCAGCCCACCTTTGGCCGTCACGTTGAATTTCCCTTTGTGCGGGTTAAACAGTGCGACGGTAGTCGGGCGAGCGATATACCACGCCAGCACGGTTTCATAGATCTCGCTCCAGAACGAGTGACGGTAGCGCCCCTGAATGCGTGAGTTGGTCAGGCTGGCGTGCACCATGTGCGGCAGCACGTAGAGCGCGATGGCCAGCGCCGGAGCGAAAATGATGTAAGCATGCAGCAGGAGAAACGCCAGCGGCGCAGTCAGGAAGATCAGCCGCGGAATACCGGACAGAAAGTGCATCATGGCGTTGGCATAACACAACCGCTGCCCCAGTTTCAGCCCCTTGCCGAACAGCGGGTTATCCAGCCGGAAGATTTGCACCATGCCGCGCGCCCAGCGAATACGCTGCCCGATGTGCGCCGAAAGGCTCTCGGTCGCCAGTCCGGCGGCCTGTGGAATACGGATATACGCCGAGCTGTAGCCAAGGCGATGCAGGCGCAGTGAGGTGTGGGCATCTTCCGTTACCGTTTCGACCGCAATTCCGCCAATCTCATCCAGCGGTTTACGCCGCAGGATGGCACAGGAGCCGCAGAAGAACGTGGCATCCCACATGTCGTTACCGTCCTGAACCAGACCGTAGAACAGCGTGCCTTCATTGGGCGTGCGGCGGAAGCGGCCCAGATTGCGTTCGAACGGATCGGGCGAGAAGAAATGGTGCGGCGTTTGCAGCATCGCCAGCTTTTTGTCTTTGAAGAACCAGCCCATGGTTAATTGCAGGAAGGAGCGGGTAGGGACGTGGTCGCAGTCGAAAATGGCGACGAACTCGCCTTCCGCCTGTTTCAGAGCGTTGTTGATGTTCCCGGCTTTGGCGTGTTCGTGCGTGACGCGGGCGATGTAATGGACGCCGACTTCTTCTGCGAAGGCTTTAAATTCGGCGCGCCCGCCGTCATCCAGAATATAAATATTCAGCTTATCTTTAGGCCAGTCGATACCTAGCGCGGCATACACCGTCGGTTTCACGACACTCAGCGGTTCATTGTAGGTTGGGATCATAAGGTCGACGGTCGGCCACGTTTTGCTGTCTTCCGGCAGCGAAACCGGATAGCGGTTCAGTGGCCAGATCGTCTGGAAATAGCCCAGAACCAACACCACCCAGGCATAGGTTTCCGCTGCCAGCAGCAGCAGGCCGCAGATCAGACTCAGCGGATCGTCCCAATTTAGCGTTTCGGTGTAGCGCCACCACAGGTAACGGCAGGAAACCGTGAAAGAAAGGGCGATCATCATGAGCGTCGGCATGCGTCCCGGCATGTTGCGAACGAGCATGGCGATGCACCACAGCAGCGTCATGAAAATAAACTGCGACAGCAAATCAAACGGCTGCGTGATGCACAGCAGCGCCAGCGCCGCACATAGCAGGCTCAGCGCGACCGTCACCAGCCTCTGGAAGCGGCTCATCTTGGCGGAGCCTGACTCATGGTCTTCGCGATCGTCAGCATTCTCGTGGCTAAAGCGGGCGAACAGCGCTTGCTGCGCGTTCATGTAGCGTTGCCGCCAGCGTGGTAACGCGGAGAAGTAATTGCGGCGTGATGTCGGCAACTGGCCGTTTTTGATGGTCAGCAGCCAAATACCCTGCGTCAGATAGCGAAGAATATCGGCCGGACGCGGGCGTTGAGGCGAAATGTGTGGGAACCAGTAGGTTCGCTGCGCGCGAATCTGTTGCCAGCCCTCAGACTCCAGCCGCAGGAAGATCCAGCCGAGTATCGCAAATAGCGTGGCGAAAAAGGCGGCAAAGGCGGAGGCACCCTGCTGACGATAGCCGCGGTAGCGTTGCTGTATTGCCTGTCTGGCGGGCGGGACGAGAAAGAGGCGCAGGATCCCGCTCATACGCCGTTTTCCTTAACGTGAATCAGGCACCAGTTTGCCAGTGTCATGATCTCTTCCGCTGACACGCTGTCCGGGCGACATTCGCCCAGCGGCTGCTTCAGCATCAGCGATTCTGCCAGGGCTTCGTCGCGGTGTATCACCAGCGGCAGCAGGTGTGACAGCGTGTGCAGCCAGAGCTGGTGCAAATCCTGCTGGAGCGTACTGAGAGTAGAAAATTGATTCACCAGAAAATGGCACTGACGCGGCAACGCTTGCTGATGTAAGCGCGAATGGCAGTTGGCATCGGCCACCATCACCTGAAAAACGGTATTCGCGGTGGCTAACGCCTGCCGCGTGAGTGGGCTATTGTCCGCTGGTACATCAATCAGTATCCAGCGATGGCGACCCGCCGTGCTGAGCTGTGCCAGATTGTTTTGCCAGCGTGCGGGGTGCTGGTGGTAATGCTGTTGGAGCGTCGCGATCTCCTGTGTATTCAGGCGACCAAACGGCAGAAAATCCAGACCGGGGAGATACTGCATGGCACCGGTTTGCCACGGTGCGCCATCGGCTTCTGCCCGTGCCCAGCCGCGGCTTTGCTCAAACGGCATATTAAAATTAATGCGCAGCAAGTTGTCCGGCGAAAAATCAATCACCAGTGCGGATTCGCCCAGCCGTTGGAAGGCCCAGCCCAGCGCGGCGGCGATTGAGGTGGTGCCTACACCTCCACGGATTCCCTGCAAAGCAATCACGGGCATCGTCAGTCGCTCCCGGCCGGTTCTTTTAATTCATCCAGCAGCGGCCAGCGAGCCATCATTTGGCTGAGACGCGCCTGACGGGCGATATCGATATAGTTTATTTCAGGTAAAGAAAAAGCCTGACTGAGAACCCGGAGATCGTCGTCGGTTCTTGCATTTTCGGTTAAATCGGCGCGTGCGCTGGTATCTATACGAGTCGGTTCGTTATTCATCCCATGCCTCTGAAATAGGCTATCCATTATCATTGAGATCGATAAAGGGAAAACATCCAAATAACAGATATGGTGCGTCTTTTACTGCACCCATAACAGACAGTCTGGCAGATGAAGGGTTACGCCTTTGCTGTCTTTAATAAGGAGTCAGGTGTGCCCGTTAACTATAGCAATGAATTCATGGTTGCAATGTGAATAGGGAAAAATAGTAATGGGTGATTTATCAAGGGATAGGAATAATTCATAGCGTACGGTTGTGATCCCACAGGGGGCTGCTAGAGTTTATTTTGACTGTATATTTAAGGTGGAATACTGCCATTAACGGAAAAGAAATCAGTCTATGAAGCAGAACTTTTCATTAGGTATTCGTGACCTTTGGGATGAGCTGGCGACGCTCCAGCAGGCGGGCTTTTATTGGGTGAATATTGACCGTCAGGTTGACGCCGCATTATTTTGCCAGCAAATCATACACGGCCAAAATAACGATGCGAGAGTGGCGTTAGTAGGCTGTGGGGAACGATCTGATTCTCTTTTGACGTCATTGTTTACGACAGAAAATAATAACACCGGAAAGAAACAATTACCCTGCTATGCACTGCCGGAAAATAAAGCTGCGTTGCTGAACTTAACCGATGATTTAATGCGCGCATTGCGCCCCAAAAATCGTCTGTTGGTGCTTTATGCCCCAGCTAGCTTGTGGCGGGACATTTCGCCAGAAAGACTCCAGCGATGGGTGGATGACACCGCGGCATGGCTGCATCAACGCCAGTGTACGCTGGTGGTTATCGGTCACAGCAGCGGCGTAACCCGCTTGAGGAATATGCTGATTTCCCAACATCGCGGGCTCTATGGCTTAGCCAGCCTGCAATGGCAACAGGATCGCGCCCAGTATCTGGTGTCATGGTGGGCGACGGAAAGAGGCGTGCGGGCGAATAAGGTGCAGATGCTGCAATCCGACAGCGGCGGGTGGCACATGCTGAAGGAAGAGGAACCTATCCTCACGCCGTCTCTGGATGATGACGGGCTCTTTCTGATGGAAAAGAGCGTGATGGAAGGCGCGCCCGCGCTGTCGGAACATTGGCAACTGCTGGACGACAACGCCATCTTGGTACAAACCGGCATGCTGACCAATGCGGCTACCCTCGTTTTTGCGCTCAATCAAACCAGTCAGGTGGATACGCTCGTCAAACAGGTTCATAGCCTGCGGCGGCAGCGTGGTGAATTGCTGAAGATTGTGGTGCGGGAAATGAAGCCTTGTCTGCGCGCCAGCGACGAGCGTCTGCTATTGGCATGTGGCACGAATATTATTGTCTCTCATTCCGAACCGCTATCTCGTTTTCTGGCGCGGATTGAAAGCGTGCAGGGACAGCGTTTTACCAAACACGTTCCTGTTGATGTTGAAGTCTTGCTGACCACCATGCGGCCGCTGCAGATTAAGGGCTATCAGCCTCCTGAGGCCTTTCGGCAGTCTGTGCAGATGTTGATTGATAGCACACTCATGCCAGAAGGCAGCAAAGGCGTGCTGGTCGCATTGCGCCCTGTGCCAGGTGTACGGGCTGCGCAGGCGTTGACGCTGTGCACGCTGCGACGCTTTGGTGATGTCGTTACGATCGCGCAGGGTCGCCTGTTTTTGTTCCTGTCCAATTGCCGCCTGAATGAGCTGGATATCGCGCTGAAATCCATTTTCCGCCTGCCCGTGGATGAAGCGTTCAGCAATCGGATTGTCTGGTCACAAGACTTACAGATTCTGGCAGAAGTTAAATCGCTGGTGCAGGGCGATACGCTGGAGCAAGAGCGGCAGATTAACGATTATGTCCAATTGCAGCAGACCGAATCTGCACCGAGTCGCCAGGTGACGCGGCGTGAACCTATTGTTATCGATCTATTGGCACCCGATCTATTGGGTTCCAATTTACGGGCCCGCGCACCGGGAGAGCCGTCATGAACCTGATTGATATCGTTCAACTGGTGTTATTGAGCGCGGTCGTTTTCTTTACGCTTGGCTATCTGGCACGTCGCGTGATCCCCCACTGGCTTCAGTATTGGAAAAACAGGCTGTTGTCACCGCGCTACCTGAAGCCTGCGAGTGTCTGGATGCGTAGCGCTTCTTCAACAAAGACGGTCTCAACCAAGCCGACTTCAGCAGAGACTAAAAAATAAAATGGACGAAAAAAAACCTACGCAGAAACAGGATACGCAAAAACAGCAAAATATATGGCGCTACTGGCGTGGGCTCGGTGCCTGGAATTTGTATTTTTTGCTGAAATTTGCCCTGTTATGGTTTGGCTACCTGAATTTTCATCCGCTGCTTAATCTGGTCTTTCTGGCATTTCTGCTGTTCCCAATCCCCAACGTCACGCTGCACCGTTGGCGGCATATTATTGCCATCCCGCTCGGTATCGGGCTGTTTTACCATGATACCTGGCTGCCGGGTATTAACAGTATTATCAGTCAGGGGACGCAGGTTGCTGGCTTTAGCTCAGCCTATTTATTGGAGCTGTTAAACCGCTTCATTAACTGGCAAATGGTTGGTGCAGCGGCGGTCATTACCGTGGCCTACCTGTTCTTCGCGCAGTGGATTCGTATTACGGTGTTTACCGTGGCGGCGCTGACGTGGTTAAACATCGTCAATCTGGCAGGCCCGGCTGTGTCGTTGATGCCAGCGGTATCGACAGCGTCTGCTCCTTCGGCGGCGTCTCCATCTGGCGGAGACGCTGCGCTGCCTGAGGCCACATTACCGCCAACAAACGCCAATCTAACGGCTTATCTGAACCAGTTTTATACGCGAGAAAAAGCGCGAGCCACGGCGTTCCCCGCTGCGCTGCCGCAGGATGCGCAGCCTTTTGATCTCCTGATTATCAATATCTGTTCGCTGTCGTGGTCGGATCTGGAAGTGGCGCAGCTAGAGAATCATCCGCTGTGGAAGAAGTTCGATATCCTGTTCAGCCAGTTTAACTCTGCCGCCGCTTACAGTGGGCCTGCGTCAATTCGCCTGCTACGGGCAAGCTGTGGTCAACAGTCTCATATTGATTTGTATCAGCCGGTGAACCAGCAGTGTTACTTGTTCAGTAATTTGGTGAAGCTGGGTTTTGAAGAGCAACTGATGCTCGATCATTCCGGCGTCTTTGGTAATTACCTGCGTGAGGTGCGTGAAGAGGGCGATATTCAGATCCCAATGCTGTCGCAGGAGGGCATCAGTCACCAGATTACCTCGTTCGACGGCGAGCCGATTTATAACGATCTGGAATTGCTGAATCGCTGGTTGGGCGAGCGGGAAAAAGCGACGACAGCCCGTAACGCGACCTTCTTTAACCTGCTTCCGCTGCACGATGGTAATCGCTTTGTGGGAAGCAAGCAGTCGGCGGACTATGCGCCACGCGCGAAGATTCTGTTTGACCAACTGGACGCGTTTTTTGACGTGTTGCAAAAATCCGGTCGCAAAGTGATGGTGATTGTGGTGCCGGAGCACGGCGCGGCGCTGGCTGGGGATAAGATGCAAATGTCCGGGCTGCGCGATATTCCCAGCCCGAGCATCACGCATATTCCTGTCGGCGTGAAACTGTTTGGTTTACAGGCTCCGTATCAGGGCAACGCGCTGGAGATTACGTCGCCGAGTAGCTATCTGGCAATTTCTGAGCTGGTGGCGCGAATGGTCGACGGCAAAGTGTTCACCGCGCCTTCTGTTGACTGGCAAACGCTGACGAGTGCACTGCCGCAAACGGAAGCGATCTCGGAAAATGAGAACGCTATCGTGATGCAATATCAGGGAAAACCTTACATTCGTCTGAACGGCGGAGACTGGGTGCCTTACCCGCAATAATCTCACTCCAATCACTTTATCGGGCAGGCGAGCATCCTGCCCGATCCTTCAGTCTGCTCCCCGAATAGCGACACTGGCTTATGCAGGGGATATCCCCTATTCTGAGGCCGCGTTACCGCTGTTGCCAAAGGTAGCCTAGGATTAAGATGAAATCCCCCGAACATCAGCAGAAAACAGCGTTAAGGCGGCGATAAGCTGCCTTATACTATTTGCCGCGTGTAAATCGTGTTGCTGTGTGTAACGCGTGCGCATTTTTCGCGTTGTATATTGCTCACCTGTTTGTTGTTTGGTGAGCCAGGTATTCAGGTCTGCATAAAAGGTTGACGGAGAAAGCGCTTGCGGCTCAGACGTTCATTAACGATTAAACAGATGACAGCCGTGTCTGCCGTGGCACTGGTGACGATCAGCTTGTTTATCGTCATACAACTCTTTCACTTCGTTCATCAGCGCCGTGAAGATTATGCCAAGCAGTTGGAGAGCATCGCGTATTCCGTGCGTCAACCGCTGACGGATGCGGTGTTACAAGGGGAAGTGCAGCGGGCGGGCAATATTCTGGACAGCCTATTACCCGTTGCCTTTCTTAGCCGGGCTGATGTGCTGCTGCCGGATGATTTCCAGACGCTGCACGCGAATTTCCCGAAAGAACGTCCGGTGCCAGACTGGATCGCACGGGTCTTTAAGCTGCCTATCCGCATCTCTATTCCGCTCTATTCGCCGCCGCAGACGCAGTATTCGGCTCCGCTGGCGCATCTGGTGTTGCAGGCGGATTCCTACCGGATGTATCAATTTATCGTCAGCACCTTTTCAACCATGCTGGCGACGTATCTGCTGTTGGCGCTGATTATGTCGATCGCCATTACCTGGTGCATTAACCGCCTGCTGATACACCCGCTGCGGGGGATTATTGTCGAGTTACAGAATCTACCGCCGGATGACATGCTCCACCGTCAACTTACGCTACCGCCCTGGCATCAGGACGATGAGCTGGGCGCGCTGGTGCGCAGCTATAACCGCAATCAACAGCTGCTGGCGCAGTCGCTTTCTGCTGGAACGGAAGGCGCGGGGCTGCCGGATAACGCGCACTTTATGCGACGCTTTGAACAGCGCCTGGCCGATGCGACACCGTTCAGTCTGCTGGTTTTTGGGCTTGATGCGTCCGCCAGCAAGCAGGGCAAGGTAGACACGCTGACGAAGCAGCTCAGCGCGGCGATTGAAGAACAGAACGAGGCTGGGCTCATCTATCTGGCGCGTCTCGACCGTGATGAGTTCGCTATCATCGGGAAGCAGCTGCAATCTGCCGGACAGGCGCAAGATTGGGCGCAGAATGTGATGCTGGCGATTAATTCACCCTTTTTACCTGCGGGCTCCCAGCCAGCGCGGGCTGTCAGCGTCGGCATCCTCACTATTACCGATCCTCGACCCGAGGACGCCGCACTGCTTTTATCACAGGCGCGTTTTGCTATGCAGCTGGCGCGGCGTGATAAAAAATCCGGAATTCATCATCTCACGGTGCCTTCCTGAGTATTTACAGGTAACGCAAATGTTACTTTTTATCACGAGGTTTCTCGAACGGCACATTCCCCGTATGGCGGGGGTTTGAGAGCTTTTCAAGGCAACATCTCTGCCGAAAAAATGTGCATCTGTTACAAGTAAATTGCACTGATGTTTCTTTATAATTCCTGCTGACGTGATTCAGCTCTTGTTTTTAACCTGCCGTTCACAAACTAAACTTATAAAACATTCTCAGCTTGTTATTGCAATGTTACTTTCCGGCGCAATCACAGGCGGCATTTTCGTACCCTATTCCCCTCCTGTGTTTTCCCCACCATAGGACGTATGTATGAAAACATCAATTTTTAAAAGTCTTTATTTTCAAGTTCTTGCCGCCATTACAATAGGGATACTGTTGGGGCATTTCTATCCCCAGCTTGGCGAGCAAATGAAGCCGCTGGGCGATGGGTTTGTTAAATTAATTAAAATGATTATTGCGCCGGTTATCTTCTGTACGGTAGTCACCGGTATCGCAGGCATGGAAAGTATGAAGTCGGTCGGTCGTACTGGTGCGGTCGCTCTGCTGTATTTTGAAATCGTGAGTACGATTGCGCTGATTATCGGCCTGGTCGTGGTCAACGTGGTGCAACCTGGCGTGGGCATGAACATCGACCCAAGTACGCTGGATGCGTCTGCGGTGGCGGTTTATACCCAACAGGCTTCGCAACAGGGTCTGATTCCGTTCCTGATGGACGTGATTCCGGCGAGTGTGGTCGGTGCGTTTGCCAGCGGTAATATCTTGCAGGTTCTGCTGTTTGCTGTGATGTTTGGCTTTGCGCTGCATCGCTTAGGGCCAAAAGGCAAAGTGATTTTTGACGTGATTGACAGCTTCTCCAAGGTCATTTTCGGCGTCATTAACATGATCATGAAACTGGCTCCGCTGGGTGCGTTCGGTGCAATGGCCTTCACCATCGGTAAATATGGAGTCGGTACGCTGATACAGTTGGGACAGCTGATCGCGTGCTTCTACATCACCTGTGTTCTGTTCGTGTTCCTGGTGTTGGGCAGTATTGCCAGGGCGACGGGCTTCAGTATCTTCAAATTCATTCGCTACATTCGTGAAGAACTGCTGATCGTACTGGGCACATCCTCTTCTGAATCCGTGCTGCCACGTATGCTGGAGAAGATGGAGAAGGTCGGTTGTAAGAAATCGGTCGTTGGTCTGGTGATTCCTACCGGCTACTCATTCAACCTGGATGGCACCTCCATCTATCTGACAATGGCCGCGGTATTTATCGCTCAGGCGACCAACAGCCACATGGATATCTGGCATCAGATTACCTTGCTGGTGGTGCTGCTGCTGTCCTCTAAAGGTGCAGCGGGCGTGACGGGAAGTGGATTCATCGTGCTGGCGGCAACGCTGTCTGCCGTGGGCCACCTGCCAGTTGCCGGTCTGGCGTTGATTCTGGGTATTGACCGCTTTATGTCAGAAGCCCGTGCGCTGACCAACCTGATTGGTAACGGTGTGGCGACCATTGTGGTAGCAAAATACTGCCGCGAGCTGGACGAGAAGAAACTGGATGCTGAGCTGTCTGGCACTAATAAAAATGACAACGCGGCCACGCCGACTGCGCAGTCGTAATTCCAACATGCAGCGATAGTTTCGGTTGCAGTTATCATGCCGGTATAGTTTTCTAAATCAGTTCCCCACGGCGCTAACGCCCCGTGGGGAATTTTTTTGTCTGCCAACACGTCGAACCAATCCGTTTCTCCCTCCTTCCTTACCCGCCATGAAACGTAAAAATATTGTTAAATATGACTATTTTTACCTTTTTTGCAGATTATTTCGTCTTCTGGAGTGACATAGACAAAAGCGCGCGGTCAAAGGGAATGGTACACTTCGCGTCTTTAATTTTTTCCGTGATATATCCACGAGAGTGTGCGGTGGCAGACGCAAGGCCACCATAATGATCAACAATAACCACATTATTATGTTGGATAGCTATTAGTAGGGGTTCACATGCAGGGCACCAAAAAGGCGCTTTTCGTTGGTGGTTTGTTGCTGGCCGTGGTCAGCAGCGGCGTGCAGGCTGAAGCACTACAGCCCGATCCTGCCTGGCAGCAGGGTAAGCTTGATAATGGTTTTACCTGGCAGTTATTAACCACGCCACAGCGCCCCGGCGATCGGGTTGAGCTGCGTCTGGTTGTTAATGCCGGGTCGCTGCTGGAAAACGCCCAGCAGGTAGGTTTTGCCCATTTTCTTCCCCGTCTGGCCTTAGCGCCCGGCGATAAGCTGTCCGCCGCCCAGCGGCCTTCTATGTGGATGCGGGATGCTAACAGCTCACGCGTCCTGCCTCCGGTCATTGTCTCGTATGACTTCACGTCGTATAACCTGAGTTTGCCGAATAATCGCCCCGAACTGCTGAAAGAAGCGCTGACGTGGCTTTCGGAAAGCGCAGGGCAGATGACGTTCGACGAAAAAAGCCTACAGGCTGCGCTGAAGGTGCCCGATCAGGTGGCAACCTTTCCGATTAATCCACAGGATCCGAGCTGGCGCTATCGTCTGAAAGGCTCACCCCTGCTGGCACACGATCCTGCTCAGGACGTCAAACCGCCGTTAAATGGCGAACAGCTCCAGCAGTTTTATAAAACCTGGTACACGCCAGATGCGATGACGCTCTACATCGTCGGTCATGTGGATAATCGCAGCGTGATCGAGCAGATCGGGAAAGTCTTCTCCCCGCTGGAAGGGAAACGTGAAGCACCAGCGCCGTTGCCGACATTGAGCCCGCTACCGCCGCAGGCGATCAGCCTGATGAATAACAACGTCCAGCAGGATACGCTGTCGCTGATGTGGGATGCCCCGTGGCACCCGATTCGTGAATCGCAGGCGCTGGTTCGTTACTGGCTGGGCGATATGACGCGGGAAGCGATGTTCTGGCACCTACAGCAGGCGCTGGAGAAGAGCCCACTGAAGAGCAACAATCTCCGCTTCGACTGCAATGTGTTTTATACCCGTTCTCAGTGCGCGATTCATATGGATGTACCGAATAGTGAGGGCGTTGAGCCGGGCGTGACGTTTATGGCGCGTGAGCTGGCGACGCTGCGTGAAAAAGGGCTGACACAGCAAGAGTTTGATGCGCTGATTGCGCGCAAGACGGACGAGCTGAGTAAGCTGTTTGCGACCTATGCGCGGACCAGCACGGACATCCTGATGGATCAGCGCTTGCGCTCCCAGCAGAATGGCGTCGTAGATATTTCTCCCGAGCAGTATCAGAAACTGCGCCAGACCTATCTGTCCGCGTTGACGCTCGATATGCTGAACCAGGAACTGCATCAGCAGCTGGTACAGGATACGACGCTGATGCTGATCCAACAGCCCGGTGAACCGGAAGCGAATATGAAAGCGTTGCAGGAAGCCTACGACCGGATTATGACGCCAGTGACCGAGCCGGTTGCCAGCACCGCGGCGGCTGCGCCGGAAGGAGCCATTCCTGAAGGAGCGAAACCGCAGGAAACGGCGCCCGCGGCACAGTAATTTATTAATCAGTAAGTCATTAAGCAGTAAATAGAAAAGGCCGCGATTGCGGCCTTTAACGTATTATCACGCGACACCCTGTTTATGCAGGCATTGCCTCAAGCGGGATAATCGCGCCACGGTATTGAATGACCGTGCTGGCCGTCAGGTGACCGCGCTGTGCGGCTTCCTGCGTGCTGCCGCCATTCAGACGTACTGCCAGATAACCTGCGCTGAAAGAGTCGCCCGCGGCGGTGGTATCGACCACGCTCTCTTTTGGCAATTTGATAGCCGGGACATCAACCAGCTCTTGTCCGCGTTCAGACACGATGCAGGAATCGGCACCGCGTTTGATGACCACTTCGTTAACGCCCAAACCGTGCGTCCGATCCAGCACCGCTTCCAGCGGCTTAGTGCCCCACAGCATGTCTTCGTCATCCAGCGTCAGGAAAGCGATATCGGTACAGGACAGAATGTCGGTGTAGGCCTGCTGCGTTTCTTCTTTGCTTTGCCACAGACGTGGACGGTAGTTGTTATCAAAAATCACTTTGCCGCCGTTGGCGCGGCACGCGCGCAGCAGGGCGAGAAGACGCTGACGGCTTTCGGCGTTCAGGATCGCCAGACTGATGCCGCTCAGGTAGAGATAGTCAAATTGTGCCAGCGACTGACCGATTTTTTCCGCTTCCGGGCTGTCCAGCCAGTAGCGGGCCGCGGCATCATTACGCCAATAGTAGAATGTACGCTCGCCGCTATCGTCGGTTTCAATGAAGTATAAACCGGGCAGCTTGTTGTCCAGTCGCTGAATCAGGTCGGTTTTCACCCCTTCTTTCTGCCAGGCAGCCACCATCTCGGTACTGAAGCTATCGGTGCCGAGCGCGGTCACGTAATGCACGCCCAGCTTATCGGCGTTTACCTGACGGGCAATGTAAACGGCAGTGTTCAGCGTATCGCCGCCAAATCCACGGTTGAGATCCGTGCCCTTCTGCGACAGTTCGATCATGCATTCGCCGATTACGGCAATGTTAGTAGTTGTCATCACTTTTGGCCTGTTTGAAAAGGTACCCTGCACCTGATGTTATTGGGTATAAAAAATGCGGAAATTAACATCAGTCTCAACATTACGCGAGACTGAGTCAATAGCCTTGAAACGATGTTTTATTTTTTCATGACGCAGATCGGAAAACCAGTGCTTTCACGCTGCTTTTAGCGATCGGAGGGGGGGGCTTTCCCCTGCTCATTCTTATCCGTCGAGGTGTCGCCTTTGTAGTTCGCCGTTGCGATCCAGGCGGCGCAGAAGAGCGTCAGACGAGCGAAGAAATAGAAGAACGCCATCAGGCCAATGACCGAACCGAACGCGGCACCGGAAGGTGAGCTGGCCAGTTTAGGCAGCGCGACGGTCATCGCGAACTTGATAACTTCAAAGCCCACGGCGGCGATCAGCGTGCCGCGAAAGAGCGCTTTGCGTTTGGGTTTATGGCGCGGTAAAACGAAAAATATCCACAGGAATAACAGATAGTTGGCGAAGATGGAGATTGACAGGGCAATCAGCGTCAACGCGGGGCGCAACCACTCGATGCCATCCAGCCCCAACGCGGTCACAATCATGTTCTGCGCGGTGCCAGCAACGGAGGTCAGGAAAAGCGTAATGATCAGCGCAATGACCAGACCGGTCAGCGACAGGAAATCCCGCGTGTACTGAAAATAAATCTTCTCTTCATCTTTCGGGTTCCGTTCCCACACGTCGCGCGACTGGGCGCGAATCGCCTCACGCAGGTTTCCCATCCAACTGATGCCGGAATAGAGTGCGATCAGCAAACCGGTAATCCCCACGGTAGTACGCTGCTGCACGGCGGTGTTAACGGTACTTTTCAACGTATTGGCCAGATTAGGATCGCTGATACTGTTGACGATACGGTTAATCAGCCCCGTCAGCAGATCGGGGTTAGAAGCCAGCACAAAACCCACTGCAGCAAAAGACACCATGAGAATCGGGATCAGCGACAGAAAGGAAAAATAGGTAATGGCCGCGCCAAACTGGTTGCCCATCCGATCGTTGAAGCGTTCGCCCGCGCGAATCAGGTGCGCCACGCTGGGGATCGCCTGAATACGTGCGGCCAGACGCTTGCTCTTTCCCAGAAATGAGAGAGGTTTCTGTGGTGATTTATCCCCTTCTGGGGTTGACGATGTTGACTGGCGATCCGGGTCTGCCGGTACAGGCATTGCGTTTCTCCTGTGTTCGGGATTAGTTTAGTAGCATAAGCTTGATTATAACCAACAATATACTCGTCATCCTTCAAGTTGCATGTGCGTTGGCTGCGTTCAGTCACCCGAATCACTTACTTGAGTAAGCTCATCGGGACTCCTTCTCTTGCCGCCTGCCTGAAACTCGAATTATTTAGAGTATATACAATATGATTTTTCGATGTTTTTCTGAACGTACGTCATACACGGACGTTAAGCGAGTGAATTTTCCATGCCAACACCTTCCCCATCCGAACCGGCGCTGAGCGGTCTGCGCCTTAATCTGCGCATCGTTTCGATTGTGGCGTTCAACTTCGCCAGCTATCTGAATATCGGCCTGCCGTTGGCGGTGCTGCCGGGGTACGTGCACGATCACCTTGGCTACAGTGCATTCTGGGCCGGACTGGTGATCAGCCTGCAATACTTCTCCACGCTAGTGAGCCGCCCGCATGCGGGCCGCAGCGCCGACGAAAAAGGACCGAAAAAAATCGTCGTCTGGGGGCTGGCTGGCGTCATGCTCAGTGGGGTGTTTTACCTGATGGCTGCCTTTAGCGACGCCTCGCCTGCCATCACGCTGCTGTTGTTGTGCCTCGGGCGTATCGTGCTGGGAGCCGGACAGAGCTTTGCCGGTACCGGTGCAACGCTCTGGGGCGTCGGCGTGGTCGGTTCCCGGCACATTGGACGCGTGATTTCATGGAATGGCATTGCGACCTACGGCGCGATGGCGATTGGCGCACCGCTCGGCGTCTGGCTTAATCATATCGGTGGGCTAAAACTGCTCTCCGTGTGCATTATCCTGATTGCAGCCGTGGCGATTGTCCTCGCGCTGCCGCGCCCCGCGGTGCAGGTTGCGCCGGGGAAAAAGATTCCCTTCCGCGAAGTGCTGGGGAAAGTCTGGGTTTACGGCATTATTCTGGCGATCGCCTCTGCGGGTTTTGGTGTGATCGCGACCTTCATCACGCTGTTTTATGCTGACCGGAACTGGGAAGGCGCGGCGCTGACGCTAACCATTTTCAGCTGTGCCTTTGTCGGCGCACGATTGGTATTTCCTAACAGTATTCAGCGGTTTGGCGGATTGCGCGTGGCGATGGCGTGCTTCGTGGTTGAAATCGTCGGGTTGTTGCTGGTCTGGGGGGCGACGCAGCCGCTGATGGCGGAAATCGGTGCATTCCTTGCGGGGGCAGGTTTCTCTCTGGTGTTCCCGGCATTAGGCGTTGTCGCCGTTAAGGCCGTATCGCCGCAGAATCAGGGCAGCGCACTGGCAACCTATACGATATTTCTCGATTTATCGCTGGGCATCGTCGGACCGGTAGCGGGCGTGCTGATGGCTTACACCGGCATCGCCTCTATTTATCTGGTGGCGGCGTTGCTGGGACTGTGCGGTCTGGCACTGACATGGCGACTGACCCAGCGGGTCGCTAGCGTAGAATGACAGTAACCACCTCGGTGGCTACTGTCCGACGATAACACCGATTATTTCAGCTTCAGGGTGTGGATGATGCCTTCTGCTTCGCTCTGTGCCTGTTGCTGATTGCTGGCTGGCAGCGTGATCTGCAAGGTCAGCAGTTGGTTTTCTACTTTGCCCAGCACGACAGAGGAATAAGCCTGCTGTCCGCTGCTGGTGATAATGCTGTCGAGCTGTTGCAGCTTCTTGCCGTCAACGTCGATGGTCTTGTTGGTGACGACCTGGAGGTTGGCGTCACGCGTGCGCTGTTGATCTTCCAGACGCTGTGCCAGCACGGTCAACTCTTCTGTGGTGTTGTCGCCCAGAATCACGATGACCGCTTTCTGCCCATTGTCATTGGCGTAAACGTGCATGTTGTTCGCCTGCGTTCCCACTTTGCCGCTTTGATCACGCATATCGGCCGGCAGGGTAAACGCCACCTTGCCATCCATTAATTCAATATTCTGACCTGCGCTGGCTTCTGCGGCAGGTTTATCTTGCGCGCCCGCTTTTGCAGCGTCATCCGTTTTGCCATCACAGGCAGCAAGCAGGCCGACAAGCAAGCCGACAAGCAAGCCGACACCGAGGTATTTGATTACATTCGACATGGGATCCCTTTCTCTCGTTTTTGAAACAGATAATCGTTTTAAACAGGTAATAACAGTATGGCACCCTATTCAGATAGCAAAAACAAGCATTTTGTTGTTGCAAACCGTTGTTAGTCCCTGCGTTATTTTTACAAAACGATGAATGACTTGATGAGAAAAGGCGGCGCAAATGGCCGCCTGATTGGCATTAATGGTGGCTGCTGACGGAGTGATAGTCGGGGGTGCCTTTCTGCTCGCTCAGACGTTTGAGCACCATGTTCAGCATGACGCCGTACATCGGCAGGAAGAACGCCAGGCTGATCAGTAATTTGAAGGCATAATCCACCATCGCGATTTCAACCCAGTTTGCCGCCATGAAGGCATCAGTACTGCGGTAAAACGCGATGAAGAAAAAGGCCAGCGTATCGCTGAAATTACCAAACACGGTCGACACGGCCGGAGCGACCCACCACGCGCGTTTCTGGCGCAGGCGGTTGAAGACGTGAACATCCAGAATCTGGCCGAGAACATAAGCCATGAAGCTGGCGCAGGCGATACGCGCCACGACGATATTCACCTGACTTAACGCCTCGAACGACTGCCACGATCCCTGATAGAACAGACTCGACACCAAATAGGAAATTACCAGCGCAGGTACCATCACGGTCAGAATAATACGACGTGCCAGCGGCGCACCGAAAACCCGTACCGTCAGGTCAGTTGCCAGGAAAATAAACGGGAAGGTAAACGCGCCCCAGGTGGTATGAAAACCGAAAATCAATACCGGGAGCTGAACCAGATAATTACTCGACGTAATGATCAGGACATGGAACAACGATAGCCAGATCAGCGCCGTAAGCCGCTGCTGGGGAGTAAAACGATACATAATGTGACCTTTTTGGTTATTGGGGTTAGGGAACCCAAGAGATAACGTGCAGATTTATGCTGCAACGCGGCGGCATAATACGCAATTGCATCGCTAATGCAATGTGTTTTGCCAGGAAAAGATGGTTGTTTTCTGCGCAAACGTTGTCGTCGCTTGCGTCGAGAAATCCTCAGCGTAAACTAAGGCGGTTTTTTGATTCCTGTACTGAGAACGTTGATGACCGATCCCTTTACCAACCCGGATAAAACCCTTGATGCACAGGGGCTGCGCTGCCCTGAGCCTGTAATGATGGTGCGTAAGACGGTACGCCAGATGGAAACCGGGCAAACGCTGCTGATTATTGCCGACGATCCGGCCACCACCCGCGATATTCCCGGTTTTTGCGTGTTCATGGAGCATGAGCTTCTGGCGCAGGAGACCGAACAGCTTCCCTATCGGTATCTGCTGCGCAAAGGTTAATACTCGTCATACTCTTTAAGCCGCAGGTGCGCGGCGTTGCACCGCGCACCGTAGACCACGATTAGCCCTGTTTTCTCAATAGCCGCAGCGCGTTGGCGGTGACCAGCGCGGTGGCGCCGGAATCCGCCAGCACGGCCAGCCACAGTCCGGTAATGCCCAGAATGCTGGTGACCAGAAAGACGGCTTTCAGCCCCAGTGCGATGGCAATGTTCTGACGAATATTATGCTGCGTCGCCCGCGACAGGCTAATCATCGCCGCCAGCCCGGTCAGGCGGCTGTGCGTTAACGCTGCATCAGCCGTCTCCAGTGCCACATCCGTACCGCTTCCCATCGCAATCCCGATGGTTGCAGCCTTCATCGCTGGGGCGTCGTTGATGCCGTCGCCGACCATCGCCACGGGATGCTGCTGACTCAATTCGCTGACCGCCGTGACTTTATCGGCGGGGAGCAGGCTGGCGCGGTAATCGATCCCTAATGTCGCTGCAATCGCCGCCGCCGCGCGGGGATTATCGCCCGTGAGCATCACGCCACGAATCCCCAATTGCTGCAAAGCATCCAGCGCTTCACGCGCATCGTGGCGTAGCGTGTCGCTCAATGCCAGCACGCCGAGCAACTTATCGTCCTCTTGCACCACTACGACGGTTTTCCCTTCGTTTTCCAGCGCATCAATCCGCTGCAACCAGTCGGCATCAAGTAGATCGGGCGCGACGCGAGTCGGCGCGCTGACCTGAATCCGCTTGCCGCCTATCGTGCCTTCCACGCCGACACCCGCCAGCGCTTTGCGATTTTCCGCCATTGGCAGGAACGTGCTGCTGGAGCGCGCATGTTGGACGATCGCTTTGGCAAGCGGATGGTGCGAACCGGACTCCACCGCAGCGGTGCGGGTTAACAGCGCCGTTGCGCTAACGCCTGCGGCGGGCAATACGTCCGTCACCTGCGGCTTGCCTTCCGTCAGCGTGCCCGTTTTATCGAACGCGATAGTCTTGATGCTACCGAGCGATTCCAGCGCTGCGCCGCCTTTAATCAGTGCCCCACGGCGCGTTGCGGCGGCTAACCCGGACGTAATCGCCGCAGGCGTTGAGATCACCAGCGCACACGGACAGCCGATTAACAGCAGCGTCAGGCCGCGATAAATCCACTCTTGCCACGGCTGCGCCAATAGCAACGGCGGCACCAGAATCACCAGCAGCGACAGCAGCATGATGGCTGGCGTGTAGTAACGGCTGAACTTATCGAGGAAGCGCTCTATCGGCGCACGGCGCTCTTCCGCCTCTTCTATCAGTTGCAGAATGCGGTCGATAGCGCTGTTGCCCGGCTGTGACACCACGCGCAACTGCACAACCCGATCGACGCACAGGCTGCCTGCGGCAATTTTTTCACCCGGCGTACGTTCAACGGGAACCGATTCACCGGTCAGGGCGCTTTCATCAAAGCTGGCGTCGCTGTTCAAGAGCTCCGCATCGGCAGGGAGACGCCCACCGGGGGCGACTTCAATCACGTCACCGGGAACCAGACTGGCGACGGGAACGAGGCGTCGCTGCCCGTTGCCGACGACCGTGGCATCTTCGGGAAGCAGCGCCATCAGCGCCGTTACGCCCCGTCGTGCGCGGTTTGCCGCGTAAGATTCCAGATGTTCGCCCAGCATAAACAGCAGCAGGATGACGGTGGCTTCGGTGGTGGCGCCAATCAAGAGCGCCCCGATGGAAGCCACGCTCATCAACGTTTCAATCGCGAAGGGCGTGCCCGTGCGAATGAGCTGCACCGTTTTTTTCAGTATCGGAATCAGCCCGACAATTGTGGTCGCGATAAACGCGATCTGCCCGCCACGCTCGCTTAGCAGGGAAAGTCCCCAGCTTGCAGCAGCCAGCAGAGTGAAAAGTATTAAGAAACCATATTCATGTACGAAACGACGTACGGTCGACGTGTCGGGTGGAGCGAGGGGGAGTGCGGTGTCCTGCAAGGTGAAACCCGCTTGCTGAACGGCATATTGAACCTGAGGACGAATATCGGTGTTGGCATCAACAACCAGTTTTTCGGTGGCGAACAGCACTTTGGCTTGTTCAATTCCGGTGAGATTTTTTACTGCATTTTCGATTTTACGTGCGCAGCTGGGACAATCCATCCCGCTGATTTTCCAACTGAAACGCTGGTGGGATCGGGGCCTGTCGCTGTCTCCGCCGTCGGGGTCGTCTGAATCCGCGCTACCGCCGCTGTCTGACGACGACTGATCTGTGCCACACGCGCTTTGCACTACGGCGTCAGACGTGTGTTTGGTTGAACAGCAGCTGTGGTCGGCGTGGTTTGAATGCTGCGTGTGCTCGTTGCAGCAGCTTTTGGCGCTGCGTGGCGCGTGGTGAACGCTGTTATTGCAGCAGGCTGATTTCTCAGTGCTGTGGTGGTGTTGATGAGAGTGCATATCTTCCTCCATTGTTGAACCAATCCCATTAGGGCTATTTCATTTGCCATTTTGAACCTGGGCAGTGCTCAAACAAACGCAATTGCGTTTGAACGCCCCTTGGGGCGGCCCGTAGGGTGAGCGTAGCGAATAATCCTCACGTACTCCATGTACGCTCCGGTTTCTGCGCGCTGTCCGAGTCCAAACTGGCTGCACCAATAACGCCTACTGGAATAGTTTCTTAGTGATTACGATTCTCATCAGGAACTTTACACCGCCGCTCAATGCTTAGCCAGATTTTCGTGAGCGGCGTCAACGTTAGAAATAGAGGGAGCGAACGATCAGGAAATGGCCGCCAAAATAGCCCGCGGCCACAATCGCCTGATGGGCGCGGAACGGAAAACGGTAATGGTGAATCAGCCAGGCTGCATGGGCGATAAACAACAGCACGGTGCCCGTAAGCAGGGAGAAATTCGCGTTTGTCCCTAGCGCAAAATACCGCTCGCCGGCAATCCAGACCATCAATGTGGTCATGATGATGAATGCGCAGGCGGGCCAACGCTGCTCTTTCAGTCGTCCCCAGATAATCGCGATCAGGATCGTGGCCAGAATGACGAGCGTTAATGCCAGCGGCCAAAAGAACGTGAGTGAAATCTGCCCGGTAAAAAAGCTAATGGTGTACAGCAGATGGGAGAGGAAATAAGCGCCAAACGCGTAAAGCAGGCGCTGAGTCGGCAGCAACAGCAGGGTGTCTGCGACCAGCGTTGCCAACAACCCCAGTACAATCAGATAGCCCGGCACACCAAGCAGCGGCGTCTGCCAGGCCAGAGCCAGCAGCAGTAGCATCGTGACCGGTTTGAATAACCAACGTTGCCACGTTGGACCACGGTAGCTGGCGTCCACATACAACCAACCAGAAAAAAGCACAGCAATAAATGACCAAAGCATAGCGTGTCCTTTTTGTGTTTTTGTTTGTGTCAGGATAAAAATAAACCGTTCTTTATTGAGTGTAGGGGATTGTGGGGAAGTTAAACAACACGTCGTGAAACGGATGCGACTTCTGTGAGCTTCATGTTATGTTATCGCCTGTTTTTATTGTAGATGGGCGCCGTGAAGTCTCGAAGGGAGCATTGTGTTGAATGAGTAATGAATCCGCGCTTTATCGTATTCAATTTATAAATAACGGTAAGAATTACCAGCTTTACGTGCGTGAGTTGGTGCAGAGTAGCCTGTTCGGTTTTATTGAAATTGCCGACTTCGTGTTTGATAGCCAGTCTACGGTGTTGGTTGACCCGTCAACCGAGAAACTGAAAACGGAATTCTCCGGCGTTAGCCGCAGTTTCATTCCTCTACAGGCGATCATTCGCATTGATGCCGTGACGGAAAAAGGCAGTGCCCGCATTTCTGATTTAGGCGATAACGTTACCGCATTTCCTTATCTTCCCGGCAAGAAACCCTGATGAATGACTTTCCCTGGCTGTTGGCCTTGGCCGTCGGTGCGATTTTGGTGCTGGCGGCGCGGCAATATCGACGTCAACGCCAGCGGGAAGCGCAGAATGACGCGGCTCCGCTGCGGATCGTGGCCGCCGAGGTGAAACACAAACGCGAATTTCCCCGTAGCCGTCGACGGGCGCGCGAACATCAGGTGATGGTTGTAGAGGATATGCTTTATGAGGTCACGTTCAGGCCGATTACCGGCGGCGCGACTATCACGCTGCGCCTTGAGAACGCGGATTATCACCTGCTTGATACTGGCATGCAGGGGTCGTTGCAGCTAAAGGGCACACGCTTTATCCGCTTTGTGCCCCAGCAGAAGTAGCGATTACGACTTCGGTGGCTTAGGCTGCTTTTTCTGCCACGCCAACAGCTCAAACACGCCAAAAAGGAAAATGCGTGCCTGAAGCGCGCGGCTCAGCGCGGGGCTGTCTTTCGGCTGGCTGGATTTTAACAGCAGCAGTTGAAAACCATGCATCAGGATCATAAACACCATCGCCACGGTCATGAAGATATTCAACGGCTTGGGGAACGGCTGAATCAGGTTAAGCAACAAAAATCCCCACACGCCCAGCATCAATAGCCTGCCAAGGTTAATCAAAATCATCTCTTACCCTTACGTTGCTGCGAAGATCATTGACGAATGTATAAACGGTAGGCGACCTGACCCGCAATTTTCTCACGGTGCAGTTGCCAATTTTCCGGGATAGTCAGCTGCGCATTTTCCGACTCGGTTTCCACGTAAATCCACGCGTCGGGTGCCAGCCAACCCTGCTGTTCCAGCAGGGCAAGCGTGTTGTTCAGCAGCTCTTTGCGAAACGGTGGATCGAGAAACACGACGTCAAACGGCGTGCCCGGCTTCGCCAGCCAGCTCAGGGCATCAGTATTGACCACCTCGGCGTTGTCCGCCCGAAGTAGTGCCAGATTTTGCGTTAACTGCTGCGCGACTGCACGCTCCATCTCCAATAATGTGGCGTGTGCGGCATAACGGGATAAGGCTTCCAGCCCGAGCGCGCCGCTGCCGGCAAAGCAGTCTAGACAGCGTGCCTGCTGAATGACGGGAGCCAGCCAGTTAAACAGCGTTTCCCGCACGCGATCGGTGGTGGGACGTAAACCGGGGCTATCAGGAACCGGAAGTTTTCTGCCGCGCCATTGACCACCGATGATTCGGATTTGTCCGGCGGCTGACGATGCATTTTTTTTAGCCATAGCTCACAGGGTTATTGTTGTGCCGCATCATCGTGGTGTGGATACGGGCAGGAAATTTCTGGCGCTATTCTAGCGGCGGTTACGTGTAGAGGGAATGTTAAGATGGGGGTTAAAGCGCTTAACCCAAAATTTTGTGCTATCTACAGGCTTTCGATAACGCGCAGCGTTTGACACACTTCGTTACGGACATTGCCTTTCGTTACGAAGATTGTCGGCAGCGCCGAGAATTGTCCGTCATTGCCCCCGTTGGCTGCGTGTTGCTGTCGGCAGGAAAGTGTTAAACTTATTGTTTAAATATGATTTTCATTGATTGATTCGCTGCGGTGAGCAGCGTGGAGCGCGATCGCACATGTCAAAAGAAAAGAAGCGCGGTTTTTTTTCCTGGCTGGGATTAGGGAAACAGGAAGAGAAACAACAGGAACAGCCGCAAGAGCAGCCTGTTTTTCAAGAGAAGCCGACTGTTCAAGAGAAGATTGTTGTTGAAGAACAGCCGTCAGCGGCGGAGTCGGATGCTGCTGCATCGGCTCAACAGAGCGTTGAGCACGCCCCGGAGCAGGTAGAGAAACCGCTGCCGGAAGCGCCTGTCGTTGAAGAAGAGACCAAGGTTGAAGCGGAAGCGCTGATCCAACCTGCCGCCGAGCGTGACGTTACCGCAGCGGCTGACGAACCGACCGTCGCTGTGCCTGAACCAGCCGTATCAGCCCCTATTATTTCTGAAGCAGACGATCGTGACGCGATCGATCATGACGTTCTCGATCGGGATGTCGTCGATCCGATCGTACAGACTGAGATCGCCGAAAGCGCGACGGTGGCTCATGCTGAGCCGGACGTTGCGCAGCAGGAAGAGCAAGAATACGAAGAACCAGAACCCGCGCAGCCAGATGATGCGCCTGTCGTGGCGCAAGAGCAGGAACGTCCGACGAAAGAAGGTTTCTTTGCTCGCTTGAAACGCAGTCTGGTAAAAACGCGCCAGAACCTCGGTTCAGGATTTATCGGATTGTTTCGCGGTAAGAAAATCGACGACGATCTGTTTGATGAACTGGAAGAACAACTGCTGGTTGCGGATGTTGGGGTCGAGACGACCCGCAAAATCATCACCAGCCTGACAGAGCACGCCAGCCGCCGCCAGTTGAAAGATGCTGATACGCTTTTTGTGAAGCTGAAAGAAGAAATGGCGGAGATTCTTGCTAAGGTGGACGCCCCGCTGAATATCGAAGGCAAAACGCCGTATGTCATTCTGATGGTTGGCGTTAATGGCGTGGGTAAAACCACCACCATCGGGAAAATGGCACGTCAGTTCCAGGCGCAGGGCAAATCCGTGATGCTGGCGGCGGGGGATACCTTCCGTGCGGCGGCGGTCGAGCAGCTTCAGGTCTGGGGACAGCGCAATAATGTGGCAGTGGTGGCGCAACATACGGGTGCGGATTCGGCATCGGTGATTTTCGATGCGATTCAGGCTGCGAAAGCGCGCGGCGTTGATGTCCTGATCGCGGATACCGCCGGTCGCTTGCAGAACAAAGCGCACCTGATGGAAGAGCTGAAAAAGATTGTGCGCGTGATGAAGAAGCTGGACGAAGACGCGCCGCATGAAGTGATGCTGACGCTGGATGCGAGCACCGGGCAGAACGCGGTGAGTCAGGCCAAACTGTTTAATGAAGCGGTTGGGCTGACGGGTATTACCTTAACTAAGCTGGATGGTACCGCGAAAGGCGGGGTGATTTTCGCCATTGCCGACCAGTTCGCTATTCCTATCCGCTATATTGGGGTAGGTGAAGGTATTGAAGATTTACGGCCATTCAAGGCCGACGATTTTATTGAGGCACTTTTTGCCCGAGAGGATTAAAACGGATGATTCGTTTTGAACAGGTCAGTAAAGCTTACCTCGGTGGGCGTCAGGCATTACAAGGGGTGGATTTCCATCTGCGCCCCGCGGAAATGGCGTTCCTGACCGGCCATTCCGGCGCAGGGAAAAGTACCCTGCTGAAACTGATTTGTGGCATTGAACGTCCCAGCGCGGGTCAGATTTTCTTCGGCGGCCACAATATCAGCCGTCTGAAAAAACGCGAAGTTCCGTTCCTGCGCCGCCAGATCGGCATGATCTTTCAGGATCACCATCTGCTGATGGAACGTACGGTCTATGACAACGTTGCGATGCCGCTCATCATTGCGGGTGCCAGCAGTGAGGATATCCGTCGTCGGGTATCCGCCGCGCTGGACAAGGTTGGCCTGCTGGATAAAGCGAAAAACTACCCTATCCAGCTGTCCGGCGGTGAGCAGCAGCGCGTTGGCATTGCGCGCGCGGTGGTGAACAAACCCGCCGTATTGCTGGCGGATGAGCCGACTGGCAACCTCGACGAAGCGCTGTCAGAAGGCATTTTGCGCCTGTTTGAAGAATTCAATCGCGTTGGCGTTACCGTCCTGATGGCGACGCATGACACTGGGCTGATCGCCCGCCGTAATTACCGTGTGCTGACGCTGTCGGATGGCCGCATGGTGGGGGGAAACCACAATGGCGAATAACGTCCGTAACGCGAAAAAGCCTGTCGCAAAAGCCAAAGCGCTGCGCGGCGGCTGGCAGGAACAGTGGCGCTATGCCTGGATGAATACGCTGGCTGATATGCTGCGCCAGCCGCTGGCTACCTTTCTGACCATCATGGTCATTGCTATTTCGTTGGCGTTGCCCAGCATCTGCTATCTGGTATGGAAAAACGTCAGTCAGGCAGCGACACAGTGGTATCCCTCGCCGCAGCTGACGGTGTATCTGGATAAATCGCTGGATGACAACGCGGCGCAGGCGGTTATCACGCAGCTTCAATCGGAAGAGGGCGTCGATAAAGTCAATTACCTGTCGCGCAATGAAGCAATGGGCGAATTCCGTAACTGGTCCGGTTTTGGCGGCGCGCTCGATATGCTGGAAGAGAACCCGCTGCCAGCCGTAGCGATTATCACGCCGAAAATGAGTTTTCAGGATTCCACCACGCTGACGACGCTGCGCGACCGAGTGGCGGCGACGCAGGGCGTGGATGAAGTACGGATGGATGACAGCTGGTTTGCGCGGCTGGTGGCATTGACCAATCTGGTTGGGCAAATTTCCGTGACGATTGGTGTCCTGATGGTGGTTGCCGTCTTTTTGGTGATCGGCAACAGCGTGCGCCTGAGTATTTTCAGCCGCCGCGAAACCATCAACGTGATGAAGCTGATTGGGGCGACAGACGGCTTTATTCTGCGTCCGTTCCTGAATGGCGGGGCGGCAATGGGCGTAGGCGGCGCGGTGCTGTCGCTGATTTTATCGCAGGCGCTGGTCTGGAAG
The DNA here is from genome assembly GCF_022477975.1 of Pectobacterium sp. PL64. NCBI lineage: Bacteria > Pseudomonadati > Pseudomonadota > Gammaproteobacteria > Enterobacterales > Pectobacteriaceae > Pectobacterium > Pectobacterium sp. PL64. Next base: position 4,642,238 of record NZ_CP092070.1, read on the forward strand.
CTGGGTGCCGTGGTGGCGCAGGTGGCTTCCGTCTTCGGTACGACCTTTGCCGTTAAAGGATTGAGCTGGGATGAATCCCTGCTGCTGCTGTTAATCGCCGGTATGATTGGCTGGTTGGCCGCCTGGCTGGCAACCGTGCAACATTTACGCCGTTTTACACCACAGTAAGCATTTTCTGGTATAATTATCCCCTGTAATTCAGACCGTATTGCAGGGGAAATCTCCTCAGCGACATCTCTTCTTTGCGCTTCCCGCTGTGTTTTCCCCCTTGGTTTCTCGTGTGCTAGTAACGCGCTTTTCCCCTGCTTGATCTCTGGCATGAGGTGAATAAAATGAGAGGAACTTGCGAGCGGAATCACAGTCTGAATAGACAGATTTTAGGATTTGATTAATCTGGTTTTAAGGTTTTTCTTAAAATAAGCTTTAAGGTGCCGTGTTTTGCCATCTTCGCGCAAAACGATGCGGTGAAGCAGTGCTAAGATAACCAACTGCAATATGACGAATAGAGCAACTGAGAGGGTTGAATGACCAAAGATATGCAAACTTTCACCTTAGTTCCCCAGGGCAGTCTGGAAGGGTATATTCGTGCCGCCAATGCCTATCCGATGCTGACGGCGGAGGAAGAGCGGGCGCTGGCTGAACGGCTGCATTATCAGGGCGATCTGGATGCGGCTAAGCACCTGATTCTGTCACACCTGCGTTTTGTTATTCATGTTGCCCGTAACTATTCCGGCTACGGCCTGCCGCAGGCGGACCTGATTCAGGAAGGGAACATCGGCCTGATGAAAGCGGTACGCCGCTTTAACCCTGAAGTTGGCGTGCGTCTGGTTTCTTTCGCCGTGCATTGGATCAAAGCCGAAATTCATGAATACGTGCTGCGTAACTGGCGTATCGTGAAAGTCGCGACCACTAAAGCACAGCGTAAGCTGTTTTTTAACCTGCGTAAGTCGAAAACGCGCCTCGGCTGGTTTAATCAGGATGAAGTCGAACTGGTTGCGCGTGAGCTTGGCGTGACGAGCAAAGACGTGCGTGAGATGGAATCCCGCATGGCGGCGCAGGACATGACGTTCGATCCGACGCCGGAAGAAGATTCGCACGACGGCAAGGCGATGTCGCCGATGCTTTACCTACAGGATAAATCGTCTGACTTTGCCGATGGCATTGAAGAAGATAACTGGGAAACGCATGCGGCCGATAAGCTCACCTACGCGCTGGAAGGGCTGGACGAACGCAGCCAGCACATTATTCGTGCCCGCTGGTTGGATGATGACAACAAATCCACCTTGCAGGAGCTAGCCGATCAATACGGCGTTTCTGCAGAGCGTGTGCGTCAGTTAGAAAAGAATGCGATGAAAAAACTGCGAGCGGCGATAGAAGCCTAATCGCTCTCATCGTCTCTTTCTGTAGCGACCGGGTAATGCCCGGTCGTTTTGTTTTTGTCTGATGTCAGGCCGCAGAGCGTGAGCTATGGCTTCTCTGGGTTGAGTTGGTCAAGAATCAACGGCGTTTCTTTTCTACGAATATAGCGCCAGCCGCCGGACACGGGTGAGAAGCCGCAGGACACCATAAACCGCGCCAGCACTTCCTCTTTGATCGCAGCATGATCGGCCGTGGCCAGCCACCACTCTTTCACCTCAGGAAGCTGACGACGCGCTTCATCAATCAAGAGTTTCCCTACGCCCCGCCGCCGCGTGACTTCCCGCACCATCAGATCGCTCAGTTCCGCATATTCTCCTTCAAGCTCGACCAGCATGCCGCCTAATAACCGATCGTTAAAACGGGCGGCAAATAATCGCCGATCGGGGGTGAGTTCTTCTTCGAGTAAATCAATGTTCTGATGTGGCCAGATTTTTGCCAGATCAATTTTATCCTGAGGGCTGAATTGGGTGAGGCATTCAACGGCTAGTTTCATTTTTATCGGCACTCCATCATATGAGTGAAGAATAATGTAGTTGTTTTGTAGTGGATCAGTTGTGTAATTTGAGCGTTATGGTTAATAGGGCAAATGTTTTTCTCATTCTTTGTTTTTCGAGTAATCCATCAACAATTAATGCACAAAGTAGAATATCTGACTATATATAAATTGAATGCTGGTTTTTGCATCTGGCGTTTTGTGCTGTTTGCCCCGCTTGTTTCTGACAGTGTGAGTTGATTTGCAGCATAAAATTCCTGTTTAATAATATGAAAAATAAAGCCTTATTAGAAAATATTACTAATAATAACCTAAGCCTTTCTTACTTATAAGAAAATAGTAGGTTATGGCAGAAGGCGGTCAGGTTTTCGGCAATATCCATAATGACAGATGGGGTAAAAAGAATGAAATTCAGTAAAGGTAAAGTATTGCTGATGGGTTGTATGGCTGCGGCGTTGAGTCACGCAGTCAGCGCTGCCGATATTAAGGTTGCGGTTGTAGGTGCAATGTCTGGCCCAGTTGCACAGTATGGCGATATGGAGTTCATTGGCGCGCGTCAGGCTATTGAAGACATTAACGCAAAAGGCGGCGTAAACGGTAACAAACTGGTTGGCGTTGAATATGATGACGCGTGTGACCCTAAGCAGGCGGTTGCCGTCGCGAACAAAGTCATCAATGACGGTATCCGTTATGTGATTGGCCATCTGTGTTCCTCCTCAACGCAGCCTGCGTCTGATATCTATGAAGAAGAAGGCGTGATCATGATTACGCCTGCGGCAACCAACGCCGACTTGACCACGCGCGGCTACAAAATGGTGCTGCGCACGACGGGGCTGGATTCCGATCAGGGACCAACCTCAGCAAAATACATTGTCGAAACCATCAAACCGCAGCGTATCGCCGTGGTTCATGACAAACAGCAATATGGTGAAGGCCTGGCCCGCTCTGTTCAGGATAGCCTGAAAAAAGCCGGTGCGAATGTTGTGCTGTTTGAAGGTGTGACGGCGGGTGATAAAGATTTCTCCACGCTGGTTGCGCGTCTGAAGAAAGAGAACGTCGATTTCGTCTATTTCGGCGGCTACTACCCAGAAATGGGGCAGATTCTGCGTCAGGCGCGTCAGGCTGGCATGACCACCAAATTCATGGGCCCAGAAGGCGTGGGTAACTCATCGCTGTCCAACATCGCAGGCGATGCATCTGAAGGCATGCTGGTGACGCTGCCGAAGCGTTACGATCAGGTTCCTGCTAACCAACCGATTGTCGATGCGCTGAAAGCCAAGAAACTGGATCCAACCGGTCCGTTCGTCTGGACGACCTACGCTGCGCTGCAATCGCTGACCACCGCGATGGCACGTACCGGTAGCAATGAACCAGAAAAACTGGTCGCGGATCTGAAAGCGAACTCCGTGGATACCGTAATGGGACCATTAAGCTGGGATGCAAAAGGCGACCTGAAAGGGTTTGAATTTGGCGTATTTGAGTGGCACAAAGACGGTACTTCCAGCGCAGTGAAATAATCATCATGCCCAGAGGCGGGGAACGGTTGAAGACGCCGTTGTCTGCCTCTTCGGCGTGGAGAGCATTCTCCGCCCGCTGAGTGTGTACCAATAATAATCCCTCAATACCGAAGCCCCCGTTGCCGCAAGGCGCGGGGGCAGCATTTAAGGTTTAAGGTATGTCCGAGCAGTTCCTTTACTTTTTTCAGCAGATGTTCAACGGCCTGACGTTGGGCAGCACCTATGCGCTGATCGCCATTGGCTACACCATGGTTTACGGCATTATCGGCATGATTAACTTCGCACACGGCGAAGTGTATATGATCGGTAGCTACGTCTCCTTTATTGTGATTGCGGCCCTGATGATGATGGGCATCGATGCTGGCTGGCTCCTGATTGGTGTCGCCTTCATTGCCGCCGTAGTCATTTCCAGCGCCTACGGCTGGAGTATCGAACGGGTGGCCTACCGACCGGTTCGAACGTCAAAGCGTCTGATTGCACTGATTTCTGCCATCGGGATGTCAATTTTCCTGCAAAACTACGTCAGTCTGAATCAGGGCTCGCGTGATGTTGCACTGCCGAGTCTTGTGACCGGCCAGTGGGTGCTGGGCGAAAGCAATGGCTTTGCCGCGACAATTAGCACCATGCAGCTGACCATCTGGATCGTAACGTTCCTCGCCATGCTGGCGCTGACGCTATTTATTCGCTACTCCCGTATGGGGCGCGCCTGTCGTGCCTGTGCGGAAGACCTGAAAATGGCTAGCCTGCTGGGTATCAGCACCGATCGCGTGATCTCCCTGACCTTCGTCATTGGTGCGCTCATGGCTGCGGTTGCTGGCGTGCTGCTGGGGCAATTCTACGGCGTCATCAACCCCTATATCGGCTTTATGGCTGGGATGAAAGCCTTTACGGCGGCGGTTCTGGGCGGCATCGGCAGTATTCCTGGCGCGATGATCGGTGGACTGATTCTGGGCGTAGCCGAAGCGCTGACGTCCGCTTACCTGAGCACGGAATACAAAGATGCGGTGTCGTTTGCGCTGCTGATTGTGGTGCTGCTGGTGATGCCAACCGGTATTCTGGGCCGCCCGGAGGTTGAGAAAGTATGAAGCAGCTCAACCTGTTTAATGCGCTGGTTTCCGCGTTCATGCTGCTGGTGCTGGCCTCGTTCTTAATGGGCCTGCAACTGGCACTGGATGGCACCAAATTGGTGGTGCGCGGTGCCGATGAAGTGCGCTGGTATTGGATTGGCGCGGGCTGCATCGTGGTGTTCTTCTTCCAGTTGATTCGCCCGTTCTTCCAACAAAGCATCAAGAAATTCTCTGCACCGTCGCTGGTGCTGCCGAGCTTTGATGGCAGTACGCCACGGCAGAAGATATTAGCAGCGGCATTGATTATCGCCGCTATCGCCTGGCCGTTTCTGGTGTCACGCGGTACGGTGGATATCGCCACGCTCACGCTGATTTACGTGATGCTGGGTCTGGGCTTGAACGTTGTGGTTGGTCTGTCTGGCCTGCTGGTATTGGGCTACGGCGGGTTTTACGCCATTGGCGCGTATACCTATGCGTTGCTGAACCACTACTACGGATTGGGTTTCTGGGAAAGTCTGCCGCTGGCAGGCATGGTGGCGGCGCTGTCCGGCTTCCTGCTGGGATTCCCGGTGCTGCGTTTGCGCGGCGACTATCTGGCGATTGTGACGCTCGGGTTTGGTGAAATAGTCCGTATCCTGCTGCTGAACAACACTGAAATTACCGGTGGCCCGAACGGTATCAGTCAGATCCCTAAACCGACCTTCTTTGGTCTGGAATTTGGCCGCAGCGCGCGCGACGGCGGTTGGGATACGTTCCACAACTTCTTCGGTCTGCAATATGACCCGAGCGACCGTATTATCTTCCTGTATCTGGTCGCGCTGCTGCTGGTGGTGTTGACCCTGTTTGTGATTAACCGTCTGCTGCGGATGCCGTTAGGACGTGCCTGGGAAGCGCTGCGCGATGATGAAATCGCCTGCCGTTCTCTGGGGCTGAGCCCAACACGCATCAAGCTGACCGCGTTTACCATCAGCGCCGCGTTCGCGGGTTTTGCCGGTACGCTGTTTGCCGCGCGTCAGGGCTTCGTTAGCCCAGAATCGTTCACGTTCGCTGAATCTGCCTTTGTGCTGGCCATCGTCGTGCTGGGCGGAATGGGCTCGCAGTTTGCGGTCATTCTCGCTGCAATCTTGCTGGTCGTGTCCCGCGAGCTGATGCGCGATCTGAATGAATACAGCATGCTGCTGCTGGGTGCGTTGATGGTTCTGATGATGATTTGGCGTCCGCAAGGCCTGCTACCGATGAAGCGTCCTGAGATGAAGTTGAAAGTCGCGAAGAAGGAAGAGCAAGCATGAGCACGCAGCCACTATTATCAGTCAGAGGTCTGATGATGCGTTTTGGCGGCCTGCTGGCGGTCAACAACGTTGAAATGGATATTCATGCGGGCGAAATCGTCTCGCTGATCGGCCCGAACGGGGCGGGGAAAACCACGGTCTTTAACTGCCTGACCGGTTTTTATCGCCCAAGCGGCGGCACCATCATGCTGCGCGATCGTCATCTGGAAGGATTACCCGGACAGGCCATTGCCCGCATGGGCGTGGTGCGCACATTCCAGCACGTTCGCCTGTTCCGTGAAATGACGGTGATCGAGAACCTGCTGGTGGCACAGCATCAGCACCTGAAAAGCGGTGTGTTTGCCGGGCTGTTGAAAACGCCAGGCTTTCGTCGTGCGGAAGCCGATGCGCAGGAGCGCGCCGCGGTGTGGCTGGAGCGTATTGGTTTGTTAGAGTTAGCGAACCGTCAGGCGGGGAATCTGGCTTACGGCCAGCAGCGCCGTCTGGAAATCGCCCGCTGCATGGTGACGCGCCCTGAGCTGCTGATGCTGGATGAGCCTGCGGCTGGTCTGAACCCGAAAGAAACTGACGAGTTAAATCGAGCTGATTGCGGAACTGCGCGATAGCCATCAGGTGTCCGTTTTGTTGATTGAACATGATATGAAGCTGGTCATGGGCATTTCTGACCGGATTTATGTTGTCAATCAGGGAACGCCGCTGGCACAAGGCACCCCAGCTGAAATTCGTAACAACCCGGATGTCATCCGTGCATATCTGGGTGAAGGATAACGTTTATGCTGTCATTACATCAGGTTTCGGCCCACTACGGAAAAATTCAGGCGCTGCATCAGGTAAGCCTGCATATTAATCAGGGCGAGATTGTTACGCTGATCGGCGCGAACGGTGCCGGTAAAACCACGCTGTTGGGTACGCTGTGCGGTGACCCGCGCGCGACGGAAGGTACCATCACGTTTGATGGCAAAGACATCACAAACTGGCAGACCGCGCAGATTATGCGTGAAGCTATCGCGATTGTGCCGGAAGGGCGTCGCGTCTTTTCCCGTATGACGGTAGAAGAAAATCTGGCGATGGGCGGGTTCTTTGCCGAGCGCGAGCAGTATCAGGAGCGCATTGCGCGCGTCTACGATCTGTTCCCGCGCTTGTACGAGCGACGCGCCCAGCGTTCCGGCACGATGTCCGGCGGTGAGCAGCAGATGCTGGCGATTGGTCGTGCGCTGATGAGCCAGCCGCGTTTACTGCTGCTGGACGAGCCGTCGCTGGGTCTGGCACCGATCATCATCCTGCAAATTTTCGACACGATCCAGCAACTGCGTGAAGAGGGCATGACCATCTTCCTGGTGGAGCAAAACGCCAATCAGGCGCTGAAACTGGCTGATCGGGGTTATGTGCTTGAAAACGGCCATGTCGTGTTGGAAGATACCGGAGCGGCATTGTTAGCTAATGAAGCGGTACGTTCGGCCTATCTGGGCGGATAATTTTAGAGCAGATCTACCCTAAATCATTCGAGCGGCGGAACGCCAACGCGTATGCCGCTTGAAGGGTGACAGGGGGAATCGTTATCGGGCCGGTTTACCGGCCTGTTTCGTAGAAGGGTTAAGAAGAGATGGCCATTGAAGGGTTGTTAGCGCACCGCATCGCTCAGTTAAAAAGTTCCGCCATCCGTGAACTGCTGAAACACAGCAAGATGGAAAATATTATCTCGCTGGCTGGCGGGATTCCGTCAGATGCATTATTTGATTTCGAAGGTTTAAGTCAGGCCACGCAGTTAGCGATTACTGAACAGCCGAAAACGGCCTTCCAGTATGGCTTAACTGAAGGCAGCGGCGTGCTCCGCGATCGTATTGCCGAGCTGTGCGCGGTACGCGGCGTAAAAACGCGCGGTGACGATATTGTCGTGACGGCTGGTTCGCAGCAGGCGCTGGATCTGATCATGCGCTCAATGGTCGATCCGGGCGACATGTTCGTCGTTGAACGCCCGACCTATCTGGCAGCGCTGCAAACGCTGGAGCTGGCGCAGGCGCAGGTGATGTCTGTGTCGTCCGATGCTGACGGCATGGTCGTCGACGAGCTGGAAGAGCTGCTGAAGAAACAGCGCATCAAAGGCGTTTATATCGTTCCGAACTTCGGTAACCCGAGCGGCGTGACGCTGAGCTATGAACGTCGCCTGAAATTGATTCAGCTGGCAGAGCGCTACGGTTTTGTCATTATCGAAGACGATCCCTATGGCGAGCTGCGCTTCACCGAAGAGCGCAATCCGACGCTGTTCCAACTGGCGCAGGAGCAACTGGGTAGCACGGAATACGTGCTGTATACCTCTACGTTCTCGAAGGTGCTGGCACCGGGATTACGTCTCGGTTGGGCGATTCTGCCGGATTGGTTGTTGCACAAAGTCGCGATTATCAAACAGGCCGCTGACCTGCATGCCAGCGCGCTGTCGCAGACCGTCGCGGAATGCTATCTGGGGCTGGGACGTCTGGATACGCAGATCGAGAAAATTCGCCACGCGTATAAGCACAAAGGCGAACTGCTGGCACAGCTAGTCGAGAAGGAACTGGGTGATGTAATCACCTTCAACCAGCCGAAGGGCGGGATGTTCCTGTGGGCGAAGTTCCGTCAGGACGATTTCAACACGACGGAATGGCTGAAGAAGACGCTGGAGCAGGGCGTGGTCTTCGTGCCGGGCGAGTTCTTCTTCCCAGACAACATCGATTATTCAACGCTGCGTCTGTCCTTTGCGACGGCAACGGATGAGCAAATGCATGAAGCGGTGGCACGTCTGCGTCGGGCGCTGTAATCGCCGATAACGGATTGCCCGTTAATGTGAAAAAACCGCTGATATCTCAGCGGTTTTTCTTTTTTAACGTCACGTTAATCAGTTGTGTGTTTAAAAGGTTTCCCAGTTTGTGTTACTCGAACTACCGGTCAGCGCCAGTTTGGGTCTGTACAGCTTCGCCACTGGTGGTGCGGCACGCTGTGGCTGGATACCGTCGATTTTGAACACGCTCATCAACTCAACCAGATGTTTGGCCTGTTGGCTCAGGCTGTCCGCGGCGGAAGCGGACTCTTCAACCAGCGCGGCGTTCTGTTGGGTGACCTGATCGAGCTGATTGACTGCATCGTTGACCTGAGAAACGCCCTGTTCCTGCTCGTGGGTGGTCAGGCCGATTTCGTTGATAAGATTGGCGACACGCTGTGACTGCTCCACGACTTCTTCTATGGTTACGCCGGCTTCATTAACTAACCGTTCGCCTGCTTCCACTTTGCCTACGCTAATGCCAATCAGATCCTTAATTTCACGTGCTGCGGAGGCGGAACGTTGCGCCAGTGAGCGAACTTCCCCGGCCACTACCGCGAACCCGCGTCCCTGTTCTCCAGCGCGGGCGGCTTCGACAGCAGCGTTGAGCGCCAGAATGTTGGTCTGGAAAGCAATGCCGTCAATCACGCCGATAATATCGCCGATTTTACGCGAACTGGCGGTGATTTCTTCCATTGTCCGCACGACGTTATTAACGACGTCCCCGCCTTTGCGGGCCGCCGCGCTGGCCGAGTTGGCAAGCTGAGCCGCGCTACGCACGGTGTCGGCGTTCTGTTTCACCGTGGTATTCATCTCTTCCATTGAGGCGGCGGTTTCCTGAAGATTCGCGGCCTGTTCTTCCGTGCGTTGGCTCAGATCGGTATTGCCGATGGCAATCTGGCTGGCACCCGTGGCGATAGACTCGCTGCTTTGATGAACTTGCCCGACGATATTGCTCAGGCTTTGGCGCATCTCTTCCATCGCCGCCAGAATGCTGGTGGTGTCTCCTGCACGTCGTTCAATGGCGATGGCAAGATTCCCCTGAGCGACCTGACGTGTAATTTCCAGCGTATAGGCTGGTTCTCCGCCAAGCTGACGCTTAATTTTCCGGGTGATCCACCAGGCAACAACCGCTCCCAGTAGCGAGGCGCACAGCGTGAGAATCAGCATTAAGGTACCGGCATTGAACGCGCTTTTCTCGGACTGGTTGGCGATATCTATCGTGAGGGATTTCTGCCTCTCAGCCATTTTATCCAGTGCGGTGAAGACGTTTGCCTGTGTAGCGCGTACCTCAGTCAGCAGAAAGTTGCGAAACGCGTCGTGCTGGTTGGCCATCGCCAGTTCAATGGCTTTTCTCATGTTGCTGACATAGGCGGGGAGGGCCTGTTCCAGTGCGGCAACCAGCGCTTTAGTCTCGTTGCTCACCGCGTTGTTACGTATTTGCGCTAGCAACTCGTTATTACGTGCGATGGATTTCTCAATTCGCTCCTTTTCCGTCTTCATCTGCTGTTGATCGTTTAGGAGTGCAATATTTCTGATGGCGCGTGCGGTGTCGTTAATGTTGTCTTTAAATTCCTGCATTAGCAGAAGATTGGTAATACGCACTTGTGACAGGATTTGAATGTTTCCCCCGAGTTTTTCTAACTGAGTGCGACCCAGTATGGCGACTAAAAACCCAATGACGATAATTAGCGTAAAACCCGTTCCTAACATTTTTCCCAAGCTTATATTCTTCATGATGTGCCTTTTTTAATTATTGAAACTTGACACTGCAGGTGTCGTTATTTTTAGGGGTGATGGTACAGATGCGATTCACCCCGCGAGTTTATGGCTTTCATCATTCCATTTATCCCATAGTGCACTTTCTCATGCGGGTGTGTTGGCGACGCTGATACTCCTGCCGCTGCGTTGGCGGAGGAATAAGGTCGTCACTTTCATGCACGTAGGGAATGCCTGTTGGGAATATTTACAGGCCAAAAGAATGACAAATAAAGTGTAGACAAGAATGTGACAGATTGATGGCAGAATAAACGTAACAAAAACCCCTGATTTATTAGTTAGTCAGGAAATTAATATTATTTTTGTATCGCGGTCAGAATAGATAATAAATATTAATGAATGGTGCTCTAACTAATAAGGATAAGATCTTTTTCTTATCGCCTATTAATTTGTAACTTTATATTTAAAATTGTGATATTTATTCATTGATGCGGTTTTTTTAACCTTATTATTTACTCTTATTCTCTGGATGCAATAAAAAAGCCGCTGGTGTTCAGCGGCTTTATTTTCTTCGTGAAGAGGCCTGAGAGCGATTGATAGTCGCTTCGTTAAAAGGTTTCCCAGTTATCGCGGCCTGTGCTGCCTGACTTGCCAGCCAGAGCTAGCCTCAGTGTCGTCGGCTGCTTCACCTTTGACGTCAGACGTGGCGCTGGCGTTTGAACGCCGCTGATTTTGAACACGCCCATTAATTCCAGCAGCGTTCTGGCCTGCTCACTCAGGCTGTCGGCGGCGGAGGCGGATTCTTCAACCAGCGCGGCGTTCTGTTGGGTCACCTGATCGAGCTGATTCACCGCATCATTCACCTGAGAAACGCCCTGTTCCTGTTCGTGCGTGGTCAGGCCGATCTCATTGAGCAGGTTGGCAACCTGCTGAGATTTTTCGACAATGTCTTTGATGGTGATGCCCGCGTCGTTAACCAGCTTCTCACCCATTTCCACGTTAGCCACGCTGACGCTAATCAGATCTTTGATTTCACGTGCGGCGGAAGCGGAACGCTGCGCCAGAGAGCGCACTTCACCGGCGACTACGGCGAAGCCACGGCCTTGTTCACCGGCTCTGGCGGCTTCAACGGCAGCATTGAGCGCCAGAATGTTGGTCTGGAAAGCAATGCTATCGATGACGCCGATAATATCGCCGATCTTACGCGAACTGGTGGTGATATCTTCCATGGTGCGCACCACGTTATTGACCGCATCGCCGCCTTTTTGCGCCGTTGTGCTGGCGGAATGGGCCAGCTCCGTTGCAGTACGCACGGTCGCAGCATTCTGCTTCACCGTGGTATTCATTTGTTCCATTGAGGCGGCGGTTTCCTGAAGATTCGCGGCCTGTTCTTCCGTGCGCTGGCTCAGATCGGTGTTGCCCATCGCGATCTGCGTCGCGCCCGTGGCGATAGATTCGCTGCTCTGGTGCACCTGACCGACCAGGTTGCTCAGGTTTTGACGCATATCTTCCATCGCGGCCAGCACGCTGGTGGTATCGCCGTCGCGCAGTTCAATCGCAACGGCCAGATTCCCTTGTGCAACCTGACGCGTGACTTCCAACGTGTAGGCAGGCTCTCCCCCGAGCTGACGCTTAATAGTTCGAGTAATCCACCATGAGATCATTGCCCCCAGTACGACAGAAAGCAGGGCGATAATCACCATCAGCGTACCGGCGCTGGTGGCATTCTTTAAAGACTGGTCGGCGATTTCCACCGTAAGCTTCTCTTGCCAGTTAACCATGTCATTCAGAGCCTGGAAGACGGCATCTTGCTTGACACGCACGTCGGTTAATAACAGATGTTGAGCCTCGCTGTTCTTGTTCGCCATTGCCAATGCGATGGCGTCTGTATAGCTACGGCTATAGGCCGGGCGCACGCGCTCCAGTACCGCGACCAGTTCCTGAGCATGTTTATCGACGGCGCTGTCGTGTATTTGCGAGAGTAACGCGTTATTGCGGGAGATCATCGCCTCAATACGCGCTTTCTCTTCCTGCATCTGCCGACTGTCTTCCAGCATCGTCAGGTTTCTGATGGCGAGGGCATTCGTGTTTATGTTGTCTTTAAACTCCTGCATTATCAGGAGATTGGTAATGCGGACCTGCGATAGCAGTTGGATGTTTTCCCCGAGTTTGTCGAGCTGGATACGGCCAAATATCGCCACCAGAAATCCGATAGCGATGACCAGGGTAAAGCTGGTCCCTAGCATTTTACCCAGGCTACTATTTTTGATGAGATTCATTGTGTCCCTTATTATATGTTAAGAACGAATATGGTTGGTGTCGGCGTGCTTTAAATGTGAAATAGGCGTTGCGCAAATGTATTTATTTTGCAAGTGCCATCACGTTGATACCCTAAAGACTCGTGTCGCAGAAAGATGAATAAACATGCGGCTTGAAGAATGACAGGTATATCCTTTCCCGTAATCGTTGCCTGTTTTCCTTGGCTAATAAACGTATCCTAAGTTTACTTTTTCCTGTCACGCTTTCCGGTAAACGGTCGTCGTGTCTGGTGCGGTGGAACATATACAAATAAGGGTAAATGATGGCGCAGGAGTATAAAAGGTGGCGGTAAAAGCCGCAATATCTCCATGGGTTAGAGAAAAAATAAACTGAGATCATGCTGTAATGCTAAATTGACAACAATGTTAATAAACGCTGTGGTTATGATTTTTTGCTTATTTATTCAACGCTAAAATGTGCTCGTTTTTTATTCATTATTTTTTTTCGAACGACATGATGTTTTTACACTCATATATTTGATGTTTTTATCATCGAAAATAGCCATTTCTCGTTTTATTGATTTTATTCCATCGTGCTTAATATAAAACGCATTGCTAATTTTCCTCTTTATTTATTGTTTTTCCTATTGAAAAAAACCGCCGATTGCTCAGCGGTTTTGGGGTTCTCTTGGCTGGCTGTTAAAAGGTTTCCCAGTTTTGCTTATCGCTTCCCGCGCTGCTTTTAGGATTGGCGAGAGAGAGCTTGGCGCTGGTAGGTCTTTTCAGCTGTGGTGCAATGCGCGGTGACGACCCGCCCTCTACGGTGAAGGTTTTCATCAGCTCGACCAGATGAGCCGCTTGATCGCTCAGGCTATCGGCAGCGGACGCGGATTGCTCAACGAGCGCGGCATTCTGCTGCGTCACCTTATCAAGCTGGTTAATTGCATCATGAATCTGCGACACGCCAGATTCTTGTTCCTGCGTGGTGACGCCAATTTCGTTAATCAGATCGGCAACGTGGCGCGCCTGACGCACCAGTTCTTCGATTGTCGTTCCCGCATCGCTGACCAGTCTGGAGCCTACCTCTACTTTCTCGACGCTGTGGCCAATCAGCTCTTTAATCTCTTTGGCTGCCGTTGCAGAACGCTGTGCCAGCGAGCGAACTTCGCCTGCTACCACCGCAAAGCCACGACCTTGCTCACCTGCGCGTGCGGCTTCTACCGCGGCGTTAAGCGCCAGAATGTTGGTCTGGAAGGCAATACCGTCGATGACGCTAATGATGTCGCCAATTTTGTGCGAGCTGTCGGTAATTTCTTTCATGGTGATCACGATATTGCTGACGGCTTCACCGCCTTTAGCCGCGGTATTGCTGGCGGCCTGCGCCAGTTGAGCGGCGTTGCGCACCGTCTCGGTGTTTTGACGCACGGTCTGGCTCATTTCTTCCGTGGAGGCGGCGGTTTGTTGCAGATTCGCCGCCTGCTCTTCCGTACGCTGGCTGAGGTCAGTGCTGCCGGCGGCAATCTGGCTGGCTCCGGTTGCGATAGATTCGCTGCTCTCACGCACTTGTTCAACAATGCTGCTTAAGCTTTTGCGCATGTTATTCATTGCGAACAGCAAGCTGGTATTGTCGCCTGACGCCAGATCGACCGGCATCGCGAGATTACCGTGTGCGATGTCCTGTGTGACCTGCGTGGCATAGGCGGGTTCGCCCCCAAGTTGCTTTTTGATGTGGCGGGTAATCAGCCAGGCGATGCCTGCACCGAACAATGAAGCGATGACGGCCAGAACCAGCAGTGAATTGCCATCATAGTAGGACTCTTCAATCGCGTTGGTTGCCGTTTGCGTGGTGTAGTCTTTCTGCAACTGAATCATGGAATTCAGATTGTTAAAAAGCTTGGTTTGTATGGGTTCAAGCTGGGTTTTAACCAATTCGATAGATTCAGCCTGCCTGTTGCTGAGTGACAGCGCGACGGCCTGGCGGCCCACGGTGGCAAATTCAGTACGATTTTGCTGAAGCTCACCCAGAATATTGCGGACCTCGGTTGCCCGTAAGTTTTCTTCCAACTGCGTGACGAGTTTCGTATTTTTGGCGCTCGTGGCTTCAATCAGTTTTTGATTGTCTTCCAGAACCTTTTGTTCGGTTGCGATAAGCATACGCAACGTGGCTTTGATCGTGACGTTAAGATTATCTTTCAGTTCTTGTAACACGATGAGGTTGGCAAGGTGGTGTTTGGCCAGCCTGTCAGTGGTATTACCGAGGCCAACCAGATGCATTCTGCCGAAAATGGCCACTAATAGGCCGATAACAATAACAATGGCAAAACCCGAACCGACCTGAGTACCCAGTTTCATTTTTCTTTTATTCTGCATGTTATCCTCATGACTTATTGACACTGTTTATTGTTATTAAGCGGATTTTCTTCTGCACGACGAGAGCAATGTACGACTGCGGTTTCTAAATCCTTCTGATGAATAACCGAGCAATCCACTCTAGGATATCGGCATGACTAGCGAAAACATTGATTTTAATTGTCGATATTGCCGCATGCGGATGAGGAAAAAACAGGAAACGCAGGGAATGGATGCTGCTGATGGTGAAGGGATGTGAAAGTAGGGTGGGGGATGCGCGATCCATCCCCCGCGTAGAATTAGAACTGCTCCCAGTTTTGGCTATCGCTTCCCGTGCTGCTTTTAGGATTGGCGAGAGAGAGCTTGGTGCTGTCAGGCCGTTTTAATGGCGGTGCAATACGCTGTGACGATCCGCCTTCAACGATGAACACTTTCATTAGCTCGACCAGACGGGCAGCCTGATCGCTCAGGCTATCGGCGGCGGAAGCGGATTGCTCAACGAGAGCGGCGTTCTGCTGCGTGACCTGATCAAGCTGGTTAACGGCATCATGAATCTGCGAGACACCGGACTCTTGTTCCTGCGTGGTGACGCCAATTTCGTTAAGCAGGCCGGCAACATTGTGTGCCTGGCGTACCAGTTCTTCAATCGTCGCACCGGCGCTGTTCACCATGACGGAACCGGCTTCGACTTTCTCGACGCTGTGGCCAATCAGCTCTTTGATTTCTTTGGCGGCGGTTGCGGAGCGTTGCGCCAGGGAACGCACTTCCCCTGCCACTACCGCAAAACCACGGCCTTGCTCGCCAGCGCGGGCGGCTTCTACAGCGGCGTTCAGTGCCAGAATGTTGGTCTGGAAGGCAATGCCGTCGATGACGCTAATGATGTCGCCAATTTTGTGCGAGCTGTCGGTGATTTCTTTCATGGTGACAACGATATTGTTGACGGCTTCGCCCCCTTTAGCGGCGGTATCGCTGGTGGCCTGCGCCAACTGCGTGGCATTACGCACCGTCTCGGTGTTTTGGCGCACGGTCTGGCTTATTTCTTCCATTGAGGCGGCGGTTTGTTGCAGGTTAGCTGCTTGTTCTTCGGTGCGCTGGCTGAGGTCGGTGCTGCCAGCGGCAATCTGGCTGGCACCGGTTGCGATCGACTCGCTGCTCTCACGCACCTGTTCAACAATCCTACTCAGGCTTTGGCGCATACCGTTCATGGCTGCCAGCACGCTGTGGTTGTCACCGGGGCGCAGATCGACGCTGACGGCCAGATTGCCCTGTGCAACCTCTTGCGCGATGTGTGCCGCGTAAGCGACTTCGCCACCCAGCAGATTTTTTATCGTGCGGGTGATTAGGATGGAGATAAAAATCCCGATGAAGACCGCGAACGCCGCGAACAGCAGCAGCGTATTGCCATCGTCCCTGGCTTTATGCATGGCGTTAGTCGTCGTTTCCATCGTCTGTTCTTTCTGTAACGCAGTCAGCCCGTCCAACGCCGCGAAAACCGCTGCCTGTGCAGGTGGCATCTCATTGACCATGACTAACGCGGCCTGTACTTTTTCTTCGGGCACCCCAGAGAGGCTTAATTGAATGGCTTTATTTACCGCGCTTAGGTAAACCGGGCGTGCCTGCGCGAGTTGTTCCAGCAAGGCTCTAGCCTCTGGTTCGGCAAGCTGTTTATAGACTTTCGCCAGGGCTTCGTTATTGCGGATAATTTGCTGATCGAACAGGCGTTTTTCTTCCTGGATACGCGCGCTGTCTTGTGAGAGCCCGATATTACGGACAACACGGGCGACAACCTCAAAACCGCTCTTGGTGTCTTGAATCAGAAGCAGGTTGGCCAGATTTTTTTCAGAGAGTGATTCAATATCTTTACCCAGATTGGCGAGATGGACGCGTCCCAGAATGGCAACCATCAGACCGATAATGATGACAGAGGCGAAACCTGCGCCCAGCATGGCGCCAAGTTTCATTTTTGATAGAAAATTCATAATGTTCCTTTATTATTTTTCATTGATTGATGCAGGCTTTGCCTTATAGATTGGGCATCCTTTACGATAGGTCAGGAATTGGGTGCACTTCTGATTACATAATGTGTGCGGTATGCCAATTTGCGAGAGTAGGCAGGAAAACGCGTTGTTTCTTACCCAAGCGATATTATAAAGGCAGAATAAAAACGGGTAGATGTGGAATATGGGAGTAAAAAGGGCGCATTTTTCAGCATAAAGGAGGTAGGTACATGCTGTATTCAGTTGATACCAATGGGGAAGTCGCAGCCTCCCCATGGTGAAATTTCACGCGATTACAGCACCAGCCACAGCGCCCAGGTGAAGAGGAATCCAGCCAGCCCGAGGATCGTCGTCAGCACCGTCCAGGTGCGCAGGCCGTCGGCGACAGACAGCCCCAGATATTTGGTGACAATCCAGAAACCGGAGTCATTGACGTGCGACAGGCCCAGTCCGCCAAAGCAGGCAGAGAGCGTCACCAGCACCAACTGCATCTGGTTCAGACCGCTGACGGCTTCACTCAGAAGGCCGCAGGTGGTGAGAATGGCGACGGTAGCCGAACCTTGCGAGGCACGCAGCGCCAGCGACAGAATAAATGCGGCAGGCACCAGCGGCAGGTGAATGCTGGTCAGCGTATCCGCCAGCGCTTTACCAATCCCCGATTCGACCAGCACTTTACCAAACACGCCACCGGCACCGGTCACCATAATAACCATTGCGGCGGCAGGCATGGCATCGCCCATCACTCCGCTGGCTTTCTCCAGCGACCAACCGCGACGCAGGGCAATCAGCCAGAACGCTAATCCCAGTGCAATCAGCAGCGCCACGGCGGGAGAACCGACCAGCGACATCACGTTACGCACCGGGTGTCCGGCAGGCAGAATGGTTGCAGACACGGTACCGAGCATAATGATGGCGATAGGAATTGCGATCAGCGCGGCGATCAGTCCAGCCGAAGGGGCAGACACGGGAGCCGTGTTCGGCGTCGAATCTTCCGGCTTTGCCATCTGTAATTGCTCTAACACTTCGACGGAAAGCGCGTACTTGCGGCGGTTCATGGCTTTGGCCGCCCAGTAGCTGATGATGCCGACAGGAATCGACACCAGCAGGCCAATGATGGTCAGCCAGCCGATATCTGCATTCAACAGGCCAGCGGCGGCAACCGGGCCGGGGTGGGGCGGCAGCGCGACGTGTACGGTCAGCATCACGCCCGCGACGGGCAAGCCGAATTTAATCGGGGAGACTTTAGCGACTTTCGCAAAGCCGTAAATAATTGGGGCAAGGATAATAAAGCCGACATCGAAAAAGACCGGAATACCCAGAATAAACGCGGCGATGGTTAACGCCGCTACCATTAATCCCGGTCCCATTAATTGGGCAAAGCGGTGCGCTAAGGATTCCGCGCCGCCGGACACTTCGATCATTCTACCCAGCATGGCGCCGAGGCCGATAATAATCGCCACCGATCCGAGGATACCTCCCATACCGGAGGTAATTACCTTCATCACCTCGCCAGTCGGAATACCTGTTGCCAGAGCGACGAGTAAACTGACAACCAGCAGGGCGACAAAGGGCTGAATTTTAAATTTAATGACCATCAGCAGCAGGAGTAATACCCCGGCGATAGCGATGCAGAGTAAAAGCGAGGTGGCCATGTTCTTATCCTCATTGACCCATTTTTCAATTCAGAGGCTGAAAAGGTATTGGGTTATTGTTTTATTTGAATAAAGGGATGCCTCGACTCCTGCCATATATACAGGAGTCTGACCTATTCTTTTTTATTTATTCGCGTCTAACGACTATGTCTCTGGTGTTGACATTATTTCCTGGATAAGTGAATTAGTGTTTTTTCTCCAGCCAAGTTTTAGCCCATCCCAACCCGTCTTCCGTTTTACCGCGTGGGTTATATTCACAGCCAACCCAGCCGGAATAATTTACGCGATCCAATTCAGCAAAGATGAACGGATAATTAATTTCTCCTTCATCGGGTTCATGTCGAGCAGGAACCGAAGCAATTTGAATATGTCCGATGCGGCCAGCCAAATCGTGAATAATTTGCGTCAGGTTGCCATCGACAATTTGTGCGTGGAAGAAATCCAGCTGGATATAAACGTTTGGGCGATCGATCAGATTGACTAATTCCAGCGCCTGATACTGACTGGCGAACAGATAATTCGGTTTCACCTTCGCACTCAGCGCCTCAATCATGATGTTGATGCCGTGTGGTGCAAATTTATCGGCGGCGTAGCGTAGGTTATCGATGAAAGTTTGCTGATAGGCGGCACGGTCTTCACCGGGCGGCACGACGCCCCCCATCACCAGCACCGAAGGACAGTTGAGCGCCAGTGCATATTCCAAGGCGTTATCGATATCCCGGCGGGCATCTTCAACACGGTCGGGCAGGGCAGAAACGCCCCATTCACCCGCCGCAATGTTGCCGGGCGCGGTATTGAACAACACCTGCTTCAGGCCATTTTCCCGCAGCTTTTCCGCCAGCAGCGGTGCGGGATATTCATAAGGAAACAGATACTCGACCGAGGTGAAACCCGCATCGGCAGCGGCTTTAAAACGATCGAGAAACGGCACGTCGGTAAACAGCATGGAAAGATTGGCAGCAAACTTAGGCATGGTTAACTCCTCGGTAAAAATGTCTCATCAAGAGAGCTCTGCAATATCGTCAGCGGTGAGGTAGCGAATTTTTCGGTCACCGAGAATAAAAATCAGCTTGGCAGTTTCTTCCAGCTCTTCCATATTGTCCGCCGCCGCACGCAGATCCTTGCCGGTGACGACGGGGCCGTGGTTAGCCAATAAAAATGCCTTGTAACGCGAAGCCAGCTTCGCCAGATCTTCACCGAGTCGGGCATCGCCGGGGCGGTAATAAGGAACGACGGGCACTTTACCGACGCGCATCACCACATAAGGTGTGAACGGCTTGATGGCATCTTGTGTATCCAGCCCTTCCAGACACGAGAGCGCCGTCAGGTAGGTGCTGTGCAGGTGCACGATCGCCTTACAGTCTGGGTCGTTACGGTAAATCGACAGGTGAAAACTGACTTCTTTCGACGGCTTATCCCCGGAGATCCACTCGCCGCTCAGGCTGACTTTGGACAGCCGCTCGGCATCCAGTTCGCCGAGGCAAGAGCCGGTCGGCGTTGCCAGCAGCGTGCCGTCATCCAGTAGCAGCGAGAGGTTGCCCGCGGAACCGGTGGCGTAGCCGCGCTGGAAAAAGGACGCGCCCAGCTTGACCATTTCCGCGCGTGCGCGCTGTTCGCTGTTTAGAGCAGCCTCGGTGCTGTGGTGTTGTTCACTCATGCGGCAAACTCCTTTTGGGCGCGGGCAAAAAAGTCTTCATCGCCGAAATTGCCGGATTTCAACGCCAGCGAGAGCGGATGATTGGTGGAACGCACCCACGGCACGCCGGGAGAAATGGACGGTCCGATATGGAACGCGTGGATGCCCAGCGTTTGCACCACGATGCTGGAGGTTTCACCGCCCGCGATAATGAAGCGCTGGAAGCCGTCCTGCTGAAGCTGGTGGGCGACGGCGGCAAACAGCTTCTCCACCGCCTGACTGCTGGCTTCCGCCCCCCAGCGCTGCTGAATCTGCGCCAGTTCGTCGGGTGACGACGTGGCGTATAGCAGCGGAGCAAGTGCGTCGCCACGGTGTGCTTTTACCCAGTCGGCGAGTTCCTGCACGTAGGCTTGTTGAGCGTCGTCGCTTTCTAAGCAGCGAGCGACGTCAATCGCGCGACCTGCTGCCTGTTTCAGGTAGTGGGCAACCTGCTTGTTGGTCATCACCGAACAGGAGCCGGACAGGATAACGCCTGCGCCGGGCTGCGGCTTGCCCGCCTTGGTTGCGGAACCCGTTTGTGTCGCGGGCTCTGCCCACTGGCGTGCCAGACCAATCGCCAAGCCGGAACCGCCGGTGACCAGCTTCATATCGCGCAGCGCTTCGCCCTGTGTCAGCAGGTGCTGTTCGTTCAGCGTATCCAGCACCACATAGCGTATGCCTTGTTCTTTCAACTGCGCCAGTCGCTGCTTAACGGCCTCTGCGCCCTGATCCATCACGGCATACGGCACTAGCCCGCAGCGTCCGGCTGCCTGCTGTTCCATAACGCGCATCAGGTTGCTGTCCGTCATCGGCGTGACCGGATGGTGACGCATCCCGGATTCAGACAGCAGCTGATCCATCACGAATAAATGTCCCTGATAGACCGTTCTGCCGTTCACTGGCAGCGCCGGAGAGATGATGGTTTGCGTTTCGCCAAGCTGCGCTAACAGTGCATCGGTCACCGGACCAATATTACCTTTCGCGGTGCTGTCGAAGGTGGAGCAATATTTAAAATAGAACTGCTGGCAGCCCTGCTGTTGCAGCCACGCCAGCGCCTTGAGTGAATCCGCTACGGCCTGTTCCGCCGGGCAAGAACGTGACTTCAAGCTAATCACCACGGCTTGCGTGTCGACCTTAAAATCGGACGGCGGTACGCCATTGAGCTGCACGGTCGGCAGCCCGTTGTTGACCAGAAAGCTGGCGATATCCGTGGCACCGGTAAAATCATCGGCGATGACACCTAGCTTGATCATGGTGCCTCCTTCTTTTCCGGCAGCGTAATGCCGTTAAAAATCTTGATGACCGCGCTGTCGTCTTCTTTACCGAATCCGGCGTTGCTGGCGGCGGTAAACATGTTGAATGCGGTGGAGGCCAGCGGCAGCGGGAAATGGAGCGATTTGGCGGTGTCGGTAACCAGCCCCAGATCTTTCACGAAGATATCAACGGCGGATTTTGGCGTGTAGTCACCGTCTACCACATGGCGCATGCGGTTCTCAAACATCCAGGAATTCCCGGCGGCGTTGGTCACCACGTCGTACATGATATCCAGCGGGATATCGGCACGCGCGGCCAGCGCCATCGCTTCTGCGCCGGCGGCGATGTGTACGCCTGCCAACAACTGGTGGATAATTTTAACGGTCGCACCTAACCCGATCTCTTCACCTATGCGGTAGACCTTGCCTGCGACGGCGTCGAGCACGGGTTTCAGTTTCTCAAAAGCCAAATCGGAGCCGGATGCCATTACCGTCATGTCGCCTGCGGCGGCTTTCACTGCACCGCCGGATACCGGTGCATCCAGCATGATGAGCTGATGCTCAGCCAGACGCTGCTCAATATTTTTGGCATCCTGCGCAGAGATCGTGGAAGACACCATGACCACGGTGCCGGGCTTGAGTTTCGCTGCGACCTGCGGCTCACCGAACAGAATCCCATTCACCTGTGCTGCATTGACGACCAGCAGCACGACTGCATCCAGCTTGTCAGCGAAGGCATCAATACGCGTGTCGGCCTGCGCCGCACCCGCCTGGCGTAATCTTTCCAGTGCCTGCGGGTTGATATCGACACCGTATGTCGTCAGGCCAGCGTTGATGCAGGACGCCGCAGCGCCAAAGCCCATGGAACCCAGACCGATAACGGCGACAGCATAATCAGAAGTCTTTTTCATCGTGGTTGCCTTGTTAAAATTAGTGATTTTTTGTTCTCTAGTGTTAAATATAAGGACTATCAGAACAAATTGTGGTGATTTTTATCACATAAATTAACATTGAGATCGTGATGATTCAGTGTAGCTGAACCCCGCTGGGAAGATAATTTCCATTATTATCTTTATATATCAGTCAATTATTTCTATTTTGGCAGCGAGTGGTGAGAAAGGTTGTTATGTCTGGCGTGGTTTATGACGTGAATTTATGATAATTATCGTCATCAAACGGGGTATTTCTCACAATATTTATCAGTCCCCTATTTATCAGACCGGCACAATCAAACAGGGAACGGACAGCGTGATTCCAGTAGAACGTCATCAACAGATTCTGGCGCTGGTCGCCGAGCGCGGCGCAGTAAGCATTAACGAGCTGACCGAACGGCTGGGCGTGTCGCACATGACGGTGCGGCGCGATGTGCAAAAACTGGAGCAGGATGGCCTGCTGCTGAGTGTCTCCGGCGGCGTGCGCTCGCCCGAACGGCTGGCGATTGAGCCGTCGCACCAAGATAAATCGGTGATGTTCAGCCAGCAGAAAGAGGCGATTGGCAAACTGGCGGCGCAGCATATCCCGTTCAACAGCTGCATTTATCTGGATGCGGGCACTACCACGTTATCGCTGGCGCGCGAACTGGCCGAGCGTGACGATCTGCTGATTGTCACCAACGACTTTGTGATTGCTGCTTTTCTGATCGAGTCCAGCCAGTGCCGCATGATCCACACGGGCGGCACGCTGTGCCGGGAAAACCGCTCCTGCATTGGGGAAGCCGTCGCGCAGGCGCTGCGCAACCTGTTTATCGATATTGCCTTTATCTCCGCTTCCTCATGGAGTCTGCGCGGGCTGTCCACGCCGAACGAAGACAAAGTTGTGGTGAAACGTGCGGCTGTCGACGCCAGCAGCAAATGCGTCCTGCTATGTGACACCTCAAAATACGGCCGCATCGCCACCCACCTCGCCACGCCCCTCAACGTATTCGACAGCATCATCACCGACGACGGCCTACCCGCCGCCGCCAAAGATGCGCTAGGTAAAATGGGGGTCGAGGTGCTGGTGGCGGGGTGAGTTATGCGAATGTTTTATAATATGAAAAGAAGAATAAGCATACTGCTAAGTATATCGCTCCTAATTGCCTTGCCGCTTATCTATTACTGGCCTGCAATGGTCATCCTGACGGAAGGGAGTTCTCGCTACACGGAACAGGACGCCCGGCGATATGAAATGCTTACGGACGATATCATTAAAAATTGCCCGCGCATTTCTCCTGTCTATGATTTTGGCTATGCAACGGTTGATGGCCCTGCGTTGGAAGTCAGCAATATTACGTTTCAAAACACCAATGATGCGACAAGCATACGTGGTTATCTAGCGTCGCTTGGTTTTACGCTGAGCTACACAGACACGACGGGTGAGTATTGGAAGTCTACGGATTCAGATAAAACGATACATATAGGAATCATCAACGATCCTAAAACCGTTATCGTTGATGTCATACGAAAATAGCCTTGAGTAGGGTATTCATGCCGTTACTCTAGCTTTTGTTGCGATGGAGGCGGACTAGAAGAACTATTCTGATTACGCTTTTTATTCGCGGCAATTTCATGCAGCGTCAATGGGCTTTCGCCGCTTTCATCTCCTGCCAAGATAGCGTGGTATAAGGAGTTGCGACCAGCACTATCTTGAATATTGGTTTTTAGACCGTTACTCCACTTCTTACGCCGATTGTCGTCCATGTTTAGTGAAAACCTGTAAAATCTATTTACTGTAGGATAAGTGACTTCTTTACTTATGCCTCTCCTTCCCCTGTAACTTTCCCGTCATCTTCTAGTTATTTTTCTGTCATGCGCTCATGTCATGTTTACCTTCGCATAAAAAACGCCGTGATGATGGCGCATTTAATTGATTGCAGGAGACAGGCATGTTCAACAACACAATTCGTAAAACACATGCTATTCGCACCGCCGCGGCGTGCGTGGCATTAGCGCTGATGAGCGCCAGTGCGCAGGCCGCGACAGAAATTCCTTTCTGGCACTCCATGGAAGGCGAATTAGGGAAAGAAGTGAATTCTCTGGCTGACCGTTTTAACAAAGCGCACAGCGATGTAAAAATTGTTCCGGTCTATAAAGGCAACTACGAGCAGAATCTGGCTGCCGGGATTGCGGCCTACCGCGCTGGGAATGCGCCCGCCATTTTGCAGGTCTATGAAGTCGGTACGGCGACCATGATGGCAAGTAAAGCCATCAAGCCTGTCTATGAAGTCTTCAAGGATGCTGGCATTAATTTCGATGAGTCGGTGTTTGTGCCGACTGTCTCCGGTTATTACACCGATGCGAAGAGCGGCCACCTGCTGTCGCAGCCGTTTAACAGCTCCACGCCGGTGCTGTACTACAACAAAGATGCCTTCAAGAAGGCGGGTTTAGATCCAGAACAGCCACCGAAAACCTGGCAGCAAATGGCCGAGTACACCGCGAAACTGCGTGCTGCCGGGATGAAGTGCGGCTACGCCAGCGGCTGGCAGGGCTGGATTCAGATTGAAAACTTCAGCGCCTGGCACGGCTTGCCAGTTGCAAGCAAAAATAACGGCTTTGACGGCACCGATGCCGTGTTGGAATTCAACAAACCAACGCAGGTTAAGCACATCCAGCTGTTGCAGGACATGAACAAGAAGGGTGACTTCACCTATTTCGGGCGCAAGGATGAGCCGACTGAGAAATTCTACAACGGCGACTGTGCTATCACGACGGCCTCTTCCGGTTCGCTGGCGAACATTCGGGAACACGCCAAGTTCAACTACGGTGTTGGCATGATGCCGTATGACGCCGATGCGAAAGGCGCACCGCAGAACGCCATTATCGGCGGAGCCAGCCTGTGGGTGATGGGCGGTAAAGATGCCGCGACCTACAAAGGCGTCGCTGAGTTTATGAAGTTCCTGGCTGACGCCGGAAAATGCCGCTGAATGGCACCAGAAAACCGGTTACCTGCCAATCACTACTGCGGCGTATGAACTGACGCAGAAGCAGGGCTTCTACGAGAAAAATCCTGGTGCGGATATCGCCACGCGTCAGATGCTGAACAAGCCACCGTTGCCGTTCACCAAAGGTCTGCGTTTGGGCAACATGCCGCAAATTCGTACCGTTGTGGATGAAGAATTAGAAAGCGTATGGACAAATAAGAAGACGCCACAACAGGCGTTGGATAGCGCAGTAGAACGCGGTAACGCGCTGCTGCGTCGCTTTGAGCAATCGACGAAGTAATACGCTTCTGTTGAGCAATATCGGGCCGAAGGGAATCGGCCTGTTTCTTTTCTGTTTGCAATGAGTTACCGCATGACATCATCCCGCCCCGTTTTTCGCAGCAGCTGGTTGCCCTACGTGCTGGTGTTGCCCCAACTGCTGATTACCGTAATTTTCTTTATCTGGCCTGCCGGTCAGGCGCTGTGGTATTCGGTGCAGAATCTCGATCCGTTTGGGTTATCCAGCGAATTTGTCGGCATGGAAAACTTCAGACAGCTGTTCAATAACCCTTACTACCTTGATTCGTTTTACACCACGCTGATATTCAGCTTTCTGGTGGCAGGGTTTGGCATGCTGATTTCACTCTTTCTGGCCGCGCTGGTGGACTACGTGATCCGTGCCAGCCGCCTGTATCAGACGTTGATCATCCTGCCGTATGCCGTGGCCCCCGCTGTCGCGGCCGTTCTGTGGATGTTCCTGTTTAACCCCGGTCTGGGGCTGATCACCCACTTTCTCGGACTGCTGGGCTATACGTGGAACCACGCACAGCACAGCGGTCAGGCAATGTTTTTAGTCGTACTGGCGTCGGTCTGGAAACAGATTAGCTATAACTTCCTGTTCTTCCTTGCCGCTCTGCAATCGATCCCCCGTTCTCTGGTGGAAGCGGGCGCGATTGATGGTGCAGGCCCCGTGCGGCGCTTCTTCAATCTGGTGCTGCCGATGATCTCACCGGTGAGCTTCTTCCTGCTGGTAGTCAATTTGGTGTACGCCTTTTTCGATACCTTCCCGATTATCGATGCTGCGACGGCCGGTGGGCCAGTGCAGTCGACAACCACGCTGATCTACAAAATTTATCGTGAGGGCTTCGCAGGGCTGGATCTGTCCAGTTCGGCAGCGCAGTCGGTGGTACTGATGATACTGGTTATCGGGCTGACCGTGATTCAGTTCCGTTTTGTTGAGCGGAAGGTGAATTACCAATGAAGATAAATCTACAAGGTCAATGCCAATGATTGAGAATCGTCGCGGATTAGATATTTTCAGTCACGTCATGCTGATCGTCGGCATTCTCGCCGTACTGTTTCCGCTGTATGTGGGGTTTGTGGCCGCCACGCTGGATAATCAGGAAGTCTTTCAGGCTCCGATGACGCTCATCCCCGGTTCACACCTGTGGGAAAACCTGCGTTATATCTGGCTGCACGGCGCGGGCAACAACACCACGCCGTTTGGACTGATGCTGCTTAACAGCTTCGTGATGGCGCTGGCAATTACGATCGGCAAAATCACTGTATCGATCCTGTCCGCTTACGCCATCGTCTATTTCCGTTTTCCGCTGCGCAACCTGTTCTTCTGGATGATTTTCCTGACGCTGATGCTGCCAGTGGAAGTGCGTATTTTCCCGACGGTAGAAGTGATCGCGCGGCTGGACATGATGGACAGCTACACCGGTTTAACGCTGCCGCTGATGGCCTCGGCGACCGCGACCTTCCTGTTCCGCCAGTTCTTTATGACGCTGCCGGATGAGCTGATGGAAGCGGCGCGTATCGACGGCGCCAGCCCGATGCGTTTCTTCTTCGACATGGTGTTACCGCTGTCGAAGACCAATCTGGCGGCGCTGTTCGTGATCACGTTCATCTACGGCTGGAACCAATACCTGTGGCCGCTGCTGATTATCAGCGATGCCGATCTGGGCACCGCCGTCGCCGGAATTAAAAGCATGATTGCCTCTGGCGATGGGGCCACCCAGTGGAATCAGGTAATGGCGGCCATGCTGCTGACCATGTTGCCCCCGCTGCTGGTCGTGCTACTGATGCAGCGCTGGTTCGTTCGCGGTCTGGTCGACAGCGAAAAATAAATCGAGACGAATTTCGGAAACGCTTATGGCATGTTTAAAACTTCAGGCCGTCACCAAGTCTTACGATGGCAAAACACAGGTTATCCAACCCATCGATCTGGACGTCGCGGACGGCGAGTTCGTGGTGATGGTCGGGCCGTCAGGTTGTGGTAAATCGACGCTGCTGCGTATGGTGGCTGGCCTCGAACGCACCACCAGCGGTGATATCTACATTGATAACCAGCGAGTCACTAATCTGGAACCGAAAGATCGCGGTATTGCGATGGTGTTCCAGAACTATGCGCTTTATCCCCATATGAACGTGTTCGACAATATGGCTTACGGTCTGAAAATCCGTGGCTTCGGCAAGGCGCAGATCCGCGAGCGCGTGGAAGATGCGGCGCGAATTCTGGAACTGATGCCGCTGCTGCAACGCAAACCGCGTGAGCTATCGGGCGGTCAGCGTCAGCGCGTGGCGATGGGACGGGCGATTGTGCGTGAACCAGCGGTGTTTCTGTTTGACGAACCGTTATCGAATCTGGATGCCAAACTGCGCGTACAGATGCGACTCGAATTACAACAGCTGCACCAGCGCCTGAAAACCACCAGCCTGTACGTCACGCACGATCAGGTTGAAGCCATGACGCTGGCGCAGCGCGTCATCGTCATGAACAAAGGGATCGCTGAGCAAATCGGTGCACCGGCTGAGATTTATCGCCGCCCGGCATCGCTGTTTGTGGCCAGCTTTATTGGTTCACCGGCCATGAACCTGTGGTCAGGTCGCATTAGCGATGACGGCTGCCGCTTTGAAATCGATGGCGACATTGCGCTGGCACTGCCTGAACCGAAGCCGCAATGGCGCGGTAAAGCATTGACGCTAGGGGTTCGACCAGAGCATATTCAGCTGGCGACGAGCGAAACCGGCGGTATCCCGTTGCAGATTTCAACACTCGAACTGCTGGGCGCGGACAATTTAGCGCACGGCAAGTGGGGCGGGCAGAACGTAATTGCGCGGCTCTCTTATGAGCACTGCCCCGCGATCGGCTCGACGCTCTGGCTACACTTACCGACGTCATCATGGCACCTGTTTGATTCGCAAAGCGGATTACGGATGGAATAATGGAAACAATCTGGCCTTACCCGAGCATTGTCGCCCATCGCGGCGGCGGTTCACTGGCACCGGAAAACACGCTGGCGGCGATTGATGTCGGTGCCAGCCTCGGTCACAAGATGATCGAATTTGACGCCAAGCTGTCGCAGGACGGCCAGATTTTCCTCTTACACGACGATACACTTGAGCGCACCAGCAACGGCTGGGGCATTGCAGGAGAACTGCCGTGGGACAAGCTGGTCGGGCTGGATGTCGGCGGCTGGTACGGTCATAAATTTGTCGGTGAACGCCTGCCGTTGCTATCGGAAGTGGCAAAACGCTGCGTGCAGTACGGCATGGCGGCCAACATCGAAATTAAACCCACCGCCGGATATGAAACAGAAACCGGGCGAGTGATTGCGCTGGCGGCGCGCCAGCTGTGGGCCGATCATCCGGTTGCACCGCTGCTGTCATCGTTCTCTATTGAAGCTTTGGAAGCGGCGCAGCAAGCGGTGCCGGAACTGCCGCGCGGGCTGCTGCTGGATGAGTGGGAAGAGGACTGGCCGGCGTTAACGCAGCGTCTGGGTTGTGTGTCCATCCATCTGAATCACAAACTGCTGACGGCAGAACGCGTCGCGGCGCTGAAAGCTGCGGGTTTGCGCATTCTGGTTTATACCGTCAACCAACCTGATCGCGCGCAAACTTTGCTGGATTGGGGCGTTGACTGTATCTGTACTGACCGGATAGATTTAATCGGGGCAAATTTCGCGACCGGCTGAGGTTTGCCCTCCTTCCCGTAATAGCGTGCTGCGGCGATATTGATATCGTCGCAATAAAGATAATGCGGCGATCCCCTTTCTGACTTGGTGCCGGTAATAAGGAAGTGGCGTCATGCCCGCATTTATTGTTTCGCTTTGGCACCAGATTTTTCTGTCGTTACCCCTCTTTGTTCTTATCGCACTCGGCTATAGCCTGATTCGCTACGGTAAATGGCCGACTACCGTGACCGACGGCATGACGCGTTTTGTCTTCTCCGTCGCCATGCCCGCCATGCTGTTCCGCCTGATGTCGGATTTTTCTAAACGTCCGGTGGTGGATGCCCGACTTCTGATTGCCTTTTTCGGCGGCTGCCTGCTGGTGTTTGTTCTGGGCCGCATCGTGGCGCGCAAAGTCTTTCATCTCGATGGCGTCTCCGGTTCGCTGTTTGCGCTGAGCGGCATCTTCTCCAATAACGTGATGCTGGGGCTGCCGATTGCCACACTGATGCTGGGCGAAGAGGCGATCCCGTCGGTCGCGCTGGTGGTGGTGTTCAACGGGCTTATTTTGTGGACGCTGGTGACGGTGTCGGTGGAATGGGCACGCAACGGGGCGCTGTCGCTACAGGGCTTTACCAAAACCGCGCTGGGCGTGCTGAAGAATCCGCTGATTATCGGCATTCTGTCCGGGACCTTATTCAGCCTGACGGGCCTGCCGCTGCCGTCGTATGTCGATCAGCCGCTTGCCATGCTGGGGCAGATTGCCGCGCCGCTGTCGCTGGTGGCGCTGGGAATGGGGTTGGCGGAATACCGCGTGCGTGACGGCTGGCAGATCAGCACGGCGATTTGCGTGATCAAGCTGCTGGTACAGCCGCTGGTGATCTGGGGGATCGCTATTGCGCTCGGCCTGCCGGAAATGGAAACGCGAGCGGTCGTGCTGCTGGGGTCGATGGCGGTAGGCGTCAACGTCTATCTGATGTCGCGCCAGTTCGATGTATTGGGCGGCCCGGTGGCATCAAGCCTGCTGCTATCAACGGCGATGGCGGCATTAACCACGCCGTTGATTCTGACGCTGATGGGCGTGCGGTTATAGTCAGCCATGCTTGGCTGAGGAAGTCTGCGGTTAGGCACTCTGTTAGTGTTATGTAATGTTTCGTGCGCGGTAGTTCTCGTGGTTTTCTGCAACCGTTGTCGCATGCGCCCGACACGGTGCGGCTCAATCGCCGCCGCCCCGTGACCCCCGGCTTTTCGCGGGGAATCACGCCGCTTTGCGGTACCTTCGGTGTTCATGCCCGCTACCCGGACCGCCTGTGACGCGCTCCCGGCGCGGCACAGGCTTTCGCGGTGTCCATACCGCTCATCCGGCGGGTCATGCCCACCTCAGCGTAATTCTTTACGCGCGTAAAAAAACCAAAAGAGTAGACCCGTTGATTAGGGGGTCTGTTTAATCGGTGGCGGTGGTGTGGTTCTCTGCGATCGCTCTAAATCTTTCTGTAGCTGCTGTTGGCGCTGTTGCTGCAACTGCTGATTGCGCTGCTGGAGCTGCTGATTCAACTGCTGTTGCTGCAATTTTTGGCTCTGCTGCATATTCTGCTGCAACTGTTTCTGGCTGCTGATGCCGCTCTCAAACTGCTGCTGTTGCGTGGGCGCTTGCGGCGTGTTGGCGCTTGCCAGAAGCGGCAGGCCGAGCAGCACAGCACAGGCCAATAATGTCTTAGGGTGTTTCATTAAACCTCCACACAGGCTGTATACCCGTATCGTGTTTTCATCAGCACATTATCCTGATGTATTTACTTAAGTGTAATCGCTGTGGATGAAAACGTCGTGCAGAGTAATCCGCAATCCTGCGCACAGGTTTTGGGTTGCCCTGTGGGAATGCGTTATACTGTTGCGGAATTTTTCTTCGTGGTTGACGCTATCTCATGTTCCATATCGCGCTCTATGAGCCTCAAATTGCACCGAACACCGGCAATATTATCCGACTGGCGGCCAACAACGGCTGTACGCTTCATTTGATTGAACCGCTGGGGTTTGATTTTGAAGAAAAAAAGCTGCGCCGCGCGGGGCTGGATTATCACGATCTGGCGAACGTCAGCCGTCATAAAAACTATCAAGACTTTCTGGCTGCGGTTCCCGGCAAACGCATCTTCGCCTGTACCACTAAAGGCAGCCGTCCCTACGATCAGCCGACCTACCAGCCGGATGATGTACTGCTGTTTGGATCGGAAACGTCCGGTCTGCCAGATGAGATTCGCAACGGCTTTGAGTCGGATTTCCGTATCCGTATCCCTATGCAGTCTAATAACCGTAGCCTGAATCTGTCGAATGCCGTGGCGATCATCAGCTATGAAGCCTGGCGGCAAAATGGTTTCGGCGGTTGCCTGTAGCTATGGTTTGCTACAGCCTACTGTTGGCGGATTTTTTCAGTGGCGGATTCACCAGAAACACCACTTCCCCGCGATAATACGGTGAAGTGGCAAGGCGCTGCTGCCACTGCGGTTCCCACTTGCCGTGTTGTACCAGACCGACCCGGAAAGGCAGGGTTAGCTTCATCAGCGCGGGCAGGTACTCTGCGTAGTTGGTAATGGTGCTGCGCCCCTGATAGGTCTGCACCACCACTTCATCCAGCTTGCCCTGTAATCGGTTCAACGCCGACACATCACCGGTTTTCGACCAATCGAGCAGCCCCGTAATACTGAGCTGACAATCTTCGGGTAAACGCTCGCGTAATTGCGTCAGAAAGGCGACATAGCCTGCCAACTGATAGCTTTTCGCGTCAAAATCTATCTGAATTCCCGCAACTTGATTCCCCTGACGCTGCCACTTTTCCCGTAATTTTAATATCCGGTTCAGGTGGCGATCGGAAAGCTCCAGCGTGGTCATGCGAAAAGCCAGCCAGACGCGGTTAACGCGCAATTGGCTGGGCGGAATCCCCTGACGTAGGAACACGACTTTACCCTGACGGCGCGCCACTTCACCCTGATGCAGGTACAGCGTCTGTGCCTGATGCAGGATCGGTTGCGGTCTTACCGCCGCCCACAGCCAGAAATCCTGATAGCGCGTAGCATCAACGATGGCAGGCACCGCGTTGGCGGTTGAAGGTGCAACGTTAACGGAAGCGGCCTGCGTACAGAATGAAAACAGGCCGGCCAACACGACTAACGGCGTTACCAGTAATAATCGAGCTTGTCTGCCCACACGCTGCCTTTGTACTTGGTTTTCAGTTGAGTAAACCAGGCTTTGCGGGTCGCCTTGCTGATGTCCTGTGGGCCGCAGTCGTTATAGCCACTCGGCGCATAGCAGTAGACCGCGCGATACAAGGCATAGGTTTTGTCTTCCGGTGGTGCTTTTGGATCGGCAATTACCCGCATATAACCATCCAGACGATTATATTCGGTGCCGACGAACTGCGTTGGCGCGTTGGTGAGTCCGCTCAACATACTGCCTTCACCCCAGTCGAAGCCCACGCTGTTATTGGTGCGCAGGAAAAATTCGCCGAGGCAGTTAATCGAACGAGCGTCATTAGGGCGTTGATTTAGCGTCGTGACCACGTCATTCAGCGCTGGACACTGATAGTCTTCTTCGGTGTCGCTGCCGTCCCAGTCAAATGCCGTCAAATCTTCCTGATTCCAGCTTTGATTTTCGCTGCTGACCAGCGGCGCAATGTCTTTCCTCAACTGAACATCTTTGAGATAGCTGGCGTAATCGCCGTGGGTCAGCGATTTGGTTAACAGCGTATGCAGCGCGATAGCCCGTTCTTCATGGGTTTGCTGCGGGCCCGTTTGTTGACGCAGCAGGTCGGCGTTGGCGCTAACTTTCAGCACGGCGGAACGGAAACGCAGGTTTTTCACCGGGCTGTCGGCGGCAAAGATCCGCTCTGGATGGCCTGCCTTGACCAGCGTTTCTGCCAGCGCCAGTTGCAGGAACTGATTTTGCGTGTACCCCATATTGCGCGTTAGCAGCTGACGCCAGTGCGCTTCTGCCTCATCCCAGCGCTCCAGACGCACCAGCGCCCGACCGCGTAAGACTTGCAGACTGAAACGTACAGTATCGGTCAGATCGTTCGCCTGTGTTGCGGGAACGCTGTTAACCACGGCGGCGTAATCTTTTTGACCATAAAACAGCTGTGCGGCCTGAAGGTAGCTGAACGCGTCCTGCATGTTGTCTTTCTCGAACAGCGGCTTCTGCGCGGTCAGCTCGTCAGCGGATAAGGCGGGTAATGCCAGCCAGCCTTCATCTGAACGCAAGCGCTTGAGATCTTGCACCATCGTCAACGGCGGGCTGCCCGGTGCGCTGGTAAACTGCCGATTTTCCAGCAGCTTGTTGTCGATCTCGTCGCTCAATTCAAGGAGCGCTTCGACGTCGGCGGTGTTATCCAGCTCGTGTTGATACGTTGTCGCTAAGGCATTCACATCGTCCATAATCCAGTAAGCGCGGCGGTACAACCCGTTAGCGGACTCGATGTATTGCCCGTCTGGATACTGTTTCAGATAGTCGCCAATATGCTGAATGGCCAGCTGTGCAGCCGCTTTATCGGCTTTGCTGGCATCAAACATGTTGTATTCATCGAGCGCGTTTTCCATCGCTTTATTGATCGCTACGCGAATCAACATATAGCGCGACGTTTCCGCGACCCACGGCTGTGGTGAAGACGTTAAGGCCTGAAAGCCGCTTTCCGCCTCATCGAAGTGGCCCTGATAAAACGCCAGTGCCGCGAACAGATAATGAGTTAGCGCACCGGCATGTCCTTCGTCTGGCAGGTTTGCAAGACCCTCGTTCAGCGCGTCTTTGGTATACAGCGGGTTGAGGAGATTCACCCGCTGATGTGCCAGCACCGTGCGTTGTTCCTCGGTGAGCTGTGTGTCAGCCAGCAGGACGTCGAAAAACGCTTCCAGCGTGGAAAGCTCGTTGGAAATATGGCGTCCTTCGTTATCGTCAGGCGAAAACGTGGAGATCGTGCCCTGAACGGACAAAGGAAGATTCAGCCGCTTCGCTTTATTCAGCGTCGAGAGGTAAGGCGCATCAGCCGTGACATCCTCTCCTGAGTCAGCAGTCCGAACTCCTTCCGTGGCGGCAATTCCCATGACCCGGTAGGCCGTAAAAGGGTCGATGCGTGAACGTGTTTGGTCGGGTAAAGGATGGGGTAACGGAAGCGACATGCTGTGGAGACGGCTTTGCAGCAACATCAGGTTAGCACGTGTGTCGTTGCCTGGCTGCAAATAGGGCAGGGCGGACATGCCACATTCCGAGTCGGAAAAGCCGCACACTCCATCGCTGGAACTGAATGCCTGACTGCTCATTAACGCGGTCAGTACGCCAGCCAGCAGCGTTACTCCTTTCATGGTTTGTATCCTTCATTCAACACGGGTCTTGCCTGTTTTCGGCATGAGTGGCGATCACTCTACGCAATCGCCTAAAAAACTCAATCCAGTATAACCTTGAGAAGATAAACAGAAAGTGACAGGTGCCCATGTCGGGCACCTGAGAGCGTGTTATAGAAGGAAACTCGGTGGTGGGAAAATGTCTCGCCTGATTTAGCGTTGATGCAGCGGTAGCCAGATGATCAGACGCAATCCGCCCAGTGGACTGTCTTCCGCTTTTACCCAGCCTTTGTGCTGCGTAATGGCGGTTTCCACGATGGCGAGCCCTAAACCGCTGCCGCCAGATTCGCGGTCACGCGCTTCATCCGTACGGTAGAAAGGACGGAAAATCTGTTCGCGATCTTCAGGGCTTACACCGGGGCCATCGTCATCCACTTTGATGGTAATGCCCTGATTATCCACCGAGAAGGCCACTTCGATGTGGTTGTGAGAATAACGCAGCGCGTTGCGCACGATATTTTCCAGTGCACTGTCGAGTGAGGCAGGGTTGCCAAAGAGCGTCCACGGCCCCGGAGGATAGGGCACTTCCAGCGTTTTCCCCATCTGCTCGGCTTCAAAGGCGGCATCGTCTAGCACATTGCCCCACAGTTCATCGGCACGCAGGAACTCACGGGTCAGTTCGTTCTTGTGCTGATTACGTGAGAGCACGCAGCAGATCGTTAATCATGCTGTCGAGCCGCTGTGTTTCCGTCGCGATGCGGTTCAGCTCATTGCCTTCACCCTGACGCCGACGCAGCAGCGCTGTCGCCAGTTGCAAGCGTGTCAGCGGCGTACGCAGCTCGTGAGAGATATCCGACAGCAGACGTTGCTGTGCGGTAACCATCCGCTCCAATGCGCTGACCATCTGGTTAAAGCTGACGCCCGTCGCCTGAAACTCTTGCGGGCCAGACTCCAGCTCAGGGTGCTGGCGTAAATTGCCTTTGGCAACTTCGTCGGCCGCGTGTTTGAGCTTACGTGCGGGTTTTGCCAGACTCCAGGCAAGCCAGAGCAGCAGCGGTGAACTAATCAACATGGTGAAGATCAGCAGCAGCAAAGGACGGTCAAACAGCAGACTAATGAAATCGGACTGCGGACTGCTGGCAGGACGAATCAGGTAAAGCTGGTAGTTGTCATCACCATCGCGGATCGCAAAAGGACCGAGAAGCTCAATGCGACCGTAATTTTTCTTTTGTGGATGATCGGCGTTATCCGACAGCCCGATAAAATTACGCACAATCGGGGTTTCATGCTTCTCTACGCCGAAGATCCGGCCTTCACTGGTGACCAGAAAAAGGCGCTGTCCCGGCGGAGCCCACTTCTCCAACACCCAGAACAGCCGTAGCCACCAGCGCAGATCGTTAGCTGGCGTGTTGGCGAGGTCTGCCTCAATGTGCTGTTCCAGCATGATGCCCTGCCGCTGCTCGTTTTCCAGCAAGGCGGTAAGCTGGCGCGAGTCCAGCTTGGGCACCATCAGAACCAGCATGAGTACCAGCGCCAGCGTTAACCAAAAAATGGCAAAAATACGAGCGGTCAAACTATTGATCATGCAGCCGATACCATCAAATAGCCTCGTCCACGCAGCGTTTTAAACCAAGGCAGACCGTCCTTGCGTTCTGGCAATTTACGGCGCAGGTTCGAGATATGCATATCGATCGCGCGGTCAAACGGTGTCAGCCGTTTCCCCAGCACTTCCTGACTTAAATGTTCGCGTGAAACCACCTGTCCCAGCCGCTGTGCCAGCAAATAGAGCAGCGTGAATTCGGTGCCCGTCAGATCCAGCACGATATCGTCAAAGCTGGCTTCTTGCCGCCCGGGGTTCAGACGCAAGCCATCGACTTCCAGCGTCGGGGCGCTGTTATCACCCGCCTGCTGTTGATCGGTCCAGTTGGAACGGCGGAGAATCGCGCGGATTCGCGCCACCAGTTCCCGGTCGTTAAAGGGCTTCGGCAGATAATCATCGGCACCCAGTTCCAGACCAAGAACGCGGTCTAATTCACTGCCGCGGGCGGTCAGCATAATGACTGGTGTTTGATGCTGCTGTCGTAGTTCTTTTAATGTATCGATACCGTTTTTCTTCGGCATCATCACATCCAGTAATAACAGGTCAATGGTGTTATCTAATACCTGTAACGCCTGCTCGCCGTCGTAGGCGACAACGACGTTAAAACCTTCCATTTCGAGCAATTCTTTCAGTAAAGCGGTTAGCTCTCTATCGTCATCAACCAGCAGAATTTTATTCATGTTTTCTCTACCTCCAAGGGCAAAATACGACATAGATTAGCGCTATTCCATGACTTTACGTAGTTTTACATCCTCTGACGCATGTTTGCAGCAAGATGCGTAGACTCCTGTTCATTGATTCACAAAATGACGTACCGCTCTGGAGAGTTATTGATGCAACAGTTCGCAACCTTATCTCTTGCTTCACTGCTTATGTTAGGCACTTTTACCGCCTTTGCAGCAGAAAGTGGAGACGCCCCGGCGAGCGGCTGGCATATCGATGATTCCGCCACAAAAGGCGCACCCGGCCAGCAAGGTATGTTCGATGGCGTGAGGCTGACTGAGCAACAGCGTCAGCAAATGCGTGATTTGATGCACCAGAGTCGTCAAGACAAACCGGCGTTTAATGCCGAAGATGTTAAAGCCATGCATAAGCTGGTGACGGCAGAAACGTTTGATGAAGCGGCGGTGCGGGCGCAGATAACCCGAATGATGAGTGTGCAGCTTGAGCGTCAGATTCAGATGACCCGAGTGCGCAACCAAATGTATAACCTGCTGACGCCAGCGCAGAAAGAGATATTAGAGCTGAAGCATAAGCAACGCATGAAAGAGATGCAGCAACAGATATCCATGTTTAACCAGATGGCCGCGCCGGCACCAGGTACAACAAGTAATCCCGAGTAGTAGCGCTAGTGTAGTAAGTAGTCTGTAGTAAGCGTAGTGCAGTCCGAGTAGTAATGTGTAGTAGGTACACACCCTGTTTTTCCTTGCCATAGACACCATCCCTGTCTTTTTGCCCTCCATGATGGAGGGCTTTTTTTTGGGATTTTTTAAGGCAGATAGCGTGTTTTGACTTCATCATTTGACTTCATATTGGCGGTGTCTATACTGACTTCAGTAAATGACATCATGGAATCGGTCATGCAGGGAAAAATAGCCAGCCTACGAAAGAAGCAGCGAGAAACGCTGAACCAAATTTTCAAAACACCAGTACTTTCAGGTGTTAAATGGTCGAGTATTGAGTCATCCGTCACCGGATACTGATAAAGGTGCACTGGTTAGCCTGCGTGAATGGCTGGAAAGTATAGGAGTAAAACCATGACGAAAGCACTCAACACACCAAATACGATGGTTGTTTCTGGACAACCGGCCATTATCAGTTACGTACCAGAAATGGGTATGTTTCGTGGTAAGTTTATTGGTTTATCTGGCTACTGTGATTTTGTCGCCGACAGTATTAATGGCTTGAGAAGCGAAGGTGAAATTTCGCTACGCGAATATCTGGAAGACTGTCAGGAAAATGGTATTGAACCTTACGAGCGTGAAGAGAAGGTGAAAACATTCACCCTTCGTTACCCTGAATCATTCGGGGAACGACTGACCATTGCGGCCGCTGAACGTCAAATTTCAGTGAATACGTTTATTGTTGAAACGCTTAGCGAACACCTGAAACAGGCTTGACAATATCCCGCTTCGGCGGGTTTTTTTATCTGAAAATAGCCACGTAATTCTTGATGTTTTCATTAATATTGCGATATTTTCAATCAATTCTATTTTCACCTGAAATTTTGGATAAGATTCAAATAAATTGGATTTATTCACTATATAAATCACAATAATCGGAATTAAAATTTGTAAAAAAAGATGGATTTTGAAATTGAGAATAATCACAAATCATGTTAAAAAATTACTGTTTATCTATACATAACCAGGTGCTGACATGATAAAAAAATTATTCGATCTGTTACCGATTTTTGGTGATAAGAAAGTAACGCCGACGGAAACGTTGCTGCAAGAATCTCTCTTGCCGCTTGCCGAACTTGATAAAACGTTGCCGAAGAAAATATTTCATTATGTCATGACGGGCACTGAATCTGAGGTTCTTTATACCTTAAATCAGTTAGATTCTGATAAAACAATCGTCCTGCTGGACAAGCCGGGGTCGGTTGACTGGTACTATGTTCAAAATAATAGTTTTA
Source organism: Pectobacterium sp. PL64 (assembly GCF_022477975.1). NCBI lineage: Bacteria > Pseudomonadati > Pseudomonadota > Gammaproteobacteria > Enterobacterales > Pectobacteriaceae > Pectobacterium > Pectobacterium sp. PL64. The sequence continues at coordinate 4,681,133 of NZ_CP092070.1, forward strand.
ATTCCAGTGAATATAATAAAATAATCCGGCAGGCAAGGAATGCGCGTTATAAACTCTATTCCATGGTAGGGCAAGGGTTAACAAACGAACAAACGGTACGTTTTGCGAAAGTATTAGCTGCGGCATGTCAGAATAAAAATATAAAAATAATAACTGACGAAGTACCAAACTGGATGGTTTATTTGCTCTGTGATGCGCTGGCCACTACGTTGAAAAGCACATCGAATGAAAAGCTGAAATTAAAGCACCGTGCTGGCTGGAACGTTCAATTTCTCGCTGAAATGGTTGCCAGTGAGCAGCACGATGAGAAAGGCGAAAATATTTTATTTGCTATTTTTGATCGGAAGGAAATAGGTGAATACTATAGCTCGGAGTTAGAGATTTTCTTTGAACTCCCTGATTTACAATCATATATCGAAAATCATGCACAGTTTATCCGCACGACGCTAGTGGACAAACTTTCTGCACCCGGCCAGGTTCAGTTCCTGAAATATTTATCCGACCGTGAAGCGTTGCGTGTTTTTTTCTCAGATGCCATTGTTAAATTAGCAATGGATCAGAAAAAAACGGTGCGCAGTGAAGCTGAACCGCTGCTGAATACGCTTCCCGCGAATGATGTCAAAGCTCATCTGAGTGATATCCTATTTAACGGCACGCCAAAACAGAGATCTCAGGCTGCCGATCTCTTTGCTCGTCAGGGCGAAAATAAAGATATTTTAGAACAGGCGTTACAGTTAGAAAAAAGTAAGGCAGTGATAAAAAGTATCGAAAGTGCCATTACACGTTTTGACGTTGTTGATACGGCACAGGATATGGCACTCCCTGAATTACCCGAACTCACGTTGCTGGCTGATACGCCGTTGCCTGAAAGTGCAAAAGAGATTCTTGTCGAAAACCTGATTGAGATGGTGGAAACGGCAAGAATAAATGCGGAAAAAGAAATAGAACAAAATAAAACGAATGCGTACAAATACAAATGGGCGCAAGAACATTATGCTAAATTAAAAAAGTTGAGTGCCGAACATTGCCGTGCTTTGGTTGATAAACTTAATCATGGTAATAATAAATTATCTAGTGAAGATATTAGCATCATTAAACATAAAAAGCGTATTAGCAATCTTCCTGAATTTACGTTTTATCATGCCATGAGAGTTATTTTTGGCAACATGCATACGCACTTCAATCTAGTCACTGCTCGAATAGAACATGAAACGCCCACTCATATTATCGCTGGATTGGAACTACGACAAATCGAAGGGGTTTTGCAGGCGCTGGCATGCCCAGAACCTGCACGGATCACCGCCTCGTTATGTTTAGAGTCTTATAACCATGGGTTGAGACTATTTCCTAAACCGGAACAGCTCTGGCCTTTTTTCTCTCAACACCCAGACTATATCGCCGAAGCGTTGGGGCTATTGCCGAATAAGAGCGACAATAGATATCGCCAATTTGAATTGGGTCAGGCCTTTGAGCTGCTTGATAAATTCCCTGTTATCCCCGCGCAGTTTATTCCGCGCATTATGGAACTGGCATTAGGCGAGAACAAAACGTTCCGCGTGAGTGCGCAGAAGTTGCTTGAAAAATTGCCGAACGTGCATGTGAATGCCCAGGAAAGCCTACATTCCGCGAAACAAGAAATCCGTATTACTACGATTGAATGGCTGGCGCGGATAAAACATAAAGACAGCATCGCGCCGCTTTATGCATTGTTAAAAAAAGAGAAGAGAGAAACCGTCCGTGCCGCATTACTAGCGGCGTTAGAGCAGTTTGGTGAGGATATTTCACCGTATTTATCCGAAAAGGTCTTGCGTGACGAAGCGTTGAAAGGACTGAAAGCAAGCCCACCTGCGAGCATGAGCTGGTTTGACTATAACGCGATACCGCCATTGAAATGGGAAAACGGCAAGGCCGTCGATGCCGACATTATCAAATGGTGGATAATTCTGGCGGTGAAATTAAAAATGCCCGCTGGTAACACGTTATTGCAACGCTATGTCGGGTTATTAGCCAAAGAGAGTCAGCATAAGCTGGGCCACTTTATTTTACATGCGTTTATCACGCAGGATGTAAAAAACCCGTCGCTGGAAGACGCGATGTCGGAAGCGCATAAAGATGCGCCCGCACGTTTAAAAACGTATCAGTATTATCTTGAGCGTTACCCTGAGTATTACCAAAAATATGAGCATTACACGCTGGAACAGGCGGCTGAGGAAATAAAGAATGAAGTCCTACGGCGCTATTTAGGTTCTGCCATTGCGGATAAAGGTATGTTGGCGTTGATTGGTCGTATCGAGGGCCATGTTGCTGTCTCCGCATTACGCAATTACACGCGCGACCATTATCAGCGTCGTTCACAAATCGAAGCGATGATCAGCGCGATGGCGATTAGCGACGACCCGCTCATTATCCAATTATTACTCTCACTCTCACGCCGCTACCGTACTGCGGCGATTCAGGAAAAGGCGCGTGAGCTAGTTAAAGAGATTGCCGATCGCAATGGCTGGAGCGCGGATGAGCTGGCTGACCGCACGATCCCGACGGCGGGGTTGGATGAAACGGGCACGCTGGTGCTGGAATACGGCGAGCGGACCTTTACCGCACGCATGGACAACAAACAGAAGTTGGTGCTCCTGAACCCGGAAGGCAAAGAGATCAAAGCTCTGCCTGCAGCGCGCAAAACGGATGATGAAGAGCAGATAAAAGAAGCGAAAAAGCTGTTCTCATCGAGCAAAAAAGAGCTGAAACAGGTGATCGACCTGCAAACCGCGCGTTTGTATGAATCGATGTGTGCTCAGCGCCAATGGTCGAGTGAGGACTGGCAGACTTACATCGTGGCACATCCCGTGATGCGCCCGCTGATTGAGCGCTTGGTGTGGCAAGAAGTGAAGGATGAGAAGGTGCTCAATACCTTCAGGCCAACGGATGACGGCTGCTTAATTAATCTTGAAGACGATGAAGTGGAATTATCGAACGGTTCGGTGATTCAGCTTGCACATGCCGCCATTGTCGATAACGACACGCGTGAAGCCTGGCTCGCGCACTTTAAGGATTATAAAGTGACGTTCTTGTTCTCGCAGATGGTGAACATGCTGCCTGAACTCGATCGTAAATTGGTTGAAATTGAAGACAAAAAAGGATGGTTGACTGATACGTTCACGCTGCGCGGCGTCTTAACCAAGATGGGATATCAGCGTGCGCCAGCGGAAGATGGTGGGTCGTTTAGCCACTATTACAAGCATTTCAGTAGCTTGAATGTGTACGTCAATATTGGGTTTAGCGGTAGCTACGTGCCAGAAGAAAATATTCCGGCGGTCTTGTTTGATTTGAGCTTTGAGAAAAATCAGCAAAATTATTGGGATCGTAACAATCTGGCATTACAGGATGTCCCGCCCATTTTACTGGCAGAAAGCTATGCCGATTACCTGAAAGCCGCAGAAGCCTGTTCGGGATACGATGCCGACTGGGAAAGCAAAACGCCTTGGTAATCCGCTTATGGAGCCAGTACGCCTTGTGCTGGCTTCGTTCATTATTTTGTGGCGAACAGAGACACGAACATGGAAAAACACTCACCGACAACCAACGATGTGCTTCGTCAACATGCCGAAATCCGCTTTGCTGATGAATTAGCCCGCCTGACCAAAGCGGACGAAAATAACCCGAAGCCGCAGGGCTGGCTGCGTTCACCCCGTGCGGTGCGCCAGTTTATTCTGGGTGACGAGGCCTTAGATATTTCCGCGAAATTTTTTGGCGATAACGCGCTGGTCGACCGAGCGATTGTGACGCTGCTGGGGAAGCAGGGGTTGATGCTGGTTGGCGAGCCGGGTACCGCGAAATCGATGCTGTCTGAGCTGTTTGCAGCGGCGATCTCAGGAGATTCCGGCCTGACCATTCAAGGCACGGCGGGAACGACGGAAGACCACATCAAGTACTCATGGAACTATGCGCTGCTGCTGGCCGAAGGCCCCACCGAACGCGCGCTGATCGGTTCGCCGCTCTATCAGGGGATGATGCAGGGCAGGATTGTCCATTTTGAGGAGATCACCCGCTGCCCGCCGGAAATACAAGATGTTCTGGTCTCTTTGATGTCTGAAAAACAGCTGATGATTCCTGAAATGGGTGAGCAAGGGCGGATAAGCGCTAAGCCCGGTTTTAACCTGATTGGCACGGCGAACCTGCGCGATCGCGGCGTACATGAAATGTCAGCTGCATTAAAACGGCGCTTTAACTTTGAAACCGTGAGGCCGATTCAAGACCCTGAATTCGAGATTGCGCTTATTCAAACGCAGCTGACGCGTGAACTGGGCGATCTGGCCGCGCTGGTCACCGTGCCGCCGAGCGTCATTGAACTGCTGGTGACCACATTCCAGGAACTGCGCTCGGGCAATACGCGCGACGGCGGCAGCATCAAAACGCCAGATGCGGTGATGTCGAGTGCGGAGGCGGTCAACATTGCCTATGCCTCCGCGCTTGAGGCGCATTATCTGGGCGATAGCACGCTGAATGCGGGTGCCATCGCACGCCAGATTATCGGCGTGGTATTAAAGGATAATCCTGACGATGCAAAACGTATGCGCTACTACGTTGATAACGTGGCGCGAGAAAGGGCAAAAAGCAGCGATGATTGGAAAGCGTTTTATGATGCCTCACGACAGTTTTGGAAGTAAGGCCGTGGCCAATTGTTGTTGATGATTTCACGGATACTTTTTCATGAGGAAACGCGCTGGTGAGTCTTTCGAACATCGTATTGCCCGCACGGATGGAACAGGCGCTGGCAACATGGGATTTTTTGCAGTCGCAGCAAATCTATTTTGCACCGGTTCGCCACCATAGCCCAGCTTGTGCCTATGGCCTGTTGTCATTGATTGACGATATCCAGCCCGATCACATTCTTATTGAGGCACCAGTCAGTTTTAATCACCTATTGCCCGATTTGCTTCACCCTGACGCAAAGCCCCCTATCGCGGTGATGGGACAGGCTGACTTTCAATCCCGCGAGCCGCAAGAGGGCGAAACGCCGCAAGCGACCACGCGCAGCGCTTTCTTCCCTTTTTGTGACTATTCGCCCGAATGGGTTGCCCTGCATGCGGGGCATCGTCACAACGCGACACTGCGCTTTATTGATTTGCCGTGGGTTGAGCAAATCGCGATTGAGGAACGTCAGAATGACGCCAGTCAGAGCCTGCAAGCGGAACGCTATCTCGCCCACAGCCAGTTCATTTCGGCACTCGCAAAAAAATGCTATTGCCGCGATCACGATGATTTGTGGGAGCATTTATTTGAATTACGTTCGATTGAGTCGCTGACCGACTGGCAACAGCTTTTCCGCGATACGCTGGTCTGGTGTGCGTTGGCGCGACTGGATTATGAGCCTCAGGTTTTGGAAGCAGAGGGTTCCGCACAGCGTGAGGCGCATATGCTTGCCGCTATCATGCAGGTTCGTGCCGAAAACCCAACGGGGAAAATTCTGGTCGTCACCGGCGGCTTTCATTCGCTGGCGCTGCTCGAAGGGCTGTCTCACGACGGGAAATCGTTTAATGCCTTCACGGATGCCGCGAAGAAGCAGTACCAAAAACAGCTTAAGCAGGCGGAAAACGACAGTGCGTGGCTCATCCGCTACAGCTTTGACAGATTAGATGCGCTCAATGGGTATGCGTCTGGCATGCCTGCGCCCGCGTACTATCAGCGAAGCTGGCAGATGCTCATGGCACAGCGGGACGAGCGGCTGGCGGAAACAGGGCGGGCGCTCACGACTCAGGAATACCGCAATAACATGGGAATGCGTTTTCTGTCTGAGGTTGCCAGCCTGCTCCGCACTAAATCCTTTGACGACCCGCCTAGCTATATCACGGTAAAAAATGCCGTCGAGCAGAGTGTACGGTTAGCGGCATTGCGCGGACATGAAGGCCCTGGTCGTTACGATCTGCTGGATGGGCTACAAAGTAGTTTTATCAAAGGCAGCATCGATGATGCGCAACGCGATCTGTGGCTTGAGATTAAAAAGGCGTTCTCCGGCCATGCGTTAGGGCAGATTCCGGCTGGCAGCGCGACGCCTCCTCTGGTGGCTGAAACCTATCGATTAGCGAAATACCATCGCTTTAAACTTGATGACACGCTCGTCAAACTGAGCCGTTTGGATATCTATCGCAACCCGCAGCATCGTGCCCGCAGCCGCTTTCTTCATCTGCTGAGCTTCCTTGAGGTGGGCTTTGCAACGCGCAGTAATGGTCCTGATTTTTTGAGCGGTCACAATCTCGATCTGCTATTTGAAGAGTGGCACTATGCGTGGACTCCGTCAGTAGAAGGGCGACTGATTACGCTCTCGGAGAAGGGAAGCCAGCTCGAAGCGATTGCCATCGATAAATTACTCTATCTGGAGAAGCAGTTAGAGGAACAGGGGCAGAATCGGTCGAGCAAGAATGCGGTGCAGGTGCTGATTCAGGCGGCGCTGTTGGGGCTACAGTCGCGTTTAGCCGGGCTATTCCGCTTATTACATGACGATATACACAACGATTTTCGGCTAAGTTCGCTCGTGGAATGCGGGCATAGTCTGATTCATCTCTGGCGCGGGCGTGATTTTCTTGGCTTACGCAATCAGCCTGAATTAACTCAACTGCTGTTTAAGCTGGTTCCACAGGCACTGTTTTGTTTACCGACCATCGCTGCGGGCGATGAATCACAGCAGGAAGAACATTTTACCGCATTGCTTGCCTTGCGTGAGCTGATTGAATTTATTCCTACGCTCGATCCCTCTAGTACCGCCAGCCGCGATTTTTACCACCAGTTGCAGCAGATCGCCCCCGAATTAAAGGACGTGCCGTTGTTAAAAGGGGCGGTTGATGCGCTGCGTTATCTCGGTGATGACATTGATGAGAGCACGCTTGATGACAATCTCTCGAACGTCTTTAGTCAGGGGAGCGATCCCGAGCAGGCGGTTCGCTATTTTGTGGGATTAATGCGTGCCGCCCCTGAACTGATTATCAAAACGCCGCGTTTGGTCGATAAGTTAAACGCGCTGATGTCGCAGTGGGATGATGACCGTTTTCTGCATGTGTTGCCCGACCTGCGCTTTGCCTTCAGCCAACTCACACCAAAGCAGAATGCGACCTTAGCGAGCTATATCGCCGAGCAATGCGGTTTCTCCGAGCCGGAAATGCACCTTTGGCAAACGGATTTCACGGAGCAGGAACTGCTACAGACGATGCAGTTAAACCAAAAGCTGAAACAGCAGCTGGCGGAAAACGATTTACTGTCATGGTATGAAAAAGAGAAGGGTGCAGCCCGATGAGTGCGCAAGATCCGCAGTCTGATGATAAAGAAAAAAACGGCAAACGCTGGCGATTGATTCTGGGCCACTACGCCGACGAGGCATTAGGTAACGCGGCGTTTGACGCACACGACCTGAAAGTTGAGCGTACTCTGGATTATCTCTATCGCCGTGAATATCAGCGTCGTGGGCTTAAGCAGGAAGGAGGGCGGCACGGCTCTTTGGATCAGTCTCAGCTGACGGCGGTTAACTGGCTCAATCAGGCGCGTAAATTGTTCCCCAGCAGCACGTTTGAGCGAATGCAATCGCAAGCGATTGAACGCTATGAAATCTCGCATTTATTCAACGATCCGCAGGCTCTGCAAGCGATGGAACCTACGCCCGCGCTGGCTAAGGCGCTATTGAGCTTGCGTGGACGGATGAATGAACAAACGCGTGAAGCGGTGCGCGACATTATTCGCAAGGTGGTCGATGAGATATTACGCACGCTGAGACCGACGTTTACGAATGCGCTGACTGGTCGCCGGAATCGATTCCGGCGTTCACCTGTCGCCAGCAGTCAAAATTTCGACTGGCGTGCCACGATTGCGGCCAACCTTAAGCATTTTGATCGTGATAAGAACCGGCTGGTCATTGAAACACCGCATTTTAATTCACGCATGCAGCGGCATATGCCGTGGGATGTCATTTTGTGCGTCGACCAAAGTGCTTCGATGTCCAGTTCGGTGATGTACGCGGCGGTCTGCGCCAGCATTCTGGCGGCGTTGCCGGCGGTACGGGTTTCATTGATTGTATTTGATACACAGGTGGTTGATTTATCGCATCTTGCCCACGATCCGGTTGAAGTGCTGATGACAGTGCAACTGGGGGGCGGGACGAACATTGCGAAGGCCATGCAGTACTGCGAACAGCGAGTACAAAATCCGAAGCGCACCATTGTGACGCTAATCAGCGATTTTGAAGAAGGCGGCGCGCTGAATCGCCTGCTCAGCTGCGTACAGCGCATGCACAGTCAGCAGATCACGCTGTTAGGGCTTGCGGCGCTTGATGATGCCGCACAGCCGGTATACGACACCGCAATCGGGCAAAAGCTGGCCGATCGCGGCATGCACGTTGCGGCGCTGACGCCGGAGCATTTTGCGCAGTGGCTGGCGGAGGTGATGCGATGAGCTGGCAATCCCTCTACCTGAATTATGATGACGATGCGCTGGGCGTTTTTGCGAATGTCGGTTTATTGCGCCGAGCCAAAAAAGATCTGGCTGGCGATAAGGTAGCGTTGGTGACCGACGCCGGGCAAGAAGGGCATTTTGTCAGCGATGGTCAGCAGGTGGTGCTGAATGCGCAGGGGATACAAACCGCGCGGTGCGATTGCCCAGCGTCGGGCTGCTGTAAGCACATTTTGGCGGCGGTGCTGTGGTTACAAGCCCATGCTGAAGGCGGTGCGGAGCAGGCCTCGCCTCTCTCTGAGGAAACCACCGCACCATCGATAGACGTGCTTGCCGAGATCTTACAGCTTGATCCTGAGGCGTTAATGAAGCAGGTCGGCAAAGGGCAAACGCGGCATGCCGCGCGATTTGTTCAGATGTGGGCGGAAGAATCGGTGAGGACGGAATCACTGCCCAACCAGCTTAAAATTCACCTGCCGACGCTGGAAAGTCCCGTTATCTATCTGGCTGGGGCGGGGTTTGCTGGCATGTTGTCGGATTTCTTACGGGATAAGCAGCCAGCCTTGCATCTTGCTGCCATTGCCTGCCTCTTTGAAGCCAATCAGCGCGTCTGGCCGTGGTCCGAGGATTGTCTGGCTCAGGAAACGCAGGTGCGGGCGCTACATGCCGATGAGCGCGCGCTGATTGCTACGCTTCACACGTTTATTCAGGACATCCTGAACCAGGGGCTGTCGCATATCAGTAAAAGCAGTGCGCGACAGCTTCATTTGCTGAATATGTCCGCGCGTGCGGAAGGATTGCCCCGGCTGGCGGGTTATCTGCGCAACGTGAGCGGGCAGGTCAGCCTATTAGCAGACAGGCATTACAGTCTGGAAGAGCGTGACGTGCTGCTGTTCATTGCCCGTCTGTCGGCCTATTTATACCAGCTTGAGCAGGCGACGCCTGAGCGCTTGCTACACCTGCGCGGGCAGGTGCGGCGGCAGTATCAACAACAGCCTGAAGCCTTATCGCTTGTACCATTGGGCGCGCAGTGGTGGGTCACCGAAGGCGGTGCGCGTGGTGCCACCTTTTCGTTTTGGGATAGTGAGAATCAGCAATTACTGCACTGCACGCAAGCGCGCGCCGATTACCATGATGTGACGTTTAGCCAGCAGGGCGTGTGGCAGGGTCAGGCCATGTGGAAACAGCTGGGCGAACACATCATGCGCGCTCCCTTTACGCTGCACCACCCGCGTTTTTCTGACGACGGGAAATTGGCCGCAGGGGGTGACAGCTACGCGAACCTTGAGGGCACGCCGTGGCCTACCGCCGCCTATGTGCAGTGTAAATCGACGTGCGGCATTGCCGACTGGTCGCAGCTGTTTCACTATTTTGAGCAAGAGAATCAGGATTACCCACAGCCTCTGCTGCTGCATGTGAACCGTTATGAATCCGTTGTCTGGAATGAGGTGGAGCAGCGCGTGGTCTGGCCGGTCTTTGATGACGCGGATAATGCGCTGTATCTGAGCCTAAACTGGGAAAAAACGCAGCATCAGCGCATAGACAGGCTCAAACAGGCGACTCAGCAAAAGTGGGCGATTGTGGCGGTGCTGGTTCAGCCCCGTCGCCGTGGGAATGACATTGACCTCCATCCCTATTCTCTTCTGGTAAGCGATGGCAGCGCGGTGACCGCGTTTTGTTTGGATTTTCAGACCATCAAGACCAAGAAAACCGTGCCCAGTTTTATTAGCCATATTCAAGCGATGTTTGCGGAGAGAAAGCAGCGTCAAACGGTGCAGCGTCCCTTGCCCACGCTGGCACAGCGGGTTTGTCGCCCGATTCTTGATGTGCTGGACGCGCAGGCCTGCACCGGACGTCGGCACTTAACCTCAACGCAAAGAGAGCAGCTGCAACACAGCATGAAAACGGCCAATGAACTGGGTTTAACGCTCGTTGAAAACGCGTTGTCGCACTATTTAGCGCAGCCCCAGCCGGAAGTGGATAGCCTGCTGCGGATCGTCTTTCTTTGCGACAGGCTGCAGCGTTTTCAAAACGGGTTACCGGTTGTGCTACGCCAAGTGCCATCTGCGTAGCGCCTTTTCCTGACAGAGAACAGGATAAAGGCTGAGTTAAGAAGAGCACGAAAAAAGACAGCGTAAGGGAGTGGTAAAGCGTAGAATATGAGCACCAAAAATGATGCTCATGAATGTTCCCTTACCTGTCTTCAGGCTTTTGGCTGACATCCTCATAAAAGCACGCTGAAATACCCTTGGCCACTCGCCGATTACACGGCGATGTCATACTTTCCCTGTACCATTGCTTCATCGCGTTAGCCTCTGCCACGACAGGGGGCGCATTCTTTTATTTTAACTTTTGATATCAATACCATGACCCGTTCTTCCCGTTCGACCGCCTGGTTACGCGTCGTCAGTCTTTCTCTGGCGGCCTTCATTTTTAACACCGCTGAATTTGCCCCCGTTGCGCTCCTGTCAGACATCGCCGCCAGCTTTTCCATGAGCGCCGCGCAGGTCGGGCTGATCATTACGATCTATGCTTGGGTGGTCGGGCTGATGTCGCTGCCCTGCATGCTGATGTCCAGCGATATGGAGCGACGCAGCCTGCTGATCAAAATCTTTATCCTGTTCGCCGTCAGCAATGTGTTGTCCGGTCTGGCCTGGAACTATTGGGTGTTGGTGATCGCCCGTATCGGCGTGGCGCTGGCTCACGCGGTATTCTGGTCGATTACGGCATCGCTGGTGGTGCGTCTGGCACCGGCGGATAAAAAGGCGCAGGCATTAAGCTTGTTGGCGACCGGTACGGCGTTGGCGCTGGTGCTGGGGTTACCGCTGGGGCGTGTAGTCGGGCAGTATCTGGGCTGGCGTGTGACGTTCGTCCTCATTGGTCTGCTCGCCGCGGGGATTATGCTGGGTCTGATGAAACTGCTGCCTGTGCTGCCGAGCAGTAATTCCGGTTCGTTGAAGAGTTTGCCTCTTCTGCTTAAACGTCCGGCATTGCTGTGCGTGTACGGCCTGACCGTGATGATCGTAACCGCGCACTTTACCGCCTACAGTTATATCGAACCGTTTATCCAGAAAGTGGCGTTGTTGAGTGAAAACTTCACCACCATCTTGCTGCTGATTTTTGGCGGTGCCGGCATCATTGGCAGCATGCTGTTCAGCCGCTACAGCAGCAAGTACCCGGCGGGCTTTCTGATTGTCTCATTCGCGTTTCTGGCGCTGTGTTTACTGCTATTGCTGCCTTTGTCATTCAGCGGCTGGAGCCTGTCGACGCTGTGTGTCGTCTGGGGGATCGCCATTATGGCGCTGAGTCTGGGGATGCAGGTTAAGGTGCTGACGCTGGCGTCGGATGCCACCGACGTGGCGATGGCGCTCTACTCAGGAATTTATAACATTGGGATCGGCGGCGGTGCGCTGCTGGGCAATCAGGTGATTGTCCATCTTGGTCTGCCCGACATCGGTTTCATTGGCGCGGCGATGGCGATACTGGCAACCGTGTGCTGTATTTTTACGTTTGTCCGCTATTCCCGTGTGTTAAAAACGTCATTGGCGAACTGAATACAAGCGACTCTTTTTTCCGTCAAGGTCTCCGTTTTCTGTAAGGGCATCCGTTTTACGTGAGGGCATGATGAATCCACACTATGCGCGTCTGGTAACGCTGGCAGCCGTGAGCGCAACGGCCGTGGCGCTGGTGCTGTTCATAATGAAGGTGTTTGCCTGGTGGCACACTGGCTCAGTGAGCCTGTTGGCATCGTTGGTTGATTCGCTGGTGGATATCGCCGCGTCGCTGGTGAACCTGCTGGTGGTGCGCTACTCGTTGCAGCCGGCAGATACGGAACACGCCTTCGGCCACGGTAAGGCGGAATCGCTGGCTGCGCTGGCGCAGAGCATGTTTATCTCCGGCTCGGCGCTATTCCTGATCCTGACGGGGCTGCAACACTCGCTGGAGCCACAGACGTTGCACGCGCCGGAAGTGGGCATGTGGGTGACGTTCATTGCGCTGGTGGCTACGCTGCTGCTGGTGTCGTTCCAGCGCTGGGTGGTGAAGCGCACGCACAGTCAGGCGGTGCGTGCGGATATGCTGCATTATCAGTCCGACCTGTTGATGAACGGCGCGATTCTGGTGGCGTTGGCGCTCAGTTGGAAAGGCATTACGCGCGCTGATTCCCTGTTTGCATTGGGTATTGGCGGCTATATTTTATATAGCGCGTTACGCATGGGGTATGACGCCGTGCAGTCGCTGTTGGATCGCGCACTGCCGGAAGACGAGCACCGCGCTATTGCCGAGGTGATTGTGAACTGGCCGGGCATTCGCGGCGCACATGCGTTGCGTACCCGACGTTCCGGCCCAACGCGCTTTATTCAACTGCATTTGGAAATGGATGACACGCTGCCGCTGGTTCAGGCGCATCAAATCGCAGACGATCTGGAGCAGGCATTGCGTGAACAGTTTCCGGGAGCCGATATTATTATCCATCAGGATCCGGTTTCTGCTGTGCCGGAAAATCAGCGTGGCAGATTGACGGCGTAGTCGGCCAGGTTTCAGCATTTTATGTTAAAAACGTGATACGCCATGAAAATTTATGCACAATTTAGCCTGACCTGAATCAATTCAGCTTCGGGTGTTTGTTATAATATGCTAATAAAAGCATAAGGCGTTGCTGCCTGTTTCACGGCGGCGGTGAATTTACGATAGAAGAATCCTGCAAAATTACATCTACAAGTCCAGAGGTTGTCATGATTAGAAGAATCGGAGTGTTGACGAGCGGTGGCGATGCACCAGGTATGAATGCCGCAATTCGTGGTGTGGTTCGCGCTGCGCTATCGGAAGGGCTGGAAATTTTCGGTATTTATGATGGCTATCAGGGCTTGTACGAAGATCGCATGGAGCAGTTGGATCGCTACAGCGTATCGGATGTGATTAACCGTGGCGGCACGTTTCTGGGCTCCGCGCGTTTCCCGCAGTTCCGTGATGAAGCGGTGCGTCAGGTCTGCGTAGAAAACATGAAAAAACGCGGTCTGGATGCGCTGGTCGTCATCGGCGGTGACGGTTCCTATATGGGTGCCAAGCGCCTGACCGAAATGGGTTTCCCTTGTATCGGCTTGCCCGGCACGATCGATAATGACGTTGCGGGTACGGACTACACCATCGGTTACTTTACCGCGCTGGAAACCGTGCTGGAAGCGATTGACCGCCTGCGCGACACCTCCTCTTCACACCAGCGTATTTCCATTGTTGAAGTGATGGGACGCCACTGCGGCGACCTGACGCTGGCGGCGGCGATTGCCGGCGGCTGTGAGTTCATCGTTCTGCCAGAAGTGCCGTTCAGTCCGGAAGATCTGGTCTGCGAAATCAAAGCGGGCATCGAAAAAGGCAAGAAACACGCGATTGTGGCGATCACCGAACTGGTGTGCGACGTCGACGAACTGGCGAAATACATTGAGAAAGAAACGGGACGCGAAACCCGTGCGACCGTGCTTGGCCACATTCAGCGCGGTGGCTCGCCGGTTGCCTATGACCGTATTCTGGCCTCGCGTATGGGTGCCTACTCTATTGAGCTGCTACAGCAGGGCTACGGCGGCCGCTGTGTCGGTATCCAGAATGAAAAAATGGTGCACCACGACATCGTTGATGCCATTGAGAACATGAAGCGTCCTTTCAAAGGCGACTGGCTGGAGACAGCGAAAAAACTGTTCTGATCGATCTGACAAACGTTGATGCCCTCGCCAGATGGTGGGGGCGCTATCCTCTGTATTTCCCCCAAGCTTTACCTTCCCATCACGCCAGCGCCTACGCATATAACTGGTGAGAATATAAACATCGGTTTTATTATTTTTTCTGCACGTCTAGACCTGCTAGCCTGCCCATTCCTTCCGTCTTGATGACACGCCGATTGCCGCTATGAATATCGATCTTCGCCAACTGCGCCACTTTATTGCCCTGATTGAGCATCGCAATTTTACGTCGGCAGCACAGGCGATGAAGCTTTCCCAATCCGCCTTCAGCCGCAGTATCCAGTCGCTGGAGCAGACCATCGGCACGCGTCTGATTGATCGCATGAACCAGTTGGAGCCGACGCCGAAAGGCTTGGTGGTGCTGGAACACGCGCGTCGCCTGATTAATCAGACGCACGATCTGTTTAACGACATTCAGCAGTTCAATGAGAAAGAGGCGGGCGAAGTGAATTTTGGCTGCGGCCCGGCTCCCGCCGCCTGGCTTATGCCGCAGGTGATCGGGGCTTTCTCGCGACATTACCCAAAGGTTCGGATGGTTTTTCGCGTCGATAACTGGCAGGCGCTGGGCCATCGGCTGATGGCTGAAGAGCTGGATTTCATCGTGGCGGATATGCGCAACTTTGAATTCGATACCCGCTATCGGGTACAGCCGCTGAGCCAACACCGCTGGGGATTTTGCTGCCGCAGCGGGCACCTATTGGCAGCGCAGGAAGAGATCTCCGTCGAGCAGTTCTTTTCCTATCCGCTGGCAGCAACGATCCGCCCACCCAACCTGCACCGCGCGCTGGTACAGCTGAGCGGTAAGCTGGATATTCGTACCAGCATTGAATGTGAGAATGGTTACAGTCTGCTGGACGTGGTGCGCCATTCGGATGCCATCGGGACAACTAACCATTTCAACGAGCCCGATCGGCACGGTATTCACATGTTGAAGATTGCCGGTTTGGACGACAACACCGATGAATTTTATACCCACTACGGCATTATCTATCTGGCTGACGCCCGCCTGTCGCTGCTGGCGCGCAAGCTGATTGAAACCTTCGTGCAGGTCGACAGCGACCTGCACGGTGCACCTGTGGCGCTTACAGCGGAGTGATGCTGAACTCGCTGATTTCCTGACGTGAAAAGACCGTCCGAAAGCCGAAATACCCCGGAGCGGGCATATTCGAATAGCTGGCGTGGAAATAGAGCACATCATCGACCCAAAAACGTGTTTCCCGCCGATCCACTTCAATCACGATGCGATAGCGATGGTTAGGGCGCAGCAGATGCGCGGCATCGGTGTACTCACCGAGCAGCAGGCGCTCGCCGTGACCGTCGTAATAGCGAAAGCGCGTCGTGCTGTTCCAGTTGCCGCCCATCCCGACATAGTACAGATTCAGGCTGTCATATTCGTTGAGCTTGCCGTACCGGGTAAACAGGTTCGGGTGGTGCAGGTCGCGTGCGGCCCAGAACTGGTTTAGGTCGGATACGCGGTCGTAAGGGCGATCTGCGACCAGAACTTCCCGCGTGAAGGCGATGCGATAGGTGCCCGAGAGCGGGGCATCCAGCCAGATTGTCAGCCCTGCGGCGCTTTCTAGCGTCAGACGCTCTGGCGTTGTCTGGATCGCCGTGCGTTCAGGATCTTCCTGCTCCACCTGCCAGCGTAGCGGCTGTCCAGCGGAATCCGTGGACCAGAGAAAAGTGGAACGGTGTGGTGAATCGATAGTGTCACGCGTGCCGTCTGCCTGCGGCGACAGGAGGAGCGTGTTTTCAGTACAGCCTGGGTCAGTCATGGTGATGTCCTGTAGCGTGCCGCCGGGTGGCGGCATTAAGAAGAGGGAATGTCATCCAGCAAGGCCAGCAGGGCGATGGCCGTTAATCCCCACTGGGCGACGGCGTTGGTCGCCAGGTTGGCGGCTGCGGTGCTGCCGGAATGTTTATCAATTGTGGAATCGATCACCGGCTCATTGATGGGGTAGAGCACAATAGGAGGCGTTAAGAGCCGCTGTTCGAGAGTCGGATGGGCGATGCCGCCGCTGCCAGCGGTAAACTCTGCCCAGGCGCGCTGTGCCAGCGTGTGATCGTTTAACTGTCGGGCGGCAAAGGCGGTCAGTCGGGCATGTCCCTGAGCCAGATTGAGCTTTTTCACCGTCTTGCCCACGGCTGCGCTTAGTGCAACGGGGTCGTTATACAGCCGGCAGTAGTCGAGCCACGCGCGCGTAAAAGCGGGGTCGGGTAATGCCTCAACCAGTTCGCTACAGATTTCCGTCAGACCAAAAACCGCACTCAGATGTGAGATTTCCACCTGATCCGGTGGAGCCAGCACGACGCGGCCAGTATCGGGGTCAATGGCCGATCCACCGGTGAAAAAGCCGTGCGGTTGGGCGGCAATGGTCTGCATACTGGTGAGCAGGCGTGCGCGCATTGTCGGATCGCCGTGCCGCTCCCAGGCGGTTAGCCAGGCGGCGGCTACCGCGCCCCAGTCCGTCCCGAAACTCAGGCTGACGTGATGCGGATCGTCGGGCGATGTCTGTCCGATTTTGCGGCCGGGCAGCACGGTGCCGAGCGTACGCAGCGCCTCGACCTGTTCGTCCATCAGTTCACCGATGCGCTCATCGGCGGTGAGATAGTAGAGAAAGCGGCGGTTGGCGACGGTAGAAATACGCAACTGCTTAGCGCTGTCGCCCCAGTGACGGACATTGTGCCGCGACCCCAGCGGACTAAAGCGTCCCAGATGGTGTACGTCAACCTCGCCCGTGTGGCGCGTCATGGCTTCCGCCATGCGAAACGCCTCGGCGCGTCCGCTGTGCAGGAAGTAATACCAGAGCCACAGATCGGTGCTGAGTTCCGAGTTATCCCACGCGTAGCCGCCCACATCGTAGCGCCAGACATGACGGTCGCTGTCATAGGTGTGCATCACGTCGCCGAAATCCCAAAAACCGTACCATTTGCGCTGTTCGACTTCCTGTTGATAGACGTCGAAATACGCATCCAGCTGTTTCTCCAGCCTGATGCGGCCGGGCGTGGTGGCAGAGGGAGAAGAGGCGGAAGTTGGTGCCCACAGTGGGCCAAACGCCTGCGCGTGGTGCAGATTTTGTGCGCCCGCCACCAGCAGCGGCGGTTGCTGCATACGACGCGCCCGATTCACCAGATTTTCCGCATCTGGCGTTGCGGGCAGCACATCGATAAACAGTTCGCTGGTGCGTGCCACGCCGACCGCCGAGCCGAAGCCCGGCTCATAATCTTCGTAGGTGATCGCCAGCCCTTCGCGCTGTTTGTCATGGGTATCCTGACCCAGCCCGTCATGGTAAAAGCGCATATCCATCGGTTCTGCCCACGGCGACCACAGCCAGAGCGTGACGGTCGCCGTGTCAGTGTGGGCATTGTCAATTTCCAGACAGGCCGGATAGCTCTGCCAGAAATTACGCAGGCCGAACGCCACGCCACCTTTCGGCGTGCCCAGATAGCCGACGCCCGCCGCCCGTTCACCGGTGGCGGAAAGGAGCCAGCCCTGTCCGGCAGCGGTGCGTTTGTGTATCTGGAAACCGTCGGGATGGTGCTGCGTCAGGCGGTAGCTGCCAAACGTGGGAATATAATCCAGCCGTTTCCCGACCTCCGGTGAAAAATCTGCTATCGGCGGCGTGGCTTGCCCGGCTAACTGTGCCGCGATAACGGCCGCGCCGGGATCGCGACGTAGTCCACTCAGGCCGCGTACCGCCTCACGAAAGAGCCCGCCCTGATCCGAAACGAAGCGTACGTGGCGATCGTGCAGTTCTCCCTGTAGCGGAACGTCGAACGCCAGCCCAAGTCCTTTCAGGCTGAGGAGATCGTCATCGTTGTCATAGATCAGGGTATGTATGACGCGCAGTGAGTCGGTGTTCGCGTAGCTATACAGCCGGATAATAAAGGGGATGTGCGTCACCCCCTGCTGCTGCGCATGGTGCGTACCGCGTAGCGCAATCACCGTCCGCTGCGGCCCGTTTTGCTCTACCGTAACCGTCTCGATCACCCCCTGGTACGCATCCTGCGTCAGCGTGCTATCCGTTTCCGCCCCTCGCTGCATGCGCAACACCAGCCTGCCGTTGGTTAACGCCAGCCGATTATCCCGCCAGATTTCCTCGATCAGACGGGGGCCAGAACGTGGAATCACGCAGCGAATGTGACCGGTATCCACCGTCCAGCCGTGGTCATGTTCGCTGACCATCCCGGCACCCGATGGCTCCTCTGCTTTGGCTGTCGGCCGCAGCGTTAGCCCGTCTTCCGGCGGTGTGTCGCCGCCGAGCGCATGTGCTGACCATTTAATCGAGCCGTCCGGCCAGCGAGCCAGCGGCCAGCTTTGCAGGTCATAAGCGCGCTGCTGCGTGTCATGCAGTTGGAAACCACTGTCGTTGCGCACTGCCCCCTGCGGCCAGGGAACGCCCCAGGTCACGCCGGTGAAGGCGAGGGGGCGCTGTCCGTCCAACCAGCGCAGGCTGACCTGCGGTGCCGCTTCGCCAGCGTAGGCAGAGGCTGAGGCAGACGGCGCGGCGTGCGCAGATCTCCAGAACGGTGCCGATAGCGCCAGCAGAGTGCTGTCACGCAGGAAGCGTCGGCGTGAGTAAGTCATCTTGTCCATGACGTTAGCCCTTGAAATCGTAGCCGACTGAGATCCCGACCATACGCGGCTCGCCAATCACGCCTGTTGTGGCGCTGGAGCCTCTGACGGAGCGGTAGTAGTTTTTATCCAGTGCATTTTTCACCCACAGCGACACGTTCCAGCGGTTGTCACCTTGCTTGCCACTCAGCCCGCTAGACAGGTTGAGGACACCGTAAGAGGGAATGCGGTTGGATTCGGAGTCGTCGAGCGTGCCGTAGGCCCAGCTCCGCCATGACCATTGACCGGAAACCGAGGCTTGCAAGTTATTTGGCGTATCCCATTGATAACGCACGCGGGTGTTGTAGCTCAGCGTCGGGGATTTAAAGACGCGCTTCCCAGACATATCGCACGAGGTGGCGGAGATCTCTGCCGGGCAGCGGGCGTTAGGGAAATTCAGGTAGCGGGCATCCAGAACGGTACCGGCCAGACTGATGCTCAGGCCATCAACGGGGCGCAGCGTTAACTGCGTTTCGCCGCCGCGTGAGCGGAATTTCCCGGCGTTAATCAGATAGCTGGTATCCGTTTCTTCGTCATAGGCGTTGTTCTGGAAATCTTCGACGACGCTCCAGAACAGCGCGGTATTCCATTCCACTTTGCGCTGTAGCCAGTGGGTTTTGACCCCCAGCTCTGCCGAACGGGTTTTTTCGGGATCGACGTACAGCGAATCAATCCCCAACTGCCTTGCAGCACCTGAGGACACGTTCAGGCCGCCGGATTTTTCCCCGTATCCTAGCGTGACGTAAGGCGTGACATTCGGTGCCGCGAACCAGTTCAGGCTGATGGATCCAGAGGGCAGATGGTTGGTTTGCGAGAGCGGGCCGGAGTCAAAGGTGGCGCGATTTTTACGCTGGAATGTCCCCTCTTTTTTCTCATAGGTTTGACGCAGACCGACAATGACATCCAGTTTATCGGCGGCATGCCAGGTCCCGCGGCCATAGACGGAATAGACGGTGTCATCCAGCGTGCCAAAACGCTGCACGTTAATGCCCTGATAGCCATTTCCTACCCACGTCCGCACGCGGTTGTCGTTGTAGTAGCGACTGTTCGCCTCGGTATCGAGGTTCTCTCCCCAATAATCGACGCCCACTGAATAATCGAAGGTATTGCCTTTGGGCGAGTCGAGCCAAAAACTTTGCGACCAGACGCGATCGCGTACGTCAGCGCCGCTGTCGCGATAGAGCGGGATATTCCAGTTATCCGCCGTGCTGGGCAGCACGCGGAAATAGCGCAGTGATGACAGGGAGTTGAGGCTATAGCCGCTCTTCAGCTTCCAGTTGGCCTCGACCGAGCCACCGCCTTGCGCAACACGAATAATATTCTCGTCATCCATTGCGACCTGACGGCCACCGACGACCTTGAGGCCAGTTTGCTGCGCGCGGGTGCGGAAATCGTCAGTTGCACTTACCAGCACCGAGACCGGGCGCTGGGTAGAATCGCTGTAGTCACCGGTGATTCTGAGGCTAAAGCTGTCATTCGGTTGATACAGCAGCTGACCGCGCACGCCATTATTGGTACTGCCTCCCAGCTTATGGCCGTTTTCGATATTCGTGACGTTGCCGCCGCGCTCTGTGCGCGACAGGTTGATGCGTCCCGCCCAGTGGTCGCTGAGTGGCCCAGACGCCATCAGTTTGGATTGCAGATAGCCGCGCTGTCCGAACGATTGCTCCAGTGAATATTCAGGCGTGAAGGTCGGCTTGCGGGTGCGAATATCAATCGCGCCGCCGGTGGTATTGAAGCCGTAGGCCGCGCCCTGCGGGCCTTTCAACACGCGGGTGCTGTCGATATCCAGCAAGTCATTAGAGATGACGCCGGGGCGGGACAAGTAAACGCCATCGACAAACAGACCCACGCTGCCCGGCATACCGATGTTGGTGCCGCTCTCGCCGCCGTCGCCAATCCCGCGAATGGTCACGGTGGTATCCATCACATCGACGGTATCGACATCCAGCCCTGTCACCAGCTGCGACAGTTCTTCAAAGCGGTATATCCGTTCTTCTTCAAGCGTTTTGCCATCGATCACCGATGCCAGCGTGGTCGGCGGCTGAACGGGCACACGCTGAGCGTTAACTTTCACGCGTTTCAACTGGACGGGAGCGGCGGTTGCCGCCTCGGTGCCGGGTATTACTTGTTGTGATGGGCTATTCGTTGTGATTTGCGGATCGGCTGCCCGCGCTATCGCGGGCAGCGTTAAGACGCAGCTCATTAAAATGCCGGACGTTATGTTGCGCTGGTGTTTTTTAAAATACGGTTGATGTTTTTTTAAATACTGCTGGTGTCTTTTAAAATACATAGTTTCTTCCGAATATCGTCAATAGGCTGCCGATTGCCGTGAAATTCACGGCAATACGTGGGCTATAATCTGTTGGGGGAAATAAATTACTGGGTTGCTTTCAGATAAGAATCATCCAGCCATTTGTCGACATCAAAAGGCTGTCGAATAAGGCGTGATTCATAGGCCAGTTTTACCGCGCGTTTTAATTTGTCCACGTAGGCGGTATCTAATTCGGGTGAAAGACGCTCAGATAATGGCGGTAATGTATCCCATTCAACGCGTAATATATTTTCCGGATAGCCTGACTGGGTGGCTAAGAGTTGAATAAATTCATCTTTATTTTTAGCATCGCTGGCCCAGTTTGCTGCTTCGCGCTGCACTTTAACTAAGCGCCGCAGAATATCCTCGTTGCCTTTGGCAAATTTCTCATCCACCAGCAGGAAGCCGCTGAGCTGGCCTGCGCCGTCCAGATCACGGCTCGACAGCGGAATGTCTGCCAGCCCTTTGTCCCGTAGCGAAAGCGTATTGCTGCCGCCCCAGGTAGCGTCAATCTGTCCAGCGGCTAACGCCGCACTGGCTGCCGCGAAATCGAGATTGATCAGCTTAACGTCAGAAGGCTTCAGGCCCTGTGAATCGAGCGCGCTAACGAAGGACAGCTCGCCTGCTGTTCCGCGAAAGATCCCAATACGTTTGCCTTTCAAGTCGGGGATTTTCTCTATACCGGAGCCTTTCGCTACCGCCAGATAGTGATTGATGCCGCGTGATGCCACGGCGATCACGCGGGTATCCAGACCGCGAGAGCGGCCGATAATGCTGGCTAAATCGCCCAGATAGGCCACGTCAACCTGATGGTTGCCAAACGCTTCGTTGATGACGGGGCCGGCGCCTTTGATGAATGTCCAGCGGACGCTGATCCCGTCTTTGCTGAACTCGCGCTCCAGCCGCTTCTGGCTATGGATGACGTCAAGCAGACCGCCGCCGCTAGGTTTTGTGCCTGCGCCAATGTCTGGTGCGGCAATACGAATTTCGGTGATAGCCGATGCGATGCCTGACCAGGCCATACCCATTGCCAATAAGCCGGTCACTAACCATTTTCGTCCTGATGTTGTCATTTCTTGCCCGCCAGTGATGAGGTGTTTGAATGTGAGTGTGCGAATATCAATGTTGTTATTGCGCCGGTTTAGCACGGCGTCATCTTGTTGCAGAACCACATTTAAAGGCTTGGCAATAAACTGACTAATACAAAAAAAGCATTATTATTTTTAGTAAATAGCTAAATCAGCATTCATCGCTTATTTCATCACTATGCAGCGAACGAAAAAAAACTATTCCAACTATGCATTAGCCTAGCGGGACTTATTCCCTTTAGTTTGTCGTTAGACGATGAATGCCATTATCTTTCCAATTAAATAAATATCGATATACAGATACATACGTTGACTTTATTAAGCACGCGAGAAGAATCAATTATTCCAATGCTATTTCAGGTCATCTATCCATGACGCCTGCAATGTGAAGTATGACGGGTATAAATAAACACGGTCAGGAGCACATACCATGACGGAATTACTCTATGCGGGGGCGGCGTCAGGATCCCGGTCTTATTCACCGGAGCCGACTCCGCACGCCAGCCGGGTGAGCGGCGTCGTGCAGCCGCGCTTGCCGACGCTGAATACGACGGTGTCGTCCCGACCGGAACGCTGGCTGGCGGTGATCGCGACGTTGCTATTGCACGCGGCGGTGCTGGCGTTATTCAACAGTACATCGACACCGCCCATTACGGTGCCTGCCCGGCCACAGCCTGTCAGCGTCGAGCTGGTTGCGGCGGTTGCTGAACCGGTGCTGCAAGCCCAGCCTGTCGAACCTGAACCTATTGAGCCTGACGTCATAACACCACCGCCGGAGCTCGCTCCGCCTCCTGTGGACAAGCCGGTGGATGACAACGCGCTGTTGCCGCCAGCTCCTGAGAAAAAAGAGCCCGAGAAAAAAGTGCCTGAGAAAAAGCCTGAACCCGTGCCGAAAAAGGTAGCGGTGAAAAAGAGTCCGCCTGCGCCGATGCCGAAACCTCAGGCGGAAGCCGCATCGGCAACAGCCCCGATAACGCCTGCTCCGGTGGCGCAAAAGGCCGTCGCGCAGCCCGTTGATGCACCGCTGACGCCGCCGCTCGCGAATGCTGACTACCTGCACAATCCCGCACCGTCTTATCCCGACGTGGCGATTAGCCGTGGTTATGAAGGCACTGTGCTGTTGAACGTGCAGGTGCGCGCTGATGGCAAGGTGCAAACCATTCGTATCCATCAATCAAGCGGCTATCCGTCGCTGGACGACGCCGCCAGAGACACGGTGCGGCGCTGGTCTTTCGTTCCGGCGCGCCGCGGCAGTCAGCCGGTTAGCGGCTGGGTGGTTGTTCCCGTCGATTTTTCGCTAAATTCATGAGGTATTGGTTATGACGCTCGGACACATTGAACTCTTTTCTGCGGAAGGCGCAGTGATTCTGTTGCTGCTGCTGTTTTCTCTCGTTACCTGGGGGCTGGGGCTACTGAAATTCGTCCAATACGGGCGGGCGCAGCGGCGCGATCGACGCTTTCGTGCCGCCTTCTGGCAGCAGGATGACGTCAGCCAGACGCCAGAAACCAGTGCAAAACAGCCCGGTTCCCTCGCCAATCTGGCGCTGGCCGCCGTTAAAGCGCCAGAGCGGATCAGCGGGCAACTTGCTCTGAATATTCATTTGCCCGATCGGGTTGAGCGTGCGCTGCAACAGCAGATTCAGCGTGAACGCCGTTCGCTGGAAAGCTGGCTGGCGGTTCTGGCCAGTATCGGCAGCACGTCGCCGTTTATCGGCCTGTTTGGCACCGTTTGGGGCATTATGGCGGCGTTGCAGGAGATCGGGCTTTCTGGTTCTGCCAGTCTCGACACCGTTGCAGGGCCGATTGGCAACGCGCTGATTGCGACCGGAATCGGGATTGCCGTCGCAGTTCCTGCGGTGCTGATCTACAACTACTTTTTACGTCGCCTCAAGCTGGCTGTCGCGGACATGGATGACTTCGCCCATGACGTTTACAGCGTGATGCAGGCACACGATTTTCATGTCAGCACGTTTCCTACCAGTGCGGAGCCATCGGCCGCTGCTTTCTCCGTGAAGAACCTGAGAGAGGTGGTCTGATATGGCGTTTACCTCGCGTAATGATGAAGACGTCATGAGTGAAATGAATATCACGCCGCTCGTGGATGTCATGCTGGTACTGCTGGTGGTGTTTATTGTTACCGCGCCGATGCTGACCAATGCCATTCCGATTCAACTGCCGAAAACGTCGGCGGTGGCACCGGCCGATCGCGCCGATCCGGTGGTGATTAGCATTGATGGTGAGCAGCGCGTCTTTATCAATAAAGAAAGTCTGGCACGTGAACAGCTGGTGCCGCGCCTGCAACAGGCTAAAGCGGGTAATGCGGACTTGGTGGTGCAGGTGCAGGCGGACAAAGAGGTGAATTACGGGGCTGTCGCCGCGCTGCTGGCCGATGTCGAGCAGGCGGGGGTTACGCGTCTATCCCTGCTAACGCAGAAATAACGTAGCCGGATACCGACGATCATGATGCCTAAATACCCGTTGCGGATACGCTCCGCCCCTGACGTTTCGCTGATCGCCACGCTGTCGGCGGGATATTCCGCGTTGGTTATCTCATTAGTCGTGCCGCTGCTGGTCCTCGCTGGCTGGTGGCTTGCCAGTCGTCACGGATGGATGTCTGAACAGATCCTGCCTTCGCCGCTGGCGGTCATCGATAGCGCTCGGGCTTTTATCCCCGAAGAGCTGATTCATCAATTGCCCATCAGCCTGATACGGCTGGTGATTGGCTTTAGCGGCGGGATCGTGCTGGGTCTGGTGTTGGGCAGTCTGTTTGGCCTGAATCGCCGACTGAATGCGCTGTTTATGCCGCTCTTCACTGTTATCGCGCAGATCCCGACGCTGGCCTGGATTCCGCTTTTGATGCTGTCATTGGGTATCGGTGAGGCGCTGAAACTGGTGGTGCTGGTGAAATCGGTAACGGTGCCAGTGACGCTTTATACCTGCGCAGGTATCCAACAGACGCCACAAAAGCTGCATGAAATGGCGCGCAGCCTGCGTTTACCGCCTGCCGCCTTCCTGCGTTACCTGATTCTGCCTGCGATGCTGCCGTATGTGATGACGGGCATTCGGCTGGCGTTTTCTACCGGATGGGTTGCCTTGATCGCGGTCGAGCTGTTGGCATCCAGCGAAGGGCTGGGCTATCTGCTGGTACAGAGTCGCCAACTGTTCATGCTGGATTTGGTGTTCGTCTGCATTCTGATTATTGGAGTACTGGGGTTTGCCGGGGAGCGCGTGCTGCTGAAGCTGGAGCGTCGTTGGATTCACTGGCCCGCGCCCGTGCTGGGGCGCGATAGCCTGAGCACTGCGTTGCCAACCCTGTCGCTGACGCCTTGGTTAGCGCCATTGGTACTGGTTGCGCTGTGGCAGGTGAGTAGCGTGCACGAGTGGGTGAACGTGGCCTTTCTTCCCGCACCGAGCAGCGTGATCGACGCGCTGTGGACGGGGCTGGTTCAGGGCGGGCTGTCGGCCGATCTCCATGCCAGCCTGCTGCGTGCGCTACAGGGCTTTGTGCTGGGCAGTGCGATCGGCGTGCTGGTCGGTGCGTTACTCGGCGGCTGGCGCATCGCCGACAGGCTGTTTAATCCGGCGTTGTCCGCGCTGCGCTGCGTGGCGCTATTTGCCTGGCTGCCGCTGATCACCGCCTGGTTTGGTTTAGGGGAGAGCGCCAAAATTGTGTTTATCGCCGTAGCTGCGTTCTTTCCTGTGATGCTGGCAACCCGTCAGGGGATCGCCCAGCTTCCGCCTGCGCTATTGGAAGTGGCGCAGGTTCTGCGTCTGACGCCGGTGCAGACGCTTCGCACGCTGATACTGCCCAGCGTGTTGCCGCCGCTGTTTTCCGGCCTGCGGCTGGCGCTGATGCATGCGTGGACGGGCGCGATTGGCGCAGAGTATTTCATGCCGTCGGGAGAGGGATTGGGCGGCATGATGATTCGCGCACAGCAGCTGCTTGAATCCGATCGCATCATGGCGGGCGTGGTGCTGATTGCCGCGGTGGCCGCGCTGTTTTCCCGATTGATTACCTTATCTGAACGGCGGCTGACCCGCTGGCGCTTTGCGTGACCGTTAACGGAGAATCTATGTCCCTGCATTTTCAGCACATTACTAAACATTTTATCGTCAACGGTGCGTCGCTGACGGTGTTACAGGATATCGATCTGTCGTTGCAGGCTGGCGAACTGGTGGCGGTCATTGGTGCCAGCGGCTGTGGTAAATCGACGCTGTTGCGTTTGGCGGCCGGGATTGATACCACGGAACGTGGGCGCATTCTGATTGGTGAACGGCCTGTGCGCGGTATTCCCGATGATGTCAGTTTGGTGTTTCAGGAGCCGCGCCTGTTTCCTTGGCTCACCGTGACGGACAACATTCGCCTCGGTATGCTCAACCTCGATCTTTCTCCTGCGGAAGTGACGCGCCGTATTGCACACTATCTCCAAATGATGGGGTTGGAAGGCTTTGCCGACGCATGGCCGCACCAGCTGTCTGGCGGAATGGCACAGCGCGTGGCGATTGCCCGTGGGCTGGTGTCGACGCCGCGTATTCTCTTGCTGGATGAACCCTTTGGGGCGCTGGATGCGTTGACCAAGCAGCAGTTGCAGGTGCGTCTGGCGGAGATACGCCAGCAAACGGATTTGACGATTCTGCTGGTGACGCACGATGTGGAAGAGGCGGTTTTTCTGGCGGATAGCGTGGTGGTGATGTCGCCCCGACCCGGCCGGATTAGCGCAATTTTGCCTGTGACGTTGCCCTATCCTCGCGACCGCACCAGCCCAACGCTATTGGAACAGCGGCAAGCGGTCAGTCAGGCGCTACATCAGGCGGATACCGTTGCGGCCTGATGCTGCTGCCTACCGCTTTCTCTCAATCTTAATCATCGATAGAAACCGCCGTGGAACGGCGGTTTTTCTTTTCTGCCCGTCACGCGAGATCCATGCATTTTCAGCATAGTGAAGTGCTGTGATTAACTGGCATAATGCGCATGTCATTTTCGGTCAATACCTTAACAGGATATTCCTATTGGGCATGCGCAGGTGTGTTGGCCTACACTCGTTAAGGCCGCGCTGGTTAGCGCCGATGCATAATCGTGACCGAGAGAAACACTTATTGCCGATACTTGCCGGTGAGAAAGGGCGGGTATATATCGTTATTATTGAGGTTTTCGCATGAAAAAAGTTACCGTTGCCGCAACACAAATGGCGTGTTCCTGGGATCTGCCTAAGAACATTGAAAACGCCGAAAAACTGGTGCGACAAGCGCATGCAAAAGGCGCACAGGTTATCCTGATTCAGGAACTGTTTGCCGCACCGTATTTCTGTATCGATCAAAGCCCGGAGCACTATGCGCTGGCGCAGGAGCTGGAAACCAGCCCGCTGATTAAGCATTTTTCCGCACTGGCGGCGGAGCTGAACGTGGTGTTGCCGTTGAGCTTCTTTGAGCGTGCCAATAACGCCTATTACAACTCGCTGGTGATGATTGACGCGGACGGCGCTGTGCTGGACGTTTATCGCAAAACGCATATTCCGAATGGTCCGGCGTATCAGGAGAAGCAATTCTTCATTCCGGGCGATACCGGCTTTAAAGTCTGGCAGACGCGCTACGCAAAAATCGGCGTGGGCATTTGCTGGGATCAGTGGTTCCCGGAAACCGCCCGCAGCCTGGCGTTGCAGGGTGCTGAGCTGATTTTCTATCCGACCGCGATTGGTTCCGAGCCGGCTTACCCAGACATCGACAGCCAGCCGCACTGGACTCGCGTTCAGCAAGGTCACGCTGCCGCGAATCTGGTGCCAGTAATCGCTTCTAACCGTATTGGTAAGGAAGCCAGCAAATACATCGACGGTCTGGAAATGACGTTCTACGGTTCATCCTTCATTGCTGACCAGACGGGTGCGTTGCTGGCACAGGCCAACAAGACAGATGAAGCGATTCTGGTGCATGAATTCGATTTAGAAGCCATTGCTGCACAGCGTGCGTCATGGGGCTTGTTCCGCGACCGTCGCCCGGAAATGTACGGCACGATTGCTACCTCTGACGGCAAGACTCGGAGATAAGTGATGTCACAGCTAGCTACTCCTCATCTCACCACGCCGCATCAGGATGGTTTTGCGATGCCCGCCGAATGGGCACCGCATGATGCCGTGTGGATGATTTGGCCGTATCGTACCGACAACTGGCGCGAACAGGGCGTTCCGGCGCAGAAAACCTTCGCGCGCGTGGCGGAAGCTATCGCGCAGAACACGCCGGTGATCATGGGTGTGCCTGCACGCTACATGGCGGATGCGCAACAAGTGATGCCGGTGAACGTCACGCTGGTGGAAATGGAAAGCGATGACGCCTGGATGCGCGACACCGGTCCAACCATCGTGCTGAATCAGGCCGGTGAGCGTCGGGGTATCGACTGGCAGTTCAACGCCTGGGGCGGCGAGCTGGGCGGTCTGTATGAAGACTGGCGTCAGGATGAGAAAGTCGCGGCACAGGTGCTGGACTATCATCAGGCTGCACGTTATGCCGCGCCGCTGATTCTGGAAGGTGGCTCGATCCATGTCGATGGTGAAGGCACATTGCTGACCACGGCGGAATGCTTGCTCAATCCGAACCGTAACCCGTACCTGAGTAAGGCAGAAATCGAACAGCTGATGCGTGATTACCTCAGCATCTCGACGATTATCTGGCTGGAAGAGGGCGTGTACAACGACGAAACCGACGGGCATATCGATAACATGTGCTGTTTCGTGCGTCCCGGTGAAGTGGCACTGCACTGGACGGATGATGAAAACGATCCGCAGTATGCACGCTCCGTCGCGGCCTATGAGGTGCTGTCGGCGGCGCGCGATGCGCAAGGGCGTGAGCTGAAAATCTGGAAGCTGCCGGCCCCCGGCCCGCTGTATGCAACCAAAGAGGAAGCACAGGGCGTGGACAGCGGCGATGCGGTTGAACGCCTTGCCGGCTCGCGTCTGGCGGGGTCTTACGTGAATTTCCTGATCAGCAACCAGCAGATCATTTTCCCGCTGCTGGATGAGAAGACGGATGACGTTGCACGCGATCTGCTACAACAGATGTTCCCTGGCTACTTGATTAGCGGCGTGCCTGCGCGGGAAATCCTGCTGGGCGGGGGAAATATTCACTGCATTACGCAGCAAATCCCTACGGCGAAGTAACGGTTGAGCCGTTAACTGACGGTTTAAAAGAAGGGTGACGGATAGGGATATCCGTCATAAAAAAAGCCGGTTGGCGCGATAGCGTGAACCGGCTTTTTGATTAGACAGACCGTTGTCCGCCCATTTTCGATAAAGCTTAGCCGCGTTTAGCGTCGGCTGCGGCTTTCACGATGACAGCAAAGGCATCAGCTTTCAGTGATGCACCGCCAACCAGCGCGCCATCGATGTCCGGCTGGGTGAACAGCTCTGCAGCATTCGCCGCATTCACAGAACCGCCGTATTGGATGATCACTTGTTCAGCAACAGCGGCATCTTGCTTGGCGATGTGGTCACGGATGAATTTGTGAACAGCCTGAGCCTGTGCTGGGGTTGCAGATTTGCCGGTACCGATAGCCCATACAGGTTCGTAAGCGATAACGGTGTTCTCAAACGCTTTCGCGCCCAGCGTGTTCAGCACGGCGTCCAGTTGGCGCGCACAGACGGCTTCCGTCTGGCCTGCTTCGTTTTCTGCTTCAGTTTCGCCAATGCACAGTACCGGAATCAGGCCCGCGTCTTTCAGCACGCCAAATTTCTTCGCAATGAATTCATCGCTTTCTTTGTGGTAGGTGCGGCGCTCAGAGTGGCCGATGATGATGTATTTCGCACCGATATCTTTCAGCATTTCGGCAGAGGTTTCACCGGTGAAAGCGCCAGAAAGATTCACGTCAACATTCTGTGCGCCCAGAGCAATGCGGCTGCCGGCCAGTTGGTGATTAGCTTGATCGAGGTAGATAGCAGGTGGTGCAATCGCTACGCCACAGCCGTCAACGGTGCTGAGCTCTTTACGCAGGCCCGCGATCAGTTCGTTGACCATGTGAGTGCTGCCGTTCAGCTTCCAGTTACCCATAACTAATGGATGTCGCATCTTTTTTCCTCCAGCCGGAATCGCGAATGAATCAATATGTTAATAAATCAAGGTGTTAATGAACCAATGCATAAATTTTACTGCCGTCAGGCAATATGACCTGCCCACAGTATAGAGACGAAATGTGACCGTGGCTCTGTTTTTCGTCATTAATTACCGGGTTGATCACGGTTCAGATAGCGTTAGCTTAATCGGTTCAACAGCAAAAGTTAGCCCTTTTTCACCATCATCTGCAACAACATAACGTAAGGCCCCTTCCGTTTGCTGATAAAAGCGCTGTCCTTTGCCTTTTTCCAGCAGTCCGGTGACTTTTTTCACGCTCTGCTCTTCCGTCAGTGACGGTGCGAACGTGCGTGCCAGTGCAGCCATATAGTCGATAGCCTGCTTACGGCGCGCCGCGGTTTCTTGTTCGCTCTGCGGTTGCGGCAGCCAGGTAATTTGCAGCGTTTTGATTTTCCCGGTGCCTTTCTCCAGCGCGGTTGAGGCATAGAGATGGTCGTTGATCCGGCTGGCGGCGCGGGTCAATATGCTGGTGATATTACCGGTGTCGACAACCCGAAATTCACCAATCGGCAGCGCCGGATTGCTCAGGTTATAGCGAGAACGGAACTGCGTGATGGTTTGATCGAAAGTAGGGGCACCAGCCAACAGATACGGCGCATTGGCTGAGGGTTTAGGCGGGAACGTCGGATCGGCACCCGCGTGAGTCTGGTACAGCACCAGCGATGATAAAACCAAATAGTGAAGCGATGCGTTTTCGTGTCATAGGGATTCGGGTCAGCCACTTCAGAAGATGTCCAGGCCGATAACGGCAGAATACGTTTGATTAAAGCGGCATTTGTACGTCGTTGTCAAAAATAGTACGTCGTTGTGAGAAATCGCACGTGGCTGACAAAAATCGCGTAAAGATTGCGGGCAACTGTCTCGGTTGAGGTAAAATCAGCCAGCGTAAAATACAGATTAATTCGGCCAGGCAGGCCGACAATTCAGGGCGTTATCGTTAATGACATTACAGCAATGGTGCTTCTCGTTTAAAGGCCGAGTCGGTCGTCGTGATTTCTGGCTTTGGATAGCTATTTGGGTCGCGCTGATGGCGGTGCTATTTACGCTATCCGGCCAAAACTGGCTGGATACGCAATCGACGGCATTTGGTTTGGTGGTATTGCTGTGGCCGACGGCGGCGATCATGGTGAAGCGGCTGCACGACCGTAATAAGAGCGGCTGGTGGGCGCTGCTGCTCGTGGTGGCGTGGATGTTGGCTTCGGGTAATTGGACAATGTTCTCGTCCATCTGGCAGTGGGGCATTGGCCGCTTCTTGCCGATTCTGATTGTCGTGATGACGCTGCTCGACTGCGGCGTTTTTCTGGGGACAAAAGGGGAAAACCGCTTTGGCGCAGCGGCGGAGCCGTTTCGTTTCCGCCGCTGATTAACAACGAACTGCCGTTTACCAATAGTTTTCGGCAGTCATATGACCGGGCCTGCGACGCAGGTGCTTGGTCATTTGGCGCTCTTCTTTCAGCAACAGCTGGGTGTCGCGTACCATCTGCGGGTTGCCGCACAGCATGACGTGGCTTGTCGCTGCATCCATCGGCAGGCCTACGGCGGCTTCCAGCGTACCGCTGCTGATCAGCTGGGGAATGCGGCCCGTCAGCGAGCCTGTTTCTTCTTCCCGACTGACAACCGTTTGAATACGTAGTTGACCGTGATAGCGCTGTTGTAATTGTTGCATCAGCGGCAGATAGCTCAGATCGCGTGAGAAGCGGGCGGCGTGAACCAGCACGATATTCTTAAAACGCTCCAGCCCTTTACCTTCCTGAAGAATCGACAGATAAGGGCCGATGCCCGTCCCTGTTGCCAGCATCCACAGCGTTTCACAATCAGGCACTTCTTCCAGCACGAAAAAGCCGGCAGCCTCTTTGACGATCAGGACGTCTGAACCGGGCTGCAACGCATGCAGATGCGGGCTGAGCTTACCTTCTGGTACCGTCACCAGATAGAACTCAAGCGTGGGATCGCTGGGCGCATTCACGTAGGAATAAGCGCGCTGCACTTTCTCACCATCAATCTCCAGCGCCAGTTTGCCATACTGCCCGGCAGTGAATGCATCGGTGGGCGCGTGAACTCGAATGCTAAACAGACTTTCTGTCCAGTTTTCTACCTGAACTACCTTGCCTGTCACCCATTCAGCCATATTTTTCTGCTCCTGTTGCTTGCATTAGACGCTGCTATTTTTGCATGTAAGTCGGGCATCTACGATACGCCATTTATTAACAACTGTGAAACAATCAGTCAGTCGTGCAGTGGTCAGCTACAGCAGGAACTCGTGCAGCGTACGATCCTTACGATCCAGATAGTGCGT
This sequence comes from Pectobacterium sp. PL64, assembly GCF_022477975.1. Lineage (NCBI taxonomy): Bacteria > Pseudomonadati > Pseudomonadota > Gammaproteobacteria > Enterobacterales > Pectobacteriaceae > Pectobacterium > Pectobacterium sp. PL64. The sequence goes on from NZ_CP092070.1 coordinate 4,713,723, forward strand.
CGATTTAATCCGGCGGATCGTGCGGGATTTGCCGCGGATCAGCAGCGTTTCGGTCGTTGCCATATTGCCTTTACGCGCGATCCCGTCCAGCAAATCACCTTTGGTGATGCCAGTTGCAGAGAAAATCACGTTATCGTTGCGCGCCATGTCATCAAGCTTGAGGACGCCACCGGCTTCGATGCCCATTTGTTGGCAGCGTGCCAGCTCGTCTTCACCGATGCGGCGGTTTTCAGCGCTATCACCTTTGACCTGATGACGTGCCAGTAAACGCCCTTGCATGTCTCCATCAAGCGCGCGGATAACGGCTGCTGAGATCACGCCTTCTGGCGCGCCGCCGATGCCGTACAGCACGTCAACTTCACTGTCTGGCATGCAGGTGAGGATGGATGCTGCTACGTCACCGTCTGGAATCGCGAACACTTTCACACCCAACTGCTGCATGTCCGCGATACAGGCATCGTGGCGCGGTTTAGCGAGTATAGTCACCGTTAACTGGCTCAGCGGTTTACCCAGCTTCAGTGCGACATTACGCAGGTTGTCCGCTAGCGGCAGGTTGAGGTCAATCGCGCCTTTTGCTTCGGGGCCAACAATCAGCTTTTCCATGTACATGTCTGGCGCGTGCAAAAACGTGCCTTTTTCGCCAACGGCCAGCACGGCCAGCGCGTTCGCCTGACCCATTGCCGTCATCCGCGTGCCTTCAATCGGATCGACAGCGATGTCTACGGCATCGCCCTGACCTGTACCGACCTGCTCGCCGATGAACAACATAGGTGCTTCATCGATTTCCCCTTCGCCGATGACAATTTGACCGTTGATATTGACCTGATTCAGCATGATGCGCATCGCCTGTACGGCAGCATTGTCGGCGGCATTCTTGTCGCCACGACCTAACCACTTATAGCCTGCCAGCGCGGCTGCTTCGGTGACGCGTGAGAACTCAATGGCTAATTCACGTTTCATAAATACCTGTCTATTGTCGATCGGGAAAAGGGGCGGCCTCATGTTAGCCACTTAAGCATGGATTTAGGGGAAACACGGTGATGAGGTTCCCGCAGGGACACCTCGCACTGTGGTCGCCCCGGTATCTCGGTTCTTAAACGAGCAACATTAGGATGTGGGTGAGGATTTTATCACAACGGGGGAGAGTGGCGGTTGAGCGATAGGGAAAAAACGGGCGCGACAGGCGCGCCCGATGTGGATAGATGTGTTGGCGGATTACGCGTCGTGATCTTCCCAGTTACGAGCACGAGCTACGGCTTTCTGCCAGCCGCTGTAGCGCACGTTACGCTCTACGGTTTCGATGCTAGGGCGGAATTCACGCTCTATCGTGGCTTTACTCTTCACTTCATCCAGATCGTTCCAGAAGCCCGTCGCTAAGCCCGCCAGGAAAGCCGCACCCAGTGCGGTGGATTCACGCACTTCCGGACGTTCCACGCGCGTACCGAGAATATCGGACTGAAACTGCATCAGGAAGTTGTTGGCGACCGCACCGCCGTCGACACGCAGTGCTTTCAGGCGCGTGTCGGCGTCTGCCTGCATGGCATCCAGTACATCGCGGGTCTGGAAGGCAATGGATTCCAGCGTTGCACGAATGATGTGGTTAGCGTTCACGCCACGGGTCAGACCGAAGATCGCGCCGCGGGCATATGGGTCCCAGTAAGGCGCGCCCAAACCGGTGAAGGCGGGGACGACATAAACGCCGTTAGAATCCTTTACTTTCGTCGCGAAGTACTCGGAGTCCATTGAGTCGCCGATCAGCTTCAGCTCGTCACGCAGCCATTGGATGGAGGCACCGCCAACGAACACCGAGCCTTCCAGCGCGTAGTTAACTTCGCCGCGTGGGCCGCAGGCGATGGTGGTCAGCAGGCCGTGTTTGGACAGCCACCGCTTCTTTACCGGTGTTCATCAGCAGGAAGCAGCCCGTGCCGTAGGTGTTTTTCGCCTGTCCAGGGTGGACGCAGAGCTGGCCGTACAGCGCTGCCTGCTGGTCACCTGCGATACCAGCGATAGGAATACGCGTACCACCTTTACCACCAATGTTGGTCTGGCCGTAGACTTCTGAAGACGCGCGTACTTCCGGCAGCATCTCGCGTGGGATATCCAGCGCTTCCAGCATACGGGCATCCCATTCCAACGTATGAATGTTAAACAGCATGGTACGGGAGGCGTTAGTGTAATCCGTGACGTGAACACGCCCTTGCGTCATTTTCCAAATCAGCCAGGTATCGATGGTACCAAACAGCAGTTCGCCGCGTTTGGCGCGTTCACGAGAGCCTTCAACGTGATCCAGAATCCATTTCACCTTGGTGCCAGAGAAATAGGGATCGACCACCAGACCGGTGGTGTTGCGAACGTACTCTTCCAGACCGTCTTTCTTCAGCTTTTCGCAAATTTCAGCGGTACGACGACACTGCCAGACGATGGCGTTATAAATCGGCTTGCCGCTCTCTTTTTCCCATACGACGGTGGTTTCACGCTGGTTGGTGATACCAATGCCCGCGACTTCATCCGCGCTGATGTCGGCTTTCGCCAACACTTCGTTCAGCGTTGAGCTTTGTGATGCCCAAATCTCCATCGGGTCATGCTCTACCCAGCCTGCTTTTGGATAGATCTGGGTGAATTCACGCTGTGAAACGCTAACGATGTTGGCATCGTGATCCAGCACGATGGCGCGGGAGCTGGTTGTGCCCTGGTCGAGCGCGACAATATATTTTTTTTCCGGGTTCATAAATCCAATCCTGTAATGATTAACCGTGAAATAGGATGGTCGTGGCGTTAAGTTTAACGGCTTTCACGACGCGTGGTAGTTTCTGCCTCGGGTTCGCATACATCACATGGCAGATTGCGGCCAATCAGTGCGCGATAGCCGAAGGCACCCAGACAGGCACCGATAATCGGGCCGAAGATGGGAACCAGGAAGTAAGGAATTTCGCGTGCGCCGGTGAAGGCCACGTTGCCCCAGCCCGCTAGGAAAGCGAACAACTTAGGACCAAAGTCACGCGCTGGGTTAAGGGCGAAGCCAGTCAGCGGCCCCATGGATGCACCGATAACGGCAATCAAAATACCGATCAACAGGGGAGCGAGTGGTCCGCGTGGGATACCGTTGCCATCATCGGTCAGCGCCAGAATCAGACACATCAGGATGGCGGTGATGACGGTTTCAACCAGCAGCGCCTGCATAACGGAAATGTGTGGGTTCGGATAGGTTGAGAAAATGCCCGCTAAACTCAGGCTTTCCGTGCTGCCGCGCACCATATTGTTGGCTTGTTCAAAATCCACGAACAGACTGTGATACAGACCGTAGACCAGTGCGGCGGCACAAAATGCCCCAGCAATCTGCGCCAGAATGTAAGGCACTACCTTGCGTCCATCGAAACAGGCAAACAGCCACAGGGCGATAGTAACGGCCGGGTTGAGGTGAGCGCCGGAAATCGCGGCGGTGAGGTAGATTGCCATCGCAACCCCCAGACCCCAAATGATACTGATTTCCCACTGTCCGAAGCTGGCTCCCGCCAGTTTCAAGGCGGCGACACAGCCGACACCGAAGAAAATCAGCAGGCCAGTGCCGAGGAATTCGGCGATACACTGGCCTTTTAGCGTTGAACGTTCTGCTTGGCTCATATTTTTTTACCTGCTGGGTAACGTACAGAGTGGTAGGTCTAAGGATACCGTTGGGGCATCCTCTGTTTTAAATGTATTTATGATGTGAATTTATCGTTAATGCGCGAAAACGAGAAATATCGAAATTGAAATGTGTGTTGCGCGTCAAGAAAATGAGCGTATTCGCTTATAAAATGACTCGCCGTGGTTTTTCGTCCACGGTTGATAGTAACGCTCAGGTTAAATTTATTAACACAATAGGAGTAATGGGGAAGCGAACAGGAGTAGTTTTCCGTTTACGCCGCTCATTTTTCCATTTCGGCTGCCCATTTTTCAGTTTGTACTGCCTGTTTTTCAGTTTGTACTGATAGTGTTACGTAAGAAAAGCTGCCACACTCGCGTAGTGGGGGATGTGCGCTAGACAGGTGGCGGTTGGCTACATACAATTTCGCTATGGTCTGTCTTGCCAGCCGTCCCGCGGTCAGGATTATGTTTACGGGCGGATGGCGACACCGTTGGGTGTTGGTTACAGAGTCCGAAAGCCAGCGTTAACCGATCTTTGCCTTGTTGCGATTAAAAGGGGTTTGAAGAATGTCATTTGAAGTGTTTGAAAAGCTGGAAGCGAAAGTTCAGCAGGCGATTGATACCATCACGCTGTTGCAAATGGAAATTGAAGAGCTGAAAGAGCAGAACAACGCGCTGTCGCAGGATGTGCAGGCGGCAGCTGGTTCACGTGAAGCGCTGGTGCGCGAGAACGAGCAGTTGAAAGAAGAGCAAGTGGTATGGCAAGAGCGCCTGCGCGCGCTGTTAGGCAAAATGGAAGAAGTCTAATAGGACTTGCTGGCTCAGACGAAGGAACGGCTTATCGATTGAGCCAAATAAAAAAGGGCGTCTATCGCCCTTTTTTGTGCTGATGTCACCACAATAAAAACGCGGGAATTCAACGATATTATTCAATATCCAGCGGGTCTTCCGCCAAAATAATACCGGTGTTATCGGCATACAGATGGTCACCGGAGAAGAACGTGACGCCACCGAAGTTGACGCGGATATCGCTCTCGCCGATGCCTTCGCTACCCGCACCAACCGGGATCGCTGCCATCGCCTGAATACCAATATCCAGCTCAGCCAAATCGTCAACCTGACGCACCGCGCCATAAACGACAATGCCTTCCCACTCGTTTTGCGTCGCCAGCCGGGCGATTTCCGCGTTGATCAACGCGCGACGCACGGAGCCGCCGCCATCAACCAGAAGCACGCGCCCAAGGCCGTTCTCTTCAAGGAGATCGAACAGCAGGCCATTATCCTCAAAACATTTCACCGTGGTGATTTTGCCACCAAATGAAGTACGCCCGCCAAAATTAGAGAACAGAGGCTCAACAACATTCACCTCTTCGTGGTAGATATCGCACAGTTCGGAAGTATCGTATTTCATAGGATTAACGTCTGTTTGCCGCCGGAATCATGAGTATATCCCTTTCTGGCGGCTGTTGGCAAAATCATCAAATGTTAACTTGATGCGTATCAGTAAATACGCACCACTTTTCGCCCGCGCTCACTTTACCCGCACTAACTCAATATCACGCCAACGGCGAACAGAATGTTGGTCAGCAGTGCGCCTTTCACCGTTTTTTCCAGCATCGGCCGCATACTGAATGCGCTGGTTTCACGCAGCACATAGCGCGCCTGCTGAATCAGCAACGGGAGCGCCAGAATAAACAGCCAGCCCGCCAGACTGTGCAGATAAAACGTGGCAAACAGACCGAGACAAACCGGTGCCAGCAACAGCAGCATCGTGTGGTAGAAGCGCGCTTTTTCCGCACCAAGACGTACTGCCAGCGTGTTCTTTCCGCTAATGCGATCGTTGTCGATATCGCGCAGGTTGTTGATGTTCAGAACCGCCGTCGCCAACAGACCGCAGGCCGTCGCTGGCAGCATCACGATGCTGTCGAAATGGCCGGTTTGCAGGTAATACGATCCCGCGACGCTGAGCCAGCCGAAAAAGATCAGTACTGAGATATCGCCGAGTCCGATATAACCGTAGGGCTTGTTACCGACGGTATAGGTAATGGCGGCGAAAATCGCCAGCAGCCCCAGAATCAGGAAACCAAAGATATCCGCTGGCTTTTCACACGCCAGAATCACCAGGCTTACGCCGGAAATGATGGTGAGCGCCACGGTCACGATTAGCGCATTGCGCAACTGCGACAGCGTAATTGCCCCGGTCTGGATGCCGCGCAACGGCCCGATGCGTTCCTCGGTATCGCTGCCTTTTATCGCATCCCCATAGTCGTTCGCCAGATTGGAAAGGATTTGCAGCAGTCCGGCGGTTAACAACGCCAGTAATGCTACGCCCGGTTTAAAGCTGCTATGCCAGCTCGCGATCGCCGAGCCGGTGACGATGGACGCAAAAGCTAATGGCAATGTCTTTGGACGCAGGCTATCCAGCCAGGCTTTGGTTTTGCTGCTATGGGTCGATAAGGTCATGGTGTGCTTCAATTTTTATTGACGATTCAATTGCGTGAATCATCCGTTTATAAACAAGAAAAGTCAGTGATGGCGGCGTCAGAAACAAAAGTGGGAGGCCAACGCCTCCCACTTTATCGTTAATCGTGCGATCCGCGAAAACGGATTATAAGATAAATCGACTCAGATCTTCATCTGCTACTAATTCATCCAGATGATTACGTACGTAATCTGCGTCAATGGTAACGCTTTGACCGTTCATTTCGCTGGCATCGTATGACACGTCCTCGATCAGACGCTCCATCACGGTATGCAAACGGCGTGCGCCGATATTCTCGGTGCTTTCGTTGACCTGCCAGGCGGCTTCGGCAATACGGCGGATACCATCGGCGGTGAACGAAATATTCACGCCTTCCGTCGCCATCAGCGCTTTGTACTGCTCGGTCAGCGAGGCGCTCGGTTCAGTCAGGATACGCTCGAAATCTTCCGTGGTCAGCGCCTGCAACTCTACGCGAATCGGCAGACGCCCCTGCAATTCTGGAATCAGATCGGACGGGCTGGCAACCTGGAACGCACCGGAGGCGATAAACAGGATGTGGTCGGTTTTGACCATACCGTGCTTGGTGGACACGGTGCAGCCTTCGACCAGCGGCAGCAGGTCGCGCTGAACGCCTTCACGGGAAACATCTGGGCCAGAGCTTTCGCCACGCTTACAGATTTTGTCGATCTCATCGATGAACACGATACCGTGCTGCTCAACAGCTTCAATTGCCTGCTGTTTCAGCTCTTCCGGGTTCACCAGCTTGGCGGCTTCTTCTTCTATCAGCAGCTTGAAGGCGTCTTTGATTTTGACCTTACGGGCTTTCTGCTTCTGTCCTGCCAGGTTCTGGAACATAGACTGGAGCTGGTTGGTCATTTCTTCCATGCCCGGAGGCGCCATGATCTCTACGCCAACGGGAGCGGCAGCCAGATCGATCTCGATCTCTTTGTCGTCCAACTGGCCTTCACGCAGTTTCTTACGGAATGCCTGGCGTGCAGCGGAAGGCTCCTGCGTGCTTTCTGCCTGTCCCCAGTTGTTTTTCGCTGGAGGAATCAGTACATCCAGAATGCGGTCTTCCGCCATCTCTTCCGCACGGAAGCGATTTTTTTCGATGGACTGAAGGCGCACCATTTTGATCGCGGAATCCGTCAGATCGCGGATGATGGAGTCAACTTCTTTACCTACGTAGCCCACTTCGGTGAATTTGGTTGCTTCCACTTTGATGAACGGCGCATTGGCGAGCTTCGCCAGACGACGAGCGATTTCGGTTTTACCGACGCCGGTCGGGCCGATCATGAGAATATTTTTAGGCGTCACTTCATGACGAAGTGCTTCGTCCAACTGCATGCGACGCCAGCGGTTACGCAGCGCGATGGAAACGGCGCGTTTCGCTTTATGCTGGCCGATGATATAGCTGTCGAGTTCGCTGACTATCTCGCGCGGGGTCATTTCAGACATAGTTGATCCTTACGCCTTGGAGGCTAATTCTTCTATCGTGTGGAACTGGTTGGTGTAGATACAGATGTCGCCAGCAATCCCCAGAGATTTCTCGACGATATCACGCGCACCCAGCTCGGTGTTTTCCAGTAAAGCACGTGCGGCAGCCTGTGCATAAGGACCGCCAGAACCAATCGCGATCAGATCGTTTTCGGGCTGCACGACATCACCATTACCGGTAATGATCAGCGAGGCATTTTCGTCCGCAACGGCTAACAGGGCTTCCAGCTTGCGTAGCATACGGTCGGTACGCCAGTCTTTCGCCAGCTCGACGGCAGCTTTCACCAGATGACCCTGGTGTAATTCCAGCTTGCGCTCAAAAAGCTCAAAAAGGGTGAAGGCATCCGCCGTGCCGCCTGCGAAACCGGCGATGACGCGGTCATGGTAGAGGCGACGTACTTTACGCACATTGCCTTTCATCACGGTGTTGCCCAGAGTGGCTTGTCCATCACCGCCAATGACCACCTGGCCGTTGCGGCGTACGCTTACAATTGTTGTCACGAGTCAGTCCCCGTTTGAAGAAAAAGATCCCCGCATGATTCGGGGCACATTGATGTTATAGATGGGGGAAGGCGTGGGGTTTTTCAACCCCCGCTGGCAAGAGGAATACAGTTTGATGCGCCCGCGCCCTTAAGACGTTGAATCATGCTATCTGCGGCAGCACGGTTGTTATAAGGCCCAAGCATAATACGGTTCCAGCCGCCGTTAGAGGTGATGCGGCTTTCGATACCGGCAAACGCCAGCTGTGCTCTGACCGATTCGGCAGGATCCATGGTTTTGAAGGAACCACATTGGATCGCCCAGCGCTGGGTTTTCTCGGCTTTTGGTGCTTCAGGCTGTTTGACCGGCTGCTGCTTCGGCGCTTCCTGTTTTGGTGCTTCTTGTCTTGGAACAACAGGCGTCGTTTGCGTGATCGCAGGCGCCCGCGTGGTGGGCTGCGTTGTCACGACAGGCGGCTGCTGCATCGATTGGGTCGGCGGCTTGATCGTCACCTGAGAACGCGGAACCTGCGTCTGGTCGTTATACGGCACCTCGGAAAGCTGCGTTGGCTGACGACGCATATCTGACTGCATCTGTTCCAACAGCTGGCGCTGTTCATCCGTCAACTGTACCGGAGACTGAATCTCGCCACCCGCAGAAGGCTCCGTTGGCGTCGTGACGCCCAACTGACGGTTTTCCAGTTCTTTGATGTAACGCCAGCGTTCTTCCGGTTTGGGTGGCAGCCCGTTACCTTTGCCCGCATTCTGATGCGGCAGGACGGGTGAATCGTCCGGTTTATTATGGGCGATAAAGTACAGACCGCCCGCGAAGGTGACCAAAACGGCAACAGCGAGTGCGATCATCGTCTTGGACGCACCTGAAGCCTTGCCTTTTTTCCGGCTATTTGTCGTTTTCCGACGCGTCCCTGATGAACGTCCCCGGCTCACGTAGTCTCTTTGTGCCACTGTCGTTTCGCTGTGAATTGATAGGTAAATAATATAATTAGGGGGTCATGTTACTGAACCCTCAAATATTTGACCAGCACCTGAAGTCTTAAAGCCTGTTACGGGCGTAATTCGGTGCGGCGACGCTGTCGCGTATGACCAGCTCACTGGACAACAGACGGGAACCGCTTTGTACCGTGTTACCTTGCAACTGCTCTAAGAGTAGCAGCATTGCTTCGCGTCCGATCTGATAACGAGGCTGGGCGACAGAAGTCAGAGGCGGCCAGCTGTACCGCGCCTGTTCGATATCATCGAAACCGATAACGGAGAGATCGCGCGGGATATCTAACCCCATCTTTCTGGCCTGCGCCAGCACGCCCAGCGCCATGAGGTCGCTATGACAGAAGACCGCGCTGGGGGGCTGAGGATGTTGCATCAGTGCAATCAGGCCGTTAATCCCAGTTTCGTAGGTGAAATCGCCCCGAAAGATATACTGGTTATCGATGAGAATCCCGTTGCGGCGCAGGGCCTGAATATATCCCTGGAGGCGATATTGGCTCAGGTGCATGTGCTCTGGGCCGGCAATGCAGGCGATGCGCTGGTGACCCGCCTGATGCAGATAGTGTACGGCTTCAAAGGCGGCGGTCAGGTTATCGATATGCACGGTGGGCAGCGCCAGATCCGGCGAGAACTCATTCGCCATCACCATCGGTGGCAGATTACGCTGCTCTTCCTGGCCTGCGTCAAACGGCAGATTAGAGCCAAGTAACAGCATGCCATCGATCTGCTTGGTAATAATCAGGTCGACGAAGGTTTTTTCTTTCTGATGCTGGTGAGCGCAATCGCCAATCAACACCAGATAGCCGTGTTCGGCTGCCGTTTCCTCGATCCCGCGAAATATTTCGGAGAAATAGGGATCGCAGATATCCGGGACGATCGTCAGGATCGTGCGCGATTCGTTACGCTTGAGATTCCTGTTGAGTGCGTGAGGCGAATAGCCAACGGCGATGACAGCCTGCTCGACCTTCCTGCGGGTGGTCGCAGAGACTTTCTCTGGGTTCATTAACGTTCGGGATACGGTCGCGGTGGAAACGCCCGCTTCATCCGCCACGTCTTTCATCGTCGCCGTGGTGACGCCTTTATTCTGCTTCAACGCTTTTCTCCTTGCGTCAGCGTTAACTGGCGCTGACTGTCAGCAGAACGCCCCTGTCTACTGACTTTCTATGATTACGGGTAACGCTTTTCGGGAACGGTATGCCGGTGGAACGGCGCTATACCTCAACACGACCTGACCTCAGTAAACGGTCTGGCCTCAGCATACGGCCTGCGCAGACAGTGATAACAGATTGAACGCAGGTTTTGTTGCTTAATTTGCACAGAAAGTGTGATGAATATCGTGTTCTCGACGCCGATCGCAAAAAATGAGTGGCAAGAAACCGAAATGATCTAACAGGACGCGCTAACCGTCCGTGGGGTCGACATCCAGCATCCATTTCACTTTACGCGCCTGCGGCAGCGTGCCGATTAGCGTCAGCGACGTTCTGACCAGTTTCTGCAATAGCGCTCTGGAGGGGTGCTGTAGCAAAAGCTGCCAGCGGAAGCGTCCCGCACGTTTGGGTTGCAACGCAGGGACTGGGCCCAGCAGCCAGAGTGATTCATCCCGCAGTGGGCTCGCTTCCAGCAAATTACGCAACTGCTGGAGGAATAATGCGGCCTGCTGATTATCGTGGTCGTCAGCGCGGAAGAGAATATGGCTGGTAAACGGCGGCAGAAAAACGCTTTTCCGTTCAGTCAGCGCCTGGCTGGCAAAGGCATCGTAGCCCTGTTGCAGCAGCGTTTGTAATAGTGGATGTTCCGGGTGGTGTGTTTGCAGCGCCACTTCGCCCGCCTTGCCCGCCCGTCCTGCACGACCCGCCACCTGAGTATAGAGCTGCGCAAAACGCTCGGCGGCACGGAAGTCGGCAGAGAACAGCGAACCGTCCACGTCCAGTAAAGCCACCAGCGTTACGTCAGGGAAATGATGCCCCTTCGCCAACATCTGTGTGCCGATGAGAAGACGTGCGCCGCCTTGCCTGACCTGCGAGAGCTGTTGCTCAAGCGCTCCTTTACGGCTGGTGGTGTCACGGTCGATGCGGGTGATCGGGACATCGGGAAAGATCGGCGCAAGGCTTTGCTCCAACTGCTCGGTACCCAGACCGACCGGTACCATATTCGTTGAGCCGCAGCCGGGGCACTGTTGTGGCACCGGACGCTGGCTGTCGCAGTGGTGGCAACGCAACATCCTCTGATGCTGGTGGTAGGTATAGTAGTGATCGCAGCGCTGACACTCGGCAATCCAGCCGCACTCGTGGCACATCACCACGGGGGCGAACCCGCGCCGATTGAGGAACAAAATAACCTGATTATCGTTCGTCAGATGGTGGCGGATGCGGGTAATCAGCGGCTGGGATAACCCCGCCGTCAGCGGCAGCCCTTTCAGATCGATGACGTGCTGTTTGGCGAGCGCGGCATTGCCCGCTCTTTTGGTCAGATTCAAGCGTCGATACTTGCCGATCTGGACGTTATACAGCGTTTCCAGCGCGGGCGTCGCCGTTCCCATGACGATGGGAATATCTTCTTCTCTGGCGCGGAAGACTGCCAAATCACGGGCGTGATAGCGCCAGCCTTCCTGCTGTTTATAGGAACTGTCGTGTTCTTCATCAATCACAATCAGCCCCAAACGGGCAAAGGGAGTAAATAACGCCGACCGTGTTCCGATGACGATGGCGGCTTCACCGCTGCGGGCACGTAGCCAGACGGCAAGGCGTTCGCTGTCGTTGAGTGCCGAGTGCAGCACATCCACCGGTGCATTAAACCGTTCGCGAAAGCGGGCGATGGTTTGCGGCGTCAGGCCAATTTCCGGCACTAATACCAGCGCCTGTTTGCCCTGCGCGAGCACGTTTTCCAGCACGCTGAGATAGACTTCGGTTTTGCCCGAACCGGTGATACCCGCGAGCAGCCAGGCGGCAAAGTGATTATCTTCACTGCGGATCGCGCCGACGGCAGTGGCCTGTTCGGTATTCAAACGCAGTCGGTCGGTCGCCAAACTAAAGCTTTGACGCCAGTCGTGGAGCGTTTGCTCTGCGGCCTGTAATTCGCACAGTCCTTTGCTGCGCAGCGCCTGCAACGCCGTTTCCGTCAGCCCGATTTCGCTCACCTGATGGCGATAAAGCGGCGACTGAAGTAAGGCCGCTAGCGCTTGCTGCTGTTTTGCCGCGCGTTTGAGCGTGCTGAGCGGCGTTGCTCGACCCTGTTCGGTAGCAAACCACTGCCAGAGCGGCGCGCGGTGTGCGGGTTTCCCCTGACGCAGTAGGATCGGCAGCGCGTGGAACAGCACTTCGCCAATCGGATAGTGGTAATACTCAACGGCCCACAGCAAAATGCGCCACAGGCTGGGTGGGAACAGAGGCTGTTCGTCCAGCACGTCATGCACGGGTTTTAATTGCTCAAGCGGAAGTTCGCTAGTGTCGCTCAGGGCGGTAATAATGCCGATCGCTTTACGATTACCAAAGGAGACGCTGACGCGCGCGCCGACCTGCGGAGCGATGCCTCCTGCGGGTAGCAAATAATCGAATGTACGTGCCAGTGGCACGGGCAAAGCGACCTGAGCGACAGACATAACTTCTCCGTGATAGTCGACGTGATTTGCGTGGCGATCAATGACATAACCGAGCGGTCTGTATCATGCGCGACGCGGGGTGAAAATAACGCAAGGCGCTAGTGTACATGCTGCGAGGGATAATGTGTGGATGCGATTGCATCAGGGTAGCGGATTCTGTATGATCCGCCGCCATTATGCTGTTCGCGAAAATCATCGCGCCGTTTGCATAATGAAACTTACTTATACAACTTTCGTGTGGTGTCTGGCGGAACAGGGCTGGATAGCGACACGGCCTTAACTGAGGTTTCCCCATGAAAAAAGGTATTCACCCGAATTATTCTGCAGTTACTGTAACTTGCTCTTGCGGTAACGTGATCAAAACCCATTCTACCGTGGGTCGTGACCTGAACCTGGACGTTTGTGGCGAATGCCACCCGTTCTACACCGGCAAACAACGTGATGTTGCAACTGGTGGCCGTGTTGACCGCTTCAACAAGCGTTTCTCCGTTCCAGGCGCTAAAAAATAAGTTCTACTGGCCAATTGGTACAGTAACTTTCTGCAAAGGCACCGACAGGTGCCTTTGTTGTTTCTGGTGGGTCAGTGCTGTTCATCGTGAAGACGAGATTCGCTCTAATGCTGCCTGCGCGAGAAAACCTGAGCGGCTTTTAAATTCAGGATTACTTGCCACGCACCGATCAATTCGGTCAATCAGCGACTTAGGCAGTGTAACGTTAATTTTTTCTGAACCGCCCATTAAACGCGTCACATCGATATCAACAACCGCCCACGTGTACCCAGCGTATTCTGCGCTTTTTGCCAATTGGCCTACTGATGACACGGCGGGAATATCCTGACCCATCTCGATCAGCAGTTCGATATGTCCGGTAATCGCCTCTTTAGCATTCGCGATGGCATCATCTAGCGTATCGCCTGCAGAAAAACAGCCCGGTAGATCTGGCACTGTTACACCGTATGCGTGGGTATCGTCGCCTGCTTCAATTGCAATGGGATAAAACATAATTCAGCCTCTTCGGGTCAGCGATGATCATATTCCTGCCTGTTTCCTGATGCTTTTTACCGTGCCTATCGGTAAATCCTTCCAGTTAGATAACCCCAATAACTCCATCTGGCAATATTTTGGGGGTTATTGGAGTTATTTTAAGTCTACCTCTTTCATCCCTGCTGACGTTTTACCAGCATTCCCAGAACGAAGATGCCGCCCAACCCCGCGGTAATAATCCCGATGGGCAATTCCTGAGGGGCCAGTAGCTGCCGGCTGAGCCAATCGCCGCCGCACAGCAGTATCGCACCCAGCACGGCGGTCAGCGGCAGAAGCTTCTTGTGTAGCACGCCGCTCAACGGGCGAGCCAGATGGGGAATCATCAGGCCGATAAAACCAATCACGCCGGTCAGCGCGACTAACAGCGACGTGGCGAACGCGCAGCAGATGAAAATTTCTACCCGTACGCGAGACAGATTAACCCCCATTGAGGCCGCGGTTTGTCCGCCAGCCAGCAGAGCGTCGAGTGCGCGCCAGCGTAGGGCGGTAAGGCCGAATAGCAGCAGAACGCTGAACACCGCAAAAGGCAACGTGTCCCAACGGGCAAGGCCCAACCCACCCAGCGACCAGAAAAGAATCGAACTGGCGGCCCGTTGATCGCCGGAAAACACTAAATAATTTGTCAGCGCGCCGAACAGAAATGAGATCGCTAATCCGCAGATAATCAAACGCTCTGCGCCCCGCGCCTGTTGCAGCAGAAACAGCACGGTCACGGCGACAGCCGATAAGATACCGCCACAGAAGGCCGCCATCGGCAGCGCCCAGTCACCGAGTTGCTCACCAAAGCGGGTGATGACGGCGACTGCCCCCGCTGAGGCACCAGCAGACAGGCCAAACAGAAACGGGTCGGCCAGATCGTTGCGGGTTGCCGTTTGCAAAAAGGCCCCGACCATCGCTAACCCCGCGCCGCACAGCGCTGCCAGCAGGCTGCGGGGAATACGCAGTTCCAGAATGATGCGTGACGTCATCGGTGACACGTCTGCCGACGATAGCCCCAACACGCTGGCGACCTGCGTAAGGGGGATCGTCGTGCTGCCTGTCGCAATATTTAACAGCATCAGCCCAGCCAGTATCAGCAGCGCGATAACGAAGGTCACTGCATAACGTGAAGACGTTGGGCTCACTTAAAGGCATCCGGGTAGAGTGCGTGCGCTAGTTTATCAACGGCAGCGATATTCGCGGGTCCCGGCGTGAGCTCTGCATATTGCAGCTTTAGATAGCGATGCTGTTGTACGGCGGGGGTAAATTTCATCAGCGGATGTGATTCCAGAAAACGTCTTAAGGCATCTGCACCGTTGCCGGTCTGGTAATCCAGCAAAATGATAAAGTCAGGCTCGCGTGCCGCCACGCTTTCCCACGATGTCGAAGCCCAGCTCGTCTCCATATCGTCCATTACGTTCTTGCCGCCCGCGGCCTCAATGATGGCAGTTGGCATGGCGAATTTCCCGCTGGTAAACGGCTTATCGTCGCCAGAGTCATACAGAAAAACCGTCTGCTTTGGTTGATTGCCAATACGGATTTGCAGTTCGGCAATGTGCTGTTTCCAGCCGTCAATCTGTTCCTGAGCCTGTTCCTGCTTACCGAAGATTTTCCCCAGTTTCAGCATATCGCCGTAAAGCAGATCCATGCTGGCTCGCGGCCGCTGTTTCTGCTGTTCGGTGAAAACGCAGCTTTCGCTGAGTACCAGCGTCTGAATGCCGTATTTTTGCAGCGCTTGCGGTGTGACTTCGCCACCGACTTTCATGCCGTAGTTCCACCCTGCAAAGAAGAAATCCGGGTGTACAGCCAGCAGGTTTTCCAACGTCGGGTATTTTGCTGCCAGTTCGGGGATGGTGCCCTGCTGTTTGATAAAGTCTGGAGGCGCTTTATACCAGCCGGTGATCCCCGTCAGCCCGACAATATTTTTTTGCAGCCCAAGTGCAAACGCCATTTCCGTCATGTTCAGGTCATGAATAACGGCTCGCTGTGGCGGCTGGGTGAAGGTCAGCGGTTGCCCACAGCTATCCACCGTGACGGGAAAACCCGAGGCGTGTACCCAGCACGACGTCAATGCCAGCAGTCCAGACAGAAGCGTTATTTTCATCATGGTTCCTTAGTGCAGTTCAGGGGCTTCAAAGATGCGAATGGGCGAACCGTTTATCGGGTGTGGCACCGTAAAGCTCTCCATCCCAAATACGGATTTCACGCAGTCGGCGCTCAGCGCGTGTGCAGGTGTTCCCCAGCGGAGTAGCGTTCCCTGCTGCAAAACAGCGACACGGTCGGCAAAGGGGGTGATCAGTGGCAGGTCGTGCAGCACAGCCAGCGTTGAAATACCGCGTTTCCGCACGAGAGACAGCAACTGCGCACGTGCTAACGGATCGAGGTGGTTAGTGGGTTCATCCAGCAGCAGGAGCTGCGGCGTTTGCGCGAACGCACGTGCCAGCGACGCGCGTTGACGTTCTCCACCGGAGAGCGTGCCCAGCAGGCGGTGGCGCAGCGGTAATAAGCCGGTATCGTCCAGCGCTTCTTCGATGAGTTGGCGATCGTACGCAGGTGTGCTGAATCCGTGGTGGGGAATCCGCCCTAAGGCGACGTACTCTGCGACCCGCAGACGCAGATCCGGTGCATCGTTCTGCGCCAAAATCGCGATGCGCTTTGCTCGCTCATGGCGGCTGAGTGTATTCAGCGGTTGCCCATTTAGGTAGATGTGCCCCGTCGTTGTGCCGAGCTCGCTGGTTAACACGCGTAGCAGCGTGGATTTACCGCTGCCGTTGGGCCCAACCAGCGCCAAACGCTCGCCAGCCTGCATGGACAGAGAAATATCACTGAGCCTCGGCGCGTGATTGGCGTCGGCAACGGAAACATGGTGAAGCTGTAGCAGCACGGGGTTACTGGAGAGAAGCTCTGTCATGATGCGGGCATATCACCGTCATAGATCAAAAATGATATGTTATAACATAACAAATTAAATGCAATCCCGATTCACAATGTGAGTGGAAGAGGAAGCGATCGGAAGAAGCGCGAGCGGTGGAAGTTCGAGGTTTTAGAGGTTAATGAAGAGTGGTGTGTTGAGCGGGTTGCACTGCATAGCAAAACCCCGCCGGAGAAGGCGGGGTTAGCTAGAAAATTGACAGCGCAAACGCGATCAGTATTCCCACGTATCCGGGTCGATACCCATTTCACGCATGATGATTTTCGCGGCTTCAGGAATTTCATCGCTGCGTTCTTTACGCAGGTCTTCGTCATTCGGTAACGGTTGTCCCGTGAACGCGTGCAGGAACGCCTCGCACAGCAGCTCGCTGTTGGTGGCATGGCGCAGGTTGTTCACCTGACGACGCGTGCGTTCGTCAGTCAGTATCTTTAGTACTTTCAATGGGATAGATACTGTTATCTTCTTGACTTGCTCGCTTTTTTTACCGTGTTCAGCGTAAGGGCTGACATACTCGCCGTTCCACTCAGCCATGGGATACCTTAAAAATTAATCTAATGAAGACAGCATCTGTCATGAAATGCCACAATTCTAGCGGTTATTATGCTTATGCTCAATCTATACGCAAAGAAGTTTAGATGTCTAGATGTGTTGACGTCTATTAAAACTGCGTTTACTCTTAAGTTCCTATCTTTTCAGCCTCCAGCCAGGAAATGAGCCGATGACGCGTAAACAGGCAACGATCGCAGTCCGCAGCGGGTTAAATGATGATGAGCAGTATGGCTGCGTCGTCCCACCCATTCACCTTTCCAGCACGTATAACTTTACCGGATTCAACCAGCCACGCGCACATGACTATTCGCGTCGCGGTAACCCCACGCGTGATGTTGTGCAGCGTGCGCTTGCCGAACTGGAAGGCGGTGCGGGTGCGGTAATGACGAGCAGCGGAATGTCGGCGATTATGCTGGTTTGCACGGTGTTCCTGCGTCCCGGCGATCTGCTGGTGGCACCGCATGATTGCTACGGCGGCAGCTATCGTCTGTTTGACAGCCTGAGCAAGCGCGGCGCATTTCGCGTCAAATTTGTCGATCAAAGTGATACCGATGCGCTCAACGCGGCGTTGGCAGAAAAGCCGAAGCTGGTGCTGGTGGAAAGCCCGAGCAATCCGCTGCTGCGCGTCGTGGATATTGCCGCGATTTGTCAGGCCGCGCGGGAAGCGGGCGCGGTCAGCGTGGTGGATAACACCTTCCTGAGCCCGGCGTTGCAGAAGCCGCTGGAGCTGGGTGCCGATCTGGTGGTGCATTCATGTACCAAGTACCTGAACGGTCACTCTGATGTCGTGGCGGGTGCAGTGATCGCCAAAGATGCCGATACCATTACTGAACTGGCCTGGTGGGCGAACAACATCGGTGTTACGGGCGCAGCGTTTGACAGCTATCTGCTGCTACGTGGCCTGCGTACTCTGGCACCGCGCATGGCGGCCGCGCAGCGTAATGCGCAACAAGTGGTTGAATTCTTACAGACGCAGCCGTTGGTGAAGGCGCTGTACCATCCTTCACTGCCGAACAATCCCGGCCATGATATTGCCCGCCGTCAACAATCTGGCTTTGGCGCTATGCTAAGTTTTGAGCTGGATGGAGATGAAGACACGCTGCGCCGTTTTCTGGCGTCGCTGGAGCTGTTCACCCTGGCGGAATCGCTGGGCGGAGTGGAAAGCCTCATCTCTCATGCGGCAACGATGACGCATGCCGGCATGGCGCCAGAAGCGCGTGCTGCGGCGGGTATCTCTGAAACATTACTGCGTATTTCCACCGGCATTGAAGACGGCGATGATCTGGTTGCCGATCTGGATCGTGCGTTTCAAGCCGCAGCCAAGAGGTAAGAATGAGTGCATTAGGAGTAGCGCCATCGGTAACAGGCCGACAGCTGCATAAGTTTGGCGGTAGCAGTCTGGCCGATGTGAAGTGTTACCTGCGCGTAGCCGGTATTATGGCGGAGTATAGCCACCCCGGTGATTTGATGGTGGTGTCTGCCGCAGGCAGTACCACAAACCAGCTGATTAGCTGGTTGAAACTGAGCCAGAGCGATCGTCTGTCGGCGCATCAGGTTCAGCAGGCATTACGCCGCTACCACAGTGAATTGATTGCCGGGCTGCTGCCTGCGCAAGAGGCAGAGACGCTGACCGCTCAGTTTATCCGCGATCTGGAGCGTTTGGCTGCGCTGCTGGATGGCAAGATAACGGATGCCGTCTACGCCGAAGTGGTTGGGCACGGTGAAATTTGGTCGGCTCGCCTGATGTCTGCCGTGTTGAACCATCTGGATATGAATGCAGCGTGGCTGGATGCGCGTGATTTTCTCTGTGCGGAACGTGCCGCACAGCCACAGGTGGATGAAGGACGTTCCTGGCCGCTGTTGCAGCAATATCTGACGCAACACGCAGGTCAGCGTTTAGTGGTAACCGGTTTTATCTGCCGCAATGATGCAGGTGAAACGGTGCTGCTGGGACGCAACGGAAGTGACTATTCCGCCACACAAATTGGTGCACTGGCGGGCGTTGAGCGCGTGACCATCTGGAGCGACGTCGCTGGGGTGTATAGCGCCGACCCGCGCAAAGTGAAAGATGCCTGCCTGCTGCCGCTGCTGCGACTGGATGAAGCCAGTGAACTGGCACGTCTGGCGGCACCGGTCTTACATACGCGTACCTTACAGCCCGTTTCCGGCAGCGATATCGACCTGCAACTGCGTTGCAGCTATCAGCCTGAACAAGGGTCGACGCGTATCGAACGCGTGCTGGCCTCGGGGACGGGTGCCAAAATTGTCACCAGCCATGATGACGTGTGCCTGATTGAAGTTCAGGTTCCTTCTGAACACGATTTTGTGCTGCTGCAAAAAGAAGTCGAACAGCTTCTGAACCGTGCGCAGCTGAAACCGCTGGCAGTCGGTGTTCATCAGGATCGTAATCTGCTGCAACTGTGCTACACCTCCGAAGTGGTGGATAGCGCGCTGCAACTGCTGGCACAGGCCGCGTTACCCGTTGAACTCAATCAGCGTGACGGTCTGGCGATGGTCGCGATGGTGGGCGCGGGCGTGGGTAAAAACCCGCTACACAGCCACCGCTTCTATCAGCAGTTGAAAGATCAGCCGATTGAATTTGTCCGCCAGGCCGATGATGGCATCAGTCTGGTGGCGGTGCTGCGTGTCGGCCCGACAGAGCATCTGATTCGCGGGCTGCACCATTCGCTGTTCCGGGCAGAAAAACGTATCGGTCTGGTGCTGTTCGGCAAAGGAAACATTGGTTCACGCTGGCTGGAGCTGTTTGCGCGTGAGCAGAGCAATCTGTCTGCACGCACCGGTTTTGAGTTTGTACTGGCTGGCGTGGTGGACAGTACGCGCAGCCTGTTGAACTATGACGGACTGGATGCCAGCCGTGCGTTGGCTTTCTTCGAAAGTGAAGCGCAGGAAAGGGATGGCGAAGATCTGTTCCTGTGGATGCGTGCGCACCCCTTCGATGATTTGGTGGTGCTGGATGTCACCGCCAGTGAGTCGGTCGCCGACCTGTATCTGGATTTCGCCAGCTATGGTTTCCACGTCATCAGCGCTAACAAACTGGCGGGTGCATCCGGCGGCAATAACTATCGCCAGATCCGCGATGCGTTCGCGAAAACGGATCGTCACTGGTTGTATAACGCGACTGTGGGCGCAGGGTTGCCGGTCAACTTTGCGGTGCGCGATCTGCGAGAAAGCGGCGACAGTATTCTGGCGATTAGCGGGATTTTCTCCGGCACGCTTTCCTGGCTGTTCTTGCAGTTTGACGGCACCGTGCCGTTCACCGAACTGGTCGATCAAGCTTGCCAGCAAGGACTGACTGAGCCGGATCCGCGTGTTGACCTCTCTGGTCAGGACGTCATGCGTAAGCTGGTGATTCTGGCGCGTGAAGCGGGCTATGACATCGAGCCGAGTCAGGTTCGGGTTGAGTCGCTGGTGCCGCCGGGCTGTGAGCAGGGTTCTGTCGATTACTTCTTCGAGAACGGCGATTCGCTGAACGAGCAAATGCTGCGTCGTCTGGAAGCGGCACAGGAAATGGGTCTGGTTCTGCGTCACGTCGCACGCTTTGACAGCAACGGTAAAGCGCGCGTTGGCGTTGAAGCGGTTCGCCCCGATCATCCGCTGGCCTCGCTACTGCCGGGTGATAACGTGTTTGCGATTGAAAGCCGCTGGTATCGGGATAACCCGCTGGTTATCCGTGGGCCGGGCGCGGGGCGCGATGTCACCGCCGGTGCGCTTCAGTCTGACCTAAACCGTCTGGCACAGCTGTTGTAGAACCTGTTGTAAGCGCGACATACCGTTGGCCGTCTCCGCGTATGGGGAGATGGCCAATACTCAAGAGACCCACTCCATCGTTTCCCTTCTTGCTAAGAAATTTCGCCGCTATCTTCCTCGTCAGTCGTGTCACTGAAATGTCACGGTGACAACACGCCACTGACACGATGTCACCGCACAATCAGCGCATTGTTTGATTATCGTGGAATGCACAGCTGTGCAAAAAACAACTTCCTCTGCGGCAGCCCCGCACATTGTCATCGACCATCTACATGTTGGATACGGCACGACCGCCGTATTGAACGATATCCATCTGGAGATTGCGCAGGGCGAATTCGTGGCGTTGCTCGGTTCGTCAGGGTGTGGCAAGACGACACTACTGCGTACGGTCGCTGGGTTCTCGTCACCGCGTGCGGGGGCGATTCGCGTTAACGGACAGGATATGACGCAAGCGCCGCCAGAGAAACGCGGAATGGCGCTGGTGTTTCAGAGCTATGCGCTGTGGCCGCATATGACAGTGGCACAGCATATTGCCTACGGACTGCGTTTGCGCCGCGTCCCGCGTGCTGAGATTGCCAGCCGTGTGGCGGAACTGGAAACCATGCTCGGTTTGACGGGCCTGAGCGCTCGTAAGCCTGCGGAACTGTCCGGTGGACAGCGCCAGCGGGTTGCCTTGGGCCGCGCACTGGCGGTACGGCCGGATATTCTGCTGCTGGATGAACCGCTCTCCAATCTGGACGCCCGCATCCGCTTGCAACTGCGTGATGAGATCCGTGCGCTGCAACAGCGGCTGGGATTGACCGCAATCCACGTGACACACGATCGCGAAGAAGCGATGGTGATGGCGGACCGCATCGTGATTTTGAATCAGGGTCGCATCATGCAGGCGGGCAGCCCGCAAGAGGTGTATCACCATCCGGCCAGCTCGTTTGTCGCGGCGTTTATGGGCGCGGAAAATCGGCTGGTGCTGGAAGCGCGCTATGACGGCGATACTCTGATGATTCCCGGTGATGCCGAGAGTCATTCGCTGGTGCCAGCGAACACGTCGCTACCGCCCGGCGCGATAGAAGCACGTTTTCGCGCGGAAGCCGCTCGCCTTTACGATGCGTCGGACGTCCCGCTTATCCAGCCCGGCATGTTGATGCGCTACGGCACGGTACAGTCCCAAAGCTACCCCGGCGGATACTGGCTACATACGATTTCCAGCGGCACCTGGCGGATACAGGTTCATGCGTCGCACCCTTATGCCATCGGGCAGCGGGTTGCGGTGCAGATCCCTGCCGAGGCGCTGTTTCTTTTCCCGCTGGCAGAAGAGGCAACATCTTCGACGGCGATACCGGATACCACTTCACTTTATTCCCCGCTTCCCGGCCTGACGGCCTGATCCTGAATTGGAGACAAATGAGATGAAACGCATTTTTGCTGCAACGCTGATGATGAGTACGCCGCTGGCGGCGGTACAGGCACAGGAATTAACGGTGTTGACGGCGGGTGACCAAAACATGGTCGACTATGTCAATGAATATCTGGGGCCGCTGTTTGAGAAGCAGCATCCCGGCGTAAAAGTACGTGCCGTCGGCACCGGACCGGGTGATGCGGGGTCGCAGAAGATTCTTGAGCGCTTCAATGCACAGCAGGCCGCCGGTGCCAAAGTCTGGGACACCGATGTTGCGGTTGTGCACGAGAAATTTGTCGGCCCGATGGTGCAAAAGGGCGACCTGCTGAAATATCGCGATGATATCGCCAGCGGCAAGCTGGTCAGCATGGCCGCAGCGGATAAAGCCATGGGTACGGACGTGAAAGGCTATGTTATGCCGATGTTCAGTAGCCAGACGGCGCTGGCCTATAACCCCAGCATGGTCGCGAATCCACCTAAAAGCTATGACGAAATCCAGCAGTGGGCCGCTGCGAATCCGAAGATGTTCGGCTACAACGGCATTAAGGGCGGCGCATCGGGCGTCAGCTTCGTCATGGGCTGGATTTATACTTACGGCGGCGATGCCCAGAAGCTGATGAACGGGCCGTTTGACGAAGCGGAAGCGCAGAAATGGCAGCCGGCGTTTGAGCGCCTGAAAGCCTTTAACAAGAACGTGACGTTGACGCCGGGCAACGCTGGCACGCTCGACATGCTGAGCCGCGGTGAAATCGCGATGGGGCCGGTATGGGTCGATATGTTCTATTCCTGGAAAGCGAGCGGACAGCTGCCGGACAATTTCAAGTTGCTGCTGCCTGCGCCCGGTATGCCGGGGCAGCCGATGCACTATGTCATCCCCGCACAGGCACCGAACCGCGAACTGGCTAAACAGTTTGTCGAACTGGCAACCAGCGCCAAAGTGCAGGCTGAAGGGATTGTTGAACGCTTTAACTGGTATCCGGGGATCGACGCCAAGTACGTTCAGGCAGAGTTGAAGCCCGCAGTATGGCAGCGTCTGTTCACGGATGTGACGCCTGATGAGCTGGCGAGCAAAGGAAAAACGTTCCCTATCGCGCCTTATCACACTGCGATTCTGAACGCCTATGAGCAGGCGATGGCGAAGTAATTATACCCGTCATACTTCAAGCTGCTTGTGCGTTGGCTGCCCTTACTCACCCCAGTCACTTACCTGAGTAAGCACCTGGGGACTCGTGCGGTTGCCGCCTGCATGCAACTCGAATTATTTAGGGTATACACACCTAGTACCACATGCGCTCTGGCGGGATGAAGCCAGAGCGCGGAGACATTCATGTTGCAAGTATCCCAATTCTCTTCCCGACTGGCGGGTATCGCGCTTGTGCTACCCGCACTGGCGGTGGTGGCCGTCTGTTTTATCACGCCGCTGGGGCTGTCGGTTGGGGGCGCTTTTGTCAGTCAGAATGGCGTGGGCATTGATAACTTTGTCACGGCATTAACGCTGTATCTGCCCGATATCCTGTTTACCTTACTGATTGTGAGCCTCTCAACGCTGTTGATTGGCCTGCTGTCCGTCATGATCGGCGGTTACCTGACGCTGGGGGAAAGCCCGCGCATGGTGGCGCTGCTGCGTTGGGTCTATCGCTGGCCGCTGTTTATCCCGTTTATCGTGACCGGGCAAATTTTACGCACGTTTCTGGCCAAGAATGGCTGGCTGAATGGCGCACTGGATACGCTCGGCATTATCGATATGGCCAGCGCCAGCAACTGGCTGGACTGGCGCGGCATCGTGTTTGCCTTCGTCTGGAAACAGACACCGTTTGTGGCGCTGCTGGTCGCGGGCGCGATGGCGTCGCTGGATCGCACGATGATCGAATCCGCCCGTAACTTAGGCGCATCGCGCTTGCGTATCCTGTGTGAAATTGTGGTGCCTCAGGTTGGGCAAACGCTGCTCACCGGACTCATTCTCTCTTTCGTCACCATGATGTCGGTGCTGTCCGTACCGATGATGATCAATGCCCAGTCGCCGACGATGCTAACCGCCAATATTGCCTTCCGCATTAACGCCTACGGCGATTATGGCGTGGCGAATGCGTTGGGGGTGATTTCCCTGCTGATGACCGGCTTGTTTGCCGTGATTTATCTCCGCTTGAACATGAGGGAGAAGGCATGAAGAACGTACTGTGGTGGATCCCGAGAATGCTGATTCTGGGGACGCTGATCTTCTTGATCTTTGGCCCATTGGCTAACCTCCTGCTGTGGTCAGTGGCGGAAAAATGGTTCTATCCCCATCTGCTGCCTAATGACTGGGGCTTCGCCTTCTGGAAGCGGGTGTTTTCACCGCGTGGGGTGGCCTGGGAAGCGCTGGGGAATAGCGTGATGGTGGCGGTGTTCACCGTGCTGGCCTCGCTGTCGCTGGCGATTCCGGCGGGATATGCGCTGGCGCGTCTGCCGCTGCCTGCTCGTGGATTGATACTGCTGGTCTTCCTGATCCCGCAGGCGTTTCCGAATCTGACGGTGTACGTCAACATCGCCCGCCTGTTTTATCAGTGGGGGCTGAACGGCACGCTGCTGGGCGTGGTGCTCGTTCACACGGTTCACGGGCTGGTGTTTGCGGTCTGGATTGCCTCGGCGGCATTCTCGGCGGTGGGGCGTGAAATGGAGCAGGCGGCGCGTTCAATTGGTGCCGGGCCGTGGCGTGCGTTTGTCGGCATCACCTTGCCGCTGGCTATGCCGGGGCTGATGGCATCGGCCATCTTCGTTTTCCTCGAGTCGCTAGATGAATTTACCGGCAGCTACTTCGTGGGGGCACCGGACGTGCAGATGATGCCGCTGCTGCTCTATACCGCGGGGGCAGGTGGTAACTATCAGATCGCTTCCATTACCGCGCTGGTGCTGCTGATTCCTTCTGTGCTGTTCATGCTGGTGGTGGAGCGTTTTTTGAAAGCCGACGTAATGGCAAGGATAGGGAAATGACGGCAGGTAAACAGGGCTACGTTAGTGCACAGGATGTCGCTCGTCGGGCTGGCGTATCGCGCTCGGCGGTGTCCCGCAGTTTTACCCCCGGCGCCAGCGTGTCGGCTGCCACCTATGCCAAAGTCATGACGGCGGCGCAGGAGTTGGGCTATCAGGTTAACGATCTGGCCCGTGGTCTGCTGGCGAACAGCAGCCGTCTAGTGGGGCTAGTGGTGACGCACCCCGAGGTTGGGTTTCGCGCCAATTTGGTCGCAGAGCTGTCGCAGGCCTTAATTCAACGCGGTTCGATTCCCGTGCTCATCAATACCGGTCATGTGCGGGAAGCGATGGCTGCCGCGCGTTCGATTCTGTTTGGTCACCGTGCGGAAGCGACGATTGTACTTTCCGGCTCGCCGCCAAAAGAATTCGTCGAACTGGCGCAGCTAAACGGCCAGCCGCTGATTGTTATCGGGCGGCACGAACCGGCGTGTGACAGCGTACACATTGATAATGACACCGCTGCGCGTATGGCGGCGCGGCTGTTTGCCTCATCGGGCAGAACGCGTCTGGCTCTGGCCGGAGCGGCTTCGGCAACGCCCAATATCATCGAACGTGAACAGGCGTTTTGTGAAGAAGCGCGTTTGTTAGGGCTGCCCGTGGTTGTGGTACGTGGTGATGATACGGACTATGACGACGGGTTGACGGTGGGGCAGACGCTATTTTCGCTTCCCGAAGTCGCCAGGCCAGATGCGGTGTTCTGCGTTAACGATTTAGTGGCGTTCGGCGTGATCGATCGCGCAAAGCAGTGTGGACTAGCTGTTCCGCAGGATCTCATGGTGATCGGGTTTGATGATATTCCGGCCGCAGGGTGGGATGCCTATGCGTTGACGACATTTCGTCAGGATCCCGCAACGATGGCGGCACAAGCGCTGGCGTTGCTCGATCGACGCCAGTCTCAGGTACAAGAACCCGCGTGTCGAGCGAAAGTGGCTGCCCCGCTAATCCGCCGCCAGTCGGCGTAACGGTACTGGCAGGCGATAACACGTGGATAGTGAAAACCGAGGATAATATGAAACTGATTCAACTTTCCGACCTCCATCTGACCGCACAAGGCGGCAATTTGCATGGCCGCGACCCGGAACAGCAGTTGAAGGCGGCGATTGCCAACATCAATGCACACCATCGCGATGCCGATCTGGTGGTCATCTCCGGCGATCTGTCCGATGACGGCAGTGCGGCATCTTATGCGTTTCTGGCCTCGGCGCTGGCTGAACTCCAGCTTCCCTGGCGTGTAACGATGGGGAATCACGACGACCGGGAGACGTTTTTGGCCCAGTTCCCGACGCTGGCGGATGAAAACGGGTTTGTGCAGAACGTGACGTCCGTGGGAGATGATTGCGTCATTCTGCTGGATTCGTTGCAGGCTGGTGAGGTGGGCGGAACGCTGTGTTCAGCGCGGCTGGCGTGGCTTGAACAACAGCTTCAGGCTGCGGAAGGCAAGAATGTGTTCCTGTTCTTGCATCACCCCCCGATGTCTATCGGGCTTCCGGCGCTGGATAACGTTCGATTAGCCCCCGAGGCAGCAGACGCGCTGTATCAAGTGTGTCACCGTTTCGGCAATGTGCGGCATATATCCGCGGGGCACGTGCATCGGCCTGCTAGCGGCAACTGGCGAGGTATATCGTTCACCACGATACGCGGCACCAATCACCAGTCCGCGCTGCGCTTCGCTCCCGGATTTGAGGTCAGCCTGGAAGCCCCGCAGTACGCCATTTTTCTGACAACGGAAGAAGGGCATACCGTACATTTTCACGATTTTCCCTGCGGCTGATGGCGTGTTTCCTAGATTCTCGCGATGGCACACGAAACTGTCTCTACGTTGACATAACAATGTGACGAAGAGACAGCACTTTTGCGGGAAACCCATCATGAACTTTCTTCATTTAGCGTGAGTAATCATCACGGCTTGCCGTGCTGAAAAACGTTGACTCTTTAAGCGGATTACGTCATTTTCTATATAGCCGTCTAAACGTATAGACGTGTAGCGAATGATAATAACAGTCACGGTCAACGGGGTAGCAGGTATGAGCTTTTTTCACGCAAACCAGCGGGAAGCGCTGAATCAAAGTCTGGCGGAATTACAGGGACGCATTAATGTGTCATTCGAATTTTTCCCGCCGCGTACCAGCGAGATGGAAGACACCCTGTGGAGCTCTATTGATCGACTGAGCAGCCTGAAGCCCAAGTTTGTTTCCGTGACCTACGGGGCGAATTCTGGCGAGCGTGACCGTACTCACAGCATTATCAAAACGATTAAAGAGCGTACTGGTCTGGAAGCGGCACCTCACCTGACCTGCATCGATGCTTCACGCGAACAGTTGCGTGACATCGCTCAGGATTACTGGGAGAGCGGTATCCGCCATATTGTCGCGCTGCGTGGCGACTTGCCTCCAGAAGGCGGCAAACCGGACATGTACGCGGTGGATCTGGTTTCCCTGCTGAAAGAGGTCGGTGATTTCGATATTTCGGTTGCCGCCTATCCTGAAGTACACCCTGAAGCGAAAAGCGCGCAGGCTGACCTGATTAACCTGAAACACAAGATTGATGCTGGCGCGAATCGCGCGATCACACAGTTCTTTTTCGACGTAGAAAGCTACCTGCGGTTCCGTGACCGCTGTGTGGCAACGGGCATCGATGTAGAAATTGTGCCGGGCATTCTGCCAGTGTCGAACTTCAAGCAGTTGCAAAAATTTGCCACGATGACCAACGTCCGTGTGCCGAATTGGATGACGACCATGTTTGACGGCCTGGATAACGATCCAGAAACCCGCAAAATGGTGGGCGCGTCTATCGCCATGGATATGGTGAAAATTCTCAGTCGTGAAGGCGTAAAAGATTTCCATTTCTATACGCTGAACCGCGCGGAGCTGAGCTATGCGATTTGCCATACGCTGGGCGTCCGCCCTGATGTGGCACGCTGAGGCGATACGCAAGATTTCAGGAAGAAAGAGGCTGCAACGCGGTGACGAAGAGTAACGGTATTGGAATGCCTTTCAACGTCACTTATTGCGGCTCTGAAAAGGAGGAGTCTCAGGGATGAGATTCCTATTCGCACGGCGCATCACAGTATGATGGTCACGCGGCGACGTGATTAACTATCCCCTATTAACTACCCCCTCTGAATATTCAATCCTATTTTCTCTTCACCAGTTTCGATGCTTTCCTTGCTTTGCCGCTGGTCAGCTTTCCAGACATCGTTCGCAAGGGTATTGTTGCCCGACGCACACAAAATGCTGTCACTGCCAAATCACATTGAAGATGTTAGCCCGCTTGTTATAGCGTGGCTGGAGTCTGGCAGATACCCAAGTAGTACCGAAATCGTAAAAATATTGTTTTATTCCTGTAGAAATAAATAGATACGCTTCGGTGGGATATATTATTCATTTTGGATGTTGATAGGGATTGTCGTTCATTGATATCCTATCTATCGCTGTTAGCTATCATGATAAGGAGAATAATAATGAATATTCGGGACTTAGAGTATCTTGTCGCGCTGGCAGAACATCGTCACTTTCGGCGTGCGGCAGATTCCTGCCATGTGAGTCAGCCAACACTCAGTGGACAGATTCGTAAACTGGAAGATGAACTCGGCGTGATGCTGCTGGAACGAACCAGCCGCAAGGTCTTGTTTACGCAAGCCGGGCTGCTGCTGGTTGAGCAGGCACGAACGGTATTACGCGAGGTTAAAGTATTAAAAGAGATGGCGAGCCAGCAGGGTGAAACCATGTCCGGGCCGCTGCATATCGGTCTGATCCCCACTGTGGGGCCTTATCTGCTGCCGCAAATCATTCCAATGCTGCATCGCACGTTCCCCAAACTCGAAATGTATCTGCATGAAGCGCAAACCCATCAGTTACTGGCCCAGTTGGACAGCGGCAAACTGGACTGCGCCATTCTCGCGATGGTGAAAGAGTCCGAAGCCTTTATCGAAGTTCCCCTCTTCGATGAGCCGATGAAGCTGGCCATTTATCAGGATCACCCTTGGGCGAACCGCGAACGCGTGGCAATGTCCGATCTGGCGGGTGAGAAACTGCTGATGCTGGAAGACGGCCACTGCCTGCGCGATCAGGCCATGGGCTTCTGTTTTCAGGCGGGGGCAGATGAAGATACGCATTTCCGGGCGACCAGCCTGGAGACACTGCGCAACATGGTCGCAGCCGGAAGCGGTATTACGCTTCTGCCGTCGTTGTCTGTTCCGCGTGAGCGCGAACGCGACGGCGTCTGCTATTTGCCGTGCTATAAGCCGGAGCCCAAGCGCACTATCGCGCTGGTGTATCGCCCCGGTTCACCGCTGCGCGGACGTTATGAGCAACTTGCTGATACCATCCGCGAGCATATGCAGGGCTATATGGAAAACCTGTCAAAATAAGCGGTTAAGCCCGTTCAGCGCGGCTACACGGTACGCTTCTGCCATGGTTGGATAGTTGAAGGTGGTATTAACGAAATATTCGATAGTATTGCCTTCACCTTTCTGTTCCATGATGGCCTGCCCGATGTGGATAATCTCAGCGGCGCGCTCACCAAAGCAGTGAATACCCAGAATCTGTTTCGTTTCACGGTGGAACAGAATCTTCAAACTCCCCACATTCATCCCAACAATCTGCGCCCGTGCCAGATGTTTGAACTGCGCCCGCCCGACTTCATAAGGCACTTTCATCGCGGTGAGCTCTTGCTCGGTTTTCCCCACGGAGCTGATTTCCGGGATGGTATAAATGCCGGTTGGGATATCTTCGATCAGATGCGCGCTGGCATCGCCTTTGATGATCGCCTGTGCAGCGAGTCGACCCTGATCGTACGCTGCTGATGCCAGGCTAGGATAGCCAATGACATCGCCGATGGCATAAATATGCGCCAGCGCCGTCTGGTACATGCTGTTGACCTTGAGCTGGCCGCGGCTGTCGGTGCTCAGGCCGATATTCTCCAGCCCCAGCGTTTCCGTGTTCCCCGTGCGCCCGTTGGCATAAAGCAGGCAGTCCGCCTTCATCTTTTTGCCTGACTTCAGATTAACGATAACGCCATCAGACAACCCTTCAATACTCTCGAACTCTTCGTTGTGGCGAATCACCACGCCGTTGTTCCAGAAATGGTAGGACAGGGCATCCGACATTTCCTGATCGAGAAAGGCCAGCAGCCTATCGCGGGTGTTGATTAAATCGACCTTCACGCTCAGGCCGCGAAAGATAGAGGCATATTCACAGCCAATAACGCCCGCGCCGTAAATAATGACGTGCTGAGGCTCGTGGTCGAGTTGCAGAATCGAGTCACTGTCATAAATGCGCGGGTGGTTGAAGTCGACTTCTGCCGGATGATACGGACGTGAACCGGTCGCGATGATGATATTCGCGGCGGTCAGCGTTTCATGGGTATTGTCTGGGTAGTGAACGGCAATCGTATGTGCATCGATGAAGCTGGCTTCACCAGAAAACAACTCGCACTGGTTACGCTCATAAAATCCTTGTCGCATACGGGTTTGCTGACCAATGACGCTGTCGGCGTGGCGCAGGATGTCGGAAAATGAGGAGCGGATAATGCGGGAGTTGTCACTGTAGAGGGGGTTTTGATTGAACTCGATAATGCGGCTGACGGCGTGGCGGAGGGCTTTAGAAGGAATCGTACCCCAGTGGGTACAGCCGCCGCCGACATTGTAGTGACGTTCAATCACCGCAATTTTGGCACCGTGCTTAGCCAATCCCATTGCTGCACCTTCACCGCCGGGACCGGAACCAATAACGATGGCATCGTAATCGAATTGATGTTGTAGAGTCATGGTAGGTTAAACCTGTTTTTATACAAATTAATAACGCGACTGTAACATTGTGCATTGTAACATTGACTGCGGCAGAACCCAATCATCCCTGCCTTTACTATGGAAACAGATTCTCACATCTTAATATGGCAAACTTTGTCTCATTCTGCGGACAATAAAGTTTGCTATAGTGCCCCTCTGGAAAGGGGAGTAGATCATTTGGGCAGCATAATGGGTGTCAGAGCACAACAAAAAGAACGGACTCGTCGTTCCCTTATTGAAGCTGCATTTAGCCAGTTAAGCGCTGAGCGCAGCTTTGCCAGCCTGAGCCTGCGTGAAGTTGCTCGCGAAGCGGGTATCGCACCGACGTCTTTCTATCGTCATTTTCGTGACGTGGATGAGCTGGGGCTGACAATGGTTGACGAAAGCGGGCTGATGCTGCGCCAGTTAATGCGACAGGCTCGGCAGCGTATCGCCAAAACCGGTAGCATCATCAGGACGTCGGTTTCCACCTTCATGGAATTTATCGGCAATAATCCTAATGCGTTCCGGCTCTTGCTGCGTGAGCGCTCAGGGACGTCGGCGGCATTCCGTGCGGCGGTAGCGCGGGAGATTCAGCATTTTATCGCTGAACTGGCGGATTATCTTGAGGTGGAAAACCATATTCCCCGCAGTTTCGCGGAAGCGCAGTCGGAAGCGATGGTGACCATTGTTTTCAGCGCGGGGGCGGAAGCTCTGGATGTTTCTCTGGAACAGCGTAAACAGCTGGAAGAGCGGTTAGTACTGCAACTGCGGATGATCGCCAAAGGCGCTTATTACTGGTACAGAAAAGAACACGATAGTAGCTTTACCGTGCCATAAATCCTCTATACCAACATGAGAAGGGAGAAACCATGACAGACAAACCTCATCAAGAAAAAGGTACGCTGGTGCTGGCGTTGATTGCGGGCTTATCCGTAAACGGCGCATTCGCCGCCTTGTTTAGCAGCATTGTTCCGTTTTCGATTTTTCCCCTGATTGCGCTGGTATTGTCCATTTACTGCCTGCATCAACGTTATTTGCACCACAGTATGCCGGAAGGCATTCCGATGCTGGCGGCGGCCAGTTTTCTGCTGGGATTATTGATTTACAGCGCCATCGTGCGCGTTGAATATCCCGCCATTGGATCGAACTTTATTCCTTCAATTCTGTGCGTGGTGTTGGTTTTCTGGATTGGCCTGAAGCTGCGCCGCAGAAAAGAGACGGATTCTGTATCCGCAGAAGAGAGCGAGACGCTGTAGCGGGTAATGCTGGCGGGGTAACCCGCCAGATTGTATGCGTTACTGACGTTTTTCCAACAACACGCCACACTCCATGTGATGGGTGTAAGGGAATTGATCGAACAGCGCCAGACGGCGAATGTCGTGGGTTTCCGAGAGTGTTTGCAGGTTGTTGCTCAGCGTTTCTGGGTTGCAGGAAATATAAAGAATGCGCGGATACGCCTGCACCAGTTTCACTGTTTCGTCATCCAGTCCGCTGCGCGGCGGGTCAACAAAAATGGTCTCGCACTGGTAGCTCGTCAGATCGATACCCTGTAAGCGGTTAAACTGACGCACGCCCTGCATGGCCTGCGTAAATTCTTCTGCCGCCATGCGGATAATCTGCACGTTCTCTATCTGATTCGCCGCGATATTATATTGTGCCGCCGCAACGGATGGTTTGGCGATTTCAGTCGCCAGCACGCGTTCGAAATTTCTTGCCAGCGCGAGTGAAAAATTGCCGTTGCCGCAATACAGTTCCAACAAATCCCCTGTCGATCCCGCCGTCGCATCCAGCGCCCACTCCAGCATTTGAATATTGATTGCGGCATTCGGCTGCGTGAAGCTGTTTTCTACCTGTCGGTAAATCATATCCCGACCTGCAACCGGCAGGCATTCATCGACATAATCGCGATCGAGGCAGATTTTGGTTTTTGTCGCGCGGCCAATTAACTGTAGACGGAACCCCTGCGCTGTCAGGCTATCGCGCAGCGCACGGGCATGTTCCTGCCATTCCTCATCCAGTGCGCGGTGATACAGCAGAGAAACGATCACTTCGCCGCTCAGGGTGGATAGATAGTCTATCTGGAACAGTTTACGGCGCAGAACGGAATCGGGCTGGATGGCGGCAAGCAGTTCCGGCATCAGGCGGTTGATTAACTCGCTAGCTGCCGGAAAGCGATCGACCCGGATACGCTGCTTGGTTTGCTGGTCAAACATGATGTGGTAAAGCTCGTCACCCTCGTGCCAGATACGGAACTCGGCGCGCATCCGATAGTGGCGGACGGGAGAACGGAAGACGACAGGCTCCGGTGCATTGAACGGTGCCATCATGCCACGCAGACGCTCGGTTTTCTCTGCAAGCTGGTCGTCGTATTGTTCGATGGGCAGGATTTCTGGCGTCATGTTTTTCTCGTCTGAACAGCGTCTAAAAGGGTGTTATTGGCCGGGAATTGTAGGGAATCCGGCCAGGAAGTCCAGTTTTGTTACGTTATTATCCTGTAGTGATATAGAAGTCTAGACTTCCACAATTCGCGATTGTAGGATGAGCGTCCGGCCTTGTATCACAAGTCAAAAGGGAATCCAGTGTAAATCTGGAGCTGACGCGCAGCGGTAAGGAAAGCCCCGGCGATAGCATTATTATGCAGACACTGTCTTTATAGATGGGAAGTCATCGCTTTCGTTGTATCCCTTACCGTCATTGACGGTTTGTGGTCACAACGGCATCCAAGCCCGAAGACCTGCCGGAATACGTCGCAATTGGTTCTGCATATCGCGTGCTATTAACAGAGCCTGCGGCATCCTTATTATTTCTCGGATGCTTTAACAATGATTAAAAAAATTTCGCTGCTGACGGCGCTTTCTGTCACGGCATTTTCTGGCTGGGCGCAGGAAAACAGTTCATCTCCAAATTCGTCATCGGAAAAAAATACCGACGATATGGTAGTTACAGCAAATCGTTTCGCACAGCCGGTTTCGTCGGTGCTGGCATCAATTGACGTGGTCACTCGTGATGACATCAATCGGTGGCAAGCGAAGAATGTTTTGGAAGTTATGCGTCGATTGCCAGGGGTGAATATTTCTCAGACTGGTGGGTTGGGACAA
This sequence comes from Pectobacterium sp. PL64, assembly GCF_022477975.1. Classification (NCBI taxonomy): domain Bacteria; kingdom Pseudomonadati; phylum Pseudomonadota; class Gammaproteobacteria; order Enterobacterales; family Pectobacteriaceae; genus Pectobacterium; species Pectobacterium sp. PL64. Next base: position 4,747,952 of record NZ_CP092070.1, read on the forward strand.
AGTGCATCAATGTATATTCGGGGCTCGGAAGCACGTCATACGTTGGTACTCATTGATGGTGTCCCTATTGCTAAATACGGCATTACAGGCGATCCTGATTTCAACCTTATTCCGATTGCTTTAGTACAGCGTATTGAGTTTATGCGTGGCCCACGTTCGGCGGTATACGGTGCCGACGCTATTGGTGGCGTGGTTAATATCATTACGCAAACAACAGAAAATAAAACAGTACTCAATGCAGGGGCTGGTTCGAACCGCTATCAGGAATATAGTGGAAGCTTGCATCAGTCGGTTGGTGATAGCACTCGAGTCTCTTTGGCTGGAGCTTATCAGGATACTCGGGGATTCAATGTTTATCCGGATTCATCTAATCAGGCGTTAGACTCAGATAAAGATGGCTGGCGCAATAAAGCATTCTGGGCAGGTGTTGAACATCAGTTTAATGATTCAATTTCTGGGTTCTTCCGTGGCTACGGTTATGGCAGCAACAGTGACTATGATGCGCTTTCCCAAGACTTTGGTTTTCCTATTCAAAATGAACAGCAGAGCTACAACCATACCTATAGTGGCGGGTTGCGATTCTCCCAGGAAAATTATGCTTCTCAGTTGATTGCTAGCTATCAGAAATATACTTCAATCCAATATCTCAGTACTCAAGGGCGCTATGGTGCTTATAACTCTCAAGATGATATTGACCAATATGACGTGCTGTGGGGGAATACCTTGGCGCTCAGCCATGGTATGGTCAGTGCGGGCATTGACTGGCGCCAGCAGAAGTTAACTTCAGAAGGTGTGAGTTTTAATACACTGAACCGCGAGAGTAATCGTTATAAGCAGGATAATTCAGGGGCCTATTTAACCGCGCAACAGCAATATGGTGCTGTTATTCTGGAAGGGTCTGTACGCGGTGATGACAATGAGAAATTTGGTAGGCATGGTACTTGGCAGCTTGCATCAGGCTGGGAATTCTTCCCCGATTACAGAGTAACCCTCTCCTATGCGACAGGCTTTCAGGCACCCACTTTGGGACAGTTGTATGGTCAGAAGCGTTTCGATATTGAATCAAATGAAAACCTAAAGCCTGAAGAGTCGAAACAATGGGAAGCTGGATTGGAAGGTTTAACCGGGCCATTAAGTTGGCGTTTGTCGGGTTATATTAATAAGATCGATAATCTGATCGCGTATGAGTATGCTTTTGCAACAAATACCGGGACTTATTATAACGTTGATGCAGCAACGATGAAGGGGCTGGAGTGGACGGGATCATTTGAGACTGGTGTACTGAATCATCAAATCACTTTGGACTATCTTGATGCCCGTAACGATGAAAACGATAAGGTTTTGGCCCGTCGTGCGAAGCAGCAAGCAAAGTACCAAGTTGATTGGAACCTGTATGACGTCGATTTTAATCTGAGCTACCAGTATGTAGGTAAGCGGTTTGATAATGCAGCAAATACCCGCCGCCTACCTAGCTACAGTACGGTTGATGTTTCCGCTTCATATCCGATCACCTCTCATCTGACAGTTCGTGGTAGAATCGCCAACCTGTTTGATAAAGATTATGAGACGGCATATGGCTACCGCACGGCAGGGCGAGAATACTATCTCACAGGAAGCTATACCTTCTAACCTGCCATCCCGTCCTACGGTTCTGGTCTTCGATTCTGGCGTAGGCGGGCTGTCTGTTTATGATGAAATCCGGCAGCTCTTGCCGGATCTTCACTATATATACGCATTCGATAACGAAGCGTTTCCTTATGGTGAGAAATCACAGCAGTTTATTATCGAGCGCGTGGTTGAGATTGTTAACGCAGTTCAACTACGCCATCAGCTCGCATTGGTTGTGATCGCCTGCAATACGGCGAGTACGATTTCCCTTCCTGCACTACGTGAGCGTTTTACTTTCCCTGTCGTGGGCGTTGTCCCTGCGGTGAAACCTGCGGCTAAGCTGACGCGCAACGGTGTCGTTGGCCTACTGGCGACGCGCGCAACGGTTCAACGTCCATATACGCACGAACTGATTGCCCGTTTTGCGACGGATTGCCAGATTTTATCGCTGGGATCGTCAGAACTGGTCGAGTTAGCGGAAGCGAAATTGCAGGGTGAGACGATCTCTATCTCCGAATTGCAAAAAATTCTGCGCCCTTGGCTGCGTTTACCGGAACCGCCAGATACAGTTGTGCTTGGGTGTACGCATTTTCCATTATTAGCAGAAGAACTGAAAATGGCCTTGCCAGATGGTACTCCCTATAATGCGCCTCTTTCGACTGACACGGCAACAGCGCTTGTCAGTGGCCGAGAAGTCCCTATAATGCGCATCCACTGACACGGCAACAGCGACACGCGGTTGGGGTGACAGGAAAAAAGATTCAACGAAGGCAGTCAGTAATGACTTGACTTCACAGCGGAAAAGCATAGTATATGCAGCCCGCGCCACCGATGAAGTGGCACTGCTCTTTAACAATTTAATCAGACAATCTGTGTGGGCACTCACAAGACCGTATCTTAACGATATAAAAAGTCTTGAAGAGTGAACAACAGTAAATTCATTACGAATAAACAGTTTTAATTCTTTGAGCATCGCTGACGAGTTCAGCAAATCAAACAAATCTTAAATTGAAGAGTTTGATCATGGCTCAGATTGAACGCTGGCGGCAGGCCTAACACATGCAAGTCGAGCGGTAGCACAGGAGAGCTTGCTCTCTGGGTGACGAGCGGCGGACGGGTGAGTAATGTCTGGGAAACTGCCTGATGGAGGGGGATAACTACTGGAAACGGTAGCTAATACCGCATAACCTCGCAAGAGCAAAGAGGGGGACCTTCGGGCCTCTCGCCATCAGATGTGCCCAGATGGGATTAGCTAGTAGGTGAGGTAATGGCTCACCTAGGCGACGATCCCTAGCTGGTCTGAGAGGATGACCAGCCACACTGGAACTGAGACACGGTCCAGACTCCTACGGGAGGCAGCAGTGGGGAATATTGCACAATGGGCGCAAGCCTGATGCAGCCATGCCGCGTGTGTGAAGAAGGCCTTCGGGTTGTAAAGCACTTTCAGCGGGGAGGAAGGCGATAAGGTTAATAACCTTATCGATTGACGTTACCCGCAGAAGAAGCACCGGCTAACTCCGTGCCAGCAGCCGCGGTAATACGGAGGGTGCAAGCGTTAATCGGAATGACTGGGCGTAAAGCGCACGCAGGCGGTCTGTTAAGTTGGATGTGAAATCCCCGGGCTTAACCTGGGAACTGCATTCAAAACTGACAGGCTAGAGTCTTGTAGAGGGGGGTAGAATTCCAGGTGTAGCGGTGAAATGCGTAGAGATCTGGAGGAATACCGGTGGCGAAGGCGGCCCCCTGGACAAAGACTGACGCTCAGGTGCGAAAGCGTGGGGAGCAAACAGGATTAGATACCCTGGTAGTCCACGCTGTAAACGATGTCGATTTGGAGGTTGTGCCCTTGAGGCGTGGCTTCCGGAGCTAACGCGTTAAATCGACCGCCTGGGGAGTACGGCCGCAAGGTTAAAACTCAAATGAATTGACGGGGGCCCGCACAAGCGGTGGAGCATGTGGTTTAATTCGATGCAACGCGAAGAACCTTACCTACTCTTGACATCCAGAGAATTTGCTAGAGATAGCTTAGTGCCTTCGGGAACTCTGAGACAGGTGCTGCATGGCTGTCGTCAGCTCGTGTTGTGAAATGTTGGGTTAAGTCCCGCAACGAGCGCAACCCTTATCCTTTGTTGCCAGCGATTCGGTCGGGAACTCAAAGGAGACTGCCGGTGATAAACCGGAGGAAGGTGGGGATGACGTCAAGTCATCATGGCCCTTACGAGTAGGGCTACACACGTGCTACAATGGCGTATACAAAGAGAAGCGACCTCGCGAGAGCAAGCGGACCTCATAAAGTACGTCGTAGTCCGGATTGGAGTCTGCAACTCGACTCCATGAAGTCGGAATCGCTAGTAATCGTAGATCAGAATGCTACGGTGAATACGTTCCCGGGCCTTGTACACACCGCCCGTCACACCATGGGAGTGGGTTGCAAAAGAAGTAGGTAGCTTAACCTTCGGGAGGGCGCTTACCACTTTGTGATTCATGACTGGGGTGAAGTCGTAACAAGGTAACCGTAGGGGAACCTGCGGTTGGATCACCTCCTTACCAAAAAGATGTGTGTTGCGTGAAGTGCTCACACAGATTGTCTGATGAAAATAAGAGTCAAAATACCTGTTGATGTCTTGTAGCTCATGCTGACGCGAGCGTGCCGGGTTTAAGGGTGAGGTCGGTTTTTCGTGTCCCCATCGTCAGGCCTACCAACTCTTCCGTGAGTGGTATCACGGTATCTGTAAGCAACGATGGGGTTATAGCTCAGCTGGGGACGCCAATGCCGATAATGCGGTGAAAGACATTATCACGAATATCTTAAAACTGATTAGTAATAGTCAGGGTTTACGATATTGCTCTTTAACAATCTGGAACAAGCTGAAAATTGAAACATGACAGCTGAACATGCATTGATGCCTGCGGGTATGAATGGCGTGTCAGTATGTTAATGAGTCTCTCAAATAATCGCAGCGCGAACAGTGACTTTGAGTTATCAAAGACACCTTCGGGTTGTGAGGTTAAGCGACTAAGCGTACACGGTGGATGCCTAGGCAGTCAGAGGCGATGAAGGGCGTGCTAATCTGCGATAAGCGTCGGTAAGCTGATATGAAGCGTTATACCCGACGATACCCGAATGGGGAAACCCAGTGTGTTTCGACACACTATCATGACATGAATACATAGTGTCATGAGGCGAACCGGGGGAACTGAAACATCTCAGTACCCCGAGGAAAAGAAATCAACCGAGATTCCCTAGTAGCGGCGAGCGAACGGGGAGGAGCCCAGAACCTGAATCAGTTTGTGTGTTAGTGGAAGCGTCTGGAAAGTCGCACAGTAAAGGGTGATAGTCCCGTACACAAAAATGCACAAGCTGTGAGTTCGATGAGTAGGGCGGGACACGTGACATCCTGTCTGAATATGGGGGGACCATCCTCCAAGGCTAAATACTCCTGACTGACCGATAGTGAACCAGTACCGTGAGGGAAAGGCGAAAAGAACCCCGGCGAGGGGAGTGAAATAGAACCTGAAACCGTGTACGTACAAGCAGTGGGAGCCTACTTGTTAGGTGACTGCGTACCTTTTGTATAATGGGTCAGCGACTTATATTCTGTAGCAAGGTTAACCGTATAGGGGAGCCGCAGGGAAACCGAGTCTTAACTGGGCGTTAAGTTGCAGGGTATAGACCCGAAACCCGGTGATCTAGCCATGGGCAGGTTGAAGGTTGGGTAACACTAACTGGAGGACCGAACCGACTAATGTTGAAAAATTAGCGGATGACTTGTGGCTGGGGGTGAAAGGCCAATCAAACCGGGAGATAGCTGGTTCTCCCCGAAAGCTATTTAGGTAGCGCCTCGTGAACTCATCTTCGGGGGTAGAGCACTGTTTCGGCTAGGGGGTCATCCCGACTTACCAACCCGATGCAAACTACGAATACCGAAGAATGTTATCACGGGAGACACACGGCGGGTGCTAACGTTCGTCGTGAAGAGGGAAACAACCCAGACCGCCAGCTAAGGTCCCAAAGTCATGGTTAAGTGGGAAACGATGTGGGAAGGCATAGACAGCCAGGATGTTGGCTTAGAAGCAGCCATCATTTAAAGAAAGCGTAATAGCTCACTGGTCGAGTCGGCCTGCGCGGAAGATGTAACGGGGCTAAACCATGCACCGAAGCTGCGGCAGCGACACTTAGGTGTTGTTGGGTAGGGGAGCGTTCTGTAAGCCGTCGAAGGTGGCCTGTGAGGGCTGCTGGAGGTATCAGAAGTGCGAATGCTGACATAAGTAACGATAATGCGGGTGAAAAACCCGCACGCCGGAAGACCAAGGGTTCCTGTCCAACGTTAATCGGGGCAGGGTGAGTCGACCCCTAAGGCGAGGCTGAAAAGCGTAGTCGATGGGAAACAGGTTAATATTCCTGTACTCGGTGTTACTGCGAAGGGGGGACGGAGAAAGCTAGGTTATCCGGGCGACGGTTGTCCCGGTTTAAGCGTGAAGGTGGATGACTTTGGTAAATCCGGGTCATTGTTAACACTGAGGCGTGATGACGAGTCACTACGGTGATGAAGTAACCGATGCTACGCTTCCAGGAAAAGCCTCTAAGCTCCAGGTAACATCAAATCGTACCCCAAACCGACACAGGTGGTCAGGTAGAGAATACTCAGGCGCTTGAGAGAACTCGGGTGAAGGAACTAGGCAAAATGGTGCCGTAACTTCGGGAGAAGGCACGCTGATGGTAGGTGAAGTGACTTGCTCATGGAGCTGAAATCAGTCGAAGATACCAGCTGGCTGCAACTGTTTAATAAAAACACAGCACTGTGCAAACACGAAAGTGGACGTATACGGTGTGACGCCTGCCCGGTGCCGGAAGGTTAATTGATGGGGTCAGCCGCAAGGCGAAGCTCTTGATCGAAGCCCCGGTAAACGGCGGCCGTAACTATAACGGTCCTAAGGTAGCGAAATTCCTTGTCGGGTAAGTTCCGACCTGCACGAATGGCGTAATGATGGCCAGGCTGTCTCCACCCGAGACTCAGTGAAATTGAACTCGCTGTGAAGATGCAGTGTACCCGCGGCAAGACGGAAAGACCCCGTGAACCTTTACTATAGCTTGACACTGAACCTTGAGCCTTGATGTGTAGGATAGGTGGGAGGCTTTGAAGCGTGGACGCCAGTCTGCGTGGAGCCAACCTTGAAATACCACCCTTTAATGTTTGATGTTCTAACGTGGACCCGTGATCCGGGTTGCGGACAGTGTCTGGTGGGTAGTTTGACTGGGGCGGTCTCCTCCCAAAGCGTAACGGAGGAGCACGAAGGTTAGCTAATCCTGGTCGGACATCAGGAGGTTAGTGCAAAGGCATAAGCTAGCTTGACTGCGAGAGTGACAGCTCGAGCAGGTGCGAAAGCAGGTCTTAGTGATCCGGTGGTTCTGAATGGAAGGGCCATCGCTCAACGGATAAAAGGTACTCCGGGGATAACAGGCTGATACCGCCCAAGAGTTCATATCGACGGCGGTGTTTGGCACCTCGATGTCGGCTCATCACATCCTGGGGCTGAAGTAGGTCCCAAGGGTATGGCTGTTCGCCATTTAAAGTGGTACGCGAGCTGGGTTTAGAACGTCGTGAGACAGTTCGGTCCCTATCTGCCGTGGGCGTTGGAAGATTGAGAGGGGTTGCTCCTAGTACGAGAGGACCGGAGTGAACGCACCACTGGTGTACGGGTTGTGATGCCAATTGCATTGCCCGGTAGCTAAGTGCGGAAGAGATAACCGCTGAAAGCATCTAAGCGGGAAACTTGCCTCGAGATGAGTCTTCCCTGGGCACTAGATGCCCCTGAAGGGCCGTTGAAGACGACAACGTAGATAGGCTGGGTGTGTAAGCGTAGCGATACGTTGAGCTAACCAGTACTAATGACCCGAGAGGCTTAACCTTACAACACCGAAGGTGTTTTGTGGGCGACTCATAAAAACGTGTTTTGATTTTAGCTTGTTCAGAGATTGGTTCTGGTGGTTGTGCGAGCGCGTAAGCGGTGTACGACGGCTGGAATGAAACAGAATTTGCCTGGCGGCGATAGCGCGGTGGTCCCACCTGACCCCATGCCGAACTCAGAAGTGAAACGCCGTAGCGCCGATGGTAGTGTGGGGCTTCCCCATGTGAGAGTAGGGAACTGCCAGGCATCAAACAAGTGGAAAGCCCTCGTCGAAAGAGTGGACAGTCGGTATCTTGCATAGATCAGGTAGACTATGTGATATCTGAATTAGTAGGTATTTCTATCATGGCGTCGAGCGCTATTTCATTAAAGTCTTATAACTCTTTCTCATTACCTGTTTCCGCATCTTGTATTAAGGTTGCGGATACTCAGGAGAAATTGATTGAAGGATGGCGCGTCGCCAGCGCATCACAAGAGCCGATTTTGTTGCTAGGGGAAGGGAGTAATGTCCTTTTTCTTGAAGATTTTTTAGGTACTATTCTGCTAAATCGGCTCAAGGGTATAGATATTCGAGAAGAAAGCGATGGCTGGTATCTTCATGTTGGTGCAGGTGAGAATTGGCATCAATTAGTTGAATATACGCTTAAGCGTGGCATTGCTGGGTTAGAAAATCTGGCATTAATTCCCGGATGTGTGGGTTCTGCACCGATACAGAATATCGGTGCGTACGGTATCGAATTACAGCATGTTTGTGATTATGTTGACGTGTTGGATCTGGCTGAAGGTAACGTCATGCATTTTACCTCTGAGGAATGCCAGTTCGGTTACCGTGAAAGCATATTTAAGCATCAATACCGCTCTGGGTTTGCGATTACAGCAGTAGGGTTCTTTTTAAAGAAAGAGTGGAACCCAGTACTTAACTACGGCGATTTGGCAAAACTGAATCCTGAAACTGTGACGCCACAGCAAGTATTTGATTCTGTATGTCATATGCGTCGGAGTAAACTCCCAGATCCTGTAGTGACAGGTAATGCTGGTAGCTTCTTCAAAAATCCAATAATTACACAACAGCATGCCGAACGTATTTTACGAGAGTATCCGAATGCACCTCAGTATTTACAAGCCGATGGTAACGTTAAATTGGCAGCTGGATGGTTAATTGATCAGTGCAACCTTAAAGGATTCCAGCTTGGTGGTGCCGCTGTTCACGAGAAACAGGCATTAGTTCTGATTAATAAAAATAATGCAAAAAGTTCAGATATTGTTGAATTAGCTCGTTACGTCCGTAACCAGGTTTCTGAAAAATTCTCCATACAGCTGGAACCTGAAGTTCGCTTTATTGCTGCGCATGGAGAGGTCAATGCCATCGAGGTATTATCATGAAAGATATTACAGTTCCTCTTAAGTTGATTAAAATCCTCTCTGATGGGGAGTTTTATTCCGGTGAGTTACTGGGCGAAATGATGGGGATGAGTCGTGCTGCGATTAATAAACATATTCAAACTATACGCGATTGGGGAATTGATGTTTTTACTGTGACGGGCAAGGGCTATTCTTTACCTGCGCCTATGCAGTTATTAGATGAGGAGGCTATCCTCAAGCACCTACCAGAAGGTGGAGTAACAGTTTTACCTGTCGTTGATTCTACTAATCAGTATATTTTAGACCGGTTGGACACCTTATCCTCCGGTGATGCATGTCTTGCTGAATATCAGCAATCTGGGCGTGGTCGTCGGGGGCGGCAATGGTTTTCGCCCTTTGGTGCTAATTTATATTTGTCCCTATATTGGCGCCTGGAGCAGGGGCCAGCTGCGGCTGTTGGGGTTAGTCTGGTTATCGGTATCGTAATGGCCGAAGTACTGCATAAGCTTGGTGCTGATGGTGTTCGAGTCAAATGGCCTAATGATTTATACCTGAAGGATAGAAAGTTAGCTGGCATCCTTGTCGAACTGACAGGGAAAACGGGTGATGCTGCTAATTTGGTAATTGGCGCAGGTATTAATTTACAGATGAGAGAACCTGCTCCCGATACGATTAACCAGGGCTGGATAAATTTACAAGAGGCGGGTATAGAGATTAATCGTAATACTCTCGCTTCGACTCTTATTTCTGAATTAAGAAGCGCTTTAGCCGTCTTTGAACTACAAGGTCTTGAACCATTTATTCCGAGATGGGAAAAGTTGGATAACTATTTTAATCGTCCGATCCGCTTGATTATCGGTAATCGCGAAATACATGGGATAGACCGAGGAATCGATCGCCAGGGTGCATTGTTATTAGAAAATGATGGTTTGATAACGCCGTATATTGGTGGAGAAATTTCTCTGCGCGGTGCATAAAAAAGGGGGGATTCCCCCTTTTACATATTCATTCATTTTCACTTTCTTAATCGGACACATTCAACGGCATGATTAGCGCTTTTAGTCATAATAAGACTAGCTCTCTCCCGGGTAGGAAGGATATTTTCTTTTAGATTAAGTCCATTAATTTCCTTCCATAATTGAGATGCAATGCCGACGGCTTCTTCTTTCGTCAATTTTGCATAATTATGAAAGTATGAATTTGGATTTGAGAATGCACCTTGCCTAAACTTCAAAAAGCGATTTATATACCATGTCTGTAACAGTGTTTCAGGTGCATCCACATAGATAGAGAAATCTACAAAATCAGAAACGAAAACCCTATGTGGATCATGTGGATAGTCCATTCCGCTTTGTAAGACATTCAACCCTTCTAATATTAAAATATCAGGCTGTTCCAACACTTTATTGTTATTAGGGACGATGTCATATGTTAGATGGGAATAAGTCGGGGCTGTGACTTTGTGCGTACCTGACTTTATATCAGAAACAAATTTTACCAGGCTGTGCATATCATAGGATTGTGGAAAGCCTTTTTTCTTCATCAAGTCGCGTTCTTTTAGCACCTTATTTGGATGAAGAAATCCATCGGTTGTTATAAGTTCTACACTGCGGTGTTCTGGCCAGCGGCTTAATAACGCTTGGAGCACACGGGCTGTGGTACTTTTCCCTACAGCGACACTACCTGCGATACCGATTATGTAAGGTATTTTTTGGCCATCGGTTCCTAAAAACTGCTCAAGCACAGCCTGACGGCGTAAATTAGAACTGATATAGAAATTGAGCAGGCGAGATAGCGGCAGATAAATTTCCGCGACTTCGTCTAGTGAAAGGTCTTCGTTAATGCCTTTGAGCTTAACGATTTCTTCCTCTGTCAGCGTTAACGGGACGGAATCGCGCAAGGCGGCCCATTGGCTGCGGTTAAATTGTAGATATGGCGTGGCCAAGGATTGCTCTCTGTTGCTCATAAGTCGTGTTCTGCCTGCTTCACAGGTAAGAAAAGGGACTCTCAGCCCAGCGAAGAAAACGGGCTATTAGTTTAGCCAACGCGATGATCGCGGCACCTTCTCTTATGTAATAAATTTTTGATAATGGGCAGGTTAACACTTTGCTGCTAGAAATAAGAAGAGAAAATCGGTGCTGTGCCCGATGCTTCTATGTTTACGCACCGGGTGCTCGCTAGCTAGCGATGGCTTTACCTAAACCATTCACAGCAAAGAGGCGCTTATAATAGATCGCCGTTGGATGGTAATAGCCATCAGGTGTACAAGCATAGTCTGGCAATTCTCCCAGATGGCGATAACCCAAGGCACGGTAGAACGCTTCTGCGGGAGAACCTGCTTGGGTGTCTAAGTAGAGCAGGCCCCTCTGCTGTAAAAGTGCGCTCTTTTCCAATAGCTGAATGAGTAGTCGGCCTATTCCCGCTCTTCTTATGCGGCTATGAACCAGTAATTTTTGAATTTCAGCTCTGTTTTTCCCGTTTGGTTTTTGACACAACTCGAGCTGTACGCTTCCGACGATACCCTCCTCATCGCGCGCGACCCATATCATACGTTCACCGTTGGAAACGGATGTTTGCAAACTATGAAAATATTCTGTGGCTTCTTTGTGGGATAGTGGCGAGTGGTATCCAACAGAAGCGCCTTTTTCTACAGCATCTATCAATAGATTAGCCAGTTCCTCACGATAGACAGGTAAGGTTGCTGCATTGAGTTGAACGGTTTTCATCGTATTTTTTCCCTTCGACAGAAATTTATTCTTAACCAAGCAAAATGCATTCCAGGTCTATTCTCTTAGAAAAGCGAGCAAAATAGCATCAGTCAGTGCAGCGACTGCTCTTCTAAAGGGCAAAACTGTATTTTTGGTGCAAGAGAAACAAGAGGACCGTTGATGGTGAAATCACCACTTTGTTGGATAGAGTTGGTGGTTCTTTGCGCTAATTCTTACTGTTACTCTAGATTTATAGCTGAATTTGGATAAAATCTAAGCGATAGCGCATTTTACGCAATTTTTTTGTTGCATCGAGCGTTCTGTCTACCTAGAATGCGCAGCACTTGAAGCCGGCTTAGCTCAGTAGGTAGAGCAACTGACTTGTAATCAGTAGGTCACCAGTTCGATTCCGGTAGCCGGCACCATCAAGTACACAATCAGGTGGGGTTCCCGAGCGGCCAAAGGGAGCAGACTGTAAATCTGCCGTCACAGACTTCGAAGGTTCGAATCCTTCCCCCACCACCAAATTCAATCCTGGAAACAGGATATTCGATACGGTAGTAAGACTAAGCCGGATCGACGAAGGCGGGGTCTATAAAATCTTATTCCTCAACTTCAAAATCTACAGAAAAATTAGGTAGCCGAGTTCCAGGATGCGGGCATCGTATAATGGCTATTACCTCAGCCTTCCAAGCTGATGATGTGGGTTCGATTCCCACTGCCCGCTCCAAGATGTGCTGATATAGCTCAGTTGGTAGAGCGCACCCTTGGTAAGGGTGAGGTCGGCAGTTCGAATCTGCCTATCAGCACCACTTCCTTTTCCTCCTCCTGATTTTCTTTCTGTGAATTTGAACAAAACCGCACGTTAACGTCGGTACTATCGGCCACGTTGACCATGGTAAAACAACGCTGACCGCTGCAATCACTACCGTTCTGGCTAAAACCTACGGTGGTTCTGCTCGTGCATTCGACCAGATCGATAACGCACCAGAAGAAAAAGCACGTGGTATCACCATCAACACCTCTCACGTTGAATACGATACCCCGTCTCGCCACTATGCGCACGTTGACTGCCCAGGACACGCCGACTATGTGAAAAACATGATCACCGGTGCTGCCCAGATGGATGGCGCGATCCTGGTTGTTGCTGCGACTGACGGCCCAATGCCTCAGACCCGTGAGCACATCCTGCTGGGTCGTCAGGTTGGCGTTCCTTTCATCATCGTGTTCCTGAACAAATGTGACATGGTTGATGACGAAGAGCTGCTGGAACTGGTTGAGATGGAAGTGCGTGAGCTGCTGTCTCAGTACGACTTCCCAGGCGACGACACCCCAGTGGTTCGTGGTTCTGCTCTGAAAGCGCTGGAAGGCGAAGCTGAGTGGGAAGCAAAAATCATCGAACTGGCAGAGCACCTGGATTCTTACATCCCAGAACCAGAGCGTGCGATTGACAAGCCGTTCCTGCTGCCAATCGAAGACGTATTCTCCATCTCCGGTCGTGGTACTGTTGTTACCGGTCGTGTAGAGCGCGGTATCGTTAAAGTCGGTGAAGAAGTTGAAATCGTTGGTATCAAAGATACTGCGAAATCTACCTGTACCGGCGTAGAAATGTTCCGCAAACTGCTGGACGAAGGTCGTGCAGGCGAGAACGTTGGTGTTCTGCTGCGTGGTATCAAGCGTGAAGAAATCGAGCGTGGTCAGGTACTGGTCAAGCCGGGTTCAATCAAGCCGCACACTCAGTTCGAATCCGAAGTGTATATCCTGAGCAAAGATGAAGGCGGCCGTCATACTCCGTTCTTCAAAGGCTACCGTCCTCAGTTCTACTTCCGTACCACTGACGTAACGGGCACCATCGAACTGCCAGAAGGCGTAGAGATGGTAATGCCGGGCGACAACATCAAAATGGTTGTTACCCTGATCCACCCAATCGCGATGGACGACGGTTTGCGTTTCGCAATCCGTGAAGGCGGCCGTACAGTAGGCGCGGGCTAAAGTATGTAATGCTGAAAATCTTTCGGTTTGGTTGCCCCGTGGTTGCGGGGCAAAGTTATTTGTTGAATCGCTGCGAATACCGAAGCTCAGGATAGTGGGCGTGGCCTGGAAGTGATTAAGTGGCTAGTAGTAGGTGCCTTGCTGGTTGTTGCGATTGTTGGCAATTATTATTACCGCGAATTTAGTCTTCCTCTGCGTGCATTGGCCGTTGTTATCCTGATCGCCGCAGCCGGTGGTGTGGCACTGCTGACCACGAAAGGCAAAGCAACCGTAGCGTTTGCTCGCGAAGCGCGTACCGAAGTGCGCAAAGTAATTTGGCCGACTCGTCAGGAAACGTTACACACCACGTTAATCGTTGCCGCGGTGACTGCCGTGATGTCACTGATTTTGTGGGGACTGGATGGTATTCTGGTCCGTCTGGTATCGTTTATCACTGGCCTGAGGTTCTAAGATGTCTGAAGCTCCAAAAAAACGTTGGTACGTCGTTCAGGCGTTTTCTGGTTTTGAAGGTCGCGTAGCACAATCTCTGCGTGAACATATCAAACTCCATAATATGGAAGAACTGTTTGGCGAAGTCATGGTTCCGACTGAAGAAGTCGTTGAGATCCGTGGTGGCCAGCGTCGCAAGAGCGAACGCAAGTTTTTCCCTGGTTATGTTTTAGTACAGATGGTGATGGAAGATGCTAGTTGGCATCTTGTACGCAGCGTACCTCGTGTTATGGGGTTCATTGGCGGCACATCTGACCGTCCTGCTCCAATCAGTGACAAAGAAGTGGATGCGATTATGAATCGTCTCCAGCAGGTTGGTGACAAACCTCGTCCGAAAACGCTGTTTGAACCGGGTGAAATGGTTCGTGTCAACGATGGTCCATTTGCCGACTTTAACGGTGTTGTTGAAGAAGTAGACTATGAGAAGAGCCGCCTGAAGGTGTCTGTTTCTATATTTGGTCGTGCGACTCCTGTTGAACTGGACTTTGCTCAGGTCGAAAAAGGCTAATTGCCTGATAAGATTTGCTGAAAATAGCGACTTGCCTATGGCGCGAAATTAACCTATAATTTCGCGCCTTTTGTTTTTCAGTGGCCTTAACGGCGACTGAAACGTAACACAAACCACGGGGAGCCTTTTACTAGGCGCTATTACCCAATCGAGGAAAGTTAAATGGCCAAGAAAGTACAAGCCTACGTCAAGCTGCAAGTTGCAGCTGGTATGGCTAACCCGAGCCCACCGGTAGGTCCGGCTCTGGGTCAGCAAGGTGTTAACATCATGGAATTCTGTAAGGCATTCAATGCTAAAACTGAAAGCCTTGAGAAGGGTCTGCCGACTCCGGTTGTTATTACCGTTTATTCTGACCGTTCTTTCACCTTCGTTACCAAAACGCCTCCAGCAGCTGTTCTGCTGAAGAAAGCGGCTGGTATCAAGTCTGGTTCCGGCAAGCCGAACAAAGACAAAGTAGGTAAAGTAACGAGCGCTCAGGTTCGTGAAATCGCAGAAACTAAAGCTGCGGACATGACTGGTTCTGATGTAGACGCCATGGCGCGCTCTATCGCAGGTACTGCTCGTTCCATGGGCCTGGTAGTGGAGGATTAATAAATGGCTAAGCTGACCAAGCGCATGCGCGTGATCCGTGACAAAGTTGATGTAACTAAACAGTATGACATCAACGAAGCTGTTGCTCTGCTCAAAGAGCTGGCCACTGCTAAGTTCGTAGAAAGTGTAGACGTAGCTGTTAACCTCGGCATCGATGCACGTAAATCTGACCAAAACGTTCGCGGTGCAACCGTTCTGCCTCACGGCACCGGTCGTTCTGTTCGCGTAGCTGTCTTCACCCAAGGTGCAAACGCTGAAGCTGCTAAAGCCGCTGGCGCTGAATTCGTGGGCATGGAAGATCTGGCTGATCAGATCAAGAAAGGCGAAATGGGCTTTGACGTTGTTATTGCATCTCCAGATGCAATGCGCGTTGTTGGCCAATTGGGCCAGGTTCTGGGTCCACGCGGCCTTATGCCAAACCCGAAAGTGGGTACTGTAACTCCTAACGTTGCTGAAGCGGTTAACAATGCTAAAGCTGGTCATGGTTCGTTACCGTAACGACAAGAACGGCATCATCCATACCACTATCGGTAAGGTTGATTTCGATTCTAACAAATTGAAAGAAAACCTAGAGTCTCTGTTGATTGCGCTGAAAAAAGCAAAACCATCTCAGGCGAAAGGCGTGTACATCAAGAAAGTTAGCTTGTCTACCACTATGGGCGCTGGCGTTGCCATCGACCAGAGCGGTCTGAACGCTGCTGCTAACTAATAGCTTTTGTTCCGCTTTACTCGGGTGTGAGATTTACCTATAATTTTACGCCCGTTGTTCCTCAAGTGGAATGACGCAAGAATTTTCGGTTGGAGCCTGGCCTATCCAGGCCTCCGTCCAAGACCGCAGGTGTTTCGTAAGAAACTTAATTCCCTGCGTAGACGGTGACAGAGCCTAAATAACGTTTTTCTTTTTTATAAAGAATAATTTTTACTGGATTCTGCTCACCGTGTTTCAACGCTTATCTCTAATTTTGGCGATAAGTGAAGTGAGTTCCGGAGAGTTTCTCCGGCTAAATCCAGGAGCAAAAGCTAATGGCATTAAATCTTCAAGACAAACAAGCGATTGTTGCTGAAGTCAGCGAAGTAGCCAAAGGTGCGCTGTCTGCGGTTGTTGCGGATTCCCGTGGCGTTACCGTTGATAAAATGACCGAACTGCGTAAAGCAGCGCGTGAAGCTGGCGTTTACATGCGTGTTGTTCGTAACACCCTGCTGCGCCGCGTTGTTGAAGGTACTCAATTTGAGTGCCTGAAAGACACGTTTGTCGGTCCGACCCTGATTGCATATTCTCTGGAACACCCGGGCGCCGCTGCTCGTTTGTTCAAAGAGTTCGCGAAAGCGAATGCAAAATTCGAGGTCAAAGCTGCAGCCTTTGAAGGTGAGCTGATCCCGGCGGCTCAAATTGACCGTCTGGCAACGCTGCCGACTTACGAAGAAGCACTGGCACGTCTGATGTCGACCATGAAAGAAGCCGCTGCAGGCAAACTGGTCCGCACTCTGGCTGCTGTTCGCGATGCAAAAGAAGCTGCGTAATAGCACTTTCTTTTCTAACGTACTTGCTAACGTATAAACTATTTCTGATTCTTAGGAACAATTGTTATGTCTATCACTAAAGATCAAATTCTGGAAGCAGTAGCAGCTATGTCTGTAATGGATGTTGTTGAGCTGGTTTCTGCTATGGAAGAAAAATTCGGTGTTTCTGCTGCTGCTGCTGTAGCTGTTGCTGCTGGCCCAGCTGAAGTTGCTGAAGAAAAAACTGAGTTCGACGTTGTGCTGAAAGCTATCGGTGCTAACAAAGTTGCTGTAATCAAAGCTGTTCGCGGCGCAACTGGTCTGGGCCTGAAAGAAGCC
This sequence comes from Pectobacterium sp. PL64, assembly GCF_022477975.1. Lineage (NCBI taxonomy): Bacteria > Pseudomonadati > Pseudomonadota > Gammaproteobacteria > Enterobacterales > Pectobacteriaceae > Pectobacterium > Pectobacterium sp. PL64. The sequence continues at coordinate 4,764,959 of NZ_CP092070.1, forward strand.
AAAGATCTGGTTGAATCTGCACCTGCAGTTCTGAAAGAAGGCGTGAGCAAAGATGACGCTGAAGCACTGAAAAAATCACTGGAAGAAGCTGGCGCAGAAGTTGAAGTTAAATAAGCCAACCTTTCAGGTTGCAGCCTGATTTATTAGGCTGATGGCTGGTGACTTTTTAGTCACCAGCCTTTTTGCGCTGTAGGGCATCAATGGGATTTCACACTGTTTAGCCATTGATTTCTCCCAATATTTTTTTCTATTGACGACTTAATATACTGCTTTCCTGCATGGGCTCCATGCCTAAGCAAGAGCAACGAAATGGTTTAAGAGTAATAGAAAGACGTATTACGGAAAGTTCTCTATTTTCCGACCAACATAAATAGTGTTGCATGAACTGCCCTTGTTAGGGCAGACAGAGTGGTTCGACTTGTCAGCTAGCTGAGGAACCCTATGGTTTACTCCTATACCGAGAAAAAACGCATTCGTAAGGATTTTGGTAAACGTCCACAGGTTTTGGACATACCTTATCTCCTTTCTATCCAACTTGACTCGTTCCAGAAGTTTATCGAGCAAGACCCGGAAGGTCAGTACGGTTTGGAAGCTGCATTCCGTTCTGTTTTCCCTATAAAAAGCTATAGCGGTAATTCAGAGCTGCAATACGTTAGCTATCGCTTGGGCGAGCCAGTATTTGACGTTAAAGAATGTCAGATCCGTGGTGTGACGTTCTCTGCGCCGCTACGCGTAAAACTGCGCCTGGTGATCTACGAGCGCGAAGCGCCTGAAGGCACCGTTAAAGACATCAAAGAACAAGAAGTTTACATGGGCGAAATTCCGCTCATGACCGATAACGGTACCTTCGTGATCAACGGTACTGAGCGCGTAATCGTGTCTCAGTTGCACCGTAGTCCAGGTGTGTTCTTCGATAGCGACAAAGGTAAAACCCACTCTTCAGGTAAGGTGCTGTATAACGCACGTATTATTCCTTACCGTGGTTCCTGGCTGGATTTCGAGTTTGATCCGAAGGATAACCTGTTTGTCCGTATCGACCGTCGTCGCAAATTACCTGCGACCATTATCCTGCGCGCGCTGGGTTATTCCACCGAACAGATTCTCGATCTTTTCTTTGATAAAATTGTCTATGAAATCAATGGCAATAAATTGCAGATGGATCTGGTTCCTGAGCGCCTGCGTGGTGAAACCGCATCGTTTGATATTGAAGCGAACGGTAAAGTTTATATCGAAAAAGGTCGCCGCATCACTGCACGTCATATCCGTCAGTTAGAGAAAGACGGCATTGAGCGCATTGAAGTGCCTGTTGAATATATCGCTGGCAAAGTACTGTCCAAAGATTATATCGACGAGAGCACCGGTGAACTGATCGGCGCAGCCAACATGGAGCTGTCGCTGGATCTGCTGGCTAAACTGAGCCAGTCTGGTCACAAACGTATTGAGACACTGTTCACCAACGATCTTGATCATGGTGCATACATGTCTGAAACCGTGCGCGTCGATCCGTCAAACGATCGTCTGAGCGCGCTGGTTGAAATCTATCGCATGATGCGTCCTGGTGAGCCACCAACGCGTGAAGCAGCAGAAACGCTGTTTGAGAACCTGTTCTTCTCTGAAGACCGCTACGATCTGTCTGCGGTTGGTCGTATGAAGTTCAACCGTTCTCTGCTACGTGATGAGATCGAAGGTTCCGGTATCCTGAGCAAAGATGACATCATCGAAGTGATGAAGAAGCTCATTGATATCCGCAACGGTAAAGGCGAAGTGGATGATATCGACCACCTCGGCAACCGTCGTATCCGTTCCGTCGGCGAAATGGCAGAAAACCAATTCCGCGTTGGTCTGGTGCGTGTAGAACGTGCTGTAAAAGAGCGTCTGTCTCTGGGCGACCTTGATACGCTGATGCCACAGGACATGATCAACGCCAAGCCGATTTCGGCTGCCGTGAAAGAGTTCTTCGGTTCAAGTCAGCTGTCACAGTTTATGGACCAGAACAACCCGCTGTCCGAGATTACGCACAAACGTCGTATCTCCGCATTGGGTCCAGGCGGTCTGACGCGTGAACGTGCTGGCTTTGAAGTTCGTGACGTACACCCGACTCACTACGGCCGCGTTTGTCCTATCGAAACGCCGGAAGGTCCGAACATCGGTCTGATCAACTCCCTGTCCGTTTATGCGCAAACGAACGAATACGGTTTCCTTGAAACCCCGTATCGTCGCGTGCGTGACAACGTGGTGACGGATGAGATCCATTACCTGTCTGCGATTGAAGAAGGTAACTTCGTTATCGCACAGGCGAACACCAATTTGGACGAAGAAGGCCGCTTCATCGACGAACTGGTTACCTGCCGTAACAAAGGCGAGTCCAGCTTGTTCAGCCGCGATCAGGTTGAATACATGGACGTTTCCACACAGCAGGTGGTTTCCGTCGGTGCATCCCTGATTCCGTTCCTGGAACACGATGACGCCAACCGTGCCCTGATGGGTGCGAACATGCAACGTCAGGCCGTTCCGACCCTGCGCGCTGATAAGCCGCTGGTTGGTACCGGTATGGAACGCGCTGTTGCGGTTGACTCCGGTGTAACTGCCGTAGCCAAACGTGGTGGTACAGTACAGTACGTGGATGCATCCCGTATTGTAATCCGCGTTAATGACGATGAAATGTATCCGGGCGAAGCCGGGATCGACATCTATAACCTGACCAAATATACCCGTTCTAACCAGAATACCTGCATCAGCCAGATGCCGTGTGTGTCTCTGGGTGAGCCGGTAGAACGTGGTGATGTTCTGGCAGATGGCCCGTCCACCGATCTGGGTGAACTGGCGCTGGGTCAGAACATGCGCGTGGCATTCATGCCATGGAATGGTTACAACTTCGAAGACTCCATCCTCGTTTCCGAGCGTGTGGTTCAGGAAGATCGCTTTACGACCATCCACATTCAGGAACTGGCCTGTGTGTCTCGTGACACCAAGTTGGGGCCTGAAGAAATTACTGCGGACATCCCGAACGTGGGTGAAGCAGCACTTTCCAAACTGGATGAGTCCGGCATTGTTTACATCGGTGCTGAAGTGACCGGTGGTGACATTCTGGTTGGTAAGGTAACGCCGAAAGGTGAAACCCAACTGACGCCAGAAGAGAAGCTGCTGCGTGCGATCTTCGGTGAGAAAGCGTCTGACGTTAAAGACTCTTCTCTGCGTGTACCAAACGGTGTTTCCGGTACGATTATCGACGTACAGGTCTTTACGCGCGATGGCGTGGAAAAAGACAAACGTGCGTTGGAAATCGAAGAAATGCAGCTGAAGCAGGCGAAGAAAGACCTGACTGAAGAATTGCAGATTCTGGAAGCGGGCCTGTTTGCACGTATCCACGCTGTGCTGGTTTCCGGCGGCGTAGAAGCTGACAAACTGGACAAACTGCCGCGCGAGCGCTGGTTGGAACTGGGTCTGACTGATGAAGATAAACAGAATCAGTTGGAACAGCTGGCAGAACAGTATGATGAGCTGAAGCACGAGTTTGAGAAAAAACTCGAAGCTAAGCGCCGTAAAATCACCCAAGGCGATGATCTGGCACCAGGCGTGCTGAAAATCGTTAAGGTTTATCTGGCCGTTAAACGTCAGATCCAACCGGGTGACAAGATGGCTGGTCGTCACGGGAACAAAGGTGTTATCTCCAAGATCAACCCGATCGAAGATATGCCTTACGATGAGAACGGTACGCCGGTCGATATCGTACTGAACCCGCTGGGCGTACCTTCACGTATGAACATTGGTCAGATTCTGGAAACCCACCTGGGTATGGCTGCAAAAGGTATCGGCGAGAAAATCAACGCCATGCTCAAGCAGCACGAAGAAGTGACTAAACTGCGTGAGTTCATCCAGAGAGCCTATGACCTGGGCGACGATGTGCGTCAAAAAGTCGACCTGAGCACTTTCTCAGACGAAGAAGTGATGCGTCTGGCTGAAAACCTGAAGAAAGGTATGCCAATTGCAACGCCGGTATTCGACGGTGCAAAAGAGAAAGAAATCAAGGAACTGTTGCAGATGGGCGGTATCCCTACCTCCGGTCAGATTACCCTGTACGATGGACGTACCGGTGAGCAATTTGAGCGTCAGGTTACAGTGGGCTACATGTACATGCTGAAACTGAACCACTTGGTTGACGATAAGATGCATGCCCGTTCCACCGGTTCTTATAGCCTGGTTACTCAGCAGCCGCTGGGTGGTAAGGCACAGTTCGGTGGTCAACGCTTCGGTGAGATGGAAGTGTGGGCGCTGGAAGCTTATGGTGCAGCTTATACCCTGCAAGAAATGTTGACCGTTAAGTCTGATGACGTGAACGGCCGTACCAAGATGTATAAAAACATCGTGGATGGCAATCATCAGATGGAACCAGGCATGCCGGAATCCTTCAACGTATTGTTGAAAGAAATCCGCTCGCTGGGTATCAACATCGAGCTGGAAGAAGAGTAATCCCAGCTCGTTGTATTGCTGGCATTCGTCATAGGGACACCTGAATTGTGTTTTTAACGGCATGGTTCAGGTGTCTATCAGGTCTAACTCCGACAGGAGCCAATCCGTGAAAGACTTATTAAAGTTTCTGAAAGCGCAAACTAAAACCGAAGAGTTTGATGCGATCAAAATTGCTCTGGCCTCGCCAGACATGATCCGTTCGTGGTCTTTTGGTGAAGTTAAAAAGCCAGAAACCATCAACTACCGTACGTTCAAACCTGAACGTGACGGCCTTTTCTGCGCCCGTATCTTTGGGCCGGTAAAAGATTATGAGTGCTTGTGCGGTAAGTATAAGCGCCTGAAACACCGCGGTGTTATTTGTGAGAAGTGCGGCGTTGAAGTGACCCAGACTAAAGTGCGCCGTGAGCGTATGGGCCACATTGAGCTGGCTTCTCCAACTGCGCACATCTGGTTCCTGAAGTCACTGCCTTCCCGTATCGGTTTGCTGCTGGATATGCCGCTGCGTGATATCGAACGCGTGCTTTATTTTGAATCTTATGTCGTGGTTGAAGGCGGCATGACCAACCTTGAGCGCCGTCAGATCCTGACTGAAGAGCAGTATCTGGATGCGCTGGAAGAGTTTGGTGATGAATTCGACGCGAAAATGGGCGCTGAAGCGATCCAGGCTCTGCTGAAGAATATGGATCTGGAGCAGGAATGCGAGCAGCTGCGTGAAGAGCTGACCGAAACCAACTCCGAAACCAAACGTAAGAAGCTGACGAAGCGTATTAAGCTGCTGGAAGCGTTCGTACAGTCTGGTAACAAGCCAGAGTGGATGATCCTGACCGTTCTGCCGGTACTGCCGCCAGATCTGCGTCCGTTGGTTCCGCTGGATGGTGGTCGTTTTGCGACTTCCGACCTGAACGATCTGTATCGTCGCGTGATCAACCGTAACAACCGTTTGAAACGTCTGCTGGATCTGGCTGCGCCAGACATCATCGTACGTAACGAAAAACGTATGTTGCAGGAAGCGGTTGATGCCCTGCTGGATAACGGCCGTCGCGGTCGTGCGATCACCGGTTCTAACAAACGTCCTCTGAAATCTTTGGCCGACATGATCAAAGGTAAACAGGGTCGTTTCCGTCAGAACCTGCTCGGTAAGCGTGTTGACTACTCCGGTCGTTCCGTTATCACCGTTGGTCCATACCTGCGTCTGCACCAGTGTGGTCTGCCGAAGAAAATGGCACTGGAGCTGTTCAAACCGTTCATCTACGGCAAGCTGGAACTGCGTGGTCTTGCTACCACCATTAAAGCAGCCAAGAAAATGGTTGAGCGCGAAGAAGCTGTCGTATGGGATATCCTGGACGAAGTTATCCGCGAACACCCGGTACTGCTGAACCGTGCACCAACACTGCACCGTTTGGGTATCCAGGCATTTGAACCGGTACTGATCGAAGGTAAAGCGATCCAGCTGCACCCGCTGGTTTGTGCGGCCTATAACGCCGACTTCGACGGTGACCAGATGGCTGTTCACGTACCGCTGACGCTGGAAGCCCAGTTGGAAGCGCGTGCGCTGATGATGTCGACCAACAACATCCTGTCTCCTGCGAATGGTGAGCCAATCATCGTTCCTTCTCAGGACGTGGTATTGGGTCTGTATTACATGACGCGTGACTGTGTTAACGCCAAAGGCGAAGGCATGGTGCTCACGGGTCCGAAAGAAGCTGAACGCGTTTATCGCGCCGGTCTGGCCTCTCTGCATGCGCGCGTTAAAGTGCGTATCACGGAAGAGATCAAGAGCATCGAAGGCGATGTTACGCATCAGACGTCGATTATTGATACGACTATCGGTCGCGCCATCCTGTGGATGATCGTACCGAAAGGTCTGCCGTACTCGATCGTTAACCAGCCTCTGGGCAAGAAAGCGATCTCCAAAATGCTGAACACCTGTTACCGCATTTTGGGTCTGAAACCGACAGTTATCTTCGCTGACCAGACTATGTACACCGGTTTTGCTTACGCGGCGCGCTCTGGTGCTTCCGTAGGTATCGATGACATGGTTATCCCGGAGAAAAAAGCCGAGATTATCGAAGAAGCCGAAACCGAAGTTGCCGAGATTCAGGAGCAGTTCCAGTCTGGTCTGGTTACCGCGGGCGAACGCTATAACAAAGTGATCGATATCTGGGCGGCGGCGAACGAACGTGTTGCGAAAGCGATGATGGAAAACCTGTCCGTTGAGGATGTGGTTAACCGTGATGGCGTGGTTGAGCAGCAGGTTTCTTTCAACAGCATCTTTATGATGGCTGACTCCGGTGCGCGTGGTTCTGCGGCACAGATTCGTCAGTTGGCGGGTATGCGTGGTCTGATGGCGAAACCAGATGGTTCGATCATCGAGACGCCAATTACCGCAAACTTCCGTGAAGGTTTGAACGTACTCCAGTACTTCATCTCAACGCACGGTGCTCGTAAAGGTCTGGCGGATACCGCACTGAAAACAGCGAACTCCGGTTATCTGACTCGTCGTCTGGTTGACGTTGCGCAGGATCTGGTTGTGACCGAAGACGATTGTGGTACCCACGAAGGTATCATGATGACGCCGGTTATCGAGGGTGGTGATGTTAAAGAGCCACTGCGTGAGCGCGTACTGGGTCGTGTAACGGCTGAAGACGTGATCAAACCGGGCACAGCGGACATTCTGGTTCCACGTAACACGCTGCTGAATGAGCAGTGGTGTGACATGTTGGAAGAGAACTCCGTTGACGCCGTTAAAGTACGTTCAGTCGTAAGCTGCGAAACTGACTTTGGCGTGTGCGCCAACTGCTACGGTCGCGACCTGGCTCGTGGTCATATCATCAACAAAGGTGAGGCCATCGGGGTTATCGCGGCACAGTCCATCGGTGAACCAGGTACACAGTTAACCATGCGTACGTTCCACATCGGTGGTGCGGCATCGCGTGCGGCAGCTGAGTCCAGCATTCAGGTGAAAAACAAAGGTAGCCTGAAACTGAGCAACGCGAAGTTCGTCGTGAACAGCAACGGTAAACTGGTTATTACTTCACGTAATACCGAACTGAAACTGATCGACGAATTCGGACGTACTAAAGAAAGCTATAAAGTGCCTTACGGTGCGGCAATGGCGAAAGGCGATGGTGCAGAAGTTAGCGGTGGCGAAACTGTCGCTAACTGGGACCCGCATACCATGCCAGTTATCACCGAAGTGAGCGGTAACATTCGCTTCACCGATATGATCGACGGCCAGACGATCACTCGTCAGACCGACGAACTGACCGGTTTGTCCTCTATCGTGGTTCTGGATAGTGCAGAGCGTACCGGTAGCGGTAAAGACCTGCGTCCGGCACTGAAAATCGTTGATGACAAAGGCGAAGATGTTCTGATTCCAGGTACGGATATGCCTGCTCAGTACTTCCTGCCGGGCAAAGCGATCGTGCAGTTGGAAGACGGCGTGAAAATCAGCAGCGGTGATACTTTGGCGCGTATTCCTCAGGAATCCGGCGGTACCAAGGATATTACCGGTGGTCTGCCACGCGTAGCCGACCTGTTCGAAGCCCGTCGTCCGAAAGAGCCGGCTATTCTGGCAGAGATCAGCGGTATCATTTCCTTCGGTAAAGAAACCAAAGGTAAACGCCGTCTGGTGATTTCTCCGTTGGATGGCAGCGATGCTTACGAAGAGATGATTCCGAAATGGCGTCAGCTCAACGTGTTCGAAGGTGAAGTGGTAGAACGTGGTGACGTTGTTTCCGACGGCCCAGAGTCTCCGCACGATATCCTGCGTCTGCGTGGCGTACATGCAGTAACGCGTTATATCACCAACGAAGTTCAGGAAGTTTACCGTCTGCAAGGCGTTAAGATTAACGATAAACACATCGAAGTTATCGTTCGTCAGATGTTGCGTAAAGGCACCATCGTTAACGCAGGTAGCACCGAGTTCCTGGAAGGCGAACAGGCAGAAGTGTCTCGCATCAAGATTGCCAACCGTCAGTTGGAAGCGGATGGCAAGATTACGGCAACGTTCAGCCGCGATCTGCTGGGTATCACCAAAGCATCTCTGGCGACCGAGTCCTTCATTTCTGCGGCATCGTTCCAGGAAACCACTCGCGTACTGACCGAAGCCGCTGTTGCGGGTAAACGTGATGAACTGCGTGGCCTGAAAGAGAACGTTATCGTAGGTCGTCTGATCCCAGCGGGTACAGGTTATGCGTACCATCAGGATCGTATGCGCCGCCGTCAGGCGGGTGAAGCACCTGTCGTGCCTCAGGTGAGTGCCGATGAAGCTTCTGCTAACTTGGCCGAACTGCTGAACGCAGGCTTTGGTAGCAGCGACGACGAGTAAGTCTCTTTACGCTGCACTATCATGCGGTAAATAACAAAAACCCCAGCTATCATGGCTGGGGTTTTTTATTGCGCACATCCCTGTGCGCTACCTAAAGGCCGTCGCAAACGACGTTAAAAATTGATGGAAGGCGTCCTTGCCTTCCCCCCTGAAAGGCCAACGCTGTGCGTTGTTATAAAACGTTCCCGGCGTTTTATTTCTTCCTGAAATTTTTTGTTGTACAGTAGTGTAAAGTAAATAGAACGGAACCGACATGGACACCTCAACTACGCCAACACTCTCACAGCCTGGCGGCTCATTACCTCAGCAAGATGACTCACTTTCTTCTGATAAAACCCTACAAACACAGTCAGTAAGCCATTCTCAACATCGAGCAAAACGCGCAGCATGGGGCAGTTTTGTGGGGGCCGTTGTCGACTGGTATGATTTTCTACTGTACGGAATTGTTGCCGCTCTTGTATTTAATACCGAATTTTTCCCACAGGTCAGCCCGACAATGGGGACGCTGGCGGCATTTGGTACGTTCGGCGTTGGTTTCCTGTTTCGACCGCTAGGTGGCATGGTGTTCGGCCACTTCGGCGATAAGCTGGGCCGTAAACGAATGCTGATGATCACGGTCTGGATGATGGGCATTTCTACTGCGCTGATTGGTCTGTTGCCGTCGTTTGATTCCATCGGCTGGTGGGCACCGGTGCTGCTGGTTACGCTGCGGGCAATTCAGGGATTTGCGGTCGGTGGTGAATGGGGCGGGGCGGCGCTGTTGGCGGTAGAGAATGCACCGAAGAAGAAGAAAGCCTTTTACAGCAGCGGCGTACAGGTTGGCTTTGGGGTCGGGCTGTTACTAGCTACTGGGTCGGTATCGGTGGTGAGCAACTTGACGACCAATGAAGAATTTACCACCTGGGGCTGGCGTCTGCCGTTCTTGTTCAGCCTGATTCTGGTGGCTATCGCCTGGTGGGTGCGTAACGGGATGGATGAGTCTCAGGAATTTGAGGCGAATAAAACGTTAGGAGAAAGAGCCAATAAACTGCGTTCGTTCCCTATCATGGAAGCACTGCGCCAGCACCCGAAGGCATTTCTGCTGATTATTGCGCTACGGCTTGGCGAACTGTTGACGATGTATATCGTTACCGCGTTTGCCCTCAATTATTCTACGACTCATCTTGGGCTATCGCGGGATATCTTCCTGAACATCGGGCTGCTGGTGGGGGCGATCAGCTGCGTATCTATTCCTTTCTTTGCCTATCTGGCAGATAGCTTTGGCCGCCGTCGGATCTACGTTACTGGTGCACTGATTGGGGCGGCGAGTGCGGTGCCATTCTTTATGGCGCTGGAAAGCCATAACACACTGCTGATTCTGTTCTTTGCCATCATGCTGGCGAATATTGCCCACGATATGATTGTTAGCGTACAGCAGCCGATGTTTACCGAACTATTTGGTACGGCGTACCGCTATAGCGGGGCAGGTGTGGGTTATCAGGTCGCCAGCGTGGTTGGCGGCGGGTTTACACCTTTTATCGCCGTTCTGCTGGTGCAGTTTATGGATGGTTCATGGCATGCGGTGGCAGCTTACCTTGCCATTGGCTGCTTACTTTCGGCGATTGTCGGAATGCGGATGAAGGCAACATCAGCGGACGCCTTACCTAACTAACCTCTTTACTTCACCCATCTCGCGTGCCGATACAGATGCAGAGTCTGTATCGGCATATTTTTTTACTGCTTTTTAGTCTACTGTTTTTGCCGTGGCGTTATCTGAACCGATCAAGATCGCTTCGCTTTAGCCCAATATCCTTAAGCCCGTCATCGCTCATATTTTGCAGTATCTTCAGCGTTTGTGCCCTTGCCCGCCAGGCTTTCAACAAGCGGAACGGCAAAATCAGCATTAGCCAAAACGGTGACTCGCGGAACGGTTTTTGTGATCGATTCTCATGAAATTCCATATTTTCCCCCTCGCCAGTGAATGATCGCTATGATGAGGCGAAAGGTATTTTCAATACAGACTCAAAAAATCCATTTTTTTAGCATACAGATTGTGTGATATTGCATCTGAATGGTGATTTTTATGTGAATCTGTACTGGTTACTGCTGCGAATCTTGATAGGGAATGATACTGATGACGCGTTATCAACACCTGGCTGGGCTGTTAGAACAGCGGATCGAACAAGGGTTGTACCAAAGCGGAGAACGCCTGCCTTCTGTGCGGGCGCTGAGTACAGAACATGGTGTGAGCATCAGTACCGTCCAGCAAGCCTACCATCTGCTGGAAACCCGGCAGTTGATTATGCCGCAGCCGCGTTCGGGATATTTTGTCACGCCGCGTAAGGCAACGCCGCCCGTACCCGCGCTGACTCGTCCTGCTCAACGTCCGGTTGAGATCACGCAGTGGGAATCGGTGCTGGAGTTGGTGAATGTGCGTCTGGAAACCAACGTGTTGAAATTTGGCAGCGGAATGCCGGATGTAAGCCAGCCGACCATCAAACCACTGTGGAAAGAGATGGCTCGCCTCTGCCAATATCAGGATCCTCGGATCTTACAATATGACAGCGTATATGGCGTGCCTGCGCTGCGTGAGCAGATTGCCCGTCTTACCGTCGACTGCGGCTGCCAGCTCACCCAAGATGATATTGTGGTCACGACCGGATGTCAGGAAGCTCTATTTGTCGCTGTCCGCGCCGTTTGCCAACCCGGCGACATCGTAGCCGTTGAGTCACCGGCTTTTCCGGGCACAATGCAGATCCTCCGTGGGCTGGATATCAAAGCGATCGAGATCCCAACCGATTCAGTAACGGGGATCAGTCTTGAAGCGTTAAGACTGGCGTTGGATCAGTGGCCGATCAAAGCCGTGCTTCTGGTGCCAAGCTGTAACAATCCGCTTGGCTTCATCATGCCTGACGCCCGCAAGAAATCGCTGGTGACGCTAGCGCAGCATTTTGATATCGCGATTATTGAAGATGATGCCTATGGCGAGCTGGCTTATGAATATCCGCGTCCCCGCGCGATAAAATCATTTGATGAAGACGGACGTGTACTGTTGTGCAGTTCGTTTTCAAAGAATCTGGCACCCGGTTTGCGCGTCGGCTGGATCGCCCCGGGGCGCTATCTGGAACGCGTGATCCATACAAAATACATCAGCACGGGATCGACGGTGGTACAGCCCCAGTTAGCCGTGGCAGAATTTATTCGTAGCGGACACTATCAGCCTCATCTACGCCGTATGCGTGCTCAGTACAAAGCTAATCTGGATACGTTTACCTGCTGGGTTCGTGAGTATTTTCCGTCCAATATTTGTGTGAGTCGCCCGCAAGGTGGCTTTCTGATGTGGATTGAGCTGCCTGAATATTTTGATTCGCTCAAACTCAGCCGCGAGGTCAGAAAAGCGGGCATACAGATAGCGGCGGGTTCGCTCTTCTCCGCCTCGGGAAAATACCGTAATTGTCTTCGGCTCAATTATGCCAATCGCTTCACGGAAGAGATGAGGGAAGGGCTGCGCATCGTGGGTAGTGAAATCGCGAAGATGATGCACACGTTTCCTGACCAGAACGTAACCTGATTATTGTTAAGGAAGGGCCGATACGGGTAAGGATAAGTCCCGTATCGGCGGGTTGATGTGCAGAGCCGATAAGTAGCAAACGGCTCTGGCCAGCAAGCTCCGTAATCATGCTCAGGCTTGCCAACGACGCTACTGTATTACTCAGCGAATGCCGTGACGATAGGCCGAATGTCATGTTGCGCGGCGTTATCCTGAGAATATTGTCTTCCGTGTAATTCTCATTTCGGCTTGCGAGTCGCGTCCCAAATCAAGCGTATCGCTGTCTTATCTGTTCGGTAACTACCGGCCTAAATAACCGTCCCAGTCTTTCCACACGGGTTGGAGACCTGCACGTATGATGGCCTGCGCCACGTCTTCAGGGCGCCGCGAGTCATGCGGTGAAAACTGTTCCAGTTCTGGATGGTCGTCGGCGTAGCCACCCGGCTGGGTTTTGGAAAATGCGCTGACGTTGTTAATTGCGATAGGAATGGCATGATCGCGGAAGAAAGGCGACTCACGTGTGGATAGCGACAGCTCAATATCCGGCGACAGCAACCGGAATGCGCAAATCACCTGCATGAGCTGCGCTTCATCCATGAGTGACGCCGGTTCAATGCCGCCCGCACAGGGGCGCAGACGCGGGAACGAGATAGAATACCGGCTTTGCCAGTAGTGTTGTTGTAAGTGCAGCAGGTGTTCTGCCACCATGTAGCAGTCGGTGCGCCAGCTATTGGACAGGCCGATTAAGGCGCCCAGCCCGATCTTGTCGATCCCCGCACGACCTAATCGATCCGGCGTGGCGAGTCGCCAGTGGAAATCTTGCTTTTGTCCTTTGAGATGGTGCAACTGGTAGGTCGCCGGATGATAGGTTTCCTGATAGACCATCACGCCATCCAGACCCAGTGCTTTTAATTCGGCGTACTCGTCCTGCGACAAGGGCTGAACTTCAATCATCAGCGAACTGAAGAGCGGTCGGATCAGCGGAAAGACGCGACGAAAATAATCCATGCCTACTTTACGCTGATGTTCGCCAGTCACGAGCAACAGGTGTTCAAACCCCAGTTCCTTGATAGCGGCGCATTCACGCAGGATTTCTGCTTCATCCAGCGTTTTTCGCTTGATGTGGTTACTCATCGAAAAGCCGCAGTAGGTACAGTCGTTGGAGCACAGGTTGGACAGGTACAGCGGGACATAGAAGCTTACCGTATTGCCGAAACGCTGTCGGGTAAGCTGTTGCGCCCGCTGAGCTAGCGGTTCCAGATAGGTACTGGCGGCAGGTGAAATGAGCGCCATAAAATCGTCACGCGTCAGGTGTGGGGCAGCAAGCGCTCGTTCAACATCGCGTGCGGTTTTACCGTTGATGCGCAGCGTCAGGTCATCCCAGTCGAGCTGTTCCCAGACGGTTTGGAAATCGACGTTCATCACCTTGTCCCTTCTGTTTGCCGATGAAGAAAACCGGTGAGCGGGCTGGTGGCGCTGGCGACAAACTGCTTACTTCCCAGCCCGGCTTGACGAGCAAGCCCTCCGGCATCGACTGCCAGCCGAAATGCGTGCGCCATCGCCACGGGATCGCGAGCAACGGCGATGGCCGTGTTGACCAGAACGGCATCGGCTCCCATTTCCAGCGCATCAGCCGCATGGCTGGGTGCGCCAATACCCGCATCGACAATCACCGGAACGCGCGCCTGTTCGATGATGATGCGGAGAAAGTCACGCGTTTGCAGTCCCTGATTGGAGCCGATCGGTGCGCCCAGCGGCATCACCGCCGCGCAGCCGACTTCTTCCAGCCGTTTGCATAGTACCGGGTCGGCACCGCAGTAGGGCAGTACCGTGAATCCCTCTTTTACCAGCTGTTCGGCGGCCTTCAGGGTTTCGATAGGGTCGGGCAGCAGGTATTTCACATCGGGATGAATTTCCAGTTTCAGCCAGCGAGTGCCCAGCGCTTCACGCGCCAGTCGGGCTGCAAAAATGGCTTCGTCTGCGGTTTTGGCACCCGACGTATTCGGCAGCAGCTTAATACCGAGCTGGCGTAGCGGGGCAAGAATGGCATCGTTGCCGCCGTTCAGGTCAACGCGTTTCATCGCCATGGTAACCAACTGAGAGCCGGAAGCCTCAAGCGCTGCCAGCATCAGTTCTGGCGTGGCGAATTTCCCGGTGCCGGTCAGTAGCCGTGAAGTAAATGTCGTATCGGCAATGTGCAGCATGTCATCCTCCCGCGATGGCCTGAAAAAGCAAAATATCATCACCGTCCTGCACCTGATGCTGTGACCAGGTGGCGTGCGGGATAATGGTCTGGTTGATGGCCAACGCTGTACCAGGCTGGAGCCGATTGATCTGGCTCAGCAGCGCCTTAACCGTGATAGCCTCTGGGAATTCAAAGGGCTCATCATTCAGCGTGATTCTCATACTGCTCCCCCGCATACCGGGCAATGGGGCGCGCGGGTTAGTTGAAGCGTGTTCCAACTCTGCTGTTTGCCATTGAACATTCTCAGCTTGCCGTCCAACGCGGATGGCATACCAGCCAGCAGTTTGATCGCTTCCAGCGCCTGGAGTGTGCCAATTACGCCGACCACCGGACCCAGCACGCCTGCGGTACGGCAGTTGCGTTGTGGTTCGGTCGTATCAGGGTACAGGCAGGTGTAGCAGCCAGCGTGATAAGGCGGCGTGAAGACGGCGAGCTGGCCGCTGAAGCCGACGGCGCTCCCACTGATGAGCGGCTTACCTGCGCGAAAGCAGGCGGCGTTAACCTCATGGCGAGTGGTCATGTTATCGCTGCAATCCAGCACCAGATCGACGCGGCTGACGGCATGGCGTAACGCGTCGCTGCTGAGCCTCTCGGTAATCGCAATCGCTTCTGAGTTCGGGTTTAACGCCTGTAGCTGACGCTGGGCCAGCACGGCTTTGGGCTTGTCGGTATCGCTGGTGCGATACAGAATCTGACGTTGCAGGTTGCTGATATGCAGTGTGTCATCGTCGGCAAGCAGCAGCGTGCCGACCCCTGCGGCAGCCAGATAGAGCGACGCGGGCGCGCCCAGCCCACCCAGTCCGACCAGCAGAACGCGTGCGGCTTTGAGCTTATCCTGACCGTCCGGGCCAATATCTTCCAGCATGAGTTGACGGCTGTAGCGCATGAACTCGCTATCGCTCAGTCCGGCTGGCGTAGAGTGGTGATGCGTTGCCATATTATGCCTCCCGCCCTTCAATCATCCTGAGCAACGTTGCCGTTGCTTGCCGCCAGTCTGGTGCCTGCGTAATGGCGCTGACGACGGCAATGCTGCCGACGCCCGTTTTTAGCACCGCAGGGACGCTATCGATGCTGATACCGCCAATCGCCACGGTGGGAAAACGGTCTTGCAGATTGGTGATGTGGCGCGTCAGTTCAGCGAGCCCCTGCGGCGCTGATGGCATGTCTTTGGTTTGCGTAGGGAAAATATGCCCCAGCGCGATGTAGGACGGGCTGATCGCCACCGCGCGCGCCAGCTCACGATCGTCGTGCGTGGAGACGCCTAAACGCAGGCCAGCTTGTTTAATCGCGATCAGATCGGCGGTATCCAGATCTTCCTGACCCAGATGTACGCCGTGCGCCTGATGTTTTACGGCTAATTTCCAATAGTCATTGATGAAAAGCTGCGCCTGATAGCGGCGACCCAAGGCGATCGCCTGGATCACCTCGGCTTCTGCTTGTTCATCTGACCGACCTTTGATCCGGAGCTGGATCGTTTTCACCCCGACGCCGAGTAGTCGCTCGATCCATTCCACGCTATCGACGACGGGATAAAGCCCCAGCCGCTGTGCCGTTGGGGCAAAAGGCGTCGAGTCCGTCATTTGCTTACCTCGGTTTGCAGGCTGGTGGCGCTGTGATAAAGCTCGCTGCCGCGTGAGCGGAATTCTTGCGACATCTGCTCCATACCGACTTCAATCGGTTTGGCTTCCGCTTCCTGTTTCGCCGCGTAGTCGCGTACTTCCTGTGAGATTTTCATCGAGCAGAATTTGGGGCCGCACATGGAACAGAAGTGGGCGACTTTACCGGATTCTTGCGGCAGGGTTTCATCGTGGTAGGCGCGAGCGGTTTGGGGATCGAGCGCCAGATTGAACTGGTCTTCCCAGCGGAATTCGAAACGCGCTTTTGACATGGCGTTATCGCGGATCTGCGCGCCGGGGTGGCCTTTTGCCAGATCGGCGGCGTGAGCGGCGATCTTGTAGGTAATCAGCCCCTGTTTAACGTCTTCTTTGTTCGGCAAGCCAAGATGTTCCTTCGGCGTCACGTAGCAGAGCATCGCGCAACCGAACCAGCCGATCATGGCTGCACCGATGCCGGAGGTGAAGTGATCATAACCCGGTGCGATATCGGTGGTGAGTGGGCCGAGCGTATAGAACGGCGCTTCATGGCAGTGCTCCAGCTCTTCGGTCATGTTGCGGCGGATCATCTGCATCGGAACGTGGCCGGGGCCTTCGATCATCACCTGAACGTCGTATTCCCAGGCGATTTTAGTCAGCTCGCCCAGCGTATGCAGTTCGGCAAACTGGGCTTCGTCGTTGGCATCCTGAATGGAGCCGGGGCGTAAGCCGTCACCCAGCGACAGCGCGACGTCGTAAGCGGCACAAATTTCACAAATCTCACGGAAGTGTTCGTACAGGAAGCTCTCTTTGTGATGCGACAGGCACCACTTCGCCATAATGGAGCCGCCGCGTGAGACGATGCCGGTCAGGCGTTTAGCGGTCATCGGTACGTAGCGTAACAGCACGCCAGCGTGGATGGTGAAGTAGTCCACGCCCTGTTCCGCCTGCTCCAGCAGCGTATCGCGGAACATTTCCCAGTTCAGGTTTTCCGCCACGCCGTTCACTTTCTCCAGCGCCTGATAAATCGGTACCGTCCCGATTGGCACGGGGCTGTTACGCAGAATCCACTCGCGGGTTTCGTGAATATAGCGACCAGTGGAGAGATCCATCACCGTATCTGCACCCCAGCGGGTAGACCAGACCAGCTTTTCCACCTCTTCTTCGATGGAGGAGGTCACGGCGGAGTTGCCGATATTGGCGTTAACCTTCACCAGAAAATTGCGGCCGATAATCATCGGCTCTGATTCTGGGTGGTTGATGTTGGAAGGGATAATGGCGCGGCCGGCGGCCACTTCCTGACGGACAAATTCCGGCGTGATGTTCTCCGGCAGGAGAGCTCCGAAACTTTGGCCCGGATGCTGCTGGCGTAGCACGTCAGTGCGAATACGCTCGCGTCCCATATTTTCGCGAATGGCGATAAATTCCATTTCGGGGGTAATCACGCCCTGTCGCGCATAGTGAAGTTGAGTAACGCGTTTGCCCGCTTTGGCACGTAAAGGTCGTGGCAAGTGCTCGAAGCGCAGATGATCCAGACCCGCATCCGCCAGACGCTGCTGGGTGAAATCGGAGCTGACGCCAGATAGCGCCTCGGTGTCGTGACGTTCTGCAATCCAACTGGTGCGCAGCTTCGCTAGCCCAACTCGGACATCGGGTTGCGCAGCGGGATCGCCATAAGGCCCTGACGTATCGTAAACCGGGATTGGCTCATTGGGCTCGTATTGGGGGTTGTCTTTACTGCCGCCGAGTAGTGTCGGGCTGAGCTGAATTTCTCGCATCGGTACGTGGATATCATCACGTGAGCCCGTAAGGTAAATGCGTTTGGAATTGGGAAAGGCGGTTCCCTGTAAGGTTTCAATAAACTGCTGGGCGGCGGCACGCTGTTCACGGCGACCCGATTTGGATGCTGTGGGTAGCTGTGCTTCTGTAGACAATGGGTTTACAGATAACGGTTCTTTAGACAATGGTTCTGTAGACATAGCAAGTTCCTGTAAGACGTAAAGGGAAGATTGCTTGTCTGGAGCCCGGAGGGAGTAATAATGATATTGAGCGTCAGAGCAGGTATGTGGGAATACACAGCCTTGGGCTCAATGAGGTGCATTACTCTTGTTCCCTTCGCAGGTATTAACCCGATCAGGTTCCGCGGATCCCGAATTAACGGTCTCAGCCTGTGCGCTCATAAATTTCGTCATAAACGAAACACGAGCACGCTAGGCACTCCGACAAGATATGCCCGTCTCTTAAACGGGCCAATAAAACCCCTACACTGTATGTCGGCAAAACGCGGATGTCAAAGCGTGCCGCTTTTGCTTTTACAATGTGTGATGATGTCCTGAAATAACGTCAAATGACGACTATTTGTCGTAAACCTGCTGGATCATTCTGTCTTCTAACGTAAAACGTTCTTCCAGCGCTTCGCCGACGTGGGAGAGTGCCTGCTGGAATTCGAGGCAGTTATCGTGGTCGATGGCTGCCGCCAGATGGCTATCGTAAAACGTCATAATTTGCTGCGTGTTATTTTGCAGGGCGAGGTCGAGCTGGGTGGAAAGCGCTAATACTTGTTCGCTGTGCGTCGCGGCTTCATGCAGCATTTTTTCGTATAAATGAAAGTGGCCGGTAGAAAGATAGTCCACCAGATTCTGGCAAAAATTATCCAATGCCTCTTCATCCAGAAGAGAAAGCGTTTCCTTATTCGGCTTGATGCCAACCAGATGATAGTAAGCCACCAGAAGCTGCTTACGCGCTTGTAGCCATTGGTCGATTAACGCATTATTGCCACCAACGTATTCAGTTAGACTTTGTAGCTGGTTTAGCATTGTTGACTCCGTGAACGGTAAGAAATAACTGAAATCCCAGTTATAAAACTTATGTAATCACTCTGAATGTAAAATGCCAGTGAAGTGGCAGTGGAGCAATAAAAAGATATGGAACAGACGCTAAAAGGTGACGAAACCGGCTGGTGGGTAGTTAGCGATGCGGTACAAATCTGGCTCCCTCAGGGAGAATTACCGCGCGGAACGGCTACGGCGTGGTCGTTGCAGGGGAAAACGGCTCGCCAAATTGGTGAATGGCAAGGACTGCCTGTCTGGCTGGTCTGTCAGGGGCGGGATTCCGATATGGCATCGGTTCGCCAGTTGCTCGATCAGGACGTCGGCTTATTCCAACTCGCGGGGCGCGGCGTACAGCTGGCTGAATTCTATCGCTCTCATCGTTTTTGCGGTTATTGCGGCCATGAAATGGTGCGGAGTAAAACCGAGCTGGCGTGCTTATGTCACCACTGCAAAGAGCGCTATTATCCGCAGATCGCGCCTTGCATCATCGTTGCGATTCGCCGTGGCGAGGAAATTTTGCTGGCACAACACAATCGGCATCGCGGAAACATGTACACCGTGCTGGCCGGATTTGTCGAAGTGGGCGAAACGCTGGAGCAGACGGTCGTGCGTGAGGTGATGGAAGAGAGCCAAATTCAGATAAAAAACCTGCGCTATGTGAGCTCGCAGCCTTGGCCATTCCCGCATTCACTGATGATGGCGTTTATGGCCGACTATGCGGGTGGCGAAATCAAGCATGACCCGAAAGAGCTGCGTGACGCAGGCTGGTTCCGTTATGACCAACTCCCGCAGTTGCCTCCGCCGGGCACTGTGGCACGTCGGCTTATCGAAGATACGGTGGTACTGTGCCGCGCTTATCACGAGAACGAAGGCTGACGTGGTAGTATTGGCGTCATGAATGGCTCGCGTACACCGCGCACCTGCGTCATAGCGTATTCGCTTCATAAAGCGCTCGCCTTATAACGCATCCGTTTCATCACATCTATCCGGTGTAGAACCGCCGTGAGGTTGAAAGGAAAAGAACATGACTGATCTGAAAAACGATCGCTATTTGCGGGCGTTATTACGCCAACCCGTTGATGTCACCCCAGTGTGGATGATGCGTCAGGCGGGGCGTTATCTGCCGGAATATAAGGCAACGCGCGCACAGGCGGGTGATTTTATGTCGCTGTGTAAAAACGCAGAGTTGGCTTGTGAAGTCACGTTACAACCTTTACGGCGCTATGCGCTGGATGCGGCGATCCTGTTCTCCGATATCCTGACTATCCCTGATGCCATGGGCTTAGGACTTTATTTTGAAGCAGGGGAAGGTCCGCGCTTTCAGTCTCCGATCGCGTCTCATGCCGATGTGGTTAACCTGCCGGTTCCCGATCCAGAGCAGGAACTCGGTTATGTGATGAACGCGGTGCGGACGATCCGTAAAAATCTCGCTGGGGAAGTGCCGCTTATCGGCTTCTCGGGCAGCCCGTGGACGCTGGCGACCTATATGATTGAAGGCGGTAGCAGCAAAGCGTTTACCGTCATCAAGAAAATGATGTTCGCCGAGCCTAAAACGCTACACCTGTTGCTGGATAAGCTGGCGGATAGCGTCATTCTTTACCTCAACGCGCAGATTCGCGCAGGTGCGCAGGCGGTGATGGTATTCGATACCTGGGGCGGCGCGCTGAGCGGGCGTGACTACAAAGAATTCTCCCTGCATTACATGCATAAGATTGTTGACGGATTACAGCGCGAGAACGAAGGCCGCCGTGTGCCAGTGACGCTCTTCACCAAAGGTGGAGGCCAGTGGCTGGAAGTGATGGCGGAAACCGGCTGTGATGCGTTAGGGCTGGACTGGACGAGCGATATCGGCGACGCACGCCGTCGCGTAGGCGATAAAGTCGCGCTACAGGGAAATATGGATCCGTCGATGTTGTATGCCGATCCGGCACGGATCGAGCAGGAAGTGGCATCGATCCTGGCCGGATTTGGACAAGGCAATGGCCATGTTTTCAATCTGGGTCACGGCATTCATCAGGATGTGCCGCCGGAGCATGCAGGCGTGTTTGTTGAGGCCGTCCATCGCTTGTCTCGCCCTTATCACGCATGATTCACAGGAGGTGATGTGATTGATACACAACGGCTGCGGGCTGAACAGTTGGCCCGCGCTTCTGATGTGATTCGGCACGACGATTTACCTTTTGAGCAGCCCACGTTTATCGCGGGTGCGGATGTTGGCTTTGAGCAAGAAGGCTCAGTAACCCGCGCTGCGATTGCGGTAATGCGCTATCCTTCGTTGGAACTGATAGAATACAAGATTGCGCGTATCAGCACGACAATGCCTTATATCCCCGGTTTTCTTTCGTTTCGTGAATGCCCTGGGCTACTCGCCGCGTGGGCGTTGCTTGAACAGAAACCGGATCTGCTGTTTGTCGACGGGCATGGGATTTCCCACCCGCGTCGTCTCGGCGTTGCCAGCCATTTCGGTCTGCTAGCTGATGTTCCGACGATTGGCGTGGCGAAAAGTCGACTTTGTGGCCGATTTGAGCCATTGGCGGAGGGCGTTGGCAGCCAGCAGCCGTTACTGGATAAGGGCGAGCAGATTGGCTGGGTATGGCGCAGTAAAGCGCGCTGTAATCCGCTGTTTGTGGCGACAGGGCATCGAGTCAGTCAGGATAGTGCATTGCACTGGGTACAATCTTGTATGCGCGGCTACCGTTTACCGGAGCCGACTCGTTGGGCTGATGCTGTCGCATCAAATCGTCCCGCATTTGTGCGTTGGCAACGGCAGCAAGCCGCTAACGTATTGTCGTAAAACTTTAGGAATTCAGGCATAGGGCGTCACTGTGATTTCAGGTACACTGCCGTCCGTCGCCGTTAATGAGCATAAAAATGTTACGTAACCCCATTCATTTACGTCTGGAAAAGCTGGCGAGCTGGCAACATGTCACTTTCATGGCATGTCTTTGTGAACGTATGTATCCAAATTACCACGAGTTTTGTCGTCAAACAGAATTCGGCGACGCGATGGTTTACCGTCGCATTCTCGATCTGGTATGGGAAACATTGGTTGTTAAAGATGCTAAGGTCAATTTTGATAGCCAGTTGGAAAAGCTGGAAGAAGCGGTTCCCGCCGCGGAAGATTACGATCTTTACGGCGTCTACCCGGCTATTGATGCCTGTATCGCACTGGGCGAGCTGATTCATTCGCGCTTAAGCGGTGAAACGCTGGAACATGCGATAGCGATTAGCGAAACGTCTATTCGCACAGTTGCCATGCTGGAAATGACGCAGGCAGGCAAAGAAATGACCGACGATGAGCTCAAGGTTGTGCCTGCAATTGAAGAAGAATGGGACATCCAATGGGAGATTTTTCGCCTGTTGGCGGCCTGCGAAGAACGCGATATTGAGCTGATCAAAGGGCTCCGTTCCGATCTGCGCGAGGCCGGAAGTAGTAACATCGGGATAAATTTGCATCAATAACGCGATAAAACGTGATTTAAGGCCTGAAATGGCCTGTCTTAAGGCTTCACATTCGCACCCTGTCTGGTCTACATTTGGGGGGCGTAAAAAAAGTGGCTGTCGGTGCGTGTATGCAGGAGAGTGCTATTACACCCTGAAACGGGAAAGGGCATATCCGTCGCACTCGATGCTTAGCAAGCGATAAACACACTGTAAGGATAACTTATGAATAAGACTCAACTGATTGATGTAATTGCGGACAAAGCTGATCTGTCAAAAGCACAGGCTAAAGCAGCTCTGGAATCAACTTTGGCGGCAATTACCGAGTCTCTGAAAGAAGGTGATGCAGTACAATTGGTTGGTTTTGGTACGTTTAAAGTGAACCATCGTAATGAGCGCACTGGCCGCAACCCACAAACCGGTAAAGAAATCAAAATCGCTGCTGCCAACGTGCCAGCATTTGTTTCTGGCAAGGCTCTGAAAGACGCTGTTAAATAAGCCCATGCCGGTTAAAAGTTTAAGCAGAGGGGCGGTTTCGCCCCTTTTGCTTTTACGACGTTTGTGTGGCGCAGGCCTCGTGCTTATCGCCGTGGTAGCTTGTAGTAGCCGCACCGCACCGCCGGACGTTTTCGCCAGCGGCTACGTTGCCGATCGTGGTGTTGTGCGTTTGTGGCGTAAGGATGATGCGCAGAATACGACGGCGCTGACCACCGTATACAACCCGCTTCAAGGCAATGCCCTGGTGGTGACGCGCTATACGTTCCAGCAGGATAAGCTACGCGAGATACAACGTAATCAGCTCGGGACGCAACAAGAAGATATGCGTTTGCGCTTTGCAGAAGATGGAACCGTCAGCTTTATGCAGCGGCAGCTTGCCGAAAGACGTGAATCGGTTTCTGATGATGAAATCTCGCTCTACCAGTTCGATGCGAAGCGCATGCTGGAATTGAGCGATGTATTGCGTGCAGGCAAGGTGAGGCTAAAGCAAGGGAAATGGCTGGAAGGGCAGGTGCAGTCTTGTGACGGCACGGTGGTTCGCCCTGATTTTGACAATGACTCGCGTGAATGGATCGCGCAGCAAAAAGCGCATGCAACGCGCCCGCTAAACGTCGCGTGGCTGGAAGCGCCAGAAGGGACGCAGCTATTGCTGGTGGTGGAAGATGACGTCTGCCAGTGGGAACCTAAATAGCCATACCCGTCATACTTCAAGTTTCATGTGCGTTGGCTGCGTTCACTCACCCGAATCACTTACCTGAGTAAGCTCATCGGGATTCCCTCTCTTACCGCGTTACGAAGCGCATAAATGAGCCTCGCCCTAACGGGCCAACGCTTTGCGTTGTTCAAAACGCTAACGTTTTGTCCTGAAACTCGAATTATTTAGGGTATACAAAAAATCTGGCTATAAAAACCCCGGATTTCTCCGGGCTTCAGTATTGATCAGGCAATCGTTATCGCATCGCTTATCAAGCTTGCTCGCGCTCAATCGCACGGTAGCCGATGTCTTTTCGACAGAATACTCCTTGCCACTGAATACCCGCTGCGATTTCATAAGCACGTTGTTGCGCTTCAGCCACGGTATTGCCCAATGCAGTGACGCACAGTACACGGCCGCCGTTGGTGACGACATTACTGCCGTTCAACTTGGTACCAGCATGGAAAACTTTGCCATCTTCGGCATCCTGCTGAGGTAAACCGGAAATCACATCGCCTGTATTGTAGTCAGCCGGATAGCCGCCTGCAGCCAATACCACGCCCAGAGATGGACGTTCATCCCAGACTGAATCTTTCTGATCCAGCGTGCCGTCACAGGCTGCCAGACACAGTTCCACCAGATCGGAGCGCAGACGCAGCATAATTGGCTGTGTTTCTGGATCGCCAAAGCGGCAGTTGAATTCGATCACTTTTGGTTGACCATCGGCAGAAATCATCAGACCGGCATACAGGAAGCCGACATAGGTATTTCCCTCTGCGGCCATGCCGTTGACGGTCGGCCAAATCACCTGATCCATCACGCGCTGGTGGATTTCATCGGTCACCACCGGAGCTGGCGAATAAGCGCCCATACCACCGGTATTCGGGCCCGTATCTTTATCCCCAACGCGTTTATGGTCCTGGCTAGTTGCCATCGGCAATACATTCTTGCCATCTACCATAACGATGAAGCTGGCTTCTTCGCCATCAAGGAACTCTTCCACCACGATACGGTGTCCGGCATCGCCGAATGCATTCCCCGCCAACATATCCTGAATGGCGTTCTCTGCTTCCTGCAACGTCATGGCGACAATCACGCCTTTACCAGCGGCTAGTCCGTCGGCCTTGATGACGATCGGTGCGCCTTTGCTGCGGACATAGGCCAGCGCGGGTTCAACTTCGGTGAAGTTCTGGTATTCCGCTGATGGAATATTGTGACGCGCCAGAAAATCTTTAGTAAAGGCTTTAGAGCCTTCTAACTGTGCAGCGCCCTGCGTTGGGCCAAAGATTTTTAGACCCGCGCTCTGAAATGCATCCACAACGCCGATAACTAGCGGTGTTTCGGGGCCAACGATGGTTAAATCGATGTGGTTTTCTTGGGCAAACGCGACTAACGCTGGAATATCAGTGGCGGCGATATCGACGTTGGTCAGCGCTGGCTCAAGCGCGGTACCCGCGTTTCCTGGAGCAACATAAACACGTTTCGCCAGTGGTGACTGTGAGGCTTTCCAGGCTAGCGCGTGCTCGCGTCCGCCATTACCAATTACTAAAATGTTCATTTCGGTCAGCTCCAGAATTAATGGCGGAAATGGCGCATGTCGGTAAAGATCATCGCAATGCCGTGTTCGTTGGCGGCAGCAATGACTTCATCATCACGAATCGACCCGCCCGGTTGGATCACGCAGGTAATGCCAACGGCCGCAGCGGCATCAATACCATCACGGAATGGGAAGAATGCATCAGACGCCATAGCGGAACCTTTTACTTCCAGCCCTTCATCGCTCGCTTTGATACCGGCGATTTTCGCTGAGTAAACGCGGCTCATCTGGCCAGCACCTATCCCGATGGTCATGTTGTCCCGTGCGTACACAATCGCATTGGATTTAACAAACTTAGCCACTTTCCAGCAGAAAAGGGCATCACGTAATTCCTGTTCGCTCGGCTGGCGCTCGGTTACGACACGTAACTGAGACGCATCGACCATGCCCAGATCGCGATCCTGTACCAGCAAACCGCCGTTGACGCGTTTGAAGTCCAGCCCAGGAACGCGTTGTTGCCAGCTACCGCTCGTCAGGACGCGTACGTTCTGTTTGGCTGCGGTCACCTTCAATGCAGCCTCACTGGCAGATGGGGCAATAATGACTTCGACAAACTGGCGGCTAATGATGGCCTGCGCTGTTTCTTCATCCAGCTCGCGGTTGAAAGCGATAATGCCGCCGAATGCAGATGTTGGGTCAGTTTTATAGGCGCGCTCGTAAGCATCAAGAATTGAGTCGCCAATCGCTACGCCGCACGGATTCGCATGCTTAACGATAACGCAGGCCGGCTCGGCAAATTCTTTCACACATTCCAGCGCCGCATCGGTATCGGCGATGTTGTTATAAGACAGTGCTTTGCCTTGTAACTGTGTTGAGGTAGCGACAGAGGCCTCGTGAATATTCTCTTCTATATAGAAGGCAGCTTGCTGATGGCTATTCTCGCCGTAGCGCATGTCCTGCTTTTTGATGTAGTTCAGGTTTAACGTGCGCGGGAAGTGACCTGATGGTTTATCGGTTTTACCGTGGTAAGGCGGAACCAGTGCACCAAAGTAGTTGGCAATCATACTGTCGTAAGCGGCAGTGTGTTCGAAGGCTTTAATGGCTAAATCGAAACGGGTTTCGTAGGTCAGTGAACCCTCGTTGGCGTCGATTTCATTAATGATGGCGCTGTAGTCGCTGCTCTTGACCACGATAGCCACATCTTTATGGTTCTTGGCGGCGGAGCGAACCATCGTCGGCCCACCGATATCGATATTCTCAACCGCATCTTCTAATGTGCAGTTCTCACGAGCAACGGTCTGAGCAAACGGATACAGATTCACAACCACGATATCAATCGGTTTGATATCGTGCTGCGTCATGATCGCATCATCTTGATCGCGTCGTCCCAGAATGCCGCCGTGTACTTTTGGGTGCAGGGTCTTCACTCGCCCATCCATCATTTCTGGGAAGCCGGTGTAGTCAGAGACTTCAGTCACCGCTAAGCCAGCATCGGCCAGCAAACGGGCGGTTCCACCAGTTGAAAGGAGCTCGACGCCACGGTGGGACAGAGCTTGAGCAAATTCGACAATACCTGCTTTGTCAGAAACGCTGAGCAGAGCGCGGCGAATTGGACGGCGTTGTTGCATGATGATGTTATCCCCTGGATTTGGGTAGTCAGTAAAGAACGGTATGTGAATATCGTCTTTGTCAGAGCCATAATTGCGGAATAAAGAGAAATATTCAGTTAGCGTTCGCAAAAACACGTCCCTATAATGCGCCTCCACTGACACGGCAACAGCGACACGCGGTTGGGGTGACAGGAAAAAAGATTCAACGAAGGCGGTCAGTAATGACTTGACTTCACAGCGGAAAAGCATAGTATATGCAGCCCGCGCCACCGATGAAGTGGCACTGCTCTTTAACAATTTAATCAGACAATCTGTGTGGGCACTCACAAGACCGTATCTTAACGATATAAAAAGTCTTGAAGAGTGAACAACAGTAAATTCATTACGAATGAACAGTTACTAATTCTTTGAGCATCGCTGACGAGTTCAGCAAATCAAACAAATCTTAAATTGAAGAGTTTGATCATGGCTCAGATTGAACGCTGGCGGCAGGCCTAACACATGCAAGTCGAGCGGTAGCACAGGAGAGCTTGCTCTCTGGGTGACGAGCGGCGGACGGGTGAGTAATGTCTGGGAAACTGCCTGATGGAGGGGGATAACTACTGGAAACGGTAGCTAATACCGCATAACCTCGCAAGAGCAAAGAGGGGGACCTTCGGGCCTCTCGCCATCAGATGTGCCCAGATGGGATTAGCTAGTAGGTGAGGTAATGGCTCACCTAGGCGACGATCCCTAGCTGGTCTGAGAGGATGACCAGCCACACTGGAACTGAGACACGGTCCAGACTCCTACGGGAGGCAGCAGTGGGGAATATTGCACAATGGGCGCAAGCCTGATGCAGCCATGCCGCGTGTGTGAAGAAGGCCTTCGGGTTGTAAAGCACTTTCAGCGGGGAGGAAGGCGGTAAGGTTAATAACCTTGTCGATTGACGTTACCCGCAGAAGAAGCACCGGCTAACTCCGTGCCAGCAGCCGCGGTAATACGGAGGGTGCAAGCGTTAATCGGAATGACTGGGCGTAAAGCGCACGCAGGCGGTCTGTTAAGTTGGATGTGAAATCCCCGGGCTTAACCTGGGAACTGCATTCAAAACTGACAGGCTAGAGTCTTGTAGAGGGGGGTAGAATTCCAGGTGTAGCGGTGAAATGCGTAGAGATCTGGAGGAATACCGGTGGCGAAGGCGGCCCCCTGGACAAAGACTGACGCTCAGGTGCGAAAGCGTGGGGAGCAAACAGGATTAGATACCCTGGTAGTCCACGCTGTAAACGATGTCGATTTGGAGGTTGTGCCCTTGAGGCGTGGCTTCCGGAGCTAACGCGTTAAATCGACCGCCTGGGGAGTACGGCCGCAAGGTTAAAACTCAAATGAATTGACGGGGGCCCGCACAAGCGGTGGAGCATGTGGTTTAATTCGATGCAACGCGAAGAACCTTACCTACTCTTGACATCCAGAGAATTTGCTAGAGATAGCTTAGTGCCTTCGGGAACTCTGAGACAGGTGCTGCATGGCTGTCGTCAGCTCGTGTTGTGAAATGTTGGGTTAAGTCCCGCAACGAGCGCAACCCTTATCCTTTGTTGCCAGCGATTCGGTCGGGAACTCAAAGGAGACTGCCGGTGATAAACCGGAGGAAGGTGGGGATGACGTCAAGTCATCATGGCCCTTACGAGTAGGGCTACACACGTGCTACAATGGCGTATACAAAGAGAAGCGACCTCGCGAGAGCAAGCGGACCTCATAAAGTACGTCGTAGTCCGGATTGGAGTCTGCAACTCGACTCCATGAAGTCGGAATCGCTAGTAATCGTAGATCAGAATGCTACGGTGAATACGTTCCCGGGCCTTGTACACACCGCCCGTCACACCATGGGAGTGGGTTGCAAAAGAAGTAGGTAGCTTAACCTTCGGGAGGGCGCTTACCACTTTGTGATTCATGACTGGGGTGAAGTCGTAACAAGGTAACCGTAGGGGAACCTGCGGTTGGATCACCTCCTTACCAAAAAGATGTGTGTTGCGTGAAGTGCTCACACAGATTGTCTGATGAAAATACTGAGCAAGCGCACCTGTTGATGTCATGAGTGTAGACTCATGCTGACGCGAGCGTGCCGGGTTTATGACCTGGTGCGGATTTTTCGTGTCCCCATCGTCTAGAGGCCTAGGACACTGCCCTTTCACGGCTGTAACAGGGGTTCGAATCCCCTTGGGGACGCCAATCCGATAATGAGTGAAAGACATTATCACGAATATCTTAAAGATGATTCTTCGGAGTCATGTTTACGATATTGCTCTTTAACAATCTGGAACAAGCTGAAAATTGAAACATGACAGCTGAACATGCATTGATGCCTGCGGGTATGAATGGCGTGTCAGTATGTTAATGAGTCTCTCAAATAATCGCAGCGCGAACAGTGACTTTGAGTTATCAAAGACACCTTCGGGTTGTGAGGTTAAGCGACTAAGCGTACACGGTGGATGCCTAGGCAGTCAGAGGCGATGAAGGGCGTGCTAATCTGCGATAAGCGTCGGTAAGCTGATATGAAGCGTTATACCCGACGATACCCGAATGGGGAAACCCAGTGTGTTTCGACACACTATCATGACATGAATACATAGTGTCATGAGGCGAACCGGGGGAACTGAAACATCTCAGTACCCCGAGGAAAAGAAATCAACCGAGATTCCCTAGTAGCGGCGAGCGAACGGGGAGGAGCCCAGAACCTGAATCAGTTTGTGTGTTAGTGGAAGCGTCTGGAAAGTCGCACAGTAAAGGGTGATAGTCCCGTACACAAAAATGCACAAGCTGTGAGTTCGATGAGTAGGGCGGGACACGTGACATCCTGTCTGAATATGGGGGGACCATCCTCCAAGGCTAAATACTCCTGACTGACCGATAGTGAACCAGTACCGTGAGGGAAAGGCGAAAAGAACCCCGGCGAGGGGAGTGAAATAGAACCTGAAACCGTGTACGTACAAGCAGTGGGAGCCTACTTGTTAGGTGACTGCGTACCTTTTGTATAATGGGTCAGCGACTTATATTCTGTAGCAAGGTTAACCGTATAGGGGAGCCGCAGGGAAACCGAGTCTTAACTGGGCGTTAAGTTGCAGGGTATAGACCCGAAACCCGGTGATCTAGCCATGGGCAGGTTGAAGGTTGGGTAACACTAACTGGAGGACCGAACCGACTAATGTTGAAAAATTAGCGGATGACTTGTGGCTGGGGGTGAAAGGCCAATCAAACCGGGAGATAGCTGGTTCTCCCCGAAAGCTATTTAGGTAGCGCCTCGTGAATTCATCTTCGGGGGTAGAGCACTGTTTCGGCTAGGGGGTCATCCCGACTTACCAACCCGATG
The DNA here is from genome assembly GCF_022477975.1 of Pectobacterium sp. PL64. Lineage (NCBI taxonomy): Bacteria > Pseudomonadati > Pseudomonadota > Gammaproteobacteria > Enterobacterales > Pectobacteriaceae > Pectobacterium > Pectobacterium sp. PL64. Next base: position 4,795,079 of record NZ_CP092070.1, read on the forward strand.
CAAACTACGAATACCGAAGAATGTTATCACGGGAGACACACGGCGGGTGCTAACGTTCGTCGTGAAGAGGGAAACAACCCAGACCGCCAGCTAAGGTCCCAAAGTCATGGTTAAGTGGGAAACGATGTGGGAAGGCATAGACAGCCAGGATGTTGGCTTAGAAGCAGCCATCATTTAAAGAAAGCGTAATAGCTCACTGGTCGAGTCGGCCTGCGCGGAAGATGTAACGGGGCTAAACCATGCACCGAAGCTGCGGCAGCGACACTTAGGTGTTGTTGGGTAGGGGAGCGTTCTGTAAGCCGTCGAAGGTGGCCTGTGAGGGCTGCTGGAGGTATCAGAAGTGCGAATGCTGACATAAGTAACGATAATGCGGGTGAAAAACCCGCACGCCGGAAGACCAAGGGTTCCTGTCCAACGTTAATCGGGGCAGGGTGAGTCGACCCCTAAGGCGAGGCTGAAAAGCGTAGTCGATGGGAAACAGGTTAATATTCCTGTACTCGGTGTTACTGCGAAGGGGGGACGGAGAAAGCTAGGTTATCCGGGCGACGGTTGTCCCGGTTTAAGCGTGAAGGTGGATGACTTTGGTAAATCCGGGTCATTGTTAACACTGAGGCGTGATGACGAGTCACTACGGTGATGAAGTAACCGATGCTACGCTTCCAGGAAAAGCCTCTAAGCTCCAGGTAACATCAAATCGTACCCCAAACCGACACAGGTGGTCAGGTAGAGAATACTCAGGCGCTTGAGAGAACTCGGGTGAAGGAACTAGGCAAAATGGTGCCGTAACTTCGGGAGAAGGCACGCTGATGGTAGGTGAAGTGACTTGCTCATGGAGCTGAAATCAGTCGAAGATACCAGCTGGCTGCAACTGTTTAATAAAAACACAGCACTGTGCAAACACGAAAGTGGACGTATACGGTGTGACGCCTGCCCGGTGCCGGAAGGTTAATTGATGGGGTCAGCCGCAAGGCGAAGCTCTTGATCGAAGCCCCGGTAAACGGCGGCCGTAACTATAACGGTCCTAAGGTAGCGAAATTCCTTGTCGGGTAAGTTCCGACCTGCACGAATGGCGTAATGATGGCCAGGCTGTCTCCACCCGAGACTCAGTGAAATTGAACTCGCTGTGAAGATGCAGTGTACCCGCGGCAAGACGGAAAGACCCCGTGAACCTTTACTATAGCTTGACACTGAACCTTGAGCCTTGATGTGTAGGATAGGTGGGAGGCTTTGAAGCGTGGACGCCAGTCTGCGTGGAGCCAACCTTGAAATACCACCCTTTAATGTTTGATGTTCTAACGTGGACCCGTGATCCGGGTTGCGGACAGTGTCTGGTGGGTAGTTTGACTGGGGCGGTCTCCTCCCAAAGCGTAACGGAGGAGCACGAAGGTTAGCTAATCCTGGTCGGACATCAGGAGGTTAGTGCAAAGGCATAAGCTAGCTTGACTGCGAGAGTGACAGCTCGAGCAGGTGCGAAAGCAGGTCTTAGTGATCCGGTGGTTCTGAATGGAAGGGCCATCGCTCAACGGATAAAAGGTACTCCGGGGATAACAGGCTGATACCGCCCAAGAGTTCATATCGACGGCGGTGTTTGGCACCTCGATGTCGGCTCATCACATCCTGGGGCTGAAGTAGGTCCCAAGGGTATGGCTGTTCGCCATTTAAAGTGGTACGCGAGCTGGGTTTAGAACGTCGTGAGACAGTTCGGTCCCTATCTGCCGTGGGCGTTGGAAGATTGAGAGGGGTTGCTCCTAGTACGAGAGGACCGGAGTGAACGCACCACTGGTGTACGGGTTGTGATGCCAATTGCATTGCCCGGTAGCTAAGTGCGGAAGAGATAACCGCTGAAAGCATCTAAGCGGGAAACTTGCCTCGAGATGAGTCTTCCCTGGGCACTAGATGCCCCTGAAGGGCCGTTGAAGACGACGACGTAGATAGGCTGGGTGTGTAAGCGTAGCGATACGTTGAGCTAACCAGTACTAATGACCCGAGAGGCTTAACCTTACAACACCGAAGGTGTTTTGTGGGCGACTCAGAGATTTTGATTTTAGCTTGTTCAGAGATTGGTTCTGATGGTTGTGTGACACAAAAAGTGGAACATAACGGTTGGAATGAAACAGAATTTGCCTGGCGGCGATAGCGCGGTGGTCCCACCTGACCCCATGCCGAACTCAGAAGTGAAACGCCGTAGCGCCGATGGTAGTGTGGGGCTTCCCCATGTGAGAGTAGGGAACTGCCAGGCATCAAATAAGTGGAAAGCCCTCGTCGAAAGACGAGGGCTTTTTGCTGCAACGATTTGCTCACTGTTGTGCACTTATTTAGGTGTATCTGGTAGATAGCCGTAGCAAATACGGGACATCGGGCAGTTTTCGGATGCAGGAACTTCCCTACCTTATCCAGCCCGCGTTGGTTATGCGATAACGCGAGCTGTGAGATCCATCATAATGGTGATATTGGGGAAGGCCTGCGTAGGACACGCAGGCAGGATGCTTTAGCTTAGTGCAGGATTTGTGAGAGAAATGCCTGAGTACGCTCTGAGCGAGGGCTGGAGAAGAAAATATCCGGTGGGGCTTGTTCCACGATCTCTCCTTGATCCATAAAGATCACCCGATCAGCGACAGTTTTTGCGAATCCCATTTCATGCGTGACGCAAAGCATCGTCATCCCATCCTGAGCCAGCCCAAGCATAGTATCGAGCACCTCTTTCACCATTTCAGGATCCAGCGCAGACGTCGGTTCGTCAAACAGCATAATCTTGGGTTTCATACATAGTGAGCGTGCGATGGCCACACGCTGCTGCTGACCTCCAGATAGCTGCCCCGGAAATTTATGCGCATGTGCGGCGATACGCACGCGTTCCAGATAGTGCATTGCCAGCTCTTCCGCTTCTTTTTTCGGCGTGTGGCGTACCCAACATGGTGCCAGCGTGCAGTTCTGCAATACGGTTAAGTGTGGGAACAAATTGAAGTGCTGAAAAACCATGCCGACTTCAGTACGAATTTTTTCGATATTGCGCAAATCATTATTTAATTCAATCCCATCAACAACAATTCGCCCTTGCTGATGTTCTTCAAGATGATTAATACAGCGTATGGTGGTTGATTTCCCCGAGCCGGAAGGGCCGCACAGTACAATCCGTTCTCCTTGCCTGACCTGCAGGTTGATGTCTTTAAGCACATGAAATTGCCCGTACCACTTATTCACATTCTCTAAGGTAATCATGTGATCGGTTGATTGAGTGAATGCAGTCTGATTCATGGATGGCCTCAGTGTGACTTGTGTCCGGTGTTAAAACGATTTTCCAGATGTTGGCTATAGCGCGACATGCTGAAACAGAAAATCCAATAGACCATGGCAGCGAAGACATAGCCTTCTGTTGACATACCCAGCCAGGTGGGGTCGACCGTTGCCTGTTGGATGCTGCTGAATAGATCGAAAAGGCCGATGATGATCACCAGACTGGTGTCTTTAAAGAGAGAAATAATGGTATTCACCAGACCCGGGATAACCATTTTCAGCGCTTGCGGGAGGATGACCAGCCCCTGCATGCGCCAATAGCCTAAGCCTAGGGATTCAGCGGCTTCATACTGTCCTTTAGGGAGCGCCTGTAAACCACCGCGAACTACTTCTGCGACATAAGCAGACTGGAATAAAATAACGCCGACTAATGCCCTTAGCAGTTTATCGATCGTGGTGCCTTCCGTTAAAAACAGCGGCAGCATCACGGATGACATAAAAAGCACGGTGATTAACGGTACACCACGCCAAAATTCGATGAACACGACGGAAAGCATACGGACTATCGGCAGCGTGGAACGGCGACCTAATGCGAGCAAGATACCAAGCGGTAACGCACCGGCGATACCCACGGCAGCGATGATCAACGTCAATGTTAGCCCGCCCCACTGGTATGTTTCTACTCTGCTGAGTCCTCCAAAACCGCCGTAAAGCAACCACCAGGCGATGAGCGGATATGCCACCGACCAGACGGCAATATAGCGCCCGCGATAAGGGATACTTTTCAGGAACATTGGCAGAATGCTGAGTAACCCGATGGCGAGTGCGAAGTTAATACGCCAGACTTCTGCCGCCGGATACAGGCCATACATGAAATGACCAAATCTGGCGTGAATGAAGACCCAGCAGGCGCCATCACGCGTACAGTCATTGCGGGTAGTACCGATCCAGTTAGCCTGAAAGATCGCCCAGTTCAGCAGTGGCGGTATGGCAACCCACAATAGCCAGAGGCAAAACAGCGTTAACAGGCTATTGCTGATACTTGAGAAGAGATTACGCCGTGCCCACTGCATCGCTTTGAACAGAGAGGACTGACGGCCTTGCGTATAATGGTTCATCGTCATGACGGCCTCTTAGCGTTCGACTAACGCGATCTTGCGGTTATACAGGTTCATCAGCAGCGAAATCAGTAGGCTGATAATGAGGTATACCGACATGGTAATGGCGATGGTTTCAATGGCCTGACCGGTCTGGTTGAGCACCGTTCCTGCGAACAGCGACACCATATCGGGATAGCCAATCGCGGCAGCCAGCGACGAGTTCTTCACAATATTCAGATACTGGCTGGTCAGTGGTGGAATGATGACGCGCAGCGCCTGTGGGAGGATCACTTTGCGCAGCGTAACGGGATTCGGTAAGCCGAGAGAGCGTGCTGCCTCGTGTTGACCGTGGGAAACCGATTGGATGCCTGAACGGATGATCTCAGCGATAAACGATGAGGTATAGACCGAAAGGGCGACGGTTAACGCCGCCAACTCAGGGATCAGCACCATGCCGCCGCGGAAGTTGAATCCTTTTAATTCCGGCATATCCCAGTGAAAGGCGGGGCCGAAAATCAGGTGGCTGAGAGCGCACAGCACAAGCAACATGCCTAACGTCAGCGGCCAGGTTTTACGTGGCTGGCCGGTTAACGCGTGATAGCGTCGGTTACGCCGAAAGATGACCCATGCCACAACTGATGCGATCAGCAGAGAAAGGAAAAACGCCGCTGCGCCCGGTCCCAATTCAGGAGAGGGCAGGTAAAAGCCCCGGTTGCTGAGGAAGGCGACATCAAACGCGTTGATTGACTGGCGTGGCCCCGGCAGATTTCGCAGTACGGCAAAATACCAGAAGAAGATCTGCAATAGCGGCGGGATATTACGAAATATCTCGATGTAAACGTTAGATATTTTTCGTAGTAGCCAGTTGTCGGACAGTCGAGCCAGACCAACAGAGAAGCCGAGAATCGACGCAAACACGATACACAACGCCGAAACCAGAAGCGTGTTGAATAGCCCAACAAGAAAAACGCGGGCGTAGGAGTCACCTTGTTGATAGTCAATCAGGTGTTGGACGATGCCAAAGCCGGCGCTTTTATTCAGGAAATCGAAACCAGAGGTAATGCCCCTCTGTGCCAGATTGGTCACCGTGTTGTGCAACAGGTAAGCTGCGACAGCCAATACCGCGATAACAACGACAATTTGATACAGCCAGGCGCGCACCGCTGGATTAGTCAGTGATAAATCACCTTTTACGGTTGGGCGTTGTAGCATGCTGGAACCTCGAAACGGGGGTACTGAAGGGCGCAGCGATCCACTGCGCCCGGGTTTTTCTGATAATTAACGTACCGCTGGCGCGTACTGGATACCGCCTTTGTTCCATAGTTCGTTCAGGCCGCGCTTAATTTTCAACTCGCTGCCCATACCGACATTACGCTCGAAGATTTCGCCGTAGTTGCCGACCTGTTTGATGATTTTGAATGCCCAATCATTCGGTAATTTGAGATCTTTACCGTAGCTGCCTTCGTGACCCAGCAGGTGGGACATATCTGGCGTGGTAGGTTTTGCTGCCAGCTGATCGACGTTTTTCGAGGTCACGCCCATCTCTTCGGCATTCAGCATGGCGAACAGCGTCCAGCGTACGATCGAGAACCACTCTTCATCACCACGGCGTACCACTGGGCCCAGCGGTTCCTTGGAAATCACTTCTGGCAGAACGATGAATTCAGCAGGTTTGCTCAGCTTGATACGTAGTGCATACAGCTGTGACTGGTCTGATGCCAGCGTATCGCAGCGGCCAGATTCCAGCGCTTTGGCACTTTCATCAGAGCGGTCGAACGTGACAGGGGTGTACTGCATTTTATGGGTCTTGAAGTAGTCAGCGACGTTCAGTTCGGTATCGGTACCTGCCTGAATACAAACGGTTGCGCCATCCAGTTCTTTTGCACTGCTTAAGCCCGCTTTGTTATGCGTCAGGAAGCCAATGCCGTCGTAGTAGGTGACGCCGGTAAAGAGCATGCCCATGCCGCCGTCGCGGGAGGAGGTCCAGGTCGTGTTGCGCGACAGCACGTCAACCTCGCCGGATTGCAGCGCAGTGAAGCGTTCTTTTGCCGTCAGCGGCGTGTATTTAACTTTATTGGCATCGCCGAATACGGCGGCAGCAAGTCCGCGGCACACGTCAACATCAATGCCGGAGTATTTGCCGCTGGCATCTGCATAGGAAAAACCGGGCAAGCCATCGCTGATACCGCATTGCACAAATCCTTTCTTCTGAATGGCGTCCAGCGTTGCACCCGCATGGGCTTGATTGATTGCGGCAAAGAGTGACGCGCCAGCAACCAGAGTAGAAATCACTATTCTTTTCATAATCATCCTAGCGTCTAGAGTTATCTGCTGTTGTTGCAGTACACCGTTGTGTTGCGGTGCACAATGAGGTGCACCATACCTGTCTGTCGGGATGCCGACGTGAGCAGAGCAAAGCAAATAAAATGCCAATTTTCTATTTGCTTGATAATGAAGACGAAAAGGAATGCTTATTGATCTAAGTAGGTAATCCTAATTGGGTATTCGCGCACCGTGACAAATGCAAAGAGGCTGATGCGCCCTGTTTTAGTGCGTCAAAATGGAGATCATAAGGCGTCTTCAGGTTTGTCTGTTGATCAGGGAGAGTCTGGGAACGCGGAAATGTCATCAGCCCAGCAGATGGCGTGGGCTGATGCGGGAGGTGTTAGTGCGTAATGTGGCGCTGATAATACTTTTCGAGTTTCACCTGTAACTGGCTTAGCACGGTGCTAAACATCAGGTAAATCAGTGCAGCCTCGACATACAGAATTAAGGGTTCATAGGTAACGGAAACGATGCGCTGAGCGGATAAAAACATCTCTGGCACGGTGATGACGGCGGCCAGCGACGTATCCTTGATTAAGGAAATAAACGTATTGGAGAGCGGCGGCAGTGACACGAAAACAGATTGTGGGAAGATGACCCAGCGAATCGCCTGCCTGCCGTTCATGCCTAGAGAATAGGCGGCATTCCATTGGCCTTTCGGGACAGACAAGATGGCCCCGCGCACGATCTCCGAGCTATAGGCACCCACGCTGATGGTGAAGCCAATGAGTGCAGCGGGGAAGGCATCCAGAGTAATCCCCGCGCTGGGCAGCCCATAAAAAATCAGGAAAAGCTGCACCAGTAACGGCGTGCCACGAATAACCCAAACGTAGAAATCACCCAGCCATTTCAGCGGCTTTGGGCCATAAAGGCGAACCAGTGCGATGAGAATGCCAAGGGCTAAGCCAAAGATGAAAGACAGAATAGCCAGAGGGACAGTAAATTTAAGTCCCGCAGAAAGCAGACTCCAAAAGGAGTCTGCCATGAGTTGTAGCCAAGGCGGCATGAAAACGAGCTCCGATAACGGTATGCGCTAATTACAGAGCGCGCTGATGACCATCATAATTGATGACAGCGCGCTCTGATAACAGGGCGATTATTGAGAAACATCCTCCCCGAAGTATCGCACAGATATCGTTTTATAGGTGCCGTCTGCTTTAATTTCATCCAGAGCTTTATTCAATGCTTCCACCAGTGGTTCCTGATTTTTACGCACCAGAATCGCAGAAGGTTCGCCGTCTTTTGAGGTCGCCGCAATCTTCACGTTGGCATCTGGCTTATGCTTTTTGAAATCCAGGAAGGACAGATTGTCGTTTAACGTGGCGTCGGCACGGCCGCTAAGAACCAGATCCAGCGACTGATTAAAGCCGTCCGTCGGCACAATGTCCGCACCGTAGCTGGTGGCTTGCTTAGAGTAGTTACTGGTCAGACTTTGGGCAGATTTTTTGCCTTTCAGATCGCTGAAATCTTTGATGGTGGTGTTATCGCCACGGACAACCAGCACCGCCTTGGAATCGATATAAGGCTTGGAGAAATCATACTTGGCCTGACGCTCTTTGGTTACGCCAACCTGATTGATGACCGCATCGTAGCGCTTGGCATCAATACCGGCGATTAACCCATCCCAACGCCCTTCAATGAACTGGGCTTTCACGCCGAGTTTTTCTGCCACCGCACGGCCAATATCCACATCGAAGCCAACCAGCTGGCCTGATTTATCATGATAGGTATAAGGCGCGTAGGTGCCTTCCGTGCCGATCTTGATAACCCCTGCAGACTTGATGGCGCTAAGGTCATCGGCATGAGCGAATACGCTGGTAGCAAGCAGGGCGCTGGTCAGTAAAGCAAAACGTATTTTTTTCATTATGAATTCCTGTGAGTGGTGTGCAGTGATGCGCTTATAACTTTTGTTAATAAAGAATCTACGCGACAAAACATCTGTTTATAAATCACGTTGTGTGATTATTTATATCAGAAGTGAATATAGTACTCATGGCGTGCGTACTTTTGTCACGAGCCTGACTTTTGTAGTGAATATAGTGCGTCTAACACGTTTTAACCATGTTGAGTTAAAGAACGATAGAAAAGGTCTATTGCTGTTGGGAATGCTGCCCAACTGTCACAATGTGCTTCTATTCTCAAAAGGACATCATTGCTTTTGCCACTACCTAGCAGGAGACAACAATGAAAATCCGCATCGCCAGCTATAACGTTGAGAACCTGTTCCACCGTAGCGCGATTCTCAATCTCCCCGATTCCCAGCAGATCGATGCTTTATTGCAACAGGTCAGGCAGCTTCAGCACCTTCTCGAACAACCCCAATACGATGATGCCCTGAAAGATCAGGTGTTCCGCCTGTCTATCGTGCTGCGCCCTTATATTGATATCCGTACCGATGCGGGCACGCTGGGGCGATGGAAAAAGGAGGACGCTGGCACCGGATTTAGGATCAACAAAAGCTGCCGTGGTCGTGGGGATTGGATCGGCGAAATCGTGTTTAAGGCGCAGGAGTTCAGCAGTCAGCAGCGTAAGAATACGGGCAAGATTATCACCCTGCTTAACGCCGATATTCTGTGCGCCGTTGAAGTCGAAAACATGGATGTCCTGCGTGATTTCAATAATCAGGTGCTGGGGGAAAATAAATTCAGCCAGTTCGTGATGATCGACAGCCCGAACGATCCACGCGGCATTGATGTTGCCTGCCTGACGCGCTATCGGATTGCCCAGCTCCGCACGCATATTTTTGATGCTGGAAAGCGCTTTGATCCGGTCTTTAGCCGCGATTGCCTTGAAGTGACGTTAGATGCTGGTCTCAAACAGCCGATTTATATTCTGTGTAACCATTTCAAAAGCCAGAGTGGTCAAACAGAAGAAGAGCGGCAGCGTGGGGTGGAGAAGCGCCGCGATCAGGCCGAACGCGTCGCGGAGATTGTTCAACAGACTTACGATCTCAAGAAGGACTACGTGGTTATCCTCGGCGATTTGAACGAAGATTCGTCCAACCCCTGGCACAGTTTGGCCCCGCTGTTTTCTCTGTCGGACTTACACCCGGTTATCGAGCCTGAACGCCCGGAGAAAGAGCGTTATACCTACTATTTCTCTGGGGGAAAGAAGGGCGCTCGGTTAAATCAGCTGGACTATATTTTCCTGTCTGCGCCGCTACATCAGGCGGTGGTGGAGTGGGGAATTGAGCGTCGGGGGATTTATAATATCGATAAGATTGCCGCCAAAGAGGGCGCGGAACCCGTTACGCCGCTACCCGAAGTCACCTCATGGGACACGGCGGCGTCCGACCATGCCGCGCTCTGGGTGGAAGTGGATATTACCTGATCGCCGCTTTACGGCTATGATGGCGCGAAGGCCATCAGACGTTTTTCGAACGAGAAGGCACCTTCGCCCCAGATATGATGCTGGTGTTTGAAGAATTTGAGCTGGTTGAGGTGTTGTGATTCTGGATTAGCCGCTGCTTAATCTGACTGATTTTTGTAACAGCGGCGGTTAAAATAGATAGTCGGATGGGGATCCTACGAGTTGTTGCGGATCGAGAGTCAAAAAGCGCGTTTTTGATGGTGCTTATACTCTTAGGTAGCTGAAAATTTTTGATAAAACGCTTTTAACCTTGCCTACTTCGTGAAACCCATTTTTCTTAATTGCTGTTGTAACCTTAACACCATGAATAATTGGTGGCTTATCATTGAGATGTAAAAAAAACCGACCAATAACTGTTCTATTATTACCCTCTGATATATAAAATTCTCCGTTTAGCTCGATAAAACTCCAGTCATCCTTTTCCTCCATGGTGAGATAATATTCAGGTTTTTTCTCTAAAGCATAGATATTTGTTACAGCGCGCTTTAAAGGTTGACACGCAACTTCAATGTTGGAAATATCCCCTTCTGATGTACCTATTACTGGTTTTAGCTCTCCCCACGTTTTTCCTCTATAATTTATATGGGTCGTTCCAACTACCTTCGATAGGTCTACACTAGAAATCTTAGCTGGTTCAATAAGAGAAATTTCCTGTTCATCAAGATAACGTAAAATATCGTTGGCAAATGAAAGTGTTGATAAATCCATTTCCTCTATACAAGTCTTTAATGTCATTTAAAATAACTCTATTCAATGTAGAGATAACGAAAAAATATAGGGGCGACTAGACACACAGTCGAGATACTACTGCTGACGTCCCAACCCATATAGTGGCTGATACCTTGAGTAATTCAAGGTTAAAAATAGCGAAGCTCGCAGGTGCTACCAACACCTACGAGCCTCTAACCACAATGTTATTGGAGCTAACACTATGGCTGATATCCAGTCTACCCAAACTCGCCCCGAATTTCAGTATCGCTTTCTTGCTCTGGGAACATCTTCCCAGCGTGTCGTGCATATTATCGCTGGCACCGAATGTCAGGCGCGGGAATATTCCCCTGATGGTCATGTCATGCTCTTTGCTGGCCGCCTGCCTGCTCAGGAGGTGCGCCATGTTTGATAACACGCCGCTAGAACCCGAAGAAGCACTCGATCAGTGTCGTGCGTTGGCTTACGCCATTGTCGAATTGGACAATCCAGAATCGAAAGAGATTTTAACGTTCGTGTTAGCGGAACGGCTGAATAACCTGCATCGGCTCTTTCATGTGCCGGAGACGGATACGCAAGAAGGGATGAGTCATTAACAACGGATTCCTCATCTTGGACGCCACCGCTCAGACTGTCCATGCTAAGGCTGCTACTGCCTAAATAGAGGGCAAAGAAAAAGGCGCTTAACCAAGAGGTAAAGCGCCTTTTTTCAAATGCTTAACTGATTAGTATCAGTTCATGCCGTATTTTTTCAATTTCTTACGCAGAGTACCGCGGTTGATGCCCATCATCAGGGCAGCGCGGGTTTGGTTACCGCGGGTGTATTGCATCACCATGTCCAACAGTGGCTGTTCAACTTCAGCCAATACCAGCTCATACAGGTCACTTACATCCTGACCGTTCAATTGAGCAAAATAGTTCTTCAGTGCCTGTTTAACCGAGTCGCGCAGGGGTTTTTGGGTTACCTGAGCCTGAGAGTTTACAGTGGAAACGGTCAGTACGTCAGAATTCACGCGTTGTTCGAACATAGTTCTGTCAGCTCTTTTTCTGTTTACGCAAGATTTTCAAAATATGCCTTCAACGCCTCCAGCTGCTCGCTGGCATCCTCAATGGCGTTGAATGTGCGCCTAAACTGGTCGTTTGGGGCATGTTCCTGGAGATACCAGGATACGTGCTTACGAGCGATACGAAATCCCTTGCCTGGACCATAAAAGTCGTGCAATTCCCGTATGTGCTCGATCAACAAGCGCTTAACCTCTGCCAACGGCATTGGTGCCAGCAACTCCCCTGTGTCCAGATAATGCTGGATTTCCCGAAAGATCCAGGGTCTTCCCTGAGCGGCTCGTCCTATCATCAGGGCGTCAGCCCCGGTGTAGTCAAGAACCGCTCTGGCTTTATGCGGGTCTGTAATGTCGCCATTCGCAATAATAGGAATGGAAACGGCCTGCTTAACTGCCCGAATGCTGTCGTATTCGGCGAAACCATTGAACAGGCACGCACGGGTGCGTCCGTGAATGGTTAACGCCTGAATGCCACAGTCTTCAGCCAATTTGGCAATTTCTACACAGTTGCGGTGCTCTGGTGCCCAACCGGTTCGGATCTTCAGTGTTACCGGTACGTCTACCGCTTTCACTACCGTAGAGAGGATCTGTTTGACCAAATCCGGATACTGCAACAACGCAGATCCTGCCATCTTGCGGTTCACCTTCTTCGCCGGGCAGCCCATATTGATGTCGATGATCTGCGCACCGGAATCAGCGTTGATTCTCGCTGCCGCTGCCATCTCATCGGGGTCACAACCGGCAATTTGCACGGCTCTGATACCCGGTTCATCGCTATGGACCATTCGCAAACGCGACTTGTCTGAACGCCATACTTCCGGGTTGGAAGAAAGCATTTCAGACACGGTCATTCCAGCGCCCATCGCATGACAGAGTGCTCTAAATGGGCGATCGCTAATACCAGCCATTGGGGCTGCTATCAAGCGATTACTAAGCTGAAATTGTCCAATGTGCATAGACAAAAATTGACCATACTGTGCCTGCAAGGGCGCGTATATTACGCATTTTTTACGTCAGATGAAAGGCCAAACTTTGACCAATTTGCGGCTATCGATCAATGAAAATGCACTTCATAAGGATGCATAAAAATATTATTCATATTTAACAGCTAGTTATATTTTTATGTCGATTTTTTGTTCTGGGAAATAATCATCTGTTTACAGAATTTTATCTGCAAGCGCGGTCATTTTTGGTGAAGATACAGCAGGCTATCAATGCTTTATCAGTGAAATGCGTTGGTTAATGTGGCAAAAAAGGGTGCTGATTGACCTGAGGCTGGCCGACAGAACAGTCTGACCAGCACTCGCGAAGTGGCTTAATGGATGATGATGCGGCCATTAAGCGGCTGTGTGGGGCGATTATTAGCGTGATGCATGACCGAGCGGAACTGGTTTATCTGATCGGCAGAGGCAGTGACGGGGTGATCCAGCACGAGCCAGCGAATGCCTTCTGAGCAAGGTGGCGTGGTGAGCGACCCACTAAACCGATAGTAGTTTAATGATGCAGGTAACAGGCTCTGAATCGCGATTGGCGTGCGCACGTCCTCTGCCTGATTAACCTGAGCCGGAATCTGCTGCCAGGTCGTGGCTAGCGGCAGATTGGCCTCTCCCTCCTGAAACATCAGCGCGATAACGGTAAGCGCGCCAGACGCGTCTTTATAGACAAAATGGCCTTCCAGTGGAAACTGTTTACCATCGATTTCATTCTCGCTCGGTGCGTGAAAGTGAAACTGCTGCAAGGTGAATGTCTCGTTATCCAATACCAGCGTATTCCCCGAGCCAACGTTAACCTGAACGGTATGCCCGTTGTTGATAATTTGCTGTGTCCCAGACTGGAAAGCTAACTGTAGAGGGTCGTGCTGGGCGTCCAGCGCCTGGCGGATATTAATGGGTGACTGGTTTTTACCGGTTTCACACAGCGAGAAGTCTGGAGATAGCTTTCCCCAGTGTGCGGGATCTCCGTTGCCTTCGTAGCCCCAGTGAACCGGATCGGCCGCCAAGGCGGAAAAGCTGGCGGTTAGCATCAATACGATAGAGAGTTTACCTTTCATTTTTCATCCCTTGAAAATAATGATATGGCATCGTTGATGCGCTGGGCGCAGGTGACGTCCAGTCGCTTGCCGAGCTGCATCATACGCCTGTTTATGGGGATCAATCGTGAGATATAGCAAGAAGAAAGGTGCCCACCGTTGTACGTACGGTGGGCGGGACTAGCGGGATGACGTTATTACGATGCGCGGCGTTGGCCGGTAATGCGGCACCACTCTTCGCGTTCAGCCACTGGATCGAGTGTGAACTTGTCTGCGTAGGCTTCTGCGACGCCTTCGGCCTGCGTGGCCAAGACACCGGACAGGCCGAGGTGACCACCTGCTTTAGGTAAATCGCTAATCAGCGGAGCCAGTTCGCGCAGCGGGCCAGCAAGGATGTTGGCAACGACGACATCGGCAGACAGGTCGGCAGGCTGGTCTTTCGGCAGATAAAGCTCAAGACGCTCGGAAACACCGTTGCGCTGTGCGTTATCGCGGCTGGCCTGAATTGCCTGCGGATCGATATCAATCCCAATAGCGCGTGCTGCACCCAGTTTCAGGGCGGCAATCGCCAGAATGCCGGAACCGCAGCCGAAATCGATGATGGTTTTCCCTTCCAGATCCAGTCCGTCAAGCCATTGCAGGCACAGCGCGGTCGTTGGATGGGTGCCGGTGCCAAATGCCAGACCCGGATCGAGCATCACGTTGACGGCCGTTGGGTCAGGAATGTCACGCCAGCTTGGGCAAATCCACAGACGTTTGCCGAACTGCATTGGGTGGAAGTTATCCATCCACTCGCGTTCCCAGTCTTTGTCTTCCAGCTGTTCGATCTTGTGTTTAAAACCGACGCCCAGCAGCGGCTCTTGCTCCAGTATGGCGATAACCGCGTTCATATCGGTTTCGGCATCGTACAGCGCAATTGCGTCGGTATCGCCCCACAGGCGGGTCTCGCCCGGCAGCGGCTCGAACACCGGAGTATCGTGCGTATCCTGAAACGTAACGGATACCGCACCGCTTTCCATCATGACGTCACCCAGTTGTTCTGCAACCTTTCCTGAGGTGTTTATTTTCAGTTGAATCCACGGCATAGCAGTCTCTATTACATTTAAAGTGAAGATGAAGTGGCAACCGGCGCTGGTGGGTTATGACCAAAGCGGTTGCCAATAATAAACGCCATCAGACTGAGTAACAGCGATGGCACAATCGGGTGATATCCAGCTAGCTGAAGATTGAAGCTAGCCAGTAAGGTATAGCAAATCGCCCCGGTGAACATGGCGCTAAGCGCCCCCGCGGCGTTCGCGCGTTCCCAGTACAGGCCCAGTACCAGCGGCCACAGGAACACCGCTTCCAGCCCGCCAAACGCCAGCAGGTTCAGCCAGATGATCATATCCGGTGGCCGTAAGGAGGCCAGCAGCACCAGCAGGCCTAACAGCAGGGTGGTCATGCTGGACAGGATCTTGATGCGGCGTTCGTTATGGATCTGCTGCGGACGTACGCTGAGATAGAGATCTTTAATGATCGTGGCGGAAGCCTGAAGCAGATGCGCATTAATGTTGGACATGATAGCGGCCATTGGCGCGGCGAGAAAGATCCCAGCGGCCAGCGGTGGTAATACGGTGACCATCAGCGCCGGTAACACCTGATCGGGAATGGTCAGATCTGGCATTACGGCACGACCCAGCGCACCGGCCAGATGCATGCCGAGCATCAGAATGCCGATGACGATCGTGCCGATGATAATCCCACGGTGCAGCGCTTTGCTGTCGCGATAAGAGATACAGCGGACGGCGGTGTTTGGCAGGCCGATGACGCCGAAGCAGACCAGCACCCAGAATGAAGCCATAAACGGCATCGACAGAATACCGTTGCTGCCCTGCGGCGACACCAGCATCGGGTCAATCTGTTGCAGCTTATCCACTGCGCTGTGCAGGCCGCCAGCAGCATAGATCACGCCGACCAGCAGGATGACGGTGCCGATCAGCATCACGATGCCCTGCATCGCATCATTGAGCACGCTGGCGCGGAAGCCGCCAAACGTGGTGTACAGCGCGATGGTGACGCCGAAAATCAGCAGGCCGATGTCGTAAGGAATGTTCGCCGCAGTTTCCAGCAGGCGTGCGCCGCCGATGAATTGCACGGCCATGGCACCGATAAACGCGACCAGCAGGCTGATGCTGGCAAACCATACCAGCAGCGGACTGTTGTAGCGGGCGTACAGCATGTCGTTCAGCGTGATGGCGTTGTAGCGCCGCGCCAAAATGGCGAACTTTTTCCCCAGGATCCCGAGTGACAGCAGCATGGTGGGAAGCTGGATCATCGAAAGCAGCACCCAGCCCAGTCCGTATTTATACGCGGCACCCGGCCCGCCGATAAAAGAGCTGGCGCTGACGTAAGTGCCGATCAGCGTCATCGCCAGGACAAACCCTCCCATCGAACGGCCGCCGAGGAAATATTCGTTAAGAAAGTTACCCGCCTGACGGCGGCGATACGCATAGACCGACAGCCCGAACACCAGCAGCAGATAGCCAATCAGCGGCAATAAAATTTCAATTTGCATCGTCACTCTCCAGTGAGATATCGCGGAAAATGACGCGCACCATCAGCCAGCACAGCAGCGTAAACACGAGTGGCAGCAGCAGGCAGGCCATCTCAAACCAGTGTGGAAGGCCGGTGATCCCTTGTGTGTTGTCTGGCAAATAGGCGGCAAGCACCCAGGCCAATAAATAAACCAGCGTCAGGCCAAAAGCCCAGCGGGCCTCTTTGTGCGCCTGAGGAAAGCGTGTATCCATGTTCTTCTCCACCGTAAATGGGAGCATCAACCCGTCATTTTAGGACATGGGTATTGTTATGAACGTCGTGATGACGAAAGCGGGAATTTTACGGCATGTGGGCCAATTGACTAGTAAGAATTACGCCATCAGCGTAAAAGCCAGTCGCAGGGGGGACTCATCGCGTGGTGAAAAAATCTGCGTCGTTATGGGGAAAAAGGAGGTGTTGCGTGCCAGATTACCTTACCTGATTCGGTAACATCACCAGTAAATAACAGCGAAAATAAAATCTATCTCGTCACAAAATAATACTAAATGAGTATCTTGGCTTATTGATCTTGAGGTAATTGGCGAATGATGGACGTCACATCGCATAATTTTCTCAGGAGAACGTTTACTATAGGGCTATTATTTATCGTCTGTTATTCCAGCGTGGAATAGTTGCGATACGAAAGGAAAGTAATAATAGCGCCAACGATATTGGCGCTGTTGTGCATCAGGTAATTATCGTGTCGCAACTTCCTGCTGTCTGGATTATTTAGTCGTTACTATTATGTTAAAGATGAACCAAAGGAGTCGTTATGTCAGTTTCAGCAAGAAATCAGCTTTCGGGTGTTGTGTCTTCCATTGTTGAGGGTGCGGTAAACAATGAAGTCGCATTGACCCTGGAAAGTGGGGATAAGTTAACGACGGTGATTACACGAGCCAGCTGTCAGTCTATGGACCTTGCCGTTGGCAAACCGGCCATTGCGTTGGTGAAAGCCCCTTGGGTCATTCTGGCATCCGCCGAATGTGGTTTGAATTTTTCTGCCCGCAATCAGTTTCACGGTAAGGTGAGTTCTGTTACGAAAGGTGCTGTCAACTCGACAGTACAACTGGTGACTGCCGGTGGGTTGACGCTGACCTCAACCGTTACCAATGAAAGTCTGGAAGACATGAACATTGATGTGGGCAGCGAATTAATCGCTCTGGTTAAAGCATCCAGTATTATTCTGGCTACCCGGAAATAATTGCCGATTTCTTTAGCGAATTATACCGCTCCCAGCCGATAAACGACCGACCTATACGGGTTTATCGGCTTATTTTTTACCGCAGGCTATTTCTTCCTTCGATGTATCCCCGCGTAAAACACCCCTTATTTCGCTGTTCAAATGACCCACATCAACTATCGCTGGAAATGTGATCTGGATGATTGACCCTGAATTTTGTGTGTGGATAATATCGATGTATAAAAATATATATAACGATGCTCGTCATACTTCAAATTGCATGTACGTTGGCTGCGCTTAGTCACCCGAATCACTTACCTGAGTAAGCTCATCGGGATGCCTTCGCTTGCCGCCTGCCTGAAATTTGAATTATTTAGAGCGGATATTATTTAACTCTGGGATCATCATGGGAATTAACAGGCGTACTTTTTTGTCGTATCTGGCGGCACTGTCTGCTTTACCTCTTTTGCCTGCGTCCTTTGCACATGCGTTTGACCGCATTGCCGGACGGTTTGGTCAGATTCCCAACCCTTCTGATATTCAGCGTGTTATCAGCGCGGGACCACCTGCGGATTTGCTGCTGTTAGCACTGGCGCCAGAAAAGCTGCTTGGGTTTTCATCGTTTGATTTGTCGGGTGAATCAGGGGCGCTGTTTTCTGAAACCGTACGCCGATTGCCGCGTTTGGGACGCTTATCGGGCCGAGCCAGTACGCTATCGCTGGAAAAACTGCTGACGCTGAATCCAGACATCATCATTGACTGTGGAAGCGCCGATGAAACGTATCGCTCGCTGGCGCAGAGGACGTCACAGCAGACTGGTGTACCTTACGTGCTGGTGGATGGCGGCTTGCTGGACACGCCTTCACAGCTCCGGCAGGTGGGGCAGTTACTGAATGTCGCGGCGCGAGCGGAGCAGCAGGCGCAGTTTGCCGAGGCTATTTTGCAGCGTGAAAATGCTTACCGTACCAGTGCACAAACCGAGAAACCGCGCTTCTATTTCGCTCGCGGGGCGATGGGGCTGGAAACCGGACTGCGTGGTTCTCTCCATACCGAAGCGGTGGA
Source organism: Pectobacterium sp. PL64 (assembly GCF_022477975.1). Lineage (NCBI taxonomy): Bacteria > Pseudomonadati > Pseudomonadota > Gammaproteobacteria > Enterobacterales > Pectobacteriaceae > Pectobacterium > Pectobacterium sp. PL64. The sequence goes on from NZ_CP092070.1 coordinate 4,813,721, forward strand.
GCTGCTGGGTTTTGAGAATGTCGCGACCGCAGGGGAATTAAAAACGCTGACTCAGGTGTCGATGGAGCACATTCTGCGGTGGAATCCGGAGCTTATCATCACGCAGGATGTGCAGAGTTATCAGCACATTACGCACTCGGAGCAATGGCAGGGCGTGCATGCGGTTGCACAGCAGCGTGTGATCCTGATGTCCGGTTTGCCCTTCGGCTGGCTGGATGCACCACCCGGCCTGAATCGGCTGCTGGGGCTGTGCCGCTTACAAAGCCATTTTGACCCTGCCACCGCTCAGCAGCTCAAAAGCGATACCCGAACGTTTTTCCGCCTGTTTTACCATACCGATCTGAATGATGCGCAGCTTGAGCAACTGCTGAGAGTGGCATGAAAAGCCATACCATTACTCTAGTGCTGGGGGTTTTGCTGATCGGCAGTGCGCTGCTCGCCTTAGCAGTGGGGCACTATTCCCTCTCTGTGCATGAAATCCTGCAAATTATCTCTGCCCCGCAGGGAACGGCGTCGATCGAGCCGCGTAAAGCGACGGTGTTCTGGAACATTCGCGTGCCGCGCATGCTGGCGGCGCTGCTGATTGGTGCCGGGTTAGCCGCTGCTGGTGCGGCTTATCAGGGCATGTTCCGTAATCCTCTGGTTTCTCCCGATATTCTCGGCGTCTCTGCCGGTGCTGGCGTAGGGGCGACGCTCGGGATTTTCCTTGGCTTACCGATGCTGTTTATTCAGCTTCTGGCGTTTGTCGGTGGGCTGGGGGCGGTGACGCTGGTCTGCCTGATTGCCCGTATGGCGAAACGACACGATCCCGTGTTGGCGCTGGTGCTGGTGGGTATGGCGATCGGTGCATTAGGCGGCGCGGCGATCGCACTGATCAAGATCCTGGCCGATCCCTATACTCAGCTACCGTCTATTACTTTCTGGCTCTTGGGTGGGCTTTCCGCCATCACCGTTCAGGATTTAAACGTTGCCGCAATACTGATTGTGATTGGACTAGCCCCGCTTATTTTACTGCGCTGGCGCATGAATCTGCTGAGCCTGCCGGATGAAGAAGCCCGCACGCTGGGCGTGAATATCCTTTATACGCGGCTGTTATTCATTTTTGCGGCGACGTTAATTACCGCCAGCGCGGTGTCGATTGCGGGAATCATCGGGTGGATAGGGCTGGTGGTGCCGCACATCTGCCGTTTGATCGTCGGAGACAATTTTAATCGGCTATTACCCGTTTCTATTGCCGTTGGAGCGCTGCTGCTGTTACTCACCGATACGCTAGCGCGAACGATCGCTGCGATTGAACTGCCGCTCGGCATTCTGACGTCGTCCATCGGTGCGCCCTTCTTTCTGCTCCTGCTGTTGAGGGGGGAAAGAGCATGACGGGCAGCAGTATCGCTACGCTTCAGGCGGTTAGTGTCGGATATGGCCGCACCGTTGTGAACCGCGACATCTCGTTTTCACTGCCATCCGGGCAGATTACCTGTTTGCTGGGAACCAATGGCAGTGGCAAAACGACCCTGATGCGCACCCTGTTGGGTCTGATTCCTGCCTTTTCCGGTCAGATACACATCGCCGAAAAACCCATTGCCGCATGGTCTGCCAGAGCGCTCGCACAGGTCGCAGCCTATGTGCCTCAGGCGCATGACTCTCCCTTTGCCTTTCGCGTGCTGGATATGGTGCTGATGGGATGTCATCCCCGTTTGTCGCTCTTTTCCACGCCCGGAAAACGTGAGATCGCGCGTGCTGAAACGGTGTTATCACAGCTCGGTATTTTGTCGCTGAGCCAGCGTTCATACGCGACGCTGAGCGGAGGAGAGCGCCAGCGCGTACTGATTGCCCGTGCATTAGTACAGCAGCCTGCGCTGATGGTGATGGACGAGCCGGCGGCCAGTCTGGATTTTGGCAACCAGATTCGATTATTGGCACACATCAAGCGGCTTAAAGAAAGCGGCATCGCGGTGCTGATGTCCACCCACCATCCTCAGCATGCGCGAGCCGTGGCGGATAACGTGGTTTTGCTACACCCCGGCGCGGGGACGGAACAGGGAACCCCGGACGCGCTGCTGACGCCAACGAGACTGGCGGCGCTGTACGGCGTACAAGAAGCGGATATTCACGCCCATTTCCGTACCTGATGCCCTGCGCGTGCAGGCAAACGGCATCGAATAAAAGATAAGTCAGGAAGAGAATATGATTATCGACGAGATTGATTTTTCCGCGCTTTATCAGGCGCATATGGCGCGGGCGGCCAGAACCGCCAAAACCCCGGAACACTGGGACAAGCGCGCAGAAAACATGGCAATAGAATGCGCGGGGCCACGCGATCCGTATCTGGATCGGTTCATCGCCAGCATGGATTTCTCGGGGGCGACAACGCTGCTGGACGTTGGATGTGGGCCGGGGTCGGTCTGCCTCAATGTGGCGTCGCGGCTTGAACAGGTTTACGGCATTGATTACAGCGAGGGCATGCTGGATGTGGCGCGTCGTCGGGCGGAGGCGATGGGGATAGCGAATGCGACATTTGCTCACCGTGCCTGGGAAGACGACTGGGCGGATCTGCCCGACTGCGACATTGTGGTGGCATCGCGATCGACGCTGGTCATGGATCTGGCGGCCGCGCTCTACAAGCTGAATCAGAAAGCCCGCCTGCGGGTGTACACCACCCACACCGTTTCCCCTACGTTTGTCGATCCACGGATTTCGGCGGCAATCGGGCGAACGTCGACATCGTTACCGAACTATATCTATGCCGTGAACATCCTCTATCGCATGGGCATTCACGCCAACGTGAGCTTTATTCGCGGGCAGAATTGCCAAAGGCATGCCGAAACCTTCGAGCGTTTTGCGGAAGGCGTAGCCTGGTCATTAGGCAAGTTGAGTGAGGAAGAAAAACAGCGCCTGAGAGCCTATTACGATGCGCATCAGGATGATGATATTCCGCTTGTTTCACCGACGCGGGATTGGGCGTTTGTCTACTGGGATGTGGTGCCACATGCGGAGTTCGCACGATGATTTATATCCCGGATGCGTACCTTGACCAGCTCTTACAGGAAGATATTCAGTACGGTGATGTCACCACGCGGGCGCTGGGAATAGGGCAAGGGGAAGGGGACATCACGTTTTTCCATCGTCAGGGCGGGTGTGTGAGCGGGATGCCGGTGGCGGAACGCCTGCTACAGCGGCTGGGGCTGCGGGTGACGTATTGCGTTCAGGAAGGGGAATGCGTGCCGCCCGGCGCGGCGATGCTTGCCGCAACGGGCAATGTCGCCGCGTTACATCAGGGATGGAAAGTTACGCAGAACGTGCTGGAGTGGTGCTGTGGCGTCAGCGAGTATCTGCATCAAATGAAGGCAATTTATACCCGTGAGGTGCCATCTGGGCAGATTGCCTGTACGCGCAAAATTATTCCGGGCACGAAGCTGCTCTCGGTCTTGGCCGTGTTGGCCGGAGGCGGAATTGTGCACCGTATGGGCTGTGCAGAAACGGTGCTGTTATTCACCAACCATCGTCGCTTTTTGTCGAATCAGGACGATTGGGCCGCCCATGTTGCCCAACTACGCCACGCGGCACCGGAGAAAGCCATCATCGTGGAAGTGGATAGCCCTGATGAGGCGATGATGGCGCTTAGCGCCGGGCCCGACATTCTACAGCTTGATAAGTTTACGCCTGAACAGGTGATCGCCACGCTGTCTTACGCTGCTCGCCATGCGCCCGCGTGTAAGGTATCTGCGGCGGGAGGAATCAATCTGCAAACGGTTCAACGCTATGCCGAAACCGGCGTTGCTCTGCTCGTCACCTCTGCGCCTTACCACGCGCCCTCTGCCGATATTCGTGTCGTTTTAACGCCAAAACGCTAACGCCATCATCCTGAACGCCCGGATGACGGGAAGTGGCGACATCTATCGTTATATAAGTTTTTATACAGCAATGTGTTTTTTTAAGGGAACAATGTCATGCAAATAAAGAAGTTAAGTTGGTTGTTGTCCGCCAGTCTATTACCTGTTTCTTGCGTCTATGCCGCCTCTGGTGACGCGGTTGAGAATACGAAGGATAAAGACGTGATGACGGTATGGAGCAGTCCGGTTGCGGCGACTAACGATATCGTGAATCAGGAGCAGATTAACCAGCTAAATCGACGCAATGTGGCGGAAGCGCTGAATATCGTGCCGGGCGTGACGTTACAAAAATCAGGCGGGCGCAGCGAACAACAGGTAAAAGTTCGCGGCTTTGATAGCCGACAGGTGCCGGTTTTCCTCGACGGCGTGCCGATTTATGTTCCCTATGACGGCAACCTGGATCTTGGCCGTTTTCAGGCTTCCGATCTGGCGGCGGTTGAGGTGTCAAAAGGGTATACCTCGCTGTTGCAGGGCCCGAATCAAATGGGGGGCGCGATTAACCTGACGACGCTGCGGCCGAAAAAAGAGCTGGAAGCGAACGTACGCTTAAATCAGGGCTGGGCGCGCGGGCGTGACAATGCGCATAACATGGATGCGTCGTTTGGCGGGAAAAGCGATCTGGGGTTCTTCCAGATTAGCGGCAGTCGTCAGAAGCAGCGGTTTACCGGGTTGCCTCACGGGGTTGATAACGCGACTGCCGGTAGCGAAGGTCAGCGGATGAATTCCGGCAATGATGACAAGCGCGGCATGCTGAAGGTCGGGTTTACGCCGCGGGAATCCGATGAATATACGTTTACCTACATCAATCAGGAAGGTGAAAAGAATACGCCACCTTATGCAGGCAACAGCGGTCAGTCAGGACGCTATTGGCAATGGCCGGACTACAACAAAGAAAGCTATTACTATCAGGGCACCACAAAGCTTAGTGACAGAATGACGCTGAAAAGCCGCTTCTATCACGATGAATTTGAAAATACCTTGCTGATGTATAAAACGCTGGCGGATTTCAAAAATAAGAGCGGTAACTATAGCCATTATGCGGATTTCAGTAACGGCGCGGGGCTGCAATTAGGGATTGATATGCGCGAACTGGATCTGCTGTCGTTCGCCGTACACTGGAAAGATGACGTGCATCGCGAGAAAGGGGCGATTAATGCGCCTTACGATCGCTATAAGGACCGAACCTGGTCGATGGCAAGCGAATACCAGTGGAATGTGTCCGATAAGCTGGACGCGGTGTTTGGCGTAAGCTACGACTGGCGCGACAGCAAGCAGGGCATGAAGCATGAGAAGAACGGCACGCTAACAAATTATGACCAAAATAATCAGGATGCATTCAACTGGCAGATGATGACGAAGTATCGCTTCGATAATCGCGATGAGCTGCAATTATCGCTGTCTGAACGCAGCCGTTTCCCGACGCTGAAAGAGCGTTACACCACTTCTAAGCCAGCCAAAAATCAGGATGCGCTGGTTAATCCGAACCTCAAACCCGAGCGTGCGCAAAACCTTGAGCTGAACTATCGCGGGGGCTTGACCGAGGGCTGGGGCTACGATGCCAGCGTGTACTACAACCGGGTATCGGATGCGATTCTGTCACATAACATTACGCCGAGTTTGATCCAAAACCGTAACAGCGGCCGGGTCGATTACTACGGCATAGATCTGGGTATTCACGGTGATGTCAAAGACTGGTTAACCGTCGGGGTTAACTATGGGTTGATTCATAGCGATGTGAAACGCAAAGAAATCGGCAACATTGTCGATCTGCCGAAGCATAAGGTGTTCGCCTGGGCAACGATCACGCCTGTCGAACCGGTCAGCATTACGGTGATGGAAGAAGCGCGTAGCTGGGGATTCAATAATTCGGATAATAACGATAAAACGCGCGGATTTGCGGTGACCAATGTGCGGGTGGATTATCGTCTGGGTGCCGGCTTTAGCGTGAATGCGTCGGTCAATAATCTGTTTGATTCGGCTTACGCTTATCAGGAAGGTTATGTTGAGGAAGGGCGTAACTACTGGTTAGGCGTTGCTTACCAGTATTAATCCCCGAGGGCATATATATCCTAAATAACAATACCCTAAATAACAAAGGCCAGCATAAGCTGGCCTTTTGACTCGATTGCGCAGTGTTTACTGCAAGCCGAGTTTCTTCTCCAAATAGTGGATGTTCGTGCCACCTCTCTGGAAGTTTTCGTCGCTCATGATCTTCATCTGAAGTTCGATGTTGGTTTTGATGCCATCGATAATCAGTTCAGCCAGTGCGTTCTTCATACGGGAAATCGCGATTTCGCGCGTTTCACCATAGGTGATCAGCTTGCCGATCATGGAATCGTAATACGGCGGTACGGTATAACCGGCGTAAATATGCGATTCCCAACGGACACCAAAGCCGCCCGGCGCGTGGAAACGCGTGATTTTACCTGGGCTTGGCAGGAACGTGTTCGGATCTTCCGCGTTGATACGGCATTCCACCGCATGGCCGCGAACCTTGACGTCTTTCTGCTTGATGGACAGTGGCATACCGGCAGCGATGCGCAGCTGCTCTTTGATCAGATCCACGCCGGTAATCATTTCGGTTACCGGATGTTCCACCTGAATACGGGTGTTCATTTCAATGAAGTAGAACTCACCGTTTTCGTACAGGAACTCAAACGTACCCGCACCACGATAGTTGATATCGATACAGGCTTTGGCACAGCGATCGCCGATATTGCGACGCAGCTCGTCCGTAATGCCCGGTGCTGGCGCTTCTTCCACCACTTTCTGGTGGCGACGCTGCATGGAGCAGTCACGCTCGGCCAGATAAACCGCGTGGCCCTGACCATCAGCCAGAATCTGAATTTCCACGTGACGTGGGTTTTCCAGATACTTTTCCATGTAGACCATGTCGTTATTGAAAGCCGCTTTGGCTTCCGCACGGGTCATGTTGATGGATTGTTCCAGCTCTTTGTCGCTGCGCACGACGCGCATACCACGACCACCGCCGCCGCCAGAGGCTTTGATGATGACCGGATAGCCAATGCGTTTTGCATGAACACGGTTAGCGTCCATGTCGTCGGTCAGAGGGCCATCAGAGCCTGGTACGGTTGGAACACCCGCTTTTTTCATGGCTGTGATGGCAGACACTTTGTCACCCATCAGGCGAATGGTTTCTGCGCGTGGGCCGATGAAGATAAAGCCAGAGCGTTCAACCTGCTCGGCAAAATCCGCATTTTCGGACAGGAAGCCGTAACCAGGGTGAATCGCGACGGCACCCGTGATTTCCGCAGCGGAAATAATCGCAGGGATGTTCAGATAGCTTTTTGTTGACGGTGCCGGGCCGATACACACGGTTTCGTCCGCCAGCAATACGTGTTTCAAATCGCGATCCGCACTGGAGTGAACGGCGACGGTTTTGATGCCCAGTTCTTTACAGGCACGCAAAATACGCAGCGCAATCTCTCCGCGGTTAGCGATAACGATTTTATCTAGCATGATAAGCCTCGTTATTCGATGACAACCAGTGGCTCGTCAAATTCAACCGGCTGACCGCTTTCGACCAGGATGGCTTTAACCACGCCTGACTTGTCGGCTTCGATCTGGTTCATCATTTTCATGGCTTCGACGATGCACAGGGTATCGCCAACATTGACGTGCTGACCCACTTCCACGAAGGCTTTAGCATCCGGGCTTGGGGTGCGATAGAAGGTTCCAACCATTGGAGAACGAACGATGTGTCCACTGATGGCAGCCGGTGCTGCTGCAGCTTCCACTGGCGCTGGTGCAACGGCGGCTGCCAGTGCAGGCTGTGGCTGCATCATCGGCGTAGCGTAAGCCTGTTGCATCATCGGGTAGTTAACCGCTGCTGGGGCACGACTGATACGTACTGATTCTTCACCTTCAGAAATTTCCAGTTCGGCGATGCCGGACTCTTCAACCAGTTCGATCAGTTTTTTGATTTTACGAATATCCATGGATGTGGTTCCGTACTCTTTTGTTTAATTGGAAGTTGACAGGCGTTTTACCGCCGTCTGTAAAGCATACTGATAACCATCTGCCCCCAGGCCACATATCACGCCTACCGCAACATCAGAAAGGTAGGAATGATGACGAAAAGGCTCACGTGCGTGCACGTTGGACAGATGAATTTCGATAAACGGAATCGCGACAGCCAGCAAGGCATCACGCAGCGCAACGCTGGTGTGGGTAAATGCCGCCGGGTTAATCAGAATGAAGTCGGTGTTTCCTCTGGCCTGATGGATGGTATCGATCAGGACATGTTCCGCATTGGATTGCAGATGGGAAAACTCCACGTTCAATGCCTGCGCCTGTGTTTCCAGCTCGCTGACAATGTCTGCTAACGTCGTCTTACCGTATTTGTCGGGCTCTCGGGTTCCTAGCAGATTCAGGTTTGGACCGTTCAAGAGCAAAATGTGAAACTTTTCTGCCATTGTGCTGCTATCTCCCGCGATTGACTTGGTGTCGCACAAAATAGCGCGAAGCTATTCGTTTGTCACCTTTCGTGACGCAAATTGTCCGGCCCGAGAAATTAAAGTCGTGCATTATAACCATATCGTGGCAATTCGCAGCTAAATACTGGTCTTATCTGCGGAGATATTCCTGCGCCAGACCGTGAGAAGGCGTGAATCTCACTGCTGTCCGTCACCGGCTTTTCCCGTGTCGCTGCGGCGTTTAGCGCCACCATTGGCGAAATTTCTTATAACGAAACAGCAGCAATATCAGCGCCGCGAGCGCATACAAAATAGGCTGCGGTGAGAGCGTTTTAACTGACCAAAGATAGTGGATAGGCGCAAGGATGGCGACTAAATAGACGAAATTATGCAGTTTTTGCCATTGCGATCCCAACTTGCGCATCATTATCTGTGGCGACGTCACCGCCAGCGCCAGCAAAATCAACCAGCTTATGATTCCCAACGTTAAATACGGTCGGGATATCAGCTCTTTGCCCAGCAGCGCCAAATGATCCAGGCCCAGCTCCAGCAGTGCATAGCTCACCAGATGTAACGTCGCCCAGAAAAAGCACCACAGCCCGAGGAGGCGTCGGCAGCGAATGAGCAGCGGCTGTTTGCCGTAGCGCGCTAATGGTGTAACCAGTAGCGTCGCCAGCAGCAATTTCAGCGCCATTCTTCCGGTAAAGTGCTGGATATCTTTGGCCGGGTCGGCACTGAACCACCCTTGGTCAACGGACAATATCAGCCACAGCAGCGGCAGAAAACCAGCCAGATGGAGTAGCACTTTTAACCGGGTAATGTGTTGTAACGTCAGTCTCATGCTGATGTAAATTCCTATCCTGACAGGAGGCGATAGCGAGAAGTTTTGTGTTATTCGCTAGATGTTTTGTGTTGTTAACTAAAAGTTGTCGCGCAGATTCAGACCGCGATACAGCGAGGCGACCTGATCGGCATAGCCGTTGAACAACAGCGTGGGTTGGCGCTCAACGTTAAGTAGCCCGCCGGAACCAATGACGCGTTCTGTCGCTTGCGACCAGCGCGGGTGATCCACATGCGGGTTAACGTTGGCATAGAAGCCATACTCATCCGGTGCCGCCAGATTCCATGTGCACGGGGGCTGTTCGCGAGTAAGCCGGATATGCACGATGGATTTGATGTTTTTGAAGCCGTATTTCCAGGGCGTGACTAAGCGGATGGGCGCACCGTTCTGTGGCGGCAATGTCTTGCCGTAAACGCCGACGGCCAGCAGCGCCAACGGGTTCATGGCTTCATCCAGCCGCAGCCCTTCTACATAGGGGTAATCCAGCCCGCCGCCCATGAAGCGATCTTTTTGTCCCGGCATCTGCTCCGGGTCGTAAAGCGTCTGAAACGCTACGTAGCGGGCATTGCTGGTGGGTTCGGCGTATTTAATCAGCTTGGCTAACTCAAACCCGACCCACGGAATCACCATCGACCACGCTTCAACGCAGCGGAAGCGGTAGATCCGTTCTTCCAGTGGAAAGCGTTTGAGTAAATCGTCGATATCCAGCGTGAGCGGGTTTGGCGACATCGCCGTCTATTTTGACGGTCCAGCCTTCGGTTTTTAGCCCGCCGGCATTCGCTGCCGGATCGGCTTTATCCAACCCAAATTCATAGAAGTTGTTATAACCCGTGACCTTATCTTCCGGCGTGAGCGGCAGATCGAGTTTCCAGTCGGCAGGCTGGCTAAATGTGAGCGGTTTACCCGGCGGCGCTTTCGGTTTATCACCGCCTTTAAACCAGGCCAACAGGTCAGCCTGTGCGGAAAATGGCAGTGAGAGCGCCGCAGCGGAAATACCCAGCGCTTTTAAGACGCGCCGACGCTGATAGAAGAGGGATTCTGGGGTAACGTCGGCTTCCGTGAACTTGCGATGTTTGTGCATGTGAACTCCCGCCAGTCATTATTATTGTTGACGCAAAGTGGCGTTTTTAATGCTTACCGTTCACTTAGTTATAGATGACTTGCGGTAAAAACCGCGACAGGAGAGATGAAATACTTTTTTGCAGGGTGTAACAGCCACCCGAAGGTGGCTGAGTGCGTCAACAAAAGACGTTAGCTGATTTTCACCAACGTGCGGCCAGTGACTTTGTTTTCCAGCAGGGCGGCGGCAACAGCAGGGACATCTTCCAACCCGATTTCCTGCGTTACCTGTTGATAGAACGACTCAGGCAGAATGGCAGCCAGACGCTCCCACGCTTGCTGACGGCGAGCCAGCGGTGCCATCACGGAATCCACGCCTTGCAGGCGAACATTACGTAAAATAAATGGCATCACGGTAGTCGGCAGGGCAACACCGCCAGCCAGACCGCATGCGGCGACTGTCGCGTTGTAATCCATCTGTGCCAGCAGCGTCGCCAACACGTTATCGCCGACGGTATCCACCGCGCCAGCCCAACGTTGTTTCTCCAGCGGACGAGGGCTTCCGCTGAATTCGCTGCGATCCAGCACCTGTTTGGCGCCCAGTTTTTTCAGGTAATCGGTGTTGTCAGCACGGCCGCTGACGGCAGTCACCTGATAGCCTAGCTCTGCAAGCAGGGCGACAGCCGTACTGCCGACGCCGCCGCTGGCACCTGTCACAATAATGTCGCCGCTGTCCGGCGTAATACCGCCGTCTTCCAACGCCATCACGCACAGCATCGCGGTAAAGCCTGCCGTACCCAGAATCATAGCGTTACGTGCATCCAACGATGCGGGCAATGGAACCAGCCAATCGCTCTTCACGCGTGCCTGTTGCGCCAATCCGCCCCAGTGGTTTTCACCCACGCCCCAACCGGTCAGGATGACAGGTTGGCCGACGGTAAACCGATCGTTGTCGCTGTGGCGCACGGTTCCAGCGAAGTCGATTCCAGGAACCATCGGGAAGTTACGAATAATTTTGCCTTTGCCGGTAATGGCAAGCGCATCTTTATAGTTAATGCCGGACCAGTTGATATCGACAGTTACATCCCCGGTGGGAAGCTGCTCGGCGTCAATCTCGCGAATCTGAGCGTGGGTCAGTCCGTCTGACTGTTCAAGAACTAAAGCCTGCATGGGCTATCTCCTGTAGCAGGATTAAAATGGGGAAGTCATTAACGACTATAGTTATTACAGGTACTATTTGTTAAAAGGTACTGTTTGTTAAAAAAGTACTATGTAGCTGGCCTATGCGAACTGATAAAAAACAACAAACTCGCAGAAATAACAATTATTTGGAATAGGACGCAGGGATGGGATTTACGACCAGGTTCTCGATACTCATAGTATTGCTGACGGTTCTCGCCATTTTTCTTATGCTTTTCAGTAGCATATTTAGCCTCTGTTATTATAGCCAGTTGCGAACCGAGCAACAGCTACGCGAGGTCACGGCCAGTATCGATCAGGCGCTATTAGTGCAATCGCCCGAAAATATTCAATATTGGCTGCCGGGAATGATGAAAACGGCAGGCATTGTGTCGTTGGATATTCAGGATAACGATTCGACCCTCTATTCAATACAGCTGCCCGAGGCCGGCTGGGAACGCACGCACCTCTATCATGAGGTCGAGTTTCCGCTGATGCATCATTTGAACATGACGATCGCCTTAAAATATGTCGACCCGCTGATCGGTTTACCGCGTTTCGTGGTGTCGACGCTATCGGTACTGCTGGCGGCGGGTCTGATGCTCCTTATGCTGTACTTCTCCATTCGCTGGCTGCGTCGGCAGGCTGCCGGACAGGAAGAGTTGGAAAAGCGCGCACAGCGTATTCTCAAGGGCGAGCGAGAATCGGTTATGCAGGGCTCGGTACGTGAATGGCCGGTTAAGACCAGCGGGGCGCTCGATCAACTGCTGTCTGACTTAGTGGAAGCACGTGAGGAACGCGGGCGGGTTGATACGTTAATTCGTGCTTTCGCCGCGCAGGATGCTGAAACCGGGCTGAGTAATCGTCTGTTTTTTGATAATCAATTGACCACACAGCTGGAAGATGGCGAAGAAGTGGGGACGCACGGCGTCGTCATGATGATTCGCGTACCTGATTTTGAAACGTTGCAAGAAACGCACGGTTATACCAATGCGCTTCAGGAATACCGTTTCACGCTGGTCAATCTGCTATCGACGTTTGTCATGCGCTATCCCTCTGCGCTGCTGGCGCGTTATTTCAGCAGCGATTTCACCGTATTGCTCCCCCACAGCACGCTAAAGGAAGCCACTGCAATTGCCACGCAGCTGGTGAAGTCTATCGATATTCTCCCCGCCTGTCCGTTGATCGATCGCGAGGACGTTCTCCACATTGGTATTTGTGCCTATCGCGGCGGGCAAAGCGCCGAGCAGGTGATGGAAAGTGTGGAAGACGCGACGCGTAATGCGGTGTTGCAGGGCGGTAACAGCTGGTGCGTGTTTGACAGGCAGGTGCCTGAAAAAGGGCGTGGCAGCGTGAAATGGCGGACCCTGCTGGAACAGACGCTGGCACGCGGTGGCCCACGGCTGTATCAGAAACCTGCGGTGACAAAAGAGGGCGTGGTGCATCATCGCGAAATGATGAGCCGGATTTATGACGGAGAACAGGAGCTGCTCGCGGCGGAGTATATGCCGCTGGTTCAACAACTGGGGTTGGCAGCCAGCTATGATCGGCAGCTTGTGGCACGAATTATTGATCTGTCAGCGAGCTGGCCGGGAGAAACACTGGCTCTACCGGTAAGTGTGGACTCACTTTTGCAGAAACCTTTCCTGCGTTGGTTGAAAGACGTCTTACTGCAATGTCCGAAAACGCAGCGTCAGTGCATTTTATTTGAACTTGCAGAGGCAGATGTCTGTCAATATATCGGCCGCCTGCGCCCAGTTCTCAATTTGATCCTGGGATTAGGCTGTCGCCTGGCGGTTACGCAGGCGGGTTTGACGCTGGTCAGTACGACGTATATCAAGTCACTCCCCGTGGAGATCATCAAGCTTCATCCTGGTTTGGTCCGCAGTCTTGAGCGCCGACCGGAAAATCAGCTGTTTGTACAAAGCCTGACCGAGGCCTGTAAAGGGACGCAAACGCGGGTGTTTGCCGCTGGCGTGCGAACCAAAGAGGAGTGGCGAATGTTGTTGGGCAAGGGCGTTTATGGTGGGCAAGGCGATTTTTTTGCCGCATCAGTCCCTGTAACGGATGAGCTGAAAAAATATTCACCACGGCATCGTGTTTAATATAAACGTCCCGTTCAAATTGACGTAGAATGAGGCGGTTGTTAAATCGGTTAGTGTGTGCTTACGTTAGCGGCAATCCGATTAAATGTTAGATTTTATGTCCTGTGTTAGCGCAATTCTGTCGGGTGGACAGTGGTAAGATGCCTTGCCGCCTGAGGAGAAAGCATGTTGTGCCTTCTCCCTGACGCCGACGTGCGTAACGCAGACTCATTTTTCACCGAAGCAGAGCCTTTTCGTGCCTTGTCGCTGCTTCGTGTGGTTGGTAAAGTAGGCGGATTTATTTTTCGCCCCCAGCTTGCAGGATTATCCTTTAGTTATGTTTAAGAAATTTCGTGGCATGTTTTCCAACGACTTGTCCATCGACCTGGGTACCGCCAATACCCTGATTTATGTTAAAGGGCAGGGCATCATACTGAATGAACCCTCTGTGGTTGCGATTCGTCAGGATCGTGCCGGTTCTCAAAAGAGCGTGGCGGCAGTCGGCCATGACGCTAAGCAGATGCTGGGTAGAACGCCTGGGAATATCGTGGCGATTCGCCCGATGAAAGACGGTGTGATTGCCGATTTCCAGGTCACAGAAAAAATGTTGCAGCACTTCATCAAGCAAGTGCATAGCGACAGCTTTATGCGTCCGAGCCCGCGCGTGCTGGTCTGTGTTCCGGTCGGCGCAACGCAGGTTGAACGTCGTGCCATTCGCGAATCCGCGCTGGGTGCCGGTGCCCGTGAAGTGTTCCTCATCGAAGAACCGATGGCGGCTGCGATTGGTGCTGGCATGCCAGTATCCGAAGCGACCGGTTCCATGGTTGTAGATATCGGTGGTGGTACTACCGAAGTTGCAGTGATCTCGCTGAACGGCGTGGTGTACTCCTCTTCTGTACGTATTGGTGGTGACCGCTTTGATGAAGCGATCATCAACTACGTTCGTCGTAACTATGGTTCACTGATTGGTGAAGCGACGGCAGAACGTATCAAGCATGAAATCGGCTCCGCTTATCCGGGCGACGAAGTGCTAGAGATTGAAGTGCGCGGCCGTAACCTTGCTGAAGGCGTACCGCGTGGGTTCACGCTGAACTCCAACGAAATTCTGGAAGCGCTGCAAGAGCCGTTGACGGGTATCGTCAGCGCGGTCATGGCGGCGTTGGAACAGTGTCCACCGGAACTGGCTTCCGACATTTCCGAGCGTGGTATGGTGTTAACCGGCGGCGGTGCGCTGCTGCGTAACCTGGATCGTTTGCTGATGGAAGAAACCGGTATTCCGGTTGTGGTGGCTGAAGATCCGCTGACCTGTGTCGCCCGTGGCGGTGGCAAGGCGCTGGAAATGATCGACATGCACGGTGGCGATTTGTTCAGCGAGGAGTAATCCTGTCTGGAAAAGGGGGGACCGGATGGATGAACGCCTGCGTTTTTCATCTTTCGTGGTTACCCCTTTTTTATTTGCCTGAGCAATGAAATTCGCCCTACGGGGCACCGCTTTGTGACGTTAAAAATCGCCAGGTGCGATTTGAGGTTGCTGTCGAGGAATACGCAAATTTTATGAAGCCGCTTTTTAGCAGGGGGCCTTCCCTGCAATTACGACTTTTTCTTGCTGTCGTTACCGCGATTGTCGTGATCGTTGCGGACAGTCGGCTCGGTTCGTTCGTCAAAATCAGAACGTACATGGACACCACCGTCAGTCCATTCTATTTTCTGGCGAATGGGCCCCGTCAGGTTCTGGACAATATGTCTGCCTCACTGGCAACCCGTGAGCAATTAGGCCTTGAAAATGCCGCGCTGCGTCAGGAACTGTTGATGAAAAACAGTGACCTGTTGCTACTAGGCCAGTTCAAGCAGGAAAATGCGCGCTTACGTGAACTGCTCGGCTCGCCGCTGCGTCAGGATGAGCAGAAGATGGTGACACAGGTGATGTCCGCCGGAACCGACCCTTACAGCGATCAGGTGGTGATTGATAAAGGTCAGTCGAACGGCGTGTATGAAGGGCAACCGGTCATCAGCGATAAAGGCGTGGTGGGTCAGGTTGTAGCGGTTGGTCAGTTTACCAGCCGGGTTTTGTTGATTTGTGATGTTTCCCACGCGTTGCCGATTCAGGTGCTACGCAATGATATCCGCGTGATTGCCGCCGGCAATGGCTGCGCCGACGATCTGCAACTCGAACACTTGCCTAACAATACCGACATCCGAGTGGGTGACGTGCTGGTCACATCGGGTCTGGGCGGTCGTTTCCCCGAAGGGTATCCCGTTGGTGTGGTGTCATCGGTCAAGGCTGATACACAGCGAGCCTATACGATTATTCAGGCACGTCCGACAGCGGGACTACAGCGTCTGCGCTATCTGCTCTTACTGTGGGGCGTGGAAAACAACTCCAATACGGCGCTGCCGCCAGCGGAAGTACATCGGGTTGCCAATGAGCGCCTGATGCAGATGATGCCACAGGTTTTACCGTCGCCTGACGACATGGGACCGCCGCTTCCTCCTGATACCGCTACGCCCACCGCCGAGCCGCAAAGAGGCCGCCAATGAACCGTTATCGCAGGCATGGCAACTGGATTATCTGGCTTTCTTTTCTAATCGCCATGGTTTTGCAGATTATGCCGTGGCCGGATGAAATCTACATGTTTCGCCCTTCCTGGCTGACGCTGTTTCTCATTTACTGGGTGATGGCATTGCCACATCGGGTGAATGTCGGCACAGGATTTATATTAGGTCTGATTATGGACCTGATTCTTGGGTCTACACTGGGAGTACGGGCGCTGGCGCTGAGCATTGTTGCTTATCTGGTTGCCTTTAAATTCCAGTTATTCCGAAATATGGCGTTATGGCAGCAGGCATTAATCGTCATGTTGTTGTCGCTGCTGATGGATCTCACGGTATTCTGGGCAGAATTTTTAGTTATTAATGTCTCTTTCCG
This sequence comes from Pectobacterium sp. PL64, assembly GCF_022477975.1. Lineage (NCBI taxonomy): Bacteria > Pseudomonadati > Pseudomonadota > Gammaproteobacteria > Enterobacterales > Pectobacteriaceae > Pectobacterium > Pectobacterium sp. PL64. The sequence goes on from NZ_CP092070.1 coordinate 4,830,136, forward strand.
ACCGGAAACACTCTGGAATTGCGTCGTTGATGGCGTACTCTGGCCGTGGCTGTTCCTGCTGATGCGTAAAATTCGTCGTCAGTTTACTGTGCAATAAGGTGATTCATGACTCAGCTTTATCTGGCCTCCGCTTCTCCTCGCCGTCGCGAACTGCTCACGCAGCTCGATATTCCTTTTTCTGTACTGAATGTCGCGGTGGAAGAACAGCGGTTACCGGAGGAGGCGGCGGAAGTTTATGTTCGGCGTCTGGCGCATGAAAAAGCGGCTGCGGGTGTCGTGGCGGCCCCGTCTGATTTACCGGTTCTGGGTGCCGACACCATTGTGGTGCTGAACGGTCAGGTATTGGAAAAACCACAGGATGAAGCCCATGCGGCAGCGATGCTGAGTCAGCTATCCGGGAAACCACATCAGGTGATGACAGCCGTCGCGCTGGCAGATAAAGACGATGTATTGAGCTGTCTGGTGATAACCGATGTCGTCTTCCGTCCGCTCTCGCAGCAGGATATCGAACGGTATATCGCCAGCGGCGAACCGATGGATAAAGCCGGGGCTTACGGTATTCAGGGCAAAGGTGGATGCTTTGTCCGGTCGCTTAACGGGAGCTATTACGCGGTGGTTGGGCTGCCGCTGGTAGAAACCCATGAGCTATTCAGTAATTTTGCTGCGTTGCGGAGTGCAAGAGGAAAACATGACTGCTGAGTTACTGGTAAACGTTACACCGTCAGAAACGCGCGTTGCCTATATCGATGGCGGCATTCTGCAAGAAATTCATATTGAGCGCGATGCGAAGCGCGGCATTGTCGGCAACATTTATAAAGGCCGCGTGAGTCGCGTCCTGCCGGGCATGCAGGCGGCGTTTGTGGATATCGGTCTGGATAAAGCGGCATTCCTGCACGCGTCCGATATCATGCCGCACACCGAATGCGTTGCCGGTGACGAACAGAAGAATTTTCACGTCCGTGATATCGCCGAACTGGTGCGTCAGGGACAGGATCTCATGGTGCAGGTGGTCAAGGATCCGCTGGGAACGAAAGGCGCACGTCTGACGACGGATATCACGCTGCCGTCGCGCTATCTGGTGTTTATGCCGGGTGCATCGCATGTCGGCGTGTCACAGCGGATTGAGAGCGAAGCGGAACGCGAGCGCTTAAAGAAAACGGTCGCCGAGTATTGTGATGATGACGGTGGTTTCATCATTCGTACCGCTGCGGAAGGCGTCGGTGAAGAAGAGCTCTCGCAGGATGCGGCGTTCCTGAAGCGTCTGTGGGGCAAGGTGATGGAGCGCAAAAAGCGCAACCAGACCAAATGTAAGCTCTACGGTGAAGTGGCGCTCGCCCAGCGTATTTTGCGTGATTTTGCTGGTGCCGCGTTGGATCGCATTCGGATTGACTCCCGACTGACGTATGAAGCGCTGCTGGAATTTACCGCCGAATATATCCCGGAGATGACCTGCAAACTTGAACACTATGCGGGTAAACAGCCGATTTTTGACCTGTTTGACGTGGAAAATGAGATCCAACGTTCACTGGACAGAAAGGTTGAACTGAAGTCTGGCGGCTATTTGATCATCGATCAAACCGAAGCGATGACGACCGTCGACATTAACACGGGGGCATTCGTCGGCCACCGCAATCTGGATGAAACCATTTTCAATACCAACACGGAAGCGACGCAGGCGATTGCACGACAGCTGCGTCTGCGTAACCTCGGTGGCATCATCATTATCGACTTCATCGATATGAATAATGAAGATCATCGTCGGCGGGTGCTGCATTCTCTGGAGCAGGCGCTGAGTAAAGATCGGGTCAAAACCAGTATTAGCGGCTTCTCTCAACTAGGATTAGTGGAGATGACGCGCAAACGCACGCGTGAGAGTATCGAACACGTGCTGTGTCATGAATGCCCGACCTGTAATGGTCGTGGTACGGTGAAGACGGTAGAAAGCGTCTGCTATGAAATCATGCGTGAAATCGTGCGTGTCCACCACGCTTATGATACCGATCGTTTCCTGGTCTATGCCTCACCGGCAGTCGGGGAAGCGCTGAGAAGTGAAGAATCGCACGCGTTAGCTGAGGTCGAAATTTTCGTCGGCAAACAGGTAAAAGTACAAATCGAACCCCTGTATAGCCAGGAGCAGTTTGACGTCGTCATGATGTAAATTCGTGCGCTCGTCGTCGGCGACGAAAGAAGGAGAAATTAGTGAGGCGACTGCCCGGAATACTCATCATCACGGGTGCCACTCTTGTCGTGATGGTAGCGCTGTTAGTCAGCGGCTTAAGACTGGTGCTGCCACAGCTCGATCACTTCCGGCCACAGCTGGTGGCCTGGGCGCAGTCTGCTGCCGGTGTTCCGTTAGAAATCGGCTCGATGACGGGGCGCTGGGAGTCCTTTGGCCCCACGCTGGAAATTGAAAAGCTTCGCACGTCCCTGCCGGAATCGGACTGGCAGGTTGAACGCATTACGCTGGCGCTGGATGTGTGGCAGTCGCTGCTGCACGGGCGCTGGCAGTTTCGCGATCTCACGTTTCACCAGTTAAAACTGGATATTAATAGCCAATTTACCGGGCAGCAGCAGGATAGCAAACTGATGGAATCAGGGAAGGTCAGCGATCTTTTCCTGCGCCAGTTTGACCACTTTGACCTGCGTGACAGCCAGATTACCTTTCTGACCCCTTCCGGTTCCCGCGCGGAGCTGAGCATCCCGCAACTGACCTGGCTGAATTCCGAGAAGCGTCACCGGGCGGAAGGCTTGATCAGCCTGTCGAGTTTTAATGGTCAGCACGGTGTCGTGCAGATGCGTATGGATTTGCACGACGATCAGGGGCTGCTCAGCAACGGCACGTTCTACCTGCAAGCTGACAATATCGATATGAAGCCCTGGCTCAGCCGCTGGATGAAAAACACGACCGGGCTGGAAAGTGCCGATTTTAGTTTGGCAGCCTGGTTGAACGTCCGTGACGGCGACATCCACAGCGGTGATGTGTTCCTCAATCACGGAACGGCAGGCTGGGGTGAAGGCAGCGATGCGCATCGCCTGAATGTGGATGACATGACGTTGCACGTCAGCCGTCAGGAAAATGGCTGGCAGGTGGATGTGCCTGAATTGAATGTGGCAACGGATGGCGTCGCCTGGCCGAAAGGTCGGCTCTCTGCGCTCTGGCTGCCAAAAAATGAACACATGCTAGGGCCTGATCGGCAGGAAGAGCTGCGCGTTCGAGCCAGCAACGTGGCATTGGAGCGGGTAAGCACGCTGCTTCCGCTGCTGTCCGGCACGACGCCAGAATTGAAAGCGCGCTGGGATGAACTGCAACCGACGGGCACGCTGAATACCGTTGCCGTCGATATCCCTCTGCAACAGCCGGAGCGAAGCCGTTTTCAGGCCAACTGGCAGGATGTGAGCTGGAAACAGTGGAAATTACTGCCGGGGGTCGATCATTTCTCTGGCTCTGCTCGCGGTAGCGTAGAGCGTGGTCAAGTCAGCGTCGCGTTAAAGCAGAGCACGCTGCCCTATGTTGATATGTTCCGCGCGCCGCTGGAAATCAAGCAGGCTAGCGGCACGATTGACTGGCGTAATGACGCACAGGGTCTGGCGCTCTGGAGTCATGGACTGGACGTGCAGGCCAAATCGCTATGGGCTAACGGTGATTTCCGCTATGAACAGCCCGCTAAACAGGAACCGAAGCTGGATATTCTGGCGGGTATTCGGCTGACCGATGCGGCGGATGCCTGGCGCTATTATCCTGAACTGTTTATGGGCACCGAGCTGGTGGACTATCTGAGTGGTGCGCTGAAAGGCGGCCATGTCGATAACGCCACGCTGATCTTTGCCGGTAACCCGCAGCATTTCCCGTATACGCACAACGAAGGCCAGTTTGAAGTCTGGGTGCCGGTTAAAGAAGCCACCTTCGAATTTCAGCCGGGCTGGCCTGCGCTGACGCCGCTGGATATCAATCTGGACTTTGCCAACAACGGTCTGTGGATGTTTGCGCCGCAAGTCTGGCTGGGCAAGGTGGAAGGCAAAAACATTAGCGCGGTCATTCCCGATTATGAAAAAGAGATGCTGCTCGTCGATGGCGAACTGGACGGTCCGGGGCCTGAAGTGGGGAACTATTTTCATCAGACGCCGCTGAAATCCTCGCTGGGTACGGCGCTGGATGAGCTGAAAATTGGTGGGCCAGTAAAAGGCACACTGCATCTGGATATCCCGCTTGCCGGTGACGATGTCCGCGCCAGTGGTGATATCGCGCTGAACAATAACAGCCTCTACATCAAGCCGCTGGATACCACAATTAAGAGTCTCACCGGTAAGTTTCGCTATGAAAACGGCAACTTACGCAGTGATACGCTTCAGGCGAACTGGATGAATCAGCCGATGGCGGTCAATTTCACGACGGAAGAGCAAGCGAAGGTTTTTCTGGTGAATGTTGGCTTGCAGGGCGACTGGCAGCCTGCGCTCTTGCCCGGTTTACCGGCATCGGCCAGCAAAGCCCTGTCCGGCACGGCGGGTTGGAAGAGTACTGTGGCCGTCAACCTGCCGCATTCCGGTAAAACAACGTATGCTGTTGATGTACAGGCTGATCTAAATAAAGTAAGTAGTCACTTACCTAACCCGCTAAGTAAACCCGCTGGCGAGAGCCTGCCGCTGGAGGTAAAAGCTAGCGGTGACCTGAATGGTTTCGCGATGCAGGGACGGCTGGGCAAGGATAACCACTTCAATAGTCAATGGCTGCTGAAAGGCGACACCGTGACGCTGGCGCGAGCAAGCTGGCAGAACGGGGCAACGGCGGCTCCTGCATTACCAGAAGATTCCTCGCTGGTGCTCGATCTTCCGCCGCTGGATGCTGAAAGCTGGCTGGGACTCCTGCCTTCGCTGCGTGCCTCGACATCAGCGGAAGGAAAAAAAGCGCACAGTACGCTACGTTTTCCAGAAGCGGTGACGCTGCGGACGCCTGAGCTGCAACTGCTGGGGCAGCAGTGGCACGATCTGGAAGTCACGCGTAAAAATACGCTTGCTGGCAGTGAAGTGCAGGCAAAAGGACGCGAAATTGACGGAACGGTTGAGATACCCAATCGTGGCATGTGGCGCAGCGACATCAATTATCTCTACTACAATCCTCAGTGGAAAGGGAATGAAGCGACCAACCCGGTGGCATTAGCAGAGAAAAAATCACCGCTAAACGATCCGAGTATCAGCTTTGAAGACTGGCCGTCGCTGGCGTTTAACTGTCGCCAGTGCTGGATTATCGGGCAGAATATGGGACGTATTCAGGGGACGCTGCTGCCAGAAAAGGAAAAATTAACGCTGGCAGACGGTATGATTGATACGGGCAAAGCCCGCCTGACGGTAAACGGTTCCTGGCAGGAAAACGCGGAAGGCGTGCGGACTGCGCTAAAAGGCCGCCTGACGGGGGATAGCCTGGAGCAGAATGCCAACTGGTTCGGCGTTGATTCACCGCTGAAAGCCGGTTACTTTCGATGTGGACTACGATCTGTACTGGCGTGGTACGCCTTGGGCGCCGGATATTGCCAGCCTGAGCGGAATATTGCACACGCGTATCGGCAAAGGTGAAATTGCTGAGGTCGGCACGGGTCAGGCTGGCCAATTGCTGCGTTTATTGAGCTTTGATGCGCTGATGCGTAAGCTGCGGTTCGATTTTAGCGATACGTTTGGTCGCGGATTTTATTTTGACTCGATTCGCAACACGGCATGGATTAAAGACGGCGTGTTGCATACTGATGATATGTTGGTCGACGGGCTGGAGGCCGATATCGCGATAAAAGGCGATCTCGATCTCGCTAAGCGACAGGTCAATATGGAAGCGGTTATCGCTCCGGAAATTTCCGCGACGGTGGGGGTGGCGACCGCATTTGCCGTTAACCCGGTTGTCGGGGCCGCGGTGTTTGCTGCCAGTAAAGTGTTGGCACCGCTATGGAACAAGATTTCGCTGATTCGCTACCAGATTTCCGGTAGCCTCGATCAGCCAAAGATTCAGGAAGTGCTGCGTGAGCCGAACAAGAAGAAAGGCGAATAATGCCGTTGGGGCAGCGCAGCGTACTCAGCCGATTATCTGATAAAGAGTGAAAAACTATGAGCCTTTCGTTTGTCAGTGAGCAGTTACTCACCGCCAATAAATTGAATCTTGACGATCTTGCCGCTGTGCTGGGGTCGCTTAATGAGCGTCGACTGGACTATGCCGATCTCTATTTCCAGTCCAGCTACCATGAGTCGTGGGTACTAGAAGATCGCATCATTAAAGACGGTTCTTACAATATCGATCAGGGCGTGGGTATCCGTGCGATTGACGGTGAAAAGACCGGGTTTGCTTATGCCGATCAGATCACGCTGAACGCATTGCATCAGAGCGCGCAGGCTGCACGCAGCATTGTGCGGGAACAAGGCACAGGGACTGCGCACACGTTGGGAGCGGTGTCGCATCATGCGCTTTATCCAACGTTGAACCCGTTGGATAGCCTGACGCGTGAGGATAAAATTGCGCTGTTGCAGCGTGCTGATACGGTCGCACGTGCCGCAGATGCGCGCGTACAGGAAGTGTCAGCCAGCCTGACCGGTGTGTATGAGCTGGTGCTGGTAGCGGCGACGGACGGTACGCTGGCGGCAGATGTGCGCCCGCTGGTTCGTCTGTCGATCAGCGTGCTGGTCGAGTCTGAGGGTAAACGTGAACGCGGTTCCAGCGGCGGCGGCATGCGTGGCGGCTATGACTATTTCTGGGAAGTGGCTGACGGCGAAGCGCGCGTTGACGCCTGGGCGAAAGAAGCCGTGCGTATGGCGCTAGTTAACCTGTCGGCGGTGGCCGCTCCTGCCGGGCCAATGCCTGTGGTGTTGGGTGCCGGCTGGCCGGGCGTACTGCTGCATGAAGCGGTTGGTCACGGTCTGGAAGGTGATTTTAACCGTCGCGGTACATCCGTATTCAGCGGGCAGATGGGGAAACTCGTTGCATCAGAGCTGTGTACGGTGGTGGACGACGGCACGCTGACCGGGCGTCGCGGCTCGCTCTCGATGGACGATGAAGGCGTTCCAGGGCAATATAATGTCCTGATTGAAAACGGTATTCTGAAAGGCTACATGCAGGACAAGCTGAACGCTCGTCTGATGGGCGTTGCGCCAACGGGCAACGGTCGCCGCGAATCTTATGCGCATCTGCCGATGCCGCGTATGACGAACACCTACATGCTGGCCGGTAAATCCACGCCGGAAGAGATCATCTCCAGCGTCGAATACGGCCTATATGCACCAAACTTTGGCGGCGGTCAGGTTGATATCACCTCTGGCAAGTTCGTCTTCTCGACATCCGAAGCATACCTGATCGAAAAAGGTCGAATTACTACGCCAGTCAAAGGTGCCACGCTGATTGGCTCCGGCATTGAAGCGATGCAGCAGATCTCGATGGTCGGCAACGATCTGGCGCTGGATAAAGGCGTCGGCGTGTGCGGCAAAGAAGGGCAAAGCCTACCTGTCGGTGTGGGTCAGCCTACGTTGAAGCTGGAAAGCCTGACCGTCGGCGGCACCGCATAATTCGTTTTGACCTCCCGAGTTTCCTTTAAAACCGTGCTTTATTAGCACGGTTTTTTTATGTAGCGGAGCACACAATCAGGACACCGCGGCAATAATCGATTTGAGCTGCTTGATGTGTATTTCATCCCGCTGTACCAAAACGTCTTCCTTAATCTTGAGAACAATGCCTTTTAACAGGTCTGTTGTGCTGGAGATGTTTGTCGTGGTTTTTAGTACATCAATGTCTGTCGCGACATGCCGACCTTTAAGTGAAAGACGTTTCTCGGATTTTCCTTTTGCCAAATCACTTTGTAGAAAACGCGGGATATCTTTTGCCGCTGCGTGGTCAGCCGCCAGTGTGTGCAGATAATATTTCATCAGCGTGGGAATAAAATCGGGCTCCCCACCTAATTCGCAACTTGCCAGATTCAGGATGTCTATCATGTGTGCGGGCACTCGACTTTCCAACGCTTTACGTTGCACATCCAGCGCTTTCTTAATCATGGGGGTAGACTGATGGGGGATGATGGCAACATTTCCGCAGCGTTCGCAAACGCCAACCAAAACCTGTCTCACCACGCCGCTATTATCGCTGAACGGGACGTCTTTAAGCTGAAACGTCGCGGTTTCAAGTGACTGGCATGTGTTACAGAGAGCGGCCTGTGTATCGCCGACTTTGAAAATTTTCATGTCATCGCCTCAATGGTGGACGCTAATAAAGACACAATCCGGCTCGGTGAAATACCATTTGATATACCACGGTATTCCCCGATGGCGGCAACGGATGATATGAACATCAATATGCGCTGCAAAATGATGGGGTGAAGAGGAGTAAGATGGCCCGGCAGATTGATAAATAATATCAATGAGTTCTGTTATTGATATTTGTCCGGTTGCCAGCAAATTCTTCGTGCTGATATTCCCTCTGGCCTCATGCAGAACATTACCTGACTGCAAACAGACAATAAGCTGCTTTTTGGCATTCTTGAATCCCATCTCTCACCTATATTGTACGAATTTATTCGTACGTTATCCATGTGATTTTACTTTTCTGAACGAAGGAAAGAGGTATAACGCACGGATGGCGGGATCGGGATGTGTTTTGTATGAAAGAGGGAAACGCCTCGCATTTTCCTCTTTGCAAAACCTACTTTTTTTCCTCGCTATGATTCTGCCGATAACCCTGATATGTCAGAGCGACGTTTTTGAAGTATTCCGTCATGTAGTTAATGCAGACTTGTACTTTTAGCGGCAGGTTATCTTTGCGGGTGTAGAGCGCGTAGACCGGGCGCGGGTCGGAGTGGTAGCGGTTGAACAGAATCTCGATTTCACCGCGATTGATTTCGTCTACAACCCACATGAGCGGCACGTATGCGATACCCGCGCCGGCCTTAAGCCAGCGCACCAGCGTTTGTGGATCGTTAGTGACAAAGCGCCCCTGTGGCGTGACGCGGGTCGAAATGCCTTCCGGGGCGATCAGCTCGAATTCGCTGTCGGGACGTACGCTGTATTCCAGCCAGGAAAAATTCACCATATCTGATGGTTTATCCGGCGTGCCGTGCTGCGCCAGATAGCTTTTTGCGGCACAGACCACCATTGGCATCGAGCCTAAGCGTTTCGAGAACAGGCTGGAATCCTGTAGCGCGCCGACGCGGATAACGATATCCAGCCCGTCAGCAATCAGATCGGGAGCGGGAATTCCGGTGACCAGATTGACGGACAAACCGGGATATTCCTTCAGCATGGCGGCAGTCATGGTGGACAACACATTCTGCGCCATGGTGGAAGAACTGCCGATGCGCAGCGTGCCAATCGGCGTGTTGTTGAAGGCGTAAAGCTGCTCATGGACTTCATGCGCCTCATGCAGCATGCGTCGACAGCCGTGGTAATAGATTTTCCCCGCTTCCGTCAAACCAATGCTGCGCGTACTGCGATTAAGCAGCTTAATCTGTAGCTCATCTTCAAGCTTGGTAACGGTCTGGCTGACGGCGGATACGCTCATCTGTAACTGACGGGCTGCAGCGGTAAAAGAACCAAATTCCACCACGCGGGCAAACACCGACATACTCTTTAGTCTTTCCATTATTCACTCTGGCTTAAAAGTGATTTAGATCACGCTATGTAGATAAGGTGATAATAAGCATCCATAATATAGCCTATCCGATGGTTCTGGGCAGAACAGAGCCATTCAATGATTGTGTTTATTTACCCAATTAGAGTAATACGCTGATTTCCCATCGTTAGTCAGCCCCTGCTGACATCGCTATTCATCAGTTTAACGCTATCCCATCCGTTGGCTGCTCGCCTGCGGGATGAGGCTCTGTTGTCGGTGCTGAAAGGGCGCCAGACGACATAATTTACCACTCGGTAGCGCACCTGCTCGTTACCGCTCTCTAATAGAAAAAGGAAAAGAGGATGAGTTCACTCCCGGTTATGGTGCTATTCGGGCTGTCATTTCCCCCCGTATTTTTTGTCTTGCTGGTATCGCTGACCCTGTTTTTTGTCGTGAATCGCCTGCTGCAACCGACGGGGATCTATGACTTCGTCTGGCATCCTGCGCTGTTTAACAGCGCGCTGTTCTGCTGTCTGTTCTATTTACTGTTCCGTTACGGTCTGTGAGGTGTCTGTGAAAGCTTTCTTTTTACCCTTGTTTAGACAGCAGGCGGTGCTGATCAAAAAACTGAGCCGCGTGGTCATTACGCTGGTGATTGTGCTGTGTGCGATTGTGGCGATTTTCCGGGTCTGGGCGTTCTATACCGAATCGCCCTGGACGCGTGATGCCAAATTTACGGCGGATGTTGTCGCGATTGCGCCGGACGTCAGCGGGTTATTGAGCGATGTTCGCGTTACGGACAATCAGCTGGTGAACAAAGGTGACGTGCTGTTTGTTATCGACCAGCCGCGCTACCATCAGGCGGTGGCGCAGGCGGAAGCCGATGTTGCCTACTATCAGGCTCTGGTGACGGAAAAACGTCGGGAATCAGGACGCCGGGCGCGACTGGGTATCAGTGCGATGTCACAGGAAAATATCGATCAGTCCAGTAATGCATTGGAAACTGCCACGCACCAGCTTGCTAAAGCGCAGGCGGTATTGTCACTGGCGCAACTGGAGCTGGAACGCACCGTGGTACGTGCTCCTGCCGACGGCTGGGTGACCAACCTGCACGTGCAGAGCGGTGAGTTCATCGAACGCGGTAACACGGCGGTGGCGCTGGTGAAGAAGGATTCATTCTATCTGCTGGCGTACATGGAAGGGACCAAGCTTGAAGGCGTGCGTCGTGGCTACCGTGTGGAGATTACGCCGCTGGGTAGCGAAAAGATATTTTATGGCACGGTCGATAGCGTGGCAGCTGGGGTAAATAACAACAGTAACAGCGCGAATAGTAAAGGCCTGGCCAACGTGGATTCCAATCTGGAATGGGTGCGTCTGGCGCAGCGTGTGCCGGTAAAAATTCGCCTCGACCGCCAAATGGGCGACCTCTACCCGGCTGGCACAACGGCCACCGTAGTAATCACCGGTGAGCAGGTCAACAATGATAAAGCGCCATCGCCGCTCATCCGTCTCCTTTATCGCCTGCGTGAGTTCGGCTAAGTGAGGCGATGATGAAAACTCCGTCGCTAACAGGCGCTATGTTCTTTACGACGCCACAGTTTGCGCGCCTTCGCTTCGCTTTCAAACTGAGCTTCGCGATTGTGCTGTCCCTGTTTCTGGGCTTCCATCTCCAGTTGGAAACGCCGCGCTGGTCGGTGCTGACGGCGGCGATTGTCGCCGCGGGTCCAGCGTTTGCTGCGGGCGGTGAGCCATTTTCTGGCGCCATTCGCCATCGTGGCATGCTACGCGTTGTCGGCACCTTTATCGGTTGTATCGGCGCACTTGTCATCATTATCGCTACCGTTCGTGCACCGGTTGTGATGTTGATGCTGTGCTGTATTTGGGCGGGCTTCTGCACCTGGGTTTCCTCGCTGGTTAAAGTCGAAAATGCCTATGTGTTCGGGCTGGCGGGCTATACCGCGCTGATTATTATTGTGTCGACACAGGGGACACCGCTGCTGACGCCGCAGTTTGCCGTGGAACGCTGTAGCGAGATTGTGTTGGGCATCGTCTGTGCGATTCTGGCGGATTTACTGTTCTCGCCGCGCTCGATCAAGCAGGATGTCGACCGCAGTATCGGTGAGCTATTGGTGGATCAGTATCGGTTACTGCAACTCTGCATGAGCGGGGCGGAGAAAGACGCAATAGACAAGGCATGGCACGCGCTGGTGCGCAAAACAACCGCGCTAAACGGCATGCACAGCAGCCTGATGTTGGAGTCCTCGCGCTGGCAGAACAGCAATCGCCGCTTAACGTCGCTGCATACGCAATCGCTCACGATGATTACACAGGCGTGTGAAACCTACCTGATTTTGCAGGACGCCCCGACTCCCGTAAAAAGCAGCCTGAAACAAGTGTTGGATCAGCCTGTTGAGTCGTTTCGCGACGTGCATTGCCGTGTGAAAACATTGCGCCAGCTGATTGCGGCGGACAGCCGTGACGTGCCGCCGATGCTGAGTAGTTGGGTCGGCGCGGCGACGCGCTACCTGCTGTTGGCGAAGGGCGTGCAGACCAACCGGCGTATCAATACGATTGAAGCTGACGTGCTGAACAGTGAAGTGGAAATTAAAGCACCATCAGCCGAAACGCATCACGCCATGATTAATGGCTTACGCACTGGCGTAGCGACGGCGTTAGGCTGTCTGTTCTGGCTGAGCACTGGCTGGACTTCTGGCAGCGTGTGTATGGTGATGATTGCGGTGGTGACCTCGCTTGCCATGCGGTTGCCGAACCCGCAGATGATGGCGAAGGATTTTCTTTTCGGGACGATCTACGCGCTGCCGCTGGGGGCGCTGATGTTCATGTTTATCATACCGTCAACGCAGCAAAGTATGCTGCTGCTGTGCCTGAGTCTGGGGGCAATGGCTTTCTTTCTCGGCCTTGAAGTACAAAAACGTCGACTCGGCTCACTGGGTGCACTGGCCAGTACGATCAATATTCTGGTGTTGGATAACCCGATGACGTTCAACGTCAGTCAGTTTCTGGACAGTGCGATTGGCCAGATCATCGGTTGTTTTCTGGCGTTGATGGTGATCCTGTTAATCCGGGATAACACCAAGGCACACACGGGGAGAACGCTGCTGAACCGCTTTGTGTATGGCGCGGTCTCGGCGCTGACGACCAACACGGCGCGTCGCAAGGAAAACCACCTGCCAGCGCTGTATCAACAGCTGTTCCTGCTGCTGAGCCGCTTCCCTGACGATATTGCCAAGTATCGTCTCGCATTGTGGCTAATCATCATGCACCAGCGTCTGAGAACGCTGGATATTCCGCAAAACGCGGCGCTCTCTGCCTTTCATCGCCAGATTCGTGCAACGGCGGAGCAGGTGATTTCGGCCCGACGCGATAGCACGCGCAGCCGCTATTTCACGCAGCTGTTGGACGAGCTTGAACTCTATCAGCAGATGCTGGCAGAACAGCAGCTACCGCCGAGCGTAACAGTGCCTGTCGGGCGATTGACCGGGATCCTGCGTGACTATCAGCATGCGCTGAGCAACTAATCTCAGTGGGCGAGGTGGAACGGTAACTCTGACGATTAATCCGAGAGTACCGCAGCCTCCGCCCATCACTTCTATACTGAATTATCTATAGCTTCCCTCATAACGTCATGGAATATGACCCTTTTCAGGAGGTAACACGATGTCAGGACAAAATCTGCAGAATCATGAACTGTTTAAAACGGGCTACTTTGCTGCGGGGAAATGGCAGCAGAGCGGCGCGACCTTCGAGGTCGTGAATCCGGCGACGGGCGAGTCGATTGCCAGCGTGGCGAAAGCGGGAAAGAAAGAGACGCAGGTGGCGATTGACGCCGCCTATGCCGCCTTTCCTGCCTGGAAGCGTAAAACCGCGAAGGAGCGTTCTGAAATTCTGTACCGCTGGTACGAACTGATTCTGGAAAATAAACGCTATCTGGCGGAGTTGATGACCGCCGAGCAGGGCAAGCCCGTGCAGGAAGCCGAAGGCGAAGTTGTTTACGCGGCGAATTTCATTCAGTGGTTTGCTGAGCAGGGCAAGCGGGCGAACGGTGAGATTATTCCGCCGGCTAAGCCCGGATCGAAGATTTACGCCACGCGTGAACCCGTTGGGGTCGTTGTCGCCATTACACCGTGGAATTTCCCGCTGGCGATGTTGACGCGTAAGCTGGGGCCGGCGCTGGCCGCGGGATGTACCGGCGTCATCAAACCTGCGAACAACACGCCGCTGTCTGCGTTTGCCCTGTTGGCGCTGGCGCAGCAGGCGGGTGTGCCGGATGGCGTACTCAACGGCGTGGCGGGCGATACGCAGGCGATCAGCGATACCGTTATGGCGAGCGATAAAGTGCGCAAAATTTCCTTCACCGGCTCGACGGAAGTAGGGAAAACGCTGGTGCGCAACGCCGCAGAGACCATGAAGAAAGTGTCGATGGAACTGGGTGGCAACGCGCCTTATGTCGTGTTTGATGACGCGGATATTCAGGCTGCAGTGAAAGGCGCGATAGCTAACCGTTTCCGTAACGCGGGTCAGGTTTGTGTCAGTGCCAACCGATTTTATATTCAGGATGGCGTCTACGATGAGTTTGTCTCTCAGCTCGCGGAAGAAGTGAAGAAGCTGAAAGTCGGCAACGGTATGGATGACGGCGTTGTACTCGGTCCGCTGATTGACGATGCTGCGGTCGAGAAGGTAGAAAAGCACGTCAATGATGCGGTGGAAAAGGGTGGCAAGGCGCTGGTCGGTGGTAAACGGCACAAGCTGGGCCATAGCTTCTTTGAGCCGACGGTGATTGTTGATGCCAACGAAGCGATGCTGCTGGCACAGGAAGAAACGTTTGGTCCGGTCGCGCCTTGTTTCCGTTTCAAAACGGAAGAAGAGGTGATTCAGCGCGCCATACAATACGCCGTTTGGGCTGGCCGCCTACTTCTACAGCCAGAATTTGCAGCGTGTGTTCCGCGTGGCAGAAGCGCTGGAGAGCGGCATGGTTGGCATTAACGAATGCGCGGTTTCAACCGAATTAGCCCCCTTCGGCGGCGTGAAAGAGTCAGGATTAGGGCGCGAAGGCTCGGTTCTGGGGCTGGACGAGTTTCTGGAAGTGAAAACCTGGCATTTGGGCGGGTTGTGATCTGAAGGGGGTGTTGCGATCGGAATTGATCGAATCCGATTGAATACCGATAAGACAGTATAGGTAATACGTGGGATGAGTGAGGCATGCTCCTCATCCCACGATCGCCGTTAGTCTTTGGTTTCAGCCAGCTCGCGCAGATACTGGAAGATCTGGCGGGCAGATTTCGGTGGCTTATTCGTTGCTTTCTCTTTCTGCGCATTCCGCACCAGAGAACGTAACTGCTGACGGTCAGCGTGAGGATACAGCGCCAGAATATCGGGGACCACATCGTCACCCTCTTCAATCAGACGGTCGCGCAGCTGTTCCAGTTTGTGGAATAACGCGACCTGCTGATTATGACGGTTGTTCAGCTTATCCAGCGCGGTTTGGATCGGCTCTGGATCGCGGGCGCGCAGCATTTTACCAATCAGCTGTAGCTGACGGCGGCGGCCTTCTTTCTTGATCCGCTGCGCCAGTTCCACCGCCGCACGCAGATCGTCGTCCAGCGGGATCTTCTCCAGGGCGTTTTTACCCAGATCGACCAGTTCCGCGCCGAGATCTTTCAGCGCTTCGGCATCGCGCTTTATTTCACTTTTGCTGACCCAGATAATTTCATCATCTTCGTCGTCTTCTTGGTTATCGGGGACGTCATTCAGCCAGTCTTCGTACTTTTGCTTCATGGTTGGCTCCTAAAAAGTGTCCAGGAGCAATTCGTAACGCTACGCGTAGCGGCTCCGGGATGGTGAACAGCGTGCCCACCAGAAAAAAGAGGCTGATACTAACAGGTTTTGGGCTTTGTGCGAAATTGTCCGTAGATCCTGTTAGACTAGAAAGCATTATGCTACACCATTTTATGCTCCTCATACTTCACGTTACCTGCGTGTTGGCTGCGCGAAGTATAGAGAGTATACGCCCCTTTCGTGCTCGTTGCGGGGATGATGATGGTGAGCTTTCTTCCACTCATTATGGCAGAACAATGACGATAACTACTCAGGTTGCAGAGCAGCGTAAAGCGCTGGAGCTCGCGGTTGCTCAGGCGCTGGAACTGGCGCGTGCCGGTTCTGATGCGGCAGAAGTCGCGGTGTCAAAAACGACGGGCATTAGCGTCAGTACCCGTTATGGTGATGTTGAAAATGTTGAATTCAACAGCGATGGCGCGTTGGGCATTACGGTTTATCACCAACAGCGTAAAGGCAGCGCATCGTCTACCGATCTCAGCCCGGATGCGATAGCCCGTACCGTACAGGCCGCGCTGGATATTGCTCGTTATACCTCTGTCGATCCTTTTGCTGGCCCGGCGGATCGCGATCTTCTGGCGTTCGACGCGCCGGATCTGGATCTGTTCCACCCAACCGAGCTGGATGCGGATCGCGGCATTGAATTAGCCGCTCGCGCAGAGCAGGCCGCCTTACAGGCTGATAAGCGTATTACCAACACCGAAGGCGGCAGCTTTAACAGCCACTACGGCGTTAAGGTATTCGGCAATAGCCACGGTCTGCTGAAAAGTTACTGCTCTAGCCGCCACTCCATGTCCAGCTGTGTGATTGCCGAAGTAAATGGCGATATGGAGCGGGACTATGCCTACACCGTCGGCCGTGCGCTGGATGACTTGCGCAGCCCGGAATGGGTCGGTGAAGAGTGCGCACGCCGCACGTTATCCCGTCTGTCCCCGCGTAAACTGCCGACCATGCAGGCACCGGTGATGTTTTCTGCGGAAGTGGCGACGGGTCTGTTTGGCCATTTGGTTGGCGCCATCAGCGGCGGCAGCGTTTATCGTAAATCCACTTTCCTGCTGGATAAGCTGGGTCAGCAGATTTTGCCGGAGTGGCTGACGATTGAGGAACAGCCGCATCTGCTGAGAGGGCTGGCCTCTACACCGTTCGACAGCGAAGGCGTGCGGACGCAGGCGCGTGACATTGTGAAGGCGGGCGTGTTGCAGACCTGGCTCATGACAAGCTACTCCGCGCGTAAGTTGGGAATGCAGAGCACCGGCCATGCGGGTGGCATCCATAACTGGCGGATTGCCGGACAGGGTCTGGATTTCAACGGTATGTTGAAACAGATGGGCAAAGGCCTGCTGGTGACCGAACTGATGGGGCAGGGTGTGAGCGGTGTGACGGGGGATTATTCCCGTGGTGCATCCGGCTTCTGGGTCGAAAACGGCGAAATTCAGTATCCGGTCAGCGAGATTACCATCGCGGGTAACCTGAAAGACATGCTGCGTAATATTGTGACGGTGGGGAACGATATCGAAACCCGCAGCAATATCCAGTGTGGTTCCGTGTTGCTGCCAGAGATGAAGATCGCAGGGGAATAAGCCTGCTCTTTGTGAATAACCGTCGCCGTCGGCAGTGTCCGACGGCTGTTACTCTATGTCGATATTGGCATCGTACCTTGCTGGTTTAGCGGTGGTACTCGCCTGCGGCTTCTGGCTGATAGAGTAGTTCTAGTACTTCAATTCGCGTTTCTTCACCGTTTGGCAACTGCCAGGTGATCGAATTTCCCACATGCATTCCCAATAGTGCCGCGCCCAGCGGAGCCATCACCGACAGCGGTTCCTGACTGTCCTTCACCGCGGCCGGATAAACCAGCGTGCGGATGTGCTCTTCGTTGGTATTCAGATCGCGGAAACGCACCCGACTATTCATGGTGACGACATGTGAGGGAATTGATGCCGAAGGCAGAATGTCCGCCCGATCCAGCTCCTCATTCAACGCCTGTGCGATATCGCTGTCCGCAAAGGCGGGCTGCTCCAATAACATATCCAGACGTTCTGCATCCAATTCACTGATTGTCAGGTTAGGTTTCGTCATACTCCTCTCCAGTTGGTATTTTCAGATGATATAAAAATAACCCCCCGCACCCAAAGGAGCAGGGGGTATAAGAAAATATTATGATTTATAGAGGTAGATAGTAGGAGGTTCGGGGAGGAAAGTGAAGCGATCCTTGTCACGAAGGCTGGCAGATACCCGTCATACAAGGAAATCGCTAGTCTTCGTCGAACCCGGCTTCGAATAGCCCGATGACGGCGGCAAGCGCCTGTTCTTCATCTGGGCCCGTCGCTTCTACCTCGATGAGCCGCCCTTTCGCCGAGTCCAGCATTAGCATAGCAATCACGCTGCTGGCTTCGGCTTCGGTGCCGCTGTCATTACGCAGAATCACTTCTGCATCAAAGCTCTGCACCAGCTCGAACAGCTTCATGGCTGGGCGAGCGTGCATGCCCAGCTTGTTTTTGATTTCAACCGTTTGCCGGACTGTCATAGGTTACCTGATTGTACTGGTTTGCCGACGATTACGAGGGTTTACGTTTTTCCAGCGTACGGTGGCGCGACTGCACGTTCTTACCGCGTGAGCGGAAGTAGTCTGCCAGCTGTTCGGCGACGTAGACGGAACGGTGTTTACCGCCGGTACAGCCAATGGCGACAGTCAGGTAGCTGCGGTTATTGGTTTCCAGCATCGGCAGCCACAGTTCCAGATAGCTGCGGGTCTGGTAGATGAAGTTGTGAACTTCGGTGTGCCGGTCGAGGAAGGATGCAACGGGCTTATCCAGACCGGTCATCGGGCGCAGTTTCGGATCCCAATGCGGGTTCGGTAGGAAGCGCACGTCAAAGACGTAATCCGCATCGATAGGGATACCGTGTTTGAAGCCGAACGATTCGAACACCATCGTGAGCTCGCGTTCTCGCTTGCCGAGCAGTCGGGTACGCAGCATTTCGGCCAGTTCATGTACCGACATCTCTGAGGTGTCGATAATCAGGTCGGCGCGTGAACGCAGCGGCTCCAGCAGGTCGCTTTCTTCATCAATGGCGCTTTCCAGTGACAAATTCTTGCTGGAGAGCGGGTGAAGGCGACGGGTGTCGCTGTAGCGACGAATCAGCGTATTGCGATCGGCATCCAGAAACAGCAGTTGAGGCGAGAAGCTGGGCGGCAGTTGCTCCATGGCATGCTCGAAGATCTCTGGTGATTCCGGCATATTGCGCACGTCAATGCTGACTGCTGCGGAAATGTTACGTGCCGCAAGCGTATTAGCCAGTTCTGGCAGTAGAACCACTGGCAGGTTATCTACGCAGTAGAACCCCATATCTTCCAGTGCGCGCAGGGCGACAGATTTTCCTGAACCTGAGCGACCACTGACAATCATCAGCACCATCTGACGACTCCCCTCTGGCAATGTGATGGCGAATTTTCATTGCCACTGTTTTTATAAAGTGATGTATAGCTAAAAAAATGACGGCTTAGCGCATGGATTGCAAGCATTCTCTGAATCCACGGCGAATCGCCCGTCATCGTGAACATAACAACCATCCGGCTTAACCGGCTTCCGTCATAATCTGGTACAGCTCTTCATCGCTTTGCGCCGCACGCAGGCGTCGGCAAACCGTTTTATCTGCCAGCCGCTTGGCAACAAGCGACAGGGTATGCAAATGGGTTTTACATTGTTCCGCTGGAACCAGCAAGGCAAAAAGCAGATCAACGGCCTGATTATCAATGGCATTGAAAGCGATCGGTTGCTCTAACTGGATGAAAACACCGATGGCACCCAGCGCATTATCGTCTTCCAGCTTACCGTGAGGAATGGCAATGCCGCCGCCGATTCCCGTGCTGCCCATCCGCTCCCGGGTCAGGATGGCATCAAAGATAATCTGCGAAGGAATGTTAAGCTGCCTGGCGGCCAGCTCACTGATAATTTCCAATGCCCGTTTCTTACTCTGGCAGTGGACGGTGCTTCGGGTGCACTCAGGACGTAATACGGTGCTGAGCTGCAATACGGGATCGTGGTTCATTTTATTTTCACTTAACGACGCTTTCACTTCTGGTGATCCCGACCCACCCGATGGATGGGCCGAGTTTGTCCTTTGCCAAGCGGCAAAGGAGAAAATTAGTGCTGCTTGAGTTTATCTTTATGCTTATTGAGCTGTCTCGCCAGCTTATCAATCAATAAATCTATCGCGGCGTACATATCTGCCGCCTCTGAGGTTGCATGCAGCTCGCCGCCATTAACGTGGAGCGTGGCCTCGGCAATTTGCTGAACTTTTTCCACTCTCAATACCACATTGACCTGATTAATCCGGTCAAAATACTGCTCTAATTTGGCAAACTTGCCATTCACAAAATCACGCAGTGGTTCGGTGATATCGATGTGGTGTCCGGTAATGTTGAGCTGCATAGTGTCTTCCTTCTCTGTTGAGATCAAACCAGTTGTTTACGCTGATTCGATGGTGGGATAGATAAAGACTCTCGGTATTTTGCCACGGTTCGACGCGCCACGATGATGCCCTGATCGGAGAGCAGTGCCGTAAGCTTGCTATCGCTCAGTGGCTTCACGGGGTTTTCCGCTGCAATAAGCTTCTTCACCAACGCGCGGATTGCCGTTGACGAGGCTTCTCCGCCGCTATCGGTATTAACGTGGCTGGAGAAGAAATATTTTAGCTCAAAAATGCCGCGTGGGCTGTGCAGGAACTTCTGTGTCGTCACGCGTGAGATGGTGGATTCATGCATATCCACCGCTTGAGCGATGTCTGCCAGTACCATGGGCTTCATGAATTCTTCGCCCTGCTCGAAGAAATCCTGCTGCTGCTCGACGATACAGCGGGTGACCTTCAGCAGCGTGTCATTGCGACTTTCCAGGCTTTTGATGAGCCAGCGCGCCTCTTGCAGATTGCTGCGGATAAACTGCCCGTCGCTGTCGTTGCGCGCGCTGTTACCCAGCGCGGCATACTGCTGGTTAATCTGCAACCGGGGAACGCTGTCGGTGTTCAGTTCGACGGCCCAGATCCCTTGAACTTTACGTACCAGCACGTCGGGAATCACGTATTCGGATTCACCGGTGTTGATCGATTGTCCCGGACGGGGATCGAGCGATTGGATCAGCGCCAGCGCTTCTTTCAGCACGTCTTCTTTCAGGCGCGTGATGCGGATCAGGCTGCGGAAATCGTGATTGGCTAACAGATCAAGATGATCGCTGACGATCAGACGCGCTTCGGCCAAGCGTGGCGTGTCGTCGACAAACTGGGAAAGCTGCACCAGCAGACAATCACGCAGATCGCGAGCGGCGACGCCAACGGGATCGAAGCGCTGCACGCGTTTGAGTACGGCTTCAACTTCTTCCAGCGTCACGTCGTCATCACCAATGCTGTCAAGAATGTCCTGCAGCGGTACGGTCAGGTAGCCGGTGTTGTCCACCGCATCGACGATAGAAGTCGCGATAGCCGCGTCGGTATCGGAAAACGGCGTTAGCTCAACCTGCCACATCAGGTAATCCTGAAGCGTTTGCGTGGTTTCGCCTTGGTAAATCGGCAGTTCTTCATCGCGATAGTCGGTGCCAGTGCCCGACGGCGTGCCTGCGGAGTAGATTTCATCCCAGGTCGCATCGAGCGGCAATTCTTCCGGCATGTCTCTTTGTTCGAGGGCTTCACCGGTATCCAGTGAATCGCTGTCTGCCTTTTCAAATGACTCGATTTCGTCGTGCTGATCCGTTTGTTCGAGCAACGGATTGCTTTCCAGCGCCAGTTGAATTTCCTGTTGCAATTCAAGCGTGGACAGTTGCAACAGGCGGATCGCCTGTTGGAGCTGTGGAGTCATGGCCAGTTGCTGGCTAAGCCTGAGTTGCAAACCTTGCTTCATAAATCGCGCTAACGTCCCATAAGTACTGCAAAGATAAAATATTACCCTATCAGAGTCGGAAGCCTTCGCCCAGATAGACGCGTTTCACCTGTTCATCGGCCAGAATGTCGGTCGGTGAACCGTGGGCGATCAGGTTGCCCTGACTCACGATGTAGGCTCGTTCACAGACATCAAGCGTTTCGCGGACGTTATGATCGGTAATCAACACGCCAAGCCCGCTGTCACGCAGATGCTCAATGATTTTTTTAATATCCAGTACGGAGATCGGGTCTACGCCCGCAAACGGTTCATCCAGCAGGATGAACTTCGGATTCGCTGCCAACGCACGCGCAATCTCTACGCGGCGTCTTTCTCCACCGGACAGCGATTGTCCCAGACTATCGCGCAAATGAATAATATGGAATTCTTCCATTAGTTCATTGGCACGATCTTCCTGCTGTTCGGTCGTCAGATCTTTACGGATCTGTAACACTGCCATCAGATTGTCATACACGCTTAAGCGACGGAAGATAGAGGCTTCCTGCGGCAGATAGCCGATACCGCGCAGCGCACGTTCGTGCAAAGGAAGCAGGCTGATGTCGTCATCGTCAATGACGATTCGTCCTTCATCACGCGGAACAATACCCACGACCATGTAGAACGTTGTTGTTTTGCCAGCACCGTTCGGCCCAAGCAGGCCGACGATTTCACCGGAATTCACGGTGAGACTGACGTTTTCCACGACCTTACGGCCTTTGTACGCCTTGGCTAGATTTTCTGCGGTTAATGTTGCCATAACTTATTCAGTGACCCGTGGTTGCGGTTGCTGAGAACGAGAAGGCTGGCTCTTGTTCTCTTTCTCCTGAAGCTGAGAAGGGACCAACACCGTCGTCACGCGTTTTCCTTTGTCGCTGGTCGCTTCCATCTGTTGCTGTTTCACCAGATAGGTGATGCGATCGCCTTTGACATTGCTGTCCTGCTGTTCCAGATAGGCATTGCCCGTTAGCACCAGAAAGTCTTTGGCCAGCTCGTAGCGGATTTTCTGCGCGTGACCTTTCACCGGTTTGCCGTTGTCCTGCATCTGGTAGAACGTCACGGGGTTGCCGTAACCTTCCACCACTTCACTGCCTTGCGTGCCTTGTGGACGCGTCACGACGACCTTGTCGGCTTTTACTTCAATCGTGCCTTGCTTCACGACAACATTACCGGTGAACGTCACCGTGTTGCCCTGCATGTCCAGAGATTGCTGTGCTGAATCAATGTGAATAGGTTGATTGCTATCGCCGGTTACGGCAAAAGCGGAAACGCTGACGGCGAACAGCGAGCTGGCGATCAGGGTGTTACGCATCAGATTATTGGTTTTGGATTTCATAAGAGGTTTTTACCTTTTCGATCAACTCGGCCGTTTTGTTACGCAGATTCCCGCGCATTTTCATTCCGCTTGACGTGAAGCTGGCGCCGTACAGGGTGACTTCATCATCGGAAGAGACGTCCTGCGTTACCAGATTCACCTGGGCATTATTCGTTGTGATGCGCTGAAGCTGTGCGTCTTTCGTCAGGCTATTCACCTCAACGTTGCCGTACAGATAGAGCATCTTGTCTTTTGTCAGCTTGGCGCGATCGGCGCGTACTGACCAGGTTGCTGTGCCTTGTTCATTGAACAGCGTGGCAACAGGCTTGGTAAACCAGCTCAACTGCTCGTCGTTGAAATATTCCGCTTTTTCCGAAATCAGTCTGTAGCTCAGCTTACCCGCAGGGCTGTATACCTGCGTGTTCGTCTTTTCGCTGGTATAAACCGGCACGGCGGGGTCGTTCGCATCCGGTGCCGCTACCGTGTCGTCATCCGCAATATTCCAGCCGATGAGGATAAGCACTAACAGGGCCAGAAAAGCGGTGAGCCAACGCTTGGTTTTACTCATATTGACAACCCTTTGGCATGCTCCAGCTTGTCCTGAGAGAACAGAATCAAATCACACAGCTCACGTACTGCGCCACGGCCTCCTGCAATGCGGGTGACATAATCTGCGCGTGGTAACAGCAGCGGGTGGGCGTCTGCCACGGCAACGCTCAGCCCGACTTGCGCCATCACTGGCCAGTCGATCATATCGTCGCCGATATACGCCACCTGATTTGCCGTTACTGACAGTTTATCCAACAGATCGTTGAAGGCCAAAACCTTATCCGATTGCCCCTGATAAAGATGGTTAATGCCCAGCGTCTTACACCGATCTTCCAGCAGTTTTGCTGAACGCCCGGTAATGATGGCAACCTCAATATCGGACGTCAGCAAGCAGCGAATACCATAGCCGTCGCGGACGTTAAAGGCTTTCAGTTCTTCGCCGTGATTACCCATATAAATCAGACCATCTGACATCACGCCGTCAACGTCGCAAATTAACAGGCGAACCTCACGGGCTTTATCCAGTACCTGTTGATCGACAGGCCCATAGCAGGTATCGGTTTGCGCCCTGACTTCACTCATTCACTATTATCCTTTCTTTTTAAACCACGCCAGCCCGCAGCATATCGTGCATATGGACGATCCCGACCAGACGATCGTTTTCTGCCACCAGCACGGAGGTGATGTGGCGCGACTGCATCAGGTTAAGTGCATCCACCGCCAGCGTTTGCGGTGCGACCCGGATGCCGCCCGCGGTCATCACATCAGCAATGCGCGCGCTGTTCAAGTCAATATTCATGTCGAAGATGCGACGCAGGTCACCATCGGTAAAGATGCCCTGAATTTTCATATCCGCCTCGCAGATTACCGTCATACCCAGATTTTTGCGCGTAATTTCCACCAGCGCATCACGCAGCGAGGCATCGTGTGGGACATGGGGAATCTCATCGCCCGAATGCATGATATCGCTGACGCGCAGTAAAAGTTTGCGGCCGAGTGCGCCACCGGGGTGAGAAAGAGCGAAATCTTCGGCAGTAAAGCCGCGCGCCTGTAACAACGCCACGGCCAGCGCGTCGCCCATGACCAGCGTTGCGGTAGTGCTGGTGGTGGGTGCCAGACCGAGCGGGCAGGCTTCCTGCGGGACGTGAACGCACAGGTGAATATCCGCCGCCTTACCCATCGTGCTTTCTGGTGCGCTGGTCATGCAGATCAGGAACACTTTCTGACGTTTCAGCACCGGAATCAGCGACAGAATTTCATGGGATTCGCCGGAGTTGGAAATGGCGATCACGATATCGTGGGGCGTCACCATGCCGAGGTCACCGTGGCTGGCTTCGCCTGGATGAACAAAAAAAGCAGGCGTACCGGTGCTGGCGAAGGTCGCGGCAATCTTACAGCCGATGTGGCCGGATTTGCCCATTCCCATCACCACCACTTTGCCCTGGCAATCGAATATCTTTTTGCAGGCGAGGGTAAAGTTGTCATCAATGTACTGGTCTAATTGCGCAAGCCCATCGCGCTCGATACTCAGTACCTGCTTGCCCGCTTGCTGGAAATCGAAATCTGCTGGTAGTTCATGAGCCTTTTGTCGCGTGTGATCGGCTTGTGGTGCATGATCGGATAGTGCACGGTCAGACTGCTGTTTTAGATGAGCATCTTGTTCAAACTGTGACATACCAATAGTCCTGATTATGATGAAAAACAGAGCGTCTTATGAAAAACAAAACTGCTTATGAAAAGCAAAATAGGGCCGTCAGATAGGCGATAAACGCGCAGCATAATAATGCGCCTGCGCCCTGTCCTATACGGCGTTTTTTGCTGAGGCACAGTGCGGTTAATAACACGCTCGCCGCCAGCATGACCCAATAGTCGCGCTGAAAAGCCAGAGGGTTCAGTGCGCCCGGCGAGAGCAGAGCAGGTACGCCCAGAACAATCGCAATATTAAAAATGTTCGAGCCAATCAGGTTGCCCAGCGCAATATCATCTTCTTTCTTCAGCGTCCCGACGATGGCGGTAGCAAGCTCAGGCAGGCTGGTGCCAATCGCCAATATGGTCAGCCCGATAGTCAACTCACTGACATCGAAGTAGCGTGCAATGACGGTGGCGTTATCCACCACCATACGGGCGGCCATGGGTAAAATAATCATGCCGAGAATCAACCACAGCACGGCGACCATCTGGCTGCTGTCATCCTGTGGGAGCTCCGCCAGCTGTTCGCGTGTCAGGCTATCGCCACCTTCCCGCTGCGCCTGTTGCGCCATGCGAAGTATCAACACCAGGCACAGAATGGCGGCAAAGAGCAGCATTATGCCGTCGGTGCGGCTCAGGTAGCTATCATGCAGTAAAACGCCACACAATAAAGTGACGGACAACATGAGCGGCAATTCCCGGCGCAGGATGGCCGAATGTACCGTCAGCGGCCGAATAAGCGCTGCGCTGCCGAGAATGAGTAAGATATTGGCGATATTAGAGCCGATAACATTACCGACGGCCATATCGTTCTGATCGTTTAAGGCGGCGGTAACGGAAACAATCAGCTCGGGTAGCGAGGTGCCGAAGCCGACAATGGTGATGCCGATGACGAAAGGAGGTAAGCCAAGAGAACGCGCAAGCACGGCGGCGCCATAGACAAGACGATCGGCACCGTAAACCAGTAGTAGCAAACCAACGAACAAGAGTAGTGTTGCAAAAAGCATGCAGCGTCCTTTAATAGGATATAATCACCGGCTTGTTGTCGAATAAGTCAGTATTTCTGGACGATTTTCGCACAAAAAGCATTTTCTGTGATGAGTGCTAATTCTGACGGTGCTTGGCGAAAAAGTAAAACCTGTCGCGATAAGTAAAACCCAGTAACGGTTTGTGCCGCCATTTTGGACAAGAACTGACGGTAAGTTTTTGTAAAACTCGCACCTTGATGAAAGCCAGCCGTTAGGCTGGAGTGAAAGACCTCTTTATGAGCGTACTGATGGGTAAGGAATGGAAATAATGAACCATGAGGCAACTAATCTGGTCGAGATCCGTGGTCTTAGCTTTCGGCGCGGAGAGCGAGAGATTTTTACGGACATCACGCTGAATGTGCCTAAAGGCAAGGTCACCGCGATCATGGGGCCTTCCGGTATCGGTAAAACCACGCTGTTGCGCCTGATTGGCGGACAGCTACCGCCAGACAGCGGCGAAATCTGGTTTGATGGTGAGAATATCCCGACGTTGTCGCGCAGTGAGTTGTACAACGCGCGCAAGAAAATGAGCATGTTGTTTCAGTCCGGTGCGTTATTCACCGATTTGAACGTGTTTGATAATGTCGCCTGGCCGCTGCGTGAACACACTAAACTGCCGGAAGAACTGTTGCGTAGCATCGTCATGATGAAGCTGGAAGCGGTGGGGCTACGCGGCGCGGCGAAACTGATGCCCGCGGAGCTTTCCGGCGGCATGGCGCGGCGCGCGGCGTTGGCGAGAGCCATCGCGCTTGACCCGCAGTTGATTATGTTTGATGAGCCTTTTGTCGGGCAAGACCCGATTACGCTCGGGACACTGGTGAAGCTCATCGACGAGTTGAATCATGCATTGGGCGTGACCTGCATTGTGGTTTCTCACGATGTGCCGGAGGTGATGAGCATTGCCGATTACGCGTATATCGTGGCCGATAAGCGGGTGATTGGGGAAGGGACAGCGGATCAACTGAGGGCAAACAATGACCCGCAGGTTCGTCAGTTCCTGGATGGTATCGCCGACGGGCCAGTGCCTTTCCGTTTTCCGGCGGGCGACTATAAAACGTCGCTGCTAGGTTCAGGGGGTTAACGCAGTCATGTTATTACGGACGTTGGCGTCGTTGGGGCGTCAGGGAATCTCCACCAGTGCCGCGTTTGGGCGCGCCGGGCTGATGCTGTTTAATGCATTGGTGGGTAAACCCGAATTCAGAAAACAGTGGCCGCTGTTGGTGAAACAGCTTTACAGCGTTGGCGTGCAGTCGCTGCTTATCATCATGGTTTCCGGCCTGTTTATCGGCATGGTGCTGGGGTTACAGGGCTATATCATCCTGACGACTTACAGCGCCGAGGCCAGCCTGGGCATGATGGTGGCGCTGTCGCTGCTGCGTGAACTCGGTCCGGTGGTGACGGCATTGCTGTTCGCGGGTCGTGCGGGTTCCGCGCTGACAGCGGAAATTGGCCTGATGAAGGCGACAGAACAGCTCTCCAGCATGGAGATGATGGCGGTCGATCCGCTGCGCCGCGTTGTCGCGCCGCGCTTCTGGGCGGGATTAATCAGTATGCCGCTGCTGGCGGTGATCTTTGTCGCGGTGGGCATTTGGGGCGGCGCGCTGGTCGGTGTGGACTGGAAAGGCATCGACAGCGGGTTCTTCTGGTCTGCCATGCAGGGCGCGGTTGACTGGCGTCAGGATGTCTTGAACTGCGTGATTAAAAGTATCGTATTTGCGATTACCGTGACCTGGATTGCACTGTTTAACGGCTATGACGCGATCCCGACGTCTGAAGGGATCAGCCGTGCAACGACCCGAACCGTCGTGCACTCGTCGTTAGCGGTACTGGGATTGGATTTTGTGCTGACAGCACTGATGTTTGGGAACTGAGTCGATGCAAACAAAGAAAACTGAAGTCTGGGTTGGTGTGTTTATGTTGATCGCGCTGGCTGCCATCCTCTTTTTATGCCTGAAAGTCGCCGATCTTAAATCGATCGGTAGCGAGCCGACGTATCGTCTGTATGCGACGTTTGACAACATTGGCGGGCTGAAAGCGCGTTCTCCGATCAGAATTGGCGGCGTGGTTGTTGGCCGCGTAGCGGATATTTCGCTGGACGAGAAAACGTACCTGCCGCGTGTGGCGATGGATATCCAGCAGCGCTACGATCATATTCCTGATACCAGCTCTCTGGCCATTCGCACCTCCGGCTTGCTGGGCGAACAGTATTTGTCGCTGAACATTGGGTTTGAAGATGAGGAAATGGGCACCGCGATCCTGAAAGACGGCGGTGTGATTCAGGACACCAAGTCAGCGATGGTGCTTGAAGATCTCATCGGTCAATTCCTATATAAGAGCGGTAGCAATAGCGAAGATAATGCCGGTCAATCAGGTTCGGAGCCGGGTGCCAATTCTGCGGCAACCCCTGAACACAACAACGAACCTGTTCCTTCACATCCATAAGAGGATATCTGCATGTTTAAACGTTTACTGATGGTGGCTTTACTGGTGGTCGCGCCATTAGCCAACGCGGCGGATCAAACGAATCCCTATCGTTTAATGAATGAAGCGGCGGAAAAAACTTTTGATCGTTTAAAGAACGAACAGCCAAGTATCAAACAAAACCCTGATTATTTGCGTACCGTCGTACGTGAAGAGCTGCTGCCGTATGTTCAGGTGAGATACGCCGGTGCGCTGGTTCTGGGTCGTTACTACAAAGATGCGACGCCGGCACAGCGTGATGCCTACTTCAAAGCGTTTGAAGCTTATCTGGAACAGGCTTACGGCCAGGCGCTGGCGATGTATAACGGGCAGACCTACCAGATCGCCCCTGAGAAACCGCTGGGTGATGCCGATATCGTTTCTATTCGCGTCACCATCATTGATAACGGTGGCCGTCCTCCGGTACGTCTGGATTTCCAATGGCGTAAGAACAGCAAAACCGGTAACTGGCAGGCGTACGACATGATTGCCGAAGGCGTCAGTATGATCACCACCAAGCAGAACGAGTGGGCGGCAATATTGCGTCAGAACGGCGTGGATGGCCTGACTAAACAGCTGGAATCCTCGGCGAAGCAGACCATCACGTTGGATCAGAAAAAGTAATTTGGGTACGAACATGGCGAACGCATTGAACTGGCAGGCACAGGACTCCACGCTGGCGTTAACGGGCGAGCTGGATCGTGAAACGCTGTTACCGTTCTGGCAGCAGCGTGAATCGTTGCTGGCGGGTAAAACCACGCTGGATGTGTCTGGATTAAACCGCGTTGATTCTGCCGGGTTAGCATTGCTGATGCACGTTTATCAGCAACCGTCTTCAGGCGGAGAGATAACGATTGTCGGTGCCAGCGATCGGCTAAAAACGCTCATTGCGCTCTATAACCTGAATGAAATCATTCCTGTGTCTTAAACGGTAACGCGGGTTACCGGATTCGCCCCTTTAGGCATCGTCTGAAGGGGCGTATTCTTTGTTTAAGATAGCGTCATATTCATCTAAGATACCTCCCTGTAAATCATCTCCCCCTGACATAGAAATCGAGAGCGATGGAAAATAACGAAATTAAAGACGTGCTGATGAACGCATTGGCACTGGAAGAAGCCCATGTTTCTGGTGATGGCAGCCATTTTCAGGTCATCGTAGTGGGCGGACTTTTTGCTGGAATGAGCCGAGTAAAAAAACAGCAGGCTGTTTATGCGCCGCTGATGGAGTACATCGCGGATAACCGTATTCATGCGCTGTCAATCAAGGCTTATACGCCGGAAGAGTGGCAACGCGACCGTAAACTGAACGGCTTCTAAGTCTTATTCCCCCTGCGAGTGGGAATAAACTGCCGGTATCAGTGTGACGACATATTGAATTAAGACATTGAGATACAAAGACTATGGATAAATTTCGTGTTCAGGGCCCAACCCGCTTAGCGGGGGAAGTGACCATTTCTGGCGCCAAGAATGCTGCGTTGCCCATCCTGTTCGCTGCGCTACTCGCAGAAGAACCGGTAGAAATTCAGAACGTACCGAAACTGCGTGATATTGATACCACCATGAAGCTGCTTGGTCAGTTGGGTGCGCGCGTTGAGCGTAACGGTTCCGTCCATGTGGATGCCAGCGATGTAAACGTGTTTTGTGCGCCGTACGATCTGGTGAAAACCATGCGCGCCTCTATTTGGGCTTTAGGGCCGCTGGTGGCGCGTTTTGGTCAAGGTCAGGTCTCGTTGCCCGGCGGCTGTGCGATTGGCGCGCGCCCGGTAGATTTGCACATTTACGGCCTTGAGCAGCTCGGTGCGCAGATCGTACTGGAAGAAGGCTATGTTAAAGCGACGGTTGATGGCCGCCTGAAAGGTGCGCACATCGTGATGGATAAAGTGAGCGTGGGCGCCACGGTCACCATCATGAGTGCGGCGACGCTGGCGGAAGGCACCACGATTATTGAGAACGCCGCGCGTGAACCAGAGATTGTCGATACGGCAAACTTCCTGAATACGCTGGGTGCGAAAATCAGCGGTGCAGGCACGGATAAAATCACCATTGAAGGCGTTGCGCGTCTGGGCGGCGGTGTCTACCGCGTGGTGCCTGACCGTATTGAAACCGGAACCTTCCTGGTCGCGGCTGCGGTATCTCGTGGTCAGATTATGTGTCGCAATACTCGTCCTGATACGCTGGATGCGGTATTGGCGAAGCTGCGCGAAGCGGGCGCGGAGATCGAAATTGGTGAAGACTGGATCAGTCTGGATATGCACGGTAAGCGTCCAAAAGCCGTTACCGTTCGCACGTCGCCACATCCGGGATTCCCGACCGATATGCAGGCGCAGTTCAGCCTGCTGAATCTGGTTGCGGAAGGGACGGGCGTGATTACCGAAACCATCTTCGAAAACCGCTTCATGCACGTGCCTGAGCTTATCCGTATGGGCGCACAGGCGGAAATTGAGAGCAACACGGTGATTTGCCACGGCGTTGATAAGCTGTCCGGTGCGCAGGTGATGGCGACCGACTTACGTGCGTCTGCCAGTCTGGTATTAGCCGGTTGTATCGCGGAAGGTGTGACGATAGTCGATCGTATTTATCACATCGATCGCGGCTATGACCGCATCGAAGATAAGCTGCGTGCGTTAGGTGCGAATATCGAGCGCGTGAAAGAGCACGAGTAAGCGTACCAACTGCTTTACCTTCACTATTAGGTTTGTCAGCCGGGTGGACTCCCACCCGGTTTCTTGTTTACCTGCCGATGTGACTTTATCAACGACCTTGTATGCCGTTATTGGGTAGGGAATTCCTGAATTGTCATTTGCAGCGTGACTTGATTTTTATCACGCACAATCGTGACCGGAATGACAGTGCCGGGGCGTATTTCCGAAACCTGTTCCATGGTTTCAATAATTGAGCGTGCAGGCTTATTGTTCACGCTAACGATGACGTCTTCGACGCGAATACCCGCTTTATCCGCTGGTCCACCTGGGTCGATAGTCTGAACGAGAATCCCGCTTAATCTATCCTGCGCATCACGGTTGCTGGTTGACGTGCTGTTCTCAATATTCTCGATCTGTACGCCGTTAACGCCAATATAGCCACGCACCACGCGACCATCGCGAATGAGCTTGCCCATCACTTTGGTCGCCAGCGCGACAGGAATGGCGAAGCTAATGCCTTCCGGCGTTTCACCGTTGCTGCTTTTATCAAACGAGAGAGTATTAATACCGACCAATTCACCGAGCGTATTGACCAGCGCACCGCCGGAATTTCCGTGGTTAATTGAGGCATCGGTTTGCAGCAAGTTTTGGCGTCCTACCTGACTTCTTTGCTGACCATAAGCGCTGAGGCTGACGCGGCCAGTGGCGCTGATAACGCCCTGAGTGACGGTTTGCCCCAGATTATAAGGGTTGCCGATCGCCATCACGACATCGCCGACGTGTGGTATGCGGTCTGGATTTATCGAAATAACGGGCAGGTTGATGCCATCAATTTGCAATACAGCCAGATCCGTCAGGCTATCGGAACCGATCACGCGGGCTTCGTACAGTCTGCCGTCTGACAGCTCTATCTGGATTTGTTGCACGTTATTAATCACATGCTTGTTGGTTAAAATATACCCTTTTTCATTCATGATGACGCCGGATCCGAGAGGATGAATGGCGACTTCGCTAGGTTTCCCCTCTTTGGCAACCCGGTTATAAACGTTCACCACAGCAGGCGCCGCATGGCTGACTCCCTGATGGTAGCTTATGGGCGAACCATCAGTATTTTTGTCATTGCCTTTCAGAAACGACGTGCCAGACCCAACAAAGGGCAGTACGGCCAGAATAATACCGGCGACGAGGGCACCAAAGAGCGCTGAACGTAATAACTTAGCAAGCATGGCCGTGATTTACTGTGGAAAAAGGGAGATAAGGGGAGGATATCACGAGAAGTTCGGACACCGCATGGCTCGGTGTCCGATTTTTTAACATTAGCGATGTTCTTGCCAGTTAAGTTGCCGAAAAAGACGGCAAGCGATTAACGTAGCAGCAGATAAATCGTTTCTTCGCCCCGGACGATATTCAAGGCCAGAACGGAAGGCTTCGCTTCCAGCAGTTTGCGCAGTTGCGTGATGTTTTCAATACGCTCGCGGTTCACGCCGATGATGACATCGCCTTTTTGCAGACCGACCTGCGCTGCAGGTGTGTCCTTAGCTACGTTATCGATCTGTACGCCTTTGCTGCCGTCTTTCAGTTGGCCATTAGTCAGAGAAGCCCCCTGCAATGACGGTGAAAGCGTTTCAGCGCTGGTTGATGCCGATGAGCTGTTATCCAACACGACGGAAACTTCCTGCGGTTTACCATCACGCAGCAGGCCGATTTTCACGGTCTTGCCCGGCGCGGTGGTGCCGACTTTGGCCCGCAGTTCTGCAAAGCTGCTGATTGGTTTACCATCCAGCGTCGTCAACACGTCACCCGCCTTGATACCGGCTTTGGATGCGGCAGATTTCGGTAAGACTTCGCTGACGAAGGCGCCGCGCTGCGCGTCGACGTTGAAGGCTTTCGCCATTTCCGACGTCATCTCGCTGCCTTTAATACCCAGCAGCCCGCGTTTCACTTCGCCAAATTCAACCAGCTGCTGAGCCAGATTCTGGGCCATGTTGCTAGGGATAGCGAAGCCGATACCGATGTTTCCGCCGCCCGGCGCCAGGATCGCGGTATTGATACCGATCAGTTCGCCGTTAAGGTTAACCAGCGCACCGCCGGAGTTACCGCGGTTGATGGACGCATCGGTCTGGATGAAGTTTTCTAACCCTTCAAGATTCAGGCCACTACGTCCCAGCGCGGAGATAATACCGGAAGTTGCGGTCTGGCCAAGGCCAAACGGGTTACCCACGGCAACGGCAAAATCACCGACGCGCAGTTGATCGGAATCGGCCATTTTTACAGAGACCAGATTCTTGGCGTCATTCAGCTGTAGCAGGGCGATATCGGTCTGCTCATCACGCCCAATCAATTTCGCCTCATACTCACGTCCGTCATTGAGCTGGACGCGGATCTTGTCGGCGTTATTGATCACGTGATTGTTGGTGAGCACGTAACCTTTTGCGGCGTCAATAATGACGCCAGAACCCAGTCCTTCAAACGGGCGAGAATTTTGCTTGTCCGTCGGGAAGTTAGGGCCAAAGAAGAACTTGAATTCTTCCGGTACGCGCTGACGCTGTACCTGTGTACCTTCAACATGCACGCTGACGACGGCTGGCAAAACTTTCTCCAGCATCGGGGCCAGACTTGGCGTCTGTTGACCTTGAACCACGGCAGGCAGCGCAGCATTTGCAGCGGGAAGCGTGGACAGGGTCAAACCTATACTCATTGCCAGTGCACTAAATAGTAATGATGTTTTTTTCATTGTTATTAACTCTCTCACGGCCTGCGGATGAATAAAACGATGATATATAAACTTAAAGACACGGTGAAGAGTCAGACTGGCGATCAATGTGTAAAGTTCACTGCTGTTTCGTCAGCAGATTGTAACTATCGCTTTTTTAATGCGTGATCGGGGGATGACAGCCTGCGGTACGCGTCTTAAACGTACAAGCGTTTTAAGCGTAGAACAAGAGAGGGGAAAGCGTGAGACAGAAAGCCCCACGCTTGTTATACCCGTCATACTTCAAGCTGCATGTATGTTGGCTGCGTTTACTCACCCGAATCACTTACTTGGGTAAGCTCATCGGGATTCCCTCGCTTGCCGCCTTCCTTCAGCTCGAATTATTTAGGGTATAATTAGTTGATATTACTTGCGAATCGGGTGTTCGCCACGCAGCAGGCCTGATGCACCGTCGGAATAATCGCGCGGCGGCATGTTCACCGGAGCCTGATCGTTATCCGCTTCTGATTCGGTCAGACGATATTTAAACGGATTATCCTGACCGGGAACGTTAGGTAACAGGTTATTGGAGCTTTTCGCCATGTGTTGATAAAGCTGACGATAATCATCCGCCATGTTATCCAACAGCTCCGCACTGCGGGCGAAGTGACCCACCAATTCCTGACGATAATCTTCCAGTTCGGTTTTGCTTTTCTCCAGCTCATTCTGCAATACCTGCTGTTGCCGCAGCTTACGGTTACCAAAGCGCATGGCTACAGCACCAATAATAATACCGACAACTAAACCTATCAGCGCATACTCCCAAGTCATAATAGCTCCTATTTTGACGTCGTTGTCCCGTAGGGTTTTTCACTTAATAATAGTCACTATAACCGTTAACCTTGCTTGAGTGGAATCCTGATGCTCAATGACAGAAAGGAATGTTGACCTACCGCAGACATCAAGGTTGTTAACTGCGACGATTACGGCTTAAATCGACGACAACACACAGCAAAACACGACTAACTTTTTTCTCAGGGATTGCGATGGCTATGGTTATTCCACAGACAACACAGCAGCAAACAACACCCTTAGCGCTTTATCAGCAGGCGCTTTCCGCTGGTGAATATCAGCCGGACGAGGTGCAACGGCAAACCGTTGTGCGTCTGGAGGCGATACATCAGGCGTTATGTGAACGCGCTGCTGATGGCGAGGCGGGGACATCCGATCGCGTGGGGAAATGGCGTAGCTGGCTGGGGCGGCGTAATAAACGTGAATCTGCGCCAGTTCAGGGGCTGTACATGTGGGGCGGCGTCGGGCGCGGTAAAACCTGGCTGATGGATATGTTTTTCCACAGCTTGCCCGCCGAACGCAAGATGCGCCTGCATTTTCATCGTTTTATGCTGCGTGTGCATGAAGAGCTGAACCAATTTCAGGGACAGGAAAATCCGCTGGAGAAAGTGGCGGACGGTTTTAAGGCCGAAACGGATGTGCTGTGTTTCGATGAATTCTTCGTCTCTGACATTACCGATGCGATGCTGCTGGCTGAGCTGCTGCGAGCGCTGTTTGCTCGTGGTATTGCGCTGGTGGCGACGTCGAATATTCCGCCAGACGATCTCTACCGTAATGGACTGCAACGCGCGCGTTTTCTGCCTGCGATTGAGCTGATTAAGCAGTATTGCGAAGTGCGTAATGTCGATGCGGGTATCGATTATCGTCTGCGTACGCTGACGCAGGCACACCTTTATCTCTCGCCGCTGAATGAAGAGACGGATGCGGCGATGCAGCAGATGTTTACCCGCCTGACGGGGAGAACGTGGCAGACGCCGGGGCCGGTGCTGGAGATCAATCATCGTCCGTTATCGACACTTGGCGTGAGTGACGGTGTATTGGCGGTCGATTTCCACACGCTGTGTACCGAAGCGCGTAGCCAGAATGATTACATCGCACTGTCGCGCCTCTACCACACGATGCTGTTGCACAATGTGACGGTGATGGAAACGAAGGAAGAAAACACCGCTCGCCGTTTTCTGGCACTGGTGGACGAGTGCTACGATCGCCGTATCAAATTGATTATTTCTGCGCAGGCGTCGATGTTTGAGATCTATCAGGGAGATCACCTGAAATTTGAATACCAGCGCTGTTTATCCCGTTTGCAGGAAATGCAAAGCGAAGAGTACTTACGGCAGCCGCATTTGGCGTAACGCAGGCTGCGGTTTTTTAGTCATTTGCGTGTGAAAAAAGGTCGATCTTTGAGAATGACTTCTCTATAATCTTGCGACCCCACGTTACAACAAAGTTTTTTTTCCCAAAAACTTTATAGTGCCGGCAATGGCTATTCGAAGGGGTAGGTTTGCTGGACTTGATGGTCGTGTGAGCCTCAACTGTTTTCGAGCGTTTGGGTGTTCACCAACGTGTAACTAATTATTGGGTAAGCTTTTAATGAAAACTTTTACAGCTAAACCAGAGACCGTAAAACGCGACTGGTACGTTGTTGATGCGAACGGTAAAACTTTAGGCCGTCTCGCTACTGAACTGGCTCGTCGTCTGCGCGGCAAGCATAAAGCGGAATACACTCCGCACGTTGATACGGGTGATTACATCATCGTTCTGAACGCTGACAAAGTTGCTGTAACTGGCAACAAGCGTACTGACAAGATTTATTATCATCACACCGGTCACATCGGTGGTATTAAACAAGCGACCTTTGAAGAGATGATTGCCCGCCGTCCTGAGCGTGTGATTGAAATCGCGGTTAAAGGCATGCTGCCGAAGGGCCCGTTGGGTCGTGCTATGTTCCGTAAACTGAAAGTTTACGCGGGCACCGAGCACAATCACGCGGCACAGCAACCGCAAGTTCTGGACATTTAATCGGGATTATAGGCAATGGCTGAAAATCAATACTACGGCACTGGTCGCCGCAAAAGCTCCGCCGCTCGCGTGTTCATCAAACCGGGCAACGGTAACATCGTTATCAACCAGCGTAGTCTGGAACAGTACTTCGGTCGCGAAACTGCCCGCATGGTAGTTCGTCAGCCGCTTGAACTGGTCGACATGGTTGGTAAATTTGATCTGTACATCACCGTTAAAGGTGGTGGTATCTCTGGTCAGGCTGGTGCGATCCGTCACGGTATCACCCGCGCTCTGATGGAGTATGATGAGTCTCTGCGTAGCGAACTGCGTAAAGCTGGTTTCGTTACTCGTGATGCTCGTCAGGTTGAACGTAAGAAAGTCGGTCTGCGTAAAGCACGTCGTCGTCCTCAGTTCTCCAAGCGTTAATTTCTGGCTGCTTTGCAGCGAAATCAATGCAAAAAACCCGGTGCTGGTCACCGGGTTTTTTTATGTCTCAGCCGTGCTTGAGGCTACCAATGTAAAAGACCACCTATTGAGGTGGTCTTTTACATTTAGAATTTAGCGTTTACCTTTACTGAGATGGTGTCTGCTATTCCGTTGCGTTTTTTACATCATGCAGATCGCGATCTTTGACTTCTGGCATCAAAAGGGCGGATAGCAAGCCAATGCAGGAGTAGCAAATTAGCATCACAACGATGGGATACCACGACCCCGTTATTTGGCAAAAGATACCTGCTAACAAAGGCCCGAGCCCGGTCGCGAATAACCCACCGATTTCTTTGGAAATTGCCATTT
Source organism: Pectobacterium sp. PL64 (assembly GCF_022477975.1). Classification (NCBI taxonomy): domain Bacteria; kingdom Pseudomonadati; phylum Pseudomonadota; class Gammaproteobacteria; order Enterobacterales; family Pectobacteriaceae; genus Pectobacterium; species Pectobacterium sp. PL64. The sequence goes on from NZ_CP092070.1 coordinate 4,867,479, forward strand.
GGGAGAAGCGGTTTTTTGAACCGAACATCTCTGCCATCGTGATCCCTTCGATAGCGGCTTGCCCCAACACCGCGATGTTATGAATGAGGATTAAGCATACCGTTATCGTGGCAACTGCCTGCTCTTTATTCACGATGATTGAAATCATCGGATAAGCGAGAAGAATAGAACCCAGCGTGAGGATAATATAAGGAATGCGGCGCCCGATTCTATCTGATAGCCATCCCATCAATGGGATTGTCAGAAAGCCGATGACTGAACTAATCATGATGGCATCGGTGGGGATGGCCTTGCTAAATAGTAGCGTTTGTACCATGTAGCCAGCCAGGAAAGTCTGGATAATGCCCGAGTTCCCTGCCTGTCCGAAGCGAAGGCCTGTTGCAATCCAAAAGGACTTCCCTTTTAGCAAAGACCAAAAAGGAGTGGGCTGTTGAGCGACTTCTTCTGTTTCTTGTACCCCTTCAAATACCGGACTTTCTTTCAGATTCAGACGTAACCAGATAGCAAACCCCATCACCACGAAACTCGCAAGGAAGGGAAGACGCCACGCCCAGTCAATAATCTCTTCATTGCTAAAGAGGTAAAACATCGCAGCCCAAATGGCCGTCGCGCTCAAGGTTCCGCAGTTGGTTCCCATTGCAACCAGCGAGGCAATAATGCCTTTTTTACCCTTAGGCGCATATTCTGCCAGCATGGTACTGGCACCAGAGATCTCTGCACCGGCACCCAGTCCCTGAATAATTCTGAGCAATACCAATAGAATCGGTGCCAGAATGCCAACCTGCTGGTAAGTCGGGAGGGCGCCTATTAATGTGGTACAAACGCCCATTAATGCAATGGTAATAAACAGGACCTTTTTCCTGCCGACTCTATCTCCCATTTTCCCGAAGAAGACGGCACCGACAATACGGGCAATGTATCCTGCACCGTAGGTTCCCATCGCGAGAATTAATGCCATAGCAGCCGATTGTTCAGGGAAGAAAATTTCATGGAAGACCAGTGCGGCACCAAGAGAATAGAGCTGGAAATCCATGAATTCTAGTGTGGTACCGAGCCAGCCAGAAACGGATGCCCTGGCAAGATCGGAGGTGCTTCTTTTAACCTTAACTGGAGATGAGTTCATAGTGTCACCATATGATTATTAGATTTAATTCAATATGTGGTGAGGTATAAATACCTGGTGGCACACACGAAAAATCATTTCCAGACAATGTGTGGAAATAATTAGTCGGTAGAAGAATAAGAAAAACACCACATCTTGATTTTTGGTCAACAGCGTATTGTCAGCATTCCTTTGCCGTATTATTCCGATTTAAAATTAAAGGTGATGTCTTTATTAAAATTTAACGAGTACTTTTGAGGAAATATTTTTATCACTCGCAGCAATTAATGCATCTTCAACATCATGATAAGAATATTCAGCGGAGATAATGGGTTGTGGATTTATAATACCTTTCTCCAGCCATTTAACCGCAGTAGCAAATTCATTAATGAATCGGAATGATCCTTTCCACGTGAGTTCTTTTACTAGCATTTGTGCAACGGGATATTGAACAGGGCTTGGTCCCATACCAATTTGTACAATCAAACCATTAGGGCGTGTTGCAAAGACCGATGAGGCGATTGCCGAAGGCGCACCACTGGCCTCGAATGTCACATCAAAGTAGCCTTTATTTTGGTTATAGATTTCCATTGCACTTTCATCAAGCGGATTGACGGAGGTATCGGCTCCCATTTCCAGCGCGATGTTTCTGCACCTTTCACTGATGTCGGACGCGACAATCTCTACGGCGCCTGAGGCTTTCGCTGCGGCAATAGTCAAGGCACCGATAGGACCCGCACCGATGACCAGGACTTTTTTACCGACCAGGCTGCCTGCGACATTGATGGCATGAATAACAACCGCAGTCGGTTCCGCAAGTGCCATAATTTGCGAAGGGACATTTTCGTCATAGGGATAGCACTGCTGTGCGGAAACCGTGACATATTGAGCAAAACCGCCGTGTACGTGCGGATTAAATTGGGCGCTTCCCATGAATCGCATACTGGGGCATTCGTTCTGCTTGCCTTCCAGACAATATTCACATTTGTTGCACGGCTGGGAAGGATTGATCGCTACTTTTTGGCCGACTTTTAATGGACTATTGGCTGGGGCCTGATGAATTCTGCCAACGAATTCGTGACCAATGACCATGGGATGTTTTATTACAGACAAACCGGCATGGCCTTCATGATAATAATGAATATCTGAACCGCAAATACCGCCGCACTCAACGTTAACGATAATATCATTTTCGGTATAAGTCAGTTCACGACTTTCTACTTTTACGTCTTTTTTTCCATGGACAATACATGCATCAAAGGTCAGCGTATCTTGTTTCATCTTGATACCTCTAAAATAATATAGTGTGGTTTTCCTTTGTCGCGGTGGAGAGAATTAAAAACCACACGTTGACTTATCAATCATCTCTGACAAATATCGATTCCTGAGAATCAAAGTACCGCTAACCATCCGCCATCGACATAGATGACCTGACCATTGATATAATTCGATGCATCAGCAGACAGGAAAATAGCCGTACCGATAAGTTCTTCGGTTTTTCCCCAGCGTTTAGTCGGGTTGCTACTTTTGACCCACTTATCGAACTCAACATCTTTAATCAAGGCTTCATTCATGTCGGTCAGGATGTAGCCGGGGCCGATTGCGTTCGCTTGAATGTTATATTCTGCCCATTCCGCCGACATGGAGCGCGTCAACATTTTGATTCCGCCTTTAGCGGCGGTATAAGGTGCGACGGTAGGACGTGCTTGTTCACTGGTCAGTGAACAGATATTGATAAATTTGCCGCCGCGGCCGCGTTTTATCATGCGGATTGCCGCCTCGCGCGATACGAGGAATGTCCCTGTCAGGTGAATGTCCATGACGCGCTGCCAGTCCTGTAGCGCGAGGTCGACTAACGGTTGACGATGCTGGATCCCTGCGTTATTAATCACAATGTCGATTTCTATACCAGCGGCATCCATCAGGTTGAATGCATTGACGATCTGGTCTTCTTTTGAGACGTCAATCACGTAACCTTTGGCGTTATAGCCCTTTGCCGTTAGCTTTTCTACCGCCTCGTTCAGCGTTTCTTCTCTGATGTCGCTGAGCACAATGGCGGCACCCGCTGATGCGAGTCCTTCTGCATAGGAAAAGCCGAGGCCTCTTGCAGAACCGGTAATGAGTGCAGTTTTCCCTGATAGATCAAATAGTTTTGCGGCATCCATTATCAACTCCTTAACTGATTATTGAGCAGTGAATAGGTTATTTTTTAAGAGGTAGTGTTGTCATACATCATGTTGTCATACAACTAACGAGTGGAAGTGATGGTGTCGCTTTGTTATACTTCAATCAACAGTCAAAGCGTTTTTTTGTGATCATGATTCCAATAATTGATTTGAGGCGTTATGGACAATATAGAATCAATACCAAGAAATAATATTGCTGAAGCCGTCTATCAGAAGATGCAGAAAAAGATACTCAGCGGTGAGTGGAAACAGGGTGAGAAATTACCGTCTGAGTTTGAATTAAGTGAAGCTTTTGAAGTAAGTAGAACGAGTATTCGCAGTGCGGTGCAAAAATTGAGGAACTTGGGAATCATCTATACCAAACATGGTCGAGGTTCTTTTGTTTCAAATGAAATTGAAAGCTTCCGTATGCAGGCGAATGACAAGCCGATTCTTCACCTGACGAAAGGTGAATTCATGGACATGATGGTGTTTCGGCAAACGGTGGAATTTAAGTGCATCGAGCTGGCGGCAAAAAATGCAACGGATGAGGATATTGCGCTTATAGAAGATGCACTTAACCGAATGCTGGTCAACAAAAACGACTATAAAAAGTACTCTCAGGCCGACCTGGATTTCCACATGGCGATTATCAATGCGGCGCACAATAAAGTGTTTTCACATGCTATTAAGTATGTGAAAAATATGTACTATTTCTATCTGGAAGAGTTAAACCGTGTGTTAGGCATCACGTTAGATAGTATTGACGCGCATATCAAAATTTTTATGGCGATAAAAAATCGTGATGTTGAAACCGCTAAGCTATGTCTGGATCAGGCAATGGAATGTAACATTGTTATGATTAACAACCTTGATAATAACTAACGCGTAAATATCGCCCTATTTCTCAGGTCGCTTACCTCTCCTTTATTCGTATGTCAGTAACGGCCTGCTGATGCTTGCTTTGCAGCATCGGCAATTGATATTACTTCGCGATATTTTTGTATCTGAAATGTACCCGTAGTGATCTACTATTTATCTAATTTATTAAAATTACTACCTTTAGTGACCCCCTTCAGCCCGCTGTACTTCTCTGTTTTCTCTTCGATATAAGTTGCTTTTATTTTTTCCTTTTGATAGTAATACCTCAAGAGATATGATGTCATACAACAAATGAGATTCTACATAATCTGATTGTGGCTATCACAGGAGTTTTTGAATGATAAAGGTAACAAACGTAAAGACGATTCTAACGGCACCGGGTGGCATTGATCTGGTTGTCGTCAAGGTCGAAACCAATCAGGACGGCTTATACGGTTTGGGATGTGCGACCTTTACCCAGCGTATTTTCGCGGTTGAAGCGGCCATTAATGAGTACATGAAGCCTTTCCTGATCGGGAAAGATCCTTCTCGTATTGAAGATATCTGGCAGTCTGCTGTCGTGAGCGGCTATTGGCGCAATGGGCCGGTGATGAACAATGCGATTTCGGCTATCGATATGGCGCTGTGGGATATCAAGGGTAAAGTCGCTAACCTGCCGGTCTATGAATTGCTGGGCGGCAAATGCCGTGACGGTATTCCGCTTTATCGTCATTGCGATGGTGCGGATGCGGTCGCGGCGGAAGATAACATCCGTGCGGCAATGGAAGAAGGCTACCAGTACGTTCGTTGTCAGATGGGCATGTACGGTGGGGCCGGGACGGAAGACCTCAAACTGATTGCCACTCAGTTGGATAAAGCCAATATCACGCCGAAGCGCTCACCAAGAACGAAGACGCCCGGTATTTATTTCGACCCTGATGCTTATGCCAGAAGTATTCCGGCCTTTTTCGATCATCTGCGCAATAAGATTGGGTTTGATGTTGAATTTATTCATGATGTTCATGAGCGGGTATCGCCGGTTACCGCGTTGCAAATGGCGAAGTCTCTGGAAGATTACAAGCTCTTTTATCTTGAAGACCCCGTCGCTCCAGAGAATGTTGATTTCCTTAGCGTGATGCGGCAACAAACATCCACCCCAATCGCGATGGGCGAACTGTTTGTTCATGTTGCCGAATACAAGCACCTGATCACCAATCATCTGATTGATTTTATTCGCTGCCATATCAGTATGATCGGTGGGATTACGCCAGCCAAAAAACTGGCGACGCTCGCCGAGTTTCATGGCGTGAGAACCGCCTGGCATGGTCCGGGGGATATCTCTCCTATCGGCGTCGTCGCGAATATGCACATTGATATGAGTATTACTAATCTGGGTATTCAAGAATATACGCCGATGAATGAGGCGCTGCGGGACGTTTTCCCTGGTTGCCCGGATATTGAAGGCGGATACGCGTACCTGAACGATAAGCCAGGACTAGGGATTGATATCGATGAGCAAAAAGCGAAGCAATTCCCTGTTGAAGGTGGATTGCCGTCATGGACGAATGCACGCTTGCCGGATGGCACTGCGGCACGACCTTAACCATCGGCTTAACGGCATCAATTTGCTTTAATTTCGCTTACTTAGAAGCCGACGGCCCCCGTCGGCTTCTAGGCGATTGACGACTCAGCGCAGGTCAATACAGGGGATAGATTATTCTCTGGCGGCGTTGTTTAGACTTCGCTATTGCAAATGAAAAATTTGTATTTAATAAAAAAATTATTATTTATCATCTTGTTAAATAAGATTATCCGCTTATACCCCCACAAAACGAACAAAATCTGATAAACTATCCGCCGATTTTATGCCTGTGTGTAAGCTATCGTGTAGCTGTTTAAAACAGCTGGATTTTTGTCCGGTGACGTTTACACACATTGGCGAGCAGCATTTCGAATAGCGGTTTGCAGGTTACTGACTGCGCGGTTATTCGCCATATTTTCTCGATAAACTTGGAGGTTTTCATGGCTGTCGCTGCCAACAAACGTTCGGTAATGACGCTGTTTTCTGGTCCATCCGACATTTTTAGCCATCAGGTCCGCATCGTATTGGCGGAAAAGGGTGTGAGTGTCGAGATTGAGCAGGTAGACATGGATAATCTGCCTCAGGATCTTATTGACCTCAATCCTTACGGTTCCGTGCCAACGCTGGTCGATCGTGAACTGACGCTCTATGAATCCCGTATTATCATGGAGTATCTGGATGAACGTTTTCCTCATCCGCCGTTAATGCCTGTCTATCCGGTTGCGCGCGGTAACAGCCGCCTGATGATGCACCGCATTGAGAGCGACTGGTATTCTTTGCTGAAGAAAATTACGCACGGCAGCGCTCAGGAAGCAGACGCGGCACGTAAGCAATTGCGTGAAGAGCTGCTGGCGATTGCCCCTGTGTTCAACGAAGCGCCTTATTTCATGAGCGAAGAGTTCAGCCTGGTGGATTGCTATCTGGCTCCGCTGCTGTGGCGTTTGCCGCAGTTAGGCATTGAACTGAGTGGTTCGGGCGCGAAAGAGCTGAAAGGCTACATGACTCGCGTCTTTGAGCGTGATGCGTTCCTGGCTTCCCTGACGGAAGTGGAACGTGAAATGCGTTTGCAAACCCGAGGTTAAACCGTATGGCGTTGTCTCAACTGTCTCCGCGTCGTCCGTATTTATTACGGGCTTTTTATGATTGGTTGCTGGATAACCAATTAACGCCTCATCTGGTGGTAGATGTCACTCTGCCGGATGTTATGGTGCCGATGGAGTTCGCCCGTGACGGCCAGATCGTGCTGAATATCGCACCGCGCGCTGTTGGGGGCCTTGAGTTAGCTGATGACAGCGTTCGTTTCAATGCCCGTTTTGGCGGCGTACCACGTCAGGTTTATGTGCCGATGGCGGCCGTCATGGCGATTTATGCACGTGAGAACGGGGCTGGAACGATGTTTGAGTCCGAACCTGCTTACGAATCTGCAGCTGAATATGAAGACTTTCAGGAAGGCGCACCCGCTTCAGGGACGGTCATGTCGATTGTCGATAGCTCACCTGATTCTGAAGCGCCTGACGATGGCTCGGGTTCTGATGATGAACCACCACAGCCACCTAAAGGTGGCCGACCGTCGCTACGGGTCGTGAAGTAATGTTTAAGGGCACCCTTGTGGTGCCCTTTCTTATTCCCGTTGTTCGCTGAATATGCGATTAACTGAACACCATTCCGCCATCAATCAATAGCGACTGCCCCGTCATATAGTCGGAATCGTGGCTGGCCAGATAGGACACGCAGGCAGCGACATCTTCCGGCTCGGAAAGGCGGCCCAGGGTGATGCGTTTGGCGAATTCTTCCGTCGCATAGCCACGCGGTTTCCCTGCGGATTCGGAGATCTTCCGATCGATTTCATCCCACATTGGCGTTTTTACGATACCCGGACAGTAACCATTGACCGTGATGCCCAGCGGCGCTAAATCGCGTGCGGCCGTTTGCGTTAAGCCACGAACTGCGAATTTACTTGAGCTGTAGACGGCGAGTTCGGGATTGCCCACATGCCCAGCCTGCGAACAGGCATTGATAATTTTTCCGCCGTGACCCAGAGATTTGAAGGCATCGAGCGCTGCCTGAATGCCCCAGATGACGCCTTTGACGTTGATGTTATAAACGCGATCAACAACGTCTGGCGTGATGTCTTCAATCAGGGTTGAAGGGGCAACACCAGCGTTATTGACGATGACGTTAAAGTCACCAAAGCGCTTTTTAGTTTCTGCGACAGCGGCGAAAACTGCCTCACGATCCGCAACGTCCGCCTGTAGTGCGATGGCCTGCCCGCCGGATTTTTCGATTTCCTGTGCCACGCTGTGTGCGGTTTCTTGGTTATAGTCCACGATGGCGACGGCAAAACCGTCTGCCGCCAGTCTGAGAGCAATAGCGCGGCCAATACCTTGACCGGCTCCTGTTACAAGAGCCACTTCGACTGTCATAGTTCCTCCTTAATGAAATCCAATCTCAATAAAGACAAGTTAATGTCGGAGGTAAGTGTAGGTCTTTAACGTGATATTGCAGGATTTATTACGAAAGGTTCTTTAGAGCCCAGTGGAAAGACGAAGGTTTTATTAGCCTGTCTGGTGTGATATTCCGAGAAAGAAGTGCAGCACGTCGCCATCGATTGCTACCGCACGACTTATTTCATTTTCTTGCTGCACCGCTAGGGGAATACCGATTGAGAGTTGAGCATTGTCCAACTTCCTGAGAATAAGAAAAAGCACGTATATAACCTATGCTATAACCGACATTCACGGTGATATTCCTTTTTTATAGGGTATTGCGATTCCAGAACGCAGAGCATCAGGAGGGGGAGCAATGCATCAAGGTCGTTGTTTATGCGGTGGTGTGACGATTTCCACGGCGCACTCGGTGAGTAAGGTAGATGCCTGCCACTGTGGAATGTGCCAGACGTGGGGCGGTGGTCCGCTCATGGCTGTTGAATGTACGGATCCGGCGATTGCCATCGAGGGCGAGGAAAATATTACGGTCTGGCCGTCATCGGAATGGGCCGAGCGCGGTTTTTGCCGCGTATGTGGAACGCACCTGTTCTATCGGCTGCGTAGCGGTGGTGCTTATCATATTCCGGCGGGCTTTTTTGCTGACGAGACCAATAAAACGTTGGTATCGCAGATTTATATTGATAAGAAACCGAGCTACTACTCGCTTGCTGAGAAAACGCCGATGCTGACGGAACAGGATGTGATTGACCTGTATTCCGGTAAAGATTGAGTGTGCGAATAAAGGCGGAATCGGGTGAAGGCTGAAAAAGAAAAGGGCAGCCAGCGCTGCCCTTAAGAGAAGTGGTCGTTCTACACTTCCAGATAGTTCATGATACCGTCAGCGGCTTTACGACCTTCTGCGATGGCCGTAACCACCAGATCGGAACCGCGCACTGCATCGCCACCCGCAAAGATTTTCGGGTTGCTGGTCTGGAACGCGTTATCGCAGCTTTCTGGTGCGACAATGCGACCTTGATCGTCCAGCTTGACGTCATGTTCTGCCAGCCACGTCATTTTATGCGGACGGAAGCCAAACGCCATGATGACCGCATCGGCTTCCAGTACGTGCTCGGAACCTTCTACGATTTCAGGACGACGACGGCCGTTGGCATCCGGTGCGCCCAGCGCGGTACGCGCCATTTTCACGCCGCACACTTTGCCAGCGCCATTGATCTCGACGCTTAACGGTTGCAGGGTGAATTTGAACTCGACGCCTTCTTCACGCGCGTTTTTCACTTCGCGCTTGGAGCCCGGCATGTTCTCTTCATCACGACGATAGGCACAGGTAACGTGCGTTGCGCCCTGACGAATCGAGGTACGTACGCAGTCCATCGCGGTGTCACCACCGCCCAGCACCACAACGCGTTTACCTTGCATGCTGATGTAAGGCTCGTCTTCTGCGGCTTCAAAGCCCATCAGCTGCTTGGTGTTGGCGATCAGGAACGGCAGCGCATCGTAGACGCCCTGAGCGTCTTCATTGTCCAATCCGCCACGCATAGACTGATAGGTGCCGACGCCGAGGAATACTGCATCGTACTCGTCCAGCAGCGCTTTCATCTGCACGTCTTTGCCGACTTCGGTATTCAGACGGAATTCGATGCCCATCTCGGTGAAGATCTCACGACGTTTCACCATCACTTCTTTTTCCAGCTTGAAAGAAGGGATACCGAAGGTCAGTAGGCCACCGATCTCAGGATGACGATCGAACACGACGGCCTGTACGCCACCGCGTGCCAGCACGTCGGCACAAGCCAGCCCTGCCGGACCCGCGCCAATGATGGCGACGCGCTTACCGGTCGGTTTGACGTTAGCAACGCTTGGCTTCCAGCCCATCTCTATCGCTTTATCATTGATATAGCGTTCGATGTTGCCGATGGTGACCGCGCCGAATTCATCATTCAGCGTACAAGACCCTTCACACAGACGGTCCTGCGGGCATACGCGACCGCAGACTTCCGGCAGGCTGTTGGTCTGGTGCGATAACTCAGCCGCTTCGATAATGCGGCCTTCGTTCGCCAGCTTCAGCCAGTTCGGGATGTAGTTATGTACCGGACACTTCCACTCACAGTAAGGGTTACCGCACGCCAGGCAGCGGTCTGCCTGGGCTTTGGACTGGCTTTCTGAGAACGGCTCGTAGATCTCAACAAATTCAATTTTACGAATCTTCAGCGGTTTCTTGGGCGGATCAACGCGCTGTAAGTCGATAAACTGGTAAACATTCTGACTCATGATGACCTCTTACTGCGCCTGAACCCGCAGCTCGGCTGCGGAACGACTACGGTGACCCAACAATGCCTTCACATCACTTGACTTCGGTTTCACCAGAGCAAATTTCGGTGCCCAGGTCGGCCAGTTAGCAAGGATCTCTTCTCCGCGGTGTGAACCGGTATTCTGCACGTGCTCGGTGATCAGGCCACGAAGATGTTCTTCATGAATAGCCAGTTCTTCGACATCCAGCACTTCCACCAGTTCCGGGTTAACGCGTTTACGGAATTCACCGTCTTCATCCAGCACGTAGGCGAATCCACCGGTCATCCCTGCGCCAAAGTTCACGCCGGTACGACCCAGCACGCAGACGATACCGCCCGTCATGTATTCACAGCCGTTATCGCCGATACCTTCTACCACGGTGATACAGCCGGAGTTACGTACGGCGAAACGCTCACCTGCACGGCCTGCGGCAAACAGCTTACCGCCGGTAGCGCCGTAGAGGCAGGTGTTACCGATGATGCTGGCTTCGTGGCTGCGGAAGGCAGAACCTACTGGAGGACGCACGGAGATACTGCCGCCCGCCATGCCTTTGCCCACGTAGTCGTTGGCATCGCCAGTTAGTTTCAGTTCCACGCCGCCGGCGTTCCAGACGCCGAAGCTCTGCCCTGCGGTACCGGAGAAGTGCGCTTTAATCGGATCGCCCGCTAGCCCTTGATCGCCATGTTTCTCGGCAATCGCACCAGACAGCGTCGCGCCGACGGAGCGATCGGTGTTACGGATGTCGAAGTAGAGCGCTTTGCCCTGTTTCGCATCGATGTGCGGCTGTGCCTGAGCCAGCAGCTCTTTGTTCAGCAAGCCTTTATCGAACGACAGATTGCTTTCAGTGCAGTACAGCGCTTTGCCCGGCTGAGGTTGTGCCGCGTGCAGCAGCGGTGACAGATCCAGTTTGTTCTGTTTCGCACTGAAACCGTCCAGCTCAACCAGCAAGTCGGTACGACCAATCAGATCCACCAGACGGCTGACGCCCAGTTCTGCCATCAGCACGCGAGTTTCATGCGCGATGAAGTGGAAGTAGTTGGTTACACGCTCAGGCAGGCCGTGGTAGTGATCGCGGCGCAGCTTCTCATCCTGTGTTGCAACGCCTGTCGCACAGTTATTCAGGTGACAGATACGCAGGTATTTACAGCCCAGCGCAACCATCGGGCCGGTGCCGAAGCCGAAGCTTTCTGCACCCAGAATCGCCGCTTTGACGATATCCAGACCGGTTTTCAAGCCACCGTCCACCTGAAGGCGGATTTTGTGGCGCAGCCCGTTGGAGACCAGAGCCTGTTGCGTTTCAACCAGACCCAGCTCCCAAGGGCAACCCGCGTATTTCACGGAGGACAGCGGGCTGGCACCGGTACCACCGTCGTAACCGGCGATGGTGATCAAATCGGCGTACGCTTTGGCTACGCCCGTAGCGATAGTTCCGACGCCCGGTTCGGACACCAGTTTTACCGAAATCATCGCTTTCGGGTTGACCTGCTTCAGATCGAAAATCAGCTGTGCCAGATCTTCGATAGAGTAAATATCGTGGTGCGGCGGTGGTGAAATCAGCGTCACGCCCGGCACGGAATAGCGCAGACGAGCAATGTACGGCGTGACTTTATCACCCGGTAACTGACCGCCTTCGCCCGGCTTCGCGCCCTGCGCCACTTTAATCTGAATCACATCGGCGTTAACCAGATAGGCTGGCGTCACACCAAAGCGGCCAGAAGCCACCTGCTTGATACGGGACACTTTATTGGTGCCGTAACGCGCCGGATCTTCGCCGCCTTCACCGGAGTTGGAGAAGCCGCCCAGTCCGTTCATCGCTTCAGCCAGCGATTCATGGGCTTCCGGGCTGAGTGCGCCGATGGACATGGCCGCGGTATCGAAGCGTTTGAACATTTCAGAAGCGGGTTCGACGCTGTCGATTGCGATGGCCGCGCCTTCTTGCGGTTTCAGTGCCAGCAGGTCGCGTAAGGTCGCTGCTGGACGCTCGTTAACCAGTTTGGCGTATTGCTCGTAATCGCTGTACTCCCCGGTTTTCACCGCGGTTTGCAGCGTGGTGACGACATCCGGGTTGTAGGCATGGTATTCGCCGCCGTGAACAAATTTCAGCAGGCCGCCCTGTTCCAGTGTTTTGCGTTTCAGCCAGGCACGTTTGGACAGGTTCAGCAGATCCTGTTCGAAGTCGCTGTAGTTTGCACCGCCGATACGGCTGACGACGCCCAGGAAGCATTGCGTCGACACATCTTTGTGCAGGCCCACGGCTTCAAACAGCTTGGAGCAGCGATAAGACGCAATCGTCGAGATGCCCATTTTGGACATAATCTTGTACAGGCCTTTATTGATGCCGTTACGGTAGTTCAGCATCACGGCACGATAAGGTTTGTCGATGGTGTGGTTATCCACCATCCGCGCCAGCGTTTCGTAGGCGAGGTAAGGATAGATAGCGGTCGCACCAAAGCCTAACAGCACGGCAAAGTGGTGCGGATCGCGCGCACTGGCGGTTTCGACAATGATGTTGGCATCACAGCGAAGGCTCTTTTCGACCAGACGGCGCTGAACGGCACCCACGGCCATCGGCGCAGGGACAGGCAAGCGTGATTCGCTAATGCCGCGGTCGGAGAGCACCAGCAGAACGGCACCGTCTCTGACTTTGCTTTCAGCCTCGTCACACAGTTTCTCGATCGTCTGTTGCAGCGTTTGCTGCGACGGATCAAACGTCAAATCCAGCGTGTCGGCGCGATAGTGCAGTTCATCCTGCGACGTCAACTGGGTGAAATCGGAGTAAAGCAGGATGGGCGATTTAAAGCTCAGGCGGTGGGCCTGACCTTCCGCTTCACAGAACACGTTCATCTCGCGGCCAATGCTGGTCGCCAGTGACATCACGTGTGCTTCACGCAGCGGGTCGATTGGCGGGTTGGTCACCTGCGCGAACTGCTGACGGAAGTAGTCATAAATGATGCGTGGACGGCTCGACAGCACGGCGAACGGCGTGTCGTCACCCATCGAACCGGTGGCTTCCTGACCGTTCTCGCCCAGCACGCGGATGACCTGATCCAGCTCTTCGCTGCTGTAACCGTACTGTTTCTGGAAGGTCTCCAGCAGCTCATCGTCGAATTCACGGCTGCCGACCTGATCGTCTGGCAATTCTTCGAACGGCACCAGACGCTTAACGTTTTTCTCCATCCACTCTTTGTAAGGGTGGCGGCTTTTCAGATCGTCATCGGTTTCGGCAGAGTGCAGGATGCGACCGCTGCGGGTGTCGATCACCATCAGTTCGCCCGGACCAACGCGGCCTTTTTCAACCACTTCATCCGGCTGATAATCCCAGATACCGACTTCAGAGGCACAGGTGATCAGCTTGTCTTTGGTGATGACGTAGCGCGCAGGGCGCAGGCCGTTACGATCCAGGTTACAGGCAGCATAGCGCCCGTCGGACATCACGATACCAGCCGGGCCATCCCACGGCTCCATGTGCATGGAGTTAAAGTCGAAGAAGGCGCGCAGTTCAGGATCCATATCCGGGTTGTTCTGCCAGGCTGGCGGAACCAGCAGGCGCATGGCACGGATGATATCCATCCCGCCGCTCAGGAACAGTTCCAGCATGTTATCCAGCGAGCTGGAGTCGGAGCCAGTTTCGTTGACGAACGGTGCGGCATCCTGCAAATCCGGGATCAGCGGCGTTTTGAACTTGTAAGCACGTGCGCGTGCCCACTGACGGTTACCAGCGATGGTGTTGATCTCGCCGTTGTGCGCCAGATAGCGGAACGGCTGCGCTAGCGGCCAGCGTGGAACGGTGTTGGTTGAGAAGCGCTGGTGGAACAGGCAAATTGCCGACTCCAGACGCAGATCGGCCAGATCGAGGTAGAAGCGTGGCAGATCCGCCGGCATGCACAGACCTTTATAGATCGTGACCAGATTGGAGAAGCTACAAACGTAGAACTCTTTATCTTCAATGCGCTTTTCGATACGGCGACGCGCCATGAACAGGCGACGTTCCATATCACGTTGACGCCAGCCAGCCGGGGCGTTAACGAAAATTTGCTCAATACGCGGCATGGACGACAGGGCAATTTCCCCCAGTACATCCGGGTTGGTCGGAACTTCACGCCAGCCCAGTACGGACAGCGTTTCGTTCTGCAACTCTTCTTCTACAATCCGACGTGTGGCGCGAGCCAGTTCTTCGTCCTGATTGAGAAACATCATGCCAACGGCGTAGTTTTTGGCTAAACGCCAGCCGTGCTCTTCCGCCACCAGACGAAAGAAACGGTCGGGCTTCTGAAGTAATAAACCGCAGCCGTCGCCAGTCTTGCCGTCAGCAAGGATTGCGCCACGGTGCTGCATGCGTGCAAGTGCGTGAATGGCAGTACGCACTACTTTATGGCTCGGCTCACCTTCTATATGGGCGATTAATCCGAAACCACAGTTATCTCTCTCTTGGGATGCATCGTACAACATGTTAGTGAACCTCCCCAGGCTCTGTGTGACTCTCACAACCTACTGCGAGAAAGCACCGTGGCGTTGAGCGGCTAGTATTACGCTCTCTTCTTCGGCCTCTCGTGACGGTCTCACAAGTGGTAAATGACTTGTTTTTAGAGGGAGTCTTCATTTACTGCATAAATATGACGAGTCGTGAACCCGTCAGGAAAGCTTCCAGCGGATCCCCAAATTAGCGAGAAAGCCTGTTCAGGTCAAATACCAGTGTAAAATGTGCTGATATGCGATAATTTTTAATTATACCTATGAAAGATAATGATTTTTTTAGAAAAACTATCTCGATAAATGGATATGGGGTTTAATTGAAGTGTGAGCTGTATCACTATACAAAAGCGCGGGAACCCTTATCCGTGCTGCATTCTCTCTGCGTCGTAGCATATTATGCTGTATATGACTACTTTTAGATTTCATGAAACTATTTTTAAGTATTGCTTCATCTTTTCATCAAGCGAGCATGCGGGATAAGAAAAATTAATTAACACCGACGTGATTTTATTTTCACTAAAAGCGAATAAAAATGCATTTCATTGGGATGTGTGTGATTGATCGCGGTCATCGCGAAGGGAGCGAGAGAAAGGTAGTCTGCTGTTCCTCAAGGGAGCAGGTTAGAATATGCAATTGCAAAAATTAATCAATATGTTTGGCGGAAATCTTCAACGTCGTTATGGCGAGAAGATCCACAAGCTGACGCTGCACGGTGGGTTTAACTGCCCAAACCGTGATGGCACGCTGGGGCGGGGTGGTTGCACGTTCTGTAATGTGGCCTCGTTTGCCGATGAGCAGATGCAGCAACGCAGCATCGCGCAGCAGTTGGAAGCGCAGGCGGGAAAGGTGAACCGAGCCAAACGCTATCTGGCGTATTTTCAGGCGTATACCAGCACCTATGCCGAGGTTCAGGTGCTGGAAAGCATGTATCAGGAAGCGTTGAAGCAGGCCGAAATGGTGGGGATTTGCGTGGGCACTCGCCCCGACTGCGTGCCCGATGCGGTGCTGGATTTGCTGTCCCGCTACCATGAACAGGGCTATGAGGTCTGGCTGGAACTGGGGCTGCAAAGCGCGTGTGACAAAACGCTGCACCGGATTAATCGCGGCCATGACTTCGCCTGCTATCAGGAAACCACCCGCCGTGCACGTGAGCGCGGTCTGAAAGTGTGTAGTCATCTGATCGTGGGTTTACCGGGAGAGGACGCACAGCACTGCTTATCGACGCTGGAGCAGGTGGTTGAAACCGGCGTGGAGGGCATTAAGCTGCATCCTCTCCATATCGTGGAAGGCAGCACGATGGCGAAGGCCTGGAAAGCGGGAAGGCTGCCGGAGCTGGCGCTGGATCGCTACGTGGAGATCGCGGGAGAGATGATTCGCCATACGCCGCCGGATGTGATTTATCACCGCATTTCCGCCAGCGCTCGCCGCCCGACCTTGCTGGCACCGCTCTGGTGTGAAAACCGCTGGACGGGCATGGTGGAGCTGGATCGCTATCTGCAAACGCATGGCGTACAGGGTTCCGCGCTGGGCACGCCGTACCACTATGCTGATAGGTAATGTGCCGCAGGACATTGGCGGCTGATGCTGTGCCGTGAATCTGTGCGGCAGCACCGTATAAGCCGTCGTTTTACGTTATGATGCGCGGGTGGGTGACTAAGGAAAATCGCTATGAAGCAAATTCGTCTGTTGGCGCAGTACTATGTTGATTTGATGGTAAAACTGGGGCTTGTCCGTTTTTCACTGCTGCTGGCCTCGGTATTGGTGCTGCTAGCGATGGTGGTGCAAATGGCGGTCACCCTGTTGCTCAGCGGGGAAGTCGAAAATATCGACGTCGTCCGCTCCATTTTCTTCGGGCTGTTGATTACGCCCTGGGCCGTTTATTTTCTCTCCGTGGTGGTGGAACAGCTTGAAGAGTCTCGCCAGCGACTGGCGAAGCTGGTGGCGAAGCTGGAAGAAATGCGCCATCGGGATCTGGAGCTGAATGCGCAGCTTCAGGAGAATATTGCACAGCTCAATCAGGAAATCGCTGACCGTATCAAAGCGGAAGATGCGCGCGTGCTGGTGATGAGCCGGCTCAAAGAAGAGATGTCCCGCCGTGAACAGGCGCAGATTGAGCTGGAGCAGCAATCTGCGCTGCTGCGTTCGTTCCTCGATGCCTCGCCGGATTTGGTTTACTACCGTAACGAAGATAAAGAATTCTCCGGCTGCAACCGTGCGATGGAACTGCTGGTGGGCAAAAGCCAGAAGCAGCTCATTGGTCTGACGCCGCAGGATGTTTACGCCCCCGATATTGCCGAGAAAGTGATGGAAACGGACGAAAAAGTATTCCGCCACAACGTTTCTCTGACCTACGAGCAATGGCTGGTGTATCCCGATGGCCGTAAAGCCTGTTTTGAGCTGCGCAAGGTGCCGTTTTATGACCGGATGGGCAAACGTCACGGGCTGATGGGATTTGGACGCGATATAACGGAGCGTAAGCGTTACCAGGACGCGTTAGAGAACGCCAGTAGGGAGAAGACCACTTTTATCTCAACAATCAGCCACGAGCTTCGTACGCCGCTTAATGGCATTGTCGGGTTAAGTCGCATCCTGCTGGATACGCAACTTGACCCTGAACAGCAAAAATACCTGAAAACCATCCACGTCAGCGCGATTACGCTGGGCAATATCTTTAACGACGTGATTGAGATGGACAAACAGGAGCGCCGCAAGGTGCAACTCGATAACCAGCCGATTGATTTCACCGGTTTTCTGGTGGATCTGGAAAACCTCGGTGGCCTGCTGGCAGAACCGAAAGGTCTGAAGCTGATTATGGACCAGCATCAGCCTCTGCCGCAGAAAGTCATTACTGACGGAACGCGCCTGCGGCAGATCCTGTGGAACCTGCTCAGCAACGCGGTGAAATTCACTCCGAAGGGTGAGAACGGCAAGAAGGGCGAAATTGTGGTGCGCGTCTGGCATGAGAAAGGCGATCGCCTGCGCTTTGAGGTGGAAGATTCCGGGATGGGTATTCCGGCGGATGAGTTGGAAAAAATCTTCGCCATGTATTATCAGGTCAAAGACCAGCACGGCGGGAAACCCGCAACGGGCACGGGAATCGGTCTGGCGGTGTCGAAGCGTCTGGCACAGAACATGGGGGGCGATATCCAGGTTTCCAGCACACAAGGCAAGGGATCCTGCTTCACCCTGACGGTGACGGCCCCGAGCGTCGATGAAGCGGGAAGCGGTCTGGATGACGACGATGATTTACCGCTACCGGCGCTGCATGTTCTGCTGGTGGAAGATATCGAGCTCAACGTAGTTGTCGCGCGTTCGGTACTGGAAAAACTGGGTAATAGCGTGGATGTCGCCATGACCGGGCAGGAAGCGCTGGACATGTTCGATCCCGATGAGTTCGATCTGGTACTGCTCGATATTCAACTGCCGGATATGACCGGGCTGGACGTGGCGCGTCAGCTGCGTTCACGCTATGGCAAACGTAGTATGCCGCCGCTGGTAGCGCTGACGGCGAACGTGCTGAAAGATAAACGCGAATATCTGGATGCGGGAATGGACGACGTGCTGAGCAAACCGCTCTCGGTACCTGCGCTGACCGCCGTCATCAAACAATTCTGGGATACGCACTCGGTGTGGACGGAAGAACCGGTGATTGAGGAGGAGGATGAAATGGCAAACGCAGAAGAAGACCTACTGGATATCCCGATGCTGGAACAGTATTTGGATTTGGTGGGGCCGAAATTGATCCACCAGAGTCTGGAGATGTTCGAACAGATGATGCCGGGCTATCTGGCGATTCTGGATTCCAACATGACAGCACGCGACCAGAAAGGCATTACGGAAGAAGGACACAAAATCAAAGGGGCGGCAGGTTCCGTCGGGCTACGGCATCTACAGCAAGTCGCCCAGCAAATTCAGACCTCATCGCTACCGGCATGGTGGGATAACGTGCAGGAATGGGTTGATGAGCTTAAGCACGACTGGCGTCATGACGTTCAGGTACTGCGTGATTGGGTAGCAAAAGCCGAAAAAGAATCCTGATACGGTCTGTTGCGGCCACAGGGACGTGGCGAGCAAAACGGCTAGAAAATTTTTTCGTCTTGCACGATATCATGCAAAAAGTGCCAACGGCGGCAGATTGAGTGATGTTTACGATTCTAGGGGGATGGGGATGCGAGGGCTTTGCACGTTTTCATACGGTAGAAAAAAATGACCCCGACCGAAGTCGGGGTGCGCGAATTATGCGCCAACACCAGGGAAAACATGCACCTGCATTTAGATCTCAGGGTTTGTAAACTCGCAAGTGCGGATATTCGTGTCTTAACTATGTTCTTAACGACTACAAATTACAACAGCGACTAAAACCTAGCTACTGTACATCTTCATCAAGCAACAAAATAGCAAATGTAGAAATCTTTGTTACAAGAATCATTAAAATGTGTGATGTAGATTAGTGTTTGTCAATTAAAAAATCAATTAGTTGATGTAATGAAATGAAGGAAAAGATGATGAAACGAGTCGGCATTGTCCTTAGTGGCTGTGGTGTTTATGACGGTTCCGAGATTCATGAAGCCGTGTTGACGTTACTTGCGCTGGATCGCGCGGGCGCGCAAGCAGTTTGCTTTGCGCCAGATAAACCACAATTACAGGTGGTTAATCACCTGACAGGTGACGTAACTGGTGAGAATCGCAACGTTTTAGCAGAATCAGCACGGATCGCCAGAGGAAAAATCCAGCCGCTTTCTGCGGCAAATGCACAAGATTTAGATGCGCTGATTGTGCCGGGTGGTTTTGGCGCTGCGAAAAATTTAAGTGACTTCGCGACGCAGGGAACGGCGTGTCAGATTGACGAAACGCTGCAATTGCTCACACAGGAAATTTATAAGCAAAATAAACCAATTGGTTTTATTTGCATCTCGCCGGCGCTGCTGCCAACGATTTTGGGTGTACCTGTTCGCGTAACCATTGGTAACGATATTGATACCGCTGAGGCCGTCGACGAGATGGGTGGTATCCACGTGGTTTGTCCGGTCGATGATATCGTGGTTGATGAAGAGCATAAAATCGTGACCACACCGGCCTATATGCTGGCTAACTCCATCAGCGAAGCGGCACAAGGCATTGATAAGCTTGTGGCACGCGTATTGGATCTCACCGAATGAGGTGGAACCGAGGGCGTGGAGGCTTATTCACGTGGCTGAAGCGCCTGATTGTTCGGAGTCTGTTGGTTGTCATCGGTGCGTGGCTGGCTGGCATCCTGCTGTTTTCCTTCCTGCCCGTGCCGTTCTCTGCGGTGATGGCCGACAGGCAGATCAGCGCATGGCTGAAAGGCGAGTTCTCCTACGTTGCCCATTCTGACTGGGTGGCAATGGAGGCAATTGCACCGGAAATGGCGCTGGCGGTGATCGCGGCGGAAGACCAAAAATTCCCTCAGCATTGGGGTTTCGATCTGGATGCGATTGGCCAGGCACTGAAGCACAACGAGCGCAACACGCAGCGGATTCGCGGTGCCTCTACGCTGTCGCAGCAGATGGTGAAGAACCTGTTTCTGTGGGATGGACGTAGCTGGGTGCGCAAGGGGCTTGAGGCGGGTATTACCACCGGAGTTGAGCTGGTCTGGACGAAACGGCGGATTCTGACCGTGTATCTGAATATCGCCGAATTTGGCCCCGGAATTTTTGGCGTGGAAGCGGCCGCCAGACGTTATTTCAACAAGCCTGCCAGCAGGCTGACGGCAAGTGAATCTGCCTTACTGGCGGCGGTGCTGCCGAACCCCATTCGCTTTCGTGCGAATGCGCCCTCCGGCTATGTTATTCAACGTCAGCAGTGGATTTTGCGCCAGATGAGGCAGATGGGCGGCGACGAGTTTTTGCGAGATAACGATCTGTTGTGAGGTAACAATCTGAATTAAGTCGCCTTGTTCGTTTACTATACCGAGAAATTTTTGCGTTAACGGTCGTGTTTTCGACATCAGGAGAAAGTATGCGGTTACGTTATTGGTCAGGTTTACTGGTTGCATTGTGTTGTGTGGCTTCTGTTGCCCGTGCGGATGCGGAGCCTAAAGCGTCATCCCCCGATAATCCCTACGCCTTCTTGCAGCAGGCTCAGTTATCTTCGGTAAAACAGCAGCTACAGCAGAAAACGGAAAAGCCGCAGGCGCGAATGGCGTACGAGCAGCTTATTTCGGAAGCCGACCGCGCGCTGAAAATAAATAATCCCAGCGTGACGGAAAAGAAATCCACGCCACCCAGTGGTTCAAAGCATGATTATTTGAGCCTCAGCGCCTACTGGTGGCCCGATCCCGACAAAGCTGATGGTTTGCCTTGGATTCGTCGTGATGGGCAGGTAAACCCTGCCAGCAAGGATGAGGAGACCGATGGGGTAAGACTGGCAAAATTTACTGCCCAAACGCAGGCGTTGACGCTGGCATGGTATTTCTCTGGCAAACAGGCTTATGCCGATAAGGCCATGTCGATGATCCGTACCTGGTTTATCGACCCCGCTACGCGCATGAACCCTAATCTCGACTTCGCGCAAGGTGTGCCGGGCATCGCGCCGGGCAGAGGCTCGGGCGTGCTGGACGGGCGCTATTTTTCGACCCGCATCGTCGATTCGCTAATCATGCTGCGTCAGGCTCCGGGCTGGACAGCTCAGGATGAACAGCAGATGCAGAAATGGATGAGTGATTATCTGCACTGGCTGCAAACCAGCAAACTGGGGAAAAAAGAGGCAACGGCCCAGAACAATCACGGTAGCTGGTATACCGTACAGGTTGCGGGGATCGCCTGGTATCTGGGGAAAATCGACGTGGTGAAATCCATGGCGCAGTTACAGCGGGAAAAATTGGATCACCAACTGCAAGCGGATGGGGCTCAGCCGGAAGAGTTGGCACGTACCCGTTCTTTCCATTACAGCTACTTCAACCTTCAGGCGATAACGGATATGGCGATGCTGGCTTCCCGCGTTGGCGAGAATATCTGGCAGTACCACACGCCGAAGGGAAGCAGTATGATAAAGGCGTTGGATTTCATGGCACCGTATCTGGATGAAAACAAGGCGTGGCCGCGCAAAACGATGGACAGGCAAAGCAGCCGTCTTATCCCGCTGTTATTGCAGGCGGATCGTGGTTTGAAAACGTCGCGTTACCAGACGCAAATCAGGCAAGCAGGCTTTGCGGAATTGCTCACCGGTGAGGCTGGTGCGCGTGATAAAGAACCGAGCCACATCAGCGTTGAAACCCGCCGTGCACTCTGGTTGCTTAACCCTGTGACGCCATAATTTTCTTGAGCCCCGATCTCATCGGGCAAAGATATGCGTCTCTGAAGTGGGATAAAAAGCGCAGAGATAAAAAAACCGCTGATGTCTTCATCAGCGGTTTTTGTTTTTAAAAAGACAAACGTATTAAAGAAATCAAAACGTTATTGCAGGTAGGTGAAGGCCGTCGTGACGTGTTTCACGCCGCCAACTTTACTGGCGATCTCTGCGGCGGAGGTGCCTTCACGCTGTGTCACCAGACCTAACAGGAAGACTTCGCCATTTTCCGTTGTGACTTTGACGTTAGAGGATTTAACTGTGTCGCTTGCCAGGATCTGTGAGCGCACTTTGGTGGTGATCCAGGTATCCATGGAGGCGGTTCCCATTGAAACCGGCGTACCTTGGCGTATCTCATTGTAGACTTCGGCTGCGCCTTCCACGCCGAGGGCGATTTGCTTAGCTCGGCTTGCCATTTCTGTGCTCGGTGCTTGCCCTGTTAACAATACTTTCCCCTGATAAGCTGTTGCAATGATACGAGCCTCTTTTTTCAACTGCTCGTCTTTGCTGATTGCATTCGTCACGCGGACTTCCAGTGTGCCATCGTCAACCTGCGTGCCTACGGTACGCGGGTCTGTGGCCGTTTTGGTTGCCACGGCACTGCCAACAGCAACAACCCCGACACAGCCTTGTAGCAGCAGGGCGATAGACAGCACGGCAAATGCAGAACTTATCCTCATGTAGTGCTCCTTCAATCGTTCTGGTGTGGAAAAAGTGTGTTATCAATTAAATCGCACAGGCAATTGACTGTCAGCATGTGCATTTCCTGAATACGGGCGCTGCGGTGTGACGGGATGCGAATTTCCACATCCTGCGGCCCGAGCAACCCGGCCAGTTCTCCGCCATCGTAGCCGGTCAGGGCGACAATCGTCATGTCGCGGGTAACGGCAGACTCTACGGCTTTAACAATATCGCGGCTGTTGCCACGGGTTGAAATGGCCAATAGCACATCGCCAGCCTGACCTAACGCTCTGACTTGTTTGGCATAGACCTCTTCATGCAAGCGGTCATTGGCTATCGCAGTTAAGACCACATTATCTGCATTAAGTGCGATAGCCGGTAAGCTGGGGCGCTCTGCTTCAAAACGGTTAATCATGCTGGCGGCAAAATGCTGCGAATTGGCTGCTGATGTTCCGTTACCGCAGCACAGAATTTTGTTGCCGTTTAGCAGAGATTGCACCATCGCAATCGCGCCGCGGGAAATAGCGTCCGGCAAGGCTTCTGCCGCTGCAATCTGCGTTTGAATACTCTCGGTAAAACAAACTTTTATTCTATCCAGCACGTTGAATTAACCTACGTAAATTGAAGTCCATTAAGGATAAGATATCTCTGAATGGTAAAAATGTTATCCCTGTGCGGCAAAGGCGTTAGGGAGCCAGTCGAACTGTTCGCCTGTAATTGCCAGCACGTCAAAACGGCAATCCACCGTGTCAAAGCTGGCACCTCGCTGTGCCAACCACACGGCGGCGGCATGCAACAACCGCTGCTGTTTGCGTCGGGTGACGCTGGCTGCGGCATCACCAAAATGGGCGTTGCGCCGATAGCGCACTTCGACAAACACCCAAATATGGCGATCTCGCATGATCAAATCCAGTTCACCGCCGCGTAGCGTAACATTCGCCGCGGTGAAGGTCAGGCCTGCGCGTTCAAGATAACGTCGGGCCTGTTGTTCGTAAACTGCACCAGCCGCTCGCTGATTCAGAGAACGGGTACCAGCTGGCCCTGACGATATTGCTGCCAGGTTAGCTGCCGATTGATGGTGCAATCCGGCCCTGAACTCAGCATTCCTGTTGCCCCAGGAATCTGGTGGCCCGGAATCTGGCGCATTTCACCAAAGTGGCTGGCGAGCGTCCAGGCATCCATCCCCATGGCATATAAGCGGACTAACGAGTAATCGTTTTTAAACTGGCTGCTGACTTGCTGCATCAGCGCTGGGTTCGCACCGGCTAACAACGGAATATCGCTGAACTGTAAGCCTTCCATTTCGAGGCGGAAGTCAGGGCCCAATCCAGCCTGGAAGCTACGTGAGCTGGCGTAGAGCGCCGGACGTGCGCGTGAGGTGGTGCGCATATCAATCATCGGCTTAATCAGCGCCAGCTCGTCTGGCGTTGCGATGATATAGACCGCATCGATATTACCGCTGACAGACGAACTGGTCGTCGGTTGAACCTGTGATGGGATGGTTAAGCCGCCGATGGTGGTGCCTGGCTGTGCTTGCTGCTGCGACACGTTAACAGGCTGACCGCTCAGGCTTAAGCCCGCGCCGCTATTAATGGCCTGTTTTAACTCCGCCGTGTTGCCGAAGCGCTGTTGCAGAGCGCTGGTGCCGCTTTGCTGGTTCCAGGCCTGAGCGAATGCGTTAATGATACGGTCGCCCAGAGCACCGCGAGGGGCTAGCACCAGCGGCTGCTGTTTACCCTGCTGATGGATAAATTTTGCCGCGTCTCGGGCTTCATCTTCTGGAGAGAGGGCGAAGTAGCAGATGTTAGGGCTATTTTCGACATGTTCTGGCTGGTTCAACGCCAAAATATTCAGCGGTGACTGACTGTTCGCCAACTGATCCACTTCATTTTTCAGCAGCGGGCCGATGACCAGCGAAGCGCCATCTTGCTGTGCCTGTGTGAGAATATTCGCCAGCGGCTGTGAAGACGTATCATACACTTTGACCGGGAGCGAACTGGACAGCCCAGCGCTTGTCGCCTGTGCTTCCGGTGCAGGCGTCGGGGAGGCTACCGCCTGATCGCTGTACGGCGCAGGCGATGGGGCATTCTGACCTTCTGGCGATGGGGTGACCTGTTCGGCTTGCGTGGCATCCGCTGACGGTGCGGCCGGGGCAGATACGACTGCGGTGGCTATCTGACCGTTCTTGGCCGCGTTAAAGCCTTGCTGGATGGCATTGGCGAAAACCTGCGCCTGACCATTGAGTGGCAACAGCAATGCGATGCTGTTCACCGATGACTGCTGGTAGTTAATGACCTGATTCAACTGCGTAGGCAGCGTTTTTGCAGCAGGGTGGTGCGGATAGCGGGTTTGCCAATCCTGAATCGCGCTCTTTAACTGATCGGGAGAAGTCCGGTTGTCCTGATAGTTATTCAGCAGGTCGACCCAGCCTTGCAGCACATTTTCATTCGCATTAATCAGCAGCGAGTTCGACTCCTGCGGTGACATTTGCGTCAACGCCAGCCAGGTCTGATCGAGATTCATCTGATGCTCGTCGCCTTTCAGCAGCGGCTCTTGAGCGATATAGGCCCGCAGCAGCTCAATGGAAGGACGACCTTGTGCTGTTTTGATTTGCGTCTGGTAGTAACGCTGCTTTTGCTCATCGGAAAGCGCACCCACATCAAGCTGGCTCAGCGCTGCTTTAGCCGCATCCATATTGTTTTGGGCAACGGACAGTTCCGCACTGAGTAGCTGCTGTTCTTGCTTTTGCGCTGCGCTCAATTTTTCTGGCAGCGCATTGAACTGCTGGCTTGCCTGAGGGGCTTTCCCTTCCTGTAACAGGGAACGAATAGCAAGTAATTGCCAGTCAGCCTTGTTATTATCGTTACTTTGCTGCATCTGTTGCAGATAATAATCGGATGATGCGTCAGCTTTGCCCTGAACCTCGGGTGGTGGGCTCTGCGGTGCATGACTTGGACAGCCTGCGAGAAACAGTGCCGCTAACAAAACAGGGATAACACGCCCTGCCTGGGTACGGACGAAATGAAAGGGAAGCATACTGTATCCAGTGATTTTTTTTAAAGATGCTCAATATTAAATCGGCAACCCGGATGAAACAATGAATCAAGACCAACAAGCAGACATTTCTGCATCTACCCTCTACATTGTCCCCACGCCAATCGGCAATCTGGGCGACATCACGCAGCGTGCGCTGGCGGTATTGGCGAGCGTTGATCTGATCGCCGCAGAGGATACCCGCCATACCGGTCTGCTGTTACAACATTTTGCGATTAATGCGCGACTGTTCGCATTACACGATCATAACGAACAACAAAAAGCGGACGTGTTGCTGGCTAAATTACAGTCAGGACAAAGCATCGCGCTGGTTTCAGATGCGGGCACGCCGCTGATTAACGACCCCGGTTACCATTTGGTTCGACGCTGCCGTGAAGCAGGCGTTCGCGTGGTGCCGCTGCCGGGCGCGTGCGCGGCGATAACGGCGCTCTCCGCGTCCGGTCTGGCGTCTGACCGTTTTTGCTATGAAGGTTTTCTGCCCGCCAAAACCAAAGGACGCAAGGATAAGCTGCGTGAGCTAGGAGAAGAGACTCGCACGCTGATTTTCTACGAATCCACACATCGTCTCTTGGATAGCCTGCAGGATATCAGCGAGGTGCTGGGAGCCGAGCGCTACGTGGTGCTGGCACGCGAAATCACCAAAACCTGGGAGTCGATTCACGGCGCACCGGTGGGCGAATTACTGGCCTGGGTGAAAGAAGATGAGAATCGGCGCAAAGGGGAAATGGTGCTGATTGTGGAAGGGCATCAGATTGATGACAGCGCGCTGTCGGCGGAAGCGCTGCGTACGCTGACGCTATTGCGTGCCGAGCTACCGCTGAAGAAAGCGGCGGCGCTGGCGGCAGAGATTCACGGCGTGAAGAAAAATGCGCTTTACCGCTATGGGCTGGAGCAAGAAGGTGATAGCGGTGAATCGGGGGATGACAAGTAGGGCAATTTGCCCTATCATCCGCGCCGGAGTTGACCAGACAGTCGCCGCTTCACTGCCGTCCCTTTCGGGGGAGACAGGTGGAGGGGAGGAAAGTCCGGGCTCCATAGGGCAGGGTGCCAGGTAACGCCTGGGAGGCGCAAGCCTACGACTAGTGCAACAGAGAGCAAACCGCCGATGGCCCACGCAAGTGGGATCAGGTAAGGGTGAAAGGGTGCGGTAAGAGCGCACCGCGCGACTGGCAACAGTTCGTGGCACGGTAAACTCCACCCGGAGCAAGGCCAAATAGGGGTTCACATGGTACGGCCCGTACTGAACCCGGGTAGGCTGCTTGAGCCAGTGAGTGATTGCTGGCCTAGATGAATGACTGTCCACGACAGAACCCGGCTTAACGGTCAACTCCCTTCATCATAAAACCCCGCTTCGGCGGGGTTTTGCTTTTTATGAAAGAATGCGGCTTAATGGCCAACGTCCTTCATTATGAAACCTCCGCTTCGGCGGGAAGCCTTTTCCTTCATCCTGCCATGTATGTCATACCTTTCAAATTAATTGATGTTCTCCATCACATAACTCTGACTTTTTCTGTTTCATAAAGCGCGTAAAGTAAGGCCATCGCGTGCGGCTGCACGCTCGCTGACATCTTTCAGAGGATATGACTATGAGTAACACTTCCCGGATGCCTGCACTGTTCCTCGGCCACGGTAGCCCGATGAACGTGTTGGAAAACAATGTGTATACGCAGGCGTGGCAAACGCTGGGTGAGACGCTGCCGCGTCCGAAGGCGATTATCGCGGTTTCTGCCCACTGGTATACCCGTGGTACGGCCGTGACAGCGATGGAAAACCCGCGCACCATCCATGATTTTGGCGGTTTCCCGCAGGCGTTGTTTGATACCCAGTATCCGGCACCCGGTTCACCTGAATTGGCGGCGAGAATCCAGCAGGTGCTGGCACCGTATCCCGTTACCGCCGATCAAAGCCAATGGGGTTTGGATCACGGCTCCTGGGGCGTGCTGATCAAGATGTATCCCGATGCGAATATTCCCGTTGTGCAACTGAGCGTGGACGGTACGCAGCCTGCCGCGTATCACTACGAATTAGGGCGTAAGCTGGCAGCCCTGCGTGATGAAGGTTTCATGATTGTGGCGAGTGGTAACGTCGTGCATAACCTGCGGATGGTGAAATGGGACGGCGACGCGGAGCCGTATCCGTGGGCTGTTTCATTCAATCAATTTGTGCGTGATAACCTGACTTATCAGGGCGACGACCATCCGCTGGTTAATTTTATGCAGCATGACGGTGCCGCATTATCCAACCCGACGCCCGATCACTATTTCCCGCTGCTCTATGTGCTGGGAAGCTGGGACGGCAAAGAGGC
This sequence comes from Pectobacterium sp. PL64, assembly GCF_022477975.1. Classification (NCBI taxonomy): domain Bacteria; kingdom Pseudomonadati; phylum Pseudomonadota; class Gammaproteobacteria; order Enterobacterales; family Pectobacteriaceae; genus Pectobacterium; species Pectobacterium sp. PL64. The sequence goes on from NZ_CP092070.1 coordinate 4,895,746, forward strand.
AATCAGTATTCCGGTCGATGGGCTTGAAATGGGATCGCTGAGTATGCTGTCGGTGCAGGTGGGATAAAATCTGCTGTTTGCTTCAGTAATGAATAAGGCACGGTGAAAACCGTGCCTTATTACTTTCAATTCAATGCTTAATCCAGAATGGTATGCGGATAGAAGCGTGAGAGATCCTGAGTGATCAGAGCGCGATCTTCACGTACGCCGATACCACAAGGTTGATCGTTCACCAGCCAGCTACCAATCAGCGTGTAGCTGTCGCCGAATTTCGGCAGTTGGTGGTACTGCTGGACGATCATCCCTTCTTCGCCGTAAGGGCCGTCGGCTGACGCAATCTCTTTGCCATTTTCGACGATCTGGATGTTCGCCCCTTCGCGTGAAAACAGCGGCTTAATGACGTAGCTGTCCAACGCGGGATGTTCATCTTCCGCGAAATAGGCAGGAAGCAGGTTAGGGTGATTCGGGAACATTTCCCACAGCATCGGCAGCAGCGCTTTATTGGAAATAATGCTTTTCCAGGCCGGTTCCAGCCAGCGGACGCCCGCATCTTCCAGCTTGGTGGAAAACATCTCGCGCAGCATGAACTCCCACGGATACAGCTTGAACAGATTACCAATTACCTGATTTTCAGGGTCGGTAAACTGGCCTTTCTCACCGAGGCCAATTTCCTCAATGTACAGAAACTCGCTCGGCAGACCGGCTTCCAGCGCGCAATCCTGAAGGTATTGCACCGTGCCGCGATCTTCTTCCGTATCCTGACAGCAGGCGAAGTGCAGCAGGCCGAAGCCGTGATTCAGTTTTAGCTCTTCAAAGCGCTCGATTAGCTTTTCCTGAATGCTGTTGTACTGGTCAGAATTCTGCGGCAGGTTTCCGGCGTTGATTTGATCTTCCAGCCAGAGCCATTGGAAAAAGGCTGCTTCGTACAGCGACGTCGGCGTATCCGCATTGTTCTCCAGCAGCTTGGCTGGGGATTTGCCGTCATACGCCAGATCGAGGCGTGAATACAGCGAAGGCTGATTGGTGCGCCATGAATATCTGACGAATTCCCAGGTGTGTTTGGGAATACGGAATTTGGCAAGCAGCGCGTCGCTACTGACAACTTTTTCCACCACCTGCAGACACATCTGGTGCAGCTCGGCTGTGGCTTCTTCCAGCTCTTCGATCTGGGCAAGCGTGAACTGGTAGTAAGCCTCTTCGCTCCAGTAGGGTTCGCCATACATGGTGTGGAAACGAAAACCAAATTCGGTGGCTTTTTCCTGCCAGTCAGGACGCGCTGTAATATCTATCCGCTTCATCTAATACGTCCTCAGCCGCCCATGCTACGGGAAGAGCTGGAACTTGAACTGGCGCTGCTGCGCTGCATGCTGTTTTGCTTCGCGACGGTTTCACCAAAGCCACCACGCGTGATGGTTGAGGTGGTTGCAGGCTTCGGTGCCAGTGCAGTTTTCGGCACGGTCATCGTGCGGCCTGTTGTCGCGTTGCCGTAGTTTTTACCGGCGGCATCAACGAACTGGCCATTGGCCGGGCTGGCTGGCGTTTTTGGACTGAACAGCGGCTGCTGTGCGAAACCGGCACCGCCACCCATCATTCGGCCCATCATGTAGCCGGCCATCAACGGCATCCAGGACATACCGCCGCCCTGCTGAGATTCTGCTGCCATACCGGCCTGTGCCGGTGCAGGCGTTTGAGTACACTGCGCTTCGCCAAATTCCGCTACGCAGTCTTCTTTCGTTGCGTATTTCGGTGCCGTTTTTTCTGCTTCTTTTAACGCATTATTGTATGCAGTGGTGCACTGAGCTGCCATTGACGGGTTAGCTGACGAACAATCATCCGCATTCTGGTAGAGGGAGACGGTTTCATCCGTTTGCTCGCAGCCCGCGAGGAAAAATACGGCGCTGACGGCCAAAGCAACAGGTGCCAGACGGTGCGTCCGCCATTCCTTGCGGAACGTTTCCTGATTAATATTTTTTGTACGTTTCATCGTGTTTATCCCAGAGCAAAGCATCACGGCCAATAACAAATAAGTGTGCCTAAGAATAGGGGAACGCTGCTTGAATTTAAAGCGGCAATAGGTGTAACGGGAGGTGTCTTTACGTTGCTATACATTCTGTTGTGCAACGTTTCGCTTTATGGCGAAAGAAGGCGGTTCCTGTGTTCTGGTGCTATCGCGTGATTTTGTGGAAAAAGCGCGGATATAAAAAAGGGGAACCGTGGTTCCCCTGTATTTGATGCGTGTAAGCGCGGCTACCGATTAACGCTGCGCTGAGGCGGTAGTGGCCTGCGGAGCGGTGTTGTCGGTTACAGCTGGCGTGGTTGAAACCGGTTGGCCCAGCGATGCATTCAGCGCTTGCAGATCGGTTTCGCTCAGCGTGCCCTGTGCGGATTTTATGTTTAACTGATTGATCAGGTAATCATAACGAGCGCTAGAGAGCTGCTGTTTGGCGTTATACAGCGTGGTGGTAGCATTCAGTACGTCAACGATGGTGCGCGTGCCGACCTGATAACCTGCTTCCATCGCATCCAGAGAGCTTTGTGCAGACACTTCAGCCTGTTTGTAAGCGTTGATGCTGCTGATGGATGCAGAAATATTGTTAAACGATGAACGCACGGTCTGGATAACAGAACGGTGTGCACTTTCCAGCAGTTCACTGGAACTGACGTAGCTGTGCTGCGCCTGCTTCACCTGAGAGTTAGTCGCGCCACCGCTGTAGAGCGGCAGGGTGAAGTTGATGCCTACTCGGTGTTGCCCGGCGTCTGAATCGTTAAACGAGTTGCCGCTATTCGTCCGTGAGCCGGAATAACGGGTATCAGTCACGCCGGTTGATGCGGTGAGATCCAGCGTCGGCATATAGCCTGTTTCGGCTGAGCGAATCTGCTCACGCGCCAAATCCTGGCTCAAACGTGCGGACAACAGGTTCAGGTTGCGGTTTTCGGCTTCTTTCAGCAGGTTGTTAACCGCTTCAGGTTTCTGGGTAGAGAAACGCTCGATGTTCAGACCGGCCAGCTGTGGGTAGAAGTTGCCGGTAATCTGACGCAGGGATTCCAGCGCGTTATCCAGCGTATTACGAGCCAGCACTTCATTTGCCAGCACGCTGTCGTACTGTGAACGGGCGTTCTGGACGTCGGTAATCGCGACCAGACCCACGTTGAAGCGCTGTGTCGTCTGATCTAACTGGCGATAAATCGCCTGTTTCTGCGCATTGATATAAGACAGCGAATCAATAGCACGCAGGACGTTGAAATAGGCGGTTGCCGTGTTCAGCATCAGGTTTTGCTGAGCCGTCTGATAGGTGACGTCTTCAATGCCCGCTTGTTTTTCCTGCAACGTCAGCGCACGCCATTTGGACATGTCGAACAAGGTCTGAGTCAATTGCAGTGAGGCACTCTTGACGTTGCTGTTGACGTCTTTGTTGTCACGGTAGCCTTTGTTATAGGTATAGTCAGCGCCTAAACCGAGCTGAGGCAGTAATGGGCTACGCGCTTGATTAATTTTTTCAAACGCGGCGTCGCGGGTTGCCGCAGAGCTGCGTAAATCAGGGTTGGTGCTTTTTGCCTGTTGGTAGACTTGTAACAGGTTTTCCGCCTGACTCATGGCGCTAAAACCGCCCAGGCTCAGACCAATAAGAAGAGGGAGCAATTTCTTCATTTGCATTCCTTGTTGTGCAGCAATCTCGCTATGGTAGCGCTGTCTGTAGACGAATAATTGTCGATTCTATCAGAATCTGCCAATAGGATAAGGTAGCTGAACGTGCCATCTTTCAGCGGAATATGCCCACAGGGTCAGGTAAATTGACCTGTTGGATGATTCAGTGCGGCGTTTTTCTGTTCAGTAAGGCACCGAAAAGTGATGCGATGGGTGAGAATCCCCCTCACTTGGCCGACGTCACGCCTAATAAACGTTCAAAAACAATGATGAGTATAATGACAGCGGATTCCGCCATACAATACCGGATTCCATTAATACTTGTTACAGGAGTGCAGTTATGTCGTCTTCCGCATCCGGTCCGGTTACTTTCACCAAAGATGATGTAGAAATTATTGCACGCGAAACGCTGTACGACGGTTTTTTTTCGCTGGAGCGTTACCGTTTCCGTCATCGCCTGTTTAATGGCGGCATGAGCGATGAGGTCAGCCGTGAGATCTTCGAACGCGGCCATGCCGTGGTGTTGCTGCCTTACGATCCGGTGCGTGATGAAGTGGTATTAATCGAACAGATTCGCATTGCTGCCTATGACACCAGCGCGTCTCCCTGGCTGTTTGAGCTGGTGGCTGGCATGATTGAGCCAGGAGAAAGCCACGAAGAGGTGGCGCGGCGCGAAGCAGAGGAAGAAGCCGGATTAAGGGTTGGCCGTTGTCGACCGATAATCAACTATCTTGCCAGCCCTGGCGGTACCAGCGAGCGTCTGGCGGTGATAGTGGGCGAAGTGGATACGCGTACGGCGAAAGGTATTCACGGTCTGGCGGAAGAGAATGAAGATATTCGCGTACATGTGGTGAGCCGTAAACAAAGTTATCAATGGGTTGAAGAAGGCATCGTTGATAACGCCGCGTCTGTCATTGCCTTGCAATGGTTGGCGTTGCACCATGAAGAACTGAAACGTGAGTGGGTGGATTGAATTTATGAAACGTTATACTCCGGATTTCCCGGCCATGATGAGGCTATGTGAAACCAACTTCATGCAATTGCGGCGTTTGCTGCCAAAAATTGATGAAGTCGGTGAAATCGCGGTTTATCACGTCAATAATGCGGTCTATCAACTGACAATTCTTGAGTCTACGCGCTATACCTCATTGGTGGAAATTAAGCAGACAGCGCCCACTGTCAGCTATTGGAGCCTGCCAATGATGAGCGTTGAGGTTGTATCATGATGCGTTGGTTGCGGAAGTGTGTGCCAGCCAGCAGATCTTTCGCTTCAAAGCACGTTATGATTATCCTAATAAGAAGTTACATCAACGTGACGAAAAGCATCAAATTAATCAGTTTCTTGCTGATTGGCTAAAGTATTGTTTGGCGTATGGTTCGATGTCGATACCGGTTTTTGATACCCAATAGATTTCAAGACGCAGGACGGCGACGGTCGAACCAACAAGGGAAGGCAGCGTATTCTGCAATTTGAAAGATGACGGGTAGAGACAGATTTACGTAACCAAGGACACCATTTGGAAAGCCTGTTGACACTGCCTGTGGCGAGTGGCGCCAGAGTCAGGATTTTACAAATAACCGATACCCATCTTTTTGCGGGCGAGCATGAAACCTTGCTGGGTATCAACACCTATCGTAGCTATCACGCTGTGCTGAATGCCATCAAGGCTCGGCAGGATGCGTTTGATTTGATCGTCGCGACGGGCGATTTGGCGCAGGATCACACGCTGCAAGCCTACCACCATTTCTCACGCGGGATTGCGCAGATCCCTGCACCTTGCGTATGGCTTCCGGGTAACCACGATTTTCAACCGGCGATGGTTGATGCGCTGGCAGACGCCGATATTGCACCGTCCAAGCATGTGCTGCTGGGCGACAAGTGGCAAATCATCCTGTTGGACAGTCAGGTATTTGGCGTCCCACACGGCGAGCTGAGCGAATACCAGCTTGAATGGCTGGAGCGCAGCCTGAAAAGTCAGCCCGATCGCTTTACGCTGTTGCTGCTGCACCATCATCCGCATCCTTCCGGCTGTACCTGGCTCGATCAGCACAGCCTGCGTAACGCGCATAATCTGTCTGCGGTGCTGGATCGCTATCCACAGGTGAACACCGTGCTGTGCGGACATATTCATCAGGAGATGGATTTTGACTGGCATGGCCGCCGTTTGCTGGCCACGCCGTCGACCTGCGTACAGTTCAAACCGCACTGCACTAACTTCACGATTGATGACGTGGCGCCGGGCTGGCGCTATCTGGACCTGCTGCCGGATGGCCGTCTGGAAACCGAGGTCTATCGTCTCTCAGGCAGCGAATTCCTGCCTGACATGGATTCGGACGGTTACTAATGCCAACGCTTCTTTATCTGCACGGCTTCAACAGTACGCCACAGTCGGCGAAAGCGACGGCTCTGAAAACGTGGCTGGCAGAGCAGCATCCTGAAATTGATATGGTGATTCCACAGCTTCCACCGTATCCGTCGGAGGCGGCGGAGATGATGGAGTCGTTGATTATGGAGCGGGCCGGTCGTCCGGTGGGCATTGTTGGCTCTTCCCTCGGTGGATATTATGCCACCTGGCTATCCCAGTGTTTTATGCTGCCTGCCGTGGTGGTGAATCCTGCGGTGAAGCCGTTTGAACTGTTGCTGGACCATCTGGGCGAATATCAGAACCCCTACACCGGTGAACAATATGTGCTAGAGTCTCGGCACGTTTACGATCTGAAGGTCATGCAGGTTGACCGACTGGAATCGCCGGATTTGCTCTGGCTGCTGTTGCAGACAGGGGATGAGGTTCTGGACTATCGTCAGGCAGTCGCGTATTACACGGCCTGCCGTCAAACTGTGGAGTCAGGGGGCAATCATGCCTTTGTCGGATTTGAGCACTTTTTCACACCGATTGTGAATTTTTTAGGGCTCACGACAGACTGAATCGCCACCTATGCATTGAAAAACGAGCTGCCGAAAGCGGTTCGTTAAACACCATTCACTGAACTCAAAGAATTAACGCAAACTATGGCTCAATCAAGTTATAACGCTGATGCGATTGAAGTACTCAGCGGACTGGAACCGGTGCGCCGTCGTCCGGGAATGTACACCGATACCACGCGTCCTAACCATCTGGGACAAGAGGTCATAGATAACAGCGTTGATGAAGCGCTGGCGGGTCATGCACGCCGAATTGATGTGATTCTGCACGCCGATCAGTCGCTGGAAGTCATTGATGACGGTCGTGGGATGCCGGTGGATATCCACCCGGAAGAAGGCGTACCCGCCGTTGAACTGATCCTGTGTCGTCTGCACGCCGGCGGTAAATTTTCCGGTAAAAACTACCAGTTTTCGGGTGGCTTGCACGGCGTAGGGATTTCAGTGGTGAACGCCCTGTCTACCCGCGTTGAAGTGACCGTTAAGCGCGACGGTCAGGTGTACGACATCGCGTTTGAAAACGGCGATAAAGTGCAGGAACTCACCGTCACTGGCACCTGCGGACGTCGCAACACCGGAACGCGCGTGCATTTCTGGCCGGATGAGAAGTTCTTCGACAGCCCCCGTTTTTCCGTCTCCCGTTTGACGCACCTGCTGAAGGCCAAAGCGGTCTTATGTCCCGGTGTGGAAATCATCTTCAAAGATAAAGTTAACAACACCGAGCAGCGCTGGTGCTATCAGGATGGCCTGAATGACTACCTGTGCGAGGCGGTAAATGGCCTGATCACGCTGCCGGAAAAACCGTTTCTGGGGTCGATTACTGGCGATACTGAAGCCGTGGACTGGGCGCTGCTCTGGCTGCCGGAAGGCGGTGAGCTGCTGATGGAAAGCTACGTTAACCTCATCCCGACGCCAATGGGCGGGACGCACGTTAACGGCCTGCGCCAAGGTTTGCTGGATGCGATGCGTGAATTCTGCGAATTCCGCAATATTCTGCCGCGCGGCGTGAAGCTGAGTGCAGATGACATCTGGGAACGCTGTGCTTACGTGCTGTCGGTCAAAATGCAGGAACCGCAGTTTGCCGGGCAGACCAAAGAACGCCTCTCTTCTCGTCAGTGCGCCGCATTTGTGTCTGGCGTCGTGAAAGACGCCTTCAGCCTGTGGCTGAACCAGAACGTGCAGGCCGCGGAGCAGCTGGCCGAGCTGGCGATTTCCAGCGCTCAGCGCCGTATGCGCGCCGCCAAAAAAGTGGTACGTAAAAAGCTAACCAGCGGGCCGGCACTGCCAGGCAAACTGGCCGATTGTACCTCGCAGGATCTTAACCGGACGGAGCTGTTCCTGGTGGAAGGGGATTCGGCGGGCGGATCGGCGAAGCAGGCGCGCGAGCGTGAATTCCAGGCGATCATGCCATTGAAAGGTAAGATCCTGAATACCTGGGAAGTCTCCTCCGATGAGGTGCTGGCGTCGCAGGAAGTACACGATATTTCAGTCGCGATCGGTATCGATCCTGACAGCGCCGATCTCAGCCAGCTGCGTTACGGCAAGATCTGCATTCTGGCGGATGCAGACTCCGATGGTCTGCACATTGCGACGCTGCTGTGCGCGCTGTTTGTCCGCCATTTCCGGGCGCTGGTTCAGGGCGGGCATGTTTATGTCGCCATGCCGCCGTTGTACCGTATCGATCTGGGCAAAGAGGTGTACTACGCGCTGGACGAAGAGGAAAAAGCGGGCGTGCTGGAACAGCTTAAGCGCAAGAAAGGCAAGCCGAACGTACAGCGCTTTAAAGGTCTGGGCGAAATGAACCCGCTACAGCTGCGTGAAACCACGCTGGATCCGAATACGCGCCGTCTGGTGCAGTTGACCATCAACGAAGACGATATCGATCAGACGATGGCGATGATGGACATGCTGCTAGCGAAAAAACGTTCTGAAGATCGCCGCAACTGGCTGCAAGAGAAGGGCGATAAGGCGGAGATCGAGGTCTAACTGCCAACGAATAGCGTTTTATAAATCATCCAGAAAATGGATATTAGCCGTCTTTTAAGCAAGGATGCTTTATTGGACCCATCCTGATTCATTAAATGAAATGCCCTAGTAAAAAATACCAAGGGGATTCCTTTCCACCATATTGGATGGTCGAGGAATCACCTTTGTTGAATCATGGCTAGAACCTATGCATTGCCTGAATACCGGATTTGATCCAGATATGCTTGCCCATTTCCCCCACCTTTCCAGATACCCTCAGACGCCTCTGGCGTAGAATGCACTCCTGACCTTTAGAGGCGTACTATTACGTACGTCTGTCAGTAGATTCTCTTAGCTATCGCTGGTGATGCAATTATGCTCAGAGTGACAGCATCTCATAGCCGATGTAAGGCCCAATAGAAATTGGGTTTTTATTGATCCCACCCACTTGAATTAAAATCAGATTCCCATTTTTTTGTAAAAAATGTGACTTATATCTCTTTTTTTGATGAGTATACATTTCTATTAAGTTAATAATGAGATTTATATCTCATTATGGTCAGTTAAATTTGATTCATTAAAACGGGTTTGTAATTTATAAATATATCTTATGTTTTGACCTATACATCACAGGGACGCGATGATGAAAATAACAACGTGTAATTAATTTTATTGTTAATGATTAGCTTATTTATTTTAATTTAAAAAACGGTAAAGTACCTAAAACATGTCTTTTATTAGTCAAGAAATAATGATCGAACCTAGCCAGATAGACTTAAGGAAATTAAATGATAAGACTTATCTGGTGAGAATTTGCATAGCCTCCTATCATTATTTACCTGGCCAATATGTAAAATTAAGTTGTGGGGGGGAACTCGAAAGATATTTTTCTATATCCTCCTGGAATAAATCGAATTATAAGTATGATGAGATTGACATAGAGCTAATCATTGGATTTAGCGAGTTATTCTCCGTATCACATCGAATTATCCTCGAAATACAATCTGGCAACAGTGTCTCTGTCTCATTACCAATGGGGCAGGCGCATTGGCGGAAATCTGATTATGGTAACGTGCTAATCGTATGTGATACCGGATATAGTTATGCTAGAGGGATCATTCAATACCTAGCGAAGCATTACAGTGAACAACCTACACTATTAATCTGGATAAATGATAAAGGTGTTAATTATTTCACTGATAATGATATTCATGATGTTTTTATTTCAAATGAAAATTTCAATTTCAGTGCAATCCAAAGACATCACGACAATAGGGATATCTCTTTTATAAAGAAAACAATAAATACCATTAGTCCATCACACTTTTCCCTATCCAACTTCTATATCGGAAGTGGTAAAAGTTTCTTCAAGTTGATAAAAAATGAACTTCATACCCTAGGGGTTAATGAAGATAGAATTATTTCAGATAATTGCTAATAAGGCTGCTTTTATGTTAAAGGAAGATTACTTACGCAGATTGAAAATTCCGCGACAGGTTTATATTGATTCTAAATTGGTATCCGACGTATATAAAGAACCATCATTCCGCGGGGCAATTGATAGCATTGCTGAATTCTATCAGCTTCAGGAATCGCAGCCTGAATTGTTTACTTATGAAGAAAATGGTAGGAATTATCATATCAGTACGCTTGCTCCTAAAACCAAAACGGATTTGGCGAGAAAGAGAAACAGTTATAAAGCCATTGCCGATTTATCATTTGGAATGTTGGGAAGAACACCCGATTTCATCAATAGCGCTTTAGCGGCTATGGCAACAAACTCCCATGTTCTCGGATCGGGTCAATACACTGATTTTTCTAGTAATGCAGTCAAATACTATGAACGATGCCGAAATGAAAATTTGTTCGTGGGCCATGGCGCAATTAATCCTCAAATTGATAGGGGTATTCAGTTAGGGTTACAAGAAAACAAATACTGTGGGGTTCGGTCTATTTCCCATGATTCAAAAGGAATGATCGTCCGCGGCGCTAAAATGATAGTGACGTTGGCTCCAATTGCTGATGAGCTCTTAGTATTTAATATGCCGGGATTGATCCCCGGTGACGAAGACTTTGCCCTCGCATTTGCTGTACCGGTTACGGCTCCGGGCGTGAAGCTCATTTGTCGAAAGCCTCTTAACCATAATGGTTACAATCTGTTAGACCATCCAATTTCAAATCTTTTTGATGAGTCGGATGCGTATATGGTTTTTGAGGATGTCTTTATTCCATGGAGTGATGTTTTTGTCTTCAGAGATATAGAGAAGTCGAATGCATTTTACGATAAGACAAGAATTCGAAACCATAATGGACATCAAGGGATTGTTCGAGGACTGGCAAAAGCTGAATTACTGACTAGCGTTGCGATTGAACTGGCTAATAAAATGGGCTTGGGGAATTTCTTGAACGTCCAAGAACAACTAGGAGAGATGACCTCAAGTCTGGAGTTAGTTCGTGGTGCGATCTTGTTAGCTGAAGAAGATGCAACCTTAGAAAATGAACTTTTAAATCCTAGCATTCATGCTATTCAAGCTATCCGTTATCATTTTCCTAAGTGGTATCATCGGATGGTTAATATCATTCAATCTCTCTCTGCGGGTTCAATGCTTGCTGTTCCTCATCATGGAGACTTTGAGAATAGCAATGGGTCGGTTCTTAAAGAAGCGTTAAGAAATAAAAAAATAAGTGCGGAAGATAGATGTTTCCTCTTGAATTTGGCATGGGATCTTAGTGGCGATGGCTTTGGCCAAAGGCAAATGGTATATGAAAAATATCATGCAGGCGATCCTATAAGAATAGCTGCAATGCATTATTCAAATTATCCAAAAGATGAATTATTTAAACATCTCGATAATATAAAGAGAATTTATCATGATTCATTGTGCTAGCTTGGCATATATCAAGCAAGGCAAAGTGTTGTTGGTTCGTGTCCGGGACAATACGGTGTGGTATTTTCCTGGTGGAAAAATATCGCCAGGAGAAAATCCTCAAGAAACATTAATACGAGAGCTTGAAGAGGAACTCGGGTTCACTGCTCCTGCATCCGAATTGCGCTTTCTGACTACAGTAACCGGACCAAATCATGATGGTAGCGATAGCGTTCATCTGTCTATTTTTACCATCTCATGCTTACCACCTGTTACCCCATGCGCTGAAGTCAGTGAATTGGGATGGTTTTCTCTTTCTGATACTGCGCGAATGGCTCCGGCTGTCGTAAAAACGCTCAAGGTTATTAACAATGGCTTATGATACGTCTCAAATCCGAGATCTTTTCGACAGAGAAAAAATAGACTTATTGATTGGATCAAGCAGAGAAAATATTCACTATTTCACGGGTTTTTCACCTGTTGTTAAAACGCTGAATCCCTATCATGGGCAATGCTATGTATTACTTCATCGGCATGATATTGGTGCTGTTAGCATCGTGCATTCGATTGGCGAAATAGATCAAGTACTTGATGCGGATGTTCCCGTCCAACATGTTCAGTCCTACGGGACATTTTACCGTGAATATGATGGCAAAATTAGCTTAAAGGAAGATGAAGCTGAACTTCAGAAACTTAGCAATATAGCGCTATCTCAGGCCTCACCAGCTGAAGCTTTGGAAAAGCTGATTCGTAAACTACGAGACTATGGTGACATAACTAGCATCGGGTTTGATGCAGATGGCATGCCGCTACAGACCTTGGATTATCTTAAGAAAAACTTGCCCGGCATCAAATGGATCGACGTATCTAAAGAGATACGCCAGGCGAGGAGGCATAAAACGCCAAAAGAAGTCGATATGCTGACAAAATCGGCTCAGATTAATGAGGCTGCGATTTATGAGGCGATAAATTTAGTCAGCATAGGTTCCAGTGAGACTGAAATAGCAAGTTGGTTTAATCAGGCACTTGTAAAAAAAGGTGCTTTCCCTTCCCTGACGATGCTTAAAGTGGGACGAGCTGCAGTTGGTGGACAGAGGCGACAAAATGAAGAGTTGTGTCTGAAATCAGGCGATCTTCTTTGGTTTGATTCTGACGCAGTTTATCAAGGCTATTGGTCAGATATTGCACGAGTATATGCAATCGACAGTGTGGAGCCTTTTATACTAAAGCGTTATCGGGCACTGCAAAATGGAATGTTATCGGCGCTTGATTTTATCCGGCCCGGACAAACAGGAAAGCAAATTTTTTCTCATATTATGGATGTTGTCCACCGTTCCGGTTTTCCTGAATATCGCCGTCATCATGTTGGGCATGCCATTGGTTTAGAACCTTATGAACTCCCTATACTAAATCCTGCTGACGAAAATATTATACAAGAAGGGATGGTTTTGTCGGTAGAAACACCTTACTACGAGTTTGGAATGGGAGCCCTACATATAGAGGATCCGCTTTTTGTCGGCTCTTCTTGCAACCATTTTTTAACTTCGGATCCAGCGCCTAACTTCAAGATTCTATAAGGGAATATAAATATGTACACAGTAACTAATGTGAGTGAACTGATTGGTAATACTCCGGTTTTTTCTCTTGAGCATCCTTTGGTTCCAAAGAATAAAAAGCTTTTTATTAAACTTGAACAATTCAATCCAAATTTTAGTATAAAAGATCGGACTGCATTGGGATTGATTAACAAAGCATTCGAAAGTGGTAAATTGCGTCCTGGTGGTACAGTTATTGAATCTACGTCGGGCAATTTGGGAAAATCCCTTGCCATGCTCAGCGCTTGTATGGGGTTTAATCTCATCGTCGTTGTCGATCCGAAAGTGAGTAAAAATTCACTTAATTGGTTTACCGCTTTTGGTGCTAAGGTGGAAATTGTCAATACTCCCGATGCTTCTGGCGGATATCAAAAGGCAAGAATTGAGAGAGTTAAAGCATTATTGAATCAGAACCCCGAAGCATATTGGACCAACCAATATGATAATCCCGACAATCCTGAGTATCATGAAACAGTCACAGCAAGAGAATTTCTTGAAGTCTCTGTAGATATGTTGGTTGGTTCAGTCAGTACAGGAGGGCATTTCGGCGGTATTACTAAGGGAGTAAAGGCTGTTTACCCCCACGTCAGATTTATGGCATGTGATGTTGCCGGATCGGCGATTTTCGGGAAACCTTTTCATCCTTACTTATTAAATGGGTTGGGATTAAGCTGGCGAGCTGATAATACCGATCTGGATGTATTCGATTTTCTCCACAGCGTGAGCGATCAAAACGCAATATCATTATGCCGACTGCTTGCAAAAGATGTCGGACTTATGTTGGGTGGTTCTTCCGGCGTTGTTATATTCTCAGCATTGATGGCTTTACAGCTTCCGGAGATTAATTCTGTCATGGCGATTGCACCAGATTCCGGCGTGAATTACCTTGAGCAGTTTTATGATGATTCTTGGCTTGAGGAGAAAAATGTAAAATTGCTGACGGGTGAACAATTAAAGAATCAAATAAAAATCAGTTTCGATGCATTTCAGGATAATCTGGTAACCGAAAAATGATTCTTGAACTCTGTCGAAAAACGTTACTTCGACTTCCACCAGAAACCGCGCATCATCTTGCAATTTTTAGCTTGAGCCGTTTTTCATATAAAAACAGTATCGCTATACCTGATGGTGTTTCTCAGACAATATGGAATAAAAACTTCGTTCACCCTTTGGGGATTGGGGCTGGATTTGATAAAGATGCCGAAGCTTATAATGCACTGGGGAAACTAGGTTTTAGTTTTGTAGAAGTTGGTTCAATAACGCCGAAAGCACAGCCAGGTAATCCTCGACCACGTCTATTCCGATTAAAGGATATGGGCGCAATAATTAATCGTTATGGTTTTAACTCTAAAGGTATGTTATATGCTCAACAACGCTTAATTGAAGATAAGAAAAACGTTATTTTAGGTGTGAATCTTGGAAAGAATAAGGATTCGGTAGACTATCTTGACGATTTCATGTGTGTTGCTGAGGGACTTATAGATTATGCAGACTACTTAACTATTAACCTGTCTTCGCCTAATACCCCAGGGTTAAGAGATTTACAGCATGCTGAGACTATTGAACCGTTGTTAGAAAAATTACATCGGTTAAGGCTGGAGAAGAAGGTAGATTGCCCGATCCTTATCAAGTTATCTCCAGATATGGAATCGCATGACGAAGCCAATTTGCTCACTTATCTGGCTGGCTCTTTAGTTGATGGCCTGATTGTGAGTAATACAACCGTTAGCAGGCATAACTTTTCACCGGTCCCTACAATGTTACAAACTGGTGGGATGTCTGGTAAACCGTTACAGGAAAGGGCGCGTGATATGCTTACGAGAGTCTTTAAGGTAATTGGTTACAGCAAGCCCATTATAGCTTCTGGTGGCATTGATAGTGGAGCGGAAGCTTATAGACGCATTTGTTTAGGTGCAAGTCTTTGCCAAATATACACCGCCTTTATATATGAAGGTCCCGCCATTTTGCCGAAGATGCTAGCTGAAATTGAATGTCTTATGAGGCAAGATGGGTTCGAAACAATTAGCCAAGCAATAGGTTCATATTATGAAAAACACTCAGGATGAGTTTGCGAAATTTTTAATTGATAGTCAGGTAATAGAATTTGGTGAGTTTAAACTTAAGTCATCTAGAATTAGTCCTTATTTTTTCAACTTTGGAAAGTTATCAAGTGCTAGCTTATTAAATAAAACAGCACATTTCTATGCACGCTTCATTATAGAGAATGGCTTAAGTCCCGATATAATTTTTGGACCAGCATATAAAGGTATACCGCTGGGTGTGGCGACGGCTTTGGCTTTGCAACGTGATTTCGATTATGAAGTTAAGTATTCTTTTAATAGAAAAGAAGTGAAGTCATATGGTGATGGTGGTCTTCTGGTTGGCGAGTCGTTGTCAAACGCCAGTGTAATGATCGTTGACGACGTTATAACCTCTGGAATGACAATCGATGACACAATAGAGATCATCCGTTCGCAAGGCGGGCATCCCCTGGCATATCTTGTTGCGTTAGATCGTCAGGAATGTGCTCTGGATACGGAAAATTCAGCGTTACAAGCTGCTATGGAACGCTTGGATCTGAATATTTTTTCTATCACCACCATTCAGCACGTGATCAGTTGTTTGCAGAAATATGGTCAGGAGCAAGAGAAAATCGATGCTATCCAGATCTACCTCAATAAATATGGGGCTAAGCGCTGATATCCTGAAAAAGAAATCCGGAACTTACTATATCTAATTTTAATAATTTCGCCCGGCGATAGTTGGGGGACGATTGGATACAGGTAATGCTAACTATTCATCTAACCAGATTAGATTAGAAGGATTCTAAAAAGTCGTGTTGCCAATAGGGAGCATACTCGGTTGGTATCTTTTTTCCTGACAAGATTGCTAAGTACTGGCTTCACTCATCTTTCCAGGTGTATTGTTAGATATATTATTTAAAATTCAGCGAGATAGGAGAAGATTAAATAGATATCTAACATAATTAGCAGGAGCTTCCTTGAGCTTTATTTATTATTTTTTAGCTGTAAGCGTGGGTATTGCTATAGCGACTCAATCTGCAGTCAATAATCAACTGAAATCGATACTGGGTGGTAGTACCATGCTTGCCGCATTAATTTCATTTATTGTTGGCACGCTATGCCTTTTCTTCCTGTGTGCGGCATCGGGAGAACGTTTTAATCAGCTGATTCAATTACGCCATTGCAACATAGGGTTGCTATCTGGTGGAGTTTTGGGCGCATTTTTCGTTTTTGGCACGACATTCCTTGCTCCCAGATTAGGAATAGCGGCCATGATTTCTCTTGTTATTTTTGGACAGATATCAATGTCTTTATTATTAGATAAATTTGGGCTTCTTGGCTTACCTATACGAGAGATTGCACCCATGCGACTCGTGGGCGTATTATTAGTTTTAGCTGGAGTATTATGCGTTAATCTAAAAGCTAGTTGATATATGAAGCATAATACATTTGGTATGCGAGTAAATGCTTTTAGTTAGCAGAATTATAATTACTATGGAATAAGGTTGAATATGCGTGCAGCTGTTTTCTGCGGTTCCAGTCACGGAACAGATCCTGAATATGTAAGAAAAACTGAAAGCTTGGCTTTAGCAATGGCGCGAGAAAAGGTTGACCTGGTTTATGGTGGTGGACGAGTCGGATTGATGGGGACACTCGCTGACGCTGCGATATCTTCAGGCGTCCATGTTATCGGGATTATGCCTCAATCTTTAGTCGATCATGAGCTGGCCCATCGCGAAGTACATGAGCTTAAAGTTGTTAAAGATATGCATGCCAGAAAGTCATCAATGGCAGAGCATGCTGATATCTTTATCGCTTTACCAGGGGGAGCGGGTACGTTAGAGGAGATTTTTGAAGCTTGGACATGGGCGCAACTTGGTTTACACAATAAGCCCTGTGCGTTTCTTAATATAAATGGCTATTACGATGACTTGTTAGCCTTCATTGACAAGATGATCAGCAAGGGTTTTATGAAGCAAGAGTACTCTGAAATGCTGATTGTTTCACATGACCCCGAAGACCTTCTCCAGAAAGCGTTATCCTATGTCCCACCAAAACCGAAATGGCAGCGCTAGAAATGCGAAAAGGTATAGTGCGGGTTTATAACCGTACGAGTTGAGCATCCCTTCATGATGAAAATTAGTGAGAACATCACTGGTTTTTTCTTGTTAAATCATAGATCTCCTGATTCAGGCCACATATTTATGTGTGGCCTTTGAATGTATTGCGTCGAAATTGAATGATACCGCTATGGCGTTGCCGCCCACTAAGGCGATCTCCGTGGTAGGGGCAACGAAAAACACCATATCGACGGCGCGGCATTTTCAACGATCGGTTTGCAGCAGCTAATTTTCAATAACCAATTTTCAACTTCTGGCTTTTCAACCTTTCGTCGTCTGCGCATCCCATCCTGACAGGGCGTATTGAACGATATTCTCCAGCTCTGCGCGGCTGGTGCCATCGCGTGATTGCAGCACCATTCCGCCCTGTATCGCGAGAACATAGCGCGCCAGTCCGTTAACGTTCAGCGCGGCGTCCAATTCCCCCTCGGAAACCGCTTGTGCAAAGCGTGTTTCTAGCTTTTTCAGCGCCTGCGCGCGCGCGTCCCGCACGATAGCGCCAAGGGTAGAATTCCCCTCTTCGCCGACGGCGGACAGCACCAGCATACAGCCGGGAGGATCGTCTGAACCGTTTGCTCCGGTAAGCGCTGCGGCTGAATCCATCAGGTAGGCTTGAACGGCATCACGGGCCGTCCGGGCGCTCTCGAAACCCGCCCAGACGCGTGGGCCGTAGTGTTCGGCATAGTAGCGAAGCGCTTCGGCGTACAGCTCCTCTTTCGACCCAAACGCGGCATATAGGCTGGGCGATCCGATCCCCATGGCGGCAGTGAGATCTGACATCGAGGTAGCGGAAAAGCCCTTGTGCCAGAAAAGGTGTGTTGCCTTTTCCAGTGCTTTTTCGCGATCGAACGCCCGTGGTCGCCCTTTGGCAGGACGTTCCGTTGCTACGTTTTTAGGAGTAAATGAATTCTGCATCGTTCGTTACATAAATGGATTGACGGTTACCCAGAGGGCGTTTATAACATTATATATCAATCACTACAAAATAGGGTAAACGATGACCGAACTTGCAGGTAAAAAAGCGCTGGTGACTGGCGCATCTCGCGGCATTGGTGCGGCCATTGCGCTTGAACTGGCGGAAAAAGGCGCAGATGTGGCGATCACCTACCAGAACTCTGAGGCACGGGCATTGGAGGTAGTGCGGGCGATTGAAGCCAAAGGCCGTCGCGCCTTTGCGATAAAGGCCGACAGCGCGGACGCCGAAGCCGTTGTGCGCTCGGTGAATGAGGCAGCAGACGCGCTGGGCGGTCTGGATATTCTCGTCAATAACGCCGGAATTGCCCGCGGCGGCATGCTGTCTCAGCTGAGCCTGGCGGATATTGACGACACGCTGAACGTGAATGTGCGTGCCGTGTTGCTGGCATCGCAAGCGGCGATCCCGCATTTAGGTCAGGGCGGTCGTATTATCTCGATAGGATCGAGTGTCGCCGAGCGTGTTCCGATGCCGGGCATGTCGGTCTACGCGATGTCTAAATCGGCGCTACTGTCTTTCACCCGCGGGCTGGCGCGTGAGCTGGGGCCGAATGGCATCACCGTGAATCTGGTGCATCCGGGGTCAACCGATACCGATATGAACCCGGCTGACGGCGAGTATTCAGAGGCGCAGCGTTCGTCGATCGCTCTGGGCCATTATGGCAAGCCTGAAGACATTGCGGCAGCCGTCGCGTTTCTGGCGAGTCCGGCAGCCCGGCAGATTACGGGAACCGGGATCACGGTGGATGGCGGATCTAACGCCTAACGCGATCTTTATCCTGTTTCATCTTGCCGAGGTGGATAAGCCGCTCGGCAGGACGATGTTCAGGCGGTGGCGGTCATTTACTGGTGGCTGCGGTATGATGCGAGTACACGATAACGTTTGGTGAATACCGAATCGACGGCAGGTGTACGCGCTTATGAAAGTCACGCTTGAGGAACTTCAGGCTTTTGTGGTGGTGATCGACACCGGTTCGATCACGGCGGCAGCGGAGCAGCTTGGGCAAACCACGTCGGGCATCAGCCGGGCGCTGCGGCGTCTGGAGGACAAGCTGGGGACGACGCTGTTGCATCGCACCACGCGACGCCTCTCGCTTTCTGAAGAGGGCATGATGTTTCTTGAGCACGCCCGTGGCGTGATTCACGCGGTGGAACATGCTGAAGAGCAGGTGCTGCTGCGGCATGAGCAACCGAGCGGACGGCTGCGGATTAATTCAGGTTCGGCATTTATGCAGCATGTGATTGTGCCGCTGGTGCCGGAATTTTGCCGCCGTTATCCCAAGATCGTTCTTGAACTCAATACCGATGATTTCATTATTGATTTGCTTGAACAGCATACCGATATCGCCATTCGCATTGGCACGCTCAAAGACTCCACCATTCATGCCCGATCGCTCGGCGCAAGCAAGCTGCGAATCGTCGCCAGCCCTGACTATCTGGAACAGTATGGAACACCTGCGACGGTCGAGTCATTGGCCAATCATCGTTGTCTGGGGTTTACTCAGTCGGAGTCCCTGAATCACTGGCCGCTGCGGCACGGGCTTCAAGATTTCTATCCCATCATGCCTACATTGTCGGCATCAAATGGTGAGATATTGCGTCAGTTGGCGCTACGGGGCGAAGGGATTGTGCGCATGTCCAACTTCCTGATTCGGGACGATTTGGCGGCGGGGCGACTGGTGCCGATCCTCACCGAAGAGACGGTGGACGCCAGCCTGCCGGTTTACGCGGTGTATTATCGCAATAGTCAGCTAGCGGCGCGTATTACCTGCTTTCTCGATTTTATGAGCGAACAACTCACGGAAAATCCGCTGTGAGGCGTGACCCACAGCGGTAGAGAGTCGGGGAAAACGCCGATCAGGAAAAGTGTTCGTCCAGATGCTGGCGGTAATTCGCAAGATAAGTGGGGACGTCCGGTTCTTTCATCACATCATTGCAGATGAAGGTCGGCAGTGGGGATAACCCGATGAACTGGTTCGCTTTATGGAACGGCAGATACACGCCATCCACGCCCACACCGTGGAAGAACTGTTCGGGATCGTTGAAGGCCTCTAGCGGCGCATTCCACGTCAGAGACAGCATGTACTTGCGGCCTTGTAACAGCCCGCCTGAACCGTACTTCTTGCTGGCATCTGAACGGCTGCGGCCATCGCTGGCATAAAGCGAACCGTGACCGGCGGTAAACACCTCATCGATGTATTTCTTCAGGATCCACGGCGTATCCATCCACCATCCGGGCATCTGGTAAATGATGGTGTCCGCCCACAGGTAGTTCTGAATTTCCTGTTCAATATCATAGCCGTTGTCCACGACCGTCACGCGGACGTCGTGACCTTTATCGCGCAGGAAACTGGCGGCGACATCGGTAAGGGTTTGGTTCAACTCACCTTTGGAGTGAGCGAATGATTTGCCCGCGTTAATCAGCAAAATGTTCTGCATAGGTCTGTTCTCGAATCGGTTATCAACGAAGATGTTGGGCGTAGTCTAGAGCAGAGAGCAGTGCAGAAAAATGTGCGCTAGCGCATAACACTATTGACTGAATATCAACAATCAGAAGTCGGTGGACGTCATATTGAAATAATGTGGGTGGGGTAAAAAGGCAAGAGAATCCTTCCCTTGCCTTGTTCTGCGCGTTTAGCTAATCAATATAAATCGGCTTTTCCTATTGAGCCGAAGAGCGCCATTTTGTAGCGAATCACCTCTTTTGCCGCGTTAATCGGTTCCGGGTAGATGGCATTAGGATCCCACCAGGTTTCACGACTGAGGATTTCCCGCGCTTTCTGGAAATAGGCGAATTTCATGTCGCTGGAGATATTGATTTTGCCCACGCCAAGCGTCACCGCTTCGGCAATTTCGGCGTCTGGGTTGGCTGAGCCGCCGTGCAGGACGAGTGGGATCGACACCCGCTGCGAGATATCCCGCAGGATATGCATTTGCAGCTCTGGCTTCAGGTCTTTGGGATAGATGCCGTGCGCGGTGCCGATGGCGACGGCTAACGTATCAACGCCGGTCCGGTTGACGAAATCTTCCGCCTGCTCGGGGTCGGTGTAGATTACTTTGCTCACGCCGCCTTCTATCGTGGTGCCGGTATCGCCAATCGTACCTAATTCCCCCTCCACTGAAACGCCAACGGCATGCGCCAGCTTCACCACTTCGGTCGTGAGCGCCACGTTCTCCTCATAAGGCAGCAGCGAGCCGTCGATCATCACGGAGGTAAACCCGCACTGAATAGCGCGCAGAACGTGTGCGATCGACGCACCATGATCGAGGTGAATGACAAACGGCACTGGGCTGCGCAGCGTTCTTTCCCGCACATAGGCGAAGAATTCATCGGTCACGAATTCCAGCTCGCTCGGGTGGATAGAGATAATGGCTGGAGTATTCGTTGCTTCGGCTTCTTCCACCACAGCGCGGATAAAGCAGCTGTCGGCCACGTTAAAGGCGCCGATAGCGAAGCGATGTTCACGCGTGGGTTTTAGGATGTCGGTCATTGAAATCAACATGTTATGTCTCTCCTGTGTCGGATAAAGGGCAAAGCGTTCCTGTACCAGTGGAAAACCACTGATGGCGAAAGTCGGTAAAGGGCGAACGATCAGGCTTGGTTGGCGGAACCTGACCAACTGAGGTAATCGGCGACCACATCGCGGCAGGCGGATTCCATCGTTGCCAGCAGGTCGGACAGCTCTGTCGTTGGGTGTTGATGCAGCGCCTGCTGCAACGCGGTTTTGCCGGCCTCAAAAACGGCCGCGCCGACGTTGATTTTGGCGACGCCGTGGCGGCTGACGCGGCGAATATCGTCGGCCTTGGTGCCGCTACCGCCGTGCAGCGCCAACGGCACGGTCGATGCCTGATGCAGGGCTTCGAGACGCTCAAAATCAATCTGTGGCGTCACCCCCGGTGGATAAATGCCGTGAGCGGTGCCGACCGACACGGCAAGCAGGTCGATACCGGTTTGGTGGATAAAGGGAACGACGTCTTCCACCTGCGTCATTTTCACCGCGGCATCCTCTTGGTCGTAGACGGGTGCGTCGGCGATATGTCCAAGCTCGCCTTCCACGCAGACGCCCGCGGTTGCGGCGATGGTCACCACCTGCTGGGTGCGCAGGATGTTTTCTGCCAGCGGGTGGCTGGAGGCATCGATCATTAGCCCGGTAAAACCGGCGCGGAACGCCTGCCCAATCAGGCTGAATGCCGTGCCGTGATCCAGACTGAGTGCCACCGGAACGGTGGCCTGCTCGGCCAACGCGTTGACCAGCGGCACCGCGAGATGCGGCGGAAAGTGTGCGGAGTGACCCTGATACACATTAAGAATCAGCGGCGCACGCTGTTGCTCGGCGGCGGCAATCGCCGCACGGGCGGTCTCCAGATTGAAACAGTTGATGGCGAGCACGGCATACTGCTGTTGATACGCGTCATCAATGAGGGCTTTCATTGCGGCATACATGGCGGCTCCTGTTATTCGAGGGTGAATTTAATGTCTTCGTCACGCACGCTGCTGTCGTCAACGTCGTCGAACTCTTCATCTGCCTGCGTGACGCGTTTCTTAATCAGCGACAGCATCACGCCGCAGATGACCGTGCCGATACCGAGCGCCAGACAGAACATCAGCGGTTTGGTAAACAGCGGAACCACAAACATGCCGCCGTGTGGTACGGGAGCCTCTACGCCCCAGACCATGATGAGCCCGCCCGCAATGGCGGAGGCGACGACGCAGCTGGCAACCACTCTGAACAGGTCGCGTGCGGCAATCGGGATCACCCCTTCGGTAATCATGCAGATCCCCATCGGGAAGGCGGCTTTCAGCGCCTCTTTTTCAGCGCGGGTGTATTTGTAGCGGGTCAGCAGGAAGGACAGCGTGATGCCGAAAGGCGGAATCATTGAACCGACAAACTTGACGGCTTCCGGCCCGTAGATGCCATCGACCAGCATGCCGTCTGCGAAGAGCGACATCGTTTTGTTCACCGGCCCGCCGAAATCGAAGGTTGCCATCGCCCCCAAAATCGCCCCCATCAGGAATTTCGAGCCGCCCTGCATGGATTCCAGCAGATGAATCAGCGTTTTTTGTAGCCAGACGATGGGCTGGCCGATAAACGTCATCATCAGCAGCCCGGCGATAATGGTGCTGAGCAGCGGCAGGATCATGACGGGCATTAGACCCTGCATCGAGGTGGGCAGTTTGATGTAGCGACGCAGCAGCAGCACGGTGTAGCCGACTAAGAAGCCGCCGAGAATACCGCCGATAAACCCGGTTTGAATCTGGCCGCAGATAAAGCCCACGATCAGGCCGGGAGCGAAGCCGGGGCGGTCGGCAATGGAGTAAGCGATGGCGGCGCTGATGAGCGGCACAATCAGCCCCATACCCCAGCCGCCGATCTGGTTGAGCATCCACGCAATGCTGCCGGTTTGCTTACCGACATCCGGGCCGCCGATAACCTGACCGAGTGCAATACAGATCCCGGCGGCGACAATCAGCGGAATCATCCAGGAAATACCGGTAAGGAGATGCCGTTTTATTTCCTGTCCAACAGTGATTTTTCTGGTGTTCATTATGATTACCCCGAAAAATGAGCTATTCAGGCACCCGCTAAAGAACTAGCGACTTTTTCCAGAAATTTAATGGGAGATTTAATAACGACCTCCGTTTTTACTCGAACGACGGGTTTACCCTTAAATCGTTCTTCGCCTGTTATTTTGATATCGATGGCCAGAATAACGACATCGGCTGCGGCTATCTCCTCGGGCGTTAATTCATTTTCAGTGCCAATGGTGCCTTGGGTTTCCACTTTAATGGCGTAATTTAAGGCGTTCGCACCCTTAATGAGTTTCTCGCGTGCGATATAGGTATGCGCAATACCGGCCGTGCAGGCGGCAACACAAACAATATTCATTTTGAGCCTCGTCTTATGTCGGAGTGACGGGAGCTGTTTCTGCATACTGACTAAACAGCCGAATAATTTTATGGGGATCGGATTCGTCGAGCAGTTGAGCAATCACCTCATCGTCGGCCAGTGCACTGGCAACCTGAGACAGCAGGCGAATATGTGTCGTGTTCTGATCTTCCAGACGCACGGCAAAAAGAATAATGCAGCGAACCTGGCTGCCGTCCAGCGTCTCCCAGGGAATATCCTGACGGGTGCGGCCAATCGCGAGCGTGGTCTGTTTGACGGCGGAGGATTTCCCATGAGGGATCGCGATATGGTTTTCAAAACCAGTCGATCCTTCCGCTTCGCGTAACCAGACATCGTGAATAAAATCCTGCTTATTGGTAATGGCCCCATCGGCATACAGCAACTCGGTTAATTCATTAATGGCTTCGTCTTTATTGGTTGCGGACATGTTTAACTTCACGCGGTTTGCATTCAGTATTTTATTGATATCCATTGATCACACCTCATCTATAAAATTAAAAAATTAATGTTCGGCCGATAATCAGTGAGGGACGGCCTGATGCAATTGATTAGCGATAACTTTTTCGGTAACACGCTTAATGTCATCGTCATTAAAAAAGGCGGAAACATAGACGACGGGAATGTGTTGCTCTTCCAGATGAATCGTGGAAATAATCAGCTCAATCTCTTCCTGTTGGCAAAATGCCTGCATATTACTGGCAGAGATCACGCCAACAATAATCCAGTCAGGAAACGCGCGCAGAATACGGTTTTTCAACAGGTGTGACGTTCCGACGCCGCTGGAACACACCACCAGAATACGTTTATGCGCAATTTGTCGTTCCAGCGCGGCTTGAAAATGAATGGTCAAATAGCCGACTTCATCCTCAGCGACCGATTTTAATTGAAACCGCTGACAGACTTCGCTCATGGCTTGCTGCGTCATTTCATAAATATCGACAAACTCGCTTTTGATATCGTCTAATAACGGGTTGCGAATATGTATTTGGTACTTTAAGCGGTTCAGCAATGGCTTGATGTGAATAAGTAGCCCTTCATGTAGTAACTTATCCGTGCGCAGGTCGATATTGATTAAATCAGAAAATATCTGCGTCAAGGCGCGTGTGATTCTGCGTGATTCACCGTTAGAGAATTGATAACGCAGCAGTTGGTTATTTTCCCGCTCCTCCATCACAATGCCCGAAGAAATAATATATTGATAAATGAACCAGACTTCATCCGAAGGCAGCGTGCTCTCGACGCGTTGTTCTATTTGGCTCACCATATTTTGAGCGATAGAGAAGATGCGATTATCAACCTGCTGATGCACCGATTCTTCCGCCATCATTAATGCTTTTCCCTGCGCAATGCGGTGCATCATAATTAAGGTATGGGTGAAAATGTTGATGTAATAAGGCTCGCCGAGCGGATAAGAAAGCTGCCGCTCCATGCCTTGTAACAGCGATTCGACGAAGGATACGTCTTCTTCACCGAAATAATTAATCAGCGCCTTATAGCTGCCGGGGTCGAGACGAGAATGGCTAAGCGGGCCGGGTTCTTTATGGTGCATCACGTCATTAATGAGCGAGGCCATCGCCTGACGCACCTGATTCTCACTGCCTTCAATGTGCGTACCGCTCTGGCTGCGCACCAGCGACAACCCCAGCGGATGTAGCCAGCTTTCGATGATTTTCAGATCGTTAACGATAGAGGCGCTGCTGATAAAATAGCGCTCAGACAGCTTACTGATGGACGTTTCATGAGGCGTATCGCTTAACAGCTGCGAGGCAATTTTGACGCGGCGAGCATTGTTGATTAGGGCATCGGTGTCCCCATCGTCCACGACAATTTGCTGTTCCAGCAACGCCAGGTGTCGGTCGTCATCCGTCGTTAACATGATTCCCGCACCGACCTTTTTGTCTGGATAAATATTCCAGACAGAAAGGAAGGCTTCAACAAATTGCATATCACGATAGACGGTTTTTTCCGACACATCCAGGTAATGTGCAATATCTCTAACCGTTACATATCCCTGGTGTTGTAACAGATATTTCAATAAACGGTTCTGACGGGAGGTGAGTGGCTGCATCATATTACCCTCATTTGTCTTTAGATTTTCTGATGCTTATCGAATTGATAACTTTTTCTAAATAATTTCCTGTTTTATTTTCTCTTTCGGTTTATTTAAATAGGGCGCTGTAGTAATGAATCTAGTCGCGATAGCCGATAGGGACAATACTAAATGCTGTCCGCTGAATAGGACAAAATTAAAACATGGCGCTGGCTGAATAGTGATTGAGATCGCGATCACGTTATTTAAGTTCGACATTTTTATCGGCATATTCATTATTTAATGCTGTGAAAATAACGATGTTGGCGTAATTAAATGGGGCGTGGTGGGAAGAGCGTGTAGAGGAAAATAAAAAGGCAAGAAAGCCGCGGTGCGCATTCTTGCCTGAATGGTGGCGATGCCGAATGAGGCATCACCTGTTAAATGACAGCGTGAGTGATGCGGATTAGAAATCCACGTTCACACCCAACTGGAAGGAACGACCAGGTTGTACGGAGAGGGCGCGATCATACTGTCCCTGCCGATCGTTGGTTTCAATCTGACGGCTGCTGAGATAATCCCAATATTTACGGTCAGTCAGGTTATACACGCCACCGTTGACTTTCACGTTCTTGCTGATGCGATAGTAGGCGGTTAGGTCAACCATGCCGTAGCCAGGAATCCGCATATATTCGGTATTCGAGGTGGCGATCGCGTTGCCAGCATTGGTATAGCTTTCGCGGCTGGTATCCTTCGCCTGCTTCCCTTTCTGGAAGGTCGACGTCAGGGCGGCACCGTAGCGCTGAGCAGGATCGTCGTAGGCGATACCTATCACGGCTTTCATTGGCGCGACGCTGTCGAGATCGACATAGCGGTCGCCGAGGTAGCGCGATTGCGATTGGCCTTTGGTGTAGCCAAACGCCAGCGTGGTGCTGAGCCCATCAACCGCTGGGAACCAGGTGCCTAGCTGTATTTTGCTGCTGACTTCGCCGCCGTAGATATAAGCCTTATCGCGGTTTTCTGCTTGGAATATCGTATGGATATTACTTGGCACATTGGTGAATTTATCGGGGTTAGTGCTACGGCGATAGCGGGTGTTGGCGATAAAGTTCTTATACGTGTTGTAGAATAGCGCGGTACGGAAGGTGATCCCCTCCGTCGCTTCGCCTTTTAATCCCCACTCGACGTTGTTACTGGTTTCCGTTTTGAGGTCGCTATTGCCGATAAAGGCGTACTGGAACGGTCCGAAAGCGTTAGCAAAGTTGGCGTTAAGGTTGGTGCTGCCATAAAGCTGGCTGGCATCCGGGAACTGTGCGCCACGGCGGTACTGCACATAGGTCGTCAGCGTCGGCGTGATGTCGTAAAGGAAGCTCAGCGACGGCAGGACTTGCGTATCGCTGTTGGCTTTGCCGTACAGTCTGTTGACATCGGATTCACTGATGACACTGCCGTCACCGCTCAGGCGAACCGTATTGGTTGGTTTGGTACGCTGGTGAATGGCGCGCACTGCAGGGACAACCGAGAAGGCGTGCCCCGCCAGATCCCACGTAGCGGTATCCTGCACAAAGCCGCCAACGGTATAGCTGTTGCTATCGGCTTCCGGCTGCATGATGTTGTTGGCACCCGTTTGGTTAGGCGACTGCCTGAACGGACGCTCTGTTTTGCTTTGGCTGGCGTTAAGGCCCCAGTTGAACTCGTGGCGATCCCAGCTTTTCACCATATGGGTATCGAATCCATAGGTGGTGACATTGTAGTCGGAATAGACCCGGTGGCTATCTGCCGCCGCCATCCCTGTGGTTGCGGGCAGCCAGGTATTGTCGTGTGATTCGCTGTTTTGGAAGTAAATGCGGCTATCAACCAAATCGACCAGCGTGTTGTTAACCGGCATCCAGCGATCTTTCAGGCTGGCGGTCCAACGGCGTGTCTGGCTGCTCTGTTGCGCTGTGCCGTAAATAGTATTGTTGCCGCTTGGCAAACTACCCCAGTAGTCATAATGGGTGTGGTTGGTTTTATGGTAGTAATCCAGTGTACCGGTGAGCTGATGCTCGTCGTTAGCCTGCCAAATACCGGACGCTAAAATGGCGTTAGAGTGCCAGTTGGCGGGGTAAGCGGCGATCTCGTCGCTGTTATTACGTGTTTGCTGGCCGTCACGGCGGCTAAATACGAGCACACCGCGCAGGTCGTCATCACCGCCTGCGGCGGTGATGCCATTGTGCCAACCATGGTTGGCGGAATCGTAGTCGCTCTGAAAACCGAAGTAGTCCTGCTTGCCTGCTTTCAGATAGTCATCGGCAGATTTTGGCCGAAAGGAGACGCTGCCCCCGAGTGCGTTGACCGTATTTTCTGCGGAGGTGACGCCCGACTCAATATCGACGCTGCTGTAGATATAAGGATCAATATAGTCGCGTCCCATCCCGAAGGTGTTGAATCCGGCACGGCTGGCGTAGCTGCGGCCCGTGGCGTTGGGCAGGGCGATGCCATCGGTATCGATCGCAACACGGTTACTTTCAATGCCGCGAATGTTATAGCCCGTGTAACCGCCGCGGTCGAAGCCGCTTTTCCCTGTATTACTGCCGCCGCTGGATCCGGTTGCGCTCACCAAAGGTTGATAGCGCATGATCGTGCCGAAATTGTTGCCGCCTTCTCTTTGCATATCTGCGGCAGTCAGCGTCGTGCTTGAACCGGCTTTTTTCTCGACTTTTGGCGAGTGAACCGTCATCACATCGTCAGTCTGTCCCGTTTTCGCCGCCGAATCGTCTTGGTTCTTCACGTTGAGTGCGTTGTTGCCTGTGGTGCTATCCGCTGCCATGCTGTTCAGCGCGACGCCAGTCAAGATGCCGGTGAGAAGAATTTTATTTAAATTCTTGTTAATTAACATAATGATACTCTGCTATAAGGTTGTTCTGGCCAGCGGCGTTGGGGAAACATGGCGTGCTGGTTGCTAACGTCTGCAAGGGAAATGCAAAACGGCGAATAACATTAATTATCATGTGGTAATGATAATTATTATCAATATGCTAAGCATTATCATCTGATGTTGCAACGATGATGAATAATTCTTAATGAAACGATATGTGTGCTATCAAAGCATGCATTAACGCTGACTTTTTCCTTAGCTGCTGCTGTGAGATGACTAACGATGTTGATTGAAATCCCCAAATCTGTTCTTCCACTGTTTCACGCGGCAGGCTGGCCGCGTGCTGAAGCGCAATCAGTTCCGCCGTTTGTGCCAGAGCATCATCCGGCCTTCGCTATCCTGCACGCGTTCGGCGGGCTGACGGTCGGGCAGTGCGGTGCAGGAGAAGAGTGTGCCAGCGGCGATATCGCTTTTGGCGGCAGCGAGGATTTGCAGCAGGATGAAACGCTGATTGAGTGGCAAGGCATTCTGGGCTCGACGTTGATTCTTGTCGGCGAAACCCATCATGCGCACGGCGCTCTGCTGATGGATAACGCGGGAGCCTGCTACGGGATGAGCTTTATACATGAGGCATTCTGGTTTGAAGGGGCGTCTTTCGGTGCTGCCGTTGAACGCATTCTGCTTGGCCGTAAGGGGAAACCGATGCTGCGGCCCGACGAGCCGTCAATTTCCATCTATGGCGAAACGATTACCGCCGATCACCCGAGCGTTCATCGCTACCGCTAGCCACCTTCTCCGGCAACTATCGTATTCACACCGATAATCTTCCGGTGTGATTTTCCTGAGACGACCGGGTTCCCTGTGGCGTGATTGGCTACGAATGGTTCCCTGTGACATCACCTCATCAGATAAGGTACTATTCCCGCCAAACATACCGCCGCTATGGCGTGCCGGAAAGCGTAACCATCGCGCCGCGATGTGAGGGAAGTGAGATAAATGAGTGAGATGACTCATGACGGCGCAGAAAGCCTTGCGCTGCGCACGTTTACCGAAAATGCATACCTAAATTATTCCATGTACGTCATCATGGACAGGGCATTGCCGTTCATTGGCGATGGCCTGAAGCCTGTGCAGCGTCGCATCGTGTATGCGATGTCCGAGCTGGGACTGAATGCCAGCGCCAAGTTTAAAAAATCCGCCCGTACCGTGGGTGACGTGTTGGGTAAATACCACCCGCACGGCGACAGCGCCTGCTATGAAGCGATGGTGCTGATGGCGCAGCCGTTCTCTTATCGCTATCCGCTGGTGGATGGTCAAGGGAACTGGGGTGCGCCGGACGATCCGAAATCCTTCGCCGCCATGCGTTATACCGAATCGCGGCTGTCCAAATATGCGGAACTGCTGCTGTCCGAGCTCGGGCAGGGCACGGTCGATTACACCCCGAACTTTGATGGCACGATGCAAGAGCCGAAGATGCTGCCTGCGCGTCTGCCGAATATTCTGCTGAACGGCACCACCGGGATCGCCGTCGGGATGGCAACAGATATACCGCCGCATAACGTGCGTGAAGTCGCTGCTGCCGCAGTGATGCTGCTGGAAAACCCGAAGGCCTCGCTGGAAGAGTTATTGCAGCATGTTCAAGGGCCAGATTTCCCGACAGAAGCCGAAATCATCACGCCACGTGATGAAGTGCGCAAACTCTACCAGAATGGCCGTGGTTCCGTGCGTATGCGCGCGGTGTGGAAGAAAGAAGACGGTGATGTTGTGATTACCGCGCTGCCACATCAGGTTTCCGGTGCCAAAGTGCTGGAGCAGATTGCCAGCCAGATGCGTGCGAAGAAGCTGCCGATGGTCGAAGACCTGCGTGATGAATCCGATCACGAGAATCCAACCCGTCTGGTGCTGGTGCCACGCTCGAACCGGATCGATATGGATCAGGTGATGAACCATCTGTTCGCCACGACCGATCTGGAAAAAAGCTATCGCGTTAACATGAACATGATCGGTCTGGATGGTCGTCCTAGCGTGAAAGGGCTGGTCGAGATCCTGAGCGAATGGCTGGTCTTCCGTCGCGACACCGTATGCCGCCGTCTGAACTACCGTCTGGAAAAAGTGCTCAAGCGCCTGCATATCCTTGAAGGCTTGCTGATCGCGTTCCTGAATATCGATGAAGTCATTCATATCATCCGTACGGAAGATGAGCCGAAGCCCGTTCTGATGCGTCAGTTCAGCCTGAGTGAAACACAGGCTGAAGCGATCCTGGAGCTGAAATTACGTCATTTGGCCAAGCTGGAAGAGATGAAAATCCGCGGTGAGCAGGACGATCTGGCAAAAGAGCGCGATCAGCTTCAAGCGCTGCTGGCGTCAGACCGTAAGCTCAGCAACTTGATTAAGAAAGAAATTCAGTCCGATGCGCAAGCCTATGGTGACGAACGTCGTTCGCCGCTGCGTGAGCGTGGCGAAGCGAAAGCGATGAGCGAGCACGACTTTGTGCCGTCCGAACCCGTTACCATTGTGCTGTCGGAAATGGGCTGGGTACGCAGTGCGAAAGGGCATGACATCGATCCTGCCGGACTGAGTTATAAAGCGGGCGATAGCTTCCGCGCTGCCGCGAAAGGTAAGAGCAATCAGCCCGTGGTGTTCATTGACTCCACCGGGCGTAGCTATGCGCTGGATCCGATCACACTGCCTTCTGCACGCGGTCAGGGTGAGCCGCTGACGGGCAAACTCACGCCGCCGCCGGGCGCGACGATTGAACAGGTGCTGATGGCTGCAGACGATCAGCCGCTGCTGATGGCATCCGATGCGGGCTACGGCTTCGTGTGTACCTTCAACGATCTGGTGGCGCGTAACCGCGCGGGTAAAGCGATTATTACGCTGCCGGATAACGCGAAGGCGCTGGCACCGATCGAGATCAAAGGCGACGATAACCTGCTGATGGCGATCACCGCCGCAGGCAGAATGCTGCTGTTCCCTGTCTCCGATCTGCCACAGCTGTCGAAAGGCAAAGGCAACAAGATTGTGTCCATCTCCTCGGCTGATTTTGCGGAAGGCAAAGACCGTCTGACTTGGCTGTATCTTCTGCCACCACAGGCGTCAGTCACGCTGTACTTCGGTAAGCGTAAGCTGGTGCTGCGTCCAAACGAGCTTCAGAAGTATCAAGGGGAGCGCGGGCGGAAAGGCACATTGCTGCGTGGGCTACAGCGCATCGACCGAATTGAGGTGGATGCACCACAGCAGATTAGCACCGGCAGCAGCGAAGAATAATTCCTCCATATTGTCATGTGTATGTTGAGAAAGGCGGTGTTATACCGCCTTTCTTTAGTTTCCGGTTGCCATCTTGCAGCAAATTGAATCACCGTGTGTTTTAGCGCGAAATCGCTATACTAGCGGCGGCTGTCGGCTAATGAGGTTGCTATGTTATCCATTTTGCGTTTTTTTATTGTCGTTATATTTTCGATTTTGGTCTGTGTTTTTGGCTTGTTTTACTGCCTGTTCAGCCCTAGAAATCCCCGTCATGTGGCGACCTTCGGTCATCTTTTTGGACGCTTGTCCACGGTGTTTGGCCTGAAAGTAGAAATGCGGATACCGGAAGAAGCCGCGCATTACGGCAACTGCATCTATATCGCGAATCATCAGAATAATTACGATATGGTCACGGTCTCCAGAGCGGTCCAGCCGCGTACGGTTACCGTGGGCAAGAAAAGCCTGCTGTGGATCCCATTCTTCGGGCCGCTTTATTGGCTGACGGGCAACTTGCTGATTGACCGTGAAAACCGTGCTAAAGCGCATGGCACCATTGCCCAGGTCGTGAAGCATATTAAAGAGCGCAACACGTCTATCTGGATGTTCCCCGAAGGTACGCGCAGCCGTGGACGCGGCCTGCTGCCTTTCAAAACCGGTGCTTTTCATGCTGCGATTAGCGCAGACGTGCCGATTGTGCCGATTTGCGTGTCTACGACCAGCAACAAGGTGAAGTTGAACCGCTGGAATAACGGACTCGTTATCGTAGAAATGTTGCCACCCATCGATACCCGCGCATATACCAAAGAGCAGGTTCGCGAGCTGGCTGCACATTGCCATGATGTGATGGCTGCCAAGATTGCGGAGCTGGATGCGGAAGTGGCGGCGCGCGAAGCAGCAGACAAAAAATAAACTTACCCCATCGAGTTACGCGATTATTTCTTCCGATTGTCTATTCAAGAACGAATCGGAAGATAAACTTTGCTTACGGTTTATTGGATTTACGGAGTCATTATGTCACTCAGCCGACGTCAGTTTATTCAGGCATCGGGTCTTGCGTTATGTGCGGGTATGACGCCACTGGCAGCCAAAGCCAGTGGGAATCCCGGCGCATTGCCGATACCGCCATTACTGGAGTCGCGCCGAGGCCAGCCT
This sequence comes from Pectobacterium sp. PL64, assembly GCF_022477975.1. NCBI lineage: Bacteria > Pseudomonadati > Pseudomonadota > Gammaproteobacteria > Enterobacterales > Pectobacteriaceae > Pectobacterium > Pectobacterium sp. PL64. The sequence continues at coordinate 4,929,048 of NZ_CP092070.1, forward strand.
CTTTTTCTGACCATGCAGCGTGCCCATTGGGCATTCTCCGGTGACCGTAAGACATCCGTTTGGGGAATCAACGGCCATTATCTGGGGCCGACGGTGCGGGTCTACGACGGCGACGACGTTAAGCTGATTTACAGTAACCGCCTGAATGAACCTGTCGCGATGACGATCGGCGGATTGCAGGTGCCGGGGCCGCTGATGGGCGGCGCGGCTCGCATCATCTCTCCAGGAACCGACTGGTCACCAGTGTTGCCCGTTCGTCAGCCCGCGGCGACCTGCTGGTATCATGCGAACACGCCAAACCGCATGGCCCCGCATATCTATAACGGGTTGGCTGGGCTATGGCTGGTGGAAGACAGCGCCAGTAAATCCCTGCCGCTTCCCAACCACTACGGTGTTGATGATTTCCCATTGATTATTCAGGATAAACGACTGGATAACTTTGGTGTCCCTATTTATAGCCCGCCCTCTAACGGCGGATTTGTCGGTGACTCGCTGCTCGTCAACGGCGTGCAAAATCCCTTTGTTGAAGTGTCCCGTGGCTGGGTTCGCCTGAGATTGTTAAACGCGTCGAACTCCCGGCGCTATGTGATGCGGTTGAGCGATGGGCGAGCGATGCATGTGATCGCCAGCGATCAAGGGTTGCTGCCGGCACCGATGGCAGTGAACCAGCTTTCTCTCGCGCCCGGCGAACGGCGCGAAATTCTGGTCGACATGTCGCAAGGCGAAGAAGTCACGCTGACGGCAGGTGAGTCGGCTGGGATTATGGATCGTCTGCGCGGGCTGTTTGAGCCTTCCAGCATCCTGATTTCGACTCAAATACTCACGCTGAAGCCGACGGGGCTGTTGCCATTAGTCACGGATAATCTGCCGATGCGTTTGTTGGCCGACAACATCATTGAAGGCAGCATCAGCCGCACGCGTGAGTTCCGTCTGGGTGACAGTCTGCCCGGCATCAACGGTGCGATGTGGGACATGACGCGTGCCGATGTGCAAACCCAGCTTGGCCGCTGTGAGCGCTGGATTATCCACGCCGACACGCCGCAGGCTTTCCACATTCAGGGCGTCAAGTTCCTGGTGCGCAGCGCGAATGGTAGACCACCGGCGGTGGAAGACAGCGGCTGGAAAGATACGGTGTGGGTGGATAACGATGTCGAGCTGCTGGTTTATTTCACGCAGCCTTCCTCACTGGCGTTCCCCTTCCTGTATTACAGCCAGACGCTGGAACTGGCCGATCGCGGCTCGACGGGACAGCTCATTGTACAGTCTGCGATGTAAACCAACTTATAGCCTGCCAGTTTCTCCGCGTTACCCCTCCGCTGTGACAAAGGTAACGGCCTTGCTGTCTGACGCACTGCTCGCTCGTCAGACGGCAACGCTTCCGAGATTTATCTGTTTCTTAATGTGATCCACCTCTATTCAGACAAACCAAAATTAAAGATGCGAAGCCGTGCGGACGATATCTTATATATTGATGTTGCTATTAATTAAGGGTGAATTGCATTTTGCGTCGCGCGCTGTTTCGGGTCTGATTCGTGCTGAAAGAACATTTTTTATTACAACAATGTCAGCGTCCGAGCGTTTCGTTTCGCTATGAAATCAGGTTCACTTTCTGTTTTAACCTGTACGCAGCCAGAACGCTGCGTCACTAAAAGGGCTGCACTATGCGGGAATTACTGCTTTGGGTCAGGGATCAGCTGGCTGGAGCGCCGTCGGCGCCTCGCTACATGCAGCTCGCGTCGTTGCTTGAATCAGAAATCGGCCGCCGTAAGACGTTATCCGGCCAGTTCTTACCTGCCGAAAGACTGATTGCGCAGCAGTTGGGATTGTCGCGCGTAACGGTTTCCCGTTCCCTGTCACTTCTGGAAGAAAAAGGGCTGATTGTGCGCCAGCAGGGGGTGGGAACCCGCGTGACTCAACGGCTTAACTACGCGTTGAGCGCCGAGGATGAAGGGTTCACTGCGCTGGTACTGAAACAAGGCGGCGTCGCTGGCAGTCTCTGGCTAGAAAAGGCAATACAGGTTCCTCCAGCCGCTATCGCTGCGAAAATGTCTCTGCCGGAAGGCGAAGCCGTCACCTATCTGCGACGCGTCCGGCTCAGCAATGGCGAGCCCGTTTCGCTGGAAACCACCTGGATACCGCAAGAATTCCTACCCGATCCCGAAGCGCTTGAGCAGTCTCTCTATCAGTATTGGATGGCGCGTGGCATCACGCCCGACAAAAAACGCTATCGTTTCAAAGCGATTGCCTGTACGGCAGAAATCGCTGCGCTGCTTGGTATTGCGGCGGAGGCTCCAGCGCTGTATTGCGAACTGCATGTTTATAACGAACGGGGTGAACTGCTGGAATACAGCGAAGCACATTGCCGTAGCGATGTGTATGAGATTCAGTTTGCTGATTAGATGAGAAGAAAAATGCCAGCCCGCTACAGGCTGGCATCGAAGGTAGGTTAGTCGTTTCTCGGTTCGTCAGGGTCTGACCCCAGACGCTTCCCGCAGTCCAGCTTGGCAATTTCACTGAGCTCGTCTTTATCCAGACGGAAATCAAACACCTCGAAGTTTTCCTTGATACGCGACGGCGTGACCGATTTAGGAATCACCACCAGCCCGCAGTCCAGATGCCAGCGGATCACGATCTGTGCCGGCGTTTTGCCGTATTTTGTCGCCAGTTTCCGGATAATAGGATGGTCGAAAACGCCTTCGCCGCCTTGCGCCAGCGGGCTCCAGGATTCTGTCTGGATATGGTGGATAGCATTCCAGGCGTGGAGCTGTCTTTGCTGGAGAAGAGGGTGTAGCTCGACCTGATCGATGACCGGCAATACGCCCGTTTCTTCTTTTAACCGCTGTAGGTGGTGAATATGGAAATTACTGACGCCGATGCTTTTTGCCAGACCCTGTTCCTGGAGTTTGATGAGTCCGCGCCAGGCATCCACGAAGGTGTTCTGTTGCGGGAGCGGCCAGTGAATCAGGTAGAGATCGATATAATCTAACCGAAGTTTTCTCAGGCTCTCTTCCAGCGCTTTTTGGGGATCGGTATGATCGCCATTCCAGAGCTTGGTGGTGATGAATACCTCTTCACGCGGCAGGTTCGCGGAACTCAGTGCCTGACCAACGGCCTCCTCGTTCTTATAAATCGCGGCGGTATCGATCGCCCGATAACCGATGGACAATGCTTCAGTCACGGCGATCACCGTGTCCTCACTGCTTGCTCGCCAGACACCAAGGCCCAACTGGGGCATGATATTGCCGTCCGCCAGCTTAACTTTCGGTTGCGTCATCTCATTCTCCTTTTATATCCGTTAATCCATAAAAATATCATAGGGTTAACTGGATGGGCGACCTGTTCATATCACAGACATAGAGGAATGTGATCCCTCGCAGGAACAGGCATATGATTTCATTCTAGTAGAAAAATTCGTCGGCTATATGTCGCCTGATGTTAAAGGGAGCCGATTGGCTCCCTTTAACAGACACAGCATTGAGGGTATATCATCTGATATAGGCGTGGTTTAAACGATAGCTTTTTCTCCTGTCACTCGAATGATTGGGTGCAGAGGCGCTTAACGCGCCGCTTCGTAAATCTTCTGGCTTTCTTCCAGCGTAATGTCGTGGTGCTCACCCAGTGCAGTCAGACCGTGCTCACTGAGTTTGGCGACCAGTGTCGGGATAGAACTGCCATCCAACTGGTAGTCAGACATGCGGGTCGGCACGCCCATCTTCTCGAAGAAATCACGCGTGGCGGCAATTGCGCCGTCAATGCGCTGATCTTCGCTACCGTCACGCAGGTTCCAGACGCGCTCGGCGTATTGCAGCAGCTTGTCGCGCTTCTGGGCTTTTCTTGCCGTCAGCATGGCAGGCAGAACGATAGCCAGCGTTTGGGCATGGTCAAGGCCGTGCAGCGCCGTTAATTCGTGTCCCAGCATGTGAGTTGACCAGTCCTGCGGCACGCCTGCGCCAATCAGGCCGTTCAACGCCATGGTCGCGCTCCACATTACGTTGGCCCTGACCTTGTAGTTCTCCGGTTCAGCCAGCGCGCGTGGGCCTTCTTCAACCAGCGTCAGCAGTAAACCTTCCGCAAAACGATCCTGTACTTTGGCATCGACGGAATACGTCAGGTATTGCTCAACGGTATGAACGAAGGCATCGACTACGCCATTCGCGATCTGGCGAGCGGGCAGGGTATACGTCACGACCGGATCGAGCACGGCGAAAAGCGGCTGCGTGTGGCGTGAACGGAAAGAGAGTTTATCGTTGGTCGATTTACGCGTGATGACCGCGCCGTTGTTGGATTCCGAACCGGTCGCTGGCAGGGTGAGCACGGCCGCCATTGCGACGCCGCGATCGATTTCCGCGCCGCCGGTTTGCAGAATATGCCACGGGTCTTGCGCGGCCTGATAATCTGCGGCGGCAGCGACAAATTTCGTGCCATCAACCACAGAGCCACCGCCAACCGCCAGCAGGAAGTCAATCTTCTCCGCCCGGACAACCTCGACGGCTTTCATCAGCGTTTCGTAAGTCGGGTTCGGCTCAATGCCGGAAAACTCACGGACATTGCGACCTTCTAAGGCGCGATAGACCTGATCCAGCACGCCATTGTGCTTCACGCTGCCGCCGCCGTAGGTGATGAGAATACGGGCATCGGCAGGAATTTCTTTGCCTAATTCAGCAATCTGGCCTTCGCCAAACAAAATCTTGGTAGGGGTATGGAGTGTGAAATTTAGCATAGGTTATTTGTCCAGTTTAAAGCCCTGTTGGAGGATCGCGGGTAAGACTTTCGGGAAATAAATGTGCTGATAGTAGCTGGCGGTGTTATCACCCCAGTTGTCGCCGTCCGTGCGGCTGGTTTGCTGCCAGTGTGCCACCAGCGTTTGGTTATATTGCTCAATCGCCGCAGGCAGAACGTCCTGATGATAGGTTTCATCATGACGGAACGAATTGAGCGGCAGGCGCGGTTTCTGATGCGCAGGGGTATCCACGTAGCCGATAGCGACGCCTGCAACGGGGAACGTCAGTTCAGGCAGTTCCAGAAAGTCGATCATCGCCTGTGGGTCGCGACGAATACCGCCAATCGGGACGATGCCCAGCCCAAACGAGCGTGCGGCGGCCATCAGCGTTCCGAGCGCGATGCCGACATCTGTTGTGCCGGAGATCAGGCTTTCGAGGCTTTCATGGGCGTGCTGCTGCTTGTCGCTCATGGCAATCCCGACCTGCGTTTTATGCATGTCCAGCACTACGGTGATGAAGACGGGTGCCTGAGCAATCCACGGCTGGCCGCCAGCCAGTTCGGCAATGCGCGCTTTGCGTTCCGGGTCGCGGGTGACGACGAGCGAGACCTGCTGAGAGTTCACGGAGGTCGGTGCCAGATGTGCGGACTGAATAATGGCATCCAGCACGTCATCGGGAATCGCTTTATCAAGATAGCTACGTTCACTGCGGTGTGAGGTGAACAGCTCAATCGTTTTATTCATGTCTTTTCCCGTGGGATGAGAGGATGGCGGTATGCTCAATATTGTCATCAACCTACGTAAGACGTTCAATGCACATTTCTGTTTGGTTGTTGCCTATTTCTCCAAAATATAGGAGAAAAGGGTGATAATAATTCGCAGGTATGTCATTTTGTTTCTTCTGTCAGGAGAGAGGCTTCGGACAGGAAAAGCGAACCCGTAGCGAGAGAACACCATTTTGACGCAAACCCAATGCATGTTGACGGACAGCCAAAGCATGTCGACGGAAAGCCAAGGCGAGCGGCTTATTCAGGAACCAATAGTTCAGGAACTAGCAGCACAGCAACAGGCAGAACAGACGGTGCGGCAGCGCATCGTGCAGCAGGCAATACGCTGCTCAGCCAAAAGCTGGGCCACGCCTTCGCTCGTCCCGCAGGTCAGAATTCTGTATACGGAACAGCACCATCCGCGTGTGCCAGTGATGTATGAACCGACGATCGTCATCATTTTTCAGGGCCAAAAGATTGGTTATCTGGGCGGGAAAACGTTCCAGTATGACCCGGAAAACTACCTGTTGATGACCGTGCCGCTGCCGTTCGAATGTGAAACGATAGCCAGCGTTGAACACCCGCTGGTGGGGATGGCGATCCGTATCGATATCCAGATGCTTCAGGATTTGCTGATCGACATCGGTGACGACGACAGCGCGATCCGCCCCTGTGCCTGTACGTGCGGGGTGAACAGCGTGCCGTTGACCAATGAGATTCTGTGTGCCGTTGAACGGCTGCTGGATGCGATGGATAACCCGCGTGATGCCCGCGTGCTGGGGCCAGCGATTGTGCGCGAGATTATCTATCATATGCTCTGCGGAGAACGCGGTGCAGCGTTACAGGCGCTGGTGAATCGGCACACGCACTTCAGCCAGATTGCCAGATCTCTGCGACGTATCGAAAACCACTATGCCGATAGCCTGAATGTGGAACAGCTGGCGGCTGAAGTGAACATGAGCGTCTCGGCGTTTCATCATAACTTCAAAGCTGTCACCAACACATCACCGTTGCAGTACCTGAAATCCTATCGCTTGCATAAAGCGCGTGTGCTGATGATCAGCGAGGGGCTGAGAGCGGGCGTTGCGGCGGCTCGTGTCGGGTATGAGAGCGTGTCGCAGTTTAGCCGGGAATTTAAGCGCTATTTCGGCGCGACGCCGAGCGATGAAGTCACGAGAGTAAAGGCCAGTCACCTGGCGGTTGAGGAAAGCTGAAGACGTGAAGAAAGCGTGCTGTTGCCCGATTAGGCGACCGCACGTTTTTTGCGCCACACCATGACAGCCATGCCGATCAGGCCGCTAACCAGCAAAATAATCGGGAGCAGGATCAGCGCGGTCATCACCTGATCTTCATAGCGTTTGACCAGCGGAATGTGGCTGAGCGCATAGCCGAGCGTGACAATCCCGCCGACCCACAGCAGCCCGCTGAGCCAGTTGAAAATCTGAAAGCGCGTATTGTTTAACCCGGAAATGCCCGCCATCGTCGGCAGCAGCGTGCGGATAAACGCTAAAAAGCGGCCAACCAGCAGCGCCATCAGGCCGTGGCGGTGAAACAGGTGATGGGCTCGCTGGTGGTAATGAGCGGGAAGCTGCAACAGCCAGCCTTTTACCAAACGTGTATCACTCAGCCAGCGCCCTTGAAGGTAGCTGAGCCAGCAGCCGAGGCTGGCGGCGACGGTGAGCAGAATCATGGTAGGGAAAAAGCTCATCACACCTTTGGCAATCATCGCACCCGTGAGCAGCAACAGGCTATCGCCAGGCAGAAAAGAGGCAGGGAGCAGACCGTTCTCCAGAAACAGCGTTGTGAACAGAATGCCGTAAACCACCCAAACAACGTGGGGATCGGCCAGTGCACTAAAATCCTGCTGCCAGAGCGCCTGAATAATGTCGTGAACCACACTCATATTACTTCCCGCCAATGACGATATTCACTATCTCTCAGGCTGCGGCGTGGAACGCTGGGCTACCTGAAATCTACTGCTTATCAAGCCCTAAAATCGGTATGGGCAAAACGCCTTGCCGCATGATGAGAATACGACAGGGCTTAATGCTTAGTTTTGGTTAAGGTAACGCGGTTTTTGGGTAAGCGTTGACTCATGATCATCATAACGCATTACCCACCGCGCCGCAGGGGAAATCAAGATACGGCGGTTTTATGGCCGTCACACTTCCTATATTTTGTTTCCTGCCATACCCGTCATACTTCAAGCCGCATGTGCGTTGGCTACGTTCATTCACCCGAATCACTTACCTGAGTAAGCTCATCGGGATTCTCTCTCTTGCCGCCTTCCTGCAACTCGAATTATTTAGGGTATATATTTTGTTTCCTGTCGTTTGGCGAAGCTGAACTCGCTGAGACCTTGCCAGACTAAGCGCTCAGCCTGCTGAAACCTGCAGCCAGATCGTCGATCAGATCGTCACTGTCTTCAAGTCCAATATGTAACCGAATAAGTGTGCCGGTAAAATCCACGCCGCCAGCAGGACGGATAGCGGCCAGATCTTCTGGCTGATTCGCCAGAATCAGCGACTCAAAGCCGCCCCAGGAGTATGCCATGCTGAAGTGCTCAAAATGATCCAGATAGTTCGCCAACGCTTCTTTACTCAATTTCTCTTTCAGCACAAAAGAGAACAAACCGTTGCAGCCCTTAAAGTCGCGTACGTAGAATTCATGCCCTTTGCACTCTGGTAAGGCTGGGTGGTTAACCACCGCGACTTCGGGTTGCTCCGCTAGCCATTTAGCAATGCGGATGCTGCTTTCCTGATGTTGTTTGAGTCTAACGCCCAATGTGCGCAGGCCACGGCTGGCGACATAGGCGGTATCGGCATCAACCATTTGTCCCATCAGGTAAGAGTGTTCACGCAGCTGTGCCCAACAGCGTTCGTTAGCGACTGCCGTGCCTATCATGGCATCGGAATGGCCGACAATATATTTGGTGGCAGACTGAATGGAGATATCAATATCAAAATCGAACGCTCTGAATAAAATGCCAGCCGCCCAGGTGTTATCAATCATGACAATGATGTCGGGATTGATACGGCGCACGGCTTGTACGATGGCTGGCACATCGTGTACTTCCATCGTGATGGATCCGGGCGATTCGAGAAAGACCACTTTGGTATTGGGCTGGATCAGCTCGGCAATATCGGCACCGATCAGCGGGTTAAAGTAGGTGGTGCTGACGTTCATCTTGCTGAGGACTTTATTACAGAAATCCTGCGTGGGTTCATAGGCCGAACCGGTCACCAGCACATGATCGCCTGCTGAGACGAAAGAAAGAATGGCGTTAGAGATAGCCGCTGCACCGCACGGGTACAACACGCAGCCCGCGCCGCCTTCCAGTTCAACCATCGCTTCCTGCAGCGAGAAATGGGTCAGCGTACCGCGGCGTCCATAGAACAGCGCCCCCTTTGCTCGGTTAATCGTGGCGTTTTTTTTGTCCTGCACGGTATCGAATACCAGGGAGGACGCGCGCTGAATAACAGGGTTGACGGAGCCGTGGGTGAATTTCTTGCTGCGTCCTGCGGCGACTAACGCTGTTGCCGTTTTTTTGCTTGTCATAACCACTATCACCTTTTCTGTTCAGTTCTGCCGGATGACTCACTACGCCGACAATTCCCAGCGGTGAACGCGGAGGGAATGGCGGGGGCACGATTGGATTTATAAGCGTTCGATTGATGAGGTCTACGTTATCACGGCTTGAGCGGCGTGTGGGCTTAAGTAGGATAAGATGGGAGGTAGATGAAAACATTTCAGGAAGAACGCAAGGAGCGCCATGTTATTCGCGACAATCCAAAAAACATAGCGCAATGCCGATCGTTTAAAGATCGAGATACCGGGGGCTACCACGGTGCGAGGCATCCCTGCGGGAACCTCATCACCGTGTTTCCCCCTATAAAATGCAAACGCATTTTAAATGCCACTTGTGGCAGCCCGTTAGGGCGAGCACAGGAACTGGGCGAGTAAATCCATACTTAAGTCACCAACATTAGCGCAATTTGGCGTGCGTTAACCCGTATGGACGCCAAAGAACTTAGGTAGCCAGAGCGAGATAGCCGGAATATAGGTGACCAGCATCAGCACAAAGAAGAGCCCGCAGTAGAAGGGCAGCATCGCCTTAACGACCTGTTCTATCTTCTGCTTACTCACCGCACTGGCGACGAAAAGTACCGATCCTACCGGCGGTGTAATCAGGCCGATCCCGAGGTTCACCAGCATGATCATACCGAAATGCACCGGATCGATGCCGAGCGAGTGGGCGACGGGCAGCAGAACGGGCGTCAGGATCAGGATCAGCGGTGCCATGTCCATCAGCGTACCGACCAACAGCAGCATGATGTTAATCCACATCAGGATGACGTACTTGTTATCCGAAATGGAGGTAAAAAACTCGGTAATGCGGCTCGGCAACTGCATGTAGGTCATGATGGCACCGAACGCGGCAGCGAAGCCGATCAGGATCATCACGATCGTGACGGTTTTTACCGTGCGGTACATCAGCTTGGGCAGTTCTGACCACTTGTAATCTTTATAGATGAACATGGTCACGAAGAAGGACCACAGGCAGGCGATGGCCGCAGACTCGGTTGCGGTAAAAATACCGGACAGAATCCCACCCATGATGATGACGACCGTCATCAATCCCCACAGGGTATCGACAAAGATTTTCAGCGCCTGACGGAACGGTACGCGTTCGCCTTTTGGATAACCGCGCCGATGTGCGAAGCCGACGCACATCACCATCAGCGTTAGGCTGAGCAGCAGGCCAGGTAGGATCCCCGCAATAAACAGCGAAGCGATGGATACGGTACCACCGGTTGCCAGCGAGTAGATCACGGAGTTGTGGCTCGGCGGTGTCAAAATCGCCTGCACAGAGCCGCTGGCGGTGACGGCAGCGGAGAAGTCGCGCGGGTAACCTTTCTTCTCCATTTCCGGGATCATCACCGAACCGATAGAGGCTGTGTCTGCCACGGAAGAGCCGGATATTGCGCCGAAAAATGTTGATGCGACGATGTTAACCAGCGATAAACCGCCGCGAATAAAGCCGACAAAGATGTAAGCGAAGCTGACCAGCCGACGGGCGATGCCGCCTTCGGCCATAATCGCCCCAGCCAGAATAAAGAAAGGGATCGCCAGCAGCGAAAATTTGTTCACGCCGTTGGTAATCTGAATCATGACTGCCTCAAGCGGCAGGTCGATCCAGAACGCGCCAACAATCGCGCTCAACCCTACTGCGTAGGCGACGGGAACGCCAACCGCCAACAGCACGGCCAGCGTGGCAACAAGAATAAATGCATCCATGGTATTGGCTCCGAATTAAGCACTGCCAAGCATTACCACAGGGCGTTTATCCTGCGGGCCGAAAAGCATTTTTTCGATGATGAAGAGCACGGTAATTAACGAACCGATAGGCAGGGGCAAATAACTTTCGCCCGCGGTTAATAATGGAAACTCCGCGACGGGTTGTTCCCATAACTCCATGCAGAGCACCGTGCTGTAATAGAGAATAAACAGGCTGATTAAGAGCATCAGAATATTCGACAGGTGAACGCAAATCTTCTTACCGGATTCTGGCAATCTGTCGGTCAACATGCTGACGGCAATATGTGAGTTAGAACGGTAACTGACTGCGGCGCCTACAAAAGTAAACGTCACCATACAAATAATTGAAATGGGTTCTGGCCAGGATAATGCGGCATTTAAAACATAGCGTGCGAATATGCCGACAGGAATTATTAGCGTCATAATTAATAACGCCAGACCAGAAACCCACATGGCAATACGATAGAGTACATCCATGCTGAAAAGATAAGACTGTGCCATTGTGCCACCTATATTCGCTAAGCAATAAGCGAAGGATTACATTGATATCAGGCTATTCATGGTGGCGGATAAATAGCAGGCTATTTATCCGCTGAGATGAGGTACTGATTATTGAACGTCGGCGACGGCTTTAATCAGATCCTGATATTTGGCACCAAACTGATCGCGGACGGGCTGAGTGGCTTTGAAATAGTACTCGGTATCAATTTCATGGAACTGAACGCCGCCGGCTTTCATTTTATCCAGAGATTGCTGAGTATATTCATTCCACAGCACGCGCTGTTCTTGCTGTGCTTCTTTCGCCAGCTTCAGGATAAGATCCTGATCCTCTTTAGAAAGTTTGTCCCACTTGGTTTTGGAATACAGGAACAGCTCAGGAATAATGAAGTGGCGGCTCCAAGTGAAATTCTTGGCAACAGGCATGTAGTTATGTGCAACATAGGTTGGCGGGTTATTTTCGGTGCCGTCAATTACGCCGGTTTGCATGCCGCTGAAGACTTCGCTGGTGCCCATGGCAATCGCGTTAGCGCCCATGGCTTTCAGCGTTGCGAGAGCAACCTGGCTGGTTTGAACACGAATTTTCATGCCCTTGAGGTCTTCTGGCTTCGCTACTGGCTCTTTGGTAATTAAGTTACGTGTGCCCGCGTCCATCCAGCCCAGAAAAATCAACTTTGATTTGCTGCTATGGGTAATCTTGTCACCAATTTCCTGACCGATTTTGCCATCCAGCACTTTATGCAGATGATCTTCATCACGGAAAATATAGGGCAGCGTGAAGACTTCTATTTCCGGTAAAATAGCGGCAACGGGCGTCATTGATACACGGATAATATCAATGGCACCGAGCTGCGCCTGCTCAATCATTTGTTTCTCATCGCCCAATACCCCGCCAGGGAAGGTTTTAATTTCCAGCCTGCCATTTGTGGCGGCTTTTAATTTCTCTCCCATTTTTTGAACGGCAACGACATTAGGGTAACCTTCAGGGTGAACATCGGAGGCTTTAATTTGTTGTGCCTGAATTGCTTGGCTCATCAGGAGTGCAGTAGAACCCAGACAAACGCCGATCAATGCTTTCGACAGCTTCATTGAATTATCTCCAGAGGTGGGGTGACATTATCGATAATCAAAGGGTGATTTAAAAATATAAACCCATGAAAAATAGCGTAATGAAGAGTGGGTTTAATGATGAGAGGACGACCGCCTATTACGTATTATTGTGGCGTGTGTCAGTATTCTCTGTGAGTTAAGCTAACCTATTATACAACTTCGTAGAATGACTCGTGTCACAAAAGAAAAAGCTAATATGAAATGCTGTTTTATATGGACTTTATTCCTATTTGACTTATAGGAATATACGTAACTTGGTGTTTTTATTTATCTTATTATGTACATATGTATCCATTTATTTCAGTAAACTTATCGCCAGTCATCATGAAATGGTGTGATAACTTAATGTTGATCACAAAAAGCCGATCGTAAAAATCTTGGCTATCGCACCGAGTTTTAGGGGGATCTCCCGCCTGATATATTCCTGAATGCTATTCTTCTTGTCGTTCTTATGCTTTTCCTGCTGATGTGCGAGCAATACCCTCTGAAATCCTGTCAAAACGCAAGGAAAGTGCGTTATCTGATGTAAATAATAATGAGAACGACTATCAATTCGTTCAGGGTTTGGTATCATTTCAGGCTGCGTTATTGCGGCATTATACCTGCGAATATGTGCGGATATTGTACAGAACAGATGATTGTACAGAACAGATGATTGTACAGAACGAATGGTGGAGGCACAGCGTGAAGACGGCTGTCAGTAATACAACTCAACAGGTGTTATCAACCTGGCAAAAAAAACGTGGCGCGTTCAGCGCATTTTCCCGTAGCGTGCTGGTTATCCTGCTGTGTACGGCGGGACTAAGTGGAAATGCGTTTGCGGCTCCAGCAACGGCACCGTTATCGACAGAGAATGCAGCACCAGCCGCTCAGCCTGCTGCTGCGTCGCCTTCCGCTCCTGTGACGACCGATGCACAGGCTCCGGCATCAGCACTCTCGCTGCCTGCCAGTGCGGCACCGGGCACCAATAACCTGATGAAAACCGATTTGTCCGTCTGGGGTATGTACCAGCACGCCGATGCCGTGGTGAAAACGGTGATGATCGGTTTGCTGCTGGCCTCCGTGATTACCTGGGCGATCTTCTTTAGTAAAAGCGTTGAGATGTCTGGCGCGAAACGTCGCCTGCGCCGTGAGTATCTGGCGCTGGAACAGGCGAAAACGCTGGACGACGCGCTGGAAACTGCGGACGCGTTCAAAGCCGGCAGCGTCGCACAGCAACTGCTGGTTGATGCGCAGAACGAGCTGGAGCTTTCCGCACGTTCTGATGACAACAACGGAATTAAAGAGCGCACCGCGTTTCGTCTGGAACGTCGCGTGGCGGCTACTGGGCGTCACATGGGGCGTGGTAACGGCTATCTGGCAACGGTCGGCGCAGTTGCCCCGTTCGTGGGGCTGTTCGGTACGGTATGGGGCATCATGAACAGCTTCATCGGTATCGCACAGACGCAAACCACTAACCTGGCGGTCGTTGCGCCGGGGATCGCAGAAGCCCTGCTGGCGACGGCGATTGGTCTGGTTGCTGCGATTCCTGCGGTGGTCATCTATAACGTCTTTGCTCGCTCGATTGCTGGCTACAAAGCGATGGTCGGCGATGTGGCTGCACAGGTGCTGCTGCTGCAAAGTCGCGATCTCGACGTGGCTGCCAGCAATGATAACCGGGCGTCTTCAGCAGCGCATAAACTGCGGGTGGGTTAAGTCATGGCGATGCATTTGAAGGAGGACGTGAGTGATGACGGTGAAATGCATGACATTAACGTCACGCCGTTCATTGACGTCATGCTGGTTCTGCTGATTATCTTCATGGTGGCGGCCCCGCTGGCAACGGTAGACATTCGTGTCGATCTGCCAGCCTCATCGGCAGCACCGCAGCCGCGGCCGGAAAAACCGCTTTATCTGACGGTAAAAGCAGATAAGCAAATGTTCCTGGGGGAAGAGGTGGTTAGCGAGCAATCGCTGGCGCAGGTGCTGGATGCGAAAACCAGTGCCAACAAAGAAACGACCATCTTCTTTCAGGCTGATAAAAGCGTCGATTATGAAACCATCATGAGCGTGATGGATTCACTGCGCAAAGCGGGCTACCTCAAGGTCGGCCTGGTCGGTGCGGAAACCGCTGCCGCTAAATAACGGCTGAGGTTGGCGTTTAAAGAAGGAATGCGGACGTTCAAACCGCGTTCCTTTTTTTACGTCTGTAGGTTTACATCTGGATGATATGGCAGAGTGGTTGGGCGTTAAGCCTACGCCCGCGAGTCAGGATGACGCCAGTGAATACGCGTCGGGATATAGCGCCGATCTTCTTGAAGTGGCTGTTGTGCAATCAGGCTGGTCACCATCTCAAAGCTGCTACGTGCCAGATTTTCACAATCCTGCGCCACGGTATCGATCTTCAACGGTAAGCAATCAAACAGATAGTGATCGTCAAAGCAGCACAGTCGAATGCCGCTTTCCATCAGGTTATGCTGGTTCATATAGCGCAGCACGCCTTCCATCAGGCCACAAGCGGCAACAAACAGCGCTTTTGGCGGGCGACCCAGCGTTGCACACAGCTGAGCAAACATTTCATAACCCGCGCTGGGGTGATAGCTACCGTGAATAATCCACTCCGGCTTGCAGTCGATAC
Source organism: Pectobacterium sp. PL64 (assembly GCF_022477975.1). Lineage (NCBI taxonomy): Bacteria > Pseudomonadati > Pseudomonadota > Gammaproteobacteria > Enterobacterales > Pectobacteriaceae > Pectobacterium > Pectobacterium sp. PL64. The sequence goes on from NZ_CP092070.1 coordinate 4,944,079, forward strand.
CTGCGCGCGTGAGTCCAAGCTGGAAGCCTTCCAGACGGTGGCGAGTCGGGGAGATTCGCGGCTGTCCGCCAAGGAAATAGAATTCATCACGATGCTGGCGGGCGATACGTTCGACCATTTCCGCCGTGGATTCTACCGCTTCGGAAATCACCATCGGTAGTGTGGAATCACCAATCACCCGGTCAAACTGCACGACGGGCAACTGCTGATTAATTTTCTGATATTCAACATCGCTTAACAGGCTGGAGGCGACAATCAGGCCATCGACCTGGCGCTGCACCAGACTGTTGACCGCCATCATCTCCTGACTGGCATTTTCGTCGGTGCAGGCAATCAGCAACTGTAGCCCTGCTTCACGACACAGCATTTCCAGCTCGCGGGAAATCACGGCAAAGCCGTAGTTGGTCATTTCCGGCACCACTAGCCCCAGCGTGTTGCTGCGTGAGGAACGCAGCGAACGTGCGTGAATGCTGGGCTGATAACGTTGCTCGTGTGCGACAGCTAAAATGCGATCGCGGGTGTCATCAGAAACGCGAAACTCTTTGCTGCGCCCGTTAAGCACCAGACTGGCGGTAGATTTTGATACACCAGCCAGCGCGGCGATGTCACTGATTGTTATGCGTTTAGTCGGTTTCACCGCGAGGTCTGCTATCAGAAAAAAGGGAAGTTATTCTATCACGCATGGCGCTAACAGCCAGTGCTGTAGCGTTAATTGCCCAGAGCCGCTGAACGTCACGAACGGCTCGCTTTCCGGGAAGTAGCGTGCAGACATCACGGCTTCGCCGTCGTTGATAAAAATTTCAACGCTGGAGCGATCGCACAGGATCTGCAATTGGCTCAAGTCTCCACGCCAGTAGCGATGCTCGGGCTCGCCGGTGCGACGGTTACGTCGGCTCAGCGTGACGCGTTCTCCGTCCCAACAGAGAACCAACTGGGAAGCGAGGTTGAGCTGGAATTCCCCTTGCACGGTGATGAGGATTTCCGCGCTGCTGGCGTCCAGCGGAGACGCGTAGTCTGCGGCACCCTGCCAGGTGTAATGCTGTCCGCGCAACTGCTGCAACTCGCGCGCGGGACGTTGATAAACGCGATCGCCATGCAACGTGAGCTCACGCGGGCAGGTCATGGTATGGATCCAGCCATGTTCGATCGTCGGTTCAAAAAATTCATTGTCGTCAGGAATCGACATCCAACCGAACAGCAGGCGTCGCCCGTCTTCACTCAGCGTGGTTTGTGGGGCGTAAAACTCGAAGCCGAGATCCAGTTCGTGGAAATCCTGATGCGGGTAAGCGCCGTTTTCGTAATTGAGTGAGCCGATGAAATAGCCAGCCTGAAAGGTATTCAGGTAACGTTCCTCTTCGGCGGGAACCCCTTGTGGACAACAGATCAGTACGTCTTTGCCATCCAACGGGAACAGATCTGGGCACTCCCACATATAGCCAAAATCACCGAGCTCGCCCAAACGGGAACCTGCGATCTCACCGATCTTTTCCCATGCCAGCAGATCGGCGGAACGGTAGAGCAGCACTTTACCTTGCAGATCGAGATCCTGTGCGCCGAGCACCATGTACCAGTGGTCGTCATGGCGCCACACTTTGGGATCGCGAACGTGGCCGGTGTAGCCGTTGGGGAGCGTCAGAACAGCTCCCAGCTTGTCATATTCACCGTTAGGGTTCTCACGGGCGAGGCACTGAAACGCGGTGCGTGAGCCGTCATCGTATTTGACGTTACCCGTGTAAATCAGCGTGATCGCCCCATGATCCACCACGGCAGAACCGGAGTAGCAGCCGTGGCTTTCATAGCTTTCGCTCGGCACCAGCGCGACGGGTTCATGCGTCCAATTCACCAGATCGGCGGAACTCCAGTGCCCCCAGAATTTCGCTCCGTGGGCACAGGCTAAAGGATTCCACTGATAAAACAGATGGTAACGCCCGTTGTGATGAATAAATCCGTTCGGATCGTTGAGCAGACCAACGTTCGGAGACAGATGCCATTCCGGGCGATACGGATCTTCCTGTTTCCGTGAATGGCCTGACATCAGGGCGTGCGCCATGCGCTTTAGTAAGTGGACTTCCTTCATTATTCGCTATCCGTTTTATATTTCAGCAGTAAGGAAATGATAAAGGCAGCACCGAACGCAATTAACATCCCAATCAGGTAGTTAAGCATCGAGCCCCCTTGCACAATCGCCAGCCCCGGAAAACCAGTCAGCCCGACGGCCGTCATATTGACGTGATTGAAGACCACCCATGCGCCACCGAGTGCACCGCCCGCCAGCGCCGCCAGGAACGGTTTAATGAAGCGCAGGTTGATACCAAATATCGCCGCTTCCGTGATGCCCAGCAGGCAAGACAGTCCGGCAGGAACGGCAATCGCTCGGGTTTTAGCATCACGCGTTTTGAAGTATACCGCCAGACACGCGCCGCCCTGTGCTACGTTTGCCATCGCCCAAATCGGCAGCAGGAAGTTGACGCCGATATTCGGGTTGCCAAGCAGTCCGGCTTCAATGGCATGGAAGCTGTGATGAACGCCTGTGATCACGATGACGGAGTAGAGGCCGCCGAACAGCAGACCGGCCAGCCAACCTGCGTGAGTAATCAATGTGCTGAGAACCAGAGAAATACCATCGCCCAGTGCGCGTCCAGCCGGACCGATAAGCAGCATGGCGACAAAGCCGGAAATGATGACAGTCAGGAACGGCGTGACGATGATGTCCAGCGCATCCGGTACGATCTTACGCAGGCGTTTTTCCACGATGCTCATGAACCAGACGGCCAGCAGGACCGGAAACACGGTGCCCTGATAGCCGATCATGGCGATGTCCATGCCGAAGAAATGCATGGTCTGGAAACCACCGGCGACGCCCCAGGCGTTGGTCAGCGCTGGATGCGTCAGGATACCGCCCAGCGTCGCGCCCAGATAAGGGTTGCCACCGAATTCCCGCGCGGCGGTAAAACCGATCAGAACAGGCAGGATAATAAATGCCGCGGAGCTGAACATATCCAGCATCACGAAGATCGCGCTGCTGGAATCGACCCAGCCGTAGGTCTTGATCATGCCGAGCAGCCCCATCAGCAAGCCGGACGCGATAATCGCCGGCATGATAGGGACGAAGATGTTCGACAGCAGGCGAGCCAGACGTTGCAGCGGGTTTAGTTTTTTCGCGGCAATGGAGGCGGCTTCGGATTTGCTCGATTCATTGATGCCTGCCGCTTTGATGAATTCGGCATACACCTTGTTAACCAGCCCTGTGCCGAAAATGATCTGCATTTGTCCGGCGTTCTGGAAGCAGCCTTTAACGCCGTCGACGTTCTCGATCGCTTTCTTGTCAGCCAGACTGTCATCATTCAGCACCAGACGCAGGCGAGTCGCACAGTGGGCTGCACTGGCGATGTTCTCTTTCCCGCCGAGAAGGGGGATGAGCGCGGCGGCAGTAGCGTTGATATCCATGTTATTCCTCTTTTTCAATAGGATATGCTGTTTCTTTGGCGTCGATTAGCACGTAATCGACGCCAAGTTTAGGCCATTATCAGAACCAGGTTTCCATCTGGATACCGAAGTTCCATTCGCCGCCTGCTTTAAAGCCGGTGGAGCCAAACGTGTCTTCACTGGAGTAGTTATCTAGTCGTTTATCCCAGTCCATGTAGCTGGCAAACACGCGCAGTTCAGGGCGGCTAAAGAAGTTACCGATATCGCCGACCTTGAACGTCGGTGCAAAGGTCAGCTTGTAGAAGCCGCCGCTAACCTGATTCAGGCTCCGATAACCGCGCGGATCGAGGTCCATGTATTGATAGCTGCCTTCATAGGCCAGTGCAAAGTTTTCGGTGATTTCCTGAATCAGGCGCGCATTAAACGTCACCCATTCGTAGCTATCCCCGCTGACGTAACGGTCTTTACTGGTTTGCGCCAGAATGGACGGCGCGAAGCTCCAGGTCTTGTTCAGCGCCGTTGTGCCGTAGGTCGCAAAGCGCCAGGTGTTGGCATCGTTGGTCAGGTTGCCATCGGCGCCGATGTTCTTCACTTCGCCGCCCAGTCCGTGACCGTAGAGGATCGCGGTTTTCGATGTCCCGTCGCGCAAGCCGTAGAAGCTGTCGCCGTGGTAAGCCACCATCGCGTGATAGCCTTTGTCGCCTGCATTGGTGTTGGTGACGACAGTGTTATCGCGGCTTGTTCCGGTGTTTTCTTTTACATCGTTGTTCTTCGCGGTTAATCCGCTCAGCATGAACTGGAATGGCCCGACGTAGTTGTTAGCGGTAAAGACGTAGTTTTTGATGTCGTTATCCAGCGAGGTAATTTCGCCGAGGCTGCGGCCATACAGCGAGAAGTTACTCTTGGCGCTATCCGCCCATTTCACGTCATAGATCCCGCCGCCGGTGCCCGCGAGGAAGACCACGTCGCTGTCCAGCCAGTGAATATCGAAGTTATCGCGATCGAAGCGTTTACCCGCCCACAGCGTGGTGTCCTTAAAGGCACCGGTGAAGGTTGGCAGTGAGCCCAGCTCGACGAAGGCTTCACGAATGTTCAGGTCGCTGGTGGCCGCTGTCCAGTCGTTATAGCTGCGCTGGCCGTCCGCCATCATCACCTTGAAGCGGGTGGTTGCGCCGTTATCCAGCTTCTGTTTGTGCTCCAGTTTAATTTCGACGTAGGTGTCGTCTTCATTGCCTAAACGGCCAATATGTCCGCCAGTTTGACCGGCAGGGGACATGCCCGGTCCGATATCGGTTTTGGCGCTGGTGGCAGAATCATTGATCGACAGGCCAGAACGCGCGTAGCCGTGGAATTCAAATCCATCGGCAAACGACTTCTGCTTGGTCAGTGCCGTTGTACGCTGTTCCACCTGCTGGGTTTTCTGTTCGGTTTGGGTGGTGCGGGTGGCTAACTGCTGGGTTTGCTTTTCTGCGGCGTCGGCTCTGGCTTCGGCGGCCTGAGCGCGGGCTTCAGCCTGTTGCAGACGCTGTTCCATAGCGTTCAAACGGGCTTCAATACTGTCGGTGTTGGCAGCGGAAACATAAAACGGGGAGGAAAGTAATAATCCTATCGTCACAGCAAGGTGGCTTGGCTTCATTTTTTCGTTCTCGTCGTGAAGGAGATTTCTTGTTTTTGGATTTTTCGTGTTTAGCTAAATTGCTAAACCGGTTTTTCATGAGGAAAATAAAAGCCAAAAGAAGGGTTAGCAAGAAATTTCACTCACCCGATTCTGTAACTGTGATCCTGACTACAAAACCGGGCGGTAACCGTATCAAACGAGGGGATTAGGGCTTGGCTAAGGGCGTGCGTGCAATTGCTGAGCGTAGGGGAGTGCGGTCATCGCGCCTTTTGCTGTGGTCGCCAGTGCACCGCACTGCTGCGCCTGCTCGATAATCGGGTCCCAGCTCAGCGGTTGTGACAGATCGTCATACTGCGCCAGGCCGTGCAGCAAACCAGCGACGAAGGCATCCCCCGCGCCAGTGGTATCGACGGGCGTCACCAACGGCGCGGCAAAATGCCGTAGCCGGTGGCGATCGTGCAGCCAGACGCCTTCGCCGCCCAGCGTCACCAGCAAGAGTTGGGTAGGGTAGCGCTGCATAAACTGCTGAATCCCCGCTTCAACATCCGGTGTTGAACAGAGAAAGGCCAGCTCTTCACGCGATAGCTTCACCACGTCGGCCAGCATCAGCGCCTGTGTCAGACAGTCGCGCAGTTCCTGCTCGCTTTGCCAGAGGTCGTCACGGATATTCGGGTCGAAGCTGATCCATCCCTGTGTCGCTTTCACCTGCTGCATCGCCGCAAATGCGGTGCTACGCGAGGGCTCCTGCGAGAGTGCGATAGAGCAGAGGTGCAGCCACTCTCTCTGGCTGAACACCGGCAGATTTTCCGGCTGTAAAAACAGATCGGCACTCGGGCGAACCATGAACGTGAAGGTGCGTTCCCCTGCTTCATCAAGGCTCACGACCACGGTTGAGGTTCGATGGAGCCGATCGTGTGCCATGTAGCGGGTATCAACGCTTTCCCGTTCCAGCACTGTTTTTAGAAAATGGCCAAAAACATCGTCGCCGACGCGACCAACAAAGGCGCTGTTTCCCCCGAGTCTGGCAATGCCGACCGCCACATTGGCGGGCGCGCCGCCGGGGCATTTCAGATAGCGTTCCGTATCTTCCGGGATGAGATCGACAACCGCGTCGCCCATGACCCAAATTCTGTTTGCCATAACGTTACTCTTATCAATGATAATTAGACTGTTTGCTAAAATAGAAGAATCGGTTTAGCTAAGCAATACTCTTCACCGCAGAGACGTACCCACATCAATAAAACGCACATTTCCACATCGCGTTGGCGAAAATTCATGCGATAGTCATCACGTTGCCACGCTCATCGGACTAAATAAAAGGGCTTGTCATCCGATATCCTATGGGGCGTGGCGAAATCAAGCTGCAAAAAGGACGAATGGAGAAGGATATGCATTACCCCACCTCTTTCCGGGTTTGCCCCGGTGCGTAATTACAACCTGCTTTGGGGAATATGGGCGATATGGGCTTTATTGGTGATCGCCTGGCTTATTGATATTTATAGCGAACTTCCCCTTCGATATTACGGTCAGGGAGTGGCTGCCGTACTAGCCGCAAGTGCCACGATCGCATTTTTCTATACTGTTAAAAGGAATAACACGATGTTTTCATTTGATAAAAACAAAAAAGACGCCAAAGAACCGCAAGAGCGCAGTGAAATAAACAGCTCTCCCGCTATCAGTCCATCGAACGAGTTGATTAATTCAGTGAACCCTGTGCGCGTGAAAAAAGACACCTTCATTTCTCAGGGCGCGCGTATGACGGGCTCTCTGGCTGTGGATGGCAACATCACCGTGGAAGGCCGAGTAGAAGGTGATGTGCAGTGTGATAACACGATTAAAGTTGAGCACACCGGGCAGGTCAACGGCGAAATGAAGTCGCAGCAGATCGTCATCAACGGTCGCGTTGAAGGACGCATAGCCGCCAGCGTTGTAGCTATTCTGGCGCAGGGAAAAGTATTCGGAGACATTTTCACCGATGAACTCTCCATCGAAAAAGGCGGTGTCTTCACTGGCCAATCCCATCCGCTGACCCCGCCAGCGCAGAATCAGGAAAAACTGACCTACGTGGAAAAGAAAAAAGAGAAACCCGGCAAAGCCCCCTCAGAGCAAGAGAACGTCGTCGCGCTAGCGAGCAATGCACCAACAGCGTGAGGTTCTCCCTTACTCTCTGGATGTAAGCTTCGTGTTCCCCGCTCTGCGGGGATAAACCGAACAGCAGGGATGTAGATTATAACGGTTTCCTTATTGTCAACTCGTTCCATTTACGGCATATTGTTTCCAATCTGGAAACATCAGGGAGTGAATCCAGATGCATGTTATTTCGCGGGCACCTTTCGACACTGCAACCACTCAGTTTCCGAATCAGGCGGCAGCACTTGCTGACCTATATCGGGTTATCAAACGCGAAATGTATGCAACGCCGGACGATATGAAAAAACGCTTCCCTAGCCTAGATAGGATGAAATACCGAGAAAAATGGTGGGTTATTGATATTGGTGGCGGGCATCTTCGAGTGATGTTTTTTGCTGATTTTGAGCGGGGAAAAATCTTCATCAAGCACATTACATCCCATGCAGAGTACGACAGGCTGACAGAGTATTACCGGAGGAATAAAGAATGATGTACGCAGACGCTATCAAGGCAGCTAACAACCTGACGAGTATCGTACCATTCCTCGGAGGTAGCACCTCTCGTAAGGATTATGAGGATGCGCTGAAACTCACTGAATACCTGATCGAGAGTGAGCCTGATAGTCCGCTAATCGATATGCTGACTGCCAAAATTGACAAATACGAGAATGATGCACCGGAGTTTGCAGCCTTCAACGAACGTGTTAAAGCACTCCCGGCCGGTATTGCTTTACTGCGCGTCCTTATGGATCAGCATCAGCTAACGCAGAGTGATTTTGAAGCTGAGATTGGTAAAAAGTCTCTGGTATCCCGCATTCTAAACGGTGAGCGCACTCTAACGCTTGATCACATGAGAGCGCTTGCTAAACGATTCGATATTCCTGTGAGTGCTTTTGTTGATTGACACGACTGTTCTGCGATTTTTGCTAAGAGCAGCATAATTCACCGCGCTATAACGTGTTCCCACATCAGCGGGAGCAAATCCCGCTTCTGGCTGGCGCGATGAGGGATTGCGTGTCAGTATTAAAGCACGCCATTTTTGCCCCCACCGTCACGGTGAGGCGCTATGCCAATGATTTTGTCTTCCATACGTTACCGTAAGGAGGTGATATGAAAGTTGAAGCCGCAGAGTCGTCCGTTTTTGCCAGCCAGCAGGTGATGGCGAAGCGTTCGACAGAGCATGCAGAGAAAGCGGCGCTGTCCGAACAGCTTCAGTCTTATCAGGCGGGTAGCGGTGCCGTTCCTGTTGGTCAGACGACGCGGTATGATTTCACCCGTATTAGCCCTGCCGAGCTGTATGAAACGGTTGAAGGCCTTGTCAGCAGTGGGCGGTTGGGGCGTGAAGAAGGTTCCGCGCTGCTGGGTTTTGTCTCGTCGCCGAGAGCCGAAGGGGGAAGCATTCCGCCTTCCAATGTGTTCCAGCCGATTAATGTTTTCGACACCATTCAGCAAGGTGTCGCGGGCGCATCGTCCCGTAGCGAAGTGCAAAATACCGAAAGCCTGCAGCGTGCCGCCGAAGCGCTGAACCGCTTTCAGGGACAGGTCTCCAGCATTAGCGTTTACGTCTAGCATATTCCGACTCGCTGTAGTTTGATTACGTCTCTCTATCCCCGCACTTGCGGGGATAGTCGTTTTATACCGCGCTCAGCGCTTTAGGCTTTGCTCAGCATTGGGCCTGAGCTTTGATTTCCGTCAGCAGCGTGATCAGCGCCTGCACGTTGTCGTCCTGCGTGCGCCAGGATGACACGCTGATGCGCAATGCCGGACGCCCCTGCCAGACGGTGCCGCCAAACCATGCTTTGCCCGACGCTTGTAGCGCTTCTCGTATCGCCGTCGTTTGGCTGTCGGTTTCCCCCCGCAGCAGAACCTGATTAAGCACAACCCGATTCAGTATCTCAAATCCCACATGGCGCAGGCCGTCGGCGATGAGGGTTGCCTGCCGGCAGTGTCGCTCGACCATCTCCGCTACACCATCGCGCCCCAGCGTACGCAGTGCTGCCCACACCGGAATGCCGCGCGGCCGACGGGAGAACTCGAGCGTCAGGTTCTTCTGTGCATCTCGTGCCGCACTGGAATAGACGGCATCCGCGTTCATCGCTTCCGCCAGCACGTCCGCATCGCGGCAAATCGCCATCGCACAGTCGTAGGGCGTGTTCAGCCATTTATGCGCGTCGGTTGTCCAGCTATCGGCCAGATCGATGCCGTCGGTGAGCGCCGCGTGGGACGAAGCTCTGGCCCACAGCCCGAAGGCGCCATCAACGTGAACCCAGGCTCCCGCTGTTTTCGCGACGGGAATGATCTGCGCAAAGTCATCGAACTCGCCCGTGTTGACCTCGCCCGCCTGTAAACAAAGAATCGTACGATCGTCCAGCGGAGGAAGCTGTGCCACGTCGATCTGCCCAAACGCATTAACAGGTGCGATACGTAAATGGCGCAGCCCAAAACCGAGTACGCGTAGCGCTTTCTTCACGGTGATGTGCGTCAGTTCCGAAATCACGACCTTAATTTCAGGCGCGCCGATCAGTCCATCGTTGTCAAAATCCCAGCCCTGTTTTGCTAGCAGAGCACGACGTGCGGCGGCCAGACAGGAAAGCGTACAGGCGGTGGCGCTGGTGCCGAAACCCACGGCACTTTCTTTGGGTAAGTTCAGAGCATCGAGCACCCAGCGGCTGGCGAGGCGTTCCAGCGTGGCGGATACCGGCGAGTTATCGAAGGTGGATGCACACTGATCCCAGGCGATCATTAATCGCTCGGAAGCGGCGGCGACCGGCAATGAGGCACCGATAACAAAGCCGAAATAGTTCGGGCCATTGGAGGCGGTGGTGGCCGGTGAGCCGACCTCATCCAGCAGTGTCAGCGTGCTTTCGGGCGAGAAGCCCTGTTGCGGTAGCGCTTCATCAAAACGTGCCAGCGCTGCGAGGGCATCGGCATCGGGGAAAACCCGACGCTGTGCAGTCTCAGCCAGATAACGTCGGCCGCGCTCGTCGGCATCAGCCAGTAACGTCAGTTCGCTCATGCTTTTCCCTTATCAATCGGATGGTGTTGTTATCAAGAGGCGCTGTTCCGCTATCACGATGGCGTGGAGGCTCTCGGTGACGGCAGCGTCATTTTCCAGAAAAGCAGCGCCAGCAGGCTGACGGCTGCGCCAAGGAGACACACGCCTGACCAGCCGGCAGCGTCATATGCCGCTGTCGTTGCCATCGCGCCAAGCCCGCTGCCGATGCTATAAAACAGCATATAACAGCCAACCAGACGGCTGTGCGCATCAGGATGCGTCTTGAAAATCATGCTTTGGTTGGTGACGTGAATGGCCTGTCCGCCCAGATCGAGAACGATGATGCCGACCACCAGCGCGAAGAGAGAATAGGGCGCTAACCACAGCGGCAGCCACGATGTCAGCAGCAATAACAGGGCGATGCCGCTGACCCACTGTTCGCGGCCTTTATCGGCCAGCGAACCCGCTTTTACCGCTGCCAATGCGCCGAGAACCCCCACCAGACCAAACGCACCGATCACCGTATGAGAGAAGAAATAAGGCTCACGACTCAGTGGCAGAACCAGCGCGCTCCAGAAAATACTCAGGGCAGCAAACATCAGTAAAGCGATGGTGCCACGTATTTGCAATACCCGCTCTTGACGCAGCAGGGTCAGCATAGAAAGCAGCAACGCGGCATAGCGGGTACGCTGCTGGGCAAGCGGCTGAGGCGGCAGTGCGCGCCATAAAAGCACGGCAAGCAGGAGCATCAGCAGCGCAGAGAAAAAGTACACGCTGCGCCAGCCTGCTAGATCGGCGATGAAGCCGGATAGCACGCGCGCCAGCAACAGCCCAATCACCACGCCGCCCTGTGCCGCACCGACTACGCGCCCGCGCTCCTGCGGTGCGGAAGCGGTCGCGGCATAAGCAATTAGCCCTTGCGTCATTGCCGTCCCGAGCATGCCCACGGCCAGCATGCCGATCAATAAAGACAGGGGCGTGGTGGATAGCCCAACGGCGATCAGCGCTACGATGAGTGCACCCAACTGAGCGAGCATCAAATAGCGGCGATTGAGGATATCGCCCAGCGGCACCAGCAGAATTAACGCCAGCGCACAGCCAAGCTGTGTTGCGGTCATCACGCCGCCAACGGCAGCGATACTGATGTGAAAATCTAGCGATAATGCATCCAACAGCGGCTGTGCGTAATACACATTCGCGACGCTGAGGGCACTGGCACAGGCAAACAGCAAAACTAAAGCATGCGGCAATGCCGTCTGCGTGCTGTAAAGATCGCCTTCGGTAACGGATGACGTGGTATGAATAGGGCTTGTTTTCATGGTATTGGCTTTCACTACTCAAATTGGTTTCAAAATAAAACCACTTGAAGCATAAATACTCTGGTTTTATTCTGCAACCAAAAAACGTGCGGTCAGTTTTCAGCCTGTGGGTAAGGCAGGCAGGATGAACAGGAAAAAGGGGAGGAAGTAGTCATGGTGAAGCGCAAAAGTCTGAAAGAGGATGCGTGTCCCGTTGCTCGTGCGCTAGAAGTGGTTGGCGATCGCTGGGCGTTGCTGATTATCCGCGATGCTTTCGACAATCGCCGCCGTTTCGGCGATTTTCAGCGCAGTTTGGGCGTTGCCAAAAATATTCTTACCGACCGTCTGCGCGCCTTGGTTGAGGAAGGTATTTTGTCCGTTCAGCCCGTTTCTGAAAGCTCGGCCTATCAGGAATATATCCTGACGCCAAAAGGAGAACAGTTATTTCCGCTCGTTGTGGCGCTACGCCAGTGGGGGGAACAGCAGCTGTTTGCAGAGGGAGAACCGCACTCCCTGCTATTGGATAAACACACCGGCCAGCCTCTGCAAACCATGCTGCCGCACTCTGCGGAAGGGCAGTTAGTGGTCGGGCAGGATACGTTCGTTCAGAAAGTGGATTGAGGCAGCGTAATGCAGAAAGAACTGAGAGAAACAGATAGCGATCTTGAGGCAATCTCCCGCTATTTGAAGAAGTTGCACGTACTGACGTTATGCGTGGGTGAAAATTCGGAATTATGGTGTGCGAGTTGCTTCTATACTTATGACGATCAACAGATAGCCTTCTATCTAATGACGGAGTTGCAGACGCGCCACGGTGAAATAATGGTAAGGCTGCCGCAGGTGGCCGGTACGGTGAGCGGTCAGCCGAAGAGCGTTATGCTGATTAAAGGCGTGCAGTTTCGGGCGCAGGCGGTGCAGTTGGAAGGGGATGACGCGCAGCAGGCCAGAGCACGGTACAACGTGCGTTTCCCTATTGCCCGGGCATCGCAAGCACCGATCTGGCGGCTCGATCTGACAGAAATCAAAATGACGGACAATACGTTGGGCTTTGGTAAGAAACGCCACTGGCAGCGCTAACGTTCTTCAGAGATAACAGTCGTTACAGAGAGCATTTGTCACAGATAACGTTTGTCATAACTAACATTTGTCACAGATAAGAACAGAAACGTAAAAAGATGGGATAGTGAAAGACGCTGAGCAAGGGGGAAAACCGATGAGCCGGGTATTGTTATTAGGTGCAACGGGGTTAGTGGGGCACGAGTTGTTACAGCTGTTGAAAGCCAATAATCGGGTTGAGACGATCTATGCGCCGACCCGTAAGCCGCTGGAGCCTTCGGAGAAGGTGGTCAATCCGCACGATCCCGATCTGTCTGCCGCGCTGGCGCAATTGACCGATCCTGTCGATATCGCGTTTTGCTGTCTGGGATCGACGCTCAAGACGGCAGGCAGTAAGCAGGCGTTCCGCTATGTGGATTACACGCTGGTGGTGGAAGGGTCAAAGGTGGCGCTGGCGCTGGGCGCGACGCACCTGTTAGTCGTCAGTTCGCTGAGCGCGAGTGCGACGTCGCCTTTCTTCTATTCGCGAGTGAAGGGAGAAGCGGAAAAATCGCTGCGTCAGCAAGGCTGGCAGCATCTGACACTGGCACAGCCGTCGATGCTGCTGGGGGAAAGAGAAGACAGCCGTCCGCTAGAAAGTCTGGCCGCACCGCTGTTTCGGCTGTTCCCGGCAAAATGGCGAGCCATTGAAGGGAAAACGGTCGCGCAGGCGTTGCTGAATCAGGCGTTTTCACCCGAGCCCAAAGCGCGGGTCACCGTGCTGGAATCCGATCAATTACGTTCACTGGGTAAACAGCAGGCGCTTCAGTAGCCGCTTGTCGATCAACGCAGGCGGTGGACAACCTGATTGCTGCTGCCGCGCCAGATCAGTGCGGGATCTTTCAGATCTTGCACAAATTTTCCATCGACTAACACGTTGATGAGATCGACCACCCGCTGTTGTTCCGGTGTGAGTTCCGCCAGCACGTAGCCCGTCCAGACCCAGATATCTTTGCCTGGGCATTCCGCGCGTATCCGTTCGACCAGCCGCAGGATGTCAGGCACGTTCTGTGGGTGAAGTGGATCGCCGCCAGACAGCGAAATTCCCTGCCGGGGGATCGCTGTATCCTGGAGATCGGCGATGATCCGATCTTCCTGTTCCTGCGTAAACGGCTGACCGGAGTTGAGTCGCCAGGTGCTTTTGTTGTAGCACCCCACACACTCATGTACGCAGCCCGCGACAAACAGCGTACAGCGGGTGCCGGGGCCGTTGACGACATCAACGGGATAATACTGGTGGTAATTCATGCTGTAGAGCCCATGTTATGAAGCGGGCGCGTGTTGACGGTGCCGCGAAAGGTGGGCCGCATTGCTGCGGCCCAGAAGGGATTATCCCAGTTGGCCGTTACCTAAGTGCTTGATTCGACGTTTTACTTCTTCCTGCTTACCGGCGTTGAACGGACGTGCATCCGGGCTGCCGAGGTAGCCGCACACGCGGCGCGTGACGGAAACGCGAGCCGAATCGTGGTTGCCACATTTCGGGCAGGTGAAGCCTTTGCTGGTGCACTCGAATTCACCAGTGAAGCCACACTCGTAGCATTCGTCGATCGGCGTGTTGGTGCCGTAGTAAGGCACGCGGCTGTAGCTGTAATCCCACACGTCTTCCAGCGCTTTGAGGTTGTGCTGCAGGTTCGGGTATTCGCCGTAGCAAATGAACCCACCGTTAGCCAGCGGCGGATAGGGCAGTTCGAAGTCGATTTTCTGATAAGGGTTCACCTTCTTCTCCACATCGAGGTGGAAGCTGTTGGTGTAATACCCTTTGTCCGTCACGCCCTGCACGACGCCAAACTCGGCGGTATCCAGACGGCAGAAGCGGTCGCACAGGTTCTCGCTCGGCGTGCTGTACAGGCTGAAGCCGTAACCCGTTTCGTCTTTCCATTGCTCGGTGGCGGCTTTCAGGCGAGTGATAACGGCCACGGCTTTGGCACGCAGCGTCTCGTCATCAAACACATGTGTTTGGCTACCGAAGAGGGCGTTAATCGTTTCATGCAGGCCGATGTAACCCAGTGAAATCGAGGCGCGTCCGTTCTTGAATATATCCGCGATGCTGTCGTCCGCTTTTAAGCGCACGCCGCACGCGCCTTCCATATACAGGATTGGCGCGACGCGGGCTTTCACGCTTTCCAGTCGCGCAATGCGCGTCATCAGCGCTTTCTTCGCCAGCGCCAGACGCTGGTCGAGCAGCGTCCAGAAGCGGGTTTCGCTGCCTTCGGCCTCCAACGCGATGCGCGGCAGGTTCAGGCTGATTACGCCCAGATTATTGCGGCCGTCGTGAATCTGCTGCCCATCTTCTTCATAAACGCCGAGGAAGCTGCGGCAACCCATTGGCGTTTTAAACGAACCGGTGACGTTCACGACCTGATCGTAGTTCAGAATATCCGGGTACATGCGCTTGCTGGCGCACTCCAGCGCGAGCTGTTTGATATCGTAATTCGGATCGCCCGCTTTGTGGTTCAGACCGTCACGAATCGCAAAGACCAGTTTCGGGAAGACCGCCGTTTTGTGGTTTTTACCCAGTCCAGCAATGCGGTTGCGCAGGATCGATTCCTGAATCAGGCGCGATTCCCAGCTGATGCCGAGCCCGAAACCAAAGGTCACGAACGGCGTCTGGCCGTTAGCGGTGTGCAGCGTGTTGACTTCATATTCCAGTGACTGGAAGGCGTCGTAGCACTCTTTTTGCGTGCGGGTTAAGGCATAGTTTTCCGCATCGGGAATCTGCCACTCTTCTGCCACGGCTTTATGTTTCTCATGGCTGGCGGTGACGAACGGCGCCAGAATCTCATCAATACGGTTAATCGTGGTGCCGCCATAAATGTGGCTGGCGACCTGCGCGATAATCTGCGCGGTGACGGCGGTAGCGGTTGAGATCGACTTCGGTGGTTCAATCTCCGCGTTGCCCATTTTGAAGCCGTTGGTCAACATGCCGTTCAGGTCGATCAACATGCAGTTAAACATAGGGAAAAAGGGCGAGTAGTCGAGGTCGTGATAGTGAATCTCACCGCGCTCGTGCGCCAGTACCACATCACGCGGCAGGATGTACTGTTTGGCGTAATGCTTGGCGACAATACCGGCCAGCAGGTCGCGCTGGGTGGGAATCACTTTACTGTCTTTGTTGGCGTTCTCGTTCAGCAGCGCCATGTTGCTCTGCTCAACCAGACCGCGAATTTCCTGATTCAGGCGACCATGGCGTTCACGCGCAATATCGCGGTCATGGCGGTATTCGATGTAGGTACGCGCCAGCTGCTTGTAATTGCCGGACATCAGCAGGTTTTCGACCGCGTCCTGAATATCGCGGATATCTACGCGCGATTTATCCTGCATTTGTTGAGCGACCGCACAGGCCACAGTTGCACAGTAGTCTGCATCATTGACACCGGCTGCATGTGCCGCGCGTTCGACCGCCTCTTTGATACGCACTTCATCAAAAGGCACCTGGCAACCATCCCGTTTAATCACTACTGGTTTCACGTTTTCTTCCTCTGGAAAGGTTATCCACAGGCGAAAACCGTAACTGACAAGGGTTACAGAGGGCTGTGGATGACACTGTGGATAAACACTATATGTAGGTCATGTTTACAGGATAGGCACTATATATTGAAATTGCGTAGGGGTGTTTGCGGTTTTATCGCTGTAAAATTGATGTAGAGCAAAGAAATCCTCATGTCGCGGGGAATTTGAGCCTGAACAAAAAATAGTCAAAAAAGGCGCTGGGAGTGGGAAGGCTTGCTACGCGCGGCTTGGCGGAAATTTGTTTGTTTTTTGACCGTGATGTGTGATGGGAATGTCAATAATGTTGTTGTGGTGAAAGAAAGAACAGAAAAAAAGCGCACTGGCTACCGTGCGCTTTTTGGGGATATTAAGGTGATATTTAGCGACGAACGGCGATCGCTTCGATCTCGATCTTCACGTCTTTTGGCAGGCGTGCGACTTCAACACAAGAGCGAGCTGGGAACGGTGCGCTATGCTCGTTGAAGAAGGCTTCATATGCGGTGTTGACCAGAGCGAAATCGTGCAGGTCTTTCACGAATACGGTCATTTTCACGATATCGGAAACTTTCAGGCCAGCGGCTTCTACGATCGCCTGAACGTTTTCCAGTGACTGACGAGTCTGAGCGGTGATGTTATCTGCTACCAGACCGCTTTTCGGGTGCACAGGGATCTGGCCGGACGTGAAGATCATGCTGCCAAGGTCGACGCCCTGAACATAAGGGCCGATGGCGGCTGGGGCGTGCTCAGTGCTGATAATGCGTGACATGGTATCTCCTTGATGGGGGCGTAAAAGAAACGCGGACGCCGCCATTATTCAAAAAAGCCCCACGACAGGCAATGCTCATCGCGGGGCAACGAAGAAAACTAGCGATCTTGCAGCACTGCCTGACGCTCAAACTCTTTCTCGCAGTACTTACACTTCAGGTGAACGTCGCCGTCACGCTGTTTCACGCTGAATGACGATGACACCGGTTCGCTGCGGCTGATGCAGTTGCTGTTAGGGCAGGTGAGCACGCCAGTAATGTGGTCTGGCAGTGTCGGCACCAGCTTGCGCACCACGTCATAATCATCGATCTGATTGACGGTCGCCTGCGGTGCATAGATCGCCAACTGATTCGCCTGCTGTTCGGTCAGGAAAACGTTTTCGATCTTGATCAGATCTTTGCGCCCAAGATGGTTGGACGGCAAATTCAGGCCGATAGTGATGCGCTGGTCTGTCGCGGTCAGTTTAAACAGCGTCAGCAGCTTAAAACCCACCTGTGCGGGAATGTGGTCGATCACCGTGCCACGTTTGATCGCTTCAACCTGTAATTTATTATCGTGTGTCATGATGGCTTCTTCCTCTTACAGAACCAGTTCGCGATTCAGGACCAGCGCCAGCAGCGCCTGACGGGCGTAAATACCGTTGCCCGCCTGCTGGAAATAATAGGCGTAAGGCGTGGCATCCACATCAATGGTGATCTCATCAACTCGCGGCAGCGGGTGCAGTACTTTCAAATTCGGGCGGGCGCTGTGCAGGTCGGCGGCGCGCAGAACAAACTGGGATTTGATGTTGATGTATTCGGACGGATCCAGACGTTCTTTCTGCACGCGCGTCATGTACAGAATATCCAGCTCGCCGACGACATCATCGATGCTGTTGTGCAGGCTGTAAGCGATATTCTTCTCTTTCAGCATGCTCAGAATATAGTCCGGCATTGCCAACGCGTCCGGGGCGATGAAGTAGAAGCGGTTGCCTTCGAACTTCGCCAGCGCCTGCGTGAGTGAATGCACGGTGCGGCCGTATTTCAAATCACCGACCATCGCGATATTGATGTTATTCAGTCGGCCCTGCGTTTCCTGAATGGTGAACAAGTCGAGCAGCGTCTGCGTCGGGTGTTGGTTCGCGCCGTCGCCAGCGTTCAGAATCGGAATACCGCCGGAGAACTCGGTCGCCAGGCGGGAAGCGCCTTCCTGCGGGTGACGCATGACGATGGCATCCACGTATTGGCTGATGACGGAAATGGTGTCGGCCAGCGTTTCGCCCTTTTTCCCCAGCGACGTGTTGTTGCTGTCAGCGAAACCGACGACGGAGGCACCGAGGCGATGCATCGCGGTTTCAAAGGATAAACGCGTCCGGGTGGAGGCCTCGAAGAAGCAACTGGCAATCACTTTATGTTTCAACAACTCAGGCTGAGGATTGGCTTTCAGGCTGGCAGCGACACGCAGCGTCAGTTCCAAATCTTCCCGACTGAGGTCGTTAATCGAAATAATATGTTTTTGATAGAGCGGATTGACCATGTTGTCTTTCTCCTAACGTGTACACAGGAAATGTTGTATCTGGTTGCCCGGATTGTGGGCCAAAAAAAAGCCCCTCATTGAGGGGCTTTCTTCATTGAATAATTGAGCAACGGAAAGGAAAACGCTGGCTGGCTGCCGGATGGCAGTTGTGGTTGAGAACCAACATAAGCAGCGGATTTTTTGGTGTAACGGTGCATGACCCCTCCCGGCAAACTGTCGGGAATTATACGCGCCGACTAGGCTATTTCAAGCAGAAAACGTGGTTTTTTACGCATAGCAATCGGTTGCGGGTCGCGTGCTGTATGCATAACGTTCGTGAGTGGGAGAAGGCCGATAGAGAAGAGTGGTGGGCAGTTCACTTTTTCGTATTAACACGCTGGCGGGCGTCACATTTGGAGAGTATAAGGATTGTAAAACAGGGTTTCATTTTTATATCAATGAGGGTTTTTATGATTACTGGCAACGTCCACCACCTTGAACTGGTTCCTTATCTGCCTGCCAAACTGCGCGAAGCGATTGAATACGTGAAGCAAAACATTACGGCAGACACGCCGCTGGGCAAGCATGATATCGAGGGCAACAGCGTGTTTGTGCTGATCTCCAACGACAGCACCGATCTGCTGGAAAAGCGCCGCGCTGAGTATCACGCCAAATATCTGGACATTCAGATTGTGCTGTCCGGTGTGGAAGGGATGACGTTCAGTAACCTGCCTGCGGGCACGCCGGATACCGACTGGCTGGCAGATAAAGACATTGCTTTCCTGCCTGCGGGCGAGCAGGAAAAACAGTTTGTGATGCAGGAAGGGGATTTTGTCGTCTTCTTCCCAGGCGAAGTGCACAAACCGCTGTGTGCCGTTGGTGAACCTGCGCACGTGCGCAAAGCCGTGGTGAAAATCGACGCGTCACTGGTGGTGTAAACCGCTGGAAAGCCTTTCCCTCCCCGCTCAGGGGAGGGAAGTCAACCTTAATCCTGTACCAGCGTGGCGACCATCACCGCTTTGATGGTGTGCATGCGATTTTCCGCCTGATCGAACACGATGCTGTGCGCGGATTCAAAGACCTCATCCGTGACTTCCATTCCACCGTGCAGACCATACTGCTCCGCCATTTGTTGGCCCATCGTCGTCTGATCGTCGTGGAACGCGGGCAGGCAGTGCAGGAACTTCACCTGCGGATTACCCGTCGCGGCGATCATTGCCATGTTTACCTGATACGGTTTCAGCAGCGCGATACGCTCTTTCCAGGTCTCTTTTGGTTCCCCCATAGAAACCCAGACGTCGGTATAAATAAAATCTGCTCCCGCGACGCCCGCGGCGATATCTTCCGTCAGCGTAATGCTGCCGCCGGTTTGTTCTGCCGCTGCCTGACACTCAGCCACCAGACCGTCATCTGGCCAGCAGGCTTTTGGCGCAACAAGACGTAAATTCAGCCCGGTCAGCGCCGCCGCTTCCAGCATGGTGTTACCCATGTTGTTGCGTGCATCGCCAACATAGACGAGCGTCATCTCTGACAGCGTTTTACCCGGCAAATGCTCTTGCATCGTCAGCAGATCCGCCAGCAGCTGAGTAGGGTGGAATTCGTTCGTCAGCCCGTTCCAGACCGGAACGCCCGCGTATTGCGCCAGCGTTTCGACAATTTGCTGACCATAGCCGCGATATTGAATGCCGTCGTACATTCTTCCCAGCACGCGTGCCGTATCCTTGATGGATTCTTTATGGCCGATTTGGCTGCCGCTTGGGCCAAGATAGGTCACTTGCGCGCCCTGATCGTATGCAGCAACTTCGAAAGAGCAGCGAGTACGAGTCGAATCTTTTTCGAAGATGAGTGCGATGTTTTTACCTTGCAGACGGCGGTCTTCTGTCCCGTTTTTTTTGTCGGCTTTCAGTTTCGTTGACAGGGCTAAAAGATTGGCAATTTCTGCGGGTGTAAAATCCATTAACCTTAAAAAGTGACGCTTATAGAACGGTTGCATGATGTACCTCTCCATGTGGCTCAACACCATTGGTTGAATTAAAATTCACTTTATATGTGTAATTATTCAAATTCAAGTGGTGATATCAAACTTTGTGGTGGAGCAAGCCGCAGGGCTGTGGGACAATAAGTAATATTACGTCGTTTAATGAGGACTGAGGCATGGCAAACCGCGAATTACTGGAAGAGCAACGGGAAGAAACACGCCTGATCATTGAAGAGCTGCTGGATGATGGCAGCGATCCTGACGCGCTCTATACCATTGAACACCATTTCTCTGCTGAGAAGTTTGAAGTGTTGGAAAAAGTCGCTGTAGAAGCCTTCAAGCTGGGCTATGAAGTGACGGATGCGGAAGAACTGGAAGTGGAAGATGGCGTGTTGCTAATGTGCTGCGATGCTATCAGTGAAGTTGCGCTGAAGGCTGAGCTGATCGACGCACAGGTAGAACAGCTGCTGGCGCTGGCAGAACGTCACGGTGTGAATTACGACGGTTGGGGCACCTACTTCGAAGATCCAGATGGTGAAGGCGAAGAAGACGGGGATGATGAAGATTTTTATGATGAAGATGATGACGGCAAGCGCCACTAATTATTGAGTCACTAACTCGAAAGAACACGCCTCACAGAAAACGCCGCAGGAAGCCCGCGGCGTTTTTTATTCGGCATCACAACGCATTATTATCGTACTTTCAGCCTATTACAGTACCTTCAACTACAGTACCTTCAGCATCGTCACTTCACAGTCGGTGTGGCCCGTGTTGCCCATTGAGTGGGGAATCAGCTCGAAGCCCAGTGACTCATACAGTCGGATCGCGCTGGTCAGGTGGCCAGTTGTTTCCAGATAGCAGCGGCGAAAGCCGTGCTGACGAGCAAAATCAAGCGCC
Organism: Pectobacterium sp. PL64; assembly: GCF_022477975.1. Taxonomy (NCBI): domain Bacteria; kingdom Pseudomonadati; phylum Pseudomonadota; class Gammaproteobacteria; order Enterobacterales; family Pectobacteriaceae; genus Pectobacterium; species Pectobacterium sp. PL64. The sequence continues at coordinate 4,965,263 of NZ_CP092070.1, forward strand.
TGTATCGCCAGCTGACGTGCCAGCCCTTTTCCCCGCACGACGGGCAGGAAATACATTTTCTGTAATTCACACACATCGTCTTCACCTGCGACCAGCGGGGCAATGCCGCCACCGCCAACCACGCGGCCTTCATATTCCACCACCCAGTAGGCGCTTTGCGGCTGGCTATAGAGGGCAAACAGCGCGTCCAAATTAGGATCGGAAACGGTGTAGCCTTTATCGGCCGTCAAGCCAAATTCGGCAGAAACCTGACGGATGACCTGAGCGATAGCGGCATCGTCCTGCGCGGTGATTGGGCGTACCTGAAGATTGGCGGAGGTCGCGGTTGTCATAATACGTACTCTTGCTCTTACGGTTTACGAGGGGAATTGATCCTGGCCGATTGTAATACCATTTCAGACCACATTGATGCAACGCCTATCCCCGTTCTTCCTGCTGTGCTTCGGGGGGTATCTGCGGTGATTTTTATTTTATATCCACACTAACGCGCCAGCATTTTCTACTGTTAACGCCATAACATGACACCCTGGAGCTCGAATTACCTAAGATATAAGTAAAATTTCCTGCAATCTCTCAAGATATAAATATTGAGGTGCGCTATTCCTTACGATTTATAAGACTATGCAGTTGTTTAATTACTGTTAACTTTTATTGTTGTCGTTAACAAGACATGCTTAAATAAGCCGCTTTTTGTATGCCAATAACGTGTCGAATGAAGCGTTTATAAGGCTTATTTCTTTTAGGATGAAAGGTCTATGACTATCAATACTTCAGAAAATAGCGCGCAGCATCGCGTGCAGTTTCATGGTAAGGCTGGGGAATATTTTGCAATTTGGCTGGTGAATGCGTTATTAACGATAATCACCTTAGGTATTTATTCTGCCTGGGCGACAGTGCGCCGCCGCCGTTATTTCTACGGCAATACGGAAATTAACGGTGACCGTTTTGATTATCATGCGGATCCCATTCAGATTCTCAAAGGGCGTTTGCTGGTTATCGCTGGGATCATTCTGTTTTATATCATATTGAGTTTTTCACCCGTGCTTGCCACGGTTATCGCGCTGGCATTTGCGGCATTGGTTCCGATTATCGTGATCCGCAACTGGCGTTATGACGCTATTATGTCCAGCTATCGTGGTATTCGCTTTAATTATCATTGCCAGACGGGGCGCGCGTATTGGGTGTTGCTGCTTTGCCCTATTCTGCTGCTGCTGGCTTTTTATGCTGTTTTAGCGGTGGCGATGTTCATTGGTATGCAGAGCGATAGCCCGATTATCATTACACTCATCGTGCTGGCGCTGGTGGTTCCAGGGTTTGCAGCGGTCAATGGCATCATGAAAATGATGCAGCTCGATCTCTATGTTAATAACCTGTTCTTCGGTAAAACGGCGTTTAAAGCGGAGTTGACGAAAGCGGCGTTTATTAAATTCGCCCTGATTAGCCTGCTGATTTTTGTTCCTTTCTTGATCGCCGCGCTGTCATTCATGGGGTCGTTCTTTTTTACGCTGTATCAGATCATTATGATGGGCGCAGATTCGGAAACCATTGCCATGATGCTGCTGAGCAATGCTTTTAATTTTATTATGATGTTCATTGTGGCGCTACTGGGTGTGCTGGTTTCCAGCAGCTATCTGGTGGTCGCACAGCGTAATTATCTGTTTAACCAGACGTCGCTGAATGGTGGTGTGAAATTGCACTCTTCCATGCAAACGCTGTCTTACATGGGGCTGCTGATAACCAATAGCCTGATCACTATTTTCTCTTTGGGTTGGGCTGCACCAGTGGCAGAGATTCGTCATGCACGCTATATCGCAAATGCGACAGCGGTTGAAGGCGATCTGGCACTGCTGCATGTTCAGGCTCATCAGGACACAGCAAACAGCGCACTGGCCGAAGAAGCCGTGCAGGCGCTCGATTTGGGTGTCGGTCTCTAAGGCAGGAATATGAATATTAAGGGGCATTATCAATACCCCGGATTGGCGGCCCGCGTGGCCGCTTCTCTTCATTTATCGGACAACGGTTCGATGATGGTGCTGAGCACCGGATCATCGAATACGACATTTGCCTTAGAGCAGGTCACGGTTTCCGATGCGCTGGGCTCTATTCCTCTAACGCTCACATTTCCTGACGGTGGTCGCTTTGTTCCTGCCGACGATCCCACTTTTCGCGCGTGGTATTCCGCCCGACGTCGCCCGGGACTTGTCCATCGTCTGGAACGCCATAAGCGTGGTGTCATTCTCACGCTACTCGCCACAATCTTGCTCGTCATAAACTACGTTTACGTGGTACTGCCGTGGGCAAGTTCTGCGCTGGCACTTCAGATACCTACTGCCATCGAACAGCAGCTAGGACAAAGTACGATGAAGCTGCTGCAGCACAGTGATTTTAAACCTTCCAAACTGCCTGCTGAGCGCCAACAGGCGATGCAAGCGCTGTTTCAGCAGGTTATGCCCGCGGATATGCGGGAAGACAAAACGCCGCTGCGCCTGGAGATTATGTCTGCGCCTATCGGGCCGAATGCTTTTATGCTGGCGGATGGCACACTGATTATCAGTGACGATCTGGTTAAGCTGGCGAAAAATGACAACGAGCTGGCCGCGGTGATGCTGCATGAAATGGGGCACCACGCCTATCGCCACCCCATGCGCATGGTGGTTCGTTCATCGCTGGTATCGCTGACGTTCATGTGGATGACAGGAGATGTCAGCGGCGTCGGGGATACCTTGTTGCAGTCTGCTGCTTTTATCAACGAGATGCAGTTTTCTCGCGATATGGAACGGGAAGCCGATGCATGGGCAATAGCAGAAATGCAGCAGCAAGGGCGTTCGCTTCAGTCGATGCAGGCGATGTATCGGGCGTTGATCAATAACGACCGCAGTCATGATGAAATTGATTCGCTGGATTTACCAGACTGGCTGAGTACGCACCCGGATATGGATGAGCGGCTGAAAGCCATTGAAAGCGAGATGAATAAGCACTAATCCTCAGATCTTGATTCTCACCTCCAATCTAACCCTGCCTGTGTCAATCGTGTGCGGTGTCGCCGCACACGATCTCCTTCTATACTCGTCATACTTCAAGTTGCATGTGCGTTGGCTACGCTCACTCACCCGAATCACTTACCTGAGTAAGCTCATCGGGATTCCTTCGCTTGCCGCGTTACGATGCTCATGGCTGAGCATCGCCCTAAAGGGCTAACGCTTTGCGTTATTCAAAACGTTAACGTTTTGTCCTGAAACTCGAATTATTTAGAGTATGACTAGATATTTGAACAAAAAAAGCGCGCTTTGCTGTTTTTATAAACGCGAATGTCGAGCGCAAAGCATGAGCCGCGTAGCCGGACGATTAACATGAATACGTTAAATATCATCCTATTAAAAACTATCTGTAGAATCTCTCGCGTTAAATAAAAAAACCAGACAATAATCTCTTTTTATTATTAGTTCGCTTATGTTTATTGGGATTTTTCCTAATAGACATTAAAATCGCGGCTTCACGACTTCATGATTACCGAAGAGTTATTTATGATTAATCGAATTCTATCAGGGGTGGTGGGCGCATTTCTGTTAATGCTGTCACCATTAACGTATGCACAGGCCAATTTCCCAGACCCCAAAGAAGGCGACTGGATTGCGCCAGAATTTACCTTCAACAGCGGCGAAAAATTAAAAGATCTGCGTATTCACTACTACACGATCGGTGATAAAACCAAGCCCGCTGTCTTACTGCTACATGGAACGAACCAGCCGATTAAATCACTGCTAGCCAATGGCTTTGGCGGTGAGCTGTTCGGACCGGGTCAGGCGCTGGATAGCAGCAAATACTTTATTATCATGCCGGAGAGTATCGGTTCTGGAAAATCGTCAAAACCGTCAGACGGCTTACGGATGAAATTCCCGCAGTACGATTATAACGATATGGTGCAGGCACAATATCGCTTAATCAAAGAAGGACTGGGTATTAACCACCTGCGCCTGGTGATGGGATATTCCATGGGCGGCATGCAAACCTGGCTCTGGGGTGAAAAATACCCAAACATGATGGATGCGCTAGTGCCAATGGCATCGCTGCCAAATGAGTTATCTGGTCGTAACTGGATGATGCGCCGCATCTTGATTGAATCCATCAAGAACGATCCAACGTGGAATAACGGCGACTACACGCAACAGCCGCCAACGCTGAAAACGGCCAGCATTATGTTCAGTATCGCCACCACTGGCGGCACGCTGGCATACCAGAGCAAAGCGCCGACGCGCGCGCAGGCGGACAAACTGGTAGAAGATCGCCTTGCGGCACCATCAACCAGCGATGCGAATGACTTTATTTATATCTGGGGTTCGTCTGCAAATTATAACGCGGCACCGGAACTGAATAAAATTAAGGCACCTGTTCTGGTGATTAACTCTGCGGATGATGAGCGTAATCCTATTGAAACAGGCATTCTGGAGAATGAGCTTAAGAAAATTAAGCAGGCAACATTGTTCCTTATTCCCGCCAGCAAAGATACCAGCGGGCATGGCACCATGATGTCGGCGAAGTTTTATAAAGATGAGCTACAACGTTTTTTAGAAAAGAATCCGTCTCAGAAAAATAATAAAAAATAAAAACGCATGACCGACAGAAAGTCTCTTTCTGTCGGTCATCGTTTTCTTTATACGTTTCTTTATTTTATTACGGTTTTATAACGAGTTTATTTCAGTTCGTGGAAATTCACACGTCTGGAAATTGAATAACGACTATTACGTAAATAACGGAACGGCTCTGCTCTGGAGCTGGCGCTCATCCTTTCTTATTTTTTAGGCCACAGGGATAATTTATGTTTCGTAAGATAAAGATCCGTACTGCACTCAGCATGATGGTGTTTTCGTTAGCGGCGTTACTGCTTTTCGTCGGCGTGTTAGGGTTGGTTGCCGTTCAGTCTGGGAATAAATCATTTGCTCGCGTCGATATGGAAGTGCTGCCAGGGCTGGTTGCGCTGAATGACAGCTCAGAATTGCTGTTGCGTGGTCGGTTGGATTTGCGTCTGTACGAATCATTAATGGGGAAAGGGGATGTCGAGGCAGCTAAAGTCGCGTTAGGGCGTGCCAGAGGCAAGGTCGACGGTGCCAGTGAAAAGTGGCAGGAATACCTGAAATACCCGCAGTCCGAAGCGGAGAAAGTCATTTCTTCGGACATGGCCGAGAAACGCAATACGCTGATGCAGGAGTTTATCGATCCGGCATTTGCGGCGCTTAACGCAGGGAATCTGGATGAATATCGCCAGCGCGCCGGGAAATCGACAGTGCTGTATGCCGCGTTTGATAAATCCTCTAAAGCGCTGGTTGCCTTCAAGCTGAAGAGCATTGATGAAGCCTACGCGGATTCAAATGGGCGTGTGCAACAGATGGAAGTCATCCTGTACGGTGCGATTGCCTGTGCGCTGCTGCTGGCGGTACTGGCCTGGTCTGTGATGACCAACATGATCGTGAAACCACTGAATCAGGCGATTTCCGTCTTTGACCGCATCGCCGAAGGCGACCTGCGGGCGCAGATTGATAGCAGCGGAAAAAATGAAATCGCACAGCTGTTTGCCGCGGTTCAACGTATGCGTGACGGGCTGGAAAACATGGTGCGCGTAGTGCGTAACGGAACCGATGCGATCAGCGTCGGTGTCGAGGAAATTGCCTCCGGCAACATCGATCTCTCTAGCCGTACCGAACAGCAGGCGGCCTCGTTGGATGAAACTGCTTCAAGCATGGAACAGATCATGTCGACGGTGAAAAACAACGAAGACAACACGCGTAAAGCCAACGATCTGGCGCTGAAAGCCTCTAATTCCGCGTCTCGCGGCGGGAATGTCGTTTCTGAAGTGGTGGATACCATGCGTTCCATCAAGCAGAGCTCCGCCAAGATCTCCGACATTGTTGGTGTGATCGACGGCATCGCCTTCCAGACCAATCTGCTGGCGTTGAACGCTGCGGTGGAATCTGCGCGTGCGGGTCAATACGGTAAAGGTTTTGCGGTGGTGGCTTCCGAAGTGCGGATGCTGGCTGCGCGCAGTGCGACGGCAGCGAAAGAGATCGGCACCATGATCGATGATTCTCTCAGCCGCATTGAAAAGGGCGCTGGGCTGGTTGAAGTCGCGGGTAACACCATGGACGAAGTGCTGATGGATGTGAAAAAAGTGGTCGATATCATGGATGAGATCACGCTGGCTTCCAGCGAGCAGAGCCGCGGTATTTCGCAGATCAATATCGCCATCAATCAGATGGATGGTGTGACTCAGCAGAATGCGTCCCTGGTATCAGAAGTGGCGACCTCAGCGAATTCACTTCAGGAGCAGGTTATTAATCTGCAGCAATCCGTTTCCCGTTTCCAGATCGCAAGAGAAAACATGGAAATGGACAACGTGCTGCCCGGTTTGCGCCGTAACATTGCGCTGGCCGATGCGCGCTAGTTGTTAAATGAGTTTATCGCCTGTTTTCGCTACTGTTATGTGGGCGGCGAAGACAGGCGATTCATACATGCATTCATTCATCAATCAATCAATGGCGTGGACGCGATAAACGGCACAGGAACCGTCAGCGTTAGCCAGACGCCGTTATCCGCCTGATAAAAAACAAACCCTTGTTGATGCATTTCCCGCGCCTTTATTGTTAATACCACGGGCTTGCCGTGCCGTTGACCGACATTTATCGCTGTAGCTTCATCGGCAGACAAGTGCACATACTGACGTGAACCAGGAAGCAAACCCTGCTGATTTATCGAGTCAACAAATCGTGTTGCGGTGCCGTGGTAAAGCAACTCGGGCGGCGCTTTGGGCTCGTAACGCATATCGACCTGTGATGACGAGTGCCCCTGCGCTGCGCGAATCGATAACCCATCCGCCGAAATAGAAAAACGCTTTTTGTCGCTGCTGTCGACGACAGACTGAATCACTTCTCTGGTAAGAAGGCGTCCATCTTTTGCCGCACCGCTAATCAATTCCGCTATGTTTGCCCAGCCTTCGCTGCTCAGCGTTAGCCCAATGGCTTCGGGCTTATGCCGTAAAACGTAGCTAAGAAACTTACTGACCTCAGCATGATTCGTGTTGCTCATTGTGTTACTCCATTTACGCATCGTATGAAGCAAATAAAATAAAAAGCCTCGTTTTGCAACGAGGCTTTCGTACTTACCGTACTACCGCTAGAAAATCGGTGAGCGTTACAGCGCAGCGATGACCGCGTGCTGCTCCAGTAGTTTAGCTTTCGCTACGGCGTAACCGTCCAGCTTCTCACGCTCTTTGGCTACGACCGCTTCCGGCGCGCGTGCCACAAAGCCTTCGTTGGACAGCTTGCTTTCGATGCGCTCAATCTCTGCTTCGATTTTCGCTACTTCTTTCGTCAGACGATCCAGCTCTGCCGCTTTATCGATCAGGCCTGCCATCGGAATTAACAGCTCGGCACCATCAATGAGTTTAGTGACGGAAACCGGACCTTTATCGCCCGCAGGCAGCAGCGTAATGCTTTCCAGACGCGCCAGCGTTTGGATAAAGCTGCGGTTCTCTTCCACGCGGCGCTGTGCTTCACCAGTGACATCACGCAGTAAGACTTCCAGCGGTTTGCCCGGCGCGATGTTCATTTCCGCACGAATGTTACGCACCGCGATAATCGCCTGCTTGATCCACTCTAGATCGTTCAGCGCCAGCGTATCTTCCTGCGCGGCATCGAACTCAGGGAACGGCTGCAACATGATCGTATCGGCGCTAATGCCTTTCAGCGCTTTAACGCGTAGCCAGATGGTTTCGGTAATGAACGGAATAATCGGATGTGCCAGACGCAGCAACGCTTCCAGCACGGTCACCAGCGTATGACGCGTACCGCGCAGTTCCGCTTCTGAACCGCCATTCATCACCGGTTTCGTCAGCTCCAGATACCAGTCGCAGAACTGGTTCCAGGTGAATTCGTACAGAATGTTGGCCGCAATATCAAAGCGGTAACCATCCAGCGCCTCGCGGTAGGCTTTCACCGTGCGGTTGAATTCCGCCAGAATCCAGCGGTCAGCCAGCGACAGTACTTTCTCGCCTGCACCAAAGCCGCAATCCTGATCTTCGGTGTTCATCAGCACAAAACGGCTGGCGTTCCACAGCTTGTTACAGAAGTTGCGGTAACCTTCCAGACGCTTCATGTCCCAGTTGATGTCGCGGCCAGTAGAGGCCAACGCCGCCAGCGTGAAGCGCAGAGCGTCCGTACCGTGCGGCTCGATGCCGTTCGGGAACTGTTTCTCGGTGCGCTTGCGGATTTTTTCCGCCAGCTGCGGCTGCATCATGTTGCCAGTACGTTTTTCCAGCAGCGCTTCCAAGGAAATGCCGTCGACCATATCCAGCGGGTCGATCACGTTCCCTTTGGATTTGGACATCTTCTGGCCTTCATCATCACGGATCAGGCCGGTCATGTAGACGGTATGGAATGGCACCTGTGGTTTGCCGTCTTCATCTTTGATGAAGTGCATGGTTAGCATGATCATGCGGGCAATCCAGAAGAAGATGATGTCGAAACCGCTGACCATCACGCTGCTTGGGTGGAACGCTTTCAGATCGGGCGTTTGCTCTGGCCAACCCAGCGTAGAGAACGTCCACAGCCCGGATGAGAACCAGGTATCCAGTACGTCTTCGTCCTGATTCAGAACGACATCATCAGCGAGGTTGTTTTCACTGCGAACTTCCGCTTCGGTGCGGCCGACATAGACGTTGCCATTGGCATCGTACCAGGCCGGAATGCGGTGACCCCACCACAGCTGACGGGAGATACACCAGTCCTGAATGTCGCGCATCCAGCTGAAGTACATGTTTTCATACTGTTTTGGTACGAACTGGATGCGGCCATCTTCCACCGCTTCCACCGCCGGTTTAGCCAGCACGGCAGCCCGCACGTACCACTGGTCGGTCAGCATCGGCTCAATGACAACGCCACCACGGTCACCGTAAGGAACGGTCAGATCGTGCGCTTTGATCTCTTCCAGCAGGCCAAGCTCATCGAATGCAGCGACCAGCGCTTTACGTGCGGCAAAACGTTCCAGACCCTGGAAGGCTTCGGGGATGTCGCTGCTGCAAACGGTGCTGGCTTCGCCATTGGTATCAAAAATTTCAGCGCTCTGGCGGATATCACCGTCGAACGTCAGGATATTGACCATCGGCAACTGATGACGTTTACCAACTTCGTAGTCGTTGAAGTCGTGCGCTGGCGTGATCTTCACGCAGCCGGTGCCTTTTTCCATATCGGCATGTTCGTCGCCAACGATCGGAATACGACGGCCAATCAGCGGCAGGATCACCTCTTTGCCGATCAGATCTTTATAACGTGGATCTTCCGGGTTAACGGCGACGCCGGTATCACCCAGCACGGTTTCCGGGCGGGTGGTCGCGACGACCAGATAGTCTTTCCCGTCGGCGGTTTTCACGCCATCGGCCAGCGGATAGCGCAGGTGCCACATCGACCCTTTCACTTCGCGGTTTTCTACTTCCAGATCGGAAATTGCGGTGCGCAGTTTTGGATCCCAGTTCACCAGACGCTTGCCGCGGTAAATCAGGTCTTCTTTATACAGACGGACAAAAACTTCTTTCACCGCGTTGGACAGACCTTCATCCATGGTGAAGCGCTCGCGTTCCCAGTCAACGGAGTTGCCCAGACGGCGCATCTGATTGGTGATGTTGCCACCGGATTCGCCTTTCCACTGCCAGATTTTGTCGATGAACGCTTCGCGGCCGTAATCGTGGCGAGTTTTGCCTTCTTCTGCGGCGATCTTGCGCTCAACGACCATCTGCGTGGCGATACCGGCGTGGTCAGTACCCGCCTGCCACAGGGTATTTTTACCCTGCATACGCTGATAGCGAATCAACGTATCCATAATGGTTTGCTGGAAAGCATGACCCATATGCAAGCTGCCGGTGACGTTGGGCGGCGGGATCATGATGCTGAAGCTTTCTTTACTCGTGTCGCCGTGCGGCTTGAAGTAGCCTTGCTTTTCCCAGTGTTCGTAGAGTGGCTGCTCGATATCTTGCGGGTTATATTTCGTTTCCATTATGCTCAAAATTCAGTGAGTTGGCGGCGTAGCCGTGGTCAATTGGAAGCCGACGCTGCGATAGGTTTTATAGCGGTCGCGCGCCAACTGTTTCAAGGAGTCTTCGTAAGGGACAAAGTCTATCACTTCATGGAAAGCGGTGGCAAAATCTGCGAACTGCGGCAATAGGCTGATCAGCAGATCCCGTGGCGCGTTGCCACGTCGCTGCGGCCAGGCCAGTTCGACCGGTGCGCCGTGACGCGGCCCTTCGCCCGCCAGATTGTGCGGCACGAAGGCGTTGGGATCGCGTTGCCACAGTGCCTCGTCCAGTCTGATGGCCTGCTGTTCGTCTTCACAGGCAATCAGCACGCGCTTTCCTGCTCGCCAACGTTCTGCCGCCAGATCGCATGCCAGTGCCTCATGGGCGCTGAGCTCACCGCTTTTGCTGTCGTGTTCGAGAAGATAGAACGTTGCGTTTTTCATTGTTTACACTATTGATAAGGGCCGGAATATCCGGCCCGATAGACAATTACCTTAATAAGGATAAGGCAATCGCTGGCTTTGGTCATCGCCGTTGACGTGAAAGTCTTATTCTACGTCGTTCTGTCCGGCGCGGTTAAGCAGGAACTGTGATAACAGCGCGACCGGGCGACCTGTTGCGCCTTTGGCTTTACCAGAACGCCAGGCGGTGCCCGCGATATCCAGATGCGCCCAGCTGTACTTACGCGTAAAGCGCGACAGGAAGCAGCCTGCGGTAATCGCCCCGCCCGGACGACCACCAATATTTGCCATATCGGCAAAATTGGATTCCAGCTGTTCCTGGAATTCGTCGGTCAGCGGCAGACGCCATGCGCGGTCGCCAGACTGCTCGGACGCGCTCAACAGCTCGTGCGCCAGCGGATTGTGGTTCGCCATCAGCCCGGTGATGTGGTGCCCCAGCGCAATCACGCACGCGCCGGTCAGCGTTGCGACGTCAATCACTACGTCCGGCTCATAACGCTCGACGTAGGTCAGCGTATCACACAAGACCAGACGGCCTTCCGCATCGGTGTTCAGTACTTCTACCGTTTGGCCGGACATCGTGGTCAGTACGTCGCCCGGACGGTAGGCGCGCCCATCGACCATGTTTTCACAACCCGCCAGCACGCCGATGATATTCAACGGCAGCGCCAGTTCGGCCGCCATACGCATCACTCCGTAGACCGTGGCTGCGCCGCACATGTCGTACTTCATTTCGTCCATGCTATCGGCAGGTTTGATGGAGATGCCGCCGGAATCGAACGTCAGCCCTTTGCCTACCAGCACAATCGGGCGGGTTTCCGGATTTGGATCGCCTTTATATTCGATCACGGACATCAGTGATTCATTCTGCGAGCCCTGACCCACGGCCAGATAGGCATTCATGCCCAGCTCTTTCATCTGCTGCTCACCAATCACGCGCGTGATGATGTTCTGGCTGTAGGTATCTGCCAGTTGACGCGCTTGCGAAGCCAGATACGCGGCATTGCAGATATTCGGCGGCATGTTGCCGAGATCTTTCGCGGCTTTGATGCCCGCAGCAATCGCCAGACCGTGCTGAATGGCGCGCTCGCCGCTGGTCAGCTCACGGCGTGTCGGCACGTTGAAGACCATTTTGCGCAGCGGACGGCGCAGCTCGACCTTGTTGCTCTTAAGCTGATCGAAGGTGTACAGCGTCTCTTTTGCGGTTTCGACCGCCTGACGCACTTTCCAGTACGTATTACGGCCTTTCACGTGCAGCTCGGTCAGGAAGCAGACCGCTTCCATCGAACCGGTTTCGTTCAGCGCGTTGATCGTTTTCTGAATCACCTGTTTGTACTGGCGTTCATCAAGTTCGCGCTCTTTACCGCAACCAATCAGCAGAATGCGCTCGGAAAGAATGTTAGGTACATGGTGCAAAAGCAGTGATTGCCCCACTTTGCCTTCTAATTCACCACGGCGAAGCAACGCGCTGATGTAGCCGTCGCTGATTTTATCGAGTTGTTCGGCAATAGGGGACAGACGACGCGGTTCAAACACGCCGACGACAATGCAGGCACTGCGTTGTTTTTCCGGGCTACCGCTTTTTACGCTGAACTCCATGTACTCTCCTGAATCTTAAAGACAACGGCGGGGGCAACGGCTAGAATGTGACACTCCGTAATACTTCCCGCCGTTGCGTTAACATAACCTGTGTTAATCTTAACGACGTAACGAACCTGTTTTAGTGACTAATAAGCAGGTTCTGATACAACAGCTCAAACGCAGTGTGTTGTAATACAGTTTTAGCTAAGAGGGCAGCCAAAAATGAGTATAAATGGCGCGTTAGCGAAGAAACTATCGATTTTCCTGCAAAAAGACAAGTTTTCACAGGCGTAATTAAGCGTGATCATCATTCGATATCTGGTACGGGAAACCTTTAAGAGTCAACTGGCCATCCTTTTCATTCTGTTACTGATTTTCTTTTGCCAGAAATTAGTACGGATATTGGGCGCCGCCGTTGATGGTGAAATCCCGACAAATTTGGTTATCTCCCTGTTGGGATTGGGTGTGCCAGAAATGGTGCAGCTCATCCTGCCATTAAGTCTATTTCTTGGCGTATTGATGACGTTTGGCCGCCTCTATGCGGAAAGCGAGATCACCGTCATGCACGCTTGCGGGCTGGGCAAACGCGTGTTGTTGAAAGCCGCGCTGGTCCTGGCTGTGTTCACTGCCATCGTCGCTACCATTAACGTCATGTGGCTCAGCCCGTGGTCGTCGCGGCATCAGGAAGAAGTGCTGGCGGAAGCGAAGGCGAACCCCGGCATGGCAGCATTGGTTGAAGGACAGTTCCAGTCCGCACAGGGCGGCAACGCGGTGCTGTTTGTCGGCAATGTCAAAGGATCGGAGTTTGAGCACGTCTTTCTGGCACAGCTGCGCCCCAGCGGTAATGCTCGGCCTTCTGTCGTCGTCGCCGATCGCGGTCATATCAAGCAAAACGAAGACGGTGCGCAGGTCGTGACGTTGGATAACGGTTCGCGTTATGAAGGCACGGCGCTGCTGCGTGATTTTCGAATCACGGATTTCACCAACTATCAGGCCGTGATTGGTCACCAGAGCGTGACGCTCAATAATAGCGACGTGCAACAAATGGATATGCAGACCCTGTGGCATTCGGATGCACACGATGCGCGTGCGGAGTTCCACTGGCGGCTGACGTTGATTATTTCGGTACTGATCATGGCGCTGATGGTAGTGCCGCTGAGTGTGGTGAATCCACGTCAGGGTAGGGTACTGAGTATGCTGCCTGCGATGCTGCTATACCTGATCTTCTTCCTGCTGCAAAGCTCGCTGCGTTCTAACGCCAGTAAAGGAAAAATCGATCCGATGGTATGGGTCTGGCTGACCAACCTGGTGTATTTCGGTATCGCAGTGATGCTTAACCTCTGGGATACAGTGCCGATGCGCAAAGTACGCGCCCGCTTTAAGCCTCGCACTCTTAGAACACAAGGAGCGGCCTGATGTTTGGTGTATTAGACCGCTATATCGGCAAAACGATTTTTACCACCATCATGACGACGCTGTTCATGCTGGTGTCGCTCTCCGGCATCATCAAGTTTGTCGACCAGTTGCGTAAAGTCGGGCAGGGCGAGTATTCGGCGCTGGGCGCAGGGTTATACACGCTGCTCAGCGTACCCAAAGATATTGAGATCTTCTTCCCGATGGCGGCGCTGCTTGGCGCGTTGCTCGGGCTGGGCCAGCTTGCGACCCGCAGCGAACTGGTGGTGATGCAGGCTTCCGGCTTTACCCGCTTACAGATTGCGACGGCCGTGATGAAAACCGCGATCCCGCTGGTGCTGCTGACGATGGCGATTGGCGAATGGGTGTCTCCGCAAGGGGAACAGATGGCGCGCAACTACCGCTCTCAGATGATTTCCGGTGGGTCGATGATCTCCACGCAGGGCGGACTGTGGGCAAAAGACGGCAATGACTTTATCTATATCGAACGAGTGACGGGCGATAAAGAGCTGTCTGGCGTCAACATCTACCACTTCGACGATAAGAACAAGCTGCTATCTGTGCGCTATGCGGCCTCCGCCGAGTTTGAAGATGACAGGAATGTCTGGAAGCTCTCGCAGGTTGATGAATCTGATTTGAGCGATGGCAAACAGATTGGCGGCAGCCAGACGTTCAGCGGAGAATGGAAAACCAACCTGACGCCGGATAAGCTCGGCGTGGTGGCGCTGGAGCCGGATGCGCTGTCGATCCGTGGGCTACACAATTACGCCAAATACCTGAAACAAAGCGGACAAGAGTCGAATCGCTACCAGTTGAACATGTGGAGCAAAATCTTTGCCCCGGTCTCAGTGGCGGTGATGATGCTCATGGCGGTCTCTTTCATCTTCGGCCCGCTGCGCAGCGTGTCGGCGGGTTCACGTATCGTGATAGGCATCAGCTTCGGCTTCCTCTTCTACCTGCTGAATGAGATTTTCCGCCCGCTTAGTCTGGTCTATGGCATCCCGCCGATTCTGGGCGCGATCTTGCCAAGCTCGGTGTTTCTGTTCATCAGCGTAGCGCTGCTGCTAAAACGCCGATAGACCTCAGCTAAATCAGTGAAAGCGCCGAGTGGGGATTACCCCTCGGCGCTTTTTTATTGGTTGTGACAAATTGCCCCCGGCAACACCCATTACCACACAATCGTGAAGGTAAAAAAGTCATAACACGTTGCAAAAGATGATTTTTTCAGCACTTAACCGAACGCGGAGTGGATTAACGTTGCGCGTGGGCCGTCAAACGGTATAATGCACCCGTTTTCCGCATACTACTTCTGTGCCGAAGTGGCGAAATCGGTAGACGCAGTTGATTCAAAATCAACCATCGAAAGATGTGCCGGTTCGAGTCCGGCCTTCGGCACCATTTAGTAGTTCGAGAACGTCCGTAACAGTCCGTAAGTTACTAAAAAGAAAGCCGAAAGGCTTTTTTTTTGTCCTCAAGAGTCCGAGCACATCCGTTGCAATCCAGACCCCGCAGGGGGCATAATTGGGGGCATCCCCACTTCGATTAGAAATGTGCCCCCAAAATGAAGCTCAACGCCCGCCAAGTCGAGACTGCCAAGCCAAAAGATAAAACCTATAAGATGGCGGACGGTGGCGGCCTGTATCTTGAGATAACCACTCGGGGATCGAAATACTGGCGGATGAAGTACCGCCGCCCCTCTGACAAAAAAGAGGATCGCCTCGCTTTTGGTGTTTGGCCTACTGTGACGCTTGCTCAGGCAAGAGCAAAGCGCGACGAAGCTAAAAAGCTGTTAGTGCAGGGCATTGACCCAAAAGCCGAACAGAAAGAAGCTCAGTCTGAGAATTCGGGGGCATATACTTTCGAAACTATCGCTCGTGAATGGCATGCCAGTAATAAGCGCTGGAGCGAAGATCATCGATCGCGCGTTCTTCGCTATCTTGAGCTTTATATTTTCCCTCATATTGGTTCGTCCGACATTCGCCAGCTCAAAACCAGTCACCTGTTAGCCCCAATTAAAAAAGTTGATGCTAGTGGTAAACACGACGTTGCTCAGCGTCTGCAACAGCGTGTCACGGCCATAATGCGTTATGCCGTACAGAACGATTACATAGACTCAAATCCAGCCAGTGATATGGCCGGTGCACTATCGACAACCAAAGCGCGGCATTATCCCGCTTTACCCTCTAGCCGGTTCCCTGAGTTTCTTGCACGTCTTGCTGCATATCGTGGCCGGGTTATGACAAAGATCGCGGTCGAGCTTTCACTGCTGACTTTTGTCCGCTCTAGCGAAATGCGTTTTGCACGCTGGGATGAGTTTGATTTCGAAAAAGCTCTCTGGCGCATACCGGCAACGCGTGAAGAAATAAGAGGCGTGCGTTATTCGTATCGCGGTATGAAGATGAAAGAGGAACATATCGTTCCACTCAGCCGACAAGCTATGGCGTTGTTTGAACAGCTTAAGCAAATCAGTGGTGATAAAGAGCTGCTGTTTCCTGGCGATCACAACGTAACGAAAGTCATGAGTGAAAATACTGTAAATAGTGCTTTAAGGACGATGGGCTACGATACGAAAACTGAAGTATGTGGGCATGGTTTTAGAACGATGGCGCGTGGTGCTTTAGGTGAGTCAGGATTATGGAGCGATGACGCGATAGAGCGCCAGTTAAGCCACTCAGAACGTAATAATGTACGAGCGGCCTATATCCACACTTCTGAGCATTTAGATGAGCGGAGATTGATGGTGCAGTGGTGGGCTGATTACTTAAATGCGAACAAAGAAATATATGTTGCACCTTATGATTATGCTAAGTCGAGCTAGTTTACGGACTCAATTCTGTGTGATGTTATGTCATCATCATCACGTTTCTCTGAATTAGCCCTCATACCTGACTTGAAATGTTAGCGGCATGAAGCGTAATGTAGTTATGTTTTTTTTCTGGATAGAATAGCTTTCTAAGGACATTACCATGCCTAAATTAAGAATATATTTCTCTGATTTTTTTAATGTTGTACCGGAAAAAATAAAAGACTATGGTGCTTTCAATATTTCATTAATTAATGACCTTCCTTTGTTTATAGATCCTTTTTTATTATTTAATAATGAAAAATATAAGGAATTACATCAAGGTATAATAAAGTATGTTTCTTTTTTACGAGATCGGTCTCAACACGGTGAGTTAAATAGTGGCTTGATTAAAAGTTGGTTTTTATTCCCCGAGGTAAAGCAGAACTGGTTAGGTTATAGTATTGTTGGTAATGGTGGTAGTGGCCTAGGTATCGATTTTGCAAAATCATTAAATAATTCATTCTCTAGTATACTACAAAATTTTGGCAAAGAAGAAATAACGGAAGGTAGTCACCTTGAGAAGTTGTGCTTAATTAAGGAAGGCGTTGGGAAGGATAGTGTAAGTGATTTTACCACCAACTTAATTAAATCTTTTCTATTAAAATACACTGAAGATTTCGCTAAAGATAATATAGATAAAAAATATCTCGCAGAGCACATAGTGGCGAAGGTTGAATTTAATTATGAAACCCGAAGTTGGTCATCAAAGAAATTCACGCTACCAACATATGATGACGATTATGTTCTTTTAACGCCAAGGGATATACTTACAAAAGACGAAACTTGGATTAATAGAAATGAAATGATAGAGGATTTTAGAGATATATGTGATAGTATCTCTAATGATCAATTACGTGGTCAGTTATCAGATTACTTTAATAGATGTTTGCCTGATGAGGCAAAGAAAAAAGAAAGAGAACTAGCTGCAGATTTAACAATAAAGAACTATCCTAGCTTTATAGATTATTATATCCGTTATAAAGAACAGAACCCAAATGGGGCTAATCGCGAGAGCGATGCAAAAGTCAGTGAAACTGAACGTAGATATGTTGAAGCTGTCCAGCTTTTAGTTAATATGATTTTTGAAAGGAATGAGGAATTCTTTTATGCGAAGGATGATACATTCGAAGAAACTTATAAACGGGTTAGCTATCTTAAACAAGTAATCGAAAATAACAACGGATATAAAATTTTCTATTTGAATGGCGTCCCTGTTAAACGAGAAGCTGATTTACAGTTAATGTTCCGATTGACATGGTTTGCTAGTATTTCAGATGTAAACAGCGAAGTTGATAATGGTAGAGGCCCAGTGGATTACAAAATATCACGAGGCTCGAAAGACAAAACATTGGTCGAGTTTAAAATAGCCCCTTACGGGCTGAGAGATCCCCAGAAACATCATCAATACACCATGATGATGTTTCGATAGGCTCTCGCCATATCGTCGTATACCCTGTCGGGGTTCATCCCCGACAGGATCCTCGGTGATTGACGGATGACATTTTCACTCAATGTCAGATACGACAACACCCTCCGAGATTTCTCACTGTTCGCCTGAAACCATCTATTTATTCCTTTGCTTTCAAGATAATAACCCGTCAGCCACATGATGATGCTGTAGAGTGTCGCTATCAGGCAAAGCACTGATATTCGCTTTTCGCCCCGACTTTTACTTGCCCTAAGCCCCAATCCATAGCGCTCACTTTTCTCATCCCTGAAATTCTGCTCTATCTGCATACGGCGACTGTAAATTTTAACTATCTCACGTGGTTTATATCCCATCAGGCTGGTAAAAAGCAGCCACGGTTCACGCGCGCTTTTACGATACATCTTGTCCGTTTTAGGGAAGCACTGGTTGCCTTTCCTGCCCGTTGCCCGCTTATGCACGGTATAGAAATGTCCGAGGCAGTCACGGCTGGCGTTGCGTGCCAGTCGCCCAAATCCCAGATAGCATGACTTCGCTCTTGACGTAATATTCCGCGCCATTTTCCATTCCTCATCCCCGATTATCTGAAAGTAAAGGCGACCTCTGACACGTCCGACAAAATGCCAGCCCAGAGAGCGAATGTGGTGAAACCAACTGCTGCGAAAGCCTGCATCAGTCACAACAATGACCTGCTTATCTTTGCCGATGGCGGCAGCCATCTGATCGAGAAAGTCGTTCTGAACGGTAGCGTTGTTCTGGTATTGAGAGGAAATGACTTTACTCATCAGCGGGATAGCTCTTCCATCGCACAGTAGACTTGCCCGCAAAACGCTGAGCTCCGATGACGGATAGCCGCTCCAGTCCACAGCAATAACGCATAATGAAAGGCTGCTGGTGAGGCGGGATACAAGCTTCTGATAAACAGCGGGGACATCGCTAAACATCAGGTCACTGTTGAGATGCCGGTCAACACGCTTAATCTTGTGCTTAACCCGTGCCGGTCCAGGCAGATACCTGCCGATGCTGGTAAGAGAGAGCGATGCGCCACGCGTCAGTGCGACGGTCATATCGAGCAGAGCATTTTTACGGTACTGATGAAGTGAGTTCAGGGACTGGCTAAAAAATTTATGGCAAACTTGTGAAGCAGGCATAGAGGCGTGACCTTACTTTTTGGTGGAACACTAAGTAGATCACAACCTTCATGCCTGTCTTTATTTATTACATCTTTTAGATGAGTTTGAATCGTTTCTTCTGAATTGCTTTCAGATAGTGGATTCAAGTGGTGACATTCTATGAATTCTTTTCCTATATCGCCGTAATACTCTTCAAAATCAAAGTCACAAACATGACAGCGATATCCATATACTTCTTTTGCTATCGATACAAGACGTGGGTTCCTAGAGAAAAAAGAAATTTCCTTTCTTTGTCGTAGCCCTTCCGTAAATGAAACTTCACTTTTTAAATTATTGCTATAGATTGACTTTCTTAACTTTTGTAAATATCCATTTGCACCATTATGAATCTTTAGCCTTTCTTCTATGACTCTATAAATGCTACCATTTGGGCGGAATTTATGGTCGTATCCTAAATCATGTACTAGCTCTTTCCATGTATAGCTAATTACTTCAGATTCAAATAAAAATATTAAAGGAAAACGCTCGTCACCCCATAATGATTTTGACAACTCAGGCGACGATTCATTTAATATAAATTTAATTTTGCATAATATAGGTATGTCTCCGTCCTTAGCTCTTGTCCTAACCAGCAAGACAATATCACCAATTTGAATTTTTTTTATTATTCCTGCAGCTCCTTTGGGTACACCCCATACGTTGCAAAATCCATCACTGAATTCATCATTTAAGATTTTCTGTGTATGCTCTGGATTGCTAGTGGAATTAGCAATGTTCTCCGTCTTAATTTTTTTATAAACCGTTCTGGGGAACGCACTCTCTGCTCCTTTTATACCAACTTCATGGAAGTAAAATTGCATTTATAAATCCTTGTATTTTTTTGGCGACTCAGTTTAAATTATTTATGAGGATATACTTCTGGATGGATATTTGTCTACATATGTATGTACTAAGTCTGAAGTAGGTATTTGATAAAAAATGACTGATTTCCGTCACCTCCGGGCAGCATTTCCTTCCATTTGACCTGAACTCATTAGAAGCCCGCTAACCCACTTAAATACCACCATTTCGATCCAGCATTCCTACAAATTTGTGCGGTGCAACGGCAAACACAGATCGAGAAAATAATTAATTATTACTCCAGCGCGCAATGCTATCCCCGCCACGCCTGCCCGCTTCATGCAGCGCTTTTCATGCAGTTGCATTGAGGCGCTCAGGCCGCGCCAGTACTGGCGCTATAGGGTAGATACAGGGGTAAGTATTGCATGCAAATCCATACACCGTATGCATGCAGGGTCAAAAAATCGCTAGCCAGAGAAAAAAGCTCGTAAAAAAGCCCGCGCAATGGCGGGCGACTTCCTGATGCTGACGGCAATGAAATTATAATCAGGCTAATTAATTCCTCAGGGTTGAGGCTGGGTAATCCTTATATTTTTTCTGCATGGCAGGTGATAACGGAATATCCGGCACGGGCAGATCGCGTCTATTCGACGGCTGAATAATTTCCTCTATTGATTCCAGTGTCCGAAAAGTTGCCGAGCATTCAATATTCCGGCACTGGTGATAACGCTGCTTGACGTTCTCCGATAACGGGCGACTGGTGCGGGCATGGGCGGCATGGCCGCAGAACGGGCAGTGCATCATTTCTCGTTCTCCCGCTGTTTGTGTATCGACTGACCTTTTTGCATCCGTTTGATTGGACTGGTCAGCAAGGCTTCACTGATATTCTGTAGGGTTGGGCTATACAGGCCGATTTCCTGCAACAGTGCCTCTTCTTTCATGTCAAAGCGATAACTCTCCATCCGGCTTTCAAGTTGCTGAGTCACCTCCTGTAGCACAACCTGATTGGCGCTTGCCGTAAAGTTCACATGATCATAGACCTGCTCATCGTGTGATTGCAGGGAAAGCGCATGAAGCCGTAAAGCCAATACTCCTGATAAGCGGCTCTACCGTTTCCATCGTTTTTTCCAGCTCGTAAGCAGCATAACTACGCATCAGGGAGCGGTGGGCATTTTGGTAATCCAGCCCGCTTTTGGCGGCGGATAATTCAGCTTGCTCTTTATCCAACTCTAACGAGGTCACCATACTGTCATACTCTTTCGCCAGCTCTTTGTGGGATACCTGCTGCAAGTGGAGTGATTTCAGGTCGTCTGACATCTGGCCGCCTGCATCACGGAAGCGCTGCCGCCAGTCGTTTTCCAGTAACTGGCTTTTCTCCTGTTCCACACGCTGCTGATTTTGGGCATTTTCAATCGCGCTGATCACGTTCTGTAAAGCACCATTATCTTTCTGATAGGCGACCTTAGCATTGTTGTAGTAGTTACGTTGTTTGGTGATACGTTCATTCAGTATTGAAGCGGAGGTTTTAGTCATGGTCGTTGTCCTGTTTGGGTTATCTGGTGGCTATTGTGCAATTCACCACACAACCCCCGCTATCTGAGCCGGTTGTGCCACTTCCCACACAAAACAATCTCTATCGCAGGCCGCTTCCCCAATTGAGAGCTAACTCTTTTATAAAACTATTCACTACTCTTCACCTGAGAAAAAAGAATATATAAATCAATAAATAAAGGGGTTAAGAGTTGATAAAAAACTCTTCACCGAGTGTTCACACTGTTCACCCGTCTTTTTTGAGCCTTTTTTCTGGCTAGCATGTTTTACGATGTTATTTCCTATAGATAGCGCGGTGATTAATAGCCATAAACACGTAGACTTTTCTCAAATGAGAAACAAAGGAAAACTAAGAGAAACAATGACAATCCGGTGGCAAACAAAGCCTGTTTTTTGCTCATCGATAGCACAACTTCCCCTTGTTGCGGTCTCCGAAAATATTCACATAATAGCGAGCTACCAGAGAAATCCAGCGCCATCCGGCCAGAGCCGTGTGGACATTAACGAGGTAGCGTCACATGTTGTCAGCCACACCCCCAGCCCCCATTCCTGCTATGCCCCCAATGCCACAGCATCCGGCCAGAGAGCGCTTAATGCGCCTGCCGGAAGTGCTGCACGTCACCGGCATTTCCCGTTCGACGCTGTACGATCTGAGCAGCCGCAAAGCCTTTCCCGCCAACGTTTCACTGGGTGGGAAAAGTGTCGCGTGGGTTGAGTCCGAAATTCATCACTGGGTGGCCGAGCGTATCGCCGCCCGCCAACAGGAGAACCACGCATGATCACCTTCACTATCGCCGGTCAGTCGGTCACACTCGATGAACGGGAAGCCCTCAGCCTGTGCGATCAACTGCTGCCCGCCATTCGTAACCCGGCCACTATTGCCGCCCGTGAACAGCGTTTCGGCGCGTTGCTGCTGAGCATTGCACCAACGCCCGCCGCATCTGACTCTCCCCGGCGTTACTGCGCATCCCGTGCCGGTGATGCGCTGACCAACTGCTGAGGCTGTTCATGACTGCGCAATTTATCCGTTTCCCCGGCTTGCCTGCCGGGGCTTTTTGGCGTTATAGTTCTGCCGCTGCCGCAAAATCGGTAGCCGGGATTGGCGTCCCGAGCAACTCAACGGCGACACCAGACGCGCCATGCGTCTTTTTTTACGTCGCGGCCTTAGCACTATTGCATGTTGTGCGGCAGCTTTTTAGCCGTTATTGCATCCAAACAATGGTGGCTCAGGCAGGGCAGCCTTCGGGCTGGCCGGTATTCGTTGAGGCCGGTTACGCCAACCCTGTCTGGGCTACCACCAATGAAATTGGCGTTTCCGGTGGTAGCTATACATGCTACTCAACGGAGAATGCCACATGGCTACGACCCTCACCCCGTCACACCCGCAATTTACTTTTCTGTTTCTGGCCGTGCGCCGCGCCGAATTACGCGCCTTACCGCACCGTGAAGCCGTTATCGCCCCGGATGAAATCAGCGCCCGCCGTCTGCTGGCACGTGACTATGTACTGGCTTTTGCTGGCCGTCTGCCTGTTCAGGGGGCTAGCCATGTTTGATTCTACCCCGCTGACCCTTGATGAAATCGCCGACCAGTGCCGCGCCCTGACGCATGCCGTGATTGAGCTGGATAACCCGATGGCAAAAGAGGTGCTGTTGTTTGTGCTGGCCGAACGGCTGGAAGTGCTTTCGGCCACGCTGGATACACCCGACACGATCGGCGACCTGAGCGACGTTGACTACACCGACACCACACTGCATTAAGGGGCAACGCATGGCACACCTTACCGTGACACAGGCTGTGAAACGCGCCAGCGGCCACTGGCCGCAACTGCTCCCTGCTGTGGGGATCCGCATTGATGCCACCGGGCAGCATACTGCCTGCCCGATGTGCGAGGGCAAAGACCGTTTCCGCTTCGATAACAAAGAAGGACGCGGCACATGGTTCTGCAACCAGTGCGGCGCGGGTGACGGCCTGAATCTGGTAGAAAAAGCCCTGAAACTGACGCAGACAGAAGCCGCCCTGAAAGTGGGCGCATGGCTGGGTGACCAGCCGGACAGCCCGGCAGCGCCAACATCTGACGACGCAGACAGCGAGGCCGCCCGGCAACGGGCGGCGGTTCAGGCACAGGCAAAGCTGAAAGAGGCGGTGATACAGTCCGGTAACACCTACCTGAGCGCCAAAGGCTGGCCGGACGTGACCGTACCGACCCTTACAGGTAAGCCGCTGCGCGTGGGCGGTATCACCTATCAGCCCGGTGATGTACTGGTGCCGCTGACCACGCCAGAGGGTGAGGTGGTGAATCTCCAGCTTATCAATGCACAGGGTGACAAGCGCACGCTGAAAGGCGGACAGGTCAAAGGTGCCTTTAACTGTTTCAGCGGCAAACAGGCCAGCGTTATCTGGCTGGCCGAGGGCTACGCCACCGGCTTAACGCTGCATCAGTTAACCGGTGATGCGGTGTATGTCGCGCTCAGCGCGAACAACCTGCCATCCCTTGCCCGTGAGCTGAAAACCCGCTACCCGGCGGTCACGCTGCTGATAGCGGCTGACCGGGACGAGAACGGCACCGGGCAGACCAAAGCGGAACAGGCCGCCGCTGCCGTCAATGGCCGTGTCGCGCTGCCGCCGGTGTTTGGTGACTGGAATGATGTTTATCTTACTGAAGGCGCTGACGCTACCCGGCAGCACCTGAATGCGTTTACCCAACCAGAGCCAGTCAGCCCGTTTGAGTCGCTGGGCGAGGCCGAATTCAAGGCCATGAGCGCCAGCGAGAAAGCGGAGAAGATACGCGACCACTACCGCGATACGCTGGCGATTGACGCGTTTGGGGAAACCTTCTTCCAGTACCAGAACGGCGCGTGGAAAGTGTTGCCTTATCGCCTGTTAAGCCGGGATATCGCCGCACTGTTTCAGAAGATACAGGCACCCTTTACCGCGTCCGGGATTGGCAGCGTGTTGGACACCCTGAAACTGATTATCCCGATGCAGGAGAAACCCCAGCGCCGGTTAATCGGTTTTCGTAACGGGGTGTTTGATACCGTCAGCGGGGAATTTAAACCCCATCGCCGGGAGCACTGGCTGAATACCGTCAATGATGTGGATTACACGCCGTTTAAGGCCGGGGAAAACCTTGCCGACAACGCCCCGCACTTCTGGCGCTGGCTGACCCGTGCCGCCGGGAACAATACGGATAAGCAGGAGCGCATTTTAGCCGCGCTGTTTATGGTGCTGGCGAACTGCTACGACTGGCAACTGTTCCTTGAAGTCACCGGCCCCGGTGGCAGTGGAAAAAGTATTCTGGCAGAAATCGCCACCATGCTGGCTGGGGAGGACAACACTACGGCTGCCACCATCAACACCATTGAATCATCGCGTGAACGTTCGTCGATTATTGGCTTCTCCTTAATCGTACTGCCTGACCAAGAAAAATGGAGCGGTGACGGTGCAGGCATCAAGGCCATTACCGGCGGCGATGCAGTGATGGTTGACCCGAAATACCGTGACGCCTATTCCACCCGTATTCCGGCGGTGATTCTGGCTGTCAATAACTCGCCGATGCGCTTTAGTGACCGCAGCGGCGGCGTGTCCCGTCGCCGGGTGATTATCCACTTCGGCGAAACCATCCCGGCCAACGAACGCGACCCCAAGCTGAAAGAGAAAATCCGCGCAGAGCTGGCGGTGATAGTGCGTCACCTGATGAAACGCTTTGAAGAGCCAAACGACGCCCGGACGTTGTTACAGGCACAGCAACACTCCGCTGAGGCGCTGGAAATTAAACGACAGGCTGACCCGCTGGTTGATTTTTGCGGCTACCTGCTGGCGCACGGCGACACCACCGGGCTGTATATGGGTAACGCCAACATTACGCCACGCAACCCGCGTAAATACCTGTATCACGCCTACCTGTCCTTTATGGAGTCGCACGGCCACCAGAAGCCGATCAGCCTGACGGCCTTTGGTAAGGTGCTGCCCAACATGATGTCGGAATACGGGCAGACGTACCTCAAAGGCAGA
This sequence comes from Pectobacterium sp. PL64, assembly GCF_022477975.1. Taxonomy (NCBI): domain Bacteria; kingdom Pseudomonadati; phylum Pseudomonadota; class Gammaproteobacteria; order Enterobacterales; family Pectobacteriaceae; genus Pectobacterium; species Pectobacterium sp. PL64. The sequence continues at coordinate 4,990,582 of NZ_CP092070.1, forward strand.
ACCAATCAGGGTATACAGACCAATCTTGAGCTGAAAGACGAATCCGACGCCGATTGGCTGCCCAAGTGCGAGATAGCGAGGTAGACACCAGAAGCGACAAAACCGGCTCCGGCCGGTTTTTTTACGTCAAAAAACCGTAATAGATGATGAATCACTCATCACCAGCGCATCTTACTTGACTACCTGTTTGCAAATTACTGACCATCTCCAACAAAAAACGGACACAAATCATCTACAGTATTGACAGGCTGCTTTGGGCGAGGAGCGGACATTGCTAGCACCATTCTGTGTGAATCAACCGGGAGTAGGTCACTCCCTTTTTTTATTTTCGGTTATTGATTGGTTATCAAAATTTTATCAAAATAGGTCATCAAAACTGAATGCATCACATCAGCAGGATAGCTTAAAGTGAAACTGACTATTTTTCTTTTAGTTTTATTAACAATAGTTGTTTCTTCTTTATGGATATACCAGGGATTTGAGAACCCTTGGTATTTGCTTAGTGAAGAACAACATCTTTATATATATTCCACGCAAGCGCAAGTAATTGCTGCTATTTATGGCCTAACAGTTACAGGTTATATATTTCTTAGGAACAACCAAGACAAACAGAAAGAAAGTGATTCAACTAAAACAGATGCAATAAGTTTAACTCAAAACAATGAAAGAGTTTTATTATTTGCGTTAACTTTTTTTTCATTATCAACAATTCTACTGGCTGTTTTTACTTTGGTGTCATTTGATGATAAAGTGAACATGGTTAGAGTTTTTTCTAAAAATTTGTGCACGGCATTTTTCATAATAACTATTTTTCTCTTTTGTTATTTTATCCTGTATGTCCTGCGGTTGGATAAAATTGAAAAAGCAAGTGAGGAAATCAAGAAATCCATAGACAAGTATGAAAAAAATAAAACTTCTGCTACTCAGTCCTCGTCGGATATGAATGGAAATGAGAGCGAACTCAATGATAGTGATACGATTGAAGAAAAAAATGAAAATGAAAATCAAAACTATGATGACACCACTGATTCTCTCGCTCTATTCTTATACAAATTCAATCAGTTAGAATCATTCATTAACAGACTACTTAATAAATTATATTCTAATCAAGCCCAATCCATTGGTATTGATTTGATTCCCACTCATTATTATAGCTCTTCTAGGAAAGGGAAAAGGCATCGCTCTATTTCAATTGCGTTAAATGAATTGGTTAAATTTGGGCGCATTGATAGCCGGTTGAATAATGATTTGAGGGAAATAATAAAATATCGCAACGCTTTGGTCCATGGGCAGGATTTAATCCCATCAAAAATCATGATTCAAAAGATTGATAGAATTGCAAAGGAAGTTGAAAGTTTATTAGGAAGTTAAGATTAAAATAAGGCCCAAAATTGGGCTTTAACTAGGTCGTCAGCAACGTCCGCCTTTGGCACTTAGCTGCCGGTCAACTCAGCAGGAGACCGGCCTTCATATTCTGTTGGAGATGTCCAAGCGAAATGCAAACAGGAAGTCAACTAAAATGCAAAAGGGTAGTCCAGTGAATGCAAATACCCAATCACCCATTAATTTATTGATTAGTAAAAATAAAAATCCGTGGTGAAGAGAGTGGACAGTTTTGTGCAAAATCTTTTTATTGTGGAATCACGTTTATACCGTGATGTTACTGCCTTTTTGGTTAAGAGCTAAATTCAGTATCAAACATCATACTTAAAAGAGGCTGATTATGTCCGTGCAACCTATCCTTGCAAATGCAGCCGTGAGTATCAGCGACTTTAAAAAGTCGCCCAATGCCGCGCTTAAAAAAGCTAACGGCAAACCTGTAGCCGTGCTAACCAATGGCCGTATCTCTGGCTATTATGTTTCCCCGGAAACATGGGAAGCGCTGGCCGATTATCAGGAAGATATCGAACTTGCCAAAATCGCCCGTTCCCGGATGAAGGGGAAACGTGTGAAGGTCGATCTGGATGAGTTATAAGCTGGAGTTTGAAGAGCACGCGCTGAAAGAATTTAAGAAGCTGGGTGCGCCCGTGCGGGAGCAGTTCACCATAAAGTTGAAAGAGGTTTTACAAAATCCCCACGTTCCCGCCAACCGACTTCATGGAATGGCTGACTGCTACAAAATCGAACTTCGTTCCGCTGGCTATCGGTTAGTGTATCAAGTACTTGAGCATGAGATCGTGGTGCTGGTTTTAGCTGTGGGCAAACGGGAACGCTCAGACGTTTATAAAACAGCGAAAGACCGACTATAAACGCGGATGTCTTAAACCCGCGGCTTCCTTGCTATGCAGCATACCTACCATCAAGGTGATGAGTAACTCGTCACCTGTTCACCAACTCATCACCCATTAATCTATTGATTATTAATAATAAAAACCTCTGGTGAAGAGGGTGAACAGTTTTGTGCAAAATCTTTTTATTTTGGCTGAGTCGTTGTCATTAGATGTGTTCGGTTAGGATCCGTTGCACGGAATCGAATCCGAGCGGATGATAATAAATCTTATTTACAGGGTTTTATCTGTATCTCTCTGATATATAGCTAAAAACCACATGGGGGCACAAAAGGGGGCATAAATTATTTATATAATAATTTTATCCTTTATATTCATTGTCTTATTTTAATACATGAGTCCGGCCTTCGCACCATAGTATGAAAATCAAGTCACCTTAGGGTGGCTTTTTTTATGTCTGAAATTCAGATGGTTATACCTTTTCCTTAATCTCTTTTCCCTCAACCTTCTCAAATCATCCAATTTTCCCTTACTCACACAGATAGCCACAATCACCATGAAAAAGAATCATATACCGAAAGGCGGATTGTGCTTATGCTGAAACGCAGCGCCTGTGCTGGGTTGCGTGCAGAAGTACAGGAATCCCTGAAACCACATTTTCAACGGCGCATTATTCATGCAACCTCATGATTTTTAATAAACGGGAGCTGGAGGAGGGCGAGTGGAGTTAATCGTGACGCACGACATTACCGATAGCGATCGGGAAGCACTTTTTACGGGTTTGAGAAGCTACAACCATCGGTTTATTACTCCTGCGTCTTTTGGGCAAATTGGAATTTTTCACCGCAATAGTGCCGGGACTATGCTTGGCGGGCTGATCGCAACCCGTAAAGGATTGTGGCTGTGTATTGATTATTTGTGGGTTGGAGAAGAATCCAGAGGCCTGAAGCTCGGCAGCGCGCTAGTGAAGGAAGCGGAACAGGAAGCTATGCGTCTTGGATGCCGTCATGCGCTTGTGGATACGTTTAGTTTTCAGGCACTTCCCTTCTATGAAAAGCAAGGTTATCAGCTGCAAATGTCTTTACCTGATTTTCCTGAGGAAGGCATGTTAAGGCACTATCTAATAAAGAAAAATATGCAGGCTGCATGATAGTTAGCCGCCCATTGACCAATGACAAAGTAGATAAGGCGTGGCCTTCTTTATAATCAGGCCCGTTTCTCTTCTTACTGGTGTGGACGCATGGCTTACCAACTTAATCTTAACTGGCCTGAATTCTTAGAAAAATACTGGCAAAAACAGCCTGTTGTATTGAAGAACGCTTTCCCGAATTTTGTCGACCCGATTACGCCGGATGAGCTGGCAGGTTTGGCGATGGAGGCGGAGGTCGATAGCCGTTTGGTCAGCCATAAGAATGGTCAGTGGCAGGCCAGCAACGGGCCGTTTGAGCATTTTGATAATCTGGGTGAAACCGGTTGGTCGCTGCTGGCTCAGGCTGTGAACCACTGGCATGCGCCGTCTGCTGAACTCGTGAGCCCGTTCCGCGTGTTGCCAGACTGGCGTTTAGATGACCTGATGATCTCCTTTTCCGTACCGGGCGGTGGCGTGGGTCCGCATATCGATCAGTACGATGTCTTCATCATTCAGGGGATGGGCAGCCGCCGTTGGCGCGTGGGTGACAAGCTGCCGATGCGTCAGTTTTGCTCGCATCCTGCGTTGCTGCATGTCGATCCTTTCCCGCCGATCATTGATGAGGATCTTGAACCGGGCGACATTCTCTATATTCCGCCAGGCTTCCCGCATGACGGTTTCACGCATGAAACTGCACTTAACTACTCCGTGGGGTTCCGCGGGCCGAACGGCAGAGATTTAATCAGCAGCTTCGCTGACTACGTGCTGGAGAACGATCTCGGCGGTGAGCACTATAGCGATCCTGATTTGACCTGTCGCGAGCATCCGGGACGGGTTGAGGCGTATGAGTTTGACCGTCTGCGCGAGATGATGATCGACGTGATTAATCAGCCAGAAGCGCTGAAAGCGTGGTTTGGTCGCTTTGTGACAACGCCGCGCCACGAGCTGGATATTGCTCCGGCTGAGCCACCTTACGAGCAGGATGAAGTTGTGGGGGCGCTGATGGACGGCGGCGTGTTGACGCGTCTGAGCGGGCTGCGCGTTCTGGAAGTCGGCGGTAGCTACTTCATCAATAGCGAACGGCTGGACACGGTCGATCCGAAAGCGGCGGATGCGTTGTGTCGTTATACTGTTCTCGGTCAAAAAGAGCTGGGTGAAGCGCTGAATAATCCGGCATTTGTGGCTGAACTAACCGGGCTGGTTAATCAGGGTTACTGGTTCTTCGACGAATAAACTCCCTTCTCTTTAGCGGCTTATGGCATGACGTGCCAGAGAGCCGCACATTACTATTCGCATGGTTCGCTGTATCAAAAGCGTATAAGTTCGCCCTGTTAACATTCGACTATCAGCCTGATGCCTATCGCGCCAAGGTTAATATCGCCATGGCCTAATTTCTCTATTGCTAAAAGTTAGTTACCTATTGAATTTAATAATGAAATTATCAATTTTTGACATCATTCAATCAATAACTGAACTACCTTTTAGGGGATGCCAAATCAAATAACTCTGGAGAGATGTCATGTTTCATTTACCTAAAATAAAGCAATCCCCCTTAGCGTTATGTCTCATTATATCAGCCTGTGTGGTGGCACCGTTTTCTTCCGCAGATACGAAGGCACCAGGCACGCTAGTAAAAAAAGTGCAGTTGGCTGAGGAGTATGGCTTACTGGAAGCCGCTGAGCAGTATCGGATCCTGTATCACTCTCGAAGTGGTGTGGATGGCAAAAGTCTACGCGACGACACCGGCGCTGTTTTCATCCCTAAAGGTGAGACGCCAGAAGGTGGCTGGCCAGTCGTGGTGTGGACGCATGGAACGATAGGTGTGGCGGCTGCCTGCGCACCGTCTCTCAATCCACGTTCAGCGCGAGATGCGCAGTATTTAAATACCTGGTTGTCGTTGGGGTTTGCCATTGTGGCGCCGGACTATGCGGGGCTTGGGTCTGCCGGGCTACATCACTACCTCAATGCACGAGGGGAAGCGTGGAGCGTGCTGGATGGCGTAAAAGCATCGTTGAGTACATTCCCGTTGCGTAATCAGTTAACGCTTGTCGGCCAGTCACAGGGGGCGCATGCGGCCTTTGCGACAGCGGGCTACCAACCGGATTATGCGCCGAACCTGCATATCGTATCGACGGTATTGACCGGTACGCCCTATTTTGATGACAAGTACCTCTGCGGCAGATCTTTTTGCTGGGGAAAGTGGAGAGGGCGGCGATCCAAAAATACCTTATGTGATGTATATCTATCTCTCGGCGGCCGATATCAATAAAGAGCTTAAGGTTGATGATTATTTCACACCGAAAGCTGCGGCCATTGTCGCTGACGCACGTAAGATGTGTATCGGTGAGCTGACGCAAAAGGTGATGGCCGAGGGGCTGAACGCGAAGAATAGCCTGAAGCCTGCGATCCAAGGATTACTGGACAGCCAAACCCCGAGTTTGCGCTATAACACACTCAAGGTTAACCAACCGGTCTTCATCGGGATTGGGACCAATGACATTAACGTACCTACAAAGATGCAGCGTCACTTTGCGGAAGATGTCATTAATGCAGGGACGTCAGCAGAGGTACATGAATATAAAGGCATGAACCATAGTGAAACGGTTAACGTTTCACTGCGTAATTCGGCCCCCTTTGTGTGGTCGGCAAAACCGTAAACCTCTTGTCCCGACGTACCTGTCGGGACATTCATTTTTAATGTTCAATAATGTGCCAGGCATCGACGCGCTGCCTGATTTTTCCGTCGGTATTGCCGCTGCCGATACCCTAACATTCCCCACGCCAGCAGGCCGTACAGCGCGGCCAGCATCCACAAGTGCCACCAAAATTCGCCGATCTGGGCAAAGTCAGCGCCCATCTGGTTAAGACGCAATATCCCCTGAATCGTGAAGACGGCGGGCACCCATTGCGCGAGCCAGTTCAGAGGCGCGGGAATCATTTCAACGGGCCAAATGAATCCGGAGAGAAAGACAATCGGAATGGAAGACAGCAGCACCGCCTGACTGGGGAGATCTTTGCGCGTAAAGGCCGCTCCCAGCACAACACCGAGCCATAGCGTCGAGAGCAGAAAGGGCAGCGCAAACAGCAGCAGTTGGCTCATGCTGGCTTCGCGTGCAATGCCGTAGGCATCGAGACAAAAGCCGAGCATGTAGAGTAGCGAGAGCAGATAGGCTCCGCCAACGACCAGCGTGCGAGCCAGCAGCAAACGCCACGATGTCGCAGATTGCCAGTAGCGAACTTCGCCAGACTGCGAGCGCTGATTTTGTCCGGCACCGAGCAGGCCGCATCCCATCAGCAGAATCTGGTGCAGGATCAACATGAAAACGCCGGGAACCACGTAATCGACATAGCCCATGGTGGGGTTAAATACCGGCACGACATTCAGCGAGGTTGCCTGCCACTGTGAGCTGGCGGCGGGTATGCCTTCCCCCTGAGCCAGCAGCCGTGCGACTTTAACCTGTGCGCCCGCGGTTCCGCCGACTGTCGCCAGAGATTGCGCGATTGCGCCGTAGATCAGGAAGTAGCTGGCATCTGCTGAATAGCTTACCGTGACGCTTTTTCCCTGCATGATATCGCGGTAGAAATGGCGCGGAATATAGAGAATCCCTTTCGCTTCGCCGTGCAGAAGCAGCGCCTTGGCTTCATCCAGCGTGTTGCGCTGCGCCACCAGCCGCACTTCCGGCGTGGAATCGGCCATAAATGCCAGACGGCGTGAGAGCTGAGTGCCATCTTCATCAACCAACACCACCGGCAGTTCGCGCGGCGTCTGGGTGAGGTAAGGGCGCGGATAGAGAAAGGAATAGAGCAGAATCCCGCCGAACAGAGTGAGCAAGATTGTCGGATCGCGCAGTAAGCTGCGCAGCTCAAACCGGATGAGGGTGGCGAGGGTCAGCATGCTACCTCCTTGTCACGAGGTCGATAGCGCCAGAGGGTGAGCGGTAGCAGCAGCCAGAATAGGGCGAGTGCTGCCAATGCGGGCGCGATCTGAATGAGTCCTGCACCGTAGCTGGTGATGGCAATCGCGATATCGCCATAGTGAGCGACGGGCAGCAATTGCCGCCAGAATGTGGCGAATGTCTCCATCGCTGCCGCCGGAAAGGTGATGCCCATAAATGCCAGTCCGGGAGCCATTAACGCACCGACAATGGAAACGGCACGCGCCGGATCGCGAATCAGCGCATAGAAAGCCATGCCCAGTGCCACGCAGGCGCCGGCGGTCACGCCGATTGAGACAAAGAGCAACAGCGCTGAGCCGTTAAGCGGGTAATCAAGCAGGCTATACAGCCCGTAGCTCCATAGGCCGCCCCACGCCCAGCCGATCAGCCAGTGCGTCAGGAATTTAGCACCGATGGCCGCGCGGTTCTCCGGCATCCAGTGCGCTCCGTGCCGATCCTCCCGAGCCAGCGTATTCAGGCCATATAGCGCGAGCAGGATCGACCAGATCGAGGGAATAATCGCGTTCAGTAAGAACTGGGCGTAGTTGGAATTTTGGTTAAACAGCGCGGTAATCTGTCCACCAATCGGCACCGCTAGCCCTTTGGCTTCTGGAACTGCCGCGCCTTGAGCCAGCGCCTGCACCACGGCGATCTGCCCGTTGAATGTTCCCGCTACCAACGCCAGCGAGCTGTTGATGACCTTTGCAATCAGCACAAACTGCCCGTTATTCCAGGCGGTGATGGTCGGTGATGTTCCTTGCCGGATATCACGCGCAAAGTGGCGTGGGATGACCACCAGCGCGTAGATCTCACCGCCGCGTAACGACGCTGAGCCTTCTGCCACGCTCGGGAACTGGTGGTTCAGGTTGAAAGACGGCGAAGCATGCAGCTCTCTGGCAAACTGGCGCGACATCGTGCTGTTATCCAGATCGATCAGGCCGATGGGGAGTTCGCGCACAATGGCCCCGGATAGCGTCCACCAGGTAATCAGCATGGCGACAAGCGGCAGCCAGAGCGCTAAAGCCATCCCCCAGCGGTCGCGCCACAGCGCCCTCCCTTCGCGCATCATCACATTTCTACCAGCGCGCTCATGCCGACACGCAGCCCACTAATCGGTTGAATCGGACGCGCCTCCACTTCGAACGTTCGCATATCGAATCCTTGTCGGGTATCCGTTGCGCGCCACGTGGCGAAGTCGCCCATGACGGAAACGTAAGACACCTTAAACCGGAATGTCTGGTTGTTCAGCGCAGGGATACGCGCCTCAAACTCGGTGCCCATCGCAAAGCGCTCAAGGAGATCCTCACGCACCGCCAGTTGGATCCAGATGTCGCTCATGTCCAGCAGCGTGACTACAGGAAAGCCCTGTGGCGCAATTTCGCCGCTGCGCAGTAACACATTGCTGACTTCTCCTGTATGCGGGCTGACGACGCGAGCCTCTGCCAGATAGGCTTCCACCTCGGCGACCGAGCCGGCTGCCATGCGGACTTTTTCCTCTGCCGCAGCCTGAGTTTCTTTCCGCGTGCCTTCCAGCGCCATTTGATATTCCTGCCATGCCATTCCTTCGGTATAGCGTGCGGCATCCCAGGAGGCTTTAGCTTCATCCCGTTTTTGCAGCGGCAGCACGCCTTCCTGATAGAGATTTTGTACGCGCAGATAGGTCTTATGGCTGAGTTCGGAACCGGCTTTGGCTTTTTGCCACTGATCTTTGGCGGCGGCGATCTGCTGTTCACGTGCGCCTTTTTTGGCTTCCAATGCCACCGCGCCTGCTGCGGCTTCACCCGCTTTTGCCTGTTCCAGCTTCGCATCCAGTTCCGGCGTCAGGAGCGTGAAGACGAGATCGCCGACGTCAAGCTGCTGGCCTTTTTGTACCTGCACTTCTGCGATACGACCCGCTACTTTTGATGATACCGAATACTGCTGTGCTTCGACTTGCCCCTGCAACCGTATCGGTTCGGGCTGATAGGCAAGCCAGAAGCGATAGGCTATCCAGACAACCACAATCAGCAGAACGGCCTGAAGGAACCATTTGCGTGTTGAACGTGAAGGGAGCTGGGGCTGTGTCATGGCGTCACCTGTATGGCGTATTGGGTCTGGTAGTCAGAAAAGCGGTTTATCTGGCTGGAAATCGCCATCAATCTGGCGATGGACACCACGTAACGATAGGCCGCAGAGGCACGCTGTGTTTTGGCTCCGGCCAGCTGGTTTAGCGCATCCACGACGTCCAGTGAGGTAGACATGCCCTGCATAAACGCCTTATTACGTAGCTGGACGTTCTCTTCGGCCAGTTTTTCTGTCGAAGACAGAGAATTGAACTCTTCCAGCGCCAGTCGGGCTTCTCGCCACGTACTTTCGACCATTATCTCAAGGTTTTTCCGCATATCGGCTTCCAGATGGTTAACCTGCATTTCTGCGCTTTTCGCGGCGGCGATGTTGTCGGAGCGGCCTTCACGGCTGATGAGCGGGACGGAAACACCGACACCCACCATCCAATCCGGCGTAGTTCGGGCGGCCAGCGTGTCCTGCTCATAGAGTTGATAGTTGCCGAAAAGGAATACGTCAGGAGCGTATTTGGCGCGCTCTATACGGATGAGATCCTTGGCCTGATCGCGCTTGGCAGAGAGCACCTTTAAGCCGGGGTGCGTGTTGAGTGTTTGCTTCACCAACGCAGGCAGTTCGGGAAGCGTTTTATTGACGAACAGCGACGAGGAGGGGGTTGCACCTTCTGTTTTGATGAGCTTTTCGAAGACCATTTCGGTGGTCTCCATACTGCGCCGCGCCTTTTGCGTTTCGATACGCGCCATGTCATAAGCGGATTGGGCGGACAGCACCTCGACTCGGGCGATTTGGCCTTGTGCTTCCAGCTTGCGCGCGTGGTCATAGTGCTGCGCCATGCCTTTCTCTATATCCTGACGCGTTTTCATCACCTGATGCGCCATCACCACGCCGTAGTAAGTCTGTGCCAGCGCCTCAAACTGCGCCAGCGTGCGGATGATTAGCATTTGCTCAGCCTCATTGACCTGCGCGGCACGAATCGACTGAGCCGCATCAATCCGGCCTCCGGTGAATAACGGCCAGACGACCTGAACGGAGCTGGTTACTACATTTTGTTCTGTGAAGCGGGTGACGAAGGGATTGCCGCTGATATTAATCAGCTGATTGAGCGCGGCGAAGATGTCCCGGTGATTCGATAGCGGGTTTAAGTCGCGTGCGTCCAGTTCGACAGGTTTGTCGAGGCGTGTATAGCTTGCGCCCACGTTGACCTGCGGCCAATAGAGCCCTTTGGCGGATTCTTTCAGGAACTGCGCGCGATCGACTCCTGCGTGTTCAGCGGCAATGCTGTCATCGCTCTGCAACAGGCGGGCCCAGGCCTGATTAAACGAGATGGTTTGCCCAAATGCCGTGGACGACCAGCACTGCAACAGCAGCAGCGCGATGGGAAAATAAGTCAGAAGCCGGAGTTTGCTGTGTGTTATTCGAGGCATGACAGGTGAAATCATCCTTTTACCCAAATACCGTCAAATTGATAAAAATAAGCCCGCCGAAAGCAGCACAAGGCTTGTCCGTTTTCACATAATGAGGAAAAAGCGTCTAACGTCAGGTAAACAAACTGCATATTGCAGGTGATGTGTTCCGTATTATTTTTTGTGATGATTTAGTTTTGGTCTAAATTCCCAATTATTCAAATAATATAAGGGATTGAATTGGAAATTTATTTTAGGGGCGAGGGGCTGCAGGGAATCAGTCACAGTATATCTGTGACGCCAGCATTTAGGCGGGAAAAATAATATCGCCATACTGTGAATAATAAGCAAAGAAAAGGCCCGACGTTTCCCTCGGGCCTGTGTGACAACTAGCGAAAAGCGTGGCAGAAAACGAAAATTAAACGGCTTCGTTTTCGTCGGTATAGCGTTTGGCTTTGTAGGCCGGGTGCATCAGGTTCTGGATGGAGAAAATGTCGTCCAGCTGTTCTTCGGTCAGCAGGCCGCGTTCCAGTACTACCTCACGCACGCTCTTACCAGTTTCGGCACAGATTTTCCCAACGATATCGCCGTTGTGGTGGCCGATGAACGGGTTCAGGTAGGTCACGATACCGATAGAGTTGAAGACGTAAGCTTCACACACTTCTTTGTTGGCGGTGATGCCGTCGACGCATTTTTCCAGCAGGTTGTAGCAGGCATTAGACAGAATCTGGATGGATTCGAACATCGCTTGTCCGATAACCGGTTCCATCACGTTCAACTGCAGCTGACCCGCTTCTGCGGCCATGGTGACGCAGGTATCGTTGCCGATGACTTTGAAGCACACCTGATTGACCACTTCCGGTACGACCGGGTTAACTTTGGCTGGCATGATGGACGAGCCTGCCTGCAGTTCCGGCAGGTTGATTTCGTTCAGGCCAGTGCGTGGACCGGAAGACAGCAGGCGCAGGTCGTTACAGATCTTCGACATTTTAACCGCAACGCGTTTCAGGGCGCTGTGTATCATTACGTAAGCGCCACAGTCGGAGGTCGCTTCGATCAGGTCTTCAGCCGGTACGCAAGGCAGGCCGCTGACTTTTGCCAGATGTTGAACAGCCAGCTTCTGGTACTCATCCGGTGTGTTCAGACGCGTACCGATGGCGGTTGCACCAAGGTTTACTTCCAGCAGTAGCTCGGCGGTGCGCAGCAGGTTACGGTTTTCTTCTTTCAGCAGCACGTTGAACGCGTGGAATTCCTGGCCAAGGGTCATCGGCACGGCGTCCTGCAGCTGGGTACGGCCCATTTTCAGGATGTTTTCGAATTCTTTCGCTTTGCGCTCAAAGCCATCGCTCAACTGGGTAATCGCTTCGACCAGTTTCAGGATGGAGGTATACACCGCGATACGGAAACCAGTCGGGTAGGCATCGTTGGTGGACTGGCATTTGTTCAGGTGGTCGTTCGGGTTCAGGTATTGGTATTCACCTTTCTGGTGACCCATCAGTTCCAGACCGATATTCGCCAGCACTTCGTTGGTGTTCATGTTGACTGACGTACCCGCGCCGCCCTGATAGACATCAACAGGGAATTGGTCCAGGCATTTACCGTTATTCAGCACTTCATCACAGGCTTGCAGAATAGTATCGGCAATTTTACGTGGGATGGTTTGCAGTTCTTTATTCGCCAGCGCGGCCGCTTTTTTTACCATTACCATGGCGCGGACAAATTCTGGAATATCGCTGATGGTGCTATTGCTGATATAAAAGTTCTCAATCGCACGCAGCGTATGGATACCATAATAGGCATCGGCAGGGACTTCACGGGTACCTAACAGGTCTTCTTCAATACGGATATTCGTTGACATGGATCTTCTTCCTTTTTTCTTGTTCGATGTACATAGCATCGTTTTCAATATTAAGACTATGATTTTTTAGGGTTTATCTTTCCTGTTTTTTGAATTTCAGGTAACACGAACCCATCACGATTTGTATAAAATCATGACTAAAAAGCGTTCTCGGGGAGACGAACTTTGAATTAGCATCGTTAAATGGCTAGTGGTGGATATGTTCCTCCATTTGCTGTCTCCCAATTATGAATAGGTTATTCCGTATTATCTGGGTTGATCTCAACCAGCTTTTCTATTCCGCGGTTCAGCGTTTTCAATTTCGGAATAAATACGGTTTTAATAATGTCATGTGTGACATCACACGCTTCTTCAAAGAACGCGCTGTATTCATCACGGTGGCCGACAATATACAGCGAGCGCTTAATATTCAGCTGTTCCGGCATATGCGTCAGCACTTCTCTGGAGTGCGCAACGGATTGCAGGAAACTAAGCGGAGTGGTTACCGCCCAACCGATGCCAGCCGCCACCATCGACGTTAAGGTATCTGCATTATCAAATTCGAGCATGTTCGGTACGCGAACATCAATGCGGCGCAGGTAACGCTCAATCTGCATCCCAATCTGCGAGTTCCGGTTAAAGCGCACCAGCGGCAGTGCGGCGGAAAGCTCGCGGATGTCCTCAACCGTTTTGATGCGTTTGCGGTAATCCGGCGGCGTGATAATGAAATAGCCTTCGGAAAACAACTGATGACGCACCACGCTATCGCTGTCGATCAACGGGTCGCTGGTGACGATTAAATCCAGCTCACGTCGCATTAACGCCTCACCCTGCTGCGGGCTGAGCCCGGTACGAATCAGCAACTGCGATGAACTCTTCATCAAACTCTTGGTAAACACCGAACCGCAGGTGATAGCAAACGAATCCACCAGGCCGATACGCAAGTCAGGCTTAATCCCTTTTCCTGCTTCCAGCACCTGTGCCTTCAGGTTCGCAATCTCTTCCGTCAGGATTTCTCCCCGGTTTTTCAACGCAATGCCGTAGGGCGTCAGGACAAAGGGGCGACGAGCCCGGTTTACCAATTTGACACCAAAATCTTCTTCCAATAACCGGATTGTTTGCGAAATGGCAGAAGGCGTCAGACCTAGCCGCGTTGCGGCTGCCGTCATGCTTCCTGCTTCCGCCATCGTCACAAAAACATAGACGGCGTACATATCGATCGATTTATTGGCGGACACTGTGCGTTTAACCATGTGAGTTTGCCTACGCTGCAAGGTGAATGTCGTCGAAATATGAAGCGTTAGTCTATCTCATCTCGCTGACTACGACCTCGCTAACTGATGTCAGAATAGTCGGCTAACTTCAGAAAAAATACAGGTTGTATCACTGATTAATTTTTTCTTATTTCTAGCTTTAGCGGATCTGAAGATATGGTTCTCATGGGCCATACTGCATGGAATGACCTGGAGAAGAGCGAAGAATTCCAACCTAAGCTGGGCAATATTTTCGGCGAATGAATAGCCATTATTGCGAAACAGCAAGCAAATGAAACGTGGTGAGAGGGCAGTGGTGGGCTTTCTGCAATATGGTAGAAAATGCGCCTGTATTTCAAAGGACTAAGTTAGGATGTTTCCCTTTAACAGTGTGTTGACACCTTTGTTACGATACGAAATACTCTCTTACTGATTTACATCGACTGGCGTGTGTTTCTTAATTTTTCACGCTAATTCAATGAGATAAATATAAAAACTGATTTCGCATTTCGCCCACTCTATTTACATGAGTGGCGGTTAAGTGCGGAAAAATTATGCCGAATTAATTAATTGTTCTGATTACTGAGAAAGCGACATGGCGGAATATTTCACCACGCTTGGCGGGTTTTCTCAAAAAATGACATAACGGTCTGTTAATTAAGGGATAAAAGAATTCCGTTTGTCGGCGTTCTTGCGTGTTTTGGATGGTTAAGGATGAGGGATATGGAGTGAAGCATTATCAAGTCAGAAGAATTAGCCTGCTTGCTGCCATTGTGACGCTGACAACAAGCTGTGCGACCTTGCATGATGCGGGGCGCAGCTATGGAACAGCGATTGGTTGTATTGGCGGGGCTGCACTGGGTGGCGGCATTACCTATCTGGTAACGGGTGATGCCAAGAAAGCCGTGGCAGGGGGATTGTTGGGCGGTGCCGCAGGTTGTGCATTGGGGAACGTTTGGCAGAACCGTGAGGAAGCGCTGGCAAAAATTGCCCAGGAAGAGAACATCGCGATGACAACGCGTGCTCTGCAATCTCAGGAAAAAAGCGGTACTGAAACTGTAGGGCTGGTGGCTCAGGTTCAAGATACCGGCATGTTCGATACCAACAGTGCACAGCTTTCTGTGGATGGTTTACGGCAGGTCAAAAAGATTGCTACAGCGATGAAAGAGGGCGATCAAAGCGGTGTCATTCTGGTGGTGGGACATACTGATGCTACTGGTAGTGCAGAATGGAATCAGCGTCTTTCAGAGCAACGCGCACAGAACGTCGGTCGTGTGCTTGAACAAGCTGGCCTGAGTGCACAAAAACTTTACTTCCAGGGAGCAGGCTCCTCCCGTCCTGTGGCTGATAACGCTACGGTAACAGGGAGAACGTCAAACCGTCGAGTCGAAATTGTGGGGCTGGCAAATGAAACCCTGTTAAAGCAGCGACTTGAGCAGGAGGGCAGTAACCTCGCTTATCTGCGTTATGGCACGGTGGAGCAGGCTGCGTCTAAAACCAGTTCTTCTCCTGCATCAAATCGCAAGACGAAACCAGCGGCATCATCCTCAAATCGTAAAGCAGAACCTATCGGTAAAGCAGAAACACAGACTGTGGCGGTAACGCCATCAACAGTACCGCAGCCATCAGCCGCGAAGAAAGCCGCCGAGCCAGCCAATAGCAAGAACTTTGTTGATTTTGGCGGGCAGCCAGTCAATTCCTCCACGCCAGTTCTGGCAGCGAGTCTTAAGCCGCGTAGTAGCGGATTCAGCCTGATTCCAGAAGCGAATGCCAGCAGCATGCTAAAAAGCTGTGTAGCAGATAATGTGCGCGTCAGTGGACAAGCAAAAAATCTGGCCAGCGGGAAAGCGGTGGAAACCCATGAAACCCGAGAATACCTGCCGGGCATGAACGGTCGCGCATGGGCAGGGCTGGTGAATAATCATTTGGTCACGCTGTCGCCCGTTAAAGTACTGAGCGATAACGCTACGGTGGTGGAAAATCCGAAGGTGTACGTCACGCGCGATTACCAGTCCAAAGGTAACCGTAAAGCGGATGCGCCATTAAATGCAGTGGCGAATGCGTGGGAAGGTGAAGACAGCATTCTGTATCGGGTTTATCTGCAAGATGAAACACAACAGGCGCTTTCCTGCGTAGATTTACTGGTGCCGAAAAAGGCCAATAAAGCACAGCAAGGGCAGCTGTTCTACAGCAATCACAGCAAAGAATACATCGCGAACTACACTCCAACGCGTAGTTAATTAAAAGGTATTGAACCATGGAATTATTTCAAAGCATCGCCGAGGCGATTTCGCTTTATCGCTACATTTTCTGGCCATTATTGGTGCTGATGACGCTGATTCTGGTCTTCATCCGCTGGTGGGATCAGGTCAGTTACTTTTTCCTTAACATGATGAGCAGCATGCCACTTATCGGCCATGTATCCCGTTTGTCCCGTGCGAATGAACCGCGCCGTCAAGGTACAGGGAAACTGGCCTGGTACCCTGCAGAAGAGGCTATTTGCGCCAAATACTGGCAGTACTATAAAACGTCTAATCTGGATGCCGATTTTTACCTGCGTTGCGTTAACTATCTTAATAAGGTAGATGAGCGAGGCCGTAAACCGACGGGGGTAATCTTGTGGAGTTGCAGTGTGGTGTTAGTCCTGCTCGAAGCCTTTATTTTTGCGTTGGTGCTCTCGCCGTTTATCGCTAATAACATTTCTGCTAATCAGGCTGAATTCTCGGCGATTGTCATCTCTGTTCTGATCGGTGTCGTGCTGGTTCCGGCCACTCACCTGATGGGGGCCGAACTGCATAAAAATACGCTGCTGAAAAAGATCCGTTACTGGTATTCAGAAGCGCGCCATAGCGGCTCTGCTAAAGGGCTGAGCAAGAACCACGAAATCTCGCTGGAAAATACTCGTCTGGATGACAACGAGCCAAACTACATCCAGATGTTGAACCGCGTAACGCACAATGTTCATGTTAAGCCACAGTATTGGGCTACGGCAGTCGCACTGGCGCTGATCATTTTCTTCTCCGTTGGTGCCTATCTGGTACGTGCTGCGACTATCAATGCGATGGATACGCAGGCAGTGAACGGTTCGCCATTCTCACAGGTCGTTCAAACTAGCGGAGCCTCTCCGTTTGATCTGCCGTCGGGTGCAGTGGAGGACAATGCCAAAGCGGATACGCAGGCATCACAAGAGATCACGGATAACCGCGTGTTCGCTTCCAAACTGACATTCATCATCCTGTCTGTCATTTTTGTTGGCGTGCAGCTGATTGGTATTTTGATTGGTATTTATCGCTCGTTTGCTGGAATTGAATCCAAAGCTGCTGCGAAATATATCGGTAATTTCAGTGGCTCTGAGGAGTTTGCGTCGTGGCATGCAATGCGGCGTGAACGCGTGGAACGTGATGGGCAAGAAAAGCTAACCGCGTTGCAAAATCGCTTGATGATGAAGCGCACCAATAGCCAGAGTGAACCGCTTACCACGCTGCCGACGTTTGATGATTACATCAGCGGCAAGCTGCGTGATAAAGCGCGTTCTAACGCTGAGTTGAATGCGCATTTACAAGCGGCAAACGAACCTGCACAGTCGACGCTTGTTGCTCAACCCGCTGTGGTTCAGCCCGTTGAGCCCGCACCTGCGGAGGTGGCTAGCCAGCCTGCTGCACCTGGGTTGGCAGCAACGGCCGTTGAACCTATTCAGGCCGCGAAACCAGTCGCTACGGCAGTTAATGCGCCGGAGAATGATGATGAGAAACAGCGTATCCATGAACTCGGTGATTTGACGCTATTCAGCGAAGAAGAACTGCAACTGATTGCTGACGATCAGGCGCTGTCGCTGGAGTCCTTGAAGAAACGTCAGCGCGTACAGGCGCTGCTGAATAAGGCACGTGCGAAGGAGAGTATATGAAGACATTACTCTCGCTGTTGTTGCTGGGAGTAACTTGTGTGGCGCAGGCCGCAGAACGTAACGATATCCCCAGTTGCTACAGTTTTGCCAAACTCGATCAGCATCGACCTGCGGATAGTGGCCGGGAGTTGGTAGTGATTGTTGACCAGACGGTTAAAGTGCCCGTCGACCTAAAAAAGTCAGTCTGGAACCAGGTTGTACGTTACGTGCAGCCTGGCGATCATGTCGTGATGTATCAGTTCTCGGCGCTGTTGCAGGATAACTACATGAAGCGCGTGTTTGACGGTAAGCTGGAAATGCCGTTTACCGATCAGAAGGTACGCAACAGCTTAGGGATGGACAGCCTGAAATCATTGGATGGCTGTCTTGTGCAGCAAAGACAGTTTTTTGCGCAAAACATCGGGAAGAAAATGGCCGAAAGCTTCGCCGAACGCGGGGATAACATCGCCAAAAGTGAGATCATGGATAGCCTCAAGCGTATTGGTGATGATCTAAAAGAGGCCTCTGCGGCTAGCAAAACGATTCTGTTGGTATCCGATATGCTAGAAAATAGCGAATTTGGCAGCTTTTACAGCAACAACAGTATTCGTTTGTTAGAGCCGGAAAAAGAGATGGCGCGTGCTGGGAAGCAAAATCTGGTGGCGGATTTCGCTGGTGCGAATGTGTATATCGCAGGGGCAGGGCTGATCGATACTGATTCGAAAAACAACTATCGCTCCGGCAAGATCATGCAGCAGCTTGAAGTCTTCTGGCGACAATATTTCGCAGCGTCTAAAGCTACCGTGGTGAGTTTTGGTGCCCCTGAATTGACTGTCGATCTGAAGTGATTTTTGTCCTACTGAAAGGCGTTAATGTATGAATAACATTAGCGCCTTTTTTGTTTTCAGCAGGCTGGCATCACTGATTCGAGCCATTTTTTTGTTCAGTTGATGACAGACGCCGCTCCTGTGTTCTTCCCTTGTGAAGACGAGTTAAGGAATCCAGAATTTACCTGACGCATTTACTGCGTAGTGAGACGTGAATCACCCACCAGCGTTGCTGTTCGTACGTGGCGTTCGGCCTGTTCACACATTTCCAGCAGTGCCGGTATCAGGTGTGCAGTGGCGTTGAGGCAAGCGCCGAGCTGGCTGAGGCTTTCCTGTGGAAATTCAACGTCATTTTGCAGTGTGTCGCCGAGGTAGTGGAGGCCGTGGCATAGGCCTTCAACTGATTCGGCGGCAATCGCGCCGAGATCGCAGAGCTGAACGTCATCTAACTGCGCGAAAGGCAGGCTGGCGATCAGGTCGCGGAAAATAGTAATGGTGCTGTCAGCGGGTGTGGCGTGAGTGTCCGTCATGATTAACTCTTCCATAGCTAGATAATTATTTCATCACGCCTTCAGGTTCCAAACTAAAGGTGTGACCCAGACAGGGTTGGAACACCGGATCTAGCGACCGGCCAACCTTGCGGTTGCCCTGCCTGAGCCACGGATTAGAGTGTGCACGTAGCCCCTGAAAAAACAAAGCGTTTTCAGTTCTAGATAGTCGGGGTTCCAAGCCCGGTTGCGGATGTTGCCGCAGCACAGAGACTGTATTCCAACGATGAAAAACGTGAAATAGGGTGGATGGATTTACAGTGGAATTACAGCGTGTTTTGGAATGGTGCTCGCAGAAATGGGTTCAACTCTAGAAATAAGCGGGCTTCTTCTTTTTTAATTGGTCGTAGTAAAGGATATTGCGGTGTTTGCGAAAAATGACGACAGGGAGTGGTTTTGAAAAAATTCGCATTTGTTAGCGATGCTGCTGAAAGGGAATATCGAGCGCTTCCTGCGGATATACAGGATGAGTTTGGAAAAGACTTACGCCTCATTCAGTATGGACAAGATCCTAAATTGCCAATTGATTTTCTTGATGGGGTTGGTATTGGTGTTATCGAACTAAAGATAAACGGTAGTCCCGCATACCGATGTGTCTATGTTGCCAAATATCTTGATACGGTGGTGGTTTTGCATTCCTTTAAGAAAACGACCAACGGCGTTGATCGTAAAGCTAAAGAGGTGGCTGAACAACGGCTAAAAGCGCTTATGACTGATATCAGAGAGGCTGAGCGCTGCAAAAAACGTTAACCTGCTGATTCGGCTTCAGTGATTGTGATTGACGCCTGATGCAGGCTTGGCATCGACATTTTTGCTCGGAAACCGAGTGCATCCAGCATGTCGAACATGGCATCAATAGTGAAAAGCTCAATCTTGGCATTTTTCAGTTCTGAAACACGCGACTGGTTGATGCCGAGTTTTTCCGCTGCCTCTTTTTGTGTCCAGCCTTTCTCTTTGATTAAATTAGTGATCATGATCGATAAATCCATTTTCATCGCCATCTTGCTGGCAACTTCAGCGTCATGCGTCACATGAAACGGACTTTCGTAGAATTTTAACGCCATAATATGTACCTCCTCATCTCAGTAAATTTAATATCTAATATTTTAGATATTTCGTCAAGTTTACTGGATAGAAGTGTCTTGTTTACTTGTCAGGAACCAATCAGTTCAACACATGATAGCGATAAAGCATTTTCTCAAGGTCCTGTTTCATGCTGACAAAGAGCAGGATCTCTATGACGCGATGCTCTTCATCAACATCATATAAACAGCGAAAATCATCTTCTATCGAGAGACGTTCACGTAGTGCGATTCCCTTATCGGATAATATTGCGTTGTGTCTGTAGCGGGCAGGATCTTTAGAAATGGCCTGTATGGATGTTAAGAACAGGGATTCAGACCACGTAGCAGCTTGTTCAATGCCAATATAGTGAGATTTATAAGACTCAGCATCCTGCAAAGACCAGACAGCCGCGGGCGCGACTTTAATGGTGTACGAACTGGCCAAATTGACTCCTTGTTTTACGTTCGCGCTTCACGTAATTTTTGTAGGGCTTCCTCTGCGGACATTCCCTGACCGTTTTTAATTTCTTTCTTGGCCGTCATCACCAGCTTTAAAAGTGCGTTAGATTGTCTTTCTCTTTCTCTCTCCAGCAGCTCTGCTTCCCGTTCCGTCGCTGTTTGCACGAAGAGTTCTGCGGAGCCGTTTTTCGTTACATAAACGCCCCCCTGAAACAGTTCAGGGTTGCCAAGGCCTTCACGGGCCGACTTCTGAGACATTGTGGTCTTCATGTTAAATACCTTAATTATAACAATATCTTATATTGATTTTGGCTATGAAAAATAGACCCCTGCCATGTGGTATAGCGAGCACTTCCATCTTGCTATTACCCGAGGATAACAGAGTAATGATATCGTAGCCTACGTGTTAGGGTATAAATTTATGATAAATTTATACCCGCTTCAACCCCTCCCAGCTCAGCCCAAAACGTGCCAGATACTTCCGTAGTCGGTCAGCATCGTTAGGCTTTTGTTTTTGCTGGCGTGAGACGGCGAACAGTCGTCGGCCGGCTTCGGAGAGCGAATTAGCGGTGCGGCAGATGTCGATCACGGTTTCAAGCTGGCGCTGTTCGAAGAGGTCGATGTTGGCGAGTTCGGGCGGCAGCTTGGATAGCGCGGTTGTCGGGGCATCGCTCTGCCAACTGGCCCGCAGGCGAGTGATTTCTTCCTCTACCAGTGCCACTGTGATGCGCCCTTGTTCCGCCAGTGTCGCCATGCGGGCAATGGAGGAACCGAGTTCGCGGAAGTTGCCGCGCCATGCTGCCTGTGACGAGCTAGCAAAGGCGAGGTAGCGCTGTCGCGCGTCTTTATCGAAGCGGATCTGTGTTTGGTGATCGCGTGTGAAGCGCTGGAGTTCATACTCAATGTTCGGTTCGATATCTTCCCGACGCTCCGCCAGCCCCGGCAAAGGGAAGGTCCACATGTTGATACGGGCGTAGAGATCTTCACGGAATTTGCCCTGTGTGATCCACTCGCGCAGGTTGCGGTGTGTACCAGCGATCAGCTGAAAATCGCTGCTGACTTCTTTATCTGAGCCAAACGGTAAAAAGCGTTTTTCTTCAATCGCTTTGAGCAGCATGGCCTGTTCATCTAGCCCGAGTTCGGCGATCTCATCCAGAAACAGCATCCCACCGTCCGCTTCACGTAGCAGCCCGGTTCTTGCCTGCAATGCACCGGTAAACGCCCCTTTGACGTGGCCGAACAGTGTCGACATCGCATTGTCGCCGCGCAGCGTGGCACAGTTAACCGCAACGAACCGACCGCTGACCAGATGGCGGGACTGGCGTAGCTGATAGATACGCTGTGCCAGAAAGGATTTCCCCGCACCGGTCGGGCCGGTTAAGAGCATTGGTGCGGTGGAACGCAGTGCGACGCGTTCAATCTGGTCGATCAGTGCATTAAACGTGGCATTGCGCGTTTCGATGCCTGATTTCAGGAACGAGATGGAGCGCTCCTGCTCATGTTGGAAGCGGCTGGTGAGGGTCGCATAGCGGCTGAGATCCAGATCGATGACGGAGTAGATCCCCTGCGGTGCCGGGCGATCCGCTTTCTCCCCCGGTGCGGTTTGCAGCAGCTTGGCGGGAAGGTAGCGGGCTTCGGTCAGCAAGAACCAGCAAATCTGCACGACGTGAGTGCCGGTGGTGATGTGAACGAAATACTCTTCGTTCTCGGTATCGAACGGGTAGCGGCTCGCAAAGTCCAGAAAGGCGCTGTAAACCTCTTCCAGATTCCACGGGTCGCGCAACTCAACGGTCTGAAGCGTGACCCGCGTGGCGGG
Organism: Pectobacterium sp. PL64; assembly: GCF_022477975.1. Taxonomy (NCBI): domain Bacteria; kingdom Pseudomonadati; phylum Pseudomonadota; class Gammaproteobacteria; order Enterobacterales; family Pectobacteriaceae; genus Pectobacterium; species Pectobacterium sp. PL64. The sequence goes on from NZ_CP092070.1 coordinate 5,013,025, forward strand.
TGACACCACAGCGATATCCTCCGCCACCTGTTGTGCCATTCCTTCGTTGCGTGACTGGTGCAGCAGTTCCAGACGGTCGACTGGAAAATCGGGCTGTTGGCACAGGCCGACGGTAGGCCGCCATTTTGTCCAGCGATTTTCTCGCTTACCCCGTTTGTCCAGCGTGGTGCCCAGCACACCAATAACGACGCGACGCTTCATGCTATACCTTTGTATAAATTATTATCCTATAGGATAAATTTACCTATTCTTTTATTTCGTTGCTAGTTCAGGTGGTGGATTTTTTATTCATTATTTATCAATTAATTATATTTTTATTTTGTCGCTTTCAGAAAACTGGCATGTCTTTCGCTATATCTCAGGTGAACAATGACAAACAAAGAGAGTGAAAAATGGAAGAGATGAAAACGCAGGATTACGACATGATGTCGCCAGTGAATAGCGCACCGGTAAAAATGTGGACGCAGGGTGTACCTGTGGAGCCGGAGGCCCGCGACCAACTGCTGAATACGGCCAAAATGCCGTTCATTTTTAAACATCTGGCGGTGATGCCGGATGTGCATCTGGGAAAAGGATCGACGATTGGTAGCGTGATCCCCACGCGTGGCGCGATTATCCCGGCGGCGGTCGGCGTGGATATCGGCTGTGGGATGATTGCGGTACGTACGTCACTGGTTGCCAGCGACCTGCCGGATAACCTGATGGGGCTGCGTAGCGCGATTGAACAGGCGGTGCCGCACGGACGTAGCGTAACGCGTTCCAAACGTGATGTCGGTTCCTGGCATACTCCGCCACAAACGGTGGATGCGCACTGGTCGCTGCTGGAGCCGCGTTTTAAACGTTTGACGGATAAATATCCGCAGTTGCTGAAAACCAACAATTATCAGCATCTAGGAACATTAGGGACGGGTAACCACTTTATTGAAATCTGTCTGGATGAAGTGGATCGCGTGTGGGTGATGTTGCATAGCGGGTCGCGTGGTGTAGGGAACGCGATTGGGTCGCTGTTCATCAAGCTGGCGCAGGAAGATATGCAGCAGCATATTGCGAACTTGCCGGACCGTAACCTGGCGTATTTCGAGGAAGGTAGCCTGCACTTTGACGATTACATTGACGCGGTTGAGTGGGCGCAGGACTTTGCTCGTCATAACCGTGAAGTGATGATGTCGCATACGCTGGCGGCGCTGTCCCGAATTGTGACGAAGCCGTTTACCACCCAGCAGGAAGGCGTGAACTGCCATCATAACTATGTGCAGCGTGAAACGCACTTTGGTGAATCGGTGCTGATCACCCGTAAAGGGGCGGTGTCGGCACAGAAGGGCCAGATGGGGATTATTCCGGGGTCGATGGGCGCGAAGAGCTTTATCGTGCGCGGATTGGGGAACGAAGAGAGCTTCTGCTCCTGTAGTCACGGCGCGGGGAGAACCATGAGCCGTACCGCCGCGAAAAAACGCTTCACCGTGGAAGACCAGATTCGCGCGACCGCACACGTCGAGTGCAGAAAAGACAGTGACGTTATCGATGAAATCCCGATGGCGTACAAAGATATCGATAAGGTGATGGCGGCGCAGTCATCGCTGGTGGAAATTGTGCATACGCTGCGTCAGGTGGTGTGTGTGAAAGGATAAGATCATGATGGAACACGATTATCGCGTTGATGCAGTCATGCGCACACGGGTGAAATTAGTCTTGCAGGATGTAGAAGAACGCTATCAGGTGAAGGTGCTTTATGCATGTGAATCGGGTAGCCGTGGCTGGGGATTTTCGTCCCCAGATAGCGATTATGATGTTCGTTTTCTCTACGTGCATCGGCCAGAGTGGTATCTGCGCGTTGAGCCGCAGCGCGATGTGATAGAGCTGCCCATCGATGATGAACTGGATGTTTGCGGTTGGGAATGGCGTAAAGCGCTTGGCCTGCTCAAGCGGGCTAACCCGACGCTGATCGAGTGGCTGGATTCGCCTGTTGTCTATCAGGAGGATCGGGAAACGACGTCCGCTCTACGGGCAGCGGTGCCGACGTGGTTCTCCCCGTCCAAGGCGCGCTGGCACTATCTGTCGATGGCGCGCAAAAACTTTTGCGGCTATCTGCAAGATGAAACGGTGCGCCTCAAAAAATATTTTTACGTCCTGCGTCCGCTGCTGGCGGTACTCTGGATAGAGGCAGGCAAGGGTATGCCGCCTATGCGTTTTTCGCAGTTGCTTGCAGGAACGGTAGACGACCCATATCTGCTGGCTGAAATCCATCAGTTGCTGGAGATCAAACAGCGTTCGGGTGAGGCGGAATACGGCCCGCGCCGAGAGGCGATCCACGCGTTCATCACGCAAATGCTGAACGATGCTGATAACCCTGTTGTTTTACCAGACAGTCAGTCTGTTGACGATACGATGCTGGATGCTCTGTTGTATCGGACGGTGATGGCGTAAGCATTGATATGGAAGCGAAAAAGAGAAGGTAAGGAATATGGCATCGTACAATTTACTCCTGCAACAGCTGGAAAAGTTGGTGGCCTCACCAGATAACTATTATCGGCCCGCGCAGGCTGATGCTCTGGGTTCAGCGTCACACCTGATAGCGCTCACACGTCACTACAACGGACATATTCGGCAGCGTGCGGTGCTGTGTCTGGGCTTCATGGACGAGGTCTCGGCATTACCAGCGCTGATTGAGCGGGTGAACGATTGGGCGGAACCGGTGCGCCGCGCGGCTAAGCAGAGCGTGCGGCTACTGTTAACGCCTGATAACACCGTGCATTTTGTTGCCAACTTGCCTGCCATTTTCTGGCTGTTGCAGTGTCAGCGGGAAGATCATCAGCCGCTGGTGGATGAGATTGTGAGCTTTCTGGTTGAGGAGCCGCACGCGCCGTCGCTATTCGCGGGGTTGTGTTCGGAAGACAAAACCGTCGCCCGATTATCACTGGATATTCTGGCTCAGCGTGAGCGGTTCCCGTTGAAGCAGATCTTTGGTCAGGCGATGTTGCATCGCGATCCGTTAGTCAGAGCGAACGCGGCGCGGTATTTGCTGAGTGCGGACAAGGACGTCGATCATGACGTGTTGACCATTCTGTTGAAAGACTCGTTCGCACCCATCAAGCAGGTGGCGTTGCAGTATGTGATAGACAATGCGTTCCCCGTGTCTGATCCTCAACTGATTGCCTTACTGTTTGATAAGAATGCATTGGTGCGTCAACGAGCCTCAGCGCTGTTGCGCGAACGAAACGGCGATCCGGTTGTGCACTATCTTGCGGCACTGGATCGGGAAAGTACCGTTACAGTGCGAAAAATCACGCTCTGGGGGCTGGATGAGCATCGCTACGACGGTATTGTGGCATTGGCGGAACGCAATCTAGACGAACGCTATCCCAGCCTTTACTACAGTGCGTTGCGCATTCTCATTCTGCGTACGGGTGACGATGCGCGTGAGCAGCTGTTGGTCTCTCTACGTCACCCCTCGCTGGCTATTGCGAAGGTTGCGCGGAAGCTGTTTTACCAGCAGAAAATTTATCTGTCGCTGTCTGAGCTTCAACGTTGTCTGGACAGCGCGTCTTCCAGAGAACACGCTGAGGTGTACTACTTTCTAGCGCACAAGCTGAATAAATGGGATTGGCTGATTTGCCTGCTGGATAACGCTGAGCCAGAGAATTCGGCACTAACGCAGGCTAGCGTGGCGTACTGGGTACAGCGGTTCAACCGCTCGGGCATGCTGCCGAATACACAACAGCAGGCACGTTTACGGACGCTGCTTGATGAAAATCCGCACGTCATCTCGCGCGACAGCCCCTATATCTCCCTGTTTTTGTATCGCTGATGTTCGTATGAAAAAAGAGCAGGAAAAAGCGAAGAGGATCGCGTAAAGTGACAACACAATTGACACCACGGAGGCGGAAATGAGTACCATCCATTTCAGAATCGATGAAGAAACCAAGCAACTGGCGATGCAGGCTGCGGATCGTCATCAAGTGAGCCTGACGGAGTTGATGCGACAACGTGCAGAGGAATTGGCAGAAGAAGAACGTCAGTATCAGCGCAACACGGGTGATGAATGGCTTGAAGCGCAGATTCAGGAAGCGTTTTCTCGTTATGATGCGGGTGAAGGTGAGTTCGTCAGTAATGAAGACGTTAGCCAGAGAATGGATGCATTGAAAGCGCGGGCGGCGCGGGGTGAACTGTGATATTTAAGGTCCGATGGGAGAAACAGGCGCTGGCAGATCGTGAAGGAATATACCGCTATCTGTATAAAGAGGCGGGGTTGGATGTTGCGAATGCGGCGGATGAAAAGTTTATCTCATCGGTATCGTTGCTCGAAGCCACGCCAGAAGCCGGTCTTGATATCGGAAAATCGGGGGAACGGCGAAAACTGGTCCTGACGCGATTCCCCTTCATCATTATTTATGCACTCAAGCGAAAGATAAACGAAGTGCATATCCTGCGTATATTGCATACCTCCCGCAAGCTATCGGCATCTTACCGATAACCTATTTACCCCCGCCCTAAAAAAATATGCTCACGATGGTATGCCATCTGTGACAGGTTGGGCGGGTAGGTGTCTGGCACGTGGATTTGTTTGCCTTCGTACTGGGCGAAATTGACGTCGCTGATAGCGCTTTTCAGCTTTTTGATGCGTGGCGAAAGCAGCATTTCCAGCGAGTCGTTGAAGCTGATGAGTCCCATATCAAAGGCTTTGTCATGTAGGTTGGACAGGCAAAGGCCGTTGCTGGGATCGAGACGATATTCTGGTGCCGTTTTCCACGGTTGAATATGGCTGGCGACCAGCAGAGCCGGCTCTTCCAATCCGGTCACGCAGCAGCGTTCGCCGTAGTTGCTGAGAACGCGCTTGCGGAACAACTGCTGACCGATGCGCGTTTTTACCTGTGTAAGGCGCTCGCCGCCGTGATAATCAGGGATTTCGCTGTCGTTGGCTTGGTACGGTGGTGGCACTGTTGTCGCTTCCGCCGCTCCTGCTTCGAGCGATACCATCGCTTGTTGGCACTGTTGTTCAAATAGCTCGGGGTTGCTGTCCATCTCCTGCCACAGCGCGCGGTCAGCGTTGGACGCGCCACGCAAGCCAGTACGACCGGAATCGATAATAAACGGATCGAGGCTAGCCAAATTAACCAGCTTCATCGCCAATGCGGAAGGCGTGCGGTTAATCAACCCAGCATAGTGAATGATATCGGGGTTACGCGAATGTAGCCTGCCAAACGGTAGCTGACTGTACAGGGTGAAGGCGATCAGTAGCTGATCTCGCGTCCAATGGTTGGTGGCAGCCATGCGTGTGTCGTCCGTTCGTTAGCGCATTCGGTTAGTGATAGCGCTAACTATGCCAGGTCAGCCCGTAAAATGCATGTGCTTGCCTCCGGCTGGATAATTGGTGCGGGCTGCGCTAACGTTCTGACAGCTTTCCTATCATGATGCGAGAGACTATGCCCCGTTCTTCTATTCCCTTGTTTCGTCCCCTGTGCGCCTTGGCTCTGCTGGTGCTTGCGGGCTGTGCCAGCAAGACTGCGACGACACCGGAATCGCGGCCTGCGGATGTTCGTGCTCAGCTACTCAAGCTGTTACCGGACAACGTGAAAGATCGCCAAGGCTGGGCGACTGATATCGCCACGGCCTTCACCACGCAGGGGCTCGATCCCAGTCATGAAAACCTGTGTTCGGTGCTGGCCGTAACCGAGCAGGAATCGACGTTTAATGCCGATCCGCAGGTGCCGAATTTGTCGAAAATCGCCTGGCAGGAGATCAACCGCCGAGCAGAGCAGGTTCATGTGCCAGCGTTTCTGGTGCGTACTGCACTGCTCATCAAATCCCCTAACGGAAAAAGCTATAGCGAGCGGCTTGATAAAGTGCGCACAGAAAAAGAGCTCAGCGCGATCTTTGATGATTTCATCGGCATGGTGCCGATGGGGCAGACGTTGTTCGGTCGGCTGAATCCGGTGCATACGGGTGGGCCGATGCAGGTGAGCATCGCGTTTGCGGAAGCTAACGCGAAGGGCTATCCGTATACCGTGGACGGCACGATTCGTCAGGCGGTGTTTAGCCGTCGTGGCGGGATGTACTTTGGCATCAAACATCTGTTGGGCTATCCGGCGAATTATCCGCAGTCGATATACCGATTTGCAGATTTTAATGCAGGGTGGTATGCCAGCCGAAATGCGGCGTTCCAGCGTGCTGTTAGCCGTCTGACGGGGATCAAGCTGGCGCTGGACGGTGATTTAATCAACTACGGTTCGGATAAAGCCAGCGCTACGGAGCTGGCGGTTCGCGCATTGGGGAAACGGTTGGACATGAGCGACAGCGCCATTCGTCGTGCGCTGGAGAAAGGCAATAGCCTCGATTTTGAAGATACCAGCCTGTATGAGCGCGTCTTTGCATTGGCGGATAAATCGGGCACGAAGGCACCGCGTGCCATCCTGCCGGGAATCACGCTGGAAAGCCCGAAAATCACGCGTAAACTCACCACGGCGTGGTTTGCCAATCGGGTCGACGAGCGTCGGCAGCGGTGCTTGGCAAGGGCTAAATAGGCAACGCCCTCCACCGAGGGCGCTGCTGTCATTCGCGGCGGTTAGTGTGTCAAACCGGCCACTGGCTGAGTTTGATGCCGCGTTCTTGCGCGTTCTCGCGGAAATCTTCCAGCATCGTGCGGACATCGGGGTCGATGTAGTCGGCGTTGTCGTGTTCCACAATCACGACGCTGTTGGCGGGGATCTTGTTGAGCAAGCCTTGCAGACGCGGATTGTGTACAAACGTCAGGTTCTGCTGAAAGCTCAGGACAAAGTGATCGCCGTAGCGTGTGAGCTGCATCGCGTTACGGTGGCTTTTGTAAATGCTGAAGGCCAACTGGGTCACGATGCCAATCCCGATGCCTGCCAACATCCCAAACACGATGATCCCGACAACGGTCGCGGCGAAAGGCACGAACTGTTGTAAACCCTGACGCCACAGCAGCAGGAACTGTTGCGGAGAAGCCAGCTTATAGCCGGTATACAGCAACACGGCTGCCAGACTGGCAAGCGGAATGACATTGAGCAAGTCGGTCATAAATATGCCGCAAAGCAGTAGCAGCACGCCGTGCAGCAGGATAGAGAACTTGGTCCGCGCGCCGGCATTGACGTTGACGGAGCTACGCACGATCACAGCAGTAATCGGCAATCCGCCCAGAAAGCCACTGAGCAGGTTCCCGATACCTTGCGCACGCATCTCTTTATCCGGCGAAGGCGCAGGGTGCTGCGGACGAATTTTCTTCAGCGCTTCCTGACTTAACAACGTTTCCAGGCTAGCCACCAGCGCCAGCGTTACCGCGACGACATAAACCGCTGGGTTCTTCCATGCCTGCCAGTCGGGACGCGTCATCTCCCCCATCAGCTGTTCCAGACTGCCAAATTCCGGCAGGACAATACGCGGCAGGTTATCGACCATTTCGGAGGACAGGCGCTCACCGTAGACGGTAAAGAGTCCGCCAAAGAGCACGGCGACCAGCGGGCCGGGAAGCCAGCTAAATGCGCTGATTTTCTGCACGGGCTTGGTGGTCCAGAGCCAAAGAATTGCCAGCCCGACCAGACAGACGGTCAGCGCGCTGGCGGAGAATCCCGGTTCGGAGGCGTCGAAGAGCGATTTCAGGCTGTCCTCTCCATCCGAACCGAAGGCGAGCGGGATTTGCTGAATAATCAGTAGGATGCCGATAGCAGAAAGCATGCCTTTAATCACGGTGCCGGGGATGAGCGTAATGAAACGCCCGGCGCGCAGCAGGCCCATAATGCATTGCAGCACGCCTGCGAGCATGATCGCCAATAGCAATGCCGAAAACGATCCCAGGCTGGCGATAGAGCCGGAGACGATAGTAACCAGACCGGCGGCAGGGCCGCTGACGGCGTAGCGAGATGGACTGAACAGGGTGACGACGATACCGCCGACGACGCCGGTCAACAGACCGACAAAAGGAGGAAGACCACTGGCCTGCGCGATACCGAGGCTCAGCGGCAGGGCAACAAGGAAGACGACGAGCCCCGCGGGGATATCATGTCGGAGTGTGCTCAGATTCATGGGGATGCCTCCTGTTTCTGGGCGTGACGGTGGATGAGTTCTTTTAGGTGGCCGCTATGCAGGTCGTAGACGCAGCCGAAAACATCAAGCTCGACGCCATTGCGCCAGGCTTTTTGCACCGGTTCACAGGCGATCAGGTGGGCGAACTGTGCCAGCACGTTGGCTTCCACCAGTTGATTCTGGCGCGTGCTTTCATCGGCATCGCTATCTTGCGAGGCAGCAATATGCGGCGAAAGTGCCTGACGCAGATCCGTGATGCGGCGGGAAAGGGCGGAATCCTCCTGAGCGAGCCCCATGTCGGGCAGATTCACCGCCGCCTGAACGCCGCCACAGCCATAGTGGCCACAGAGCACGATGCGGGAAACATGCAGGTATTCGAGGGCATATTGCAGCACGCTCATGAAATTATCGTCGTCTGCCACCACCATATTCGCGATGTTGCGGTGAACAAAAAGTTCGCCGGGGGCAGAACCCGTCAGCACTTCGGCAGGAACACGACTGTCTGAACAGCCGATCCAGAGTGAGTGGGGCGTCTGGCCCTGCGTGTGCTTTCTGAAATAGTGGGGATGGCGTTGGCGACGCAACGTAGCCCAACTACGGTTTTTGGCTAATAGGGGTTTTAATGTCGTCAAAGTAAACTCTCTCTTTAGAAAACACAGGGATATTCCCGCCCAGTTGGGAAGGAAAACGGAATCATTAATTATTAGCCTTCACTTAATTAAGGTGGGCATAATTAAATTTAGTTCTGGTGTTTTCTAAATCGTGACGCTTATTGAGAATTTTCTTATATTTTAATTTTTTATTTATATAAATGAATGATTATTTAATTACTTTAAAAACAATGTCTTGTGATTTATTTCCTTATGATAAGAAAAAGCTATTTTACTTAACCTCCTTTGAGGTTAGGTATTTAATGTTGCATTGATATTGCAATTTACATCCTTATTGTCAGGCCTTTTTATATAAAGTAATGCGTTATCGACATCCACTTTAATTAGTTAATTAAAGTGACGAGGGTACCAATTATAATTATGTTTGGAAATATAAAATAGATTTTATCTCTATTAACCCAATATAAAGTGTGGAAATAAATAGAGGAGATAGAGGGGAAATATAAAGGAAAGATAGAGGGGGAAGTGATGAGGGATATATCGTCTACATAATGAAGTGGAGCCGGGCTACATCGCCCGGCTAAAAGGGCAGAAAGTATTACTGTCGGTCTATGCGCTACCTTACTAGCAGCGCTTGCCGCAAAGGCTGCTGCGGTGCGTTGTCGTCAACCTTGAAGCGGCTGACCAGCGATTCCATTTTAATCGCCTGTTCATCCAGTAACTGGCTGGCAACGGAAGCCTGAGAAACCAGTGTCGCATTCTGCTGCGTGACCATCTCTAGCTGGCTGAGCGCTTCATTAATTTGCGCGATGCCCAGCGATTGCTCATCGGCGGCGACCGCGATTTCATTCACCAGATCGCGCACTTTACGGGTACCTGCGACAATATCATTAATCCCTCGGTTCGATTGATTCACCAGCTTTGTTCCTTCGCTGACGCTGGCAATGCTGTCGGCGATGAGCGCGCGGATTTTGCCCGCTTCGTCGGCACTTCGCTGCGACAGCTGACGTACTTCCGCCGCGACGACAGAGAAACCGCGGCCATGCTGCCCCGCTCGTGCGGCCTCAACCGCCGCGTTCAGCGCCAGCAGGTTGGTCTGAAAGGCAATCGCATCAATAGCGGAAACCACCGCGTTCACGCGCTGGCTGGCGTCCTGAATTCTTTCCATCGCACCGCTGGCCGATTCGGTAATGGTGCCGACACGATGAGCCTGATCGTCCACCTCGGTTGTCAACTGGCGCGCCTGTCCGGCAAAGTCGGCGGTTTGTTTTACCGTAACGGTAATCTCTTCCATGCTGCTGGCGGTTTGTACCAGCGAAGCGGATTGCTCTTCGGTACGCTGCGCCAGATCCTGATTGCCGTTGGCGATCTCGCTGCTGGCTTGTCCGATCGTTTGCGAGCTGCGCTTAATACTCACCACCATATCGGCGATGTTTTCCAGTGAGGCGTTGTACGCCTGATTCAGCTGCGACAGTTCGTCGGTTCCCGGCACGCGCAGGCGGCGCGTAAGATCCCCGCCCATCTCGCGAATGGTCGTCAGCGTTTGTTGAAGCTGCTCGTTGATGCTGCGCATGACCATGGAAGCAAGACCGAGTGCCATGAGCAGAGAAACCAGCGCACCAACCAGATAGCTAATCCAGGACTGACGGGCATTGGCGGCTAAGGTATTCACCTGTGCCGTCAGGTCGTTGGTGGCGAGCTGTTCAACCTTTTTCAACTCATCGATTTTTGCCGTTTGTTGGTTAAACCACTGGCTGGCATCGATACCAAAATTGCCGCCAGGAGAAGCGATGGCCTTATTACGCATCTGAAGTGCGCTTTGTGCAGAAGGATTGTTGAGGGCCTGCTCAAAAGCCTTACGCAGCTCGGGATTGGCGAACATATTATAGGCCGTGGTATAGGCCTCTCCTCGGCCAACCATCTGGTTCAGACGTTCGAACATACCGGCAGCAAAGCTATTGGCAGAGAACGTGTTGGAGAGCACGGCGCGTTCAAGTCCGGCCTGCTCTTTGACGTTCAGCAGGTTGTAGTAGGCAGCCAGCCGCTGGGCGATACCGCCATCGCTGACCAGATGAGTCATATCCCCGACGATATTCAGCAGATAGCTGACGGAATCGGAATAGTAGCCGATGGCTTGGGCAACGGGTATCGATATGCTATCGACACTGCGGCGATGCTCTCCGAGCTGTTGCATTTTCTGCGAGACGCGCCCGAGTTCTTCGCTGACGGCATCCCCAAGCTCGGCGCGGCTCAGGTTTGCGGCGGTTTGCTCAAGCACCTGCTGTGCCCGATCGGTGGCTTGCCGCTGCGTGGTAAGCTCCGGGCCAAAATTTTTCCCCTGACTGCCAAAATAGCCTGCGCTCAAGCCGCGCTCACGCTGTAACTGGTGAGCGTACTCGCCTGCATCGCGCGCCAGCGTGATGAGCTTCTCCATACGGATCATTTCATTTTCTGTGCTGCGGCGTTCCACCACACCCGAAAAACTGAACCAGAGAAGGGCAAGGATGGGCGGGAGAAGGGCAAGAATGAACTTACTACGGATCGAGATGTGATGAAGGGATTTCATAGGTGTGCTCCATAGCCTGCAAGTCGTCCGTTCCTGACATGTGCAGTTTGCAAAAGTAGACAGGGGTTTATTTTAGTTTCGGCCTAATAGGGGAATGGTTTAGCGCTGACCCCATGATTCCCTTAAAAAAACCATGCCTATTTTGCTTACCACCCCATTAATAAGAATATATTGCTTATTATTTAATTGCTTATATCTTTTTTATCTGTTTTTTTGCGACAAGATCGTTAACTTATACTACATCTAAGGTGGTATGTATTTTTGCCACTGTATCGGTATTTTTACAGTCTAGATGACGGTAAGCAGCATCGTGACGTTAATCAGTGAAATTAGGGTAAGAAAGAAGACAACGATCCTGAATGCATGGCGAGAAGGTTTCATAGGGGCTCCTGATTTGGCGGGTGACTGTGCACCCGCCGTGACGAGATAAAGAAGGGATCAGAACCACTGGCCGAAGCGGCGGATATAAGCGCGTTTGACCAGTTGAGCGACGGTGCAGTAGCCAATCAGCGTGGCGGCCAGCCAAGGGAAATATTCCCACGGCAGCGGCTGTAAACCGACCAGCGGCCCCAGCGGGGAGAACGGCAGATAGATACCCAGCGCCATCACCAGACCGGTCATCAGCATCACTGGCAGTGCCGCCGTACTCTGAATGAACGGGATCTTCTGGGTACGCAGCATGTGCACCACCAGCGTTTGTGACAGCAACCCCTCAACGAACCAGCCTGACTGAAACAGGGCCTGATGCTCTACGCTATTGGCGGCAAACACGAACCACATCAGCGCGTAGGTGGTGATGTCAAAAATCGATGACGTTGGCCCGATACACAGCATGAAGCGACCGATATTTTTGGCATCCCATTTGCGCGGTTTACGCAGGAACTCCTTATCCATTTTGTCCCACGGCAGCGACAGCTGGGAGATGTCGTACATCAGGTTCTGAATCAGCAGATGGATTGCCAGCATCGGCAGGAACGGAATAAAGGCGCTGGCGACCAGCACGGAAAACACGTTACCGAAGTTGGAGCTGGCGGTCATGTTCAGGTATTTGATGATATTACCGAACGTCTCGCGCCCTTTGATGACGCCTTCCTCCAGCACCATCAGGTTTTTTTCCAGCAGAATGATATCGGCCGATTCTTTGGCGATATCTGTACCCGTATCGACAGAAATCCCGATATCGGCATCGCGCAGGGCGGGGGCATCGTTGATACCGTCGCCCAAAAAGCCAACCGTATGACTATTGCCTTGCAGCGCTTTCAGCACGCGGGATTTTTGTAGCGGCGTCAGTCGGGCAAAAATGGTGCGCTGTTCTACCAGCACGCCGAGCTGTTCATCGCTGAGTGCATCGATAGCGTTGCCTTCCAGTACTTCGCCTGGTTCCAGCCCGACATCGCGGCAGATCTTGCTGGTAATAATCGCGTTATCGCCCGTCAGGACTTTAACCGTTACGCCGTTTTCATGCAGGGCGCGAATGGCGGCAGAGGCGCTTTCCTTTGGTGGATCGAGGAACGTCAGCAGACCGCAAATTGTCAGGTCGCGTTCATCCTCGGCGCTGAGCGGCAGCGTGCTGCCCACCGGACTCAGTTCACGGGTGCCGATCATCAGCACGCGGAACCCTTGCTGGTTGTAGCTTTCCGCCAGCGTTTTTAACGTGCTGCGGCGTTCATCATCCAGTTCATACCGCTGCCCGTTTTCACTCACGTGCGTGGCGACCGCCAGCATTTCTTCCACCGCGCCTTTGCAAATCAGGCGTTGCTGGTTGTGTTCATCGGCAACGATGATGGACAGACGGCGGCGAATGAAATCAAACGGTAGCTCATCGATTTTGCGATAGCGACCCAGCGCGGCGATGGCCGGATTATGACGACCAAAATGCATGATGGCCTGATCCATCAGGTTTTTCATGCCGCTCTGGTGCGCGCTGTTGAGCCAGGCGAGTTGGAGTACGTTCGCGTCGACCTGACCCTGCGTATTCAGATGATGTTCAAGGATGATGCGATCCTGCGTCAGCGTGCCGGTTTTGTCGGTGCACAGAATGTCCATCGCGCCAAAGTTCTGAATCGCGTTCAGTCGTTTGACCACCACTTTACGCCGCGCCATGGCGATCGCGCCTTTTGCCAGATTCGAAGAGACAATCATCGGCAGCATTTCCGGCGTCAGGCCCACAGCGACCGCCAGCGCAAACAGGCTCGCCTCCATCCAGTCGCCTTTGGTGAAGCCGTTAATCAGCAGCACGACAGGCACCATCACAATCATAAAGCGGATCAGCAGCCAGCTTACGCTGTTAACGCCGCGATCGAAGGCGGTTTGGGAGCGGGTGCCGACAATCGATTTTGCCAGCGATCCAAAGTAGGTGTGGCTACCGGTCGCCACGACGATGGCTGTTGCCGTGCCGCTGGAAATGTTGGTTCCCATCAGACAAATGTTGGAGAGCGCCAGCAGATCGCTCTCGCCGCCGCATCCTGCGGGCTGACAGACTTTGGCGCTGATATTGCTGAAGACGTCGTATTTTTCGATCGGCAGCGATTCACCGGTCAGGACGGCCTGACTGACGAACAGATCGCGTGATTCCACCAGACGAACATCCGCTGGCACCATATCGCCGGCGGAAAGCGTCAGAATATCGCCGGGAACCAGCTGCTGAAGCGGAATTTCCTGCATGACGGCGGTGGCGCTGGCGTGAGGGCGGCGCAGCACGGTGGCCGTTGTCCGCACCATCGATTTCAGTGCTTCGGCGGCTTTATTGGTTCGAAACTCCTGCCAAAAGCGCAGCAGGCCGCTCAGGCTCACCATCACCAGAATGATGATCACACCAGTGAGCGACGTCTCTTCATTATGGCGCAGCGGTAGCCAGTAATCGGTGAAAAAGCTGATCGCGGCCAGCGCCATCAGTACGTAAATAAACGGGTTATTAAACGCGGCGGCCAACTGCACCAGCGCGTGCGGCGCTTTTTCATGGGCGACGCGGTTTTCGCCATAGGTTTGCTGGCGCTCAATGACGTCATCATGGCTTAAGCCGTGCAGATGCGTATTCAAGTTAGCCAGTGTTTGATCGAGGCTGTTTTGCGCCTCGCGGGCAATCGCAAAGGTGGCCGTAGGGGTCTTACGGGCGCGGCGATACCCCGTTTGCGTGATCATATCGGTCATGATGCTGCTCTCTTAATGTTGCCTGTCCGCCGCGCACGGGCGCGCATCCCGGATAAAGGGACGTAAAGCGGAAAAAAATGAAGGTATTAAGGGAGGTAAACGGCGCAGACGGAGAGAACAGAGAGGTCGGGGAAGAAGACGGTCCTTATTCTAACGGATGCGGTTTACCGGGCCATCGAGGGTGCTCGTCCATGTTGTCTCCTTATCGCCGTGCGGCGAGATGTAAAAATAGTCGTCAGTTGACGAAGCCGAGTACGTAGAAATAGGTTGCGCAAAAATCTGGTACTAGAAAACGGGTACTAGAAAACGGGTACGTAAAAACACAGCACGTAGTGTAGTGGTGTAACTATAACCCCGTTTGCCTAAACCAGACGTCAACGTTTGTTCATGAAGCAAACAGGGTGAGTTAGCCGTTATTAGAAACAATAGAGTTCAGAAATAATAGTTATCAGAAACAAGAGAGCTCAGAAATAGGTGGCTGCCCCGCCGGGTTGCTGACGGGGCAGAGGAGAATTAATGGATTCTCAGCATGTGATCCTGATTAACTTTGAAGAAACGAACCGCATCACGCAGCTGTGCACCCTGTTCCGTCATGGCATGTGCTGCAGTGGCAGATTGTTCAACCAGCGCGGCGTTCTGCTGAGTGACTCGATCCATTTGTTCTACCGCCACGCTAATTTCTTTGATGCCGATATGCTGCTCGTTGGAGGCCTGAGAAATCTCCGCCACGATATCTGTGACCTTTTTCACCGACAGCACAATCTCCGACATCGCCTGGCTGGCTTTGTCTGCCCGCGCGGAACCGTCGGTAATCTTCTCGACGGTGCCTTCGATCAGCGTTTTGATCTCTTTGGCAGCGTTGGCGCTCTTCTGTGCCAGCGTCCGGACTTCGCCTGCTACGACGGCAAAGCCTTTCCCTTCGCTACCCGCTCTTGCCGCTTCTACTGCGGCGTTCAGTGCAAGGATATTGGTCTGGAAGGCAATCCCTTCGATCACGGCGATAATATCGACAATCTTCTGTGAACTGTCGGAGATCTCATGCATACGCTTGAGCATGTCGTCCACGATAAGCCCGCCCTGAGAAGCCGTTTCGGAGGTTTGTTGCGCCAGTTGGCTGGCTTCTTTGGCGTTATCCGCATTCTGGCGTACGGTGTGCGTCAGCTGCTGCATATTAGCCGATGCCTGAATCAGCGAAGCCGCCTGCTCTTCGGTACGCTGCGACAGGTCGCTGTTGCCCTGAGCAATCTCGTTGGATGCCAGCGAGATGGATTCACTGCCGCTCATGATGGTATGCACGATGCTCATCAACTGCTGGTTCATGTAGTTGATGGAGGCCAGCAGGCTGCTGTTGTCCCCTTGGCGCAGCTGGATTTGCGCCGTCAAATTACCGGAGGCAATCTCCGTCATGATTTCCTGAGCGTAATGCGGGTCGCCGCCGAGCTGGCGCGAAATATTACGTGAGATAACGGTCGCGATAATGGCCGTCGTCAGCAGGGCGAGCAGCAGCAATCCCCAGACATAGTACTGTGACGTCCGATAAGTCGAATCGGCACTGGCAACGATATCTTTTGCCGTCGCCACTTCCATATCCACCAGTCGGGCCAGATCTTTCATTAGCTGACTACGGTACTTGGAAGAGCTTGCCCCGCTGATTTTACTCGCTTCAGCCAGATCGCCCCGATTGACGGTATCAACCAGCGTGGCGTTGACCGCGTTAAAGCCGGAGAAATTTTCGCCAATGACCTTAATCAGCGCTTTTTTATCCTCGCTGTTAGCTACGGTTTGGTAGTTCTTAAATGCAGCAAGAAAGGCATCGGCATTTTGCAGTAATTCTTTGCGATGACCTTCGCGCTCTTCAGGCGTTTTGGAGGCGATATATTGTATTTGCTGCAAACGCGTTTCAGACAGCGCGCCGCGCATTTCCAGGCTATATCGCACGCCGGGCAGACTGCTGCTGCTTAATTCATCAATACGATTATTATTAACGCTAAGCTGGAGTAGTGAAACCACACCTAATAACAACATCATGGCTATCAAGACAGAAAAACCAAGTAATAACTTAGAGAACACTGTGAGTTGGGAAAATTTCATCGTTATTCTTATTGATTATAGAGAGAAGGTAGTAGTGATAACGGCAAAGAAAATAAGATCTTTATAATACGTAATTCGATAAAGAGAAGTTGGTGAATAAACGGAATTTAATAATAATCAGATTTATTATGGCGAGACTAAATTCTGTTTATTTTTAAAATATCAACTTATTATTTTAAAGTTAGAGCAGGTTGTTACATATTGTTTTAATAAATGTTTTTATTTTTAATGTGAAGGAGGGATATTTCACAAATAGGAAAAATAAAATGTGACAGCCATCAATAATCGATAATTATTTATACCCGTCATACTTCAAGTTGCATGTGCGTTGGCTGCGTTCAGTCACCCGAATCACTTACTCAAGTAAGCTCATCGGGACTCCTTCGCTTGCCGCCTTCCTGAAACTCGAATTATTTAGGGTATGTAAATTAAAAGTAATGATAATAACTAACAGGATTCATTAATTAAGTGACACGTTATTTCTTTTTTATAACTTCAACAATAATGACGCAGCGGTAATGTTATTACCGCTACACGATGATGCTTGGTTCAGAGCATGCTTTAGTCCAGATAGAACACCGGTTCCAGCGCATCACTGACCGGGCTGTTATCAGGGTTGGCGGGCATGACGTCGCTCATGTGTTTCCACCAACGCTGGCAGACATCCGTTTGTGCAATTGCTTCCCAGCGTGCTTCGGATTCGACCTCGACATAGCCGAACAGCAGATTGCGCTGCTTATCCAGAAAAATGCTGTAGTGGTGCGCACCGTGGTTCTTGAGCACCTCGGCCAGTTCCGGCCAGATAGGATTGTGGCGACGCTGATATTCATCGTGGCTGTCAGGAAAAACCGACATCACAAAAGCCTTACGCAACATGGATGAATCCCCCGTAGTCGTTGGCAGAACGCCACGGCGGTGAGGCCGTGGCGGTTTGAGGCTGAAAATAATTTATGCTTAAAACCTGCTACACCCGCAGCGCGGCTTCCATTGGCGTGACGCCGAAACGTTTACCCAATGCGATCAGCTCTTCGGTCGAGATTGTCTGTTTCTTACCGCCCATCGATATCACTTTCACCATCACTTCGGCGGATTTCTCTGCGGTATCGATCAGGCCGAAGGCCTCGTCCAGCGTCGGTCCGGTGCCGAAGATGCCGTGGAAAGGCCACAGCACCAGCGCATGACGCTTCATTTGTTCGGAGGTGGCATCGCCAATGGCATCGGTGCCCGGCACCATCCACGGCACGATCCCTACGCCGTCCGGGAAGACGACCAGACACTCCGTGCTGCCTTCCCACAGTTCACGGGTGAACTTAGCGGTATCCAGCTCCAGCACATAGCTCAAGGCGATCAGATTGGTCGCGTGGCAGTGCATGATGACGCGGTCGCGCCCGTGGGTCACGCCCATACGCACAATGTGCGACTGGAAATGCGAAGCCAGTTCAGACGTCGGCAGGCCGCCGTTGGTGAGCCCCCAGAAAATACGATAGCCTTTACCGTCGCTATCGACCTGCAACACCACCAGTGAATCAGCCGGATCCAGCTGCACGTTGCGGAAAAATTTGCCGGAGCCGGTGACGATAAACCAGCAGTCAGCCAGCGCAGGCATCGGCTGCGAAAGAGCTTCATGGCGCGGCTGCGGGTAGAAATCGCTTTCATAAGGCGTCACATCCTCAGCCGTCAGGCGCAGGCTGACGTTACCGCCGTTACGTTCGTCCCAGCCTTTGAGCCACATGTCGCTGGTGGCTTTAATCATTCCCTGTACAAACCAGGAAGAGAGAATTGCTTGCATAGTCTTACCCTTGACGTTGAGTGAGGATGGTTTCTTCATACTGACGCACCTGCTGCAGCCATTCGCTGCCCGGGATGACGTCATGACGCTGGCAGTAGTGTTCCCACACGGCCTGCCACGGTAGCGATTTTTGCTCTTCCAGCAGAGCCAGACGCGCGGTGTAATCGCCGTTTTGTTCCAGTGTGCGTAGCGTTTCCGTGGGTTCCAGCAGCGCGCGCAGCAGGGCTTTCTTCATGTTGCGGGTGCCGATGACCCAGGCGGCGATGCGGTTGATCGAGGCATCAAAGAAATCGAGCCCGATATGCACGCGGTTAAGCAGTTTATGGCGCACAATTTCGTGTGCGATGGCCTGCGTTTCGTCGTCCAGCAGCACCACGTGGTCGCTGTCCCAGCGTACCGGGCGACTGACGTGCAGCAGCAGGCGCGGGACGTAAAGAATGGCGCTGGAGATCTTGTCGGAAATCACTTCGGTTGGGTGGAAGTGTCCGGCATCCAGACAGAGCGCGGTGCCGCGGCTGGCCGCGTAGCCGAGGCAGAATTCGCTGGAACCGACGGTGAAACTTTCCGCACCGATCCCGAACAGCTTGCTTTCCACCGCATCTATATGGTGTGCCTGATCGAGCGGCTCTGCGATGACCTCATCCAGCGCGCTGAGCAGCCGCTGGCGGAACGCCAGACGATCGATGGTCAAATCTTTCATGCCGTCCGGCACCCAGATGTTCATTACGGACGGTGTGCCGAGTTCGCGCCCGAAGTAGGCGGAAATCCGGCGGCTGGCCTGACAGTGTTCAATCCAAAAACGGCGTACTTTTTCGTCTGGATGCGACAGGGTAAAGCCGTCCGCACTCAGCGGATGAGAAAAGCAGGTCGGGTTAAAATCCAGCCCGAGCTGGTGGCGCTTGGCCCATGTAACCCAGGTGCTGAAATGCTCGGGGGCAATCTCGTTGCGGGCGACGGGCTGTGCAGATTCCAGATAGATAGCGTGCAGGTTCAGCCGCTTAGGGCCGGGGATCAGCGCAAACGCCTGTTCCAGATCGGCACGCAGTTCATCCGGCGTGCTCGCCTTACCGGGGTAGTTGCCAGTGGCCTGAATGCCGCCGGTCAGTGGCCCGCCGGTGTTCTCGAATCCGGCTACATCGTCGCCCTGCCAGCAGTGCATTGACACCGGAATCTGATCGAGCTGTTCCAGCACGGCCTCTACGTCAACATTTAGGCTGGCGTAACGCGCTTTTGCCAGTTGCCAGGCTGCTTCAATTGGTGTGCTCATTGCGTAGTCTCCTTTTTGCCCTGTGGGGCGGTTTCTGGCTGGCTGAGCGCCTGAAAACGACGCCAGTGCACCGGCAAAATCACTCTCCGCACGCGGGGTATAGCGATGCAGAGGGAAGTTATGAGTCAGCATGTGCCGGAATGCGGCAAGGTCGGCGACGGCGCCTAGCGCCATCAGTTGGCAGCCGATATTGCCAAGCGTCGAGGCCTCGACCGGCCCGGCCAGAACCGGAATCTGGCACACATCGGCGCACAGCTGGTTCAGGAAGGCGTTCTGGCTGCCACCGCCGACAATATGCAACTGGCGGATTGGCGCGTGGCGCAGTTCGCCCAGTTCCAGTACCACCTGTCGGTAGAGCAGCGCGAGGCTGTCGAAGATGCAGCGTGCCAGTTCGGCATCGCTTTGGGGTACGGGCTGGCCGTGCTCACGGCAATAGTCGCGGATCGCCTGATGCATGGACGGCGGATTGATAAAGCGCTCGTCATTCGGGTTAATCAGACTGACGAAAGCGGGCAGGGTGGCGGCGGACTGAATCAGCGCACCTAAATCCTTGATGTCACGTTCCTGACAAACCCGCTGTAGCAGCCACAGGCCCATGATGTTTTTCAGTACCCGATAGGTGCCGTCCACGCCGCCTTCGTTGGTGATATTGGCGGCCAGCGCCTGCGGGCTGTTAAACGGCGTGTCGCTCTCGATGCCCATTAGTGACCAGGTACCGGAACTGAGGTAGGCGCTGTCGCGGCTCTGTAACGGCGCGCCGACCACCGCGCTGGCGGTGTCGTGCGTGGCGACGGCGGTGACGGGAATTTGCCGTCCGCTCGGGGCTGTCCAATTCCCTACCGCGTGCCCTGGCTGTACTGGATCGCTCAACCAGCGGCGCGGGATGCCCAGATAGTCGAGCAGTTCGCTGTCCCAGGTTTTCTGTTCCAGATTAAGCAGTTGGGTCGTGCTGGCGTTGGTGTATTCGCAGACCCGATTCCCGGTGAGGCGATAGTGAAAATAGTCGGGAATCAGCAGCAGGTGTGCCACCTGATTCAGATCGTCAGATGACGTGTCACGCAGCGCTTTAAGCTGGTACAGCGTATTAAACGGCAGAAATTGAATACCGGTGCGCTGATAGATCGCCTCACGCCCCAGCTCGGCAGTGACGGTAGCCATCACGCCGTCGGTGCGGTGGTCGCGATAGGAATACGGCAGGCCAACACGCTGCCCGTCCTTATCCAGCAGCACATAGTCCACGCCCCAGCTGTCGATCCCGATGCTATCGGGGGTGATACCCATGGCATCGATTTGGTGTAACCCGGTGAGGATGTCGCCTTCCAGCGCGGCCAGATCCCACTGGTGATGGTTGTCCTGAAACACCAGCGTATTGCTGAAACGGTGAATTTCTTTCAGCGTCAGATGCTGCGTTGCGGTGTGCAAGGTTGCCAGCATGACCCGACCACTGGATGCACCTAAATCCACCGCCACGATATTCTTCACCGCCATAGCCGCACTCCTTAATTGTTAGATGTGTTGCAGTGTAAGGAGCGGTAACAGAAGCCACCTTCCTATGAGTGCCATCTACAACAGGCGGCTGGCAAAATGACAAAGCTGACCGTGAAAGGGCTCACAATCTGGGAAATTATTTAGGGAATAACCATGAAAAAATCAGGGAAAAGGCGGTGTGATCCTTGCCACACTTCAACTAATTAGGCGGTGCGATCTTAAAAAAAGAGCAGCCAGATGGCGTGTGGGCGACGGTATTTGAAGGCCGGTTTTGTGGCTTCTGACTACCCTTTTTCAAAGGCCGCACTTTTGCCAGAGGCTGAATGGAGAACTGAAATGACGTTACTTCGTGGTGATGATTTTTTTACTTCGCGTGCCGTAACGGTTGCGGTGGAGCCGCGCACCCCACAAGCGGCGTTTCCTGAGCATTATCATGATTTCTGGGAAATTGTGTTGGTGGAGCAGGGCGCTGGCGTCCATGTGTTTAACGATCAGCCCTACGCCCTGTGCAGCGGTTCGGTATTCTTCGTTCGCGATAACGATCGGCATCTGTTTGAAGACGTCGAAGGGCTGTGCCTGACCAACATGCTGTACCGCTCGCCACGTGGATTCCGCTTCCTTTCCGATATTGCCGCCTTTTTGCCGTATGGCTCGAACGGCGAGTGGCAAGGGCAGTGGCAGGTGAATGCGGCGGGGATGCAGCAGTTGAAACAGTCGATGAACAGTCTGGCTGAATTAGCGCAGAGCGATGCGCCTGAAGCGATTGCCGCCAGCGAGAGCCTGTTTCTGCACATTCTGGTGCAGTTGCGTCAACACTGCTTCCAGACGCAGGCCAACGGCTCCGAGCGTCAGGGGGTACAGGCGCTGTTGGGCTGGCTGCAAAACAACTACAGCGAAGAGGTGAACTGGGGCAGTCTGGCCGATCAGTTCTCGCTACCGCTGCGTACGCTGCACCGTCAGCTCAAACAACACACCGGTATGACGCCACAACGCTATCTGAATCGGTTAAGATTACTGGAGGCTCGTCGGCGGTTGCAGCAGAGTGATGATTCCATTACCACTATTGCGCACGCCTGTGGATTTAGCGACAGCAATCACTTCTCGACGCAATTCCGCAAGGCATTCTCGCAGGCACCTAAGTCACTGCGCCATCAGGCGTTTTCTCGTGAAGAGTAGGTAACGGCAACTGCGGGTGAGGGAATGACGACAGTAATACGGGGTTTGAAATTACAGACTGAAGACTATTTCCTCACCGATAAGAATGCCGTGATGGTTGCCGAACGGCATCCACAGCCCGTGTTTCCGCTACATCATCATGATTTCGACGAACTGGTGATTGTCTGGCGTGGCAATGGCCTGCACCTCTGGAACGATGTGCCTTACCGTATTACTCGCGGCGACATGTTTTATGTCTCCGCGAACGATCGCCACAGCTATGAATCCGTCAACGGACTCGAACTGGACAACATTCTCTATATCCGCAATCGCCTGACGCTATCCGCCGACTGGCAAGCGTTACTACCGGGCGGAGAGCTTTCACAAAGCCAGCGCCACTGGTGCTTAGGCTCGGAAGGCATGGATACCCTCCGCGAGAAGGTGGATGCGTTGAGGCAGGAGTGCATGAAGTCGGATGCGCTGTCGCTGCAACTGAGTGAAGCGCTGCTGTTGCAGATTGCGCTGCTGGCGGCGCGCTATCGCCACACGCCGGATAGTCCACAGCTGGCCGATGCGCATCAGTTGGATATGTTGATGAATGCGCTGCGTGCCAGCATTGCAGCTCCATTCCGCTTTGAAGCCTTCTGCGAACAGCACCACTTCAGCGCCCGCAGTTTACGTTCGCGCTTTAAAGAACAAACCGGCATGAGCGTGCCGCACTACCTGCGCCAGCTACGGCTATGCAAGGCGATGGAACTGCTGCGTTATGATCTGCAAACCATTGGCGACGTTGCCGCGCTGTGCGGTTTTGAAGACAGCAACTACTTCTCCGTGGTGTTCCATCAGGCGTTCGGCGTCTCACCCAGTGCCTACCGCCAGCGCTTCCTGAATGTGGAGTGACGGCGTTAGCTATTGGGCATGATGAATTTGCAGGCTCTACTTTATCTGGCCGTGTTCCGTGTTAGAGCATGACTCAACCTGATAGTCGGCAACGAGCTCAATATCGCCATTCGCACCCAGATATGATCTGGCGAGACAATATCACTCCTTGAAAAAATTACGCGGAATGCCAGCGACGTCGGGGCGAATGGCATACAAATCCCCAGCATCCGGGTAGCGATCCAGTTCCGAGGGTGTCATAGCAAAGCGTGCGGTAGTGATAAACAACGTATCCAAGCCCTCCCCACCAAAGCAGCAACTGGTGGGACGTGGCACGGGCATGGCGAGATGTTCGCTCAAGTGCCCGTCGCGGTCGTAGCGCAACAGGCATCCGCCGTTGAACTGACATACCCACAATCCTCCCGCCCTGTCCAGAGCGATGCCATCAGGGCGACCCAGTTCTATCGGGGTCTGGGCGAATAGCGTCACTGCGCCGAGTTCACCCTCGACTGAATACGTCGTTCGAAAGATCGAGCGTGCAATAGAATCGACAAAAAACAGCGTGCGCCCATCTTCCGACCAGGCCAGGCCATTGGGCAGTGCTACGCTCTGGAGGATGATTTGGGCATTAAGCTCACTGTCATAGCGGTACAGCGCGCTGGCCCTGCGGTTTGGAGCTTCATCCATAAGGCCGGTGATGAAGCGTCCCTGCGGATCGCAAGCGCCATCGTTGAAACGATAACTTGCCCCGTCATATAAGGCAGCGGTGCGCCTGTATACCTCGCCGGTTTCCATATTAAGCATGGCGATGCTGGAGTTTTCAGTGAATATCAGGTTGCCTTTATCGGTCAAGCCGAGGGCACCGATGCGTGCCGCCGATTTATAAATGGTTTCAACCCGAGCCTGCGGGCACAGCACCTTGATTTCACCCCCGGTGATATCAACGAAGTACAAAAGCCCGTTACGTTCATCCCACACCGGACTCTCGCCAAGATCGGCGCGGATATGCGCGATCTTGCGCAGGCTTCCATCTTCATGCATCGCTGAACTCCTTGATGCGTTGCCAGTTCCGGGCGATGTCTTCCACGCTGTCACATTCGATCCGGGCCAGATTCGTGGGGTAATCGACGCCAGGATTCTCGCAAAATCGGGTGGCGGTGAACTGACCGTTGCTGGCCCGAAGAATGACACCCGTGTCCTGACACAGCGAGCTGGCTAGATACAGCACGCCGGGGGCTACCCACTCGGGCTTGAGATTCTCGGGTGGCTGTGTGATTCCCCACATGCGTGTTTTGGCAACAGGGGAGACCGCATTGACGAGTATGCCGTGCGGTTCACCTTCCATACTTAAGGCATTCATAATGCCTATCTGGGCCATTTTGCTGGCGGCGTAGGCCGTCAGACCTGACTGCGCGTATCGTTGGTACATGGCGCGGTCAGACGTATTCAGCACGACACGCGCCGACGAGGACTGTTTGAGATGCATCCAGGCGTGCTTGCACAGCCAGATCGGTGCACGCACGTTGATACCAAGAGCGCGCTCAAGGAAATCGTCTTCCTGCTCCTCAACGGACTGGTAACCGACCCAGCCGGCGTTGTGGATCAGAATGTCCAGCGCGCCGAACTGCGAGATAGTTAGCTCCACGAGCTGCTTGCAGCCAGCTTCGTGGTCCAGTCGCCCTCTATGGGCGATCAATTGTCCGTCGTCGGCCTGCAAGGTGCGCACTGCTTCGGCGATCGCGCTGTCGTCGGCCCCCTCGCCAGATCTATCCGTGCCCGGATCGCTGGCGACAACACGTACGCCACGGTCGAGCAGCGCCTGCACGTAGGCTCGTCCCAGCCCCTGCGCGGCACCCGTGACGATGGCAACCTTCCCCTTGAATATCTCGCCTGTCTGAAGGTGTGTCTGCTCCATCTTTCATCTCCATGAACCTGAATGTCACGATGATGAGTTCTCGGCCTTCGTCCGTAAAATATATTATTTATACTGAAATGAGATTTAAATCGTCTTAATGGTTGTCGCTGATGCCATTGTGTTACGTACTTCGTCGATTAGCCTGTCTCGGATTACACATGGCGTGTGTTCTCTCCATGCCATCAGCAGTTCTACGTGCCGTAATGCATCCGGTGCATCGACTTGAATTTGCCGGAACACCACGTCCTTGCGCCCATCCTGTGCCAACGAGGCCGGCAGCAGCGCAACGCCGAAGTCGCCTGCTACCAGAGCGACCAGCGTCTGGAGTTGCCGCGCCTGCTGGGTAATGCGTGGTACGAAGCCTGCAGCTTCGCAAAGCTGAATAAGTTGGTCATGAAAGCCCTGACCCAAATACCGGGGCGATGAGACGAAGGCATCATCCTGAAGAGCGGTCAGTGAAATAGTCTTTTTGCCAGCAAGGCGATGCCTGACTGGCAACGCTACTACGATGGGTTCACGCAAAATGGGCGCGAATCGTAAGCCCGGTGCCGTTCTGCCTGATGGCCTCATGAAACCGAGGTCGGCACGGCCCTGTTCGAGGGCGTCGACCTGTTCTTGCGTTGTGGCTTCCTGCATCGTGAAGGACACTGCTGGGAATGCGGCTCGGAAGCGTCGTAGAGCATCCAGCAACGCACTATAGGGCGCGATGTTGATGAAGGTCAGGGTGAGATGGCCCTCAATACCTTGTGCAACGCGTCGGGTCTGCTCCACGCTCTCATCAAGTAGGTGCAATACTTTTCTGGACGACTCCAGAAAGGCTGCCCCGGCAGGCGTGAGCGACACGCGCCGGTTGGTGCGCTCGAAGAGCGGCGTGCCGATCTCCTGTTCTAGCCGACGAATAGCCTGACTTAAGGGTGGCTGCGCCATGTGAAGCCGTTCCGCAGCACGATTAAAGTGCAACTCCTCTGCGACGGCGATGAACTGGTGAAGCAGTCGGGTTTCAATCATGAGACTTACAAAATATCATTGTGAAAATTATATATTAGCAAAGTATCGTTCGTGGGGGCGTGCTGTCGGCATCGGACATGGACATATAACTACATGATGATGTAACGCAACCAATGCAACAGGCGTCTGCAATAGGCAGCTCATCGTGTCGTCCGCAGGCTCAGTATGACTGAGCGCCGGGAGACATTGGACTACCATTTAAACTCGGCTAAACGTCTTAATTCCAGCGGCAAGCCGGGAATTGATGCATCAGTTCCAACATATCAATGAGAACGTCCGTAATCGGGGGGAAGTGAGTCGCTGAAGGATATCGGGGATGAGATCGCCTGGATCACCCCCAAAAGATGTTCTGCGCGTTTATTTTATTAACTCATTGATCTTTTTGACCATCTGCTTATCGATGCCCTGCCAGTACAGAATGTACAATGTCGCTGCGTTTTTAAGCTCTCAACCCTTCGTCAACAGCGCTACTCTGCCACCGTTGAAAGCAGCAGGCGCGTGTAAGGGTGCTGCGGCTGATTGAAGATCTGCTCGACCGGCCCTGTTTCTACGATATCCCCGTCTTTCATGACCGCGATGCGGTGGCTCATATGCTGTACCACGCCCAGATCGTGGGAGATGAACAGCATTGTCAGCCCCAGTTGGCGTTGTAACGCCACCAGCAAATCCAGCACCTGCGCCTGTGTGGTGACGTCCAGCGCTGATACCGGTTCGTCGCAGATCAGAATCTCGGGTTCTGAAGCCAGTGCCTGTGCGATGGAGACGCGCTGACGTTGCCCACCGGACAGCGCTCTTGGACGGCGGCTCAGCAGGTCGGGCGTCAAGCCGACATATTCGAGCAGCGTCAGAATGCGCCGCTGTTTCTCATCGTCGCTCAAATCGCGGCGCAAACGCAGCGGCTGATTCAGAATCTGGGCGACGGTAAATTGTGGATCGAACGAGCTAAGCGGATCCTGTGTGATCGTCTGAATGCGTGCGCGCAGCGGTCGGCGTTCGCGTTCCGTTAATGTGCTCCAGGCATTGTCCGCGAGTCGGACTTCGCCGCTGTCTGGCTTTTGCAGTGCCAGAATGACTTTGCCCAGCGTGGTTTTCCCCGAACCGGATTCCCCGACGATGCCCAGCGTTTCGCCGCGTTTGATCTGGAGAGAAACCTGATTAACGGCCTGCATCCGGCTACCGTCCGGGCGTTTGAACGACACCGCAATCCGATCTGCTGTGAGTGCAATGGTCTCGTCGGTGCTGGTGTGATCGGCTGCCAAAGAAGCGGGTGACGGCGCAATGCCGCTCTGTAACGGGTCCGTACCAGCCAGCCATTTTCCACGGGTAGACGCGGTCGGGATCGCCGCCAGCAGCTTGCGGGTGTAGGGATGTGTCGGCGCTGACAGGATCTGTCGCGCCTCACCGCCTTCTACCAGCGATCCTTGCTGCATCACGATGACGCGATCTGCCACCTCAGCGACGACGGCGAGATCGTGGGTGATCAGTAAAACGCCGTGTCCTGCCTGCGCCAATGCGGTGAAGACTTTCAGCACCTGCTTTTGCACCGTGGCATCCAGCGCGGTGGTCGGCTCATCGGCAATCAACAACTGTGGGCCTGCCGCCAACGCGGAAGCGATAAGCGCACGCTGACGCAGCCCGCCGGACAGCTCATGCGGATACTGCGCCGCGCGATTCTCTGGATCGGGAATGCCTGCCTTTGTCAGGAGTTCGGCAACGCGTGCGGGAACCTGCTGGCGAGGCAACAAACGATGGGTCAGAATCGGCTCGGCGACTTCCTGCCCGATCTTGCGCAGCGGGTCGAGAGACACTAGCGCATCCTGCAAAACAAAGCCGATTTCACGGCCGCGAATCGCCCGCCAATCGCGATCGGTCAGATAGCGTAAATCACACAGGCTGCCGTCATGGCGCGTGAGCTCAATCGCGTTTGCCTGTACGTCAACGTTTTCACCAGCCAGACCCACCAGCGTGCGAGCGGTGACGGATTTCCCTGAACCCGATTCGCCGACCAGCGCCAGAATTTCTCCGGCATTCACCTGAAAAGAAAGATTTTTAACCGAACGAACGGGGCCGAAAGGGCTGGGAAAAGTCACGCTCAGGCCGTCTACGCGCAGCAGCGGCGTTTTTGCGGACGTTTCTGAAGGTGAATGAGAGGGGTGAGAATGTGTGTTCAGGCTCATCGTGCCTCTCCTTTTGCCAAAATGGCCTGTAAACGACGTCCCAGCAGCGTGATGGAAATCACCGACAGCGCGACGACGCTGGCGGGCAGCAGGCTGACCCACGGTGCGATATCAAGGAAGTTGCGTCCGTCAGCCAGTAGCGCGCCCCATTCGGCGGTCGGTGGGACGACGCCCAATCCAAGAAAGCTCAGCGCTGAGGCGGACAGCACCGCGTGGCCGACACCAATGGTGGCGACAATCAGCAACGGGCGTAGCGTATTGGGAATGATATGGCGGAAGACGATATACAGCGGGTGTTCACCCAGCGCAATCGCATGCTCAACGTAGCCGGATAGCCTGACTTGCAGCACCTGAGAACGAATCAAACGTGCATAGCCGGCAATCCCCGCCAGACCGACGGCCAGCATAGTGTTTTCCGGTCCTCGTCCCAGAACGGCGATCACCAGCAACGCCAACAGCAGATCGGGAAACGCCAGCATGATGTCCAGCAGACGTACCAGAACCTGACGGATGCGCAACGGCGCGAGCACCGACAGCGTGCCAAACAGCACGCCGCCGAAGCAGGCGATTAGCATCGCGCCGACGCCAATCCCCAGCGACAGCGAGGTGCCGTGAACGATGCGGGAAAAAATGTCGCGTCCCAGTTGATCGGTGCCGAACCAGTAAGTGCTATTTGGCGACTGAAATACCGCGCCCATATCCATTTCGTCGGCGGTGCGGCTGGTAAATAGCGAGGGGAAAAAGACCGCCAGCGCCAGCAGGAAAACGATAGCGGCAGGCAGCAACGTCGCCGTGCTCAGCCACGGGCTACGATAGGTTTTTCTTGAGGGTGTCTGCGTGAAGGGCATCGGTTCACTACTCATGGGCGCTCGCCTTCTTGCGTAAGCGGGGATCGATGATGAGATACAGCGCGTCCACCAGCAGGTTGATGACGACGAACAGGAATGCGGACAGCATGACAACGCCCAGCACCAGCGGCATGTCGCGGTTTTCAATTGCGCTCAGCGTAACCTGTCCAATCCCCGCACGGCCAAAGACGGTTTCGGTCAGCACGGAGCCGCCGAGTACGCTTGCCAGCAGCGTGCCAGTCAACGTTGAGGCGGCCAGCGCAGCATGGCGTAAACCGTGGCGGAAGCGCAGTCGGATTTCGCTGACGCCGCGCGTGCGCACGGTAAGCGAGAACGGCTGGGAAAGCGCATCTTCCAGACCGTCGCGCAATACCTGACTCAGAATAGCGGCAATCGGTAGACTCAGCGTGATGACTGGCAGCACCAGCGACATCACCCCATCGTTGCCGGTGACCGGAAACCATTGCAGACGAAAACTGAATAGGCTCAGCAGCACGATACCAATCCAGTAGACCGGCGTGCTAAGTAGCGTCAGTTCCAGCCAGGATACGGTGGTTCGCAGCACGCCGTAGCGACCTGCGGTCAGCAGCGCGCTGGTGATGGCAAGGAGCAGCGCCAGAATCAGGCCGCCGAGCGCCAGCGGTAGGGTTTCATGCATCGCATCGCTAATCACGCTGCCAACTGGCAGGCGGTAGAGATAGCTGACACCAAAATCGCCCTGTAGCGCCTGTCCACAGTAGCGCAGATATTGC
Organism: Pectobacterium sp. PL64; assembly: GCF_022477975.1. Classification (NCBI taxonomy): domain Bacteria; kingdom Pseudomonadati; phylum Pseudomonadota; class Gammaproteobacteria; order Enterobacterales; family Pectobacteriaceae; genus Pectobacterium; species Pectobacterium sp. PL64. The sequence goes on from NZ_CP092070.1 coordinate 5,042,758, forward strand.
ACCCATAGCGGCTGGTCGAGCCCAAATTGTTTGATGAGTACGGCGCGATAGGCTTCGTCTACCACGTTATCGCCGCCGCTAAGAATGGCGACCGGATCGCCAGGGATCAGTTTGACGGCAATAAACGTCAATGTGGCTGCGCCCCAGAGCACAGCCAGAATGGTGAAAAGACGTTTACCTATCGCGTACAGATTAACGTTTAATCCAGACATCATAGAAGTTCGGTTTTGCGTTGGTGGCCCAGCTTATGCCCTGTACCTGTTTGGACAGGCCGAGTTGATAGGCGGGAATGTAGAGTGGAACAACATACGCCTGATCGATGACCTCACGCTGTATTTCGCTATAGAGCTGTTTACGTTCCGCTTCGCCCGCGCCGATGGCTTTTCTCAGTTTGCCGTCCAGCGAGCTGATGCGAGTAAAGCCGTTACCGTTCGGTGGCGCATAGGCTGAATCGAACACGGTACGTAGAATATCTGGCTCTGCACGCACGAAGAAGTTAGAAGCAATATCGTACTCGTTGGCATTGGTGCGTGTGGTGAATTCACCCGCATCAACTGGCGTCAGTTTGACTTCGAAGCCTGCCTGCTTCACCTGATATTGTACTGCCTGGAACAGCGCGACATCCGCCGCTTCAACGTTGGTTGAGGCGTAAACGAAGCTGACGCTCAGGCGCTTGCCATCTTTGGTTCGGAAGCCTTCGCCGTCTTTCTGTTTCCAGCCTGCGTTATCCAACAGTTCGTTGGCTTTTTTCGCATCAAAGCCCCAGCGGGACGCGACGCTCGGATCGTAGTACAGCGTGGCCGGGCCAAGAACGTTATCGGCGGCTTTCAGCGTACCGAAGAAGGCGACTTTCACTGCCGCGTTGGTATCTACCGCGCTCTGGAATGCCTTACGCACCGCGACATCCTGGAAAGGGCCTCTGGTGGTGTTGAGATAGAGTACGCGGTTCACGCCCGGGTTCTCATAGGTGATCACTTCCAGCTTCGGATTGCGCTTCACCGTCGGGAAATTAGCCGGTGGTACGGCGTCAATCGCCTGAATCTGGCCGCTGCTCAGGGCGCCGAGGCGAACCGATGCTTCCGGCAGATATTTGAACACCAGACCGTCGAGATAAGCTGGACCCGTGTGCTTGGCATAACCCGGTCCCCAGTTGTAATCAGGGCGTTTCGTCAGCTTGCTGCCGCTGCCTTTCACAAAGGAATCGAGAATAAACGGACCGGAGCCCACCACGGTGGTACTGGTGTTTGGTGTTTTCTTCAGATACGTCGGCGATTGAATGCCCAGATACGGCAGGCTCAGACCCTGTAACAGCGCCGCAAACGGTGAGCTGTAGTGGATCACAATCGTATAGTCATCCGGCGTTGAGATCTTGTCGATAGGACCTAACAGCGATTTCGCGTAGCTGGAGGTGGTCTTCGGATCGAGAATACGTTCGATGTTGTATTTCACCGCTTCCGCATCCAGCTTGGTGCCGTCGCTGAATGTCACGTCCTTGCGCAGGTGGAAGGTGTACTCGGTGTTGTTGTCGTTAATTTTCCAGCTTTCCGCCAGCCAGGGCGTAAAGCGGTTATCTTCCGCCTGTCCTACCAGTGAATCCACCACGTTACGCGCAATCAACGCTGTAACGCCGTAGGCCGTAATGTGTGGGTCGATAATCGGCGTATCGCTGCCCAATCCAACATTCAGAATACCGCCAGACACCGGTTTTTCACCGGTTTCTGCTGCGTACGCTCCGGGGTTGAATGCAAAAAGTAACGAGAGTAACCCTGCGGCGAGAGTCGTAACTTGCGGATGATTTTTTTCCATTCCCTGTGTCCCTTACAAATGACATGAGGCCATACACGGCGGTCTTTTCGCTACTCTAAAGGGGGGGCTTATGCATGTAAAAGAATAAAAATTGATTTTCAATTCCATAAAAATATATATGTGAAAGGTGGCTGCTACGATTCAGGTGTCTCAGCAACCTTATGATTCATGCGGCTTTTTATTCGTTCGCGATGTATTCCCTCCGTAACGGCAACTACGCTTATGTCATGACCGACGACGCCAGATGGAGGGCTGCATGGAGACACCAGAGTTTTGTGACGTTAAATCAAATGGATATGCGCGACTGTTTGATTTTCTCTCCGAGGCTGGAGTGACGCTCTACGCGGGCGTGACAGGCGGCGGGGTGATTCATTTTGTTAAAGACATTCATCCCGTTGACTGGTCGGTTCAGGATAAAACGGGGTTTTTAACGCTGTGTGAGTACAGCGCGGGCTTTGTTCCGCTGGGCTACTATCTCGCCAGTGGAAAATACGCGGCGGCGGTGGCTACCACGGGAGCGGCAACGAAGCTGCTAGGCTGTGGGCTTAGTGATGCCAAGCTGCATGATATTCCTGCGGTTTATCTGGTCGCGCTATCGGGGAAGCATACGGACGGCCTCTTGCCGTTGCAGGATACATGGGAGCACGGTAGCAATATTGTGCAACAGCTGCGGGCTGAGCTGCCTGACTCGGTTTTTGTGCTCGATAACCCGCACACGCTGAATGAAACATTGGCATTGGCAAGGGCGCAGTTGGGAAACGCGAAACCGGTGGTGCTGGTGTTGGCACACCATGCGCTGGCTGAGGCCACCAGTGAGAATGCTCTTCCTCCAGATTCACGACCCGCTTCTGCCTGTGACGATCTCGGCGCCTTTGTCGATCGCTTTCGTCAGGCTGTAAAGGGGAAGCGCGTGGTGATGTTGGTTGGAGAGGAGATGGCGCGGTATCCCAATGCGCCAGCGTTGACGACCCAGCTCGCTGTGCAACTGCATGCCGCAACGGTGTGGACGATCAATGGCGCGAACGCCGTCAGCCGAGATAATCCGTATGGCTACGGCTATATCGGCTTTGGTGGAAACGACTGTGCGACGGCGCTTTATGCATCGCTGAATGATGATGATGTTCTGCTGGTTCTGGGGGCGAGCCCTGATGAATATTCGGTGAATTTACAGCCTTTTACCGCCGGCGAAACGTTCTACCTGAGCAATATTACACAGGCCTACGGCCAGATTGAGGGCGGCTTTCAGCACCGGGCTTCGGGGCACTATCACCATCTTCATGGGCCGATCGATCAATCGCTGCTCAGGTTGATTGCGGCTGCGGAAGCGTGCCCCTTTGCCAACACGGGGGCCACACCTGCACCGCACAACCTAAATCATCATGCCTTCTCTTCCCCACGTCAGGGGTACGTCAATATGGCGACGCTATATCAGCGTCTGGATAGCTGGTGGCCTGCGAACTCGATTGGGTTTGATGATATTTGCCTTGCGTATAAAGATCGTCAGTACGTGACGCAGCGGCCGCATCCCCACATTCGTTTCTACTCTTTTTACCGTGGTTCGGCGATGGGTGGCGCATTTGGCGCGGCTGTGGGGGCGAAGCTGGCTCGGCCGGAACACGCGGTCTTTTTATTTACCGGTGATGGCTGCTTTCGCCAGTTTTCTGGCGCGTTAGGAGAAGTTCGGAAACTCGGTATTGTCATCTTCCTGTTAAACAATGAGAGCCTGGCTATCGTGGCGCAAGGGTTGCCCAAGATCCTGCCGGAGGTCGCGCCAGAACATTATCACGCTGGCGTGTGCTCTCTCGACTACTGCGCCATTGCGAAGGCCTGTGGCTGGGAGGTGAAGCAGCTTCAGCCCGATCTCGCTAATTTAGATGATGTTTTGGTCAGAGCAGGCGAAATTGGGCGTCCTTCTCTACTGGTTGAAGTACCGGTTGATGCGTATCAACGGCTGGGGAGCAATCCGCGCATACGGAATCTTTAAGGAGGTGCTATGTCACTCGCGTTGCTTGAGAAGATTGATGCGTGCTATCTGGCTCTGAGCGGTGCTTTGTTGCCTTCGCCCGCTGGCGTGGCAGAACGTTACAGATGGCTGCATGAACAGGCGCCGTATAGCGTGTTGGCGCAAGGAGTGGGGGACGATCCTTGTTTTATTTATGCCAATCGCTTTGCGCTCGATTGCTTCGGATATAGCGAAGCAGAAATGCTGGCGTTGCCTTCTCGACTGTGTGTCGAGAGCTCTTTACGGTCAGCGCGGCAGCAGTTTCTGGAAAGCGTGTCTCAGCAGGGGATCGCCAATAATTACGCAGGAATCCGGGTCAAGAAAAACGGGCAGATGTTTTCAATTTATGGCGGCGTAGTCTGGCAGTTACGCCGCCCGGATGGAGCGGCATGGGGAATGGCCTCGCTATTTTGGCGCGAGGAGCATCAACGGCCAGATTGGTTCAGTGCTGATTAAGCGATAAGCGTGGGATACGGTTTTATGGCACCAGTTATTCCGTTGAACTGTCGCAGACTGAATATCAATTTTTGCTGACATGCGTGAAAATTCGGAGCGGATTCGTGTGTGATGCAGTGTGAAAGAATACGTTATTGATCTGTTATTCTTTCACAAAAAAATAACCAGGCTATTTCTTATTGATAATATTATTGGTGAATTGTTATTCTTTCGCATCATTTGGGATATACATTTCGGACACGTTATAGAATCTGGTTTTTCAATTATTGAATAAAAGTTTCACAAAAAAGAAACGCATGATTTCTTCTTTTTATTTTTATAAAATTTAAAACCACGTTCCTAATAACAAAATATACTAGAGAGATGGTTCGATATATCAATTAACCTCTTTATAAGTACATGATATCTATGTAAGACTATAACCTTTAATGGTTAGATTGGTAAAAAAATGAACTTTTTTGAACAAACACCTCCATCTCGGAGACGCTATGGATTAGCTGCTTTTATTGGTTTGATTGCAGGTATTGTTTCATCTTTCGTTAAGTGGGGTGCGGAAAACCCGCTTCCTCCACGTAGCCCTACTGATATGTTTACCGGTGCTTGTGCACCTGAATCACTGATTAGAGCTGCCGAGCAAATTGATTGCTCTCGTAATTTTCTTAACCCTCCCTACATCTTTTTACGCGATTGGCTTGGGGTGGTTGACCCTAATGCGGCGGTTTATACCTTTGCCGGCCACGTATTCAATTGGGTTGGTGTAACGCATATTATTTTCTCTATTGTTTTTGCTTTAGGTTACTGCGTTGTTGCAGAAGTATTTCCTAAAATAAAATTATGGCAAGGTCTGTTGGCTGGTGCGCTGGCTCAATTATTTGTCCATATGATTTCCTTCCCATTGATGGGGCTTACGCCATCTCTGTTTGTTCTCCCTTGGTATGAGCATGTATCAGAAATCGTAGGCCATCTCATTTGGTTCTGGTCTATTGAGATTATTCGCCGTGATTTACGTAATCGAATGACTCACGAGCCCGATCCAGAGATTCCTTTGAGTGCTTCACGATAGGCTGTGATTTTATTTTAGATAATGTGAAAGAGTGCGATGCTTATTATTAAAGTGTCGCACTATTAATAAATCAACGCCTCCGCTCTTACCCATGAACAATGGCCTCTCTCTGTATGACGACGAGAAAGGCATTCGACGGGGAAACGATGGATTCAGGCAGAGGTATAGGTAGAAACAGAAAATGTCATCTATTCTGTTTCGTCCGTCCAAACGTCCTCATATCCAGCTCGATCGATAATGAATTTCGTCCCTTCGGGTAAAAAGAGATACGGTACGACTTCAGGCAACGTGTCCTCTAAGTGACAGGTGTGAAGGGCCTGATAAAAACCGCTCTCGGATGAATGCTCGCCACAGTGGATAAACCAGCTTATCGTGCCGTTTTCTGGCAATGCGATCCGGGTTCCGTAAATGGGCGAGCTTTGTAAGGTATCTAAAGCGATAGCGACCATGTCTTCTGGAGGATGCTGCGGTAATTGGTACATATCGCAGGTCTGTTTCTGTCGCGCATTGGGTAAGGGTCGATCTGCATTTTGCATGGTTAAGTCCGCTGTCGCTTTTCGTGCATGTCGGGATGTTCGAGATACGTTATTTCAGCTGAGGGGCTAGCCGTGGGCATCTAACTATCCAGCCACCAATTTAAAAGCGTTTCGTCTTCATCGTCATCGATATTCTTATAAATGTTCGCGAAGTACCATTGAACGCCTGTTTTTTCGCGAAAGGCGTCGAAAACATCGGCAATCTTATCCATCCCATTCCGTGCTGGAACGGCCAATGTTAGATTTCCCTGAAATACGCCGTCTAGCGTTCCATTCAACTGACGGGCTACATCGTTTTCCAAACTGGCGATGTCCTCAGAGGGAAGCTCATCCGCATAAATATGAATGCAAAAATTGCCGCCTCTTTTTAAGACTTCCGGGTGCGCATGTTTGTCTTTAATTCGAAAAATATCTCCACGAGCCAGGTTTAATGCAAGGCCGGGAGAAGACAGCAATTCGTAAGTGTCCTTCTCAATTTCTCGGACAGGCAACTCTTCAAAAACGGGCTTATCGTCATGTGCGACATAGACATTAACTAACATAGGTTTAGTGATTACCAATACTTGAGTCTGCGAAGTAAAACGATGTCCCGATGTTAGCCCAAAATACGCTGGCGTATCTTGTTTTCCGTGGGTTTTTTACGTACCGCAGGCTGCTACTATGACCGAGAGAGGTTTGTTGGCGTGCCGGTAAATATTTCTCGAAGTGATGCTTCAATGTCGTCAATGGCTGCCAACTGAGGCGAAATACCTATCTCAAGTGTTTTTATCGTTTTGCACCAGATCGTGGTGCTAGAATAGGTAAAAATTATTTTTTCTTCCGTAATCGAAACATCATCAATTCCGCCATATCCGGCCATGCTTGGATCGCCTATCTCAACATAGTAGGTATCTTGGCCCAGTTCTTCATCTTGTTCGTCAGGCTCTTCAGCTCGTTGCAGAATCAGAAAGCTCTGTGGGTCATTTTCACTATCGGCAAATCCAACCGTCAAAACGCCCTCTTCAGAGGATGAATGGTAATAGGTTGCTGGAAATTTAACGCTCATGATTCTCTCCTACCGTTTTGTTCGTGAAATCTCGCCACTCATCTCTCATCAACGTTATATTTGGCGATCCTAATGACGCCTTCATCCGCATCCGACAGCAGTCTCTCCAGGATTTCAACCGGTGTTTTCCTGTTGGCCGCAATCGCCACTCGTACTGTACGACTTGCATCACGCGAAAGACGTTCGAACAAGGCTGCCGACAATTTTCTTTTACTCGCAACACATGCCCGTGTTGTTTCATCGAACGAACATAAAGCCTCGAGGATTGCTAACGGCACTGTCTTATTATGTGCCACCCACTTTCCATAACCTGGGTATTTTTTAAGAACGTCGAACCAGACATCCAAAGGCGCTTCTTCCATGGCCGACCTGTCATACTCACTTTTTATGTCACTACTGCGCAAGGCAATAAACTCTTCAGCAGATTCGATCATTTCTTGACCTTACACCTTGGGGTTTAACTTTATATTTATCTCAACGCCGCCCGTACGTTTGGGAAGCGCCTGATTCGCATATCTCAATGGTATTTCACTTCAGGCGGGTGAATGCAGCCGCAGTGGGAACTTATCACGCGGGACGGTACGTTGACAGTCGCCGATGCGATGAAAACACTTTCTTCAATATCTGTGGCAATATCGGTATCAGGATAGAAGACGATTGATAGAAAAAACGGTGAATAGGGTTACTCATGACAAAGGCTACGAGGTTGCTTGATATTCCAATCGTGAGTTCGCTGCTTGACGATCTCAGAAAACAGTTTCAGGGGTTTGACGCGACCGATTCGTACCAGATTTATCTGGCGTGTCGTGATTCGGTAGAGGAATGGAAATTTTCTGATGGCGATTATTTTTGTCACTTACCCTACAGCGATGAGCGTATTGGCTTTTCCCCACCTCGGCTCATGAAAAGGAAATATGCAAGCCTAGATGAAGCGCGCTGGCTGGGAAAATATTGCTCCGGTTTCTCTGACGATCGCCATGTTATTACGATCTCTCCAGGGCAGAAGGGGATTCAAGCGATTCAGGCAACCCTATATAACCGTACTGACGATGTTTTAGAGATCGCAACTCTGCATTTCAAGGGAATGGATCGCCCAGCAGGCAGTGAATCAAAATTGCTTGGCTTAGGGAGGATGCTGCAATTAGGCGACAACGCCAAGCTTTATGTCGGGGTCGGTATTAGAGAGGCTTTTGCCGTATTTCTTTACCAGTATTCCTCTTCTGGTCGCTTGTTATCTGGTCGAGCCTTTTCCAAAGGATGGCCCAGTGAAGATGAATGGTTCTGTCACTACGATAATGACGGGCAGCTTGCTGAGATAACGTCAGGTGATTCGTCCGTTTGGCGGAAGAAGTAAGCCATTTTAAATGGGCTGTTGCTATCGATAATGAAGACGAGAAAGGCTGATGTACGATGAATTGATTTTTACCCATGACTCCCATGCGCCTCATGATGCTTATGTCGGCGGCGGGGCTTATTTGCCCAGTGAGATATCCTGGCCATTCTCTGTTAAGGAATACTCTCAGATGGAAGGGCTATCTCTTTTTAGATGAGCGTTTCTGGGATAAAACAGCAAATGCGTGTGGCCGATTTTTTCTACAACTTGGCTAATGCCCTGACCAAAATACGAGACGTTTTAATAAGCGAGGAACGATGGGCAGAATACGTGTCATTGGCACATCGATAGAGGCGATTCAAGCCGCAGAACGTGAGCTAGGCCGTAAGTTGCCTCTCTCTTTTTCGGACTGGCTTCTGGTGAATAATGGAAGAGCGCTTGGAGCATTAACGATATTCCCGGTATTTGATTCTCGCGACCCGAGAAAAACATGGGAATCAATCGTTCGTCATTTTAAGGAAGGCTGGCAGGCGTGGCTGAGCAATTTTTCCGATACAACACAGGATTTTTCGACCCTTCTGCCTTTTGCGGAGTGTGGTACGGGAGATTATTACTGTTTTGATTACGCTGTATTAGGGAAAGCAGGGGAGCCGATTATTGTTTTATGGTCACATGAAACGGGAGAAACAACCCAGCAGGCAGATAATTTTGGCGCGTTTCTGACGATGCCAGAGCGGATTGGGTAATGTGTTGAGGCGAAAATCCTTTTATAGTTAGGTTCTCGCCTTTTTTTACATTCAGGGGGTGAATCAAAAGTGATGTCTCGGAGTGGGGAGAAAACCGTATAAAATAGCAAACAGGTTAACGGTGCTTTAAACGAAAAGCCTCGCTCAGTTCTACTTCGTCTTCGGTATCCCCATCTTCAAAGCATTTGAAAGGTTTCCCGCTGAGTGTTTCTCGCATGAGTGCGTACAAATCGACAGATTTAACGTTAACCTGAAGCCACAGCGAGCCATCGTCTTCATCGAACAGGCGGACGTCATATTCAGCTCGATTGTTTAGGGATTTGTCTTTCAAATAGACATCACCATTTTCGGCATGAATGCAGGCCTCACTGCGCTCAATAGTGCTGATGACCTGTTGGGCAATCGAGGCATCATCAAACACTAATTTGTACTCATAGCTCATGTTCTAATTGACCTGTTCACTAATTTTCAACTTCTTCACTCTAACCACATCTCAATATTTTTCGAGTATTGGGCGCTGCATTTTTTTCATTTAAAGCTCAGGCAGATCGATATGATTCTGGGACAGAATCATGGCTATCTTTCCTACAAACTCAACCGGAAGCGTTGTTGGTGTTCCATACATATCCACGATTCCGACCTCTACTGCGATATCAACAAGATAAGTGAAATCTTCAATGTCCCGAGGTGAAATCGACAGGGTAAGATCTTGCGGCATCTCATCTCCCCGGCCATTTAACGGCAGTAACGCGCCGTTTCTTTCCCATTCAACTAGACTGCCATTTTCAGGGTAACAATTAAGGTGAGTTATCAACGCGTCGATCGCGGGGTGTTGAATCAATTTTGCGTGGCAATAGGCCTGCAAACAGGCGGAGGCATAGCGTTGCAACTCTCTTGGGGAAAGCCTGGTTATTTTGTTAAAAATGTCTGACACCCTCATTTCCCCTAGGTTATTCCCACAACATTCAAATTAAACGTTTCTGGTGATAAATTGCAAACTGCACGGTGTAATACTTATTTTGTGGACATTAACAGGGGGCTATCTGGCCTAACGATCGGTCATTCGTATTGTTCACGTTCTTCTTTAATGGCATGCAGTAAGGCTGTTGGGGGAATGAAAAAACCGTTTTCACTTGGCGTGGGGAAAATTTGACATATTCTGCCGTCGTTCTGCATTCCAGGGAGCCAATGTGATAGAAATACGTTTAGCTCAATCGCTTTTGCTGTGAATCCCGCCCATTCACCATGAGCGCACAGTGTGGCAAAGTGTTCCTCAGGCCAGAAGGGAATAGCCATTTTCTGACCGGATATGGCCGTTGCCCACCCCTCATTAAATAATCCCCAGACAATTTCAAAATCAGTTAATCTTACGGATGAAGTAATCACACCTTTCTTGCGAGTCTAAACGATAAATATTTTCAATTTTTTTAGGATGCGTGCTCGTCATTATTTAAATAATATCCTCATCGGAATGCCACCACGTTGTCCCACAGAACGATGTTTTCAGCGAAAGCCTTGTCAGTTTTTAGCGCAGTAAGTTCCCCCACATACCGTGGATCGCTTTTTATTTTCTTTTCGTCATCATCACTCAACATGACCGCTTTTCCTTCCTTCTCGTTGAGTAAAAATTGTTGAGCCGCTATGTAGTCATAAGCGTCAATAATGGATGACTCTGCTGCCTCTAAGCTTGCCTTTCCCTCGGAGAAAAACATCAGAAAATCTGAAAAGGCGTACAGATACAGGTTTTTTAAAATCTCTTCGCTATTCGCACCCTGTTCATCCACCACGGTAGCATCGATAGCCTCAAGCGCTGGATTAATGTTGATGTATTGCGCCTCTGAGGCAAGGTAGTTCCAGAGATCGTCCGTAAGTAAAACAACGGCTTTCGGTAAAGTTATGTCCATCGATTGAAGGACATCGGCCAATCTGTCAAACGCTTTTAATAGTACGAAGAAAGCGCTCTTTTCTGCATTTTCCATTACTAATCCTTATTTTGAAGGTGTTTAACCGATGAAATTGGATTCACACCATGATTAATAATGGCGTCTTTACAAGGGCAGGATATAGGGAGGAATGCAGTAATATCAACGGTTCAACGTATTTTTTCCGCCAATCGGTTGAGGCTATTGTCATCGCGTTCGGTACTCGCTTTGATGATACCGAACGCGATGATAAGGGGCTTATGCTGCCATGCCTAATCCGACGATATTCGCCGCCAGAATAATAACCACGCAGCCGAGAACCAGCATACGCACCGGTTTCTGACCCACGGCTTTCCACTCTTTAAACAGCAGGCCGACGATACCGCCGCACAGTACGTAGAAACTCATGTGCAGCATCCAACTGATATAGGTGTAATCGGCCGGAATATTGGCGTGTCCCCAGGCATAAAAGAAGAACTGCAAATACCACATAACGCCGCCCAGAATGGCGAAGAGTGCGTTGGCAATCAGTAATGGTTTAGCCTGTGCCAGATCGGCTTTCAATGAAATACCCTTGCAGGTCGCCAGACGGATGAAACAGAAGCCCAGATTGACGATGGCACCGCCGCCCATAATCACCACATAGCTGGGAAGTGCGACATACAGTGCATTGATCCCCAACTCTTGTGCTGCGGTATGCATGGGTTTCGCGGCATCCATCGCAAAAGACATGCCTGCGGAGAAGATGCCGCACATCACGGCCAGAATCAGCCCTTTTTTCAGGTTGAATTCCTCGGCGCGAATACCGAGCGCACGCTCTTTCAGTAAACCGGCATAGCTGACAATCGCGACGCCAATGACCGCGACCAGCACGCCCAGTAGCGTCATGCGTCCGCCTGCCGAGCCAAACAGAATGGAGAACTTGCCTTGCAGGACAGGTGTCATCAGCGTGCCGATAATCAGCGTGACACCAATGGCGATACCGATGCCCATCGACATGCCAAGGTAGCGCATCGTCAGGCCGTAGTTGATATTGCCGATCCCCCACATCGCGCCGAAGAGAAAGACGGGGAGTAGGGTCGCGATATCGAATGAACCGTAATAACGCCAAAAATCAGGCAGTAACCACCAGCTGATGCACCAAGGCAGAATAATCCACGAGAAAAATCCGCCCAGTGACCACATGGTTTCCCACGACCAGTTTTTGACCTGCTTAAACGGTGCATAGAAGCAGGCCGCGCTGGCCGCTCCGATGAAGTGCCAGAAAATACCAAGGAAAATAGGATTGCTCATGCGTAACCCCTTGTTTTATTTTGTGGTAAGCCTGTATTCGGCTCTGAATGTAGAGTGCAGTGTATGATTGCTGCCAGACCTGCTGGCGCTAGACAGTGTAGGAAGGGGAAAAAGGGTGAGCCTTCAGATGCGTGCCACGAGCGACGGGAGGACGGCATCGGTTTGAAGGTGAGTGCAGGCCGGATCACAAAACGCGGAAATCATTGCTGGGGGCACGATAGGACAGAGCATTCTGTAAATGGTGCATTCTGCTCAAGAATTGATTAACACCACAGCAGGACTTTTCGCTATTATTTCCCTCTTTTCCACCTGCATATAGTGAGTTATGGAACGTTTTATTGAGAATCTGATGTACTCATCGCGCTGGCTGCTTGCCCCTGTTTATCTCGGGCTATCGCTGGGATTGCTGGCGCTGGCGATCAAGTTTTTCCAGGAGGTGTTCCACGTCCTGCCTAATATCCTGGATATCGCTGAAGCAGATTTGGTGCTGGTGCTGCTGTCACTCATCGATATGACGCTGGTCGGCGGATTGCTGGTGATGGTGATGCTGTCCGGTTACGAGAACTTTGTCTCGGCGCTGGATATCTCCAAAGGTAGAGAAAAGCTGAACTGGCTCGGTAAGATGGACTCCGGCTCGCTGAAAAATAAAGTTGCCGCGTCGATTGTCGCTATCTCGTCGATCCATCTGCTGCGCGTGTTCATGGATGCCCGTAATATCCCGGATAACAAGCTGATGTGGTACGTGATTATCCATTTGACGTTTGTGCTGTCTGCACTGGTCATGGGGTATCTGGATCGCATGTCGCGTTACGAAAAAAACAAAACGGCATAACGAACGCCGCACGGTTTGCGTAGCCAGATGAAAGAACAGATCCTATTGTTAACGAAGTGATTTTATCAACACGCTTTGTTTAACGGAGGATATTATGCCGCAGACCGATCAAATTAACCGCCGTGTGGTTCTGGCTCAGCGCCCGCACGGCGCGCCAACACAAGAGACTTTCCGTGTGGAACAGCAGCCTGTCCCGCAGATCGATTCAGGACATATCCTGCTGCGTACGGTGTTTCTTTCCCTTGACCCTTATATGCGTGGCCGCATGAGCGACGCTCCTTCTTATGCTAAACCTGTCGAACTGAATGACGTGTTGGTCGGCGGGACAATCAGCCGCGTGGTGGAATCAAAGCACCCGGATTATCAGACTGGCGATTGGGTGCTGTCCTTCAGCGGCTGGCAGGATTATGCGATTTCCGACGGTAAAGGATTAACCAATCTGGGTCAGTCGCCGACGAATCCTTCCTACGCGTTGGGCGTGCTGGGTATGCCGGGCTTCACCGCGTATATGGGACTGACGGATATCGGTCAGCCGAAAGCGGGTGAGACGCTGGTGGTGGCCGCCGCGACCGGCCCGGTCGGCGCGACGGTTGGACAGCTCGGGAAATTAAAAGGCTGTCGGGTTGTTGGCGTGGCAGGGGGCGCAGAGAAATGTCGCTATGCGGTTGAGGTGCTGGGATTTGATGCTTGCCTCGACCACCGGGCGGATGATTTTGCAGAGCAACTGAAACAAGCCTGCCCTAAGGGAATCGATATCTACTTTGAAAACGTTGGCGGGAAAGTCTTTGACGCCGTGCTGCCGCTGCTGAATACCTCGGCACGTATTCCGGTGTGCGGATTAGTCTCCGGATACAATGCGACGGGGCTGCCGGATGGGCCGGATCGTTTACCGCTGCTGATGGGGACGATCCTGAAGAAACGTATTCGGATGCAGGGATTCATTATCTTTGATGATTATGGTCATCGCTTCGATGAGTTCTGGAAGGATGTATCGCCGTGGGTCGAAGAAGGTAAGATCAAATACCGCGAAGAGATTGTCGACGGGTTGGAAAACGCTCCAGAGGCCTTTATCGGCCTGCTGCACGGCCGCAACTTCGGTAAATTAGTGGTCAGAGTCGGACCCGACGCCTGATACACCAGACTCGCCGCTGCGGCGGCGAGTTTTAACATAGAGTGAAACGGAGATAAAAACTCCATAAATAATAAATTATAACAATAAGATAAGTAATTATTCTGGCGATGCTCTTTTTTACAAAAAAGAAAGGAATGGATAGGGGGATAATAATAAATGCAAAGAAACCGTCGGAATCCGATTCAGGTATCTCACAGAGATTTCTTATTTCTATTCCATCAACCATCCCTTCGTAATCTCTTATTGACGTGATTAATATAATCAAAGCGCAGAGAATTGAATAGAGATAAAAACAGAGATTAAAGGATAATGTACTTACGTTATTCATCTGTACGGGCATATGCTAACTCGCGTATAGAAACGGTATGAATGATAAATAATAATAACTATATATGTAATAATTCCGGGAGGCGTTCGTTTAACCAGAAGGAATGGGATAGATAGAGGAACGATGATGAAAACCATCGGAATCTGCCCCTCTGTATTTCACAGAGATTATCAAGCGAGCCATCATCTAGCATCCATTCATATTCAATGGTAAAAAAGCGTTGATTAGAAAAAATCATAAGGCGTAATAGGCATAAAATAAAAATTGTAGATATAGCCGATTTTTCTTGGCAATTTTTAATTGCCTTGTTTTTATATGTCTTCCAATAGCTATTAGAAAAGTATAATTATTTTTTCTCAAATGAAATGATAATGACTTTCCTTTCATCATCTTGTATTAAATTAGCTATCTCATCTCCTTTTTTCCAAATTTCTCCGCCCTTAATCCAAAACATGTCTTCATGTTTTTTAAATCCCAGTTTATTGAGGTAATCGATTAGTTCTGCTTTTTTTTCAAGATTAACATTTGAAAAAAAAACACTGTTAGTTAACCCAGATGTACCATCTGGAGAATCATATTCAATCGAGTAGTTTTTTGAAATAAAAGGCATTTCCTTTACTTCTTTAAAGGTGAGTAAATGATATTTTATATAGTCACTTTTTGTATAAGAATAACTTGCATTAACGAATAAATACGGCAGCAGTAGAGTAAACCCTATGCAAGTAATGAAAAATACAATGGCTTTAATAATATTATTCGATTTGAATAGTGACACGGCTTTCTACTCCGATATTATATCCGGTCTTATCGTTAAGATGTGTTAACATATCACTCTTTTCAATATTGCTTATAGGTGATACCGATTTCATAAATTCAGGAAGAACAGAGTAATAAGGTCTGGCATTATTTGGATATTTCTCTGGGTGTGGGAAAAGTAAGGGTCTAAACTCTTTGTTTTTATATTGTCCTATAGGGCCATAGTAATCCCATCTTGTAAATGCGTCGGCTTGACTGGCAACCCTGAGTTGAAGTAAATAATTGATGTTATCTACTGCCCGATAAAATCCGAGTAGATTAGATACTAAATCTTCACCACTATATCCACTATCGCTGTACCAACTGAATAGCGGCGAACCTTGATAGGATTCGAATAGATGGCTTGTATACATAATAATAGTGAGAGCAACTCTTTTTTTATCATGTGAAGATAGCCCTTTCCTTATTTTCCATCTTGTTGTTTTTGATGTTCCGTATTTGAATCCTTTTCCCATGTACTGTGAGTATATGACAACAAAATGGTCTTCTATTCTCTCTTCACCTGAATTTATTGCAGCCATTAATGCCCTAGCATCATTTCCTTTGGCATGAGCTAAGTCTACCCATCCTAGTACCTCAGTGTAAACTAATGTTCCTTTTTCTATATCACTTCTTTTGCTCATAAAAAACCTATAATTTACTGTAAAGTTAACTAGGTAGTTTTTTGTGACAATTCAGTACATATTCTCAGTCAATATGCTGTATCCCGATGTGCCTGCAATATTGTGTTGGCAGGTAATGCTTTCATAGCGCAGGCTTAGGATTTCAAAAGGCTGCATATCGCTATGCGTCAATGAATTGGGATTCTGATTAGAGAGATTGACAATAGACGCATCCCTTAATGTTATTGTCATGTAGTTCTCTTGCGTCCCGCTGGCGGAGGTACGGTAATACCTCAATTCAACTTCCATTAGCTCATTGTTGGCGATGCTGGTTAGCAAGAGTGGTGTAGATTTATCAACGACTTTGGTTACGGAAAAGGGATGATGATTGACGTGTCGATCTCTTGATAAGTCGTAATTCGTTGCATAAACAAAAATCTCATCTTCGTGACCAGATATATGTTTATTTCCTACAGAGTCAATACTTAAACACCCTTCAGAGATCAGCCCCTGAATTTTTCCGGTAATCTTCATGAAAATAGAATTAGCCATTCGTGTAACTCCCTGTTAAACAATCCTTGTTGGGAACGTTATAACGTAAATCTTGATTGAACAAAAGAAGAACTCGACTATTTAATAAGAAATATGATTCCTGTCAGAAAACTATCCTTTCTAAAATTCCATAATTGATTGTTTTTAATGGTAATTAGCCTTGCAGGGTAGGTTTTTTTATTACTCTGCTAATTATGTTCTGATGATGAATTTATTATATAAATAAAAATAGCGTGGTCGCTTAAATAACAAGGGGGATGGCTCAGTAAATTAGTGCTTTAATTAAGAAGAAAGCGTTATTGATAACTCGCCGCTTAAGCGGCGAGCTTTATTATCTATTCTGGTTTTATTATTTCCCGACGCTAAGCCAGTCTGGCAGATCGTGTAATCCCATTGCCTGCCGTACCAGCGTGGGTTTAATGCCGGGCAATTTATCCGCTAGCACCAGACCGACATCACGCAGCAGCTTTTTCGCCGGATTGTCACCGTCAAACAGTTCGCGGAATCCCTGCATACTGGCGAGCATCACCGCAGCGCTGTGTTTGCGGCGGCGTTCATAGCGTCGCAGATAAAGATGTTGGCCAATGTCTTTGCCCTGGGCCTGTAAGCGCTTCACTTCTGCAATCAGTTCGGCGACATCCATGAAACCCAGATTGACGCCTTGCCCCGCCAGCGGATGAATGGTGTGCGCTGCGTCGCCGACCAGCACCAGCCGGTGTGCCGCGAAGCTGCGAGCGTAGCGCCCGGTCAGTGGGAAAGTCTGACGTTCGCTTTCCAGTTCACACAGCCCCAGGCGCATATCAAACGCCATAGCGACCTGACGATTGAATTCTTCGGCAGGCAAGCTCTGCATCGCCTGAGCCTGTTCCGGTGACAGCGACCAGACAATTGAACAAAGGTGAGGTTCGTCCAGCGGCAAGAACGCCAGAATACCGTCGCCGTGAAACGTCTGACGCGCAACGGACTGATGTGGGTGTTCAGTTCGAATATTGGCGACCAACGCGTGATGGCCGTAGTCCCAAAAGGTCAGCGGAATATCCGCATGCTGACGCAGCCACGAATGGGCGCCGTCCGCACCGACTACCAGCCGGGCGGTCAGCATGCTGTCGTCCTGCAACGTAATGAAGGCTTCATTCTCGCCCCAGGCGACCTGTTTTAATGATGCGGGGGAGAGCAGGGTGATGTCGCTTAACTGGGCGGCGCGTTGCCACAGCACCTGCTGAATCACCGGGTTTTCAATGATATGTCCAAGGTGGGAAAAGCCGAATTCTTCACCGCTAAAACTGATTTTGCCAAAGCTGTCTTTGTCCCATACCTGCATATCGTTGTAAGGGCTGACGCGTTGCGCCACGAGATTTTCCCAGACGCCGATATGGCGCAGAAGACATTCGCTGGCGGCATTGATGGCAGAGACGCGCAGGGCATGGTCTTTCCCGAGCGGCTGAGGTTCGGCCGCCTGTTTCTCCAGCACGGCGATACGCAGGCCGCTGCCCTGTAAGCCGCAGGCTAGCGCCAGACCGACCATACCGCCACCGGCAATAACCACGTCGAATGATTGCATTTCCGTCTTTTCCTGTTGGCGAGCTTAATTAACGTTCTACCCAGCCTAGCGTGCGACGAGCAAGGGCGTCGCGCATCAGCGGCAGGTTATTCATGGCGATCAGTCCCAGATTGCGGCTGACGGTCAGCGCGGCATAGCGGTTAGCGAACAGCCTGACCAGCCCATCGGTGATCGCCACCGTGGTGTGTTGATCGGGCGTGCGCCGCTGTTGATAGCGGTTGAGTACCGTGTACTGACCGATATCCTGCTGGTTTTTTGCCGCGTCGACGAGGGTTTCTGCCAGCGACATCACATCGCGAATTCCCAGATTAAAGCCCTGTCCGGCAATCGGGTGCAGCGTTTGTGCCGCATTACCCACCAGTGCCAGTCGAT
This sequence comes from Pectobacterium sp. PL64, assembly GCF_022477975.1. Taxonomy (NCBI): domain Bacteria; kingdom Pseudomonadati; phylum Pseudomonadota; class Gammaproteobacteria; order Enterobacterales; family Pectobacteriaceae; genus Pectobacterium; species Pectobacterium sp. PL64. The sequence continues at coordinate 5,061,155 of NZ_CP092070.1, forward strand.
GGCTAATATGCTGGCTGGCCATGAGTAAGCGCAGCGGGTAGCTGTGGCGTTCGCCGATATGGGTGAACTGCCCCAGACGCCAGCCAAAAGCCAGCTGTAGTTGCTGGCGAAATTCGGCTTCGCTCCACCCATCGACCTCATGTTGACGGTGTTTATCATGGCACCAGACGAGCGAGCAGCGCCCGTTACTCATCGGCAAAAGTGCCAGCGGGCCGTGCGGGGTAAATCGCTCGAACGCGCGGCCTCGATGGGGTTCGGCAGTTGTCACATTGGCGATGGTCGCGATCTGATCATAATCATGCTGCTGCCATTGAATCCCGCAAGACTGCGACAACATGGAGCGCGAACCGTCGGCGGCGACCAGTAGCTGGCCCGTTAGCTCAGTGCCGTCGTCCAGCGTTAGCGTCGCGTTATCCTGCGTCCGCGTGACGGCAACGACTTTGGCTGGGCAGTGCAGGCGAACGCCCGGTGCCTGTTGCAGCAGGGAAAACAGGCGCTGTCCGACGTCGTGCAGTTCAACCACATGGCCTAATGCCTGAGCGTGATAGTCCGAAGCCTTCAGGTTCACCACGCTGGCGTGCCCGCGTTCGCTGACGTGAATGTCGGTTATCGCTGTTGCATTACCCGACAGCGCTTGCCAGATGCCCAGCGCTGCTAGCTGCTGACGTGTGCCGTCAGACAGCGCGAGGGCGCGTGCGTCAAAACCCGGATGTTCCTTGTCGAGCGGCGAGTGTGCCTCGATCAGATCAACCGGGATTGCGCCCTGCGAAAGCCGCGATATTGCCAGCGCCAGCGTTGCGCCCGCCATCCCGCCACCGACAATCATGACCGCCATGCTGTTGTCCTTTGCAATTATGCTATTGTCCTTTGAAAGGAATTGTCCTGTGAAAGAGCGGCTTAGTGTTGTGTATCATGCCGTTGCGCCATGAGCGCTTCGATGGCATCAGCGTCTTTGATTACGCCAGCCGTCAGGTTTTCATTGCCGTTTTCGGTGATCACGATGTTATCTTCGATACGCACGCCGATTCCCCGGTACTGCTGTGGCACTTTGGCATCAGGTGCGATGTAAAGACCCGGCTCGATGGTCAGTACCATACCCGGTTCCAGCGGGCGACCCCGATCGGTGGTGCCGTAATCACCCACGTCATGCACGTCCAGACCCAGCCAGTGGCTGAGGCCGTGCATGAAGAACTGGCGATGTGCCTGCTCGGCAATCAACTCTTCCACTTCACCTTTCAGCACGCCGAGCTTAATAAGCCCGCTGACCATGATGCGCACCACTTCTTCGTTCACTTCACGGATGCTGCGACCCGGAACAAACAGTTCCAGCGCGCGCAGCTGTGAGCGCAGCACGATGTCGTAAATGGCACGCTGCGGTGCGGTAAATTTACCGTTGACGGGGAAGGTGCGGGTAATGTCGCCAGCATAGCTTTTGTATTCACAGCCTGCGTCAATCAGCACCAGATCTCCGTCGCGCATTTGCGTTTCGTTCTCGGTGTAATGCAGGATGCAGGCGTTGTCACCGCTGCCGACGATGGTGTTGTAAGAAGGATAGCGCGCGCCGTGACGGGTAAATTCGTGGTGAATTTCGCCTTCAAGCTGATATTCATACATGCCGGGGCGACATTTTTGCATAGCGCGAGTGTGAGCCAGCGCGGTAATTTCACAGGCGCGGCGCATTACGCTGATTTCTTCCGGTGATTTAAACAGGCGCATTTCATGTACCCACGGGCGCCAGTCGGTCAGCGTGGCGGGAGCCGCAAAGCCCTGACGGGTGCCGTTGCGCAAAGTGTCTAGCGCGGAGAAGACCAGCTTGTCGGCATAATCGTACTGCCCTTGCGCGTGGTACACCACGTCCAGCCCATTCAATAAGAGATGCAGCTGTGCGCCGATTTCGCCAAACGGCAGGGCGCGGTCAACGCCGAGTTTGGCGGGGGCCGCTTCTTGACCGAGACGACGACCAAACCAGATTTCGGCTGTCAGATCGCGTACGCGGTTGAAGATCACGCTGTGATGATGCTTGGCATCGCTTTTTACCAGCAGCAGTACGGCTTCCGGTTCGTTGAAGCCGGTGAAATACCAGAAATCGCTATTTTGACGATAAGGATAGTCACTGTCGGCATTGCGCTGCGCTTCCGGCGCAGAAAAAATAATCGCCGCGCTGCCCGGTGCCATTTTTTCCAACAGTACCTGACGACGACGAAGAAATTCTTGTGGATTCATCACCTGCTCCTGAAAGTAGTCCGTGCGGTTACCTTTCCTTTCCGCCTTGCATAAAATCAATGTAGCGTCGGTTTTTGCTGCTCGGGCGCAGTCACAACGCGCTGGCTGGTAAACTCGGTATGGCACAAAATGGCAGAAACGCGAACATACTCAATCACTTCTTCCAGCGATTGCTCCAGCTCTTCCTGATCTTCATCTTCGTCGTAGCCAAGCTGGGCGATGTTGCGTAAATCTTCGATGGCTTCTTTCAGCTCACCTTTGGCTTTGTTCAACTGCGGTTGAGCTACGCCCAGCCCAAGCAGGAAGTGGTTGACCCAGCCTGCCAGCGCGTCGGCGCGATCGAAAACGCTCACGCTCTCCAGCGAATCGTCCGGCAGGAAAAGCTGGAACAGAAAACCATCATCTTCCAGCGCTTCACGCGTGGCCTGGTACAGGTCCTGAAGCGGCTGTGACAGCGTTTGGGTAAACGCCATGCCTTCATTAGTGAGTTCAAAAACCAGCGTTCTCCAACTGTCGTCATGGTTTCCACCACACAGCATTCCACTGATCAAACCGTGCATTTCTGCTGCGGTCAGCGCGACTTGCTGTTGGTGAAGCAGTTGGTCAAGGCCTTCATAGGCGGGAAACGTATTCTCTATAGACATGCGGATTCGTCATCGTTGGCTGGATTGGTTCGTGCTATGCTACCACCAAGCTCCCTTTCGATACCAGAAAGGGCTTGTATCTTAGATCTCAGCTATATATAGTTGCGCCCGCTTTAACGAGCCCGATGTAACGGGTAATGCTCATGCTATGCGGCATGCGGGCGCAAGAACGACAAAAGGCAGGAAGGTGGTATGTCTGCACAACCAGTAGATATTCAAATTTTTGGCCGTTCGTTAAGAGTGAATTGCCCGCCAGAACAACAGGATGCGTTGAATCAGGCTGCGGAAGATCTTAACCAGCGGTTGCAAGATCTTAAAGTTCGCACTAGAGTCACAAACACTGAGCAACTGGTGTTTATTGCCGCGCTGAACGTGTGCCATGAGCTGGCGCAGGAACGGGGTAAGACGCGTGATTATGCGTCGAATATGGAACAACGTATTCGTATGTTACAGCAGACCATCGAACAGGCGTTGCTGGAGCAGGGCAAGATCACCGAGCGTCAGGGTGCACAATTTGAATAACGTCGTATTTTGACAAAAGTACGGTGTTTTTACGCGATAAGACGTGCTAAGGTTTATCGCGAGTAACGAATAAAATTTCTCTGAGATGTTTGTCAGCGGGCCAGTCCCCTGAGCCGATATTTCATACCAACAGAATGTAATGCTCTGCGGTTGGTGAGCACGCTCGGTTCGTCCGAGAAGCCTTAAGACTGCGACGTTATGTTCACCTTGAACCAAGGGTTCAAGGGTTACAGCCTGCGGCGGCATCTCGGAGATTCCCTTTCTTTTACCATTCTTGACCCGTGGCGAATGCAGCCCATGTCATCTTCTGATTTATCTTCATCGGCACTTCCTGATACGTCACTCTCCTCTACAGCAGCATCGCGTCAGCAAATTCGTCAGGCTGTGCGGCAGAATCGGCGTTTACTGACGTCAGAGCAGCAGTCGCGTTTTGCGCAACAGGCGTGTGAGCGCGTCATGGCGCATCCGAAAATCATACGGGCAGATAGCGTGGCGGTATTTCTGTCATTTGATGGCGAGCTAGATACGTCCCCGTTGATTCAACAGCTGTGGCAGCAGGAGAAACGCGTTTATTTGCCGGTTCTGCACCCGTTTCGCGCCGGGCATCTGCTGTTCCTGCGCTATGCGCCAGACACCGAGTTGGTACGCAATCGTCTGAAGATTATGGAACCGCGTTTGGATGTGCGTCAGGTGCTGCCGTTACCACAGTTGGACATCCTGATGACGCCGCTGGTGGCGTTTGACCATCTGGGACAGCGGCTTGGTATGGGGGGCGGGTTTTACGACCGTACGTTGCAGTATCGCAACCAGATGTCGCGTGGGCCTTACCCGATCGGTCTGGCCCACGATTGTCAGCAGGTTGACGCACTGCCAGTGGAAAGCTGGGATATTCCGCTGCCGGAAATCATTACCCCCTCCCGCCATTGGCAGTGGGACACGCGCTAGCTTTTGAGCGGTTCAGGCGAGCGATCGTGGCCCAACATCTGTTGTACCAATTCCACGCAGTGCAGAAAGCGCGAATCGTAGTCCGATTCTTTGATGTAAACGTACGGGATATTATTGTTAGCCAGCATCGTTTTCAGCAGATCCTGGAACTCCGAGCGGGCGGTCGTGCTGCCTAAACTGCGTAGCCCGTCGGCAACCCACGGCGTGTTGTTTTCCAGCAAAATTACCAGATCGAAGCGGTATTCATCGATCAGCACCTGAACGAACGGGTGCTCACGGCCCTCGTATTTCTTGCAGAACGCCTGCGTGGTGACAAAATCAGTGTCGATAAAGGCTACTTTATTGGCATATTTCACTGCAAAATCAATGTACTGTGCCTGACCCAGCGCTATCTTGTCGTAGTCAGAGTATTGCAACGCCATCTCGTCGCCGCCCAGATGGGAAAACACGTAATCGCGGCCATATTCCCAGGCGCTGGTGGTATTGAAGATATTCGCCAATTTGTTCACCAGCGTGGATTTACCGCTGGATTCGCCGCCAAGAATGGCAACGGTACGCACAAAGAACGGCTTCACTTCGGTCGGGATATAGTCCCAGTAGCGGAAGGGATCGTGGCGAATCTGCGAACCGCTGATGTTCATAAAGGAGCGCTGCGGGTCGATCAGAACGGCCTCAATGCCCAGTTGCTCACGGTATTGCGCGGCATCCTGTTCTTCGCTGGTGTAGACGAAATTCGGCGTGATGCTTTTTTCCTGCATAAACGCTTGAATTCCTTTACTCCACACATCCCAGCCGTGCGGGTAAGGCTCCATTCCTTGCTCATTGAAGGCGTGAATATGAATATTTTTCTGATATTTAAAGGTCTGCAATAGCCAACGCAAACGGTCGCTGACGGTGGGCTGCTGTGACATCGAGCTGTTCTCAAACAGCAGACGGTCACGTGGTTCGTCGTAACCTAAAATCACATGCAGTTCATCGACCTGGCTACAGGCTCGCTGGATCAGGTAAATGTGGCCAGTGTGTAGCGGATAGAACTTGCCGAAGACGACACCAATGCTCTTTTCGTAGCGCGGGAATTCCAGTTCAAGAAAGCGATGCAGCGCTTCCAGCTTCTGGGCGCTAGGGCTTTTGATTTTGGCATTAAGTAATTGACTGAGATAGCCTTTGGTCATATCAGTCGCGTCGGCAACCTGCTGTAGGGTGCAACCCTTCTGCCGGATGGCGGATTTCAGGTAATCAAATGATGACATGGTGCAGCACTCTTGTTTAGCTTACTAAACAAAATACCACAGAACAGGGCAACATCCGCTACGCTTTCATCCCCTGTTTAGCTCAGGATGGAAGGGAGGCGGATGGCCTTCTGTGGCCCGTTTAGAGATCGTCGAGGATCGCCAGCGCGTCTGCCAGCTTTTTCACGCCGAACACCTGCATGCTGGCAGGTGCTTTCTTCGGCATATTGGCATGAGGAACAATGGCGCGTTTGAAGCCATGCTTGGCGGCTTCGGTAATCCGTTCTTGGCCGCTCGGAACCGGGCGGATTTCGCCCGCCAGACCGACTTCACCGAAGATGACAAGATCCTGCGGCAGTGGGCGATCGCGGAAGCTGGAGACCAGCGATAGCAGCAGCGCCAGGTCGGCGCTGGTTTCGGTGACTTTAACGCCGCCGACGACATTCACGAACACATCCTGATCCGACATCTGCAAGCCGCCGTGGCGATGTAATACCG